>NZ_CP182296.1:0-5075000 GCF_051048045.1 Pseudomonas sp. 18-147
GTGTCCGTGGAACTTTGGCAGCAGTGCGTGGATCTTCTCCGCGATGAGCTGCCGTCCCAACAATTCAACACCTGGATCCGTCCCTTGCAGGTCGAAGCCGAAGGCGACGAATTGCGTGTGTATGCACCCAACCGTTTCGTCCTCGATTGGGTGAACGAGAAATACCTCGGTCGGCTTCTGGAACTGCTCGGTGAACGCGGCGAGGGTCAGTTGCCCGCGCTTTCCTTATTAATAGGCAGCAAGCGTAGCCGTACGCCGCGCGCCGCCATTGTCCCATCGCAGACCCACGTGGCTCCCCCGCCTCCGGTTGCTCCGCCGCCGGCGCCAGTGCAGCCGGTATCGGCCGCGCCCGTGGTAGTGCCACGTGAAGAGCTGCCGCCAGTGACGACGGCTCCCAGCGTTTCGAGCGATCCCTACGAGCCGGAAGAACCCAGCATCGATCCGCTGGCCGCCGCTATGCCGGCCGGAGCAGCGCCTGCGGTGCGCACCGAGCGCAACGTCCAGGTCGAAGGTGCGCTGAAGCACACCAGCTATCTCAACCGTACCTTCACCTTCGAGAACTTCGTCGAGGGCAAGTCCAACCAGTTGGCCCGCGCCGCCGCCTGGCAGGTGGCGGACAACCTCAAGCACGGCTACAACCCGCTGTTCCTCTACGGTGGCGTCGGTCTGGGCAAGACCCACCTGATGCATGCGGTGGGCAACCACCTGCTGAAGAAGAACCCGAACGCCAAGGTGGTCTACCTGCATTCGGAACGTTTCGTCGCGGACATGGTGAAGGCCTTGCAGCTCAACGCCATCAACGAATTCAAGCGCTTCTACCGCTCGGTGGACGCACTGTTGATCGACGACATCCAGTTCTTCGCCCGTAAGGAGCGCTCCCAGGAGGAGTTCTTCCACACCTTCAATGCCCTTCTCGAAGGCGGCCAGCAGGTGATCCTCACCAGCGACCGCTATCCGAAGGAAATCGAAGGCCTGGAAGAGCGGCTGAAATCCCGCTTCGGCTGGGGCCTGACGGTGGCCGTCGAGCCGCCGGAACTGGAAACCCGGGTGGCGATCCTGATGAAGAAGGCCGAGCAGGCGAAGATCGAGCTGCCGCACGATGCGGCCTTCTTCATCGCCCAGCGCATCCGTTCCAACGTGCGTGAACTGGAAGGTGCGCTGAAGCGGGTGATCGCCCACTCGCACTTCATGGGCCGGCCGATCACCATCGAGCTGATTCGCGAGTCGCTGAAGGACCTGTTGGCCCTTCAGGACAAGCTGGTCAGCATCGACAACATCCAGCGCACCGTCGCTGAGTACTACAAGATCAAGATATCCGATCTGTTGTCCAAGCGGCGTTCGCGCTCGGTGGCGCGCCCGCGCCAGGTGGCCATGGCGCTCTCCAAGGAGCTGACCAACCACAGCCTGCCGGAGATCGGCGTGGCCTTCGGCGGTCGGGATCACACCACGGTGTTGCACGCCTGTCGTAAGATCGCTCAACTTAGGGAATCCGACGCGGATATCCGCGAGGACTACAAGAACCTGCTGCGTACCCTGACAACCTGACGCAGCCCACGAGGCAAGGGACTAGACCATGCATTTCACCATTCAACGCGAAGCCCTGTTGAAACCGCTGCAACTGGTCGCCGGCGTCGTGGAACGCCGCCAGACATTGCCGGTTCTCTCCAACGTCCTGCTGGTGGTCGAAGGCCAGCAACTGTCGCTGACCGGCACCGACCTCGAAGTCGAGCTGGTTGGTCGCGTGGTACTGGAAGATGCCGCCGAACCCGGCGAGATCACCGTACCGGCGCGCAAGCTGATGGACATCTGCAAGAGCCTGCCGAACGACGTGCTGATCGACATCCGTGTCGAAGAGCAGAAACTTCTGGTGAAGGCCGGGCGTAGCCGCTTCACCCTGTCCACCCTGCCGGCCAACGATTTCCCCACCGTAGAGGAAGGTCCCGGCTCGCTGAACTTCAGCATTGCCCAGAGCAAGCTGCGTCGCCTGATCGACCGCACCAGCTTCGCCATGGCCCAGCAGGACGTGCGTTACTACCTCAACGGCATGCTGCTGGAAGTGAACGGCGGTACCCTGCGTTCCGTCGCCACCGACGGCCACCGACTGGCCATGTGCTCGCTGGATGCGCAGATCCCGTCGCAGGACCGCCACCAGGTGATCGTGCCGCGCAAAGGCATCCTCGAACTGGCTCGTCTGCTCACCGAGCAGGACGGCGAAGTCGGTATCGTCCTGGGCCAGCACCATATCCGTGCCACCACTGGCGAATTCACCTTCACTTCGAAGCTGGTGGACGGCAAGTTCCCGGACTACGAACGCGTACTGCCGCGCGGTGGCGACAAGCTGGTGGTCGGTGACCGCCAGCAACTGCGCGAAGCCTTCAGCCGTACCGCGATCCTCTCCAACGAGAAGTACCGCGGCATTCGCCTGCAGCTTTCCAACGGTTTGCTGAAAATCCAGGCGAACAACCCGGAGCAGGAAGAGGCCGAGGAAGAAGTGCAGGTCGAGTACAACGGCGGCAACCTGGAGATCGGCTTCAACGTCAGTTACCTGCTCGACGTGCTGGGTGTGATCGGTACCGAGCAGGTCCGCTTCATCCTTTCCGATTCCAACAGCAGCGCCCTGGTCCACGAGGCCGACAATGACGATTCTGCCTATGTCGTCATGCCGATGCGCCTCTAAACATACTGAATGTCCCTGACCCGCGTTTCGGTCACCGCGGTGCGCAACCTGCACCCGGTGACCCTCTCCCCCTCCCCCCGCATCAACATCCTCTACGGCGACAACGGCAGCGGCAAGACCAGCGTGCTCGAAGCCATCCACCTGCTGGGCCTGGCGCGTTCATTCCGCAGTGCGCGCTTGCAGCCGGTGATCCAGTACGAGGAAGCGGCCTGCACCGTATTCGGCCAGGTGATGTTGGCCAACGGCATCGCCAGCAACCTGGGGATTTCCCGTGAACGCCAGGGCGAGTTCACCATTCGCATCGATGGGCAGAACGCCCGAAGTGCGGCTCAATTAGCGGAAACACTTCCACTGCAACTGATCAACCCGGACAGCTTTCGGTTGCTCGAGGGAGCGCCGAAGATCCGCCGACAGTTCCTCGATTGGGGAGTGTTCCACGTGGAACCTCGGTTTCTGCCCGTCTGGCAGCGCCTGCAGAAGGCGCTGCGCCAGCGGAACTCCTGGCTCCGGCATGGTAAACTGGACCCCGCGTCGCAAGCGGCCTGGGACCGGGAATTGAGCCTGGCCAGCGATGAGATCGATGCCTACCGCAGAAGCTATATCCAGGCGTTGAAACCGGTATTCGAGGAAACCCTCGCCGAATTGGTTTCACTGGATGACCTGACCCTTAGCTACTACCGAGGCTGGGACAAGGACCGGGACCTCCTGGAGGTCCTGGCTTCCAGCCTGTTACGCGACCAGCAGATGGGCCACACCCAGGCGGGACCGCAGCGTGCGGATCTTCGCATACGGTTGGCAGGTCATAACGCCGCGGAGATTCTCTCGCGCGGTCAGCAGAAGCTGGTGGTATGCGCCCTGCGCATCGCCCAAGGCCATCTGATCAATCGCGCCAAGCGCGGACAGTGCGTCTACCTGGTGGACGACCTGCCCTCGGAACTGGATGAGCAGCATCGAATGGCTCTTTGCCGCTTGCTTGAAGATTTGGGTTGCCAGGTATTCATCACCTGCGTGGACCCGCAACTATTGAAAGACGGCTGGCGCACGGATACGCCGGTATCCATGTTCCACGTGGAACATGGAAAAGTCTCTCAGACCACGACCATCGGGAGTGAAGCATGAGCGAGAACAACACGTACGACTCTTCCAGCATCAAGGTGCTGAAGGGGCTGGATGCCGTACGCAAGCGCCCCGGCATGTACATCGGCGACACCGACGATGGCACCGGTCTGCACCACATGGTGTTCGAGGTGGTGGATAACTCCATCGACGAAGCGCTGGCCGGTTACTGCAGCGAAATCAGCATCACCATCCATACGGATGAGTCGATCACTGTCCGCGACAATGGACGCGGTATTCCGGTGGATATCCACAAGGAAGAAGGGGTTTCTGCGGCGGAAGTGATCATGACCGTCCTCCACGCCGGCGGCAAGTTCGACGACAACACCTACAAGGTGTCCGGCGGCTTGCACGGTGTGGGCGTCTCGGTGGTGAACGCGCTGTCCCATGAACTGCGCCTGACCATCCGTCGCCACAACAAGGTCTGGGAACAGGTCTACCACCACGGCGTTCCGCAGTTCCCACTGCGCGAAGTGGGCGAGACCGATGGCTCCGGCACCGAAGTTCACTTCAAGCCGTCCCCGGAGACCTTCAGCAACATCCACTTCAGTTGGGACATCCTGGCCAAGCGCATCCGCGAGCTGTCCTTCCTCAACTCCGGCGTCGGCATCCTGCTGCGCGACGAGCGTACCGGCAAGGAGGAGCTGTTCAAGTACGAAGGCGGTCTGAAGGCCTTCGTCGAGTACCTGAACACCAACAAGACCGCGGTGAACGAGGTATTCCACTTCAACGTCCAGCGTGAAGAGGACGGCGTGGGTGTGGAAGTCGCCTTGCAGTGGAACGACAGCTTCAACGAGAACCTGCTCTGCTTCACCAACAACATCCCGCAGCGTGACGGCGGCACCCACCTGGCCGGTTTCCGTTCGGCGCTGACGCGTAACCTGAACAACTACATCGAGGCCGAAGGCCTGGCGAAGAAGTTCAAGATCGCCACCACCGGCGACGATGCCCGCGAAGGCCTCACCGCGATCATCTCGGTGAAGGTACCGGACCCGAAGTTCAGCTCGCAGACCAAGGACAAGCTGGTCTCCTCCGAGGTGAAGACTGCGGTGGAACAGGAGATGGGCAAGTACTTCGCCGACTTCCTGCTGGAGAATCCCAACGAAGCCAAGGCCGTGGTCGGCAAGATGATCGACGCCGCCCGTGCCCGCGAGGCCGCGCGCAAGGCGCGCGAGATGACCCGCCGCAAGGGCGCGCTGGACATCGCCGGCCTGCCCGGCAAACTGGCCGATTGCCAGGAAAAGGACCCGGCGCTCTCCGAACTGTACATCGTGGAGGGTGACTCCGCGGGCGGTTCCGCCAAGCAGGGCCGCAATCGCCGGACCCAGGCGATCCTGCCGCTCAAGGGCAAGATCCTCAACGTCGAAAAGGCGCGCTTCGACAAGATGCTCTCCTCCCAGGAGGTCGGTACGCTGATCACCGCCCTGGGCTGTGGCATCGGCCGCGAGGAATACAACATCGACAAGCTGCGCTACCACAACATCATCATCATGACCGATGCTGACGTCGACGGTTCGCACATCCGCACCCTGCTGTTGACCTTCTTCTTCCGCCAGATGCCCGAGCTGATCGAGCGTGGCTACATCTACATCGCCCAGCCCCCGTTGTACAAGGTCAAGCGCGGCAAGCAGGAGCAGTACATCAAGGACGACCAGGCCATGGAAGAGTACATGACCCAGTCGGCCCTGGAAGACGCCAGCCTGCACGTCAACGAGCACGCTCCGGGCCTGTCCGGAGCAGCGCTGGAGAAACTGGTCAACGAGTATCGCGGGGTGATCGCCACCCTCAAGCGCCTGTCGCGCCTGTACCCCCAGGAGCTGACCGAGCACTTCATCTACCTGCCTACCGTGTCGGTGGACGACCTGGCTAACGAGTCGGCCATGCAGGGCTGGTTGGAGAAGTTCCAGGCGCGCCTGACCGCCGCCGAGAAGTCCGGCCTGACCTACAAGGCCAGCCTGCGCGAAGACCGCGAGCGCCACCTGTGGCTGCCCGAGGTGGAACTGGTGGCCCACGGCCTGTCCAGCTACGTCACCTTCAACCGTGACTTCTTCGCCAGCAATGACTACCGCTCGGTGTCGCTGCTCGGCGACCAGCTGAACAGCCTGCTGGAAGACGGCGCCTACGTGCAGAAGGGTGAGCGCAAGCGCCCGATCAGCGCCTTCAAGGACGGCCTGGACTGGCTGATGGCCGAAGGTACCAAGCGCCACAGCATCCAGCGATACAAGGGGCTGGGCGAGATGAACCCTGAGCAGCTGTGGGAAACCACCATGGATCCGAACGTCCGGCGCATGCTCAAGGTGACCATCGAGGACGCCATCGCCGCCGACCAGATCTTCAACACCCTGATGGGCGATGCCGTGGAGCCGCGCCGCGACTTCATCGAAAGCAACGCGCTGGCGGTGTCGAACCTGGACGTGTGACGGGTCGTGTCGCGGGGCACATTAAATGTCCGAAGTGGGCGGGTTAATGTCCGCTCAAAAGAAAAAACCCCAGCCTTCGTTCTGGGGTTTTTTCTTTATAAATCAGTACAGTAGGACAACTTATCGTCCCCAGCGCTCATCTGCCAACATGCTTGCATTAAGTTCGTCGCGAAAAACCTGCCACTGCGGAAGGTACAGATTTAGCAGTGCTTGGAAGCGCTCGTTGTGGTGCCGTTCAAGCAGATGGACTAGCTCGTGCACCAGGATGTACTCCAGACACTGCACAGGCTTCTTTGCCAACTCAAGATTCAGCCAGATGCGGCGTGCTTCGATGTTGCAAGTACCCCATTTGGTCTTCATCCGCTTGATGCCCCAGGCTCGCGCTTCAACCTCTAACTTTGGCTGCCATTTCTCCAGCAACTCCGGCATCAGACGTTTCAGTTCGGCCCGGTAGAAGTTGTGCAGCACCTGTTCGCGGCGTTCGACTGTGGTGTCAGGGCGCACAAACAAATCCATGGTCGCTGTGCCACGCAGGGCGATGCGTAATGCCCCCGTGGTTTCGTGAACGCGCAGGCGGTAGCGTCGGCCCAGAAAGTAATGGCTTTCACCACTGACCATGCGCCGCTGGGATTGCCGGGGCTGGGCCTGAAATTTTGCCCGCTGGCGTTTGATCCAGCCAAGCTTACCGACCACTGCCAGGCGAACAGCTTCGTCATCTACCGCCAATGGAGCCGCCACACGCACACGCCCCTCTGGAGGATAAACGCCCAGGTGCAGATTTTTGATTGGCTTACGCACGACCTCCACGGTCAAACCGCTGACCGTGATATTGCGAGACTCAGTATTCATGCTGATGCTTGACCAGTTCCAGCAAGGCTTCCAGCCGCTCGTTGTCTTGCCCTGCTGAGTAGCTGCCCTGCGATTCGGCGGAGTCTTTGCCCCACTGATCCAGCACGTTCTTGATCGCCAGGCGAACACGTTTGATCTTCATGGAATTGCTGCGCCAGTCGTCCTGCCGGCTGTCCAACACCGCCGCGTCCACAGCCAATGCCAGGCTGGAGTCATGCCCCAGGTTGTCATACAGCGCTTTACGGGCGTTGTTGTTGATCGAGCCAGGGTAGTTGTTGGCGCTGGTTGGGTTCTTCGCCTGCTTGGTCAGCTCCACCACCTCGGCCAGGTATTCCTGGTAGCTGATAGCGTCTTCCTTACGCTTGGCGATCAACGCATTGAGCAACGAGGACATGGTTTCGTAGTACTTCGGGTTGATCGGCGACTCGTCGATGATCAACTTACGCACGTTGTTCTCAATGGTTTCGGCCACGGCTTCCAGGCTTTCACGGATTCCCTTGGGCAGAGCGTCGATGGCACCCACGCCGCGCTCGACGATCAGCTCAATCAGTGACATATCGTCGAAGGCGGAAATCTTCTCGCTGTCTTCGGCACGGATGTAGGTGTCGATCAAAAAGCGCATGTCTGGCTCGTAGGCCTTGAGGTCGATGTAGTCGCCGCTGGCAAGCTTCACCTCATCGCGTACCTTGGCGAAATGATCGACCTCGGACTGGATCTCTGCGATTTCCTTGGTGCTGTAACCCGCCTCTTCCAGCTCATTGGCGATATTGCCGAAGCAGCGGATCAGCGCTGAGGTCATCTTGTACAGGTTCAGGCGCTTGGGCTCATTGGCCTTGAGCTGCTCAGCGTTGCCCGAGTCAGTGCCGCAGAAGAAGCGCAGATAAGCCGGCGTATCCTTAGGTTGATCCACCGGCTCGCAAAGCGCTTTGATCGCCTCGCGGGCATCTTCGAGATCTTCCTCGGCCTTGCTCAGACGGTCTCCCAATAGCCCGGCCACGTCGGCCTCATCGTAGCCGTCCAGCGCGCCGCTGGTATAGTCGCCAATGGCGCCTTCCAGCTGCTTGAACAAGTCCTTGTAGTCGATGATGTAGCCGTACTGCTTGTCCTCACCATCCAGGCGGTTGACCCGGCAGATGGCCTGGAACAGGCCATGGTCGCGCATCTGCTTGTCGATATAGAGATAGGTCGCGGAAGGCGCGTCGAAGCCGGTCAGCAGCTTATCCACCACGATAAGCAGGCGCATCTGCCCCGGCTCTTTGATAAAGCGCTGTTTGACCTCCTTTTCGAAGGTCTCCGGGTCTTTGTCGCCAAGCATCTGGTTGTAGATGGCGTACTGACGCAGCTTTTCGGTCAGCCCTTCGCCAGTCGCTTCACCCTTGATGTCGGCAGCCGATGGTTTGTAGCTAGTGACGATGGCGCACTTGTCACCCATGCCCGCTTTGCTGAATAGCTCGTAGCACTTACAGGCTTCGAAGATGCTGCTGGTTACCAGCATGGCATTGCCTCGGCCATCGGCCAGGCGCGGCTTGGTGGCCATGTCCAGCAGGATGTCGGCGACAATTTTCTCCAGCCGCGACTGGCTCGACAGTACCTTCTGCAAGGTGCCCCAGCGCTGCTTAAGCTGAGCCTTGGCTAGGTCGTTTAGGCCCTTGGTTTTGGCCTCGAACCACTGATCAATCTTCTTCTGTGAAGTGATGTTTTGGTCAATGTCGCGGGCCTCGTAGCGCAGGTCGAGCACCACGCCATCGGCCACTGCTTCATTGAACTTGTAGGTGTGGATGTAGCGGCCAAATACCTCGATGCTCTTCTGCTTGTCGGCCTTGAGCAGCGGCGTACCGGTGAAGCCAATAAACACCGCGTTGGGCAGGATGAGCTTCATCGCTTTGTGCAGCTCGCCGGATTGAGTGCGGTGGCACTCATCGACGAACACATAGAGATCACCCTTGGCGCGGAAGTCTAGCGGCAGGCTCTTGCGCAGCTCCTCTACGAAGCCCTCCACGTCGGCATCTTCGCGGGTACCGAACTTGTGGATCAGTGAGCACAACAGCCAGGGCGAAGGTTGGTTGAGTTTGTCGATCAGATCGGCACCGCTGGTGGTACGCACGATCTGCTCGTTAACGCCGGTAAATACCTTCTCAATTTGCTCATCCAGCTCAGTGCGGTCAGTGATGATCAGCACCCGCGAATCCTGGATGTTTTCCCGAATCCATTTGGTCAGCCAGACCATGGTCAGGGATTTACCCGAGCCCTGTGTGTGCCAGATGATCCCGCCCTCGCGCTGACGCAGGTAGCGCTGCGCCTCGCGGATGCCGAAGTACTGGTTATGCCGGCAGAGCTTTTTCACCCCGCTGTCGAACACGATGTAGTCATGGATCAGCTCTAGAAAGCGAGTCTTGTTGCACAGCTGAAGTAGGTGCCGATCCAGCAGATTATCGGCAGTGGTGCTCTCCTCGCTTTCTTCCTTCCATGTGAGGTAATACTTCTCGCCGGTCTGGATAGTGCCGTAGCGCAGACCCTGAGTGTCATTGCCCGCCATCACGAATTGCTGGGTGGAGAAGAACGGTTGGATAAACTCGACCTTTTGGTTATCCAGGTTCTGCCGAATGCCCTCGTTCACCGCCACCTTGGAGCGCTTGAGTTCCAATACGCCCAGGGCAATACCATTCACATAGAGCACGATATCCGGGCGCTTGGTATTAGCCTTGGCATCGACGCCCTTGACGGTGACTTCCTCCGCAATGGCGAAGTGGTTTTTATCAGCCTGTTTCCAGTTGATCAGCCATACCGTCTGGGTATTCTCACCCACCTCAGGCTTGATCTTCACCCCATAGCGCAGCAGTTCGTATACCGCCTTGTTGCGGTCATACAGGCCCATGCTGGCGTCATTGGTAGCCTTGTTCAGCTCGAAGATGGCCCGGCTGGCTAGATTGGCCTCGACGCCCTGCTCTTCCAGCCAGCCGCGCAGCAGCTCTGGTTCGATATTGGCGTTGTTCGGGCGCTCGGCCCAGTCGCCGAGGTGCTCATAGCCCAGTGCATGCTGAAACAGCTTGGCCACACGTTGCTGGGTTTTTTTTTCGATCTGGCCAACGGTACTCATCTCTCTTCCTCGCTGCTCCCTGCTAAGTGTCTCTGGTTGCGTTCCTAGCTTGTCTGCAACTCGATGGCGGATACGATATTTGCTATCTGCACCGAAGCGCCAAGACGGTCGGATGCAACAGCAGTCACAAATCGATGGTTTTGCTTCAAGTGGTCGATATCGTCAGCCTCTGCAAGCTCAACATCCATCCATTTGCTGTCATCAGAAATTGCGGTAATGCGCCGTATGGCAATCATGTGGCCATCTGTGGTCAATAAGCCGAAAAGCCACCAGTCATCCATCATTCGGGAGGTATACCAAGCAGGAAGTATTTCTGAGGCCACGCCGGAGTCCCCAATCATGGCAACCTTGCTGCTGACTTTTTTCCATTGAATATGAGTAAACCACAGGCTCCAGGCAGCCACGGCGAGGCTAAGGGTAGAGATCACGGCTCCAGCTAGTGCTATCCAATCGCTGCTGCTCATTTCAGACGGATTCTTCCTGTGAGTAGTTCTTGCATCATGCCTTGTTTGATCTGGCGAGCCTTGTCGCGGCGGGTTTCGAGAGCGGCAAGTTCAGCATCCATATCTGACAGAACAGTGCTAATGGCTGTTTGCTCTTCCTCTAAAGGTTGAGGGATTTCGAGCTGCATAAAGGCGCTTTTCGCGATGTTGTAGCGGGTAGCGCCCTGTGCCAGTACGGACATAGCAGCGCGCCCTGCCTTGCTCCTGAACCAGTATGCGAAGAAAAGCCCATTCACTCTTGCCGCCGTGTTGAAGCGGAAGCCGAAGCAGAAGCTGTTCAGGTAGAGGTTCGGGATCTCATCAAGCAGAACTGAGCAGAAGCCCACTTCTTCAGGCGTTTCTGAGGAGCCATTGAAGAAAAGGTCTCCCTTCTTGGCGAGATTTTGTGCTTCGTCCGGCGCAACATCGACAGGTTCAAGCCAGTTCGCATCTATCACCGTATCGGTCATAACATTCATAAAAGGGATGTAGCGAGCTTCGCCGTGGCCGAAATCAATTTTTGTCTTTCCGGCGAGGCCACCATAGGTATTACCCAATGCTCGCATGGGTTTTACGTTCCACTCCCCACGAAACCCTGGCAGGCGGATTTGGCCGGTGAGGAGTTGTTGCATTGTGGTTTGCTGGATGTCGCGTTTTTTGGCGATCAGTTGATCCAGGCTGCTGATCAAGTTGTCTATGCCCGACAGCGCTGATGCAATGTGCTTTTGCTCTTCTAACGGCGGAAGAGGGATGGTTAGCTCTTTAAAGTACGGCAGACCAATTGTTTTGATGGTGTTGCCGTTAGCGATTCGCTCGAACTCAGGCTTCTTTGATTGGAGCCAGTAATACAGGAAATGATTGTCCAGCCGTTGGCCGCAAGTCCAGGCCATGAAATGCTGACTAACAGCCATGTCAGTGGCCATGATTGCGCTTTTCCCTACCCCAGCATCTCGGCTGAGCACTACCGTGCCTTTCTGATGGAGAACGGCAGAAGAGTTTTTGATGCCTTCAATCGTTATCGTTGCTGCTGTGTCCTCAATGTAAAGTGCATCGAGTTGGGCTGAGTCCTGAAGAGAAATCCACTTAATCGAGCCATCCCAGTACTCGGGATGCTTTTTGTCAGGTGTGTGGCCACTACCACGCTTGGTTACGGAGTCCAGTAATACATGCTCCCAATCGTCTTTTGGGACGTTTCCCTCAGTGGGCATGCTGATCTCTGCTGCTTGATTCATACAGCAAACCCCATCGTCACCAGATGCGCATTCACTTTGACCGCCAGCGCTTCCACTTCTGCATTTAGCGCCGGCAGCGGTGTGGCATAGCGCTCGGCTAGTTGACGAATACGGCCACTGAGCGCCTGTGACACCCGATCCAGCTCGGTCTGCACATCGGTTTGCAGGGTGGCCAGCCATTTGTCGTCCACCACCAGGGTTTTCAGCTCGTCTTCGCTGAGCTTGGCATAGTGGCCCTGTACCTTGGCATCCAGCGCCTTCTGCGCTGCTTTGACCTTCTTGCTGGCTTCTGCTTCGCGCTCGATCAGCGCCAGGCATTGTTCCAGCGCATGGCGTTCCTCGTAGGCATCCAGGTCGTGCTTAATGGCCTTGAGGCGGGCTTTGACGCTGGCGGCGGTGAGCTTGCCCTTGTCGGTCTTGCCTTCAGCCAGCGGGCCATCTTCACCGCCCTGTTCCTCGTCAAGCTCCTCCAGCTCACGGCTGACGGCGTCGCGTTTTGCTTCTAGTTCGCTGATGGCGGCGGCTTCGGCGGCGTAGTAGCGGCGCACGATCAGTTCGGGTGGCAGCAGATCGGTATTGGGCTCGCCCTGGCTATGGCCGCTGGCAATCAGTGGCTGCCAGCCGTCGATCACGAGTTGGTATACATCATCCTGAAGCGTGGCGTACCAGTAGTCCTGGAGGTGCTGGTAGACGTCGTAGGCATCCAGTAGCGGTGCGGCCTCGAAGCGATGCAGCAAATCTTCGGCCAACTCTTTGAGTAGAGTCTTGGGCTGGTCGCCAATGGCGATGCCGGCTAGGTTCGGGCGGTGTTCGGCACGCCAGGCCTCGAACAGGCCCGCCACCGTCTGGCGGAAGGCATCGAACTCGGCGTGGCCGAAGATGGTCGGCTTGATCTCGTTGACTACAACCTTGAGGCTGAGGTAGCCGGGGCGCAGTGGCTCGAACAGCGCGCTGCGCAGGTTAGGCATCACTTGCCAGTAGGCATACAGGGCGTCGATATCTCGCTCAGGAATGCCACCATGCAGGTGGGCCTCGATGTCCTGGAGATCCTCTTCTTCGCTGGTGTCGATATAGCGCGGGATATTCAGGTTGAAGTCGTTGGCCTCGATCTCGGCCAGTGGCACCAGGCGCGAGAACTTGGGCAGTTCGCGCTGCTGGGTGCAGGCATCGACGATCTTGTGGATGTCCTGCTCGCGCAGGCGGTTCTTGTTGCCGTCTTTGATAAAGCCCTTGCTGGCATCGATTAGGAACAAGCCCTTGCGCCCTGCACTGCCAGCTTTATCCAGAATGATGATGCAGGCGGGAATGCTGGTTCCGAAGAACAGGTTGGCGGGCAAACCGATAATGGCTTGGATATAGCCCTGCTGGAGGATGCGCTTGCGGATCACACCCTCGGCACCTCCACGGAACAATACGCCGTGGGGCAGAATCACTGCCGCCTTGCCAGTGCTTTTCAGCGAGGTAAGCATGTGCAGGAGAAAGGCGTAGTCGCCGTTCTTGTCGGGTGGAATGCCGTAGCCAAAGCGGTTGTAGTCGTCCTCGGCTGGGTTGAAGCCATTGCTCCAGGCCTTGGTGGAGAACGGTGGGTTGGCGACGATAAAGTCGAACAGCTTGAGGTTACCCAGCGGGTCTTTGAAATGCGGCGCGGAGAGGGTGTTGTCCTTCCAGATTTCCGCCGTTGGGCAGTCATGCAGGATCATGTTCATCTTGGCCAAGGCGCTGGTGGCGTTGTCCATTTCCTGGCCGTAGATGGCCAGATCCAGGCCGGTGGTGCTTTTGGCTTCATCATGGGCTTTGAGCAGCAGTGAGCCCGAGCCGCAAGTTGGGTCGTAAATGCTCTGTTTGCTGTCAGTTGCACCAGCCAGACCGATGACCTGGGACATGATCCGCGACACCTCGGCTGGGGTGTAAAATTGCCCCTTGCTCTTGCCTGACTCGGTGGCGAAGTGGCGCATCAGGTATTCGTAGGCGTCGCCAAGGATATCGTCGCCCTGGGCACGGTTGCTGCGGAAATCGAGGCCGGGCGAATTGAAGATGCTGATGAGGTTGGACAGGCGGTCGACCATCTCCTTGCCTTTACCGAGTTTCTCCTGGTCGTTGAAGTCGGCCACGTCGATGACGCCGGTAAGGTTATTGGCCTCGGCCAGGCGGGCGATGATCTGGTTGATCTTGTCGCCGATCTCCTTGTCGCCCTTGAGCGCCACCATGTCGACGAAGCTGCCGCCTGCCGGCACCTCGATCAGCGAATGGGGATTGCCGGCGTACCTGTCCGATACGTATTTCATGAACAGCAGCACCAGAACGTAGTCCTTGTACTGCGAGGCATCCATGCCCCCGCGCAGCTCGTCGCAGGACTTCCACAGAGATGAATAGAGTTCGGATTTCTTGATGGCCATTTTCTTGCCTTACCGCCTATGCGGGTAATAACAGTGTCGAACCGGTCTGAGAGATCTGGGATGCCAGTTCGTGGATTAATTCGGGGATGTCTTGGTTCGTCAGAGTGTCCAGAGCGCTGATGCTAGGCTTGCCTGCTTACTACGCAATTGCTGAATTTCTTGCTGGATCCGAACTTCGTGTTCAAGGATTTCGGATGCTGTGCTCATGGCTTCCTGGCTAATAGAAGGAATACCTAAGTCCTTAAGGGATGCGAGCTGAATGGTGGGCATGCTTGCACCTACTACCAAACGGCTAAGCAGCGCTTGGCCAATTTCAGAGCGGAGGTAAACCAATAGGGCTTTCGACTCATAGGACGCATCTTTCAATGACCGCAGTACTACGAAGGACTGTCCAGCGACCCAGCCACCCTCTCCCGCTGGCGGCGCCTGAGGGACAATCCCGACTTTGCCGACCGAGCCTTTAATTGCCAGCAGAATGTCGCCTGCTTGAAGGAAATAGGTCTTGGCTTTAGGTGAGCTGAGATCGAATAGGGAATCCTTGCTCGCCGAAACGATGGCTCCAAAGTCAGGGATGTCGGAGGCCTGCACCTCTCGAACCGCAACCCCTGAAGATGACGTGGAATGCTGACGCGAGCGGATGATCTCAACATGTTCACCGAGCCTCGCTAGGGGAAGGTCAGCGAGTATTTGTTCCAGCTTCTGGGCCGCATCATCAAGCACGTAGCGCCCGACCTCTAGATTGAAGTCGTTGCTGCGCACCTGTTCTGGCTGGACCGAGACGGCACTGGGACTACTCTCGACTCCTCTAGCGAGCTTTACCAAGACATCGATTTGAGTGAGTTCAGCCCGCTTTTTCGTGGCAGATGTGCAGAACTGTTCGCTGTCCGCATTCACAAAGTGGATCTGTTGGGATTGCTTTTTGGTGTTCAGAACGAGCACCGAGGTTGGAATGGCCGAGCCAGTAAGCAGACCGCTTGGCAGGGAAATAACGGCCTCTATAGCGCCGCGCTCAAACAGTTCTTTCCTAAAGCTACGTTCCGCACCAACACTGAATAGAACCGAGTTCGGTACAACAGCAATGACACGTCCGGCCGTCTGAGCCATCAGGTGCTGTAGTTGGAGAACACTCCCCGAAACGGTTTTTTCGGTGAAACGGCCGAATAGATCGCTGTCAACGACCTCGCGGTCGTAGCGAACACCCATGGGCGGAACAGCAATGGAGGAGGCGAAACGTTTAAGCCGCCCATGTTCCAGTGCCCGTGGAGCGTGTATTGGATCACCCGATAGTACTTGCCACTGATCGAGTGAGGTCAGTGTGAGTACCTGAGCTGCAAGCAGCGGTAGTGGTGTTTCAACCAGTACTTCGTAGCCGATACGGCGCGCCCGTGCAGCAAGCTGCCCGGAATGCTCCCATGGTGCATAGACCGAGCAGCCATCCGCTGGATCCAGAAGTGCGATCACCAGGTCTGCCAACGTAGGAGCCAAGCCTTGAGGTGAGTTCCTATCAGCGGCCCAGTAACAGATGTCATCCGCGCTAAAAGCGTTAAGCAGTCCCTGTTTACCTAGCTCGACGACTTTTTTCAGGAGCGGAAAAAGATCGCGGGCAGTGTCGAGCAGCTTGTATGCACCCTCATCTATAAAGGATGCCGGCGCATGGCTTTGGACCTGGCTAAGGCTCTCTATGATCTGCACCAGCTCTTTTCCGAGCTGTTCTTCCAGATGGAGGTGCTGGGGGAGCAATCCTTTCTCCTGGATTTTCCACCACGCAATAAAGGGCAGGGTCAGCGAGATGGCTTCCGACCCTGAGCCCGCTGAGCGCAGCATGTCTGCCAGCTGCCAGAGAATTTTTTCGTTGATATCCAAACGTCAGCTTCCTACGCCTACCGGATCAGAGGGGGAGACCAATCGCATTGCTCTGTGGTTGTGAGAAGCCTACACGGCATAAAGTGCTACATCAATAAAGTATTGACTACTTTTTAAGGTATTGCTATGATGTGCCACAGGTGGAGAGATTCGCCTGGAGTGTCGGCTGCGCTGACTTGAGGTCTGACGCGCACAATGCCGAGTGGCGTTCTCATCGTCGAGATGCCACTGAATCAAGATTTCCTCAAGCGGAGATCTATTAACCACTGTTGGTTTCCGCTTCTCGGAATACTTTCCGAGAATTACGGGTGTCCGTTTGTCTGAATAAAAGCGTTTGACTAAACGTTCTTTTGTTACTGCATGATTTTTTTGGCTTCTAATTCATTGATTTTGTGAAGGGGATTTTGTCTTTATGTTTTTCGCTTGGGTTAACTTCTTATTATTTTGATTTTTTCTGCATCGGTCTCATAAATCACGGTTGTGATTTTTGAAGATTGGAAAATAATCAAGATAGAAGAGAGGTGGCTCAAATGATTAACGATGGCAAAAGTTCTGGAGGAGTCAGGGATGTCACGCGACGAGTTCATCGCGGTCGGCGTGCTTTGGCCTTCTTCTCGCAAAAGAATGCAGATACCGAAGTCCGGGTCGAGTCTGGCCTTGAGCTGGATGTCGGGATGCTGTTGGAAGCTGATCCCCGTGTATTGTCGTATAGCGCCCAGCCGTTCTTCCTAGAGCTTGAGACAGGTAAGCTATTTGATAAAAAGACAGAATTCCCCAAGCGCTTGGGCATAAAGCCTCGCTGGTATACACCGGATTTTCTTTGTCAGATGCAGGATGGCTCGCAACTGGCAATTGATGCCAAACACTCCAGTTTCCACGAGAAATTCGCCAAGCGTAGCCCGGAAATCACCGAGTCCCTGAGGCAGTTGGGTATCGGCTTTTGCGTAATTGCCAATGATGCGGTGGATGTAACTGTTTGCCTTAACCTCCGCACCCTGCACGGATTGCGCGCTCCCTGCCACCGGGATTTCGTAATGATGGCCACGGCAGAGATCGAACAGCAGTTGCTGCTGGCAACAACCTGGCGCTCTGTCGAGTTGGAGACTCGTTTGAGTGGAGCGCGCCCCGCCGTGCTCGCAGGACTTTTGAACGGTCTACTACGTGCTGATCTGCGCTGCCCACTTTTTGAGCCGGCCAGCGTCGTTACGGCTAGCTATGGCGATCTGTCTCACTTTATCCACCTGGAGCTGCCCCATGGAATTTAAGGTTGGCACCGTGGTTATGCGTGAGACAGAGCGCCTGCGCGTCTCTTCCATTCGTCCCGAGGTTTCGCAGATTGTGCTGGAGGGTTCGCGTGGTGAGCAGTTCGTTCGGTCTGTTGATGAATTCAACACCGATGTAGCCGGCGGCAAGCTGAAACCACTCTTTGCGAATCAGGCTGCTCGCCTCGGTCAACTGCCGTCACGGCAATTGACCGAAAATGAGCGAAGGCACCTTGATCGTCGTATTGAGTTGCTTCAAGTCTTGGACAGGCTTGAGCCGGACGCGAGATGGTCGGAGCGCATGCAGGTACTTCGAGAATATTGCGAAGCAGGCAAACTTAATGTGCCGTCACAAAAGACGCTGAATCGCTGGGTAGCCCTTCGCCACAGTGGCCTAGGGCCTGAAATTTTGGCTCCTCGACTTAGTGCGAGAGGTCGAAAGATTCCCGCGTTCGATGATGACCCGTTCGAAGAAATTATCATGGATGAGATTATTCAGTGCTATTGCAAGACTGAAAAATATGGTCGAACACAGATTACGGATTTCGTGAATAACAAATGCCGAGATTTCGCAGAAAAGAGCGGCATTGATTTTCGCGGAATATCGAGGCGAAGCGTCAGTCGCCGGATTCAAAAGCTTGCCTACTACCTTATCAAGCCCGGGAAAGTTGACAGTTCCACTTTCAATCAAGACATGCGCGTGGCTTTGAAAGCAATCTTCACGGAGCGGCCCTACGAGCGCGTTGAGATGGACGCTGCCAAATTGCCAGTTTTCTGCGTGGACGCCAATGGCATAGTGATTGGCCGTCCCTGGCTGTATGCCGCCCTCGACTGTGCCAGTTCAACTCCCATCATTATCGTGCTGAGCATCCAGCCACCTTCTCAGGAGTTTGTGTTGCGGGCGTTGGAGTTTGCTTTTACCCCGAAGGGACTGGCGTTCAGCGAGAAGTATGGATTGCGTAATCAATGGCCGGCCCCGGCAGCTATCGAGCGCGTCGTACTGGACAATGCTGTCGAGCACCATGGCGGTGCGGTGCTCAGTGCACTGCGTTTCCTCGGCATCACGGTGGATTATCCACAGGCGGCGAAGCCGCAGCACAAACCGTTCATTGAGCGCTTTTTCAAGACGCTCAACGACTCGTTGCTTTATGCCCTGCCGGGCTCAGTCAAAAATAGAGTTCAACCGGACTCGACGCTCACTGAAAAGGCAATAGCCGAAGCGCGACTAACGGTAGAGGAAGTGGAGCAGCAAATCATGAAATGGGCGGCGGATGTGTACATGCAACAGCCCTTGTACCGGCTAGAGGAGCGATTCGGCCCAAGGACGTCACCTGTACTGGCGTTGACAATGCTGAAACAACAGCACGTGGTCCTGCCTCCCCCGGATCCGGAGCGTTTTCGTGCCGCGTGCCTCCGCTACAACAGTCAATTGATGACGTTGTCGCGTGAAGGTGTTTGCTGTGATGGTGAAAAATTCCAGAGCCCTGCGCTGGGGGCGTTGTACCGCGAGCTGGGGCCCAAGCAAAAAGTTGAGGTTCGCTATAACCCGCTGGACTGCACCGAAGTATCGGTTGTGCATCCGCGTGATCCCCAACAGGTCATTCAAGCGTTCAATCGGCGTCCAGGCATGCCTAGAATCAGCTTTGACGACGCGCGTGCCGCTCGCCGCCGGAACTATCGCAGTGATGCCGAGATGTCGGGTGAGCAGTATCACGAGGATCACATCGAACAATTGCGGGTCTTCCAGCATCAATCGAAATCGCGACGGATGCAGGATCGCAATCGTGCGGCACGAGGACAGGCTCGTGCGGCGGCAGCGCGAGAGTTGGACCATGCCACCATAGCGCCGAACACTACATCGCCGGTCCCTGCTCCGGCTACCCCGATTGCTGCACCCCGCCGTAAGAAAGGGAGTGCGCAATGAGCATCGCCAGCACCGAGCTGATCGTCCACCAGCAATTTGGTCAGGCTCTGGAGCGGGCTCACCGGGTTATTCACCGAGCGTTGGCGGGAGAATCGCTGATGTTGCCGATTTTTGGACCGACGCGGGTGGGCAAATCCCAGCTCGTTGATGAGCTGGTAGCCGCTTATCCGAGCCAATTGGTGGACGGGGTTCGTCGACAGCCATTGGTGCGGGTGAAGGTCCTGGGGCGGCCGACCCGTCGGAGCCTCTCCGAAGCGGTGTTGATGGCGCTGAATACGCGTCGTTATGGGCGGGCCAGCGCTGATGAGCTGATGTCGCGAGTCTGCGATTTGCTGCGCGTCGTGGGCACGCGGGTATTGCTGTTCGAGGAGATGCAGCAGTTCGTCGAAGGCATGTCTGCCAAAGCGACGCGAGAGGCTTCGGACTGGTTGAAAATCATGGCAGAGGAATTGGGTATCACCCTGATTTTGGTGGGTTTGCCGATCACGAGTGAGATTTTTCTGCGCAACGAGCAACTGCGCGACCGTGCCGAGCGTGTCCAGGAAATCCGGCCGTACAATTGGAACGACCCGCTGCAACAGGGGGAATTCCAACAGGCCCTGAATGCACTGCTGGAGGCCTACCTGGAGGCAGGTTGGCTGCTCCCGGTTGCGCAGGACCCTGAACTCTTGGCGCGTGTATACGGCTCTTGTCTGGGGCGGGTCGGCATGCTGTTCAAGCTGTTTGTTGCCGTCGAGCATCTGGCACGCAAGCACGTCCTCGATTTCGCCTTGCTGGCCAGGGCGCATGAGGAAGCGATTCAGACCGACTTCCTCCAATTCAACCCCTTCGATAAGAGTCGAACCCTGACGCACAACTTGCTGGTGGAGAGCTATGTGCGTGTGCTGACCGAGGCACACATGTCGATTCCGAAAGTGCGCCAAGCCGAGGTGGTGGCATGAGCTTGCCTGTCATCGTAGCGCCGCTTTCTGATGAAAGCCTGTCCGGCTGGCTGATGCGTACCAGTGAACGCAATGTTATTCCCAGTGCGATCCAGCTTCTGCGCTCGCTTGGGTTTAAGCCTCGTGTCGACTATCCCACGAAACAAGTGGAGGTATTGGCCGAAGAGTGTGGCGTTGCCGTTGAAAGCATCCTGCTTCGAAATCCTGCGCGTCGGTCGACGACGCCCCTCCTACGTCATCGGTTTCAGCGCAACACCGGCACACCGGTATGCCCGGCGTGTCTAGTAGAGCAGGCATACCTGCGCCAGGCCTGGAGCCACGACCTGATCGTCGCCTGTCCCCACCATAGTGTTGGCCTGGTCGACGTCTGTTCGAGTTGTGGCAGCCCGCTGACGATGGACCGCCAGCGCGTGGACACTTGCGATTGCGGGCAGGCCTTGTGCGAGGTGCCTACTCACCCCGCTTCAACGGCAGAACTGGCGCTTGCAGCTTTGTTGCAACAGGCACCGCACCCTGCCCGACAGAGCCTGCCGGTAGCCTTCCGAGAAGGCACTACCCCTGCCGACATGTCCGAGTTTCTTGAGTTCCTGGAGGCCCATTTGGGCGGGGATTCGACTGCTAGCAAACACCGGAAGTCGCCTCGGCCGAAGACGCTGATTGAATCGCGTAGCTGGGTCGCTCGGCTGTGGCCTCTGCTCGCAGGCTGGCCGCAGGGTTTTACTGCGGCCATCGATCAGCGTCTTCAGCGGACGGAGGGGCCCGGTCTCGCCAAGCGTCTGGGCAGTTGGTATCGCACACTGCACAAGGAATTCGCCACACCGCCCTATGCCTTCGTCCGGGATACGTTGGCACAACACACGGCGACGCACTTCGACGGCCATCTCAACTTGCGTCTGAGCACCATCGACCCGAAGCACGTCGAAGAAAAGTGCTGGCTGTCTCCGGCAGAAGCCGGTCGCTTCATTGGCGTGGGTGCCGAATTGCTGCGTGCAGCAGTGCTCAGTGGCGAGGTCAAAGGAAAACTCACGGTGTCAGGGGCGAACCGCTTCGTTTCCCTGCATCGCGACGAAGTCGAAACCATACGCCGCAATCGTCTGGCCTATCTGACGGCGACTGACGTCCGCAATCGCCTGGGGGTATCGAAGGTACTCTTCCAGCGCTTGCTGCAAGCCGGTGCGCTGCGTCGCTACAGCAAGCGGCAGCGGCCGCCGCTGGTATCCGCCGAGTTTCGTGAGAAAGAGGTGGATGCACTGGTCGAGCGCTTGTCCTCGAACGTCGATGCTCGTGCCTTGCCAGAGGAGCAGCAGCTGGGGCTGCACGACATGTCCGCGCGTCGTGGGCTGACACCGGACCAGATTATTGGCGTGCTTCAGTGCGTACTGGATGGCCGCCTACGTCCGACGGGCCAGCTTCCCGATCTTCCTGGGTTGGCAGGCCTGCGCTTCGACCGCCGAGAGGTTGAGGCGCTGTTGGCAGCGGACGTTGAGGACGCGCACGAGCCGACGCTGCTGATTACCGACGTCGTGCGAATGCAGGGTTGGAAGCATGAAAGCATCCTGGCTTGGATCAAGGCGGGCCACCTGCGCGTGGTGCACGAGCAACGCGGTCAGCAGCAGGTGACGGCGATTCCTGTTTCAGCACTGCTCGATTTCCTCTCGCGCTACCTGGTGCTGGCTGATGCGGCTGAGCGCGTCGGCAGCAAATCGAATTGGATTTTGCGGGGGTTGATGCCCGCCGGCGTCGCGGCGGTTGGCGGGGCGTCCCTACCGGGCGGTGGGCAGCGTGGGGTGTTGCTGGAGATCGATGCCCTCCTCCACGCCGCGCAGCGGAACAAGCGTCCGCAACACGAGGTGCCGCCGTGTGCGTTGTGAGTTGTGCTTGTCCGTTACCACCCAAGGCAGGAGGGTGGGTAGCGCCGTGTGCTACGCGCGGTAAAGGCCTGCGATCCAATTTATTTATCGACGTCGCTTCGTAAACCGCAGACCCCTCGTAAATCGGGGCAGTTGACGATGGGCGTGTGGTTTACGGTTCCTTGAGTGAGGGACTGATCATGCTGACACTGCGAAAACGGCAACAACTGCTGACGGCACTGCTGGAAGACTATCCCGAGGAATACATTGACGGTTACGTAATCGACGCCCGCATCGATTGCCATTGCCTGAGCGGATACATCTACAAAGCGCTCGGTTACGACAATGGCGAGCTGTTCACCGCCGACGTCGAATGCATCGTGCGGTACGCGCGTCGCTACGTTGTGCGCACTCACCACGCGGCGTATCTGATCGTCAATTTTCACCCCCAGGGCGGTCGTCGCTCGCTCCGCGAAACGCTGGCGATCTTCACGCGCGGTACCGCGCTGTCGACGCCGTTGACGCGACAGTGAACAGGAGCGTCATGATCATGCCGCAAGCCCCTGAATTGTCGGTGTATGCCGCGCGCCGGTTGGCGGCGGCTGGTCGTTATGTTTTTACCTGGCCAATCACGGCGTATCTGACGGATGTCCTGCTTCTGGCCAGGTGCGCCACCGGGCGCACTTACCACGATTGCCGGGCCGACGCCTGGGGGCAGTTTCACGATGGGCATCTCATCTGCACGTCAGCGATCTGCTTCGCCGAGCAATGCGGCCCCTACTGGTGTCTGCACACTGCCAGTGGCAGCGTCTATGTCGTGGTGACTTTTGCGGCGTGGGACGGTCGACCATCGCTCACGCGCTGGCTGGCGTCCGTCGCGCGCGGGCGAGCGCCGACTCCAGCGGGGCGGCACTGAGGGCTGGTTGGGGATTCGAACCGACCTCGCATAACACCGAATCGGTTAAACGGCGGAACAACCTCTCCCACCCAAGAGGCAGGAGTGATCGTGATGAGTGAGCAGAGCCAGACGAATTCCGACATCCACTGCGCGGTGTACGGAGATGCGACGCGCGTGCCGAACTATGGCCAGCAGTTCGGGACCTTGCATGCGCAGTGGGGTATGGCTCGAACCATGACGGCGAGTGTTACCGCGTGTACCTGTGTGAGTCCTGCTTATTTGCGATGCGGCAGCAGCGTCGAATCTACACGATGTTCGATGATGACCAACCGGCGGATGAGCAGGTCTTCGGCCGGGTCGCCCGCGATGATTTCCGGGGCGAGTTCTAACCTACGTTCGCTGCGCGGTAACACCAAGGTGGCTGCCGTCCACCAGCCGCAGGCGATCCACAGGGGGCCAAGCGATGCGTGAACAGTATGACCGAAGCCAATTGCTCGACGAGGTCTGGGCCGAACCGGTGAAGGTGGTAGCGCCACGCTATGGCCTATCCGATGTCGGCTTGAAGAAACTCTGCGCACGCTTGCAAGTGCCGACGCCGGCACGTGGCCATTGGGCCAAGGTGAAAGCTGGACGTGGTGTACCGCCAAAACCGAAGCTGAAGGATTTCAAAGGTGATCCCCGTCAGTTGCTTAAGCCGTTCGTTCCGCCAGCGGCAAGGGTGCCAGAGCCGGAACTGGCAGATCAGCGTTTTCAGGCGGTGGAGGCGCGGGAAAAAGACCCCGCGCATCGCATCACCGTCCCAGTCCGAGTGACCCGCTGGCACCCGCTGGTTACGGCCTCCCGCGATGCCCTCCAAAAGCCATATAAGGACAGTCGCGGCCTCCCGCTACCCCACGGCAAAGGGCTCGACATTGTTGTATCGGCAGCGCAACGCCTCCGCGCGTTACGCTTGGCGAATACGCTGGTTCAAGCTTTGGAAGCGCGCGGTTTCCTCCTAGTGGCCGGGAGTCGGCATCTAGAGGTGGAGGTATTCGGGGTGTGCCTGTCTTTGAGCATCGTGGAGTCAACCACGCGCGCTGACTATGTACCCACGGCCGCTGAACTGGCGGAGAAGGCACGTCGAGGATGGGGCTACTGGCCTCGATACACCTACACCCCCTCGGGGCGCTTGGAAGTTCGAGGTGACGGCGGGTATGGCGGCTTGATTCGGGACGGCGCACGCCAGCAAGTCGAGGAGCAGCTTAACAAGCTGGTCATCGGGATGGCCAAGCGGGCCGTGGGTATCCTCTGCTACCGCGAGGAGCGGGCCCGCGCAGAAGCGTTACGAGAGATTCAGCGTCGCGAAGCGCTGGTGCAGAAGGCACTCCAGGAAGCGGAGCAGCAGAAGCTAAAGGAGCTTCGAGCCGCTGCGCGGCGCTGGCAGGAGGCGCAGCTGATCCGAGCCTACCTGGATGCCGTCGAGCAGGCTGACCTAGTGCGTGGAGATGGCTCCAGTGAAGCGCAGCGGGCTTACCTGCACTGGGCGCGGGCGAAGGCCGATTGGCTGGACCCCCTGGTCGACGCCCCCGATCCCCTTTTGGACCAGGTCATTCAGGTGCCGTACTAAGGGAGGCCGTGGCGTGATTGAACTGAAACCCTACCAGCCAGTTGGGCTCGAAGATTCTAGCTACTGGGAACAAGTCGGGGTACCCGCGCGGGGCGCAGAGCTTTACCAGTGCGTAAAAGAAGGATTCGACTATGCGGTGCTTGAGCGCTTGGCAGTGGTTTCCGAGTTTCCCTGCCGGACCTTGGCGATGATGGTGGGATTATCCGCCTATGCAGTGCGCCAGGCGCGGAGACGTGGCCAATGGTCGTCGATGCAGAGTGACCGGTTGTTTCGCTTAGCGCGTGTGCTTTATGCCGCGCAGGACCTGTTCGGCGGCGATTGGACACAGGTCCGTCATTGGTTCGTCACTCCACAGCGTGGGTTGGGTGGAGGGCGTCCAATCGACTGGCTGCTGACCGAAGTAGAGGCGCGAATGGTGCTAGATCTGATCGGTAGGATAGGCCATGGTGTGGCTATCTGACCTACTGAAACCCAGCAGGTTTTCCGGATATGGTGTGCGGAAATGGCAGGGTCGCCTCTGAGGCCAGCACCTAACCTGATTCGATACACAAGGAGGTGTCGATGAGCCTACATGAGCAGCAGGCGCGTTTCAGGCGACTGCTCTTCGAACATGCGGCGTGGCGTCTGCTACACGCAGAGAATGCGCCCATCATTCTTGCCTTTATCAATGATCTCTTCGCTCAAGACAGCGAAGTGCCATTCGGGAAAGCACGTGTCGCGCTAGAGGCGGAGCTTCCGATCTGGCAGGAGGTCTATGGCCTGCACGACAACGCGGGCACCTATCTGCGCCAATGGATCCAGGCGGGCTGGTTGCGCGAGCTTGATGACAAGCTCACCCGAACCGATGCCTTCGAGTTGGCACTGCGCTTTGCCCAGAGCTTGGATCAGCGAGACAGTAATACCACGGCCTCCCATCTGCGTATTGTGCAAGACACCGTACGAGATTTGGCTGTCGCCCTGAGCCCAAACCCGGAAGAGCGAATCACTCTGCTGACGGCCCGCCGGCAGGAACTCGATCTGGAGATTGAGCGCTTGCAGATGGGCGAGGTGCCAGAGCTGAGCGCGCCGGAGCAGCGTGAGCGCATCCGGGGACTGTATCAGTTGACGTCAGTGCTCACGGGCGACTTTCGCCGGTTGGAGGACGAAATTCGCCAACTAGATCAGCGTATGCGGATCCGCATGATCGAGTCGGAGTCTGGGCGCGGTGAGGTGGTGAAGGCGCTGATAGAGCATGAAGGTGAACTGCTCCAGACCGATGCCGGACAGGCCTTCGACGGCTTCTATCAGTTGCTCTGTGATCAGAATCGAATCACTGAATTCCGTGAGCAAATCCGCTCGATCTTGGCACGTCCGGCATCCCAGTATCTGAAGTCAGACGAATTGCGTTACCTATCCCATCTGGTCCGCGAGTTGGGCAAGGAAAGTGAGCGGGTATTCCAGGTCCGTCGCCGGACCGAGGAGAGCCTGCGGGCTTTTGTGGAAAGCGGCGTTCAGCAAGAGCGCCGTGCAGTCGAGCGACTGCTTCGCCAACTGGAGCGGCTGGCGGTGAATTTCAAAGACCAGGAGGTGAGCCTGCGCGAGCCGGTAGTTGTGGACCTCCCCACGGGCAGTCTGCGCGTGCGTTCTCCGTCCAGTATTCACCTACGATTGCCTGAAGAACGCCTGGATACGCGGCAGGTGGCCGCAAATACCAATAGTCACGTCGCCAGTCTCGGCATGCTGGATCACCTCAACACGGTCAAGGTGCTGGAAGTGGCCCAGGATGTGAAGCAGTTGCTCACTGAGCACGGCCCGATGACGGTGGCGAGCATCGTTAGTCACCGCCCCATCACCGGAGGATTGGAAGAGCTGGTGGCGCACGTGCGGATCGCCAAAGCAGTCAGCGCTGTGGTGTTGGAACACCCTGAAAGTCTGGTGGTAGTGGATCGGACCGGCAATTGGATTCGGGCCAACATTCCCTCTTTGCTGATGTCCGCCGAGCAGTTTCCAACGGATTTGGAGGAACTCGCCTTATGAACGAGGAAGAGCAGCATTCCCAACAGGCCCCTGCCCTGTTCGACCAGTATCGAGCGAATCGGCCTGACACGCCGTCAGTCAGCGGTGAGGTGGAGACGTTTGGGGATGCTCCCGTTGAGCCGCCCGTCGTTGGGGACTCTGAGGTCGGCATGCCACTGGAAGCTAGGCGCGCCCTGGTGCTGTTACTCCGCCAAGGGGTGGTGATGGCCGATAGCAAACGCCTGGCGTTCGAAGCGCTGTGCCGGCACGAGGGCCTGATCGCAGAGCACTTGGGCAACATGTTCATGCGCATGTTGTTGGACATGAAGGCCGGTATCGCCATCCTGCTCCAGCAGGAGGTGGCAGAGCAGGGCGAGGAGGCCGACGAAGCGTCACGCCTGATCAACAAGCGCACGCTCAGCCTCTATGACACGCTGCTGTTGCTGGTGCTGCGCAAGTACTACCAGGAGCGAGAAACAGCGGGCGAACAGAAGATCATCATTGATATCGAGCGGATCGAGGCATTGATGACACCCTTTTTGCCGCTGACCTACAGCTCCCGCTCCGAGCGGAGGACGCTCAACGGATCGCTTGCCTTGTTGAAAGATAAGCGTCTCATCAGTGCGGTCCGTGGGGATGACGAGCGGTTTGAGATCACCTCGGTGATCCGCTATGTCGTCAATGCCGATTTTCTTGAACGTCTGTTGAAAGAGTACGAACGCCTAGCCGGTGATGCGGACGTCAAAACGGGCGAAGAGGTGCAGGATGCTTGAGGCAAGCGAGGTAAGTCTGAGTGAGTTGTTCAGCACCGGTCAGATCCGTCTAGCCGAGCTGTCGGTATACAACTGGGGCTCCTTCCATGGCCTGCATTCCGCGAAGATTGACCCCGAGGGCACCCTCATTACCGGTGACAACGGTGCAGGTAAGTCGACACTCATTGATGGGTTAATGGCGCTGCTGCTGCCCTCAAGCAAGGCGTCGTTCAACATCGCGGCTGCTCAAGGGGACCGTACGGATCGCACCTTAATGTCCTATGTGCGAGGAAACTATGGCAAGGCCCATGATGGCAGCGAGACGGCTACCCTGCTGAAACGCTCAGGGGCGACCGCAACGGGACTTAGGGCGCTGTACCAAGCGGACGATGGTTCGAAGATCACCTTGGCGGCCCTGTTCTGGATTACCCAGGCCAGCAACTCGCTCAACGACCTCAAACGCCTTTTCGTAGTGGGTAAGCGCGATGTGGGCTTGGATGAGCTGTTGCATCTCTTCGGTGAGGGCAATGCCCGTGTTCTGAAACAGCACCTCAAAGAGGACCCGCTGGTCGAGGCGTTCGATTCGTTTACCGAGTATCAAGAGACCTATGTGCGGCTCCTGCGCATGGAGAACCGTAACGCTCCTGCCCTGCTCTCCCGGGCGCTGGGTTTGAAGAAGATTGATGACCTCACCAGCTTGATTCGAGATCTGGTCCTGGAGCCCAGTCAGGTCAAGGAGCATGCCCGGCTTGCGGTCAGTGAATTCGATGACTTGGTCAGCGTCCATAGCGAACTCGATGATGCTCGGCGGCAGCGGGATGCCCTGATTGAGTTGCCAGAGACCAGCCAAGCGCTGAATCAGGCCAGGGAGGAGATGCGGCGGATCTCATCTGAGCTAGCCGGCCTGCCGGTCTACTTTGGCGAACAGTGCTCTCGACTGTGGCAGATGCGCCTGAAGCAATACGAGGCGGAACTGCTTCAGTTGGCAGAGGAAATGACCCGCCTTGGAGCTTTGGAGGAGCAAGCAACGGACCGGGTACAGGCATTGTTCCATGCCTACCAGTCGCAAGGTGGTGAGCGACTAGAGGGGCTGCGGAAGGACTTGAAAGCGGCAACGCAGGTGCATCACGACAGCGTGCGCGATGCGCGCCTGTATCAGATGGATGTACGAGACCTTAGTCTGCCCGACACGCTGTCGCTCGACGTATTCAAGCAAAACCAGGTGAGAGCACAAACGGAACTGGCGGATGTGCCAGCGTTACGTCAAGCGCGCCAGGATCAATTCGCTTCGTCGGCAGCGAACCTCTCCCGTGAGCAAACACAGCTCAAGGAGCTGGTAGGTGAAATCGAAGACATGGAGTCGCGACCGGACTCCAACATTGAACCTTCCTATCAGAAGCTCCGCGACCAACTGGTAGAGAGCTTGTCGCTAGATCCTGCGGAGGTTGTTTTCGTTGGCGAGCTTATCGATGTCCTGGAGGCGCATCGGCCTTGGCAAGGCGCCATTGAACGGGCGTTGGGAGGACATCGCACCACACTGCTGGTGCCTGATGAGCGATATCGCCTAGTGACCAAGTGGCTGAACACTCGCCACACGGGTCTCCATGTCAGGGTGCAGGTTGTTCGGCTGAACCAGCATCCGCAGGTTGCTGAGTTCCTACCGGATGGCTTTCTAAAAATGCTGGATTGGAAGCCGCACCCCTATCGTGATTGGCTGAAAAAGCACCTCTCACGCTTCGACCTGCACTGTGTGGCATCGACTGAAATACTGGACCAGACCGACTTTTCGATGACCATCCAGGGCCTGGTGCACTTGGATAAAGGGCGATTTGAGAAGAAGGACCAGCAGCGCATTGATAACCCACGTTTCTGGTGTTTGGGATTCAGTAACAAGGGGCGTCTAGCGGCGTTAAGGAAGGATCGTGTCGAGTTGGAGGCAGAGGTCAAGAAGCTGGCCCAGCTTACGGCAGATGCGCGCACGGCCATGGACGACCTCGAGAAGCACACTCGGGTATGGGAGCGCATCGCCCAGCTCACCTGGGCGGCAATTGATGTCCAGTCAGCGCAAGATCGGATGCAGTCGCTGAAGGCGGATCTAGAGGCGCTTGAGCAGCCTGATAGCGAGCTGGGAGTGGCAAAGGCACGGTGGGAGCAGGCTGGTGCTGAACTTAAAGAGATCCAAGAGCAGAAGGGTGCTGTCAGCAAAAGGATTGGTGGGCTGGATAGCAATGTGACTCAGGCGAACCAGCAGCTGGACCAAGCTTTCGAGCAGGCTAAGGCTGGGTTGACAGATGAAGTACGTGAGTTGCTCATCCTACGTGTTGGGCAGCTACATCTTGAGGACTTGGATGGTGTTGCAGAGCTTGAAGGTCGCCATCGTTCAGAGCTGGAGGACACGCGAAAGCGAACCCAAACCCGTGAGGTTAGGGCTTCTACTAAGGCGAGCGGAATCGTCTCCGATTTCAAGGCGAAGTGGCCGCTCATCGCCAATGATTGGCTCGCTGGCGTCGATGGTCTGGAGGAGTATCTCGATCACCTGACCCACTTGGTACAGGAGGGATTGCCAGACCTGGTGGAGCGTTTCCGAGAGCGCTTGAACCGCAACGCAACCCAGTCGCTGGCGCGAATCAGTCAAACGATTCAGGCCGAACGTGAGGACATCCAGGACCGAATCGAAACGATCAACGATGTCCTGGAGCGCACAGAGTTCAGGCAGGGAACCTACCTTCGTCTGGGAAGCCGGGCAGAAACCTTCGAACACGTGAAAGCGTTCAATGGGCAGCTAATGCGTGTGCTGGCGCGAGCCGGTAGTGACGATCATGAAGCTCGCTTTGTCGAGCTGAAGGACCTTATTGAGAAACTGGAGAAGGCCACCAATCCTGCGACCTCGGGCAATCTGGAAAGTCTGCGACTGTTGGACTCGCGCTACCAGCTGTCCTTCTTCGCCGAGGAGGTAGAGAAAGGCAGCAAAAAGGTACGCGATGTGCTGGAGTCTTCCAGCGGTAAGTCAGGCGGAGAAAAGGAGTCGTTTGCCGGCACCATCGTAGCCGCCAGCTTGGCTTACGTGCTGACGCCTGACGGCAGCGACCGTCCGCTCTACTGCACTGTGTTCCTGGATGAGGCGTTCTCCAACACCGCCGAGGCGGTGAGTCGCCGGGTGCTCAAGGTCTTCCGAGAACTGAAGATCCACGTGAATCTGATCACTCCATACAAGAACCTCAACCTTGCACGTGAATCGGCGCGCTCGCTGTTGATCGCAGAGCGTGACCAGGAAAAGCATGAGAGTCGGCTCTGCGAGGTCACCTGGGAGGAAATTGACGAGCAGCTGGCGCGTCATGAACAGCAGGGTCTGCAAAAGGCAGCCAGTTCACTAGGCATCGAAGTGGAGCCAGCTCTGTGAGGGATTGGGGACGGCTTCCAGATGACGTTGTTGAGGAGCTGCGCCGACTGGAGTGGGACCATACAGGCCGGCTGCGGGAGCGACTCTTGGGTGCGCGACCTTTTCCCATTCCTTGCTTGCTGAAGCCGCCAACCGGTAGCCAGGCGCTTGAGGATCTTGACCATTTCCATGGCTATATCGCGGCCTGGCGGAAATGGCCGTGGCCCCATCAAGTGGCATGGGTGACGAAGCGATTTCGGCAACTGGGTGAATGCGAAGTCCCCATCAGGTTGGAGATCGAATCAACGCAAGCCCTCATCGCTGCGCTGGGGGCTGAGGCTGTTGAACGAAGCAGGGGCTGGGCGGAGCGAATGGAGCCGTTGCTCTCGTTGGATAAGGCTCTGTTCACTACCCTCATCAAGCAGCTTGGAGAGCTGGAGAAGCTCTGCATGACTGACATCCATTTGCTTGCGTGCCTGCTGCCGCAACTCCAGTGTGGAATGGGCCAGCGTCGATACTTGCGTGCCCTGCCACTACAGAGGGTGGATACGAAGTTCGTGGAGCTGAACCAGAGCCTAATTGCCGCTCTCTTGGATTCGATGCACGACCAAGAGGTTTCCGCTCATGGCGGGTTAGAGGCTTGGCTAGGCTGCCGCGCCACGCCATCCAACTGGCTTCACGTGAAACCACTTTGCCCTGACGTGAAAGGCCGCCTTGCTGGGCTTGATCTCGTTCGGCTGTCCTTTGAGCAACTGATGACCTATCCGTTGCCCGCTCGGAGTGTGCTGGTGATCGAGAATCTCCAGGCTGGCTACGGACTTCCTGAGCTACCAGACACCATTGCAGTGTTCGGAGGAGGGGCAAATACCGCCTGGCTACAAGCCGAGTGGCTGAAGGACAGAAGGGTAGGTTACTGGGGGGATCTCGATACATGGGGGCTGAAATTCCTCGCCGATGCACGGTTGAGGCAGCCCCATGTTGAGGCAGTGATGATGGATCGCGACACGCTGATCGCCCATGTTGAGCGCGGGGTGTGCGAAGATCGACCAGCCGAGCTACCGGACTACGGCCTGACTCGTGCCGAGCGGTCCCTGTTTGAGGAGCTGCGTTCTGCTACACACGGAGTTGGTCGACTAGAACAGGAGCGGTTGTCGCAAGACTACGTAGAGCAGCAACTAGCCGCCTGGACTCATGCCTCTGCTGGGTTATAGTGGCATCTGGCTACTCATTCAGCCCCCGCAGCATGGTGTTGTGAGGTGGCTTCAGTAGAGGAATCGACAGGCAGGAGGCTAGCGAGTGGGAGAAAGAGAAGATCTCTTGGCATCTATTGCCAATACCATCAGTACGTATCGAGTGGGCGAAATCGCCCAACCTACGCCAGATCATGTCGGGCGGTGGGTAAGCCAGTTCACACCAGAGAATCAGCTTTCGTTTCTTCGTGAATTTGATCACGTGATCCGCCAGACCTTTCTGACGAAAGAGGTCGTGACGCGCTTTCTGAGCAATCTAGTCACGAACGAAAAATTGGCAGGCCAGGATCCAAGAGCATACTGGGCCCGTGCCAACTTCCTGCGGGTTCAAAAGGCGGGACAGAGCCAGAAGGAAATGCTTAGCCTCTTTGGTGAGGTGCTTCAGCAGCAATGCGGCCTACAGCTTGCTGACTGTGGGGTAGAGGGCGGCGATTTCATCTACCTTGACGATGTGCTTTTCACTGGTGGGCGGGTGGCGACGGATCTTCAGGCCTGGATTACCGACAGGGCTCCGGCGAACGCGGTTGTTCATGTGATTCTGATGGCCTACCACACTAGCGGCCACTACTACATCACGAGCAATCGATTGAAAAAGGCCATAGAGGCCTCGGGAAAGAAGGTTCAGGTCCATTTCTGGCGCTTGGTCGAGCTAAAGAATCAGAAAAGCCAGAAAGATTCTTCCGACGTGCTATGGCCCGCAGTGGTTCCTGAAGTGGCTTCTGTGCAGGCATACGTGGCCTCAGAGCAGAGATTCCCTCTTGTCCTGAGAAACGCGGGCGGAGCTTTGGGGGTGTTCAGTTCAGAGCAGGGGCGCCAGCTGCTGGAAACCGAGTTCTTGATCGCGGGGGTCAAGATCAGGTCGCTGACCCAGTCTCCCAAAGACTTCATCAGGCCGCTTGGTTGTGGCAGTTTTGGGGTAGGCTTTGGATCATTAGTAGCAACGTACCGGAACTGCCCCAACAATTGTCCATTGGCTTTATGGTGGGGTGACCCCCAGGTCAATGCGGGCGCGCTCCATTGGTACCCCTTGTTGGCGCGTAAGACCTACGCAGCGCCAGAGAATATCTTCAATGTCCTCGATGACCTCACCGCGTAAGACGACAAGAGATCTGCGCACCTATCACAGGGCGGAGGTCGTTGTTGTCTACAAAACGCGAGAGAGCTTCGGTGGCTTGTCCAATATGGCTTCGGGATTTCCGCTTCTAGTTAATGGAGTTCGGATACTGACATCTGAGGCGCTCTACCAGGCATGTCGGTTTCCTCATCTGCCAGAAGTGCAGAGAGCCATCATAGGTCAGCACAGCCCAATGACGGCGAAGATGAAGAGCAGGCCTTATCGCAATGAGTCTCGCTCGGATTGGGACTTGATTCGTTTCAAGGTAATGCGTTGGTGTCTCCGTGTGAAGCTAGCGCAGCATTACGAGGCGTTCGGCCAGCTACTGCTGGCCACGGAGGATCGCCCCATAGTTGAGCAGTCTCGTAAAGACGATTACTGGGGAGCGAAATCCAGTGGCGTGGCCGACGAAGTACTGATCGGCGAGAATGTTCTCGGGCGGTTGTTGATGGAGCTACGGGAGCAGCTCAAAAGAGATAGCAAGGGACGACTGAAGACAGTCGCGCCGTTGGCAGTTCGGGATTTCTTGCTGCTAGGGAGTCCTATTGCAATGGTTACTGAGTCTCCTTTTTTGCGAGAGGGCAAAGACCAGCAGCCTACTCTGTTCTAGTACTCAGCAAGACTGACGTGGTAGAAGCCGCGTGAGGTACAGCATCTGTCTGCCGAGCTGTGCTTAGCCAAGGAAATAGGTGGTTGTTTACACAGATGATTGCTGAAATTGCACGATTCCTCCGGTCAAACTCCGGTGCTAAGGGAAAGGAAATCGCACGGCAGCTGGGTATGGAGAAGGGGGCAGTGAACTCCCTTCTTTATAAGGTTCCCCAGATGTTCGTTCATGACGATGAACATTGCTGGTCATTGGTAGCACCACACAAGCTGACCCTGGTTCTTGAGGAAGAAGCTTGGGTCAGGGCCTCCTCATTTGAAGACGTGCTTGCAGTAACAGGATCGCCTCTGGATGAACCCGTCTCGGAGGTCGAGTTCGTAGTGCCTAAAGGCTGCAAGATCATGATCGACGCAGCGGCGCGCATCCTTGCGCTGTGTAATCAAACGGTCAAGATTGGGAAAACCGTCTCGATTGATTTCAGCGCGTGCAAGGCGACGTTGACGTACTTCAATCGACTAGGCTTTTTTGATCACCTATCAGGGATGGTGAACGTGGTTCCGGAGCGTCCTTCCCAGTCAGGCGCGGCAACCTACCGTGGCAATAATGACGGTGTGGTCGAGCTTGCTTCGATTGACCCCCGCATTCCCGATGAATCCATCCCCAAACGCTTGAAAAACAGTCTGGTGAAGTGTGCCGGTGAGCGATATTCGCAGTCCGCGTTTACGTTCATTTCTGAGCTGTTCGGCAATGTGCGGGATCATGCAAAGTCCGAAATTCCGGGCTTTGCGGCTCTTCAGCACTACCCGAAAGGTGGCAAGATTCAGACGGTGATCTCTGACAGCGGGATTGGCATTGTGGGAAGCCTTCAGCCCGTTCTGGCGCACAAGTACCAGGCGCTTTCTCGAACGCTCGATTTTTCGAAACCTGAGGCAGGCCCAGAACTGGTATTGCACGTGTTTAAGCAGGGGCGAATCTCCAGCTCTGATGATGATGGCCGGGGGCTCGGGTTGAAGCGAAGTGGTGACGTAGCCGCCGATTTCAACGCCACCGTTACGGTCCGGCAAAAAAACTTCGAGCTGACAATGGTTTACAGCGATGGCCGACTCAATCGCAGTGACCATCGGCTAGATATGCCGACCATCCTAGGTACCCATATCTGCTTCGACTTCTTAATTGACAGCTAAAGCTCTCTCGTTAAACTGAGCAAATGAATCAGAAATCCATCACTGTCAAGCTAGTAGACTTCACTGAGGATGACCACCCCTTTGGCAACGTCCAGGGTAAGGCAACCTTTGGGAAACTACTCGAATTCGTTGATACCCATCCGCAGTACTCCATTTTTGGAGTCTCTCTCGCTGGCATCGAAGCGACGGATGCGTCCTTTCCGCGAGAAAGCGTGGTGGCTGTCGCCAAGCTTTTCAGGGGCGAGCGCGGCTTCTTCCTTAAAGATCTCAAAAGCCGAGATCTGCTGGATAACTGGAACTATGCAGCACAGGCCAAAGAGATTCCTCTGACTGTCTGGACCTACGACGGCTATGACTTCATTGGGCCCGAGATTAGCCCTTCCACCAGAGAGCTGTTGGATTGCGTGCTGTCACAAGGCGCGGTTACTGCTGCCAAGGTAGCGGAAGCCCTGCAAATCTCGGTTCCGAATGCCAGCACTAAGCTGAAAAAGCTCAAGGATCAGGGTTACATCCTCCGAGCCGAAGAGACAGCCGAGTCAGGTGGTATTGAGTACGTCTATCTCGCTATCGGTGATTCTGCTTAAACTGCTTTACAAAATCAGAATTGGGGAGTAGCGTTTGCTTCGACTCCAAGGGTTTTTCGTAACCCCTGGTTAAACTGGATCAGTAAAGCAGATTGGTGATCGATATGGCGACAAATCCTCCAGCAGGTGACGGGCACCGCAATGGTGCGGTACGTCAGCGCTCCCAAACCCAGACCCCGTCTGGTCATTGGGTCAAACGCGACACGGAAACCGGCCAGTTCATGGACGTGAAAACGTCGGACAAAACGCCGTTCAAAGGCGTCCGGAAAGAGAAATAGGAGAGCTACGCATGAGTGCGAAATACGAAATTTTCCTGGGGGCGGATCGCCAGTATTACTTCCGCTTGAAGGCGCCGAATGGGGAGAAAATCCTGGCAAGCGAGGGCTATACCACCAAGGCGAATTGCCAGAATGGTATCCAGTCGGTGAAGGCCAACTCCCCTTATGACGTCAACTACAAGAAGCTGACGTCGGTTAACAACCAGTACTACTTCACCCTGCATGCAAGCAATGGGCAGGTAATTGGCAAGGGCGAAACCTATACCACCGCTCAAGCACGGGATGGCGGTATCGTAGCGGTCAAGGCATACGGCCCCAGTGCTCCGGTGGTCGATCTCACTTAACCGGTCGTACCTGTGAAAGCCCCCGCGTTGCGGGGGCTTTATTTGAGCAGATGATGCATGAGTAAGGCGGGCGCAAAATTCGAGCGCATTATGGGCCCTACTCAGCAGTTGGTTACCTGCTATTGATTGTTGACGGCATAAGCGAAGGCATTGGATGGATGTAGCAAAGTGCACTCTGGATGGCGACGAATATTCCGCAGTGAAATTCGCCAAGCTGCCGCCTTCCGAAATAGCCATCAAGCGTCGGCACCTTATCTGTATCAGATGCAGTACTCGGGCAATTTTTGTCAAAGAGGCTCGAAGTGGCCAAGGCCCACATTTTCGTGCACGGCCCCATGTAAATTGCGCGCTCGCGGCGCCAGAGTCTGAGCAGGGCGAAGGTGGCGGCGAAGATAAGGACATGCTCCGTAACCCTGGAGATCACATTGTTCTGGACCTTCGATATGGGGCTGCGGAACAGGTTAACGGTGATCCAGAATCGGGTGCTGAAGGTGGTACCAGAGGCGGTCGGTATGTTGGGTCAGGAGGTAATCGGCGGGCGATTTCTAGGCGTAGGCTACGGCCTATTTTGAAGAATTTGATTTTCTCGGAAGAGTTTAGGCGTTCAGATCAGACCATTGAGCTTCCGGACGTTAATGCTTTTCGAGTGCGTGACCTATTTGTCAACTTCTCCGATGTCACCGACGCCCATGTTGGCAGATTTAGAGGATTCTGGGGCGATATTCAAGATATCCGCCAAGGTAGAGATAAAGAGCACTGGATCAACACCGGCGACAAGGAAGACGTAAGTGTGGTGATCGGACAGGACATTTGCGCAGCGTTTCTGAGCTATCACCGCGTCAGTTGGTCGGAGCTTGAGGGTATGCATTTCCTGGTTTTCGGTTGGTTGAACCAGGGGCGGAAAAATAACAAGCTTTGGATTCGCCCCCGAGGTATAGAATTCACCGCCATTTACGATGGGATGTGAACTATTCAGTCTCTCTATGTAGGCTTGCCGGACGTACCAGCATTGCCACCCGACCCTGCTGGTTGAGCGAGCTACGTAAACAAGGGCGGAGGTCTCTTGCCCGCGACGTACGCAGCTGGCAGGTGGATTTGCTGTTTTCGATTGATTTGCTCGTCAGCTAATCAATCAAATTTAGCTAAGCGTTCCGGGGACGGGTTAGGTGCAATCTCCTCTGCTACCGGAAAAATCAGCAAGGAAGTTTTTTACAAATGTCTGACGTTATCGTGAGCCATAGTTTTCATCCGGTGGGCCAGGGGCTATTTAGCACCGGGATGATTTATTCTCCGGGTCGTGAGGGGCCCTTGTTTGTTTGGATTTATGACTGTGGTACCACTTCTTCGCAGTCATACCTGGATGACGCGTTGCACAGGTTCTCGACGGTCCAGCATGTAGACCTCGTTACCATTTCGCATTTTGACAAGGACCACATCAGTGGCATGGTCAAGCTGCTTATGAGGGTCTCGGTCGAAGAATTACTATAGCCGTACATGCCGCTCTGGCAGAGGCTCGTCCTGATAATTGAGGCGGGCATCACGTTTAGAGCACCCTTAGCCCGATTCCTCCTGGACCCTGTTGGGTTCATCTCAGAAATTCCGAATGCGAACGTCAAGCGCATTCTGTTTTCTATGCCCTCAGGTGATGCAGGTGAGTCAACTGACCTTCCTAAGCCTGACGGAAGCCAGCCGCTGGATAAACAGAGCAATACAAAGCAAAGAAAAGAAGAGCGAAAATCCGACAGTGGGCGCAATGGCAACAGGCTAGAGATTGAAATCGAGGCCATCGATGAGACGAGCCTGCCACCGGAAGATGAGAGGCGCCGCTACAAAGAAGAGGTCAAGGCAAAATCGGGCATTGAAGTGCTGTACCTGAGACCAGGTTCTGCCATTACAGTGGCCGGTTTCTGGGAATTCGTACCGTACAACGATGCAAGCCTCGCAGGTAAGGTGTCCAAAAGCTTTAAGGCTCGTGTAGAGAAGCTTCGCCACGACCTGCTGAATGAGCAAGATCCAGATGATAAAGCCTTGGCGCTGTATGGACTGAAGAAGGCATATATCAAGACGTTCGGCTTCGGTTCGGAGGAGCGGAACGTAATTTCTCTCTTCCTATTTGCCGGCTTGATCAATCGGGACCACTATTGGGGCCCCAGCACAAGCTACACATACGGGTACGCTCGGCACGCCTACACCTTCGGCACGCCGTGTGGTGGAGTGCTGTATACGGGAGACGGCTACCTAAATAGCCAGTCTCGCTTTGATGCTTTACATCAGTACTTAGGTAAGGAGCGCATGCAAAGTATTCACGTACTTCAGGTGATGCATCACGGCTCCAGAAGTAACTGGTTCCCTGGTATAGCCGCAAAAATTAGTCCCCAATACAGTGTTTTCTGCTCAGACCCGGCTCACCGTGGCTACAAGCATCCTCATGCAGAAGTGCTGAGAGATTTTTGGGGGTTTGGGCCTGTTCAGGTTGATAAGAACAATAGAGTCGATTTCGAGATGCACCTGTAGCGGCACCACTGAGCGCCTCCCGACTCTTGGCCGAAAGTGAGTCGCGGCTTACTCGACGCGGACTGGACCTCTCGCTAGAATCACGTGCAGGCGCCAGCCCAACTTGCACACGAGTTAAAAACGGCGATTCACCTTCTGCTTTTCTTCTCTCTAGCTGAGAAACCTTCCAAGCCTGCCGTCCGGGGCTTAAACGTGTGCCGACTGCTCCGAGTACGTCAGGCGACGAGGACGGTTTCATGGCTATCAAAAATCTCGCGTACACAACGAAGCAACAGCTTGAGTCGGCGACTCATCTGGCATTTCGTCATTCCCACGTCATCGAGCTACTGGCGGCTAGCTTTGGGTTCAAGTCCAGTGCAGCGCTGACCGCAAATCACGTCATCGTGAATCTGCGCTATGCCATTGAGCCTCGCCCGGACGACCTACTGCTTCTCCAATCACGGCTAGTGGCTCTGGGTTATCAGGCGGTAGCTGATGTTGCTGGGAGCGTGCTGCTACAGATCCTCAGAGAACATCGGCTTGGCGCCGCTGCAATCGAGCGAGTCCCAGACCTGCTTGATGGTGCTTGCTGGGAGTCCGAAGACGTCGAGTGGGGAGATGAGGGCGACGAGCCCTACGAGGATTTCATGTCTGCCATCGATCTCGATGGGACTGAGCTGTTGATGGAAGGGCTTGAAGCGGCGGCTCGACGAGGAAATGCGTCTGCGCATTTCGCGTTGGCACATATATATAGAAGGGATGAGCATTCTGACCTTGAAGGATCAGAGTATTGGTACTCCCTCTTGAAACAGGGGCGTCCCCTTCAGGGTATCGAGTTGGAATGGGCCCTGGCCTACGAGCGCGAGAGAATGCAGGCGGAGCGTCATGCGTATCATCTGGCCGAGGCTGCCAAATTGGGGCATCGGGCCGCTCGATTAGCTAGAGCTGTTAACGGCGCCCACAATGCTGAAGGCGAGGAGGATTTTGAAGAAGCTAAGCAGTGTTATCTGGAAGCTGCTGAGCTGGGCGATGTCGAGGCGATGCTGGAGCTGATCGAGGTCTATGATCAGGAGAACACGAAGCAGAATTGGATCTGGGTGTACCTTTCGGCGCGCTTGGGAGAGGACCTGCGGGAAAGCTCTTTGCGTGTCTATCACGACGGCGGCATGTTCGCAGACGAAGACTACGATGACGACCAAGGTGGTCCGATGTATGTTGCAGGACATGAGGGTATCGAGCTTGAGCCGCTGAGCGCCGCAGAGGATGCTGAAGCGAGGCGTCTCGCGGACGAGTATTTCAGCCGCATCGATCCCGCCGGCAGGTAGCTGCGTAAAGCGACATTTATTGAAGCCAGAGTGCTGGGAAAGGACATTAATTCCGGTCGGGAGGCGACACTTTTAGCGCCCATAACGCCTCTGAAACCCCTGATTTTTCTGGAGGGGGTAGCGACAGGTTATGTGCCCCTCGACAGGTCGGCAGACCGACCCTCATGGAAACCCCGGCCTGGCGCCGGGGTTTTCTTTTTGCGTCAGGTAGCCTGGATATGTGCCTTGCCAAGGTGTGGCCGAGCCCCGGTTGCTCGCCAGCATTGGCACCCTGGACCCAGGCCTCCTGGCGGCGTGGCACCGCTTCTGTGGGCAGCGGTCGTCGGTCGGTTCGGTCGATCGTTGCCAGCCGGCCTTGCTTTGCGCCTCGCGTGAAAACAAGAAGCCCCGCTATGGCGGGGCTTCTTTTATCGAATCGGCGCACAGTGCGCCTTGCAGGGGGCTTTGCGGCCCTTCACGAGACCACCGACGGCTCCGGATGGCTGACCCGCTGCTGGATGGGGCTGATCTCGGCCATGGTCTCGCTGACCCAGGCTTCGGCGCGCTGGTTTAGCTCGGCGATGGCGCGCGGGCCTTCGCCTTCGGCGTGCATGGCCGGGCCGATCACCACCTGGATGGTGCCCGGGTACTTGGCCCAGCCGGCCTTGGGCCAATACTGCCCGGCGTTGTGGGCGATCGGCAGTACCGGTAGCCCGGCGTTGACCGCCAGGGCGGTGCCGCCGCGGGAGAACTTGCCCATCTGCCCCACCGGAATACGCGTGCCTTCCGGGAAGATCAGCACCCAGGCGCCTTTCTTCAGGCACTCGTCGCCCTGCTTGGCCAGTTGCTTGAGGGCCAGCTTGGGCTGGCTGCGGTCGATGGCGATGGGCTTGAGCAGGGCCAGGGCCCAGCCGAAGAACGGCACGTAGAGCAGCTCGCGCTTGAGTACCTGGCTGAGTGGCTCGAAGAAGCCGGAGAGGAAGAAGGTTTCCCAGGTGCTCTGGTGCTTGGAGAGGATCACGCAGGGCTTTTCCGGGATGTTCTCCAGCCCGCGCACCTCGTAGCGGATGCCGGCGACCACGCGGGTCAGCCAGATTGCGAAGCGGCACCAGTTCTGTACCACGAAGCGGTAGCGGGCGCGGAACGGCAGGATCGGCGCGATGAAGAAGCTGAGGGTGCCCCAGACGAACGCGCTGGCGGACAGCAGCAGGTAAAAGAGGACGGTTCTGATGGCCTGCACTGTCGACATGTATTCTGACCTTACTGAAGTAATGCGCTGGCGACTGCCGCCAGATCGTCGAATATCAGGGTGCCCTCTGGCAAGGGCTTGCCCAGCGTACGTACACCTTTTCCGGTCTTTACCAACACCGGCTGACAATCGACGGCCCGCGCCGCCTCCAGGTCACCGATGCTGTCGCCGACGAACCAGATACCCGACAGATCGACCCCGTAGTGCTCGCCGATCTGCCGCAGCATACCCGGCTTCGGCTTGCGGCATTCGCAGCCGTCGTCCGGTCCATGCGGACAATAGACGATGAGGCCGACCTCGCCGCCCTGCTCCGCGACCAGTTCGCGCAAGCGCGCATGCATGGCCTCGAGCACCGCCAGGTCGTAATAGCCACGGGCGATGCCGGACTGGTTGGTAGCCACCGCGACGGTCCAGCCGGCCTTGCTCAGGCGGGCGATGGCCTCGATCGAGCTGGGGATGGGGATCCACTCGTCGAGGGTCTTGATGTAATCGTCGGAGTCGAGATTGATGACTCCATCGCGGTCGAGAATCAGCAGGGAACGGGACATCGATGCGCAGTTGGCCATGAACGGAAAGGATCGATTCTACCTCAGCCAGCCGGAGCATCGCGGATGGATCGACGAGCCCCCTACGCTGGACAATCTGTACTAGATTCAATAATGGCAATGGAATGGCAATCCCAGGCCAGGGAGTCATTTGGCACGCAGCAGTGGGTGTCTCGGAGTACGTGCGAACCCCTTGGCGGGTGGATCACCGGAGTAACGCAGTAAGCGCCTATCGCATGCCAGCACGGCCGACCGGCCGTGTTTCCACCACAGGTGGAGCGGGCATGACGACGGGGAGTTCCGGGGCGTCTGCCCGTTCCCAAGGACGGTAACCGTGAAACGCCTGAAAAAGACACTGCACCTTTCAAGCTTGTCCCTCGTTTCCCTGGCTCTTTCTTCCGCCGCCCTGGCGGCCGCTCCGGTCATGCTCGACCAGGGCAAGGAATGGACCGAAAGCCACCGCCAGGACTTCTACAGCCGCGACCAGGGCTCGCAGGTGATGCCCCTGCCCTGGCTCAAGGCGTTGCGACAGCCGGATGGAACGCCTTTCCTCGCCGACAGCCTGGCCCGCTACGGCTATTTGCCCAATCCCAAGGCGCCCGCGGAAGGCCTGCCGGTGGGCTTCACCGTAGCCGGCACGGGCGCCCGGCAGATGGTCGGCATGACCTGTTCGGCCTGCCATACCCGGCAGATCGAGGTGAAGGGCACGGCCTATCGGATCGACGGCGGTCCGGCGATCGTCGACTTCCAGGCATTCCTCTCCGACCTCGATCGGGCCGTGGGACCGCTGACCAGCGATGACGCCGCCTTCGACGCCTTCGCCAAGCAGATCCTCGGGGCCAATCCGCCTCCCGGTGCGCGCGACGCCCTGCTCGCGGCGGTGAAGGAATGGTACGAGCCCTATCACACGCTGATCGAGCGCGCGCTGCCCAAGGACACCTGGGGACCGGCGCGGCTGGACGCGGTATCGATGATCTTCAACCGCCTTACCGGGCTGGATATCGGCACCGCGCCGCCCTACCTGATTCCCGACAACATCAAGGCGGCGGATGCGCCGGTGCGCTATCCGTTCCTGTGGAACGCGGCGCGGCAGAACAAGACCCAGTGGCCCGGCTTCGCCGCCAACGGCAACGACCTGCTCGGCCTGGCGCGCAATGTCGGCGAGGTCTACGGGGTATTCGCCACCTTCCACCCGCAGAAGAGCAAGTTCCACCTGCTGGGCATGGACTACCTGAAGATCAACTCGGCCAACTTCCACGGGCTGGGCAAGCTGGAAGACCTGATCAAGAAGATCGGCCCGCCGAAGTGGCCCTGGGCGGTGGACAAGCACCTGGCCAGGAAAGGCGCGCTGATCTTCGCCCGCAAGACCGACGAAGGTGGCTGCGTGGAGTGCCACGGCATCCGGATCAAGGACCTGGTGCTTTGGGACACTCCGCTGAGGGACGTCGGCAGCGACAGCCGCCAGCACGCCATCCTCGATGGCCAGGTGCAGACCGGCGTGATGGAGGGCGCGCGGATGCCGTTCGGCCAGCCGCTGAAGGCGACCGACGGAGCCTTCGATGTACTCGCCGTAGCGGTGGCCGGTTCGATCCTGCAGCACTTCGTGCCGATCCTCGGTGAGAAGCCGGCGGTCAAGCCGGAAAGCGTGATGACCGACGAAACCCGGCAACTGCTGACCGCCTTCCAGAAGCCGGTGCGTACCCAGGCCGACCCCTACCCCTACGAGTCGCGGGTCCTGCAGGGGATCTGGGCGGCGGCGCCGTACCTGCACAACGGCTCGGTGCCGACCCTGGAAGAGTTGCTGAAGCCGGCCGCGGAGCGGGTGGAATCCTTCCCGGTGGGCTCGGCCTACGACGTGGACAAGGTCGGCCTCGCCGCCCAGCAGACCCAATTCGGCAGCTATGTGCTGAAGACCACCGGCTGCGAGCAGCGTGATTCCGGCAACAGCCGCTGCGGCCATGAGTACGGCACCAGCCTGTCGGCCGAGGAGAAGCGCGCGCTGCTGGAGTATCTGAAGGTCCTGTAGTGAAAAAGGCCCGGTGTCGCGAGGACGCCGGGCCTTTTCTTCGAGGCGGGACTGGCTCAGCCGAGCAGCGAGATGTCCGCCACCCCGAGGAACGACCCGCGCAGCTTGGCCAGCAGCGCATAGCGGTTGGCGCGCACCGCCGCGTCGTCGACATTGACCATCACATCGGCGAAGAACGTATCCACCGGCTCGCGCAAGGCCGCCAGGCGGGCCAGCGCGGCGCGATAGTCGCGTGCCGCTGCCAGCGGCGCGACTTCGCTTTCGGCGTTCGCCACGGCGCTGCCCAGGGCCTTCTCGGCGGCTTCCACCAGCAGGCTGGCATCCACGTTCGGCGGAACCTCGTCCTCGGACTTGGCGAGAATATTCGACACCCGTTTGTTCGCCGCGGCCAGGGCCTCGGCTTCAGGCAACTGGCGGAAGGCCTGGACGGCCTGTACGCGCTGGTCGAAGTCCAGCGGCGAGCTTGGCTTGAGCGCGCGCACCGACTGGTACACGGCCACGTCCACGCCTTCGTCCTCGTAGCGCGCGCGCAGGCGGTCGAACACGAAGTCCAGCACCTGCTCGGCCAGGCCGGCGGCCTTGACCTTGTCGCCGTATTGCTCGACGGCGGCGTTGACCGCGGCTACCAGGTCCAGGTCGAGCTGCTTCTCGATGAGGATGCGCAGCACGCCCAGCGCAGCGCGGCGCAGCGCGTAGGGGTCCTTGCTGCCGGTGGGAAGCATGCCGATGCCGAAGATACCGACCAGGGTATCGAGCTTGTCGGCCACCGCCACGGCGGCGCCGGTCAGGGTCGAGGGTAGCTCGGCGCCGGCGCCGCGCGGCATGTACTGCTCGTTGAGGGCCAGGGCGACGTCTTCCGCTTCGCCGCCGTGGGTGGCGTAGTAGTAGCCGGCGATGCCCTGCATTTCGGGGAACTCGCCGACCATCTCGGTCGCCAGGTCACACTTGGACAGGATGCCGGCGCGCGCGGCGTTCTGCGCATTGCCGCCTATACGTTCGGCGATGTAGGCGGCCAGGCCGGAGACGCGCTGGGCCTTCTCGAACACGGTGCCGAGCTGGGCCTGGAACACTACGTTGCGCAGGCGCTCATTGAAGCTTTCGAGCGGCTGCTTCTTGTCCTGCTTGAAGAAGAACTCGGCGTCGGTGAGGCGCGGGCGAACCACCTTCTCGTTACCGCTGACGATGTTCTCCGGCGCCTTGCTCTCGACGTTGGCGACGGTGATGAAGCGCGGCAGCAGCTTGCCGTTGGCGTCCAGCAGGCAGAAGTATTTCTGGTTGTCCTGCATGGTGGTGATCAGGGCTTCCTGCGGGACCTCGAGGAAGCGCTCCTCGAAGGAGCAGACCAGCGGCACCGGCCACTCGACCAGTGCAGTCACTTCGTCGAGCAGGCTCGGCGGCACGATGGCGCTGCCCTGTTGCTCGGCGGCCAGTTCGGCCACGCGCTTGGCGATCAGCTCGCGGCGCTCGGCGAAATCGGCCAGCACATGAGCGCCGCGCAGGTCTTCCAGATACGCTGCCGGGCTGGAAATACGCACATTGTCCGGATTGTGGAAGCGGTGGCCACGGGATTCGCGCCCGGCTTTCTGGGCGAGGATCTCGCACTCGACCACGTCGTCGCCGAACAGCATCACCAGCCATTGGGTCGGACGCACGAACTCCTCGCGGCGAGCTGCCCAGCGCATCCGCTTGGGAATCGGCAGTTCGTTCAACGAGGCCTCGACGATGCCCGGCAGCAGGCCGGCGGCCGGTTGGCCGGCGATGGTCTGGCTGAAGCGCAGCTTCGGACCGCTCTTGTCGATCTGCTGCAGATCCACGCCGCACTTCTTGGCGAAGCCCAGGGCGGCCTGGGTCGGGTTACCGCTGGCGTCGAAGGCGGCCTGTAGCGGCGGACCGTCTAGGTTGACGGTACGGTCGGGCTGCTGCACGGCGAGTTGCTCGACCAGCACGGCGAGACGGCGCGGCGCCGCATAGAAACGCGCAGCGGCATAGCTCAGACCGGCAGCCTTGAGGCCCTTCTCGATACCGCTGAGGAAGGCTTCGCCGAGGCTGTTGAGGGCTTTTGGCGGCAGCTCTTCGGTGCCCAGTTCGACCAGGAAATCCTTGGCGCTCATCATTCGGCCTCCTTCAGCTTGGCCAGTACTTCGTCACGCAATTCGGGGGTGGCCATGGGGAAGCCGAGGCGCGCGCGGGCCTGCAGGTAGCTCTGCGCCACGGCGCGGGCCAGGGTACGCACGCGAAGGATGTAGCGCTGGCGCTCGGTGACCGAGATGGCGCGCCGCGCATCCAGCAGGTTGAAGGTATGCGAAGCCTTGAGGACCATCTCGTAGGTCGGCAACGGCAGCTCCAGCGCGATCAGGCGGTTGGCTTCGCTTTCGTAGAAGTCGAACAGTTCGAACAGCTTCGGCACGTTGGCGTGCTCGAAGTTGAAAGTGGATTGCTCCACCTCGTTCTGGTGGAACACGTCGCCATAGGTGACCTTGCCGAACGGGCCGTCGGTCCAGACCAGGTCGTAGACCGAGTCCACGCCCTGCAGGTACATGGCCAGGCGCTCCAGGCCGTAGGTGATCTCGCCGGTGACCGGATAGCACTCGATGCCGCCGACCTGCTGGAAGTAGGTGAACTGGGTGACTTCCATGCCGTTCAGCCAGATTTCCCAACCCAGGCCCCAGGCGCCGAGGGTCGGCGACTCCCAGTTGTCCTCGACGAAGCGGATGTCGTGGACCAGCGGGTCGATGCCGATGGCTTTCAGCGAGCCGAGGTACAGCTCCTGGAAGTTCTCCGGGTTCGGCTTCAGGACCACCTGAAACTGGTAGTAGTGCTGCAGGCGGTTGGGGTTCTCGCCGTAGCGGCCGTCGGTGGGGCGGCGGCTCGGCTGGACGTAGGCGGCGTTCCAGGTCTCCGGGCCGATGGCGCGGAGGAAGGTGGCGGTGTGGAAGGTGCCGGCGCCCACTTCCATGTCGTAGGGCTGCAGCACCACGCAGCCCTGCTCGGCCCAGTAGTTCTGCAGGGCGAGAATCAGGTCTTGGAAGGTGCGCACGGCGGGCGTAGTCTGGCTCACGAAATTCACCTGTGCTGAGGCTTCGATACAAAACGCGGAAGTATACCCGATTCCCGCGCCGCCTCGCCCGTCCCCCCGATCCCTGGAAAACCACGGAAAGCCTTATGCCACGCTGCTTCTGGTGCAACGACGATCCCCTCTACATGGCCTACCACGATGAGGAGTGGGGTGTGCCGCAGCGCGATCCCGACGCGCTGTTCGAACTTCTGCTGCTGGAGGGCTTCCAGGCCGGGTTGTCCTGGATCACCGTGCTGAAGAAGCGCGAGCGCTACCGCGAGGTGCTGTTCGGCTTCGACGTGCAGCGGGTGGCACAGATGAGCGACGCGGAGATCGACGAACTGATGCTCGACCCCGGCATCATTCGCAATCGGGCCAAGCTCAACGCTGCGCGGCAGAACGCCCAGGCCTGGCTGGAGCTGGATGACCCGGCTGGGTTCCTCTGGTCCTTCGTCGGCGGCCAGCCGAAGATCAACCATTTCGCTGGTCGCGCCGAGGTGCCGGTGATTACCCCGGAAGCCGAGGCCATGAGCAAGGCGCTGCGCAAGGCCGGCTTCAACTTCGTCGGGCCGACCATCTGCTACGCCTTCATGCAGGCCAGCGGCATGGTCATGGACCATACCCAGGACTGCGACCGTTACGCCCAACTCGTCGGCTAGCCGGGCGCTCCCTGACGGATGCGTTCGGATGTTCCACGTGGAACATCGGCGCGCAGCATAGCTGGTCGCCCCGCTTCCTTGGCTGCCGCCCTCGCCTTCTTCCTGGCGTACAATGCGCGTTCGAGTCGAGCGAGGAGTGTTTCGTGGAGAAATTCAAAGGTGCCCTGGTGGTGGGGGCCCTACGCCTGTTCGCGTTATTGCCCTGGCGTGCCGTGCAAGGCGTCGGGGCCGGCATAGGCTGGCTGATGTGGAAATTGCCGAATCGATCCCGCGAGGTAGTGCGGATCAACCTGTCCAAGTGCTTCCCCGAGTTGTCTGAAACCGAACTGGAAAAGCTGGTCGGACAAAGCCTGATGGATATTGGCCGGACCCTCACCGAAAGTGCCTGCGCCTGGATCTGGCCGCCTGAAAAGTCGCTGAGATACATCCGCGAGGTCGAAGGCATGGAGGTGCTGGAGGAAGCGCTGGCTTCCGGCGATGGCCTGGTCGGCATTACCAGTCACCTGGGAAACTGGGAAGTACTCAACCACTTCTATTGCTCCTACGCCAAGCCGATCATCTTCTATCGTCCGCCCAAGCTGAAGGCAGTCGACGAATTGCTGAAGAAGCAACGCGTGCAATTGGGCAACCGCGTCGCACCTTCCACTCCGGAGGGTATCCTCAGCGTCATCAAGGAAGTGAAGAAAGGCGGTTGCGTAGGGATTCCCGCCGACCCCGAGCCCGCGCGTACCGCTGGGCTCTTCGTGCCCTACCTGGGCACCACTGCATTGATCAGCAAGTTCGTCCCGCAGTTGCTTTCACGCGGCAAGGCGCGTGGAGTGTTCTTCCATGCGGTGCGCCTGCCCGATGGTAGCGGTTACAAGGTGATCCTCGAAGCGGCTCCGGCGGACATGTACGACAAGGACCTGGAAGTGTCTGTAGCAGCCATGAGCCGCGAGTTGGCGAAGTATGTACGAGCCTATCCCAGCCAGTACATGTGGAGCATGAAACGCTTCAAGAACCGCCCGGATGGCGAGAAAAAATGGTACTGAGGAAAGGGCGTCGGAAGACGCCTTTTTCATATCCGGGTACTATGCTCAGCTCTGCCGCCTCCTCCGCAGGTCCCGAGGGACTCGATGGATAATCAACGACAATACCCACGAACCCCGCTCAAGTGCCGAATCCGTATCAGTCACCCGCTATTTGGCGAGCTGATGGCGCAGACACGCGACCTGTCCGACACCGGGGTCTATGTCAAACACCCGGAGCTGACCCAGCTCCCAACAGGCAGTGTCGTTACTGGCCAGGTACAGGACTTGCCGATCGACGCGCCGATCCTGCAGATGGAAGTCGTGCGAGTCGATGCGGAAGGCGTCGGCCTGCGCTTTCTCAGCGAAGCCTGAACGGTGGTGTTCCACGTGGAACACCAGGCATGAGCCACTGATCACAGAGTGGGCGAAACCGCTGCCGGTTATCGGCTAGAATGCGCGCCGCTCGGCATGGTGCCGGGCATGGGTTCCCTCACCCCATCGCGCAAAAAGGACAGCACATGTCAGCCTCTTCTCCGGCGGCCTGGCGCGGCACCCTGGCCGGCCTGATCGCCTTCCACATCTTCATCATCATCGCCAGCAACTACCTGGTGCAGTTGCCGATCACCCTGTTTGGCTGGCACACCACCTGGGGCGCCTTCAGCTTTCCGTTCATCTTCCTGGCTACCGACCTCACCGTGCGCCTGCTGGGCAAGGGCCCTGCCCGGCTGGTCATCGCCCGGGTCATGATCCCGGCGTTGATCGCCTCCTACGTGGTCTCGGTGTTGTTCCAGGAAGCGGCGTTCCGTGGTTTCTCCGCGCTGCTCGAGTTCAACACCTTCGTCGCCCGGATCTCCCTGGCAAGCTTCCTCGCCTATGTGCTCGGACAGATCCTCGATATCCAGGTATTCGACCGCCTCCGTCGTTCCCGGCACTGGTGGACCGCGCCAGTCGCCTCGACCATCCTCGGCAACCTGCTGGACACCTTCACCTTTTTCTTCGTGGCGTTCTGGCGCAGCGACAATCCGTTCATGGCGCAGCACTGGGTGGAAATCGCCACGGTGGACTACGGAGTGAAGCTGAGCATCAGCCTTCTGCTGTTCGTGCCGCTCTACGGCATGCTACTCAACGGCATCCTGAAGATGCTGCCGGGGCGGCCGCAGAGCAACGCTTGAGGCTTATCGAGGCAATCTGGAGGAAGGGCGCAACGGCCGTGACCGTTGCGCCCTTCTTCATTCAGGAGGTGGTAGCCCGGTGCGCTGCCGCGAGCAGCGTCAGGGCATCGCCGCCGAGCGTGACCAGGATGTGCGCCACGCGCTGAATGGGAACGCCCTGCCCTGTCCGCACTTCGATCCTTTCCAAGGCATGGAGGAGGCCGAGGAGAGCCCTGAGGCGCTCCTGTACGGATTCGAGCATCTCATTGGCGGAGGCGTTCCGGTGAACGTAGAGAATCGCTTGCTCGTATGGGTATTCGACATAGGACGGGACTGAACGCTCTTGCTTCGACATGTTGGCTCCGGAAAAGTAGTTGAAGTCAGGTGTCGCGTTCGGGCTTTGACCGAAGCGATGAGTCGAAGCTAGAGGGCCGGCAGCGGTCGCTCAATGGGGTTTTGGGCGTTCGGGATGCAGGCTACATCGTTGACAGAAGTTGCCTACGAATGTGTGGAACAGGCCTTTGTAAAAGTGTCGTCGGGGCGTGCTCGAACCGTTCTGCCAGCGCTCGATGAGCACGCCCGACCCGTCTGCCGGAACTCCGGCCGGCGGATGGCGAGAACGCGCTGCGCAAGCCTTGGCCGGACGCTCAGGTTCTCGCCCTGTCGAGCTTGCGCAGGAACACCGTCATTTCCTTTTCGGCCTGCTTGTCGCCATGCGTCGCGGCAGTTGCCAGGCCCTGCTCCCAGGCCTGCCGGGCGCCCGCGAGATCGCCGGCAGCCTGGCGCGCCTTGCCCAGCAGTTTCCAGCCGGCGGAATACTTCGGGTCCTGCTCTACGCAGCGCTGGAGGTGTTCCGCCGCGCGTTCGGCGTCGCCCGCGTCCAGGTAGCCCTTGCCCAGGCCGAAGCGCAGCAGCGCATTGTCCACGCCTTTGGCCAGCATCTTTTCCAGACCTTCGATCATCATCCTGCCCTCTTCCAACGATGTCGGCCATTGTGCCCGGCTCCGGCCAGGCTTTGCACGGAACAGGGGGATTCGGCCGTTGCGAAGGAGGCACGCGGCCCCTTGGTGTTCGTAGGCCGAAGCCCTATCGCCGTTCGCGATATGGCGTGCCTCAGAAGAACGTCAGGCCGGCCTGGAACAGTCGCTCGACGTCGCGGATGTATTTCTTGTCGACCAGGAACAGCAGCACGTGGTCGCCGCTCTCGATGCGGGTGTCGCCATGGGCGATCAGCACTTCCTCGTCGCGCACCAGCGCGCCGATGGTGGTGCCCGGCGGCAGCTTGATCTCGTTGATCGAGCGACCGATCACCTTGCTCGACTTGGCGTCGCCATGGGCTACCACTTCGATCGCTTCGGCTGCGCCGCGGCGCAGCGAGTGTACGCTCTCGATGTCGCCGCGGCGAACGTGGGCCAGCAGGGTGCCGATGGTCGCCAGTTGCGGGCTGATGGCGATGTCGATCTCGCCGCCTTGCACCAGGTCGACATAGGCCGGGTTGTTGATCAGGGTCATCACCTTGCTCGCGCCGAGCCGCTTGGCCAGCAGCGAGGACATGATGTTGGCCTCGTCGTCGTTGGTCAGGGCGAGGAACACGTCGGTCTCGCCGATGTTTTCCTCCAGCAGCAGGTCGCGGTCGGAAGCGCTGCCGTTGAGCACGATGGTGCTGTCCAGGGTATCCGAGAGGTGCCGGCAGCGCAGCGGGCTGCGCTCGATGATCTTTACCTGGTAGCGGCTCTCGATGGCCTCGGCCAGGCGCTCGCCGACATTGCCGCCGCCGGCGATGATGATCCGCTTGTAGCTGTCGTCGAGCCTGCGCATCTCGCCCATTACCGCGCGGATATGGGCCTTGGCGGCGATGAAGAAGACTTCGTCGTCGGCCTCGATCACCGTGTCGCCCTGGGGAATGATCGGCCGGTTGCGGCGGTAGATCGCGGCGACGCGGGTATCCACGTTCGGCATGTGCTCGCGCAGCTGGCGCAGCTCCTGCCCTACCAGAGGGCCGCCGTAGTAGGCCTTGATCCCGACCAACTGCGCCTTGCCCTCGGCGAAGTCGATGACTTGCAGCGCGCCGGGGTGTTCGATCAGGCGCTTGATGTAGTTGGTGACCACCTGCTCCGGGCTGATCAGCACGTCCACCGGGATCGCCTCGTTGTCGAACAGCCCGGTACGGGTCAGGTAGGCCGGCTCGCGGACGCGGGCGATCTTGGTCGGGGTGTTGAACAGGGTGTAGGCGACCTGGCAGGCGACCATGTTGGTCTCGTCGCTATTGGTCACCGCCACCAGCATGTCGGCGTCGTCGGCGCCGGCCTGGCGCAGCACCGTGGGGAACGAGGCCTTGCCTTGCACTGTGCGGATGTCGAGGCGGTCGCCGAGGTCGCGCAGGCGGTCGCCGTCGGTGTCGACCACGGTGATGTCGTTGGCTTCGCTGGCCAGGTGCTCGGCCAGTGTGCCGCCGACCTGGCCGGCACCGAGGATGATGATTTTCATGGCAGGAAACGGCTCGTCAGGTTTCGATCAACGGGCGGATATCTTGATCAGCTTGGCATAGTAGAAGCCATCGTGGCCCTCCACCTGCGGCAGCAACTGGCGGCCGTGGGGCTGTTTCATGCCCCAGGGGCCGGGAAGGTCCAGTTCGCGGGCGCCGGGCGTGCGGGCGAGGAAGGCGGCGATGCTGTCGCTGTTTTCCGCCGGCATCACCGAACAGGTGGCGTAGAGCAGTACGCCACCGACTTCCAGGGTAGGCCACAGCGCGTCGAGCAATTCACCCTGCAGGTGCGCCAGGGCGGCGATGTCTTCCGGCTTGCGCGCCAGCTTGATGTCCGGGTGGCGGCGGATCACCCCGGTGGCCGAGCACGGCGCGTCGAGGAGGATGCGCTGGAACGGCTTGCCGTCCCACCACTCCCCGGTGGCCCTGGCGTCGGCGGCGACCAGGCTGGCTTGCAGGCCGAGCCGCTGGAGGTTTTCCCGGACCCTTACCAGGCGGCTCTCCTCGAGGTCGACGGCGACCACTTCGGCCAGTTCCGGCTGGGTTTCCAGCAGGTGGCAGGTCTTGCCGCCAGGCGCACAGCAGGCGTCGAGGACACGCTGGCCGGGCGCGCTTTCGAGCTGCTCGGCGGCCAGTTGCGCGGCTTCGTCCTGGACGCTGACGCGACCCTCCGCGAAGCCCGGTAGTTCGCGTACGTCGCGCGGCGCGGCGAGCTGGATGCCGTCGCGGCTGTAGTCGCAGGCGCGGGCCTCGATCCCGGCTTCGGCGAGTTCGGCCAGGTAGGCATCGCGCTCGCCGTGGCGCCGATTGACCCGCAAGGTCATCGGCGGGTGTGCGTTGTTCGCCGCGCAGAGCGCGTCGAGTTGCTCCGGCCAGGCCTGCTTGAGCGCTTTCAGCAGCCAGCGCGGATGGCCCAGGCGCGCCGAGGGATCGCGGTCGACCTCGGCCAGCAGCGTCTCGCCTTCGCGCTGCGCGCGGCGCAGCACGGCGTTGAGCACGCCCTTGGCCCAGCCCTTCTTCAGCTTGTCGGCGCAGCCGACGGTCTCGCCGATCGCGGCGTGCGGCGGAATCCGCGTGTAGAGCAACTGGTAGAGGCCGATCAGCAGCAGGGCGTGGATATCGGTGTCGGCGGCCTTGAACGGCTTCTGCAACAGGCGCGCGGCCAGGGCCTGCAGGCGCGGTTGCCAGCGCGCAGCGCCGAAGGCCAGCTCCTGGGTCAGGCCGCGATCGCGCGGGGCGACCTTGTTCAGTTGCGGCGGCAACGCGCCAGACAGCGAGGCGCGTCCGGCGAGCACCGCGGCCAGCGCCTGGCAGGCGGCGAGACGCGGGTTCATTGGCCGAGCACCTGGCCGGCGGCGAATTGCTCGCGACGGCTGTTGTAGAGGTCGGCGAAGGCCAGTGGCTTGCCGCCCGGCACTTGCAGGCGGGTCAGGCGCAGGGCGCCTTCGCCGCAGGCGACCAGCAGGCCGTCGCGGCTGGCCTCGAGGATGGTTCCGGGCGCCCCGCTGCCCTGCTCCAGGCTGGCGCCGAGGACTTTCAGCGGAGCATCGGCGAGGCTGGTGTGGCAGACCGGCCAGGGGGTGAAGGCGCGGACCTGGCGCTCCAGTTCGACGGCCGGACGGCTCCAGTCGAGGCGTGCCTCGTCCTTGTTCAGCTTGTGCGCGTAGGTGGCCAGGGCGTCGTCCTGGATCTCGCCATGCAGGGTGCCGGCGGCCAGGCCGGCGATGGCTTCGACCACCGCTTTCGGGCCGAGCGCGGCGAGCCGGTCGTGCAGGCTGCCGCCGGTGTCCGCGGCGGAAATCGGCGTGCTCACCTTGAGCAGCATCGGGCCGGTGTCGAGCCCTGCTTCCATCTGCATCACGGTGACGCCGCTCTCCGCGTCGCCGGCTTCCACCGCGCGCTGGATCGGCGCGGCGCCGCGCCAGCGCGGCAGCAGCGAGGCGTGGCTGTTGATGCAGCCCAGGCGCGGGATATCGAGTACCGCCTGGGGCAGGATCAGGCCATAGGCGACCACCACCATCAGGTCCGCGCGCAGGGCCGCCAGCTCCGCCTTGGCCTCGGCATTACGCAGGCTCTGCGGCTGCATGACCGGCAGGCCATGCTCCAGGGCCAGGCTCTTCACCGCGCTGGGCATCAGTTTCTGCCCGCGGCCGGCCGGCCGGTCAGGCTGGGTGTAGACGGCGACGATCCGATGTGGGGTGTCGAGCAGGGCCTTGAGATGCTCGGCGGCGAATTCCGGGGTTCCGGCGAAGACGATGCGCAATGCTTGGCTCATGCGGGGCTCGCTAAAAGAAAAAGGCTTGCCGGGGCAAGCCTTTGGGGGATGGGGTCACGCCTGCTGTCGATGCTGCTTTTCCAGCTTCTTGCGGATGCGGTCGCGCTTGAGGGTGGACAGGTAGTCGACGAACAGCTTGCCGTTGAGGTGGTCGCATTCGTGCTGGATGCATACCGCCAGCAGGCCTTCGGCGACTTCCTCGAAGGGGTTGCCATCGCGGTCGAGGGCCTTGATCCGGACCTTCTGCGGTCGGTCCACGTTCTCGTAGAAGCCGGGTACCGACAGGCAGCCTTCCTGGTACTGGTCCATTTCCTCGGTCAGCGGTTCGAACTCGGGGTTGATGAATACCCTCGGCTCGGACTTGTCTTCGCTGAGGTCCATGACCACGATGCGCTTGTGCACGTTCACCTGGGTCGCGGCGAGGCCGATGCCCGGGGCTTCGTACATGGTTTCGAACATGTCGTCGATCAGCTGGCGCACCGCGTCGTCGACCACCTCCACCGGTTTGGCGATGGTCCGCAGGCGCGGATCGGGGAATTCGAGAATGTTCAGGATGGCCATATGCGTTTGTGATGCACTTGTGGAATCGATTGAAAATCCGCTGCTAAGATGGCGCGCAGCTTGAAAACGGCTTCAGACCGCGTTTCTCGCGGGCTTCGGGCGTTTCGCGTATGTCGACATGATAAAGGGATTCACTGCATGAGGAAATCACTAGTCGCCCTTCTGCTCCTTGCCGCGAGCGGTCTGGCGCAGGCCCAGGTCGACCTCAGGGAAGGGCATCCGGACCGCTACACGGTGGTCAGGGGCGATACCCTGTGGGACATCTCGGGGAAATTCCTCCGCCAGCCATGGAAGTGGCCGGAACTCTGGCACGCCAACCCGCAGATCCAGAATCCCCACCTGATCTACCCCGGCGACACCCTCAGCCTGGTCTACGTCGATGGCCAGCCGCGCCTGGTGCTGAACCGTGGCGAATCGCGCGGGACCATCAAGCTGTCGCCGAAGATCCGCAGCACGCCGATCGCCGAGGCCATCCCGACCATCCCGCTGGACAAGATCAACAGCTTCCTGCTGGCCAACCGCATCGTCGATGACGAGAAGACCTTCACCAGCGCGCCGTACATCGTCGCCGGCAACGCCGAGCGGATCGTCAGCGGCACCGGCGACCGCATCTACGCCCGCGGCAAGTTCGCCGACGGCCAGCCGGCCTATGGCATCTTCCGCCAGGGCAAGGTCTACATCGATCCGAAGACCAAGGAAGTCCTCGGCATCAACGCCGACGACATCGGCGGCGGCGAGGTGGTGGCCACCGAAGGCGACGTCGCGACCCTGGCGCTGACCCGCACCACCCAGGAAGTGCGCCTGGGCGACCGCCTGTTCCCCACCGAGGAGCGTGCGGTGAATTCCACCTTCATGCCCGGCGAGCCGAGCCGCGAGGTGAAGGGCGAAATCATCGACGTACCGCGCGGCGTGACCCAGATCGGCCAGTTCGACGTGGTCACCCTGAACCGTGGCCAGCGCGACGGGCTGGCCGAGGGCAATGTGCTGGCGATCTACAAGGTCGGCGAGACGGTGCGCGACCGCGTTACCGGTGAGTCGGTGAAGATTCCCGACGAACGCGCCGGCCTGCTGATGGTGTTCCGTACCTACAAGAAGCTGAGCTACGCCCTGGTTCTGATGGCCAGCAGGCCGCTCTCGGTAACCGACAGGGTGCAGAATCCCTGACTCGAAACCCCCGCCTCGGCGGGGGTTTCGCGTTTCTGGGGGAAGGAAATTTCATACGACGGTTTCCAGGATGGAAGCCGGACCCTTCCCTTCTTCCTGTCAGCGATGGACCTGCCTGCTATGGATGAGTCGCGATGAAGAACCATTCTCCAGCCGAACTGGAAGCACGGCTGCGTCTGCATGGCCTGCCCGAACTGGGACCCATGCGCTTCCTGCGCTTGATCGAGGCCTTCGGTTCGGCCTCTTCCGCGCTTGCCGCGCCAGCCGGCGCCTGGCGCACCCTGGGAGTGCCTGCCGAGGCCGCTGCCGCGCGGCGCAGCCCGGCGGTGCGGGAAGCGGCGGGTGAAGCCCTGCGCTGGCTGGAAGGTCCGCGCAGGCACCTGCTGATGTGGGATGACCCGGGATACCCGGCACTGCTCGCCGAAGTCGCCGATGCCCCGCCGCTGCTGTACGTCGAAGGCGCTCCGGAGACTCTGGAACGGCCGCAACTGGCGATGGTCGGCAGCCGCCGCGCCAGCCCCGCCGGGCTGGGCACCGCCCGGAGCTTTGCGCGCAGCCTGGCGCAGGGCGGCTTCGCCATCACCAGCGGGCTGGCCCTGGGAATCGATGGCGCCGCCCACGAGGGCGCGCTGGAGGTTGGCGGCGCGACCGTGGCAGTCCTCGGCACCGGCCTGCGCAGGCTCTATCCGCGCCGCCACGAGGCGCTGGCGCGGCGCATCGTCGAGGGTGGCGGCGCGCTGGTTTCGGAACTGCCGCTGGACAGCCCGCCGCTGCCGGCAAACTTTCCCCGGCGCAACCGCATCATCAGCGGACTCTCGCTGGGTGTGCTGGTGGTCGAGGCAAGTCCCGCCAGCGGCTCGCTGATCACCGCGCGGCTGGCGGCGGAACAGGGTCGCGAGGTGTACGCCATCCCGGGCTCCATCCACCATCCCGGCGCACGTGGCTGCCACCAGCTGATTCGCGATGGCGCGCTGCTGGTGGAAAGCGTCGGGCACGTGCTCGAAGCACTGCGCGGCTGGGCGCAGGCGGAGCCAGCGGAAGCGCCGGTGCAGCCCCTGCCCCACCCTTTGCTGGCGCTGCTGCGCGCCGCGCCCTACACCAGCGAAGGCCTGGCCGCCGCCAGCGGCATGACGCTGCCCGACGTGCTGGCGACGCTCAGCGAACTGGAACTCGACGGCCGGGTCGCCTGCGAGGCCGGCACCTGGGTGCATCGCTCCGGCTGAAACCGTACACTTCGCGCACCCTGTCCGCTGGAGTGAGTCGATGATCAGCAGCTTTCGTGCGCAATGCGCCGCCCGGGTCGTCCGCGAGGGCGGCGTGATCGCCTATCCCACCGAGGCGGTATGGGGGCTCGGCTGCGACCCGTGGAACGAGGATGCGGTGTATCGCCTGCTGGCGCTGAAGGCGCGGCCGGTGGAAAAGGGGCTGATCGTGGTGGCGGCGAACATCCACCAGCTCGACTTCCTTCTCGAAGACCTGCCGGACGTCTGGCTGGACCGCCTGGCCGGTACCTGGCCGGGGCCGAACACCTGGCTGGTGCCGCACCAGGAGCGCCTGCCGGAGTGGGTCACCGGCGTCCACGACAGCGTCGCCGTGCGGGTCACCGACCATCCCCTGGTACAGGAACTGTGCCATCTCACCGGTCCGCTGATCTCCACCTCGGCCAATCCGGCCGGGCGCCCGGCGGCGCGCACGCGGCTGCGGGTGGAGCAATACTTCCACGACGAGCTGGACGCTATCCTCGGCGGCGCCCTTGGCGGGCGCCGCAACCCCAGCCTGATCCGCGACCTGGTGACCGGACAGGTCATCCGCCCGGCCTGAGTACGCGCTTCAGGGCAACAGTACGGTCGAGCCCGTGGTTCGCCGTGCGGCCAGTTCGGTATGCGCCCTGGCTGCTTCGGCCAGGGCGAAGCGCTGGTTGATCTCGATGCGGATGTCGCCGCGCTCGATCAGGCCGAACAGCTCGTCGGCCATCGCCTGGAGTTTTTCCGGGGTATCGGCGTAGCTGCCCAGGGTCGGCCGGGTCACGTACAGCGAACCCTTCTGCGAGAGGATGCCGAGGTTGACCCCGGTCACCGGCCCCGAGGCGTTGCCGAAGCTGACCAGCAAGCCGCGCGGCGCCACGCAGTCCAGCGAGGTTTCCCAGGTATCCTTGCCCACCGAGTCGTAGACCACCGGGCACTTCTTCCCGTCGGTCAGTTCGAGCACCCGCCGCGCCACGTTCTCGTGGCTGTAGTCGATGGTCTCCCAGGCACCGTGCTGCCTGGCCAGGCGCGCCTTTTCCGGCGAGCTGACGGTGCCGATCAGTTGCACTCCAAGGGCCTTGGCCCATTGGCAGGCGAACAGGCCCACGCCGCCCGCGGCGGCATGGAAGAGAATGGTTTCGCCGCCCCGCAGTTCGTAGGTCTGGCGCAGCAGGTATTGGGTGGTGAGCCCCTTGAGCATCACCGCGGCGGCCTGTTCGAAGTCGATGCCGTCGGGCAGGTGGACCAGCTTCTCCTCCGCCAGCACATGCAGTTCGCTGTAGGCGCCCAGCGGGCCGGTGGCGTAGGCGACGCGGTCGCCGACCTTGAAACGGGTCACTTCGCTGCCCACCGCCTCGACCTCGCCGGCCCCTTCGCTACCCAGCCCCGAAGGGAAGCCGGGGGCTGGATAGAGGCCGCTACGGTAGTAGGTGTCGATGAAGTTCAGGCCGATGGCGCGATTACGCACGCGGACTTCCCGGGGGCCCGGCTCGGCGGGTTGGTAGTCGCGGTATTCGAGGACTTCGGGGCCGCCGTAGGCAGCGAACTGGATGCGCTTGGCCATGCTGGAACTCCTGCTTCGTCAGGGTTTCGGACGGTCGCGCCGGGTGGGCGACCCTGGGTAAAGGCCTTCATCCAAGCCTTCCCCTTGACGGCCGTCAAGCGCCGGCTACCCATCCAGGGTGGTATGCTTGCGCCCTCGTTTCGTCGCCAGCCCGCGCCCCGCGCGGCCTCCCCGCTCCAAGGTGAACTCCGTGACCGACCGTATCGCCGCTGTCAAAACCTACCTGCTCGACCTGCAAGACCGCATCTGCGCCGCCCTCGAGGCGGAGGACGGCAAGGCCCGCTTCGCCGAGGACGCCTGGGAGCGTCCGGCCGGTGGCGGCGGACGGACGCGGGTAATCGGCGACGGCGCATTGATCGAGAAGGGCGGGGTGAATTTTTCCCATGTCTTCGGCGATAGCCTGCCGCCCTCGGCCAGCGCCCATCGGCCGGAACTGGCCGGGCGCGGTTTCCAGGCGCTCGGCGTGTCGCTGGTGATCCATCCGGAAAACCCCCACGTGCCGACTTCCCATGCCAACGTGCGTTTCTTCTGCGCCGAGAAGGAAGGCGAGGAGCCGGTCTGGTGGTTCGGCGGCGGCTTCGACCTGACCCCCTACTACGCCCACGAGGAAGACTGCGTGCATTGGCACCGGGTCGCTCGCGACGCCTGCGCGCCGTTCGGCGCGGACGTCTACCCGCGCTACAAGGCATGGTGCGACCGCTACTTCCATCTCAAGCACCGCAACGAGCCGCGCGGCATCGGCGGCCTGTTCTTCGACGACCTCAACCAGTGGGACTTCGACACCTGCTTCGCCTTCATCCGCGCTATCGGCGACGCCTATATCGACGCCTACCTGCCGATCGTCCAGCGCCGCAAGCACACGCCGTTCGATGAACGGCAGCGAGAGTTCCAGGCCTATCGTCGCGGTCGCTACGTGGAGTTCAACCTGGTCTTCGATCGTGGCACCCTGTTCGGCCTGCAGTCCGGCGGCCGTACCGAATCGATCCTGATGTCGTTGCCGCCGCAGGTGCGCTGGGGCTATGACTGGAAACCCGAGCCGGGCAGCGAGGAAGCGCGCCTGACCGAGTATTTCCTCGCCGACCGCGATTGGCTCGCCGGCCAGCCCTGACCCGCCCGCAGGGGACGAGTCCGCTCGTCCCGTCCCACTCCGGCAAAGGAACGACCCATGGACCGCTATTGCGTATTCGGCAACCCCATCGGCCACAGCAAGTCGCCGCTGATCCACCGCCTGTTCGCCGAGCAGACCGGCGAGGCGCTGGTCTATGACGCGCAACTGGCGCCGCTGGACGATTTCCCCGGGTTCGCCCGGCGCTTCTTCGAGCAGGGCAAGGGCGCCAATGTCACCGTGCCGTTCAAGGAAGAGGCCTATCGTCTGGTGGACGAGTTGAGCGAGCGGGCCACCCGGGCCGGGGCGGTGAACACCCTGATCCGCCTCGCCGACGGTCGCCTGCGCGGCGACAACACCGACGGCGCCGGCCTGCTGCGGGACCTGACGGCGAACGCCGGGGTCGAGCTGCGCGGCAAGCGGGTTCTCCTGCTCGGCGCCGGCGGTGCGGTGCGTGGGGTGCTCGAACCCTTCCTCGGCGAATGCCCGGCGGAGTTGCTGATCGCCAACCGCACGGCGCGGAAGGCCGTGGACCTGGCCGAGCGGTTCGCCGACCTCGGCGCGGTGCACGGCTGCGGTTTCGCCGAGGTCGAAGGGCCTTTCGACCTGATCGTCAACGGCACCTCGGCCAGTCTTGCCGGCGACGTGCCGCCGCTGGCGCAGAGCGTGATCGAGCCCGGCCGTACCGTCTGCTACGACATGATGTATGCCAAGGAACCGACTGCCTTCAACCGCTGGGCCGCCGAACGCGGTGCGGCGCGTACCCTGGATGGCCTGGGCATGCTGGTGGAGCAGGCCGCCGAGGCATTCTTCCTCTGGCGCGGCGTGCGTCCTGCCTCGGCGCCAGTGTTGGATACGCTGCGCCGACAGTTGGCAACTGTCTGAGTTGTCAGGCGGAATTTGAGACGTACGTCTCAAGTTGGCTTCTATCTGACATGTAGGAATCACAAAACCGGGTTAAGACTTCAGGCTTCACTCACTCTCGAGCGCTACCGATGAAAACCTTCGCCCGCCTGGCCGCCGGTCTCTGCATCTGCGCCATCGCCAGCCAGGCCAACGCCTGGTCGCAACCGACCCACAAGAACATCGTCAAGGACGCCCTGGCCTTCATGAACTCCTCCTACGCCACCGAGGAGATGCGTCAGGCCTACCGGTTCTACGTGAGCGCCGCCGGCAGCGAGGCGCAGGCCGGGGAGATCCTCGGCCAGGCGGCCTTCGACGTGGACGACTTCAAGGACACCCGTCTCGGTGGCTGGTGGGTCGGCTACGAACACGCGCCGCTGTGGGGCGCGGCTTCGGGCATCGTCAACTACACCTCGTACTGGCACTTCCTCAACCTGGCCCGGGACGGCGACTCCCATGGCAACCCCCACGGCGGCTACGACTACCGCTACCACAAGGTCGACGGCGGCATCGCCGACGTCGACTGGTACGCCATGGTCTATCTCTACAACCGCGAGCTGAAGCGCGAGGACTTCGACACCACCGAGGCGCACTACCGCCAGGGCACCCGCTCGGACTGGCAGGAGCACTACGGCGACTTCCAGACCGCCGCCTTCCAGCCGATCGACAACCTCGCCACCTACTGGTTCGAGCAGTTCCGCGCCGCGCCTTCGCTGCAAACCATCGGCTATGCCCTGCACGCCACCGGCGACGTGGCCCAGCCGCACCATGTGTGGATCACCTCGGCCAACGGCCATTCCAGCTGGGAAGGCTGGGTCGACGACCACTACGCCAGCGAGAAGCTCAACGACCCGGCGGCGGTGGCCAACCTGGTGGGGCGCTACGATCCGAGCAAGAGCATCCGCGACCTGCTCACCCAGACCGGCCAGGTCGCCTACGCACGTCCCGAACCGCTCTACGACACCAGCTACGAGACGCGCCTGCGGGTGGCGAAGGAGCTGATTCCCGAGTCCATCGCCCTGACCGTCACCGTACTGACCAAGGGCGCCAACAGCTTCGATGCACCGACTGCTCTCTGATCGCGCCCGGGGCTGGCGTCGCGCACTGTGCGGGATCGTCCTCGGGCTGCTGGCGTGGAGCGCCCATGGCGTCCCCGCCAAGGCGCCGCAGGATCTGCGGATCGACGGCGAGGTGCTGCCGGGGAAAAGCGTCGACCTGCTCGAGCAGGCCCTGTCGCGGGTCAAGTTCAACACCGACCCGCAGCAGTTGCGCCGCGGCCTGGTGGAAAACCGCCTGCTGGCGCGCGCGGTGGAAGACCAGCTCACCGCGCAGAGCCGCGCCGATCTCGACGCCAGCGTGGAGATCGAGGCCGGCAACCTGCTCGAACAGGTATACGGCAGGCGCTACCGCGAGGACCTCGGGCCATACCTGCGCCAGCCCCGGGCCCTGAGCGCGGAGCGTTTGCGCGAGGTGCTGGCGCCGAGGAGCCGCGGCCTGGTGGAAAACAGCCTGCTGCTGGATGAGACGCAGCGCCGCGAGGCGGCCGGGGTCGAGCTGATCGGCTGGCAGTTTCCCGGCCAGCCGGCACAGGTCCTCGACCTGCTATCACTGTACGAAGGCGACAACGTCCAGGGCCAGGTGGAATTGCAACAGGGCAACCTCGCCTACCTGGCGCGCCAGGTCCAGACCCGCATCCGCCGCGACTACCTCTGGTACCGCCTGGCCCGGGACGGCTTCGGCCCGGCAGAGCGGCAGGGCGTGAGGACCCTGGTGCGGGACAAGCTGGTGCGCCATCGCTATCTGCACCAGATCGGCCTCTACAGTGATTTCCACCATGAGTCCGAGGCGCTGCGGGAACTCGCCGGCAAGGTCAGCGACAAGGACGCCGAGGCCTACTATCGGCGCAACCTGGAGCGTTACCGCAACGTCGCGCAGGTGCAGGCGGCGCATATTCGTCTGGCCGACCAGGCGAGCGCGGACAAGGTCTACGCCGAGTTGCGCAACGGCCTGGCCTTCGACGAGGCGGTACGCCGCTATTCCCTGGCCGACGACAGGGACCGCGACCCGCCCGGCGACCTAGGCCTGATACGGCCCCAGGACGGCCGGCTCGACCTGCTGCGCAAGACTGCGCTGATCCAGAAGGCCGATACGGTTTCCCAGCCGATGCGCATCGACGACGCGTTCGAGATCGTCCGGGTGCGTAGCCGCGAGGATCGCCAGTTGCCCCTCGACGACCGCAGCGTGCGCTTTGAGGTGAACCAGGCGGTGGCGCGCGAGCAACTGGCAGCGCAGTTCGAGACGCGCCTGCGCAACCTGCTGGCCGGCGCCAGGGTGGAAGGCCTGTGAAGCGCTGGCTCGGCGTTGCCCTCGGCTGCAGCGGGCTGGCGATCGCCCTGGCCTGCGCCGGCGTGTTGCTGGCGCCTGCCGATATGGCCGCTTCCTCGTCTTCTCCGTCGCCAGCCAGGACGCTTGCGGCACTGCCCGCGGTCGACGACCGTCCGCCGCCGCTGGCGCCGGTGCGATCGCAAGCGGCAGCACCGGCGTACGAGGCGGAGCCGCCGGTGGCGGAACTGGATCGCGAGCAGGCGATCCAGTTCATGCAGATGCTGCGCGACGAGGGCGACCCGCGCAGCCCGCCGCTCGGCGGCCTGCAACCACGCCAGGGCGCGACGGCGCAGGAGCTGGCCGATCCGAAGCAGTACCAGGCCTTCGAGGAACGACAGACCCGCGAACTGGTACAGGCCTACACCAGCGGCGTACAGCAGATCCCGGAAATCCGCGCGCGGATCGAGGCGGCCGAACAGGGTGGCGAGCGCAGCGGCGAGGAAATCGACGAGGCTCGCGCCGCCCTTGGACAGTTGGAGATGATGCGCGACAAGCTGCAGCGGGAATCGCCGCAACTGCTGCCCGGCGACAGCGCACCGACATCGCCGGCGGCGCCCTGAGCGTCAGCCTTCGTAGTGCAGGCGGCAGCCTTCGTCGGCCTGCCGGCCCAGCGCTTCGCGGACCTGCGGGCGAGCGTGGCGCAATACCAGGCGGCGTCCCTCGGCGTGCAGGCGGCGGGCTTCCTGCTGCAACAGCACTGCGCCGGCGAAGTCGATGAAGTTCACCTGGCGGGCGTCCAGCACCAGCCGTGGCCTGTCACATTGGCGCATGAGGCGTTGCAGGTAGTCGCAGGCGCCGAAGAAGATCGAGCCTTCGATGCGTAGCACTTCTTCCTCGTCGTTGCGCTGGCGCAGTACGCGTGGTGTCGAGGTGCGCCGCAGGTAGAAGAACAGCGACGCCAGCACTCCCGCGTAGATGGCGTTCTGCAGCGGCAACAGCAGCGTGGCCAGGGCGGTTAGGCCGGCCACCAGGCATTCGGCGCGGCCGCTGCGGTAGAGCGCACGGAGCGCCGGGCGGTCGATCAGGCCCCAGGCGATCAGCAGGATGCCTGCGGCCATCGCCGGCAACGGTACATGTTCGATCAGGCGCGCACCGAGCACGGCCAGCAGGGCCACCCAGAGCGCCGAAAACGCACCCGCCAGCGGGGAGCGCGCACCGGCTTCTAGATTGAGCCCGGAGCGGGTGAAGGAACCCGCCGACAGGCTCGCCGACAGCCAAGGCCCGAGCAGGTTCGACAGACCCTGGGCGCGGACCTCCTGGTTGGCATCGAACGCGTCTCCCTGGCGCGCGGCCAGGGCGCGGGCGATCGACAGGCTGGTGACCAGCCCGAGCATGCCGCAGGCCACCGCCGCAGGTAGCAGGTCGAGGATCGATCGGGAATCGAAGACCAGCGGATTCCAACCCGGCAGTGCACTCGATAAGGCCTGCACATGGGCTACCGAGGCGAAGGTCCCGGGTAGCGCCCAGACCAGCGTGGCACCGCCCAGCAAGCCAAGCAGCAGGGCCGGCCAGCGCGGTCGCAGGCGCCTGACCAGCAGGCTGAGCGCGAAGCTGAAGCCGCCCACCAGCAGCGATGGGCCATCGAACTCGGCGAACCGCGCCAGCAGCCGCCAGCCGTTTCCCGGCGCTGCGCCCTCCCCGCTCGCGGCCAGGCCGAGAAGATAGGGCAGTTGGCCGAGGACGATCAGCAGCGCCGCGCCAAGGGTGAAGCCGAGCATCACCGAATGCGAGACGAAATTGACCAGCGACCCGACGCGCAGGGCGCCGAGCAGCCACTGGAAGGCGCCGGCGAGAAAGGTCAGCAGCAGCACGGCCTGGACGTATTGCGGGCTGCCCAGCGGCGCCAGCGGGGCCACCGAACTGAACAGCAGCACCGAGATCGCCGCGGTGGGACCGCTCACCAGGTAGCGCGACGAGCCCCACAGGCAGGCGATCGCCACTGGCAGCATCGCAGCGTACAGGCCGTACTCCGCTGGCAGGCCGGCGATCAGCGCATAGGCCATCGATTGCGGTAGTGCCAGGATTGCGCCATTCAGGCCGACCCAGGCCTCGCGCCCGAGCATGCCCCGGTGCAGCCCCGGTAGCCAGGCGAGGAACGGCAGCAAGCCCGTCCACATGGCGCTATGGCTGGCCGCGTACCGCGGCCAGGGCGTCGCCGCCGTCGCGGCTGGTCACCCCTTGCAGCCAGGCCTCGAGCACCCGCGGGTTGGCCTTGAGCCAGGCGCGGGTCGCCGAGGCCGGAGTCGCCGTGCCTTCCAGCGCGTCGCTCATCAGGCGGTTCTCCATGTCCAGGTCGAAGCGCAGGTTGGCCAGCAGCCGCGCCGGGTTCGGGCACTGCGCGGCGTAGCCCTTGCGTGCCAGGGTGTAGACCTGGCCGCGGTCGCCGAAGTACTGCTCGCCGCCTTCCAGGTAGCGCAAGTCATGGCGGATGTTCATCGGGTGCGGCGTCCAGCCGAGGAACACCAGCCAGCGCCGGCGCTTCTCGGCCCGGCCGAGTTCGGCGAGCATCGCCTGCTCGCTGGACTCCACCAGCTTCCAGTCGCCGAGGCCGAACTGGTTGGCGTCGATCATCTTCTGGATCGACTGGTTGGCCGGCGCGCCGGAGCCGATCCCGTACAGCTTGCGGTTGAAGCGTTGCCCTTGCGCGGCGAGGTCTTCGAAGCGGTGTACGCCAGCGTCCCAGACGTAGCGCGGCACCGCCAGGGTGAAGCGGGTGCCATCGAGGTTGCGAGCGAGGCGTTCGACCTGGCCGCTGGCGACGAACTTGTCGTGATAGTCCTGGTGCGCGGGCATCCAGCCGCCGAGGAAGGCGTCCACCTGGCCGTCGCGCAGGCCGCCATAGATGATCGGCACCGACAGGGTATCGATCTTCACCTGGTAGCCGAGGCTTTCCAGGAGAAACGCGGCGGTGGCGTTGGTCACCGCGATATCGCTCCAGCCTGGATCGGCCAGCCTGACGCGGGCACAGGCGGGATCTTCGGCGTATAGCGAGGCGCTGCCCAGGAACAGGGTGGCGGCCAGCAGGCAGGTGGGAAGCCGGTTCATGGAAGTGCCCTCGTGCTCAGGGTTGCGGGAAGCGCGCGCGGCGCTCGAGATCGTCCAGGTCGATATGGTTGCGCATGTACTGCTGGCTGGCGTCGACCCACGGCTGGTGGTCCCAGCTGGCCAGCCGCCCTCGCGCCAGCGCGGCGGCCACCAGGCGTCGGCGGCGCTGGCTGTCGAGTACGGCGCGGGTGATCGCGGGGATGTCCCAGCGTCGCCGGGCCTCGTCGAGGAACGCCTCGAACGTTCCGCGGTGGGCCGGACTGGCGGCGAGGTTCTCGCGCTCCTGCGGGTCGTTGCGCAGGTCGTAGAGCAGGCAGGGGTCCTGCTCGGAGTAGATGAACTTGTAGTCGCCGCGGCGGATCATCATCAGCGGGCTGAGGGTGCCCTCGGCGGTGTATTCGCCGATCACCTCGTCATGCCCGCTGCCATCGCGCAGGTGCGGCAGCAGCGAGCGGCCTTCCAGCGGCAGGCGTGGATCGACCTGGCCGCCGGCCAGCTCCACCAGGGTCGGCAGCAGGTCCACGGTGGATACCGAAGCGCCGATGCGGCGCGGCGCGAAGCGCGCCGGCGCATGGACCAGCAGCGGCACGCGCGCGGCCATCTCGAACCAGTGCATCTTGTACCAGAGGCCGCGCTCGCCGAGCATGTCGCCATGGTCGCCGGAGAACACCACGATGGTGTCGTCGGCCAGCCCGCATTCCTCCAGGGTCGCCAGCAGCGCACCGATCTGCGCGTCGACGTAGCTGCAGGCGCCGAAGTAGGCACGCCGGGCGGCGCGGATGCGCTCCTCGGGCAACGGCTTGTCCCACAGGTCGATGACCTTCAGCAGGCGTTGCGAATGAGGGTCCTGCTCCTCCTGGGCGAAGCGCTGGCGCGGCAGCGGGATGTCCTCGTCGCGGTAGAGATTCCAGTAGCTCGCCGGGATGCTGTAGGGGTCGTGCGGATGGGTCATCGACACGGTCAGGCAGAATGGCTGGCCGGCGTGCTGGCGAACATGGTCGTAGAGGTACTGGCGGGCCTTGAACACCACCTCCTCGTCGAAGTCCAGCTGGTTGGTGCGCACGCAGGGACCGGCCTGCAAAACCGAGGACATGTTGTGGTACCAGCTCGGGCGCACCTCCGGCTCGTCCCAGTTCACCGCCCAGCCATAGTCCGCCGGATAGATGTCGCTGGTCAGGCGTTCCTCGTAGCCGTGCAACTGGTCGGGACCGCAGAAGTGCATCTTGCCCGACAGCGCCGTGCGATAGCCGAGGTTGCGCAGGTAGTGGGCGTAGGTGGGGGTATCGGCGGCGAAGTCGGCAGCGTTGTCCCAGGCGCCGATGCGGGTAGGCAAGCGACCGCTGACCAGGGTGAAGCGCGACGGCGCGCAGAGCGGGCTGTTGCAGTATGCCGAGTCGAACACCACGGCCCGTTCGGCGAGGCGCGAGAGGTGAGGCATGCGCAGCGCCGAGCGCGGATCGTGAAGCGGCAGCAGCGGCGCGGCCATCTGGTCGGCCATGATGAACAGGATGTTCGGAGAGGTCTTCATCGGGCGGCTTATCCCATGCGATTGGGTTATGCGATAGTGCTGCGTCGATCATCAGTGCATCGAAATCCCTGGTAAACCGCATGGGGCTGGATGCGTTGGATAAGCCGGGCTTATGTGAGAACACCTCATGCCGCCATCCCTCGACCTGCTCCGGGTATTCGAGTCCGCCGCCCGCCAACTCAGCTTCACCGCTGCCGCCGAGGAACTGGGGACCACCCAGCCTGCGGTCAGCCAGCAGATCAAACGCCTGGAGAAAGAGCTGGCGACCCCTCTGTTCCAGCGCGTTCATCGAGGCATCGTGCTCACCGACGCCGGCCAGCTTCTGCTCCGCCACGTGGCCGCCGGCCTCGAGACGATCGATGCCGGCATCGCCGCGCTGGGCGCGCGCCAGCGCCACGAGGTGCTCCAGGTGGCCACCGACTACGCCTTCGCTGCCTACTGGCTGATGCCGCGCCTTCCGCGCTTCCATCAGGCCCATCCGCACCTGGACGTGAGCCTGGTGACCAGCGAGCGCGGCCTGGCCGGCCAGCGCGGCGATATCGACGTGGCGATCCTGTTCGGCGACGGTCGTTCCAAGCACGGCGAAGCGCACCGGCTGTTTCGCGAGGAGGTGTTCCCGGTCTGTAGCCCGCGGCTGGTCGAGGGATTGCAGTTGCCGCTGGCCAAGGCGCACCTGGCGCGCCTGCCGATGCTGCATCTGAAGTCGGCGCAGCACGCCCGCTGGTTCGACTGGCCGGCGTTGTTCGAAGCGTTGGCCATCGATCGGCAGCCGATTCCGGCGGTGCTCAGCTTCGACAACTACACCTTGCTGATCCAGGCGGCCATCGCCGGCCAGGGCGTGGCCATCGGCTGGCGCCACCTGGTCGACGGCCTGCTCGAACAGGGGCTGCTTTGCCGGCCCATTGGCGAGAGCTGCCTGTCGCGATACGGGTACTATGCGGTATTGCCGGAGCGCAAGCGGCGCCAGCGGCTGGTCGACGGTTTCGTCGACTGGCTACAGGCCGAGTTGCAGGCCGGCGGCGCTTGAAGAGGTGACGATGAACGAGTATTCCACCCCCCGCATCCAGGGCTTCCATGCTCACGTCTATTTCGATGCGCAGAGCATCGAGCGAGCCCGCGCCCTTTGCGAAGAGGCGGCGCGGCGCTTTCCGCTGAAGATGGGGCGGGTCCATGAGCGGCCGGTAGGGCCGCATCCGGACTGGAGCTGCCAGCTGGCGTTCGCTCCCGAGGTGTTCGGCGAGCTGGTGCCCTGGCTGGCCATCCATCGGCAGGACCTGGTGGTGTTCATCCACCCGGTCACCGGCAACGATCTGCTCGACCATCGCGACCGAGCCATCTGGATGGGAGCCATTCGCCCGCTGGACCTGTCGATCCTGGACGAAGGCCCGTAACGCTATGACTTCGCCGTGCCTTGAGGCGCGGTCATCGTCATCCAGTCGTGCAGTTCGCATTGCAGCTCGCCCAGTGCCGTCACCAGGTCGTCGACGGCATCGGCGAGCTTGCGCACGGAGCTTTCGCCGCAGGCGATCTCCAGTTGGTGGCAGGCGCGTTCCACGGCGTGGGCGTGGATCAGCGAGGCCATGCCCGCCAGGCGGTGCGCCAGCTCGTTGAGTTCCTGGGTCTGCTCGCGCTCCTGGGCGCGCCGCAGCTTGCGGGTGTCTTCGTTGTTGCTGGTCATCAGCTGCGCGACGAGCAGGCGGCTGATCTCCGGTTGGTTGGCGCGGTCGCCCAGGGCGGCGGTCAGGTCGAACGTTCGCATGGGATCCTCAGATCAGCTCGTGGCGGCGGGCGAAATCGATCAGGCCGGCCAGGGAATGGGCGTTGAGTTTCAGCATGATGCGTGACTTGTAGGTGCTCACGGTTTTCTCGCTGAGGAACAGCTGCTGGGCGATGGCCTTGTTGGTATTGCCGTTGGCCAGGTACTGCAGCACGGTCATCTCGCGGTCGGAAAGGCTTTCCAGCATGCGGGCCTCGTTGTCGCGGCTCTGCTGGTTGATGCTGCGCAACGCCCCGGTGGGGAAGTGGATGTAGCCGGCCAGCACGGCCTTGGCGGCGAGCAGCAGCTCGGAGAGGTTTTCCCTTTTGCTGACGAAGCCCATGGCGCCGGCCTGCAGGCAGCGCGGGGCGAACTGCGCCGGATTCTGCCGGGTCAGGACCAGGACCTTGGTGTCCAGCTTCAGGGACTTCAGGCGGGCTATCACTTCGAGACCGTCGATCTTGGGGATGCCGATGTCCAGGATGGCCAGGTCGGGAGACTTCTTGCGGGCTACCTGCAGGGCTTCGGCACCGTTGTCGGCCTCGCCGACGATGGTGAAACCGTCGCGCTCGAACAGCAAGCGCACGGCCAGGCGGATAGCGGGATGATCATCGACGATCAGCACCTTACTCATGCGAACCTTCTTTGAATGCGTTGGCTATTTGGGTGAGGCGCTATTCAAGGCTTCGGCAGAGTCGGCGGACAATAAGACGTTTCTGAAAGTGACCGTGAATTTTTCCTCACGGTTCTGGCAGCGTGCAACGCAAGGCCAGGCGCAGCGGGTTGCCTGCGCCTGGCGAATGCCGCTGTCAGGGTCTGTCAGCGTGCGTTGCGCACGCCTTCGGCCAGCTCGCCGCACAGGGCGAGGACATCCTTGACCGCCTGGGCATTGTCGCGGGCCTTGGCGATCCGGTCGATCAGCGCCGAGCCGACCACCACGCCGTCGGCCAACCGCGCGACCGCGGCGGCGTGTTCGGCGCTGCGGATGCCGAAGCCGATACCGATCGGCAGGTCGGTATGCCGGCGCAGGCGCGCCACTGCTTCCTCGACGTGCTCCAGGGTCGCCGCGTTGGCGCCGGTGACGCCGGCCACCGACACGTAGTAGACGAACCCGGAACTGCCTTCGAGCACCGTCGGCAGGCGCTGGTCGCCGGTGGTCGGGGTGGTCAGGCGGATGAAGTCGAGGCCGGCGGCCTGGGCCGGGTGGCAGAGGTCTTCGTTGTGCTCCGGCGGCAGGTCGACCACGATCAGGCCGTCCACCCCCACCTCCTTCGCCTCGGCAATGAAGCGTTCGACGCCGTAGTGGTGGATCGGGTTGAAGTAGCCCATCAGCACCAGGGGCGTCTCACTGTCGCCGCTGCGGAATTCGCGGACCATCTGCAACGTCCTGGCCAGGGTCTGGCTGCCTTCGAGGGCGCGGATGTTGGCCAACTGGATGGCCGGGCCGTCCGCCATCGGATCGGTGAACGGCATGCCCAGTTCGATCACGTCGGCTCCGGCCGCCGGCAGGCCTTTGAGGATTTCCAGGGAAGACGCGTAGTCCGGGTCGCCGGCGGTGACGAAGGTCACCAGGGCGGCGCGGTTTTCCTGCTTGAGCTGGGCGAAGCGGGTCTGCAGGCGGCTCATGCTTTCGACTCCTGTTGCATGTGGTGCATGACGGTCTGCATGTCCTTGTCGCCGCGACCGGACAGGTTCACCACCATGATGTGCTCCTTGGGCAGGCTGGGCGCACGCTTGAAGACCTCGGCCAGGGCATGGGAGCTTTCCAGCGCCGGGATGATGCCTTCGAGGCGGCAGCAGGTGTGGAAGGCCTCCAGGGCTTCGTCGTCGGTGATCGAGGTGTACTCGACGCGGCCGGTGTCGTGCAGCCAGGCGTGTTCCGGGCCGATGCCGGGATAGTCGAGGCCGGCGGAGATGGAGTGTGCGTCGATGATCTGGCCATCCGCGTCCTGCAGCAGGAAGGTGCGGTTGCCGTGCAGCACGCCGGGAACCCCGCCGTTCAGGCTGGCCGCGTGCTTGCCGGTGTCGATGCCGTGGCCGGCGGCTTCCACGCCGACGATCTGCACCCCGGCGTCGTCGAGGAACGGGTGGAACAGGCCCATGGCGTTGGAGCCGCCGCCGATGCAGGCGACCAGCGAATCGGGCAGGCGCCCTTCCTTCTCGGCCAGTTGCTCGCGGGTTTCCTTGCCGATCACCGCCTGGAAGTCGCGGACCATCGCCGGGTACGGATGCGGGCCGGCGACCGTGCCGATCAGGTAGAAGGTGCTGTCGACGTTGGTCACCCAATCGCGCAGCGCCTCGTTCATGGCGTCCTTCAGGGTACCGGTGCCGGCGGTCACCGGGATCACCTCGGCGCCCAGCAGCTTCATGCGGAAGACGTTGGCCTGCTGCCGGTCGATGTCGGTGGTGCCCATGTAGATCACGCACTGCAGGCCGAAGCGCGCGGCGACGGTGGCGGTGGCCACGCCGTGCATGCCGGCGCCGGTCTCGGCGATGATGCGTTTCTTGCCCATGCGCCGGGCCAGGAGGATCTGGCCGATGCAGTTGTTGATCTTGTGCGCGCCGGTATGGTTCAGCTCCTCGCGCTTGAGGTAGATCTTCGCCCCGCCGCAGTGCTCGGTCAGGCGCTCGGCGAAGTACAGCGGGCTCGGCCGACCGACGTAGTCGCGCTGGAAGTAGGCCAGTTCCTCCTGGAACGCCGGGTCGTCCTTGGCCTTCTCGTACTCGCGGGCGAGGTCGAGGATCAGCGGCATCAGGGTCTCGGCGACGTACTGGCCGCCGAAGCGGCCGAACAGGCCCTTGGCGTCGGGGCCGTTGCGATAGGAAGTCATGGAGGGCTCCAGGAAATGACGTATGGGCAGAATCTAATCCCCCCGCCGGGTAAAAGAAACCGATAAGATTGCTCAAACCTGTCAGGAAAACTCACGAATAGCCATGAGCCGCGACCTCCCTTCCCTGAATGCCCTGCGCGCTTTCGAAGCCGCTGCCCGGTTGCACAGCATCAGCCTGGCGGCCGAGGAACTGCACGTTACCCATGGCGCCGTGAGCCGGCAGGTGCGGTTGCTCGAGGACGATCTCGGGGTGGCCCTGTTCGGCAAGGATGGACGCGGCGTAAAACTCACCGATTCCGGCGTTCGCCTGCGTGACGCCTGCGGCGATGCGTTCGAGCGACTGCGTGGCGTCTGTGCCGAGCTGCGCCGGCAGACCGCCGAGGCCCCGTTCGTCCTCGGCGTACCCGGCAGCCTGCTGGCGCGCTGGTTCATCCCGCGGCTGGACCAGCTCAACCGTGCCCTCCCCGACCTGCGCCTGCAACTGTCCACCAGCGAGGGCGAGTTCGATCCGCGTCGTCCCGGCCTGGACGCCATGCTCTGGTTCGCCGAGCCGCCCTGGCCGGCGGACATGCAGGTCTTCGAACTGGCGCCCGAGCGCATGGGCCCGGTGGTCAGCCCGCGCCTGGCGCAGGAAACCGGCCTGGCCCAGGCGCCCGCCGCGCGGCTGTTGCAGGAGCCGCTGCTGCATACCGCCTCGCGACCCCAGGCCTGGCCGGCCTGGGCCGCGAGCCAGGGGCTGGCGGCGGAGGCGCTGCGCTATGGCCAGGGGTTCGAGCATCTCTACTACCTGCTGGAAGCGGCGGTGGCGGGCCTCGGCGTGGCCATCGCCCCGGAGGCGCTGGTCCGCGACGATCTCGCCGCAGGCCGCCTGGCGGCGCCCTGGGGCTTCATCGAGACCGATGCGCGCCTGGCCCTGTGGGTACCGGCGCGCCTGCACGATCCGCGTGCCGGGCGCCTGGCGCAATGGTTGCGGGAGCAGTTGGCAGGCTGAGCGCTGGCGATTTGCTGCACTTTTCCGGCTCGGCTAGTGTCCATTGAACAGAGGCGCCCGTCGGGCGCGAAGAACCAGGCATCGTCCGGGGAGAGAGTTCATGTCCAATCACCACACCTACAAGAAGATCGAACTGGTCGGCTCGTCCAAGACCAGCATCGAGGACGCCATCAACAACGCCCTCGCCGAAGCGGCGAAGAGCATCCAGCATCTGGAATGGTTCGAGGTGGTGGATACCCGCGGGCACATCGAGAACGGCGCCGTCGGCCATTACCAGGTGACCCTGAAAGTAGGGTTCCGTATCGCCAATAGCTGATGGCACCCTGGAAACCTGTCCACGATCGCCAGCGCCCTGGGAAGGCCGCCGCGTCTTTCCGCTTCGCCGGATCATGCACAGGCTATGAGGGCGGCGTGCCTCCATGGGCGGCGCGCTCGTCTCAACCTTGCCGCATTTGGCAAGCCTGACCCGTTCGGGTCTTCATCCATGCAACGAGGGAATGTGTTCATGAAGAAGTTGATGTTGGCAGTCGGCCTGTTTGCCGTGGCGGGCAGCGCATTCGCCGCCAAGCCCTGTGAGGAACTGAAAGCCGAGATCGATGCGAAGATCAAGGCCAACGGCGTTCCTGCCTACACCCTGGAAATCGTCGACAAGGGCAGCGTCACCGACAAGAAAGTAGTCGGCACCTGCGACGGCGGCACCAAGGAAATCGTCTACCAGCGCGGCTGATGCAGCGCCTGCGACGAGCAGTATCCGGGGCCGGCTTTCCCATGGGAGCCGGCCCTTTCTTTTTGCCGCGATGAGTACCCTGCCAACGATGGGTCTTGTTGCAGTTCGTCGAGAAAGCGTGCCATCTAACGGATTAATCCAAAAGTCTGTGTTAGGTTTTTCGGCACGCCCAGATGGCCTTGTGCCTTAATTCCGGATTGTCCGACTCATGGAAGACGGATTTCGGAATATTCCTGCTTACCCGCTGTAGCCGCTGGGCCAACATCGCGCCTTTCTGTATTTCAAGGAATGAAATCGTGGCTCTCCATCGCCTGGCCTTTATCTTCCTGTGCCTGCCCCTCATGGCCAGCGCCGCCCCCTTCACCTCCCCCGGTGACCGCGACCTGATCCGCGACCGCCAGCAGCGCCTGCTGGACGAACAGCGCAAGCGCCTGGAGGAACTCCAGCAACTGCCCGGCAAGGGAGCGCCCGCCGCTGCGGATGCCTCCGGCGACGACGAGCGCTGCTTCGAGATCCGCCGCATCGAGCTGGAAGGCGCCGGGCACCTCGACGAAAGCGCGCGTCGCCAACTGCTGGCGCCCTACCAGGGGCGCTGCCTGGGCGTCGGCCAGCTCAATGCGCTGCTCAAGGCCGTCACCGACCATTACCTGGATCGCGGCTACGTCACCACCCGTGCCTACCTGCCACAGCAGGACCTGGCCTCCGGGACCCTGCGCATCATCGTCGTCGAAGGCCGCCTGGAGGGCCTGGACAGCTCCGCGCTGGCCAGCCCGCGCGAACTGGCGATGAGCTTTCCGGGCAGGACCGGCGAGCTGCTCGACCTGCGCGAGCTGGAGCAACTGGTCGACCAGTTGAGCCGCCTGCCGTCGCGCCAGGCGCAACTGGAGCTGGTGCCCGGCAGCGAGGTCGGCGGCAGCCGGGTGCGTCTCAAGGGCGAGCGCGACAAGCCCTGGCGGGTCTCCGCCACGCGCAACAACGACGGCGACGTCAGTACCGGCGAGCAGCAGATGGGCCTGGGCCTGGACTGGGACAGCCCGCTGGGCCTGGCCGACCAGCTCAACCTGCGCGCCAACCGCGACGCGGTGACCGACCGCTGGCGCCATTCCGACAGCCAGAGCCTGTTCTACAGCCTGCCCTGGGGCTGGTGGACCTTCACCTACGGCTACAGCCAGAGCGACTACCGCACGCGCAACGAGGCCAGCGGCTTCCCCTTCAAGCTCGATGGCGACAGCCGCAGCCACCAGTTCCGCGCCGAACGCGTGCTGCACCGCGACGGCGTGAGCAAGACCGCCATGAGCCTGGGGCTCAGCCACCAGCGCACCAACAACTATGTCGAAGACACCCGCCTGGAAGACCAGAGCACGCGGATCACCGAGACCCAGCTCGGCTTCAACCATGGCCGGCGGATCGGCAGTGGCTTCGTCAACCTCGACCTTGGCTGGCAGCAGGGCATCGGCGCCCTTGGCGCGCAGGGTCGCGGCCACCCGCACGCGGGCGATCCGAATGCGCGCTACGACAAGTACAGCCTGACCCTCAGCTACCTGCAGCCGTTCCAGCTATGGGGCGAGCGCTTCAGCTTCGACAGCCTGGCCACCGGGCAAAGGAGCGAGGACGTGCTGTTCAGCCCGCAGCGCATCAGCCTCGGCGGCAACAGCTCGGTGCGCGGCTTCAAGGACCAGACCCTGACCGGCGACAGCGGCGGCTACTGGCGCAACCAGTTGCGCTGGCGGCGTGCGGTGGAATGGGCGCCGCTGCGGCCCTGGCTGCAGGAATACGGCGTGGCCTTCGCCTACGACGTCGGCGTGATCCGCCACGACCGCTACAACGACGGCGCCAGCGGGCGCATGAGCGGCAACGCCATCGAACTGGATGCCCGCGGCCGCTATTTCGCCGCCAGCGTCGGCTTCGCCCGCTCGCTGGAGCGGCCCAGCGCCATCGAGCGGCGCGAGCACCCGATCTATTTCCGGGTCGACGCGTTCTTCTGAAGACGCGGCGACCTCCTGAACGCTTTAGGAAAGCGCCTACCTGCATCGAGGCCCTTTCCTTGGAAAACCTTGCTTAACCTCGCCGGGCCCCTACCCGCCAAGGAGTAACGATATGGACATCCGCAGCCCGCTGAACCAGTGCATCGCCCTGTCCCTGGCCGGCATCCTGTTCCTCAACCCGATCGTCGCCGCGGCGGCGGGGCTGGCGCTGGACAAGGCCGCCGGCGGCAACACCGGCCTGGGCCAGGCGGGCAACGGCGTGCCCATCGTCAATATCGCCACGCCCAACGGCGCCGGGCTGTCGAACAACCATTTCCGCGACTACAACGTCGGCGCCAACGGGCTGATCCTCAACAACGCCACCGGCAAGACCCAGGGTACCCAGCTCGGCGGGATCATCCTCGGCAACCCCAACCTCAAGGGCCAGGCGGCGCAGGTGATCCTCAACCAGGTCACCGGCGGCAACCGCAGCACCCTGGCCGGCTACACCGAGGTGGCCGGGCAGTCGGCGCGGGTGATCGTCGCCAACCCGCACGGCATCACCTGCCAGGGCTGCGGCTTCATCAACACGCCGCGCGCGACCCTCACCACCGGCAAGCCGATCATGGACGGCCAGCGCCTGGAGCGCTTCCAGGTGGACGGCGGCGACATCGTCGTCGAAGGCGCCGAACTGAACGTCGGCAACCTCGAACAGTTCGACCTGATCACCCGCAGCGCCAAGCTCAACGCCAAGCTCTACGCGAAGAACCTCAACATCGTCACCGGCCGCAACGACGTCCAGGCCGACAGCCTGCAGGCCACGCCGCGCGCCGCCGATGGCAGCGAGAAGCCGCAGCTGGCGATTGACAGCTCGGCCCTGGGCGGGATGTACGCCGGGGCGATCCGCCTGGTCGGCACCGAGCAGGGCGTGGGGGTGAAGCTGGCCGGCGACATGGCCGCCAGCGGCGGCGACATCCGCATCGACGCCAGCGGCAAGCTGAGCCTGGCCCAGGCCTCCAGCCAGGGCGACCTGAAGATCGCGGCCCAGGCCGTGGAGCTGAATGGCAAGACCTACGCCGGCGGCAGCGCCGAGATTCGCAGCGCGGAGGAACTGGTCAACCGGCAGAGCCTGGCGGCGCGCGAACGCATCGCGCTGGACGCCGCGCGCCTCGACAACGCCGGGGTGATCGAAGCCGGCGTCGAGCCGGACGAGCGGCGCAACGCGCGCGGCGACCTCGAGCTGCGCAGCGGCACCCTGCGCAACGCCGGCAGCCTGGTGGCCAGCCGCGCGCTGGAAGCGAAGGCGAGCCAGGCGCTGGACAACCAGGGCGGCAGCCTGAAGGGGGCGACCGTCCGGGTCGACGGCGGACACCTGGACAACCGTGGCGGCAAGCTGCTCGCCGAGGGCGAACTGCGGGTCGAGGCGAGCAGCCTGGACAACCGCCAGGACGGCCTGTTGCAGAGCCGGGACCGCGCCGTGGTCAAGACCCGTGGCGATCTCGACAACCGTGGCGGCCAGGTGATCGGCCTGAACGATCTGGAGGTCGGCGCGGCGACGCTCGACAACGGCCAGCAAGGCCTGCTCGGCAGCCAGCAGTCCACCCGCGTCAGCGCCCAGGCGCTGGTCAACCGGGGGGACGGCGAAGTCTCCGGCAAGCGCGTCGAGGCTCGCGTCGGTAGCCTCGACAATCGCGGCGGCAAGCTGATCGGCGACGACCTGCTGGTGGTCGCCAGCGGTGCCATCGACAACCGCCTCGGCTTGTTCTCCGCAGCCAACCGCCTCGACCTGCGGGCGCGCAGCCTGGACAACAGCGGCAAGGGCACGCTGAGCAGCCGGGGCGGCCTGGAGGTCAGCCTCGGCGGCCTGCTGGACAACCGCGATGAAGGCAACCTGCTCAGCCAGGGCGCGCAGCGCGTGACGGTGGGGCAACTGGACAACCGCGCTGGCGGCCTGCTGTCGAGCCGCAGCGAGTTGAACGTCCACGGCGCCAGCCTGGACAACCGTGGCGGCGTGCTGGTGGCCGACGCCGGCCTGAGCGCCACGGGAGGCGCCTTCGACAACCGCGACGGCGGCAGCGCCAGCGGCAAGGCTGGCGTGCGCGTGGAGGTCGCCAGCCTGCGCAACGACCAGGGTGGCAAGCTGCTCAGCGATGGCCGCCTGGACCTCGCAGCGAACGCCGTCGGCAACGCCGGAGGGCGTATCGCCGCCAAGGGCGACCTGCAGGCGACGCTTGGCAGCCTGGCCCAGCAAGGTGGCGAACTGGTCAGCGAAAAGACCCTGAAGGTCGCGGCCGACACGCTCGACAACAGCCAGTCCGGGCTGATCGCCGCGAATGGCGGCATCGCTATCGAGGCGCGGCAGGTCGACAACCGCGCCGGCGAGATTTCCAGCACCTCGAAGGTCGCCGTGAACGCCCGCGAGCAACTGGACAACCGCGGCGGCAAGGTCATCGGCGACAGCGGCCTGCGCCTCACCGTGCAGCGCCTGCTGAACCAGGCCAAGGGGGTGCTGGCCGGGCGCGACGGCCTGAGCCTGGACGGCGGCGAACTGTTCAACGGCGACGGCGGTCGGCTCGACAGCCAGAACAGCCTGAGCGTGAGCCTCGGCGGCGTGCTGGACAACCAGGGCGGCGCGCTGGTCAGCGAAGGCAGCCTGACGGCGCGCGTCGCGCGCCTGGACAACCGTGGCGGAACCTTCTCCAGCGCCGGTGCGCTGGCGCTGACCAGCCAGGCCGCGCTGGACAACCAGGGCGGCAGGCTGCTCAGCGATGCCGGCGTGACGCTGAAGGGCGCCAGCCTCGACAACAGCCGTTCCGGCGTGATCAGCGCCAAGGGTGCGGTGGATATCCGCACCGGCGTGCTGGACAACAGCCGCAACGGCGGCATCGGCAGCAACGCCGGCATCACCCTGGTGGCCGCCCGGCTGGACAACGGCCAGCAGGGCCGGATCAGCGCCAAGGGCCTGCTCGACGCCAACCTGAAAGGCCTCGACCAGCGCGGAGGCGGCGTTCTGGTCAGCGAAACCGGCGTCACCCTCGACCTCAATGGCGGCACGCTGGTCAACCGCGACGGCGGCCTGATCGCCACGCCCGGCGCGCTGCTGCTGCGCCAGCTCGGCGCGGTGGACAACGGCGCCGGCGGGGAAATCTCCAGCGACCGCGCCTTCACCCTCGCCGCCGCCAGCCTGGACAACCGCGGCGGGCGCCTGATCGGCGCCGACAGCCTGACCCTGCGCATCGCCCAGGCCCTGGACAACAGCCTGGCCGGGGTGATCTCCGGCGCCGCCGGCCTGGACATCGCGGCCGCTCGCCTGGACAACAGCGCCAAGGGCACCCTGGCCAGCCGCGCCGGCATCGACCTGCGCGTCGATGGCGCGCTGGACAACCACGCCGAAGGCACCGTTTCCGGCGCCCGCCTGACGCTCGCCAGCGCCTCGCTGGACAACAGCGGCAAGGGCCTGCTCTCTGGCAACGCCGGCCTGAGCGTCGTCACTGGTGCGCTGGACAACGCCGAGGGTGGCCAACTGATCAGCCAGGGCGTGCTGGACGTCAGCAGCGCCGACCTCGACAACCGTGGCGGCGCCCTCAGTGGCAAGCAGTCGCTGCGCCTGAGCGCCGCCAACCTGGACAACCGTGGCGGCCTGCTCACCAGCGACGGCGAACTGGAACTGACGGCAGGGCGCGTCGATTCCGCCGACGGCGGCGAAATCTCCGCCCGGGGCGACCTGCGCCTGACGGTCGAGCGCCTGGTGCAACGCCAGGGCCGGCTGATTGGCGAGCGCGGCGTCAGTCTCGACCTGCGGGGCGGCGACCTGGACAACCAGGGCGGCCTGATCAGTGCCCGCGGCCCGCTGAGCATCGAGCGGCTGAACGTCCTCGACAACCGCCAGGGCGGCGAGATTTCCAGCCAGCAGGGCTTCGAGCTGCTGGCCAGGCGCATCGACAACGGCCAGCAGGGGCGCATCATCAGCGCCGGGAAACTGCGCCTGGACGCCGACGCGCTGGGCAACGCCGGCGCCGGCCTGCTCTCCGGATGGCAGGGCCTGACGGTGACAGGCGGGAGCCTGGACAACAGCGCCGGCGGCACCCTTTCGAGCAAGGACGGCGAGCTGGCCATCAGCCTCGGCGGCGCGCTGGACAACCACGGCCAGGGCGCCCTGGTCAGCAAGGGCGCGCAACGGATCGACGCCGCCAGCCTGGATAACGCCCAGGGCATCGTCTCCGGCGAAAGCGACGTGACCCTGAGCATCGTCGGGAAGCTGGACAACGGCCAGGGCGGCCTGGTCTCGGCGCAGCGCGCGCTGAGCTTCGAGCGCGACGATACGCTGCTGAACAACGCCGGCGGCCGGATCAACGGCGGCAGCCTGCTGCTCAAGGGCGCCAGCCTGGATAACAGCGACGGCCAGTTGATCAGCCAGGGCCGGCTCGACGCCATCCTCGGCGGCGCCCTGGTCAACACCGGCGCGGCGCGCCTGGCCAGCGGCGGCGACCTGCTGCTGCGCAGCGCCAGCGTCGACAACCGCGGCGGCAAGCTGGTCAGCCAGGGGCTGCTGGAGATCACCACCGGCAGCCTCGACAACAGCGCCTCCGGCACCCTCGCCAGCCAGGCCGGCATGAGCCTGCGCCTGGGCGGCGGCGCCCTGCGCAACCAGCAGGACGGCCTGATCTTCAGCCAGGCCGGCGCCCTCGACGTGCAGGCTGGCAGCCTGGACAACCGCCAGGGCACGCTCCAGGCCCAGGGCGACAACCGGCTGCGTATCGGCGGCGCGCTGGACAACCAGGGCGGCCGCCTGGACAGCCGGGCCGGCAACCTCGACCTGCAGAGCGGCAGCCTCGACAACGGCGCCGGCGGCGTGCTCAACAGCGCCAAGGGTTGGCTGACGCTGGTCACCGGGCTGTTCGACAACAGCGCCGGCGTCACCCAGGCGCAGTCGCTGGAGATTCGCGCCGGGCAAGGCGTGCGCAACCAGCAGGGCCATCTCTCGGCGCTGGGCGGCGACAACCGCATCGTCACCGCCGACTTCGACAACCAGGGTGGCGGCCTCTACGCCAGCGGCCTGCTCAGCCTCGACGGCCAGCGTTTCCTCAACCAGGGCGCGGCGGCGGGTCAGGGCGGCAAGGTCGGCGCCGGGCGCATCGACTTCAGCCTGGCCGGCGCGCTGGCCAACCGCTTCGGCCAGTTGGAAAGCGAAAGCGAGCTGCACCTGCGCGCCGCCGCGATCGACAACAGCGGCGGCAGCCTGCGCGCCCTCGGCCGCAGCGGCAGCACGCGGCTGGTCGCTGGCGGCCTGAACAACGCCTACGGCGTGCTGGAAAGCGCCAACCAGGACCTCGACCTGCAACTGGGCAGCCTGGCCAACGCCGGCGGGCGCATCCTCCACACCGGCAATGGCACCTTCGGCCTGGATTCCGGGCAGGTGATCCGCGCCGGCGGCGAACTGACCACCAATGGCCTGCTGGACATCCGCGCCAGCGAATGGACCAACAGCAGCGTGCTGCAAGCCGGACGCCTGAACCTGGACATCGGCACCTTCCGCCAGACGGCCGAGGGCAAGCTGCTGGCGGTGCAGTCCTTCACTGGCCGCGGCGGCGACTGGAGCAACGACGGCCTGCTGGCCAGCGACGGCAGCTTGCGCCTCGAGCTGAGCGGCGGCTACCGTGGCAACGGCCGCGCCACCAGCCTCGGCGACTTCGCCCTGAACGCCGCCAGCCTCGACCTCGGCAATGCCGCCAGCCTCGCCGGCGGCGCCAATGTCACGCTCGGCGCCGGCAACCTGCTGGTCAACCGTGGGCGGATCACCGCCGCCGGCGACCTCGTGGCCAGCGCCGCGAGCCTGAACAACTACGGCACCCTGGGCGGCGGCGGCAACCTGCGATTGAACGCGCCCGCCCTGCTCAACGAGCGCGGGTTGCTGTTCAGTGGCGCCGACATGACCCTGCGCGCCGGCGACATCACCAACCTCTACGGGGATGTGTACAGCCTCGGCAGGCTGGATATCGCCCGCGACGATGCCGGCAACCGTGCCGCCAGCCTGCGCAACCTTTCCGGGGTGATCGAGAGCGGCAAGGACTTCAGCCTGCGTGCCAGCCTGATCGAGAACCGTCGCGCCGTGCTGGAAAGCAAGTCGGGCCTGTACACCGCGAAGATGGAGCAGACCGCCTGCATCGAAGGCGTCAACGCGGGCGACTGCAGCGGCAAGCGAAACGCCATCTGGACCATCACCCAGCGCGACAAGACCGAGGTCACCGCCAGCAGCGCCATGGGGCAACTGCTGGCCGGAGGCGACTTCGCCATCGACGGCGGCACCCTGAACAACCTTTCCAGTCTGATCGGCAGCGGCGGCAACCTCACCGCCAACCTCGAAGTCCTCGACAACCAGGGCCTGGAAACCGGCGAGCTGGAAACCATCCGCGTGCTGCGTACCGCTCGCGGCGGCGATATCGGCGGCATCGACCAGAAGTCGCGCAACTTCACCAACCTCTACTGGTACCAGAGCGCCAATTTCGACCCGGCGCGCGCGGGCGAGATCCCCGCCGCGCTCAACGCGATCCTCAGCGACTGGTCCTTCGAGTACGAATTCCCGAGCAAGGGGCCGACCCCGATCAGCAGTGGCGACCAGTCCTACGCAGCGGTGATCCAGGCCGCCGGCGATGTCACGGTCAATGCCAGCACGCGCATCGACAACGGCGTCACCCGCCCCGGCTACACCTTCGTCGGCAGCGGCCGCCAGGTGGGCGACAGCGCGGTGGGCGGCAGCGGGGTTTCGGTGGTCGTGCCGCTGACCTCGCAACTGCCGCCCGACCTGGCGCGGCGCCAGGTCAACCCGGTTACCCTGCCCGGCTTCAGCCTGCCCCAGGGTGACAACGGCCTGTTCCGTCTCAGCTCGCGCTTCGCCGAGGACGGCAATGGCAGCGCCGCGCTCGGTGCCGGCGCCGACCGCACCCAGGGCGGTAGCGGCGTCTCGGTCGGCCAGCAGGGCGCCGGCAACGCCGCCGGTACCTGGCAGGGCCAGGGCGTGCGAGTCGACGGCCTGGCTGGCGCGGCCAACGTCCAGGGTCAGGGCGGCAGCACGCTCGGCGGTAGCCTGCCGGGCGTCGCCCGGGTCCAGGGCGTGCCCGGCAACGCCACGCCGAGCGCCAGCCACAAGTACCTGATCGAGACCAACCCGGCGCTCACCGAGCTGAAGCAGTTCCTCAACTCGGACTACCTGCTCAGCGGCCTGGGCATGAACCCGGACGATAGCAAGAAGCGCCTCGGCGACGGTCTCTACGAGCAGCGGCTGATCCGCGACGCGGTGGTGGCGCGCACCGGCCAGCGCTACATCGACGGGCTGAGCAGCGACGAGGCACTGTTCCGCTACCTGATGGACAACGCCATCGCTTACAAGGACAAGCTCCAGCTGCAACTGGGCGTGGGTCTGAGCGCGGAGCAGATGGCGGCGCTGACCCACGACATCGTCTGGCTGGAAGAGGTCGAGGTGAACGGCGAGAAGGTCCTCGCGCCGGTGGTCTACCTGGCCCAGGCGGAGGGTCGGCTGGCACCCAACGGTGCGCTGATCCAGGGCCGCGACGTGAAGCTGGTGAGCGGCGGCGACCTGCATAACGTCGGCACCCTGCGCGCGCGGAACGACCTCTCGGCGACGGCCGACAACCTCGACAACAGCGGCCTGATCGAGGCCGGCAAGCGCCTCGACCTGCTCGCCGGCGACTCGATCCGCAACCGCCAGGGCGGGGTCATCGCCGGGCGCGACGTGAGCCTCACCGCGCTGACCGGCGACGTGATCAACGAACGCAGCGTGACCCGCTACGACAGCGCGCTCGACGGCCGCACCTGGGAACGCAGCTTCGCCGACAGCGCCGCGCGGGTGGAGGCGGCGAACAGCCTGAACGTCCAGGCCGGACGCGACATCGCCAACCTCGGCGGGGTGCTGCAGAGCCGCGGCGACCTCAGCCTCGACGCCGGACGCGACGTCACCGTCGCCGCCGTCGAGGACCGCCAGGGCCAGACCCGCTGGAGCACGTCGCGGCTACAGAGCGTGACCCAGCTCGGCGCCGAAGTCAGTGCCGGGCGGGACCTGAACGTCAGCGCCGGGCGCGACCTCAGCGCAGTGGCCAGCGCCCTCGAAGCGCGCCGCGACATCGCCCTCTCCGCCGGGCGCGACGTGACCCTGGCGGCGGCGGCGAACGAGGAGCATGCCTACAGCAAGACCAGGAAGGTCACCTACCAGGAAGACAAGGTTGCCCAGCAAGGCACCCGCGTGGACGCCGGCGGCGACCTGGCGATCAATGCCGGACAGGCCCTGCGCCTGATCGCGAGCCAGGCCAGCGCCGGCGACGAGGCCTACCTGGTGGCCGGCGACAAGCTGGAACTGCTGGCCGCCAACGACAGCAACTACTACCTGTACGACAAGAAGAAGAAAGGCGACTTCGGCCGCAAGGAAACCCGGCGCGACGAAGTCACCGACGTCAAGGCGGTGGGCAGCCAGATCAGCAGCGGCGGCGACCTCACCCTGCTCAGCGGCGGCGACCAGACCTACCAGGGCGCGAAGCTGGAATCGGGCAACGACCTGGCCATCGTCAGCGGCGGCGCGGTGACCTTCGAGGCGGTGAAGGACCTGCACCAGGAAAGCCACGAGAAGAGCAAGGGCGACCTGGCGTGGCAGTCGTCGAAGGGCAAGGGCCAGACCGACGAAACCGTGCGCCAGAGCCAGATCGTGGCCCAGGGGAATCTGGCGATCAAGGCCGTGGAAGGGCTGAAGATCGACCTCAAGCATATCGACCAGAAGACCGTGAGCCAGACCATCGACGCGATGGTGCAGGCGGATCCGCAACTGGCGTGGCTGAAGGAGGCCGAGCAGCGCGGGGATGTGGACTGGCGCATGGTGCAGGAGGTGCACGATAGCTGGAAGTACAGTAACTCGGGCATGGGGCCGGCGACGCAGATAGCTGTCGCCATCGCGGCGGCAGCCATCGGTGGCATGGCGGCAGCGGGAGCGCTCAGTGGAGCAGGAGTGGGTGCCAGTAGCTTCGCCATGGGCGCAGGAGTTGGTGCGGCAGGAAGCCTGTCGGGCACGGCAGCGGTCAGCCTGATCAACAACAAGGGCGATCTCGGGAAGGTGCTGAAAGACAGCTTCAGTAGCGACAGTCTGAAGCAGATTGCTATTGCGAGCCTGACCGGGGGGCTGACGGCTGAGTACTTCGACGGGATTCTTCAGACCAAGACTGATCCGCTTACTGGAAAGGTCACGGTAGACCTCAGCAGCCTATCTGGTGTTGGTCGCTTCGCTGCCAATCAGGCGATGCAGAACGCTACATCCACTGTACTGAGCCAGGCCTTGGGCCAGGGCGGGAGCCTGAACGAGGCGCTGAAGAGCGCGCTCTACAACAGTTTCGCGGCGGCAGGTTTCAACTTCGTCGGCGATATCGGCCAGGAATACAGCCTGAAGCCAGGCGATCCTTCGATGGTGACCATGCACGCCCTGATGGGTGGCCTGGCGGCGCAGGTCAGCGGTGGCGATTTCGCCACGGGCGCCGCGGCGGCTGGCGCCAATGAAGCGCTGGTGGCCAAGCTAGACCAGGCCTTCAAGAGCTTGAGCCCTGAGAACCGTGAAGCCATGGTCACTATGGGGTCGCAATTGGTTGGTGTTCTGGCTGCGGCGGTACGCGATCCCGATGCGACAGGCAAAGCTCTGGAAAGCGCTGCTTGGGTAGCGAAGAACTCGACGCAATACAACTTCCTCAACCATCAGGATGTGGCCGATCTGGATAATGCCTTGCAGAAATGCAAGTCCCAGGGAAATTGCCGTCAGGTAGAGGAAGAGTTCAAGGCGCGTAGCGACGAGAACCGGCGGAGGTTGAATGGCTGCGTGGCTGTGGGTAATTGCGCGGAGATTCGTGCGGAGATCGATGCGGGGTCTACGGCTCTCAACGAGCTGGTGGCCCGGCAGGAAACAGCTAATCCGGGAGGAAGTGACAGCGATATAGCCTACGGTTTCCTGATGGGCCGAAATGTTGTCGACTGGACGACGGCTGGTCAGTTGCACCTGGAGCAGACCGCCAACCTCTGGTGGAACGGTAATCCACAGTGGCAGAAGGAAGTCGGTGCATACCTGGACCAGACGGGGTTCAATCCGTTCGGAATCGGCGTTCCGGCAATGGGCGGTGCCGCTGGCAAGGTAACGGCCAAGGCGCTCATGAATGCGCTGAAGGCGGGAGAGTTGCCCAAAGGAGAGGTGGCCCCAGGAAAGGCTAATCTGCCTACCATTGGGGCGTTGGCGGATGCTGAGGCGGGAATGCCTTATACGCATCCGGTGAAAGAAGCAACTAAAACAAAAATACCAAATCCTCCTCGTGCAGAAGGGAACTTTACTGGTGGCCCCTTAGAAAATGCTATTAAGACTAGCGGTAGGTTTAAGCTAGATGGTGGGCCAGCCAATGGAGTGCTATATAGATCTGATAATAAGGGGAATGTTACAAGTTATGCTGTATATGACTCGACTGGCATGATTATTAAAAGGGTCGATGTAAGCGGGGCTTCGCATGCAAACATACCCACGCCTCATGTAATAGAATATGGTAGAAATATATTGCCAGACGGAAGTGTTAGAGTACAATCTCCATCAACTAAATTAGCTCCGCGCCCTGCTAATTCGGATGAGATACCATGAAAAAAATAGTGTCTTTTAAAGATTTAAAGTGTTTGAGTAATTATGAGTTATGGAGGTCCGGCTGGGAGAATAAGAATGAGATTGATGTATTTTCATATATTTCCTATGAAATCAGGCCAGAAGACTTATTGATCTTAGGGAAATTGGTTTTTCCTGATTTTATCTTGGATAGGGGGGCGGTAATACTGGAGATGAATTATGAGGAAAAAAAATTTAATGACTGGATGGAAAGATTAGAAAATGATATCCAGTCTGTAGAGAGATTCATTAATCATACCCATATTTATGATATTTTTTCCGGGTGCAATGAGGATGTAGAAGATGAAATTTTTGAGCAGCTTGCTCATATGCTTTCTCTATCATGGCGCTTAATTTTAAAAGAGAAATTTCCAGATAGAGATTTTTCGGTTTTGCTATCTTGCTCAGATCAAGATTATGGCCCTACTATTACTTTTTTTCAGAAATAAATATACTTTATTAAATAAAGAATAAATAAAGGGGTAGATTTATTTTACCTACTCTAATTTTCTAAGCAGGGAGGCTTCAGCGCAGACGCCGTAAGGAGGCTCCGCGATGCCTAGGCAAGGGCGAGTGGTTTTACCGAATTATCCGCTTCACGTGGTCCAGCGGGGACACAATCGGCAAGTGGTATTCGCCGAGGACGAGGACTACCAGCGTTACCTCTCCGATCTACGGGACCTCAAGGATGCCTTTGGTATCAAGGTCTACGCATTTTGCCTGATGACCAACCATGTCCATCTGCTCTTGGCGCCTGGTGATTCGCTGTCTGGCTTGGCGCGACTGATGAAAACGCTGGCGGCGCGCACGACACGATATCGGAATCGCTTGGAGGGCCGTTCCGGAACATTGTGGGAAAGTCGCTATAAATCGAGTGTCGTACAGAGCGATGCCTACCTGCTGGCGTGTTGCCGGTACATCGAGCTTAACCCTGTTCGGGCGCGGATGGTGGACGATGTGGCGGCCTATCCCTGGTCAAGTTATGGGCTGCGGGCGGATTGGTTGAAGGAGCCAAACTGGTTGGATATGGATCCCTGCTTCATTGAGCTAGGTCAGACGGCCGAAGAGAGATATCGGCGATACGTAACGTTCATGAAAGAGGCGATACCGGCCGAGGAATTGAGGCTGATTCGCGAGGCGGTTCAGCGTGGACAACTGACGGGCAATCAACGGTTCGTGGACGAGATCGAGCGGGTAGCCGGGGTGAGAATAGAGCGGCGTGGGCAAGGGCGGCCGAGATTAGAGCAGGGAAAATAAATCTGTCCCCTTTTTTCTTCAGGAAAATGGGCTGAGCGAGGACACCGCCCGCAAAGAGCTTCTCAGCACGGCCGCCATGATGGTGGACAATGGCTGGAACCAGGCCTTGGCCGGCACAGACATCAACGCTGCCCGGGCTGCTCAGTATCTGCGTACGGAGCTGGGCACAGGCCCGGACAGCAATCTCTTCCAGGTGACCCAGGCTGACTACTACAACGAGCGGGTGGGGCTGACGGCGCTATTCAAGAACAAGGAGGCCCTGACCAGCGTTCTGGAAAACATAGCCCTAGCGAATCCCGCGAGCTATACGAGGGACCCCGCGAACCGTGCGGAAGTGCTGAATGCCAAAGGTGAAGGTAGCCAAGCGGGCTTTGGGCTGGCACTGGAAGGGATCGTCAGCGCGCCTTCAAAAACTGCCTTGTGGTTGATGGGTGCGCTAACCTGTTCAAGCTGTGCGGAGCGGGATATCCAGAACGCTTGGAACTCGGTTGCCTCGTTACCTGAAGACATCCGTATGAAAGGCTATCTGGATGCCTTGCACACCATGCAAGGCCAGGGTGCCAGCGTGGTGCGGGACAACGCCGCGAGTTCGACTGCATTGGGAGTTGAGGTTGGGCTGGCCATTGATGGAGGGTTGGCAGGGGCAGGCAAGGGCGTCGTTACGGATGGTCCGAAAGGAATACTTACACTGAAAGATTTTCCTGATGTCTCTACCAAGATAAGCCAGAAGCAGCTTCGCCATATTGCTGGAACACAGCAGCTTGAGGCACGGGGAGGCGGTGGTTTCTTAAACAGTGTCTCTGATGCTCAAAAAGTGCTTGATGCCTACCATACCGGCCAAGTGAAAATCCTAGGGAGAAATGCTCAGGGATTCCCAGTAGTCAAGTTTGAGGGCGTTACTGGAACTAACGTTAATCTCGGTGTTGGTATAACTGATCAGGCAACCAATGTATTTATTATCAAGGGCACAAAGAGTCCAAGTATTGTCCCTACAAATCCAAACTGGAGTCCCAAATGAGTAGCCAGCCAACGTTGGAAGAATGGAATTTTCAAGTGTTAATGCTAATTCAAGCGTTGGTAGGTGCGATATCTGCCAATTTTAGAATGATTGCATTGTTATGGGATGGCGATGAGTGGGTATTGAGATTTTATCTTGAAGAGAGCAACGAAGAGGACGTTGAGGAGATTGAGGATGTTGTTTGCCAATATACGGCATATCAGGGCTCTAGTTTGAGATGCAGGTCTGAGTTGATCGTGGGGCGTGAACGCCTTCCGGGGCTTTCGGAGGTGGGTAGGGTTGTATACCGTCGCAGAGAGTCTTTTGATATTTAGTTGGGGCAAAAGGTAGCTCCGGCGCAGAAAGTGCTATCAATCAAGGCAGGCTTAATTCTCAGCTCCTGTCTGAGGAGGTTGCGAATGGCCACGCGTTCCAGAAACATTTAGTCGAACGGCAAGAGTTTGTTGATCTTGCGCCAACAGCATAAAGGGGACAGATTTATTTTCCCTACTCTAATTTTCTAAGCAGGGAGGCTCCAGTGCAGACGCCGTAAGGAGGCTCCGCGATGCCTAGGCAAGGGCGAGTGGTTTTACCGAATTATCCGCTTCACGTGGTCCAGCGGGGACACAATCGGCAAGTGGTATTCGCCGAGGACGAGGACTACCAGCGTTACCTCTCCGATCTACGGGACCTCAAGGATGCCTTTGGTATCAAGGTCTACGCATTTTGCCTGATGACCAACCATGTCCATCTGCTCTTGGCGCCTGGTGATTCGCTGTCTGGCTTGGCGCAACTGATGAAAACGCTGGCGGCGCGCACGACACGATATCGGAATCGCTTGGAGGGCCGTTCCGGAACGTTGTGGGAAAGTCGCTATAAATCGAGTGTCGTACAGAGCGATGCCTACCTGCTGGCGTGTTGCCGGTACATCGAACTGAACCCTGTTCGGGCGCGGATGGTGGACGATGTGGCGGCCTATCCCTGGTCAAGTTATGGGCTGCGGGCGGATTGGTTGAAGGAGCCAAACTGGTTGGATATGGATTCCTGCTTCATTGAGCTAGGTCAGACGGCCGAAGAGAGATATCGGCGATACGTAACGTTCATGAAAGAGGCGATACCGGCCGAGGAATTGAGGCTGATTCGCGAGGCGGTTCAGCGTGGACAACTGACGGGCAATCAACGGTTCGTGGACGAGATCGAGCGGGTAGCCGGGGTGAGAATAGAGCGGCGTGGGCAAGGGCGGCCGAGATTAGAGTAGGGAAAATAAATCTGTCCCCTTTTTTCTTATCAGACAGATAGTCTTGGGCGTGTTGAGAAGGTTGAGTCCAACCTCTCGCTGACGAAGAGTGACCGGAATACTTATCAGCAGTGCATTGCTGGTAAATGCGGGGTTAGTGGCGATGAAGGTGGCCATCTGATTGCAAGTATCTTCAATGGGCCAGGTGAGAAGCTGAACCTGCTTCCCATGAATGGGAACTTGAATAAAGGTGCCTGGAAGTCCATGGAGAACACTTGGTCATCTGCGCTCAAGCAAGGGCAGATGGTCAGTGTGAAAATTGAGCCTGTCTATTCTGGCTCATCTGTGCGTCCTGATAGATTTACTGTCAGATACTCTATTGATGGTGGTCGCCCTGTCATTGTCGATTTCAAAAACTCACCGGGTGGTATTTGATGGGCGATCAAGAGTTATATCAGAAAATTGGACAGCTTTTAGTCGATGCTGGCCCAGCGGATGCTAGGGAAATAATAGTTCGGGCGGAGCTTTTCTCAGAGGGCGATGGAGGGAAGTATGAGTTTGACTATGTTGATCAGTCTGGTGAGTTGAACTGGTTTGATCCGGATGGGCGTGCTGTAGGGGATTTGACAGAGTTGCTGGTCCAATTGCGCGATTATTTTTCAGCCAACAATTTGACCGCTGGAGAGGGGGGGTGGTCTGGATGTGTAATTAAATTACACGTTGATGAAATGAAATTTGGTATTGCATTCAACTACGGTAAGTAGTGTTGTTTTCAATAAAAATAGCCCCGGCACTCCCGGGGCTATTGAATCGGCGGCGACGGTGGCAAAACGTTCAGTTCTGGGCGTGACTGCCCTATGATCGGCCTTAGCCATGGTCAGCTCCTTCTTAGCTGCTTGTGGTTAGCGGGCCGTAGGTGTTGACGCACCTACGGCCCGCGTCTTTTTGCACCGAATGAAAGGGACAGATTTATTTTCTCTACTCTAAATTTTCTGAGCATGGAGGCTCCAGCGCAGATGCCGTAAAGGAAATTCGCGATGCCTAGGTAAGGGCGCATGGTTTAGCGAATTATTTGCTTTGAGCGTTTCAGAGTGGGCGCAGTCGCCGAAATTAGAGTAGTAAAAATAAATCTGTCCCCTTTTTTTGTCAAAAAAATATTTTTCTGCTTTTTGGTAGCCCAAAAAAATAAATTTGAGATCTCCTCGGTTTATGAGGTTGATCTGCTTGAAGTTAATTTTACTGAGATAGAGAATAGGCTGTGTTCTTTATATGAAGAGCATGTTTTAGTTGGAGAGGTAGGTAGAATAGTAGCTTTTTCAGATATGGTCTCATGGGTTCTGTATGAAGAGGTTTTAGAAGAGATAGGGGTTTTGGTTATGTTGGATGAAACGAAATCTGTATATTCAAATTTTGATTTTGGCGAGTTCGTTAGTAGAGAGTTTATGATGGAGCAGGCTGATTTGGGTTTATACCGGAAAGAGTACGTAGATAAACTTATTTCTAATTATTAACATAAAGGAAGAATTTTTATTTTCCCTATCCTAATTTCTGAACACGGAGGCTCCAGCGCAGGTTCCGTCAAGGGGGCAAGATGCCTAGGTAAGGGAGAATGGTTTAGCGAGTTATTTGCTTTGAGTGTTTCTGCGTGGCGCAGTTTCTGAAATTAGCAGCATAAAGGGGACAGATTTATTTTCCCTACTCTAGTTTTCTAAGCAAGGAGGCTCCGCGATGCCTAGGCAAGGGCGAGTGGTTTACCGAATTATCCGCTTCACATGGTCCAGCGGGGACACAGTCGCCAAGTGGTATTCGCCGAGGACGAGGACTACCAACGCTACCTCTCCGATCCTCAAAACCTCGAGGATGCCTTCGATAACAAGCTCCATGCATTTTGCTGAATAACCACCCATATCCATCTGCTCCTGGCGGCTTGCCGACCCTCCTTTCTACTGCCCCGTCGCACAGCGCCCCAATGTACTAGTACACCGGAAACCGCCGTCTCCCGTTGAACGGGCGGGCCCCGGCCCCCTACCATTCGCAGCACACCGACCCGCGCAAAGGGAGCGGGATGCCGCGTAGGCAGGCCGCCATGGAAGGAGAAGCAAATATGCCGGTACTGGCTCTGAGACTCACCGCCCTGGCGGCCCTTGCGATCAGCGTGTCGGGGTGCGTCATGGAGGCCTATGGCAGTCGCGCGCGTAGCGATGCGCAATCCTGGATCGGCTTGCCGATCCAGGACGTGATCAAGCGCTTCGGCGAGCCGGAACGCGTGACGGGGGATGCCGCCAGGCAGAAGTACGTGTGGAAGGAGTACGAGAACTATAGCCACGACTACGACTACACCTACTACGAGCAGGGCCATGGCAATACGCCCAACAGCTCGGTCCTGAACCAGAAGACCGGCACGGCCAACCAGAGCGGCTATTACACCTGCATCTACGAGTTCTTTGCCGACGCCTCGGGCAGGGTGGTCGATGCGACCGCGCGGGGTGAGTGCCGCTAGTTCCGGGCGCCCTTCACGCTGCAAAGGGCGATTGGCTCAGCCAGCCACCGCCTTGTCTCCGACGTCGCAGAGACGCCTCAGTCCAACGCGGAGGCGTCCCCTCCCCTCGCTCCGCCGTGATCGCCAGGCCGCCCTGCCTCACCCGGGTCCTGGTCCGGTCCTTGGCCTTGAAACCCGGCCGTTGCAGCCAGTAGCCGCGCAGGTTGATGCGGGGCGCCAGGCGGTTGTCGTCGCGTTCGTCCAGCGGCGCTCCGGGGTTTCCCCGGCGCCTCACAGCAGGATCAGCAGCGCTCCTACCAGCAGCCCCGCCAGGCTGAAGGGTAGCGTTTGCAGGGCCAGCCGCTTGCCGCCCACCAGCACGACCAGGCCGGCCTTGACCAGGCTGTTGCTCAGGGCGGCAAGGGCGATGCCGCGGCTGGCCACGCCTGGATCGAGTTCGCCCTGCGCCGCGCGGGCCAGGGACAGGGTGATCGCGTCGACGTCGGCGAGGCCGGAGAGCAGCGCGACCGCGTAGATGCCGGCATCGCCGAACAGCCGCCGGCCGACCTCCACCAACAGCAGGATCGCGCTCAGCAGGGCGGCGAAGCGCAGGGCCGGGAGCAGTTCGAAGGGGTTGCGCAGGCCTGGCTCGTCGGGCGCCTCCTGGCTGGCGCGGCCGCCGCGCAGGGCGTGGAACAGCGTGCCGCCAAGGTAGACGAGGGTGGTGGCGGCGAATGGCAGGGCCAGTTCCTTCAGCAAGGCCGGGTGGATCGCGCCGATCTCGACGAGGATGCGCGGGAACATCAGCGCCGAGGTCGCCAGCAGGGCGCACGCCAACAGGGCGTCGGGCATGCGCTCGCGCAGGCGCGCCAGGGTCAGGGTCATCACTGTGGAGGACACCAGGCCGCCGAGCACCGCGGTCAGCAACAGGCCCTTGCGCGAGCCGATCAGGCGGATGGCCAGGTAGGCGGAGAAACCGAGGGCGGCGATCAGCACCACCATCCACCAGGTCAGGTAGGGATTGAAGAACGCCCAGGGACCATAGCCCTGGTTGGGCAGCACCGGCAGCAGGACCACGGAAATGAACAGCAGCTTGAGGGTGCCCGATAGCTCCTCGGCGGTCAGGCGCTTCAGCAGGGCGTGGAGCTTGTCCTTGAGGCTCAGCAGCAGGGTCAGCACGATGCCGCCGGCGGCAGCCAGCAGGCGCTGTTCGGTGAGGGCGAGGCTGCCGAGGAGGAAGGTCATCAGTAGGGCGATCTCGGTGGTCATGCCCTGGTCGCCGCCACGCCTGACATCGCTCACGTAGCCGGCCACGGCCAGCGCCGCGAGGGCCAGCAGCAAGGCTACCCAGACTGCGCTGCCCAGTTCGCCCGCGAGCAGGGTGGCGAAGCCGCCGAGCAGGCCGGCCAGGCTGAAGGTGCGGATTCCGGCGATCTGCCGCGCATCTTCGTGGTCGCGCTCCTGCCAGCCGCGCTCGGCGCCGATCAGGAGGCCGATGGCCAGGGCCGTGCACAGGCTCAACAACAGATCCAGGGAAAGCGTCATGCTCGATTCCATTCGCCGGGAGAGAGGATGGCGACGTGCCTGTGCGCACCATAGCAGCAGACGACCCCGAGGCGCCCGCACGGCGGTGCGCCGTCCACCAAGAGCCCGTCGCTGCCGCCGATATCCATCGGGTTCTCCGCCCCGGTGTAGGCGCACGGGAGCTGGCGTAGGGAAAGTCCGCTGTTTTTCGGCCGCTGACGGTTCTCTTTCCGCGTGCTCCGACGGCCGCCAACAGTAAAAAAACCACGGCCAATCCTGATAGGCGGAGGGGCGCCTCGTTCCTAGACTGGCGGGGAAACATCAGGAGACGTCAATCATCATGCATATTCAATCATCTCAGCAGAACCCGTCTTTCGTGGCTGAGTTGAGCCAGGCCGTGGCCGGGCGCCTGGGACAGGTCGAGGCCCGCCAGGTGGCCACTCCCCGGGAGGCGCAACAACTGGCCCAGCGCCAGGAAGCACCGAAGGGCGAGGGCCTGCTCTCCCGCCTGGGGGCCGCCCTCGCGCGTCCCTTCGTGGCGATCATCGAGTGGCTGGGCAAACTGCTGGGGAGCCGTGCCCACGCCTCCACCCAGGCGCCGCTCTCCCGTCAGGACGCGCCGCCTGCCGCCAGTCTCTCGGCCGCCGAGATCAAGCAGATTATGCTGCAAAAGGCACTGCCCCTGACCTTGGGCGGACTTGGCAAGGCGAGCGAGCTGGCGACTTTGACAGCGGAGAGGCTGGCGAAGGATCACACGCGCCTGGCCAGCGGCGACGGCGCCCTGCGCTCGCTGGCCACCGCCCTGGTCGGGATTCGCGATGGCAGCCGGATCGAGGCTTCCCGTACCCAGGCTGCCCGCCTGCTCGAACAGAGCGTTGGGGGGATCGCGCTGCAACAGTGGGGGACCGCGGGCGGTGCCGCCAGCCAGCATGTACTCAGCGCAAGCCCGGAGCAACTGCGCGAAATCGCCGTCCAACTGCATGCGGTAATGGACAAGGTCGCCCTGTTGCGCCACGCGGTAGAGAGCGAGGTAAAGGGCGAGCCTGTCGACAAGGCGCTGGCGGATGGACTGGTGGAGCACTTCGGGCTGGAGGCGGAGCAGTACCTCGGCGAACACCCGGACGGGCCGTACAGCGATGCCGAGGTGATGGCGCTCGGTCTCTATACCAACGGCGAGTACCAGCACCTGAATCGTTCCCTGCGTCAGGGGCGAGAGCTGGATGCTGGCCAGGCGTTGATCGACCGGGGCATGTCTGCCGCGTTCGAAAAGAGCGGACCGGCTGAACAGGTCGTGAAGACCTTCCGCGGCACCCAGGGCAGGGATGCCTTCGAGGCGGTGAAAGAGGGCCAGGTCGGCCACGACGCCGGCTATCTCTCCACCTCCCGGGACCCCAGCGTTGCCAGGAGCTTCGCGGGCCTGGGCACGATAACCACCCTGTTCGGCAGATCCGGGATCGATGTCAGCGAGATATCGATCGAGGGCGATGAGCAGGAGATCCTCTACGACAAGGGGACCGACATGCGCGTGCTTCTCAGCGCCAAGGATGGGCAGGGTGTGACCCGTCGGGTGCTCGAAGAGGCCACGCTGGGGGAACGGAGCGGCCACGGCGAGGGACTGCTCGATGCCCTGGACCTGGCAACCGGGACGGATCGTTCAGGCAAGCCCCAGGAACAGGACCTGCGCCTGAGAATGCGCGGCCTCGACCTGGCCTGACCGGTCGACGGCAGAGACGGACACTCCCAAGGGGTGTCCGTTTTCGTTTGCGCCGTACAGCGTCGGGCGCAATGGGCGGCAAGGATGCCTGGCTGGCTGCCACCGGTGGGTGGCGGACACCGGTGCCCGGCGTCCCACCTCGATCCTGCGAACGAGACGCAGTCAGAATTCTCCGAGTATGCTTCCTGCATAACGAAACGATCGGAATAACTGTGGTAACTTTGCCGCCCACCGAGATGGCCTATTGATGGCTCATACGGTTCGTGCATCGCTTCCCGCACGATTCTTTCGGATTTCCAAGGCCGGCCGGGAGCGCCGGTTGATCGACGCATTCGTATTTCAAGGAAAGAAATCGTGGCCACCCCATTTCGCCCCTCGCCTTGGCGCGCCGCCGTGCCGCCTGGCCTTCCTCGATTTTCACTACGCCCTCTTTTCCGCACACGGGGCGGCTAGAAGCCGCTCCGCGTCGATAGCGTTTTTTTCCAGGAGAACCCCATGAGTCACAGCGCCAAGAAAACACTACTGCCGCTCCTCGCCGTTGCCACCCTGGCCGGCCTGGCGGGCTGCGCCACCGAGACCTCCACCGCGTTGCCGGTACAGCAGGTCGAGAGCGTCAACCGACCCTACAGCGGCGTGCGTTCGCCGATTGCGGTAGGCAAGTTCGACAACCGCTCCAGCTACATGCGCGGGATCTTTTCCGATGGCGTCGACCGCCTCGGCGGCCAGGCCAAGACCATTCTCATCACCCACCTGCAGCAGACCAATCGCTTCAACGTGCTGGACCGCGACAACATGAGCGAGATCCAGCAGGAAGCGGCGATCAAGGGCCAGGCCCAGCGCCTGAAGGGTGCCGACTACGTGGTGACCGGCGACGTCACCGAGTTCGGCCGCAAGGAAGTCGGCGACCGCCAGCTGTTCGGCATCCTTGGCCGCGGCAAGTCGCAGATCGCCTACGCCAAGGTGGCGCTGAACATCGTCAACATCTCTACCTCGGAGGTCGTCTATTCGACCCAGGGCGCTGGCGAGTACGCCCTGTCCAACCGCGAGGTGATCGGCTTCGGCGGCACCGCCAGCTACGACTCGACCCTCAACGGCAAGGTTCTCGACCTGGCCATGCGCGAGGCGGTGAACAAGTTGGTCAACGCGGTCGATAGCGGGGCCTGGAAGCCACAGAACCAATAATCCACCAGAAACCAGGGAATCACGGCACACATGAGCAAGACGATCACATGGACGGCGGCGCTGCTGGGGAGCATGGCGCTGGCCGGGTGCAGCGGACCGAAGACGCTGTACCAGTGGGAGGGCTACCAGGCCCAGGTCCACGAATACTTCAAGGGTGAATCCAAGGAGGCCCAGGCGCAGGCGCTGGAAGCCGACCTCGAGAAGATCCGGGCGAAGAACGGCGCGGTACCGCCGGGCTACCACGCCCAGCTGGGGCTGCTCTATTCCAGCATCGGCAAGGACGACCAGATGGTCCGCGAGTTCGAGACCGAGAAGGCGCTGTTTCCCGAGTCGGCGACCTACATGGACTTCCTCCTGAACAACGCCCGTGGAGGTGCCCGTTGAAACTCGCCCGACTGTCCGGCCTGGTGGCCGGTTTCACCCTGCTGGCCCTGCTCGGCGGCTGCGCGCCGACCAAGAGCGTCGATTACTCGGCGTTCAAGCAGGCCAAGCCGCGCTCGATCCTGGTCCTGCCGCCGCTGAACGAGTCGCCCGACGTGAAGGCGACCTACAGCATGCTCTCGCAGGTCACCTTCCCGCTGGCCGAGGCCGGCTACTACGTGGTGCCGGTGGCGCTGGCCGACGAGACCTTCCGCCAGAACGGCCTGACCAGCGCCGGCGACGTGCACCAGGTGTCCCCGGCCAAGCTGCGCGAGATCTATGGCGCCGACGCGGCGCTGTACGTCACGGTGAGCGACTACGGCACGCGCTACATGGTGATCAGCAGCGCGACCATCGTCACCGCCAGCGCCAAGCTGGTCGACCTGCGATCCGGCACCACCCTGTGGACCGGCTCGGCGACCGCCTCCAGCGAGGAAGGCAACGGCGGCAACAACGGCGGCCTGGTGGGCATGCTGATCACCGCGGCGGTCAAGCAGATCATCAACAGTTCGGTGGAGGACGCCGGTTATCCGATCGCCGGGATGACCAGTGCGCGCCTGCTCTCGGCCGGCCAGCCGGGCGGACTGTTGTACGGCCCGCGCTCGCCGAGGTACGGCAGCGACTGAGCCGTGCGCCGGGGCTACGGGGACGTTTCCGTGGCCTCGGCGCAAGCCGCCGGGAGGGGCTTGGCCGCTGCGTTGCGCTTGGCCATGTACTGGCGGATCAGGTCGTCGAGCAACGCCCGGATGGCGCGCCGCTCGTCCAGCCGCAGGCGGCCGATGGCCTCGAACTGCAGGCGCAGGTCTTCCGGTAGCGCCTGCCGCTCGCTGCGCTCGCAGACCAGCCAGTCGAGGGGCACCGCGAAACGTCCGGCGATGGTTTGCAGCACCACCAGCGACGGGTGCCCGCCCTTGGTTTCGAAGTGCCGCAACTGGCTCACGGTGACGCCCAATCGCTCGGCCATCTGCCGTTGGGTCAGGGCGTTCTGCTGGCGTAGGCGTAGGAGATTCTGCGCGAAGCTCATGGAAAACTCTCCAAGTCAGGGGAAATCCTTGCCACCGCCCCGGTGATGCGGGCGATGGCGGTTGTCTCCATCATCGGCGTTCGCACTCTTCGACTCTGCCCTACCGTTCCGGCGCGGGCCTGGGAAAGCTCCGGGTCGTGAGTCCGAGGTTTCCCCGCGTGCCGTCTTTTTCGATTCAGTAGAGGCTGAAGCGACGGGCTACCGTCCCGTTGGCCTGCGTCGGCGGCAGTTTGGCTCCGCGGCGAAGCGATAGGACGCGAGGGCCTTGCGCCTGGCGAGGACTAGTCCGCTTGCGCCCCCTGCGCCAGGGCGTTGCCGACGCCCACCAGCAGCGCCCGGGTCTGCGCCACGATGGCGCTGCGGTAGGCCTCGTAGCGGGCGTCGCTGATGGCGTTGTCGTTGCGCGCGCCGCCGCCGCTCGCCGGTACGCCGGTGTAGTAGTTGTTCATCACCGGTACATGGATGTGCCCGGCGGGAATCTCCAGGCGGAACGCGTCGCGCAGCACCGTGTTGCGGTAGGCGCTCTCGTTGGACAGGTAGTCGCCGCCACCGCCGTTGCGCGCGCAGATCCGTCGGTTCGGCGGGAGCACCAGGGAGGGATCGGGCATGGCGTTCATCACCCCGTTGGTCGGCACGTTTTCGGTGCGCGGGTTGGCGCAATCGGGGAAGAAGTCGTAGTTGGTGTGCCAGGTGACGTCGAAGCCTTCCGCGGCCTGGCTGGTAGCGCCCGGCGGCCGCTCGATGCCGCGCCAGGTATCGGCGGCGAGCAACTGGCGGACCGGCAGCGAGGCCTTGGAGAACTGTGCCGGCAGGTTCTGCCGCCAGCGGCTGGCGCTGTCGTAGCCGAGCCAGCGGCGCGGCGGGTTGATATTGCAGCCGGAGCCCCGCAGGGAAATCGGCGCGGTGCCGGGATTGGTCACGCTGCCCAGGGGAAGCACGTAGTTGGGCAAAGCGCTGTCGGCGGGGCAGTAGACGATGCCGTCGTTGCCGGCGGAGGAGCCGTGGAAGCGGCCGTTCCAGGCCTCCAGCCAGAACTGGTTGGCGCCGCCCTGGCTGATGGTGATGGAGGCGTCGACCCGGCGCGGGCCGGGGCGGAACCAGGGGCCCAGGGTGTCTTCCTGCATGCCGCGGTTGAACGGGTCGTAGCTGACCGGCAACAGGTAGGCCTCGATACGCAGCAGGCTGCCGTCGGCCAGCCTGAACTCGCGGCCGTCCAGCGCAAGGGCGGTGGCGCCCGAGGGGTTGCCGTTGCGCAGGCCGGTGTTCGCCGTCCCGGGAGTGCCCAGGGTGAAGACGTCGAAGCCGCTGATGATCATCCGCCGGTAGCGCGAGCCGTCGGCGGCGTAGCGGCGCGGCAGGTCGATGTCCAGCTGTCCGCGCGAGGCGCGTTCGAAGCGCCATTGCAGCGCCTGGGCCTGGGCCTTGCCGAGGTGGAAGGATGGCGCCCACTGGCGCAGGGTGCGGGTCATGTAGAGGCGCGTCCAGTAGAGCATGCGGTCATCGCTGGCCGGCAGCGCGCCGGCGGGAATGGCGCGGCGCCCCTGGGCCCGGTCGACGGCGGCGCGCCACAGCGCGCGGCCCTCTTCGGTGACCAGCTTCAGTGCCTTGGCGTAGCTGCTGACCGGGGTGCGGCCGTCGGCGGCGCACAGGCGCTTGGCGAAGGCCGGTTCGAAGCCGTCGAAGCCGGCGCCCTTGACGATGCGCTCGGCCAGCGGCGTCTGGTCATGGGTGACGACGTTGGCGCCGCTGAACGGCAGCGGCGTGTCGAGCCGGCGCTCCTCGTAGGACAACGCTGCCTCGCGGTTCCAGGAGCAGGCGACGCTGGGCGGCTTGCGGGCGCCGGCGAGGTCGCCGTTGGCGGCCCAGCCGGCGCCGGGCAGCAGGGCTGCCGAGACGGCCAGGGCGAAGAGGGAGTATCGGCTTGCGTGAGGGGCGTAGCGCATCGGGTGGACTCCTGTTCTTGTTCGGTTCATGGGTCGATCGGTGCGGCGGGCGGAGCGCGGGCGAGCGGTGCCCGCCGGCGGCGCGGGGGCCGGGGCCGACGCAAGGTGCGTCGCGGGTTGCTGCGGTGGCGGACGGGAGGGCGGTGCTAGGGGGCGCGTGTCGCCGGTAGACGGAGGCGCGCGGAGGGAGGGTTGCGGGACGACGCGGAGGCGTCTGGGGAAGTCAGGTCCTTTGCCATGGATGCACCGATCGTTGTTCTTGCTGTTGTGGGGCGTCGGTGGGTGCACGGCCGGACTTCGCACCCGTGCGGCATTCTTGGAGGCGCCGGCGCGGGGCGTCCAACGAATTTATGTGGCCGCCGGGGATAGGAAAAGTTGATGGCGAACCGGTGCCGAAGCCCCCTGCCCCGGTACTTTCGCTGGCGCTGCGGCAATCCACCGCACTGGCGCGTTCGCTCGGGCTGGTCTTTGCTCTCCGGGGTCCGGCGGCTCGCCGGCGAGTCTTGCGGTGCGCCGCGAGCGGACGGGCGTTCGGTCCTTCTGCAGGCAAATGCCCTTGTTTTCGGAGAAGGACACGGATCGTTGATCGCTGTTTCGACCAAGGAGGTCAGATGAAAAGGAAGATGCTGGCGGCTTCGCTGCTGCTGTGGATGTTCTCGCTGACGGCGCAGGCGGACTGCGCGGTGCTCGGGCCGGGGGAAGATCCCTGCGCGGGCCCGGTGCTGGGACCGACCGTCTGCGAGTGCCCGTGATGACCGACTGTACCCTCGACCAGGGACAGGGAGCGTTCGATTACCAACCAGGAGGTTGCAAATGAAGAAAGTACTGTTGGCTGTGTTCCTGCTCTGTGGCTTCTCTCTTACCGCCCAGGCCGCGTGCCCGGTTTTCGGCCCGTCCGAGGACCCGTGCAGCGGGCCGGTGTTCGGTCCGTCGACCTGCAAATGCCCTTGAGGTAGGTCGTCTGGCGGGCCCGGTGCAGCGGGCCCGCTTCCGGATGTATCGCTCGCTCGAAGTTGCCTTCTTTAATTCTCCATTCCCCGCGCCGCCCTACTTTTCCCGCTCGTCCATCGTCGCGTCGAACGTTGCCACGAAATCAGCGTCGATGGACAACTCTTATATTCAATAGTTGTACGATCTGAGTTTGTTGTAGTCATTTGCTTAGTTGGCTATCCATATGATTGGCCTAAAGCAATTATAAGTTTAATTGGATTAGCTTTCTAAGTCTTTGGAAAGAGCCGTGAACGACCCTGTAATATCTGGTTGTAGAGCCGTGTAATGATGTTTCAGGATATTTCATTAATTTTGTAGATTATTGTTTTTCCTTTGTTTTTTTAAAAACAGCTACCAGATTTAGATAGATATTAATTAACTCGGCCACGTTTTTTCCTGTTCTATCATTGGCCTTCCTTGGGCGCAGGCCTGCCGAAACTGATTATCTTCAGGTCCTCGAAAAGTTCATACATCGACCGCCTTGGGCGAAGCATTCGTACGCCGGAAATCTGTCCGGCCGCACGGATGTTTTCAGCATGTTCTCTGGATGAGTTTCCCGATAAACATCAATTAGAGGAGTTTCCCTATGTGCGGTCTCGCGGGTTGGGTGGATTACACGCGCAAGCTCGACGACGAATTTCCGGCGATCTTCGCCATGACCGATACGCTCGCCTTGCGCGGGCCGGATGCCGAGGGCATCTGGAAGCACCGCAACGCCCTGCTGGGTCACCGGCGGCTGGCGGTCATCGACCTCAGCGGCGGCGTGCAGCCGATGTCCTATCGCTTTCCCACCGGCCAGGAGGTCACCCTCGTCTACACCGGCGAGGTGTACAACCACGATGCCCTGCGCGAGCGGTTGCGCCGGGCCGGACATGAGTTCCGCACCCGCAGCGATACCGAGGTGGTCCTGCACGCCTATCTGCAATGGGGCGAGCGTTGTTGCGAGTACCTGACCGGGATGTTCGCCTTCGCCGTCTTCGATGGCCGCGACGGCCACCTGCTGCTGGTGCGCGACCGCCTGGGCATCAAGCCGCTGTATTACGCGCGGCACCGCGAGGGACTGCTGTTCGGCTCGGAGATCAAGTCCATCCTGGCGCATCCGGAATTCGCCGCCAGGCTCGACGCGGTCGGCCTGGTCGACCTCCTGACGCTGTCCCGGGGCACTTCGCAGACGCCGTTCCGCGAGGTCCAGGAACTGCTGCCCGGCCACCTGCTGTCCTGGCGTCCCAATTCCCAGGCGAAGTTGCGCCGCTACTGGGAGGTGCGCCGCCAGGAGCATGCCGACGACCTGCAGAGCACCGTGCAGCGCACCCGCGAACTGGTCACCCGCGCCCTGGGGGCGCAATTGCACGCCGACGTTCCGGTGTGTTCGCTGCTATCGGGTGGGCTCGATTCGACCGCCCTGACCGGCATCGCCCAGCGCATCGCGAAGGCGGAGCACGGCGGCGACATCAATTCGTTCTCGGTGGACTTCGTCGGCCAGGCCGAGCAGTTCCGCAGCGACGACCTGCGTCCCGACCAGGACCAGCCGTTCGCCCTGCTGGCCGCGCAGTACATCGGCAGCCGTCATCGCACCGTGCTCATCGACAATGCCGAACTGGTCTGCGAACGAGCGCGCGAAGAGGTATTCCGGGCCAAGGACGTACCTTTCACCTTCGGCGACATGGATACCTCGCTGCACCTGATGTTCGGCGAGATCCGCCGGCATTCCACGGTGGCCATCTCCGGTGAAGGCGCCGACGAGCTGTTCGGTGGCTACGGCTGGTTCCGCGATCCGCAGGCGGTGGCTGCGGCGCGCTTCCCCTGGGCCTCCAGGGTGCGCCTGCCGGCCGGCTTCATCGACGCCGGTTTCAACCGCCGCTGCGATCTCCTCCAGTACCAGCAGGCCAGCTACGACGATGGGCTGCGCCAGGTCGAACACCTGGCCGGCGACAGCCCGGAGGAGCGGCGGATGCGCGAGTTCAGCCATCTGCATCTGAAGCGCTGGATGGTGCTGCTGCTCGAACGCAAGGATCGCCTGAGCATGTGCAACGGCCTGGAGGTGCGGGTGCCCTACACCGACCATGAGCTGGTGGAGTACGTCTACAACGTGCCCTGGTCGATCAAGAGCCGGGACGGCGAGGAGAAGTGGCTGCTCAAGCGGGCCTGCGCCGACTATGTCCCGGAAGCCGTGCTCAAGCGCCGCAAGAGCCCTTATCCGACTTCTGCCAACCTCGGCTACGAGCGTTTCCTGCGCGGGAGCGTGCGGCGCCTGCTGGAGGACGCGGCGAACCCGGTGTTCGGCATCGTTTCGCGAGAGTTCCTGGCCGCCGAACTGGAGCATCCGGAGGGGTACTTCAACACCCAGGTGAGCCGCCACAACCTGGAGACCGCACTGGCGCTGGAAGGCTGGCTCAGGTTGTACGGGCTCTCCGCCTGAGCGTGACGCGGGGCGTGGCGGGTTCGGGCTGCTGTCCGGCCCGCCGGCGTCTTCAGGCGTCGGGCATTTCGCCGCGTTCGCCGAGCCCCACCGGCATGCCTTCCACGCCGGCATGGAACAGCAGGGCTTCCACCGGTTCGGCCCCGGCTATCAGGCGATGGATGATGTTCATCAGGCAACCCGCCGCCTCGCCTTCCAGCACCCGCGTGCTCTGGGCACCGTCGCGGGTCTCCAGGCGCAGTTCGCCCTTGAGCACGTAAAGCGCGCTGGGCATCGGATGGACCTGCCAGTCCAGGCGTTCGTGGGCGGCCAGGCTCAGGCGCTGCACGGTGAGCTGCGGCTGGCCGAGGGGATAGCCGAGGTAGAGCGAGCCGTTCCAGGCGCAGCCGCTGCGCAGCAGGGTTTCGCGGTGCGGACTGGTTGCGGCCGGGAGGTCGCGGCTGGGTGGGAACACATGCACGTGGCTGGGGCGAAGGTCCATCGGGCGTCCTGCGCTTGTCGGTATCTTTCCTCAGTCAAGCCGGCTTTCACCGCCTGCTCCACTGCCGCTTCTGCTAGGCGGCAGCGGGCCATCAAGGAGGCGGTTGGTTCATCGCAGGCGGCGGCTTTCTCCTTTTAGCCTCGGCGCATCGGCGGATAACGCTGCGCGTTATGCGCCCTACGACTTCCCGATGAGAGGCGATGCCTTCTCAAGCCTCGCGGATGAACCGCACGGCTACCCGCTCGGTCAGCCAGACGCCGTTCTCCGCCTGGTGGAATAGGTGCCCGGCCAGATGCATGTCGCGCGCGTCGATTTCCAGCAGAACCGGGCTGCCGTAGCGGCGGCCGACTTCTAGGGCGGTGGCGCGGCGGGCGGAGAGATGGACGTGGTGGCGGCTGCCGGGAACCAGGCCGCGCTCGCGGATGGAGTCGAGGAAGCGGCTGGCGGTGCCGTGGTAGAGCACTGCGGGCGGGACCGCGGGGGCGTAGGCGATGGCCACCGCGGCATGCGAGTGGCCTTGCACGGCGCGGATGCGCTGGCCATCGGCGGAGAGGGCGAAGCGCTTCTTGTCGTTGTTCTCGACCACCGCGCCGAGCAGCATGCGGTCGAGGGCGCGGCCGTCCCGCGCCGCGCCGGCGATCAGGGCGTCGATGTCGGCCCAGCCTTGGCCGTCCAGCGTCAGGCCGATGGCCTCGGGCTGGTGGCGAAGGACATAGCTGAGGAACTTGCTGGTGTCGTCGAGGGTTTTCCGATCCATTCCATGGTCCTTGTGCGTGCCATCCCGGCGCGGGAACCTCAGGCGCCGCCGAGGAAGTCCATCTTGCCCAGTTCGACGCCGTTGTGGCGGAGGATGGCGTAGGCGGTGGTGACGTGGAAGAAGAAGTTGGGCAGGGCGAAGCCGAAGAGGAAGTCGCGGCCGTTGAAGCTGATCTCCTGGCCGCGCACCTTGAGGGTCACGTTGCGCTCTTCGGCGCCGTCCAGTTGTTCCTCGCGGATGCCCTCGAGGAACTCGACGGTGCGGGCGATGCGTGCCTGGAGTTCGTCGAAGGTGGTTTCCGTATCCGCGTAGCTCGGCACTTCCAGCCCGGCCAGCCGCGCGCCGGCGCCCTTGGCGGCGTCGCTGGCGATCTGCACCTGGCGCGCCAGGGGGAACATGTCCGGCGCCAGCCGGGCGTCGATGAAGATGCGCGGATCGATGTTCTTCGCTTCGGCGTGGGCGGCGGCTTTCTTCAGGATCGCCGAGAGGTTGCCGAGGGTGCGCAGGAAGGTCGGGATCGAAGCCTGGTAGATCGACAGGGACATGGACGTGCTCCAGACAGGGGATAAAGGTGCGTCGAAGGCGGCGCGTCCAGCAGTCTACCCGGCTTTCACGCCAGCGCCAGGGGGCCCGCCTCGTCCCAGTGCGGATCGGCCGCCATCCGTTCGACCAGGAAGTCCAGCAGCGCCCGCAGCGCCGGCGGCATCTGCCGGCGCGAGGCGTACACCGCGTGGATGCCGAGCACCTGCGGCGACCACTCCGGCAGCAGCGCCACCAGGCGTCCGCTACGGATCAGCGGGGCTGCCGAGTACAGCGGCTGCTGGCTGATCCCGGCACCGGCGGCGGCGGCCTCCAGCAGCACGGTGGATTCGTTGGCGCTGAGACTGCCACCCACCGGCACGCTGATCGGCTCGCCGTCGCGCTCGAACTGCCAGAGACTGCGGCCGAAGTAGGAGTAGGTCAGGCAGTTGTGCAGCGCCAGGTCCTCCGGGCGCCGCGGGGTGCCGTGGCGGCGCAGGTAGTCCGGCGCGGCGCAGATCACCGAGCGGCATTCGCCGAGGCGGCGGGCGATCAGGTTGGGGTCGAGCTGGTTGGCGATGCGCAGGGCTAGGTCGATGCGCTCCTCCACCAGGTTGACCACCTGGCTGTTGACCTGCAGGTCGATGGCGGTGCCCGGGTAGCGCTCGACGAAGGCGGCGGCGGCACGGGTCAGCCAGGCCTGGGCGAAGGACAGGCTGCTGGTGATGCGCAGAGTGCCGCGCGGGCTGTCGCGGCGGGTCTGGCCGGTGGCCTGCATGGCGTCGGCCACGGCGAGCATCTCGCGGCACTGCGGCAACAGCTCCGCGCCGGCGTCGGTCAGGCTCAGGCGGCGGGTGCTGCGGTGCAGCAGGCGTGCGCCGACCCACTCCTCCAACTCGGCGAGGTAGCGCGAGACCATCGCCCGGGACATGTCCAGACGCTCGGCGGCGGCGGTCTGGCTGCCGCTGTCGATGACTTCGACGAAGACGCGAGTGGCGGTCAGGCGGTCCATGATTCGCTCGATCCATGCAACAAAGCTGTGATTATTGCGGGGCTTTTTGCGCGCTTTCAAGCAACTAACATGGCAAGCCTCTGATCCCACTGCCTGGAGAACCGCTCATGTCGCGCCATGGATTGCTTCGTTCCCTGTTCGCCGCCGCCGCCCTGCTGGGTGCCGCCGGCGTCTTCGCCGCCAGCGCCGAACCGCTGCGGCTGGAGGTCTACAACCCCGGCGAGAAGGCGATCTTCGCCGTGTCCTCGGAACTGCTGGTGGGCCAGCGCGAGGCGATGCTGATCGACGCGCAGTTCTCCCGCGCCGACGCCGAGCAACTGGTCAAGCGTATCCAGGCCAGCGGCAAGACCCTCAGCACTATCTACATCAGCCACGGCGACCCGGACTTCTACTTCGGCCTCGACGTGCTGAAGGCCGCCTTCCCCGAGGCGAAGATCCTCGCGACGGCGCAGACCGTCGCACACATCCAGGCGACCAAGGACGCCAAGCTGGCCTACTGGGGGCCGATCCTCAAGGACAACGCGCCGACGTCGCTGGTGGTGCCGGAGCCGCTGAAGGGCGACCAGTTGAAGCTGGAAGGCCATGCCCTGAAGGTGGTCGACCTGAAGGGGCCGAGCCCGGACCGCACGGTGCTGTGGATTCCGTCGCTGAAGACGGTGGTTGGTGGCGTGCTGGTGGAATCCGGTTCGCACGTCTGGACCGCCGATACCCAGACCCAGGCCTCGCGCCAGGCCTGGGTGGCGATGCTCGACCGGATCGAGGCGCTGCAACCGCGGCGCGTGGTGCCCGGCCATTTCACCGGCGAGGAGCCGAAGGGCCTGGACGGCGTGCGCTTCACCCGTGACTACCTGAAGGCCCTGGAAGCCGAACTGCCCAAGGCCAGGGATTCCGCCGCGCTGGTCGAGGCGATGAAGCGCCGCTACCCGAACCTGCCGGGCGAGGAAGGCCTGGAGCTGAGCGCCAAGGTGCTCAAGGGCGAGATGCAGTGGCCCTGAGCCGCGCCCGCCGATAGCCGCTGATCGAGGCGTCCCCTGCGGGGCGTCTCGTGGAGACCGAGATGAACGACCTCACCCTGCATTACCTCTACGATCCGCTCTGCGGCTGGTGCTACGGCGCCTCGCCGCTGCTCGCCGCCGCCCGCGAGGTGACGGGTCTGGACGTACGCCTGCATGGCGGCGGCATGATGACCGATGCCAACCGCCAGCCGGTCGGCGCCGGTCTGCGCCACTACGTGATGCCCCATGACCTGCGGATCGCCCAACTGACCGGCCAGCCGTTCGGCAAGGACTACTTCGACGGCCTGCTGCGCGACACCAGCGCGGTATTCGACTCGGCCCCGCCGACCGCCGCCGTGCTTGCCGCCGAAGCGCTCGACGGCCTCGGCGCGGCGATGCTGGCGCGGATCCAGCGTGCCCACTACGTCGAGGGCCGGCGTATCGCCGAGCGTCCGGTGTTGCTCGAGCTGGGTGCCGAACTGGGGCTTGGCGAGGGCTTCGCCGAGGCGTTCGACGCCTGCTCCGGCGAGCCGCTGCGCGCGCACTTCGCCGACAGTCGGCGGCTGATGAACCGTCTCGGCGCCGCTGGCTTCCCGACCTTCGCCCTGGAGCGCGACGGCCGCCTGCAGGTGCTCGACACCGGGCGCTACCTCGGCCAGCCGGACGACTGGCGGGCTCTCCTCGAAACGCAGCTGCGCCTTGCCGGCGGCAGCGATGCCGTGGGCGGGGCCGCGGCGCCGCTCTGCCGCATCGACGGTTGCGCCTGAATCCCGCCGCCGCGCAGGCGGACTGAACTTGTCCGGCTGCGTCGTCCTCCCATGTAGACATGCCCGCTCGCCGACGCGAGCGGATGTCCATCCACAGCTCCGGAGGAGTCGACATGAAGAAGACGGCATCGGCGGTCTGGCAAGGCGGCCTGAAAGACGGCAAGGGCACCCTTTCCACCGAAAGCGGCGCGCTCAAGGACAACCCCTATGGCTTCAATACCCGCTTCGAGGGCGCACCGGGAACCAACCCGGAAGAGCTGATCGGCGCGGCCCACGCCGGCTGCTTCAGCATGGCCCTGTCGATGATGCTCGGTGAGGCCGGCCTGACCGCCGAACGTATCGAGACCCGCGCCGAGGTCACCCTCGACAAGCAGTCCGACGGTTTCGCCATCACTGCCGTGCACCTGGTGCTCAGGGCGCGCGTGCCGGGGGCGGACGCGCAGACCTTCGAGCAGATCGCCAACAAGGCCAAGGCCGGTTGCCCGGTATCCAAGGTGCTCAACGCGAAGATCAGCCTGGACGCCAGCCTCGACGGCTGAGCGGAACGCTTCCCCAGCCCGGCGAACTGGCCCTGGCCTGCCGCAGTCGAATGCGGCAGGATGCGCTGCGCAGCACTCGGCTGCCAGGCATCGACGAGGAGTGACGGGTCATGAAAACCATCGGGCTGGGGATTGCCGCCTTGCTGTTCAGCGCCACGGCGCTGGCCGCGCCGAAGCCGTGCGAGGAACTCAAGGCGGAGATCGAGACCAAGATCCAGTCGGCCGGGGTGACCTCCTACACCCTGGAGATCGTGCGCAACGACGAAGTCAGCGACCCGAACATGGTGGTCGGCAGTTGCGAGAACGGCACCAAGAAGATCATCTACCAGAAGAACGACGACTGAGCCGCTGCGTTTCAGTACGGCGGGCAGCGGCTGGTCTGGAAGTTCGAACGGGCGACCACCTCGCCACGCTCGTCGCTCAGTAGCGCCAGCGCCCTGCGCAATTGCGGGCGCACCTCCAGGCGATAGCGCCGGCCCGCCTCGAAGCTGTCATAGACCACCTGCTGGTAGCAGTTGATCTGCACCGGCTCGCCGAAGCCGCCGCCCCCGCCGCCGGAACCGCCATAGAGTTCGTACTGGAAGCGCACCTCCAGCACATGGCGTCCCGGAGTGACCTGGAAGTAGCGCCCGTCGCTCAACCGCTCGCCGTCCAGGCGCTCGGCCAGCAGGGTGTTGGCCGGCGCGCTGCGCAGCTCGACCCAGGCCATCTGCGGGTCCGGCTGCGGCAGCGGTCCGGCGCAGCCGGCGAGGAGCAGCAGCGCGAGCGGGACGAGACGGGTGAGTGGACGCATGGGGCGGGCTCCGGAGGGCGTTCAGCTCCTAGCATAGCGCCCTCGCCTTGCGCCGTTCAGACCTTCGCGCAGCGCCCCTCGCGGCCGCGCGCCAGTTCCCTATTGTCCTGGTCGTAGAGCTTCGCCCAGGGACGGAAGCCGATGTGCCCGGCCTCCAGGCGGTAGCGCTGGCCGGCGCTGAAGTCCTTGAACTTGAGGTTGAGCTGGCAATCGCGCCAGAGCGGGCTGTCCACGGGGCCGATGTTGGTCGGGTCGACGGTGAACTGGTAGCGCACCGTGAGTTCGCGGGTGCCGGGATCGACCTCGAAGTAGCGCGTGCGGTCCCAGCTCTTGTCGTCGACTTCCACGGCGGCGAGATCGGCGTCGGGCTGGGTATCGAGGTCGACCCAGGCGCGGTTCGGGTCGGGGGTGGGCATCAGCAGTGAGCAGCCGCTCAGGACGAGCAGGCCACCGGCAAGCAGCAGCGTACGCATAGAAGACTCCGAAGCTCCTTTAACCCGGCCGCCATCCGTCGCGCCTTGGAAAAACGCCTTGCGTTCCTCCGCCTCGCCGGATCGCGGACCGGTGCTGGTAGGGCGGCGGGCGGTCCGCGTGCTGTGCTATGTTCCGCCCATGCCACGCCGCCTTCGCCATCCGCTTGCTGACCTTCGACTGCCCCGTTGGGTTCCCTGCCTGGCGCTGTTGGCGCTGAGCGGTTGCTCGACCGTCTCCTACTACGGGCAACTGGCCAGCGGCCAGTTCGCCCTGCTGCGCGCCCGCGAGCCGGCCGCCGCGGTGATCGCCGACCCGCAGCGCGACGCGCGCTTGCGCGAACGCCTGGCGAAGGCGGAAAAGGCCCGGCAATTCGCCAGCGAACGCCTCGGCCTGCCGGACAACCGCAGCTATCGCCTGTACGCCGATATCGGCCGGCCCTACGTGGTATGGAACGTGTTCGCCACCCCGGAGCTGTCGCTGCAGCCGGTCACCCATTGCTTCCCCATCGCCGGCTGCGTGGCCTACCGCGGCTACTACAGCGAGGCCGCCGCGCGCGCCGAGGCGGCGCGCCAGCGGGCGCTCGGCGACGACGTCTACGTCGGCGGGGTGCAGGCCTACTCGACCCTCGGCTGGTTCGACGATCCGATCCTCAGCAGCATGCTGCGCTGGGACGACGAACGGCTGGCGACCTTGATCTTCCACGAACTGGCGCACCAGAAGTTCTACCTGCGCGACGACACCGCCTTCAACGAATCCTTCGCCACCTTCGTCGAACAGGAAGGTACCCGCCAGTGGCGCGAGTATCGTGGACTGCCGCCGGCGGACGGCCGCGAGGAGAAGCGCCGCGAGCAGTTCACCGCGCTGGTCCTGGCCAGTCGTGCGCGCCTCGAAGCACTTTATGCCGGGCCGTTGGACGATGCCGCCAAGCGTGCCGGCAAGGCTGCCGAATTCCAGCGCCTGCGCCGCGAGTACGCGGCGCTGAGCCAGCGCGAATGGGGTGGCGAGTCGCCGTTCAAGGCCTGGATCGACGCGCCGTTCAACAATGCCAAGCTGCTTCCCTTCGGCCTCTACGACCAATGGGTGGCGGCGTTCGCCGTGCTGTTCCGCCAGGTCGGCGGCAACTGGCCGGCGTTCTATGCGCGGGTCCGTGCCCTTGGCCAGCTCCCCCTGGCGGAGCGCCAGGCGGCGTTGCAGCGGCTGGCCGCCGCAGCGCCCTGACGCCTGCTCAGGCGGCGAGCTGGTCGGCGTAGCACCAGCGCGTGGCCAGCCGGCCGATCGGCCAGAGCAGCGCCAACAGGCCGACGCCGAGCAGCGCCACCAGCAGCGTATAGCCGATGCCAGCGGGCGCCAGGCCGAGGATCATCAGCAGCGCCAGCCCCCCGCCGACCGCCAGCAGCGCGACGCTCCAGAGCAGCATGGCGACCACCGCGAGCAGCAGCGCGCGGCCGGCGGCGAAGCGTTGCAGGCGCGCCGGCAGGCGCGTGCAGACGGCGCCGAAGAGCAGCGCCGCGGGCAGCGCCACGCCGCTCAGGTACAGGCCGTATAGCCAAGGCTCGTCGTAGCGCAGCAGGGCGTAGGGAAGGAACTGCATCAGCTTGAAACACAGCGTGGCGAAACACAGCGCGGCGCCCAGGGCGACCTGCCAGGCAGCGACGCGGGCTTCTTCCCCTTCGGCCAGGCGCGGCGAGTTCACCCGGCTGCCGAGCAGCACCAGCCCCAACGGCAGCAGGCTGCCCAGGAGCAGGTAGACCCAGCTCATCGCTTCGTTGAACGCCATCAGCCAGACGCCGTAGCTGGATTGCGCCGTCACCCACTGGTAGAACGGCAGCGTCAGCGGTGCCAGGCCGATCCCGGCGAGCATGCCGCAGACCAGGTTGAGCAGACCGTAGCCGATCAGCAGCAGCGCCAGCGGGCGGAACTCGACGAGCTGCCGCTTCTCGCGGTAGGCATGCAGCACCAGCAGGTTGGCCGCCGCGTAGAACACCAGGCCGGTGAACCAGTGCGGCGCCATCAGTTGCAGGTGCTCGGAGAAACGCTGGCGGATCTCGCCGATGTCGTTGTACCACTGGATGCCCAGGCTCACGGCGAAGGACAGGCAGGTGACCAGCGCCAGCACCGCGATGAACGCATAGGGCTGGGTGGTGGCGGGCACCTCTCTGGCCGGCGGCTGCACCGGGGCGGTGGGGGTGGCGAAGGGATTGTCGGTCATGTCAGGCGTCCTTGTCTGAAACGGAGCATGGGTCAGTGGGATTCCAATACCTGCCGCAGGGCGGCGAGGTCGGCGCAGTAATGGGTCGGCTGGTGCGCGCGCAGTTCGTCTTCGCTGCCGAAGCCGTAGCCGACGCCGATGCAGGCGACACCGTTGCGGCTGGCGCCGAGCAGGTCGTGCATGCGGTCGCCGATCATCAGGCAATGCTCCGCTGCCAGGCCTTCGCTGTCGAGCAGATGGCGGATCAGTTCGTCCTTGTGCGTGCGCGTGCCGTCCAGCTCGCTGCCGTAGATCGCCTTGAAGTGACGGTCGAAGGCGAAGTGGCGGGCGATCTCGCGGGCGAACACGCCGGGCTTGCTGGTCGCGACGTAGAGCGTGTGGCCGCGTCCGACCAGGGCTTCGAGCAGCTCGGGAATGCCGTCGAACACGCGGTTCTCGTAGAGACCGGTGACCCTGAAGCGCTCGCGGTAGTGGTTCACCGCCTCCCAGGCGCGCGCTTCGTCGAAGCCGTAGGTCTGCATGAAGCACTGCAACAGCGGGGGGCCGATGAAGTGTTCCAGGCGCGCCAGGTCCGGCTCGTCGATGCCCAGGCGGGCGAGGGCGAACTGCACCGAGCGGGTGATGCCCTCGCGTGGGTCGGTGAGGGTGCCGTCGAGATCGAAGAGGATGTTCGGGTAGCGCAGCGTGGCGTCACGCATGGTAGTCCTCGGCGATGTGCAGGTCCTTGAGCTTCACGTAGTTGCCGGCGGTGTAGGTGAAGAAGCCGCGCTCCTTGTCGCTCAGCGGACGGGCCTTCTTCGCCGGGCTGCCGACGTAGAGGAAGCCGCTCTCCAGCACCTTGCCCGGCGGCACCAGGCTGCCGGCGCCGAGGATCACTTGGTCCTCGATCACCGCGCCGTCCATGACGATCGAGCCCATCCCCACCAGCACCCGGTTGCCGATGCTGCAACCGTGCAGCAGGACCTTGTGCCCGACGGTCACTTCGTCGCCGATGCTCAGCGGAAAACCGTCCGGGTTGAAGGGGCCGGCGTGGGTGATGTGCAGCACGCTGCCGTCCTGGATGCTGCTGCGCTGGCCGATGCGGATGCGGTGCATGTCGCCGCGGATCACCACCAGCGGCCAGACCGAGCTGTCGGCGCCGATCTCGATGTCGCCGACGAGCACGGCCGAGGGATCGACGAAGACCCGCTCGCCGAGCAGTGGCGTTTTGCCCTGGTAGGAACGAATGGTCACGATAGTTTTCCTCAGGCTGCGGATGCCGCCGATTGTATTTAAGATGGTCGGGTATTTCCTTAGCCAAGGTTGCCAACGTGAGCGCGAATCCCCTTCTGCAGGCCTACGACCTGCCGCCTTTCTCCTCCATTCGCCCGGAACACGTGAAGCCGGCCATCGAGCGGATCCTCGCCGATAACCGCGCCGCCATCGCCCGCCTGCTGGAAACCCAGCGCGAGCAGCCGACCTGGAAGGGCCTGGTGCTGGCGATGGACGAACTCAACGACCGTCTGGGCGCCGCCTGGAGTCCGGTCAGCCACCTCAACGCGGTGTGCAACAGCGCCGAGCTGCGCGAGGCCTATGAGGCCTGTCTGCCGGAGCTGTCGGCCTACTCCACCGAGCTGGGGCAGAACCGCGCCCTGTTCGAGGCCTACGAGGCGCTGGCGAAGAGCCCCGAGGCGGCCGGCTTCGACGTGGCCCAGAAAACCATCCTCGAACACGCCCTGCGCGACTTCCGCCTGTCCGGCATCGACTTGCCGGCGGACAAGCAGAAGCGCTATGCCGAGGTGCAGTCGCGCCTGTCCGAGCTGGGTAGCCGTTTCTCCAACCAGCTGCTCGACGCCACCCAGGCCTGGACCAAGCATGTCACCGACGAAGCCGCGCTGGCCGGCCTGACCGATTCGGCCAAGGCCCAGATGAAGCAGGCCGCCGAGGCCAAGGGTCTGGACGGCTGGCTGATCAGCCTGGAGTTCCCCAGCTACTACGCAGTGATGACCTATGCCGATGACCGCGCCCTGCGCGAAGAGGTATACGCCGCCTACTGCACCCGCGCCTCCGACCAGGGCCCGAACGCCGGGCAGAACGACAACGGTCCGGTGATGGAAGAGATCCTCGACCTGCGCCAGGAGCTGGCCGGCCTGCTCGGCTTCGCCAACTACGCCGAGCTGTCGCTGGCGACCAAGATGGCCGAGTCCAGCGACCAGGTGCTCAGCTTCCTCCGCGACCTGGCGGTGCGCAGCAAGCCGTTCGCCGCCCGCGACCTGGAGCAGCTGCGCGCCTACGCTGCCGAGCAGGGCTGCACCGAATTGCAGAGCTGGGACGCCGGCTACTACGCCGAGAAACTCCGCGAGGCGCGCTACAGCGTGTCCCAGGAGGCGCTGCGTGCCTACTTCCCGGTGGACAAGGTGCTTTCCGGCCTGTTCGCCATCGTCGGGCGCCTCTACGGCATCCAGATCCGCGAACTGCACGATTTCGAACGCTGGCACGCCGACGTACGCCTGTTCGAGATCCTCGAGAACGGCGAACACGTCGGCCGCTTCTACTTCGACCTCTATGCCCGCGCCAACAAGCGCGGCGGTGCCTGGATGGACGGCGCCCGCGACCGCCGGCGCGACGCCCAGGGCCGGCTGATCGACCCGGTGGCCTACCTGGTGTGCAACTTCACCCCGGCGGTGAACGGCAAGCCGGCGCTGCTGACCCACGACGAGGTCACTACCCTGTTCCACGAGTTCGGCCATGGCCTGCACCACCTGCTGACCCGCGTCGAGCATGCCGCCGCCTCCGGGATCAACGGGGTGGCCTGGGACGCCGTCGAGCTGCCCAGCCAGTTCATGGAGAACTGGTGCTGGGAACCGGAAGGCCTGGCGCTGATCTCCGCCCACTACGAGACCGGCGAGGCGCTGCCGCAGGACCTGCTGGAGAAGATGCTGGCGGCGAAGAACTTCCAGTCCGGGATGATGATGGTCCGCCAGCTGGAGTTCTCCCTCTTCGACTTCGAGCTGCACGCCACCCACGGCGACGGCCGTAGCGTGCTGCAGGTGCTCGAGGGCATCCGCGACGAAGTGGCGGTGATGCGTCCGCCGGCGTACAACCGCTTCGCCAACAGCTTCGCGCACATCTTCGCCGGCGGCTACGCGGCCGGTTACTACAGCTACAAGTGGGCCGAGGTGCTGTCCGCCGATGCCTTCTCGCGTTTCGAGGAAGAAGGCGTGTTCAACCCCGATACCGGGCGCGCCTTCCGCGAGGCGATCCTGGCCCGCGGCGGCTCCCGCGAGCCGATGCTGTTGTTCGTCGATTTCCGCGGTCGCGAGCCGTCCATCGACGCCCTGCTGCGTCACTCCGGGCTGGTCGGGGAGGCCGCATGAGCCCGGCGATCACCAGGAAGCGCTTCATCGCCGGGGCGGTCTGCCCGGCGTGCAGCGAACAGGACAAGATCCAGATGTGGGAAGAGGACGGCGTGCCGCACCGCGAATGCGTGGCCTGCGGCTACGCCGACACGCTCAACGCCCAGGGCCAGTCGATCCCGAAGGAGCTGGGTACGCGGGTCAACCAGAACGCGCCGAAGCCGGCCAACCCGAAGGTGCAGTCGGTGCAGTTCTTCCCCAATCCCAAGCTGAAGAAGAAGCCCGACGCCTGACCGCTCGCCGCCGACCGGCGGCGATGGCTGTGGGCCGGGGCCCGGTGCGATACTGTATCCATATACAGTATTTCGCCGGGTTCCCCTCATGAGCGCTCCCCTGCCCCCGCGCGGTCGCGGTACCGCTAGCAACCCCCTCAACCGCTTCGCCCCGACCCACAGCGAGGCCTTCGACGATGGCTGGGAGCAGGACGTGCCGCCGATCCAGCTCACCGAGGTGCGCGAGGAGATCGCCCGCACGGTGATCTCCCGCAACCAGTCGCCGGACCTCCCTTTCGATCGTTCGATCAATCCCTACCGTGGTTGCGAGCATGGCTGCATCTACTGCTATGCGCGGCCCAGCCATGCCTATTGGGACCTCTCGCCGGGGATCGATTTCGAGACCCGGCTGATCGCCAAGAGCAACGTCGCCAGCGCGCTGGAGCAGGAACTGAGCAAGCCCGGCTATCGCTGCGCGCCGATCAACCTGGGCGCCAATACCGACCCCTACCAGCCGCTGGAGCGCGAACGCCGCCTGACCCGCCAGGTGCTGGAGGTGCTGCTGCGCTTCCGTCACCCGCTGACCATCGTCACCAAGGGCTCGCTGATCCTTCGCGACCTCGACCTGCTGCGCGAACTGGCGGAGCAGAACCTGGTGGCGGTGATGATCAGCCTGACCACCCTCGACGACGAGCTGAAGCGCATTCTCGAACCGCGCGCGGCGGCGCCCTCGGCGCGACTGCGGGCGATCCGCACGCTCAGCGGCAACGGCATCCCGGTGGGCGTGCTCTGCTCGCCGATGATCCCGATGGTCAACGACATGGAGCTGGAGCGCCTGCTCCAGGCGGCGCGGGACGCCGGCGCGCGCAGCGCCGCGTACATGCTCCTGCGCCTGCCGCGCGAAGTCGGCCCGCTGTTCGAGGAATGGCTGGCGGCGCACTACCCGCAACGCGCCGAGCATGTGATGAGCCTGGTCCGCCAATGCCGTGGCGGCGAGGTCTACGACAGCCGCTTCGGCCACCGCTTTCGTGGCCAGGGACCGTTCGCCGACCTGCTGGCGCAGCGTTTCGCGGTGGCGATGAAGCGCCTCGGGCTGGACCGCCGCGAGGGCTTCGGGCTGGATTGCAGCCGGTTCGCCGTGCCGGGGGCGCAGATGGCGTTGTTCTAGCGTTTTCCCCGCGGTGCAGCATTTCGTATAGGGCGGAGTAGCGGCGGAGCGTGCCGGTGGCGATATCCGCCCTGCGAGAAGAACCGCTGCCGCCGGGAAGCCGGAAACGTCGGAAGCAGCCGTCCCGGCGAACGCTCGACCTTCAGGCCGGTCGGGTCAGCGCGCCAGCCCCCTCAACGAAACGGCGACCCGAAGGTCGCCGTCGCGTTCGTGCCGGTAACGAGGCCGATCAGGCCTTGGCGCAGCTCGGCGGCGCCCAGTCGCCCATGTCCGGGCTGTTGCAGACTTCCCGGATCATGCCCTGGCCCTGGGAGGCCACCTTGTTGCCTTCGCTTTGCGCGTCCTGGGCCTTGCGGATGGTCTGCTCGGTGGCGACCGCTTCCTTCGGCACCTTGGGATTGCTGCCGGTCTTGGGCTTGCTGCCGCCTTTCGTAGTGCTGGCGCGGTTCTCGGCCTCGGCGACCTTGGTCACCTCGGCGCGCGGTACGCCGACCTGCTGCAGGTCTTTCTCGTAGGCCTGGGTGTAGTTGCTGATGTTCTCGCCGGCACGGCCGTTGGCGGCGACCAGCAAGGCGTTGGTCTCCTGCAGGCCGCTGACGATCTCGGCCAGGCGCTTGCGCCCTTCGGCTTCGTTGATCGACTTGTTCTTGCGACCGTCGAGCAGAGCCTTGAACTGGCTCTGGTAGCAGCTTTGCGCCGACTTGGCGTAGGCCACGCTACGGTTGATCTCGACGGTGCTGCGGTCGACGTCGGTACCGTAGGAGCCGATGCGCGCGCGGTCATCGCTGATCTGCTTCTGCTTCTCCATGTAGTAGCCCGCCGCGCCGCCGGCCAGGGCGCCGCCTGCGGCAGCGAGGGCGGCATTGCGGCCGCGGTTCTCGTCGCTGGCCAGGCCGCCGGCCAGGCCGCCCAGGAGGCCGCCGGTAATGGCGCCGGTGATGGCCGAATTGCGCACTGCGTTATCGGTGCTGCGCAGGTGCGACACCGGCTCGTAGCAGGACGGGTAGTATTCCGCGCGGGTGGTCTGGGCGACCGAGCCGACGCCGCTGCTGGCGCAGCCGCTGAGCAGCACGCCGCTGGCGGTCAACAGGCAGAGCGCGTAGCGCGCCGAGGTGATCAAACGGTTTTCGCTGGGTTGGCTCATTGCATCTCACTCCTGGTTTGATGAACCGCCCGGCTGCCGAGAGGGGCCGGACGGAACTCCTTCAACGCCCGCTGGACGCGAGCAATTCCTTCAATACCGCCTCCGGCTCGGCCCGGTGCTGCTGGCGATAATCTCCGACGTGTTTGACGAACAGGGTCGCGCGCTTGACCAGGCTCTTGCCCAGAACCGGGTTGCGATTGAGTTCTTCCTGGATGCGCTGGAACTGCGCCTGGATCACCGCGTCGGTGTAACGGGTGCCGGTGGCGAGGTTGTCGATGTAGATGGCCAATGCGCCATCGAGGGCGCTGCGCCCGTTGGCGATGGCGCCGGCATAGAGCTGGGCGGTCGCCTGATCCCTGGCTGCCACGGCTTTCTCCCTGTCCTTCTTGAGGTTGGTCAGGCGTATGTTGTAGTTGTTGATCGTCTCGGCGACCAGTGCCGCCGACTGTATCAGGTTTCCGGCGGCCTCTTCGCGCTGCCGGGCGATCAACGAAACGTTACGCTTGAGTTCCTCGTTTATCTGGGCCAACTGCGCCTGCATCTGCGGGTCGCGGGTGGCGGCAATGATTCCGTCCAATTGCTTGGTGGGATCTTGAGCGTCATCGATGGCATCGGTCAATGCCGCTAGTCGGCCTTCCTTCTGCCATTGGGCGAACAGCTCGGGATAGCGCGAGCGCGGCGCGGACAGCGCGCCGATGGCGACACGGAAACCGGTGGTCTCGTTGCGCTGTTCGCTGCCGTCGGCGGCGAACAGCGGGTATTCGCGGCGCATCCCGGTGAATAGAGTCATCTCGCCTTCGAGATAGTTCCCGCCCTTCACCACGAAACCGCCATATGTGCCCTGCCGGCGACCGGCGTGGACCAGTTGGAAGGACTCCTGGACCATCTCCGCGGCATTGCCGATCACGTCGAACAGGCCCAGCGGGTTCGGCCGCTTCATCCCTACCGGCAACAGTCGCGCGGCCTGCCCGGTGCCGCCGGCGACCTGGTTGTACACCGCCCAGTCGCCCAGCGGGCCTTCCTGGTCGCTGCCCTCGACCTTGCGCGGGAACAGCCGGCCTTCCAGTTCCTGGCGGCTTACCGCCTGGCCGCCGCGCGCGGCGAACTCCCACTCGACCTCGGTGGGCAGGCGGACGAAGCCGATGCCGCCGTCCTCGGGATTCTTGCCGCGGCCGCTGACCGGCAGCAGTTCCGGGTGGTTCTTCAGCAGCCAGGCGCTGTACACCGCGCCGAAGCGTTCGGCGTCGAAGCGCGAGAGGTTGACCTTGGGCAGCCGCGCGGCCATCCCGTCCGGCACGTCGCAGGCCGGCGCCTCGCCCTGGCCGGAGAGCGCGGCCGCCTGGCTCATCACCGCGGCGTACTGGCGGGCGGTCACCTCGTACTTGCCGATGAAGTACAGCATCGGCTTCAGCGGGGTGCCGGCGGCAGGCTTCGGCAGGCTGGCGGAGAGCTTCTGCTGCCAGGCCGGTGCCAGGTCGGCGAGGCTGAACTGGCCGTTCACGTAGTCGCGCCGGTAGCCGGAGATGAACGACTGCTGGTAGCCCGCCTCGCCTTCGTTGAAGGCGTAGCCGAGGTTGACCTCGCGATCGTCGAGGGCGCCTTCGGCGAGTACGTAGACATGCCGGAAGACCATCTCGCCGCCACACGGCAGCGGCAGGGCGACGTCGTCGGCCAGCGGCTTGGGATTGTCCGGCGAGTCGCCTTCGGCCCAGGCCGGCGCGGCAAATGCCAGGCAGGCGCCGAGTGCGAGCGGAAGAATGGCTTTCTCAAACATCGCGTAATCCCTCTGCGGCTTCGATCCGCGCCGCGCGCCAGCCGCCGCTGGCGGCGGCCAGGACGCTGCACAGCAGCGTGGCGAGCAGCGCCGTCAGGTAGTGGCTGGGCAGCAGGCGGCAGACGAACTCGCCGCTCTGGTTGTCGAACAGGTGGTTCAGCGCGCCGGCCGTGGCGGCGTACAGCAGCCCGGCGAGGAACAGGCCGAAGACGGCGCTGAACAGCGCCAGGAGCATGACGAAGCCGACCAGCGCGGCGGTCGGGAAGCCCAGCAGACGCAGCACCGCCAGGGCGCGGCGCTTGCGTTCGACGGCGGCCAGGCTGCTGGCGGCGATGGCGGCGAAGGCACCGCCGATGGCCAGCGCGGCGACGATCCAGAACACCAGGCCGAGGTTGCGGCTGAGGCTGCGCACCTGGGCGATGGCCTCGGCCTGGGTGGCGACTTCCACGCCACTCGCGACGAAGTGCCGGCGCAGCCCTTCCACCGCATCGAGGTCTCGGGCGTACAGGCGGAAGCCCGGGTAGATGCGTGCGCGCGGGGTCTCGCCGGCCTTCCCCGGCCAGCCGTAGGCGGCCACCGCGCGACCGTCGCGATAGTCCTCGGCGGCTTCCAGCAGGGCCAGCGGGGCGAACAGCGCGTCGCGGGCGAAACGCTCCTGCGGCAGCACCGCGAGCACATCCAGCTCCAGGCGCTGGCTCTGTGCCTGGCCATCCATGCGCCGGCCGATGCGCGCGACGATGCGCTCGCCAGGCTGGGCGCCGAGTTTTTCCGCGGCGCCGTGGCTGAGCACCACGCGGGTCGGCCGGTCGGGTTGCGGCAGGCCGGCCAGCAGCGGGTCGCCGGCGGCGCTGGGAATCATCTCGACGCTCAGGGCGGTCTCGCCGCCGCCGCTGAGGTCGGCGGTGGCGGCGATCTGCCGGGTGCGCGGCACGGCGAAGGCGACGTCCGCGCGTGCGGCCAGGGCGGCGATGTCCTCGGCACGGTAGCGGGCGCCGCCGACCGGAATGATCTCGCGCACCGAAGGCGCGCGCTCCAGCCGCTCGGTGAGGGTGCTGACCAGGCCGTACTTGAGGCCGAACAGCACCAGCAGCGGGGTGATCACCGCCGCCAGGGCGAAGATCGCGCAGAGCGACAGGCGCGCCTCGCCGCGGTAGTCGGCCCAGGCCAGCGAGAGCAGCAGGCCGGCGCGCATCAGCCAACTTCCTCGAGGCAGGCGCCGACGCTGTCGTCGGCCTCGCGTTGCCAGCGGATGGCCAGGACTTCCAGGCCGGCGGCGCGAGCCAGGCGCTCGTCGTGGGTGGCGACCACGGTGCAGGCGCCGCGCTCGCGGGCCTGCTCCACCAGCAGGCGCATCACCCGTTCGGCGTTCAGCGGGTCGAGCGCCGCGGTCGGCTCGTCGGCCAGCAACAGGCGCGGCGCATGCGCCAGGGCGCGGGCGATGGCGACCCGCTGGCGCTGGCCGACCGACAGCGCCGCCGGTTTCTTGTCCAGCTGGTCGCCGATTTCCAGCCGCTCGGCCAGCGCCTGCACGCGCTCGGCGGACGGGGCGCCGAGCAACGCGCAGGGCAGGCCGATGTTGCGCCGCACATCGAGGAACTCGAGCAACCCGCCGCTTTGCAGCACGTAGCCGCAGTGCTGCCGGCGCAGCGCCGCCAAGCGGTCCTGGCGGCCGTCGCGCCAGAGCGCGGCGATGTCCTGCGGGCGTTCCCCGGCGAGGAATTCGAAGCGCCCGCCCGGGTCCGGCGCCAGGGCCAGCGCCAGCAGGTCGAGCAGGGTGCTCTTGCCGCAGCCGCTGGGGCCGACGATGGCCAGCTGGCGACCCGCGCGCAATTCCAGCGCCGGCACCCGCAGGCGGTAGCGCTGGCGACCGGCGCCGTGGCTGCGGGCGACCTCGTGCAGGCGCAGGATCATGGCAGCGTCGACAGCGGCACGCGGTACAGCGCGTCGCCGGCGTCGGCGTCGCCGAACCGGACCCAGTTGGCGACGTCGTTGTGGAAGGTTTCGTAGAGGCGGATCTTCGACTCCAGTTCGTCGATGAAGTCCTGCTGTTCGGCGACGCTCAGCGACAGCCAGAGGTCCTGGGTCATGTTCAGCGACTTGCTGCGGTACGGCAGGCCTTCCAGGTATTCGCCGAGCACGCCGCTCTGCGCCAGGTTGCTGCCCTTCACCAGTTGCGCCGGGTCGCGGCTCATGTAGGCGCTGGCGCTGGCGATTTCCTGGAAGAAGTCCTTGGGCGAGGTCTGGGTACGCTTGGCCGCGTCGACGATCAGTTTCAGCGACTGTTGCAGTTCGTTGAGTTGCAGCTTGCTCAGCAGCACGCAGACCTGGAACGCCGGCAGCGCCGGGTTGGTCAGGTCACGGTCGGCGGTCCAGGCGGTGACGACCTGCGGCGCGCGCACCGGGTCGCGGCGACCGAGGAATTCCATCTGCATGGCGTAGCCGATGGCCGCCGACTTGCTCGCCACGCTTGGCGCGGCGTCGAAGCGCGGCGCCTGCGGCTTGCGGTTGCCGGCGTCGTGGACCAGGTCGGCGAACACCGTGCCGATCTCCTTCACCGTGTTGCCGAAGGCGTTCACCTCGCCGCCGGCCACCGGGATGTAGAGGTCGGCGATCTTCGGGTTGGCGTCGGCGGTGAGGCTGCGGTACTGCTGCTCGGCGTAGCCGTGGTTGTTCTTCCCGGCCGGGGTGCGCAGGTGCAGGGCATAGATCTTCACGCCCTTGCGCAGCGCCGCCTGGCGGACCTCGGCCTCGTTCATCTGGGTGCGCCCGAGCGGGTCGTTCTTGCGCAGCGCGCCGGCGTCGGTGACCAGCAGCACCACGCGCCCGGCGTAGGGCGACCAGTCCATTTCGTCGACCGCCTGCATGATCCCGGCGAAGGCGTCTTCGTTGAACGAGTGGCTGGAGACGTCGGTGGCGCGCACCTGGCTGCTCAACTCGGCGAAGCGCTGCGCGTCGTTGCCCGGTTGCAGCGGCACCAGGGTCTTGCTGACGTATTCCAGGCCGGGGGTCTTGTCGGTGTTGTTGCGGAAACCGACCAGGCCGAAGCTGACCTTGTCCAGGTCGCCGCGCTCGCCGATCTGCCGCTGCAGGCCGTCGATCACCTCGCGCACGCGGTCGATGTAGGGCTGCATCGACACCGAGGTGTCCACCACCAGGACGATGCCGGTGCGGAAGGTGTCGCTCGCCGCGCCGCTGGCGCCGCCCTGCCCGGCCTGGCCCGGCGCCTGGGGCGCCGCGGCGCTGCCGCCGGGGTCGATCGAGGCGACCTCCAGCAACTGCGCCGGCTGGCCGTCGGCGTCGAAGCTTTCCTTCGAGTCGAAGATCGGCAGCAGGTAGAACTGGTCCTGGGGGATCGCCCGGTCGTTGGGCTCGACCGCGACCACCTGCGGATCGCCCTTGTGATCCACCGCCTGGGTCAGGGTGTCGCGCGCTGCGCGGGTATCGCCGAGCAGGCGCTCGACCTGCTCGGCGCTGTTGAGGAACATCACCGGCGCGCGGCCGGAGCGTTCGGTGAACTTCAGCACCAGGCTCTGCTTCCAGTCGCTCACCGCGCTGGCCGGCAGCCAGCCGTCGCCCTCGCCGTTGCTGGAGGCGCCGACGCGCAGCCAGGGGCTGCCGCCGACCTGCTTGCGGGCGTATACGTAGAGCACCGAGAAGGCCGGCACCGCGCCGGCCCGGGGCGGGCCACCGGCCTCGGCGGAGATGGCCGCGCCGGGCTTGGTCAGGACGCGCTGGAACAGCGTCTTCTTGCCCGGCATCAGCAGCGGACGGTCGCCGCCGTCCTGTTCGGCATCGGCCACCGGGGTCTGCTGCTGCGGCTTGTCCGTCGGCGTCTGTCCCAGCGGCGCTGGATCGACAGGGCTCGGTGCGTCGTCCGAGCCCAGCAGCCACCAGGCGCCGCCGCCGATCGCCAGGAGCACGGCGGCCGCGGCGGCGGCGATCAACGGCGTGCGGCTGCCGCCGGCACGTGGCTTCGCCGGCGGCAACGGAGGCGGCGGGGGCGATGGCGGTTTCGCCGCTTGCGACGGCGGAGGCGGAGGCGGCGTGGCGCCGCCGGCGCTGGGCGTGACCGGCGGCAACTGGATCGACACCGGTTGCAGGCCGCCGAGGTCGGCGGGCGGCAGGGGCGCGGGTTCGGCCGGCGGCGGGTTGCTCGCTCGCGGCGAGTCCTGCGGCGTCGCCAGCGGACGGATCTGGGTGGCTTCCAGGGCGCTCGGCGCCAGGCGGTCGAGGGCGGCGATCAGCGCGCCGGCAGTGGGGAAGCGCTCGGCCGGGTCCTTGGCCAGCAACTGGCGCAGGATGTCCTGGTAGCGGCCCTGCTCGATCGGCAGTTCCGGCAGCGGCTCGGTGAGGTGGGCCAGGGCGGTGGAGAGCGAGTCCTTGCCGTTGTAGGGCAGCTTGCCGGTGAGGATCTCGTAGAGCACCACGCCCAGCGCGTAGAGGTCGGCGCGGCCGTCGATCTCCTGCCCGCGGGCCTGCTCCGGGCTCATGTAGCTGGGGGTGCCGACGGCGAAGCCGACCTGGGTGAACTGGGTATTGTCCTCGATCGACTTGGCGATGCCGAAGTCCGAGAGCACCGCGGTGCCGTCGGCGCGGAACAGGATGTTGGCCGGCTTCACGTCGCGATGCACCAGGCCCTGGGAGTGCGCGTAGCCGAGCGCGGCGGCCACCTGCCGTACGTAGGCCAGGCCCTGCTCGGGATCGAGGCCCTGCTGGATGCGCTCCTTGAGCGTGCCGTTGGGCAGGTATTCCATGGCCATGTAGTAGCAACTGCCGACGTTGCCGATGTCGTGGATGGTCACCGTGTTCGGGTGCGACAGCCGCGCCAGGGTCCGACCTTCGCGCAGGAAGCGTTCGGCGAAGCTCGGGTCGGCGGCCAGCGCCGCGGCCATCACCTTCAGCGCCACCTTGCGCTGCAGCGAGCGCTGGGTGGCCAGGTAGACCGTGGCCATGGCGCCTTCGCCCAGCTCGCGTTCGATGTCGAATCCCGGAAGTTCTATGTCCATGTCCGTCTCAGAAGGCCCTGACCACCAGGGCCGTGATGTTGTCCGGGGCGCCGCGGGTCAGGCCCAGGTGGACCAGGCTGCGGACCACCGCATAGGGATCGCTGTGGCTGAGCACGTCGCGCAGTTCGCTGTCGTCGGCGGTCTTGTTGAGGCCGTCGCTGCAGAGCAGGAAGCTGTCGCCGGGCAGCACGTGCAGCGCGGCTTCCGACAGTTCCAGTTGCTCGTGCACGCCGACCGCGCGGGTGACCACGTTGGCGCGCGGATGGTGGCGCGCCTCTTCCTCGCTGATCAATGCGTTGTCGAGCAGCTCCTGGACGTAGCTGTGGTCCCGCGAGATGGCTTCCAGCACGCCGCCGCGCAGGCGGTACAGGCGGCTGTCGCCGGCCCACAGGCAGCTCGCCTGGTTGCCGCGCGCGGCGAGCAGTACCAGGGTGCTGCCCATCACGCTGACGCCACGCAGGCCGGCCTCCTGGCGAACCCGCTCGTTGACCTGGGCGAGGCCGGTGCGCAACGCGCCGACGTAGGCCGGTAGCGAGGAGGCCGCCGGGATGCGCCGCAGGGTATCGACGATCAGGCTGCTGACGAAGTCGCCGGCGGCGTGGCCGCCCATGCCGTCGGCGACCACCCAGAGTCCCGACTCGGGGGCGTCGAGACTGGCGTCTTCGTTGACCTTGCGGACCATGCCGACGTGGCTGTAGCTGGCCGACCTGTAGTAGCTGACTGAGTTGGGCACCATCAGTTGTCCTTAACCGGGTATGCCGGGAAAGAGCGGGATCACCTCGCCCTCTCCGGTGAGGAATCGTCCGAACGCCGGCGCCGGCGGCAGGCCCTGGTAGCGCATCAGGCCGGCGGAGATCCGTGCCGAGCCGCGTCCCCACCAGTGGCTGGCGCCGTCGCAGGCATGCTGGGCCAGCGCGGCGAGGCGCTGCGCCGGGGTCACCGCTTCGCTGCGCAGCAGGTTGCCGCTGATCAGCGATTGTTCGATGCGTGGTCCGCAGGGAGGGGCCGGGAGCTGCGCCACCGCCTGCTCGAAGGCCTCGACCTCGGCCTCCGGTTCGAGGGTGGAGAGCAGCAGGCTCTCGACCTGCTCGAACCAGCCGTCGTCGCCGCCGACCAGCCCGCCGAGGTCGGCGTTCGCCGGCAGCAGGCAGGCGACGGTCAGCGGGAAATAGCGACCGACCCGGTCGATGCTCGGCATCACCACCCCGGCCACCGCTTCGCCGCCGAGCAGGCCGGGGGCGATGGCGAAGCGCCACAGCGGGCTGGTCAGGTAGGCGTCGAGCCAGGCCGCGCCGAGTTCGTCCTGGCTGGCGCGCATGCCGCTGGCCAGCCAGGCGTCCCAGGGTTCGACGAAGGTGTTCGGCAGGCCGCGGCTGACGAAATCGCCGCGGCCGGCCAGCTTGCCGTAGAAACCGACGCTGTTCAAAGGCGCTCCGGGAGGCTGAAGCCGGACACGACCCGGCTCTTGAAGGGGTTGAAGGCGCTGCTGGCGCGCAGCTCGCAGGCGATGCTGGAGCCGTCGATGCGCAGCCGCAGGGTGAAGCGGTCCGGCGAGTTGCCGCGTTCCAGGTCCGACTGGTCGAGCAGGCGGAACCAGGCCCAGGGGCCCTCCAGGGTCAGGCCGGAACGGCCGCTGCTGGGCGGCGGCGTCACCGTCAGGCGGACCACGCCGAGGCCGTTGGCGCTCGGCCACTGCATCGCCACCGGGCGGGCGGGGCCGTGGTCGTAGGTCAGCTGCTGGCCGTCGAGGTCGAGGATGAACTGGCTGATCGCCGCGTCCATGGTCACCGGCTTGAGTTCGAAGCGCACCGCCGGCTGCATGCCGCCGGAGCGGAAGAAGGCGTCGCGGATCGCCGCCGCGCGCTGGAAGGTGTGCAGCACGCCGGGGTTGATGCCGAGCTTCTGCGCCGCGCCGGGCTGCCAGCGCCAGGTGCTGGCGGAGGTGTCGACGTAGGGTTGCAGGTACTGGCGGAAGTAGCTGTCCATCACCCCGCCGGCACCGAAGAAGTGGCCGAAGTCTTCCAGGGTGGCGTCGCGCGAGCTGCCGGCGGCGATCGGGTAGCGCCCGGCCAGGGACTGCCGGTAGACGCTGACCACATCGCTTATCCAGGCCGCGTTGAGCTGGTTGCGCACGCTGCCCATCATGCTGCTGGTGGTGGAGTTGACCACGTTCTTCACCAGGCCCTGGACCACCGGCGGCTGGCGCTCGGCGCTGAGGGCCACGCGCGAGGCGGCGGCGGCCACCTGGTTCTTGGCGTCGCCGAGCAGCGAGTCGCCGCTGGCTCCGGCCATGGCGCTGACCTGTACGTAGAGCGCGTTCATGTCCTCCAGCAGGCTGTCGATCGGCGCCGGCTCGTTGCCGCCCTCGCCCTTGCTGACCAGGCTGTTGAGTTCGGCGAAGTGGGCGCTGATCGGGTCGCTGTCGGCCTGCTGCGGCTGTTCGCGGGCGCCTTCCTCCTCCTCCTGGCCGACCAGCGAGCCGAGGCGCTGCTTGAGCTTGTCCACGGTGCCGTCGGCGGCCTTCTTCACTTGCGCGGCGACCAGCCGGTCGCCCTTCTGCAGGTCGGTCTCGCGGGCCACCGCCTCGAGCAGCTTGCGGAACGGCGAGGTCGGCCCGGAGAGAATGCGCAGCACGTCGGCGGCCTGGGTGACGTTGGTGATCGGCACCACGGTGAGGTCGGCGAGCAGGTCGTCCCATTGCCGCAGGTAGTCCTGGAAGTACAGGCGACGCACGTCGAGGGCCAGGTTGGCGGCGTCGCCGGCATCGTTCAGGTCGCGCCCGAGCACCCACTGTTCCTCGGCGATGGTGCCGGCCTGGCTGAGGCTGGCGGTGAGGAACACCTCGCGATAGCCGCGATAGGTGAAGAAGCCGCTGAGCGGGTCGGTGAGCGGCTTGCCGCTCTTGCGCGCGAACACCAGCGGCGCGTCGCGGCCGGCGGCGTCGCTGATGCGGAAGTCGGGCACGTCCTTGGGCAGCCTCTGCCGCTTGACCCGGTCGTAGACCCGCTGCGCCACCGGCAGTTGCTGCAACTGGCGGCGCAGGTCCTCGACCAGGTCCTGGTCCAGGCGCGCCGACGGCGGCCGCCGTTCGAGCAACGCGTCGAGGTGCGCGTGCAGCGCCTGGCGCTGTTCCGGCGAGAGGTCGCGCGGCAGGTTGCGTTCCCAGTCGAGGCTGATCCAGGCCTTGATGAAGTCGGCGTCGTAATGGTCTGGGCTGCCGAGCATCAGGTAGGCCTTCAGGCCCTCGTAGAGGAAATCGCTGCTGCCGCCGGAGCGCAACTGTTCCTCGATGCGGGTCACCAGGCGCGGGGCGAACACCGCGATCAGCAGCTTGCGGTAGACGCTGGCGGACTCCTCGCCGAGCATGTCGCCCTGGTACAGCCCGTAGCCTTCGGCCCAGCTCGGCGCGTCGCCGGCGAGATTCTGCACCGCGTTGAGCTGTGGCAGTACGGCCAGGACGTCGCGCTGGGCCGGGCTCAGCGACTCGATGCCGCGCGCCAGCGGGTCGACGCGCTGGTCGACCGCGGCGATGTAGCTCTGGTTGGCGCGGTAGCTGGCGATCCATACCGCCGTCACCGCCAGCACCACCAGCGCGGTGGCGCTCAGCGCGCCGATGGTCAGCCATTTGCGGCGGCGCTCGACCTTCGGGTTGGTGCCGACCAGGCCGCGTTCGCCGAACGCCACTTCGCGGAACAGCCGCTCGATGAAGTAGCTGCGCCCGGTTCCGGTCTGCCGCGCCAGGTGCTGGCGGTCGAGGTTCATCGACTGCGCCATGCTGCCGATCAGGCGGTCGATCGGACTGCCTTCCTGGGTTCCGCTGGTGAAGTACAGGCCGCGCAACAGCGGGCGTTCCTCGTAGGGGTTGGGCTTGAACACGCCGTTGAGGAACTCGCCGAGGCATTCGCGCAGGGCGGCGAATTGCTGCGGGAAGCCGTAGACCAGGTCGCGCCGCGCCGGGTCGCGCTCCTGCTGCAGGCGTTCCACCAGGCGCGCGGTGAGACGCTGTTCGAGCAGGGCGAATTCGCTGTCGAACACCGCCAGCGGGCCTTCCGCGCTCTTGCCGTCGTCGAGGGCGAAGGTCATCCCCCAGACCTGCGCGCGTTCCTCGCGGTTCAGGCTGTCGAAGAACTCCATGAAGCCCGGCACCAGGTCGAACTTGGTCAGCATCACGTAGATCGGGAAGCGCACCCCGAGCTGCTGGTACAGCTCCTGGATGCGCGCGCGGATCGCCTGGGCATGGGCGGCGCGCTCGGCGTCGCTGCCCAGCAGCAGGTCGGAAAGGCTGATGGCGATGAACGCGCCATCGATGGGGCGGCGCTTGCGCTGGGTCTTGAGCAGGTCGAGGAAGCCCAGCCAGGCGGCCTTGTCCACCTGGGCGTGGCTGTCCTGGGTGGTATAGCGGCCGGCGGTGTCCAGCAGCACCGCTTCGTCGGTGAACCACCAGTCGCAGTTGCGCGTGCCGCCGACCCCGCGGATCGCCCCGGCGCCCATCTGTGCGGCGAGCGGGAAGTCCAGGCCGGAATTCATCAGCGCGGTGGTCTTGCCCGAACCGGGCGGGCCGATGATCACGTACCAGGGCAACTCGTACAGGTTGCGCCGCTCGCTGCCGCCCAGCTTGGCCCGCTTGAGCAGGGCCAGGGCCTCGTCCATGCGTTGCTTGAGGGTCGCCAGCTCTTCGGCGGTGGCGACGCTGGCGGCGTCCGGCGCGCTGACCTCGGCGAGACTCTGCATGACCTTCGCCGCGTTGCGCCGGGCCTGCACGATGCGCAGCACGCGGAAGCCGATCCAGACCAGGAACAGCAGGACGATCAGCACCCAGCGGCTGGTCGCCGAGGCCAGCGGTTCGTAGTTGCCCAGGCGCAGCAGCGGGCCGAGGAACCAGATGATCAGGCTCAGGGCGAGCAGGCCGAGCACCGGCACCACCCAGCGCGCGAAGAAGTTGAGGAAGCCTTTCATTGCGCGCCCTCCGCGAATACGGTGATTTCCACCCGGCGGTTGCGTGCGCGGCCTTCGGCGCTGGCGTTGCTCGCCACCGGCTCGGTGTCGCTGCGCCCTTCGGCGGTGAAGCGGCCGGCGTCGCCGGTGGTCGCGCCGAGCAGGTCGGCGACCTCCTGGGCGCGGGCCTGGGACAGTTTCCAGTTGGACGGGTAGCGCAGCGTGGCGATCGGCCGGTTGTCGCTATGGCCGGTGACCAGCACCTGGCCCTTGACCTTGCGCAGGGCGTCGGCGATGCGCAGCAGCAGCGGCTGGAACTCGTCGCGCACGCTGGCGCTGGCGCTGGCGAACAGCTCGTCGCCGCGGATGGTCACCACCGAGCGGTCGACGGCGTCCTCCACCGCCACCCGCTGGGCCTTGATGTCGTCGGCGAGGAAGCGCGCCAGGCGTGGCCGCTCGATCACCCGCGGCTGCACCGCCGGGCGGTCGATGGCCTGCACCGGGATCTCGCCGATGGCGTGGATGCGCTTGAACACCGGCTCGGCGTCGGCGGCCAGCTTCATCCGCAGGCCGAACAGCAAGGCCAGCAGCAAGGCCAGGCCGATGGCGATACCGACCCACGGCGGCAGGTATTGCGAAAGGCGGTCGCGCATCACGCTGAGGCCGCGCCAGTGCGGCGACAGTTCGTGCTCGTACTCGCCGCGGGTGCTGCGGATCACCGCCGCGGTGCGCTCGCGCAGCGCCTCCAGTTGGCTGCGGCCGTCGTGCATGACCCGGTAGCGGCCTTCGAAGCCGAGGCTGGTGCACAGGTACAGCAGCTCCAGCAGGTGCAGGCGCTGGTGCGGGTTCTGCAGGCAGTGTTCGAGCAACTGGAAGACCTTCTCGCCACCCCAGGCCTCGTTGTGCAGGGTGATCAGCAGGCTCTGCTTGCCCCAGTCGCTGGTGCTGCCCCACGGCGTGCTGAGCACCGCTTCGTCGAGGGCGGTGCAGAGCACGTAGCGCGCCAGCATCACCTCGTCCGGCGCCACGCCGGCCTGGCGTGCCTTCTCCTCGAACTGGCGCAGGTAGCCGAGCAGTTGCGCGCGCAGGCTGGCCGGCGCCGGATGGGCGATGGTGTTGCGCAGGCGGGTGAGCATCGCCAGCAGTGGGCCGGCGGCCTGCTCCAGCGGGTTGAGGCCGTCGCCGCGGCCGCTCAGCGGCGCCAGGCTGGCCATCGGCGGCGGCGTGTAGGGATCGCCGCCGCGGGGGCCGCCGGCCGGTTCCGGGGCGCGGCCGCCGGGACGCGGCATGATCATGGTGCGGTCGTCGGGCGGGCTTCCGTTGCCGCCGCCGGCCGGGGTGCCGAAGGGATCGTCGATGGGAGGCATCGTTGCTTATCCTCGAATGGCCCAGAAGGCCAGGTTCAGCCCGGGGAACTGGCCGGCGATGTGGAAGGCGAAGCCGCCGGAGTGCGTCAGCTGCTTCCAATGCGCGCTGCCGCGGTCCAGTTCGAAATAGGTGGAGCCGGCGTGGTAGGGGATCTGCCGCGGCGCCACCGGCATCGGCAGCAGGCCGATACCCGGCAGTTGCAGGTTGACCAGGTCGCGGATGTGCTCCACCGAGCCGACCTTGGCCTGCTGCGGGAAGTGCCCGCGCAGGCTCTCGCCGGGGACGTCGGCGCGCACCACCAGGACGAAGCTGGCGTTGTCGATCAGGCTGCGGTCGCTGAGCATCGCGACGTGCACGCCGTAGGCCTTCTCGACGATCGGGATGGCGATCGCCTTGGCGTCGATCACCGTCGCCAGCGCCTGGCGCAGGGCGAGCATCACCGGGGCGAAGCTGGCGGCCAGGTCGTCGTGGTTGTACACCGGGTACTCCTCGGGACGCCGCTGGCTGGCGGTGAAGGTGCAGAACTCGCCGGCCAGGGCCACCAGTTCGCGGTACAGCTCCTGCGGGTGCAGCGGGCGCACGCGGGACAGGTGACCGGTGAGGGCCTCGGCGCGGTTGACCAGTTGCAGCAGCAGGAAGTCGGCGATTTCCGAGGCGCCCCCGGCGCTTGAGGCCACCACCCGCCCGGCGAGGGCTTCGCCGCGCTGGTGGAGCAGGCCCAGCAGCTCCTTGGCGAAGGACGCCAGGGGCGGCGCGGCGGCAATGTCGAGTACCGGCGGCAGGTAGTCCTCGTCCAGGCTCAGGGCCTGGTCCGCGCGCTTCTCGCGGACCCGCGCGACGCCCACCGCGGCGTATTCGCCGAGGCCGTCGCGCTCGGTCAGCAGGCGGAACGCCTGGCTGCCCAGGGCCACTGGCGCGCGGCTCTCGAAGGCGGCATTGTCGTCGCGCACTTCCTGCACCTGGCTGACGTAGCGGGCGCCGCCGAGGGCCTCGCCCTCCTCTACCGTGTCGCGGGTGCCGACCCGCTTCAGCGGCAGGCCGAGGTAGACGATGCCATCACGCAGGCTTTCCTCGACATTCAGCGGCGCCGGCGCCGGATCGTCGGCGGGGATGTTGAACGGCGTACCATCCGGCAGCACGCCGCGGGCGCTGACGATGGCCAGCTTGCCCTGGGTCAGCAGGGCATCGTCCAGCTTCAGCTCGGAAAAGCCCCAGCCGCCCGCCAGGAGCGAGCGGCAGCGGCCATCCACCAGGGTTTCCAGGTAGCGGTCGTGCTGCTGGAAATGCTGTGGCCGCAGGAACATGCCTTCGGACCACACCACGCGGTTATTCCAGGACATAGGGACTCCGAAGGTTCAGGGCGCGGGACGCGCGACGATGCCGATGGCCTGCGCGCCGAGCGTGATGTCGAGATGGCTGGTGCGTTGCCCCGGCACGTCGAGGACCTGGCGCCAGGTGGCGCGGTCGAGGTCGCGGTAGGCGGCGACGAAACCGAGCTGGCGGGTCTGCTCGTCGAGCGTGCGTTCGATGCGCCGTTCCTCGCCCGGACGCAGGAGGAACTCGTCCTGCTCCACCAGGTCGCCACCGAGGGTCGACTGGGCGTTGTCGGTGAGGGCGAAGTAGTCGGCGCGGCCGAACGCGGTGTCTTTCTTCAGCTCGTACAGCCGCAGGCGCAGCGGCGCCGCCTGGCCGGCGGCGGACGGGTTGAGGTTCGGTGCGGCGTGGAGCCAGATCACCACCCGGGTCGGCGGGGTTTCCGGCGGGCTGGACGAACAGGCGGCGAGCAGCAGCCCGAACAGCGCGACGATCAGTTTCTGCATGGTGTCGTCCTCATTGACGTTGTTTCTCCTGGTGTTCGTTGGCGTCAGGAACGCCGTAGTCGAGCGCTGTGTTCCTCGTAGGCGCGGCTGAATTCGCGGCCGAAAAGCTCCTGGAAGTCGTCCTCCGCCTCGCGCAGGATCTTCGCGTACAGCTCGGTGAAACTGTCCCAGTTCTGTGCCTGGCGGGCCCCCGGCAGCAGGCCGGAAAGCCCGGCCGGCTTGCCGAAGCGGGCTTCCAGCGCGGCCGGTTCGAAGCGCGCCAGCAGGTGGCGGATGGCGGCCTGCACGCCGGCCATCACCGCCAGCTGGTGCGCCTTGAGGTCTTCGAAGCTGTCGGCCACCGCGCGATCCGGCGCCATGAACGCCTGGTTGTCGCGGCGCAGCAGGAGCAGCATGGCCTCGTCGACGTTCGGCGCGAACTTCAGCGGGTTGTTCTGCACCGGCTGGATCATGGTCTGCGCCATGCGGAACTCGCCCTTCAGGCTGGCCCGCGCGCGCAGCACGTCCACCAGTCCTTCCACCAGGCCGCGATAGCTGCGGCCGATGGCTTCCATCTGCGCTTCGGCGCCGGCCGGGTCGACCTTCAACTGGGTCATGCCGGCGCCGCGCAGGAACGCTTGCAGCAGGTCGCCGCCGGCCGACGCGGCGGCGCTTGCCGGCGGCGTCGGCGCCGCCACGCTCGCTGGCTGTGGCTGTGGCTGTGGCTGTGGCTGTGGCTGTGGCTGTGGCTGTGGCTGTGGCTGTGGCTGTGGCTGTGGCTGTGGCTGTTGGGTGATCCCTGGGTCGGCGAAGGGCATCGCCAGCGGCGTCGGTTCGGCCGTCGGCAGCGGCTGGGCGACGGGCGTGGCGCTTGGCGCGGGCGTGTTGCCGAGCAGTTCGGCGAACGGGTCCCAGTCGGCCGGAATCAGCGGTGCGCCGCCAGCGGGCGGTGGCGCCGGGGTGGTCGCGGGGGGCGGCGGGATCACCGGTTCCGGCGGGCGGAAGTCGTGCTGTTCGGCCGGTACATGGTCCGGACGCGGCGCCGCGCCGGGCGGCGGCGGGGTGAGGAAGTCGAACAGGTCGGGCTTGGTGTCCAGCGGCGAGCCGCCCTGGAAATGCGCCGTCACCGCGGGGTGCGGGGTGGGCGCCGGTTCGGCGAAGGCAGGCGCCGATCCGGCGGCCTGCCGGCTCATCAGGGCGTCGAAGCTGGTGAACGGATCGGTCTGCGGATTGCCGCTGCCGGGCAGGGCGATGTCATGGCCGAGCTGGACGAGGATGTCGTATTCGCCGAGGCGGACGGTCTCGCCGTCCTGCAGCGGCTCGCTGTTGCCGCGGCGCAGGCGGTGCCCGGCATTGACCAGCAGCACGCCGTTGGTGCTGGTGTCGGTGAGGTAGTACACCCCGTCGCGGTTGAGGATGGTGCAGTGGCGGCTGGAGACCAGGCGCTCCGGGTCCGGCAGGACCCAGTCGTTGTCCGGGCCCCGACCGATGGTCAGCTGTCCCTGGTCCAGTACCTTTTCCGAACACTGACCGGGGGTCAGCTTGTGGTAGCTGGTGATGGTCAATCGCAGCGGCATTGCTACTCCTTGCATTGCCAGCGCCCGGCTCTTCCAGGCGCTCACCCCCGTGCCCGAGGGATTTCGGTTCGCATCCAGGCTGGCCCGACGGCTTTCCGGCGTTTCGTCGCCTCGGGAAGACACATCGGGTGATACCGGATTATAAAAGACTAATCCTACGTCTTTTAAAGATTTGTCCGATCTGCGGTGTCATGCAACTAGTGGCGTTGTGCCTTCCTTGACAAGCCTTGCGGCATGCCACAAGAATTTTGCCAACCTTTCGAGTCATCCGATATTCATCAATGGCTCCTACAAGATCCGACGGAGTGGATCTTACAAGCGAAGGTGAGGGCCGCGCAGCGGCTTCGATGATAGGGAGATCGTCACCGTGCTGGATGTACCCGTTTTGCTGGCTGCCGTATCCCCGGACTCGCCCTGTGGCGACGATCTGGAGTACGACGCCGCGTTCCTCGAACTCGAACGCATCGCCCAGGGCCAACCCGAGCGCCAGATGGGCGATGCCGTGCTGCCCGCCGAGCCGCCGGAGTGGCCGCGCGTACGCGCGCTGGCCAGCGAACTGTTCGGCCGTAGCAAGGACCTGCGGGTAGCCAACCTGCTGCTGCAGAGCAACGTCGCCCTCGACGGCCTGGACGGGCTCGCCGACGGCCTGCTGCTGGTCCGCGAGCTGCTCGGCCAGTACTGGGACGGCGTCTATCCGCTGCTCGACGCCGATGACGACAACGACCCCACCTTCCGTATCAACGCCCTCACCGGCCTGGTCGCCGAACCGTTGCTGCAACTGGTCTGGGCGATCCCGCTGGTGCGCTCGCGGGCGTTCGGCCCGGTCAACCTGCGCGCCGCGCTGAACGCCGCCGGGCTGCAACGCTTCGCCAGCGAGACCCTGAGTCCCGAGCAGATCGCCGGCGCCTTCGCCGATGCCGACGCCGATGCGCTGGCCGCCACCCGGCGCGCCCTGGAAGGCGCCCAGGAACATGCCCTGGCCATCGAGAGCGGCGTCGCCGAACGGGTCGGCTCGGCCCAGGGACTCGACCTCGGTCCCCTTCGTCAACTGCTGCGCCAGGCCCTCCAGGTGTTCGACCTGTACGGCCCGCAGGGCGCCGGCGAGCCCTTGGCGCCGGGCGCCGAAGCGGCCGCCGACGAGCAGGGGGGCGCCGCGCCTGTCGCAGCCGTCGCCGCGCCGGCACCGCGAGCCAGCGGCGAGATCGCCAACCGCGAAGACGTCCTGCGCCAGCTCGACCGCCTGCTCGAGTATTACGTTCGCCACGAGCCGTCGAGCCCGGTGCCGGTGCTGCTCAAGCGCGCCAAGACACTGGTGACGGCCGACTTCGCCGAAATCGTGAGGAATCTCATCCCCGATGGGATTTCCCAGTTCGAAACCCTGCGAGGCCCGGAAAGCGAGTAACGCCTAGCGGCCGTCCGGGCCAACGCTGCAAGCCGCCGGGGCGATTCCGACGGCGCTAACAACCGCCGTCGCGCGAGGGAGAAACAAGATGGGAAGCACTACCAGCAGTCAGAAGTTCATCGCCAGGAACCGGGCGCCACGCGTGCAGATCGAGTACGACGTGGAGTTGTACGGTGCCGAGAAGAAGGTCCAGCTGCCCTTCGTCATGGGCGTCATGGCCGACCTCGCCGGCAAGCCCGCCGAACCCCAGGCGGCGGTCGCCGACCGCAAGTTCCTGGAGATCGACGTGGACAACTTCGATGCCCGGCTGAAGGCGATGAAGCCGCGGGTGGCCTTCAACGTACCGAACGTGCTGACCGGCGAAGGCAACCTGAGCCTGGACATCACCTTCGAGAGCATGGACGACTTCAGCCCCGCCGCGGTGGCGCGCAAGGTCGATTCGCTGAACAAGCTGCTCGAGGCGCGTACCCAGCTGGCCAACCTGCTGACCTACATGGACGGCAAGACCGGCGCCGAGGAAATGATCATGAAGGCGATCAAGGACCCGGCCCTGCTTCAGGCCCTGGCCAGCGCGCCGAAGCCCAAAGACGACGAGCCGCAGGCGTAAGAGGATTCCAGCATGGCCGAATTGAGCACCGAGAACCTGGCCCAGGGCCAGACCACCACCGAGCAGACCAGTGAGTTCGCCAGCCTGCTGCTGCAGGAGTTCAAGCCCAAGACCGAGCGCGCCCGCGAAGCGGTGGAGACCGCCGTGCGGACCCTCGCCGAGCATGCCCTGGAGCAGACCAGCCTGATCTCCAACGACGCGATCAAGTCGATCGAGTCGATCATCGCGGCGATCGACGCCAAGCTCACCGCGCAGGTCAACCTGATCATGCACCACGCCGACTTCCAGCAACTGGAAAGCGCCTGGCGCGGCCTGCACTACCTGGTCAACAACACCGAGACCGACGAGCAACTGAAGATCCGCGTGCTGAACATCTCCAAGCCGGAGCTGCACAAGACCCTGAAGAAATTCAAGGGCACCACCTGGGACCAGAGCCCGATCTTCAAGAAGCTCTACGAAGAGGAATACGGCCAGTTCGGCGGCGAGCCCTATGGCTGCCTGGTCGGCGACTACTACTTCGACCAGTCGCCGCCGGACGTCGAGCTGCTCGGCGAGATGGCGAAGATCTCCGCCGCCATGCACGCGCCGTTCATTTCCGCCGCCTCGCCGACGGTGATGGGCATGGGTTCCTGGCAGGAACTGTCCAACCCGCGCGACCTGACCAAGATCTTCACCACCCCGGAATACGCCGGCTGGCGTTCGCTGCGCGAGTCCGAGGACTCCCGCTACATCGGCCTGACCATGCCGCGCTTCCTGGCGCGCCTGCCCTACGGGGCGAAGACCGATCCGGTGGAAGAGTTCGCCTTCGAGGAAGAAACCGACGGCGCCGACAGCAGCAAGTACGCCTGGGCCAACTCGGCCTACGCGATGGCGGTCAACATTAACCGCTCCTTCAAGCTCTACGGCTGGTGCTCGCGGATCCGCGGCGTCGAGTCCGGCGGCGAGGTGCAGGGCCTGCCGGCGCACACCTTCCCCACCGACGACGGCGGCGTGGACATGAAGTGCCCGACCGAGATCGCCATTTCCGACCGCCGCGAGGCGGAGCTGGCGAAGAACGGCTTCATGCCGCTGCTGCACAAGAAGAACACCGACTTCGCCGCCTTCATCGGCGCGCAGTCGCTGCAGAAACCCGCCGAGTACGACGATCCGGACGCCACCGCCAACGCCAACCTGGCGGCGCGCCTGCCCTACCTGTTCGCCACCTGCCGCTTCGCCCATTACCTGAAGTGCATCGTTCGCGACAAGATCGGTTCCTTCAAGGAGAAGGACGAGATGCAGCGCTGGCTGCAGGACTGGATCCTCAACTACGTCGACGGCGACCCGGCCCACTCCACCGAGACCACCAAGGCCCAGCACCCGCTGGCGGCGGCCGAAGTGGTGGTGGAGGAAGTCGAAGGCAATCCGGGTTACTACAACTCGAAGTTCTTCCTTCGCCCGCACTACCAGCTCGAGGGACTGACGGTATCGCTACGCCTGGTATCCAAGCTGCCTTCGGCCAAAGAGGCCTGAGGCATTCAACGACAGCGCCTGCCATGGTGGCGGGCGCTTGCATAGCGTAGTGGCGCGAGCCACACGGGAGGAAAGATGGCTGTTGATATGTTCATCAAGATCGGCGACGTCAAGGGTGAGTCCAAGGACAAGACTCACGCCGAGGAAATCGACGTGCTGGCATGGAGCTGGGGCATGTCCCAGTCCGGGTCGATGCACATGGGCGGTGGCGGCGGCGCCGGCAAGGTCAACGTGCAGGACCTGTCGTTCACCAAGTACATCGACAAGTCCACGCCCAACCTGATGATGGCCTGCTCCAGCGGCAAGCACTATCCGCAGGCGAAGCTGACCATCCGCAAGGCCGGCGGCGAGAACCAGGTCGAGTACCTGATCATCACCCTGAAGGAAGTCCTGGTGTCCTCGGTGAGCACCGGCGGCAGCGGTGGCGAGGATCGCCTGACCGAGAACGTGACCCTGAACTTCGCCCAGGTCCAGGTCGACTACCAGCCGCAGAAGGCGGATGGCGCGAAGGACGGCGGTCCGGTCAAGTACGGCTGGAACATCCGCCAGAACGTGCAGGCCTGATGAGCCGGCTGCCGGTCATGGCGTGGCCAGGCCATGCCGTGGCCGGTGCGAGCGCCCGCCATGCCGGGTGCCGAAGGCGCGCGCGGCGCGCCGCGGACCTCGTCCGCCCGACCTCCTGCCGGAGGTACTGAATTCCACCGGGTCGTCCGTCGCGTCCGCCGGGCGCCATGGCCGACCCTTCATTCGCATCCGGGCGCCTGGGCTCCCGGCTACAGGGAAGTATCGCGATGATCGCCGAAGAACTGTTGCGCGCCGGGCGCCTGGACGATGCCTTGAAAGCCTTGCAGGAACAGGTGCGCAGCCAGCCGTCGAACGCTACCCTGCGGATCTTCCTGTTCCAGCTGCTGGCCGTGATGGGCCAGTGGGCGCGGGCGCAGAACCAGCTCAAGGTGGTCGGCGAACTGGATGCCTCGGCGCTGCCGATGGTACAGACCTACTCCACCGCCATCGACTGCGAGGCGCTGCGCCGCGAGGTGTTCGCCGGGCGCCTGACGCCGGTGATCCTCGGCCAGCCGGCGGAATGGATCGCGCCGCTGTTGCAGGCCCTGAGCCTGGACGCCGAAGGCCATGGCGAGGCCGCCCAGGCCCTGCGCGAGCAGGCCTTCGACGCCGCGCCGGCGGTGCCCGGGCGGATCGGCGAAGCGCCGTTCGCCTGGCTGGCGGATGCCGACACGCGCCTCGGCCCGGTGCTCGAGGTAATCGTCAACGGTCGCTATGCCTGGTTGCCGATGAGCAACCTGCGCAGCCTCAAGGTCGAGGCGCCGAGCGACCTGCGCGACCTGGTCTGGCTGCCGGCCGAACTGACCCTGGCCAACGGTGGCGCCACCGTCGCGCTGCTGCCGGCGCGCTACGCGGAAACCGTCGAGCACGGCGACGACGCCGCGCGCCTGGGGCGCAAGACCGAATGGCTGGACAGCGGCCTGCCGGTCGGCCAGCGGCTGTTCGTCACCGATGCCGGCGAGACCGCGCTGTTCGACCTGCGTGAACTGGACTTCGAGCCGACGGACGCCTGACATGGCCGAACTGACCCTCCAGGAGCGCCTGCAGCCGTCGCTGCTCGACCGCCTCACCGACGACGAGCCGGGCAACCTCAAGGAAGCCGCGGAGCGCCGGGTGCTGACCCTGAACCAGCTGAAGGCCTCGGTGCTGCGCGACCTGGCGTGGCTGTTCAACACCACTTCGCTGTTCGACCACGGCCCCGCCGCACGGATGCCGGCCGGCAACTCGGTGCTCAACTACGGGCTGCCGGCGCTGGCCGGGCACACCGCGTCGAGCGTCGACGTGCATGCCATCGAGGCGCTGCTCACCGAGACCATCGCCACCTTCGAGCCGCGCATCATCCGTTCTTCGTTGCGGGTGCGCGCGCAACTGCTGCCCGGCGAGATGGACCACAACGCCCTGAGCTTCGAGATCGAGGGCGACCTCTGGGCCGAACCGGCGCCGCTGCGCCTGCTGCTGACCACCAACCTGGACCTGGAGACCGGCCACGTGCGCGTCGCCCAGGGCGAGCGGAGGCGTACATGAACCCGCGCCTGCTCGAGTACTACAACCAGGAATTGCAACACATCCGCGAAAGCGCCGCGGAGTTCGCCGAGGAATTCCCGAAGATCGCCGGGCGCCTGTCGCTGTCCGGCTTCGAGTGCGCCGACCCCTACGTCGAGCGCCTTCTGGAAGGCTTCGCCTATCTCACCGCGCGGGTCCAGCTGAAGCTCGACGCGGAGTACCCGACCTTCACCCACAACCTGTTGGAAATCGCCTACCCGCACTACCTGGCGCCGACCCCGTCGATGACCGTGGTGCAGTTGCGCCCGGACCCCAACGAAGGCGCCCTGAGCAGCGGCTTCAGTGTCGAGCGCGGGGCCTCCCTGCGCGGCCAGCTCGGCCCCGATGACCAGACCGCCTGCGAATACCGCACCGCCCATCCGGTGACCCTGTGGCCGCTGGAAGTGGCCCAGGCCGACTACTTCGGCAATCCCGCCGCGGTGCTCGGCCGCCTCGCCGCCAGCGAGCCGCGGGCCAAGGCCGGCCTGCGCATCCGCCTGCGCAGCGGCGCCGGCATCCCGTTCGACAGCCTGTCGCTGGACGCCCTGCCGCTCTACCTGCACGGCGCCGACGAACAACCCTACCGCCTCTACGAACAATTGCTCGGCAACGCCTGCGCGGTGTTCGTCCGCGCCCCGGACAATGCCTGGGTCGAACGCCTGCCGACGAGCAGCCTGCGTGCGCGCGGCTTCGACGACGAGGACGCGCTGCTGCCGGTGGTGCCGCGGGCGTTCCAGGGCTACCGCCTGCTGCAGGAATACTTCGCCCTGCCGGCGCGCTTCCTGTTCGTCGAGTTCTCCGGCCTGAACCGCGCCCTGCGTCGATGCCACGGCGAGGAGCTGGAACTGGTCGTGCTGTTCGGCAAGCACGACCAGCGCCTGGAGGGCACGGTGGACGCGGAGCAACTGGTGCCGTTCTGCACCCCGGCGATCAACCTGTTCCCGCGCCGCTGCGACCGCATCCACCTGTCCGACCGGGTCAACGAGCATCACGTGATCGTCGACCGCACCCGTCCGCTGGATTTCGAGGTGCATTCGCTGCAACAGGTGAGCGGCCACGGCAGCGGTCCGGAGCAACCCTTCCAACCGTTCTACGCGGTGCGCGACCCGGCGCGCTACGGCCGCGAGCAGGCCTACTTCAGCGTGCGCCGCGAACCGCGCGTGCTGTCCAGCAAGCAGCGGCGCAAGGGCCCGCGCTCGACCTACGTCGGCAGCGAGACCTTCGTCGCCCTGGTCGACGCCAACCAGGCGCCCTATCGCCACGACCTGCGCCAGCTCGGCATCGCCGCGCTGTGCACCAACCGCGACCTGCCGCTGTTCATGCCGATCGGCGCGCACAAGAGCGACTTCACCCTGGAGGACAGCGCGCCGGTCATGCAGGTGCGCTGCCTCGCCGGACCGAGCCGGCCGCGCGCCAGCCGTGCCCACGATGCCAGCGCCTGGCGGCTGATCAGCCAGCTGTCGCTGAACTACCTGTCGCTGGCCGAGCGCGGCCAGGGCGCCGCCGCCCTGCGCGAGCTGCTGCGGCTCTACGGCGACAGCGGCGATCCGGCGCTGCAATTGCAGATCGAGGGCCTGCGCGAGGTCAGCAGCAAGCCTTGCACGCGGCGCCTGCCGATGCCCGGGCCGATCGTCTTCGGCCGTGGCCTGGAGATCACCCTGGACTTCGACGAGAACGCGTTCCGCGGCACCGGGGTGTTCCTTCTCGGCGCTGTGTTCGAGCGCTTCCTGGCACGCTACGTGTCGATCAACAGCTTTACCGAGACGGTGCTGCGCACCGGCGAACGGGGCGAGGTGATGAGATGGCAGGCGAAGCCGGGCAGCCGTCCGAACCTCTGAACCTGCTCGCCGGGATGGCGGCGGCGCCCTGGGACTACGACTTCTTCCAGGCGCTGCGGCGCATCGAGTGCGAGTCGCCGCAACTGCCGCGCCTCGGTCATTCGGTGCGGCTGGCGGACGACCCGCTGCGTCTCGGGCAGAAGCCCGACTGCACCTTCGCGCCCTCGACCCTGGCCTCGGTGAGCCAGGCCGGCACCGCTGCGGTGCCGCGCCTGGACCAGTTCTTCTTCGGCCTCACCGGCCCCAACGGGCCGCTGCCGCTGCACCTCACCGAATACGCCCGGGAACGCCAGCGCAACGTCAACGACGCGACCTTCAAGCGCTTCATGGACGTCTTCCACCACCGCCTGCTGACCCTGTTCTACCGTGCCTGGGCGGAGGCGCGGCCGGAGATCAGCCACGACCGGATCGACGACGACTACTGGTCGGCGCGCCTCGCCGCGCTCTCCGGGCGCGGCATGCCGAGCCTGCGGGGGCGCGAGCCGCTGGCGGATACCGCACGCTACTACTACACCGGCCACCTCGCCGCGCAGACCCGCTACCCGGACGGCCTGCGGGTGATCCTCGCGGAGTATTTCGAGGTCCCGGTGGCGGTCGAGGAATACGTCGGCCAATGGCTGGAGCTGCCCGAGCGCAGCCGCCTCGGCGTCGACTCGACGAGCCTGGGCATGGACGTCTGCCTGGGCACCCACGTCTGGGACCGCCAGCACAAGTTCCGCCTGCGCCTGGGGCCGCTGGACCTCGATCAATACCAGCGCTTCCTGCCCGACGGCGACCACTTCGTCGAGCTGGCCGCCTGGGTCGCCGAATACCTGGGCGAGGAGCTGGACTGGGACGTCAACCTGGTCCTGCAACGCCACGAAGTACCCCCGCTGGGCCTGCAGGGCGGCGGGCGGCTCGGTTTCAACACCTGGCTGGGCGATCCCGGCCAGGACGCCAGGGATCTACTGCTGGCCCGCCAGTACGCCACTGCGCGGCCGCACGAGCACAAGGAGAAGGAACATGAGTGAGATCAGTCGCGTTGCGCTGTTCGGCAAGCTGAACAGCCTGGCCTACAAGGCCATCGAGGCCGCCACGGTATTCTGCAAGCTGCGCGGCAATCCCTATGTCGAGCTGGTGCACTGGTTCCACCAGATCCTCCAGTTGCCGGACTCGGACCTGCACCAGATCGTCCGCCAGTCCGGGATCGACCCGGCGCGCCTGGCCAAGGACCTGACCGAGGCCCTCGACCGCCTGCCGCGCGGCTCGACCTCGATCACCGACCTGTCCTCCCATGTCGAGGAAGCGGTGGAGCGCGGCTGGGTCTACGGCAGCCTGATGTTCGGCGAGAGCCAGGTGCGCACCGGCTACCTGGTGATCGGCATCCTCAAGACGCCGAGCCTGCGCCATGCCCTCACCGGGCTGTCGGCGGAATTCGCCAAGCTCAAGGTCGAGGCGCTCACCGAGCGCTTCGACGAGTACGTCGGCGCCTCGCCGGAGAACGGCCTGTCGGCCAGCGACGGCTTCAACGCCGGCGCCGCCCCGGGCGAGGCCAGCGGCGCCCTGGCGCCGAGCGCGATGGGCAAGCAGGAGGCGCTCAAGCGCTTTACCGTGGACCTCACCGAGCAGGCCCGTAGCGGCAAGCTCGACCCCATCGTCGGGCGTGACGAGGAGATCCGCCAGTTGGTGGACATCCTCATGCGCCGCCGGCAGAACAACCCGATCCTCACCGGCGAGGCCGGCGTCGGCAAGACCGCGGTGGTGGAAGGCTTCGCCCTGCGCATCGTCGCCGGCGACGTCCCGCCGGCGCTGAAGGACGTCGAACTGCGCGCCCTCGACGTCGGCCTGCTGCAGGCCGGGGCGAGCATGAAGGGCGAGTTCGAGCAGCGCCTGCGCCAGGTGATCGAAGACGTGCAGAGTTCCGAGAAGCCGATCATCCTGTTCATCGACGAAGCCCACACCCTGGTCGGCGCCGGTGGCGCGGCCGGAACCGGCGACGCCGCCAACCTGCTCAAGCCGGCCCTGGCGCGCGGCACCCTGCGCACCGTGGCGGCGACCACCTGGGCCGAGTACAAGAAGCACATCGAGAAGGACCCGGCGCTGACCCGGCGTTTCCAGGTGGTGCAGGTGGACGAGCCGTCCGAGCACAAGGCCATCCTGATGATGCGCGGCGTCGCGTCGACCATGGAGAAGCACCACCAGGTGCAGATCCTCGACGAGGCGCTGGAGGCGGCGGTCCGGCTGTCGCACCGCTACATCCCGGCGCGCCAGCTGCCGGACAAGTCGGTGAGCCTGCTGGATACCGCCTGCGCGCGCACCGCCATCAGCCTGCACGCGGTGCCGGCCGAGGTCGACGATAGCCGCCGGCGCATCGAGGCGCTGGAGACCGAGCTGGCGATCATCCGCCGCGAGAGCGCCATCGGCGTCGCCACCGCCGAACGCCAGCGCAACGCCGAGACCCTGCTGGCCGAGGAGCGCGAGCGCCTGGCCGCCCTGGAGCAGCGCTGGGCCGAGGAAAAACGCCTGGTCGACGAACTGCTGGAGACCCGCGCCCGTCTGCGTGCCGCCGCCGAAGCGGTGGACGCCGGCGGCGTGCCGCTGGGCGAAGGCGAGGCGCGTCTCGACGAGGAACAGCGCCAGGCGCTGCATGCGCGGCTGGCGGAGCTGCAGGCGCAACTGAGCGCGTTGCAGGGCGAAGAGCCGCTGATCCTGCCGACCGTGGACTACCAGGCGGTGGCCTCGGTGGTCGCCGACTGGACCGGCATCCCGGTCGGCCGCATGGCGCGCAACGAGATCGAGACCGTGCTAAACCTCGACCGGCACCTGAAGAAGCGCATCATCGGCCAGGACCACGCGCTGGAGATGATCGCCAAGCGCATCCAGACTTCCCGCGCCGGCCTCGACAACCCGAGCAAGCCGATCGGCGTGTTCATGCTCGCCGGCACCTCCGGGGTGGGCAAGACCGAGACCGCACTGGCCTTGGCCGAGGCCATGTACGGCGGCGAGCAGAACGTCATCACCATCAACATGAGCGAGTTCCAGGAAGCCCACACCGTCTCCACCCTCAAGGGCGCCCCGCCCGGCTACATCGGCTACGGCGAGGGCGGCGTGCTGACCGAGGCGGTACGCCGCAAGCCCTACAGCGTGGTGCTGCTGGATGAGGTGGAGAAGGCCCACCCGGATGTCCACGAGATCTTCTTCCAGGTCTTCGACAAGGGCGTGATGGAGGACGGCGAAGGCCGGGTGATCGACTTCAAGAACACCCTGATCCTGCTCACCACCAACGCCGGCACCGAGATGATCGCCAGCCTCTGCGCCGATCCGGAACTGATGCCCGAGCCGGAAGCCATCGCCAAGTCGCTGCGCGAACCGCTGCTGAAGATCTTCCCGCCGGCGCTGCTCGGCCGCCTGGTGACCATCCCCTACTACCCGCTCAGCGACGACATGCTCAAGGCCATTTCGCGCCTGCAACTGGGGCGGATCAAGAAGCGCGTGGAGGCGACCCACAAGGTGCCGTTCGAGTTCGACGAGGGCGTCGTCGACCTGATCGTCTCGCGCTGCACCGAGACCGAGAGCGGCGGCCGGATGATCGACGCGATCCTCACCAACACGCTGTTGCCGGACATGAGCCGCGAGTTCCTCACCCGCATGCTCGAAGGCAAGCCGTTGGCCGGGGTACGTATCAGTAGCCGCGACAACCAGTTCCACTACGACTTCGCCGAGGCCGAGTGACAACCGGCGACACGCAGAGCAGTAGAAGGAACCGTCGATGGGATTGATGCAACTGACCCGCCTGGTCCAGGTGGATTGCCCGCTGGGGCCGGACGTGCTGCTGTTGCAGCGCATGGAGGGACGCGAGGAACTGGGACGGCTGTTCGCCTACGAGCTGCACCTGGTATCGGAAAATCCCAACCTGCCGCTGGAGCAGTTGCTCGGCAAGCCGATGAGCCTGTCGCTGGAGCTGCCCGGCGGCAGCCGGCGCTTCTTTCACGGCATCGTCGCGCGCTGTAGCCAGGTGGCCGGGCACGGCCAGTTCGCCGGCTACCAGGCCACCCTACGGCCCTGGCCGTGGCTGCTGACGCGCACCTCGGACTGCCGCATCTTCCAGAACCAGAGCGTGCCGGAGATCATCAAGCAGGTGTTCCGCGACCTCGGCTTTTCCGATTTCGAGGATGCCCTCACGCGCCCCTACCGCGAGTGGGAATACTGCGTGCAGTACCGCGAGACCAGCTTCGACTTCATCAGCCGGCTGATGGAACAGGAGGGCATCTACTACTGGTTCCGCCATGAGCAGAAGCGCCACATCCTGGTGCTCTCCGACGCCTACGGCGCGCATCGCAGCCCGGGTGGCTACGCCAGCGTGCCGTACTACCCGCCGACCCTCGGCCATCGCGAGCGCGACCACTTCTTCGACTGGCAGATGGCACGCGAGGTCCAGCCCGGTTCGCTGACCCTCAACGACTACGACTTCCAGCGCCCCGGCGCGCGCCTGGAGGTGCGTTCGAACATCGCCCGGCCGCACGCGGCGGCCGACTACCCGCTGTACGACTATCCCGGCGAATACGTGCAGAGCCAGGACGGCGAGCAGTACGCGCGCAACCGCATCGAGGCGATCCAGGCGCAGCACGAGCGCGTGCGCCTGCGCGGCGTGGTGCGCGGGATCGGCGCCGGGCACCTGTTCCGCCTGAGCGGCTATCCGCGCGATGACCAGAACCGCGAGTACCTGGTGGTCGGCGCCGAATACCGGGTGGTCCAGGAACTCTACGAAACCGGCAGCGGCGGCGCCGGCTCGCAGTTCGAGAGCGAGCTGGACTGCATCGACGCCAGCCAGTCGTTCCGTCTCCTGCCGCAGACTCCGGTACCGGTGGTGCGGGGTCCGCAGACCGCGGTGGTGGTCGGACCCAAGGGCGAGGAGATCTGGACCGACCAGTACGGCCGGGTCAAGGTGCACTTCCACTGGGATCGCCACGACCAGTCGAACGAGAACAGCTCCTGCTGGATTCGCGTGTCCCAGGCCTGGGCCGGGAAGAACTGGGGTTCGATGCAGATCCCGCGGATCGGCCAGGAAGTGATCGTCAGCTTCCTCGAAGGCGACCCGGACCGGCCGATCATCACCGGGCGGGTCTACAACGCCGAGCAGACGGTGCCCTACGAGCTGCCGGCGAACGCCACCCAGAGCGGGATGAAGAGCCGTTCGAGCAAGGGCGGCACGCCGGCCAACTTCAACGAGATCCGCATGGAGGACAAGAAGGGCGCCGAGCAGTTATACATCCACGCCGAGCGCAACCAGGACAACCTGGTCGAGAACGATGCCTCGCTGTCGGTCGGCCACGACCGCAACAAGAGCATCGGCCACGACGAGCTGGCGCGCATCGGCAACAACCGCACCCGCGCGGTGAAGCTCAACGACACCCTGTTGGTGGGCGGGGCGAAGAGCGACAGCGTCACCGGCACCTACCTGATCGAGGCCGGCGCGCAGATCCGCCTGGTCTGCGGCAAGAGCGTGGTGGAGTTCAACGCCGACGGCACCATCAATATCTCCGGCAGCGCCTTCAACCTCTACGCCAGCGGCAACGGCAACATCGACACCGGCGGCCGCCTCGACCTCAATTCCGGCGGCGCCAGCGAGGTCGACGCCAAGGGCAAGGGCGTGCAGGGCACCATCGACGGCCAGGTACAGGCGATGTTTCCGCCGCCGGCGAAGGGCTGAGGCGGCGGCATCCTGGCTGCCCGCCCTTGGGCAGGACGCCGCGGGAGCCTTGACGATTCGCGCATGTCCTCGCCAGGCAGAAGCGGCGGTCGCTCAAGACCGATGGTGTTGCGCTCAGGGCAGATCGACTTTCAGGCCGCGGCCAGTGCGTATACCGACGTAGTAGGCGTCCTTGAGGGCCCTGGCGAGTTCCGGGTCGGTCTCCTCGAACTCTTTCCCGGCGATGCCGCCGAAGCTCAGCCGGTGCAACGCGGAACGGTCCAGGCTGCGGTCGAGCAGCACGGCTTTCAGGTACAGCAACTGCTTTTCCACGGAGAGCAGCATCCCGCATTGCGGATGCCGGGCCAGCCGCTCGGCGACCAGCGCCAGGGCGCGTTCGACATAGTTCACGGGGGACATGGCTGCGCCGCTTCAGCCCTTGGGAAAGCCCGTCTCGTACTCCTCGCGGGTGATTTCCCGGCCGAAACGCAGCGCATCGTTGAACAGGCGGTTGTCGTGCTCAACCGGCTCGGGGGATTCGGCTTCGCCGTAGAAGCGCACGTGGATCGTGCCCTGCCGATGGTCCCAGCGGTAGGTGACGTCTTCGAAGTCGTAGTCGATGTAGATATCGCGCCTGGCGAACGCTTCGCCCTTTTCAATTGCCATTGCCTTTCCTCACTGCGTCGTAGTACGCCCGGCTCTTCTCGGCGATGGCCTGGGCCTCCGGGGACTTCGGATCCAGTACCCGCCAGTCCTCATAGTACTTGTGGCCCTGCCCTCCGGGTACGCCGGCCTTGGCCGCCACCGCGTCGTAGGTGTCGTTGCCGAGGAGGATGCGAGCCATGTCCTCCGACTCCTTGGCGTAGATCATCTCCGGCGAGTTGACCTGGATCTCGCCGGGTATCCCGGCCTTGGTGTTCATCGTCGAGTTCACCCCGCTGTAGCCGAGCGGGTCGGCGTTGCCGTCGATCACCTTGACCTTGGCGCCGCGGTTGGCCAGCTCGGCGGCAACGGTGTTCACCTTGTCGCCTTCGACGATGATGGTGTTGCGGGCCAGATCCTTGATCTTGGTCGGATCGCCCTTGTAGTCGTTGTTGATCTTCTGCATGGCGCGTTCGCGCGACTTGATCGGTGCCTTGGCGACCCTGCCGCCGTGCTTCGCCGCCAGTCCGTCGGCCACCGCGTCGATCTCGGCCTTGGCTGCCGGCGCCTTGCCATAGACCTTCTCGAAGCCTTTCGGCACCTGGGTCTTCGGCGCGCCCTTGGGTGCGTTGCCGAGCCGTGCCATCTTCGGTCCGAAGCCCAGCAGCGCCATGCCGGCCACGCCCTGGAACAGGTCGCGGTAGCCGGGACCGAGGCGGTCGCCGAGGTCGCCGAGCAGGGCCATGCCGCCCATCATCAGGCCGCCGATGGCGACCACTCCAACCAGCGCCGCGACCCCGGCCATCGCCGCCAGCAGCAGGCCGCCGGCAAGGGCCGCCAGGCCCAGCGCCTCGAGGCCGGTGTGCAGCCATTCCTCCAGGTCGAGGACGAAGGCCACCCGCTCGGTGGGGCCGCCGATGAAGGTGTCCTGGCTGCCGGTCTTGATGTGCGCGCCGCAGACCATCTTGCTCTGCAGGCGCGCCGCCGGCTTGCCGTTGATGTACACGGTGGCGCTGCCTTCGGCGATCAGCACCGGGAACGGCCACAGCGGATGGTTCAGCGGCAGGCCGCTGCAGGTGGCGGAGACGTCGTCGCCGGCGCGCATCGCGTTGCGACTGTTCACGTAGACGTTGAAGCTGCCGCGTATGAGCACCCCGGTGGTCGGCTCGGGTAGCTCGAAGATGGTGGTCAGGCCCTTGACGATCTGGAACATCGACAGCCCGCCGGCGGCGATCGAGCCGGCCAGGATCACCGCGGCCAGGCCGCCGGTGGCGGCGGTGGCGGCGACCACGGCGGCGCCGATCAGGGCTCCGGCCACGGCTCCGGCGACCATCGCGGCGACACCGAAACCGTGGGCTATCTCATCGCCCAGTCGGGCGGCGGCTTGCGCATCCATGCGTCGGTACTCGGATCAGCTAGGGGTCGGGCGCGGGACCAGGGTCTGCATCGCCTGCTTCCAGGCCGGCTCGTGGTGCGGCAGGTCAGCCGGGGTGGTGGTCAGGGTGGTGATCAGCACCGCCGGGCGGCGCTCGATGAACACCTGGCGCAGCATCAGGTCGCGGCCCTCGCGCTGCCACTGGTAGTCGAGGAGCACGGCGGCGTGGCCGTGGATGTTGATGTCCCAGCGCTTGTGCAGCTTGAAGCCGGGCAATTGCTTCTCGGCATTCTCCAGTTGGCGGGCGACATAGTCGGCGAACGGCGCGTCGCCCTGGCTGGCGTCGCGGCTGATGACGAAACTGGCTTCGCGGGCGGGGCCGCTGGCGGGGAGCTTGAAGATGTTGATGCTCTGGTCCTGCCAGGCATCGGGAATCTCGAGATCGGCTTCGTGGAGGCGATAGAGCGTCACTGTGTTAACCCCTTCCCTAGGATTCTGAGTGAGTCATTGCTGGACAAAAGCTTTACGGAATGTTGCTCGCGAATCAAGGCTTTCCTGGCCCGAAGCGGCCTTTCGTGATGGCCTTCTGCCTGTTCGCCGTCGGTCGGGGCGCTCGTCGGAATCTGTGTCACGCATCTCCCCTTTCCACCGCATCCGCGCCTATGCTGCTTGGGTGGCGCCGCTCCAACGGCGCCAGTGATGGACGTGGATCAAGGATGATTTCATGGCACTTGCGCAACAGACCCGCCTGGTCCGGGTCGACAGTCCGCTCGGCGCGGAGGTCCTGCAATTGCAGCGAATGGAGGGTCGCGAAGAGCTCGGCCGGCCGTTCGCCTACGAGCTGGAACTGATCTCGGAAAACCCCGACCTGCCACTCGACGGGCTGCTGGGCAAGCCGGCCAGCCTGGCGCTGGAACTGCACGACGGCAGCCGGCGGCATTTCCACGGCATCGTCGCCGCTTGCAGCCAGGGATCCGGCAACGGCCAGTTCGCCAGCTACCAGGTCACCCTGCGCCCCTGGCTGTGGCTGCTGACGCGCACCTCCGACTGCCGCATCTTCCAGAACCAGAAGGTCCCGGACATCATCAAGCAGGTGTTCCGCGACCTCGGCTTCTCCGACTTCGAGGACGCCCTGAGCCGCTCCTACCGCGAGTGGGAATACTGCGTGCAGTACCGCGAGACCAGTTTCGACTTCGTCAGCCGGCTGATGGAGCAGGAAGGCATCTACTACTGGTTCCGCCACGAGCAGAGCCGCCACATCCTGGTGCTCTCCGACGCCTACGGCGCGCACCAGAGCCCGCCGAACTACGCCAGCGTGCCCTACTACCCGCCGACCCTGGAACAGCGCGAGCGCGACCATTTCTACGACTGGCACATGGCGCGCGAGGTGCAGTCCGGCTCACTGAGCCTCAACGACTACGACTTCCAGCGTCCCGGCGCGCGCCTGGAGGTGCGTTCGAACATCGCCCGCTCGCACGCGGCGGCCGACTACCCGCTGTACGACTACCCCGGCGAATACGTGCAGAGCCAGGACGGCGAGCAGTACGCGCGGACCCGCATCGAAGCCTTGCAGGCGCGCTACGAACGGGTGCGCCTGCGCGGCCGCGCCCGCGGCCTGGGTTCGGGCCACCTGTTCAAGCTCAGCGGCTACCCGCGCGAGGACCAGAACCGCGAGTACCTGGTGGTCGGCGCCGAGTACCGGGTGGTCCAGGAACTCTACGAGACCGGCGGCGGCGGGGTCGGCGCGCAGTTCGAGAGCGAGCTGGACTGCATCGATGCCGGCCAGGCCTACCGCCCCTTGCCGACCACTCCGCTGCCGATCGTCCGTGGCCCGCAGACTGCGGTGGTGGTCGGGCCCAAGGGCGAGGAGATCTGGACCGACCAGTACGGCCGGGTCAAGGTGCATTTCCACTGGGACCGCCACGACCAGTCCAACGAGAACAGCTCCTGCTGGATGCGCGTCTCCCAGGCCTGGGCGGGGAAGAACTGGGGCTCGATCCAGATCCCGCGGATCGGCCAGGAAGTGATCGTCAGCTTCCTCGAAGGCGACCCGGACCGGCCGATCATCACCGGGCGTGTCTACAACGCCGAGCAGACGGTGCCCTACGAGCTGCCGGCGAACGCTACCCAGAGCGGCACCAAGAGCCGTTCGAGCAAGGGCGGCACGCCGGCCAACTTCAACGAGATCCGCATGGAGGACAAGAAGGGCGCCGAGCAGTTGTTCATCCATGCCGAGAAGGACCAGGACATCGAGGTCGAGAACGACGAGACCCACTGGGTCGGCCACGACCGGACCAAGACCATCGACCACGACGAGACCGTGCACGTGAAGCACGATCGCACCGAGACCGTGGACAACAACGAGACCATCACCATCGGCGTCGACCGCACCGAGAAGGTCGGCAACAACGAGAAGATCAGTATCGGCGCGAACCGCACCGAGGACGTCGGCAGCAACGAGACCATCAGCATCGGCGTTGACCGCACCGAGAAGGTCGGCAGCAACGAGAAGATCAGCATCGGTGCCAATCGCACCGAGGACGTCGGCAACGACGAGACCATCAGCATCGGCGCGAACCGTAGCGAGTCGGTGGGCAACAACGAGACGATCAGCATCGGCGCCGACCGCAGCGAGTCGGTGGGCGCCAACGAGACCATCGACATAGGCGGCAACCAGAGCACCAGCATCGGCAAGAACGAGTCGCGCAGCGTCGGCCAGGGCCGCGATACCTCGGTGGGCAAGGACGATAGCCTGGACGTGGGCAAGAGCTTCACGCTCAACGCCGGCGACTCGATCACCCTGGTCACCGGTGCCGCCAGCATCCGCATGAAGAAGGACGGCAGCATCGTCATCAGCGGCAAGAACATCACCATCGACGGATCCGGGGCGATCAACGTCAAGGCCGACAAGAACGTGGTGGTGAAGGGACGCAAGATCCTCCAGAACTGAAGCGGCGCAGAGCCAGGGAGTCAGCGCATGAGTGTCGAGATCCATCTACCCGGGGCCACGACGGCCCTTCCCGCGCGCCTGGACGGCGTGGTCATCGGCGTCCTCCTCGACGTGCCGGACGCCGCCGCTCCGGTGGTCGCCTATCCCGGTTGCCCGAGCGAGCACGGCCTGGCGGCGGCCACCACCACCCAGCTCAGTCGCGCCGACATCGGCGCCCAGGTAGCGCTGATGTTCGTCGCCGGCGATCCGCGCCAGCCGCTGCTGATCGGCCGCATCCAGCGCCTGCCGCAGGAAGCGCTGGCGCAACTGGACGGCGAGCGCCTGGAGTTCAGTGCCGAACGCGAGATCGTCCTGCGTTGTGGCAAGGCCAGCATCACCCTGACCCGCGCCGGCAAGGTGATCATCCGTGGCGCCTATCTTTCCAGCCGCTCCACCGGGGTCAACCGGATCAAGGGCGGTTCGGTGCAGATCAACTGAGCGCGGCGGGCCCGACATGGAACTGTTGAACGCCACCCCGCTGGCCGCCGCCTACAACCAGGGGCTCGACGCCGAAGGCCGGGAGTCGCTGGTGGTGATCGCCAAGGGCAGTTTCGACCTGCCGCTGGACGGTCGCGAGGCGCGCCTGCTGGACGAGCAGCAGGCGCTGCTGATGGTCGATGAATTCTATGGCGAGCCGGGGTTTTCCGCGCCGCGCCGGGAGTGCGAGTTCGTTCCCTTCAAGCCGTTCTGCGATGTGCTGGTGCTGGGCAGCGCCCAGGCGCCCGGCGGGCGGCCGGTACAGCAGTTGACCGCGGGCATCCGCGTCGGCCGGGTGAGCAAGGCGCTGGCGGTGCATGGGCCGCGCCAGTGGGAACCGGGATTGCTCGGTGCCGGCGCGGGCGTCGCGCAGCCGTTCCAGCGCCAGGACATTTCCTACGCCAGTGCCTTCGGCGGCAGCCATGCCTCGCCGGACAACCCCGGTTTCATGGATTGCTACATGGCCAATCCGGCCGGATGTGGCTGGTTTCCGCGCAGCGCCGACACCGCCGAGATCGTCGGCACGCCGATGCCGGCCACGGAAAAGCTCGGCGAGCCGGTGGACAGCCCCCACGGCCGCTTCACGCCGATGGCGCTCGGCCCGCTCGGCCGCCACTGGCAGGCCCGGGTCGGCTTCGCCGGCCGCTACGACGACACCTGGTTGGCCGAGCGCTTCCCGTTCCTGCCCGCCGACTTCGACGAGCGCTACTTCCAGTCCGCGCCGGCCGACCAGTGGACCGACCATCTGCGCGGCGGCGAGGAGGTCCTGCTGCTCAACCTCACCGGCGAGGAGCGCGCGGCCTTCCGCGTGCCGCGCAGGGAGGTCCCGGTGACCTTCTTCCTGAAAAAGGGTGGCCACGAAACCGCGCAGGCACGGATCGATACCCTGCTGGTGGACTGCGACGCCCGTCGCGTGGAAGTCACCTGGCGCATTCGCCGGCCGTTGAAGCGCAACCTGTTCGAGATCGCCCAGGTGCTGGTCGGCAGCAAGTCCGCCGCCTGGTGGCGCGCCCGCGAGCTGGGCAAGGACTACTACCCCTCGCTTGCCGCGTTGGCACGCAGCCGCCAGGCCGAGGAGGACGAGGCATGAGCCAGGTCCTGAGCATCGTCGCCTCCGGCATGGTCAGCGCGGTCGGTCTCAGCGCGCCGGCCAGCTGCGCGGCGATCCGCTGCGCCCTGGACAACTTCCAGGAAACCCGTTTCATCGACCAGGGCGGCGAATGGTTGCTTGCCGCCAGCGTGCCGCTGGAGCAGCCCTGGCGCGGCCGCGCCAAGCTGCTGAAGATGGCTGCGCGAGCCATCGACGAGGCCTTGCGCGGCCAGCCCGATCTCGATTACGCGGAGCTGCCGCTGCTGCTCTGCGTCGCCGAGGGCGACCGTCCCGGACGCTGCGCGGGGCTCGACGAGTCTTTCCTGCGTGACCTGGAAGGCGAGCTGGGACGACGCTTCCATCCCTCCTCGGCACTCATCGCCCGTGGCCGGGTCGGTGGCGCGGTGGCCCTGCTCAACGCGCGCAAGCTGATCCAGGGCGGCTGCCGGCAGGTCCTGGTGGCCGGCGTCGACTCCTTCGTCAGCGGCCCGACCCTGGCCGCCTACGAGGCCCGCGAGCGGCTGCTGACCAGCCAGAACTCCAACGGCTTCATTCCCGGCGAGGGCGCCGCCGCCGTGCTGGTCGCCGCGCCGCTCCACGAGGAGGCGCCGCAGTTGCTCTGCATCGGCCTCGGCTTCGGCGTCGAGAAGGCCACGGTGGAGAGCGAGGACCTGCCGCTGCGCGCCGACGGCCTGAGCCAGGCCGTGCGCGCCGCCCTCGCCGAGGCTGGCTGCGGCCTGGAGCAGATGGACTACCGGCTCACCGACATTTCCGGCGAGCAGTACTACTTCAAGGAGGCCTCGCTGACCCTGAGTCGCAACCTGCGCGTGCTCAAGCCGAAGTTCGACCTCTGGCACCCCGCCGACTGCATCGGCGAATGCGGCGCCGCCATCGGTCCGGCGTTGCTCGCCGTGGCCCTGGCCGCTTCGCGCAAGGGCTACGGCGACGGGCCGAACGTGTTCTGCCACCTGGGCAACGATGCCGGCGAACGCGCCGCCGCGCTGCTCAGCTATCGACGGGTGAGGGCTGCCTGATGGCCAACGAGGTGTACGCCAACAACATGGAGATCTCCTGCAAGGCGGCGAGCGGCAAGTCCATCGCGGCCTTCCCGGATGTCTGCTTCACCCCGCCGCAGGCGCCGCCGACGCCGTTGGGGGTACCGATCCCCTACCCCAATACCGGCCTGTCCAAGGACACCACCAAAGGCACCCGGACCATTCGCATCACCCGCAAGGAGGTGATGCTGAAGAACAAGAGCTACTACAAGACCAGCTACGGCGACGAGCCGGGGCGGGCGCCGAAGAAGGGCATCGTCACCAGCAAGATCAAGGGCAAGGTGTACTTCACCTCCTGGTCGATGAACGTCAAGTTCGAAAGCAAGAACGTGGTTCGCCACCTCGACCTGACCACCCACAACCACGCGTCCTTTCCTGGCAATACGCCGGTCTGGCCCTACCTCGACCAGGCCACCGTCGATGCTGGTGGTGGACCGTGCAGCAATGAAGTGAAGAAGGAGAAGAAGGATTGCGCTGACTTCAAGCCGCATGGCAGCAAGGATGCCTGCGCTGGCCTTGGCGCGGGCAAGCCTTCCGGCAAGAAGACCAGCAACGAAGCTGACCGACTGGCAGACAAGGTCGCTGCCCGAAAATGCCTGACCGCGCGCCGGTGTGCCCTGCAACCGTACAAGCCGAACAGTTGCTGCCCGCAGCAGACCGCTCACCACCTGATCGAGGCCAGCGCCTTGCACGACAAGGGACGTGGTGGAAAAGGCTCGGTACCCCTCAAGGGGATATCCAACTATTCGGAGAACAAGGCTCCTTGCGTCTGCGCGGAGGGCGTCAATCAGAACGTGGGTACCCACGGCCTCATGCACACGTTCCAGAGCGCCGCTGCCGCGAAGTCGCGCAGTGGAACCCTGCAATTGTCCAATGGCAGCTCCATCTCCGCGAAGAAGACCACCTACGGAACGGCGAAACGTCAATCCATGGCTGCCATGGGCAAGGTCTTTCCGCAGTCGAAATGCTCGAAGGAATGTCTGTCCGCTCAGCTCGACAACTATCACAAGCAGTGCGGAATCAACGCCAGAACACCCATCAAGGCCGTTGAAACCGGCCAGACCGACGTCACGGCTGCGACGCAGGCGATAAAGACCCGCAATGCGCGTCTTGGCGCCACGAGGAGTCGAGTCCGCTAGTGACCGTTACAGGAGATTGAAATGTTGAAGAAACTCTCGCCGATTTTCTCGAACATCACCGGCGTCGTCCGCTATCAGGACCTGGCGTACGTGGCCTCGGTATCCGACGAGATCCAGGAGCAGAACATAGCGCACAGCTATGTCACGGAGTGGGACTGCGGAACCTGGTGTGTTGCTGGCGAGGATGACGACATGCTGCCCTGGGAGATCGTGTCGGCCACGGTAGTGCACGAGCCAGTGGAACAAGCATTGTTTCTGGGCGCTCGGGGCCAGGTATTCTGCATGGGCTCCGGCGACATCCATGAAGAGCAGTTGCCCGACGGCGACGATGCCATCGGTGGCCGGGGCAATATGCGCGGCGTTGCCTGTATCGACGGGGTGGCCTATGCCTGCGGGATGGATCGACAGGTCTACCGGCGCTTCGACGAGAACGACTGGCGTGCCATCGACAGCGGCGCTCGGCCTCCGGCAGGCAGCGAAGCGGTGGTCGGATTCGAGGCCATCGGCGGCTTCGGTGCCAGGGAAATCTATGCCGTCGGCTGGGACGGGGAGATCTGGCAGTACGACGGCAAGCGCTGGCAGCCCCGGGAGAGCCCGACGAACTTGATCCTGACGGCGATCTGCTGCGCGGAAGATGGCTCGGTTTACGCCTGTGGACAGGCGGGAACGCTGCTGCGTGGACGCAACGACCACTGGGAGATCATCGCCCAGGACGATGTCGATGAAGACTTGTGGAGCCTCGCGTGGTTCGACGGCGCACTCTACGTGTCGAGCGCAACGGCGGTCTATACGCTGGTCGGTGGCCATCTCAAGGAGGTGGACTTCGGTGATGAGCAACCCCAACGCTGCTTCCACCTTAGCGCTGCCGACGGCGTGTTGTGGAGCATCGCCGCGAAAGACATCTTCAGCTTCGACGGCCAGCAATGGACGCGCATAGATTGAGCATCGCAGCGATCGTCGACCAGCACGCCGAGGAAGCCGCCTTCCTTGCCCTGCTCCGCGACTACGCCGTGCGTGCGCCCCATTACGACCTGGAGGAGCTCGCCGAGCTCGATCAGCGCATCGAGGCGCACCTGGACGGCTTGGCGATCGCCGGCCAGGCCGGCCATGACGCCCTGCTCGAGCAACTCGACGCGCACGCCCAGGGCGAGGCGTTCGCCCTCGCGGTGCTGGCCATGCAGGCAGGAGACGATGCGTTGATCGGCCGGATGCGCGCCTGTCTTGCGGCGTCTCCGGAAGCCCGGCGCGGTTTCGCCGCAGCCCTCGGCTGGCTCGACTGGGACCAGGCGCGGCCCTGGGTGGAGCGCCTGCTGGCCTCGCCCGAGCCGCTGTTCCGCGCCATTGGCCTGGCCGCCTGCGGCATGCACCGGCATGACCCGGGGCCGGCGCTGCTGTCCGCCCTTGGCCACGCCGACCCGGCGGTGCTGGCGCGCGCCGCGCGCACCGCCGGCGAGCTGCGTCGGCGCGACCTGATGGCGAATATTCGCGCCTATCGCGCCCACGATGACCCGAGCCTGCGCTTCTGGGCCAACTGGGCCACCGCGCAGATGGGCGACGAGGAGGCGTTGGGGCCATTGCGTGCGTTCGCCGGGCAGCCCGGCCCGTTCCAGCTGCCGGCGACCATGGTGCTGCTCGCCTGGCAGCCGCGCGACACCAGCATGGCCTGGATTCGCCAACTGATGCAGGCGGCGGACACGCGGCGGATCGGCATCCAGGCCACCGGCCTGTTCGGCGATCCGGTGGCGGTGCCCTGGCTGATCCAGCAGATGCGCGACGAGAGTCTGGCGCGGGTCGCCGGCGAGGCCTTCAGCCTGATCACCGGCGCCGACCTGGCGCTGCTCGACCTGGAGCTGGAGGCCTTGCCCGACTACGACCCTGGCCCCAACGACGATCCCGACGACGACAACGTCGCCCTCGACGACGACGAGAACCTTAGCTGGCCGGAGGCGGAGCGAGTCTCCGCCTGGTGGCGTGACCACGGCGCGCGTTTCGTCGCCGGGCGCGCCTACCTGCTCGGCGAACCGCTGGGCGAGGCGCGCTGCCGCCAGGTCCTGCGCGACGGCCAGCAACGCCAGCGAATGGCTGCGGCGTGCCTGCTGGCGCGCTTCGTGCCGAACCTGCCGCTGTTCCCCACCGGTGCGCCGGTGCGCCGCCAACTGGACCTGTTCTGATAGCTGGCTGGCACCGGGCGGCCAGGTCATGGCCGCTGGCGCGGTGCGCCGGGTTTTCCCATTCGACGAATTTCCCTGCACGTAGCCAACCGGTTGACTGAAACCTTTCACCACTTATGCGGGGCGAATGGAAATGCCACTCGTTTGCCATGATAGCCTGTCGACATCCTCTGGAAATATCGTGAAAAAAGCTGGCAACGTGCGAGATAGAGGGATTTTTTAATTTATGGTTAAGCTTCGGGCATTAGCGTTGAGCACCAGAAGTGACCGATCGGTCACGTAGGTCGCTCTGCGTTTGTTGTGCCTTTTTCCTATGGGGAAAGCGTCGGCAGACGTGGGAAAATTCAATCGATCCACTCATCGAGGTTCCGAACCATGCCAGACCGTATGCGGGGCGTTAAGTCCGATTCTCCAGAGCAGGAAAGCGCTGACGATGCATTGAAAAGGATTGTCGATGGATTCCAGCATTTCCGCCGGGAGGTCTTTCCCGAGCAGCAGGCGCTGTTCAAGAAGCTCGCCAATAGCCAGCGGCCGCGGGCGATGTTCATCACCTGCGCGGATTCGCGCATCGTTCCCGAGCTGATCACCCAGAGTTCCCCCGGCGACCTGTTCGTCACCCGCAACGTCGGCAACGTGGTGCCGCCCTACGGGCAGATGAACGGTGGCGTCTCCACCGCCATCGAATACGCTGTGCTGGCGCTGGGCGTGCACCACATCATCGTCTGCGGCCACTCCGACTGCGGGGCGATGCGCGCCGTGCTCGACCCGCAGACCCTGGAACGCATGCCGACGGTCAAGGCCTGGCTGCGGCACGCCGAGGTGGCACGCACGGTGGTGGCGGACAACTGCGACTGCGGCGCCAGCCACGACACCCTCGGGGTGCTCACCGAAGAGAACGTGGTGGCCCAGCTCGATCACCTGCGCACCCACCCCTCGGTGGCCTCGCGCCTGGCCAGCGGGCAACTGTTCATCCACGGCTGGGTGTACGACATCGAGAGTGCGCAGATCCGCGCCTACGACGCCAAGCAGGGTCGCTTCCTGCCCCTCGACGGCGAGCATCCGGTGCCGATGGCCACGCCCGCGCCGCGCTACCTGAACTCGTGATAGCGGCGGCCGTGTGGGCCGCCGGATAACAACAGCGTTTTCGCGTCACCTTTCGCCGTTCCTGCCATGGACGACCTCTGGGAAGCCCCGTTCCGGGGCTGAACGGGTCGCTATTACAAGAAAAAACACACTGCGCACACACAACCGGCGCCGGGCCTGGTCCTGGCGTCGCTCCCTCGTCGTGGAAAAAATTCGCAGGAGAACTGTGCCATGCATGTTTCAAAGGTGTTTCCGTCCCTCCGGGACACGTTGCCGCGGGACCTGATGGCCTCCGTGGTGGTGTTCCTCGTCGCCCTGCCGCTGTGCATGGGCATCGCCATCGCCTCCGGGATGCCGCCGGCCAAGGGCCTGCTCACCGGCATCGTCGGTGGCCTGGTGGTCGGCTTCCTGGCCGGCTCGCCGCTACAGGTCAGCGGCCCGGCGGCCGGCCTCGCGGTGCTGGTCTTCGAACTGGTGCGTACCTACGGGGTGGCCATGCTCGGGCCGATCCTGCTGCTCGCCGGCGCCATCCAGCTGCTCGCCGGGCGGCTGCGCCTGGGCTGCTGGTTCCGGGTCACCTCGCCGGCGGTGGTATACGGGATGCTCGCCGGCATCGGCATCCTCATTGTCCTTTCGCAATTGCACGTGATGCTCGACCTGGCGCCCAAGGCGTCCGGCCTCGACAACCTGCTGGCATTCCCCCAGGCGGCGTTCGCCGCGCTCGGTTCGCTGGGCATGGACAGCGGCCTCGACGCGGCGCTGCTCGGGCTGGGCACCATCGCGGTGATGTGGGGCTGGGACAAGCTGCGTCCGCAACGCCTGCGCTTCCTACCCGGCGCGCTGCTCGGCGTGAGCCTGGCGACCCTGGCCAGCCTCTGGCTGGCGCTGGACGTGCGGCGGGTCGAGGTACCGGCCAACCTCGGCGAGGCCATCGACTGGCTACGCCCGGCCGACCTGCTGGCCCTGGCCGATCCCTCCCTGCTGCTGGCGGCGGTGGTGGTGGCCTTCATCGCCAGTGCGGAGACCCTGCTCTCGGCGGCGGCGGTGGATCGCCTGCACGACGGCCCGCGCTCGGACATGGATCGCGAGTTGTCCGCCCAGGGTGTCGGCAACATGCTCTGCGGCCTGCTCGGCGCGCTGCCGATGACCGGGGTGATCGTACGCAGCTCGGCCAACGTCAATGCCGGTGCGCGAACCCGCGCCTCGGCGATCTTCCACGGCCTCTGGTTGCTCGCCTTCGTCCTCCTGCTCGGCAGCCTGCTGCGGCAGATTCCGGTGGCGAGCCTGGCCGGGGTGCTGGTCTATACCGGGGTCAAGCTGGTCGATTTCAAGGCCCTCGGCAACCTCTCTCGCTACGGCCGGATGCCGATGCTGGTGTACGCGGCCACCGCCCTGGCGATCGTCTTCACCGACCTGCTGACCGGCGTGCTGGTGGGCTTCGCCCTGACCCTGCTGAAGCTGGTGCTGAAGGCGGCGCGGCTGAAGATCGCCCTGCGCTACACCGGCGAGCATGAAGCCGAGCTGCGCCTGAGCGGCGCCGCGACTTTCCTCAAGGTGCCGGCGCTGTCGCGGGTGCTCGACGAGGTCAAGCCGGGGACCACCCTGCACGTACCGATGGATAACCTCAGCTATGTCGACCATGCCTGCATGGAGCTGCTCGAGGATTGGGGGCGGATGGCACCGGTGCAGGGCTCGCGCCTGGTGATCGAACCGCGCGCCTTGAAGCGTCGCCTGGAAGGGCGCCTGCGCGGCAGCGTCGGGTTGGGCGGCGCGCGCAATGGCGGGGCGGTCAGCCCAGGCTGAGTTCCACCCCGAGCTGCTTCGACAGGCACGGCCACTGCTGCCAGGCGGCGACCACCCGCGGGTTCTTCAGGTTCTCGCGGTAGGCGCGGGCCGAGTCGGCGTCGAAGGTGGTGGCGTCGAGCATGTTCTCCACTGCATGGTGGACGGCTTCGTCCAGCCGGTTGGCGAAGGGCTCGCCGATCAACTGGTGGGCCACCAGGTTGGCTACGGTGGTGTCCAGTGGGATCAGTGCCTGGCCGAAGTGGGCGATGTAGCGGTCGTTCACTTCTTCCACCAGGCGGTGCGCCAGGTAGGCTTCGTCGAGCAGGGCGTCGAGGCCGTCGTGGCCGGCGAGCAACGCCGGCGGGGTGAGGAAGAACTGCTCGGCGACCTTCAGCACCGGCTTGATCCGTTCCTCGATGCCGGCTTCGCGGGCCACGCTGTTGGCGGCGTCGAGCAGGTCCGGTACCTGTTCGACGTAGGCGTGGACGAAGCGGGTGAGTATGTCTTCCGTGTTCTCGCCTTGCGGCTGGATGGTGCGATGCAGGCGGGGCAGGCAGCTGGCTATCAGATCAGCCAGGTGACCGTGGCGGGCTTCGCTGAGGTGCGCCTGCTGGATGAGTTCACGGAGGGCAGCGGTGTTCATGGGTTCTCCCATACAACGGGGATGGTGAAGAAGAGGAGAAACATAGCCGGCGGCGCGCGCCGGCTAAGACGCGATTGTCATAATCGCTTCGTGGTTATGCGAGGATGATATATCAGGCGGCCACCATTCGCCTGCAAAGCCACGCCGCTCGCGGCTTTTAGAGAAGAATCGGCACTTTCCAGCGACGTTTTTACGCTGCGTTGTTATGTCGCAGCCGCTGTCTATACTCCCACTCGAATGCTGAACCTGATGAACCCGGCCTGCCTTGCTGTGTGCCGAGGTGCGACGGTCAAAGTTCGTTGTCTTGACGGTCCACCCCTTGGCCGTTGGCGTCTGCCGGCGGGATAAAAACAACGATAAGGGGAACCCGAATGCTGCGACATCCACGAGTCTGGATGGGCTTCCTTTTGCTCTCGGCGATCAGCCAGGCGAATGCCGCCTGGACGGTCAACATGGCCCCGGGCGCTACCGAGGTGAGCCGGTCCGTCTTCGACCTGCACATGACCATCTTCTGGATCTGCGTGGTGATCGGCGTGCTGGTCTTCGGCGCGATGTTCTGGTCGATGATCGTCCACCGCCGCTCCACCGGCCAGCAGCCGGCGCACTTCCACGAGAGCACCACGGTGGAAATCCTCTGGACGGTGGTGCCGTTCGTGATCCTGGTGGTGATGGCGGTGCCCGCCACCCGCACCCTGATCCACATCTACGACACTTCCGAGCCGGAGCTGGACGTGCAGGTCACCGGCTACCAGTGGAAGTGGCAGTACAAGTACCTGGGCCAGGACGTCGAGTACTTCAGCAACCTGGCCACCCCGCAGGATCAGATCCACAACCGGCAGGCGAAGGACGAGCATTACCTGCTGGAGGTGGACGAGCCGCTGGTGCTGCCGGTGGGCACCAAGGTGCGCTTCCTGATCACCTCCAGCGACGTGATCCATTCCTGGTGGGTGCCGGCCTTCGCGGTCAAGCGCGACGCCATCCCCGGCTTCGTCAACGAGGCCTGGACCAAGGTCGACGAGCCCGGCATCTATCGCGGCCAGTGCGCCGAGCTGTGCGGCAAGGACCACGGCTTCATGCCGATCGTGGTCGACGTCAAGCCCAAGGCCGAGTTCGACCAGTGGCTGGCCAAGCGCAAGGAAGAGGCGGCGAAGGTCAAGGAACTGACCAGCAAGGAGTGGACCAAGGAAGAGTTGGTTGCGCGCGGCGACAAGGTCTACCACACCATCTGCGCCGCCTGCCACCAGGCCGAAGGCCAGGGCATGCCGCCGATGTTCCCGGCGCTGAAGGGTTCGAAGATCGTCACCGGGCCCAAGGAGCACCACCTGGAAGTGGTCTTCAACGGCGTGCCCGGCACCGCCATGGCGGCCTTCGGCAAGCAGCTCAACGAGGTCGACCTGGCCGCGGTGATCACCTACGAGCGCAACGCCTGGGGCAACGACGATGGCGACATGGTCACCCCGAAAGACGTCGTCGCCTACAAGCAGAAACAACAATAGGAGACCGCCATGAGTGCTGTGATCGATACGCCCGACCACCATGCCGGCGACTACCACCACGGACCGGCCAAGGGCCTGATGCGCTGGGTGCTGACGACCAACCACAAGGACATCGGCACCCTCTACCTGTGGTTCAGCTTCATGATGTTCCTGCTCGGCGGCTCGATGGCCATGGTGATCCGCGCCGAGCTGTTCCAGCCCGGCCTGCAGATCGTCGAGCCGGCGTTCTTCAACCAGATGACCACCATGCACGGCCTGATCATGGTCTTCGGCGCGGTGATGCCGGCCTTCGTCGGCCTGGCCAACTGGATGATCCCGCTGATGATCGGCGCGCCGGACATGGCCCTGCCGCGGATGAACAACTTCAGCTTCTGGCTGCTGCCGGCGGCCTTCGGCCTGCTGGTCAGCACCCTGTTCATGCCCGGCGGCGGTCCCAACTTCGGCTGGACCTTCTACGCGCCGCTGTCGACCACCTTCGCCCCGCACAGCGTGACCTTCTTCATCTTCGCCATCCACCTGGCCGGGATCAGCTCGATCATGGGCGCGATCAACGTGATCGCCACCATCCTCAACCTGCGCGCCCCGGGCATGACCCTGATGAAGATGCCGCTGTTCGTCTGGACCTGGCTGATCACCGCGTTCCTGTTGATCGCGGTGATGCCGGTGCTGGCCGGCGTGGTGACCATGATGCTGATGGACATCCACTTCGGCACCAGCTTCTTCAGCGCCGCCGGCGGCGGCGACCCGGTGCTGTTCCAGCACGTGTTCTGGTTCTTCGGCCACCCCGAGGTGTACATCATGATCCTGCCCGCCTTCGGTGCGGTCAGTGCGATCATCCCGACCTTCGCGCGCAAGCCGCTGTTCGGCTACACCTCGATGGTCTACGCCACCGCCAGCATCGCCTTCCTCTCCTTCGTGGTCTGGGCGCACCACATGTTCGTGGTCGGCATCCCGGTCACCGGCGAGCTGTTCTTCATGTACGCCACCATGCTGATCGCGGTGCCCACCGGGGTGAAGGTGTTCAACTGGGTGACCACCATGTGGGAGGGTTCGCTGACCTTCGAGACGCCGATGCTGTTCGCCGTGGCCTTCGTCATCCTGTTCACCATCGGCGGCTTCTCCGGACTGATGCTGGCGATCGCCCCGGCGGACTTCCAGTACCACGACACCTACTTCGTGGTCGCCCACTTCCACTACGTGCTGGTGCCCGGCGCGATCTTCGGCATCTTCGCCTCGGCTTACTACTGGCTGCCGAAGTGGACCGGCCACATGTACGACGAGACCCTCGGCAAGCTGCACTTCTGGATGAGCTTCATCGGCATGAACCTGGCGTTCTTCCCGATGCACTTCGTCGGCCTCGCCGGCATGCCGCGACGGATCCCCGACTACAACCTGCAGTTCGCCGACTTCAACATGGTCTCGTCGATCGGCGCCTTCATGTTCGGCACCACCCAGCTGCTGTTCCTGTTCATCGTCATCAAGTGCATCCGCGGCGGCAAGCCGGCCCCTGCCAAGCCCTGGGACGGCGCCGAGGGCCTGGAGTGGAGCATCCCTTCGCCGGCGCCCTACCACACCTTCAGCACCCCGCCCGAGGTCAAGTGAGGAGCGCGCCATGAGCGATGCCAAGGTCGATACCCGCCGCCTGGTCGGCCGCCTGCTGCTGGTGACCGTGCTGATGTTCGCCTTCGGCTTCGCCCTGGTGCCGCTCTACGACGTGATGTGCCGCGCCCTGGGGATCAACGGCAAGACCGCCGGCAGCGCCTACAGCGGCGAGCAGCAGGTGGATGTCGGGCGCGAGGTGAAGGTGCAGTTCATGACCTCGAACAATATCGACATGGTCTGGGAGTTCCGCTCCGCCGGCGACCAGTTGGTGGTGCATCCCGGCGCGGTGAACCAGATGGTGTTCTACGCGCGCAACCCGAGCGACAAGCCGATGACCGCGCAGGCCATCCCGAGCATTGCCCCGGCCGAGGCTGCCGCCTACTTCCACAAGACCGAATGCTTCTGTTTCACCCAGCAGGTGCTGCAACCCGGCGAGAGCATCGAGATGCCGGTGCGCTTCATCGTCGACCGCGATCTGCCCAAGGATGTGCGGCACGTGACGCTGGCCTACACCCTCTTCGATATCACTGCGCGGAAGCCGCCCGTACCGGTTGCGGGACGATAAGGAGAACAACATGGCAAGCCACGAACACTATTACGTCCCCGCCCAGAGCAAGTGGCCGATCATCGCCAGCATCGGCCTGCTGGTGACGGTGTTCGGCCTGGGTACCTGGTTCAACGACCTCACCGCCGGCCACAAGGAATCCCATGGCCCGTGGATCTTCTTCGTCGGCGGGCTGATCATCGCCTACATGCTGTTCGGCTGGTTCGGCAACGTCATCCGCGAGAGCCGCGCCGGACTCTACAGCGCGCAGATGGACCGCTCGTTCCGCTGGGGCATGAGCTGGTTCATCTTCTCCGAGGTGATGTTCTTCGCCGCCTTCTTCGGCGCGCTGTTCTACGTCCGCCACTTCGCCGGTCCCTGGCTCGGCGGCGAGGGTGCCAAGGGCGTGGCGCACATGCTCTGGCCGAACTTCCAGTACAGCTGGCCGCTGCTGCAGACCCCGGACCCGAAGCTGTTCCCGCCGCCGAGCGCGGTGATCGAGCCGTGGAAGCTGCCGCTGATCAACACCATCCTGCTGGTCACCTCCAGCTTCACCGTGACCTTCGCCCACCACGCCCTGAAGAAGAACAAGCGCGGCCCGCTCAAGGCCTGGCTGGCGTTGACCGTGCTGCTGGGGATCGCCTTCCTGATCCTGCAGGCCGAGGAGTACGTGCACGCCTACAACGAGCTGGGCCTGACCCTCGGCGCCGGTATCTACGGCTCGACCTTCTTCATGCTCACCGGCTTCCACGGCGCCCACGTGACCCTCGGCGCGCTGATCCTCAGCATCATGCTGATCCGCATCCTGCGCGGTCACTTCGATGCCGAGCACCACTTCGGCTTCGAGGCCGCCAGTTGGTACTGGCACTTCGTCGACGTGGTCTGGATCGGCCTGTTCATCTTCGTCTACGTGATCTGACCGCCACCGGGGGAATCAGAAATGCCAGGGCGCGTGGCTGTTCAGCTCGCCGCTGTAGAAGCCCCAGGCGACCAGCACCAGGGTCGCCGCGGCGAGCACCACGCGGACGGTCAGCGAATTGACCACGCGGGAACCATGGCCCTGGTCCTTGACCAGGAAGAACAGGCCGCTGAACAGGCTCACCAGGGTAGCCAGCAGTAGCAGGACGATCGCCACTTTCAACATGGTGGGACTCCGGCGATGGGGGGATTCATGCAGTATAGCCAGCGCCTCGGGGAGGCCGGACGCAATGACAGACGCAGCATGCGTGGCGCGTTCCGCCCCGGCCTGCTGCCGACCCTGGTGGTCCTCGGCCTGCTGCCGGTACTGCTCTGGCTGGGCACCTGGCAGTTGCAGCGGGCCGACGAGAAGCGCGCCCTGCTGGCCAGCTACGAGGCCCGGCGCGGCGCCGAGCCGGTGTCGCCCGGGCAGCTAGAGGGGCTGCGCGACCCGGCGTACGTCCGCGTGCGCCTGCACGGCCGCTTCGACGAGCGGCATACGCTGCTGCTGGATAACCGGCTGCGCAACGGACAGGCCGGGGTCGAGGTGCTGCAACCCTTCTACGACCAGGCCAGCGGCCTCTGGCTGCTGGTCAACCGCGGCTGGGTCGCATGGACTGACCGACGCTCGCCGCCGACGCTGGAAACCCCCGACCGCGTCCTCCTGCTCGACGCCTGGACCTACCTGCCGCCACCCGGCGGCCTGCACCTGGCCGACGCGCCGGCCGGCGGCTGGCCGCGCCTGGTGACCCAGCTCGACATCCCGGCGCTGTGGCAGGCCTTCGGTCGCGCCGGGCTGCCCTGGGAAATCCGCCTGGAAGCGGGCGACGCCAGCTTCGACACCGATTGGCCCCTGGTCTCGATGCCGCCGGAGCGGCACACCGGCTACGCCGTGCAGTGGTTCGCCTTGGCGACGGCCCTGCTCGCCCTCTACCTCTACCTCGGTGTGCGCCGCGCACGGGAGAAAAACCATGAGTCTCGCGATTCCGATGCCTGAACGTCCGCGCCGCGCCCGTGGCCGCCTGCAACTGCTGGCGATCATCGGCCTGGTGGTGGGGCCGATGCTGCTCGCCAGCGCCATGTACAAATGGAATTTCTGGGTTCCGCAGGGGCGCAGCTACAGCGGCGCGCTGATCGGCAACGGCCAGACCCCCGCCGACCTCGGCGTGCAGGGACGCAGCCAGGGCGAGCAGTGGCAACTGCTGGTGACCGCGCCGGGTACTTGCGGCGAGGACTGCCAGCAACTGGTCTACCTGGCCCGCCAGGTCAACATCGCCCTCGGCCGCGAAGCCTCGCGCGCCGGCCACGCCCTGGCCGCCAGTGGCGAGCTGCCGGCGGACTTCGCCAACCTGGTGAGGCAGGACTACCCGCGCCTGCAGCGCTACGGCCTGGACCCTGTCCTGTACGACAAGGCCGGCGGCGGCGAGCGGCCGCTGCTGTGGGTGGTCGACCCGCACGGCAACCTGGTGCTGCGCTACGACGCCAAGGCCAACGGCAAGAAGCTGCTGAAGGACGTGCAACTGCTGCTCAAGCTCTCGCATATCGGTTGATCGGCGTGGCCGGCGCGGTTCCCGGCCCGATGAGGACAGAACGACAAGAAAAAGGGGCCCGCGAATGACAGGCGCAACCCGCAAACCCGGTTTCACCGTCGCCGTGCTGGCGACCCTGCTGGCCGCCGTGGTGGTCCTGCTCGGCGCCTATACCCGGCTGACCCACGCCGGCCTCGGCTGTCCGGACTGGCCAGGCTGCTACGGCTTCGTCCACGTGCCGCTGAGCGAGGCGCAACTGGCCCACGCCGAACTGCACTTCCCCGACGCCCCGGTGGAGGCACAGAAGGGCTGGAACGAGATGATCCACCGCTATTTCGCCGGCGCCCTCGGCCTGCTCATCCTTGGCCTGGCGTTGCATGCGCTGGTCCGCCGCGGGCGCGACGGCCAACCGCTGAAGTTGCCGCTGCTGCTGCTCGCGGTGGTGATCGCGCAGGCCGCCTTCGGCATGTGGACGGTGACCCTCAAGCTCTGGCCGCAGGTGGTCACCGCCCATCTGCTCGGCGGCTTCACCACCCTGGCGCTGCTCTTTCTCCTCGCCCTGCGCCTCTCCGGACGCTTCGCGGCGCGGCGCTACCCGGCGGCGACCCGCGGACTGGCGGGGCTGGCCCTGCTCCTGGTGATCGGCCAGATCGCCCTCGGCGGCTGGGTCAGCAGCAACTATGCGGCGGTGGCCTGCATCGACCTGCCCACCTGCCATGGCGAGTGGTGGCCGCGGATGGACTTCGCCAACGGCTTCCACCTGACCCAGCACATCGGCCCCAACTACCTCGGCGGCCAGCTCGACAGCGACGCGCGCACGGCGATCCACATGACCCACCGGATCGGCGCGCTGTGCGTGACCCTGGTCCTCCTGCTGCTCGCCTGGCGCCTGCAGCGCAGCGGCCTGGTCTGGCCGACCGCGCTGATGCTGCTCGGCCTGTCGCTGCAGATCGGCCTGGGCATCAGCAACGTGCTGCTGCACCTGCCGCTGCCGGTGGCGGTGGCGCACAACGGCGGTGGCGCCCTGCTGCTGCTCAGCCTGGTGCTGGTCAACTATCGCCTGCGCGCGCCGGCCAGCGTCCGCGCGCCGGCACCGTCGCCGCAGCGCGTGCGCCGCACGCTGCCGCCGGCGCAAGGTTCGCGGCTGAAGGCCGCCTGACAGACAGAAGGATGGAGGTAAGGATATGGCCACCGTCATCGATCGCCACAGCCAGCCGACCTGGCGCGACTTCCTCGAACTGACCAAGCCCAAGGTCGTGGTGCTGATGCTGATCACCTCGCTGATCGGCATGCTGCTCGCCACCAAGGCGCCGCTGGATGGCTTCGTGCCCTGGCAGGTGCTGATCTTCGGCAACCTCGGCATCGGCCTTTGTGCCGGCGCGGCGGCGGCGGTCAACCATGTGGTGGACCGGCGCATCGACTCGATCATGGCGCGGACCCACAAGCGGCCGCTGGCCGAGGGTCGGGTGTCGCCGAGCATGGCGCTGGGCTTCGCGCTGCTCCTGGCGCTGGCCGGGATGGCCGTGCTGCTGGCCTTCACCAACCCGCTGACGGCCTGGCTGACCCTCGCCTCGCTGCTCGGCTACGCGGCGCTCTACACCGGCTTCCTGAAGCGCGCCACGCCGCAGAACATCGTCATCGGCGGGCTCGCCGGGGCGGCGCCGCCGCTGCTCGGCTGGGTCGCCATCACCGGCCACCTGAGCGCCGAGCCGCTGTTGCTGGTACTGATCATCTTCGCCTGGACCCCACCGCACTTCTGGGCGCTATGCATCCACCGCAAGGACGAATACGCCAAGGCCGACATCCCGATGCTGCCGGTGACCCACGGCGAGCGCTACACCAAGCTGCACATCCTGCTCTATACCCTGGTGCTGTTCGCGGTGAGCCTGATGCCGTTCGTCATCCACATGAGCGGGCTGGTCTACCTGCTCTGCGCCCTGGCCCTGGGCGCGCGCTTCCTCGACTGGGCCTGGGCGCTCTACTGTGACAGCCGGCCACATGCGGCGATAAAGACCTTCAAGTACTCTATCGTCTACCTGTTCCTGCTGTTCATGGCGCTGCTGGTGGACCACTATCTGCCGCTGAAGCTGCTTCTCTGATCCCACTCTAGAGCCTTGCCCACCCATGACTCGAGTCAACAAGACCGTCCTCGTCCTCGTCGCCCTGGTCGCCCTGGTCCTCGGCCTCACCGTGCACAAGGTGCTCACCGCCCAGCGCCAGGCCGATCCCACCGTGCTGCTCGACGCCGGCATCGTGATCCTGCCGCAGACGCGCAAGGTGCCGGCGCTGGAGTTCACCAACCAGGACGGCCAGGCGGTCAGCACCGCCAGTCTCAAGGGTCGCTGGCACCTGCTGTTCTTCGGCTACACCTTCTGTCCCGATGTCTGCCCGACCACCCTCGCCCAGCTCCGCGAATTGCAGGGCAAGCTGCCGCAGGAGGTGCGCGACGACCTGCAGGTGGTATTCGTCAGCGTCGATCCGAACCGCGACACGCCGCAGCAGATCAAGCAATACCTGGGCTACTTCAACGCCGGCTTCCAGGGGCTCACCGGTACTCCGGAGAACATCCAGAAGCTGGCCAACGCCATGAGCATCCCCTACATCCCCGCCGACACCAGCAAGCCCAACTACACCGTCGACCACAGCGGCAACCTGGTGATCATCGGCCCGGACGGCGAGCAGCACGGCTTCATCCGCGCGCCGCTGAACAACGCCAAGCTGGAAGCCCAACTGCCCGGCGTGCTCAAGCCGCAGGCCTGATTCCCTTCCCTCCCCCCACCGTCCGCGGCGTTCCGGGCCTCAGGCCCGGCGCATGCCGATGTGCGGGATGTCGTCTTCCAGGTAGACCTCGGTGACCGCGACGAAGCCATAGCGGCTGTAGTAGCCCTGCAGGTGGGCCTGGGCCGAGAGGTATACCGGGGTGTCCAGCCAGAGGCGCTCCGCCGCCTGCAGCGCGCGTTCCATCAACTGGTGACCGAGCCCCTGGCCGCGCGCGGCCGAGGAACTGACCACTCGGCCGATCACCACCTGGCCCTCGTGGCGAACCGGGTCTAGCAGGCGCAGGTAGGCGAGCAACTGGCCGTCGCGCCAGGCCATCAGGTGATGGGTATCGCCGACCAGGTCGAGGCCGTCGACTTCCTGGTAGGGGCATTTCTGTTCCACCACGAAGACCTCGGTGCGCAATTGCAGCAGTGCGTAGAGTTCCTTCAGGGTGAGGTCGGCGTGGTGCTTGCAGGTCCAGTCGAGCGACATGGTCGGGATTCCGGGACAGGGGACAGGAACGCGGTTATGCCATGGGCGGCGGGCCGCTGGAAAGGCGTGGCCGGTCGGTTTCGTTTCAGAACCCACGCGGCTATCCTTTGCCGAACGGCTGGAGGTGTCTCATGCGTTGGGAAGAACTGAGCGAGCAACCCTGTTCGCTGGCGCGGGTGCTGGCGATCCTCGGCGATCGCTGGACCCTGCTGGTATTGCGCGACTGCTTTCTCGGCGTGCGCCGTTTCGACGACTTCGAGCGCAGCCTCGGCGTGACCCGCCACGTCCTCGCCGACCGCCTCAAGCGCCTTGTCGAAGCGGAGATACTGGCCAAGGTGCCCTACCAGGAAAGGCCGCTGCGCGAGGAATACCGGCTTACCGAGAAAGGGATGGAACTGTACCCGGCCATCCTTTCCCTGGTGAACTGGGGCGACCGCCACCTCGCCGGCGTCGAGGGGCCGCCACTCGAGCATGTGCACAAGCATTGCGGCCAGCACATGCATGGCGTGCTGGTCTGTTCCGAATGCGGTGAGCCGCTGCACGCGCGGGACGTGACGGTACGCGAGGGGCTGTTCTGGAAGGGGCGCCTGCTGCGGCGCGGCTGAGCGTTCCAGGCCTGGCCGCCGACGTGAATCGGCGGATAAACGCCGATGGCGTTACGGCAGGAAGGACGCTGTCGTACCAGGCTCCGCCGACCGGTCCCCTCTCTTCAGGGAGAGGACGTGCCGGGCAGGCCGGGACAGGCAGAGTAATTGGTGCGCGGATATCACTCGAGCCCTTGCCAGTTGACAAGTTCCTTTTAAGAACTAACTATCGTCTCTATTGGGTTCTAAAAAAGAACTAACAAGAGAGGCCTCTGCAATGACCCAGCGCAAAGCGGTTCTGGTAATGGGCGCCGGCGACGCCACCGGTGGCGCCATCGCCCGGCGGTTCGCCCGCGAGGGCTACGTGGCGTGCGTCGCCCGGCGCAACGCGGAGAAGCTGGAGCCGCTGGTGCAGGCCATCCGCGACCAAGGCGGCGAGGCTCTGGCCTGCGGCTGCGACGCACGCCAGGAGCAGCAGGTGATCGACCTCTTCGCCCGCATCGAGGGTGAGGTCGGTGCGCTGGAGGCGGTGATCTTCAACGTCGGCGCCAACGTCTGGTTCCCGATCACCGAAACCACCGAACGGGTCTATCGCAAGGTCTGGGAGATGGCCGCCTTCGGCGGCTTCCTCACCGGCCGCGAGGCGGCGCGGGTGATGCTGCCGCGGCAGCGCGGAACGATCATCTTCACTGGCGCCACCGCCTCGTTGCGCGGCCGCGCGCATTTCGCCGCGTTCTCCGGCGCCAAGTTCGCCCTGCGTGCCCTGGCCCAGAGCATGGCGCGCGAGCTGGGGCCGAAGGGCATCCACGTCGCCCACCCGATCATCGACGGCGCCATCGACACCGACTTCATCCGCGAAACCCTGCCCGAGCTGTACAAGCGCAAAGAGCAGGACGGCATCCTCGATCCCGAGCACATCGCCGAGACCTACTGGCAGATCCACTGCCAGCCGCGCGACTGCTGGGTGCACGAACTGGACCTGCGCCCCTGGATGGAAACCTTCTGATCCCCGCCACGGAAAGAGCCACGCATGAGCAAGCAAATCGAGTTCTTCTTCGACTTCGGCAGTCCCACCACCTACCTCGCCTGGACCCAACTGCCGCGCATCGCCGCCGCCCATGGCGCGAGCATCGCCTGGCGGCCGATGCTGCTGGGCGGCGTGTTCAAGGCCACCGGCAACCATTCGCCGATCGAGGTGCCGGCCAAGGGGCGCTACACCCTCCACGACCTGGCGCGCTATGCGAAACGCTACGGCGTGCCGCTGGCCTTCAACCCGGCCTTCCCGATCAACACCCTGACGCTGATGCGCGGCGCCCAGGGCTATCTCGGCGGCGAAGGGTTCCAGCCCTACCTGAAAGCGGTGTTCGAAGCGTTGTGGGTACGACAGCAGAACCTCGGCAAGCCCGAGGTGGTCGCCCAGGTGCTGGCGGAGGCTGGATTCGATCCGGATGAGTTCCTCCGCCTGGTTGGCGACGAGCAGGTCAAGGAGGGGCTCAAGGCGACCACCGAAGAGGCGGTGCGGCGCGGCGTTTTCGGCGCGCCCAGCTTCTTCGTCGGCGACCAGTTGTTCTTCGGCCAGGATCGCCTCGATTTCGTCGCCGAGGCCCTCGCCGGCTGACCTCCCCTTCCCCGCGGCGAGCCGCTCTGGCCCGCCGCCTTGCGCCATCCGAGCGCCCTCCTCCCGGCTGCGGCCCGCGCGTGCCGTCGTTCCTGGCCATTCGTCGCGCCCGCCGATAGCGGCTTGTCAGGCTGACTTCTTTGCGTATAGGCTGAACTGGTCAGACCGGTAATACCACAATAAAAATGCGTTCATCGCCCGCCTCCGCGAGGCCCGATGGAAGCGCCGAATGGAGACTCCTGCGATGTTCATCAAGCGCTGTTCCCGCTCGATATTCCTGCAAGTCGTGATTGGCCTGGTGATAGGCGTGATCTGCGGGGTCGGCATTCCCGACCTGGCCGTGCAGATGAAGCCGCTGGGCGATGGCTTCATCAAGCTGATCAAGATGCTCATCGCACTGATCGTCTTCTGCGTGGTGGTCAACGGCATCTCCGGCGCCGGCGACCTGAAGAAGGTCGGCCGCATCGGCCTGAAGTCGGTGATCTACTTCGAAATCCTCACCACCATCGCCCTGGTCCTCGGCCTGGTGGTCGCCTACAGCCTGGGCCTGGGCAGCGGCGCCAACATCCATCTCAACGAACTGCCCGCCGGCGACGTCGCCCTGTATACCGGGCGCACCCAGGAGATCCACGGCCCCGTGGCATTCCTCATGGGCCTGATCCCGACCTCTGTGTTCAGCGCCTTCGCCGAGAACGACATCCTCCAGGTCCTGCTGTTCTCCGTGCTGTTCGGCAGCGCCCTGAACCTGGTCGGCGAGCAGGCCAGCGGCGTGGCCCGCCTGATCAACGAGTTCAGCCACATCGTGTTCCGCATCATGGGCATGATCGTGCGCCTGGCACCGCTCGGCGTGTTCGGCGCGGTGGCCTTCACCACCGCCCGCTACGGCGTCGACTCGCTCAGCCACCTGGGCGCGCTGGTGCTGGTGTTCTACGCCACCTGCCTGGTCTTCGTCATGGCGGTGCTCGGTAGCGTCCTGCGTCTCTCCGGGGTGCGCATGCTGCCGTTCCTGCGCTACTTCCGCGAAGAGCTGCTGATCGTGATGGGCACCGCCTCCTCCGACGCGGTGCTGCCGCAGGTGATGCGCAAGCTCGAGCACATGGGCATCCGCAGCTCCACGGTAGGCCTGGTGATTCCCACCGGCTACTCGTTCAACCTCGACGGATTCTCGATCTACCTGACCCTGGCGGTGGTGTTCATCGCCCACGTCACCGGCACGCCGCTGGCGATGACCGACCTGGTCACCATCCTGCTGGTTTCGCTGGTCACCTCCAAGGGCGCCCACGGCATTCCCGGCTCGGCCCTGGTGATCCTCGCCGCCACCCTCACCGCGGTGCCGGCGATCCCGGTGGCCGGCCTGGTGCTGGTGCTTTCGGTGGACTGGTTCATGGGCATCGGCCGCGCGCTGACCAACCTGATCGGCAACTGCGTGGCCACCGTGACCATCGCCCGCTGGGAAAACGACATCGATATGCCGCGCGCGCAGGCCATACTCGACGGGCGCCTGGAGGCGCCGGCCAAGGCCGACGGCGAGCCGCTCAAGCGCAGCGCGGTGGCCGGGGAAGGCAAGCTGCATGGCTGACGCGCCGAGGCGCGTTGCACGTCCGATTGGCAAGTAAAGGGAGGCGACATGTTTTCTTCGTCCAAGCTGGTCAACGCGGTTGCCCAGCGCCTGCTCGACACCATCGAGCAGGGTCGCTGGGTCGCCGGCCAGATGTTGCCCGGCCAGCGCGAGCTGGCTGAACAGATGGAAATCAGCCGGCCGAGCCTGCGCGAGGCGATCATGGTCCTGGAGACCCTGGGCGTGGTCCGTTCGCTGCCGGGCAAGGGCGTGATGGTCCTCGAACGCAGCGAACCGCTGCGCGAGGTCGCGGCGCCCGGCGAGGCGACCATGGAAGACGTCCTGCAACTGCGCTATGCGCTGGAGCCGTTCATCGTCGGCATCGTCGCGCAGAGCGCCGGGGCGGCGGAGATCAGCGAACTGCGGCTGTTGCTGCTGGACCTGCGCGAAGCGGTCGAGGATGGCGACCCGCAGGCTCTGGTTGAGGCCTACACGGCCTTCCACCGGCGCCTGGTGAAGCTCACCTCGAACCCGATCTTCCTCAGCGTTTCCGAACAGATCGGCAGCGCCCTGGAACGCAGCGACAACCTGGTGCGCCGCCAGCCGGAATACGCCGAGGAGATCCTCCAGGAACACGACGCCATCCTCCGTGCGATCCGCCAGCACGACAGCGAGCGGGCGAGCCAGGCGATGCGCCAGCACATCCTCAACGAAGGCGCGCGCCTGAACATCGACCTGCGCTTGCCGCAGGTCTGATCGCCCGCGCCAGGGTTCCAACCCGGGACCGTCGCGGCGCCCGGACGGCTTTCGTCCGCCGCCTGCGAAGGCCCACAAGCACGACTCGACAGGTGTGAACATGGTCGGATTCGAAGCACGTACCCAGCAGGGCGCCGCGCTGCGCCCCACCAGCCATTTCGTCTACGAAAGCATCTACACGGCAATCCTGGAAAAGCGCCTGGCGCCGGCCGCCAAGCTGAGCAAGGAAACCCTCGGGCAGATCTTCCGGGTCAGCAACGGCACCATCCAGCGTGCCCTCACCCGTCTCGCCGAGGACGGCGCGGTGGTGATGCCGCCGAAGGAGGTCGCCAGCGTCGCCCGCCCGGACGAGCGCCAGGCGCGGCAGGTGCTGGACGCGCGCCTGCTGGTGGAAAGCGAAGTGGTGCGGCAACTGCCCGCGGGGCTGGATCCCGCCGCCCTTGCCGAGCTACGGGCGCTGGTCGACGAGGAGCAGGCTTGCCTCGCGGCCCGCGACAGCGCCGGGCTGATCCGTCTCGCCGGGCGCTTCCACCTGCGCCTGGCCGAACTGACCGAGAATCCCTTGCTGCAGGGTTTCGTCCGTGGCCTGGTGGCACGCGCCTCGCTGGACATCGCGCTGAACAAGGGGGCGGTCTATACCGCCGAGGCCTGCGCCGCGCAGCGCGCCCTGCTCGATGCCCTGGAGGACGGCGACAGCGCGGCGGCGGCTGCGCTGATGGACGCTTACCTGCGAGGCCTGTTCGCCCGCATGCGCTTCCTGCCGCCACCCACCACCGACCTGCGCGAGGCATTCGGCATGAAGGCCCCTCGCGGGGAAAAACGCCGGAGGGCCTGACCTCCCCGGCCGCCGCCTACCAGATCTGGCAGGCGGTGGTGGCTGGTGGCCAGCCTATAGTGAAGCGGGTCAGGGATGGCGCCGTGCTGGTCGAAGTAGCCAAGGGTCCGTTGTGAGCGCCCGGTCCTGTCCGTGACGTCCTACAGGAAGCTGTGAACGCATGGTTAACGGAGATCGACATGGCATACGCAGAATGGATCGCAGTGAAGGTCGTGGTATCCAAATCCATCGGCACGGTGGGCATCCGCAACGCCACCTTGCAATGGGGCAAGTTCTACCGCTACACCAACAAGGACGACGAGATTTCCACCGAGGAAGTCAGCAGCATGAACGTGCAGGCCGGCAGCCCGCAATGGATCGCCTCCTGCGGACGGGAGAACGCTTCGTCCGGCACCCAGGGCAGCTTCGACTGCTACGACGGCAACACCAAGATGGGCACCTTCAGCTGGGATGACCCGTGGAAATCCGGCGCCACCAACACCTGGAGCTTCACGCCGGCATCGGCGGACTATGCCGGCATCACCAGCGGCGGCAACGCTACGGGCACGGACATCGGCGAGGTCACCCTGACCCTCGGCCGCTTCTCCTGACGGTACCTGGAGCTGGCCGGCAGTCCGTCGGTCAGCTCCAGCGCTCATCCCCGTCCGTGGCGAACGCTCGCCGCAGCGCCTCGATGGCGACCTTCACCTTGGCCGGCTGGGCCTCGCGCCGTGGCGTCACCGCATAGATGCCGAGCCGGGGAATCCTCCACTCCGGCAATAGCTGTTGCAGGCGCCCGTCGTTCAGCGCGTCGCGTACCTCCGGCAGCGGCTGGTAGGACACGCCGAGTCCGTCGAGGGTGAACTGACGCACCGCGAGCATCCCGTTGGCGGCCACCCGTGGCTCCAGGCGCAGTTTGCAGACTTCCCCGCCCGGCCCGCTGAGCGTCAGGTGGTTGAGGTGGTTCGAAGTGTTCAGGGAAATCCAGTCGACCTCGGTCAACTGCTCCGGACGGTTGATGGGCGCCCGCTGGCGCAAATAGGCCGGCGCCGCGCAGAGCACGCTGCTCCAGTCGCCGAGGTGGCGCGCCACCAGGCTGGAGTCGGCGAGATTGCCGACGCGTATCGCCAGGTCGATGCGCTCGGCGACCAGATCGATGCGCTCGTCCTGGAAGAACAGTTGCAGGCGCAACTGGCGGTGGTTCTCCAGCAACGGTTTCAGCGCCTGGGTGATCAGCGTGCCGGAGAACCCCACCGGCGCCGCCAGGCGCAACTCGCCCACCGGCGCATCGCGCCATTCGCCAAGCCGCCGCTCGGCTTCCTCGGCGATCGCCAGCATCTGCGCGCAACTGCGATAGAACGCCTCGCCGGCCTCGGTCAGGGTCAGCCGGCGGGTGGTGCGATGCAGCAAAGTGACCTGGGCGCGGCTCTCCAGCTTGCGGATCTGCTGGCTGACTGCCGAAGGGGTCATGCCCAGGCTCTGGGCCGCGGCTGCCATCGAGCCCTTGTCCACCACAGTGGCGAAGATCGCCATGCCTTTCAGCGAATCCATGCCGGTTCCTCCTTGCGGGAGACTGCGCCTGGGGAAAAATCACCGGAAAAAGCGCGAGAAAGCATGCCCAGCGGGCGAGGTCGTCGAGTTACGGAAAAATACGGACGCGTATGGGAGCGAAGCATGAGTCAGCCAAAGAACTAATCAGGTCGCAGTGGTCGCATGTTGGTCGCTCTCATTGGTCAGGTCGAAAAATGTCCATTTTTTGTGAGTTATGGATGTTTCGTCCGAAATAAGTCACTACGTACAAGTCAAGGTAAATATTCGTTTTGAAACATCTTGTAACCGTGTGACCACTTTCAGGGGGTAATTTCGACCCTATCGATGCGCAAAATCTGGATTTCCTTGCCTTTAACCCGAAACGGGGCGCTGAACGGCCAGCGCTCCAGGGTCAGGGTGCGTACGCCTGGCACCTCGCTGGGCCGCCCTGCCCCCTGGTTGGCTACCTGCTGCAGCGGTTTCACCTGCTCGACGATGTCCTGAACGGCTTTCAGAGCTTTTTCCGGGCCGATCAGCACGACGTAATGGTCGTAGATGGCGTCCAGGTCGGCGGCCGCCTTGCGGGTCCACTTCAGGCTCATTGCAGCCCCCAGCGCTTCTCGATCTCGGTGTGTTCCAGCAGGCGACCGGCATTGGCATCGGCCAAGCCTTCATCGATGGCAGCGACCTGCCACTGCTGCCTTTCCAGGTACTGCGCGAGCGCCTGCCGCAGGTGGTAGGGGCGGTCGCGGTGGGTGGCGCGGGCCAGTTCGTCGAGGGCCGCGACCAGGGCGTCATCGGCGCGGAACGAGACTACGGTGCTCATTTTCTGATCAGCTTCGTTTTCGATGTATACGGTGTTTACAGTGAAAACGAATGTATACGAAAGCTTTCGGGCGAGCAATCGCCCGGCTGTTTCGTCCGTCGAAAAAACCTTTATCGATCAGTGGGTTGAATGAGGAGCCCGCCCCGAGCGGGGCGGGCGGAAGGACGGCGTGGGATTACCAGGCCTGGTTGAAGTGGAAGCCCTGCCTGGGCGAGAAGCGGGTGTTGACGAGCTTGTAGCCTTCCTCGCCGCGTGGCTTGACCAGCGAGACCTGGCCGACCTGCGGTTGGGTGATCTGTTGCAGGGTGGTCAGGCTGGCCTGCTTGAGCACCTCGGGGTTCTTCGCCCAGTCCTTCACTTCGCGTGGCTTGACCTCGACGGTGACCAACCAGCCCTTTTCCACGGCCGGGCCGTAGTCGTCGGGCTTGGCGGGGTCCACCGAACGGACGCTGACGTCGAAGCCGCTGCTGTAGCAGAAGGCCTTCGACTCGGGCTTGTAGTCCTCGCGGCCGGCGGGCGTGAGGTCGTAGGAATCGCCGTCGCGGCGCAGCAGGCCGACGCCGACCAGCGCGTCGTAGACCGCGGCGTTGCCTTTCGCCGGGCCGGGGCCGGAGAAGCTGTCGGAGAGCGTCACCGGGAAGGTCTTGAACAGGGTGGAGCTGGCGCAGGCGGGTTTGTCGAAGCCGCGCTCGGCGAGCAGGCGGGCGATCTCCTCGCTGGACGGAGCGGAGTCCGAGCAGGCGGCGAGGAACAGTGGGAGGGCGGCGACGAGGCCGCGCAGAACGCGTGTAGGCATGGGCATGTCCTTTGTCCATTGGCGCAGCCGGATCGGCTGCGCGGCGAATTCTAGCGGCTGTGGCACCATGGGCGCACATTCGACCCAAGGAGGAGAACCCATGCGCCTGCCTGCGAACCTCGGCCGCCTGCTGCCGGCCCTGTGCCTGGGCGTCCTGTTGAGCGCCTGCAGCACCTTCGGCCAGCGCGATCCGTTGCGTATCGACCTGGTCGGCCTGGAACCCCTGCCGGGGCAAGGCATGGAGATGCGCTTCATGGTCAAGCTGCGGGTACAGAACCCCAACGACGAGCCGATCGAATACAACGGCATCGCCCTCGACCTCGACGTCAACGGCCAGCCCCTGGCCAGCGGCGTCAGCGACCAGACCGGCGAGGTGCCGCGCTTCGGCGAGCGGGTGGTGAGCGTGCCGCTGACCGTCTCCGCCTTTTCCGCCTTCCGCCAGGCCTGGGGCCTGAGCAACAACGCTCCGACCCGGGGCATGCCCTACGTGGTGAAGGGCAAGCTCGCCGGAGGCCTGTTCGGCACCGTGCGCTTCAGCGAAAAGGGCACCCTCGACTTCTCCGGGCCGGCCGTCGGCGCGCCGAAGACCAAGGGGCTCTGAGGCGGTTCGGCAGGGGAGCGAGAAACCCTATATAATCTGCGGTTTTCGTCCCCCTGCTGAAGAGAGAATGCCGTGAGCACGCTGCCGCCCTGTCCCCAATGCAACTCCGAATACACCTACGAGGATGGTGCGCTGCTGGTCTGCCCGGAGTGCGCCCATGAATGGTCGCCGAACGAGGCCGCTACGGCGTCCGATGATGGCAAGGTGATCAAGGATTCGGTGGGCAACGTTCTCCAGGACGGCGATACCATCACCGTGATCAAGGACCTGAAAGTGAAAGGCTCCTCGCTGGTGGTGAAGGTCGGCACCAAGGTGAAGAACATCCGCCTGGTGGACGGCGACCACGACATCGATTGCAAGATCGACGGCATTGGCGCGATGAAGCTGAAATCGGAATTCGTCAGGAAGGTCTGAGACGACCTTGCCTGAAGAAGCCCGGCCATTGGCCGGGCTTTTCTTTGGAGGGCTGTCTGGGTTCTTCCCCCGGTGGTGGACTCAGACCCGCGCCGTCTTCCCGGCGTAGTCCTCGCCGAGGCGCGGCTTGCGTCGCGCGTTGAGCAGCCCGAGGCAGACGGTGAAGATCGTCAGCAGAGCGGTGGCGAACACCTCGTGACGGTGCTCCGGCATGATCAGCATGATGCTCAGCGCGGCGACGATGAACAGGATCACCGCCCAGGTCAGCCAGGGATATAGCCACATGCGGAACTCGATGGGCTGGCCGCTGGCCTGCAATTGCTTGCGCATGCGCAACTGGGCCACGGCGATCACCAGGTACACCAGTAGCGCCACGGCGCCGGAGCTGGCGAGGAGGAAGGTGAAGACCTTCTCCGGTGCGAAGTAGTTGACGATGGTGGTGAGGAAGCCCACCGCGGTGCTGGCCAGCACCGCCGGGCGTGGTACGTGGGCGGTGTTGGTCAGCTTGAGCACGCTCGGGGCGTCGCCGCGCTTGGCCAGGGAGAAGACCATCCGCGACGAGGTGTAGATCGCCGAGTTCAGGCAACTGGCCACGGCGACCAGTACCACCAGGTCGACGATCAGCTTGGCGTGCGGGATGTCCAGCAGCTCCAGGGCGCGCTGGTAGGAGCCGACCTGGATCAGCAGCGGGTCGTTCCACGGCACGATGGAGATCACGATGAAGATCGACACCAGGTAGAACAGGCCGATCCGCCAGATCACCGAGTTGGTGGCGCGGGTGATCTGCTTCGCCGGGTCCTTGGACTCGGCGGCGGCGATGGTGACGATCTCGGTGCCCATGAAGCTGAACATGGTCGTCAGCAGGGCGCCGAGCACCGCGCCGTAGCCGTTCGGCACGAAGCCGCCGTGGCTCGCCATCAGGCTGGACAGGCCGCTGACCTCACGCTCCGGCAGGCCGCCGACGATGGCCACCGCGCCGAGCACGATGAAGGCGATGATGGCGATCACCTTGAGCAGCGCGAACCAGAACTCGAACTCGCCGTAGCGGGCCACGCTGAAGAGGTTGGTGACGGTGAGCAGGAAGGTCACCGCGAGGGCGAAGATCCAGGTGTCGATGGCCGGGAACCAGGCGTTGAGGATGGCCGCGGCGGCGATCGCTTCGAGTGGGATCACCAGCACCCAGAACCACCAGTAGAGCCAGCCGATGGTGAAACCGGCCCAGCGGCCGATGGAGCGGTCGGCGTAGGTGGAGAAGGAACCGGTATCGGGGGAGGCGACCGCCATTTCGCCGAGCATGCGCATGACCAGCACCACCAGGGTGCCGGCGATCAGGTAGGCGAGCAGGGCGGCCGGGCCGGCGGCGGCGATGGCATGGCCGGAGCCGACGAACAGGCCGGCGCCGATCACCCCGGCGATCGACAGCATGGTGACGTGGCGTTGTTTCAGGCCGGGCGCGAGCGAGGCGTTGCGCTTGTTCGGCAGTTGTGAAGCCAGTACGACTTTGGACATCGTTGAGACCCTTTAATTGTTCTTGGGCAAGGTCTGGGCCGCCTTGTGGGCGACGCCATGGGTGCGGCCGTGGGTGAGGTTTCACGGCGGTGGAACGTTGCGGACTCCTGATTGCGGAAAAAGAAAAAAGGCATGGTCGTTACCGACCATGCCTGTCGTCGTCAGCCTTCAGAGGCTGGGGAAGGCGAATTGCGAGGCCTCGTGGCTGGCCCGCTGCGGCCAGCGCTGGGTGATGGCCTTGCGCCGGGTGTAGAAGCGCACGCCGTCCGGGCCGTAGGCGTGGAGGTCGCCGAACAGCGAGCGCTTCCAGCCGCCGAAGCTGTGGTAGGCCACCGGCACCGGCAGCGGGACGTTGACGCCGACCATGCCGACCTCGATCTCGTCGCAGAACAGGCGTGCGGCCTCGCCGTCGCGGGTGAAGATGCAGGTGCCGTTGCCGTATTCGTGGTCGTTGATCAACTGCATGGCCTCTTCCAGGCTGTTGACGCGAACCACGCACAGCACCGGGCCGAAGATCTCTTCCTTGTAGATGGTCATTTCCGGGGTCACCCGGTCGAACAGGCTGCCGCCGAGGAAGAAGCCGTTCTCGTGGCCGGCGACCTGGTAGCCGCGGCCGTCCACCACCAGCTCCGCGCCCTGGGCCACGCCGCTGTCGATGTAGCCGGTGACCTTGGCCTGCGCGGCGGCAGTGACCAGCGGGCCCATGTCGAGGCCGCAGGAAGTGCCGGCGCCGATCTTCAGCGCCTTGATCTGCGGAACCAGCTTGGCGATCAGCGCGTCGGCCACCTGGTCGCCGACGCATACTGCCACCGAGATCGCCATGCAGCGCTCGCCGCAGGAGCCGTAGGCGGCACCCATCAACGCGCTGACGGCGTTGTCGAGGTCGGCGTCGGGCATCAGCACCGCATGGTTCTTCGCGCCGCCCAGGGCCTGCACGCGCTTGCCGCGCTTGGTGCCCTCGGCATAGATGTATTCGGCGATGGGGGTCGAGCCGACGAAGCTGATGGCTTTCACTTCCGGCGCCTGGAGCAGGCCGTCCACGGCTTCCTTGTCGCCGTGCACCACGTTCAGCACGCCCTTCGGCAGGCCGGCTTCGTGGAACAGCTCGGCGATCAGCAGGGTGGAGCTGGGGTCGCGCTCGGAGGGCTTGAGGATGAAGGTGTTGCCGCAGGCGATGGCCAGCGGGTACATCCACAGCGGCACCATCGCCGGGAAGTTGAACGGGGTGATCCCGGCGACCACGCCGATCGGCTGGAAGTCGCTCCAGGCGTCGATGTTCGGGCCGACGTTGCGGCTGTACTCGCCCTTGAGGATTTCCGGGGCGGCGCAGGCGTACTCGACGTTCTCGATGCCGCGCTTGAGTTCGCCGGCGGCGTCTTCCAGGGTCTTGCCGTGCTCTTCGCTGATCAGCTTGGAAATCCGCGCCTCGTTCTGCTCCAGCAGTTGCTTGAAGCGGTACAGCACCTGTGCACGCTTGGCCGGCGGGGTGTTGCGCCAGGCCGGGAAAGCGGCCCTGGCGGCATCGATGGCTTTCTGCAGGGTCTTGCCGTCGGCCAGCGGGACCTTGTGGATGGCTTCGCCGGTGGAGGGGTTGAAGACGTCGGCGCTGCGGCCGTTGTCGGCGACCATTTCGCCGTTGATCAGGTGGTGGAGGGTGCCCATCTTGTCTTGTTCTCTCTTCGCTAGGGGTGACGAAAGGGCCGTGGCCCTTTCCCTTTACCCGCTCCCTGGGGAGCGGGTGCGGATTACTTGATCTCGGTCTCGACGAAGACCACTTCGTGTGCGCTGGCGTTGATCACGTTGTGCTCGACGCCGGCCTTGCGGAAGTAGGCCTGTCCGGCGACCAGCGGCGCGTGGCGGTCGCCCTCGGGGGTTTCCAGCAGCAGCGTGCCGTCGGTCAGCGGTACCACCACATAGTCGTGGCCGTGGCGGTGGCGCCCGGTTTCCGCGCCGGGGGCGAAGCGCCATTCGGTCACGATCACCTCGGCGTTGTCCACCTGCACGGTGGGTACGGCTTGCGGGCGGCCGCTCATCAGGCGATGCCGTTGAGCGCTTCGCCGACCGCGTCGAACAGGCGGTCCAGCTCTTCCGGCCTGGCGTTGAAGGTCGGGCCGAATTGCAGGGTATCGCCGCCGAAGCGCACGTAGAAACCCTGTTGCCAGAGCTTCATGCCGGCCTCGAACGGACGCACGGTCGGATCGCCGTCGCGCGGGGCGATCTGGATCGCGCCGGCCAGGCCGCAGTTGCGGATGTCGATGACGTTCTTCGCGCCTTGCAGGCCGTGCAGGCCCTTCTCGAAGTGCGGCGCCAGCTCGGCGGACTGCTGCACCAGGTTGTCCCTGGCCAGGATGTCCAGCGCGGCGAGGCCGGCGGCGCAGGCGACCGGGTGCGCGGAGTAGGTGTAGCCGTGGCTGAACTCCACCGCGTGCTCGGGCAGCGCCTGGTTCATGAAGGTGTCGTAGATCTCGCTGCTGGCGATCACCGCGCCCATCGGCACGGCGCCGTTGGTGACCTGCTTGGCGACGTTCATCAGGTCCGGGGTGACGCCGAAGTACTCGGCGCCGCTGTAGGTGCCCAGGCGGCCGAAGGCGGTGATCACCTCGTCGAAGATCAGCAGGATGTTGTGCTGGTCGCAGATCTCGCGCAGGCGCTGCAGGTAGCCGACCGGCGGTACCAGTACGCCGGCGGAGCCGGACATCGGCTCGACGATCACCGCGGCGATGTTCGAGGCGTCGTGCAGCTCGATCAGCTTGAGCAGCTCGTTGGCCAGCTCGACGCCGCCGGTCTGGGCCATCCCGCGGGTGAACGCCATGCCCGGTTGCAGGGTGTGCGGCAGGTGGTCGACGTCCATCAGCTGGCCGAACATCTTGCGGTTGCCGCCGATCCCGCCGAGGCTGGTGCCGGCGACGTTGACCCCGTGGTAGCCGCGGGCGCGGCCGATCAGCTTGGTCTTCTGCGGCTGGCCTTTCAGGCGCCAGTAGGCGCGGGCCATCTTGATCGAGGTGTCGGCGCACTCGGAGCCGGAACCGGTGAAGAACACGTGGTTCAGTTCGCCTGGCAGCAACCCGGCGATCTTCTCGGCCAACTGGAAGGACAGCGGATGGCCGTACTGGAAGCCCGGCGAGTAGTCGAGGGTACCGAGCTGGCGAGCCACCGCCTCCTGGATTTCCTTGCGCGAGTGGCCGGCGCCGCAGGTCCACAGGCCGGACAGGCTGTCGTAGACCTTGCGGCCCTTGTCGTCGGTCAGCCAGCTGCCTTCGGCGGCGACGATGATCCGCGGGTCCTTCTGGAAGTTGCGGTTGGCGGAGAAGGGCATCCAGTGGGCGCGCAGGTTGAGTTCGCTGGAAACCGGCGGGGCCACGTTGAGCGGCTGGTTCATCGTTCGATCCTCGGGCTTTCTTGTTGGAAGGTTCCGCGCACGCGGCGGCGGAGCGTTGGATCAAGCTTGGCCCTGACGAAAGGTTAGATAAAGCTTATTCTTCTCACGTTTAGTTTCGACTGGGTAAAACAATAATGGCCAAATCCCGCAACCCGTCGCTCGGCCAGGTCAGCGATTTCGATATCCGCCTGCTGCGCATCTTCAAGACCATCGTCGAGTGCGGCAGTTTCTCCGCCGCCGAGAGCACCCTCGGCCTCAGCCGCTCGGCGATCAGCCTGCACATGGGCGACCTGGAGAAGCGCCTGGGCATGCGCCTGTGCCAGCGCGGCCGCGCCGGCTTCGCCCTGACCGACGAGGGCCGCGAGGTCTATCGCGCGACCCAGACCCTGCTGGCGGCGCTGGAGGGGTTCCGCGCCGAGGTCAACGACCTGCACCAGCACCTGCGCGGCGAACTCAACATCGGCATCATCAACAACCTGGTGACCCTGCCGCAGATGCGCATCACCCACGCTCTCAGCGCGCTCAAGGGGCAGGGACCGCAGGTGCGGATCAACATCGGCATGACCACCCCCAACGAGATCGAACTGGGCGTGCTCGACGGCCACCTGCATGTCGGCGTGGTGCCGTTGATCAGTCCGCTGTCGGGGCTCGAGTACCTGCCGCTGTATGACGAGCACGCGCAGCTCTATTGCAGCCGCGGCCACGCACTGTTCGAGCGCGCCGACGGCGATATCGCGGTGGACGAGGTGCTCGCCGCGGACGCCGTGGCGCCCAGCTACCGCCTGCCCGCCGAAGCCCAGGCGCGCCACCAGGAGCTGAACAACAGCGCCAGCGCCTCGGACCGCGAGGGCATGGCATTCCTGATCCTGACCGGCAACTTCATCGGCTACCTGCCGTCGCACTACGCCGCCGACTGGGTCGCCGCCGGGATGCTGCGGCCCCTGCTGCCGGAGCGTTTCCACTACGCCATCGCGCTGACCATCGTGACCCGCAAGGGACGCCGGCCGAACCTGGTGCTGGAACGGTTCCTGGAGGCGGTGGCGGTGTCGTGAGGGCGCGGATTGAGTGACGCGAGCTTCGGCCGTCCGCCGAACGGTGCCTTTTCTCTAACAGCGCGAGGAGGTGGCATGCAGCGACGGGCCGAGCCAACGCGGGAAAGAGGCTCTCACCCCTTCGCATGGCGCCGCTCCCCCATCACCCAGGTCTCCGCCACCGCGCGGTCGTCGCCCAGGGTGTTCAGCACGAACAGGGTATCGGCCAGGCCGCGCGCATGCTCCATGCGCTGGGCGATCATCGGCGTGGCGGCCAGGTCGAGAGCGACGAAGTCGGCCTCGCGGCCGGGCAGGAAGTTACCGACCAGGCCGTCCAGGTCGAGCGCCCTGGCGCCGCCGAGGGTGGCCAGGTAGAGCGCCTGGAACGGATCGAGGCTGGTGCCGCGCAATTGCTGGATCTTGTAGGCGTCGGCGAGGTTGGCCAGCAGCGACAGGCTGGTGCCGCCGCCGACGTCGCTGCCGATGCCGACGCGGATGCCGTATTGCTGGGCGCGGCCAAGGTCGAACAGGCCGGAGCCGATGAACAGGTTGGAACTGGGACAGTGCGCCAGCGCTGCGTTCTTGTGCGCCAGGCAGCGGCATTCGCGTTCGGAGAGATGGATGCCATGGGCGAACACGCTGCGTTCGCCGACCAGGCCGGCGCGATGATAGACGTCCAGGTAGTCCTGCGCCTGGGGAAACAGCTCGCCGACCCAGGCGACTTCCTTGAGGTTCTCCGAAAGATGGGTGTGCAGGTAGACGCCGGGATACTCGTCCAGCAGGCGCGCCGCCGCGGCCAGTTGCTCGGGCGAGGAGGTCGGCGCGAAGCGCGGGGTGACCGCGTATTGCAGGCGCCCGTTGCCGTGCCAGCGCTCGATCAGCGCGCGGCTCTCGGCGTAGCCACTGGCCGCGGTATCGCACAGCGCCGGCGGCGCGTTGCGGTCCATCAGAACCTTGCCGGCGATCATCCGCAGGCGGCGCTTCTGCGCGGCCTGGAAGAATGCCTCGGCGGATACCGCATGGACCGTGCCGAACACCAGCGCGGTAGTGGTGCCGTGGCGCAGCAGTTCGTCGAGGAACAGCTCGGCCTGGGCGGCGGCGTAGCCGGCATCGGCAAAGCGCTGCTCGGCGGGAAAGGTGTGGGTTTCCAGCCAGTCCAGCAGTTGGGTGCCGTAGGAGGCGATCACTCCGAGTTGCGGGTAATGCACATGGCAATCGACGAAGCCGGGCAGCAGCAGGCGCTGCGGATGCTCCTCCAGCGGCAGGTCGGCGGGCAGTTGCGGCAGCAGGTAGGTTGCGTGATCGAGCGCGCGCACGTGGCCGTGTTCGATCCACAGCAGGCCGTCCTCGAAATACTCCCAGGCCTTGTCGCCGAGTTTCGCCGGGTCGCCGAGGAAATGCAGGATCCGCCCGCGATGGGCCGAACTGCTCATCGCGCTCCCGCCGTGGTCGGAGTGCAGGATAAGTGGGGGGACGAAGTTGCCAGCAGGTACTGCATCGTTCATCTCCTCTGCTGCCGGAATGGCGCTTTCGCCTCTTTAGTCCGGGAAATCGACGGAAATATCCCGTCTTTGGCGCGTGATCTCGCTTCCGCCATTATGCACTGTGCGCATGCTGTGGATAAGTCTGTGTGTAGCGCGTGTGCGGAAAGATTGCACGAGCCATTGCGGGATGTGCCCATCTGGCTTCCGGCAGGCGATCCGCGGAAAGCGTTCCGGCACCTTGAATCCGCCTTGCGAAATGCCCGGTCGGCAACTGGCGCTTCTGTGGGTTTGTCTGTGGAAAAGCTGTTCGCATTCCCCGTTGAAAAAATGCCTTCGGCAGTCGGGGGAAAGGCATTGGACGGAGCCGCAGGATTTCTCCCGGTTGGCGAAAGAGCCAGGGAAAAGGTGCTGTGGAATGCGCCACGACGGTGCATCGCGAAACTGTGGACAGCGGATCCACCCATGGCGCCGCCGAGCATGCTTCCGTCGATCGCCGCGGACTTTCCTGGAAAGCCGGAAAACCCAGTATTCATGGGCATCATGGCGTCTAAAGGGGAAGTCCTGGAGACATTTTCACGGGCATTCCCGTTCCGCGGGTTTCCTGTGGAAAAGCTGTTGGCAAACTGTGCCGGAAGCGGGCCGCCGGGGCTGCCCCAGGGATTCGGCCGACCCGTGGCTTGGCCGGGAGAGATCGTCCTGCCGTGCTCCTCCGAACGGCTGTCGATATCTTGTGGATAAAGCTGTTGGCAAAGTGTTGGAAAAAATGCCTTGCCAGGTCGCGCCCATGGCCTGCCGGGTTGGCTGTTTTCTGTCCATCGCCAATGTTGCGAAAATCGCCGGGACGATCGGCGCGGGAGGCTTCCCAAGGTCCCGGATGGGCTCCCGACACGCTGTGGATAACTCTGTGAGCAAGGTGGTGATGACTGTTTTGCGACAAATGCTCACGCGGGTGCGCCGCAGGGTTGCCCGCAAATGTGCCGCGGCGTCCCAGGCGTGCCCCGGCTTGGTGCCGCTCGGCGCGGCAGCCTGGCCCGTGGCTCCCGGTGCAAGCCGCGTTCCAGGGCTTTCCTGACCTCCTGGCCAGGTATTTGCACCGGCCGCCGCATCGTCGAGCAACCGATCGGGTCCGCCATGTCCGCACCTTCCTCCTTCGCGCCGCCGCGCCTCGAACTGCGCGGGATCAGCAAGCGTTATCCGGGTTGCCTGGCCAACGACCGCATCGACCTGTGCATCGACGCCGGCGAGATCCACGCCCTGCTCGGTGAGAACGGCGCCGGCAAGAGCACGCTGATGAAGATCATCTACGGCGTGACCCGTCCCGATGCCGGCGAGATCCGCTGGCAGGGCGAGCCGGTGCAGGTACGCGACCCGGCTCGCGCCCGGGCGCTGGGGATCGGCATGGTGTTCCAGCATTTCTCCCTGTTCGAGACGCTCAGCGTGGCGGAGAACATCGCGCTCGCCCTCGGCGCCGAGGCGGGCAGCCCGCGCCGGTTGGAGGCGCGTATTCGCGAGGTGTCGCAGCGCTACGGCATGCCGCTGGAGCCTCGCCGGCTGGTCCATGGGCTGTCCATCGGCGAGCGCCAGCGGGTGGAGATCGTGCGCTGCCTGATGCAGGACATCCGCCTGCTGATCCTCGACGAGCCGACCTCGGTGCTGACCCCGCGCGAGGCCGAGGATCTCTTCGTCACCCTGCGCCGTCTTGCGGAGGAGGGTTGCAGTGTCCTCTTCATCAGCCACAAGCTGGCCGAGGTCCGTGCGCTCTGCCAGCGCGCCACGGTGCTGCGCGGCGGACGGGTGGCCGGACAGTGCGTGCCGGCGCAATGTTCCGATCTCGAGCTGGCGCGGCTGATGGTGGGCGACGCCGAGGGCCTGGCGGCGGAGTATCCGAAGGCTACCGGCGGCGCGCCTTTCCTCCAGGTGCGCGACCTGCACTGGCGCAACCCGGACCCCTTCGGCGTGTCCTTCACCGGCCTCGATCTGGAGGTGCGCAGCGGCGAGATCCTCGGTATCGCCGGGGTCGCCGGCAACGGCCAGGACGAGTTGCTCGCTCTGCTCAGCGGCGAAGTGCGCCTGCCGCGCGCCCAGGCCGAGCGCATCCGCCTCGGCGGCTGCGCCGGCGCGCACCTGGCGCCGGATGCGCGGCGCCGCGCCGGCCAGGCCTTCGTGCCCGCCGAGCGGCTGGGGCACGGCGCGGTGCCGGAGATGAGCCTGGCGGACAATGCGCTGCTCACCGCCTTCCAGCAGGGCCTGGTGAAGCGCGGGTTGGTCCGGCGGCGCAAGGTGCTGGCGCTGGCCGAGGAGATCATCCGCCGTTTCGCCGTGAAGGCCCCGGGTGCCGGGGCGCCGGCCCGCAGCCTTTCCGGCGGCAACCTGCAGAAGTTCATCCTCGGCCGCGAGATCCTCCAGGCCCCGCGCCTGCTGGTGGCGGCGCATCCCACCTGGGGCGTGGACGTCGGCGCGGCGGCGCTGATCCACCGCGCGCTGATCGCCTTGCGCGATGCCGGTACGGCGATCCTGGTGGTCTCCGAGGACCTCGACGAGCTGTTCCTGCTCAGCGACCGCATCGCCGCGCTGTGTTCGGGTCGGCTGTGCCCGGCGGTCGCCACCGCGAGCGCTTCGCCGCAGCAGGTCGGCGGCTGGATGGCCGGTCAATTCGAGGCGCCGGCGGCGGTCGCCGGCGCCGTTGCCCAAGGGAGCCTGTGATGCTGTTGTCCCTGGAACCGCGCGGCCGGCAGTCGCGCTGGATGCTGCTGGCCTCTCCGCTGCTGGCGGGGTTGCTGACCCTGGTCTGCGGCGCGCTGCTGTTCGCCTGTCTCGGCCACGATCCCTGGCAGACCCTGCATACCGTGCTGGTACAGCCGCTCAGCGACCTCTATGGGCTCGGCGAGCTGCTGGTCAAGGCCATGCCGATCCTGCTCTGTGCCCTCGGCCTGGCACTGGCCTACCAGGCGCGCGTGTGGAACATCGGCGCGGAGGGCCAGTTGCTGGTCGGCGCCCTGGCCGGCAGCGCGGTGGCGATCCAGTTGCTCGACTGGCAGAGCCGCTGGGCGCTGGCCTGGGTGCTGCTCGCCGGCACCGCTGCCGGGGCGCTCTGGGCCGGGTTCGCCGCCTGGCTGCGAACGCGCTTCAACGCCAACGAGATCCTGACCACCATCATGCTCAACTACATCGCGCTGAACCTGCTGCTGTACGGCGTGCACGGGCCGTTGAGGGACCCGGATGGCTTCAACTTCCCGCAGTCGGCGCTGTTCGGCGAGGCCAGCCGCCTGCCGGCGCTGTTCGAGGACAGCCGGGTGCACCTTGGCGCATTGTTCGGCCTGCTGGCGCTGGCGGCGGTCTGGGTGCTGGCGCAGCGCAGCTTCCTCGGTTTCCAGGTCCGCGTGCTCGGCCTCGACCGCCGCGCCGCCGGTTTCGTCGGTTTCCGCGAGAAGCGCCTGGTCTGGTTCGTGCTGCTGTTCTCCGGCGCACTGGCAGGCCTGGCCGGCGTCTGCGAGGTCGCCGGGCCGATCGGCCAACTGGTGCCGCAGGTCTCGCCGGGCTACGGCTATGCGGCGATCACCGTGGCCTTCCTTGGCCGTCTCAATCCGTTCGGCATCCTCTGCGCCAGCCTGCTGATGGCGTTGCTCTACCTCGGCGGCGAGGCCGCGCAGATGAGCCTCAACCTGCCGTTGGCGCTGACCGGGCTGTTCCAGGGGATGATGCTGTTCTTCCTCCTCGCCTGTGACGTGCTGATCCTCTACCGCCCACGTTTGCACGGACGCTGGCGCAAGCGCCCGGCGCTGCGCGACGCCCTGGCCTGACCGAACCGCCGAGGAACCACGATGGATATCGATCTGCTCGACAACCTGCTGTTCGCCATGGTCCGCACCGGTACTCCGCTGCTGCTGGTGGCCCTGGGCGAACTGGTCTGCGAGAGAAGCGGGGTGCTCAACCTGGGCCAGGAGGGGATGATGCTGTTCGGCGCGGTGATCGGCTTCATGGTCGCCTTCTCCAGCGGCAGCCTGTGGCTCGGCGTGCTCCTCGCGGTGCTCGCCGGCATGCTGCTGGCGGCGCTGTTCGCCGGGGTCGCCCTGTACCTGAACGCCAACCAGGTGGCCTGCGGCCTGGCGCTGACCATCTTCGGCGTCGGCCTGTCGTCGTTCGTCGGCGCCGCCTGGGTCGGCAAGCCGCTGCAAGGGTTCGCCCCGCTGGCGCTGCCGGTGCTGGGCGAGTTGCCGCTGCTCGGGCGCATGCTGTTCGCCCAGGACGCGCTGGTCTACCTGAGCCTGGCGCTGTTCGCCGCGGTCGCCTGGATGCTCCTGCGCAGCCGCGCCGGGCTGGTTCTCCAGGCGGTCGGCGAGAACCCTGACGCGGCCAGCGCGATGGGCCTGCCGGTGCTGCGCGTGCGCACCCTGGCGGTGCTCTTCGGCGGCGCCATGGCCGGCCTGGCCGGTGCCTACCTGTCGCTGGCCTACACGCCGATGTGGGCGGAGAACATGACCGCCGGACGCGGCTGGATCGCCCTGGCGCTGGTGGTCTTCGCCAGTTGGCGGGTGTTCCGCGTGCTGCTCGGTGCCTGGTTGTTCGGCCTGGCCAGCATCCTGCACCTGGTGGCCCAGGGGATCGGGCTGTCGATTCCGGCCAACCTGCTGGCGATGCTGCCCTATGCGGCGACCATCCTGGTGCTGGTCCTGCTCTCCCACGATGCCCTGCGCACCCGGCTGTATGCCCCGGTTTCCCTGGGCCAGCCGTGGAAGGCCGGGCACTGACGAGGGCAGGTTCTTCGATTAGTTGTTTTAACTATTTATATATTCTTCGATAGATTTAGATAATTTCACTGATGGCCTAAATCAATGGGGCATTTTTGCCGAACCCCGTTAAGATTCTCCCAGTCGATTTGAAACACCCCATTCAACTGAGAGAGGAACGACTGATGTCCCTGATCAACACTCAAGTCCAACCGTTCAAGGTCAACGCTTTCCACAACGGCAAGTTCATCGAGGTGACCGAGGAATCCCTGAAGGGCAAGTGGTCGGTCCTGATCTTCATGCCGGCTGCCTTCACCTTCAACTGCCCGACCGAGATCGAAGACGCCGCCAACAACTACGGCGAGTTCCAGAAAGCCGGTGCCGAGGTCTACATCGTGACCACCGACACCCACTTCTCGCACAAGGTCTGGCACGAAACCTCCCCGGCAGTCGGCAAGGCCCAGTTCCCGCTGATCGGCGACCCGACCCACCAACTGACCAACGCCTTCGGCGTGCACATCCCGGAAGAAGGCCTGGCCCTGCGCGGTACCTTCGTGATCAACCCGGAAGGCGTGATCAAGACCGTCGAGATCCACTCCAACGAGATCGCCCGTGACGTCGGCGAGACCGTGCGCAAGCTGAAGGCCGCCCAGTACACCGCCGCCCACCCGGGCGAAGTCTGCCCGGCCAAGTGGAAGGAAGGCGAGAAGACCCTCGCTCCGTCCCTGGACCTGGTCGGCAAGATCTAAGACCGCGCCGGCGGCATTCGCCGCCAGCCTCTCCGGCGGACGATCCCTCGCGGATCGTCCGCCCTTCACCCAGCCAACGCGCCGTGCAGGGCGGATGTCCCATCCGCCGGGGATACGTTTGCCCGAATTTCGAGGAGCTGAACTATGTTGGACGCCAATCTTAAAACCCAGTTGAAGGCCTACCTGGAAAAGGTCAGCCAGCCGTTCGAGATCGTCGCGTCCCTCGATGACAGCGACAAATCCCGCGAGCTGCTGGGCCTGCTGCAAGACATCGTCGGCCTGACCGACAAGATCACCCTGAAGACCGACGGCAGCGATGCGCGCAAACCGTCGTTCTCGTTGAACCGCCCCGGTGCGGACATCGGCCTGCGCTTCGCCGGTATCCCCATGGGCCACGAATTCACCTCGCTGGTGCTGGCCCTGCTGCAGGTAGGCGGCCACCCCTCCAAGCTCGACGCGGACGTGATCGAGCAGGTCAAGGGCATCGAGGGCACCTTCGAGTTCGAAACCTACTTCTCGCTGTCCTGCCAGAACTGCCCGGACGTGGTCCAGGCGCTGAACCTGATGGCCGTGCTCAACCCGAACATCCGTCACGTCGCCATCGACGGCGCGCTGTTCCAGGATGAGGTCGAGGCGCGCCAGATCATGTCGGTGCCGAGCATCTACCTCAACGGCGAAGTCTTCGGCCAGGGCCGCATGGGCGTGGAAGAGATCCTCGCCAAGATCGACACCGGCGCCGCCGCCCGCGACGCCGAGAAGCTGACCGCCCGCGACGCCTTCGACGTGCTGGTGGTCGGCGGTGGCCCGGCCGGAGCCGCGGCGGCGATCTACGCCGCGCGCAAGGGCATTCGCACCGGCGTCGCCGCCGAGCGCTTCGGCGGCCAGGTGCTGGACACCATGGCCATCGAGAACTTCATCTCGGTGCAGGAGACCGAAGGGCCGAAGCTGGCACGGGCGCTGGAAGAGCACGTGCGTCACTACGAGGTCGACATCATGAACCTGCAGCGCGCCAGCAAGCTGGTTCCGGCGAAGAACGCCGGCGAGTTGCACGAGGTGCGGTTCGAGAGCGGCGGCAGCCTCAAGGCCAAGACCCTGATCCTCGCCACCGGCGCTCGCTGGCGCGAAATGGGCGTGCCCGGCGAGCAGGAATACAAGGCCAAGGGCGTGTGCTTCTGCCCGCACTGCGATGGCCCGCTGTTCAAGGGCAAGCGCGTGGCGGTGATCGGCGGCGGCAACTCTGGCGTCGAGGCGGCCATCGACCTGGCCGGCATCGTCGCCCACGTGACCCTGCTGGAATTCGACAGCAAGTTGCGCGCCGACGCCGTGCTGCAACGCAAGCTCTACAGCCTGCCGAACGTCGAGGTGATCACCAGTGCTCTGACCAGCGAAGTGAAGGGCGACGGCCAGAAGGTCACCGGCCTGGTGTACAAGGACCGCAACTCCGAGGAGTTCAAGTCGATCGAGCTGGAAGGCATCTTCGTGCAGATCGGCCTGCTGCCCAACACCGAGTGGCTCAAGGGCAGCGTCGAGCTGTCGCCGCGTGGCGAGATCATCGTCGACGCCCGTGGCGAGACCTCGCTGCCCGGCATCTTCGCCGCCGGCGACGTGACCACGGTGCCGTACAAGCAGATCGTGATCGCCGTGGGCGAGGGCGCCAAGGCTTCGCTGAGCGCCTTCGACCACCTGATCCGGACCTCCGCGCCGGAGTGACCCGGCCAGCGACCGTCGAACCAGGGACGCCCGGAGCGCGAAAGCGCCCCGGGCGTTTTCGTTGGCGCGACCGCCCGCCTCAGGCCGGGATATCCAGGTTCGCGTGGCCCGGCGCGGCGGCCGCCTCGGCGTAGACCTTCTCGTCCTCCTCGATCACCCGCGAGGCCGGCCCCACCAGCAACGGGTCGGGCTCATGGGCGATGCGCCGGTCCTTGTCCGGGTAGTCCAGCGAGTGCAGGAAGTGGCGGATGCAGTTGAGTCGCGCGCGCTTCTTGTCGTCGGACTTGATGACCGTCCACGGCGCGTCGGCGGTGTCGGTATGGAAGAACATCGCCTGCTTGGCGGCGGTGTAGTCGTCCCACTTGTCCAGAGACTTGATGTCGATGGGCGACAGCTTCCAGTGCTTGAGCGGATCGTCGCGGCGCGAGATGAAGCGCCGCAGTTGTTCCTCGCGGCTCACCGAGAACCAGTACTTGAACAGCAGGATGCCGCTGTTGGTGAGCATACGCTCCAGCTCCGGCGCCTGGCGCATGAACTCCAGGTATTGCAGCGGCGAACAGAAGCCCATGACCCGCTCGACGCCGGCGCGGTTGTACCAGGAGCGGTCGAAGAAGACCATCTCGCCGGCGGTGGGCAGATGTTGGATGTAGCGCTGGAAATACCACTGGCCCTGCTCCTGGGAGGACGGTTTCTCCAAGGCTACGATCCGCGCGCCGCGCGGGTTCAGGTGTTCCATGAAGCGCTTGATGGTGCCGCCCTTGCCGGCGGCGTCGCGGCCTTCGAACAGGACCACCACGCGCTGGCCGGTCTCCTTCACCCAGCTCTGCACCTTGAGCAGTTCGATCTGCAGGTCGTGCTTGGCCTTCTCGTACTCGTTGCGGCGCATCCGCGTGTGATAGGGATAGTTCGCCGGCAGGCTCGCCGAGGTGCTGTCCTCGCTGCTGCCGTGGGGCGCACTGGCGACCTGCAGGGCCACCGGCTTCTGGCTGATTGCCTGGATCTCCTCGCGGGCCTTCTGCGCCGGGCTGGCCACTCGCGGGCGGCGGGTCGCCGGCTTGCGCGGGGCGCGGCGGGCGGCTGGCCGGGCCGGCTTGGCCGGCTGCGCGGCGGGTTGCTCAGGGGAGGGGGGACTGACAGTGGGTTCTTCGCTCATGCGGGACTCCTTCCGTTCTACGTTTTCAGCTATGCAGTCCCCCACTCTATGCCCCTGCCGGGAGGCGTCCGTTGACCCCCATCAAACCGCGCCCGGCCGCCACCGGGAGGAAAGCCTTACACCTCTCCAGAAATCCCTTGTAGGATATCGCCACGCGCGTGGCGTCCCGTCGTCGCCCCGCGGACCTGGATCAGCAGACAGGGTGAACACTGAGCTGGCTCTCATCAACCGAGGGCCGGCAGCGTTCGCGCCGGCCCGCCGATCCGACGAAGGTCCGCACATGTCCCGCACCTGGATTCGCAATCCCCTCGCCATCTTCACCGCCAACGGTCTCGACGCCGCCGGCGGCCTGGTCGTCGAAGACGGCCGCATCGTCGAGCTGCTCGGCGCTGGCCAGCAGCCCGCACAACCTTGCGCCAGCCAGTTCGACGCCAGCCGGCACGTGGTGTTGCCGGGGCTGGTCAACACCCATCACCACTTCTACCAGACCCTCACCCGCGCCTGGGCGCCGGTGGTCAACCAGCCGCTGTTCCCCTGGCTGAAGACCCTCTACCCGGTCTGGGCGCGGCTGACCCCGGAGAAACTCGAACTGGCCACCAAGGTGGCGCTGGCCGAGCTGCTGTTGTCCGGGTGTACCACTGCCGCCGACCACCACTACCTGTTTCCCGGCGGCCTCGAACAGGCCATCGACGTGCAGGCCGGGGTGGTCGAGGAACTGGGCATGCGCGCCATGCTCACCCGCGGCTCGATGAGCCTCGGCGAGAAGGACGGCGGCTTGCCGCCGCAGCAGACGGTGCAGGAAGCCGAGACCATCCTCGCCGACAGCGAGCGACTGATCGCCCGCTACCACCAGCGCGGAGACGGTGCCCGGGTGCAGATCGCCCTGGCGCCCTGCTCGCCGTTCTCGGTGACTCCGGAGATCATGCGCGCCAGCGCCGAAGTGGCGGCGCGCCACGACGTACGCCTGCACACCCACCTGGCGGAGACCCTCGACGAGGAAGACTTCTGCCTGCAGCGCTTCGGCCTGCGCACCGTGGACTACCTGGATAGCGTCGGCTGGCTCGGCCCGCGCACCTGGCTGGCCCACGGCATCCACTTCAACGCCGAGGAGATCCGCCGGCTCGGCGAGGCGGGCACCGGTATCTGCCATTGCCCGAGTTCGAACATGCGCCTGGCCTCGGGCATCTGCCCGACCGTGGAGCTGGAGGCGGCCGGCGCGCCGATCGGCCTGGGAGTCGATGGCTCGGCTTCCAACGACGCCTCGAACATGATCCTCGAGGCGCGCCAGGCCCTGTACCTGCAACGCCTGCGCTACGGCGCCGAGCGGATCACCCCGGAACTCGCCCTGGGCTGGGCAACCCGTGGCTCGGCACGCCTGCTCGGGCGCAGCGACATCGGCGAGCTGGCCCCCGGCAAGCAGGCCGACCTGGCCTTGTTCAAGCTCGACGAGCTGCGCTTCTCGGGTAGCCACGACCCGCTCTCGGCGCTGCTGCTGTGCGCTGCCGACCGTGCCGACCGGGTAATGGTCGGCGGCGCCTGGCGAGTGGTCGACGGTGCCGTGGAAGGGCTCGACCTGGCCGCCCTGATCGCCCGCCACCGCGAGGCGGCGAGCGCCCTGATCGCCGGGTGAGGCGGGCGCCGACAGAGGAGGCGCCAGGCTTCCTCTGTCGGTTCGCATAGGTCGGCGCGTGGCCCGCAACTGGCTAGACTGTGGCATTCCCCACCAGGAGCCGCCCCATGTCACGCGCCGCCCGCCCATGCAATCGCTTTTGCAGCCTTCTGCTAGGACTCGCCCTGCTGATGCCCGCCAGCCTTCCTCTGTCCGCTGCCGAAACGGTGGCGCCGCCATCGCCGCGGACGCTGATCATCGACACCGATCCGGGCGCCGACGATGTGATCGCCCTGCTGTTCGCCATGGCCTCGCCGAAGGAGCTGAAGATCCAGGCGCTGACCACCGTCGCCGGCAACGTGCCGCTGGAAAAGACCGCGCGTAACGCCCGGCTGGCCCGCGAGTGGGGCAAGCGCCCGGATATCCCGGTCTACGCCGGCGCCCCGCGACCGCTGCTGCGCACGCCGATCTACGCCGCCGACGTGCACGGCAGCGAAGGCATCAGCGGCGTCGAGGTGCATGAGCCGAAGCAGCCGCTGGCCGAAGGTAACGCCGTGGACTACCTGATCCGCACCTTGCGTGCGGCGCCGGAGAAGAGCGTGACCCTGGCCATGCTCGGCCCGGAGACCAACCTCGCGCTGGCCCTGACCCAGGCCCCGGACATCGTCAAGGGCATCCGCGAGATCGTGATCATGGGCGGCGCCCACTTCAACGGCGGCAACATCACCCCGGCCGCCGAATTCAATATCTTCGCCGACCCCCACGCGGCGGAAATCGTGCTCAAGAGCGGGGCGCCGATCACCATGCTGCCGCTCGACGTGACCCACAAGATCCTCACCAGCCCCGAGCGCATCGCCAAGCTGCGCAACCTCGGCAACCAGGCCGGCAAGACCGTCGCCGACATCCTCGACGCCTACGTCCAGTACGACATCAAGTACTACGGCCTGAAGGGCGGCCCGGTGCACGACGCCACGGTGGTCGCCTACCTGCTCAAGCCCTCGCTGTTCAAGGGCAAGCGGATCAACGTGCAGGTCGACAGCCGCGAGGGCATCACCTTCGGCCAGACCGTGGCCGACTGGTACGGCGGCCTCAAGCAGCCGGCCAACGTCGAGTGGATCAACGAGGGCGACGCCCAGGGGTTCTTCGACCTGCTCACCGAGCGTATCGCCCGCCTGCCCTGAGTCTCTCGCCGTACGGCCGGCGCCGGGTCAGCCGTGGCGCCGGCTGGCGAGTTGGCGCAGGGCCTGCTCGGCGTCGCCGACGACTAGCGTTGCCGGCACCGCCAGCATCAGGTTGAGCGGCAGGCCGAACTCTTCCAGGGTCATGCCGTCGCGGTCGCGGGTCGGATCCTCGCCGATCAGCTCCGGGGCGTGCCGGCGGATCCGCTCGGCGTAGCTGCCGGCGTCGTCGACGTAGCCATAGACCGGCTTGCCGAGGGCGGTGGCATAGCCGACCTCGAAGGCGGTGCCGCTGTCCGGCTCGGCGCCGCGGAAGAAGTTCAGGTTGGCCAGCACCGCGTCGGCGCGTTCGATCAGGCCGATGTTGGCGCGGTAGATCCAGGCCGCCTGTTCGCGCGGCTCGGCGAGCTGTTTCGGCAGCGCGTTGTCCAGCGGGTAGAGGCCCTCGAAACCGTAGCGTGCGCACAGTGCCTTGAGTGCTTCGCCGTGGGCGACGGCGTCGGCGCGGAACACATCGGGACCGGCCAGATAGAGTTTCCGCGGCCTGGCCGCGGCGCGTACGCCCGGCAGGCTGCCGAGCAGGGCGCCGGCGGGCAGTAGCAGGGCTGCCAGGCGCAGGAAGGTACGACGGCTGCTGGAACCCTTGGATCGGTTCATCGGATGCCTCTTGCAGGCCGGCCTCCCGGATGGGGCCGTTGTTGTCCAGGATTATGGCCGGCAAGCGACGGGCCGGGCGGCGGCTATCTGCCAGCAGCTAGGCGACGGCCTTCCCGCGATGTCAGGCGCGCTCGAGTTCCTCGGCGAGGCGTCGCAGGGCCTCGCGCGGGCCGCCGGCGACCAGCCGCGAAGGCACCGCCAGCATCAGGTTCAATGGCAGGCCGAAACCCTCCAGTTGCCAACCGTCGCGGTCCTCGCCGGGGTGCTCGCCGAGCCATTCCGGGGCCAGCCGGGCGAGGCGCTCGGTGTAGGCGCCGGCATCGCTGAGGTAGGCATATACCGGCTTGCCCAGGGCCAGGGCGTAGCCCACTTCGAAGGCGGTGCCGCTGTCCGGCTCGCTGCCGCGGAACGGTTCGAGGTTGGCCAGCACGCAGTCGGCGCGCTCGATCAGGCCGACATTGGCGCGGTAGATCCAGGCGGCCTGTGCGGCCGGCTCGCGGATGTCGGCGGGCAGGGCGTGGTCGAGCGGGTAGAGGCCGACGAAGCCGAACTCGGCGCAGAGCGCCTTGAGGGTTTCGCCATGGGCTTCGGCGTCGGGGCGGAAGACGTCCGGCCCGGCCAGGTAGATTGCGGTCATCGCGTGCGTGCCTTGTTACGGAAAGCCAGCGCCCATGGTAGCGCCATCGTGGCGGCGCCGGCATGCACCAAGCGATGGCGCGCTGCACCGTCCTGCAGCCGCGCCGGCATGACGCGGCGCGCAGAAGCGCGAGCTTGAGCGGAGTTGTCCGGGTGGTCAGGTAATTGCATCGGCGGGCGGGCTGAACGCGAAGCCACGCCCGATGGCCAACCCTGCACTCACCGGAGCACGCCCATCCATGAAACACCGTCGCACGCAATCCCGCATGTCCGTCCTGCGCCGCCTTGCCGCCGTCCTCGGCCTCGGCGCCTGCGCTCTCGCCGCCGAGGCCGCCGAACCACTGAAGATCGGCTTCGTCTATGTCGGCCCGGTCGGCGACCACGGCTGGACCTACCAGCACGAACTGGGCCGCCGCGAACTGGTGGAGCACTTCGGCGACAAGGTGAAGACCAGCTTCGTCGAGAACGTCGCCGAGGGCGCCGATGCCGAGCGGGTCATCCGCAACCTGGCGAAAGACGGCTACGGCCTGGTCTTCACCACCTCCTTCGGCTACATGAACCCTACCGCCAAGGTGGCCCGGCAGTTTCCCAAGGTGACCTTCGAGCACGCCACCGGCTACAAGCGCGACAGGAACCTCGGCACCTACCTGTCGCGCTCCTACGAGGGACGCTACGTCGGCGGCTTCCTCGCGGCGAAGATGACCCGCAGCCACAAGATCGGCTACATCGCCTCGTTTCCGATTCCCGAGGTGATCCGCGACATCAACGCGATCCAGCTGGCGCTGGACAAATACGACCCGCAGGCCGAACTCAAGGTGATGTGGGTGAGCACCTGGTTCGATCCGGGCAAGGAGGCCGACGCGGCCAACGCGCTGATCGACCAGGGCGTCGACGTGGTGTTCCAGCACACCGATAGCCCGGCGCCGATCCAGGCCGCCGAGCGTCGCGGGGTGTACGCCGTGGGCTACGCCTCGGACATGCAGCACTTCGGTCCGAAGACCGTGCTCACCTCGATCGTCAACGACTGGGGCCCGCACTATATCCGCTCGGCCCAGGCGGTGATGGACGGCACCTGGAAATCCGAGGACTTCTGGGGCGGCCTGGCCGAGAGTACGGTGGTCCTGCCGCTGAACCAGGAGGTGCTGCCGGCGCCGGTGCGGGAAGAGGCGGGCAGGCTGATCGAGTCGATCCGCAGCGGAGCCTTCCACCCCTTCACCGGGCCGATCCGCGACCAGTCCGGCAAGGAGCGTTTCGCCGCCGGCGTCAGCGCGACCAATGCCGACCTGGCGTCGATGAACTATTACGTGGAAGGCATCAAGGCCGACCTGCCGAAGTGAGCCCTGGCCTTGTATGGAAAAAGTCGCCGAGCGCAGGCACTTTCCGTACAGGGCCCATCGAGGAGAGCGCGATTGGACCGTCTACCCATCATCGACATCGCCCCGCTCTACGGCGCCGACCGTGGCGCCTGGAACGACGTGGCGCGGCGGATCGACCAGGCCTGCCGCGAGTGGGGCTTCTTCTACATCGCCGGACACCCGTTGCCGGCCGCGCGCTTCGAAGCCCTGCTGGCGGCGGCGCGGGAGTTCTTCGCGCTGCCTGTCGAAGAGAAGCTGAAGATCGATATCACCCGTAGCCGCAACCATCGCGGCTATGGCGCGATCGCCACCGAGCAGCTCGACCCGGCGTTGCCCAGCGACTTCAAGGAGACCTTCGACATGGCCCTGCACCTGCCGGCGGAGCATCCCGACGTGCGCGCCGGCAAGTCCTTCTACGGGCCCAACCGACACCCCGACCTGCCCGGCTGGGAGGCCCTGCTGGAAGGACACTATGCCGACATGCTGACGCTGGCCCGTACCGTGCTGCGCGCCCTGGCCATCGCCCTGGGGATCGAGGAGGACTTCTTCGATCGCCGCTTCGAGCAGCCGGTCAGCGTGTTCCGCCTGATCCACTATCCGCCGGCCTCGGCCCGGCAGAGCGCCGACCAGCCCGGCGCCGGCGCGCACACCGACTACGGCTGCGTGACCCTGCTCTACCAGGACGCCGCCGGTGGCCTGCAAGTGCAGAACCGCCAGGGCGAATGGATCGACGCGCCGCCCATCGACGGCACCTTCGTGGTCAACATCGGCGACATGATGGCGCGCTGGAGCAACGACCGTTACCGCTCGACCCCGCACCGGGTGATCAGCCCGCGCGGGGTGCACCGCTACTCCATGCCGTTCTTCGCCGAACCGCACATGGATACCGAGATCCGCTGCCTGCCGGGCTGCTTCGACGCGGACAACCCGCCGAAGTATCCGCCGACCACCTGTGGCGATTGGCTGACCTCGCGCTTCGCGCAGACCTATGCCTATCGGCGCGGCGAAACGGCCTGAGCCGCCCGTCGCGCGCGGGAGCGGTTCGCGGGTTTGCCGCGGGCCTGACTCCCGGGACAGGTTAAACTTGCCGGCCAAGACCAGCCTGATCGAGAACCCACCCCATGTACGAATGGCTCAACGCCTTGCCCAAGGCCGAACTGCACCTGCACCTGGAAGGTACCCTGGAGCCGGAGCTGCTGTTCGCCCTCGCCGAGCGCAACCGCATCGCCCTGCCCTGGAACGACGTCGAGACCCTGCGCAAGGCCTACGCCTTCAACAACCTGCAGGAATTCCTCGACCTCTACTACGCCGGCGCCGACGTGCTGCGCACCGAGCAGGACTTCTACGACCTGACCTGGGCCTACCTGCAGAAGTGCAAGGCGCAGAACGTCGTCCACGTCGAGCCGTTCTTCGACCCGCAGACCCACACCGATCGCGGCATTCCCTTCGAGGTGGTGCTCGCCGGCATCCGCGCCGCGCTACGGGACGGCGAGAAGCTGCTGGGCATCCGCCATGGGCTGATCCTCAGCTTCCTCCGCCACCTCAGCGAGGAACAGGCGCAGAAAACCCTCGACCAGGCGCTGCCGTTCCGCGACGCCTTCATCGCCGTCGGCCTCGACAGCTCGGAAGTAGGGCATCCGCCGAGCAAGTTCCAGCGGGTCTTCGACCGGGCCCGCAGCGAAGGCTTCCTCACCGTCGCCCATGCCGGCGAGGAGGGGCCGCCCGAGTACATATGGGAAGCCCTCGACCTGCTCAAGGTCGAGCGCATCGACCACGGCGTACGCGCCTTCGAGGACGAGCGGCTGATGCGGCGGCTGATCGACGAACAGATCCCGCTGACCGTCTGCCCGCTGTCCAACACCAAGCTCTGCGTGTTCGACGACATGAGCCAGCACACCATCCTCGACATGCTCGAACGCGGCGTGAAGGTGACGGTGAACTCCGATGACCCGGCCTACTTCGGCGGCTATGTCACCGAGAACTTCCATGCCTTGCAGCAGAGCCTGGGAATGACCGAGGAGCAGGCCAGGCGCCTGGCGCAGAACAGCCTGGATGCGCGCCTGGTGAAGTGAGGGGCGGCGTGCCGGGTAGCCCGGCGCGCGACCCGCAAGGCGTTTCGTCGTCGCCGGCTTCTCGGTATTGATGATAAGCATTATCATTTGCGGGCCTGCTCAGCATTCCCATGGCGCCGCCCCGGCGCCGGCTTTCGTGCAGCCGTCCTCACCGATGCCCGACCGCGACCTACCTCCCGGCCCGCGCCCGGATGCCTTGCCGGCAGACGGCGAGGCGGCGCGCCGCGCGGATCTCCTCAAGGCCTTCCTGGCCCAGCGCCAGCGCATGGAAAGCCTGGTCAGCCGCTGGGTCGGCTGCCGGGCGACCGCCGCCGACCTGGTCCAGGAGCTGTTCCTGCGCTTCTGGCGGCGCCCGGCCGCCCCGGTGGAGGAGCTTGGCAGCTACCTCCTGCGCAGCGCGCGCAACCTGGCCATCGACCACTTGCGTGGCGAAGGATCGCGGCAACGGCAACTGGACGATTGGCTGCCGGAGCAGCGCCAGGGCGAGCCGGTCGGTCCCGAGCAGGCGCTCGAGGCCGGCGACCAGTGGCGCCGGGTCGAGGCCGCCTTGCGCGGCCTGCCCGAGCGGACCCGGCGGATTTTCCTGCTCAATCGCATCCACGGCCGCACCTACGCGGAGATCGCCCAGGCCATGCAGCTTTCCCAAAGCGCCGTGGAAAAACATATGATGCGCGCCCTCGACGCCTGCAAGGCGAGCCTGGCCGGCCCGGCCGGCGAGCAGGCAAGGAGCGCCCAGCCATGACCCGACCCGATAGCGACGCCGCGCCCTACGAGCCCGTCCTCGAGCAGACCGCCCAGGCCTGGCTGGTGCGCCTGCGCGGTACGCCGGATGCGGCGACCCGGCGGGCCTTCGAGGACTGGCTGGCGCAGCGGCCGGCGCATGCCGAGGCCTATGCCCGCGCCGAGGCGCTCTGGCGCCTGACGGAAATACCGGCGAGCCGCCTGGCCATCGAAGAGGCCGATGCCCTGGAAGCCTACCTGCGGCCGCGCCGAGCGTCGCGCAACCCGCGGCGCTGGGCCTACCCGCTGGCCAGCGTCGCCTGCCTGCTGGCGATGCTCTGGCTGGGCGGCTGGTGGCAGCCCGGCGACTGGCTGCAGGACTGGCGTGCCGACTATGTCGCCGCGCCGGGACAGGTCGCCGAATGGAAGCTGGCCGATGGCTCCTACCTGAGCCTGGACGCCGGCAGCGCGGTGCGCGTGCGTATCGACGGCGGCCAGCGGCGGGTCGAACTGCTGCGCGGCGCCGCCGCGTTGCGGGTGAAGCGCGACGCGCTGCCATTCGTGGTCGAGGCCGGCGAAGGTCGGGCGCGGGTACTGGGCACCGAGTTCGAGGTCCGTCGCGGCGCCGGGGCGACCCGCGTCACCGTGTTGCAAGGGCGGGTCGCGGTGAGCGCCGGCACCGGTGCGGGCGCCGCCGAGGAAGTGCTGGGCGCCGGCCAGCAGGTCGGCTTCGCCGACGGCAAGCTGGGCCGGCCCGTGGCCATCGACGCCGCCGCCGCGCTGGCCTGGCGCCAGGGTTGGCTGAGCTTCTACCGGCGGCCGCTGGCAGAAGTGCTCGACGAACTCGCTCGCTACTACCCCGGACGCATTCTCCTGCTCGACGACGCGCTCGGTCGCCAGCCGGTCAGCGGCAGCTTCCGCAGCGATGATCCCGAAGCCGCGCTGAAGTCGCTGCAGGCGGTGCTCGGCTATCGCCAGCAGATCCTGTTCGGACGCCTGGTGGTGATTCGCTGACGGTGGCCCTGGTCCGTTTGGCCGCAGGAATCTTTCCCGGCGAAGAATTTTTTTGCCCTGCGGGGTGAGGTAAATCCGGCGCCGCTTCGTGTAGTGCTCATGACCGCGATTGATTCGCATTAGAAAAGCGACCGACACGAGCAACCCATGACCCCGTTCCCGCGCTTCGCCCTGCGTACTCTCCCCGCCCTGTTCCTCAGCCTCGGCTGTCTCGCCGCCACCGTGCAGGCCGCCGAGGCGGTTCGCTACCGCTTCAGCCAGGCTGCCGCGCCGCTGGCCCAGGCGCTCAACGCGTTCAGCCGGGCCAGTGGGCAGACGCTGCTCTACACCGCCGAGCTGCCGCCGCAGGCGACCGCTCCGGCATTGCACGGTTCGCTGGACGCGGAGGAGGCGCTGCAACGCCTGCTGCAGGGCAGCGGCCTGCGCGCGCGGCGGATCGACGAGCGCACCCTGACCCTGGAACCGATCCCCGCCAGCGGCGCGCTCGACCTCGATGCCACGACGGTCTCCGCCGCCGCCCCGGCGCAGGGCTACCGGCCGGCGGCCAACGCCTCGATCAGCCGCGGCGATGCGCCGCTACTGGATATCCCCCAGGCGATCAGCGTGGTCCCGGCACAGGCGCTGCAGGACCAGCGCCCGCGCAACCTTGACGACGCGCTGGGCAACATCAGCGGCATCACCCAGGCCAACACCCTTGGCGGTACCCAGGACGCGGTGATGAAGCGCGGCTTCGGCGACAACCGCGACGGCTCGATCATGCGTGACGGCATGCCCTCGGTGCAGGGCCGCAATTTCACCGCCACCGCCGACCACGTCGAGGTGCTGAAGGGGCCTGCATCCCTGCTCTATGGCATCCAGGACCCGGGCGGGGTGGTCAACGTGGTGAGCAAGAAGCCGCAACTGCAACAAGCCAACGCCCTGACCCTGCGTGGCTCGGCCTACGCCCACGGGCGCAACGGCAGCGGCGGCCAGCTCGACTCCACCGGCCCGCTGGGCGACAGCGGACTGGCCTACCGGATGATCCTCGATCATGAGGACGAGGATTACTGGCGCGACTTCGGCAAGAGCCGCGAGACGCTGGTGGCGCCCTCGCTGGCCTGGTACGGCGAGGACACGACGGTCAACCTGAGCTACGAGCACCGCGAGTTCACCACGCCGTTCGACCGTGGCACGGCCATCGATCCGCGTACCAACCGCCCGCTGGACATCCCGCGCAGCCGGCGCCTGGACGAGCCCTTCAACATCACCGAGGGCCGTTCCGAGCTGACCCGCCTGGATCTCGAACGGCAGCTCGACGACACCTGGAAGGCCCACTTCGGCTACGGCTACAGTCGCGAGACCTACGACGACAACCAGGCCCGGGTGATGGCCGTGAATGCCGACGGCACCCTGACCCGGCGCATGGACGGCACCCACGGCGCGGTCAGCAGCGACAGCTTCGCCACCCTCGGCCTGAGCGGAACGCTGCAACTGGCCGGGATGCAACATGACCTGCAATTCGGCATGGACCACGAGAAGCGCAAGATCTTCCGCGCCGACCTGCTGCGCGACAGCAAGACCAGCCGCTTCGACTACCTCGACCCGGTCTATGGCCAGGTGGTGCCGTCGACCCGGGTGGTCGCCGGCGACAGCGACCAGACCGACAAGCTGCGCAGCGACTCGCTGTACTTCCAGGACTCGATCCACCTGGACGAACGCTGGATCCTGGTCGGCGGCGCGCGCTACCAGATCTACGACCAGCTCGCCGGGCGCGGCCGGCCGTTCAACGCCAACACCGATATCAACGGGCAGAAATGGGTGCCGCGCGGCGGCCTGGTCTACCGCCTGAGCGACGAGGTTTCGCTGTACGGCAGCTACACGCGCTCGTTCAAGCCGAACTCGACCATCGCCCCGCTGAGCACCGGCGAGACCATCGATTCGGCGATCCTGCCGGAGGAGGCGACCTCCTGGGAGCTGGGCGCCAAGCTGGATGTGCCGGGGCGTCTCAGCGGCACCCTGGCGCTGTTCGACATTCGCAAGAAGAACGTGCTGGTCAACGAACTCGACGGTGCTGGCAACAGCAGCGTGCGCGCCGCCGGCCGGGTCCGCTCGCGCGGCCTGGAGCTGGACCTCACCGGCCAGCTCAGCGAACGCTGGAGCCTGATCGGCAGCTACGCCTGGCTCGCCGCGGAAGTCACCGAGGACCCGACCCTGGAGGGCAAGCGCCTGCAGAACGTGGCGCGCAACACCGCGTCGCTGTCGGCGGTCTACGAACTCGGCCAGCTCTTCGGCGGCGACCGCCTGCGCCTGGGCGGCGGCGCGCGCTACGTCGGCAAGCGCCCGGGCGACCCGGCCAATTCCTTCGACCTGCCGTCCTACACCGTGGCCGATGCCTTTGCCAGCTACGACACCCGCTTCGGCGGACACGGCGTGAAGTTCCAGCTCAACGTGAAGAACCTGTTCGACCGCACCTACTACCCGTCCAGTGCCAATCGACTGTACGTGGCGATGGGCGAGCCCCGGCAGTTCCAGGTGTCGACGACGGTGGAGTTCTGAGTCGGCGCTCGCTCCAGGTGGGGTTCCCCGGCGTCCTCCTGGACGTGGAGGCCCCCCTGAAGGGCGAAGGGTCGGCGCGATGCTGCCCGACCATGCTCCATCTGGTTCCTTCTTCCCCCAGGGAAGGGATTGCCCGGCGCGTGAGTCGTTCCGCCATCCAGTGCCTTCTCCCTTTGGGGAAAGGAAGGCGGAGTACCGCCTGGCACGACCTCGCCGCACGCCACACCTCGTTCCCAACCCGCCCGTTGGGTACCATGCCCGCACCACTCGCCGCCACGGCCGCCCCATGAACCTCGACAACCGCATCAAGTTCCGCCACCTCGCCTGCTTCCTCGAAGTCGCCCGCCAGCGCAGCTTCGCCAAGGCGGCGGATGCCGTGGCGGTGTCGCAGCCGGCGATCTCCAAGACCCTCAAGGAACTGGAGGAAATCCTCGGCGCGCGCCTGTTCGAACGGAGCAAGGCCGGCGCCGAGCTGACCGAGGCGGGCGTGACCTTCCTGCGCTATGCCGGCCCCTGCGTGCAGGCCCTGCGCGACGGGGTGAACACCCTGCGCGGCCACGAGGCGCAGGTCGAGACGGTGCGGGTCGGCGTGCTGTCGACGGTGGAGAGCCTGGTGGTGCCCGAGGTGATCCGGCGCCTGCACCGGCGCCACGGTGCGCTGGTGGTCAGCGTCGCCACCGGACCCAGCGCCTACCTGCTGGCGCAACTGAAGGTCGGCGAGCTGGACCTGGTGGTCGGGCGGATGACCGATAGCCCGGACATCCAGGGCCTGACCTTCGAGCACCTGTACAGCGAGTCGATGATGCTGGTGGTGCGTCCCGGCCACCCCTTGCTCGCCGCGCCCCTCGGCGACCCGCAGCGGCTGGCCGAATTCCCGCTGGTGCTGCCGCTGGCCGGCACCACCATCCGCCGCCACGCCGACAGCCTGTTCGTGCAATGGGGCATCCCGCTCGCCGGACAGCGCCTGGAAACCCTCTCGCCGACCCTCAGCCGCAGCTATGTGTTGCGCAGCGAGGCGATCTGGGTGGCGCCGCGCGATGCCGTGCGCCTGGACGTCGGCAACGGCGAGCTGGCCGAGCTGGACCTGGGTATCCGCGAACCGGGCGGTTCGGTCGGGCTGTGCCACAACGCGGCCTTGCCGTTGCCGCTGGGGGCGCAATGGTTCAGCGCGGTGTTGCGCGAGGTGGCCGCCGAGTTGCACTGACAAAGCATAACCAAATGGTTATGTATGGGGCCGGATAATTCACTGTCCCCGTCCCGCCTCCTGCGCAAGACTTCGTTTTCCATGCCTGAATCCACAAGCCTGGCGACCGATAACGCGAATAACAGGAGCCCGACATGCACGACGCCGAAAGCCGTCGTTTCGTCATCCGTGACCGAAACTGGCACCCCAAAGCCTTGACCCCCGACTACAAGACCTCCGTGCCGCGCTCGCCGAGCCAGGCGCTGGTGAGCATCCCGCAATCGCTCTCGGAAACCAGCGGGCCGGACTTCTCCCACCTCAGGCTCGGCCGCCACGACAACGACCTGCTGCTCAACTTCGACCACGGCGGCCTGCCCCAGGGCGAGCGCATCATCATGTTCGGCCGGGTCTTCGACCAGTACGGCAAGCCGGTCCCGCACACCCTGGTGGAGATGTGGCAGGCCAACGCCGGCGGGCGCTACCGGCACAAGAACGACCGCTACCTGGCGCCGCTCGACCCGAACTTCGGCGGCGTCGGCCGGACCCTCACCGACAGCGAGGGCCACTATTACTTCCGCACCATCAAGCCCGGGCCCTATCCCTGGCGCAACGGCCCCAACGACTGGCGCCCGGCGCACATCCACGTGTCCGTCAGCGGCCCGGCGATCGCCGCGCGGCTGGTCACCCAGATGTACTTCGAGGGCGACCCGCTGATCCCCAAGTGCCCGATCATCCGCACCCTTGCCGACCCGGAGGCGGCGCAGAGCCTGATCGGCCGGCTCGACATGAGCATGGCCAACCCGATGGATTGCCTGGCCTACCGCTTCGACATCGTCCTGCGCGGGCAGCGCAAGACCTTCTTCGAGAACGTCTGAGGAGCCGACCATGAGCCACGAACTGCTGCGGGAAACCCCTTCCCAGACCGCCGGTCCCTATGTCCACATCGGCCTGGCGCTGGCCGCCGCCGGCAACCCGACCCGTGACCTGGAGATCTGGAACCGCATGGCCCGCGAAGACGCGCCGGGCCAGCACATCCTCCTGCTCGGCCACGTCTACGACGGCAACGGCCACCTGGTGCGCGACTCGTTCCTGGAGTTCTGGCAGGCCGACAGCGAAGGCCGCTACCAGGAGCGCTACGATCCGGAGCGTCCGTTCAACAGCTTCGGCCGCACCGCCACCACCTTCGATGCCGGCGAGTGGACCCTGCACACGGTCAAGCCGGGGGTGGTGCGTAACGCCCAGGGCGTGCCGATGGCGCCGCACATCAACGTCTCGCTGTTCGCCCGCGGCATCAACATCCACTTGCAGACCCGGCTGTACTTCGATGACGAGACCGAGGCCAACGCCGCCTGTCCGGTGCTCAACCTGATCGAGCAGGCGCCGCGTCGCGACACCCTGCTCGCGCAGCGCTGCGAAGTGGACGGACAGCTCGCCTACCGTTTCGACATCCGCATCCAGGGCGACAACGAGACGGTGTTCTTTGACTTCTAGGCGCATCGATCGCGCGGGAAGGAAGGGCGCCCTTGCCGGAGCGGCAAGGGCGTACCCAGAACCCGCCGATGGGTACCTGACATTACTCCCGGAGGGCGATGGGTAGCCCCGACAGTACTACAGTCGGAGGCGCTCCGGTCAATTGCGATGATCGAACGAGTGTCCGATAATCGGCGAGCCTTTCCGTGACCCGAGCCCGAACGTCCATGAGCGAACTCCCGGAACACCCCGCCACCCTGGCGCCGCCGACCGTCCTTTCGCCGGCCAAGCGCATCGAGGCCTTCACCGGCGATCCCAACTTCATGACCTCGCTGGCCCGTGGCCTGGCGGTGATCCATGCGTTCCAGGAGCGCAAGCGGCACCTGACCATCGCCCAGATCAGCCACCGCACCGAGATACCCCGCGCCGCTGTGCGTCGCTGCCTGCACACGCTGATGCAGCTTGGCTACGCCACCACCGACGGGCGCACCTACTCGCTGTTGCCGAAGGTGCTCACCCTCGGCCACGCCTACCTGTCGTCGACGCCGCTGGCGATCACTGCGCAGCCGATCCTCGACCGCCTCAGCGAACAGCTCCACGAAGCCTGTTCGATGGCCACCCTGGAGGGCGACGACGTGCTCTACATCGCCCGTTCGGCCACTCCCCAGCGGCTGATTTCGGTGGACCTCAACGTCGGCAGCCGGCTGCCCGCCTATTGCACCTCGATGGGCCGCATCCTCCTCGCCGCGCTGGACGACGACGCGCTGCACGCCTACTTCGGCGGAGTGGAGATGCAGGCCAAGACCAGCCGTACCCTGTATACCCCCGAGACCCTGCTGCCGTGCCTGGTGGAGATTCGTCGCCAGGGCTGGTGCATCGTCGACCAGGAGCTGGAAGTCGGCCTGCGCTCGCTGGCGGTGCCGGTACGCGACTCCGCCGGCCACGTGCTCGCCGCGCTGAACGTCGGCACCCATGCCGGGCGGGTCTCCCGCGCCGAACTGGAAAGCCGTTTCCTGCCGTTGCTGCTGGAGGCCAGCCGCGAGCTGAGCGCGCGCCTGTTCACCTGACGCCGGAGGCGATCCCCTCCACAAGTTTGGAAAAGGAACCCCCGCTTCCATCTGATAGTCGCAATCCTTGGGGACGCGGCTAGAATCCCTGCCAATTCTGGGAGTTTCCGGCCGTATCGGCCGGTATCTGTATGGATCGCGAAGGGGAAGGCATGTCAGACGCCAGAGGCGCTTTTCATTCCAAAGGTCGCTGGTCGCGGATGGCGCTGCCCGCCATCCTGTGCGCCAGCCTGCTTGTCGGTTGCGGCGCTGAGCCGCCCGCCGAGGAACACGTCCGTGTGCTGGCGCAGACGGTGAAGATGGCCGAGTTCGCCTCGGCCACCTCGATCACCGGCGACATCCAGGCACGGGTACAGGCCGACCAGTCGTTCCGTGTCGGCGGCAAGATCGTCGAGCGCCTGGTCGATGTCGGCGACCACGTCGCGGCTGGCCAGGTGCTGGCGCGGCTCGACCCGCAGGACCAGCGCAGCAACGTGGAGAACGCCCAGGCGGCGGTCGCCGCGCAGCAGGCGCAGTCGAAGCTCGCCGACCTCAACTACCAGCGGCAGAAGGCGCTGCTGCCCAAGGGCTACACCAGCCAGAGCGAGTACGACCAGGCGCTGGCCTCGGTGCGCAGCGCGCAGAGTTCGCTGAAGGCCGCCCAGGCGCAGTTGGCCAACGCCCGCGACCTGCTTTCCTATACCGAGCTGCGTGCCTCCGACGCCGGGGTCATCACCGCCCGCCAGGCCGAGGTCGGCCAGGTGGTGCAGGCCACCGTGCCGATCTTCACCCTGGCCCGCGACGGCGAGCGCGACGCGGTGTTCAACGTCTACGAGTCGTTGTTCAGCCACGATGTCGACGGCCAGCGGATCACCGTCAGCCTGCTCGGCAAGCCGGAAGTCACCGCCAGCGGCAAGGTCCGCGAGATCACTCCGACGGTGGACGAGCGCAGCGGTACGCTGAAGGTCAAGGTCGGCCTCGACTCGGTGCCGGCGGAAATGAGCCTCGGCAGCGTGGTCAACGCCAGCGTCGCCGCGCCGGCCGAGCACAGCGTGGTGCTGCCCTGGTCGGCGCTGTCCAAGGTCGGCGAGCAGCCGGCGGTCTGGTTGCTCGACCAGCAAGGCAAGGCGCGTCTGCAACCGGTGCGGGTGGCACGCTACGCCAGCGAGAAGGTGGTCATCGACGGTGGCCTGGAGGCGGGCCAGACGGTGGTCACGGTGGGCGGCCAACTGCTCCATCCGGGTCAGGTGGTCGAGGTGGCCCAGCCGCCGCAGCCGACCCAGAGCACCGCCAGCCGCGACGCCGTGGGCGGAGGCCAGCCATGAAGCCGTTTTCCCTCGCCGGCCTGTTCGGCTTCGCCCTGCTCCTCTCCGGCTGCGGCGACGAGCCGCCGCCGGCACCGCCGCGGCCGGTGCTGACGGTGACCGTGAAGACCCTGAAGAACGACGACCTCGGTCGCTTCGCCGGGAGCATCCAGGCGCGCTACGAGAGCGTGCTCGGCTTCCGCACCAACGGACGGATCGCCTCGCGCCTGTTCGACGTCGGTGACTTCGTCGGCAAGGGCGCGCTGCTGGCGACCCTCGACCCCACCGACCAGCAGAACCAGTTGCGCGCCAGCCAGGGCGACCTGGCCAGCGCCGAGGCACAGTTGATCGACGCCCAGGCCAATGCCCGGCGCCAGGAAGAACTGTTCGCCCGCAGCGTCACCGCCCAGGCGCGCCTGGACGATGCGCGGACCCGCCTGAAGACCAGCCAGGCCAGCTTCGACCAGGCCAAAGCGGCGGTGCAGCAGGCCAGGGACCAGCTTTCCTACACGCGCCTGGTGACCGATTTCGACGGCGTCATCACCACCTGGCACGCCGAGGCCGGGCAAGTGGTCAGCGCCGGCCAGGCGGTGGTCACCCTGGCCCGGCCCGAAGTGCGCGAGGCGGTCTTCGACCTGCCCACCGAGGTCGCCGAGAGCCTGCCGGCCGACGCGCGCTTCCTGGTCAGCGCCCAGCTCGACCCGCAGGCCAGGACCACCGGCAGCATCCGCGAGCTGGGTCCGCAGGCCGACGCCTCGACCCGCACCCGTCGCGTGCGCCTGAGCCTGGCGCAGACGCCGGAGGCGTTTCGCCTCGGTTCGACCATCCAGGTCCAGCTGAGCAGCGCCGGTAGCGTGCGCAGCGTGCTGCCGGCCAGCGTGCTGCTGGAGCGCGACGGCAAGACCCAGGTCTGGGTCGTCGATGGGAAACAGTCCAGCGTGGCCCTGCGCGAGGTACAGGTGCTCAGCCGCGACGAACGCCAGGTGGTGATCGGACAGGGCCTGGCCGACGGCGACCGGGTGGTCCGCGCCGGAGTCAACAGCCTCAAGCCCGGCCAGAAGATCAAACTCGACGAGGATGCGCGATGAAGGGCGGTTTCAACCTGTCGGACTGGGCCCTGCGCCACCAGTCCCTGGTCTGGTACCTGATGGCGGTATCGCTGGTGATGGGCGTGTTCTCCTACCTCAACCTGGGGCGCGAGGAGGATCCCTCGTTCGCCATCAAGACCATGGTCATCCAGACCCGCTGGCCGGGCGCCACGGTGGACGACACCCTGGAGCAGGTCACCGACCGCATCGAGAAGAAGCTCGAGGAGCTGGACTCGCTGGATTACGTGAAGAGCTACACGCGACCCGGCGAATCGACGGTCTTCGTCTACCTCAAGGACACCACCAAGGCCGGCGACATCCCGGATATCTGGTACCAGGTGCGCAAGAAGATATCCGACATCCAGGGCGAATTCCCCCAAGGCATCCAGGGACCGGGTTTCAACGACGAGTTCGGCGACGTGTTCGGCAGCGTCTACGCCTTCACCGCCGATGGCCTGGACTTCCGCCAGCTGCGCGACTACGTGGAGAAGGTGCGCCTGGACATCCGCTCGGTGAAAGACCTGGGCAAGGTGCAGATGATCGGTGCGCAGAACGAGGTCATCTACCTCAACTTCTCTACCCGCAAGCTGGCCGCCCTCGGTCTCGACCAGCGCCAGGTCGTGCAGAGCCTGCAGGCGCAGAACGCGGTGACCCCGTCGGGCGTGGTCGAGGCCGGCCCCGAGCGCATCTCGGTGCGCACCTCCGGCAACTTCCGTTCGGAAAAGGACCTGCAGGCGGTCAACCTGCGGGTCAACGATCGTTTCTACCGGCTGTCCGACCTGGCCAGCATCAGCCGCGATTTCGTCGACCCGCCGACCTCGCTGTTCCGCTACAAGGGCGAGCCGGCCATCGGCCTGGCGGTGGCGATGAAGGAGGGCGGCAATATCCTCGAGTTCGGCGAGGCGCTCAATGCGCGCATGCAGGAGATCACCGGCGAACTGCCGGTTGGTGTCGGCGTGCACCAGGTGTCGAACCAGGCCCAGGTGGTGAAGAAGGCGGTCGGCGGTTTCACCCGGGCGCTGTTCGAGGCGGTGGTGATCGTCCTCATCGTCAGCTTCGTCAGCCTCGGCCTGCGCGCCGGGCTGGTGGTGGCCTGCTCGATCCCGCTGGTGCTGGCGATGGTCTTCGTGTTCATGGAATACACCGACATCACCATGCAGCGGGTTTCCCTCGGCGCGCTGATCATCGCCCTCGGCCTGCTGGTGGACGATGCCATGATCACCGTGGAGATGATGATCACGCGCCTCGAACTGGGCGACTCGCTACACGACTCGGCGACCTACGCCTACACCTCGACGGCCTTCCCGATGCTCACCGGGACCCTGGTGACGGTGGCCGGCTTCGTACCCATCGGGCTCAACGCCAGCTCCGCTGGCGAGTACACCTTCACCCTGTTCGCAGTGATCGCCGTGGCGCTGCTGCTGTCGTGGATCGTCGCGGTGCTGTTCGCCCCGGTGATCGCCGTGCACATCCTGCCGAAGACTCTCAAGCACAAGTCGGAGCAGAAGAAGGGCCGCATCGCCGAGCGTTTCGACAGCCTGCTGCACCTGGCGATGCGCCGGCGCTGGACGACCATCTTCCTCACCGCGCTGCTGTTCGGCGTGTCGCTGTTCCTGATGAAGTTCGTCCAGCACCAGTTCTTCCCGTCTTCCGACCGTCCGGAACTGCTGGTCGACCTCAACCTGCCGCAAAACAGCAGCATCCACGAGACCAGGGCGGTGATGGACCGCCTGGAAGCGACGCTGAAGGACGACGAGGACATCGACCACTGGAGCGCCTATGTCGGCGAAGGCGCGATCCGCTTCTACCTGCCGCTGGACCAGCAGTTGCAGAACAACTTCTATGGCCAGCTGGTGATCGTCACCAAGGACCTGGAGGCCCGCGAGCGCGTCGCCGCACGCCTGCGCGATCGCTTGCGCAAGGACTACGTCGGCATCAGCACCTACGTGCAGCCGCTGGAGATGGGGCCGCCGGTGGGACGGCCGATCCAGTACCGGGTCAGCGGACCGCAGATCGACAAGGTCCGCGAGTACGCCATGGGCCTGGCCGGCGTGCTCGACGGCAACCCGAACATCGGCGATATCGTCTACGACTGGAACGAGCCCGGGAAGATGCTCAAGATCGATATCGCCCAGGACAAGGCGCGCCAGCTCGGGCTTTCCTCCGAGGACGTGGCGCAGATCATGAACAGCGTGGTGACCGGCAGCGCGGTGACCCAGGTGCGCGACGACATCTACCTGGTGAACGTCATCGGCCGCGCCGAGGATAGCGAGCGCGGCTCGCTGGAGACCCTGGAGAGCCTGCAGATCGTCACGCCCAGCGGCACCTCGATCCCGCTCAAGGCGTTCGCCAAGGTCAGCTACGAGCTGGAGCAGCCGCTGGTGTGGCGCCGCGACCGCAAGCCGACGATCACGGTGAAGGCGTCGCTGCGCGGCGAGATCCAGCCCACCGACCTGGTCGCCCGGCTGGCGCCGGAGGTCAAGCGCTTCGCCGACAGCCTGCCGGCGAACTACCGGATCGAAGTGGGCGGCACGGTGGAGGAGAGCGGCAAGGCCGAGGGCCCGATCGCCAAGGTGGTGCCGCTGATGCTGTTCCTCATGGCGACCTTCCTGATGATCCAGTTGCAGAGCGTGCAGAAGCTGTTCCTGGTGGCCAGCGTCGCGCCGCTGGGGCTGATCGGGGTGGTCGCGGCGTTGCTGCCGACCGGCACGCCGATGGGCTTCGTGGCGATCCTCGGGATTCTCGCGCTGATCGGCATCATCATCCGCAACTCGGTGATCCTGGTGACCCAGATCGATGCCTTCGAGAAAGACGGCAAGACGCCCTGGGAAGCCGTGCTGGAAGCCACCCACCACCGCACCCGGCCGATCCTGCTGACGGCGGCGGCGGCCAGCCTGGGGATGATCCCCATCGCCCGCGAAGTGTTCTGGGGGCCGATGGCCTATGCGATGATCGGCGGCATCGTCGCCGCCACGCTGCTCACGCTGATCTTCCTGCCGGCGCTGTACGTCGCCTGGTACCGGATTCCGGAACCGGGACGCTGAGCGCGGCGTAAGGGGAAGGGGGCGCCGCCGTAGCAGAGTCTGTGCGGGGGGAAGGAGAGCGGACGGCGGGTGGGCCATCCGCCCCGACGCCGGGCAGGGTATGCCCGGCGTTGCTACGGCGACGGCGGCCAGTATAGGCAGCCCGGCGCCAGGGAAAATCCGACCAATTTACGAATCTGTTTTGCAACCGAGGTAATAGTGGACACATTGCAAGGCATGCGCGTGTTCGCCAGGGTGGTGGACAGCGGCAGCTTCACTTCCGCCGCCCAGGCCCTGGACCTGTCCACCGCGCAGGTATCGCGGCTGATCTCCGACCTGGAGGCGCACCTGCAGACGCGCCTGCTGCACCGCACCACCCGGCGCCTGGCCCTGACCGAGGCCGGCGAGCGCTACCTGGAGCGGTGCCGCGGGATCCTCGAGGACATCGAGGTCGCCGAGGCCGAAGCCGCCGGCGCGCACATCCGCCCCTGCGGCCGCTTGCGCGTGCAGTCGCTGATGGGCATGGGCCAGCATCACCTGGTGCCGATGATCGCCCGCTACGGCGCACTGTTCCCCGACGTGGTGATCGAGCTGACCCTGTCCCAGCGCAACCCGGACATGCTCGAGGAAGGCCAGGACGTGCTGATCACCGGCGAGCGCCAGTTGCCCGACTCGGAGTTCGTCGCCCAGCGCCTGGGCAGCATCCACAGCGTGCTCTGCGCCAGTCCCGGCTACCTGCAGCAGCGCGGCGTGCCACGCTCGGTGGACGACCTGGAGCGCCACGTCTGCCTGCGCCTGCAGGACCCGGCCTACCCGGAGGGCTGGATCTTCGCCGACGAGCAGGGCGAGCGCACCGTCAGCCCGCAGAACACCTTCATGGTCAATGTCGCCGAGGTCATGGCCCAGGCGGCCAAGGCCGACCTCGGCATCGCCCTGCTGCCCAGCTACGTGGCGGCCGCGGCGCTGCGCAACGGCGAGCTGCTACGGGTGTTGCCCGGCCATGCCATGCACCAGCGGACCATCTATGCGCTGTATCCCTCGCGGCGTTACCTGGACGCGAAGATCCGCACCTGGGTCGATCTGTTGCAACAGGAACTTCCCCAGGCATTCGCCCGCGACGAAACTACCATGCAAAGTTCAAGTTACTGGGCACAGTGAAGGATTGTTGTTATTGAGGTAATACTCTCTCGTCTGTTTGGCTATTTTTCCGAGCATGGCGGTTAACTAATATGGCGCCTGTCCCAAGTGAACAGGGTGTCATCGGAGACCCGCCATGAATCGCCAGATCCTTGCTGCCGCCATACTCAGTTTGTTTTCCCTCGCATTTTCCCAGGCCGGTTTCGCCGAAGAGTCCTCGCTGATGACCAACCGCATGGTCGACGCCAACCAGCAGGCCATCGAGCACCAGCAGGAACTTTCCGCCTCCGCCGCGCAGGCCGGGGCCCGCAGCGACTCCTGATCTAGCGCATGGCGCCAGCCGCGCCATGGCTTCCCCCGGGTACTCGGGAAGCGTGAGCCTGGGTACCCTGTCCTTGCGCCGCATATGATATGCGGCGTTTTTTTTGCCTTCCTGACCGTTCGGACAATTCTTGCAGAATATGTAAAAGACTTTCGTTGGATATCGGGTTTTTCCGATAGTGGCAAAAAAATATAATCGCGCCAGCTCAATGGATAATTGTCGCTGGCTGTCGACGATATTCGTTCTGTCTTCATCGATCTCGCCATGCAAGAGCGGGACGTGGAAAGCCTAAAGCCTGATGAGTCGAAGAGACTTTCAATAGAAGAGTCCGACTGCGTTCCAGCCGGTTTCCAGTGTCCGGAAATACACTGGCAAGACTTCCCGACGCCGAACTTTGATTGCTCCTATTCGACGTCTTCTCAAGGCCGCTGATACCAGCGACCTTTTTTTTCGGGTTGCGCCCGGCTGGGCGCCCCATGGGAGCGATCGCCCGCGCGACGCCAGCAGAAGCGTCGCCGGGAACGACACCACAACACGCTTTCCGGCCTTGCCGGATTTCACCACGCTGTAAGAAGGAGCAACCGCAATGAGGAATCTGTTCGCCTTGACGCCGATGGCGCTGGCGCTGTGCACCGCGTCCGCCGCCTGGGCCGATGAGGGGGAAGCCAAAGAAGGCTTCATCGAAGGCTCCAGCCTCCAATTGCTGACCCGCAACTACTACTTCAACCATGACCGCCGGCACGCTTCCGGGCACGACAGCAAGGAATGGGCGCAAGGCTTCATCGCCACCTTTCAGTCCGGCTACACGCCCGGCGTGGTCGGCTTCGGCGTCGACGCCTACGGCATGCTCGGGCTGAAGCTCGACGGCGGCGGCGGTACCGGCGGCACCAGCATCCTGCCGATCACCGCGCCGAGCAAGGAAGGCTACGAATCCGGCAAGGCGCCCGATGAGTTCTCCAGTGGCGGGGCGGCGCTGAAGATCCGCGCCTTCGACACCGAGCTGAAGCTGGGCGACCAGTTCCTCAGCAACCCGGTGGTCGCCGGCGGCGAGTCGCGCATGCTGCCGCAGACCTTCCGCGGTGTGAGCCTGACCAACAACAGTTTCGAGGACCTGACCCTCACGGCTGGCCAGGTCAGTTTCACCAAGTACTACAACCAGAGTGGCCACCGTCGCCTCGGCTCGTACTACGGCGAACTGCCGGGCGACCGCGACAGCCATCATCTCAGCTGGCTGGGCGGCACCTGGGGCGGCATCGAGGGCTTCACCAGCAGCCTGTACGCCGCCGAACTGCAGAACGTCTGGAAGCAGTACTACGGCGACGTCGACTACACCTACGAGATCGACGACAACTGGTCGCTGAACCCCGGCGCGCACTACTACAAGACCGTCGACAGCGGCGACTCGTTGCTCGGCCGGATCGACAACAACACCTACAGCCTGCATTTCGCGGTCGGCTACAGGCAGCACACCGTCACCGCGGTGCTGCAGAAGGTCAACGGCAACACGCCGTTCGACTACATCAACCAGGGCGACAGCATCTTCCTCGACAACTCGCAGCAGTATTCCGACTTCAACGGTCCCAACGAGAAGTCCTGGAAGCTGCAATACGACTACGACTTCGTCGCCCTCGGCCTACCCGGCCTGAGCGCCTCGGCCTCGTACTCGCGCGGCAAGCTGGACCTGACCCGGGTCGATCCGGACAGCCCCGGCTACGGCGGCTGGTACAGCGCCGACGGCAAGAACGCCAAGCACTGGGAACGCGACCTCGACCTGCAGTACGTGGTCCAGGGCGGTCCGGCCAAGGACCTCTCGCTGCGCCTGCGCTGGGCCACCCACCGCGGCACCGGCGGCTACAGCGCGGTGGACAACGACATCGACGAATACCGGGTGATCGTCGACTATCCCATCGACGTGTTCTGAGCCGCGCGCGCTGGGCCCTTCGCCGGGCTCAGCGCTGGCGGAACAGTTCGCCGGGAGTGAAGCCGAAGAGTCCCTTGAAGGCGGCGATGTAGGCCGAGGTCGAGTCGTAGCCGCTGTCCAGGGCGGCGCCGGTGACGCTGTCGCCGGCCTCCAGCGCGTTGAGCGAGGCGAGCAGGCGCTGGCGTTGGCGCCAGAGCCGGTAGTTCATCCCGGTCTCGCGCTGGAACAGGCGCGACAGGGTCTTTTCCGAGGTGCCCAGGCGCTGCGCCCAGTCGCCCATGGTCAGGCTCTGGGTCGGTTCGTCGATCAGTGCCTGGCACAGCCGCAGCAGGCGCGGCTCGCGCGGCATCGGCAGGGAGAAGGCGACCTCCGGCAGCAGCCGCAACTGGTCCAGCAGCACCTGCACCAGCCGCGATTCGGCGCTGTCGCCCTCCGGGTAGTCCACCGGCAACTCGCAGAAACTCTTGATCAGCTCGCGCGCCAGCGGCGTCACCTCCAGCACCCGGCAGCGCGTCGGCGCCCAGGCGCAGGCGTCGCCACGGATGTACAGGCTGCGCATCTCGGCGCGGGTGGAGGTGACCACCTCGTGTTCCAGCTGCGCCGGAATCCAGATCGCCCGCTGCGGCGGGGCGAAGAAGCTGCCCTCGGCGGTATGTACGCCGAGCACGCCGCTGATGGCGTAGGAAAGCTGTACCCAGGCGTGCCGGTGGCGCGAGGTCCAGGAGCCGGCGCGCAGGCTTTCGGCGCGCGCGTAGACCGGCCGTGGCAGGCGGGCGAGGGTGGGAATCGGGCGGTGCAGTTCCGCAGGCTGTCCGTTCATCGTCATGACTTGGCGTCGTGTCGCTAGTCGGCAGAGTCTGGCAGGGCTAACCTGCCGCCTCAAGTTTCCCGGAGCCCACGCCGATGCTCGACTTCTCCGCCCACGCGCTTCCCTACGCCTCGCAACGTTCGCCGGTCCATGCCCGCCGCGGCATGGTCGCCACCTCGCAGCCGCAGGCGGCGCAGGTCGGGCTGGAGATATTGCGCCGTGGCGGCAATGCCATCGACGCGGCGATCGCCACCGCCGCCGCGCTGACGGTGGTCGAGCCGACCGGCTGCGGGATTGGCGGCGATGCCTTCGCCCTGGTCTGGACCCGCGGACGCCTGCACGGCCTGGACGCCAGCGGGCGCGCGCCGGGCCTGCTCGATCGCGAGCGGGTGCGCGCCGCCGGCCACGAGCGGATGCCGCTGTACGGCTGGACGCCGGTCACCGTGCCGGGCTGTCCGGCGGCCTGGGGCGAACTGTCGCGGCGCTTCGGCAAATTGCCGTTCGAACAACTGCTGCGGCCGGCGATCGAGCTGGCTCGCGATGGCTTTCCGGTCTCGCCGGTGATCGCCCGCCTGTGGCAGAGCGGCCTGGACAAGTTCCGCGCGGCGTTGCCGCAGCGGCCCGAGCTACGGGCCTGGTTCGACGAGTTCCTCATCGACGGCCGGGCGCCGCGCGCCGGCGAGGTGTTCCGCCAGCCGGGCCAGGCCGACACCCTGGACGAGCTGGCGCGCAGCCAGTGCGAAAGCTTCTATCGCGGCGAGCTGGCCAGGGCCATCGTCGGCCACGCCGAGCGCAGCGGCGGCTACCTGCGCGCGGAGGACCTGGCTGGCTACCAGGCGAAGTGGGTCGAACCGATCTCGCTGAACTACCGTGGCTATGACGTCTGGGAGATTCCGCCGAGCGGCCAGGGCCTGATCGCCCTGATGACCCTGAACATCCTCAAGGGCTTCGAATTCGGCGAGCGCGACTGCGCGCGGACCTGGCATCGCCAACTGGAGGCGATGAAGCTGGCGTACGTCGACGGGCTGCACTACATCAGCCAGCCGCAGTCGATGCGGGTCTCGGTCGAGGAACTGCTGCACGAGGACTACGCCGCCAGCCGCCGTGCGCTGATCGGCGAGCGCGCGCTCGATCCCAGCCCCGGCCAGCCGAGGCCGGGCGGCACGGTGTACCTGGCCTGTGGCGACGAGGAGGGCAACCTGGTCTCGTTCATCCAGAGCAACTACCACGGCTTCGGCTCCGGCGTGGTGGTGCCCGGCACCGGCATCGCCTTGCAGAACCGCGGCGCCGAGTTCAGCCTCGATCCGGACCACGTGAATTGCCTGGAGCCGGGCAAGCAGACCTTCCACACCATCATTCCCGGTTTCCTCAGCAAGGACGGCGTGCCGCTCGGCCCGTTCGGCGTGATGGGCGCCTATATGCAGCCGCAGGGCCACGTGCAGATGGTGATGAACCTGGTGGACTTCGGCCTCAACCCCCAGGCTGCCCTCGACGCGCCGCGCTGGCAGTGGCTGGGCGGGCTGCGCGTCGGCATCGAACATGCCGCGCCGCGCGCGCTGGCGGCGGAGCTGGCGCAGCGTGGGCACCAGGTGGAGATCGCCTACGACTCGACCAGCTACGGGCGCGGCCAGATCGTCCTGCGCGACCCGGCCAGCGGCGTGCTCTGTGGCGGCACCGAGCCGCGCACCGATTCGCAGATCGCGGTGTGGTGAGGGGACCCATGTGGGTGAGGCGGGGAGACCTGTCCGGCGGATAATGCCCAAGGCGTATCCACCCTGCGGATGACGAAGCAAGAAGACCCGGCAGGCATAGGCTGCCAGGCGACCCGTACTCGAGCGCGCTCCGCTACGCAACATCGAGAGCGCCTTCTGGATGTCATGCCACCGGAGTCTCCCAGGCCCTGGCGAATTTACGTCCGGGCGTCCTGAAACCCGACGAAAAACCCCATTCGGGGATGAATTCCGCCCGCCGTCTCTGGCATCATCCGCGCCGCTTCTCGCCCGAACGCCGGGGCGGTGATGTGTAGAAAGACCACGCACTGTTTTGTGTACAAAAGTCTGCTGATTCTTTTTGTCACAAATCGTTTTTGTGTATCCAGTTTTCTTCGCGCTGCCAACCCAAAGTCGAGCACGCCCCTCCCGACCACGCACCAGTGCAAGGCAAAAACTGTCCTTGGGGTCAGGTTTTTGCCGTCGTAGAGAGGTTGGAGGCATTTCGCCGCCTTTGTCCAAAACACTGAAAAAACAGGCGTTCCCTTCGCCGCAGGAAACCCGGCGAAGCGCCCGCGCCGTCTTGGCTTCGTTCTTGCTATCCATGGCGAGGCCTGACCGCTCGGACAGGTTCGCCCACTAGAAGAAAAGCTATTCACTCCAGGAGCGTTTCAATGAGCCGCACACTCGCCACCGTGATGCTAGCCGGGGGGCTACTGGCCGCAGGCCAGGCTGTCGCCGAAGACCATGACATGACGCCGACCCACGAGACCGACTCGGGGCCGCTGCTCTGGCACAACGAGAGCCTGACCTACCTCTACGGCAAGAACTTCAAGATCAACCCGCCGATCCAGCAGACCTTCACCCTGGAACATGCCAGCGGCTGGACCTGGGGCGACCTGTTCATCTTCTTCGACCAGATCAACTACAACGGCAAGGAAGACGCCAGCAACGGCAAGAACACCTACTACGGCGAGATCACTCCGCGCCTGAGCTTCGGCAAGCTCACCGGAGCGGACCTCTCCTTCGGCCCGGTGAAGGACGTGCTGCTGGCCGGCACCTACGAGTTCGGCGAAGGCGACACCGAGGCCTACCTGCTCGGCCCGGGCTTCGACCTGGCGATCCCCGGCTTCGACTACTTCCAGCTCAACTTCTACTACCGCAAGCCCGACGGCAACCGCGTGCGCGCCGGCGCCTGGCAGATCACCCCGGTGTGGTCCTACACCATTCCGGTGGGCAACTCCGACATCCTCATCGACGGCTACATGGACTGGGTGATCAACAACAAGAGCGCCAGCACCAGCCGCCGCAACCAGAGCGACTATCACGCCAACCTGCACTTCAACCCACAGGTCAAGTACGACCTGGGCAAGGCCCTCGGCTACGAGCCTAAGCACCTGTACGTGGGCCTGGAGTACGACTACTGGTCCGACAAGTACGGTGTGAAGGACTCGCAGTACTTCACCACCGACCAGAACACCGCAAGCTTCCTGGTCAAGTACCACTTCTGAGTCCGTCGTGCGGGGCTGCCGGCCGGGCCCCGCCAGCGCGCCCCGTCATTGCGCGCCGTGCATCGGCACGGTGCGCGACGGTCGCCTTCGTCGTCCTTGCGTTTGCCTCCCGTTGTTCGCTCGACCCACGCCGGGCGCGCCTTGCAGCCTGAGCGGCAGGAATAAGCTGATCACCTGGACAGCTTTTTGCAGAAGCCGTGCATCCTCCTCCTGTCCGAGGAGCGCCACTTGAGACGGCCCGATGCATAGCGAAGACCAGCGCCCCAACGACCTCATCTACGGCCTCGACGACCGGCCGCGCCCGCTTCCCGCCTTCCTTGCCGCGCTACAGCACGTGCTGGCCAGCTTCGTCGGTATCGTCACTCCGCCGCTGGTGATCGGCTCGCTGCTCGGCCTCGGCGAGCACCTGCCATACCTGATCAGCATGGCGCTGATGGTTTCCGGCGCCGGCACCCTGATCCAGGCGCGCCGGCCGTTCGGCATCGGCGCCGGGATGATCTGCCTGCAAGGCACCAGCTTCGCCTTCCTCGGCGCCGTGCTGGCCGCCGGGATGCTGGTGAAGCAGCGCGGCGGCGGTCCCGAGGAGATCCTCGCGATGATCTTCGGCGTGTGCTTCTTCGGCGCCTTCGTGCAGATCGTCCTCAGTCGGTTCCTCGGCCATCTTCGCCGGGTGATCACGCCGCTGGTCACCGGCATCGTCATCACCCTGATCGGCGTCAGCCTGATCAAGGTCGGCATCACCGACCTCGGCGGCGGAGCCGGGGCCACGGACTTCGGCGCACCGGCCAATCTCGCGCTGGGCGCGCTGGTGCTGCTGAGCATCGTCCTGCTGAACCGCTCGCGCCTGCCCTGGCTGCGCCTGGCCGCCATCGTCATCGGCCTGGCGCTGGGTACCCTGGCGGCCTGGGCGACCGGCCTGTTCGTTCCGCGGGCGTTGCCCGAGCTGCCGCTGGTCAGCCTGCCGCAGCCGTTCCGCTTCGGCTTCGCCTTCGACTGGATGGCCTTCCTGCCGGTGGCGCTGATCTACCTGATCAGCAGCATCGAGACGGTCGGCGACCTGACCGCCAACTGCATGCTCTCGCGGCAACCCCTGGAGGGGCCGGCGTACCTGCAGCGGTTGCGCGGCGGGGTGCTCGGCGACGGCGTCAGTTGCCTGCTGGCAGCCACCTTCAGCGCCTTCCCGAACACCACCTTCGCGCAGAACAACGGGGTGATCCAGCTCACCGGGGTGGCCAGCCGGCACGTCGGCATCTACATCGGCGGCGTGTTGCTGGCGCTCGGCCTGTTCCCCTGGGTCGGCGCGATCCTCCAGCAGATCCCCAAGCCGGTACTCGGCGGCGCCACCCTGGTGATGTTCGGCAGCGTCGCCGCCGCCGGCATCCGCATTCTCGGCCAGACCGCAATGGACCGCCGCAGCGTGCTGATCATTGCCGCCTCGTTCGGCGTCGGCCTCGGCGTGGCCGCGCAGCCGACCCTGCTCGACCAGATGCCGGCGGTGGTGAAGACCCTGTTCGACTCGGCGATCACCAGCGGCGGCATCACCGCCATCCTGCTCAACCTGCTGCTGCCCGAGGAGCGCGTTGCCGAAGCGGCGCAAGCCAGCGCGAAGGGCGGCGCCCTGGCGCGCTGGCGCAAGCCGCTGGGTTGATACGGGCGTTTGCAAATTTTTCCGCGCCTGGCTTGTGTCCCGCGGCCGGGCTGGGGTATCAACGCGGGGATCACGCCGATGGAAACCTGCGCATGACCCTGACAGTGCCCGCCCACGACCCGGCCGCCCGCGACAAGCCGGCCGGGCGCATCCGCCAGAAGAACGAGGAGGCGATCCTCGCCGCGGCCGAGGAGGAGTTCGCCCGCCACGGCTTCAAGGGCACCAGCATGAACACCATCGCGCAGAACGTCGGCCTGCCCAAGGCCAACCTGCACTACTACTTCGGCAACAAGCTGGGCCTCTACACGGCGGTGCTGAGCAACATCCTCGAACTCTGGGACAGTACCTTCAACACCCTCGGCGTCGACGACGATCCGGCCGAGGCGCTGGCCCGCTACATCCGCGCCAAGATGGAGTTCTCCCGCCGCTACCCGCTGGCCTCGCGGATCTTCGCCATGGAGATCATCAGCGGCGGCGAGTGCCTCACCGCGCATTTCAACCAGGACTACCGCAGCTGGTTCCGCGGCCGCGCCGCGGTATTCGAGGCCTGGATCGCCGCCGGCCGGATGGACCCGGTGGATCCCGTGCACCTGATCTTCCTGCTCTGGGGCAGCACCCAGCACTACGCCGACTTCGCCAGCCAGATCGGCCTGGTCACCGGCCGCAAGCGCATGTCCAGGCAGGACTTCGCCGCCGCCGCCGACAACCTGGTGCGGATCATCCTCAAGGGCTGCGGACTGACCCCGCCGGCGGCCTGAACGCGATGCCGAGCACCCTGCAAGGCCTCGCCGAATACCGCGAGGAAATCCGCAAGAGCCGCTTCCACACCATCGCCGCGCCGGTGGCCGACGAGGACGAGGCGCAGGCGTTCATCGCCGCCCACCGCGACGCTTCCGCCGGACACAATTGCTGGGCCTGGAAGTGCGGCGCGCAGTACCGCTTCAGCGACGACGGCGAACCCGGCGGCAGCGCCGGGCGGCCGATCCTGGCGGCCATCGAGGGACAGGACATGGACTGCGTGGCGGTGCTGGTCAGCCGCTGGTTCGGTGGCATCAAGCTCGGCACCGGCGGCCTCGCCCGCGCCTATGGCGGCGGCGCGGCCAAGTGCCTGCAGCAGGCGCCGCGCAGCGAGCTGGTCGAGCGCTGTCGGGTGCGCTTCGCCTGTGCCTTCGCCGACCACGCGCTGCTCAAGGCGCGCAGCCTGGCGCTGGGCGCCAGCGTGGCGGCCGAAGACTACGGCGCCGACGGCGTCGTCCTGACCCTGGAGTTGCCGGTGGCGCGCTTCGAGGCGCTTCAGGCGCTGCTGGTGGACCTCAGCCGAGGCCAGGTGCGGCCGCAGCGGCTGGACGCCTGAGGAGGCTCAGCGCGCTGGAGCCGGGCGGGAAGGGGCAGGAAGCGGCGGGAGCGCGGCGAACACGCATTTGTCGCGGCCGCTGCGCTTGGCGTCGAGCAGTGCGGCGTCGGCGCGATTGACGGTCTGCGAATAGGTTTCGCCGATGCGGTGTTCGGTAACGCCGACGCTGGCGGTGACGCTCAGCGCCTCGGTGCCGACGCGTACCGCCAGGGTCCGTACGCTGTCGCGCACCCGCTCGAGTACCGGGCCGGCGTCCTGCAGGCGGGTCTGCGGCAGCAGCAGGAGGAATTCCTCGCCGCCCCAGCGGCCGCAGAGGTCGTATTCGCGTAGCTCGGATTCCATGGCCCGGGCGATTTCCACCAGCACCCGGTCACCGCTGTCGTGGCCCCAGGTATCGTTGACCTGCTTGAAGAAGTCCACATCGAGCATTGCCAGCACGTAGCTCTGGCCGTGGCGCTGGGAGCGTTCGTTCTCCTCCCTGAGGCGCTCCAGCAGCATGCGTCGGTTGGGCAGGCCGGTCAGCGGGTCGCGGATCGAGGCTTCCTTCAGCGCCAGGTTGAGGTCGCGCATCATCTGCTGGTAGCGGTCGGAGATCCGCGCCACCTTTTCCAGGCGCCGCAGCTGCTTGTGGTAGCGCTCGGACAGCGACAGGTTCTGCTCCCGCGCCATCGACTGGAATCCGTCGGAGATCCGGGCGATGCGCTCCAGCCGCACCAGTTGCTCCAGCGATTGCTGGCGCAGGCGGGCCAGCGCCTGGTGCAGCGGATGCCCGTGGAACTGCGGATCGGCCAGCAGGCCGTCGATCCAGGCGTCCAGTTCGCGTTCGCGGCTCATCGTCGGCTACTCGTCGTGGGCCTGGATGGCGAAGGGGAAGCTGCAGTCCTCGCGGAACTCCTCGGCCAGCTCCGCGACCCGTTCGTTGCGCCGGTCGTAGTGCCAGCGCAGGCTGACCGGGCGACCGCCCTGGTGGGCCTCTTCGAGCAGGTCGAGGATGTCCATCATGGCCTTGATCGAACTGGTGTTCAGGTACAGCAGGCGCAGGTCCAGTTCCAGCGGCCGCTGCCCGGCGGCGAGGAAGCGCTCGACCCAGTCGATCACCTGGCCGAACAGTTCATAGGAGTTTTCCGGGTAGGAATCGCCTTGCATGGACAGGCGTCCGGCCTGCCAGTCGCCCTGGATGGCGGGCGTGGACTGGGTGCCGGGTATGTGCAGGTCACTCATGATGGTGTTCTTCCTAAAACACGGGGTCAGATCACGGCGCGCAGGCTGAAGAAGGCGCGCCCGTCGGGCTGTTCCTTCAGCGATGCGGCCAGTGGTTCGCTGGACTTGCGGGCGATGTCCAGCAGGCCGAGACCGGCTCCGCTGGCGCAGCCGCTGTCGCGCGGGCGGCGTAGCTGCTCCTTGTAGGCGGCCTTGAGGGCGGCCTTGTCGAGGTTGGCGATGGCCTGGATGCTGCGCACCAGGCTCTGGCCGTCGTCGCGTTCCACCAGGTTGCCGGCGGACACCACGTAGTGGCCGTCCTCGTTGCGGGCGATGGCTACCGTGGCCGCCGCCTCGTGTTCGCCGTAGCCCTTGAGATTGGCGTAGTGGCGGATGTTCTGGGTCATCTCGATGTACACCGCGAAGACGTCCATCGCTTCGCTCGGCTTGGCCTGTTCGGCGTGCAGGTAGTTGCGCAGCGCGTGGCCTATCTCCTCGATCAGGCTGCGCGAGATCGGTCCGTTGAAGCAGAGCAGGATGCGTTGGCGAGTGTAGCTTTCACGCATGGCCAGCAGGTCTAGCGTTTCCATGGGTGCCCCTAGTCGAATCGGAAGGACAGGATGGTGATGTCGTCGCGTTGCGGGTGCTCGCCCTGGTACTCGGCGAGCGTCGCCACGAAGGCCTCGGCCTGCTCGGGGAGCGGCTGCCGCGCGTGGTCGCGGAGCATGTCGGCGAAGCGCCGGCTGCCGAAGCCGAAGCCGTGTTCGCCGCCGGCCTGGTCGAGGAAACCGTCGGTGCTCAGGTAGAAGGTCCAGCCCGGCGCCAGCGGTACCTCGATGTTGCGGTAGTCGCCACGGCGCTTGTCGCCGATCGCCCGGCGCGCGCCCTTGAGTTCCTGGACCTCCTCGCCGTCGCTGGCGTACAGCGAGATCTTCGCCCCGGCGAAGGCCAGCTGGCGGCGCCGGCGGTCGACCCAGACCAGCCCGGCATCCATGTTGGTGGCCAGCGCCTGGGGGATCTGCTCCTGGCTGAGCATGCTGCGCATCGCCTGGTCGGTCTCGCCGAGGATCGCCGCCGGGTCGCGGCTGCCCACCGCCTCGATGGCGTGGTCGATGGCGGCGCGGGCGAGCATGGTCATCAGCGCGCCGGGCACGCCGTGACCGGCGCAGTCGACCACGCCGATCAGGTAGCCGTCGGCCTGCTCGCGGTACACGTAGAAGTCGCCGCCGACCACGTCGCGCGGTTTCCACAGCATGAAGTGATGCTCGCCGAGGGTGGCGCTGAGCTGGCGGTCGGGGAGGATCGCGCGCTGGATCAGGCTGGCATAGTCGAGGCTGTCGCCGATCTTCTTCTGCGCGGCGGCCATCTCGCGGTTGGCTTCCTCCAGCGCCTGGGTGCGCTCCTGGACCTTGTCTTCCAGCTCGGCGGTGTGCCGGCGGACCTGGTCGGCCATGCTGGCGAAGGCCTTCGACAGCGAGCCGATCTCGTCCTGGCGCGCCAGCGGCAGCGGCGTGTCGTAGCGCCCGGCGGCGATCGCCTTGGCCGAGCGCTTGAGGCTGCGCAGGGGGCGCAACAGCAGGCGCTCGACGGCATAGGCGAAGCCCAGCAGCAGGGCCACCAGCAACAGCAGGAACGTGCCCGCCAGCGGCCAAAGCCAGCGGTTGTCGAGGACCTGGGCGGCGTGCAGGTCGACGGCGGTGAGCACGTACCAGCGCAGTTGGGGAATGTAGGCCACGGCGAAGAGTTGCTGGCGGCCGTCGAGGCCGGCCCACAGGCAGTGCACCGAGCCGGCCTTGGCGCGGGCCAGGCGCATGGCCTCGCGCAGGGCGTCGCGCTGTTCCGGCTGGTCGAGCAGGTCGAACACCCGGTGGCGTTCGCTGGCGCCGCCGGCGGCGGAGCTGTAGGCGATCAGGCGGCGGTCCGGGTGGGCCTGGATGGCGCCGTCGTCGCCGACGATCATCGGCGTCACGCCCGGCTCGCGGGCGATGATGAAGTCGTCGAGGAAGCCGCTCAGGTCCAGGCCGCTGCCGGCCAGGCCGATGGGCCGGCCCTGGTCGCGGATCACCAGGTTGAACCAGACCTTGGTCAGGTTCAGCTTGCTGTCGACATTGACGTTGATGTTGTAGGCGGCGCTGTTGCGCAGGGTATTGAAGTACCAGGCGTCTTCCGGGTCGCCGGCCTCCAGGGTGTAGCGCGGCCGTTCGCTGTAGGGTTGGCGGCCGTCGTTGAAGTAGTAGTGGTGGGAGCCGCTGGCGATGATGAAGTAGGCGTGGTCGCGGAAGTCGCCGCGGTAGCCCTCGGCCTCGCGGAAGAACAGCGCGCGGCGCGCCGGGTCGTCTTCCTTCAGCAGCCAGTCGCGGGTCACCACCGATTCGGCGAAACGGCGCGACAACGCCAGTTCGCGGGAGACCGGGGCGAGGATCTTCTGCCGGTGCAGCAGGGTGAAGTTCTTCGCGTAGGCCAGGCCGAAGTGCGTACGGATGTCGTCCATCGCGCGCCAGCCCAGCAGCACCGCCGGGACCAGTGCCAGGGCACAGGCCAGCAACAGCGCCACCACCGATTTGCCGCGCAACCCCCAGTTCGCCGCCATGGCTATCCCTATCAGTTTCTCGCCCGGCCCGCGGCCGAAATCATGGATCGAAAGCGTGTGTCGAACTTTTGGCGAAAGGGCCAATTGTGCAGATGTGCATTATTTCAGGCAACGTAATTTGGTTTTATTTCGCCATTAATTTGACGTCACAATGATGGCGAGCAGGCAAAGGCCCGTGGTTCGGGCCTGTCGTCGGCGGGGTCTCGGCGGGGGAGGTTGCGGGGGGCGGCGAAAAAGCGCAGCGGGCCGGCCAGGATCCCGCTCAGAGGCGGTTGCCGCTGCCGCGCCGGGCGGCTTGCTGGAGCAGCGCGGCGGCGATCCGTTCGAGCGGCAGCACGTCTTCCGCGGCGCCCAGTTCCACCGCTTCGCGGGGCATGCCGTAGACCACGCAGGTAGCCTCGTCCTGGGCCAGGGTGTAGCCGCCGGCCTGGCGGATCGCCAGGAGCCCGCGCGCGCCGTCCTTGCCCATGCCGGTGAGCAGGCCGGCGAGCAGGTTGCGCCCGGCGCAGCGAGCCAGCGACTCGAACATCACGTCCACTGCCGGGCGGTGGCCGTTGACCTGCGCCTGGCGGTTCAAACGCACCACGTAGTTGGCGCCGGAGCGCTGCACCTCCATGTGGTGGTCGCCCGGCGCGACCAGGGCGTGGCCGGGCAGTATGCGGTCGCCGTCGCGCGCTTCGCTGACGCTGAGCCGGGTCAGGCGATCCAGGCGCTCGGCGAAGCTGCGGGTGAAGCCGGGAGGCATGTGCTGGGTGATGACCACCCCGGGACTGTGCGCCGGCAGGCCGAGCAGCACTTCCTTGAGCGCCTCGGTGCCGCCGGTGGAGGCGCCGAGGGCGATGATCTTCTCGGTGCTGAGCAGCGGCGCCGCGCTTTCCGGCGGCGCCGGCGCGTCCGCCGCACGGCGGCGCAGGCGGGCGCGGGCGACGGTCTTGAGCTTGGCGCGGATTTCCTCGGCATAGGCCTGCATGCCTTCGGCGATGCCCAGCCGGGGCTTGGCGATGAAGTCCACCGCGCCCAGTTCCAGCGCGCGCAGGGTGGCTTCGGAACCGCGCTCGGTGAGCGAGGAGATCATCAGCACCGGGGTCGGCCGCGCCTTCATCAGCTTGTCGAGGAAGGTCAGGCCGTCCATTCGCGGCATTTCCACGTCGAGGCTGATCACGTCCGGCGCGTGCTGCTTGATCAGGTCGCGGGCGACGAAGGCGTCCGGCGCGCAGCCGACCAGGCGCAGCTCCGGGTCGGCCTGGATGATCTCCTTGAGCAGGCTGCGGATCAGGGCGGAATCGTCGACGACCAGGACACTGATGGGCATGGCGGGCTCTCCCGGAGAGTCAGAACAGGTCGATGGGGCCGCCGTCCGCGTTGCGGTCGATACGGCGGCGGTAGTCGCGTTCACGCTGCAGCACGGTGTCGTTCTTCAGCTCCACCAGGGACTTCACCAGGACCCGGCCATTGCGCGGGAAGAAGTAGATCTTGCGCGGGAAGGCCTCCAGCACGTCGCTGGCGAGCAGCGGGATACGCTCGGTGGCCAGGTAGTCGAGGGTGAACTCGACGTTGCGCTGGCCGATGGCGGCGCTGATCTGGCGCAGTACCGAGCCGCCGCCGAAGACCTTGGCCTGCAGGCGCTCGCGGCTGGCGCCGAGGGCCAGCATGCGGTTGATCAGCAGTTCCATGGCGTGGCTGCCGTAGCGCGCCGACGGCGAGGCCGGGTCGCCGCCGAGGCCGCGCTCGGGGAGCATGAAGTGGTTCATCCCGGCGATGCCGTTGAGCGGGTCGCGCAGGCACACCGAGACGCAGGAGCCGAGCACGGTGACGATCACCAGGTCTTCGCCGCTGGCGAAGTATTCGCCGGGCAACAGCTTCACCGCATCGCAGGCGAAGTACGGATCGTAGTAGCGGTTCAGCGGCGCGCCTTCCCGGGCCTGGAGATTCATCGCGATCAGGCCGGGCTGTAGACGGTCTGGCCGACGGAGCGCACCAGGTGGCTGGCGTGGACGAAGTTCTCCGAATGCCCGGCGAAGAACAGGCCCTCCGGCCGCAGCAGGGCCACCATGCGTTCCAGCAGGCGGGTCTGGGTCGGCTTGTCGAAGTAGATCATCACGTTGCGGCAGAAGATCGCGTCGAGTTCCCCGGCGATCGACCAGTCTGCCTCCAGCAGGTTGATCTGGCGGAACTCCACCAGTTGCCGCAGTTCCTCCACCACCCGCGCCTTGCCGGCGTTGGGCCCGGTGCCGCGGAGGAAGAAGCGTTTCTTCAGCGGCGCCGGCATCTGCTCCAGGCGCTCCAGCGGATAGACGCCCTGGCGGGCGCAGTCGAGCACTCCGGTATCGATGTCCGAGGCGACGATCTTCACCGGCGGATCGAAGCTGCCCAGCGCCTCCACCAGGGTGATGGCGATCGAATAGGGTTCCTCGCCGGTACTCGCCGCCGCCGACCAGATGCGCAGCGGGCGATGCCGCTGCAACTGGCGGCGGGCGAGGTCGGCGAGCAGGGGGAAGTGGTGGCGTTCGCGAAAGAATGCGGTGAGGTTGGTGGTCAGCGCGTTGACGAACAACTGCTGCTCGCCCGGCTCGCGGTCGAGGTGGGTGAAATATTCGGCGAAGCTGCCGAGCCGCAACAGGCGCAGGCGCCGCGAGAGGCGGCTATAGACCAGTTGCGCCTTGCTCTCGGCCAGGCTGATGCCGGTCAGCCGGTAGAGCCGCTCGCGTACTTGCTGGAAGTCCTCGCGGGTGTAGTGGAACTCCTGGTTGCCGAACACCGGCGAAGGCGTGGAGGTGGGCATTGGCGTCGGGTTTCCCTGGTCGACCCTAAGGGCTTGCCGCCCTCCGCCTGGCGGAGGCGCGGCGTGGTCTCAGAACTCTTCCCAGCCGTCTTCCTTGCGCGCCTTGCTGGCCCGCGCCATGCCGCTGCGGGCCAGCGGCGCCGGCGCGCTGGGGCGTGGCGCGGACGGCCGCGCGCTGGCGAGCTGGACCACGCTCGGCGGAGTGTCCAGCCTGAACACCGCCACCGACTGGTTGAGCAGGCCCGCCTGCTCCTGCATGGCCTCGGCCGCGGCCGCGGCTTCCTCCACCAGCGCGGCGTTCTGCTGGGTCATGTCGTCCATCTGCGAGACCGCGCTGTTCACCTCTTCGATGCCGGTGCTCTGCTCGGCGGAGGCGGCGGCGATCTCCGACATGATGTCGGTGACCCGGCGGATCGCCACCACGATGTCGCTCATGGTCTGTCCGGCCTGGGCCACCAGGGTGTTGCCGTTCTCCACCTTGTCCACCGAGTCGGAGATCAGCGTCTTGATCTCCTTGGCCGCGGCGGCGGAACGCTGGGCGAGGGTGCGCACTTCCCCGGCGACCACCGCGAAGCCGCGGCCCTGCTCGCCGGCGCGGGCTGCCTCGACCGCGGCGTTGAGGGCGAGGATGTTGGTCTGGAAGGCGATGCCGTCGATCACCCCGATGATGTCGGCGATCTTGCGCGCCGACTCGTTGATCGAGGACATGGTGCTGACCACCTTCTGCACCACGGTGCCGCCCTGGGTCGCCACTTCCGAGGCATTGGCCGCCAGCGAGTTGGCCTGGCGGGCATTCTCGGCGTTGAGCTTCACCGTGCTGGTCAGTTCTTCCATGCTCGAGGCGGTTTCCTCCAGGCTCGACGCCTGCTGCTCGGTGCGCGCCGACAGTTCGGCGTTGCCGCTGGCGATCTCGCTGGCGGCGGTGTTGATGGTGTCGGCGGCCTCGCGAATCTGCCCGAGCATCCGCGACAGGCTTTGTGCGGTGTCGTTGGAGAAATCCTTGAGCTGGCCGAAGGTGCCCTGGTAGTCGGCCTCGATGCGCTGGGTGAGGTCGCCCTGGGCCAGCGCCCCGAGCATCCGCGAGACGTCGCGCAAGCCGCGGTCGGCGGTATCCACCAGGCTGTTCAGGTCCTTCGCCAGCCTGAGGAAGAAGCCTTCCTTGCCGGCCTCCTCGACGCGCTTGCTGAAGTCGCCGGCCGCCGCCGCCTGCACCAGTTGCGAGACTTCCTGCTCGGCGCGGTGTTCCTCGGTGCGGTCGGTCCATTGCACGGCGGAGCCGAGGCGTTCGTTGGCGTCGTTGAACACTGGCACCACATCGAGGGAGAAGCGCCGGCCGCCGAGGTTGAGCTCGGCCTTGTGCACGCCGGTGAGGTTGGCCAGCAGGTGCCGCTGGTGCGCCGGATTCTTGTGGAACACGTCGATGTTGGCGCCCATCAGGCGGCCGGCGTCGAAGTTCGGCAGTTGCTTGCGGATATCCGCTTCGGCGCGACCGAGCATCTCGCTGACGGTGCGGTTCATGTAGATGATGTTGAGGTCGTTGTCGGCGATCATCACGTTGGCCGAGACGTTGTCCAGCGCGCTCTTGATCCGCGCGTTGTAGGCCGCCGTGGCCAGTTGCGCCGAGGTCGCCTCGGCGGCCCCGCGCAGGCGTTCGCGAACGCCGTCGATGGCTTCGGTGATCTGCGCCTTCTTGCCCGGCAGGCGGTCCATCAGCGGCTCGAAGTTGCCCTGGCCGTAGGCGGTGACCACGCTGACCACCTTCATCTTCACCGCGATGTGCGCGGCCACCAGTTCGTTGACGCCCTTGGCGATGCGCGCCGCGCGACCTTCCAGGCGTTCGGCGGGAATCGTCTGGTCGATCCAGCCGGCTTCGTGCTGGCGGCTCATCTCCGCCAGCCCCGCCTCCAGGCTTTCCACCTGCTGGAGTTCGGCGCGTTGTTCGCGCAGTTGCCGCTGCAGCGCCCGCAGGCTGTCGTAGAGACGCTCGTAGCCGGGCGCCGGGGCCTCGCCGACGGCGGTGTCGAGCTGGCCGTCGGCGAACGACTGGAGGAGCGTGGCGATCCGGTCGGCGCGTTGCTGCGCCACCGCATGTGCATTGAACAGACCCATTTCGATATCCCCTGCCTATCCCTCGTTGGCGCCGCTCAGGCCGCGGCTTCGTCGACCAGCGCCATTTCGCGGCTGGTCATCAGTCTCTCGATGTCCACCAGGATCAACATGCGCTCGCCCGCGGTGGCCAGGCCGAGCAGGTATTCGGTGTCGAAGCTGGCGCCGAACTCCGGCGGCGGCCTGATCGCGTCGCCGCCCAGTGCGATCACGTCGGATACCGAGTCCACCACCACGCCGACGATGCGCCGGCCGATGTTGAGGATGATCACCACGGTGAACGGGTCGTAGGTGACCTCGGCGAGGTGGAACTTGATGCGCAGGTCGACGATCGGCACGATCGCCCCGCGCAGGTTGATCACGCCCTTGATGAAGGGCGGCGCGTTGGCGATCGCGGTGACCTGGTCGTAGCCGCGGATCTCCTGCACGCGGAGGATGTCGATGGCGTACTCCTCGCGGCCCAGGGTGAAGGTCAGGTATTCCTGCGCCGGGCCGTTCGCCTGGCTTGCCTCAGTGCCGTTCATCGGCGGTGTCCTCCCGCGCCGCCAGGCGTGGCAGCGCATCGACGTCGAGAATCAGGGCGACGCTGCCGTCGCCCATGATGGTGGCGCCGGCGATACCCTCCACACGGCGAAAATTCTGTTCCAGGCTCTTGATCACCACCTGCTGCTGGCCGACCAGTTCGTCCACCTGCAGGGCGAAGCTGCGCCCCTCGGACTCGAGGATCACCACGATGCCCTGCTCCGGCGCCGGCGCTTCGCCGCCGATGCGCAACAGCTCGTGCAGGCTGAACAGCGGCAGGTACTCGCCGCGTACGCGGATCATCGCGTTGTCTTCGCCGCCGAGGCCGCGCACGTCGTCGCTGCGCGCCTGCAGCGACTCGACGATGTAGGTCAGCGGAATCACGTAGTTGACCGCTTCGACGGCGACGATCAGGCCGTCGAGGATCGCCAGGGTCAGCGGCAGGCGGATGCCGATGCGAGTGCCCATGCCGGGCGCCGAGTCGATGTCGATGCGCCCGCCCATGGCACCGATGTTGCGCTTCACCACGTCCATGCCGACGCCGCGTCCGGACAGCTCGGTGACCGCCTCGGCGGTGGAGAAGCCGGGCATGAACACCAGTTGCCAGACCTCGGCGTCGCTCATCCCGTCATGCACCGGCAGGTTGCGCTCGCGGGCCTTGGCGAGGATACGCGGACGCGACAGGCCGCGACCGTCGTCGGAAACCTCCACCACCACGCTGCCGCCCTGGTGGCTGGCGGCGAGCTTCACCGTGCCGCTCGCCGGCTTGCCGGCGGCGAGGCGTTCGGCGGGCGTTTCGATGCCGTGGTCGATGCTGTTGCGGACGATGTGGGTGAGCGGATCGCTGAGTTTCTCGATCACGCTCTTGTCCAGTTCGGTGTGCTCGCCGTGCAGGTGCAGCTCGACCTGCTTGCCCAGGCGCGTGGCGGTGTCGCGCACCAGCCTGGGGAAGCGGCTGAAGATGAAGTTGATCGGCAGCATGCGGATCGACATCACCGACTCCTGCAGGTCGCGGGTGTTGTGTTCGAGCTGGGCCAGGGCGTGCTGCAGGCGCTCGTGGCGGCTCGGGTCGAGCTGCTCGCCGAGCTGGCCGAGCATGGCCTGGGTGATCACCAGTTCGCCGACCAGGTTGATCAGGCTGTCGATCTTTTCCACGCTGACCCGGATCGAGCCGGACTCGCCGTCGCCACGCACGGGCGCGACTGCGCCCCTGGCCGGCGCGGCGACGGCTTGCGCGGGCGCACTGGGCGCGGCGGGGCTGCCGGGGGCGCCGTCGAACAGGCCGAAGGCGCGTTCCTCCGCCGGTGGGGAACCCGGTGCCTCATCGAAGAGGCCGAACGCTTCGCTCGCGGCCGGTGCGCCGGGCGCCTCGTCGAAGAGCCCGAACGCTTCCGGCGCGGCCGCTCGTTCCGGAGCGCCCGGGCCTTCGTCGAAGAAGCCGAAGGCATCGTCGTCCGCGGTTTCCCTGGCGGGCGCGTCGTCGAACAGGCCGAAGCCTTCCTCCGCCGCTTCCTGCTCCGGCACCCGCAGCCAGCCGCGCAGCCGCTCGACCGTCTCCAGTAACGGCACCCCGGGGTCGGGACTGCCGCTGCGATGGGCGTCGAGCAGGCGCTGCAACACGTCGCGGGCTTCGAGGAAGGAACTGATCATGTCCGGCCGCAGGTGCATCTGGCCGCAGCGGATGCGGTCGAGCAGGGTCTCCAGTTCGTGGGTGACGGCGGTGATGTCGTCGAAACCGAACATTCCGCTGGAACCCTTGATCGAATGCGCGGCGCGGAAGATGCCGTGCAGCGTCTCGCTGTCCGGCCGGTCCAGGTCGAGACCGATCAGGAGGAGTTCGAGGGTGGCCAGGTGTTCCTCGGTTTCCTCGAAGAACACCTGGAGAAACTGGCTCATATCCTGGGGCATGGGACCTCCCCCGCGGGGGAACGGGAATCAGGGCAGGACCTTGCGCGTCACTTCGAGCAGTTTCGGCGGGTCGAACGGCTTCACCAGCCAGCCGGTGGCGCCGGCGCTGCGCCCCTGCTGCTTCATCGCGTCGCTCGATTCGGTGGTCAGCATGAGGATCGGCACGCTGCGGTAGCCGGCCAGGTTACGCAGGCTGCGGATCAGCGACAGGCCGTCCATGTTCGGCATGTTCTGGTCGGTGAACACCAGGCTGTAGCTCTTGCTCTGGGCCTTGCCGAGGCCTTCCTTGCCGTCCGCGGCCTCGTCCACCTCGTAGCCGGCGGACTTCAGGGTGAAGCTCAGCATCTGGCGGATAGACGCCGAGTCGTCGACGATCAGAATCGGTTTGCCCATGGTCTTGCGTCCTCACGGTGTCCCTACCGCAGCGCCAAGCTCGGCGGCGAAGGTGGTGTGTGCCAGGTGGCTGTGACGGAGGGCTCTGATGGCCCTTTGCTAGTTCCAGTAAAGACAATGTCCGGTGGATTTCAATTATTGGCGCCGGTTTCTCGTCGGATAGTTATCCGGTTAGACGGATTGGCTATCGATACCCCTCAGAACAATTCCACTTCGCCCACGTTGACGCTGTTCTGGCTCACCGGGCTGGGCAAGGGCCGGCGCAGTTCCTCGACCTCCCGTGCGACCCGTTCGGGCCATTCCTGGCGCGGTCGCGCCTCCAGCGCGCCGAGGCCGAGGGCGAAGGCGCCAAGACGCGCATGGTGCTTGCGCATCTGGCCGAGCAACTGGCTGCCCATGTCCTGGAATTGCAGGGCGGTGACCGCCGCGTCGACGCCCTGGCCGACTTCCAGCGAGAGCCGGTCCAGTTCGTGGATGACCTTCAGGGTGTGCCGATTCATCGCCTCCAGGTCATCGAGCATGCCCTGGATCTTGTGCTTGGAATCGAGGGCGAAGGACATGTCCTTGTCGGCCAGTTGCGAGATCGCGCTCTCGGCGTCCTGGATCTCGTGGTGGACCACGTCGACGTGCTTGCGGATGGCGGCGGAAAACTCCGTGGAGCGGGTCGACAGCGCGCGCACTTCATCGGCGACCACGGCGAAGCCGCGGCCGCTCTCGCCGGCTCGGGCGGCCTCGATGGCGGCGTTGAGGGCGAGCAGGTTGGTCTGCTTGGCGATGGCGTCCATGTCCTGGGTCGACTGCAGGATCTCGGTGATCTTCAGCCGCACCTGGTCCATGCGTTCCACCAGTTGCTGCGAGGTCCGGCTGGTTTCCAGGGTAGCCTCGACGAACAGGCTGAGGGTCTGCTGGGTGGTCCTGACGAAGTCCTGGAAGTTGATGCCTTCGTCGACCTGGCCGCGCCCGTCGTAGCGCTCGATCAGCGAATGGGACAGGCCGCGCTGGGTATCGATGCGTTCGGCGAGGCCGTGGAAGCTGTCGCTGAGCTGGCGGATCGCCGAATGCAGCAGTTCGTCGATCTGCCGGGCGTGACCGTCCAGTTGCGCGGTTTCGTCGGCGAGCGCCCGTTGCGCCGCGCTCCAGGCCGGCGAAGCGGTATCCGCCTGCGGGTTGGCATTCGCTACCGCTTGCCGAGGGGCGCGCAGGAGGAGGACGAGCATGGCCAGGCTGGCGAACCAACCGAGCGCCAGGACCAGCCAGACGCCGAGGCCGACGGCATGCAGCCCGGCGCACAACGCCCAGGGTAGGGAAAGCAGGCCCAGCTTCAGCAGCAGGGGCCGGGATGGTAACGAAACACCGAGGGACTCGCGCATGCTGCACTCCATGTGCCGGATCGGAGCAGGGCTTCCAGGCGGTCCCTCGGGACCGTGCGGAAGACGCCTTCCAAGCTCGTCGGCGGCGTTTTCTAAAACTAGAGTCCCAATCGGTAATGTCAAACTGCCGTTTTTCCGGCGAGGCCGGTGCCAGGGCCTTTTCCCGTTTGCCGAGGCGACGGATGGCTGGCGCTAGCCGGTTGGGAAGGCGGAGAAGCGCCGGGCCAGGTCCTGGCGGCGGAAGTAGTCGACGACGAAGTCGACGAAGACCCGGGTCTTGGCCGGTAGCAGCTTGTTCGCCGCGTAGTAGAGGCTGGTGTTGCCGGCGTCGACGTACCAGTCCGGCAGGACCCGCACCAGGGCGCCGGACTCCAGGTAGGCATAGGCGTGCTGCATGCATACCAGGGTGATGCCCAGGCCCATGGCGGCGACCTCGCAGGTGGCTTCCGGGTCGCTCATGGTCATGCGTTCGCGCAGCTCTATCGGCGCCTCCTCGCCGTTGCGCCGGCGCAGCGGCCAGGAGCGCACGCGGCCGGTCTGCGGCGAGCGGATGCGGATCCCGTCGAAGCCGCCCAGGTCGCCTGGATGGCGGATTGGCGGCTTGTCGCGGAGGTAGGCGGGCGAGGCGAGGAGGATCAGGTGGCCCGGCGTCAGGTTGCGCGCCACCACCCCGGGAGGCAGTTCGAAACCGCCGCCGATGGCGGCGTCGAAGCCTTCGCCGATGAGGTCGACCTGGCGATTGTCGAAATGCCAGTCGGGCACGATGTCGGGATAGCGTTCGAGGAACTCGCCGAGCAGCGGCAGGATGTAGTCGCGGCCGAAGGCCAGCCCCATGCTGACCTTCAACGTGCCGCTGGGTTGGTTGCCGACGCTGGAGACGTTGGCGAGAGCGGTCTGGATGCCCTCCAGGCTGCCGCCGACCTCTTGCAGGAAACGCTCCCCGGCTTCGGTCAGGGTCAGGCGCCGGGTGCTGCGCTGGAACAGGCGCACGCCGAGGTTGCTTTCCAGGCGGGCGACGTTCTTGCCCACCCCGGCCGGCGTCAGGCCCAGGCGCCTGGCGGCCTCGGCGAAGCTACCGGCCTCGGCGCTGCGGACGAAGCACTGGATGTTGCTGAGGGTTTCCATGGGAAAGGGCCCGCATAAACCATTGGTATCGGCTGAATATAGCGATTACCCGCTACCAGGTCTGCAATGGACGACGGAAACTCGGGGCCTGTCTATCCACTCCGATGGAGATTTCCATGTCCGTATCCTCTGCATCCCTCGCCGGCAAAGTCGCCTTCGTCCAGGGCGGTTCCCGCGGCATCGGCGCCGCCATCGTTCGCCGGCTGGCCGCCGAAGGCGCCAGCGTCGCCTTCACCTACGTCAGCTCGGCGGACAAGTCCCGGGCCCTGGCGGCCGAACTCGAAGGCGCCGGAGCCAGCATCCTGGCCCTGCATGCCGATAGCGCCGACGCGGCCGCGCTCGTCGCCGCCGTCGACGAAGCGGCGGCTCGCTTCGGACGCATCGACATCCTGGTCAACAACGCCGCCGTCCTCGCCCTCGGTTCGGTGGAAGAGCTGCCGCTGGCCGACTTCGAGCGGACCCTGGCGATCAACGTGCGCAGCGTCTTCGTCGCCACCCAGGCGGCGGTCAAGCACATGGGCGACGGCGGGCGGGTGATCAGCATCGGCAGCACCAATGCCGAACGCATGCCGTTCGCCGGCGGCGCCACCTACGCGATGAGCAAGTCGGCGCTGGTCGGCCTGACCAAGGGCCTGGCCCGCGACCTCGGCCCGCGCGGGATCACGGTGAACAACGTGCAGCCGGGTCCGGTGGATACCGACATGAACCCGGACGACGGCGACTTCGCCGAGGCCCTCAAGGGCCTGATGGCGCTGCCGCGCTACGCCCGCAGCGAGGAAATCGCCAGCTTCGTCGCCTACCTGGCCGGGCCGGAAGCGGCCTACATCACCGGGGCCAGCCTGACCATCGATGGCGGTTTCTCGGCCTGACCCGGGTCGCCTCGTTCCACCCGGCGAAGTAGCCCCTCTCCCCGACCTTCTGGCCAGACGTTCCCTCCTGAAGGGAGAGGGCGAGGGGAGAGGTTCCGCTTATCGCACCAGGAAAGGCGAAGCCCCCTCTACGACACCGGTCTCGCTGACGTATCGCTTCCAATGCTCGATCAGCTCCGCCAGCTTGCCCGGCTGGCTGTCAGCGAGGTCGTGGATCTCGCCCGGGTCGCGGGCCAGGTCGTAGAGCTGCCAGGTGGCCGGGCCCACCGGGGCCGGCAGGTACACCGCCTTCCAGTCGCCCTGGCGGATCGCACGCATGCCGAACAGCTCCCAGCCGGTCACGGTGTTCTCGTCGTGGGCCGCCTCGGTCTCGCCGGAAAGCCAGCCCAGCCAAGACCTGCCGCGCGGCTCGGCGATCTCGCGGCCGCGCCAGCGCTTGCCTGGGTGGCGGACACCGGCGAGGTCGAGGAGGGTCGGGGTGACGTCCATCACCGTGGCGAAGGCATGGCTGATCGCACCCTGCCGGCTTAGCCGCGGGTAGCGCACCAGCGCTGGCACGCGAATCCCGCCCTGGGTGGTGAACGCCTTGTACAGGCGCGATGGTGCGGTGGCCGCCTGGGCCCAGCGCGGGCCATACCAGACGTAGGAATTGGCGCGGCCGATGTTTTCCAGGCTGTTGTCGTAGTGCCGGTCGAGAAAGCCCAGCAGGTCCGGGCCGAATTTCGGGAACGCCTCCAGCAGGGCGCCTTCGGCGCCGTTGTCGGACATGAACAGGACGAAGGTGTTGTCCAGCTCGCCCTGCCGGCGCAGGTAGTTCACAACCCTGCCGATGTTCCAGTCCATGCGCTCGACCATCGCCGCGTAGACCTCCATCGCCCGCGCCGACTTAGCCCGTTCCTCGTCCTCCAGGGCCTCCCACTCGCGGGTCAGGGCGAGCACCGGATGGGCTTCGACGTCCGCTTCCACCAGGCCCAGCTCCTTGAGCCGGGCCAGGCGTTCCTGGCGCAGCGCTTCTGGACCGGCGTCGTAGCGACCGCGGTACTTCTCGACGATCTCCCGCGGCGCTTGCAGCGGCCAGTGCGGCGCGGAGAACGGCAGGTAGGCGAAGAACGGCCGGCTCTGGTCGCGCTCCTTGAGGTATTGCAGCAGCTTGTCGCCGAAGGCGTCGGAGGAATAGAAGCCCTCCGGCAGCGTGTCGAGGTAGCGCTCGTCTTCCACGTAGAGCGCTGGCGTACCCTTGAGGATGCGCGGAGCGCTTTCGTCGTAGGGCGGCTCGAAACCATAGTGGTTGGCGGCGCCCGGCAGCAGCGAGAAGGAACGCTCGAAACCGCGTGCATGGGGCGTCTGTTCCGGCTTCAGACCGAGGTGCCACTTGCCGGCCATGAGGGTCTGGTAGCCGGCCTCGCGGAGCAGCTCCGGCAGCGCCACCACGCGCTCGTTGAGATGCCCTTCGTAACCCGGCTTGCCTGCCAGTTCCGGGGTCAGCGCCTCGGCCATGGTGCCGATCCCGGCGATGTGGTGGTCGGTGCCGGTGAGCAGCATCGAGCGGGTCGGCGAGCAGGTCGAGGCGGTGTGGAAGTCGGTCAGGCGCAGGCCGGCGATGGCCAGGGCGTCGAGGTTCGGCGTGGCGATCTCGCCGCCGAAGGCGCCGATATCGGAGAAGCCCAGGTCGTCGGCGACGATCACCAGGAAGTTGGGGCGTTTGCTCATGCGCGGGTCTCGTCTGGATGGGAGGAGAAGGTGGGGCCCTCGCCCCCGCCCTTCCCGCAGGGGGAAAGGGCCAGGGCAAGGGGCTTTTCAGCAAGCGAGGAATTCGAAGGGCAGGTTTTCCACCCGTCGCGGCGGCGGCGCGACGTACTCGCCGTCGGCGGTCAGTTCGTGCAGCAGCGCTTCGCGCTGGCGCAGGAAGTCGAAGCCACCGCGCTCGCGCGGATGCGCCAGGCCCACCTCGACCACCCGCCTGATCCGCCCCGGACGCGGCTCCATCACCACCACCCGGTCGGCCAGGTAGAGCGCCTCCTCGACGTCGTGGGTGACCAACAGGGTGGTGATACGGGTGCGCCGGCGGATCGCCAGCAACTCTTCCTGCAACTGCTGGCGGGTCAGTGCGTCGAGGGCGCTGAACGGCTCGTCGAGCAGCAGCAGGCGCGGGCTGGCCACCAGGCCACGGGCGATCGCCACGCGCTGGGCCATGCCGCCGGACAACTGGTGCGGGTAGGCTCGCTCGAAGCCGTGCAGGCCGACCAGGCGGATGTATTCGTCGATCCGCGCCGCCTTGTCGGTTTCGCCCAGGGCTTCGTTGACCAGGCCGAGGGCGACGTTCTGCTGCACCGTCAGCCAGGGGAACAGGCGGTGCTCCTGGAACACGATGCCGCGTTCGCCGCCGATGCCGGCGATTGGCCGGCCGTCGACGCGGATCTCGCCGTCGTAGTCGCGGTCCAGGCCGATCAGCAGGCGCAGCAGGGTCGACTTGCCGCAGCCACTGGCGCCGACGATGGCGATGAACTCGCCCTCGCCGATCTCCAGGTCGAACTGCTGGATCGCTTCCAGTCGCCGGCCGTCCACGGCGAAGTGCTTGCGCACCTGGCGGAAGCTGACCAGCGGGGTGCCCGTGGCGGGCGCGGTGAATGCGTTCATGCGTGTCTCCAGCGCGTGGCGCGCGCTTCGATGCGTTGGCCGAGGGCATTGAGCAGGGCGCCGGTGAGGCCGACCAGGAGCATGCCGGCGCCGATCAGGTCCATGCGGAACAATTGCTGGGCGCCGATCATCAGGCTGCCGATGCCGCCGTCGGAGGGCATGAAGTACTCGGCGCCGATGGTTCCCAGCCAGGCGTAGATCAGCGCCAGGCGCAGGCCGGCGAACACCGACGGGGCGGCACCCGGCAGGACCAGCCGGAGCAGCCGTCGCCAGGGACCCAGGCGCAGCACCCGGGCCGCCTCGCCGAGGCTCGGCGGCAGGCTGGCGATGCCGCGCTGGGTGGCCAGCAGCAGCGGGAAGAAGGCGGCGATTGCGACGAACGTCAGCTTGGCCGGTTCGCCCAGGCCGAACCAGGCGGTGAGCAGCGGTACCCAGGCGAAGATCGCCACCTGCCGCAGTGCCGCGAAAGTGGGGCCGAAGAAGCGTTCCGCCGGGCGCCACAGGCCGAGCAGCAGGCCGCCGAGGAAACCCAGGCCGCCGCCCAGCAGGAGCCCGCCGAGCGTGCGCTTCAGGCTGTCGAACAGGGCGCCTGGGAGGCTGCCGTCGAGCGCTCCGCTCCAGGTCGCCCGCGCCACTTCCAGAGGGCTGGCGAGGATTGCCGGATCGACCCATTCGGCGCTGCTCGCCGACTGCCACAGGAGCAGCAGCGCCAGCGGCGGCAGCCAGACCTGCAGGCGCTGCCAGCCGCGTCCCGGCGGGCGCCGGCGGAATTCGCCGGTGGCGGCTTGCGGCCAGTGCAGCAGGCGGCGGTCGAGCCACTGGATGGCGCGGTCCATGCCCACCCCGACCAGGCCGATGATGAGGATGCAGACGAACACGATGTCGAGCATGAACAGTTGCCGGCCCTGCACCATCAGGTAGCCGATACCCTCGCTGGAAGCCAGCAACTCGACCGCCAGCAGCGAGGTCCAGCCCTGCGCCAGGGCCAGGCGCAGCCCGGTGAGGAAGGCCGGCAGCGCCGCCGGCAGGATCAGCCGCCAGACCAGCAGGCGTGGCGGCAGGCGCAGTACTGCGGCGGCTTCGCGCAGCTTGGGCTGGGCGTCGCGCACGCCGACCAGGGTATGGATGGTCACCGGCACCACGACCGCTTTCACCAGCACCACCAGCTTGAGCAGTTCGCCGATGCCGAAGAACAGCATGAACAGCGGGATCCAGGCCAGCGTGGGGATTTGCGCGAGGGCGCTGAAGGTGGGGAAGACCAGGCGCTCGGCACGCGGACTGAAGCCTAGCCAGGCGCCTAGCGCGGCGCCGCTGGCGACCCCGGCGAGCAGGCCCCAGGCCAGGCGCCGCAGGCTGATCGCCAATTCGCTCCAGAGTTCGCCGGCGAGCAACTCGCGGGCGCTCTGCCAGACCAGCTCGGGAGTTGGCAGCACCTGGGCCGACATCCAGTGGCGATGGCTGGCGACCCACCACAGCAGCGCCAGCCCGAGCGGCAGCAACCAGGGCAGCAGGCCGTCCCCCAGGCGCCGGGCGAAAGCCGCGGAGGGCGGCGGCGCCAGGCGCGGCAGGGGCCGGCTCCAGGCGGGCGAAAGGGTTTTATCGATATTCTTCATGGGAATATAAATCGCCGAATCAATGCATTTTTTCGCTAAGAAGGGCCATTTAAAGAAAGGCACCAGGCAGCGGCAAATGCATTTGGAGAATATTTTCCATGCTCTGGCTGCATATGACGCGGAGAGGCCCGTGCGGCCTGTCATACTGCTTTTGGTTATAAAAAAATGAATTTTTATTATTTATTTTCGAGGCGCCGCTGTGCATAGCTAGCCGCACACCCGCTCCCGGCGGGAATCCCTCTCTTCCCGTTCCAAGGAGCCGCCCCATGAAAGCGCTTACGTCTTCCCTGCTCGGTCTGTTCGCCGCGCCTGTGCTCGCCGGCCTGCTCGGTGCCTACGTGCCGCTGGCGAGCGCCGCTCCGCCGAAGGAAATCCGCATCGCGGTGCCGGACGTCAGCGCCGGCAGTTCGCACTCGGGCGGCGGCGTGGTCGACGTGCTCTACACCCGCCAGTTGCTGGAGAAGGAGTTCGCCAACGACGGCATCGCGGTGAAATGGAGCTTCTTCAAGGGCGCCGGCCCGGTGGTCAACGAAGCGTTCGCCAACGGCCAGGTGGACTTCGCCTACCTCGGCGACCTGGCGGCGATCATCGGCAAGTCCGGAGGCCTGGACAGCCGCCTGCTGGCCGCTACCGCGCGAGGGGTCAACCACTATCTCGGCGTGCAGCCGGGCTCCGGGATCAAGACCCTGGAGGATCTCAAGGGCAAGCGCGTAGGCATCTTCCGTGGCACCGCCAGCCAGTTGTCGTTCGACAATGCCCTGGCCAGCGTCGGTCTCAGCGAGAAGGACCTGAAGGTGATCAACCTCGATTTCAGCGCCGCCCTGTCCGCCCTCGCAGCCAGGCAGATCGATGCCACCTGGGGCCTGGCCGGACTGTTCGCCCTGCGCGACCGCGGGCTCGCGGAAATTCCGCTGAGCACCCGCGACCTGAACGGCGCCGGCACCCTGCAGGCGCTGCTGGTCGGCTCCGGAGCCTTCGTCGATGCCCATCCGGACATCACCGAGCGGCTGCTCAAGGTGCAGTTGCAGGCCCAGGACTGGCTGGCCCGCGAGGAGAACCGCGACGCCTACATCGAACTGGTGTCGAAGCAGGCCAGCTACCCGGTGGTGATCCTGCAGAGCGAGTACCGTGGCCGCAAGCTGGGCGACGCCCTGTCGCCGCGCCTGGACGCCGATTTCCTTGGCCGGCTGGATGCTTCGATCCAGGCGGCCAAGCGTTTCGGCCTGATCCGTCGCGAATTCAGCGCCGAGCAGTGGGCCGCGCCGGAACTGCTGGAGGCGGCCGGCAAGCTGGCGAAGGCCAAGGCCGTGGCGCAGGCGGCGGAGTGACGCCGAGCCGGGGACGGCCGAGGCGGCGCCGTTTCGTAGCAATTTGTAATATGTTTCGAGATTCTTGCACCGACCCAACCAATGACTGGATCGAGCGAAGTATCCAGCCGTTGGTCGGGGATTCTGCGTATATCGCGTCATGAAAGTTTCACGCGGGTAATCCGCAGGTTATTCCGCGATCATTTCGTTCGTTAATCGCCCCATATATTCAGATACAAAATCGGCACTGCCAATTCTTCCAGTTTTCCCTTCCGACAATTCTCCCGACCCTCCCCGGAAACAACTCCAAGTATCTCGCGGCGAACCGCCGCGTCCCGCATCTAGCCTGCCCATCACTACGACAGCGCGGCGCCAGCGCCGGGCCTCGCCCTGCGCGTCGGCGGCATTCCTGATTTTCTTCCGGAGGAGAGCGGTCATATGAATCTCGATAGCAAATTGTTCGACGCGACACTCGATCTCGAACGCGTGAAAGTTTCGGTGAGAACGCTGGTGAAGTTATCCCGCCAGGAACAAGCGGCGATCATCCGGACCCTCAACGAGTTTGGTTTCCTGCTGTTGCGCAGCGAACAGGGCGAAGACAGGCAGGAACTTCTCGCGCTCAAGGAGTTGTTCGGCCGCGCCGCCCCCCACCCGCGCGCCGACGCCGACGGCATCGTGCCGATCAGCAATGCGCGGTATGTCAGCGGCTACCTCGGCTCCACGCCGCTGGAGCACAAGCTGCACACCGACGGCGCTTTCCTCGACACCCCGGAGCAATTGTGCAGCCTGCAATGCGTGCGCAACGCCCGGGAGGGCGGGGAGACCCTGCTGGCCAGCGCCGGACTGGCCTTCGAGCGCCTGCGCCGGCGCATGCCGACCAAGCATCTCGGCCTGCTGCGCGGCGACGCCCTGACCATCGTGCGCAAGCACCAGAGCAGCACCCAGCCGGTGTTCCGCCTGAACGGCGAGGCGCTGGGCATCAAGTTCCGGCAGAACGACGGGGCGGCCGAGGTGGTCGAGCACCCTGTGGCGGTGGAGGCCTTCGCCGAACTGGTGGCGGCGCTCGAGGATCCGGCCTGCCAACTGCGGATCAAGCTCGAACCGGGGGAAATCCTGGTGCTCGACAACACCGCGGTGTTGCACGGGCGCACCGCCTTCTGCGCCAACGAACTGCGCGAGATGCGCCGGCTCAACTTCGACGGCCACGGCCGCCTGCGGGCGGAGCTGGAACTGGGCTTCAAGGTGGGGTTGTGATCGCACAGTTCGTCGCGGTGGTGCTGCCGATCCTGATCTGCACCGGGATCGGTTTCGCCTGGAGCCGTTCCGCCGGGCCGGTGGATACCCGCGCGCTGGTGTTCCTGGTGGCCAACGTCGGCTTTCCCTGCCTGCTGCTGTCGTCGCTGGACCGCCCCGGCCTGTCCATTGGCGTGGTGGCCGGGGTGTTCCTCGCCACCGCGCTGGCGGTGCTGGCGTTCGCCCTGCTGGGCCTGGTCGCCCTGCGCCTGCTGCGGATGCCGGTGCGGCGCTACCTGCCGTCGATCATGCTGCCGAACTCCGGGAACATGGGCATCCCCATCGCCTACCTGGCCTTTGGCGAGGAGGCGCTGGTGTATGCGGTGGCGTTCTCCACCCTGATCCAGGTGGGCCACGCGACGCTCGGCGTCTGGTTCGCTTCGGGCGATATCACCCCGGCGAGCATCCTGCGCAACCCGATGATCTATGCCCTGGCCGTGGCGCTGGGCCTGATCGCCCTGGGCTGGAGCCTGCCGCCGCCGTTGCGCGATGTGACCCGCCTGCTGGGCGGGATTACCGTGCCGCTGATGCTGGTGATGCTCGGCCTGTCGCTGGCCGGTCTGCGCCTGCACGAGACCTGGCGGCCGTTGCTGCTGTCTCTGGTGCGGGTCTGGGGCGGTTTCGCGGTCGGCTATGGGATCGCTGCCGGCCTGGGCATGGAGGCGGTGGCGGCGGGCACCTTCGCCATCCAATGCGGGATGCCGACCGCGGTGCTCACCTACCTGTTGGCCAAGCGTTACGACGGACCGGTGAACGAAGTGGCAGGCATGGTGCTGATCACCACGCTGCTGGTGCTGCTCTCCACGCCTTTGTTCATCCAGTTGCTGCCGCGCGCGTGAAGACGATCCGGGCCGCCCCGCGGGGCGGCCCGGGGCGTCACCAGATCGAGCGGGAGTAATCGACGACCAGCCGGGTTTCGTCGATGTCGCCGTCGAGATAGCTCGCGTTGCCCCGGTGCCAGGCCTGCGAGGCGCGCAGCGCGAGGCCGGCGAGGGGGCCCGCCTTGACCCGATAGGCGAAGCCGAGGTCGCTTTCCCGGTGCCGCCCGTCACGCCCGTAGAGTCCGGCGTAGATGCTCTCGGCGGCACTGCTGGCGCTGGCCCCGGCACGGCCGCGGGCATGCAGCGCATGCAGGCTGAGCCCAGGCAGGCCGAGCGCGCCGAGGTCCAGGTCATAGCGTAATTGCCAGGAACGCTCGCCCGGTCCGTTGAAGTCGGAGTAGCCCACCGAGTTGGCCAGTACCATGGACGCGCTGGAGCGCCCGTCGCCGAAGGCCATGTAGTCGAACGGCTGCTCGCCATGGACACGCTGGTAGGCCAGGGTGATGCGCTGCGGCCCCTGTTCGTAGCCCAGGGCCAGGGAGCTGGCCAGGGTGTCGATGCGGCCGAAGCGGCTCTGGCCGCTGTCGCGGGTGCGGTAGGCGTCGAGGTCGACCCGCAGCGCGCGCTCCCCGCCCAGCGGCTGGCGATGGCTGGCGCCGAAATAGGCTTGCTGCCAGATGTCGTCGAAGCGCGAGGCGTAGAGCGACAGTTGCAGCCGCTCCGTGGCCTGCCATTGACCGCCGAGGAAGCCGACCGCGTCGAGGCGCACCGGATAGGCGCCGAGGCGTCCGTAGACGGTGCTGATGTCGCCGCGGACCTTGGATTCGCCGGGGCCGGAGGCGGCGGTGAAGCGCCCGCCCTCGAGCAGCAGCCCGTCGAACGAGCGGTCCTCCAGCAGCAGGCCGTAGGCCATGCCGGCCAGCGTGCGGTTGCTGCTGGCGGCGAACACCGGCGCGCTGGTGGTGGTCTGGCCGTACTTCAGGCGGGTTTCGCCGTGGCGTAGCCTGAGGGCGCCACCGACCTTGCCGTAGCGATGGTCGGGATGGCCGTCGGCGCCGACCGGCAGGTTGCCGGTGCCGGTGCGGCCGCCGCCGCTGTCCAGTCGCAGGCCGAGCATGGCATGGGCGTCGAGGCCGAAGCCGAGGCTGCCCGGCGTGTAGCCGGAGGCGAACTGGAGGCGCAGGCCCTGGGTGGCTTCCTCGCGGTAGCCGTTGCGCTCGCTCCTGGGCTTGAAGCGGTTGCGCCCGGCGTTGTTCGGGCTGTCGCGGTAGTCGCGGTTGAAGTAGTAGGTGCGAGCGAGGAACTGCAGTTCGCTGTCCTCGACGAAGCCCCCATCCCCGGCCGTCGCGGCCGCCCCTTCGGAAAGCGTGCCGGCGACCAGGCCGGCGAATACAGCGCGTCTGAGATTTTGCATTTATTGTTTTCTCCCACCTGAGTGCCAGGTGGGCGCAGTCTCGGAAGTCGCTCCGCAGGCCGCTTGTGTTTCCCTGCCTCGGCTTTTGCCGGGGCCTGCCATTGGCAGGGGCTGGCATGTGCAACGGCAGGCCGGGTCAAGCATTTCGGAAGTCACCGACGGAGAGTGTGGCGTCGGCCGTCATCCGCAACGGCCGTGGGTGGGAGCCTAGGCTCCCGATGCAACCTCGCCTCAGGGAATACGCTTCATGAACAACAAGACCCTATGCCCTTCGCTCTTGCTCTGCCTTTCGCTGCTTGCACCGCTGTCTTGTCTCGGGGAGACCGCCGCAGCGCCCTATCCGCTGGCCCACCCACCGCGCCTGGCCGACTACCTCCCGCCGCCGCCGGCGGCGGACTCGGCTGCGGCCGTCGCCGATCTCGGCGCGGTGCTGGAGGCGCAACGCCTGCGCACGCCCGAACAGGTACGCCGGGTACGCGCCCACGACCAGTGGGAGGACAACGTCTTCCCCTTCGCCGGCGACCTGCTGGGCGCCTCGTTCGACAAGGAACGCCTGCCGCTGACCCGGAGTTTCTTCAACCGCGCCCAGGAAAACCTGGTCGAGGTGCTGATGCCGGCGAAGAAGCACTTCGCCCGCCCGCGTCCCTACGAAGTGACACCGAAGGTGAAGCCGGTGCTGCCGCCGCCGGAGGGGGAGTCCTATCCCAGCGGCCACACCATGGACAGCTACTTCAAGGCCTCGCTGCTGAGCATGCTGGTGCCGGAGCATCACGATGCGTTCTTCGCCCGCGCCGAGGAGCATGCGCAGAGCCGTGTGCTGGCCGGCGTGCACTTCCCCAGCGACCTGGAAGGCGGGCAGACCGCCGCCGCGGCGCTGGTGGCGAGCCTGCTGGCCGATCCGGCGGTGGCCGCCGACTTCGCCGCGGTGCGCGAGGAGCTGCGCGGCGCGCTGGGGTTGCCGAAACTCCAGTAGAGGAAGGGAAAGCGCGCGGCGGCTCAGGCCGCCGCGTGTTGCGCCTGGTCCAGTTCCACCAGCGTCTCGATCATCGCCTTCGCCGCTGCCGAAAGCCGGTAGCCGCTGCGGCTGATGATGCCGCAGCGGGCGCTGAGGCTATCCAGGTTCTGCGGCAGGTTGCGCCACTGTAGCGGTTGCAGTTCGCCGCGCTGCAGGTAGGGGCGCAGGGTCTCGTCGCTGGCGATGCCGATGGCGTCGGTCTGGCGGACGATACGGATCAGCGCGTGCATGTTCTCGCAGCGGATGTTGGCGGCGAAGTCGATCTTGCCGCTGAGGTTCGCCAGCAGCTTGCGGATGCCCGGGGGAATCAGGGTCGAGGCCAGCGGGTAGTTGAACAGGTCGTTGGTGGACAGGCTGTCCTTGCCCAGCAGCGGATGTTGCGGACGGCAGAAGAACTGGCCGCGGCGCGGGGTCAGCGGGCGCGTCTGGAAGTTCGGGTCGGCCTCGAAGTCGCGGATGTCGGCGACGAAGAATTCGATCTCTTCGCGGAGCAGGGCGCGGCTGAGCTTTTCCCAGTTGTCCACGTCCAGGCTGATCTGCACCCGCGGGTGGCGGTTGATGAAGTCGGCCACCGCGTCCGGCACCAGTTGCTGGGCCGGCGCCGGCCCGCTGCCGAAGCGCAGCTCGCCGGCATCCAGCTTGTTCAACTGGGCGATCTCGTGGATCAGGTTGGCCGACCCCTGCACCAGGCTCAGCGCGTGTTGCAGCACCACCTGGCCTTCCGGCGTCGGGCGCAGGTCCTTGCTGCCACGGTCCACCAACTGACAGCCAAGCTCCTGCTCCAGGCCCTGGATGCTGCGGCTGAAGGCCGGCTGGGTGATGCCCATGGCGTCCGCCGCGCGGACGAAACTGCGGTGTTCGGCGAGGGCGATGAAGTAACGCAGTTGGCGCAGATCCATGATGCTTTACCGGCATTGGAAATATTGGACAAAGGCATTTGCCGTTCGGGATGTGCTGGTTTTAAATGCAAGCTCTTATTCCGTCAACAAAGAACAAATTAGAAAAATATGCGATTTAGTAATAAGCATAGATAGACCCCAGGAGCTGAACATGGTCCACCGTGCCTTTGCCGCCCCACCTCCGCCGTTCCGAATGCCCTTCCGCGTCGCCGGCGGCTGTCGCCCCTGACAGTCGCCCGGGGCTGAGCCGTCCGCCGGCCCCCTTCGAACCTTTCGCCAGATCGCTGCCTTGCGCGGCATGGCCGCCTGCTGCCTGCGTCCGGCTGCGCCGGAACCGAGGACATTCACGATGAAGCACCACTACCGCTTGCCGCTCCGCCGAACGCCGCCCGGCGGCTCCGACTACGCCCTGGCCCTGCTGCTCGCCCTCGGCGGTGCGTTGCCGGCCAGTGCCGCCGATGCTCCCGCGCCCGCCGAGGAAGCGCCGCCGCTGGCCAGCAGCGTCCCGGACAAGGCCGATACGGCCCTGGGCAAGGTCACTGTCACCGCGCGTCGCCGCGAGGAGGATTCGCAGAAGGTACCGACGCCGATCACCGTGCTCGGCGGCGAGACTCTCGAGGCCCAGCGCATCTCCCGGGTGCAGGACCTGCAGCAGGTGCTGCCCAGCGTCAATGTCGCCTACATCCATGCGCGGCAGTCGAGCGTCGCCGTGCGCGGCATCGGCAACAACCCCGCCAGCGACGGCCTGGAAGGCAGCGCCGGGATCTACCTCGACAACGTCTACCTGGGACGTCCGGGAATGGCCGTGTTCGACCTGCTGGACATCGAGCAACTGGAGCTGCTGCGCGGTCCGCAGGGCACCCTGTTCGGCAAGAACACCACCGCCGGGGTGCTGAACATCAGCACCCGCGCGCCGACCTTCACTGCCGAGCGTACCGTCGAGGTCTCCGGCGGGCAGGATGGCTACTTCCAGGGCCGCGGCACGGTTTCCGGGCCGCTCGGCGAAACCCTCGCCGGACGCCTCTCGGCCTATCGCACCCGCGACGACGGCTACATCAAGAACATCCACGACGACAACTATCTCAACGGCGGCGAGCGCCAGGGCGCGCGCGGGCAATTGCTGTTCGAGCCGAACGAGGACTTCAGCCTGCGCTGGATCGCCGACTACAACGAGGAGGATTCGAGCAACGGCAGCATGGTGGTCTACGGCGGCGCCGAGCGTTTCTGGCAGCGCGCCGCGCTGGTCGGCGCTTCGCCGTTGCGCGATCCGCAGCGCAGGAAGGTCAACATCAACGGCCGCCAGCACGTCAGCGTGCACCAGGGCGGCAGCTCGCTGGAGGCCAACTGGAACCTCGCCGGCGGCTACCGCCTGACCTCCATCAGCGCTTACCGCTACTGGCACTTCACCCCGGCCAACGACGAGCAACTGAACGTCTCGGCGATCAACGACACCGGGGTGGAAGTGCACGACCGGCAGTTCTCCCAGGAGATCCGCCTGGCCTCGCCCACCGGCGGTGCCTTCGACTACGTGGTGGGCGCCTACGCGTTCAGGCAGAACCTCGGCAACAAGACCTTCACCTCCTACGGACCGTTGGCCGACCTGTACCTGCTCGGCGCCAATCTCGGCGCGCTGAACGACACCTACTCGAAGGCCAACGGCAAGATCGAGACCGACAGCTTCGCGCTGTTCGCCCAGGGCACCTGGCACCTCACCGAACGCCTGGACTTCACCGCCGGCCTGCGCGGTACCTACGAGGAGAAGAACGCCAAGGTCGAGCGCTTCGCTCCGCTGGGCGGCGCGGCGGTCGGCGGGGTCGGCGCGGCGGTGCGCAACGGCCAGCTCGGCGCCTACGATTCCGACGATCTCAGCCAGTACAACTTCGCCCCTTCGGCGTTGCTCAGCCTCAGCTACCAGTTCAGCGACGACCTGCTCGGCTACGCCAGCCTGTCCCACGGCGAGAAGTCCGGCGGGGTCAACCTGGCGGTGGGCAGCGCACCGAGCGCCGGCGCCGATTCGCTGCTGGTCGGACCGGAGCGCGCCAACGACGCCGAGCTGGGCCTGAAGAGCACGCTCTTCGACCGGCGCCTGCTGCTCAACGCCAACCTGTTCTGGACCGGCATCCACGGCTACCAGGCCACCACCCTGTACCAGGCGCCGGGCTCGACCCAGTTGGTGCAGGTGCTGGCCAACGCCGGCAGCGTGCGCTCGCGTGGTCTGGAGTTCGAGGCCACCGCGCTGCCGTTGCGCGGCCTGACCCTGAACTTCAACGGCTCCTATAACGACGTCACCTACCTGTCGTTCAAGTATGCCCCGTGCCCTGCGGAAGTCAGCACCCGGCCCGGCGCGCCGAGCAGTTGCGACCTCACCGGGCAGCGCGTGGTCGGCGCCTCGAAATGGATCGCCAATCTCAATGGCGAATACCAGTGGCGCCTCGACGACCGCTTCCAACCCTACGTCAGCGCCAGCTACGCCTACCGCTCCGCCGCCGAGGGCACGCTGGACAACTCCGACCTTTCGAAGATCGACGGCTACGCCCTGGTGAACCTCGCCGCCGGTCTGCGCAGCGATCTCGGCGACGGCCAACTGGACACCTCGGTATGGCTGAAGAACGCCTTCGACAAGGACTACTACCTGAGCGCCTTCGCCAGCATCAACGGCTCCTACACCGCATCGGTGGGGCAGCCGCGCACGCTCGGCGTATCGCTGCGCTACGACTTCTGAGCCTTCACCCACGCAGTACCCCACGCATGAGGAACATGACATGAGCAATGCAGCACAAGCCCTCGCCACGCCGGTACGGCTCGACATCCGGCCGGTCGCCGGACGGATCGGCGCGGAGATTCGCGGCGTGACCCTGTCCGGCGAACTGGACGCCGCCACCGTCGAGGCGATCCAGGCCGCCCTGGTACGCCACAAGGTGATCTTCTTCCGGGACCAGAGCCATCTCGACGACCAGACCCAGGAGGCCTTCGCCCACTTGCTCGGCGAACCGGTCGCCCACCCCACCGTGCCGTCCCGCGAAGGCACCCGCTTCCTCCTCGAGCTGGATGGCGCCGAAGGCCGCCGGGCCAATTCCTGGCATACCGACGTGACCTTCGTCGAGGCCTACCCGAAGGCCTCGATCCTGCGCAGCGTGGTGGCCCCGGAGTCCGGCGGCGACACCGTCTGGGCCAACACGGCGAGCGCCTACGCCGACCTGCCGGCGGAGCTGCGCGAGCTGGCCGACCGGCTCTGGGCGGTGCACAGCAACGAGTACGACTACGCCGGGGTCAAGCCCAGCGCCTCGGTGGAGCAGTTGGAGAACTACCGCAAGGTGTTCACCTCGACCGTCTACGAGACCGAGCACCCGGTGGTCCGCGTGCATCCGCAAAGCGGCGAGCGGACGCTGCTCCTCGGCCACTTCGTGAAACGCCTGAAGGGTCTTTCGCAGCATGACTCGGCGCATCTCTTCGCGGTGCTGCAGGGGCACGTCACGCGCCTGGAGAACACCGTGCGCTGGCGCTGGCAGGCCGGCGACGTGGCGATCTGGGACAACCGCGCGACCCAGCACTACGCGATCGACGACTACGGCGACCAGCCGCGCGTGGTGCGCCGGGTGACCCTCGGCGGCGACGTGCCGGTAGGCATCGACGGGCAACGCAGCCGGACGATCCGGAAGGCATGACGGACCCGGCCCTCTCCTCGCCGGGGAGGGCGACCACAGGCAGAACGAACCCGCGAGGACCCCTTACATGAGCCAATCCGCCACCGCCCGGCAACCCGAACCCGAGGTCGCCGAGGCATTCCGCATCACCCCCCTGGAGGCGCCGCTGGGCGCCGAAGTCCGTGGCCTCGACGCGCGCCGGCCGCTGGCGCCGGAGCAGGTCCTGGCGCTCAAGCAGGCGCTGCGCGAGCACCACATCCTGGTGTTCCGCCAGCAGCACCTCGACGATGAGCAGTACTTGCGCTTCGCCACCCTGTTCGGCTCGGTGTTCCAGCCGCCGGCGGACATCCCGGTGCTGTCCTCGGGTGGCGACGGCAAGGTGCCGGACATCGTCAAGGTGGCCAACACCGGCGACGGCGAACTGGGCAACTTCGCCCTGCCGGCACACATCGACCACCAATGGACGCCGGTGCCGTCCTCCGGCTCGTTCCTCTACGCACTGGAGGTGCCGTCCAGTGGCGGCGAGACGCGCTTCACCAACCTGGCGCGCGCCTACGAGAGCCTCGACGAGGCGACCCGGCGCGAGATCGATGGCCTGCGCCTGATCAACTACAACCCCTTCATCCGCCTGCGCGAGGGCGGCTACGGCGGCGGTTTCGCCACCTACCGCACGCCGGACATCGAACCGATCCAGGGCAGCGAGCACCCGCTGGTACGCACCCACCCGGAAAGCGGCCGGCGCGTACTGTTCCTCAGCGCCCACACCGAGGTGGAGATTCCCGGCTACGACCCCGCGCGGGGCCAGGCGCTGATCGGTCGCCTGCGCGAACATCTGGCGCGCCCGGAACTGAGCTACAGCCACGCCTGGTCGGTGGGCGACATCGTCTGGTGGGACAACCAGGCCGTGCTGCATGCGCGCAACGCCTTCCCGGCCAGCGAGCGGCGGCGCCTGAAGCGCATCAGCCTGGCGGGCAGCCGTCCGTTCTGAGCCGGCATCCCCCAGCGTGCGCCGGCTCCTCCGTTGCCGACCGGCGGAGGTCGCTGCGCGCCGCTCTGGCGAGCCCCTTCCGTTCCGGCGAATAGCTAGCAGAACTGCGACATGCTGTCGCAGTTCTGCCATTTCTCCGCGTCTATCCTGCCCATAGGGCAATTCGCCTTTGGTCTAACGAGCTGGCCTGCAGCGCCCATGGAAAGGCGATTCTGACTTTGTAGTCAAAGTTTTGCTTTGCTACTTTGGCCAGGCATCAGGGATTGCTGATACAGCGTATTAAAAACATTAATTACCCCGGCATTCCGCGGCGCTGGCAGGATATTTTCCCGTCGAAGCCGTAGCGGCTTGACCTGATAGCCGGTCATTCACGGCAGGGATGTCATATTCTCGCGCGGGCTTCCCCGGATAGGCTGCACGCCAGTCAGGACGCGCCCGGCGGCGATGGGCGGGAATTGTTGGTCGGTTTATGACTTGTAGTTTCTCTGTCGTATGCCTTCAGAACTTGTTGAAGGCTTTTCGGCTCGATTGCACAATGCCGCGCCAAGGTTCGTTCGCGAATCGCGGTATGTGAGCTAGACCTCCGCAGCCGGTGCGCCATCCGCAGTGCCCCGGACTACTCGACAATCACGCAGGAGATTCGTGAGTGCAGATCGGTGTCCCCCTCGAGACCCATGCCGGTGAGACGCGGGTTTCCGCCACCCCGGAAACCGTCAAGAAGCTGATCGGCCAAGGCCACCAGGTGATCGTCCAGAGCGGCGCCGGCGTCAACGCCAGCCAGCCGGACAGTGCCTATGAAGCCGCCGGCGCGACGATCGGCAGCGCCGCCGAGGCCTTCGGCGCCGACCTGGTGCTGAAGGTGGTCGCGCCCAGCGCCGCCGAGCTGGCCCAGATGAAAAGCGGCGCCGTGCTGGTCGGCATGCTCAACCCCTTCGACAACGAGAACATCGCCCGCATGGCCGAGCGCGGCATCACCGCCTTCGCCCTCGAGGCCGCGCCGCGTACCTCGCGGGCGCAGAGCCTGGACGTGCTCTCCTCGCAGGCCAACATCGCCGGCTACAAGGCGGTGATGCTCGCCGCCAACCACTACCCGCGCTTCATGCCGATGCTGATGACCGCCGCCGGCACCGTGAAGGCCGCCCGCGTGCTGATCCTCGGCGCCGGCGTCGCCGGCCTGCAGGCGATCGCCACGGCCAAGCGCCTGGGCGCGGTAATCGAGGCTTCCGACGTGCGTCCGGCGGTGAAGGAGCAGATCGAGTCGCTCGGCGCCAAGTTCGTCGACGTGCCCTACGAGACCGACGAAGAGCGCGAGTGCGCCGAAGGCGTCGGCGGCTACGCGCGGCCGATGCCGGCCTCGTGGATGGAGCGCCAGGCCAAGGCCGTGCACGAGCGCGCCAAGCAGTCGGACATCGTCATCACCACCGCGCTGATCCCCGGCCGCAAGGCGCCGACGCTGCTGCACGAGGCGACCGTGGCGGAGATGAAGCCGGGCTCGGTGGTCATCGACCTGGCCGCCGCCCAGGGCGGCAACTGCCCGCTGACCGAGGCCGACCAGGTCGTGGTCCGGCACGGCGTGACCATCGTCGGCCACAGCAACCTGGCCGCGTTGGTACCGGCGGACGCCTCGGCGCTATACGCGCGCAACATCCTCGATTTCCTCAAGCTCACCCTGAACGCCGAAGGCTTCAGCGTGAACCTCGAGGACGACATCGTCGCCGCCTGCCTGATGTGCCGCGACGGCCAGGCGGTGCGCAAGAACGGCTGAGCCGCTGCGTCGGGAAGCTTCGATAACGATAAATGCGCACGCCTCGCGCCTGCGCCCTGAAGACCGGTGAAAACGATGGATATCATTTCTGACGGGATCTACAACCTGATCATCTTCGTGCTGGCCGTGTACGTCGGCTACCACGTGGTATGGAACGTCACCCCTGCCTTGCACACCCCGCTGATGGCGGTGACCAACGCGATTTCCGCGATCGTCATCGTCGGCGCCATGCTCGCCGCCGCCCTGACCGTGACCCCGCTGGGCAAGGCCATGGGCACCCTCGCCGTGGCCCTGGCCGCGGTCAATGTGTTCGGTGGCTTCCTGGTCACCCGGCGCATGCTGGAAATGTTCAAGAAGAAAGCGCCGAAGGCGGGGGGCCACTGATGAGCATGAACCTGGTCACCCTCCTGTACCTCATCGCCTCGGTCTGCTTCATCCAGGCCCTGAAAGGCCTGTCGCACCCGACCACCTCGCGCCGCGGCAACCTCTTCGGCATGGTCGGCATGGCCATCGCCGTGGCCACCACCGTCGGCCTGGTGTTCAAGCTGGGCGCGGAGATCGCCACCACCGGCGTCGGCTACATCGTCGTCGGCCTGCTGGTCGGCGGTACCGCCGGCTCGATCATGGCCAAGCGCGTCGAGATGACCAAGATGCCCGAGCTGGTCGCCTTCATGCACAGCATGATCGGCCTGGCCGCGGTGTTCATCGCCATCGCAGCGGTGGTCGAGCCGCAGTCGCTGGGGATCGTCGCGCACCTGGGCGACACCATTCCCACCGGCAACCGCCTGGAGCTGTTCCTCGGCGCGGCCATCGGCGCCATCACCTTCTCCGGTTCGGTGATCGCCTTCGGCAAGCTCTCCGGCAAGTACAAGTTCCGCCTGTTCCAGGGCACCCCGGTGCAGTTCTCCGGGCAGCACCTGCTGAACCTGGTGCTCGGCCTGGCAACCCTCGGCCTGGGCCTGGTGTTCATGTTCACCGGCAACCTCACCGCCTTCGCCGTGATGCTGGCGCTGGCCTTCGTCCTCGGCGTGCTGATCATCATCCCCATCGGCGGCGCCGACATGCCGGTGGTGGTGTCGATGCTCAACTCCTATTCCGGCTGGGCCGCGGCGGGTATCGGCTTCTCGCTGAACAACTCGATGCTGATCATCGCCGGCTCGCTGGTCGGCTCCTCGGGCGCGATCCTCTCCTACATCATGTGCAAGGCGATGAACCGCTCGTTCTTCAACGTCATCCTCGGCGGCTTCGGCGCCGAAGCCGACGCCGGCGGCCCGGCGGGCTCCAAGGAGCAGCGTCCGGTGAAGTCCGGTTCGGCCGACGATGCCTCGTTCCTGCTGACCAACGCCGACAGCGTGATCATCGTCCCCGGCTACGGCCTGGCGGTGGCCCGCGCCCAGCACGCGCTGATGGAACTGGCGGAGAAGCTGACCCATCGCGGGGTCACCGTGAAGTTCGCCATCCACCCGGTCGCCGGGCGCATGCCGGGGCACATGAACGTGCTGCTGGCCGAGGCCGAGGTGCCCTACGAGCAGGTGTTCGAGATGGAGGACATCAACTCCGAGTTCGGCCAGACCGACGTGGTCCTGGTGCTCGGTGCCAACGACGTGGTCAACCCGGCGGCGAAGAACGATCCGAAGTCGCCCATCGCCGGCATGCCGATCCTCGAGGCCTACAAGGCCAAGACCGTGATCGTCAACAAGCGCTCCATGGCCAGCGGCTACGCCGGCCTGGACAACGAGCTGTTCTACCTGGACAAGACCATGATGGTGTTCGGCGACGCCAAGAAAGTCATCGAAGACATGGTCAAGGCGGTGGAGTGATTCCCCGCTGAGTCCACCAGAACCCCGGCCCAGGCCGGGGTTTTTCGTTTTCGCGGGTTGTCCGCGCAGCGTTCTCCGCCGCTTCCAACGGCGAAAACACCAGCCTTTCAGGAATATTTTTCATGCCCGCAAGGCATGGGTTTTTCGTCGGATCGCTGTAGCCCGCCAACCACGCGGCCTGTGGCGACAGGGGCGAAACCCATAGCTCCAGAAGTTATTTCCATAACAAAAATAATTACTTCAGGCGCTAAGCCTCCTTGCCAATCATGCAACTCCCTGCGCCGCTAGGACTCCAGCACGGACCTGAGCGGCCATCGAGTTCGTCAGTGCAAGGAGCTTTTCATGGCAACACCCCAGCCCGTCGATGCCCGCACGCAGCCCTGGCGCGAGACGCCCGGCGGCGACCTGGTGGCGCTCGGTCGGCCGGTTCGCCAGGCGTTGCACCTGGTTCGCCACAACCCGGCACAGGGTCGGGTGCTCAGCCGGCGCGAGACGATCCTGCTGGTCCTGTTCGCCCTGACCCTGCACGGAGCGGTGATCCATTGGCTGAGCCAGCAGAGAACCCCGGCGCTGCCCGAGGTGCCGCCACAGGTGCCGCCGATGACCATCGAGTTCACCGCCCCGGCGCCGCCGGTGGTGGAACCGCCGCCGCCCGAGCCGTTGCCGCCGGTGGTCGAGGAACCGCCACCGCCGGTGGTCGACGAGAACGCGGTGAAGCCGCCGCCGCCGAAGCCGGTGCCAAAGCCGAAACCCAAGCCCAAGCCGCAACCCCGGCCCAAGCCGGCGCCGAAGGCCGTCGAGCCGGCTCCGCCCGCGCCGCCGCAACCCGCCGCGCCACCCGCCCCGCCGGCGCCGGCCGCCGCCCCGGCGCCGCTGACGCCGCCGTCGGCGAACGCCGGCTACCTGCACAACCCGGCGCCGGAATACCCCGCCCTGGCCATGCGCCGCGGCTGGGAGGGCACCGTGCTGTTGCGGGTGCATGTCCTCGCCAGCGGCAGCCCGAGCGAGATCCAGGTGCAGAAGTCGAGCGGACGCGAAGCCCTCGACCAGGCCGCGGTGAAAGCGGTCAAGCGCTGGTCCTTCGTTCCCGCCAAGCGCGGCGACAAGGCCGAGGACGGCTGGGTCAGCGTACCGATCGATTTCAAGTTGAACTGAATCTGCAGCGTCACGAGGAGCATCCGTCATGAGTCTGTTAACCACCCCGCTCGAATCCGTCGAAGGCGCCGTCATCTGGCTGCTGGTCGGCTTTTCCGTGGTCACCTGGGGCCTGGCCCTGGTCAAGGGCGTGCAGTTCGCCCGGCAGAAGCGCCAGGACCGCCAGTTCCAGAAGCAGTTCTGGAGCGCCACCAGCCTCGACTCCGCCGGCGAGCAGGCGCAGGACAAGCAGGGCGCCGGCGCCCGCGTGGCCCAGGCCGGCTTCGCCGCGATCCAGGTGCAGGACAACGGCCAGCCCGACCTGGCCCAGTCGATCAACCACCAGGACCGTCTCGAACGCGCCCTGCGCCAGCAGATCCAGCGCGAGCGGCGTTCCCTGGAGTCGGGCCTGGCGGTGCTCGCCTCGATCGGCTCGACCTCGCCCTTCATCGGTCTGTTCGGCACCGTCTGGGGCATCATGGAGGCGCTCAAGGGGATCAGCGCGGCCGGCTCGGCGAGCCTGGAGACCGTGGCCGGGCCGATCGGCAGCGCGCTGATCGCCACCGGCGTGGGAATCGCCGTCGCGGTGCCGGCGGTGCTGGTCTACAACTACTTCCTGCGGCGCCTGAAGCTGACCGCCGCCGACCTCGACGACTTCGCCCACGACTTCTACAGCCTGGCGCAGAAGAGCGCGTTCCGCGTCATCGTCCATCCCTCCGCCGCGCGCCAGGCCGGCAACCCCTCGCGCAACGTGAAGGAGGCGTCCTGACATGGCCTTCTCGACCCAGGACAGCGACGAAGTCCTTTCCGAAATCAACGTCACCCCGCTGGTCGACGTGATGCTGGTGCTGCTGGTGGTGTTCATCGTCACCGCGCCGCTGCTGACCAACTCGATCCCGATCAACCTGCCGAAGACCGAATCGGTGGCCCCGCCGGAGCAGAAGGATCCCCTGGTGGTGAGCATCGATGGCGCCGGCAAGCTGTTCGTCAACAAGGACGAGATCCAGCCGGAGCTGCTGGAGAGCAACCTGGCCGCGGCCAAGGCGAAGGACGCCGAGGTCCGCGTGCAGTTGCAGGCCGACGAAGGGGTGAACTACGGCCAGGTGGCGAAGGCCATGGCTTCCATCGAGCGCGCCGGGATCACCAGGCTGGCGGTGATCACCGCACGCTGAAGCGAATCCACGCCGTCCGGCGCAGGTCGGGCGGGCAACGGTTTCGACCGCTCCGATCCGGGCAGGGGAGAGCGGTCTTTTTTATTCCGGATGGACGCTCCTCGGGCGTGTCCGCCGAGGCCGGGCTCGCGAATGCGTCGCGCACCCTGTCCGGCGCTCGCACGTCCCACGCCTGGGTGCTCAGGCCTGGCGTGCCGGCGCCTCCTGCTCCTTGGCGTCCTCCGTTCCTTCGACTTCCCATTCACCGGCCCAGTCCTCGCCGAACAGTTCGCTGGGATGCTGGGTGCGGCTGGCGCCGTTGCCGCAGCCCATAGATTCCGCCGAGCAATAGCGGTCGCAACCCCAGCAGATGCGCTCCGGATGGCTGGGATGGAGAGGAAATTTCTTGGCCATGATCCTGTCCCGATACCTGATGCCTGCGCTCAGGTATACCGCCGATGGCTTGCGCCGCCCAGGCGTTGCCGCGGAAAAGTGGCTTCGGCTTGCGCTGGATCAACTCGATTGGCATATATGTATTAATAGAATATTAAAATTGCTTTTTATTCCTTAGAGAAAAAAGGCTGCGCCCTTACACTTCCCTGGTGATGAATTTTTCTGGAGGGTTCTCCATGCACAGCGAACGCGTCCGTTATGTGTTGGTGCCCGGTTGGTACGGCTCGGAAGACGCCCATTGGCAAAGTCACTGGCAGCGCGCGCTGCCCAATGCCTCACGGGTCGAGCAACAGGACTGGATCACCCCGCTGCGCGCCGACTGGATCGCCGAGCTGGACGCCGAGATCCGCCGCCAACCCGGGCCGGTGGTGCTGATCGCGCACAGCCTGGGTTGTGTGACAGTGGCGCTGTGGGCGGCCCAGGCCGAGCGCCGGGTGCGCGACCAGGTACGCGGCGCCCTGCTGGTGGCGCCGGCCGACGTCGAGCGCGAGAGCTGCGCCGAGGCGCTGCGCAACTTCGCGCCGATCAGCCGCGAGCCGTTGCCGTTCCCCAGCGTGCTGGTGGGTTCCGACAACGACCAGGCCTGCAGCCCGCAGCGCGCCATGCACCTGGCCCGCGCCTGGGGCGCGGAGACGGTGATCCTGCCCGAGGCCGGGCACATCAACGTGAAGTCCGGCCACGGCGCCTGGGAGGCCGGCTACCGACACCTGTTCCGCTTGCAGTACCTGATCGACAGCCAGGCTCGCCGCCGCGCCTGAGACCACTTCAGTTCGCCAGCAGCGGCGACGGCTGGCGCTCGAACCAGCGGCTGGCCCGCTCGTAGGCGTGGGCCAGTTGCAGTACCGCGAAGTCGGCCTGGTGCGGACCGATGATTTGCAGGCCCATCGGCAGTCCCTCGGCATTGAAGCCCGCCTGCACATTGGCCACCGGGCAGCCGGACAGGCTGCCGGGAACCACCACTTCCATCCAGCGGTGGTAGGTGTCCATTGCCACGCCTTCGATGCTGCGCGGCCAGGGGGTTTCCTTGGCGAAGGGAAATACCTGCGCGCTGGGCAGCAACAGGTAGTCGTAGCGCTCGAACAGCCGGCCGATGGCGCGATACCAGTCGCTGCGGATGACCGACGCGCGAAAGACCGCGTCGGCGCCCAGGCGCAGCCCGTTCTCCACCTCCCAGAGCGCTTCCGGCTTCAGCAGGGCACGCTTCGCCGGATCGGCATGCACGCCGCCGAGCGAGCCGGCCACCAGCCAGTGGCGCAAGGTGCGCCAGCATTCCCAGAGGCGCTCCGGGGCGAAGCCGAGGTTCGCTTCTTCGATCTCGCAGCCGAGGCTGCGGAAATCGCCTAGCGCGCGCTGGCACAGTTGGAGGATGCCGTCCTGCATAGGCAGGTAGCCATCGAGGTCGCCCAGCCAGCCCAGCCGGATGCCTTCGAAATCGCGCTCCAGCGGAGCGGCGAACCGCGCGCCGGGTTCGGCGATGGATAGCGGCGCGCGGCGATCGGCGCCAGCCTGCACCGAGAGCAGCAGGGCGGTGTCGCGCACGCTGCGGCCCATCGGGCCTTCGTAGCCGAGCTGGTCGAAGAACAGGTCGGCGCTGTCGTCGAACGGTACGCGGCCTTGGGAAGGGCGGAAGCCGATGACGTTGTTGAAGGCCGCCGGGTTGCGCAGCGAGCCCATCATGTCGCTGCCGTCGGCCACCGGTACCAGGTGCAGCGCGAGGGCAGCGGCGGCTCCGCCGCTGCTGCCGCCGGCGCTGAGGCGTTCGTCGTAGGCGCAGGCGGTGGCGCCGAACAGCGGGTTGTAGGTCTGCGAGCCGAGGCCGAACTCGGGGGTATTGGTCTTGCCGATGAGAATCGCGCCGGCGGCCCTGATCCGCTCCACCATGATCCCGTCGCGCTCGGGAATGTAGTCGCGGTACAGCGGCGAGCCGAGGGTGGTGCGGATGCCACGGGTCAGCGACAGGTCCTTGATGGCATGTGGCAGACCGTGCATCCAGCCACGCCATTCGCCACGGGCGAGTTCGCCGTCGCGCGCGTCCGCCTCTTCCAGCAGGCGTTCCGCCGGCAGCAGGCTGACCAGGGCGTTGACCCGTGGGTTGAAGCGCTCGATATGCGCCAGGTAGGCCTGCATCACCTCGCGGCAGGACACCTGGCGCAGGCGGATGCGTTCGGCAAGCTGGTGGGCCTGGAGCAGGACCAGCTCGTTGATCGGAGGGTTGGGCTTCATCGGGGTCGGGCCTTGGCAGTCGAGAAGGGGCGCCCCTGTGCCAGGGGCGCGAAACGGCGCTGCGCTCAGCGCATCAGGTTGGTCCACAGGCGGTCGGCGAGGCGGATCGCGTCTTCGCCGCAGGTCTGGCTGAACACCACGCGGGTACCGGCGGGGACGTGCAGCTCCGGGGCGTCCTTGAGACTGGCGTCGAGGTAGGGCTCGACGCCCTTCACCGGGCTCTGGTGCTTGAGGAAGTTCTGGGTCAGCGCGGCGTTCTCCGGCTGGGCGAGGAAGGCGATGAAGCGCCGCGCGTTGTCCGGGTTGCGGCTGCCGCGCGGGATCACCAGGTTGTCCACCCAGGCCAGCACGCCTTCCTTCGGATACAGGTACTTCAGGCTCGGCTTGAGTTCGCGCGCACGCATCGACGAGCCGCCCCAGAACATCGACATGTCCACCTCGCCCGCGGCGAGGTTCTCGCGGATCGAGCCGGCCTTGGAGCTGTAGGTCTTGACGAAGGGTTTCTGCGCCTTGAGCAGTTCGAGGACGCGCTGCATCTGCTTCGGGTCCGCGCTACAGAGCGGGATGCCCAGGTACAGGCTGGCCATGTCGACCACCTCGCTCACCGAGTCGAACATGTTGATCCGCCCGCGCAGCTCTTCCGGCGGCTGGTAGAGCACCGCGTAGCTGTCGGCCGGGCCGGCGTAGCGCGCGCCATCCAGCACCACGCTGGTGGTGCCCCAGATGAAGGGCACGCTGTAGGCGCCCTCCGGGTCCCAGGCGGGCTTCTTCAGGTTGTCGAGCAGGTTGGCGTAGTACGGCTCGGCGGCCGGGTCGAAGCGCTCGAGCAATGCTTCCTTGACCAGGATCGGAACGAACTGCTGCGAAGGAATCGCCACGTCGTAGCCGGCGCCGCCCTGCTTGAGCTTGGCCAGCAGGGTTTCGTTGGAGTCATAGGAGTCCACCGTGACGCGGATGCCGCTTTCCTTCTCGAATTTCTCCAGCAACTGCGGCGAGAAGTAGCCGCTCCAGCTGACCACGTTGAGTTGCCCGGCGGCCTGGGCGCTGCCGCCCAGGGCCAGGGTGAGGCCGAGGCCGATGCTTGCGATCCGTTGATGCATGGGGATTTCTCCGACGTAGGGCTCAGGCGCGTGGCTTGCCGAGCAGGTAGGAAAGGCTGACGAAGATCACGGAGACGCCGAGGATCAACGTCGACACGGCGTTGACGTCGGGCGTGACGCCCATCCGCAGCAGTCCGAAGATGAAGATCGGCAGGGTGGTGGTGCCGGCCTGCGAGACCATCATCGAGATCACGAAGTTGTCCAGCGAGACGATGAAGGCGAGCATCAGGCCGGAGAAGATGCCCGGCGCCAGCAGCGGCAGCGTCACCTTGCGCAGGGTCCGCCACGGACCGGCGTAGAGGTCGGCGGCGGCCTGCTCCAGGGAAAGGTCCATGTCATCCAGGCGGGCACGGATCGGCAGGTAGGCGAACGGGATGCAGAACACCGTGTGGGCGATGATCAGGTTGCCGTAGCCGAGAGACAGCCCGACGGTGGAAAACAGCGCCAGGGTGGCGACCCCGACCACGATTTCCGGCAGCACCAGGGGCAGCATGATCGCTCCCATCGACAGGCGCAGGCCCCTGAACTTCGCCCCACGCGAGGTGCCGAGGGCGGCCAGGGTGGCGATCGCGGTGGCCGCGGCGCTGGCGCACACGGCGATCAGCAGGCTGTTGCCGGCGGCCTGGCGCAGCGCCTGGTTGGCGAAGGCGGCGCGGTACCAGTCGAGGCTGAAGCCGGTCCAGACGGTGGCCGACTGGTTGGCGTTGAAGGAGTACACCACCAGCACCAGGATCGGCGCGTACAGGTACAGGTAGAACAACAAGCTGAAGGCACCGAAGCCGGGGAAGTCCTGGACGTTATGGCGGCTGCCTTTCCACAGGCGCGCGATCATCGGCCCATCCCCCGTGCGAGACGTTCGGCGCGCCAGGCGTAGACGGTCAGGATCAGCATCACCGCGGCCATCAGCACCAGCGACAGGGCGGCGCCGAACGGCCAGTTCCGGGCGTCGGCGAACTGCCGGAAAATCAGGTTGCCAAACATCATGCGGGTGCCGCCGCCAAGCAGTTCTGGGGCGATCATCGCGCCCAGGCAGGGCACGAAGGTCAGGATGGCGCCGGCCAGGATGCCCGGCCGGGCGGTCGGCAGGACCACCTTGCGTAGCGTGCGCAGGCGGCCGGCGTAGAGGTCCTGGGCGGCTTCCAGCAGGCGCATGTCCATTTTCTCCAGGGTCGCGTAGATCGGCAGTACCACGAAGGGCGCGTAGGTGTAGACCAGGCCGAGCAGCACCGCGCCGTCGCTGTAGAGCAGCGGCAACGGGTGGTCGACCAGGCCGAGGCCGAGCAGGCCGTTGTTGATCACTCCGCTGCCGCGCAGCAGGAGAATCCAGGCGTAGGTGCGGATCAGCAGGTTGGCCCAGAACGGCACGGTGATCAGGAAGATCAGCAGGTCGCGCCGACGCGGCGGCTGCATGGCCAGCCAGACCGCCACCGGGAAGCCGAGCGACAGGGTGATGAGGGTGGTCAGCGCGGCGATGCCGAGCGAGCGCAGGGCGATTGTCAGGTAGGAGTCGGCGAAGGCCAGGCTGTCGTCCATCTGCCGTTCGAAGAGCAGGGATACGTACGCCTCGCCGCTGAAGGCCCGGTCGACCCCGCCATAGGGGTTGGCCTCCATCAGCGAATAGGCGGCGACGATGAGGATGGGCAACACCAGGAACAGGCCGATGGCGACCAGCGCCGGCGTGACGCCGAGGAAGCTGCGCAGGGCCTGGCGACGCTGCAAGGCTGCGCCGGGGGAAGGGATCGGATGCATGGCTGGGGTCCGTTGCCGAAGGGGATCAATCCAGCAGGACGCTGGCGCTGTCTTTGGCCACGGCCAGGCAGGCAGCTTCGCCGGTGGCGAAGCGCCGTGCCGTGCCGTTCGGTGTGCGCACCGTCAGCAGGCTGCCGTCGGCCAGGCGCACCCGGTATTGCAGGTCGGTGCCGAGGTAGACCTGGCTTTCCACCGTGCAGGGCAGGCCGCCGCCGGTGTTGGCCGCCAGCAGGTCCAGGCGTTCCGGGCGGATCGACAGGCAGACCCGGGCTCCGGCTGCCAGGCCGTCGCGCGCGGCGGCCTCGAACGCTTCACCGCCGGGACCGCGGTACAGCGCCAGCGGGCCGTCGCGCTGGAGCAGCTCGGCTTCGATGAAATTGGTCTCGCCAATGAAGTCGGCGACAAAGCGGTTGCCGGGGCGCTCGTAGATCTCTTCCGGCGGTCCGACCTGTTGCACCTGGCCCTCGGAGAGCACGGCGATGCGATCGGACATGGTCAGCGCCTCCTCCTGGTCGTGGGTGACGAAAATGAAGGTGATCCCGGTCTTCGCTTGGATCGCCTTGAGTTCCTCGCGCATCGCCTGGCGCAGCTTCAGGTCGAGGGCCGAGAGCGGTTCGTCGAGCAGCAGCACCCGCGGTTGCGGCGCCAGCGCACGGGCCAGTGCCACACGTTGCTGCTGGCCTCCTGAAAGCTGCCCGGGACGGCGATCGGCGAAACGTTCCATCTGCACCAGGGCGAGCATCTCGCGGACCCGCTCGGCGATCTCCGCCTTGCCCAGGCTGCGTCCCAGTGGGCGCGATTCGAGGCCGAAGGCGAGGTTCTCGGCGATGCTCATGTGCGGGAACAGCGCATAGTGCTGGAACACGGTGTTCACCGGGCGCTCGAAGGGCGGTCGCGCGGCGATGTTCTCGCCGTAGAGGAGGATCTCGCCCTCCGTGGGAAACTCGAAGCCGGCGATCATCCGCAGCAGGGTGGTCTTGCCGCAGCCAGACGGGCCGAGGAGGGTGAAGAACTCATTGTCGCGGATATCCAGGTCGACGCGCTTCAGTGCCACCGGGCCGCTCTCGGGATCGCCGTACACCTTGCGTACCGCGCGGATGGACACTGCATGGGTACGCAGCGAATGCAGGGCACTCATGGACTTACCTCCGATTCCCCTTCGTGCGTGCCGCAATGCGGCGCGACGATGGTTGTTGTTCTTATGGCAGGGCTGGAAAGTAGGCTTCCGCGAGGTGGCGGAAGGGTAGCGCCGGCTTGTGGTCGCCGATGGCTGGAGCGGATGATGCGGAAAAGGGGCGGCTGTCGAAAGCTCAATTTTTTTATATAAGGTGTTAAAAAAATTAACATCTAGCGAGGTTCGCAAGGCCCATGTCGATCCCCCGTTTGCCCCCGTTGAACGCTGTGCGCGCCTTCGAGGCCGCCGCCCGCCTGGGTAGCTACGTGGCGGCGGCGAAAGCCCTGCACGTAACCCAGCCGGCGGTCGGCCGGCATGTCCGGCTGCTGGAAGACTGGCTCGGCGCGCGTCTGTTCGAACGTACTTCGCGTGGCGTGCTGTTGACCCCGGCCGGGCGGCAGTACTACGCCGCGGTGTCCACCGCGTTGCAGCAGATCGCCGAGGCCGGCGGCCAGCTCAGTGGCGCGCGCTGGCTGCGGATCATGGCGGTGCCGGCGTTCTCCCGGCGCTGGCTGACGTCGCGCCTGGAAACCCTCTGCGCACAGCGGCCGGGGCTGAAGATCGCCCTCGAACCCAATCCCACCTTCGACCACGTGGAGGAGCGCAGCGCCGACCTCGGTATCGTCTATGGCCTGCCGGGCCAGTACGCCAACCCGCGCGCGCTGCTGATCCGGCCCAAGGTGTTCCCGGTGTGTTCGCCGGCCTACCTGGCCGCCGCCGGGCCGCTGGAGTCGGCGGAGCAACTGGTCGCGCACAAGCTCATCCATGTCGACGACGGCGAGTGGTGGAACCTCTGGTTCTCCGCCATCGGGGTCGACGTCGAGGTCCGTCCGGCGGTGCTCTACCTGAGCAACGACCATGCCCTGGCGCGGGCCGAGGAGGGTCTCGGCATCGCCCTGGCCAACGAGGTGCTGGTCCGCCAGGAACTGCGCAGCGGCGCTCTGGTGCGGCCCCTGGCCGCCGAGGCGGCACTGGAGTGCTACCAGGTGCTGACCCCGCCCGGCACGCCCTCGGCGGACGTCGAGTGGTTCATCGGCTGGCTGGGCGAGGCCCTGCGCGAAGAGTTTCCGGACGCCGTGACGTCCTGAACGCAGCGCCAGCGCTGCATCGTTAACCCAAGCGTAACGATCATGGCGGCTGCTTGATTGAACAGGCCTGGCGGCCTGCCTAACGTGGCTCCTCACGACAGCGTGAAACCTGGAGCCGACATGACGACACCGATCTCTCCCCCGCCGCAGTGGTCGCGGCGCCGCCAGGAAAAGCAGCGGCGCCTCGAGCGCGTGCGCGGCCTGGCTGACGGCGCGGTGCTGCCGCGCGAACGCCTGGTCGCCGCGCTGGAGGCGCTGATCGCGCCGGGCGATCGGGTGGTGCTGGAAGGCAACAACCAGAAGCAGGCGGATTTCCTCTCCCGTTCGCTGGCGCGGGTCGATCCCGGCAAGCTGCACGACCTGCACATGATCATGCCCAGCGTCGGCCGCCCGGAGCATCTCGACCTGTTCGAACTGGGCATCGCGCGCAAGCTCGACTTCTCCTTCTCCGGCCCGCAGAGCTTGCGCATCGGCCAGTTGCTCGAAGACGGCCTGCTGGAGATCGGCGCGATCCACACCTACATCGAGCTGTACGCGCGGCTGGTGGTCGACCTGATCCCCAACGTGGCGCTGGTCGCCGGTTTCGTCGCCGACCGCGAAGGCAACGTGTACACCGGGCCGAGCACGGAAGACACCCCGGCGCTGGTGGAGCCCACCGCGTTCAGCGACGGCATCGTCATCGTCCAGGTCAACCGTATCGTCGACGACCCGCGCGACCTGCCGCGAGTGGATATCCCGGCGTCCTGGGTGGACTTCGTGGTCGAGGCCGACCAGCCGTTCTACATCGAGCCGCTGTTCACCCGCGACCCGCGCCACATCAAGCCGGTCCACGTGCTGATGGCGATGATGGCGATCCGCGGCATCTACCAGCGGCACAACGTGCAGTCGCTGAACCACGGCATCGGCTTCAACACCGCGGCCATCGAGCTGATCCTGCCGACCTACGGCGAGTCCCTCGGCCTGAAGGGCAAGATCTGCCGACACTGGACCCTCAACCCGCACCCGACCCTTATCCCCGCCATCGAGAGCGGCTGGGTCGAGAGCGTGCACTGCTTCGGCACCGAGCTGGGCATGGAGGGCTACATCGCCCAGCGTCCCGACGTGTTCTTCACCGGTCGCGACGGCTCGCTGCGTTCCAATCGGATGTTCTGCCAACTGGCAGGACAATACGCCGTCGACCTGTTCATCGGCGCTACCCTCCAGGTCGACGGCGACGGCCATTCCTCCACCGTCACCCGCGGACGCCTGGCCGGTTTCGGCGGCGCCCCGAACATGGGCCACGACCCGCGCGGCCGGCGCCACTCGACGCCGGCCTGGCTGGACATGCGGGGCGAACCCGAGGCCTTGCTGGAGCGCGGCAGGAAGCTGGTGGTGCAGATGGTCGAGACCTTCCAGGACGGCGGCAAGCCGACCTTCGTCGAGCGCCTCGACGCGCTGGAGGTGGCGCGCGAGACCGGCATGCCGCTGGCGCCGGTGATGATCTATGGCGACGACGTCACCCATGTGCTCACCGAGGAAGGCATCGCCTACCTGTACAAGGCGCGCTCGCTGGAGGAGCGCCAGGCGATGATCGCGGCGGTGGCGGGGATCAGTCCGATCGGCCTGCGCCACGATCCGCGCGAGACCCTGCGGATGCGCCGCGAAGGGCTGATCGCGCTGCCCGAGGACCTCGGCATCCGCCGCACCGACGCCTCGCGCGAGCTGCTGGCGGCGAAGAGCATCGCCGAGCTGGTCGAGTGGTCCGGCGGGCTGTACCAGCCGCCGGCGCGTTTCAGGAGCTGGTGATGAACGCCATCGCGAACCTCGCGGCGACGCCGTGTGCCGACCTCGGCGAATGCCTGGCCGACCTGGCGGTGGACGCCCTCATCGACGAAGCCGAACTGTCGCCCAAGCCGGCCCTGGTGGACCGCCGCGGCAATGGCGCGCATGCCGACCTGCACCTGGGCCTGATGCAGGCCTCGGCGCTGAGCCTGTGGCCGTGTTTCAAGGAAATGGCCGACGCCGCCCAGCGGCATGGGCGCATCGATGCGCGCCTGCGCGGCGTCCTTGGCCAACTGGGGCGCGACGGCGAGGCGGCGATGCTGCGTACCACCGAAGGCGTGAACACCCATCGCGGAGCGATCTGGGCGCTCGGCCTGCTGGTCGCGGCCGCCGCTCTCGAACCGCGCCGCACGCAGGCCGGCGAAGTGGCCGCGCGCGCAGGACGCATCGCCCTGCTCGACGATCCGGCGGCCGCCATCGGCGACAGCCACGGCGAGCGCGTCCGTCGGCGCTACGGCGTCGGCGGCGCCCGCGAGGAGGCGCGTCTCGGCTTCCCCCGCGCAGTGCGCCACGGCCTGCCGCAGCTATGGCGCAGCCGCGAAGGCGGCGCTGGCGAGCAGAACGCCAGGCTCGATGCGCTGCTGGCGATCATGAGCGTCCTCGACGATACCTGCGTGCTGCACCGCGCCGGCCGCGTCGGCCTCGCCGTGATGCAGGATGGCGCCCGCGCGGTGCTCGCCGCCGGCGGCAGCGCCAGTCTCGCCGGGCGTCGCCGCCTGTGCGAGCTGGACCGCCGCCTGCTGGCGCTGAACGCTTCGCCCGGCGGCGCCGCCGACCTGCTGGCCGCCTGTCTTTTCCTCGATCGCCTGCCCGCCGTGTCCGGTGGGTGGGCTGGGAGTCTCTGAGATGGAAACCCTGACCTTCGAATTTCCCGCCGGCGCTCCGGCGCGCGGTCGCGCCCTGGCCGGCTGCGTCGGCTCCGGCGACCTGGAGGTGCTGCTCGAGCCGGCCGCCGGAGGCGCGCTGAGCATCCAGGTGGTGACCTCGGTAAACGGCAGCGGCCCGCGCTGGCAACAACTCTTCGCGCGGGTCTTCGCGGCGTCCACGGCGCCGGCCGCGTCGATCCGCATCCACGATTTCGGCGCCACTCCCGGGGTGGTCCGCCTGCGCCTGGAGCAGGCACTGGAGGAGGCTGGCCATGACTGACGTCGCCCGCCTGCTGGCGCTGCGTAGCTTCACCGAACTGGGAGCGCGCCAACGCGCCCGTGCCCTGCTTGACGCGGGCAGCTTCCGCGAGTTGCTCGATCCCTTCGCCGGCGTGCAGTCGCCCTGGCTGGAACGACAGGGCATCGTGCCCCAGGCCGACGATGGGGTAGTGGTCGCCCGTGGCCTCCTCGACGGCCAGCCGGCGGTGCTCGCCGCCATCGAAGGTGCTTTCCAGGGCGGCAGCCTTGGCGAAGTCAGCGGAGCGAAGATCGCCGGCGCGCTGGAGCTGGCCGCCGAGGACAATCGCAACGGCGTTCCGACCCGGGCCCTGCTGTTGCTGGAAACCGGTGGCGTGCGCCTGCAGGAAGCCAACCTCGGACTGGCGGCGATCGCCGAGATCCAGGCGGCCATCGTCGATCTGCAGCGCTACCAGCCGGTGGTGGCGGTGATTGCCGGGCCGGTCGGCTGCTTCGGCGGCATGTCCATCGCCGCCGGGCTGTGCAGCTACGTGCTGGTGACCCGCGAGGCGCGCCTCGGCTTGAACGGTCCGCAGGTGATCGAACAGGAGGCCGGCATCGCTGAATACGACTCGCGCGACCGGCCGTTCATCTGGAGCCTCACCGGCGGCGAGCAGCGCTTCGCCAGCGGTCTCGCCGACGCCTACCTGGCCGACGACCTCGATGAGGTACGCACCTCGGTACTCGCGTATTTCGCCAAGGGCCTGCCGGCACGGCCGCGCTGCCGCCGCGCCGAGGATTACCTGCGGCGGCTGGGCGACCTCGATACCGCCGAGCAACCGGATGCCGCCGGCGTGCGCCGGCTGTACCAGGGGCTGGGCCAAGGAGATGCAACATGAGCCAACCGTTCGCTTCCCGTGGCCTGGCCTGGTTCCAGGCGCTGGCCGGTAGCCTCGCGCCGCGTCCCGGCGATCCTGCTTCGTTGCGCGTCGCCGATGCCGAGCTGGACGGCTACCCGGTGCGTTTCCTGGCCGTCGTGCCCGATCCCGACAATCCGTTCCCGCGCGCTCGCCAGGGCGAGGTCGGGCTGCTCGAAGGCTGGGGCCTGGCCGCCGCCGTCGACGAGGCGCTGGAGGCCGACCGCGAGGCGCCACGCAAGCGCGCGCTGCTGGCCATCGTCGACGTGCCGAGCCAGGCCTACGGCCGCCGCGAGGAGGCCCTGGGTATCCACCAGGCGCTGGCCGGGGCGGTGGATGCCTACGCCCGCGCCCGACTCGCCGGGCATCCGCTGATCGGCCTGCTGGTGGGCAAGGCGATGTCCGGCGCGTTCCTCGCCCACGGCTACCAGGCCAACCGCCTGATCGCCTTGCACGATCCGGGGGTGATGGTCCACGCCATGGGCAAGGCCGCCGCCGCGCGGATCACCCTGCGCAGCGTCGAGGAACTGGAGGCGTTGGCGGCGAAGGTGCCGCCGATGGCCTACGACATCGACAGCTACGCGTCGCTCGGCCTGCTCTGGAGGACCCTTCCGGTGGAGACCGTCGAGGTGCCGTCGACGGCGGACCTGGTGCGGGTCCGCACCTGCCTGGGCGAGGCCCTGGCCGATATCCTCGGCGGCCCGCGCGACCTCGGCGGCCGCCTCGGCGCGGCCAACCGCGAGGCGTCGGCGCGGGTGCGCCGGCTGCTGCGCGAGCAGTGGTGAATTCAGGAGCGAGCCGTGGTCATCGCGAACAGCTCACAGCGGGGCTCCAGCCGGCGACGGCTCGCTCCTGATCCGATGCGTCGCAGGGCAGGGCCGGAACCCCATGACTTGCTCCTGGGCATGGCGCCGGCGCATTTGCCGGAGAATGCTCCGGCCTGGGTCTGCGCGGCACTGAAGGCCGGCTGGCCGGTGGTGGTGCGCCGTGCGCCGGCAGATCCTGCGCGGGTGGCCATCGGCGTGCGCGGCCTGGCGCGGGAGCAGCGCTGGGCCGGCTGGATGCCGTTGGCGGCAATCACCCGGCGCTTGCGCCCGGAAGCGCTGGGCCAGCGCGAGCCGGCGATGCTGCGCGATCTGCCGGCCTGGCGTGCCTTGCGCGACCTGCGTGCGCCGCTGAACGCGCTGGGACTGGCCTGGGGCGTGACCGGCGGCGCCGGTTTCGAGCTGGCCAGCGGGGTCGCCGTGCTGCATCCGGACAGCGACCTCGACCTGCTGCTGCGCACCCCGCGCCCGTTCCCGCGCGATGACGCGCTGCGCCTGCTGCAGTGCTTCGAGCAGTGTCCCTGCCGGATCGACCTGCAACTGCAGACCCCGGCGGGCGGCGTGGCCCTGCGCGAATGGGCCGAGGGTCGGCCCCGGGTGCTGGCGAAAGGCAGCGAGGCGCCGCTGTTGCTGGAAGACCCCTGGCGGATCGCGGAGGTCGAGGCATGAGCGTGCTGTTCGCCTATCCCGGCCAGGGCGCCCAACGTCCCGGCATGCTCGCGGCCTTGCCCGACGAACCGCCGGTGCGCGCCTGCCTGGAGCAGGCGGCGGACTGTCTCGGCCAGGCGCCGGCCGAACTGGAGAGCGCCGAGGCCTTGCGCGGCACCCGCACGGTGCAGTTGTGCCTGCTGATCGCCGGGGTCGCCGCCAGCCGCCTGCTGGAGACGCGCGGGCATCGGCCGGGGCTGGTCGCCGGGCTGTCCATCGGCGCCTATCCGGCGGCGGTGGTAGCCGGCGCGCTGGACTTCGACGACGCGCTGCGTCTGGTGGCGCTGCGTGGCGAACTGATGCAGGCCGCCTGGCCCGAGGGCTACGGGATGAGCGCCATCCTCGGTCTCGAACAGGCGCAACTGGAAGCGCTGATCCTGGCGGTGCGGCGCGAGCACCCACCGCTCTACCTGGCCAACGTCAACGCCGAGCGGCAACTGGTGGTGGCCGGCAGCGAAGCGGCTCTGGCCGCCCTCGCCGAACGCGCCCGTGCCGCCGGCGCCAGCGCGGCGAAGCGCCTGGCGGTGAGCGTACCGTCGCACTGTGCGCTGCTCGACGAACCGGCCGCGCGCCTGGCCGAAGCCTTCGCCGGCATCCGCCTGCATCGGCCGCGCGTGCCCTACCTGAGCAGCAGCCGGGCGCGCCTGGTCGCCGAACCGGCCGCGCTGGCCGACGATCTCGCCGGCAACATGGCGCGCCGCGTCGAGTGGCTGGCGACATTGCGCAGCGCCTACGAGCGCGGTGCCCGCCTGCATCTCGAGCTGCCGCCGGGACGGGTCCTCAGCGGTCTGGCGCGGCCTCTGTTCGGCTGCGCCACGCCGGCCTTCGAAGGCTCCCGGGCGGATACCCTGGACGCGCTGTTGCGCGAGGAGGAAAAGAGAACCCGATAAGCGTTCGTTCGAGGCATAAAAACAACAATATCGATCCGCAACCGAGGACAACAATAATGATTATCTACGGTGTCGCACTGCTGTCTCTGTGTACCCTCGCCGGGCTGTTCATCGGCGAGATCCTTGGCGTGATGCTCGGCGTGCCGGCCAACGTCGGTGGCGTCGGCATCGCCATGCTGCTGCTGATCTTCGTCGGCAGCTACCTGGGCAAGCGTGGCCTGCTCTCGGCGAAGACCGAGCAGGGCGTGGAGTTCTGGAGCGCGGTCTACATTCCCATCGTGGTCGCCATGGCCGCCCAGCAGAATGTCCTCGGCGCGCTGAGCGGCGGGCCGGCCGCTATCCTCGCCGGCATCGCCGCGGTCGCCGTGGCCTTCGCCCTGGTCCCGCTGCTCGACCGCTTCGGCCGGAAGAAAGCCGAAGGCGCCCCGCCATTGAAACCGCGCACCAGCGTGCAGGGGTGAGCGCCATGTTCGAGTCCCTGAACAAAGTCATCAATGGCTACGGCCTGATCAGCGGCTTCGCCATCATCGGCGTGACCATGGCGGTGTCCTACTGGTTGTCGGCGCGCCTCACCCGCGGGCGCCTGCACGGCTCGGCGATCGCGATCTTCCTCGGCCTGGTGCTGTCCTACGTCGGCGGCGTCGCCACCGGCGGGCAGAAAGGATTGGTGGACGTGCCCCTGATGTCCGGTATCGGCCTGCTGGGTGGCGCCATGCTGCGCGACTTCGCCATCGTCGCCACGGCCTTCGGGGTGAATGTCGAGGAACTGCGTCGGGCAGGGGTTTCCGGGGTGGTGTCGCTGTTCCTCGGAGTCGGTTCGTCGTTCGTCGCCGGGGTCGCGGTGGCCATGGCGTTCGGCTATACCGATGCGGTCAGCCTGACCACCATCGGCGCCGGCGCGGTCACCTACATCGTCGGACCGGTGACCGGCGCCGCCCTGGGGGCCAGCTCCGAGGTGATGGCGCTGAGCATCGCCGCCGGGTTGGTGAAGGCGATCCTGGTGATGGTCCTGACGCCTTTCGTCGCGCCCTACATCGGCCTGAACAATCCACGTACGGCGGTGATCTTCGGTGGTCTCATGGGCACCTCCAGCGGCGTCGCCGGCGGCCTCGCCGCCACCGACCCGAAGCTGGTGCCCTACGGTTGCCTGACCGCGGCGTTCTATACCGCCATCGGTTGCCTGCTGGGGCCGTCGCTGCTGTATTTCAGCGTGCGCGGCCTGGTTGGGTGAGCGGGCTCGTCCGGGCACCCTCTCCCTGAAGGGCGAGGGTTGGGGAGAGGTCAGCGGGCCAGCGGTAATGTGGACTTCCGTCCGCTATCCCGCCGCCTCCTGCTCCAGGCGCAGGCTGTACATCCGGCACTCCGCGAGCAACGCCAGCAGGTTCGGGTCGCGCTCCTTGGCCTTGAGGAACACCACGCCGATGTGCTGCTGCAGGCGATAGCGCGGTTGCAGCGGGATCAGCCGCACGCGGTTCTCGTAGACCGCCTCGATGCGTTTGGGCAGCAGCGCATGGCCGACCCCCGAGCTGACCATGCTGAGGAGGGTGAATATGTCGTTCACCTGCATGGCGATCTGCGGTTCGAAGCCGGCCTGCTGGAACACCCGGGTGCCGTCCTGATGGGTGGCGAAGCCCTGGGTGAGCGTGACGAAGGGCGTGTCGCGCAGGGTGCTGAGATCGATCTCGGCGAGCCTGGCGTAGGGCGAGTCCACCGGCACGGCGAGGAAGATGTCATCGGAGAACAGCGGCAGGTGCTCGCAGTCGGGATCGCTGACGCTGTCGTTGAGCGACACCAGGATGGCGTCCAGCTCCATGTTCTTCAGCTGGTAGAACAGATCGACGTTGGAGCCGAGGATCAGGTCGATGTTCAGCGCGCTGCGTCGCAGCTTGAGGCCCATGATCAGTTGCGGCACGGTCTTCACCGTCAGCGAATAGAGCGCGCCGAGCTTGAAACGCTCGGCGGAGAAGCCGGCCGCCTCGCGGGTCAGGCGCACCGTGTCGAGTACCTCCTGGACCAGCTTCTGCGCGCGCTCCTCGAGCACGTAGGCGCTTTCCAGCGGGGTCAGGTTGCGTCCCTCGTGCTTGAACAGCGGGCAGCGCAGGGCGCTTTCCAGCGAGTGGATGGCGCGGTGCACACTGACGTTGCTGGTGCCCAGTTCCGCCGCCGCGCGCGCCAGGTTGCCGGTGCGCATGAAGGCGAGGAAGGTTTCCAGCTTCTTGAGGGTGATTTCTTCGTCGATCAGCATCCGCGTTCCCCTGGCCGGTGGCGTCGGGGGATTGTGCCTGAGGCGGCGCGGGAGGGGTAAAAAGGGCCGTCATGTCCTAGCGCGTGGCGGAGCATGACGGCCTGGAAACGCCTTGGGGAAGGCGGAGTTGCACTGACCGGATGGAATCCCGCTTCGGCAGCCTGAGCCGCCGATAGGCTAACGGAACTCAGCGGATGGAGCGGATGGTGCCCTTGCTGCCGGTGACCTTGACGTCGACCTTCTTGAACAGGAAGTAGTCGTTCACCGAAACCTCGTAGCGCGGCGCCACGATCAGGTCGGCATTGGAGTTCTTCACCGCCTTGAACGCGGCGGCGGCCTTGGCCGAGGACACCGGGTCGAAGGCGCCGAGGCTCAGGCCCGAGCCGCTTTCTGCGCCGTAGGTGACGCCGTCGGCGAACTGGCTGTCGCCGCCGAACTTGAGGAAGCCGAACAGGATATTGACCGAGGAGTCTCCGCTGATCGGCTCGCCGACGGCGACGTCGGCCTTGAGGTCGGTTTTCACCGCGCCGGCCACCGGGGCGATGGGCTGGCTGACGTTGTAGCTGGCGCAGCCGGTCAGCGAGGCCGCGGCGAACAGCAGGGCGGGCAACAGGAACTTCTTCATCTGACTCTCCATGATGATTCATCGATGAGGCGGCAGGCCCGAATGTCCATCGATCCCTGGGCGCTGCCGGACTGCCGGACCGGGGTGGTCCGGAGCGCCGGCCACCCTAGCAACGGAGGCTTTTTGCCACAGTCATCGGATTCGTCTTTGTCAGAAAGAAAGTTCCTCTTGGAATGTCGGAAAGCTGAGGGTCAGTGCCGGCGCTCGGCAAGCTTGCCCAGTTGCTCCCGGCAGTAGTCGACGAACAATCGTGCCGGCTTGGTCAGTTGCGCGCGTTTCAGCCAGGCGGCGGCGAGCCCGGAGGTGGACACCGGCTCGGCGAGGTCGACCATGACCACCTTCTTGCCGTCGTAGGTGCATTCCGAATGCGGGCGGGTGACCAGCAGGGAGAAGCCGAAGCCCTGGCCGACCATGCCGCGCACCATCTCGATGGACGGCGAGCTGAAGGCGATGTTCGGCGTCAGGCCGAGTTCCTCGAACAGGCTGACGAAATAGGTGCGGCTGGGCTGCACGTCGAGCAGGATCATCGGTTCCAGGCACAGGTCGCGCAGCGACACTTGCGCCTGCCCGGCGAAGCGGTGCCCTTCGGGGAGCAGCGCGTGGGGTCGTTGCGGCGGCATCAGCGGCTCGGTCTCGATGGTCGAGTCGAGGTCGTGCTCGTAGAGGAAGGCCAGGTCGAAGCGCCCGGAGGTGAGGCCTTGCACCAGTTCCTGCTGCTCTCCGTCGCGTATGCGGATCTCCACCCCCGGATAGGCCTGGCGAAAGCCGGCGATCAGGCCCGGCAGGTAGAGCGGGGCGACCGTCTCGAAGCAGCCGATGTCGATCTGCCCGGCGATCACGTCGTTGTCGGCCAGGGCGTTCTGCTCGAACTCGTGGGCCATCCGCAGCAGTTCCTGCGCCTTGCGGTAGAAGCGCGCGCCGGCGGGGGTCAGCGACACGCCCTGGGCGTGGTGGCGGATGAACAGCTGCACGCCGAAGCTTTCCTCCAGACCCTTCACCGCCGTGGAGATCGACGGCTGGGCGATGTACAGCTTGCGCGAGGCCTCGGCCACGCTGCCGCATTCCACGGTGGTCACGAAATACTTGAGTTGCCGCAAGGTATAGGACGCCACTGCAAGACCTCATCGGCGCATCATCCTCCCCGGGCCGGGAGTGCGCGCCTCGATTGTTGTGTCCGCCGCGCTGCAAGCAAGTTGCAGGCCGCTGCCGAGCGTCGCGGCGCTGGCCGCGACGACGATTGCCCGCCTGCACGATAACCCAGCACGACGCACTTTGCCGGGGCACGCCTGGCCAGCTTTTTCTTATGTCCCGAGGACATTTTTAATAATTTTCCTTCGCCGCGGCTTGCGCGACCATCCTTCCCCATCGACCCCATGGACAGCGGTCCGCCTCCCGGCGGTCCGGGCCATGCGTGCAGAACCACGACCGGCGCAGACCGGCGAGATAACAAGGAGAAGGTGGGGTGTTCGAACTCAGCGATTGGCAACGGCGCGCCGCGACACAGCGCTTCATCGACCAGGCCCTGATCGGCGGCCGCCAGCGTCCGGCCGCCAGCGGCGCTACCTTCGACGCCATCGATCCGGCGAGCAATCGCCTGCTGGCGCGGGTCGCGGCCTGCGATGCGGCCGACGTCGACGCGGCAGTGGCCGCCGCCCGCCGCGCCTTCGACGAAGGCCCCTGGGCGCGTCTCGCCCCGGTCGAGCGCAAGCGCGTGCTGCTGCGCCTGGCCGAGCTGATGCTGGCCCATCGCGAAGAGCTGGCGCTGCTCGACTCGCTGAACATGGGCAAGCCGGTGATGGACGCCTGGAACATCGATGTGCCCGGCGCCGCCCACGTCTTCGCCTGGTATGCGGAAAGCCTCGACAAGCTCTACGACCAGGTCGCGCCGACCGCCCAGCAGGCCCTGGCCACCATTACCCGCGTGCCGCTGGGGGTGATCGGCGCGGTGGTGCCGTGGAACTTCCCGCTCGACATGGCCGCCTGGAAGCTCGCCCCGGCCCTGGCCGCCGGCAACTCGGTGGTGCTCAAGCCGGCCGAGCAGTCGCCGTTCTCCGCCCTGCGCCTGGCCGAGCTGGCCCTGGAGGCGGGGGTGCCGGAAGGCGTGCTGAACGTGGTGCCGGGCCTCGGCGAGCAGGCAGGCAAGGCCCTCGGCCTGCACCCGGAGGTGGACGCACTGGTGTTCACCGGCTCCACCGAGGTCGGTAAGTACTTCATGCGGTATTCCGCGCAATCCAACCTCAAGCAGGTCTGGCTGGAGTGCGGCGGCAAGAGTCCGAACCTGGTGTTCGCCGATTGCCGCGATCTCGACCTGGCGGCGGAGAAGGCCGCCTTCGGCATTTTCTTCAACCAGGGCGAGGTCTGTTCGGCGAACTCGCGCTTGCTGGTGGAGCGTTCGATCCACGACGAGTTCGTCGAGCGCCTGCTGGCCAAGGCCCGCGACTGGCAGCCGGGCGATCCGCTGGACCCGGCCAGCCGCGCCGGCGCCATCGTCGACCGCCGGCAGACCGCCGGGATCCTTGCCGCCATCGAGCGGGCGCAAGGCGAGGGCGCGACCCTGCTCGGCGGTGGTCGCCAGTTGACGATCAACGGTTCGGACAACTTCATCGAACCGACCCTGTTCGGCGACGTACGCCCGGACATGCAGCTGGCCCGCGAGGAAATCTTCGGTCCGGTGCTGGCGATCAGCGCCTTCGACTCCGAGGACGAGGCCATCCGCCTGGCCAACGACAGCCGCTACGGCCTCGCCGCCTCGCTGTGGAGCGACGACCTGCACCGTGCGCACCGGGTGGCGCGGCGCTTGAATGCCGGAACGGTGTCGGTGAATACCGTGGACGCGCTGGACGTCGCGGTGCCTTTCGGCGGCGGCAAGCAGTCCGGCTTCGGTCGCGACCTGTCGCTGCATTCCTTCGACAAGTACACCCAGTTGAAGACGACCTGGTTCCAGTTGCGCTGAAGACGCGACGGACGCGACACGACTCGATGCCGATAACGACAACAAGAGGACGATCGAATGAACGACACGCCGAACGTGCGTGAGCCGGCCCTGCGCCGCGTGCTCGGGCTGGGACCGCTGCTGGCGGTGGCCATCGGCCTGGTGGTTTCCCAGGGCGTGATGGTACTGATGCTGCAAGGCGCCGGGACGGCCGGCCTCGGCTTCATCGTGCCGCTGGGAGTGGCCTACCTGCTGGCGCTGAGCTACGCCTTTTCCTTTTCCGAGCTGGCCCTGATGATTCCCCGCGCCGGTAGCCTGAGCAGCTACACCGAGGTGGCCATCGGGCATTTCCCGGCGATCCTGGCGACCTTTTCCGGCTACGTGGTGGTGGCGATGTTCGCCCTCTCGGCGGAACTGCTGCTGCTCGACCTGATCATCGGCAAGGTCTACCCCGGCGCGCTGCCGCCGATGCTGGTGGCCTACGGCGTGCTCGGCCTGTTCACCCTGCTCAACCTGCTCGGCATCGACATCTTCGCGCGCCTGCAGAGCGCGCTGGCGCTGCTGATGATGATCGTCCTGCTGGTGCTCGGCCTGGGTGCGGTGAGCAGCGACCACGCTTCCGCGCAGACCGCCCTGGCGAGCGGCTGGAACCCGCTGGGGGTAAGCGCCCTGGCGCTCACCGCGATGGCCGTGTGGGGCTTCGTCGGCGCCGAGTTCGTCTGCCCGCTGGTGGAGGAGACGCGGCGTCCGGAGCGCAACATCCCGCGTTCGATGATCCTCGGCCTGAGCATCATCTTCCTGACCATCGCCCTCTACTGCTTCGGTGCGCTGCTGTGCATCCCGCAGGCGGAACTGGCCGGCGACCCGCTGCCACACTTCCTCTTCGCCAACCGCGTGTTCGGCGAGTACGGCCAGCTGTTCCTGGTGATCGCCGCGATCACCGCCACCTGCAGCACCCTCAACTCGTCGCTGGCGGCGATCCCGCGGATGCTCTACGGGATGGCGCAGAACGGCCAGGCCTTCCCGCAATTCAAGCAGCTCAGCCGGCGGGCGCGCACGCCCTGGGTGGCGGTGCTGTTCGTCGCCGCGATCACCGGCCTGCCGATCCTGATCCTCGGTCAGGACCCGGACTCGATCAACCTGCTGCTGCTCGCCGCCGCGCTGGCCTGGCTGCTGGCCTACATCATCGCCCACGTCGACGTGCTGGCCCTGCGCCGTCGCTATCCGCACATCGCCCGCCCGTTCCGCACGCCGTTCTACCCGCTGCCGCAACTGTTCGGCATCGCCGGGATGATCTACGCGGTGGTCCACGTCTCGCCGACCCCGGAAATGACCGGACGGATCTTCGCCAGCGCCGGCGTGGTGCTCGGCGTGGTCTCGCTGGTGGCGGTGGTGTGGATCAAGGGCGTGATGCGCAAGCCCCTCTTCGTACCCGAACCGCTCGAGACGGCCGGTGAGACTGCCCAGGGCAAGTCCGTCGCCCTCGATCCCCTGCAATCCCCTTCGGCCTGACGCGCCAAGGGAACAAGGAGAACACAGACGATGACCGCTCAGCTCAACCCGCAGCGCGACACCCGCGACTACCAGCAACTGGACGCCGCGCACCACATCCACGCCTTCCTCGACCAGAAGGCGCTGAACCGCGAAGGCCCGCGGGTGATGGTCCGCGGCGATGGCCTGCAGCTCTGGGACAATGACGGCAAGCGTTACCTGGACGGCATGTCCGGCCTCTGGTGCACCAACCTGGGCTACGGCCGCCAGGACCTCGCCGCCGCCGCCAGCCGCCAGCTGGAACAACTGCCGTACTACAACATGTTCTTCCACACCACCCACCCGGCGGTGGTGGAGCTTTCCGAGATGCTCTTCAGCCTGCTGCCGGACCACTACAGCCACGCGATCTACACCAACTCCGGCTCCGAGGCCAACGAGGTGCTGATCCGTACCGTGCGGCGCTACTGGCAGATCCTCGGCAAGCCGCAGAAGAAGATCATGATCGGCCGCTGGAACGGCTACCACGGCTCGACCCTGGGCAGCACCGCGCTCGGCGGGATGAAGTTCATGCACGAGATGGGCGGCATGCTGCCGGACTTCGCCCACATCGACGAACCCTACTGGTACGCCAACGGCGGCGAGCTGAGCCCGGCCGAGTTCGGTCGCCGCGCGGCGCTGCAACTGGAGGAGAAGATCCTCGAACTGGGCGCGGAGAACGTCGCCGCCTTCGTCGCCGAGCCCTTCCAGGGCGCCGGCGGCATGATCTTCCCGCCGCAAAGCTATTGGCCGGAGATCCAGCGCATCTGCCGGCAGTACGACGTGCTGCTGTGCGCCGACGAAGTGATCGGCGGCTTCGGCCGCACCGGCGAATGGTTCGCCCACGAACACTTCGGCTTCCAGCCGGACACCCTGTCCATCGCCAAGGGCCTGACGTCCGGCTACATCCCCATGGGCGGCCTGGTACTCGGCAAGCGCATCGCCGAGGTGCTGGTGGAGCAGGGCGGGGTGTTCGCCCACGGCCTGACCTATTCCGGCCACCCGGTGGCGGCGGCGGTGGCCATCGCCAACCTCAAGGCGCTGCGCGACGAGGGCGTGGTCACGCGGGTCAGGGAGGAGACCGGACCCTACCTGCAACGCTGCCTGCGCGAGGTCTTCGGCGACCATCCGCTGGTCGGCGAGGTCCAGGGCGCCGGCTTCGTCGCCGCGCTGCAGTTCGCCGAGGACAAGGCGACCCGCAAGCGCTTCGCCAACGAGAACGATCTGGCCTGGCGCTGCCGCACCATCGGCTTCGAGGAGGGCGTGATCATCCGCTCCACCCTCGGCCGCATGATCATGGCCCCGGCGCTGGTGGCCGGGCGTGCCGAGATCGACGAACTGATCGACAAGACCCGTATCGCGGTGGATCGCACCGCGCGCGAGATCGGCGTGCTCTGACGCGCCCCGGCGGCCCGGCCTCGGCCGGGTCGCCTGCGACACGGAGCGTCCCCCCATAACGACGATGCGGCGCCTGGCGACCGCGCGCGGAACCGTTTCGGCCTCTGGCCGGCAACTGCCTCAGCAACATCACAACAATGCCAATCGGCTGTGGGAGTGTTCCATGTTCAAGTCCTTGCACCAGTACGCACACGTGTTTTCCCGGTTGTCCCTGTTCGGCCTGGCGTTCGCCGCGGCGGCCCAGGCGCAGAGCCAGAGCCTGACGGTGATCTCCTTCGGCGGCGCGACCAAGGCCGCCCAGGAACAGGCCTATTTCAAACCCTTCGAGCGAAGCGGCGGCGGGCAGGTGGTCGCCGGCGAATACAACGGCGAAATGGCCAAGGTGAAGGCCATGGTCGACGTCGGCAAGGTCAGCTGGGACGTGGTCGAGGTGGAGAGCCCCGAACTGCTCCGCGGCTGCGACGAGGGGCTGTTCGAACGCCTCGACCCGGCGCGTTTCGGCGACCCCGCGCAGTTCGTCCCCGGCACTTTCAGCGAGTGCGGGGTGGCCACCTACGTCTGGTCGATGGTGATGGCCTACGACTCGACGAAGCTGGCCAGGGCGCCGCAGTCCTGGGCGGATTTCTGGAACGTCCGCGAGTTCCCCGGCAAGCGTGGCCTGCGCAAGGGCGCCAAGTACACCCTGGAAGTGGCGTTGCTGGCCGACGGGGTGAAGGCGGAGGACCTCTACAAGGTACTTGCCACCCCGGAGGGGGTCAGCCGCGCCTTCGCCAAGCTCGACCAGCTCAAGCCGAACATCCAGTGGTGGGAGGCCGGCGCCCAGCCGCCGCAATGGCTGGCGGCCGGCGACGTGGTGATGAGCGCGGCCTACAACGGGCGCATCGCCGCTGCGCAGAAGGAGGGGGTGAAACTGGCCATCGTCTGGCCCGGCAGTCTCTACGATCCGGAGTACTGGGCGGTGGTGAAGGGCACGCCGAACAAGGCGCTGGCGGAGAAATTCATCGCCTTCGCCAGCCAGCCGCAGACGCAGAAGGTGTTCTCCGAGCAGATCCCCTACGGGCCGGTACACAAGGGCACCCTGGCGTTGCTGCCGAAGACGGTGCAGGAGGCGCTGCCGACCGCGCCGGCCAACCTCGAAGGCGCGCGGGCGGTGGATGCCGAGTTCTGGGTGGACCACGGCGAGGAGCTGGAACAGCGTTTCAATGCCTGGGCGGCGCGCTGAGCGCGCTGCGCGTCGGCAAAAAAAACGACGGGCCCCAAGTCGTCCGGGCCCGTCGGGTCAAAGCGCTGACGGGGTGATCAGCGCAGCTCTTCCAACAACCCCTGCAGATACCGACAGCCCTCGGTATCCAGCGCCTGCACCGGAAGGCGCGGCGCCCCCACCTCCAGGCCGGAGAGGCCCAGGCCGGCCTTGATGGTGGTCGGCAGGCCCCGGCGGAGGATGAAGTCGAGCAGCGGCAACTGCCGGTAGAACAGCGCGCGGGCCTTCTCCAGGTCGCCGTCGAGCACCGCCTGGTAGAGCTGGCCGTTGAGCGTCGGGATCAGGTTCGGCGCGGCGCTGCACCAGCCTTTCGCGCCGGCCACGAAGGCCTCCAGCGCCAGCGGGTTGCAGCCGTTGTAGAAGGGCACCCGGCCTTCGCCGAGCAGGCGCAGCTTGTGCATGCGCTGGATGTCGCCGGTGCTCTCCTTGACCATGGTCACGTTGTCCACTTCGCGGACGATGCGCAGGATCAGTTCCACCGACATGTCGATGCCGCTGGTGCCCGGGTTGTTGTAGAGCATCACCGGCACGCCGATGGCTTCGCCCACCGCGCGGTAGTGCTGGAACACTTCCGCCTCGTTGAGCTTCCAGTAGGAGATCGGCAGGACCATCACCGCCTCGGCGCCGAGGGATTCGGCGAACTGCGCGCGGCGCACGGTCTTGGCGGTGGTCAGGTCGGAGACGCTGACGATGGTCGGCACGCGATGGGCGACGGTCTTCAGGGTGAAGTCGACCACCTCGTCCCATTCCGGGTCGCTCAGGTAGGCGCCTTCGCCGGTGCTGCCGAGCGGGGCGATGGCGTGCACGCCGCCGTCGATCAGGCGCTCGATGGAGCGGCCGAGAGCCGGCAGGTCGAGACCGCCGTCGGCGGCGAAGGGGGTGATGGTGTAGCCGATGATGCCGTGGATGGATGCGGACATTGGATGTACCCGTGACATTGAGTGGGAAATGCCAGGACGGACCTGGTGGGAAAGGTCGTTCAGCTCAGGCAGTCGCTGTTGCGCGGCAGGCAGCGCCGGGCGTAGTAGTTGAATGCGGCGCCGTGGCGCTTCGGGGTGGAGATCCAGTCGTGGGCCTCGCGCGCCAGGGCCGGCGGGATCGGCTTGATCTCCCCGGCGGCCATCGCCAGCAACTGCATCTTCGCCGCGCGCTCGAGCAGCACCGCGATCACGCAGGCCTCCTCGATGCTCGCACCGGTGGCCAGCAGGCCGTGATGGGAGAGCAGGATGGCGCGCTTGTCGCCGAGGGCGGCGGAGATGATCTCGCCTTCCTCGTTGCCTACCGGCACGCCCGGCCAGTCCTTGAGGAAGGCGCAGTCTTCGTATAGCGGGCAAAGGTCCATGTGCGAGACCTGCAGCGGTACTTCCAGGGTCGACAGCGCGGCGATGTGCAGCGGGTGGGTGTGGATGATGCAGTTGACGTCCGGGCGGGCGCGATAGACCCAGCTGTGGAAGCGATTGGCCGGATTCGCCATGCCGTGCCCGTGGAGGACGTTGAGGTCTTCGTCGACCAGCAGCAGGTTGCCGGCGCTGATCTCGTCGAAGCCCAGGCCCAGTTGCTGGGTGTAGTAGGTCCCCGCCTCCGGGCCGCGCGAGGTGATCTGCCCGGCGAGCCCGGAGTCGTGGCCGGCCTCGAAGAGAATCCGGCAGGTCAGGGCCAGCTTTTGCCGGTCAGTCCACGTATTATCGCCGAGGCTGCTTTTCATCTGCTTCAGCGCGTGCTGGATCAGTTGATCCTTGGGTAATTCCAGTGTCGTAGCCATGCGAGGTTCCTTTGACGGAGCGAGTCGGGGGAAACGCCAGGCAGTTGCGCGCCACGCAACGACCCGGCTGTAAATGACACGGATCAAGTTATATGACACAAAGTGTTATTAGCAAGAGAAAAGTTTCATCGCCATCGGGAGAAGGCTGTCCTCAATGTCCATGCGCTTGAAATTGCTGAGAAAAAAACTCGGGGTCACGCTGGAGACCCTGGCCGAGAAGACCGGCCTGACCAAGAGCTACCTGTCCAAGGTCGAGCGCGGGCTGAACACGCCGTCCATTGCCGCCGCGCTGAAGCTGGCGAAGGCGTTGAACGTGCAGGTGGAGGAGCTGTTCTCCGAGGAAAGCGACGGTGTCGACGGCTACAGCATCGTTCGTCGCGACCAGCGCAAGTCGCTGTCCAGCGGCGACGACGGCCCGGCCTACGCCTCCCTCGCGCAGCAGATCGGCGCCCGCGCGCTGTTGCCGTTCATCGTCCACCCCCCGCGCGATTTCAGTCACTCGACGTTCAAGGAGCACCTCGGCGAAGAGTTCATCTTCGTCCATGAGGGCCAGGTCGAGGTCGACTTCATGAACCAGCGGATCATCCTCGAGCGCGGCGACGCCCTGCATTTCAACGCACAGAAGCCGCACCGCATCCGCTCCCTGGGGGAGACCCAGGCGGAATTGCTGGTGGTGATCCACAGCGACGAATGAGGCGGCGGCTTCGGTCGATCGGATGCTTGCTAACGTTCTGTTCGATTATCGAACTGTTAATCGATTATCGGATTGTGAGCCCTCGGACCCCGGCGTAAGGTTCTCGTCACGTGCCGTCCAGGCAGCGCACAACAAGACGAGACCCGACCGATGGCTGAAATCCTCTCCCTGCGCGAAGCGGTGCGACGCTTCGTCCACGATGGCGACAGCGTCGCCCTCGAAGGCTTCACTCACCTGATCCCGACGGCCGCCGGCCACGAGCTGATCCGCCAGGGCAGGAAAGACCTGACGCTGATCCGCATGACTCCCGACCTGGTCTACGACCTGCTGATCGGTGCAGGCTGCGCGAAGAAGCTGGTGTTCTCCTGGGGCGGCAACCCCGGCGTCGGTTCGCTGCACCGCCTGCGCGACGCGGTGGAGAAGGGCTGGCCGCAACCGCTGGAGATCGAGGAACACAGCCACGCCGACCTCGCCAACGCCTATGTCGCCGGCGCCTCCGGGCTGCCCTTCGCGGTGCTGCGCGCCTACGCCGGCTCCGACCTGCCGAAGGTCAACCCGCTGATCCGCAGCGTCACCTGCCCGTTCACCGGCGAAGTGCTGGCGGCGGTGCCCTCGGTGCGTCCGGACGTCAGCGTGATCCACGCGCAGAAGGCCGACCGCAAGGGCAACGTGCTGCTCTGGGGCATCCTCGGCGTGCAGAAGGAAGCGGCCCTGGCGGCGAAGCGCTGCATCGTCACCGTCGAGGAGATCGTCGACGAACTGGACGCCCCGATGAACGCCTGCGTCCTGCCGAGCTGGGCGCTCAGCGCCGTGTGCCTGGTGCCCGGCGGCGCGCATCCGTCCTATGCCCACGGCTACTACGAGCGCGACAACCGCTTCTACCAGGACTGGGACCCGATCGCCCGCGACCGCGAAAGCTTCACCGCGTGGATCGACGAATACATCCGGGGGACCGAGGATTTCGGGGCCTTCCAGGCCAAGCTCGCGGAGGGCAAGCGATGAGCAGCTACAGCACCAACGAGATGATGACCGTGGCCGCCGCCCGCCGCCTGCACAACGGCGCGGTGTGCTTCGTCGGCATCGGCCTGCCGTCGAAGGCCGCCAACCTGGCGCGCCTGACTTCCTCGCCGGACGTCGTGCTGATCTACGAGTCCGGGCCGATCGGCGCCAAGCCCAGCGTCCTGCCGCTGTCCATCGGCGACGGCGAGTTGGCCGAGACCGCCGATACCGTGGTCCCCACCGGCGAGATCTTCCGCTACTGGCTGCAGGGCGGACGGATCGACGTCGGCTTCCTCGGCGCGGCCCAGGTCGACCGCTTCGGCAACATCAACACCACCGTGATCGGCGACTACCGTCAGCCCAAGGTGCGCCTGCCGGGAGCCGGCGGCGCGCCGGAAATCGCCGGCAGCGCCAAGGAAGTGCTGATCATCCTCAAGCAGTCGCACCGCACCTTCGTCGACAAGCTGGCCTTCGTCACCTCGGTCGGCCATGGCGAGGGCGGCGACTCGCGCCAGCGCCTGGGCCTGCCGGGCAAGGGGCCGGTGGCGATCATCACCGACCTGTGCATCATGGAGCCGGAAGCCGGCAGCAACGAGTTCGTGGTCACTTCGCTGCATCCGGGCGTGACCCGCGAGCAGGTGGTCGAGGCCACCGGCTGGGCGATCCGCTTCGCCGAGCGGGTCGCCGAGACGCCCGCGCCGAGCGAGGTCGAACTCGCCGCGCTGCGCGACCTCGAGGCGCGCACCGCGGCCGCCCATGGACAGAAGGGGAGCGACGAATGAGCCGCGAGGTATTCATCTGCGATGCCGTGCGCACGCCGATCGGCCGTTTCGGCGGCAGTCTTTCCGCGGTGCGCGCCGACGACCTCGCGGCGGTGCCGCTGAAGGCCCTGGTCGAGCGCAACCCGGGGGTCGACTGGTCGGCGTTGGACGAGGTGTTCCTCGGCTGCGCCAACCAGGCCGGCGAGGACAACCGTAACGTGGCGCGCATGGCGCTGCTGCTGGCCGGTTTGCCGGAGAGCGTGCCCGGCGTCACCCTCAACCGCCTCTGCGCCTCGGGGATGGACGCCATCGGCACGGCGTTCCGCGCCATCGCCTGCGGCGAGATGGAGCTGGCCATCGCCGGCGGCGTCGAGTCGATGTCGCGCGCGCCGTACGTGATGGGCAAGGCCGATAGCGCCTTCGGGCGCGGCCAGAAGATCGAGGACACCACCATCGGCTGGCGCTTCGTCAATCCGCTGATGAAGGAGCAGTACGGCATCGACCCGATGCCGCAGACCGCCGACAACGTCGCCGACGACTATCGCGTGTCGCGTGCCGACCAGGATGCCTTCGCCCTGCGCAGCCAGCAGCGCGCCGGCAGGGCGCAGGAGGCCGGTTTCTTCGCCGAGGAAATCGTCCCGGTGACGATTCGCGGGCGCAAGGGCGACACCCTGGTCGAGCACGACGAGCATCCGCGTCCCGACACCACCCTGGAGGCGCTGGCCCGGCTCAAGCCGGTCAACGGGCCGGAGAAGACCGTCACCGCCGGCAACGCGTCCGGGGTCAACGACGGCGCCGCCGCGCTGGTCCTGGCCTCCGCCGAGGCAGTGGAGAAGCACGGCCTGACTCCGCGCGCGCGGGTGCTGGGCATGGCCAGCGCCGGCGTCGCCCCACGGATCATGGGCATCGGCCCGGTGCCGGCGGTGCGCAAGCTGCTGCGGCGCCTGGACCTGGCGATCGACGCCTTCGACGTGATCGAACTCAACGAAGCCTTCGCCAGCCAGGGCCTGGCCTGCCTGCGCGAACTGGGCGTGGCCGACGACAGTGAGAAGGTCAACCCGAACGGCGGTGCCATCGCCCTCGGCCACCCGCTGGGGATGAGCGGTGCGCGGCTGGTCCTCACCGCGCTCCATCAACTTGAGAAGAGCGGCGGCCGGCGCGGCCTGGCGACCATGTGCGTAGGCGTCGGCCAAGGCCTGGCGCTGGCCATCGAGCGGGTCTGACTGGCACAACCGGGTCGCCCGCCCGGTATCAAGAGCGCGCGTCGCGCGGCGCTGCCCATGTTTCGGCGGCGGCGCGGCGCGTGTGCAGCGGAACAGGACGCTCCGTCGCACGGTCAGGATGAAACGGACCCTGTCGAGAGAACAACAGCATGACTGCCCCTGTTCACCAGTACAGCAACGAAGAACGCCGCAAGCGCATCTTCGCCATCGTCGGCGCCTCCTCCGGCAACCTCGTGGAATGGTTCGACTTCTACGTCTACGCCTTCTGCGCGATCTACTTCGCACCGGCCTTCTTCCCCTCCGACAACCCCACGGTGCAGTTGCTGAACACCGCCGGGGTCTTCGCCGCCGGCTTCCTCATGCGCCCCATCGGCGGCTGGATGTTCGGCCGCATCGCCGACAAGCACGGGCGCAAGACCGCCATGCTGATCTCGGTGGTGATGATGTGCGCCGGCTCCCTGGCGATCGCCTGCATGCCCACCTACGCCAGCATCGGCACCCTGGCGCCGGCGCTGCTGTTGCTGGCGCGGATGTTCCAGGGCCTGTCGGTGGGCGGCGAGTACGGCACCAGCGCGACCTACATGAGCGAGGTGGCGCTCAAGGGCCAGCGCGGCTTCTTCGCCTCGTTCCAGTACGTCACCCTGATCGGCGGACAGTTGCTGGCGGTGCTGGTGGTGGTGATCCTGCAGCAGTTGCTGAGCGAAGACGAACTGCGCGCCTGGGGCTGGCGCATTCCCTTCGTGATCGGCGCGATCACCGCGGTGATCGCCCTCTGGCTGCGGCGCTCGCTGAACGAGACCGCTTCGAAGTCGACCCTGGAGCGCAAGGAATCCGGCACCTTCGCCGAGCTGTTCAAGCACAAGCGGGCCTTCTTCACCGTGCTCGGCTTCACCGCCGGCGGCTCGCTGATCTTCTACACCTTCACCACCTACATGCAGAAGTACCTGGTCAACACCGCCGGGATGAGCGCCAAGACCGCCAGCGCGGTGATGACCTTCGCCCTGCTGGCGTACATGCTGATGCAACCGCTGTTCGGCATGCTTTCCGATCGCATCGGGCGCAAGACCTCGATGCTCTGGTTCGGCACCCTGGGCACGCTCTGCACCCTGCCGATCCTGCTCGCGCTGAAGACCGTGAGCAGTCCCTACATGGCCTTCTTCCTGATCATCCTGGCGCTGGCCATCGTCAGCCTGTACACCTCCATCAGCGGCCTGATCAAGGCCGAGATGTTCCCGCCGGAGGTGCGCGCCCTCGGCGTCGGAGTGTCCTACGCGGTGGGCAACGCGATCTTCGGCGGCTCGGCCGAGTACGTCGCCCTGGGGCTGAAGTCGGTAGGGATGGAGAACGTCTTCTACTGGTATGTTTCAGCCATGTGCCTGCTGGCGCTGCTGGTCTGCGTGAGCCTGCCGGACCTGCGCAAGGTCAGCTACCTGAACGACGAGCCCTGACGGGCCGGGAAAAGGAAAACCGATGAGCGACATACCCGCCAACCAGTTGTTCGATGCCTATTTCATGGCGGCGCCGATGCGCGCGGTGTTCTCCGACCGCGGCCGCCTGCAAGGCATGCTCGACTTCGAGGCCGCCCTGGCCCGCGCCGAGGCGCGCACCGAGGTGGTTCCCGCGACGGCGGTGGCGCCGATCGAGGCGGCCTGCCGCGCCGAACTGTACGACCCGCTGGCGCTGGCCGAGGCGGTCGCCACTGCCGGCAACTCGGCGATCCCGCTGGTCAAGGCGCTGGGCCGCCAGGTGGCGGCTGGCGACGCCGAGGCCGAGCGCTACGTGCATCTCGGCGCCACCAGCCAGGACGCCATGGACAGCGGCCTGGTGCTGCAACTGCGCCGTGCGCTGGCCTTGCTCGAGCAGGATCTGCAACGTCTTGCCGAGGTCTTGGCGGACCAGGCCGAACGGCATGCCGACACGCCGCTGGCCGGGCGCACCTGGTTGCAGCACGCCACCCCGGTGACCCTGGGCATGAAGCTCGCCGGCCTGCTCGGTGCCTTGACCCGGCACCGCCAGCGCCTGCGCGAGTTGCGCCCGCGCCTGCTGGTGCTGCAATTCGGCGGCGCCTCGGGGACGCTCGCCGCGCTCGGCGAACAGGCCCTGCCGGTGGCCGCGGCGCTGGCCGAGGAGCTGGGCCTGGCTTTGCCCGAACAACCCTGGCACACCCAGCGCGACCGCCTGGTGGAATTCGCCAGCGTGCTCGGCCTGGTGGCCGGTAGCCTCGGCAAGTTCGGTCGCGATGTCAGCCTGCTGATGCAGACCGAGGCCGGCGAGGTCTTCGAGCCGGCCGGCGCCGGGCGCGGCGGTTCCTCGACCATGCCGCACAAGCGCAACCCGGTGAGCAGCGCGGTGCTGATCGCCGCCGCCACCCGTGCGCCGGGGCTGGTCTCGACCCTGTTCGCGGCGATGCCGCAGGAACACGAGCGCAGCCTCGGTCTCTGGCACGCCGAGTGGGAAACCCTGCCGGAACTCTGTTGCCTGGTTGCCGGCGCGCTGCAACAGGCGATCGGCCTGCTCGAAGGCCTGGAGGTGGACGCCCAGCGGATGCGCCGCAACCTTGGCCTGACCCACGGCCTGGTGCTCGCCGAGGCGGTGAGCATCGCCCTGGCCCGCCGTATCGGCCGCGAAGCCGCGCACCATCTGGTGGAACAGTGCTGCCGCCGCGCCGTCGAGCAGCGCCGCGAGTTGCGCGCGGTGCTCGGCGAAGAGGCGCGGGTGAGCGCCGAGTTGTCCGGCGACGAACTGGACCGCCTGCTCGATCCCGCCCATTACCTCGGCCAGGCCCGCGCCTGGGTCGAGCGCGCGCTCGCCGAACACCATGCCCTGGGCTTCGAACCCCATCCCGCCTGACTGGAGATCCCTTCGTGCCAACCGTACGCCTCGCCGACGGCGACCTGAACTACTCCCTGGAAGGACCGGCCGGCGCGCCGGTCCTGCTGTTGTCAAACTCGCTGGGCACCGACCTGGGCATGTGGGACACGCAGATCCCCGCACTCACCGCCCATTTCCGCGTGCTGCGCTACGACACCCGCGGCCACGGCGCCTCGCTGGTCACCCCCGGACCGTACGCCATCGGCCAGCTCGGCGCCGACGTGCTTGCCCTGCTCGATGCCCTCGAGCTGCCGCGCGTGCATTTCTGCGGGCTGTCCATGGGCGGCCTGATCGGCCAGTGGCTGGGCATCCACGCCGGCGAGCGGCTCGGCCGGCTGGTGCTGTGCAACACCGCGGCGAAGATTGCCAGCGACGAGGTCTGGAACACCCGCATCGATACCGTCCTGAAAGGCGGCGAGCAGGCCATGCGTGACCTGCGCGACGCCTCGGTGGCGCGCTGGTTCACCGCGGGCTTCGCCGAGCGCGAACCGGCGCAGGTCGAGCGCATCGTCGCGATGCTCGCGGCCACCTCGCCGCAGGGCTACGCGGCCAACTGCGCTGCGGTACGCGACGCCGATTTCCGCGAGCAGCTCGGGCTGGTCCAGGCGCCGACGCTGATCGTCGCCGGCAGCCACGATGCCGTGACCACTCCGGACAACGCCCGCTTCATGCAGGCGCGCATCGCCGACGCGCAGTTGGTCGAGTTCGCCGCCGCGCACCTGTCCAACGTCGAAGCGGGCGACGCCTTCAGCCGCCGCCTGGTCGATTTCCTGCTGTCCGCCTGAGGAGCCGCCGATGGACGAGAAACAACGCTACGAAGCCGGCATGCAAGTGCGCCGCGCGGTGCTCGGCGACGCCCATGTCGAGCGCAGCCTGGCCAACCTGACGCCGTTCAACGAAGAGTTCCAGGAAATGATCACCCGCCACGCCTGGGGCGACATCTGGACCCGTCCGGGGCTGCCGCGACACACCCGCAGCCTGGTCACCATCGCCATGCTGATCGGCATGAACCGCAACGAGGAACTCAAGCTGCATCTGCGCGCGGCGAAGAACAACGGGGTGAGCCGCGACGAGATCAAGGAAGTGATCATGCAGAGCGCCATCTACTGCGGTATTCCCGCGGCCAACGCGACCTTCCACCTCGCCGAATCGGTGTGGGACGAGCTTGGCGTGGAGTCGCAGCAGGCGTCCCGGTAGGTCGCCGGCGGCGCTAGCGGTAGGGCGAATGGCGTCGCAGGCGTTATCCGCCGATACCCCGAGGGCCAACGGCGGTTATCCGTCCTGCGCGTGGGCCGGCAAGGCGGCGCTTCCCCTTGCCAATCGCCGGCGTTTCCCGGAAGGTCGACAGCTCCGTCATCCCTTCGGTCCGCCATGAGCCGCAAGCTGCATATCCACGCGCCCGCGATCCACTACTTCGACATGGTTCGCCGCTGCCATTCGATCCGCGAAGCCGCGCGGCGCCTGAACGTCGCCTCGTCGGCGGTGAACCGGCAGATCCTCAAGCTGGAGGACGAGATCGGCGCGCCGCTGTTCGACCGCCTGCCCGGCGGCCTGCGCCTGACCGGAGCCGGGGAGATCTTCGCGCGCCACGTCACCGTGGTCCTGCAGGACATGGAGCGCGTGCGTTCCGAACTGGACGCGCTGCAAGGCCTGCGCACCGGCCATGTGGAGATCGCCACCATCGAAGCGGTGACCAGCGACCTGCTGCCCTGCGTGCTCAAGGCGATGCGCGAACGCTACCCGGACATCACCGTCGGCGTCACCCTGCTCGGTTCCCAGGCGATACCCGAGGCGGTGAGCAGTGGCGCGGTCGACCTCGGCCTGGCCTTCGCCCTGCCGCGCAGCGCCGACCTGCAACAGGTCAGCGTCGGCCATTTCCGCCTCGGTGCCATCGTCTCCCCGCAGCATCCGTTGGCGCGACACCAGGCCATCGCCTTCGCCGATTGCGTCGAACATGGCCTGATCATGGCCAAGAGCGAGCTGTCCATCCATCACCTGCTGGCGCCGCTCCAGCGCCGTTTGCGCGAACCGCGCCGGGCGGTGCTGGAGAGCAGCTCCCTGGAGCTGTCGCGACAACTGGCGCGGCGCGGGCTCGGCGTCGCCTTCCAGACCCGCCTGGGGATCGAGGCCGACATCGCCCAGGGCGAGCTGCGTTTCCTGCCGCTGAAAGACAATGGCGGCATCCACAGCGACCTCGGCCTCTACGTGCGCACCGGCCGTTACCTGCCGGTGGCGGTGGACGCCCTGGCCCGGCAGATCGCCGAGGAAGTGCGCCTGCGCGAGCGCGAGGAAGCGCGCCTGAACGAGGCCTGAGCGGCGCTCGCGCCGATGCCAGACGGCTTGCCCGAGCTTGCTTGTTCGCTGATGCCGTTTCGGCATCGGTATGTTCGATATTCTGTTCTTTGGTCAGCGCGGCGAAGTGCCGATACTGCCCCGCGACCCCGGCGCGAAACCGGGGGCTGAGTCGCCACAAGAACAACAAGCAACCAGCAGGACACACAGCATGAAGAAGATGATGCAGGGCGCCGCCGCCCTGATCGCGCTCGTCGGCGCCGGGGAGAGCATGGCGCTGGAATGGATGAGCAACAGCGTCGGTTTCCGTTACGGCCAGCAATTCACCAACCCGAACAACCCGGACAAGTTCGCCAAGCGCATCTACAGCTTCACCCACGCCGACGGCTATCGCTACGGCAGCAATTTCTTCAATCTCGATGTGTTCCTTTCCGACAACCGCGACCCGCGCAAGGGCACCGACCATGGTGGCAGCGAAGTCTATGCGGTCTACCGCCACCAGCTCTACGCTTCGCGGGTGTTCGACCGGCCGCTGGGCACCGGCCTGGTCAAGGACTACGCCTTCACCCTGGGCTTCGACGCCAGCCGCAACAACAACCTGGCTTCGGCCAAGAAGCGCGCCCTGGTGTTCGGCCCGACCCTCAAGTTCAACGGTCCCGGCGTGCTCGACCTGAGCCTGCTCTACTACCGCGAGAAGAACCACTTCGGCGTGCCCGGCGCGCGCCATCCCGACCACACCTTCGACACCACCTACATGCTCAACCTGACCTGGATGCGGCCGTTCAAGGTCGGCAACCATGCGGCGAAGTTCCAGGGCTTCGTCAACTACGTGGGAGAGAAGGGCGAGGACTACAACGACAAGGACACCGCGGCGGAAACCCTGGTCCGCACCGCCCTGATGGTCGCCGCCCTGCCAGGCGACAAGCGCCAGCCGAACCTGTGGCTCGGCGTCGGCTACGAGTATTGGCACAACAAGTTCGGCGTCGACGGTGGCACCGGCAGCCGCACCTCGACGCCGACGTTGAACGTGGAATTCACCTTCTGAAGCGAAGCGCCGTCGCCCTACGCGATGCCGCCAACCCTGGGGTGGGGCGGATAACGCCACCGGCGTTATCCGCCGATACACCGAAGCCCGGCGGCGGATAACCGCAAGCGGTTATGCGCCCTACGCGATGCCGACCCCTGGGGTAGGGCGAATAACGCCACCGGCGTTATCCGCCGATACACCGAAGCCCGGCGGCGGATAACCGCGAGCGGTTATTCGCCTTACGCGATGCCGCCCCCTGGGGTAGGGCGAATAATGCCATCGGCGTTATCCGCCGATACACCGAAGCCCGGCGGCGGATAACCGCAAGCGGTTATGCGTCCTACGCGATGCCTACCCTTGGGGTAGGGCGAATAACGCCATCGGCGTTATCCGCCGATACACCGAAGCCCGGAGGCGGATAACCGCAAGCGGTTATTCGCCTTACGCGATGCCGCCCCCTGGGGTAGGGCGAATAACGCCACCGGCGTTATCCGCCGATACACCGAAGCCCGACGGCGGATAACCGCAAGCGGTTATTCGCCCTACGCGATGGGGCAGCTTCACCCCGCATCCGCGTGACTGACCAACCCCTTCAGCAGCACCGCGGCGGTGGCCAGTGCAGCCGGCAGCACCAGGGCGGTCAGCACCTGTTCGAAGTTCCAGCCCAGGCCCAGCAGGGTGGCGCCGATCCAGGCGCCGAGGATGGCGCCGAAGCGGCCGATACCGAGCATCCAGGAGACCCCCGTGGCCCGCCCCTGGGTCGGATAGAAGCGCGCCGCCAGCGACGGCATCGCCGACTGCGCGCCGTTGATGCACATGCCGGCCAGCAGCACCAGGGTCGCCAGCAGGGTGACCTGGCCGAGGCTCTGGCCGACGCACCAGGCGAACACCCCCGCCAGCAGGTAGAACAGGCCGATCACCTTGTGCGGGTTGAAGCGATCCATCGCCCAGCCCACCGCTACGGCGCTGAGCACCCCGCCGAACTGGAACAGCGCGCCGATGAACGCCGCCTGCTCCAGGCTCGCGCCGCTATCGCGCATCAGGGTCGGCAGCCAGCTGGTGAGCAGGTAGACGATCACCAGGCCCATGAAGTAGGTCAGCCAGAGCAGCAGGGTGCCGGCGCTGTAGGTACCGGAAAAGATCACCGCGAACACGTTGCGGGCCTGCACCGTCTGCTGCTCGGGGACGTGGAAACTCCGTGCCAGCGCCACCTGCGCCGGGGCGATGGGGGCCAGCACCTGGCGTACCCGCTCGCTGCCGCGGTTGCGCACCACCAGGTAGCGCGCCGATTCCGGCAGGCGGAACAGCAGGACTACCGCCAGGACCAGCGGTAGCAGGCCGCCGAGCAGCAGCAGGCTGTGCCAGCCGAACAGCGGGATCAGCTTCGCCGAGACGAATCCGCCGCAGGCCATGCCCAGGTTGAAGCCACAGAACATGCTGGTCACCAGCAGCGACTTGAGGCGCTCGGGGGTGTATTCGGAAAGCAGGGTGGTGGCGTTGGGCATCGCCGCGCCGAGGCCGAGGCCGGTGAGGAAGCGCAGCGCCAGCAGTTGCTCGACGTTGGTGCTGTAGGCCGAGGCCAGGCTGAACAGGCCGAAGAGGAAGACCGCCGCGACCAATACCAGCTTGCGTCCGTAGCGGTCGGCCAGCGGTCCGGAGCCGAGGGCGCCGAAGACCATGCCGATCAGCGCGGCGCTCATCACCGGCCCGAGGCTGGCGCGGTCGATGCCCCAGTCCTGGGTCAGCGCCGGAGCGATGAAGCCCATCGCGGCGGTGTCGAGGCCATCGAGGAAGACGATCAGGAAGCACAGCAGGACGATCCGCCATTGGTACGGCGAAAGCGGCTGGGCATTGATGAAGGCTTGCACGTCGAGTCGTTCGACGGCGGGCAGGCTGGGGCTGTTCATGGGACGGGTTCCGCGGCGAGAGTGAGGGCGTGGGACGAGGGTCGGACGCGTGGCTCAGGTGCAGGCGGCGGAAGGCAAGGCGTGCTGCGGCATGTCGGGATTCCCCTGTTGTTTTTGTAGCGGAGGCGCTCGGCCTGCCGGGGTGCAGACACATTACGGAGGGCCATGGGGAGTGGCAATCCGATAATCGTTTATCGGTTCGCTGATCGAACGAAACCCTGTGAAATCTCGACCTTCGCCAGGCTGTGAAAATCCGGAACCAGATTCTAGAATCCTGCCTTTCCTCGACTCAGGAACGCCCCTCCATGGCCGGTAGCCTCATCGAACGCGCCCTCGGCTTGCTCGAACTCCTCGCCAGCGATGCCCGTGGCCTGCCCCTGCAACAACTGGCGGACCGCCTGGATATCCCCAAGAGCGCCGCGCACCGCATGCTCGCCGAGCTGATCCGGCTCGGCTACGTGCGCCAGGACGACGACACCAGCCGCTACCGCCTCAGCACCCGCCTGGCCGCGCTGGGCTTCCGCTTCCTCGCTTCCAGCGGGGTGGTCGACCTGGTCCAGCCGGTGCTCGACGGGCTCGCCCGGGAGACCGGCGAACTGGTGCGCCTGGGGGTGATCGAAGGCGATCGCCAGACCTGGATCGCCAAGTCCCAGGGCGCCACCTCCGGGCTACGCTACGACCCCGACATGGGGCGCGAGGCGCCGCTGTTCTACACCGCATCCGGGCACGCCTGGCTGGCCAGCCTGAGCGACAAGGCGGCGCTGGCGCTGGTGGAGCGCCAGGGCGTAGGGGCGGCGCGGGACTTCGGTCCCAACGCGCCGCGCTCCAGGAGCGAGCTGCTGCGCTACCTGAAGCGCGCCCGCGAGCACGGCTATGCCTGGCAGATCGAATGCTCGGCGCCGGGCATGGCGGCGATGGCCGCACTGGTGCGCCACCCCGAGGACGGACGGGCTCTCGGCGTGCTCAGCGTGGCCGGGCCGAGCGCACGCTTCGGCGAGGCGCGCATGCACGAACTGGCGCCCCTGCTCCTGGCCGCGGCGCAGGACCTGTCCCACGCCAGCCAGGCGTCCGAGCTGTTCCGCTGAGCCATCCGGCCCGGCCCCAGTCCTTTCCCGACATCAGCGTTCGAATAGCGAACGCTTTCTTGCCTGTCACGAGCCCGCATGCGGCGGGCCTTTCCGCACTTCCATGGATGCCCCGGCGGTAGTGCCGTCTCGAAGCGCTCTTGCGCGGGGCCAGCCATTCGTTCAAATAATCTCCCTCGCTAAATCTGGAACGGCGTTCTGGAATCTTGAAGCGAACAAGAAAACAACGATTGGGGACCGCCTTGGACGCACCGCTTCGCATCGCCCTCATCGGCGCCGGCAATATGGGCCGCCAGCATTACCACCGCTTGCAGCGAATCGCCGGCGCGCGCCTGTGTGCGGTGGCCGATCCCCAGGGCCAGGCGTTCGCCGCGGACGCCGGCGTGCCCTGGTTCGGCGATCATCGGAGGTTGCTGGAAGAAGCCCGGCCGCAAGCGGCGATCGTCGCCAATCCGAACAACCTGCATGTCGCCACCGCCCTCGACTGCCTCGCCGCCGGGGTGCCGCTGCTGCTGGAAAAACCGGTCGGCGTGCAGCTCGACGAAGTGAGCGAGCTGGTGGCCGTCGCCCGGCGATCTGGCGTTCCGCTGCTGGTCGGTCACCATCGTCGGCACAATCCGCTGGTCGTGCGGGCGCGCCAATTGATCGCCGAGGGCGCGCTCGGTCGGTTGCTGTCGGTCACCGCGCTCTGGCAGTTGAAGAAGCCCGACAGTTATTTCGAGGTGGCCTGGCGTCGCGAGCCCGGCGCGGGAATGTTGCTGACCAACCTGATCCATGACCTCGACCTGCTCCGCCACCTGTGCGGGGAAGTGCGGGAGGTGCAGGCGCTGGCCGGCAACGCTATCCGTGGCCTGCCCAACGAAGACAACATCGCGCTGCTCCTGCGCTTCGCCAATGGCGCCCTGGGCAGCCTGACCGGTTGCGACGCTGCGGCGGCGCCCTGGAGCTGGGAGCTGGCAGCCGGGGAGAACCCGGTCTATCCGCGCCAGGCCGAGCAACCCTGCTACCTGCTGGCCGGCACCGAGGGTGCCCTGAGCCTTCCCCAGCTCCGCCGCTGGCGCTACGCCGAGGCCCGGCAGGGCTGGCACGACCCGCTGGCGGCCAGCGTGGAGGCCGTGGCGGCAGGCGACCCCCTGCAACGCCAGCTAGAGCACTTCGTCCGGGTCGCGCGGGGCGAGGAAGCGCCATTGATGGATGCCACCGACGCCGCTCGCACCCTGGCGCTGGTCGAGGCGGTTCGCGAGGCCGCGCGCAGTGGCCGGGCCTGCGCGCCGGCCAGTTTCTGAACCGCTGACGATGAGGTAGTGCATGGAATCGAGGATTCTTTCCCTGGCGGCGCTCACCGTGCTCGAGCTGTCGCCCCCGGACATGGTCGAGGCTGCCGCCCGCGCCGGCTACAGTCATGTCGGCCTGCGCCTGGTGCCGGCCACCGTGGAAGAGCACCACTATCCGCTGCTGGCCGATGCCGGCCTGCGCCGGCGGACCCTGGCGCGGCTGCGCGACAGCGGAGTGCGCACGCTGGACGTGGAGATCCTGCGCCTGCGTCCGGACACCCGCGTCGGCGAGTTCGCCGCGGTGCTGGAGGTCGGCGCCGAGTTCGGCGCGCGCTATGTGCTGGTGGCCGGCAACGATGACGACGAACGGCGCAGCGCGGACAATTTCGCCGCGTTGTGCGACCTGGCGCGGCCGCTCGGCCTCGACCCGCACCTGGAGTTCATGCCCTGGACCGGGATCCGCGACCTGCGGCAGGCCGCGCGGGTGGTCGAGGCGGCGGCGCGGGACAACGCCGGCCTGTTGCTGGACGCCTTCCATTTCGACCGCTCGGCCAGCAGCCTGGAAGACCTGCGGGCGATCCCGCCTGCGCGCCTGGGCTACGCGCAACTCTGCGATGTCGTCGGGCCGCGTCCGACGTCGATGGACGAAATCCTTCGCCAGGCCCGCGAGGAACGGCGCTTCCCTGGCGATGGCGGGCTCGATCTGCTGGCGCTGCTGCGCGCCTTGCCGGAGAACCTGCCGCTGAGCCTGGAGGTGCCCGCGCTGGATCTGCTCGCGCGCGGCGTGGATGGCGCGGAGCGGGCGCGGCTGGCGATCGAGCGGACCCGGGCGCTGCTCGCCCGCCTGTAGCGCCACCGCGCAGGCAGGTTGCCCGTTTGCATAATGGAACGGGGTTCTATAGTTTCCAAACGTTGAAGCCGATCGTTTCTTTCCTCGATGGCGGGTACCGTCAGAATAAATAGCCTGCTATCGATTTGCCCTGGTGCCCGGACCCTCCGATGAACGCATCCACCTCCCCGCTGCCCGCCAGCGACCAGACCCTGCGCGGCATCCTGCTGATCTGTGCCGCGGTGTTCCTGTTCGCCAGCCACGACGGGTTGTCCAAGTTCCTTTCCGGTTTCTACCCGATCGTCATGGTGGTCTGGGCCCGCTACCTGGTGCACACCCTGTTGATGGTCGCCGTGTTCGTGCCGCGCAACGGCCTCGCGGTGATCCGCAGCCGCCGTCCGCTCATGCAGTTGGCGCGGGCGCTGTGCCTGATCGGCACCAGCCTGTTCTTCACCACCGGCCTGCGCTACCTGCCCTTGGCCGAGGCGACCGCGGTGAACTTCCTGGCGCCGCTGCTGGTGACCGCGTTATCCGTGCCGTTGCTGAAGGAGAAGGTCAGCCTCGGTCAATGGCTGGCGGTGCTCACCGGCTTCATCGGCGTGCTCTTCATCGTGCGTCCCGGTGGCGCGCTGTTCACCCCGGCGGCGTTGTTCCCGCTCGGCTCGGCGCTGTGCTTCGGGCTCTACCAGCTGCTCACGCGGATGCTCGCCAACAGCGACAGCCCGACCACCAGCAACTTCCTCGCCGGCATCTTCAACACGCTCATCATGAGCCTGCTGGTGCCGTTCTTCTGGCAGACCCCAAGTCTTCTCCACGGCCTGATGATGATCGCCCTGGGCGGTTGCGGCATGGGCGGCCACCTGCTGCTGACCCAGGCCTTCCGCCATGCGCCGCCGGCGACCCTGGCGCCGTTCAGCTATGGCCAGATCATCTTCGCCGGCCTGCTCGGCCTGCTGGTGTTCGGCCACGTGCCGGACGCCTGGTCGCTGCTCGGCATCCTCGTCATCTGCGCCAGCGGCCTGGTGGTCGCCTGGCGCCGTGGCCGCTGAACGCAACGGGGTCGGCGCGTAGGCTTCACAACAGGCTCAGCGGATAGCTGACGATCAGCCGGTTCTCGTCGAAGCGGGTATTGCTGCCCCAGTCGCGGCGCTGGCTGGAGTTGCGCCAGCGGACGTTGAGACGCTTGAAGGCGCCGCTCTGCAGCGTGTAGCCCAGCTCGCTCTCGCGTCCCCATTCGCTGCCGTCGTCGGTGACTCCGGCCAGGCGCACATGGTCGCCATGCAGGTAGCGGGTCATGAAGGTCAGGCCGGGTAGGCCGAGGCCAACGAAGTCGAAGTCGTAGCGCAGTTGCCAGGAGCGCTCGCCGGGATTGTCGTAGCTGGCGTTGTAGCTGTCGTTGGCCAGGGTTCCGCCGCTGGTGCCGTTGACCCGCATCCAGCCATCGTCGCCACTGACCTTCTGCAGGCCGAGATAGAGGGTATGCAGCCCGTAGCGCGCGGAGAACAGCGCGGAAACGGTGCGGTTATCGAGCTTGCCGGCGCGCGCGCTGCCAGCGTCGCGGCCACGGAAGCCGCCGAGGTTGGCGCCCAGCAGCCAGTCGCCGAGCGGCTGGCTGTGTTGCAGTTGCAGGTACTGTTGGCGGTAGATGTCCTTCAGCTCGGCGTTCCACAGGCCGAGCAGGCTGCGTTCGCCATTGAAGCGATATTCGCCGCCGGCGAAATCGAAGCGGTCGGAAGTGGCGGCTGGCCGGCCGAACAGCGACATGTCCTGCATGCTTGCGTCGTTGCGCGGGCTGTTGCCGCGGAACTGGCCGGCGTAGAGGGTCAGGCCGGCGATCTCGTTGGCGCTGAGCTGGCCGCCGCGGAAGGTCTGCGGCAGCGAGCGGCCATCGTCGGAGCGGAGGATCGGCAGCACCGGCATCCATTCGCCGATCTTCAGTTCGCTGTTCGACACGCGCAGCTTGCCGGCCACCGCCAGGCGTCCGAAGTCGTCGGCCGGGCGGCCGTCGTCGTGGGTTGGCAGCAGTTGGGTGCCGGCCGTTCCCTTGCCGCCATCCAGCTTCAGGCTGTAGAGACCGAGGACATCGAGGCCGAAGCCGACGCTGCCCTGGGTGAAGCCGGAGCGGGCGTCGAGGATGAAGCTCTGCGTCCACTCCTCGGCCTTGCCCTGGCTGGCATCGCCGACGAAGTTGCGGTGCAGGTGGAAATTGCGCGCGGTGAGGCTGGCCTTGGCATCTTCGAGGAAACCTTGCCCGGCATGGACGTGCCCGGCATGGACTGGCAGGCCGGCGCCCAGGCAGAGGGAAGCGCAGAGCGCGCGGACGTGGCTCGGGTGCGACATGGGAGTGTCCCTTCGTTCTTGTTCTCTAGGCAGGGAGGCGCCCGGCGAGCGCCGGGCGCTTGGACTCATGCTTCGATCCGGCGCGGGGCCATGAAGTACAGCCAGGTCAGGGCGATGAAGTACATCGCCGGGATCATGGTGAAAAGCACCGCGTAGTTGTTGTTCGTCGCGGTCAGTACGCCGCCGACGATCTGGGTCATGAACATCCCTCCCAGCGCCGCACACATGCCGCCGAAGCCGAACACCGTGCTCATCAGGTGCTTGGGCGTGTAGTCCATCACCAGGCTCCAGATGTTCGCCGTCCACGCCTGGTGTGCGCCGACCGCCAGGGCGATGGCCAGCACGGCGATCCACAGGCCGCTGGCGTTGGCGGCGAACACCACGCCGACGATGGTGCAGGCGAACAGCAGCATCGACAGCAGGCGCGCGCGGATCGCCGGCATGCCGCGGCCGATCAGCCAGGACGAAAGGATGCCGCCGCCGACGCTGCCGAAGTCGGCGGTCAACCAGATCAGGATCAGCGGGATGCCCATCTGCGTCACGCTGATGCCCAGGCCGTACTGCTGGTTGAGAAACGGCGGCAACCAGTAGAGGTAGAACCAGAACACCGGCGCGGTGATCGAGTAGGCCAGGGCGAAGGCCCAGGTGCCGCGGCGGCGGAGAATCTGCGAGAAGGGCACGCGGGTGGCGGGCGGCTCCTCCTGCTGCTGGATGTATTCCAGCTCGCTCTGCTTCACCCGCGGATGCTCCTCGGGGTTGTAGTAGTTGCGCCACCAGAACACCAGCCAGACCAGGCCCAGCGCCGACATGCAGAGGAACGCCGCCTGCCAGCCCCAGACGCCGAGGATCAGCGGCAACAGGGCCGGGGTGACCATCGCGCCGACATTGGTGCCGGCGTTGAAGATGCCGGTGGCCACCGCCCGTTCCCCGGCGGGGAACCACAGGCGGGTGGTCTTCACGCAGGCCGGGTAGTTGGCCGCCTCGGTCAGGCCGAGGATGAAGCGACAGACCATGAAGCCCGCCGCCGAGGTCGCCAGGCCGTGGGCGCCGGTGGCCAGGCTCCAGAGCAGCACGGCGAGGAAGAACGCGCGCTTGACCCCGACCTTGTCGATGAAGCGGCCCTGGAGGATGAAGCCGATGGCGTAGCCGACCTGGAACCAGAAGTTGATGTTGGCGTAGTCCATCGCCGTCCAGCTCATCTTCTCGGCCAGGATCGGCTGCATCACGCCGAGGGCGGCGCGATCGATGTAGTTCAGGGTGGTGGCGAAGAACACCAGGGCGAGCATGCCCCAGCGCGTCCGGCCGACGGCGAAGGCGTTGCGGATCCTGCCGCCGCGGGATTCCCGCGGGGCGTCGGCGGCGAACAGTCGAGAGCTGGAAGAGTGGATCATTGACGGGGCCATCCTTTCGGCGGCCGGCGCCTGGGCGCCCGGCCTGGATTTGTCGTTCTGGGTTGCACGCAGGCGGGCCAGGGGCCGCGCCGGTGTCAGCGGGCCAGGGGCGGTCGGGCCGGGCGAGCGGCGAGCGGACGGGATGGAGGGCGGACGGAGAGGTCGGCGATGGACATGAGCGGGTACCCGATTCTTGAAATTGTTATGTCGCGTGGGTTGCGCAGGTGCCCGGGGAAGAAGCGCGGAGCGCTTCCGGCAGATCGGGACGGCCTGCACGGGTGGCTGCGATGGTGCGCGATTGGTCGAAAAAGCGTCAATTCGATAATCGTGCTTCCGTTCGATATTCGAACGGAATACTAACCAGTTCGTACATTTTGCGTTGCCCGTCAGTTGGCGCAAACCAATAATCGGCTTGCCGGGCGAGCGGTCTCAGCGACCCGAAGTGGCTTCCCGGCGCATCCCGCGCGGGCTATCCGCGCCTCCGCCGTTCCGCCGCCGGCCCTCGCGCGGCGCCAGGCGCCGTAGGGCGCATTGAGGAGTCGAAGCATGCAGCGTTCGATCGCCACCGTATCCCTGAGCGGCACCCTGCCGGAAAAGCTCGAGGCCATCGCCGCCGCCGGTTTCGACGGGGTGGAAATCTTCGAGAACGACCTGCTTCATTACGACGGCAGCCCGCGCGACGTACGCCGGCTGTGTGCCGACCTGGGCCTGGAGATCCTGCTGTTCCAGCCGTTCCGCGACTTCGAGGGCTGCCGCCGAGAACGCCTGGGGCGAAACCTGGAGCGCGCCGAACGCAAGTTCGACCTGATGCAGGAACTCGGCACCGACCTGGTGCTGGTGTGCAGCAACGTCGCTGCCGATGCCCTCGGCGAACCGGCGCTGCTGGCCGATGACCTCCGGCAGTTGGCCGAGCGCGCCGCCGTCCGCGGCCTGCGCATCGGCTACGAGGCGCTGGCCTGGGGGCGCCAGGTGAACACCTGGGAGCAGGCCTGGGACCTGGTGCGGCGGGCCGACCAGGCGAACCTCGGGCTGATCCTCGACAGCTTCCACACCCTCTCGCTGGACGGCGATCCCCGCGGCATCGCCGATCTTCCGGGGGAAAAGATCTTCTTCGTGCAGATGGCCGACGCGCCCTTGCTGGCAATGGACGTGCTGGAATGGAGCCGGCACTTCCGCTGCTTCCCGGGTCAGGGCGGCTTCGACCTGGCAGGCTTCCTCGCGCCGGTCGTCGCGTCCGGCTATCGCGGTCCGCTGTCGCTGGAGGTCTTCAACGACGGCTTCCGCGCCGCGCCGACCCGCGCCAACGCCGTCGACGGCCTGCGCTCGCTGCTCTACCTCGAGGAGAAGACCCGCGAGCGCCTGCAACGCCAGACGCCGCACGTGGCGGTGGACGAGCTGTTCGCGCCGCCGCCGGCGAGCCTCTGCGACGGCATCGAGTTCCTCGAGTTCGCCGTCGACGAGACGCTCGGCGCGCGCCTTGGCCAGTGGTTGCAACGACTGGGCTTCGCCAGGGCCGGCGAGCACCGTTCGAAGAATGTCAGCCTGTTGCGCCAGGGCGACATCAACCTGGTACTGAACGCCGAGCCCTATTCCTTCGCCCACGGTTTCTTCGAGGCCCACGGACCGTCCTTGTGCGCCACCGCGCTGCGCGTGCGTGACGCCGGCCAGGCGCTGGAGCGCGCTCGTGCGTACGGAGGCCAGCCGTACCGCGGACTGCTCGGCCCCAACGAGCGGGAAATCCCGGCGGTGCGCGCCCTCGACGGCAGCCTGCTGTATCTGGTCGAGCGGCACACCGAGGGCCGCAGCATCTACGACAGCGACTTCTTGACGAACGACGCCGACACCTCCGGCCTCGGCCTGCGGCGCGTCGACCACGTGGCCCTGGCGCTGCCCGCCGAAGGCCTGGACAGCTGGGTGCTGTTCTACAAGAGCCTGTTCGACTTCGGCGCCGATGACGAGGTGGTGCTGCCCGACCCCTATGGCCTGGTCACCAGTCGCGCCGTGCGTAGCCCCTGCGGCAGCGTGCGCCTGCCGCTGAACATTTCCGAGGACCGCAACACCGCCATCGCCCGTTCGCTGTCCAGCTATCGCGGTTCCGGCGTGCACCACATCGCCTTCGATTGCGCCGACATCTTCGCTGCCGTGGCCCAGGCCAAGGAGGCCGGGGTCGCACTGCTGGAAATCCCGCTGAACTATTACGACGACCTCGCCGCGCGCTTCGACTTCGACGACGAGTTCCTCAGCGAACTGGCCTACTACAACGTCCTCTACGACCGCGACGCCCAGGGCGGCGAGCTGTTCCATGTGTTCACCGAGCCGTTCGAGGAGCGCTTCTTCTTCGAGATCCTCCAGCGCCGCCACGGCTACGCCGGCTACGGCGCGGCCAACGTGCCGGTGCGCCTGGCGGCGATGGCGCAAGCGCGGCGGGGTGTGCGCCGGGTCAAGCTGTGAGAATTGTCGGGGCTCCGGCAGGTGCTCTTCCTACAGCCGGGCGGGCCCCGCATAATCGGCCGCAATTCCCGCCGGCCACGAGTGAGTCACCGATGTCCAAGCCTGATCCCGCCGTCGTGGAGGAATCCGCTCCGCGCGGCAAGGGACGCAAGAACAATCCCGAGAAGACCCGCCAGGACATCCTCCGCGCCGCCATCGACGAGTTCGTCGCCCAGGGCCTCTCGGGTGCGCGGGTGGACGCCATCGCCGAGCGCACGCATACCTCGAAGCGGATGATCTATTACTACTTCGGCAGCAAGGAGCAGCTCTACCAGGCCGTGCTGGAGAAGCTCTACAGCGACATCCGCGGTATCGAGGGCACCCTGCGGCTGGGCGCGCTGCCGCCGGCCAAGGCGATGGAGAAGCTGGTGGAGTTCAGCTTCGACTACCACGACCGGCATGTGGATTTCGTGCGCATCATCAGCATCGAGAACATCCACAAGGGCGAGCACATCGCCAGCAGCGAACTGGTGCAGAGCGTCAACAGCTCGATCGTCCAGAGCATCGCCGAGATTCTCCGCCGCGGCGAAGCGGAAGGGGTGTTCCGCGCCGGGCTGGAGGCGCTCGACGTGCACATGCTGATCAGTTCGTTCTGCTTCTACCGGGTGTCCAATCGCTACACCGTGTCGCGGATCTTTCGCACCGACCTGCACGACGCCGAGGTTCGCCAGCGGCACCGGCGGATGATTGGCGAGGCGGTATTGCGCTACATCCGTGCCTGACTCCGGTCCCCTCTCCCCTTGGCGGGAGAGGGGCGCCATTCAGTCGCCCAGGCTGGCGAAGTGCGCCTGCATGCGCGCGGCGTCGGCCGCCACCCCGCTGAACAGTTCGAATGCCTTCACCGCCTGGAACACCGCCATGGTGCCGCCGTCCAGTGTGCGGCAGCCGAGGGCGCGGGCCTGGCGCAGCAGCTCGGTTTCCAGCGGAAAGTAGATCACCTCGGCGACCCACAGGTCGGCGCGCAACAGTTCCGCCGGCACCGGCATGCCGGGTAGCTTGGCCATGCCCACCGGGGTGGTGTTGACCAATCCCTGGGCATCGCCCAGGGCGCCGGCCAGGTCGCTGCCGGCGAGCGCTCGTGGCGCGCCGAAGTGCTGGTTGAGGTTGTCCGCGAGGGCCTGGGCCCGCGCCGGGTCGACGTCGAACAGGACCAGCCGCTCGACGCCCTCGGCGAGCAGCGCATGGGCCACTGCCGCGCCGGCGCCGCCCGCGCCCATCTGCACCACGCGCTGGCGCGGCGCGTCGGCCAGGCCGCGCCGAAAGCCCTCGGCGAAGCCCAGGCAGTCGGTGTTGTGGCCGATGCGCCGGCCATCGCGCAGCACCACGGTGTTCACCGCGCCGATGCCGCGTGCCTCGGCGGAGAGGTCGTCGAGCAGGGGGATGATCGCCTGCTTGCAGGGGAAGGTGACGTTCAGCCCGGTGAAGCCGAGGTCGCTGGCGGCGGCGAGCAGGAACTCCAGGTCGTCCGCCGACTTGCCCAGCGGGTCGAGATCGATCAGCCGGTACAGATAGCGGATGCCCTGGGCGTCGCCCTCGCGCTCGTGCAGGGCAGGGGTCCGCGACGCCTGGATGCCGGCACCGATCAGGCCGGCGAGAACCGATCGCGGCGCGCTCATGCGGCCGCCTCGAAACGCTCGGCGAAATGTTCCAGGGCCAGGCGGTAGCCGAGGCTGCCGAATCCGCAGATCACTCCCAGCGCCACCGGCGAGACGTAGGAGTGGTGGCGGAACGCTTCGCGCTGGTGGACGTTGGACAGGTGCACTTCGACCACCGGCAGTTCCACCGCGGCCAGGGCGTCGCGCAGCGCCACCGAGGTGTGGGTCCAGGCGGCGGGGTTGATGACGATGCCGGCGACCCGGCCGCGGGCCTGGTGGATCCAGTCGAGCAGTTGGCCTTCCTGGTTGGTCTGGCGGAAGTCCACGGCGAAGCCGCGCGTCTCGGCGAAGGCCGCGCATTCGTCGGCGATTTCGCCCAGGGTCCGCCGGCCGTAGGTCTGTGGCTCGCGGGTGCCGAGCAGATTCAGGTTGGGGCCGTTCAGGACCAGTACCGTGCGCGTCATGGCGCAGCCTCCACAGCAATGATGTCATCGATGCCGGGAAAATGTACCGAACGGTTACTTTTGTAAACCGGACGCCGTCGCCGACGGGACGAAAGCGTTCGATTATCGGCGTCCGCTCACTCGCCTGCCGTCGGTTGCGTCGCGCCGCGGCCGCGCAGGGTCATGTCGGGCAGTGCCGAGGCCACCGCCAGGCCGAGCAGCGCCACCGCCGCGTTGACCAGGAAGAGCACCTTGAAGGCATCCGCGAGGACATGCTGGAGGATCACCCGGGCCGGCCCGCTGGCGGCGTCCAGGCTGCTCAGCAGGGCGCTCTCGGAAAAGCCCTGGTCGAGCCCGCCGCCGATCCGCAGGTGCTTGAGCAGGGCCAGCAGGATCGCCGACATCAGCGCCACCCCGACCGCCCCGCCGAGGGAGCGGAACAACGTCGCGTTGCTGGTGGCGACGCCGATGTGGCGTTGCTCCACGGCGTTCTGCGCGGCCACCAGGCTGGTCGGGAACTGGGTACCGATGGCGATCCCGGTGAGCAGCATGCACAGCCCGGACAGCCAGTGGTCGCCGACCGGGACCAGGGCCAGGCCGGCGATGCCGCAGGGCAACAGGACGGCGCCGAGCAGGATCAGCGGCTTGTAGCGTCCCAGGCTGGCGGTCAGCCGCCCGCAGCAGTACGCGCCCAGCGGCAGGCCCATGACCAGCGGCAGCAGATGCAGCGCGGCGCTGTCGGCGCCGGCGCCGGTAACGCTCTGGTAGCGCAGCGGTACCAGCACGGTCAGCGAGATGGCCTGGAAGCTGGCGAAGAACGCAACCAGCCAACTGAGGGTGGCGGCGCGGACGGCGAACAGTTGCATCGGCACCAGCGGTTCGCGGAAGCGCCGCTCCTGGGCGACGAACAGCAGCAGGGCGAGCGCCGCCAGGGCGAACAGGCCGAGCAGCGCAGGGTCGCTCCAGGCTGCGCCCTGGCCGATCTGGGTGATGGCCAGGAGCAGCGCGGTGAGGCCCACCACCATCAGCACGATGCCCAGGTAGTCGATCACCGGTTGCCGGCGCGGCACCGGCAGGCCGACCAGGGTTCGCCGCGAGATGGCCAGCGCGAGAAGGCCGATCGGCAGGTTGATCCAGAATACCCAGCGCCACGACAGGTACTCGGTGAGCAGGCCCCCGAGCACCGGGCCGGCGACGCTGGCGATGGCGTACATGCTGCTGAAGTAACCCTGGTAGCGGCCGCGCTCGCGCGGCGGGACGATGTCGCCGATGATCGCCTGGCTCACCGCCATCAGCCCGCCCGCGCCGATCCCCTGCAGCACTCGCGCCAGCACCAGTTGGCCCATGCTCTGCGCGAGCCCGCAAAGCAGCGAGGCGGCGGTGAACACGACGATGGCGAAGAGCATCAGACGGCGGCGGCCGTAGAGGTCGCCGAGCTTGCCGTAGATCGGCATCGATACGGTCATCGCCACCATGTAGGCCGAGATCACCCAGGCCAGCAGGTCGAGGTCGGCGAAGTCGGCCGAGATCGCCGGCAGGGAGACGGCGACGATGGTCTGGTCGAGGGCGCTGAGGAAGATCGACAGCATCAGGCCGGCGAGGACGGTACGGACGGCGGGCGGGTTCTGGGCGAGATCGGACAAGACGGCACCTGGGGCGGACGGAACGCGAAGGCAGCGGGCATCATACTGCGCCTGGGGTCGGACAGGTGCCGCGGAGAATCGATCCGTGGGCCGTCTTTCGTCGATATTCGCCTGCGCCAACGTTGCGTCCCGCCTTGGGAAAGGTGCCCCGGCGTTGCGCCGGGGTGGCGCGGCCTACTCGATTTCCTCGTAGGGCAGGCCGACATAATTCTCGGCGATGGTCGCCAGGCCCGCCTCGGAGCCCAGGTAGTACTCCAGTTCGGTCTGCTGGATGCGCTGGCTGAACGCGTCGGTGTCGGGGAAGCGATGCAGCACCGAAGTCATCCACCAGGAGAAGCGTTCGGCCTTCCAGATCCGCCGCAGGCAGATTGCCGAGTAGCGTTCCAGCAGTTCGCCGCGCCCTTCGCGGTAGGCCTTCAGCAGCAGCCGGTAGAGCGTGCTGACGTCGCTGGCCGCCAGGTTCAGTCCCTTGGCGCCGGTGGGCGGCACGATGTGCGCGGCGTCGCCGGCGAGGAACAGCCGGCCATGCTGCATCGGCTCGACCACGAAGCTGCGCAGCGGCGCGATGCTCTTCTCCAGCGAAGGTCCGGTCACCAGTTTCTCCGCCACCTCGGACGGGAGTCGCGCCTTCAGTTCCGTCCAGAAGCGCTCGTCGGACCAGTCCTCGACCTTCTCCGACAATGGCACCTGCACGTAGTAGCGGCTGCGGGTGGCCGAACGCTGGCTGCACAGGGCGAAGCCGCGCGGATGATTGGCGTAGATCAGTTCGTGGCTCACCGGCGGGGTGTCGGCGAGCAGGCCGAGCCAGCCGAACGGATAGACCCGCTCGAAGACCTTCAGCCGCTCCGCCGGGATCGATTGCCGCGAGATGCCGTGGAAGCCATCGCAGCCGGCGATGTAGTCGCAATCCAGGCGCAGCCGTTCGCCGTCGCGTTCGAAGGTCACGTAGGGGCGCTCACCTTGCAGGTCGTGCAGGCGCACCTCGGCGGCCTGGTAGACGGTAGTGGCGCCGCAGGCTTCGCGGGCCTCCATGAGGTCGCGGGTGACCTCGGTCTGGCCGTAGACCATCACCGTCTTGCCGCCGCTCAGGCGCTTGAGGTCGATGCGCCGGCGCTGCCCGGCGAAGGCGATCTCCACGCCTTCGTGGACCAGCCCGTCGCGCGCCATGCGCCGGTCGACGCCGGCCTCGCGCAGCAGGTCGACCATACCCTGTTCCAGCACGCCGGCGCGGATGCGGCCGAGCACGTAGTCCGGGGTCTGGCGTTCGAGGATCACGTTGTCGATGCCGGCCTTGTGCAGCAACTGGCCGAGCAGGAGGCCGGACGGACCGGCGCCGATGATGGCGACTTGAGTCTTCATTGCGGATAGCCCTCTCGCTGTTATGGCTGGCCGGCGGCGCATGCGCCGGCGCTGATCTTGTCTGGAGGTGGCTGTATTTTTGTTTGCCGTGGAGTGCTATAGAAGGCAAATTGCCGATCTATTTCTGGACTTTTATAAAGTCTGTTCGGCAATCGGCCATTTCGCTCGGAGGGCTCGATGACGGATTCCATCCGCGACGTCCCGGTGTTCAAGCTCTACGGCGCTCCCCTCGAATGGCCGACCCCGGACCTGCTGCACTGCGAGTCGATCCCCGCCCGCAGTCGTCTGCACGACTGGGAGATCAAGCCGCACCGGCACGCCGATCTCGCTCAGTTGCTCTACGTGCGCAAGGGCTGGGCGCAGCTCCAGGTCGAGGGCGAGCCGACTCGCGTCGAGCAGCCTTCCATCCAGTTCGTACCGCCGTTGTGCATCCATGGCTTCCAGTTCTCCGAGCGCATCGACGGCTACGTGCTGACGCTCGCCGCACCGTTGCTGGCCCGCTTGCAGGCGCACCTCGGCGCGCAGCGCCAGGCGCTGGAGGCGCCGGGGTTGTACCCGGTGGGCGCGGACCGGCGCTATATCGACACGCTGTTCGACGCCATAGACGGCGAGTACGCCGGCGCTGCGCCGGCGCGCGAGCTGTTGTTGCAGTCGCTGATCGGCGTGCTGGCGGTGTGGCTGGGGCGGCAGGTGATGGTCCGGCGGGCGGAGGCACGGCCGGGTCGTGGTCAGGAATACCTATCGGCCTTTTCGCAACTGGTCGAGCGGCATTTCCGCGAGCACCTGGGAATCGACGAGTACGCGCGTCGCCTGGGCATCTCCCCGGCACACCTGAACAGCGTGGCGCGCCGCCTCAGCGGGCAGACCGCACTGGGCATCGTGCACCAGCGCCTGCTGCTGGAGGCCAAGCGCGACCTGGTCTACACGGCGATGACGGTGAACGAGATCGCCGACCGCCTCGGCTTCAGCGAGCCGGCCTACTTCACCCGTTTCTTCAAGCGCCTGAGCGGCGTCTCGCCGAGCGCTTTCCGCAAGGGCGACTAGTGTTCGCGGTGCAACTGGACGATCTCCAGCGCGCGTCCCTCGTCATCACGCGGGCGTCGGCCGCTCTCGACGAAGCCGCAGCGCGCATAGAACCCCAGCGCCTCGCGGTTGGCGGCGTAGACCTCGACTTCCAGCGCGCCCTTCAGGGTTGCCGCGTGCTCCACCAGTTGCCGGCCGATCCCGCGCCCGTGGGCCGCCGGAGCGACGAAAAGGCCGCCGATGAAGGCATCGAGCAGGCCGATGAAGCCCAGCGGCGTATCGCCGTCCAGCGCCAGCCAGGTTTCCGAGGCATCCAGATAATGATCGCGAACCAGTGCCTTCTGCTTCTGCAACTCGGCTTCGCCGAGGAAACCGTGGCCGACGCGCGAGGCCTCCAGCCAGATGGCCAGGGTGGCATCGCGGTCGGCGGGAATGTAGCGGCGGATTTTCAGCGGAGAGGACATGGCGGCAGCTCGCAACGGAAACAGCCGCGGATTATCGCGTGAGCCGGCGGGAAAAGGGTAGGTCCGGCATGTACGCTTCAGTCGCCGCGGATGTACTGTTCCAGTTGCTGGATCAGCTCGGCCTGCTCGGCGATCGCCGCCTTGACCAGGTCGCCGATGGACAGCAGGCCGAGCAACTGGCCGTCTTCCACGACCGGCAGGTGGCGCAGGTGGCGATCGGTCATCAGGTTCATGCAGGTGTCGACGCTCTGCTTCGAGTCCACGCTGACCACCGGCGCGCTCATGATCGCGCTGATCGGCGTACCGATGGACGAACGGCCCTTGAGGACCATCTTGCGCGCATAGTCGCGCTCGCTGACCACCCCTACCACCTCGCCATGGTTCACCACCAGCAGCGCGCCGATGTTCTTTTCCGCCATCAGGCGCAGGGCGTCGAGCACCATCTCGTCCGCTCCGATGGTGTACACCTGCTGGTTCTGCTTGGCGTTCAACAGTTGTGCCACGGTTTTCATACGCGCCCCTCCGGAGCCGTTCTCACGTCCAGCAAGAATCGTAGACGGCGAGCGGATCGGCAAGCGGGGAAAACGGCATCGAACCGATTGAAAAACGTCATCATCGCTTTCCCGACGAAGGTAGGGCCCGCGCTATTAGTCTTTCCCTGCGGGGCTAGTGCAGCACCCGTGCGAGCCCTTCCGGCGACTGGCCGGTGACGTAGCAATGGCGGTGCCGGTCGAGGCTGAGCGGGTGGCCGGCGTCGGTCAGCAGCCTGGCGATGCCCTCGAGGTGTTCCTTGACGTTCACCTGGTATTCCTGCTCGGTCAACGGCACGACCCACAGCAGGTCGACCGGATGCGCCGACAGGGCGAAGCCGTCGAACAGGGAGGCATCCTCCTCCAGCGGCGCCGGGAGGAGAAGGAAGTGCCGCAGCAGGCTCTGCTCGTAGAGCGGGAAGCCGAACGCCACCGCATGTCCATGTCCCAGGGCGAGGCGCTCGTGGAATGGCAGGCCGGCGAGCCATTGCAGGTGGCGCAGGTCATCGCCGCCCAGTTCGTCGAGATAGCAGATCAGCTCGGCGGACCAGCGCGCCTTGCCCATGTAGGGCGCGAAATGCATCGGTGCCTGGCTCATCCCGGCGGTGATCACCACATGGTGCGGCCGCCGGGTGCTTTCCAGGCGATAAGCGAAGACCGCCATTTCCGGCGCCGCTACGCAGTGTCTCCAGAAGTCCCGGCAATCCAGGGTCATGGCGGGCGCACAACCGAAATGGGCGTCGTATTTCTCGCGCAGCCGGGCGATGTAGTCGTTCATCTTCGGTCCTCTGGACTTAGCGGGTGGGGCCGGACATGGGGCGCCGGGGGCGCGGCCGTTTCCATGCGAGGGCAGACCAGTGATGGCTGATCCTGGTTGCCGTTGGGTGACCAATGGAATGCGAACGGCGACTGCCGAGAAATCGGCTCGTTCCGAGAGAGGCGAGAGGCTTTCCTTCTTGGTGCGTAGGAAAGCGCTGAGGGCAGCTGAGGGTATCTGTCGGGAACGGAAAAAAGCCCGTCGGGAACGGGCGAAGAGGGAAGCTTACCAGGGCAGCGGGAAGTGGCCTTCCGCGCGCAGGTAGTCAGGATCGGGGGTGAACGGGTCGATCTTCTGCCGCTCGTTGCAACCCTGGCGTTCGCAGTCCCGCAGGCGCTGCAACGGCGAGCGGTCGTCGCGCTGGATGCGGATGCCTGTGACAGGCGCGCCTTCGGAAAGGCTGTAGCTGCGGCCGCTCTCGCAACCGGGCAGGGTCAGGCAAAGGCAGAGGAGCAGGGTGGTGTGCGGGTGTCGTGGCATTGCGGGTCGAATGGGCTTGCGAAGGCCGCCCATGCTATCAATCGGCCAGCAAATAGGGGGCCGGATGGACAGTCCATGACCGGGATGAGAGTTGCTTCGCAAACCCGGAGATGCCCTCGAAAGGCTATTGCGTCACGCGGGAAAGCCCGTCGAAGGCCCGCAGCAACTTGCCCAGGACGAGGGTCAGCGCCTCTTCTTCCGGGCCGGCGCCGAGACCCGCCAGCAGCCTTTCGTCGAGCCCTGCGACCTGTGCCAGGGCCTGCTCGAACACCGCCTGTGCCGCGGGGCTGCGGCGCACCAGCACGGCGCGCCCGTCGTCCGGATCCGGCAGGCGGCTGACCCAGCCGCGCCGCACCAGCCGTTCGATGGTCCGGCCCAGCGCAGTGCGGTCGGTCTGTGAGTGCTCGATGAGCACGCTCATCGGCACGTCACCGTCGAAGGCGTGGATGATCCGCAACGCACGCCATTCATGCAGCCCCAGTTCGAGAGGGGCAAGCAGGGCGGTGAGTTGCCGTTCGCGCTGGCGGACGATCTCCGTCATCAGGTACAGCGGGCCTTGGGGCAGCCCCAGTGCGTTCGTCTCGGTCATTGGCCCGGTCACCTTCCTCGATCCTCTTTCGCCAGGGCGGGGATTGTAGCGCTCAGGCGTCGCCGAATCCGTAGTCGCTCCAGCGTTCTTCGACTCGCCTGCGCAGCGCCGTCGGATAGGCGTGGCGGAACGACGCCGTAGCGGCACGCATTTGCCCGGCGAACTGTTCCGGGTACAGGCAGTTGATCACCAGCCGACCGCCGCTGCTTCGTGCCTTGTCCTCGGCATCGAGGTAGGGAACCATCGGGAAGTCACGGATCTGCGGGAAGGCGAAATGGTCGTGCAGCGGATGCGCGCGGGTCGCCAGCGCCCATACCACCTGGTCGATCTCGGTGACGTCGATGTCGTTGCCGACCAGGATCAGCTTCGGCACCAGGTGCCCGGCATGCGAGCCGAAGACGGTCTCGGCGACCCGTGCGGCGAAGGCCGCGGCGTCGGTGCCCAGGGCCGCCAGGCGCTGCACGTCGATCGACAGCACGGCCCAGCAGGTCGCCGCCTCGTAGGAGCACCAGACCATGTCCACCGGCAGTCCGGCGTTCTGCGCCACGTCCAGCAGTTGCGCGGAAATCATGGTGCCCCAGATGGTGTGGTTTTCCTCCGGTGGCGTGCCGGCGACGCAGATCGGCAGGATCGGCTGGTCGCGGAAGCTCAGCGCATGGACGTGGAACAGCGGCTGCGGCTTGCCGGTGGGGAAGGAATAGCCGTGGTATTCGCCCATCGGGCCTTCCAGCGCGGTTTCGTCGAGGCTGATCTCGCCCTCCAGGACGATCTCGGCATTGGCCGGAACCCACAGGCCGTTGGTCTGCGTGCGCACCACCTCCACCGGCTCGCCGACCAGGGCGCCTACGTAGCCGGCTTCGCTGACCCCCTCCGGCAACGGCATGCCGGCCGCCGCGAGTGCCGCCGGCGGTGCGCCGAGGGCCATCGCCCAGGGCGTCGGCTTGCCCAGGCGGCGCCATTGCTCGCGGATGATGCCGATGTGCTGGGTGGCAATGGTCGGGCCCGCCAGGGTGTTGCGGTCCACCAGCATCAGCCGGCCCACCGACCAGCTGTCCCAACTGCCGTCCGGCGTCTGTACCACGTGGAAACCGTAGGTGCCGAAATAGCGGCCGCCGTCCTGCTCATGGAGCAAGGGGACCGGGAAGCGGGTCAGGTCCACCTGCTCGCCGAGCCAGACGTTTTCCTGCACCGGCCCGCGCTCCAGCCGGCGCGGCGCGATCGGTTCCGCGCGCATCGCGGCGCGCAGCATGGCCACGATGTCCCGCGGCCCGCTGTGTTCCGGCAGGCCGAAATGCAGCGCCAGGCGCGAATGGGCGCGGGCCCTGTCGGCGCGCAGGCCGGCCGGCGCGCCCAGTACCCGCGCGCCGGGCAGGCTGTCGCGGATGTTGTGGAACAGCGGGGCGGGTGCGCGGCGTTCGTAGACCCGGCGGGTGATGGCGCCGATCTCCAGGTTGGCGTCGACCTCGGTGTGCACGTCCACCAGGTCACCCTGGCGACGCAGGTGGTCGACGAAGTGGCGGAAATCCAGGGCGCTGCGGTTCATCGGCTCGCCACTCCATATAAGTGCGTGTGCACGCATCCTATTGAATGGTTCCAGGCGAGGTCAAGAAGTGCTGCGCTCCGTTCCGGGGATTCGTCGGGCCGTCGTGGCACGCGGCAAACCCCGCAGTGGCCGCTCAACGCACCATATAGTCCATCTGCCATGGCCGCGGAATCACCAGTGCCAGCAACGCGAGAAGAGCCGCCAGCGCTGCGCTCGCCGCCATCGCCGCGAGGCCCAGTTGCTGTTCCAGCAGGGCGCCGAGCACCGCGCCGACGCACATGCCGCTCCAAGGCACCAGTTGCACCCGCCAGCCGTTGCGCCGCTCGCCCAGCAGCCAGCGGCCGAGGCCGCGGCCGAAGCGGGAGAGGGCGCCGGTGACGTAGGTCAGGCCGATGGGCAGGCCGTTGACCTGCTCGACCACGGCGTTGAGCATGCCCATGGCGAGGATCGCGGCGACCAGCGCCGGCACGTTCCAGTCGAATGGCCAGACCGCCGACAACGCCAGCAGCATCGCGCAGCAGACCAGGATCGGCGCCGCCCGGCGCCCGCTGAAGCGCGCCAGTATCACTCCCAGCGCGTTGCCGACGACGAAACTGGCCAGGGCGACGCTCAGCCGCACCAGCCCGCCGAAGTCGCCCTCGCCCAGCGATACCGCGAGGCGCGTGGTGTTGCCGCTCATGAAGGAAACGAAGTCGCCGGTGGCGAGGAAACCGATGGCGTCGGTCATGCCTGCCAGTACCGACAGCCCGGCCACCAGGCCGAGCCCGACACGCCCGCGCGTCCGCCGCAAACGAAGGCGCCGCGCGCTGCTACCCACCATGCTGTCTGGAAGCATCCGGAGAAACCACCCGCAGGAAGAGAAGGTCCGCCCCAGTGCGGACTCCCGATCTTAAGGCTCTCCCCAGGGAAAAGGCCAGGGGCGAGGCGGAGCGTCTGGGGCCGAAGATCCTGGTCAATCGGCAATGACAGTGCGGGGCGGGGCCTCAGATATCGAATACCGGTACCTGGTTTCCACCCAGTACCTCGATCTTGTCGGTCCGGTAGACCACCATCGCCTTGCTGCAGGTCACCGTGGAACGACCCTCTTTGCTGGCATTGAGATACACCGTGCCCTTGCCGGCGTAGACCGCTCTCGCGTTGGCGGCGATGCGCAGCTCGAGGGCCGCCGCTTCTCCGTCCTCGTCCCCGGCGAAGTCGCACCCGTAGAGGGCGATGGCCAGTTCCTTGCCGAACAGTTCGAGAAGGGTCGCACCAAAGGCCTGGGGCTCGACGAACTGCTTGCCCTGGACACGCCGGGCCATGACGTCCGCGGTGCTCTCGCCGTGGGGGTTGCCCAGCCAGAGTTGGCCAGCCGTGCCGTGGGTGGCGATGAGGATCGTATCGATGAAGTACTGTTCGCCGCTCTCCGCGGCAACCTTGCCTAGATCCCGAACCAACTGGGCGTAGTTGGTATCTGCCTTGATCGCGAAGGCCGGCTTGTAGAGCTTGTTCCGCGCATAGGCGACGACCGCCTCCGCGAAGGCGCTGCCGGAGTCGCCTCTCCGGATCTCCTGCTGGAAGTCGTGGTAGATGACCAGGATCGCCCCTTTCCTGACCGGGCCGCTGAGCCCTCCCTTGACGATGTCGAGGGCGAAACGGAAATTGGCGCTGAGCACCTGGGACGCATGGGTAGGAAAGGTATCCGTATCGGTCAGCAGTTCTACTTCGGTACCGACCAGCACCTCCTTTCGTTCGTCGCCCTCCGCCCAGGGCGTGTCGTCCACATCCGTTCCGTAGATCCTTGCGTCCAGGTCGACCTCGACGAGCGTACTCACTGTGAAGGGCACCAGAAGCTCTTCCGGGCCGAGTCGATTCTTGACCACGGCGCCCTTGCCTTGCTTGGCGATTTTCGTGACTACGCCATGCCATGAGCGCATCCTGTTGCTCCTGTGGGAGTCCTGGTAGGAACGGCATCCGAGCATGCAGAACTATAGACGTGAAACGGCCAGCCCCGAGGAACTATCCGCCGATCGACCCTTCATCTGGCCCCGGCCTTGAGTGCCATTCCCGGCCGGACAGGATCGGTTGCTCTGGTCTCGCGGCGAGGGACAGGCGCTGCTCGGCGGAGCGGGTGGCGGCGAGGCAGGTCTTGTCTAGTCCTGAAATAGGTTTACACCTGCTCAGGTAGGCCGATAGGCCTCAAAACGCCCGATGCACCGCATCGGGCGTTTTGTTTTTCAGGGCCATGTGAGGCCGCTCTGTGTTGTAGATCTGCACGGCTTCAGCAACCATCTTCCTTGCCTGCTCCAGATTTTCAGGGCTACTCAGCAGCAGCTCTGTTTTGAGGATCCCGTTGATGCGCTCAGCTAGCGCGTTCTGGTAGCAGTCATATCCGTCAGTCATCGAGCACTGGACGCCATGCCGTGCATGCAGTGACTGATACAGCGCCGAGCAATATTGAATACCGCGATCCGAGTGGTGGACCAGTGACTGGCGACGCTGCCGTTTGCGTAGGGCCTGCCTAAAGGCTTGTGCAACTGACTTGGCATGCAGGCTTTCATGCACATGGTGGCCAACAATTTTTCTGGAATACGCATCCGTTACCAGGCTTAGGTACAGCGGGCCGCTACTGGCTGGTAGGTAAGTAATGTCCGCCGCCCAAACGTGCTCCGGTCCTGACGGGACAACCTGGTTCGGGCCTGACTGGAGTAGGTTCGGATGGCGGTAGAAGCGGTGAAAGCTTTGTGTTGTCTTGTGATACGCCCGCTTGGGCAACACCAGCAAACGGCGCTCTCCCAGGACCTGAAATAGTCGGTCTCGGCCAATTTGGAGCCGCCTATCAGGCTGGCAATGCAGCAGATAGTGCAGCTTTCGTGTGCCTAGTCGTGGCTGACGTATCCGGATTTGTTGAACAAATTCGACAACCCGATCTGCCTGGCGTGCTTTGCTATCAGCAGCTCGATTGCGCTTTTAGTAAGCCTGTCGGCTCATGCCAAGAAACTGACAAGCCCTGGCAATGCTCAGTCCTGCGACTTGACCTTGCGAGAGGACTTGCCGGATCGCTTTTTTACGACCGATACACCGTAATCATTTTTCAGGACACCGACGACGGTCTCGAAGAACTGAGCCTTCTGGCTCATCAACTCAAGCTGCTGCTCAAGCTCTTTGATCCGCTGCTCTGGAGTGAGCGTTTTGGGGTCAGACATCGCGCAACTCCTCTCGGCCCGAATCGACGCCCTTGGCTCCAATCCTGCCGACCATGCTTGCGCAACCATACCAGAACCGTCGACCGGCCCTGGATGCCATACCGCACCTGGGCCTGCTTGTAGGTCACCTGTCCTTGTCATCTGACGAAAACTCCATCTGGCGCGGGACACCATCGACCTACAAATCGTCCTGCCAGTCGGTGCTGGGTTTGAGGCTGCTCAGGAACTCTTCCAGGGCATAGTCTTCGCCGGGCGGCAACCGGGTCGTGAGCCGACTGGCGGGCGCCACCGGGTCGGCCGATAGCGGCGGACCGTCGCCGCTGGCGGTCTGCGGCAGCAGGTCGACGCCGAATGGGTCGTGAACGGGCTTCTTCCCCGGCGTCGGCGAGCTGATGCCGATCAGGGTCGCCTGGTCCTTGCGCCGCAACGGCATCACCATGCTGCTGTCGCCGTTGAGGTAGCTGGCCATGGTCGCCAGGGCGATGCCAACGAAGGGCGAGGCCGCGCCGGTGTCGCCCAGGCGCTGGGTCAGGTCGTAGCTTTCCCGCGAGTCCAGCAAGTCCAGCGAACTCTGCGCGGCGCCCAGCGCCGGGGTGAGTTCGGCCAGCGGCGTGGCGTTCAAACCGCCGTCGTAGAACAGCCGGGCGGGCGCCGGCCTGAGCCCGGCACTGGCCGTCTTCCAGGCAGCGGCCAGTTGTGCGGTGAGAGCTTCGCGCTTGAGCCGTTCGCCGGTATCCGGGCGGGTCAGCGGCACACTCACCGGCCGATGCAGCCTGGCCAGCACCGGCAACGCATCCCACTGCTCCAGAGCCCGCTCGGTCCAGGGCTGGGGAATGAACGGCGTGGGGCGGAACTCCACCGGCGGCTTGCGCCAGCCCCAGCCACGGAACTCGGGGTCGATCCGGTTTTCGTTGACCTTGGTGTAGGGGGCGAACTGGCGTAGCCAGTCGACCCGCTCGGGGCGGCCGACGATCAGGGCGACCATTGCATCCGTAAGCGTTCCAGGTATCCGAGGGCCTGACACAGCGCCTAGTGACTTCAATGTTACATCTCTACTGGAAAGCGCCCCCGCCATACTGATGCCTTCATTCGCATACACCAACACTGCTGGCAAGTCAGGGTTGCGTTCGAATAAACTGAACAACGCCTCCAGTACTCCTTCAGGCGTATCGTTACAGATAATGCCATCCTGCAAATTGGCAATCCGATGCCAATGCAGTCCAGCCGGAACACGGAGATCATTGACTTTTACTGACAGGCTTTCCCGCGTCTCCTCCGGAGTGAAGCGTAGGTTAGGAGTGCTCGGATCCCAACCACGCACCACCGTCACCGTCGGTATCGGCCATTTCTCCAGGAAGTTTTTCAGCCCTAGTTCCAAGGCGTCCGCTTGGCGCTTTTCATACGCCATATCCTTGTCATCCGCAGACGTCGGATACTTCTTCGGGTCCATCGGCAGGATGCTGCCGACATGCAAGGCCTCGGCCTGTGCGGCATTCTGCTCCTGCAAGGCCTTCCACACTTGCCCCTGGCGAAACACATCCAGGCTCATGCCTATGCTGAGCACGTCCAGGGTTTCCAGGCGCGGCGAAGTTGTCGGTGGGTGATAAGCATCAGCGGACATGGTGGCCTCCTTGGCCGGGGCGTAGGCGGTAACGGACGTGGCCGGACTGGCAAAGCAGCGCATCGAGGATAGCGGCGACTCGGCCGCCTGCCCCACAGGGCAGTTCAAAAGGACGCCAACGAGAGAGAAAGCTGAGAGCATCAAGCGCATTAGATTGTCCCCCCAAAGCGCACCGCCTGCTCGTGGTAACGATCTAGGATGGTTTGTGTCCCGACCAGGGAAGGCAGTCTATTTCCTACTACCACAGGGAACTCGCCACTCTTGCGGTAAGCTACGGTGGCGTCTATTAACTGGCTGTTTTTAGATTCTTCCGCACGGTACAAAGCACGCACCTCTTCATCCGGCAGATCAACAGACGCATCACCTTGACTAAATATTCCTTTGTCCGAAGCCTTCCAATCCAACCGCCAATCCGCCACCCGACACAGATACTGATAGAAAACCACATCATCCACGCTGTCCCCGGCCCCGATGGCCAGGTCATAGGCCAGTACCCGCCGGTTATGCTCCGGGTTGTTGGGTATGGCCGAGTGGAACGACAAGGGCTCCAGATGGCCCTCCGCCGTCTGCAGGCGCAGCCGGGCCTCGTAGGGAGTTTCCGCGCGGGTGACCAGAACCATGCCGGTGCCCAGTTCACGAGCGGAAAACACATGGGTCTGCTGGGCCAATTCCTTGCCTTCGTTCAACGCCCTCTCCACGCTGCGCGCGTCGCGCCCGTAGCGGTACGCCAGCGCGGCGTCCACCTGTTGCGCGACGGCGTGCCCGCTGTCCTTTTCCTTCCAGCCGCCGTTGCTTACGCCGATGGCGGCGTCGATCGGATCGAGGGTATCGCGCACCTGATAGACGCCGCTGGCGGAGTTCTCTCCCGGCGCCGTGACGGCTCCGTCGAAATCGAATCGCGCTTCCGTCGGCAACGGCAGACGCGGCGCGGTCAGCAGCACGCTGTCGCCCTGGTCGAAGTTCGCCCGGCCGAATCTGTCCTTGCCGCCCAGCCCGGTGTCTTCCCAGGTCTTCTCGCCGGCCAGCAGAAGAGGATAGACATGGGGAGGGGCGTGCCCGCCGATCTTTTCCTTCTCGCCATTGCGCTTGCGTACGGTGAAGATGCGCTGGTGAAAACCCTGCGGCAGCCCGGTCCTTCCCGGGAGCCCCTTGACCTGCTCAGCAATGCCGCGCCAGCCGATACCCTGGACGTTGGCAAGTCCCACCGTCTGGTCCTGGGGCGTGAAATACAGGTAGACACTGCCGCGATTGTCGCGCTCATCGAAGCTGAGCCGTTCCCCGTCGATGGTCGTCTGGCAGCCCTGGCCACCCACCCAGCCGGGGCCGCCTATCGCGCCGTAGCCTTGGCAGTTGCGCAACGCGACGCTGCTCAGCGCGGGGACCGGATGGCGTCGGCCGCAGATGAACTCGAGGATACCTTTGAGCGTGGCCAGCCGCGCCTCTCTGGTCTGCTGGCTGCTCCAGCCCTGGAGCTTCTCGTTGAGGGGTTCGAACAGGCCGTAGGGTGAGTTGAGCATGATCACCCCGTCCGCCGGCTCCACGCCGTCATCCTTGAGGAAGGCATGTGCCAGCAGGGTCAACAGGGTGCCCTGGCTGTGCCCGACGACATTGATGGTGTCGTCCGGGTAACGCTTGCGGATGATATTGATCAACATGGCCAGGCGCATGGCCGCAAGGACCATGTACTTGCGCCCTGCCGCCGAAAACAGCGGATGGGTCATGGTGCCGCCGAACCAGTCCAGCGAGATGAAACCGAACAGCTTGCCGTTGAAACCCTGGCCCCACATGTCCGGCAGGTTGGTGGTGGCATTGACGAACTGCCCGCCTTCCTTGGTGCCGGACTTGTCCAGCCGGTTGCCGTTGCGGTCCAGCCATTCGCCGTGGGCCGCGGTCTTGTTGATGTATTGCTCTTCCTCGCGGAAGCCCCAGTAGAAAGGTACGACTACGCTGCGTACGGCGGCCCCGCCGGCGCCACTGGCGAACTTGCGCCGGTAGTAGACGACGTCGGGGTTCTCCGCCTTGCCTTCGTCGTCCGCCGGCAGGCTGTAGCCCGCCGGCGTCAGGTAGCCGGGATTGGCCTGCCCGCCGGGCAAGGTCGGCGGCATGTCCAGGCGTTCGTTGAGCCCCTGGCAGAGCCCTCGCTCGATCCGTTCGTAGCAACCCGCGAGATCGTTGACGCCATGCACCACGATGGTCACGCAAGGCTTGGGCGGAGGCGGCACCAGGTGCACGTCGCCGCCCTTGGGCAAGGTGATGGACTGGGCAGAGACGATCGTCCTCGACCGAACCCTATCGTTCATGGCTTCTCTCCTTGCCGCTCCTCGGCGTTGCGTCGTGCCAGGCAGGTCGCTTCGTCGAGCAGCATCCAGTTGCCAGGTTCGCCGGCCAGGCAGAATTCGACGGCAATGCTGGAAACCGTTTGCTGGTGCCGACGGCTACGCTCGTTGAAATGAATGAATGCGTTGTAGCTCCCATCTGGCTGCAAGCGCTCCGGCCGGCGCAGGAGCACGCTGGAGCCGGGATAGTCGCCGAAGACCTCGATCTCCCCGGCACGCCACCCGGGCGGGAGCTCGATCCGCCACAGCGTTTCCTGGCAATGGCTGCCGACCCGCCGACATACCGAAACACGGGTGATCTCGACGTCGTTGGTTTCCGCCAGCAAGGGGCGTAGATCCAGTGTCACGCGCCCGGAGCCGGCGTGTACCGGGATCTGCGGTGGCAGTTTGGAAACGGCCAGGGCCTGGGCGCTTCCCAGGCCGAACAGGCAGGCAATGAGCAAGGTCTTGCATTTCATTGGTCAGTATCCCGTTGGGAAGTTTTTCAGTACGCCAGCGAACCTGCTGTTCGCAGAGGCTTCCCCGAACTCGTTCTTCTCGAGGAAATAATCTCGAACGATGTCTCCCTGCTGTTCGATGTTGTAGTCCTTCAACGTCTTTCCCGGCTCCAACCGGTAGGCGTACTGGTCGCCTAGGAGAAACTGCCTGGCTTGCTGGTAGGCCCCCACCAGAAGGACGTTGACGCCATGCTGGTGCTGCCAGACATGGGTCATTTCGTGGATGAACAGACCCTGGCGCTGCAGGCTCTCCAGGCTCCAGTCCGCCACGCCGCGCAACTCCTCGCCGAAGTAGATATGGCCGTTCGGCGCCATCACGTAGTCCTTGCCCTGCCAGGGGACATAGTCCTCGTCGCGCAGGCGGACCGTGGAATAGTCGATGGAATCGCCGAATACGCCTTTCGCCAGGCTGATTTCCCCTTCGCTGAGAGCACGTCCGGCCTCGGCGTCGGAGCCACCCAGGAGTTTGCCGGCGACCAGCGATTTCGCGTGCTGCAGCAGCTCAGCTTCCAGGCAAACTGCACGCATGGAGGTCGCCGACCTGCCGAGAATGCCTAAGCTCCTCCATTCTCCTACTCTAGGCCGCCCTCTGCGACCCACTGGCAATCAGGCATCCTCATCTCGAGCAAGGCGGCCGGCGTTCCCATCCACATCCAGCAGCGCACTGCTCCCGATGATGGGAAATATGCTCGTCATCGGGAGCAGACCACCTGGTGGCCTCCGCCATCGATCAGTCTGGCCAAACGGCTCCGTGACCGTGATACCGTGGTAGGTGCTTTCACCGAGCCAAACGATATCCATTGCCAATTACTCCTTCTTCTGGTCCTTACAAGTCATCCAACCAATTCTCTTTCGGCGTCAAACTGGTGAGAAACTCCTCCAGAACATAATCGTCTCTGTCATAGGTCATCAGTGGTGCCGGGCGAACAGGAGGGCTACCGACGCTACTGGCCATTGGACCCGAGTTTGGTGGAGGAGGTGTCAGTGCTCCGGGGCGATAACGGACACTATTGAGAATTGTGTCCCAGAGTTCAAAGAACTCTGCCTCAGTCGGGTAAGCCGGAGCCTCGTCGTGGGTGGGGAAATCACCAAGTTCCGCAGGCTTCGTCGCAGTCTTAAAGGTCGTTTCCAGATCAATGCCAACGCTCGGCATCGGATAAGGACTTCCGGCACCAGGGAAACTCCATTCGCCACCGATGTTGGTTTTGAAATACTTCCAATTACCTCTTCCTTCAGTGCCACCAACCACACGCTCATCGCCCTCCAGATCGCCTACATTGCGTTTGCGAGCTCTATATTCCTTTCGACCGGCGACAACCCCCGGCTTGGCAAGATCTTTCGCCAGAAGCCCGGTGAATTCATCCTCTCCTTCCCGATAACGTTCCAACATTGGCTGCTCGGGTTCCCACACCTTCGCATGACGCACTACCAACCCTAGCTCCTTTGGCAGTCTGAATCCCCAGCTAACTGACTCGAACGGAGCATTGAGGTCGTAGTATGACTCAACAAAGGCTCCATTCAGGCATAGCCCTGGCCTGTCGGGTATTTCATTGTTCTTCCGTGTATACAGCCGGGGAAGCCAACGCAGAATATCCTCAGCAGCGTTTAGCGTGCGGCCGAAGGTGAACAATGTGTTGTCACGCCACAAATATCCCTCAGCCTCATGAAAAACCTCTTTACGCATAACTCCATTCAGGTCAGGTCCTTCGACCCACACATAGTTATATATAAATACTGAGCTATTTTTTAGAGGACTCCTTTTATTTGCCGACCGTGGAGCAAGTCTGGTGGATTTCTTTTCTTCTGCCTCGATCTCCGCCCATCGTTTCTCCATCAAAATAGCGTAATCAGCCTCAGACACTCCCGTGGTGACCGAAAGAGCTAAATAACCGTCAAGATGCGCCCCGCTGGCGGTAGGCTCCCACTCCGTTCCTTCTGGTAGATCGATGAGTAAGCGCCCAACACAATGGGTCTGCATTTTTTTTGTCAATTCTGTCATGGGATAATTCCTATGCAATTTGCTGTCACCCCAGTAACGCAAGGCATAGAAGCTCACGGCTATCGCTATGCCCAGCAAGATAGCGTGCGGTATATACTTACGCCATTTCATGCGGGTATTTCTGTAGTTGTCGTGGATTTTCCGGCCTCTTTTCGTACTGCCAACGCACCGATACATAGAACCGAATACAGAGTGACGTTTTGCACCATTCGATTATCGTACGAGGCCTGATGGTCAAACCCTGTCATACGAGCGGAGAAAACAGCGGCCTTTGCCGAGTCTTCGGAAGAATGCGCAGGTACCGTTGCATCACCTACTTGGTCTTGCCCCTGTATTTTCCCAACATAAGAGTTGCCTTTAGTGCTTCGCATGACCCCCACTCCATGCTGCATGACCATATCCTGTCCATCAGCATCATTAACCAGATAAGCCGTCCCCTCGTGGTCATCGCGCCACATACGCAACCCTATAGCGTGAACGGTCGATGGTACGGGCCCTCGGGTAGGAGGCAGGTCCTTGCGGTATGCAGCGATCATTTGCGGCTGAAGATTCCATGTGACGCGATGAAAAGCCATTTCCCCTTCATCTGCGCCGTAATGCGAGTATGTATTAGGGTGATAGCTGCTACCGAGTTCGGTGTGAAAATGCTTTGCCTCGCCCAGTCGCATTCCATAGCGCCCCCAGGCTTTCTGAAGTGCTTGAAGCGCTGCGGGACCTTTTATTTTATTGACCGCCGGATCAATCCAAAGCGGATCAACCAAGCGCCACCACGCTCGAGGCTCCATATAAATTTGCATATAGGGCTCCGCCTGCCCCACACGTGCCTCCGGTAGTTGTGCGACAACTCTGCCCTCGCAAGTGATGCGCAGCCAACCGGCCCCATAACGATGATTGGGCAAAAGCTCCAATGGGCCTGCTGCATTAGCAAATACCGGCATAATTTTCTTTCCAGTTCCACCAAGCCCGATGCTTCCGGCGAAGTCCTCCCAACCCGCACGCACCCTACGATAAGCCGTTCCGGCTCCAACCGCTGGCTGCACGCCATGAACTACTCCCTGAATCAAAGCGGGATAGCGTTTGGCACACATTCGGCCAACTAACCCTCCCATAGAGTGGGTAACCAGTATCACCCCATGGTCACACTTGACTCGAAGTTCTTTCCTGCAACGATCAATGATGGCTTCGATTTTTCCCGCCAGATAGTCGGCGGCTTTGCCGTTGGTCTGCAGCCAGTTGTAGCCCACTGCATAGACGGGATAACGAAACTCGGCAGCCTCCCGCAACATCTCCTTTGTGAGTACTTGATAGCCATTGAGCTGCCCCCACACCTCTGGGTTGTGCGGCACCGCACCTTGCACCCCCGGATACACCTCCCCCTTCGAGGTGATGATGAAGCGAAGCTGCGCTTCTAGGAAATTGAGAATGCCGCCGTACGAGCTGATCATCACCGACCCCCAACCACGACTAAGTGCCTCCTGCAACGGCAGAGTAGTAATGTGCTCGGAAACAACTTCACGATCTGCATCCTCGGGAGACGAGACTGGCCGTGTAGTGTCGGGATCAAGCAACAATTTCCGCTCTGTCGGGCTCAGATGACGGTACCCTCTTTTCGCAGTAAACCCCGCCACCCACCCCACGCCATCGTCTGGAAACCAAGCCCAACGATTGTTTTCCCCAAGTAACCTTCCAGCCTCCGCATTTGACGTCAATAACGGACTACCCATGATGCCCGGCACAAAAACAACCGGAATCGCCTGATCCGGAGGGGCAGTAATTTCGGCACGAACCTTGTTACTAGTTGGACTCATCGTCACACGAGCAGTGGTGTGTCCATTGGTCCCAATGTGCGTAGACACAAGCCTAGTTGGCTCACTCATCTCGATCTCCTCTCCATGTGGGCCCATATGCCAAGTTGCATCAGACCTCTGCCGGCCCTAGCAACTCGATCTCATATCCCTCCGAAGTCAGTCCTTGCTGCAGCGCTGTCCAGCCGTCCTTGTCGGTAACGCCCTCTACCCTTGCCCCATCGCTATACACAAGCGCATAACGATAGTTGGGAAGCGGTCTACCTCCACGCACAACACGTACGCGCTGATCGAACGGTGCTCCGGACCAAGAGTTGAAGGCCGTAGACGCATAGGCAGGACCAACATGACTATGCTTCGCCGCCTTGACCACGAAGTTGCCGGGCATGCCCAGCTCGATGTTGCCGCCCTTGAGGGTCAGGTAGGCGCCGCCGCACATCAGGGTGATGTGCTCCTTCGCGGTGACCAGCACGTGCTGCTGGCTGGCGCTGACCTCCACGCTCTGCTCGGCTTCCAGGCGGATGTCGTTCTTCTGCGCCTGCAGCAGCATCGGCCCCTGGTGGGTGATCTGGCGCAGCTCGCCGCCCTGGGCGAACAGGCCGATGTCGCTGCCGGCGTTGATCACCACCTTCTGCCCGGCGGTCACCTGCTGGTTCTGCCGGGCCACGCTGTCGACGTGCTCGCCGGCGGCCAGGGTCAGGCTCGCCGGCGTCGCCGCAGCGATCCCTGCCGGACCGCTCAAGGCGATCGCCGGCTTGCCTCCGTTGCTCTTGCCGGACTCGTCGTTGGCGCCGTGGCCGAGGTCGCGCACGGCTTCCTGGAGGGTTTGCTGCGGCGCCGCGTCGTGCCCCACGCCCTGGTGCTCCCCGGCGTAGTCGCCCAGCTCGCGGGCCAGCTCCAGCGCCGCCTCCAGCACCTGCACCACGACGCCTCGGTCGAGATGGCCGGCGCCGGCCCTGAGCTGCTCCTCGGTGCTCAGCAGCAGCCCCTTGGCCGCACGCACCGCGCCATGTTCGTCGGTGCGCAGTTCGAAGCCCTCGCCGCGCGGCTTGCCGCCTTCGGGCCGAGGATGGGTCAGGTAGCCCAGGTGCAGCGCGCTGGCACCGTGGTCGCTCATCAGCGCCGCACTGATCTGCGCCGTGGTGTCGTCGATGCGCAGCTCGTTGGCCCGACTGCCCTTGTACTCCTTGCTCTTGATGGTGCTGAGGATTTTGTGGTCGGGCAGCGCGTAGGGCGGCCGGTTGGTCGCCCGGTAGGTGCGCCCGGTGACGATCGGCTGGTCGCAGTCGCCGTCCAGGTAATCGACGATCACCTCCTGGCCAATCCGCGGGATCGCCATGTGCCCCCAGTCGGCACCTGCCCAGTTCTGCGCGACCCGTATCCAGCAGGTACTGAACTCATCGTGACGTCCCTCGCGATCCCAGGGGAACTGGACTTTCACCCGTCCCCACTCGTCGCAATGGATCTCTTCCCCTGCCGGGCCGACTACCGTCGCGATCTGCGGACCATCGATACGTGGCCGAGGCAGCGGTGCGGGACGCCATTCGACGTCCTCGGGCACCAGTTCGGCGCGCAGGTCGTAGCTCACCCCCAGAGGGGCGTCGGCGGACTCTTCCTCCTGGCCGGCATACTGGGTGCCGCGATGGACCACCCGCACCGGCCGCCACCAGGCGTTGAAGTCGGCACGCGGATGACCTTCCAGGGCAAAGGCGTGGCCCGGGATCAGCCGCGGGTCGTCGCCGCTGACCGATGCCACCCGTGCATCGCGCCGATGTCCTCTGAGGCGGCTTTCGCTGAAAGGCCGGCCCGCGCCGCTCCGCTTGTAGCGACCGGGGTAGTCGTAGCGCTCGTAGGACGAGTCCTGATGCTCGAGCGCCTCGCCAGCGAGATGATGCTCCTGGTCGTAGGTCGGGCGCTTGAAGCTGTAGTCCCGCTGGGTCTGTCGAGCCGTACGAACATTTTCGCTGTAGCGGAAAGAATGAAGCACCGGCTGCGGGTTGTCGCCCTCCGGCTGGGCGCTGAACAGCACCGGGCCGCCGGCGATACGCTCCTGGACGTAGAGCCGGTCGCTGCAGACCAGGGTGTGGCGGTGTTCGTCGAAGCGGAAGTAGTAGACCAGGCCTTCCTCGAAGGCCAGCCGGTCGTGCAGGTAGTGATCGCTGTCGCCGGCCTGCACGCAGTATTCGCGCGGCAGGTGCTCATGGTAGATGCGCTGTTCGTAGTCGAGCACCCGGTGTTCCTTGAGCAGCGCCTGGAGAATCTCCGGAACACTCTTCTCCTGGAAGATCCGCCAGTTGCAGCACAGCTCCAGGCGCGCCAACTGTGGTTCCAGCAGCAGTTCGTAGCGGGTCCGGCGAAAACCCGAGCTGCCTTGGGTGAAGTGGCTGACGATGCCATGGACGTAGCGGGCCGGACGGCCGTCCTGCCAGAGGGTGAAGGTGCCCGGCTGGTCGAGTACCTGCTTGAAATCGATGGCGTTCTTGTCGCTGGCCAGCTTCAGGCTCAGGCGGAAAGGCTCGCAGAGCGCTTCTTCCAGTTCGAACTCGACGACATCGAACGCAAGGTTCCCTTCGCCAACGACGAAGGTGAATTTCAGGTCTCTTTGACGCATGGATCGTTCCCTGTTCCGGGTGGGCAGTTCCTTTCCAATCCATTGGAGGAGCAAGCCACGTTACTCTTGCTCAGCCGGCGCCGAAAGTCTTTGGCTCTGTGTCGATTTCGCGAAGTCGCGGACATTTTCGGCTCGACGGAGAACCGGCCGCACAGGTGTACGACCGGTGTGCCTGTCAACTCACCCTGCCACCGGCGAGCGCCAGTCGTCGGAGCCGGAGGTGCCGGAGACTTCGTGGGTCCAGGTGATCTTGCGGTAGGTGAAGTGCACGTCTTCCAGGTGGGTGAAGTGGGCGTTGCCCGGGTCCTGGCAGTTGTGCATGTAGTCCTTGATGTCGACGATGATCGCGTCTTCCAAGACGGTGGTGTAGTAGTGCTCCTGGGTGCCGGCGGCGGAGGTGCGGTACCACTGGATCTCGACCTTGGTCAGGCGCTCGCCGGAGGTCAGGGCGGCCAGCAGCAGCGGCGAGGCCTTGTCGAAGACCTTGGTGATGACCACCGGCTTGTGCACGCGCTGGCCGGTCGGCTGGCCGGACTGCGGGTCGCGCGGGATGATCACTTCGTGGTTGAAGCCCTGGACCATCACCTGGTCCTCGTGGCCTTCCTGGTAGGTGTTGCCGACCGAGTCCTCGGTGAAGGCGCCGGCGGTGATCAGGCCCTGCTTGGTGCCGGTGATGGACATGTAGGCGGGGGTTGCCATGGATACGTTCCTTGTCTTTGAAAGTGCCCAGGCGACATGCCGGGGGCACCAGTGCTAGACAAGAACTGTGCCACTGGTCTTGAAACTCTTTTCCATCAAGGCGTTATTGGGGGAAGCCAAAAACTCGCTGGCGATTCTCATAGGAAGAACACTGAAAATTGCGCAACTTTTTGCGCACCGCTTGCAAAAAGTTGCGCACTCTCTCGGAGCCCTTTGGGTATTTGTTCCCTAGCGTTCTATCCACAACGTTATCAACCAAAAAGTTGCACAATGGCTTTTGGATTGTGAGGCTGAATGGTTGGAGTATTTTCTGCCTCTGCCCCTATCCAAACAACGCTTCAGCACGCGTAGTCTGATTGTCCAAACGTTCACCAAGCCCAGCCGGTACAAGCTCACCTTTCCACCGTATGCGTGACCTCTCCCTCAGCCGGTATTCCCCCAATGGGGGCGAACCGCCGTTCAAATGCGGGTGGCCGGCTTGAAGTCGGATAGTCCGACCTCAAAACCGGCAAATCGCCGGTTTTGGATCTCCTGCATTGCAGGCAAAGGCTCGCTGCGTTCAAGCGCAAATACGGGAATATCCCGCATTTGAAAACCCGGCTTCAAAAGTACGCAAAACGTCCTTTTGACTGCGGACGAAATTCGTCGTCAGTCGGTGTTTTGTGCGTCCGAATTTCGGACGCACAAAATCCCCCAGATTCGGGGTATTACGAGAGTCTCGTAAAACTCTCACTCCAGCCACCGGCTGAAGCCGCCACTACAAAATATTCGTAGTGAACATGCCCTGATTTTTCAGGAGATGATCGCGCGACCGTGGCCGCAATTTTGTGGAGACGGCGACCCCGCTGAGTTACGGCCTCGGGCATTAACGTTGGAGCAACGTTGGCTAACGGTGGACTAACGTTGATCGCGTTACCGGGAAGGGGCGCATTTCAAGTGCGCCCCTTGGCGCGACCAGCGATGGCTCCGAACTGAGCCATGGGCTAACGCGGCGCTATCTCACAACCGCCAATGGGGGAAGTGAGGAAAATCCCACCTTGCCTGACCAATCGCCAGGGGATCGAACTTACCGGGAGCGACGCAGACCACCCGGTTGCCCTGCTGGAACTGACGACAGACATTTGAGCTGGCCGGCATAAAAAAGCCCCGCCTGAGCGATTCAGGACGGGGCTTTCCTTTAGGCTTACTGCACCCACCATGCACCCATGAGAGGTGGCTTGTGGCTAATGACTTTTGGTAAGTGCTTGATTTGTATGGCGCATCCGGCGGGATTCGAACCCACGACCCCTGCCTTCGGAGGGCAGTACTCTATCCAGCTGAGCTACGGATGCAGCGCCGCGGCTCGCGCGGCAGGCCGCAATCATACGCATCTCGTCGGCGGGAGTCCATTCCCTGTGCGTACGTTCGTGATTTCGAACGAAAACGACCGTCCGTCGAGGATGTGCTCAGAAAAGCAGCAGAATTTTCCGACTTTCGTTGATTTTATCGAACGGGGTATTGCCCTTTGTCAGTGGTGGCCCTAGGATTCGTTTGAGATTTCAAACGCCCCCAAAGCCACAACAACAGGAGACCGGGGAATTGGCATCAGTTCAGCCGGCCGCGAGCCCCTGGAATGACCTCTTTCTGACCTGCCCGTCGCTCGTCCGGCCTTTCGCGCTGCCGGGCCGCCGTGGTGCCGGCGTGGCGTTTCGTCCGCAATCCCTTTCCCGCACGAGTCTTTCGTATCCTCCCCGACGCCTGTCGGCGGTCGCGTTCGTCCGCGTCCGCCCGTTGCGCACGGTGGCCGGCCGGTAACGGCGACGCCGCTGGCACAGGGCGCAGGAAATGGAACACCGGGGCGCTGGCCCTTTCGAATAACCAGCAGGCAACACTTTCCGGTTACAACCGAACCAGACAACCAGGCACGCGGGGTAGTCGAGGTAGACCCGCTGCTCACGGCATTCCTCGAAGGAGACAGGTCATGCAACTCAAAGATGCCAAGCTGTTCCGTCAACAAGCCTACGTCGATGGCGCCTGGGTGGATGCCGACAACGGCCAGACCATCAAGGTGAACAACCCGGCCACCGGCGAGATCATCGGCAGCGTGCCGAAGATGGGCGCCGCCGAGACCCGCCGCGCCATCGAGGCTGCCGACAAGGCCCTGCCGGCCTGGCGTGCGCTGACCGCCAAGGAGCGCGCCAACAAGCTGCGCCGCTGGTTCGACCTGATGATCGAGAACCAGGACGACCTGGCCCGCCTGATGACCATCGAGCAGGGCAAGCCGCTGGCCGAGGCCAAGGGCGAGATCGCCTACGCCGCCTCCTTCCTCGAATGGTTCGGCGAAGAAGCCAAGCGCATCTACGGCGACACCATTCCCGGCCACCAGCCGGACAAGCGCATCATCGTGATCAAGCAGCCGATCGGCGTGACCGCGGCCATCACGCCGTGGAACTTCCCCTCGGCGATGATCACCCGCAAGGCCGGCCCGGCCCTGGCCGCCGGCTGCACCATGGTGCTCAAGCCTGCTTCGCAGACCCCGTATTCCGCCCTAGCCCTGGCCGAACTGGCAGAGCGCGCCGGCATTCCGAAGGGCGTGTTCAGCGTGGTCACCGGTAGCGCCGGCGAAGTCGGCGGCGAGCTGACCAGCAACCCGATCGTGCGCAAGCTGACCTTCACCGGTTCCACCGAAATCGGCCGCCAACTGATGGCCGAGTGCGCCCAGGACATCAAGAAGGTGTCCCTGGAGCTGGGCGGCAACGCGCCGTTCATCGTGTTCGACGACGCCGACCTGGACGCCGCCGTTGAGGGCGCGCTGATTTCCAAGTACCGCAACAACGGCCAGACCTGCGTCTGCGCCAACCGCCTGTACGTGCAGGACGGCGTGTACGACGCCTTCGTCGACAAGCTGAAGGCCGCCGTGGCCAAGCTGAACATCGGCAACGGCCTGGAAGCCGGCGTGACCACCGGTCCGCTGATCGACGCCAAGGCCGTGGCCAAGGTCGAGGAACACATCGCCGACGCGGTCTCCAAGGGCGCCAAGGTGGTTTCCGGCGGCAAGCCGCACGCCCTCGGCGGCACCTTCTTCGAGCCGACCATCCTGGTCGACGTGCCGAAGAACGCCCTGGTGTCCAAGGACGAGACCTTCGGCCCGCTGGCGCCGGTGTTCCGCTTCAAGGACGAGGCCGAGGTCATCGCCATGTCCAACGACACCGAGTTCGGCCTGGCGTCCTACTTCTACGCCCGCGACCTGGCCCGCGTGTTCCGCGTCGCCGAGCAACTGGAGTACGGCATGGTCGGCATCAACACCGGCCTGATCTCCAACGAAGTGGCGCCGTTCGGCGGCATCAAGGCCTCGGGCCTGGGCCGCGAAGGTTCCAAGTACGGGATCGAGGACTACCTCGAGATCAAGTACCTCTGCCTGGGCGGTATCTGAGCCCGGCGAGGAACGCATCCGGAGGGGCCGGACGGCAGGCAAGAGCTGCGCCGTCCGGTGTCGACGTTGCCGGTGGTGGCACCGGACGAACCGGGAGACGCGGTCGCCGATCGCGAAGCGGCTCCGAGCCCTGGCGGGCCTGCAAGTCCCGAGGCAGTCGATCATCGCATGCTGCCTTGGGGAGCTTCCTTCCCGCCTTCATCCTTTGACCCGGCCGACCCGATGAGCGGCCACTGAGGAAGCCATGAGCAAGACCAACGAATCCCTGCTGAAGCGTCGCCAGGCCGCGGTACCCCGCGGCGTGGGCCAGATCCACCCGGTCGTCGCCGAGCGCGCCGAGAACTCCACCGTCTGGGACGTGGAAGGCCGCGAGTACATCGACTTCGCCGGCGGCATCGCCGTGCTGAACACCGGCCACCTGCATCCGAAGGTGATCGCCGCGGTCCAGGAGCAACTGGGCAAGCTGTCCCACACCTGCTTCCAGGTGCTGGCCTACGAACCCTACATCGAGCTGGCCGAGGAAATCGCCAAGCGCGTGCCGGGCGACTTCCCGAAGAAGACCCTGCTGGTCACCTCCGGCTCCGAAGCCGTGGAGAACGCTGTCAAGATCGCCCGCGCCGCCACCGGCCGCGCTGGCGTGATCGCCTTCACCGGCGCGTACCACGGCCGCACCATGATGACCCTGGGCCTGACCGGCAAGGTGGTCCCGTACTCCGCCGGCATGGGCCTGATGCCGGGCGGCATCTTCCGCGCCCTGGCGCCCTGCGAGCTGCACGGCGTGAGCGAGGACGACTCCATCGCCAGCATCGAGCGCATCTTCAAGAACGATGCCCAGCCCCAGGACATCGCCGCGATCATCATCGAGCCGGTGCAGGGCGAGGGTGGCTTCTACGTCAACTCCAAGTCCTTCATGCAGCGCCTGCGCGCCCTGTGCGACCAGCACGGCATCCTGCTGATCGCCGACGAAGTGCAGACCGGCGCCGGCCGTACCGGCACCTTCTTCGCTACCGAGCAACTGGGCATCGTTCCTGACCTGACCACCTTCGCCAAGTCGGTCGGCGGCGGCTTCCCGATCTCCGGCGTGGCCGGCAAGGCCGAGATCATGGACGCCATCGCGCCCGGCGGCCTGGGCGGCACCTATGCCGGCAGCCCGATCGCCTGCGCCGCGGCACTGGCCGTGCTGAAGGTGTTCGAGGAAGAGAAGCTGCTGGAACGTTCGCAAGCCGTCGGCGAGCGCCTCAAGGCCGGCCTGCGCGAGATCCAGGCCAAGCACAAGGTGATCGGCGACGTTCGTGGCCTGGGTTCGATGGTGGCCATCGAGCTGTTCGAGGGCGGCGATACCCACAAGCCGGCCGCCGAGCTGGTCAGCAAGATCGTCGTCCGTGCGCGCGAGAAGGGCCTGATCCTGCTCTCCTGCGGCACCTACTACAACGTCATCCGCTTCCTCATGCCCGTCACCATCCCCGACGCGCAACTGGAGAAGGGCCTGGCCATCCTGGCCGAGTGCTTCGACGAACTCGCTTAAGCTTCACCGGCAAAGCGATACCCCCGAGGCCCGCGCGTCCGCGCGGGCCTTTCTTTCAGAGGCTTCACGGAAACGGAAGCCTCTTTTTTCTGCCAGGGTTTTCCGCGAAACGCCCGACGAACGGTTTTCCCCTGTTACCCTTGGGCGCCTGGCGCATACGAATCCTCCCGCATTCCTCCGGTCGTTCCGTTCGTGGCGATTAGGACAGGTCCTAGAGGCGCACCGTGTTCGTCCGTCATACCCTTGTGTGCCCGCGGGCCGTGTCGTGCCCGCCTGTCATGCCTGGTGCGTCCCGCTCGGTTCGCCAGGTTCGAAGAGGAACGCCATGAGTGCCGCGAAAAAGGCCCCCGTCATCCTGATTGCCGACCCGGACCCCTGGAGTCGCGACTTGCTTGGCCAACTGGTCCTCGGCGTGCGTTGCGATGCCCGGCTGGTCCTCTGCGGCGATGGCGGAGAAGCGCTGGCGCATTGCCGGCGCCGGCGCTTCGCGTTGATCCTGGCCGAGCTGAACCTGCCGCAGGTGGATGGCTTCGAGCTACTGCGCGAAGCGCGCCTGCGCCGCTCGGTCGCCGAGCAGCCGTTCATCCTGATCAGCGACCGCGCCGACCAGGCCAGCGTGCGCGCCGCCGTGGCACTGGCGCCGACCGCCTACCTGGTGAAGCCGTTCCAGGCCGAGAACCTGATGCAACGCCTGCGAGGGTTGTTGCTGAAGGGCGACGAGGTGGTCGCCTGTCCGCTGCCGGAGCGGGACGCGGGCGAGAACCTGGAGGCTTTCCTCGAACGTGCGCGCGACTCCGCGGAGGGGGCGCCGTTGCTGGCCGACGTGCGTGCCGCCAGCGATCGTTGCCTGAGCGCCGAGGAGCATCCGCTGCGCGTGCTGGAGGATGAGTTCGGTCGCGACCCGCAGATCACCGCTGGCCTGATCGCCGCCGCCAACAGCGCCGCCCGGCACGTCGGTCCGGCCTGCCAGACCCTGGGCCAGGCCCTGCGGCGGCTGGGACTCGGGCACAGCCTGAACCTGGTGCTCGGTTTCAGCCTGCAGCGGGCCATCCAGCTCGGCGAGCCGCTACTGGCCGAGCGCGCCATGCACTTCTGGGATCTTTCGCAACGTTGCGCGGACATCGCTTGGGAACTGGCCGACGCCCTCGGCGCGGACGTCGAGCGCTGCTATACCGCAGGGCTGCTGCATCGCCTGGGCGACCTGGCGCTGCTGCGGACATTGCAGGATTGGTGCGATGGCGGCGGCGCGCTGGACGAGGCGCGGCTCGACGAGCTGCTGGGGCGTTTCGGCGCCAGCTTCGGCTCGGCCCTGCGGGCGCGTTGGCGGCTGCCGCTGGAGCTGCGCCGGCTGATCGCTGCGGCGTACCAGTTCGGTGGCGTGCTTTCCCGCGAAGAGCTGATCCTCAGCCTGGCGACCCAGGCCGCCAGCCTGCCCGAGGACGACGCGGAGCAACTGGCCGAGAGCAAGGCTGCCCGCATGCTCGGGCTGGACGGCGAACGACTGGCGAAACTGCTGCAGCCCTGAGCCGTCCTCGCCGGGCCTTTGTCCCATAGGGCGGATAACGCGGCGCGTCATGCGCCGCTGGGCATGGGCGCGGTTGCAATCGAGCCTCTTGCCGGGGAGATCGGCTCCTACGCACGCCGCCGAGTTGCCGGCCGTGGATGGGCGGAAGCGCGCCTAGCGCCGCAGCTCGGCGCGCAACAGGTCCAACGCCGGGTCGATGTCGTCCCGTTCGATGCAGCCGAAGCCGAAGAGGAAGCCGGCCTGTGCCGGGGTTTCCGCGTAGAAGGGCGGCAGGGTGCCGACCTCCAGGCCTTGCTGGCGCAAATGACGGGCGATGCGCAGCACATCCAGCGGTTCGCGACAGCGCGCCGCGAGGTGGATCCCGGCCACCGCCGGCAGCGCTTCGAGCCAGGGGCTCAGGTCGCCGTGCAGGCGTTCCAGCAGGCGCCCGCGACGCTGGGCGTATTCGCGTTGCAAGCGGCGCGTATGGCGGGCGAAGTCGCCGCGCTGGATGAACAGCGCGAGGGCGCGTTGCTGCAAGGTCTCGCTGTGCCGGTCGACCAGCTTGCGCGCCGCCAGCACCGCTTCGCGCAGGCTTGCCGGCGGCAGCAGGTAGCCGAGGCGCAGCTCGGGGAAGAGGGTCTTGGAAAAGGTCCCGAGGTAGGCCACCTGGCCGTTCCGGTCGAGGCTGCGCAGCGACTCCAGCGAACGCCCGTCGAAGCGGTACTCGCTGTCGTAGTCGTCCTCGATGATCAGCGCCCGGTGGCGCTGCGCCCAGTCCAGCAACTGCAGGCGCCGCTCCAGGCTCATCGGCATGCCCAGCGGGAACTGGTGCGACGGGGTGACGTAGACCAGCTTGGCGTTGTCCGGCAGCAGGTCGACGCGCAGCCCCTCGGCGTCCACCGGCACTCCGCGCACCTCGGCGCCGGTGGCCAGCAGGCTGGCGCGGGCCGGCGGATAACCGGGTTCCTCGACCACCGCCAGGTCGCCGGGGTCGAGCATCACCCGGGCCAGCAGGTCGAGTCCCTGCTGGGCGCCCTGGGTGACCATCAGGGCGTTCCAGTCGCACTGCACGGCGCGGTTGATCGCCAGGTAGCGGGAGATCGCCAGGCGCAGTTCGGGGTCGCCTTCGGTTTCCTTGTAGAACGCCGGCGAGCGCTGTTGCAGGCGTAGCGCCTGGAGCACGCAGGTACGCCAGGTATCGAAGGGAAAGCGGCGCTTGTCGGTCGTGCCGCCGGCGAAGCTGTAGCGGAGCGGTGCTCGCTGGTCCATCAGACCGGACTGCGGTTCGATGCGTGCCCAGCGCGCGGCCGGCCGCAGCGGACCGTCGGCGCGCTGCGGCGGCGCTTCCCCGGCGGGCCCGCGGGCGACGAAGGTGCCGCTGCCGACCCGGCCTTCGAGGAAGCCCTCGCTGGTGAGGCGCTCGTAGGCTTCGCTGACGGTCTTGCGCGACACTTCCAGGCGTTCGGCAAGGTAGCGCGTGGCTGGCAGGCGATCGCCGGTGGCCAGGCGACCGTGGAGGATCGCGTCGCGCAGCTGGCGATAGAGCTGGCCGACCAGGTCGTGGCGGCCGTCGAGGATCAGTTGCAGTTCCATGGCGAAATTGGCTACCTGGTATTTCTGGTAATTGGCTCTTCGTGGAAGCCAAAGGCAGGCTTAGTGTTACCCCATGCCGCGCCGCTTTCCACTCTCGCGGCTGCCAATCAGCCAAGGAGATTCGCCATGACCACCCGCCTCGAATGGGCCAAAGCCTCCCCCGACGCCTATGCCGCCATGCTCGGCCTGGAAAAGGCCCTGGCCAAGGCCGGCCTGGAGCGCCCGCTGATCGAACTGGTCTACCTGCGCACTTCGCAGATCAACGGTTGCGCCTACTGCGTGAACATGCATGCCAACGACGCGCGCAAGGCCGGCGAGACCGAGCAGCGTCTGCAAGCGCTCTGCGTCTGGCAGGAAACCCCCTACTTCACCCCGCGCGAGCGCGCCGCCCTGGCCTGGACCGAGCAACTCGCCCGCCTCAGTCAGGGTCCGTTGCCGCACGGCCTGCTCGACGAACTGCGCGAGCACTTCGACGACAAGGAGATCGCCGAACTGACCCTGGCGGTCTCGGCCATCAACGCCTGGAACCGCTTCGGCGTCGGCATGGGCATGCAACCGGAGTGAGGTGGGCGGCGATGAAGGCCAATCGATCGATCGCCTGCCTGCTGCTCGCCGCGCTGCCGACGCTGGCCAGCGCCCATGCTGCGGAGAAGGTGGAAACCCTGCGCGACCAGGCCCTGGCCGAGATTCCCGGCCATCGTGGGTTGATGCTGACGGTGTCGTTCAAGCCCGGCCAGGTCTCCGCGCCCCATGTGCATCCCGGCTCGGTGTTCGTCTACGTGCTCGAAGGCACCGTGCAGACGCAACTGGAAGGCGGCCCGGTGGAAACCTACACGGTGGGCCAGAGCTGGTACGAGCCGGCGAACGTGCCGCACCTGCTGGCACGCAATCCCGATCCGATGAAGCCGGCCAAGTTGCTGGTCTGGGAGTTGCTCAAAGAGGGCGACCCGATCCTCAAGCCACTGGAGCGCGGCGCCCACTGAGGCGTCGCTCGTTCGTCCGGAGGAGCGTCCGTCATGAGCGCCAGCCAGGTCATCCGTATTCGCGCGCGCAACGGTCAGTCGGAACGGCTTGGCCTGCGCCTGCAACAACTGGTCGAACCGGGGCTGGAGGCGCCGGGTTGCCTGGAGTACCAGGTGCGCAGGGACGCCCTCGAGCCGGATCTCTGGCTGGTGTGCAGCCAGTGGCGGGAAGCGCAGCAGATGTTCGACTACCTGGCCGGCGGCATCCAGCAGGTATTCGCCGAAGTGCTCTGGCGCTCCCTGGCGGCGAGCCTCGAAGTGCAGGATGACGCAGGCTAGAGCAAACCCAGCTCGGCGCAGACGATCAGCACCTGTTCGCGCAGCCAGAGGTTCGCCGGGTCCTGGTCGGCGGCGCGGCTCCATGACAGGTGCAGGGCGAACGGCGGCAGCCCGGGCGGTGCGAGGCAGGCGTGATGGCGGCCATCGTCGAGCAGTGCATGGATACGCCGTGGCAGCATCAGCACGAAGTCGCTGCCCGACAGCAGTTGCAGGGCGGCGACGTAGCTGTTGGCGCGCGCGGCGACCTCGCGGCTGCGGCCCTGGCGTCGCAGCCACGTGTCCACCAGGTTGGCGTTGCTGGCGTCGAGCGGGGTCGGGAAGACGAAGCGGCGCCTGCAGAACTCGTCCAGTTCCAGGCGCTCGTGGCGCGGCTGGGCACGATCCTGTACGCAGAGCAGCTCGTCGCTGAACAGGGCGAGCGCCTGTAGCTCCGGTGCCGGTCGGTGGTACTCGGGACCGAAGTCGAAGACCAGGTCGACCTGGCCGTCGAGCAATGCTTCGGTGGGCAGTTCGGGACCCAGGCGGCGGATGTCCAGGCCGATCCTCGGGCCGTTGGCGGCGAGCCGTCGCAGGAGTGCCGGAAGGATCAGCAGCTCGACATATTCCGGCGCGCAGAGGGTAAAGGTCCGCGGCTCGCCACGCGGGTCGAAGCTGCCCTGGGCGGCGTGACAGGCGTTGATGCGGGCGAGCATTTCCTCCACGTGGGGCAGCATGGCGCGACTCTTGTGGGTCGGCTGCATGCCGCCGCGGGTGGCGATGAACAGCTCGTCGTCGAAGGCCTGGCGCAGCTTCTTCAGGCAGTAGCTGACCGTCGACGGACTGAGGTTCAGGTGTTCGGCGACCTCGACGAGGTTCTGTCGTTGGTGGACCTGTAGGAAGACCAGCAGGTCCTGCATGTCGACCTTGCGCAGGCCGTTGGCGATCAGCATCGGGGCGTCCTGACGGCGTCGGGAGCGCCATCAGAACCCGTCCCTTTCCTCAGCGCAAGCTTTCGGCGCCGACGCCTTGCGGCTGTCGCTCGTCGAACAGTGCCGCATAGCGCCGCGGGTCGAAGCGCAGGCCCAGCCCCAGTAGCAGCGCCGCCACCGTGGCCAGCCCGAGCCAGGCTCCGGTGAAGCTGCCGAGGCTGTCGCGCAGCAGCCCGGCGATCCATGGCGAGACCCCGGCGATCAGGTAGCCGGCGCCTTGTACCAGGGCAGCCAGTTGACCGGCGCGTTGCGGCGCGTCGAAGTGGTCGAGGCAGACGATCAAGCCCATGGGGAACAGCCCGCCGATGCCCAGTCCGAGACACAGCGCCCAGAGCAGCGGCAGGCTGGCCGGCGCCCAGGCGAGGCCGAGGAAGCCGGCCAGCATCAGCGCCGTTAGCCCGACCAGCACCGGGCGGCGATCCCGCGAGCGGCTGGCCAGGGCCGGCGCGAGCAACCCGGAGAGCACCTCCATGGCCGTCAGGAAACCGAGCAGCAGCCCGGATTCCTGGGCGCTCCAGCCCTGCTCCAGGTAATAGGGCGCGAGCCAGGCCAGCACGCAGGTGTAGCAGGCCGTGCCGAGGCCGAAGAACAGGACCAGCAGCCAGGTCCGCGGATAGCGCAGGAGGCTCCTGCCCGGCTGCGCGGCGGGCAGGCGCAGGCGGGTGCCGGGTTGCAGCCACCAGGCCAGCAGCGCGAGCGCGGCGAGCGCCGCCCAGGCACCGAGGCCGAGCCGCCAGCCGGCGTGCTCCGCCAGGGTCGGCGCGGCGCTGGCGGACAGCGCCGCGCCAGCCATGATGGCGGTGACGTAGAGCCCCATGCAGAGCGGCGTGCGCGCGCCGAAACGGGCCTTGATCAGGGCCGGCATCAGCGCCTGGATCAGGGCGATGCCGAGACCGGCGAGCATGGCGCTGCCGAGCAGGTCGGGCAGGCCTCGGCTGCCCAGGCGCAGGGCGCTGGCGGCGCCGATCAGCAGCAGGGCGAGGGCCACCGAACGCCACTCGCCGACGCGGCGGGCGATGCCCAGGCCGAAGAACATGCCGAGGCCGAGGGTCAGCACCGGCAGGGCGGTCAGCAGCGAGACGTCGCCGAAGCTGAGCGCGATCTCGCCGCGCATGGCGTTCAGCAGTGGGCCGACGGCGGCCATGGAGGGCCGCAGGTTGAGGCCGACCAGGACGATGGCGGCCATCAGCCAGAGGGTGCGGCCGGGTGGGTTGGCAGTGGGCATGGCGATCTCCTTTCGGGAGCACCATTGCGCCTGCGCCAGGGCGTGGCGGCAAATCAAAATCCGCAGGGCGGATTCGAAAAAATGCGCTGGCCAGGGAGTCGGGGCGGACGCTGGCGCAACGTTGCGAGTCGCGAGGTTATCCGCCCCGTGCGGCGCGTGGCCTCACTCCGCACTCAAGCGCATCAGGCTTTCGCTCAGGGCCCGCGCGTGGCGGTCGACGATGATCGGCGCCCAGGGCCTGCCGGAAGCGCTGACCAGCGCGCTGCTCTTGCTGTTCAGGTCGCGCAGGGCCTGGCTCAGGTACTCCCAGCGGTTTTCCAGTTTCTTCAGTCCCGCCGGGTTGGCGCTTTGCGCCACCAGCAGGGCGATGCGCCGGTCGATCAGCGGGACCAGCACGCTCTCGTCCTGGCCGAGATAGTCCCGGGGCTGCTCGCGGGCAGTCTCCAGCCCGCCCAGGTAGGCGCGCGCCAGGTATTGCAGGGACAGGTACTCGACCCGCACCGGCAACTGCCAGAGCGGCAGGGGCTGGCCTGGCGGGGGCGGTGGCACCTGGCGTTCCACCAGGTTGAGGAAGTCACGCAGGGCGCGGCTCAGTTGCTGCGGGTAGCGCCAGGGCAGGTCCTCTTCGCGGGGGCCGTAGGCCGCGCCTTCACGGATGCGCGCCACCAGCGTCTTTTCGTCTTGCCGCAGGAGCACCCCCTCGGGGGCGGCGGCGAGCGCGCGGTCGAGGCTGGCGAGGTCCTTCTCCAGTTGCGCCGCGTGCTGTTCCTGGAAACCCTCGCCGCGCAGCAACAACAGGCTGCCCACCGCGCGACAGGCCTGGACCTGCAGTTGTTGCAGGGCGCGTTGCTGGTCGTCGAGGGCGGCGCGCGCCGGCAGCACCAGCAGCAGGCAGTAAAGACAGAGGACAGCGGGAAGCGCGGGACGGAGCATGGGGAGATCCTGTTGTTGTCGTTATGGATATCCGCACCGAGGGCAGGTGCCCTGCACACGGTAGCCGGCCATGGCGCGCCTGCAAGCGTTCGAAAGTGTGATTCGCGCTCAGCCGTGGGTGGCCGCGCGCAGGCCGGCGAGGTCGAGAATCTCGATGCCGCCGTAGCTGAGCTGGAGGATGCCCTGGGCTTCGAGGTCCTTGAGGATCTGGTTGGTGGTCTGCCGCGACAGCGACAGCATCAATGCCAACTGCTCCTGCGGCAGGTGCAGGACCTGCCGGCTGCGGCTGTTGTCGTAGCCCTCGGCGAGCATCAGCAGGCGCCGCGCCAGGCGTTGTGCGGCCGGCAGCAGGGCCATCTCTTCCAGGGCGATGAATGCCAGGCGCAGCTTGTGGCTCATCAGCAGGGCCACGTCGCGCCAGTAGTGCGGCTCGCGGCGAAGCAGTTCGAGCAGCGCCGCCTGCGGCACCTGGAGTAGCTGGGTGTGGCCTTCGGCGTAGGCGTCGTGGGTGCGCGCCTGGCCGTCGAACAGGGCGATCTCGCCGAACCAGTGCGGCGCTTCCACCAGGATCAGCAGCGCCTCCTTGCCGTTCTCGCTGACCGCGCTGATACGGATCGCGCCCTCGACCACGCAGTACAGTCCGCAGGGCGCGTCGCCGCGGGCGAACAGGCGCTGGCCCGGCGGCAACTGGCGCGGTTGGGCGAGTGCCAGCAGGTGCGTCTGCAAGGCCTCCGGCAAACCCTGGAACCAGCGGCCGGCCTGGAGTTGCGAACGGTAGTCGGTACGCTCGTTCATGTTTGTCGTCTAGCTGACAGAGTGGAAAACCGGGGCGGCGCGATGATGCGAGAACCCTGGCGTGAGACCACAACAATGAAAACCCTAGTCGATCACCTTGCGCAATACGCCGCCTACCACCGCGACCGGCGCAACATCTTCAGCCATTTCATCGGCATTCCGATGATCGTCCTCTCCATCGCCGTGTTGCTGGCGCGGCCGGCGCTGGGGTTCGGCCTGTCTCCGGCGCTGCTGCTGGCGCTCGCCGCGGCGCTGTTCTACCTGCGCCTGGACCTGCGCTTCGGCGTGGCCATGACGGCGCTGCTGGCGCTGACGGTGTGGGGAGCTGCGCAATTGGCGGCGGGGACTACCGCTGCCTGGCTGGGCTGGGGCGTCGGCCTGTTCGTGGTCGGCTGGATCATCCAGTTCGTCGGTCATTACTACGAAGGGCGCAAGCCGGCCTTCGTCGACGATCTCAGCGGGTTGATCGTCGGTCCGCTCTTCGTGCTGGCGGAACTAGCCTTTCTGCTGGGGCTGCGCGGCGACGTGCAGCGCGAGGTCGAGGAGCGCGCCGGCCCGACCTGCATTCGCGAGCACAAGCGGGCGGCGTGAGAAGGTCTCCCGCGAGCGCGGGAGACCGGGGTGGGAGCGTTACTTGCGATCCGCGGCGATGCGCTGGCGGATGTGATCGGCGCGGGCCTGGGAGCCCGGGTGCGAATCGAACATGCTGCTGTCGCCGCCGCCCAGCTTGGCCAGCTTCTCGAAGGCGGTGACCAGGCCCTGGGTGTTCACTCCGCGCTTCTTCAGTAGCTCGTAGGAGAAATCGTCGGCGTCGGATTCCTGGGACTGGGAGAACTGCGCGTTGATCAGCGATTCGGTGAGTTCGCCCAGCTGGGAGCCGGACAGGGCGGCCAGCGCGCCGCTCTTCGAGGCGCCGGCGGCGCCGCGCACCGCGGCGGCCGCGTAGGCGGTCTGGGCGGCCTTGCGGGTGTGGCCGAGGGCGACGTGGCCCATCTCGTGGCCGAGTACGCCTTCGATCTCGTTGTCGCTCATCAGTTCCATCAGCCCGCTGTAGACGCGAATGCAGCCGTTGGCCATGGCCCAGGCGTTGACCTCCTCGGTGAGGTAGACCTTGTAGTTCACCGGCACGCCGTCGATCTGGTCGCCCAGGGCCTTGGCGATCTTGTCCAGGCGCTGGCCGTACTTGCTGTTGGCCGGGGCGATGCGGTTCTGCTGGTCGGACTCGGCACAGGCCTGGTCGGCGACCTGGCGGACCTCGGCGTCGCTCAGGGTGGCGGCCTTCACCGCCATCATGCCGTGCTGCATGAGGTCCCCCTGGGGCAGGTTCTGGCAGCCGGCCAGGGTGGCGCAGGCGAGGGCCAGGGCGGAAAGGGAAAGACGGGTCTTCATCGTGTGCTCCTTGCGATAGGTGGCGTTCCGTGCCGGACGGGCGTGTTCCGCCCGGTGCCGCGCGCCCGGTGGGGGTCGCGCGGCGGCGGATGATAGCGGCTTGTGCCGTTCGTCGGAAGTCCCGCGAAGGCCGCAGGTCCGCCCTGGCGGGTGCGCAATGCGTCCCTGGCGTCAGTGGAAACCGCGCCAGGCGAGGTCGGCGCCGAGCAGCAGGAGACCGACGAAGAAGCAGCGCCTGAACAGCGTCGCGCTGATCCGCTGGCGCAGCCACTGGCCGAGGAGCATCCCGCCCAGCGCCGGGACCAGGGTCAGCAGCGAGGCGCCGAGCATCTGCGGTTCGAGCAGGTCGCCATGCACGCCGAGAGTGACCGCCAGGGCCAGGGTCGAGGCGCTGAACGACAGGCCGAGGGCCTGGACCAGTTCGTCGCGCTGCAATCCTAGGGCTCCCAGGTAGGGCACCGCGGGAATCACGAAAACCCCGGTGACCGCGGTCAGCGCGCCGGTCGCCAGCCCGACCAGCGGGCCGGCCCAGGGCTCGTGGCGTGCCGGCAGGTGCAGCGGGATCGCGGCCAGGCCGAGCAGCGCGTAGGCCGCCAGGGCCAGGCCGAGCACGCCGGTGGCCTGCCTTGGCGCGTCGCCGCCGAGCCATGCGCCGACCAGCAGGGTGCCCACGACCACCCCGAGCAGCAGGCCGGCCAGGCGCTTCATCAAGCCGAGGAAGCGCGGGCCGCAGGCGAGCTGCCAGAGGTTGGTCACCATCGACGGTACGATCAGCAGCGCCGCCGCCTGCATCGGCGGCATGGCCAGGCCGAGCAGACCCACCGAGACCGTCGGCAGGCCCAGGCCGACCACGCCCTTGACGAAGCCGGCGAGAAGGAAGGTGAGGGCGATCAGCGGGATCAGGGCGTGGAGGTCGACGGACATGCGGGTTCTTCCTTGTCTCGGGCTGGCGCGAACGGGCGATGGCGGCCAGTATCTCTCGTCGTCGACAGGCAATGTTTCATCCGGAGGTGAAGCATGCAATTCAATCCCGGCTTCAGTTCGCTGGCGGCGCTGCTCGCCGATCCCGGCCGCGCGCAGATGATCTGGGCACTGATGGATGGCAGCGCCCGCCCGGCCAGCGAGCTGGCGCTGCTGGCGGGCGTCTCGCCGTCCTCCGCCAGCGGCCACCTGGGACGGCTGGTCGAGGGCGGCGTGCTGAGCCTGGAGGCGCGCGGGCGCAATCGCTTCTATCGCCTGGCCGGGCCCGAAGTGGGGCAGGCGGTGGAAGCGCTGGCCAGCGCCTCCCTGGCCCTGCAGCCGCAGCGGCGCAGCCTGCCGCCGAGCCACGGCACGCCGTCGGCGTTGCGCGAGGCGCGGACCTGCTACGACCACCTGGCCGGCGAACTCGCGGTCGGTGTGTTCGCACGGATGCTGGATGCCGGCTGGATCGAGCAGGAGGGCAGGACGCTGCGCCTGAGCGCGACCGGCGAGGCCGGGCTGGCCAGGTTGGGAATCGACCTGGCGGAGGTCCGCCGCCGCCGTCGGCAGTTCGCCTGCGCCTGCCCCGACTGGAGCGAACGCAAGCCGCACCTCGGCGGCGCGCTGGGGGCGGCGTTGCTGGAGGCCTGTCTGCGCCAGGGCTGGTTGCGGCCGCAGGACGGCTCGCGGGCGTTGCAGGTGTCGTCGAAGGGCCGCGCGGGACTGCGCGGCCTGGCGGAGCGCACGGCGGGCTGAACCCGCCGCGGGATCAGAGATTGGCCACCGGCTGGAAGGCCTTCGGCTTGAAGTAGAGGGTCTCGCCGCGGGCCAGGCCGGCCAGGCTGTCGTGGTCCTTCACCACTTCGGCTTCGATCAGTTCGTCCTGGCCGTCGACCTTCAGCGTTACCCGGGTGATCGCCCCCAGCGGACGGATGTCGCGGACCTCGGCGGCGCGGTGCTCGGCCACCGCGGAACGCGACAGCGACACTTCGTGGGGGCGGAACAGCAGGTGCTGATCGTTGCCCAGTTGCAGGCGGTTGGAGTCGCCGAGGAAGTGGTAGACGAAATCGCTGGCCGGGTTCTCGTAGACCTCGCCGGGCGAGCCGATCTGCTCGATCACGCCCTTGTTCATCACCACGATGCGGTCGGCCACTTCCATCGCCTCTTCCTGGTCGTGGGTGACGAACACCGAGGTCAGGTTGATCTCCTCGTGCAGGCGCGCCAGCCAGCGGCGCAGCTCCTTGCGCACCTTGGCGTCGAGGGCGCCGAAGGGTTCGTCGAGGAGCAGGATCTTCGGCTCCACCGCCAGCGCGCGGGCCAGGGCGATACGCTGCCGCTGGCCACCGGAGAGCTGCTCGGGATAGCGGTCGGCGAGCCAGTCGAGCTGCACCATGTTGAGCAGTTCGTGGACCTTGGCCTTGATCGCGGACTCGCCCGGCCGCTCGCCCTTGGGCTTCATGCGCAGGCCGAAGGCGACGTTGTCGAACACCGTCATGTGGCGGAACAGCGCGTAGTGCTGGAAGACGAAGCCGACGTTGCGGTCGCGCACGTCGTGCTGCGAGACGTCCTCGCCATGGAACACGATGTTGCCGGCGTCCGGGGTTTCCAGCCCGGCGATGATCCGCAGCAGGGTGGTCTTGCCGCACCCGGAGGGGCCGAGCAGGGCCACCAGCTCGCCGCTCTGGATGTCCAGGTTGATGTCGTCCAGGGCCTTGAAGGCGTTGAAGTTCTTGCTGACGTTACGGATTTCGATGCTCATGGTTCATTCCTCGTCAGCATTGCTTTTCAGTCGGGACATGCGGGATTCGCTCCACTGCTTGAGCAGAAGGATGACCAGCGCCATCAGCAGCAACAGGCTGGCGACGCTGAAGGCGGCGACATGGTTGTATTCGTTGTAGAGGATCTCGACGTGCAGCGGCAGGGTGTTGGTGACGCCGCGGATGTGTCCGGAAACCACCGACACCGCGCCGAACTCGCCCATCGCCCGGGCGGTGCAGAGCACCACGCCGTAGATCAGGCCCCACTTGATGTTCGGCAGGGTCACGTGCCAGAACATCTGCCAGCCGTTGGCGCCGAGCAGGCGGGCGGCTTCCTCCTCCTGGGTGCCCTGCTCCTGCATCAGCGGGATCAGTTCGCGGGCGACGAAGGGCACGGTGACGAAGAGGGTCGCCAGGACGATTCCGGGCACCGCGAAGACGATCTGGATGTCGTGGTCGCTCAGCCATTCGCCGAAGTAGCCCTGGGCGCCGAACAACAGCACGTAGATCAGGCCGGCGATCACCGGCGAGACCGAGAACGGCAGGTCGATCAGGGTCACCAGGATGCTCTTGCCGCGAAACTCGAACTTGCTCACGCACCAGGCGGCGGCGACACCGAACAGCAGGTTGAGCGGCACCGAGATGGCCACCGCGATCAGGGTCAGCTTCAGCGCGGCCAGCGCGTCGGGTTCGAGGATCGCCTCGAAGAAGGTGCCGAAACCCTGCTTCAGCGCCTCGCTCAGGACCACGTAGAGCGGCAGCAGGAGGAACAGGGCGAAGACCAGCCAGGCCAGGACGATCAGGGCCAGGCGGCCGCCGGCGTTGCCGCGGCGGGAGGCGCTGGCGGTGGCAGCGGAAATGCTTGCACTGGACATGGCGCCCTCCTTACGGGGTTTCGATGCGACGCTGCAGCAGGTTGATCAGCAGCAGCAGGATGAAGGACACCACCAGCATCAGCACGCCGATGGCGGTGGCGCCGGTGTAGTCGTACTGGTCCAGCTTGACCATGATCAGCAGCGGCAGGATCTCGGTCTTCATCGGCATGTTGCCGGCGATGAAGATCACCGAGCCGTATTCGCCGACGCCCCGGGCGAAGGCCAGGGCGAAACCGGTCAGCCAGGCCGGCAGCAGCGCCGGCACGAGGATATGGCGGAACACCTGCAGCGGCCTGGCGCCGAGGCAGGCGGCGGCTTCCTCGACTTCCTTGGGAATGTCGGCGAGCACCGGCTGCACCGTGCGGACCACGAACGGCAGGGTCACGAAAGTCAGCGCCAGGGTGATCCCCAGGGGGGTATAGGCGATCTTGAAGCCGAGGTCGCTGGCGAACTGTCCGACCAGGCCGGCCGGCGCATAGAGCGCGGTGAGGGCGATACCGGCGACGGCGGTGGGTAGGGCGAAGGGCAGGTCGATCATGGCATCGATGATCTTCCGTCCGGGGAATTCGTAGCGCACCAGGACCCAGGCCAGCAGCGTGCCGATCAAGCCGTTGAGCACGGCGGCGGCGAGCGCGGTGCCGAAGCTCAGCTTGAGCGCGGCGAGCACCCGCGGCGCGCTGATGATGGCCCAGAATTGCTCCCAGCTGAGCTGGGTGGTCTTGAGGAACATGGCCCCCAGCGGGATCAGGACCAGCAGGCTGAGGTACACCAGGGTGTATCCCAGGGTCAGCCCGAAGCCGGGTATGACCGGGGAAATGCGTCGTGACATGTTCTGTCCTTACTCTGCGTTGGAACGCTTGGTGGCTCTCCCGGTGCCGGTTCCTTCCGGCAGTGGGCCCGGTACGGGACCGGGCCTGCTAGCCCCCTCGCCCGTCCGGGAGAGGGTCTGGGAGAGGGGCCGTGGTTCGGGCGACGGGTCTGCCGTCGCGATCATTGCGCCTGGTAGATCTGGTCGAAGATGCCCCCGTCGTTGAAGAACTTCGGCTGGGCCGTCTTCCAGCCGCCGAAATCGGAGTCGACGGTGACCAGGTTCAGTTTCGGGAACTGCGTGGCGAACTCGGCGGCGACCTTCTGGTTGCGCGGCCGGTAGAAGTTCTGCGCGGCGATGCGCTGGCCTTCCTCGCTGTACAGGTATTGCAGGTAGGCCTCGGCGACCTTGCGGGTGCCTTTCTTCTCGACCACCTTGTCGACCACCGCGACCGGCGGTTCGGCGAGGATGGAGATGGAGGGCACGACGATCTCGAAGTTTTCCCCGCCCTGTTCCTTCTTCGCCAGGAACGCCTCGTTCTCCCAGGCCAGCAGCACGTCGCCGATCTGGTTGTTGACGAAGGTGATGGTCGAGCCGCGGGCGCCGGTGTCGAGTACCGGTACGTGCTTGTACAGCGCCTGCACGTAGTCCTTGGCCTTCTCGTCGCTGCCGTACTGCTTCTTCGCCCAGGCCCAGGCGGCGAGGAAGTTCCAGCGCGCGCCGCCGGAGGTCTTCGGGTTCGGCGTGATGACTTCCACGCCTTCCTTGGTCAGGTCGCCCCAGTCCTTGATTCCCTTGGGGTTGCCCTTGCGCACCAGGAACACGATGGTCGAGGTGTAGGGGGTGCTGTTGTCCGGCAGGCGTGCCTGCCAGTCGGCCGGCAGCAGCTTGCCGAGCTTGTGCAGTTCGTCGATGTCGCCGGCCAGGGCCAGGGTCACCACGTCGGCCTTGAGCCCGTCGATCACCGCGCGGGCCTGCTTGCCGGAGCCGCCGTGGGACTGCTGGACGGTCAGGTCCTCGCCGCCCTGGGCCTTCCAGTGCTTGATGAAGGCCGCGTTGTAGGCCTGGTACAGCTCGCGGGTCGGGTCGTAGGAAACGTTCAGCAGTTGCGTGGCTGCGGCAACCGGGCCGGAGACCAGGGCGCTGGCGAGTGCGGCCAGGGCGAAACGACGAAGGGACATGTGCAGCTCCTAGGTGTGTGCTGTTTCGATTGTTCTAATGGGGTGTTGGCGGAACGACGGGAACACGGGGCGTCAGGCGCGCATTCGCGGCCGACAGCTGCAGTACCGGTGCGGATGGGGTATCGAACGGATGTTCATGGCGAGACGCCTCCGGTGGTCCAGTCGGGTCGTGTGCTTCAGGCCTGCTTGACGGCCGGTTGCTGCAGACGGAATTTTTCCTTGCGCTCGATCTGCACCACCTGGCCGTTGTGCACGGTGATCTCGACGGCGCCGAAGCGCAGGCCGCGCAGGGCACTCTGGATTTCACGCAGGATGGTGGCTTCGTCCTGGCCATCCAGGCTTCTGAGGGTTGCGCTCATGGGTCTCTGCTCCTGTGGCTCGAGGTGCCGCGTTGCTCGACGAAGTGGAGGCGGCGTGAGGCGCATAGTAAGCAGTGGGCAATATTCTTAAAAATATTGTTTAAGAATCTTTATAGGTAAAGTGGTTATAAGACGGCGAAGCGGCCCGGCTTCGCCGCCAGGCTCAGTCTTCCGGCAGCGCCACGGGCGGCAGGTCGAAGCGCAGCGCTTCCGCCGGTTGCGGCCGTCCGTACCAGTAGCCTTGGCCGAAGTCGCAGCCATGTTCGCGCAGGAACAGCGCCTGGTCCTGATGCTCGATGCCCTCGGCAACCACCCGCAGCCCCATGCTTTGCGCCAGGGCAACGATCGCCCGGGCGATCGCGGCGTCGTCCACCGCGCCGGGCAGGCCGGCGACGAAGCCCTGGTCGATCTTCAGCTTGTGCACCGGCAGCCGCTTGAGGCGCATCAGCGAGGAATAGCCGGTGCCGAAGTCGTCGATGGCCAGGTTCACGCCGAGGATACGCAGGCGGCAGAGCAGGTTGAGGGACTGCTCGAAGTCCTCCATCACCGCGCTTTCGGTGACTTCCAGCTCCAGGTAGCGGGGCTCCAGTCCGGACTCTTCCAGGGCATTGGCGATCCTTTCCTCCAGGCCGCCGCGGTTGAACAGCCGGCTGGAGACGTTGACCGCGACGAACTCCAGCTCGACGCCGCGCTGTTGCCACTCGCGCATCTGCCGGCAGGCACGCTTGAGCACCCAGTTGTCCAGCGCGGCGATCAGCCCGCATTCCTCCGCCACCGGGACGAACTCGCCTGGCGGCACCAGGCCGCGCTCGGGATGCTGCCAGCGCACCAGCGACTCGACGCCGACGATCCGCCCGCTGGCCAGGTCGTGCACCGGCTGGTAGTGGACGCGCAGTTCGTCGTGATCCAGCGCATGGCGCAGGGCCGATTCCACCTGGACATGGGCGCGGGCCCGGGCGGTCAGCACGCGGGTGTAGAAGGCGTAGGCGTTACGCCCGCTGTCCTTGGCCTGGAACAGCGCGGCGTCGGCGTGTTGCATCAGGTGGTCGACGTCGCTGGCGTCTTCCGGGTAGAGGCTGACACCGAGGCTTGCGCTGATATAGATCGGCTGGCAGTGGATGTCGAACGGCGCGTTGAAACCGTCGAGGATGCGCTGCGAGAGGCGCGCGACGGCTTCCGGGTCGTCGTTCTCGACGAGGATGGCGAATTCGTCGCCGCCCAGTCGCGACAGCAGGCAGCGCTCGTCGAGCTGGTGTTGCAGGCGCTTGCTGACCTCCTTGAGGAGCATGTCGCCAGTTGTATGGCCGAGGCTGTCGTTGATGTGCTTGAAGTGGTCGAGGTCGATCAGCAGCAGGGCCCCGGCCACCGTCCGGTCCTTGCCGTTCTCCAGCGCCTGCTCGATGCGCTCGCGCAGCAGCACGCGGTTGGGCAGGCCGGTCAGCGAGTCGTGGTGGGCGAGGAAGTCCAGCTCGTTCTCCGAGCGCTTGATGCTGCTCAGGTCGGAGAACACCCCGACGTAGTGGGTCAGCTGGCCCTGGTCGTTGCGCACCACGCGGATGTGCAGCCACTGCGGGTAGATCTCGCCGCTCTTGCGCCGGTTCCAGATTTCTCCGCTCCAGACGTCCTGCTCGCGCAGGGCCAGCCACAGGCGCTGGTAGAACGCCTGGTCCTGGCGGCCGGAGCGGAGGATCGCCGGGGTCTTGCCGAGCACGTCTTCGGAGCGGTAGCCGGTGATGCGCTCGAAGGAAGGGTTGACGTGCACGATCACCGCCTGGGCATCGGTGACCAGAACGCCCTCGCGGGTGCTGTCGAATACCGCCGCGGCCTGGCGCAGGTGGTCTTCCTTGAGCCGCTGCAGGGTGATGTCGCGGGCCACGCCAGTGTAGTGCAGCGGCTTGCCCAGGGCGTCGCGGAGGACCCGGCCGCGCGAGTGGATCCAGCGGTAGTCGCCGTCCTTGTGGCGCAGGCGGTAGATGTGGTCGAGATTGTCGGTCAGGCCCTGCAGGTGGTTGCGGTGGGCCTCCAGCACGGTGGCGTACTCTTCGGGGTGCAGGCGCTTCTTCCAGGTCTCGATGGGGTCGCCGAGTTCCTCCGGAGCGAGGCCGATCAGCGCGGCGTAGCCCGGCGAGACGAACATCCGGTCGGTCACCAGGTCCCAGTCCCAGAGTCCGTCGCGCACCGCTTCCAGGGCGCGGTTCAGGCGCTGCTCGCTGCCGTGCAGTTCGTCGTAGGCCTGGGCCTTGCGGCGGAACTGGCGTACCAGGTAGAGGTACAGGAGCAGGCCGGTTGCGGCGAAGAAGAACAGCCGCTTGGCGGTCATCCAGAACACCAGTTGGTCGTGGTCCTGGACCTGGTTTTGTAACAAATGATCGCTCAGGAACGCCCAGGCGATGGCGATTGCGAGATAAGCCAGGCTCAGGCGAAGGGCACTCAGGCGGGGGCTCATGGGATTTTCAGTGGGCAATTATTGGCCGGGCAGTATAAATGATGGCCATCCGGCCCTGTTCATATCTAAAAGAACGGATGGTAATCCCCAGCCGCTTGGTGATAATGCCCCCAGGTTTTGTCAGACAAGGCCCTCATCACTCCCAAGTCCCCCCGAGGTTCAGTACCGCCTATGTGGTTCAACGGTTTTCTCGACCTGTCGCCGTGGCAACTGGTGGCAGTTACCCTGGTGCTGACGCATATCACCATCGTCAGCGTGACCGTCTACCTGCATCGCTATTCCGCCCACCGTGCACTCGACCTGCACCCCGCGCTGCAGCACTTCTTCCGTTTCTGGTTGTGGTTGACCACAGGGATGAACACGCGCGAATGGACCGCGATCCACCGTAAGCACCATGCCAAGTGCGAGACCGTCGAGGATCCGCACAGCCCGGTGCACAAGGGCCTGTTCACCGTTCTGCGCGCAGGCGCGGAGCTGTACAAGGCCGAGGCGAAGAACCAGGACACCCTGCGCATCTACGGCAAGAACTGCCCGGACGACTGGATCGAGCGCAATCTCTACTCGCGCTTCCCGATCGGCGGCGTGGTGCTGATGGCGCTCATCGACCTGGCCCTGTTCGGCGCCCTTGGCCTGACCGTCTGGGCCGTGCAGATGGTATGGATTCCGTTCTGGGCCGCCGGCGTGGTCAACGGCCTCGGCCACGCGGTCGGCTATCGCAACTTCGAATGCCGCGACGCTGCCACCAACCTGGTGCCCTGGGGCATCCTCATCGGCGGCGAAGAGCTGCACAACAACCACCACACCTACCCGAACTCGGCCAAGCTGTCGGTGAAGAAGTGGGAATTCGACCTGGGCTGGGCCTGGATCAAGCTGTTCAGCTTCCTGCGCCTGGCCAGGGTCGCCCGGGTCGCGCCGATCGCCCATCGGGTCGAGGGCAAGCACAGCCTGGACATGGACACCGCCATGGCGATCCTCAACAACCGCTTCCAGATCATGGCGCAGTACCGCAAGCTGGTGATCGCGCCGCTGGTCAAGCAGGAAGTGGCCAAGGCCGACGAGTCGGTGCGCCACCTGTTCCGCCGCGCCAAGCGCCTGCTGTCGCGCGAGACCAGCCTGCTGCAGGACCGCCACCACGTGCGCATCGACTCGATGCTCGCCCACAGCCAGGCGCTGAAGGTGATCTACGAGAAGCGCCTGGCGTTGCAGCAGATCTGGGCCAAGACCAGCGCCAACGGCCACGACATGCTGGCGGCGATCAAGGACTGGGTGCATGAGGCGGAAGCCAGCGGTATCCAGTCGCTGAAGGAGTTCGCCGCGCAACTGAAGACCTACTCGCTGCGTCCCGCCTGACGCCTGGCACGCCCTCGCGGGTGCGTCAGCCGCCTCTGCAACGCGCCGGCTCCTGCCGGCGCGTTGCGTTTCGGCGTCGCCAGTGCGACGCCCCGCCGATACTTCTCTTCCTCCGCAAGTCGACTTGCCCGATCCGGGATTCAGCCCGGGCGGCGCCCGGCCTATCTTCGGCGTGCCCAGGCGCCACGCCGGGCGTCACGCAGAACAACAAGAAAAGGAGCGCGGGCGATGTTGCTGGATTACCTGATCATGCTGGTCTACGCCCTGGCCATGCTGGGCCTGGGCTGGTACGGAATGCGCAAGGCGAAGAGCCAGAGCGATTTCCTCGTCGCCGGACGCCGCCTCGGCCCCGGCCTCTACCTGGGAACCATGGCCGCGGTGGTGCTCGGCGGCGCGTCGACCATCGGTACGGTCAAGCTCGGCTACCAGTTCGGCCTGTCCGGCTTGTGGCTGGTGTTCATGCTCGGCCTGGGGATCATCGTCCTCAGCCTGGTGTTCTCGCGGCAGATCGCGCGCCTGCGGGTGTTCACCGTGACCCAGGTGCTGGAGCAGCGCTACCAGGCCTCCTCGCGCCTGATCGGCGGGGTGGTCATGGTCGCCTACGACCTGATGGTGGCGGTCACCGCGACCATCGCCATCGGCTCGGTCACCGAGGTGGTATTCGGCATCCCGCGGATCCCGGCGATCCTCTGCGGTGGCGGGATCGTCATCGTCTATTCGGTGATCGGCGGCATGTGGTCCCTTACGCTGACCGACATCATCCAGTTCGTGATCAAGACCGTCGGTATCTTCCTGGTCCTGCTGCCGTTGTCGATCGACGGCGCCGGTGGCCTGGCGCGCATGCAGGAGGTGCTGCCGGCGGGCTTCTTCGACCTCGGCCACATCGGCCTGGATACCATACTCACCTACTTCCTCCTGTACTTCTTCGGCGCGCTGATCGGCCAGGACATCTGGCAGCGGGTGTTCACCGCGCGCAGCGAGACGGTGGTGCGCTACGCCGGGCTTGGCGCCGGCGTCTACTGCATGCTCTACGGCGCCGCCTGCGCGCTGATCGGCGCGGCGGCGCGGGTCCTCCTGCCGGACCTGGCGGTGCCGGAGAACGCCTACGCCGAGATCACCCGCGAGGTACTGGCGCCGGGCCTACGCGGCCTGGTGGTGGCGGCCGCGCTGTCGGCGATCATGTCCACCGCCAGCGGGTGTCTGCTGGCGGCGGCCACCGTGCTGCAGGAAGACATCTATGCGCGCTTCCTCCGCCCCGGTATCACCAGCGACATCCGCCTGAGCCGTTGCATCATCCTGCTGATGGGGGTGGCGATGCTGGTCCTGGCGTGCCTGGTCAACGACGTCATCGCGGCCCTGAGCATCGCCTACAACCTGCTGGTCGGCGGCCTGCTGGTGCCGATCGTCGGCGCGCTGCTGTGGCGTCGGGCCAGTCCGCAGGGAGCGATCGCCAGCATCGTCGCCGGTTGCCTGGCGGTGATCGCCTGCATGGCCCGCGACGGCCTGCTCGCCAACTCGCCGATCGTCTACGGCCTGCTGGCCAGCCTGGCGACCTTCGTCGCGGTCAGCCTGGCTACCCGTCCTGCCGCCAGCCTGCGAGCCCAGCCGGAATGAACCCACCGCGCCGGGCGGCGCCCGGCGCTTTCTTCCCGCCACACGGAGACGCCCCATGTCGAACGACCATCCGCAGCCCCTCGACGCCGCCGAGATTCCCCGCTTCGCCGGTATCCCGACCTTCATGCGCCTGCCGGCGTTCACCGACCCGGCGGCGCTGCAGGTCGGCCTGATCGGCGTGCCCTGGGATGGCGGTACCACCAACCGCGCCGGTGCCCGCCATGGCCCGCGCGAGGTGCGCAACCTGTCCAGCCTGATGCGCAAGGTGCATCACGTCAGCCGCATCGCGCCCTACGACCTGGTGCGGGTCGGCGACCTCGGTGACGCGCCGGTGAATCCCATCGACCTGCTCGATTCGCTGCGCCGCATCGAAGGCTTCTATCGCCAGGTCCATGCCGCCGGCACCCTGCCGCTGTCGGTCGGTGGCGACCACCTGGTGACCCTGCCGATCTTTCGCGCCCTGGGTCGCGAGCGGCCGCTGGGCATGGTGCATTTCGATGCGCATTCCGATACCAACGACCGCTACTTCGGCGACAACCCCTACACCCACGGCACGCCATTCCGCCGAGCCATCGAGGAAGGCCTGCTCGATCCGCTGCGCACGGTGCAGATCGGCATCCGCGGCTCGGTGTATTCGCCGGACGACGACGCTTTCGCCCGCGAGTGCGGCATCCGCGTGATCCACATGGAAGAGTTCGTCGAACTGGGCGTCGAGGCGACCCTGGCCGAAGCCCGGCGGGTGGTGGGCGACGGGCCGACCTATGTGAGTTTCGACGTCGACGTGCTCGACCCGGCCTTCGCGCCCGGCACCGGTACCCCGGAGATCGGCGGCATGACCAGCCTCCAGGCCCAGCAGTTGGTCCGCGGCCTGCGCGGGCTGGACCTGGTCGGCGCCGACGTGGTGGAAGTCTCGCCGCCGTTCGATGTCGGCGGCGCCACGGCGCTGGTGGGGGCGACCATGATGTTCGAGCTGCTCTGCCTGCTTGCCGAGTCGGCCGCGCGAAGCGCCTGACGGCGTTCCGCCGGCCCGGCTTTGGCGCTATAACGAAGGCGGACCGAACGCCATGGGGGCGGGAATGCTGGGCAACCTCAACGACATCGACCTGCGCATGCTGCGCACCTTCTGCGCCATCGTCGAGGCCGGCGGCTTCACTGCCGCCCAGGCGCGCCTGAACACCAGCCTGTCGCGCCTGAGCGTGCTGGTGCGCGACTTGGAGGTGCGCCTGGGCTATTCCCTGTGCCGGCGCGGCAACGGCGGTTTCCAGTTGACCGAGGAGGGACAGGAACTCTACGACGCCGCGCTCGGCCTGTTCAGCGACATCGCCCGTTTCCGCGAGCAGGTCCGTGGCCTCGGCGGGCGCGATCGCGAGGCGTTGCACCTGGGCTGCGTCGATGGCGTCATCGGCCAGCATTGCCTACCGTTGCCGCTGGCCATCCGGCTGTTTCGCCAGCGCGCCCCGGAGGTCCTACTCAAGCTGCACACGCGGCGTCCCGACGAACTCGAGCACGCGGTGCTGGAAGAGCGCCTGCAACTGGCGGTGGGGGCCTTCCACCACCGGTTGTCCGGGCTCTACTACCAACCCCTGTTCCGCGAGGAGCAGAACCTCTATTGCGGCAGCGCGCACCCCTTCTTCGCCCGGGCGGACGACGAACCGGCGCTGGACGAGATCTGCGCCGCCGACTATGTCGGCCGCGGCTACATGGCGGAAAACCATCGCCCGCACGACCTGCGCTTCAACCAGGGGACCGACGCCTACACCATGGAGGCCATCGCTACCCTGGTCTTCAGCGGCACCTACATCGGCTACCTGCCGACGCACTATGCCGCCACCTGGGTCGCCGAAGGGCGCATGCGGGCGATCCGGCCACGGCAACTGGCCTACGACTCGGAATTCCATTGCATTACCCGTCAGGGACACGAAGAACGACCGACCCTGACCCTGTTCCTGCGCTCGCTGTTCGAGGCGCAGAAACAACTGGGCGTGCAGGCTCCGGCGAATACGAACGGCATCGCTCGGCAATTGTGATCAAGCGCACTGGCTGGAGCCTTTCCCTGCCGTTCGGCGGGCATTTCTGTATCGCCGCGACCCCTGCGCTAAGTTGGCGGTCGAACCCGTTCCGCGAGCAGAGCGACGATCCATGGACGACCTAACCGGCATTCCCGAAGACCCGCAGGAGGCCGCGCTGGCCTTGCTGCACAGCCGTGCCGAAGTGGCCCGGCTGAAGGAGCGCGAGCAACTCTTCAGCGCCTTGCTGGCCAGCGTCAACTCGGTGCTCTGGGCCTACGACTGGCAGAACCGGCGAATGGTCTACGTCAGTCCCGCCTACGAGAAAATCTTCGGCCGTTCCGCGGCGCTGCTGCTGGCGGACTACGAGGAATGGCGCAACAGCATCTACCCGGACGACCTCGACTACGCCGACAGCAGCCTGCTGCAGGTGCTCGAACGTGGCGCCGTGGAACAACGCGAATACCGCATCGTGCGTGGCGACGGCGAGGTCCGCTGGCTCAACGACAAGTGCTTCGTCAGCCGCCAGGGCGAGGCGGGACTGCCGCTGATGGTGGTGGGCATCGCCGAGGACATCACCGACAAGAAGCACATGGAGAGCGAGCTGCAACGGCTGGCCACCACCGACGTGCTGACCCAGAGCAGCAACCGTCGCTATTTCTTCGACAGTGCCGAGGCGGCCTTCAAGGAGTGTCGCCGCGAGGGGATACCGTTGGCGTTCCTGCTGCTGGACGTCGATGACTTCAAGAAGATCAACGACCGCTTCGGCCACCAGGTCGGCGACCAGGTCCTCCAGCGTATCGCCCAGAGCGGCAGTGCCGCGCTGCGCCGTGGCGACCTGTTCGGGCGGATCGGCGGCGAGGAGTTCGCCGTGCTGCTGCCCGGCTGCGACGAGCAGACCGCGCGACAGATCGGCGAACGCCTGCAGCGCGAGGTGCAACGCCTGCGCTTCCAGGAGGGCGAGCACAGCTTCGGGATCACCGTCAGCCAGGGCCTGACGGTCCTCCAGGCCGATGACGAGGGACTCGGTGCCCTCTACAGCCGGGCCGACGCCGCGATGTACTCGGCCAAGCGCCAGGGCAAGGACTGCATCGTCGTGGGCTGACCGCTGGGCAAACGTTTCCGTTTTGTCGACGGCGCCACGGAATACCTCTTTGGGGAGGCGACCGGCAGGTCGCGGCTGCGGTACAATATTCCTTAAAGCTATTAAATATGAATAATTAATTCTTTTTAGGTTTATTGCGGATATTTTACTGTTTATTACCCACGCGCTATAAAGCGCGGGAAATAACGATTTCTGAAACGTGGCGGTAACTCGCCAGAAAGGAAGCTGTAATAGGCGGTTTTCTGCCGACACCCTTCGGCCCGTCAGCCGGGAGAAGGGCAGGAAGCCCGAGAGGACGCGAAGGCGGAGCCCGATGGAAAGATTGGCTTACAAATTGCCTTCACTGGCGGTGGGTCGAGACACCCGCCGCACAATAACAAGACACGAGTACGCCCATGCACACGCTTCCGTTCGCTGCCTCCCTGCCTGCTTGCCTGCCCCGTCGTTCCATCGTCGCGGGTTGCGCCGTTTCCTGATCCATCGAATGCCGAGTTTCGCGCGCGCCATCTTCCGGGATGGTACGGCGCTCAGTGTTTCAACGACCGGTCGGGCCCACGCGTTCCACTTCCCCCGACCGGAAGACAATTAGCAATACCAATGGGGAAAAGACCAATGAAGAGTCGCAAGATCAACAAGTCACGACTGGCCCTGGCCATCACTGCCGGTACCCTCGGTGCCCTGGCGCAACAGGCGGTCGCCGCCGGTTTCATCGAGGACAGCAAGGCATCGCTGACCCTGCGCAACTTCTACATCAATACCGACAACCGCAATGGCACCGCCTCGCCGAGCAAGCAGGAAGAGTGGGGCCAGGGCTTCATCCTGAATTACCAGTCGGGCTTCACCCAGGGCACCGTCGGCTTCGGCGTCGACGCGCTGGGCCTGCTCGGCGTGCGCCTGGACGGCGGCGGCCGTGCCGGCAAGAGCGGCCTGGACCGCCAGCCGGGCACCGTGTTCCCGCTGGAAAGCAACGGCGAGCCGGTGCACGACTTCGCCAGCCTGGGCCTGACCGCCAAGGCCAAGGTGTCCAACACCGAGTTCCGCTACGGCACCCTGCAGCCGAAGCTGCCGGTGGTCACCTACAACGACGGCCGCCTGCTGCCGGTCACCTTCGAGGGCGGCCAGGTCACCTCGACCGACCTCAAGGACTTCACCCTGGTTGCCGGCCAACTGGAGCACTCCAAGGGCCGTAACTCCACCGACAACCGCAGCCTGAGCATCGCCGGCGCCAACGGCAGCAGCGCCAGTTCGCGCGACAGCAACAAGTTCTACTACGCGGGTGGCGACTACAAGGTCAACAAGGACCTGACCCTGCAGTACTACTACGGCAACCTGGACGACTTCTACAAGCAGCACTTCCTCGGCCTGATCCACAACTGGCAGATCGGCCCGGGCGTCCTGAAGACCGACCTGCGCGCCTTCGACAGCAGCTCCGACGGCAAGAACGGCAGCCGTTCCGGCCGTGCCGACGGCTACGTCAGCAGCGGCTACTACGGCAGCGGCGTGACCAAGGGCGAAGTCGACAACCGCGCCTTCAGCGGCCTCTTCACCTATACCGTCAGCGGCCACAGCATCGGCGCCGGCTACCAGATCCTCAACGGCGACAGTGACTTCCCGTTCCTGAACCGTGGCGATGGCGAAGGTTCTACCGCGTACCTGATCACCGACGTGCAGATCGGCAAGTTCCAGCGTGCCGGCGAGCGCACCTGGCAGGTCCGCTACGGCTACGACTTCGCCACCGTCGGCGTGCCGGGCCTGACCTTCAATACCATTTACCTGAGCGGCGACAAGATCAAGACCGCCCGCGGCGACCAGAGCGAGTGGGAACGCGATATCTCCCTGGCCTACGTGATCCCGGACGGCACCTTCAAGGGCCTGGGCTTCACCTGGAAGAACGCCTCCTTCCGCAGCGGCCTGCCGGCTGCCGGTTCGAGCAACAACCAGCGCGACCAGGACGAGAACCGCCTGATCGTCAGCTACACCCTGCCGCTGCTGTAAGCTCCGGCCGGACAGGAAAAAGCCCGCGTCCTCCTGGAGGACGCGGGCTTTTTTCATTCATGGCGCCACTCGGCGTGCCGGGCCGGCCAGGGCGAACAGCGCCGCGGCTGGCCATCCGCCCTGCGGGATGCCCGTCAGGCCTTGCGCGGCGCCGGTTGCTGCTGGGTGATGCAATGGATGTTGCCGCCGCCGAGGAGGATCTCGCGCCCCGGGACCATCACCACCTCGTGCTCGGGGAACACGCGCTGGAGGATCGCCCTGGCCTCGGCGTCCTTGGGATCGTCGAAGCTCGGCGCGATGATGCCGCCGTTGACGATCAGGAAGTTCACGTAGGAGCCGGCCAGGCGAATGGAGGGATCGCGCGGCTGGCTGCCCTCGACGATATCCACGCCGTCGCACTCTTCCTGGGTCGCGTACAGCGGGCCGGGGATCGGCATCTTGTGTACCACCAGCTTGCGTCCCTTGGCGTCGCGGCTTTCTTCCAGCACGCGGAGGGCGGCCTGGCAGCGCAGGTAGTTCGGGTCGTCCTGGTCGTCGGTCCAGGCCAGCAGCACCTCGCCGGGACGCGCGTAGCAGCAGAAGTTGTCGACGTGGCCGTCGGTCTCGTCGTTGTAGAGGCCGTTCGGCAGCCAGATGATGCTCTCCACCGCAAGGTAGTCGCGCAGGGTCCGCTCGATCTCCGCCTGGCTCAGGTGCGGGTTGCGGTTGTGGTTGAGCAGGCATTCCTCGGTGGTGATCAGCGTGCCTTCGCCGTCGACGTGGATCGAGCCGCCCTCGAGGACGAAGTCGTCGGTGCGGTAGCGGGCGCGCCGTTCGATCTCGAGGATCTTGCGTGCCACCTGGTCGTCGCGCTGCCAGGGGAAGTACAGGCCGCCTTCGAAGCCGCCCCAGGCGTTGAAGCCCCAGTCGACGCCGCGTACATCGCCCTTGTCGTCGATGACGAAGGTCGGGCCGGTGTCGCGGACCCAGGCATCGTCGCTGCTGATTTCCACGACGCGGATGTTGCCGTCGTCGAGGCGTGCGCGCGCGTTCTCGTACTGCCCGGCGCTGGCGCAGACGGTGACCGGCTCGAAGCGCGCGATGGCCTTGGCCACCGCGGCGAAGGCCGCCTGGGCCGGCTTGCCGCCGTTGCGCCAGTTGTCCGGGCGTTCCGGCCAGACCATCCAGGTCTGCTCGTGGGGTTCCCATTCGGCGGGCATGCGGAAGCCGTCGGCGCGTGGGGTGCTGGTCGGGTTGCTCATCGCTGCTCCTGAAATCGTTGCTATGCGCGGTAGACGCCGGCGCGGAATGCGCGGGGCGTCCCCGCGCGGATCGTTTCCCGAGGCCTCAGGACTCCAGCGAACCGTCCAGGGTCTTCAGCGGACCGTAGAGGTTCGGCCGGCGGTCGCGGAACACGCCCCAGGCGCTGCGGGTGCGCTCCAGCGCATCGAGGTCGAAGGTGTGGACAAGGATACCTTCCTCGGTGCGGTTCAGCTCCTCGACTTTCTCGCCGAACGGGTCGGCGATGAACGAAGAACCATAGAAGGTGATGTCGTAGCCATCCTGCTCCTCGCGGCCGATGCGGTTGGAAGCCACCAGCGGCATCAGGTTGGCTCCGGCATGGCCTTGCTGCACGCGCTGCCAGTGATCGCGCGAGCTGATGCTGGCGTCGTGCGGTTCGCTACCGATGGCGGTCGGGTAGAACAGGAGTTCCGCGCCGAGCAAGGCCATGCTGCGCGCCGATTCGGGGAACCACTGGTCCCAGCAGATACCGACGCCGATCCGTGCGTAGCGGGTCTGCCAGACCTTGAAGCCGGTGTCGCCCGGATTGAAGTAGTACTTCTCGTGGTAGCCCGGGCCGTCCGGGATGTGGCTCTTGCGGTAGACCCCGAGGTTGCCGCCATCGGCGTCGATGACCGCGATGCTGTTGAAGCGGGCGCGCCCGGCGCGTTCGAAGAAGCTGATCGGCAATACCACCTGCAACTCCCGGGCGAGGGCCTGGAAGTGGGCGATGGCGGCGTTCTCCTCGACCGTGGTGGCCAGCTGCAGGTAGTCCGGGTTCGGCTTCTGGCAGAAGTAGGGGGTCTCGAACAGTTCCTGGATCAGGATGATCTGCGCACCCCTGGCGGCGGCCTGGCGCACCAGTTTCTCGGCGCGGGCGATGTTCGCCGGACGATCCCAGGAGCAGGCCATCTGGGTGGCGGCGACGGTGACGTTGCGGGTCATGGAGCACCTCGTGTGCTGGCTCGGATGGCTGCCGGGCTTGGCGGCGGCCGGTTGTGGGTCGGGCGGGCGGGAACGGGGTGTCGCGCCCGATCGAGTGATGGGCGGATTTATATCCGATAAAAATCGGACTGTGAAGCGGTTTAAGAGGGTGTTATGGATTTTCTATCGATTTAAATCGGATATAAATCCGGATAATGGTTCGCTACGCTTTTCCAGGATCGGCGGCAGGTAGAGCCCCAGGTAGGCGTCGAACACCCGCATGCCTTCTTCCGCCAGGCGTGCGTCGATGATCCCGTGACGCTGGACCGACAATGCGTAGACGCGATCGCCTAGCTCCATGGCCAGGCTGAAGATCTCGATATCGGTCGGCAGCGGTGGCAGCAGGAAATGCCGCTCGAACAGGGCGCGCATGGCCTGGCCGAGTTGCACGTCATGCTGGCGATCGGCCTGGGTGACTTCGGCCAGGCCGTGGCTGGCGAGAATCAGTTGGCGGGCCGCCGCGTCGCGGGCGTAGACCGCCAGCATGCGCTCCTCGACGATCCGCGACAGGTCGCGCCAGCAGCGCAGGCCTGCATGGTCCACCGGCTGTTCGAGGCACGCGCGGAAGGCGGCGTGGACCTCGCCGGTCAGCCCCTGGAGCAGGGCCGGCACGCTGGGGAAGAAGTGGTAGACCGACGATGGTGGCATTTCCGCGCGTTCGGCCACGCTGTAGATGGACAGGCCGCCGATGCCTTCGTCGGCGAGCAGGTCGCGGGCGGCGTCGAGGATCGCGGCGATCCGGGCCTGGCTGCTGGCGCGGGGCTTGCGGGTGGGCGAGGTGGGCTGCATGTGGCGGGTCTCCGGGCGTGAGCGGCTATTGGACGCCAGCTCACGCGACCGGGGCAAGCCGCTCAGTGGCTGGCGCCGCGGAAGGCCTTCCAGATCTCGTCGACCACCGGCCGGAGCTTTTCCGGCGGCGTTTCCAGGGCGAACAGGCGGCGGCTGGTGTCGCGGTCCGGATACAGGCCCGGTTGCTGGCGCAGGGCGGGATCGAGGAAGCCGGCGGCGTCGGCGTTGCCGCTGGGGTAGAGGGTGGCGGCGGTGATCTGTGCGGCGATCTTCGGTTGCATCAGGTAGTCGATGAAACGGTGCGCCTCGCGTGGATGCTGGGCGCCGGCCGGGATCACCAGGTTGTCGATGAACAGCACCGAGCCTTCCTGCGGTACCTCGAAACTTACCGGCTGGCCCGCCTTGGCCGCGCGCAGGGCGTCGCCGACCCAGGCCATGGCCAGGCAGAGGCGACCGCCTTCGAGGTCGGCGATGTAGCGCTCGCTGTCGACGTAGCTCAGGTTCGGTCGCAGTCCGTGCAGCGCCTCGGCGGCGCGGCGTACCTGGCTCGGCGCAGTACGACCGAGGTTGCGGCCCTGGTAGTTGAGGAGGATCGCCAGGGTTTCGTCCGGCGCGTCCAGCAGGCTGATGCCGCAGCTTTTCAGGCGCTGGCTCTGGCTGGCGTCGAACAGCAGGCTCCAGCTGTTGGGCAGCGGCCCGCCATAGGCGGCTTCGGCCTGCGGGGTATTGATGGCCAGGCCTACGGCACCCCATAGATAGGGGACGGCGTGGCGATTGTCAGGATCGACCGCGGCCAGTTTGCTCAGCAATTGACGGTCGAGATGGCTGCGGTTGGGCAGCTGGGTGAAGTCCAGCGGCCGCAGCAGGTTGTCCTTCAGCAGGGCCGGCAGGGTGTCGTGGGAGGGGACGGCGACGTCGATCGCCTCGCCACTGCGCAGCGCCTTGTCCAGTTCCTCGGCGGTGGCGAAGGTGTGGTACTCGACGCGGATGCCGGTGTCCTTCTGGAAGGACTCGAGCACCTGCGGGTCGATGTAGTCGTTCCAGTTGTAGACGCGCAGGGTCTCCTCGGCCTGGGCCAGCCAGGGTGCGAGGGCGAGGAACAGCAGGGCGGAAAGGCGGGGCATGGAATCTTCTCGCTGGACGGAACGGAGCGGACGATGGTGCCGGAGCCAGGCGGCAGAGGCATTGATGCAGGCCAGCATCGAGTCTGGCGGGAGGCGTGGCGGCAGGCTGTGCCGTGGCGCACATTTCCCGGTTCCGAGAAAAGGACCGGGGCGGTTTCCCAGACACAGACGCCCCCGCGTTGAGTGTCTGCGAAACCGCCCCGGATTTCGCTGCGTACGGCGCCGGCCCAGGACCGGCGCGCCGATACCGCTACCTCAGACGGTATGCAGGTACCAGTTGTACTCGAGGTCGGAGATCGAGTGCTCGAACTCCTCCAGCTCGCTTTCCTTGCAGGCGACGAAGATGTCGATGTACTTCGGGTCGATGTACTTCGCCATGATCTCGCTTTCGTCCAGCTCGCGCAGGGCGTCGCGCAGGTTGTTCGGCAGGCTCGGCTCCATCTGCTCGTAGGAGTTGCCTTCGATCGGCGCGCCCGGCTCGACCTTGTTGGTCAGCCCGTGATGAACGCCTGCCAGCACCGCTGCCAGTAGCAGGTAGGGGTTGGCGTCGGCACCGGCCACCCGATGTTCCAGGCGTACCGCGTCCGGGCTGCCGGTGGGCACGCGCAGGGCCACGGTGCGGTTGTCCAGGCCCCAGCTCGGCGCGTTCGGCACGTAGAACTGCGAACCGAAGCGGCGGTAGGAGTTGACGTTCGGGCAGAGGAAGGCCATGGAGGCCGGCAGGGTCTCGAGCACACCGCCGATCGCATGGCGCAATGCGGCGTTCTGCTCGGGATCCTCGCTGGTGAAGATGTTGTTGCCATGCTTGTCGAGCAGCGAGATATGCACGTGCAGTCCGTTCCCGGCCTGGCCCGGATAGGGCTTGGCCATGAAGGTGGTGTCCATCTCGTGGTCGTAGGCGATGTTCTTGACCAGGCGCTTGAGCAGCACCGCGTGGTCGCAGGCCTTGAGGGCGTCGTTGACGTGGTTGAGGTTGACCTCGAACTGCGCCGGTGCGGATTCGGCGACGATGGCGTCGGCCGGGATGCCCTGGGCGCGGGCGCCGTCGATGATGTCCTGGAGGCACTCGACGTATTCGTCGAGGTCGTCGATGGAGTACACCTGCACCGACTGCGGACGTTTGCCGGAGATCGGCGAGCGCGGAGGCTGCGGCCGGCCGTTCACGTTCTCCTGGTCGATCAGGTAGAACTCCAGCTCGAAGGCGGCGACGATGGTCAGTTCCATCTCGGTGAACCTGGCCACCACCTGGCGCAGGACTTCGCGGGGGTCGGCGAAGAAGGGATCACCTTCCAGCTCATGCATGGTCATCAGCAGTTGCGCGGTCGGGCGCTTCTGCCAGGGTTCCATGGAGAGGGTGCCGGGGATCGGGTAGCAGATCCGGTCGGCGTCGCCGATGTCGAGACCCAGGCCGGTACTCTCTACGGTGGAGCCGGTGATATCGAGGGCGAACAGGGAAGCGGGGAGATTGATACCTTTTTCGAAGACTTTGTTCAGACTGTTGCGTTCGATCCGCTTGCCGCGAACCACGCCATTCATGTCTGCAATAAGGAGGTCGACGAACTGGACCTCGGGATGTTCCTTGAGGAACTCGCTCGGTTCAGTGAGCTGAACGGCACGCTGGGGTACCGACATGATGCAACACCTTTTTTGTTAAAAATTTCAATCATGCGGGGGGTAGGCTATGAGTCAATCCGAAAGCCTGTGGGATGTCAATAGCCGCCAAAAACGCCCTCTTGTGGGGCGTTGAGGCCGTTTTCAGGGCATTTTCGCCGGACGAAAAGCCGAAAAAAACCTCGCGTCGAAGGGTGTTCAGGAGTGCGTGTTCAATTTTTTACAGGCCTATTGTGTAAAAAAATGAACAACGCTAAGCTCGGCCAAACCCCATAACATCTACAAACAACGGGTGTCTCATGTCTCGCCTGCCGTTAATCGGCGTCACCGCCTGCACCAAGCAGATCGGTCTTCATCCCTACCACATTGCCGGCGACAAATATCTGCGTGCCGTCGTCAACGGCGCTGGCGGTCTCCCGCTGATCATTCCTGCGCTGGGCGAGTCGATCGACCAGGCAGCCCTGCTGGACAGCGTCGACGGCTTGCTCTTCACTGGCTCGCCGTCGAACGTCGAGCCCCGTCATTATAGTGGACCGGCGAGCGAGCCCGGCACCCTCCACGACTCCGACCGCGACGCCACCACGCTGCCGCTGGTCCGCGCCGCCATCGACGCCGGCATTCCGGTCCTCGGCATCTGCCGCGGTTTCCAGGAAATGAACGTGGCTTTCGGCGGCAGCCTGCACCAGAAGGTGCACGAGGTCGGAACCTTCATGGACCACCGCGAGCCGGCCGACCAGCCGCTCGAGGTTCAGTACGCGCCGCGCCATGCCATGCATGTGCAGCCGGGCGGAGTGCTCGCCGGTATCGGCTTGCCGAGCGAGTTCCAGGTCAATTCCATCCATGGCCAGGGCGTTGATCGTCTGGCGCCGGGCCTTCGAGTAGAAGCACTGGCGCCTGACGGGTTGGTCGAAGCCATCTCCGTAGAAGGTGCAAAAGCCTTCGCTCTTGGTGTGCAATGGCACCCGGAGTGGCAGGTTCTGACGAACCCCAACTATCTCGCTATCTTCCAGGCTTTCGGTAAGGCCTGCAGCAAGAGGGCGGGGCAACGTTGAGTCCGGCTGTTGGGGCCGGGCTCTCAACCCTGAGGTCTTTATGACTACCAAGTTAGACCAGCTGACCAGCTGGCTGAAGGAACGCAAGATCACCGAAGTGGAATGCCTGATTTCCGATCTGACAGGCATCGCCCGCGGCAAGATCTCGCCGACCAACAAATTCATCGCGGAAAAGGGCATGCGCCTGCCGGAGAGCGTTCTGCTGCAGACCGTCACCGGCGACTACGTGGAAGACGACATTTACTACGACCTGCTCGACCCGGCCGACATCGATATGGTCTGCCGCCCGGACGAGAATGCCGTGTTCCTCGTCCCCTGGGCCATCGAGCCCACCGCGATGGTGATCCACGACACCTTCGACAAGCTCGGCAATCCCATCGAGCTGTCGCCGCGCAACATCCTCAAGCGCGTGTTGAAGATGTATGCCGACAAGGGCTGGCGGCCGATCGTGGCGCCAGAGATGGAGTTCTACCTGACCAAGCGCAGCGACGACCCCGACTATCCGTTGCAGGCCCCGGTGGGCCGCTCCGGACGCCAGGAAACCGGGCGTCAGTCGTTCTCCATCGACGCCGCCAACGAGTTCGACCCGCTGTTCGAGGACATGTACGACTGGTGCGAGGCCCAGGGCCTTGACCTGGATACGCTGATCCACGAGGAAGGCACCGCGCAGATGGAGATCAACTTCCGTCATGGCGACGCCCTCGACCTGGCCGACCAGATCCTGGTGTTCAAGCGCACCATGCGCGAGGCCGCGCTCAAGCACAACGTCGCCGCGACCTTCATGGCCAAGCCGATGACCGGCGAGCCGGGCAGCGCGATGCACCTGCACCAGAGCATCGTCGACGTGAAGACCGGCAAGAACATCTTCTCCAATGCCGACGGCACCATGAGCGAGCTGTTCCTGCACCATATCGGCGGCCTGCAGAAGTTCATCCCGGAAGTGCTGCCGCTGTTCGCGCCCAACGTGAACTCGTTCCGCCGCTTCCTGCCCGATACCTCGGCGCCGGTGAACGTCGAGTGGGGCGAAGAGAACCGTACCGTCGGCCTGCGCGTGCCGGACTCCAGCCCGGAGAACCGCCGGGTCGAGAACCGTCTCGCCGGCGCCGACGCCAACCCTTACCTGGCGCTGGCTGCCAGCCTGCTGTGCGGCTACATCGGCATGGTCGAAGGCATCAAGCCGAGCGCCCAGGTCAAAGGTCGCGGCTATGAACGCCGCAACCTGCGCCTGCCGCTGACGATCGAAGCGGCGCTGGAGCGCATGGAGAACTGCAAGCCCCTCGAGCAGTATCTCGGCAGCAAGTTCATCAGCGGCTACGTCGCGGTGAAGCGTGCGGAGCACGAGAATTTCAAGCGGGTAATCAGCTCCTGGGAGCGGGAATTCCTCCTGCTTTCCGTTTGATCCTGACCGGGGGCGGCCGGCGTGGTCCTCCGCTCCCGGACAGTCTTGAATAGAAGAGGTGTGACATGAACAGCCAAATCACCAACGCCAAGACCCGTGAGTGGCAGGCGTTGAGCCGCGACCACCATCTGCCGCCGTTCACCGACTACAAGCAGTTGAACGAGAAGGGCGCGCGGATCATCACCAAGGCCGAAGGCGTCTATATCTGGGACAGCGAGGGCAACAAGATCCTCGATGCGATGGCCGGCCTCTGGTGCGTCAACGTCGGCTACGGCCGCGAGGAGCTGGTCCAGGCCGCCACCCGGCAGATGCGCGAGTTGCCGTTCTACAACCTGTTCTTCCAGACCGCCCACCCGCCGGTGGTCGAGCTGGCCAAGGCGATCGCCGACGTCGCTCCGGAAGGCATGAACCACGTGTTCTTCACCGGCTCCGGCTCCGAGGCCAACGACACCGTGCTGCGTATGGTCCGCCACTATTGGGCGACCAAGGGCCAGCCGCAGAAGAAAGTGGTGATCGGCCGCTGGAACGGCTACCACGGCTCCACCGTCGCCGGCGTCAGCCTGGGCGGCATGAAGGCGTTGCATGAGCAGGGTGATTTCCCCATCCCGGGCATCGTCCACATCGCCCAGCCCTACTGGTACGGCGAGGGCGGCGACATGTCGCCGGACGAGTTCGGCGTCTGGGCCGCCGAGCAGCTGGAGAAGAAGATTCTCGAAGTGGGCGAGGAAAACGTCGCCGCCTTCATCGCCGAGCCGATCCAGGGCGCCGGCGGCGTGATCGTCCCGCCGGACACCTACTGGCCGAAGATCCGCGAGATCCTCGCCAAGTACGACATCCTGTTCATCGCCGACGAAGTGATCTGCGGCTTCGGCCGTACCGGCGAGTGGTTCGGCAGCCAGTACTACGGCAACGCCCCGGACCTGATGCCGATCGCCAAGGGTCTCACCTCCGGCTACATCCCCATGGGCGGGGTGGTGGTGCGCGACGAGATCGTCGAAGTGCTCAACCAGGGCGGCGAGTTCTACCACGGCTTCACCTATTCCGGTCACCCGGTGGCGGCCGCCGTGGCCCTGGAGAACATCCGCATCCTGCGCGAAGAGAAGATCATCGAGAAGGTGAAGGCGGAAACGGCACCGTATTTGCAGAAACGCTGGCAGGAGCTGGCCGACCACCCGTTGGTGGGCGAAGCGCGCGGGGTCGGCATGGTCGCCGCCCTGGAGCTGGTCAAGAACAAGAAGACCCGCGAGCGTTTCACCGACAAGGGCGTCGGGATGCTGTGCCGGGAACATTGTTTCCGCAACGGTTTGATCATGCGCGCGGTGGGCGACACTATGATTATCTCGCCGCCGCTGGTGATCGATCCGTCGCAGATCGATGAGTTGATCACCCTGGCGCGCAAGTGCCTCGATCAGACCGCCGCCGCCGTCCTGGCTTGAGTCCCTGAGCGGACTTTTGCCAGACTGCGCCAGTGCGTTGGCCAGGCTCACCGGGTGGTGACGCGATCGGTTGCGCCACCGCCCGGATACTTCAACAAAAATGGAGCTACCCCGCATGATGAAACGTTTCGGTAAGACCCTGCTCGCCCTGACCTTGGCGGGCTCTGTGGCCGGTATGGCGCAGGCTGCGGACAACAAGGTGCTGCACGTGTACAACTGGTCCGACTACATCGCGCCGGACACCCTAGAGAAGTTCACCAAGGAAACTGGGATCAAGGTCGTCTACGACGTCTACGACAGCAACGAAGTGCTGGAAGCCAAGTTGCTGGCGGGCAAGTCCGGGTACGACGTGGTGGTGCCGTCCAACTCCTTCCTCGCCAAGCAGATCAAGGCCGGGGTCTACCAGAAACTCGACAAGTCCAAGCTGCCGAACTGGAAGAACCTGAACAAGGACCTGATGCACACCCTGGAAGTCAGCGACCCGGGCAACGAGCATGCGATTCCCTACATGTGGGGCACCATCGGCATCGGCTACAACCCGGACAAGGTCAAGGCGGCCTTCGGCGACAACGCGCCGGTGGATTCCTGGGACCTGGTATTCAAGCCGGAGAACATCCAGAAGCTGAAGCAGTGCGGCGTCAGCTTCCTCGACTCGCCGACCGAGATCCTCCCGGCGGCCCTGCATTATCTCGGCTACAAGCCGGACACCGATAATCCCAAGGAACTCAAGGCGGCCGAAGAGCTGTTCCTGAAGATCCGTCCCTACGTCACCTACTTCCACTCGTCGAAGTACATTTCCGACCTGGCCAACGGCAACATCTGCGTCGCCATCGGCTACTCCGGCGACATCTACCAGGCCAAGTCCCGCGCCGAAGAGGCGAAGAACAAGGTCACCGTCAAGTACAACATTCCCAAGGAAGGCGCCGGCAGCTTCTTCGACATGGTCGCCATTCCGAAGGACGCCGAGAACACCGAGGGCGCCCTGGCCTTCGTCAACTTCCTGATGAAGCCGGAAATCATGGCCGAGATCACCGACGTGGTTCAGTTCCCCAACGGCAACGCGGCGGCCACCCCGCTGGTGTCCGAGGCGATCCGCAACGACCCGGGCATCTACCCGAGCGAAGAGGTCATGAAGAAGCTGTATACCTTCCCCGACCTGCCGGCCAAGACCCAGCGGGCGATGACCCGCAGCTGGACCAAGATCAAGTCCGGCAAGTGATCCGCGAGGAGCCCGGCGGCGCCTGAAGCCGCCGGCGCTCCGGCACGAGAGAACCGGAACGCGGCCGGGTTTCCTCCGGCCACGCTCCCCTGCGAAGAGGTTCGACTCTTTTGCCCGTTCGTCCAGACGCTTCCTCCTGGGGGCCCGACGACCGGACGCAGTATCGACGACGAAGACGCTGCCATGGGCGCTGCGCCAATCTGCCGCGCCGGGGCCGGTCGTGTCGCTCGCACCGGGGCCGAGGGCCCGGAAAACCTGAAACCAACACGCCGGTAGGGAACCCAGCTCACTCATGTTTCCCGGCGGAATCGTCGGGTTGTCATGAAACCCGAGTGATCTGGGCTTACATCGGCACTTGAAGAACACGGGTCGAACAGGCAGGGTGCTGCCGTGAAAAGGCCCGGAACAGGAGTCGGACATGCAACATTCCATTGGCAAGACACTGCTGGTAGCCGCTCTGGCTACGGCGATCGCGGGCCCCGTGCAGGCGGAGAAGAAGAGCCTGCACATCTATAACTGGACCGATTACATCGCTCCCACCACCCTCAAGGACTTCACCAAGGAGAGCGGGATCGACGTCAGCTACGACGTCTTCGACTCCAACGAGACCCTCGAGGGCAAGCTGGTCTCCGGCCACTCCGGCTATGACATCGTGGTGCCGTCGAACAACTTCCTCGGCAAGCAGATCCAGGCCGGTGCCTTCCAGAAGCTGGACAAGAGCAAGCTGCCGAACTGGAAGAACCTCGATCCGGCGCTGCTCAAGCAACTGGAGGTCAGCGACCCGGGCAACCAGTACGCGGTTCCCTACCTGTGGGGCACCAACGGCATCGGTTACAACGTGGCCAAGGTCAAGGAAGTCCTCGGTGACCAGCCGATCGACTCCTGGGCCATCCTCTTCGAGCCGGAGAACATGAAGAAGCTCGCCAAGTGCGGCGTGGCCTTCATGGACAGCGGTGACGAGATGCTGCCCGCCGCCCTCAACTACCTGGGGCTGGATCCCAACACCCACGACCCGAAGGACTACAAGAAGGCCGAGGAAGTCCTGACCAAGGTTCGCCCCTACGTCAGCTACTTCCACTCCTCCAAGTACATCTCCGACCTGGCCAACGGCAACATCTGCGTCGCCTTCGGCTATTCCGGGGACGTCTTCCAGGCCGCTGCCCGCGCCGAAGAGGCCGGCAAGGGCATCGACATCCAGTACGTGATTCCCAAGGAAGGCGCCAACCTGTGGTTCGACCTGATGGCGATTCCCGCCGATGCCAAGGCCGCCGATAACGCCTACGCGTTCATCGACTACCTGCTGCGTCCGGAGGTGATCGCCAAGGTCAGCGACTACGTCGGCTACGCCAACGCGATACCGGGGGCCCGCCCGCTGATGGACAAGAGCGTCAGCGACAGCGAGGAGGTGTATCCGCCGCAGGCCGTGCTCGACAAGCTCTACGTTTCCGCCGTGTTGCCGGCCAAGGTGCTGCGCCTGCAGACCCGTACCTGGACCCGGATCAAGACCGGCAAATAAGTTCAAATTCCGCCCGGTAGCGTGACCGGGCTCAACGACTTGGGAGTTGTGGTAATGGCGATAGCCTCCGGTGCCTACAAGAAAGCCCTAGAGGGCAACCAGCAGCCGAAAGAGGTGCTGGTAAAGATCGACCGGGTAACCAAGCAGTTCGACGAGACGCTGGCGGTGGACACCGTGTCCCTGACCATCAACAAGGGCGAGATCTTCGCCCTGCTCGGCGGCTCCGGTTCGGGTAAATCCACCCTGTTGCGCATGCTCGCCGGTTTCGAGCGGCCCACCGAGGGGCGGATCTTCCTCGATGGCCAGGACATCACCGACCTGCCGCCCTACGAGCGGCCGATCAATATGATGTTCCAGTCCTATGCGCTGTTCCCGCACATGAGCGTGGCGCAGAACATCGCCTTCGGCCTCAAGCAGGACGGCCTGCCCAAGGCCGAGATCGACGAGCGCGTGGCCGAGATGCTCAAGCTGGTGCACATGACCCAGTACGCCAAGCGCAAGCCGCACCAGCTCTCCGGCGGCCAGCGCCAGCGGGTGGCCCTGGCTCGTTCGCTGGCCAAGCGGCCGAAGCTGCTGCTGCTCGACGAGCCGATGGGCGCGCTGGACAAGAAGCTGCGCTCGCAGATGCAACTGGAACTGGTGGAGATCATCGAGCGCGTCGGCGTGACCTGCGTGATGGTGACCCACGACCAGGAAGAGGCCATGACCATGGCCCAGCGCATCGCCATCATGCACCTGGGCTGCATCGAGCAGATCGGCAGCCCGATGGACATCTACGAGACCCCGGCGAGCCGCCTGGTCTGCGAGTTCATCGGCAACGTCAACCTGTTCGACGGCGTGCTGGTGGAGGACGTGCAGGACCATGCGGTGATCGCCTGCCCGCAGCTGGAGAACCCGATCTACATCGGCCACGGCATCAGCACCCGCGCCGAGGACAAGCGCATCACCTACGCGCTGCGGCCGGAGAAAGTGATGATCAGCGCGCAGAAGCCGGACAACCTGGAACACGCCGGGCACAACTGGGCCCAGGGCACCGTCTACGACATCGCCTACCTTGGCGGCCACTCGGTGTACTACATCAAGCTGGCCTCCGGGATGATCGTCCAGGCCTTCATGGCCAACGCCGAGCGCCACGTCGCCCGGCCGACCTGGGACCAGTCGGTGTACATCAGCTGGTACGACGACAGCGGCGTGGTACTGCAGTCATGAAATTCGCCAACAGCCTGAAAAAGCGCATGCCCACCGGGCGGCATGCGGTCATCGGGGTGCCGTTCCTGTGGCTCTTCCTGTTCTTCCTGCTGCCCTTCGCCATCGTGCTGAAGATCAGCCTGGCGGAAGCGGACGTAGCCATCCCGCCCTACACCGAGATCTTCGCCTACGCGGACCAGCAGTTGCAGGTGCTCCTCAACCTCGGCAACTACCTGATGCTGACCGATGACCCGCTCTACATCGATGCCTACCTCGGCTCGCTGAAGATGGCCTTCATCAGTACCCTGATCTGCCTGCTGGTGGGCTACCCGATGGCCTACGCCATCGCCCGCTCCAGCCAGTCCTCGCAGACCGTCCTGCTGCTGCTGATCATGATGCCGACCTGGACGGCGATCCTGATCCGGGTCTATGCCTGGATGGGCATCCTTTCCAACAACGGCCTGCTCAACAGCGTACTGATGGGGCTGGGGCTCATCAGCGAGCCGCTGACCATCCTCAATACCAACATCGCGGTGTACATCGGCATCGTCTATTCCTACCTGCCGTTCATGATCCTGCCTCTCTACGCCAACCTGGTGAAGCACGACCCGAGCCTGCTGGAGGCCGCTTCCGACCTGGGCGCGCGTAACTTCACCAGCTTCTGGAAGATCACCGTGCCGCTGTCGAAGAACGGCATCATCGCCGGCTGCATGCTGGTGTTCATCCCGGCGGTGGGCGAGTTCGTCATCCCGGAACTGCTCGGCGGCCCCGAGACCCTGATGATCGGCAAGGTGCTCTGGCAGGAGTTCTTCAACAACCGCGACTGGCCGGTGGCGTCCGCCCTGGCGGTGGTGATGCTGGCGATCCTGATCATCCCGATCATCCTGTTCAACAAGAACCAGGCCAAAGAACTGGAGGGCAAGGTATGAGCCAGCACAGCGTATCCCGCTCCGTATCCCGTTCAACAGGCTCTCCATCCAGAAGCGTGGCCAAAGAACTGGAGGGCAAGGTATGAAGCGCTGGAATTTCTCCAACGTCATGCTGATCGTCGGCCTGCTCTTCATCTACCTGCCGATGCTGATCCTGGTGATCTATTCGTTCAACGCCTCCAAGCTGGTGACGGTGTGGGGCGGCTGGTCGGTGAAGTGGTACGTCGGCCTGCTGGACAACACCCAACTGGTCAGTTCGGTCGGACGCTCCCTGGAGATCGCCTTCTATACGGCGTTCTCCTCGGTGCTCCTCGGCACCCTGGCGGCCTTCGTCCTCACCCGCATCCCGCGCTTCCGCGGTCGTACGCTGTTCGGCGGCATGGTCACCGCGCCGCTGGTGATGCCGGAAGTGATCACCGGCCTGTCGCTGCTGCTGTTGTTCGTGGCCATGGCGCAACTGATCGGCTGGCCGCAGGAACGGGGTATCGTGACCATCTGGATCGCCCACACCAGCTTCTGCTCGTCCTACGTGGCGGTGGTGGTGTCGGCGCGCCTGCGTGAACTCGACCTGTCGATCGAGGAAGCGGCGATGGACCTGGGCGCCAAGCCCTGGAAGGTGTTCCTGCTGATCACCATCCCGATGATCGCGCCCTCGCTGGCGGCGGGCGGCATGATGTCCTTCGCCCTGTCGCTGGACGACCTGGTACTGGCCAGCTTCGTCTCCGGACCCGGCTCGACCACCTTGCCGATGGAAGTGTTCTCGGCGGTACGCCTGGGCGTGAAGCCGGAGATCAACGCGGTGGCCAGCCTGATCCTGCTGAGCGTTTCGCTGTTCACCTTCTTCGCCTGGTACTTCACCCGCCAGGCCGAGGAGCGGCGTCGCCGGGCGATCCAGCAGGCGATGGAAGAGACCGCGACCGACTGGCAGAAAGGCTCGCCGACCCCGGCCTGAGCCCTCCGCCGAAAAGAAAAGGCCACCTGCGGGTGGCCTTTTTCATTGGCGCGTCGGTGGCGGGAAATGCCTGGCTACGCTCCGTAGGGCGACGCCCGAGGCGTTATCCGCCGATAGCCCGTTGTATCCGGCGGACAACCACCATGCGGCTACTCGCCCGACCCCACGCCGGCCGGCTCAGCGCTTCGGCTCCAGCACCAGCACGCCCTTGCTGTTCGCCTTCACCTCGTTTTCCTCGTAGTGCTGCGGCAGGTAGTGGCCCTCGATGTAGGCCTCGGCCTGGTCGTCGTAGTGGCCGTCGAAGGGCACGCCGCTCTGCCCGACCGGGTTGATGCCGAGGCTGTGGGTCGGGTCGGCGAAGTCCACCAGGCGCCGGGTCGATGGACCGTAGGTGACCGCCCAGGGGGCCGGGCCGATCTTCGCCGACAGATTGTTCGGTACCTCGTGGGTGCCGGGGGCGGCGAACGGACCGACGTTGAGAAGGCGCCTGAGCAGCGCTTGCTGGCCCAGGGCGTGCTCGTGGGTCAGGGTATGCGCCTTGCCCCACAGCCAGCCGGACGGGTCGTTGCCGAGGGTGCTGCGCAGATGCGCGAGGGAGGCGTTCCAGGCGGTCCTGACGATATCCGCGCGGGTTTCCCGGCGTTCTGTGCGGCGGTCGTCCCACCAGGGCGAGTCGGCGTCGCCAGCCAGCCGAGGCAGCGCGCTGTCGATGGCGCGGGTGGCGATCAGGCTGTCGAAGAAGGCATCGCCCAGTTCGTCGTGCAAGGCGCCCTCGGCAATCTGGAACAGCAACTGGTTGAACAGCGTGGCGGCGGTCGAGTCGACCGGGTAGTCGCCGTTCCAGGCCGCCAGTTGCTCGACCAGGCGCTTGCCTTCGGCGTCGTCGACCACCTCGCGCAGGACCGGCAGCAAGGGTGCGAGCAGGCGTGGCGCGTAGCCGGTGCGATTGCCGAGTTGCAGCGCGCGGCTGTTGTCCAGGTTCCATTTGGTGCCGCGGTCGGCCAGTTGGGTATCCAGCCACTGGCCGCGGTCCGCCAGGTTGTAGTAGCCGGGAATCGGCCGGCCATTGGCCGGGACCGGCTGGAAGTTGGCGGAGACGATATAGCCGCGCGCCGGGTTTTCCTCCTGTGGGTTGTCGGCGAACGGATAGAAGCCGGACTTGTCCGCCTCGCCCTTGCTGCCGTCGAGGATGAAGCTCGGGTTCACCCCCTCCGGCCGCTTCGGCAGGGCCGCCGAGGCCCACCAGCCGATATCGCCGGCGGCGTTGGCCCAGACCAGGTTGAGTCCCGGCGAATGGATCTTCGAGGCCGCCGCGCGGGCCTTGGCCAGGGTATCGGCGCGATTCAGCTGGTAGAAGGCGTCGAGCACCGGGTTCTCGGTCTCGAGGAAAGCCCACCACATGGCGATCGGGGTCTTGCCGGAGCTGGCGCCGAGCGCGTCGTTGACGATCGGACCGTGGGGCGAGCGGCGCAGGGTGAGCTTCACCGGCGCAGCGCCCTTGACCGCGATTTCCTGCTCCTCGCTCTGCAGGTCGACCCATTCGCCCTGGTACCAGACCTGGTTGGGGTTGTCCGGGTTGACCTTCTCGGCGACCAGGTCGAGGTCGTCGTTCTGGAACATCGTCAGGCTCCAGCCGAACGCACGGTTGTGGCCCAGCGAGGCGAAGGGGTTGAGCGCCTGGTGGTGGCCATAGAGTTCGAAGCCGGGCGCGCTCAGCTGGGCCTCGTACCATACCGCCGGCGCGGCGAAGCGGATATGCGGGTCGCCGGCCAGCAGGGGCTTGCCGCTGGCGGTGCGGCTGCCGGCGACGACCCAGGCGTTGCTGCCCTCGAACTGCGGCAGGCCGGCGTCCTCCAGGGCCTGCTGGCTGAGACGGGCGAGGGCGCCGAGGTCCTTCCAGTCGCCGGCGCCCAGTGCGCCGGAGGGCGTCAGCACGCCCTGCGGATGCCAGTCGAGATCGAAGATGCGCAGGTAGTCGCTGCCCAGTTCGTCGCGGATGTAGGTCAGCACCGGCTCGGTGCGGAAGGCGGCAGCGAAGCTGTAGGCCATGTAGCCGGCGATGCTCAGGGTATCTTCGGGGGTGAAGGGACGCCTGGGTATGCCCAGCAGATCGAATTCGAGCGGCGCCGGGTTGTTCTCCTGGAACTGGTTGACCCCGTCCAGGTAGGCCTCCAGCACTTTCCAGGGCTGCGACTGCTTGTCCTGGCGGGCGCTGTATTCGGCGGCGTGGTCGCGGATGCGCAGGGTGCGGAACAGACGGTCGGTATCCACCAGCTTGGGTCCGAGCACTTCGGCCAGCTCGCCGCGCGCCAGGCGCCGCAGCATTTCCATCTGGAACAGGCGGTCCTGGGCGTGCACGTAGCCGAGGGCGCGGTAGAGGTCGGTCTGGTTCTGCGCATACAGGTGCGGAACCCCGCGCTCGTCGTAGCGCACGTCGACCGGCGCCTGCAGGTGGGCCAGGGCGAGCGAGCCGTTGCGGAGCGGCTGCTTGGCATGGAGGTACCAGGCGCCGCCGGCAGCCGCGGCGGCGACCGCCACGGCGATCACGGTCAGGGTGCGTTTCATCGATCCTTTCTCCTTGTTGTAGTGCCGAGCATTCTGCGGATGCCGCCGGCCCGCGGCATTGACCGAATGCTCGGACCCTGGAAGTCTTTGGTCAATCGCGAGGAGCCGCCATGCAGGACGACCCGTCTACCAGCCCCCTGACCCATTCCGCCACGTTGCGGCGTCTGTTGTATGAAGCCCTGGACGCCCTCGGGCTCGACCCCACCCGCGTCTACCGCAGCGTCTACCGGCGTATCCCGCTGCCGCCGCCGACCCTGGGCGGCCGCCTGGTGCATGACAACGCCCCGTTGTTCTGGACCGAGCTGGCGGCGGTGACCGGCGATGCCGACATCGGCCTGCACCTGGGCGAGGCAATGAAGCCGCGCCTGCTCGATGTGGTCGGCTACCTGCTGCTGTCCGCGCGCGACCTGGAGGAGGCGCTGCGCAGCTTCGTGCGTTTCCAGCACATTCTCTCCGGCGGTTTCGCCGCGCGCCTCGAGGTCGAAGGGGAAACGGCAAGGCTGATCCTCGACATCAACTACCTGGGCTATGCCTCGCTGCGCCAGCAGATCGAATGCCTGATGCTGCTGTTCCTCAAGCTGCTGGCGCTGATCAGCGACGACGAGTTCGTCGCCGAGCGCATCGAGTTCCGCCACCGAGCCCCGCCGCGGCTGGGCGAACACCGCCGGTTGTTCGGCAGGCTGCCGCTGTTCTCGCGGCCGCACGATGCCCTGGCGTTTTCCGCCGCCTTGCTGCGGCGTCCTTCGCGCAACGCCAATCCGGACATGCATGACGTGCTGGCCCGCCACGCGGAAGAACAGTCCCGCGAACTCAGCGAGAACCGCTTGCTCAATCGCGTGCGCTACCTGATCGAGCTGCGCCTCGGGGAGGGCTATGGCTTGCGCCAGTGCGCGGCGGAGCTGGGCCTTGGCAGCGGTGCCTTGCAGCGTGCGCTGGCCGCTGGGGGAGCGAGTTTCCGGCAGGTTCGCGATGAGGTTCGCCGGCAGCGGGCGAGCGAGATGCTGTTGGCCGGTCGCGCCATCCGCGAGGTGGCCAAGGCTTGCGGGTTCGCCGAGCTGTCGCCGTTCTACCGGGCCTTTCGCCGCTGGCACGCCGCGCCCCCGGAGCAATACAGGGCGCGGCTGGCGAAGCGGGAAGAGGGTTACTCGACCAGCGGTACCTGACGGCCGATCTCCAGGGTGGCGATGGCGTCGAGCTGGATCTCGATCTGCAGGAAGCGCATGGCGCGCTTGGGCGAGACGTTCTTGGCGATGCGCTTGACGTACTTGTCGCGCAGTTCCAGACGGTCCTCCTGGAGGTCGTCGACACGCTCGATCAGCTTGCTCGCCTGGTCGTCGCTGACGTTGCCGCTGTTGTAGGCCTGGGCGTAGTCGAGCAGGAGCTTGAGGGTTTCCTTGCTGAGCTTGTCCGACTCGGTGCGGTAGGTGTTGTAGATCGGCCAGAACTTCTCGCCTTCCTGGTCGGTGAGGTTCATGTTGGCCTCGACGATGCGCTTGCGCTTGTAGTCGACGTCGGCCAGGTCGTTCTGGATCTGCGCCTGGTGCTCCTTCATCAGTTCCTTGCTGCTGGGCTGAGGGTCGTTCTGGGCGGCCATCAGTGGCAGGCTGACGAGGGCGAGCAGGGCGAGGGTGGGACGTAGGGACATGCAGCGACTCCTTGGTTCGGCAACGGCCCCTCGTGGGCCGACCCGGGCAGTGTAGCCGCTACGCCTTCCGGCGCCCCCTCCGGAAGGCCCGGTGTTGAGCCAGGTCAGCCTTTTTCCGGGGTCCAGGGGCAGTAGCAACCCACGGCGAGGGTATGGGTGGCATCCACCGGACGTCCCTGCAGCAGCGCTTCGAGGATCGGTTCGATGAAGCTGTTGCTGGAGGTGCATACCGCGCCCTCGCTATAGGGGCCGAAGTAGGCCAGGCGGCCGTCGCGGTCCCAGATCGCCACGGCCGGGCTGGCCGGCAACTGCTCGGAACCGGGCAGACCGGCGAGGGGGCGCAGGGCGGCCAGGTTGTCCGGCAGGCGGCCCTGGCTGCCAGGCTTCTGCAGGACATGGAACTCCACGCCCTTGCCGGCGAAGCGTTCGATCAGCTCGCCGAGGTGCTGCTGGTTGCCGACGTTGCAGGGGCAGGCCGGGTCCCAGAAATGCACCAGGCGGATCGCCCCCGGCCCGGCCAGCTCGGCCGGCAGGCGCAGGCTGTCGCCGGAGAACAGGGTGGTCTGCTCGCTGAACGGGCGGATGTAGCGGATCTCGAACCACCAGTAGGCGGCGAGCAGGCCGCCGGCCCAGAGCAGGCCGACCAGGCTGACGAGGAGCGTCTTGCGGCGGGGAGTCATGGCATTCACACGGAAAACGGGTGCCAAGCTTGCCATGTGTTCGCGCGCAGCTGAATATCCCTGGGTTTCGCCCGTGGCCCGGCCACGAATCGATTGCAGCCCGGAACCGCCGATGTCAGAAGCCTTCAACCCCGATTACCTGCGCCAGCACCTGCGACCCTTGGCCGCGGCCGAGGCGGACGCCGCCGTCCTCGCCTACCAGGCCTACTACGGCCTGGACCTGCGCTCCCGCCATCCGCGCCTGCAAGCGCGGCTCGGCAGCATGACGGTCGACGGGCGCCGCCTGGCGGTGCAGGCCTGGCTGCTGCCGGAAGCGCGCGGCAGCCTGTTGCTGATGCATGGCTATTACGACCACATGGGACTGTATCGGCACGTGGTCGACTGGGCGCTGGGCATGGGCTTCTCGGTGCTCGCCTGCGACCTGCCGGGGCATGGCCTGTCCGAAGGCGAGCGGGCCAGCATCCGCGACTTCGCCGAATACCAGGCGGTGTTCAAGGGCCTGCTGGGCCAGGCTGCCGAACTCGACCTGGCGGCGCCCTGGCACCTCTGCGGACAAAGCACCGGGGGGGCGATCCTGCTGGACTACCTGCTGCACGGCGGCGAACGTCCCGAGCTGGGCGAGACGATTCTCCTGGCGCCGCTGGTGCGCCCGCGCGCCTGGGGCTGGTCGAAGCTCAGCTACCGCCTGCTGAGCCCGTTCGTCGACTCGATCCCGCGGCGCTTCTCGGAGAACTCCAGCGATCCGCAGTTCCTCGACTTCCTCCGCGAGCACGATCCGTTGCAGCCACGCACCCTGCCGACCGCCTGGGTCGGCGCGCTGACCCGCTGGGTGCCGCGCATCGAGCGGGCACCTCGGCGTGCCCTGAGCCCCCTGGTGGTGCAGGGCGAGTCCGACGAGACGGTGGACTGGCGCCATGGCCTGAAGGTGCTGCGGGAGAAATTCGACGAGCCGCGGATACTGTTGCTGGAAGAGGCGCGCCATCACCTGGCGAACGAAAGCGAGGGGCTGCGGCGGCGCTATTTCGATTTCCTGAGCGACGCGCTGGGGGCCTGAGTTCCAGGCCCCGCGTCGATCAGGGGGCGACCGCCTGGTCCACCGCCAGGCCGGCTTTCAGCGCGGCCAGGGCCGCCTGGTAGTAGCTGCGGCCGGCCGGCGACTCGGCGAAGTTCACGTACTGGGTGAGTTCCGCATCGGAGAGATCGCGGTAGACATACAGCAGGGTGTTCTCCAGGTCCGCGCCGATCTGCTGCACCAGGCGCTGGCGCTGGCCTTCCAGCAACTGGCCGGTCTGTCCGCCGCCAAGCAGGCCGGGGAGGCCCGGAAGCATCTGGCTGAGGCTGTCGGCGGCGACCCCGGCCAGGGCCAGGCTGACTTCCGCGCCGGCCTCTCGGGCCGGAAGGACCTGGGCCAGGCGCTTCACCAGGGCCCGGCGTGGCTCGCTGGCGTTCTGCCGCGGCAGGCCGTTGCTGTGCTGGAGCAACTGGTCGCGGCGGGTGGCGAGCACCTCGGCGGCGACCACCTTGCGCCCCAGCGGCGACTCGAAGAAATTCAGCGGGCTGGCGCTGTCCGGCAGGTTCTCGCGCAGGCCGTTGAGGGCGCGCTGGTCGACTTCGGCCGGGGCGAAGCGGCGATTGCTGTTGTCCACCAGGGTCTGGTAGAGCGCGGGCGGCAGCTTGTCCTGGTAGCGCTTCTGCGCCGCGTCCAGGGCATCGCTGAAATGCGCGCGCTGGTCGGGCCAGCCAGCGGCCTGGTACAGGCGTTGATAAGGGTCGGCCAGGGCGGGCAGACCAACCAGCAGTAAAGCGAAGGCGAGCAAAGCGCGCATTGATACTCCTTTGGCGGCGAAAGCCTCGTCGTTCGGGTGGTGCCGTCCATGGGGCGCTATTGTCGACATGCGGCGGACCGCTTGTCGAGACACCGGGGCGGCACGCTACAATGGACAATGCACATCAACGTCAATCATCCACTCCTGCATCGCATCGTCGATGAACTGGTCGACCAGGGCTGGTCGCACCAGAGCATCTTCATGCCTGAGCGTCTGACCACCAGATTGGCCGAAGAGTGCCGCACCCGTGCGGTCGCGGGCGACCTGACCCCGGCGGCGATCGGCCGCGGCGACGGCCAGGTGATCCGCGAAGGCATCCGCGGCGACCTCACGCAATGGCTGGAGCCCGGAGAATCCGAGGCCTGCGACGAATACCTGGGGGTGATGGACAGCTTGCGCCAGGCGCTCAACGCCTCGCTGTTCCTCGGCCTCGAGGATTTCGAGTGCCACTTCGCGCTGTACCCGCCGGGCGCCTATTACCAGAAGCATGTCGATCGTTTCCGCGACGACGACGCACGCACCGTCTCCGCGGTTCTCTACCTCAACGATGCCTGGTTGCCCGAGCATGGCGGCGCGCTGCGCCTGCACCTGCCGCAGCGGCAGGTGGACATCCAGCCGACGGGCGGTAGCCTGGTGGTGTTCATGTCCGCCGGCACCGAGCACGAAGTCCTGCCCGCCAGCCGCGACCGGCTGTCGCTGACCGGCTGGTTCCGCCGGCGCAACGAATCCCTCCTGCAACTTTCCTGAACCCTCGGCGGCGTCGCCGCCTCAGTGACCCCAGACCTTGATCGTGCCGCGCAGGTCGGTGATGTCGCGCAGTTCGATGCGGCCGATCGAGTTGTCGCCGATGTACAGGTCGCTGGCCACCCGCAGGCGGATGCGCTGCGCCGGCAGGCCGCTGGCGATCAACTGGTCGTTGATCGTGGCGAGGTCCGGCAGGCTGATCGCCAGTTGCTGCCCGCCGCCGCTGCCGGTGGTCACGTCCAGTGCCAGGGTCGGCTGCTCGACGCCGAAGATCGGCAGGCTCAGGCCGAGCTGGGCGGCGCCCAGGGGGATGTTGCCGCCGCGCCCGTCCGGGCAGTCGCCGGCCTTCACGCAGCCGTTGTCGATCACCAGGTTGCGCAGCGAGAGGCTGCCGCCGTCGTCCACCCAGGCGACCCTGGCCGCGCCGGCGCGCAGGTCCAGGCGCAGGCTGATGCCGGCCTGGCCGGTGACCTGGCTGAGACTGTCGTTGTCCAGGGCCTCCATGGCCGCCTGGCTGGCGCTGGCGAGCAACGCGGGGGCCAGGAAAAACGGTAGAAGCGAGCGGGTCGGGAGCATGACGGGCGGGTCCTTCGCGGTTGCGCGGGAAGCCAGTCTGCTCGGGGCGGCGGAGGTTCGCCATGGGCCGCCCGCAGTTCTATCCTAAGGATCGGCAAGAAATAGCCCTGGTCCCCGCCATACGGGCGCTGGAGCGCGACCGCGAGGCCTAACTCCGGTTGGGTCGAGGGCGGGTTTCCCTGGTGTTTCCCGGCTACTGTTACCGGGCGTGACCATCGGCGAGCGGCGGGCTACTCTGTGTGCCTGTCAAAGGGGTGGAGCATCCATGCAGAAGGTTCTGGTCAGCCGTTGCCTGCTGGGCCACCTGGTGCGCTACGACGGTGGCAGCCATGGCCCGTTCGACCTGCTCTCGCGCTGGCATGCGCAGGGGCGGATCGTCGCCCTTTGCCCGGAGGTCGCCGGAGGCCTGCCGACGCCCCGCCCGCCAGCGGAGATCCCCGGCGGCCAGGGCGGCGAAGTGCTGGACCGGCTGAACCGGGTCTTCACCGTCGACGGCGAGGATGTCAGCGAAGCATTCCTGCTGGGTGCGGAGGCGGCAGTGGAACTGGTCCGCCGCCATGACATCCGGATGGCCGTGCTCAAGGCGCGCAGTCCTTCCTGCGGCAACCTGGAGAACTACGACGGGCGCTTCAACGGCAACCGGGTCGCCGGCGAGGGCGTTACCGCCGCCGCCCTCAAGCGCATGGGCGTGCTGGTATTCAACGAGGATGAACTGGACCGCGCCGCGGTCTGCCTGGCCGGCCTCGACGCCGGCGGCTGAACTCAGCGCCGCAGCGGCGCGGTCAGGCGGTTCTCCAGGGCTTTCTGCACACGCTCGAAGAGTGCCGAAAGCAGCCAGTAGATCCCGGCGGCGGCGAGATAGAGCGGCAGCGGCTGGAAGGTCTCGGCGATGACCTCCTTGGTCGCCAGCATCAGTTCGGTCACGGTGATCACGGAGATCAGCGAGGTGTCCTTGATCAGGCTGATCAGGCTGTTCGACAGGCTCGGCACCGCCAGGCGCAGGGCCTGCGGGGTGATGATGTTCCACAGGGTCTGGCCCCAGGTCAGGCCGACCGAGAGCCCGGCTTCCCATTGTCCCTTGTCGATGCCGAGGATCGCCCCGCGCATGGACTCCGAGAGATAGGCCGCGACATTCAGGGTCAGCGCCAGGATGCCCGCGGTGACCGGGGTGAACTCGATGCCTACGCTCGGCAGCCCGTAGTACAGGACGAAGATCTGCACCAGCAGTGGCGTCCCGCGGAAGGCGCTGACGTAGACCGCGGCGATCTGCGAGACCACCGGCACCTTGGTCACCCGGACCACCGCGACGCTGAAGCCGAGGATCAGGCCCAGGACCATCGATACCGCGGCGAACAGCACGGTATACATCGCGCCCTGGAGCAGGAAGGGCCAGGCCATCCCGAGCAGCTCGACCAGGTTGGCGAGCCATTCGAGCAATTTCTGCAGCGAATTCATTCAACACTCCATCGACAAACACGACGGCCGCGTCTCTCGGGCGCGGCCGCTTCCCCCGTTCGGGCGGGAGCTCACTTCGGCGGCTGGCTGACGTCCAGGCCGAACCACTTTTCCGAGAGCTTGGCGAAGCGGCCGTCGGCCTTGATCTTCTCCAGCGCCGCATTCAGCGCCTCGCCGAACTTCGGATTGTTCTTCCGGTAGGGAATCGCCATGTTCGCCACCGGTCCCACCGCCGCGCCGGGCTTGACCGGCAGCTTGGCCTCGCGGATGGCGAAGGGGATCAGCAGGCGGTCGTTGAGCGCCGCGTCGATGCGTTTGCTGGCCAGGTCCTGCAGGTATTCCGGGGCGCCCGGATAGGTGCGCACGTTGACGCCGGCCACCGACTTCGCCAGGTCGGCGTAGTTGGTGCCCTGGCCGACGCCGAGCTTGAGGCCCTTGAGGTCTTCCAGCGACTTGAACTGGCGGGTTTCGTCGGCACGCACGATCAACTGGGCGCTGGAGATGGTGTATGGCTCGCTGAAGTCGAAGACCTTGCGCCGCTGCTCGTTCACCGAGACCTGGTTCAGCGCGATGTCGTACTTGCCGCTCTGCAGGCCGGCGAGGATGCCGCTCCATTCGGTGGTGACGAATTCCGGCTTGACCGCCAGTTCGGCGGCCAGCAGTTCGCCCAGTTCGGTCTCGAAGCCGGTGAGCTTGCCGCCCTGCTTGAAGTTGAACGGCGGATAGGTGCCCTCCAGGGCGATGCGCAGGGCGCCGCGCTGGTGGACGTCGTCGAGCAGCTCGGCATGGGCCAGCGGAGCGGCCAGGGATACCAGCATCAGCAGGCGGGGCAGAAATCGCATGTAGTACTCCTCGGGTGGGAATGAACGTCGGTCGGGCCTATGCTGTTCGTTCAGCTTAGCCGGGCCCGCGTCCTGGACAATCGCGAACCTACTGGGTTGCATGCGGTCTTTCCAGGGGTTGCGGGCATTGACCCGGATTATGTGCGCGAGCGCCGCTCTAACACGGGCTTCGCAGTGGAAATCGCTGTGCCAGCGATGCCTTTCCCTGATTCGGAAGGCACGAAGAGTGCCGGGGAAATTCCGTCCAGTGGTGTTTCCCGGGTGCTAACGGAAGTGAAAACAGGAGACTCCCATGAGAGTGACATTGCCTTGCCTCGGTCTAGCCGCCCTGATGTTCGGCGCATCCGCCAGCCTGATGGCTGCCGACCTGCCCCGGACGAAGGCGCCCGAAGGGGCGAAAGTGTATTTCATCACGCCGGCCGATGGTGCAACCGTCGACAAGACCTTCACCGTGAAATTCGGCCTGAAAGGCATGGGCGTGGCGCCGGCCGGCGTCGACATGCCGGATACCGGCCACCATCACCTGTTGGTGGACCTGAAGGAGCAGCCGGCGATGAACCTGCCGCTGCCGATGACCGACAACATCCGCCACTTCGGCAAGGGCCAGACCGAAACCGAGATCACCCTGCCGCCGGGCAAGCACACCCTGCAACTGCTGGTGGGCGACAAGAACCACGTGCCGCTGGAGCCGACCGTGGAGTCGGAGAAGATCACCGTTACCGTCAAGTGACGGAAACGAAAAAAGGAGGCCGCTGGGCCTCCTTTTTCCTTTCCGCCGGACGCTGCCTTAGAACAGCACGCGGCTACGGATGGTACCGTTGACCTGCTGGAGTTTCTCCAGGGCCAGGTCCGAGTACTCGGCATCGACGTCGATCACTACGTAGCCGACCTTCTCGTTGGTTTGCAGGTACTGGCCGGAAACGTTGATGCCGTTGTCGGCGAAGACCTTGTTGATCTCGCTCATCACGCCGGGGATGTTGGCGTGGATGTGCAGCAGGCGGTGCTTGCCCGGGTGCGACGGCAGGGCCACTTCGGGGAAGTTGACCGAGGACACCGAGGTGCCGTTGTCGCTGTACTTGACCAGCTTCTCCGCCACTTCCAGGCCGATGTTGGCCTGTGCCTCGGCGGTGGAGCCGCCGATGTGCGGGGTCAGGATCACCCGGTCCAGGCCACGCAGCGGGCTGGCGAATTCCTCGTCGTTGGATTTCGGCTCGACCGGGAACACGTCGATGGCGGCGCCGATCAGGTGCTCGTCCTTGATCGCGGCGGCCAGGTGGTCCAGCTCGACCACTGTGCCGCGCGCGGCGTTGATCAGGATGCCGCCCTTCTTCATCGCGCGGATTTCCTTCTCGCCGATCATCCACTGGGTGGAGGGCAGTTCGGGAACGTGCAGCGAGACGATGTCGGACATGCCCAGCAGCTCGTGCAGGCTGCCGATCTGCACCGCGTTGCCCAGCGGCAGCTTGGTCACGGTGTCGTAGAAGAACACCTGCATGCCCAGGGCCTCGGCGAGTACCGAGAGCTGGGTGCCGATCGAGCCGTAGCCGACGATGCCGAGCTTCTTGCCACGGATCTCGAAGGAATTCGCCGCGCTCTTGATCCAGCCGCCGCGATGGCAGGAGGCGTTCTTTTCCGGGATGCCGCGCAGCAGCAGGATCGCCTCGGCCAGTACCAGCTCAGCCACAGAGCGGGTGTTCGAGTAGGGCGCGTTGAACACGGCGATACCGCGTTCGCGGGCGGCGTTGAGGTCGACCTGGTTGGTGCCGATGCAGAAGCAGCCGACCGCGATCAGTTTCTTCGCGCAGTCGAAGACCTCTTCGGTCAGCTGGGTGCGGGAGCGAATGCCGATGAAGTGCGCATCGGCGATCCTTTCCTTCAGCTCGTCGCCGGAAAGCGCGGTCTTGAGGTACTCGATGTTGGTGTAGCCGGCGGCCTTCAGCGTGTCCACGGCGTTCTGGTGGACACCTTCGAGAAGAAGGAACTTGATCTTGCTCTTGTCGAGAGAGGTCTTGCTCATCTGCGTAAACCTGTTGTCCCGGAGGAAGTGGCTGGAAAGCGAACTGCGCGAAGCGGGTCCGGCCGGCGCTGGCCGGCACCCGCAACTCGGCGCCCAGAGGCACTAAGCGCGGGGGGCGTATGCTAGCATGTTCTCCCTTTTCCTTGCCCGGTTGCGACCTGAGTTGTTCTCAGGACGACCATGAATCATTTGAGAGTTCCCGAATGACCCGCGAAGCCCTGATCGAATCGCTCAAGCCCCTGGTCGAGCCTGGCAAGCTGCTCGACGACGCCGCCTCCCTGGACGCCTACGGCAAGGACTGGACCAAGCATTTCGCCCCTGCGCCGCTGGCCATCGTGTTCCCCAAGAGCGTCGAGCAGGTCCAGGCGATCGTCCGCTGGGCCAACCAGCACAAGGTCGGTCTGGTCCCGTCGGGCGGTCGTACCGGGCTCTCCGCCGCGGCCGTGGCGGCCAACGGCGAAGTCGTGGTGGCCTTCGACTACATGAACCGGATACTCGACTTCAATGCCTTCGACCGCACCGTAGTCTGCCAGCCGGGCGTGGTTACCAAGCAACTGCAGACCTTCGCCGAGGAAAACGGCCTGTACTACCCGGTTGACTTCGCTTCTTCCGGTTCCAGCCAGATCGGCGGCAATATCGGCACCAATGCCGGCGGGATCAAGGTCATTCGCTACGGCATGACCCGTAACTGGGTGGCCGGGATGAAGGTCGTCACTGGCAAGGGCGACCTGCTCGAACTGAACAAGGACCTGATCAAGAACGCCACCGGCTACGATATGCGCCAGCTGTTCATCGGCGCCGAAGGCACCCTGGGCTTCGTGGTCGAGGCGACCATGCGCCTGGAGCGCACGCCGAAGAACCTCACCGCTATGGTCCTCGGCACGCCCGACTTCGACTCGATCATGCCGGTGCTGCATGCCTTCCAGAGCAAGCTCGACCTGACCGCCTTCGAGTTCTTCTCCGACAAGGCCCTGGCCAAGGTCCTGGCCCGTGGCGACGTACCGCGGGCGTTCGAAACCGACTGCCCGTTCTACGCCCTGCTGGAGTTCGAGGCGACCACCGAGGAAGTCGCCAACGAGGCGCTGGCCACCTTCGAGCACTGCGTCGAGCAGGGCTGGGTGCTGGACGGGGTGATGAGCCAGAGCGAGCAGCAGTTGCAGAACCTGTGGAAGCTGCGCGAGTACATCTCCGAGACCATCTCCCACTGGACGCCGTACAAGAACGACATCTCGGTCACGGTTTCCCGGGTGCCCGCCTTCCTCAAGGACATCGACGCCATCGTCGAGGCCAACTACCCGGACTTCGAGGTGGTGTGGTTCGGCCACATCGGCGACGGCAACCTGCACCTGAACATCCTCAAGCCGGAAAACCTCGGCAAGGACGAGTTCTTCGCCAAGTGCGCGACCGTCAACAAGTGGGTGTTCGAGACCGTCGAGAAGTACAACGGCTCGATTTCCGCCGAGCATGGCGTGGGCATGACCAAGCGCGACTACTTGACCTACACCCGCTCGGAAACCGAAATTGCCTATATGAAGGCACTGAAGGCGGTGTTCGACCCCAACGGGATCATGAATCCCGGCAAGATCTTCGCCGAGTAGCAGGTGTCGCAACGCAGAGGGCCGGTCATCCGGCCCTTCTCGTCTGTGGCGGGCGCCACGGATGCCTTTCCACCCGTTCAGGAGTCGGTAAATGAGTTACCAGCATCAATATATCGACGGCACCCCGATCCACTTCCCCCTGGGCAAGCTGGTCTGCGTCGGGCGCAACTACGCCGAACACGCCAAGGAACTGAACAACCCGGTTCCCACCGAGCCGCTGCTGTTCATCAAGCCCGGCTCCTGCGTGGTGCCGGTGAGCGGCGGGCTGAGCCTGCCGCAGGAGCGCGGCTCGGTACACTACGAGGCGGAAATCGCCGTGCTGATCGGCAAGCCGCTGTCGCGCAAGCCGAACCGCGAGGAGGTCCTCGACGCGATCTCCGGCTATGCGCCGGCGCTGGACCTGACCTTGCGCGAGGTCCAGGCGAAACTGAAGGAAAAGGGCCTGCCCTGGGAGCTGGCAAAGAGCTTCGATGGCGCCGGCGTGCTGTCGCCGTTCGTGAACGCCGACCAGTTTCCCGACCCGACCGACATCGGCATCCGCCTGACCATCAACGGCGAGGTGCGCCAGGACGGCAACAGCCGCGACATGCTCAATCCGATCGTGCCGCTGATCCAGCACATCGCCGGGCATTTCTCGCTACAGGCCGGCGATGTGGTGCTGACCGGCACGCCGTCCGGGGTCGGGCCGCTGAACAGCGGCGACGAGTTGCTGCTCGAATTGCCGGGCGCCAGCCGTTTCGAGACCCGCGTGCTCTGAACCGCTGCGGCCGCCGGGTGCGGCCGGCCTCCCTAGCGCCGGCAGCGGAAACGACTGTCGGTCGGCTGGCCGACGCTTCGATTGACAGGCCGGGGGCAATGCCCTTTCATGGCGACGCCCAAGAAAACACCTGGCCAAACAGTCGAGCCTCGCCCATGTCCCTTGCCTCCAAGCTTCCCCGTTTCCGCTGGCTGCTGCCGGCGTTCGTCGTGCTCGTCGGCGTGGTGCTGACCATCGTCATGCATTGGGACGATCGCGCCGGCCTTTGGTGGAAGGAAAGCCAGGCCAGCCAGCAGCAGCGCGACGAAAGCATCTGGCTGCCGGGCTATCGGGTGGTGATCGACGCCAAGCCGTTGCAGGGCCTGGAGGAGGAAGAAACCTCGGACCTGGCCTACAACCCGGCAACCAGGACCCTGTTCACCGTTACCGGCAAGCGGCCGCTGCTGGTGGAGCTGTCGCTCACCGGCGACGTGCTGCGCACTATCCCGCTGCTCGGCCTGAGCAATCCCGAAGGCGTGGCGGTGCTGGAGAACGGCAACGTCGCGGTGACCGACGAGCGCCGCAATACCCTGACCATCTTCCATGTCGACCCGCAGACCGCCGAGCTGAGCACCAAGAGCCTGGCCGAATTCCCGCTGGGCAATATCGGCAAGAAGAACAAGGGCTTCGAGGGCATCGCCTGGGATCCGCGCCAGCAGCGTCTGTTGCTGAGCAAGGAGCGCGATCCGATGACCCTGTTCAGCTGGAAGAGCGACGGCGGGCCGAGCCTGAGCGGGGCGATGACCGCGCTACCGAGCGACGACCTGTACATGCGCAACGTCTCGGCCCTCAGCGTCGACCCGCGTACCGGCCATACCCTGGTGCTGTCGGCCGAATCGCATCTGCTGCTGGAGCTGGACGAGAAGGGCGAGCCGGTCAGCTTCATCAGCCTGCTCGGCGGCTTCAACGGCCTGGACAGCAAGATCCCGCGCGCCGAAGGGGTGGCCATCGACGACGAGGGCACCATCTACATGGTCAGCGAGCCGAACCTGTTCTACGTGTTCCGCAAGAAGAGCGGCGAGCGCCTGGCCACCAGCGACGCCGATTAAGCTTCGCTTAAGCGCCGATTAAGCCTGGTTTCAGCAAGGCTTCGTAGCCTGGACCCATCGAAACCAACTACGAGGCGTTACCCATGAAACTTCGTCACCTGCCCCTCATCGCTGCCATCGGCCTGTTCTCCACCGTCACCCTGGCCGCCGGCTATACCGGCCCGGGCGCTACCCCGACCACCACCACGGTGAAGGCCGCGCTGGAAGCCGCCGACGACACCCCGGTGGTCCTCCAGGGCACCATCGTCAAGCGCATCAAGGGCGACATCTACGAGTTCCGCGATGCCACCGGCAGCATGAAGGTGGAGATCGACGACGAAGACTTCCCGCCGATGGAAATCAACGACAAGACCCGGGTCAAGCTGACCGGCGAAGTCGACCGCGACCTGGTCGGCCGCGAGATCGACGTCGAGTTCGTCGAAGTGATCAAGTAAGGCCCTGAATCGAAACGGCCCGCCTCCCGGAAGAGAGGCGGGCCGTTTCGCGTTCCGACCGGGCGAAGTTGCGGGCGGGCTTACCGGTGAACCCCTTCGAAACCCTGTAGCACGTTCACCGCGTTGATCCCGATTTCCTCCACCGCGTAGCCTCCCTCCATCACGAACAGCGTGGCCAGGCCGAGCTTGCCGATGGCTTCGCCCATGCGCAGGTAGTCGGGGCTGTCCAGGCGGAACTGGGAAATCGGGTCCTCCTTGAAGGTATCCACCCCCAGGGAAACGATCAGGACGTCCGCCGCATAGGCCTGGATCTGCCGGATCGCCGCCTGCAGCGCCTGGCTCCAGGTCGCCCAGTCGCTGCCGGCCGCCAGTGGGTAGTTGAAGTTGTAGCCGGTGCCGACGCCGTTGCCCTTCTCGTCGGCGTAGCCGAGGAAATAGGGGTATTCGAAGCGCGGATCGCCGTGGATCGAGGTGAACAGCACATCGGCGCGGTCGTAGAAGATGTCCTGGGTGCCGTTGCCATGGTGGTAGTCGACGTCGAGGATCGCCACCCGCCCGGCGCCCCGGTCGAGGAAGGCCTGGGCGGCGATGGCGGCATTGTTGAAGAAGCAATAGCCGCCCATGTAGTCGGCCGCGGCGTGGTGGCCCGGCGGGCGACAGAGCGAAAATACCGAGCGCGCGCCGTTGGCGAGTTCGGACTGGCCGCTGAGGGCGACGTTGGCCGAACTGGTGATCGCCTGCCAGGTCCCGGCGGTGATCGGCGCGCCGGCGTCGAAGGAGTAGTAGCCGAGGCGACCGTCGATGTTGTCCGGCTCCGTCTGCCGCAGGCGCCGGGTCGGCCAGGCGATCGGCAGCATATCGTGGCTGCGGCCGGTGGCCAGCCAGTCCTGCCAGGCGTTCTGCAGGAAACGCACGAAACCCTCGCTGTGCACCCGGCGGATCGGTTCCAGGCCGAAGTCGCGCGGTGCGCGGACTTCGCCGAGGCCGACGGCCTTCACGCGGTCGAGGACCATGTCGGCGCGGCTGGGTTTTTCGAAGCAGGGGGTGAACTGGCCGCCGATCAGTTCGTGCCGGCCGTGGTGCAGGCGATGGTCGTCGCTGTAGATGGTCAGCATGTCGGGCTCCCGGGCTCAGTTCTGTTCGGAGAAGGTCACGGTCGGCGCCTTGCGGCGGAAACCGCCGGTATGCAACGCCAGGTAGGCGAGGCCGGCGGCGAACCAGGTCAGGCCGATCACCAGGGTCAGCGCCGAGAGGCTGGTCCACAGCCACAGGGTCAGGCCCAGGCCGATGGCCGGCACCAGCCCGTAGCGCAGCAGGTCGCGCGGGGCGCGGCGGCCGTCGAGCAGCAGGTAGCTGCGGATCACCGCCAGGTTCACCGCGGAGAACGCCACCAGCGCGCCGAAGCTGATCATCGAGGCCAGGGTGGTGAGGTCGATGACCACCGCCAGCAGGGAAATCACCGAGACCACCAGGATCGCGATCACTGGCGTCTTGAAGCGCTCCGAGAGGCTGCCGAACACGCGCCGCGGCAGGATGCCGTCGCGGCCCATGCTGTAGAGGATGCGCGACACCGAGGCCTGCGAGGCCAGCGCCGAGCCGGCGGCGCCGGCGACGTAGGCGGCGGTGAAGAAGCTGGCGAGGAACTTGCCGCCGGCCGCCAGCATCACTTCGTTGGCCGCCGACTCGGCGTCCTGGAATACGCTGCCGGGGAACACCAGTTGGCTGAAGACCGCCAGCACGGTGAACAGCAGGCCGGCGCCGACCGTGGTGATGACGATGGCGCGCGGGATGTCGCGTTGCGGGTCGCGGGTTTCCTCGGCCAGGGTCGAGACCGCGTCGAAGCCGAGGAACGACAGGCACAGCACCGCCGCGCCGGCCATCAACGGGGCGAAGCCCGGCTGGCTGCCGTCGCCGACGAAGGGCAGGCTCAGGTCCAGCGAGGGGATGCCGGCCAGGTGCTTGACCGCCATGGCGACGAACACCACGGCGAAGACGAACTGGGCGCCGACGATCACGTTGCTCATGCCGGCCACCGAGCTGATGCCGATCACGTTGAGCACGGTGACCAGGCCGATCGCCGCGAGCACGAAGACCCAGGCCGGCACCATCGGGAAGGCGATGTTGAGGAACAGGCCGATGAGCAGGTAGTTGATCATCGGCAGGAACAGGTAGTCGAGCAGCAGCGACCAGCCGGCGAGGAAGCCGACGCAGGGGCCGAAGCTGAGGCTGGTATAGGAATAGGCCGAGCCGGCGATGGGATATTTCTTCACCATGAAGCTGTAGGAAAAGGCGGTGAAGAGCATCGCCGCCAGGGTGATCAGGTAGGCGCTGGCGGTGCGACCGCCGGTGATCTCGGTGACTACCCCGTAGGTGGTGAACATGGTCAGCGGAACCATGTAGACCAGCCCGAAGAAGACCAGGGCGGGAAGCCCGAGGATGCGCCGCAGGCCGGTGCCCTGGGCGCTGTGGACGTACTCGGGGCGCTTGCCGCCGATGAGGATGCCGTTGTTGCGTTCGCTGGCCATGTTCCGCTCCTCGCGAAATGCCGTATCGATCCCGCAGGCGGCCGCTTGGGCGGACCTTTCCTGCGCCGGGTGAATGGACGGGCTAGTGGAAAACCGCTGGGGTTTCCGCCGGGTCGGTGGAAATGGCAGTGACGAGAGGGCGCGCGGCGTGTGCGGGCACGGGCGTTGGGGCGTCGATAGTGTTCATGGCGTTCTCAGGAAGCGTTCTTGTTGGATTTCTAGCTCGCGGTCGCGAGGTTCCCTTGGGCTCTGCCGGCGCCGTTTCCGCGGCTCCGGGCGACCCCTCGAGGAGGGCGCGGTTCGACTCTAGCAATCCGGTTTCGCCGGGGAGAACCCTGTAGACGGTCAAAAAGGGATCGAAATGGCCAAGCTGGCTGGCCGGCCAGCGCTGGCGCGAGCTGGCCGCCAGCGCCGCGTCGATTATTTCTTAAGCTTGGTCCAGACCTTGCTGCGCAACGCCAGGGCTTTCGGCGAGCAGAGCTTGAACGGCTTCAGGCGGTCGAGCTTGTCCTGCGGGGTGTTGATCGCCGGGTCGTCGAACAGTGCTTTCTCCATGAATTTCTCCGAGCCGACGATGGCGTTGTTGTACTTGGCGAAGTTGGAGGCGGCGGCGATGTTCTCCGGGCGCATCATCCAGTCGATGAAGACGTGGGCTTCCTTGACGTTGCTGGCGTCGCGCGGAATCGCGAAGTTGTCGATGAACAGCCGGATGCCTTCCTTCGGATAGACGTATTCGAGGCTGGCGCGTTGGGCGTGGGCGCGGTGGAAGGCGCCGTTCCACTGCTGGTGCATGGCGACCTCGCCGGCGGCCATGCGCTCGATGGTGCCGTCGCTGTTGTACATGGCCAGCGCCGGCTTTTGCCTGAGCAGCAGGTCGAGGACCTTCTGCGCTTCCCTGGCGTCCTCGGTGCATTCGTCGATGCCGAGGTAGTAGGTGGCGGGAATGAACAGTTCCTCGATGGAGTTCAGAGCCACCACCTTGCCTTTCAGCTCGGCTGGTGGTTCGAAGAACGGCTTCCAGCTTTCTTCCAGCCTGCCGCCCGGCACCTTCGCCGTATCGTAGCTGTAGCCGGTGGTGCCCCAGAGATAGGGAATGCTGTAGTCGTGGCCGGGATCGAAGCCAAGGGTCCGGAAGTTTTCCTTCAGATTGCCCAGGCTCGGCAACTGGCTCTTGTCGAGCTTTTGCAGCAGCCCCTCCTTGACGAATATTTCTATGAAACTGTCCGACGGCACCACCACGTCGTAGGCGCCGCCACCGGCCTTGAGCTTGGCCAGCAGCGTCTCGTTGCTGTCGTAGGCGTCGAGGGTGGCCTTGATCCCGGTGTCCTTCTCGAACTTCTTCAGCAACTCCGGCGGGTAGTAGTCCGACCAGTTGGCGAAGTGCAGGGTGCCTTCGGCGCGAGCCTGGCCGCCCAGGGCTAGACCGGCGGCGAAGAGCAGGGTGAGCGGTGTGCGGTAGGTCATGATGGACTCCTGGCGATCTTCTGTTTTTTCTTCGTGGAGGCAGGTTCTCAGCGGCGGCGTTGGCCGAGGTAGTACGACAGGGCGACGAAGGCGATGGAAATCATGAGGATGATCGAGGAAATCGCATTGATCTTCGGGGATATGCCCATGCGGATGGAACTGAAGATGTACACCGGCAGGGTGGTTGCGCCGGCGCCGGCGACGAAATAGGTGATGACGAAATCGTCCATCGAGATGATGAACGCGAGCATCGCCCCGGACAGCACGCCGGGCATCAGCAGCGGCAGGGTGATTTTCCAGAAGGCCTTCCACGGCGAGGCGTAGAGGTCGGCGGCGGCCTCCGCCAGGCGCGGGTCCAGGCCCTCCAGGCGGGCGCGGATCGGCAGGTAGGCGAAGGGGATGCAGAACACGATGTGGGCGATGAGGATGGTGAACAACGACAGCTTCAGGCCGATGAAGGAGAAGAACATCAGGGTCGCCACCGCAGTGACGATCTCCGGCACCAGCAGCGGCAGGCCGAGAACGCCGTTCATCAGGGTCTGCCCGCGGAAGGCGCGACCGCGCATGCCCAGCGCGGCGAGGGTGGCCAGGACGGTCGAGGCCAGGGTGGCGAGGGTGGCGACGAGCAGCGAGTTCTTCGCCGCGCGGAGGATTTCCGGATCGTTGGCCACCACCGCATACCATTTCAGGCTGAAGCTCTCCCAGAGCGTCGCCGACTGGCCGCTGTTGAAGCTGAGCACTACCAGCACCAGGATCGGGATGTAGAGGAAGGCGAAGAACAGCCAGGCGGCCTGGCGCACGCCGCTGAAGGTCCAGAGTGGATTGCGGCCGTTCATGGCTGGCCTCCGCCGGCGTTGGCCCGGAAGCGCAGGTTGTAGATCAGCATCGCCAGCAGGACGAAGGCCAGCAGGGCGAACGAAAGGGCGGCGCCGAACGGCCAGTTGTGCGCGGTACCGAATTGCAGCTGGATCAGGTTGCCGATCATCAGCGCCTTACCGCCGCCGAGCAATTCCGGAATGATGTAGCTGCCCAGGGCCGGGATGAATACCAGGATGCAGCCGGCGACTATCCCCGGCATCGCCAGCGGCACGATCACCCGGCGCAGCGCTTTCCAGCGGTTGGCGCCGAGGTCGAATGCCGCCTCCACCAGGCGCCAGTCCATCTTTTCCAGGCTGCTGTAGATCGGCAGCACCATGAACGGCAGGTAGGTATAAAGGAGGCCGATGATCACCGCGTTGTCGGTATAGAGCAGCCCCAGCCCGGTGTCGGTCAGGCCGATGCCTTGCAGGCCGGCGTCCACCAGCCCGCCGTTGCGCAGCAGCAGGATCCAGGCGTAGACCCGCACCAGCAGGTTGGTCCAGAACGGCACGGTGACCAGGAACAGCAGCAGGTTGCGCCGGCGTTCCGGCTGCAACGCCAGGTACAGCGCGGTGGGGAAGCCAAGCGCCAGGCAGCCGAGGGTGGTCAGCAGCGACAGCCAGAACGAGCGCTGGAAGATGCCCAGGTAGTCGGCGTTGAACACCAGGCTGTCGTCCAGGTCGCGTTCCCAGAGGAAATTGAGGTAGGCCTCCAGGCTGTGCTGGCCCCATTTCACTCCGCCGTAGTCGCCGGATTGCTGGATCGACACGGCGAACATGATGCCCAGCGGGATCACCAGGAACAGCACCAGCATCAGCATCGCCGGGCTGCTCAGCAGCAGGCGCCGACGCAGCTGCCGGCGTTCGGCCGACTGTTGCGCGGTAGGTCGGCCGGCGGTGCTCATTCGGCGAGCACCCGGATGGCGGCGGCGGGAATCCGCACCCGCACCTTCGCCCCCGGACTGTGCGGGCAGCGTGCGCCGTCGCGGTTCTGCTGGCGCACGCGGAAGCCCGGCTGTCCGGCCACGTTCAGGTGGTAGACGGTATCGGTGCCGACATAGACGATGTTTTCCAGCACGCCTTCCAACTGGCCGTCGGCGGCCAGTTCGGTGCGCTCCGGGCGGATCGCCAAGGTCACAGCGCCGCTGCCCGGGGTCGTCGCGGCCAGCCGCTGGCCGTCCGCCAGGCGCACGCCGTCGGCGTCGGCCTGGCCCTCGAGGAAGTTGGTTTCGCCGATGAAGTCGGCGACCGCCCGGTTCAGCGGCGCCTCGTAGATGTCGCTGGGCGTGCCGACCTGCAACACCTTGCCCTTGCTCATCACCGCGATGCGGTCGGACATGGTCAGCGCTTCCTCCTGGTCGTGGGTGACGAAGATGAAGGTGATCCCGGTCTCGTGCTGCAGGCGCTTCAGCTCGATCTGCATTTCCTTGCGCAGCTTCAGGTCCAGCGCCGACAGCGACTCGTCGAGCAGCAGCACTTTGGGCCGGCTGGCCAGCGCGCGGGCCAGGGCGATGCGTTGCTGCTGGCCACCGGACAACTGGTCGGCGCGGCGCTTGCCGACCTCCGGCAGCTTCACCAGGTCGAGCATGCGGCTCACGGTGGCGTCGATCTCGCTGCGCGGGCGGCCCTGCATCTCCAGGCCGAAGCCGATGTTGTCGGCGACGCTCATGTGCGGGAACAGCGCATAACTCTGGAACACCGTGTTGACCGGGCGGCGGAACGGCGGCAGGCCTTCCATGTGTTCGCCATAGAGGCGGATGCTGCCGGAACTGGGCTGTTCGAAGCCGGCGATGAGGCGGAGGAGGGTGGTCTTGCCGCAGCCGGAAGGGCCGAGGAGGGTGAAGAATTCGTTGGCGTGGATATCCAGGGACACATCGTCAAGGGCCTTCAGGCCTTGGCCGGGGGTACCGAATTCCATGCAGATCCGCTCGATGGCTATCGCGCTGGTCATGCTGAATTCCATGCAGTCAAGCAGTTGTTATTGTTGAGGTTTTGCGGTTTCTGGGGCCCGCTTCACCTGCTGCGGTTCGATAATGACCGGGGCGCCGCGGGCGCAGAACGATAGATGCGGCCAATAAGGGATCGAACAGGCCAATCTGGTGGCGCTGGAAGAAGACTGCGGATGCTCTCTTGTCGTCTCTTTCGGACAGGAAACTCGGACCTGTCCGAGTCGCCCGGGCGGCTGGCTGACTTTAAGCTTGGCTTCAGCCTGGAGCCGTAGCTTGCGTAGGAAAGGTCGGGCGCAGCCCGTTTCCATACAGCGTACAGGCTCTATGCTATGACTATCCACGCCCAAACTCCCGAGCCGTTTTCCATGTCCCGAGCTTTCACGCCTCGCCGTCTGCTGCTGGCCGTCCTGCTGGTCGCGCTGTCCGCGCTGGTCCTTCTCGGCCAGAGCTTCCGGGTCTTCGACCGGGCCTGGTTCGCCGTCCAGGAGTGGCGTCACGCCGATGCCTGGAAAGAGCGCTCGATATGGCTGCCGGACTACCGCGTGCGGATCGAGGCGCAGCCCATCGAGGGGTTGAACGACGACGTTTCCGCGCTGACCTTCGATCCCGACCGGCGCACCCTGTTCACCGTGACCAACCAGCCGGCGCAGATCATCGAGCTGTCCTTGCAGGGCAAGGTACTGCGGACCATCCCGCTGACCGGCTTCGGCGACGCCGAGGCCATCGAGTACATCAGCCGCGGCGTCTACGTGATCACCGACGAGCGCCAGCAACGCCTGGTCAAGGTGCGCCTGGAGGACGACACGCGCTTCATCGACGCTGCCGATGCCCAGCAGCTTTCGCTGGGTATCGGCCTCAACGGCAACAAGGGTTTCGAAGGGCTAGCTTACGACGCCGAGGGCAAGCGCCTGTTCGTCGCCAAGGAGCGTGACCCGGTGCGCATCTACGAGATCCACGGTTTCCCCCACACCCAGGCGGACAAACCGTTCGCCGTGCACGTGGTGGACGACCCCGGGCGCGACAAGCGCCTGTTCGTCCGCGACCTGTCCAGCCTGCAGTTCGACGAGGGCACCGGGCACCTGCTGGCGTTGTCCGACGAGTCGCGTCTGGTAGTCGAGCTGGACACCGACGGCGAGCCGGTCAGCACCCTGTCGCTGCTGCGCGGCATGCACGGCCTGAAGCGCAGCGTGCCGCAGGCCGAGGGCGTGGCGATGGACGACCGTGGCGTGCTCTACCTGGTCAGCGAGCCGAACCTGTTCTACGTGTTCAGCAAGGACGAGCCGGCGCAGCCCTGACGCGGCCTACGGGGACGGCAGGAGCGTCCCCTGGCCCGCTCAGAACTGCCAGTTCACCCCGAGCGAATAGCCCGCCTGGTTGCCTTCGCTGTGGGCGAAGCGGCTGTTGGCTTCGGCGAAGACCCCGAGCTGCTCGGTGATCGCCAGTTGCGCGCCAAGCTGGGCGCGGCCGAAATCCTTGTCCACGCCGCCCATGTCGGCGACCCGGACACGCCCGTCGCCGCGGCTGGTCAGGTCCATGTCGTCCAGGCGTCCGTCCGCCAGCTCGCGGACCCAGCGCAGGCTGGCGTAGGGTTGCAGGCGCATTCTCGCGCCCAGCGCCAGCTCGCCGCGCAGGCGCCAGCCGAGACTCGCCTCCAGCGAGTCGTAGTCCTGCTTCTCGTAGCCGAGTGCGGTACGCAGGGCCTCGTCCTCGCGGAAGTCGTCGATGCGGTAGCGCATGTAGTCGAGGCCGGCCAGCGGCCCGCTCCGCAGTTCGCCGAAGCTGAAGTCATAGCCGCCTTCCAGCCGGGCGCCCCAGGACCAGGCCGAGGTGTCGCCCGACAGACGCTGGTCGAGCAGCACCGGCCCGCCGGCGGCCTGGAGGTAGACTGAACGCTTGCTGTCGTAGCGGGTATGCCCGAGGTTCAGCTCGCCGGCCAGCCATTCCGGACCGCCGTCGTTGTACAGGCCGAACAGGCCGAGCTGCCAGGTGTCGCCCTCGATGCGCCCACCATGGTCCAGCTTGTCGCGGCTGCGCTGGAAGGCCAGGCTGCCACCAAGGGTCAGGGCCTCGCTGTAGCGGTAGTCGCCGAGCAGATGCACGCCGGCGCGCCTGGACTCCGGATCGCCAGGCATGTCGAAACCGCTGTCCGGCGAGACCTCGCCCTCCGCGCCCACCTCGCCGTCGAAGCTGCCTACCGGCCGGTTGCTGCCGAGCAGGGTCAGCCAGCGGCGGTCGTGCAGGCGGGTCAGTGCCTGATGCTGGCGCTGCAACTGGTCTTCCATCTGCCGCGCCAGGGCGCCGCCGGAGGCGGTGGAGGCCAGCAGGTCGGCGTTGGTCAGCTCCAGCACCAGGCGCGTCAGCAGGCGGGAAAAGTCGCGCATGCGTTGCTCGATGCGCTCCTGGCCGAGGGCGTTGGTCAGTACTTCCTTGTTGTCCTCGGCCGGGTCGTGCCAGGTTGAGCCGCCGGGAATCGCCGGGTTGTCGGTCTGCTCGTAGCCGTCCAGGTCGCCCAGTTCCCAGTTGGTCGCCTCGATGAACAACACCGGGATGTCCATCCCGTTGAAGCTTTCGCCGTCGCTGCAGCAGCCGGTACCCGCCGGGTATTCGGCGTTCAGGCCGGGGTTGGTGAACAACGGGATGTCCAGCTCGCGGGCGATGCGCAGGATCTGTTCGCGGTAGGCGCCGAGGGCCGGGCTGGACACGCTGTTGGAGCCGGCATGGGCGTACATCTTGTCGCCGGTGACCAGGCTGTCGAGGTTGATCATTCCCAGCAGGTTGGCGCGCTGGCTGGCGTCGAGGGACTCGACGTAGGCACGCGAACCGCGCAGGCCTTCCTCCTCGGCGCCGAAACCGACCACCTCGAGGCCGTTCTCCAGGGCGATGCCGCCGAGGTTGCGGGCGATCTCGGTGAGCACCGCCGCGCCCGAGGCGTTGTCGTCCAGGCCCTGCAGGGTCGGGCGACCGTAGTAGGTGTCGTAGTGCGCGCCGAGTACCAGGAACTTCCCGCTGCTACCGGGCGCCGAGGCGATGACGTTCTGTGAACTGCGGTTGCCGGCCCAGGTGAAGTCCTGGCGACTGGTCTGGTAGCCGAAGCCCAGGCGCGACTGCATCAGTTCGCTGGCGCCGGCGAAGCTGGCGGTGCCGCGATAGCGGCCCGGGTAGTCGGTGATCAGGCGCTCCAGGGTCTCCCCGGCGTATTCCCCGTATTGGTAGGCGTTGGCGCCCAACGACAGCGCAGCACATCCCAGGCCTACAGCGACAGCTAATGGTTTGAACACGGCACTTTCCTCTGTGTCGGTACGATGGTGCATCGAATGATGCTCGCGCCGCGGAAAGCAGGATGCGGACCGTTTCATGTCCCTGGAGCACGAATTGACGCCTGGGCGACCTGCGGTGTCGCCAGGTTGTAAGAAGCGTCGCTCCTGGCGATGGGCAGGAAGCTTCGTGCTGGACGTAGTGTTACCGGCGATGGCCGCTACTGGGGCGTGACTTCCCGTTTCGGGGCTTGGTAACCGCGAGCGGTCGATTTACAGTGCTCGCCCTGCCGATCTCCTGGATACCCGTCGCATGAACATTTTCCGCGAAGCCCTGCTCAACCGTCGCCTGAAGAAGGCCCTGGCACGTCACGGTTGCCGCATGGCCAGCGGGGTCGAGACGCTGCGCGACGGCACGCAGGTGACGCTGGAGCCGAACGTGAAGCTGGGCAAGGCGAAGATCCACTCGCCAGCACTGGAGGTCGGCGCCTATACCGACGTGGTCAGCGGCTGCGAGTTCTTGGAGGTGGCCAGCATCGGCCGCTTCTGCTCGATCGCCACCGGGGTGGTGATCGGCCAGCCGCGCCGCTCGCATCCAATGCACTGGCTGAGCACCCACGCCTTCACCGCCAATCCGAAGCTGTTGCGCAAGCCGTTGCAGCCCGAGCGCGAAGCGACCCCGGCGCGGATCGGCCACGATGTATGGATCGGGCGCGACGCGCTGATCCTCGATGGGGTGGAGATCGGCACCGGCGCGGTGATCGGCGCGCAATCGCTGGTCAATCGCGACGTGCCGCCCTACGCGGTGGTGGCGGGTTCGCCGGCGCGGGTGCTCCGCTATCGCTTCGCGCCGGAGCTGATCGAGCGACTGCTGGCGAGTCGCTGGTGGGAGTTGCCGCTGGACGTGCTCGGCGAATTGCCGCTGGACGATCCGCAGGCCTGCGTCGAGGCGCTGGAGCGTCGGCCGCCGCAGGCGCGCCAGGAGGCGCGGCGCTTGCGCATCCGGCACAAGCCGTTCGCCATCGAATGGCTGTCCTGAGGCCCGCAGCCGCCGCCGGCGTCGACGGCGGCCAGGGCTGGATCAGCTTTCGTCGCTGAGGCCGGCTTCCGGCGCTGCGCGCTTCACCGACTGCACGCCGGCTTCGGCGTTGGCCTGGCTGGCATAGAGCTGGCTCTGGCCGACGACCTGGCCATTTGTGGCCTTGAGCACGAAGTGGAACTTGCCGTTGCTGGCCGGCTTGACCTCGAAGGCACCGTCGCGCTGGGAGTTCTTGCGCACCGACTCGATGCCGCCGAGCGCCGAGTCCTTGGCCTTGTACAGTTCGCTGGTGAGAATGATCTCGCCGTTGGCGGCATGCAGGTTGAAGTGGAACTGGCCGTCTTTCGCTTTCTTCAGATGGAATTTGGCTGCCATGTCTAGCTCCTTGTTCACAGGGTGAGGCGGATCGCAACGGACCAGCCGTCTGCTGAGACACAGCGTAGCCGCTTTTGTTGCAGTGTCGCCCCGCTCCGGTCATCGGCCTGGGGCGAGCGGGCTCAGGCCTTGAGGGTCTTGACGCCGTCGGCGGTGCCGAGCAGCAGCAGGTCGGCCGGGCGGGCGGCGAACAAGCCGTTGGTGACCACGCCGACGATGGCGTTGATCTTCTCTTCCAGTTCCACCGGGCTGTCGATGCGCAGGTTGTGCACGTCGAGGATGATATTGCCGTTGTCGGTCAGCACGCCTTCGCGGTAGACCGGATCGCCGCCGAGCTTCACCAGTTGGCGGGCGACGTGGCTGCGAGCCATCGGGATGACCTCCACCGGCAGCGGGAACTGGCCGAGGATGGGCACCAGCTTGCTGGCATCGGCGATGCAGATGAAGGTCTTGGCCACCGCGGCGACGATCTTCTCGCGGGTCAGCGCGGCACCGCCGCCCTTGATCAGCTCCAGGCGCTCGTTGCTTTCGTCGGCGCCGTCGACGTAGAACTCCAGCTCGCTGACCGTGTTCAGCTCGTAGACCGGGATGCCATGCTCCTTCAGGCGCTTGGCGGTGGCCTCCGAACTGGCTACTGCGCCGTCGAACTCGGCCTTGTGGCGGGCCAGGGCATCGATGAAGAAGTTGGCGGTGGAGCCTGTGCCGACGCCGACGATGCTCTTGCTGTCGAGGTGCGGAAGAATGTGGTCGACGGCGGCCTGTGCCACTGCCTGCTTGAGCTGATCCTGGTTCATCCCGGGTGCCTGTCTGGTTGCCTGGCCGGCCGTCCCGGCGGCGCAGGCGGAGGGTGCGCGCGGCCGGGGCGGCCCGGCGGGTTTCCGGCACGTCCTGTGCCGCTGCGATACGAAGGGACGAATTATAGCGGCCTGGCGTCCTCCGGTCTTGCCCCGGATGACCGGCAGTCGCGGTGTTTTCCTGCGGCGCGCCGGTAGTCCGCCCGGCGGGCCTGGAGTAGACTCCGGGCTTCCGTGAAGTCCGCCGAACCGCCTCCGATGCTCGAACAATACGTCAAGAAGATCCTCACCTCGCGCGTCTACGACGTCGCGGTGGAAACGCCCCTGCAACCCGCCCGCCAGTTGTCCGAACGCCTCGGCAACCAGGTCCTGCTCAAGCGCGAGGACCTGCAGCCGGTGTTTTCCTTCAAGATCCGCGGCGCCTACAACAAGGTCGCGCAGCTCACCGAGGAGGAGAAGGCCCGCGGGGTGATCGCCGCCTCGGCCGGCAACCACGCCCAGGGCCTGGCCCTGGCGGCCAAGCGGCAGGGGATCAGGGCGGTCATCGTGATGCCCAAGACCACCCCCGAGATCAAGGTCCAGGCGGTGCGCGCCCATGGCGCCAAGGCGGTGCTGCACGGCGACGCCTTCCCCGAGGCTCTGGCCCACGCGCTGAAGCTGGTCGACGAGAAGGGCTACACCTTCGTCCATCCCTACGACGATCCGGACACCATCGCCGGCCAGGGCACCGTGGCCATGGAGATTCTCCGCCAGCAGCCCGGCCGCCTCGATGCGATCTTCGTCCCGGTGGGCGGTGGCGGACTGGTCGCCGGCATCGCCGCCTACGTCAAGTACCTGCGTCCGGAGATCAAGGTGATCGGCGTCGAGCCGGACGAGTCGAACTGCCTGCAGGCGGCCATGGCCGCCGGCGAGCGGGTGGTGCTGGGCCAGGTCGGGCTGTTCGCCGACGGCGTGGCGGTGGCGCAGATCGGCCAGCACACCTTCGACATCTGCAAGGACCACGTCGACGAAGTGATCACCGTCAGCACTGACGAGATCTGTGCGGCGATCAAGGACATCTACGACGACACCCGCTCGATCACCGAGCCGGCCGGCGCGCTGGCGGTGGCCGGGATCAAGAAGTACGTCGAGCGCGAGCGCGCCGAGGGGCAGACCCTGGTGGCGATCGACTCCGGCGCCAACGTCAACTTCGATCGCCTGCGGCATGTCGCCGAACGCGCCGAACTGGGCGAGCGCCGCGAAGCGATCATCGCGGTGACCATTCCCGAGCGGCCGGGCAGCTTCAAGGCCTTCTGCGAGGCGGTCGGCAAGCGCCAGATCACCGAGTTCAACTATCGCTACCACAGCGGCAGCGAGGCGCACATCTTCGTCGGCGTGCAGACCCACCCGGAGAACGACCCGCGCGAGGCGCTGGTGGCCTATCTGCGCGAGAAGGGCTTCCCGGTCCTCGACCTGACCGACAACGAACTGGCCAAGCTGCACATCCGCCACATGGTCGGCGGCCATGCGGTGAAAGTCAGCGACGAGATGGTGTTCCGCTTCGAATTCCCCGAGCGGCCCGGCGCGCTGTTCAACTTCCTCACCAAGCTCGGCGGGCGCTGGAACATCTCGATGTTCCACTACCGCAACCATGGCGCGGCCGACGGCCGGGTGGTGGCCGGGTTGCAGGTGCCGGAAGACGAGCGCCACCTGATCCCGCAGACCCTGGAGGCGATCGGCTATCCGTACTGGGACGAGACCGCCAACCCGGCCTACCAGCTGTTCCTCGGCTGACCCGCGGCGGCTCGCCGACACGGGCTGCTAAGCTTCACGGGCAGGTGATCTCCTTCCTCGGGAACTGAGCCCGCCCCCGGCCCCTCAAACGGGCCGGGAACACGGACAAGGATGCGCTGATGGAACATTTTCTCCAGATCAAGATTCTCCACGGAGTCGCCACCGTGCTGCTGTTCGGCGGCCTGCTCGGCCTGGCGTTCTACGCCTGGCGCAGCTGGCGGACGGGCGACGCGGCTCGGGTCGCGCGCGGTTTCAAGCGGGTCCGCCTGATCGGCTGGCCGCTGCTGGGGCTCAGCCTGCTGGCCCTGCCGGTCAGCGGCTGGTGGCTGGTGCACCTGGTCGGCTGGCCGTTGGGCCAGAGCTGGCTGCTGTTCGGCGCCTGCCTCTATCTGCTCGGCTGCATCTTCTGGCTGGTCCTCGCCGGCCGCCTGGCGCGGGTCCAGCACCAGGCCGGCGCCGCCGAGACGGCGGGGGCCGCGCTGGGCGAGCAGACCCTGCGCGAGATCAAGGTGGGCCTGGTCATGGCCCTGCTCGGTGCGGCCAGCTTCATCGCGGTGGCGGTACTGATGGTCAGCAAGCCGCTCTGAAACGCCAACGAAATGGACTTCACCGGCCTTCGCCGGTTCTGTAGGAACGCATGCGTATTCTGCTGGTAGGCGCGGGAGGTTTCGTCGGGCGGCACCTGCTCCCGGCGCTGCTCGCCGCCGGACACGAACTGCTCCTCACCGCGCGCCGCCCGCCGGTCGATGCGCCTGCCGGCGTACGCTGGCTGGCGCTCGACCTGGAGCGGCTTGCGGAAAGGCCGGACAGCTTCGCCTGGCCCGCCGGGGTCGACCTGCTGATCAATGCCGCCGGCACCATGAGCCTCGACGAGGCGAGCATGGCTCGCGTCCAGGACAGCGGCGCGCGAACACTCTTCGACCTCGCTGCAGCCCATGGGGCGAAGGTCCTGCAGATTTCCGCGCTGGGCGCCGGTGCGCACCCGGACGTGGCCTTCCTCGCCAGCAAGGCGGCGGCCGACCGCCACCTGCTGGAACTGGGCATCCCGGCGCTGGTGCTGCGCCCGTCCCTGCTGCTGGGGCCGGGCGGCGCCAGCAGCGCCTGGCTGGAACGCCTGTCGCCGCTACCGCTGATTCCCTTGCTGGACAATCGCGCGCGCCTGCAACCGCTGCATGTCGAGGACCTGGTCGGCGCGGTGCTGGCCTTGCTGCGCCGCTGGCCGGAGCGGGCGCAGGTGATTCCGCTGGTGGGTCCGCAGGCGCTGACCCAGGGCGAGCTGCTGGACGAGCTGCGCCGCGCCCAGGGTTGGCCGCGCGGCCGCTATGTGGTGCCGCCCGCGGCGCTTCTCGATGCGTTGGGCGGGCTTGGCCGGCGTGCTGGCTGGCGGACACTGAGTCCATCGATGCTGAAGCTGGTGCGCCACGACAACCTGGCCGACCCGGCACTCCTCGATGCGGCCTGCGGCTATCGTTGCGCGCCGCTGGCCAGTCGCCTGCTCGGCTGGCCGCAGGCGGCACGCAGCCTGGCGGCGCTGATGCGGCCGCTGATGCTGGCGGCCCTGGTGCTGATCTGGCTGGGTACCCTGGTCGCCTGCCTGGGGCCGGGTTACGGTTGGGGCCTGCGGATCCTCGGCGAGGCCGGCATCCACGGCTGGCCGGCGAGCCTGGCGGTGATCGCCGGGGCCCTGCTCGACGGTGCGCTCGGCGTCGGCCTGCTGCTCCGCCGCTGGCGCCGGCGCGCGCTGCTGGCGCAGTTCTGGCTGATGCTTGGCTACAGCCTGGCGATCAGCCTGATCCTGCCGCACTACTGGTACGACCCCTACATGGCGGTCGGCAAGAACATCGTGCTGATGGTGGCCACGCTCTGGCTGCTGGGCGACGAACCTCGAGCCAGGGAGGCCCGTGGATGAACCTTTACCTGCTGCTGAAAACCCTGCATATCCTTTCCTCGACCATTCTCTTCGGCACCGGCCTGGGGTCGGCCTACTACGCCCTGCGCGCCTGGCGCAGCGGGCAGTTGCCGGTGATCGCGGTGACCTTCCGCCACCTGGTCGCCGCCGACTGGCTGTTCATCGCCACCACAGCGGTGTTCCAGCCGCTCAGCGGCCTGGCCATGGTGCATGTCGCCGGCTGGTCGCTGGCCCAGGGCTGGTTGCTGTGGAGCCTGGGCCTCTACGTGTTCGCCGGGCTCTGCTGGCTACCGGTGGTGTGGTTGCAGATCCGCGTACGCGACATGGCCGAGGCGGCCTTGCGCGAGGCGCGGCCCATCGAACCGCTGGCGTACCGCTACATGAACGCCTGGTTCATCCTCGGCTGGCCGGCCTTCATCGCCTTCATGGTCATCTTCTACCTGATGGTCAACAAGCCGGTCTGAGAGTCCCCTCGGCGCAACCAGAGCAACGCCAGGACCAGGAACGCCAGGGAGCCGCCCCAGTACAACCAGGCGAAGCCGCCGGGCCGCTCCAGCAGGAGGAAGGCCAGGGCCGGGCCCAGCGCGGCGCCGAGGTCCTGGACGATGGAATAGCGGGTCATGAAGCCGACCACGTCGCCGGCGCGGGCGACGTCGGCGGCGAGGGCGTCGGTCAGGGTGGTGAGGGCGGTGGCGACCAGCATCACCAGCAGGGCGATGGCCAGCCAGGCGAGAATGGGCAGCCTGCTGGAAAGCAGGCCGAAGCCCATTGCGCCGACCAGTAGCGCAGCCACGTAGAAGCGCCGACGCCCGCGCGGGCCATCCGACCAGGCACCGAAGCGCCCGGCCAGCCAGGGCTCCCAGGACCAGCGCAGGGCCTGGATGATCCCGGAGAGGCCGGCGGCGCTGAGCGCCAGGCCGAGCAGGCTGACCTCGGTGCCGAAGCTGCGGGCGATCAGCGCGCTCAGGGTGGCGGCGAGTACGCCCTGGATCAGGAGCGCGGTGGCGAAGCCGCTGAGGATCACCAGGCCGCGCGGAGGCGGGCGCCTGGCGACGCTGGTGGCTGCCGTTGCGGCGGAGGTCCGCGCATGTCCGGCGGGATTCTCCGGCAGGTCGAAACCCCTCGCCAGCAGCGGCAGGCCGAGCAGTGCCAGGAACGCGAAGGACAGCGCCAGCGCCGGCAGGCCGAGGACCGGCACCAGCAGCCCACCGAGCAGCATGCCGACCAGGCTGCCCAGGCGGTAGAGGCCGTTGTACAGGCCCATGGCGCGGCCGCGCTGGTGGTCGGCGGCGCAGTAGACCACCGCCGAGAGTCCGCCGATGCGGAAGAACGACCAGCCGATCCCCCACAGTCCGCGCAGCAGCACCCAGGCCAGGAAACCGCTGGCCAGGCCGTAGCCGGCGGTGCTCAGCACGCCGATGACGACCGCCAGGAGCAGGCCGGTCTTCAGTGCCAGGTGCTTGTACAGGCGGCCGATCAGCGGATTGAAGGGCAGGCGGATCAGGCGGTTGATCGACAGCAGCACGCCGACCTGCCAGAGCGCCTCCAGGCCGACCTCGTGCCAGTAGATCGGCAAGGCGATATAAAGCATCGAGTCGCCGGCCAGGCATAGCGCGGTGACCAGGGCGACGATCACGACCGGCCGCAGCGAGCCGGGAGCGGGGGCTGTGTGGGGCATCCTGGGGCCGCCGTGGCGCCGCCCGTCGGACGGCGCGCTTGTCAGTGGGTCAACGCAGGGAAATGATCGGCCAGCCGCGTTTTTCCGCCTCGGCGCGTAGGCGCGGATCGGGGTCGACGGCCACCGGCCGGCTGACCTTTTCCAGCAGCGGCAGATCGTTCAGCGAGTCGCTGTAGAAGCTGGCGCCTTCCAGGTCCAGGCCGTTCTCGTCGAGCCAGCGTTGCAGGCGCACCACCTTGCCGCCCTGGAAGCAGGGCACGTCGAAGGTCTGCCCGGTGTAGCGGCCGTCGCGCATCTCGCACTCGGTGGCGATCAGGGTCTCCACCCCGAGCCGTTCGGCGATCGGGCCGGTGACGAAGCGGTTGGTGGCGGTGATGATCACCAGCCGGTCGCCGGCGGCGCGGTGCTCGGCGAGCAGCGCCTCGCCTTTGGCCAGCACGATCGGCTCGATCACTTCCTGCATGAACTGGCGGTGCCAGGTTTCCAGCTGGGCCATCTCGGTGCGACCGAGGATCGCCTGGGTGAAGGCCTGGTAGGCAAGGACGTCGAGCTTGCCGGCGACGTAGTCGGCATAGAAGGCGTCGTTGCGCGCCTGGTATTCGGCGGCGTCGACCAGGCCGCGCTGGCACAGCCATTCGCCCCAGCTATGGTCGCTGTCGCCGGCGAGCAGGGTGTTATCGAGATCGAAAAGGGCCAGACGCACGGGGTGACTCCATCGGTTGGCGGGTGGCGGAAGGGCCGTGAGAGCCTTTTGCGAAGGCTCCCACCGGGCCTTGGGAAAGCCCCTAGCCTACCGGCTTTTGCCGGCCCTGTATCCTCCCCGCACGAGTCGCAAAGCCGCGCGTTGCCGCTATCACAAGCTTTATGGAACAATGCGGGCACATGCGATTTCGAGGATGTCCCAGCGTGATCGATTCCGATGGTTTTCGCCCGAATGTCGGCATCATTCTCGCCAACGAGGCGGGGCAGGTGCTGTGGGCGCGGCGTATCAATCAGGAAGCCTGGCAGTTCCCGCAGGGAGGCATCAATGATCGCGAAACGCCGGAAGAGGCGCTGTATCGCGAGTTGAACGAAGAAGTCGGGCTGGAGGCCGGGGACGTGCGCATCCTGGCCTGCACCCGCGGCTGGCTGCGCTACCGTTTGCCGCAGCGCCTGGTGCGGACCCACAGCCAGCCGCTGTGCATCGGCCAGAAGCAGAAATGGTTCCTGCTGCGGCTGATGTCCGACGAGGCGCGCGTGCGCATGGATATCACCAGCAAGCCCGAGTTCGACGGCTGGCGCTGGGTGAGTTACTGGTACCCCCTGGGACAGGTGGTGACCTTCAAGCGCGAGGTCTACCGCCGCGCCCTGAAGGAACTGGCCCCGCGCCTTCTGGCGCGGGACTGAACACGGAGACAAGGCCCCGAGCATGCTCAACACGCTGCGCAAGATCGTCCAGGAAGTGAACTCCGCCAAGGATCTGAAGGCGGCGCTGGGCATCATCGTGCAGCGGGTCAAGGAAGCCATGGGTACCCAGGTCTGCTCGGTGTACCTGCTCGACACCGAGACCCAGCGTTTCGTCCTGATGGCCACCGAAGGCCTCAACAAGCGTTCCATCGGCAAGGTCAGCATGGCTCCCAGCGAAGGCCTGGTCGGCCTGGTCGGCACCCGCGAGGAGCCGCTCAACCTGGAGAACGCCGCCGCCCACCCGCGCTACCGCTATTTCGCCGAGACCGGCGAGGAGCGCTACGCGTCGTTCCTTGGCGCGCCGATCATCCACCATCGGCGGGTGATGGGGGTGCTGGTGGTGCAGCAGAAGGAGCGCCGCCAGTTCGACGAAGGCGAGGAAGCCTTCCTCGTCACCATGAGCGCCCAGCTCGCCGGGGTCATCGCGCATGCCGAGGCGACCGGTTCGATCCGCGGCCTGGGCAAGCTCGGCAAGGGCATCCAGGAAGCCAAGTTCGTCGGCGTGCCCGGCGCCCCCGGGGTCGGGGTGGGCAAGGCGGTGGTGGTGTTGCCGCCGGCCGACCTGGAAGTGGTGCCGGACAAGCAGGTCGACGACATCGACGCCGAGATCGCCCTGTTCAAGCAGGCCCTGGAGGGCGTTCGCGCCGACATGCGCGCGCTGTCGAGCAAGCTCGCCAGCCAGTTGCGCAAGGAAGAACGCGCGCTGTTCGACGTCTACCTGATGATGCTCGACGATGCCTCCATCGGCAACGAGGTCAAGCGCATCATCCGTACCGGCCAGTGGGCCCAGGGCGCCCTGCGCCAGGTGGTGATGGAGCACGTGCAGCGCTTCGAGCTGATGGACGACGCCTATCTCCGCGAGCGCGCCTCCGACGTCAAGGACATCGGTCGCCGCCTGCTCGCCTACCTCCAGGAAGAACGCAAGCAGAACCTGACCTACCCGGAGCAGACCATCATCGTCAGCGAGGAGCTGTCGCCGGCGATGCTCGGCGAGGTGCCGGAAGGGCGCCTGGTCGGCCTGGTCTCGGTGCTCGGCTCGGGCAACTCGCACGTGGCGATCCTCGCCCGTGCCATGGGCATCCCCACGGTGATGGGGGCGGTCGACCTGCCGTACTCCAAGGTCGACGGCATCGACCTGATCGTCGATGGCTACCACGGCGAGGTCTACACCAACCCCTCCGCCGAGCTGGTGCGCCAGTACAGCGACGTGGTCGCCGAGGAGCGCGAGCTGAGCAAGGGCCTGGCGGCCCTGCGCGAGTTGCCCTGCGAGACCCTCGACGGCCACCGCATGCCGCTCTGGGTCAACACCGGCCTGCTCGCCGATGTCGCCCGCGCCCAGGAGCGTGGCGCCGAGGGAGTGGGCCTGTACCGCACCGAAGTGCCGTTCATGATCAACGACCGCTTCCCCAGCGAGAAGGAACAGTTGGCGATCTACCGCGAGCAGCTCAGTGCCTTCCACCCGCTGCCGGTGACCATGCGCACCCTGGATATCGGCGGCGACAAGGCGCTGTCCTACTTCCCGATCAAGGAAGACAACCCGTTCCTCGGCTGGCGCGGCATCCGCGTCACCCTCGACCACCCGGAGATCTTCCTGGTCCAGACCCGCGCCATGCTCAAGGCCAGCGAAGGACTGGACAACCTGCGCATCCTGCTGCCGATGATCTCCGGCACCCACGAGCTGGAAGAGGCCCTGCACCTGATCCACCGCGCCTGGGGCGAGGTGCGCGACGAGGGCGTGGACATCGCCATGCCGCCCATCGGCATGATGGTCGAGATTCCCGCCGCCGTGTACCAGACCCGCGAGCTGGCCCGCCAGGTCGACTTCCTTTCGGTCGGTTCGAACGACCTGACCCAGTACCTGCTGGCGGTCGACCGCAACAATCCGCGGGTCGCCGACCTCTACGACTACCTGCATCCGGCCGTTCTGCATGCGTTGAAGAAGGTGGTCGACGATGCCCACCTGGAAGGCAAGCCGGTGAGCATCTGCGGCGAGATGGCCGGCGATCCCGCGGCTGCCGTGCTGCTGATGGCGATGGGCTTCGACAGCCTGTCGATGAACGCCACCAACCTGCCCAAGGTGAAGTGGCTGCTGCGCCAGATCACCCTGGACAAGGCCCGGGACCTGCTCGGCCAGTTGCTCACCTTCGACAACCCGCAGGTCATCCACAGCTCGCTGCACCTGGCGTTGCGCAACCTCGGCCTGGGTCGCGTGATCAACCCGGCGGCTACCGTCCAGCCCTGATTTCCCGCGCGCCGGACGCTTCGTCGTGCGGCGCTTACGCTTTCCCCGCAAGCGTATAGACTGCCTGCCATTCGGTAGAGGCCACTGGCCAGTCGAACGTGCGAGGGATTGCCGCAAAATGGACGAACGGGCGTCGAAGCCGCCAGGTCTTCTTCCGCTGTCACGCGAAGACCTTGAGAAAACCCTGCGATATGCCCTGGAGATCGTCAGCGACGGGATCTGGGACTGGAACATCGCGACCAACCAGGTCAGCCGCAGCGCCGGCTGGTACCTGATGCTCGGCTATCCGCCGCATAGCCTGCCGGAGAGCGTGGAGACCTGGAAGAGCATCATCCATCCCGAGGACTATCCGCGGGTGATGGCCAGCTTCCAGGCCTACCTCGACGGCGAAAGCCCGGAATACTGCGAGGAATACCGCTGCCGCACCTACAGCGGGGATTACCTGTGGATCAGCGATCGCGGGCGTTTCGTCGAGTTCGACGAGCGCGGCGAGCCGCGGCGGATGATCGGTGCGCACCACGAGATCCATCAGCGCAAGCTGGTCGAGCTGGAGTTGCAGCAGCGCAACGAGGAACTGTTCGACTGGAACCTGCGTCTCGAGGAACTGGTGGCCGAGCGCACCGAGGCGCTGCACCGGGTCAACCAGGCGCTGGCCTCGAAGATGGCCGAGGCCCAGCGCCTGAGCGAAATCGATCCGCTCACCGAGCTGTACAACCGACGCAAGTTCGAGCAGTGCCTGCACCATGAATGGATGCGCCGGCAGCGCCATGGACGCGCCACGGCACTGGTGATGATCGATGTCGATCACTTCAAGCGGATCAACGACCTGTTCGGCCACTCCACCGGTGATCGCGTGCTGGTCGCCTTCGGCCGCCTGGTTGCCAGCGAGCTGCGCGAGGTCGACGTGCTGGCGCGCTGGGGTGGCGAGGAGTTCATCCTGCTGCTCCCGGAAACCGGCCTGGAGGCCGCGGCGGCCTTGGCCGAACGCCTGCGCCAGCGGGTTCGCTCGCAGTCCTTCGAGATGGGCGAGCGGTTGACCGCCAGCTTTGGCGTCGGCGTGCTGAATGATGGCGAGACCCTCGACCTGCTGCTGTGCCGGGTGGACGACGCCCTCTATCGGGCCAAGCAGCGTCGCGATTGCGTGGCCTGTTGCTGAAGGTCAGCCTGGCGGCAGCACCAGGCTGACCTCGCCGAGCCGGGCGCCGGACGGCCCGAAGCTGCGCTCGATCATCTCCCGCGTGCCGTCGGCGTGTACCCGTACGACGCTGCTGGCGCGAGTGCCGTAGCTCGGGCTGGCGATGAACACGCTGGAGAGCAGGCGTTCCGTGGCCAGACCCACGCCGGTATCCGGCAACTGGCCGTCGGCGGCCGGCGCTGCGTCGGCCAGCAGCTCCAGCAGGGCCTGCGGATGCGGCTCGGCAAGCCGCTCGGCGAGGGCGGCGCGAGCCTTGAGCAGCTTCGGCCAGGGCGTATCGAGGGCCGCGTTGGACAGCCCGTAGATCCCCGCCGGCAGCAGGCGCGGTGGCCCTACGCGGGGGTTGTAGTGCCAGAGCTGCTGGCGATCGCCAATGAGCAGGTTGAAGCCGGAATAGTCCGCGGCGCGCCCGGCGACCTGCGCCAGGTAGTCGGCCGGGTTGCCGCCGCCGCGCAGGAAGTCCGCCACCAGTTCGCCACGGGAGCGCTTGCCGAGAGCCTGCGACGGATCGCGGACGTTGGTCAGGGCGGCGAAACGGCCGGCCGGGCCGAGCCCCAGCCAGGTGCCGCCGGCCTCCAGGTCGCGTCCGGCGAATACCCCCTCGGCGTCCTCCCAGGCCGCCAGCGGCAGGCTCGGGCGGGCATAGAATTCGTCACGGTTGGCGGCGACCAGCAGCGGCAGGGCGTGCCCCGGTTGCCAGGCGAAGACGATCAGGCACATGCGCGATCCTTGGGATGGGCTGGCCGTCAGGCTAAAGGCATCCGCCATCGCCGTTCAAGCACGACGCCTGCCGCACGGCGCGCAATTCCGTTACCATGCCGGCTTTCCAACGGGGGCGTGCATGGAGTTTCTCCTCTATATCGTGCTGGGCGCCTGTGCCGGCGTGCTGGCCGGACTGTTCGGCGTCGGCGGCGGCCTGATCATCGTCCCGGCGCTGGTCTTCAGCTTCACCGCGCACGGTTTCGGCGGCGACGTCCTGACCCAGATGGCGGTCGGCACCTCCCTGGCGACCATCGTCTTCACTTCGATCAATTCCATTCTCGAACACCATCGGCGCGGCGCGGTGCGCTGGCCGGTGTTCGCCTGGATGACCCTCGGCATCCTCATCGGCAGTGCCCTCGGCGCGCTGACCGCGGCGCAGATCAAGGGGCCGCTGTTGCAGAAGATAATCGGGGTGTTCGCCATCCTGGTCGCTTTGCAGATGGTTCTCGACCTCAAGCCCAAGGGTAGCCGCGAGGTGCCCGGCAAGGGCGGCCTGACCCTGGCCGGCGCGGTGATCGGCTGGGCCTCGGCGATCTTCGGCATCGGCGGCGGTTCGCTGACCGTGCCTTTCCTCAGTTGGCGCAGCGTGCCGATGCAGCAGGCGGTGGCGACTTCCTCGGCCTGCGGCCTTCCTATCGCCATTTCCGGCGCTCTGTCGTTCATCGCGGTCGGCTGGCACAACCCGCAGTTGCCGGAGTGGAGCCTGGGCTACGTCTATCTGCCGGCGTTGGTCGGCATCGCCGCCACCAGTATGCTGTTCGCCCGCTTCGGCGCGCGCCTGGCGCATCGTTTGTCGCCGCGCGTACTCAAGCGACTGTTCGCCCTGCTGCTGTTCAGCGTGGGCATAAGTTTCCTGACCCCCGATCTCGCTTTTCTGTCGTAGGAGTTATCGATGCTGACGTATCCCCAGATCGATCCGGTTGCGCTGGCCATCGGCCCGCTGAAGATCCACTGGTACGGGCTGATGTACCTGATCGGGATCGGCGGCGCCTGGCTGCTGGCGTCGCGCCGGATGAAGCGCTTCGACCCGACCTGGACCAAGGAGCGCCTTTCCGACCTGGTCTTCTGGGTCGCCTGCGGCGTGATCCTCGGTGGCCGCCTGGGCTACGTGCTGTTCTACAACCTGGACGAGTACATCGCCAACCCGACGCTGATCTTCGAGGTCTGGAAAGGCGGCATGTCCTTCCATGGCGGCCTGCTCGGCGTGATGCTGGCGGTCTGGTGGTTCGGCAAGCGCCATGGCAAGAGCTTCTTCCAGCTGATGGACTTCATCGCCCCGCTGGTGCCCATCGGCCTGGGCGCCGGGCGCATCGGCAACTTCATCAACTCGGAACTGTGGGGCAAGGTCAGCGATGTGCCCTGGGCCATGGTCTTCCCCAACGGCGGCCCGCTGCCGCGGCATCCCTCGCAGCTGTACCAGTTCGCCCTGGAAGGCGTGGCGCTGTTCGTCATCCTCTGGCTGTTCACCCGCAAGCCACGGCCGACCGCCTCGGTCTCCGGCCTGTTCGTGCTGTGCTACGGGATCTTCCGCTTCGTTGTCGAATTCGTCCGCGTGCCGGATGCCCAGCTCGGCTACCTCGCCTGGGGTTGGCTGACCATGGGCCAGGTGCTCTGCGTACCGATGGTGCTGGCCGGCATTGCCCTGATGGTCTGGGCCTACCGCCGCGACGCGGCGCAGCCGAAGGCGGCCTGAGCCGCTTTTCGTGCCCGGGGCGGATAACGTCGCAGGCGTCATCCGCTCCGGGCAGCCGGCTTTCCGCTCCAGGGCGTGCATGGCTTGCGCCGGTCGCGCCGAACTGGCGATGCAGGCTCCGTCGCCGTAGACTTGGCCATCCTTCTGTCATCCCTCGGTGGGAGCCGCCACGTCGGCGCCGCACCGATATCGATCCGAGCCTCCGATGAAACAGTACCTCGACCTGATGCGCCACGTGCGCGAGCACGGCACCTTCAAGAGCGACCGCACCGGCACCGGCACCTATAGCGTGTTCGGCCACCAGATGCGCTTCGACCTGGCCGCGGGCTTCCCCCTGGTGACCACCAAGAAGTGCCACCTCAAGTCGATCGTCCACGAGCTGCTGTGGTTCCTCAAGGGCTCCACCAATATCGCCTACCTCAAGGAGCACGGCGTCTCGATCTGGGACGAATGGGCCGACGAGAACGGCGACCTCGGCCCGGTGTATGGCTACCAGTGGCGCTCCTGGCCGGCGCCGGACGGCCGCCACATCGACCAGATCGCCAACCTGATGGCGATGCTGAAGAAGAATCCGGACTCGCGCCGGCTGATCGTCTCCGCCTGGAACCCGGCGCTGATCGACGAGATGGCCCTGCCGCCCTGCCACGCGCTGTTCCAGTTCTACGTCGCCGACGGCAAACTCAGCTGCCAGCTCTACCAGCGTTCGGCGGACATCTTCCTCGGCGTACCCTTCAACATCGCCAGCTATGCCTTGCTGACCCTGATGGTGGCGCAGGTCGCCGGCCTGCAGCCGGGCGAGTTCATCTGGACCGGCGGCGATTGCCACCTGTATGCCAACCACCTGGAGCAGGCCGACCTGCAGTTGACCCGCGAGCCGCTGCCGTTGCCGAGCATGAAGCTGAATCCCGAGGTGAAGGATCTGTTCGACTTCCGCTTCGAGGACTTCGAGCTGGTCGGCTACGAGGCCCATCCGCACATCAAGGCACCGGTCGCGGTCTGACCCTTCGGCGGAGCCGTCGGCTCCGCTCAACCGAACAGGCGGCGGTACCAGGGAAGCGCGCGCCAGTCCCGCAAAGCCCGCTCCGCATCTTCTGCGCGTTGCAGCGCCTGCTCCAGGGCCTGCTCCAGCGGTGCGACCGGATGGCTCATGGCGTGGCCATGGCAGAGCTGGAAGTCGTCCAGCAGGTTCGGCGGTAGCGCGAAGGCGCCTTCCAGGCGGGCCTGTTCCTCCGCCAGGTAATAGCCGTTAAGGCCGTCGAAGTGGACGAAACGGTAGCCCGCGGCGAGCAGCGGCGCTTTCCACTCGGGGTCGTGGTCGAATGGAGTTTCCGCGAGGATCAGCCACGGGCGCCAGCGGTTCAGGTCGAGGCCGCGGAGCACCGCGCCTTCCAGCCCTTCGACGTCGATCTTGAGGAAGTGGATCGGCCCTTCGACATGGGCCGCGCAGATCGCGTCCAGGGTGCTGACCTTCACTTCGCGCGGGGTGGCCGTGCAGCCCTCGGCCTGGCGCTGGCGGGCTAGCTCGGGGTCCAGGGTGGAGAGACCCGAGGCGGCCATCTCGTAGAGCGTGGCGCGGCCTTCGCGCTCGCCAATGGCGAGGTTCAGGTTGAGGTCTTCCGGCCGTTCCCGCTCCAGCTCGCGGTGCAGGTGGGGCAGCGGTTCGATGTTGATGCCGCGCCAGCCGCGCTCGTAGAACGCCAGGGTGACCGAGTCGATCCGCGGGTGGTTGGCGCCGACGTCGATGTAGAACCCCCTGGGGAAGAGTTTCAGGGCCCGGCAGAGTCGGACGTCTTCCAGGTTCTGCGCGTAGGAAACGAAGGGCATGGGCCTACCTCTTGGGCGATCGTCGCCCAGTCTGTCATTCCCCGCGCCCGCTCTCCAGCAATTCGGCCAGCGCGTCGATCTGTTCCTGGCGGTCGCTGCCGCCCACCCGCCTGCCGTTCAGCGACGACCACTCCGGATGCGCGCGCGCCTTGCGCAGCGCTTCCGGCAGCTTGCCTTCGCGCCACTGCTTGTCCTCCGGGGTTTCCAGGCGGATCGCCTCGACCGCCGCGTGGCCGCGCGTTTGCAGGGCTGCCAGGAGCTGCCGTTGGCGCAGCGCGAGCAAGCGCAGCACGGCGTCGTTGACGGTCAGCTCGCGGGCGCCCTTGAGCTTGCCGAGCAGGCGCGAGCCATAGTGGCCGACGGTCTGCCAGGCGCCGCCGGCGAGGGCACCGAGGGCGGCGGCGGCGCCAAGGGTGACGCCGCCCACCAGCAGGTCGATGCCGGCGCCGGCCGCGGCACCGGCCGCAACCCCGCCGCCGAGGCGGATACCGAGTTGGCGCAGGGTCTCCGGATTGAACAGATCGTCGCCCCAGCGGCCGTCGAGCAGCGGCAGGTCGGCGGCGCGGGCGTCGTCCCTGGCGAAGGCGTAGAGCCGCAGCAACGCTTCCACGCAGGCCTGCTCGCGCTTGCGCACCTGCTGGTGCAGGTCGCGGGTGGCTTCCTGCACGGCGCTTTCGCCGCCGGGCACCAGGCGCCGGCAGGCGGCGACGTCGACCAGCAATTCGGCGATCAGCCGTTGCCCGGCGCGCAGGCGCGCGGCGGCCTGGGTCTCATGGTCGGCGATCAGCCGGTCGAGTTGCGGCCGGGCGCGCTCCAGCAGCAGCGCCAGGCTCTCGTAGAGGCGCCGTTCGCCGTCCAGCGGCGGCGCCACGCTGTCGAAACGCACCAGGGCGTGCAGGCCCAGGCGAGCGAGGGCGGCGCGCCACTCCTCCTCGCGATGCTGCGGGCTGGCGACAAAGTTCAGCACCGGCAGCAGCGGCCGGCCGCAGCCGGCGAGCACCGCCAGTTCGTCGCGATACTTGGCCAGCACCGGTTCGCGGGCGTCGATCACGTAGAGCCCGGCGTCGGAGGCGAGCAACTGGCGGACCACCTTGGCTTCCTGTTCGAAACGCCCGCGCGCTTCGTTGCTGTCCAGCAACCGCGCCATGCGTTCCGGGCCATCGAGACGCTCGCCGGGGCGCTCCAGGGCGTCCAGGTAGTCGAGCAGGGCGATGGCGTCTTCCAGGCCGGGCGTGTCGTAGAGTTCCAGCAGCGCTTTGCCGTCCACCGACAGCCTGGCGCCCTCGACGTGGCGGGTGGTGCTGGGGCGATGGCAGACTTCGCCGAATCCACGGTCGCGAGTCAGGGTGCGCAGCAGCGAGGTCTTGCCGGTATTGGTGTGGCCGACCACGGCCAGGATCAGCGGCTCAGTCATGGCCGGTCTCCAACCAGGCCAGCGGCGAGGTCTCGCCGTGCGGCAGTTGCAGGCGTTCCAGGGCGGCGTGCCAGTCACCCAGGCGGTCGCTGTCGAGCGCTTCGCCGGGCGGAGCCTGGAGCAGCCAGATGCGGGTGCTGGCGGCGCAGCGGGCGAGTTCGCCGAGCAGTGCCAGGGTGCCGCGGTCCGGCGAGCGACGCGGGTCGCAGGCGATGGCCAGGCGCGCCGGCGGGTAGCGGGTCAGTTGTTCGAGCAGGCGACGGCGCTGCTGGCCGTCGTCGAGGATGCCGGCGTCGGCGACGCCTTCGGCGAGCTTCGGCGGCCAGGGCCGGCGATCGTCCAGCTCCACCGCCACCAGCACCGCTCCGGCGGCTTCCTGGCTGGACTGGCCGCCCTGCGGCTCCGGCAGCCAGTCCGGTGCCGCGTCGCTGACGCCGAGGCGTTCGCTGGCCGGCATCAAGCGTTCGCGCAGCAGGCTGTAGCCTGGGTCGTCGAGGTCCAGGTCGAGGTGGGCCAGGCCGCGTTTCCAGCGCCACAGGCAGAGCAGACCGAGCAGCGCGCGCGGCAGGACCCCATAGACCAGCAGTACGCCTACCAGCCAGCCGGCCCAGGCGTGCCGTGCGGCTTCGCTGGCCAGGGCGGCGTCGCCGCTGGCGCGGATCAGCTCGGCGTCCGGCAACGGGAAGCCAAGCAACGCCGGCAGGGCGCCGAGCGCCTGGGTAAGGGCGATGAAGGTATCGCTGCCGAGAATGGTGGTTTCCCAGACGAAACCGTAGCGGCGGGTCGCCAGCAGGCCGAGGAGCATGGCCAGCGCGGTCAGCAGGCCGAGCAGCCAGAGCCCGTGGACCAGCGCGCCGAGGCCCCAGCGCGCCAGCCGGCGCCGGCCGAGCAGGACCAATAGCGCCGGCGCCAGGTGCGCGGCGCGGGCATCGCGCGCCAGCTTGCCGCTGAGCCACAGCCAGAGCCGGCCGAGCGCGCCCGCGGCCTCGCCGCCGGCGAGCAGGCCGAGGGCCCAGCCGAGCAGGGTCAGCAGGTGCAGGCCGAGTAGGCTGGCCAGCGCCCAGAACACGTTGACCGGGCGCTGGCCATCGCCGAGCGCGGCGAAGGCCAGTCCGGCGCCGCTGGCCAGGGCCAGCACCAGCAGCAGGGCCAGCGCCAGCCGCGAACCCTGGCGCCAGGTCCGCTGGGCGTCGAGCAGGCCCTCGCGGCGGCCCAGCCAGTGGGCGCGGGTGAGAATACGGCGCGGCAGGGAACCGCCCTGGGCCAGCGCCTGGCGAACCGCCTCGCTGTCTTCCAGCGGACCGGCCTGCTCCTCGCGCAGGCGAACGGCCTCGGTCAGCCAGAGGGCGTCGAGGCCGGGATGCGTCGTGTGACTCAAGTCACCTCCTGTGTCGATTTCCCTGCCGAGCGTGAATCGTGCCCGGCCAACGGCGTCTGATCAGCGCCAAACATAGCAAAAAGCGCCCCGGCGGCTCATGCTGGCTTGCCAGCCGGCTGGCGGCGGGGTGTGGGATTTTGACTGGTGCCGTGGCGAAAGCGTTCGGCGCCGGTAGCGAGAGGAACACTGAGATGAAGGTAGTACGCCGATACCCCCTGGCGCTGTTGCTGGGGATGGCGGGCGCGCTGGCCGACGAGTTGCCCGATGGCTCCTTGCTGCAACGCTATGGCGTGCAGGCCGACCAGTTGCCGACCCTGGCGGCGGATCCGCCGTCGCGCAAGGAGGAGAAGGAAACGCCGTCGCGCTTCCGGGTGGAGCCGGAGCAGCCCTTGGTGACCTTTGGCGTGAAGGACCACAAGGGCATGGAACCCACTGGCAACCCGTCGATCGACGCCATGCACGAGCGCGATCGGCGGATCTGCCGGAACATCAGGCGGCAGGCACTGGAGAAAGGCAAGGCACAGCCCTTCGACGGCTACATCGAGTGTCCATGAGGCCGGCGCCCGCGTACGAGCGCCGGTCGGGCTGCGTCAGCGCTGCTCGCGCAGGCGCACGGCGACGTCCGGCTGGTCGCTGAACAGGCCGTCGATGCCGGCGTCGAGGTAGGCCCTGATCTCGCCGGCCAGGTCGCCGCGCGACTGCGGGTTGCCGTCGGCGCTGCGGAACTCCGCCGGAAGGAAGCTGTTTTCCGCGCGGAAGGTGTAGGGATGCACCTTCAGCCCGGCGGCGTGGGCGTCGCCGACGAAGCGGGTCGGCTGGCCGAGGTTGCCGTTGGCATCGCGGGGAATCACGTAGCTCTTGTCCGGACCGACCCCGTAGGCGTAGCGCGCCACCTGGCGCAGGCCCTTGGCGGTGGCCATCTCGGCGTAGGTCAGGCTGCCGCCGGCAGCCTGCTGGTCGTAGGGCTGGCCGCTGCCGTAGAGCTGGACCAGGCGGATGCCGGTGAGGCGCTTGAGTTCCTTCAGGTTGTTCACCTCGAAGGACTGGATGAATACCGGCGCGCGCGGACCGAGGTAGCCGTTGCGGTGCAGGGTCTTCACCAGTGGGCGTTCCATGGCCAGGCCGAGGCGCTGGAAGTGGGTGCCGTGCTTGATCTCGGGGTACAGGCCGATGGTGCGTTGCTGGCTGATCTGCAGGCTTTTCACCAGGTCGATGATCTCCTGCAGGGTGGGGATCTCGAAGGTGCCGTCCAGGCGCGCATTGCCCGGGCGGATCGTGGGGATGCGCTCGATGGCGCGCAGGGTCTTCAGTTCGGCGAGGGTGAAGTCTTCGCTGAACCAGCCGGTGAGTTCCACTCCGTCGACTTTCTGCGTGCGCTTGCGGTCGGCGAATTCCGGGTGCTGGGCGACATCGGTGGTCAGGCCCAGCTCGTTGTCGTGGCGGGCGACTAGCTTGCCGTCGCGGGTCATCACCAGGTCCGGCTCGACGTAGTCGGCGCCCATCATCACCGCCAGGGCGTAGGCGCCCAGGGTGTGTTCCGGTACGTAACCGCTGGCGCCACGGTGGGCGATGACCAGCGGCGAGCGTTCGTCGCTGGCCGGGTGGCGAACGGAGGCCTGGCCCTGGGCCCAGTCGATGGCGCGTTGTACGTTGCCGGTGTCGGCGTGGGCGGCGCTGGCCAGGCCAGCGGCGAGCATCAGGCAGGCGGCGCCGAGGTGGCGGCGCAGGAAGGCTGGTTGCATGACGGGTCCTCGTCGGCGGTTCGGGAGTGTTCCAGTCCAGCAGATTGACGCAGCCAGGTGATACTTCTTTGCCCGTTTCGCGACATTCCCGTGACAATCGCCGCCAGCGTGACGACGTCGGCGTTTTCCCGGCCAATCCAACGAAAGGGGCGGACGGCCGGGGCAGGGTATAGGGTGACGGCGCTCGCATAACAATAAGAGGATCGGTGATGGCTTCCGCGCAACCTGCCTCCGCGTTTCCCTGCCTGTCGTTGCAACTGGCCTGCCTGTTGCTGGGCGCCTGGCTGGCCTTCGATGCCCACGGCGGCGGCCAGGCCGTGGCGCCGCCGGCCCGTGTCGAAGCGCGTGTGCCGACGACCGCTACCGATGACTGGGGACGCCAGCCGGACAGCCTGATGAGCGCCGTGCCGCCGCGCACGCTGGAGGCGAGCGTCGGCGCCCGCGGCTCGGGATCGGCGAGTTCGCGACTGTGGATCGCCGATACCGACTTCCGCCTGCACGACGACATCGGTTTCTTCATCCAGCGCATGCTGATCCGCATGGAGCCGACTCGTCCCGGCGCGCCCTTGTCGCTCGACGATCCGACGGCGATGGTGGCGCGGATCCAGGCCGGCGAGATATTCGTCAGCGACGCCACCCTGGCGACCCTGCTCAACCAGGACCTCGCCGCGTCCCGCGCGGCCGTGCGCAACCTCAGTATGAACACCCGCAAGGACGGCCAGGAAGTGCGTGGCGAGTTGTTGCGCAAGGGGCGCTGGCGGCCGCTGCGGATGCTCACCGAGATCGAGCTGAGCGGTCCGCTGGAGGTGACCCTGGTACCCCGGCGGATCTTCGTCGACGGGGTCGAGGTCACTTCGTCGCTGGCGGCGGCCTCGATCGAGATGTCCGAGGTGCTGAAGCTGAAGACCCGGCACATGGAACTGGTCGGCAACCGCATCCGCGTCGACCTCGACGGTTTGTTCCCGCCGCCGCGCCTGGACTTCCGCGTCAGTCGCCTGGCCCTGGCCGACGGCGGCATGCAACTCGCCCTCGGCGACTCCCTGGCCGACCTGCAATGGCCGGCATTACGGGCGCCGGACAGCTACATGTTCATCGAGGGCGGCGATATCAAGATGGCGCGCACCGTGCTGGTCAAGGCCTATGCCCTGTTCACCAGCCTCAGCCCGGGGCAGCCGCTGCTGTTCAATCTCTACGACTACCGGCGGCAACTGCAGAACGGCGTGATCCGCCTGCGCGAGGACGGCATGGTGCAGATCGCCGTGTCGCCGGTGAAGGCGCCGGCGCCGCTGGAGGCACGGCTGTGAGCCGGCGTCCGTGGGGCGTACTGCTTGGCTGTTGCCTGTTGGCGGCCAGCGCGGCCCAGGCCGAAAGCGCCATCGACCGGCAGCAGCGCGAACTGGCCCTGCTGCGCGAGGGCTGGTACCGGCAGGTCCCCCCGGCGCCGGTGCCGCTGCCCATGCGTACGGCCGGGCCGGCGGATTCCGGCCAGGATGGTGTCGGCATACTGCTGCGCAACGTGGACATGTACCTGCGCGGCAACATCGGTTTCCACGTGCCCGAGCTGAAGGGCTGGCTGGTGCCGAACCGGGCCGGCCAGCCGGTGGACTTCGACCGTCCGCAGGACATGCATTTCCAGGTGATGGAGGGTGAGGTGCTGCTCAGCCCGCGGCAACTGGCCAACCTGTTCAACGAGCACATCCTCGCCTACGACGGGACCATGTTGAAGGACTTCCGCATGAGCAGTGCGGCGGGACGCCTGGAGGTGGAGGGGCGGGTGCGTCCGCTCGGCGTAGGGCCCTGGCTGCCGCTGCGGCTGGGCGGCGGCGTGGAGGTGGACGCGGCCAGCGGCGCGCTGGTCTATCGGCCCGACCAGTTGAGGGTGGTCGGTCTGCCGCTGTACGGGGCGATGAGCCTGGTCGGCCTGCCGATGTCGGCGCTGGTCAGCCTCGATCGGCCGGGGGCGAGCCTGGTGGGCAGCGCCATGCGCCTGGACTACCGCAAGGTCTTCCCGCTGCTGGGCATCGACGGCCACGTACAGGAGGCCTGGCTCGACGACCAGGGGCTGCACCTGCGTTTCTCCCAGGCGCCCGGCCAGCCGTCGCCGGTGTTCAGCCCGCCGGCCGCGGCGGGCCCATCCTTCCTCTGGCTACAGTCCGGCGACCTGAAGATCTTCGAAATCCTCATCACCTACGCCCAGGTGCTGCTGAAGACCGAGACCCCGGACCAGGTGCTGACCTTCAACCTGCAGGACTACCGCAAGGTGCTGGCGACCGGCACCACCCAGGTCAACGAGGATGGCACCTTCTTCATGCAGGTGCCGCCGTATGCCAATCCCTTGTAGGCCGGCCCGCACAGTTGGCCTGGAGTCCGCCGGCGCGAGTGTTTATCCTCGCGCCTTTGTCCTTCCACGATGAGGTAACCCCATGGCACGACCGCTGGCGATGATCGCCGCCCTTGGCGAGAACCGCGCGATCGGCATCGACAACCGCCTGCCCTGGCGCCTGCCGGCCGACCTCAAGCATTTCAAGGCGATGACCCTCGGCAAGCCGGTGATCATGGGGCGCAAGACCTGGGACTCGCTGGGTCGGCCGCTGCCGGGCCGGCTAAACCTGGTGGTCAGCCGCCAGGCCGGCCTGGCACTGGAGGGTGCGGAAGTGTTCGCCAGCCTGGACGCCGCGCTGGCGCGCGCCGAGGCGTGGGCGCAGGCGGAGGACGCCGACGAACTGATGCTGATCGGCGGCGCCCAGCTCTATGCCGAGGCCTTGCCGCGCGCCGCGCGTCTCTACCTGACCCGGGTTGGCCTGGCGCCGGAGGGCGACGCCTTTTTCCCCGAGATCGATGGTGCGGCCTGGCGCCTGGCGTCGAGCATCGAACACGCCGCGGCTGACGATGCGCCTGCCTACGCCTTCGAGGTATGGGAGCGCCGCTGACGGTTCCAGGCGGGGTCAGAGGGTGATCAGCTCCGCCTCGATCTTCTTCCCCGCCACTTCCAGCACGCCGATCCCGATCGGCAAGCTGAAGCGCCGCGGCCCGGCGCTGCCCGGGTTGAGGTAGAGCACGCCGTCGCGCTCTTCCTTCAGCGGCTTGTGCGAATGTCCGGCGACCACCACGTCGATGCCTTCGGCGGCCGGGTCGAGGTCGAGTCGCTTGAGGTCGTGCAGCACATAGAGGGTCAGCCGGCCGATCTTTAGCAGCAGGCGCTCGGGGATGTCCGCCGCCCAGTCCTGGGTGTCGTTGTTGCCGCGCACCACCGAGAGCGGCGCCAGGCGTTCCAGCTCGGCGAGGATTTCCGGCTTGCCGATGTCGCCGGCATGGATCAACTGGTCGCAGCCGCGCAACCGTTCCAGCGCCTCGGGCCGGAGCAGGCCATGGGTGTCGGCGATCAGGCCGATGCGCAACGGGCGGCGGGACTGGGGCATGGGCGCGGGTCCGGGTTGCGGGACGGAAGAGGGTGGCCGACGGGCATGGCCATGCCGTCGATCATACCCAACCATTGGCCGGGTACGAAAACCCTTCGGCGAAAACCGCGACGCCACCCGGAGGTGGCGCCGCGCCTATCAGTGTCCGGCCTTCTGGACCGGGCTTTCCGGCAGGAACCAGTTCAGCAGCAGGGCGCAGATGCCGCCGGTGGCGACCCCGGACTCCAGCACGTTGCGCAGCGCCGCGGGCATGTGCGCGAGGAACTCCGGCACCTGCGAAACGCCCAGGCCGAGGGCCAGGGATACGGCGATGATCAGCAGGGCACGGCGGTCCAGCTGGATGCCGGCGAGGATGTTGATGCCCGAAGCGGCCACCGCGCCGAACATCACCATCGCCGCGCCGCCCAGTACCGGTTCCGGCACCGCCTGGATGACCCCGGCGACGCTCGGGAACAGGCCGAGCAGGACCAGCATGGCGGCGATCCACAGGCCGACGTAGCGGCTGGCCACGCCGGTGAGCTGGATCACCCCGTTGTTCTGGGCGAACACTGAGCTGGGGAAGGTATTGAAGATACCGGCGAGGAACGAGTTGGCGCCGTTGACCAGCACGCCGCCCTTGATCCGCTGCATCCACAGCGGGCCTTCCACCGGTTGCTTCGACACCTTGCTGGTGGCGGTGACGTCGCCGATGGCTTCCAGGGAGGTGACCAGGTAGATCACCAGCATCGGGATGAACAGCGGCCAGGAGAAGTCCAGGCCGAAGTGCAGCGGGGTCGGTACCTGGAACAGCTCGGCCTGGTGCATGCCGGTGAAGTCCAGGCGACCGAGGTAGCCGGCCAGCGCGTAGCCGACGGCCAGGGCGATGACGATGGCGCAACTGCGCATCCATACCACCGGGATGCGGTTGAGCACCACGATGATGCCCAGCACCACGCCGGACAGCAGCAGGTTCTCGCCGTTGGCGAAGGTGCCGTTGGACATCGCCGAGAAGCCGCCGCCCATGCTGATCAGGCCGACCTTGATCAGGGTCAGGCCGATCATCAGCACGACGATGCCGGTCACCAGCGGGGTGATCAGCCGCTTGACGAACGGCAGTATGCGCGAGATGCCCATCTCGACGAAGGAGCCGGCGATGACCACGCCGAAGATCGCCGCCATCACGCTTTCCACCGGCGTGCCCTGCTTGACCATCAGCGCCCCGCCGGCGATCAGCGGGCCGACGAAGTTGAAGCTGGTGCCCTGGACGATCAACAGTCCGGCGCCGAACGGGCCGAAGCGCTTGCACTGGACGAAGGTGGCGATGCCGGAGATCACCAGCGACATCGACACGATCAGATTGGTGTCGCGCGGCGATACGCCCAGCGCCTGGCAGATCAGCAGGCCGGGGGTAACGATCGGCACGATGATCGCCAGCAGGTGCTGGAGGGCGGCGAGCAGGGCGATGGGAGCGCTGGGACGGTCGTCCAGGCCATAGACCAGGTCGTTGCGGGCGCTGGCGTCCGACGGGCTTTGCAGGGAACTCATGGTGGCGGTCCGGGGAAAAAGAGCGCGATTTTACTGGGCGAACACGGTCTCGCCCAGGCCTGGCTGCGCCGCATGTCGGCGGATAACGCCGGTGGCGTATGCGCCCTGCGGTTGGAGCGTGGGTGAGCGGTAGGGCGAATGACCGCTTGCGATTATCCGCCATTCGGCGCGCGTACGCGTGAATGAAAAAGCCCGGCGCGGGACCGGGCTTTTTTCGTCGCTGGACGATTCAGCCGTCCAGCAGCGCCTTGTTGCGTACCGCGCCCTTGTCGGCGCTGGTGGCGAGCAGGGCGTAGGCCTTGAGCGCGGTGCTGACGCGGCGGGCACGCGGCGCGGCCGGCTTCCAGCCCTTCTTGTCCTGTTCGGCGCGGCGTGCGGCGAGTTCTTCGTCGCTGACCAGCAGGTTGATCGAGCGATTGGGAATGTCGATCAGCACCTTGTCGCCGTCCTGCACCAGGCCGATGGCGCCGCCGGCGGCGGCTTCCGGGGAGGCGTGGCCGATGGACAGGCCCGAGGTGCCGCCGGAGAAGCGTCCGTCGGTGAGCAGGGCGCACTGCTTGCCCAGGCCCTTGGACTTCAGGTAGCTGGTCGGATAGAGCATTTCCTGCATGCCCGGCCCGCCCTTCGGTCCTTCGTAGCGGATGATCACGATGTCGCCGGCCTTCACCTCGTCGCCGAGGATGCCTTTCACCGCGGCGTCCTGGCTTTCGAAGATCTTCGCGCTGCCTTCGAACACGTGGATCGACTCGTCGACCCCGGCGGTCTTCACCACGCAGCCGTCGAGAGCGATGTTGCCGTAGAGCACGGCCAGCCCGCCTTCCTTGGAATAGGCATGCTCGACGCTGCGGATGCAGCCCTCGGCGCGGTCGTCGTCCAGGCTCGGCCAGCGGGTGTTCTGGCTGAACGCGGTCTGGGTCGGGATGCCCGCCGGACCGGCCTTGAAGAAGGTGTGCACGGCTTCGTCGCGGGTCTGGGTGATGTCCCACTGGGCGATGGCGTCGGCCATGCTCGGGCTGTGCACGGTGGGGACGTCGGTGTGCAGCAGGCCACCGCGGGCCAGTTCGCCGAGGATGGAGAAGATGCCGCCGGCGCGATGCACGTCTTCCATGTGGTACTTCTGGATGTTCGGCGCCACCTTGCACAGTTGCGGCACCTTGCGCGACAGGCGGTCGATGTCGCGCAGGTCGAACGGCACCTCGGCCTCCTGGGCGGCGGCCAGCAGGTGCAGGATGGTATTGGTCGAGCCGCCCATGGCGATGTCCAGGGTCATGGCGTTCTCGAAGGCCTTGAAGTTGGCGATGTTGCGCGGCAGCACGCTGTCGTCGCCTTCGCCGTAATAGCGCTGGCAGAGTTCCACGGCCAGGCGCCCGGCGCGTAGGAACAGTTGCTCGCGGTCGGCGTGGGTGGCCAGGGTCGAGCCGTTGCCCGGCAGCGACAGGCCGAGCGCCTCGGTCAGGCAGTTCATCGAGTTGGCGGTGAACATGCCGGAGCAGGAGCCGCAGGTCGGGCAGGCGCTGCGCTCGTACTCGGCGACCTTCTCGTCGGAGCAGGAGTCGTCGGCGGCCACCACCATGGCATCGACCAGGTCCAGGCCGTGGCTGGCCAGCTTGGTCTTGCCGGCTTCCATCGGCCCGCCGGAGACGAACACTACCGGGATGTTCAGGCGCAGCGCGGCCATCAGCATGCCGGGGGTGATCTTGTCGCAGTTGGAGATGCAGACGATGGCGTCGGCGCAGTGGGCGTTGACCATGTATTCCACGGAGTCGGCGATGATCTCCCGGCTCGGCAGCGAATAGAGCATGCCGTCGTGGCCCATGGCGATGCCGTCGTCGACGGCGATGGTGTTGAATTCCTTGGCCACGCCGCCGGCCTTCTCGATCTCGCGGGCGACCAGTTGGCCGAGGTCCTTCAGGTGCACGTGGCCGGGCACGAACTGGGTGAAGGAGTTGGCGATGGCGATGATCGGCTTCTTGAAGTCTTCGTCCTTCATCCCGGTGGCGCGCCAGAGGGCGCGGGCGCCGGCCATGTTGCGGCCGTGGGTGGAGGTTTTCGAGCGGTAATCGGGCATGACGATTTCCTGCGGCTAATCAGGTTCGGGTTATGACTGTATCGTGAGCGTCGAAGGAACCGGATGCAAACGGGGAATAGCCGAGTGTACGGAGTTGGCCGGGGTCTGAATGGGGTCACCATTGGCGACGGCCTGGGCTCACTGCCCGCCGGGGGATGATTGGCGAGGAATGCCCGGATTCTAAGCCCAGAGCGGGCGAATGGGGAAGGCTGGCGGTCGGCGGAGCGGCGCGTCGCGACCAGGGTTGGCCTCTTGCGCCGCCCGTCGCGCCGCGAGAGGCGGTGGCCGTAGGGCGGATGAACGCAGGCGCTCATCCGCCGGGACGGGCTCAGCCGTTGGGCAGCAGCCGGCAGGTCAGGCTCTTGATGTAGCGGGTTTCCGCGATCGCCAGGTGCACCGGATGGTCGGGGCCCTGGCCGCCGCGCTCGAGCAGCTGGATGTTGCGGTCGAGATGGCGGGCGCTGCCGATCAGGATGTTCTGCAGGTCGTCCTCGGGCAGGTGCATCGAGCAGGAGGCGCTGACCAGGATGCCGTCCTTGCTCAGCAGGCGCATGGCCTGTTCGTTGAGACGGCGGTAGGCGGCCTCGCCGTTCTTCAGGTCCTTCTTGCGCTTGATGAAGGCCGGCGGGTCGGCGATCACTACGTCGAAGCGTTCGTCGGCGGCCTTCAGCTCGCGCAGGGCCTCGAACACGTCGCCCTCGACGCAGGCGACCTTCTCCGCCACGCCGTTCAGCGCCGCGTTGCGCTCGACGCCGTCGAGGGCGAAGGCGGACGCGTCCACGCACATCACTTCGCTGGCGCCGAAGGCGGCGGCCTGGATGCCCCAGCCACCGATATAGCTGAACAGGTCGAGGACCCGCTTGCCCTGCACGTAGGGCGCCAGGCGCGCGCGGTTCATGCGGTGGTCGTAGAACCAGCCGGTCTTCTGCCCGGCCAGCACCGGCGCCTCGAACTTCACGCCGTTCTCTTCCAGGGCGACCCACTCCGGCACTTCGCCGTAGGCATTGGCCACGTAGCGCTCCAGGCCCTCGGCGTCGCGCGCGCTGGAGTCGTTCTTCCAGAGCACGGCGGCGGGCTTGAGCACCTGCAGCAGGGCGGCGAGCACCTCGTCCTTGCGCAGTTCCATGGCTGCGGACGCCAGTTGCACCACCAGCACGTCGCCAAAGCGATCGACCACCAGGCCGGGCAGCAGGTCGGAATCGCCGTAGACCAGCCGGTAGAACGGCTTGTCGAAAAGCCGCTCGCGCAGGCTGAGGGCGATGTTGATGCGATGAACCAGCAGCGATTTGTCGAGAACGTGCTTGGTATCACGGGAAATGAGGCGGCCGCAGATGAGATTGTTCGGGCTCAGCGCGACGATGCCCAGCGGCTTGCCGTTGGCCATTTCCAGCACCGCCTGGTCGCCGGCGGCGAAGGCATTCAGCGGCGTCGCGGCGACATCCACCTCGTTGCTGTAGACCCACAGGTGGCCGGCGCGCAGGCGGCGCTCGGCGTTGGCTTTGAGACGCAAGCTGGGCAGGGTCATGGGAAAGGCTCCGGCAAAAGAGCGCGATTATAGCGCAGCGACGGGATTCACCGCTGCGCGAACGCGGGCCGTTCAGCCGGCGAGGATTTCGATGAATCGACGGTTGAAGGCCGGGATGTCTTCGGGTTTGCGGCTGCTCACCAGCTTGCCGTCCACCGCTACCTCCTGGTCCACCCAGTGGCCGCCGGCGTTGTTGATGTCGTCCTTGAGCGACGGCCAACTGGTCAGGGTACGACCCTGCACCAGTCCGGCGGAGATCAGCAGCCAGGCGCCGTGGCAGATCACCGCCACCGGCTTGCTCGCCTGTTCGGCGCGGATCGCCAGTTCCTGGGCCTTGGCCAGGCTGCGGATCTGGTCGGAATTGATCACCCCGCCGGGCAGCAGCAGGGCGTCGTAGTCGTCCAGGCTGGCGTCTTCGAAGGTGCCGTCGACGCGGAAGGCCTCGGCTGGCTGGTGATGGTTCCAGCCGCGCACCTCGCCGGCCTTGTCGGAAAGAATCCTTACCGTGGCGCCGGCGTCTTCCAGGGCTTTTTTCGGACCGGTCAGTTCGACCTGTTCGAAACCGTCGGTCACCAGGGCGGCGACGACCTTGCCGTGCAGGGATTGGGTCATGGCATGTCTCCCGATATCAGAAGGGGTATTCATTCCGACCCTGGCGGCTGCGGGAAAAGTTCCATGTCCGTTGCCTGGCGCCGCTTTTCCGGTAGAAGCCCGCCCCATGGCGGGGTTCTCCGGGTAAACTGCGCGCACCGTCAACTTTCGCCTCCGTCCTCATGGTCCAAGAACTCACCGCCGAGCAGATCCGCCAGGTCCTGCAAGGCATCAGCGTGCCGCCGCAACCCCAGATCATGGTCGACCTGCAGATGGAGCAGGTCATGCCCAATCCGGACCTGAAGAACATTGCCAGGCTGATCAGCCAGGACCCGGGCCTTTCCGGGGCTCTCCTGAAACTGGTGAACTCGCCGTTCTTCGGCCTGGCCAATCGCATCACTTCGATCCAGCGCGCGGTGAACCTGCTGGGCAGTCGTTCGGTGATCAACCTGATCAACGCCCAGTCGATCAAGGGTGAGATGAGCGACGACACCATCGTCACCCTCAACCGTTTCTGGGACACCGCCCAGGACGTGGCCATGAGCTGCCTGAGCCTGGCCAAGCGGATCGGCTACGAATCGGTGGACGAAGCCTACGCTCTCGGCCTGTTCCACAATTGCGGCATCCCGCTGATGCTCAAGCGCTTCCCGCACTACATGGCGGTGCTGGAAGAGGCCTACGCCGCCGCCAGCGACGAACGCCGGGTGGTGGACACCGAGAACCGCGTGCTGAACACCAACCATGCGGTGGTCGGCTACTACACCGCGCGCTCCTGGCGCCTGCCGGAGCACGTCTGCGAGGCGATCGCCAACCACCACAACGCGTTGTCGATCTTCGGCGACGAATCGGCACGCGATACCCAACTGAAGAACCTGCTGGCGATCCTGAAGATGGCCGAACACATCTGCGGTTCGCACCGGGTCCTCGGCAACCAGCCGGAAGACCACGAATGGAACAGCATCGGTGCGCTGGTGCTGGACTACGTCGGGCTCACCGACTACGACTTCGAGAACCTCAAGGGCTCGATCCTCGAGCTGGGCGTCGGCCAGGGCAGCTACTGACTGGCCGCGCCGCGGCGCTTCCTGCTAAGGTGCCGCGGTCAACCGGATTGCTGCCGCCATGCCCGAACTACCCGAAGTCGAAACTACCCGCCGGGGCATCGCCCCCTACCTCGAAGGCCAGCGCGTCGAGCGCGTGATCGTGCGCGAGCGGCGCCTGCGCTGGCCGATTCCCGAAGACCTGGACGTGCGCCTGTCCGGACAACGCATCGTCAGCGTCGAGCGCCGCGCCAAGTACCTGCTGCTGGGCGCCGAGTCCGGTACGCTGATCAGCCACCTGGGCATGTCCGGCAGCCTGAGGCTGGTGGAGAGCGGCACCCCGGCCAGTCGCCACGAGCACGTCGACATCGAGCTGGCCTCGGGCATGGCCCTGCGCTACACCGATCCGCGGCGCTTCGGCGCCATGCTCTGGAGCCTGGCGCCACTGGAACACGAGTTGCTGCGCAACCTCGGCCCGGAACCGCTGACCGACGCTTTCGCCGGCCAGCGTCTGTTCGAGCTGTCGCGCGGGCGGAGCATGGCGGTCAAGCCGTTCATCATGGACAACGCGGTGGTGGTCGGGGTCGGCAACATCTACGCCAGCGAAGCGCTGTTCGCCGCCGGCATCGATCCGCGCAAGCCCGCCGGGAGCATCTCCAAGGCGCGCTACCTGCGCCTGGCGGAGGAGATCAAGCGAATCCTGGCGATCGCCATCGAGCGCGGCGGCACCACCCTGCGCGATTTCGTCGGCGGCGACGGCCAGCCCGGTTACTTCCAGCAGGAATTGTTCGTCTATGGCCGTGGCGGGGAGTTCTGCAAGGTCTGCGGCAGCACCCTGCGCGAGATCCGCCTAGGCCAGCGCGCCAGCGTGTACTGCCCGCGCTGCCAACGCTGAAGCGCCGCGCCGCGCCGCGCATACTCTACCGCCACAAGAAGGGCCGCCACGGTGAGCGGCCTGCCATAAGAAAGGTGCACGATGTCCGGCAATTACCTGCCTCGCAACACCCTGGTCGAGTCGCTCGGCCATGCCATGCTGAAACTCTCCGGCTGGAAGATCGAGGGCCAATTGCCCGCGCTCGACAAGTTCGTGGTGATTGGCGCCCACCACACCTCGAACTGGGACTTCGTGGCCTTCCTTGCCGCCAAGTTCGTCCTGCGCCTGAACGCCCGCTGGTTCGGCAAGCACACCCTGTTCAACGGCCCGCTGGGCGGCCTGATGCGGCGCTGGGGTGGCATCCCGATCCAGCGCCACCTGAAGTTGAATACCGTGGACCAGGCGATCCAGGCCTTCCGCGAGCACCGTGAGTTCATGCTGATCATCGCTCCGGAAGGCACACGCAAGAAGGTCGACCGCTGGCGCATGGGCTTCTACCACATCGCCCGTGGCGCCGGCGTACCGGTGGTGCCGGCGGCGCTGGACTACGAAAACCGGCGGATCGTCATCGGCGAACCCTTCTGGCCGACCGGCAACGAGGACGCCGACCTGTGCAGCCTGATCGGCTTCTACCGGCCGTTCATCCCGAAAAAGCCGCACTACGCATTCCTCGGCGATTGAAGGCGGTCACGCTGGCACTACCCGCAGCGCTGTTATAGTTAGGCGATATCTGCCCAACCAAAAACCAGAAAGGACCGCCTCCATGAACCTGTTTCGCACCACCGCGCTCGTGCTGGCGCTGACCACCGGGCTCTCGTCCATGCCCGCGCTGGCGGATGCCGTGCAGGAAAACGCCAGCGGCGACCCGATGTACACCGTCGAAGCGCCCCCCGCGTACGCCATGATCGGCGATCTGCTCATCGCCCGTCCCTTCCTGATCGCCGCCACGGCCGTCGGGGCGGTGGCCTTCGTGGTCAGCCTGCCGTTCACCGCGGCCAGCGGCAGCGTCGGCAAGGCCGGCCAGGCGCTGGTGGTCGATCCGGGCAAGGAAGCCTTCGTCCGTTGCCTGGGCTGCACCACCAGCGGCTATAACCACGACGAAAGCTGAGTTTCCAACGGAATGAAAAAAAGCCGGTCATCGACCGGCTTTTTGTTTTCTCGATGCATTGCAGGGGGCACGGAGATTGGGCTAAGTCTTTTCTTCCGCCACGGCAGGCGGCAGCTATAGCGCCGTATCGGCCGATGACAGATGTTCCGCACGGACCGTTCGCGGCACTTGATCGGACTCTCCGATGGTGACAGTGTCCTGCTGACCAGCAAGGTCACAAGGTCGACCAGGGGTGGCCGACCGACTCAACCAAGATAAGGATTTCGCGTATGTTCAGTCAGTGGGTGTTCCTGTCCGTCCTTGCTCTTGCCGTACCCTCGTTCGCCTGGGCGGAGGATGCGGTGTCCGACCTCGCCAGGGAGCAGTCCAAGGCCGAGCAGGGCGACAAGCGCGGCGATGAACTGTTCGCCGAATTCACCCGCCTCCGCCAGGCCGCCGAGACGGGGGAGCCGCAGGCTCTGTTCGATTTCGGCGCCTACTTCTACCAGCAACAGAACTACGCCAGCGCGCGCGAATGGTGGGGCAAGGCGGCCGCTGCGGGGATGGTCCGCGCGCAGATCCAACTGGCCATGCTCTATCGCGATGGTGACGGCGGGCCACAGGACAAGACCGAGGCGGCACGCTGGTTCCGGAAGGCCGCGGAGCAGGGGGATGCCGCCGCCCAGAATGAAATGGGCGTTCTCTACTGGAGAGGCGAAGGGGTCGACCAGGACCGGGTGAAGGCCGGGACCTGGTTCGAACGCGCGGCGGCCAGCGGTAGCGAAGACGCCGAAACCAATCTGGGATGGTTCTACCTGGACGACTCGCAAGGCGTCTATTCCGCCACTTCAGACGAGGAAGCCGCCCTGCTGGACCGTTATGCCGGCAGCCGGGAAAAGGCCTTCCAGTGGTTCTGCAAGGCTGCGACCCAGGGAGATGCCCGTGCCCAGTTCAAGGTGGGCGAGGCCTACTGGAACGGTTCCGGTGCCGGGATGAACAAGCTGCAAGCGCGGCTCTGGCTGGAAAAGGCCGCACAGCAGCAGGATGCGGATGCCATCGCCTGGTTGGAGAGCGCCGCGAACGCAGCCTGGTACACCCGCCTGGAAAACTGGATTCACGCTGCGCTGGATGGAGAGCTGTCCGGCGTCGCCGACTGCTCCGGTGCCGCCGATCGCCGGCACTCCGGCCGAGGCATGGAGGGCGCCCCGTCTGACCCGGAGGCGGTGGAAGCCAGTGCGGAGGATGCGCAGCAGGCGGTTGAAGCGGCGAGCCAGTGAGGCACGCCGCCTGGATTGCCAGCCGGACTCGTCGGCGAAATCCCTACGCGGCGCCTATCTGGGTGAGATCGTCGAACATTTTTTGAGCGCTGTCTCTCGTTTGTTCAGTGCGGCCGAGGCTGCGCTTGCGCCTCCAGGGACAGAGACGAGTAGCCGATCCCGCGCGGGTCGCTGGCGGCGTCGACGCGGCCGCTGCGCTTGTCCCAGTAGAGCACCTGCTGGTTGCCGTAGCTGCGCTCCAGGCGTTTGAGCTGATAGCCGCGCCGGCGCAGTTCGGCGGCCTCGGCATCGCTGAAGGCGCGCGGTTCGTACTCGACGACGTCCGGCTTGTACTGGTGGTGGTAGCGCGGCGCGGCGACCCATTGGCCGACCGGGCGGCCGTCGAAGTACTGCAGCATGGAGATCAGCACCATGCTCGGGATGCGGCTGCCGCCAGGGGTGCCGAAGGCGGCGAAGTCGGTCGGGCTTTCCAGGAAGCTCGGGCTCATGCTCGACAGCGGGCGCTTGCCGGCCGCCACCGCGTTCGCCTGGCTGCCGGCCAGGCCGTAGCTGTTGGCGCCCTGGGTGTCGGCGGCGAAATCGTCCATCTCGTTGTTCAGCACCACGCCGGTATCGGGAACGGTGAAGGCGGCGCCGAACGGCAGGTTCACCGAGAGGGTGGCGGCCACCGCGTTGCCCTGGGCATCGATCACCGCGAAGTGGGTGGTGTGGTCGCCTTCGCGCCAGGCCGGCGCCTCCGGCAGCGCCGAGCTGGGCGTGGCGCGGCGCGGGTCGATGCCGGCGGCAAGGCGCTTCAGGTAGTCCGGCGCCAGCAAACTGGGCAGCGGGTTGGCGACGAAGTCCGGGTCGCCGAGCAGGCCTCGATCGCGGTAGGCACGGCGCAGGACCTCCAGCACGTAATGGGCGCGCTGTACCGGCTCGGCCTTCTGCCACGGCAGCTGTTCCAGCATCTGCAGGCTCTGCGCCAGGGCGACGCCGCCGGCCGAGGGCGGCGGTGCGCTGATCAGTTCGCGGCCGTTGGCCAGCTTCACCTCCAGCGGGCGGCGTTCGATCACCCGGTAGTCGCGCAGGTCGGCCGCGCTCCAGATGCCGCCGCCGGCGCGGACCCCGGTGAGCAGCTTGTCCGCTGTCTCGCCTTCGTAGAAACCGATCCGCCCGTAGCGCCCGAGGCGTTCCAGGGTACGTGCCAACTGCGGTTGGCGGAGCAGGTTCCATTCGTCGGGGATTCCGCCCTTGTCGAGGAAGATCCGCGCGGTTTCCGGGTCCTTGCGCATCGCTTCCAGGCGCATGGCGGCGCGGTCACGGTAGATCCGGTCGACGGATACGCCATCCACCGCCAGGCGGATCGCCGGCACCAGATTGTCGGCCAGGGGCTTGCGTCCGTAGCGGCTGCTCAATTCGACCAGCGCCGCCGGCAGGCCGGGGATCGCCGCCGCCAGCGGGCCGTCGACGGACAGCCTGGGGTCGACCTTGCCATTGCGCCGGTACATGTCGGCGTAGGCGGCCTTCGGCGCGCGCTCGCGGGCGTCGAGGAAGCGATAGGTCGGCTGCGCACCGGCCTGGCGCAGAAGGAAGAATCCACCGCCGCCGAGTCCCGAGCCGTAAGGCTCGGCTACCGCCAGGGCAGCGGCGATGGCCGCCGCAGCGTCGAAGGCGTTGCCGCCATTGGCCAGGGTTTCCAGGCCGGCGACGGTCGCGGCCGGATGTGGCGTGGCGACGGCGGCCTGCTGCGGTGCGTGGGCGTCGCCGCGAAAGCTGTCGGCATGCGCCGCGAGGCTGAGCAGGGACAGGCCGCAGGCGGCGACCAGGGTACGGACGGGCAGGTTCAGGAAGGACATGGCGGCTCACTGTTCAGCGGCGTTCGCGGGACGGGGCCGCGAACGCCTCAGACTGGATTGCCAAGGATAGCCAAAAGCGCGTCGGACGGGGCGCGAACCGTCCCTGAAGGACAGGCGCCGGCGGGGATCAGGCCTTGCCGGTGATCTTCCGGTATTTCTCCATCAACTGGTCCTTGCTCTCGACATTGGCGTCGTCAAGGGGAATGCAGTCCACCGGACAGACCTGCTGGCACTGCGGCTCGTCGTAGTGGCCGACGCACTCGGTGCAGAGATTGGGATCGATCACATAGATTTCTTCGCCTTGCGAGATCGCGCCGTTCGGGCATTCGGGTTCGCAGACGTCGCAATTGATGCAATCGTCAGTGATTTTCAGGGACATCTAACAACTCCAACCGCGACGGACAGCCACGGCATCGGTAACGGGAATAGCGGAATTGTGCCGCATCGGCGCCCGCAGTGCACGCGGGACGCCGACGGGAGGCCGGCGGAGAGACGCGGATCAGCGCTTGAAACGTTCCGCCAGGGCGTCTGCCACGGCCGGATGCACGAACTTGCTGATATCCCCGCCGAGAGCGGCGATTTCCCGGACCAGCGTCGAGGAAATGAAGGAATACTTCTCCGACGGGGTGAGGAACATGCTTTCCACGTCGGGGGCGAGCTGGCGGTTCATGTTGGCCAGCTGGAACTCGTACTCGAAGTCGGAAACCGCGCGCAGGCCGCGGAGGAAGACATTCGCCTTCTGCTCCTTGACGAAGTGCGCCAGCAGGGTGGAGAAGCCCACCACCTCGACGTTCGGCAGGTGCTTGGTGACCTCCTGGGCCAGCGCAACCCGCTGTTCCAGGCTGAACAGGGGGTTCTTCTTGGGGCTGGCGGCGACCGCGATGATCACATGGTCGAAAAGCCGTGAAGCACGTTCGATCAGATCGCCGTGACCCTTGGTGATGGGATCGAAGGTGCCTGGGTACAGCACTCGGTTCATCGCTACGTCCTGGCAGGGTTTCGTAAGGGAATCGGATGGTAGCGCAGGGATGCCCGTGCGGCCAAGACGCACGGGCCATCGGCCTTTAGCCCATAGGTCTGATGGCGCCGGGCCGGCTGCCGCGGCGCGCGGCCGGCCCGGCGGCGGCGGTTCAGGCCCTGGCCAGGCGTTCGGCCAGCGCGCTGGCCAGTTGCGCGGTAAGACCGTAGACCGAGAGCTGCGGGTTGGCGCCGATGCTGGTGGGGAACAGCGAGCCGTCGTGGATCGACAGGTTCCGCAGGTGGTGATGGCGGCCGAGGCTGTCGGCCACCGCCACGGCCGGGTCTTCGCCCATGGCGCAGCCGCCCATGACGTGGGCGCTGCCCAGGCGCGTGCGGTAGATCTCCAGGCGCAGGCCGTCGATGATCCCGCGCGCCTCCTGCAGGTTCTTCGCGCTACGCGCGTCGCTGTGCACCGGCCGCACTTCCCGGGCGCCGGCGGCGAACTGGATCTCCGCCATGGTATGGAAGGCACGGCGGATACCGTCCCAGGTGTAGTCGGTCATCCGGTAGTCGAGCACTGGGGTGTCGTCGCCGCGCAGGCCGACCGAGCCCTCCGCGCTGTCCGGGTGGAAGCCGTCGCGGAGCAGGGCGAGCATCATGTTGGTATGCGGTAGCTGTTCCATGCGCAGGGCGTTGTCGCTGCCGAAGCCGCCGAGCAGCACCGAGGCCAGCGACGGTTGCAGCGGCGGCACCTCCAGTTTGTAGGACATGCGTCCGGTGACACCGTCGTCCCATTGGAAATGGTCGGAGTAGATCGACTGCGGTGCGCCGTAGAAGGGGTTGATCACCCGGTCGAACAGCCCCGCGCTGAAATTCACCGTGTGCAGGAAGGTGCGCTTGCCGACCCGCTGGCTCGGATCAGGCGCCTTCGAGCGGAGAAGAATCGCCGGGGTGTTGATGCCGCCGCCGGAGAGCACGTAGTGCCTGGCCCGGACCCTGATCCGGCGGCCGTTGGGCGCCACGCAGCGCTCATCCATGCCCAGGCATTCGAGGCCCGTCACCTTGTCGCCGTCCAGCAGCAGCCGGTTGGCGCGCGCTAGGTAGAGCAGCTCGCCACCCTTGTCGAGGGTCGCCGGGATGGTGGTGACCAGCATCGACTGCTTGGCGTTGACCGGGCAGCCCATGCCGCAGTAGCCGAGGTTCCAGCAACCGAGGACGTTGCGCGGGATGACCTTCCAGTGATAGCCGAGCTTCTCGCAGCCCAGGCGGATCACGTCGTTGTTGGCATTCGGCGGCAGCGCCCAGGGCGCCACGTGCAGGCGCTGCTCCATTTTCTCGAACCAGGGCGCCATGTCCTCCGCGCTGTGGCCCTTGACCCCGTAGACCTGGGCCCAGTGCTGCAGGGTCGGTTCCGGGGTGCGGAAGCTGCTGGTCCAGTTGATCAGGGTGGTGCCGCCCACGGCGCGGCCCTGGAGGATGGTGATGGCGCCGTCCTTGCTCATCCGGCCGATGCCTTCCTGGTACAGCTCGGGGTAGGCGTCGGCCTCCTGCATCTTGAAATCGCTGCTGGTCTTCAGCGGGCCTTCTTCCACCAGCAGCACCTTCAGGCCGGCGGCGCTGAGGATTTCCGCGGTGGTGCCGCCGCCGGCGCCGGTGCCGACCACGACCACGTCGGCCTCCAGCTCCAGGTCGTCGTCCAGGCGCGAGCCGTTGTAGGTTTTCCAGCCGCGGGCGAGGCCCTCGGCGAACAGATCGGGTACAGGCATGAATGCACTCTCAGGCTAGGCGGCTTCGGGCTCTTCGTATTGTTCCGGGGGCGGCTCAAGCGATCTTCGGCGGTCCGGGGTAGCCACAATGGGCCCACGCCTCGGGGCGGGCGTACCAGGCCATCATCGCCAGTTGCATCAGCGAACTGTGGCCCATCCGCAACAGGCCGATGAAGCTGTTTTCCCAGCGCGAAAGGAATGCCCGCACGTCGTCGCCGCTGGCGTTCTCCCAACTGCCCCAGATACCGGTGAGCGGGCCACGGGTGAGCGGCAGGGCGAGCACGTCGAAGAGTTGCTGGGTGAGCTTGAACATCTCCGGGGAGAGCCGCGCCAGGTTGTGGTCGAGGCTCTGGATCGCGCCCTCCACGGCTTTCGGCATCTGCTCGGCGGAAACCGCGCCGAGCAGCATCACCGGCAGCAGCGCACGGAGGAACGGCAGGTCGGATTCGCGGACCTTTTCCAGGCCGCTCGCCGGTTTCTCCGCCGAACAGCCGGTGAGGCTGGCGGTGACGCCCGCGGTGGCGAGGAAGGCGCCGCCGATCAGGCCGACTTTCATCAGGCTGCGTCGGGACAGGCCGGCGCTTTCAAGGGTGGTGTCGCTCATTGTTGTTATGTCACCTGCAGCGTAGGAATGAGGGGGCGCCGCACGCGCCCCGGTTCAGCGCACGAACAGCTTGTAGACGAGCTTCTGGATCGACTTGCCGTAGGGGGGGTAGATCATTCGCGCGGCGTTGAAGCGCGGCTTGCTGAACACGCCCTTGGCCTTGCTGAAGGTGAGGAAGCCTTCGTGGCCATGGTAGTGGCCCATGCCGGAGGGACCGACGCCACCGAACGGGATGTCGTCCTGGGCGACATGCAGCAGGGTGTCGTTCAGACACACACCGCCTGAGTGGGTCTCGTGCAGCACGCGCTGCTGCTGCGCCTTGTCGTAGCCGAAGTAGTACAGGGCCAGCGGTCGCGGGCGCTGGTTGACGTAGGCCAGGGCGTCTTCCAGGCGCTCGTAGGGGATCACCGGCAGCAGCGGGCCGAAGATTTCCTCCTGCATCACTTTCATGTCGTCGCTGACGTTCAGCAGCAGCGTCTGCGGCAGGCGCCGTTGCTGGCCTTCGGCGAACAGCGGGACGAGGGTCGCGCCCTTCTCGCGGGCGTCGTCGAGATAGCCCCGGAGGCGGCCGAGCTGGCGCTCGTTGATGATCGCGGTGTAGTCGGGGTTGTCCGAAAGACGCGGGAAGAAGCCCTGGACCACCTCCTTGTACTGGCTGACGAATTCCTCGACGCGCCGGCTCGGTACCAGCACGTAGTCGGGCGCGACGCAGGTCTGCCCGGCGTTGAGGCTCTTGCCGAAGGCGATCCGCTCGGCGGCGTCCTTCATCGGCACGCTGTCGGAGACGATCGCCGGCGACTTGCCGCCCAGCTCCAGGGTGACCGGGGTCAGGTTCTCGGCGGCGGCGCGCATCACGTGCTTGCCGACGCTGGTGGCGCCGGTGAACAGCAGGTGGTCGAACGGCAGCTTGGAAAAGGCCACGCCGACGTCCACCTCGCCGAGCACCACGGCGACCTGGTCCTCGGGGAAGATCCGCGCCAGCAGGTCCTTGAGCAGGCGCCCGGTGGCCGGGGTCGACTCGCTCATCTTGATCATCACCCGGTTGCCGGCGGCGAGGGCCCCGGTCAGCGGGCCGATGGAGAGGAACAGCGGATAGTTCCAAGGCACGATCACCCCGACCACGCCCAGCGGCTGGTACACCACCTGGGCCGAGGCCGGCTGGAATTGCAGGCCGACCGCGCGGCGCGCGGGCTTCATCCATTTCTTCACGCGCTTGGCGGCGTAGTGGATGCCGTGCAGGCTGGGCATGATCTCGGCGAGCAGGGTCTCGTCGGCGGAGCGCGCGCTGAAGTCCCGGTCGATGGCCTCGATCAGTGCCTGCTGTTCCTTGAACAGCAGGTCGCGCAGGGCCTTCAGCCACTGCACGCGCTGCGTGGCGTCGGGCATCGGCTGCGCCAGGTAGGCGGCGCGCTGGCGGGCGAAGAGGGCTTCGAGCTGGTTGATTTCCTGCTGGCTCTGCTGCAGGTAGGCGATATCGGCGACCATGGGCTGGCTCCTCGGCGAAGCGTGGGCGGCTGCGTGGCCGCGCGTCTGTCGTTATGGCGGACCTGGTTCGGTCCGATGAATTTCGCTGCGTCGCTGGATTTCTAGAGTAAATACTCTAAAGTGTCAAACAGCATGCCTGCCAGCCCGGCGCTTGCGTACCCAACGAAAGGCGGGCCGGTCGCCGGCCGCCACCCCGGGGGCTGACCCGGGCGGCCGGCTTTGTGTACCTTCTACGCTGTCACGGCGGGGCGCGCCCCGCACTGTTACCCGAACGAGCCCGTCGTCCCCATGGCACCACGCATCAAGACCCGCGATCGCATCGCCCAGGCCAGCCTGGAACTGTTCAACGCCCAGGGCGAGCGCAGCGTCACCACCAACCATATCGCCACCCACCTGGGTATATCGCCTGGGAACCTCTACTACCACTACCCGAACAAGCAGGCGATCATCGCCGAGCTGTTCGCCGAGTACGAAAGCCACGTCGAGAGCTTCCTGCGCCTGCCCGAAGGGCGGGGTCTGACGGTGGACGACAAGACCTTCTACCTGGAAGCGCTACTGGCCGCGATGTGGCGCTACCGCTTCCTCCATCGCGACCTCGAGCACCTGCTGGAAAGCGACCCGGAGCTGGCGGCGCGCTACCGCGCCTTCGCCCAGCGTTGCCTGGTCAACGCCAAGGCGATCTACCGGGGCTTCACCGAGGCCGGCATCCTGCGGATGAACGAGACCCAGCTGGAGGCCCTGACCCTCAACGCCTGGATCATCCTCACCTCCTGGGTGCGCTTCCTCTGCACCACCCTCGATCTCGACGGCGACCTCAGCGAGGCGCAACTGCGTCGCGGCATCTACCAGGTGCTGGCGCTGGAGAGCGGGCACATCGAGGCGCAGGCCCAGGATGCGGTGGACGGGATTTCCGAGCGGCTCTACGTGCCGCTCTGATCGCGCAGGGTTTTCTCCAGCACCTGCTGGATGTGGATGCCGTGGCGGCGGAAGAAGGCTTCGGTACCGAGGGTGGCGTCGGTGAACAGGTAGGCGCCGCGGTGATCCTCGGCGAAGCGCCGCAGCAGGGCTGCGCCGACGCCGCTGCTCTGTGCGCCGGGCAGCACGGCGATTTCCGCCAGCCAGACGCGAATCGGTGTTTCTTCCTCGGCGCGCAGCAGGCCGACCAGGCGGCCGTCGCGTTCGGCCAGCAGGGAATACCCGGAATGCTGGTACAGCGTGCGTAGCTCGGCAGGCGGCATGCGCCGGTCCCAGCCGACCGCCGCGTGGATCGCCAGGATCGCCTCGCAGTCGGCGTCGTCGAGCATCGGGTTGTGCCGCAGCGTCAGTTCCATTCGCCCCCCTTTTTCCTTCAGCCTGTTCCTATTCTGCCGCCCGTCGCCGGACGCCGGCCAGCTCAGTGCTGCCGCAGGCGGGCCTCCAGCCAGTCGGGGATGCGTCGTTCCAGGTAGTAGGTGGGCTGGCGCGGAGAGCCGTCGACGAAGCCGACGTGACCGCCGCGGGCGTGCAGCTCCAGCTCGGTGCAGGGTGCCAGTTCGCTGCGATCGGGCAGGCTGCGGGCGAACACGAAGGGGTCGTCGCTGGAATGGATGATCAGGCTCGGCGTGCGGATGTCCGGCAGGTAGTAGCGGCTGGACGCGCGCCGATAGTAATCCCTGGCGTCGGCGAAGCCGTGCAGCGGCGCGGTGACCCGGCCGTCGAAGTCCCAGAAGGTGCGCATGCCCTCCAGCGGACCGAGGCGTTGCAGGGCGGCCAGGCCTTCCGCCTGGCCCTGCTCGCCGAACAGCCGCTGCTTGTCCTGCACGTAGGCCAGCATGGCCTTCATGAAGTGCGCCTGGTAGACCCGGGAAAAGCCCAGGCCGATGCGGTCGGCGCACTCGTCCAGGCGGAACGGCACCGACACCGCGACGCCGCCGAGCAGCGGGCAGTCCCCAGCGGTTTCGCCCAGGTACTTGAGCAGCACGTTGCCGCCCAGCGAATAGCCGACCGCGTACAGCGGCGCTTGCGGGCGCCTGGCGCGCAGGTGCGCGACCACCTCGGCGAGGTCGTCGCTGACCCCGGAATGGTAGCCGCGCGGCAGGCGGTTCGGCTCCCCCGAGCAACCGCGCCAGTTCAGCGCCACGCTGGCCCAGCCGCGCTCCAGCAGAGCGCGCTGCAGACCGAGGATGTAGTGCGACGAGGATGACCCGGTGAGGCCGTGCAGCGCCAGCACCAGCGGGGTCTCGGCATCGTGCGGGCCGGCCCAGTCGAGGTCGATGAAGTCGCCATCGGCCAGCCACAGGCGTTCGCGCTGCCGTTCCAGGGTCGACCCGCGGCGGAAGAACGGGCTCCACAGGGTCTGCAGGTGCGGATTGGGCAGCCACCAGGCGGGCTGGAAGGTCGGGGACGCGGTCATGCGCAGGTCATGGGCGGTGGTGGTGTGGCCACCAGCTTACCAGCCGAACTCGTCGGCGAGGTCCTCCGCCCGCTGGCGCGAACCGAGGATCGGTTGCAGTTCGTCGACGAGCTGCTGCCGATAGCGGGGCGCGACGCTGCAGTCGTCCAGCAGGATGTCCTCGCCGGCGCCGCTCCAGACCTCGCCGAAGCAGGCCAGGCTGGCCGCCATCTGCCACAGGTCGTCGAAGCACGGCGCCGGGTCCCAGCCCCTGCCGCCATGCAGGTCGAAGAGTATGCGCCCGCTGCCGGTCTCGAGGATGAACGGGTCGGCGCCCTGGTCGGCCACCACCAGCCAGTCGTCCTGCCAGCCCGACAGGCGCTCGCCGCTGATGCCGTGCCAGCGATAGCCGGCCTGGCGCTGCCAGAGGCGGGCCAGGGACGGCAGGAAAAATGGGTTGCCGGCACTCTCCAGGGTGCAGTCGAGTGGGCCGACCTCGCGGTAGAAACGCTCCAGCTCGGCGGGCAGGGCGATATCGCCCTGCCAGTCGGCGGCGGGTTGCGCCGCGCAAGGCTCGCCAAGCGCCAGCAGGCGTTGGCGAATGCTCGCGGAAGCCGGGCTCATCCTCAGGCTCCCCGCTGCCAGAGCGCGTAATGTACGTTGCCGGCTTTCTTTTCCCGGTGCAGCCGCCAGTTTCCGGGCAGGCCGAGGGACGAGGGGACGCTCTCGCTCTCGGTATAGATCCAGGCGTCGGGGTTCAGCCAGCCGCGGGTTTCGAGCAGGCGGCAGGCGTCCTGCAGCAGGTTCTGATGGAACGGCGGGTCGAGGAACACCAGGTCGAAGGTGCTCGGAGCCTGGTTTCCCAGGTAGCGCACGGCATCGCCGAGGACCAGTTGGGCGGTGCCGCACTTGAGCGCGTCGAGGTGGTTGCGCAGGGCCGCCACCGCTTCGCCGTTGGTATCCAGGGCCAGCCCTTCGCGGGCGCCGCGCGACAACGCCTCGAGGAACAGCGCGCCGCTGCCGGCGAAGGGATCGAGCACCCGTGCGCCTTCGACATAGGGTGTCAGCCAGTTGAACAGGGTCTCGCGGACCCGGTCCGGGGTCGGTCGCAGGCCGGGCCCGTCGGGAAAGACGAAACGCCGGCTGCGCCATTCGCCACCGATGATCCGCAGCTGTCCCTGGCCGCCGTGGCGGCCGGGGGCTTTCGCAGTAGGTTTACTCATCAATGCTCCGGAACGCCGCTGGGTTGCTGGGCCGGCTTGGTGGTGGGTGGCGGCAGGGGTTTCTGCGGCACGCTCGGGCCGGCGCTGACGATGACGAAGGCGTCGGCGTCCAGGTGCTTGGCCATGGCGGTCCTGACCTGTTCGACGCTGAGTCCCTCGACCTGCTTGAGGAAGCTTTCCAGGTAGTCCAGCGGCAGGCCGTAGAAACCGATGGCGCCGAGCTGGCCGACGATGTCGGCGTTGCTCGCGGTGGACAGCGGGAAGCTGCCGGCCAGTTCGCGCTTGGCGTCGTCCAGTTCCTTCTGGGTCGGGCCGTTGGCCAGGTAGTCGCGGACGATGTCCTGGACCAGCTTCAGCGCCCCCTCGCTGAGTTCGGCGCGGGTCTGGAAGTTGATCATGAACGGACCGCGTGCCTGCATGGCGGTGAAGCCGGAATAGATGCCGTAGGTCAGGCCGCGCTTTTCTCGCACCTGGTCCATCAGGCGGGTGCCGAAGCCGCCGCCGCCGAGGATCTGGTTGCCCAGGTAGAGCGCCGCGTAGTCGGGATCCTGGCGGTCGATGCCAAGCTGGGCGAGCATCAGGTGGGTCTGCTCGGAGGGGAAGTCGATGTGCGTCAGGCCGGGCTTGGGCGTTTCCGGCTGGACGGTCTTGGCCAGCGCCGGGCCCTGGGGCAGCGCCTTGGAGACTTCCGCGGCGATCGCTTCGGCCTCCTGCCGCGAGAGGTCGCCGACCAGCGCGATGACCACGTTGCCGGCGGCGTAGGCCTTCTTGTGGAACGCCTGCAATTGTTCGCGGCTGATCGTTGGAACGGACTTTTCGTCGCCGTCGCTGGAGTGCGCGTAGGGATGCTCGCCATAGAGGCGCTTGAACAGCTCCAGGCCGGCCAGCTTGCCGGGGTTCTGCTTCTGGTACTCGAAACCGGCCAGGACCTGGTTCTTGATGCGTGCCAGGGCGTCCTCGGGGAAGGTCGGCTGGCCGATCACCTGTTCGAACAGCTTCAGCGCCTGGGTCCGCTTGTCGGCGTCGGACAGGCTGCGCAGGCCGGCCACCGCCATGTCGCGGTAGGAGCCGTTGCTGAACGAGGCGCCGAGGTCCTCGAAGCCGGCGGCGATGGCAGTGGTGTCCTTGCCTGGCACGCCTTCGTTGAGCATGGCGTTGGTCAGCATCGACAGGCCGGGGGTGCCGGCGTCCTGGCTGCTGCCGGCGGCGAAGGTCAGGCGCAGGTCGAACATCGGCAGTTCATGGGCCTCGACGAACAGCACCTTGGCGCCTTCGGCGGTCTTCCATTCCTGGATGTCCAGCTTGCGATGGACCGGCGCCTGCTTGGCGACGTCCTTCAGCGACTGCAACTGGTTTTCCTCGACCGCCGCGGCATGGGCCGCCGCCGGGGTCTGGGTGGGACGCGCGACGAAATAGGCCAGCGCGGCCAGCAACACGATGACGATCAGGCCGAGCAGGCCATAACGCAGCCCTGTGCGCTCACTCATGACGGGCCTCCTTTTCCTCGGCCTTCACAGGCAGCACTTGCGCCAGGGTCAGGCGCGACGGGGTGAAATAGGTGCGGGCGGCTTTCTGGATATCGTCCGGAGTCACTGCCTTGAGGGCCTCCAGGTCCTGGTCGATCAGCTTCCAGGACAGGCCGACGCTTTCCAGCTGGCCGATGCTGCTGGCCTGGGCGGCGATGGAGTCCTTCTCGTAGACCATCCCGGCGATCATCTGCGCGCGCACGCGCTCGATCTCCGCGGCGCTGGGCGGGTTCTGCTTGAGGTCGTCGAGCTGCTTCCACAGACCGGCCTCGACCTGCTCGAGGGTCTTGCCCTTCTGCACGTTCGGCGTGGCCGAGAGGACGAACAGGCTGTCGCCGCGGTTGAACGCGTCATAGTAGGTGGAGGCGCCGGCGACCAGCTCCTCGCCGCGCTCCAGGCGCGAGGCCAGGCGGGCGCTGTAGCCGCCATCGAGCAGCGCGCCGATCAGGCGCAGGGCGTTGACTTCGCGAGGGTTCTCGCTGCTGCCCAGGCTGGGCACGTTGAAGCCCATGATCAGGTTCGGCAGCTGGGTGCGTACGTACAGCTTGAGCCGGCGCTCGCCGGGCTCGGCCAGTTCCAGCGGCTTGCGCGCCGGCGGCAGCTGGCGCCAGGGGATCTCGCCGAAGTAGCGCTTGGCGAGGGTCTTGACCTCGTCGGCGGTGACGTCGCCGACCACTACCAGGGTGGCGTTGTTCGGCGCGTACCAGGATTCGTACCAGTGGCGCAGGTCGTCGATGGTCATGCGCTGCAGGTCGGCCATCCAGCCGATGGTCGGGGTGTGGTAGCCGCTGGCCGGGTAGGCGGCGGCCTTGAAGCGCTCGAAGGCGAGGGCGTTGGGATTGTCGTCGGTGCGCAGGCGGCGCTCCTCCTTGATCACCTCGATCTCGCTCTTGAACTGGTCGGCCGGCAGGCTCAGGTGGGCCATGCGGTCGGCTTCCATCTCCAGCGCCACCGGCAGGCGGTCGCGGGCCAGGACCTGGTAATAGGCGGTGTAGTCGTCGGTGGTGAAGGCGTTCTCTTCCGCACCCAGGTCGCGCAGCACCCGCGAGGCTTCGCCCGGGCCGAGCTTGCGGCTGCCCTTGAACATCATGTGTTCGAGGGCGTGGGACAGGCCGGTGAGCCCGGGTGTCTCGTAGCTGGAGCCGATCCTGTACCAGAGCTGGGAAACCACCACCGGGGCGCGGTGGTCTTCACGCACTATGACCTTCAGGCCGTTGTCGAGGCTGAACTCGTGGGTGGGCTGGGTTTCCGCCGCCTGGGCGAAAAGCGGGAGACAAAGGCTGGCTAGGAGCAGGCCGACGCGGCGGCGAGCTGGGGTTTTCATGGTGATCTGGACCTTTCGTGCCGCCACCGGGGTCTCAGGTCACTGCGGGGCAGGACCCTTAGCCCCGTCGGGCGAGGAGATGCTAGGATACCCATCCGTTTTCCGGGCGGCCACGTCCCGTGCCGCTCCCTTGAGATACAAGCATTCATGTTTGGTTCCAACGACGACAAGAAGGCCCCGCAGGGCGGGGAAAAGAAAGGTCTGTTCGGCTGGTGGCGGAAAAAGCCGCAAGCCGGCGAGCAGCCTGTCGAGCCGGTCTCCGAGACAGCGGCCGCCGAGCAGCGCGCGCCTGCCGATGACGTGGCGCAATCCCTGACAGAACAGCCAGGTCGGCAGCAGCCCTCCGCTGCCGAGCCGGCCGAGCCGCCGGCGCCGGTTGCCGAAGCGCCGCTCGCCGGTGACGAGCCAGCGTCGGCCGAGGAGCATTCGCCCCGCCCCGAGGCGCCCGTCGCACAACCCGAGCCTATCCTCGCTGCCGAGCCCGAGCCCGAGCCCGAGCCCGAGCCCGAGCCCGTTGCGCCGCTGGCCGCCGCTCCGGCAGTCAGCGAGCCGGCGACCAGGCCGGGCTTCTTCGCCCGCCTCCGGCAGGGACTGTCCAAGACCAGCGCCAGCATCGGCGAAGGCATGGCCAGCCTGTTCCTCGGCCGCAAGGAAATCGACGACGACCTGCTCGACGACATCGAGACGCGCCTGCTGACCGCCGACGTCGGCGTCGAGGCCACCACCCTGATCGTGCAGAACCTGACCAAGCGCGTGGCGCGCAAGGAGCTGGCCGACAGCGGCGCGCTGTACAAGGCGCTGCAGGAAGAGCTGGCCAGCCTGCTGCGCCCGGTGGAGCAGCCGTTGCAGGTCGACGTCGCGCGCGAGCCCTATGTGATCCTGGTGGTCGGGGTGAACGGCGTGGGCAAGACCACCACCATCGGCAAGCTGGCGAAGAAGCTGCAACTCGAGGGCAAGAAGGTCATGCTGGCCGCCGGCGACACCTTCCGCGCCGCCGCCGTGGAGCAGTTGCAGGTCTGGGGCGAGCGCAACCGCATCCCGGTGATCGCCCAGCACACCGGCGCCGACTCCGCCTCGGTGATCTTCGACGCGGTGCAGGCCGCCAAGGCCCGCGGCATCGACGTGCTGATCGCCGATACCGCCGGACGCCTGCATACCAAGGACAACCTGATGGAGGAGCTGAAGAAGGTGCGCCGGGTGATCGGCAAGCTGGACGAGACGGCGCCCCATGAGGTCCTGCTGGTGCTCGACGCCGGCACCGGGCAGAACGCCATCAACCAGGCCAAGCAGTTCAACCTCGCGGTGGAGCTGACCGGCCTTGCCCTGACCAAACTGGACGGCACCGCCAAGGGCGGGGTGATCTTCGCCCTGGCCAAGCAGTTCGGCCTGCCGATCCGCTATATCGGTGTCGGCGAGGGGATCGACGATCTCCGTACCTTCGAGGCCGACGCCTTCGTCCAGGCACTCTTCGCAGAGCGGGAGAACGCATGATCCGCTTCGAGCAGGTCGGCAAACGCTATCCCAACGGCCACGTAGGCCTGCACGAGGTGTCCTTCCGCGTGCACCGTGGCGAGATCCTCTTCGTCACCGGCCACTCCGGCGCCGGCAAGAGCACCCTGCTGCGCCTCATCCTGGCGATGGAGCGACCGACCAGCGGCAAGCTGTTGCTCGGCGGCCAGGACCTGGGGCGCATCACCACCGCGCAGATCCCTTTCCTGCGCCGGCAGATCGGCGTGGTGTTCCAGAACCACCAACTGCTCACCGATCGTACGGTGGCGGACAACATCGCCCTGCCGCTGCAGATCCTCGGCATGCCCAAGCCGGAGATCGCCAAGCGCGTGGCCTCGGCCCTGGAGCGGGTGAACCTGAAGGAAAAGGGCGAGGCGTTGCCTTCCGACCTTTCCACCGGCCAGCAGCAGCGGGTCGGCATTGCCCGCGCCATCGTCCACCAGCCGGCCCTGCTGCTGGCGGACGAACCCACCGGCAACCTCGACCCGCGACTCGCCTCGGAAATCATGGGTGTGTTCGAGGATATCAATCGCCTGGGCACCACCGTACTGATCGCCAGCCACGACCTGGCCCTGATCGCCCGTATGCGCCATCGCATGCTGACCCTGCAGCGTGGCCGGATCATCGCTGACCGTGAGGATGAGGCCTGATGAGCGCCAACGATCTTCCCCGTGGCCCCGAAGAGGGCGCACCGGAACGCAAGACCCGCGAGAAACCGAGCCAGGAGCAGACCGACTGGAGCGGCTCGTTCAGCGCCTACCTGGAAAGCCATCGCGCCAGCCTGGTGGACAGCCTGCGCCGGTTGTTCGGCCACCCGTTCGGCAGCTTCTTCACCTGCCTGGTGATGGGTATCACCCTGAGCCTGCCGATGGGCCTCTCGCTGCTGCTGAACAATGTCGAACGGCTCGGCGGCTCCTGGCAGCGGGCGGCGCAGATCTCCCTGTTCCTCGACCTGAAGACCAGCGAAAACCAGGGCCAGGACCTGCGCGAGCAGATCGAGCGCCTGCCGGACGTGATCGAGGCCCAATTGATCAGCCGCGAGCAGGCGCTCAGCGAATTGCAGGAACAGTCCGGCCTGGGCGAAGCGCTCAAGGAGCTGCCGGAGAACCCGCTGCCGCCGGTGATCTCGGTCACGCCCAAGCAGATCGACCGGGCCGGCCTGGAGGCACTGCGCCAGCAGCTCGCGGAGCTGCCTCATGTGCAGCAGGCGCAGCTCGACCTGGTATGGGTCGAGCGCCTGAGCGCGATCCTCAAGCTCGGCGAACGCTTCGTCTTCGGCCTGACCATCCTGCTGGTGCTGACCCTCTTGCTGGTGGTGGGCAACACCATCCGCCTGCACATCGAAAATCGCCGTAACGAAATCGAGGTGATCAAGCTGGTCGGCGGGACGGACGGATACGTGCGCCGGCCATTCCTGTACATGGGCGCGTTGTACGGCCTGGGCGCGGGCATCCTGTCCTGGGCGCTGCTGGCCTATTCGCTGAACTGGCTGAACGGTTCGGTGGTCAACCTTTCAGGGCTGTACGGCAGCGACTTCGGCCTGCAGGGCGTGCCGCTGGACGACGGCCTGTCGCTGACCGTGGGCGCGGTGCTGCTTGGCTGGGTCGGCGCCTGGCTGGCCGTGGCCCGCCACCTGCGCGAGCTGGCGCCGCGCTGAGGACAGGGGGATCACGACCGGCCAGCGGGTCGCTGTAAAGGAACTTATACACCCGCTTGCAGTCAGATATCCGAGTGCTACACTGCGCGAGTTTCGTGAATCGGAGGATTCGCATGACCACTTCTTTGCAACCTGTACATGCCTTGGTTCCAGGCGCAAACCTGGAAGCCTACGTGCACTCGGTGAACAGCATTCCGCTGTTGTCGCCGGAACAGGAGCGTGAACTGGCCGAACGCCTCTTCTATCAGCAAGACCTGGAAGCGGCGCGGCAGATGGTGTTGGCGCACCTGCGCTTCGTTGTTCATATCGCCAAGAGTTATTCGGGGTACGGCCTGGCCCAGGCCGACCTGATCCAGGAAGGCAACGTCGGCCTGATGAAGGCCGTGAAGCGTTTCAACCCGGAAATGGGCGTTCGCCTGGTGTCCTTCGCCGTGCACTGGATCAAGGCGGAGATCCACGAGTTCATCCTGCGCAACTGGCGGATCGTCAAGGTCGCCACCACCAAGGCGCAGCGCAAGCTGTTCTTCAACCTGCGCAGCCAGAAGAAGCGCCTGGCCTGGTTGAACAACGAGGAAGTCCATCGCGTCGCCGAGAGCCTGGGGGTCGAGCCCCGCGAAGTGCGCGAGATGGAAAGCCGCCTGACCGGCCAGGACATGGCGTTCGACCCGGCCGCCGACGCGGACGACGAGAGCGCCTACCAGTCGCCGGCGCATTACCTCGAAGACCACCGCTACGACCCGGCGCGCCAGTTGGAAGACGCCGACTGGAGCGACAGCTCCAGCGCCAACCTGCACGAGGCGCTGGAAGGCCTCGACGAGCGCAGCCGCGACATTCTCCAGCAGCGCTGGCTGTCCGAGGAGAAGGCCACGCTGCACGACCTGGCGGAAAAGTACAACGTTTCCGCCGAGCGTATCCGGCAGCTGGAAAAGAACGCCATGAGCAAGCTGAAAGGGCGGATTCTCGCCTGATCGCCGCGCCTCGCGAAAACCGCACCCCGCAAGGGTGCGGTTTTTTTCTGCCCGGAGGAATCCCATGCCGCGCAATACCCGCTGGCTGTTCTACCTGTCGCTGGCGGTCCTGACCTTCGTCGTCGGCGCCTGGCTGGTCCGTACGCCGGAACCGGCACGGCCGTTGCCGTGGCTGGCCGACTGGCAGGAGCAGGTGCTGGCGCCGTTGGCGGACAACGCCTTGACCCTGCGCCAGCTGCACGACGCGGTGGATGGCGAGTTGTGGGTGGACCCGCGCCTGGATGGCGTGCGCCTGGCCTTCCGTGGCCGCCTGCTGGGCGACGGCGGCCCCTGGCAGGTGGAAGGCGAGCTGGGCCTGAGCGCCGAGGAGCAACTGAGCCTGCAGCGGGCATCTGCGTTGCAGCCTGGCAGCGCGCCGCAGCCATTGAGCGCCGGATTGGAAGGACAGTTGGGCGACAAGCCGATCGTGGCGCTGAGCATGATTCCCGAAGGCAGGGTCGGTGCCGAGCGGCTGCTGGCCAGTCTCGGCCAGCCGCGCCTGCGCCTGCAACTGGCCCAGGGCGAGGCCTGGGTCTATCCGCAACTGGGCCTGACCGCGCACCTGCCGGACGACGACTTGCGACTGATGCTCGCGGTGCCGCGCCAGGCCCTGGAAAAACCGCCGCGTTGAGCTTTCAGCGCTCCAGGCGCAGCAGGTAGTCGTCGCCGCCCAACTGCCACATCTGCTGGCGAATCCAGGCCGCGCGCTGGCGCACGTAGGGGCCCGGCCTGGCCGCGCTCCATTTCAGCGGGCTGGGCAGCACCGCGGCGAGCTGGCTGGCCTGGGTGCGGCTCAGGCGCTCGGCGTCGAGGCCGAAGTGATAGCGTGCCGCAGCCTGCGCGCCGAAGACGCCCGGGCCCCATTCGGCGCTGTTCAGGTAGACCTCGAGAATCCGTTGCTTGGTCCAGAGCGTCTCGATCAGCAGGGTGAACCAGGCCTCCAGGCCCTTGCGCAGCCAACTGCGCCCGGACCAGAGGAAGACGTTCTTCGCCACCTGCTGGCTGAGCGTACTGGCGCCGCGGATACTGCCGCCGCGCTCGTTGTGCGCGAGGGCCTGCTGGATGGCCGGCAGGTCGAAGCCGTGGTGCTCGGCGAAGTGCTGGTCCTCGCCGGCGATCACCGCGACCTTCAGGCTGTCCGGCAACTGCTCCCAGGAGCGCCAGTCGCGCTGCAGGTCGATGGGCTGGCCGTCGACCCAGGAGCCGACCTTGCGTTCGACCATGACCATGGTCCCCGGTGGCGGCACCCAGCGCAGGACCGCGACCAGCACGACGCTGGCGGCCATGAACCAGAGCAGGTACTTGAACAGGCGGCGGAACAGGGATCGCAACATGCGCGGCTTGGCTTGGAAGAAGGGGGCGGCCATTATAGCGGGCTGGATGCTATCACCGGAGTCTTGTCCATGCTTCGTCCCTTCCTGTTGTTGGCGGCATTTTTCGGTTTCACCGGCGTGGCCCTCGGGGCGTTCGCCGCCCACGGCCTGAAGAAGCAGCTGAGCGCCGAGTACCTGGCGGTATTCCAGACCGGCGTGCACTACCAGTTGATCCATGCCCTGGCGCTGTTCGGCGTGGCGCTGCTCGCCACCCGCCTGGACGGCCGCCTGGTGAGCGCGGCGGGTGGCCTGTTCACGCTGGGCATCCTGCTGTTCTCCGGCAGCCTCTACCTGCTGACCCTCAGTGGCATCGGCAAGCTCGGCATCGTCACCCCGTTCGGCGGCGTCTCCTTCCTCGCCGGCTGGCTGTGCCTGGGGCTGGCCGCCTGGCGCCTGGGCAACGCCTGAGACCAGTTGCCTCAGGCGGCGCACTTGTCGACAAGGCGCCTTGGTCATCGGGGTGGATCGGGCTAGAATGCCGCTCCCTTTCACTTTCGTGACCGTCCAGCCATGCAGATTCAACTGAACGGCGAGCCCTTCGAGCTGCCCGACGCGCAGAGCGTCGCGGACCTGCTGGCCCGCCTGGAGCTTGGCGGCCGCCGCGTGGCCGTCGAGCTGAACCTGGATATCGTGCCGCGCAGCCAGCACGCCAGCACCGCGCTCAAGGATGGCGATCGCGTGGAGATCGTCCACGCCATCGGCGGCGGCTAGGCCTGGCCCCCGAACCCTTCCATCGGCCCCGCAAGCCTTTCCATCCAGGAGTCATCCGATGAGCCAAGCATCCAGTACCGATACCCCCTTCGTCATCGCCGGCCGTACCTATGGCTCGCGCCTGCTGGTGGGGACCGGCAAGTACAAGGACCTCGACGAGACCCGCCGGGCCATCGAGGCCTCCGGAGCGGAGATCGTCACGGTGGCGGTGCGGCGCACCAACATCGGGCAGAATCCCGGCGAGCCGAACCTGCTGGATGTGATCCCGCCGGATCGCTATACCATCCTGCCGAACACCGCCGGCTGCTATGACGCGGTCGAGGCCGTGCGCACCTGCCGCCTGGCCCGCGAGCTGCTGGACGGGCACAACCTGGTCAAACTGGAAGTCCTCGCCGACCAGAAGACCCTGTTCCCCAACGTCGTCGAGACCCTCAAGGCCGCCGAGCAACTGGTGAAGGACGGCTTCGACGTGATGGTGTACACCAGCGACGACCCGATCATCGCCCGCCAGCTGGCCGAGATTGGCTGCATCGCGGTGATGCCGCTGGCCGGCCTGATCGGCTCCGGCCTGGGCATCTGCAACCCCTACAACCTGCGCATCATCCTCGAGGAAGCCAAGGTCCCGGTGCTGGTCGACGCCGGCGTGGGCACCGCTTCCGATGCAGCGATCGCCATGGAGCTGGGTTGCGAGGCGGTGCTGATGAACACCGCCATCGCCCATGCCAAGGACCCGGTGATGATGGCCGAGGCCATGAAGCACGCGATCGTCGCCGGTCGCCTCGCCTACCTGGCCGGACGCATGCCGCGCAAGCTGTATGCCAGCGCCTCGTCGCCGCTGGACGGCCTGATCGACTGATACCGACTACCTGGGGCGGGCTGTCCGCCGGATGCGGGAAGCGTCCGGCAGGCAGCCCGCCCTTCTGTCTCTAGCAAGGTTTTCTTTTCCATGAGCGATACCCCGCAATCCCCGGCCCAGGACTCCCTGGCGGAACACGACGAAGCACGGCCGATGCGCACCGTGAAGAGCTTCGTGATGCGCGCCGGGCGCATGACCGAAGGCCAGCAGCGTGGCCTCGACCTGGGCTGGCCGAAGTTCGGCCTGGAACTGAGCGATGAGGTTCAGGACTTCGACGCGATCTTCGGTCGCCAGGCGCCGCGGACTTTCGAGATCGGCTTCGGCATGGGCCATTCCACCCTGGAAATGGCCGCCGCCGCGCCTGACATCGACTTCATCGGCGTCGAGGTGCACAAGCCGGGCGTCGGTGCGCTGCTCAACGGCCTGCTGACCCAGGGCCTGGGCAACGTGCGGGTGTATAGCTGCGACGCGCTGGAAGTGCTGCGCCACTGCGTGGCCGACGCCAGCCTCGATCGGCTGCTGCTGTTCTTCCCCGATCCCTGGCACAAGAAGCGCCACCACAAGCGGCGGATCGTCCAGCCGGAATTCGCCGAACTGGTGCGGCGCAAGCTGAAGGTCGGCGGCGTGCTGCACATGGCCACCGACTGGGAGCCCTATGCCGAGCACATGCTGGACGTCATGAGCGCGGCGCCGGGCTACCGCAACCAGGCCGAAGTCGGCCGCTTCGTGCCGCGCCCGCAAGAGCGTCCGGTGACCAAGTTCGAGCGGCGCGGGGAGCGCCTGGGACATGGCGTCTGGGACCTCAAGTTCGAGCGCGTCGACTGATCCACCGCACCAGCGACGTACCCCTGGCGCCGAACCGGCGCCGGGACTCCAAGCAGACCGGGAACACCCGGCGGACCTCACCTTCAAGCTGCACGTTTCCCGGCTTCGGCCGGATCCAATAATAAGAGCGGCACGGCTCGGCCGGCTGCAAAGGAGACTGCTGTGTTGAAGAAACTGGGCATCCTGTTGCTCGGGGCCGGTTGCGCCTGGGCGGCGCAGGCCAAGGTAGACGAAGTCCAGGTCGCACGCCTGGACCAGGACCTGACCCCGTTGGGAGCGGAGCGGGCCGGCAACGCCGATGGCAGCATCCCGCCCTGGACCGGCGGCATCACCCAGGCGCCGGCCGGCTACCGGCCCGGCATGCATCACCTCGACCCGTTCGCCGCCGATCGTCCGCGCCTGGTCGTCGACAGCCGCAACATGGCCGCCTACCAGGCGCTGCTGACGCCGGGCACCCAGGCCTTGCTGCAGGCCAACCCGGACTACCACCTGCGGGTCTTCCCCACCCGCCGCAGCGCATCCCTGCCGCAGCGCCTGTACGACGCTACCCGCGCCAACGCCAGCCGCGCCGAGCTGATCGCCGACGGCAACGGCGTGCAAGGCGCTGCCGCCGGCGTGCCCTTCCCCCTGCCGCAGAGCGGCCAGGAAGCGATCTGGAACCACATCATGCGCTACCGCGGCGAGCAACTGCACCTGCAGACCAACCAGGCGGCGGTGCTGGCCAACGGCAGCTACAACCTGCTCAAGCTCGACCGCTACCTGTACTTCGTCTATGGCCGCGAGGGGATGATCCCGGAGAACCTCGACAACACGTTGTTCTACTACAAGTACAAGGTGGTCGCGCCGGCGCGCCTGGCCGGTTCGGCGCTGGTGGTGCAGGAAACCCTCGACCAGGTGTTGTCGATCCGCAAGGCCTGGCGCTTCAACCGTGGCGAGCGGCGCGTGCGGCGCTTGCCGACCCTGGCCTACGACAGCCTGCAGCCGGATACCAACGGCATGGCCACGGCGGACACCGTGGATGTCTACAACGGCGCACCGGACCACTACGAGTGGGCGTTGCTCGGCAAGCGCGAGATGCTGGTGCCTTACAACAGCTACGCGGTGCACCAGAAGGGCCTCGCCTATGGCGACATCCTCAAGAGCCGCTTCATCAATCCCGACCTGCTGCGCTACGAACTGCATCGCGTCTGGGTGGTCGAGGCGACCCTGCGCAAGGGCTTCAGCCATCCCTACGCCAAGCGCCGCTTCTACCTCGACGAAGACAGCTGGCAAATCCTCGCCGCCGACATCTACGACAAGGATGGCGTGCTGACCCGGGCCCAGGAGGTCCATCCGATCAACTACTACGATGTGCCGCTGGTCTCCAGCACCCTGGAAGCGATCTACGACTTCAAGGGCGGCCGCTACTTCGTCGATGGGCTGGACAACAACGAGCCGATGTACGACTTCGGCGTGCAGGTCGGGCCGCGCGACTTCACCCCGCAGGCGCTGCGCCGGGAGGGTAACTGAGGCGGACGGCCCTCAGACGATCAGCTCGGCGCCGCGCAGCGTGCCGTCGTCGTCCAGGCGCGCCGGCGCCGGGCTGATCTGCAGATACTTGATGCTGTCCCGCGGAATCAGCAGCAGGTCGCCGTCGACCTCGACGCTGAGATAGGGCGTGTCCAGCTGCTGGCGGATACTGCGGGCGACCTCGGCCGGGTCGTCCTGCTGGCGCGGGAAGCGCAGCGACAGGCGCTGGCCGTCGGTGAAATGCAGGTAGAGGTGCTTGATCGGTTTCATGCGGGCTCCCGGAGGCCATGACGCTCTTGGGGACGGCGCTGGCCGCCGGGAGACCGGGGGCTCAGCTGCGATCGGCGATCATGCCGATCACGAAGAACACTAGCAGGAGCACGGGCGCCAGGGTGTAGTTGTTGAAGTAGCCGAGGCCCTTGGCCAGCCAGGGGGTGACGAAGACCATCGCCAGGCCGTAGCCGACCGCGCAGATCAGCACGAACAGCAGGGTGCGGAAGACGAAGTTGAGGCTGCCGATGCGCTGCTGTACCCAGGCGTTGATCGCCGGGCCGAACAGCACCAGCAGGGTGGCCATGATGGCCAGGGAAATGTCCGACAGGTGGCTGCGGCTCCAGCGCGACAGGGTGGCGATCAGGTCCAGCGCGTAATCCATCGAGGGTTCCTTGTAACGAATCGGCGTGTCGGTCGGCGGAGTTTACCTGCCTGCCGGCACGGATGGGCGTGCATCCGTCGTCACGGCAGGAAATGTTGCAGCAGGTCGTTGAGGAACAGCTGGCCGCGTTCGCTGGGACGCAGGCGCTGCGGGTCGTCGGCGAGCAGCCCGGCGTCGCGCGCGGCGGCGCAGGCATCGGCGATCGCCGCCAGCGGCTGGCCGGTGCGCTGCGGGTAGAGCGCGGCGGGGACGCCGTCGACCAGGCGCAGCACGTTCATCATGAACTCGAATGGCAGGTCGGCCGCTTCCAGCGGGCGCTCGCCGGCCTGGAAGGCCTTTTGCGGGTTGAGGTAGTCCTTCGGCAGGCGGGTCTTCCAGGTCCGCACGATGCGTCCGTCCGGCGCGCTCAGCTTGGCGTGGGCGCCGGCGCCGATGCCGAGGAAGTCGCCGAAGCTCCAGTAGTTCAGGTTGTGCCGGGCGCGCAGGCCGTCGCGGGCGTAGGCGGAGGTCTCGTACTGACGGTAGCCGTGCGCGTCGAGCAGGGCCTGGCCGGCTTCCTGGATGTCCCAGAGGATGTCGTCCTCGGGCAGCTCCGGCGGCTGGCTCCAGAACACCGTGTTCGGCTCCATGGTCAGTTGGTACCAGGAGAGGTGCGTGGGGGCCAGGGCGAGGGCCTGGCGCAGGTCGGCCAGGGCGTCGTCGAGGCTCTGCCCGGGCAGGCCGTGCATCAGGTCGAGGTTGAAGTTGTCGAAGCCGGCCTGGCGCGCCATGTCGGCGGCGCGCACTGCCTCGGCGCCGTCGTGGATGCGCCCCAGGGCCTGCAGCTTGTCGGCCTGGAAGCTCTGCACGCCGATGGACAGGCGATTGATGCCGAGGCGCCGGTAGTCGGCGAACTTGACCTGTTCGAAGGTGCCGGGATTGGCTTCCAGGGTGATCTCGATGCCGTCGGCGAAGCCGACCCTGCGCTCGACGCCTTCCAGTAGCCGGCCCAGGGCCTTGGCCGAGAACAGGCTGGGCGTGCCGCCGCCGAAGAAGATCGAACCCAGGCGCCGGCCGTGGACATGGCGCAGGTCTTGCTCCAGGTCGGCGAGCAGGGCGTCGACATAGGCCTCTTCGGGCAGCTCCGGGCCAGCGGCGTGGGAGTTGAAGTCACAATACGGGCACTTGCGCACGCACCAGGGGATATGCACGTACAGGGCCAGGGGCGGGAGCTGGAACGGGGTGGCTTGGGTCACGGCGGGGCGGGGCGAGGACGGTTTCGGGGCGCTATCGTGGCATGAGTTCGGCCAACCTCCAAGGCGGCCGGACGAAACGCCGTGCCGACGCCGCCCGGGGGCGGCAGCCGGCGGCTGCGGCTCAGAGACCCAGGCGCTGCTTGAGCAGGGCCATGGCGCGGGCCCGGTGGCTGAGGCGGTTCTTCTCCTCGGGCGCTAGCTCGGCGCTGGAGCAGTCGCGTTCCGGCACCCAGAACAGCGGGTCGTAGCCGAAGCCGTGGGCGCCGCGGGCTTCGCGGAGGATGCGGCCTTCCCAGATGCCCTCGCAGAGGATCGGCAGCGGGTCGTCGGCGTGGCGCACCAGCGCCAGCACGCTGACGAACTGTGCGCCGCGCTCGGCGTCCGGGACATCCTTCATGGCCTCCAGCAGCTTGGCGTTGTTCGCCGCGTCGCCCCGGCCGTCGGCATAGCGCGCCGAGTAGATGCCCGGCGCGCCGCCGAGGAAGTCCACCGCCAGCCCGGAGTCGTCGGCCAGCGCCGGCAGGCCGGAGAGGCGTGCGGCGTTGCGTGCCTTGAGGATGGCGTTCTCGACGAAGGAAAGACCGGTTTCCTCCGGTTCCACCTGGCTGAACTCGCCGATCGAGCGCACCTTCACGCTGGCGCCGAGCATGGCCTGGAGTTCCTTGAGTTTGCCGGCATTGTGGCTGGCCAGCACCAGCTGTTCGAGCTTGATCATTCGTCCGGGAAGATTTCCTTGTTGAAACTGAAGGTTTGCGCAGGTTCGCCCTTGGCCTCGACCTTGATGGTGAAGACCAGGGTCTCGCGCTGGCTGATCGGGAACTGCGCCAGGTTGTAGATGGCGCCTTCCTCGCTGACCCGGCGGAACTCCAGGGGGATGACCTTGCCGGTCAGGTCCTTGGCGGAGCCGGTCACGCTGGCCTCCACCGGCTTGCCTTTCTCCATCGGCACCACGTTGATCACGCCCTGCGCCTTGCTGCGTACCAGGCCGACCGCGCTGGCCACGTTGGGTTGGAGGAAGCTGGAGTTGAACACGTTGTAGTGGACGTCCAGGTCGCCGAAGCGCTGCACCTGCTCGGCGAGGACCGGCAGGCTCAGGCAGAGGCCGAGGACGAAAGCGGTGAAGCGGCGCATGGTGGTTTCTCCTGAAAGGTGGCATGGACGTTGTCCATGGTCTGCTGCCGGCGGCCTTGGCCGGCTTCGGCAGCGCTCTCCCGAGGACGAGCGGAGGGGCGCCCGGCCCTGGCCCGCAGCCTGGCGCGTTCCTAGACGGCGAGGTTGCGGGTCTGCACTCCGGGTCCGGTGACCCGGTAGATTCCAATCTCACCCAATAGATTAGGCCACAGCCGGCTGGCCCAGCCATGCCGGTGGTCACGGTCCACGGCCAGGCGGTCGAGCACGCGCATGCGCAACTGGCGGCACAGGCGCTCGAAGTCCTGGAAGGTGCAGAAATGGATGTTCGGCGTGTTGTACCAGGTATACGGCAGGAACTCGGAGACCGGCATCCGGCCGTTGCGCGCCAGGTACCAGCGGCAGCGCCAGTGGCCGAAGTTGGGGAAGGTGATGATGCAGGTCTTGCCGACCCGCAGCATCTCTTCGAGGATCTTGTCCGGATAGTGCACGGCCTGTAGCGCCTGGGTCATCACCACCACGTCGAAGCTGTCGCTGGCGAAGTTGCCCAGGCCCTTGTCGAGGTCCTGCTCGATCACGTTCACCCCGTTTTCGATGCAACGGGCGATGTTGTCGGGGTCGATCTCCAGGCCGTAGCCGCTGACCTGCTTGTGGTCGCGCAGCCAGGCCAGGAGTTCGCCGTCGCCGCAGCCGAGGTCGAGGACGCGGCTGCCGGCGGGAATCCATTCCTGGATGATTTCGAGATCGGCGCGCATCGGGTCCTCACACGCTGATGCGGTTCATGTAACCGCTGAAGGCTTGCAGGTACCGGGGGATCGGCATGAGGAAGGCGTCGTGGCCTTGCGGGGCGTCGATCTCCAGGTAGCTGACGTTCTTTTTCGCCGCGATCAGGGCGTCGACGATTTCCCGCGAGCGGGCCGGCGAGAAACGCCAGTCGGTAGTGAAGGACATCAGGCAGAAGTCCGCCTCGACGCCCTCCAGGGTGCGCACCAGGTCGTCGCCGTGGGCGGCGGCGGGGTCGAAGTAGTCCAGCGCCTTGGTCATCAGCAGGTAGGTATTGGCGTCGAAGCGGGTGGAGAACTCCTCGCCTTGGTAGCGCAGGTAGCTCTCGACCTGGAACTCGACGCTGTGCAGGTCGTAGTTGAGCTTCTCGGTCTTCAGTACACGGCCGAACTTGGCGCCCATGGCGTCGTCGGACAGGTAGGTGATATGGCCGACCATCCGCGCCAGCTTGAGGCCGCGCTTGGGAATCACGCCCTGCTCCTGGAAGTAGCCGCCGAGGAACTCAGGGTCGGAAAGAATCGCCTGCCGGGCGACTTCGTTGAAGGCGATGTTCTGCGCCGACAGCTTCGGCGCGCTGGCGATGCACAGGCAGTGACGGACGCGCTCGGGATAGCTGATGGTCCATTGCAGCGCCTGCATGCCGCCGAGGCTGCCGCCGACCACCGCGGCCCACTGGCGGATGCCGAGGCGGTCTGCCAGGCGCGCCTGGCTATGCACCCAGTCTTCCACCGTAACCATCGGGAAGTCCGCGCCGTAGACCTTGCCGGTCGCCGGATTGATGCTGGCGGGGCCGCTGGATCCGTTGCAACCGCCGAGGTTGTTGAGGGCGACGACGAAGAACTTGCGGGTGTCGATCGGCTTGCCCGGACCGATGCAGCTGTCCCACCAGCCCGGCTTGCGCTCGTCGACGCTGTGGTAGCCGGCGGCGTGGTGGTGGCCGGAGAGGGCGTGGCAGATCAGCACCGCGTTGCTCTGCGTGGCATTCAGCTCGCCGTAGGTTTCGATCACCAGGTCGTACTCGGCCAGGGACTTGCCGCTGGTCAGCTCGAGCGGTTCGTTGAAGTGCAGCGTCTGGGGGGAGACCAGACCGACGGAGTCGTCGGGGAAGACTGTGGGCATCGACCCTGCTCTCGAACAAAGGAGGGCGCCAGTCTAAAGAGCGTCGCCCCCAGCGGCAAGCGCGCTGGCGCGCGCCGTGGGAGCGGGGTCAGGCGCGCTGCGAGCCGGGCAGGTTGACCACCTTGGCCTGGCGCTGCAGGGGCGAGGGGCGGCGCAACTGGCGGAGGATGTCGCCGGCTTCGCGCAACTGTTCCTGCAATTCCTCGGCGAACCCGGCGAAGGCCTGGCTGCGCTGGCGTACCTGCTGGGTCTCCTGGGCCAGGCCCTTGAGGCGGAGCATGTGGCTTTCGAGCAACTGTTTGTTTTCCAGGGTGTGCTGCATCAGCGGCATCAGCGCGTCGTTGGCCCAGCGCTCGGTTTCCTCGCGCAGGCGCTGGTGCAGGCCGACCACCTCCTGCACCAGGGTGGCGAAGAAGCGCCGGGTCAGCAGGCGTTGCTCGGTAAGCACGGTCTTCAGCTGCAGGCGGAACTGGTCGCCCTTCTTCTTCAGTTGCAACAGTTCGCGCTGGTAGCGCTGGACCCGCAGCTGCGGCGCGTCGAGGGCGTAGAGCGGGTTCTCCTCGTTGTGCCGGCGGTAGATGGCGGCGACCATGCGGTTGGCCATGCCGGCTTCGTGCTCGAGGTTGTCGAGGTCGTGCTCCACCGCGCGGAAGAACGCCAGGATCGCCTGGTTGATGCCGACCGTGGTCAGGCTGCCGTTGAGGTTGCGCCGCACCTTCTGCAGGTGCTGTTCCATGCGTTCGCTGCGGATCGTCTCGCGCAGCGTCGCGCCCTGGTGCTGCAGCAGGCGCTGGTTGGTCTTCAGGTTGAGCAGGCGGCGGTGGTGGCGGCCGTGGTCGTCCTTGGTCTTCGCGGTCAGTTCGAACAGCAGTTGGCCGCTGTCGCGCTGCTTGTCGTCGAGCAGCGCGCGCTGTTCCTCGACCTTCTCCAGGCGCAGGCGCAGCAGATGCTGGCTGTTGTGCAGCAGGCCGAGGACCTGGCCGAGCACGGCGTTCTCCAGGAGTGCTTCCTTCTGCGCGACGATGCGCTCGCAGAGCAGCGCTTCCAGCCGATCCAGGCGACTGCGTTCGAGCAGCGCCGGTTCGCCGCGGACCTTGGCCAGCAGCGCCTGCTTCGCCGATAGCGGCAGCACGTCGCCGCGCTGCAGGCCGAGCTGGCGGGCCGTGCCGTCCTGGATCAGGCGGATGGCGTTCTGTACGAAGCGCTCGCCGGAGAGGTCGTCCCAGAGCACGTCGATCTTGTTCAGCACGGCGAACAGGCTGCTATGGCCGTCCTCGCGCAGTGGCTGGATGTACTTCTGCCAGATTTCCATGTCCGAGGCGGTGACACCGGCGTCGGCGGACAGCAGGAACAGGATCGCCTGGGCGTTGGGCAGCATCGACAGGGTCAGCTCCGGCTCGCTGCCGAGGGCGTTCAGGCCGGGCGTGTCGAGGATCCGCAGGCCCTGGCGCAGCAGCGGGTGGTCGAAGTTGACCAGGGCGTGGCGCCAGGCCGGGACGCGCACCTGGTCGGGTTCGTCGGCGGCTTCCAGGGCATCCGGATGGAAGCCGAGCTGGATCGCCTGTTCCACCGGCAGCGCCTTGGTCTTGGCGACCTGGGCGAAGGCCTGGGCCATGCCCTCCGGGTCGCCGGTGTCCAGCGGAATGTTCACCCAGTGGCGCGGCACGCGCTTGAACTGGGCGACGCTGGCGTCGGCCAGGCGCGTCTCGATCGGCAGCAGGCGGATGTAGCTGCGCTCGGCGCGCGGATCGTGGAACAGCTCGGTGGGGCACATGGTGGTGCGCCCGGCGTGGGACGGCAGCATGCGCTGGCCGTAGCCGGCGAAGAACAGGCTGTTGATCAGCTCGGTCTTGCCACGCGAGAACTCGCCGACGAAGGCCAGGGTGATGTGGTCCGCGCGCAGTTGGCGCAGGGCGCGTTCGAGCTTGGCCTCGACCGCCGGGCTGTTCAGCCGGCTGCGCTCCAGCCAGCCGCGATAGCGGGTGATTTCCCGCATCAGCTCGCGCTTCCAGGCGACGTAGGCGTCGATTTGATGGCTGAGTCTTTCCATGCTCATCCAGGGGCTCCAGGGCGCGGGACCGGCGGGGGAAGGATGGCGTGGATTATGCGGGGGAGCGGGGGAGCGTCAATTGGCCTGCTTCACATTCCTGCACGTAAGGTCGGTCAAGCGGGTCGAGCGGCGATCCCCAGTTCCTCCGGCAATCGGGTCGGACGGCGGATGCGCACCCGTTTCTGCCGGTTCAGCTCGCCGCTTTCGAGACTCACCAGGCTCTTGGCCACGCCGAAGGCCTTGCCGAGGAAGGCCAGCAGATGGGCGTTGGCCTTGCCCTCCACCGGCGGTGCGGTGAGGCGGATCTTCAGGCGCTCGCCGTGCAGCCCGGCGAACTCGTCGCGGCTCGCCTTGGGCTGCAGGTGGCAATCGAGGAGCAGGTCCTCGCCGTCCCAGCGGTAGAAGCTCAGAGGAAAATGCTCAACTGCTGGGGCATGCCGGTCATGGCCGCCAGGTTGTTGATCACCAGCATGTCGATCAGCTTCAGCGCGAGGAACGCGAAGATCGGCGAGAGATCCAGTCCGCCGAGGTTCGGCAGGAGCTTGCGGAACGGCATCAGCAGCGGTTCGCAGATCTGGTTCACCAGTTGCGCGCCGGGGTTGTAGCTGCCCGGGGCGACCCAGGAAAGGATCACGCTGATGATCAGGGCGAAGAAGAACACCTTCAGGAACAGCGAGGTGACGGCGATGATCGACCAGATCAGCAGTTGCATGATGAAGCCGCCGACGCCGTAGCCCATCAGCATCAGGATCAGGATCATCAGCACCAGCTGGATCAGGATCGCCAGCACCAGCGAGGCCAGGTCGATCCCGCCGAAGCCGGGGATGATCCGCCGCAGCGGGTTCAGCAGCGGCTTGGTGGCGCGCACGATGAACTGGCTGAGGGGGTTGTAGAAGTCCGCGCGGACCAACTGCAGGATGAAGCGCAGCAGCACGATCAGCAGGTAGAGGCTGCCGAGGGTCTGGAGGATATAGATAGCAGCGGTGTTGAGGCCGATCATCGACTACTCCTTATTGGCCAAGCTGTTCGGCCAGCTCGGCGGAGCGCTGGCTGGCGGCGTTCAGGGCCTGCTCCACCAGTGCTTCGAAGCCGTTGGCCTGGAAGGATTTGATCGCCGCCTCGGTGGTGCCGTTGGGCGAAGTCACCCGGCGCCGCAGTTCGGCCGGCTCGACCTCGCTGGACAGCGCCATCTGCGCCGCGCCGAGGGCGGTCTGCAGGGTCAGGCGCGAGGCTGTCTCGCGGGACAGGCCGAGCTTCTCGCCGGCGTCGGTCATGGCCTGCATCAGCAGGAAGAAATACGCCGGGCCGCTACCCGACACTGCGGTCACCGCGTCGATCTGCGCTTCGTCGTCCAGCCACAGGGCGATGCCTACCGCAGACAGCAACTGCCCGGCCTGCTCGCGTTGCGCGGCGCTGACCTGCGCGTTGGCGTACAGCCCGCTGGCGCCCTGGCGCAGCAGCGCCGGGGTGTTGGGCATGCAGCGGACCACCGGGCGCGGCTGGCCGAGCCAGGCTTCGAGGCTGGCGCAGGGGATGCCGGCGGCGATGGAGACGATCAGTTGCTCCGGCTTCAGCGCCGGCGCCAAGGCCTGGCACACGGCTTTCATGGCCTGCGGCTTGACCGACAGGACCACGACGTCGGCGTCGGCCACGGCCTCGGCGTTGGACTCGACCACGTCGATGGCGAACTCGCCGGCGATCTTCGCGCGTTGCTCGGCGCCCGGGTCGCTGGCGCGGATCTGCGCCGCCGGCACGCCTTGGGCGCGCAGGCCGCCGATCAGGCTGGCGGCCATGTTGCCGGCGCCGATGAACGCTATGCGGGGTGTGCTCATAGGGGATTCCTTCAAGAAGCCGGCGCGCCGTAGTCGCGGGCGCCGAACAGGGCGGTACCGATGCGGACCCAGGTCGCACCTTCGCCGATGGCTGCCTCGAGGTCGTCGCTCATGCCCATGGACAGGGTGTCCAGGCCAAGGTTCAGGTCCAGCAGCAGTTCGCGCAGGCGGGCGAACGCGGCGTGTTGCGCGGCGCGTTCGGCGGTGGGTTCGGGGATGGCCATCAGGCCACGCAATCGGAGGTTGGGCAGTTGCTTCACGGCCTCGGCCAGGGCCGGCAGGTCCTCGGGGGCGCAGCCGGACTTGCTGGCTTCGCCGCTGACGTTGACCTGCAGGCAGACATTCAGGGGCGGCAGCCCGGCCGGGCGTTGCTCCGACAGGCGCTGCGCGATCTTCAACCGGTCCACCGAGTGCACCCACTGGAAATGCTCGGCGATGGGCCGCGTCTTGTTCGACTGGATGGGGCCGATGAAGTGCCAGTTCAAGGGTAGGTCGGCCAGTTCGGCCTGCTTGCCGAGGGCCTCCTGCAGGTAGTTTTCGCCGAAGTCGCGAAGGCCGGCGGCGTGCGCCTCGCGCACCGCGGCGGCGGGCTTGGTCTTGCTCACGGCGAGCAGGCCGACCGTGGCCGGATCGCGCCCCGCAGCTTGCGCTGCCTCACGGATGCGCGCGGCAACCTTTGCAATATTCTCTGCTATCGTGGACATTACCTGCGCCCTATGGAAGTGCGGTCGGCGTCGGCTCGACGCCCTCGAAACCGCCGGCCTCGATGGCCATCTTCCTGTTCCAGTGTCGAGGTTCCGCGTCTGGCGCAGGACACCACGCGTGTCCTGGAAGCACCCTGGCTCATCCGGTGTTTTCCTTGTCCGAGACGGCGGCTTTGGCGGCATTCTACCTGCTTGCTTGTAATTGGGGAGTCCCATGGATATTACCGAGCTGCTCGCCTTCAGTGCCAAACAGGGCGCTTCGGACCTGCACCTCTCCGCCGGCCTGCCACCCATGATCCGGGTGGATGGCGATGTACGCCGGATCAACCTGCCACCGCTGGAACACAAGCAGGTGCATGCGCTGATCTACGACATCATGAACGACAAGCAGCGCAAGGACTTCGAGGAATTCCTCGAGACCGACTTCTCCTTCGAGGTGCCGGGCGTCGCGCGTTTCCGGGTCAACGCCTTCAACCAGAACCGTGGCGCCGGCGCGGTATTCCGGACCATTCCCTCCAAGGTACTGACCATGGAGGAGCTTGGCATGGGAGAAGTGTTCAAACGTGTTTCAGACGTCCCGCGCGGGCTGGTACTGGTCACCGGGCCGACCGGTTCGGGCAAGTCCACCACCCTGGCGGCGATGCTCGACTACCTGAACAACACCAAGTACCACCACATCCTCACCATCGAGGACCCGATCGAATTCGTCCACGAATCGAAGAAGTGCCTGGTCAACCAGCGCGAGGTGCATCGCGACACCCTCGGCTTCAGCGAAGCGCTGCGCTCGGCGCTGCGGGAGGACCCGGACATCATCCTGGTCGGCGAGATGCGCGACCTGGAAACCATCCGCCTGGCCCTGACCGCGGCGGAGACCGGCCACCTGGTATTCGGCACCCTGCACACCACCTCGGCGGCGAAGACCATCGACCGGGTGGTCGACGTGTTCCCGGCCGAGGAAAAGGCCATGGTCCGCTCGATGCTCTCCGAGTCGCTGCAATCGGTGATCTCGCAGACCCTGATCAAGAAGATCGGCGGCGGCCGGGTGGCGGCCCACGAGATCATGATCGGCACCCCGGCGATCCGCAACCTGATCCGCGAGGACAAGGTCGCGCAGATGTATTCGGCGATCCAGACCGGCGGCTCGCTGGGCATGCAGACCCTCGACATGTGCCTCAAGGGCCTGGTCGCCAAGGGCCTGATCAGCCGCGAGAACGCCCGCGAGAAGGCGAAGATCCCGGAAAACTTCTGATCCTGGCGCCGTTCCGCCGCGCTTCGCCCGAATCCCGGAACTGCGTCTAGGATTCAAGAGCGGGAGAGCGGTACCGTAGGCGCATTCCTACCTATCCTTGCCGGCGAGCGCGTCCAGCGCCCGCTCGCCCGCATCCGGCTCGCCGTCGCGGCGCGCCCCTGAGTGAGCGAGAACATCATGGAATTCGAAAAGCTGCTGCGCCTGATGGTGGAAAAGGGCGGCTCCGACCTGTTCATCACCGCCGGCGTACCGCCGTCGATGAAGGTCAACGGCCGGGTGATGCCGGTGACCAAGACGCCGCTGTCGCCGGAGCAGACCCGCGAGACCGTGCTAGGCGTGATGAACGAGCAGCAGCGCCGCGATTTCGCCGAGAACCATGAGTGCAACTTCGCCATCAGCGCCCGCGGCATCGGCCGCTTCCGGGTCAGTGCCTTCTACCAGCGCAACCTGGTGGGCATGGTATTGCGCCGGATCGAGACCAACATCCCGACCCTGGAAGAGCTGAAGCTCCCGGAAATCCTCAAGAAGCTGGCGCTGACCAAGCGCGGCCTGGTGATCTTCGTCGGCGCCACCGGCACCGGCAAGTCCACCTCGCTGGCGGCGATGATCGGCTACCGCAACAAGAACTCCACCGGGCACATCATCTCCATCGAGGACCCGATCGAGTACATCCACCAGCACCAGGGCTGCATCGTCACCCAGCGCGAGGTGGGGCTGGACACCGACTCCTTCGAGGTGGCGCTGAAGAACACCCTGCGCCAGGCGCCGGACGTGATCATGATCGGCGAGGTGCGCTCGCGGGAGACCATGGACCACGCCGTGGCCTTCGCCGAGACCGGCCACCTGTGCCTGGCGACCCTGCACGCGAACAACGCCAACCAGGCGCTGGAGCGGATCATCCACTTCTTCCCGGCCGACCGTCATGGCCAGGTGTGGATGGACCTGTCGCTGAACCTCAAGGCCATCGTCGCCCAGCAACTGGTGCCGACCCCCGACGGCAAGGGGCGGCGGGCGGTGATCGAGGTGCTGCTGAACACCCCGCTGGCCGCCGACCTGATCCGCAAGGGCGAGGTGCACGAGCTGAAGCCGCTGATGAAGCGCTCCACCGAGCAGGGCATGCAGACCTTCGACCAGGCGCTGTACCAGCTCTACACCCAGGGCGAGATCACCTACGAGGACGCCCTGGCCCACGCCGACTCGGCCAACGACCTGCGTCTGATGATCAAGCTCGGTTCGGAAAGCGACGCCGACCACCTGTCGAGCCTGACCCAGGGCCTGAGCCTGGAAATCACCGACGACGACCCTGCCGGCCGGCGCTTCCGCTGAACCGTCTTCAGTAGGCCAGCGGCTCCTCGGCCTGGGCGCAGGCCGAGGTTTCCAGTTGCAGGGTGCTGTGTTCGATCTCGTAGCGGTCGTGCAGCAGCGCCTTCACCGTTCCCAGCAGCGCCTCGGCATCGACCAGGGCCGGGTCGTACACCAGATGGCTGGTCAGGCTGATCTTGCCGCTGGTGATCGACCACACATGCAGGTCGTGCAGCCCGGTCACGCCGGGAATCCCCAGCAGCGCTTCGCGCAGCTCGGCCAACTGGATTTCCTTCGGCACCCCTTCGAGCAACACATGCAGGCTCTCGCGCAGCAGGATCCAGGTGCGCGGCAGGACCCAGAAACCGATCAGCACCGCCACCAGCGAGTCGACCCAGGCCCAGCCGGTGAAACGGATCACGATCGCGGCGACGATCACCCCCAGCGAGCCGAGCATGTCGCTCCAGACCTCCAGGTAGGCGCCCTTGACGTTCAGGCTGTTGCCCTGGGCCGGCGCCAGCAGGCGCATGCTGGCCAGGTTCACCAGCAGGCCGAGCACGGCGATCACCAGCATGCCCACGGACTGGATCTCCGCCGGCTGGTTGAGCCGCTCGTAGGCCGCGTAGAGGATATAGAAGGCCACGCCGAACAGGAGGAAGGCGTTGAACGCCGCGGCGAGGATCTCGAAGCGGTGGTAGCCGTAGGTCAGGCGATCGTTGGTCGGGCGCCTGGCGATGTTGATCGCGGCCAGGGCGATGGCCAGGGCCACGGCGTCGGTGAGCATGTGCGCGGCATCGGAGATCAGCGCCAGGCTGCCGGTGAGGATGCCGCCGACGACCTCGGCGACGAGGAAGCTTCCGGTCAGCAGCAACGCCCATTTCAGGCGGGTCGAGTTGGTCTGGGCGAAGCTGTGCTCGTGTCCGGCGCTCATGGCGGCTCCTGTGGGGCGGTGGCGGCAGCACCAGCCTACAGGATAGGCAATTGCAAAACTGTCATGCGCCGGGCCGCTCTGGCGCGGCGTCCGCCGCTCCGCTAACCTGCGGCTCAAGCGCGGCCGCAGCCGCGCACGGAACGAGGGGGGACGCATGACTCAACAGCACGACACCCATAGCAAGGCCATCGGCTACCTGCTGTGGATCTTCGGTTTCACCGGTTCGCACCGCTTCTATTACGGCAAGCCGATCACCGGGACGATCTGGTTCTTCACCTTCGGCCTGTTCTTCATCGGCTGGATCATCGACCTGTTCCTCATCCCGTCGATGGACCGCGAGGCCGACCGGCGCTTCCAGGGCGGCAACCTGGACTACAACGTGGCCTGGATCCTGCTGACCTTCCTCGGCGTGCTCGGCGTGCACAGGATGTACATGGGCAAGTGGATCACCGGGATCATCTACCTGTTCACCGGCGGCCTGTTCTTCCTCGGCGTGCTCTACGACTTCTGGACCCTCAACGGACAGGTGTCCGAGCGCAACGGGCCGCAGCGCATCTGAGGCTCGTCGCCAGGTGCGAGAAGCCCGCCATCCGGCGGGCTTTTTCATGGGTGGCGCCACGGTCGGCAGGGAATTCCTCCGGCGGGACTTAAGGAACCAAAGGTTCTAACGTTCTACCTGTAGGTTATTGGCGCCCGCGCGCGCCAGCCCCTATGGTCTGCAAGCCCCAGAACGGATAGGTGCAATGGCTCACGAGGCCGCGCACCGTATCGCTCCGTGCGGAAACACCGAAAGGAGAAAAGATGACTTCCGACTCACGTCCCGCCGTGCTCGACCTGATCGGCAATACCCCGCTGGTTCGCGTGACGCGCTTCGATACCGGCCCCTGCACCCTGTACCTCAAGCTCGAATCGCAGAACCCCGGCGGCTCCATCAAGGATCGCATCGGTGTCGCCATGATCGAGGCCGCCGAGCGTGACGGCCGCCTGCGGCCCGGTGGCACCATCGTCGAGGCCACCGCCGGCAACACCGGTCTCGGCCTGGCCCTGGTCGGCCGCGCGAAGGGCTACCGGGTGGTGCTGGTGGTGCCGGACAAGATGTCCACCGAGAAGGTCCTGCACCTGCGCGCCATGGGCGCCGAGGTGCACATCACCCGCTCGGACGTCGGCAAGGGCCATCCGGAGTACTACCAGGACGTTGCCGCGCGCCTGGCGCAAGACATTCCCGGCGCTTTCTTCGCCGACCAGTTCAACAACCCGGCCAACCCGCTGGCCCACGAGTGCGGCACCGGCCCGGAGCTCTGGGCGCAGACCGGCCACGATCTCGACGCCATCGTCGTCGGCGTCGGCTCCTCCGGTACCCTGACCGGCCTTACCCGGTTCTTCCAGAAGGTCCAGCCGGAGCTGGAGATGGTGCTCGCCGACCCCGAGGGCTCGATCATGGCCGAGTACTCCCGCTCCGGCACCCTGGGTACGCCGGGTTCCTGGGCGGTGGAGGGCATCGGCGAGGACTTCGTACCGGCCATCGCCGACCTCTCCAGCGTGCGCCATGCCTATTCCATCAGCGACGAGGAAAGCTTCGCCATGGCCCGCGAACTGTTGCGCGTCGAGGGCATTCCCGGCGGCTCCTCCACCGGCACCCTGCTGGCCGCGGCGCTGCGCTTCTGCCGCGAGCAGAAGGAGCCGAAGCGGGTGGTCAGCTTCGTCTGCGACACCGGCACCCGCTACCTGTCGAAGATCTACAACGACCAGTGGATGACCGACCAGGGCCTGCTGCAACGCAAGCACTACGGCGACCTGCGCGACATCATCGCGCGGCGCTTCGAGGAGGGCCGGGTGATCAGCGTCGGTCCGGACGACACCCTGCTCACCGCCTTCCAGCGCATGCGCCTGGCCGACGTTTCGCAATTGCCGGTGCTGGACGATGGAAAACTGGTCGGTGTGATCGACGAGTCGGATATCCTGCTCGGTGTCCACGCCGACGCGCCACGCTTCCGCGATGCGGTAAGCAGCGCGATGAACGCCGCGCCGGAGACCCTCGCGCCCGGCGCCAGCCTGGCCCAGTTGCAGGCGGTCCTGGACCGCGGCCTGGTGGCGATCGTTGCCGATGCCAGCGGCTTCCACGGCCTGATCACCCGTTTCGACCTGTTGAACCATTTGCGGAGAAAGCTCGCATGAGCCAGCACGACCAGCATCCCGACGCCCCGGCCCAGGCCTTTGCGACCCGGGTCATCCACGCCGGGCAGGCCCCCGATCCCTCGACCGGCGCGATCATGCCGCCGATCTACGCCAACTCCACCTATATCCAGGAAAGCCCCGGGGTACACAAGGGGCTCGACTACGGCCGCTCGCACAACCCGACCCGCTGGGCCCTGGAGCGCTGCGTGGCCGACCTCGAGGGCGGCGCCCAGGCCTTCGCCTTCGCCTCCGGCCTGGCGGCGATCTCCTCGGTGCTGGAGCTGCTCGACGCCGGTTCCCACATCGTTTCCGGCAATGACCTCTACGGCGGTACCTTCCGCCTGTTCGAGCGGGTCCGCCGGCGCAGCGCCGGGCATCGCTTCAGCTTCGTCGACCCGACCGACCTGCAGGCCTTCGAGGCCGCGCTGACCCCGGAAACCCGCATGGTCTGGGTGGAAACCCCGAGCAACCCGCTGCTGCGCCTCACCGACCTGCGCGCCATCGCCCAGCTCTGCCGCGCCCGCGGCATCATCAGCGTGGCCGACAACACCTTCGCCAGCCCCTACATCCAGCGCCCCCTGGAACTGGGCTTCGACGTGGTGGTGCACTCCACCACCAAGTACCTGAACGGCCATTCCGACGTGATCGGCGGCATCGCCATCGTCGGCGACAACCCGGACCTGCGCGAGCGCCTGGGCTTCCTGCAGAACTCGGTGGGCGCCATCTCCGGGCCGTTCGACGCCTTCCTCACCCTGCGCGGGGTGAAGACCCTGGCGCTGCGCATGGAGCGCCATTGCAGTAACGCCCTGGCCCTGGCCCAGTGGCTGGAGCGCCAGCCGCAGGTGGCGCGGGTCTACTACCCCGGCCTGGCTTCGCACCCGCAGCATGAGCTGGCGAAACGGCAGATGCGTGGCTTCGGCGGGATGATCTCCCTCGACCTGCGTTGCGACCTGGCCGGCGCCCGGCGCTTCCTGGAGAACGTGCGGATCTTCTCCCTGGCGGAGAGCCTGGGCGGGGTGGAAAGCCTGATCGAGCATCCGGCGATCATGACCCACGCCAGCATCCCGGCGGAAACCCGTGCCGACCTGGGCATCGGTGACTCGCTGATCCGCCTGTCGGTGGGCGTCGAGGCGCTGGAGGACCTGCAGGCCGACCTGGCGCAGGCACTGGCGAAGATCTGAGGCTCCGCAGGGAGCGGCGCCGACCGGCGCGTCTGCCGGCCATCGGGTGTTCCCGGCGAGCATGCCTCGGCGGATAACGCTCCGCGTTATTCGCCCTGCCGTTGAGGCGGGTTGGTGGCAGAGGCTGGGATAGGGCGCCCACCCCGGCAACGGATACGCCCCCGGAATCGCGAACGCGAAGATGAAAAAGCCCGCCGGATGGCGGGCTTTTTCGTGGTGGCAGGGATCAGCCCTCGTGGGTCAGGTGTCCGTCCACCAGGGTGTAGCGCACTCGTCCCGGCAGGCAGTGACCGACGAACGGGCTGTTCTGCCCCTTCGAGTACCAGCTCTCACCGGCCAGGGTCGAACCCTGCGGGTCGAACAGCACCAGGTCGGCGGCCTGGCCGACCGCCAGGCGCCCGGCAGGCAGGCGTAGTGCCTGGGCCGGGCCGTGGGAGAGGCGGGCGAGCAGGGTCGGCAGGTCGAGCAGGCCGTCCTGCACCAGCGTCATCGCCAGCGGCAGCAGCAGCTCGGCGCCGCTGATGCCCGGCTCGGTGGCGGCGAACGGCGCGTTCTTGGCGTCCGCCTCGTGGGGTTGGTGGTGGCTGGCGATGGCTTGTACCACGCCGTTCTTCACCGCCTCGCGCAGGGCTTCGCGGTCGGCCCTGGTGCGCAGCGGCGGTTGCACGTGGTAGAGGCTGGAGAAGCCCACCAGCGCTTCGTCGGTGAGGATCAACTGGTACAGCGCCACGTCGCAGGTCACCGGCAGGCCACGGGCCTGGGCCTGGGCGACGAGTTCGATGCCGCGGGCGCTGGTCAACTGGCTGAAGTGCGCGCGCACGCCGCTCTGTTCCACCAGCAGCAGGTTGCGGGCCAGGGCCACGGTCTCGGCGGTTTCCGGGATCCCCGCGAGGCCGAGAAAGCTGGCGGTCGGGCCTTCGTGGGCGAGGCCGCCTTCGGCGAGATCGGTGTCCTGCGAGGTGAAGATCACCGTCAGGTCGAAGGTCGCCGCGTACTCCAGGGCGCGCCGCAGGATGCGGTTGCTGGCGAAGCCATGCAGGCCATTGGTGAAGGCCACGCAACCGGTGTCGCGCAGGGCCACCAGTTCCGACAGTTGCTCGCCGCCGAAGCCGCGGGTCAGCGCGCCGATGGGGTAGACCTTGGCGTTGCCGGCCTCGCGGGCGCGGTCGAGGATCAGCTCGGCCACCGCCGGGGTGTCCAGCACCGGCCGGGTGTAGGGCGGGCAGCACAGGCTGGTGGTGCCGCCGGCCGCGGCGGCGCGGGTCTCGCTTTCGACGTTGCCCTTGCGTCCATAGCCCGGCTCGCGCAGGGCGACGCTCAGATCGACCAGTCCCGGCGCGGCCACCAGGCCGGCGCCGTCGAGGGTCTTCTGGGCGCTGAAGCCGGCCGGCGCGGCGCCGATGGCGACGATCTTGCCAGCCTCGATGTGGAGGTCGCCGACCTGGTCCAGGTCACTGGCCGGGTCGATGACGCGGGCGCCTCGGATACTGATGGTCATTCGGCGTCCTCCTGTTCCAGCTGGCGTTGGGTGTTCTGGCCGCTCATGGCCATGGACAGCACCGCCATGCGGATGGCGATGCCGTAGGTGACCTGGTTGAGGATCACCGACTGGGCCCCGTCGGCCACCGCCGACTCGATCTCCACGCCACGGTTGATCGGGCCAGGGTGCATGACGATGGCATCCGGCTTGGCCAGCTTCAGGCGCTTCTCGGTCAGGCCGTAGAGCTTGAAGAACTCGCCCTCGCTGGGTAGCAGGCCACCCTGCATGCGCTCGCGTTGCAGGCGCAGCATGATCACCACGTCGACGTCCTTCAGGCCTTCGTCGGCGTTGGTGAACACGCGCACGCCGTACTGCTCTTCCAGGCCGATCGGCAAGAGGGTGCGCGGGGCGATCACGCGGATGTCCGGGCAACCCAGGGTCTTGAGCGCCAGCATGTTCGAACGGGCTACTCGCGAATGCAGGATATCGCCGACGATCGCCACCGATAGCTGCTCGAAGTTCCCTTTGTGCCGGCGGATGGTCAGCATGTCGAGCATCCCCTGGGTGGGGTGCGCGTGGCGTCCGTCGCCGCCGTTGATCACCGCCACGTTGGGGCTGACGTGCTCGGCGATGAAGTGCGCCGCGCCCGAGTCGCTGTGGCGCACCACGAACATGTCGGCGGCCATCGCCTCCAGGTTGCGCAGGGTGTCGGTGAGCGTCTCGCCCTTGCTGGTGGAAGAGGTGGATACGTTCAGGCTGATCACGTCGGCCGACAGCCGCTGGGCGGCCAGCTCGAAGGTGGTGCGGGTGCGCGTGGAGTTCTCGAAGAACACGTTGCAGACGGTCTTGCCGCGCAGCAGCGGGACCTTTTTCACCGCGCGGGCGCCGACCTCCAGGAAGGAATCGGCGGTATCGAGGATTTCGGTGAGCAGCTCGCGGGGCAATCCGTCGAGCGAGATGAAGTGGCGCAGCTGGCCCTGGTCGTTGAGCTGCAGCGGGCGCTTGGCGTCTGTCGGCATGGGGCAGGCCCTAGTGAAGAGGATCAGGAAGCGGAGGAAAGGACCTTGCGCTCGAGGGCGAGCGGTGCGGGACCGACCAATTTTACCCGTTCATCGCGACCCAGGGACAGGGTCTGGCCGACCACGTCGGGGCGGATAGGCAACTCCCGGGCGTTTAGGTCGAGCAGGCAGACCAGGGTCACGCTGGCCGGACGGCCGTAGTCGAACAGTTCGTTGAGTGCGGCGCGGATGGTGCGGCCGCTCATCAGCACGTCGTCCACCAGCACCAGGTGCTGGCCGTCGATCTCGAACGGCAGCGCCGACGGGCGGACCTGCGGATGCAGGCCGTTCTGGGTGAAGTCGTCGCGGTAGAAGGAGACGTCGAGGGTGCCCAGCGGCTCTTGGTTGCCCAGTTCCCTCAGCAGCGCCTCGGCGACCCAGATGCCGCCGGTATGGATGCCGACGAAGCGCGGCCGCTCGATGCCGCGCTCGGCGAGATGGGCGCGCAGGTCGCTGGCCATGCGCGGCAGGAGTTCGGCGGGATTGGGTAGGCTCATGGTGGCTCCTCGCTGACATCGATGGGATGGCCGCCGGGAGAGCCCGCTGTAGGGAGGCGCCCGCGGTGGCGAAAGCATAATGGCAAACGGCGGCGTGCCGGCTGCCATGGGTCAATCCGGGTGTTCGGCCAGCCAGCCTTCCAGCAGCAGGGCGGCGGCCAGGGCGTCCACCGGTCGCTCGCGGTAGCCGTCGCGCTGGCCCTGGGCCAGGCGCTCGCCCTTGGCGGCGTAGGTCGTGAGGCGTTCGTCGTGGGTAAAGACCGGCAGGTTGAAACGGCCGTTGAGGCGGCGGCCGAACTTTTCCGCGCGCTCGCTCATCTCGCTTGGGCTGCCGTCCATGTTCAGCGGCAGGCCGACGACGATGGCGTCCGGCTGCCATTCCTTGATCAGCGCTTCCACCCGGTTCCAGTCCGGCACGCCGTTCTGCGCCTTCAATACGCACAGCTCGCGGGCCTGGCCGGTCACCGCCTGGCCGACGGCGACGCCGATCTGCCGGGTGCCGTAGTCGAAGCCCAGCAGCAGGCGCAGCGGCTTGTCGCTGGCCATCAGGCGTGACCGGCCTGGGCGGTGAGCAGGCTGAGGTTGACGCCCAGGCGCGCGGCGGCGGCGCTGAGGCGCTCCTCGGGCGGCAGGTCGAAGAGGATCGCCGGGTCCGCCGGGCAGGTCAGCCAGGCGTTGTCGCTCAGTTCGGCCTCCAGCTGGCCGGCTTCCCAGCCGGCATAGCCAAGGCTGATCAGGCTCTTTTCCGGGCCGGTGCCGGCGGCGATGGCGAACAGCACGTCCTGCGAGGTGGACATCGCCAGCTCGCCCAGTTCCAGGGTCGACTGGTAGCTCAGGCCGCTGGGGTGGAGGACGAAGCCACGGTCGGTCTGCACCGGGCCGCCGTTGTAGATGTCGATGTGCTGGCAGCGCGCCGGCGGCAGGGCGTCCGGCTTGAGCTGTTCGAGGACTTCCGCCAGGTTGAGGCCGCTGGGACGGTTGATCACCAGGCCCATGGCGCCCTGCTCGTTGTGTTCGACCAGGTAGGTCACGGTCTGGGCGAAATTGGGGTCGGCCATGTGCGGCATGGCGATCAGGAAATGATGCTTGAGGTAGGTTGGGCTGCTCTGTTTCATGGCCGCTAGTGTCCTGCTTCGGACGCGAGAAAGCCAGCCTTGCCGGCGCTACTTGCTGGACAGCCGGTCGCCGCGTTCGAAGCGCCAGGTACGGATGATCTCCAGCCGGTCGATGTCGGCCAGGTCGCCGCTGAACGGCGCATAGGGCGCGGCCAGGCGGACGATGCGCTGGGCGGCCTGGTCGAGGATCGGCTCGCCGGAAGACTCCAGCACCTGCACCTCGTAGATGGTGCCGTCGCGGTTGATCGACACCAGCAGCCGCAGGCTGCCGTAGAGCTTCTGCCGGCGGGCCTCGTCGGGGTAGTTGAGGTTGCCGATGCGTTCGATCTTCTTGCGCCAGTCTTCCTTGTACCAGGCGCCCTTGTCGCGCATGGTCGAGGCGGCGCTCAGGCGGTGGATGCGCGGGCGCTTGGCGTAGGCCTGCTGCTCCTTGGCCAGGTCGGCCTCGAGGCTGGCGATTTCCGCCGACAGCTGGGTTGAGTCGAAATGCGGCGCCGGCTTGGCGACCTGCTCGGCCTTCTGTGCCTGGGTCTTGCTCGGTGCCTTCTGCTGGCGCTGGCGGGTGGTGGTCACCGCGGCCTTGGGCGCCTCTTCGCTCCTGGCCTGCTTCGGCGTAGCCGGCGGCGCGACTTTCTTCACCTGGTTGTCCTGGAACGGCGCGACCTCGGTGGTCTTCGGCGCGGCCTTGTGCTCCAGGGTTCCGCTGCCCTGCTGGTTCATCTGCGCGAGGTAGTCGGCCTTCTCCGGCGCCTTGTCGCTCTTGAAGGTGGCCAGGGTGATTTCCAGGGTCTTGCTGATCTGGCTCGGCGCGGGCATGGAGAAGCCCACCCCGAGGATGAGGGCGACGTGCAGGATGGCTGCGATGAACAGGGTGAAGCCCAAACGGTCCGCCGGGCGGACGCCGGCAGCGGCGGAGGGGGACTTGAGGACGGCGGCGTTCATTGCGGATCGTGGTGGCTGGCGTGGGGCGAAGTCTGCCGATGGGGGGCGGAAAAGTCTATGACGCACTCCGCGCCTTGGACACGCGGTCGCTCGCCGTGGCGCATCGGGCGGGCCGAGGCGGGCGGACCGAGGCCCGCCCGCGCGATTCAGCGGGCAGCCAGCTGGGCGGCGATGGCGTCCATCAGCTTGTCGCCGATGCGGGTGTCGAAGGCCTGGTCGATCTCGCGGATGCAGGTCGGGCTGGTGACGTTGATTTCCGTCAGATAATCGCCGATCACGTCGAGGCCGACGAACAGCAGGCCGCGCTCGCGCAGGTGCGGGCCGACCTCGGCGGCGATCCAGCGGTCGCGCTCGCTCAGCGGCTGGGCCACACCGCGGCCGCCGGCGGCGAGGTTGCCGCGAGTCTCGCCCTGGGCGGGGATGCGCGCCAGGCAGTAGGGCACCGGTTCGCCGTCGATCATCAGGATGCGCTTGTCGCCGTCCTTGATTTCCGGCAGATAGCGCTGTGCCATGATCTGCTGGCTGCCATGCTGGGTGAGGGTCTCGAGGATCACCGAGAGGTTCGGGTCGCCTTCGCGGTGACGAAATATCGACGAACCGCCCATTCCGTCCAGGGGTTTGAGAATGATGTCACGATGCTCGGCGGCAAACTCGCGCAGAATATCGGATCGCCGGCTGACCATCGTCGGCGGAGTGCACTGGGTGAACTGCGTGGCGAAGAACTTCTCGTTGCAGTCGCGCAGGCTCTGCGGCCGGTTCACCACCAGGGCGCCGGCACGCTCGGCCTGTTCCAGCAGGTAGGTCGAATAGACGAATTCGTTATCGAAGGGCGGGTCCTTGCGCATCAGGATCACGTCCAGTTCGTGCAGCGGTTGGTCGCTTTCCGCTTCCAGTTCGAACCAGCGGGAGGCATCGTTGAAGACCTTCAGCGGGCGCATGCGTCCACGCGCGACGCCGGCCTTCTGGTAGAGGTCCTGCTGTTCCATGTAGAACAGCGACCAGCCGCGGGCCTGGGCAGCCAGCAGCATGGCGAGCGAGCTGTCCTTCTTGAAGTTGATGCGCGCGATGGGGTCCATGACGATCCCGAGGCGTACGCTCATGGGAATTCCTCCGAAAGGGGGGGGGTTGTCCGGTCGCGGCGGGGAGGCCGCGTGGCAAGCGGGTTTGACGCTCAGGTTGGCGCCCCGTTTGCGCTTGGTCAAGGAAAAAGCCGGCCTGTTCCGGGCATTATGGATAGAGTTGCGTCGAGTGTGCTAAAAAGGCCCGCGATTGGGTCGCAGCCCGTCGGTGACAGGGCGTTAGCGCACTGAAGAAAACACAGAAGAATGATTCACCGAGTCGATATAGGGCGAACATGGAACAGCAATCCGACGGTTTGAAAGTGATGGTGATCGACGATTCGAAAACGATTCGTCGCACCGCCGAAACACTGCTGAAAAAGGTCGGTTGCGACGTGATCACGGCAATCGACGGCTTCGATGCCCTGGCGAAGATCGCCGATACCCATCCGAACATCATTTTCGTCGACATCATGATGCCGCGCCTGGATGGCTATCAGACCTGCGCCCTGATCAAGAACAACAGCGCGTTCAAGTCCACCCCGGTGATCATGCTGTCCTCCAAGGACGGCCTGTTCGACAAGGCCAAGGGGCGCATCGTCGGCTCCGACCAGTACCTCACCAAGCCGTTCAGCAAGGAAGAGCTGCTGGGCGCGATCAAGGCACACGTACCCAGCTTCACCCCGGTGGACGCCGTTTCCTGATATCCGGCCGCATGGCCGTTGATGCTTATTTCGTGATGGGGATCCCATGGCTCGTATTTTGATTGTTGATGACTCTCCGACCGAGATGTACAAGCTGACCGCCATGCTGGAAAAGCATGGTCACCAGGTACTCAAGGCCGAGAACGGCGGCGACGGCGTCGCCCTGGCCCGCCAGGAAAAGCCCGACGTGGTCCTGATGGACATCGTCATGCCCGGCCTCAACGGCTTCCAGGCGACCCGTCAATTGACCAAGGACGCCGAGACCAGCGCCATCCCGGTGATCATCGTCACCACCAAGGACCAGGAGACCGACAAGGTCTGGGGCAAGCGCCAGGGCGCTCGCGACTACCTGACCAAGCCGGTGGACGAAGAGACCCTGCTGAAAACCATCAATGCGGTGCTGGCGGGCTGAGCCCGTCGCAGCGCATCGCTCACCCTGACCCCGGAAAGACCAGGCCCCGCATGTCGGACGTTCAGACCCCCTTCCAGCTCCTCGTCGACATCGATCAGCGCTGCCGACGCCTGGCCGCCGGCCTGCCGGCCCAGCAGGAGGCGGTGCAGAGCTGGAGCGGGATCGGCTTCCGCATGGGCGGGCGGTTCTTCGTCGCCCCCATGGGGGAGGTCGGCGAAGTCCTGCACGAACCGCGCTACACCCAGTTGCCGGGCGTGAAGACCTGGGTCAAGGGGGTGGCCAACGTACGTGGCCGCCTGCTGCCGATCATGGACCTCTGCGGTTTCCTCGGCACCGAACTGTCGCCCTTGCGCAAGCAGCGGCGGGTGCTGGTGGTGGAGCACCTGGACGTGTTCGCCGGCCTCATCGTCGATGAGGTGTTCGGCATGCAGCACTTCCCGGTGGACACCTTCAGCGAACAGCTGCCGCCACTAGAAGCGGCACTGCAACCCTTCATTCATGGCGTCTTCCATCGAGAGCAGCCGTGGCTGGTGTTCAGCCCGCATGCGCTGGCGCAACACCAGGGCTTCCTCGACGTCGCCGTATAAACAGCTTCACCGGTTGGGCCGGTCTGCCGGCCCGTGTCGTGACATGGAAATCGTAATCGTGGTCGGTCCGGGCGGGGGCCAAATATGAAGAAAATCAACGCAGGCAATCTTTTCGCGGGCATGCGCAGCAGCTCGGTGATCGCGGGGCTGTTCATCGTCCTCATCGTCTCGATCGTGTTGCTGTTCGCCAACTTTGCCTACCTCAACACCCAGTCGAACCATGACAAGCAGTACATCGGCCATGCCGGCGAACTGCGCGTCCTGTCGCAGCGGATCGCGAAGAACGCCACCGAAGCGGCGGCGGGCAAGGGCGAGGCGTTCAAGCTCCTGAAGGATGCGCGCAACGACTTCGAGAAACGCTGGAACATCCTGGTCAACGGCGACGAGAGCACATCCCTGCCGCCCAGCCCCGAAGCGGTGAAGCCGCAGATGGACGTGGTGCAGCAGGACTGGGATGGCCTGCGCAAGAACGCCGACTCCATCCTCGCCAGCGAACAGACCGTACTGTCCCTGCACCAGGTGGCCTCGACCCTCGCCGAAACCATCCCGCAGCTGCAGGTGGAATACGAAGAGGTGGTCGACATCCTGCTGGAGAACGGTGCCCCGGCCGACCAGGTCGCGGTCGCCCAGCGCCAGTCGCTGCTCGCCGAACGTATCCTCGGCTCGGTGAACAAGGTGCTGGCCGGCGACGAGAACTCGGTGCAGGCCGCCGACAGCTTCGGCCGCGACGCCAGCCTGTTCGGCCGCGTACTGAAGGGCATGCAGGAAGGCAACGCGGCGATGAGCATCTCCAAGGTGACCAACGCCGAGGCGGTGGATCGCCTGAACGAGATCGCCGAACTCTTCGAGTTCGTCTCCGGTTCGGTGGACGAGATCCTCGAGACCTCGCCCGACCTGTTCCAGGTCCGGGAAGCGGCGAACAACATCTTCAGCGTTTCGCAGACCCTGCTGGACAAGGCCTCGCAACTGGCCGACGGCTTCGAGAACCTGGCCGGCGGGCGCAGCATCAACCTGTTCGCCGGTTACGCCCTCGGCGCCCTGGCCCTGGCCTCGATCATCCTGATCGGCCTGGTGATGGTGCGCGAGACCAACCGCCGGCTGGCCGAGACCGCCGAGAAGAACGACCGCAACCAGGCCGCGATCCTGCGTCTGCTCGACGAGATCGCCGACCTCGCGGACGGCGACCTGACCGTGGCCGCGACCGTGACCGAGGACTTCACCGGCGCCATCGCCGACTCGATCAACTACTCCATCGACCAGCTCCGCGAACTGGTGGAGACCATCAACCAGACCGCCGTGCAGGTGGCCGCAGCGGCCCAGGAAACCCAGTCCACCGCGATGCACCTGGCCGAAGCCTCCGAGCACCAGGCGCAGGAAATCGCCGGCGCCTCGGCGGCGATCAACGAAATGGCGGTGTCGATCGACCAGGTATCGGCGAACGCCTCGGAATCCTCGGCGGTAGCGGAACGTTCGGTAGCCATTGCCAACAAGGGCAACGAGGTGGTGCACAACACCATCACCGGCATGGACAACATCCGCGAGCAGATCCAGGACACCTCGAAGCGAATCAAGCGCCTCGGCGAATCGTCCCAGGAGATCGGCGACATCGTCAGCCTGATCAACGACATCGCCGACCAGACCAACATCCTCGCCCTGAACGCCGCGATCCAGGCGTCGATGGCCGGGGACGCGGGCCGCGGCTTCGCCGTGGTAGCGGACGAGGTACAGCGACTGGCGGAACGTTCCTCGGCGGCGACCAAGCAGATCGAGGCGCTGGTGAAGACCATCCAGACCGACACCAACGAAGCGGTGATCTCGATGGAGCAGACCACCTCCGAGGTGGTCCGCGGCGCGCGCCTGGCCCAGGACGCCGGTGTGGCCCTGGAGGAGATCGAGAAGGTATCCAAGACCCTCGCGGCGCTGATCCAGAACATCTCCAACGCCGCCCGTCAGCAGGCATCGTCGGCCGGCCACATTTCCAACACCATGAACGTCATTCAGGAGATCACCTCGCAGACCTCCGCCGGTACCACCGCCACCGCACGGAGCATCGGCAACCTGGCGAAGATGGCGAGCGAGATGCGCAACTCGGTATCCGGCTTCAAACTGCCGGAGGGCGTGGAGCAGGCCTGAGCATAGGCGCGGCGGCCGCCTGGCGGGCGCCGCGTCGACACCTTGGACGAGGGGCACGGCATGCAGGCGAACGGCGTCTGGTCACTGCAGCCGCTGGCCGATATGTCGGCAGCGGAGTTCCGCGACTGGCAGGTCCTGTTGGAGAACCGCACCGGCGTGGTGCTCAACGAGCAACGCCGGACGTTCCTGCAGGCCAGCCTGACCGCGCGCATGCGTGAACTGGGCATCGGCGACTACCACAGCTACTACCGCCAGGTGACCGACGGTCCGCGTGGCGCAGTGGAGTGGGCGACCCTGCTGGACCGCCTGACCGTCCAGGAAACCCGTTTCTTCCGTCATCCCCCGTCTTTCGAGCTGCTCGAGCGCTACCTGGGCGAGCGCCTGCGCCGCGAAGGCATGCCGCGGCCCTGGGCCCTGTGGAGCGTCGGCTGCTCCAGCGGCGAGGAACCCTACTCGCTGGCGATGTGCGCCGCGCAGGTGTTGCGCGGGCAGGAACGGGAAGATTTTTTCGGCGTCACCGGGACGGATATCAGCCTTCACGCCCTGCAGCGGGCGCGGCAGGCGAACTATCCGGCCCGCAAGCTGGAGCAACTGGAGGCCGGGCTGGTCGAACGCTATTGCGAACGCCAGGCCGACGGCAGCTTCAGCGTGAAAACGATACTGACCGAGCGCGTCTGCTGCGCCCGGCTGAATGTGCTGGACCTGGCGAAGGCGCCCTGGTCCGGCATGGACGTGATTTTTTGTCAGAACCTGCTGATCTACTTCCGTCGCTGGCGACGGCGCGAGATCCTCAACCGGTTGGCCGAACGGCTGGCGCCGGGAGGCTTGCTGGTGATCGGGGTCGGCGAAGTGGTCGACTGGAGCCATCCGGAGCTCGAGCCGGTCGCCGACGAGCGGGTCCTGGCCTTTACCCGTAAGGGGTACTCAGGCACATGAATGGAGTGGCTATGGGTGACCGGCACGACTACGTCGCTCTGGAGTGGGTGAAAGGCGAGATCGCCGAAACCCTGAAACAGGCGCGCCAGGCGCTGGAAGCGTTCGTCGAGAACCCGCAGGACCCGACCCGCATGCGGTTCTGCCTGACCTACGTGCACCAGGTGCAGGGCACCCTGCAGATGGTCGAGTTCTACGGCGCGGCCCTGCTCGCCGAGGAAATGGAGCAGTTGGTCCAGGCCTTGCTGGACGGTCGCGTGCCGAACCAGGGCGAGGCCCTGGAAGTGCTGATGCAGGCGATCCTGCAACTGCCGGTCTACCTCGACCGGATCCAGACCGCCCGGCGCGACCTGCCGATGGTGGTCCTGCCGCTGCTCAACGACCTGCGCGCCGCGCGCGGCGAGAAGCTGCTCTCGGAAACCAGCCTGTTCGCGCCCGACCTGTCGCAGCGCCAGCCGCAACTGGACGGCGAGGCCATCGCGCAACTGCGCACCGACGAACTCGGCGGCTTGCTGCGCAAGCTGCGCCAGACCCAGCAGATGGCCCTGGTCGGCCTGCTGCGCAACCAGGACGTGGCCACCAGCCTCGGCTACCTGGCGCGTGTCTATGCGCGCCTGGAGGGCCTGTGCCGCGAGGCACCGTTGGGGCCGCTGTGGAGCATCGCTTCCGGCCTGGTCGAGGGCCTGGCCAACGGTAGCGTGGTCAACAGCGCCTCGGTGCGCACCCTGCTGCGCCAGCTCGACCGCGAACTCAAGCGCCTGGTCGAGCAGGGCGCCGACGGCCTGAACCAGGCCGCGCCGGACGAGCTGGTGAAGAACCTGCTGTTCTACGTGGCCAAGGCGCCTTCGCAGTCGCCGCGGATCCGCGCTCTGAAGGAACAGTACCGCCTCGACGAGGCGCTGCCCGACCACGAGACGGTGGACGCCGAGCGCGCCCGCCTCGCCGGACCCGACCGCGACGCGATGCGTTCGGTGGTTGGTGCCTTGTGCGAGGAACTGGTGCGGATCAAGGACAGCCTCGACCTGTTCGTGCGCAGCGACCGTGGCCACCCCTCGGAACTGGACGCCCTCCTGGCGCCGCTCAAGCAGATCGCCGATACCCTGGCGGTACTCGGCTTCGGCCAACCGCGCAAGGTCATCCTCGACCAGTTGGACGTCATCCACGCCCTGGCCCAGGGCCGCCGCGAGCCGAGCGACGCGATCCTGATGGACGTCGCCGGCGCGTTGCTCTACGTCGAGGCCACCCTGGCCGGCATGGCCGGTCCCGGCGACGAGCGCAACAGCGAGGAAAGCCGCCTGCCCACCACCGATGTGGCGCAGATCCACCAGTTGGTGATCAAGGAAGCGCGCAACGGTCTGGAGCAGGCCAAGGACGCGATCATCGAGTTCATCGCCTCGCAGTGGAACCACGAGCACCTGGCCCGCGTGCCGGAGCTGCTGACCCAGGTCCGCGGCGGCCTGGCGATGATCCCGCTGGAGCGCGCCGCGACCCTGCTGGAAACCTGCAACCGCTATATCCAGGAACAGCTGCTGGCGCGCAAGGCGGTGCCGGACTGGCAGAGCCTGGATACCCTGGCCGATGCCACCACCAGCGTCGAGTATTACCTGGAGCGCCTGAGCGAGGACCATGCCAGCCAGAGCGACCTGATCCTCGACGTCGCCGAGGACAGCCTGGCGAACCTCGGCTATACGCTGAAACCGAATTCGTCGGCCCCGGCCGAGCCTGGCCTGTCCGGGCCCGCTGCCATCGAGTCCCCGGCTGCCGAGCCGGAGAGGCCGGAGGCGGTCGTCGAGGTCGCCGAGACAGCGGAGCAACCGCCCGCCGACACGGCTCCTGCCGAGGCGGCGAGGGAAGATGCCCCGCAGTTGGCCAGCGACGACAACTGGACCCTTGGCGAAGTCGCGCCCGACGCCGGCGAGCCGTCCCTCGACCTGGCCCTGGACCTGCCGCTGGACGATTCCGCCGAAGTGCCGCCGGCGTTGCCGGAGGTGGTCGAGGAGAGCGGCCAGCCGCAGTCGACCCCGGCGCCTGCCCGCAGCCTGGACGATTTCAGCCTCGACGAGATCGATCTCTCCGGCCTCGACCTGCCCGCCGATGCGGCCCCGGCCTCCGGGCCGGCGGCCCTGGCGGACTGGTCGCTGCCGGAGCAGTGGGGGCTCGGCGATGACCTGGCGCAGCCGGCGCAGGCCGGCGAGACGTTGGATCTGAGCCTGGAGGAGCCGGCGTTGTCCTTCGACGCGCCGCTGGAAAGCCTCGAGCCGTTGCCGGCGCTGGAGCCTTTCGATGGCTCCGCTGAACAGGAGCTGGTTCTCGATGCGCTCGATCCGCTGCCGCTGGATGTAGCCTTGCCGGAGGCGGAGGGCGAGGTGTCCGCCTGGGAGGGCTCGAGCCTGGAGGAACTGGATCTTTCCGACCTCGATCTCCCCGAGGTGCAATTGCCCGAGGCTGAGGCCGAGGCGCCGCCTGCCGCCGAGGCGCTCGCCAGCGAAGCGCCGGCCCTGTCTCTGGCCGAGGTGATGGCTGCGCCGGTGCAGCCGATCAACCCGCCGGCGCAGAACGTTCCGGTCAGCCTGCTGCCACCGCCGGCCGACGAGGAACCGGTGGACGAGGAACTGCGCGAGGTCTTCATCGAGGAGGCCGGCGAGGTCCTGGAGACCATCGGCCGCTACCTGCCGGCCTGGAAAGCCGACCACGACGACCGCGAAGCGCTGACCGAGGTGCGCCGTGCCTTCCATACCCTCAAGGGTAGCGGGCGGATGGTCCGTGCCCTGGTGATCGGCGAACTGGCCTGGTCGATAGAGAACCTGTTCAACCGCGTGCTCGATCGCAGCATCGCCGCCAGCGAGCCGGTGCAGCGAGTGGTGGACCAGGTCGTGGCCCTGTTGCCGGAGCTGGTCGAGGAGTTCGCCGCCAATGCCCAGCGCCAGCGCGACGATGTCGACCTGCTGGCGGCCACCGCGCATGCCCTGGCCAAGGGCGAGCCGCTGCCGGAACCGCCGGCGCCGGACGACGGCGGAGTACCGCCGGAAGCCGGGGCGGAGCAGCCGTCGAGCCTGGACAACGGCGTCCAGGCGCCGCCATTGGCCGACGCGCCGCAGGCCGCTGCCGAGGCGCAGAGCGACGTCGAACTGCTCGATCCGCAACTGCTGGAGATCTTCACCAACGAGGCGGAAACCCATCTCGAGGCCCTGGTCGGCTTCCTCGCCGACTGCGCCCGCGAACTGCCGCAGCCGGTCACCGATGCCTTGCAGCGTGCCCTGCATACCCTCAAGGGCAGCGCACACATGGCCGGCATCCTGCCGATCGCGGAGATCGCCACGCCGCTGGAAAAACTGGTCAAGGAATACAAGTCCAACCTGCTCGCCTTCGACCTGCGCGAAGCGGAGTTGCTGCACGACGCCGAGCAACTGTTCCGCATCGGCCTGGAGCAGGTCGGCGCGCAACGGCCATTGAACCCGATCCCCGGCAGCGACGCGTTGCTGGAGCGTATCGAGGCACTGCATCAGGAACGCATCGCCTCGCTCGAGGCCGAGCGCTACAGCGATGCCGGCGAGCGCCGCGATCCGTTGCTGATCGAGGCGTTCCTCGTCGAAGGCATGGACATCCTGCTGGACGCCGAGGACCTGCTCGAGCGCTGGCACGAGCATCCGCAGGAGCGCCAGGAACTGAGTGCGCTGCGCGAGGAGCTCAGCACTCTGGACCGGGGCGCCCGGCATGCCGAGCTGCCACAGGTGGAAGAACTCTGCCAGGCCTTGCTGGCGCTCTACGATGCCGTCGAGGAAGGCCGCCTGGCGGTCAGCCCGGCGTTCTTCGAGGAAGCCCGCCAGGCCCACGAGGCGCTGATCGGGATGATGGACCAGGTCGCCGCCGGCCTGCAGGTCACGCCGCGTCCGGAGCGGGTCGCGGCCCTGCAGGAGCTGTTGGAAGCGCCCGCCGCCGAGGCCGTTCCGTTCATCGACCCGGAGAGCCTCGGCGCCGACGATTTCCCCCCGGAAGACGAAGAACCGGCCCTCCCCGAGGCGGTCTTCGAAGAGGCCGGGACGCCTGCCGAGGAGACCGTACCGGCAGCGCCTGCACCGGCTCCCGGCCGCGAGCTGGACGAGGAAATGGTGTCGATCTTCCTCGAAGAGGCGGTGGACATCCTCGAAAGCGCCGGCCAGGCACTGGCCCAATGGCAGGCCGAGCCGGGCGCGCTGTCTTCGCTCAGCGCCCTGCAGCGCGACCTGCATACCCTCAAGGGCGGCGCACGGATGGCCGAGATCGCCGAGATCGGCGACCTGGCCCACGAGCTGGAGGCCCTCTACGAAGGACTGGTCGACCGCCGTTACCAGCACTCCCCGCAACTGGCCGGATTGCTGCAAGCCTGTCACGACCGCCTGGCCGAACAGCTCGACCAGTTGAGCGCCGGCCAGCCCCTGGCCGACCCGCACGACCTTATCCAGTCGATCCGCCGGTTCCGCCAGGGCCCGGTGGCCGAGGCCGCGACACCGGGCGAGGCGGAAAGCCCTGTCGAGGAACTCGTTGCACCTGCCGTCGAGGAGCCCGCCGCGCCTGCTGCGGAGGCGTTCGAAGAGCGCGATCCCGAACTGGTGGAGATCTTCCTCGAGGAAGGCTTCGATATCCTCGACAGCGCTGCCGCCGCGTTGCAGCGCTGGATGGACGACGTCGACAACACCATCGAACTGGAAGCCTTGCAGCGCGACCTGCATACCCTCAAGGGCGGTGCGCGGATGGCCGAGATCGGCGAGATCGGCGACCTCGCCCATGAGCTTGAATTCCTCTACGAAGGCCTCTGCGGTGGACGCCTGCGCGCCAGCCCGGCCTTGTTCGGCCTGCTGCAGCGCTGCCACGACGAGCTGGCCGAGATGCTCGAGGCGGTGCGTGGCCACCGCACGCTGCCCGACGGGCAGGCGCTGATCGCGGAGATCAGGCGCCTGCGCAGCGATCCCGACGAGCAACTGAGCGTACCCACCAGCGTCAGCCTCAAGCCGCTGGCGGCGAAGGGCGCGGCGGCCGACGAGAGCGAGATCCTCGACATCTTCCTCGAGGAAGCCGACGACCTGCTGGAGAACCTCGAACTGGCGCTCGGCCGCTGGGACGGCGGCAACGGCGACGCCCAGCCGCTGGACGACCTGCTGCGGATCCTGCACACCCTCAAGGGCGGTGCGCGCCTGGCCGGACAGACCGAGCTGGGCAACCTGGCCCACGACCTCGAGCAGCATCTCACCGATGCGCAGCAACAGGGCGCGCCGTGGCCGGACAGCCTGCTGCTGGATGCGCAGTTGGGGCTGGAAGGCCTGCAGCGGCAGGTCGACCTGTTGCGCGAGCGGCTGGCCGAGGACGACGAGGCCGGTGAGCGGCCCGAGCCCGCCCAGGCGCTGGTCCAGGCCGACGATACCGACCGCGCGGTGGCCTCCGCGCTGGCAGAGCTGACCCGCCTGGCCCCGGCGGCCGGCGCGATCATGGCGGCCGAGGCGGCGCCTCCGGCCGCCCCGGCCACCACCCTGCCGTTCGTGCGCAAGGCCCAGGAGGCGGCCCAGGAGGCCGCTTCCCGACGTGCCCCGCAGGAGCTGGTGAAGGTGCCGGCGGAACTGCTGGAGAACCTGGTCAACCTGGCGGGCGAGACCTCGATCTTCCGCGGCCGGGTCGAGCAGCAGGTGAGCGACGTCGGCTTCACCCTCGGCGAGATGGAGTCCACCATCGAGCGGGTGCGCGACCAGTTGCGCCGCCTCGACACCGAGACCCAGGCGCAGATCCTCTCGCGTCACCAGGCCGATGCCGAACGCGCCGGCTACGAAGAGTTCGACCCGCTGGAAATGGACCGCTATTCGCAGTTGCAGCAGCTCTCGCGCGCACTCTTCGAATCGGCCTCCGACCTTCTCGACCTGAAGGAAACCCTGGCGGCGAAGAACCGTGACGCGGAGACCCTGCTGCTGCAACAGGCGCGGGTCAACACCGAACTCCAGGAAGGCCTGATGCGCACCCGCATGGTGCCGTTCGATCGGCTGGTACCGCGTTTGCGGCGGATCGTCCGGCAGGTGGCCGGCGAGCTTGGCAAGCAGGTCGAATTCGTGGTCGGCAACGCCGACGGCGAGATGGATCGTACCGTCCTCGAACGCATCGTCGCGCCGCTGGAGCACATGCTGCGCAACGCCGTGGACCACGGCATCGAGTCCGGCGAGACGCGCCGCGCGGCGGGCAAGCCGGAGCACGGTACGATCCGCCTGAACATCGGCCGCGAGGGCGGCGACATCCTCCTCACCCTCTCCGACGACGGCGCCGGCATCCGCCTCGACGCGGTACGGCGCAAGGCCATCGAGCGTGGCCTGATGAGCGCCGACAGCGACCTCAGCGATCATGAAGTGCTGCAGTTCGTGCTCGAGTCCGGTTTCTCCACCGCCGAAAAGGTCACCCAGATCTCCGGGCGCGGCGTCGGCCTCGACGTGGCCAACTCCGAGGTCAAGCAGCTCGGCGGCTCGGTGAGCATCCAGACCGAGCCGGGCCAGGGCACCCGCTTCAACGTGCGGCTGCCGTTCACCGTGTCGGTGAACCGGGCGCTGATGGTGCTATCCGGCGAGGATCTCTACGCGGTGCCGCTGAACACCATCGAGGGCATCGTGCGGGTTTCGCCCTACGAACTGGAGGCGCTCTACGACCAGCGCGGCGAGGCGGGGCTGGATACGCCCAGCTTCGAATACGCCGGGCAGTCCTACGAACTGAAGTACCTCGGCGAGCTGCTGAACAACGGCCAGGAACCCAAGCTGGTCGGCCAGTCGCTGCCCTTGCCGGTGATCCTGGTGCGCTCCTCGGAGCATGCGGTGGCGGTGCAGGTCGACTCGCTGGCCGGTTCCCGCGAGATCGTGGTGAAGAGCCTCGGTCCGCAGTTCGCCGGGGTCGCCGGGATTTCCGGGGCGACCCTGCTCGGCGATGGCCGGGTGGTGGTGATCCTCGACCTGCTGGCGACCATCCGCTCCCGGCACGCGCTGCTCGGCCAGGAAAGCCGTCGCGAACGCCTGGCGCTGCGCCAGGAAATGGCGGCGAGCGAAAGCGAGCAGCAGCGGCCGCCGCTGGTCATGGTGGTGGACGACTCGGTCACCGTGCGCAAGGTCACCACCCGCCTGCTGGAGCGCAACGGCATGAACGTGTTGACCGCGAAGGACGGCGTGGACGCCATCGCCCAGCTCCAGGAGCACCGTCCGGACATCCTCCTGCTGGACATCGAGATGCCGCGCATGGACGGTTTCGAGGTCGCCACCCTGGTGCGTCACGACGAACGCCTGGGCAACCTGCCGATCATCATGATCACCTCGCGGACCGGCGAGAAACACCGCGAGCGCGCGCTGGGCATCGGCGTCAACCAGTACCTCGGCAAGCCTTACCAGGAAACCGAGCTGCTCGAAGCCATCCAGTCCCTGGTCGGCCAGCATGAGTGAGCGCGCCACGCCACGGGTCGCGGTGATCGCCGACACCTCGTTGCAGCGCCACGTGTTGCAACAGGCGCTGCTCGGCCATGGTTACGAGGTGGTGCTCAACGCCGACCCGGCCAGGGTCGACGACGCCGCGCTGGAGTGCGCGCCCGACCTGTGGCTGGTGGACCTGACCCAGCAGGACGACTCGCCGCTGCTGGACAGCCTGCTGGAGCAGGACCGTGCGCCGGTGCTGTTCGGCGAGGGCCACGCGCCGGAGCGGCATACCGAACATTACCCGCGCTGGGAACGGCGGCTGATCGGCAAGCTGAAGCGCTTGATCGGCGACCCCAGTGATGGCGTTGGCGACAGCCTCGGCGCATTGCTCGACGAGGAGCGTCCGCCGCGCCTGGAGATTCCCGGCGACCTCGCGGCGATGCCGCTGCAGGCCGGCGAAGCGGCCCGCGAGGTGTGGCTGCTGGCGGCCTCGCTCGGCGGCCCGGCGGCGGTGAAGGCATTTCTCGACGCCTTGCCCGGCGGCCTGCCGATCGGCTTCCTCTATGCCCAGCACATCGATGCCAGCTTCGAGCAGAACCTGCCGCAGGCAGTCGGCCGGCACAGCCAGTGGCATGTGAAGAACGTCCGCGACGGTGAAGCGCTGCGTTGCGGCGAGGTCATGGTGGTGCCGGTGCTGCACGAGCTCGGTTTCCACCACGACGGGCGACTGAAATGCAGCCAGCGTTCCTGGCCGGAACCCTACACCCCGTCCATCGACCAGATGATGCTCAACCTGGCCCAGCAGTTCGGCCCCGACTGCGGGGTGATCGTTTTCAGCGGCATGGGTAGCGACGGCAGCGCCGCTGCCGCCTACGTGCGGCGCCAGGGTGGCGAGGTATGGACCCAGCGCGCCGACAGTTGCGTCTGTTCGAGCATGCCGGACAGCTTGCGCGAAGCCGGTTACAGCAGTTTCAATGCCAGCCCCCGCGAACTGGCCGAGGCATTGGTCAAGCATCTGGCCGCACGCTGCGCGCCGACAGGAGTCGAAACATGAACCAGGCCGTGATCGAGCAGGATGGCATGAGCCGGAACACCCCAGCCAACCCGACCCCGGACAGCCTCACCGGGCTGCTCCTGCCGCTGAGCGACCGCACCCTGCTGTTGCCCAACGTCGCCGTGGCCGAACTGATCGCCTATCGCAACCCGCAGGTCGCCGCCGGCCTGCCGCAGTGGTACCTGGGCCAGGTGGCCTGGCGCGACCTGCGCCTGCCGCTGCTGTCCTTCGAGGCGGCCTCCAGCGGCGAACAGCAGCCGGTACTCGGCAGCAGCGCGCGGGTGGTGGTCATCAACGCCCTCGGCGGACGACCCCATGTGAAATTCCTCGCCCTGCTGGTGCAGGGCATTCCGCGCTCGGTGCGGCTGGACGCCAATCTCGCGAGCACCGCCGCGCCGCTGGCGGCGCTGGAACTGGCGGCGGTGGACATCGGCGGCGAAACCGCACGGATTCCGGACCTGGCCGGGCTCGAAGAGAAGCTCGCCGACGCCGGCCTGATCTGAGCCGTCCATGGCCGGCCTGCAGCACGCGCGGATCGGCGCCTTCCTCGAGGTCGCCAGCGCCAGCCTGGCCGGGCACCGCTTCGAGAAGCACAGCCACGACGAGTTCGTCATCAGCGCCAACCTCTGCGGATTGGAAGATGTCTGGCTGGATGGCCGTACCTTCCAGGCCGACAGCGGCGACCTGACCCTCTACAACCCGGGGCAGATCCAGGGCGGCGGCGTCCGCGACGGCCAGCCCTGGCGCTTCGCCAGCCTCTATCTGCCTGCCGCCGAACTGGCGAGCAGCCTGGATCTTTCCTCCGTCGAGTTCGACCGCCCGCTGCTGCGCAGTCCGGCGCTGGGCCGCGAGTTGGCCGCCAGCATCGAAGCCTTGCTGGCCAGCGACCGTTTCGCCCGCGAACGGGGCGAGGAGCGCCTGCTGGATTTCCTTGGCCGCCTGCTGGCGGCGAGCGGCACCCGCCTGCCGCAGAGGGCCGATCCTGGGCGCCCGGCTGTCGCCCGCCTGCAGGCGCTGCTCGCCGAGCGCCTGGCCGAACCGCCGGACCTGGATGAGATGGCGGAGCAGGTGGGCCTGTCGAAATACCACCTGCTGCGGGCGTTCAAGAAGGCCACCGGGCTCAGCCCGCGCCAGTGGAGCATGCAACTGCGCACCCGCCGCGCCCTCGGCCTGTTGCGCCGTGGCCTGGCGGTGGGCGAGGTGGCCCACGCCCTGGGCTTCGCCGACCAGAGCCACCTGACCCGTTACTTCACCAGCGCCTACGGCATTTCGCCGGGCCGCTACCAGCGCGCCGTGCGCGGCTGAACTGCGCAATCCGGTTCAAGTCGGCGGAGCCGCCGGCCGGGATAATCCGACGTCCCACCACGGAGTCGTCGTTCCATGCTCGCCATCTTCCTCGCCGCCTTGCTGTTCGGTTTCGCCTTCAATGTTTCCCCTGGCGCGGTGTTCAGCGAAACGCTGCGCCGCGGTTTGACCGGCGGCTTCCGCCCGGCGTTGCTGGTGCAACTGGGGTCGCTGATCGGCGATGCCGTCTGGGCCCTGCTCGGGCTTACCGGACTGGCGCTGCTGCTGGGCTACGAGCAGGTGCGGATTCCCCTGACCCTGGCCTGTGCCGCCTACCTGGCCTGGCTCGGCGTGCAAGGCTTGCGCGACGCCTGGAGTCCGCCGCTGGCGGCGGAGGATGCCGGCGAGCAGGGGCGCAACGCCTTCGGCGCCGGCGCGGCGATCTCCCTGTCCAATCCGAAGAACGTGGTCTACTGGGGTGCCCTCGGCAGCGCCCTGGCGGGGATCGTCGACGGCACGCCGAACCAGGCGCAGTCGCTGGTGTTCTTCGCCGGTTTCATGCTCTCGTCGCTGATCTGGTGCTTTTGCTGCGCGGCGCTGGTGGACTGGCTGCGGCGCAACACCTCGCTGTTCTGGCACCGCGTCAGCTACGCCGGTTGCGGCGTGCTCCTGCTCGGCCTGGCGGGACTGGCGCTGCGCGGGCTGTAGACGCGCCTCAGGCCGGCGCCAGGCGCCGCCGCAGCAGGCGTTGGCGCAGGCTTTCGAACCTGCCGAGGTCGACATGCCGGGCATGGTCGCCGACGACGATCCGGCCGTCGGGCAGCTCCGCCCAGTGCTGTAGTCCGCCCTCCAGGTCCAGTTCGCCGTAGCGGATGCGCAGCGCCCGGCCGGATTCGAGGTGCCAGAGCTGGGCGAGGTCCCGCGAGCGATGCGGTTCCAGCCACGGCGCCAGGAGCAGCCAGCCTCCGTCCAGGGCCTGGAGCTTCAGGTAGGGGCCTTCGGCCAGGCCGTCCAGCGAGTGGCTGCGGATCTCGCCGCTGTCGAGCCGGCCTTCGCAGAGCGTTTCACGCTCCAGCCAGACGATGGTCCCGGGCGCCGCCGAGGTCGGTTGCGCCGGATCGGCGGGCAGATCCTTGCCGACGGGGAACGGCAGGGGCTGGATGCGTGCCTCGCGCCATTCGAAGAACTGCCCGCGGGAGAGCAGGCAGACGCGCTGGTCCGGAGTGGTGAAGACCGCCGGCGGATTCTCGATGGAGCGCCGCGCTTGCGGCACCTCGAAGAGCAACCGCGGTTCGTCGTTGCCCTGGGCGAAGCCCGGATAGAGGAAGAACAGGCCGCGGTCGGCCAGGAGCAGGTCGTCCCCGGCCAGGCCGATGGCAAGTTCCGGGGTGCGGCGTTGGCGCAACGACTGCGCCGGCGGCAGCGGCAAGGGCGGTAGTTCGGGCGTCAACGAGGCGAGGTCGCGGGAGCGATGCAGCCAGGCGTAGGGGCTTCCCGAACGGGTCATCCTGACCCAGGCGTGCAGGCCGTCCGCCGAACTGGCCCGGCAGAGCAACGCGCCCTGGGTTTCCTCCGCGCCATCGGGCAGGCGTTGCAGCCTGGGCCATTGGCGCAGGTCCAGCAGGTCGCGGCTGTCCTCGCCCGGCAGGCGGGCGATGGCCAGGCCGGGCGCCAGGTGCTCGGCGTGTTCGAGGCAGATGTAGGCCGAAGCCGGCGCCAGGCCGGCCGGCGCGGCGGCGGGGAGGGCCGCCCGGGCGCCCTCGGGGGCGTTTTCCTGGCGCAGCGTGCGGGCGTTGTGGCCCTGCGCTGCGAGTGCATCGAGGAGGCGCTGGCTGTGGGGGGCGCCGACCACGTACAGGTTCAGGCTGTCGTCTTCGTCCAGGCGTTCCACCAACGCCAGTCCGAGGGATTCCAGCTCCTGGCCGAGGGCTGGCAGGAAATCCTCGGGAAGGTCGTCGCGCAGGCGCTCCAGCAGCGTCTCCAGTGCGGCGGAGGCCAACTGCGGGAAGCGTCCGGCATAGTCTCGGCGGAGTACGCCGAGCACGTCGGGCAGGCGGATCTTCCAATCGAAGGTAACGGGCGTGTCCATGCGTGCGATCCGTTGCGAAGTGGGTTGCGCAACGGTATTCACTGGCTGTCGCCGTTGTAAAGCGGCGGGAGGGATATCAGGTGAAGTCGCCCCAGAGTTGCTGGGCCACCGCCAACGCTACCACCGGCGCGGTCTCGGTGCGCAGCACTCGCGGGCCGAGGCGCGCGGAGTGGAAACCGGCCGCCTGAGCCTGCTCCACCTCGGCATCGCTCAGGCCGCCTTCGGGACCCACCAGGAAGGCCAGGCGCGACGGCGGCGCATGGCTGGCCAGGGGGGCGGCCACAGGGTGCAGGACCAGCCTGAGGTCATCGTCCCGCCCGCGCAGCCAGTCCTCCAGGGCCAGAGGCGGATGGATCAGCGGCAGGCTCGAACGGCCGCACTGCTCGCAGGCGCTGATCGCCACCTGGCGCCAGTGCTGCAGGCGCTTGTCGGCGCGCTCGTCCTTCAGGCGCACTTCGCAACGCTCGCTGACGATCGGGGTGATTTCCGCCACCCCCAGCTCGGTGGCCTTCTGGATCGCCCAGTCCATCCGCTCGCCGCGCGACAGGCCTTGCCCCAGGTGGATACGCAGGGGCGAGTCGGGCTGGCCGGCGAACTGCTCGCGGAGTTCGACGCGGACATTCTTCTTGCCGACCTCGACCAGCTCGCCGAGGTATTCCCGGCCGCTGCCGTCGAACAGTTGCACGGCGTCGCCCGTGGCGTGCCGCAGCACGCGGCCGATGTAGTGGGCCTGGGCCTCGGGCAGGTCGTGCTGGCCGAGGGAGAGAGGCTGGTCGACGAAGAAGCGGGACAGGCGCATGGCGATTCGAGGGTAGTGGCGACAGGCGCGCAGTTTACTGCCTGCCGCGGGGCGCTGGAACCGGCCCCCTCGGAACGAAGGGGCGGCGACGTTCAGCCCGGATCGCGGTGGTCCGGGTGGAAGTCGCTGACCGCCACGCTGACCGCGTCGCGGGTGGCGATGTCGATGCCTTCGCTGGCCACCTCGGCGAGGAAGTCGATCTGCTCCGGGGTAATCACGTAGGGCGGCAGGAAATACACCACGCTGCCCAGCGGGCGCAGCAGCGCGCCGCGCTCCAGGCCATGCTGGAAGACCTTCAGGCCGCGGCGCTCCTGCCAGGGGTAGGGCGTCCTGGATGCCTTGTCCTGGACCATTTCGATGGCCAGGACCATCCCGGTCTGGCGCACCTCGGCGACATGCGGGTGGTCGGCCAGGTGCGCGGTGGCCCTGGCCATGTGGGTGGACAGCGCGCGGTTGGCCTCGATCACCTTGTCTTCCTCGAAGATGTCCAGGGTCGCCAGGGCGGCGGCGCAGGCCAGCGGGTTGCCGGTATAGGTGTGCGAGTGGAGGAAGGCGCGCAGGGTCTGGTAGTCGTCGTAGAAGCCCCGGTAGACGGTCTCGCTGGTCAGCACCGCGGACATCGGCAGGTAGCCACCGGTGAGGGCTTTGGACAGACAGAGGAAATCCGGGGCGATGCCGGCCTGCTCGCAGGCGAACATCGTCCCGGTGCGGCCGAAGCCCACCGCGATCTCGTCGTGGATCAGGTGCACGCCATAGCGGTCGCAGGCTTCGCGCAGCAGCTTGAGGTAGACCGGGTGGTACATGCGCATGCCGCCGGCGCCCTGGATCAGCGGTTCGACGATGACCGCGGCGATCTCGTCGTGCCCTTCGGCCAGGGTGCGCTCCATGTGGGCGAACATGTTCCGCGAATGTTCTTCCCAGCACATGCCGTCCGGACGCAGGAAGCAGTCCGGGCTGGGCACCTTGATGGTGTCGAGCAGCAGCGACTTGTAGGTTTCGGTGAACAGCGCCACGTCGCCCACCGACATCGCCGCGATGGTTTCGCCGTGGTAGCTGTTGGTCAGGGTGACGAAGCGCTTCTTGCGCGGCCTGCCGCTATTGAGCCAGAAGTGGTAGCTCATCTTCAGCGCGACCTCGATGCCCGCCGAGCCGCTGTCGGCGTAGAACACCCGGTCGAGCCCCGGCGGGGTGATCTTCACCAGTCGCTCCGACAGCTCGATCACCGGCTGGTGGCTGAATCCGGCGAGGATCACGTGCTCCAACTGGTCGACCTGGTCCTTGATGCGCTGGTTGATGCGCGGGTTGGCGTGACCGAACACATTGACCCACCAGGAACTGACTGCGTCGATGTAGCGCTTGCCTTCGAAATCCTCCAGCCAGACGCCTTCGCCGCGGCGGATCGGGATCACCGGCAGGCGTTCGTGGTCTTTCATCTGGGTACAGGGATGCCAGAGTACGTTCAGGTCGCGCTGCATCCAGTCGGCGTTAAGGCCCATGGGCTGTCTCCTCGGATCGATCGGCAAAGCCTATGCAATGGGGGTGAGATGAACAACCCGGCGGGTTGGGACACATCCGACAGCAGCCGCCGACGGACTCCTATGGTGGCCCAAACGGCTCTGGCGTATGCTGCGCGCCGTTGCGTCTTTGCTTTTTTCCTGGGGAGTCCGGTATGTCGTTAAGGTGGCTGCGCGCCGCGGCGTTTCTCATGTTGGGGGTGTTCAGCGCGGTGGCGCTGGGCAAGGATAGACAGCCTACGGCGATCGTCGTCGGCGCGGGCCTGGCAGGCCTGAGCGCGGCCTACGAATTGCAGAAGGACGGCTGGCAGGTCACGGTGCTCGAGGCGCGGCCGCAGGTGGGCGGGCGTTCCGGCCTGGCCACCAGCGAATGGGTCGGCAACCAGAAGGTCCAGCCCACGCTCAATGCCTACCTGGACACCTTCAAGCTGAAGCCGGTGCCGGCGCCGGACTTCGTCCGCACCCCCAGCTACCTGATCGACGGCCTGTACTACAGCAGCAGCGATCTCGCGCTCAAGCAGCCGAACGTCGCCGCCGACCTCAAGCGCTTCGAGTCGACCCTGGACGATCTCTCGGCATCGATCTCCGACCCGCTCAACCCTGCCTCGAGCAATACCCTGTTCGCCCTCGACCAGATGAACGCCGCGCGCTGGCTGGACAAGCTGAACCTGTCGCCGACCGCGCGCCTGCTGGTCAACCAGCGTATCCGCTCGCGCTACGACGAACCGTCGCGCCTGTCGCTGCTCTACCTCGCCCAGCAGGGCCGCGCCTACCGTGGCGTCGATGACCGCGACCTGCGCGCGGCGCGCCTGCCCGGCGGCAGCCAGGTGCTGGCGGAAGCCTTCGTCAAGCAGATCAAGACGATCAAGACCAAGTCCAAGGTGTCGAGCATCGTCCAGGCCAAGGACGGCGTCGCCGTCAAGGCCGGCAGCGAGACCTACAAGGCCGACTACGTGGTTCTCGCCGTGCCGCTGAAGGCGCTCGGCCAGATCCAGATGACCCCGTCCCTGAGCGGTACCCAGATGTCCGCGCTGAAGGGCACCAACTATGGCTGGCGCGACCAGATCCTGCTGAAGTTCAAGCGCCCGGTGTGGGACGACAAGTCGCGCCTCTCCGGCGAGATCTTCAGCGACCAGGGCCTGGGCATGATCTGGGTCGAGCCGGCGCTGAAAGGCGGCGCCAACGTGCTGATCAACCTGTCCGGCGACAACGCCCGCGTGCTGCAGGCTTTCGGCGACCGGCAGATGGTCGACCAGGTGCTGATCCGCATGAACAAGTTCTATCCGAAGATGCGCGGTGCCTTCGCCGGCTACGAAATTCGTCGCTACAGCGCCGATCCGGGTACCGGTGGTTCCTACCTGGCCTACGGTCCGGGCCAGGTGACGCGTTTCTGGCGGATCTGGGAACAGCCGCTGTCGCGGGTCGCCTTCGCCGGCGAGCACACCGATGCGCTGTACCCCGGCACCATCGAGGGCGCGCTGCGTAGCGGCAAGCGCGCGGCCAGCCAGGTGCGCGACCTGTATGCCGGCAAGACGCCGGTGATCGAGGGCGCGCCGATGGTGGCGAAGGCCGAGAAGGTGGCCGCACCGACGACCGGCGGCGAGAAGAAGAACCCGTTCGCCTGGTTCACCCGCCTGTTCGATTGATCCCCTTCGCCGGCGCCGGAAGCTCCGGCGCCTTGCGCTTCCCGGTTCGCAGCGCAATCCAGGGTTTTTTCTTAGCCTGCGAACCTATCTTGTGAATCGATGTTTCAAAGCAGAATTTTCTGCTTTAACTCGATGGATTTGCCGCTAGTCTTGAGGCTTCGCTTTTCAAGGAAGTTTTTCATGCAGTGGCGCAATACCTCATCCCGTTACGGCGTATTCAGCCTGTTCCTGCACTGGGGCAGCGCGCTGGTGGTCTTCGGCCTGTTCGGCCTGGGCCTGTGGATGCGCGAACTGAGCTATTACGACCCCTGGTACCACCCCGCGCCGGCGCTGCATAAAAGCATCGGCATCCTGCTGGCCATTGCCCTGCTGGTGCGGATCGTCTGGCGTTTCGTCAGCCCGCCGCCGCCGGCGCCGGCCAACCACGGTCCGCTCACGCGGGTAGCGAGCAAGCTTGGCCACCTCGCGCTGTACGGGCTGCTGCTGGCGGTGATCGTCGCGGGCTACCTGATTTCCACCGCCGACGGCGAACCGATCAGCGTGTTCGGCTGGTTCTCCGTGCCGGCAACCCTCAGCGGGCTGCCCGACCAGGCAGACGTCGCGGGTGAAATCCATCTCTACCTGGCCTGGGCGCTGGTGGTCTTCGCCGTCCTCCATGCCCTGGCCGCCCTCAAGCATCACTTCGTCGACCGCGACCCGACCCTAAAGCGCATGCTCGGTCGCTCGTCGAATGATCAACAACCACGTTAAGGAGAATGTCCATGCTGAAGAAGACCCTTGCCGCGCTGGCGCTCGGCTCCGCACTGTTCACCGCCGGCCAGGCAATGGCCGCGGACTACAAGATCGACAAGGAAGGCCAGCACGCCTTCATCGAGTTCCGCATCAAGCACCTGGGCTATAGCTGGCTGTACGGCCGCTTCAACGACTTCGACGGCAGCTTCACCTTCGACGAGAAGAACCCGTCGGCCGACAAGGTCAAGGTGACCATCAACACCAACAGCGTGGACACCAACCATGCCGAGCGTGACAAGCACCTGCGCAGCGGTGATTTCCTCAACGTCAGCAAGAACCCGACCGCTACCTTCGAATCCACCGAAGTGAAGGCCAACGGCGACAGCGCCGACATCACCGGCAACCTGACCCTGAACGGCGTGACCAAGCCGGTCACCATCAAGGCCAAGCTGATCGGCCAGGGCGACGACCCGTGGGGCGGCTACCGTGCCGGCTTCGAAGGCAGCGCCACCCTGAAGCTGAAAGACTTCGGCATCAAGATGGACCTCGGCCCGGCATCCCAGGAAGTCGAGCTGCTGCTCTCCGTCGAAGGCATTCGCCAGTAAGCGGATACCTGAAACGAAAAACGCCGGCGATCGCCGGCGTTTTTCATTGTGCTTCGAAAAGAATGTTCTTAAATATCCTCAAGCGGTTGCGCGGCCAGGCACTGGTCGAGGAGATGCACCAGGGTGGCCTGTTCCACCGGGGTGAGCGGGGCAAACAACTCGTCATGCACGCGTGACATGATGGCCTCCGCATGCTGGTGGATGGCCAGCCCCTCGTCGGTGAGGAAGAGCTGGAAGCTGCGCTGGTCGCTGGGGTTGCGCTCGCGGCGGACCAGGTTTCTTCCCTCCAGCTCGCGGATCTTCCGGGTGATCAGTGCCTTGTCGCGGCACATCTGGCGTCCCAGGTCCTGCAGGTTCAGCCCGCGTTGTTCGTCGATAAGCTTCAATACATGGACGTCGGGCGGGGTCAGGTCGAGTCGCTGGCAATCGAGCTCGCTCTGGATGCGCGTCCGCACATGCTGGAAGACCGCCATCAGCGCGGGCATCAGGTCGGGATTCACGGGGTAGTTCATTGGTTTGGCCGAGTAAACCTAATGTAAATGTGGTTGATCCAGTCAACTATTTTGCTTATTTTAGTTGACCTTATCAACCTTGTTTCAGGTTCTGAATATGGGCCATGGCGCCGGGTGGATAACCGGCCATCGAGCTAAAACGTTTCAGGTGTTTTCACGCGAGGCTTTCGGACGTTTACAAACACCTATGAATGTAAGTATTTTGCCTGCCTTCTTCGAGCCGGTGCAGCGCCTTCACGCTGCATCGGCCGCTTTCGCTCATGAGGACAACGCTATGCAACGAACGCCAGCCATGCGTGTACTGGTTCCGGCCCTGCTGGTCGCGATTTCGGCCCTTTCCGGGTGCGGAAAAAGCGAGGCGCCGCCGCCGGCGCAAACGCCGGAGGTCGGGATCGTGACCCTGGAAGCGCAGACGGTGACCCTGAATACCGAGCTGCCGGGCCGGACCAATGCGTTCCGCATCGCCGAGGTGCGTCCCCAGGTGAACGGCATCATCCTCAAGCGCCTGTTCAAGGAAGGCAGCGACGTCAAGGCCGGGCAGCAGCTCTACCAGATCGACCCCGCCACCTACGAGGCCGACTACCAGAGCGCCCAGGCCAACCTGGCTTCGACCCAGGAACAGGCCCAGCGCTACAAGCTGCTGGTCGCCGACCAGGCCGTGAGCAAGCAGCAGTACGCCGACGCCAATGCCGCCTACCTGCAGTCCAAGGCGGCGGTGGAGCAGGCGCGGATCAACCTGCGCTACACCAAGGTGCTGTCGCCGATCTCCGGCCGCATCGGCCGTTCCGCGGTGACCGAAGGCGCCCTGGTGACCAACGGCCAGGCCAACGCGATGGCCACCGTGCAACAGCTCGACCCGATCTACGTCGACGTCACCCAGCCGTCCACCGCCCTGCTGCGCCTGCGCCGCGAACTGGCCAGCGGCCAGTTGGAGCGCGCCGGCGACAACGCGGCGAAGGTCTCCCTGAAGCTGGAGGACGGTAGCCAATACCCGCTGGAAGGTCGCCTCGAATTCTCCGAGGTTTCCGTCGACGAAGGCACCGGCTCGGTCACCATCCGCGCCGTGTTCCCCAACCCGAACAACGAGCTGCTGCCCGGCATGTTCGTTCACGCGCAGTTGCAGGAAGGCGTCAAGCAGAAGGCCATCCTCGCTCCGCAGCAAGGCGTGACCCGCGACCTCAAGGGCCAGGCTACCGCGCTGGTGGTGAACGCGCAGAACAAGGTCGAGCTGCGGGTGATCAAGGCCGACCGGGTGATCGGCGACAAATGGCTGGTTACCGAAGGCCTGAACGCCGGCGACAAGATCATTACCGAAGGCCTGCAGTTCGTGCAGCCGGGTGTCGAGGTGAAGACCGTGCCGGCGAAGAATGTCGCGTCCGCGCAGAAGGCCGACGCCGCTCCGGCGAAAACCGACAGCAAGGGCTGATCAAGGGGATTCGTAATGTCGAAGTTTTTCATTGATAGGCCCATTTTCGCGTGGGTGATCGCCTTGGTGATCATGCTCGCGGGCGGCCTGTCGATCCTCAGTCTGCCGGTCAACCAGTACCCGGCCATCGCCCCGCCGGCCATCGCCGTGCAGGTGAGCTACCCGGGCGCCTCGGCCGAGACGGTGCAGGACACCGTGGTCCAGGTGATCGAGCAGCAGATGAACGGGATCGACAATCTGCGCTACATCTCCTCGGAGAGTAACTCCGACGGCAGCATGACCATCACCGTGACCTTCGAACAGGGCACCGACCCCGACATCGCCCAGGTCCAGGTGCAGAACAAGCTGCAACTGGCCACCCCGCTACTGCCGCAGGAAGTGCAGCGCCAGGGGATCCGGGTGACCAAGGCGGTGAAGAACTTCCTCATGGTGGTCGGTGTGGTTTCCACCGACGGCAGCATGACCAAGGAAGACCTGTCGAACTACATCGTTTCCAACATCCAGGACCCGCTCTCGCGGACCAAGGGCGTCGGTGACTTCCAGGTGTTCGGCTCGCAGTACTCGATGCGCATCTGGCTCGACCCGGCCAAGCTGAACAGCTACCAGCTGACCCCCGGCGACGTGAGCAGCGCGATCCAGGCGCAGAACGTGCAGATTTCCTCCGGCCAGCTCGGCGGCTTGCCGGCGGTCAAGGGCCAGCAGCTCAACGCCACCATCATCGGCAAGACCCGCCTGCAGACCGCGGAGCAATTCGAGAACATCCTGCTCAAGGTCAATCCCGACGGTTCCCAGGTGCGCCTGAAGGACGTCGCCGATGTAGGCCTGGGCGGCCAGGACTACAGCATCAACGCGCAGTTCAACGGCAGCCCGGCGTCCGGTATCGCGATCAAGCTGGCCACCGGCGCCAACGCGCTGGATACCGCCAAGGCGATCCGCCAGACCATCGCCAACCTGGAACCGTTCATGCCGCAGGGCATGAAGGTGGTCTACCCGTACGACACCACCCCGGTGGTCTCGGCCTCGATCCATGAGGTAGTGAAGACCCTCGGCGAGGCGATCCTCCTCGTGTTCCTGGTGATGTACCTGTTCCTGCAGAACTTCCGCGCCACGCTGATCCCGACCATCGCCGTACCGGTGGTGCTGCTGGGGACCTTCGGCGTGCTCGCCGCGTTCGGCTTCTCGATCAACACCCTGACCATGTTCGGCATGGTGCTGGCCATCGGCTTGCTGGTGGACGACGCCATCGTGGTGGTGGAGAACGTCGAGCGGGTGATGGCCGAGGAAGGCCTGTCGCCAAGGGAGGCGGCGCGCAAGTCCATGGGCCAGATCCAGGGCGCGCTGGTCGGTATCGCCATGGTGCTCTCGGCGGTATTCCTGCCGATGGCGTTCTTCGGCGGCTCCACCGGGGTGATCTACCGGCAGTTCTCCATCACCATCGTGTCGGCCATGGCCCTCTCGGTGATCGTGGCGCTGATCCTCACCCCGGCGCTCTGCGCGACCATGCTCAAGCCGATCGAGAAAGGCGACCATGGCGAGCACAAGGGCGGCTTCTTCGGCTGGTTCAACCGGATGTTCCTTTCCACCACCCACGGCTACGAGCGGGGCGTGGCGTCGATCCTCAAGCATCGCGCGCCGTACCTGCTGATCTACGTGGTGATCGTGGCCGGGATGATCTGGATGTTCACCCGCATTCCCACCGCGTTCCTCCCCGACGAGGACCAGGGCGTACTGTTCGCCCAGGTACAGACCCCGCCGGGCTCCAGTGCCGAGCGTACCCAGGTGGTGGTGGACTCGATGCGCGAATACCTGCTGGAGAAGGAAAGCTCTTCGGTCAGCTCGGTGTTCACCGTGACCGGCTTCAACTTCGCCGGCCGCGGCCAGAGTTCGGGCATGGCGTTCATCATGCTCAAGCCCTGGGAAGAGCGTCCCGGTGGCGAGAACAGCGTGTTCGAACTGGCCAAGCGCGCGCAGATGCACTTCTTCAGCTTCAAGGACGCGATGGTGTTCGCCTTCGCGCCGCCGTCGGTACTGGAACTGGGTAACGCCACCGGCTTCGACCTGTTCCTCCAGGACCAGGCGGGTGTCGGCCACGAAGTCCTGCTCCAGGCGCGCAACAAGTTCCTCATGCTCGCCGCGCAGAACCCGGCGCTGCAACGCGTGCGCCCCAACGGCATGAGCGACGAACCGCAGTACAAGCTGGAGATCGACGACGAGAAGGCCAGCGCCCTCGGCGTGTCCCTTGCCGACATCAACAGCACCGTGTCCATCGCCTGGGGTTCCAGCTACGTCAACGACTTCATCGACCGTGGCCGGGTCAAGCGGGTCTACCTGCAGGGCAGGCCGGACGCGCGGATGAACCCGGACGACCTGAGCAAGTGGTACGTGCGCAACGACAAGGGCGAGATGGTGCCGTTCAACGCCTTCGCCACCGGCAAGTGGGAATACGGTTCGCCGAAGCTGGAGCGCTACAATGGCGTGCCGGCGATGGAGATCCTCGGCGAGCCGGCGCCCGGCCTGAGTTCCGGTGACGCCATGGCGGCGGTCGAGGAGATCGTCAAGCAATTGCCGAAAGGCGTTGGCTACTCCTGGACCGGCCTGTCCTACGAGGAGCGCTTGTCCGGCTCGCAGGCGCCGGCGCTGTATGCGCTGTCGCTGCTGGTGGTGTTCCTCTGCCTGGCGGCCCTGTACGAAAGCTGGTCGATTCCGTTCTCGGTGATGCTGGTGGTGCCGTTGGGCGTGATCGGCGCGCTGCTGGCGACGTCCATGCGCGGCCTGTCCAACGACGTGTTCTTCCAGGTGGGCCTGTTGACGACCATCGGCCTGTCGGCGAAGAACGCCATTCTCATCGTGGAGTTCGCCAAGGAGCTGCACGAGCAGGGCAAGGGCATCGTCGAGGCGGCCATCGAAGCCTGCCGCATGCGTCTGCGGCCGATCGTGATGACCTCCCTGGCGTTCATCCTCGGCGTGGTCCCGCTGGCGATCTCCACCGGCGCCGGCTCGGGCAGCCAGCATGCGATCGGTACCGGCGTGATCGGCGGCATGGTCACTGCGACCGTCCTGGCGATCTTCTGGGTACCGCTGTTCTACGTGGCGGTCAGCACGCTGTTCAAGGACGAGGCGTCCAAGCAGCAAGCGTCCGTCGAAAAGGGGCAATGATATGAAACGGTCCTTCCTTTCCCTGGCGGTAGCCGCTGTCGTTCTGTCCGGCTGCTCGCTGATCCCCGACTACCAGCGCCCCGAGGCGCCGGTAGCCGCGGCCTACCCGCAAGGGCAGGCCTACGGGCAGAACACCGGCGCGGCGGCCGTTCCGGCCGCCGACATCGGCTGGCGCGAGTTCTTCCGCGACCCGCAGTTGCAGCAACTGATCGGCGTGGCGCTGGAAAACAACCGCGACCTGCGGGTCGCCGCGCTGAACGTCGAGGCCTTCCGGGCGCAGTACCGCATCCAGCGGGCCGACCTGTTCCCGCGGATCGGCGTGGACGGTAGCGGCACCCGCCAGCGTTTGCCGGGCGACCTGTCGACCACCGGCAGTCCGGCGATTTCCAGCCAGTACGGGGTGACCCTGGGCACTACCGCCTGGGAACTCGATCTCTTCGGCCGCCTGCGCAGCCTGCGCGACCAGGCCCTGGAGCAGTACCTGGCGACCGAACAGGCGCAGCGCAGCGCGCAGACCACCCTGGTGGCCAGCGTGGCGACCGCCTACCTGACGCTGAAGGCCGACCAGGCGCAGTTGCAGCTGACCAAGGACACCCTGGGCACCTACCAGAAGAGTTTCGACCTGACCCAGCGCAGCTACGACGTCGGCGTCGCCTCCGCGCTCGACCTGCGCCAGGCGCAGACCGCCGTGGAAGGCGCCCGCGCGACCCTGGCGCAGTACACCCGCCTGGTAGCCCAGGACCAGAATGCGCTGGTCCTGCTGCTGGGCTCCGGGATCCCGGCGAACCTGCCGCAAGGCCTGGGCCTGGACCAGACCCTGCTGACCGAAGTGCCGGCGGGTCTGCCGTCGGACCTGCTGCAACGGCGCCCGGACATCCTCGAGGCCGAGCACCAGCTCATGGCTGCCAACGCCAGCATCGGCGCCGCGCGCGCGGCGTTCTTCCCGAGCATCAGCCTGACCGCCAACGCCGGCACCATGAGCCGCCAACTGTCCGGCCTGTTCGACGCCGGTTCGGGTTCCTGGTTGTTCCAGCCGTCGATCAACCTGCCGATCTTCACCGCCGGCAGCCTGCGTGCCAGCCTGGACTACGCGAAGATCCAGAAGGACATCAACGTCGCGCAGTACGAGAAGGCGATCCAGACGGCGTTCCAGGAAGTCGCCGACGGCCTGGCCGCGCGCGGTACCTTCACCGAGCAGTTGCAGGCGCAGCGTGATCTGGTCAAGGCCAGCGACGAGTACTACCAGCTCGCCGACAAGCGCTACCGCACGGGGGTGGACAACTACCTGACCCTGCTCGACGCGCAACGCTCGCTGTTCACCGCGCAGCAGCAACTGATCACCGACCGCCTCAATCAGCTGACCAGCGAGGTCAACCTGTACAAGGCCCTCGGCGGCGGCTGGAACCAGCAGACCGTGACCCAGCAGCAGACCGCGAAGAAGGAAGATCCCCAGGCTTGATCGCCTTCCGCGCCATGCAAGAACGCCGACCCTAGGGTCGGCGTTTTTTTATCCTCGCGGAAGTCGGCGGGTCCGCGTCACGGACCCGCTCGGCCTTAGCGGTTGCGGGTCAGCAGTGCGGGGCGCTCGCCCTTGCGCCGCGGTTCCAGCTCGTCGAGCTGCTCGGCGGTGGGGAAGCGATCCATGCGCACCAGGTCGCGCTTGTTGATCACCACCGGCTGGCGGCTCGGCTGCTTGCCGGTGCCATACTCGGACGGCTCGCGCAGCGGCGCGTCGCTCATCCGCGAGGCATTCTCGCGACCCTGGCCGCGCGGCTTGCCGGCGCGCGGTTTCTTCGCCTTGCCCTGGCCGGCACCCTGACCGCGAGCGCCGCCTTGAGCGGCGCCCTGGCTCTTGCCGCGAGCTTGGCCCTGGCCTTGGCCACGACCCTGCTGGCCGGTGCCGCCCTGGGGTTTCTGCTGGCCACCGCGGCGTCCGCGTCCCTTGTTTTCCTGGCCCTGGTAGGGGCTGACGTAGTCGGCGCGGTTGCCGAAATTGTCGAAGTCGTCGTCGAGGAACTCTTCCGGATCGCGATTACCGTCGACTTCCGGCGGCCGATTGGGCTTGGCCGGACGCGCTTCGCGGCTCTGCCGCGGCTGCTGCGCTTGGCCGGCCTCGCGGTTTTCCTTGTTCTTGCCTCCGCGACGGCGGCGCTTTCCAGCCGGCTTCTCGGTACCGTCCTGGGCGGCAGCGACATTGCTGTCGGGGTTGCTCGCCTGGGCGTCTTTCGGCTTGCGCTCGCGGCTGCTGCGCCGTTCCTTGTCGCGGCGCGGCTGCTTCTGCGGCGCTTCGCGGGGCTCCGGCTGGGCCACCTCGGGCAGCACGGCCTCGGGGTCGAAACCCTGGGCATCGCCATCGGGAATACGCTGTCTGGTCATCTTCTCGATGGCCTTGAGCAGCTTCTCTTCGTCCGGCGCCACCAGCGAGATCGCCTCGCCGCTGCGTCCGGCTCGGCCGGTACGGCCGATGCGGTGGACGTAGTCTTCCTCGACGTTGGGCAGCTCGTAGTTGACCACATGGGGCAACTGGTCGATATCCAGGCCGCGGGCGGCGATGTCGGTCGCCACCAGGATGCGCACGTCGTTGGCCTTGAAGTCGGCCAGCGCCTTGGTCCGCGCGTTCTGGCTCTTGTTGCCATGGATCGCGGCGGCCGGCAGGCCGTGCTTGGTCAGGTACTCGGCGAGACGGTTGGCGCCGTGCTTGGTACGGGTGAAGACCAGCACCTGTTCCCAGGCGCCGACGGTCACCAGGTGCGCCAGCAGGGCGCGCTTCTGCGGCGCCGGCAGGCGGAACACGCGTTGCTCGATGCGCTCGACCGTGGTGTTCGGCGGCGTTACCTCGATGCGTTCCGGGTTGTGCAGGAGCTTGTTGGCGAGGTCGACGATGTCTTTCGAGAAGGTTGCCGAGAACAGCAGGTTCTGGCGCTTGGGCGGCAGCTTGGCGAGAACCTTCTTCACATCGTGGATGAAGCCCATGTCGAGCATGCGGTCGGCTTCGTCGAGGACGAGGATTTCCACGTGGGACAGGTCGACCTTGTTCTGCCCGGCCAGGTCGAGCAGGCGGCCGGGGCAGGCGACGAGTACGTCGACGCCCTTGGCCAGGGCCTGGATCTGCGGGTTCATGCCAACCCCGCCGAAGATGCAGGTGCTGTTCAGCGGCAGGTCGCGGGCGTAGACCTTGAAGCTGTCATGCACCTGGGCGGCCAGCTCACGGGTCGGGGTCAGTACCAGCACGCGCGCCTGGCGCGGGCCGTGGCGGTGTTCGCGGTCGGGATGACCGGCGGGGAACAGGCGCTCCAGTACCGGCAGGGCGAAACCACCGGTCTTGCCGGTGCCGGTCTGTGCCGCAACCATCAGGTCGCGACCTTGCAACACGGCGGGAATCGCCCGCTGTTGCACGGGAGTGGGCTGGCTGTAGCCCGCAGCCTCCACAGCGCGGGCAAGCGCCTCGGAGAGTCCGAGGGAAGAAAAGGACATGCGGGTTTTCCTATATGGGCCGGGGCGAGGCCGGCTGCTGTGAAATCACCAAGTTCTGCGAACTCCTGTCTACCTTCGGGCCCTGTCGGCCAGGGCGGAAGGTCTGGCCGCGGCGCTGCGTATGCGCTCGGTGGCCGGTGTCGAACGGGTGCCCTCGCGGGCATGGCCGCGCACCTGGTCGGGGGCGCTGGCCGGTTCGCTCCCGGCCCTGGGTGGGGGGGCCGGGGGCAGCGTCAACGGAGGGCTGCGGTCAGAGCAGGTCACGCTGGCGCAAATGCTGGCGGATCTCGTTGGCCCGGGAGCCAAGGAGGTTGCGCAGCAAGCTGTGATTCAGCCAATCCTCGATTTGTTCCGCAATCGGTTCCTGCGGATAGCGTTCGATGGCATTGGTCGCGGCTTTCTCCCACCAGACGGGGCCGCAGGCCCGGTCGAACTCGTTACTGTATTCGTGGCAACCGTAGAGCAGTTCGATACTGAACTGGCGCATCGGAGCCGGCAACGGCAGGGTTCCCAGCTTGTACAGCAGACGCTTGGCACGCGGTGGGCGTGGCAGTCGATCGGTCACCTTGAGGGTGTCGTCGAGGGCTGCAGCGCTGAGAAGGGAGGAACCGTGCTTGCACAACCAGGCCTGGATCTTCGCGCGGAACAGCTGTTTCCGGCTCCAGTAATGGTGGATCAGGTCGGTACAACCCACCAGCTCCAGCCGCTTGTGGGCGGCGACGGCCAGGACGAATTCCTCAAGAGTATAGGCACCGTTGGCAATTGGATAGAGTTCATCCATTAATTCCAACGAACGGTCGAGTATTTTCGCCTCTTCCCGAGGCAGGCCGATGACGCCGGAGTTGAGCTGGTGCATCTCGTCGTCGGCCCAGCCGCGCTCGAACAGGTAGGGCGAGAGGTCGCGGTAGAGCGGGAAGTTACGGTGTTCGCCATAGCGCGCGCCGATCGCGTTGCACAGCAGGCTGCCGGGCTGGATGCGGTCGAACAGGCGCAGGGGCGAACTGTGGAAGAAGGTATCGGTGTCGATCAGCAATGCCTGGTCGGCGTCTTCCAAGGCGTCGCGCAGGGCCACGTGCTTGGCGCGGAAGTGATAGCCGTGCGGTTGGCACCAGGCGACCAACTCCTCGGCCGTCACTTCGCGGACCTGCACCGGCAGGCCGGCGTAGGGACTGGGGTCGTCGGTATAGACCCTGACCGTCAGGCCATGCGCCGCCCCGTCGCGGAGGTGGGCGAAGGCGCTGGCGATGCTGAACAGGGCTTCCTGGTGGTAGGTCTGTCGCCCGTAGACCAGATAGATCAGATGCTTGCGTGAGTTGGCCATGTCTGTCGTGGATCGCGTGAGAGGCTTCCCTGCCGGTATACGCTGCCGGGCCGAACCGCGTGGGCGGTATCAGCGTGGCAGCTGGAGATTCTTCCAGATCGCCAGGCTCGGATCGGCCTGGTTCAAAGTATAGAAATGCAGTCCCGGTGCGCCGCCCTCCAGCAGGCGTTCGCACATCTCGCTGATGACCTGCTCGCCGAAGGCCTGGATGCTGCGGCTGTCGTCGCCGTAGGCTTCCAGTTGCTTGCGGATCCAGCGCGGCAGTTCGGCGCCGCAGGCGTCGGAGAAGCGCGCCAGCTTGGAGTAGTTGGTGATCGGCATGATGCCGGGGACCACCGGGATGTCCACGCCGAGCTTGGCGACCCGCTCGACGAAGTAGAAATAGGCATCGGCGTTGAAGAAGTACTGGGTGATGGCGCTGCTGGCGCCGGCCTTCACCTTGCGCACGAAGTTCGCCAGGTCATCCTCGAAGCTGCGCGCCTGGGGGTGGACTTCCGGATAGGCGGCGACCTCGATGTGGAAGTGGTCGCCGGTCTCGGTGCGGATGAAGTCCACCAGTTCGTTGGCGTAGCGCAGTTCGCCGCTGGCCATGCCCATGCCCGACGGCAGGTCGCCGCGCAGGGCGACGATGCGGCGGATGCCGGCCTCGCGGTAGCGGCCGAGCAGTTCGCGCAACTCGGCTTTCGAGTCGCCGACACAGGACAGGTGGGGCGCGGTCGGCACCTTCACCTCGCCGTCCAGTTGCAGCACGGTACTCAACGTGCGGTCGCGGGTGGATCCGCCGGCGCCGTAGGTGCAGGAGAAGAAGTCGGGCTTGTAGCCCGCCAGGTTGCGGGCGGTGGCCAACAGCTTTTCATGGCCGGCCTCGGTCTTCGCCGGGAAGAACTCGAAGCTGAAACGGCGTTCGCTCTGACTCATGATCGGTTCCTTGGACGCGACCACGGCCGCGCCTCTTCTTGTTGATTCCGACTAGCGCCGGGTACTTCAGTAGTACTGGCGGTAGTGCTCGATTTTTTCCCGCAGGCGTCGGGCCGTCGCGGCGTGGGCATGGCCGAGGCGAGCGAGGATCAGCTGCGACTCCTGGTGGTAGTTCGCGATCTTGTCCTGGTTCCAGGTCTGCGGCGGTGGCTGCAGGTTGGTGATGCGGTCGCACAGCTTGACCAGGGCGTACTGCGCCGGGCCCTCGGCAAGCGCCTGGAGATAGTCGTCGAGGGAACGCTTGGGGCCGTCGCCGACGCGCTTGCTCAGGGCCTGCACGCCGGCACAGACGAACTCGCCGAACTGTTGCCGCAGCTCCTCGGGTGAGGTCGCCGTGTCTTCCAGGGTGTCGTGCAGAACCGCGATCTGCAGGGTTTCCCCGAGCCGTTCGATGGCACCGTCGCGATCGGCGGCCAGCAGCTCGTTGGCGACCATGCCCAGGTGCACCAGATAAGGCAGCGGCGAGCCGCTGAGGGTCTGGTTGCGGTGGGCGCGGGCGGCGAACAGCCAGGCCTGGTTGTAGCGATCGGCGAGGTGCGTGGACATCGTGGGAGCGCTCATGCGAACGGGGCAGGCGCATGGCGCCTGCCCCGTGGTCCGCTTAGTAGCGATAGGTGTCCGGCTTGAACGGGCCTTCCACGCTCACGCCGATGTACTCGGCCTGTTTCGGGGTCAGCTGGGTGACCACGCCGCCGAAGCCCTTGACCATCTCCAGGGCCACTTCCTCGTCGAGCTTCTTCGGCAGCACTTCGACGCTCAGGCGCTTGGCCTTCTCGGCGGCCGGCAGGTCGGCGTACTTCTGCTCGAACAGGTGGATCTGCGCCAGCACCTGGTTGGCGAAGGAACCGTCCATGATCCGGCTCGGATGGCCGGTGGCGTTGCCCAGGTTGACCAGGCGGCCTTCGGCGAGAAGGATCAGGTAGTCGTCGTTGTGCGCGTCGAAACCGTCCTTGCCGGTGCGGTGGATCTTGTGCACCTGCGGCTTGACCTCTTCCCAGGCCCAGTTCTTGCGCATGAAGGCGGTGTCGATCTCGTTGTCGAAGTGGCCGATGTTGCAGACCACCGCGCGCTTCTTCAGCGCCTTGAGCATGTTGGCGTCGCAGACGTTGACGTTGCCGGTGGTGGTGACGATCAGGTCGATCTTGCCCAGCAGCGCGGCGTCGATGCTGGCCTCGGTGCCGTCGTTGATGCCGTTCTTGTACGGCGAGACGACTTCGAAGCCGTCCATGCAGGCCTGCATGGCGCAGATCGGGTCGACTTCCGCGACCTTGACGATCATGCCTTCCTGGCGCAGCGACTGCGAGGAGCCCTTGCCCACGTCGCCGTAGCCGATCACCAGGGCCTGCTTGCCCGACAGCAGGTGGTCGGTGCCGCGCTTGATGGCGTCGTTGAGGCTATGGCGGCAGCCGTACTTGTTGTCGTTCTTGCTCTTGGTCACCGAGTCGTTGACGTTGATCGCCGGGACTTTCAGGGTGCCGTTCTTGAGCATGTCGAGCAGGCGGTGGACCCCGGTGGTGGTCTCTTCGGTGATGCCGTGGATGCGCTCGAGCATCTGCGGGTATTTCTTGTGCAGGATCTCGGTCAGGTCACCGCCGTCGTCCAGCACCATGTTGGCGTCCCACGGCTGGCCGTCCTTGAGGATGGTCTGCTCGATGCACCATTCGTACTCTTCCTCGGTCTCGCCCTTCCAGGCGAACACCGGGATGCCGGCTGCGGCGATGGCGGCGGCGGCCTGGTCCTGGGTGGAGAAGATGTTGCAGCTCGACCAGCGGACTTCGGCGCCCAGCGCGACCAGGGTCTCGATCAGCACGCCGGTCTGGATGGTCATGTGGATGCAACCGAGGATCTTTGCGCCTTTCAGCGGCTGCTGGCCGGCATACTTGCGGCGCAGGCCCATCAGTGCGGGCATTTCCGATTCGGCGATGATCAGCTCGCGGCGGCCCCAGGCGGCCAGGGTGATGTCGGCGACCTTGTAGTCGGTGAAACCGGCGGGCGTCATGACAGCGCTCATGCGTAACTCTCCATTCGTTGTCTGCGAATGGGCGCCGTTGGTGCGTTGACAGACCGGCGAGACCGGCCTGAGAGCGCGCTCCGTTCGAGCCTGACAGGCCTAGGCCTGCTGCAGCGCCCCTCGAACGGAAGGCGGGAGCGACCCGAAGGGCCGCCTGAGCGGGCGATTATAGCGGCGCCACATGAAACTCCCAAGTCACCCCTGATACGCCGCTCGTCGCCGTGCGTCGCGTCCTCGGGCTGCGGCGATGCACCGCAGCGCAGAAGCGCGGGGAATTTGCGGGTCAGGATGCTAGAGTGCGCGGTCATGAGAATCGCTCCCATCTCCCGCTCGCCGCTGCTGCAGTGGCTGAGCTTCGCCCTCTGTGCCTGCGTGCCGGTCAACGCGCTGGCTTGCGGCGTCCTGCACCTGCAGGCGCTGGGAGTGGGCAGCGACAAGGGGCAGAAGGCCAGCGTCGGGCTGTTCTGCGTCGCCGGTGCCAGCCAATGGCTATCCCTGGATCCCGACGACGGGTCCGCCGGCGATCCGGCACCGGTCAATCCCCAGTTGCCGATGAGCTGCCCGATGTGCAGCGCCCTGGTGCTGTTCGTCGCGCTCGGGGTGATCTGGTCCTGGCGCTTGCAACGGCGACGCCAGGCACGTTTCCGCCCGCCCGCCACGCGCGAGCCGGTGCCGCCCCGGTACGTCTGGCCGCCGGCCAACCCGCGCGCTTCCCCCGCCTGATCCTGAACGCCCGCCGCGCCGGGCATTTGCATCCGTCGCCCGTCCTGCCTCGTCCGCGCAGCGCTCGCCGCTGTCCATCCGGGCGAGGCGGGCGTGCCCACCATGCCTTGCTTCAGGATCGCTCGATGAAAAAGCACTCCACGGCCCGCCGCGTCCTCGCGCTGGGTCTCAACCTCACCCTGGCCGGCGTTCCGGCCTTGCTCTGGGCCGATGAGGAACCCACCGAACTGCCCGCCCTCACCGTCAGCGCCGGCGCCGCCGGGGAAACCCCGCCGGCCCTCGATCTCGACGACAGCGCCGGCGGCGGCTCGCGCCTGGGCCTGAGCCTGCGCGAGACTCCCGGCTCGGTAAGCGTGGCCAACCGTGCCAGCTTCGAGCGGCGCGGCCTGCGCAGCACCCAGGACATCGCCAACAGCCTGCCCGGCGTGAACGCCTCGGCGCCGCCCGGCTTCGGCGGCTTCGTCACCTACCGCGGCTTCAGCTCGAACCAGGTCAACCAGTTGTTCAACGGCATTCCGGTGCAATACAGCAGCGCCATGCGTCCGCTGGACGACTGGATCGTCGACCGCGTCGAGCTGGTCGGCGGTCCGTCCTCCTTCCTCAACGGCGCCGGTGCCGTCGGCGGCTCGCTGGACTACATCAGCAAGCTCGCCGACCGCTACGGCGATTTCATGGAAGGCCGGGTGCGCTACGGCAGCTACGACGATTCGGAAGTCGCCTTCGGCTTCAACCAGGCCCTGGGCATCGGCCCCGAGCCGAAGCACTTCGTGCGCCTGGACGTCAGCCGCAGCGGCGGCAACGGCTACGTCGACCGCAATTCGCGCGAATCGTGGAACGTCGCTTTCTCCCTGCTCAGCGACCTGACCCCGGACCTTTCCCACACCCTGGCCCTGGAGTACCAGGACGAGCAGGAAGACAGCCCCTACTGGGGCACGCCGGTGCTCAATCCCTACGCCGGCGAGCTGAAGATCGACAAGAGCCGTCGCCGCGAGAACTACAACGTCGCCGATGGCCGCTACGAACAGCGCGTGCGCTGGCTGCGCTCGATCCTCGAATACCGGGTCAGCGACAGCACGCGCTGGCGCAACACCTTCTACCACTACGACGCCGAGCGCGATTACCGCAACCTCGAGACCTACCGCTACAACGCCGACAACAGCGGGGTGGTGCGCTCCAACGCATTCCTCCAGCGCCACGACCAGCAGCTCAACGGCAACCGCTTCGAGCTACAGCACAGCCAGCCGCTGTTCGGACTGGCCAGCGACTGGGCGCTGGGCTTCGACTACAGCATCAACAAGCAGACGCGCTTCCCGAGTACCGCCTCCGGGCCGTTCGGTACGGTCGATCCGGCCAGTTTCGAGCCGGGCCACTTCTACGACCTGCCGGGCATGCGTCCCGGCCACCGGAAGGACCGCAGCAACGAGGTGCGCACCAGCGCGTTGTTCGCCGAGAACCGCCTGGGCCTGACCGACGAGCTGTCGCTGGTCACCGGGCTGCGCTACGACCACCTCGACCTCGACGTGCGCAACCATCGGACGGTGACCGCCAGCGATCCTGCACACTTCGAACGGCGCTGGGACGTGCTCACCGGGCGCGCCGGGCTGGTCTACCAGTTCACTCCGCACGCCAACGTCTACCTGCAATACAGTACCGCCGCCGACCCGCCGGGCGGGGTGCTGACCAGCGCCAGCTTCGGCCAGGTCCGCGACTACGACCTGTCCACCGGCGACCAGTGGGAGCTGGGCAGCAAGTTCGATTTCCTCGAGGGTCGCGGCAGCGCCACCCTGGCCGCCTACCGCATCGTCCGCCGGGACTTCTCGGTGGCCGACCCGAACAACCCCAACCTCAGCGTGCCGGTGGGCCAGCAGACCTCCAGGGGCATCGAGGCCGCCGCCTCCCTGCGGATCACCCCGAAGCTTCTGGCCGAGGGCAATTTCGCCTGGGTCGACGCGCAGTACGACGAGTTCACCGAGAACGTCGGCGGCGTCGCTGTCTCGCGCAAGGGCAAGACGCCGCCGAACGTGCCGGAGCGGGTCGGCAACCTGTGGCTGACCTACGACTTCGACCCGGCCTGGCAGGGTGGGGTGGACGCGCGCTACGTGTCCTCGGTGTACGCCAACAACGCCAACACCTGGCACGTGCCGTCCTACACGGTCTACGGGACTTTCCTCAGCTACCGGCTGGACGAGCGCACGCGGATCACCGGGCGCGTGCGCAACCTCACCGACGAGGTCTACGCACGCTTCGTGCAGAGCACGCCGCTGTACTACGTCGGCGACCCGCGCACCTTCGAGCTGAGCGTGCAGACGCGCTTCTGAGGAGTCGTCGATGAAACGCTACCTGTACCTGTGGCACCGCTGGCTGGGCATCGGCTGCTGCCTGCTGATGGTGCTCTGGTTCGTCTCCGGCATGGTCATGCTGTATGTCGGCTATCCCAAGCTGACTCCGCTGGAACGCCTGGCCCACCTGCCCGAGCTGGACGGCTGCGAGGACTGCGTACCGCTGCGGACGGCCCTCGCCGGCGGCGACGGAAAGACCCCGCGGAGCATCCGGCTGGCCAGCGTAGGAGGCCTGCCGACCTACCTGCTGGACGATGCCGACGGACGCACGCGTGCGCTGGCGGCGCGCGACGGCCGACCGCTGGCGGTGGACGCGGACAGGGTGCTGGCTTCGGCCCGTGCTTTCAGCGGCGAAGTACCGATGCAGTTGCAAGGGCGGATCGAGGAAGACGCCTGGACCCATACCCGCAACCTCGATCCGCACCGGCCGCTATGGCGGGTGCAGACCGCGGACGAGCAGGGCCGGCTGCTCTACCTGTCCTCGCAGACCGGCGAGGTGGTACGCGACGCCAGCCGCCGGGAGCGCGCCTGGAACTGGCTCGGCGCCTGGCTGCACTGGCTCTATCCGCTGCGCGGCGGCTGGTTCGACGGGCAGTGGGCGAACCTGGTGATCGGCCTGTCGCTGCTGGCGACCCTGGCGACCGTCCTCGGCATCCTCGTCGGCCTGCTCCGCTGGCGCTTCCGCAAGCCTTATCGCAGCGGCTCGCGCTCGCCCTATGCGGGCGGTTTCCAGCGCTGGCACCACCTCGCCGGCCTGCTCTTCGGCGCGCTGGTGCTGAGCTGGATCTTCAGCGGGCTGATGTCGATGAATCCGTGGAATCTGTTCGGCCGCGGTACGCCGCTCGACCTCGCGGCCTACCAGGGCGGTAGCTGGGACCGGGCGCTGCCCGCCGGACTGGAGGCGGACGCTGTCCTGCGGCGCTTGCGTGCCGCCGGGTTGCGGGTGCGCGAGCTGGAGTGGCGGGCGCTCGACGGCGAGCCCTATGCGCTCGGGCGCAGCGCCAGCGGCAACAGCCTGCTGCTGACGGCGGATGGCGAAATCCTCCGCGAGCTACCCGCGGATCGCCTGCTGGCGGCGGCTCGCGCGCTGCTGCCGGGCGTGCCGATGCAGGCCGAACGGTTGGAACGCTACGACTTCTATTACTACCCGCGCGAAGAACACAGCATGATGGGCTACCTGGAGCGGCGCCTGCCGGTCTGGCGCCTGCGTTTCGACGATCCCCGGCATACCTGGGTGCACCTGGATCCCTACAGCGGCGCGGTGGTTGGCGTGCTCGACGACGGTCGGCGCGGCAGCCGCTGGCTGTTTTCCCTGTTGCATAGCTGGGACTGGCTGCCGCTGCTGACCCGGCGTCCGCTGTGGGACCTGTGGATGCTCGGTTTCAGCCTCGGCGGCCTGGTGGTCTGCGCCAGCGGCTGCTGGATCGGCTGGCGTCGCCTGCGCGGCCGCCGTCCGAAGCGTCGCTGAGAGGGGCTACCTGGCAAGACTGGGCGTCGCCGCACGCCCGGATTTGCTGGTAGCCTTGGTTGAATTCGCAGTAATGGATCGCACATGGGCACACACAAGATCGAGATCCGCCGCCGCAACGTCGAGAAGATTCTCCTGGCCGCCGAAAAAGTCTTCGCCGAAAAAGGCTACGCCGGCACCTCCATGGGCAACATCGCCGAAGAAGCCGAACTGCCGCGCTCCAACCTGCACTACTACTTCAGCACCAAGGACGAGCTGTACCGCGACGTCCTCCTCGGCCTGCTCGAGGTCTGGAAGCAGGACGCCCTCTGCTTCGAGATGTTCGATGACCCAAGGGTGGTATTGACCAGCTATATCCGCGCGAAGATGAACCATTCGCGCACCCGCCCGCATGGCTCCAAGGTCTGGGCCAACGAAATCATGCATGGCGCGCCGCTGCTCGGCGCCACCCTCGACGACAGCCTCTACGAATGGGCCAAGATGAAGGAGGCGAAGATCCGCCAGTGGGTCGAGGAAAAGCGCATCCTGTCGATCGAACCGAGCAGCCTGCTCTACATGATCTGGGCCTCCACCCAGCACTACGCCGACTTCGGCTACCAGGTCGAGGTGCTCAACGGCCACCAGCCGCTCAGCGACATGCAGTTCGAAAGGGCGGTGCAGACGGTGACCAGCGTGGTCCTGCGCGGAATCGGATTGGAGCCCTGAGCAGCGGAGCCTTCGCTAGAAGGCTCCGGCGAAGGCTCAGCTGGCGCGGGTGAAGTCCACCGCTTCCGCCTGTTCGAGGAACACCGTGGTCTGCGCCGGGACCGTCTCGGCGAGCAGCCGTCCGCCGCGGATCGAGTAGCGCACCGGGACCTGCCGGCGCACCGCGTCGAAGCCGTCGCGGGCCGGCAGCACCAGCAGGTTGGCCGGATGGCCGACCTCGATGCCGTATTCCCGCAGGCCGAGGGTGCGGGCGCTGTTGCGGGTGATCAGGTCGAGGCCGCCGTCGATCTCGTCGTAGCCCATCATCTGCGTCACGTGCAGGCCCATGTGCAGCACCTGCAGCATGTTCGCGGTGCCCAGCGGGTACCAGGGGTCGAACACGTCGTCGTGGCCGAAGCAGGTGTTGATCCCGGCGCCGAGCAGTTCCTTGACCCGGGTGATGCCGCGGCGCTTCGGGTAGTCGTCGAAGCGACCCTGCAGGTGGATGTTCACCAGCGGGTTGGCGACGAAGTTGATTCCCGACAGTTTCAGCAGGCGGAACAGCCGCGAGGTGTAGGCGCCGTTGTAGGAGTGCATCGCCGTGGTGTGGCTGGCGGTGACCCGTGCGCCGAGGCCGTCGCGATGGGCGAGCATGGCCAGGGTCTCGAGGAAGCGCGACTGCTCGTCGTCGATCTCGTCGCAATGCACGTCCACCGGCAGGTCGTAGCGCTTGGCCAGGTCGATGGCCTTGTGCAGCGACTCGACGCCCAGCTCGCGGGTGAATTCGAAATGCGGGATCGCCCCCACCACGTCGGCGCCCAGGCGCAGCGACTCCTCCAGCAGTTCCAGGCCGTTGGGGTAGGAGAGAATGCCCTCCTGAGGGAAGGCGACGATCTGCAGGTCGACCCAGGGCGCCACTTCGCCGCGCACCTCGAGCATGGCCTTGAGCGCGGTGAGGGTCGGGTCGGAGACGTCGACGTGGCTGCGCACGTGCTGCACGCCGTTGGCGATCTGCCATTTCAGGGTCTGCCAGGCGCGCTGCTTGACGTCCTCGTGGCTGAGCAGGGCCTTGCGCTGGGCCCAGCGCTCGATGCCTTCGAACAGCGTGCCGGAGCGGTTCCACTCCGGCTGGCCGGCGGTCTGGGTGGTGTCGAGATGGATGTGCGGCTCGATGAACGGCGGCACGGCAAGACCGCCGGCGCCGTCCAGGCGCTCGCCGGCGTCGTCGGCGGCCTGTTCCATCGGTACCAGGGCGGCGATACGGCCATCGGCGACGCGCAGTTGCCAGAGACCTTCGCGGCCGCGCAGGCGCAGGTTGTCAATCAGCATGGAGGACCTCTTCTGGTTTGTTCGGGCTGCGGCTCAGCAGGGGATTGAGCAGCAGGTAGGCGATGGCGGCGCCGAGCACCGCGTTGACCGGCACTATCCCCGGCAGCCAGTGGCCGGCGGCGGTGCCGCAGGCGACGGCGAGGATCGCCGCCCAGTTGATCGCCTGGATGTCCGCGCAGGGGTGCTGGCGGTAGCGCCGGCGGCGACTCAGGTAGTCGGCGATGATCACCCCGCCGATGGGCGGGATGGCGGCGGAGAGGAAGGTCAGCCAGCCGACGAAGTGGTTGTACAGCCAGAGCGCGGCGAGGGTGCCGAGGGCGCCGTTGAGCATCGCCAGGAAGCGGCTGGAGAGGCCGGTGATGTTGGCGAAGCCGAGGCCGGAGGCATACAGCGCGTTGTCGTTGGTGGTCCAGATGTTCAGGCCGAGGACCAGGATCGCCGGGATCAGCAGGCCCTGGGCGATCATCACGTCGGAGATGTCCGACTTGCCCACCGCCGCCGCGCCGGCCGCGCCGAAGATGAACATCAGCGAGTTGCCGAGGAAGAACGCCACCAGGCACACCACCACGGCGGTACGCGCGCTGCGGCCGAAGCGGACGAAGTCGGCGGTGAGGGTGCCGGCGCTGACGAACGAGCCGACCACCAGGGCGATCGCGGTCGAGAGGCTCAGCGGCGCGCTCGGCGTCACCTGCTGCAGCGCCGCCAGGCCGCCGGCGTCGCGCACCGCGAGCCATACCGAGTAGCTGCCGAGAACGACGATCGCCGGGACCGCGATGGCCGACAGCAGGGTCAGACCGGCGATGCCGAAGAACACCGTGAGGGTCATCAGCGCTCCGGAAACCAGGATCAGCAGGTTGACGTCGAGGCCGGTGGCCTTGGCCACCGGGATGGCGAACATCGCTACGCCGACGCCGAACCAGCCGACCTGGGTGCCGCCGAGCAACGCCGAGGGCAGCCAGGAGCCCTTGCTGCCGAACGAGTAATGCGCCAGCAGGTGGGTGGAAAGGCCGGTGCGCGCGCCGATGAAGCCGAGGATCGCGGTGTACAGGCCGAGCATCAGGTTGCCCAGCAGCACGGCGAGGAAGAAGTCGTCGTAGCTCAGGCCGGTGCCGAGGGTGCCGCCGGTCCACATGCTGGCGGAAAAGAAGGTCAGGCCGAGCATCACCACGCTCAGGGCCAGCGCGCTCTTGCGCGCTGCCAGCGGGACCGGTTGCTGGCTGTAGTTGCTGTCTGCGGACATGCGCGAGTCTCCGTGGGGCGCCGGCCGTCCGGGAGCGTCGGCCGGGCCGCGGCGAATGGTAGTCGAAGGCGGGTCGATCCGACAGACGCCGTTGCGCGTCGTCGGACCGCAGCGGCACGCAGGAAGCGTGCCGGCGCGCGGCAGGGCGGCGTCCGCCGGGGATGCGGGCGCCGCCCTGCGTTCAGGAGGCTTCGCGGTAGGGGTTGCGCGGATCCTGGGTCCAGTTGAGATAGGGCTTGCCGGTGTCCTGCGGCACCATTTCGATGCAGTTCTCCACCGGACAGGTGATCTGGCACAGGTTGCAGCCCACGCACTCGGCGTCGATCACTTCGTAGCGGTGCGTACCGTCGGCCCGGGGCAGGCTGGCGATGGCCTGGTGCGAGGTGTCCTCGCAGGCGATATGGCAGCGGCCGCAACCGATGCAGGCGTCCTGGTCGATGCGGGCGATCACCTGGTAGTTGATGTCCAGGTACTTCCAGTCGGTGGTATTGCCCACCGCGCCGCCGCTGAAATCGGACAGCCGCTGGTAGCCATGGCTGTCCATCCAGCGCGCGAGACCGTCCTGCATGTCCTCGACGATACGGAAGCCGTGCAGCATCGCCGCCGTGCATACCTGCACCGCGCCGCAGCCGAGCGCGACGAATTCCGCTGCGTCGCGCCAACTGCCGATACCGCCGATGCCACAGATCGGCAGGCCGCGGGTCTGCGGGTCGCGGGCGATCTCGGCGACCATGTTCAGGGCGATCGGCTTCACCGCCGAGCCGCAGTAGCCGCCGTGGGTGCTCTGGGTGCCGACCACGGGCAGGGCGACCATGCGCTCCAGGTCGACGCTGGTGATCGAGTTGATGGTGTTGATCAGCGACACCGCGTCGGCGCCGCCACGATGGGCGGCGCGCGCCGACTGGCGGATGTCGGTGATGTTGGGGGTGAGCTTGACGATCACCGGCAGCGAGCAGTGGGTCTTGCACCAGCGGGTGACCATCTCCACGTACTCCGGTACCTGGCCCACCGCCGCGCCCATGCCGCGCTCGGGCATGCCGTGGGGGCAACCGAAGTTCAGCTCGATACCGTCGGCGCCGGTGGCTTCCACCAGCGGCAGGATGTATTTCCACGACTCCTCGACGCAGGGCACCATCAGCGACACGATCAGCGCGCGGTCTGGCCAGTCCTTCTTCACCTGGGCGATCTCGCGCAGGTTGATCTCCAGCGAGCGGTCGGTGATCAGCTCGATGTTGTTGATCCCCTGCACCTGGCGGTTCGGTCCGAAGTGCGCGGAATAACGCGACGACACGTTGACCGCCGCGGGGTCTTCGCCGAGGGTCTTCCAGACCACCCCGCCCCAGCCCGCCTGGTAGGCGCGGACCACGTTGTAGGCCTTGTCGGTGGGCGGCGCGGAGGCCAGCCAGAAGGGGTTGGGCGACTTGATGCCGGCGAATTCGATAGACAGGTCGGCCATCACGCAGCCTCCACGTTGAGCATGAGTTGGGCGTGGATCGCTTCCGCCGCCAGTTTGCCGTGCTGCACCGCCTGCACGGTGAGGTCCTCGCCGAGCGCCACGCAGTCGCCGCCGGCGTAGATGCCGGGGATGCTGGTGCGCATCTGTCCGTCGACCTGGATGCGCTCGCCGTCGCGCCGCAGTTGCGCTGCCAGCGGATCGCCCAGGCTGGCGCCTTCGAAGGCCTGGCCGATGGCCTTGAAGATGGCGTCGGCGGCCAGTTCGAAGTGCTCGCCGGTGTCGCCCAGGCGACCGTTCTCCAGGCGCGTGCGGGCGAAGCGCATGCCGCGCACCCGGCCGTGCTCGTCGAGCAGTACCCGTTCCGGTCGGGCCCAGGTCAGCAGGCGCACCTGGCTGGCCTTGGCGATCTCCTGCTCATGGCCGGTGGCGCCCATTTCCTCGAAGCCACGGCGGTAGACCAGGTTGACGTCGCGGGCGCCGAGCCGGCTCATCTGCACCGCCATGTCGATGGCGGTGTTGCCGGCGCCGATGACGATGCAACGGTCGGCGACGGGCAGGTCGAGCAGGTCGTCGCTCTGCCGCAGTTCGCGGATGTAGTCGGTGGCGGCGAGCAGGCCGGGGGCGTCCTCGTCTTCCAGGCCGAGGCGCTTGCTGGCGGCCAGGCCGATGCCGAGGAACACCGCGTCGTACTCGTCGTGCAGGGCGCCGAGCGCCAGGTTGTCGCCGAGACGCTGGCCGTGGCGCAGTTCGATACCGCCGATCTGCAGGAGGAATTCCACTTCGCGCCGGGCGAAGTCGTCCACCAGCTTGTAGCGGGCGATGCCGTACTCGTTGAGGCCGCCGGCCTTGGTGCGGGCCTCGAAGAGCACCACGTCGTGGCCGTGCATGGCCAGGCGGTGGGCGCAGGACAGCCCGGCCGGCCCGGCGCCGACCACGGCGATGCGCTTGCCGGTGGCCGGCGAGCGCTTGAACGGATGTTCGTCGAAGCCGGCGTGGTCGAGGGCGTAGCGTTGCAACTGGCCGATCAGCACCGGTGCGCATTCCTGGGCGTTGTTGCGTACGCAGGCCCGCTGGCAGAGGATTTCCGTGGGGCAGACGCGGGCGCAGCTGCCGCCGAGGATGTTCGCCGAGAGGATCTTCTGCGCCGCGCCCTGGACATTCTCCTGGGCGATGCTGCGGATGAACCCGGGGATGTCGATCTCGGTCGGGCAGGCGTTGACGCAGGGCGCGTCGTAGCAGTACAGGCAGCGGGCGCTTTCCAGGGCGGCCTGGCGGGCGTTGAGCGGCGGCGCGAGGTCGGCGAAGCGCTCGGCGAGCGTGTCCGCGCCGGCGTCCGGACGGGGGAGGTGGTTCAGGGAATCGATCACGGTTGTAGCCTCTCTTCTGGTTTCTTCTCGGGGCAGTCAACGGCAATACGGCACCGTCCGGCCTCTACGGGCCGGTCCGGTATTGCGGGAAGGATCAGCGCTCGACGGCGACCGGGCGCTGGCGTTCGGCGCGGCGGCCGAGCACTTCGTACACCGACGGGTAGGCCGGGCGCTCCACGTAGCGTCCGGCGCCGGGTTCGGCGCGCAGGTCGCCTGCGGCCCAGAGCAGCTTGCCCTGGCTGATGGTGTGGCTGGGAATGCCGCGCACGGTGCGACCTTCGAAGATGTTGAAATCGACCCGCTGGTGATGGGTGGCGGCCGAGAGGGTGCGGCTGCCCTGCGGGTCCCAGAGCACCAGGTCGGCATCCGCGCCGACGCGGATCGCGCCCTTGCGCGGGAACAGGTTGAAGATCTTCGCGGTGTTGGTGGAGGTCAGCGCGACGAACTCGTGCATCGACAGGCGCCCGCTGTTGACCCCGGCGTCCCACAGCAGCGCCATGCGGTCCTCGATGCCGGCCGTGCCATTGGGAATCTTGCTGAAGTCGTCGCGGCCCATGGCCTTCTGCTCGGCGCAGAAGCAGCAGTGGTCGGTGGCGGTGGTATGCAGGTTGCCGGACTGCAGGCCGCGCCACAGCGCTTCCTGGTGTTCGACGGGACGGAACGGCGGGCTCATCACGTAGCCGGCCGCGGTGGCCCAGTCCGGGTGGCGGTAGACGCTGTCGTCGAGCAGCAGGTGCCCGGCCAGCACCTCGCCGTAGACCGGCTGGCCCTTGGCGCGGGCATAGGCGATCTCGTCCAGCGCCTCGCGGCTGGAAATATGCACCAGGTACAGCGGCGTACCCAGCGTCTCGGCGATGCGGATGGCGCGGCTGGCGGCCTCGCCCTCGACTTGCGGCGGACGCGACAGCGGATGCGCCTCGGGGCCGGTGAGGCCCTGGGCGAGGAGTTTCTGCTGCAGGTGGAAGACCAGTTCGCCGTTCTCCGCGTGCACCGTCGGCACCGCGCCCAGCTCCAGGCAGCGCTCGAAGCTGGCCACCAGGGTATCGTCGGCGGCCATGATGGCGTTCTTGTAGGCCATGAAGTGCTTGAAACTGTTCACCCCGTGCTGTGCCACCAGCTCGCCCATTTCCCGGGCGACCTCGTCGCTCCACCAGGTGATGGCGACGTGGAAGCCGTAGTCCGCAGCGGATTTCTGCGCCCAGCCGCGCCAGGTGTGGAAGGCCTCCAGCAGCGACTGTCGCGGGTTGGGGATGACGAAGTCGATGATCGAGGTGGTCCCTCCGGCCAGCCCGGCCGCGGTGCCGCTGAAGAAGTCCTCGCTGGCCACCGTGCCCATGAAGGGCAACTGCATGTGGGTATGGGGGTCGATGCCGCCCGGCATCAGGTACTGGCCACCGCCGTCGAGGACGTCGCAGCCGGAGGGGGTTTCGAGGTTCTCGCCGATGGCCTGGATGAGGCCGTTGGCACAGAGCACGTCGGCTCGATAACTCTCTTCGTGAGTAACCACGGTGGCGCCACGGATCAACAGGGACATGCCGTCTTTCCTCGCAGGCTGACCGGTCGTTGCCGGTTCTTGAAATTGTTTTTTCGCCATGCGCCGAGGACTTTTGTAATCCTGTCAGCGCTGACAGGATTCGAATCTAGATGCTGATCATTGATTGAGCAAGATTATTTTCAAATGGTTGTTTGAGTTTGTAACTTATTGATTTTAAATAATTAAAAATAAATATCACCAAAATGGTGAGGGTTCTCACCATTTTGACGCGCTTGACAAGAATTCAAAAAGGTCGAGATTTCCCATGCAAAATCAGCCGCTTGAAAGCCGTGTTCGAACGGTTGTGGGGAGATGAAAAAAGTTCGCCTGCACTCCTTTGGTTCCTGACCGGGGCGACAGGCTCGCGCATTTCCCCCGGTGACACGCCGGACTGCCCGTCGGCGTGTCACCGACGTTGTCGATGAAGTGTTTCAGATCAGTCGGTTACCTCCAGTAGACCGGCCTGCCCAGTGACGTCGCGGGGTTTTCGGCACGCTTATTGAATGCCGCCCGCCACGGCATTGTCCGGACCGGAGGTGCAGTACTGGTGGTGCGGTACTCCGGCCATCGCATTAGCCCGATGAGCGAATAACTAAAAGAATTCTGGAGAGGCCCATGCAACAGAGCAGATCGGAAGTGACCGAGCGCGACGGCTTGGTCGAGCTGTCCGCCGGCAGCGACGTACTCGACAGCCCCCGCTACAACCACGACATCGCCCCGACCCGGGTGGAACAGCGTACCTGGAACAGGTGGCACATCACCGCGCTGTGGATCGGCATGTCCATCTGCGTGCCCACCTACACCCTCGGCGGCGTCCTCACCGCCTACTTCGGCCTCAGCGTCGGCGAAGCGCTGCTGGCGATCCTGCTGGCCAACCTGGTTGTGCTGATCCCGCTGACCCTCAATGCCTTCGCCGGCACCCGCTACGGCATTCCCTTCCCGGTGCTGCTGCGCGCTTCGTTCGGCATCATCGGCTCCAACGTGCCATGCCTGATCCGCGCCGTGGTCGCGTGCGGCTGGTTCGGCATCCAGACGCTGTTCGGCGGGCTGGCGATCCATCTCTTCCTCGGTTCGATCTTTCCCGCCTGGAAAGCCCTCGGCGGCACCGGCGAGGTGATCGGTTTCCTCCTGTTCTGGGGGCTGAACCTGTGGGTGGTGCTGCGCGGCGCGGAGTCGATCAAATGGCTGGAGACACTCTCGGCACCGCTGCTGGTGCTGGTCGGCCTCGGCCTGCTGGTGTGGGCGCTGCCGCACATATCGGTCAGCGAACTGCTGGCGCAGCCGCCGAAGCGCCCGGAAGGCGCCAGCGTCACCGGCTACTTCATGGCCGGGCTGACGGCGATGGTCGGCTTCTGGGCCACGCTGTCGCTGAACATCCCCGACTTCAGCCGCTATGCGCGTAGCCAGAAGGACCAGATACTCGGGCAGATCTTCGGCCTGCCGCTGACCATGTTCCTGTTCGCCGCCCTCGGCGTGGTGATGACCGCCGCCTCGGCTTCGCTGGTGGGCGAGACGGTTTCCGACCCGGTCAGCCTGATCGGCCACATCCCCAGCCCCGGCTGGGTGGCGGTGGCGATGGCGTTGATCATCGTCGCCACCCTCTCGACCAACACCGCGGCGAACATCGTCTCGCCGACCAACGACTTCCAGAACATCGCACCGAAACTCATCGGCCGCACCCGCGCCGTCTGGCTCACCGGTTTCATCGGCCTGGCGCTGATGGCCCACGAGTTGCTGAAGAAGCTCGGCTGGATCGTTTCCGACCTCAGCCTGGAAAGCGTCTACTCCAACTGGCTGCTCGGCTACTCCAGCCTGCTCGGGCCGATCGCGGGGATCATGGTGGTGGACTACTTCCTGGTGCGCAGGCAACGCCTCGACCTCGCCGGACTCTACCGCGACGACGTCTACCCGGCCTGGAACTGGCCCGGCTTCGCCGCCTTCGCGGTGCCGGTGGCGCTGACCGTCATGGCCCTCGGCAACCGCCAGTTCCACTGGTTCTACGACTACGGCTGGTTCACCGGCTCGCTGCTCGGCGGCGCGCTCTACTACGGCCTCTGCGGCCGCCGTGCGCGGAGCCCGGCGGCATTGGCCAAACCGCTGCCCTGATGGGCATACAGGCGGCCGGCGAGCCGCCGACACCTACTCCAAGCCTGAGGAGACGACAATGAGCACTGCCCGGAACGTCCTGCAATCCACCCAGCGACACATCGATGGCCAGCGCCTCTGGCAATCGCTGATGGATCTCGCCCGCCTCGGCGCCACCGCCAAGGGTGGGGTCTGCCGCCTGGCCCTGAGCGATCTCGACCGCCAGGCCCGCGATCTCTTCGTGCAATGGTGCGAAGCGGCCGGCTGCACGGTCAGCGTCGATCGGGTCGGCAACATCTTCGCCCGTCGTCCCGGGCGTAACCCGGACTTGCCCCCGGTGATGACCGGTAGCCACATCGACACCCAGCCCACCGGTGGCAAGTTCGACGGCTGCTTCGGGGTGATGGCCGGCCTCGAGGTGATCCGCACCCTCAACGACCTCGGGGTGGAAACCGAGGCGCCGCTGGAGGTGGTGGTGTGGACCAACGAGGAAGGCTCGCGCTTCGCGCCCTGCATGATGGGCTCGGGCGTATTCGCCGGGAAGTTCACCCTGGAGGAGACCCTGGCCAAGCGCGATGCCGACGGTGTCAGCGTAGGCGAGGCGCTGGACGCCATCGGCTACGCGGGAGCGCGCGATTGTCTCGGACATCCGGTGGGCGCCTATTTCGAGGCGCACATCGAACAGGGGCCGATCCTCGAGGACGAGGAGAAGACCATCGGCGTGGTGCTCGGCGCGCTCGGGCAGAAATGGTTCGACCTGTCCCTGCGCGGCGTCGAGGCACACGCCGGGCCAACGCCGATGCACCTGCGCAAGGACGCCCTGGTCGGTGCCGCGGCGGTGGTCGAGGCGGTCAATCGCGCGGCCCTCGGCCATCAGCCGCATGCTTGCGGCACGGTCGGCTGCCTGCACGCCTATCCCGGTTCGCGCAACGTGATACCCGGCGAAGTGAAGATGACCCTGGACTTCCGCCATCTGCAACCGGAGCGCCTGGACTCGATGATCGCCGAGGTCCGCCAGGTGATCGCCGCTACCTGCGAGAAGCATGGCTTGCAATACGAGCTGGTGCCGACCGCCGATTTCCCGCCGCTGTACTTCGACCAGGGATGCGTCGGCGCGGTGCGCGAGGCGGCGCAGGCGCTGGGCATGCCGCAGATGGACATCGTCAGCGGCGCCGGCCACGACGCGATCTTCCTCGCCGAACTCGGTCCGGCGGGGATGATCTTCGTGCCCTGCGAGAACGGCATCAGCCACAACGAGATCGAGAACGCCAGCCCCGACGACCTGGCCGCCGGCTGCGCGGTGCTGTTGCGGGCCATGCTCAAGGCCTCCGAGGCGATCGCCGGCGGCCGCCTGGCGGCCTGAGTGGCGCTTCCATCGAGGCGCCGGCATCGACCGCCTTCTACACGGGTACGGGAGGGCGAATAACGCCCGGGGCGCCATCCGCCGATGCGCGGCTGGGCCGGCGGATAACCGCGTTGCGGTTATGCGCCCTACGTCGCGGTGTTGCGCGGTGTTGCGCGGGGTACGGTGGGGCGTTATCCGCCGATGCGTCGCTGGGGCGGGGCGCGGGGCTCAGATCACCTTGCCGTCGCGCAGCCTTTCCAGCGCGGCCGCGTCCAGGCCGAGGAGCGTCTCGAGGACCTCGTCGGTGTGCTGGCCGAGGGTGGGCGGCGGGTTGCGGTATTCCACCGGCGTCTCGGACAGGCGGATCGGGCTGGCTACCTGCGGCACCGTCCCGGCCAGCGGGTGCGGTAGCTCCACGCGCAGGCCGCGGGCCTGCACCTGCGGGTCGGCGAACACCTGCGCCAGGTCGTTGATCGGCCCGCAGGGCACGCCGGCGCGCTCCAGGGAAAGAATCCACTCGGCGGTGGTGTGCAGCACCGTGGCCTGGCGGATCAGCGGGATCAGCACCTCGCGGTTGGCCACCCGCGCCTTGTTGGTGGCGAAGCGCGGGTCGTCGGCCCATTCCGGGTGGTCTGCCAGCTCGGCGAACTTGCGGAACTGGCTGTCGTTGCCGACCGTGAGGATCATGTCGCCGTCGGCGGTGGGGAAGTCCTGGTACGGCACGATGTTCGGGTGTGCGTTGCCCAGGCGCCGCGGCGGCACGCCGGTGGTCAGGTAGTTGAGGGTCTGGTTGGCCAGGCAGGCGACCTGCACGTCGAGCAGGGCCATGTCGATGTGCTGGCCGATGCCGCTGACGTCGCGGTGGGCGAGGGCGGCGAGCACCGCGGTGGAGGAGTACAGCCCGGTGAGGATATCGGTCAGCGCCACGCCGACCTTCACCGGACCGGCGCCTTCCTCGTTGTCGGCGCGCCCGGTGAGGCTCATCAGGCCGCCCAGGCCCTGGATCATGAAGTCATAGCCGGCGCGCTTGGCATAGGGGCCGGACTGGCCGAAGCCGGTGATCGAACAGTAGATCAGCTTCGGGTTGACCTGCTTCAGCGATTCATAGTCGAGGCCATAGGCCTTGAGCCCGCCGACCTTGAAGTTCTCCAGCAGGATGTCGGCCTTGGCCGCCAGTTCGCGAACGATGCGCTGGCCTTCCGGCTGGGTGAAGTCCACCGTCACCGACTTCTTGTTGCGGTTGGCCGACAGGTAGTAGGCCGCCTCGCTGGTGTCGTTGCCTTCGGCATCCTTGAGGAACGGCGGGCCCCAGGCGCGGGTGTCGTCGCCGCTGCCGGGGCGCTCGATCTTGATCACCTCGGCGCCGAGGTCGGCGAGGATCTGCCCGGCCCAGGGGCCGGCCAGGACACGGGACAGGTCGAGTACGCGGATATGGGAAAGGGCGCCGGGCATGACGGTTCTCGCTGCTGGGGGCTGGAAACGGAAATGGCCGGGAAGACGGGTTCCTTGCCCGTCTCCCCGGCGGCCGGCGCGCTACCGTGAAAAAGCGCGCCGGGGTGTTGCTCGGTGGCTCAGAAGAATGCCTGGATGCCGGTCTGCGCGCGGCCGAGGATCAGCGCGTGGACATCGTGGGTGCCCTCGTAGGTGTTCACCACTTCCAGGTTGACCAGGTGGCGGGCGATGCCGAATTCGTCGGAGATGCCGTTGCCGCCCAGCATGTCGCGGGCCAGGCGGGCGATGTCGAGGGCCTTGCCGCAGCTGTTGCGCTTCATGATCGAGGTGATTTCCACCGCCGCGGTGCCTTCGTCCTTCATCCGCCCCAGGCGCAGGCAGCCTTGCAGGGCCAGGGTGATCTCGGTCTGCATGTCGGCCAGCTTCTTCTGGATCAGTTGGTTGGCGGCCAGCGGGCGGCCGAACTGCTGGCGGTCGAGCACGTACTGGCGGGCGGTGTGCCAGCAGAATTCGGCGGCGCCCAGGGCGCCCCAGGAGATCCCGTAGCGCGCCGAGTTCAGGCAGGTGAACGGACCGCGCAGGCCGCGCACTTCGGGGAAGGCGTTCTCTTCCGGAACGAACACGTTGTCCATCACGATCTCGCCGGTGATCGAGGCACGCAGGCCGACCTTGCCATGGATCGCCGGGGCGCTCAGACCTTCCCAGCCCTTCTCGAGGACGAAGCCGCGGATCTGCCCTTCGTCATCCTTGGCCCAGACCACGAAGACGTCGGCGATCGGGCTGTTGGTGATCCACATCTTGCTGCCGCTCAGGCGATAGCCGCCGTCGACCTTCTTCGCCCGGGTGACCATCGAGCCCGGGTCGGAACCGTGGTTCGGCTCGGTCAGGCCGAAGCAGCCGATGTATTCGCCGCTGGCCAGCTTGGGCAGGTACTTCTGCCGGGTGGCTTCGTTGCCGAATTCATGGATCGGCACCATCACCAGCGAGGACTGCACGCTCATCATCGAGCGATAGCCGGAGTCGACGCGCTCGACTTCGCGAGCGATCAGGCCATAGCAGACGTAGTTGAGGCCGCTGCCGCCGTAGGCTTCGGGAATGGTCGCGCCGAGCAGGCCGGTCTCGCCCATCTCGCGGAAGATCTTCGGGTCGGTCTGTTCGTGGCGGAAGGCTTCGAGCACGCGCGGGGCCAGCTTGTCCTGGGCGAACTGCTGGGCGCTGTCGCGAACCATGCGCTCTTCTTCGGTGAGCTGCTGGTCCAGCAGCAGGGGATCTTCCCAGTTGAAGCTAGCTTTGGTGGCCATGCGTACATCCTCGTCAAGCGGTAGCGGAGGCTGGCGTGGGCCAGCCGGAATGGAAGCATCCTAAGAGCCTAGCGAATGGGGCGGCAAACGAGGAATTCGCACGCACTTGTGCTATTTTCTCACTCCGAGAAAATGAGTCTCGTATTTCATGCCCTTGAAGAGGCGCGAGGAATCGTGACCTGGGCGTCATAGATGCGAAACCGGCACTCCGGAGTCCTCCATGCGACGCAAGATCCCTTCCACCGCCGCGCTGGTCAGCTTCGAATCCGCCGCGCGCCACGAGAGCTTCACCAAGGCGGCGGAGGAGTTGTCCCTGACCCAGAGCGCGATCTGCCGGCAGATCGCCACGCTCGAGGAGTTCCTCGGTGTCGAGCTGTTCCGTCGCTCGCGGCGCGGGGTCAAGCTCACCGAGGCCGGGCTGTCCTATAGCCGGCGGGTGGCGGTACGCCTCGACGCGGTGGAGCGCGACACCCTGGCGGTGATGGGGCACCAGGGCGGCGGCGCGATCGAACTGGCGGTGGTGCCGACCTTCGGCACCCAATGGCTGTTGCCGCGGCTCAAGCGTTTCCAGCGGCTGCACCCGGAGGTCACGGTCAACCTGACCAACCGCACCCGCCCGTTCCTCTTCGCCGACACCGAGTTCGACGCCGCGCTGTACTTCGGCGACGCCGACTGGTCGGGTACCGTCTCGCATTTCCTGATGCGCGAGAATCCGGTGCCGGTGTGCAGCCCGGAGCTGCTGGGCGGGCGTCGAACGCTGAGCGCCGAGCAGGTCGCCGGGCTGCCGCTGATGCAGCAGAGCACCCGGCCCTACGCTTGGCGCCAGTGGTTTCACTCCCAGGGACTGAACGTCGCCCACGACATGAGCGGGCCGCGCTACGAGCTGTTCTCCATGCTTGCCCAGGCGGCCATGCACGGCATGGGCGTGGCCCTGATACCGCCCTTCCTGATCCAGGACGAGCTGGCCGACGGAAGGCTTATCGTGCCCATGCAACATGCCTATTTGAGCGAGAATGCGTATTACCTGATCATTCCCGAGCGCAGGGTCGAATCGGCGATGCTCAATGCCTTCCGCGACTGGCTGGTGGAAGAGGCCAGGCAGTACCGCGAGGCCAACGGGCTGGGCTGAACGCGCAGGAACATCGGGTGGCGCAGGCAGGACGCGCCGCCCCGGGACCGGGCCGATCCGCCGGGTCCCGCGGAGCCGCGGCGGCGATACCGCCGGGCATCCTCCACGACGGCCAGGATGGCGGCCGTGGGGCACCACACCAGGAGTTCACATGAATTTCCACACCCGCAAGTGGGTCAAGCCAGAAGATCTCAACCCCAACGGCACCCTGTTCGGCGGCAGCCTGCTGCGCTGGATCGACGAAGAAGCGGCGATCTATGCGATCATCCAGCTGGGCAACCAGCGCGTGGTCACCAAGTACATTTCCGAGATCAACTTCGTCAGCTCGGCGCGCCAGGGCGACATCATCGAGCTGGGCATCACCGCCACCGACTTCGGTCGTACCTCGCTGACCATGACCTGCCACGTGCGCAACAAGATCACCCGCAAGAGCATCCTCACCATCGACAAGATGGTCTTCGTCAACCTCGGCCCGGACGGCCTGCCGGCGCCCCACGGCAAGACCGAGATCACCTACATCAAGGACCAGTTCAAGGAAGACGAAGTCCTGCCCTGATCGGCGCGACGAGCGGCCGGCACCCGTGCCGGCCGCCGTGTTTCAGAACAGCCGGGTGAGCAGCCAGTAGAGCGAGGCTGAGAGCAGGATCGCCGCCGGCAGCGTCAGCACCCAGGCCATCAGCAGGTTGCGGATGGTCTTCCACTGTAGTCCCGAACCGTTCGCCGCCATGGTCCCGGCCACCCCGGAAGACAGTACATGGGTGGTGGATACCGGCAAGCCATACAGGTCCGCCGCGCCAATGGTCAGCATCGCCACGGTTTCCGCCGAGGCGCCCTGGGCGTAGGTCAGGTGGGTCTTGCCGATCTTCTCGCCGACCGTCACCACGATGCGTTTCCAGCCGACCATGGTGCCCAGGCCGAGGGCGATGGCCACGGCGATCTTCACCCATAGCGGGATGAACTTGGTGGCGTCGTCGATCTTCCGCTTGAACGCCTGCAACTTGCCGCGGGTGTCTGCGTCGAAGCGGCCGACGTCGTCCTTGTCCATCAGGCGGATCGCCTCGGAGGTCAGGTACATGTCGTTGCGCACGTTGCCCATGGCTTGCGCCGGTACCCGCGAGAACGCGCCATAGCCTTTCACTTCCTGGCCGATCGAGCCGGTCAGGGCGGCCAGCGCCGGGATCAGCTCAGGCGATGCCTGCTTGCTGCGCACGTAGTCGGAGAGTACCTGGCGCGGATCGGCCGGCGCCGGTTGCGGCGCGCTCTTCACCAGCGCTTGCTGGGTGACCTCGGCGACGGCGGCGAACTGCACTGCCTGGTCCGCCGGCATGGTGCGGTTCAGGGCGTAGGCCATCGGCAGGGTGCCGACCAGGATCAGCATGATCAGGCCCATGCCTTTCTGCCCGTCGTTGGAGCCGTGGGCGAAGGACACCCCGGTACAGGTCAGGATCAGCAGGCCGCGGATCCACCAAGGCGGCGGCGCCTTGCCCTTCGGCGCCTTGTACAGCGCGCGGTTCTTCACCAGCAGGCGCAGCGCCAGGAGCAACAGGGCGGCGCAGGCGAAGCCGATCAGCGGCGAGAGCAGCAGGGAATAGCCGACCTTGGTTGCCTGGCCCCAGTCCACCCCGCTGGTGCCGTCGCGCCCGAGCATCAGCGCGTTGGCCACGCCGACGCCGATGATCGAGCCGATCAGGGTGTGCGAGGACGACGCCGGCAGGCCCAGCCACCAGGTCCCGAGGTTCCACAGGATGGCGGCGATCAGCAGGGCGAAGACCATGGCGAAGCCGGCCGAGGAACCGACCTGCAGGATCAGTTCCACCGGCAGCAGGGCGATGATGCCGAAGGCCACCGCGCCGCTGGAGAGCAATACGCCGAGAAAGTTGAAGCAACCCGACCAGACCACCGCGAAGTGCGGCGGCAGCGAGTGGGTGTAGATCACCGTGGCCACCGCGTTGGCAGTGTCGTGGAAGCCGTTGACGAACTCGAAGCCGAGGGCGATCAGCAGGGCCACGCCGAGCAGCAGGAAGGGCGTCCAGGTGGTGATCGCGGAACCGACGTCATCGACGTCCTGCATCAGGCTGTAGGCGCTGAACAGCAGTCCGGTGGCGAGCACGGCGAAGAATACGAGGGCGGTGAGGCGGCCGGGACGCTGCTCGAGATGGGGCTTGTGCGCGTTGCCGGCGGCACTGACGACGGCGTCGGCGGGAAGGACATCGGAGGTCATGGTGCGGGTCCGCGCTGGGGATGACCGGCACATGATGGGCAGGCGATTGTGACAAGTTATGTCTTGCGCATACCGGCTTCGTCTGGCGAAGAAAGGACAAGGGCCGCGGGAGGCCGCCGGAAGCCGGATGGGGTCGGGCGCCAGGCGGCCTGCCCGCTGCGGCCGCGAAGATTAATGAATTCCTGTGGCGAGTGCCATCATTTCGTCGCTAAAAAGTTGGCATGTTGAGGGATTTGCCGATCCGGACACGCGCGGGGAAGGCGAGAGCCACTGAACTAGACTGAGAAGTGCGCGGCGGGGCCGGTCGCTTGCCGGCCCGGTGCGCGGGACGAGCACCTTCGTCCCGGGGTGGCCCGGCCGGGCGGTCGGGGAGGTCGATATGCGGATGCTGTGCCGGCTCGCGCTGGCGCTGTTGCTGTGCTTCGCCGGCCCGGCCTGTCTCGCGGCCTCCGGACCGGTTCGGGTGCTCTCGGTGGATGGTGCGATCGGCCCGGCCAGCGCCGATTACCTGGTGCGCGGCATTGAGCGTGCCGCCGAGGACGGCGCGCAACTGGTGGTGCTGGAACTGGACACGCCCGGCGGCCTGGACGCATCGATGCGGCGCATCGTCAAGGCGATCCTCGCCAGCCAGGTGCCGGTCGCCGGTTTCGTCGCGCCCAGCGGGGCGCGGGCGGCGAGCGCCGGCACCTACATCCTGTATGCCTGCCATATCGCGGCGATGGCGCCGGGGACCAACCTCGGCGCCGCCACCCCGGTGCGCCTGGGGACGCCGGACAAGCCCGCAGAGAAGCCCCCGGTGCGGGACGCCGAACCCATGGCGCGCAAGCAGGTCAACGACGCCGCCGCCTATATCCGTGGCCTCGCGCAGTTGCGCGGGCGCAACGTCGAATGGGCCGAGCGCGCGGTGCGCGAGGCGGTCAGCCTGGCGGCGCACGAGGCGGCGGCGCAGAAGGTGATCGACCTGCAGGCCCGCGACCTCCCCGACCTGCTGCGCCAGCTCGACGGCCGCAGCCTGCGCGTCGGCGAGCGCGCGCTTACCCTGGCTACCGCCGGCGCCACGGTCGAGCGCCAGGCACCGGACTGGCGCGCGCGGTTGCTGGCGGTGCTCACCGATCCCAGCGTGGCGCTGATCCTGATGATGATCGGCATCTACGGGCTGATCTTCGAACTGGCCAATCCCGGCATGGCGTTGCCCGGCGTGCTCGGCGGCATCTGCCTGCTGCTTGGCCTGTACGCCCTGCAGATGCTGCCGGTCAACTACGCCGGGCTGGCGCTGATCGCGCTGGGCCTGGCGTTCATGGTGGGCGAGGCGTTCGTCGCCAGCTTCGGCGTGCTCGGCATCGGCGGAATCGTCTCGTTCGTGGTCGGCGCGCTGATCCTGATCGATACCGAGGTGCCCGGCTACGGCATTCCGCCCGGCCTGGTGGTGGCCTTGGCGTTGCTCAGCGCCGCGCTGATCGTCGGTCTGCTGGGCATGGCCCTGCGTACTCGCCGGCAAGCGGTGGTAAGTGGCACCGCCGGATTGGTCGGCAGCCTGGCGACGGTGGCGGCGGTGGATTCCGAACAACCCTGCGCAGGCTGGGTGCTGCTCCAGGGCGAGCGCTGGCGGGTGCTCGCCGCGCGGCCGCTGGCGGTGGGCCAGCCGGTCTGGGTGCTGGCGCGCAAGGGCCTGCTCCTGGAAGTCGCGCTGGCCGATGAAGGAGGTGGATGATGGGTATTTCCTATGGTTTGGCGATGTTGCTGGTGTTCCTCGCGCTGCTGCTGTTCAGCGCGCTGCGCATCCTCCGCGAGTACGAGCGCGGCGTGGTGTTCCAGCTCGGGCGGTTCTGGAAGGTCAAGGGGCCGGGGCTGGTGCTGGTGATCCCGGCGATCCAGCAGATGGTGCGCATCGACCTGCGCACCATCGTCCTCGACGTGCCGCCGCAGGATGTGATTTCCCGCGACAACGTTTCGGTGAAGGTCAACGCGGTGGTGTACTTCCGCGTGCTCGATCCGCAGAAGGCGATCATCCAGGTGGAGAACTACCTGGCCGCCACCAGCCAGTTGGCCCAGACCACCCTGCGCGCGGTGCTGGGCAAGCACGAGCTGGACGAGATGCTCGCCGAGCGCGAGCGCCTGAACCTGGATATCCAGCAAGTGCTCGATGCGCAGACCGACGCCTGGGGCATCAAGGTGGCGAATGTGGAAATCAAGCACGTCGATCTCAACGAATCGATGGTTCGCGCCATCGCCCGGCAGGCCGAGGCGGAGCGTGAGCGCAGGGCCAAGGTGATCCATGCCGAGGGCGAGCTGCAAGCCTCGGAGAAACTCATGCAGGCGGCGCAGATGCTCGGCCGGCAGAGTGGCGCCATGCAGTTGCGCTACATGCAGACCCTCGGCGCGATCGCCGGCGACAAGAGTTCGACCATCGTCTTCCCGATGCCGATCGAACTCTTCGGCGGCAAGTACGCAGGTGCCGCGCCGCGGAACGAAAAGGCCGCCGGAGAGGAAGAGGATAGGTGAACGCGTGCGGTTTGTGATGGAAATATCATCGAGCCGCGACACGGGGACATGCGTGCCCGGGGTCGGGATGGCTATGCTGTGGCGATCCACTCCCGGGACGCTCCTTCATGCTGCGATGCGCACTCCTGCTGCTGACATTGCTCCTCCCTTGCGCGCTGCCTGCCGCCAACCTGCGCCTGGTCGGCGACTCCTGGCCGCCTTTCGTCGATTCGCGCCTGCCTGGCAACGGCCTGGCGGTGGAACTGGTGACCACCGCGCTCAAGCGCGCCGGCTTCGACTCGAGTTTCCAGCAGGTACCCTGGTCGCGTGCCCTGTACGGCGTGCGCAGCGGCGACTACGACATCGCCCTGAGCGCCTGGTACGAGCCCGCCCGCAGCCTCTACGGGCAGTTTTCCCGCGCCTACCTGAGCAACCGCATCCGCCTGCTGCAACGCAAGGGGCGGGGTATCGAGTTTTCCCGCCTGAGCGACCTGCGTCCCTACCGCATCGCGGTCGTGCGCGACTATGCCTACGCGCCCGAATTCGACCGTGACAGCCGTCTGCAGAAGGTCAACGTGACCAGCTTCGCCAACGCCGCGCGGATGCTCGAGGCGGGGCGGGTCGACCTGGCGGTGGAGGACGAGCTGGCGCTGGGGGTCGCCTTCAAGGGCGAACTGGCCGATTTGCGCGACAAGCTGGAGGTACTGCCCATCCCGCTTGGCGAGAACGGCCTGCACCTGCTGGTGAGCCTGAGGAATCCCCGGCATGACGAGATCGTCGACGGCTTCGACCTGGCCATCCGCGGCATGCGCGACGACGGCAGCTACCAGCGCCTGCTGGAGCGCTACGGCGCGCGCTAGGGCTGGCCTGGCAGTGGCTGCGCGCCGGCCAGTTCCTTCTTCAGCAAGTGCGCGGCCAGGGTGCGCAGCGGGGCGAGCTGGCGGCAGATGTGCGCCAGTTGGGTCTGTACCAGGCGATGGCTGTCGTCCATGTCCTCGGGCATCTGCTCCAGTTCCTTGGCCAGCGCTTCCTCCTCTTCGCTGTAGATGGCGACCGGGCGTTTCTGTTCCAGGCTCGCGGCGATTTCCTCGAGGCTGGCGGAGAGCCGCTCGGCGGCGCGCTCCAGGAGGCCGTCGCTGGCGTCCTCGGGCAGGCTTTCGCGGTGCGCGCCGAGACCGGATAGATAGCTGAGCAGGGTGTGCGAGAGGACCAGGAAGCGGAAGCCGATCTCGGCGTCCTTCCTGAAGTGGCCGGGTTCCAGGAGCATGTTCGACAGGGTGGTCGAGAGCGCCGCGTCGGCGTTGTGCGCGTTGCGCCGGGCGGTGCGGTAGTCGAGGTTGTCGCGCTTGCCGGTGGCGTACTGCTGCATGATCTGCCGCAGGTAACGGCTGTTGCAGGCGAGGGTGTTGGCGAGCATGCGGTTGAGCCGGCGGCCCTGCCAGTCGGGCAGCACCAGGAACACCGCGAGGCCGGCGATCAGGCTGCCCAGCAAGGTATCGAACAGGCGGGGCAGGATCAGTCCGTAGCCATCGCCGACCTGGTTGAAGCAGAACAGCACCAGCAGGGTGATCGCCGCCGTCGCCAGGGTATAGCGACTGCTGCGGGTGGCGAAGAAGGCGACCCCGGCGGCGACCGCGAACAGCGACTGCACCAGCGGGCTGGGGAACAGGTCGATCAGCGCCCAGCCGACCACCAGGCCGACCACCGTACCGAGGATCCGCTGCACCAGGCGCAGGCGGGTCGCGCCATAGTTGGGCTGGCAGACGAACACCGTGGTGAGCAGTATCCAGTAGCCCTGGGTCGGATGGATCCAGTGCAGCACGCCGTAGCCGGCGGTCAGCGCCAGGGCCATGCGCAGGCCGTGGCGGAACAGCAGCGAGGTCGGGGTGAGCTGCTGGCGCAGGCGCTCGAAGGCGTCCTTCAGGCTGCGCGGCGAGCGGTCGAGCAGGGCGCTGTCCTGTTCGTCGGCGATGGCGTCCGGGTTGCTCGCCCCGGCCAGCTTGCGGTCCAGCGTGGTGAGGTTGGCGGCCAGGGCGCCGAGCGAGCGCAGCAGGCCCTTCCAGGCCGGGTTGCTCTGCTGGCGCAGGTGTTCGAGCGAGGCCTGGAGGTCCTCCAGGGCCAGCTCGCGGTCGGCGTAGTCGAACGGCTGGCGCAGGCGGATAGCCCGCGCCAGGGCCTGGCAGGCCTTGCCCTGCTGGTTGAGCAGGCGCTGGCAGCGGAACAGCACGTCGCTGTGGAAGAACGCCTCGGCCAGCCGGTTGTACGGGTAGTGCGAGGAACTGGCGCGCTCGTGGACGTCCTGGGCGATGAAATAGAGCTTCAGGTAGCGGCTCACCTTGGGGCCCGGCCGGCCATGGCCGAGGCGGTTGAGAATGGTCTCCTTGGCCTGGTTCAGCGCCACCACCACCTTGCCGTTCTGCCTTGCCAGGGCGAGGCGCTGGCCCTCCACGTCGAGCTGGCGCAACGGTTCGAACAGGCTCGACTTGATCCTCAGGTATTCGCCCAGCTCGAAATACAGGCGGGAAAGACTCTGCTGCACCGGCTGGTTGGAGAACAGCGCGTTCCACAGTACCGAGAGCAGCCCGTACCAGGCCGCCCCGGCCACCAGCAGCAGCGGTTCGTGCCAGACATCGGCGACCTCGCCGCCGCGCTGGTCCACGCCGATCATGGTGTAGATCGAGAGGATCAGGGTCGCCGAGGCGATCGCCGCATAGCGCTCGCCGAGGGCGCCGAGGAGGATCATGCCGAACGCCGACAGCGCCATCCCGGAAACGAACAGCCAGGGATAGGGGAACAGCAACTCGACGGCGAAGGCGGCGACGCTGAAGCACAGCAGGGTCACCAGCAGCGCTTGCAGGCGGCCGAGCCAGTTGTCGTCGGTCTCCGCCAGGGCGCTGGCGATGATCCCGAGGAACAGCGGGATCAGCAGCTCGATGCGGTCCTGCCACCAGCACAGCAGCAGGGCGCCGGCCAGGGCGATGAATACCCGCAGGCTATAGGCGAACTTGTCGAGGGCCCAGAGGCGGCGGAGCGTGTGTGTCAACGAAGAGGGCGGCATGGGGGCGGAGTGCTATCCGATGGTCCGTGGTTCAGCCTATGTGGCCTGTCCGGCTAATTCAATCGGCCGATTTCGCGCGACTGGAAGTCCGCTGCCCGCCGCAGTCGCAGGAAACGCTGCCGTGGGCAACTCGGTCGAGCCGGGCATCTGGCGGATGCAGGCTTCGTGCCTGCGAACGCTAAGACGTCGTCGCCGCGCCGAACGTTACCCGGCGGCGATATCGCGCGCCGGAGCGGGCCCGGCGAGCGAAGCGGCGGCGCGCTAAAGCAGGCGGACCTTGAACGAGCGACCCTTGATCTTGCCTTCGCTCAGGCGCTTGAGGGCCTGGTGGGCGAGGCCGCGCTCGATGGCGACGAAGGCCTGGAAGTCGAAGATGGCGATCTTGCCCACCGCGCTGCCGGGCAGCCCGGCGTCGCCGGTGAGGGCACCGAGCAGGTCGCCGGGGCGCACCTTGTCCTTGCGTCCGCCGGCGATGCACAGGGTGCTCATCGGCGGCAGCAATGGTTCCGGGCTGGCCTTCAACTGGCCGAGGGCGTACCAGGCCAGCGGCTGCTTCTGCAGGTCCTCGATGGCCTGCGCGCGGCTGGCCTCGGCCGGCGCCACCAGCGACAGGGCCAGGCCTTTCTCGCCGGCGCGACCGCTGCGTCCGATGCGATGGATGTGGACCTCCGGGTCACGCGCCAGCTCGACGTTGATCACCGTTTCCAGGGCGGCGATGTCCAGCCCGCGGGCGGCCACGTCGGTGGCCACCAGTACGTTGCAACTGCGGTTGGCGAACACCGTCAGGACCTGGTCGCGCTCGCGCTGCTCCAGGTCGCCGTGCAGGGCCAGGGCGGAAATCCGCTGCGCCTTCAGTGCGTCGGCCAGCTCCTGGCACTGCTGGCGGGTCTGGCAGAAGGCCACGCTGGACTGTGGCCGGAAATGCTGGAGCAGGCGTACCACGGCGTCCATGCGCTGTTTCGGATCGATCTCGAAGAAACGTTGCTCGATCTGGCTGTCGGCGTGCAGCGACTCGACCCTCACCTGTCGCGGATCGCGCATGAAGGTCTTCGCCAGCTTCTCGATGCCGTACGGGTAGGTGGCGGAGAACAGCAGGGTCTGCCGGCGCTCGGGGAGCTGGCCGATGATCTCGGCGATGCTGTCGTAGAAGCCCATGTCGAGCATCCGGTCGGCTTCGTCGAGGACCAGGGTATTGAGCCCGTCGAGGACCAGGGTGCCCTTGCGCAGGTGCTCCTGGATGCGCCCCGGGGTGCCGACCACCACGTGCGCGCCGTGCTCCAGCGAAGCCACCTGCGGGCCGTAGGGGACGCCGCCGCAGAGGGTCAGGACCTTGATGTTGTCGGCGGCGCGGGCCAGCCGGCGGATCTCCTTGGCGACCTGGTCGGCCAGTTCGCGGGTCGGGCACAGCACCAGCGCCTGGCAGCCGAAGTAGCGCGGGTTCAGCGGGCTGAGCAGGGCGAGGCCGAAGGCCGCGGTCTTGCCGCTGCCGGTCTTGGCCTGGGCGATCAGGTCGTGGCCCTGGAGGATCAGCGGCAGGCTCTGCGCCTGGATCGGCGTCATCTCCCGGTAACCGAGGGAGTCGAGATTGGCCAGGAGGTCCGCGGAAAGCGGCAGCGAGGAGAAAGCGGTGGAGGTCACGGGGCAGGGCTCGGCAGGCGATACGAGCGGCTAGTCTAGCAGCCTGCGGCGGCTTGCCGCGTGCGATCGCCGCCGGAGCAGCAGCGACAGGCAATGTATCTTTGGCCAGTACCGTTCGTCCGAAAAACGAAAAAAGCGCGTTTCTGTATTTTTATACAGGTTCGCTTTCCTCAGTTTTTTGTCGTAGAGTGCTGACACTGTGTTTGCATGGGTCGCCGTCGATCGTGACCTGATGCGGTCGGAAATTCCAGCCCGTCCTGCTCGACTCCTTGTAACTCCTTGCAACTCAGTTACCGGCTACGATTTCGTGGCTAAATCAATACCCATAGTTCCAAGGAGAACTTGCAATGTCCCGTCAGAACGGCACCGTTAAGTGGTTCAACGAAACCAAAGGCTACGGCTTCATTACCCCGGAAAGCGGCCCGGACGTTTTCGTTCACTTCCGTGCCATCGAAGGTAACGGCTTCAAGACCCTGGCCGAAGGCCAGAAGGTCAGCTTCGAAGTCGTACAAGGCCAGAAAGGCATGCAGGCCGAGCGCGTTCAGGTGATCAACTAAGATCCCTGGGCCCCAGCCCGAAGAACCCGGATGGAAGCATCCGGGTTTTTTATTGCCCGGAGAAAACCGTCACACTGTCTTCGCCTGCCGTTCACCCTGTCTTGACGAGTTCCCGCCCAGAGTGGCCCGGTCCCGTTCGGAGTCGTTTCGATGAAGCCTGTGCAATCCCGTCGTCTGGCCTTCGCCGCGCTGTTGTCGCTGTCGTTCTCTTCCGCGTCCTGCCATGCCGCCACCGAGCACTGGGGCTGGATCGAGCAGTCCTGGCTGATGCCCGAGCGCATGCAGGCCAAGGCCAAGCTGGATACCGGCGCGCTGACCTCGTCGCTGGACGCGAGGAATATCCATCGCTACAGGAAGGACGGCGAGCGCTGGGTGCGCTTCGATGTCGTGCTGCCCACCGCCGACAGCAAGGCGCCGGTCAGCGTGACCTTCGAGCGCAAGGTGCTGCGGCTGATCAAGGTACGCGGCGCCGGCGGCAGCGACAGCCGTCCGGTGGTGGCGATGGACATCTGCCTGGGCGCCAAGCTGCTGCGCGAGCAGTTCTCCCTGCGCGACCGCGGCAACATGAACTATCCGGTGCTGCTTGGTCGCCGCACGCTCGAACACCTCGGCGCGGTCGACGTGTCCCGAACCTTTACCCGCAAACCTACCTGCAGCGCGCTCGCCGCTCAGTAGAAGAACCAGCGCAGCAGTCCAGCGCCCAGCGCCACCCAGAACAGCACGATCAGCGCAGCCATCCACAGGTTGCGCGGGTGCGTCTCGACCTCGCGAGCCCGCGCGCGGCACTCGGCGAGCAGCGTGGGTGGGGTGAGGCGGATCGCCAGCCAGATCCCCAGCGGCACCAGCAACAGGTCGTCGAGGTAGCCGAGCAGCGGTATGAAGTCCGGGATCAGGTCGATCGGACTCAGCGCATAGGCCACCACCAGCAGAGCCACCAGTCGGGCCAGCCAGGGCATGTGCGGATGGCGGCTGCACAGCCAGAGGGCGATGACCTCGGTCTTCAGCTCGCGAGCCCAGCGCTTGAGCGTAGCGATCCAGGCCATCCTAGAGGTCCGGGTCCTTTTCCGGATCGACCCGGCGCGGGCTGGTGCGACCGTCCTCGCTGCCGAGCTGGAAGAAGATCGCCGCGGCCAGCATCGACATCAGGCCGACGCTGACATAGGTGGCGTGGAAGGCGCCGAGTACGGTGTCCTGCCCCGTATCCAGGTCGGTCTGGAAACCGCCCAGCAACGCCGCCGCGCAAGCCACGCCGAGGCTGATCGACAACTGCACGACCACCGACATCAGGCTGTTGCCGCTGCTGGCGTTGCTGTCCTGCAGGTCGATCAGGGTGAGGGTGTTCATCGCCGTGAATTGCAGGGAGTTCACCGCGCCGAGCAGGCTCAGGTGCAGCAGCAGCCAGACGTAGGGGGTGTCCTGGTCGACCAGGCCGAAGCCGGCGATCAGGCAGCCGAGGATCAGGGTGTTGCCGACCAGCAGCTTGCGATAGCCGAAGAAGTCCAGCAGTGGCTTGGCCATCGGCTTGGCGACCATCGCGAACAGCGCCAGCGGGATCATGGTCATGCCCGCGGTGGAGGGCGGGTAGCCCAGTCCCACCTGCAGCAACAGCGGGGTGAGGAAGGGCAGGGCGCCGCTGCCCAGGCGGGCGAACAGGTTGCCGAGGATGCCGACGGCGAAGGTCCGCGCCTTGAACAGGCTCGGTGGGAACAGCGGCTTGTCGATGCGTAGCGCGCGCAGCCAGTAGGCGGTGAGCAGGACCAGTCCGCCGATCAGCAGCAGGACCACGCGCAGGTGCGACAGGTGCAGCTCGCCGAGTCCTTCCAGGGCGATGGAGATCAGCACCATGGAGCCGCCGAAGAGCAGGAAGCCGATGCTGTCGAAACGGCTCGGCACCGGGCTGCGCAGGTCCGGCATCAGCTTCATCGCCACCAGGCAGCCGAGCAGGCCGACCGGCAGGTTGATCAGGAAGATCCAGTGCCAGGAGGCGTACTCCACCAGCCAGCCGCCCAGCGTCGGTCCCGCCAGCGGGCCGAGCAGGCCGGGAATGGTGACGAAGCTGAGCACCCGCACCAGGTCCTGGCGCGGGTAGACGCGCAGGATCACCAGCCGTCCCACCGGCATCATCAGCGCGCCGCCGACGCCCTGTACGATGCGCGCGCCGACCAGCAGTTCGAGGCTCGGCGACAGCGCGCAAAGCAACGAGCCGAGGCTGAACAGCAGTACCGCGCCGAGGAACACCCGGCGCGTGCCGAAACGGTCGGCGATCCACCCCGAGGCCGGTATCAGCAGGGCCACCGTGAGCAGGTAGGCGATCACCACCGCCTGCATGCGCAGCGGGTTTTCGTTCAGCGAACTGGCCATGCTCGGCAGCGCGGTGTTGAGGATGGTGCCGTCGAGGGCTTGCATGAAGAAGGCGACGGCAACCAGCCAGGGCAGTTGGCGGGCGATGCGGGGGGTGAGCTGGAACGGCTCGCTCATGGACGGGCTCCCTCGGGCGGACAGGGCCCAAGCATAGAGAAGTTCTCGCCGCGATGGGACGGCCGGCGACCGGATCGGGGCGAACAGCGGGCATTGCGGCGGAAGTCGCGGCCAGAGAGGTCGCCTTTCATTGTCCTGGGTCAAGCCGAAGCGCTGGCGCTCGCCGGCTGCTGTGCTAGTACTCAAGAGTCACCCCGTCAGTGGCTGCGGATGCGACGTCGGCGCTTCGTCATCGCACGGACATGTCCCGCGTTGCATGCTCGACGGCGCGTGCTTCACCGCCTTGTCGCGATGTTCTCCACGCAGCGCTCGGCGACCCCGGTCGCCGCTGCCGTCGCCGAAGCCCACCTTCCGTGGAAACAGGAGTCCTCCCATGGCCCAGGAACTTTGCGCTATCTGCCACGAACGTCCCGCCGTCGCCCGCGTCAGCCTGGTACAGAACGGCCAGCGCCGCGAACTCGCCCTCTGCGAACTGCACTACCGCCAGTTGATGCGCCAGCAGCGCATGCGCTCGCCGCTGGAGTCGCTGTTCGGCGGCGGCAGCCCGTTCGACGAGATCTTCTCCGGCTTCGGCGAGCAGAGCCCGGTCACCCCGGTGCGCGCCCGCGAGCCGGAGGCGGTGGACATCGCCGAGTACTTCAGCAAGCAGACCACCGAGTACCTGCAACGCGCCGCGCAGGTCGCCGCCGAATTCGGCAAGCGCGAAGTGGACACCGAGCACCTGCTCTACGCCCTGGCCGACGCCGACGTGGTGCAGGCGGTGCTCAAGCAGTTCGGCCTGTCGCCGGCCGACCTCAAGCAGTACATCGAGGCCAACGCCGTGCGCGGCGCCAGCAAGGGCGAGGCGAGCGAGGACATGACCATCTCGCCGCGGGTGAAGAGCGCCTTGCAGCATGCCTTCGCCCTGTCCCGCGAACTCGGCCACAGCTATGTCGGCCCCGAGCACCTGTTGCTCGGCCTGGCGGCGGTGCCGGACAGCTTCGCCGGGACGCTCCTGAAGAAGTACGGCCTGACCGAGCAGGCGCTACGGCAGAAAGCGGTCAAGGTGGTCGGCAAGGGCGCCGAGGACGGCCGCGTGGACGGCCCGAGCAACACTCCGCAACTGGACAAGTTCAGCCGCGACCTGACCCGGCTGGCCCGCGAAGGCAAGCTCGATCCGGTGATCGGCCGCTCGAAGGAAGTCGAGACCACCATCGAGGTTCTCGCCCGGCGCAAGAAGAACAACCCGGTGCTGATCGGCGAGCCCGGCGTCGGCAAGACCGCCATCGTCGAAGGCCTGGCCCAGCGCATGGTCCAGGGCGAGGTGCCGGAGGTGCTGCGCGACAAGCGCCTGGTCGAACTGAACATCAACGCCATGGTCGCCGGCGCCAAGTACCGCGGTGAGTTCGAGGAACGCCTCAAGCAGGTGATGGACGAACTGCAGGCGGCGCAGAGCGAGATCATCCTGTTCATCGACGAGGTGCACACCATCGTCGGTGCCGGCCAGGGCGGCGGCGAAGGCGGGCTGGACGTGGCCAACGTGCTGAAGCCGGCGATGGCGCGCGGCGAGATGAACCTGATCGGCGCCACCACCCTCAACGAGTACCAGAAGTACATCGAGAAGGACGCCGCGCTGGAGCGGCGCTTCCAGCCGGTGTTCGTCCCCGAGCCGACGGTGGAGCAGACCATCTCCATCCTCCGTGGCCTGCGCGACAAGCTCGAAGGCCACCACAAGGTGACCATCCGCGACGAGGCCTTCGTCGCCGCCGCCGAGCTGTCCGATCGCTACATCGGCAACCGCTTCCTGCCGGACAAGGCCATCGACCTGATCGACCAGGCCGCCGCCCGCGTGCGCATCGCCAGCACCTCGCGGCCGGCCGAGATCCAGGAACTGGAGGCCGAGCTGGCGCAGCTCAAGCGCGAGCAGGACTACGCCGCCAGCCGCAAGTGGTACGACGAGGCGAAGGTCTTCGAGAAACGCATCCAGGAACGCAAGGAACACCTCGAGCAGATCACCGAGCGCTGGCAGCAGACCCAGGGGTCGAAGACCGAGGAGGTGCGGGTCGAGGACATCGCCGAGATCATCTCCAGGCTCACCGGCATCCCGGTCACCGAACTGACCGCCGAGGAGCGCGAGAAGCTCCTGCAGATGGAAGAGCGCCTGCACCAGCGGGTGATCGGCCAGCAGGAAGCGATCACCGCGGTCAGCGACGCCGTGCGCCTGGCCCGCGCCGGGCTGCGCCAGGGCAGCCGGCCGATCGCCACCTTCCTGTTCCTCGGCCCGACCGGGGTGGGCAAGACCGAGCTGGCCAAGGCCCTGGCCGAGGTGGTGTTCGGCGACGAAGACGCGATGATCCGCATCGACATGAGCGAATACATGGAGCGCCACGCGGTGTCCCGGCTGATCGGTGCGCCGCCGGGCTACGTCGGCTACGACGAGGGCGGCCAGCTCACCGAGCGGGTGCGCCGGCGGCCTTACAGCGTGATCCTGCTCGACGAGATCGAGAAGGCCCACGCCGACGTCAACAACATCCTCCTGCAGGTGTTCGACGACGGCCGCCTGACCGACGGCAAGGGGCGCGTGGTGGACTTCACCAATACCATCATCATCGCCACCAGCAACCTAGGCTCCGAGCTGATCATGAAGAACGCCCAGGCCGGCGAGTTCGCCCAGCCGCCGGAGAAGCTCAAGCGCGAACTGATGACTACCCTGCGCGGACATTTCCGCCCGGAATTCCTCAACCGCCTCGACGAGGTGATCGTCTTCGAGTCGCTGAGCAAGGCGCAGATCGAGGACATCGTGCGCCTGCAACTGGAGCGGGTGAAGCGCGCCGCGCACGCTCAGGACATCTACCTGCACATCGACGACAGCCTGGTCGGCCACCTCGCCGAAGAGGCCTACCAGCCGGAGTTCGGCGCCCGCGAGCTGAAGCGGCAGATCCGCCAGCAACTGGAGACGCGCCTGGCCACGGCGATGCTCAAGGGCGAGGTGAAAGAGGGCGAGACGGTCACCTTCTTCTACGACGCCAAGGACGGCGTCGGCTACCGCAAGGGCGCCGCGCCGAAGCCGGCGGCACGCAAGAAATCCGGCGCCGGCGAGACGCCCAAGGGCCGCGCGACGGCGGCGAGGAAGCCGGCGGCGAAGAAAGGCGCCGCCGCCAAGGGCAAGGCCGACAAGCCGAAGGCCAAGTGACCCGACCAAGGTTGGGGAACAAGGCACCGGCCGGTCGGTCGAAATCTCACCCCGGCCTGCGAATGCGGCCGGGGCGTTCGATATCTCATGAGGAATTGCCGATGCGCGTCACCACCCACGCTACCCTGGCCGCGGCCCTGCTGCTCAGCGCCGCCTCCGCGTTCGCCTTCAATCTCGGGGATGCCGCCAAGGCGGTCGCCGGGGCGTCCCAGGGCGACTCCGCCCAGGTAGCCACCACCCCGCAGACCAGCGGTCTGCTCGGCGCACTCACCGGTCAGCTCGGGGTCAGCCAGGAGCAGGCGGTCGGCGGTACCGGCGCCCTGCTCGGCCTGGCCAAGAACCAGTTGGCCGGCAACGATTACTCGCAACTGGTGAAGACCATCCCGGGCCTCGACAAGCTGGCCGGCAACAACGCCCTGGCCGGTCTCGGCGGGCTCGGCAACGTGCTCGGCAAGAGCGGCGGCGACAGCAAGGGCCTCGGTTCGCTGCTCGGCAATGCGGACAGCATGGGCGACGTGAACAAGGCCTTCGGCACCCTGGGCATGGATAGCGGGATGACCGAGAAGTTCGCCCAGGTGCTGGTCGACTACTTCGGCAAGCAGGGCGCCAACAGCGAGCTGCTGGGCAGCCTGAGCAATCTCTGGGGAGTGAGCAAGGCGGGCGGCTCGTCGCTGCTCTGATCTGCCGCCAGCGGATCGGCGGATAACCGCGCTGCGGTTATTCGCCCTACGAAGTGGGTGCGGCGCCCGGATATTCGTTGCCCGCACCGGTAGGGCGAATAACGCCCCCGGCGTTATCCGCCGCCGCTCCGTGGAAACGGCGGATAACCGCGTTGCGGTTATTCGCCCTACGAGGTGGGTGCGACCCCCGGGTATTCGTTGCCCGCTCCGGTAGGGCGAATAACGCCCCCGGCGTTATCCGCCCTACGAGATGGGTGTGCTTCGGCCGGTACTTCAGCGCAGTTGCCGCAAGCGGGCGATGCGTTCGTCCTTTTCTTCCCACATGCGCGAGACCCATTCCTGCACGTACTGGCGGAACACCGGGTCGTTCTCGTAGTCGCCCTGCCACAGGGCGGGATCGATCGGGCGGGTCTGGATGTCGACGATCACCTTCGGCACCCGTCCGCAGAGCAGGTCCCAGAATCCCGGCACCTTGTCGCTCGGGTAGACCACGGTGACGTCGAGCAGGGCGTCCAGTTGCTCGCCCAGCGCGGCGAGGACGAAGGCCACCCCGCCGGCCTTGGGCTTGAGCAGGTGGCGATAGGGCGACTGTTGCCGGGCCTTCTTCTGCTCGCTGAAACGCGTGCCTTCCAGGTAGTTCACCACGGTCACCGGGATGCGCTTGAACTTCTCGCAGGCGGCCTTGGTGATCTCCAGGTCCTTGCCCTTGAGTTCCGGGTGCTTCTCCAGGAAGGCCTTGGAATAGCGCTTCATGAACGGATACTCCAGCGCCCACCAGGCCAGGCCGAGGAAGGGCACCCAGATCAGCTCCTTCTTGAGGAAGAACTTGAAGTACGGGGTGCGCCGGTTGAACACCTGGATCAACGCGGGGATGTCGACCCAGGACTGGTGGTTGCTCACCACCAGGTACGAGGTGTCCTGGCGCAGGTCGCCGGCGCCGCGCACGTCCCAGACCGTCGGCGTGCAGGTGGCGAAGATCCACTTGTCGATCTCCGCCCAGGTCTCGGCGATCCACATCACGCCCCTGGAGCAGAGGTCCTTCAGGCGCTGGCCGGGGAGCACCAGCTTGAGCAGTGCGATCAGCATCATCGGGCCGATCAGGATCAGCGTGTTGAGAAGCAGCAGAAGGCTGCTGGTCAGGCCGGTCAACAGTTCCCGCATGGTTGGTTTCCCTGTCCTGGGTGTGGGTCGACGCGGCCCATCATACGCATCCGCGCCGCGCCGCCCAAGCCGCCGGCGTGGCGAACGAAACCGCGCCGTGCTAGTCCTATGTGGACCTCGTATCACTTCAGGAGATGCCCGCGTGAAGCGTGCCCTTGCCTTGCTCTCGCTGTTCGCCCTGCCGGTCCTCGCCGCCGAACCCAACCTCTACGGCCGCTACGAATGGGTCTCCCTGCCGGAGCTGGACCGCACCCTGCAGGCGAAGATGGACACCGGCGCCTACACCTCCTCGCTGTCGGCCAAGGACATCGAGTTGTTCCAGCGCGACGGCGAGGAGTGGGTGCGCTTCCGGCTGGCCACCAAGGAGGCCGACGGCTCTGTGTTCGAGCACAAGCTGGCGCGCATCGGCAAGATCAAGAACCGCGCCGACAACCGCAACGGCGAGGACGAGGATGAGGACCGCCTGAGCGAACGCCCGGTGATCGACCTGCAGGTCTGCCTGGGCGGAGCGATGAAGACCATCGAGGTCAACCTCACCGACCGCAGCGCCTTCAACTATCCGTTCCTGATGGGCACCAAGGGCTTGCGCAAATTCCACGTCGCGGTCGATCCCTCCGAGCGCTTCGTCGCCGACAAGCCCACCTGCAAGTAAGCGTCCTACGCCACCGGCGGCGCGATTGACGCGCGCGCCGGCTTGCGGCACCGTTCCGGCATTCCCGTCAGCCGCCGTCACGCCATGCCGCATATCCTGATCGTCGAAGATGAAGCCGCGATTGCCGACACCCTGCTCTACGCCCTGCAGGCCGAAGGCTTCGCCACCACCTGGGTGACCCTCGCCGGCGAGGCGCTGGCGTTGCAGGAGCGCCAGCCGGCGGATCTGCTGATCCTCGACGTCGGTCTGCCGGACATCAGCGGTTTCGAGGCCTGCAAGCGCCTGCGGCGGTTCTCCGAGGTGCCGGTGATCTTCCTCACCGCGCGCGATGCCGAGATCGACCGCGTGGTCGGCCTGGAGATCGGCGCCGACGACTACGTGGTCAAGCCGTTCAGCCCGCGCGAGGTGGCGGCTCGGGTCAAGGCCATCCTCAAGCGCATGGCGCCGCGCCCGGCGGCGCTGGAAGGGGCCGCGCCGAGCGGGCCGTTCCAGGTCGACGAGGAGCGCGTGCGGATCCACTACCGCGACACCCCGCTCAACCTCACCCGCCACGAGTTCCGCCTGTTGCAGACGCTGCTCGGGCAGCCCGAGCGGGTATTCAGCCGCGAGCAGTTGCTCGACGCCCTCGGCGTCGCCAGCGAGGCCGGCTACGAGCGCAACATCGACAGCCACATCAAGAGTCTGCGCGCCAAGCTGCGCCAGGTGAACGAACGCGGCGAAGCGATCCAGACCCATCGCGGCCTGGGCTACAGCTACAGCCCGGACCACGCCTGATGCCGCTCGGCGTTCGGATCTTCCTGGTCTACTTCCTGTTCGTCGGTCTCACCGGCTACTTCGTGCTGAGCACGGTGATGGACGAAGTGCGCCCCGGCGTGCGCCAGTCCACCGAGGAAACCCTGGTGGACACCGCCAACCTGCTCGCCGAGATCCTCCGCCAGGACGTGAAGAACGGCACCCTGGCACAGAGCGACCTGCCGGAGATGCTCGAGGACTACGGCAAGCGGGTGCCGCAGGCGGATATCTGGGGCTTGCGCAAGGAGGCGGTGAACCACCGCATCTACGTCACCGACGCCAGCGGCAAGGTGCTGCTGGACTCCGCCGGGGTGGCCGTCGGCCAGGACTATTCGCGCTGGAACGACGTCTACCTGACTCTCCGGGGCCAGTACGGCGCGCGCTCCAGCCGCGAAGACCCGGACGACCCGGATTCCTCGGTGATGTACGTGGCGGCGCCGATCAAGGATGCCGGGAAGATCATCGGGGTGGTTTCGGTGGCCAAGCCGAACAGCAGCCTGCAACCCTACATCGACCGCTCGCAGCGGCGCCTGGCCTGGCTCGGTGCCGGGCTGATCGCCCTCGGGCTGCTGGTCGGCGGCCTGCTCTCCTGGTGGCTCAGCGGCGCGCTGCGGCGCCTCACCCAGTACGCACAGGCGGTCAGCGAGGGGCGCCGCGCCGAGCTGCCGCGCTATCGCGGCGGCGAGATGGCGCAACTGGCCGACGCGGTGGAACGCATGCGCACGCAACTGGAAGGCAAGGACTACGTCGAGCGCTACGTGCATACCCTGACCCACGAACTGAAGAGCCCATTGGCGGCGATCCGTGGCGCCGCCGAGTTGCTCGACGGCGAGATGCCGGCCGAGCAGCGGGCGCGCTTCGTCGGCAACATCGCCGGCGAGAGCGAGCGCCTGCAACAACTGATCGAGCGCCTGCTGAGCCTGGCCCAGGTGGAGCAGCGGCAAGGCCTGGAGGAGGTCGGCAAGGTCGACCTGCGGGAGATCGCCGCGTCCCTGCTGGAAGGCCAGGCGGCGCGTATCCAGCGCCAGCGATTGCGGGTGGAGAACCGCCTGGAAGGTCCCTGCGAGGTTCGCGGCGAGCAGTTCCTGCTGCGCCAGGCGCTGGCCAACCTGCTCGACAACGCCCTCGACTTCACCCCGCCCGGCGGCATCCTTCGCCTGCTCGCCGAGGCCGACGGCGAGGGTATCGCCTTGCGCCTGTTCAACCAGGGGCCGGCGATTCCCGACTACGCCCTGGCGCGCCTCACCGAACGCTTCTACTCGCTGCCGCGCCCGGCCAGCGGGCGCAAGAGCACCGGGCTGGGACTGAACTTCGTCGCCGAGGTGGCGCAACTGCATGGCGGCCGGTTGCTGGTCGGCAACCGCGACGACGGCGTCGAGGCGCTGCTCTGGCTGCCGCGCGGCTGAGGCGTCTCCACGGAAACTCCATCGACTCTCCACACGGCGACCCGAAGCCCGCCATCGCGGCGCCGCAGACTTTCCGCCATCACCCCGACGGAGAGTCCCCCATGAACCGCACGCTGGCCTACAAGCTCGGCGCCATCGCCCTACTCATCCTGCTATTGCTGATTCCCCTGTTGATGATCGACGGCCTGATCCGCGATCGCCAGGAGGTTCGTGACGGCGTGCTGCAGGATATCGCCCGCAGCTCCAGCTACAGCCAGCGCCTCACCGGCCCGCTGCTGGTGGTGCCGTACCGCAGGACGGTGCGCGAGTGGGTCACCGAGGAGAAGACCGAGAAGCGCGTGTTGCAGGAGCGCGAGCAGCGCGGCGAGCTGTACTTCCTGCCCGACCGCTTCGCCCTCGACGGGCAGATGCGCACCGAGCTGCGCTACCGCGGCATCTACCAGGCGCGCCTGTACCACGTCGACAACAAGGTTGCCGGCTACTTCCAGGTGCCTGCGCACTATGGCATCGAAGAAGACCTGGAGGACTACCAGTTCGAAACGCCGTTCCTGGCGATGGGCATCAGCGACATCCGCGGCATCGAGAATGCCCTGCGCCTGTCCCTCAACGGTGCCAGCGTCGACTTCGAGCCGGGTAGCCGGGTCGGCCTGCTCGGCAGCGGTGTGCACGCACCGCTGCAAGGCGTCGACGGGCGCCAGGCGCAGCGCCTGGAGTACGCCTTCGACCTGTCGTTGCTCGGCAGCGAGCGGCTGGACATCGTGCCGGTGGGCCGCGACAGCCAGGTCATCCTGAAGGCCGACTGGCCGCACCCGAGCTTCGGCGGCGAGTTCCTGCCCAGCGAGCGGGAGATCACCGCCCAGGGCTTCACCGCGCGCTGGCAGACCAGCTTCTTCGCCACCAACATGGAAGAGGCGCTGCGCAGTTGCGTGGAGGAGCAGCGTTGCGACGGCTTCCAGGCGCGCGCCTTCGGCGTCGGCCTGGTCGATCCGGTGGACCAGTACCTGAAGGCCGACCGCGCGATCAAGTACGCGCTGCTGTTCATCACCCTGACCTTCGCCGGCTTCTTCCTCTTCGAGGTGCTCAAGCGCCTGGCGGTACACCCGGTCCAGTACGCGCTGGTCGGCCTGGCGCTGGCGTTCTTCTACCTGCTGCTGCTGTCGCTGGCCGAGCACGTCGGCTTCGAGCTGGCCTACCTGGTCTCCGCCGGAGCCTGCGTCGGCCTGATCGGCTTCTACCTGTGCTTCGTCCTGCGCAGCGTGGCCCGAGGGCTGGGCTTCAGCGCCGGCCTGGCAGGGCTGTACGGCCTGCTCTACGGCTTGCTGAGCGCGGAGGACTACGCCTTGCTGATGGGCTCGCTGCTGCTGTTCGCGGTGCTTGCCGCGGTGATGGTGCTGACCCGCCGCCTGGACTGGTACGGGGTCGGCCGCAAGGACTTCCCGGCGGTACCCGCCAGGGCCTGACGACGAAGGCGGCGGCGCCGGCCGCCGCCGATTTCCAAGGAGGAAAAGCATGCGCCTGTTCTTCGAGTTCACCCTCTGTGCCGCCCTCGGCCTGCTGGTCAGCGGCGTGATCCTGATCTTTCTGCTGTTCTTCGGCAAGTTCGGCCTGATCGAGTACTGGATCGCCAGCGGCAAGCCCCTGGCCCACGCCATGCTGGTACTGATGCCGGACGGATTCTGGGAAGGCCTCAGCGGCATCGAGGGCGCCGCCGGCAATCCGCACGTGCGCTCCTTCCTGGAGCTTTGCATGGGGCTCGGACAGAGCGCGCTGTTGCTGGGCCTGCTGCTGTTCCGCCTGGTGTGCTGGAAATGAATGGCTATGTCGGCCTGCGCGACGACCGTCGCGACGGCGAGCGCCTGGCGGCGCGGATCGGCCTGCTGTTCCCCGGCCCCTCGGCGGCCTGGCTGCAACGCGCCGAGCGCCTGCGGCGGCAGCAGGCGTCGGCGGGCCTCGGGGTCAGACGCGGGTGGCCTGCATCGACGGGCGCTGGCTGACTTCGGCGAACCAGGCGGCGAGTCGCGGGTAGCGGCCGCGCCAGTCCCACTCCGGCTGGCGCAGGTCGAGATAGCCCAGGGCGCAGGCGACGCCGATGGCGGCGATGTCGAAGCGCGCCTGCAGTTCGGCGATGCAGTCGCCCTCCAGCCACGCCAGGGACCGCCCGATCTTTTCCCGCTGTGCTTCGAGCCAGGTGTCCCAGCGCTTCTCCTCGGGGCGGACGAAGGTTTCGTAGCGGGACAGCACCGCGGCGTCGAGGACGGCGTCCGCCAGCGAGGCGATGGTCAGGCGTCGCCAGCGGGCGCTGCCTTCGCGGGGGATCAGCGGTTCGCCGACGTGCTGCTGGTCGAAGTAGTCGCAGATCACCCGGCTGTCGTGCAGCACCTGGCCGTCCGGCAGGCGCAGGGCGGGAATCTTGCCGGCCGGGTTGCTGGCGTTGAGCTGCCGGATGGGCGCGACCGGCGTCGGCGTGACTTCCTCGAGCGCCACGCGCTCGCGTTGGCCGGTTTCGTGGAGCAGGACCAGGACCTTGCGCACGAAGGGCGAGGCGGCGGCGTAGAACAGCGTATGGGTAGCGCTCATGCGGGCTCCTTGGAAGGATCAGTCGCGGACGACGCGCAGACGATCGGCGGCAGGCTCGGCGCTCCAGGTTTCTCCGGGGCGACCGCCGAGCAGGGCGTTGCCGGGCGCCGGCCGGTCGCTGGGCAGGACGCGGAATGTCGCCTGCTCACTGTCGAAACGCAAGAGCGCCCCGCTGGCGGCGTCGTGCAGCCAGACACGGTCCATGGCGTCGACCCGCAGGCTGTCCGGGCGGGCCTGGCTGTCCGGCAGCGGCCAGCTCTGCCACGAGGCATCGCTGGGATCGTAGCGGTACAGCCGGGCGCCACCGCTGTCGCTGGCCCAGAGCCTGCCGATGGAGTCGGCGCCGATCCCGCGCAAGGCCTTCGTGCCTTCAGGCGCGGGCAACCGCTCGGCGCTGCCGTCGAGCGGATCGACATGCACCAGCGCGTCGTCCTGCGCGTACCAGACCTCGCCGTCCGGGGTGACGCAGATGCCGTTCGCCGCCTTGCCCTGGGGCGAGGGCCAGACCTCCACCAGGCGCCTGGCTGGGTCGAGGCGACCGTGGAAGCCGCGGCTGCCGGTGAACCAGAGGCGCCCGTCGTCGTCGAATACCGCGGACTCGAGCCCGGCCGGCGCGGCCTTGGCCGGTAGCGGGAAACGTTCGCTGCCCAGGCGCTCGCCGCCGATGCGAAGGATGGCGTTGAGGCCGCTGTCGAGCACCCAGGCGTTGCCGCTCTCGTCACTGACGATGGCTCGCGGCCGCGCGCCTTCGCCGAGCGGCACCTGCACGCTCTCGCCACTGGTCGGGTCGAGGCGCCCCAGCGAATGCCCGCCGTCCGCGCCGTACCAGACCGCACCCTGTGCACTGGGCGCGATCGCGTAGGGCGCGGAGCCCTTGTCCAGCGGGTAGTACTGTTCGCCGGCCAGGGCGGCGCCGGTCGACGACAGGGCCAGGAACAGGCCCAGCAGCGGGTAGGGCAGGTGACGCATACGGTTCTCCCGGAACGACGAGCGGAACGTGGAAAGGCTCTGTCTTGCTATTCTGGCAGCGCATTGAGCATAGGAGGAACTGCGAATGGCCACAGTGGAAATACTCGGGGCGGAATGCCGCGCGGGGGGCGCGGTGAACGACGATGCGCTGGGCTGCACGGCGCAGGCCGCCTGGGTGATCGACGGTGCCACCAGCATCGGTCGCAGCGTGCTGGGCGTGGAAAGCGACGCGCGCTGGCTGGCCCAGGCGGTGGACCGGCACCTGCGGTTGCTGCTGGAAGTCGAGCCCGAGCAATCCAGCGAGACCCTGCTGCGGCGCCTGCTCAACGATATCCAGGGCGACTTCCGCGCCCAGAGCGGCCGCGACTGGCACGACCTCGAAGACATGCCGGCGGCCTGCCTGAGCCTGCTGCGGATTCGCGGCGGAGAAATCGAACTGCTCAACATCGGCGACAGCCGGATCCTCGTCGAAGGCGCCGACGGCCAGGTACGCAGCTTCGGCGATTCGGCCCTACACGAACTGGATCGGCAATCCCTGGCGCATTTCTGCCGGATGCGCGAGGAACATCCGCAGTGGGATCACGCCGAACTGTTCAAGGCCAGCCGCCCGCGCGTGCGGCAGAACCGCCTGCTGATGAACAAGCCCGAGGGCTACTGGGCGCTGGACATCAGCGACCGCTGGCTCGGCCAGGTGCAGCGCGAGACCTTGCCGCTCGCCGCGTTGCGTTCCTTCGTGCTGATGACCGACGGCTTCGACCGGCTGGTCGAGCCTTTCCGCCGCTATACCGACGAACAGTTGCTGCGGCGCCTCGAGGACGTCGGAGTGAGCGCCATGCTCGACGAGTTGCGCGAGATCGAACAGGGCGACGACCAGGCCCTGGCTTTCCCGCGTTTCAAGATCCACGACGACGCCAGCGCGCTGTGGGGTCGGATCGCGGGGTGAACGATGATCTCCGGCGCCCGGAATGCAGGTCCTCCCCGATGCGCCGGCTACCGATATCCCGGCCCTCTCCCACAGGCGGGAGGAGGGCATCCGGTGCCCGGAAGGTACGTTCTGCGGTAGGGCGGATAACCGCGAAGCGGTTATCCGCCGTTGCGCACCTGTGACGCGTCGCTCACCACTTGTAGCTGACGCTGCCCACCACGCTGCGCTGGTCGCCGTAGTAGCAGTAGTAGCCGTCGCAGGACGCCAGGTAGTCCTTGTTGAACAGATTGTTGGCATTGACCGCCACGCTGACGCCTTTCAGGCTGCCGTTCAATTGGCCCAGGTCGTAGCGCACGGCGGCGTCGTACAGGGTGTACGAGCCGGCGTAGCCGTCGTAGGTGTTGGCCTGGTCGCCGTAGGTCGAGCCTACGTAGCGGGCGCCGGCACCCACGCTGAAACCGTTCAGCGTACCCTCGTGCCAGGTGTAGTCGGCCCATAGCGAGGCCTGGTTGCGCGGCGCCTGTTGCAGGCGGTTGCCTGCGTACTGGCCTTTTTTCACTTCGGTGTCGGCGTAGCTATAGGCGCCGATCATCTTCAGGTTGTCGGTGACGTTGCTGGTGGCTTCCAGTTCTATCCCGGAGACCTTCACTTCGCCCGTCTGCGAAGTGACCGGCGTGCCGCCTATGTTCTGCGACACGCTGACGTTCTCCTGGCGCAGGTCATAGACCGCGGCGGTGAACAGCGAGTCGGAGCCTACCGGCTGGTACTTCACGCCGATTTCCCATTGCTTGCCTTCGGTCGGCTTCAGCGAACTGGTGCTGTTCATATCGGCGCCAGTGGTGGGCTGGAACGACTCCGCATAGGAGATATAGGGCGCCACGCCATTGTCGAAGATGTAGCTGAGCGCCGCGTTGCCGCTGAACTTCTTGTCGCGGCTGGTATTGGTGGCGTCGCCCTTGTTGTAGAAGGTGGCGCCTGTGTGCACCCAGTCCTCGCGACCGCCGAGGGTCAGGCGCCAGTTGTCGAGGGCGATCTGGTCCTGGACGTAGAGGCCGGTCTGGTAGGTCTTCTGCTTGTAGTCGTAGAAGGCCGTCGAACGATCCGGTTTGACGATCGGCTGGCCGTAGATCGGGTTGATGACGTTGCTCGGCGGCGCGCTGCCAAAGATCGATGTGTATTGGTTGTCGGTGCGGTTGTGATCCAGGCCTAGCAGCAGGGTGTGGCGCAGGGCGCCTGTTTCGAAGTCGGCCTGGAAGTTGTTATCTACTACGAACTGACTGACGTCTTCATCCACCGAGGTGGTGCTGCGTTCCAGTGTGCCGTCGGCATGAGCTGTGCCCGCTGTAATCCCCTGGAACGACAGGTCGTTGCGCAGGTAGCGCAGGTTCTGGCGGAACTGCCAGACATCGTTGATCCGCCGCTCGAAGGCGTAGCCCAGCCAGTAGTAGGTGCGGTCGTAGTATTCCCAGTCCGGATCGCCGAGGTTCTTGTGATGGGAAACCTTGCCGAACGGCGCGTCGTACTTGGTTCCGCGTAGCGGCAGGAACTGGCTGGTGATGCCGGTATCGTCGCGGTTGAACTGGCCGAGGAAGGTCAGCCTGGTGTCGTCGTCGATGTTCCAGGTCAGGCTCGGGGCGATGTTGTAGCGCTTGTCGTCGATATGGTCGACCTGGGTGTTGCTGTCGCGCACCACGCCGGAGACGCGATAGAGAAAGCGTCCCTCGTCGTCGAGCGGGCCGGTGCTGTCGAAGCTGACCTGCTTGTGGTTGTAGTTGCCGACCTCGGCCTTCACCTCGTGACTGGCGACGTTCTGCGGACGCAGGCTGACCATGTCGAGCATGCCGCCCGGCGGGGTCTGGCCGTAGACCGAGGAGGCCGGGCCGCGGAGCAGGGCGACACGCTCCAGGTTCCAGGTTTCCAGTTTCGGGTTGTTGTAGACGCCGACCGCCATCGGCAGGCCGTCGAGGAACTGGGTCGGCTTGAAGCCGCGCACCTTCAACCAGTCGGAACGGGAGTCGCTGCCGAAACTGCTGGCGACGACGCCGGGCATGTAGCGCACCGCGTCGTCGAGGTTGTGCACGGCGCGGTCGGTCATCTGCTGGCGGGTCGCCACCGAGATCGAGCGCGGGGTCTCGAGGATCGGCGTATCGGTCTTGGTGCCGGTCATGCTGCGCTTGGCCACGTAGCCGCTGGTCGGCCCCAGTGGGTCTTCCTCGGCGCCGCTGACCGTCATCGCCTGCAGCGACAGGGTGTCTTCCGGCACCTTGCGCAGGCTGTAGGTGCCGCCGGCATTTTCCACCAGTTCCAGGCCGCTGCCCTTGAGCGCTTCGCGCAATGCGCCGGGCGCGTCGAAGCGACCTTGCACGGCGTGGGCGCTGCGTCCTTCGGCGAGCGCCGGATCCAGGGTGAGGACCAGGCCGGCCTGGGCCGCGATGCGGTTCAGGGTGCCTGCCAGCGGCCCGGCGGCGATGCGGTAGTCGCGCACGCTGGCCTGTTCGGCCGGGGCGGCGTGGAGGAACGGTGCGGGAACGGCGAGGGCGATGGCTAGGGCGAGCAGGCCGGGACGGAACGTCGGGCGGGGCATGTGCGGGGCTCCTGGATGGAAACGAGTCTCAATGCCTCCTTGCCGGACGAGTCGGAAAAAGTGATAGGGCCGGCGGGAAAAATTTTTCGCCGGCCCGTTCGGTTCAGCGTGGCACCACTTCGAACCACCAGGCGTTGTGCCTCACGCTGCGCACCGGCAGGCTCGGCTCCAAAGCCTGAAGGGCGAGGCGGGTGTCCTTCAGCGGGAAACTGCCGGTGACGCGCAGGTCGGCGATGCTCGGGTCGACCCGCAGCAGCGCCGGCGAATAGCGCCCCAGTTCCGCCACCAGGTCGGCCAGCCGGGCGTTCTCTACCACCAGCATGCCTTGTGCCCAGGCGCCGGCCAGGGCCGGGGCCGCTTCGCTGGCCTGCAGGCCTTGCGGCAGGATCAGCACCTGCTGGCCTTCCTTGATCACACGCTCTTCGCTGAGCGTTTCCGCGCGCGCGGCCACCGCCGACTGCAACACGGTGAGGCGCGTGCCGGGTTCCTCGCGGCGCACCAGGAAGCGCGTGCCGAGGGCGCGCATGTCACCATCGGCGCTGCTGACCACGAAGGGGCGCGGGTCGCCATGGGCGGTTTCCACCAGGATCTCGCCGGCCAGTAGTACGACCTGGCGGCGTTCGCCGTCGAAGCGGACGTCGATGGCGCTGCGGCTGTTCAGGCGCACATGAGTGGCATCCGGGAGGGTCAGCTCGCGCTGCTCGCCGGTGGCGCTGTAGGCATCGGCCAGCAGGTAGCGGACCGGGACGTAGCGGTTGGCCACGCCGAGCCCGACGCCTAGCGCCAGCACTAGCCCCAGGGCGCTGCCGCCGAGCCGGCGCAGGCGGCGCTTGAAGCGTGCGTTGCCGGACAGCAGGGCGTTGCGCGCCGGCCCGTTGGCGGCTCTCGCCAGGTGCCGGTCGAGGCCGCCGAGCTGTTCCCAGGCGCGTTCGTGTTCGGGATGCGCCGCGTACCAGCGGTGGAAGGCGCGGTGATCGTCGGGATGGGCTTCGCCGGAGTCGAGCAGCAATTGCCAGGCGATGGCTTCGTCGAGCACCCGCGCGCGTACCGGCGAATGACGATCGTCGGCGCTCACCGGGGCTCTCCGTAGAGGGCGATGTAGCACTGGCGCAGACCCTGGGCCAGGTATTGGCGCACGCGCGGCACCGAGACTCCGAGACGCTCGGCGATCTCCGCGTGGGGCATGCCGTCCAGGCGGCTATAGAGAAACGCGCTACGCGCCTTCAGCGACAGCGTGCCAAGCAGGCGATCGATCTCGCGGAGGTCCTCGAGAATCAGGTACTGCTCTTCGGCCGAAGGCTGCTCCGCTTCCGGAACCAGCGCCAGTTCGGCGAGATAGGCCTGCTCAAGGGCGGCGCGGCGGAAGTGGTCGATCATCAGACCGCGCGCCACCTTCGCCAGGAACGCGCGCGGTTCGCGCAGGCCGGGCAGCTCCGGGCGGCCGAGGAGGCGAACGAAGGTGTCCTGGCTGAGGTCTTCGGCGCGCTGGCGGCAGCCGAGGTTGCGGTTCAGCCAGGCAAGCAGCCAGCCGCGGTGGTCCCGGTACAGGCTACCCACGAATTCGCTGTTGCTGACGTCACCCGCCGACACGACCGCTCCCCATCCCGAAACGGGATTGAATGGAAAAACGAGAATTATTCGCAAATGATCGCAAAGTGCGACTATCCCTGCAATTGGCGTCCGTCGGGAAGCCACTTGAGTCGTCCCGCTGGTTTGCCGGAGGATCGGTGTTCCCATAACAAGAACAGGAGTCTCGCCGTGGCCGAACCTTTGCTGATCATCGGTTCCTATCTGTCCCCCTATGTGCGCAAGGTGCTGGTGCTGCTGGAACTGAAAGGCATCGCCTACCGCATCGACCCCATCGTGCCGTTCTTCGGCGACGAGGCCTTCGAGCGCCTCAGTCCGTTGCGCCAGATTCCGGTGCTGGTGGACGGTGACTTCGTCCTCAACGATTCCAGCGTGATCTGCCAGTACCTGGAGGAGCGCTACCCGCAGCCGAGCCTGTATCCCGTCGACATCGGCCAGCGCGCCCAGGCCCGCTGGCTGGAGGAGTACGCCGATTCGCGGCTGGGCCAGGTGATCATCTGGCAGTTGTTCCACCAGTTGGTGATCAACCGTGGCATCTGGCAGCGCGAACCCGACCAGGCGATCCTGCAACGCACCTACGACGAAGACCTGCCGTCGATCTGCAACTACCTGGAAGGGCGGGTCCCGCCAAGCGGCTGGCTGTGCGGCGAGCTGTCCATCGCCGATGTCGCCGTCGCCTGCCTGTTCCGCAATGCCCAGTTGGCGCGCTACCAGGTCGACGGCGAGCGCTGGCCGCGCCTGGCGCGCCTGTTGGCTGACGCTTTCGCCCTGCCGGCCTTCCAGCATCTGGCGCGTTTCGAGAAGGCCACCGCGCAGACCCCGGTCGCCGAACAGCGCCAGGCGCTGCGCGAGGCCGGCGCGCCGCTCAGCGCGACCAGCCACGCCCGCGAGCGGCCGGTGCGCGGTCCGATGAGCCGCTGAGAGGGAGTGCGGGCGGCGCCCAGGGCGCCGTCCTGATGAAGCGCCATTCAGCGCCTCGATAAGACCTTCGCGGCGCTGGTGGATCCAGCGTCCGGGCATATTTTATATAGACCAGTCTATATAAAGCGGAGGCCGCACCGTGATGAACGTCCCCGAAGGGTTCCAGCCGCTGTTCCGCAGCAGTCCGTTGCTCGACCTGCTCGGTCCTTTCTTCTGCCGGCAGGACGCCCAGCGCCAGTTGGTGGTGGCGCTGCGCATTGACGAAAAGCACTGCAACCACGGTGGCACCGCCCACGGCGGCCTGCTCTCGACCCTGGCCGACGTTGGCCTCGGCTACGCCATGGCGTTCTCCCGCGAACCGCCGCAGCCGATGGTCACCGTCGGCCTGCGCCTGGACTTCTGCGGGGTCGCGCGGGTCGGCGACTGGCTGGAGGTGCATACCCGGGTCGACAAGCTCGGCCAGCGCATGGCCTTCGCCTCGGCCCGGCTGCACAGCGGCGAGCGCCTGGTGGCCAGCGCCAGCGGCGTGTTTCATCTGCCCTGAGGCTCGGGCATGCTTGCCCGGTCGTCTGCCGTGAGTTGGGGAGTCAGGTTTGCCGAAGAAGTCCAATGCCGCCGAACGGATCGTCCATGCCACCGCCTCGCTGCTGGCCAGCCGCGGGTATTTCGGCACCGGGCTGAGCGACATCATCGCTCGCGCCGAGGCGCCGAAAGGCTCGCTCTATCACTATTTCCCCGAGGGCAAGCCGCAGATCGCCAGCGCCGCGATCGGCTTCGTCGCCGACGAGGTGGCGTCCTTCCTCGACCGCGCCGGGACCCAGGCCCCCCATGCGCGCAACGTCCTCCGCCAGTTCACCGCGACCCTGCGTGGCTGGCTGGAGCATTCGCGTTTCGAAGAGGCCTGCCCGGTGCTTTCCACCAGCCTGAGCATCGACGCCGAGCTGGCCCCGGTGCACGCTGAATGCCGCCGGGCGCTCCGCGCCTGGCACGCCAGCATCGAGCGTGCGTTGCGCGCCGACGGACTGGCGGAAAAGCTCGCCGCCTCGCGCGCCTGGCTGATCCTCGCGGCGCTGGAGGGGGCGGTCGCGGTGGCCCGCGTCGAGCGGTCGTTCCAGGCGCTGGATGCGATCGAGGAAGAATTGCAGGCGCTACTGCCGGCCTAGGCGGGTGTCGCGCCCAGGCCGGCCAGGTATCCGTCAGTGCTGCACGCTGTCCACCGCGATCGCTTCGCCGGAAACTTCGCGGTAGGCCGTGCGGCGCTTGGCCAGGGCGTAGTGGATCAGGCCGGCCAGGCCGGCGCCGAAGAACCAGGAGAACGGCGATAGCTCGGCGAATGCCGGCAACAATGCCAGCAGGGTGGAGATGATCGCCGCCGGGACGAACGCGGCGATGGCCCGCGGGTTCACCCCTCGCGCGTAGTGATAGGCGCCGGCGCGGCTTTCGGTGTACAGCTCCGGCAGGTTCACCCGGCCTTTCCGCACCAGGTAGTAGTCGACCATGATGATCCCGTACAGCGGGCCGAGCAGCGCGCCGAGGCCGCCGAGGAAGTAGAGGATCACCCCGGGGCTGTTGTACAGGTGCCAGGGCAGGATCAGCACTGCGATGGTCGCGCTGATCAGCCCGGCGCGGCGGAAGTTCAGCAGGTTCGGCGCCAGGTTGGTGAGTACGTAGGCCGGGGCGACGAAGTTGGCCATGATGTTCACCGCCACGGTGACGATCAGCAGCGCCAGGCTGGCCAGCACCAGGAATAGGGTGTCGGGGATCGCGGCGACGATGTCGGTGGGGCTCTGGATGAGCTGGCCGTCGATCCTGAACTGGGCGCCGGCGAGGACCACCGCGAACAGGCCGAACAGCAGGATGTTCACCGGCAGCCCCCAGAAGTTGCCGACGCTGATGGTGCGGCGGTCCGGGCAGCCGCGGGCGAAGTCGCAGAAGTTCAGGATCATGGTGCCGTACAGGGTCACCCAGAACGCCGCGCCGCCGAAGATCTTCAACCACATCTGCGAACCGCTCATGGGTTCGCCGCTGGACCAGGCGATGGAGGCGCCGGCGCGCAGGTACATCCAGGCGGCGAGGGCGGCGACGGTGAGCAGGATCACCGGTCCGGCGAAGGATTCGTAGCGACGCACCATCTCCATGCCGTAGGCGAAGATCAGCAGTTGCACGCACCAGATGGCGACGAAGGTCGCCCAGCCCAGGCTCGACAGGCCGAGGATGGCGTCCTGGTCGTAGGCTGCGAGCCCCGGCCAGATCGCCGTCAGCAGCACGCGCAGGACGATGGAGGCGAGATAGGTCTGGATGCCGAACCAGGCGATGGCGATCACCGCGCGGATCAGCGCGGGGAGTTGCGCGCCGTGGATGCCGAAGGCGATGCGGCACATCACCGGGTAGGGCAGCCCGGTCTTCTGGCCCATGTAGCCGGACAGGTTCATCAGTCCGTAGACCATTAGCGCGCCCAGGGCCAGCGCGGCGAGGATCTGCGCACCGCTCATGCCGAGGGCGAAGAGGCCGATGGCGAAGGAGTAGTTGGCGATGTTGTGCACGTCGTTGGTCCACAGCGCGAACAGGCTGTAGCGTCCCCAGCGGCGCCCTTCGGCCTTGGTCGGGGCGAGATCGGCGCTGTACAGGCGCGGGCTCAGCGGCGGCAGTTCGGGGCCGGCGTGATGGCTGGCGCGGGGCAGGCAATCGAGACTGGCGGGAGTGCCCAGGTCCAGGCGCGCCGCCGAGAACTCCGCTGCGCGCAGCCCGGCGCGTGGCAGGCAGTCGAGACTGGCCGGAGTGCCCAGGTCGAGCAGTGAGGCGGAGAACTCCGCGCTCCGCTGACCGGCGCGCGGCAGGCTGTCGAGGCTTTCCAGGGTGCCGAGGTCGAGCAGCGAGGGAGAAAACTCGCGGGGCGAGGCGGGCGGCTTCGGGGTGCTGGACATGGCGGTCTCCTCCGGCAGTCGGAAGAACTCGGCGCGAGGTCGGGTTCGTCTGTTGTTTTTGTATACAAGAATTTCGAAGATTTAAGCCAGTTATGTGCCAACCGATCCTCGACCGAATTTTCCGCGCTCTGCGCAAACCGGCCTTTCGGCGGCAAGCCCCTGAAACCGCTTGGGAAAAAGCTGTCGCTTCGATCAGGTAAGAATTTCGAACCGATTCATAGGCTTATGCGGACGGACGAGGGAGAGGGGAAAAAGCGGGACGCCAGGAGGCCGCATTGGGAAAATTGTGCACAATAATTGTGCCCAGTGTTACCGCCGCGCCCGTCGACGGTGCGCGGCGCGAAGCTCAGCCCGTCCGGGAAATATCCAGGCCCTTCAACTGCCCGATCATCCACGCATGGGCGTCACGCCCGACATGCTGGACGTGGCTGTAGAGCCGCAGCACGTAGGGCGGAATGTCGAACGGCGCGGGATACAGGGCGAGGCCGGCGGCTTCCGCCAGGGCCCGTGCGGCATGTCGCGGAGCGGTGAGCAGGAAATCGGTGGAGCCTGCCAGGAACAGCGCCGCCAGCACCGTCGGCAGTTGCACCGCCACTTCGCGACGCAAGCCGGAGCGGGCCAGCAGCCGGTCGATCACCCCGCTGTCCTCGTTCCACGGCGTCACCACCGCATGCCGTTCGGCCAGGTAGCCCTCCAGCGTCGGCGCCCCGGCGAGGCGTGGGTGGTCGCGCCGCGCTACCACCACGTAGCGGTCGGCGAACCAGTCATGGGCCTGGATGCCTTCGGGCAGGCGCTCGTGTTCCTCGTCGTAGCCGAGGGCGAAATCGATCCGCCCGCTGGCCAGGGCCTCCACCGACAGCTTGCGTTCCGCATTGACCAGGCGCAGGCGCACTCCGGGCGCGCTGTGCTGCAGGCGGTTCATCAGCGGCGGAAGCAGGGCGAAGGCGGTGTAGTCGGTGGCGGCGAAGACGAAGGTGCGCTGGCTCTGTCCCGGTACGAACGGCCGCCACTCTTCCAGCCCCTCGCCGAGGGCGCGCAGAGCGGCGGCCACCGCAGCGGCCAGGTGCTCGGCACGCTGGGTCGGCTGCATGCGGTTGCCCTGGCGCAGGAACAGCTCGTCGTCCAGCCCCTGGCGCAGGCGCCCCAGCGCATGGCTGAAGGCCGAGGCGCTGATCGCCAGTTCGCTGGCTGCGGTGCCGACGTTGCGGTGGCGATACAGGGCGTCGAAGACAAGCAGGAGGTTGAGATCGAGGCGGCGCAGCAGGGGATGCATGTTATTCAGTTGCCGATGAGAAGAATGCACTTCATGCATCTTAGCAGTCGCACTAGGATGGCCGGATCCCCCACCGGAAGGTTGCCCATGACTCTCGAAATCCGTCCCGCCGTACCGGCCGACGCCGAACAGATCCTTGCCTTCATCATCGAACTGGCCGACTACGAGCGCGCCCGCCATGAGGTGGTCACCGATGTCGAAGGCATCCGCCGCAGCCTGTTCGCCGAAGGCTCGCCGACCCGCGCGCTGATGTGCCTGAGCGAAGGCCGGCCGATCGGCTATGCGGTGTATTTCTACAGCTACTCGACCTGGCTGGGGCGCAACGGCATCTACCTCGAAGACCTCTACGTCACCCCTGAGTACCGTGGCGTCGGCGCCGGTCGCCGGCTGCTCCGCGAGCTGGCCCGCGAGGCCGTGGCCAACGACTGCGGACGCCTGGAGTGGAGCGTGCTGGACTGGAACCAGCCGGCCATCGACTTCTACCGCTCCATCGGCGCGCTGCCGCAGGACGAGTGGGTGCGCTACCGGCTGGATGGCGAGGCGTTGCGCAAGATGGCGGAGTAGCTGGCGGCAAGCCGGCGTTGATGCCGGGGGAGTGCGTGGGGGTAGGGCGAATAGCGCCTGGCGATATCCGCCAGTTTCTCACCGAGGACGCCTGGCGCCTGCCGAGTCATCGCCACCGGTATCCATGCCGCTCTCCCGTAGCGCTGTAGCGTTGTCCCGCAGGAACGCCCACAGGCGTTCCGCTACCGGGCCCTGCGCGCGATCGCGCCGGCGCGCCGCCACCACCTCTTCGCTGCGTCCTGGCAGATGCGGCCCGGCCAGAGCGAGCAGGCGGCCGTCGGCCAGTTCCTCGTCGACCAGGAAGTCCGGCAGGTGCCCCCAGCCGAGGCCCTGGAGGATCACCTCTTTCTTCGTTCGCTGGTCCGGCACGCTGCACTGTCGCGCGCCGGCGAGCATGAAATAGTCCGTCGGCGGAGAATGGCGGGCGCTGTCGCGCATCACGCACTGGGCGAAGGGGCGCAGTTGTTCCGGGCGCACCGGTCGCGGCGGAGGATCGCCGAGCAGGCCCGGCGCGATGACCGGGACCAGCCCGACCCTGCACAGGTCGAGCCATTCCAGGCGTGGGTCGGACTTGTCCACGCGATGCAGGATCAGGTCGGCCTCGCCGTCCAGCAGGCGCTCCAGCGGGCCGCTGACGGTTTCGAACAGCAATTGCAGGCGGGTCTGCGGCTGGCTGCCGAAGAACCCTGCGAGCAGCGCCAGGGCCGGGCGCGGCGGGCAGAGGTCGCCCAGTACCACGCGCAGCTCGCTTTCCTCGCCCTGGGCCAGGTGCGCGGCGTGGCCACGCAGCCCTTCCAGTTCGTAGAGCAGGGCCTGGGCACGCTGGTGGAAGGAGCGACCGGCGGCGGTCAGGCCGACCCGGTAGCCGCCCCGTTCCAGCAGCACCAGGCCGAGCTGGCGCTCCAGCCGGGCAACGGCGGCGAACACCGCCGGATGGGAGCGGTGCAGGCGCTGTGCGGCGGCCTGGAAGCCGCCGGCGTCGACCACCGCGTCGAAGCATTGGAGGTCGTGGAGGGTGAAGTCGTGCATGTCAGCTTCCCTGACAGAGTCGTTCCATTCTTTGTAGTTTTTCCCAGGGACCGTCGCAACTAGCCTGGCGTGCATGGCAATCACCCTGACCCCGGAGGCTCCCATGGGCAACCTGTCTTTTCTCGCTACCAGCGACGGCGCCAGCCTCGCCTATCGCCTGGATGGTGCGGCAGAGAAACCGCTGCTGGCGCTCTCCAACTCCATCGGCACCACCCTGCACATGTGGGATGCGCAACTCCCGGCACTGACCCGGCACTTCCGCGTCCTGCGCTACGACGCCCGCGGCCATGGCGCCTCCAGCGTGCCGCCGGGGCCCTACACCCTGGCCCGGCTGGGCGAGGACGTACTGGAGCTGCTCGACGCGCTGGAGGTACGGCGCGCGCATTTCCTCGGCCTGTCCCTGGGCGGGATCGTCGGTCAGTGGCTGGCGCTGCATGCGCCGCAGCGGATCGAGCGGCTGGTGCTGGCCAACACCTCGGCCTGGCTCGGCCCGGCGGCGCAGTGGGACGAGCGCATCGCCGCGGTGCTGCAGGCCGAGGACATGAGCGAGACCGCCGCGGGTTTCCTCGGCAACTGGTTTCCGCCGGCGCTGCTGGAGCGCGCCGAGCCCGTCGTCGAGCGCTTCCGGGCGATGCTCATGGCCACCAACCGGCACGGCCTGGCCGGCTCCTTCGCGGCGGTGCGCGATACCGACCTGCGCGCGCAACTGGCGCGGATCGAGCGGCCGACCCTGGTGATCGCAGGGGCGTACGACACGGTCACCGCCGCCAGCCACGGCGAGCTGATCGCCGCGTCGATTGCCGGGGCCAGGCTGGTTACGCTGCCGGCGGTGCACCTGTCGAACGTCGAGTTCCCGCAGGCGTTCGAAGGCGCGGTGCTGAGCTTTCTCGGCGCAGACTGATTACGCTATCGTCGCGCCTTTTCCCTCGGCGCAGGAGCCGACATGAACGAGCCGGGCAGTTTCATCTGGACGTGGTACGGGCAGGATGAGCATCGATGGGTCCTGCTCAGCGCAGAGGCGTTCCTGGCGCTCGATTTCCTGGCCCTTGACGGTGCCATGCAGAGAGAGACCATCGGCAGTTGCCCGGGCTGCTCTACCTGGTCGGAGAAGGTCGTGCCGTTGCACGAGTGGCTCGAAGGCTGTCCGGGTCACCAGGCCGGGAGTTTTCGCGATGCCTTGAGGCGTGTCTGGGCGCTGTGCAACGAGCTGCCCGAGGAAGCGCTGGGCTGCTTCGACTTCGACATCTATGCCCACCCCGGATGGCAGGCGGTACGTCGAGAGGCCCGGGAGGCGCTGCGGCAGAACGGTTGGGACAGCATCCGTAGCCACGCCGAGGAGCTGCGCGACGACTGTTGGGAGCGTGTGCATGGCTACCCGAAGAAATGAAAAAGCCGCCCCTCGGGGCGGCTTTTCGTTGCGCTGCGGCGAACGGCCTACAGCCCGTTCTTCGCCTTGAACTCACGGCGGCGGCGATGCAGGACCGGCTCGGTATAGCCGTTCGGCTGCCGGGTGCCTTCCACCACCAGCTCCAGGGCGGCCTGGAACGCGACGTTGTCGTCGAAGTTCGGCGCCATCGGCCGGTAGGACGGGTCGCTGGCGTTCTGCCGGTCGACCACCACGGCCATGCGCTTGAGGCTCTCGACCACCTGCTCCTGGCTGATCACGCCGTGACGCAGCCAGTTGGCCAGCAGTTGGCTGGAGATGCGCAGGGTGGCGCGGTCTTCCATCAGACCGACGTCGTTGATGTCCGGCACCTTGGAGCAGCCGACGCCCTGGTCGATCCAGCGGACGACATAGCCGAGGATGCCCTGGGCGTTGTTGTCCACCTCGTTCTTGATCTCTTCCGCGGTCCAGTTGGTGTTCGGCGCCAGCGGAATGGTCAGGATGTCGTCCACCGAGGCCGGGGTGCGCTTGGCCAGCTCGGCCTGGCGGGCGAACACGTCGACCTTGTGGTAATGCAGGGCGTGCAGGGTCGCGGCGGTCGGCGACGGGACCCAGGCGGTGTTGGCGCCGGCCAGCGGATGGCCGATCTTCTGCTCGAGCATGGCGGCCATCAGGTCGGGCATGGCCCACATGCCCTTGCCGATCTGCGCCTTGCCTTGCAGGCCGGTGGCCAGGCCGACGTCGACGTTGTTGTTCTCGTAGGCGCCGATCCACTTCTCCGACTTCATGGCGCCCTTGCGCACCACGGCGCCGGCTTCCATGGAGGTGTGGATCTCGTCGCCGGTGCGGTCGAGGAAGCCGGTGTTGATGAACACCACGCGATCCTTGGCCGCCTTGATGCAGGCCTTCAGGTTCACGGTGGTGCGGCGCTCCTCGTCCATGATGCCGACCTTCAGGGTGTTGCGCGGCAGGCCGAGGACGTCCTCGACGCGGCCGAACAGCTCGTTGGTGAAGGCGGCTTCTTCCGGACCGTGCATCTTCGGCTTGACGATATACACGCTGCCGGTGCGGCTGTTCTTGCGGCTGGTGTTGCCGTTCAGGTCATGAATGGCGATCAGGCTGGTGAACAGACCGTCCTGGATGCCTTCCGGCACTTCGTTGCCGTCCTTGTCGAGGATCGCATCGTTGGTCATCAGGTGGCCGACGTTGCGCACGAACAGCAGCGAGCGGCCGTGCAGGGTCAGTTCGGAACCGTCGGCCCTGGTGTAGACGCGGTCCGGGTTCATGGTGCGGGTGAAGGTGCTGCCGCCCTTGCTGACTTCCTCGGCCAGGTCGCCTTTCATCAGGCCCAGCCAGTTGCGGTAGATCACTACCTTGTCGTCGGCGTCGACCGCGGCGACCGAGTCCTCGCAGTCCATGATGGTGGTGAGGGCGGCTTCCATCAGCACGTCCTTCACGCCTGCGGCATCGGTCTGGCCGACCGGGCTGCTCGGGTCGATCTGGATTTCGAAGTGCAGGCCGTTGTGCTTGAGCAGTACCGCTTGCGGCTTGGCGGCGTCGCCCTGGAAGGCGAGGAACTGGCCAGCATTCTTCAGGCCGGTTTCGCTGCCGTTCTTCAGCGCGACGACCAGCGCGCCGTTCTTCACGCTGTAGGAAGTGGCGTCGACATGGGAGCCGGACTCCAGCGGCGCGGCCTCGTCGAGGAAGGCGCGAGCGAAGGCGATGACCTTGTCGCCGCGAACCTTGTTGTAGCCCTTGCCTTTCTCGGCGCCGCCTTCTTCGCTGATCACGTCGGTGCCGTAGAGTGCGTCGTACAGCGAGCCCCAGCGGGCGTTGGAGGCGTTGAGGGCGAAGCGCGCATTCATCACCGGCACCACCAGCTGCGGGCCGGCCATGCGGGCGATCTCGTCGTCGACGTTCTGGGTGCCGGCCTGGAAGTCTTCCGCCTCGGGCAGCAGGTAGCCGATTTCCTCGAGGAAGGCCTTGTAGGCAGCTGCGTCGTGGGCCTGGCCGGCGCGAGCCTGGTGCCAGCCGTCGATCTTGGCCTGGAGTTCGTCGCGCTTGGCGAGCAGGGCTTTATTCTTCGGCGCCAGGTCGTTGATCACGGCCTCCGCACCGGTCCAGAACGTGTCGGCAGAGACGCCGGTTCCGGGGATGGCTTCGTTGTTCACGAAGTCGAACAGGACTTTGGCGACCTGCAGGCCACCGACTTGAACGCGTTCAGTCATTGTTTGCCTCACTCTGCTCTAGACCAGCTCTGGACCCGGGCCGCACGGCCTTGTAGTCCGAGCCGCGGCATACTACATGATGCCGCGGGAAAAATCAGTGGTTACGCGTCGCGTTACGACTGGATGACGCTTCACGGTCACGTTGGCCAGGCTCAATGTTCGCAAAAAAACTGTACTTTGTTCCAGATAAATCTAAAAACAGTACACGATTTATCGCGAGCCCAACTGCGGCGCGGCGTCGCAGGATGTTTCACTGCGCTGCGAGCGCCTTGCCTATACTCCCGGAATCGCCCCAGGAGCCTCGCCATGCCCGTCCATGCCGCATCCCTCGCCGATCTCGCCGACCTGGTTCCGCTGTTTTCCGCCTACCTCGACTTCTACGAAGTGCCGGCGCCGGAAGAGCAGGTTCGCGCATTCCTCGCCGAGCGCCTGCGCCAGGGCGATTCGACCCTGTTCCTGGCCAGGGATGCCGAGGCGCGGGCGCTGGGCTTCGTCCAACTCTATCCGCTGTTCGCCTCCCTGGCGCTACGACCTTCGTGGCTGCTCAGCGATCTCTACGTCCGCCCGGAGGCGCGTCGCCGGGGTGTCGGCGAGGCCCTGATGAACCAGGCCCGGGGTTTCGCCGAAAGCATGGGCGCCTGCGGCCTGCAACTGGAGACGGCGAAGACCAACCACGCCGGGCAGTCGCTCTACGAGCGCCTCGGCTATGTCCGTGACGAACAGTTCTACACTTACTGGCTGCAGCTCTGAACTCCCATTCGTCCCAGCAGGAGGCAAGCTCATGGATCACCTGGTCCTGACCGTGATCGCCACCGACCATCCCGGCCTGGTCGAGCGCATCGCCCAATGCATCGCCTCCCACGGCGGCAACTGGCTGGAAAGCCGCATGTCGCGGATGGCCGGGCAGTTCGCCGGGATACTGCGGGTGGCCGTGCCGGCGGAAGGCTACGACGAACTGGTGGAAGGGCTACAGGGCCTGTCCAGCCACGGTATCCGCGTGCTCCTGGCGGAAAGCGGGATCGAGCCGGTATGCAACTGGAAGCCTATCCACCTCGACCTGGTGGGCAACGACCGCCCCGGTATCGTGCGTGACATCACCCGGCTGCTGGCCGAGCACGGGGTGAACCTGGAGAGCCTGTCCACCGAAGTGCGCCCGGCGCCGATGAGCAGCGAACCGCTGTTCCATGCCGATGCGCTGCTGGCGGTGCCGCTGCCCCTGTCGCTGGACACCCTGCGCGAGCGACTGGAAGACCTGGCCGACGACCTGATGGTGGAGTTGGTGCTGGACGCGTCCTGAAGTTGTTCAGGAAAGCCGGGGACGGGCCTGTGGAAAAGCCTTGGGTGAAACCCTGAAGCCCAGGCGCCGCGAGGCTTGGAGGTCGTAGCGCGTTTTTTGACCAGCTGCGTTGCGGTTATTCCCAAACCAGGTGGACCAGCCTGTGGGTATTCTGTGTGGATAACCTTGCAGGCCTTTATCCATGGGCGATACAAGGGTTTGATCGTTTTCTGAGCAGCCTCTCTTGCGCTTTTGCTTGTGGATTAACCTTCGCCGCTATCGTTGCCCCTGTGCACAAATAACGTGGAGCAGTCTGTGGGTAAGCCGGGGAAAAATCCATGCAGGCCTTTATTCATCGGTATTACAGGTATCCGTACGTTTTTTGATCGATGGCTTTCCGGTTCATCCACAGTTGCTCACAAAAGCCTTGGGCAGATTTGTGGATAAGCCTTGTGTATATCGTTGTAACCCTTGGTAAGCCTTGCATGCAGCGGTATGCTCAAAGACTGATCAGGCGCTTTGCAGGGCCTCTTCCGAAGAGTTATCCACGTGCCTGCGGAGAGGAGAAGGCAGGTATATGCACAAAGTGCGTGCATGATCCTGTGGAAAAGCCTGGGGTGGGTCGCTGAGCGTCAGTATTGGCGGGGGATAGGAAGGAGTGCGTGTTTTTTCGCCAGGCTTGCGGAGTTCCGCAAGCCTGGGGATAACGTCAGCCCGGCTGGGGAAGGCGGCGCAGGCTGCGCCAGGCGTCGAAGCTGTAGACGGCCAGGGCGAGCCAGATGAAAGCGAAGGCGGTCAGGCGGCTGGAGTCCAGATGCTCGCCGAACAGCAGGATCGCCTGTAGCAGGACCAGCGTCGGCGCCAGGTATTGCAGGAAGCCCAGGGTGGCGTAGGGCAGGTGCCTTGCCGCAGCGTTGAAGCAGACCAGCGGAACCAGCGTCACCGGGCCCGCGGCGACCACCCACAGGGCTTCCGGGGTGCTCCAGAAAGCCGTTTCGCTGGTCGGCCCGTCGGCGAAAAACAGCAACCAGACCAGCGCCAGCGGCAGCAGCAGCCAGGTTTCCACCACCAGTCCGGGCAGCGCGGCGACCGGCGCCTTTTTGCGGATCAGGCCGTAGAAGCCGAAGGTCAGGGCCAGCACCAGCGACACCCAGGGCAGGCTGCCGAGTTGCCAGACCTGCTGCGCCACGCCCAGCGAAGCCAGGGCCACCGCCAGCCATTGCAGGGGACGCAGGCGTTCCTTGAGCAGCAACATGCCGAGCATCACGTTGATCAGCGGATTGATGTAGTAGCCCAGGCTGGCTTCCAGCATGTGGCCGTTGTTCACCGCCCAGACATAGGTCATCCAGTTGCTGGCGATCAGCAGTCCGCTGGCGGCCAGCACGACGAAGCGCTGCGGATTCTGGCGCAGCTCGCGCCACCAGCCCGGGTGCTTCCAGAACAGCAGCAGGACGGCGCCGAACAGGGCCGACCAGACCGCGCGCTGGACGATGATTTCCACCGCGGGAATGCGTTCGAGCAGTTTGAAGTAGAGCGGGAACAGTCCCCAGATCACATAAGCCGTCAGGCCGAGGACATAGCCCCGACGGAGGTTGGCGGTCGCCATGGAGAATCCTTGAAACGTCAGGCAGGTAAGAATGGCCGTGCACGGTATGCACGCGCGGATGACCTGTGAATTCTAGTAGGGGGGTGGCGAGCTTGTCTGCGCACAGTTCCCGCGGAAAAGCACCGGCACACTTGCCGTTCCCTCGCCTGCCCCGCGGCGGGACGGATAGCGCCGCGCGCCATTCGCCCCGTCCGCAGGAGGCTCAGAACAGCCGCAGCGGTTCCTCGTCCAGCGCCGCCAGTTGTTCGCGCAGCACCAGCACCTGCTCGCCCCAGTAACGTTCGCTGCCGAACCAGGGGAAGCTCGGCGGGAACGCCGGGTCGTCCCAGCGCCGCGCGAGCCAGGCGCTGTAGTGCATCAGGCGGAGGCTGCGCAGGCCTTCGAGCAGCGGTAGCTGGCGCGGGTCGAAGTCGTGGAACTCGTTGTAGCCGTCGACCAGTTCGGCAATCTGCGCCAGGCGTTCGTGGCGCTCGCCGGCGAGCATCATCCACAGGTCCTGGAGGGCCGGGCCCATGCGGCAGTCGTCGAGATCGACCATGTGGTAGACCTCGTCGCGGCACAGCAGGTTGCCCGGATGGCAGTCGCCGTGCAGGCGGATCGGCTGGTAGGGCACCTCGGCGAACAGGGCGTCGAGGCGTTTCAGCAGGTCGCGGGCGACCGACTCGTAGGCCGGCAGCAGGCTCCTGGGGATGAAATTGCCTTCCAGCAGGGTGGCCAGCGAGGCGTGGCCGAAGTTATCCACAGCGAGCGCCTCGCGGTGCTCGAACGGCCGCGTGGCGCCGACCGCGTGCAGGCGGCCGAGCAACTGGCCGAGGCGGTAGAGCTGGTCGAGATTGCCCGGCTCGGGCGCGCGCCCGCCGCGCCGCGGGAACAGGGCGAAGCGGAAGCCGGAGAATGCGAACAGGCTTTCGCCGTCGCGCGACAGCGGCGCCACCACCGGCACCTCGCATTCCGCCAGTTCGGCGGAGAAGGCGTGCTCCTCGCGGATCGCCGCGTCGCTCCAGCGGTCCGGTCGGTAGAACTTGGCGATCAGCGGCTCGCCGTCCTCGATGCCGACCTGGTACACGCGGTTTTCGTAGCTGTTGAGCGCCAGCACCCGTGCGTCGCTGAGATAGCCGAGGCTTTCCACGGCATCCAGGACGAGGTCGGGGGTCAGTTGGTCGAAGGGATGGGACATGACGGGGCATCCAAGGCTCGAAAGACCCCTAGTGTACGCAAGCCGGCGCGGGCCGGCAGGTTCACAGCGGCGTGCCGAGCAGGACCTGGGCTGGATCGAAGGAGGCGATCACCTTCTGGCCCTTCTTCAGCCCCAGGCTGGCCAGGCGTTCGCCGGACAGCAGCGCGCAGAGGGTAAGACCGCTGCCCAGGGCGATGCGCACCTCGCTGGGACCGGCCTTGGCCGCGAGGATTTCCTCCAGGGTGCCGTGCAACTGGTTCGGCTGGTCCTCGCGCGGTTCCAGCCCGACGTCCAGCCAGCCGGCCTTGATCAGTGCCAGTACCGGGCGGCCGCGACCGAGTTCGAGTTGCTCGGTGCTGGCGCGGGTGATCAGCGCCTCGATGCGTTGCTGGCCTGGCAGCTCGATGGCGATGCGGTCGTGGAAGCCTTCGCCATGGATCGACAGGACCCGCCCGTGCAATTGGTTGCGTGCGCTGGTGCGGAGCATCAGGCGGCCGATCAGGTTGAGGTCCTCGGCGTCTTCCGCGGCCTGCAACACCTGCGCTTGCAAGGCTTCCAGGCGCCGGTAGAGAGCCAGCAGGCGTTCGCCCTCGGCGGTCAGCCGGGCGCCGCCGCCGCCCTTGCCGCCGACGCTACGCTCGACCAGCGGACGCTCGGCCAGGTTGTTCAGTTCGTCGATAGCGTCCCAGGCGCCCTTGTAGCTGATGCCCACGGCCTTCGCCGCACGGGTGATGGAGCCCAGTTCGGCGATCTGCGCGAGCAGGGCGATGCGTTGCGGGCGACGGGTGACGTGCTGGGCGAGAGTGGAGAGTGCGGACATGGAGGCTTCGCTATGAGCGGACGTATACGGCGAAGGCTCCAACAGCCATGGGCAAAACGCAAGGGCGTCACTCGGCGGCCTGGTAGAGACCGTAGCCGGCGGCGGCGCCGGCCAGGTCCCAGGCGAGGTCCTTCCAGCTCCAGCCGCTGCCGGCGGAACGGCTGTCGTAGAACTCCTTGCCGACGCCGAAGGCGAGCGAGACGCTCAGGCCGAAGCGTGCCTGGCGAGCGCCGCGCAGGCCGCGGTCGTGGGCCATCTGCATGCCCGCCGCGGCAAGGGCCGCGGAACTGGCGAAATGCAGGGCCTTGTCTTCGCCCAGCCAGTCGTCTTCGGCGAAATGGCTGCAACCGCCGAGCAACAGGCAGGCCGCGACCAGCAGTGCGCGCATGGATCCTCTCCCGTATCGGTTGCGCGGCAGTTTAGCCCAGCTCAGCCGGGCTTCGGCGTGCGCGCCAGGCAGTAGACGTCGACCCGCGCGGCGCCCGCCCGGCGCAACAGGCGGGAAAGGCGCTCGGCGGTGGCCCCGGTGGTGAGCACGTCGTCCACCAGTGCCAGGTGCAGCCCGCGAACATCGCTGGCGGGCGCCAGGGCGAAGGCGTGGCGCAGGTTGCGCCGCCGCACCGTCGCGTCCAGCCCCTGCTGGGCCGGAGTATCCAGCACTCGCCGCAGGCTGTGCGGATCGCAGCGCAGGTCCAGCTCGCCAGCCAGTTGCTCGGCGAGCTGTTGCGCCTGGTTGAAGCCGCGACGACGTTCGCGCCGAGGCGCCAGCGGGACCGGCAGCAGGCGTGCCGGGCGCGGCAGGCCTTCGGCGTAGCGTTGCCGCAGGTGTTCCGCCAGCAACTCGCCGAGCAGCCGCCCCAGCGGCCAGGCCGCCTGGTGCTTGAAGCGGTTGATCAGGCTGTCGAGCGGAAAGGCGTAGCGCCAGGGCGCGATCGCCTGTTCATAGGCCGGCGGGCGGCGCAGGCACTCGCCGCACACCTGGCCGTCCAGCGGCAGGGGCAGGGCGCAGCGCCGGCACTGCTGGCGCGACCAGGGCAGGTCGGCGGCACAGGCGCGGCACAGTGGGCGGGGCGGCTGGTCGCTGCGGGCGGCGCAGAGCAGGCAGGCCGGCGGCGGCAAAAGCCAGCGAGTGAGAGGACGAAGCGGGAACGACATGGCGGGACTTCCTGGCGGATGTCGCACCATGCAACCGCAGGCGCGCGCCGCCGACCAGCCGTTGCCAGCGGGTTCGGAACTCGCCTGTGGATAACCGAAACCTTCCTTCGCTCCTTGCGGAAACGGCCGACGCGTGGATCAGTGGATGAGCCAGCTCATGACGATCAGGCCGAGCACCGTCCAGATCACCCCGCCGACTATCGAGCGGCGCATGAAGGCGCGTATACCGCTGTAGAGCAGCAACAGGCCGAGCACCAGGAAGACGAAGCTGAACAGCGATGCGTCCATGCCGATGGCCCTGGCCAGGCCGTGGAGGAAGTCGTCCATGGCGTCCCAGATGCCGCCCAGCAGGCCGGAGAGCAGGTCCACCACGAAGCGGATCGCCCTGCCCAGCATCTCGCCCAGTCCGTCGAAAAAGCCTTCTGTACCCATGAGTGTCCTGTCCTGAGTGTTCCCAGCGTTGGATCAGAGATTAGCCGCCGGGTTCAGCGCCGGCTGCTGCTTTGCTGCGGAGCGAGGAACGACTGGCGGAAGTATTCGCGGAACGCGCGCATCCCGGCGCTCGCTTCGGTGTCGCGGCGCCAGGCCAGGCCGACGCTCATCGACGGCACCGGGTCGACCAGCGATAGCGTCTCGATGCGTTTGCCTTCCAGCGACCAGGGCCGGTACACCAGGTCGGAGAGGATGGCCACGCCGGAGCCGTTGGCGACCATGCTGCGCACCGCTTCCACCGAACTGGTATGGAGGATCACCTGTGGCCGGTGTCCGCTCTGTTGCCAGTAGCGCAGCGCGCTCTGCCCGGCCTCGTCGACGGTGAGCATGATGTAGGGCTCGCCGGCCACGTCGGCAAGGCCCAGGTCGGCCTTCTCGCCCAGCGGATGGCGGCTGGGCAGCCACAACCGGCGCTCGGAGTTGAACAGGGTTTCGGCGGCGATCCCGGGCTCGGTGAGATTGCCGGTGAGCAGCACGGCGATGTCGTAGCGACCGTCGAGGAGGCCGCGCTCGATGCTGGCGCGCTCGTCCTCGAACAGTTGCAGCTCCAGTTCCGGGTACCACTGCGCCAGGCGTTGCAGGTGGTGGGGGAGGAAATAGCCCATCACGGTATAGCTGGCGGCGACCTTCAGGGTGCCTTCGACCCGGGTGTCCGGTTGCGGGCTGTTGAGCGCGTCGTCGACGCTGCGCTGGATCGAATAGGCGTGGTTGAGGAAGTGCCGGCCGCTGTCGGTCAGGTTCATGCCCTGGGCCGTGCGGGTGAACAGGGCGACGCCGAGCATGCTTTCCAGTTCCTGGATCGCGCTGGTCACCGCCGACTGCGAGATGTTCAGGTGGATGGCGGCCTGGGATATCTGGCCGAACTCGGCGGTGGCGATGAAGTAGCGAACCTGGCGGAGGGTCAGGGCCATGGGGAGCATCCGGAGGAGGTATCTGTTTTTCAGAAACCAGTCTATCGAATAATAAATCTACCCAATACCTTTCCCGGCTTTTACCGTGGCTCCATCCAACAACAAGACAGATGAGGCCTGCGGGCAATGACTGAAGTCGACCTCAATTCCGACATGGGCGAAGGCTTCGGCCCATGGACCATCGGCGATGGCGTGGACGCGGCGATCATGCCGCTGATCAGCAGCGCCAACATCGCCACCGGTTTCCATGCCGGCGACCCGAGCAGCATGCGCCGCACCGTGGAGATGGCCGCCGAGCATGGCGTGGCCATCGGCGCCCATCCGGGCTTCCGCGACCTGGTCGGCTTCGGGCGTCGGCACATCGCCGCGCCGGCCATCGAGCTGGTCAACGACATGCTCTACCAGCTTGGCGCACTGCGCGAATTCGCCCGGCTGCAGGGCCTGTCGCTGCAACACGTCAAGCCCCACGGCGCGCTCTACATGCACCTGGCGCGGGACGAGGTCGCCGCGCGCCTGTTCGTCGAGACCCTGCAACGCCTGGAACCGGAACTGCTGCTCTATTGCATGCCCGGTTCGGCCACCTGGCGCATCGGCCGGGAACTGGGCCAGCCGCTGGTGCGCGAGTTCTACGCCGACCGCGACTACGACCGCAGCGGCTCCATCGTCTTCACCCGGCGGGTCGCTGCCCTCGATCCGCAGCAGGTCGCCGACAAGGTCCTGCGCGCCTGCCGCGAGGGCAAGGTGCGCACCGTCGAGGGCGAGGACCTCGACATCGCCTTCGACTCGGTGTGCATCCACAGCGATACCCCCGGTGCCCTGGAGCTGGTCGCCAGCACCCGTGCGCGCCTGGAGGGCGCCGGCATCCGCATCAAGGCGCCGCGTTGAGCGCCGCTCGCCTCGGCGAGCCTCGCGACAAGCTTTTCTGCCATTTCCTACAACGTTCGAATAATGAGGATTCGTCATGGCCGAACATAACGTGCAGTCCCCCTTGCCCGGCACCTTCTATCGCAAGGCCAGCCCCGACGCGCCGCCCTACGCGGAGGTCGGGCAGGCGGTCGAGGCCGGCAGCGTGATCGGGCTGATCGAGGTGATGAAGCAGTTTTCCGAAGTGCAGGCCGGGCAGGCCGGCATACTCCAGGCGTTCCACGTGGAAGATGGCGAGGCCATCGAGCCGGGCCAGGTGCTGGCGGTGATCGCCAGCGCTACCTGAGGAAGATGCCATGCACAAGCGACTGAACAAGCTGCTGGTGGCCAATCGCGGCGAGATCGCCGTGCGCATCATCCGCGCCGCGCAGGCACTGGGCATTCCCACGGTAGCGGTGTGCAGCGAGGCGGATCGCGATTCGCTGGCCGCGCGGCTGGCCGATGAGGTACGCCTGATCGGCCCTGCGCGGGCCGACCGGAGCTACCTGGATATCGAGGCGATTCTCATGGCGGCGCGGGAAACCGGTGCCGACTCGATCCATCCCGGCTACGGTTTCCTCTCCGAGAACCCCGCCTTCGCCGAAGCGGTGCAGGCGGCCGGCCTGGTCTTCGTCGGTCCGGAGGCGCAGACCATCCGCCGCATGGGCGACAAGGCCGAGGCGCGGCGTACCGCGATGGCCGCCGGGGTGCCGGTGGTGCCGGGCTCGCCCGGCGAACTGGGCGACCTCGACGCGGCGCTGGCTTGCGCCGAAGAGGTCGGCTATCCGCTGCTGGTCAAGGCCTCCGCCGGCGGCGGCGGGCGTGGCATCCGTATCGCCCACGACGCCGACGAGCTGCGTCGGGAATTCCCCATCGCCCAGCGCGAGGCGCAGGCCGCCTTCGGTTCGCCGGCGGTGTACCTGGAGCGCTTCATCCGCCAGGCGCGGCACATCGAAGTGCAGATCCTCGGCGATGGCGAGCGCGCGGTGCATCTGTTCGAACGCGAATGCTCGCTGCAGCGGCGGCGCCAGAAGGTCTTCGAGGAGGCACCTTCGGCGGCGCTGGACGGCGCGCAGCGCCAGGCCCTCTGCGAGAGCGCGGTGCGCCTGGCGCAGAGTCTCGGCTATCGTGGCGCGGGCACCCTGGAATACCTGTTCGACGCGCACAGCGGCGAGTTCTTCTTCATCGAGATGAACACCCGTATCCAGGTCGAGCATCCGGTCAGCGAGATGGTCACCGGCATCGACCTGGTCCAGGCCATGCTGCGCATCGCCGCCGGCGAGGCGCTGCCCTGGCGCCAGGAGGACATTCGCCTGAACGGCGCGGCGCTGGAGATGCGGATCAACGCCGAAGACCCGGCGCGCAATTTCTTCCCCAGCCCCGGCACCGTGGAGCGCCTGGAATGGCCGCAGGGCGAGGGCGTGCGAGTGGACAGCCACCTGTATCCCGGCTACCGGGTGCCGCCGTATTACGATTCGTTGCTGGCCAAGCTGATCGTCCATGGTCGCGACCGCGACGAAGCGTTCGCCCGCGCGCGCCAGGCGCTGGAGCGCACCGTGCTGGCCGGCATGGCCACTACCCTGCCGCTACATCGCTGGCTGCTCGCCGATGCGCGGGTACAGGCCGCGCAGTTCGATACCGCTACCCTGGAAACCTGGCTCGCCGAGCGGACCGCCGCCGCGCAGGAGGTTTGAGATGCATGCCAACATCCGCTACAGCTTCGGCGGCGACGAGCACCTGTTCGCCGAGGTCGCCGAGTCCATGTCGCTGGAAGCCTTCTTCCGCGGCATGGCGATTACCCGCGCCATCGAGACCCTGCAATTGCCCGGGGTGCTCGACGTGTGCCTGGCCAACGCCTCGTTCCAGGTTCGCTTCGACCCCGACCGGCTGGCCCCGCAGGCGCTGCTGGAGACCGTGCGCGGCCTGGAAGCCGAGGCGGTCGCCGCGCGCAGCATCGAGACGCGTATCGTCGAAGTGCCGGTGTTGTACAACGATCCCTGGACCCACGAGACCCTGATGCGCTTCCGCGACCGTCACCAGGACCCGGACTCCACCGACCTCGAGTACGCCGCGCGGATCAACGGCTACGCCGACGTGCAGGCGTTCATCCAGGCGCACAGCGGCACGCCGTGGTTCGTCTCGATGGTCGGTTTCGTCGCCGGCCTGCCGTTCATGTACCAGATGGTCGAGCGCGAACGGCAGTTGCAGGTGCCCAAGTACCTGCGTCCGCGCATCGACACGCCGAAGCTGACCCTCGGCCACGGCGGTTGCTTCGGCTGCATCTATTCGGTGCGCGGTGCCGGCGGCTACCAGATGTTCGGCGTGACTCCGGCGCCGATCTTCGATCCCCGCCAGGGCTTGCCCTATCTCGAGGAATCGATGGTGTTCTTCCGCGCTGGCGACATCGTCCAGTTCCGCCCCATCGAGCGGACCGAGTACGAGCGCATGGCGGCCGAAGTCGAAGCGGGCACATTCGACCTGCGCATCCGTCCGGTGAGTTTCGATCTCGACGCGTTCCTTGCCGATCCGCGAGGCTGCACGCAACATCTGCAGGAGGTGCTGTATGTCGATTAAGGTGCTCAAGCCCGGCCTCGCCACCTCGGTGCAGGACGCCGGCCGCGAAGGCCACTATCACCTGGGCATCCCGCCGTCCGGCGCGCTCGACCAGTATGCCCTGCGCGCTGCCAACTTGCTGGTGGGCAACGCACCGACCGCCGCCGTGTTGGAGTGCGCGCTGCTGGGGCCGCAGCTGGAGTTCCAGCGCGACGCCTTGGTGGCCGTGTGCGGGGCGCGCATGACGCCTCGCCTGGAGGGCGCGGAGATGCCGCTGGATACTTCCTTCCGGGTTCGCGCCGGCCAGGTCCTGGGGTTCGATTTCATCCGTGCCGGCGCCCGTGGCTATCTCGCCATCGACGGCGGCATCGCGGTACCCGAGGTGCTGGGCAGTCGTTCGACCTACGGTCTGGGGGCGATCGGTGGCTTGCAGGGACGACGGCTGGCGGAGGGCGACCTGCTGCCTCTGGGGCCTGCCTCGCCCTCTGCCGTGGAGGGCTTGGCGCTGCCGCGTTCGCTGCAGGTGGAGGTCGGCGGCGAGGTGAGCTTGCGGGTGGTTCCCGGACTCTACGTCCATCGCCTGACCCCCGACGCGGTCGAGCGTTTCTTCGCCGAGACCTGGACCGTCGGTTCGGAGGCGGACCGCACCGGCTACCGCTTCAAGGGCGGCACGGCGCTCCGGTTCGAGCCGCGCGAACAGCCATTCGGCGCAGGCTCGGACCCGTCCAACATCGTCGACGCCTGCTATCCCATCGGCTCGATCCAGGTACCGGGCGGGCTCGAACCCATCGTCCTGCATCGTGATGCGGTGTCCGGTGGGGGATATGCCACGCTGGGCACGGTGATCAGCCCCGACCTGAACCGGCTGGCGCAGATGCAACCGAACCAGAAGGCGCGTTTCGTCGCCGTCAGCCTGGAGGAAGGTCTCGAGGCGCGTCGCCGTTACAACTGGCAAGTGCAACGACTCCAGCACTTCTTCCTGCGCTGAGTCGTCGATACCGGGCCGCTTCGGTCTGCGAAGCGGCCCCGGGCGGTCACTTGTAGTAGACCTCTATCGCGGCGGTGGCGTTGAAGGGGCCTGGCGTTGGAGTGCCCGTCATCCACCTCACCTGGGCGAGGAAGTTTCTTATGACCACCAATTGGTTCTGGCTATTGGGCACCAGTACGAACTCCTTGCCGATATCGATGATGCTGCGGTCTTCCTGCTTGAGAAGTCGGATTCCCACGGACTTGTTGTTGTTATCCAAAAGAGTGTCCGAACCCCACAGGGAGGTGTTGCCGGAGGGGAGGAACATCGCGTTCAGGCCATAGGCGCTGCTGCAGTTCTTATTGGCGGTGACGCTGAACGGAAGTTCCTTGAGTATCTGGTCCCGGCTGGCGAAATAGGCCTGCAGGCTTTGGAAGTCGACGGTTTTCGGAGAAAGGCTGATTGTGGACGCGCAGGCGACGTAGCGAAGGTTATTCAAGCCGTGGAGGGTCATGCGGAAGTTGTACCCCCCTATGTTATTGATAGCGCTCTCGCCATCGAACTGGAAAATCGGGTAGGCGTTTACCCCTGTGATAGGACCTTCCTTACCGGTACTGGGACCTGCCCGCTTGGAGAGAAAGAAGTTGAAGTTGACGGTCATCTTCTTCGACCTGCCTTCGCAACCTCGTCCCGTCCAGCAACCATCGAAGTGCATGCCGATCTCCTTTCGGCACTTGTCGAGTGTCGAGCAGCGCAGGTCTTCGCCGTTCAGGTTGATGCCCACCTCCAGGTCCGAACCCAGCGCGCCCTGACCGGTTGGACTCAGGTAGAAATAGACCTGCTCTGGCCCCCAGTCGCGATCCTGGAAGCAAGTGATCGATATGGAGTAGTTCGGAGACCGCCAGAGTACGGTGTCCTTGGGGAGGACCGATGGAACAGCGATGCTCGTATCGATGTAGACATAATCTTCGGTTTGCTTGTTGTCCGATTTCCAGCACATCAAGGCGAAGCTTTTCTGCGACAGGACGAGCAGCATTGCGACAAGCATGTAACGGATGAAGGCATTCATGGGGTTCTTCTGCAGGTTGTTAATCGATTCTTGTTTTTGCAGAGCATGCCGCGCCTGTTGCAGGTGCGGCCTAGCGGTCACTTGTAATAGACCTCTATCGCGGCGGTGGCGTTGAACGGGCCTAGAATGGGTCTGCTCGTCATCCACCTCAGTTGGGCGAGAAAGTTCTTCGTCACCGTCGTCTGGGTTGGGGCGTAGGGAATGAACTCGAACTCCTTACCGATACTGATGACGCTGCGATCCTCATTGAGGAGCCTGATGCCCACTGTTGGATTGTCCTTGGCCAGCAACGTATCCGTGCTCGACAGGGTGGTATTGCTGGCGGGAATGAACATAGCGTTCAGGCCATAGGCGCTGTTGCAGCTCTTATTGGCGGTGATGCTGAAGGGAAGTTCTTTGATGACCAGATTCTGTGCGGCAAATTGCGATTGCAGTATCTGGAAGTTGAGGGTCTTTGGAGAAATGCTTAGCGTGGAGGTGCAGGCGACGTAGCGGAGGTTGTTCATGCCAAGGGCATACATACGTAGGTTCCGGCCCCCCAGGTTGTTGATGCCTCCCACTCCATCGAACTGGAACAGTGCGTAGGAGTTTACGCCCGTGATGGGACCTTCCTTGCCGGGAGTGGGGGCGGCGAGTTTGGAGAGGAAGATCTGGAAACGGACCTGCTTGGTCTGAGCCATGCCTTCGCATCCCCCCCGTCCTCCTGTCCAGCAACCATCGAAATGCATGCCTATCTTCTGCCGGCAGCCGGGGAGCGAGGAACAACGGAGGTCCTCGCCGTTCAGGTTGATGCCCACCTCCAAGTCCGAGCCCAATGCGCCCTGGCCGTCCGGACTGAGATAGAAATAGACGTCCTCAGGTCCGGTGTTTTCGCGCTCCTGGTAACACCTGACGGAGAAATCGTAGGTTGGAGAGCGCCAGAGCACGGTGTCCTTGGGCAGAGCCGAAGGCACGGCGATGCTCGTGTCGATGTTGACATAGTCGATCGTTGCCTTGTTGTCCGCTCTTTCGCAGGTCAGCGCATAACCTTTCTGCGCCAACGCAACCAGCATTCCCACAAGTAGTGTTCGGGTAATTGCATTCATGGTGTATTCCGGGCCTCATGGGTGTTTGGCGTTGGTCTCTACGCCTGATTTCAATGCGCCGTGATAAGGGTGGAGGTTCCCTCCGTCGCTGACGATCGCGTAACGCACTTTGTCGGGATGGCAGGCGGCGATGTCGAACTGGTGATTGGAGAAGGGCGCCAGCATCAGGTGTTCGATGGCTTCGCCGCAGCTCCGCTCCGATGCGTCGAGGAACTCCAACTGGCTGAAGGTGATGTGGTAGGGCGAAGGATTGTGTGCCTTCGGATTGCCGCTGGTGCCGAGCGTCCACGTCACGCCCTCGTTCGCCTGCTCGATGGTGGCTTCCAGGGGCGGCCGATAGAACAGCTTGAAGCGATGGCGTAGGGCGATCTGCAGGGTCTCGGGAGTACTGGGCGCGTGCGGCACGTCCAGCACGCTCAACAGCAGGTAGGTCTCGCGGTCGGTGGGCAGGCCCTGGCCCTGGTAGAGCACCTCCACCTTGGCCCGCTGGCCGGCGCCCAGGCGGAGCAGCGGCCTGGACACGGCGAAGGGCAGCGCCTGCCCCTTGCCGTCGGTACCCCAATCCAGGGAGATTTCCGCCAGGGCCGGCTCCTTGCCCTCGTTGACCAGCGTGATCGGCAGGCGCTTGCCTTTCATCACGAAACGGTTCTGGCCGTCGAACGAGAGATCGGCATGGGCGGACATGCACAGCCAGGCGAATATCGATGCAAGAACCATCCGAAGCCAACTTCGGACCTGGAAGAGGCGCTTTCCATTCATATTCCTGAATGTGCCCGAATGAAACCCGTATCGTGTTTTGGAAAGTGGTTGGTCGGAAGGGTCGAATATATTTTTCGTTATACTTCCGCTGCGCTTTGAATGGCTATATTTAGGGTGGTTGGTTGCGTTCATGGTTCAAGTCTGGATAACTTGTTTTCGTTGCGCACCGCTAGGGTGGCAAGAGATTCAATGTTTCTCCATGTTAGAAACCTGCCAGGGAATATATAAATAAGATATTTCCTATTTCTTGTAGGGAATATCCTAAGCATTACTTGTAGTTTTCCGAGGTAGTTGCGCCGTTTCTTCTAGGGAGCCGAGTGCCACATAGAGGACGAGGCCGATTGGAGCAGTCGATGACTGCTGGCTTCTATATGGGTGATCAAATATTGATCAGATGTAGCCCTGTGTCCTGGGTTGGGTTGACAGCGTCATACAGCCACTTATGATGCCCTTGAGCCTGACCCCCGGCGTGCCGGGGCTCCCCGACAAAAGGCGCCATACAAGCGTCGAAGGAATCTTCCCCATGAGTGCAACCGCTTCCGTCGCCACCCGTCACGACTGGTCCCTCGCCGAAGTCCGTGCCCTGTTCGAGCAACCGTTCAACGACCTGCTGTTCCAGGCGCAGACGGTGCATCGCGCGCACTTCGACCCGAACCGCGTGCAGGTCTCGACGCTGCTGTCGATCAAGACCGGCGCCTGTCCCGAGGACTGCAAGTACTGCCCGCAGTCCGGCCACTACAACACCGGCCTGGACAAGGAGAAGCTGATGGAGGTGCAGAAGGTCCTCGAGGCGGCGGCCGAGGCCAAGGCCATCGGTTCGACCCGCTTCTGCATGGGCGCTGCCTGGAAGCACCCGTCGGCCAAGGACATGCCCTACGTCCTGGAGATGGTCAAGGGCGTGAAGAAGCTCGGCCTGGAGACCTGCATGACCCTCGGTCGCCTGACCCAGGAACAGACCCAGGCGCTGGCGGACGCCGGCCTCGACTACTACAACCACAACCTGGATACCTCGCCGGAGTTCTACGGCAACATCATCACCACCCGCACCTACAGCGAGCGCCTGCAGACCCTGGCCTACGTGCGCGAGGCGGGGATGAAGATCTGCTCCGGCGGCATCCTCGGCATGGGCGAGTCGGTGGACGACCGCGCCGGCCTGCTGATCCAACTGGCGAACCTGCCGGAGCACCCGGAGTCGGTGCCGATCAACATGCTGGTGAAGGTCAAGGGCACGCCCCTGGCGGAAGAGAAGGACGTCGATCCCTTCGACTTCATCCGCACCCTGGCGGTGGCCCGGATCATGATGCCGAAGTCCCACGTGCGCCTGTCCGCCGGCCGCGAGCAGATGAACGAGCAGATGCAGGCGCTGGCCTTCATGGCCGGGGCCAACTCGATCTTCTACGGCGAAAAGCTGCTGACCACGAAGAACCCGCAGGCCGAAAAGGACATGCAGTTGTTCGCCCGTCTCGGCATCAAGCCGGAAGAGCGCGAAGAGCACGCCGACGAAGTGCACCAGGCCGCCATCGAGCAGGCGTTGGTGGAACAACGCGAATCGAAGCTGTTCTATAACGCCGCTTCCGCCTGACCATACTGGAAGGGAGGGTGCCGCCGTCCCTTCGTTGCAGCCGCTGATGTCGGCCCTGCGTGGACGGGTGCGCCTGCGTCCGTCCAGCAACACGAGCGACCTGCCATGTCCTTCGATCTCGCTTCCCGCCTCGCCAGCCGGCGCGCGGAAGACCTCTACCGCCAGCGGCCGCTGCTGGAGTCGGCCCAGGGCCCGGACGTCGTGGTCGACGGCCAGCCGCTTCTGGCCTTCTGTTCCAACGACTACCTCGGCCTGGCCAACCATCCCGAGGTGATCGCCGCGCTGCGCGCCGGCGCCGAGCGCTGGGGCGTGGGCGGTGGCGCCTCGCACCTGGTGGTCGGCCACAGCGGCCCGCACCACGAACTGGAGCTGGCCCTCGCCGAATTCACCGGGCGGCCCCGTGCGCTGCTGTTCTCCACCGGCTACATGGCCAATCTCGGCGCGGTGACCGCGCTGGTCGGCAAGGGCGACACGGTGCTGGAGGACCGCCTCAACCACGCTTCGCTGCTGGATGCCGGATTGCTCTCCGGCGCGCGTTTCTCGCGCTACCTGCACAACGACCCGGCAAGCCTCGCCGCGCGCCTGGACAAGGCCGAGGGCAATACCCTGGTGGTCACCGACGGGGTCTTCAGCATGGACGGCAATCTCGCCGACCTGCCGGCCCTGGCCGCCGTCGCGCAGGCCCGCGGCGCCTGGCTGATGGTCGACGACGCGCATGGCTTCGGCCCGCTGGGCGCCAGCGGCGGCGGGATCGTCGAACATTTCGGCCTCGGCCAGGAGCAGGTGCCGCTGCTGATCGGCACCCTCGGCAAGGGTTTCGGTACCGCCGGCGCCTTCGTAGCGGGCAGCGAGGAACTGATCGAGACCCTGATTCAGTACGCCCGGCCCTACATCTACACCACCAGCCAGCCGCCAGCGGTGGCCTGCGCCACCCTGAAGAGCCTGGAGCTGCTGCGCCGCGAAAGCTGGCGGCGGCAACACCTGGCGGCGCTGATCGCCCGTTTCCGCCATGGCGCCGAGGCGCTTGGCCTGACCCTGATGGACAGCTTCACGCCGATCCAGCCGATCCTGGTCGGCGGCAGCCGCCAGGCCGTGGCCCTGGCCGGCATGCTTCGAGCCCGTGGCATCATGGTCGGCGCGATCCGCCCGCCAACCGTGCCGGCCAACAGCGCGCGGCTGCGCGTCACGCTGTCCGCCGCGCACAGCGAAGCGCAGGTCGACCGCTTGCTCGAAGCCCTCGGCGAAAGCTGGCGACAGCTGTCGTCTAGCCTTCTGGCAGAGATCGAAGCCGAGGAGGGAGACGATGCGTGACCACCTGATCCTGTTGCCGGGCTGGGGCCTGGGCAGCGCACCGCTGGAACCGCTGCGCGACGCGCTGCACGAGCGCGAGCCGCACCTGAACGTGTTGATCGAGCCGCTGCCGTCGCTGGACGACGCCGCCGACTGGCTCGACGAACTCGACGATAACCTGCCGCGCGATAGCTGGCTGGCCGGCTGGTCGCTGGGAGGCATGCTCGCCGGCGAACTGGCGGCGCGCCGCGGCGACGATTGCCGGGGACTGCTGACCCTGGCCAGCAATCCGTGCTTCCGCGTGCGCGAGGACTGGCCGAACGCGATGCCGGCGGAAACCTTCGAGGACTTCTTCGAGGCTTTCCTGCTCGAACCGCACCTGACCCGCAAGCGTTTCACCCTGCTGGTCAGCCAGGGTGCGCGCGACCCTCGGACCCTGGCGCGGCAACTGCAGGTGGCGCTGCCGCAACTGGAGCGCGAGGCGCTGGTCGCCGGCCTGCAGTTGCTCGGCCAACTGGATACCCGGGCCGCCCTGGAAAACTTCCGCGGGCCGCAATTGCACCTGTTCGCCGAAGCCGATGCGCTGGTGCCGCTGGCCGCCGCCGAGGCCCTGCTCGAGTGGCTGCCGGACGTCGAGGTCTCGACCCTGGCGGCCAGTCACGGCCTGCCGCTGGAATGCCCGGACGAGGTGGCCGGCGCAATCCTGAGATTCCTTCGCGAGGGTGACGATGCCTGACGATTCCTCGCCGCTGCTGGCGCCCCATGGCGTTGCCGCGCTGCCCGACAAGCGCCAGGTCGCCGCGTCGTTTTCCCGCGCGGCGGCCAGCTACGACGCGGTGGCCGAACTCCAGCGCGGCGTCGGTGAGAGCCTGCTGTCGGCATTGCCGGAAGGCTTCTCGCCGCGCCGCTGGGTCGATCTCGGCTGCGGCACCGGTTATTTCAGCCGGGCCCTGGAACGACGCTTCGGTGCGGCCGAGGGCCTGGCCGTGGATATCGCCGAAGGCATGCTGCGGCATGCCCGCGCGCGCGGCGGCGCCAGCCATTTCATCGGCGGCGACGCCGAGAGGCTGCCGTTGCGCGACGGCAGTTGCGACCTGCTGTTCTCCAGCCTGGCCATCCAGTGGTGCGCCGACCTCCCGGCGGTCCTGGCCGAGGCGCGGCGGGTCCTGCGGCCGGGCGGCGTGCTGGCGTTCAGCAGCCTGTGCGTCGGTACCCTGGGCGAGTTGCGCGACAGTTGGCGGGTGGTGGACGGCTTCGTCCACGTCAATCGCTTCCGCGCCTTCGCCGACTACCTGCAACACGCGGCCGGCAGCGACCTGCTGCCGCTGACCCTGCGCCACGAGGACCGGCTCCTGCATTTCCCCGATCTGCGCAGCCTGACCCACGAACTCAAGGCGCTGGGCGCGCACAACCTCAACCCCGGGCGGCCCGACGGCCTGACCGGGCGCCAGCGCATCCGCGCGCTGGTCGCCGCCTACGAGCGTTTCCGCCAGCCCGAGGGGCTGCCCGCTACCTACCGCGTCGTCTTCGGCGTGCTGCGCAAGGATTCCTGAACCATGCCGGCGTTCTTCGTCACCGGTACCGACACCGAGATCGGCAAGACCACCATCGCCGCCGGCCTGCTCCACGCGGCCCGGAGTGCCGGCCTGAGCACCGCCGCGGCGAAGCCGGTGGCCTCCGGCTGCGAGCCCACGGCGCAAGGCCTGCGCAATAGCGACGCGTTGGTGTTGCTCGGCCAGTGCTCGCTGGCGCTGGCCTACGAGCAGGTCAACCCGCTGGCCTTCGCACCGGCCATCGCCCCGCACCTGGCGGCGCGCGAGGCTGGCGTCGAACTGAGCGCCGCACGCTTGCACGAGGCGGTGCGCGAGGTGCTGGCGCTACAGGCCGACTTCACCCTGGTGGAGGGCGCCGGCGGATGGCGCGTGCCGTTGCTGGGCCGCGAGAACCTGTCCGACCTGGCGCGCCTGCTGGCGCTGCCGGTGGTGCTGGTGGTCGGCGTGCGCCTGGGCTGTATCAACCATGCGCTGCTCAGCGCCGAGGCGATCCTGGGCGACGGCCTGGCGCTGGCCGGCTGGGTGGCCAACGTCGTCGACCCGGCTACCTCGCGCCTGGAAGAGAACCTGGCGACCCTCGCCGAACGCCTGCCGGCGCCCTGTCTGGGTCGGGTACCGCGCCTGGAGGAAGCCACTCCCGCGGCCGTGGCCGCACACCTCGACCTGCGGCCCCTGGGTATCGGGCTATAAACAGCGGGCCGTCCATAACCAACGGGCGGTACCCAGCGCCGGCCAAGTCTGCTTGAATAGAAGCCACTTGCTATCGCAGTGGCGCATGCGCGTCCCCAGGAGTAGAGGGTGGAAATTTCCGGCAACGCTTTCGTCAGTGGCCTCAACGCGGTGCAGTCGGGCAGCGCCCGCGTCGCCCAGGCCGGCAGCGAGATCGCCCGCAATACCGTGGAGGCCCGTTCGGCCCAGGCCGAGCAGATGGTCGAACTGACCCGCGGCAAGCTCGAGGCGCAGAGCGGCGCCCGGGTCATCGAGGTAGCCGACGAGACCCTCGGTACCCTGATCGATACCCACGCCTGACTTCCTGGCGGCCGGCAGCGGCCGCCCCGACCCTTCCTTTTCCGACTGTCACCCGGCGGCCCCTGAAGCCTGCCGGGCGCTTCGCCATGGGCTTTACTGAGAGAGACGAAAGTGCTTTGGAAGGACGTGGCTGCCAGTGATTTCGGGCATGACCGAGCGGTCGGTTCGGATGCTTGACAAGGGATTGGCGTAAACGTATGTTTCAAACGCCTGTTTGAGAGTCGGGACGCATGAGTGCGTCCGGCAAGGCGACCGGGAGCGATCCCGCACTGCGACCGCAGACTCTGGACATCCGTCCGGTCGCCGATTAACCAGAACCCTTCGTAGAGGTTGACTGCTATGCCTGATTACAAGGCCCCCTTGCGTGATATCCGTTTCGTTCGCGACGAGCTGCTGGGCTACGAAGCGCACTACCAGAGCCTGCCGGGCGCCGAAGACGCGACTCCCGACATGGTCAACGCCATCCTCGAGGAAGGTGCGAAGTTCTGCGAACAGGTGATCGCTCCGCTGAACCGTGTCGGCGACCTGGAAGGCTGCACCTGGAGCGCCGACGGCGTGAAGACCCCGACCGGCTTCAAGGAGGCCTACCAGCAGTTCGTCGAAGGCGGTTGGCCGAGCCTGGCCCATGACGTCGAGCACGGCGGCCAGGGTCTGCCGGAATCCCTCGGCCTGGCCATCAGCGAGATGGTCGGCCAGGCCAACTGGTCCTGGGGCATGTACCCGGGCCTGTCCCACGGCGCCATGAACACCCTGCATGCCCACGGCACCGCCGAGCAGCAGGCAACCTACCTGACCAAGCTGGTCTCCGGCGAGTGGACCGGCACCATGTGCCTGACCGAGCCGCACTGCGGCACCGACCTGGGCATGCTGCGCACCAAGGCCGAGCCGCAGGCCGACGGTAGCTACAAGGTCACCGGCACCAAGATCTTCATCTCCGCCGGCGAGCACGACATGGCCGACAACATCGTCCATATCGTCCTGGCCCGCCTGCCCGACGCCCCGCAGGGCACCAAGGGCATCTCGCTGTTCATCGTGCCGAAGTTCCTGCCCAACGCCGAAGGCAACGCCGGCGAGCGCAACGCGGTTTCCTGCGGTTCCATCGAGCACAAGATGGGCATCCACGGCAACGCCACCTGCGTGATGAACTTCGACGCCGCCACCGGCTTCCTGATCGGCCCGCCGAACAAGGGCCTGAACTGCATGTTCACCTTCATGAACACCGCTCGCCTGGGTACCGCGCTGCAAGGCCTGGCCCATGCCGAAGTCGGTTTCCAGGGCGGCATCGCCTATGCTCGCGAGCGTCTGCAGATGCGCTCGCTGACCGGTCCGAAGGCGCCCGAGAAGCCCGCCGACCCGATCATCGTGCATCCTGACGTGCGCCGCATGCTGCTGACCATGAAGGCCTTCGCCGAAGGCAACCGCGCGATGCTGTACTTCGCCGCCAAGCAGGTCGACATCGTCCAGCGCAGCCAGGACGAAGAGCAGAAGAAAGCCGCCGACTCGATGCTGGCCTTCCTCACGCCGATCGCCAAGGCGTTCATGACCGAAGTCGGCTTCGAGTCCGCCAACCACGGCGTGCAGATCTTCGGCGGCCACGGTTTCATCGCCGAGCACGGCATGGAGCAGAACGTCCGCGACAGCCGCATCTCGATGCTGTACGAAGGCACTACCGGCGTTCAGGCCCTCGACCTGCTGGGTCGCAAGGTGCTGATGACCCAGGGCGAGGCGCTGAAGGGCTTCACCAAGATCGTGCACAAGTTCTGCCAGGCCAACGAAGCCAACGAAGCCGTCAAGGAATTCGTCGCTCCGCTGGCACAGCTGAACAAGGAGTGGGGCGACCTGACCATGAAGGTCGGCATGGCCGCCATGAAGGATCGCGAGGAAGTCGGCGCCGCTTCGGTGGACTACCTGATGTACTCCGGCTACGCCTGCCTGGCCTACTTCTGGGCCGACATGGCGCGCCTGGCCGCCGAGAAGCTGGCCGCCGGCACCGGCGAGGAAGCCTTCTACAAGGCCAAGCTGCAGACCGCGCGCTTCTACTTCCAGCGCATCCTGCCGCGTACCCGCGCCCACGTCGCCGCCATGCTGTCCGGCGCCAACAACCTGATGGAGATGGCCGAGGAAGATTTCGCCCTCGGTTACTGATGGCACGGGCCGCTGGCGGCCCGTTCCCCAGGTGAGAAAGAGCCCGCCCTTCGGCGGGCTTTTTCATGCCTGCGATCCGCTGCATCCTGGCCTTCCGACCTCGGGGTTATGGCGTTGCATTCAGCGTCCGCAGCGTGATTGTAGGCGCCCGCCCGGCGCAGTAGCTTCGAGGGATTCGCGCCTGTGGGGCGCCCCTGCCGAGGAGAACAGAGATGCCGGAATACAAGGCTCCGCTGCGCGACATGCGCTTCCTGATCGATGAGGTATTCGACTTCCATGGGCGCTACCAGGCGCTCGGCGCCAGCGACGCGACCCCGGACATGGTGGCGGCGATCCTCGATGAAGGGTCGAAATTCTGCGAACAGGTTCTGGCGCCGCTGAACCGCTCCGGCGACGAAGAGGGCTGCCACTTCGACAACGGCGTGGTGACCACGCCCAAGGGTTTCAAGGAAGCCTATGCACAGTACGTCGAGGGTGGCTGGAACGGTGTCGCCAGCGATCCCGCGTACGGCGGCCAGGGCCTGCCGCACTCGCTGGGTCTGCTGCTCAGCGAGATGATCGGCGCCAGCAATGTCTCCTGGGGCATGTACCCGGGCCTGACCCGCGGCGCCATGTCGGCGATCCACGCTCACGGCAGCCAGGCGCAGAAGGACCTCTACCTGGCGCGGATGACCGCCGGCACCTGGACCGGCACCATGTGCCTGACCGAGCCGCACTGCGGCACCGACCTGGGCATCATCAAGACCCGCGCGGTGCCGAACGCCGACGGCAGCCATGCGATCAGCGGGACGAAGATCTTCATCTCCGCCGGCGAGCACGACCTGAGCGAGAACATCGTCCACCTGGTGCTGGCCAAGCTTCCCGATGCGCCGGCCGGGACCAAGGGTATCTCGCTGTTCATCGTGCCGAAGTTCCTACCCGACGCCGAAGGTAACGTGGGCGCGCGCAATGCGGTCTCCTGTGGCTCCATCGAGCACAAGATGGGGATCAAGGCCTCGGCCACCTGTGTGATGAACTTCGACGGCGCCACCGGCTACCTGATCGGCGAGCCGAACAAGGGCCTGCACTGCATGTTCACCATGATGAACCACGCCCGCCTGGGCACCGGCATGCAGGGCCTGTGCCTTGGCGAGACCAGTTACCAGGGCGCCGTGCGCTACGCCCGGGAGCGCTTGCAGATGCGCTCGCTGACCGGGCCGAAGGCGCCGGACAAGCCGGCCGACCCGATCATCGTGCACCCCGACGTGCGGCGCATGCTGCTGACCATGAAGGCGTTCAACGAAGGCAACCGCGCGCTGGCCTACTTCACCGCCCAGTTGCTCGACACCGAGCACCTGTCGCAGGACGCCGCCGAGCGCGAGCGGGCCGCCGACCTGCTGGCCTTCCTGACACCGATCTGCAAGGCCTTCATGACCGAGACCGGGCAGGAGGTGACCAACCTCGGCATGCAGGTCTACGGCGGCCACGGCTACATCCGCGAGTGGGGCATGGAGCAGTTGGTCCGCGATTGCCGCATCGCACAGATCTACGAAGGCACCAACGGCATCCAGGCCCTCGACCTGCTCGGCCGCAAGGTACTGGGCAGCCAGGGCAAGCTGTTGCGCGGTTTCACCAAACTGGTCCACCAGTTGTGCCAGGCCCAGGCCGAGCATCCGCAACTGAAGGGACAGGTCGCGCAACTGGCGGCGCTGAACGCGCAGTGGGGCGAACTGACCCAGCAGGTGGGCCTGGCGGCGATGAAGAATGCCGACGAAGTGGGCGCCGCCTCGGTGGACTACCTGATGTTCTCCGGCTACGTGACCCTGGCCTATTTCTGGTTGCGCATCGCCCTGGTGGCGCGCGAGAAGCTGGATGCCGGCAGCGGCGAGGCCGCGTTCTATGAAGCCAAGCTGGCCACCGCCGACTTCTACTTCAGTCGCCTGCTGCCGCGCACCGCGGCGCACGCCGCGGCGATCCAGGCCGGCGCGGCGGGCCTGATGAGCCTGTCGGCGGAGCAGTTTTCGCTCTAGCGGCTGCCGGGGCAGGGGCGCGGCGCTTCTTCCCCCGGTTTCTCCCGCACCCGCCGGGCCCGTCGGACTCCCGCGAACTCGCTCGAGCCCGCGAAAAGCGGGCTTTCTCATGCCTGTCGCATAGAAGACCGATATAGACTTTCCGGTCACGACGTGACGCTACAAGTCCGAAATGTTGGTGGTGTAGACTCGGCCGCGGCACGCCTTTCGTGCCTCCATTTTGTTGCCGCTGGCCCCCGGCCGGCGATCGGTACGATCGAGGATTCCCCACATGGCTGATTACAAAGCTCCGCTGCGCGACATGCGCTTCGTCCTCAATGAGGTGTTCGAGGTCTCCCGGCTCTGGGCGCAACTGCCGGCGCTGGCCGAAGTGGTCGACGCCGAGACCGCCGCGGCGATCCTCGAAGAGGCCGGCAAGGTCACCGCCGGTACCATCGCCCCGCTGAACCGTCCGGGCGACGAGGAAGGCTGCCAGTGGAACGCTGGCGCGGTGAGCACCCCGGCCGGCTTCCCCGAGGCCTACCGGACCTACGCCGAAGGCGGCTGGGTCGGCGTCGGCGGTGATCCGACCTACGGCGGCATGGGTATGCCCAAGGTGATCTCGGCGCAGGTCGAGGAACTGGTCAACTCGGCCAACCTGTCGTTCGGCCTGTATCCGATGCTGACCGCCGGCGCCTGCCTGGCGCTCAATGCCCATGCCAGCGACGAACTGAAGGACAAGTACCTGCCGAACATGTACGCCGGTATCTGGGCCGGTTCCATGTGCCTGACCGAGCCGCATGCCGGCACCGACCTGGGCATCATCCGCACCAGGGCCGAGCCGCAGGCCGACGGCTCCTACAAGATCAGCGGGACCAAGATCTTCATCACCGGCGGCGAGCATGACCTGACCGAGAACATCATCCACCTGGTGCTGGCCAAGCTGCCCGACGCCCCGGCCGGGCCGAAGGGCATCTCGCTGTTCCTGGTACCGAAGGTGCTGGTCAACGCCGATGGCTCGCTGGGCGAGAAGAACAGCCTGGGTTGCGGCTCCATCGAGCACAAGATGGGGATCAAGGCCTCGGCCACCTGCGTGATGAACTTCGACGGCGCTACCGGTTGGCTGGTGGGCGAGGTCAACAAGGGCCTGGCGGCGATGTTCACCATGATGAACTACGAGCGCCTTGGCGTCGGCATCCAGGGCCTGGCCACTGGCGAGCGCTCCTACCAGAGCGCCATCGAATATGCCCGCGAGCGTATCCAGAGCCGCGCGCCGACCGGCCCGGTGGCCAAGGACAAGGCCGCCGACCCGATCATCGTGCACCCCGACGTGCGTCGCATGCTGCTCACCATGAAGGCGCTGAACGAAGGCGGCCGCGCCTTCTCCAGCTACGTCGCGATGCAGCTGGACACCGCCAAGTACAGCGAAGACGCGGTCACCCGCAAGCGCGCGGAAGAGCTGGTGGCGCTGCTGACCCCGGTGGCCAAGGCATTCCTCACCGACATGGGGCTGGAAACCACCATCCATGGCCAGCAGATCTTCGGCGGCCACGGCTTCATCCGCGAATGGGGCCAGGAGCAACTGGTGCGCGACTGTCGCATCACGCAGATCTACGAAGGCACCAATGGCATCCAGGCGCTCGACCTGGTGGGGCGCAAGGTGATCGGCAGCGGCGGCGCCTTCTCCCGTCACTTCACCGACGAGATCAAGGCCTTCGTCGCTTCCGCCGACGAGGCCCTGGGCGAGTTCAGCAAGCCGCTGGCGGCCGCCGTGGAGAGCCTGGAAGAGCTGACCGCCTGGCTGCTCGACCGCGCCAAGGGCAATCCCAACGAGATCGGCGCGGCGTCGGTCGAATACCTGCATGTGTTCGGCTACACCGCCTATGCCTACATGTGGGCATTGATGGCGCGCACCGCGCTGGCCAAGCAGGGCGAGGACGACTTCTACGCCAGCAAGCTGGGTACCGCGCGCTTCTACTTCGCCCGCCTGCTGCCGCGCATCCATTCCCTGAGCGCCTCCGTGCGCGCCGGCAGCGAGTCGCTGTACCTGCTGGACGCCGAGCAGTTCTGAGGCCTGGCGCCTGAGACGGAAAGCCCCGCGATGCGGGGCTTTTTTCTGGGCGCCGGGGGCTCGGCGCGCGGGACGGGTGGGGGGGATATCCGCTTGCGGCTATCCGCCATTCCCAGGGTTTTCTCGGGGCCGTGATGGGACAGGGTGATCGACGGATAACGCCGTTGGCGTTATGCGCCCTACGGCTCCTCGCGCAGGGTGGGCGGTAGGGCGAATAACCGCTTGCGGTTATCCGCCATTCCCGTGATTTTTCTCGTGCCGTGAGGGGACAGGGTTGTCGCGGTCCGTCGCGGAGGATACGGGGATATCCGTTGATGGCGTCTCGCCCGAGCCTCAGTGCGAGGTTCCCTCCGCATAGCCGATCTTGTTGCCGACGTTGTACTTGCCCGACGGCTTGTTCATCGGCAGTCGCTTCACTTCCTCCAGGCTGTGCGCGTCGTAGACCACCAGCGCGCCGTCGCGGTCCCAGACGCTGAGCAGGGCGTAGCGGCCGTCGCGGGTGAACTCGACGTGGCCGGCCACCTTGCCCGGGCTGGGGCGCAGGCGATGGGCGATTTCCAGGGTCTGCTTGTCGATCAGCAGGATCTCGTCGTGTTTCTTGCCAAGGAAGGTATCGGTCCAGGCGTAGGGCGAGTCGGCATGGCTACGCATGAAGAAGCCGGGGCCGTCGGTGGCGATTTCCTTCAACGGCTTCCAGTTTTGCAGGTCGATCACCGAGATCACCCCGCGGCTGATGTTCGGCGTGGCGAACACCCAGCGCCCGTCGCGCTTCCAGTAGATGCCCGAGCCGAGGTGCGGCATGCCCGACAGCGGGATCGAGGCGACCCGCGCGCCGCTGTCCAGCTCGATCACCTCGCCGCCCCTGGCCTGCCGCGAGCTGCCCAGCAGGTAGCGGTAGTCGGGGCTGAAGGAGAAGTCGTCGAGGTAGTCGGCCACCGCTAACCGTTTCGGCGCGACCGGCTTGCCGTTGGCATAGGGCAGCTCCCACAGCTCGTGGACGTCCTTCAGGGCGACCACGAAGCTGTGTCGCGGCGGTGCCGTGTATACCGCGCTGACCCGCGAGGCCTGGCCCTGGGCGTCGGCCGCCGGGATGACCTGCACCAGGGACAGGTCGCGGGCGTCCAGCAGCACCAGGTTGCCGGGCAGGTAGTTGCCCACCAGGACCCAGCGCCCGTCGTCGCTGACCGCCAGGTTGCGCGTGTTGAGGCCGGCGCGGACCTCGGCGACCACCTTCAGGTTGTACAGGTCGTAGAGGGTTACCCAGCCGTCGCGCGAGGCGAAGTACACCAGGCGCCCGTCCGGGGAGAACTTCGGACCTCCGTGCAGGGCGTAGCGCGAGGGGAAGCGGGCGATGGGCTCGAAGCGATCGCCGTCGAGGATGGTCACGTGGTGGTCGCCGGACTCCACCACCACGAACAGGTTCAGCGGGTCGGCCTCGAAGCGGGGCCTGGACGGCAGGGTGGCGAGGGGATGCGGCTGAACCTGGCTGGCCCGGATGTCCTCGGCGCTCCACTGCGGTTCGCGCGGCGGCGCCTGGTAGAGATAGGCGACCAGGGCGTCCGCCGCGGCGTCGTCCAATTGACCGGCAAAGCCGGCCATCTGGGTTGCCGGGCGACCGTGCAGGATCACCTCGCGGGCCTGCGCCGGCTTCAGCCGCGAAAGGCTTTCCGGGAGCAGGGTCGGGCCGCTGCCGCCGAGCCGCCCGGCGCCGTGGCAGGCCTGGCAGTGCTGGCGGTAGAGCGCTTCCCCCGGCGCTTCGCCGGCCTGTGCGAGGGCGCCGAGGAGCAGGCCGAGGGCGAGGCCGATCAGGCGCATGCGACGGCCTCGCGGCTGACCGGCGAGCCGGCGCCCAGGTATGACGGATGCGCCATCGCGCGCTCGGCGAAGAGCGCGACCACCTGGCCGACGACGATCAGCGTCGGCGGCTTCAACTGGTAGCGTCGCGCCAGCGCCGGCAGCTCGGCAAGGGCGCCGCGGGTCACCTGCTGGCCCGCCTGGGTGCCCTGGCTGACCAGCGCCGCCGGGGTGTCGCTGGCGAGGCCGTGCTCGACCAGGCGCGCGGCGATCTCGGCGAGGTTGCCCAGGCCCATGTAGAACACCAGGGTCTGCTTGCCACGCGCCAGGCCGGCCCAGTCGAGGTCGAGGCGGCCGTCGTTCTGCAGGTGGCCGGTGACGAAGGTGCAGGACTGGGCGAGGTCGCGGTGGGTCAGCGGGATGCCGGCGTAGGTACTGCAACCGGAGGCGGCGGTGACGCCGGGGACCACCTGGCAGTCGACGCCGGCTTCGAGCAGGCGCTCCAGCTCCTCGGCGCCGCGACCGAAGATGAACGGGTCGCCGCCTTTCAGGCGGACCACCCGGCGTTGCTGCCGGGCCAGGCGCACCAGCAGCTCGTTGATTTCTTCCTGCGGCAGGCTGTGGTGGCCGCAGCGCTTGCCGACGTAGATGCGCTGGCAGCTTTCCGGCAGAAGGGCGATCAGCTCGCGGGCGACCAGGCGGTCGTAGACCACCACCTCGGCCTGTTGCAGCAGGGCCCAGGCGCGCAGGGTGAGCAGGCCCGGATCGCCGGGGCCGGCGCCGACCAGGGCGACGCTGCCGGCAGGGAAATCGACATCGAGGAGGGACGGCGGAATCACGGTAGTGTTCATGAGGCTTTCCTTAGACGGCGTGCAGCGCGATGCGCTCGAGGCCGATTTCCTGATCGCTGAGGTAGCAGCCGGGGTCTTCGCCCCAGAGTTCTCCGCCGGCCCAGGCGCGGGTGCGGGTGTTGCCGTTGCAGATGTCCAGCCAGCGGCATTGGCTGCAGCGCCCGACCACCGGTCGCGGGCGCTGGCGCAGTTGCAGGAGCAGCGGGTCGGGGCGCTCGAACCAGAAGTCGGCGAAGCGCTGATGGCGGATGTTGCCGACGCTGTGGTGCCACCAGTAGCTGTCCGGATGCACCTCGCCGGTGTTGTCGATGTTGGCGATGCCCTCGCCCGAGGCGTTGCCGCCCCAGTCCAGCAGCAGCTCGCAGAGACGCGCCAGTTGCTGCGGGCGGCGGCGCTTGAGCCAGTCGAGGAGAAGGATCGCGTCGGCGTCGTTGTTGCCGGTGACGAAGTCGCTGTCGCGCCCCTGCCGGATGTCCTCGTCGGCCCGTTCGAAGAGCAGCGCGAGGGCCTCGCGGGTGCGCCGGTGGTGGGCGTCGAGGGCGCGGCTGCGGCGGCCGCGGCCACTGTAGTTGAGGTGCGAGAGGTAGAACTTCTGCACGTCGAGTTCGCGCATCAGGTCGAGCAGTGCCGGTAGTTGCGCGGCGTTCTCCTCGGTCAGGGTGGTGCGCATGCCGACGCGGATATCCGCCTCGCGGCACAGGCGCATGGCCGCCAGCGCGGCGTCGAAGCTGCCCTGCTTCTGGCGGAAGCGGTCGTGGGTCTCGCGCAGGCCGTCGAGGCTGATGCCGACGTAGTCGAAGCGGGCCTCGGCGACGCGCTGGATGTTGCCTTCGTCGATCAGCGTACCGTTGCTCGACAGCGCCACGAACATCCCGGCCTGGCGCGCATGGGCGGCGATCTCGAAGAGGTCCGGGTGCATCAGCGGCTCGCCGCCGGAGAGGATCAGCACGCGCACTCCGGCGGCGCGCAGGTCGTCGATGCCGCGAAGGATTTCCGCGGTCTCCAGCTCGCCACGGAAGTCGCTGTCGGCGGAGGTGGAGTAACAGTGCTTGCAGGTCAGGTTGCAGCGCCGCAGCAGGTTCCAGATCACCACCGGGGCGCGCCTGCCGCCGGCGCGGCGCGGCGTCGGCGCGTCCTCGGCGAGGCTGCGCAGGTAATGGCTGATCCTCAGCATGGACGTTCCTCCTTCTGCGCCAGGCGCAGGCCGGTCTTCTTCAGGATGCGGCTGCTCACCAGCATCTCGTCGGCGCGACAGTCCTCGCCGAGCAGCAGGCGGATCTGCTGGCGATAGCCTTCGATCTCCGCTTCGCTGCGGCCGTGAACCATGGCGAACAGGTTGTAGCGCCACTGCGGCAGATGGCGCGGGCGCCGGTAGCAATGGCTGACGAAGGACAGCCCGCCGACCAGCCGGCCGAGGCGTTCGATGCGTTCGTCGGCGACGTCCCAGACGGTCATGCCGTTGTGCCGGTAGCCAAGGCGATAGTGGTTGGGCACCGCGGCGATGCGCCGGATCACCCCGGCGTCGCGCAGGCGCTTCAGCAGCGCCAGGGTCTCCGCCTCGCTCAGCCGCAGTTGCGCGGCGATCCACGCCCAAGGGTCGGCGACCAGCGGCAGGCCGGCCTGGGTCAGTTCGATCAGGCGGCGGGCGAGCAGGGCGTCAGAGGGGGAAATGCAGGCCGACATGGTAGGTCGCCTCCTTGGGCAGGTCGAGTACCGCCAGCCCGCTCTCGCGCTCCAGCCGTGCGAGGGTCTCGGCGACCTCCGCCGGGCTGTCGCAGGCGACCACCAGCCACATGTTCAGGGCGTGCTCGCGACGGTAGTTGTGGGCGACCTGCGGCCAGCCGGCGAGCAGCGCGGCGATCTCTTCGAAACGCGCCTCCGGCACGCTCATGGTGGCCAGGGTGAAGGCACCGCCGAGGGGCTCGATATTGAACAGCGGACCGAAGCGGGTCAGGGTGCCGTCGTCGAGCAGGTCGTCCAGGCGGCGCAGGATGTCTTCCTCGCGGCAATCCAGCTCGGCGGCGAGCAGCGCGTAGGGATGCGGCTCCAGCGGCAGGCCGTGTTGCAGGCGGTTCAGCAGGCGCCGGTCGAACTCATCCATGGCGGCGCTCCAGGTCGGCCGGCGGCGCGGTGTAGCGGCCGCCGCACTGCTTGTAGGCGCGCAGGCTGAACAGCCAGCGGTGCGGTGTCTGGCGCAGGGCGTGGCGCTCCAGCAGCGCCTCGATCTGGCGTTCCACTTCGCCGCGCTCGCGGCCGTGGATCATGCAAAACAGGTTGTATGGCCACATCGGCAGGCGACGCGGGCGGCGGTAACAGAGCGAGACGATCGTTTCGTGGGCGAGGGCGCGGCCGACGGCGTCGACCTCCGCGTCGGCGACGTCCAGCACCAGCATGGCGTTGGCGGTATAGCCCAGGGCGCGGTGGTGGAGGATCACTCCGAAGCGGCGGAACAGGCCGTCTTCGTCCCAGCGGCGGACCTGTTCCAGCACTTCGTCTTCGCCGGCGCCGATGCGTTCGGCGAGCACCCGGTAGGGCCGGCTGGCCAGCGGCAGGCCCTGTTCCAGCAGGTAGCGCAGGTGTTGCCGCTGCGGCGCGGCGAGGGGTTCGACGGGGTTCATCGGCTGGCCTCCAGGGGAAACGCGAGGTCGATGCAGTAGGCTTCCTGCATCGGCAGGTCGAGGGGTTGCAGGCCGGTGTCGGCGGCGATCTCCGCCAGTACCCGGTCGAGTTGCGCGCGGTCGCCGGCGGTGAGCACGAACCACAGGTTGTAGCGGTGTTCGCGCTGGTAGTTGTGGTTGACCTCGGCGTACTGGCTGATGCGCTCGGCGACCCGTTGCAGACGCTCCTCGGGCACCGCCAGGGCAGCCAGGGTGCTGGCCCCGGCGCGTTGGTGGCGGAGCACCGGGCCGACCCGCGACAACGCGCCGTCGGCTTCCAGGCGACGCAGCCGTTCGAGCACCTCGGCTTCGCTGCAACCCAGGGTCTCGGCCATCCGCCGATAGGGTTCCGCGCAGATCGGCAGGCCTTTCTGGTAGCGGGCGAGGAGGCGGCGGGAGAGGTCGTCCATGGTGCCTCCTAGAGTCCGATGTGCTGGGCGCGGTGGCTGAAGAAGATGCCGCTCGGGCTGCGGGCCGGAAGGCTGCCGATGCGCTTCAGGCGGTACGGGTCCCAGACCTGCAACTGGTCGGCGTCGCGCACCGAGATCCAGACCTGGTCGCCGCGCCCGCTGAATTCCATGTGCAGTACGCCGGGGCCAGGGCGTAGGGTTTCGATCACTTCGTGGGTCTCGCTGTCGATGACCTGCACCTTGTCGTTGTCCGGGTAGGCGAAGTTGACCCAGATCTGCCGGTCGTCCGGTCGAGTCATGACGAACACCGGCTGGCCGGCGACGTCGATGGCGTCGGTCTGCTTCCAGTCGCGCGCGTCGAGCACCAGCACCTGGTGATGGCCGACCGCCGGGACGAAGGCCTGGTCGCTGGCGATGGTCCAGCCCTCCAGGTGCGGCATCTTGTACACCGGCAGCTTGCGTTGGCCGCGGCCGTAGTCGCCGAGTACGCGCCTGACGCCGCGCTCCGGGTGCCAGAGGTCGAGCTGGGCCATGCCGTCCTCGCCGAACAGCCCGGCCATGTAGTAGCGCCCGTCGGGGCTGATGAGGGCGTCGTAGGGTTGCTTGCCGATATCGCGGAAGCGGGTCAGGTGCGGCGTGTCGCCCTGGCTGAAGTCGGCGATCCAGATCTCGCCGCTGTCGAACAGGCTGAACACGAAGCGCTGCCCGGGCGCGTCGACCAGGCCGACCACCCGGGAGTTCCTGTCCTGGCCGGGGAGGCGGGTGGCGGGAATCTCGGCGACCAGCTCCAGGGTGCGACTGTCGAACACCTTGACCCCGCCCGGCTCGTAGTTGGATACCGCGACCAGCCGACCGTCCTGGCTGATCGCTCCGCCGATGCTGTTGCCGCCCTGGATCAGGCGCTTGTCGATGCGCTGGGCCAGCAGGTCGAGCTTGGTCAGGCCGCCGTCGCGACCGAATACGTAGGCGTAGCGCTGGTCGCGGGAGAACACCAGGGAGGCGTGGGACAGGTCGCCGAGGCCTTCGACCCGCGCCAGCGAGGTCTTCGCCGTGCCGTCGAGGATCTGCACGCTGCCGTCGGCGCGTTCGATCAGCACGCCGAGGTCGCCGCTGCCGCGCAAGGGCGGCTGCTGGCTACAGCCGGCGAGCAGGGCGAGGAAAAGCGGCGCGAGGGGACGCAGGTTCATGGGGCGATCTCTCCTTCGATCAGGCGGTCCACCAGCCAGCCGGCGTCGTCTTCGCTGAGCAGGCCGGCCCAGGGGGGCATCGGGGTTTGCGGACGGCCCATGAGCACGGTGGCGACCAGCGATTCGCGCGGCTTGCCGCGCAGGGCCTCGGGGGTCAGCGCCGGGCCGAGGCCGCCGGTCAGGCGCAGGCCGTGGCAGGAGCCGCAGTCCTGCAACAGCAGGTGACGCAACTGGGCCTGGCGACGGGCATCGGGATGCTCGTCGGCCAGGCCCGGAAGAGGACAGGCGAACGTCAGCGCGAGGGCCAGCCACAAGGCGTGGCTGGCGGCGCGCCGGAAGTCCGGAGGGGCGTTCATTTCTGCGACAGGACCCACTTCGCCAGGGTCTGCGCCTCGTCGTCGCTGACCGCGTTCGGCGGCATCGGGATCGGGCCCCAGACGCCCTGGCTGCCGTTCTTGATCCGCTGCGCGAGTTCCGCTTCGGCGCCGGCCTGGCCGGCGAACTTGGCGGCGACGTCCTTGTAGGCCGGGCCGACCATCTTGGTGTCGATGGCATGGCAGGCCACGCAGCCCTTGTTCTTGAACAGCACTTCGGGGTCTTCGGCCCAGGCGCCCTGGGCGAGCAGGGTGCCGGTGGCGAGCAGCGAAAGCAGTGCGTACGGTTTCATCACGGTTCCTCGTAGGGGGGAGCGTGCGGGGCGTGCCCCGCACGCGGGTCTCAGTACACGTCGTGCTGGGTGTTGTAGACGTTGAACTTTCCGGTCGGGGTGATCAGCCGCGGGTCCTTGACCACGGCCTTGAGCTTCAGGGTCTTGTCGTCCACCACCACCAGCGCGGAGCTGTCGTTCTTGCCGTTCCACACCGAGAACCAGACTTCATCGCCGCGCTTGTTGTACTCGGGCTGCACCACCCGCTTGGCGCCTTCGCCGAGATCGGCCCATTCGGCGATCGGCAGCACCTGGTACTTGGCGTCGAGGTTCTTCAGGTCGAACACCGCGACGCTCTGGCTGATCCTGGCGTCGGGGTTGAAGGTGGTGTCGACGTAGAGGTGCGAGGACTTCGGATGGGTCTTGATGAACAGCGAGCCGCCGCCCTGGCCCTGTAGTTCGGCGACTTTCTTCCAGGCGTACTGCGGATGGTTCTTCGGATCGGTGCCGATCAGCGAGATGCTGCCGTCGCCCAGGTGGCTGGTGCTCCACACCGGGCCGTACTTGGGATGCACGAAGTTGGCGCCACGCCCCGGGTGCGGGGTCTTGCCGACGTCGACCAGGGCCGACAGGCGACGGTCCTTGGAGTCGATCACGGCAACCTTGTTGGAGTTGTTGGCGGCGGTCATGAAGTAGCGGTGGCTGCTGTCCCAGCCGCCGTCGTGGAGGAACGGCGCCGCACCGATGCTGGTGACGGTGAGGTTGTCGATATCCTTGTAGTTGACCAGCAGGACCTTGCCGGTCTCCTTCACGTTGACGATGAACTCGGGGTGCTCGTGGGAGGCGATGATCGCCGCCACGCGCGGTTCCGGGTGGTAGGTCTGGGTGTCTACGGTCATGCCGCGGGTGGAGACGATCTGCTTCGGTTCCAGGGTCTCGCCGTCCATGATCGCGAACTGCGGCGGCCAGTAGGCGCCGGCGATGGTGTAGCGGTCCTCGTAGCCCTTGAACTTGGAGCTTTCCACCGAGCGCGCCTCGATGCCGATCTTGATCTCGGCGACCTTGGTCGGCTCCTTGGCCCACAGGTCGATCATGTCGATCCGCGCGTCGCGGCCGATCACCAGCAGGTAGCGGCCGGAAGCGGACATCCGCGAGATATGCACGGCATAGCCGGTATCGATGACCTTGACGATCTTCTTGCTGTCGCCGTCGACCAGGGCGATCTGCCCGGCGTCGCGCAGGGTCACCGAGAACAGGTTGGGCAGGTCGAGGTCGTTGAGCTGTTTCTTCGGCCGGTCCTCCGGCTTCACCAGCACCTTCCACGATTCGCGCATCTCCGGCATGCCCCACTCCGGCGGTTGCGGCGGGGTGTGCTGGATGTACTTGGCCATCAGGGTGATCTGTTCCTTGCTCAGCTCGCCGGAGCTGCCCCAGTTCGGCATGCCCAGCGGGGTGCCGTAGGTGATCAGCGCTTCCAGGTATTGCTGGCCGCGTTGCTGGGTGATGTCCGGGGTCAGCGGCTTGCCGGTGGCGCCCTTGCGCAGGACGCCGTGGCAACCGGCGCAGCGTTGGAAGTAGATCTGCTTGGCCTCGTTGAACTCGCTTTCACTCATGTCGGGGGCACCGTTGGTGCGCACCACGTGAGCGGGATCGACGGCGGAAGCGGCACCCTGGTATTGCTCGGCGGCTTTCATGTCGTCCTTGGCGTGAGCGGTGGCCAGGCCCAGCAGCGTCAGCGAGGCGAGCAAGGTGCCCGCCAGTGGCTTGCCAAATGGCATGGTCTATCTCCTCAGGAGCCCTGCGAGGCGCTCCCTTAGCAGTGTTTTGGGGGTGGCTGCGTCGGGAACTCCCGGGAATTCATGGCGCGAAAGGATCATAGAAAGCAGGGTCTTTACCCTTGCTTGACCGGAATCAAGATTGCGTTGCTTTGCGCTTGTGGCACCTTCCAACTGTGAATAGCGTGCGGTCCTAATCCCTAGCGCAGGAGTAGGACATGCGGGACGCGACACCCTTCTACGAGGCCACCGGCCATGAGATCGAAGTCTTCGAGCGCGCCTGGCGGCACGGCCTGCCGGTATTGCTCAAGGGCCCCACCGGTTGCGGCAAGACCCGCTTCGTCCAGTACATGGCGCGGCGCCTGGAACTGCCGCTGTACAGCGTCGCCTGCCATGACGACCTGGGCGCCGCCGACCTGCTCGGCCGCCATCTGATCGGCGCCGACGGCACCTGGTGGCAGGACGGCCCGCTGACCCGCGCGGTGCGCGAAGGCGGTATCTGCTACCTGGACGAAGTGGTGGAGGCGCGCCAGGACACCACGGTCGCCATCCACCCGCTGGCCGACGACCGCCGCGAGCTGTACCTGGAGCGCACCGGCGAGACGTTGCAGGCGCCGCCTTCGTTCATGCTGGTGGTGTCCTACAACCCCGGCTACCAGAACCTGCTCAAGGGCCTGAAGCCCAGCACCCGGCAGCGTTTCGTCGCGTTGCGCTTCGACTACCCGGCGGCGCAGCAGGAGGCACGCATCCTGGTCGGCGAGAGCGGTTGTGCCGAGACCCTGGCGCAGCGCCTGGTGCAGTTGGGCCAGGCGCTGCGGCGGCTGGAGCAGCACGACCTGGAGGAAGTCGCCTCGACCCGCCTGCTGATCTTCGCCGCGCGCCTCATCGGCGACGGCATGGACCCGCGCGAGGCGTGCCGGGTGGCGCTGGCCGAACCGCTCTCGGACGACCCGGCGACGGTGGCGGCGCTGATGGACATCGTCGATCTCCATGTCGCCTGATACCGTCGAGCGGCGCCTGCCCGGCGACCTGGCGATGTGGTTCTTCATCCTCGCCGAACTCAGCGTGTTCAGCCTGCTGCTGCTGGCGTTCGCCGGCGCCCAGGCCTGGCAGCCGGAGCTGTTCCGTGCCGGCCGGGAGCAACTGGATAGCCGCTGGGGCCTGTTGCTGACCGTGGCCCTGCTCAGCTCCGGCTGGCTCGCCGCGCTGGCGGTGCATGCGGTGCGCCGCGGACGGCCGCGCCAGGCGAGCGGCTGGTTGCTGGCGGCGCTGCTGCTGGCGCTGGTCTACGTCGGCCTGAAGCTGCACGAGTACGGGCGGCTCGCCGATCTCGGCCTGGACATCGAGCACGACACTTTCTTCACCCTCTACTGGTGCCTGACCGGCTTCCATTTCCTCCACGTCCTGCTCGGCCTGCTGATCCTCGGCTGGCTGGCGCAGGCCTGCTGGCGCCGGTGTTATACGCCGCAGGCTTGCTCGGGACTGGAGTCGGGAGTGCTCTACTGGCACATGGTCGACCTGGTCTGGGTGCTGCTGTTCCCGCTGGTCTACGTCCTGCAATGAGGTGCCGATGCGAACCCTGACCCTCTGCTGGCTGGCGTTGCTGGCGCTGGCCGTGACCGGTGTGCTGCTGGGCGGCGCCGGCGACTCTCCCTGGCTGCTGGCGGCGGTGCTGGCCTGCGCGGTGGCCAAGGGTTGGCTGATCGGCGAGCGCTTCATGGAGCTGGCCCATGCCCCGGCGCTATGGCGCCGCCTGCTGCTGGCCTGGCCGCTGCTGATGGCCCTGGCGGTGGGCGCTGCGCTGTACCTGGCGCGGATGAATAACTGAGTAAATCGTTCGGGAATCTTGATTGCCATCAAGCGGGTTCGCCGCCGCCGCTTCCTAGAATCGCCGCACCACCCATTCCAGGAGGCCGCATGTCCGAGACCTTTACCAAAGGCATGGCCAGGAACATCTATTTCGGCGGGAGTGTGTTCTTCATCCTGCTGTTCCTGGCCCTGACCTACCACACCGAGAAGACCCTGCCCGAGCGCACCAACGAGGCCGCGATGAGCGCCGCGGTGGTGCGCGGCAAGCTGGTCTGGGAGCAGAACAACTGCGTCGGCTGCCACACCCTGCTCGGCGAGGGCGCCTACTTCGCGCCGGAGCTGGGCAACGTGGTCGGACGCCGTGGCGGCGAGGAGGGCTTCAACACCTTCCTCCAGGCCTGGATGAAGATCCAGCCGCTGAACGTGCCGGGCCGCCGCGCCATGCCGCAGTTCCATCTCAGCGAGGGCCAGGTCGACGACCTGGCCGAGTTCCTCAAGTGGAGCTCGAAGATCGATACCAACCAATGGCCGCCGAACAAGGAGGGTTGATGATGTCGCCCAATGGCTCCCTGAAATTCGCCTCGCAGGCGGTCGCCAAACCCTACTTCGTGTTCGCCCTGATCCTCTTCGTCGGGCAGATCCTGTTCGGCCTGATCATGGGCCTGCAGTACGTGGTCGGCGACTTCCTGTTCCCGGCGATCCCCTTCAACGTCGCGCGCATGGTGCACACCAACCTGCTGATCGTCTGGCTGCTGTTCGGCTTCATGGGCGCTGCCTACTACCTGGTGCCGGAGGAGAGCGACTGCGAGCTGTACAGCCCGAAGCTGGCCTGGATCCTGTTCTGGGTATTCGCCGCCGCCGGCGTGCTGACCATCCTCGGCTACCTGCTGGTGCCCTACGCCGGCCTGGCCAGGCTCACCGGCAACGAACTGTGGCCGACCATGGGCCGCGAGTTCCTCGAACAGCCGACCATCAGCAAGGCGGGCATCGTGATCGTCGCCCTGGGCTTCCTGTTCAACGTCGGCATGACCGTGCTGCGCGGGCGCAAGACCGCCATCAGCATGGTCCTGATGACCGGCCTGATCGGCCTCGCCCTGCTGTTCCTGTTCTCCTTCTACAACCCGGAAAACCTCACCCGCGACAAGTTCTACTGGTGGTGGGTGGTGCACCTGTGGGTGGAAGGCGTGTGGGAACTGATCATGGGTGCGATCCTCGCCTTCGTGCTGGTGAAGATCACCGGGGTCGACCGCGAGGTGATCGAGAAGTGGCTCTACGTGATCATCGCCATGGCGCTGATCAGCGGCATCATCGGCACCGGCCACCACTACTTCTGGATCGGCGTGCCCGGCTACTGGCTGTGGCTCGGCTCGGTATTCTCGGCGCTGGAGCCGCTGCCGTTCTTCGCCATGGTGCTGTTCGCCTTCAACACCATCAACCGCCGCCGCCGCGACTATCCGAACCGCGCGGTCGCGCTGTGGGCCATGGGCACCACGGTGATGGCCTTCCTCGGCGCGGGAGTGTGGGGCTTCATGCATACCCTGGCGCCGGTCAACTACTACACCCACGGCACCCAGCTCACCGCCGCCCACGGCCACATGGCCTTCTATGGCGCCTACGCGATGATCGTAATGACCATCATCTCCTACGCCATGCCGCGCCTGCGCGGGATCGGCGAGGCGATGGACAACCGCTCGCAGGTCCTGGAGATGTGGGGCTTCTGGCTGATGACCGTGGCGATGGTGTTCATCACCCTGTTCCTCTCCGCGGCCGGGGTGCTGCAGGTCTGGCTGCAACGGATGCCGGCGGACGGCGCGGCGATGACCTTCATGGCCACCCAGGACCAGCTGGCGATCTTCTACTGGCTGCGCGAAGGCGCCGGGGTGGTGTTCCTCATCGGCCTGGTCGCCTACCTGCTGAGCTTCCGGCGCGGCAAGGCGGCCGCCTGAGATGGCCTTCGCCGTCGAGCTGGAGGAATGGGTCGGCGCCCACTGGCACCGCTTCATCACCCGCCATGCCAGCGGCGAGTTCGAGGCGGCGCGGGTGACCCTGGAGAGCATGCGGCGTCCGCTCGGCATGCTCTTCCGGGCGCTCGGCGGCGCACCGGGGGTAGCCCTCGAGGCGACCCCGGCGCGCCGCCTGCTGCTACGCCGCACCTGGTTGCAGCGGGTCGCCGGGACCTGCGAGCAGGCCCCGGTGTCCTGGTTCAACGGCGACAGCCTGCGCCTGCCGGAATCCCTCGCGGTCTATCCGCAGGCCGAGCTGAACCGCGAACTGTATCGCTGGCTGGCGCTGCTGGCGGCCAGCGCCGGGCCGCTGCGGCACTGGGCCCAGGACAACCAGCGCTGGGCGCGGCAGTTGCTCGATGCCTATCCGGCGCTGCGCCCGCGCTACGCCCGGCTGGTCGCCGCGCATCTGCGCCAGCGCCCGTCGCTGGACGATTGCCCGGCGGCAGACGCCGAACTGGAAATCGCCCTGCGCCGCGCGCTTGCCGAGCCGGGCAGCGTCGAGCGCTTCCCGCGAGTCGAGCGGGCGCCCTGGCCGGTGCCGCTGTGGCTGTATCCCGGCGAGCGCTGGACGCCTTCCGCCAGCCCGGAGGACGGCGAGGAAGCGGCCGCCGGCGCCGGCAAGCGCCAGGTCGCCCGCAGCGGAGCGCGCAAGCGCGCCGAGCGCGTCGAGGAGCGCGACAGCGAGCGCAACCTGCTGCTGTTCCGCCTGGAAAGCCTGCTCAGTTGGTCGGAGCACCTGGCCCTGGACCGCTGTAGCGACGACGAGGACGACCCGGACGGCGCGCGCGTCGCCGAAGACCTCGACTACCTGTCGCTGTCGCGCCAGCGCACGCAGAAGGGCGGCGGCCTGCGCCTGGATCTCGACCTGCCGGCCGCCGACTACGATGACCTGCCGCTCGGCCCCGGGCTGAAGCTGCCCGAGTGGGACTATCGGCAGCAGCGCCTGCTGAGCGACCACGTGCTGCTGCAACCGATGCGGCCGCGCGGCGCGACCAGCGCCAGCCTGCCGGCGCACCTGGAGAAGACCGCGCTGCATCTGCGCCGCCAGTTCGCCTGCCTGCGCGACGGCCGCCAACGCCTGCGCCAGCAGCCGCAAGGCGACGAGATCGACCTCGATGCCTGGCTCGACTTCCAGGTCGAGCGGCGCCGCGGCGGTTCCACCCAGCCAGGCCTGTTCCTCGAACAGCGGCCGCGCCGGCGCGACCTCGCCTGCCTGTTGCTGGCGGACCTGTCGATGTCCACCGAAGCCTACCTCGACGACCAGCGGCGAGTGATCGACAGCATCGTCGACAGCCTGCTGCTGTTCGGCGAGGCGTTGCAGGCGCTGGGCGACCCCTTCGCGCTGTACGGGTTTTCCTCGGTGCGCCGGCAGCAGGTGCGCTGGCAGGTGCTGAAGGACTTCGACGAAGGCTACGGCGGCGAGGTCCGCGGTCGCGTGCTGGCGCTCTCGCCGGGCTACTACACGCGGATGGGCGCGGCGATCCGCCGGGCCAGCCAGGTGCTCGGCGGGCAGCCGCAGAAGCGTCGCCTGCTGTTGCTGTTGAGCGACGGCAAGCCCAACGACCTGGACCGCTACGAGGGCCGCTACGGCATCGAGGACACCCGCCAGGCGGTGATCGAGGCGCGCAGCCAGGGACTGGTGCCCTTCTGCATCACCATCGACAAGGAGGCGGCGGACTACCTGCCCTACCTGTTCGGCGCCGACGGCTTCGCGCTGGTCGAGCGCGCCGGGCAGTTGCCCGAGCGCCTGCTCCAGCTCTATCGGCGCCTGCGCCGCTGAGATGCCTCAGGGAGCATCGCGCGGCAACCAGAGCAGCATGCCCAGGCAGAACAGCGCCAGCCCGACGCAGAACCAGGCGAAGCGCCGCTGCCGGCGACCCTGGAGCTGGCGCTGGGAAGCGCTGGGCAGCGGCATGCCGCACTGTTCGCAGGCGCTTTCCGCGCCTTCGGTTTCATGGAGGCAATACAGGCATTGGCGCATGGGCGTTCTCGCGGGCTCGACTCCGCCAGCTTGCCGGTGGACGGGCCGTGGCGCGCTTGACCGCGATCAAGCGGCGGCGCTGCTCACTCGAAGCACTCCAGGCGTTCGCGGTCGAGGATGCTGATTTCGCGGCCGTCGAGGCGGATGATGCCCTCGTCGCCGAGGCGGTGCATGATTCGCGAGAAGGTTTCCGGCTGGATCGACAGGTGACCGGCCACCAGTTGCTTGGCCACCGGGATTTCCACCCGGCAGTTCTCCCCCGGCGCGTGGGCGGCGAGGGTCAGCAGGTAGCGCACCACGCGGTGGGTGGCGTTCTTCAGGGAAAGCGTCTCGATCTCGTCGATGCGCTGGTGCAGGCGGGTGCTGAGCTTGGCCAGCAGGGCCAGGGCCAACGGGGTGTTGTCCTGCAACTGGCGCAGGTAGGCCTTGTTGGAGAAACGGAACAGCTGGCTGGGCACCACGGCCTGGGCGGTGGCCACGTAGTTCGGGGTGTCCATGAACATCATCGCCTCGGCGAAGGTGTTGCGTTCGTTGGTCACTTCGAGAATCTTCTCCTGGCCTTCCGGGGTCAGCCGGTAGATCTTCACGCAGCCGGAAATCAGGTAGTAGAAGGCGTGCGCCGGCTCGCCCTGGCGGAACACGTAGGCGCCCTTGTCGAGGTTGACCAGGTCGCTGCTGGCGAGCAGTTCCTGGAGCTGGACGGGAGAAAGCGGTTCGAACAGGTGGTGGCTTTGCAGCAACTGCTGGTGGACGCGCTGGAATTCCATGCTGGGAAGGCTCGCGATGATGAGGGGACTGGCCACTGTAGCGGGCCCGGCGCAGATCATCTTGACGCACGGCAAGCTCCCGGCGGCTGGGTGTTGCCGTCGGTCCGGCGAGCGGAACTATTACAGCGTGTAAGCCAAGGCTTACAAACGGCGGTGGTTTTGGCTGCTTTCTCCCCCTCGCGGAGATGCGTAATCTTCAAACCGTCAGGACATTGCGCAGGAAGCGCCAAAGACAATACGGAAACTCAGGGAATCCACCATGGATGGTGGCGTAGCACGGATGTCAGGATAGAGGTCTGCAAAACCCCGCCCAAAAGGCGGGGTTTTTTATTGCCCGAGGAAAACCGCGTCGCTCAGACCACGCCTTCCAGCAGCGAGCGCAGCAGCTCGACGCTGGCGTGCTGGCGTTGCGCGTCGCGGTAGACCAGGCCGACCTTCAGCGGGATGCGCGGTTCGCTGAGCGGTTTCCACAGCAGCCGCTGGTTCGAGTGCATCTGCCGTGCCTTGCCCGGTAGAACGGTGGCGAAGCGGGTCTGCGGCAGGCTGTCGAGAATCCCGCTCATGTGGTTCAGTTCCGCCTGCACCCGCGGCCGCCGGCCGATCGCGGCGAGTTGCTCCTGCCAGATCTGGCGCGCACGGAACTCCTCGCCGAGCAGCAGCATCGGCAACTCCGCGGCCTGGGCCAGGGACACCTTCCTGAATTCCTTCAACGGGTGTTCCTCGGGGATCACCAGCTGCAATTCGTCCTCGTACAGCTCGACGCTGTGCAGGCCCGGCTGGCGCGGCGGCAGGAAACCGATGCCGATGTCCAGGTTGCCGGTGAGCAGGCGCCGCTCGATGTCGATTCCCGACAGTTCGTAGATCTGCACCCGCAGGTGCGGCTGCGCGGCATGCAGGCGTTCGACCATGTACGGCACCAGGCTGGCGTTGACCGTCTGCAGCACGCCGATCGCCAGGCTGCGCGGGGTCTGCCCGCGGAATACGCGCATCGCCTCGCGGGCCCTTTCCAATCCCTCCAGCAGCGGTACCGCATGGTTGTACAGGGTGTGGGCGGCGACGGTCGGCAGCAGGCGCTTGCCGCTGCGCTGGAACAGCGAGACGTCGAGGTTCTGCTCCAACTGGCGGATCTGCTGCGAGAGGGCCGGTTGCGACAGGGCCAGGCGTTCGGCGGCGCGGCCGACGTGGCCTTCCTCGTAGAGCGCGACGAAATAGCGGAGTTGGCGAAAATCCATAAGCTGTTCTTATCGATGAAACTGGAAAATCGAAATGGAGTGGGTCCCGCGTGAGGCAATAGTCTAGCTGCATTGGCGGTACATCGGGTGGTCGCGGAGCAATGGAGCAGATAGTCGTAAACGGTGTTTTCATAGGTAAAGTCGAAGAAACCTGGGGCGGATTGGTCAGCGCGATCGACAAGCTGCCGGTCGAGCAGGAGTTCTGGCTGGGCCACGATGGCCTGCCCGGCGACGAACAGGCCGACATCCGCCACCACGGCGGCCTCGAGCGCGCTCTTCATCACTATCCCGCCGAGCACTACCGCTACTGGCGCAAGCGCCACCCGCTGAACCGCTGGCAACTGCCGGCGTTCGGCGAGAACATCTCGACCTACGGCATCACCGAAGCCGAGGTCTGCATCGGCGACCAGTTCCATTGGGGCGATGCCCTGCTGGAAGTCAGCCAGCCGCGTTCGCCCTGCTATCGCCAGGGCCAGCGCTGGAATCTTCCCGAGCTGCCCGACGAATTGCAGAGCGGCGGCCGCTGCGGCTGGTTCTATCGGGTCCTGCGCAGCGGCATGGTGACTCCCGGGGACGAGCTGAAGCTGGTCCAGCGGCATTACCCTGAACTGACCGTCGCCCGCCTGTTGCAGTGGTATTTCGGCGATCCCCTGGAGCCTCTCGGGTTGCGCCAGATGATGGCCTGCGACGCGCTATCCCAGCGTTGGCGCAAGACAGCGGCGAAACGCCTGTCCAGCGGCGTGGTGGAAGACTGGGGGCCGCGCCTGCGCGGACCGTCGGATTACCGGGAGCATGCCTCTTGAGCGACTACCTGATCACCCTGAGCCAGTCCGGCCGGCTGTTGGCCAGCATGACGGTGAGCGCCGCGCGCTTTGCCGAGGTGCGCGAGCTGATGCGCCAGCGCTTCCCCGCCGGCGACGGCTTCGAACTGCGCATCGAAACGCGCCGGGAAAGCCGCCGGCTGCTGGAACAGGGGCCGCAGGGCGTGCGCTTGCTGGCGGTGGAGTACATGACCGAGGAACTGAAAGATGGCTGATGCGCTGGATAGCCTGCGCCTGATGCGCACCCAGGAACGGCCCGAACAGGTGTTCGTCCGTGGCCAGGGCTCGTGGCTGTGGGACAGCGACGGACGCGCCTTCCTCGACTTTACCCAGGGCCTGGCGGTGAACTGCCTTGGCCACAGTCCCAGCGTGCTGGTCCAGGCCCTGGCCCGGCAGGCGCGGGAGCTGGTCAGCGCAGGCCCCGGCCTGCTCAACCGGCCGGTGCTGGCATTGGCGCAGCGCCTGTGCCTGGCGACCGGCAGCGACCAGGCCTACTTCCTCACCAGCGGCGCCGAGGCCAACGAAGCGGCCATCGCCCTGGCGCGCAAGTGGGGCCGCCTGCATCGCGGCGGCGCGCAACGGATCGTCAGAACTGTCAACAGCATCCATGGACGCACCCCGGGCACCCTGACGGCTTGTGGCAAGCCGGCGCAGCATGGCCTGGAGGGATTCGCCAGGGTGCCGTTCAACGACCTCGACGCGATGGCTGCGGCCATCGACGAAGAGACGGTGGCGGTGATGCTGGAGCCGGTGCAGGGCGATGCCGGGGTGATCCCGGCGACCCTCGACTACCTGCGTGGCATCGAGCGGCTGTGCCGACAGCGTGGCGTCCTGTTGATACTCGACGAGGTGCAGACCGGCATCGGCCGCTGCGGCGCGCTGCTGGCGGAGGAACTGTACGGGGTACGCGCCGACATCGTTACCCTCGGCAAGGGCCTCGGCGCCGGGGTGCCGCTGTCGGCGCTGCTGGCGCGTGGCAACGCCTGCTGCTTCGAACCGGGCGACCAGCTTGGCACCCACCACGGCAACGCGTTGATGACCGCTGCCGGGCTGGCGGTACTGAATACCGTGCTGGAGCCGGGTTTCCTGGAGCAGGTGCGCGAGCAGGGCACCCACCTGCGCGATGGCCTGGCCCGTGTCGCGCGTCGCTATGGGCATGGTCCGCTGCGCGGCCAGGGACTGTTCTGGGGGCTGCCGCTGATCGGCCAGCGCGCGCCGGCGGTGGTTCGCGCGGCGTTCGGCGAAGGCCTGCTGATCAACGCGCCGCAGCCGCACTGCCTGCGTTTTTCCCCGGCGCTGACGGTGAGCCGGGCCAACGTCGACGAAATGCTGCGGCGACTGGAACGGGCCCTGGCCCGTGTCGCCAACCGACACGAGGAGGTGGCCTGATGCGCGCCCTGGTATTGCAACACGTTCCCTTCGAAGGCAGCGCGCGGATCGGCGACTGGATCGGCCGCCACTGTGAGCACGAGCACGTCTGCTACCTCTACGCCGACGCCCACCTGCCTGCGCTGGACAGCTTCGACCTGCTGGTGGTGATGGGCGGGCCGATGAGCGTCCACGACGAAGCGCAATATCCCTGGCTGGTGGCGGAGAAGCGTTTGATCCGCGCGGCGCTGGATGCCGGCAAGAAGGTCCTCGGCATCTGCCTCGGCGCGCAGCTGCTGGCCCAGGCGCTGGGGGCTGCGGTACGCCCGGGACGCCAGGCGGAGATCGGCTGGTGGCCGCTGCACAGGTACAGCCAGGCGCTGGGCTCGCCGCTGGGCGAGCGCCTGCCGGAACGGCTGATGGCGTTCCACTGGCACGGCGAGACCTTCGACCTGCCAGCCGGCAGCGTGCCGCTCTATGGTTCGGCTGCCTGCGCCAACCAGGGCTTCATCTGGAACGAGCAGGCTATCGGCCTGCAATGTCACCTGGAAAGCACCGCGGAGAGCATCGAGGCGCTGCTCGATGCCTGCCCGCAGGACCTGCAACGGGAAGGGGCGGTGCAGAGCGCCGGGAGGATCCGCCAGGGTGTCGCGCATTGCCGCGAGGTGGCGCCGGTGCTGTTCCTGTTGCTCGATTACCTGGCGCATCGGCCGGCGGAGATCGCACGCCGGGCCTGATCGCCAGAAAGATTCCTCTGTCCTCGCATGCGCCTCCGGACGTCGTTTTGGTCCTGTGGGGCGCTTTTTTTATTCTAGGCTGCGTGCTTTCCCAACCAGGGCTCCAGTAGTGCCAGGTCGCGACGCAGGCTTTCGGCGAACAGGTGCAGGCGGGTGGGGTTGTCCAGCTCGCCGGGCTGGATGCCGACGAAGGTGAAGGTTTCGTCGTGCTCTCGGGCGGCGACATTGATACTGACGGTGCCGTCGTAGTGCATCCGGCACTGGCAGTCGTAGCCTTCCAGCGCCTGGTTCAGGCTGCGCTGGATCTCGCCGAGATCGGGGTGCTTGTTCTTGCTCATCGCGTCGCTCATGCAAGGGGATGGGGCTTTCTTCTCGTGCAGGGCGAGTCGGGTGGATGCGTCGACGACCTCGGGACCGAGGGGCGGCGTAGCCTCCCGGCCGGCGCGGCGTCTGGGCTTCCCGCCCGGACATTGCTTCCTGTATCGCCAGGGTAGGGGTGCCTCCGCTATCGTTTCGCGATGCAAATGCACTAGCACCGCTAGTGCAATCGTCACGCGTGCGCGGTCAGGGCGGGCGGGCATCCTTGCTGCCCCCGGAAAATCGCTCCATCCAAGAGGAACAGCATGAACGACCAGGTACTGCGTACCCAGACCGACCGCCGCCAGTTGCAGCAGATCATCGCCGGTCTTACCGAAGGGGTGATCCTGATCGAGCCGGACCAGCGCATCCTCTGGGCCAACGAGGCGGCCCTGGCGATGCACGGCGTCGATTCGCTGGAAGGCCTGGGCGCCGATACCGGCGAGTATCGCGAGCGCTTTCGCCTGCGCTACCGCAACAATCATCCGCTGCAGGAGGGGCAGTACCCGGCCGAGCGCCTGGTGGCTGGCGAGTGCTTCAGCGACGTGGTGGTGGAAGTGTTTCCCGCCGCCGACGAGGACACCCGCTGGGTGCACCGCGTGCGCGGGCTGGTGCTGACCACCCCCGAGGACAAGCCCGACTGCCTGGTGCTGATCCTCCACGACGCCACCGAGTGGGCCAGCGCCGAGCAGCGCTTCGAGAAGACCTTCAATGCCAACCCGGCGCCGGCGGTGATCTGCCGGCTCAGCGACTACCGCTACGTGAAGGTCAATGTCGGTTTCCTGGAAATGACCGGCTATGCCCGCGACCAGGTGATCGGCCGTTCGGTGTACGAGCTGGACGTACTCGACCAGGCCGAGCGCCGCGAACTGGCGGTGGAGCGTCTGGGCGCCGGCGAGACCATCCCGCAGATGGAGGCGAGCCTGCGGGTGGCGGAGGGCGGGCGCAAGTGCGTGGTGGTCGCCGGGCAGCCGATAGAGGTCGGCGAGGAGGCCTGCATGCTCTTCACTTTCACCGATCTCGAACCGCGGAAGAAGGCCGAGGAGGCCCTGCGCAAGAGCGAGGAGCGCTTCGCCAAGGCCTTCCGCATGGCACCGGTGCCGAGCCTGGTGCTGTACGGCGACGACCTGCAGGCGCTGGACATCAACCAGGCCTTCAGCGAAACCTTCGGCTACCAGGCCGAGGAACTGCTCGGCGAGTCCACCGTCGCCTGCGGGCTGTGGCAGGACGGCGGCGCCGAGCGCCTGGGCGAGCTGCTGGCGCAGAGCGGCAGCGTGCGCAACGTCCAGCTGCGCCTGCAGCACAAGGATCGCAACGGCCTGGACTGCCTGGTCTCGGCCGAGGCGGTGAGCCTCAACGAGCAGGACTGCGTGCTGGTGGCCTTGCTGGACATCAGCGACCGGCGGCGCACCGAAATGGAGCTGGTGCACGCCATCGAGACGGTGATGCAGGACGCTTCCTGGTTCAGCCGCACCCTGATCGAAAAGCTCGCCAACGTGCGCCGCGCCAACGCGCCGGGCACCGGCGCCGAACTGGCCGACCTGACTGCGCGCGAGCGCGAGGTGTTCGACCTCATCTGCCAGGGCCTGGCGGACAAGGAGATCGCCAAGGAACTGGGCCTGGCGCCGAACACCGTGCGCAACCACGTGGCGACCATCTACGCCAAGCTCGATGTCCACAGCCGTGGCGAGGCCATCGTCTGGGCACGCGAACGCGGATTCGCGCCGGAGCCGCGCAACGGCAACGGGCGCAAATAAACGAAGAGGGTACGAATGCACCAGGGTGGCTGGTGTATTCGTACCTGTCGCCCGCTCCCGTCGGCGCCGACACTGGCGCAGCACGCCCGGCATGCCCCCGCCCGTGGTCGTGCACCTTTTCTCCGCGGCGCGAGCCGCGCCGTCCGCACGTCTGTTCCCTTCGCCAGTTTCGCTCTGGCGGGGGGCTTCCCGCCTCCTTTCGAATATTTGCCCCTCTGCCTCTGCTGGTGCGCGACGGCATCCTGCCGGCCGTTTGCGAATGCTCGGGACTGGTGTCGTGAAATTTTAAGTGTTATTTTTCATGAAAAATAACCAATATAATTTCACGGAGGTCGCGATGTTCCTGCAATCCAACGAGCATGTCGGCACTTACTACGCCGCCGTCAATCCCGAACTGATCCAGCCGCGCCAGGCCCTGGAGGGTGACCTCGACTGCGAGGTGCTGGTGGTCGGCGCCGGTTTCAGCGGCTTGCACACGGCGCTGCGGCTGGTCGAAGGCGGACGCCAGGTATGCGTCATCGAAGCCAGCCGGATCGCCTGGGCGGCCTCCGGGCGCAACGGTGGGCAGGCGCTGCCCGGCTGGTCCAGCGACCTGCCGCCGCTGGAGGCCGACCTCGGCTACGAAGGCGCACGCCGTCTCTGGGACGGCATGCTCTGGGCGGCCGGCGAGATGCGCGAGTTGCCGCAGCGACATGGCTTCGACTGCGACTACCGGGTCGGCCACCTATGGACGGCGATCCTGCCGCGCCGGGTCGGCCTGCTCTACGACTGGCAGGCCGAGGCCAACCGTCGCTGGGGCTACGAGGGGCTACGCTTCGTGGCGAAGGACGAGTTGCCCGAATGGATCGCCAGCGAGCGCTACCTTGCCGGTCTCTACGATCCCCACGCCGCACACCTGAATCCGCTCAAGCTGGCGTTCGGCCTGGCCGCCGCCATCGAGCGCGCCGGCGGGCGTATCCACGAGCGGACCCGGGCCCTGAACTATCGCGAGGAGGGCGACGGCTACCGGGTCCGTACCGAGCACGGCGAGATCCGCTGCGCGGCGCTGGTGCTGGCCTGCAACGCCTACATCGACGGGCTGGACAGCGAGCTGTCGCAACGGATGCTGCCGGTGGGCACCTATCAGGTCGCCACTGAGCCGCTCGGCGAGGAACGGGCGAAGTCGTTGCTGCCGCGCAACTGCTGCGTGACCGACAACCAGTTCGTCCTCGACTACTTCCGCCTGACCCCGGACCACCGCCTGCTGTTCGGCGGCGGCTGCACCTACCTGGGCGGCATGCCCAGCGACATCCGCGCCGCCACCCGGCCCTATCTCGAAAGGGTGTTCCCGCAGTTGCGCGGGGTGGCGCTGGAGTACGCCTGGGGCGGGCATATCGACTGCAGCATGCGGCGTACCCCGGACATCGGCCGGCAGGGCAACCGCTACTGGCTGCAAGGCTACTCCGGCCACGGCGTGCTGCCGAGTCTGGCGGCGGCCAGGGCGGTCAGCGACGCGCTGCTCGGCGACGACGAGACCCTGGCGCTATACCAGCGCCTGCGCAATCCGAAGTTTCCCGGCGGCCAGCGCTTCGCCGCGCCGCTGGAAGCCCTGGGCAAAGCGTATTACCGTTTGCGCGACCTGTTCTGAGAGGGCCCGGAGCCGAGATGAGCGAAGTAGCCGACGACCTGGCGGAGATCGCCAGCCTGGTGCGCGAATTGCGCAAGCGCAAGGGCATCACCCTGCAGGCACTGGCCGACGGCATTCGCCGTTCGGTGGGCTTCGTCTCCCAGGTCGAGCGCGGCCTTTCGCGGCCGGCGGTGGACGACCTGGTCGCCATCAGCCAGGTGCTCGGGGTGCCGGCGACCTACTTCTTCTGCTCGCCGAAGATCCAGGCCTCGCCCTGGGTGACCCGCCCGGGCGAGCGTCGGACCCTGGCCTACGCTCGTGGCGCCAGCGACAACCTGGTATCGCCGCGTCTCGGCGGCGCCTTCTTCATGCTCGAAACCTGCCTTGAAGCGGGTGCCGACAGCGGCGAGCGCGACCTGCTGGACAGCTCGGAGCAGGGCGGCTACGTGCTCGAAGGCGAGCTGACCCTGTGGCTGGAGGACGAGGAGCTGCGCCTGCAGGCCGGCGACGGTTTCCAGATTCCCAGCCATATGCGCAGCCGCTACGCCAACCGCAGCCAGGCGCCGGTCAGGGTGCTCTGGGTATACGCCTGACGAAGCGCGTTACCCGGTCGTTTGCCGGATAGCGGCGAAGACTTCCGGCATCGGCGAGAACCGTCGCCGACCGATGAAAAAAGCCCGAGGCACAGGCCTCGGGCTTTTCGTCACCAGCGTCCGGAGGCGCCGCCGCCGCCGCTGGAGCCGCCGCCACCGCGGAAGATGCTGCCACCGCCGCTGCCGCCTCCCCCACCGCCGCCGCGACTATTGAGGATGGCGCTGAGGATGGCCATCAGCACTTCGCCGGGAAGCAGGAACAGGGCGTAGATGAACAGGGTCGGCGCCAGTACGCCGAGACTGTCGTCCGCCGCGCGGTCGACGTTCTGCCACAGGCCCATGCTCAACAGCCAGGCCAGGCCGGCGACCGCCGCGCTGCAAAGCAGGAAGCGGCCGATGCTGCGCCGCCGCATCCACTGCAACGGCAGCAGGCGTCCGAGTAGGGCCACGGCGAGCAGGACCGCCACATAGACACCGAGGTAGACCGGGTTGCCCCAGAGCTGTCCGCTCAGGCCGCTCTTCTTTTTCGGCTCCGGCGGGGCGCTGTCATACACCTCACCCTCGTCGACCGGTGGCGGCAGGGCCCGCGGCGGCGTGGCCTCGGGAACCGCCGGCAAGGCGTCGACGGGAGCGCTGGCGGTAGCGCTTTCCGGGTTCTTCTCGGCATCGATCAGTTGCACCAGGCTGTCCACGCCGGCCTGGATTCCGCCATAGAAATTGCCCTGGCGGAACTGCGGCGTGATCCGCTCGCTGATGATCCGTCCGGCCTGGACGTCGGTGATGGCCCCTTCCAGGCCGTAGCCGACCTCGATGCGCAGGGTGCGGTCGTTCTTCGCCACCAGCAGCAGGACGCCGTCGTCGACCTTCTTCTGGCCCAGCTTCCATTTCTCGAAGGTACGCACCGCGTACTCCTCGATGGAATCGTCGCCGGTGGTCGGGACCAGCAGCACCGCGAGCTGCGCGCCGCTCTTGGCTTCCAGGGCGGCGAGCTGTTGCTCCAGGTGCTGGCGCTGGTCGCCGGAAAGGGTCGCGGTGAGGTCGGTGACCCGCGCCGTCAACGCGGGTATCGGTGGCACATCGGCCCAGGCGACCAGGCTGGCGAGCAGCAGCCCGGCGCCCAGTAGCAGCCGGCGCATGGCTTACTGCGCCGGTTGCGGGTTGCCGAAATCGACTTTCGGCGCGGTGGAGATGGCCGCTTCGTTTTCCACGCTGAAGTTCGCCTTGGGCTTGTAGCCGAACAGCTTGGCGGTGATCACGCCGGGGAACTGGCGCAGCAGCACGTTGTATTCCTGTACCGACTTGACGTAGCGGCCGCGAGCGACGGCGATGCGGTTCTCGGTGCCTTCCAGTTGGGTCAGCAGGTCCTTGAACAAGCCATCGGCCTTCAGTTGCGGGTAGTTCTCGGTGACTACCAGCAGGCGCGAAAGCGCCGAGCTCAGTTCGCCCTGGGCCTTCTGGAAGCGCTGCACGGCCTGCTCGTCGTCCAGTTGGTCGGCGTTCAGTTGCACGCTGCCGACCTTGGCCCGGGCCTCGGTGACCTGGGTCAGGACCGACGCCTCATGGGAGGCATAGCCCTTCACCGTGCTGACCAGGTTGGGCACCAGGTCGGCGCGCCGCTGGTACTGGTTGAGCACTTCCGACCAGGCGGCTTTCACCTGTTCGTCGCCGGCCTGCATGGCGTTGTAGCCGCAGCCGCTGAGCAGCAGGGCGAGGACGGGAAGGAGGGCATTTCTGAGGAATCGAGGCATGGTGGTACTCATCCGGGTTGAGAAAGCTCGATTGTAGACCAGCCAATGGCCAGCACGTTCCTTGTGCCGGCACGGATATCGGCGCTGTCAGGCGGTGCGGCGGCCGAACGCCAGCTTGGCCGCCAGGACCAGCAGGCAGAACACGAACAGCGCCAGCGACCAGACCGCCATGGACTGGCCGAGCAGGGTCCAGACCACTTCGCCGCACAGCCCCTCGGGCTGGAAGACCTGCGGCAGCCAGGTATCCAGCGGTATCCATTCGGGGAAGCCCATGAACATCTTGCAACTGCCCATGCCCTGGGCAGCCAGTTTCTCTTCCGCGACCAGCGACCAGGCGTGGTAGATCCCGCCCAGGCTGGCGGCGAGCATGCCCAGCGCGGCGATGCCGCCGGCGATCCGCGAACGCGGGGCGAGGCTGCCGACGATCCCGGCGAGCACCAGGCCGAGCACGTCCAGGCGGATGAAGATGCATAGCGAGCAGGGCGCGAAGCCGCGCACGTGCTGGAGGTAGAGGACGAAAGCGAGGATCAGCAGGCCGCCGATGGCGACCGCGGGCCAGAACAAGCGATTGTCGAGGGGCTTGAGGAGAGCGCTCAAGGCAGGGATTCCTGTGTCGTTGATAAGGGAGGCCGGGCCGGCACTGTGCGGCGCTGGCCGATGGTAGTCCATCAGGATTGTCCGAAGATTAAGCCGTTTGACGTAACGATGTCTGCTGCATGTTTCTCCGCTTTCGTAGGAGCTTTCAGGGAAAAACGCCGCAACGAGGCGAGCATTTGGAGCCTCCGCCGGGATAGACTATCCTGGTCTATACCAATAAGGCCCGTCATGCTAGCCACCAGCCTGGTGCTATGCGCCGCCGTTCTCCACGCCACCTGGAACACCCTGGTCAAGTTCAGCAGCGACCGCTTGCTGGTGGTCGCCTGCATGGACGTGGTCGGCGTGCTCTGCGCCATCCTGCTGTTGCCCTTCGTCAGCCTGCCGCCGGCCGAAGTCTGGCCCTGGCTGCTCGGCGCCACCGTCCTGCAACTGCTCTACCGGGTACTGTTGATCGAGGCCTACAAGGTCGGCGACCTGGGCCTGGTCTATCCGCTGATGCGCGGGCTGTCGCCGCTGGTGGTGCTGGGCCTGACCCTGGCGTTCGGCGGCGAGCAGCTCAGCGGCCGGCAGATCCTCGGCATCCTGTTGATCCCCTTCGGCATGCTTTGCCTGCTCTGGGGCGGCGGCGGTTCGCGGCTGCCCTGGCGGACCCTGCCGGTGGTGCTGCTGATCGGCCTGTGCATCGGCGGCTACACCTGGAGCGACGGCAACGCCTTGAAGCGCTGGCCGTTGGCGCTTGACTACCTGGTCTGGCTGACGCTGCTTTCCGGCCTGCCGTTCCCGCTGATCGCCGTTGGCGCGCGAACCCGCGCCTTCGCCCGCTTCTGGGCGCTGGAGTGGAAGCTCGGCCTGGCGGTCGGGGTCTGCGTGCTGGCCAGCTACGGCCTGGTGCTGTGGGCCATGCAGCTGGGGTCGATCGCCGAAGCGGCAGCGTTGCGCGAGACCAGCGTGCTGCTGGCGGTGCTGTTCGGCATGCGCTTCCTCAACGAGCCGTTCGGACTGCCACGCCTGCTGGCGTGCGGCCTGGTGCTGGCCGGAATGCTGCTGATGAAGCTCTGAAGGGGCTGTGCCTTTACAGAACGAGCGGCGCCAGCTTGAGTTGCAGTTCCACAACTACAAGGAACTGCCATGACCATCGCTTTCTGGTGCGTGCTGATCGCGATCTTCCTGCCTTACGTCTGTACCTCCATCGCCAAGTTCGGCGGGGAGGGCTACGGCGGTCGGGCCAACGCCGACCCGCGGGCGTTCCTCGGTTCGCTCGAAGGCTTTCGCCGGCGTGCCAACAACGCCCAGTTGAACGCTTTCGAAGTGACCCCGGCGTTCGCCGCGGCGGTGATCATCGCCCATCTGGTCGGCAACGCTTCGCAGGCGACCCTGGATAGCCTGGCCATTGCCTGGATCACCAGTCGCCTGCTCTACGTCATCTGCTACCTCGCCGACTGGGGGCCGTTGCGCTCGCTGGTCTGGTTCGTCGGCATGCTGCTCATCGCCGCGTTCTTCGTGGTTTCCGCCTGAGCAGCCCGCTGCGGCCTATGGCCGCAGTGCGGGCGCGCGGCTCTGGATCAATCGGCGGTGGCGGCGGATAATCCGCGGCTTCCGTGATCGACCCTGAAAAAAGAGCCTTGCCATGAAGCTGAAGTCCCTGCTCGTCGTGCTGCTGGCCGGCGTCGCCCTGAGCGGCTGTCACCGTATGGATCCCAATTCGCCCGAGGCCAAGCGCCAGGCGATCTTCAAGGAAATGCTACGGACCAGCGAGGACATGGGCGGGATGCTCCGCGGACGTCTGCCCTTCGACGCGGAGAAGTTCCGTGCCGGATCGGCGAAGTTGCACCAACTGGCCGACCAGCCCTGGCAGTACTTCCCCAGTCCCAAGGCCGGCGAGGAGGGCGAGGACACCCGCGCCAAGGACGAGGTCTGGCAGCGCCAGCAGGAGTTCAAGGCCGCCACCCAGGTCTTCATCGACGCGATGAACCGTCTCCAGGACAACACCCGCCAGGCCACGCCGACCCCGGATGGCGTGCGCAAGGACTTCGCCGCGGTGGAAGACGCCTGCGAAGCCTGCCACAAGAAATTCCGCGCGCTCTGAGGCCGGACCGGGCGTCATACGCCGTGCCTGGAAGGCGCGAGGGGTAGGGCGAATGAGCGCTGGCGCTCATTCGCCGTTGCGGCAGCGCTGGGCGGCACCTGGTGTCCTACTGCGCCTGGGCCTGTTCCAGGCCTTTCTTGGCCTCTTCCAGTTCGGCGCGGGCCTCGGCCAGCTTGGCCTTGCGTTTCTCGATCTTCTCCGGATCGCCCTTGCCCATGGCCTTGCGCAAATCCTTCTCGCGTTCGCTGACCTCGCGCTCGCTGTCGATCACCTTCTGCTTGTTCTCCCTCAGCAGGCCGGCTTCGGTGCAGTGTTCCTTGACCTCGGAGAGGGCCTTTTCCAAGCCGGCCACCTGGCCTTCGTTGGCGAACGAGCGGGCCGTTTCCAGCTTCGCCTCGATGGCGGCCTGCTTGGCGGCGCAACCGCTGAGTGGGGCGCCTTTGGCGGCGCCCGGCTGGGCGGCAGAGAGCGGCAGGGCGACGGCGAGCAGCAGCCCGGCCAGCGGCAGTGAAGGACGAATGGACATCGGTTGGCTCCTTGATCGAACGGCCGGTGCGGTTGCCGGACGACGGCTCGGCCGAGCGTCCTGGCAGGCGGATGAGGCAGGCGGCAGCCGGCGTGACAAAGGCGCAAGTGTGCCAGCAAACGGCACGGTTGTGGTTGTCCGGGAGCAAAGTACGCCGCCCCGGGGTCTCTGGAGAAGGGCCATGGTTCGGGCATTCCGGCACAACCCGGCCTAACGTTGTCCGAAGACACCGAGAACGGGAGAACCGCGATGCGTACGCTGATCCGCCTGGTTCGCACGCTTATCCTGCTGCTGGTCCTGGCGCTGCTCGCCGGCGCCTGGTGGTGGTTGCAGGACGAGGCCCTGCGCCCCCCCGCGCTGGCCGGCCACAGCGAGGACTCGAGTCTGAAGGTCGCAGGCCTGCGCCGGCATTACCTGCTCTACGTGCCGCCGGGCGTGTCCGAGGGAGCGCCGTTGCTGGTGGTGCTGCACGGCTCATGGGGCGACGGCGCGCAGATGCGCCGCATCAGCGGCTACGGCTTCGACCGGCTGGCGGCGCAAGAAGGTTTCCTGGTGGCCTACCCGGACGGCTTCGAGGGCCACTGGAACGATTGCCGCAAGGTCGCCAGCTATTCGGCGCGGCTGCGTGACGTCGATGACGTGGCTTTCCTCCGCGCGCTGGTGGCGCGGCTGGCCCAGGAATACCGCGTCGATTCGCAGCGGGTATATGTCGCCGGCTACTCCAATGGCGGCCAGATGGCTTTCCGCCTGGCCGCCGAAGCGCCGGGGTTGCCGGCGGCGATCGCAGCGGTGGCGGCGAGCCTGCCGACCACGGGGAACGATGCCTGTCGGCCGGTCGAGCGGCCGACCGCGGCGTTGCTGATCAACGGCACGCGCGATCCGATCAATCCCTATCTCGGCGGCAAGGTCAGCCTGTTCGGCTTCGGCGACCGGGGCGCGGTACGCTCGACCCTGGACTCGGCACGCTGGTGGGCCGGCCTGAACGGCATCGCAGCGCCGCCGGACGTGGCGCCGCTGACCCGTCCCGGCCCGGTCTGGACCGAGCGCCAGCGCTGGCAGGAAGACGGCCATCCGCCGGTGGAGCTGCTCAGCGTGCATGGCGGCGGCCACGTGCTGGCGCAGCCGGACTATCGCTTCCCGCGGATTCTCGGCAAGAGCGACCCGGAACTGGACGCGCCAGTGGAAATCTGGCGCTTCTTCAGCCAGTTGCCGCGCTGAGGCTCAGACCTCGAAGACGAATTCCGGACGGAACCCGCCTCTCTCGTGGGGATAGCCGCCCGGATTGGCCAGCACCCGTGCCCGGCCGATGCGGTAGTCGAGGGCGTCGTGGACGTGACCGTGCAGCCAGTAGTCGGCCTGCGCCACCAGTTCGTCGAGGTTGGAAGCGAAGGCTGGCGACAGTGGGTTGCCGACGAACTGCGGCGGGATCGACAGCGCACTGGGCGCGTGGTGGCTGACCACCAGCGTCGGGCCGTCGTGGGGCCGCGCCAGCTGTCCGGCGAGCCAGTCGCGCGAGGCCTGGTGCAGGGCGATGCTCTGCTCGGGGGTGAAGTCGCCACCGAACCAGTCGATGCAGCTGAAGTCCGGCATCGATTGCAGGGCCAGCTCATGGGCGGGTGCATAGCCGTCCGCGCCATAGAGCTGGAAGTCGGTCCACAGGGTGGCGCCGAGGAAGCGCGCCGGGCCGATCCGCACTTCGTCGTTTTCCAGGAAGTGGATCTCCAGCGCCCGGGCGATATTGCGCATCGCCTGGGTCAGGTCGGTCATTTCCGAGGAGTAGAACTCATGGTTGCCGGCGACGTAGACGATCTCGCTGTCGGCGAAGGTCTCGCGGGCCCAGTGCAGGCCTTCCAGGTGGCTGTGGATATCGCCGGCCAGCACCACCACGTCGGCCTCGACCTCTGGCAGTTGGCGTCGCCCGTCGAAATGTTCGTGGTGGAGGTCGGACAGCAGGCGGATCTTCATGGCACGGCTCGGCGGTAGGCGCGGCGGACCAGCATAGCTCCGCCCACCCCGGGGTTGAAGGCCGACAACGATTGACGCAGGTCATGGCTGTGCGGGAAAACCTCGCTGGCCTCGCTAATTCCCCCATGAAGTTAAGGGACAATTAAGACTGGACGCGCAGGGTTCATTCCAGCGATTCGCGCGTTCTGTCGGGGAGTGGTGCCAATGAAACTGTTATGGGGAGTTCTCGCCGCCGCGCTGGCGGCCTGGGGCCTGACGCTGGCCGTCGATCCGCCGGCGAGCCTGGACATCTGGGTGGTGCGCAAGCAGGCGATCCTGCTTACCGGGGTAGTGTCCTTCGCCCTGATGACGTTGATCATGCTGCTGGCGGTGCGTCCGGTCTGGCTGGAGAAGCCGCTGGACGGGCTCGACCGCATGTACCGCCTGCACAAGTGGGCGGGCATCCTGGCCATCGTCCTCGGCCTGTTGCACTACCTGCTGGAGTTGGCCGGCCCCTGGCTGGCGGGTGTCGTCGGCAAACCGGTGAAAGGCCCGCGGGTGGAAACCTTCCTCGATGTCTTCCGTGGCTCGGCCAAGGAGTTGGGTGAATGGTCGGCGTGGATTCTCGGCGGGATGCTGCTGGTCACTCTCTGGCAGCGCTTCCCGTATCACCTCTGGCGTTATGTGCACAAGGCGTTGGCCCTGGTCTACCTGGTACTGGCCTTCCATTCCGTGGTGCTCGCCCCGGCCAGCTACTGGAGCCAGCCGGCCGGCTGGCTGGTGGCGGCCTGCGCACTGCTCGGTTCGGCCTGCGCACTGTTGTCTCTGAGCGGGCGGATCGGTCGCACGCGTCGCCATGCGGGCGTGGTCACCGCCGTCGAGCGGCACGGCGAAAGCCTGCTCGAGGTGACCTGCCGGCTGCAGGGCGACTGGTCGCACAGGGCCGGGCAGTTCGCCTTTCTCACCTGCGACCGCCTGGAGGGTGCCCATCCGTTCACCATCGCCAGCGCCGACCGCGGCTGCGGCGAGGTGCGCTTCAGCATCAAGGCGTTGGGCGACTACACCCGGCGCCTGCAGGACAACCTGGAGGTCGGCGCCAGGGTCGAGGTGGAGGGGCCATACGGCTGCTTCGACTTCCGCCGTGGCCTGGCCGGGCGGCAGGTCTGGGTCGCCGCCGGGATCGGCGTGACGCCGTTCATCGCCTGGCTGGAGTCGCTGCAGGCCGCGCCGGAAAGCGCGCCATCGGTGGAGCTGCACTATTGCGTGCGCAATTCCCAGGAAGCGCTGTTCGCCGGGCGCTTGCGCGAGCTTTGCGAACACCTGCCCAGCGTGACCCTGCACATCCGCTATAGCGACGAGCAGGGCAAGCCGCAGGCGGCGCAACTGGGCGTGCTGAAGAGCGCCGAAGGACGCTGGCCGAGCGTCTGGTTCTGCGGTCCGCAGGGGCTGGCCGACAGCCTGCGCCGCGATCTGCGCCGGCAGGGCATGCCGCTGCGGCTGTTCCACCAGGAAGCCTTCCGCATGCGCTGAGCCTGCCGGAAACGAAAAAGCCCCGCCGAAGCGGGGCTTTTTATCGCGCGGTCGCTCAGAGGCCGGCGGCGTCGCGCAGGAGAGCGGCCTTGTCGGTCTTCTCCCAGGTGAACGCGGTGAAGGTATCGCCGTCCACGGTCAGCTCGAACGGATGACGACCGAAGTGGCCGTAGGCCGCGGTCGGCTGGTACATCGGGTGGAGCAGGTCGAGCATCTTGGTGATCGCGTACGGGCGCAGGTCGAAGTGCTCGCGGACCAGTTGCACGATCTTCTCGTCGCTGACCTTGCCGGTGCCGAAGGTGTTGATCGAGATCGAGGTCGGCTGGGCCACGCCGATGGCGTAGGAAACCTGGATCTCGCAACGCTCGGCGAGGCCGGCGGCGACGATGTTCTTCGCCACGTAGCGGCCGGCGTAGGCGGCGGAGCGGTCGACCTTGGACGGGTCCTTGCCGGAGAACGCGCCGCCGCCGTGGCGGGCCATGCCGCCGTAGGAGTCGACGATGATCTTGCGTCCGGTCAGGCCGCAGTCGCCGACCGGGCCGCCGATCACGAAGTTGCCGGTCGGGTTGATGTGGAACTGGGTGTCCTTGTGCAGCAGCTCGGCCGGCAGCACCTGCTTGATGATCAGCTCCATCACGCCGTCGCGCAGGTCGTTATAGGAGACTTCCGGGTTGTGCTGGGTGGACAGCACCACCGCATCGATGCCGACCACCTTGCCGCCTTCGTAGCGGCAGGTCACCTGGGACTTGGCGTCCGGGCGCAGCCATGGCAGCAGGCCGGACTTGCGCGCCTCGGCCTGGCGCTCGACCAGGCGGTGGGAGAAGCAGATCGGCGCCGGCATCAGCACGTCGGTCTCGTTGCTGGCGTAGCCGAACATCAGGCCCTGGTCGCCGGCGCCCTGGTCTTCCGGCTTGGCCCGGTCGACGCCCTGGTTGATGTCCACCGACTGCTTGCCGATGATGTTCAGCACGCCGCAGGTGGCACCATCGAAGCCGACGTCGGAGCTGTCGTAGCCGATGTCGATGATGACCTTGCGCACCAGCTCTTCCAGGTCGACCCAGGCGGAGGTGGTGACTTCACCGGCGATGATCGCCACGCCGGTCTTGACCAGGGTTTCGCATGCCACGCGAGCGTACTTGTCCTTGGCGATGATGGCGTCCAGCACCGCGTCGGAGATCTGGTCCGCGATCTTGTCCGGATGGCCTTCGGACACGGACTCGGAGGTGAAAACGGAATATTCGCTCATCAATCGGTTCCTACATTACCGGTGGGTGAGGCGGCTTTCGGATGCATCCCTGGCGAAGTGCCGGACCTGGATCTGGAAGCCATTGCGTAAACCAATGTAAAGACTCTCGCCGGGCGTGAGCCCTGCGGCGTCGGCCCACTGGGCCAGGTCCTCCTGTTCGAAACCCAACCAGAGGTCGCCGCAGGCCTCCCTGGCCCAGCCCTGGTTGTGCCGGCACAAGTCCGTCACCAGCAGGCTGCCGCCCGGATGGACCAGGCGGGCCAACTGTTTCAGCGCCTCCGCCGGCGCGGCGAAGTGGTGCAGGACCATGTTCAGCACCACGCAATCGGCCGGTTCGGCGGCGTCCTGCAGGGCATCGGCCAATTCCAGGCGGACGTTGCCCAATCCTTCTTCCTTGCAGCGCTGGCGCGCCAGTTCCAGCATCGCCGCGCTGTTGTCCAGCGCCGTGACCTGGCGGAAACGCCTGGCGAGTTCCGGCAGGAATCCGCCGTCCCCCGGGCCGACCTCCAGCGCCGTGGCGCCGGGGGCGAAGGCCAGTGCGTCGAGCAAGGCCAACACGCTCTCACGGTATTGCGGCAGTCCTGCGATCAGGTCCTGCTGGGCCTGGAACTTGTCCGCCGCGCGGGCGAAGAAGTCCTGGCTGACCGCCGCGCGCTGGGCGTGCACGGCATCGATCCGCGCCCGCACGTCGTCGGGTAGCGCCCGTTCGTCCACTTCCTCCAGCAGCGCCGCGTGCAGCGCGCCGCCGGTGCGTTCGGCCAGGGGCAGCGAACGTCGGTAGAAGATCGCGTTGCCCTCGCGGCGCGTCGCCACCAGCCCGGCCTGGGCCAGCACCTTGAGGTGGTGGCTCATGCCCGACTGGCCGATGGCGAAGATCTGCGCCAGCTCCAGCACGCCGAACGAATCGTTGGCCAGGGCGCGCAACACATTCAGTCGCAGCGAGTCGCCAGCCGCCTTGCACAGCGCGGCGAGCGGGTCGTAGTCGTCTGGTCGTATCGAAGGCACGCGAAGGCTCATGGAGGCGCAGTCTAGTACCGGGTCCGAACCCCGGCAATGCCTGTATCAAAAATTTTTGATATTGATGACGGGTGGCCGTCGCGCAATTGCAATCCGGCTGCGCCAGGCTTCTGGCAAAACCGGTCGGCAGCGACATACTGTCCCCCTGCCGATCTGTCATTGCCCCTTGGGCCTTCGGTGGGCGAAAATGGCGCCCTTTTTTTCACTCCTGGTCTTCCGACCAGCAACCCCCGTAGGAGAATTGCGATGCCCAGCCGTCGTGAGCGAGCCAATGCCATCCGTGCACTGAGCATGGATGCCGTGCAGAAAGCCAACAGCGGCCACCCGGGCGCCCCGATGGGCATGGCCGATATCGCCGAGGTCCTCTGGCGCGACTACATGCAGCACAACCCGAGCAACCCGCAGTGGGCCAACCGCGACCGCTTCGTGCTGTCCAACGGCCACGGCTCGATGCTGATCTACTCCCTGCTGCACCTCACCGGGTACGACCTCGGCATCGAGGACCTGAAGAACTTCCGCCAGCTCAACTCGCGCACCCCGGGCCACCCGGAGTACGGCTACACCGCCGGCGTCGAGACCACCACCGGTCCGCTCGGCCAGGGCATCGCCAATGCGGTGGGCATGGCGCTGGCGGAGAAGGTCCTGGCCGCCCAGTTCAACCGCGACGGCCACGCGGTGGTCGACCACTACACCTACGCCTTCCTCGGCGACGGCTGCATGATGGAAGGCATTTCCCATGAGGTCGCCTCGCTGGCCGGCACCCTGCGCCTGAACAAGCTGATCGCCTTCTACGACGACAACGGCATTTCCATCGACGGCGAGGTCCACGGCTGGTTCACCGACGACACCCCGAAGCGCTTCGAGGCCTATGGCTGGCAAGTGATCCGCAACGTCGACGGGCATGACGCCGACGAGATCAAGACCGCCATCGATACCGCGCGCAAGAGCGACCAGCCGACCCTGATCTGCTGCAAGACCGTGATCGGTTTCGGCTCGCCGAACAAGCAGGGCAAGGAAGAGTGCCACGGCGCGCCGCTGGGCGCCGACGAGATCGCCGCGACCCGCGCCGCGCTGGGCTGGGAGCACGCTCCGTTCGAGATCCCGGCGCAGATCTACGCCGAGTGGGACGCCAAGGAATCCGGCGCCGCCCAGGAAGCCGAGTGGAACAAGCGTTTCGCCGCCTACCAGGCTGCCCATCCGGAACTGGCCGCCGAATTGCTGCGCCGCCTGAAGGGCGAGCTGCCGGCCGACTTCGCCGAGAAGGCCGCGGCCTACGTCGCCGATGTTGCCAACAAGGGTGAGACCATCGCCAGCCGCAAGGCCAGCCAGAACGCGCTGAACGCCTTCGGCCCGTTGCTGCCGGAGCTGCTCGGCGGTTCCGCCGACCTGGCCGGCTCCAACCTGACCCTGTGGAAGGGCTGCAAGGGCGTCAGCGCCGACGACGCCGCCGGCAACTACGTGTTCTACGGCGTGCGCGAATTCGGCATGAGCGCGATCATGAATGGCGTCGCCCTGCACGGCGGTTTCATTCCCTACGGTGCGACCTTCCTGATCTTCATGGAATACGCGCGCAACGCCGTGCGCATGTCCGCACTGATGAAGCAGCGTGTGCTCTACGTGTTCACCCACGACTCCATCGGCCTCGGCGAGGACGGCCCGACCCACCAGCCGATCGAACAACTGGCCAGCCTGCGCCTGACCCCGAACCTGGACACCTGGCGCCCGGCCGACGCGGTCGAGTCGGCGGTGGCCTGGAAGCATGCCATCGAGCGCGCCGACGGTCCGTCCGCGCTGATCTTCTCCCGCCAGAACCTGCCGCACCAGGCGCGCGACGTCGCCCAGGTGGCCGACATCGCCCGCGGCGGCTACGTGCTGAAGGACTGCGAAGGCGAGCCGGAACTGATCCTGATCGCCACCGGTTCGGAAGTCGGCCTGGCCGTGCAGGCCTACGACAAGCTCAGCGAGCAGGGCCGCAAGGTCCGTGTGGTATCGATGCCATGCACCAGCGTCTACGAGCAGCAGGACGAGTCCTACAAGCAGTCCGTGCTGCCGGTGGAAGTCGGCGCGCGCATCGCCATCGAGGCCGCCCATGCCGACTACTGGTACAAGTACGTCGGTCTCGACGGGCGCATCATCGGCATGACCAGCTTCGGCGAGTCGGCGCCGGCCCCGGCGCTGTTCGAGCACTTCGGCTTCACCCTGGACAACGTCCTGGCGGTGGCCGAGGAGCTGCTGGAAGACTGATGCACACGCTCTACTGGCGGGACCTCGAAAGCCCCGCCAATGGCGAATGGCTGGGCCTCGCGGTCCAGGTGGAGGGCGCCCATCGGGCGCCCTCTTTCCTTCATCTGCAATCCGGCGGCCAGGCCCGCATTCGCCTGATGCGTGGCGATCAGCCGCTGCTCTGGGCCACCCAGTTGCCGTACCACGATGGCATCTGGCTGGTGAAGAGCCTGGTCGCGGCGAGCCCGGCGCAGGCCAGCGTGCCGCCCATCGACTCGCCGACCCTGGAAGCGTTGCGCGGCCTGCGCGGCGAGGCCCGCTACAAGGCCTGGAGCCGCTATTTCGTCGAGACCCTGCGTACCAGCCCGGGCAGTTGCCTGGAGGCCGGGCGCTGGTTGCTGCGCCTGTCGCTCGCCGAGCAGGTGCCCGCCTGGCAGCCACCGCAGAGCCACGATCCGCGCGAACGGGTGCTGGAACGCTGGCGCTACCGCAGCGTCGGGCGCGACGCACTGTTGCCGGACTGGCGCTTCTACAGCCTGGAGAAGGTCCTCGACGACGACTGGGTGCAGTGGCTCGACTGGTGGGGGCGCGACAACGACGCCCTGATCGCCCTGCGCCGGGTCGAGGATGACGAGGGGCGGGTCAAGTGGTGGCGCAAGAAGGCCCGCGAAGGCGAGCTGCCGCCGGTGCTGGCGCTGCGCCTGAACTGCCTGGATGCCTGCGTGATCCTCGATGGCCACTGCCGGCTGCGCGCCGGCCTGCTGGAGAACGTCGCGCCGGAGATCCTGGTGCTCTGTGCCTACGACGAGCAGCCGATGCCGGTGGATACGGCGCAGCGCGAACGGGTGCTGCAATCGCTGGCGCAGCGGGTCGACGCGCCGGTGCGCCGTGGACGCCGGCCGCTGGATAGCGAACAGCTCAACCAGGTGCTGCTGCGCCTGTTCGACGACCGTCCCTGGCCGCGAGTGCTGACCCGTGCCCGCGCGGTGCTGAAGGAAGAACAGTGGTGCGCGGAAGTGCGCGACTGGCTGGCCGCCCGCGAGCGTCTGGACGCGCTGGAGCCGATCATCCGTCGCGTCGAGTAGCGCGCCAGCGCCGCAGCCATTCCAGGCCTGCCGAGGTGTCGCCGCGCGGACGGTACTCGCAGCCGATCCAGCCCTGGTAGCCGAGCCGGTCGAGTAGCTCGAACAGGTAGGGGTAGTTCACTTCGTTGTCGTCATCCGGCTCGTGGCGGTCGGGTACCCCGGCGATCTGGACGTGGCCGATATTGCCGATGTCGCGACGCAGGGTGGTGGCCAGGTCGCCCTCGACGATCTGGCAGTGGTAGCAGTCGAACTGTACCTGCAGGTTGTCCGCGCCGACCTCGCGGCAGATGGCCTGGGCGTCGTCCTGGCGGGTGAGGAAGAAGCCCGGCATGTCGCGGTTGTTGATCGGCTCTATGAGCACCGTCAGCCCGGCGCCGGCGGCCTCGCGGGCGGCATGGGCGAGGTTGTCGAGGTAGGTCTCGCGGTGGCGGATGCGGTCGGCGCCGGCCGGTAGCAGTCCGGCCATGACATGGATGTGGCGGTTGCCGAGGACCTGGGCATAGTCGATGGCCTGGGCGATGGCGCGGCGGAATTCGGCCTCGCGCCCCGGCAGGCTGGCCAGGCCGCGCTCGCCCTTGTCCCAGTCGCCGGGTGCGGCATTGAACAGCACCTGGCGCAGGCCGTGGTCGTCCAGCCGGGCCTTCAGTTCGGCCGCAGGGTAGGCATAGGGGAACAGGTACTCCACGCCCTCGAAGCCGTCCGCGGCGGCGGCGGCGAAGCGTTCGAGGAAGTCGTGGCGGGGGTAGAGCATGCTGAGGTTGGCGGCGAAGCGGGGCATCTGGCGCTCCTGGCGGTCGGTGGATGCGGGCGAGCCTTGCACAACGGAACGCGGTCGCGCCAGCCAGGTGTCGCATGAATCGTTTCAGCGCCTGCACGCGAGCCGTCGCCGCGGCGCACGCCGCGCCGCGCGGGTCGCGGACGGTTCCCAGGCGGGCCCATCCCCCGCATAATTGGCGCCTTTCACTGGCCCCTTGCCGGAGCTATCCCTGCCGATGTCCACCCCGCCTTTTCGCGTCGCGCTCAATGGCTATGGCCGTATCGGCCGCTGCGTCCTGCGCGCGCTGCACGAGCGCCCGGAGCAACTGGGCTTCGAGATCGTCGCGCTGAACGACCTGGCCGACCAGGCCAGCGTCGAGTACCTGACCCGCTTCGACTCCACCCATGGCCGCTTTCCCGGCGAAGTGAAGGTCGACGGCGACTGCCTGCACATCAACGGCGATTGCGTGAAGGTGCTGCGTAGCCCGACTCCGGAGGCCATCGACTGGCAGGCGCTGCGGGTCGACCTGGTGCTGGAGTGCTCCGGCCAGTACACCAACCGCGCCCAGGCCGAGCGTTTCCTCCGCGCCGGCGCGCCGCGGGTGCTGTTCTCGCAGCCGATGGCGAGCGAGGCGGACATCGACGCCACCATCGTCTATGGGGTCAACCAGCAGGACCTCAGCGGCCGCGAAACGCTGGTCTCCAACGCCTCCTGCACGACCAATTGCGGGGTGCCGCTGCTCAAGCTGCTGAACGAGGCGATCGGCCTGGAATACGTGTCGATCACCACCATCCACTCGGCGATGAACGACCAGCCGGTGATCGACGCCTACCACCATGAGGACCTGCGCCGTACCCGTTCGGCGTTCCAGTCGGTGATCCCGGTGTCCACCGGTCTGGCGCGCGGCATCGAACGCCTGTTGCCGGAACTTGCCGGGCGCATCCAGGCCAAAGCCATACGCGTGCCCACGGTGAACGTCTCGGCGCTGGACATCACCCTGCAGACTTCCCGCGACACCTCCGCCGCCGAGATCAACCGGGTGCTTCGCGAGGCTGCCGAAAGCGGCCCGCTGCGCGGACTGCTGGCTTATACCGAGCTGCCGCACGCCAGTTGCGATTTCAACCACGACCCCCATTCGGCCATCGTCGATGGCAGCCAGACCCGCGTTTCCGGGCCTCGCCTGGTCAACTTGCTGGCCTGGTTCGACAACGAATGGGGATTCGCCAACCGTATGCTCGACGTCGCCGGACACTACCTGCGCGCCGCCGTGCCTGATCAACAAGTACCCAAGGACTGATTGTCATGACCGTGTTGAAGATGACTGACCTCGACCTCAAAGGTAAGCGCGTGCTGATCCGCGAGGACCTCAACGTGCCCGTGAAGGACGGCCAGGTGCAGAGCGATGCACGGATCAAGGCCGCCCTGCCGACCCTCAAGCTGGCCCTGGAGAAGGGCGCGGCGGTGATGGTCTGCTCGCACCTGGGCCGTCCGACCGAGGGCGAGTTCTCCGCCGAGAACAGCCTGAAGCCGGTGGCCGAGTACCTGTCCAAGGCCCTGGGCCGCGAAGTGCCGCTGCTGGCCGACTACCTCGACGGCGTCGAGGTCAAGGCGGGCGACCTGGTGCTGTTCGAGAACGTGCGCTTCAACAAGGGCGAGAAGAAGAACGCTGACGAGCTGGCGCAGAAGTACGCCGCACTGTGCGACGTGTTCGTGATGGATGCCTTCGGTACCGCCCACCGCGCCGAGGGGTCGACCCACGGCGTGGCCAGGTTCGCCAAGGTCGCCGCCGCCGGCCCGCTGCTGGCCGCCGAACTGGACGCGCTGGGCAAGGCGCTGGGCAACCCGGCGCGGCCGATGGCGGCGATCGTCGCCGGCTCCAAGGTTTCCACCAAGCTCGACGTGCTGAACAGCCTGGCCGGCATCTGCGACCAACTGATCGTCGGCGGCGGCATCGCCAACACCTTCCTCGCCGCGGCCGGACACAAGGTCGGCAAGTCGCTGTACGAGGCCGACCTGGTCGAGACCGCCAAGGCCATCGCCGCCAAGGTCAAGGTGCCGCTGCCGGTGGACGTGGTGGTGGCCAAGGAATTCGCCGAGAGCGCCGTGGCGACCGTCAAGGCCATCGCCGAGGTCGCCGACGACGACATGATCCTCGACATCGGCCCGCAGACCGCCGCGCAGTTCGCCGAGCTGCTGAAGACCTCGAAGACCATCCTGTGGAACGGTCCGGTCGGGGTGTTCGAGTTCGACCAGTTCGGCGAGGGCACCCGTACCTTGGCCAACGCCATCGCCGATAGCGCGGCGTTCTCCATCGCCGGCGGCGGCGATACCCTGGCGGCGATCGACAAGTACGGCATCGCCGAGCGGATCTCCTATATTTCCACCGGTGGCGGCGCGTTCCTCGAGTTCGTCGAGGGCAAGGTCCTGCCGGCCGTGGAAATCCTGGAGCAGCGCGCCAAGGGCTGACGCAGACGGGGCAAACCATTCGCCGTCCTCGGGGGTCACACCTTTGAGGACGACGAAAAAAGGAGGTGCCCCATGCGTTCCGTAACCTTGCCACTCCTGATGTTCTGCCTGGGCCTGGCCGCCTGTAGCGGCGATGGCGGTCGACGCCCGAGCACCTGCGAGGTGATCAGTCCGCCGGACGTGATGGTGCCGACCGAGCAGAACCGCCAGCGGGTCGAGCAGCAGAGCAGCGGCGATCCGACCGCCGGACAAAAGCCGGTGGAATGCCCGTAGTGCTTTTCTGCCAGTTTCTACGGAAAGGGCTGGGGATTCGCCAGCGTACGCAGTAGCATTGCGCCTTTCCTGTGACAGGCAAGGCCAGCCGGCCGCCGCGCGGGCCGCTTGCGGCCCGGCGAGGTGCGGCGGAGCGTTCCGCACGGATGGAGGATGGACATGAACTACTCGCGTATCGCCCTGTTCGGCGGCTTCGCCGCCGCGGCGCTGCTGGCCGGCTGCTCCGGCTCCTCGGGCAAGCCCGGTGGCAAGGACTGGACCCGCTGGACCTGCGACAGCAAGGCGGTGATCGAATGGCGCTATATCGACGGCAGCAAGAACATCGTCGACCTGCGCCTGAAGGACGAGGACGACGTGGTCCACCATCTGGAGCAGGAACCTGCGGCCGTCGGCGCTTTCTATAGCGACGGACGCCTGGGCTTCCACCTGGAGAACGACGAAGGCCTGGTGTACTGGGTCGAAACCGACGACCTCATCGGTCGCGGTTGCAAGGCGCGCTGAGTCGCGCCGGCAGGGGCGCGGCGCCGCGACCGCTCCTCGCAAGGAACTTGAACCGGGCCTGCCCCTGCGGCAGGCTTCTGAATCACTGAACGACCCCGCGATTGGGAGATACGAGAACCATGGCACTCATCAGCATGCGCCAGATGCTGGATCACGCCGCCGAATTCGGCTACGGCGTGCCGGCCTTCAACGTCAACAACCTCGAGCAGATGCGCGCCATCATGGAAGCGGCCGACAAGACCGATTCGCCCGTGATCGTCCAGGCTTCCGCCGGTGCTCGCAAATACGCCGGCGCGCCCTTCCTGCGCCACCTGATCCTCGCCGCGATCGAAGAATTCCCGCACATCCCGGTGGTCATGCACCAGGATCACGGCACCAGTCCCGACGTCTGCCAGCGTTCCATCCAGCTGGGCTTCAGCTCGGTGATGATGGACGGCTCCCTGCGTGAAGACGGCAAGACCCCTGCCGACTACGACTACAACGTCCGCGTGACCCAGCAGACCGTGGCGTTCGCCCATGCCTGCGGCGTGTCCGTGGAAGGCGAGCTGGGCTGCCTGGGTTCCCTGGAAACCGGCATGGCCGGCGAGGAAGACGGCGTCGGCGCGGAAGGCGTGCTGGACCACAGCCAGTTGCTGACCGATCCGGAAGAAGCCGCCGACTTCGTGAAGAAGACCAAGGTCGACGCCCTGGCCATCGCCATCGGCACCAGCCACGGCGCCTACAAGTTCACCAAGCCGCCGACCGGGGACACCCTGTCGATCCAGCGCATCAAGGAAATCCACGCGCGCATCCCGGACACCCACCTGGTGATGCACGGCTCTTCCTCGGTACCGCAGGACTGGCTGGCGATCATCAACGAGTACGGCGGCGAGATCAAAGAGACCTACGGCGTGCCGGTCGAGGAAATCGTCGAGGGCATCAAGTACGGCGTGCGCAAGGTGAACATCGACACCGACCTGCGCCTGGCCTCCACCGGTGCCATCCGCCGCTTCCTGGCGCAGAACCCGAGCGAGTTCGACCCGCGCAAGTACTTCTCCAAGACCGTCGAGGCCATGCGCGACATCTGCATCGCTCGCTACGAAGCCTTCGGCACCGCCGGCAACGCTTCCAAGATCAAGCCGATCTCCCTGGAAGGCATGTTCCAGCGCTACGCTCGCGGCGAGCTGGATCCGAAGGTCAACTAAGCGCCTTCGTTCGAACGGGAGCCCCGCTGGTCGGGGCTCTTGCACATCCGCCCCGGGGAAATCCGATGCGCCGCTGGCTCCTGACCCTGCCGTTCCTGCTGCTGGCCGGTTGCGCTGGCCTGCACGCGCCGTCCCGCGACGTCGAGGAGGCCGCGTCGCCGAGCGTAGCGCGCGATCCCGCCGACCCGCAGGATTGCCTGGCGCGCAGCGACTGCACGACCAAGACTTCGCGCACCCTGCTGTTCGTCTTCGACTATGCAGAGGCCGGCGGCGAACTGGTGGTGCGCGACGGGCGCCAACTGGAAACCCCGCCGGCGCCGCAACGCTCCACCTGGCCGGCGTTGCGCATCCAGCTGGCCGAGCCGGTCAACGGTCGCTTCGAGTTCGAGAGCCCCTGCCTGCGCAAGAGCGGCAAGGGCTGCCGCTACAGCCAGGCTACGCTGCTGAAGGTCTACCGCAGCTACCTGGTCGGCAAGCCCTGCTCGCTGCTCAGCCCTCGCGCAGTGAAACGCTGCGTCGACCCGGCGGCGACCGCCGCGCGGCGCTGAGTCAGGGCTGCAGGTCGAACAGCGCCTTGCCGTCCATGTCGAACGGCGCCGAGAAATGCTCGTGGATCACCTTCCAGCCGTCGCCGTGCTTGCGGTAGCCGGCGCTGACCCGCATCCACGAGGAGTGCGGCTGGCCGTCCGGGCCGGTGCCGCCGCAGTGGCAGAGGTAGTGGGCGAAGGCGACCTGCGGGTCGGCATGGATCTGCAGTTCGGCGATATCGAAGGTCATCGGTCCTTTGCACATCTCGGTGCAGGCCTGCCAGTGCTTCTGGTAGGCGTCGCGCCCCTTGAATTGCAATTGCAGGATGGCGTCGAAGGCGACGATGTCCTCCGCGTAGTACGAGACGATGCGCGGAACATCGCTGGCGCGGACGGCGGCTCGCCAGTCTTCGATCAATTGGCGGATGGCGCTGACTTCGCTGCTCATGGCTGACTCCTGGTTGTGGCGGGGGACGCCGGCGTGTGCCGGGATGCTTTTACCCTGGTCGTCGGGTGGGCCTTCGGATCGACAATAGCCTCTTCCCCGAGAGGTCCACGAAGCCCCTGACCAATGGCTGCGAGCCACGCTGCGCAAGGCTTTGAACCGTTCGTCTGGAATTCGGAGGAAAACCGCTGTGCTATACCTCGGGCTTTCCCTGCCGCCCAGGAGGTCCCTCATGTCGTCCGTACACAGCGCCGCCCAGCAAGGTTTCAGCGCCGAGGCCCAGCGTTACGCCCAGGGCCGGCCCGAGTACCCGGAAGCGCTCTCCGACTGGCTGCGCGATGCCCTTGGCCTGCGTCCGCAGACCGTCGCGGTGGACCTCGGCGCCGGCACCGGCAAGTTCACCCGCCTGCTGGCCCGTACCGGCGCGCGGGTGGTCGCGGTGGAACCGGTGGATGCGATGCGCGCCCAGCTTGCCGAAGCCTTGCCGCAGGTCCAGGCGCTGGCCGGTAGCGCCCAGTCGATTCCGCTGGCCAACGGCTTCGCCGACGCCCTGGTGTGCGCACAGGCCTTCCATTGGTTCGCCACCGTGGAGGCGCTGGAGGAAATGCGCCGCGTGCTGACGGCGGAAGGCAGGCTGGGGCTGGTGTGGAACGTGCGTGACGAGTCGCTGGATTGGGTCGCCGAGATCACCCGCATCATCACCCCCTACGAAGGCGATGCGCCGCGTTTCTACAAGGGCGACTGGCGTCGGCCGTTCGAGCGCGCGCCCTTCGGACCGCTGCGCTTGTCCACCTTCGCCTACGAGCATGTCGGCCCGCCGGAGCAGGTGATCGTCTCGCGCTTCCTTTCGGTGAGCTTCATCGCCGCCTTGCCGGAGACGGAAAAGAACGCCGTGGCGGCGCAATTGCGCGAGCTGGTCGCCAGCCATCCGGCGCTCAAGGGGAAGGAGCAGGTAGCGCTGCCCTATCGCACTGAGGCCTATCTGGCCGAGGCGCGCTAGGCGTACTGCCCCGCCGCATAACCCGAGGCCCAGGCCCACTGGAAGTTGAAGCCGCCGAGGTGGCCGCTGACGTCCAGTACTTCGCCGACGAAATACAGCCCCGGCGAGCGCTGCGACTCCATGGTCTTCGACGACACTTCGTCGGTGCTCACCCCGCCCAGGGTCACTTCCGCGGTGCGGTAGCCCTCGGTGCCCGAGGGCGTGACCCGCCAGGCCGAAAGCTGCCCGGCGATACCCGCCAGTTCGGTCGGGGTGTACTGCTTCATCGGCTTGGAGACGAACCAGCGGTCGGCCAGCAGTCCGGCGAGCTTCTTGGTGAACAGCTCGGCGAGCAGGGTCTTCAGCTCGCTGTTGGGACGCTCGCGCTGTTGCTGCGCCAGCCATTCGCTGGCGTCGTGGTCCGGCAGCAGGTCGATTTCCAGGGTATCGCCCGGTTGCCAGTAGGAGGAAATCTGCAACATCGCCGGGCCGCTGAGGCCGCGATGGGTGAACAGCAGGTTCTCGCGGAACACTTGGCCGTTGCAGCTCACCCGGCAATCCACGGAGGTGCCGGAAAGCTCGGCGCACAGCTCCTTCAACTGGTCGGTGATGGTGAACGGCACCAGCCCGGCGCGGGTCGGCAGCACCTCGTGGCCGAACTGGCGCGCCACCTGGTAGCCGAAACCGCTGGCGCCGAGGGTCGGGATCGACAGGCCGCCGCTAGCGATCACCAGCGACTCGCAGCGCATCTCGCCGGCGCTGGTACGCAGGTGGTAGCCGGCGTCGTCGCGGGCGATCTCTTCGATCGAGGTGTCCAGCAGGATTTCCGCTCCGGCCTCGGCGCATTCGCGCAGCAGCATCTCGAGGATGTCGCTGGACTTGTTGTCGCAGAACAGCTGGCCGAGTTTCTTCTCGTGGTACGGCACCTGGTGCTTGGCCACCAGGCCGATGAAGTCCCACTGGGTGTAGCGGGCCAGCGCCGACTTGCAGAAGTGCGGATTGCGCGAAAGGAAGTTGGCCGGCTCGGTGTACAGGTTGGTGAAATTGCAGCGCCCGCCGCCGGACATGAGGATCTTCTTGCCGGCCTTGTTGGCGTGGTCGAGCACCCGTACGCGGCGCCCGCGTCCGGCCGCCGTCATCGCACACATCAGCCCGGCCGCCCCGGCGCCAACGATCAGCACATCTGTACTTGCCACTGTCCCACTCCGCTCATCGGAAACGGCGCGCATCTTACCCGAAGCGGCGGTCGGCCGCCGGAGCTCCCGACGCGGTACACTGGGCGTTTTCCGCGAACCGCCGGACCCGTGCATGATCCCCCTCAAGTACCTCCAGGCCTATCCCGCATCGCTGCAGGACCAGGTCCGCCAGCTGATCGCCGAGAACCGCCTGGGCGAGTACCTCGAGCGCCGCTACCCGGGGCGTCACGATGTGCAGAGCGACAAGGCGCTGTACGCCTACACCATGAACCTCAAGCAGGAACACCTGCGCAACGCGCCGGGCCTGGACAAGGTGCTCTACGACAACAAGCTCGACGTGGTCCAGCGCGCCCTCGGCCTGCACACCGCGATCTCGCGGGTGCAGGGCGGCAAGCTCAAGGCGAAGAAGGAAATCCGCGTGGCTTCCCTGTTCAAGGACGCCGCCCCGGAGTTCCTGCGGATGATCGTCGTCCACGAACTCGCCCACCTGAAGGAAAGCGAGCACAACAAGGCGTTCTACCAGCTCTGCCAGTACATGCTGCCGGACTATCACCAGCTGGAGTTCGACCTGCGGGTGTACCTGACCTGGAAGAGTCTCTGACGCCCGGTTACGGCGTTCCCAGCGCCACTCGGCTCTCGCGGCGCAGGCGCGCCACGGTCTCCGGCAGTTCGCGCATGTGCTCGACGATGGCGATGGCGCCCAGCTCGCGCAGTACCTCTGCGTGCCCGGCGGGAATGTGCCCGGCGCCGACGAAGCCGATCACCCGCATCCCCGCGGCGAGGGCGGCGCGGGTGCCGGTGCTGCTGTCTTCCACCACCAGGCAACGCTCGGGGGCGACGCCGAGCAGGCTGGCGGCGTGCAGGTAGACGTCGGGTGCGGGCTTGGGCAGGGCGACCATATCGGCGCTGGCCAGGCGTTCGCCGATCAGTTCGCTGAGCCCGGCGCGCGCCAGCGAGCGCTCCAGGCTGTGGCGGCGGCTGTTGGAGGCCACCGCGACGGGCAGGTCCAGGGCCAGCAGCGCCTCGCGTGCGCCGGGAATGGGTTGGACCTGGGCGACCATCTCCTCGCTGCGCTGGCGCACCTCGCGGTTGAAGCTGTCGGGGATGCGCAGGCCGAAGTGCTTCTCGACGCGATCGAGGATGTCGCGGCTGGTCAGGCCGAAGGTGCCTTCCAGCAGGCGCTGCAGCTCCTCCAGCGGCGCGTAGGCGCTGAGCGCCTCGTACATCACGCGCTCGGCGATGACCTCGCTGTCGACCAGGACGCCGTCGCAGTCGGAAATCAGTGCGTCGATGGGATGGGGCATGGGCTACCTCGCTGCGGGCGTTGGCGCAGGGCGCCGGAGTGGGAGCGAGGCATTCTAACCCCGGTCAGGGGCGGGAAGGGAAACAGGGAGAGGGAGAACGCCGGGCCGTGCGGCCCGGCGGGAAGGAATCAGGCGATGCCTTTCGGGTTCTGGCCGTACTGGTTCTGGCCGGCGTCGCTGTCCTTGGCCAGCAGGTAGATCAGGTACAGGCCGACGATCGGGATCAGCGCGATCAGCATCCACCAGCCGCTCTTGTTGATGTCGTGCAGACGCCGGGCGGTGACGCCCAGGGCCGGCAGCAGCACGGCGAGCGAGTAGAGATTGGCGATCGGCAGGAGCTTTTCACTGATCAGGCCGAGCACGACGCTCAGCGCGACGGAGATGATGATGTTCACCAGGGTGAACATCCAGTATTCCTTGCGACGGGCACGCCCGTTGAAGTCGAAGTAGTGTTCCTTCACGCATTTCAGAAACCATTCCATGTTTGCCTCCTGGGCGTACTGGTAAAGCGGGAAAGTGGGTGCCGCGACAAGTACCCCCGCGCCTCCTTGCCGGGAAAGCACAGTGTAGCCGTACTGTCAGTGAATTCGTACAGGATGTTGCGAAAATCATTCACATTGCATAGCAGCGGATCGCCGAAATGTGCGCCGGTAGCGCTTTCAGCGAGCGGGGTCGGCCTGGCGGCGGAAACGGCCGGGCGATTCGCCGAAGGCCTGGCGGAAATTGCGGGAAAACGCTGCCTCCGACTGGTAGCCGGTCTCGGCGGCGATATCCAGCAGGCTCTTCTGCGTTTGCCGCAGCAGGCCGCGAGCCTTCTCCATGCGGATGCGGGTCAGCAGGTTCCACGGCGAGGTCCCGCCGAGGGCGGAGAAGGCGCGGACGAAACTGGCCCGCGACATCGCCGCCTGCTGGGCAAGCTGTTCCAGGGTCCAGGCATGCTCCGGGCGTTCCAGCATGGCCCGCAGGGCTCGTCCCAGGCGGGCGTCGCCCAGCAGGCCGAACAGGCCGTCGCCCAGCGGTTGGCGGTCCAGGTAGGCGCGCAGGGCCAGGGCGAACAGCGCGGTGGCCAGCGCGTCGATGATCGAGCGGGCGCCGCTGCGGGTGCTCTCGGCTTCCTCGCGCATCAACCCGATCAGCGCGCGCAGGGGCTGCTGGGTCGACTCGTCCATATGCACCAGCAGGCGCTCGGGGAGCGCGCCGAACAGGCTGGCACCGGCGTGATAGCGGTAGCTGCCGCAAAGCATGTCGAGGGCCTCGCCGGGGCCGTTCAACTGGTACAGCGGGATGCTGCCGCGGTGCTCTACGGTGGGTTCGCAGGGTTGCGCCGGGCTGTCGCTGCGCAGGAGGTGCGGGGTGCCACGTGGCAACAGGATCAGGTCGCCGGGATGCAGGTCGAGGCGACCGCCATCGAGGAATTCGCAATAGCAGGTGCCGGCCATGACGATATGGAAGGTCGCCTCGCCGGGCACCGCTTGCGGGTGCTCCAGCGCCCAGCTGCCCTGTAGCTGGCAGCGCTGGTCGAGGCGGCCCTGCAGGTTGGCGAGCTGGATGAGCCGGTCGAGTGGGTCCATGGGATGAGCCGATCAGGTCGAAAGTAGAGACGCATGGGCAGGCGGCGCGGTCCAGACTGGTCGAGACTGGTAACCCGACGCGCCACTCCCGGCGCGAAAGCAACGGAGAATATCACCATGCTGAACAACTGGACCGAGTTCGTCCCCGCCGTGAAAAAAGCCTTCGGTGCCCTGGGCAAGCAACACCCGAAGATGCTCGCCGCCTATGGCGCGCTGGAGGAAGCCAGCGCCGAGGGCGCCCTGGATGCCAAGACCCGCGAACTGATCTCCATCGCCGTGGCCATTACCACCCGTTGCGACGGTTGCATCGGCGTGCACACCGAGGCCGCGCTGAAGGCCGGCGCCAGCGAGGCGGAAATCGCCCAGACCCTGGCTACCGCCATCTCCCTGAATGCCGGCGCCGCCTATGTCTATTCGCTGCGCGCGCTGGAAGCCTACGACCAGTTCAAAAAGTGAGGCCGTACAGGCGCTGCAGGTAGAACAGCAACCCCAGCCAGGCCACCAGGGCCAGCCAGCCCAGCCCCAGCAGGCCCTTGCGCAGCAGCGTCGAGGGCCTGCCGTGGAGCAGGTCGACCAGGCTCAGCACGCCGCCGAGCAGCAGCAGGCCGAGCAGCGCCTGGGTGTACTGGGCGAAACTCGGCGACAACGCCTCGTCGCCGTGGGCGGCATAGTTGTACAGGTTCCAGGCGCAGATCAGCGTCGCCGGCAGCAGCGCCAGCAGCGCGCCGAGCCAGCGCCCGCGGACATGCAGGAGGAAGCCCGCGAGCAGGCCGACCAGCCCGGTACCCAGCGGTAGCAGCGCCAGGCCCTGGCTGAGGTAGACCAGGTCGACGCCGTCGGCGAGCGCCATCGGGGTGACGAAACGGTAGCTGCCGCTGGCGCAGAGCAGCACCGAAAGCAGCAACAGGGCGTAGCCCGGCAGGTACGGCCAGAAGGCGGGACGCGGGGGCAGGTCGGACATGGATGTTCCTTGCGGGTTGTCCGCTCGCATGAGCGTAGGCTCAAGCGTACCGCTGCGCGTGACAGGCGGCGAGTACCGTTGCGGTTGAACCCTCCGCGAATGGCGGGAGTCAGTCATAGGGTGACGCGAAAAAACGCCGGCTCACGCGCCGGACACCGTATCGACCCTGGACCAAGGAGTTCCGTTCATGGACCTGATCCGCATCCTCATCGCCATCCTCCTGCCGCCGCTGGGCGTGTTCCTGCAAGTCGGCTTCGGCGGCGCCTTCTGGCTGAACATCCTGCTCACCCTGCTCGGCTACATCCCGGGCATCGTCCACGCGGTGTACATCATCGCCAAGCGTTGAGGCCCCTGCTCAGGCGTAGTTCCATGGTTCCTTCACGGTGAAGTCCCGCCACGGGTCTTCGCCGTGGAAGGGGCCGACATAGAGCACCTCGCCGTCCCGGACGATCCATTCCATACCGTGTTCGCGGTCCCATTCGCAGTTCAGCGACAGGTGGATCACCGCTTCGTCGCCCTGTTCCGGGTCGGGCACGATCAGCTCGCCCGGCTCGATCCGTTCCAGCACCGCGTGCGCCGGCGCGACTTCCTCCGCAGACTCGCCCAGCCGCTCCAGGCACGCGGCGCGGTAGCGCAGGCTGGCGGCACAAAGCCGCTCGACCACGGCGTCATCCAGTTCGTCGAGGGCTCGGGCGCAGCGCCAGGCGTAGGCGTCGTCGGCCTCGTTCTCGATGAACAGGCTGATGTAGCGCCGGTACAGGCGCCAATACACTTCGCCCATGTTCGCATCGTCCAGGTTGCGGATCAGTTCCATGCGTGGTCTCCCTGTTCAGCAGCGTTCGGTGAGGGCGATGCCACGGCCGTCGCCGAAGCCATCGTGTACGTGCAGCCATAGCGGGATCGGCCAGGCCCAGCCGCCGGCCTTCCACCAGCACTCGGCGAACCAGGCTTGCAGCGTATCGGCGAGCAGGTCGACGCCGCCGAAGCCGTCGGCGAAATAGGCTTCGTCGAAATCCGGGGCATGTCCCAGGCCGAGCGCCAGGTCCAGCGCCTTGCCGGGAAACAGGCGCGGGTCGCTGGCGTCCACCCGGTTGCTGGCGCCATTCAGGTACAACCACGCTTCCGCTGCGTCGCGTCCGTCCTCGCCGAGGAACAGTTGGATCTCGCCGTCGCGCAGTCCTTCCTCCAGGGGTTGCCGGAGCAGCTCGCGCAGGCGCTGGATCACGCCCGGCGCGGCGCGTTGCAGGTCGCGGCGGTAGCGCTCGCGGAATTGTTCGGGGCTGAGGCCGAAAGGAATCATGGGCGTTTCTCCGTCATTCGGGCAGGCAGGGCCCGGCTTCCAGCCAGGCCTCCAGGCTGGGTGCCAGGGGTTCGAAGCAGTCCGGCGTCATCGCGCCATGGTCGACCAGGAACAGCGCCTGCCGGTGATCGTCCAGGGCCATCACCACGGCGCGGCCGCCGCTGTCGTCGCCTATGGCCAGGTAGCCGGGGCAGTAGAGAGAGGTTTCGAAGGCCCGGTTGCGTTCCAGCAACTCGTCGGCGGCGTAGAGCAGCAGGCCCGGCTCGACGAGGCGGCCGCCGTGCTGCTCCAGAGCGGCGACGAAGGCAGCCGGCAGCGGTCGTCCGAGCCAGGCCTCTAGGGCATCCAATTCAGGCTTCATCGGGCTCGTCCAGGGCGAACAATGCATGGTGGCGGGCATGGGCCAGCAGGCGTTCGCCCAGCGCGTCGGCCAGGGCGTAGAAGCGCGTGTCCAGCGCATCCAGGGCCGCTTCGCAGTCGCGGTCGGGTTCATCGGCCCAGGTCGGCATGCGCAATTGGCGTTCGGCCTGGGAGACTGGCACCGGACCGTCGCCGAACAGCAGGGCGGCGGCTCGCTCCAGCAGGGTCAGGGCGTCCTCCGCCTCCAATTCGCGAAGACCCGCGCGCGCCGCCTGGTACTGGTCGCCGGAGGAGTTGCCGAAGTACTGGTCGAAGCCGCCGTTGTGCACTTCGCCGCTGAGCACGCTCACTGCGTAGTAGCTCCGTTCGGCCGGCGACAGCCCGGCGAATCCCTCGCGGCCATCGTAGACGCGATTCACCAGCGCGCTCCAGTACAGCGCCTGCGGACTCGCCAGGTAGCGCCGTCGCTCCGCGTGGAAGCGCTTGCCATCCTCGATGTTCTGCCGGTAGCCGCCCTTGCAGGGCATGCACAGTCCGTCGTTCCTCGCCGCCGTGGTTGGGAGGATGAGATGGCCGCAGGCGCGGCAGGGAAGGCGGTCGGTCATGAGCGGTCCTTGCTGGTGGAAGGGGCTCATTATTGCGCAGGATCGTTCAGCTTGAACGACAGTTTGGCTTGCCAGCCTGGCACGGCATTGCCCGCTGGCATGGCCGACCCTCTCTCCCTTCGGGGAGAGGGGCATGAGGACCGGCGCGGAGCGAGAAGCATCACCCCGCGCCAGCCCCCTCAGCTACGACTCACGGAAACGGCCACGCCGGCGACCCCTGGCTCATGTCCAGAAGCTTCACCGTGCTGTATTCGTTGGTCCGGTTGTTGGCATAGAAGAACGCCGGCTGCTCGGCGAAACCGTAGGCCGCCACCTGCGCCTGCGCGGCTGCCGAGGTACGGATGCCCCATAGCGCGAAGGTTGGTCGCTGGTCGCGCTGGGTCAGCCAGGACAGGCCGAGCAACAGGTTGTCGTTGCCGTCCGTGCTGCTGGCATCGCCGCTGTTTCCCGGGCGCTGGGCGTAGGTGCCGTAGCCGAGAGCGGCCTTGCTGGCGTCCCAGTCGGACTTGTCCACCTGGCGCTGGTGCAGGTAGAGCAGGGTCCAGATGTCCCAACCCTGCAGCGGATCGTTCTTCAGGTCGGCCCAGTAGTGCACCCACTGGGTATAGAAGGCCATCCGCTCGCCATTCAGCGCGTAGGTGCCCGGGTCTTCCCACAGACGCTTGTATACGCCTGCCAGCGGATCGGACTCGGCGCGCCCGGCGACGATCAGATTGTAGGCGTTGCGGTAGTTGACCCGCGTATCGTCGAGGTTCTGCCCGAACTCGCGGAGCACGCGCCAGTCCTTGTGCAACGGGAATATCTGGTTGGAGATTTCGCCCGAGCGCCCGCCGTAGACCTTCAGTCGATTCACTTGCAGGTTGTGGCCCAGCTCATGGCTTTCGCCCCAGCCACGCGGGTTCAGGCCCCAGGTCTGGTCGTAGGGGTTGCCGCTGCAACCGCCGCCGCACTGGGCGTACTGGTCGACGTTGATGTGCTGGGTGCCGGGCAGCTTGTGCAGGGTCTCGCTGTCGCAGTCCCAGCCGCGCACCGCGCATTCCTGCTGGATTGCCGGAGTCTTCGCCTGGTTGGGAATGGCGAAGCCGGCCAGGGTGTAGGCGTCGTCGATGAACACCTCGTTCAACTCACGGATGAAGCGCTGGACGTCGCCGCCATAGTCCTTGTCGATCGAGCCACGGACCTTCTCCACCTTGGCGTGGACCTCCACCGAGCCGCTGCGGATCTCCAGCCAGTCGGCCTTGTCGGCGTCCAGCGCCTGGATGAAGTCGGCAATCGCCTGGCTGCTGTCCTCGCCTGGCTGGATGTCGAGGAACGGCTGGCTGGCCGCGCCGGTTACCTTGACGGTTACCGTCTGACCCGGCGTGGCGCCGCTGTAGACCAGTTGCAACAGGCCGCCGTAGGGCGATACCAGCGCCACCGACTGGTTTGCCTGGAGCTTGATGTCCGGGCTCTTGAGGAAGCGCGGGCGGTCATACTGGCGGGTATTCCACAGCCGCGTCGAGCCGATGCGCTGGGTGTTCAGGCCGACCGCCAGGCTGGCCTGGCCAGCGTCTTCGATGCGAATGCTCAGGCGCTTGCCCGGCGCCGCCATGCGGCCGATGGCGGTGAAGCCCTGGGCCGACGGCAAGGTGAGGGTCAGGGTTTCCTCCGAGCCCGATACCGGCATCGACTGTTGGCGCTGGCCGGCGTAGCTGCCCAGTTCCTTCTGCGCCGCGCCGGCCTCGCGCACGTAGCCGACGATGGCGTCGGCGACGAAGGTTTCCTGGAAGCGCGCCGTGTCGGCGGCCTTGTCCATCGGGTAGCGGATGTTCTGCCGCACCGCGTCGGCCCACAGCAGCCAGAGCCGCAGCGAGGTGGTGCCGGGCAGGGCGAAGAGGTTCTGCGCCTTCTGGTTGTAGGCGTCGAGGGCGCCTTTCAATACATCGACGCGCTTGCTGAAGTCGCTCAGTCCCGGCACGTCGTCGCAGGTGGTGCGTCCGACGTAGGAGGTGCATTTCGACCAGTCGTAGTCCGTGCGCCAGCTACCGTCGACGATCTGCTGCACCAGCGCCGGATCCTGGCCATAGGCGCCGCCCAGCTCGACCGAACGCGCCCGGGTGCGGCTGGATAGCACCCTGTCCTTGTCCCAGTAGTTGCCGCCGTAGGGGCCTTCCTGCAGGCCCAGGCCGGCGAGGATCTGCTGGCCGGTGCTGCTCTGGTTCCAGCCATTGGTGTGCACGAAGAGGATCGGCAGCCCAGCCTGTAGCCGTGCGCGCACCGTGGCGCTCAGGCTAGCGGCGCTGGCGCCGTTGCCCAGTACCAGTAATTTGCTGGCGCTGGCGCAACTGGCGTCGGTCAGCGCGTTGCAGGCGGCGTCCGCCGGTTGCAGGCCGGCGCTCTTCAGGCCGTTGAGGGTGGCGGTCTTGTCCACCCCGACCACGCTGACCTTGAAGTCCTTCGCAGTGGCCGCGCCCGGGTCGCCGTTCACCAGCCACTGCACCGCCCGCTTCAGCAGCGGCGCGTGGGCGGCATTGGTCCCGCTCAGCTGGGTGAGCACGTTGGTGCCGTAGGCCAGGCCGCGGCCGCCGGCCTCCAGGCTCAGGCTGGCGAGCACGCGGCCCTTGTCGCCGATGAGGAAGGGCAGGGTGTTGTCCGGGTTGGCTGGCACTATCCATTGGCTGGAGGCGCCGGGGTCGTAAGCTTGGCTGAGGTTCTGGTAGAGACCGTCGAGCAACTGCGTGCGGGTCTGGCGGATGCGCTCGACCTGCTGCTGCAGGCGCAGGGCGACCAGGTGGCTGTCGGTCAGTTGCGAGGAATCCCCGCTGACCAGTGCCGCATCGAGGATTTCTTCCTGGGTGGCCGCTTGGGCGGACAGCGCGCCCGCCAGGCAGAAACCGGCCAGCAACGCTCGGTGGCGTGGGATGGGTGAGCGACTCATGTTCTCTCCTTGCAGTGAGGGAAATGCAGTGGTGGACAGGCTCACAACTGGCGCTATCGGCCCGTGGAGGGCGGCATATTGTTATGGGGGCGCCGGGTATCGCATCGAACAGGGAATGGGCCTCGGACAATGCCGGAAATACGCATGGGCGATCCGCTGCATCGAACGAGTCAAGGCGAGAGGAGCATGTTGGGAAAGGCGGAAAAACTATCTGTTCTGGTTGTTTTTGAACTGCGTCTGATTATTTTGATTTTATTTTTACCGATTGTTCGAAGCGCTCTGGAGTAGGCGCTCCAGCGTTTCCTGTGACGAAACGATCCAGACTTTGGTTAGGGTCTTGGAAAATACCGAGGATGTATTTCCAGAGCTGTCGATAGTGTTGGAAGTTGCAGTTTCATGAAGGTTTGGGTGCTTCGAAGTTACCGCGTTGGCGATGGAGTCGATATCGTCCGGTAGTGCCTTCGGAAGTGCCTGATAAGTGCCTTCCCACGCTCAGGCGGCGAGCAGAGCGCCACGTCCATCGGATTCCGCTCCGCCAGCGCCAGTTCGCCTTCGCCGAAACTTGCGCTGCTGCCGCCGACCCCCTGCGATTGATCGCGCAGTGGGTGGCGATTGACACCGAAGCCTGTGACCTGCAGCACGGCTCGCCGGTGCAACGGTAGAGACCTATCGGCAGGTTTTGATTTCTCCAGTGGTTCAGCATACGTTACATGAAACATAAATTGTTTCGTATACAGAACATGGACTATTCCCTTATCGCACTGCGACTCGGCGAGCAGCTTCGGCAGCGCCGTCTGAATCGGGGGCTGACGCAGGTCGCGCTCGCTTCCTTGGCGGGCATCACCCGGCAAAAGGTCATCGCCATCGAGAAAGGCGGCCTCTCGGTGGGAATGGGGGGTGAGCAAATTTAGCGAAAACTATAGAAGCTGGGTACTGTACAGCCAGCGTACTGTTCTCTGTGCCGCGAGGAACTCAGGCTTGGCGCTCTACCCCCCCCCGCTCCGGTAGACATCCCCGGCCTATGTGCTAAGCCTGTTGAAGTGAACAATAGGTGCAGTTGATGCTCGGCATAAAATCAATAAGATAAGATGGACTTTAAGTTTTCTCTTAGGATTATGCTTGTGTGTGCACTCGATTGGTTCCACATAGATGAAAGTATGTTTACTGCTATATCGCATTGCCAAGGCATCAAGGGATTACCTTTATACTTGGCGAATGGGCCGTCTGTCTCTGTCAAAATTTTGTTCTGTGGCATCATCGAGACGAGCTCGACTCCTTTCTTAGTGCTTAACATTCCTGGGCCAACTGAGAACCAGCAGCCAATATCTATTGCTTTTTTCAATTGACTCTTTGTTCCTGTAAACCAGTGCAGTATCGGCACTCCATCTATACCTGTAAGCTCATCTAATACAGCTGCCGCACTTGCTCGGCTGTGTATCGTCATGATCCGCCCGCCAGCTTGATTTACAGAGTTGAGTATGTGTCGAAATACTTTCAGCTGAATCTCCCAATGTTCTTTGAAGCCACTCCCCCCATCAAGGCCTATCTCCCCTACATACTTCGTATTCGGGAGCAGTGCATCGAATAACGCTAGCTCTTGGTGTCGTTGGTGCGAAATTTGTGGGTGGAGGCCTAGCGCTGTTTGTATCCGCGGACTTCCCTCTGCAAGACGACAGGTTCCTTCCCACGCTTTGGGTGTGGTTGTAACCGAAAGTACGTATGTTCCTCTCTGCCTGCATTCCTCAGCCACTTTAAATGGGTCTGGATACAGATCAAGGTGGCAATGCATGTCTATGTTCACAGGACTCCCTCGGATTTCAGGAGGGCTTCAACCTCATTAAGTCCATTCAGAAAGACATTCTGGAAGTCTTTGTACGCTGCTACAGGAATGGGGCCGCTATCTGCAATCCATGGTCCGGCCTTTCGGATTGCTTTCTGTGTGACTGCAATGCACAAAGCTAAAAGGTCATCTCTACGGTCAACCTCACTCAGGACGTCAGCTAACGCATCAAAGGCGTATTCAACATTATCGTTGACTCCTCCGGCATGAAGAGCAGCGCGACGAATAATGCAGGGCACGCATACGCCACACTGCTGATTAGACCGCTTCCAATGGCTACATGAGATCGTGCTATTTACGATACCTGCCAGCAACTTTTTGTTTTTGCATTCTGCGACCATCTGACCTTTGGTTTTGAATTGGTAAAGGTTGATTATTCTGCAAGGGATATCCGACGCGTCGAAAATACGTTGAATACTTTCTATAAAGTGTGGGTGGGTGGTTCGAGTGCTCAGCGTTCCGATTCGGCGTGGCGTCAGTGGCGCATTCAATGAAATAAACCCGTTCTCTGGTACGAATAGATCTATCTTCTCTTGCTGGGAAACAGCTTGTACAGCACAGGCGCCGACAGCTGCAAATGCAAGAAAGTTGAGACTACGGGTCCGCATCGTGATGTCCGTTTCCCCCGTATACAAATGAGGATCTGCGTTGACCTCAAAGCGAGAATATCGTCCTTTAAATGCAAGAGCAATCTTATCTTGGTACGTTTTGTCCCCCTTATAAGCATGACTTACCAGTAGCGGAGCGCGGCCTTTCTCCATCAGATCAATTGCGCCAATCGCTGAATCCAATCCGCCTGAAAAAAGACATACAGAGTCAAGTCCTTTGAGATTCACCAGTTGGAATCGGTCTTTCTGTCGATAAGGTATTGGAGGAGGGTAGCCACCTTCTTGGAACTCAAATTCCCACATGTCGCCACTCAGGAAGTGGAGTGCATCCTCTAAATCCTTTTGCAGTGGTAACCATCGAGCCGGTTCCCAGAGAGGGAGCTGTATGTTGAATCGGCGTGTCCAACCATCTTCAGCATCGGTCCGCCGGACAAAGGTGTCCGCAGCCGTCACTGAAAGTGCGATTGTTAGAAAGTCCATAACCTGGCTTGGAACTTGTATCCCTAGGCGTTGCATCCTATCGAGAACTGGATTCCCGATTGTGGATATGTCACCTCTAGTCTTTCCACTGATTCCATAAAGTTGAACGGGTAATAGCGTGTCACTGGCAGAAGGTAGGTGTTTAGTATTGTGATGGAACACTAACTGTGTCACTGGTAGGCCTCCCATTCTGCCCACGCATCAATAATGGCCTGGCGTTCAATTTGGGCCATTTGCTTCCGGCTAATAGCTCTTACATTACTGGTGAGCTTAGGGGCCATTTTTTTGTCGACTACAACTTTTATCAGTTCTCGTAGCTCCGTTTCTGCCCGTATTGCTTGGGCAGTGGTTTCCGCCTTGTTCCAGGCTTTATCTGAATCCATCACCATCTGTAGAAAGATGCTCTCGGACAGGTATCCAATCATGACGTTTACTATTACTTCGTCAGAGATGCATTGGGGGTCGAAAGTTTCCACGCCATCCAGCGCTTCAACTAAAGCATGGTTCATTGCTGCACGGATTTTCTCCGAGTCACCATCTTCGGTTGTCAATGCTTGAGATATGGAGGAAATCGCTAGCTCGCAGGGCAGACCGGCTAGACTCCCAAGATCAATACTTATCTCGCCTGTGCCAGCAGGCAGTCCTGCCAGTGCTCCGAAGAGGCCTGCCCCTGCCTGAGTGACGCTGCCCATTCTTCTGGCTGCAGCTCCGCCGCCGCCGCTAGCCTTTCGAGCATAGTGTCCGATAGCTTTTCTAAAGTCATCTCGATTGCCGCTGGATACAGCACTACCTAAAGATTTTCGAAAAGGCGCGAAGCGTGCCGCTTCTGGAGGTGGTAATGGCTGTTGTGGTTGGTCATCTGCCCAAGCCGGTACCAGTGGTGAACCACCTCCCGGGCCTGTACTCGATTGCGAGGTTCCCATTAAACGTCCCTATGCCATTGTTCTTCTTTCAAAGCTGTGGCCATCCACGGTGGGTATTTGCCACCCAAGTCCAAGTCCTGAATATATCGAACTAGTATCTTGGCAGCATCTTCCGAATGACGAGCCAGTAAGCATGCTCCGGCAAATCCTTTTGGTTGCCGAGTCCAATCAGATATCTGTCTGAGGTGGCTAATAACTCCTTCCATTACCGGTATCTGATCTTCTAGTGGGAGCGTGTCGAATATTTTTTCTGCAGTTGGTGAGCTTGTGTTCTTGGTATTTACCAATGCATCAAGTGCTTCTCTTCCAGCTGGGGAGAGGCCCACCACATAAGCACCGATGGGCATTGTTTCCCGAGATAGATAAATCGCAGCTCTTAAGTCGACTCCGCTAAGACGAGGCTCAAGTTGAGCCCAGTCACTAATAAATGATTTGGTGGTGGGGTTATCTGTCCATGTTTTTGGGGCGTATTCGGGTATCCGGCCACCGTTTTCTTCCAGCTGCTTGAGCAGGGTAGGCGTTCCCTGCTCAGCATCTACTAGGCGGTAAAAATCAGCCGTTGCCTTCACCCCCACGCAGCGTTCAAATATAACTAATTTAGTTATAATTGCTTCGTCTAGAGGCATGGAGCGGCGTTTAGCAATTTGTGATCGCATTTTTACGACGTTTAATAGTCGTTTAACTATTCTGGGATTTCCGTGGATGATAGGGGAGTTGGCGAGTACCGGTGCAATACGATCTGCACGAGAAAATGCCCTGGCTAAGTCGCCGTCTTCTGATTCTCCAGTCAGTATCAGAGCGTCTTGTCGTGTAATGGGATCGTCTTTCCAAGACTGTTGCAGCGCTTCTTCCAAGCCGCTTCGAAGCTTTTCAAGCTTGTCGGTGGGCAGGCGGTGGTCAATGGCGTATAACATAAATAGGTAAGAGCGAATCTCTCGAACGCCAGCTTTGGGCACTCGAATGGGAACTTGAATTAGCTTGTCCAGATAATCGATCTGGTGCCGGTCAGAGGCCCCTTTGAAATAGTCAGCCACTGATGATCGAATCATTTCTTCATCGGCTGCAATTACAAAGGCTGTATTTGTCAGAAATAGGAACAGCCGAATTGCTTCAAGAGTATGGATGGCGTTGGTGGGTAGGCAGCGATCGAGATTATCGATAACAACCACCAGTGGCTTACCGAGTTCATCTAGTATCTGTCCATACTCTGTCCGGAAAGCGTTAATTTGCTGGGGAGGGCTTTTGTTTTTCTTAGGCCTCAGCAGGCCGCCAGCCTGCTCTTTCGCTTCTTTAGCTATATTCCCAAGGCTTTCGTACTCCTCCTGATCTTGAATGCCGTTAGTGGCATTCTCCAGCGCGCCAACTCCTCTGGCGATAAGGCCTCCGGTGGGAACTCCGGCAAACAGGGCAGCTCCCTCTGCTAGTAAGCCCATTACGCGGAATCCATCGACACGTGCGAGAAGCTTTTTGGTTTTTGTGGCCAGGCTTGCATTTCCATCTGCGGCATGGGTCAAGGCAGTAGCTATAACCTCAAGGAGAGCTGCTCGGGCATCGTCGTACCCTTGGTAGAGCCAGGCATCAAACTTAATGACGATCCAGTCTTTATCATCCTGTTCAAGCTTCTCCTCAATTAGCTTCAAAAGAGAGGATTTGCCGGCACCCCAGTTACCGAAAACTCCAACAGAGACCGGTAACATGCCTTCTGTTGTGAGGATGTCGACTGCGATTTGCGAGACCTCCCCAAAATTAAGGTAGTCCTTATCAGATTCGGTATCTGACCACATGTCGATGTTCCCTCCCCTAGCTATCCTGTAAACGAGATTTTTTCTATCTCTTCAACGAGTGGTTGTTGCTAGCCGGCAACATGCCGGGATTATCAATCTTCCCCAGCGTTTCAAATATTCTGCATCGTTCTACACTTGGGAAATGCTGAACATCCCCAAAACTGCTGCCCTGCTTTCGCCCCTGATTTCACGGTACGGATTAGTAGCGCGCTGCCGCATTTCGGACATCGCCGCTCTGCTGCCGGATCACTCCGTCGCTTGAGGTTCTGTACATGCTCGAGATGGGTGGCGAGGGTCGGCGCGCGGCGGCCGGTTTGCAGGGATTGCAGCATGGCGCCGACTTCAGCCTCGCTGAATACCGCCTGCTGGAATGACTGGATATAGCGAATAAAGCCAATGCCCTGGGTGACGTTGGCTGGCACTTCGGTTTTGAAGGTGCTGCCGCCGACGAAAGTGATCACCGAATGCAGGTGCTCGGGGTTAACGCCAAGGGTGGCTTCCAGGGCTTTGAGGTGCTTGTAGTTCTGTCGCAGCGGGTTCTGGAATTTGAACGTGCGCTTGTAGAGCTTCTGCGTCCACTGCGCTTGCTTCTCGCTGCCGAAAATCCAGCCGCTCATGTTCTTCGTTTCCAGCACGAAGATGCCGTAGGGGGAGAGGAATACGTGGTCGATCTGTGTCGTGCCGTCCGGCGTGTTCAGGGTGACGTTGTGCAGGCGGCGGTAGGTTTGCCTGTCCAGTTGCCAATGGGCGAACAGTCGCACCAGCAGTTCACCGACCTGCCCCTTGGCCCAAGGCGATTTGAGCAGGCCGATCAGCAGGGCTGCCGGGATAAACCAGGTCAGCATGCCCCAGACCTGGACGACTATCGGGCTGTAATCCATTTTCTTCCTTGAGCCGAGCTGCTTAATGGAGAGGCGAGCAGGTGTGCCGAAATCCAGATGCCTGGCACTTAGCCGATAATGGCCAATTGCTTTCGAGTACTCAAGGGGATCGCGACCATTGTTCTATGGCGCGATGACGCATCAAGGGCTGATGAGCCCGGTGCAGGAGCTCAGCGTGCTATCTGGTAACGGGTGCTACGCCCTCCGCCGGGCAGTCGCTCGATGCAGCCCTTTTCCAGCAGGTCGCTCAAGTGACGGGTCGCGGTGGCTTTGGATACCTTGGCCACGGCTTGGTATTGAGCGGCACTGATTCCGTCCTCGAAACCCCTTTCGCCGCCATCGAGCAGGCGGTTAAGCACTTTGATCTGCTCCGCCGATAGCGTTTGGCTGCGGTGTGCCTGCCAGAAGCGCGCCTTGACCAGCACGCGGTCTATACGGGCAAGGGCTTGCTCCAGGCTCTTGAGCAAGGTTTCGAGAAACCACTGCAGCCACTTGGTGATATCCAGCCCGCCTTTCTGACTGGCTTCTAGGATGCGGTAATAGCCGGCGCGGTCGTCGAGGATGCTCGCAGACATGGCGTAGAAGCGAATGGCTTGCTGCTCGCCCTGAGCCAATGCCAGATCGGTGATAGCGCGGGTGAGGCGACCGTTGCCGTCGTCGAAGGGGTGCAGGGTCACGAACCAGAAATGGGCGATACCGGCGCGCAGAAACGGGTCGAGGCTGGCATCGCTGCGGCTGCTTTCGAACCAGGCGAGAAAGTCCGCCAGTTGCGCTTCCAACCCTGCGCGGGGAGGGGCTTCGAAATATACGGTAGGGTGGTCTATCCGACCCGAAACTACCTGCATGGGCTCTTCGCCGCGCAGTGCGCCGATGTGTAGTGGTCGAGCCAGAAGTTGGTCATCGGTGGGGAATAACCAACTGTGCCAGGTGAACAGTCGCTGTTCGTCTAGCGGCTCTTGATGTGCGTGGGTGGCATCGAGCAGCAGTTCCGCCAGGCCTTCGGAGCGAGAGGTGGTTCGACCTTCTTCGTGCAATCCCAGTCGCCGTGCCAATGATGAGCGCACCGAACCGACATTCAGTTGCTCTCCCTCAATGGCTGAAGAGGTGACGATGTTCTGCAGCATGGCATCCAGGCTGCTCTGCACTTCGGTGTCACTCCCCACGGCACCGAGCATTCCTAACAAACGACCCTGAGCCTGGCTACAGGAGCGCAGCAGTGGTGCAAGCGCTTCGGCTTGCCAGTTGAACTGCGGCCAGTCGGGCTGCTGCCAGATCCAGAGTGGGTCGTTCATAAGGGATGTTCATCTTGAGCCGATTAGAGAGCCTATTCGGCTCATTTTGTGAGCCGATAATGCCAACTATTCGGCTCACTGTCTAATTCTCAAGCTGGGTTGATAGCTTGATGAGCATGCCTGTTCAGGGTGGCTGAGTCAGCTAAAGCGCCTGTTTCAGCACGTCAAAAACCTTGTGGACAGAGGTCGGCCGTACCCCTTGGGCATCGATAAAATTTGATGCAGGGACATGTAGCTCTCGGGCTACAAAATGGGGGCAGGTCACATGCACTCGGAGCCGCTGTGCTGGATGTACACGCCGCGTACCATCTCGTCTTCGGTGCGGCGTGCCCAGTCTTCGGCGTCGCGCTTGGTGCGGAAGGTTTTTCCGTTGGTCGGCCAGTCCGTTTTGCGGACCACGGGAAGGGGGACGATTGTTGCCATCAGATAAGGACTCCAAAGGCAGACTGGCGAACCAGTACTGTACCGATTTTGTACCTTTTGGCCATGGAGCCGTTTATGAGGCCACTACCCTAGAAAGCGCAAAGCCGCGCAGTGCGCGGCTTTGAAGGTGGTGGGCCCACACGGACTCGAACCGTGGACCAAAGGATTATGAGTCCTCTGCTCTAACCGACTGAGCTATAGGCCCCCAGAAGGTCGGCGGATTATACCGGCGCTTCTCGGGGAGCGCCAATCGGCTGGCGCGGTTTGAGGAATTTGCTGGCGAACAGCTCGGCGGGCAGCGGCGGGCTGAGGACGAAGCCCTGGATCTGCTCGCAGCCTTCGTGGGTGAGGAAGCTCTGCTGGCCTTCGGTTTCCACGCCTTCGGCGATCACCGTGAGCTGCATGCTGCGGCCGAGGGCGATGATGGCGCGGGTGATGGCGGCATCGTGGGGATCGTCGGGGAGGCCGCGGATGAACGACTTGTCGATCTTCAGGATGTCCAGCGGCAGGCGCTTGAGGTAGCTGAGCGAGGAGTAGCCGGTGCCGAAGTCGTCGATCGCCAGCTGTACGCCGAGGCGTTTGAGGCCGTGGAGGACGGCGAGGGCCTCCTCGGTCTGATTCATGATGAAGCTCTCGGTGATTTCCAGTTGCAGCCGCGACGGTTCCAGGCCGGACTGCTCCAGCAGTTGCTCGAGGCGTTCGATCAGTTGCGGCTGGCCGAGCTGGGCGCCGGCGAGGTTGACCGACAGCGGGCCGAACGGCGCGTGCAGCTTTTGCCATTCGCCCATCTGCTGGCAGGCGTGTTCCAGCACCCAGTCGCCGAGGGGCAGGATCAGGCCGCAATCCTCGGCGAGGGGGATGAAGCGCTCCGGGGAAATTTCCCCGAACAGCGGATGGTACCAGCGCACCAGTGCCTCGGCGCCGACCAGCAAGCCGCTCTCCAGGCTCAGCTTGGGTTGGTAGTAGAGCTGCAACTCGTCGCGCTCGAGGGCGCGGCGCAGTTCGGTTTCCAGCGCCATGCGCTCGGTGGCCAGGTAGGTCAGTTCGCGGGTGTAGTACTCGATGCGGCTGCGGCCCCGCGACTTGGCGCGGTACATGGCGGCGTCGGCGTTCTTCACCAGGGTCGGGGCGTCGTCGCCGTCCTTGGGGAACAGGGCGATGCCGACGCTGGCGCTGACGAAGAATTCATGACCGTCGGCCTGGAACGGCGCGGTGAAGGCATTCAGCAGCTTGCGCGCGACGTGCTCGGCGTCGCTTTCCTGGTGCAGGCCTGGGAGCAGGATGATGAATTCGTCGCCCCCCAGGCGGGCCACGGTATCGACGTCGCGCAACTGGTCGCGCAGGCGTTCGGCGATGGCCTTGAGCAGCAGGTCGCCGATGGGATGGCCGAGGCTGTCGTTGATGTGCTTGAAGCGGTCCAGGTCGATGAACAGCACGGCGCCGGGACGACTCTCTTCGCGGGCCTCGTCGAGGGCGTGATTGAGCCGGCTCTCGAACAGCAGGCGATTGGGCAGGCCGGTGAGCGGATCGTGGTGGGCCTGGTAGTCGAGCCGGGCCTGGGCGTACTTGAGGGTGGAGATATCGGCGAAGACGCCGACGAAGTGGGTGATCTCGCCCTGCGGATTGTGTACCGCGCTGATGGTCAGCCATTCGGGGTACAGCTCGCCGGTCTTGCGTCGGTTCCAGATCTCGCCCTGCCAGTGCCCGTCGCGTTCCAGCTGGTTCCACATGGCCAGGTAGAAGCTGGAGTCGTGTTGTCCGGAGGAGAGCAGGCTGGGCGAGCGTCCCAGCGCCTCCTGCTCGCTGTAGCCGGTGATCTCGCTGAAGGCGCGGTTGACCGCGGTGATGCGTTGGCGGGTATCGGTGATCATCACGCCTTCGGCGGTGCTTTCGAAGACGGTGGCGGCCTGCTGCAGCTTCTCCTGCATGAGCTGGCGCTCGGTGATATCGCGGGCGATGGTCAGCACGCAGTCCTCGCCATCGATGCTGATCCGGTGGGCGGACATCTCGCACTGGCGGATGCCACCGTTGCGGTCCCGTACAGGGGCGGTGAAGCCCTGGGTCAGGGTGTGGTGGCGTACCAGCGAGATCAGGCGCTTGCGGTCCTCGGTGTCGACCCACAGGCCGAGTTCGAGCGTGGAGCGGGAGATGACCTCGTCGCGGCGGTAGCCGGTGAGACGGGTGAAGCCTTCGTTCACGTCGATCAGCGTGCCGTCTTCGAGGCGGCTGATCAGCAGACCGTCGGGGTAGGCATGGAAGGCGTTGGCGAACTTCTCCTCGGAGATCCGCAGCAGTTCCTGGGTCTCCACCAGGTGGGTGATGTCGCGGATCACTACCACCAGCGCCGGGGTCTGGTCGAGGGCCACGTGCTGGGCGCTGAGCAGCGCGCTGAAGGTACTGCCATTGCGGCGCCGCAGGGGCACCTCGAGGTTGGTCAGGTTGCCGTGGCCGAGCTTTTCCAGGACCTGCGGGCCCAGGCCGGGGAGTGCCCAGATGCCCAGCTCGGTGGCGGTCTTGCCGATGGCGTCGTCGGCGGCGATGCCGATCTGCTGCTCGAAGGTGCTGTTCACCGCGAGGAAGCGGCCGTCGGCGCCGTTGGCCAGTACCACCATGTCCGGGCAGTGGTGGAACACCGAAGCGAACTTCTGTTCGGACAGGCGCATGGCCTGCTCGGTGAGCTTGGCCTCGGTGATGTCGATCATCAGACCGCGCAGGAGCAGGTCCCGGCCTTGCGTGATCGGGGTGACCAGATCGCGAATCCAGACTACCCGGCCGTCGGCGGCGAGCATCCGGTAGTCGAAGCTGTGGTCGCGTCCGGCCTGGCTTTCGCTCATGCAGTAGTGGATGGCGTACTCGGCGTCCATGGGGTGCAGGGTCCGCTGCCAGAAGCCCGGCTGCAGCCATTCGCCAAGGGGATAGCCGAGCAGGCGTTCGGCGTGGGGCGAGACGTAGGTGAAGCGGTTCTCCTCGAGGCGCATTTCCCAGGCGATGGCATTCAGGCTTTCCACCAGTCCTCGGTAGTGCTGTTCGCTGTCGCGCAGTTCGCGCTCCAATTGCCGCCGGCGATTCACCTCGCGGCGCAGGCGGCGGTTCATGGCCAGCAGTATGGCGACCGAGACCAGGATCAGCAGGACGATGGGAAGACCGTAGGTCGCCATCTCGCGCCAGGCCGGACGTCGGTCGAGCAGGCCGCCGACCCAGGGGGCCTGGAGTCGCTCGATCTCCTCGGCGCTGAGGTCGGCGAGGACCTTGTCGACGATCCCGGCGAGGATCGGTTGTCCGCGCGGCACGGCCATCGCCAGTTGGTAGCGGTATGGCGTCTCGCCGCTGATCTCCAGGCCGTTGAGCTTGAGCTGGCGGAGGTTCCATACGCTGGAGGCGAAGTCGCCGACGAAGGCGTCGGCCTGGCCGGTGGCCAGCGCCTGCAGGGCTGCCGCTACCGAAGGCAGCGGCAGCAGGGTGAGGTCGGGATGCTGGGCGATCAGCAGTTCGTGAGGAGCATAGTGGTCGACCACCGCGACCTTGAGCCCGTAGAGCTCGTCGATGCGCTTCGGCATCGTGCCGTTCTTGCGTGCCAGGATGATGATCGGGAAGTCCAGGTAGGGCCGGGTGAAGCTCAGGTACTCCTGGCGCTCCGGGGTAGCCATGATGCCGGGCAGCAGGTCCAGCCGACCGTCCTTGGCCTGCTCCAGGACCTGCGTCCAGGTCTTCGGTTCGACAGGCGTCAGGCTGACGCCCAGGCGTTCCTGCAGTAGGCTGACGTAGCCGGCGGCGAGTCCCTGGTAGCGGCCCTGTTCGTCGCGGTATTCGAATGGCGGCCAGGAGGTGTCCACGCCCAGGCGGATGCTCGGGTGCTCGGCCAGCCAGGCCCGTTCCTCGGGCGTGAGCGTGAGGGTGCCGGCCAGCCCCGGCCAGCAGCAGGCCAGACACAGGAGAAGCACGGCCTGCAGACGCTGCATGAGGCGGTCTCGCGGTGGACGGGAATATAAGCGGAAGTGTAGACGCCGGGCGGCGGGGCAAGCGGCAAAGAAAAACCCCCGGTTTTTCAGGCCGGGGGTTCGTTCGTCACTCGTCGAGGAAGGAGCGCAGGTGCTCGCTTCGCGACGGATGGCGCAGCTTGCGCAGCGCCTTGGCTTCGATCTGGCGGATCCGCTCGCGGGTCACATCGAACTGCTTGCCGACTTCCTCGAGGGTGTGGTCGGTGTTCATGTCGATGCCGAAGCGCATGCGCAGCACCTTGGCTTCCCGGGCAGTGAGGCCGGCGAGGACTTCGCGGGTGGATTCCTTGAGGCTCTCGCTGGTCGCCATCTCGATCGGCGACTGCATGGTGGAGTCCTCGATGAAATCGCCCAGGTGCGAATCTTCGTCGTCACCGATCGGGGTTTCCATGGAGATCGGCTCTTTGGCGATCTTCAGTACCTTGCGGATCTTGTCCTCAGGCATGTCCATGCGCTCGCCAAGCTCTTCCGGGGTGGGCTCGCGACCCATTTCCTGGAGCATCTGGCGGGAGATGCGGTTGAGCTTGTTGATCGTCTCGATCATGTGCACCGGGATGCGGATGGTGCGTGCCTGGTCGGCGATCGAACGGGTGATCGCCTGGCGAATCCACCAGGTGGCGTAGGTGGAGAACTTGTAGCCACGACGGTATTCGAACTTGTCCACCGCCTTCATCAGGCCGATGTTGCCTTCCTGGATCAGGTCGAGGAATTGCAGGCCGCGGTTGGTGTACTTCTTGGCGATGGAAATCACCAGGCGCAGGTTGGCCTCGACCATTTCCTTCTTCGCCCGGCGAGCCTTGGCTTCGCCGATCGACATCGCGCGGTTGATTTCCTTGATCTCGGCGACGGTCAGCTCGACCTCGCTTTCCAGGGCCGCCAGCTTCTGCTGGTTGCGCAGGATGTCGTCGCGCAGGCGCTCGATGGCCTCGGCGTACTTCGGCTTGCTCTTCAGGACGCTGTCGACCCACTTCTCGTCGGTCTCGTGGTTCGGGAACAGGCGCAGGAAGTCGGCACGCGGCATGCGCGCGTCACGCACGCAGAGTTGCATGATGGCGCGTTCCTGGGCGCGCACGCCTTCCAGGGCGGAGCGCACGCGGGCGACCAGGGCGTCGAACTGCTTGGGCACCAGCTTGATCGGCATGAACAGCTCGGCCAGGCCGGTGAGTTCGGCGGTGGCCTGCTTGCTGCCGCGACCGTGCTTCTTCAGGGCCTTCTTGGCCTTGTCGAGCTGCTCGGAGACCGCGGTGAAACGCAGGCGGGCTTCTTCCGGATCCGGACCGCCGTCGCCTTCGTCGTCGCTGTCGCTGCTGTCGTCGCTTTCTTCTTCCTCGTCGTCCTTCTCTTTCGAGTCGGCGGAATCGTCCTTCAGGTTGACCGGCTCCACCTCTTCGGCGGGCAGGCTGCCGTCATCGGGATCGATATAGCCGCTGAGGACGTCGGAGAGGCGACCGCCTTCGGCGACGATGCGATTGTAGTCGGCCAGGATGCTGTCCACCGTGCCCGGGAACTGGGCGATGGCGCTCATCACTTCGCGGATGCCTTCCTCGATGCGCTTGGCGATTTCGATCTCGCCTTCGCGGGTCAGCAGTTCCACGGTACCCATTTCACGCATGTACATGCGCACCGGGTCGGTGGTGCGACCGATGTCGCTTTCCACCGCGGCGAGGGCCGCTGCGGCTTCTTCCGCTGCGGCTTCGTCGGTATCCGCCTCGGCCAGCAACAGGGCATCCGCATCCGGGGCTGTCTCGAATACGTTGATCCCCATGTCGTTGATCATGCGGATGATGTCTTCCACCTGTTCCGGATCGGAAATATCCTCCGGCAGGTGGTCGTTGACCTCCGCGTAAGTCAGGTATCCCTGCTCACGGCCTCGGGCGATCAACTCTTTCAGACGAGATTGCTGTTGCGCTTTTCCGGACATAACACCCTATCCACTGAAGGTCTTGGCGGGCAAAAAATAAGCAGAGGATTATACCTGATGCCTGGGCTGAGGCGCCAGTTCAGCTCTGGGAAGGCGATGAAGCGGCAACACTGTAGTGCTCTCTGAGCAAGGCTTTCTCTTCATCGGTCAGTTCACTGTAGCTCTTCTGCATGACGCTGCGTAAACGCTCCTCCCGCTCGCCGAAACGCTGGCTCTCGGAGAGTTTAGTAATGGTGTCGAAGAACTGCTTTTCAAGGTTCTCCTGGACGATCAGCCACTCCTTCTCGCCCAGGGCCTGCAGCAGGCGGCCCTGGGGCGTGCCGTGCCAGCGCGCGATGAGTTGCATCGAGCTCTGCCGCGGGTTCTTCTGCAGGGCTTCCAGCAGGGACACCAGCAACTGGGCGTAGGTATCCTGCTCCCTGGCGAGGGTGCCCGCATCGTCGACCTTCAAGGCCAGCTGCGGATGATGCAGCAAGGTGCGCAGGGCGTTGAGGGTGGTGGACTCCACGCTGACCGGCGTTCGTTGCGGAGCCTTGAAGTCGCCGCGGCCGCCTTTGTCCCACTTCTTCTTGCCATCCCACTTCTTGCCGTCCCAGGGCTTCTTGTCCTTGTTCCAGCTCTTGCGCGGTTGCGCCTCGCCATAGCCTGGCGCAGCGTCGAACGGCGCATGGGAGGGCTCGTTCTCGTAGTAGGCGCTGGCGGCGAAATAGTCGTCGCCGTCCAAGACGCCGCTCGCTCCGTGGTCCATGGACGACGGTGGCGGGCTGTGGTGCGCCAGTTGTCCGATGTTTTCGCCGGACAGGCCGGTGATTTCCGACAGACGTTGCCGCATCAGCAGGCGCAGGTTGTTCCCGGGAATCTTCTCCAGCAGCGGCGCGGCGAGGGTCGCCAGGTGGGCCTTGCCTTCCAGGGTGGCGGGGTCGGCCTCCAGCATCAGTTGCTGGAAGAAGTACTCCGCCAGCGGCTGGGCCTGCTGGGTGATGCGTGCGCGGAAGGCATCCTCGCCCTCGGCGCGTACCAGGCTGTCCGGGTCCTCCCCCTCGGGGAGGAACAGGAAGCGCACGCGCTTGCCGTCCTGCAGGTTCGGCAGCACCGACTCCAGGGCGCGCCAGGCCGCCTTGCGGCCGGCCTGGTCGCCGTCGAAACAGAACAGGATGCTCGGTACCAGGCGGAACAGGCGCTTGATGTGTTCCTCGCTGGTCGCCGTGCCGAGGGTCGCCACCGCGTTGCGGATGCCTTGCTGGGCCAGGGCGATGACATCCATGTAGCCCTCGACCACCATGATCTCGTCGAGGTCGCGATTCTTCTGCCGGGCTTCGTAGAGTCCGTAGAGTTCCTGCCCCTTGTGGAAGACCGGAGTCTCCGGGGAGTTCAGGTACTTCGGCTTGTCGTCGCCGAGCACCCGGCCGCCGAAGGCGATGATCCGCCCGCGGCTGTCGCGGATCGGGAACATCACGCGATCGCGGAAGCGGTCGTAGCGCTTGCCGGTGTCGCTGTTCTCCACCAGCAGGCCGGCGTCGAGCATGGCCTTGAGTTGCAGGTTGTCGCCACCCAGGTGCTTGAGCAGGTTGTCCCAGCCGGGCGGGGCGAAACCGAGGCCGAAGTCGCGGGCGATCTCGCCGGTCAGGCCGCGGCCCTTCAGGTAGTTCACCGCGGCCTTGCGCGCCGGGTGGCTTTTCAGCGCCTGCTTGTAGAACTCGGCGGCGGCGCTGAGCAGCGGGTAGAGCGGCGAGTCGGTCGGCTGGCGCGGCGTGTGCCCGCGTCCGCCGCGTTCCTCGCGCGGCACGTCCATGCCGGCGCGCTTGGCCAGTTCCTCGACCGCCTGGGGGAACTCCAGCTGGTCGTGGTCCATGACGAAGCCGAGCGCGTTGCCGCCGGCGCCGCAGCCGAAGCAGTAGTAGAACTGCTTGTCCGGGCTGACGGTGAACGAGGGAGTCTTTTCCTTGTGGAACGGGCAGCAGGCGCTGTAGTTCTTGCCGGTTTTCTTCAGCTGGATGCGCGAACTCACCACCTCGACGATGTCGGTGCGGTTCAGCAGGTCATCGATGAAGCTTTGCGGTATCAGGCCGGCCATGGTGTTCTCGAAAACGACGGCGCGTGGGCGCAGAGCGGCAGCATAGCAATTATCGCCGGGCCGATCAGGCCGGCGCGGTGTTTCAGGAGGAGAGGCGCGCCTTCAGGCGCTGGCTGACCTGTGCCATGTCGACGCGACCCTGGACCTGCGGTCGCAGCAGGTTCATCGCCTTGCCCATGTCCTGCGGACCCTGGGCGCCGCTGTCGACGATGCTGCGCTCGATCAGGGCGTCGATCTCATGGTCGTCCAGGGGCTTGGGCATGAAGTCCTGGAGCACGAGGATCTCGGCGGCCTCGACCTCGGCGAGGTCCTGGCGGCCGGCGTCGCTGAACTGGCGCTGGGCGTCGCGGCGCTGCTTGATCATCCGGTCTAGGATCAGCAGGGCTCGGGCGTCATCCACCTCGATGCGTTCGTCGACTTCGACGCGCTTGATGTCCGCGAGGGCCAGGCGCAACGTGGTCAGCCGCGGCTTGTCCTGGGCGCGCATGGCGACCTTGACGGCGTCGAGGAGGCGGGATTTGATTTCGCTCATGGCGGAAAGCCGAAAGCCCGGCCGAGGCCGGGCTGAGGCACGATCACTGACGCGTGGGCGTCGAGTGGATCAGTACAGGCGCTCGCGACGGCGCTGTTCGCGCTGTACTTTCTTCGCGTGGCGCTTCACTGCGGCAGCGGCCTTGCGCTTGCGCTCGGCAGTGGGCTTCTCGTAGAACTCGCGGCTGCGAACTTCAGCCAGTACACCTGCTTTTTCGCAGGAGCGCTTGAAACGACGCAGGGCTACGTCGAAGGGTTCGTTCTCTTTTACTTTGACGGCTGGCATCCAGGTCGTACCTTCACTGATTACCGGGGGTTGAACGTACTCCGGCAAGGTGGCGCGGATACGTCGGTTTTCAAGGGTTGCGGATATTAACGGTTCGGCCGGAGGAATGCAAAGCCTCCGATCGAAAAACACTGGTCTGGCGCAAAGCCGCCGATTATCATGCGCGGCTTCGTATTTGCCAAGCTCTAAGGCTCAAGCCCATGCGCGTGCTGGGACTGGAAACGTCCTGCGACGAAACCGGCGTCGCCCTTTACGACAGCGAACGCGGCCTGCTGGCCGACGCGCTGTTCAGTCAGATCGACCTCCATCGCGTCTACGGCGGCGTCGTGCCCGAGCTGGCCTCGCGCGACCACGTCAAGCGCATGCTGCCGCTGATCCGCCAGGTGCTCGACGAGTCCGGCTGCACGCCGGCGGATATCGACGCGATCGCCTATACCGCCGGTCCCGGCCTGGTCGGCGCCCTGCTGGTGGGGGCTTCCTGTGCCCAGGCGATGGCCTTCGCCTGGGGCGTGCCGGCGGTCGGCGTGCACCACATGGAAGGGCACCTGCTGGCGCCGATGCTGGAAGAGCAGCCACCGCGGTTCCCGTTCGTCGCCTTGCTGGTTTCCGGCGGTCACACCCAGTTGGTGCGGGTGGACGGCATCGGTCGCTACCAGTTGCTTGGCGAATCGATGGACGACGCCGCCGGCGAAGCCTTCGACAAGACCGCCAAGCTGATCGGCCTGGGCTATCCCGGCGGTCCGGAAATCGCCCGCCTGGCGGAGCTCGGCACTCCTGGCCGCTTCGTGTTCCCGCGGCCGATGACCGATCGCCCCGGCCTGGACTTCAGCTTCAGCGGGCTCAAGACCTTTACCCTGAACACCTGGCAGCGTTGCGTCGAGGCCGGCGACGACAGCGAGCAGACCCGCTGTGACATCGCCCTGGCGTTCCAGACCGCGGTGGTCGAGACCCTGCTGATCAAGTGCCGTCGCGCCTTGAAGCAGACCGGCCTGAAGAACCTGGTGATCGCCGGCGGCGTCAGCGCCAACCAGGCGCTGCGCAGCGGCCTGGAAAAGATGCTCGGCGAAATGAAGGGGCAGGTGTTCTACGCCCGCCCGCGCTTCTGCACCGACAATGGCGCGATGATCGCCTACGCCGGCTGCCAGCGCCTGCTCGCCGGCCAGCATGACGGCCCGGCGATCAGCGTCCAGCCGCGCTGGCCGATGGAGTCGCTGCCGGCGGTCTGAGTGGCCGCCAGGTCGCAGTCAGGCAGGTGTCGATGACGTAGCTGGGCCAGACTGCATGAAGTTTTTTCCTTTTATGGATTAGAAATGCCGTTCGCGGCCGGCGAACAGATCGCGTAAGTTGGCGCGGTGCCGCCAGACGATCAGGCCGGTCAGCACGGTCATCGGCAGCAGCGCTCCGGGCTGCTGCCAGGCCAGCAACGGCAGGGTCAGCGGGGTGGCCACCAGCGAGGCGAGCGAGCTGGTGCGCGACAGCTTGAAGGTCAGCAGCCAGGCCGCCGCGGCCAGCAGTACGGCCGGCGGATAGAGGCCGAGGAGCATGCCCGCGGCGGTGGCGACACCCTTGCCGCCGCGGAAGTTGAAGTACAGCGGGTACAGGTGGCCGATCACGGCGGCGATGCCGACCCAGGCCTCCTCCATCACGCCGAGCCCCAGCCAGCGGGCGACCAGCACCGGCAGCAGGCCTTTGCCGACGTCGCCGAGCAGGGTCAGGATGGCGAGTTTCTTCCCGGCGACGCGCAGCATGTTGGTCGCGCCGGGGTTGCCGGAACCGCTGGCGCGCGGGTCCTGGGTGCCGAACCAGCGGCTGAGCAGGACGGCGAAGGAGAGGGAACCGAGCAGGTAGGCGAGGATCGCCAGTAGCCAGACCATGGATTCCACCGAGGACGAGGATGTCCTCGATTCTAACGGGGCGGCGCACGCTTGTCGTGGCATCCCTTGGAGCGGGTAGCGAAGTGGACAGAGTTTTTATCGAAGGCTTGGAGGTCGATACCGTCATCGGCGTGTACGACTGGGAGCGCGGCATCCGTCAGTGCCTGCGCCTGGACCTGACCCTGGGCTGGGACAACCGTCCGGCCGCTGCGGGCGATGATCTCGCCCTGGCGCTGGACTATGCCGCGTTGTCCGAGCGGGTGCAGGAATTCGCCCGGGAATCGCATTTCCAGTTGGTGGAAACCTTCGCCGAGCGCCTCGCCGAGGTACTGATGGGCGAGCGCGGCATTCCCTGGCTGCGCATCCGCGTGACCAAGCCCGGCGCGGTGCCGGCGGCCCGTGGCGTTGGCGTGGAGATCGAACGCGGATGTCGCTGATCCCGGTCTACCTCGGCCTCGGCAGCAATGTCGAGCGTGAGCGCCATCTGCATGCCGGCCTCGATGCGCTGGCCGCTTTCCTTCATGACCTGCGTTGTTCGCCGGTATTCGAGAGCGAGCCGGTGGGTATCAAGAGCGGGCCGTTCTTCAACCTGGTGGTGTCTGCCCGCACCGATCTGCCGCTGGCCGAACTGAGCCTGCGACTCAAGCACATCGAGGCCGACAATGGCCGCTATGCGCCAGAGCGCAAGGGACTGCCGCTGGATATCGACGTGCTGTTCTACGGCGACCTGCTGGGCGATTTCGATGGCCTGGTGCTGCCGCGCGCCGAAGTGCTGAAGAACGCTTTCGTGCTCTGGCCCTTGTCCGAGCTGGCGCCGAACCTGGAGCATCCGGTCGCCCGCCAGCCGCTGGGCGATCTCTGGCGCGAGGCGAGGATCCAGCAGAAGCTCTGGCCGGCGCCATTCGAATGGCGTGGCCAGGCGTTGACTCCCGAAGCGCTGCTTCAGGCCTTTCCGCGTTCTTCCTTGTAGGCCTTGAGTGCGGCGAGGCGCGCACGCTTCAGCGCCTCGCCCAGTTCCGCGCCCTTCAAGCCCTTTTCCACCAGCGGCTTCACGCTGACTGCCCGCGCTGCCTGCGCCGCGCCGAGCAGGTAGGCGGCCTGCGGATAGTCCCGCTGTTCCAGGCCGAGGCGGCCGCGCGCGTCCATCTCGCTGGCGGCGACGAACTCCTCGAAACGCTGCGGGCGGCGATACACGTCGAAGCTCTGCAACAGCTCCAGCAGTGTATTCGGGCGCAGCTCCAGCGCCCGATGGGCGTGGGTGTGGTACTCGCCCACCAGGCGCGCCAGTTCCTGGCAGTCGCGCGGCACCCTGAAGCGCTGGTTCACCGCATCGATCAACGGCACGCCGCGAGCCTCGTGGGCGATATGGCGGGGCCAGTCCGCTTCGCTGGTGAGTCCCTTGCCCAGGTCGTGCAGCAGGCAGGCCCAGCGTACGCTGAGCGGCTGCCGGTGGCGGGCGCATTGCTGCAATACCGACAGGACATGGACGCCGGTATCGATTTCCGGATGGTGGGCCGCCGGCTGCGGTACGCCGAATAGCGCCTCGACTTCCGGGATCAGTTCGGCCAGGGCGCCGCAGTCGTGCAAGACCTGGATGAAGACCTCGGGGTTGGGTTCCATCAGGGCTCGGGAAATTTCCTTCCAACTGCGCTCCGGGGTCAACGCCTGCAACTCGCCGGATTCCGCCAGTTGGCGCATCAGGGCGAGGGTTTCGGCGGCGACCCGGAAGCCCAGGCCGGCGTAGCGGGCGGCGAAGCGCGCTACGCGCAGGACCCGCAGGGGATCCTCGGCGAACGCCGGGGAAACGTGGCGCAGCAGGCGCGCCTCGAGGTCGGCCTGGCCGCCGTAGGGGTCTATTACCCGGCCCTGTTCGTCCTCGGCCATGGCGTTGATGGTCAGGTCACGGCGAGTCAGGTCTTCCTCCAGGGTCACCTCGGGGCTGGCATGGAAGGTGAAGCCGCCGTAGCCGCGCCCGCTCTTTCGCTCGGTGCGCGCCAGGGCGTATTCCTCGCCGCTCTGCGGATGAAGGAAGACCGGGAAGTCGGCGCCCACCGGGCGGTAGCCGCGGGCGAGCATCTCGTCGCTGCTGGCACCGACCACCACCCAGTCGATATCGGTGACCGGACGGCCGAGAAGGCGATCGCGCACGGCGCCGCCGACCTTGTAAATCTGCATGGGAATCCTCCGCGTGATAGGCGGAAGTCTACCCCAGGGTGTCCTAGCGGGCGCGTGGAAGCTGCCGGAGCAGGGCGCCGACCGCCAGTTCGAGCTGCTCCGGATTGGCCCTGGCGGGGCTGAGGCCGGTGCTTACCATACCTTCCCAGAGAACGCGCTCCTCCAGGTCGACCAGGCGCACGCGCAATGTCCCGGTTTCGTCGCGCAGGCGGTGGATCGCCAGATAAGGCCCCATGCCGGAGGTGGGCGGAAGGTCGGGGCGGAATTCCAGCGGTGCGTCGCGTAGCGCCAGCCAGTAGTAGACGCGGAATTGCGGGGTGGCGCTCTCGTGGTAGCCGTGGGCCGCCAGTCCCTGGCGCAGCTCTGCGTTTATCAGCGGATAGCGGTTGCGGTAGGGAAGGGCGTCGACCGCCTGTTCCGGCGGCATCAACTGGAAACCTTGCAGGCCGGGCAGTCCGGCGCTGCCCGGATGGGTCACCCGGGCGCTGGGGATGTGGCTGGCGCAGGTGGGCAGAACGAGGCAGAGCAGGACGATAGCGAACAGGCGCATGGCGGCTCCCGTGGACGGCCGGCTTCTTGTTCTGCTGTGGGCGGCCCCGACCGTGCCGGCATGCTGGCCGGCGGTCGGGGCGGACGTCAACCGATCAAATGGGCGGGATGATCAGGTCCAGGCGCGGGTAGCCTTCCTCGCCCTCGCTGGCGCCCTTGGGCGGCATGTGGTGGGTCTGCACGAGCTGGTCGCCCTGCAGGGTCTCCAGGTGGATATCGAAGCCCCACAAGCGATGCAGGTGCTTGAGCACGTCGGCGGTGGAGTCGCTCAGCGGCTGGCGGTCGAACTGCTGGTGGCGCAGGGTCAGCGAGCGGTCGCCGCGACGGTCGACGTTCCAGATCTGGATGTTCGGCTCGCGGTTGCCGAGGTTGTACTGCGCCGCCAGGGTCTCGCGGATGGTGCGGTAGCCGGCTTCGTCGTGGATCGCCGCGACCAGCAGGTCGTCCTTCTGGTCGTCGTCGAGAATGCTGAACAGCTTCAGGTCGCGAATCACCTTGGGCGAGAGGAACTGCAGGATGAAGCTTTCGTCCTTGAAGCTCTTCATGGCGAACTTCAGCGTGGCCAGCCAGTCGCTGCCGGCGATATCCGGGAACCAGCGGCGGTCCTCGTCGGTAGGTTCCTCGCAGATGCGGCGGATGTCGCGGTACATGGCGAAGCCCAGGGCGTAGGGGTTGATGCCGCTGTAATAGGGGCTGTCGAAGGACGGCTGGTAGACCACGCTGGTGTGGTATTGCAGGAACTCCATCATGAAGCCGTCGTTGACCAGGCCTTCGTCGTAGAGGTCGTTGAGCAGCGTGTAGTGCCAGAAGGTCGCCCAGCCTTCGTTCATCACCTGGGTCTGGCGTTGCGGGTAGAAATACTGGGCGATCTTGCGCACGATGCGGATCACCTCGCGCTGCCAGGGCTCCAGAAGCGGCGCGTTCTTCTCGATGAAGTAGAGGATGTTCTCCTGCGGCTCGCTCGGATAGCGCGCCATGGATTGTTCCTTGTCCTTGCCGCCGACGCGCGGGATGGTCCGCCAGAGGTCGTTGACCTGGCGCTGGATCAGTTCCTCGCGCTCCTTCTGCCGCTGCCGCTCCTCTTCCGCGGAAATCGGGTAGGGACGCTTGTAGCGGTCGACACCGTAGTTCATCAGGGCGTGGCAGGAGTCGAGCAGGTCTTCCACCGCGTCGATCCCGTAGCGCTCCTCGCACTGCATGATGTACTGCTTGGCGAACACCAGGTAATCGATGATTGAACTGGCATCGGTCCAGGTGCGGAACAGGTAGTTGCCCTTGAAGAAACTGTTGTGCCCGTAGCAGGCGTGGGCGATCACCAGCGCCTGCATGCACTGGGTGTTTTCCTCCATCAGGTAGGCGATGCAGGGATCGGAGTTGATCACGATCTCGTAGGCCAGGCCCATCTGGCCACGCTTGTAGTTCTTTTCCGTACTGAGGAAGTGCTTGCCGTAGGACCAGTGGTTATAGCCGATCGGCATGCCCACCGAGGCGTAGGCGTCCATCATCTGCTCGGCGGTGATCACCTCGATCTGGTTCGGATAGGTATCCAGGGCATAGCGCTCGGCGATCCTGCTGATTTCCCGGTCGTACTGCTGGATCAGCTCGAAGGTCCATTCCGAGCCGGTGGCGATGGGCTGGCGCTTGCTCATGCGACGAGCCTCCTCTGGAACAGCTCGCGGAACACCGGGTAGATGTCCGATGCCGAGACGATCTGCTGCTGGGCGAAGCTGTCTTCGAAGGCTTCGCGCACGCGCTCGTACTCGAACCACAGGGCCTGGTGTTCGCGCGGGGTGATCTCGACGTAGGTGTAGTACTGGACGAACGGCATGATCTGCTTGAGGAGGATGTCCCGGCACACCGGCGAGTCGTCGTTCCAGTTGTCGCCGTCCGAGGCCTGGGCGGCGTAGATGTTCCACTCATGGGTCGGATAACGCTCGGCCATGATCTCCTGCATCATCTTCAGCGCGCTGGAGACGATGGTGCCGCCGGTCTCGCGGGAGTAGAAGAACTCCTCCTCGTCGACCTCGCGGGCGCTGGTGTGGTGGCGGATGAACACCACTTCGATCTTCTCGTAGTTCCGCTTGAGGAACAGGTAGAGCAGGATGAAGAAGCGCTTGGCGATGTCCTTGGTCGCCTGGGTCATCGAGCCGGAGACGTCCATCAGGCAGAACATCACCGCCTTGGAGGTGGGGTTGGGCTGCTTGACCAGCAGGTTGTACTTGAGATCGAAGGTATCGAGGAACGGCACCCGGTCGATGCGCGCGCGGAGCTTGGCGATTTCCAGCTCGAGTTCCTGGATATCGCCGAGGTTGTCCGGCTCTTCGCGCTTGATCCGCTCCAGTTCCTTCAGCGCCGCGCGCAGCTTGGCCCGGCTGCCGCCGGACAGCGCGATGCGCCGCGCATGGGCCGAGCGCAGGGTGCGGACGATGTTGATGCGCGACGGGTTGCCGTCGTTGCTGATGCCGGCGCGGACGGTCTTGAAGGTGTCGGTGCCGGTGATGTGGCGCTTGACCAGGTTGGGCAGCTCCAGGTCCTCGAACATGAAGTCGAGGAATTCCTCCTGGGTGATCTGGAAGACGAAGTCGTCCATGCCTTCGCCGCTGTTGCTGGCCTTGCCGCCGCCGCGGCCGCCCCCGCCGCCGGATGGGCGGGCGATGTGCTCGCCGGCGGTGAATTCCTTGTTGCCGGGGTGGACGACGGTCTGCCGCCCGCCGCGGCCATGGTGCAGCACCGGTTCGTCGATATCGCGCCCGGGAATGCTGATCTGCTCGCCGTGCTCCATGTCGGTAATGGAGCGCCGGCTGACGGCCTCCTCGACGGCCTTCTTGATGTGTTCACGGTAGCGCCTCAGGAAGCGCTGGCGGTTCACCGTGCTCTTGTTCTTGCCGTTCAGACGCCGGTCGATGACGTAGCTCATGAATGCTCCTCAGGGCCTGTGGCGCCCCGCCGGAGCGGAGGCGCCGAGGTCCGAATGCGACGGCGACCGGTACGGTCGCAGCGACCGTACCGATGGCAGACTACTGCGACTTGCGAACCCGCAGGTACCATTCCGACAGCAGGCGGACCTGCTTCTCGGTGTAGCCGCGCTCGACCATGCGTTTGACGAAGTCGTTGTGCTTCTGCTGGTCCTCCTTGCTGGCCTTGGCGTTGAAGCTGATGACCGGAAGCAGGTCCTCGGTGTTGGAGAACATCTTCTTCTCGATCACTACGCGCAGCTTCTCGTAGGACAGCCAGCTCGGGTTCTTGCCGTTGTTGCCGGCGCGGGCGCGCAGCACGAAGTTGACGATCTCGTTGCGGAAGTCCTTCGGGTTGCTGATGCCCGCGGGTTTCTCGATCTTCTCCAGTTCCTCGTTGAGGGCGGCGCGGTTGAGGATCTCGCCGGTTTCCGGGTCGCGGTATTCCTGGTCCTGGATCCAGAAGTCGGCGTACAGCACATAGCGGTCGAAGATGTTCTGACCGTATTCGCTGTAGGACTCCAGGTAGGCGGTCTGGATTTCCTTGCCGATGAACTCGACGTAGCGCGGCGCCAGGTATTCCTTGATGAAGCGCAGGTAGCGCTCGCGGGTTTCCGGCTGGAACTGTTCCTGCTCGATCTGCTGTTCGAGGACGTAGAGCAGGTGCACCGGGTTGGCCGCTACCTCGTGCGGGTCGAAGTTGAATACCTTGGAGAGGATCTTGAAGGCGAAGCGGGTGGAAAGCCCGGCCATGCCTTCGTCGACCCCGGCCGAGTCGCGGTATTCCTGGATCGACTTGGCCTTGGGATCGGTATCTTTCAGGTTTTCGCCGTCATATACCCGCATCTTCGAGTAGATATTCGAGTTTTCCGGCTCTTTCAGCCTCGACAGCACGGAGAACTGCGAGAGCATCTTCAGGGTGTCCGGCGCGCAGTGGGCATGCGCCAGCGAGCTGTTGACCAGCAACTTGTCGTAGATCTTGATCTCGTCCGCCACGCGCAGGCAGTACGGCACCTTGACGATGTAGATGCGGTCGATGAAGGCCTCGTTGTTTTTGTTGTTGCGGAAGCTGTGCCATTCCGACTCGTTGGAGTGAGCCAGGATGATGCCGCTGTAGGGCAGGGCGCCGAGGCCTTCGGTGCTGTTGTAGTTGCCTTCCTGGGTCGCGGTCAGCAGCGGGTGCAGGACCTTGATCGGGGCCTTGAACATCTCGACGAATTCCATCAGGCCCTGGTTGGCCCGGCAGAGGGCGCCCGAATAGCTGTAGGCGTCCGCGTCGTTCTGCGGGTATTCCTCCAGCTTGCGGATGTCGACCTTGCCGACCAGCGCGGATATATCCTGGTTGTTCTCGTCGCCGGGTTCGGTCTTGGCGATGGCGATCTGGTTGAGGATCGAGGGGTACAGCTTGACCACGCGGAACTGGCTGATGTCGCCGCCGAACTCGTTGAGGCGCTTGGTTGCCCAGGGCGACATGATCGAGCGCAGGTAGCGCCTCGGGATGCCGTAGTCCTCCTCGAGGATGGCGCCGTCTTCGTCGGGGTTGAACAAGCCCAGCGGCGACTCGAAGACCGGCGAGCCCTTGATCGCGTAGAAGGGCACCTTCTCCATCAGTTGCTTGAGTTTTTCCGCCAGGGAGGATTTACCGCCGCCGACCGGGCCGAGCAGGTAAAGGATCTGCTTCTTCTCCTCCAGGCCCTGGGCCGCGTGGCGGAAGAACGCGACGATCTGGTCGATGCATTCCTCCATGCCGTGGAAGTCGGCGAACGCCGGGTAGCGGCGAATCACCTTGTTGGAGAAGATCCGCGACAGCCTGGAGTCCACCGAGGTGTCCAGCAACTCCGGCTCGCCGATCGCCATCAGCAGGCGCTCGGCGGCGGAGGCATAGGCTGTCTTGTCTTGCTTGCAGAGGTCGAGATATTCCTGGAGGGAATATTCCTCTTGGCGGGTCGCTTCGAAGCGTTCCTGGAAGTGACTGAAAATGCTCATGACGTCTCCTCGCTCGATGCAGTGAGCCGGCGCGGGATCGGTCGTGCGGGTGCGGGGGGGCCGCCAGCCAGGCCGGCGAGAATCCCCCAGACTCCGTCGCTGCACGGTGCTTCCCTTTCCGCCAGCGCTCCTAACGGTCACAGCCGATGGCCCGGAAGCCGGTGTGCCGGCTCTCCCCTGTTTTGGATGGCCTGAGGAAAAGAATAGTTCGTTCTGGACGGAGTAAAGGAAGAAAGGCGAGAGAAGTTACAGTTTTTTTGGCGGGGTAGCGGCGCGGCCTACTCCGCTTCGCCGCTGCTGGTATCCGCGGGATAGACGCTGCGCCATAGCTCGAAGCCGCCGTCGAGGCTGTAGACGTCGCTGAAGCCCTGCTGGATGAAATAGGCGGCGGCGCTCTGGCTGGAGTTGCCGTGGTAGCAGACCACCACCAGCGGAGCGTCGAGGTCGGCGGCGGCGATGAAGTCCGCCACCGAGTGGTTGTCGATGTGCCGCGAGCCGCTGATATGGCCGACAGCGAAGCTCTGCGGGTCGCGGATGTCGACCACCTGGGCGCCGTTTTCACGGAGCTGGCGGGCCTGTTCGGGGGCGATGCGCTGGAAGGTGTCGCTCATGTCGGGGTACCTGTGTACAGGGCGTCCACCGGACGCCGGGGATTCATGCGGGCGTGGCGGCGGGTCTGGCCGGCGCGCGCTGTTCGGCGCAATCGCAGCTCAGGCGTTCGCCGCTGTCGACGTTCAGCAGGGTCATCCGCGCGCCCCAGACGCAGCCGGTGTCCAGGGCGAACAGGCCGGGCTCGTCGCAGTGGCCTTCGAGGGCCGCCCAGTGGCCGAAGATGATCTTCTCGCCGCGGGTCTTGCGCGAAGGGAAGCTGAACCAGGGGGCGTAGCCGGGCGGCGCGGTGTCGAGGCCTTCCTTGCTCTTCAGGTCGAGCTTGCCATCTTCGGTGCAGAAACGCATGCGGGTGAAGTAGTTGGTGATCACCCTCAGGCGGTCGATGCCATGCAGCTTCTTGTCCCACTTGGCCGGTTCGTTGCCGTACATGCCGTCGAGGAACAGCGGCAGGCGCTGGTCGTCGCGCAATGCTTGCTCCACCTCGGCTGCGCGCAGGCGGGCTTTTTCCAGGCTCCACTGCGGGGGGATGCCGGCATGCACCAGGGCGACCTTGCGTTGTTCGTCGTAGTGCAGCAGCGGCAGGCGACGCAGCCAGTCGAGCAGTGGCTCGCGGTCCGGCGCCTCGAGGATTTCCCGCAGCGTGTCGGACTTCTTCAGGCGCTCGGACTTGTGCGCCACCGCCAGCAGGTGCAGGTCGTGGTTGCCCAGAACGCTGACCACCGACTCGCGCATGGCATAGAGGAAGCGCAGCGTCTCCAGGGACTGCGGGCCGCGGTTGACCAGGTCGCCGACCAGCCACAGGCGGTCCTTGGCCGGGTCGAAGGCGACGCGCTCCAGCAGGCATTTCAGGGGATCCAGGCAACCCTGCAGGTCGCCTACCGCGTAGACCGCCATCAGTGCAGCGCTCCCGGTACGGCCAGGCGAAACACCGGGATCGCGGCGTCGAAGGCGATTCCGTCGCTGCCGAGCATCTGGTAGCTGCCGCGCATGCTGCCGACCCGGGTCGCCAGCACCGTGCCGCTGGTGTAGGTGTGTTGCGCGCCGGGGGCGATCAGCGGTTGCTCGCCGACCACGCCGGCGCCGCGAACTTCCTGGGTACGGCCGTCGCCGTCGGTGATGATCCAGTGGCGCGACAGCAGTTGGGCCGGAACCTCGCCCTGGTTCTCGATGGTCACCGTGTAGGCGAAGGCGAAACGGTTCTGCTCTGGGGCGGACTGTTCCGGAAGGTAGCGGGTGTCGACCCTGACGTTGACCTGGTGCTGGGTATCGCTCATACGGCTTGCCTGATTCCTGACGAGTGTCTCACCAGACTAACGATTGCCTGGCAGCTCGGCCAGCCGGTTGGCCAGGCGGACGAATGCGGCCAGGTCGAGTTGTTCGGGACGGAGGGTCGGATCGACCTCTGCGGCCTCGATGTCCTCGACGCTCAGGAGAGGCTTGAGGGTATTGCGCAGGGTCTTGCGGCGCTGGTTGAAGGCCTCGCGGACCACCCGCTCGAGCAGTTTCGGATCGCGTGCCGGATGGGGCGGCTCGGCGAAGGGGGTGAGACGGACGATGGCCGAGTCGACCTTGGGCGGCGGGTTGAACGCGCCGGGGCCGACGTTGAACAGGTGCTCCACCCGACAGTGATACTGGACCATGATCGAAAGCCGGCCCCAGTCCCCGCCGCCCGGCGTGGCCGCCAGGCGCTCGACCACTTCCTTCTGCAGCATGAAGTGCATGTCCTCGATCACCGGCGCGTACTCCAGCAGATGGAAGATCAGTGGCGTGGAGATGTTGTAGGGCAGGTTGCCGACCACTCGCAGCTTCTCGCCGCTCTCCACCAGCGAGGCGAAATCGAACTTGAGGGCGTCGCCCTGGTGCAGGCTGAAGCGCGACTCGAGGCCGAATTTCAGCTTCAACAGGGGGATCAGGTCCTGGTCGAGCTCGATCACGTCCAGGCGTGCGCCGCTGCCCAGCAGTCCCTCGGTCAGGGCGCCCTGGCCCGGGCCGATCTCCAGCAGGCGCTGACCCTCGCGGGCATGGATGGCACGGAGGATGCGGTGAATCACCCCGGCATCGTGCAGGAAGTTCTGGCCGAAGCGCTTGCGCGCGCGGTGTTGGTAAAGCTCGGACATTGGAAACGGTTCCAGGCTGCGGGCCCCAGGCCAAGGCGGGAGGCGCGGATGCGAAAGGGCGCCATTTTAACAGCGAAGCGTCGGGCCGGCAGGGCTAAACGATGGCCGACCGCCGTCAGCAGCGGCTGGCCGCCATCTGGTAGGCGGTTTCCAGGGCGACCTGCAGGCTGCCGCTATCGATGCGGCCGCTTCCGGCCAGGTCGAGCGCGGTACCGTGGTCGACAGAGGTGCGGATGATCGGCAGGCCGAGGGTCACGTTCACGGCGGCACCGAAGCCCTTGTACTTGAGCACGGGGAGACCCTGGTCGTGGTACATCGCCAGCACCGCGTCGCAATGCTCCAGGTGCTTGGGAGTGAACAGGGTGTCGGCCGGCAGCGGGCCGACCAGGTCGAGGCCTTCGCCACGCAGGCGCTCGAGGCAGGGTTCGATCACCTCGATCTCTTCCCGGCCCAGGTGACCGCCTTCGCCGGCGTGCGGGTTGAGTCCGCAGACCAGGATGCGCGGATGGGCGATGCCGAACTTGTCGCGCAGGTCGGCGTGGAGGATGCGCGCGACCCGGGACAGGCGCTCGTCGCTAATGGCGTCGGCGACCTCGCGCAGCGGCAGGTGGGTGGTCGCCAGGGCAACGCGCAGGCCACGAGTGGCCAGCATCATCACCACCTGGGCGGTGTGGGTGAGGTCGGCGAGGAATTCGGTATGGCCGGAAAAGGGGATGCCGGCTTCGTTGATCACGCCCTTGTGCACCGGTGCGGTGATCATCCCGGCGAAGTGCCCGTCGAGGCAGCCCTGGCCGGCGCGGGTCAGGGTTTCCAGGACGTAGGCGGCGTTGGCTCGGTCCAATTGCCCGGGCCGGACCGGGGCGGCCAGGGGCGTATCCCATACGTACAGTTGGCCGGCTTTGGCCGGTCGCTCTGGCCAGGCGGCCGGGGAAACGTCCTTAAGGTCGATCGCCAGGCCCAGTTGGCCGGCGCGCTCTTGCAGGAGCGTGCGGTTGGCGATGGCGATCAGGGGGTGGGGCTGGGCGGAGCGGGCGAGCAGCAGGCACAGATCGGGTCCGATACCTGCCGGCTCGCCTGGAGTGAGCGCGAAGCGCAGGCTCACTGCTTGATTTCCACGTAGGCCTCGTCGCGGATCTGCCGCAGCCAGGCTTGCAGTTCCTCGTCGTACTTGCGGTTGCGCAGTACGCTTACCGCCTGCTGCTCGCGGAACTTCTCGCTGCTGTCGGTGGCGCGACGGCCGAGGACCTGCAGGATGTGCCAGCCGAACTGCGAGCGGAACGGCTTGGACAGCTCGCCCTGCGGGGTATCGTTCATCACCTGACGGAACTCGGGCACCAGGGCTTCCGGATCGATCCAGTTCAGGTCGCCGCCGTTGAGGGCGGAACCCGGATCTTCGGAGAAGCTCTTCGCCAGTTCGCCGAAGTCTTCCCCGGACTGGATGCGCTCGTACAGCTTCTGCGCCAGCTTCTCGGTCTCCGCTTCGCTGCGGATTTCGCTGGGCTTGAGCAGGATATGGCGGACATGCACCTCGTCACGGACCATCTTGCTGCCGCCGCGCTTCTCTTCCAGCTTGAGGATGATGAAGCCGCCGGGGGTGCGGACAGGCTCGGTGACGTCGCCGACGGCCAGGGAGCCGATCATGCTGTCGAACGGCTGCGGCAACTGGGCAGCCTTGCGCCAGCCGATCTCGCCGCCTTCCAGGGCGTTGTCGCCGGCCGAGCGGGAAATCGCCAGTTGGCCGAAGTCGGCGCCCTGCTTGAGCTGCTGGTAGAGCTCCTGGGCCTGCCTTGCGGCGGCCTGGATCACGTCCGAGGACGCGGCTTCCGGCACCGGGATCAGGATATTGGCCAGGCGGTACTCTTCGGAAAGCTGGATCTTGCCCATGTCCGAGGCAAGGAAGTTCTTCACCTCCTGCTCGCTGACCTGGATGCGCTCGGCGACCCGGCGCTGACGCACACGGCTGATCACCATCTCGCGACGGACTTGCTCGCGGGCGTCGGCGTAGGACAGGCCGTCGCGGGTGAGGGCGGCCTGGAACTGCTCCAGGCTCATGCCGTTGCGCTGGGCGATGGTGCCCATCGCCTGGTTCAGCTCCTCGTCGGAGATACGGATGCCGGAGCGGTCGCCGATCTGCTGCTGGATGTTCTCGATGATCAGGCGTTCCAGCACCTGCTGGGTCAGCACGTGCTCGGGCGGCAGCGGCGCGCCGCGCTTGAGCAGCGTCTGGTGCACTTCACGCAGGCGCTGGTCGAGCTGGCTCTGCATGATCACATCGTTGTCGACGATGGCGACGACCCGGTCCAGTGGTACCACTTCGGCATGCGCGAAGGAGCAAAGGAGTGCTGCGCCCAATGCAAGGGGGCGCAGCCGGTTACATAGCTTGATCTTCACGTTGACGATAACCTTGGATGCCTTTGTCGAGGAACATTTCCGTCTTGTTGCCTACGATGCCGCCGAGGCCCTTCAGGACGATCTGCAGGAAGATGCCGCGGTCGGCCTTCTCGCTCTGCACGAGGAAGGCGTCATCGTCCACATCCAGCCAGTAGCGGTTGATCAGGCGCAGCTTCCAGCAGCAGCTGTCGTATTCGAAGCCGCCGAAGGCCTCGAGTGTGCGGTTCTTGTTGTAGTCGTACTGCCAGCGGGCGAGCACGGACCACTGCGGCACCAGCGGCCAGATGACCGAGAAGTCGTGCTGCTTGATGATGTCGTTTTCGCGACCATATTCGAAGCGCCCGGTGGAGCTGTTGAAGCGACGGGAGTCTTCGCGATAGCGATAGCCCGCATTGACGACCTTGTTCGGATTGTTTTCCGGTTGGTAGTGGAACATTGCACTGCCGGACTCGGTGCGGCTGGTGTTTGGGTTCCAATTGAAATCGGAAGTGACATTCCAGTCACGATTGAAGCGGTACAGACCGGCCAGGGCATAAGGTGACCGCCAACTGTCGGTGTCTGGTCTCTTTACTTCTGGCAGAGCTGGATCTTCCAGCCTCTTTTGTTCCAAGAGATCCAGATCTTTTTCGCTCAGGCCTGGCAACTGGACTCGGCGATCACGGAAGTAGTAGATCTGGCCGGCACTCAGTGTGGCACGTTCAAAACCGTTCGATTCGATGAAGCGAGTCGTCACGCCCAAGGACAGCTGGTTGGCGTCGCCGATGCGGTCGCGGCCTGAGAAGCGGTTCTCACGCCATAGCGAGTCGTAGCTGAATGACGGTTCGCTGGTGTCGAAGACCGGGATATTTTCCTGGTTCTTGTATGGCACGTACAGGTACATGGCGCGAGGTTCCAGGGTCTGGCGGAACTTGGTGCCTGCGAAGCTGGTGTCCCGGTCGAAGTACAGGCCGCTGTCAATCTTGACCAGTGGTAGCGAGCGGTCCTGATTGCTATCGAAGGTTTCCTGATAGACGTTGAGGGAGTTCTTGCCCTTGCTGTCCAGATCCAGATCATATTTGGTGTAGAGATACTTCAGCGTCGGCGTCAGGTACCCCCAACTACGGGTCATCGGCAGGCTGACGCCAGGCTCAAGATGCATGCGGTCGCCGGTGGCACGGGCCAGGCCTTCCAGATAAGCGTCTGGGCGCTGTCCACGGATGCTGCCGTCATCGTTGAAGTAGACATTCTCGTCGAGGTCGCGGTCGAAGCGAACGAACTCGGTGGAGTAATCCAGTTTCAGGCCGCCCGGGTTATAGGGAAGGAAGCCGTTGAAGGTGATCTGCGGCAGGCGATCATAGGGCGTAATATCAGTGGTGGTCGCCAACTGATACGACTGTGCGTTCAGGCGTGCTGTGAAGGTATCGCCACGATAGGTTAGGGCTCCCTGCTGGTTGACGTAAGTAGTACTGCCCACCTGCAGGTCACTGTTCAGGTCCTGAAAGTAGTAGGGATCGCTGATCCGCGTGTAGTCGACCTCGGCCAGCCAGCGCGAATCGAGGCCGGTGGTGTTCTTGAGGCCGTACAGCCAGCGGTCCTTGCTGTAGTCCGGGAAGTTCTCGCGGTGGTCGTCCTTGTCGTTCAGGTAGGCGGCCGTCACCATCCCTTCGCTGCTGTGGGTCAGGTAGCGGAACTCGCCTTCCAGCATCATGCCGCGCTTGGCCATGTAGCGCGGGTACAACGTGGCGTCGTAGTTCGGCGCCAGGTTGAAGTAGTACGGGGTGACCAGGGTGAAGCCGGTGTCGCTGGTGCTGCTGAAGCTCGGCGGCAGGAAGCCGGACTGGCGGCGGTCGTCGATCGGGAAATAGATGTACGGGGTGTAGAACACCGGGAAATCTTTGACCCGCAGGGTCGCGTTGGTCGCGGTGCCGAAGCCGGTGGCCGGGTTCAGCTTGACGTTGTTGCCCTTCAGGGTCCAGGCGTTGCTGCTCGGTTCGCAGCGGGTGTAGGTGCCATCCTTGAGCATGATGATGGCGTTCTCGCTGCGCTTGGCGTAGAGCGCGCTGCCGCGGGCATGGGCCTTGTGGATCACGTACTCGGCGTTGTCGACCTGGGCCTCGCCGTTGTCCAGCTGGACCTGGGCGTGGTCGCCGACCACCAGCATGCCCTTGTCGCGCAGCTTGACGTTGCCGACCAGTTCGCCGCGGTTTTCCAGCTGGTGCAGGTTGGCCTCGTCGCCTTCCACCTGCATGCTGCCCTGGCGCAGGACCACGTCACCGGCGAGGGTGGCGATCTGTTTTTCCTGCTCGTAGCGCGAAGCCTTGGCGGATACGTAGGTCGGGCTCTCGTCGCTGGGCGCGCCGTCATCCATGCCCGGACGGACCGGCTCGATGTAGGAGCCGCCGCAATAGGGGCCGATTTCCGCCAACTGGGCGGCGGTCAGTTTTTCCCGAGGAATCCAGTCGAGGTGCGAGTAGTCCGCGCTGCGGGACTTCAGCGCGCGACCGCCGGACTCGGTGACCAGGCGCTGGGTCGGCTCTGCCTCGACGGTTTCGCCTCCGCTGCCGGATACGCTGCTGCCCGCCGCGGCGGTGCTGACCGAGGTCGCGGTATGCGCCGGGCGCGGTGGCAGGTTGGCATTGGCGTTCTGCAGCGGGGAGCAATCCCAGCCGCCGGTGGCCGACACCTTGCAGTCGAACTGATCGGCGGCCTGTACAGTCAATGCTGCGACCGGCTGCAGAGCCAGCAGGCTGCCGGTGACCAGCAGGGGAAACTTTCTTCGAAACACGAGGGATTTCACTGCCATCTTGTTAATCCGGGCTTCCTGCGCGCCATCGGCCCGGTGGGCCGCACGCCTCTCGATGGGCTGAAAAAGATGCTGGATAATAAAGCATGACCTGCGCAACGGCTAGGGCCGTGGAGAACCCCGTAAATGTCTGATGATGCCCGTTTCCAGCAGCTGAATCGCTGGTTGGACTCTTGTTTGCCCGAGTTGTTCGTTGCCGAAGGTTGGGGGGAAGTGCCCCCCGCCGAACTGATCCCGGCCAGTAGCGACGCCAGCTTCCGTCGTTATTTCCGCTGGCAGGGAGGGGACCGCAGCCTGGTGGTGATGGACGCGCCGCCGCCCCAGGAAGACTGCCGACCGTTCGTCAAGGTCGCCGGACTGCTCGCCGGAGCCGGCGTGCATGTGCCGAGGATTCTCGCCCAGGACCTGGAGAACGGTTTCCTGCTGCTCAGTGACCTGGGCCGGCAGACCTACCTCGACGTGCTTCATCCCGGGAATGCCGACGAGCTGTTCGAACCGGCCCTGGATGCGCTGATCGCCTTCCAGAAGGTCGATGTCGCCGGTGTCCTGCCTGCCTACGACGAAGGGGTGCTGCGCCGCGAGCTGCAGCTGTTCCCCGACTGGTACCTGGCCCGTCACCTGGGCGTGGAGCTGGAGGGCGAGACGCTGGCCCGCTGGCAGCGGATCTGCGACCTGCTGGTACGCAGCGCGCTGGAGCAGCCGCGGGTGTTCGTCCATCGCGACTATATGCCGCGCAACCTGATGCTCAGCGAGCCCAACCCGGGCGTCCTCGACTTCCAGGACGCCCTGCACGGCCCGGTCACCTACGATGTCACCTGCCTGTACAAGGACGCCTTCGTCAGTTGGCCGGAGCCGCGCGTGCATGCCGCGCTGAGTCGTTACTGGAAGAAGGCGACCTGGGCCGGCATCCCGCTGCCACCAAGCTTCGAGGACTTCCTCCGCGCCAGCGACCTGATGGGCGTGCAGCGGCACCTGAAGGTGATTGGCATCTTCGCCCGCATCTGTCACCGCGACGGCAAGCCGCGCTACCTGGGTGACGTGCCGCGCTTCTTCCGTTATCTGGAAACCGCCGTGGCACGCCGTCCCGAGCTGGCCGAACTGGGCGAGCTGCTGGCCTCGCTGCCGCAGGGAGCCGAGGCATGAAGGCGATGATCCTCGCCGCCGGGCGTGGCGAGCGCATGCGGCCGACCACCCTGCACACGCCCAAGCCGCTGATCGAGGCCGCCGGCGTGCCATTGATCGAGCGTCAGTTGCTGGCGCTGCGCCAGGCCGGAGTCGACGACTGGGTGATCAACCATGCCTGGCTTGGCGAGCAGATCGAGGCCTATCTCGGCGACGGTTCGCGCCTGGGCGGGCGGATCGCCTATTCCCCGGAGGGTGAACCGCTGGAAACCGGTGGCGGAATCTTCCGCGCCCTGCCATTGCTCGGCGAGCAGCCGTTCCTGTTGCTCAACGGCGATGTCTGGAGCGACTTCGACTACTCTCGGCTGCATCTTGCCGACGGCGACCTGGCGCATCTGGTGCTGGTCGACAACCCGGCGCACCATCCCGCCGGCGATTTCCACCTGGATGCCGGCGGACGGGTGGGCGAGACCCGCGAAGCGGGCGGCAACCTTACCTACAGCGGGATCGCCGTACTGCATCCCGCGCTGTTCGAGGGCTGCCAGCCGGGCGCCTTCAAGCTGGCGCCGCTATTGCGCAAGGCCATCGCCGCGGGGCGGGTCAGCGGCGAACACCATCGTGGGCAGTGGGTCGACGTCGGTACCCACGAGCGCCTGGCGGAAGTCGAGCGATTGCTGGCGGAGCACGCCTGAGATGCTCTGGCCCGCTACGCTGATCGGAGCCGGAGCCGGCTGGGCCCTGGCCAGCATCCCCGGCGCCCTGCTCGGCGGCCTGCTGGGGCAACTGCTGGACCGCAGGTTGCGCCTGGAGTCCTGGCGCGGCCTGCTGGCGCGCTTGCGCGGGCGGGCGGTGAACGATGAGGACGACCTGCTGTTTCAGTTGCTCGGCTATCTGGCCAAGAGCGGCGGGCGGGTGGAGGAGATGCATATCCGCCAGGCGCGCGAGGAGATGGCGTTGCGCAAGCTCGATAGGCGAGCCCAGCGGCGTGCCATCGCGTCCTTCGGCAAGGGCAAGGCCGGCATCGCCCATCTGCAGGCGGAGGTCGCGCGTCTGAAGGGCGAACGTGCGGAGGCAGTATTGCTCGCCTGCTGGCGGATGGCCTGGGCTGGCGGCGTGCTCAGCCAGTCGGCGCGACAACTGGTGTTGCAATGGGGGCGCTGGCTGGGTTGGTCGGCGGAGCGAACGGAACGCTTGTCGGCGCGGGTCATGCCGAAGCGGACGCGCGCTGTCGCCCGGGATAGCTACCGTGAGGCCCTGCTGCTGCTCGGCGTGGAGGCCGGAAGCGAGCCGGCGCTGATCAAACGCGCCTATCGCAAGCTGATCAGCCAGCACCATCCGGACAAACTGGCGGGAGCCGGCGCCAGCGTCGAGCGCGTGCGTGCGGCTACCGAGAAAACCCGTGAATTGCAGGCGGCCTACGCCCTGGTCCGAGAGCGTGAGGGGTTTCGCTGATCACTCCGCAGGTTTCTGCGCATCGGCCTGCAGGTGAAGGCTGAGCCAGCCGCGGATTCGTCGGTACAGTTGCTCCTGCTCCGCCTTGGGGTCGGCCGGTAGCGCCTGCATCGCGATTTGTACGTAGGCCGGGTGTTTCTGCCGCTTGCCGGCCTGCATGCGCAGCCTGGCCGCCTCGCGGTCGGCGCGGGCGTCGCGGTAATAGAAGTCGCCGGTCGCCAGTTTCAGCTTCGGCACCATATCTTCCAGCGCCGGGCGAAAATCGCGCGGTACCTCCGCGGCAACCAGCAGCAGGTTGTGGATTTCCGCAGGCTCCTTCTCCGCCAGGTAGCGTGCCGCCCAATAGGCGCCCGTGCCATGACCGAGCAGGACGACGCTTTTCGGTTCGTGCTGCAGGGCCAGGTCGATGCTCGCCTGCAGGCGCGCCATGACCCGTTCGGCGTGCGCCTTGCGCTGCTCGACCGGATCGATGGCTGGGGGAGGGGCCTGGTCCTCGCTCTGCGCCGGTTCGCCGCTGCCGGCTTCGGCGGTGCTTTCCGGCGCCGGCGCGTTGCCGCTTTCGCCTTTCACGTCAGGCTTGCTTGCGCTGTCCGCGGCGCTGGCGTCCTTGTCGGCGCTGGCGCTGGCGGCGGATTCCGCAGGGCGGGTAACCGGCGCGGTGCTCTGCGGGTCGGGCAGGGCCAGGCTCAGGGTCTGCCAGCCGGCATCCGGCAGTTTGCGCCTTAGCGGGCCGATGGCTTGCGGCCAGTCCGGACTTTCGCCATCACCGGGAACCAGGATCACTACACCTTCGGCCTCGGCGGTGTTGGCTGGCAACCAGAGGGTGAGGAAGCTTTCGTCGCCGGCCTTGAGGATCTGCTGGCCGTCCTCCGGCAACTGGCGCTCCAGCCCCTTGGCCTCGTCCTGGCTGCGCTCGCTGACCGCCGGGCGTTCCACGGGGGCCGGCGGCTGGTCCTTGGCGGCCTCCTCTTCGGCTTGAACGAAAGCCGGCGGCAGGAAAGCGGCGGCCAATAGCAGCGGCAGCAGGACGGAGGGCTTCGGCAGTAGAGAGAAGGCCGGCATTGGAAATTCCCGATAGACAATTCAGAAGGCAGCCTAAACCCAGAGCACTTCTTTGTCAGGCCGAGCCTTCGCATGGTTCGCCGGTCGCGCTCGCGGTAAGGTATGCCCGCTTTTCCTTCCGTTGCGGTGTATTCCGTGGAGTGTCGCCGGCATGTTGCGTCGTTGCTGTCTGCTCTTCTGCTGTCTGCTGTTGAGCCTGCCCGTGCGAGCGGAGGAGTCGGTCGCCTTGCCGCTGACGGCGGAGCTACGGACCTGGCTGGCGGAGCATCGGGAATTGCGCGTCGGGGTGGTCACCGAAGCGCCCTATGCCCAGTACGACCGCCGCCTGCAACAGTACTCCGGGGCCAACGTGGAGCTGATGGGCTGGCTGGCCACGGCAATGCAGGTGACCTTGCGGTGGCAGGGCTATCCCGACCAGGCGGCGCTCGACGATGCCCTGCGCGCTGGGCGCGTGGATATCGCTCCCGGCCTCAGCCAGACCCCAGCCGGGCTGCGCTTGTGGCTGTTCTCCGATCCCTACCTGCGGGTTTCCCGGCTGGTGGTGGGGAAGCCCGATGGCAGCGGCAGCGTCGAATTGGAGCAACTGGAGCGCGATACCCGGGTTGCCGTGCGGGCCGGCAGTTCGGTAGCTGACTACCTCAGCAGCACCTATAGCGGCCTGCAGTGGGTGTCGGCCGATTCCGAACGCGAGGTGCTGCGCGCCGTGCTCGCCGGACAGGCACGCTACGCGGTGATCGACGAAGCGCAACTCAGCCGCCTGACCCGCGAACCGGAGTTCGCCGAGCTAGCGGTGGTTGGCGATATCGGCTACCCGCAGCTGCTGCGGGTGGCGACCCGTCGCGACTGGCCGGAACTGGCGATGGTGGTCGACCAGGCGTTGCGCTCGCTGCCGCGCAAGTCCCTGGACCAGTTGCACGAGCGCTGGTTGCAACCCAAGTATCCGCGCCTCGGCGAGTCGCCGGGGTTCTGGCAGAACCTGTCGATCCTCCTCGGCCTGCTGCTGGCCGGCGCGCTGGCGGCGGTGTTCCTCCAGCGGCGCCAGCAGCATGCGCTGGAAGCCCGGCTGTACGGCGCCCGCCGCGACCTGGAGCTGCGCCAGGCGGCCGAGGAGGCGCTGCGCCTGACCCAGTTCTCCATCGACAACAGCACCCTGGGCATCCTCTGGGTCAACTGGGACAGCCGCGTACGCTACGCCAACCGCGCCGCCGAACAGATGCTCGGCCATGCCGACGGTCAACTCGTGGACCGTCCGCTGGCCGACTTCGAGCCCGGCCTGGACATGGACCGCTGGTTGAATCTTTGGCGTCGTGCGCGCAATAGCGAGGAGGGCCCGCTCAGCTTCGAGACCCGCTGCCTGCGCGCCGACGGCAGTTGGCTGCCGGCCGACGTCTCGCTTAGCTTCCTGCGCTTCGGCACGTCCGAGTATCTGGTGGTGTTCCTCAGCGACGTCACCGAGCGCCGCCGTGCCCGCGAGGCATTGCAGGAAAGCGAGGCGCGGATGAAGGGCATCGCCTCCAACGTGCCGGGCATGGTCTTCCGCCTGGAGCGCCCGCGGGCCGGCGCGTTTTCCGACTTCGCCTATATCAGCGAGGGCAGCGAGGCGCTGGTCGGCTACAGCGCTCGCGAACTGATCGAAAGCGGCCGCGGCATTCGTGGCCTGGTCCATCCCGACGACCGCGAGCGCTACTGGTCGAGCCAGATGGCTGCCCTCGACGAGAATCGCGACTGGCATTGGCAGGGCCGCATCCTCACCCGCCAGGGCGAATTGCGCTGGGCCGACATCAAGGCTTCGGCGCGCTGTTTCGAGGATGGTCGTGCGGTCTGGGACGGGGTGGTCTGGGACATCACCGCGAACAAGCAGATCGAACTCGAACTCGGCGAGTCGCGCGCCCAGCTCCGCGAGCTGTCGGCGCACCTGGAGTCGGTGCGGGAGGAGGAGAAGGCGCGTATCGCCCGCGAGGTCCATGATGAGCTGGGCCAGGTGCTGACGGTGCTGAAGCTGGAAACCTCGATGTGCGAGCTGGCCTATGCCGATGCCCAGGAGGGCCTGCGCGAACGCCTGGGCAACATGAAAAAGCTGATCGCCCAGTTGTTCCAGCTGGTGCGCGACGTGGCTACCGCACTGCGCCCGCCGATCCTCGACGCCGGAATCGGCTCGGCGGTGGAGTGGCAGGCGCGGCGCTTCGAGGCGCGCACGCAGATTCCCTGCCTGGTGGAGGTGCCGGAGAACTCGCCGCAGTTGGTCGACGCCAAGGCTATCGGCCTGTTCCGCATCCTCCAGGAGGCGTTGACCAATGTCATGCGGCATGCCGAGGCGCATACTGTGCAACTGCGTCTGCTGCGCGAGGGCGACGAGCTGTGCCTGAGCGTCAGCGACGACGGTCGCGGGTTCGATGTTGCCACGGTGGGGCGTGGCAGTTCCTTCGGCCTGGTCGGCATGCGCGAGCGGGTGCTGATGATGGGCGGTACGCTGGACATCGACAGTGCCCCCGGCGAGGGCACCACGCTCAGCGTGAGGATTCCGCTGGGCGTCGCGGGCCCGTGACAAGAACAACCGCCGGCAAGGCGGAACAGCGTGAGGCAGCAAAGAGTGGTGATCCGAGTCCTGGTCGCTGAAGACCACACGATCGTCAGGGAAGGCATCAAGCAACTGATTGGCATGGCCAAGGACCTGCAGGTGGTCGGCGAGGCCACCAATGGCGAGCAGTTGCTGGAAACCCTGCGCGGAACGCCTTGCGAGGTGGTCCTGCTGGATATCTCCATGCCCGGCGTCAATGGCCTCGAGGCGATTCCGCGGATTCGCGCGCTGAACGAGCCGCCGGCGATCCTGGTGTTGTCGATGCACGACGAGGCGCAGATGGCCGCCCGCGCCCTGAAGATAGGTGCTGCCGGCTATGCCACCAAGGACAGCGATCCGGCATTGCTGCTCACCGCGATCCGCAGGGTCGCCGGCGGCGGACGCTACATCGACCCGGACCTTGCCGATCGGATGGTCTTCGAGGTCGGCCTGACCGATTCGCGTCCGCCCCATGCGCTGCTCTCCGAGCGCGAGTTCTCGGTGTTCGAGCGGCTGGTGCAGGGCGCCAACGTCAACGAGATCGCCCAGCAACTGGCGGTCAGCAACAAGACCATCAGTACCCACAAGGCACGCCTGATGCAGAAGCTCAACGCGCATTCGGTAGCCGACCTGGTGCGCTACGCGATGGAGCACCGCCTGCTCTGACAGGGGCGTTCGCCCAGGTTTTGCTCGCGGCTTGTGCGCCAGGTCCGGTTTTCGCGATCTGCTGTCTACCTGGCTTCCGCGCGGCAGGGAATGATGCTTGCCGGCCAACACGATAAGGAGAAGAAACGATGTTGCCAGCCATGAGGACGGGCCTGTTGTGCGCCCTTCTCGGAGTTACCGCGCCCGCCTGGGCGGAATACGTGACCGTGATTTCCTTCGGCGGCGCCAACAAGGAAGCCCAGGAAACCGCGTTCTACAAACCCTTCAAGAGCGCCACCGGCAATCGCGTGGTGCATGGCTCCTACAATGGCGACCTGGCCAAGCTCAAGCGCATGGTGGAGATCAGCCACGTCTCCTGGGACGTGGTGGAAGTCGAGGCGCCGGAGCTGGCGCGCGGTTGCGAGGAAGGTCTGTTCGAGAAGCTGGACATGGCGAAGGTCGGCGATCCCGCGGATTTCGTTCCCGGCGCGGTGCAGCCCTGCGGAGTCGGCATCTTCGTCTGGACCACGCTGCTTGCCTACAACCCCGGCAAGGTTGCGGGCAGCCCGCAGGGCTGGGCGGATTTCTGGGACGTGAAGAAGTTTCCCGGCAAGCGCGGCCTGCGCTGGGGCGCCAAGTACAGCCTGGAGTTCGCCCTGATGGCCGATGGCGTGGCGCCGAAGGACGTCTACCAGACGCTGGCGACGCCCGCCGGCGTCGAGCGGGCATTCCGCAAGCTCGACGAGCTGAAGCCCTATATCCATTGGTGGAAGTCCGGGCAGGACCCTGTGCGCGACCTGGCCGATGGCACGGTGGTGATGAGTTCGGCCTATAACGGGCGGATCGCCGCGGCGCAGGCCGAGAAGCAGCGCCTGGCAATGGTCTGGAGCGGCGGCGTCTACGATTTCGACTTCTGGGCGCTGCCGGTCGGGGTTTGGAAGAAGCAGTTGGCCGAGGAGTTCATCCGTTTCGCCAGCCAGCCGGAGCAGCAGAAGGCTTTCGCCGAGAACATCGCCTACGGCCCGGCCAACCGCAAGGCGGTAGGCCTGCTCGATCCGCAAGTGGCTGCCAACCTGCCGACCGCGCCGCAGAACATGCAGAACGCGGTGGGTATGAACGTGGCCTTCTGGGCGGAGCACGGCGAGGCCCTGGAGCAGCGTTTCCAGAACTGGGCCAAGCGCTGAGGAGGCCGTTGCGCGCCAGCCGGAGAGCGCTGGCGCGCAAACCTTTGCTCTTCTCGAAAGCCCCTTCCCAGAGCGGTTCGGCCCATTCCGGGATGCATCTTTTTTGTAGGGCGATTCCTACAAAGAGCTTTCCTTTCCCCTGATAGAAAACTCTCTTGCCGGCCGATTTGCGTCCTGCGCCGGGTTCTCTAGGCTGTTCGCACAGCATCCATAAAACGAACAAAGGTGCGGTTATGGCCGAGACTCAAGGCGGCGATGTGCTGGTCAGCTTCCGTGGCGTGCAGAAAAGCTACGACGGCGAGACCCTCATCGTGAAGGATCTCAACCTGGACATTCGCAAGGGCGAATTCCTCACCCTGCTCGGCCCCTCCGGGTCCGGCAAGACTACCAGCCTGATGATGCTGGCCGGTTTCGAAACCCCCACCGCCGGCGAAATCCTCCTGGCCGGTCGCTCGATCAACAATGTCCCTCCGCACAAGCGCGACATCGGCATGGTGTTCCAGAACTATGCGCTGTTCCCGCACATGACCGTGGCCGAGAACCTGGCCTTTCCCCTCAGCGTCCGCGGCATGAGCAAGACCGACGTGAAGGAAAGGGTCAAGCGCGCGTTGTCGATGGTCCAGCTCGACGCCTTCGCCGGGCGTTATCCGGCGCAGCTTTCCGGTGGCCAGCAGCAGCGCGTGGCGCTGGCCCGCGCGCTGGTCTTCGAGCCGCAACTGGTGCTGATGGACGAGCCCCTGGGAGCGCTGGACAAGCAACTTCGCGAGCACATGCAGATGGAAATCAAGCATCTGCACCAGCGCCTCGGCGTCACCGTGGTCTACGTCACCCACGACCAGGGCGAGGCGCTGACCATGTCCGACCGGGTGGCGGTGTTCCACCAGGGCGAAATCCAGCAGATCGAGCCGCCGCGCAATCTCTACGAGCAGCCGCGCAACACCTTCGTGGCCAACTTCATCGGCGAGAACAACCGTCTATCCGGGCAGCTTCTCAGTTGCGACGGCGAGCGCTGCGTGGTCGGGCTGCCGCGCGGCGAGAAGGTCGAGGCGCTGGCGGTCAACGTCGGCCAGCCGGGCGAGCCGGTGACCTTGTCGATCCGCCCCGAGCGGGTGCGCCTGAACGGTGCCAGCGAGTCTTGCGTCAACCGTTTCTCCGGCCGCGTGGCCGAATTCGTCTACCTGGGCGACCACGTGCGTGTGCGCCTGGAGGTCTGCGGCCGCGACGACTTCTTCGTCAAGCAGCCGATCGCCGAGCTGGACCCGACGCTGAGCGTCGGTGATGTGGTTCCGCTGGGCTGGCAGGTCGAGCATGTGAGGGCGCTCGACCCTCTGCCGGCGGCGTGAGCGCCGGCAGTCCCGAACCGTACCGAAGCAACCCTGCACTGTGGAGAGAACAATAATGTCGAAATCCCTGAAAGCGGCCAGCCTGAAGTTCGCCACCCTGGCGGCCGGCCTGGCATGCGCGGCCCAGGCCATGGCGGTGGACCTGACCGTGGTGTCCTTCGGCGGGGCCAACAAGAGCGCCCAGATCAAGGCGTTCTACGAGCCCTACCAGAAAGCCACCGGCAACAGGATCGTCGCCGGCGAATACAACGGCGAGATGGCCAAGGTCAAGGCCATGGTCGATACCAACAGCGTGTCCTGGGACCTGGTGGAAGTGGAGTCGCCGGAGCTGTCGCGCGGCTGCGACGAAGGCCTGTTCGAGGAACTCGACCCGGCGCAGTTCGGCAAGACCGAGGACTTCGTGCCCGGCGCCATCCAACCGTGCGGCGTGGGTTTCTTCGTCTGGTCCACGGTGCTCGCCTACAACGCCGACAAGCTGAAAAGCGCGCCGACCAGTTGGGCGGACTTCTGGGACATCAAGAAATTCCCCGGCAAGCGCGGCCTGCGCAAGGGCGCCAAGTACACCCTCGAATTCGCCCTGATGGCCGATGGCGTGGCGCCGAAGGACGTCTACGGCGTGCTCGCCACCAAGGAAGGCCAGGATCGTGCCTTCAAGAAGCTCGACGAGATCAAGTCGAGCATCCAGTGGTGGGAGGCGGGCGCCCAGCCGCCGCAGTACCTGGCTTCCGGCGATGTGGTGATGAGTTCTGCCTACAACGGTCGGATCGCCGCGGTGCAGAAGGAAAGCAACCTGAAGGTGGTATGGAACGGCGGCATTTACGATTTCGACGCCTGGGCCATCCCGAAGGGGGCGAAGAAACGGGAAGAGACCCTGAAGTTCATCGCCTTCTCGGTGCAGCCCCAGCAGCAGAAGACTTACTCGGAAAACATCGCCTACGGTCCGGCCAACAAGCAGGCGGTGCCGCTGCTGGACAAGGCCCTGCTGAAGGACATGCCGACCACTCCGGAAAACATCCAGAACCAGGTGGCAATGGACGTGACCTTCTGGGCCGACTACGGCGAACAACTGGAACAGCGCTTCAACGCCTGGGCGGCCAGGTAATCCTCGCCTGACCCTCCAGAGAGGGCCGGAGGGGCCGCCGCGCGGCGGCTCCTCCTACCGTTCCACACTTTCCAGGGTCGCCCCCGACGGCCCGCTTTTTTTCCGGAGTTCGCTATGGCCACAGCTGTGCCCATGTCCCAGGCCGCCGGCAGCACCCTCAAGCAACGCCTGGCGCGCGCCGAGCGGATGAACCGCCTGAAGTCCCAGGCGCTGATCCTGCCCCTGCTGGCCTTCCTGGTCCTGACCTTCCTGGTGCCGATCGCCGCCCTGCTCTACAAGAGCGTGTCCAACCCGGAAGTGGTTCGCTCGTTGCCGCTGACGGTAGAAGCCATCTCCGCCTGGGACGGCAAGTCGCTGCCGGCCGACGCCGTCTACAAGGCGCTCAGCCAGGATCTCGCCGAGGCTCGTCGCAACCAGACCATCGGCGATCTCTCCAAGCGCCTGAACATGGAACTGGCCGGTTATCGCAGCCTGATGGCGAAGACCGCGCGCAAGCTGCCGTTCAAGGAGGAGCCCGCTTCCTACAAGGACGCCATGGAGCAGCTCGACGAGCGCTGGGGCGACCCCGCCTACTGGCAGGTGATCCGCCGCAACGCCAGCAGCTATACGCCCTATTACCTGCTCGCAGCCCTCGACCACCGGATCGACGATCTCGGCGAAGTGGCGCGCGCCACCCCGGACCAGGCCATCTACCTGGACATCTTCGCCCGCACCTTCTGGATGGGTGCGGTGATCACCGTCATCTGCCTGCTGCTGGCCTACCCGCTGGCCTACCTGCTGGCCAACCTGCCGACGCGCAAGAGCAACCTGCTGATGATCCTGGTCCTGCTGCCGTTCTGGACCTCGATCCTGGTACGTGTCGCTGCTTGGATCGTCCTGCTGCAATCGGGTGGCCTGATCAACGGCGCGCTGCTCAAGCTTGGCCTGATCGACCAGCCGCTGCAACTGGTGTTCAACCGCACCGGCGTATACATCGCGATGGTGCACATCATGCTGCCGTTCATGATCCTGCCGATCTACAGCGTGATGAAAGGCATTTCGCCGAGCTACATGCGCGCCGCGATTTCCCTCGGCTGCCACCCGTTCGCCAGCTTCTGGCGGGTGTATTTCCCACAGACCGTCGCGGGCGTCGGCGCCGGTTGCCTGCTGGTGTTCATCCTGTCCATCGGCTACTACATCACCCCGGCGCTGCTGGGCAGCCCGAACGACCAGATGGTCAGCTACTTCGTCGCCTTCTATACCAACAGCACCATCAACTGGGGCATGGCCACCGCCCTCGGCGGCCTGCTGCTGCTCGCTACCCTGGTGCTCTACGTCGTCTACAGCTGGCTGGTGGGCGCCAGCCGCCTGCGCCTGGGATAGAGGGCCTTCCGAGAAGGCCAACCGATTCCCCTCTGCCTTCGGAAAAAAGGTTGCCCGGAGGGCGGGGAGAGGGGGATCCGCACGAAACACATTGGAGAGCGAGTCATGCTGAGTCCCTACATGTCCCCGGTCGAGCGCCTGTGGTTCTACTCCCTGCGCATCCTCTGCGGCCTGGTACTGCTGTTCCTGGTACTGCCGGTGCTGGTCATCGTGCCGCTGTCGTTCAACTCCGGCACCTTCCTGGTCTACCCGCTGCAAGGGTTCTCCCTGCGCTGGTACGCCGACTTCTTCCAGTCCGCCGAGTGGATGCGCTCGTTGACCAACAGCATGATCGTCGCTCCGGCGGCGACCCTGCTGGCGATGGTCTTCGGCACTCTGGCGGCGATCGGCCTGACCCGCGGCGAGTTCCGCGGCAAGGCACTGGTGATGAGCCTGATGATTTCGCCGATGGTGGTGCCGGTGGTGATCATCGGCGTGGCCAGCTACCTGTTCTTCGCTCCGCTGGGGCTCGGCAACAGCTACCTGTCGCTGATCGTGGTGCATGCGGTGCTCGGCGTGCCGTTCGTGATCATCACCGTCTCCGCGACCCTGCAGGGGTTCAACTACAACCTGGTGCGCGCCGCCGCCAGCCTCGGCGCGCCGCCGCTGACCACCTTCTTCCGGGTGACCCTGCCGCTGATCGCTCCGGGAGTGATTTCCGGCGCGCTGTTCGCCTTCGCCACCTCGTTCGACGAAGTGGTAGTGACCCTCTTCCTCGCCGGTCCCGAGCAGGCCACCCTGCCGCGGCAGATGTTCAGCGGCATTCGCGAGAACCTGAGCCCCACCATTGCCGCCGCGGCGACCCTGCTGATCGGTTTCTCCGTACTGCTGTTGCTGACCCTGGAATGGCTGCGCGGGCGCAGCGAGAAGATGCGTACCGCACAACCCGGCGGCTGAGGCGCAGGGCGCGCCCGGCTTGGTCCGGGCGTCGGCCGCTGCGGCGAAAAGTCGTCATTTTCACCGCCAAAAACCGATAACGGCTACAATGCGCGCCTTCCGTGATCCCCTTTGAGGTGCGCCATGCAACCCTTCGCCATCGCTCCGTCGATCCTTTCCGCCGATTTCGCCCGCCTGGGCGAGGACGTGGACAAGGTGCTCGCCGCCGGTGCCGACATCGTTCACTTCGACGTGATGGACAACCACTACGTGCCGAACCTGACCATCGGCCCGATGGTCTGCTCGGCGCTGCGCAAGTACGGCGTGAGCGCGCCGATCGACGTGCACCTGATGGTATCCCCGGTGGATCGCATCATCGGCGACTTCATCGAAGCTGGCGCCACCTACATCACCTTCCATCCGGAAGCTTCCCAGCACATCGACCGTTCCCTGCAACTGATCCGCGACGGCGGTTGCAAGGCGGGCCTGGTGTTCAACCCGGCCACTCCGCTGGAGGTGCTGAAGTACGTGATGGACAAGGTCGACATGGTCCTGCTGATGAGCGTCAACCCCGGCTTCGGCGGGCAGAAATTCATCCCCGGTACCCTCGACAAGTTGCGCGAGGCACGCGCCCTGATCGATGCCTCCGGTCGCGAGATCCGCCTGGAGATCGATGGCGGCGTCAACGTCAAGAACATCCGTGAGATCGCCGCGGCGGGCGCCGATACCTTCGTCGCCGGCTCGGCCATCTTCAACGCCCCGGACTACGCCGAGGTCATCCGCGCCATGCATGCCGAACTGGCCCAGGCGCACCAGTAATGAGCGCTGCGGAGCCGTTCTTCGCCACGCGCCTGCCGCGTCTGGTGATGTTCGACCTGGATGGCACGCTGGTCGATTCCGTTCCCGACCTCACCGCCGCGGTCGACAGCATGCTCGCCAGCCTCGGGCGGCCGCCGGCGGGCATCGAGAAGGTCCGCCAGTGGATCGGTAACGGCGCACGCGTCCTGGTGCGTCGCGCCCTGGCCGGAAGCATCGAGCACGACGGCATCGGTGAGGAGGAAACCGAAGCCGCGCTGGCGTTGTTCATGGAGGCCTATGCCGACAGTCATGCGCTCACCGAGGTCTACCCCGGCGTCGTCGACACCCTCAAGTGGCTCAAGCGCAACGGCGTGGAAATGGCGCTGATCACCAACAAGCCGGAGCGCTTCGTCGCTCCGCTGCTGGATGAGATGAAGCTGGGTCGCTATTTTCGCTGGATCATCGGCGGTGACACCCTGCCGCAGCAGAAGCCCGACCCGGCGGCGCTGCTGTTCGTGATGAAGATGGCCGGCATCGAGCCCGAAGATGCGTTGTTCGTCGGTGACTCGCGCAACGACGTGCTCGCCGCCAAAGCTGCCGGCGTGCGCTGCGCGGCGCTGACCTATGGCTACAACCACGGCCGGCCGATCGCCGAGGAAGCGCCCACCCTGGTCATCGACAACCTGCGCGACCTGCTGCCTTGCGCCGACCAGGCCGCTGAGATAGTGTTGCCGGACGACTCCCTTTCCCCCTCCGACCAGCGAGATCAAGCCGTGGCGGTCAGCAAACTCTGGATGAAGGTCATCAAGGCCCTGGCGCGTTGGCGCTGGCGCGCCTGACATCATCCTCCGCCGGATAGCCGGCGCGCGTTTGCACCCTGTTGACCGTTCTCTCCTCCGATGAGGCTGATCATGAATCGCGAAGAATTCCTGCGGCTGGCCGCCGATGGCTACAACCGCATCCCGCTGTCCTTCGAGACCCTTGCCGACTTCGACACGCCGCTGTCGATCTACCTGAAGCTGGCCGACGCGCCGAACTCCTACCTGCTGGAGTCGGTGCAGGGCGGCGAGAAATGGGGGCGCTATTCGATCATCGGCCTGCCGTGTCGCACGGTGCTGCGGGTCTACGACCATCAAGTGCGGATCAGCATCGATGGCATGGAAACCGAGCGCTTCGATTGCGCCGACCCGCTGGCTTTCGTCGAGGAGTTCAAGGCGCGCTACCAGGTGCCCACCGTGCCCGGCTTGCCACGTTTCGATGGAGGCCTGGTCGGCTATTTCGGTTACGACTGCGTGCGCTACGTGGAAAAACGCCTGGCCACCTGTCCGAACCCGGACCCGCTGGGCAACCCGGATATCCTGTTGATGGTGTCCGATGCCGTAGTGGTATTCGACAACCTGGCCGGGAAGATCCACGCCATCGTCCTCGCCGATCCCTCCGAGGAAAATGCCTACGAGCGCGGCCAGGCACGTCTGGAGGAGCTGCTGGAGCGTCTGCGCCAGCCGATCACCCCGCGTCGCGGCCTCGACCTCGAGGCGACCCAGGGCCGGGAGCCGGCGTTTCGTGCCAGCTTCACCCGCGAGGACTATGAAAACGCGGTAGGAAGGATCAAGGACTACATCCTGGCCGGCGACTGCATGCAGGTGGTGCCGTCGCAGCGCATGTCCATCGAGTTCAAGGCGGCGCCCATCGACCTGTACCGCGCGCTGCGCTGTTTCAATCCGACGCCCTACATGTACTTCTTCAACTTCGGCGACTTCCATGTCGTGGGCAGCTCGCCGGAGGTGCTGGTACGGGTCGAGGATGGCCTGGTGACGGTGCGCCCGATCGCCGGTACCCGTCCGCGCGGGATCAACGAAGAGGCCGACCTGGCGCTGGAGCAGGATCTGCTGTCGGACGCCAAGGAGATCGCCGAGCACCTGATGCTGATCGACCTGGGGCGCAACGACGTGGGGCGGGTGTCCGACATCGGCGCGGTGAAGGTCACCGAAAAAATGGTGATCGAACGTTACTCCAACGTCATGCACATCGTGTCCAACGTCACCGGGCAATTGCGCGAGGGGCTCAGCGCGATGGACGCGCTGCGGGCGATCCTGCCGGCGGGTACGCTGTCCGGCGCGCCGAAGATCCGCGCCATGGAGATCATCGACGAGCTGGAGCCGGTCAAGCGTGGAGTCTACGGCGGCGCGGTCGGCTACCTGGCATGGAACGGCAACATGGACACCGCCATTGCCATCCGCACCGCGGTGATCAAGAACGGTGAACTCCACGTGCAGGCCGGCGGCGGTATCGTTGCCGACTCGGTGCCGGCGCTGGAGTGGGAAGAAACCATCAACAAGCGCCGGGCGATGTTCCGCGCCGTGGCGCTGGCCGAGCAGAGCGTCGAGTAAGACGGCGCGAGGCGGAAGAAAAGAAGGCGGATGGCGTTTGCGCCATCCGCCTTTTTATGCCCGGCTGGACCCTCGCATTGGCTTCGCCCTACGCGGAACCGCTTTCGTAGGGCGAATATCGCGACGCGATATCCGCCAGGCGGAGCATGGTGTCGCTCCCTACGATGCTGGCAACGGCGGGCCGCTCAGGATGCGATGCTGTCCGCGCCTGGCTGTGCTCGACGGGCGCTTCCGGCTTGGTTCGCGCGCTGGTCGACGTAGGCGGCGAGGTGATCGAGGGCCACGAACTGCATGGCCTTGTGGCTATCGTCGAGGGTCGTCACTGGCAGGGCGATCCGCCCGCATGCCAGGGCCTTGCTGAAGTTTTCCTTGTTCAGGTTGCGAAACCAGCGTTCGCGGACCTGCTCCAGCGGCACCAGGACGTCGCCGAAGATGCGGTAGACCAATTCCACGGTTTCCTGGCGTGGAATCGGAGTGGTAGGGGCGATGGTTGGCTGCACGGTATTCCCTCCTGCGGCTACGCGTCGTTGAAGGAAATATAGCTCAGGTTGTTTTTCTGTGCAATAGCTGGAGTTGTAGTGCGGGCGAGCGCCAGGCGCTCACCGCACCAGGGACGGGGCGCGCCGGTGGCGTACGGTGGACCACCAGAAGACCCAGCCGATCATGCTGATCTGGCGGCTGCGCATGTCCTCCGGCGAGTACTCCTCGTCCGGGTATTCCTCGCGGTTGAAGCTGCGCAGCCGAATGCCGCCGCCGGGCAGGCGATAGACGAACTTCACCCGCAGCATGCCGTCATGTTCGAGGGCGTAGATCTCGCCATCGGTGATATGGGTGGTGGCGGTGTCCACGCCGATGGTGGAGCCATCCATGATCAGCGGTTCCATGCTGTTGCCGGTGAGTTGGGCGCAGATCGCCGCCGACGGATCGACGCCCGAGGCACGCAGCGTGGCATAGGAAAAACGCAGCTTGCGCCCCTCTATCTCGCGTACCGCAGTGCGTCCGGCGCCGGCGGACATCTCCACTTCCTTGTACAGCGGCAGTTCCACTTCGTCTTCGTCCAGCGGTGTGTCGCTGTCCCACGGATGCAGCGGTTCCAGCACCAATGGGCTGCCATCGGCCACGGACACGGCACTGCGCGCGGCTGGAGTGCCTTCGCCGGTCTGCAGCCAGACCGGCGAAACGCCCAGGGCCGCCGCGATCTCGATCAGCTTGCGGGTGCTCTGGGCCTTGCCCGAGGTCAGCTTGTGAATGGTGTTCTGCGAAACCCCTGCCGCTTCGGCGAGGGTTTCCTGCTTCAGGTTGCGCATCGCCATGGCCTGCTTGAGGCGAGCGGCGAAGCTGTCGGGCGGGATCTGGGTGCTCTTGTCCATGCTCGGCAATCTACAGACCGATGAATTTTCTGTAAAGAGCCTAGGTGTTGACGATAAATAGCTTTGGTTGTAATTTCTCTTCCGTCAGAAAGCGGAAGGGGTGAGTTCCACAACTTCCCACCCGCCTTTCAGAGATTTCACATGGGTGCAGGGACGCACCCGGTTGTCGGCGACCGACGATGCAGGTGCCGACTGCTTGGGTGCCGGGGCCATGGGAAAGCGCTCCGGCACCTGGAGGGCCGGAGCGCCGTCCATGCAGACGCTCCGTCCCGCTCATTCATTCTGTCGCCGACCTGCTTCAGGTACGGCGGCGTCGTACAGGGAGTCATTGCCATGTCGCGAGATACGCACTCGCCATTTCCGCGCAGAGGAACGCAGGTCGCCGAACCGGCGCCGCGCATCTGTCATGTTCCATCCATTCGGCCGTCGGGCGTCGGGCACGCCAGGGAGGCTTTCCATGGCTGACCTTGCCGATCACGCCAACGAACTGGTCCTGGCTCGCCTCGACGGCCTCCTGGCGGCGCGCCCGGCGCTGGCCATCCGCGAGTCCGCGGAAGACTGCGAGGACTGCGGCGAGCCCATTCCCCAGGCGCGCCGCCGGGCGGCACCGGGTTGCAGTCGCTGCATCGACTGCCAGGACCGCCACGAGCGCCGTTGAACCGACCTCATGCCGAGCCCTCGCGGGCAGTGAAAGGAGACACGACCGTGATCAAAGCCATCGATGAAATGCTCAAGCTCTGGGCCGAGGAAATGCACGCGCCAGGCAGCAACGGAGGCGGCTACGCCGGCGGCAACCTGATCGCCATGCTGATCGCCAGCAAGGGCGAGGTGGTCCGCGGCCACCGTGGCAGCCGGGTGATCCTCGACCGTGTGGCGGAGGTCGATCGTCTGGTAAATCGCCTACCCGAGGAACTGAAGACCGTGGTGGTGGAGCACTATCTCAATCGCGACAGCTTCCCCGAGCAGAAGTACCGTCACTGCGGTTGCAGCCGCAACACCTTCTATCTGCGCCTGCATGTGGCGCACCAGGGTATCCAGGACGGCCTGCTGCGACGGGCGGCCTGAGTTCCTGGACCGGATCCCGGTCCCCCCTGGAATTTTCCAACCGGCCTTCGGGCCGGTTTTTTTATGCCTGTCGCCCATGGAGGCGGCGAGCCCCATGCACAGCAGCGGACCCTGCACGGTAGAGGCGGGGTCGGGCTGGCGTAGCCATCCTTTTCGTCAGTCGATGCCGGGCTTTTCCATATCGGAAGTGGGTATGCGCTTGCCCGGATGCCTGGCGAAGGTTTCCAGGGCGGTATATCACCCTCATATCGTGGTGCGTCTCCCTCCTATTGCGGTGGATTGTCGAGAAGGCATTGCCGGGCTGGGAATCGGGCGGTAAAAAGTAGTCATTCTTGTAAAGGTGCGTCCCCAGGGAGGCACTCGTGAAGCACCGGAACCCGGCCCTGGCGCCGGGTTTTTTATTGCCCGGGAAAACGTTCGTGCGGACGTTCCCGGCGCTGCCTGCCAAGGAGGGACCCATGGGCAACGAACCGCAGACACTGACGGAAATGCCGCTCTGGGTACTGATCCTGCTCGCCGCGCTGGGCGGCGTCAGCGGCGAGATGTGGCGTGCCGACAAGGCCGGTCTCGGCGGCTGGGCCTTGTTGCGGCGCCTGGCGCTGCGCTCCGGCGCGTCGATCGTCTGCGGCGTGGCGGTGATGCTGCTGGCGTTGGCTTGCGGCGCCGCGCTGCTGTTCGCCGCGGCGCTGGGCAGCCTGACCGCCGCGGCCGGCGCGGAGATCGCCGTCGGTCTCTACGAACGCTGGGCCGCCCGGCGCCTGGGGGTTTGCGAGCTGCCCGAGGAACAGTCGGACGACCGTGGTCCGCATTGAAACTGATCGAAGGAGTCAACCATGCCTGAACAGGCTGTTACGCTCGAGGCTCTGTACGCGGCCATCGAGCAGGTACTGCGTGAGCGTCTGCCGGAGGCGCAGTTGATCGGCTTCTGGCCAGGCGTGCCGGAAAATACCCCGGCGGTTTCCCTGGAAATGGCCGAGCTGCTGCCCGAGCGCGATCCCGGTACCGGCGAGAGCGCCCTGCTGTGCCGCCTGCAGGCGCGGATAATGGTGCCGCCTGATGGCGATCGCCAGGCGGTATCCATTGCTTGCGGAATCGTTCGGACATTGCGCGAGCAGACCTGGAACCTGTCTCTGGAACCGGCGCGCTTCGTACGCTCGGCCGTCGACGGCAGTCGCGAGGAGCTGAAGAGCCTGCGTGTCTGGCTGGTCGAGTGGACGCAGTCGCTGCGTCTCGGAGACCCGGAGTGGGCCTGGGAGGACCAGCCGCCGGGCAGCCTGATGCTGGGCTTCGACCCGCAGACCGGCCCCGGCCATGAGCCGGACTACTTCGCTCCGGAGGCGTTGGCATGAGCTATGTCAGTGCGGAGCATGACCGCATGCTCGCCGCGATGATCCTGCCCTGCGTGGTGGTCGCCGTGGACCTGGCAGCGGCGCGGGTACGGGTGCGCTCCGGCGACTGGACCAGCGGCTGGCTGCGCTGGCACTCCCTGGCAGCCGGCAAGGTTCGCCACTGGCGTGCGCCGAGCATAGGCGAACAGGGGATACTGCTCAGCCCGTCGGGCGGAGTGTCAATGGGTACCTTTATTCCCGGTCTGTACGGCGATGCGGGCACGGCGCCGGACAACAGCGCCAGCAGTGAGACCTGGCGTTTCGACGACGGCGCCTCGTTGAGTTACGACTGGGCTGCGCATCGCTACCGCGTCGAGCTGCCCAGCGGCACCGTGGAAGTGAGGGTCGGCGCCAGCGAGGTGCGGGTCAGCGACGGGGCGGTCAGTCTCAAGGCGCCGAAGATCAGCCTGGAAGGACCGGTGGAGATCGCCGGGACACTGACGGTCAGCGGAGACATCCTCGGCGGCGGCTCGATCATCGACACCGCCGGCAACAGCAACCACCACACCCATTGAACATACGACGGGGCTGCCGAAGGGCGGTCCGTCGAACATTCAACCGGCCCGCGCGAGCGGGCCTTTTCGTTTGCGGAGTTCGCCATGGGCAACACTCACAGCCATTCGGAGCCAGGCGCGGCCTGTCTCTGCCGGAGCGGGAGGGCAGGGCGATGATCGGGATGGATCGCCGTAGCGGGCTGCCCCTGTCCGGCCTGGCTCATCTTAAACAGTCCGTCGAGGACATCCTGACCACCCCGTTGGGCAGCAGGCGCATGCGCCCCGAGTACGGCAGCAAGCTGCGGCGGATGGTCGACATGCCGGTGAGCGAAGGCTGGAAAAGCGCCGTGCAGGCCGAGGTAGCCCGTTCCCTGGGGCGCTGGGAACCGCGCATCGCATTGTCTGCCGTGCGAGTCGTCGCAGTCGTCGATGGCCGCGTGGATCTGCTCCTGAGCGGCGTGTTCGAGGGCGAGAACATCAATATGGAGGTCTCGGCGTGATCATCGATCTTTCCCAGTTGCCGGAGCCAGAGGTTATCGAAAACCTCGATTTCGAGACGATTTACCAGGAGCTGTTGGGTGACTTCCGCGAAGCCATGGCTGGCGAATGGACAGCGGAGGTGGAGTCCGATCCGGTTCTCAAGCTTCTGCAACTGGCGGCCTATCGAGAACTGCTGCTGCGGGCGCGGATCAACGATGCGGCGCGGGCGGTGATGCTGGCATACGCCAGCGGTGCCGATCTCGACCAGATCGGTGCCGGCTTCAATGTGCAGCGTTTGCTGATCAGGCCCGCTCAGCCCGAGGCGGTACCGCCGGTGGAGGCGCAATACGAGAGCGACAAGTCGCTGCGCAATCGCATCCAGCTCGCGTTCGAGCAGCTATCCGTCGCAGGACCGCGGAACGCCTATATAGCCCATGCGCTGGGCGCGGATGGAAGGGTGGCGGATGCCTCTGCGACCAGTCCGGCGCCCTGCGAAGTGCTGATCAGCGTGCTCGGGGTGGAAGGCAACGGGCAGGCACCGGAAGCGGTGTTGCAGGCAGTGCGCCTGGCGCTGAACGCGGAGGACGTGCGTCCTGTCGCGGATCGGGTAACGGTGCGCTCGGCAGGAATCGTTCCCTATCAGGTCAAGGCGCAGCTCTACCTGTTTCCCGGTCCCGAGGCGGAACTGATCCGTGCCGCCGCCGAGGCTTCGCTGCGCGACTACATTTCCGCCCAGCGCCGCCTGGGCCGCGACATCCGGCGTTCGGCCCTGTTCGCCACCCTGCATGTCGAAGGCGTGCAGCGCGTCGAACTGCAGGAGCCTGCGGCCGACGTGGTCCTGGATGAAACCCAGGCGGCCTATTGCACGGGGTACGCGATCACCTTGGGAGGCGTCGATGAGTAGCCGACTGCTGCCGCCAAACAGGAGTTCACTGGAACGCTCTCTGGGTGATGTATTGCCTGCCGAACTGCCGGTGCCGCTTCGTGAGCTTAACGATCCGGCACGCTGTGAGGCGGCCTTGTTGCCCTACCTGGCCTGGACGCGCTCGGTGGACCGCTGGGACCCGGACTGGAGCGACGAGGCCAAGCGCAATGCGGTAGCGACGTCCTTCGTCCTGCACCAGCGCAAAGGCACGCTGACCGCGTTGCGCCAAGTGGTCGAGCCGATCGGTGCGCTGAGCGAGGTCACCGAATGGTGGCAGCGAAGCCCGACCGGCGTGCCGGGGACCTTCGAGATCACCGTGGACGTCAGCGACCGTGGCATCGACGAAGGCACCGTACTGGAGCTGGAGCGCTTGCTCGATGACGTCCGCCCGGTGAGCCGACACCTGACCCGCCTGGACCTGCGCATCACCCCGGTAATCCGGTCCCGTCACGGACTGGCCGTGACCGACGGCGACACCCTGGAAATCTTCCCCTGGAAACAGTGACATGACGACCAATACTCCGAAATACGGTGGCCTGCTCACCGACATAGGTGCCGCTGCGCTGGCTGCGGCCAGCGCAGCAGGCAAGAAATGGCAGCCGACTCATATGCTGATCGGCGATGCTGGCGGCGCACCGGGTGCTACTCCGGATCCGATACCCGCAGCCACGCAGACGAAACTGATCAACCAGCGCTACCGGGCGCAGCTCAATCGCTTGTTCGTGTCGGACAAGAACATCAATACTCTGGTTGCCGAGGTGGTGCTACCAGTTGAGGTAGGTGGCTTCTGGATCCGCGAGATCGGCCTGCAGGATGCCGACGGCAAGTTCGTCGCGGTATCCAACTGCCCGCCCAGCTACAAGGCAGCAATGGAAAGTGGCAGTGCGCGGACCCAGACCATTCGGGTGAACATCGCGCTCTCCGGCCTGGAGAATGTCCAGTTGCTGATCGACAACGGCATCATCTACGCCACTCAGGACTGGGTGAAGGAAAAGGTCGCTGCCGATTTCAAGGGCCGCAAGATCCTGGCTGGCAATGGCCTGGTCGGTGGGGGCGATCTTTCTGCCGACCGCAGCATTGGCCTGGCGCCTTCCGGCGTGACGGCGGGCAGCTATCGCTCGGTCACGGTGAACGCCAACGGGGTGGTCACCCAGGGCAGCAATCCGAGCACCCTGGCCGGCTATGCGATCGGAGATGCCTATACCAAGGCCGATACCGACGGAAAACTGGCGCAGAAAGCGAACAAGGCCACCACCCTGGCCGGCTATGGCATCACCGATGCGCTGCGAGTCGATGGCAACGCCGTGTCATCCAGCAGGCTGGCCGCACCGCGTAGCCTGGCAGCCAGTGGCGATGCCTCCTGGTCGGTGACCTTCGACGGCAGTGCCAATGTTTCTGCGCCGCTGAGTCTTTCCGCTACCGGTGTGGCAGCGGGCAGCTATCCGAAGGTGACCGTGGATACGAAGGGAAGGGTGACTGCTGGAATGGCGCTGGCGGCGACGGACATTCCCGGGCTGGATGCTTCGAAGTTGGTCAGCGGGGTGCTGGCCGAGCAGCGTTTGCCGGTATTCGCGCGCGGGTTGGCTACTGCTGTCTCGACCACTAGCGATCCGAACACCGCGACCGTGCCGTTGATGCTGACCAATCATGCGAACGGACCTGTTGCCGGACGGTACTTCTACATCCAGTCGATGTTCTATCCGGATCAGAACGGCAATGCTTCGCAGATTGCAACGAGCTACAACGCTACATCCGAGATGTATGTACGGGTGTCCTACGCGGCCAACCCTAGCGCCCGGGACTGGCTGCCCTGGAAGCGCTGCGACATAGGTGGTTCGTTCAGCAAGGAGGCGGACGGGGCCTTGGGCGGTGCGGTCAATCTCAACTCGCTGATCACGTCGGGATGGTGGTACCAGACGGCCAATGCACAGGCCGAAAGTGGGGCGAACTACCCGGTCCCCCGGGCCGGCTTGCTTCAAGTGCATAATGCAGGCACCAATTTCATCTACCAGACATACCAGGTTTATGACGGTGAAGGGTTCTATTTTCGTTGCCGCTACACCAACACCTGGTATCCATGGCGGCGTGTATGGCATGGAGCGGACTTCAATCCGAACGACTATCTGCTGAAAAGTGGCTTTACGTGGGCCGCCCTGCCAGGAAAGCCAGCGACCTTTCCGCCTACTGGCCACAACCACGACGCCGCCCAGATCACGTCGGGCATCCTGCCTCTGGCGCGCGGCGGTCTTGGTTCGAATACGGCAGCGGGGGCGCGCAACAATATCGGGGCTGGGGTTCCCGCGACGGCGAACCGATCGCTGAATGGCTGGTGGAAGGATAACGATACAGGACTCATCGTGCAGTGGATGACAGTGAGTGTCGGCGATCATCCGGGTGGAATCGTCAACCGCTCGCTGACCTTTCCGATCGCGTTTCCCACTACCTGCCTGCACGTGGTGCCGAGCGTCAAGGAACTGGGGCGGCCGGCGACGTCGGCATCGACCGTCACCCTCGCAGATGTCAGCGTCAGCACCACGGGGTGTGTGATTGTCGCTACCGAGTATCACGGTGCGGTCCAGAACTATGCGATCAGGCTTGTGGCCATTGGCTGTTGAGGTGACCCATGATTTTTTTCCATGCCGCCACTGGCGGTTTCTATTCGAAGGATGTCCACGGCGACCGCATGCCCATCGACGCGCGGATGTATCCCCTCGAGGAAGCTGAATACCTGGCGCTGTTGGTAGCCCAGAGCGAGGGCAAGCAGATCGTCGCCGACGCCGCCGGCCGTCCGTTCTGTATCGACCCGCCGGCCCCGGCAGAAGAGGTCCTGGCCCACCGTGAGCGCATCTGGCGCGATCGCCAGTTGACGCTTACTGATGGCCCCATCGCCCGTCACCGGGATGAGCTCGACCTGGGCAAGATTACGACCCTGAACCAGGCGCAACTGCTCGAACTCACGCTGTACCGCGCCAGCCTTCGAGACTGGCCGGCATCCGCGGCGTTTCCTGATTTAGGCGCAAGACCCGAGCCGCCGCTGTGGCTCGAACCGCTCATCACCCCCTGAACCCCGCCCCGTGCGGGGTTTTTCATTAATGGAGATCTACCTATGAGTTTCTTCCACGGCGTTACGGTAACCAACGTCGATATCGGTGCGCGCACCATCGCGCTGCCGGCCAGCTCCGTCATCGGCCTCTGCGATGTGTTCACGCCGGGGGCGCAGGCAAGCGCCAAGCCCAACGTTCCGGTGCTGCTCACCAGCAAGAAGGACGCCGCCGCGGCGTTCGGCATCGGCTCGTCTATCTACCTGGCCTGCGACGCCATCTATAACCGTGCCCAGGCCGTGATCGTGGCGGTGGGCGTGGAAGCCGCGGAGACTCCCGAGGCCCAGGCCAGCGCCGTCATAGGTGGTGTCAGCGCCGCCGGCGAGCGCACCGGACTTCAGGCTCTGCTAGACGGCAAGAGCCGCTTCAATGCTCAGCCGCGTCTACTAGTTGCGCCGGGTCATTCGGCCCAGCAAGCGGTGGCCACCGCCATGGACGGGCTGGCCGAGAAACTGCGGGCCATCGCCATTCTCGATGGCCCCAATAGCACCGACGAGGCGGCCGTCGCCTACGCCAAGAACTTCGGCAGCAAGCGCCTGTTCATGGTCGACCCGGGCGTGCAGGTTTGGGACAGCGCCACCAATGCCGCACGCAAGGCCCCGGCTTCGGCCTACGCCGCCGGCCTGTTCGCCTGGACCGACGCCGAGTACGGCTTCTGGTCGTCGCCGTCGAACAAGGAGATCAAGGGCATCACCGGCACCAGCCGTCCGGTGGAGTTCCTCGACGGTGATGAGACCTGTCGCGCCAACCTGCTCAACAACGCCAATATCGCCACGATCATTCGCGACGATGGCTATCGCCTGTGGGGCAATCGCACCTTGTCCAGCGACAGCAAGTGGGCTTTCGTCACCCGCGTTCGGACCATGGACCTGGTGATGGATGCGATCCTCGCCGGGCACAAGTGGGCGGTGGACCGCGGCATCACCAAGACCTACGTGAAGGATGTCACCGAGGGCCTGCGCGCCTTCATGCGCGATCTGAAGAACCAGGGCGCGGTGATCAACTTCGAGGTCTATGCCGACCCAGACCTGAACAGCGCCAGCCAGCTGGCCCAGGGCAAGGTGTACTGGAACATCCGCTTCACCGATGTGCCGCCTGCCGAGAACCCCAATTTCCGTGTCGAGGTGACCGATCAGTGGCTCACCGAAGTTCTGGATGTCGCCTAAGGAGCGCCCGTGATGATTCCGCAAACCCTGACCAATACCAACCTGTTCATCGACGGCGTGAGCTTCGCCGGTGACGTGCCATCCCTGACCCTGCCCAAGCTGGCTGTGAAGACCGAGCAATACCGTGCCGGCGGCATGGATGCGCCGGTATCCATCGACATGGGCCTGGAGGCGATGGAGGCCAAGTTCTCCACCAACGGTGCCCGCCGAGAAGCACTGAATTTCTTCGGCCTGGCCGACCAGAGCGCTTTCAATGGCGTGTTCCGCGGCTCCTTCAAGGGCCAGAAGGGCGCCAGCGTGCCAGTGGTGGCTACCCTGCGCGGCCTGCTCAAGGAGGTCGACCCGGGCGACTGGAAGGCCGGCGAGAAAGCCGAGTTCAAGTACGCCGTTGCGGTCAGCTACTACAAGCTGGAAGTCGATGGCCGCGAGGTCTACGAGATCGATCCGGTCAACGGTGTCCGCGCGATCAACGGTGTCGACCAGTTGGCCGGCATGCGCAACGACCTCGGCCTGTAAGAGGAGCTCCGGACATGACCCAAGAGAATCGACTGCCGGGCTGGCTGACGCTGGATGCTGACGCCGCCCTCGTTCGTCTCTCGCGTCCGGCACAGTGCAACGGGGTCAGCGTCGACACGCTGACCCTGCGTGCACCCACCGTGCGTGATATCCGCCTGGCCGGCAAGGTGGCCGGCGACGATGCCGAGGAGCGCGAACTGCAACTGTTCGCCTCGCTGGCGCAGGTCAGCCGCCAGGACCTGGAGGGGCTGAAGCTGAGCGACTACCAGCGGCTGCAAGGCGCCTACTTTCGCCTGGTGCAAGACGACACGGACGACACCTTCGCGTATGCGTCAACTGGCGAGGCGCCTGGCCATTGAGCTGGGCTTCCAGGCCAGCGAACTGGAGCGCATGACCCTGGGCGACCTGCTCTGGTGGCTCGCCGAGGGCGAGGAGTGAGCGACGGCGCCGTCCGCCAGGCGAGCGGCGCCCGCGCTACTTCAGTAGGTCCGCGGAGGCGGACATCGATAACAGACGAGACGAACCGTCATGAGTAAAGACATGGACCTGGTGGTCTCCATCGGCGGCATCGCCGACCCCTCCTTGGGCAAGGCATTCGAGACCGTCAAGGCACGGCTCGACAGTCTCCAGGAACGTTCCCGCCAGGCGTCCAGCCTGAGAGATGTGCTGGGAGACGCCATACGCCTGGAGCGAGAACTCGCCGATATGCGCAAGGTCGGGGACCGCGGCGTTGCTGAGCATGCCCGGCAGCTTGGCGAACGCCAGGAGCAACTGAAGCGACTCGGCATCGAGGCCAGGGCCGCGGGCGATGCCTACGCTCGACTGGGCGAGATGCAGCGTGGCCTGGATATGCAGGTCCGCGGCCTGCAACGGCTGGAGCAGGCCAGCCAGGCAATGCCATTGGCTAGCGCATTTTCCGGACTGGTCGTGGAAGCCAGCAAGACGGCTGCCGGTTATCAAGCGCGGTTGCGCGACCTGGCGATCCGCAACGGCCTGGACGCCGGCCGGGAGCCAGCCTTGGCATCCCTGATCCAGGACAGTGCAAGCCAGAGCGGCCTGGGACGCACGGCGACGCTGGACATGCTGGAGCACTTGAACGCCACCGGCATGGGGTTCGCCGCCGCGCAAATGAATCTGGGACTGGCGGGCCGCTTCGGCTTTGGCCAAGGGATTGCTTCAGCCGAGGCTGCGGGGCTGGTTCGAGCGTTGCAACTGGCCCAGGGTTCGGACTCGCCAGAGCAATTGTCCGCCTCCCTCGACCGCCTGGTCGTCCTGGGTAAAGGCAGAGTCGGCAGTGAGGCCCTGGCGCGTCGCCTGCCTGCCTTGTTGTCAGCGCTGGGCAATGCGGGAGAGGCCACGGCCGGCGATGTCGGTGCACTGGGTGCCTTGCTGGAGATTCAGGCAAAGAACACCACGCCAGACAAAGCGGACGTGCGGATGAAGGCCTGGCTGGAGTTCGTCGGCAGCGGCAGCTTGAAACGCGCTTATGGCCAGGACTACGACCGGGACCTGGAAGCGCTGCGCAAGGACGGAGCGAGTCTGCTGGAGGCCAACCTGGAGCTGGCTGCGCGCTATCGGGATAAGGGCGGCAAGCTCAGCGCCGGCGTGGCGTCGCCGGCGCTTGAAGCCTATCGAGCGTCGCGCGGCGAGTTCCAGGGCTTGCTCGAATCCCAGCAGTCTTCCGTAGGCTCTTCGGAGCGCGATGCGCAGCGTCGCAAGGGGATGTCCCAGGAGCTGTGGAAGGCTTCCAGCGACAGTTGGGAGAGGGCGCAGACCGCTTTGGGCAGCGCCCTGAATCCATATCTGGACAACCTGGCCAAGGGGAGCAAGGCACTCGGCGAGTCGACTGCGGAGCTGCTCGAAGCCTATCCGCGGACGACGGCCGGTCTTACCGCCGCCGCAGGTGCGGTGTTATCCGGGTATCTCGCCTACAAGGGAGGGCGCGGCGCTATCGACGTGCTGCGTGGCGGTCGGCTCGGTCGGCGAGGGACCGCTGCCGTCGGCGACCTGATCGAACGGGGTGCAGGCCGGGTATCGGGTGGTAGCGAAATACAGCGCGTGTTCGTTACCAACTGGCCGGTGCCGGGAGGCGACTCTACGCTGGAGTCCGCGAGGAGGCCGGCACAACGAAAGCGCGGTCAAACACCACGCAGGAAGAGAGGCAAGGGCGGTGGGGTGAAGGCCCGCTCCCTTCCATCCCTTGGCTTCTCGGCCGGAGGAGGCTTGGGGGCGATGGCAGGAAAGCTGCCGCGCCTGTCGCGTTTGCCCATACGCAACGCGCCGCTGCAAGTGGCCTCGTCGTTGATCGATGTTGCTGAGGTTTACTCCAGCGACCTGTCGGAGAGCGAAAAGACCATCGCCTATGGCGAGGCCGGTGGCTCCCTGGCTGGTTCCCTGGCTGGCGCCGCTCTGGGAGCGAGCATCGGCTCGGTGGTGCCGGTGGTCGGTACGCTGATCGGTGGATTGGTTGGCGGCGCTATCGGCGCCTGGGGCGGTAGCGAACTGGGGGGGCGTCTGGGACGCAGTCTGGCTGGCGATCCGCCGGCGGACTCGGACAACAAGCCGGCGGTGCCCGCACCACAGGCCGAGCCCGTCGCGGCTGCGCCCAACTGGACCTTCGCGCCGCAGATCAACCTGACGGTGCAAGGCAACGTACACGAGCCGCAGCGCCTGGCCGACGAGTTGCTGCCCTACCTGCAACGCATGCTTGTCGACTTCGCCGACGAGCGGCAGCGGCGCAGCCTCTACGATCCGGCGATGGTCTAAGGAGTCCCCATGGCATATCTGGAACAATTGCAGGCCGGCCTGAGGTACCTGGGTCGCGCCGGCGAGTCCGGACGCAAGAGTCTGGACAAGGTGGTCGCTCCGGTGAACGGCGCGATCAGCGAGATCCGCGGCGCAGCCGCGGAGCTGGAGAACCTGCCCGGCGTATCGCCGGAAATGGCTGCCCGGCTGCAGCGTGCCATGCGCGGCATCGGCCAGGCGCAGGGCAAGGTGAACCGCGTGGTCTCCACCTATGACCGGGCGAGCCGGGCGTTGCTTGGTATCGACGAACGCCTGGATGCGCTGAAGGTGCAGGTGAACAGTGCCGCGCAGGCGGTCGGCAAGGTCGCTGGCGACATCAGTCCGACGCTGGCGGGGGTGCTGCCGTCGTGGCTGCTGGCACCCTCGGCGACGCCCCCGAGCGAGGCCGCAGCGCCCTTGCCGCACCTGCTGGTACTGCAGCCGCTGACCGCCAATGCCCAACCGTTCTACTTCAACCTGAATACTGCCGCCTTCGACGCCCTGCAGCGCAACAGTGCCTACAACTGGAGCGGGCAGGTGCGCCTGGGTCGGCGGCCGGCGCTGCAGAGCGTCGGCATGGGCGAGGAGAGCATCCTGCTCAAGGGTGCGGTATTCCCGCTGCGTCGACAGGTAGGTAACCAGGAAAAGGTCGTCGGTCTGGAGCAGCTCGAAGCGCTGCGCCGGTTGGCGGAGCGGCGTGAGCCGCTGATCCTGAGCAGCGGCTACGGCGAGGTGCAGATGGGCCTCTGGTGTCTGGTGCGGATCAGCGAGAACCAGAGCGCCCTGCTGGGCAACGGCGCTCCCCGCAAACAAACCTTCGACCTGGAGTTCAAGCGCTATGGCGACGACCTGCCGAACCGCTGACGGCGACATGCTGGACAGCCTCTGCTACCACGTCTATGGCCATCTGTTGGGCTGCGTCGAGGCGACCCTCGACGCCAATCCCGGGCTGGCCGATGGGCAGCAGCCATTCCGCGCCGGCTTGCTGATCAGTTTCCCTGACATGCCGGTGGTCAATGTCGAACAGGTGCGCCTGTGGGATTGATCGACCGCTCACCCGCAACCCCGCCTTGGCGGGGTTTTTCTTTTCTGGAGAAACCAGGTGCAACCGAGTTTCCGTATCGTTGCCGACGGCACCGACGTCACCCAGCGGCTGAATGACCGCCTGCTCAAGCTGACCTTGCTGGACAAGCCGGGCATGGAGTCCGACAGCCTGACCTTGAGGCTCGACGATCGCGATGGACAGTTGGCCTTACCCAGGCGCGGTGCGGTGCTGGAGGTTCATCTCGGCTATGCCGGCGAGCCACTGATGCGCATGGGACGCTTTACCGTGGACACCTTGCAGTGGGCTGGTCCGCCGGACTGCCTGACCGTCACTGCCAAGGCCGGCGACATGCGCGGCAGTGGCAAGACGATACGCAGCGGCGGCTGGGAGGGCACTACCCTGGCTCAGGTCTGCCGCGATGTTGGCGCACGCAACGGCTGGCGCGTGGAGTGTCCGTTGCAGGTGGCGATCGCCCGGGTCGACCAGGTCAATGAGTCCGACTACCACTTCGTCACCCGTCTGGCGCGCCAGTACGACTGCACCGCCAAGCTGGCCGAGGGCATGCTCATGGTGCTGCCGCGACAGAGCGGGCAGAGCGCCACGGGGCGTCGGATCGAACCTTTGGTGTTGGGCCGTGCTGACGTCGGTAGCTTCGACGTTACCTTCGACGACCGCAGCCTGATGAGAACGGTGAAGACCCGCTACCAATTGCCCGGCAGCGGCGAGGTCAAGAGCGTCGAGCTGAAGAACCCGAAGGCACCGGCTACGGCTATGGGCGAGCATGTCGACCGGCACCTCTATACCAGCCGTGGAGAGGCCGAGCAGGCGGCGAAGGCTCGCCTGGCGAGCTTCAGCCGCTCCAGCGCCAGTGTGCGCCTGGAACTGCCAGGGCGTGGCGACCTGTTCGCCGAGCGCAGCCTGCTGCTCCAAGGCTTCAAGGCGGGAATCGACGGCGAGTTCCTGATCGACTCGGTGGAGCACACCTACAGCTCCAGCGGATGGACCACTGTCGTGCAATGCAACGGCGGCCGAGGCGGCAAGGGGTGACGCCTGAAACCCATCGGAGTGCAGGAGGATCGATGAAACTGACCGAGCAGCAATTGCTGCGCATTTTTCCCAACGCCCGCCTCGTCGCGGGCGTTTTCGTTGTGGCGTTGCAACGGGCCATGGACGAGAGGGAGATCGACACACCGGCGCGGCGTGCCGCGTTTCTCGCCCAGGTCGGCCACGAAAGCAGCCAGTTGACCCGGCTGGTGGAGAACCTCAACTACAGTGCCCAAGGCTTGGCGGCGACCTGGCCGGGCCGCTATCTCGGCCCCGACGGGCAGCCCAACGCGTTGGCCTTGCGGCTGGCGCGCAATCCGCAGGCGATTGCCGACAACACCTACGCCACGCGCAACGGCAATGGCGACGAAGCGTCCGGCGATGGCTGGCGCTTTCGCGGGCGTGGCTTGCTACAAATCACCGGGCGTGCCAACTACCGGTTGGTCGGCGAGGCCCTCGGCGAGCCGCTGGAAGCCGAGCCCTGGCGCCTGGAGCAGCCCGTGCCGGCGGCCCGCAGCGCCGCCTGGTGGTGGGCCGGTCACGGGCTCAACGAGCTGGCCGACCGCGGCGAGTTCGCTGCCATCACCCGCCGCATCAACGGCGGCCTGAATGGCCAGGCGGAGCGCCTGGCGTTGTGGCAGCGGGCCAGGGCGGTGCTGTCATGAGCCGGCTCGCTCTGCTCCTGCCGGCCGTGTTGCTGGTCCTGCTGGCCGGCGCCTTGCTCGGCGGCGGCCTGGTTGCCCGCCATTATCGTCCGCAACTGGAGGAGGCCCTGGGCCAGCTCACTGCCAGCCGCGTCGCCAGCGGCCAGCTCGAGGCTTTGCTCGATGAGCAGCAGCGCGCGCTGGCGGCGGTGCGGGCGAGCGCCGAGAGGCGCGCGAAGGATGCCGAGCAGGCACTCGGCGAGGCCAGGGCGCAAGCCGCGGAGCAGTATGCCGCGGCCGTGCGTCTGCTCCAGGAACCCGACTTTGGCACGGACTGCCAGGCGGCAGGTGCGGCGATCGACCGGGAGCTGGGACTATGACTCGTCTCCTGCTGGGGCTTTGTCTGCTTTTCGCGGGCTGCGCAGCCTCGCCGACGACACCTCGCCCCGTGCGCGTCGAGGTTCCCCTGATAGTGCCCTGCCGTGTACCTGACGTGCGCCCGCCGAGCTGGGCCGGCGCCACGCTGAAGGCCGGCGATTCGCTGCAGGCCAAGGTTCGCGCATTGCTCGCCGAGCGCCGCCAGCGGCAGGGCTACGAACTCGAATTGCAGGCGGCGTTGCGTGCCTGCCGCTAAACCTTTCGGCCGATCCTCTCGGATCGGCCTTTCTTCCGACATCCCGCTGTTGCACCCATCCTCCCCACTGGGCTATGTTCCCCAACATGGCTCCGTGAGACCGCTATCGTGATCCACCTCAGCAGCATCATCACCTCCCTCATCAAGGCATTCGCCCGTTGGCGCTGGCGCGCCTGACTTCTTCTTCGCCGGCCTGGCCGGTCACGTCTCCCTGCGTACCCCGTTTTCCACAGGCATAATGCCGACGATCCACTCCCCCTTCCTCCGCGAGCGCGCCGGGAAACGGGTGTGGCGAAAGCCGGGTGATGCGATTCGCATAGGAATGAAATCAAGAGGTTACAGCCAGCATGCTGCTGATGATCGATAACTACGACTCCTTCACCTACAACCTGGTGCAGTACTTCGGCGAGCTCAAGGCCGAGGTCAAGGTGGTGCGTAACGACGAACTGAGCGTGGAACAGATCGAGGCCCTGGCGCCCGAGCGCATCGTCCTTTCCCCCGGTCCCTGCACCCCCAACGAGGCCGGCGTCTCGCTGGCCGTTATCGAGCGCTTCGCCGGCAAGCTGCCGCTGCTCGGTGTCTGCCTTGGCCATCAGAGCATCGGCCAGGCCTTCGGCGGCGAAGTGGTGCGGGCGCGGCAGGTGATGCACGGCAAGACCAGCCCGATCCACCACAAGGACCTCGGCGTGTTCGCCGGCCTGGCCAATCCCCTGACGGTGACGCGCTACCACTCGCTGGTGGTGAAGCGAGAGAGCCTGCCGGAGTGCCTGGAGGTCACCGCCTGGACCCAACATGCCGACGGATCGCTCGACGAGATCATGGGCGTACGCCACAAGACCCTGAATGTCGAGGGCGTGCAGTTCCATCCCGAGTCCATCCTCACCGAGCAGGGCCACGAGTTGCTGGCCAACTTCCTCCGCCAGCAGGGCGGCGTGCGTGGGGAGGGTAACTGAGATGGATATCAAGGGAGCCCTCAATCGCATCGTCAACCAGCTCGACCTGACCACCGAGGAAATGCAGGCGGTCATGCGCCAGATCATGACCGGGCAGTGCACCGACGCGCAGATCGGCGCTTTCCTGATGGGCATGCGGATGAAGAGCGAAACCATCGACGAGATCGTCGGCGCGGTGGCGGTGATGCGCGAACTGGCCGACGGCGTGCAGTTGCCTACGCTGAAGCATGTGGTCGACGTGGTCGGCACCGGCGGCGATGGCGCGAACATCTTCAACGTGTCCTCGGCGGCGTCCTTCGTGGTCGCTGCCGCTGGCGGCAAGGTCGCCAAGCACGGTAACCGCGCGATCTCCGGCAAGAGCGGCAGCGCCGACTTGCTGGAAGCCGCCGGCATCTACCTGGAACTGACCTCCGAACAGGTGGCGCGTTGCATCGACACCGTCGGCGTCGGGTTCATGTTCGCCCAGGTCCACCACAAGGCGATGAAGTACGCCGCCGGTCCGCGCCGCGAGCTGGGCTTGCGGACTCTGTTCAACATGCTTGGCCCACTGACCAACCCGGCGGGAGTCAGGCACCAGGTGGTCGGGGTGTTCACCCAGGAACTGTGCAAGCCGCTGGCTGAAGTGCTCAAGCGTCTCGGCAGCGAGCATGTGCTGGTGGTGCATTCGCGCGACGGGCTGGACGAGTTCAGTCTGGCCGCGGCGACCCACATTGCCGAGTTGAAGGACGGCGAGGTACGCGAGTACGAAGTGCGTCCCGAGGACTTCGGGATCAAGAGCCAGACCCTGATGGGGCTGGAGGTCGACAGTCCGCAGGCCTCGCTGGAACTGATCCGCGACGCTTTGGGGCGGCGCAAGACCGAGGCTGGGCAGAAGGCCGCCGAGCTGATCGTGATGAATGCCGGCCCGGCACTGTACGCTGCCGATCTGGCGACCAGCCTGCACGAGGGCATTCAACTCGCCCACGATGCCCTGCACACCGGGCTGGCACGGGAGAAGATGGACGAACTGGTGGCCTTCACCGCCGTTTACAGAGAGGAGAACGCACAGTGAGTGTGCCGACGGTTCTGCAGAAGATCCTCGCCCGCAAGGCCGAGGAGGTCGCCGAGCGCCGTGCGCGCGTCAACCTGGCCGAGGTCGAGCGGCTGGCGCGTAGCGCCGATGCGCCGCGCGGCTTCGCCAATGCCCTGCTGGAGCGGGCCAAGCGCAAGGAGCCGGCAGTGATCGCCGAGATCAAGAAGGCATCGCCGAGCAAGGGCGTGCTGCGCGAACACTTCGTCCCGGCGGAGATAGCCCGCAGCTACGAGGCGGGTGGCGCGGCGTGCCTGTCGGTGCTCACCGACGTGGACTTCTTCCAGGGCGCCGATGCCTATCTGAAGGAAGCGCGGGCAGCCTGTGCGCTGCCGGTGATCCGCAAGGACTTCATGATCGATCCGTACCAGATCGTCGAGGCGCGGGCGATCGGTGCCGACTGCATCCTGCTGATCGTCTCGGCGCTGGACGACGTGCTGATGGCCGAACTGGCGGCGACTGCCAAGTCGGTCGGTCTCGACGTACTGGTCGAAGTGCATGACGGCACCGAGCTGGAACGTGCGCTGAAGACCCTGGACACGCCGTTGGTGGGCATCAACAACCGCAACCTGCACACCTTCGAGGTGAGCCTGGAAACCACCCTCGACCTGTTGCCGGAAATTCCCCGCGACCGCCTGGTGGTCACCGAGAGCGGTATTCTCAACCGGGCCGACGTGGAGCTGATGGAAGTCAGCGAGGTCTACGCCTTCCTGGTTGGCGAGGCGTTCATGCGGGCCGACGATCCTGGCCTGGAGTTGAAGCGCCTGTTCTTCCAGGAGCGTGGCGGCGTGGTGCTGGGCGCCGATCCTGACTGATCGCGCTGTCGAATCCCATGAAAAAGGCCGGTTGCGACCGGCCTTTTTCATGGGTGCTGTTCAGCGGGTGCCGAAGACCACCATGGTCTTTCCTTTCACATGCACCAGGCCCTGCTCCTCCAGGCTCTTCAGCACGCGTCCGACCATTTCCCGCGAGCAGCCGACGATCCGGCCGATCTCCTGGCGGGTGATCTTGATCTGCATGCCGTCCGGGTGGGTCATGGCGTCCGGTTGCTGGCACAGGTCCAGCAAGGTGCGGGCGACGCGTCCGGTGACGTCGAGGAAGGCCAGGTCGCCCACCTTGCGGGTGGTCTTGCGCAGGCGGTCGGCCATCTGGCTGCCGAGGGTGTAGAGGATCTCCGAGTCCTGCTGCGACAGTTCGCGGAACTTCGCATAGCTGATCTCGGCGACTTCGCATTCCACCTTGGCGCGAACCCAGGCGCTGCGTTCCTGTTCGCTGCCTTCCTTTTCGAACAATCCCAGCTCGCCGAAGAAATCACCGCTGTTGAGGTAGCCGATGATCATTTCGCGGCCGTCGTCGTCCTCGATGAGGATGGTGACCGAACCCTTGATGATGAAGAACAGCGTTTCGCAGCGATCGCCGGCATAGATGATGGTGCTCTTTGCGGTGTAGCGGCGGCGGTGACAGTGTGCGAGCAGCTTGTCTAGGTGTTTGAGTTTGGGTGTGTGGGTAATAGCTACCATGCCCGAGTCCCGAAAGAATAAAGAATATGCCTGACGTACAAGGCGATGTTTTTTTGAGTTCTTATGGAGAGACCTGCCAGGGCCCGGGAGCTCAGCGGAGAGCTCCCCCCAACCGGGCAGATCAGGAAGTGTGCCAGTAAACCGCGTCCAGCTTAACAGACGGACCATGAAGGTCGATGTGATTTTGCGACGCAGCTATCAGGACTGTGATCCCGTACTGTCCTTGGGCCCTGTGCTAAGCTGGCGCCCTTTGCCGGCGGGAGTCTGAACGATGAAAGCGCGTATCCAGTGGGCGGGCGAGGCGATGTTCCTCGGCGAGTCCGGTAGCGGCCACGTGGTGGTCATGGACGGTCCGCCGGACCATGGCGGACGCAACCTCGGGGTGCGCCCTATGGAGATGGTCCTGATCGGCCTCGGCGGCTGCACCAACTTCGATGTGGTCAGCATCCTGAAGAAGGCGCGCCAGCCGGTGGAGAGCTGCGAAGCCTTCCTCGAGGCCGAAAGGGCCGACGAGGAGCCCAAGGTGTTCACGAAGATCCACGTGCACTTCGTGGTCAAGGGCCGCGGTCTCAAGGAGGCCCAGGTCAAGCGCGCGGTGGAGCTGTCGGCGGAGAAATACTGCTCGGCGTCGATCATGCTCGGTCGCGGCGGGGTGGAGATCACCCACGACTACGAGATCGTCGAACTCGGCTGAGACGACATCCGGTCATCATAAAAGGGGCGCAAACTCTGGCGGAGGCTTGATTGGCTCTGCATAATGCGCCCCTTTTTTCGTGCCGCGCGATTCCGTCGGGCGGCCGTTCAGTTCGGAAGATTCTTCCGCTCTGATAGACGTTTCCCGAGCCATCCCGGTCGGGTGACCAATGGCGCCAGCCGGCGCCCGTGCAACTCAACAAACCACAATCGCCATCGCGAAGAGGTGTTAACCGTCCTACGCAGGTGCGTCGTTCGCATCTGACGGGCATGCCCCAACCCTGCGGCAGAGCCGCAAGCAACCGAGAGAGTTCCCCACGGTGAAAAGCAAACTCAAGCTCCACGGGTTCAACAACCTGACGAAGACCTTGAGCTTCAACATCTACGACATCTGCTACGCCGAGACGCCCGAAGACCTCCAGGCCTACGTGCAGTACATCGACGAAGAGTATGACGCGGAGCGTCTGACGCAGATTCTTACCGATGTTGTCGACATCATCGGCGCCAATATCCTGAACATCGCGCGTCAGGACTACGACCCCCAGGGCGCCAGCGTGACCATCCTGATCTCCGAGCAGCCGGTCACTCCGACCGACAGCCAGATCGAAGAGTCCCCGGGCCCGCTGCCGGACACCATCCTGGCGCACCTGGACAAGAGCCACATCACCGTGCATACCTACCCGGAAATCCATCCGGTGGACGGCATCGCGACCTTCCGCGTGGACATCGACGTTTCCACCTGCGGAGTGATCTCCCCGCTGAAGGCCCTGAACTACCTGATCCACCAGTTCGACTCGGACATCGTCACGGTCGACTATCGGGTCCGCGGCTTCACCCGCGACATCGAGGGGCGCAAGCATTTCATCGACCACGAGATCAACTCGATCCAGAACTATCTCTCCGACGACACGCGCGAGGCCTACCAGATGACCGACGTGAACGTGTACCAGGAGAACCTGTTCCACACCAAGATGCTGCTCAAGGACTTCGAACTGGAGAACTACCTGTTCGGCGACGCTACCCGGACGCTCTCGGCGGAACAGCGTGAGCAGGTCACGGAACGGCTCAAGCACGAAATGCTGGAGATCTTCTACGCGCGCAACATGCCGCGCTGATCGCACACGAGAAAGAAAAAGCCCGCTTCGAGCGGGCTTTTTCATGCGTGCGATTCAGATGCGGTAGGTGCTCTTGGTCATCACCTTCGCCAGCAGGCTCATGCCCAGCTTCACCGGTGCCGGGAAGCGCAGGCCGCCGGCGGCCAGGGCGTTGCTCGAATGCTGTTCCTCGTCGATACGCATCTGCTCGAGGATGGCACGGGATTTCCGATCCTCCTGGGGAATCTGCGCCAGGTGTTCGTCCAGATGCTTGCACACCTGGTCTTCGGTGGCGGCGACGAAGCCCAGGCTGACCCGGTCGCTGACCAGCCCGGCGGCGGCACCGACGCCGAAGGACAGGCCGTAGAAGATCGGATTGAGGACGCTGGGACGGCTGCCCAACTGGCGGATGCGTTGCTCGCACCAGGCCAGGTGGTCGATCTCCTCCTCGGCGGCTTCCTCCATCGCCTCGCGGACCTCGGGCAGCTTGGCGGTCAGCGACTGGCCCTGGTACAGCGCCTGGGCGCAGACCTCGCCGGTGTGGTTGATGCGCATCAGGCCGGCGATATGGCGGGTGTCTTCCTCGCTCAGTTCGCCATCGGGTTCCACGATGGCCGGCGACGGTCGCGCCGGCTGGCCGCTGAACGGCAGCAGGGTGCGCAGGGCGGAGTCGGCCTGCAGCAGGAAACGGTCGATGGGCGAATAGTGGCGGTCGGCGGACATGGCGCACCTCCGGAAACGAAAGATCGCACCAGTTTACCGGAAGTGCGCTGATAGCAGGATGTTGCGGACGGGCTGCGATGTCGCAGCGCCAGCAGGGACTCAGCCCGGCGGCCAGTGCATCTGGCGTTGACCCAGCACGTGCATGTGGATGTGGTGCACGGTCTGCCCGCCAAGGTCGTTGCAGTTCATCACCACACGGAAGCCTTCCTCGCAGCCCTGCTCCCGGGCCAGGCGCTGGGCGGTGAAGAGGATATGGCCTGCCAGCGGCCGGTCTGCCTCGGTCAGGTGCTCGAGGGTGGGAATGTGCCTTTTCGGGATGACCAGGAAGTGCACCGGCGCCTGCGGGCCGATATCGTGAAACGCGACAACTTCCTCGTCTTCGTAGAACTTGCGCGCGGGAACTTCCCCCGCCACGATCTTGCAGAACAGACAGTCCATGGGCGATTCCTCCGGCCTCGGGTGCTTTCCCGAGTGTAGCGGTGCCCGTCGCGACCGCCCAAGCGTGAAGGAGCCGCAGTGAAGAACGACATACACGACCTCGGCCTGGTCCTGGATTCCCGGGTCAAGCTGATCCTGATCGAGTCCTGGGACGAGCCGAAGGTGATGGAAACCCTCACCGGCCTGGCGGTCAGGCGCGGCCTTGGCCTGTATGCCTGGTCGGTGACCGAGGGCGTGCAGCGCCTGGGCTTCGGCGGCGAGCCGCTGGGCGGGGAGGAGAGCCGCGACCCGGTCGCGGCGTTGCGCTTGATCAAGCACGATCAGCAGGCGAATCTCTACGTGCTCTGCGACCTGCATCCTTTCCTTGGCGACAGCCCGACCCTGGTGCGCCTGCTCAAGGAAATCGCCATGGCCGAAGGCAATCATCGACCGACCGTGGTGCTGGTGTCCCATGCGCTGAAGCTGCCGGCCGAGGTGCAGCGCTTCGCCGCGCGGTTCTCGCTGTCCCTGCCCAGCGAGGACGAACTGCTCGGCATCGTCCGCGAGGAAGCGACGCGCTGGAGCGAGCGCAACCGTGGTGCCCGCGTGCGCACCGACAACCGGACCCTGCAGCAGGTGGTGAAGAACCTGCGCGGGCTCAGCCATGCCGAGGCGCGACTGCTGGCGCGCAACGTGATCTGCAACGATGGAGCGATCACCCAGGAGGACCTGCCCGAGCTGAACCGCACCAAGTTCCAGCTACTCGACCTGGAGGGCGTGCTGAGCTTCGAGTACGACACCGCGCGCTTCGCCGAGGTCGGCGGGCTTGCCGCGCTCAAGCGCTGGCTCGGCGAGCGTCAGTCGGCGTTCCTCGCCGGCACGCCTGGCGACCAGCCGAAGGGCATGATGCTGGTCGGCGTACAGGGCGCCGGCAAGAGCCTGGCGGCCAAGGCGGTGGCCGGCCTCTGGGGCTTGCCGTTGCTGCGTCTGGATTTCGCCTGTCTCTACAACAAGTACTTCGGCGAAACCGAGCGCAACCTGCGCGAGGCGCTGCGCCTGGCCGAACAGATGGCGCCCTGCGTGCTGTGGATGGATGAAGTGGAGAAGGGCATTTCTGGTGGCGACCAGGACAACGGCGTCAGTCAGCGCGTGCTGGGTACCCTGCTGACCTGGATGGCCGAGCGCGAGGCGCCGGTCTTCATGGTCGCCACCGCGAACGCTATCGACCGCCTGCCGCCCGAACTGATCCGCAAGGGACGCTTCGACGAATTGTTCTTCGTCGACCTGCCGACGCCGGAGGTTCGCGCCGAGATCTTCCGCATCCACCTGCAACGCCGCGAGCTGGAGCCGGCACAGTTCGACCTCCATCTGCTGGCGGCTGCCAGCGAGGGTTTCAGCGGGGCGGAGATCGAGCAGGCGGTGGTGGCGGCACTGTACGCCGGGCAGGCGCGACAGCAGGCGGTGGATCAGGATCTGTTGCTCAGGGAACTGGCGCGAACCTCGCCGCTGTCGGTGCTGATGGCGGAAAAGCTCGCCGCGCTGCGGACCTGGGCCAAGGGGCGGGCGGTACCGGCAGACTGAGCCAACGGCGAACCTTGCCGCCCTGCGAGGAGAGGCCGGTCAACCCCGTGGGGCGGAGGGTACCGCCGAGGCGTTGATCCGCGCGGCGAGTCGGCGCACCAGCCAGCGTGGCGCCAGGCGTGGGCTCAGCGCCAGCAGGCGATTGCGCCAACCGGGGACGATCAGGGCGCGGTTCTTGTCCAGCCCGCGCAGGGCCAGCAGCGCGACTTCCTCCGGGGTCATCATCAGCTTGCTCCGGTCGAGCCTGCCGAGCCGCATCCCGGCTTCCCGGAAGAATGCCGTGCGGGTTGGCCCAGGGCACAGCACCGAGACCTTGACGCCGCGCTCTTTCAGTTCTTCCCGCAAGCCTTCCGAGAAGTGCAGGACGTAGGCCTTGCTGGCGTAGTAGTTGCTCATCCAGGCGCCGGGCTGGAAGGCGGCCACCGAGGCGATATTGAGTATCTGGCCCCCGCCCTGTGCCGCCATGCGGGCGCCGAGGGAGTGGCAAAGGCGGGCCAGGGCCAGGATGTTGAGTTCGATCAGCTCCTGTTCCCGCGCCCATTCCTGGTCGATGAAGGGGCCGGAGGTACCGATCCCGGCATTGTTAACCAGCAGGTCGATCTGTCGTTCGCCCTGTTCCAGTTCGTGCAACAACCCTGACAGTTGCAGCGGCTCGGAAAGATCGCAGGTGCGGAACAGCACTTCCACGCCGAAACGCTGCGCCAGCTCATAGGCGATGCTCTCCAGCGCGTCGCGCTGGCGCGCCACCAGGATCAGGGCGCGACCGCGCCGGGCCAGGGCTTCGGCTAGGGCCAGGCCGATACCGCTGGAAGCGCCGGTGATCAGGGCATAACGGGGCATTCGAGACTTCTCCGAAACGGACGGGGAATTGGACCCCGCCCGTCGCGAGGGGTTGCGTGGCTACTGTTGGTCGTCGTCTTCCATGGCCTCTGCCGCCGCCGTGGCGGCTTCATCGGCTTCGGCCGCCGCTGCGGCGGCCTGCTCGTCGGTGGTGTACGGGTCGGCTGGAGCGCTGGCGCCGCCGTCATAGTTCGCTCGCTCCAGGTAACCCTGGTAGGACGGCAGGGCGATGGCGGCGATGATACCGACTATCGGCAGCAGGATGATCAGACTGGCCAGGACTTTCACCCCAGTGCTGTTCGCCGGCGGCGGCGGACCGTAGCGGTTGGCGCCGGTGCTGCCGGGCAGGACCAGCATCAGGATGCCGAACACGCTGCCGACGAAGGGGACGAAGTTGAGCAGCCAGAGCCAGCCCGACCAGCCGAGGTCATGCAGGCGCTGCACGCCGATCATCACGGCGATGACGATGAAGGCGATCGAGGCCAGGGCGGTGACGGCCACGCCGACGGTTTCGCCGAGCAGGAAGCCCAGGCCCATGATGACCAGGAAGCACAGCGTCATCGCCATCGACCAGCCGAGATAGCGCAGGCGTCCGATCCGGCCGTTGGTGGTGAACACGTTCAGCTCGCCGAACTCGGGGAGGGTGTCGCCGACCTGGGCGCTGGGCGGTGTGTAGGGAGACGCGCCCGCGGCCGCGGAGGCCGCAGGCGCGGCGTTTTCGCCGAGCTGCGCCTGGCGTGCCAGGTACTTCTCGATGATGATGCCGCAAGCCGAACATTCCGCTCCGCTGGGCTGTTCATGGCCGCATTTCGGGCAGGTCATGGGAGGCAGGTCTTGCGCCGGGGTTTCCTCCGCGACCTGGGGGTTGTGATCGGGCGTTTCCACCAGGCTCAGGCTGGCCACCAGGTCGACTTCCTTGTAGGCATTGGCGCCGGCCTGGCGCAAGGCGGTCAGGTAACGCTCCGCCTCGGCCTCTGGAAGTTCGCGTTTCAGCACCACCGGGCGACCGCCGAAGAGGGCGTCGATCTTGCCCGGTTCGCTCTTGAACAGGCGGGCGAGATTGTCCTTCACGGTTTCGAGCGATGCGTCGGGCATCAGCTCGCCGGAGAAGACGATCTTGAAGCGTTGGTCGGTCATGCAGGCATCCTTGTCAGCTGGGGTGAGAGAAATGCAGCCGACAGCCTAATCGGCGGCCTTGGCGCCCACAAGCGCGAGATGAGAACTCCCGCACAAGCCGGGGCGCCGTGACCCGGCGGTTTCAGCGCGGCCAGCGGTTGGCCAGGCGATCCATGTTCCGCAGGGCGGCGCGATATTCCTGGTCGAGGCGGGCGACCAACTCGTCGACGCCGGGCAAGTCGTCTATGTTGCCCGCGCCCTGGCCGGCGGACCACACGGTCTTCCAGGCCTTGGCCTCGTCGTTCACCGGCTTGAGTTTCTCGCCGTAGTTCATGTCTGCCTTGTCGGTTAGGCGCTTCAGATCGTAGCCGGCGGCCTCCAGGCTTTGCCGCATGAAGCTGGCCGGTACGCCGGACACCGCCGGGGTGTGCACGATGTCGGCGGCGCGTGCCTCCAGGATCATCTGCTTGTAGGCGTCGGAGGCATTGCTCTCGCGGGTGGCGATGAAGCGAGTGCCGAGATAGGCCAGGTCGGCGCCGAGCATCTGTGCGGCGAGAATCTCGTGGCCGTGGTTGATGCAGCCGGCCAACAGCAGGGTCTTGTCGAAGAACTGGCGGATTTCCGCGACCAGCGCGAAAGGGCTCCAGGTCCCGGCGTGCCCGCCCGCGCCGGCCGCCACCGCGATCAGGCCGTCGACCCCGGCCTCGGCGGCTTTTTCGGCGTGGCGGCGGGTGGTGACGTCGTGGAACACCAGGCCGCCGTAGCTATGCACAGCGTCTACCACTTCGCGCACTGCGCCGAGGCTGGTGATGACGATCGGTACGCGGTGCTCGACGCAGATCCGCAGGTCGGCCTGCAACCGCGGATTGGTGTTGTGGACGATCAGGTTCACCGCATAGGGCGCGGGATTGTCCAGCGCCTGCAGGCCGGCCCCGATTTCCTCCAGCCAACCCTCGAAGCCGCTGCTCTCGCGCTGGTTGAGCGCCGGGAAGCTGCCGACGATGCCGCTGCGGCAGCAGGCCAGCACCAACTGCGGGTTGGATACCAGGAACATTGGCGCGGCCACCATCGGCAGTCGCAGGCGTTGGTCGAGCAGGGCGGGCAAGGACATGGACAGGACTCCTGGGTCAGAAAGGTTTGAGCACCACCAGTAGGACGATCAGCAGCAGGAACAGTACAGGCACTTCGTTGAACCAGCGGTAGAACACATGGCTGCGCCCCGGCTCGCCGCGGGCGAAGCGCTTGAGCATGGCGCCGCAGGCGTGGTGGTAGCCGATCAGCAGGACCACCAGGGTCAGCTTGGCGTGCAGCCAGCCTTGGCTCAGCCAGCCGGGGGTGAGATAGAGCATCCAGAGGCCAAGGACCAGGGTGGCGAGCATCGAGGGCATCATGATCCCTCGGTAGAGCTTGCGCTCCATGACGCAGAAGCGTTCCCGGCTGGTCTGGTCCTCGCTCATGGCGTGGTAGACGAACAGGCGCGGCAGGTAGAACAGGCCGGCGAACCAGCAGACCACGGCGATGATATGGAAGGCTTTGAGCCACAGGTACATCAGGACATCCTCTTGATCACGGTGCCCCGATAGTAGAGGGATGGCTGGAACGCGTCACCCTGGCGGCTTGCCGCTGTCTGATTTGCCGGCAGATATGGCCGCATAACAGGTAGGAACATTCGGATAGGGCCTCGCAGCAATTTCTGCCCGACGACCCCGGGGGCTAGACTGCCGACCGAAGGGCCGAACCGGTCGCAAAGCCGGACGCCCAGCGCTGTTCATGCCGGCGCTCGGCTCTTATCATTGGCCTCTTTTGGCTAGCTTGCCTCAGCGCGCGGAGTGATGGACAGATGATCAAGGTCGGCATCGTTGGCGGTACGGGTTATACGGGCGTGGAACTGCTGCGCCTGCTGGCGCAGCATCCGCAGGCCCGGGTGGAAGTGATCACTTCGCGTTCCGAGGCGGGGGTGAAGGTCGCCGACATGTACCCGAACCTGCGAGGTCATTATGACGACCTGCAGTTCAGCGTGCCGGACGCGCAGCGCCTCGGCGCCTGCGACGTGGTGTTCTTCGCCACGCCGCACGGCGTGGCGCACGCGCTGGCTGGCGAACTGCTGGACGCCGGGACCCGGGTCATCGATCTGTCCGCTGACTTCCGCCTGGCGGACGCCGAGGAGTGGGCGCGCTGGTACGGCCAGCCGCATGGCGCTCCGGCGCTGCTCGACGAGGCTGTCTACGGCCTGCCGGAAGTGAACCGCGAGAAGATCCGCCAGGCCCGCCTGATCGCCGTGCCGGGTTGCTACCCGACCGCGACCCAACTGGGCCTGATCCCGCTGCTGGAGGCCGGCCTGGCCGACGCCTCGCGGCTGATCGCCGATTGCAAGTCCGGGGTCAGCGGCGCCGGTCGGGGCGCCAAGGTTGGCTCGCTGTTCTGCGAGGCGGGCGAAAGCATGATGGCCTACGCGGTCAAGGGGCATCGGCATCTCCCGGAAATCAGCCAGGGCCTGCGTCGGGCCTCCGGCGGCGACGTCGGGCTGACGTTCGTACCGCACCTGACGCCAATGATCCGCGGTATCCATGCAACCCTCTATGCCCATGTCGCGGATCGCTCGGTCGACCTCCAGGCGCTGTTCGAGAAGCGCTACGCCGACGAACCCTTCGTCGACGTGATGCCGGCCGGCAGCCATCCGGAGACCCGCAGCGTGCGTGGCGCCAATGTCTGCCGAATCGCCGTGCATCGCCCCCAGGGCGGCGACCTGGTGGTGGTGCTGTCGGTGATCGACAACCTGGTCAAGGGCGCCTCGGGTCAGGCGCTCCAGAACATGAACATCCTGTTCGGGCTGGACGAGCGCCTGGGCCTCTCGCATGCGGCCCTGCTCCCCTGATGTCCGGCTGGGAACTCCAGTTCCGTGATCCACGGCGGGCCTGGCTGGTCCGCCTCGGGGTGGGTGCGCTGCTGCTGGCGGTTCCGCTGGCGTTTCTCGGCGGTCGCTGGTCGACTGGGGCGGACGCCGCTCGCAGCGAGGCCGATGCGCAACGCCAGGAAACCCTGATCGGCGAGCAGAAGGCCGAGCTGGAGCGCCTGCGTACCGAAATCGAGGTGTTGCGCAGCGGAGAACGTCTCAGCCAGCAGGCCACCGAACAGAGCCGGCAGACCATCAAGCTGCTTGAGGACCAGGTGTTCAAGCAGCAACAGGACATCGCGTTCTACAAGGGGGTCGTCGCGCCGGCCAGCAAGGCGGATGCGCTGGAAATCCGTGCCTTTGAGGTGCAGGGCACGGACGACCCGCAGCGCTTCCGCTATAAGGTGATGCTCAGCCGCCTGGGCAGGGACGACCGCAAGCTGGATGGGCGGCTGAAAGTCCGCATCAGCGGCAAGCTGGCGCGCAAGGACGCTACCTACGACCTCGAACAGCTCTCGCCGGAACTGGGCAAGACAGGGCTGTCGATTTCCCTCCGGCATTTCCAGTCGATCCCAGAAGGGGGGCGTTTCGCCGAGCTGGAGCTGCCGAAGAACTTCATCCCGAAGCTGATCGACGTACGTGCGGAGCTGAATGGCCAGTCCAAACCGCTACAGCGCCGTTTCGATTGGCCGAAGCAGTGAGTGAGCATTATGTGGAGCAAGAACAAAGGCCGGGCCGACGTCCAGCGTTTCACCGGGCAGACCAGCCTGATCGCCAGCGGCGCCGAACTGGTCGGTGACATGAACCTCAAGGGCGCGGTGCAGATCGACGGCACCGTCCGCGGAGCGTTGCAGGCGCACGAAGGGCTGGTGCGGGTCAGCGCCGGCGGTCGTGTCGACGGCGAAATCCGGGCCCCCCATGTGATCATCGACGGTCAGGTGGATGGCGACATCCATGCCATCGAACGCCTGGAGCTGGGGGCCCAGGCCCGGGTGAAGGGCAATCTTCACTATGGGCTGATCGAAACCGCCATGGGGGCCCAGATCGAGGGCCGCCTGTGCCCGATGACCGAGGCCAGTCCGCGCCCGCTGGAACTGCCTGCCAGCGTGGAAACTGTGGATTAGTTGACCATTTTTCTGGGACAAGAGGATAATGGGCGCAATGTTGTAACGCACGGCCTCAAGCCGGGAGATTCGGAAACATGAGCATCGAGACCTTCACCCCTACGCCCCTGCTCTTTACCCCAGGCGCAGCCAACAAGGTGAAGACGTTGATTGACGAAGAGGGCAATCCTCGCCTGAAACTGCGTGTATTCGTCACCGGCGGCGGTTGCTCGGGCTTCCAGTATGGCTTCACCTTCGACGAAGATATCGCCGATGACGATACCGTGATCGAGCGCGATGGCGTGGGCCTGGTGGTGGACCCGATGAGCTTCCAGTACCTGGCGGGCTCGGAAGTCGACTACCAGGAAGGCCTGGAAGGTTCGAGGTTCGTCATCAAGAACCCGAACGCCGCCACGACTTGCGGTTGCGGACAGTCGTTCTCGATCTGACGTCGATGGGGTCGCTACGAAAACGCCGCGCTTATATGCGCGGCGTTTTCGTTTCAGGCGGGATACAGCGCGCCCAGAGTCCTGGGACCGAGCGCACCGGTCACATCAGGGCAGTTGCCGGGCAGGCGCTCGAGAAACCGATGGGCTAGCCAGGCGAATGCCATGCCCTCCATCCAGGCAGGGGGAATGCCGTATTCGTCGGTACTGGCGACCCGAGCTTCGGGCATCAGCATGGCCAGGCGCTTCATCAGCGCCGTATTGAAGGCGCCGCCGCCGCATACCAGCACCTCTTCGCAGTCCGGCTGGGCGTCCAGCAGCGATTCGCTGATGCTGCGCGCGCTCAGCTCCAGCAGGGTTGCCTGGATATCCGCTGCCGGCAAGGCAGGGTGACGAGCCAGGTGCTCCTGCAGCCAGGGCAGGTTGAAGCGCTCGCGCCCGGTACTCTTGGGGCCACGCGCGGCGAAGAATTCATCCGCCAGCAGGCTTGCCAGCAGTGCGTGGTTCACCTGGCCGCTGGCGGCCCACGCACCGTCCCGGTCGAAATGTTCGCCGCGCTGGTGATGAATCCAGGCGTCCATCAGCACGTTGCCCGGGCCGCAGTCGAAGCCGCGTACCGGCTTTCCGGGACTGAGCAGCGAAACGTTGCTGAAGCCACCGATGTTCAGGACCGCCCTGGAGGCGTCACCATCGCCAAACAGCGCCTGATGGAAGGCCGGTACCAGCGGGGCGCCCTGGCCGCCGGCTGCGACGTCGCGGCGGCGGAAGTCGGCGACGACATCGATGCCGGTCAGCTCCGCCAGCAGGGCGGGGTTGCCGATCTGCACCGTGAAGTGGCGAGCGGGTTCATGCCGGATGGTTTGACCGTGACTGCCGATGGCACGGACTCCGTCGGGGCTCATCTGCTGCTGGAGCAGCAGTTCGCGCACGCCCTGTGCTGCAAGGGCGACCCAGCGTTGCTCGACTTCGGCGGCGCGGGCGATTTCATCGGGACCGGGGACGCACAGGGCGAGGATGTCTTCGCGCAGCCCGGCCGGCATGGGTAGGTAATGGGAAGCGAGCAAGGTGGTGCGATCACCTTGCTCGATCAGGACGATGTCCATGCCGTCCAGGCTGGTTCCGGACATCAACCCCAGGTAGCGCGGCACGATCAGCGCTGCTTGTTCAGGGCCAGGAGGGTTTTCTTCTCCTGATCCATGCGCGCGATCATCGGCTGGGTCTGCGCCATGAAGCGCTTGCGATCTGCGCCACCGAGCGGGTCCGCCATGGGCAGCTTGGCACTCAGCGGATCGACGTGACGGCCATTGATCTGGAACTCGTAGTGCAGGTGCGGGCCGGTGGCCAGGCCCGTCATGCCCACGTAACCGATGATCTGGCCCTGCTTCACGCTGGTACCGGCGCGGATACCCTTGGCGAAGCGGCTCATGTGTCCGTAGATGGTCCGATAGCGCTGGCCGTGCTGGATCACCACGGCGTTGCCGTAGCCCCCCTTGCGTCCGGCTTCGAGGATCTTGCCGTCTCCGGTGGCCTTGATCGGTGTGCCGATGGGGGCAGCGTAGTCGACGCCCTTGTGCGCGCGGATCTTGTTCAGGATCGGGTGGCGGCGGCCCAGGGAGAAGCGCGAGCTGATGCGGGCGAAATCCACCGGCGTACGGATGAATGCCTTGCGCATGCTGGAGCCGTCGGCGCGGTAGTAGCTGGTATTGCCCTGCTTGTTGGTGTAACGCACGGCGGTGTAGGTCTTGCCGCGGTTGACGAAGCGGGCGGCGAGGATATTGCCGGTCGCCACTTGCTTGCCGTTGACCTTGTGTTGTTCGTAGATCACGTCGAACTCGTCGCCTTCACGCAGATCGAGGGCGAAGTCGATGTCGTAGCCGAAGATATTCGACAGCGACGTGACCAGGTTATAGGGCAGGCCGGCGTTACGACCGGCAACGAACAGCGAGCTGGTGATACGGCCATGGGCATAGGCGGTATGCAGGTCTATCTGGGCCTTCTCGCGTTTGAAGGAGTAGCCCTTGTCGGTCTTGTCCAGGCCGATGGTCTCGAGTTCGCTCTGCTTGACTCGCAGCGCCTGCAGCTCTCCTTTGGGGTCGAGCTTGAGCTTGACCTCCTGGCCGACCTTCAGATGGGTGAAGCGCTTGGCATCCTTGCTGCTGGTCAGCATGTCGTGCATGGCCGAGGTGGAAAGGCCTGCCTTGGTGAATACGGTCGACAGCGTATCGCCACTGGCGACGGTGATGGTCTTCCACTCGGGATCGACGGGCTTGGTGTCGGCATCGGCTACAGATGTGCCCGGTTTGTCCGAGTCTTGCTCGGCGGTGTTGTCGTCGGAGGCGCCTTCTACCTGAGCGAAAGGCGTGCCTTCGTCGCTGGAATTGGTGACCGATTGCGGCAGGAGGTCGTCTTTCTCCTGAAGGAGGCGATCGGTGTTGCTTTCAAGCTCCAGATTGAGCGTGGTCCTCTTGGCCTCGACTTCGCTCGAGGGGAACACCAGTAGTGCCAAACTGAGGAGCGCTGCAACACCGCTGGCGGCCAACAAGTGGCTTTTCGGGTAATACGGCGGCGCTTTCTGATCGGATTGCGTCATGGCGTGATTGGTGTTTTTGGATTGTGAATAAATAACTGCCTAAAATATAACCAAAATCTCCTTGAATCAAGCCAAAAGTCGCGTCTGGCCTGGCTCCGTCCCCCTGACGGTCGGCAAAATTTGTTTTTAGTCTGCGATCTTGTATGGTTGGTTCCCTTTCGATTTTGGCAATTGGGCAGAACCTGTAAATGAAGTCGGTTGAAGAGCAGCTGGCGCTGATCCAGCGCGGTGCAGACGAGATCCTGGTAGAGGCGGAACTGGTGGCCAAGCTGAAGCGTGGCCAGCCCTTGCGGATCAAGGCCGGCTTCGACCCGACCGCTCCCGATCTGCATCTTGGCCATACCGTGCTTATTAATAAGCTGCGCCAGTTCCAGGACCTGGGGCATCAGGTGATCTTCCTCATCGGCGACTTCACTGGGATGATTGGTGACCCCAGTGGGAAAAGTGTTACCCGTCCTCCCCTGACGCGCGAGCAGGTTCTGGAGAATGCGGAGACGTACAAGTCCCAGGTCTTCAAGATCCTCGACCCGGCCAAGACCGAAGTAGCCTTCAATTCCACCTGGATGGACCAACTGACCCCGGCTGACTTCATTCGTCTTGCCTCTCAGTACACCGTTGCGCGGATGCTGGAGCGTGATGACTTTAGCAAGCGCTATGCCAGCAATCAGCCCATCGCTATCCATGAGTTCCTCTATCCGCTGGTCCAGGGCTATGACTCCGTCGCGCTGAAGGCGGACGTCGAGTTGGGTGGCACCGACCAGAAGTTCAACCTGCTGATGGGGCGCGAGCTGCAGCGTGCCTATGGCCAGGAGGCCCAGGTGATCCTGACCATGCCGTTGCTGGAAGGGCTGGATGGCGTGAAGAAGATGTCCAAGTCGCTGGGCAACTATATTGGTATCCAGGAAGCGCCGGGTGTCATGTACAGCAAGCTGGTCTCCATTCCTGACACGCTGATGTGGCGTTACTTCGAACTGCTCAGCTTCCGTTCCCTGGATGAGATCGATAGCTTCCGCAAGGACGTCGAGGCGGGCGCCAACCCGCGTGACATCAAGATCAAGCTGGCCGAGGAGATCGTCGCCCGCTTCCATGGCGAGGAGGCGGCGGCGAGCGCACACAAGTCGGCCGGCAATCGCCTGAAGGATGGCGAGCTGCCGGAAGACCTGCCGGAGATCGAGCTGTCGTCCCCCGAGGATATGCCCGTTGCCTCTGTCCTTAATAAGGCGGGGTTGGTGAAGAATGCGGCTGCGGCTCGCGATCTCCTGGGTGCCGGCAGCGTCAAGGTGGATGGGCAGGTCGTCGACCGCACCTTCATGCTGGCGCTGGGTGAGACCCGTGTGTTCCAGGCAGGGAAGAAGGCTTTCGCGCGCATCACGCTGAAAGCTGAATAATTCTTTCAAATAAGTGTTGACGCCAGTTTCTATCTCCCTATAATGCGCACCACTCCCGGCGACGACGAAGAGTAAATGCTTGAAAATCAAGGGTTTACGGATTCTCTTCCAGGGGGTGGTGAAGCGCTCCGGCAGGTTGTTCGCCGCAGCGGTTCGGTCCCGAAAGGGGGTCGAAACGAAGCTTCATCGAGGTGCTTGACAGCGAATTTGAACGCTGTAGAATGCGCCTCCCGCTGATTGGAAGATAGTTTGAAGGTCGGCGCAAGCGGTTGAGTAGAAAAGAAAATTTTCGAAAATAACGCTTGACGGAACGAGAGGTTGCTGTAGAATGCGCGGCCTCGGTTGAGACGAAAGCCTTGGCCAACTGCTCTTTAACAAGTCGAATCAAGCAATTCGTGTGGGTGCTTGTGATGTAAGACTGGTGATCGCAAGATTATCAGCAGCGCAAGTAACACTCGTGAATTCGAGAGTTTTATCTCTTTTTAAGAGAATGCGATTGCTGAGCCAAGTTTAGGGTTTTCTCAAAACCCAAGCAGTATTGAACTGAAGAGTTTGATCATGGCTCAGATTGAACGCTGGCGGCAGGCCTAACACATGCAAGTCGAGCGGATGAAGGGAGCTTGCTCCTGGATTCAGCGGCGGACGGGTGAGTAATGCCTAGGAATCTGCCTGGTAGTGGGGGATAACGTCCGGAAACGGGCGCTAATACCGCATACGTCCTGAGGGAGAAAGTGGGGGATCTTCGGACCTCACGCTATCAGATGAGCCTAGGTCGGATTAGCTAGTTGGTGGGGTAAAGGCCTACCAAGGCGACGATCCGTAACTGGTCTGAGAGGATGATCAGTCACACTGGAACTGAGACACGGTCCAGACTCCTACGGGAGGCAGCAGTGGGGAATATTGGACAATGGGCGAAAGCCTGATCCAGCCATGCCGCGTGTGTGAAGAAGGTCTTCGGATTGTAAAGCACTTTAAGTTGGGAGGAAGGGCAGTAAGTTAATACCTTGCTGTTTTGACGTTACCAACAGAATAAGCACCGGCTAACTTCGTGCCAGCAGCCGCGGTAATACGAAGGGTGCAAGCGTTAATCGGAATTACTGGGCGTAAAGCGCGCGTAGGTGGTTCAGCAAGTTGGATGTGAAATCCCCGGGCTCAACCTGGGAACTGCATCCAAAACTACTGAGCTAGAGTACGGTAGAGGGTGGTGGAATTTCCTGTGTAGCGGTGAAATGCGTAGATATAGGAAGGAACACCAGTGGCGAAGGCGACCACCTGGACTGATACTGACACTGAGGTGCGAAAGCGTGGGGAGCAAACAGGATTAGATACCCTGGTAGTCCACGCCGTAAACGATGTCGACTAGCCGTTGGGATCCTTGAGATCTTAGTGGCGCAGCTAACGCGATAAGTCGACCGCCTGGGGAGTACGGCCGCAAGGTTAAAACTCAAATGAATTGACGGGGGCCCGCACAAGCGGTGGAGCATGTGGTTTAATTCGAAGCAACGCGAAGAACCTTACCTGGCCTTGACATGCTGAGAACTTTCCAGAGATGGATTGGTGCCTTCGGGAACTCAGACACAGGTGCTGCATGGCTGTCGTCAGCTCGTGTCGTGAGATGTTGGGTTAAGTCCCGTAACGAGCGCAACCCTTGTCCTTAGTTACCAGCACCTCGGGTGGGCACTCTAAGGAGACTGCCGGTGACAAACCGGAGGAAGGTGGGGATGACGTCAAGTCATCATGGCCCTTACGGCCAGGGCTACACACGTGCTACAATGGTCGGTACAAAGGGTTGCCAAGCCGCGAGGTGGAGCTAATCCCATAAAACCGATCGTAGTCCGGATCGCAGTCTGCAACTCGACTGCGTGAAGTCGGAATCGCTAGTAATCGTGAATCAGAATGTCACGGTGAATACGTTCCCGGGCCTTGTACACACCGCCCGTCACACCATGGGAGTGGGTTGCTCCAGAAGTAGCTAGTCTAACCGCAAGGGGGACGGTTACCACGGAGTGATTCATGACTGGGGTGAAGTCGTAACAAGGTAGCCGTAGGGGAACCTGCGGCTGGATCACCTCCTTAATCGAAGATCTCAGCTTCTTCATAAGCTCCCACACGAATTGCTTGATTCACTGGTTAGACGATTGGGTCTGTAGCTCAGTTGGTTAGAGCGCACCCCTGATAAGGGTGAGGTCGGCAGTTCGAATCTGCCCAGACCCACCAATTGTTGGTGTGCTGCGTGATCCGATACGGGGCCATAGCTCAGCTGGGAGAGCGCCTGCTTTGCACGCAGGAGGTCAGGAGTTCGATCCTCCTTGGCTCCACCATCTAAAACAATCGTCGAAAGCTCAGAAATGAATGTTCGTGGATGAACATTGATTTCTGGTCTTTGCACCAGAACTGTTCTTTAAAAATTCGGGTATGTGATAGAAGTAAGACTGAATGATCTCTTTCACTGGTGATCATTCAAGTCAAGGTAAAATTTGCGAGTTCAAGCGCGAATTTTCGGCGAATGTCGTCTTCACAGTATAACCAGATTGCTTGGGGTTATATGGTCAAGTGAAGAAGCGCATACGGTGGATGCCTTGGCAGTCAGAGGCGATGAAAGACGTGGTAGCCTGCGAAAAGCTTCGGGGAGTCGGCAAACAGACTTTGATCCGGAGATCTCTGAATGGGGGAACCCACCTAGGATAACCTAGGTATCTTGTACTGAATCCATAGGTGCAAGAGGCGAACCAGGGGAACTGAAACATCTAAGTACCCTGAGGAAAAGAAATCAACCGAGATTCCCTTAGTAGTGGCGAGCGAACGGGGATTAGCCCTTAAGCTTCATTGATTTTAGCGGAACGCTCTGGAAAGTGCGGCCATAGTGGGTGATAGCCCCGTACGCGAAAGGATCTTTGAAGTGAAATCGAGTAGGACGGAGCACGAGAAACTTTGTCTGAACATGGGGGGACCATCCTCCAAGGCTAAATACTACTGACTGACCGATAGTGAACCAGTACCGTGAGGGAAAGGCGAAAAGAACCCCGGAGAGGGGAGTGAAATAGAACCTGAAACCGTATGCGTACAAGCAGTGGGAGCCTACTTGTTAGGTGACTGCGTACCTTTTGTATAATGGGTCAGCGACTTATATTCAGTGGCAAGCTTAACCGTATAGGGTAGGCGTAGCGAAAGCGAGTCTTAATAGGGCGTTTAGTCGCTGGGTATAGACCCGAAACCGGGCGATCTATCCATGAGCAGGTTGAAGGTTAGGTAACACTGACTGGAGGACCGAACCCACTCCCGTTGAAAAGGTAGGGGATGACTTGTGGATCGGAGTGAAAGGCTAATCAAGCTCGGAGATAGCTGGTTCTCCTCGAAAGCTATTTAGGTAGCGCCTCATGTATCACTCTGGGGGGTAGAGCACTGTTTCGGCTAGGGGGTCATCCCGACTTACCAAACCGATGCAAACTCCGAATACCCAGAAGTGCCGAGCATGGGAGACACACGGCGGGTGCTAACGTCCGTCGTGAAAAGGGAAACAACCCAGACCGCCAGCTAAGGTCCCAAAGTTGTGGTTAAGTGGTAAACGATGTGGGAAGGCTTAGACAGCTAGGAGGTTGGCTTAGAAGCAGCCATCCTTTAAAGAAAGCGTAATAGCTCACTAGTCGAGTCGGCCTGCGCGGAAGATGTAACGGGGCTCAAACCACACACCGAAGCTGCGGGTGTCACGTAAGTGACGCGGTAGAGGAGCGTTCTGTAAGCCTGTGAAGGTGAGTTGAGAAGCTTGCTGGAGGTATCAGAAGTGCGAATGCTGACATGAGTAACGACAATGGGTGTGAAAAACACCCACGCCGAAAGACCAAGGGTTCCTGCGCAACGTTAATCGACGCAGGGTTAGTCGGTTCCTAAGGCGAGGCTGAAAAGCGTAGTCGATGGGAAACAGGTTAATATTCCTGTACTTCTGGTTACTGCGATGGAGGGACGGAGAAGGCTAGGCCAGCTTGGCGTTGGTTGTCCAAGTTTAAGGTGGTAGGCTGAAATCTTAGGTAAATCCGGGGTTTCAAGGCCGAGAGCTGATGACGAGTCGTCTTTTAGATGACGAAGTGGTTGATGCCATGCTTCCAAGAAAAGCTTCTAAGCTTCAGGTAACCAGGAACCGTACCCCAAACCGACACAGGTGGTCGGGTAGAGAATACCAAGGCGCTTGAGAGAACTCGGGTGAAGGAACTAGGCAAAATGGCACCGTAACTTCGGGAGAAGGTGCGCCGGCTAGGGTGAAGGATTTACTCCGTAAGCTCTGGCTGGTCGAAGATACCAGGCCGCTGCGACTGTTTATTAAAAACACAGCACTCTGCAAACACGAAAGTGGACGTATAGGGTGTGACGCCTGCCCGGTGCCGGAAGGTTAATTGATGGGGTTAGCGCAAGCGAAGCTCTTGATCGAAGCCCCGGTAAACGGCGGCCGTAACTATAACGGTCCTAAGGTAGCGAAATTCCTTGTCGGGTAAGTTCCGACCTGCACGAATGGCGTAACGATGGCGGCGCTGTCTCCACCCGAGACTCAGTGAAATTGAAATCGCTGTGAAGATGCAGTGTATCCGCGGCTAGACGGAAAGACCCCGTGAACCTTTACTGTAGCTTTGCACTGGACTTTGAGCCTGCTTGTGTAGGATAGGTGGGAGGCTTTGAAGCGTGGACGCCAGTTCGCGTGGAGCCATCCTTGAAATACCACCCTGGCATGCTTGAGGTTCTAACTCTGGTCCGTGATCCGGATCGAGGACAGTGTATGGTGGGCAGTTTGACTGGGGCGGTCTCCTCCTAAAGAGTAACGGAGGAGTACGAAGGTGCGCTCAGACCGGTCGGAAATCGGTCGCAGAGTATAAAGGCAAAAGCGCGCTTGACTGCGAGACAGACACGTCGAGCAGGTACGAAAGTAGGTCTTAGTGATCCGGTGGTTCTGTATGGAAGGGCCATCGCTCAACGGATAAAAGGTACTCCGGGGATAACAGGCTGATACCGCCCAAGAGTTCATATCGACGGCGGTGTTTGGCACCTCGATGTCGGCTCATCACATCCTGGGGCTGAAGCCGGTCCCAAGGGTATGGCTGTTCGCCATTTAAAGTGGTACGCGAGCTGGGTTTAGAACGTCGTGAGACAGTTCGGTCCCTATCTGCCGTGGACGTTTGAGATTTGAGAGGGGCTGCTCCTAGTACGAGAGGACCGGAGTGGACGAACCTCTGGTGTTCCGGTTGTCACGCCAGTGGCATTGCCGGGTAGCTATGTTCGGAAAAGATAACCGCTGAAAGCATCTAAGCGGGAAACTTGCCTCAAGATGAGATCTCACTGGGAACTTGATTCCCCTGAAGGGCCGTCGAAGACTACGACGTTGATAGGCTGGGTGTGTAAGCGTTGTGAGGCGTTGAGCTAACCAGTACTAATTGCCCGTGAGGCTTGACCATATAACACCCAAACAATCTGACGATTGTGTGTTGTAAGGTGAAGTCGACGAACCGAAAGTTCGCATGAACCGCAAACACCTTGAAATCACATACCTGAATCCGGATAGACGTAAGCCCAAGCGAACGGATATCCAACCGAATTGCTTGACGATCATAGAGCGTTGGAACCACCTGATCCCTTCCCGAACTCAGAAGTGAAACGACGCATCGCCGATGGTAGTGTGGGGTCTCCCCATGTGAGAGTAGGTCATCGTCAAGCTCCTATCCCAAAACCCCTGGTCAGCGATGACCAGGGGTTTTGCTTTTGCGCGCGGAAAAGTCTGCGAAAATCCGGGGAAAAGGCAGCTATACGGCAGGGCTTTTCGTAGGCAAAGCGCAAGTGCCTCTATATGATGCGTGCCTGGCTAGTGTGGGGCGTCTATGCAGACCTTGCTGAAACTACTTCAAGACGGGCGATTCCACTCCGGTGAGGAGTTGGGGGCAGTACTGGGCATCAGTCGCAGTGCAGTCTGGAAACGCTTGCAGCACCTGGAGGCTGAACATGGCCTGCAGTTCCACAAGGTGCGTGGCCGGGGGTACCGTCTGGCGAGTCCCCTCAGTCTCCTGGATCCGCGGAAGATCGACAGCCTCTGGCCTGTCGAGATCATGCCCACCGTCGATTCGACCAATAGCGAGGCCATGCGTAGGCTCGCGGCTGGAGCCTCGACACCTTTCGTTATCGTCGCCGAGCAGCAGACTGCCGGGCGTGGACGTCGCGGCCGAGCCTGGGTCAGTCCCTATGGAGAGAACCTCTATTATTCTCTGGCCATTACTGTCAGGGGGGGCGCTCGGGAGCTCGAAGGGTTGAGCCTGGTTGTCGGTCTCGCGGTGCTCCGGGCCCTGGAGTCTTTGGGCGTCCGGGACGCCGGGTTGAAGTGGCCGAACGACCTTCTGCAGGGAGGCAAGAAGATCGCCGGAATTCTCCTGGAGCTGAGTGGCGACCCCGCGGATCTGTGTCATGTCGTTATCGGCATAGGGATCAACGTCAACATGAAGACCGCCACTGATATCGGCCAGCCTTGGACCTCCCTGCGCGAAGCGCTGGGGGAGCTGGTGGATCGTTCGCGGCTGCTTTCTGCTCTCAATCGGCAGTTGGCCGATTATCTCGATAGGCATTCGCGCGAAGGCTTTGCTGCAAGTCGCGAGGAGTGGGAGTCCTGCAATCTCTGGCAGGGTGCCCAGGTCATTCTCTCGACTGCTCTGAGTTCCATCGAGGGTCGTGTGCTGGGTGTCGATAGCCGAGGAGCGCTGCGCCTCGAGGTGGATGGCGTGGAGCAGGGGTTCAGTGGAGGGGAGCTTAGTTTGAGGTTGCGTCAATGATTCTTGAGCTCGACTGTGGAAACTCGCTGATCAAGTGGCGGGTCATCGAGGGGGCGGCGCGGTCGGTCGCCGGTGGCCTTGCGGAGTCCGATGATGCCCTGGTCGAACAGTTAACGTCGCAGCAAGCGCTGCCAGTGCGAGCCTGTCGCCTGGTGAGCGTTCGCAGCGAGCAGGAAACCTCGCAACTGGTCGCACGGTTGGAGCAGCTGTTCCCGGTTTCGGCGCTGGTTGCATCATCCGGCAAGCAGTTGGCGGGTGTGCGCAACGGCTATCTCGATTACCAGCGCCTGGGGCTCGACCGCTGGCTGGCCCTCGTCGCGGCTCATCATCTGGCTAAGAAGGCCTGCCTGGTCATCGATCTGGGGACCGCGGTCACCTCTGACCTGGTCGCGGCGGATGGAGTGCATCTGGGGGGCTACATATGCCCGGGCATGACCCTGATGAGAAGCCAGTTGCGCACCCATACCCGACGTATCCGCTACGACGATGCAGAGGCCCGTCGGGCGCTTGCCAGTCTCCAGCCAGGGCAGGCCACGGCCGAGGCGGTTGAGCGGGGTTGTCTGCTCATGCTCAGGGGGTTCGTTCGTGAGCAGTACGCCATGGCGTGCGAGCTGCTCGGTCCGGATTGTGAAATATTCCTGACGGGTGGGGATGCCGAACTGGTTCGCGACGAACTGGCTGGCGCCCGGATCATGCCGGACCTGGTTTTCGTAGGGCTGGCACTGGCTTGCCCGATTGAGTGAGAGGATCTATGCGCTGGTTCTTCCTGTTTCTCCTGGCCCTGAACGTCTTCTACTACGTCTGGCACCAGCAGCAATCCCCGCTACGGGCCAAGGAAATCGCACCGCTGGAACTCTATAAGGATGGGCAGAAGAACATTCTGCTGTTGGCCGAGAGCAACCTTGCTTCCAGGGCGCGCTCGGAATCGCAGGTGCCGGCGCCGAGTGTGCCTCCGGCTGCCGAAGAGTCGATCGCATCCGAGTCGGCCTGTCTCTATCTTGGCGGAGGCGGTGAGGTGGCGGATGCCCGAAGGTTGCAGCAGCGCCTGCTGGGCCTGGATATCGAGGCGGAGGTCGAGGCCCGTGGGGAGATGAGCGTCGATTACTGGGTCTATCTTCCTCCGCTAGCCTCGCGGGAGGCTGCGCTTCGTCAGTTGAAGGAGCTTCAGGCGCGCAATATCGACAGCTACCTGATTGGCGAGGGAGTGCTGGCCAATGGCATTTCTTTGGGGATGTTTTCCGCGCGGGATTCGGCTGAAAGTGCGCAGGTGCGTCTCAAGACGGCAGGTTACGAGGCGGAGCTGAAGGAATTGCCCCGCGGGCAGCGTGATTTCTGGGTAAGGGTGGCCCCCGGCAGCCGGCGCCTGGTGGATGAGCAACTGCTCCAGGAGCTGGCTCGGGACTTCAAGGGATTGCAGCATCAAATAATGTCGTGCAAAGGTGTTGCATCCCCCTGATGGTTTGCATAGAATGGCGCCCGCTTCGCAGGGGGAAGGCTGAAAGACTCCTACCATGAAGTTGCTGTTGAAACCTAAGTTCAGGTTTTTTAAGAGAAAACTCTTGACAGCAAGGTGGCAGACGTAGAGAATGCCGCCCACCAGTTTGGAGGGATTCCCGAGTGGCCAAAGGGATCAGACTGTAAATCTGACGTCATAGACTTCGAAGGTTCGAATCCTTCTCCCTCCACCAGTTTAAAAGCGTGAGCTTCGGGCTCCGCGGGTATAGTTCAGTGGTAGAACCTCAGCCTTCCAAGCTGATGATGCGGGTTCGATTCCCGCTACCCGCTCCAGTCAAGTTGCTTGTGTTTCGCTCATGTAGCTCAGTTGGTAGAGCACACCCTTGGTAAGGGTGAGGTCAGCGGTTCAAATCCGCTCATGAGCTCCATTTATCCAGGGGCAGATATGAAAATATCTGCCCTTGTTCTAATGGTAGCGTGATCCGCTCAATTCCTTGAAGGGGATGGTCTCCATGGCTAAAGAAAAATTTGAACGGAACAAGCCGCACGTCAACGTCGGCACCATCGGTCACGTTGACCATGGCAAGACCACTCTGACCGCTGCACTGACCAAGGTCTGCTCCGACACCTGGGGTGGTTCCGCTCGTGCTTTCGATCAGATCGACAACGCGCCGGAAGAAAAGGCCCGCGGTATCACCATCAACACCTCGCACGTTGAATACGATTCCGCTGTTCGTCACTACGCCCACGTTGACTGCCCCGGTCACGCCGACTACGTGAAGAACATGATCACCGGTGCTGCCCAGATGGACGGCGCGATCCTGGTTTGCTCGGCTGCCGACGGCCCCATGCCGCAGACCCGCGAGCACATCCTGCTGTCCCGCCAGGTAGGCGTTCCCTACATCGTCGTGTTCCTGAACAAGGCCGACATGGTCGACGACGCCGAGCTGCTGGAACTGGTCGAGATGGAAGTTCGCGATCTGCTGAACACCTACGACTTCCCGGGCGACGACACTCCGATCATCATCGGTTCCGCGCTGATGGCGCTGGAAGGCAAGGATGACAATGGCATCGGCGTAAGCGCCGTGCAGAAGCTGGTAGAGACCCTGGACTCCTACATTCCGGAGCCGGTTCGTGCCATCGACCAGCCGTTCCTGATGCCGATCGAAGACGTGTTCTCGATCTCCGGCCGCGGTACCGTGGTAACCGGTCGTGTAGAGCGCGGCATCATCAAGGTCCAGGAAGAAGTGGAAATCGTCGGCATCAAGGCGACCACCAAGACCACCTGCACCGGCGTTGAAATGTTCCGCAAGCTGCTCGACGAAGGTCGTGCTGGTGAGAACGTTGGTATCCTGCTGCGCGGCACCAAGCGTGAAGACGTAGAGCGTGGCCAGGTTCTGGCCAAGCCGGGCACCATCAAGCCGCACACCAAGTTCGAGTGCGAAGTGTACGTGCTGTCCAAGGAAGAAGGTGGTCGTCACACCCCGTTCTTCAAGGGCTACCGTCCGCAGTTCTACTTCCGTACCACTGACGTGACCGGTAACTGCGAGCTGCCGGAAGGCGTAGAGATGGTAATGCCGGGCGACAACATCAAGATGGTTGTCACCCTGATCGCTCCGATCGCCATGGAAGATGGCCTGCGCTTCGCCATCCGCGAAGGCGGCCGTACCGTTGGTGCTGGCGTGGTTGCCAAGATCATCGAATAATATCGGTTGATCTTCCCCTCTCAGGCCGGCATAATGGTCGGCCTGATTTTGCTTCAGGCCAGTAGCTCAATTGGCAGAGCGGCGGTCTCCAAAACCGCAGGTTGGGGGTTCGATTCCCTCCTGGCCTGCCAGATTTCCCAAGTAAATCTGGCTTTTCTTCACGAGATTCCTAGCAGATGAATGCCAAGGCAGAAGCCAAAGAATCACGTTTTGATCTCTTGAAATGGCTCTTGGTTGCCGTTCTGGTTGTGGTTGCCGTTGTGGGCAATCAGTACTTTTCGGCTCAACCAATCCTGTATCGCGTTCTCGGTATTCTCGTTCTGGCGGTGATCGCTGCCTTCCTGGCTCTGCAAACGGCCAAGGGGCAGGCCTTCTTTAGTCTTGCTAAGGAAGCGCGCGTCGAGATTCGCAAGGTCGTATGGCCGAGTCGTCAAGAAACAACTCAGACCACGCTGATCGTGGTCGCGGTAGTGCTGGTAATGGCGCTGCTGCTGTGGGGGCTCGATTCCCTGCTGGGTTGGTTGGTTTCCATGATTGTAGGTTAAGGGTGCGCCGTGGCTAAGCGTTGGTACGTTGTGCATGCATACTCGGGCTACGAGAAGCATGTCATGCGCTCGCTGATCGAGCGTGTCAAGCTTGCTGGCATGGAAGAAGAGTTCGGCGAGATTCTGGTTCCCACCGAAGAAGTGGTGGAGATGCGGAACGGCCAGAAGCGCAAGAGCGAGCGCAAATTCTTCCCTGGCTATGTGCTGGTTCAGATGGAAATGAACGAAGGTACCTGGCACCTGGTGAAGGATACCCCGCGTGTCATGGGCTTCATCGGCGGGACTGCCGACAAGCCGGCTCCGATCACCGATCGTGAGGCTGATGCAATCCTGCGTCGCGTGGCCGATAGCGGCGACAAGCCCAAGCCGAAGACCCTGTTCGAGCCGGGCGAGACCGTTCGTGTCATCGATGGTCCTTTCGCCGACTTCAATGGTGTCGTCGAAGAAGTTAACTACGAGAAGAGCCGGATCCAAGTGGCCGTGCTCATCTTTGGCCGCTCTACCCCGGTGGAGCTGGAGTTCAGTCAGGTCGAAAAGGTCTAGCTGAAAACGCATCCCTCACCCCGCAGCCCAAGGCTGCGGGGTTTTGTCGTCACTGGGATAAACGCGAAAGCAACCGGGGAGCCTTCAGGCGCTTGTACCCGAATTTGGAGTAGCAAATGGCTAAGAAAATCCAGGCTTATATCAAGCTGCAAGTAAAGGCCGGTCAGGCCAACCCGTCGCCGCCGGTCGGCCCTGCCCTGGGTCAGCACGGCGTGAACATCATGGAATTCTGCAAGGCGTTCAACGCCAAGACCCAAGGCCAAGAGCCGGGCCTGCCGACTCCTGTGATCATCACCGTTTACAGCGACCGTAGCTTCACCTTCGAAACCAAGAGCACCCCGGCTGCCGTCCTGCTGAAAAAAGCAGCTGGCATCACCAGCGGCTCCGCTCGTCCGAACTCCCAGAAAGTCGGCACCGTTACCCGTGCCCAGCTGGAAGAGATCGCCAAGACCAAGCAGGCTGACCTGACCGCTGCTGATCTGGACGCTGCTGTACGTACCATCGCTGGCTCCGCGCGCAGCATGGGCCTGAACGTGGAGGGTGTGTAATGGCTAAGCTGACCAAGCGCCAGAAGGCGATTGCCGAGAAAGTAGTTGCCGGCAAGCAGTACAGCTTCGAAGAGGCCGCCAAGCTGCTGGCCGAGCTGTCCACCATCAAGTTCAAGGAGTCCGTGGACGTTGCCGTGAACCTCGGCGTCGATCCGCGTAAATCCGACCAGGTCGTTCGTGGCGCCACCGTCCTGCCGAACGGCACCGGCAAGAGCGTCCGCGTTGCCGTCTTCACCCAGGGTCCGGCTGCCGAAGCCGCTCTGGCTGCCGGCGCCGACAAGGTGGGCATGGACGAACTGGCTGCCGAAATGAAAGGCGGCGACCTGAACTACGACGTCGTCATCGCTTCCCCGGATGCTATGCGTGTCGTCGGCCAGCTGGGCCAGATCCTCGGCCCGCGTGGTCTGATGCCGAACCCGAAAGTCGGCACCGTGACTCCGGACGTCGCTACCGCCGTGAAGAATGCCAAGGCTGGTCAGGTACGTTTCCGTACCGACAAGAACGGCATCATCCACAGCTCCGTCGGTAAGGTCGATTTCGAGCCGGCCAAGCTGCAGCAGAACGTTGAAGCGCTGCTGGCCGACCTGAAGCGCCTGAAGCCGTCCTCGTCGAAAGGCGTGTACGTCAAGCGCGTGACCCTGAGCACCACCATGGGTCCGGGCCTGCAGATCGACCTGGCTTCCCTGGAAGCCTAAGTGAAATCGTGCAGCGGGTTCTGCCCGCTGCACAGGTATTGGGGTCCCTGCCTGGCGGGGGCTATCCAAGACCGTAGGTGGCGCAAGCCTTAAACCACAAGCCTACGCAGATGGTGCTCCCGATTCGGTTACCGAATCAGACACCAAAACGACGTCCGGCCCCGGCTGGACGAAACGGTAACATCCAGGAGTAAACCCGTGGCAATTAAACTCGAAGACAAGAAGGCCATCGTCGCTGAAGTCAACGAGGCTGCCAAAGCTGCCCTGTCCGCTGTCGTGGCCGATGCCCGTGGCGTGACCGTAGGCGCCATGACCGGACTCCGTAAAGAGGCCCGCGAAGCTGGTGTGTACGTGAAAGTCGTACGTAACACCCTGCTCAAGCGCGCCGTTGAAGGCACCCAGTTCGACGTGCTCAACGACGTGTTCAAAGGCCCGACCCTGATCGCTTTCTCCAACGAACATCCGGGCGCTGCCGCTCGTATCTTCCGTGAGTTCGCCAAGGGTCAGGACAAGTTCGAGATCAAGGCGGCTGCCTTCGAGGGTCAGTTCCTCGCAGCCAATCAGATCGACGTACTGGCAAGCCTGCCGACCTACGACGAAGCCGTATCGCAGCTGATGAGCGTGATTCAGGGCGCTACCAGCAAGCTGGCTCGTACTCTGGCGGCCATTCGCGACCAGAAAGAAGCTGCTGCCGCCTAAGTCGGCTCGCAAGCGCTTTCAATCTTATTTGTTTAATACGATGGCCGCAGGCCGTCCCCCAATACAGGAATTAGAGTCATGGCTCTGACCAACGAAGACATCATCAACGCCGTATCCGAAATGTCCGTCATGCAAGTGGTCGAACTGATCAAGGCGATGGAAGAGAAGTTCGGCGTTACCGCTGCTGCCGCTACCGTTGCCGCTGCTGGCCCGGCTGCTGCCGCTGCCGAAGAGCAGACCGAGTTCACCATCGTCCTGGCCGAAGCTGGCGACAAGAAAGTGAACGTGATCAAGGTCGTTCGCGAACTGACCGGTCTGGGTCTGAAAGAAGCCAAGGCTGTCGTAGACGGCGCTCCGGGCGTGGTGAAGGAAGGCGCTTCGAAAGAAGAAGCCGAAGCCGCCAAGAAAGCCCTGGAAGAAGCAGGCGCCAAAGTCGAGCTCAAGTAAGCGACGACCTTGCGTCTACAGCCCGAGCGTCAAGCGAAAGGCTGATGGCTGGTGGCTTTTGCCACCGGCCTTTTTCCGTTCTGGGTGGACTCGCCTCGGGCGTTCCACCCAAGACGTGAAAGTGCCCCGAGTGGGCAATGCAGGCCAAGGGGTCTGCAAGATTTTCCGGCTGCTCCCGTCGGAGACGCCAAACAAGCAGGTGACCAAGCTGGGGAACGCTGATGGCTTACTCATACACTGAGAAAAAACGTATCCGCAAGGACTTTAGCAAGTTGCCGGACGTCATGGATGTGCCGTATTTGCTGGCCATCCAGCTGGATTCCTATCGCGAATTCCTGCAGGCTGGCGCAACCAAGGAGCAGTTCCGCGATATCGGTCTGCACGCGGCCTTCAAGTCCGTTTTCCCGATTATCAGCTATTCCGGCAATGCTGCCCTGGAATACGTCGGCTACCGTCTGGGTGAGCCGGCATTCGATGTCAAGGAGTGCGTGCTGCGCGGCGTGACCTTCGCCGTACCGCTGCGCGTGAAAGTTCGCCTGATCATCTTCGACCGCGAGTCGTCGAACAAGGCGATCAAGGACATCAAGGAACAAGAAGTCTACATGGGGGAAATCCCCCTGATGACCGAGAACGGTACCTTCATCATCAACGGTACCGAGCGTGTCATCGTCTCCCAGCTGCACCGTTCCCCGGGCGTGTTCTTCGACCACGACCGTGGCAAGACCCACAGCTCCGGCAAGCTGCTGTACTCCGCGCGGATCATTCCTTACCGCGGTTCCTGGCTGGACTTCGAGTTCGATCCGAAGGACTGCGTGTTCGTCCGTATCGACCGTCGCCGCAAGCTGCCGGCCTCGGTACTGCTGCGCGCGCTCGGCTACAGCACCGAAGAGATCCTCAACGCCTTCTACGCGACCAACGTCTTCCACATCAAGGGCGAGACCCTGAATCTGGAACTGGTCCCGCAGCGCCTGCGCGGTGAAGTCGCGAGCATCGACATCAAGGATGGCAGCGGCAAGGTGATCGTGGAGCAGGGGCGTCGTATCACTGCCCGCCACATCAACCAGCTGGAAAAGGCTGGCGTGAGCCAGCTGGAAGTGCCGTTCGACTACCTGATCGGCCGTACCATCGCCAAGGCGATCGTGCATCCGGCTACCGGCGAGATCATCGCCGAGTGCAACACCGAGCTGACCCTCGACCTCCTGGCCAAGGTGGCCAAGGCCCAGGTCGTGCGCATCGAGACCCTGTACACCAACGACATCGACTGCGGTCCGTTCATCTCCGACACCCTGAAGATCGACAACACCAGCAACCAGCTGGAAGCCCTGGTCGAGATCTACCGGATGATGCGTCCGGGCGAGCCGCCGACCAAGGAAGCTGCCGAGACCCTGTTCGGCAACCTGTTCTTCAGCGCCGAGCGTTACGACCTGTCGGCCGTAGGCCGGATGAAGTTCAACCGCCGTATCGGTCGTACCGAGATCGAAGGTCCGGGCGTCCTGAGCAAGGAAGACATCATCGATGTGCTCAAGACCCTCGTCGACATCCGTAACGGCAAGGGCATCGTCGATGACATCGACCACCTGGGCAACCGTCGCGTCCGTTGCGTCGGCGAAATGGCCGAAAACCAGTTCCGCGTGGGCCTGGTGCGTGTCGAGCGCGCGGTCAAGGAACGCCTGTCCATGGCCGAAAGCGAAGGCCTGATGCCGCAGGACCTGATCAACGCCAAGCCGGTGGCTGCCGCGATCAAGGAGTTCTTCGGTTCGAGCCAGCTGTCGCAGTTCATGGACCAGAACAACCCGCTTTCCGAGATCACCCACAAGCGCCGCGTCTCCGCGCTCGGCCCGGGCGGTCTGACCCGTGAGCGTGCGGGCTTCGAGGTTCGTGACGTACACCCGACCCACTACGGCCGCGTGTGCCCGATCGAAACCCCTGAAGGTCCGAACATCGGTCTGATCAACTCCCTGGCGACCTACGCCCGCACCAACAAGTACGGCTTCCTCGAGAGCCCGTACCGCGTGGTCAAGGACAGCCTGGTAACCGACGAGATCGTGTTCCTGTCGGCGATCGAAGAAGCCGACCACGTCATCGCCCAGGCTTCGGCGACCCTCAACGAGAAGGGTCAACTGGTGGACGAGCTGGTGGCCGTGCGTCACCTGAACGAATTCACCGTGAAGGCGCCGGAAGACGTGACCCTGATGGATGTTTCGCCGAAGCAGGTCGTTTCCGTCGCTGCCTCGCTGATTCCGTTCCTCGAGCACGACGACGCCAACCGCGCACTCATGGGCTCGAACATGCAGCGTCAGGCCGTGCCGACCCTGCGTGCCGACAAGCCGCTGGTGGGTACCGGCATGGAGCGCAACGTGGCGCGCGACTCCGGCGTCTGCGTCGTGGCTCGCCGTGGCGGTGTGATCGACTCGGTCGATGCCAGCCGTGTCGTGGTTCGAGTGGCGGATGACGAAGTCGAGACCGGCGAAGCGGGTGTCGACATCTACAACCTGACCAAGTACACCCGTTCCAACCAGAACACCTGCATCAACCAGCGTCCGCTGGTGAGCAAGGGTGACGTGGTCGCGCGCGGCGACATCCTGGCCGACGGTCCGTCCACCGACATGGGCGAACTGGCCCTGGGCCAGAACATGCGCGTAGCGTTCATGCCCTGGAACGGCTTCAACTTCGAAGACTCCATCTGCCTGTCCGAGCGCGTGGTCCAGGAAGATCGTTTCACCACGATCCACATCCAGGAACTGACCTGCGTCGCTCGTGACACCAAGCTCGGCCCAGAGGAAATCACCGCGGACATCCCGAACGTGGGCGAGGCCGCGCTGAACAAGCTGGACGAAGCCGGTATCGTCTACGTCGGCGCCGAAGTGCAGGCCGGCGACATCCTGGTCGGCAAGGTCACTCCGAAAGGCGAGACCCAGCTGACTCCGGAAGAGAAGCTGCTGCGCGCGATCTTCGGTGAGAAGGCGTCCGACGTGAAGGACACCTCCCTGCGTGTGCCGACCGGCACCAAGGGTACCGTCATCGACGTTCAGGTCTTCACCCGCGACGGCGTCGAGCGCGATTCCCGCGCGCTGTCCATCGAGAAGATGCAACTCGACCAGATCCGCAAGGACCTGAACGAAGAGTTCCGCATCGTCGAAGGCGCGACCTTCGAGCGTCTGCGTGCCGCCCTGGTCGGTGCCAAGGCTGAAGGTGGCCCGGCGCTGAAGAAGGGCACGGAGATCACCGACGACTACCTCGACGGTCTCGAGCGCGGCCAGTGGTTCAAGCTGCGCATGGCCGACGACGCCCTGAACGAACAGCTGGAGAAGGCCCAGGCCTACATCAGCGATCGTCGCCAGCTCCTGGACGACAAGTTCGAGGACAAGAAGCGCAAGCTGCAGCAGGGCGACGACCTGGCTCCGGGCGTGCTGAAGATCGTCAAGGTCTACCTGGCGATCAAGCGTCGCATCCAGCCGGGCGACAAGATGGCCGGCCGTCACGGTAACAAGGGTGTGGTCTCGGTGATCATGCCGGTGGAAGACATGCCGCACGATGCCAACGGCACCCCGGTCGACATCGTCCTCAACCCGCTGGGCGTACCGTCGCGTATGAACGTCGGTCAGATCCTCGAAACCCACCTGGGCCTCGCGGCCAAGGGGCTGGGCGAGAAGATCAACCGCATGCTCGAAGAGCAGCGCAAGGTCGCCGAACTGCGTAAGTTCCTGCACGAGATCTACAACGAGATCGGCGGTCGCGAGGAAAACCTCGACGAGCTGGGCGACAACGAGATCCTCGCGCTGGCCAAGAACCTGCGCGGTGGCGTACCGATGGCGACCCCGGTGTTCGATGGCGCCAAGGAACGCGAGATCAAGGCCATGCTGAAGCTGGCCGACCTGCCGGAAAGCGGCCAGATGCGTCTGTTCGACGGCCGTACCGGCAACCAGTTCGAGCGTCCGACCACCGTCGGCTACATGTACATGCTCAAGCTGAACCACCTGGTGGACGACAAGATGCACGCCCGTTCCACCGGCTCGTACAGCCTGGTTACCCAGCAGCCGCTGGGTGGTAAGGCACAGTTCGGTGGTCAGCGCTTCGGTGAGATGGAGGTGTGGGCGCTGGAAGCCTATGGCGCGGCGTACACCCTGCAGGAAATGCTGACGGTCAAGTCGGACGACGTGAACGGCCGGACCAAGATGTACAAGAACATCGTGGACGGCGATCACCGCATGGAGGCCGGCATGCCCGAGTCCTTCAACGTTCTGATCAAAGAGATCCGTTCGCTCGGCATCGACATCGAACTGGAAACCGAATAACACGTGACGCTAGACGGTGCGGCTGGTCAAGGCCGGTCGCACCGGGTCCGTGAGGAGGAAAGGCCTTGAAAGACTTGCTTAATCTGTTGAAAAACCAGGGTCAAATCGAAGAGTTCGATGCCATCCGTATTGGCCTGGCTTCGCCCGAGATGATTCGTTCCTGGTCTTTCGGCGAAGTTAAAAAGCCGGAAACCATCAACTACCGTACCTTCAAGCCGGAGCGCGACGGCCTGTTCTGCGCCAAGATCTTCGGCCCGGTGAAGGATTACGAGTGCCTGTGCGGCAAGTACAAGCGCCTCAAGCACCGCGGTGTGATCTGCGAGAAGTGCGGCGTGGAAGTCGCCCTGGCCAAGGTGCGCCGCGAGCGCATGGGCCACATCGAGCTGGCTTCGCCGGTTGCCCACATCTGGTTCCTGAAGTCGCTGCCGTCCCGTATCGGCCTGCTGCTGGACATGACCCTGCGCGATATCGAGCGCGTGCTCTATTTCGAGAGCTACGTGGTGATCGATCCGGGCATGACCACCCTGGAAAAGGGCCAGCTGCTGAACGACGAGCAATACTTCGAGGCCCTCGAAGAGTTCGGTGACGATTTCGATGCTCGCATGGGCGCCGAAGCCGTTCACGAACTGCTCAACGCCATCGACCTGGAGCACGAGATCGGCCGCCTGCGCGAAGAGATTCCGCAGACCAACTCGGAAACCAAGATCAAGAAGCTGTCCAAGCGCCTGAAGCTGATGGAAGCCTTCCAGGGCTCCGGCAACAAGCCTGAGTGGATGGTCCTGACCGTCCTGCCGGTGCTGCCGCCGGACCTGCGTCCGCTGGTTCCGCTGGATGGCGGTCGCTTCGCGACTTCCGACCTGAACGACCTGTATCGTCGGGTGATCAACCGTAACAACCGTCTGAAGCGCCTGCTCGACCTGGCTGCTCCGGACATCATCGTGCGCAACGAAAAGCGCATGCTGCAGGAAGCCGTCGACGCCCTGCTCGACAACGGCCGTCGCGGTCGCGCCATCACCGGCTCGAACAAGCGTCCGCTGAAGTCGCTGGCCGACATGATCAAGGGCAAGCAAGGTCGCTTCCGTCAGAACCTGCTCGGCAAGCGCGTGGACTACTCCGGTCGTTCCGTGATCACCGTGGGCCCGACCCTGCGCCTGCACCAGTGCGGTCTGCCGAAGAAGATGGCCCTGGAGCTGTTCAAGCCGTTCATTTTCGGCAAGCTGGAAGGTCGTGGTATGGCCACCACCATCAAGGCCGCCAAGAAAATGGTCGAGCGCGAGCTGCCCGAGGTCTGGGACGTTCTCGCCGAAGTCATCCGCGAGCATCCGGTTCTCCTGAACCGTGCGCCGACCCTGCACCGTCTGGGCATCCAGGCGTTCGAGCCGGTCCTCATCGAAGGCAAGGCGATCCAGCTGCACCCGCTGGTCTGCGCCGCGTACAACGCCGACTTCGACGGTGACCAGATGGCCGTCCACGTTCCGCTGACCCTCGAGGCCCAGCTGGAAGCGCGCGCGCTGATGATGTCCACCAACAACATCCTGTCGCCCGCCAACGGCGAGCCGATCATCGTTCCGTCGCAGGACGTGGTAATGGGTCTGTACTACATGACCCGTGAAGCGATCAACGCGAAGGGCGAGGGCATGGCCTTCGCCGACCTGCAAGAAGTCGACCGCGCCTACCGCAGCGGCCAGGCGTCCCTGCACGCTCGCGTAAAAGTGCGCATCAACGAAAAGATCAAGGGTGAAGACGGCCAACTGACCGCCAATACCCGTATCGTCGACACCACCGTCGGCCGCGCGCTGCTGTTCCAGGTCGTTCCGGCCGGCCTGCCGTTCGACGTGGTCAACCAGTCGATGAAGAAGAAGGCGATCTCCAAGCTGATCAACCACTGCTATCGCGTGGTGGGTCTGAAGGACACCGTCATCTTCGCCGACCAGCTGATGTACACCGGTTTCGCCTACTCGACCATTTCCGGCGTGTCCATCGGCGTCAACGACTTCGTCATCCCGGACGAGAAGGCGCGGATCATCAACGCCGCCACCGACGAAGTGAAGGAGATCGAGAGCCAGTACGCCTCCGGCCTGGTAACCCAGGGCGAGAAGTACAACAAGGTGATCGACCTGTGGTCGAAGGCCAACGACGAAGTGTCCAAGGCGATGATGGCCAACCTCTCGAAAGAGAAGGTCGTCGATCGCGAGGGCAAGGAAGTCGACCAGGAGTCCTTCAACTCCATGTACATGATGGCTGACTCGGGTGCGCGGGGCTCCGCGGCCCAGATCCGTCAGCTGGCAGGTATGCGCGGCCTGATGGCCAAGCCGGACGGCTCGATCATCGAGACCCCGATCACCGCGAACTTCCGGGAAGGCCTGAACGTACTCCAGTACTTCATCTCCACCCACGGTGCTCGTAAGGGTCTGGCGGATACCGCGCTGAAGACCGCGAACTCCGGTTACCTGACCCGTCGTCTGGTCGACGTGGCCCAGGATCTGGTAGTGACCGAGATCGATTGCGGTACCGAGCACGGCCTGCTGATGTCGCCGCACATCGAAGGCGGCGACGTGGTCGAACCGCTCGGCGAGCGCGTGCTCGGCCGTGTGATCGCGCGCGACGTGTTCAAGCCGGGCAGCGACGAGGTCATCGTGCCGGCCGGCACCCTGATCGACGAGAAGTGGGTCGACTTCCTCGAAGTGATGAGCGTCGACGAAGTGGTGGTGCGTTCCCCGATCACCTGCGAAACCCGTCATGGCATCTGCGCCATGTGCTACGGCCGCGACCTGGCCCGTGGCCATCGCGTCAACATCGGCGAGGCGGTCGGTGTCATCGCTGCCCAGTCCATCGGTGAGCCGGGCACCCAGCTGACCATGCGTACCTTCCACATCGGCGGTGCGGCCAGCCGGACCTCCGCGGCCGACAACGTCCAGGTGAAGAACGGCGGCACCATCCGCCTGCACAACCTGAAGCATGTGGTTCGTGCCGACGGCGCGCTGGTCGCGGTTTCCCGTTCCGGCGAACTGGCGGTTGCCGACGACTTCGGTCGCGAGCGCGAGCGCTACAAGCTGCCGTACGGTGCGGTGATCTCGGTCAAGGAAGGTGACAAGGTCGACCCGGGCGCTATCGTCGCCAAGTGGGACCCGCACACCCACCCGATCGTCACCGAGGTGGACGGTACCGTGGCCTTCGTGGGCATGGAAGAGGGCATCACCGTCAAGCGTCAGACCGACGAACTGACCGGCCTGACCAACATCGAAGTGATGGATCCGAAGGACCGTCCGGCTGCCGGCAAGGACATCCGTCCGGCCGTGAAGCTGATCGATGCCGCGGGCAAGGACCTGCTGCTGCCGGGTACCGACGTACCGGCGCAGTACTTCCTGCCGGCCAACGCCCTGGTCAACCTGACCGACGGCGCCAAGGTGAGCATCGGTGACGTTGTCGCGCGTATCCCGCAGGAAACCTCGAAGACCCGTGACATCACCGGTGGTCTGCCGCGCGTTGCCGACCTGTTCGAGGCTCGTCGTCCGAAAGAGCCTTCGATCCTGGCGGAAATCAGCGGCACCATCTCCTTCGGCAAGGAGACCAAGGGCAAGCGCCGTCTGGTCATCACGCCGAACGATGGCAGCGATCCGTACGAGGAGCTGATTCCGAAGTGGCGTCACCTGAACGTGTTCGAAGGCGAACAGGTGAACCGCGGCGAAGTCATCTCCGACGGTCCGAGCAACCCGCACGACATCCTGCGCCTGCTGGGCGTGAGCTCGCTGGCGAAGTACATCGTCAACGAGATCCAGGACGTCTACCGTCTGCAGGGCGTGAAGATCAACGACAAGCACATCGAGACCATCCTGCGTCAAATGCTGCGCAAGGTCGAAGTCAGCGAGTCCGGCGACTCCAGCTTCATCAAAGGCGACCAGGTGGAACTCACCCAGGTGCTGGAAGAGAACGAACAGCTCGGTACCGAGGACAAGTTCCCGGCCAAGTACGAGCGCGTTCTGCTGGGTATCACCAAGGCTTCCCTGTCGACCGAGTCGTTCATTTCCGCGGCGTCGTTCCAGGAGACCACCCGCGTCCTCACCGAGGCGGCGGTCACCGGCAAGCGCGACTTCCTGCGTGGTCTGAAAGAGAACGTGGTCGTGGGTCGCCTGATCCCGGCCGGTACCGGTCTGGCTTACCACAGCGAGCGCAAGCGTCAGCGCGACCTCGGCAAGCCGCAGCGTGTGAGTGCCAGCGAGGCGGAAGCCGCACTGACCGAAGCGCTGAACTCGAGCGGTAACTAAGCATCAACGACAAGCCCCGGCTATCCCGATAGCCGGGGCTTTGTCTTGACGGTGTACAAGAACCTCTTTACTATTTTGTACCCCGAAAATTGGCAGGGCGCATGCTCTGTCATTTCGTTTGTGTGTCGTAAGACAATCAGTGGAGCTATAGATGGCAACTATCAACCAGCTGGTGCGTAAGCCGCGCAAGCGCATGGTCGACAAGAGCGACGTGCCTGCGCTGCAGAACTGCCCGCAACGTCGTGGCGTATGCACCCGCGTATACACCACCACGCCGAAAAAGCCGAACTCGGCACTGCGTAAGGTATGCCGTGTACGTCTGACCAACGGTTTCGAGGTTTCCTCGTACATCGGTGGTGAAGGTCACAACCTGCAAGAGCACAGCGTAGTGCTGATCCGTGGCGGTCGTGTAAAGGACCTTCCGGGTGTGCGTTACCACACCGTGCGCGGTTCGCTGGACACCTCGGGTGTCAAAGACCGTAAGCAGGGTCGTTCGAAGTACGGCGCCAAGCGTCCGAAGTAATAGCGTTTTTATATTTATCTGAGTCGATAAGAGTAAGGTCGGGCGTAACTTGACTGTTATGGTCCCGGGCTAACCTGAAGACCGTTTGAGGGCTTATCAATGCCAAGACGTCGTGTAGCGGCCAAGCGTGAAGTGCTGGCTGATCCGAAATACGGAAGCCAGATCCTGGCCAAGTTCATGAACCACGTGATGGAAAGCGGCAAGAAAGCCGTTGCCGAGCGTATCGTTTACGGTGCGCTGGACAAGGTGAAGGAACGCGGCAAGGCCGATCCCCTGGAAACCTTCGAAAAAGCTCTCGATGCCATCGCTCCGCTGGTCGAAGTGAAGTCCCGCCGCGTAGGTGGTGCGACTTACCAGGTTCCGGTCGAAGTCCGTCCGTCCCGTCGTAATGCCCTGGCCATGCGTTGGCTGGTGGACTTCGCCCGCAAGCGTGGCGAGAAGTCCATGGCTCTGCGCCTGGCTGGCGAGCTGCTGGATGCCGCTGAAGGCAAGGGCGCAGCAGTCAAGAAGCGTGAAGACGTGCACCGTATGGCAGAGGCCAACAAGGCCTTCTCGCACTACCGGTTCTAATCGCGCTGCCCAACCCCCGAGGACCTTATTGTGGCCCGTACTACACCCATCAACCGCTACCGTAATATCGGTATCTGTGCCCACGTTGACGCGGGCAAGACCACCACCACGGAGCGGGTTCTGTTCTATACCGGCGTCAACCACAAGCTGGGCGAAGTGCATGACGGCGCTGCGACCACCGACTGGATGGTGCAGGAGCAGGAGCGCGGTATCACCATTACCTCCGCTGCCGTTACCACCTTCTGGAAGGGCTCGCGCGGTCAGTACGACAACTATCGCGTAAACGTCATCGACACTCCCGGCCACGTAGACTTCACCATCGAGGTGGAGCGTTCCCTGCGTGTACTGGACGGCGCTGTCGTGGTGTTCTGTGGCACCTCCGGCGTAGAGCCGCAGTCGGAAACCGTATGGCGTCAGGCCAACAAGTACGGCGTACCGCGCATCGTCTACGTCAACAAGATGGACCGCCAGGGCGCGAACTTCCTACGCGTCGTCGAGCAGATCAAGAAGCGCCTGGGTCATACCCCGGTTCCGGTCCAGCTCGCCATCGGCGCTGAAGAGAACTTCGTCGGTCAGGTCGACCTGATCAAGATGAAGGCCATCTACTGGAACGATGACGACAAGGGCATGACCTACCGCGAGGAAGAAATTCCTGCGGAGCTCAAGGACCTGGCCGAAGAGTGGCGTTCCAGCATGGTCGAGGCTGCGGCCGAAGCCAACGAAGAGCTGATGAACAAGTACCTCGAAGAGGGCGAGCTCTCCGAAGCCGAGATCAAGGAAGGCCTGCGTCTGCGCACCCTGGCGTGCGAGATCGTTCCGGCCGTCTGCGGTTCCTCGTTCAAGAACAAGGGCGTTCCGCTGGTTCTCGATGCCGTCATCGACTACCTCCCGGCTCCGACCGAGATCCCTGCGATCAAGGGCGTCAGCCCGGACGACGAGACCGTCGAAGACGAGCGTCATGCCGACGACAACGAACCGTTCTCGTCCCTGGCGTTCAAGATCGCTACCGACCCGTTCGTCGGTACCCTGACCTTCGCCCGCGTTTACTCCGGCGTCCTGAGTTCCGGCGACTCCGTCCTGAACTCGGTGAAAGGCAAGAAAGAGCGCGTCGGTCGGATGGTGCAGATGCACGCCAACCAGCGTGAAGAGATCAAGGAAGTGCGCGCAGGCGACATCGCTGCCCTGATCGGCATGAAGGACGTCACCACCGGTGACACCCTGTGCTCGATCGAGAAGCCGATCATCCTCGAGCGCATGGACTTCCCCGAGCCGGTAATCTCGGTCGCTGTAGAGCCGAAGACCAAGGCTGACCAGGAGAAGATGGGTATCGCCCTCGGCAAGCTGGCCCAGGAAGACCCGTCGTTCCGTGTCAAGACCGACGAAGAGTCCGGTCAGACCATCATCTCCGGCATGGGCGAGCTGCACCTGGACATCATCGTCGACCGCATGAAGCGCGAGTTCGGCGTCGAGGCCAACATCGGCAAGCCGCAGGTTGCCTACCGTGAGACCATCACCAAGGACAACGTGGAGATCGAAGGCAAGTTCGTTCGCCAGTCCGGTGGTCGCGGTCAGTTCGGTCATTGCTGGATCCGTTTCTCGGCCGCGGACGTGGACGAGAAGGGCAACATCACCGAAGGCCTGGTGTTCGAGAACGAAGTCGTGGGCGGTGTGGTTCCGAAGGAATACATCCCGGCGATCCAGAAGGGTATCGAAGAGCAGATGAAGAACGGCGTCGTTGCCGGCTATCCGCTCATCGGCCTGAAGGCTACCGTTTTCGATGGTTCCTACCATGACGTCGACTCCAACGAGATGGCGTTCAAGATCGCTGCTTCCATGGCGACCAAGCAGTTGGCCCAGAAGGGCGGCGGCAAGGTGCTCGAGCCGATCATGAAGGTAGAGGTGGTGACTCCTGAGGACTACATGGGTGACGTGATGGGCGACCTGAACCGTCGTCGTGGTCTGATTCAGGGGATGGAGGACACGGTTTCCGGTAAGGTTATTCGTGCCGAGGTTCCGCTGGGTGAGATGTTCGGTTATGCGACCGACGTGCGTTCCATGTCCCAGGGTCGCGCGAGCTACTCCATGGAATTCTCCAAATACGCCGAAGCTCCGTCGAACATCGTCGAAGCGCTGGTTAAAAAACAAGGTTGATTCAGCCCTTTAAGTAAGAGGTTTACTGTCGTGGCTAAGGAAAAATTCGAACGTAACAAACCGCACGTCAACGTCGGCACCATCGGTCACGTTGACCATGGCAAGACCACTCTGACCGCTGCACTGACCAAGGTCTGCTCCGATACCTGGGGTGGTTCCGCTCGTGCTTTCGATCAGATCGACAACGCGCCGGAAGAAAAGGCCCGCGGTATCACCATCAACACCTCGCACGTTGAATACGATTCCGCTGTTCGTCACTACGCCCACGTTGACTGCCCCGGTCACGCCGACTACGTGAAGAACATGATCACCGGTGCTGCCCAGATGGACGGCGCGATCCTGGTTTGCTCGGCTGCCGACGGCCCCATGCCGCAGACCCGCGAGCACATCCTGCTGTCCCGCCAGGTAGGCGTTCCCTACATCGTCGTGTTCCTGAACAAGGCCGACATGGTCGACGACGCCGAGCTGCTGGAACTGGTCGAGATGGAAGTTCGCGATCTGCTGAACACCTACGACTTCCCGGGCGACGACACTCCGATCATCATCGGTTCCGCGCTGATGGCGCTGGAAGGCAAGGATGACAACGGCATCGGCGTAAGCGCCGTGCAGAAGCTGGTAGAGACCCTGGACTCCTACATTCCGGAGCCGGTTCGTGCCATCGACCAGCCGTTCCTGATGCCGATCGAAGACGTGTTCTCGATCTCCGGCCGCGGTACCGTGGTAACCGGTCGTGTAGAGCGCGGCATCATCAAGGTCCAGGAAGAAGTGGAAATCGTCGGCATCAAGGCGACCACCAAGACCACCTGCACCGGCGTTGAAATGTTCCGCAAGCTGCTCGACGAAGGTCGTGCTGGTGAGAACGTTGGTATCCTGCTGCGTGGCACCAAGCGTGAAGACGTAGAGCGTGGCCAGGTACTGGCCAAGCCGGGCACCATCAAACCGCACACCAAGTTCGAGTGCGAAGTGTACGTGCTGTCCAAGGAAGAAGGTGGTCGTCACACCCCGTTCTTCAAGGGCTACCGTCCGCAGTTCTACTTCCGTACCACCGACGTGACCGGTAACTGCGAACTGCCGGAAGGCGTAGAGATGGTAATGCCGGGCGACAACATCAAGATGGTTGTCACCCTGATCGCTCCGATCGCCATGGAAGATGGCCTGCGCTTCGCGATCCGCGAAGGCGGCCGTACCGTTGGCGCCGGCGTGGTTGCCAAGATCATCGAGTAATCGCTGATCCTGCCATCAGAAAAGGGGCCCTCCGGGGCCCCTTTTTTCGTTCGTTGGTTAAATATTGACACCCTGTGGGGGCATCCGTACAATTGCGCCTCCTTTTAACGGGCGTAGTCCGTCCGTTGGGAATGGTAAATTGGAGTCTGAGGTCAAATGCAAAACCAACAAATCCGGATTCGGTTGAAGGCTTTTGACCATCGCCTGATCGATCAATCAACCCAGGAAATCGTGGAAACCGCGAAACGTACTGGTGCTCAGGTGCGTGGTCCAATCCCTCTGCCGACCCGCAAGGAACGTTTCACCGTGCTGATCTCTCCGCACGTCAACAAAGATGCGCGTGATCAGTACGAAATTCGTACACATAAGCGTGTACTGGACATCGTCCAGCCGACGGATAAAACCGTCGATGCGCTGATGAAGCTCGATCTTGCTGCAGGCGTTGAAGTACAGATCAGCCTCGGCTAATGCCTTCGGCATTGGTCGTGTAACGCTCTGAAATGGGCGGCCATAGCGGGTGAAAGCCCCGTACACTCAAGAGGTTTACAACATGACAATTGGTGTTGTCGGTCGTAAATGCGGCATGACCCGCATTTTCACCGAGGAAGGTGTCTCTATTCCGGTTACGGTCATCGAGGTCGAGCCGAATCGCGTCACCCAGTTCAAGACTGAAGAAACCGATGGCTACCGTGCAGTGCAAGTCACCGCCGGCGAGCGTCGTGCTTCTCGCGTTACCAAAGCGCAAGCTGGTCACTTTGCCAAGGCGAATGTCGCCGCCGGTCGCGGCGTGTGGGAATTCCGTCTGGGCGAAGAGCAGTATGCCGCTGGTGACCAGATCACTGTCGATCTGTTCCAGGCAGGCCAGATGGTAGACGTTACCGGCGAGTCCAAGGGTAAGGGCTTCGCGGGCACCATCAAGCGCTGGAACTTCCGTGGTCAGGATAACACCCACGGTAACTCCGTTTCCCACCGCGTCCCGGGTTCCATCGGCCAGTGCCAGACTCCTGGTCGAGTGTTCAAGGGCAAGAAAATGTCCGGTCATCTGGGTGCGGAGCGGGTAACCGTTCAATCCCTGGAGATCGTGCGCGTCGATGCTGAACGCAATCTGCTGCTGGTCAAGGGTGCCGTTCCCGGCGCTACCGGCGGTGATGTGATCGTGCGTCCGGCAGCCAAGGCTCGCGGTTAAGGGGGAAGCTGAGATGCAATTGAATGTGAACGGCGCTCAGGCTATCGAAGTCTCCGAGCGTACCTTTGGTGGCGAATTCAACGAGACCCTGGTGCACCAGGCAGTCGTGGCCTACATGGCTGGCGGCCGTCAGGGCAGCAAGGCGCAGAAGACTCGCTCCGAAGTCTCTGGTGGTGGCAAGAAGCCGTGGCGTCAGAAGGGCACCGGTCGTGCTCGCGCTGGCACCATCCGTAGCCCCATCTGGCGTGGGGGCGGCACCACTTTCGCCGCTAAACCGCGTAGCCACGAACAGAAGCTGAACAAGAAGATGTACCGCGCAGCACTGCGCTCCATCCTTGCCGAGCTCGTTCGTCTGGACCGTCTGGTCGTCGTTGCCGACTTCGCTGTCGATGCACCGAAAACCAAGGGCCTGGTTGCCAAGCTGGACACCCTGGGTCTGAAAGACGTGCTGATCGTGACCGATGGTGTCGACGAGAACCTGTACCTCGCTGCGCGCAACCTGGCGCACGTCGATGTACGTGATGTCCAAGGTTCCGACCCCGTCAGCCTGATCGCCTACGACAAGGTGCTGGTCACCGTGTCCGCCGTGAAGAAGTTCGAGGAGCTGCTGGGATGAACCAGGAACGCGTATTCAAAGTGCTGCTTGGTCCGCACATCTCCGAGAAAGCCACGGGTCTCGCGGACGGCAAGAGCCAATTCGTTTTCAAGGTTGCCACCGATGCAACCAAGCTGGAAATCAAGAAGGCCGTAGAAAGCCTGTTCAGCGTGAAGGTACAGCGCGTCACTACTCTGAACGTCAAGGGTAAGACCAAGCGCACCGCTCGCGGTCTGGGCAAGCGTAACGACTGGAAAAAAGCGTACATCGCTCTCCAGCCGGGCCAAGATCTCGATTTCGCCACCAGCGCTGAGTAAAGGGGTGCATCATGGCAATCGTTAAGTGCAAACCGACTTCCGCTGGTCGTCGCTTTGTCGTCAAGGTGGTGAATCAGGAGCTGCACAAAGGCGCTCCCTACGCACCGCTGCTGGAAAAGAAATCCAAGTCTGGCGGCCGTAACAACAACGGTCGTATCACCACCCGTCATATCGGTGGTGGTCACAAGCAGCACTACCGTCTGGTCGACTTCCGTCGCAACAAGGATGGCATCCCTGCCATCGTTGAGCGCGTCGAATACGATCCGAACCGCACTGCACACATCGCTCTGCTGAAGTATGCAGACGGCGAGCGTCGCTACATCATCGCCCCCAAGGGCGTTGCTGCAGGTGACCAGCTGATCTCCGGTATCGGTGCGCCGATCAAGGCAGGCAACAGCATGCCTCTGCGCAACATCCCGGTGGGTAGCACTGTTCATGGTATCGAGCTGAAGCCGGGTAAAGGCGCTCAGATCGCTCGCTCCGCTGGCGCTTCCGCCCAGCTGGTCGCGCGTGAAGGTGCGTACGTAACCCTGCGTCTGCGCTCCGGTGAAATGCGTAAAGTCCTGGCTGAGTGCCGTGCGACCCTGGGTGAAGTCTCGAACTCCGAGCACAGCCTGCGTTCGCTGGGTAAAGCCGGTGCTACGCGCTGGCGTGGTGTTCGCCCGACCGTTCGCGGCGTGGCGATGAACCCGGTCGACCACCCGCATGGTGGTGGTGAAGGCCGTACCTCTGCTGGTCGTCATCCGGTATCGCCGTGGGGTCTTCAGACCAAGGGTAAGAAGACTCGCTCGAACAAGCGTACCGATAACATGATCGTCCGCCGCCGCAAGTAAATAGAGGGATACCACAGTGCCACGTTCACTGAAAAAAGGTCCGTTTATCGATCTTCACCTGTTGAAGAAGGTCGAAGTCGCGGTGGAAAAGAACGACCGCAAGCCGATCAAGACCTGGTCGCGTCGTTCGATGATTCTGCCGCATATGGTTGGTCTGACCATCGCCGTGCACAACGGCCGTCAACACGTACCGGTTCTCGTCAACGAGGACATGGTCGGCCACAAACTGGGCGAGTTCGCCGCTACCCGCACCTACCGCGGGCATGCTGCGGACAAGAAAGCCAAGCGTTAAGGGGTAAGGAAGATGGAAGTAGCCGCTAAGCTGTCGGGCGCTCGTATCTCCGCCCAGAAAGCCCGCTTGGTCGCCGACCAGATCCGCGGGAAGAAGGTGGGCGAAGCGCTCAACCTCCTGGCTTTCAGCAGTAAGAAAGCCGCCGAGATCATGAAGAAAGTGCTGGAGTCGGCCGTTGCCAACGCTGAGCACAACGAAGGCGCCGATGTGGATGACCTGAAGGTCTCCACCGTCTTCGTCAACGAAGGTCGTTCGCTCAAGCGCATCATGCCGCGTGCCAAAGGCCGTGCTGATCGCATCGTGAAGCGGTCTTGCCATATCACGGTCAAGGTTGCGGACAAGTAACGGAGTCGACAGATGGGTCAGAAAGTACATCCCAATGGCATTCGCCTGGGTATCGTCAAGGAGCACACCTCCGTTTGGTACGCAGACCGCAAGAACTATGCGGATTACCTGTTTGCCGACCTGAAGGTGCGTGAGTACCTCCAAGACAAACTAAAAAGCGCGTCCGTAAGCCGTATCGATATTCATCGTCCGGCTCAAACCGCACGCATCACCATCCACACCGCTCGTCCCGGCATCGTGATCGGCAAGAAAGGTGAAGATGTTGAGAAACTGCGCCAGGACCTGACCAAGCAAATGGGTGTGCCCGTGCACATCAACATCGAGGAAATCCGCAAGCCGGAACTCGATGCCATGCTGGTTGCGCAGAGCGTAGCCCAGCAGCTGGAGCGTCGCGTAATGTTCCGTCGCGCCATGAAGCGCGCCGTACAGAACGCCATGCGCATTGGTGCCAAGGGCATCAAGATTCAGGTCAGCGGTCGTCTGGGTGGGGCTGAAATCGCCCGTACCGAATGGTATCGCGAAGGTCGTGTGCCCCTGCACACCCTGCGCGCCGATATCGACTATGCCACCTACGAAGCGCACACCACTTACGGTGTGATCGGTGTCAAGGTTTGGATCTTCAAGGGCGAGGTCATCGGTGGCCGCCAGGAAGAGCTGAAGCCGGTAGCACCCGCTCCTCGTAAAAAAGCTGCTAGGTAAGGAGTACGCAAATGCTGCAACCCAAGCGTACGAAGTTCCGCAAACAAATGACCGGCCACAACCGTGGTCTGGCTCATCGTGGTAGTAAGGTCAGCTTCGGTGAGTACGCACTGAAGGCCACTAGCCGTGGCCGCCTTACTGCTCGTCAGATCGAGTCCGCGCGTCGTGCGCTGACCCGTCACGTGAAGCGTGGCGGCAAGATCTGGATCCGCGTATTCCCTGACAAGCCTGTCACCAAGAAGCCCCTCGAAGTTCGTATGGGTAAAGGTAAGGGTGGGGTCGAGTACTGGGTAGCCCAGATCCAGCCGGGCAAGGTCCTGTACGAGATCGAGGGTGTTTCCGAAGAGCTGGCGCGTGAGGCTTTCGCCCTGGCTGCTGCAAAGCTGCCCCTCGCCACCTCCTTTGTTAAGCGGACGGTGATGTGATGAAAGCGAATGAACTTCGTGAAAAATCCGTTGAGCAGCTGAACGAGCAACTGCTCGGCCTGCTGCGCGACCAGTTCAATCTGCGCATGCAGAAAGCAACTGGCCAGTTGGGGCAGTCTCACCTGCTCTCGCAGGTTAAGCGCGACATCGCTCGCGTTAAAACTGTGCTCAATCAGCAAGCAGGTAAGTGATCATGGCTGAAGCTCAGAAAACCGTCCGTACGCTGACCGGCCGCGTCGTCAGCGACAAAATGGACAAGACCGTCACCGTACTGATCGAGCGTCGCGTCAAGCACCCGATCTACGGCAAATACGTCAAGCGTTCGACCAAACTGCACGCACACGACGAATCCAATCAGTGCCGCATTGGTGACCTGGTCACCATTCGCGAAACCCGTCCGCTGGCCAAGACCAAGGCCTGGACCCTGGTTGATATCGTTGAACGCGCGGTGGAAGTCTAAGGACTAGGGGTCGGAGAAATTATATGATTCAGACTCAATCCATGCTCGATGTCGCTGACAACAGCGGCGCGCGTCGTGTGATGTGCATCAAGGTGCTCGGCGGTTCCCACCGCCGTTACGCCGGCATCGGCGACATCATCAAGGTCACCGTCAAGGAAGCGATTCCGCGCGGCAAAGTGAAGAAGGGCCAGGTCATGACTGCCGTGGTCGTTCGCACCAAGCACGGCGTACGTCGTACCGACGGTTCCATCATCCGCTTCGACGGCAACGCCGCCGTCCTGCTGAACAACAAGCAGGAGCCGATCGGCACCCGTATCTTTGGGCCAGTGACTCGTGAACTCCGTACCGAGAAGTTCATGAAGATCGTCTCGCTCGCCCCCGAAGTGCTGTAAGGAGTAGCCGTCATGCAAAAGATTCGTCGTGACGACGAAGTAATCGTCATTGCCGGCAAGGACAAGGGCAAGCGTGGCAAGGTGCTGAAGGTTCTCGCTGACGACCGTCTGGTCGTCGGCGGGGTGAACCTGATCAAGCGCCACACCAAGCCCAATCCGATGCTCGGTCAACAGGGCGGTATCGTCGAGAAGGAGGCGCCTCTGCACGTCTCCAACGTCGCCATCTTCAATACTGAAACCAGCAAGGCTGACCGCGTTGGCTTCAAGGTAGAAGACGGTAAGAAAATTCGTGTCTTCAAGTCGACCCAGAAACCGGTTCAGGCTTGAGGCTGCTAGGTAGATCACCATGGCACGATTGAAAGAAATTTATCGGAAGGAAATCGCGCCCAAGCTGAAAGAAGAGCTTCAGCTGGCGAACGTGATGGAAGTTCCGCGCGTTACCAAAATCACCCTGAACATGGGTCTTGGCGAGGCGGTCGGTGACAAGAAGATCATCGAGAACGCCGTAGCCGATCTGGAAAAGATCACTGGTCAGAAGCCGGTCGTGACTTACGCTCGTAAGTCCATCGCAGGCTTCAAGATCCGTGAAGGCTGGCCGATCGGCGTCAAGGTCACCCTGCGTAGCGACCGGATGTACGAGTTCCTGGATCGTCTGCTGTCCATCTCCCTGCCGCGCGTGCGTGACTTCCGCGGCCTGAATGCCAAGTCCTTCGATGGTCGCGGCAACTACAGCATGGGCGTGAAAGAGCAGATCATCTTCCCGGAAATCGATTACGACAAGATCGATGCGCTGCGTGGCCTGGACATCACCCTGACCACCACCGCTCGTACGGATGACGAAGGTCGCGCCCTGCTGCGTGCTTTCAAATTCCCGTTCCGTAACTGATTGGAGTAGGAACATGGCTAAAGAGAGCATGAAGAACCGCGAGCTGAAGCGTCAGCTGACGGTAGCCAAGTACGCCAAGAAGCGTGCCGAGCTGAAAGCGATCATCGCTAATCCGAACTCCTCTGCGGAAGAGCGTTGGAATGCCCAGGTCGCCCTGCAGAAGCAACCGCGTGACGCCAGCGCCAGCCGCCTGCGTAACCGTTGCCGCCTGACCGGTCGTCCGCACGGCTTCTACCGCAAGTTCGGCCTGAGCCGTAACAAGCTGCGCGAAGCCGCCATGCGCGGCGACGTACCGGGTCTGGTGAAAGCCAGCTGGTAATCGCAGCGAACGGTGTCGCCAGTCGGCACCGTTGATCGCGACATCGAATCAAGCCCCTCATGGGGCTTGATTCGTTTTGGCGTGATCTCTAGAATACCCGGCTCCCCTGAGCCTGGGTTTGTTTCGCCTGGCGTTTATGGGCGAATTGAAGTTGAAGGCTTATTCTTTTGTATCAGGAGCGTTAAGCCCATGAGTATGCAGGACCCGTTAGCAGACATGCTAACTCGCATCCGTAATGCCCAGATGGCTGAAAAGACCGTCGTAAGCATGCCGTCCTCGAAACTGAAAGCGGCGGTAGCCAAAGTCCTGAAGGACGAAGGCTATATTGCGGATTTCCAGATCAGCTCGGAAGTAAAACCCCAGCTGTCCATCGAACTGAAGTACTTCGAAGGCAAGCCTGTCATCGAAGAGGTCAAGCGCATCAGCCGTCCTGGCCTGCGTCAGTACAAATCCGTTGAGCAACTGCCGAAAGTTCGTGGCGGCCTCGGTGTGTCGATCGTCTCCACCAACAAAGGTGTGATGACCGATCGTGCTGCCCGTGCTGCTGGTGTTGGCGGCGAAGTGCTCTGCACTGTGTTCTAAGGGGAATCAGCATGTCTCGCGTTGCTAAGAACCCCGTCAAGCTGCCTGCCGGCGTTGAAATCAAACTGGCTGGTCAGCAACTGTCCATCAAGGGCGCCAAAGGTGCTCTGGAGCTCAAGGTCCATCCTTCGGTCGAAGTGATCCAGGACAGCGGTGAGCTGCGTTTTGCTGCGCGTAACGGCGACCAGCAGACTCGCGCCATGGCTGGTACCACCCGTGCTCTGGTGAACAACATGGTAGTCGGCGTCAGCCAGGGCTTCGAGCGCAAGCTCCAGCTGGTCGGCGTTGGTTACAAAGCGCAGGCCAAGGGCCAAGTGCTGTCCCTGTCCCTCGGCTTCTCCCATCCGGTTGATTACGAACTGCCGGCCGGCATCGTCGCTGAGACCCCCAGCCAGACCGATATCCTGATCAAGGGTATCGACAAGCAGCTGGTCGGTCAGGTTGCTGCCGAAATTCGCGACTTCCGTCCGCCGGAGCCTTACAAAGGCAAGGGCGTGCGTTACGCCGACGAAGTCGTCCGTCGTAAAGAAGCCAAGAAGAAGTAGGGCATAGCAAATGAGCGTCAAGAAAGAAACCCGTCTGCGTCGCGCTCGCAAGGCACGCCTGAAGATGCGCGAGCTGGAAACCGTACGCCTCTGCGTGTACCGCTCTTCCCAGCACATTTACGCCCAGGTCATTGCGGCCGACGGCGGCAAGGTCCTGGCCAGCGCCTCGACCCTGGACAAAGACCTGCGCGAAGGTGCCACCGGCAACATCGATGCAGCCAAGAAAGTTGGTCAACTGGTCGCCGAGCGCGCCAAAGCGGCCGGCGTCACCCAGGTGGCGTTCGATCGTTCTGGCTTCAAGTACCACGGCCGTGTGAAAGCGCTGGCTGATGCCGCTCGTGAAGGCGGACTGGAGTTCTAAGTTATGGCAAACAACGAGCAAAAGCGCGACGAAGGCTACATCGAGAAGCTGGTTCAGGTTAACCGCGTCGCCAAAACCGTAAAAGGTGGCCGTATCTTCGCTTTCACCGCACTGACCGTGGTGGGTGATGGCAAGGGTCGCGTTGGTTTCGGTCGTGGCAAGGCGCGTGAAGTGCCGGCCGCCATCCAGAAAGCAATGGAAGCCGCTCGCCGCAACATGATCCAAGTCGATCTGAACGGCACCACCCTGCAGTATCCGACCAAGTCCGCCCATGGCGCCTCCAAGGTGTACATGCAGCCGGCTTCGGAAGGTACCGGCATCATCGCCGGCGGCGCCATGCGTGCCGTTCTGGAAGTGGCTGGTGTGCAGAACGTCCTGGCCAAGTGCTATGGCTCCACCAATCCGGTGAACGTGGTTTACGCCACCTTCAAGGGCCTGAAGAACATGCAGGCTCCGGAAGCAGTAGCGGCCAAGCGTGGCAAGAGCGTCGAGGAGATTCTCTAACCATGGCAACTGTCAAAGTCACTCTGGTCAAGAGCCTGAACGGCCGTCTGGCCAACCACAAGGCTTGCGTCAAGGGTCTCGGCCTGCGTCGCATCAATCATACCGTCGAAGTTCAGGACACTCCTGAGAACCGCGGCATGATCAACAAGGCCTACTACCTGCTGCGTGTGGAGGGTTAATCCATGCAACTGAACGATCTGCGTTCCGCGCCGGGTGCCCGTCGCGAAAAGCACCGTCCGGGCCGTGGCATCGGTAGCGGTCTGGGCAAGACCGGTGGCCGTGGTCACAAAGGTCTGACCTCCCGCTCCGGTGGCAAGGTCGCTCCGGGCTTCGAGGGTGGTCAACAGCCTCTGCACCGTCGCCTGCCGAAGTTCGGCTTCGTTTCCCTGAAGGCCATGGATCGTGCTGAAGTACGCACCTCCGAACTGGCCAAGGTCGAAGGCGACGTCGTCAGCCTGCAGACCCTGAAGGATGCCAACCTGATCAACCAGCACGTACAGCGCGTCAAAGTCATGCTGTCCGGCGAAGTTGGTCGTGCGGTCACCCTGAAAGGTATCGCCGCCACCAAGGGTGCGCGTGCGGCTATCGAAGCAGTTGGCGGTAAATTCGAGGACTAAATGGCTAAGCAAGGTGCTCTCTCTGCGCTAAGCAACGGCGGTCTGTCCGAGCTCTGGGCACGTCTGCGTTTCCTGTTCCTGGCGATCATCGTCTATCGGATCGGCGCGCACATCCCAGTTCCGGGCATCAACCCCGATCGCTTGGCGGCACTGTTCCGGCAGAACGAGGGGACCATTCTTAGCCTCTTCAACATGTTTTCCGGCGGCGCGCTGGAGCGCATGAGTATCTTTGCACTGGGGATCATGCCGTACATCTCGGCATCGATCATCATGCAGCTCATGACCGCTATCAGCCCGCAGCTGGAGCAGTTGAAGAAAGAGGGTGAGTCTGGGCGTCGCAAGATCAGCCAGTACACCCGCTACGGTACTGTAGTCCTGGCACTGGTCCAGGCCATCGGCATGTCCGTTGGCCTGGGCAGCCAGGGCGTAGCCTTCTCCAACGACTTCGGCTTCTACTTCGTGGCTGTCACCACCTTCGTGGCTGGTGCCATGTTCATGATGTGGCTGGGCGAGCAGATCACCGAGCGCGGTGTCGGCAACGGCATCTCGATGTTGATCTTCGCTGGTATCGTTGCAGGCCTGCCGCGCGCCATCGGTCAGTCTTTCGAGTCTGCCCGTCAAGGTGACATCAACATCTTCGCCCTGATCGGCGTCGGCCTGCTGGCCGTGGCGATCATCGCGTTCGTGGTGTTCATCGAGCGTGGCCAGCGTCGCATCGCGGTGCATTACGCCAAGCGCCAGCAAGGCCGCAAGGTGTTTGCAGCGCAGACCAGCCATCTGCCGTTGAAGGTGAACATGGCGGGTGTGATTCCCGCGATTTTCGCCAGCAGTATCCTGCTGTTCCCGGCGTCCCTGGGCTCCTGGTTCGGTCAGTCGGAAGGCTTGGGTTGGTTGCAGGACGTCGCGCAAGCGATCGCTCCGGGGCAGCCGCTGAACATCTTGCTGTTCACTGCAGGGATCGTTTTCTTCTGCTTCTTCTATACAGCGCTGATGTTCAACCCGAAGGACGTGGCGGAGAACCTCAAGAAGTCCGGTGCATTTATTCCGGGCATCCGTCCGGGCGAACAGTCCGCTCGCTACATCGATGGCGTGCTGACCCGTTTGACCATGTTCGGTGCTCTGTACATGACGGCTGTCTGCCTGCTGCCCCAGTTCCTGGTGGTTGCGGCGCACGTGCCGTTCTATCTTGGCGGGACCTCGCTGTTGATCGTGGTCGTGGTTGTCATGGACTTTATGGCCCAGGTGCAATCTCACCTCGTTTCTCACCAGTATGAATCCCTGATGAAGAAAGCCAACCTGAAGGGCTACGGCAGCGGCATGCTGCGCTGATAGACCCGTAAGGTTCGAGGAGTTGGTGATGAAAGTTCGTGCATCGGTCAAGAAGCTGTGCCGTAACTGCAAAATCATCCGTCGCGATGGCATCGTGCGGGTGATCTGCAGCGCGGAACCGCGTCACAAGCAGCGCCAAGGCTGATTGTGATCCACGCGTGATAACCCGGCAGCTAGTGTGCTGCCGGGTTGATTATTTGCTATTACAGCGCTAATATCCGCGCCCTTTCTTGGCTTCCTGGGCGCAGGGTAGCTGTCAATTGGAGTTTTTCTGAATGGCCCGTATTGCAGGCGTCAACATTCCGGATAACAAGCACACTGTTATCTCGCTGACCTACATCTATGGTGTTGGTCGCACTACTGCTCAGAGCATCTGCGCAGCCACCGGCGTAAACCCGGCTGCCAAGATCAAGGACCTGAGCGACGAGCAGATCGATCAGCTGCGTAACGAAGTCGCGAAGATCACCACCGAAGGTGATCTGCGTCGCGAAATCAACATGAACATCAAGCGTCTGATGGACCTCGGTTGCTACCGCGGTCTGCGTCATCGTCGCGGTCTGCCGGTTCGCGGTCAGCGTACCAAGACCAACGCGCGTACCCGCAAGGGCCCGCGTAAGCCGATCCGCAAGTAATCGCGTAGGAATCTAGTCATGGCAAAACCTGCTGCTCGTCCCCGTAAGAAAGTCAAAAAGACAGTGGTCGATGGGATCGCCCACATCCACGCGTCTTTCAACAACACCATCGTGACCATCACCGACCGTCAGGGCAACGCACTGTCCTGGGCGACCTCCGGTGGTTCCGGTTTCCGCGGCTCGCGTAAGAGCACCCCGTTCGCTGCCCAGGTAGCGGCCGAGCGTGCCGGCCAGGCTGCCCTGGAATACGGTCTGAAGAACCTGGACGTCAACGTCAAGGGCCCGGGCCCGGGCCGCGAGTCCGCCGTTCGCGCTCTGAATGCTTGCGGCTACAAGATCGCCAGCATCACCGACGTAACCCCGATCCCGCATAACGGCTGCCGTCCGCCGAAAAAGCGTCGCGTGTAATAGGAGACAGTGAGAAATGGCTCGTTACATTGGTCCCAAGTGCAAACTGTCTCGCCGTGAAGGCACCGACCTGTTCCTGAAGAGCGGCGCCCGCGCCCTCGACTCGAAGTGCAAGGCTGAAAACGTTCCTGGCCAGCATGGCCAGCGTCGTGGCCGTCTGTCCGACTACGGTCTGCAGCTGCGTGAAAAGCAGAAAGTACGTCGCATCTACGGCGTGCTGGAGCGTCAGTTCCGCGGTTACTACCAGGAAGCTTCCCGTCGCAAGGGTTCTACCGGTGAGAACCTGCTGCAACTGCTCGAGTGCCGCCTGGACAACGTCGTATACCGCATGGGCTTCGGTTCCACTCGTTCGGAATCCCGCCAGCTGGTATCCCACAAGGCCATCACCGTCAACGGTCAGACCGTCAACATCCCTTCCTACCAAGTGAAGGCCGGTGACGTCGTAGCTGTTCGCGAAAAATCGAAGAACCAGCTGCGTATCGCTCAGGCTCTGGAACTCTGTGGCCAGCGCGGTCGCGTCGAGTGGGTCGAAGTCGACCTCGACAAGAAGGCTGGTACCTTCAAGAGTGCTCCGGCTCGCAGCGACCTGTCCGCTGATATCAACGAAAACCTGATTGTCGAGCTCTACTCCAAGTAAGGGCTAGAAAATAGGTGCATCCATGCAGAGTTCGGTAAATGAGTTCCTGACCCCCCGCCACATCGATGTGCAGGTGGTCAGTCAAACCCGCGCCAAGATCACGCTCGAGCCTCTCGAGCGTGGTTTTGGTCACACCCTGGGCAACGCGCTGCGTCGCATCCTGTTGTCCTCCATGCCTGGCTGCGCAGTGGTCGAGGCCGAGATCGACGGCGTACTCCACGAGTACTCGGCGATCGAAGGTGTGCAGGAAGATGTAATCGAGATCCTGCTGAACCTGAAAGGTCTGGCCATCAAGCTGCACGGTCGTGATGAAGTGACGCTGACCCTGGCTAAGAAGGGCTCGGGTGTTGTGACTGCTGCCGATATTCAGCTGGATCACGATGTTGAGATCATCAACGGTGACCACGTTATCGCCAACCTGGCAGACAACGGCGCGCTGAACATGAAGCTGAAGGTAGCTCGTGGCCGTGGCTACGAGCCTGCCGATGCACGTCAGAGCGACGAAGACGAAAGCCGCAGCATCGGCCGTCTGCAGCTCGACGCATCGTTCAGCCCGGTCCGTCGTGTCTCCTACGTGGTGGAAAACGCCCGTGTCGAGCAGCGCACCAACCTGGACAAACTGGTCCTGGACCTGGAAACCAACGGCACCCTGGATCCCGAAGAGGCTATCCGTCGCGCCGCTACCATCCTGCAACAGCAGCTGGCAGCGTTCGTGGACCTCAAGGGCGACAGCGAACCCGTCGTTGAAGAGCAGGAAGACGAGATCGATCCGATCCTCCTGCGCCCGGTCGATGACCTGGAACTGACCGTACGTTCGGCCAACTGCCTGAAGGCGGAAAACATCTACTACATCGGTGACCTGATCCAGCGCACCGAAGTGGAGCTGTTGAAAACGCCGAACCTGGGCAAGAAGTCCCTGACCGAAATCAAGGACGTTCTGGCTTCCCGTGGTCTGTCCCTCGGTATGCGCCTCGATAACTGGCCGCCGGCAAGTCTTAAGAAAGACGACAAGGCCACTGCCTGATCGTCGTAACTACCGAACGTAAAGTTTGGAAAGGAATTGAACCATGCGCCATCGTAAAAGTGGTCGTCACCTGAGCCGCACCAGCGCGCACCGCAAGGCTATGTTCCAGAACATGGCGGTGTCGCTGTTCGAACACGAACTGATCAAAACCACCCTGCCCAAGGCCAAGGAACTGCGTCGCGTTGCCGAGCCGCTGATCACCCTGGCCAAGGAAGACAGCGTCGCCAACCGTCGCCTGGCTTTCGACCGTACCCGTTCGAAAGCTGCCGTTGGCAAGCTGTTCAACGACCTGGGCAAGCGCTACGCCAACCGTCCGGGCGGCTACCTGCGCATCCTGAAGTGCGGTTTCCGCGCTGGCGACAACGCCCCCATGGCGTACGTCGAGCTGGTTGATCGTCCTGTCGGCGGTGAAGTCGTAGAAGCTGCCGAATAAGGCATCTGCTGCACAAGAAACCGGGCCCAGGCCCGGTTTTTTATTACCTGCCTTAAAGTTTTTATCTATCGGCTCGCTGTCTTTAATAAATTGGATTGTGGGAGGGCTGTCATTCATCCTTAACCTGCTTTTACGAAAAGCTACGTTCGGATAAGCGAGATCAATGCAAAGGGCGCTTGGTTCAGCCGACAGGTTGTCCTCCGCCAATCCCTGGTCCACGCTGATGATTTCCGTGTAGCCGCTTCGCTTCATAGCACGTTAGCCGTTGAGGAGAGAGTAAATGGAAGAGAAGACCCGCCTGACCACTGCCGCTGGCGCACCGGTGGTCGATAACCAGAACGTGCAGACCGCCGGTCCGCGTGGCCCGATGTTGCTGCAGGACGTGTGGTTCCTCGAGAAGCTCGCCCACTTCGATCGCGAAGTGATCCCCGAGCGACGCATGCATGCGAAAGGCTCCGCGGCCTACGGCACCTTCACCGTCACCCATGACATCACCCCCTACACCCGGGCGAAGATCTTCTCCCAGGTCGGCAAGAAGACCGATATGTTCCTGCGCTTCTCCACCGTCGCCGGTGAGCGTGGCGCGGCGGATGCCGAGCGAGACATCCGCGGCTTCTCCATGCGTTTCTACACCGAGCAGGGCAACTGGGACCTGGTCGGCAACAACACCCCGGTGTTCTATCTGCGCGACCCGCTCAAGTTCCCCGATCTCAACCACGTGGTGAAGCGTGACCCGCGCACCAACCTGCGCAATGCGACCTTCAAGTGGGACTTTTTCTCTCACCTCCCCGAGTCGCTGCATCAGTTGACCATCGACTTCAGCGACCGCGGCCTGCCGAAGAGCTATCGGCACATCCATGGTTTCGGCAGCCATACCTTCAGCTTCATCAATGCGAACAACGAGCGCTTCTGGGTCAAGTTCCACTTCAAGACCCAACAGGGCATCGAGAACCTGACCAACGCCGAGGCCGCCGAAGTGATCGCCCAGGACCGCGAGAGTTCGCAGCGCGACTTGTACGAGAGCATCGAGAAAGGCGACTTCCCGCGCTGGAAGATGTACGTGCAGATCATGCCCGAGAAGGAAGCGGCCACCTATCGCTACAACCCGTTCGACCTGACCAAGGTCTGGCCCCACGGCGACTACCCGTTGATCGAAGTGGGCTTCTTCGAGCTGAACCGTAACCCGGACAACTACTTCGCCGAGGTCGAGCAGGCCGCTTTCACGCCGGCCAACGTGGTGCCCGGTATCGGTTTCTCGCCGGACAAGATGCTCCAGGGCCGTCTGTTCTCCTACGGCGACGCCCATCGCTATCGCCTGGGCGTCAACCACCACCAGATCCCGGTGAACGCCGCGCGTTGCCCGCACCAGGTCTACCACCGCGACGGCGGCATGCGGGTGGACGGCAACAACGCCCATCAGCGCGTCACCTACGAGCCGAACAGCTTCAACCAGTGGCAGGAGCAGCCTGACTTCTCCGAGCCGCCGCTGAGCCTGGAGGGCGCGGCGGACCACTGGAACCACCGGGTGGACGACGACTACTACAGCCAGCCCGCCGCGCTGTTCCATCTGTTCACTGACGAGCAGAAGCAGCGGCTGTTCGCCAACATCGCCGAAGACATCCGCGATGTACCGGAACAGATCCAGCGTCGCCAGATCGGCCTGTTCCTCAAGGTCGATCCGGCCTACGGCAAAGGCGTCGCCGACGCCCTCGGCCTGAAGCTGGACTGATGGCCTGATGAGGCCCCCGGCCCCCTTCCTAGGAAGGGGGCTTTTTTATCTGCATTGGCTTGACCCGGATCAGGCGGAGCCGGGAGCATATGCGGCTAGATTCCTAGTTTTCTCCAGGGAGAGCCCCCCGATGCAAGGCCATCCGGAAGTCATCGATTACCTCAACACGCTGCTGACCGGCGAGCTGGCCGCGCGCGACCAGTACTTCATCCACTCGCGCATGTACGAGGACTGGGGCTTCAGCAAGCTCTACGAGCGCCTCAACCACGAGATGGAGGAGGAGACCCAGCACGCCGACGCCCTGCTGCGCCGTATCCTCCTGCTCGAAGGTACGCCGCGCATGCGTCCCGACGATATCCACCCGGGCACCACGGTGCCGGAGATGCTCGAGGCCGACCTCAAGCTCGAGCGCCATGTCCGCGCCGCGCTGGCCAAGGGCATCGCCCTCTGCGAGCAGCATAAGGACTTCGTCAGCCGCGACATCCTCAAGGCCCAGTTGGCCGACACCGAGGAAGACCACGCCTACTGGTTGGAGCAACAGCTTGGCCTGATCGCCAGGATGGGCCTGGAGAACTACCTGCAGTCGCAGATCTGACCCTACCCGCGGATACGAAAAAGCCCCTGCGCCTCACGGCCGCAGGGGCTTTTTCATGAGCGCCCGGCAATCAGGCGCGATCGCGTTCCAGCAACGGCTTGAGGAAGTGGCCGGTGTGCGACTGGGGCATCTCGGCCACCTGCTCTGGCGTGCCGTTGGCGATGATCTGGCCACCCTTGGAGCCGCCCTCGGGGCCGAGGTCGACCAGCCAGTCGGCGGTCTTGATCACGTCCAGGTTGTGCTCGATCACCACCACGGTGTTGCCGTGGTCGCGCAGGCGGTGGAGCACGTCGAGCAGTTGCTGGATGTCGGCGAAATGCAGGCCGGTGGTCGGTTCGTCGAGGATGTACAGGGTCTTGCCGGTATCGCGCTTGGACAGCTCGCGGGACAGCTTGACCCGCTGCGCCTCGCCGCCCGAGAGGGTGGTCGCGCTCTGGCCCAGCTTGATGTAGGACAGGCCGACGTCCATCAGCGTCTGCAGCTTGCGCGCCAGGGCGGGGACGGCGTCGAAGAACTCGCGGGCTTCCTCGATGGTCATCTCCAGCACCTCGTGGATGCTCTTGCCCTTGTAGCGGATCTCCAGGGTCTCGCGGTTGTAGCGCTTGCCCTTGCAGACATCGCAGGGAACGTAGATATCCGGCAGGAAGTGCATCTCCACCTTGATCACGCCGTCGCCCTGGCAGGCCTCGCAACGGCCGCCCTTGACGTTGAACGAGAAGCGGCCGGGACCGTAGCCGCGCGAGCGGGCCTCCGGCACGCCGGAAAACAGTTCGCGGATCGGCGTGAACAGGCCGGTATAGGTCGCCGGGTTGGAGCGCGGGGTACGACCGATCGGGCTCTGGTCGATGTCGACCACCTTGTCCAGGTGCTGCAGGCCGTCGAACGAGTCGTACGGCGCCACTTCCAGGGTAGTCGCGCCGTTCAGCGCGGTGGCGGTGATCGGGAACAGGGTGTTGTTGATCAGCGTCGACTTGCCGGAGCCCGAGACCCCGGTGATGCAGGTGAACAGGCCGACCGGGATTTCCAGGTTGACGTTCTGCAGGTTGTTGCCGCGGGCGCCTTTCAGCTTCAGCAGCTTCTTCTTGTCGCGCGGGGTGCGCTTGGCCGGAACCGCGATTTTCTTGCGCCCGGAAAGGTACTTGCCGGTCAGCGAGTCGGGGTGGTTCATCACCTGGTCGGGCGTACCTTCCGCCACTACCTGGCCGCCGTGCACGCCGGCGCCCGGACCGATGTCGACGACGTAGTCGGCGAGTCGGATCGCGTCCTCGTCGTGCTCGACCACGATCACCGTGTTGCCGAGGTTGCGCAGGTGGGTGAGGGTGCCGAGCAGGCGCTCGTTGTCGCGTTGGTGCAGGCCGATCGAGGGTTCGTCGAGGATGTACATCACTCCCACCAGGCCGGCGCCGATCTGGCTGGCCAGGCGGATGCGCTGGGCTTCGCCGCCGGACAGGGTGTCGGCGCTGCGGTCGAGGGTCAGGTAGTCGAGGCCGACGTTGACCAGGAATTGCAGGCGGTCGCGGATTTCCTTGAGGATCTTCGCCGCGATCTCGCCACGGCGGCCGGTCAGGCTGAGTCCGGCGGCATACTCGCAGGCTTCGCCGACCGGCATCGCGGTGATCGCCGGCAGCGTCCGGTCGCCGACCCACACATGCCGCGCCTCGCGGCGCAGGCGGGTACCGTGGCAATCCGGGCAGGGCTGGGTGCTGAGGAACTTGGCCAGCTCCTCGCGGACCGTGGCCGACTCGGTCTCGCGGTAGCGCCGCTCAAGGTTCGGCAGGATGCCTTCGAAGGGGTGCGAACGCTTGACGATGTCGCCGCGGTCGTTGAGATAGCGGAAGTCGACGTTTTCCCGGCCGGAGCCGTAGAGCACCACCTTCTGGTGTTCGGCGCCGAGTTCGTCGAAGGGTTCTTCCAGGCTGAAGCCGTAATGCTGGGCCAGCGAACCGAGCATCTGGAAGTAATAGACGTTGCGCCGGTCCCAGCCGCGGATCGCGCCCTCGGCCAGGGTCAACTCGCCGTTGACCACCCGGCGCGCGTCGAAGAATTGCTTCACGCCGAGGCCGTCGCAGGTCGGACAGGCGCCGGCCGGGTTGTTGAAGGAGAACAGCTTGGGTTCCAGCTCGCTGATAGAGTGGCCGCAGACCGGGCAGGCGAAGCGCGCCGAGAAGATGATCTCCTCGACATCCTCGTCCTCGTCCATCGGTGCTACCAGGGCGATACCGTCGGCCAGGGACAGGGCGGTCTCGAACGACTCGGCCAGGCGTTGCTGGAGGTCCGCGCGAACCTTGAAGCGGTCCACCACCACATCGATGCTGTGCTTCTTCTGCTTATCCAGCTTCGGCACTTCGTCGAGTTCGTAGAGCTTGCCGTCGACCCGGGCGCGGACGAAGCCCTGCGCGCGCATCTCGTCGAACACCGCCAGGTGCTCGCCCTTGCGCTCGCGGATCACCGGCGCCAGCAGCATCAGCTTGCTGCCTTCCGGCAGGGCCAGGACCTGGTCGACCATCTGGCTGACGGTCTGCGCCTCCAGCGGGATGTCGTGGTCCGGGCAGCGCGGGGTACCGACGCGGGCATAAAGCAGGCGCAGGTAGTCGTAGATCTCGGTGATCGTACCCACGGTGGAGCGTGGGTTGTGGGAAGTGGACTTCTGTTCGATGGAAATCGCCGGCGACAGCCCTTCGATGGTGTCCACGTCCGGCTTCTCCATCATCGACAGGAACTGCCGGGCGTAGGCCGAGAGGGATTCCACGTAGCGCCGCTGGCCTTCCGCATAGAGCGTGTCGAAAGCCAGGGAAGACTTGCCGGAACCGGAAAGACCGGTGATCACGATCAGTTTGTCGCGTGGCAGTGTGAGGTCGACGTTCTTCAGGTTGTGGGTACGCGCCCCACGAATCAGGATCTTATCCACAGCGGCCTCGCATGGCGGGCGAAAACCGCTGATTATACGGCTGGCCGCTAGCGCGCGGCAAAGTGGCGCGCCTGTGCCGCGAGGGGGCGGACTGGTAGAATGCGCGGCATTTTTCCGGCGCGGGCATTGCCCCGGCCGCCCAGGAGCGGGCGGCGGCGCCATCGGCAGGGGCATGAGGCCTTGCCCTGCAGCGGTTTCTTCCATGAGGGTGTTATGCACGACTCACATACTGAGCGGATGAGCGGTACCGAAACGCGAGCGGCCGTCGGGCTGTCACTGGTATTCGCCTTCCGCATGCTCGGCATGTTCATGGTCCTGCCGGTGCTGGCCACCTACGGCCAGGACCTGGCCGGCGCGACCCCGGCGCTGATCGGCCTGGCCATCGGCGCCTATGGCCTGACCCAGGCGATCCTGCAGATTCCCTTCGGGACCATTTCCGACCGCATCGGCCGGCGCCCGGTGATCGTCGTCGGGCTGCTGATCTTCGCCGCCGGCGCGGCCCTCGCGGCCAATGCCGACTCCATCTGGGGGGTGATCGCCGGCCGCGTCCTGCAGGGCGCCGGGGCGATCTCGGCGGCGGTGATGGCGCTGCTCTCCGACCTCACCCGCGAGCAGCACCGGACCAAGGCGATGGCGATGATCGGCATGAGCATCGGCGTCTCCTTCGCCGTGGCCATGGTGCTCGGCCCGGTGCTGACCCATCTGTTCGGCCTGCATGGGCTGTTCTGGTTCACCGCCGGGATGGCGCTGGTCGGCCTGCTGCTGATCCTGTTCTTCGTCCCGCAGCCGGACCACATGACCCAGCACCGCGAATCCAGCGTGGCGCGCCAGGCCCTGCTGCCGACCCTGAAGCACGGCGACCTGCTGCGCCTGGACGCCGGCATCCTGATCCTCCACGCCATCCTCATGGCCAGCTTCGTCGCCTTGCCGCTGGCACTGGTGCACGAGGGGGGCCTGCCCAAGGAGCAGCACTGGTGGGTCTACCTGACCGCGCTGCTGGTCGGTTTCTTCGGCATGGTGCCGTTCATCATCTACGCCGAGAAGAAGCGTCGCATGAAGCGCGTGCTGACCGGCGCGGTGGCGACCCTGCTGGCCTGCGAACTGTTCTTCCTGGTCTTCGGTCACAGCCTGGCCATGCTGGTGGTCGGCACGGTGGTGTTCTTCACTGCCTTCAACCTGCTCGAAGCCTCGCTGCCGTCGCTGGTCAGCAAGGTCTCGCCGGCCGGCGGCAAGGGCACGGCGATGGGGGTGTATTCCACCAGCCAGTTCCTCGGCGCGGCGCTGGGCGGCATCCTCGGCGGCTGGATGTTCCAGCACGGCGGGCTGAGCATGGTGTTCATCGGATGCGCGGTGCTCGCTGCCCTCTGGCTGGCGATTGCTGTTACCATGCGCGAACCGCCTTATGTGACCAGCATTCGCCTGCCGCTCGCGCCCGCCGCGCTGCAGGACGCGGTGCTGGTCCAGCGATTCAGGGCGTTGCCCGGTGTGGCAGACGCCGTGGTGGTGGCCGAGGAGGCCGCCGCCTATGTCAAAGTGGATACCCAACAAGTGGATCGCACCGCCCTCGAGCGCCTGGCCCAGGCCGCGCCGGGCGGATGCTGAACCTTAGGAGAACGTCATGGCCCGTGGGGTTAACAAAGTCATTCTGGTTGGTAACGTCGGTGGTGACCCGGAAACCCGCTACATGCCCAACGGCAATGCGGTGACCAACATCACCCTCGCCACCAGCGAGAGCTGGAAGGACAAGCAGACCGGCCAGCAACAGGAGCGCACCGAATGGCACCGCGTGGTGTTCTTCGGCCGCCTGGCGGAGATCGCCGGCGAGTACCTGCGCAAGGGTTCCCAGGTCTACGTCGAAGGCAGCCTGCGCACCCGCAAGTGGCAGGGCCAGGACGGTCAGGATCGCTACACCACCGAGATCGTGGTCGACATCAACGGCAACATGCAGTTGCTCGGCGGCCGCCCCTCCGGCGACGATTCGCAGCGCGCCCCGCGCGAGCCCATGCAGCGCCCGCAGCAGGCCCCGCAGCAGCAGTCGCGTCCGGCCCCGCAGCAGCAACCGGCGCCGCAACCGGCCCAGGACTACGACAGCTTCGACGACGACATTCCGTTCTAAGCGACGCCCTTGCGGCGCGGCCCGTCCGCGCCACGGGCAGACCTTCGAAGCCCCCCTGCCGCCCTCGGGCCGCAGGGGGTCTTCGTTTTCAGGCGACGCCGCGCTGCAAGGGCACTTCGTCCAGGCCGCCTATGGCGGATAGAGCTTCCCGCATGGCACTGAGCTTAAGGCAGGTTTCGCGATACTCGTGGGCCGGTTCCGAATCGCCTACCAGACCGCAGCCGGCGAACAGGTAGCCCCGGCCCGGCGTGAGCAGGGCCGAGCGCAGCGCCACCAGGAAATCGCCGTTGCCTTCGCCGTCGAGCCAGCCCAGCGGCGCGGCGTACCAGCCGCGGTCCATCCCTTCGTGCTGGCGGATGTAGTCCAGCGCCGCGCTGCGTGGGTAGCCGCCCACCGCGGGGGTCGGATGCAGCGCCTGCAGCAGCCGCAGGATGCCGCCTGCGTCAGCGAGGCGGGCGCGGATCGGCGTGTTCAGGTGCTGGACTCGCGCCAGTCGTTTCAGACCGGGCGCATCGGGGATTTCCAGCACCTCGCTGAAGGGTTCCAGGGCCGTACGGATCGCCTCCACCACCAACTGGTGTTCGTGCCTGTCCTTGGCGCTGTCCAGCAGGGCCTGTCCGAGCCGCGCATCTTCCTGGGCATCGCCGCCGCGGGCGATGGTCCCGGCCAGGGCATGGGTGAGTGCCTCGCCGGCGCGAATGCGGACCAGGCGTTCCGGGGAGGCGCCGAGGAAGCAGGCGTTGCCGCGGCGACAGGCGAACAGCTGGGCGTCGGCATGTTGCAGACGCAGGTGTTCGATGACCTGCCACGGCTCGATGTCGCCGAGAGGCCGGGCCTGGGTGCGGGCCAGCACGACCTTGCCGAAGCGTCCCTGGCGGACACTGCTTACCGCGTCGCTCACCTTGGCTTCCCATTGCCTGCGCTCCTGCGCCGAAGCGTCGCCCTGCGCGCCAGCGGTCGGCCCCGAGGGCCGGCGTCTGGCCGGCTGCCTCAGGCGCAGTAGCGCCGAGCAGTGGTAGGCGGCCAGGGCCAGGGCATCTTCGCCGGGCTTGGCCAGGTGTTGGCAGAGTACCCGGTAGCGTTCGCCCTCGCGCAGCACGGTGATGCCGGCGAGCATCAGGCTGGCATCGGCGAAGGCTTGCCAGTGTTCCTCGCGCGGGCCGCGTGGATCGAAGCGGAATCCGCCGCACAGGCGCGGCGCCAGCGGGCCCTCGACCACGGCGTCGGCGCAGAGCAATTGCCAGTTTTCCTCGATCCGGGCGAAGCGCTGTTCGCCGTGGCCTTGCAGCTCCAGGGCGCTGCCCCAGGCGAAGAACGCCAGCTCGGGCTGTTCCCAGTACAGGCAGGGCGTTTGCCGGTCGTCCCAGGCACCGAATACCTGCAGCGGGTCCAATGGGGCGATCTCGAACGATGCCGCCACCAGCACCGGACGATCGAGCGCCTGCGCCTGGCCGATGGCGCGCTCGAAGGTGCCGCGCAAGGCGTGCAGGCACTGGCTCAGGGGCGCCAGCCGGCTCATGCGGCACCCCGTGTCTGGCGCCAGTACTTGATCTGCTCGGCGATGTACCAGTGGATGATCTGCGCGAACAGTCCCTCGACGAAGGGCGCGTCGAGTCCGTTTTCCTCGGCCCAGCGGGCGCGCTCGGGGAGCATCGCGGCGACCCGCTCGGGCGCCGGAATCGCCGCCTCGCTGGCCTTGAAGCGCGACGCCGCCTTGACGTAGTCCATGCGGCGGCCGAGGGCCTGGACGATATCCAGGTCGATCCGGTCGATGGCCTCGCGGATGTCCGCCAGGCCGGTGCAGTCTTCGGGAGTTTTCATCATGCAACCTCTCGGGAAAGGGCGTCGGGATGTGCGAGGCGGTGCAGCAGGTGCTCGATCACCGCGTCGCGCCCCTCGCTCAGGTAGAAGTGGCCGCCAGGAAAGCGCCGCAGCCTGGCGGGAGTCCGGCTGGCGTCGCTCCAGGCCTGCGCCTCGGCGGCGCTGACTTCCTCGTCGTGCTCGCCGAGGAGGACGTCGAGGGCGCAGGCCAGGGCGATGGGCTGCGCCCGTCGGTAGGTCTCGATCGCCTGGTAGTCGGCGCGCAGGATCGGCAGGAACAGCGCGCGCAGGTCGGCGTCCTCGAGTAGCTCGCTGGCGCCACCCTGGCGGCGGACGTCCTCCAGCAGCGCCGCCTCGTCGCCGCGGTGCAACGCGCCGCCGCGTTGCCGGTGCGGTGCCGGATGGGCGGAGACGAACAGGTGGCGCAGCGGCGCGCCGGCGCTTTCCAGGCGCAGGGCGGTTTCGTAGGCCAGCGCCGCGCCGAGACTGTGGCCGAACAGCGCCAGGGGCGCGTCGGCGAAATCGCGCAGGGCGAGGGCGGCGCCGTCGGCGAGGTCCTCCAGGCGGGTGGCCGGCGCCTCGTTGAAGCGGTCCTCGCGACCCGGGTACTGCAGGGCAAGCAGGTCGATGTCTGGTGGCAGGCGTTCGCTCCAGCTACGGAAGAAGCTGGCGCTTCCGCCTGCATGGGGGAAGCAGGCCAGGCGCAGGCGCGGCATCGGCGTCAGGCGGAACGGCCGGACCCAGGCGGCGCTCATGCGCGGGCCTCCAGCTCGCGGCGCAGGCGCTCGCGCAGGTCCTTCTTGCTGATCTTGCCGATGCCGGTCTGGGGGAAGGCCGGGACCAGCTCGATGCGGTCCGGCACCTTGAACGCGGCCAGCCCGCAGGCGTGCAGGTATTGCTTCAGCTTCAGCGCCGAGGGCGCCGGTTGGCGCGGGATGACGAAGGCGCAGGTGCGCTCGCCGAGCAGGCTGTCGGGCATCGCCACGACGGTGGCGTCGTGCACCTGCGGATGGGCTATCAGCAGGTTCTCCACCTCTTCCGCGGCGATCTTCTCGCCGCCGCGGTTGATCTGGTCCTTGTCGCGGCCCTCCACCACCAGGTAGCCGTCCTTGTCGCGGCTGACCCGGTCGCCGGTGCGGTAGAAGCCGTCCGCGCTGAAGGCCTTGGCGTTGTGTTCGGGCAGGCGGTAGTAGCCGCGGATGGTGTAGGGACCGCGCACGGTCAGTTCGCCCACCTCGCCGGGGCCGACCTCGCGGCCCTCGGCGTCGACCACCCGCACTTCGTCGTCCGGCGACAGCGGCCGACCCTGGGTATGCAGCACGCGTTCGGGCGGATCGTCCAGGCGGGTGTAGCAGATCAGCCCCTCGGCCATTCCCAGCACCTGTTGCAACTGGCAGCCGAGCACCGGTTCGACGCGTTGCGCGGCACTGCTGCCGAGCCTGGAGCCGCCGACCTGGAGCAGACGCAGGCTGGATAGATCGGCGCGGCGGCTTTCCTGGGCATCCAGCCAGAGCATCGCCAGCGGCGGTACCAGGGCGGTGTGGGTGACCCGTTCACGGGCGATCAGGGCGAAGCAATGCTCGGGATCGGCGCGCTGGCTGACCACCACGCGGCCGCCGGCCAGCAGCGTGCCGATCACTCCGGGGCAGCAGAGAGTGAAGTTGTGCGCCATCGGCAAGCCGGTGAGGTACACCGTGTGCTCGTCGAAGCCGCAGACCTCGGCGCTGGCGCGGACGTTGTAGAGATACTCGCGATGACGCCGGGGAATCAGCTTCGGCGTGCCGGTGGTGCCGCCGGACAACTGGAAGCAGGCGATATCCTCGGCGCGGGCGGCGCAGTCTTCCAGCGCGTCGGCCTGGTACAGCGGTGCCAGCGCTTGCAGCGGCGCCTCGGCCTCGCCGTGGATCAGCGCCATCCGGCAGGCGCCGCTGGCGAGCAGCTCACGGGCCATCGGCCGTGGGTCGAAGCCGTCGATCCGTTCGGCGCCGATGTAGGCCTTGGCCTCGGCGAAGCGACAGAAACCGCTGATCTCATGCTGGCGATGGGCGGGGAGGGCGAGCACCGGGCGTACGCCGAGCTGGAACAGGGCGAAGCAGGTCTCGACGAAGGCGATGCCGTTGGGCAGGTGCAGCACTACCGTGTCGCCATGTGCGAGGCCGGCCTGGCGCAGTCCGGCTGCCAGGCGGCGGCAGCGCTGGAGCAGGTCGGCATAGCTGAGCCGCTGGTCGTCGTCGCAGAGCGCGATCCGCCGCGGATGGCGCGCGGCGCTGGTGGCCAGGGCTTCGGCGAAGCTCTGGTCCTGCCAGTGGCCGGCGTCGAGATAGCGGCGGACGAAGGCGGCGGGCCAGTCGGGGGCGTCGTCGACGGCCGATGGGGTGACGGGCGAGGAAGTCATGCGATCTCCGTGGATGCGGTCGATTGCCATTGCTGGGAAATGAGATTTATTATCATTGGCGGGCGGCAGGGACCGCGCAAGCCCGCGCCTTTCGATTGCGGGGCTTTTTCATTCGCTGCAGGGGCGGAGTGCAGGGCGCTTTGTCCATCTCCGCTAAAAAGTCCCCTGCCCCCACGTATCCAGGAAGGCGTCGCCGCGTCGGCAGCGCCCGGGCTACAGGAAAACCTGATGACCATCACCATCATTGCTCCGCCACAGGCCGATGCCGCCGCGCCGGCACCGGGCAACCGGCCCGGCGTCGCGCACATCGATCCGAACATGAAGCTGGTGACCGGAACCTTCTGTTCGGCCAGCGAGGACTGGTTCGAGGAACCGCTGGAGCGCGGCCTGCGCCTGATCCTCGTGCAGAGCGGCCAGTTGCGCTGCCGGATTCCCGGCCAGCCCGAGCACCTCATCGAGGGGCCGAGCCTGTGCACCATCGCCAACGATGGCGACTTCACCTCGGCGCAGATCTACGGCACCGACAAGCCGTTGCGCTACACCATCGTCCAGCTCGGCGTCGAAGCCCTGGACAGCCGCCTCGGCTGGCTGCCCGAGCAACTGATACGCCGCCCCGGCGGCGATCCGCGAATCATGAGCTGCCCGGCGCCGCGGGCGATGCAGGCGTTGGCCTCGCAGATCGCCACCTGCCAGATGCTCGGTCCGACCCGCGATCTCTACCTCGGCGGCAAGGCCCTGGAGTTGGCCGCGCTCAGCGCACAGTTCCTTTCCGGCGAGGGGCGCCCCGTCGAGGAGCCGCGCATCACCTGCTCGGAGGTCGAGCGCATCCACGCCGCCCGCGACCTGCTGGTCGGCGCCTTGCAGGAGCCGCCGTCGCTGGACACGCTGGCCAGCCGCGTGGGCATGAACCCGCGCAAGCTGACCGCCGGCTTTCGCAAGGTGTTCGGCGCCAGCGTATTCGGCTACCTGCAGGAATACCGCCTGCGCGAGGCGCACCGGATGCTCTGCGACGAAGAGGCGAACGTCTCCACGGTGGCCTACCGGGTGGGCTACAGCCCGGCGCATTTCTCCATCGCTTTCCGCAAGCGCTACGGCATCTCCCCCAGCGAGATCCGCTGAGTCTCCGCGACGACCCCCGACCCGGCCACGGGAGGGGTGTCGCCGCTGCGGGATGACGCTGCATCTAACGAAACAGTCCGGCTGTCTAAAGCATTGCCGGCCAGGCCTCCCAGGCAAGTGAGATAAGGTCGCATTTGATAATCGTTGCCAGGAACTGGCAACCGACCTCAGATGCTTGCCCTAGGGAGCCCCCATGGATCTGCCCCCCGATTCCCGTACCGCCCTGCGCGACTGGCTGACCGAGCAGCTCGCCGACCTGCTCGGTGAACCGCTTGCCGACGTGCGCGCCCTGGCGGACGACGACGACCTGCTGGGCTGCGGCCTCGACTCGATCCGCCTGATGTACCTGCAGGAACGCCTGCGCGCGCGTGGCTCGACGCTGGACTTCGCCCAGTTGGCGCAGCGCCCCTGCCTGGGGGCCTGGCTCGACCTGCTGGCCTGCGCGGACCGGCTGTCCGCCCCGGCAACGGTCGCGCTGCCGACGGCGCAGGATCGCGATCAGCCGTTCGAGCTGTCTTCCGTGCAGCAGGCCTACTGGCTGGGACGTGGCGCCGGCGAGGTGCTGGGCAACGTCAGCTGCCATGCCTTCCTGGAATTCCGCGCGCGGGATGTCGACCCGCAGCGCCTGGCCGCGGCGGCGGAGTGCGTGCGTCAACGCCACCCGATGTTGCGGGCGCGCTTCCTCGACGGTCGCCAGCAGATCCTTCCGACGCCGCCGCTGTCCTGCTTCGACCTGCAGGACTGGCGCACCTTGCAGGTGGACGAGGCCGAGCGCGACTGGCAGGCGCTGCGCGACTGGCGCGCCCATGAATGCCTGGCGGTGGAGCGCGGCCAGGTGTTCCTGCTCGGGCTGGTGCGCATGCCGGGCGGCGAGGATCGCCTCTGGCTGAGTCTCGACCTGCTTGCCGCCGATGTCGAAAGCCTGCGCCTGCTGCTGGCCGAACTGGGCGTTGCCTACCTGGCGCCGGAGCGCCTGGCGGAGCCGCCGGCGCTGCATTTCGCCGACTACCTGGCGCACCGTGCGGCGCAACGCGCCGAGGCCGCGGCGCGGGCCCGCGACTACTGGCTGGAACGCCTGCCGCGCTTGCCGGACGCGCCGGCCCTGCCGTTGGCCTGCGCGCCGGAAAGCATCCGCCAGCCGCGCACCCGGCGCCTGGCATTCCAGCTTTCCGCCGGCGAGAGCCGGCGCCTGGAGCGTCTTGCCGCGCAGCATGGCGTGACCTTGTCCAGCGTGTTCGGCTGCGCCTTCGCGCTGGTCCTGGCGCGCTGGAGCGAAAGCGCGGAATTTCTCCTCAACGTGCCGTTGTTCGATCGGCATGCCGACGACCCGCGTATCGGCGAGGTGATCGCCGACTTCACCACCCTGTTGCTGCTGGAGTGCCGGATGCAGGCCGGGGTGTCCTTCGCCGAGGCGGTGAAGAGCTTCCAGCGCAACCTCCACGGAGCCATCGACCACGCCGCATTCCCCGCCCTGGAGGTGCTCCGCGAGGCGCGCCGGCAGGGCCAGCCACGCTCGGCGCCGGTGGTGTTCGCCAGCAACCTGGGCGAGGAGGGCTTCGTCCCGGCGGCCTTCCGCGACGCTTTCGGCGATCTCCACGACATGCTCTCGCAGACCCCGCAGGTCTGGCTCGACCACCAGCTCTACCGGGTGGGCGACGGTATCCTGCTGGCCTGGGACAGCGTCGTCGGCCTGTTCCCCGAAGGCCTGCCGGAAACCATGTTCGAAGCCTACGTGGGGCTGCTCCAGCGTCTCTGCGACAGCGCCTGGGAGCAGCCCGCCGATCTGCCGTTGCCCTGGGCGCAGCAGGCGCGCCGGGCCCTGCTCAACGGCCAGCCGGCATGCGCCACGGCGCGCACCCTGCATCGCGACTTCTTCCTTCGCGCCGCCGAGGCGCCGGATGCCGACGCGCTGCTCTATCGCGACCAACGTGTCACCCGCGGCGAACTGGCCGAGCGTGCGCTGCGCATCGCCGGCGGCCTGCGCGAAGCCGGGGTGCGCCCTGGCGACGCGGTCGAGGTCAGCCTGCCGCGCGGACCGCAGCAGGTCGCGGCGGTATTCGGCGTGCTCGCCGCAGGCGCCTGCTACGTGCCGCTGGACATCGACCAGCCGCCCGCACGGCGGCGCCTGATCGAAGAGGCCGCCGGGGTATGCCTGGCGATCACCGAGGAGGACGATCCGCAGGCCTTGCCGCCGCGCCTGGATGTCCAGCGCCTGCTGCGCGGCCCGGCGCTGGCCGCCCCCGTGCCGCTGGCGCCGCAGGCGAGTGCCTATGTGATCTACACCTCGGGCTCCACCGGGGTGCCCAAGGGCGTCGAGGTCAGCCACGCGGCGGCGATCAATACCATCGACGCGCTGCTCGACCTGCTGCGGGTGAACGCATCGGATCGCTTGCTGGCGGTCTCCGCGCTGGACTTCGATCTGTCGGTCTTCGACCTGTTCGGCGGCCTCGGCGCCGGTGCCAGCCTGGTCCTGCCGGCCCAGGAACAGGCGCGCGATGCCGCTGCCTGGGCGGAGGCTATCCAGCGGCATGCGGTGAGCCTGTGGAACTCGGCGCCGGCCTTGCTGGAGATGGCCCTCAGCCTGCCGGCGAGCCAGGCCGACTATCGCAGTCTGCGGGCGGTGCTGCTGTCCGGCGACTGGGTGGCCCTGGACCTGCCCGGCCGCCTGCGCCCACGTTGTGCCGAAGGCTGCCGCCTGCATGTGCTGGGTGGCGCTACCGAAGCGGGCATCTGGTCGAACCTGCAGAGCGTCGATACGGTGCCGCCGCACTGGCGTTCGATTCCCTACGGCCGGCCATTGCCGGGACAGGCCTACCGGGTGGTCGACACCCACGGGCGCGACGTGCCGGACCTGGTGGTCGGCGAGCTGTGGATCGGCGGCGCCAGCCTGGCCCGCGGCTATCGCAACGATCCCGAACTCAGCGCCCGGCGCTTCGTCCACGATGCCCAGGGCCGCTGGTATCGCACCGGCGATCGCGGTCGCTACTGGGGCGACGGTACCCTGGAATTCCTCGGTCGGGTCGACCAGCAGGTGAAAGTGCGCGGCCAGCGCATCGAGTTGGGCGAGGTGGAGGCCGCGCTGTGCGCCCAGGCTGGCGTGGAGAGCGCCTGCGCGGCGGTGCTCGGCGGTGGCGTGGCGAGCCTCGGCGCGGTGCTGGTACCGCGCCTGGCGCCACGGGCCGAAGGCTCCATGGAACTACCGGCCGCACAGCCCTTCGCCGGCCTGGCAGAGGCCGAGGCGGTACTCACCCGGGAAATCCTCGGCGCGCTGCTGGAGGCGCCGCTGGAGCTAGACGACGGTTTGCGCCGGCGCTGGCTGGACTGGCTAGCGGACTCCGCCGCCAGCGCGCTGCCGTCGCTCGACGAGGCGTTGCGCCGGCTCGGCTGGCAGGCCGCGGGGCTGACCGCGATGGGCAACGCTCTGCGCGGCCTGCTCGCCGGCGAACAGGCGCCGGCCGCGCTGCTCCTCGATCCCTGGCTGGCGCCGCAGGCGGTGGCCGCGCGCCTGCCGGACGGCCGCGAGGCCCTGGCGCGCCTGCTCGAAGCGCTGCCGACGCCGGCTGCCGGCGAACGCCTGCGGGTGGCGGTGCTGGATACCCGCGCCGGGCTCTGGCTCGACCAGGGCATGGCCTCGCTGTTGCGCCCGGGGCTGGAACTGACCCTCTTCGAACGCAGCCGCGTCCTCCTCGACGCCGCCGCCACCCGCTTGCCGGAACGGATCGTGGTGCAGGCGCTGGACGACGGCCTGCTACCTGCCGAGCACCTCGGTCGCTACGACCGGGTGATCAGCTTCGCCGCGCTGCACGCCTACGAGGCCAGCCGCGAAGGCCTGGCGCTGGCGGCGGCGCTGCTGCGCCCGCAGGGCCGCCTGTTGCTGGTGGACCTGCTATGCGAGTCGCCACTGGCGCTGCTCGGTGCGGCCTTGCTCGACGACCGGCCGCTGCGCCTGGCGGAGTTGCCGAGCCTGTTGGCCGATCTCGCCGCTGCGGGACTGGCGCCGCGTTGCCTGTGGCGCAGCGAACGGCTCGCCCTGGTCGAGGCGCTGGCGCCGGGACTCGGGCTCGACGCCGCCGCGCTCCAGGCCGGCCTGGAGCAACGCCTGCCCCAGGCGATGCGGCCCGAACGCCTGTGGTGCCTGCCAAGCCTGCCGTTGAACGGCAATGGCAAGGTCGATCGTCGCCGCCTGGCCGAGAGCATGACCCGCGCACTCGGCGAGTGTCGTCACGAGCCCTCGGCGGAGGAGCCGCTGGAAGCCCATGAGCAAGCGCTGGCCGAGTGCTGGGAAGCGGTTCTCAAACGCCCGGTGCGTCGTCGCGAGGCGAGCTTCTTCAGCCTCGGCGGCGACAGCCTGCTGGCGACCCGCCTGCTGGCCGGCATACGTGAGCGTTTCGGCGTACGCCTGGGCATGGCCGACTTCTATCGCCAGCCGACCCTGGCCGGTCTTGCCCGCCACTTGCAGGCGCAGACCGTCGAAATCGAGGAAACCCAACTGGAAGAGGGCGTGCTATGAGCCTCGGCGAACTGCTGGAAACCTGCCGCAGCCGGCGCATCGAACTCTGGAGCGAGGCGGGCCGCCTGCGCTATCGCGCCCCCCAGGGCGCCCTCGACGCCGGCCTCGCCGAGCGCCTGCGGGCCGAGCGCGAGGCCCTGCTGGAACACCTGGAAGGCGGCCCTGGCTGGCGCGCCGAACCCGACCTGGCCCACCAGCGCTTCCCATTGACCCCGGTGCAGGCCGCCTACGTGCTGGGCCGCCAGGCGGCCTTCGACTACGGCGGTAACGCCTGCCAGCTGTACGCCGAGTACGACTGGCCGGTCGACACCGATCCGGCGCGCCTGGAGGCGGCCTGGAACGCCATGGTCGAGCGCCACCCGATGCTGCGCGCGGTGATCGAGGACAACGCCTGGCAGCGCGTGCTGCCCGAGGTGCCCTGGCAGCGGCTGACCGTGCATGCCTGCGCGGGGCTCGACGAGGCCGCTTTCCAGGCGCACCTGGAGCGGGTCCGCGAACGCCTCGGCCACGCCTGCGCGGCGCTCGACCAGTGGCCGGTCCTGCGCCCCGAGCTGAGTATCGGCCGGGATGCCTGCGTACTGCACTGCTCGGTGGATTTCACCCTGGTCGACTACGCCAGCCTGCAATTGCTGCTTGGCGAATGGCGCCGCCGCTATCTCGATCCGCAATGGACGGCGGAACCGCTGGAGGCGACCTTCCGCGACTATGTCGGCGTCGAGCAGCGCCGACGCCAGTCGCCAGCCTGGCAGCGCGACCGCGACTGGTGGCTGGCGCGTCTCGACGCGCTACCGGGGCGTCCCGACCTGCCGCTGCGGGCGCAGCCGGACACCCGGTCCACGCGCTTCCGGCACTTCCACGCGCGCCTCGACGAGGCCGCCTGGCAGGCGCTCGGCGCGCGCGCCGGCGAACACGGCCTGAGCGCTGCCGGCGTGGCCCTGGCGGCCTTCGCCGAGACCATCGGTCGCTGGAGCCAGGCACCGGCGTTCTGTCTCAACCTGACGGTACTCAACCGGCCGCCGCTGCATCCGCAGCTGGCGCAGGTGCTCGGTGACTTCACCGCGCTCAGCCTGCTGGCGGTGGACAGCCGCCACGGCGACAGTTTCGTCGAGCGTGCTCGACGCATCGGCGAGCAGATGTTCGACGACCTCGACCACCCGACCTTCAGCGGCGTCGACCTGCTGCGCGAACTGGCGCGCCGGCGCGGTCGCGGCGCCGACCTGATGCCGGTGGTGTTCACCAGTGGTATCGGCAGCGTGCAGCGCCTGCTCGGCGATGGCGAGGCGCCGCGCGCGCCACGCTACATGATCAGCCAGACCCCGCAGGTCTGGCTGGACTGCCAGGTCACCGACCAGTTCGGCGGCCTGGAGATCGGCTGGGACGTACGCCTCGGGTTGTTCCCCGAGGGCCAGGCGGAAGCCATGTTCGACGACTTCGTCGGGCTGCTCCGGCGCCTGGCGCAGAGCCCGCGCGCCTGGACCGACGGCGATGCCACGGAACCCGTCGAGGCGCCGCCGCAGGCGTTGCCCGGTAGTGCCCGGAGCATCGCCGCCGGTTTCGCCGAGCGTGCCCTGCTGACCCCCGACGCCACGGTGATCCACGATGCCGCCGGCAGCTACAGCTACCGCCAGGTCGCCCAGCACGCCAGCGCCCTGCGCCGCGTCCTGGAAGCGCACGGCGCGGGCCGTGGCCGGCGGGTCGCGGTGATGCTGCCGAAAAGCGCCGCGCAATTGGTCGCGGTGATCGGCATCCTCCAGGCCGGTGCGGCCTATGTGCCGGTGGACATCCGCCAGCCGCCGCTGCGGCGCCAGGCGATCCTCGCCAGCGCCGAAGTGGTCGCGCTGGTCTGCCTGGAAAGCGATGTCCCGGACGTCGGCTGCGCCTGCGTGGCCATCGACCGGCTGGCCGCCGACAGCGCCTGGCCGCCACCGCCCGCGGCGGAGGTGGCGGCGGACGACCTCGCCTACGTGATCTACACCTCCGGCTCCACCGGCACGCCCAAGGGCGTGATGCTCAGCCATGCAGCGGTGAGCAACACGCTGCTCGACATCAACCAGCGCTACGGCGTCGACGCCAACGACCGCGTCCTCGGCCTCGCCGAGCTGAGCTTCGACCTCTCGGTCTACGACTTCTTCGGCGCCACCGCGATGGGGGCCCAGGTGGTCCTGCCGGACCCGGCGCGCGGCAGCGATCCTTCGCATTGGGCGGAACTGCTGGAACGCCACGCCATCACCCTGTGGAACTCGGTGCCGGCCCAGGGCCAGATGCTCATCGATTACCTGGAGAGCGAGCCGCAACGCCACCTGCCGGGACCGCGCTGCGTGCTCTGGTCCGGTGACTGGATTCCGGTCAGCCTGCCGACCCGCTGGTGGCGGCGCTGGCCGGACAGCGCGCTGTTCAGCCTGGGCGGCGCCACCGAGGCGGCGATCTGGTCGATCGAGCAGCCGATCCGCCCGCAGCACACCGAGCTGGCCAGCATCCCTTATGGCCGCGCCCTGCGCGGGCAGAGCGTGGAAGTCCTGGATGCCCGCGGGCGGCGCTGCCCGCCGGGCGTGCGCGGCGAGATCCATATCGGCGGGGTGGGCCTGGCGCTCGGCTACGCCGGCGATCCGCAGCGCACCGCCGAACGCTTCGTCCGTCATCCCGATGGCCGTCGCCTGTATCGCACCGGCGACCTCGGCCGCTACCTGGCCGACGGCAGCATCGAGTTCCTCGGTCGCGAGGACGACCAGGTGAAGATTCGCGGCCACCGCATCGAACTGGCCGAGCTGGACGCCGCGCTGTGCGCCCATCCGCAGGTCAACCTGGCGGCCACCGTGGTGCTCGGCGAGACCCACGAGCGCAGCCTGGCCAGCTTCGTCACCCTGCATGCGCCGGCGGAGGCTGGCGAGGATCCGCGTACGGCGCTCGACGCGGTGCGCCAGCGGGCGGCCCAGGCCTTGCGCCGCGACTGGGGCAGCGAGGAGGGCATCGCCGCGGCGGTGGCCGCACTCGACCGTGCCTGCCTCGCCTCGTTGGCCGCCTGGCTGGCCGGCAGCGGTCTGTTCGCCAGTGCGACGCCGCTGGACTTCGCCACCCTGTGCCAGCGCCTGGGTATCGCCGAGGCGCGCCAGCGCCTGGTGCGCCACTGGTTGCGCCAGCTGGAGGAGGGCGGCTACCTGCGCGCCGAGGGCGAGGGCTGGCTGGGCTGCGCCGAGCGTCCCGCGCAGAGTCCGGAGGACGCCTGGACGGCGTTCGCCGGCTGCGCGCCGGCGGCGCTCTGGCCGGCCGAGCTGGTCGCCTACCTGCGTGACAGCGCGCAATCCCTCGGCGAGCAACTGGCCGGGCGGATCAGCCCGGCGGCGCTGATGTTCCCGCAGGGCTCGGCGCGCATCGCCGAGGCCATGTACAGCCAGGGCCTGCATGCCCAGGCGCTGCACGAGGCGATGGCCGAGGCCATCGCCGCCATCGTCGAGCGCCAGCCGCAACGGCGCTGGCGCCTGCTGGAGCTTGGCGCCGGCACCGCCGCCGCCAGCCGCGCGGTGATCGCCCGGTTGGCGCCGCTGGTGCAGCGAGGGGCGGAGGTGGACTACCTGTTCACCGACGTTTCCAGCTACTTCCTCGCCGCCGCCCGCGAGCGCTTCGCCGACCAGCCGTGGGTACGCTTCGGCCGCTTCGACATGAACGGCGATCTTCTCGACCAGGGCGTGGCGCCGCACTCGGTGGATATCCTGCTCAGCTCCGGGGCCTTGAACAACGCGCTGGACACCCCGGCGCTGCTGGCCGGCCTGCGCGAGTTGCTGAGCGCCGACGCCTGGCTGGTGATCCAGGAACTGACGCGCGAGCACAACGAGATCAGCGTCAGCCAGAGCCTGATGATGGAAAACCCGAGCGACCTCCGCGACGAGCGCCGCCAACTGTTCGTCCACACCGGGCAATGGCTGGAGTGGCTGGCGGCACAGGGTGGCGACCTGGCTTGCGGGGTGGTGCCGCCGGGCAGCGCTCTCGACCTGCTTGGCTACGATGTCCTGCTGGCTCGCTGCAAGACCGACCGCGCCCGCCTGGAGCCGGCCGAGCTGCTGGCCTTCGTCGAAGCGCGGGTGCCGCGCTACATGCTTCCGGCGCAGTTGCGCGTGCTCGAACGCCTGCCGGTCACCGGCAACGGCAAGATCGACCGCAAGGCCCTGACCGGCTTTGCCCGCCAGCCCCAGGCGGACCTTCGGCATGGCGTCGCGCAGGCACCGGCCGACGAACTGGAGAATGCGCTGCTGGCACTCTGGCGGGAGGTGCTGGACAACCCGTCGCTGGGCGTCGAGCAAGACTTCTTCGGGGCTGGCGGCGACTCGCTGTTGATCGCCCAGTTGATCGCCCGTTTGCGCGAACGACTGGAAAGCGCCCGCCGGCATCCGTTCGATCGCCTGCTACGCTGGGCGCTCAGCCAGCCGACGCCGCGCGGCCTGGCCGAACGCCTGCGCAGCGCGCCGGAAGAGGGCCGTGGGCCAGCCCTGGCCGCGGCGCGCGGCGTCGCCCCGGCGCAGGCCGGCATGTCGCGCGCACCGCTCGCCGAGGGCGCGGTGGCGCTCGACCCGCTGGTGCGCCTGGTGCCCGGCGAGGGCGTGCCGCGGGTGCTGGTCCACGAAGGCCTCGGCACGCTGCTGCCGTACCGCCCGCTGCTTCGCGCCCTGGGTGAGGGGCGGCCGTTGCTGGGGCTGGCCGTGCATGACAGCGACGCCTACCTGGCGATCCCCGCCGAGCATCTCAACGCCTGCCTCGGCCGCCGCTACGCCGAGGCGCTCCATGGCGCCGGGCTGCGCGAGGTCGACCTGCTCGGCTACTGCTCCGGCGGGCTGGTCGCCCTGGAGACCGCCAAGTCCCTGATCCAGCGCGGGGTGCGCGTGCGCCAACTGGATATCGTCTCCAGCTACCGGATTCTCTACCGGGTGGACGACGAGCGCCTGCTGTTGTTCAGCTTCGCCGCGACCCTCGGCCTGGATACCGCGGCGCTCGGCTTCCCCGCGCCGGAACGTCTCGGCCAGGCGGTGCAGGCGGCGCTCGCGCAGACACCGAAGCGCCTGGGCGCCGAGGCGCTGGCGGGGCTACCGGGCCTGGCCGATCTCGTCGCCCTGCGCGGCCGCGTGCTACAGGCGGCCAGCGGTAGCGCCGACGCCGCCAGCGTCGAACGCGACACCCTCTACCGGCTGTTCTGTCACTCGGTGCGTGCCAGCCAGGCCGAGGCGCCGGAGCCCTACGTCGGCGCGCTGCGGCTGTTCGTGCCGGACGCCGGCAACCCATTGGTGCCGCGCTACGCCGAGGCCCTGGAGACCCAATGGCGGGCCGCCGCGCTTGGCGCGTGCGGCATCCACGAGGTGCCCGGCGGGCACTTCGACTGCCTGGGCGAAGCCCTGGCGCAATTCTTGTCGAAACCCATGCCAGAGGAGGCGAGCCGATGAGCGACGTCCGTTCCGTGGTGGTCGCCGGTTCCCGGTTCGGCCAGTTCTATGCCGCCGGCGTCGCCGCCGATCCGCGCTTCGTCCTGCGCGGCATCCTTGGCCAGGGCAGCCGGCGTTCGCGGGCGTTGGCCGAGCGCCTCGGGGTGGAGACCTGGTGCGAGGTCGAGGCGTTGCCGGACGATGTCCGCCTGGCCTGCGTCGCGGTCGGCGGCGCGGCACGCGGCGAGCAGGGCCCGGCGCTGGCCGAGGCGCTGATGGCGCGTGGCATCGACGTGCTGATCGAGCATCCGTTGCTGCCGCGCGAATGGCAGGACCTGCTGCGCAGCGCCGAGCGCCTGGGCCGGCGCTGCCTGCTCAACACCTTCTATCCGCAGTTGCCGGCGGTGGCGCGTTTCATCGAGCTGGGCCGCCAGTTGCATCGCCGGCGCGGCATCCGCCACCTGGACGCGGCCTGCGGGGTGCAGGTCGGTTTCGCCACCCTGGACATCCTCGCCGCGTTGCTGGAGGGCGTTGGCCCCTGGTCGCTGGAGTCGCCCTCGAACGACCTGTCGGCGATGCGCGGGCTGTCCCTGGTGTTGGCGGAAGTGCCGTTGAGCCTGCTCGTGCTCAACGAACTGGCGGCCGCCGACGACGGGCGCATGACCTTGTTGCAGCGCGTCAGCCTGACCACCGATCGCGGCACGCTGAGCCTGCTCAGCCCCCATGGCCCGTTGCTGTGGACGCCTGCGGTGGCGGTACCGGCAGGGGATGACGACGGCCTGTTCGCGCTGTTCGACGAGATAGCCGGCGAACCGCTGCCCAGCGCCCAGCTCTGGTATGCCGAACCGTGCAGCTGGGCCCAGGTGCACCAGCGCCTGTGGCCGGCGGCGGCGGCCGAGGCGCTGGCGCTGCTCGCCGACGGCGACGAGGTGCGTCGGCGCAACCAACGCAGCCTGGAGGTCGCCGCCCTGTGGCAGCGGATCGGCGAGTGCCTTGGCTTCCCTGAGGCGCCGCCGGCGTCGCTGGCGCCGGCGAGCCTGGAACAGGTGCTGGAGCAAGCCTCGTGACCCCGGTGCTGTGGCGCCTGCTGCGCACCTATCGCTGGCGGCTGGCGGCGGCCATGGGGTTGCAGGCCCTGGCCGGGCTCTGCTCGCTGTTGCCCTGGATGCTTCTCGCCTGGCTCGCCGAGCCGCTGGCGCGCGGCCAGGCGCAGCCGGCCCTGCTGGCCCTGGTGCTGCTGGCGGTGCTGGCCTGGCTGGGCTGCCAGGCGCTGGCCGCGCACCTGGCCCACCGGGTCGACGCGGACCTCTGCAACGACCTGCGCCTGCGCCTGCTGGCGCACCTGCAACGGCTGCCGCTGGACTGGTTCGGTCGCCAGGGCCCGGACGGCGTGGCGCGCCTCGTGGAGCAGGACGTGCGGGCCCTGCACCAACTGATCGCGCACGCTCCCAACGATCTCAGCAACCTGTTGGTGGTGCCGCTCGTCGCGTTGCTCTGGCTGGCCTGGCTGCACCCCTGGCTGCTGCTGTTCTGCCTGCTGCCGCTGGTGCTGGCCGCCGCCGGCTTCCTGCTGCTGCGCTCGGCGCGCTATCGCGACCTGGTGCTGCGGCGCAACGCCGCGCTGGAAAGGCTCTCGGCGGACTATGGCGAATTCGCCCACAACCTGCTGCTGGCCCGACAGTACCCCGGCGCCGGCATACAACAGGGCGCCGAGGCGTCGGCGGCGGCCTTCGGCGAAGCGTTCGGCGCCTGGGTGAAGCGGGTCGGCCACCTCGCCGCGCTGGTCTACGTGCAGTTGTCGACGCCCTGGCTGCTGGCCTGGGTCCTGCTCGGCGCGCTGGCCCTGGATGCCCTCGGCGTGCCGCTGGCGCTCGGCCAGGCCTGCGCCTTCCTGCTCCTGTTGCGGGCCCTGGCCGCCCCGGTACAGGCGCTCGGCCACGGCGGCGACGCGCTGCTGGGCGCGCGCGCCGCCGCCGAGCGCCTGCAGCAGGTGTTCGACCAGGCGCCGTTGGCCGAGGGCCGCTTGACCCGCGAGCCGGTCGATGGCGCGGTGGCGCTGCACGGCCTGGGCCATGCCTATGAAGGCGTGGAGGTCCTGGCCGATATCGATCTGAAGCTGGAGGATGGCAGCCTGGTGGCCCTGGTCGGTCCCTCGGGCTCCGGCAAGAGCACCCTGCTGCACCTGCTGGCGCGCTACATGGACGCGCAGCGCGGCGAACTGGAGGTTGGCGGCCTGGCACTGAAGGACATGCCCGATGCCGTGCGCCACCGGCATATCGCGCTGGTCGGCCAGCAGGCGGCGGCGCTGGAGATATCCCTGGCCGACAACATCGCCCTGTTCCGCCCCGATGCCGATCTCCAGGAGATTCGCCAGGCGGCCCGTGACGCCTGCCTCGACGAGCGCATCATGGCCCTGCCGCGTGGCTACGACAGCGTGCCGGGACGCGACCTGCAACTGTCCGGCGGCGAACTGCAACGACTGGCCCTGGCCCGTGCGCTGCTATCGCCGGCGCGCCTGTTGCTGCTCGACGAGCCAACCTCGGCGCTGGATCCGCAGACCGCCCGGCAGGTCCTGCGCAACCTGCGCGAGCGTGGCGGCGGCCGGACCCGGGTGATCGTCGCCCATCGTCTGGCCGAAGTCAGCGATGCCGACCTGATCCTGGTGCTGGTCGCTGGCCGTCTGGTCGAACGCGGCGAGCACGCGGCGCTGTTGGCGGCGGACGGCGCCTATGCGCGCTTGTGGCGTGAACAGAACGGCGCGGAGGTGGCGGCATGACCCTGTTCGAACGAATGCGTGCGCTGCCCGAAGACTGCCGTGCCGCGTTGCGCCGGGCGAGCGCCTGGGCGGTCCTGGCGGCGCTGCTGGACGCCGCTTGCGGCGTATTGCTGGTGCCGCTGGTCGAGGCCTGGTTCGCCGAAGGCGCGTTGCCCTGGCGCTGGGTCGCCGCGTTGCTCGGCTTGAGCCTGGCGCAGGCGCTGTTGCAGTACCTGGCCCTGCGTCGCGGTTTCGCCGCCGGCGGCTCGCTGGCGGCTGGACTGGTGCGCAGCCTGGTGGCGCGCTTGCCGCGCCTGGCGCCGCCGGCGCTGCGCCGGGTCGCGCCGGCCGAAGGCCTGCTGCGCGGTCCGGTGATGCAGGCGATGGGCATTCCGGCGCACCTGCTGGGGCCGCTGATCGCCGCATTGGTGACGCCGCTCGGGGTGATCCTCGGGCTGTTCCTGATCGACCCGTCCATCGCCCTCGGCCTGCTCCTTGCCGGTGCCGTCCTCGCTGCGCTGTTGCGCTGGAGCGGGCGGCGCAATCTGGCGGCGGAGGATGCCCGGCTGGCCGCCGAGCGCGACGCTGCACGGCAGTTGCAGGCGTTCGCCGAACGCCAGCCGCTGCTGCGCGCGGCGCAGCGCGAAAGCGTCGCCCGCCAGGGGCTGGAAGAGGCCTTGCGCAGTCTCCACCGCAGCACCCTGGATCTGTTGCGGCGCAGCCTGCCCAGCGGCCTCGGCTTCGCCCTGGCGGTGCAGGCGGCGTTCGCCTTCGCCCTGCTCGGCGGCGCCTGGGCGGTGGAGCGGCAATGGCTGGACGGCGCTCGGCTGGTGGCCGTGCTGGTGCTGCTGGTGCGCTTCATCGAGCCGCTGGCCCAGCTCACCCATCTCGACCAGGCGTTGCGCGGCGCCTGGCAGGCGCTGGATACCCTGCTGCGGGTTTTCGCCCTGGCTCCGCTGCGCAGCCCAGAGCCGGGCGAGCGGCCGCACGACGCCAGCCTGGCGGCCGAGGCCGTGGAATTGCGTCTGGAAGATGGCCGCGCCTTGCTCGAGGACATTTCCCTGAGGCTGGAGCCGGGTTCGCTGAACGTCCTCGTCGGACCCTCCGGGGCCGGCAAGAGCAGCCTGCTGGCGCTGCTCGGGCGGCTCTACGACGCCGACGCCGGGTGTGTCCTGCTGGGTGGCGTGGATATCCGCCGGTTGAGCGAAACGACCCTCGCCGCCAGTCGCAACCTGGTGTTCCAGGACAACGGCCTGTTCCGCGGCAGCGTTGCCTGGAACCTGCGCATGGCGCGAGCGGACGCCGATCTCGAAGCGCTGCGCGAGGCGGCGCGGGCGGTTGGCCTGCTGGAAGAGATCGAGGCCTGGCCGCAGGGCTGGGACAGCGACGTCGGTCCCGGCGGCGCGCTGCTGTCCGGCGGCCAGCGGCAACGCCTGTGCCTGGCTCGCGGGCTGCTCTCGACGGCGCCGTTGCTGCTGCTCGACGAGCCCACCGCCAGCCTCGACGCCGCCAGCGAGGCGCAGGTGCTGCGCAGCCTGCTCGGGTTGCGCGGCCGGCGCACCCTGCTGGTAGTGACCCACCGCCCGGCGCTGGCGCGTCAGGCCGACCAGGTACTGCTGCTGGAGGAGGGGCGCCTGCGCCTCAGCGGACGTCACGCCGATCTGCTCGTCCGGGACGACTGGTATGCCGGTTTCGTCGGGCTGGCGGGCGAGGAAAGTTCCGCGACGGTCGTGGATCGATAGAGAAAGACCGGCAATCGAAAAAGCCCCGGAGACGATTTCTTCATAATGATAAGCATTATCAAATCGTATATCCCCCGAGGCTGTTCGAACGATGAAAACGGAGACGAAGGTGATCAAGGGACGCCAGGGCATCGCCCGCAATCGGCACACCCCGTTGTGCCTGGGGCTGCTGCTGGCGCTGAGTCCGCTGGCCGCGGCCGTGGCCGACGCGCGCAAGGACGGCGAGACGGAACTGCCGGACATGGTGATCAGCGGAGAAAGCACGTCTGCCACCCAGCCGCCGGGGGTGACTACCCTGGGCAAGGTGCCGCTCAAGCCGCGCGAGCTGCCGCAGTCCGCCAGCGTCATCGACCATGAGCGCCTCGAACAGCAGAATCTGTTCAGCCTCGACGAAGCCATGCAGCAGGCCACCGGGGTCACCGTGCAGCCGTTCCAGCTGCTGACCACCGCCTACTACGTGCGCGGCTTCAAGGTCGACTCCTTCGAGCTGGACGGGGTGCCGGCGCTGCTTGGCAATACTGCCAGTTCGCCGCAGGACATGGCGATCTACGAGCGGGTCGAGATCCTTCGCGGCTCCAATGGACTGCTGCATGGCACCGGCAACCCGGCGGCCACCGTCAACCTGGTGCGCAAGCGGCCGCAGCGCGAATTCGCCGCCAGCACTACCCTCAGCGCCGGGCGCTGGGACCGCTACCGCGCCGAGGTCGACGTCGGCGGCCCGCTGAGCGCCAGCGGCAACGTGCGCGGCCGAGCGGTGGCCGCCTACGAGGACCGCGACTACTTCTACGACGTGGCCGACCAGGGCACCCGCCTGCTCTACGGGGTGACCGAGTTCGACCTGAGCCCCGACACCCTGCTCACCGTCGGTGCGCAATACCAGCACATCGACTCGATCACCAACATGGCCGGGGTACCGATGGCCAAGGATGGGTCCAATCTCGGACTGTCCCGCGACACCTACCTCGATGTCGACTGGGACCGCTTCAAGTGGGACACCTACCGCGCCTTCGGCTCCCTCGAACAGCAACTGGGCGGCGGCTGGAAAGGCAAGGTCAGCGCCGAATACCAGGAAGCCGATTCGCGCCTGCGTTACGCCGGCTCCTTCGGCGCCATCGACCCGCAGACCGGCGACGGTGGCCAGCTGATGGGCGCCGCCTACAAGTTCAAGAGCATCCAGCGCAGCCTCGACGCCAACCTCAATGGGCCGGTGCGACTGTTCGGCCTGACCCACGAACTGCTCGGTGGGGTCACCTACGCCCAGGGCGAGACCCGCCAGGACACCGCACGCTTCCTCAACCTGCCGAACACCCCGGTCAATGTCTACCGCTGGGACCCGCACGGCGTGCCGCGCCCGCAGATCGGCCAGTACACTTCGCCGGGCACCACCACCACCACCCAGAAAGGCCTCTATGCCCTGGGCCGGATCAAGCTCGCCGAGCCGCTGACCCTGGTGGTCGGCGGCCGCGAAAGCTGGTGGGACCAGGACACCCCGGCCACCCGCTTCAAGCCCGGTCGCCAGTTCACGCCCTACGGCGGGCTGATCTGGGACTTCGCCAGGGACTGGTCGTGGTATGTCAGCTACGCCGAGGTCTACCAGCCGCAGGCGGATCGCCAGACCTGGAACAGCGAGCCGCTGAGCCCGGTGGAAGGCAAGACCTACGAAACCGGGATCAAGGGCGAACTGGCCGACGGCCGCCTGAACCTGTCGCTGGCGGCGTTCCGCATCGACCTGGAGAACAATCCGCAGGAAGACCCGGACCATCCGGGGCCGCCCAACAATCCGTTCTACATCAGCGGCGGCAAGGTGCGCAGCCAGGGCTTCGAGCTGGAAGGCACTGGCTACCTGACGCCCTACTGGAGTCTCTCGGCCGGCTACACCTACACCAGCACCGAGTACCTCAAGGACAGCCAGAACGACTCGGGGACGCGCTACTCCACCTTCACCCCGAGGCACCTGCTGCGCCTGTGGAGCAACTACGACCTGCCCTGGCAGGATCGGCGCTGGAGCGTCGGCGGCGGACTCCAGGCGCAGAGCGACTACAGCGTCGACTACCGCGGCGTGAGCATGCGCCAGGGCGGCTACGCACTGGTCAACATGCGCCTGGGCTACAAGATCGACGAGCACTGGACGGCGGCGGTCAACGTCAACAACCTGTTCGACCGGACCTACTACCAGAGCCTGTCCAACCCCAACTGGAACAACCGCTACGGCGAACCGCGCAGCTTCAACGTCAGCCTGCGGGGCGCGTTCTGATGCCGCGCCAGTCGGGCTTCGGCTGGGCCTGGCGGGTTCCGCTGGCGCTCGCCGGCAGCCTGGCGGCGGCGACCGCCAGCGGCTATCTGTTGACTCGCGGGCTGCCCCTGGACGACCCGCTCGAGCGTCTCTACGCCGGGCTCTTCGGCGCGCTCGGGGTGGGCTTGTTGCTGCTTGTCGGCGGGTTGCTGGCGCGTGGTCCGGGCAACTTCGCCTGGCGCCTGGGCGGTAGCCTGCTGGTACTGGGCTTGGCGTTGTGGCTGCTGGCGGGGCGCGGTTGAAGTGGCGGCGCGTCCTCTCCTGCTCTCGCTGCACGGTGGCGCCGGCGCGCTGTTCGGCGTGTTGCTGTTCGTGGTGCTGTTCAGTGGCGCCTGGAGTCTTGGCCACGACGACCTGCGCGAGTGGCTGCGGGCCCCGGCGCAGGCGGGAGGAGAAGCCCTTGCGCTGGAGCGCCTGCTCGAACGGGCGGGCGAGGAAGGCGTCGACATCCGCGATGCGACCCTGCTGCTGCCCGCTCCCGGCCATGCCGCCTTCAGCGTCTGCGATGCGCGCCTGGACTGCCGGCTGGACCTCGACCCGGCCAGCGGCCGGGTGCTGCCACCGATGCCGGCGCTGGACCTCCTGCTGAACCTGCACAAGAGCCTGTTCGTCGGCTTCCCCGGGCGGGTGCTGGTCAGCCTGTTCGGCGTATCGCTGTTGCTGCTGTGCCTGGCCGGCGTGCTGCTGCACAGCCGCCGCTGGCGCGACCTGCGGCGTTGGCGGCGGGATCGCGGGCTGCGCCTGGCGCTGTTCGACCTGCATGGCCTGATCGGCATCTGGGGACTGCCCTGGCTGCTGTTGTTCGGTTTCACCGGCGCGCTCAGCGGGCTGGGCGCTCTCGGGACCCTGCTGCTGGCGCCGGTGGCCTACCCGCAGGAACCGAACCGGGTGTTCGTCGAGTTGATGGGACCGCCGCCGCCCGCCGCCGAGGGGCGGCCATTGGCGTCCCGCATCGATCTCGACCGCCTGCTTGCCGGCGATGCCGTGCGGGCGCCCGGCTTCGTCGCCCAGCGTTTGAGCCTCAGTCATGCCGGGGATGTCGCCGGCAGCGTGGAGATCGCCGGTATCCGGCGTGGCCTGCCGAGCACCGCGAACTTCGAGCGGCACCGCTATCGGCTGGCCGACGGCACCCTGCTCGGCGAGCGCAGCTCGGCGCAGCGCGGTTTCTGGCTGCGCGCCTTCATCGCCGTGCAGCCGTTGCATTTCGCCCAGTACCAGTGGCTCGGGCCGGGCTGGTCCGCCGCGTTGCGCGGCCTGCACCTGGCGATGGGCCTCGGCGCCTGCCTGCTCTGCGCCAGCGGCCTGTACCTGTGGCTGCAACGACGCGCCTCGGCGCCGGACGCCCGCGTACGGCTCTTGCAGCGCCTGAGCCAGGGTTTCTGTGCCGGCCTGGTGGCGGCGGCCGCGTTGCTCCTGCTGGGGCTGCAACTCGCCCCCTCGGAGCTACTCGCCGGACCCTGGCCGGGGCGGCTGTTCCTTGTCCTGTGGGCCGCCGCTGGCCTGGCGGCGTTGCTGCTGCCGGGCGACTGGCCGCTGGCGCGCGGATTGCTCGGCGTCGCCGGGCTGGCCTGCCTGGCGGCCGCCGTCGCGCACCTGGCGCCCTGGCTCATGCGCGGCCGGCTGCCGGCCCTGGGCCCCGACCTCACCCTGATCCTCTGCGGCGCGCTGCTCATCCGGCACGCCTGGATGCAGGCGCGCGCCGCCGCGCCACCCGCCCACCCCCGTGTCACCGGAGACCACCATGCTTGAGCTGTACCGCCACCGCCGCCTGGTCATCACCCTGGCGTTGCTCTACCTGTCCCAGGGCATTCCCATCGGCCTGGCCATGGACGCCCTGCCCACCCTCCTGCGCCAGGATGGCGCGCCATTGCAGGCGCTGGCCTTCCTGCCCCTGGTGGGGCTGCCCTGGGTGGTCAAGTTCCTCTGGGCACCCTGGGTCGACAATCACTGGTCGCGCCGTCTCGGCCGGCGGCGTAGCTGGATCCTGCCGATGCAATGCATGGTCCTCGCCTGCCTGCTCGGCCTGGCGACGCTCGGCCTCGGCGTGGCCAGTGCCGGTTGGGCGGTCGGCCTGCTGGCGCTGGCTTCGCTGGCCAGCGCGACCCAGGACATCGCCACCGACGGCATGGCGGCGGAGCACTTCAGCGGCGAGCTGCTGGCCAAGGTCAACGCGGTACAGATCGCCGGGGTGATGATCGGCTTCTTCGGCGGCGGCGCCGGCAGCCTGATCCTCGCCGGGCATTTCGGCCAGCGCACGGCGTTCCTGGTCATGGCCTGCGTGCCGCTGGCAAGCCTGTGCTGCGTGCTCGCCCTGGGGCGCGGCGACCCCCACGAACTCCCCCCGGCACCGGCCGCCAAGGCCAGCCTGCTGCGCTTCCTGCGTCGGCCGCTGGCGCCTTCGCTGCTGGCGCTGGCGCTGCTGTCGGCGATGACCGCGGTATCCGGCTTCGGCCTGTCCAAGCTGTACCTCAGCGATGCCGGCTGGGCCTTGCAGGACATCGGCCGGCTGGGCATGAGCGGTGGCCTGGTCACGGTATTCCTCGGCTGCGGCGGCGGCGCCTGGCTGGTCAGGCGGATCGGCCTGTGGCGCGGTTTCGCCCTTGGCGTGGTGCTCGCCGGTTGTTCGGCGCTGCTCTGGTATCTGCAGGCCGGTCGCTGGTTGGCACTGAGCGAAGGATTGGCGTGGACCTGCGTGCTGATCGGCTCGCTGGCTACCGGCATCACCTCGGTGGCGATCCTCACCGCGGCGATGCGCTTCGCCGGCCAGGGCGACCAGGCCGGCACCGATGTCACCGCGGTGCAGAGCACCCGAGACCTCGGCGAGATGCTGGCGTCTTCGTTCCTGGTCAGCCTCACCGCGCAGATCGGCTATGCCGGCGGTTTCCTCACCGGCAGCGCCCTGGCGGTGCTGGCCCTGCTGCTCGCCCTGCGCCTGCAGGCCGGCGAGGGGCGCGGGGAGTGGAAGGGGCGGGCGGAAGAGGCCTGAGGCGCTGCCGATAGGCGCGCAGCGCCCGGCACCCGCACGGATGCCGCCTCTCCCGCGGACGGGAGAGGCGGGAGAGGGCAGGCGCGGTGGCCTGCCCGGTGTTGCTAGCGTGGCCGTTCCACCTGGTTGCGGTAGCTGCCGGTGATCGCTTCCAGCGCCGCGCTCTTCTCGGTCTTCGGTCGCGAAGCCGCGGCCCATTCCTCTTTTTCCCGTTCTCGGTTGGCCAGGATGATCTTGTTGGCGGTCGGCCGCCGCGCTTCTTCGTATTCGCGCAGGGCTGCGGCCACGTCGGCGTTGCGCGCCAGCGCGGCGGCCAGCTCGATGCCGTCGAGGATTGCTTGCGAAGCGCCGTTGGCGCCCATCGGATACATCAGGTGGGCGGCGTCGCCGAGCAGGGTGATGCGTCCCCGGCCCCAGTGCGGCAGCGGATCGCGGTCTACCATCGGGTACTGCAGGATCAACTGGTTGCGGGTCAGCAGGTCGCGGATGTCGAACCAGCCCAGGTCCCAGTCGGCGAAGAACGGCAGCACGTCCTCCAGGCGCCCGTCGCGGTTCCAGTCGGCCTCGTTGTCGAGCTGGCCGACGGCGGCGCTCGGCACCATGCACACCCAGTTCACCAGCGACTTGCCTTCGGCCGCGTGACGCGCCGAGATCGGATAGGCGACCAGGCGCGACCAGTGCTCGTCGTTGGCGACGATCATGGTCTTGCCGTCGAGGAAGCGGTCGAACTCGGTGACGCCGCGCCACATGGTGATCCCACCGTGGGACAGCGGCCTCTGGTCGGGATGCAGGTGCGCGCGGACCGCCGAATGGATACCGTCGGCGCCGACCAGCACATCGGCACCGAGCGCCTGGGGCTTGCCGTGTCCGTCGCGGGCGCCGATCAGCACGCGGCCGTCGCGCTCCTCGATACGCTCCACGCCGAGACCGGTGCGTACCGCCTGTTGGCCGAGGCGCTCGCGCACCGCGGCGAGCAGGATCATCTGCAGTTCGCCGCGATGGATCGAGTACTGCGGATAGGCGTTGCCGGCTTCCACCCCGCGCGGCTCGGACCATACCGTGGCGCCGCTCTGGTCGATGTAGCGCAGCTCGTGGGTGGGGATGGCGGTGGCCGCCAGCGCCGGGCCGAGGCCCAGTTCGGCAAGGGCCTCGACCGCCGCCGGCTGGATATTGATGCCGACGCCAAGGGGGCGTATCTCGCTGCTGCTTTCCAGCAGCGTGACCTTGCCGATGCCGGCCTGGTGCAGGGCCAGGGCGCAACTGAGGCCGCCGATGCCGGCGCCGGCGATGAGGATATCGATGGGTTCGCTCATGGGTGCTTCCTTTTCTCGAGTGTTCGAATCGATGGGGGTTCGGCTGGGATGGATGACCGTTTACCGCGATGAAACGTCGGCGCAGCGGCGGATAACGCCGGTGGCGTCATTCGCCCTACGAACCGGCTCCGAGGCCGCGGTACGCATGACCGCGTGCGGTTAGATGGGCTCCGAGGCCGCGTAGGGCGAATAACCGCTTGCGGTTATCCGCCATGAAACGCCGGCGCAGCGGTGTCGTCACGGTTGCAGGTAGCGGTGCTTCCAGCCTCCTTCGTCGCGGTCGTAGCGCAGGCGCTCGTGCAGCCGCTCGGTGCCGTTGCCCCAGAACTCCACCGACTCCAGGCACAGTTCGAACAGGCAGTAGCCCGGCGGGCGCGGCAGCGGGCCGTCGGTTTCCGCCAGGCGCCGGGCTTCGGCGCGCAGGGCGTGGATGTCGGCGAGGGTTTCGCTCTGCCGCGAGGCGATCGACATCGGGTGGGTCTGGTACGGGCGGCTCAGCCACTGGGCGTCGGCGCGCTCGTCGGGCAGGCGTTCGGCGCGGCCGTTGAGGATGATCTGCTGGCTGCTCTCGCGCCAGTACAGCACCCCCGAGGCCCAGGGGTTCTGCGCCAGTTCGCGGCCCTTCTGGCTATCGGCGTGGGTGGCGAACACCACCCCGCGCTCGCCCAACTCGGCGATCACCACGATCCGCGTCGACGGCCGGCCCTGCCCGTCGACCGTGGCCAGGGCCAGTGCCCGCGGCTCGCGCACGCCATAGCGGCGGGCGCGTTCCAGCCAGTTGCGCAGCACCTCCATGGGGTTCGCCGGCGGCGCCTCGAACTCCGGGAAAGGGGCTTCGATGGTCCCGGTGAGGGACTCGGAAATGTTCGCGTTGACGCCCATCACGGCGTTCCTCCGTTCTGCCCGTTCACAGGTAGGCGCGGCCTTCGGCGAAGGCCGCGCCGTTGCCCGACACTTCCACCGCCGAGACCCGCTCGCCGGCGCCCTCGGCGCGGGCGTACATGCGCGACGGCCGGCCGATCTCGACGCCCTGGAGGATCTCGATCTGCTGCCCGTAGGGAATCTGCCGGTGGCGCGCCAGGTGGATCGCCAGCGGCCCGGCGGCGGAACCGGTGGCGGCGTCCTCGACCACGCCGTAGGCCGGCGAGAACATGCGGCTGCGCCAGTGCCGCCCGGCGCCGGCGAAGCAGTTCACCGCCAGGTCCGGGAAGTCGCACAGCGCGCGGTGGTCGGGGTGCAGCGCGGACAGCGCGGCGACGCTCTCCAGGCCGACGAACACGTGGCGCGGGCCGTTGCGGTAGACCTCGATGGGAAAGGTCGAGCCCTTCAGGCCGAGGGCGGCGAGAAGCTCGGCCGGGCGGCTGAAGTGCTCCCAGGTGGGGATCGGCTGCTGCATGCTGCAGGCCACCACCTTGCCGTCCTGGCGCTCCAGGGCGAAGGGCACGGTGCCCATCCTGGTCTCCAGGAACAGCCTGTCCTTGTCGGTCTCGGCGCCCAGGGCGATGGCGGTGCCCAGCAGCGGGTGGCCGGCGAACGGCAGTTCGTTGACCGGGGTGAAGATGCGGATGCGCGCGTCGCCGTCCTGTTGCGGGCGGAGCACGAAGGTGCTCTCCGACAGGTTCATCTCCCGCGCCATGCGCTGCATGCGCTCGCCGCTGAGGTCGTCGCAGTCGAAGAACACCGCCACCGGGTTGCCTTGCAGCGGTTCGCTGGCGAAGGCGTCTATCACGACATATCTGTGCATGGGTTCTCCTGGCTCAGGGCCGCCGCTCGACCAGCGCGTGGCGCAGCAGGTCGGCGATGATGCGCGGACCCTCGCGGGTCAGCACCGATTCGGGGTGGAATTGCATGGAGGCGAAGCGCGGCCCGCGCAGGGCATGGACCTCGCCGGTCTCGCGGTCGCGGCTGATCTCGATCGGGCCGACCTCGGGAATCTCGATGCGGTCCTGCAGGGCGCGCGCGGCGAAGGTGTTGTAGAAGCCGACGCGCTCGGCGGCGCCGAACAGGTCGATCTGTTTCTGCACGCCCTGGTTGGGCTCCTGCCGGCGTTGCAGGTCCAGGCCCAGGCACAGGCTCAGCACCTGGTGGCTCAGGCACACGGCGAGGAACGGCCGGCGCTCGCTGAGCAGCGAACGGATGGCCAGGTGCAGGTGGCCGATCTTCGGCTGGCCGATCTCGGTGGGGTTGCCCGGGCCGGGGCCCATGATCACCAGGTCGTAGCCGTCGAACGAGTACGGCTCCTGGAAGCCGCGCACGGTCACCGTCAGGCCCAGCGACTTGAGCTGCTTGGCGATCATCGAGGTGAAGGTGTCCTCGGCATCGACGATCAGCACCTCGCGTCCGGACAGGTCGGCCTGCAACTGCTGGCGCTCGCTGGCGCCGCGCAGCCAGAAGTCGGCGATCGGCGCGTTGCGGCTGGCCAGCGCCGCCACCACGTGCGGGTGCGAGCCCAGGCGCTGCGGCGCCTGGCTCTTCAGCGCGGCGATCAGCCCGGAAGCCTTGGCCCGGCTTTCCGCCGCCTCGCCCAGGGGATCGGAGTGACGCACGATGGTCGAGCCGACGCCGATGCGCAGGCGGCCGTCGCCCTCGATCTCGGCGGTGCGGATCAGGATCGCCGAGTCCAGCGTGCGCCCGCCCTGGCCGTCACCGCCGATCAGCGCCGCCACCCCGCTGTAGTAGCCGCGACCCTGCGGCTCGTAGCGGCGGATCACCCGGCAGGCGCTTTCCAGCGGGCTGCCGGTGACGGTCGGGGCGAACAGCGTCTCGCGCAGCACCTCGCGCACGTCGCGGCTGGTCTGGCCCTCGATGAAGTACTCGGTGTGCGCCAGGTGCGCCATCTCCTTGAGGTAGGGACCGAGCACCCGGCCGCCGTCCTCGCAGATCCGCGCCATCATCTTCAGCTCCTCGTCCACCACCATGTACAGCTCGTCGGCTTCCTTGCGGTTGTCGAGGAATTCCATGACCTCGGCCAGGTTCGGCCCGGCCGGCGGGTAGCGGTAGGTGCCGCTGATCGGGTTCATCACCGCCAGGCCGTCGCGCACGCTGATGTGTCGCTCGGGCGAGGCGCCGACCAGGGTGCGTTCGCCGGTGTGGACGATGAAGGTCCAGTAGGCGCCCTTCTCGCGCAGCAGCAACTGGCGGAAGAAGCTCAGCGCGCTGGCCGTGGCGTAGCCGTCGATGCGCGCCTGGAAGCGCCGCTTGATCACGAAGTTGGCGCCTTCGCCGCGACCGATCTCGTCGGCGATGACCCGCCCGACCACTTCGGCGTAGGCCTCGTCGTCGAGGTCGAAACCTTCCTCGCTCAGTTCCAGCGCCTGGTTCGGCAGCAGCGCCAGGGCCTGCTCCAGCGGCAGCAGCTCCTGCTCCAGGACCTTCAGCGCCAGCAGCGGCGTGCCGTCGTCGAGCGCCTCGAAGCCGCGCTCGGCGATCTGCCGGTAGGGAATCAGCGCCAGCAGGTCATGGCGCGGCAGGCCCGGGCCGGGCTCGTCCAGCGGCAGGTCGGCCAGGCCGTGCAGTTCGAGCGCCTCGCCGCGGATCACGTCGAGCAGGCCCGGGCCATTGCTTTCCGGGCGGTAGAGCAAGGCGAACGGCGCCGGCCGTTCGAGCAGGCGCTGCAACAGCGATGTGGGCAGGGCGTTCATTCCAGCACCTCGTCGGTGGTGACCACCATCGCGCAGCGGCTGGCGGCGTATTCCAGGGCCATGCGGTGGTGCGCCTCGCTGAAGTCGGCGATGGCGTCGGCCACCAGGAACGGCTGGATGTCGTTGGAGTAGGCGTCGACCGTGGAGATCAGCACCCCGACGTGGGCGTATACGCCGCACAGCACCAACTGGTCGCGGCCGGCGGCGCGCATCCGCTGGAGCAGGTCGGAGTGGAAGAAGGCGCTGTAGCGCCACTTGGTCAGCAGCCAGTCGTCCGGCCCCGGCGCCAGCTCCTCGACCACCTCGCGGTCGGCCGGACTGGCGCGCATGCCCGGCCCCCAGAAGTCCTTGAGCAGGCCGCGCTGCTCCTCGGTCATGCTGCCCGGCTGGGCGGTGTAGGCGATCTGCACGCCCTGCTCGAGGCACCAGCGGCGCAGCCGCGCGGCGTTGGCCACCAGTCCGGCGCGCAGGCTCTCGGGCAGCGGGCGCAGGAAGTAGCGCTGCATGTCGTGCACCAGCAGCACCGCGCGCCGCGGCTCCAGGCTCCAGCGCGCCAGGTTGGCCGGCAACTGCTGAGCAGTCGGCAAGGGATAGGCGGTGATTTCGGGAATGCCGCTCATGCCACGGTCTCCAGGGGGAAGGTTGCGCTCGGGATCGCTTCTGCGCCGGACCAGGCCATCACCGCGCTGAGCGCCTGCCAGGGGTTCAGCCGCGGATCGCAGAGGCTGGTGTAGTGCCGGCTGACCTGGTGCAGGCCGCTGGAATCGGCGACGCACTCGGTGACGTCGTCCGGGGTGGTTTCCAGGTGCAGCCCGGCGGCCACGCCGCCGGAGCCGGACACCGCCAGGCGGAACGCCGCCACCTCCTCGGCGATGCTGCGCACCAGGCGGGTCTTGTTGCCGCAGGGCGCGACGATGGTGTTGCCGTGCATCGGGTCGCTCAGCCAGATCACCGGGTGCCCGGCCGCGCGCACCGCCTCCACCAGCGGCGGCAGGCGCTCGCCGACCTTCTGCGCGCCCATCCGCGCGATCAGCGTCAGGCGCCCCGGCTCGCGGCGCGGGTCGAGGCGCTCGCAGAGCGCCAGCAACTGGTCGCGGCCGATCTCCGGGCCGACCTTGCAGGCCACCGGGTTGAGCACCTCGGCCAGCAGCGCCACATGGGCGCCGTCGACCTGGCGGGTGCGCTCGCCGATCCACGGCCAGTGGGTCGAACCGAGGTAGACCCGGCGCTGCTCGTCCTCGCGCAGCATCGACAGCTCGTAGTCGAGCAGCAGCATCTCGTGGCTGGTCCAGACCGGCGAGGCATTCGCCTCCTGCCCGGACGCGGCGTCCCAGCCCAGGTGGCGCATGATGTTGCGCGCCGCCGCATAGCCCTTGAGGATCCGCTGCGGATCGGCCCGGCGCTGCTCGGCATGGGCCTCGCGGCCGTTGACCATGTCGCCGCGATAGACCGGCAGGGTCTGCTCGCCGACCTGCTCGTGCGGCTTGGAACGCGGCTTGGCGTACTGCCCGGCGATGCGCCCGACGCGGATCACCGGCCGCCGGCCGGCCAGGCGCAGGGCGCCGGCCAGCAGTTCCAGCACGGCGGCCTTGCGCGCCACGTTCTCGGCATGGTGGTCGTCCATGTCCTCGGCGCAGTCGCCGCACTGCACCACCAGCGCCTCGCCGCGGGCGACCCGCGCCAGGGTCGCGCGCAGGGCCAGGATGTCGCCGGCGCGGATCAGCGCCGGACTGCCGCGCAGGTACGCCTGCACGTCGCGCAGGCGCGACGGATCGCCCCATTCGGGTTGCTGCAGCGCTTCGCAGCGCCGTACGCGTTGCAATAGATCGTCCATGGTGGGTCCCCCTTCGGCAGGAGATATCGTTTCGATCAAGTGGGAATGCCTTCGCGTTTTATTTCCGGGACCGGAATGCTCAAGGCGCGCAATTGCTGGAAGACGTTCATGAATTCGCGGTTGCGCTTGATCTTGCCGTCTTCAAGTTCGAAGGAATGCAGGAAGTGGTTTTCGTAATAACCTTCGGGATATCCGGGGAAAAGAATCTTGCCGTGACCGTCGCATTCGACCCAGAAATGATTGGGGTCGTCGGTTCCGAATATATTTATGTTGTACCACTCCCAATCGGGAAAGCACTTCAATGACCAGACGGCATGTTCCGCAAGTTTGTCTTTGCCACGAATGACGATGGGCGAGCCGGTATCGGTGGTCCATAAACCGCCACAGCCGTCCTCGACGAAAAGTTCATGGCGGCGCAGGCGATCCTGGCCTTTGGTATTCATGTACTTCTCGACGGTGGCGCGATTCTTTTCGCGAAGTTCGTTGGCATCGGTGAAACCGATTGGATTTGTCGTATCAGGCATCGTCAATGCTCCTTGGCGGTAGATGTCATTCAAGTGGGAATACCGTCACGTTTTATTTGCGGAACGGCTATTCCCAATGCACGCAGTTTCTGTATCGGGTTCATGAACTCGCGATTACGTTTTATCCGGCCGTTCTCGAGTTCGAAGGAATGGATGTAGTGGTTCTCGCAATAGCCCTGCGGATACCCCGGGACCAGCGCCTTGCCGCGCCCGTCGCACTCGACCCAGAAGTGGTTCGGATCCTCGGTCTCGAAGATCCGCACGTTGTGCCACTCCCAGTCGGGGAAGCAGCGCTCGAGCCACTCGGCGAGCCGCCTGAGGCTCTCATGGCCCCGGAAAACCAGGGGTTCGCCGCTTTCCGTGGTCCAGTTGCCGGCGCAGCCGTCCTCGACGAACAGGCTGTGCCGCTGTAACCGTTCGGCCCCCTTCATTGCCATGTAGCGCTCCACCGTGGCGCGATTCAGGCGCCGCAGACGCTCGATGTCGAGGGGTGTTTCCCTGTACCGCTGACCGTTCATGCGCCGCCTCCGAGAGGGCTCTCCAGGTATGCCGGAGAAACTTTTCCCTCGCGGCATCGGTTATTCGCTGGCGCGCAGGAGTTCGTCGCTCGGTAAGGGAGCGATATTCGCTGGGCGCATTGTTTATACGTAGGGTGAAATTTCGCGTTACATATGTTCGCCTGTCGTTTCCAATTTTCGAAAGGCAATAGGAGTTTCATCCCGGGTTTCTTTTGGAAACCTGTCGGTGATGGATTCGCAATGCTTTCGTTAAGGTGCGACAGACGAGGTCGCGAAGACTTTCAGCGTCATTCCGTGAAGTGTTTCAAATAGCCAGCATCCCTGGTCGCTGATGTGGATTGCATAAAACACAGAACGCTCGTACCGGCTCAACTACAAGATCTGGTAGGTGCCAGACAGGGTATGCGGGATTGCTAAGCTGATGCTTCCTGCAATGCCGGAGGTTGTAGCCAAGTTGTAATTTTATTCTTTCGGTACGCAGGAAAAGGCTCTGGAACAGGCAGTTGGAAAGTTCCAGGGTTGTTTCCGCAACGAGATCCAGGGAGCGCTGATCCGGGGGATGAGCGCATTTTTTCTCAAAGTTCCGAATGAACCGGGGTGTTCTGCGGTATTTCTCGCCGAGCGGGCAAGAAGTGCGAAATAGAGCGCTTGGGTACTTCTCGGGTTACGGAAATGTGTAACGAGAGAGAATAAAAGATGAATAATTCGAATCTTGCTGCTGCGCGTAATTTGATACAAGTTGTTACCGGGGAATGGAAGTCCCGTTGCGTCTACGTCGCTACGCGCCTCGGGCTGGCCGATCTGATCGAGAGCGGGATCGACAGCGACGAGACGCTGGCCGCCGCGGTCGGTTCCGATGCCGAGCGCATCCATCGACTGATGCGCCTGCTGGTGGCCTTCGAGATCTTCCAGGGCGATACCCGCGACGGCTACGCCAATACCCCCACCAGCCACCTGCTGAGGGATGTCGAGGGCTCCTTCCGCGACATGGTGCTGTTCTACGGCGAGGAGTTCCACGCCGCCTGGACGCCCGCCTGCGAGGCGCTGCTCAGCGGTACCCCAGGCTTCGAGCTGGCGTTCGGCGAAGACTTCTACAGCTACCTGAAGCGCTGCCCGGATGCCGGCCGGCGCTTCCTGCTGGCGATGAAGGCGAGCAACCTGGCCTTCCACGAGATCCCCAGGCTCCTGGATTTCCGCGGGCGTAGCTTCGTCGACGTCGGTGGCGGTTCCGGCGAATTGACCAAGGCCATCCTGCAGGCCGAGCCCAGCGCCTGGGGCGTGATGCTCGACCGCGAGGGTTCCCTCGGCGTGGCCCGCGACAACCTCTCCAGCCTGTTGGCAGGGGAGCGCGTCAGCCTGGTGGGCGGCGACATGCTGCAAGAGGTGCCGTCCAACGGCGATATCTACCTGCTGTCGCGGATCATCGGCGATCTGGACGAAGCCGCCAGCCTGAGGTTGCTCGGCAATTGCCGCGAGGCGATGGCCGGCGACGGCCGGGTGGTGGTGATCGAGCGGACCATCTCGGCCAGCGAGCCGTCGCCGATGTCGGTGCTCTGGGACGTGCACCTGTTCATGGCCTGCGCTGGCCGTCACCGCACCACCGAGGAGGTGGTCGACCTGCTCGGGCGCGGCGGCTTCGCGGTGGAGCGGATCGTCGACCTGCCGATGGAAACCCGCATGATCGTCGCTGCCAGGGCCTGAATCGGAACTTTCAACGGTTGGCCCCGGCGGTTTCGCCGGCGGCCAGTTGGCCGGCGCCCGGCGCCAGGTCGCCGCTGCCCCAGCCGAGCGCCTTGTAGAGCGCGATGACGTTGACGAACGAGGCGGTCTCCGCCTGCGCCAGTTCCTCGCGGATCTGGTACAGCGCGCGCTGGTTCTCCAGCACCGCCAGGTAGCTGCCGGCGCCGGCGCGGTAGCGTTCGTTGGCGATCTCCAGGGCGTTCGCGCCATGGGTCGCGGACTGGAACAGGGCGACCAGCCGACGCTGGTGTTCGGCCAGTTGGTTGAGCGCGTTGCCGACGTCCTCCTGGGCCAGCAGCAGGGAGCGCTGGTAGCGCGCCAGCGCGGCGTCGGACTGCGCCTCGACGGCGCGCAGGCGGGCCCGCACGTTGCCCAGGCGGAACGCCGGCCAACTGACGCTGGGCGCCAGTTCGAAGGCGCGCGAGGCGCTGCCGAGGTCGCCGCTGCGCAGGGCGAAGAAACCGATGAAGCCGCCCAGGTCGAGGCGCGGATAGAGTTCGGCGGTGGCCGCGCCGACGTCTTCGGTGCTCGCTGCCAGTTGCCGCTCGGCGCTGACTACGTCGGGGCGCTGGAGGATCAGGCGGTCGACGTCGCCCAGCGGCAGGTTCTTCGCCAATGGCGCGGCGGCGCCGCCGTCGAGGATCGGCGCGCCGCTGCCGGGTGCCTCGCCGCGCAGCACGTCGAGGCGATAGCGGGCGCTCTCCAGCGCGGTCGTCAGTGGCGGAATCGCCGCTTCGCTGCGCAGCAGGTTGGCCTGGGCGTTCTCCACGTCCTCCGGCAGGCCGCTGCCCAGTTGCAGGCTGCTGCGGGTCAGCTCCAGGGTGTCGCGCCAACTGCGCACCTGGGCGCGCGCCACGTCCAGCCGGCGCTGGTAGCCCTGGATCTCGAAGTAGGCGCGGGCGGTGTCGGCGGCGATGCTCAGGCGTACCAGCCGGAGGTCGGCGTCGGCCGCTTCGGCGCGGGCCAGGGCGGCGTCGGAAAGTCGGCCGAGGCGGCCGAACAGGTCGATTTCCCACTGCGCGTCGAAGCCGGCGCGGTAGCTCTCCGCCAGGCGCCGGCGCGGCTCGCCGTCGTAGTCCAGCTGTTGTTCGATGCTGCGGCTGTAGCCGGCCTGGCTGGTGACCTGCGGCAACTGGTCGAGCCAGCGGTCGTCGAACAGCGCGCGGGCGCTGCGCAGGTTGGCGCGGGCCTCGCGGATGTCGTGGTTGCGCGCCAGCGCCTGGTCGACCAGGCGCACCAGTTGCGGATCGTCGAAGAAACTCCACCAGGGCGCTTCCCGCCGCTCGCCGGAGAACTCGCCGAGGTGCTCGCTGGCGACGCGTGGCGGCGGCGACTGCGGACGCTGGTAGTCGGGGCCGACGCTGCAGGCGGCCAGGCCGGTGCCGACCGCCAGGGCCAGCGCCAGGCGCGAAAGGTTCGGGTAGGAGCGCTTCATGCCTTGTTCACCAGCAGATCGGCCTCGGCCAGTTGCCGGCTGCGCGGGCTCTTGTCGACTTCCGCGTGGTTGCGCGCCAGCAGGGTATAGACGGTGGGCAGCACGAACAGGGTGAAGAGGGTGCCGACCAGCATCCCGGAGACGATCACCACGCCCAGGCCGAAGCGGCTGGCGGCGCCGGCGCCGCTGGCGAAGAGCAGCGGCACCAGGCCGAAGACCATTGCCGCGGTGGTCATCAGCACCGGCCGCAGGCGGATCTGCGCGGCGCGCAGGATCGCCGCGCGGCGGTCGAGGCGCTCGTGGAGTTGCAGTTCGTTGGCGAACTCGACCATGAGGATGCCGTGCTTGCTGATCAGGCCGATCAGGGTGACCAGGCCGATCTGCGTATAGATGTTCATCGTCGCGTAGCCCAGCGCCAGCGGCAGCAGCGCGCCGCAGATCGACAGCGGCACGGTGATCAGGATGATCAGCGGGTCGGCCAGGCTCTCGTACTGCGCGGCGAGCACCAGGTAGATCACCACCAGGGCGGCGAGGAAGGCGAACACCAGGGTGTTGCCTTCCTGGGTGTATTGCCGCGAGTCGGATTGCCAGTCGTGGCTGAAGCCGGCCGGCAGGCCGCGCGCCACGTCGTCGAGGAAGGCCACCGCCTGGCCCATGGAGACGCCGGGCGCGGGGATCGCCTGGAGGGTCGCGGCGTTCTGCTGGTCGAACTGGATCAGCTTGTTCGGTTCGACCTGAAGCGCCACCCGGACCACCGTCGACAGCGGCACCAGGTTGCCGTCCTGGGTGCGCACGAACTGTCGTGCCAGCGCTTGCGGAGTGAAACGCTGGTCGCGCAGGCTCTGTGGGATCACGTCGTAGGAGCGGCCCTCCATGCCGAAGCGGTTGACGTAATTCTCGCCCACCAGCACCGCCAGCGACTCGCCGATGTCCTGCATGCGGATGCCCAGGCTGTTGGCCTTGGCGCGGTCGATGCGGACCTGGACCACCGGGTTGTTGTAGTCGAGGTCGCTGTCGACCACCACGAACAGCCCGCTCTGCCGGGCCTTCTGCTTGATCTCTTCCATGGTCCGGTAGAGCACCGGATAGTCCTGCGGGCTGCGCAGCACCATCTGCACCGGCAGGCCGCCGGTGGAGCCGGGCAGGGCGGCCAACTGGAAGGCGAAGATGCTGCTGCCCTCGACGTCGCCGACCTTGCCTTGCAGCTCGGACTGGATCGCCGAGGCGTCGCGCTCGCGTTTTTCCCAGGCCGCCAGGTTGATCCCGCCGAAGCTCGCCGCCGGTCCGTCGGTGCCGTTGATGATCCAGGTGCTCACGGTTTCCGGGATGCTGGTGTAGACCTGGTCGAGCTTGCGCGCGAACAGTTCGACATAGTCGAGGTTGGCGTGCTGCGGCGCCTTGATCGCGGTGAGCACCGCGGCCTGGTCCTCGGTCGGCGCCAGTTCGCGCTTGGGCATTGAATACAGCAGCGGCAGGCTGATGCACACCAGCAATGCCAGGCCGCCGGTCAGCCAGCGGTGGCCCAGGGAGAACTCCAGGACCTGCCCGTAGCGCCGCGTCAGGCCGCCGAAGAACCACTCGGCGGCGCGGCCCATGCGCCCCTCGTTCTGGTGTGCCTGGAGCAGCAGCGAACTCATCACCGGCGACAGGGTCAGCGCCACCACCCCGGACACGATCACCGCGCCCGCCAGGGTCAGGGCGAACTCGCGGAACAGCGCGCCGGTGAGGCCGCCCATCAGGCCGATGGGGGTGTACACGGCGGCCAGGGTGATGGTCATGGCGATCACCGGGCCGGCCACTTCGCGGGCGCCGATCAGTGCCGCCGCCACCGGCGACTTGCCTTCCTCGATGTGGCGGTGGACGTTCTCCACCACCACGATGGCGTCGTCCACCACCAGCCCGATGGCCAGCACCATCGCCAGCAGGGTCAGCAGGTTGACGCTGAAGCCGAAGGCCAGCATCAGCGCGGCGGCGCCGAGCATCGACAGGGGAATGGTCGCCACCGGGATCAGCACGCTGCGCAGCGAGCCGAGGCAGAGGTAGATCACCAGCACCACGATCAGCAGCGCTTCCACCAGGGTCCGCACCACCTCGTCGATGGAGGCCTGGATGAAGCGCGAAGTCTCGTAGGCGAGGTCGACGCGGACATCCGGCGGCAGGGTCTTCTGGATCTCCGGCAGCAGCTTGCGGATGCCGTCGACGATCACCAGCGGGTTGCCGGTGGGCGTCGGGAACAACCCCAGGTGCACCGCCGGGTCGCCGTCCATCAGTGCGCTGGTCTCGGTGGCCGCGGCGCCCAGTTCGACGGTACCGACGTCGCGCAGGCGCACCAGGCCGTTGCCATCGTTGCGGATGACCATCTCGCGGAAGTCGTCGACGTTGGTCAGGTCGGTGTTGACCCGCACGTTGGACAGCACGTACTGCCCCTTCACCATCCCCGGCGCCGCCTGGTAGTTGTTGCGGCGGATCGCCTCGGCCACGTCGGAGGCGGTCAGGCCGCGCCCGGCGAGGCGGTCGGCGTCGAGCCAGAGGCGCATGGCCAGGCGCTGGCCGCCAAAGGTCTGGACCTTGGCCACGCCGTCGATGGAAGAGAACATCGGCTCGACCACCCGCGACAGGTAGTCGGTCAACGCCGGGATCGGCAGGGTCTTGCTGGAAAAGCCGACGTAGGCTACCGCGGTGGTCTCGCCGGAAGAGCGTTCGATCACCGAGTCGTAGGCACGCTCGGGCAGCTTGTAGCGCACCGAGTTGACCTTGGCCATGGTCTCGGTCATCGCCTGGGTCGAATCGCGGTTGAGCAGCATGCGGATGGTCACCACGCTACGCCCCTGCACCGAGGTCGAGGAAAGGTAGTCGATGCCCTCCACCGACGACACCGCCTGGGCGATCGGCTGGGTGACGAAGCCTTGCATGAGATCGGCGGAGGCGCCGGGGTACTCGGTGGTGACGGTGATGGTCGAGCTTTCCAGCAGCGGGTACTGGCGGATCGGCAGCTTGCCCAGGGAGAACAGGCCGAGCAGCAGGATCAGCGTGCTGACCACCAGCGCCAGCACCGGCCGGCGGACGAACAGGTCGGTAAAGGTCATCGCGGGGTTCCTTCAGCGGCCTGCGACCGGCACGGGGGGCGCGGCACTGCTCAGGGTGTCTTCCTTGACCGGTTCCACGGCCATCCCGTCGCTCAGGTTGATCTGTCCGGAAGTCACTACCCGGTCGCCCTCGGCGAGGCCCTGGAGGATTTCCACGCGACCGTCCCAGCGCTCGCCGATCCGCACCGAGACGCGCTTGGCGCTGAGCGGCCGGTCGCCGTCCTGGTGGGCGACGAACACGGTGTCGCCGTAGGCGGTGTAGGTGACCGCGGTTTCCGGCACGCTCAGCGACGGCGCGTCGGCTTTGCGCGAGACCCGGATGCTGGCGAACATGCCGGCGGCGAGCAGGCCTTCGGGGTTGTCCAGCAAGGCCTGGACCTGCACCGTGCGCGACTTGCCGATCAGCGGGTCGATGGCGCTGATGCGCGCCGGGAAGCTGCGCCCCGGATAGGCGTCGACCAGGACCTCGAGGGGCTGGCCGAGCTTCAGCTCGGGGCTGGTGCTTTCGTCCAGGGAGAAATTGCTTTTCAGGGTCCGCGCATCCACCAGGCTGGCCACCGGCTCGGCGACGCCGAGGTACTGGCCGAGGTGCACGCGGCGGATGCCGAGCTGGCCGGAGAAGGGCGCGCGGATCGCCTTCTGGTCGATCAGCGCCTGGGTCTGGCGCACCGCGCCGAGCGCCATGTCGCGGGCGGCGACGGCGTTGTCCAGCTGTTCCTGCGAGGCGACGTTGCGCTCTACCAGCTTGCGCGCACGGGCATGGAGGATCTCGGCATTGCGCAACTGCGCCTTGAGACGGATCAGCTCGGCCTGTTCCACCGCGTCGTTGAGTTGCACCAGCAACTGCCCTTGCTGCACCTGCTGGCCCGATTCGAAGGCGATGCGGGTGATCCGTCCTGCCGCTTCGGCGGCCACCTGGACCTGGCGACCGGCCTCCAGCTCGCCGACGCCATCGAAGACGCGCGGCACCACCCGCCGCTCCACCGAGGCGAGGGCGACCTTCACCGGCGGGTAGCCGGCGAAACCGCCGGCGTCTTTCTTCGCCGAGCCGGTGGCGTAGACGGCGATGCCGATAACCGCCGCGCAGATGAGCGCGGCACTGGCGATCAGGACGGGTTTCTGCATGATCGCCTCAGGCCTTCTGGTAGGTGGCGGCCACGGAGACGTCCTGGCGCAGCCGCTGACGTTGCGCGCTGGCGATGGCCGTGGCGATCAGGCCGCCGATCACCGCGATGTGTTCGAGGGCGAAGAACATCGCCAGCTTGGCTTCGACGCCGGTCTTGCTCCAGAAGGTGTGGACGATGAGGATGGTCAGCAGCAGGAACACCGCCAGCGCCCCGGCGCCGAGCCATAGCTTGCGGTCCAGCAGGACCAGCGCGGAGCCGGCCAGCAGGGTCACGGCGGTGGCGATGTTGAACAGCCAGGCCGGCTCCAGGCCGGCGGCGCGCATTTCCTCCAGGCTGGCCTGATAGTCGAACAGCTTCGCCAGTCCCGAGGCGACGAACATCAGGGCCAGGCAGATCCGGGCGGTCAGCCAGAGCCAGTTGCTTTCGAGCGAGTTATCGATGAAGCGCTGCATGGGTCGTTCCTTGTGCTGGTCGCCATCCGGCGCCGCGAAGCGGCCGTGGGGGCGGTTCGTGGTCCTGGGGAAACGGGGCGGTATGACCGCAGCGGGGACTATAAAACCTCAAGTTAAGTTGAGGTCAAGGGCGTCTGTGATTAGCGCTATAGGCCTTGCTGGGCGTGGGTTTAAGGTGGATTCGTTGGTGTCGCGGGACGGTGGGATGAGGGGCTGACGATTGGTCGCGGGGACTATTGGGGGAGGGGCTGGGTGTAGCTTGCGGGCAACCCGTCGCGACGGTTCCCCCTGGAGCGAGACGCCTTCGCGGCATCACTGTCGCTCGACCCGCTGCGCGACGATTCGACCTCCTGCCGGGGCGAGTTAGCTCCCCCATCGTCTGGAGGGCAAGCATGACAAACCTCTACGTGGCGGATCCTGGTTCCGTAGGGCGAATAACCGCTTGCGGTTATCCGCCGGTTCTCCGGGACAGCGGCGGATAACGCCCCTGGCGTTATTCGCCCTACAGGACTTGCCGTATGTGGGCGGAAGCTCCATGCCTGTGGGCCTTGGAGCCAGGGCGGGCTTCGGGTCTGGCTCCGTGGTGCGGATGACCGCTTAGCGCCGATCCGCCGGCCCAGCGGCATATCGGCGGATGGCCGAGCGCAAGGTCACGGCACCGCCACGAAGCGCAGATCGCTCGGCGACCCCACCTCGACGCTTTGCAGCGTCTTGCCCACCTGGCCGCTCTGCGGATCGCGGGCGAACACCCGCAACTGGTCGCTGTTCTGGTTGGCCACGAGGACGAAGCGCCCGCCGGGCGAGAAGGCGAATTCGCGCGGCTCGGTGCCTTCCACCGAGCGCCGTTCGACGAAACGCAACTGGCCGCTGGCCGGGTCGACGGCGAAGGTCACCAGTTGGTTGTCGTCGCCGCGATTGAGCACGCCGAGGAAGCGGCCGTCGGCGGACAGGTGCAGGGCGCCGGCGCCGACTTTGCCCTGGAAGCCGGCAGGCGCCAGGTCGTGGGTCTGCAACTGGCGCAGGCGGCCATTGCCCTCATGGGCGAACACCATCACCTGGCCGCTCAGTTCCAGGGTCAGGTAGGCGAAACGCCCGTCGGCGCTGAAGATCAGATGGCGCGGGCCGCTGCCGGGCGGGGTCGGGACGAATGCCGGATCGGCCGCCTGCAGCGGACGTTCGGCCTGTTCCGGGGCGTAGCGGTAGACGAATACCTTGTCGGCGCCGAGGTCGGGGGCGAACAGGTACTGGCCGTCGGGCGAGGACACCACCGAGTGCACATGACCGGAAACCTGGCGCGGATGCACCTTGCTGGCCTGGTGCGACTCCACCTGCACCACCGGCGCCAGCGAGCCGTCCGCGCGCACCGGCAGTACCGCCACCGAGCCTTCCGGCTGTACCGAGTAGTTGGCGACGAACAGGTAGCGGCCGTCGTGGCTGAGGCTGCTGTAGGTCGGATGATCGGCGAGGGTCTGGACCTGGCTGATCTGTTGCAGGCGGCCGCTGATCGGATCGAAACGGTAGGACGTGGCGCGACCGACGGTATCGCCCTTGCCGCCCCGTCCGTTCTCGTTGACCACGAACAGAGTGCGTTGGTCCGGGGCGAAGGTCAGGTACGAGGGGTTGCTGGTATGGGCCACGCGCAGCGGGCCTTTCACCGAGCCGTCGGCGCCGTCGAAGCGGTAGACCTGGATGCCTTCGCTGGAGCCTTCGGTATAGGTCCCCACCAGCAGGTTGTAGAGGCTGGCGGCCTGGGCCTGGGGCGCCACGCCGGTGAGCGGCGCGAGGGCCAGCAGGCAGAGGGTGGGCAGTCTTCTCATGGGCAACTCCTTGGCTCGCTATTGTTCTGATGGCTCGGGGTTGGACCGGAGCCAGGCCGTTGGGTTCGCCCCTGGCCGCTCAGTCGCCGGCCTGGCCCAGCACGCCGCGCCAGCGTTCGAAGGCGGCGGTCGCGTAGCCTTCGCGCCAGACCAGCCAGGTGTCTACTTCGGCAAGGGGCAGGCTGCGCAGCGGCGGCGTGCCGAGCAGTTGCAGCACCGAGCGCGGCAGCACGCCGACACAGGCGCCGGCGGCGACGCAGGCGAGGATCGCATGGTAGGAGCCGACTTCCTGCACCGTCAGCGGCGTGCCCAGGCTGTCCTCGGCCAGTTGCCGGTAGGTGCAGCCACGGGCGAAGCCGGCCAGGGTGCGCAGGCGCACCTCGGCGACGTCGTGGACCGGCGGGTGTTCGGCCGGCAGGATCATCAGCAGTTCCTCGCGGAACAGCGGCTCGCCGCGCAGGCCGCTGCCATCGAGTTCGCCGGCCCAGCCCGGGCCGGCGGCCACCAGCGCGCAGTCCAGGCGCCGCGCCCGCACCCCATCGAACAACGCGCGACTGGTGCCGGTGGAGACTTCCAGGGCGACCCGCGGACAGGCCTTGTGATAGCTCGCCAGCAGCGCCGGCAGGCGGCTGGCCGCGGTGCTTTCCATGCTGCCCAGGCGCAGGCGCCCGCCGGGCTCGGCGGGATGCATCGACTGACGCGCCTCGTCGGCGAGAGCCAGCAACTGCTCGGCGTAGGCGAGGAATTCGCTGCCGCGTTCGGTCAGGCTCATGCGCTTGCCGTCGCGCAGGAACAGTTCGACGCCCAGGTCCTCCTCGAGCTGGCGGATCCGCGTGGTGACGTTCGACTGCGCTCGCTGCAACTGCTGAGCGGCGCGGGTGACGCTGGCCTCGTGGGCGACCGCGCGGAAGATTTCGAGGGAGGAAAGGTCCATCGATATATCTCTTTATGAGAATGAATTGTTAAAAATATTCTTTTATGAAGATATATTGGTCAAGCGTCGGCCGACGCGGTGTCGTCCGACCGGGAGAGGGAATCGCCATGACTGACCGCTTCACGCGCCTGCTCGGCATCCAGCAGCCGATCATCCAGGCACCCATGCTCGGCGTCTCCACGCCGGCGCTGGCCGCCGCCGTATCCAACGCCGGCGGGCTCGGTTCGATCGCCATCACCGGTAGCGCCGCCGAGAAGGGCCGGGCGCTGATCCGCGAGGTGCGCGGGCTGACCGACAAGCCGTTCAACGTCAACCTGTTCTGCCACCGCCCGGGGCAGGCCGACCCGGCCCGCGAGCGCGCCTGGCTGGACTACCTGAAGCCGCTGTTCGCCGAGTTCGGCGCCGAGCCGCCGGCGCGCCTGAACAACATCTACCTGAGTTTCCTCGAAGACCCGACCCTGCTGCCGATGCTGCTGGAAGAGCGGCCGGCGGCGGTCAGCTTCCATTTCGGCGCGCCGCCCCGCGACCAGGTTCGCGCGTTGCAGGCGGCGGGCATCCGCGTACTGGTCTGTGCCACCACGCCGGAGGAAGCAGCCCTGGTGGAGGCCGCCGGCGCCGATGCGGTGGTCGCCCAGGGCATCGAGGCCGGTGGCCATCGCGGGGTGTTCGAGCCGGAGCGCGGCGACGCCGCCATCGGCACCCTGGCGCTGGTCCGCCTGCTGGCGGCGCGCGGTTCGCTACCGGTGGTGGCTGCCGGCGGGATCATGGACGGACGGGGCATCCGCGCCGCCCTGGAGCTGGGCGCGAGCGCCGTGCAGATGGGCACCGCCTTCGTCCTCTGTCCGGAGTCCTCGGCCAACGCCGCCTACCGCGAGGCGCTGAAGGGGCCGCGCGCGGCGCGCACCGCGCTGACCGTGACCATGTCCGGGCGCAGCGCCCGCGGCCTGCCCAACCGGATGTTCTTCGATGCCGCCGCGCCTGGAGTGCCGCCCTTGCCGGACTATCCGTTCGTCTACGACGCGACCAAAGCGTTGCAGACCGCCGCTCTGGCTCGCGGCAACCATGATTTCGCCGCCCAGTGGGCCGGCCAGGGCGCGGCGCTGGCGCGGGAGCTGCCGGCCGCCGAACTGCTGCGCACGCTGGTCGAGGAACTGCGCGGCTGAGGGAGGCCGTTCGCTGCGCGCGACGATGACTGTCTCTGTTCAGTTACCCCTGTGTTGTGCTTTTCTGCCTCCAGCACTGGAACGACAGGTGGAACATGGGACAGGACAAGTTGAAGGTCGCCGTTCTCTTCGGCGGCAGCAGTGAGGAACGGGACGTCTCCATCGCCAGCGGCGCGCAGGTGATCCAGGCGTTGCGCAGCGCCGGCCACCAGGTGCTGGCGGTGGATACCGCCAGCGGCCTGCTCGGCGCGGAGGAAGAGCGCCGCCTGCTGGCGAGCAAGGTCAAGGAGGTCCCGCCGGACTCCGACTCGCTGGCGATCATCCGCAGCGGCAAGCAGAGCCTGCTGAGCGCCGGCGAACTGGCTGGGGTCGACGTGTTCTTCCTCGCCCTGCACGGCGGCACCGGCGAGGACGGCACCCTGCAGGCGTTGCTGGATGCCGGTGGTTTCGCCTATACCGGCAGCGGCCACCTGGCCAGCGCCATGGCGATGGACAAGGACGTGGCCAAGCGCCTGTTCCTCGCCGCCGGGGTGGAGACCGCCAGTTGGCTGATGGCGCCGGCCTCGGAAGAGGCGGTGCGCGAGCAACTGGGCTTCCCCCTGGTGGTCAAGCCGAACAGCCAGGGCTCCACCGTGGGGCTGTCCATCGTGCATTCCCAGGCCGAATTGCAGCCGGCCATCGAGCTGGCCGGGCGCTATGGCGACGAGGTGATGCTGGAGCGCTTCGTCGCCGGCCGCGAGGTCACCGTCGGGGTGCTCGACGACCAGGCGCTGCCGGTGGGCGAGATTCTCCTCGGCGGCCAGGAGGTCTTCGACTACGAGCACAAGTACCAGGCCGGCGCGGTGCGCGAGGTGTTTCCCGCCGACCTGCCGCCGGCGATCGCCGCCGAGGCCCAGCGTCTGGCGCTGAAGGTACACCGGGCGCTGAAGCTGAGCGGCTACAGCCGCACCGACTTCCGCCTCGACGAACAGGGCCGGCTCTGGTGCCTGGAGGTCAATACCCTGCCGGGCATGACCGCCACCAGCCTGCTGCCGCAGGCCGCGGCGGCGGCCGGGATCGGTTTCGCCGAACTCTGCGAGCGGATCTGCCGGCTCGGAATCGAGCGCTGCAAGGGCGCGCGCAAGGCGCGTTCCTGATTCCCGCGGCCCGCCACCGGGGCGGGCCGCGCCTTTCGCTCAGGCCTCGAGGTTCTCGACCCGCTCGAGGGTGTCGTAGAGGCTGTAGCGCTCCTGTTCGTCGCGTCGCACCCGGCCCATGGCGACGCACGGATCATGGGTGAAGACCAGTCGGCCGTTGCGGGCGATGAGGCTGTCCAGCAGGCGTTCCTTTTCCTCGATCAGGCCTTCCGGGAAGCGGTCGTAGCCCATGGTCAGCGGTAGGTGTACCCAGGGTGCGCCGGGGATCAGGTCGCCGCTGAATACCACCGGGCCGTCGGGCATGGCGATCTCCGGGAGCATCTGGCCCGGGGTATGGCCTTCGCTGAAATGGAAACGCCAGCCCTCGCCCAGATGCGCCGAGCGCTCGCCGTCGTCGAGCAGCTCCAGGCGTCCGCTGGCCTGCAGCAGGTCGAGCAGTTCCGGCACGAACGAGGCTCGGTCGCGCGGGTGCGGCTGGCGCGCGCGCTGCCAGTGGCGGCGGCCGCTGACGAAATGCGCGTTGGGGAACAGCAGGCGCGCCGGCTGGCCTTCTTCCCAGGCGGCGAGCAGGCCGCCGGCGTGGTCGAAGTGCAGGTGGGTGAGCAGCACCACGTCGATGTCGGCGTCGTCCAGGCCGACCGCGGCGAGGCTGTCGAGCAGTACGTGGCGCTCTTCCTGGACGCCGTAGCGCTGGCGCAGGGCGGGCGGGAAGAACGCGCCGATGCCGGTCTCCACCAGTACGTTGCGCTCGCCGTCGCGCACCAGCAGGGCACGGCAGCCGAGGTCGATGCGGTTCTCCGCATCGGGCTGCATCCAGCGTGACCAGAGCGCGCGCGGGGCATTGCCGAACATGGCGCCGCCGTCGAGTTTCTGGCTGTTGCCGAGGAGGGTGGTGAGGGTTCGCATGGATATGTCCTTGTTCCTGGTCTAGCGAATAACCGGCGGTTGCGTCGTTTTTCAAGAATGCCTGGCCGGCTTCCCGGGCGTCGTAGGGCGAATAACCGCTTCGCGGTTATCCGCCGTTATCGCGGGCTGTCGGCGGACAGCGCGTTGCATGCTGTCCCGGAAAAAACACGTGGCCCACGGGCCGCGCGACAATGCTCGACGGAAGCTTCAGAACTGTTCCGCCTCCAGGCCGTACAGGCTTTCGCTGCCGGCTTCGACGGCGGCGGCGAGGGAGTGCACGCGGGGCAGGATGCGGGCGAAGTAGAAGCGCGCGGTGGCCAGCTTGCCGTCGTGGAACGACGGGTCGACCTCGCGCTGGCGCAACGCGGCGGCGGCCATGCGCGCCCAGAGGTAGGCGTAGGCGGTATAGCCGAACAGATGCAGGTATTCCACCGAGGCTGCGCCGATCTCGCGCGGGTCGTTGCCGGCGCGGGCGACGATGCCCTGGGTGAGGTTGTCCAGCAGGTCCAGGGCGGTCAGCAGCGGGGTGACGAACTCCGCCAGTTCGGCGTTGGCGCCGGCGGCGAAGGCTCGCACCTCGCGGCTGAAGATGGAGAGGAACAGCCCGCCGTTGGCGACCACCTTGCGGCCCATCAGGTCGAGCGCCTGGATGCCGTTGGTGCCTTCGTAGATCTGCGCGATGCGTACGTCGCGCACCAGTTGCTCCTGACCCCATTCGCGGATGTAGCCGTGGCCGCCGAACACCTGCTGGCCGAGCACGCAGCTCTCCAGGCCGGTATCGGTGAAGAAGGCCTTGGCCACCGGGGTCAACAGGGCCACCAGGGCTTCGGCCTGGCTGCGTTCTTCCTGGTCCTCGGCGTACTTGGCCAGGTCGAGCTGCTGCCCGACATAGGTGGAAAAGGCGCGGCCGCCCTCGGTCAGCGCCTTCATGGTGAGCAGCATGCGGCGCACGTCGGGGTGCACGATGATCGGGTCGGCGGCCTTGTCCCTGGCCACCGGGCCGGTCGGCGCGCGGCTTTGCAGGCGCTCGCGGGCGTAGGCGACGGCGCTCTGGTAGGACATCTCGGCGCAGCCGATGCCCTGGATGCCGATGGACAGGCGCTCGTAGTTCATCATGGTGAACATCGCCGCCAGGCCCTTGTTGACTTCGCCGACCAGCCAGCCACTGGCGCCGTCGAAGTTCATCACGCAGGTGGCCGAGGCCTTGATCCCCATCTTGTGCTCGATGGAGCCGCAGTGCACCGCGTTGCGTGCGCCGAGCGCGCCGTCGTCGCCGACCAGGAACTTCGACACCAGGAACAGCGAGATGCCGCGCGAACCGGCCGGCGCGTCGGGCAGCTTGGCCAGCACCAGGTGGATGATGTTCTCGGTGAGGTCCTGCTCGCCGCCGGTGATGAAGATCTTCGTCCCGCTGATCCTGTATGAACCGTCGGCCTGCGGCTCGGCCTTGGTGCGGATGATGCCCAGGTCGGTGCCGGCGTGCGGTTCGGTCAGGCACATGGAGCCGGCCCAGGTGCCGGCGTACATGTTCGGCAGGTACCTGTTCTTCAGCTCCTCGCTGCCGTGCGCATCGAGGGCCAGGCAGGCGCCGGCGGAAAGGGTCGAGTAGAGGCTGAAGCTGGCGTTGGCCGCGTACATCATCTCCTCGAACTGCACTGCCAGCATCTTCGGCATGCCCATGCCGCCATGGGCCGGATTGCCGGTGAGGCCGACCCAGCCGCCCTCGGCGTAGGTCGCGTAGGCCTCGCGGAAGCCGGCCGGGGTGCGCACGGCGCCGTCCTGCCACTGCGCGCCTTCTTCGTCGCCACTGCGGTTGAGCGGCGCGAGCAGGCCGCCGGTGACCTTGGCCGCTTCCTCGAGGATGGCGTCGGCGGTGTCGGCGTCGATCCGCTCGGCCAGTCGCGGCAGGCGCTGCCACAGGGCGGGGGCGTCGAACACGTCGTTGAGCAGGAAGCGCATGTCGCGCAGCGGGGCGTTGTATTCAGGCATTGCACACCTCGTCGGTGAACGGCCGGCGGGACGGCCGCAGGTACAGGGTTGCCCGTGCGCATCCTGCCTACGGCCGCCGTGGCACGGCCGCTGCACGGGCAATTCGGCTGGCGGCGCTCAGAGGGCGGCGGCCCACTCGCGCAGCACGTATTTCTGGATCTTGCCGGTGGAGGTCTTCGGCAGTTCCGAGAACACCACGGTACGCGGAATCTTGAACGCGGCCAGGTGTTCGCGACAGAACGCGACGATCTCGCTCTCGGCGAGCCCCTGATGATCGCTCTTCAGGGTAATGAACGCACAGGGCGTTTCCCCCCACTTTTCGTCGGGCCGCGCCACCACCGCCGCCTCCAGCACCGCCGGGTGGCGGTAGAGCACGCCCTCCAGTTCGATGGTGGAGATGTTTTCGCCGCCGGAGATGATGATGTCCTTGAGCCGGTCGCGGATCTCGATGTAGCCGTCCGGATGGCAGACCGCCAGGTCGCCGGTATGGAACCAGCCGCCGGCGAAGGCTTCCTCGGTGGCGCTGGGATTCTTCAGGTAGCCCTTCATCACGGTATTGCCGCGCATGAATATCTCGCCGATGGACTGGCCGTCGCGCGGCACCGGCTCGAGGGTCTTCGGGTCGGCCACCATCACCCCTTCGAGGGTCGGGTAGCGCACGCCCTGGCGCGACTTGATCGCGGCGCGTCGCTCCAGCGGCAGGTCGTCCCACTCGCCGTGCCAGGCGCAGACCGTGACCGGGCCGTAGACCTCGGTGAGGCCGTAGACATGGGTGACGCGGATGCCCATCTCTTCCACCGCGCCGATCACCTTGGCCGGTGGCGCGGCGCCGGCGACCATGGCATGCACCGGGTGGTCGATGGCGGCCTTGGCCGAGTCGGGCATGTTGATCAGGGCGTTGAGCACGATGGGCGCGCCGCACAGGTGGCTGACCTGGTGCTCGCGGATCAGGGTGAGGACCTTTTGCGGATCGACCCGCCGCAGGCAGACGTGGACGCCGGCCAGCGCGGTCACCGTCCACGGATAGCACCAGCCGTTGCAGTGGAACATCGGCAGGGTCCAGAGGTACACCGGGTGCTGGCCCATGGACCAGGTCATCTGGTTGCCCAGCGCGTTCAGGTAGGCGCCGCGGTGATGGTAGACCACGCCCTTGGGGTTGCCGGTGGTGCCCGAGGTGTAGTTCAGCGAGATCGCCTGCCACTCGTCCCGGGGCCATTCCCAGGCGAACTGCGGGTCGCCCTCGGCGAGCAGCGCCTCGTAGTCCAGTTCGCCAACCGGGCGGCCTTCGCCATACTCGGGGTCGTTGACGTCGACCACCAGCGGCGGGTGGTCGAGCATACCGATGGCGGCATGGATCACCTCGTGGAATTCGTAGTCGGTGATCAGCACCTTGGCTTCGCCGTGTTGCAGCATGAAGGCGATGGCTTCGGCGTCGAGGCGTACGTTGAGGGTGTTCAGCACCGCGCCGATCATCGGCACGCCATAGTGCGCCTCGAGCATCTCGGGGATGTTCGGCAGCATCACCGCCACCGTGTCGCCCTGGCCGATGCCGCGCCCGGCCAGGGCCGAGGCCAGGCGTCGGCAGCGTTGGTAGGTCTGCGCCCAGTCGCGGCGGATGTTGCCGTGGATCACCGCGGGGTAGTGCGGATAGACGCTGGCGGTGCGCTCGATGAAGCTCAGCGGCGTCAGGGCGATGTGGTTGACGGCGGCGGGCGCGAGACCCTGTTCGAAGATCGACATGAAGAGTACCCCGTGGCTGATTGTTAGCTCTGTTCTGGGTAAGGGTCACGATCTGCCGCGCGCGGAGAGACTGCGTCGAAAACGGCTGGTTTCTCTGGCTCGGCAGATCGTGAACAGCTTCCAAGGACCAGGCGAAGCGCTCCTTGGGTTGGGGCGATTTATAGCAACGATGAAAAATATATGGAAGTTAAACCATAAGCTTATAGTATAAATACCATATAAGTTCCCAGGATCATCTTCCGCCCATGAGTCCGCTTCCCGCTTCGCCTGCCCTCAACAGCCTCCTGCGCCTGCTGCGCGAGGGCGCGCCGCTGGTCGAGCGGGTCGGTGCGCTGCGCCGCTTGCTGCTCGAACATCCGGGCACGCGCCAGGCCTGGTACCTGGCCTGGCAGCCGCAGGCGCAGACCTATACCCCGGTGCCGCCGTCGCCGGCGCTGCCGCCGGGCGCCGGCGAGCCGAACCGGGCCAGCGACCTGGCGTTGCGCGAGCGGCTGGTGCGCGACGGCCGGCTGGCTCTGGACGAATTGCGGCGTTCCGCCTCCTGGCTCGGCGCGCGCTTGCGGCGTGCCGGCGTGGAGCATGGCATGGCCTTCGCCCTCGACCTGCAGGCCGGCGACGAAGGCCTGCTGCTGGTGGCCAGCGATACGCCGCAGAGCGCTGCGCTGGACTGGCTCGGCCTGCTCCTCGCACCGTTGCTCGCCGCCGCCCGTGGCGTCACCCGCGCTGCGCCGTTCCTCGCGGCCGACCCGCAGCCGGCGCTGCTGCTCGACGGCGAGGCGCAGGCGGTGGAATTCAACCAGGCCTTCCTTGCCTTGCTTGGCGAGCGGCCGCGCGAGGCCTGGCGCGCTTACCTCCCGGCCAACCATGGGCAACTGGTGCGCGCCAGCCTGGGGCAGGCGCGGGCCCTCGGCGAGGTGGAGGCGGAGTGCGACGGACGCATCCTGCTCTGGCAGTTCATTCCCGACAGCGCCGAGGCCCGGGTGCTGGCGCGCTGCCGCGACGCAACCGCCAGCCTGCGCGGCGAGCGCGAGGCGGCGCGGGCCAGCCGGCTGTACCGGCTGATCACCGAGAACACCACCGACCTGATTTCCCGGCATACCCTCGACGGCATTTTCCTCGACGCCTCGCCGGCTTCCTGGACCCTGCTCGGCTACTGGCCGGAGGAACTGCGCGGGCGTCCGGCGCAGGCGTTGTTCCACCCCCAGGACCGCGGCCAGGTGGCGCTGCGCGCGCGCGAAGCGCTGGAGCAGGACGGCTACCTGACCATCACCTACCGTATCCGCCACCGCGACGGCCGCTACCGCTGGTTCGAGACCGCCAGCCGGGCGATCCGCGAGACCTACACCGGGGCGGTGGTGGAGGTGGTCAGCGTGTCCCGCGATGTCACCCGGCGGGTCGAGGCGGAGGAGAACCGCCGGCGCCTGGCCGAAGTGGTCGAGGCGAACACCGACCTGGTGCTGTTCGTCGAGCATGGCGGCCGCGTCACCTACCTCAATCCTTCGGCACGTGCCGCCCTCGGCATCGCCGACGGGCAGGAGGCGCCGGCGCTGGAACGCCTGCTGGCCGGCGACACTCCGGCGCGGCTGGCCGAAGAGGGTTGGCGACAGGCGCGCGATGGCGGCGTTTGGAGCCGCGAGGGGCGCCTGCAACCGCAGGACGGGCGTCCGTCGCTGCCAGTCTCGCTGGTGTTGCTGGCCCATCGCGGCCGCGGCGAGGAGCGCTATTACTCGCTGGTGGCCCGCGACATGACCGAACGCGAACTGCGCGAGGCCCAGCAGCGCCGTCACCAGGACGAACTGGCGCACACTGCGCGGCTGGTCACTCTCGGCGAACTGGCCTCGGGCATCGCCCACGAGATCAACCAGCCGCTGGCGGCGGTGATGAACTACGCCAGCGCCAGCCAGCGTTACCTGGCCGTCCTCGGCAGCCAGCCCGAGGCCGCCGGGCGGGTGGCCGAGGGGCTGGCGCGGATCGGCGAGCACGCCGGCCACGCGGCGGAGGTGATCAAGCGCCTGCGCGCCTTCCTGCGCAAGGGCCAGCGGCGCCTGCAGGCGCTCGACCTCAACCAGGTGGCACGCGAGGCCATCGGCCTCTGCGCGTGGGAAGCCGGGCACTGGCAAGTGGCGGTGGAAGAGGCGATGACCGACAATCCGCCGCCGCTGTATGCCGACCGCGTGCTGCTCGAACAGGTGTTCCTCAATCTGCTGCGCAACGCCATCGAAGCCAACCGCGAGGCGCATCCCGGCTCGCCGTCGCGGGTCGTCATCGGTAGCCGCGTCGAGCCCGGCGGGCTGCTCTGCCTGTGGGTTCGCGACCAGGGACCAGGAGTGCCGGCGGATCAGCTGGAAGACATTTTCACGCCGTTCCACACCAGCAAGCCGGAAGGGCTGGGCCTGGGCCTGTCGATGAGCCGCAGCATCGTCGAGGGCTTCGGCGGCACCCTCGAAGCCGAGCTGCCGGCGGATGGCGGGTTGCTCATGAACTGCCGGCTGCCGCTCGCCGCCGGCGCCACGGGAGGGTAACGATGGCTATGCCTGACGAAGCGCTGGTCTACGTGGTCGACGACGACCAGGGCATGCTCGAATCGACGGTCTGGCTGCTGGAATCGGTCGGCCTCAAGGCACGGCCCTTCACCCAGGGCCGGGACTTCCTCGATGCCTGCGAGGGCGGCCGCCATGCCTGCGTCCTGCTCGACGTGCGGATGCCCGGCATGGGCGGGCTGAACGTGCAGGACGAACTGCTGGCGCGCGGCATCGACCTGCCGGTGATCTTCGTCAGCGGCCATGCCGACGTGCCCATCGTGGTGCGCGCCTTCAAGGCCGGTGCGGTGGATTTCATCGAGAAACCCTACAACGAACAATTGCTGCTCGACAGCGTGCAGCAGGCCCTCGATCGCCACGCCCGTCGGCGCCGGCACCACGATCTCGACGCCGGGTTGCACGAACGCCTGGACAGCCTCACCCCGCGCGAGCGCGACGTGCTCTTGCCGCTGGTGCGCGGCTATACCAGCCGCGAGGTGGCCGAGCAACTGGAAGTCAGCGTGAAGACCGTCGACCTCTACCGCGCGCGGGTGATGAAGCGCATGCAGGCCCAGACCCTGCCGGAGCTGGTGGGCATGGCCATCGCCGCCGGGCTGGTGGACCCGCTGCGCTTGCGCGAGGGCACCTGAGCGCGCGCGGGCCCTGGCGCGGGGCGGGAAGTGGCATAGTTTGATATCTCATATGGTTATATGAAAACCATATTTCACCGGATGTTTGGTTATTAATAGACTGCGGCCCACCCGGCGCCCGACGTCGAACCCCATTCCTCCGCGAGATACCCATCATGAAGATTCGCCTGCTTGGCGCAGCCTTGGCGGCTGTGTTCACCCTGATCGGCAGCGCTGCCCATGCCGACGACCTGGCCGACATCCGCAAAAAGGGCGAGATCGTCATCGGCACCCTTGGCACCGACGAGCCGAACAGCTTCATCGACCCGAAGACCCGTCAGATCATCGGCTACGAGGTCGATCTTGGTACCGAGATCGCCAAGGCCATCGGGGTCAAGCCGGTGTTCAAGCAGATTTCCGTGGCGGCGCGTATCCCGGAGTTGCAGCAGGGCCACGTGGACCTGCTCGCCGCCTCGCTGACCCACAACAAGGAGCGCGAGGCGCTGGTGGATTTCTCCTATTCGATCATCGTCACCGGGCAGAAGGCCTTGGTGAAGAAGAACGCCGGCTTCGCCTCGCTGCATGACCTCGACGGCAAGAAGGTGCTGACGGTCAAGGGCGGCACCCAGGAGCCGAACATCCGCAAGGCGTTGCCCAACGCCCAGGTGGTCACCTTCGAGACCAGCCAGCAGGCGCTGCTGGCGTTGCAGCAGGGCAAGGGTCAGGCCTTCGTCGACGACGAGTCGGCACTGGTCAACGATTTCGGCAAGCTCGGCGCGGCGGCCGGCGGCTACGCCATCCTGCCGGAGAACCTGAGTACCGAGGCCCTGGCCATCGCCTTCCGCAAGGGCAATCCGCAACTCAAGCAACTGGTCGACTCGACCCTCGCCGGCCTGGAGCGCAGCGGCGTGGCGGAGCAGCTGTACCTCAAGTGGTACGGGCCGGGCACCAAGTCCAACCTCAGCGAGCGCCACTTCAAGATCGATTCCGACCGGATCCCCGAGTGAGCGCCTGACGTCTCTGCGTGACGGCGACCATGCGCGTCGCCGCCCGTCCCCTGTGAGTCCTCGCGGACAGCGTGCGCCTTTCCCATGTTCGAGTTCGATTTCTCCCTGCTGCTGCGCGGCCAGTACCATGAGATGCTGGTCGCCGGCCTGCTGCTGTCGCTGAAGCTGGCCGCCGTCACCCTGGTCTTCGCCGTGCCGCTGGCGATGCTGGTGGCGCTGCTGCGCCTGGCGCCGTTCCGCGCCCTGCAATGGCTCGGTTTCGCCTATGTCGAGAGCATCCGCAACGTACCGCTGCTGGCGCACATGCTGTTCTGGTACTTCGCCGCGCCGGAATGGCTACCCGAGGACCTCAAGGCCTGGCTCTACGCCGGCAACATCGAGGCCGCCAGCGCTATCGTCGCGCTGACCCTGTACACCGCCGCGTTCATGAGCGAGGACATGCGCAGCGGCATCCGCGCGGTGCCCACGGTGCAACTGGAGGCCGCCCGCGCGCTGGGCTTCGGCTACCTGGCGAGCATGCGCCTGGTGATCCTCCCGCAGGCCTTGCGGATCACCGTACCGCCGCTGATCTCGCAAACCCTCAACCTGTGGAAGAACACCAGCATCGCCACGGTGATCGGCGTCGCCGAGCTGATGTACCAGGCCGGCCAGGTGGAGAGTTCGACCTTCCGCAGCTTCGAGTCCTTTGCCTTCGCCACCGCGGCCTATCTCAGCGTATCGCTGCTGATCACCGGCGCCGCCGCCTGGTACCAGCAGCGCTATCCGGGAGTCGAACGGCGATGACCACCCTGGAACTGATCGATATCTACTGGCTGTACTTCCTCGTCGGCCAGTACCCCAACGGGCCGTTGGGCGGGCTGGCCCTGACCCTGGTCCTGGCCTCGCTGGCGCTGCTGCTGGCGCTGCCACTGGGCATCCTGCTCGGCCTGGCGCGGGTCAGCCCCTGGCGCTGGCTGCGCTGGCCGATCACCGCGCTGGTCTTCGTGGTGCGCGGGGTGCCGTTGCTGATGGTGATCTTCTGGGCCTATTTCTTCCTGCCGACCCTCACCGGCCAGCGCACCGACCAGTTCACCACCATGCTGCTGGCGCTTGTGCTGTTCGACGCGGTGTACCTGGCCGAGATCGTCCGCGCCGGCATCCAGGGCCTCGACCGTGGCCAGTTCGAGGCGGCGCGTTCGCTCGGCCTGGGCTACCTGGCGAGCATGCGCCTGGTGATCCTCCCGCAGGCGCTGCGCAACATGCTGCCGTCGTTGGTCAACCAATTCGTCTCGACGATCAAGGAGACCTCCCTGGGCTACATCATCGGCCTGGCCGAAGTCAGCTTCATCGCCTCGCAGATCAATACCCAGGTGTTCACCCTGCCGACCCAGGTCTACCTGATCCTCGGCCTCACCTATTTCATCCTGTGCTTCGGACTGTCGCGTTTCGCCTTCTGGCTCGAACGCCGCCAGGCGCAGCGCGGCAATCCCAAGGAGGCCCGATGATCCGGCTGGAAAAGGTCAACAAATGGTACGGCGCCTACCACGCCCTGGCGGATGTCGACGAACAGGTCGGCCGCGGTGAGGTGGTGGTGGTCTGCGGACCCTCGGGCTCCGGAAAATCCACCCTGATCCGTACCCTGAACCGCCTGGAACCGATCCAGGGCGGGCGCATCCTGATCGATGGCCAGGACATCCACGCTCCCGGCCTGGACCTCAATCGCTTCCGCTCGCACATCGGCTTCGTGTTCCAGCAGTTCAATCTGTTCCCGCACCTGAACGTGCTGGACAACTGCACCCTGGCGCCGCTCCGTTTGCGCGGCCTGAAACCCGCGGAGGCACGCCGCCAGGCCTTGGCGCTGCTGGAGCGGGTCGGCCTGGCGGACAAAGCGGCGGCGTTCCCCGCGCGGCTTTCCGGCGGCCAGCAGCAGCGCGTGGCGATCGCCCGCGCGCTGGCGATGGAGCCGCCGCTGATGCTGTTCGACGAACCGACCAGCGCCCTCGACCCGGAGATGGTCGGCGAGGTGCTGCTGGTGATGCGCGACCTGGCCCGCGACGGCATGACCATGGTGGTGGTAACGCATGAGATGGGCTTCGCCCACGACGTCGCCGACCGCGTGCTGTTCATGGACGCCGGCCGGGTGCTGGAGCGCGCCAGCCCCGACGATTTCTTCAACCGCCCGCAGCACCCGCGTGCGCGGAAGTTCCTCGCCGACATCCGCACCCCCTTCGCCCAACCCCTGTGAGGAACGCCATGAGCACTCCGAGTCTGCCGATCATCGATATCGCCGCCCTTGCCGGCAGCGACCCGGCGGCGCGACGGTCGGTCGCCGTGCGAATCGACCGCGCCTGCCGCGAGCAGGGCTTCTTCTACGTGGTCGGGCACGGCGTCGAGGCGCAACTGGTCGAGCGCCTGGAGCGCCTGGCGCGGCAGTTCTTCGCCCTCGACGAGACGAGCAAGCTGCGCTGGCGCATGGAGCTTGGCGGGCGCGCCTGGCGCGGCTATTTCCCTCTTGGCGGCGAACTGACCTCCAACCGCCCGGACTGGAAGGAAGGCTTGTACCTGGGCAGCGAACTGGACGCTGAGCATCCCGAAGTGCGCGCCGGGACGCCGCTGCATGGCGCCAACCTGTTCCCCGAGGTGCCCGGCCTGCGCGAGACGCTGCTGGAGTACCTGGACGCAACCACCCGCGTCGGCCACCGGCTGATGGAGGGCATCGCCCTCGGTCTGGGACTGGAAGCCGACTACTTCGCCGCGCGCTATACCGGCGATCCGCTGATCCTCTTCCGCCTGTTCAATTACCCGAGCCAGCCAGTGCCGGAGGGCCTCGACGTGCAGTGGGGCGTCGGCGAACACACCGACTACGGCCTGCTCACGCTGCTCCACCAGGACGCCATCGGCGGCCTGCAGGTGCGCACCCCACAGGGCTGGCTGGAGGCTCCGCCGATACCGGGCTCGTTCGTCTGCAACCTCGGAGACATGCTCGAACGCATGACCGGCGGCCTCTACCGCAGCACGCCGCACCGGGTGGCACGCAACACTTCGGGGCGCGACCGCCTGTCGTTCCCGCTGTTCTTCGATCCGAACTTCCATGCCCGCGTGCAGCCCATCGAAGGGCTGCCCGAGGTGCCGGAACAGGATGACAGCGCCCGTCGCTGGGACCAGGCCAACGTCCACGCTTTCCACGGCGAGTACGGCGACTACCTGCTGAACAAGGTGGCCAAGGTATTCCCGCAGTTGCGCCGCGACCTGCTCTAGGCGCGCGGCCGGACGCTACGCTCCGGCCGCGCTGGCGGGTTCAGCCGAGCGGCGCCGGCGACCGCACCGGCTGGTAGGAGCGCTCGCCGCCCAGGGCTTCCGGCGTACGGCTGCTGCCCTGCAGGGCGGTGTCGAAGACCCCGGCGAAGCGCTGGCGATCCTCCAGGCTGGTGGCCAGCGCATGGCCATAGGAGACGATCGCCTGGTTCACCGGGAAGCGCTCGGCCTGGTAGCCGGCCAGGGCATCCTCCAGCGCGCAGGCGTCGCGCAAGGCCAGGTCGAGGGCGTCGGCCAGGGCGCTGGCGTCCTCGATGGCCAGGTTCATGCCCTGGCCGGTGATCGGATGCACGTTGTGGATGGCGTCGCCGAGCATCGCCACGTTGTCCGCCCAGTAGCGGTCCAGGTTCAGGTAGCCGATGGGGATGCCCTTGAAGCGCGAAGTGCCGGTGACGGCGGCGATCGCCTCGGCGCTCTCGTCGCCGACGAAGCGTTGCAAGCGCCGGCGCAGCGACTCGCCGCGGGTGTCGGCCATCAGCTCGCGCGCCTCCTCCCTGGGGAAGCTCACCACCAGTCGCGCGCGGTCGAAACCGATCGGATAGAAGTAGGCCAGCCCGCCCTGCGAGTCCACGTACAGGCGGTTGCGCTCGGCCACGCAGGGCGCCAGGGCGAAGGTGCCGACCAGCATCGGCGACGGGTAGGGGCGGCGTTCCACATCGATATCGAGCAGCCGGCGGCGCACGTAGGAGGCGATACCGTCGGCTCCCACCACCACCCGCGGACGCAGCACGCGGCCGTCGTTCAGGCGCACCTGGTCGATCGCGTGGCGCTCGTCGCGCTGCACCGCTTCGATGCGGGTCTCGAACAGCATCTCGACGGTCGCTTCGCCGTCGATCTTTTCCAGTACCAGGCGGCGCAGCGACTCGCAGGGCATGAGGATGAAATAGCCGCGCGCGTCGACGCTGGAATAGTTGAAATAGCGAAGCAGCTCGCCGTCGTGATAGACCTCCAGCTCATGGCGGACCCGCCCACCGCGACGGGTCACCTCGGCCAACAACCCGGCCGCCTCGACCACCCGGATGCCGGCCGGCTTGAGCAGGTCGGCGCCGTTGATCGCGCGTTCGCGCCGTGCCTGCTCCACTACCACCACGCGGTGGCCCTGGCGGCCGAGCAGGTAGGCGAGCATCGCCCCACCGATGCCGCAGCCGTTGATCAGTACATCGATATGGTTGTCCGTCATGGATGAGTCTCCGTGTCGTTCCTGGCGGAAAAGGGAAGGGTGGAGGCAGCAGCATAGCGACGGAACGTTATGCAGAATGGGTGTTGTCTGCACTTGGTCGCCTGTCCGGCCCGGTTGTCCGGTCTCGCCGCCAGGCGGGAGTGCCGGCCCTTGCGGGCCGGACAGCTTCAGGAAGCGTCGATCCAGATGGTCTTCAACTCTGTGTACTGGTCGTGTGCCCAGACCGACTTGTCGCGACCGCCGAAGCCTGACTCCTTGTAGCCGCCGAAGGGCGTCGAGGCGTCGCCCTCGCCGAAGCAGTTGACGGTGACGATCCCCGCGCGGATCTCTCGCGACAGGCGCAGTGCGTGGCGCAGGCTGCCGGTGTAGGCCGAGGCGGCGAGGCCGTAGACGGTGTCGTTGGCCAGGGCGATGGCTTCGTCGATGTCGTCGAAAGAGGTGACCGAGAGCAGCGGGCCGAAGATTTCCTCGCGGAACAGCCGGCTGTGCGGCGAGACGCCATCGACCACGGTCGGCTCGACGAAGATGTCAGCCTCGGTGGCGCCGCCGAAGCGCACCGCCAACCGCTCCGTCCTGGCCTGGTCGAGGTACGCGCGGACCTTCTCGAAGTGCGCCGGGCTGACCAGCGCGCCGAGGCGATTACGCGGATCCAGCGGGTCGCCCATGCGCCACTCGCGGAGCTGCGCGCCGATGCGTTCGAGCAGCGCCTCGCGGACCTCGGCATGGACGATCAGCCGCGAGGACGCCGAGCAGTTCTCGCCCATGTTCCAGAACGCGCCGTTGACCACGTGTTGCGCCACCAGGTCGAGGTCCTCGACATCGTTCATCACCACCGCCGGGTTCTTGCCGCCGCACTCCAGTACCACCCGCTTGAGGTTGGACTCGGCGGCGTACTTGAGGAACAGGCGGCCGGTCGCGGTGGAGCCGGTGAAGCTGACCATCGCCACGTCCGGGTGGCGGCCCAGCGGTTCGCCGGCCTCGCGGCCGCCGCCGGGGACCACGTTGAACACCCCGGCGGGGATCCCCGCCTGGCTGGCCAGTTCGGCGACGCGCAGGGCGGTCAGGCTGGTCTCGGGGGCCGGCTTGACCACTACGGAGCAGCCTGCCGCCAGCGCCGGGCCGATCTTCCAGGCGAGCATCAGCAGCGGGAAGTTCCACGGCAGCACCAGGCCGACCACGCCGATCGGCTCGCGTACCACCATGGCCAGCGCCGCCGAACCGACCGGGGCGGTGCTGTCGTAGATCTTGTCGATCAGTTCGGCATGCCAGCGCAGGGTATTGATGGTTTCCGGCAGGTCGGTGTGCTGGCATTCGCGGATCGGCTTGCCGCTGTCGAGGCTCTCCATCACCGCCAGTTCCAGCAGGTGCTCTTCCAGCAGCTCGGCCAGGCGCAGCAGCGCCGCCTTGCGCTCGGCGGGCGTGCGCGAGCGCCAGCGGCCGTCCTCGAACGCCCGCCGCGCGCTGGCCACGGCGTGCCCGACGTCCTCCGCGTCGCAGGCGGCGACCTGCGCCAGCAGCTCGCCGGTGGCCGGGTTGGTCGAGGCGAAGGTGCGGCCGCCGCAGGCATCGCGGAACCCTCCGTCGATGAAGGCGCGCTGGGGAAGGTCCAGCGTCGCGGCGATGGCCGCGTATTCCTCCCGGCTCAGCAGCTCAGTCATGGCGCCCACCCTCGACGATCCGCGCGACCTCGCCCTTGAGCCTGGCGACGATCTCCGCCAGTGCCGCCTTGCCGGCCTCGTCCAGCGCCTTCAGCGGCGCACGTACGCCGCCGGCGCGCAGGCCGGCCAGTTCGCAGCCGTGCTTGATCGACTGGACGAAGTGACCGCTTTCGAGAAAGTCCATCAGCGGCATCATCGCCGCCATGATGCGCCGGCCCTTGGCGAAGTCGTTCTCGACCACGCAGGCCTGGTACAGGGCGAGGTGTTCGCCAGGGATGAAGTTGGAGCCGGCGCAGACCCAACTGCGCGCGCCCCAGGCGAAGAACTCCAGGGCCTGGTCGTCCCAGCCGCAGGACAAGGTGATCCGCGGGTGGCGGCAGGCCAGGCGGTGCAATTGCGCGGTGGAGCCGGAGCTTTCCTTGATCGCGACGATGTTGCGGCAGCCGGCGACGGCGGCGAAGAACGCCTCGTCCATCTCCACGCCCATCCGCGCCGGATAGTTGTAGAGCATGATCGGCAGGCCGGCGGCGCGATCCACCGCCAGCACGTGCTCGGCGATCTCCCGCGAGGTCGGCAGCGCGTAGGGCGGCGAGCCGACCAGGATGGCGTCGGCGCCGATGGCGCGGGCGGCTTCGGCGTAGGCCAGCGAGTCCTCGGTGCGGATCGCGCCGGTTCCCACCACCAGCGGCAGGCGCCCGGCGATGACTTTGCTGGCGTGGGCGGCGAGGGCCAGGCGTTCCTCGGCGGTGTGCGCGTAGTACTCGCCGGTGGAGCCGCCGATCACGATGCCGTGCACCTTCGACTCGACGAGAAACTCCAGGACCTCGGCGAAGGCCTGGGTGTCGATGCTGCCGTCGGCGCTCAGCGGGGTGATGGCGGGGGTATAGATACCTTCGAATTTCACGGGGTTTCCTCCTGTGGGATGCTGGGCCGCGGCGCACCCGGCGGACGCTGCCGCGGCGGGTGGTTCAGGTGAGCGAAGCCGCCTGCTGCAGGTTCAGCGAACGGGTTTCCGGCGCCAGGGCCCAGGTCACGAGCAGCCCGAGCAGGGTCACCAGCGCGGCGGCGTACATGGTCTGGGCGGTACCCAGGGTTTCCAGGGAAAGCGGCACCAGGTAGGTGCCCACCGCGGCGCCGACGCGCGATAACGAGGTGCCGACGCCGACCGCGAAGGCGCGGATCTCGGTGGGGAACAGTTCGTTCGGGTAGACCAGTTGCAGCACCTGGGCGCCGCCGATGAACAGCGCGTAGGCACCGAACAGGCCGAGGATGGTCGCCTCCGAGCCGGCGTGGAAGACGCCCAGCCCGAGCAGCGCCAGGCCGGACCAGAGGAAGCTGTGCAGCAGCATGCAGCGCCGGCCGATGCGGTTGATCAGGCGGGTGGCGATGATGCAGCCGATGACGAACAGCAGGGTGATCGCCACCGAACCGTAGGAGGCCCAGTCGCCCTTCAGGTTCAGCGCCAGCAGCACCTTGGGCGCGAAGGCGTAGACGGCGAACACGGGGATCACCGAGCAGGTCCAGAACAGGGTGACGAAGAGCATGCGCTTGCCGTAGCCGGCGTAGAGCAGGTGCCAGATGGTGACCTTCCGTTCCAGCGCCTGTTCGGGCAGGTTTTCCAGCGAGAAGGCTTCGCCGTAGACCTGGCGGATGACCCGTTCTGCGTCCGCGTCGCGGCCCTTGCTCAGCAGCCAGCGCGGCGACTCGGGGGTGCCGATGCGTAGCAGGAACAGCACGGCGCCGATCGCCGCGGTGCTGGCCAGTACCAGGCGCCAGGCGTCCTCGCCGCCGCTGCGCAGGATCAGGTCGCCGACCAGGTAGGCGAAGGCGGCGCCGGCGAACCAGAGGATGGTCAGGGTGGCCAGGCGCGGTCCGCGATACTTCTTCGGCAGGAACTCCACCAGCAAGGCGGTGGCGACCGGGTACTCGATGCCCACCGCCACGCCGATCAGGAAGCGCAGGACGAACAGCGCCGCCGCCGAGTCGACCCCGTACTGCGCCAGGGAAGCGAGGACGAACAGGCTGGGGCCGACGAAGAACAACCTGCGGCGGCCCAGGCGGTCGGTCAGCCAGCCGCCGAGGAAACCGCCGAAGAAGATGCCGACCAGCGCCGAGGCGGCGATCATGCCCTGCCAGAAACTGCTCAGTTGCAATGCCGCGGTCATCTGCAGCATCGCCACGCCGATGATGCTCAGCACGTAGCCGTCGACGAAGGAGCCGCCGCCGGAGCGCAGGGTCAACAGCCGGTGGAAGGCGTTGAGGGGTACGTCTTCGATCGAGGTCGTAGGATTTGTCATTATTGTCTCCTGGTTCTAACCGCTGCCGGTGAATTCGGGCCGAGCGAATCCGCGAGGCTGGAACGCTCTCCAGCTCCGGTCTTCAATGGCCGTCTGAATCGAAGTCGGCGCCCGCGGGCGCGTTCCTAGGGATGCCTAGCTTTCTCTACCTGCTCGATACTGCCCCCACCTCAGGTTGAGGTTCACGCCAAGGGAAAGGAGTGGTTCGGGTGGATTGCCGCTGGGACCGGGCGCGCGCAGCAGGAAGTCGATCAGCTCGTTGCGTTCGCCCGCCAGCCAGTCGGCCAGCAGCTTCCCGGTGACGGTCCCGCGGGTTACCCCCAGGCCGTTGCAGCACAGGGCGCCATAGACGTTGGGCGCCAGCTCGCCGAAGTGCCCCATGTGGTTCCTCGACAGCGCCAGCGAGCCGCCCCAGGTGTAGTCGAAGCCGACTTCCGGGAGCATCGGGAAGCGCTGGCGGAACGAGGCGCGATGGCGTACGGCGAAGCGCTCAAGGTACTTCCCGGCGCTGCGTCCGTCAGGGTTGAAACTGAAGCTGTTGCGGATCAGCAGGCGGTTGTCCGGGGTACGCCTCACCGTGGTGCCGTAAGGGTCGGCCGGGATCAGGCCCCAGTAGGGGCGCCCGCCGAGACGGGCCTGCTCCTCGGCATCGAGCGGCCGGGTCAGGCTGGCGTAGGTGAAGATCGGCAGCATCCGCCCCTGGAGGAAGCCGAAGCTCATGCCGAAGGCGTTGTTGGCGAGGACCAGGCGGTCGGCCAGGATGCTGCCGTGGGGATGGCTCAGCAGGGTCCTGTCGCCATATTCCACGGCGGTGATCGGTGTGTGTTCGTAGAGGCTGACGTTGCCCGGCAGGCTGTCGGCCAGGCCCTTGACCAGGGCCGAGGGCTGCACCAGCAGGGTACCGGGGGTGAACAGGGCCTTGCGATAGAAAGCGGTGCCGATGTGTCCCGGGAGGTCGTCCGCCTCGATCACCTCGTAGGCCTGGCCGAGCCGATCGAGGCCGCGCCGGTAGGCGTCGAGCACAGCCACGCCGCGCGCCTCGACGGCCGCCTGGTACTTGCCGCAGGCCTTCATCTGGCAGTCGATGGCATGGCGCTGTACCTGTTCGCGGAGCAGCGACTGGCCGGCGAGATTGAGCTTCAGGCCGATCCGGGCGGTCGCTATGTCGCCGATGTAGTCGTCGGCGCCGATGTCGTGGGGCAGGTCGATGGCGAAGCCGGCGTTGCGCCCGGCGGTACCGAAGCCGACTTCCTGGGCCTCGACCAGGACGATCTCCTCGTCGGGAAAATGCAGCGCCAGCTGGCGCGCGGCGGCGAGGCCGGTGAAGCCGGCGCCGACCACCACCCAACGGGCGGCGCTCCTGCCGTAGTGGGCCGGCTTCGGCCGCCGCGGCGGGCTGAGGTGATACCAGCCGCAGGAACGGTCGTCGGCCGGAAGGTGGGTTACTTTCGTCATCGCAGGGACCTGACTCTTGTTATTGGAACCCGGTAACCATCCCCTGCGTGACCGCCTCCGCTTCTCGGGCGGGGCCGTGGCGCGGGGGCTCGCTAACCCTCGTAGACCAGCGCCACCTCCACTCCGGCCGGTGCCGCGTACTCGGCCATGCGCCGGCGCGACAGCTCGAAATGCGCACGGACGATGTCCGCCGCCGCATCCGGATCGCGCCGCTGGATGGCATCGACGATCTGGTCGTGCTGGTCGCAGGCGAGTTCCAGGTCGCGTTGCATGTCGTCGGTGGTCGGATGGCGGTAGAAGATCTTGCCCAGCCGCGCATGGTCGATCAGCAAGCGGCGCAGGCTCGGCATGAGGTAGTCGTTGTGGGCCATCCTGCCGATCTCCAGGTGGAAGGCGTCGTTGTGGATGACGCGGTTTTCCACATGCTTCTCTTCGATGGCCTTGCGGAAATCTTCCTGGATCGCCTTGAGCGTCTCGATCTCCGCTTCGCTGGCATGGGTGGCCGCCAGTTGCGTGGTGGCGATGTAGATCAGCGGCGCGGCGAGAAAGAAGGCGTGCAGCGAGTCGTGGCTCATGGCCGCGACGCGCGGCGCACGGTTGGCTTCCAGTTCGATGTAGCCCTCGGCGGCGATCTGCCGCAGCAGTTCGCGCACCGGCGGGCGCGAGAGGCCGAACTCGTCGCACAGGGCGAGTTCGTCGACGACCGCGCCGGGCGCCAGTTCCATGCTCAGGATCCGCCGGCGCAGCGCATCGCCCAGCACCGCCTTGCGGTCGAAGGGGGCATCGGCGCTGTTCGAGTCGACGTCGGGTTGGGCTTTCATGGAGGCCTTTCTACTTGTCATGGGCTTTGTCTACAGTTTGTATAATGACTATAGGGTTCTGTTAGACAATATGTCTACAGGTTTTCGGGGCGTCTCCGCACCGTTCGTCCGCGCTGTTTCCGCTGACGCCGTGGCGTGTGAAAGGGGCAGCCCCCCGAGGGCGTATTTGAGCACATTCCCCCGGCGCGCCAGGGAGGCGCCAAGTCACATGGCTTGCGCATATGATGGAGCGCCCGGGGTTTTCGCCGTGACGGCAGGCGTCGCGGCCCGCTGGCCGGGAACAAGAAGAACAAGAGGCACGAATCGATGGAAAGAAGGCGTTTCAGCGCCGCCCTGCAAGGGCAGAACCTCAGGTTCACCGGGGCCGGGGAGGGGGGCTCGGCACGGGCGCGGGTGGGCTTCCTGAGAGAGGGTGAGAAATACCGAGGGGGAGGTGCGCGAAAAATCGAGATATAGCGGGAGGGGATGGGGAATATCGAGACGAGAGAATGAAAAGGTGTTGCCAGGGGTGAAACGAAGACCCGGCTCATTCGACCGGGTCAAAAAGCGTCATCTGATCCTTTCGCTGCCTGCGGTGCTTCCTGACTATTTCGTAGATCAGCCCTTCTGAAATTCCGAACTCCTGGACCAGCTTGTCGGCGTTCGATCCATCGTAGCGCTGCAGGATGTGCAACTCCAGACGCTTGCGGGCCAGGTCATCTTTGACCGGGAAAACAAATGTCAAACCGGCCCAGCGCCGATGCAGCTGGAACGCCACCTCCTCCGACTCGGGCACCGCCTTCTCCCGAGGAATCCCGTTGCGCACGAACGCTTCGACGATCAGTTCGGCCAGCTCGCTGAGCATGTTGTTCCGGCGGCGGATCTGCTGCGAACGGATCTCCTTCATTATTACCTCCGCTTGCTATCTGCGGCCGCCTGGAGCGTTTCAACCAGGGCCTTGAGGATTGGACGCTGCCGCCGCCACCCTTTCGGCAGCTGTTCCAGGCCGGCCGCCTGTTCTGGATGCTCAATGCCCAGGCCCTGGCAGAGCCGATCCACTTCAGCGAGTAGGTACCGCTTCTCCTGCTCGACGTGCAGCGCTGCCAGGATTGCCGTGAGCTGATCTGGCTTCTTCAGCCAGGCGACCTTGGCCACGCCGAACATCTGCTTTGCGATCTTGTCGGCGTAACTCCAGGGCAGCCTCATCTCGGCCAACTGCGCCTCGATGACCTGGACCTCGGCGGGCAGCTGACTGAAGTTATGCGGCTTGCCGGCTGCTCGCTTGCTGGGCTGTGGTTGCCAGCCCAGGCGCTTGAACTCCGTCAGCAACTGCTCGGCCTGGCGCAGGTTGAGATCCCGCGCCGATCCCTTGCCGAACATCACCTGCAGCTTCTGCCGATAGACATCGTCCTGCAGGCCGAGCTGCTGACGAGCGATGTGGATCTTGCTGAGCAGCCCCCTAGCGAGTGCCATGGAACACCTCCATGCCATGCCGACGTCCCAGCCGGCGCAGCTCAGCATCGCTGACGCCCAATTCGCGAGCGAGCCTGGCCGTCTGCGCAGCCAGCAGCGCCTGGGCTTTGATCATCCGGCTCAACCAGACCTTCGGGTTCACGCCAGGAGCCGGCTGCAAAGCCGGCAAGGGAGCTGGGGAGCGTTGGGGCTCGGTCTTGGCTTGCGTACGTGGCGCGGCAGGCTTCGCTTTGAGCGACGAATTCTCGGCCAGGGCTCCGTTGTATACCGGCGTCTTCATGGGGTTGATGACGAAAGTGTCCGGCAACTCACGCATCTTGTACCCGACTTTCTCGATCTGACCGCCGCCGGCCAGGAATTGCTGAACAAGTTCGTCCAGCTCCTGAGCCTCCTGCCGCTTTACGTCAGCATCACGCCGAGGTGGATCGCCGGCCGTTGAGTGGTAGCGCTCCATCACCTGGCCTCCTTGTTGAGCTGTCGAATGCGGCTGTGCAGCTTCTTCTCGACGGTCTTCTGCAGACCGGGTACCGAGAGCGCAGCACGGCATTGCTCTAGATTGAAGCTGTCCAGAGCGCGCAGGCGATCATCAGCACTCACTGCACCGTAGTCCTTGTCAGGACGAATGAACGGATTGGCTTGCGACATCTCACACCCCCTGAGTAAGCCGAGCCACGGCCTGGTGCCCGATCCCCTGGTGCAGCCGCGCGCGCTTGCCCGCGGCATACCCCGCTTCACTGGCCACTTCGTCACGTGCCTTGAGCTTGCGGCGCTTCATCTCGAACTTGCCGACGTCAGCGTGGTGCTTCGCCATGTACGCCTGGATCGCGTCGGCGATGTTGTCGTCGACGCCCGCGAACTGGTCGACCTTGGCGTACACGGCCTCGATCCATCCATGCGCGAAGGCATCTCCACGGGCTACCTTGGTGGACCGCTTGCAGCGTTTCTGCGTGCTCAGGAAGTCCTTGCGCGCCTTCTGCAGCTGTCGCTCCAGCACCTGGTAGGCGTAGCCGGTCAGCTCCGGCGCCGCCGCGCAGCCGACGAAGAGGAACGAAGCGCTTTCGAAATAGGAGGTGCAGATGATCAGGTGCGTGCCGAAGGCATGGCAGCACACTTGAGCGAGCCTCACCCGCCAGGCCGGCGGTTTTCCATCCGAGCCAGCGGGAACCTTGGCTTCGCCAGCCATGCTGGCCAGCACGTCGCCCATCTCCAGGTTGTAGGCTTCCATCAGTTTGTGGGCATGACGCAGCGCGATCTCGGCCTCGTTCGGGTTGGAGCCCCGTCCCTTCGCCATTTCCAGGCACTTCTTGATCTTGTCGAGGATACGGTCCTGGTCCATGTCACACCCCTGCGATATCAAGAGGAATGGAGCGGTACTGGTCGGTGTCCCCGACCCGCTCCTGGATACGCACGTACGCCTTGGTGCTCACGACCTGGACAGCCTCGCCGATGGCCTGCATTGCACGCTGCCAACGTTCGTCATCGATCTGCAGGCGGCGCAGGGCAAGCACACTGCCGGTACGGATGTTCCCTGCTTGGTCCACGCGGAACGCATCGTTGATCAGCGTGATGACCTCCGCGCGAGCACCTTCCGTCCATTCGTGGAGGCACTCGTCGATCAACGCCTTGGCCGCCTGCAGGCGCTCGTCGAAGGCGATGTTTTCGGCCATGGCCCGAATGACCTTGTAGCGACCGTCGAAGCTGACCAGGGAGGCGTTGCCCTTCTTGCCACCTACCTTCGCCTGGTACTGCTCGGCCGACAGTGTGATGAAGGCTTCGATATCGCCGAATGTCGCCAGTTTGAAATCCAGCAACGCCTTGTTCAGAGCCTTCCCCTTGGCAACGATCTCCTGCACAAGGCGGTCGCGCTCCAGGTCGATGGGCTTGATCATTTTTTCAGGTACCAGGCGCCCCTTGGCGTCCATGCGGTACCCGGCGGGAACATGCACTGCTTGTTCAGCCATGGGAGGAATCCTCAGTTGGAGAGAAGGTTTTGCACCCGCAGCGTGGGCAGACGTTGTCGCTACGCGAAGAATCCTTCGGGTGCGGCACCGGATGGAGATCGCTAAGCGCGCCGATCCAGCGGCAGCGCCGGCATTTGAGGCGGCGCTCAGTCATAGCCAGCCTCCAGTTGTCGGTTGTGGCGGGCGATGACTCCTTCGGCCATCAGCTGCAGGGCATCACCGGGAACTTCGTTGTAGTCGCCATTGGCCAGAGCCTGCACGAATGCTTCAAGCGGATCGGCTCCTGCGAGTGCATGTCCCTTCGCCCAGGACACGACACGCCCTCCGTCTACCTCTTTAGGTACGGTGGTGCCGCTGGCTCCCTCAATGACGAGAGTGTCGTAACGGGTGCTCTGGATCACGGTTGTTCCTCCCCGTCAGACTGCAGTTCCACCTCGATCTGTAGATCGATCGCGTCACCCTGTGCGAGGAGCAGCGCCGTGGCCTTCACCAGGTTCTTTCGAGCGCCCAGGCTGGGTTTCCACCAGGATGGCTCGAACGGCCACCAGCCCGGCACCAGTTGCGTCAGGCACGGCTCTCGCTCTGGCTGGCAGATCTGCGTAACGGCTTCGTCGGCGTAGCAGGTAGCAGCCAGCGCTAGTTCACCGCCTCGGTACTCGGCATCATGGCTGGGGCTGAAGCCTTCCTGGAGGATCTGCCGCTGCCGTTCTGCCAGCACATCCCGAGCGAAAGCAGATACCGGCTGCTGGACCGGAATCGCGAAAAGAGCGATCACGTTCTTACCATCCTCAGCCCATTGCTCCGCTCGGTTTGGATCAGCCGTGTGGTCCGAGATCCAGGCGCCGTCGAAAATGGCCCATGCCACAGGCTGTACTTGCGGCGCCCCATAGAGATGGGCTGTGCAGCTCATGAGGTCGGGGTAGCCACCAGGACGTCCCATTCGGTGTTTGCCGTTCTCCAGCGGCACGCCGGCCTGGCAGCCATCGCACTGGTTCCGCTGTGTGTCGTTGTTCATCAGTGCACCCTCCCAGCAGTCTGCTGCTCGGCCTTGAGGTGCAGGTAGTAAGCGGCCAACTGCTCCAGCTCGGCTTCATACGCCTCGTGTTGATAGGCCAGCTTCAACTCCGCCAGCTTGATCAAGATGTTGTTCGCGTGATTGAGCTGCTGATTCAGCGTGTGGTTGATGGTCTTCAGCTCGACCATTTGCTGGTCCTTCGCGAACCCATCGCGCAGAACATCCTTCAGGGCCAGGCGGCAGTCCTCCTCGCTCATGGCATCAACGTCCATCAGCGGGGTGTAAGCATGGGTGATGACGGTCATTGGTCTTGCTCCTTCACCGGGGTCGTCCAGGCCACGTCAACACCGAGCAGACTGACGACATGGACGGTGACCTTCCCGTGAGTGGTCTGGCGAATACCGCGGATGGCGTTGCGGAAGCGGCGGTGCAGCCGCAACGAATCCTCTTCGCGGATGAACAGGCGGCGATCGAGCACCGACGTCTGCTCAATCGGAATGCCGGCCTGGCGCAAGGCGCGGGTGGCGCTGTTGACGGCCTCCAGGCAGCGGGCCAGCTCTGGCGTCAGTACTGTGCAGAGCGGCAGATGGGTAGCTTTCGGATGCTCTTCAGGGAGGCGGCCAGTGATCGGTACGACGTTCATCTCACACCCCCTTGACCACATCAGCGGTAATGCGGCTTTCACCGATCTCGGCAGCCAGGTTCAGCGCTGCGTTGAAGAGGTTTCCGATAGCCAACGGATAGAGCTGGCTGGTTCCGTCCTTGCCGGAGCTGGCGAGGCGTTCAACGATGGCGTGGATGCCACCCTGGTCGATCAGTTCGTCCAGCTTCTTGCCGGCGCGTCCGACACGAAATGCCAGGTGCTGCTCTACATCACCCGAGGGGATGGCCGGCAAGATGGCGATCTCGACCCGCTGGGCTACTTCGCGCACGTCGGCGTTGCGTGGCGACAGCTTGATGAGCAGTTCGGGCTGACCGATCAGGATGATGCTGAGCAGCTTGTCAAATCCGTCCTCGAACTGGTCGCGCATGCGCTTGAGGTGGTTGAGGGTCTGGGTCGGGATCGAGTGCGCCTCTTCGATGATCACGACATGACGGTTGCCGGCGGCGTATGAGTTCTTGAGGCAGGTGTGGACCTGGCGGAAGCGAGCTTCGGGGCTGGACTTAGGTGTTTCCAGCGGTGCCACGGCATACATGATGGCTTCGGCGATATGAGTCGCCTTCAGGGTCTTGCCCTTGATGTCGTTGGCTTCCATGCCAACTACGAAGGGGTCGATGGTGATGACCGGCTCGTTGCGCAGACGGTGGGTTAGATCGCGACGCAGAGTGCTCTTGCCGGCACCGGACTCGCCCACGATGGCGAGGAAGCCGTCATGGCGTGCGGTTTGGTACATCGATTCGCGGATGTAGCGAATATCGCCGCTGAAATACATGTCTTCGGCGCAGCGTAGATCGCCAAACGGGTCGACCATCACGCCGAAGGCGCGCTTGGTGTCTGGCCGCAGGGATTGTTTTGCCATTAGCATGTCGGGGCACTCCTGGTTTTCGTGATTGGTTTCCGGGGTTGCAGGAGTCGCCGCGTTGGCGCGCGGCGACTCCACTTCTTCTTCCAAGGCGGCGATGTCGCCGTCTTGCGCACCAACGTCATAGAGCCAGTCGGCCATACGGCCCCACAGCTCCTGCTTGTCGATGGACTTGGGCCACTGGTCGTGATTGACCAACTGGGCGATGGCTGCCGGGCTGAGCTTCATCGCCCTGGCCAGATCAGCCTGGCCAAGGCTGAGGGTTGCGAGTACTTCCTTCAGGCGCAGCATTACTCACCCCCTACCAGGCGCAGGCTTGGGCGTGCAGGTGCCTGCAACTGCTGAACGATGCTGTCGAGTTGCTCCTCCATAGCGCCTTCCGGGTAGTTGGTCTTGAGCCATTCCATAGATGCCGGTGTCCAGGCTGTACCCAGACGTACGCGCAGCGCCTTGGCTAGCTCGATGCGGTTCAGTGGTTTCAGCTCGACCGAGGCCAAGCCAGCCACGGTGACGCGGGTCTCCAGTTCGGTACCGCGCTTGGGCAGGTAGGTTGGCAACACGGTGTTGGCCTGTTCCTTGAACGGATCGATCTCGCCGTTGAACGGCACTGCTCGCGACCTGATCGCCTTCTCTGCCTCCGTGACCGAGCTGGTGCCGGTGGCGAGTTGGTCCAGGTGCTTGCGGTCCTTCTGCGCGGCCGTCTCCGGCAAGGCTTGGTGCCCTTCGCCAATCACTCGGCGAGTGGCAGCGTTGGCAGCGAATCCGTTGTCATCACGCTCAACACGCTCGACCACCTGGTAGTGCTCGCGGCCGTCTTCTCCAACAAGCACAACCTGAGCGCTATCCGCATCGCGGAACGGGTTGCGGGTAACCAGCACCTGGTCACCGACCTGCAAGTGCTGGATAACGGACACGTCGTATTCGGCACCGCGGAACGGCACCCGCAGCCGGGCAGAAACCTTGCGTTTCTCCGGTGCGGCAATGGCCAGTTCGCGCATCGTCTCTGCAGGCGGTGCAATGCGCAGTTGCTCAGGCTTGATCGTCATCCAGGCCGCGTAGCGAGTGCGGTGATGTCGGGTGTGGATGGCGGTGGCGTTGTAGTGCCGCATCCAGCGTCCGGCCAGCCCGTTGATCTCGTCCAGAGTGCGCGGTTTCTGCATCAGTTGCAGGCCACTTTCAAACTCCCGCTCGACGATGTTGTGGGCCTGCTCGACCTGGCCCTTGGCGCGTGCGTTACCGACTTTGTTGATGATCAGTTCGATGCCCAGGGCGCGACACAGGTTGCGGAACATCGAGGAGGTCATGGCCGCACCGGGGTCGGTCATGATCATGAAGGGCACGCCATGGAACGGGTCGGTATCACCACGCTTGACCATCGCGCTGATCAGTACATGGCAGAGGTTCTCCGCGCTTTCAGCACCGAGCACGTAATGTACGTACAGGGTGCCGCTGGTGTGGTCCGTGATGACGTAGCGCCACAGGCGCTGCTTCTCGATGCGCTTGAGATTCTCTGGCTTGCCGTCGTAGAACTCGGCCTTATTCATGGCGCGCGCGCCGTCATTGGCAAGGTAGAACTGAGTGGAGATTGAGGCGTCGATCTGCCAGACGTGGTTGGGATGCAGACTGACCAACTCGACCGCAGGGGCCGGGCGCAGCAGTTGCTCAGGGTGCAAGCCATAGGCACGCAAGGCCCTGCCTATAGCGCTGAGCGACATGAGCGTGACTTCACCAGTACGGTGATCCACAGAGCCTGCGACGATCTTGCCGTTGTTGCGAAGACGCTCGACGGCGCGCTCCAGGGTGCTGAGTTGCTTGTCGTTATCGCGGATGGAGCGGATCAGCGTGGTACTGAGTAGCTCCGCCTCATCGCGAGTCAGCGCTGAGGTGCCGGCGTCGACCCGCTTCTTTCGGGGCTGGGTCACAGTGACCTCCTTCAATTTCCGGTACAGAGTCGCCAGGGAGATGCGCAGATCGTCCGCCGCCGCTTGGCACAGCTCTGTTCTGCTCGCGGTGGAGCGATCCAGCTCGTGTGCCAGGGCAACGAGGCGTTGAGTCATCACGGCGCTCATAGGCTTACTCACCCTGCTTGGCGGCTTCGGCCAACGCGGCCTTCACCGCCTCCTCGCTGTCATCAGCCATCCAGGTCGGTGTGACACTGGCGGACGGCGTGGCGGGGATGTTGTACTCAGCGCGGATCTGCAGCAGCGCCCGCTCTACCTGGGCGAGCATGCCGGCGATGATCGGACGCTGGTCTTGCCCGGACTCTTCGCCTTTCTCGACCAGCAGTTGGACGGCCGGATGCAGTGCGCCGGCAATGGCGGCTTCGGCCGCGGTGGCCTTGGTAGCGAGTTCTTCGCGTCGTTCGGCCAACTGCTCATCCATCGGCTGCACGACCACCAGCGGCTTTCGCGCCAGTTGAGCGGCCAGTTCGTCGATCTTGGTGTTCTTGTCGGCGTTGACCTGGGCGAGGGCCTTCTTGTCTTCGCGGGCTTCGCGCAGGGCCTTGCGCAATTCCTTGACCGACATGGTGGCCACATCGTCAATGCTCAGCTCGCCGGTCTGGCCAGTGAGTTCCAGCTCCTGGATCTCTTCATCATCCAGGACGAGCATTTCGAAGAGCTTGGTCTGATTGCCAATAGCTTTGGTCAACGTCGAGTTGTTGCCCAGGCTGGCGAACTTGGCGGCCGACTGCATGAAGCGGGCAGCAACGTGACGGTCAATTCCCAATACCTCCAGGCGATCAGCGAACTCACCGTGTCCGCATGCCTTTTTCAACACCTGCAGGCCACGCCCCACTTCAAGGCACGCCTCTACGCTGCGGCGCATGTTGGCGGCGATGTCGCGCTGGATCAGGTCCGGGTCCGTGCAATCGGCCGGTAGTTGATAGCCCAGTTGTGCAGCCACAGCGCGCACCTGGTTGTCATGTTCGGTGTTGAGCGCGGCCATTTGGTGCTGCTTGGCTAGCAGGGCCTGACCTTGTTCAATGTCATCTTCAAGCAGTTCAACAGCGGCTTGTGATTTGCGAGCCATCAGGCAACCCTCCGATCACCAGCCGATTTCCGATAGTTCATGGGTGTTGCTCCTTGTTCAGTGGGCGCTGATGCGCGCCTGGATCTCGTTGATGCGTGCGGCACCGCGCTGCAGCTCCTCGGCGGTGGCCATCGCGTATTGCAAAAAGCCGATGCTCGGGGCGAAGCGTCCGCTGTCGAGGCGAGTGGCGAAGCCGGCCTCTATCAGGCTGTCCATGTAGCGGGTGATGTTCGCCGGGCTCTCGCCCAGCGCCTTGGCCAGCTCGGCGTTACTCAGCCCATTGAGGGTGTGGCCGCGCAGGGCCTTGAGTACTCGCAGGGCGCGGCTAACGCTGTCGTGGGTGCGTTTGGTGCTCATGCGCAGCGCTCCATCGGAATGACGACCAGGGCGCCGGATTGGGTGATAGCGGCCTGGCCACCGGTGGCTTCCGCCAGTTGCTGGTGGAGATGCTGGGCCTCGTTGCACCATCCTTCGGCACATTCCTCCATGCGGGTCAGCTCGGTGCGCAGGTGTTCGTTCTCTTCGGCAATGCGAGCAGCTTCGATGCAGAGCTGCTCATAGGCTTGCTCGTCCAGGCGACGCAGCAGCGCCTGCAGGTTGATGGCCTTACTCATCGTCAGCCACTCCAAAGTCCAGTTGAGGGGTTTCTGCCTGGGCAACGTTGCCGTGGTGCCAGGCGAGGGATTCGAGGCCGGCGCGAATGGCGTCCAGGGTCTGTTCGGCGGTTTGCTTGCCGTCGTAGAAGGCCATCAGCGCGCCGGTGGCGTTGTGCAGCACGCCCTGCAGCTGCTGCAGGTCGCTGGCGTTGCAAGCCTTGCCAACCGGGATGTCGACCAGGAGCTTGCCGTGAGCGGCGGCCAGGTAGCGAGTGATCAGCGGCAGGCCGCAGGCGTGCTCCAGCGGCAGGATCAGGCTCAGCGGCAGGCGGCCGTTGCCGATCCACTTATAGAGAGAACTGTGGTTGTTCTGGCCCAGGTGATCACAGGCCAAACGTTCGATTCCTCGGTTGTAGCGCTGCATGGCCAGCTGCGCGCAGCCGTCCAGTGCGTCGGCTGGCGAGCGCGGCACCCAGTGTTTCCAATTTCGGCGCTTCATTGGATGGGGCTCCTTTGGGCCGTCTGAGGCGGCTTCCAATCAAAAACTCTGTTTTGCCCTTGGCAATGTCGTTACCAAATGGCCACTCTGTTGGGGTACATTCACTGCGAGGACAAACCATGTACGTGCAACTGACCATCCGTGAATCCCGCGTCGACGTGCAGCGAGACGCTCACCTTGTGCATGGCGATATCAACTTCTCGGCGGGGCCAGACAGGGCTTGGCTCAACCACCGTTTCGTCGACCAGCACGGGCGGCCCGACAGTGAAGCAGCCGCGCTCTGGTTGATCGACAGCCCAGAGGTTGCCGAGCTGTTGACCAGAACACTGGACGCAGTCCCCCGCCTACTTGTCGGTGAGAGCGCTGGATGGGAGGTCATTTGCATCACCGATGGGCTGCTAACGCGCCGTGCCGATATCAGCCTCGACAAGGCTGTCTTGCTGCTCCAGGCTCTGGCGCCGCAGAACGTCTTGGATTACCAGACGCATATCTTCGGGGCTTAGGGCGTTGATATCGCGGATGGCTAGTTGCACCTTTGGCGCACTCCAGTTGTGGACTGCCGTGCGCATGGCGGCCTCTGTTGCGGTCAGCAGGCACTTGCCGTTGGTGCGGGTGGCTGCTGCCAGCAGGGCTTCCGTTGACGGGCGGTCGCTGACCAGTCGGCCGGCGCCGATCAGCATCAGACGGTCGACCAATTTGCGGGTGCCTTCGGTGGCAGCAGTGCGATCGACGAACACCAGGGCCTGCTGGCGGGCTTCGGCCAGGTGTACGGCGATGGCTGCACTGTCACCAGGGGCGCAGGCGATCAGCGCGTTGAGTGCGGCGCGCCAGGCGTCCATGGGATGAGGGATCAATTCGATCTCTTCGGTCATGAGTTGCGGTTGGTCGGTCATGGCGGTGACCCTCGGTAGGAGGACGGATGGAAGAACAGGAAACGGGCCGGGACTGGGCTCTGGAAGGCATCGAGGGACTGATGCAACTGCTTCAGGCGTTGGTGCTGGCACTGGGCAAGACGGGGCAGTTGGATACAGCGGAGTACGCCCGTCTACTTGCGGACTGGCACAACCAGCAGATAGAGCCGGACTCGCTTCAGGACGTGCTGTTTCAGCGAATGCTTGGGATGCTGGTTGATGAACCCGAGGTGCTGCTGCGGCGTTCAAGGTTTCAACTGATGCCGGCACCAAGCCTTGCTGGCGAGCCCAAGCAGCCAGGCGCTGGCCAGAAGCCTGAAAACGATTGATGGACATGGCGGTGTCCCTCACTGCTGTTGTTGGAGGTGAAAGAATTAGGCGGCGACGGGGTCGCAGGCCTTGAGGCCGAGGGCTACGGCGATGTCGTGGGCCTGGCCGTAGTTGGCTTTGTCGAAGCCGTTGAGCACGCGGTACACAGCGTTGCGCTTGTAACCATGCTCTGCGGCCCACTGGGTAATGGTGATTCCGCGCTGGCGGAAACGCTGTTTGACCTGGTCAGGGGTCAGTGCCTTCTGGGTAGCCATGGCGGTGGCTCCTTGACTGGTTGCTGAATGATGTTTGTGTTTTGTTGGGTTGATGATGGTAGAGAATTTTCTACTCGTCAAGCGAATGGTAGATATTTATGAACCTTGGCGAGCGACTTAAGGCTGAACGAGAACGCCTGGGCTACAACCAAACGGACTTCGCCGCTTTGGCTGGGGCTTCCAAGCACTCACAGATCAATTGGGAAAAAGGCGCTGCAGCGCCTAATGCCACGGTGCTTGCGGCATGGGCTGAGCACGGACTGGACGTGTTGTATGTCGTGACTGGAGTTCGGGGTCAGGCTATGACCTACGGGTCAAATGTGCCGTTGACGGCACATTTGACCCAAAAGGCCAATCCAGTCACGCACTCAGTCGTCGCTGAACCGCTTGGCGAGTACAGGCTCAATCAGCGAGAAAAGGCCCTGATCGAGAACTATCGGGGATCAGATGAAGAAGGACGGAGAGCCATGGAGAGCACAGCGAGTGCTCTGGCGCACAAGGACCGTGCGAAAGAGAAACGCCAAGGCGGCGAATGATGATTACGGAGATGCTGCGATGAATGATTTCAGTGAAGAAACCAGGCGAGAAATCATGAAGTTGGCTGTGCAGTTGGTGACGACTTATGTCACTAGCCAAAACCAGATGCTGGACTCCCGAGAACAGTACTGGTTCGGCATCGAGGAAAGAGAGAGCACTCCACCCTTGCCCGACCTTATCGAGGGAGTCTACCGTCAGCTCTTGGGTATGCTGGGTAAGTGAGGACACGCTGTGGAAGAAGGCCAAGGACGTCATTCTGAAGCCCTCGGCCTCTTGGTCATTCGGGCTTTTGCGCGAGTACCTGAAAACCGAGATGGCCCGGAAGCTCCCCGGTCTTGAGCAGATTCTGTAATTCTGCGGCGCAGTTGTAGTGCGCCATGTACCTCAGCTCCAGCCCGCGCTTCCGGTCCGGGTTGGGGTTCGCCTCAGCCTCGCGCTTCGACACTGCGGCGATCCTGAGCCAGTACTGCGCCAACTGATCCAGCAAGACACGCTGTGGCCCTGAAAACGCGATGTGTTTCAGGGGCCCCGGTTTGGCCGGCTCTTCGGCCTCCAGCGCCTGCGCAGGGGGACGTTCCGGACAACGTGGTTTCGAGACCAGATCCCAAAAGTCCGCAGGATCAATAAGAGGTTCCAGTAGCCGAGCAGTCTGTTCCTTTATTCGACGCTCGAAGGCCTGTAGCCACCGTTCCAGGTGATGAGACGAACAGCCGTGCTTTTGCGCAAGCACTTGCTGTTTGATTTCGTCATTCGTGCCTTCATTGGACTCGGGAGCGGAATCATCCGGTAGCGAGTCCATCAGCAGCCCCAGGATGCTCCTGATCTTGTCGGGGTCACGCTGGATGAGTTGCAACAGCAGGTCTTCATGCCTGGACATGGTAGTGGTCTCCTCGGTGATGGAGATCCAATGCTGATCCGTCGTCCTATCGATTGATTGTTCGGTACCCAAAAAGAGCCTTCGCGCGCGCGTGACGATGATGTCCGGGCGTCCTGCAGGAGCAGGATGCCCATCAGTTGGCCAGGGATGGCCACCCCATCGGGAGCATCGTCATGCCATCGCCGCAACCCCGGCGCCGCCGCGCGCCGCGTATGACCAGCTGGACGCTGGTCACCCTTGTCCTGCTGATCATCCTCGCCGCCATTCGCCCGGAGCAGCTCCAGGTCGTCACCTATAAGCTGGTCCTGGTGACGCTGGGCGCAGTGGCCGGCTACTGGATCGACCGCAGCCTGTTTCCCTACGTGGCTCGCCCGCATGAGTGCTCAGCCAACCTGGTGGTCGTGGGCGCCTGGCTGCGCCGTGGGCTGATCGTACTGGCCTGCATCCTCGGCCTGACGCTGGGGCTCTGACCATGGGCGCCCCGCAAATCATCTGGATCGTGCTGGCCGCTGTGGTCCTGGTTACGTCCTATGCGTGCGATGGCCTCACCAACGTGATCAGCTTCAAGCAGCGCGTGTTCGACGTGATCGCGATGACGGCCCTGGTGTGGTGGGGAGGCTTCTTCGGATGAAGCGCCTGCTCACCCTCGGCCTGCTGGGCCTGCTGAGCGCCTGCCAGCCGGCCTTCGCGACGGATCGCATCCCCACTGCCGCCGAGCAATACCGGCGCACCCTGGTGCGCAGCGCCCATGCCGAATGGGGCCTGTCGGCGCCGATCGCCACCTTTGCCGCACAGGTTCACCAGGAAAGCCGTTGGCGTGCTGATGCCCGCTCGCCGGTTGGTGCCCAGGGCCTGGCGCAGTTCATGCCCGGAACCGCGGAGTGGATCGCCGGCCTGTATCCGGCCGCCCTCGGCACCAATCAGCCGTTCAATCCTGGCTGGGCACTGCGCGCGCTGGTCACCTACGACCGTTGGCTCTACGACCGAAACCAGGCCTCCAGCGAGTGTGATCGCTGGGCATTCGTACTGTCCGCTTACAACGGCGGCCAGGGGTGGGTAAATCGCGACCGTAGGCTGGCCTCGGCATCCGGCGCCGACCAGCTGGCCTGGTTCGATTCCGTCGAGCGCTTCAACGCCGGGCGCTCGGCCGCCAACTTCCGCGAGAACCGCAACTACCCGCGCCTCATCCTGCTGCGCTACGAGCGGATCTATCTGCAGTGGGGCGACGGTGTGTGCGGAGAGAGGTACACCCTGTGAGACTGTCCTCCAGCATCACCTTGGCTCTGAACGTTACCTACCTAGACCTAGCGGTCATTCGGCGGCTGTTCGCAGGCAGTCGCGACTTCCTACCGGCACCTGAGCTGTATTGCTCGCCAGTGCCGCGCGAGCGGCGCGGTAAGTCCGGTGTGGCTCGGGCAAAACGCAAGGCCCGCAAGTACCGTCGGCAAAGGGGGCGCCATGGGCATCCTTAGTCTCCTACGCACCAGTACGTTCTGGCTCGTGCTGAGCGCGGTGCTGTGCGGCGCCGCTGTGGTGATCCACGGCTCTGCCAGCTACGACCGTGGGTATGCCGCCGCCCGCGCGGAGGGTGACGCTGCGCTGCTCAACCTGCAGCTGCAGCACACCAACGAACGCGCCCAGGCCCTTCAGGACGCCCTGGTCCAGTACAAGCAGCAGATCGCGCGCGCCAACCTGGCCGAGGAGCAACTGCTGCAGGTACAGCAGCAACTGACCGACACCCGACACCAACTCCAGGAGCGAATCGCCCATGTATCGACCGCCTACCGAGCGGCACCTGGTGCTGCGCCTATTGCTATCCCTCGCTGTGTCTTCACTCGCGGCTGGGTGCGCGACTTCAACACCGCCCTCGGTGCCGGTTTGCCCGCCACAGGAGCGCGCACCGCTTCCGCCGGCACTCAAGCAGCGACCTGGCCCGCCGCCGGTTCTGACGCCGAGCTACTGGAAAGCGGCGTCACTCCGGCGGACATCCTGGCCTTTGCCCAGGACTACGGGGCCTGGTCTCTTCGCAATCTCGCTCAGCTCAACGCACTACTGGAACAAGGGGAATAGGGAATGAAGGTCGAGCTGGAACTGTGGCAGTTGATCACTCTGCTGCTGACCTTCCTCGGGGCCTGCGCGGGCGGCGGCAAGCTGCTGCTCAACCAGATCCAGAAGAGCCTGGATGCGAGGTTCGCAAGCCAAGACCAGGCACGCCTGGCGAACCATGAACAACTCTCCTACCGGCTGGACGCCATCGAGCAGGCCGCGCGGGAAGAAACCAACCAGTGGCAGCGCGTTGAGCGAGAGCTGATGAGCCTGAAGGCCGAGCTTCCGTTCCAGTACGTGCTTCGCGACGACTACATCCGCGGCCAGAGCGTGATCGAGATGAAGCTCGACAGCCTGGCCACGAAACTGGAAAACGCGCAGCTGCGCGGCTTGGTAGGAGCAAACCATGCAAACTGATATGGCCAAGATTCGCCGGGAATCCCTGCGCTGGCTGATTCTGCTGACCCTGAACAACGCTCGACCGGTGGGCGCCTACGAGGGGCCAGTCCTCTCGGTCGCACAGAGCGAGTACCCCGACGCCACCCCGCTGGAGATCCGTCGCGAGCTGGACTACCTGGCCGACCGTGACCTGGTGACCCTGGTCAAGGAACCGTCTGGCAAGTGGTTCGCCGATTTGACCCGGTACGGCACCGACGTCGCCGAGTACACCATCGACTGCGAACCCGGCATCGCTCGCCCCAAGAAGTACTGGTGACGACCATGGGGCGGAAATCATCGATCTCCCGGCTACCGGACCAGGTCCGGGCCTACATCGAGGGGCGCCTGGCCGATGGCCGGATGACCCTGGACGAGCTGATCGCGGACCTGCAGGCGCAGTTCCCGAGCCAGGCCGAGGCCGGCGAGCTGCCCAGCCGTGCAGCCGTACATCGCTACGGCCAGAAGCTGGAGCGGCGGCTGGCGGCAATTCGTGCCAGCACCGAGGCGGCCAAGCTGATCCGTGCCCAGGCCGGCGACGACCTGGACGCACGCAGCGAGGCACTGACGGCGATGATCCAGTCCGAGCTGTTCGAGTCGATCATCTCCCTGCAGGAGGCTGGTGATGAAGAGATGGACCCGGCCGATCGTGTCGGACTGCTGGCGTCTGCGGCCAAGAACATCGCGACGCTGACGCGCTCCAGCGTCACGCTGAAGAAGTTCCAGGCAGAGGCTGAGCAGCGGGGCCGCGAGAAACAGCTCCAGGAACAGGAGCAGCGCCTGGAAGAGATGCGTGGCAGCGATGGCATGAGCGAGCAGCTCGAACAACGTATCCGCGACATCCTGCTGGGGAAAGCCTGACATGGCCATGCACGCAACGTCCGATAACCTGGGCTCCAAGCTCAAGGCCACCAGCGCGCCGCGCAAGATCGACCTGGCCGAGGAGATGGCGTTGCATGGCGTCGACGTGCCGCAGGAGATATCCGAGGCGATTCCCTCCAACGACGCCGTCTTCTTGGGCTACCAGCAGCGCTGGTTCGAGGACGAGAGTCCGATCATGATCGCGGAGAAGTCTCGCCGCACCGGCCTGACCTGGGCCGAAGCCGGGCGCAACGTGATCAATGCCGCCAAGCCGCGGCGCCGAGGTGGCTGCAACACCTTCTACGTCGGCAGCAAGCAGGAGATGGCGCTGGAGTACATCGCCGCCTGCGCGTTGTTCGCCCGCGCCTTCAACGAGCTGGCCGAGGCTGACGTCTACGAGCAGACCTTCTGGGACGAAGGGAAGAAGGAAGAGATCCTGACCTACATGATCCGCTTCCCGAAGTCGGGGCGGAAGATCCAGGCCCTGAGCAGCCGGCCGAGCAACTTGCGCGGCCTGCAGGGCGATGTGGTGATCGACGAGGCGGCGTTCCACGAGTCCCTGGAGGAACTGCTGAAGGCCGCCCTGGCGCTCACGATGTGGGGTAACAAGGTCCGCCTGATCAGCACCCACAACGGTGTCGACAACCCGTTCAACCAGTACATCCAGGATGCCCGCGAGGGCCGCAAGGATTACAGCGTTCACCGCATCACCCTGGATGATGCGATCGCCGAAGGGCTGTACAAGCGAATCTGCTTCGTCACCGGCCAGGTGTGGTCGCCCGAGGCCGAGAAGGCGTGGCGCGATGGGCTGTACAAGAACGCCCCCAATACCGAGTCCGCCGACGAGGAATACGGCTGCATCCCGAAGAAGTCCGGTGGCGCCTACCTATCTCGCGTGCTCATCGAGCAGGCGATGGTCCAGGACCATTCGATCCGTATCTACCGGTACGAGGCACCGGAAGGTTTCGAAGGCTGGACACCACAGATGCGGGAAGACGAGATCCGCACCTGGTGCGAAGAAAACCTTCTGCCAGAGCTGGCCAGGCTGGACCCGGAGAACACCCACAGCTTCGGCGAAGACTTCGCGCGCCGCGGCGACCTGACCGTGTTCACCCCGCTGCAGATCTCGCCGACCCTGCGCAAGCGGGAGGCGTTCCGAGTCGAGTTGCGCAACCTGACCTACGAAGCACAGCGCGACATCATGTTCTTCATCTGCGATCGCCTGCCGCGTGTCGTGGGCATGGCCTTCGATGCCACCGGCAACGGCGGATACCTCGCGGAACAGGCGGCGCTGCGGTATGGCCCAGCGGTGGTCGAGCAGGTCAGCCTCAACCTTGCCTGGTACGCCGAGTGGATGCCCAAGCTCAAAGGGGAGTTCGAGGCCTTCAACATAGAGCTGTCCAGGCACCAAAGCACGCTGGACGATCTTCTCTCGATCAAGGTCGAGAACGGCATTCCAGTGATCGACAAAGGCCGCAAGGCTGATCTGGAGTCGGCGGGCGGTAAGGCAAAGCGTCATGGCGACAGCGCCGTGAGCCTGGTCATGGCCGTGCGAGCAAGCTACATGGCTGGCCGCAAGCAGCCTATCGAGTGCCAGTCGGCTGGGCGCCGAGCCTCCGCACAACAAGACCTTGCCGGTACCCGTAACACCACCAACCGCGGCTGGGGCACCGTCGCCGGCCGCACCGACCTCGGAGGCTACTGATGCACCCGCCCAAGCTCGGCCAGGAGATCGCCACCACGGGCGACGGCCGCGATATTACCCGTCCATTCCTCTCCGGCCTCCAGCAACCGAGCGACTACATTCTGCAGCGCCGGGGCGGCAACGACCTGCGCATCTACGAGGAAGTGCTGCGCGACGCCCAGGTCAAGGCGACCTGGGGCCAGCGTCAGCTGGCCGTCGTCAGCAAGGAGTGGCAGGTCGATGCCGGCGGCGACCGCCGGATCGACAAGGCCGCAGCTGAGCACCTGAAGCAGCAGCTGCAGAACGTTGGTTGGGACCGGATCACCAACGGCATGCTCTATGGGGTGTACTACGGCCACGCCGTGTCGGAACTCATCTACGGCCGCGACGACCGCTACATCACCCTGCAGGCGGTCAAGGTGCGCAACCGCCGCCGCTTCCGTTACGACCTGCAGGGCGGCCTGCGCTTGCTGACGCCGAACAACATGTTCGAGGGTGAGCCGTGCCCTTCGCCGTACTTCTGGCACTTCTCGACCGGCGCCGACAACGACGATGAGCCCTATGGCCTCGGACTGGCCCATTGGCTGTACTGGCCGGTGTATTTCAAGCGCAACGGACTGAAGTTCTGGCTCACGTTCCTGGACAAGTTCGGTATGCCCACGGCCGTCGGCAAATTCGGGAAGAACGCCACGCCAGAGGAGAAGGCCAAGCTGCTGGCCGCCACCCAGGCGATTCAGACCGATACCGGTGTCATCATGCCGGAGGACATGTTGGTGGAACTGCTGGAGGCCTCGCGCTCTGGCACGGCCGACTACAAGATCCTGCACGACACCATGGATGAGACCATCGCCAAGGTTACGCTGGGCCAGGTGGCGTCGAGCCAGGGCACTCCCGGCCGCCTGGGCAACGACGATCTGCAGGCCGACGTGCGCCTCGACCTGGTGAAAGCCGACGCCGACCTGATCTGTGAGAGCTTCAACCAGGGCCCCGCGCGTTGGCTGACCGAGTGGAACTTCCCCGGCGCTGAGCCGCCATGCGTTTACCGGGTCGTCGAAGAACCCGAGGACATGGACGCCAAGGCCAGCCGAGACGAGAAGGTAGTGCGGTTCTCCGGCTTCAAGCCCACCTTGGGTTACGTCCAGGAGACCTATGGAATTGAGGTCCAGGAGCAGGATCAGAAACAGGAGCAAGGTCAGCCAACTGGCCCCTCACCTGCCGCCGAGTTTGCCGAACGTGCCGGGGGAAGCGATCCGGCCGCGGCGATGACGGACCAGTTGGCCAAGGTCATGCAGCCGGCGGTAAAGGACTGGAGCGAGCAACTCCGCGCTCTGGTCGACAATGCCACCAGCCTCGACGACCTGCAGGAGCAACTGCTGCGACTTGCTCCCGAGCTGAGTCTGGACCAATACGCGGCCGCCATGGCGGTCGGCCTGCAGGCAGCGAACCTGGCTGGGCGTACTGACGTCCAGGACGATCTGGCCGCGCGAGGTAGTGCCTGATGGCTACCGCAGCGACGTATGGCAGCCTCTCGTTTCGCGAGCAGATCGCTTTCTTTGAGGCGAAGAACCCCTCGGTCAACTACGCCACGGTGCGCGGCGCCGCCCACGATCAGTCGTTTGTGAGCGCAGGTGCCCATCGTGCGGACCTGGTCGCAGATCTCTATGCCGTGGTGCGTCAGGCGATCCGCGATGGCTTAACCCTGGAGGAGTTCCAGAAGGACTACTACGCCGTTCTGGACAACTACGGCTGGGAGCCGGCTGGCGGTCGCGCTTGGCGTGCCCAGGTGATCTACCGCACCAACCTGCGTACCAGCTACGCAGCCGGCCGCTACGCCCAGCTGCAGGCAGTGAAGGCGACCCGACCGTACTGGGGTTATCACCACAGCGATGCCGTCGAGCATCCGCGTGAGCTGCACCTGGCCTGGGACGGCCTGGTGATCCACGCCGACAACCCCTGGTGGCAGACGCACTATCCGCCCAGTGGATTCGGCTGCGAGTGCTACGTCACGGCCTACAGCCTGGATGAGCTGCAGGCGATGGGGAAGTCGGGACCAGACGAACCTCCGCCTGGTCGCATGCGCAACATCGTTTTCCACGGCGAGGTAGTCCAGGTGCCGGAGGGCATCGATCCGGGCTGGAACTACGCGCCCGGTCGAGCCGCCTTCGAGAACCAGGTGCAGCTGACCCTGGAGAAGACCGCGCCGCTGCCGGCCGAACCGGCGGCACGCATGAACAGGCAACTGCTGGACGAGCAGCGTGTCGAGGAGGCGCTGCAGCGCTCCTGGACGAGCTGGCTGGATGAGGTCGTGGCCGAGCCGGTGGTGCGTGGCAGCGCTCGCAACGTGGGCACGTTGAGCCCCGAGACGGTCGTGGGCATGCAGCGGGCGGGCGTCACGCCACAGACCGCGTTGATCAGCATGCGCGACGAGCAATTGGTGTCACTGGTCAAGGCCGCGCCGGCCGAGCCAGAGGTAGACGACGCGCTCGCTGGACTGACGCTGGCCGACCTGCGGCAACTGCCGCAGGCGCTCGCCCAGCCGCAGGCTGTTCTCCTGGATGCATCATCCAATGCTCTGGTCTACGTGTTCGACTCTGGCCGACGCGGAGGCTGGCTCTCATTGATCGTCAACTATCTCCTGCAGGGCAGCTCGCGTAGCAATGCCGTCCAGTCCGGCAGCGTGGTCGACGTCGAGCAGCTCGGGCAGCAGTTGGCCAACGGACGTTTGGCTCTGGTGGAGGGTGGACTATGAGCGGTGCACGTATCGAGCTGGAGTTCGACAGCCAGCAGGTGACACAGGCACTGAGCGCGGCGGCCGCGACTCTGCGTGATCCCTCCCTGCTCCTCGAAGACCTGATCGAACCGTTGCTGCGCATTCACCAGGCGCGCTTCCGTGCCCAGCAGGCTCCTGACGGCACGCCCTGGACGGCACTGTCGCCTCGCTACCTGGCTCGCAAGCGGAGAAACAGGGACAAGATCCTGACATCCGAGGGATTACTGCGAGGGTCACTGCGCGGCCAGGTTGAAGGGGATACCTTGTTGTTCGGTACCGATCGCGACTACGGTGCCATCCACCAGTTCGGCGGCACGATCCAGCGGCGTGAGCGGCAGAGCACGGTTTACTTCAGGATGAATGAGCGTACTGGCGAGGTCGGTCGACAGTTCGTCCCGAAACGCCGCAGCAACTTCGCCCAGGACGTACGCATCGGCCCCTACACGATCACCATGCCGGCCAGGCCCTGGCTGGGCACGTCGGATACTGACGATGCCCAACTGCTGCAGCGAGTCATGAGCCTCATAAACTCAACCTTGCAGAATTAGCGTTTCTAGGCCCCTGGTGGCCCAAACGAGGGCGTAGGTCTATCTTCGTCGGCCTACGCCCCTCTACGGGCCTTGCTGACGCTTTATAAATCGCCCTACTGGGGTTGCCACGGTGCCCGTTGGCGTGGTTTCGTAGAAAAGCCTCCCCAGCGCGGCCTCTGTCCCAATTTTCGATTGCGACAAAGATCGTCCAGTTCTGCCGCCTCACTCTGGGCGGCATGAAAAAGCCAACCGCCACTCTGCCAATCCTCCCCGCCGGCCGGCACGTCGCTCTCGATGGTCGCCCGGTGGAGTTCACCGAGGCCATCCTGCAGGAGATCGCCGCGACCTACGATCCGGCGCTCAGCGAGGCCCCTCTCGTCATCGGTCACCCCAAGCTCAATGCACCGGCCTACGGCTGGGCCAAGGGTCTGGAGGTGCGCGACGGCATGCTCTATGCCGAGCCGCACCAGGTGGTCCCCGAGTTCGCAGAAGCCGCGAACCGCAAGATGTACAAGAAGCGCAGCGCTTCGGTGTACCTGCCGGACTCACCAGGCAACCCGGTTCCGGGCAAGCACTACTTGCGCCATATCGGCTTCCTCGGTGCTGTGCCGCCGGCCATCAAAGGCATTCCCGATGCCTTGAACTTCGCCGAGGATGACGGCGATCTGGTCATCGAATTCGCGGAAGCGCCCTACGCGGTGACGGCTCTGACCGAGATCCTGCGCCGCCTGCGTGACTTCTTCGTCGAGCGCGAAGGCGCCGAACGAGCCGACCAGCTCATCCCGCAATGGCAGTTGTCCTCGATCGAGGAGGACGCGCGGCGTGCAGTCACCAACGGCGCCAGTGCCCAGGCGTCGTTCTCCGAACCCGCAATAGAAGGCGTCGACGCCGCAGCAGCCTCTGCCGCCGCTGCGGAAGAGCCGCAGGGCACCGTCACCCCATCCGACGGTGCTTCCGCGTCAGCGGCAGAGGCTGACCGGACCTCTCACCCATCACAGCAGGACACGACCATGCCTGACGAAGCCGCGCTCCAGGAGCGCCAACGCCAGCTCGACGAGCGCGAGCAACTGCTGGCCACCCGCGAAGCACAGGTGGCCCAGCAAAAAGCCCAGGAACATCGCAACGAGGTCACCGAGTTCGCCGAAGGCCTGGTCAAGGCCGGCCGACTGCTGCCGCGCCAGAAGGCTCCGGTGATCGAGTTGCTGGTGAGTCTGCCTGCCGACACTCCCCTGGAGTTCGCCGAGGGCGACGGCCAGGTCACCAAGCCGGCGGCCGAGGTGCTGCGCAGCTTGCTGGCCGAACTGCCCAAGCAGGTGGACTTTTCCGAGAAATCCGGCGACGGCGGCGACCTGAGCTTCGGCAGTGCTCACGCCATTGCAGCGCGAGCGCAGAGCTATCAGGAAGAACAGCGGCAGGCTGGACGCCATATCAGCACGACCGAGGCCGTTACCCACATCACCAAGGGAGCCAAGTAGGCCATGAACATTCCCGGACTCATCGCCGCCAAACGTGCCAGCGGCGCCATCGCCGCCCGCCGCATCGTGATTCATGGCAGCTCGGACGGCCTGGCCGCCCAGGCCGCCGGTAGCACTGCGCTGCTGATCGGCATCAGCACCGAAATTCCCGCCGCCGACGGTGCGGTCTTCGACGTCATCCGTTCCGGCCTGGCGCCGGTCGAGTACGGCGGCAACGTCACTCGCGGTGATGCGCTGACGGCCGACGCCCAGGGGCGAGCGGTTGCCGCGACGCTGCCGCCGGCCGCCACCACTTACATCATCGGCTTCGCTGAACTCAGCGGCGTCGCGGGTGATATCGGGTCCGTCTACATCGCCCCGGCCGTTCTGCCGGTAGCCTGAAGGAGCGCTCCATGAGCAATGCACCATTTCCCATCGATCCCGAACTGACGGCGATCGCCATCGCCTACCGCAACGGCCGGATGATCGCAGACGAGGTTCTGCCGCGCGTGCCGGTCGGAAAGCAGGAGTTCAAGTTCTGGAAGTACGACCTCGCCCAGGGCTTCACCGTCCCAGAAACCCTGGTCGGCCGTAAGTCCAAGCCGAACGAAGTAGAGTTCAGCGCCACCGACGAAACCGGCAGCACCGAAGACCACGGCCTGGACGCGCCGGTGCCGCAGGCGGATATCGACAACGCACCGACGAACTACAACCCCCTGGGCCACGCGACCGAGCAAACCACCAACCTGATCCTGCTCGATCGCGAGGCTCGGACCTCCAAGCTGGTCTTCAGCCCCAATAGCTACGCTGCGGGCAACAAGACCACCCTGTCCGGTGCCGATCAGTGGAGTGACCCGACCAGCAACCCGTTGCCGGTGATCACCGATGCGCTGGATAGCGTCATTCTGCGCCCGAACATCGGCGTGCTGGGCCGTCGCACCGCCACCATCCTGCGCCGTCACCCGAAGATCGTGAAGGCATACAACGGCTCGCTCGGCGACGAGGGCATGGTGCCGATGGCCTTCCTGCAGGAGCTGCTGGAACTGGACGCGATCTACATCGGCGAAGCACGGCTGAACATCGCTCGGCCGGGGCAGAACCCGAACCTGATCCGCGCGTGGGGGCCGCACGCGTCCTTCATCTATCGCGATCGCCTGGCCGACACCCGCAACGGCACCACCTTCGGCCTGACCGCCCAGTGGGGTGATCGCGTGTCCGGTTCGATCGCCGACCCGAACATCGGCCTGCGCGGTGGCCAGCGCGTCCGTGTCGGTGAGTCGGTCAAGGAACTGGTCACCGCACCGGACCTCGGCTTCTTCTTCGAAAACGCCGTCGCGGCTTAACCCTCAACTGGGCGGCCGCTCTGGCCGCCCCTCGGAGTCTGTGTTCATGGCCCGCAAACCCAGTAACGACAAGGACAAAGCGGCTGCACCTGCCGCACCTGCCGCTACCGGCGCACAGCCGCCGGCGGAGGAGAACCTGATCGACGGTCAACTGGCCGGCGTTCAACACCAGGACGGCACTGTTATTCCGCTCGCCGAACTGCCGGAAGCGGAACTGCGGCAGATCGGTGCCGACCTGGAGATCCAGGACGCCGCCACGCTGGCGATCGAGCAGCTCGTCGCTGCCATTCAGGCGCAGAAGGTGCTCGTGCCGGCCGGCGATGAAGTGGCCAGTCCCGAAGCGGCGAAATCGCCTTTGCGGATCGCCGACGATGACGCGCGCTACCAGGTGCTGCTCAGCGACGGTTCGCTGGCCTATCTGGAAGATCTGGTCCAGGAGGATCTCGAAGCGCTGGCTGCAGCCTGCTACGAACTGGCGATTCAGTCGCGCGGCGGCGAGCTGGGCCGGACTATCGGGGTGGATCTGGCCGCCGGCCTCAAGGACCGCTTCATCGTGCAGCGCGAGCGTCTGGATCATGACGGGGAGACGTACACCCATGGTGATCCGATCTACCTGGATAGCACCCAGGCTGCTCAGTTGCTGTCGCTTGGTGCGGTCAGGTCGGAGATGCAGTAATGGACAACCAACATCGCAAAATCAGCGGCTATCGCGAGTTGACTCAGGAAGACATCGACCTGATGAACCGCGTCAAGGCCAAGGGGGCTGAGCTGCTGGAGCTTCAGCGTGAAGTCTCTGCCCACCTGGTGAAGTGCCAGTGCACCTTGGCTGTCGAGGGGCCAACGGAGGAGTTCAGCCGCTTCCTGAAGGCAGAACCCCGCCGCTGGGCTTCGATCGCCAAGACTGACATCCAGACAGGTGTCATGGCTCTGGTACGCGCCATCGCTCAGCCCGAGGGCTGCTGAGGTGGCTGTGTACATCACGTTGCCGGAGCTGGCCGAACGGCCTGGGCCGGAAGAATTGTCCCAGGCCGCGACGCCTCAGCAGTACCGCGCGGTCCAGACCGAGCTGCTCGATGCCTTGCTGCGCGGCTTGCCGGTGGACCAGTGGACGCCGGAGGAGATCGAGGTCGGCAACGCTGCTGTAGAGGTCATCGACAGTGCGGTGAGCGATGCCCAGTCCTTCATCGACGGTTTCCTGCAGCAACGTGGTTACCTGCCGCTGCAACAGCGCTTTGGCATCGTGGTCGGCTGGCACCGGGCGATCACGCGCTACCTGTTGCATAAGGACCGGTTGGGTGAAGGCGCGGAGAAAGACCCGATCGTTCGGGACTACCGGGACGCCCTGAAATTTCTGCAGCTCACTGCCGAGGGCAAGTTCTCCCTGGGGCAGGACGACCCGGTGGCCAACTCCACCAGCGGGGCTCCCCAGGTGGTGACTCCGGGCCGAACTTTCAGCCTCGATCAGTTGAAGGACTTCTGACATGTCCAGCGCTCCATTCGATCACAACCTGATCATCGAGCGCCTGAAGGATCAGGTAGCTGTCTTGGAGAGTGTCGGCGGTGCGGCGGACTTTGCTGCCATCAAGGCGGTCCGCGATTTCCGGACACCGACCGCCTACGTGATCCTCGCCGAGGAAACGCCGATGCCGCGCTCGTCTGGAGCGGCCGGCGCAGCGACCCGGCAGATGGTCCAGGTGCGATTCGGTGTTGTGGTCGCAACCCGCAACTACCGGGACAACAAGGGCAAGAACGCGATGGACGATCTGCGCCCGGTACTGGGACAGGTGCGGGATGCCCTGATCGGCTGGGTGCCGCCTGGTCTGGCGGGAGCCCGTGACTGCCAACTCATCCAGGGGCAACCCGTGGACTACGACACGTCCGTTTTGATCTGGACCGACCTCTATCAGACCCAACACGCCATCGGGAGAACCTCATGAGCACACCCGTCAAGAAACAGGACGCCGCCGTCCCAGTGCCGAAGGAGGAGAAGGTGACACTCACCGCTCATCACACGCACGCTGGCACGAAATACCCGGCCGGCGCCGAAATCTACGTCAACGCCCTCGACAAGGCTTTCCTGGTACAGCACCAGAAGATCTCGGTCGAAACCCAGGACGCGGCCACCGCCGCCAAGGAGTAAATCATGTCGCTGTTTTCCTTCCAGGGTCGGGTCTGGGCCGGCGAGCGCCTGCCCAACGGCAAGCTGAGCCGCCCTGTGTGGGCCGGAAACGTACCGGTCTTGACCCTGCAGATGGCCACCGAAAGCACCAATACAACGGAGTCGTTCTCGGGCAACCGCCTGCAATATGGCCGCTTGCAGCGCGGCAAGACCGCCACCGTCAACATCACCTACGACGAGTGGCTGCCGAAGAACATCGCTGCGGCGATCTGGGCCTCGCAGATCGAGCTGCCCGCCGACACGGTGACCGGTGAAGTCCTCGAGGGCGATCTGAAAGCCGGCGACTTCGTGAAGCTGGACCGTCAGTTCGTCTCCTCGGTGGTCCTCACTGACAGTGCTACCACGCCTGCGGAACTGGCCTTGGGTACGGACTACCGTATCGAGTCGCCAACGGCTGGCTTGATCGAGCTGCTGAATGTCACCGGCAAGACCCAGCCGTTCAAGGCCGCGTATGCCTCCGAGGTCGCTACCGGGTACACCATGTTCACCTCACCACCGCCGGAACGCTACATCCTGCTGGACGGCATCAACACCGAGAATCAGGAACCGGTGATCGTGACCCTGTACCGCTGCAAGTTCGACCCGGTCGGTGACCTGGCACTCATCAACGACGAGTACGGCAACTTCCAGCTCACGGGCAGCGTGCTGTACGACACCTTGAACGCTGCCGACGCCAACTTGGGCGGTTTCGGTCGCATCGTGCAGAAGGGCGCCTGACATGGGGCGCAAGGTAGAACGTAAGGCCAAGCCCGGCCCCGCTGCTGCGCAAGGGGCAGATGATCTGCAGATCCTGCACCCCGAACGCGAGATCGAGGTCGCCGGCCGCACACTGACCGTGCGCGAGTACGGATTCGTCGAGGGGCTGCGGCTACGCCCCATGATCCAGCCGTTGCTCGATGACCTGTATGCCATCAGCCAAGGGCCTGTGCTTCCCGACCTGGAACAGATCCTGGTGGTGCTCGGCCAGCACTCGGATCTCATCCCGCACCTGATGGCAGTGGCGGCCGACGTCGACGAAGAATGGGTGAAAGGCTTGCCGCACCGGGATGGAAACTTCCTGCTGTACGTCTGGTGGCTGGTGAATGGCCCTTTCTTTATCGGGGCGGTGGTGGACCGAATTCAAACCGAACGGGGCGCCGAAGAGGCCAGGAAGGCCGCTGGGCAGACATCTATGCCTGCCTCATCGCCGGAGGATACGGAACCCCAGCCACCATCGGTCGAATGACCGAGCGGCAGATCCTGCTGCTCTACGACGCCGAGCAGCGGCGACTGTCCCACCACCGGGCTAACCAGGTCATCGACACCAACCTGGCGTTGGCCGGGGGCAACGACGCCAAAGAGCACCTCAAGACGCTTCGGACTTAGTTCGGGGCGTTTTTTTTGCTTGCCACAAAGACCCGTTCGCGCGCGCGCGTAACCATGCGAGCCACTCCTTTCTGACGTGACTCGACATGGCAACGGGCAAAGAACTTGATCTGGCACTACGCATCCGCGCTGACGGGAATCAGGGCGCCCAGGCCCTGGACAACATCAACAGCCAGGTCGAGCAGATCGGTACCAGTGCCACCGCCACCAGCAGTCAGCTGAGTGCGATCGGCGAGAGCGCCGATCAACAGGCGGCACGGCTCAAGGCCATGGTGGCGGCCAGCCTTCAGCAGCAGGCCGCGTTCGACGCCCTGGCTAGCAGTTCCGACAAGCTCAACACCTCAACCCGCGCCGCAACTGCCGGTTGGCAGGAGAGCGCCCGCGCCCAATCGGCGTCGATGAACGCCTACCACAACGCCGAGCGTGCCAGGCAGCAGCAGATCGCAACCGAGCAGCGAGCCGCCGAAGCCGCCGCCAAGGCATCGGCCGAGTTCGACAAGCAGCAGGCGGAGCTGGCCAAGCTGCTGGGCGCAATCGATCCGGTTACACGTGAACTGGAGAAGCTCGACAACCTGGAAAGACGCCTGGGCCAGGCCAGAAGCGCCCGGTTGATCGATCCCGAGGGCTTCACCACCTACAACGCCAAGCTCCAGGAGCAGCGTGAACGCCTGCTTGGCACGTCCGATGCCATGGCTGTGGCCGGGATATCTGCTGGCCAGTACCGCCAGGCCATGCGGCAGTTGCCCGCGCAGATCACCGACGTCGTCACCAGCCTGGCCAGCGGCATGCCGATCTGGCTGGTCGCCATTCAGCAAGGTGGGCAGATCAAGGACAGCTTCGGCGGTGTGGGCGCGACCTTCCAGGCGCTGGGTGACAAGATCAAGTCCTTCTTCGGGGTCGCGAGCACGGCCAGCGAAGGACTGGGTGAGATCGCCCGCGGGGCAGACGCAGCAGCAGTATCGGCCAACAACGCCAGGACCGCGATGACCGGCCTTAGCGGGGCCGGCAGCGCCTTTGCGATCGTTGGCGTCGCAGCCGCTGCTGCCGGCGTGGCACTGGCCGCTGCCTACGAGAAAGGCCGCTCGGAAGCGACCGAGTTGAACAAGGCCATCATCCTGACCGGCAACTACGCCGGAACCAGCGCTGGCCAGCTATCCGCGATGGCCGCTGCGATCGCGAAGGCGAACGGCACCCAGTATGAGGCCGTGGCCGTATTGTCGGAGATCACCTCCACCGGCAAGTTCACGGTCGATCAGATCGAGCTGGTAGCCAGCACCGCCATCGCCATGCAAGACGCCACTGGCAAGGCCGTTTCCGAAACGGTGGCCGAGTTCTCCAAGCTGGCCGAAGACCCGGTCAGGGCGTCGCAACAGCTCAACGAGAAGTACCACTACCTGACTGCCTCGGTGTACGAGCAGATCACCGCCCTGAACCAGCAAGGGGACACGTTGGGCGCCGCCCAGCTCGCCATGGATGCGTACGGCCAGGCGATGGATGAGCGGGCCAGTCAGATCGTTGAGAACCTGGGCACGATGGAGCGCGCCTGGAAGACCGTCGCTGGCGTTGCCAAAGGCGCCTGGGATGAGATGCTCGGCGTGGGCCGGACGGAGACGCCCGAGGAACGGCTGGAGCAGCTGACCAAGGGGCAGGCCTTCCAGCCTGGTCGCGCTGTGGCCAGCGGGGCGGTCTTTGGCCCGTTGGGCTGGTTCAACGAGCTGCGCAAGGCGTATCAGCGCAGCTCGATGTCGGACGACGAGCGCGGGAAGCAATTCACCGATGCCCTCCAGGAAATCCAGGACGAGGGCGAGAAGGCGCAGAAGGCGCGACTGGACCGCTACCTGGAGGACGAGGCAATACGCGGCCAGCAGAGCATGGACAAGCTGCTGGAGTCGGTGCGCACCAACAAGGAAAAGCGCGACAAGCTCAACAGGGAGCTGGACCGGAGCATCGCCGCGATTCAAGCCACGAACCCGGAAGACGAGCGGCTGCGCCCGGAGAACATCGCTGCTGCTCGGCGAGCCATCGACGAGAAGTACAAAGACCCGAAGACCCCGAAGGGGCCGAGTACTCCACTCGATCAGTCCACCGTCACCGAAGCGAAGAACCAGTTGGACCAGCTGCAGGCCGACTACAGGAACGCTGAGCAGAGCTTGCAGGCGCAGCAGCGGGCTGGGCTGCTCTCCTACGCCGACTATGTCGCCCGCCGCAGCGAACTGATCCGCCAAAACAAGGACCAGGTCACCGCAGCCTACCAAGCGGAGATCCAGGCGCTGGAGGCGCTGCGCAGCAAGAGCACTACCACTGCCGCACAGCGCATCAGCCTAGATCAGAAGATCGCCGACGCCCGCAGCAACATGGTGAAGGCACAGAAGAAATCCGACGCGGACCTGGAGATACTCCAAGTCAACGAGCAAGGCCGCCTCAAGAAGCAGGCCCAGGCGGTGAAGGCTTACGCCGACGCGTTGCAGCAGCAGCAAGATGCTCTCGCGCTGCAGGGGGAGCGGGCTGCGGCCGCCGTTGGGATGGGGGCGCAACAGCGCAGGCTGTTCGAGCAGCGCGGCAACCTCGACGATCGCTTCACCCAGCAGAGATTGGATCTTGCCAGCCAGTATGGCGACGGCTCGCGTGGCATGAGCCTCGACGAGTACAACGACAAGCTGCAGAAGCTGCAGGCGAACCACGTGGCGATGACCGAGCAGTTGCAACGCAACTACGTGGCCTTGCAGGTCGCGCAGGCAGACTGGACCAACGGTGCCCGCTCGGCGTTCGCCGACTATCTCGACTCGGCCAGGAACGTCGCGGGCCAGACCTACGACCTGTTCAGCAACGCGATGTCGGGCCTGGAGAACAGCGTCGTTTCCGCCGTAACAACGGGTAAGGCCAGCCTGGATGACTTTCTCCGTACGCTCGCGGCCGACTCCGCTCGTATGGCGACCAGGCAGCTCGGGGCATCGCTGCTCAGTAGCTTCGGACTCGGCGAGACCAAAGACGCTGGTAGCAAAGACCTGGCCGTAGGTGCCTCGGCGGTCTCGGCATCGGCCGGCGCCCTGGCAACCGCGGGAGGCACTCTCGTGACCGGCGCCGCGGCGATTCAGGCTGCAGCCGCATCGCTAGCGGCAGCGAACGGTGGCCAGGTAGTGGGCGGCGCAGCCTCTGCAGCCGGACAAGCCGGTCCAGCGGCTGCTATTGCTGCCGCGTCGACCGAAGGCGCAGCCGCAATGGGTAGCGCAATCAGCGAAGCAACCACGTCGGGCGGTGGCACCCTGGCGAGCGCGCTGGCTGGAGTGTTTGGTCAGGGTGCCAGTTTGTTCGGCAACCTGTTCAGCAGCCTATTCGGTGGCGGTGCTGCTGGCGGCACTGGCGGTGGGGGTGGCTGGTTGCAACTGGGCATGAGTGCCGCCAGTGCGTATTTCGGAGGTGGCTTTGCCGATGGCGGCCGTATCCAAGGACCAGGCACCGGCACCAGCGACAGCATCCCGATCCTGGCCTCCAACGACGAGTTCATGACCCGTGCCGCCGTGGTGAGGCAGCCCGGCGCACTCGCGTTTCTGGAGCAGTTCAACCGGTATGGCATGGCTGCCCTCGGCGCCTGGGCGAACCCGGTCCGCCACGCTACGGGCGGCCTGATGGGGACTCCTGCTCCGGCCATGCCTGCTCCGGGCCTGGCTGCTTCGCGTCTACAAGAGCCCGCAAAGAATCTCAGCGCGACGCTGAAGAACAACCAGAACTTCTACTTGGTCGACGACCCCAGCCGCATCGGTGATGTGATGGCGGGTCGTTACGGCGACGAAGCAATGGTTCTGCACATCAGCCGCGACCCGCAGAAATTCCGTCAACTACTGGGAATCAACTGATGGCCACCGAATTCGGCACAGCCACGAACCACCAGAACCTGGTCGAGCGCCTCGTCCAGTTCCTCACCGCGAACCCAGACCTGGTCGCGGCTGGGCAGGCCTACGAGATGGTTTTCGACAACACCATCCCCGCGTCCGGCACGGCTATAGCCGTACGCCAGGTGACTCTGCGCGCCCCTGGCCTGGGCGGCACCGACGCCATCTACATGGGGATTCAGAGCTACGGCGATACCGCCCTGGACTACTACAACCTGCGCCTGATGGGCGGCACGGCGTTCAATGCTGGGGCGATCCCGCCCGGTGGCGATTTCTGGACAGCCTTCGTCAACTACAGCCCGCGGGTGCAACTGCTGGCATGGAACCAGCCGATGCCTTACTGGTTCTTCGCCAACGGCCGCAGGTTCTGGCTGGTCGTCAAGGTCAGCACGATTTACGAGTCGGCCGGCGCGGGCTTCATCCTGCCACCCTGTCCGCCGTCGCAGTTCCCGTATCCACTGGCTGTCGTGGGCTCCTACCGTGGCGACGTTGCAACCCGCTGGTCCGACGTTAGCGACCGGCACCGGGGCATCAGCAGCCCCTACGAGCGCAGCTGCTATCTCCGCGATCCCGCCGGGCGCTGGCTCGGTTTCACTGTCGCAGGTGGGTCAGCCAACGAATCTGACTACAGCAATCGGACGCTCCTCCCGCTGGGCTGCGGCCGTTATGCGGGCAGCAGTGAAGCCGTTGTCAATCAGCTGCGGGATTCGTTCGGGAAGTTCCCCCTCAAGGCGTTGAGCCTCGTGACCCGCGAAACTGAAGGCAGGAGGTACTTGGGCGACTTCGACGGCGCCTGGTACGTCCCGACGCTCAACTCCGGCGCCGAAGACGTCATCACCGAGAACGGAGTCGATCACGTTGTTTTCCAGACGGCGTGGCGGTCTGGCAATCCCTGGCTCTTTGCAATTAGGGCGGACTGAACATGGCCTACTTCACCGGAACAGCGAACAACCCGTCGGATCTGCTGGGCAAGCTCCGCACCCACGCTGAAACCCTCGGCTGGGTCACCGACCGCGCCTCGGCATCGGAATGGCTTTGTCACAACGCCGACGGCTACTGGTCATTCAACGCCGGTTCCAATCAATGGCAGCTCGCCGGCAATACGGGGTTCGATAACGGCCTGGCGTGGAACGCGCAGCCGGGCAGCTCGGTGCAGAACAACCCGTATTCGTCGAAAGAAGCAACCATAGCGCAGCTCAGCGCCGGGCCATTCACGCGCTATCACCTGTTCGCCACCGCTGCCTATCTGCACCTTCACGTCGAAATCGCTGCCGGTCAGTTCCGTCCAGTGATGATCGGCGCCCTGAACAAGCGTGGCGTCGCCTATACAGGCGGTCAGTATGTTTGCGGCTCGTTCATCTACAGCCCTGGCCAAGCGCTGACAAACAATTGGTCGTCGCACCCCTTCGATGGCTATCACATTCGGTACAGTGGCGGCGGCAGCGTGCTGCGGCTGGACAGCCTTGACGGCGGCCCTTCGCCGGAGTGGCTGCCGTTCGACTACACAACGAACGTCTCGCGACGCGTCGTTGGTCCGGGTCGCGGAAACTACAGCAGTCAGTATCACCCCGACGTTGGGCTGATCGACGCGAGCGCCAACGAGCTGAACAGCTCGACCAACGTTGTGCCGTGTGCAATTTATGCGTTCGGCGCTCAGCAGCGTTCGAGGTACATCGGCGAAGCGCCTGATTTCGGTCTGTGCCGGATGGACTTCCTCGCGCCTGGGGACTCGATCACGATCGGAACCGACACCTGGCGCGTCTTCCCTTTGCTGCAGCGCGGAACAGCAAACGATTTCGGCAACACCAGCGCGCTGGTCGGCTATGCATTCCGGGTGGTCGAGTAGAAATGGCGACCTTCCCCGGATTTCAAGTACCTCGGCCGGTCGAAGCGGTCGTTGCCGGCATCACCCCGAACATCTCCGCTCTGGGCTTGAACCAGGACATCACCCTGGGCTCGGCCAGCGCCTCGACCTTGGCTGGCAGCTATGCGGCACACCAGCCGGTTGACGTCATTCACTCGGCGTACTCGGCAGTTCACCAGTCCGACCTGGTCGAGAACTTCTACAACCGCATCTGGCTGATTCCTGGCCGATTGGATCTGGGGAACGTCGTGAGCGTGCAGGAACGTCCCGTCTCAGTTTGGAACGCCCACTTCACGCCCCGCACCCTGTCGCAGATCGATCGCGAGGACGCCGATGGCATCAGCCTGGCCGGCCAGCCGTCGCCGCCGTTGCCGTTCGCGGCGCTGCAGGAGCGCATCTGGACTGTGGCCGTGTCGACGGATGGACCGCCGGTAGTGGACGCGCGCATCGTCTGGCAACTGCAGGACGAACAGCCGTTGATCTTAGTCATTACCGGAAACCGGATCACCGCGTGGCCGTTTGCGCCGGACTGGGCTGATGGCGTGCAGGAGTCACTGGAGTGGTTGACCGAGCTGCTGACCAGCACGTCGGGAGTCGAGCAACGGCGATCGCTGCGCCTGTCACCCCGGCGTTCATTCGAAGCCGAGTTCTACGCAGAGGGGCGCGAGCGCGTGCTCCTCGACCTCAGCCTTGCAGGCTGGGGCGGGCGGATCTGGGCGCTGCCGGTGTGGCCGGACATCCAGCTGCTGGCAAGCGTCACCGCGGCCGGCGCACAAACGGTCGAGTGCGATACCCGCTGGCGGGATTTTCGTGCTGGGGGCCTTGCGCTGCTGCGCGGTGAGTCAGCGTTCGAATACGAGGTGGTCGAGATTCAGGATCTGACCGCGTCGGCGATTCAACTGGCGCGCCCGGTGCAGCGGCGCTGGCCGGCCGGCTCCCGCTTGTACCCCATTCGCACCGCCCAGTTGACGGAACAACCGGCGCTGACCCGTCTGACCGACACCCTCTACAGCGCGCAGGCGCGGTTCCTCGTGATGGACAGCAGCGATTGGCCGGAGGTCATGCCCTCGACAACATACCGGGGCTGGCCGGTGCTCGGGCAGCGGCCCGAGGAGTCCGAAGACTTGTCCCTGTCGTACCAGCGGCTGCTCGATGTCCTGGATAACGAAACCGGGCTGCCGCAATTTGCCGACCAGGCGGGGGTTGGCTTCCCGGTGCACGGCTTCCGTTGGCAGACCTCCGGCCGCGAGGAGCATGCGGCGCTGCGCAGCCTGCTGTACGCCCTGCGTGGCCGGCAGAAAGCGATCTGGATTCCGACCCATGCCGCCGACCTGGTGCTGGTCGACACAGTGGCTGCGACCAGCTCCGTCCTCGATGTCGAGCTGGTTGGGCTGGCGCGGTTCTTCAGGGCTGATGCTCCCGGCCGGCGCGATATCCGCATTGAGCTGTTCGGCGGGCAGGTCTTCCACCGCCGCATCCTCGACGTCAGCGAGCTGAACGTCGACGTCGAGCGCTTGGCGATCGACAGCGCGCTGGGCACCGTTGTCCGGCCGAGCGACGTCGCACGCATCTCATTCATGACACTTTGCCGGCAGGACAGCGACAGCGTGCAGATCACCCACGAAACCGACACCGACGGCATCAGCACAGCCAGCACGGTGTTCCGAGGAGTACGCGATGAGCTTCAGTGATCGCGAGCGGTCGGTCGCCGATGGCCAGGCGATTAGCTTGTACGACTTCCGCCTCGGCCCGATCCGCTGGACCTACACAACAGCGAATCGAGACATCGAGTTCAACAACATGACCTTTCGCGCGCGGCCGGTGAGCGACGATGGACGGCGCATGACCGGCCAGGCCAGTGCCGACATCATGACTGTTACTGGCCCGAGCGACCTGGAGGTTGCGCAGCTGTACCGTGGCGCTCGGCCGTCGAAGGCTCCAACACTGACCGTCTGGGACATCCACTGGAACGAGCCCCAGGGGCTTGTGGTGTGGATGGGCAGGATCGACGAGGTGAACTGGCCGGCCGACAGCCGGGTGCAGATCAAATGCCGGCTGCTCGGCACCGAACCACGCACATCGATCAGCCTCGCATGGGGACGTGAGTGCCCTTACACGGTGTTCGATAACAACTGCCGGGTAGACCGAGAACCGTACGGCGTACCGTTCACCGTCGAGTTGCGTGACGGCAACAGCGTGACAGGTGCAGGCAACGCGATTGGCGGATACCCCAACGCCTGGTTCCGCGGCGGCTACGTCGAATGGGACAGCGGTCAGGGAGTGATTGAGCAGCGCGGCATCGAGCAACACACGGGCAACCGCCTGGTCCTTGTGGGCGGCACCTCGCTGTTGGCTCCTGGTACTCGGGCTGTCGCGTTCCCCGGATGTGATCAGCTCATTCAGACCTGCAACGACAAGTTCGACAACACGCCGAACTGCGGTGCAGTGCCATTCCTTCCGGGCAAGTCGCCGTTCGACGGCGACCCTTGGTGGTAGGAGTCATCCATGTGGGTGCAAATCGCGATTCTGGTCGCGTCGTATCTGATCAGCAGCGCTACTTCTGCGAAAGCGCCGAAGCCGAAACCGGAGGCGCTGACTTCCGAAGATCTTCCGCAGACCGAGGACGGCACCGGCCACTACGTGATCTTCGGCGATGTGTGGATCGAGGACTGGATCGTCCTCGGGACCGGTCACGAGCGGATGCAGGCAGTCAAATCGAAGGGGTCGAAGAAGTGACGGATCTGATCATCACAACAGCGCATCTGCGCAGTGTACCGGGGCTGACCAGCCGGCCGGGTTACTGCGTATCCGGTGCGCGCGCCTGGTTCAATGCCCATGGCTTGGACTGGCACCGGTTCGTTGCCGAGGGAATGCCGGCATCGGTGCTTGAGGCTACCGGTGACGAGCTGGCCCTGCGCCTGGTCAGCCACGCACGTGCGGAGGCGAGCAATGGGCGGCCGTAGCAAAGCGCAAACTGTCGGCTTTCGCTACCTCATGGGTATTCTCATGGGTTTTGCCAGGGGGCCGTTGGATGAGCTGGTCGAGATCAAGGCAGGTGATCGCACTGCATGGAAAGGATCGGTCAAGAGCAACCAGACCATCCAGATCAATGCCGGCGAATTGTTCGGGGGAGACAAGGCCGAGGGCGGCATCGTTGGGCCGCTGGACGTCATGTTCGGCGCCCCGGACCAACCGGTGAATCCTCGACTGGCGGCGATGGTGGGCGGCCTGGTACCTGCGTTCCGCGGGGTCACCACTGCTTTCTTCGACGGGCAGCTCTGCGCGATGAACAAGTACCCGAAAGCCTGGATGAGCCGGTGGCGACGAGCGCTCAACGGATGGGACGGTGGAACCTGGTATCCCGAGAAAGCAGTGATCAGCCTGGCCGGCGACCAGGTGAAGGCGATGAACCCCGCTCACATCTTGTTCGAGTGCCAGACCAACCGCGACTGGGGCCGTGGCAAGGATCGCGGCCTGCTGGACCAGGCGTCATATCGCAAGGCCGCAGATACGTTGTTCGCCGAGGGCTTTGGTCTGTGCCTCAAGTTTCGCGTGGCAGACGAGTTGGACAACTTCGAGCAGACCGTCCTCGATCACATTGGCGCCACTCAGTTCCTTTCCCGCTCGACCGGACTCTGGACGCTGCGGCTGATCCGTGACGACTACGACGTCGCGACGCTGCCCGTATTCGATGAGGACAGCGGGCTGCTCGGGATCGACGAAGACAGCATCACATCGCTCGACGGCACGGCGAACCAGTTCGTTGTCGTCTGGCATGACCCCATCACAAACACCGACCGGCGTGCCCGTGCGAAGAATGCCGGCGCGATCCGCGCGGCCGGCGGCGTGATAACGACGACGAAGGAGTATCCGGGCCTACCGACCGGCGAGTTGGCCGGCAGGGTGGCGGCGCGCGACTGCAACGTGTCGACGTCGGCTATCCGCAAGCTCCAGGTGCGGCTCGATCGGCGCGCCTATGCGCTGAACCCTGGCGACGTGTTCTGCGTTCGCAGCCGGAAGCGCGGGATCGAACTGATCGTCCTACGCGCCGGAAAGATCGACTACGGCACCCTCACGAAGGGCACCATCGCAATCACCGCGCTGGAAGACGTGTTCGGACTGCCGGCAGCCGGGACGTCCGCAGTACAGCCGCCGAACTGGACCCCACCCGACCGCACCCCGCGGGTCATTGCGACCCGCCGGCTCATCGAGGCGCCGTACCGCGACCTCGCGGCGGCACTGAGCGATGCGGATCTGGCGCAGCTGCAGCCAGAGACAGGCATCCTCGCGGCGCTGGGCATGCGGCCGTCCGGCCTGCAGATGAACTACGCGCTGCTCAGCCGCGTGGGGTCTGCACCATTCGAAGAGCGGACGTCCGGCGACTTCTGCCCGGTCGCGACGATCTCAGCAGATATCGGCCGAGGCCTGACCAGCGTCAGCATCACGCTTGTCCAAGGGGTTGACCTTGACCTCGTCGAGGTGGGCTCAGCCGCGATGATCGATGACGAGATCTTCCGCGTCGACGCGATCAACGCCGCGGCCGGCACCGCGGTGCTCGCGCGGGGATGTGTCGATACGGTGCCAGCGCCGCATGATGCCGGCGCGTTGATCTGGTTCTATGAAGGCTGGGTGGCCGAGGACACGCGTGAGTACGTGACCGGCGAGACAGTGAACGTGAAGCTGCTGAGCCGTACCAGCTCGGCGACGCTCGCAGAGAACCTTGCGCCGGTCGACTCGCTGCGAATGAACCAGCGCCAGGCGCGACCCTATGCGCCTGGCCGCGTGCTTGTGTGCGGTGTTGCGTATCCGACGAAGACCTACGGTGTGCTGACCGTGTCTTGGGCGCACCGCAACCGGCTGCTGCAGGCCGACCAATTGGTGGACTCTTCTGCCAGCAGCATTTCGCTGGAAGCTGGCACGACCTACACGCTGAGCATCTACAGCGGTACCAGCCTGAAGAAGTCGTACACCGGCCTGACCGGCACGACCTGGACCTACCCGCTCGAGGACGACATGGCGCATGGGCTGCTGCCGGTGCTGCGCATCGTGCTGTTCAGCGTTCGCGACGGTCTGCAGAGCTGGCAGCAACACGACATCACAATCGAACGACACGGCCTTGGCTTCCGCCTCGGCGAGGAACTTGGAGGCGTAGCACAATGACTCTTTATATGGGACCGAATACCGGCCTGCTAATGAACGGGCTGCCCGGTGAAGGGCACTATGCCGAAGTGACGCGGATGTACCGGTGGGACGACTTTCTGCGGCAGCCTATCGCCAAGGGGCGCGTCGCCACATTACCGACCTCCGGCCTAGCAGAGGGCGACGTCTATATCGTCACCGGCTCGGGTGCCAGCCAGAACCGCCTTGCCAGATGGTGGGTGGTAGGCGCCACGGCTGGCACCTGGGAGTACCTCACTCCGAAGCTGGGCTGGCGGGTTCAGGTTGCGAACGAGGCCACGCCTGCTGGCCAGGTCAAGACGTATGAGTTCGGGGCCAGTGGCTGGACGGAACTGGTGGGCGGGATGGCCGACGCGCCGAGCGACGGAAAGGCATATGCCCGCGAAAGCGGCGCCTGGACGGAGCTGGGATCGGCAGCGAAATCGGCGCTCAACGTTCTGCCGTTCATGAACCTGATGCCCGACATGGGCCGCTTCGCGGGAACCGCAGCCAACCCTCTGGCTACGATGTTCACAACGTCATGGACTCCAAGCACCTTCATCAATGGCTGGAACGGCGCCACCCTCGCAGATGGGGGCAAGTTTGTGTTCGACAACAGCACGAACGGCGGGGCGGGGCCGGCGCTCAATGCGCGGGTGCAGGCGCTTCTCGCGGCAATGGGCCGGACGTGGACGTCAGTGTCCCGATACGGGGTCGAGTTCTTCATTACGGTGCTGACAGCGGGATCGCAGACAACTACCGGCTCGGCCGGCGCGGATGGGGTTACGCGGTATCTGTGCTGCTCCAACGGCAGTAAGACCGTTTTCAACGCGGGCGCGTGGGCGACGGTCGTCATGTGGTTGCGGGTCGAAAGCGGCTCGGCTCATATCTCGTCGGCGCCTTATACGACCCATCGCCTTTGGATCAATGGCGCTGTCGCTGCTCCTGGCGTGGTGCTGCCTGCGAACCAATGGGTGCATCTGCGGTTCTCGATGCAGTCATACAACGGCTATGACAACGCGTGTCCGTACATCTACGCATCCTCCGGGGCTCAGATCGCGTTTGCATGCCCGGCGTGGTTCGGTGGCCTCGTCGATCCGGGTATCCACGTTGCACCCATCCTGACAATCAACGGAGCAAGCGCATGACCATGAAACGAGTCCTACTGAAAGGCGAATTCTTCGCGGAATGGGATGGCACACTGGACGAGGCCGCTGCACTCGCTGGCGTCCCTGTCGGCGACTTGGCGTTCCACCCGGATGACGTGCTGGCCGAGGTCCAGGAGCTGCGCCGCCAGGCCTATCGCGCGGAGTCCGACCCGCTGCGCCTGGAGGCCGAGTTTGACGCCATCGCCGCTGGCACCGAGCCGGACCTGGCGGCATGGGTCGCAGCCGTCCAGGCGATCAAAGAGCGCTATCCGCTCCCCCAGTCCTAAGCGTTTTGATAATTGTGACCAACGTCGCCTTTTTGCTACGGTCCCTAGCTGATGTGCGGAGTAGATAGGGATGTTGGTATGGACGAGGTGCTTAGACGGAGGCTGCGGGCGGAGCTGCTGGAGGTGGGGTTTCTCAACCAGTGCTGCCTTGATCTGATGGAAGCGATGGAGGCCGAGTTCAGCCTCACCGAGGACCAGCGCGAATGCATCGAGCAGCTCGGCCGATTCCTGCGGGAGGGCATCGGCAAGCTGACCGCTCTGTCTGAGCGGGTAGCCGATGGCGATATCGTCGTGCTGTGCTGATCTTTTGAAATTCTTTTGCCGCTGGCGAAACGGTTAGGGCGCGTCATTTATTGCGCAAATCCGCGCCAAATTTCGCGCCGCGCTACAGCTTCCTGCTGCTCGAACACTTTTCCCTGCCGGCCTTCACCCAGGCGCTGGACACCCTGGTGACCGCCAACCTGATCCGCAGCGAGTCCTTCGCGGTGAGCAACTTCAGCCTGAGCGGCGAGCCGGTGACCAGCGACCTCGGGTTGCTGATCTGCCCGGACCTGGCGCTCGCCTCGGCGGCGTTGCAAGGACTCGACCTGCTGGTGGTCTGCGGCGGTTTACGCACGCCCCTGCGCTCGTCCGCCGCGCTGCGGGAAGCGTTGCAGGACGTGGCGTCGCGCGGCGTCGCCCTGGCCGGGCTGTGGAACGGTGCCTGGTTCCTCGGCGACGCCGGCCTGCTGGATGGCTACCGCTGCTGCATCCATCCCGAGCACCGCGCCGCCCTCGCCGAGATCGCCCGCAACAGCCAGGTGACCAGCGACAGCTATATGGTCGACCGCGACCGCCTGACCGCGGCCAGCCCCACCGGCGCCTTCAACCTGGCGCTGGAGTGGATCGCCCGGCGCCACGGGCGCGACCTGGTGGAGGCGGTGGTGGATATCCTCGCCTTCGAGGAGTCGCGCTACCGGCGGGTGCGCCCCGCCCTGCACGAGAAGATGAGCGAGCCGCTGCGCGAAGTGATCAACCTGATGGCGGCGAATATCGAGGAACCGCTCAGCCAGGAGCAGCTCGCCCACTACGTGGGGCGCTCGCGGCGGCAGATCGAGCGATTGTTCCAGCAGCAGCTCGGAACCACGCCGGTGCGCTACTACCTGGAGTTGCGGATCACCGAGTGCCGGCGCCTGCTGCAACATTCCGACCTGACCATGCTGGAGGTCCTGGTCGCCTGCGGCTTCGTCTCGCCCAGCCACTTCAGCAAGTGCTACACCGCCTTCTACGGCTACCCACCGTCGAAAGAAGTGCGCTACGGCAACGTCCGCTCGACGAAATGAGGGCGTTTCGCCGGACGCGGCCGGCATGCTAGAACGGACCTTTCGCCCTGGCCTGCGGAGGTCCTGCGCCATGTCCCAGCCTTTTCTCTGGCGTCGCGTCAACGACTCGTCCGGTTTCGCCGAGCCGCGGGTGTTCATCCGTGTCTACCTGGAACCGGGCAGCATCGATGCGGCCATCGCTTTCTACGAAGACCTGCAGGGCGTCGCCCACGACATGCGCTTCGACTTTCCCGAGAAACGCCTGACACTCGCCGCGGTCGGCGCCTTCCTCCTGCTGGAGGGCAGCGACGAGGCGCTGGCGCCGTTCCGCAGCACCACTGGCACCCTGCTGGTGGACGACATCGAGCCCTATCACCGGCGGTTGCTGGCTGCCGGCGCGCAGATCATCTTCGGGCCGGCGCGCGCGCCCACCGGCGCCTGCTTCAATGCGCTGCTGCCGGACGGCACGGTGGTCGAGTTCGTCCACCACCGGCCGCAGCCGGGCGAGGCCTGAACCTCAGCCGTCGCGCCGGGCGGCGCAATCGTCCATGGCCGCGCCGATCGCCTGTTCGCCGCGCGCCAGCAGCGCTGCGCTGGCGCCGCGGATATCGCGGGCTTCCTTGTTCTGGCTGAGCTTGAACTTGCCGACCAGGCGGGTGATCTCGATTTCGATGCCGACGATCAGCCGGAGCATCTCGTCGATGTAGTCGGCGGGGCCGTCGGTCATTTTCCAGGGCGTTTCCTGGGTCGCCTCGTGGGTGCGGGTCAGGCGCGCCACCAGTCCGCGCACATAGCGTTCGTCGTCGCGAATCCGCACCCGGCCGTGGGCGTGGACCACCCGGTAGTTCCAGGTCGGCACCTGGCGGTGGTGCTCCTGCTTGCTCGGGTACCACTGCGGCGAGATGTAGGCATCGCCGGCGCGGAACACCACCAGCACCTCGTCGCCGTCGCGCAGCTCGCTCCAAACCGGGTTGTTGCGCGCGACATGGGCTTCCAGGGTGCCTTGCGCGCCCTTCTCCGGGCTCAGCTCGAACGGCAGGTGGTTGGCGTCCAGGCCCGCTTCGCCGTGGCTGACCAGCAGGCCCAGCGGATAGTCCCGGATCAGCGCGTGCAGCGCCTGCGGGTCGGACTCTTCGAAATGCGAAGGCAGGTACATGTTCTGTTCTCCTCGGGGACTCGGCCCTTATACGCTGTCGGTGGGTTCCGTCGCCACGCACAGCAGGTGCGAGTCGGCGCGCATGCCGGGCATCATCAGGCGCAATTCGTCGAGCAGCAGGCCGCCCGCTTCGTGCAGGGCCGCCAGCGGCATTTCCGGCAGGCTCTCGAGGATGAACCACATGCGCTGGGCGCTGGCGTCCAGGCGGGTGCGCACGCCCTGGCGCCAGTTCCAGCGGCGGCAGGTGACGCCGAGGTCGTCGCGCCAGACCACCTCGCCGGGGTCGGGGGATTCGTCGACCGCCTCGCCGTTCTTCAGGGTGTCGAAGGTCTCGCTGCCGTCGGCGACCACCAGGCGCGGCGTGCCGGCATAGGCGGCGAGGTTCTCGCCGCCTACCGGAATGGCGAATTGCACGCTGATGGCGTTGTACAGGTCCACCACCGGGTCGATGCTCGGCAGCCCACCGTCGCGCAGCGCACGCTTGCGCAGGGCTTCGGCGGAGCAGGGGGTGCGCTGCGGCTTGGCGCCGAAGCGGCGGAACGCCTCGGCCCAGGCTGCCAGGTGCGCCTCGGCCCAGTCCGGTTCGCCACGCGCCAGCGCCTGGCAGGCGCGCTCTACGGCGCGGTCGGCGATTTCCGGACGAACGATCGGCGCCGCCTCGACGGTGAGGCTCAGGGCGCGGAAACCGGGGGCGAGGGCGGCCACCTCGGCGGCGATGACGGGGAGGATCGGGGCGTGCTCGGGCATGGTCGTCTTCAGGGTTCGGTGAGATGGAGGGGGCGGGGCATTCGGCTTGGCCGGCGCGTAAAGCGGTAGGTGGATTTTTACCATCCGGGCTCCGCCCTCACCATGAAATCAGCGAATGAATTATTAGCTGTGCTGATGATCGGGTGGTCGGGTTCAGCTGCGCTAATGGCGGGAGCGGCGTTCGCTTGCCGGCGAAGCCGGCGCCAGAGCCTTCCGCCGGCCGGGAGGGGCTGGACAGCGAGACGCGAGGGGCGCAGTGTTCGAGCGGTCAGAACCGCCACCACCCGAGGTAGAACGCAGATGGCCAAGGCAGCCGATGTGGTTGTGCAATGCCTGGAAAACGAGGGCGTGCAGTACGTCTTCGGAATTCCCGGCGAGGAGAATCTCGACCTGCTGGAGTCCCTGCGCAAGTCGCAGATCCGGCTGGTGCTCACCCGCCACGAACAATCGGCCGGCTTCATGGCCGCCACCTACGGGCGCCTCACCGGCAAGACCGGGGTCAGCCTGTCGACCCTCGGCCCGGGCGCCACCAACCTGGTCACCGCCGGCGCCTACGCCTACCTGGGCGGCATGCCGATGCTGATGATCACCGGGCAGAAGCCGATCAAGAAGTCCAAGCAGGGCCGCTTCCAGATCCTCGACGTGGTCGGCATGATGCAGCCGCTGACCAAGTACACCCACCAACTGGCCTCCGCCGACAACATTCCCTCGCGGGTCCGCGAGGCGTTCCGCCTGGCCGAGGAAGAGAAGCCCGGCGCGGTGCACCTGGAGCTGCCGGAGGACATCGCCGCCGAGCAGACCGACAGCCTGCCCATCCCGCCGAGCCTGAGCCGCCGGCCGCTGGCGGAATACAAGACGATCTGCGCCGCGGTGGAGAAGCTGCGCGCCGCGCGCAGCCCGATCCTGGTGATCGGCGCCGGGGCCAACCGCAAGATGACCGCCAAGGTCCTCAAGCAACTGATCGACAAGACCGGCATTCCCTTCGTCACCACCCAGATGGGCAAGGGCGTGGTCGACGAGCGTCACCCGCGCTTCCTCGGCAACGCAGCGCTATCCGCCGGCGACTTCGTGCATCGCGCGGTGGAGGCGGCCGACCTGATCGTCAACGTCGGCCACGACGTGATCGAGAAGCCGCCGTTCTTCATGGTTCGCGGCGGTACCGAGGTGATCCACGTGAACTTCCGTTCCGCCGAGGTGGACCCGGTGTATTTCCCGCAGATCGAAGTGGTGGGCGACATCGCCAACGCCATCTGGCAGATCGGCGAGGCGCTGGACGATACCGCGCACTGGGACTTCACCCGCCTGCTGGCGATCCGCGAGGCCAACGAGGCGCAGGTCGCCGAAGGCGCCGACGACCCGCGCTTCCCGCTCTATCCGCAGCGCCTGGTGGCCGACGTGCGCCGGGCGTTGCCGTCGCAGGGCATCGTCGCCCTGGACAACGGCATGTACAAGATCTGGTTCGCCCGCAACTACAAGGCACACATGCCCAACACCGTGCTGCTGGACAACGCCCTCGCCACCATGGGCGCCGGCCTGCCCTCGGCGATGGCCGCGCACCTGGTCTACCCGGACCGGCCGATCGTCGCGGTGTGCGGCGATGGCGGCTTCATGATGAACAGCCAGGAACTGGAAACCGCGGTGCGGCTGAAGATGAACCTGACGGTGATCATCCTGCGCGACAACGGCTACGGGATGATCCGCTGGAAGCAATCGAACATGGGCTTCGCCGACTTCGGGCTGGACTACGGCAACCCGGACTTCGTGCACTACGCCGAGGCCTACGGCGCCCACGGCCACCGGGTCGACAGTGCCGAGGGCTTCCTGCCGCTGCTGGAGCGCTGCCTGGGCACGCCTGGGGTGCATGTGATCGATTGCCCGGTGGATTACTCGGAGAACGACCGCATCCTCAACGTCGAGCTGCGCGAACGCGCCCTGGCGGTCTGAACCGCCGGAGCGTCGCGCCGGCGTGCGTTCCGGCGCGACGGCTCAGAACAGCGACAGGTTGTAGCTGGCGATCAGGCGCACCTCGTCCACGTCGCGCGCCGAGCGCTCGAAGTCGGTGCGGTAGGTGGCGTTGCGCAGGCGCAGGCTGAGGTCCTTGAAGCGGCCGCTCTGCACGATGTACTTCAGCTCGATGTCGCGCTCCCATTCCTTGCCCTCGTCGCCGTTGGCCAGGCGGATATGGTCGCCGTTGACGTAGCGGGTCATGAAGCTCAGGCCGGGCACGCCGACGCTGCGCAGGTCGAAGTCGTAGCGCAGTTGCCAGGAGCGTTCCTCGGGGTTGGCGAAGTCGTTCACCTGCAGGTAGTTGGCCAGGTACGGATTGCTGCCGTCGAGGTAGGGCATCGAGCTGGCGCCGTTCATCCGCTGCCAGCCGGCGCTGAGCGTGTGGCCGCCCTGGGCGTAGGCGAGCAGCAGGCTGAGGGCGCGGTTGTCGATCTTGCCGGCGCGGGCCGCGCCGGCGTCCTCGCTGTCGAACCAGCGCAGGTCGGCGCTCAGCTTGCCGGCGCCGACCTGCCGCTTGCCCACGGCACCGAGGTAGCGCTGGCGATAGACGTTGCGCAGGCCGCCCTGGGCGTATTGCAGCAGCAGGCCGTCGTTGACCTGGTAGTCGAGTTGGTAGGCGTCGAAGCGGTTGCCGGTGGTGTCGCAGGCGTAGCGTTTGTTCTTGCAGTGCAGGCGGATGTCCTGGGCGTCGCTGGAGTCCCGCGCGGTGTAGCGCTCCAGGCGGGTGGCGGAGAACCTGAGCCCGGCGATCTCCTCGCTGGTCAGCTGGGCGCCGTGGAACAGGGTCGGCAGCAGGCGTCCGTCGTTGTATTTCAGCAACGGCATGTCCGGCAGCATCGCCCCGTACCTGAACTGTGTCTGCGAGAAGCGCATCTTGCCGGCAACGCCGGCCTTGGCGTACTGGTCGACCGAGCGACGCGGATCGTGGCCGCTGGAAGGCAGCAGGCCGCTGTTGCTGTCCGCGGGGCTGGAGTCGAGCTTGATCCCGAGCATCGCCAGGGTATCCACGCCGAAGCCCAGCGCGCCCTCGGTATAGCCCGAGCGCAGGTCGAGGATGAAGCCCTGCGCGGCTTCCTCGCGCTTGGAGGCGCCCTGCGGGTTGGCCGAGCTGCCGTCGCGGAAGTCGCGGTTGAAGTAGACGGTGCGCGCTTCCAGGCGCGCGCTGCCGTCCTCGAGGAAGGCGGCAGGGGCCGGGGCGACGAATCCGCCGCACAGGGCGAGGGCGCCCAGGCCGCGAAGGGTGCGGGGCGAACGGGGGGAAAACGGGGAGGACATGCGGTGACTCTCGACAGCGGGGGTAAAAAAGCGCGCGAAGGTGTCACAGATGGCCGGCGGGGTCTTTGCGACCTTGGTCTAGCCGAGAAGGCGCGCACGGATCGTCGGCCAGGCAGGCCTCTAGCGGGTCGGACGCAGCGTGCCGAAAGCGACGAAGAATCCTCCGCAGCCCCCTGTGAAACGCTGCCCCGCCCGTGCCAGCCTGATCGTCACGTTTGCGCCAGGATATCCGGAGGCTAGCGCTTCACGCAGACGAACAGGGCATTCCCGGAGCTGCCGGCCCAGGGCGTGATCCGTTCGTAGTCGTGTTCGAAGACCTGCACCTCGAAATGCGTCTGCAACAGGTGCTGCAGCTCGGCGAAGCCGAGGGCGACCATGGGGTGTTCGTCCTCCCAGGTCTGGGTCGTTCCGTCCGTGGTTTTCTCGATACCGAGGCGCAGCGCCTGGCGCTCGCCCTCGCCGCTGTAGTACCAGCCGGAACCGAAGGTGAAGCGGCTGCCTCGATGCTCCACGGAATGGCGGACGAACGCGCGATTGTCGATCTGCCCCTTGTCCACCGTGTTGAAACAGAACACGCCGCCATCCGCCAGTGCGCCATGCACGCTGGCCAGGCATGCGCGCAAGCGCTCCAGCCCTGCGTTGTAGTGGATCGAATAGAGGAAACAGGTGATCAGGTCCAGCGGCTCGTCCACCTGGAAGCCGGCCATGTCCTGCCGGCTGAAGTGCGCTTCGGGACAGCGCTGTCGGGCGAGGTCGAGCATCGGCTGGTTGATGTCCAGGCCGGCGCTGCGATAGCCGAAATCGAGGAAGTGCCGCACGTGAGGGCCGGTACCGCAGGCCAGGTCCAGGTGCCGCCGGCCCTGGTTGCCGAACAACTGGTGCAGGCGACGCACGCAGTGGCTCTGCGCCTGGTAGTCGATGTCGGCGCACATCAGGTCGTAATAGTGGGACAGGTCGGTGTACAGCGCGGTGGCGGACATGGGCGGCAAGGACCGGCGGCGAAGGGCGCGGCATGGTACCCCAGGCCCGGGCCTTGCCGGCGAAAAAACAGGCACCGGCCGGCGGATCGCGGGCGGACTTCAGTCGAAACGCGGCCAGTCGTCGGCGATCCTGCACCAGCAGGCCATCGATGCGACCTGGACATGCTTCTGTTTCGCCGCCGGGAAGGGCGTGTCCAGGCTGCCGAGGGCGACCGATACCCAGTCGGCGAACTCGCCTTCGCTCCTCGACCAGAACAGCGGCGAGCCGCAGCGCGAGCAGAAGCGCCGGAGCACGGCGGGTGAGGAGCGGAACGCGGCGAGCAGGTCGGCGCCGCGGTCGATGTGCAGGTCCGCGACGGGGACGCTGCCATAGCTGGCGAATGCCGCGCCATGGGCCTTGCGACACTGGCCGCAGTGGCAGTGAGAGAGTGCGCGCGGGGGCGAGGACAGTCGGTAGTGCAGCGCGCCGCACAGGCAACTGCCGTGGAAGGTCTGGCTCATCGGAGGGCGTTCCCGGATTCGCAAAGGCGGCGAGTCAAGCAGCCCTCGCCACGCTTGTCGAGCGCCTCCTCCGGTCGCGGGCTGTCGGTGCGGGCGTCGATGTCTGCTAGGCTCTGCCGTTTCACCCTAGGAGTATTTCCCCATGGCCCGAGCCACTGCCCGCCACATCCTGGTTTCCAGCGAAGCCAAGTGCAACGAACTGAAGACCGCCATCGAAGGCGGTGCCGACTTCGCCGAAGTCGCCCGCGAGCATTCCTCCTGCCCCTCCGGCCGCGACGGCGGCAACCTGGGCTCGTTCGGCCCCGGCCAGATGGTCCGCGAGTTCGACCAGGTGGTCTTCAGTGCGCCGCTGAACGTGGTCCAGGGGCCGGTGAAGACCCAGTTCGGCTACCACCTGCTGGAAGTCACCAGCCGCCAGGACTGAACGTACGGCGGCGCATAACGCCCCTCTTCCACGCGCCGATCCAGGCGTGGGGCGAATAACCGCTGCGCGGGATAGACGGCGGATAACGCCGTTGGCGTTATGCGCCCTACCTGTCCCGGACGACGAAAGAAGCCGCACTTCCAGGTGCCAATCCGGACGTAGGGCGAATAACCGCTGCGCGGTTATCCGCCGGTGCGCGATCGATAGCCTGGCTGGCCTCAGGGCGCGAAGTAGCGGGAGATCTGCGAATAGACGCCGCTGAAATCGGAGAAGTAGTCATTGCGCTGTGAGGTGGGCGCGCCGCAGTACGAGGGGCCGCCGTACAGGCCACCGCGCAGCTGGTAGGAGCCGTCGCCGGCGACGGTCAGCAGGCCCGAGCCGGACGAGCCGCCTTCGACCACCGCCGACGGCCAGTCGACGCGGGTCAGGGCGGTATGCCCGTCGTAGGTGACGCCCACTGCCGATACGTTGCCCTGCGAGTACTTCTTGGCGTCGCCGCGCGGATGGTGGATGTCATGGCCGAGCGAGCCGTTGGCGATCGGCGTGGCGCTCCAGCCCTGGTAGAACACGCCGGCCGGCGGAGTGCGCTTGAGTTCCAGCAGCAGGGTGTCGCGCTTTGCGTCGCGGTGCAGGATATTCGCCCCGCCGGTCAGCACGGTGACGCTCTGGTTGATGGTCGAGGCGTCGCCGTAGCACTGGGTGGTGTTGTAGAACCAGATGGTCTGCAGCGTCGCGGCGGTGGCCTGGTCCTCGATGCAGTGCGCGGCCGACCAGAACAACTGGCGCTTGGGCGAGTTGCCGTTGTTCAGCAGGGTGCCGGTGCAGATGTAGCTGCCGCCGTCCGCCGAGCTGGTGAAGACCATCTTCGCCACCGCTGCGGTGGCGTTGTCGTAGGCCCGTGTGCCGCTCTGGGTCGCGCAGACCGCATCCACCTCGCAGCTGCCGCTGGCGCCGAAGCCGTCGCGGTAGCCGGCCTTGTACAGGGAGTCGGCGAAATACGATACCTGGGGTACCGACAGGCGCAGGTCGCCCGGTTGCAGGTTGGCCGGCAGCACCAGTTCGACGGTCAGGGTATCGCCCTCGATGACCGGGCTCCAGTAGGGACGGTTGACCGAGAGGTCCTTGCCGCTGGCCTCGAATATTTCCTTGCCGGCGCCGGCGAAGTGCAGCAGCACGTCGTCGGGCAGCGAGCCGCTGCGGGTTTCCAGGCGAATCGCGGCGCGCAGGCTGGCGGCACCCGCAGCGCTGATCGGGAAGCGCGCGGTGTGGCGCCCGTCCGGAGTGTCGATCCATTCGAGGGTTGTCAGGTCGATTTCCGGAGTCGCCGTTTTCAGGCCCACGCCCACTTGCAGCGGCGTACCCGGTTTCGGCGCCAGCGGCGCGGCGCGGGCCACGCGGCGGGCGGGGGGCGCGGCGAAGTGGATGCCGGCCGCCGAGATCGCCGCGTTGGGGTTGGCGAAGCGGGCGTGACCGGTGCTCGCCGGGGAGGCCTGGAGCACGGCGACGTCGCCAGCCATCTCGCTCGCACCGGGCGCCGCCAAGGCCTGGCTCGCGCCGGCAGCCAACGCCAGAACCAGGCATGCATTCAGGTACGTTCTCTTATGCATGAATCGACTCCTTCAGTTTTTTGGGAGGGCAACTTCCTCAATCGTTCGCGTGGCGAAAGATATGCAGGTGTGACGGAGTCGTTCAAATATTTTTTATATTCGTTTCTGCTAGCTATTAAATATGAAGAAGCGTTTGTGGATAGCAGAATAGATAGCTATTTCCTTCACTTGCCATTGATGTTGGATTGCTCTCTCTACCAACTAAAGTTTGGTCTGGAGTGGCTCTGCAGAGCCTTCGGTTTGCTTCAGAGAGGTGCAGGATGTAGTGCATGAGTGCTTTACTGGTGCAGCTGTCGATGTGATCGGGTTAACGAAATCCTGATTTTCAAGTTATCCGGTTTGACCACTGCCGAATATAAGGCTGGGTGAATCTTCCATTCACCGCTCGGAAACCGTTCCGATGTTGGCTTGGTTGAATTCCAGGATATCCGGCTTATGGTCGTATAAGTCATCTCTATAATCGCGGGGCATATATAGAGCCCTGGCCGCTTACCATTACTCCAGGGTTTTCCAGGATACGCCGCCGCCCTTGTTTCAGAGCGGCGGATGCAACGGCGGCGCATGCCGCGCGATCAGTTCGGCGACCCACTCGATGAACACCCGCAGCTTGCCGCTGACGTGGCGGTTCGGCGGGAACGCCAGGTACAGCGGCATCGGCTCCAGGCTCCAGTCCTCGAACAGCGGCAGCAGCTCGCCGCGGGCGAGGGGCTCGCGCGCCATGTAGTGCGGCAGCCAGAGGATGCCCAGGCCGGCCAGCCCGGCCGCCAGGTAGGCGTTGCCGTCGTCCACCGCCAGCACATGACGGCCCGCCACCCGCAGGCATTCCTCGCCCCTGCGCATGGCGTAGGGCAGGGCCTTGCCGGTGCGCGCCCAGAGGAAGCCGACGATACGCTGGTGGCTGTCCTCCAGTTCGCGCGGGTGGCTCGGCACGCCGGCGCGCTGCAAGTAGGCCGGTGCCGCGTAGACCCCCAGTTGCAGGTCGCCGACCCGCCGCGCCATCAGCGACTGGTCGCGCAGTTCGCCGCCGCGGATGACGCAATCGACGTTCTCGTCGATCAGGTCGACGAGCCGATCGCTCACGCCCAGGTCGATCTGGATCTCCGGATAGCGCGCATGGAACTCGGGCAACGCCGGGATCAGCAGCAGCCGCGCCAGCGGGCTCGGTACGTCGATCCGGAGACGCCCGCGGGGCGCCAGGGCGGCGCTGGAGAGGCTGGTCTCGGCATCGTCCAGTTCCGCCAGCAGACGTACCACCCGCTCGTAGTAGGCGGCGCCGTCGGCGGTCAGGTTGAGCTTGCGCGTGGTGCGGTTGAGCAGGCGTACCCGCAGCCGCGCTTCCAGTTGCTGGACCAACTGGGTGACGCTGGTGCGGCTCATGTGCAGCGTCTCCGCCGCCTTGGTGAAGCTGCCGGTATCCACCACACGGGCAAAGGCCTGCATCGCATCGAAACGGTCCATCGGGACTCCGGGTCGTCGGGGATTGTTTGGATTCTACAAACAGTCATGGCCAGGGTTGCGCGTTTATCCACGGCGCGCACGACCTTACCGTTCTTCCATCGACGATGACGGGGCCGGGAGCCCCAGGATGGAGGTATCGCATGACTGTACGCGACGTGGTTTTCCCCGCCGGCCGCCAGGCCCTCTACGAGCGCAACCGCTATTCCCCGGCGGTCCGCAGCGACGGCCTGCTGTTCGTCTCCGGCCAGGTCGGCAGCCGCGACGACGGCTCTCCCGAACCCGAGCTGGGGATCCAGGTCCGCCGCGCCTTCGACAATCTGAATGCGGTGCTCGCCGCGGCCGGTTGCGGGTTCGACGATGTGCTCGACGTCACCGTGTTCATGGTCGACGCCGAGGCCAACTTCGAGCGCATCTGGAAGATCGTCCCGGAGTACTGGGGCGAGGCGCCGTACCCCACGCTGACGGCGGTGGGGGTGAACTGGCTGTATGGCTTCAGCTTCGAGATCAAGGTGGTGGCGAGGTTGCCGGAGGGGCGGTGAGAGCCGATGCGCAGTGCCGGGGCCAGCTCGGCTAGCGCCGGGGCTCTGAGGGACGCCGCAGGCTTACCCAGGCCGGCGCGTGGTCGCTGGCGTGCTCCTCGCCGCGCACCCAGCGATCCACCCCGGCGTCTTCCAGGTGGTCCGCCAGGCTGGCGCTGAGCAGCAGGTGGTCGATGCGCAGCCCGGCGTCGCGTTGCCAGTGCTGGCGGAAGTAGTCCCAGAAGGTATAGAGGCGCCGGTCGGGGAAACGCTGGCGTAGCGCGTCCACCCAGCCCTGCCGCAGGAGGCGCTCGAAGCACTCGCGGGACTCCGGCTGGAGCAGGGCGTCCTTTTTCCAGGAGCGGGTGTCGTAGATATCGAAGTCGCTGGGCACCACGTTGAAGTCGCCGGCCAGCACCACCGGATGGCCGCTCTCCATCAGCTCGGCGGCGTGTCGGATGAGGTGCTCGAACCAGGCCAGCTTGTAGTCGAACTTCGGTCCCGGCTGGGGATTGCCATTGGGCAGGTACAGGCTGGCCACCAGCAGGCCGTCGACGGCCGCTTCGAGGTAGCGGCTGTGGGGATCGCTGGCGTTGCCCGGCAGGCCGCGGCGTACCTCCAGCGGCTGGCTGTCGCGGGCGAGGATGGCGACGCCGTTCCACGCCGACTGGCCCTGCCAGATCGCGCCGTATCCGGCCTTCTCCAGCGCCGCGGCGGGGAAGCGCGCGTCGGGCGTCTTCAGTTCCTGCAGGCAGACGATGTCCGGCGCTTCCCGCTCCAGCCAGGCCAGCAGCGCGGCCAGCCGGGTCTGGATGCCGTTGACGTTGAAGGTGGCGATCTTCAGGGTGTCCACCGGTCGCCTCCGCGAATGACGATCAGGCGGCCGCCTGCAGGGCTTCGCCGATGGCTTCGTTGAACGCCTGCAAGTCACCCGGGTTGCGCGAGGTGATCAGGGTCCAGCCGTTCGCCGGGCAGACTTTCACCCGCGTGTCGACCCAGTCCGCGCCGGCGTTGGTCAGGTCGATACGCACGCTGGAATAGGAGGTCAGGGTCTTGCCGCGGGCGACACCGGCGTCGATCAGCAGCCAGGGGCCGTGGCAGATGGCGGCGACCGTCTTGCCTGCGTCGCTGAATTCCCTGACCAGGCGCCGGGCCTCGCTGTCCTGGCGTAGGGTGTCGGCATTCACCGTGCCGCCGGGGACCAGCAGCAAGTCGTAGCCCTCGGCGCGCAGGCCTTGCAGCCTGGCGTCGGAATTGACGATCAGGTCCTTCTCGCTGTCGTGCACCCAGGTCTGCGCTTCGCCGCCCTCGATGGTCGCGTGGGTGACCGTGGCGCCCTGTTGCTTCAGGGTCTTCAGCGGTTCGAGCAGCTCGTCGCGCTCGATGCCGGTGTTGGCGGTGATGACCAGGACGTTCTTGCCTTGCAGCTTCGCGCTCATGGTTTTCTCCTCTGCTGGGGCGCCCGTGGCGGGCGCCGTGGCGTGACATGCAGGAGAGTGGAAAGCTGGAGCGCCGGGGAGTTCGAAAGATTTGCCGGGCGGTGGGCCGGATCCTTGGCCTGTCAGCCTCCGGCGTCAGCGGAACAGCAGCGAATGATGCGCCGCGCCACCGGTGCGCGCGCCGTCGCCCACCGCGATGGCGACGTTGCCGGCCACCAGCGCCGCGTCGCCGCAGGCGAAGACGCCGGGAACGCTGGTTTCGCGCATGCCGTCGGTCCTGATGAACGGCCCGCTCGGGCCGTCCTCGAACTCGCAGCCGAGCAACGCCGCCAGCGGGCTGGCCATGCGCGTACGCGGCTGGGTGAACAACCCCGCGAGCGTAATCGTGCGGCCACTGGCCAGGGTCACGTCGGCGCGCGCGCCGCCCAGCGCGACCACGGCTTCGCGCTCGATCGTCACGCCGCGCCGGTCCAGCCTGGACATTTGCTCGGCATCCGGTTCGAAGACGCCGTTGAGGAAAAAGGTGGTCGCTCCCCAGTCGGGCAACATCAGGGCGTGGTGGATGGCCAGCGGTGAGGCCGCCAGTACGCCAATCGGCCCGCCGTCCAGTTCGTAGCCGTGGCAATACGGGCAATGGAACACGTGCCGTCCCCAGCGCTCGGCAAGACCGGGGATCTCCGGCAGCTCGTCGGCGACCCCGCTGGCGAGGATCAGCCGGTGCGCGGTGAAGCGTTCTCCGTTGGCGGCCTTCACCACGAAACCGTCAGCCTCCTTCTTCGCCGCGACGGCGGCTTCGGACAGCCACTCGACGCTGGGATAGGCCAGCAACTGGGCGCGGGCGTCATCGACGATGGCCGCCGGGTCGCGGCCGTCCTGGCCGAGAAAGCCGTGGGAGGCCCGGGCGAAGCGGTTGCGCCGCAGTCCCGTGTCCATCACCAGCACCCTGCGCCGCGCCCGCGCCAGTTGCATGCCCGCGGAGATGCCGGCGTAGCTGCCGCCCACGATGATCACGTCGAAAGTCATGGCGTATCTCCCATTCGGATATTCACGCAACAACGTAAGTTTCATGATGGGCGCTTGTCAACGCTCTCGTAACTTTTTCTGTAGCGAGAGATACTCATGGCTTTTCCGTCTCCACGAGTCCGCCGTCCATGAGAAACGACACCCGCCTCTCGCGCATGCTCCATGTGCTGATCCATATGGCCCGCCACGAAGGGCCGGCGACTTCCGAAGCCATCGGGCAGATGCTCGGCACCAACCCGGTGGTGGTGCGGCGGACCATGGCGCTGCTGAAGAACGAAGGCTACGTGAGTTCGGAGAAGGGCCATCGCGGCGGTTGGCGGCTGGCCAAGCCGTTGGCGGACATCACCTTGCTGGATATCCACCAGGCGCTGGGAGCGTCCTCGATCTTCGCCATCGGCCTGTCTACCGATCATCCGGAATGCCTGGTCGAGCAGGCGGTCAACGAAGCGCTCGGCGAGGCGTTCGAGGCGGCGCAGGCGTTGCTCCTGGAGCGCCTGGGGAGCGTCACGCTGGAGCAGTTGGCGAGCGAGTTCGAGCGCCGCTATCGGTCCTGCTGAGGCGCCTGGAAGGGCCGTTCGGACACCGCCGCCGCGCCTGCGGAGGCACGCCGGCGGTCCGGGATCAGAGCGAGTACTTCACCGTGAACATCAGGTTGCGCGGCTCGCCGTAGTTGAGGTTGCCGAAGTCGATGCCGCTGTAATAGTACTTGTCGAACAGGTTGTTGAAGTTCAGCCGCGTGTCGATCCGTTCGTTGACCTTGTAGCCGAGCATGGCGTTGACCACGGTGTAGCCGCCCTGCTGGAAACCGGTGCTGCTGTCCTCGGTCTTGCTCTGGGTGGCCAGGTCGCCGCCGACGCGCCATTTGTGCAGTTCGCCGGGTAGCGTGTAGCTGGTGGCGAGCTTGAACAGGTGGCGTGGCTTGGCCGCGTCGAATGGCTTGCCCTCGTTGGCCTTGTTGCTGTCGTGCTTGTACTTGGCGTCGACGTAGGTATAGCCGGCCATCATCTGCCAGTCGTCGCTCAGCGCACCGCTCAGCTCCAGGTCGACGCCCTGGCTGCGGACCTTGCCCGAAGCGCGCGAGCAATAGCGCGAGGTGGGGCTGAAGGGGCATGGCGAGGGGCCGCCGACGTCCTCGGTGGCGCGGTTTTCCTGGTCGATCTGGAACAGCGCGATCTGCGAATTGAGCGCGCCGCCGAAGTGTTCGCCCTTCAGGCCGATCTCGTAGTTCTTGCCGGTGATCGGGTCGAGCAGGCCGCCGCCGGCGTCGAAGTTGCTCTGCGGCTTGAAGATGTCGGTATAGCTGGCGTAGACCGAGTAGGTCTGGTTCAGGTCGTAGATCACCCCGGCATAGCGGGTGACGTTGCGGGTGACCTTGTAGCTGTCGGTATCGGCGTCGGCCTTGTACCAGTCCAGGCGCCCGCCGAGGATCACTTTCAGCGGGTCGGCGAGGTTCAACCGGGTGGTGAGGTAGGCGCCTTTCTGTTCCTGGTCGAGCTTCATGCCCCACAGGCTGGTGTTCAGCCTCGGCTTGAGAGTCGAGCTCGGGTCCCACTGGGTCGGGTCCATCGGCCCGGTGAGGGTGCCGTCCTTGTTGAACAGGCTGCCCCAGCCGCCGTGGCCGTCGAAGCGTTCCTGGCGATAGCTGGCGCCGACCACCAGCTCGTGCTCGCGGCCGAGCAACTGGAAGGGACCGTTGGCATAGGCGTCATAGCTGTCGTGGTCGTCGGTGTAGCTGTAGTCGCCGGGGTTCTGGGTCATGCTGGCGCAGCCGGTGGTCGAGTAGTAGCAGTCGTTGTACAGCCCGAGCATGTTGATTCGCGCCCACAGCTTGTCGGCGGCCAGCTTCATCTGCCAACCGTTGGCGAAGCGGTGGGTCAGGTCGCTGAACAGGTGGGTGGTGTCGGTATCCCAGTAGGACCAGTCGGCGCCGTAATAGGACGAGCGCTTGAGGTCCAGGTGGCGGCCGCCCAGCGGGCTGGGCAGGCCTACCCAGTTGTCGTTGCGGTTGTCGTTCTGGTTCGAGGCGCCGATGGCGAAGGTGGTGTCCGGGCTCAGGTCGGCTTCGGCGATCCCGTAGAACACGCCGCGTTCGCTGCTGACGTGGTCCTGGAAGCTGTTGCCTTTCTGGTAGGCGACCACCGCGCGGCCGCGCAGGGTTCCTTCGCTGTTCAGCGGGCCGGAAACGTCGGCCTCGCTGCGATAGCGGTCCCAGGTGCCGACGCTGCCTTGCAGGGAGGCGCGGAAGTCCTGGGTCGGACGCTTGCGCACCATGTTGATCGCCGCCGCCGGGTTGCCTGCGCCCTGCATCAGTCCGGTGGCGCCGCGCACCACTTCGACGCGGTCGAACATGGCCAGGTCGGCGGCGGAAATGACGTCCTGGGTATAGGTGGAAATGCTCGTCGGCAGGCCGTCGTACATGATGTTGTCGACGTCGAAGCCGCGCGCCGCGTACTTCACCCGGGCCGGCCCGTACTGTTGCACGGTGAGGCCGGTGACGCCCTTCACCGCGTCGTTGAGGTCGCGCATGCCCTGGTCGTCCATGCGCTGGCGGGTGACCACGCTGACCGACTGAGGGGTCTCGCGGATCGACATCGCCAGCTTGGTCGAGGTGCGCATCGCCCGCGTGGTGTAGGAGCCGCTGTCTTCGGTGATGGCGGCGGTGGCCGGGTCCTGGGTGGCGACCACGCTGAGCGCGCCGAGGTCGACGCTGTCGCCGGGGGCGATGCCGGCACCTGTCGCCGCGGCCTCGACCCAGGCGTCGCCGCCCCGTACCTCCCCGCTCAGTCCGGAACCTGCGAGCAGACGCTGCAGTGCCTCGCTTGGCTCCAGCGTGCCGCGTAGGGCCGGTGCGCGCCGGTCGGCCACGGCCGCGCGGTCGAAACGGATGCGCAGGCCGCTGGCGCCCTGCAATTGCTCGAGGGATGCGGCCAGGGGCTGGGCGGGAAGGTCAAGGGCGATGGGAGCGGCCTGGGCGGCCAGGGAAAGCGAGGAGAGACCGAGCAATAACGCACTGGAAACGACGTGTTTCATCTGCAGTGTCCTGGATGGCGGCGCAGGCAGGCCGTTGGCGCGACCGGCTGCGTTTCTTGTTTATGTGGGAAACCGGCGTAGGAATTCGCGGCGGGGCAAGTGTATGTAAATGTAAAAATGGAGTAAATGATAGAGATTATCGTTATCAGCAGTATTCGCAGGAATCCGATGAACTGCGTCCTGCCAGCGGCTGACGGGGATTTCCGCTGGATACCTCCCGTGAAGGCCGTCTGGATTCGTGATTCCAGCGCAAATGAATTTGCTCGATTCTGGTCTTAATCGAAGAGATGTAAGCCGCCACACTGCGCTTCATTCGAGCCATCCCGCCCACGGAGCGCAGCCATGTCGTCCACCATCCACCCCCTCCCGTCCTTCGGTCTCGGCACCTTCCGCCTTACCGGCCAGGTCGTCGTCGACTCGGTGCGCAGCGCCCTCGAACTGGGCTATCGCGCCATCGATACCGCGCAGATCTACGGCAACGAGGCGGATATCGGCCGCGCGATCGCCGAGAGCGGCGTACCGCGTTCCGAGCTGTTCCTCACCACCAAGGTCTGGGTCGACAACTACGCCCGCGAAAAGCTGCTCGCCAGCCTGCGCGAGAGTCTGGAGAAACTGCGCACCGACCGGTTGGACCTGGTCCTGATCCATTGGCCGGCACCCGGCAACGGCGTCGAGCTGGCGGAGTACATGGCGGCGCTGGCGGAAGCCAAGTCCCTGGGCCTGACCCGGCGGATCGGCGTCTCCAACTTCAACATCGAACTGACCCGCCAGGCCATCGCCGCGGTCGGTGCGGGCGAGATATCCACCAACCAGATCGAACTCAGCCCTTACTTGCAGAACCGCGAGCTGACCGCCTACCTCGAGGAGCAGGGCATCGCGGTCACCTCGTACATGACCCTGGCCTACGGCAAGGTGCTGAAGGACCCGACGCTGGCCGGGATTGCCGCCAGGCACCGGGCCACGGTCGCCCAGGTGGCGCTGGCCTGGGCGATGCAACTGGGCTACGCGGTGATTCCGTCCTCGACCCGCCGCGAGAACCTCGCCAGCAACCTGCTGGCGCGCGACCTGCGCCTGGACGCCGAGGACATGGCGCGCATCGCCGGCCTCGAGCGTAACGGCCGCGAGGTCAGTCCGCAGGGCCTGGCGCCGGCCTGGGACTGAGAACCGCGTCGAAGGTCCGCCGCGGTGCATGAGCGGGGCGGCCGAGGCTCCGGTCGCGCGGCCGGTTCAGAGCTCGATGCGGTATTCGATCACACCCGGCTTGTCCGCTACCCAGTCGTACAGGCGCTGTGCCCTGTGGTTGCTTTCCTGGGTATGCCAGTAGAGCCGCGCGCAGCGACGTTCCTCGGCCTGCCGGCGGACGTACTCGATCAACTGCTTGCCGATCTGCTGGCCGCGCACGTCGGGCGAGACATAGAGGTCTTCCAGGTAGCAGACGTCCTGTGCCGCCCAGGTCGAGCGGTGGTAGAGGAAGTTGACGATGCCATGCAGGCGGCTACCGTCGCTGGCCACGGCGCAGTGCATCGGTTCGCCCTCGTCGAAGAAGCGCCGCCAGGTGGCCTCGGTGGCCTGTGCCGAGAGTTCGACTTCATAGAACGCCTGGTAGGCCTTCCAGTATTCGAGCCACTGCTCGAAGTCCTCGTGTGCCACGGGGCGTACCGATACCAGTGTGTGCAGGGATTGCATCCAGTGCTTCCTTCTTTGGCTTGATGGGGCGATCCGGCGGAGGCCGGGACCGAGGGTCTTGACCCGGCTGTTTTTATAGCCGCCTAATGGCTTGCCATACCCCACCAATTAGATAATCGAGGGCAGACCATTTGTTCAGGCAGTCACTGCTCGAGTCGGTCAAGGCGCGCCTCCTCCATCCACAGCTCCAGGCCCTGCCGCTGCATGCGCGAATCCAGCGCGCGATCCGCCAACTGATCCTCGACGGTGCGCTGGCGCCGGGCAATCCGTTGCCGGCCTCGCGGGCGCTGGCGCAGTCGTTGGGGGTATCCCGCGACACCGTCGAAGCGGCCTATTCGCACCTGCATGCCGAGGGTTTCATCGAGCGTCGGGTCGGCAGCGGCAGCGTGGTCGCCGCGGCTACCCGGCTGTCCCCCGGCCGGCGCGGCGCGGGCGCTCCACGACGGGGCGGCGGCGCGCCGCGACTGAGCCGGCGTGGCGAGGCGATGCAGGCTGGCGGCGGGGTTCGCGAGCAGCTCGTCCCGCGCCCCTTCGCTCCCGGCGTGCCGGAGACCCGCACCTTTCCCCTGGCGACCTGGGAGCGCCTGCAGCGCCAGGTCCTCAAGGAATACGGCGCGCGCGCCCTGACCCATGGCGACCCGCAGGGTGCCGAACCGCTGCGCCAGGCGATCGCCGACTACGTCAACCTGGAGCGTGGCGCACGGGCCACGGCCGACCGGGTACTGGTGCTGACCAGTTCGCAACAGGCGCTGGGTCTTTGCGCCAGCGTGCTGCTCGACGCCGGCGAGCGGATATTCGTCGAGGACCCGGCCTACTACGGCGCGCGCAAGGCCTTCGAGGCCGCAGGCCTGGAGTGCCTGCCGGTCCCGGTCGACGAACAGGGCCTGCGGCCCGAGCCGATCCTCGCCCAGCCGCAGGCGGCGCGGGCGCTGTGCCTGACCCCGTCGCACCATTACCCGACCGGCGTGACCCTGTCGCTGGAGCGCCGCCTGGCGCTGATCGAATGGGCGCAGCGGCAGCAGGCATGGATCATCGAGGACGACTACGACAGCGAGTTCCACTACGCCGGCCGGCCCACCGCCTGCGTGCAAGGCCTGGACGCCCACGAGCGGACGCTCTACATCGGCACGTTCACCAAGTCGCTGTTTCCCGGCCTGCGCATCGGCTACATGGTCCTGCCGCCGGCGCTGGTGGCGCCGATGACCGTCGCCCGCTCCCTGCAGGACGGGCACAACGCCTCGCTGGCGCAACTGACCCTGGCGCGCTTCATCGCCGGCGGCCATTTCGGCGCCTATGTGCGCGGCATGCGCAATCTCTACGGCGAGCGCCTGGGATTCCTCGCGGAGCGGGTGGGCAAGCGTCTGGGCGGCCTGGTCGAGCCGCGCGTGCCGGCCGGCGGGCTACAGATGCCCGGGCTGCTTTGCGCGGGAATCGACGAAACGCGCGCCATCGCGGCGGCATACCGCGCCGGTGTCGAGCTGGTCGGGCTCAGCGCCCTGCATCTCGCCGCGCCACCGCGAGCGGGTTTCCTGATGGGCTTCGCCGCCTACACCACGGACGAGCTGGAGGCGGCGGTCGGGGTCCTCGCGAAGACCCTGCGCGGTTTGCGTGCGAATCCCTAGGCCGCCGGCAAGCGCTCAGTCGCGCAGGGCGTAGACGTAGGCATCGACCTGGGCGCCGTCGGCCAGCGTTACCCGGGTCGCCACGCGCCGGTATTCGGTGCCTTCGAATTCATCCAGCGCGGGCCAGTGCTCGGCGAGGCGGTCGGAGACGAACACATGGCCGTGGATTTCCTCGCCGTCGGCGTCGATCGCCAGGCCCGGAAAGCCCATCCCGGCACCCCAGCCCTTTTCCAGCAGGCGACCGCGGAGGCTGGCCGCCTGCCATTGCCCGCCGATCTTCTGCATCAGGTGTTCGTTGGGACGGCCGGGGCCGAGGCTGCCGTAGACGAAGAGTCGCTGCATCGATAACTCCCTTGAACGGAAGAGCGTGGGCGCAAGACGCGAAGCCTTCCGTCCGCGCCTTTCACTTGCTTGCCAGCGGTGGAGTACGCGGCGGCACGATACGCCGCGAGCCGGTCGACTCGAAGGCCGCGGCGAAGCGCAGCAGCGCCGAGTCGTCGTAGGCGCGGCCGGCGAAGGTCAGGCCCACCGGCATGCCGATGTCGGCCATCACCCCCATCGGTACGGTGACCGTCGGCACGCCGAGGTGGCGGATGGCGAGGTTGCCGTTGGCGACCCAGACACCGTTGCTCCAGGCGATGTCGGCCGAGGCCGGGTTGACGTCGGCGTCCGCCGGGCCGACGTCGGCGACGGTGGGGAAGAGCACGGCGTCCAGGCGCAGGCGTCGCATCCACTCCTCGAGGTCGATCCGCCGGGTTTCCTCGAGGCCGCGCAGGCCATCGGGGAGGGTCGCGATCCGGTCCCAGGGCTTGATGCCGCGCTCGGCCATCCGCACGTATTCGTCCATGCCGGCGGCCAGGTCGCCCTCGCGGTTGGGCAGGGTGCCGGGGTCGTGGGGGAAGATCTGCGGGCCGTCGACATCCGCCAGGCGGTTCAGCTTCGGATCGCCATTGGCGCGCAGGAAGTCGTCGAAGCCCCAGGCCGAGAGTTCCCACAGCTCGTCGTGGAGGAATTCCTTCGACACCAGGCCGCGGTTGAACACGGTGGGCGCGCCGGGTCGGTCGCCCTCGCAGTTCGACACCAGCGGGAAGTCCACCTCGATCACTTCGGCGCCGGCGGCTTCCAGGGCCTTGCGCGCCTGTTCCCAGAGGGCGATGACCGAGGGCCGGGTATGGATGCGCTGGCCGGTCGGGCCGCCGATCCCGGGGGACTCGCTGGTGCCCGCATCGGGGTCGGCGTTGATGAACATGCGCGGCACGCCGAAGCGCTTGCCGGCCAGGGCCTCGGCGCCTGCGGCCAGGGCCGGGTAGCTCGCCGGGCGTACCTCGGAGGCCTTGGGGATCGGCACCCAGGGCTGCATGCGCCAGAGGTCGCCGCGGGTATCGGGATCGTCGGCGACCACTACGTCGAGGATTTCCAGCAGGTCGGCCATGCTCCGCGCATAGGGCACCACCACGTCCATGGTCGGCGTCAGCGGCCAGTTGCCGCGCACCGAGATCACCCCGCGCGAAGGGGTGTAGGCGCACAGGCCGTTGTTCGACGCCGGGCCGCGCCCGCTCGACCAGGTTTCCTCGGCCAGGCCGAAGGCGGCGAAGCTGGCCGCGGTGGCGGTGCCGGCGCCATTGGAGGACCCCGAGGCGAAGGGCGCGGTGAGGTAGGCGGCATTGTACGGGCTCTCCGCGCGGCCGTAGACGCCGCGCTGCATGCCGCCGTTGGCCATGGGCGGCATGTTGGTCTTGCCCAGGCAGATCGCCCCGGCGGCGCGCAGGCGCTCGACGGTGAAGGCATCGCGCTGGGCCACCAGGTCCTTGAACGCCGGGCTGCCGGAAGCCGCGGTGAGGCCCTTGACCAGGTAGCTGTCCTTGGCAGTGTAGGGAATGCCGTCCAGCGGACCGAGGGGCTCGCCACGCGCCCGGCGGGCGTCGGAGGCCTGCGCTTCGGCCAGCGCATCGGGATTGCGCACCACCACCGCGTTCAGCGCGGTGGGCGTGCCGGGTGCATCGTAGGCGTCGATCCGCGCCAGGTAGGCCTGGACCAGTTCGACCGCCGTGGTACGACCGGACTCGAGCGCGTCACGCAGCTCGGCGATGGAAACCTCGGTGACCTCGATCATGCTGTCACCGCCTGGCGAATGGAGACGGGGAGACCGTTAGCGACGCTCATCATCGTTCCTCTTGTTCTCTGCTTGCTGCGACGGGGGCCGCGAGGCGGCCGGGTCGATACAGGGGATGCAGTGTACATCCTGGCCGGCGCTCGCGGCTTCCCTGGCGGGGCGCGGCAACGGCCTCGCAGGTCCTGGCCAGTGTCTGGGGTTGCCGCCGAAGCGCGGCGTCGGAGAAAGTCCGCGGGCTGTCGCCGGCCGCCGGCGAGGCGTAAGGTGCGGCGTCGGGGGGACCATTTCACACAGGGGAATCGTCATGACGAATCATCGTACCGCGCTGGTCACCGGCGCCACCCGTGGCATCGGCCTGGCCCTGGCCAGGCGCTTGGCGGCCTCCGGCTGGAGTGTAGTGGGCATCGCCCGCCATGCGAGCGACGACTTTCCTGGACGTCTGCTGTGCTGCGACCTGGCCGATCCTGCGCAAACCGCCGAGACGCTGCGCGGATTGCTCTCGGAAAGCGCCGTGGATGCCTTGGTCAACAACGCCGGGATCGCCTTGCCGCAAAGCCTGGAGAACCTCGACCTGGCCGCTCTGCAACAGGTCTTCGACCTCAACGTGCGGGTCGCCGTGCAGCTTGCCCAGGCCTGCCTGCCGGGGCTCAAGCGTTCGCCGGCGGGCCGCATCGTCAACCTGTGCAGCCGGGCGATCCACGGCGCCCGCGAACGCACCGCCTACGCCGCGGCGAAGAGCGCGCTGGTCGGGGTGACTCGCACCTGGGCGCTGGAGCTGGCGCCGCTGGGCATCACGGTCAACGCGGTGGCGCCCGGGCCGATCGAGACCGAGCTGTTCCGCCAGACCCGCCCGGTCGGCGGCGAGGAGGAACGGCGGATTCTCTCGACCATCCCCATGCAGCGGCTCGGGCGGCCGGACGAAGTGGCCGCGCTGATCGAGTTCCTGCTCAGCGAGGGCGCTTCGTTCGTCACCGGCCAGGTGATCGGTGTCGACGGCGGCGGCAGCCTGGGCGGTCGTTGAGGCCGGGGCTCAGATCCGGCGGCTGCGCAGCAGTAGCCAGAGCAGGTAGAAACCGCCGAGCAGGCCGGTCATCAGGCCGATCGGCAGGTTGGCGACGTATGCCAGGCGCTGGCCGAGCAGGTCGGCGGCCAGCAGCAGGACCGCGCCCATCAATGCGCCGGACAGCAACGGCACCCCGGCCGAGCGGGTCAGGCGCCGGGCCAGTTGCGGGCCGGCCAGGGCGATGAAGGCGATGGGGCCGGCCGCGGCGGTGGCGATGGCGGTCATGCCGACGGCGACCAGGACCATCTGCAAGCGCACGCGCTCCACCGCCACGCCGAGCTGGGCGGCGCTGGCATCGCCCAGCTCCAGCACTTCCAGGCGACGACCGTGGTACAGCGCCAGCGGCACGCTGGCGAGCAGGCCCAGCGCTGCCGGGACGACGTGCGACCAGGTCCGGGTGTTCAGCGAGCCGGCCAGCCAGAGCTGGGCATACATCGCCTGGTCGAGGTTGCCGGTGACCAGCAGCAGGCTGTTCAGGCCCGACAGGCTGGCGCCGACACCGATGCCCACCAGCACCAGGCGGTAGCCGCCGGCGGTGGCGCCCCGGCGCGCCAGCAGCACCACCGCCAGCGCCGTGCAGAGGCCGGCGGCCAGCGCCGCCAGCGAGGTGGCCAGCGGGCCGGCATCGAACAGGATGATCTGCACGATGGCGCCGCTGGCGGCGCCGGTGGTGAAACCGATGACGTCGGGCGAGCCCAGCGGATTGCGCGAGATCGACTGGAAGATCGCCCCGGCCATGCCCAGCGCGGCGCCGACCAGGCAGGCGGTGAGCACCCGTGGCAGGCGCACGCGCTGGACGATGCGCTGGGCGGTGGGGTCCTGGCCCTGGCCGAGCAGGCTGGCGAACACCTCTGCCGGACCCAGCGCCAGGCTGCCGGTCCCCAGCAGCGCCGCCGCCAGCGCCAGTCCGACCCCCGCGAGGACCAGGCAGGCCAGCGCCGCCCGTGGCCGCCAACGCAGCGACAGGGAGCCCAGGCGCAGGGCGTGGAGACCGTTCACAGGCGGCTCAGGCGGAAGCGCCTGACCAGGACGATGAAGGCCGGTCCGCCGAGCAGCAAAGCGACGATTCCGGCGGCGATCTCCGCCGGCGCCGCCAGCAGCCGCCCGAGGATGTCGGCGCCGAGCAGCAGGCCGGCGGCGATCAGCGCCGAGAAAGGCAGGATCCAGCGCTGGTCCGGTCCGGCCAGCAGTCGCGCGAGGTGCGGGGCGACCAGGCCGACGAAGGCGATCGGCCCGGCCAGGGCGGTCGCCGCGCCGGCCAGCAGCATCACCGCCAGGCAGGCGAGCAGCCAGGTCAGGCGCAGGTCGACGCCGAGCGCCCGGCCGATCTCCTGGCCCAGGGCCAGGGCATTGAGCCTGGCGGCGAGGGCGAAGGCGGCGGCCAGCCCGGCGCCGATGGCCAGGCCCGGCCATCCGAGCAGGGCGAAGCCGCTGCCGGAAAGCGAGCCGGCGGCCCAGTGGCGGAAGCGGTCGAAGACTTCCGGCGGGGCGTTCAGCACGATGATCCCGGTCAGCGAGGCGAGCATCACTGACAAGCCGGCACCCGCCAGCACCAGGCGCACCGGGTTGGTGCCGGTCTCGCGGGCCTGGCCGAGAAGGAATACGGCGATGCCGGCCAGGCCGGCGCCGAGGAAGGCGCAACCGAGGTACTGGCCCATGCTCGCCAGGTCGAACAGCGCGACCCCGACGATCACCGCCAGCGCCGCGCCGGCGTTGATCCCCAGCAGGCCGGGTTCGGCCAGCGGATTGCGCGTCAGCGCTTGCATCAGCGCGCCGGCCACTCCCAGCGCCGCGCCGGCCAGCAGCGCCACCAGGGTGCGTGGCAGGCGCAGTTCGCGTACCACCAGGTGGCGATCATCGTGCGGATCGACGGCTTGCAGGGCGTCCAGTGTGACCGCCAGGGGCACCGGCCGCGAGCCCAGCGCCAGGCTGGCCAGGGCCGCCAGCGCGAGCAGCAGCGCGCCGGCGAGCAGGCCCCAGGCGCGCAGGCGCCGGCGGCGCATCGGGGACGCCTGCATGAGCGGACTTCCGGCGAACGGGCGCATGGCTCAGCGGAAATGGCGGGCGACGTTGTCGATCATCTGCCGTCCCGAGTAGTAGTCGATGCGGAAGGAACTGGGGCCCAGGGCGTACACGCGCTTTTCGCGGACCGCCGACAGGTTGGCCAGTACCGGGTCGGCGAGGAACGCCTGCACGTCGTCGTCGCTGGCGCCGAGCAGGAACACGCTGTCGCCGGCGATGGCGGCGGGCAGGTTTTCCCGCGAGATGAACTGGAAGTCCGAGGCGCGCGTCACCTTGCCCGCCAGCGCCTCCGGCAGTTCCGCCACCTGGAAGCCGAGGGCCTCGAGCAGGCGTGCCTGGGGGCTGGCCTGGCGGCCGATGGAATAGCTGCCGGCGATGTTGTAGCCGACCACGCTGACCGGGCCCTGCTGCGGCGCGATGGCCGCGGCGACTTCGGCGGTGTAGGCGTCGAAGCGCTGGATGGCGGCCTGCGCCTGGCGTTCCAGGCCGGTGTGCCGGCCCAGCTCGGTAGCCAGTTCCTGCCAGCTGTGTTTCGAGTAGTCGACCACCAGCGTCGGTACGCCCTGCGCCTCCAGCTCCGCACGGTATGGCGCGGCGCTGTCGGCGCCGGTGGCGGAGGCGACCAGCAGGTCCGGATCCTGGGCGATCACCGCTTCGATGTCGAAGCGCAGGTTGCGGTAGAGCACCTCGACGCCACGTTGGTCGGCGACCTTCGCCCATTGCGAGAAGAAGCCCTTGGCGTCGGTCAGGCGACTTGGCGTGGTGGCGGCGCTGGCCACCAGCGGTGCGTCCATCGCCAGCAGGATGCCGGTGACGCTCGGGGTGGTGGAGACGATCCGCGCCGGCTTCGGCTCCCCGGCCGCGGCGAGGGTGGCGAACAGGCTCAGGGCGAGGGCGAGTAACGGCAGGGCGGAGCGGCGGCGGGTCGGCATGAAGGCTGTTTTCGCTGTAGGGGACGCCGGGCGGACGGATTCATATGATAATGCTTCTCATACAGTCTATTCCATAATGTAGAATCGATTCCACATATTCGAGCCATTCTTATCCAGGAACCTCCCATGACCCATCGCCTGCACGCGGACGCCGTGACCTTGCGCCGCGACGCGCGGACCGTTTCGCGGAATCTCTCGCTGGCCATCCCCGAGGGTTCGTTCAGTGTGATCGTCGGGCCCAACGCCTGCGGCAAGTCGACCCTGCTGGCGGCATTGTCGCGCCTGTTGGCGCCGGCCGAGGGCCGGGTGGTGCTGGACGGCAGGGATATCCACAGCCTGCCGGGACGGGAAGTGGCGCGGCGTCTCGGCCTGCTGCCGCAGAGCGCGCTGGCGCCGGATGGCATCACGGTGGCCGAGCTGGTGGCGCGCGGGCGCTATCCGCACCAGTCGTTCCTGCGCCAGTGGTCGCCGGCGGATGAGCGCGCGGTAGCGGCGGCGTTACGCGCCACGCGGGTCGACGGCCTGGCCGAGCGACCGCTCGATGCGCTCTCCGGCGGCCAGCGGCAACGCGTGTGGATCGCCATGGTGCTGGCGCAGGAAACCCCGTTGCTGCTGCTCGACGAGCCAACCACCTACCTGGATATCGTCCACCAGATCGAATTGCTCGAACTGCTCGCCGAGCTGAATCGCCAGGGGCGCACCATCGTCGCCGTGCTGCACGACCTCAACCAGGCCTGCCGCTACGCCTCGCACCTGATCGCCATGCGTGACGGCGCGATCCTCGCCGAGGGCGCGCCGGCGCATATCTTCACCGAGCGTCTGGTGGAGGAGGTGTTCGGCTTGCGCTCGTTGATCATCGCCGACCCGGTCAGCGGCACGCCGCTGCTGGTGCCGCGCGGGATCGCCGCCGACGCGCCGGGCTGAGGTGGCTCAGCGCGGCGGCGGCCGCATGCCGGGGTGGAGTACCAGGCCACCGGTGGACTGGTTGACCTGCAGCGCCTCGTGGAACAGCGCGTCGCGGTCTTCCGCCGACTGCAACTGGCCGAGATCGGTCACCGTGGTCATGGCGCAGACGATCTCCTGCTGGGCGTCGAACACCGGCGCCGCCTGGCCGGTGACATTCGACAGCAGGTGGCTGGTCAGTTCGGCCCAGCAGCGCTCACGCACCTCGTCGAGCAGCGCGCGGCTCGGCGGGCTGCCGCGGAAGTGCGCCGGTTGCTGCTTGCGCGCGGCGTCGACCACGGCCTTCGGCAGGAAGGCCTGGAACACCAGGCCGCAAGCGGTATTGTCGATGGGCAGGATATCGCCCAGGGCCAGCGGGTTGATCGAGAAATAGGCGCTGCGGTACCAGCGCACCAGGGTCGGGCCGCGCTCGGTCCAGATCGCCACCCCGCCGCTGGCGGCATGCCGTTGGGCCAGGGCCTTCATGTGGCGGGCGGCGATATCCACCGCGTCGATCCGCTTCAGCGCGCCTATGCCGATGCTCAGCGCCGCCGGCCCGAGGTCGTAGAGACCGCTGAGCGGGTCCTGGCGGGCCAGGCCTTCCTTCACCAGGCTCTGCAGGTAGCGGTGCGCGGTGGAGCCGCCGGTGCCGGTGCGCCGGGCCACTTCGCCGAGGGCCAGCTCGCCTTCGGCGTTGGCCAGGGTCTTCAGGAAGCGCGCGGCGATGGACACCGACTGGATGGTGCCGGAGCGCTTTTCGCCCGGGGCGTCCGGCATCTCGTCCGCCGGGGGCTGCGAAGTATTCAACGGCTCGGTCTCCTCACCACGGTTGATCCATAGGCTTCGGTCCGCGCTGCGGTGGCGCGGGCGGCGCCCATGATACCGATTCCCCGGGGCGGTGGGGCGCCGCGGAAGGGACGGGTGTAGGAGATTTCATATTTCGCAATGAGGAATCTATTCCCCATTGAGGAATGTTCTGGTGGCGTGATAGCCTGAATGTAAAAGAGAGTCATTCCCATTTGGAGAAGATCCTTGAACGCCCGCACGCACCGCACGCTCAACCGGGGAATCGGCGTCGTCACGCTGTCCACCCTGCTCGCCTCGCCATCGGCACTGGCCCGGGAAAACCCGCCCGCCGAGGACGAACCCGCCGCCCTCGAGGCGCTGGTCGTGACCGGCGAGAAACGTGAACGCTCGCTGAAGGACACGGCGTCCTCGGTATCGCTCACCAGCGCCCGCGACATCGACCGCAAGCAGACCGGCAACGCCTCGGTCGCCGAGGTGATCAATGGCAGTCCCAACGTGGTCTACACCGACTCGGTGGGCGCGCCGATCATCCGCGGCCAGGACACCCAGGGCCCGAACAACGGGCAGAACGTGTTCTGGGGCGGCACAGTGCCGCGGGCGACGATCAACCTCGATGGCCACTACCTGAACTACAACGAGATGTTCTTCGGCGCGACCTCGGTCTGGGACGTCGACAGCATCGAGGTGTTCCGCGGCCCGCAGACCACCTCCCAGGGCGCCAACGCCATCGCCGGGGCGATCATCGTCAACACCAAGGACCCGACCTTCAGCCCCGAGGCTGCCTACCAGGCGGAGATCGGCAGCTACCATTCGCGGCGCAGCTCGATCGCAGTGTCCGGCCCGCTGGCGCAGGACTTCGCCGGGCGCCTGGCGGTGGACTACGCGGGCCGCGACACCTTCATCGACTACGACAACCCGAAGTTCCAGGACAGCGGCACCGACCAGGACTTCCGCGCCCTCAACGCGCGCGCCAAGCTGCTCTGGCTGCCCAGCGGAATTCCGGGCCTGGAGAGCAAGTTCACCTTCTCCCACAACGACAGCAACCGTCCGACCCAGGAAGCGGCGACCCGCCCGTTCGACAAGCTCGACCATCGCTCGACCACCATGCCCAGCTGGGAGCAGGACACCAACACCAGCATCCTCGACGTCGCCTATGACCTCGACAACGGCATCCGCCTGTTCAACCAGGCGCAGTACTCGCTGTCCTCGGTGCACCGCACCACCGGCGCGGGCGGCGAGGGCGACGCCGACATCCGCCAGAAGAACGCCTCCAACGAATCGCGGGTCAGCTTCGGCGAGCAGGAGGACCGGATCAGTGGCATGGGCGGGGTCTACTACGCCCGCACCCGCACCGACGAGACACTGCACCTGCGCGGGCTGTCGGCCTTCGACGACACGAAGAAGAACCTCGGTGTGTTCGGCGAGCTGAACTACCGCCTGAGCGACCGCTGGACCCTGACCACCGGCCTGCGCTACCAGGAGGATCGCATCGAGCGCAGCGGCAACTCGGTGCTGGCGCCGCGTCCGCTGGACTACCAGAAGACCTTCTCGGCCTTCCTGCCGAAAGTCTCCCTGGCCTTCGCCGCGACCCCGGACTGGACCGTCGGCGGCCTGGTCAGCCGCGGCTACAACCCCGGCGGCGTGTCGCTCAACCTGACCACCCGCAACTGGGCCTACTTCAAGGAAGAAACCATCTGGAACTACGAACTGTTCACCCGCGCCAGCCTGCTCGACGGCCGCCTGGTGCTGAACGGCAACCTGTTCTTCATGGATTTCAAGGACGCCCAGTACAACATCCCGGTGGTGGTTTCGCCGGGGGTGGCGCAGTCGTACACCATCAACGCCGAGAAGGCCCACGCCTACGGCATGGAGCTGGACCTCGACTATCGCCTGCGCGACGACCTGCGGCTGAAGGCCAGCGCCGGCGTGCTACGCACCCGGATCGACGAGATGTCCGGCAATACCGGCTACGAGCACAACGAGTTCGCCCGCTCGCCGGGCTATACCCTCAGCTTCGGACCGAGCTGGGACGTCACCGAGCGCCTCAACCTGAACGCCCAGGTGCGCTACCTGGACGGCTACTACTCGGACACCGCCAACACCAAGGCCTACTCGATCAAGGCCTACACCCTCACCGACGCCCGCGCCAGCTACCGCTTCAACGACCAGGTGCAGCTCTATGGCTACGTGAAGAACGTGTTCGACGACCGCTCGCCCACCTACATGCAGGAAAACCGGGGGATCGGCGGCATCGAGGCGAGCATGACGCAGCCGCGGACCCTCGGCATCGGCATCAAGGGCACCTTCTAGGCGCCCCGAGAAGCCGGCCCCGCGCAGGGCCGGCCCAGCCCCAGAGCCCATACAGGAGATTGGCACGATGAGTACCCCGAAACGCCTGCACATCGGCATGTCGCTGGCCCCCACCTGGCTCAGCGGCGATGCCTGGCGGCGCCCCGACAGCAATATCGAAGGCATCTTCGGCAGCGATTTCGCCGTCGACATCGCCAGGCGCTCCGAAGCCGCCCACCTCGACTTCGTGTTTCGCCCGGACGTCAGCAGCCTGCCACTGGACGTGCTGGAGACCGGCTCCGGCTTCGCCAGCCTGGATCCCACCGTACTGCTTGCCGCGGTCGCCCGCGAAACCTCGCGGATCGGCCTGGTGTCGACGGTCTCCACCACGTTCTATCCGCCCTACGTGGTGGCCCGGCAGCTGCAATCGCTGCACTGGATCAGCAACGGCCGCGCCGGCTGGAACATCGTCACCGCGCTGCAGGGCCACGAGAACTTCGGCCTGGACGCGATGCCCGATGCGGAGCAGCGCTACGCGCGCGCCGCCGAGTTCACCCGGCTGGTGCACGACCTGTGGGACAGCTTCCCCCGCGAGGCACTCCTGGTCGACCGCGAGAGCGGCCGCTACGCCGACGTTTCCCGGGTGCACCCGGTCGACCACGACGGCGAATTCCTCAAGGTCAAGGGACCGCTCAACCTGCCGGCCTTCGGCGAGGCGCGGATTCCCCTGGTGCAGGCCGGCGCCTCCGAGAGCGGGCGCGACTTCGCCGCCTCGGTGGCCGACCTGGTGTTCGCGCCGACCCCGGACAAGGAGGCTGCCCTGGAACTGCGCCGCGACCTTTCCCGCCGCGCCGAACGCCACGGTCGCTCGCCGCGCGACGTGCGCCTGCTGCCGGGCTTCAGCCTGTACCTGGCGGAGAGCCGCGAGGAGGCGCGGGAAATCTTCATGCAGACCCACGCGCGCCTGGACCGCACGCGCAAGTTCGCCACGATCAGGCAGATGCTCGGCCTCGACCTCAGCGACTGGCCGCTGGACCGGCCGATTTCCGCGGCCGACCTGCCGCCGCCGGTGGCCAACCCCGGCAGCCGCACCCACACTGACCTGCTGCGGCGCCTGATCGAGCGCGAGACGTTACGCCTGGACCAGTTGCTGCTGCGCCCCGAGGTGGTTTCCGCGGCGCACTGGCAGGTCATCGGTACGGTGGACGATGCCGTCGAGCAGATCGTCGACTGGGCCGCCGCCGGCGCCATGGACGGTTTCATCGCCGCGCCGGGAGGCTCGGTCGGCTCGCTGCGGCTGTTCCTCGAACAGGTGGTGCCGCGCCTGGTGGAGAAGGGGCTGTTCCGCGAGCGCTACAGCGCCACTACCTTCGCCGGGCACCTGGCAGAGGAATGATGGAAAGGGCCGGCGACGGCCGCGTCCTGGCGGCGATGGCGAGCGAGTGACCGCCTGCGGTTGGCCGCCTGACGGGCCCGCTGTATCGCAGCACGCCATCCGACCGGTGGGGCGTGGTACAGGCGAGGGAGCCTCTGCCTTGGCGTAGATACCGTCGTACCCCGGGGATCATCCGGACAGGTCGCAGCCTGGGCAGCGCTGGCCGTCGGCAGGCCTGGCATTCTGCTGTTACAACCATCCATCCATTCCTGCGGAAACGAGTGAACTCAATCGCCCCGAGCGCTGTCTGTCAGCCGTCGGCCCAACCGGGCCGGGCGCATGGCCCTTGGCCATGCGGTAGCCCCGCCCCGGTCGCGCGCTTGTCCATAACAATTCGACTGGCCGGCTTTTTCGCTCCCCTTTGCGGGTTTCGTTCTCTCGCCATGTGAAGATTGCCATGTCCCTATCCCGTCGCATCCCCGCCGCTCTTTCCCCGTTCCAGAACCGCGTCATCGGAGCCTGCCTGCTCGGCGGCCTGCTGGCGGCCGGCGCCCCGGCGCAGGCCGAGGAGGCGACCGGCAACGCGCGCTGGGTGAGCGACAGCCTGACCACTTTCGTGCGCAGCGGCCCCACCGATGGCTATCGCATCGTCGGCACCCTCACCTCCGGGCAGAAGGTCGAGCTGCTTGGCACCCAGGGCAACTACAGCCAGGTGCGCGGCGAGAACGGCAGCACCGTGTGGATTCCCAGCCGCGACTTGCAGGAGGTTCCCGGCCAGGCCGAGCGCCTGCCGCAACTGGAACAGAAGGTGGCCGCCCTGACCGCCGAGCTGGACGGCATCAACGACACCTGGAAGACCCGCGTGCAGGGCATGCAGGAAACCCTCGACACGCGCAAGAAGTTGATCGACGAATTGCAGGCGGCGCGCAGCAACCTGGACGCCGAGCTCGGCAAGGCCCGCTCCGACCTGCGTGCGGTGCAGGCGCAACTGGGCGACGAGAACAAGCAGGTGCTGATGCGCTACATGGTCTACGGCGGCAGCATCGCCGGCGCCGGCCTGTTCGCCGGGCTGATCCTGCCGTCGCTGCTGAGGGTGCGGCGCAAGCGCAACGACAAGTGGTTCTGAGCCTCCGCCCGCGTCTCTGCGTTTCGTAAAGCAAGCCCCGCCGGCCGCGGGGCTGTGTCGCAAGCGCGACAAGGGCTGAAGCGTCAGCCGCCCGGCGAGACGATGATCTTCACGTTGTGCTCCTTGTTGTTCACCAACTCTTCGAAACCGCGCTCGACGATTTCTTCCAGGCCGATGCGACCGGTCACCAGCGGTGCGATGTCGAGGCGGCCGTCGGCTATGAAGGCGATCACGTCGGCGAACTCGCCGTTGTAGGCGAGGGCCCCGAGCAACTGCTTCTCGGTGGAAACCAGCTCGAAGAAATTGAATTCACTGGGCTCCTCGAAGATTCCCACAAGCACGCATTTGCCGGCCTTGCGGATGGCATCGATGGCCAGCTTGGCGGTGTGCTTGTTGCCGATGCATTCGAAGCTGACGTCGGCGCCAAGCCCGCCGGTGAGGGCGCGGATTTCGCCTAGGGCGTCGCACCGCGAGGGGTCGAGCACCTGGCTGGCGCCGACCTCCAGGGCCTTGGCCTTGCGCGCCGAGGACATCTCCAGGGCGATCACCTGTGCCGCGCCGGCGGCGCGCGCGCACATGATGGTGCTCAGGCCGATGGTGCCGGCGCCGACCACTACCACGTTCTGCCCGAGCAGGCTGCCGGCCTTCTTCACCGCGTGCATGCCCACCGCCAGCGGCTCGATCAGCGCGCCGGCCTCGCTGGGAAATCCGGCCGGCAGGGCGTAGAGCAGGTTGGCCGGTACGTTGACGTATTCGGCGAAGGCGCCGTTGTTCATCAGCCCGGTGAAGGCCAGGTTCTCGCAGATGTTGTACAGCCCATGCCGGCAGTAGTAGCAGGTGCCGCAATGCTGGCAGGCGTCTGCGGCGACCGCCTGGCCGACGGCGAAGCCGGTCACGCCGTTGCCGAGGCGGACGATTTCGCCGCTGAACTCGTGGCCGAGGATGCATTGATCCTTGAGGCCGGTGAGCGGGTGCGGCGCCTCCACGGGGATGAATACCGGGCCGGCCAGGTATTCGTGCAGGTCGGAGCCGCAGATGCCGCACCAGTGCACGCGGATCTGCACCCAGCCGGGCGGCGGCTCGGCCGGGAGCGGCACGTCTTCCACGCGGATATCGTGGCGGCCGTGCCAGACGGCGGCGCGCATCGCCGCGTTGGCTTGCGGGGAACTGTTCATGTCGGTCGTCTCCTCAATGCTGGCGGAGGAAGTCGAGCAGCAGGCGGTTGACCTGCTCGGCGGCTTCCATCTGCACCATGTGCGCCTGTCCGGGAATGATCTCCACCTGGGCTGGCAGGCCCTCGGCATGCCGCGCCGGGATGATCGCGTCATCGCTGCCCCAGATCGCCAGGACCGGCTGGCGGCCCTCGCTCGCCACGGCACGCAGGTCGTTGCGCTGGCGACCGTCGGCGAACAGGTTGTCCAGCAACTGGCGCAGGGCCGCATCGACGCCTTCCAGGCGCTTGTAGCGGAGCATGTCCTCGAGCATCTGCCGGGTGACCAGCGCGGGGTCGGAGAACAACTGCACCAGTTGCGGCTTCAACGCGTTGCGGTTGGCCGCCTCGACGAAGCCGCGCAGGTAGTCGCCGTTGATCTCCTCGCCGAGGCCGGCGCTGCCGATCAGGCTCAGCGACAGCACCCGCTGCGGCGCCAGGCGCGCGCAGTTCAGCGCCACCGCTCCCCCCATGGAGTGACCGGCCAGGTGTACCTGTTCCAGGTCGAGGTGGTCGAGCAGGGCCAGCACGCTGCCGCTGAGTTCATCGAGGTCGCCGCGCACCAGGGCCTTGCCGGACTCGCCGTGGCCCGGCAGGTCTAGAGCGATCACCCGCCGCTCGGCGGCCAGCGCCTCGTGGTTGAACAACCAGTTGTTCAGGTCGCCACCGAAACCGTGGATCAGCAGTAGCGCCGGATCGCCCTCGCCGCGGTCGAAATAGCGCAGGAGGCGCCCGTCCAGCTCGACTTTCCGCGGTGCCGGTCCGCTATCCCCAGCGTCCTCGTCGGCGGGTACGAATTCGGCCTGGAAGCGTTGCACCAGTGCGTCGATCTCCTCGTCGCTCGCCTCGCCCTCGACCACCACGCCGAGCAGCGCGCCGACCGCCAGGGTCTCGTCCTCGCGCGCCACCTTGCGCCGCAGCACGCCCGAGAAGGGCGCCTCGACGCTGCTGGAGATCTTGTCGGTCTCCACGTCGAGCACCTCGTCGCCTTTCTCGATATGCGCGCCCTCTTCCTTGAGCCAGGCGTCCACCCGACCCTCGGTCATCGACAGGCCCCACTTGGGCATGGTCAGTGTATGGATCCGGCTCATGCCGCGTCCCTCCCTTCCAGGGCCTGGCGCACGGCTGCCTCGATCTTCGCCGCGTCGGGGATGTAGAGGTCTTCCAGGGCGTCGGAGAAAGGCACCGGCGTATGGGGCGCGGTGACCCGGCGGATCGGCGCGCGCAGCGCGGAGAAGGCCCGTTCGGCGACCAGCGCGGCGATGTCGGTGGCCATCGAGCAGCGTGGGTTGGCTTCGTCGACCACCACCAGGCGGCCGGTCTTTTCCACGCTTTCGAGAATGCTGTCCTCGTCCAGCGGGCTGGTGCTGCGCAGGTCCAGTACTTCGCAGGAGATGCCCTGGCGCGCCAGGCTGGCGGCGGCGTCCAGCGCCAGGTGGACCATGCGGCCGTAGGTCACCAGGGTGACGTCGTCGCCGTCGCGGAGGAAGTTCGCCTCGCCGAAGGGTACGCTGTACAGCTCCTCGGGTACCTCGCCCTGCATCGAATAGAGCAGCTTGTGCTCGCAGAAGATCACCGGGTCGTTGTCGCGGATCGCCTGGACCAGCAGGCCCTTGGCGTCGTAGGGCGACGACGGGCAGACCACCTTGAGGCCGGGGATGTGGGTCCATAGCGAAGTGAGCATCTGCGAATGCTGGGCGGCGGCGCGCAGGCCGGCGCCGACCATGGTACGGATCACCAGCGGGGTGACCGCCTTGCCGCCGAACATGTAGCGGAACTTGGCGGCCTGGTTGAGGATCTGGTCCAGGCAGCAACCGGCGAAGTCGACGAACATCAGTTCGCACACCGGGCGCATGCCGCGGGTGGCGGCGCCGACCGCGGCGCCGACATAGCCGATCTCTGACAACGGGGTATCCAGCACGCGGCCGGGGAACTGGTGGTAGAGGCCCTTGGTGACCCCCAGCACGCCGCCCCAGGCGTCGTCCTCGCCGGGCGCGCCGGCGCCGCCGGCATTGTCTTCGCCCATGATGAAGACGCTCGGGTCGCGGCGCATTTCCTGGGCCAGCGCCTCGTTGATGGCCTGCTGGTAGCTGATCTTTCTCGCCATGATGGTTCTCCTCGTTCTTGTTTTCGGGCGGCTCAGGGATAGGACACGTAGACGTCGCGCAGCAGGTCGTCCGGCTCCGGCTTGGGATCGTTCTTCGCGCGCTGCACGGCATCCTCGATGCGCGCCTCGACCTCGGCGTCGATGGCGTCCAGGTCGCTGGCGGAGAGCAGGCCGGCGTGGCAGGTGCGTTCGCGGAACTGCTTGAGGCAGTCGCGGGTTTCCCGGTAGTGCTTTACTTCGTCGGGATCGCGGTAGGTCTGTGCGTCGCCCTCGAAGTGTCCGTAGTAGCGGGTCAGCTTGACTTCGATCAGCGACGGCCCCTCGCCGGCGCGGGCGCGCTCGATGGCGGCGCCGGCAGCCTCGTGGACGGCGAAGAAGTCGAAGCCGTCGACGGTCACCCCGGGCATGCCGAAACCGGCGGCGCGGTCGGCGATGTGGTCGCAGGCCACCGACCAGTTGGCCGCGGTGGCCTCGGCATAGCCGTTGTTCTCGGCGACGAACAGGCACGGCAGGTTCCACACCGCGGCCAGGTTCATCGCCTCGAACACCGCGCCTTCGTTGGAGCCGCCATCGCCGAAGAAGGCCACCGCCACCGCATCGCTGCCTTTCAGCTTGGCCGCCAGCGCGGCGCCGGCGGCCAGCGGCGCGCCGGCGCCGACGATTCCGTTGGCGCCGAGCATGCCTTTCTCCAGGTCGGCGATATGCATGGAGCCGCCCTTGCCCTGGCAGACCCCGGTCTTCTTGCCATAGATTTCCGCCATCATGCCGTGCACGTCTACGCCCTTGGCGATGCAGTGGCCGTGGCCGCGATGGGTGGAGGCGATGCAGTCGTCGTCGCGCAGGTGCGCCATCACGCCGGCGGCGGAGGCTTCCTCGCCGGCGTAGAGGTGGACGAAGCCGGGTATCTCGCCCGTGGCGAACTCGACGTGCAGGCGTTCCTCGAAGGCGCGGATGGTGCGCATCACGCGGTAGGCATGGAGCAGTTGGTCGGTGCTCAGAGTGGACATCTTGTTGTTCTCCAGGTTGTCTTCACGGGGTCATCGGGGTTCGCTGGCCGGCCAGCAGGCGATGGCGGGCGGCGTAGGCGAGGGTGGCCGGCACATCGACGCTGAACGGGCCGGAAGGGTCGAGGGTGATGCTCGGGCGGTCGGTGACGCTGAACTCGATCTCGCGCTCTCCGTCCAGCGCCAGGGTCCCGCTGGACAGGCTCGGTGCGTGGGCCACGCCGGGTTGCAGGTAGCCGGCGGCAGAGACCCCGCAGCCCACCAGCAGGCCCGGCGCCAGCGGCACCAGCAGGCTCTCGCGGGCGTCCGGATGCAGGCGCATCCAGGCGCCGTGGGGCTCCTCGCGGCTCACCGGCGACCACAGTCCGCAAAGCGCCGAAAGGCCGATGGCGTGGGGTTCGGCGAAGCTGACGAAGACTTCGGCGAGGTCTTCGGCGCGACTGATGGCGCGGGCGCCGATGAACGGCTGCGGCGACACCGCGACGTCCACCAGCGCCCACTCGCAGAGCCCGCGGCGCGGCTCGCGCACCAGCAGGCGCTTGTTGCGTCGCAGGCCGATCTCCGGCGGCACCCGGTTGCTGGCGCAGAGGCCGCCGGCGAGCCCCGCGCCGGTGGCTTCGCGCAGCTCCGGGAAGGCGTTGTTGGTCCCGGTGGACAGCGCCAGCAGGGGGACGTCGCCGACCTCGGCGGCCACTGCCTTGTGCGTGCCGTCGCCGCCGAGCACGGCGATCAGCGCCACGCCGCGCTCGACCATGCGCCGCGCCGCCAGGCGGGTATCCTCGACGCTCTGGCGCAGCGGCATGTCGAGGAACTCCAGGAACGGCCAGTGGCCGTCGCGGGCCTGGCGGGTCTGGCTGGCCCGGAGCACGGCGGCGGCGATGCCGGTCATGTCCGGCGGCAGCAACGCATGGCGGATGCCGGTGGCGCCGAAGGCGGCGAGCAGGCGTTGCACCACCGATGCCTTGTCGGTGCTGGAGTGCAGCCCGGCATGGGCGGTGAGGCGACGCAGGTCGCGACCGGAGGCCGGGTTGGCGATGATGCCGACGATCGGCGAGGGCGGGGTCATAGCGAGAATCCGCCGTCGACGGCGATGGCCTGGCCGGTGACGTGCGGCGCGCAGGCCAGGTAGACGACGAGCTGGCCCATGTCTTCGACGGTCTGCGCCTCGCCCTGGGGCAGCAGGCTGGCCTGGTGGCGTTCCCAGGACTGCGCCTCGCTTTCGCCGGCCTGCCGCCAGCGGCCCGACAAGCCGTCCTCGCCGCGCCACATTCCGGTGCCGACGATTCCCGGGCAGAGCGCGTTGACCGTCACCCCGTCGCGCGCGACCTCCTTGGCCAGGGCATTGCTGAAACCGATCACGGCAAACTTCGAGGCACAGTAGTGGGCGAGGTCGGGGAGACCGACCTTGCCGGCGATCGATGACAGGTTGACGATCCGCCCCCAGCGCTGCGCCTGCATCAGCGGCAGTTCGGCCTGGCAGCAGAGGAACACGCCGCGGGCGTTGACGTTCATCACCCGGTCCCAGTCGGCGAGGCTGAGTTCGGCGACCTTGCGGATGCTGATCACCCCGGCATTGTTCACCGCCACGTCGAGCCGGCCGAACTCCGTGGCGACCCGCTCGACCATCGCCCGGACGCTGTCGCCGTCGCTGACGTCGACCCCAAGGGCCAGGCTGCGGCGACCGAGGCTGCGGATCGCGGCGGCGGTTTCCTCGGCGACCTGCGGATCGAGGTCGGCCACCGCCACGTCGGCGCCGGCGCGCGCCAGGGCGAGGGCGATGCCCCGGCCGATGCCGCGTCCGGCGCCGGTCACCAGCGCGACCCGGGAAGACAGGGAGAAATCGTCGGACGACGTAGCGTGCATGCTTCACCTCTGATTGTTCTTGTAGGTGTATGCGGCAGGGCGTTGGGAGGAGCGGACAGTCCGCCCTGCCGTCGCCGTGGCTGGAGCAAGGCCGATGCCAGGTTGCGGCGTGGCGGCCGGAAGTCCCGTCGTAGAGCGCCGGCATGGGAAGGCCGGCGACCGCCGGGGCGACGTCCGGCGAGACAACCCATGTCATCGCGCACGGGTTCCCGGCGAGACGCTGAGACGCTCCGTCTCAGTCGTCGGCTGTGGCGGCCCGGCGCTTGTCGAGGGTCGCCGATGGGCGCTTAATGGGCGGCACAACAACAAGATGCCGAGCAACGGAGGCCCCATGCTTTCCGCACACTCGAAGGACCATGTGGACTGTGTCAGCCGTGTCCTGAGGAACGCCGCGCGCCTGCCGCAGGCGCCGGTGCCGACGCCGATCCTCGACTCCTGGCGCCGCTCCATGGAGCAGCACCGTCTCGACCCGGGGTCCCTGCAAGGGCCGCGGATTCTCTCGCAGACCCTCCTCGACGAATGTCGCGAGCGTTCCGAACTGTTCCTGCGCATCGCCAGCGAAGAGGTGGCGCGACTGCATGGACGGGTGCGCGATGCCGACTACTGCGTACTGCTCACCGATGCCCAGGGGCGGACCATCGACTACCGTGTCGAGTCGACCATCCGCAACGACTGCCGCAAGGCCGGGCTGTACCTCGGCACCTGCTGGTCGGAAGGCGAGGAGGGTACCTGCGGGGTGGCCGCCGTACTCACCGACAGGACTGCGGTGACGGTGCACAAGCGCGATCACTTCCGCGCCGCCTTCATCGACCTGACCTGTTCCGCGGCGCCGGTCTTCGATCCGCAGGGCGAGTTGCTCGGTGTGCTCGACGTTTCCGCCGTGCAATCGCCGGACGACCGCCGTAGCCAGCATCTGATCCGGCAGATGGTGGCGCAGAGCGCGCGGGAGATCGAGAACGCCTTCTTCATGCACAGCGCCCAGGGCCATTGGGTGCTGCGCGCGCACCGTGCGCCGGGCTACGTCGACAGCCAGCCGGACTACCTGTTCGCCTGGGACGCCGATGGGCGCCTGCTGGCGTTGAACCCGGCGGCGCGGCACTACCTGCGGCAGCGCCTGGGGCAGGTGCCGAGCCACATCGGCGAGGTGTTCGACCTCGACGCCCTGCACGCCGCCGCCGACCAGGCGCCGTGCCTGCTGCGCGGCCAGGCCGGCGAGCTGCACGTGCGTCTCAGCGCGCCGCGGGCCAAGGCGCGGCGGCTGGAGCGCGAGGTGCCCGACGACGCTGCGCTCGACCCGCGCATCGCCGAAAGCCTGTGCCTGGCGGTGCGGGTCAAGGACCGCAACCTGCCGGTGCTGATCCAGGGCGAGACCGGCGCCGGCAAGGAGGTTTTCGCCCGCCAGTTGCACCAGGCCAGCGCCCGTCGCGACAAACCCTTCGTCGCGCTCAACTGCGCGGCGATTCCCGAAAGCCTGATCGAGAGCGAGCTGTTCGGCTACGTTGGCGGAGCCTTTACCGGCGCGGCGGCGAAAGGGATGCGCGGCCTGCTCCAGCAGGCCGATGGCGGTACCCTGTTCCTCGACGAGATCGGTGACATGCCGCTGGGCCTGCAGACCCGCCTGCTGCGCGTGCTGGCCGAGGGCGAGGTGGCGCCGCTGGGGGCTGCGCGCCGGCAGGCTGTGGATATCCAGGTGATCTGCGCCACCCACCGCGACCTGGCGGCGCTGGTGGCGGCCGGCGGCTTCCGCGAGGATCTCTACTTCCGCCTCGGCGGCGCCCGCTTCGAACTGCCGCCGCTACGCGAACGCAGCGACCGGCTGGCGCTGATCCGGCGCATCCTCGACGAGGAAACCGCGCACTGCGGCGTACGCATCGAACTCGGCGAGGCAGCCCTGGAATGCCTGCTCGGCTATCGCTGGCCGGGCAATGTCCGCCAGTTGCGGCATGTGTTGCGCTACGCCTGCGCGCTGTGCGGCGGCGCCACCCTGCAACTCGCCGACCTTCCGGCAGAGCTGCGTGGCGAAGGCCGGACACCGGCCAGTGCGTGCGAGAGCGGCGGCGGTCCGGAGCGCGACGCCCTGCTCGACGCCCTCGTGCGGCATCGCTGGAAACCCATGGCCGCGGCGCGGGAACTGGGTATCTCGCGAGCGACCCTGTATCGGCGGGTGCGCCGGCATGGCATCCGCATGCCGGGCCAGGCGGACGACTGAGGTGCGCCGGCGGCCGGCGCAGTCGTCAAGCGCGGAAAATCAAAACCAGCCTTGAGCCTTGCCCCGTTAATGCCGGTGGGCTTTCCCTGTAGCGTTCCGGGCAGCGGCGCAACCCGTTCGGTCGCGCCCCGCCAGGAGCCTACGGAGGAAACCCATGCCCGCCCCGCACCAGCCAGCCCGCAATCCGACCGGGGAGTTCGACCCATGCCGCTAGCCCTGCTGCTCGCCATGGGCGCGTTCTCCCTGAGCCTGTCGATTTCCCCCGGTCCGGTGAACCTGACCATCGTCGCTTCCGGCGCCAACCATGGTTTCCGCCGGACCCTGCCGTTCGTCACCGGCGCCACCCTCGGCTTCGTCCTGCTGCTGGCCTTCGTCGGCTTCTGGTTCGTCCGCGCGATCGAGGCCTACCCGCGCTTCTTCGACTACCTGGGGATGGCCGGCGCGGCGTTCATCGCTCATGTGGGCTACCGCATCGCCACCGCGGATCCACGCCTGGCCCTGGAGGAAAACGGGGTCCCCGGGTTCTTCCAGGGCGTGCTCCTGCAATGGCTCAATCCCAAGGCCTGGATCGCCTGCGCTTCCGGCGTGGCCTTGTTCGCCAGCCCGAGCACGCACGCGCCGCTGCTGGTCTTCATGGCCATCTACCTGGTGGTCTGCTACCTCTCGCTGGCCGCCTGGGCACTGCTCGGTGACCGCGTGGCGCTGCTGCTCGACAGCCCCCGGCGGGTGCGCCTGTTCAATCGGGCGATGGGCGGCACCCTGGTGCTGACCGCTGGCTACATGCTCTACCTGCAGCTCGCCGCTAGCCCGGATTGAAGGCCTCGTAGAGGCGATTGATGAGGGTATAGGCGATGCTGCTGGCGGGTACGTTGGGCGGCCACACCGCATACACCTTCAACGGCTCCAGGCGCCATTCCGGCAGCACCGCGCGCAACTCGCCGCGGCGGATCGGCTCGTCGCTCAGGTAGGTCGGCGGCGCGGCCAGGCCGACGCCGAGGCGGGCCAGGCGGCAGGAGGCTTCGACGCTGTCGACGCGCACCCGCGGGGTGTAGTCGACGCGTACCTCCTCGTCGTCCCGCGCATGACGGAATAGCCGGCTGTCGGGGCGCATGCCGAGCCCGATCCATTCCAGCCGCTGCAGGTCGCGCGGGTGTTCCAGCGGCGCGTGCCGGGCCAGGAATGCCGGTGCCGCCACTACCTGGCGCGGCAGCAGGAACAGGTGACGGGCCTTCAGCGAGCTGTCCGGCAGGTCGCCGATGCGGAAGGCGATGTCGATGCCGTCGCCGATGATGTCGTGGCGGCTGTCGTCGCAGGCGATGCCGAGGTCGAGGTCGGGATGCTCCTCGATGAAGGCTGCCAGGTGACGGGTGAAGTCGCCGTTGACGAACACCGCGGGCATCGAGATGCGCAGGCTGTTGCGGGTCGAGACGGCGCGCTGGCGGAACTCGATGAAGCCCTTCTCGTAGAGTTCCAGCATGGAGCGGGCGGTGTCCAGCAACTGCGTGCCGTCCTGGGTCAGCGACAGCTTGCGGCTGTTGCGGTAGAGCAGCGCACGGCCCAGGTTCCGTTCCAGCCTGGACAGGTGCAGGCTGGCGGTCGCGGCGCTCAGGCCCAGCGCCTCGGCGCCGCCGGAGACGGAGCCGGTCTCGGCGATCTTGGCGAATACGATCAGGTAGCGGATGTCGTCGATCATGCGGTCTCTCGTCGCGGGGGCTGGGTGCATCCTGCGCGATGGCGGCCAGCCGGACAAGCGCGAGAGGTAGAGAGCGGCGGCGCTTCCCGGGCTTTTCAGCGCAGGCTCCAGAAACCCAGGCGACCGAGGCTCGCCGCCAGTCGCAGACGCGACGTCTGCCAGTTGCCGAGGGCGCGGATGTGCTGGTCCTCGGCGCTGGCGTAGGCGGTCAGGGCGTTGAGCAGCTCGATCATGCTGCCGACCCCTGAGCGGTAGCGGCCCTGCACCACCTCCAGGCTTTGCCGCGACTGTTCGACCAGTTCGCGGGTGCGCGCCAGGCTGCGGGTCTCGACGCTGAGCGACTGGTAGTTGTTCCACACCTCCAGCGAAACCTGCTGCTCGGTGTCGGCCAGCTCCGCTTCGCTGGCTTCGCGGCGGGCCAGGGCGTTGCGGACCTGGTAGGTGCGTTCGAAGCCTTCGAACAACGGGATGTTCAGTTGCAGGCCGATGCTGCGGTCGCGTTCGCGGGTATCGCCGTTGAACGCCATCGCCTGGTCGCTATGGCTGCGTGCCAGGTTGGCGCTCAGCGCCAGGCTCGGCCGGCCGGCGGCGCGGCTTTCCTCCACCGAGGCGGCGGCGGCTTTCAGCCGCGCCTGGGCGGCGAGCAGCGCCGGATGCTCGCGGCGGGCTTCGGCGAGCATCTCGTCGATGGCCTTGACGAAGCCGGTGTCGGGTTGCGCCTCCAGCTCGCCGGAGAGGCGCAGCGGGGTATCCGGCGCCAGGCCCATGCGCAGGGCGATGACGCCGAGGGCGTTGCTCAGGGCGCCTTCGTCGCGGACCTGGGCGAGGCTCGCCTGGGACAGCGCGGTCTGCGCCTGCAGACGATCGGAAAGGGCGGCGGCGCCGGCCCGGTACTTGGCGTCGGCGGCTTCCAGGTTCTGCGCCGCCAGCTCCGCGACCTGCCGCGAGGCGGCCAGGCTGCGCTGGGCGGCGAGGGCGTCGTAGTAGGCCTGGGCGGCGAGGGCGAAGGTGTTCTGCAGGGTCGCGTCCTGGCTGGCGTTGGCCGCCAGCAGCAACTGCTGGGCGTTGCGCAGGGCGGCGCTGCGGCGGCCGAAGTCGAACAGCACCCAGCTCAATTGGAGGCTGGCGCCACGCCGGTGGCGATGGCCGTCGCCGGAGAGGTAGGGGGCATCGCGATAATCCATGTCGCTGTAGCCGCGACTGGCGTCGAGACGGCCGTCCAGGCGCGGCAGGTAGGCGGACTTGCCGATCCCGACCTGGGCCGCCTGGGCCTTGGCATTGGCCCAGGCGAGGCGGGTCTGTGGGTCGTGGCAGAGGATTCGCTCGATGGCTTCCTCCAGGCTCAGCTCGGTCGGTGGCGGCCCGCCGCGGCAGGGCAAACCGCTGCCGCCGAGGTCGTAGACCGCCTGGCCGGCGACCTGGCGGGCGGTGCCGAACACGTCCGGCTCGTAGGCGGCGGCGCCGGGAACCAGGCCGAGCAGGCCGCACAACAGGCCGGCGAGGGCACGCATCAGGCCTGCTCCCGCGCCGCGGCGGCCTGGCGTTCGGCCAGGCGCGCGGTGCTTTCGTCGAGGCTTACCTTGCCCTGGCCGAGGACTATCACGCGGTCCGCCGAGGCGATGGTCTCGGGCCGATGGGCGACCATGATGCGGGTGATGCGCAGCGCGCGAATGGCGGCGTTGACCCGCTGTTCGCAGTGTACGTCGAGGTGGCTGGTGGCTTCGTCGAGGAACAGGATGCGCGGCTTCTTGTACAGCGCCCGGGCCAGCATCACCCGTTGCTTCTGGCCGCCGGAGAGCACCGTGCCCATGTCGCCGACCAGGGTGTTGTAGCCCATCGGCATGGCCTGGATGTCATCGTGGATGGCAGCCATCTGCGCGCACTGCAGCAGCCAGGGCATGTCCGGTTGCGGGTCGAAGAAACTGATGTTGTCGCTGAGCGAACCGGCGAACAGCACGTCGTCCTGCAGCACCGTGCCGACCAGTTCGCGCAGGCCGTCCAGGCCCAGTTGCGCAAGGTCCAGGCCGGCCATGCGGATCTGTCCCTCCACTGGCGGGAGGATGCCCAGCAGGACGTTGAACAGGGTGCTCTTGCCGCAGCCCGAGGGGCCGACGATGGCCACCGACTCGCCGCCGGCGATGCGCAGGTCGAGGCCGTCGAGGACCCAGGGCTCCTGTTCCGCGTAGCGGTAGCGCAGGCCCTGGATCTCGATGCTCGCCTCGCGCTCGCGGAGGTTCTCCGGGAGGATGTCGCCGTGGCTGACCTCCGGGGCCTGGAGCACGATGTCGGCCAGGCGCTCGCCCTGCAACTGGAGCATGCGCAGCTCGAAGAACTTGTCGATCAGGCTGCCGACGCGGCTGTCGAACTGCGACTTGTAGGCGTTGAAGGCCATCAGGATGCCGACGCTGAACTGGCCGTCCATCACCATGGTCGCGCCGAGCCAGATCACCAGCAGGTTCTCCACGCCGAACAGCAGGCCGTTGAGCTGCTGGTAGAACAGTTGCAGCTTCTGCGTACGCAGGCCGGCGTTGATCTGTTCCACCAGCAGGCCGAGCCATACCGAGCGGCGCTCGTCCTGGCGCTGGAACAGCTTCAACGGGCGGATGCCGCGCACCGTCTCGAGGAAGTGGCTCTGCTGGCGCGCGGCGTGGACGATCTGCTCCTCGGTGGCGTTGCGCAACGGCCGGTACCAGATCCAGCGGCCGAGGGTGTAGAGGCTCATGGCGGCGATGGCGATGGCCGCCAGTGGCGGACTGTAGAGCAGCATCATGCCGAGGGTGGCGACGGTCATCAGGCCGTCCAGCACCGCCGAGAGGAAGGCCGCGGTGAGGGTCTGCTGGATGCTGTTCACCGCGCCGAAGCGCGACACCACGTCGCCCAGGTGGCGCTTCTCGAAATACTGCGCGGGCAGCCGCAGCAGGTGGCTGAAGACGTTGGCCTGCCACTGCACGCCGAGCAGGGTGCTCATGTGCATCATCACCCAGGCGCGCACCCCGCTGACCGCCTGCTGCATCAGCAGCAACAGGCCGAAGCCGATGGCCAGGGTGCTGAGCAGGTCACGGTCTTCGCTGACGATGACGTTGTCGATGGTCCATTGCAGGAAGAACGGACTGATCAGCGAGAACACTTCCAGCGCGCCGGCGAGCAGCAGCACCTGGGCCAGCGAGCGGTACAGCCCGGTGACCTTGCCGAGCATGCCCAGCAGCTTGATCCGCGGCGGCGCCTCCTGTTTCTCGAAGCCGCTCTCCGGCCAGAGTTCCAGGGCTACCCCGGTGAAGCTCCGCGAGACTTCCTCCAGGCCCAGCCGGCGCTGGCCGTGGGCGGGGTCGTGGAGCACCGCGCCGCGCCCGTCGACCGCCTTGAGCACGACGAAGTGGTTGAAGTTCCAGTGCAGCACGCAGGGCAGCTTGAGCTTGCCGAGGTCGCCGAGGTCGAGCTTCACCGCGCGGGTGCCCAGGCCGAGGCGGTGGGCGGTCTGGATCAGTTGCTTGAGGGAGATGCCCTTGAGCGATACGGAGAAGCGCCGGCGCAGTTCCATCAGGCCGGTGTGGTGGCCGTGGTAGCCGGCGATCATCGCCAGGCAGGCCAGGCCGCATTCGGTGGCTTCGGTCTGCAGCACCAGCGGCAGGCGGCGGCCCAGGCGCAGGGCGAGAGCGTCGAGAAAGGCCATGGGTCGTTCCTAGAGTTTGCCGGTCAGGCTGTAGAGCGGTTCCAGCACCCATTCGTAGAGGCGCCGGGTGTCCTGGAGGATGTCGGCGTCCAGCAGCATGCCGCTCTGCAGCGGACGCGGCTGGCCGTAGGCGGTCACCGCCTGGTCGTCGAGGGTTACCCGCAGCCGGTACAGCTGCTCGCCATCCTGGCCGAGCCCCGGTACGCCGCCGACCATGCTGGAAAGCTCGGCATAGGAGACGCTGGCGCGGGAGATCGACTGCACCTTGCCGTGGTACTGGCCGAACTTCTGGTACGGATAGGCCTGGTAGCGGATCAGCACCGCGTCGCCCGGCCGGATGAAACCGATGGACTTGCTCGGCGCGTAGAGTTCGGCCTGCAACGGGGTGTCGGCGGGAACGATGCTCAGCAGCGGACGCGAGCTGTCGACGGTCTGCCCGGCTTCGGCGAGCACGGCGGTGGCGATGCCGCTCTCCGGCGCGGTGACCAGCAAGGTGCGCTTGGCTTCGCTTTCGGCCAGGTCCTGCTCCACCGCGCTGAGCTGGCGGCGGGTTTCCGCGAGCTGGTTGGCCTGGCGCGCGGAAAGCCCGGCGAGTTCGTTGCGGCGCTCGGTCAACTGCTGCCGCAGCGACGTGCGTTCGCGCTCCAGGCCTTGCAGGGTCTGGCGCTGGCCGAGCAGCTCGGCCTGGCGCTGCTGCAACTGGTCCATGGAGATGTAGCCCTTGTCCATCAGCCCCTGGTAGCGCGCGGCGGCGTCGCTGGCCAGCGCCAGCAGGCGTTGCTGGCTGTCGGTCTGGGCGGCGAGGGTGGTGAGTTCGCGCTGCAGGCTGGCGACCTTGCTGGTCAGGCTGTCGCGCTCGTCGTCTTGCAGGCGGCGAAGCTTTTCCAGTTCGTCGCGCAGGGAGTCGCGGCGTTGTTCCAGGCGCCTGCTGATACCGGCCTGCACCGGGCCGGCATCGCTGCCGTAGCGTTCGCTGGAAAGCACCATCAGGCGCTCGCCGCGTCGTACCGCCTGGCCTTCCTGGACGAACTTGCGCAGCACGATGCCGGCCTGCGGCGCGTGCACCTTGACCTGGCCGCTGGCGGGCACCAATTGGCCGCTGACGGTGCTGCGCTTGGTGTAGCTGCCGAACAGGAAGAAGCCCACCACCAGCAGCGCCATCGCCGCGGCCAGCAGGGTGAGAAAAGTGAAGGAGACCGGGCGGATCAGCACGATCTCGCCCAGGCCGCCGGCATGCTGGGCGTCGAGGGCTTCCTGGCGAAACATGGTGGCTGGATCCTGGATTCGAATAATACTTGCATGACACTCCGACACCCTTGCGAAAGTTCAAACGCATGAAGTGCCGGAGTGCGACTTTTCTAATTAGATGGTGGTGCGGCCTACATCACCGGGACCGAAGTTTTCCCGGTATTGGCCCAAGTAACCGACAGCCGTCTCTGCATTGGTGAAGAGACCGACCGTGCCCCCGGCAATAGCACCCATGGCGGTTGGCACGATCAGGCCGACCAACTGGGAAAGAGCGCCGAAGCCGAAGCCGCCGGCACCGCCCCATTTCCCGCCGATTGCCATGCCCGTCGCGGCGCCGTCGACGGCGCCTACGATCATGCCGGAAAGAGTTCCACCCGAAACGCAGGTGACTTCAATGTCATTGAGTTCTTTCATTTCATATATCTCCTTTAGGCTTTCCGTGAGTCTGGAAAGCCATTCGATGGTACTAATCCGAAAGAGTGGGATGAACTGCCAGGATTAGCGGTTTTTCATGGGATCGATAATTCGTTTGACAATGAGTTTCAATATTCGGCGGATGAAGGTTTGCCACTCCGGGTAAACTTTGCGAATGATTAAGGCCGGTTCGTGCGACACCTCGATAAGACCTGTTGAACAAGTCAACGCCGTATCGAGGGCTCATTCATATCGGCTCCGGCCAACCGCTCTTCGTCCGAGTCAGTACGGCCTCGCATAGCGGCATTTCATGGCATCAGCCGGTCGAGCAGCGGCGAGCTGAACAGCCGATGCGGATCGGCTTCGTTCAACTGGCGCACCGCGCTGTCCCAATCGTTGTCTGCGACCAGGCCCTGGCGTAGCGACTGCGCCACCAACTGGTCGACCACCGTCGGCTCGTCCCAGGCGGCGGCGGGGCTGTAGCCCCAGCCCTTGCTCCACTCCACCCGCAGCGAGGCGTAGTCGCCGCTGAAGTGGTCGAACAGCCAGGCCTCGAACTCGTGGTAGAAGGCATTGGCCTGCGGGGTACCGGGCAGGCTGAGGATGTCCAGCCAGATCGCCGTGTCCCACTCCGGTTGGTCGGGGCGCGGACGGATCGCCGACAGGCTGGGCACCTGGGCGCCGGGAACGATCGACTCGCCGGGCTGGTCGAGCCCGCTGACGCGAATCTCCACCGGGCCGTTCATGGGGTAGTGGCCGTTGGCGCGGTAGGCGGCGACCATCGTCTGGTACTGCAGGTAGAACTCGTTGATCACCCGCTGCACGTCGCGACGCCGGGTCAGCACCGCGTAGCCGTTGGCGGTGACGCGCAGCGTGCTGGGCTTGATGTACAGCAGCAGGTCCTTGCTCCAGCCCCACAGGTCGTAGCCCAGGGTCAGCGCCATGCCGCCCACTACCAGGTCGTACTGCAGCTTGCCGAGCAGCGGGGTGAGTTCCGGGTGGCCGGTGTTGATCGCCGCCAGCAGGTCGGACAGCGCCTTGGGAATGTTGTCGGAGAAGGGGTAGTTGAACGGGCCGTTGACCGCGCGGGCTCCGAACGGGCAGCGCGGGGTCGGCGTCCAGACCTTCAGCCAGGGCTTGTCGGTGAAGGGGAACCAGATGGCCTCGGCGCGTCCGCTTTTCTGCAGGAAGCTGTCGAAGGTCCTTCCGCCGCTGCCGGCCGCGGCGAACATCTCGCTCGCCGGGATGTTCACGTAGCTCTGGCAGCGCATGCGCTTGTTGACCCCGGCCTGGAGGGTCGCCTCGACGATGAAGGCGCGTCCGAGGTGGACGAGGAACGGCGCGCAGGCCGGATCGTCGCGGCGGAAGGTCTTCAGCACGTATTGTCCGGCGGCGCCGTCCCAGACCACCGCGGTCAGCGCCACGATGCTGTTGCTCAGGGAGCCGTAGCTCTGCCCCGGCAGGCGGCTTTCGCCCTGCGCCGGGATGCCGGTGCCGTGGCCGTCGATGGCGAGCACCCCGCCGAGGGTCAGGTCACCCGGCGCCGGCGTGGCGACGAAGCCGAGCTTGACCCGCTCCAGTTGTTTCAGCAGGGCTTCCATGGTGACGCCGGTCTGCGCGCTGAACAGGCCGAACTCGCCCTGGGCGTCGATCCGTACGCGGGTCAGGTAACGGCTGGTTTCCACCAGCACGATGCGGCTCTCGCAGTTCTCGCCGCCTTTCAGCAGCAGCGGGGACCAGTTGTGACCCATGCCGCGCGGGCGCACCTTGAAGCCGTTCTGCCAGGCCCAGTTGACCACCGCGAGAACCTCTTCGTTGGTGCGCGGGGCGCAGCTCCAGAGGTCGTCGGCGGCGATTTCCCCCGACCAGTTGCGGAACGCCCGCCGATAAAGTTCGAGGCCGGCCGGAAAGCCTGCCGGCGCCGGACAACTGCTGGCGGCGGCTTCGGCGGGCTGGATGACGAAGGCCGGGGTCCAGCCGGCCACCAGGCCGACCGCGCCGAGCGTGGCACTCTTGCCGAGGAAGCTGCGGCGCGACAGGCCGCCGGATTCCTGGTCGGGATCGCCGACGAAGGCGTCGGCGTGCTGGATGAGGTCGTGCATGGCGGTTCTCCTGATCGGGGCGCTGGTCGCCCCTTCCCGGTTGCCGGGTCCTAGGTCGCCGCCGGGGGCGTCCGGGTCTCCGGCGACGGTGGAGGCCCGCTCCGCGACGGGAGCGGGCCGAGGTCCTGGGATCAGGTCCACTCGGTGTCGTAGTGGTAATCGATGCGGCTGGTGTCGCCGCCGAGCAGGCCGCCGACCGCGGCGACGCCCTTGAACACGCCGTAGCCGAGGGTGTCGGCCAGTTGATGGATGGGGGTCAGGCCGACGGCGTTGAACACCTTGCCGACCGAAGAGATGACCGACGTGTTGAGCAGGTCGTTGGACACCTTGACCACATCGACGATGGCATCGCCGACGAAGCTGAAGAGTCCGGCGCCCGATACTTGGTCGATTTCATCGAAGCTCAGTTCCTGAAGTGTGGCGAGTTGCATGGCGCTATTCCTTCATCAATCAAGTTTTGAGCGATAGCCGGCCCTCTCGCATAAACATCGGTTTGCGAAGATAGAGTGACTATCGGTTGCCAGCCGCTCTGGAAAAGTACTTTGCCGGCTGGTCGCTGAAAATTACTGATCTGCCGGCGAGAGTGTCAATCTGGGAAGTTGATAGGGTGAACCTGGAATATCCATGCTAGGCAAATGACGCCGATATTCTGTCAGTGGAATTGGTCGATGTTTTTTCGAATGCCGCGATAAGCATCTGGATATTGCTGATCCATTGATATTCGTGGGTACTGGGAAGCGGTTCGCTATTTTTACGAGATGATGCGCCAATCCAGAAAAGTATCGAATTATTGCTTTCGGAAAAAATTCAACTGCCTTGCTGATAGGTTTCTTCCGGTCGAGTTATTGAAGTCCATGTCCGGTCTTGCGTTGTTTTTCAAAGTAGAGAAACCGGCGTCATAAATTTGTGCGGATAACTGGCGGGCAAACTTTCCCAGGCTGCGCTTCTGTTGCGGGGAAGTGCTTCGGTTCGTGTCGAGGTGCTTTCCAGTCTTGACAGCCCGGCACAGGCGCGTAGAGTGCCGCGCATGAATCGTGCAGCCCTGACCTTCAAGCGCTATTACGCCTATCTGCTCCCTCATTGAGGCGGTAGATGCGTCGCTGCATTCCCGAACCGCCCGAGGCGGCGGTCCGGTGAACTCCCTCCCAACCTGTCTCCTCGGGCATCCACCGTGCCAAAGGAGATACCTGTGTCCGTCCCGACCCATCAGCAAGACCTGATCGCCCTGCTCGAAGAGCGTGGCTTCGTCCACCAGTGCACCGACCGCGACGGCCTCGCCGCGCACCTGGCCGCCGGTCCGGCAACCGCCTACCTGGGCTTCGACGCCACCGCCGACAGCCTGCACGTCGGCCACCTGCAGGGCCTGATGCTGATGCGCTGGCTACAGAAGGCCGGGCACCGCCCGTTGCTGCTGATCGGTGGCGCGACCACCCGGATCGGCGATCCGAGCTTCCGCGATTCGAGCCGGCCGATCCTCACCGAGGCGCAGATCCAGGCCAATATCGACGGCATCGCCCGGGTTTTCTCGCGCTACGTCGAACTGCACGACGACAGCCTGGTGAACAACGCCGAATGGCTGGACGGCGTCGGCTACCTGGAGTTCCTCGACCGGGTCGGCCGGCACTTCTCGATCAACCGCCTGCTGACCTTCGACGCCATCAGGCAGCGCCTGGACCGCGAGCATTCGCTGTCGTTCCTCGAGTTCGGCTACACCCTGCTGCAGGCCTACGATTTCGTCGAACTGTCGCGCCGGCGCGGCTGCACCCTGCAACTCGGCGGCGCCGACCAGTGGGCGAACATCATCAACGGCGTGGAGCTGTCGCGACGCCAGGGCGGCGCCCAGCTGTTCGGCCTGACCATGCCGCTGCTGGCCACCAGTGACGGGCGCAAGATGGGCAAGTCGGCGCAGGGTGCGGTATGGCTCAACGCCGAGCGCCTGGCGCCGTTCGACTTCTGGCAGTTCTGGCGCAACTGCGATGATCGCGACGTCGGTCGCTTCCTCGCCCTGTTCAGCGAACTGCCGATGGATGAGGTGCGCCGCCTGGGCGCCTTGCAGGGCGCCGAGCTGAACGAAGCGAAGGTGGTCCTGGCCAATGCCGCCACCGCCCTGGCGCACGGCGAGCACGCCGCGCGATCCGCCGCCGATGCCGCGCGCGGGGTGTTCGCCGACGGTACGCGGGACAGCGGCCTGCCGGTGATGAAGCTATCCCGCGCGCGCCTGGCGCAGGGACTGTCGCTGACCGACCTGCTGCTGGAACACGCGATCCAGCCCTCCCGCAGCGCGGTCCGCCGCCTCGCCGCCGGCGGCGGCCTGCGCCTGGACGGCACGCCGGTCAGCGATCCGGACGCGCCGCTGGCGGGTGAGGTCGACGGGCTGCGCCTGAGCCTGGGCAAGAAGCAGCATTTGCAACTGCGACTCGAGGATTGAGGTGCCTGCGGCCCCAAGGGGCCGCGCTTCACCAGAGCTTTAGCGTGTAATTGACGATGAAGCGGTTCTCGTCCAGGTCCGCACCGTAGCGGCTGCGGTAGGTGATGTTGCGCCATTTCAAGGCGACGCTCTTCAGCGGTCCGCTCTGGATCACGTAGGACAGGTCGGTGTTGCGCTCCCATTCGCTGTCGTCGGCACGGCCGGCGCCGCGGTCGATGTCGCGGCCCTGTACATAGCGGGTCATGAGGTTCAGGCCGGGCAGGCCGAGGCCGGCGAAGTCGTAGTCGTAGCGCAGTTGCCAGGATTTCTCCTGCGGTCGGGTGAAGGTCTGGTAGGCCATGAGGTTGGCCACGTAGGGCGTGGTGTAGCCGTTGAGCACCGGAAAGGCGTCGTTGCCGATCATCTTCTGGACACCGATGCCGAAGGCGTGGGCGCCGGCGCGCAGGGTGAGCATGGCGTTGAGGTTGCGATTGTCCACCGGCCCGGAGATCGCCGCGCCGTCTTCGCCGCTGTCGAAGTAGCGCAGGTCGCTGCGCAGCGACAGCCCTTCGCCCAGCGGCAGGGTGTGCAGCAGGCCGAGATAGTGCTGCCGGTAGATGTCCTTGAGCTGGCCGTAGTAATAGCTGGCGCTGAGCCGAGGGGTGAAGGCGTAGGTCGCGCCGGCGAGATTGAACTCGTCGCTGGCGTGGGCCTTGTCGCGGCCCATGATGTACATGTCGTCGCTGCCGGCCGACTCGCGAGTGCGCGACTTCCACAATTGCCCCGCGGTGAGGGTGAGACCCTCGATCTCGCTGGAGGTCAGCAGCGCGCCGTCGAAGGTCTGCGGCAACAGGCGCACGTCGTCGCGGAACGCCACCGGCAGTTGCGGCATGAGGATGCCGACCTGTAGCTGGGTCTGCGAATAGCGCAGCTTGGCGGTCAGGCCGAGGTGACTGTAGTCGTCCACCGGCTCCTTCGAATTCGCTCCGAACGGCAGCGTGCCATCGTTGCTACGCCCGCGTCCCGAGTCGAGCTTGACGCCGAGCAGCCCGGTAGCGTCCAGGCCGAAGCCGAGCGGGCCGCCGGTGAAACCGGATTGCAGGCGCAGGACGAAGCCCTGCGACCAGTTGCCGGCCTGCGATTGGGGCGCATCGTGCTGGCGGTAGTCGCGCAACTGGTAGAAGTTGCGGAGGTCGAGGTGGGCGCTGCTGTCCGCGAGGAATTCCGCTTGCGCGGCGAGGGGCAGGAGGCCGAGGCCAAGCGCATAGCTGCGCCAGGCGCACGGGCGGGGGCATGCCGTGATCATCGATTCTTCCCTTGGTTGTTGTTCTTGTAGGTATGGGTGACGCCGATTGCACGGTGAGTTTTAGCATATTGTTAACTTGTTAATGAAGTGTTGGCGATCCTCCCGGAAGCTTCGCTAGCCTCTGCCCCTTTCCATGCTCATCGAGCATTGACGGTAAGGCGCTGGAGAGCGAAGCCAGCCTGGAATCTTTCGCCTTCTGCGCATTTGGTTAATCTGTTAACGTTGTCGGCCCGCGAAAGGAGCCAGGCCCGCGCGCTGCCAGGGTGAACGAGGTCGCGGCGCGAGGATTTCCCGGACGGCGAACTTGCATCCGCGTGCACGGCGGTGTCGTCTGGACCGAAAGGCGAAGAAGAGGAGGGCGAGCGTGCCTGCGAGTGCATCGAAGATTCAGGTCGGAAGCGGCGAACGACGCCTGTTGCTGCTGTTGTCGGCGCTGGTGGCGTTCGGCCCGCTGTCGATCGACATGTACCTGCCGAGCCTGCCGGCGATCGCCGCCGATCTCGGCGCCAGCGATGCCCAGGTGCAGCGGAGCATCAGCGGCTTCCTGGTCGGCTTCTGCGTCGGCATGCTGTTCTACGGCCCCTTGTCCGACCGTTTCGGCCGGCGCCCGGTGCTGCTGGCCGGTATCGCCTTGTACCTGTTCAGCAGTCTGGCCTGCGCGCTGGCCGACAGCGCGGGGCAACTGGTCCTGCTGAGGGTGCTCCAGGCCCTCGGCGGCGGCGCCGCGTCGGTGCTGGCGCGGGCCATGGTGCGCGACCTCTATCCGTTGGGCGAGGCCGCCCGGATGCTGGCATTGATGCACATGGTGACCATGCTGGCACCGCTGGCCGCGCCGCTGCTCGGCGGCTACCTGATGCTCTGGGCCGGCTGGCGCGCGTTGTTCGTGGTCCTGGCGCTGTTCGCCGGGCTCTGCCTGCTGGCGGTCTGGCGGGTCGCCGAAAGCCACCCGCCGGAGCGCCGCGGCGGCAGCCTGGCCCAGGCCTTTCTCGCCTATGGGCGGCTGCTCGGCGACCGTCGCGCGCTGGGCTACGTGCTGTGCATGGGGCTGGCGTTCGCCGGGATGTTCGCCTACATCAGCGCCGCGCCCTTCGTGTTCATCGAGCATTTCGGCGTGCGCGCGGAGCGCTTCGGCTGGTTCTTCGGCCTGAACATCCTCGGCGTGATGCTCGCCACCTGGTGCAGCGCGCGCCTGGTGCGCCGCCACGGTCCGCGGCCGCTGCTGCGGGCCGGCAGCCTGCTGGCCTGCGTGTCCGGGCTGTTCCTCCTCGGCTATGCGGCGCTCGGCGAGCGGGGCGGGTTGTGGGCGCTGGTGCCCGGGCTGCTGTGCTTCGTCAGCGTCACCGGCCTGCTCGGCGCCAACTGCATCGCCAGCCTGCTGGCGTTGTATCCCGGACAGGCCGGGGCGGCTTCGGCGGTGGCGGTGTCCGGGCAGTTCGGCCTCGGCTGCCTGGCCAGCCTGGCGGTCGGCTGGCTGGCGCTGCCCGGCGTGCTGCCGATGGCGCTGGTGATGGCCGTCTGCGGCGTCGGCAGCCTGCTCGCGCTGGGCTTGGCCCTGCACGGCGGAAACCGTTGATTTCCTTCTGCATACCCGCATGCAGCCTGTGTTTTTTCCGCTACTCTTCTGCACTTTCGAAACCAGTCATCCAAGCTCGGACCCTATGTCAACGCCAAGACCCTCCCTGACCCTGACCCTGTTGCAGGCTCGCGAAGCCGCGATGAGTTTCTTCCGCCCCTCCCTCAACCAGCACGGCCTCACCGAGCAGCAGTGGCGGGTGATCCGCATCCTGCGCCAGCAGGGCGAGATGGAGAGCTACCAGTTGGCCAACCAGGCCTGCATCCTGCGCCCGAGCATGACCGGCGTGCTGGCGCGCCTGGAGCGCGACGGCATCGTCCGGCGCTGGAAGGCGCCCAAGGACCAGCGGCGGGTCTACGTGAACCTGACGGAAAAGGGCCAGCAGTGCTTCGTCTCCATGAGCGGCGACATGGAGAAGAACTACCAGCGCATCCAGGAGCGGTTCGGCGAGGAAAAGCTCGCGCAGTTGCTGGAACTGCTCAACGAGCTGAAGAAGATAAAGCCCTGAAGCGACTGGCCGGCGTCATGCCGGCCAATTCTTGTCCCAGTGCCGGCAGTCGCCCTGGCAGCGACCGGGACAGCCGCAGCCGGTGCGGCTCCTGCCGGTTTCCCGCTCGACCCGGCGGGCCACCTCCTCGTCGTCGGCGAACGGCAGCATGCTCGCCTGGTCCAGGGTCTTGGCGTGGCGCAGGCTCCAATGCACGCCGAAGAACAGCACGGCGACCGCCAGCAGCTCCAGCAGGATCTCGCTCCAGCTGAATTCCATGATGATTCTCCTCGTCGGCTGTCGAGCCTTGCCCGCAGCGTGGCGGGCGAGGCTCGGGAAGGGAAGGGACGCGCTGTCGCGGCTCAGGCCATGCGGGCCGCCGCGAGGATTCCTTCCGGGCGCGCCTGGCGTACCGTGCGCCAGGTGTTGTAGCTCATCAGCAGCATGCCGGTGAGGAAGAACCCGCCACCGACCAGGCGCACGATGAAGCCCGGATGGCTGGCCACCAGCGACTCGACGAAGGAGTAGGTCAGCGTGCCGTCCTCGTTGACCGCGCGCCACATCAGGCCCTGGGTAATGCCGTTGACCCACAGCGAGGCGATGTACAGCACGGTGCCGATGGTGGCCAGCCAGAAGTGCGCATTGATCAGGCCGACGCTGTGCATCTTCTCGACCCCGTAGACCTTGGGAATCAGGTGGTAGAGCGAGCCGATGGTGATCATCGCGACCCAGCCGAGGGCGCCGGCGTGGACGTGGCCGATGGTCCAGTCGGTGTAGTGGGAGAGGGCGTTGACGGTCTTGATCGCCATCATCGGGCCTTCGAAGGTGGACATGCCGTAGAACGCCAGGGACACCACCAGGAAGCGCAGTATCGGGTCGTCGCGCAGCTTATGCCAGGCGCCGGAGAGGGTCATCATGCCGTTGATCATGCCGCCCCAGCTCGGTGCCAGGAGGATCAGCGACATCACCATGCCCAGCGACTGCGCCCAGTCCGGCAGCGCGGTGTAGTGCAGGTGGTGCGGGCCGGCCCAGATGTACAGGGTGATCAGCGCCCAGAAGTGGACGATGGACAGCCGGTAGGAGTAGACCGGGCGCCCGGCTTGCTTGGGCACGAAGTAGTACATCATGCCGAGGAAGCCGGTGGTCAGGAAGAAGCCTACGGCGTTGTGCCCGTACCACCACTGGACCATGGCATCGGTGGCGCCGGAGTACATCGAGTAGGACTTGAACCAGCTCACCGGCAGCGACATGTGGTTGACGATGTGCAGCATCGCGGTGGTCAGGATGAACGAGCCGAAGAACCAGTTGCCGACATAGATGTGCTTGACCTTGCGCTTGATCAGGGTGCCGAAGAACACCACCGCGTAGGCGACCCAGACGATCGCCAGCCAGATCGCGCCGGTGAACTCGATCTCGGCGTATTCCTTGGTGGTGGTGTTGCCCAGCGGCAGGCTGACCAGCAGGATCACCGCCACCGCCTGCCAGCCCCAGAAGGTGAAGGCGGCCAGGGTGTCGGAGAACAGTCGCACCTGGCAGGTACGCTGCACCGTGTAGTAGCTGGTGGCGAACAGCGCGCAGCCGCCGAAGGCGAAGATCACCAGGTTGGTATGCAGCGGCCGCAGGCGGCCGAAGCTGGTCCAGGGCAGGTCGAAGTTCATCTGGGGCCAGACCAGTTGCGAGGCGATCAGTACGCCCAACCCCATGCCGATCACGCCCCATACCACGGTCATGATGGCGAACTGGCGAACCACCTTGTAGTTGTAGGCAGGTTCCGTCGTTGCTTTGTTCATCTGTACAGTCCCGAAAGAAATGAACAGCCGGCGACCGCCGTCGAGGGGGGAGACGGGGCGCCGGCCGGAGCCTGCAATCTAAGGGCTGGGGCGGGGGTAAAACAGCTTCAGGTCGATATGGAATTTGGGTATCAGATGGGGCGGGGGAAGGCGTTCGTGCAGGGCGGCGGCGCATACCGGGATGGGGGACGCGAGCCGATCATGGCGGATGACCGCGCGCGGTTATCCGCCCTACGCCGGGGTGGCTTTCCGTCTGCGGGGCGTCATCCCGCCAGCGACTGGGTGATCCGCCCGAGTGTCTCCATCGCCTTCTCCTGCCGCGCGCTCCACGGGTGCCCGTAGTTGAGCCGGGCGCAATGGGCGAAGCGGCGGGTGGCGGAGAAGATCGGCCCCGGGGCGAGGCTGATGCCCTGGGCCAGGGCCAGTTGGAACAGGCGCAGCGAGTCGACCGCCTCGGGCAACTCCAGCCAGAGGAAGTAGCCGCCGCTGGGACGGCTGACCCGGGTCTGCTCGGGGAAGTAACGCGCCACCGCCGCGAGCATGGCGTTCTGCTGGGTCTCCAGGGCGTAGCGCAGCTTGCGCAGGTGGCGGTCGTAGCCGCCGTGCTGGAGATAGTCGGCGATGGCCGCCTGGGCCGGGATCGACGCCGACAGGCTGGTCATCAGCTTCAGTCGCTCGATCTGCTCGGCGTAGCGTCCGCCGGCCACCCAGCCGACCCGGTAGCCCGGCGCCAGGCTCTTGGAGAAGGAACTGCAGTGCATCACCAGGCCTTCCTGGTCGTAGGCCTTGACCGGTTTCGGCGCCTGCTGGCCGAAGTACAGCTCGGCGTAGACGTCATCCTCGATCATCGGCACCTGGTGGCGCGCCAGCAGCTCGGCGAGGGCGCGTTTCTTCTCGTCGTCCATGCTCGCGCCCATCGGGTTCTGGAAGTTGCTCATGAACCAGCAGGCCTTGATCGGCAGGCGCTCCAGGCTGTCGGCGAGCACTTCCAGGTCGATGCCTTCGCGCGGATGCACGGGGATTTCCACCGCCTTCAGCTTCAACCGTTCCAGCACCTGCAGGGTGGCGTAGAACGCCGGCGCCTCGATGGCCACCAGGTCGCCGGGACGGGTGACCACCTGCAGGCAGAGGTTGAGTGCCTCCAGCGCGCCGTTGCTGATGACCAGTTCTTCCACCGGCAGCAGCAGGCCGCCGACCATGTAGCGCAGGGCGATCTGCCGGCGCAGGCCATGGTTGCCCGGCGTCATGTCGGCGACCACCGATTGCGGGTCCATGTCGCGCACCGCGTGGGCCATCGAGCGCGCCAGGCGCGGCAGGGGAAACAGTTGCGGACTGGGGAACGCCGAGCCGAAGGGTACGGTGTCCGGGTCCTTGATCGAACTGAGTACGGAGAACACCAACTCGCTGACGTCGACCTCGGTGGCGTCGGCCTGGCGCGGGCTGATCTCCGGTTCCGGCAGCGGCCGCTGCACGTGCTGGCAGACGAAGTAGCCGGAGCGTGCGCGGGCCATGATCAGCCCACGGCTTTCCAGCAGGTAGTAGGCCTGGAACACGGTGGAAGCGCTGACCCCGTAGGTACGGCTGGCGTGCCGTACCGAGGGCACCTTCTGCCCGGGGGCGAGGACGCCGGTGCGGATCAGCTCGGCAATCTCGTCGGCGAATTTCTCGTAGCGCTTCATCTTGTCCTGGCCGCTGTCCTGGCTGGCCGTGGGCACGGCCGCTGGCGCCCACTCTATGCGCGCCGGGACCGTGTTGTCATGCCTCATCGCGGCCTCCTCAGCGCGCCGGCGAAACGAAGGTGCTGGTGCTGCCGACCGCCAGGCTCGGGTCGTCGATGCCGCGCAGGCTGAACGCCAGCGGTTGCGAGCCGGCCCTGGCGCGTTCGGCGGTAGAGGCCACCGACACCGGGAAGTCGAGGATCTCGCCGGGCTTCAGGCTCAGGGTGTGCTCGCCCTGCAGGCGGAACTCCGGCGCGTCGTCGAGTTGCAGGCGATAGCGCTGCGGCTGCTGGGTCTTGTTGATGACCTTGAGGGTGTAGATGTTCTCGATCTGCCCGGCGGCGTTCTCGCGGAACAGCCCACGGTCGCGGGTCACGTCCAGCGAGGCCAGCGGGCGGGCATCCAGGGCGACGACGAAGGCGCCGATCATCGCCAGCATCACCGCCGCGTAGCCGACCAGGCGTGGACGCAGGAAGCGGGTCTGGCCACCTTCCAGGGCGCGTTCCGAGGTGTAGCGCACCAGGCCGCGTTCATAGCCCATCTTGTCCATGATCGAGTCGCAGGCGTCGACGCAGGCGGCGCAGCCGATGCAGGCGATCTGCAGGCCGTCGCGGATGTCGATGCCGGTGGGGCAGACCTGCACGCACTGCTGGCAGTCGATGCAGTCGCCGAGCCCCTGGGCGCGCGGATCGCTGCCTTTCTTGCGGGCGCCGCGGGACTCGCCGCGGGCGGCGTCGTAGGACACGATCAGGGTGTCCTTGTCGAACATCACGCTCTGGAAGCGCGAGTAGGGGCACATGTGGATGCACACCTGCTCGCGCAGCCAGCCGGCGTTGACATAGGTGGCGGCGGTGAAGAACAGCACCCAGAACAGGCTTTCCAGGTCCAGCTGGAAGCTGAACAGGTCGGCCACCAGCGGCCGCACCGGAGTGAAGTAGCCGATGAAGGTGATCGCCGTGACCAGGCTCACACCCAGCCACAGCGCGTGCTTGGCCGTTTTGCGCAAGAGCTTGGCGGCGCTCGCCGGACCCTGGTCGAGCTTGATCCGCGCATTGCGGTCGCCCTCGGTGACCTTTTCGCACCACATGAACACCCAGGTCCACACGCTCTGCGGGCAGGTATAGCCGCACCAGACGCGGCCGGCGAACACGGTGATGAAGAACAGGCCGAAGGCGGCGATGATCAGCAGCGCCGAGAGCAGGATGAAGTCCTGCGGCCAGAAGGTCGCGCCGAAAATGTAGAACTTGCGCTCGGGCAGGTCCCAGAGCACCGCCTGGCGGCCGTTCCAGTTCAGCCACAGGGTGCCGAAGAACAGCAGGAACAGCAGGCCGCCGCCGAGGCGGCGGAAGTTGCGGAACAGACCGGTGAAGCTGCGGGTGTAGATCGGGCCGTTCACCGCCGACGGCAGCTTGCCGGGCGCGGGCGGCTGTTTCGACGGAGCGGCCGGTACGGCGGGCTCGACCTGGATCGCGGGAATTCTTTCGCTCATTTTTCGTAGGCCCATCAGGCTGGAGAGGCGGTTGCGACTATAGGAACCGGCTGATGGGCGAAACAGCGGCAGATCGAGCGGGAAAAACCGTATCAGATGCCTCCGGAAAGCAGCGGCCCAGCATTGCCGCGGGTTACCGGGCGACCTCCGGCAGTACAGATATGCGCCCCGTGGCAACCGGTCGCAGGCGGCGCGAATTCGCCGTCGTCGGCCATCTGATGTGTTTTTTTCGGCGGAATCTGCCGCTGTTTCGCTGTCTGTACGCGGGCGATAGTGGGTGCCAGTGAACACCGGCCCATCCTGTCGCCAGAAACAGGGGCGCAGCCGGTTCCCGGTTTCTTCGCCACCCACCCTGCCCGTCATCGGTGGAGAAACCCTGTCGATGAGGGCTTTGCGATGTACCAGTACGATGAATACGACCAGGCGCTGGTGAGCGAGCGGGTGGCGCAGTTCCGCGACCAGATCGCCCGCCGCCTCGACGGCGAACTGAGCGAGGAGGAGTTCCTCCCGCTGCGCCTGCAGAACGGCCTGTACCTGCAGAAGCACGCCTACATGCTGCGCGTGGCGATTCCCTACGGCACCCTGTCGGCGCCGCAACTGCGCGCCTTGGCGCACGTCGCCCGGCACTACGACCGCGGCTACGGGCACTTCACCACGCGGCAGAACATCCAGTTCAACTGGATCGAACTGGAGCAGGTCGGCGATATCCTCGAACACCTCGCTGGCGCGCAGATGCACGCGATCCAGACCTCCGGCAACTGCGTGCGCAACATCACCACCGAAGCCTTCGCCGGGGTCGCCGCGGACGAATGGACCGACCCCCGGCCGCTGGCCGAGATCCTGCGCCAGTGGTCGACGGTGAACCCGGAGTTCCTGTTCCTCCCGCGCAAGTTCAAGATCGCCCTCAGTTCGGCGGTGGAAGACCGCGCCGCGGTGCAGATGCACGACATCGGCCTGTACCTTTACCGCCACCCCGACGCCGGCGAGTTGCGCCTGCGGGTCCTGGTCGGCGGCGGCCTGGGACGCACGCCGATGCTCGGCCAGGTGATCCGCGACGACCTGCCCTGGCAGCACCTGTTGTCCTACGTCGAGGCGATCCTGCGGGTCTACAACCGCTACGGCCGGCGCGACAACAAGTACAAGGCGCGGATCAAGATCCTGGTCAAGGCGCTGGGCATCGAGGCTTTCGCCCGCGAGGTGGAGGAAGAGTGGCAGCACCTGCGCGACGGCCCGGCGCAACTGACTGCCGAGGAGTGCCAGCGGGTCGCCGAGCGCTTCGTATTGCCGCGCTACCTGCCGCCGGCCGACGGCGAGCTGGCCTACGGCAGCGCCCGTGCGGCCGATCCGGCCTTCGCCCGCTGGGCCTCGCGCAACGTCCAGGCGCACAAGGTGCCGGGCTACGCCTCGGTGGTGCTGTCGACCAAGCCCGGCGCCAGCGCGCCGCCGGGCGACGTCACCGCGGAGCAGATGGAACGCGTCGCCGACTGGGCCGAGCGCTACGGTTTCGGCGAGATCCGCGTGGCCCACGAACAGAACCTGGTGCTCCCCGACGTGCGCCTGGAGAACCTCCACGCGCTGTGGCGCGAGGCCTGCGCAGCCGGCCTCGGCACGCCTAACCAGGGCCTGCTCAGCGACATCATCGCTTGTCCCGGCGGCGACTACTGCGCGCTGGCCAACGCCAAGTCGATCCCCATCGCCCAGGGCATCCAGCAGCGCTTCGAGGACCTCGACCACCTGCACGACATCGGCGAGCTGAGCCTGAACATCTCCGGCTGCATGAACGCCTGCGGCCACCACCACATCGGCAACATCGGCATCCTCGGCGTCGACAAGAGCGGCAGCGAGTGGTACCAGGTCACCCTCGGCGGCGCCCAGGGCAAGGACAGCGCGCTGGGCAAGGTGATCGGGCCATCGTTCAGCGCCGCCGAGGTGCCGGCGGTGATCGAACGGATCGTCGAAACCTTCACCGACCTGCGGGTCGGCCCGGAACGTTTCATCGACACCTTCAACCGGGTCGGCCTGGAGCCGTTCAAGGCCCGGGTCTACGCCAGGATGGAGGAACCGGCATGAACAACCTGATCCGTTTGCGCGATGGCGTCGCCGAGGTCTGCCGCGACGATCCCTGGCAACTCCTGCGCGAGTTGCCCGACGCGCTGCCGCCGGGGCCGTTGCTGCTGCCTCTGGCGGCCTGGCTGGAGCGCCGCGGCGAGGCCGGAGCCGCCGCGCCCTGGCTGGCGCCGGACGATGAGGTGGAGGCCTTGCTGCCGCACTTCGCCGAGCTGCCGCTGATCGCCGTCGACTTCCCCAGCTTCCGCGACGGTCGTGGCTACAGCCTGGCCTACCTGCTGCGCGTGCGCCTGGGGTGGAGCGGCGAGTTGCGCGCAGTGGGCGACGTGTTGCGCGACCAGCTCAGCCATATGCGCCAGTGCGGCTTCGATGCCTTCGCGGTGCGCGAGGACAAGAACGTCGAGGATGCGCTCAAGGGGCTGGCGGGCTTGAGCGTGCTCTACGGCCGCTCGGCGATCGAGCCGCGACCGTTGTTCCGCCGACGCTAGGCATACGCCCCCGGACCGACGCCGATACCTGCCGCAACGCCGACCTGGCCCCTCTCCCGCAGCGGGAGCGGGGCGCACCCCTCAGCCGTAGACCGAGGAACTGGCGGACGGCGCCGGCGCGCCGCCCTTGAAGCGCCCCGCCAGCTCGCGCAGCGAACGCATCAGCAGGCTGGTGTCCACGCCCACCGCGACGAACGCGCAGCCCAGCTCCAGGTAGCGCCGCGCCAGTGTCTCGTCGGCGGAGAGGATGCCGGCGGCCTTGCCGGCCGTGCGGATGCGGTGGATGGCGTCCTCTATGGCCGCCTGCACCTCGGGATGGCCTGGATTGCCGCGATGGCCCATGGCTGCGCTGAGGTCGGCCGGACCGATGAACACGCCGTCGACGCCCTCGACGGCGGCGATCGCGTCGAGGTTGGCCAGGCCCTCCAGGTTTTCCACCTGGACCAGCAGGCACATCTGCTCGTCGGCGTGGTTCAGGTACTCCGCCACGCTGTTCCAGCGCGAGGCCCGGGCCAGCGCACTGCCGACCCCGCGTACGCCCGCCGGCGGATAGCGCACGGCGCGCACCAGCCCTTCGGCCTGGGCGGCGCTGTCGACCATCGGTACCAGCAGGGTCTGCGCGCCGATGTCGAGCAATTGCTTGATCAGCGCAGTGTCGCCCTGCACCGGGCGGATCACCGGCTGGCCGGGGTAGGGCGCCAGCGCCTGCAACTGGCCGAGCAGGCTGCGCAGGTCGTTGGGCGCGTGCTCGCCGTCCAGCAGCAGCCAGTCGAAGCCGGCGTTGGCGGCCAGCTCCGCGCAGTAGGGATCGGCCAGGCCGAGCCACAGGCCGATCTGCGCCTCGCCGCTGCGCAGGCGTTGCTTGAAGCGATTGACGGGCAGGTCCATGGAAATGCCTCCTCAGACGAAACGGCAGGAGATGCTGCCGAGCAGGTCGTAGTCGACGTGGAAGGTGTCCCCCGGCGCGGCCGCCACCGGGCGGGTGAAGGAGCCGCCGAGGATCACCTGGCCGGCCTCCAGGCAGACGCCGTAGGGCGCCAGCTTGTTGGCCAGCCAGGCGACGCCCTTGGCCGGGTGGTTGAGCACCGCGGCGGAGACGCCAGACTCCTCGATCACGCCATTGCGGTAGAGGATCGCCGGTACCCGCCGCAGGTCGATATCGCCTGGCCGTACGGCCCGGCCGCCCATCACCACGCCGGCGTTGGCGGCGTTGTCGGAGATGGTGTCGAAGACCTTGCGCGTGACTTTCGTTTGCGGGTCGACCTGCTGGATGCGCGCATCGATGATCTCCAGCGCCGGGATCACCCACTCGGTGGCCTCGAGCACGTCGAACAGGGTGCAGCCCGGTCCCTTCAGCGGCTTGCCGAGGATGAACGCCAGCTCCACCTCGACCCGCGGCACGATGAAGCGCTGGAAGGGGATGTCGCTGCCCTCCTCGAAGAACATGTCGTCGAGCAAGGCGCCGTAGTCCGGCTCGCTGATATTCGACGAGACCTGCATGGCGCGCGAGGTCAGGCCGATCTTGTGGCCCTTGAGCACGCGCCCGTCGGCGATCTTGCGCTCGACCCAGGCGCGCTGGATGGCGTAGGCGTCCTCGATGGCGATGTCCGGGTAGTCGAGGGAGAACTGCCTTACCTGCTGGCGCGAGCGTTCGGCGGCGTCGAGGCGGTTGGCGGCTTCCTGGATCAGACGGGGATCGAGCATGGTCGGGGTCTCTCGGTTCAGCGTGGGTTGACCACGGCGGCGGGGGTCCGCAGGACCAGGCCGGCGCCGAGGGCGATGAGGATGGCCAGCAGGTACAGGGCCAGGCTGGCGCTCTGGGTGGTGTCGCGCATCCAGCCGATCAGGTAGGGCGCGAGGAAGGCGGCGATGCTGCCGAAGGAACTGATCAGGGCGATTCCGGCGGCCAGGGTGGCGCTGGAAAGGAAGGCCGGCGGCAGTTGCCAGAACATCGGCAGGGCGGCGCTGGCGCCCATCCCGGCGATCACCAGGCCGCCCATCACCAGCCAGGCGCTGGTCGGTGCCAGGGCCGCCAGGCTGAGCCCGGCGGCGGCCATCAGCAACGGAATGCCCAGGTGCCAGCGGCGCTCGCGCAGGCGGTCGGAGGAACGGCCGATGAAGATCATGAAGGCGCAGCCGGCGAGATAGGGCACCGCGCTGAGCATGCCGATGCGGCTGTCCTGGGCGATGCCGGCGCCGTGGATCAGGCTCGGCATCCAGAACGCGATGGTGTTCACCGCCAGCATCACCGCGAAATAGATCGCCACCAGCAGCCACACCTGCGGATTGCTGAAGATGCCGGAGAAGGAGGTGATGGTCTTGCGCTGCTCCTCGCCGGCCAGTTCCTCGCGCAGCAGGTGCTTCTGTTCGTCGCTGAGCCACGTCACCCGTTCGAAGCTTTCCGGCAGCGAGCACCAGACCACCACGCCGAGCAACACAACCGGCAGGCCTTCGATCAGGAACATCCACTGCCAGCCGCGCAGTCCGAGGGCGTCATGGAAGCCTTCTAGGATCCAGCCCGAAAGCGGTCCGCCGATCACCCCGGCCATGGGCACGGCGATGGCGAACAGGGCGGTGATCTGCCCGCGTCGGCGCGCCGGGAACCAACGGTTCAGGTAGACCAGGATACCGGGGAAGAAGCCGGCCTCGGCGACCCCCAGGAGAAAGCGCAGCAGGTAGAAGCCGCGCGCGGTCTCCACCAGCAGCATGGCGGTGGAGAGACAGCCCCAGACCAGCATCAGGCAGGCGATCCAGCGGCGCGGGCCGATCCGTTCCAGCATCAGGTTGCTGGGCAGGCCGAACAGCGCATAGGCGATGAAGAACAGCCCGGCGCCGAGACCGTAGACGGTGTCGCTGAAGTGCAGGTCGGCGCTCATCTGCAATTTGGCGAAACCGATGTTGATGCGGTCCAGATGGGCGAAGACGTAGCACACCAGCAGCAGCGGCATCAGCCGCCAGGTGACGCGGTCGTGGGTGCTGTCGCTGAGAGGCAGGGTGGTGCTGTTCAGGGTGCTGGCTGTGCTCATGATCTTGTACTTTTTGTGAGCGCCCGGACGTCCCGGCGACCTGTCGGTGGCCGGGAGGCGAGCTGGGTGAGTGCAGCGTTATGGCGGGCCGGTCAGTCCGCCGGGTTGTTCAGGAATTCATGCACGTTGTTGCGCTTGTAGTTCAGCTCCGCGTCCAGTTCGGTGAGTTCGAAGGACAGCGCCAGCAGGCGTCGCGCCTGGAGCTCGGCGAAGTGCGCGGTGATCACCTCGAAAAGTGCCTCGGCGACTTGCCGGCGAGTCTCCAGGTCGCGACCGGCGCCGACTTTCAGGGTCATGTGGACGAAGGCGTAGTCGTGCTTGCCGTCGGCCATGCGCCAGGTGTCCAGGCGCACGCCGCGGCTGCGGATGCCGCCGAGCGGGAAAACGCCGCTGGCGCCAAGGCAGGCATGGACCTTCTCGAACAGGCCGGGCAGGTCGGCTTCGGCTTCGATGTTGTCGGTGTATTCGGCGATGAAGTGCGGCATGGTGGCGTCCTCAGAGGCGGCTGGCGCAACTGGCGCCGGCCGGGTTGCCGGCTTGGGCGGCGGGAATCGCCGAGCCGTCCTGGGCGGTGACCGGGAATACCGCGTTGATCTGCCCGGTGCCGGAGGAGCCGAAGTAGGGCGTCACCACCTCCGCCTTGCCGTCGTAGGCCGACCAGCCGAGGGCGCCGAGGAGCATCGCGGTATCGTGCATGAAGCCTTCGCCATGGCCCTTGGAGGCGTACTCCGGGAGCATCCCGCAGAATTCCGCCCAGCGGCCTTCCTGCCACATCTGCACGACTTCATGGTCGAGGACCTCGAGGAACGGGCTCCAGATGCGGTCGGAGAAGTCCGGCGCCTGGCCGTTCTGGGCGAAGCGGTGGGACAGTGAGCCGCTGGCGAGGAACGCCACCGTGCCGTCGTAGTGCTCTTCCACCGCCTTGCGCATGGCCCAGCCCAGGCGCGCGCTGTCGTTCAGGTAATGCACGGTGCACAGGGCGGAGACCGAGACCACCTTGAAGTGGCGGTCCTGGTTCATGTAGCGCATCGGTACCAGGGTGCCGTACTCCGGGCCGAGGGTAGTGGCGTCGTGGGCCAGGGTCTCCACGCCGAGCGCGTTGCAGCCTTCGGCGAGGATGCGGCCCAGCTCCGGGTTGCCGGGGAAGCCGTACTCCATGTTGGCGATGAAGTGCGGCAGCTCGTTGCTGGTGTAGAGCCCCTCGAAGTGCGGCGCGCAGTTGATGTGGTAGCCGGCGTTGACCAGCCAATGGGTGTCGAACACCACGATGGTGTCGACCCCCAGTTCGCGGCAGCGCCGGCCGATCTCGCGGTGCCCGTCGATCGCCGGCTGGCGGCAGCCGTGGCGCGGGCCGGGCAGCTCGGATAGGTACAGCGAGGGTACGTGGGTGATCTTGGCAGCCAGAGCGACTTTGCCCATGACGATTCTCCTGGTGGCCCGTTGGGCCTGGCAGCGGGCGCGGCCGCTGGCGGCTGGCCCGGATTCTTCTGATTGTGTCTGCACGCCGGCGCTGCTGGCGGCCTCGGGCGGCCGCTCTGCACGAGCGCGCCCTACACGCCCCAGCGGGGGATGTGATGGCTGCCCATGGATATACACACGTTCTTGATCTCGGCGAATACCTCGAAGCTGTATTCCCCGCCTTCGCGTCCGGTGCCCGAGGCCTTCACCCCGCCGAACGGCTGGCGCAGGTCACGCACGTTCTGGCTGTTGATGAAGACCATCCCGGCCTCGATGCCGCGTGCCAGGCGATGGGCCTTGCCGATGTCCTGGGTCCAGATGTAGGAGGCCAGGCCGTATTCCACGTCGTTGGCCAGGCGCAGCGCCTCGGCTTCGTCCTTGAACGGGATCAGGCAGACCACCGGGCCGAAGATCTCCTCCTGGGCGATGCGCATGCGGTTGTCCACGTCGGCGAACACCGTGGGCTGGATGAACTGCCCCTTGCTCAGGTGCGCCGGCAGGCCGGCCGGACGCTCCAGGCCGCCGGCCACCAGGGTGGCGCCTTCCTCGAGGCCGATGCGGATGTAGCCGGTGACCTTGTCGTAGTGGGCCTGGGTGATCATCGAGCCGACCTGGGTCTTCGGGTCCTGCGGATCGCCGACGATCAGGCGCCTGGCGCGCGCGGCGAACTCGGCGACGAACTGCGGGTAGACGCTTTCCTGGACGAAGATGCGACTGCCGGCGGTGCAGCGCTCGCCGTTCAGCGAGAAGATGGTGAACAGCGCGGCGTCCAGCGCCCGCTCGAGGTCGGCGTCTTCGAAGACCAGCACCGGCGACTTGCCGCCCAGTTCCATCGAGTACTTCTTGATCCCGGCCGCCTCCATGATTCGTCGCCCCGTGGCGGTGCCGCCGGTGAAGGACACCGCGCGCACGTCGCGGTGGCGGACCAGCGCGTCACCGGCGCTGGCGCCGTAGCCCTGGACCACGTTGAACACCCCCGGCGGAATGCCCGCCTCGTGCACCAGGCGGCCCAGCTCGTTGGCGGTCAGCGGCGACAGCTCGGACATCTTCAGCACCGCCGTGTTGCCCAGCGCCAGGCACGGCGCGGTCTTCCAGGTGGCGGTCATGAACGGTACGTTCCACGGCGAGACCAGGCCACAGACGCCCACCGGCTGGTACAGGGTGTAGTTGAGCATCTGGTCGTCGACCGGATAGCTGTGCCCGTTCATCCGCGTGCAGACTTCGGCGAAGAACTCGAAGTTGTGCGAGGCGCGCGGGATCAGCACGTTCTTCGTCTGGTGGATCGGCAGGCCGGTGTCGAGGGTCTCAAGTTCCGCCAGGTGCGGCACGTTCCGGTCGATCAGCTCGCCGAGCCGGCGCATCAGGCGCGCGCGCTCCTTGGCCGGGGTATTGGCCCATTTCGGGAAGGCTTCCCGGGCCGCCGCCACCGCCGCGTCGATTTCCGCCGCGCCGCCGCTGGCGACCTCGCCGATCAGCTCGCCGGTGGCCGGGTTGTAGTTCTCGAAGACGTCCTTGCTTTCGACCTCGCGGCCATTGATCCAGTGTTTGATCATTCTGCGTGCTCCTGTGCGCGGGCGCGGAAGAATTCGGCCTCGCTGACGATTCGGTTGACCAGGCGACCGACGCCTTCCACCTCCACCACCACTTCGTCGCCGGGTACCACGTCGGACAGGCCTTCCGGGGTGCCGGTGGCGATCATGTCGCCCGGCTGCAGGGTCATGAAGCTGGAGAAGTATTCGATCAGGTAGGGGATGTCGAAGATCATGTCCGCGGTGCTGCCTTCCTGGCGCAGCTCGCCGTTGACCCAGGTGCGCAGGGTCAGCCGGTTCGGCTCGGGAACCTCGGCCGCGTCGACGATCCACGGCCCCACCGGGGTGGTGGCGTCGCGGTTCTTCACCCGCAGGTTGGGCCGGTAGTAGTTCTCCAGGTAGTCGCGGATCGCGTAGTCGTTGCACACCGTGTAGCCGGCCAGGTAGCCGAGGGCGTCCTCGCGGCGGACGTTGCGCGCCGGCTTGCCGATCACCGCTACCAGTTCGCACTCGTAGTGCATGTAGTCGACGTTGTCCGGACGCCAGCTGACCTGGCAGTGGCCGGTGTAGGTGCCCGGCGACTTGATGAACGCCAGCGGTTCGCTGGGCGCCTTGAACGACAGTTCGGCGGCATGGTCGGCGTAGTTCAGGCCGAGGGCGAACATGCTCCCGGTGGCCGGCGGCAGCCACTCCACCCGGTCCTCGGCGAGCAGGGTGCCGTCGGCCAGGCGGACGGCGTTGGCGTCTTCCACGGTGACCTGGTGAACCCGGCCCTGGTAGCGGATGCGTGCGTGTTTCATGGTCGGTTCCTCATTCCGCGACGATGCTGTTGGCGAGGCGGCCGAGGCCGTCGATCTCGACCTCGACGCGGTCGCCGGGATGCACGTCGACGCGCCCTTCGGGGGTGCCGGTGATCAGCACGTCGCCGGCGTGCAGGGTCATGAACTCGCTGATCTCGGCGATCAGCCGCGGGATGTCGCGCACCAGGTTGGCGGTGTTGTTGCGTTGGCGCAGTTCGCCGTTGACGTACAGCTTCAGCTCCAGCGCATGGGGATCGGCGATCTCTTGCGCCGGCACCAGTTGCGGACCGAACGGGCAGAAGCCGTCGCGGCACTTGGCTTTCACCGCCGGACGGTAGTAGCTGTCTTCCGGCAGGCTGAACTCGTTGACGATCACGTAGCCGGCGACATGCGCCATGGCCTCTTCCTCCTTCACCCGGCTGGCGTCGCGAGCGATCACCACGCCCAGCGCCGGGCCCGGTTGCAGGCGCTCGACGCCGCGCGGGAAGAGCACCGGGGCGTCGTGCTCGTTGCGGGTATTCGGTGTCTTGATGAACAACACCGGCTTCACTGGCGGCTTCTGGTAGGGCGGCTGCTGGAACTCCGGCAGGCGGCTGTCGAGCAGGCCCTTGTAGTTCAGCGCGACGCCGAACAGGGTGCCGGCGGCGACGTCATTCAGTGCGCGGCTCATTGTGGTGGTGTCTCCTGGCGCGATAAGCGAACGGCGAGGGGGCCGTCCTGGCGAAAACTCGTTAATGTGTTAACGTTATATTTAACATGTTAATGATCGTCAACCCCGGTTGCTGCGCCATTCGTCCCGGGGAGGTGGCAAGAGGCGCCGTCTGCGGTATACGGATGCCCGCGACGGCTTGCGTGCGCAGCCGGGAAGAACAACAAAGAGAAGATCGCCATGCCAGAGCGCCAGCCGATCCCCAACATCAACATCGGGCAGGTCTACGACCAGCGCTATGCCGACGCCGAGGTGCACTACGATGCGCTGGGCAACCTGGCCGGATTCTTCGGCCGTAACATGCCGGCGCACCGGCACGACCGTTTCTTCCAGGTGCACTACGTGAAGAACGGCGCGGTGCGGGTCTATCTCGACGAGCGCCAGTACCTGGAGTCGGGGCCGATGTTCTTCCTCACCCCGCCGACCGTGCCGCACGCCTTCGTCACCGAGGCGGACGCCGATGGCCATGTGCTGACCGTGCGCCAGCAACTGGTGTGGAGCCTCACCGAGGCCGAGCCGGGCCTGGCGCCCGGCCCGCAGGTGGCGCCGGCCTGTGTGGCGCTGGGCAACCTGGAGGGCGGCGCGGCCGAGGAGGCGGCGCGCCTGGCGCTGCTCTTCGAGCAGTTGCGCAGCGAGTCGATGGCCAGCCGTCCTGGCCGCCAGCAGACGCTGCTGGCGCTGACCCGCCTGGTCATGATCAGCCTGCTGCGTCTCTCGGCCAATTCGGTGGCTGCGCGGCTGATGCGCCACGAAGACCTGCAGATCTTCCAGCGCTTCAACGCGCTGATCGAGGAGCGCTATGCCGAGCACTGGCCGCTGTCGCTCTACGCCAGCCGGATCGGCGTCACCGAGGCGCGCCTCAACGACGTCTGCCGGCGCATCGCCGACCTGCCGTCGAAGCGCCTGGTGTACGAACGGCTTATGCAGGAGTCCAAGCGCCTGCTGCTGTTCACCGGCGGCTCGGTGAACGAGATCTGCTACCAGCTCGGCTTCAAGGACCCGGCCTACTTCAGTCGTTTCTTCGTGCGTTACGCAGGGCTTACCCCCAGCGCTTACCGCCAGCGACAGGCCGACGGGGAGTCCCGTCGCTGAGCGGGTGGGCGGGTATACTCGCGCTCCCACTCGAACAGGAAGCGTTTCTCCATGCATGATGCAGCCACCTCCATGCCGCCGCAGGCTCCCTCCACCTGGGCCGACTACCTTGCCGGCTACCGCTGGCGAGGGCAGGGCGAAGGATGTTCCGCGGCCACGGTCCACCGCCTGGAGGCTGCGCGGCGGCCGACCCTGTTCGTCAAGCAGGAAGTGCTGTCCGCACATGCCGAGCTGCCCGCCGAAATCGCCCGCCTGCGCTGGCTGCACGGGGCCGGCATCGATTGCCCGCAGGTGCTGAACGAAACCCAGAGCGACGGCCGGCAATGGCTGCTGATGAGCGCAGTGCCGGGGGACACGCTGTCCGCGCTGGCGCAGCGCGGCGAGCTGGAGCCCGAGCGCCTGGTGCGCCTGGTGGCCGCCGCCCTGCGCCGGCTGCACGATCTCGATCCGGCTGCCTGTCCCTTCGACCATCGCCTGGAACGGCGCCTGGACACCGTGCGCCAGCGGGTCGAGGCCGGGCTGGTGGACGAGGCGGACTTCGACGACGACCATCGCGGTCGCAGCGCCACGGAGCTGTACCGCCTGCTGCTCGACCGGCGTCCGGCGGTCGAAGACCTGGTGGTCGCCCATGGCGACGCCTGCCTGCCAAATCTGCTGGCGGAGGGGCGGCGCTTCAGCGGCTTCATCGATTGCGGCCGGCTCGGCGTCGCCGACCGGCACCAGGACCTGGCCTTGGCCGCGCGGGACATCGAGGCCGAACTCGGCGCGGCCTGGGCCGAGGCCTTCCTCGTCGAATACGGCGGCGATATCGACGGCGAACGGCTGGCGTACTTCAGGCTATTGGACGAGTTCTTCTAGAGTAGGGCCGGTTCGGATCCGGTGCGGATTCGGCCTGTCTTTGCACGGAAACGGGGTACGACGGCACCCGCCATCGCGTCTTTTCTTGACGGCTCCGTAGAGTCGCCGGTTCAGTTCAGCCGGTACTGCGCCAGTTCCTTCGCCGAAAGCACGCGCATCCGTTTGGGATCGGTGCTTTGCATGGCCTGTACCAAGGTGTTGGGGATATCCATTTCGCGGAAGTAGGCGGCGGAGTCGTAGCGCATGCCGTTGGCCGAGCGCGAGTGCAGCGAGTCGCCGTGGGCGTAGTAGGGACGGTGCAGGCCGACGTAGCCGCGTACGGTCTTGCGCTTGCCGGCCGCCAGCAGGTAGACGCAGGTGCCCTGGCAGACGCTGCTCGACGGCACCAGCGCGTCGAAGCCGGATTCGCGCAGCAGGCGGCCCATGCGGATCGCCTCCGGCACGCTGCCGCCGATGCTGTTCAGCAGGAGCAGCTTACGCGAGTAGGTTCCCGGATTGTTGCGCAAACCCTTGAGCAGCGTCTCGTAGTCGCCCGGCGCGATCTCCTCCGAGACGCGGACCGTCAGCACCCGCCCCATGCTCTTGTGTTGCAGCGAATGCACTTCGACCCTGGCCAGTGCGGGAGTCGCGCAGAACACGGCGAGGCAGGCGAGGACGGTCCGGAGGCGGAGGCGGGGCATGGAACGGGGCGATCCTGTCAGACGGCGATGGCTGCCGAAGATACCTGCAAGCGTTGCATTGTGCACGGTCCTCGTCGTCAGGACGAGGAGCCGGTCTCCGCCTGGCGCACCGGCAGGCGCAGGCAGAAGGTGATGACGTCGTCGCGGCAGTCCACGTCGATACGCCCCTGGTGGGCCTGGGCGATGGCCTGGGAGATGTACAGGCCGATACCGAGGCCGTTGCGGTTGCGCTGGTTGTCCGCCGACTCGCGCTTGAACGGTTCGAACAGGTTGGCCAGTTGCGCTTCGGAGAGGCCGCTGGTTTCGTTGAGCACGCTCAGGCACACCTCGTCGCCCTGGCGGGTCAGGGTGACCAGCACCGGCCGGCCGGGCAGGCCGTGATGACGGGCGTTGCTCAGCAGGTTGGCGGCGACCTGGGCGTAGCGGTCCGGGTCGACCACGGCACGAACCTGCGGGTCGATGGCGATCTCGATCACCAGGCCGGGATAGGCGACGTCGGTTTCGCAGACGATCTGCCGCACCAGTTGCGAGACGTCGGTGTCGACCGGGTTCACGGTGAGGCCGATGCCCGATTGCAGGCGGCTCATGTCGAGGATCTGGCTGACCAGCCGTTCCATGCGGCTGCTGGACGCGGAAATGTGTTGGCGCAGTTCGGTGGTGCGGGTGTCGCTGGACGACAGCAGGGCCGCCGCCATGGAGATCGACTGCAACGGGTTGCGCAGGTCGTGGCCGAGCACCGCGATCAGGCGCTGGCGCATGCGGTCGACCTCGGCCGCATGGTTGAGACACAGTTCCATCAGGTCCAGGCGCAGCTTTTCGGCGATCGCCAGGTCGGTTTCGCTCCAGGGCGTGGAGTGGCCGCGGACCACCTCCTCCCAGGCCTCGAACGAGCCGCGCGGGGTCAGCCGCGGACCGGACGGGCCGATGGTCAACAGCTTTTCCGGCTTGCCGCCCCAGCGGATGCGGTGCACTTCCTCGTGGCGGAACCAGAAGATCCAGCCCGATTCCTGGCGGTGGAAACGGATCGCCAGCACACCGCAGCAGTCGCCGCCGTCCGGAGAGTCCACGCTGGGCTGCGGCCAGTTGTCGGTGTGGTAGATGTCCCGTTCCGGGTCGCGCTGCAGGCGTTGCAGGACATTCCCGGCCTGGCGCTCGAAGTCGCCGCGGATGCTCAGGGTGCGGCCGCCGAGCATGACCAGGGCGCCGTCGCAGGGAATCAGTGCGGCGATGCCATCGTCCGGGTGGGCCAGTGCGCCGAACAGGTCGTCGGCGTCCCGCGCGCGGCGAGCCAGGGCCAGCCTGCGCTCGGTGGACACGCGCAGCAGTTCGGCGATACGCCCCTGCTCCAGGCGCTCGACGATGGCGCTGCAGACCTGGGAGAAGATCTGGAACGACATGCGCACCGGGTAGGGAATCAGCTTGGGCGACATGTGATGGCAGGAGAACAGTCCCCAGAGCTTGCCGCCGACCACGATGGAGATGCTCATCGAGGCGCGCACGCCCATGTTGGTCAGGTATTCGCAGTGGATCGGCGAAACGCTGCGCAGCACGCTGTAGCTGAGATCGAACGATTCGTTGGTCTCCGGGTTCAGCGCGGGAAACACGCGCATCGGCGTATAGGCCACGTCGGCGATCAGCCTGATCGGGTTCTGGATGTACAGGCGACGCGCCTGGGCCGGGATGTCCGAGGCCGGGTAGCGTTGCCCCAGGTAGCTTTCGAGGTCTTCGCGACGGCTCTCGGCGACCACCTCGCCGGAGTCGTCATGGCGGAAACGGTAGGCCATCACCCGGTCGTAGCCGGTCATCCGGCGCAGTTCGTCGGTGACGTTGCTGAGCAGGCTGGCGGTGTCGTTGTGCAACTGGACCTGGGCGATGATGCGCTGGGCGTTGAGGGTGAAGGAGGTGATCGACAGCGTGTCCGCGGTGCGGATCTCGAACTCCAGGTAGAACACTTCCTTGTAGCTGTGGCCGATCACGTCGAACAGGTGTTCGCCGATCCGCGTCTCGACGCTGTTCGACCATGGGCCGTTGCCGGTCAGTCCCTCTTCGAGCATGCGCAGGACCTCCGGCCCCACCTGCTCCTGCGTCAGGTAGGAACCCGGCGAGGCGACGAAACCCAGTAGCGCCTGGATGTTCTCGCTTGCCGCGAGGACCATGCCGTCCGCGCGCAGGGCGATCAGCGCCCCGTGCGGCTGGATCGCGCCAGGCACGTGGATGGGTTCGTCCTCGCAGTTCGCCAGGGTAACCGGGGTGATGCTCGTCATCTATCGTCCAGCCTGGTCTCCAGGCAGTCAGGCTTCGTCGAGAACCCATCGACGAAACGAAAGGAATGTAGCCTGTGCCGCATCCTGCGCAAGGCCGATGGCTTCGGGGCTGTCGATCTGCCGGGCGAGCTGTTCGAGAAACTCCTGCCAGCGCACCCCGGTTGCCTGGCCGTAGCCCTGCAACCACTGTAGCGGCAGACCGGGCAGGCGTGGAGCTAGTCGTTTGTAGAGATACGCGCCGCCCAGCGTCGCGCCTTCCATCACGTAGGCCACCCCGAAGACCTCCGCGGCCCGTGTCGCATTCGGCAGGTCGGCGCAGCGCGGTAGCGCCTCCACCTGCGCGCGGCTCATGCCGCCGGCCAGCAGGTCGCTTTCCAGCCAGGCGCTCTTGACCAGCCGCGCTTCGGCCCGCAGCGCCGCCGGCCAGCCGCTGCGGTTGTCGCGCAGCGCGCGCTCCAGGGGTTCGAGCCAGCCAAGGATGCGTCCGGCATGGTCGAGGTAGGCGCGGTCGTCGAGATCGTCGTCGCCCAACGGCGAACGGCGGTCCAGTTCTGCGTGCAGGTCACGGGTGGCGTCGCGGAGTGCGGCGAGGGCTGGCGATGGAGATGGGGACATGAGGTCAGGGCCAGCGATTCGAGGCATGAACGGAAAAGAGTAGCAGGAAGCCGTACGCCCGGCTCGGAATAAATGGGCATCCCCGCGCGCGGCGCAGGGATGCCGGAGCGGGCGCGCTCAGGCCGCCTCGGTCTGCACCACCCGGTAGCAGGGGACGTAGGCCGCGCCGCCGGGCAGCTTCATCCGGTGCTGCTTGACGAAGGCCTGCAGCAGGCGGTCCAGCGGCAGCATCACCGCCGGGTCGCCGTGGATCTCGTAGGGCCCGTATTGCTCGATCATGCGGATGCCGTTGTCCTTGACGTTGCCGGCGACGATCCCGGAAAACGCGCGGCGCAGGTTGGCCGCCAGTTCGTGGGGCGGCAGGCTGCGGCTGAGCTGGAGGCTGGCCATGTTCTCGTGGGTCGGCTCGAACGGGCGCTGGAAGCTTTCATCGATCTTCAGCATCCAGTTGAAGTGGAAGGCGTCGTTGCGCTCGCGGCGGAACTGCTTCACTTCCTTCAGGCCCTGGGCCATCTGCTTGGCCACCTCGGCCGGGTCGTCGATGACGATCCGGTAGTGGCGCTGCGCCGCATGGCCGAGGGTCGCCCCGACGAATTCATGGAGCTGCTGCAGGTAGGCTTCGGCGCTGCGGGGACCGGTGAGGATGACCGGGAAGGGCAGGTCCTGGTTGTCCGGGTGCATGAGGATGCCCAGCAGGTAGAGGAACTCCTCCGCGGTCCCGGCGCCGCCGGGGAAGATGATGACCCCGTGGCCGACGCGGACGAAGGCTTCCAGGCGCTTCTCGATGTCCGGCAGGATCACCAGTTCGTTGACGATCGGGTTCGGCGCCTCGGCGGCGATGATCCCCGGCTCGGTCAGGCCCAGGTAGCGGCCGCCGACGATGCGCTGCTTGGCGTGGCTGATGGTGGCGCCCTTCATCGGCCCCTTCATCACCCCCGGTCCGCAGCCGGTGCAGACATCCAGGCTGCGCAGGCCGAGTTCGTGGCCGACCCTCTTGGTGTACTTGTATTCCTCGCTGCTGATCGAGTGGCCGCCCCAGCACACGACGATCTTCGGCTCGACGCCGGGGCGCAGCGTACGGGCGTTGCGCAGCAGCTGGAAGACGTAGTCGGTGAGGCCCTGGGAACTGTCCAGGTCGACGTGCTGGCTGTCCAGCCCGCTCTGGGTATAGACGATGTCGCGCAGGGCGCTGAACAGCATCTCGCGAGTACTGGCGATCATCTCGCCATCGACGAAGGCGTCGGCCGGCGCGTTGATCAGCTCCAGGCGCACGCCGCGGTCCTGCTGGTGGATACGCACCTCGAAGTCCTTGTAGGCGTCGAGGATGGTCTTGGCGTTGTCGCTGTGGGCGCCGGTATTGAGGATCGCCAGGGCGCACTGGCGGAACAGTTGGTAGGTCTTGCCGTTGGCGGTTTCGCTCAGTTGTTGCACTTCGCGTTGGGAGAGGGTTTCCAGCGTGCCTTTCGGACTGACCGAGGCGTTGATCACAGGGCGATGAGACATGTGCGATTCCATGCAGGGGATGCGGCGGCGTAGAAGAGCCGCGGCATCCGGATAAGGGAGCGCCGGGCAGGTTGCGTGCCGGGGGAGAGGGCGATCAGCCGTCGGAGTGGGGCGACGAGGCAACCGTGCGCTGGGGCTTGGCTCCAGGGTCTTGGTTAAATGTAATAGCGAGAACCTGACTGATCTGACAAGGAAAATCTCGAATTTATCTGTCGCCGGCCTGGCACCGGGGAAATCCTGCCACTAGCCGTGGACGAAAAGATCCGGCATCGGCTGGGATAATCGACTCTTCTCCTGATATCGTTGCGTTTCCGCCGGATGCTCGGCCAGTCGAAGGGAGGAACGAAGCATGTCGTATGAACAGTCCAGCAGCGTACCTAGCGACTTTCTTTCCTCCTTTTTCCAAGAGCCTGTCATCCATGATCGAACTCAGAACCATCACCCGCGACGATTGGGAAACCTGCATTGACCTGAAGGTCGCCCGCCACCAGGCGCACTTCGTCGCTTCCAACCTCTATTCGCTGGCCCAGAGCCGCTTCCTGCCGGGGTTCCGCGCGGTCGGCATCCACCACGGCGGGCGCATGGTCGGCTTCGCCCTCTACGGCCCCGACGCCGACGACGGCCACTACTGGCTCTACCGCCTGATGATCGACCGCCGCTACCAGGGCAAGGGGCATGGCCGCGCCGCCCTGCAACGGATCATCGCCAGCGTGCGCCGGACGAGGCGGCGCAGCGATCGCCTGATGGTCGCCTACGCCGTCGACAACGATGTGGCCCGCCAGCTTTATCGGGATGCCGGCTTCGTCGAACAGGGCCTCGCGCCCTGGGGCGAGACGATGGCCTGCCTGATGCTGCCGGAGCCGTCCCATCGCTCCGGGAAGGTCGCCGGAGCGCCGGGCGGGCGTGCAGCGCACGGCGTCCCGGCGTAGAATCGCGGGATTCGGCAGTTCCCTCCAATACCTATAACGACCATCCAACGCACATCGCCGCCCCGGACCCTTGCGTCCGGGGCGTTTTCCGTCGTGCGTGGCGAGGGTCGCGGGACCTGCCCGTCCGCCCCCTGCTCCGGAACCGAACGCCCCATGGACAGCACCTCCGAAACCCGCAGCGGCAGCTGGCTGAGCGTGATCGCCCTGGCCCTGGCCGCCTTCATCTTCAACACCACGGAGTTCGTCCCGGTCGGCCTGCTCAGCGACATCGGCCACAGCTTCGAGATGCCCACCTCGCAGGTCGGCCTGATGTTGACCATCTATGCCTGGGTGGTGTCGCTGGCCTCGTTGCCGATGATGCTGCTGACCCGCAATATCGAGCGGCGCAAGCTGCTGGTCGGGGTATTCCTGCTGTTCATCGCCAGCCACGTGCTGTCCGGGCTGGCCTGGAGCTTCCAGGTGCTGATGCTCAGCCGGATCGGCATTGCCTTCGCCCACGCGGTGTTCTGGGCCATCACCGCTTCGCTGGCGGTGCGCGTGGCGCCGCCGGGACAGCAGGCCAAGGCGCTAGGGCTGCTGGCCACCGGCACCACCCTGGCGATGGTCCTGGGCATCCCGCTGGGGCGGGTGGTCGGCGAGGCCCTGGGCTGGCGTACCACCTTCATGGCCATCGCCGGACTCTCGGTGCTGACCCTGCTCTACCTGGCGCGCTCCCTGCCGCTGCTGCCAAGCCAGAACTCCGGTTCCCTGCGCAGCCTGCCGATGCTGTTCCGACGCCCGGCGCTGGTCTGCCTGTACGTGCTGACCGTGGTGGTGATCAGCGCCCAGTTCACCGCCTACAGCTACATCGAGCCCTTCGCCAAGCAGGTGGCGCGGATGAGCGGCGAGGCGACCACCCTGCTGCTGCTGTTGTTCGGCGGCGCCGGGATCTTCGGTTCGATCCTCTTCAGCCGCTACAGCGAGGCTTTCCCGCGAGGCTTCCTGCTGGCCGCGATCCTCGTCTTGGGCAGCAGCCTGGCGCTGCTGTTGCCGCTGTCCGCGCAGCCGACCTGGCTGATGGCGCTCAGCCTGCTCTGGGGCATGTCGATCATGTGCTTCGGCCTGGCCCAGCAGTCCCGCGTCCTGCGCCTCGCCTCGGACGCCACCGACGTGGCCATGGCGCTGTTCTCCGGCCTGTACAACGTCGGAATCGGCGCCGGCGCGCTGCTCGGCAGCGTGGTCAGCGAACGCATGGGCCTGGCCTCGATCGGCAACGTCGGCGCCGTGCTGGCGCTGGCCGGCCTGCTGCTCGCCCTGTTCGCCGCACTGCGCTACGCGGAGGCGCTGAAAAGCACGTCGTTGTGAGCGGTCATACCTGGGGTCGGATGATTCGGCGGAGGAATCCGCCCGCTTGATCTAGTCTTCTGGGACGAAAAGGCGCAGGGAGTGCGGGATTGCCCCGCGCCGGGCCGGCGCAGGGACGGAATATCGGGTGAACGTACAACAGAGCAAGTTCAGGCTGAGCCGCTGGGCGGGCGCGACACTGGCGCTCGGACTGCTGCTGTCCGGGCTGGGCGCCTGGGGGTTGGCGCTGGTCAACGAGCAACAGGCGCGGATGGCGCTGGAACGCGAGGCGGAACTGCTGGCCGAGGCGGTGACCCGCCGCGTGGAACTCTACCAGTATGGCTTGCGCGGGGTGCGCGGTGCCTTGCTGACGGCGGGCGAGGCGCACATCGACCGCGAACTGTTCCGCCGCTACAGCCTGACCCGCGACATCGACCGCGAGTTTCCCGGCGCCCGCGGCTTCGGCTTCATCCGCCGGGTGGCGGCCGCCGACGAGGCCGGGTTCCTGCGCCAGGCGCGGGCCGACGGCCAGCCGGAGTTCCGCATCCAGCAACTGACTCCGCACGATGGCGAGCGCTACGTCATCCAGTACATCGAGCCGGTGGCGCGCAACGGCCAGGCGTTGGGCCTGGACATCGCCTCGGAAGCCAATCGCCGGGAGGCCGCCCGCGCCGCCCTGGAGACCGGGCAGGTGCGCCTGACGGGGCCGATCACCCTGGTCCAGGCCAGCGGCTTGCGCCAGCAATCGTTCCTCATCCTGATGCCGATCTACCGCAGCGGCATCACTCCACCGCCGGGGCCCCAGCGCGAACTCGAAGGCTTCGGCTGGAGCTATGCGCCGCTGCTGACCGGCGAGGTGCTGGCCGGGTTGCCCATCGACAACGCGGCGATCCACCTCGAACTCAGCGACGTCACCGGCGACGGCGCTGCCGTGCCCTTCTTCGTCAACGGCGCCGCGGCGCCGGCTCAACGCCTGTTCGGCCACATGCTGCGGCGGGAGATCTACGGTCGGCACTGGCAGATGGCGTTCAGCGCACTGCCGCTGTTCGTCCAGCGCCTGCACCAGCCTTCGCCGCGCATCCTGTTCCTGGCCGGCAGCCTGGTCAGCCTGTTGCTGGCGGCGCTGGTCAACGCCAGCGCCCTCGGCCGCCTGCGCCGGCGTCGGGAGGCGGCGACCCAGGCGCGGCTGGCGGCGATCGTCGGCAATTCGGCGGACGGCATCATCGGCGTCGGCCTCGACGGCGTCATCAGCGACTGGAATCGCGGGGCCGAGGCGTTGTTCGGCTACCGCGAGGAGCAGGCGGTCGGGCGGCGGGTGGTGGACCTGCTGGTGCCGCCATCCAAGGAGAACGAGGAACTCGACATCCTCGCCCGCATCGCCCGTAAAGAACAGGTGGTCAGCTTCGATACCGTGCGCCGGCACCAGGATGGCCACCTGCTCGACGTGGCGGTGACCGTCTCGCCGATCCTCGGTCCGGACGGCGGCGTGGTCGGCGCCTCGAAGACCGTACGCGACATCTCCGCGAAGAAGGCCGCCGAGGCCCGCATCCGCGAACTCAATACCGGCCTGGAGCACCAGATCGCCGAGCGTACCGCCGAACTGCGTCGGTTGAACGTACTGCTCGGCAGCGTGCTGCAGGCGGCGTCCGAGGTGTCGATCATCACCCTCGACCGCGATGGCATCATCAGCGGCTTCAATCTCGGTGCCGAGCGGATGCTCGGCTACCGCGCCGACGAGGTGGTCGGCAAGGCCTCGCCGACCCTGCTGCACAGCGAGCGGGAGTTGCTCGCCCGCGGCCAGGAGCTGGGCGAGGAGGGTTTCCGCGTGCTGGTGGCGCGGGCCGAACAGGAGGGCGCCGAGACCCGCGAATGGACCTATCTGCGCAAGGACGGCTCGCCGCTCAGCGTGACGCTTTCGGTTACCGTCCTGCGCGACGAGGCTGGGGCGATCAACGGCTACCTGGGCATCGCCGTCGATGTCACCGAATGGCGCAACGCCGAGCGCGAGATGGCCGCGGCGCGCGACCAGTTGCAAATGGCCGCCGACGTGGCGCGCCTGGGCATCTGGCGCTGGAACCTGGCCGACGACAGCCTGCAGTGGAACGAGCGCATGTGCGAGCTGTATGGCCAGCCGCTGGCGTTGCGCGACGGCGGCCTGGTCTACGAGCATTGGCGCAGCCGCCTGCATCCGGAAGACCTCGAGCGCACCGAGGCCAGCCTGCGCGCGGCGGTGGAGGGGCGCGGCAACTACGATGTGATCTTCCGCGTGGTGCTGCCCGACGGCGGCATCCGCTTCATCCAGGCCGGCGCGCAGGTCGAGCGCGACGCCGACGGCAACCCGCTGCAGGTCACCGGGATCAATATCGATATCACCAGCGACCAGCAACTGCAGGCGCGCCTGCGCGAGGCCAAGGAGCAGGCGGACGCCGCCAGCGCGGCGAAGTCGTCGTTCCTGGCGAACATGAGCCACGAGATCCGCACGCCGATGAATGCCGTGCTGGGCATGCTGCAACTGGCCCGGCAGACCGATCTCAACGAACGCCAGCGCGACTACCTGGACAAGGCCAGCTCGGCGGCAACCTCGTTGCTCGGCCTGCTCAACGACATCCTCGACTACTCGAAGATCGAGGCCGGCAAACTGGTCCTGGAAATGCTTCCCTTCGAGCTGGAGCCGCTGATGCAGGACCTGGCCGTGGTGCTCTCCGGCAACCAGGGCGACAAGGACGTCGAGGTGATCTTCGACATCGATCCCGAGCTGCCCAGCGCGGTGGTCGGCGACCGCCTGCGCCTGCAGCAGATCCTCATCAACCTGGCCGGCAACGCACTGAAGTTCACCGCCCGCGGGCACGTCCTGGTGAGCTTGCGGCGGCTGGCGCACGACGCCCACCTGGTGCGCCTGCGGGTGCTGGTGGCGGACACCGGCATCGGCATCAGCGCGGAACAGCAGCAGCGCATCTTCGAAGGTTTCACCCAGGCCGAGGCGTCCACCTCGCGACGCTTCGGCGGCACCGGCCTCGGCCTGTTCATCTGCAAGCGCCTGGTCGACCTGATGGGCGGCGAGTTGCGGGTCGAGAGCGCGCCGGGCAGCGGTAGCCGGTTCTGGTTCGACCTGGACCTCGACGTCGCCCACGACCAACCGCTGCGTGCGGCCTGCCCCGGGGCCGGCGAACCGCTGCGGCTGCTGGTGGCGGACGACAACCTGGTGGCCGGCGAGCTGCTCGAACGCACGGTCGGCGCCCTCGGCTGGCGCGCCGACTGCGTCGGCAGCGGCAGCGAGGCGGTGGCACGGGTCCAGGCGGCGATGGCCGAAGGCCGTCGCTACGACGTGGTGCTGATGGATTGGCGCATGCCCGATCTCGACGGCCTCAGCGCGGCGCAACTGATCCGCCAGTTGCAGGGCGACCTGCCGCCGCCCATGGTGATCATGATCACCGCCTATGGCCGCGAGGTGCTGGCCGATGCGCGCGACCACAGCGCGCCGCCCTTCGTCGATTTTCTCACCAAGCCGGTCACGCCCAAGCAACTGGCCGACTCGGTGCTGCATGCCCTGCACGGTGAACAGGGCGCCCCGGCCAACCCGCCGCCGCGCCCGGTGGAGCGCACCCAGCGGTTGCGGGGCGTGCGTCTGCTGGTAGTGGAGGACAACGCGCTGAACCGCCAGGTCGCCGCCGAGCTGTTGAGCAGCGAGGGCGCCCGGGTGGCCCTCGCCGACGGTGGGCTGGCGGGCGTTCAGCAGGTGCTGGAGGCGAGCGTGCCGTTCGACGCGGTGCTGATGGACATGCAGATGCCGGATATCGATGGTCTCGAGGCGACCCGGCGAATCCGCGCCGACGGGCGCTTCGCCGGGCTGCCGATCCTGGCCATGACCGCCAACGCCTCGCTGGCCGACCGCGAAGCCTGCCTGGCGGCGGGCATGAACGACCATGTGGCGAAGCCGATCGACAAGGAGCGCCTGGTGCTTTGTCTGCTCGGTCATCTCGGCAGGAGCGGCGCCAGGGGCGCGCCGGCAACGGCAGCGGACGCGGGCGAACTGGTCGAGGCGCGGGGCGATATCGTCGGGCGTTTCGGCGGCAGCCTGGAGCTGATCGTCCAGGTGTTGCGGCGCTTCGTTCCGGACATGCAGGACCTCTTCGCCCAGCTCGAACGCCAGCTCGGCGAGGGCGATGTCCAGGGCAGCGCCGCGACCCTGCATACCATCAAGGGCAGCGCTTCCACCGTTGGCGCCAGCGCCCTGGCCGGCCGTGCCAGCGAGCTGGAGCAGGCCCTGCGCCGCGCCGATCCGCGGCGCGGCATGGAAATCCTCGCCGGCATCCGCCTCGACGAACTGCGCACCCTGTGCGATGCCTGCCTGCTCCGCCTGCAGGCGATGTTCGGCGACGTGCAGGCGGAGTCGGCGAGCTGAACCCCGGCGCGGTGGCCAGTCCCGCCAAGGATTCAGGCGGACCCGGGGCTCGCCTGCATCCGCTGCGGCCTGTAGGGCGAATAACGCCATGGGCGTTATCCGCCGATACTCCTGAAGCCCGCCCAGGTCTTGAGCGACATCCTCTTCCTGTCGTTCAGTGCCTTCAGGCGTCGCGCAGCAGGTCATGGGCGTTGAGCAGGGCGTAGGCGACTTCCGGGCGCTTCTCCAGGCCGCGGCGGATGGCGGCGGGAATCGCCTGGCGGGTCTTGCGGCAGAGCCCCGGCTGCTCCTCGAAGCGCATGCGGATGCCGCGCATGCTGCGCACCTCGCCGACGGCCGGGGCGATCCGCAGGCGGATGCCCAGTTGTTCCTCCATGCGCCGCAGCAGGTGTTCCAGGTCTTCCAGGATGCGCAGGGCTTCCAGGCGAGCGGCCAGGCGCTGCTCTTCCTGGCGGGTCAGGAGGAGGATGCGACGGTCCGCGCCGGGCGCCTCCAGGCGCTCGCGTTCGCAGACGCAGGCGCCGGGCGGGCAGGGCTGGCGGAGGGGCGGGGAAGCGCTCATGGCACCATCATAGCCAGGACCGGCGTCCCGCGCCGCTACGCTCCGTCGCCCTCGCGAGCGCGCTTCAGCGCTTCAGCGGCACCTTGCCCTGCTGCTCCAGGCCGCTGAGGATGGCGTAGGCGATCTTCACCCGCTCGGCATTGGGATAGTTGCGGTTGGCCAGGATCACCAGGCCCAGGTCGCGGCCCGGGACGAACGCCACGTAGGCGCCGAAGCCGTTGGTGGAGCCGGTCTTGTTCAGCAGGCGCTGGCCCTCCAGCGCCTGTGGCGCGGGCAGCCTGGCGATCCTGTGCGGTTGCAGCGCCATCGGCGTCGAGTTGCCGGCCTGCAGGCGCTTCAGGGAGATCGGCCAGTCGTAGGCTTCCCAGCCCAGGCCCTGGGTCATGTCGCCGACCTTGTAGTAACCGCGATGGGTGGCATCGAGCGCCTGCGCCCAGGGCCTGTCCAGGCGCTCCGGATGCAGGTTGGCATCGACGAAGCGCAGCAGGTCGGCCGCGCTGGTCTTCACCCCGTAGCCTTCGGCATCCAGCGGGCCGGGACCGACCCGTAGGGGGCGGTCGTCCTTGCCGTAGCCCTGGGCGTACTGCGCCAGCGCCGCCTCGGGCACGTCGAGGTGGGTCTGTTCGAGGCCCAGTGCCGGGAACACTTGCTGCTCCATGAGCCGTTCGAACGGCTGGCCCAGGCTGCGCGCGGCGAGATAGCCGAACAGGCCGATGCTCGGGTTGGAATAGAGGCGCTGGCTGCCCGGCGCGTAGGTCGGCTGCCACTGGCGGTAGTAGTCGCGGATCTGTGCCTGGTCCTTCTGCACCGAGTCGGGGAACTGCAGCGGCAAGCCGCCGGCGGTATAGGTCGCGAGGTCGAGCAGGCTGATGCCGTCGAAGCGGCTGCCCTGCAGTGCCGGCCAGTGCTGGCTGGCGCGGTCGTCGAGACGCATCTTGTCCTGGGCCAGGGCATAGCCGGCGAGGGTGGCGGTGAAGGTCTTGCTCACCGAGCCGATCTCGAACAGGGTCTCCGGCGTCACCCGGCGGCCGTCCTCTTTCGAGGCCAGCCCATAGCTGAAGTAATGCGGTTCTCCTTTCAGGCTGATGGCTACGGCCAGGCCCGGAATGTCATTGGCCTTCATCACCGGTTGTACGGCGGCGTCGACCAGTGCCTTCAGGCGATCCGCCGGGGCCTCGCCGGCAATGGCCGGGGTGGTGGCGAACAGCAGTGTGGAAGCGGCGATGCCGCACAGGCAGGGGAATCTGGTATCGCGCATGAGGATTGGTGTCCTTTGTCGTTGGCTGCATGAGAAACCGCCCCGGGAGCGCTCCTTGATCGGCGGGCGGGGAAAATCTAGGCTTGCGCAGGATTTGCGGCAAACGACGAATACTCGCGGCAGCCATTAGAAAAATTTGGAGCAGAGATTGGTTCGACCCCATTTGCCGCTGAACGCCCTGCGCGCCTTCGAAGCTTCGGCCCGGCACCTGAGCTTCACCCGCGCGGCCATCGAGCTGTGCGTGACCCAGGCGGCGGTCAGCCACCAGGTGAAGAGCCTCGAGGAGCGTCTCGGCGTGGCCCTGTTCAAGCGTCTGCCGCGCGGCCTCATGCTGACCCACGAGGGCGAGAGCCTGCTGCCGGTGCTGTGTGACTCCTTCGACCGCATCGCCGGCCTGCTGGAACGCTTCGAGGGTGGCCACTACCGGGACGTGCTCACCGTCGGCGCGGTCGGAACCTTCACGGTCGGCTGGCTGCTGCCGCGGCTGGAGGACTTCCAGGCGCGCCATCCCTTCATCGACCTGCGCCTGTCCACCCACAACAACCGCGTCGACATCGCCGCCGAGGGGCTCGACTACGCGATCCGCTTCGGCGGCGGCGCCTGGCACGGCACCGAGGCGCTGGCGTTGTTCGAGGCGCCGCTGACGGTGCTCTGCTGCCCGGAGGTCGCCGCCCAGTTGCACAGTCCCGCCGACCTGCTGCAGCACACCCTGCTGCGCTCCTACCGCGCCGACGAGTGGCCGCTGTGGTTCCAGGCGGCCGGACTGCCGGCGCACGCGCCACTGACCCGGAGCATCGTCTTCGACACCTCGCTGGCCATGCTCGAGGCGGCCCGCCAGGGTGTCGGCGTGGCCCTGGCGCCGGCGGCGATGTTTGCCCGGCAACTGGCCAGCGAGAGCATCCGGCGTCCGTTCGCCACCGAAGTGAGTACCGGCAGCTACTGGCTGACGCGCTTGCAGTCGCGGGGGGAGACCAGCGCGATGCTGGCGTTCAGGGAGTGGTTGCTGGAGAGGGCTGCCGTTGAGGCGCGGGGGAGATAACGGTTATGCAGGCGATTCAAGTGTCGATGAAGAAGTAATCACCTTCCTCGCGCCTTTCTTTATACGCTCGGGCTCTCCCAAGGTTGATACGGTTTGAGGCGTTAGGGTTGTGATTGGAATTGCTGACGGCGTGGTGGATATGGACCGGCTCGTCGGCGTTGCTGATCGCTCCGCTAAGCGTCACTCCCAGGCTGGCGGCATAGGCCCGGCGTGCCGCAACGATCTCGCTCTCGAGCATGCCTGCTTTCCCTGCTGCGGCAACGACGGCAAGTTCGCATAGGCGGCCAGCCTTCCTCGGGGAAACCCTCAGGTCGGCGCCTGCGGACCACAGGGCAAGCAGCGCTTTGGATGGAGCACAGCCATTTCTGCTGTGCTCTTCGATTGTCTCCAGGAGCGGACTCATATGGCCTCTTGAAAACTGTCGGCGGATTGCCAGCAGTATCGACGATGGTGCGCTTAAAGCAACGCGGAGCAGGCGGAGATTGCGGCGAAGCGGCGGATAACGCTTCGCGTTATGCGCCCTACGGGAGCGGTGCTCGGCTTGCCGGCGGAAGGCGTCTACGGATTTCCGGTTCCCGCGTCGAAATAAGAGCCCGTGGACTTGGCCAGTCCCGTCCACATCTCGTCGAGATTGCGGAAGTTCCAGGCTTCCGCCGGCTCGAAGCCGACGATTCGGTCGGTCTGTCCGGCCCTACCCAGGTCTAGCACCTGCTGCGGGATCGGCACCTTCGAGCGGGCCGAGAAGAATACCTTGACCCGTGGCGTCAGCAGCGAGCGGCCGTGTTGTTCGAGGACCACGCCGAGGCGCCCGCTTTCCAGCCTGACCAGCGCGCCGACCGGGTAGATGCCCACCGCCTTGACGAAGGCGCGGAACACCTGCGGGTCGAAGTGCCCGTTCCATTCGGCCATGCGTCGGATCGCCTCGGCGGCGTTCCAGCCCTTCTTGTAGGGACGGTCGGAGGTGATCGCGTCGTAGACGTCGCACACCGCGCCCATTCGCGCCAGCAGGCTGATCTGCTCCTGCGCCAGGCCGAAGGGGTAGCCGGTGCCGTCGATGCGCTCGTGGTGGTGCAGGCAGACATCCACCACCAGGGCGCTGACCTGGCGGCAATCGAGCAGCATCCGCGCGCCGTTCTGCGGATGCCGGCGAACCAGGCCGAACTCCTGGTCGGTGAGCTTGCCGGGCTTGTTCAGGATCGGATCGGGCACCGCCATCTTGCCGATGTCGTGCAGCAGTCCGGCCAGCCCCGCCTCGCGTACCAGCGGGTCGGGCAGTTCGAGCTGGCGGGCGAGGGCGATCATCAGCGCACAGACCGCCACCGAATGCATGTAGGTGTATTCATCCGAGGTCTTCAGCCGTACCAGGCTGAGTAGCGCGTTGGGATGGCGCAGCACCGAGGCGGAGATTTCGTCCACCAGCTCCGATGCATGCGCGGTATCGATGGCCTGGCCCATGCGCGCGTCGCGGAACATGCTGACCACGGCGGCCTTGGCACGGCTGCAGAGCAGGGCGGCGTGGCGGATTTCCTCCTCCAGGGCGACCCGCGCCGGCGAAGGGCCGGCCGGCATGGTGACCGGCAGGACCGCAGCGGCCGAGACCGCCGCTTCCTCCGGGAGGTCGAGGCCCTTGCTGGCATCGATCCAGACCTCCTTCACGGCGCTTTCGCGCAGGCGCTGCAGGTCGGCCTGGCTGTCGAGCAGGAAGCCACCTCTTTTCCAGAACGGGTGGTCCAGCCACGAGCCGCAAAGGCTCTGGACGAACATACCGAGGCGAAGCTGGGTTACCGGAATGCGTTTCAGCACGATGGGCTCGACCTCGAGACTGGGCCAGGTGGCTGTCTCCTAACGGTAGCCGAGATGGGCCGGCGGGAGTGAGAGATGCCCGGCACTTCGTCGGCATGCCCGCGCTCGATTGCGTATCGCTTTGTATCCATGCGCGGTTTCGATACCTCCGGCGTACAAATCCACGTGTCGGGCGATACACCCCCGATACATCTCCCAGGCGAAATGGCCACATCCGAACCGCGGCGCCCGGGACGACCCCAGAAGGTCCCGCCGCCCGGTTCGTACCGGCGCCCACCAGCGCCGCGCCTGCGGCCCGGCCGCGTTTACTGTGGAGAAGAAGCATGTCCGTTTTCGATTCGCGTCAAAAGACTTCCGCCAGCCTGCTCGGTGCCGTACTGGTGGGGGGAATGCTGCTCGGCGGTTCGGCGTTCGCCGTCGAGCCGCTGGGCCAGGGGCTGCAAGTGGCGGCGGCGAGCGCCGGCGAAGGCAAGTGCGGAGAAGGCAAGTGTGGTAGCGGCGGCTCCGCGAAGACCCCGGCCAAGGCCGGCGCCGAGGGCAAGTGCGGGGAGGGCAAGTGCGGCGACGCCTCCTTTGCCCGAACCGACACCGATCACGATGGCAAGGTCTCGCGCGCCGAGTTCCTCGCGGTGGCCAAGGACCGTGCCGGTGAGTTCGACAGCATCGATAGCGACCATGACGGCTTCATTTCCGAAGCCGAGGCCTACGAACACCTGCGCAAGACCTACGAGGCCAACGGCAAGCCGATGCCCGCCGGGCTGTTCAGCAAGCTGGAGCAAGGCCGGCACTGAGCCTTTCCACACCCTGGCGGCGCCCTCTCTTTCCCCTGGGAAAGCGGGGGCGTCGCCGTTTCCGGAGCTATCCCATGACCCTGATCGACAACGCCGCCGGCCTCGGCCTGAGGCGCGGCCTGCTTCCGCAACTGCTGGCGATGGCGCCCGGCGCGGTGGACTTCCTCGAATGCGCGCCGGACAACTGGATCGGCGTCGGCGGTGCCTTCGGTGCCGACCTGGAGCGCCTGGTGGAGCGCTTTCCACTGACCTGCCACGGTCTCTCGCTGTCCCTCGGCGGCTCCACACCGCTGGATGCCGCCTTCATCGAGCAGACCCGACGCTTCCTCGTCCGCCACCGGGTCGCGTTGTACAGCGAGCACCTCAGTTACTGTTCCGACGATGGCCATCTCTATGATCTGTTGCCGCTGCCGTTCACCGAGGCCGCGGTGCGTCACGTCGCGGCGCGCATCCGCGAGGCGCAGGAACGCCTGGAGCGGCGCATCGCGGTGGAGAACATTTCCTACTATGCAGCGCCGTACCGGGAGATGAGCGAGATCGAGTTCGTCAACGCGGTACTCGACGAGGCCGACTGCGACCTGTTGCTGGACGTCAACAACCTGTTCGTCAACGCCTGCAACCACGGCTACGACGCCCTCGACTTCCTCGCCCGGCTGCCGCCCGGGCGGGTCGCCGCCTACCATGTGGCGGGGCACTACGACGAGGCGCCGGACCTGAAGATCGACACCCATGGTGCCGCCGTGAAGCCCGGCGTCTGGGCCTTGCTCGGAGCCGCCTATCGTCGCTTCGGCGTGCGCCCGACCCTGCTCGAGCGGGACTTCAACTATCCGCCGCTGGGCGAACTGCTGCTGGAAGTGGAGCAGATCCGCCAATGGCAACGCGACGAGGGACGCCGTCATGGATGAGCGCCTGCGCCAACAGCAGTTCAGCCTCGCCCGGCACCTGCGCGACCCGCTTGGCAATGCGCCGCCGCCGGACATCGAAGAACGTCGCCTGCGGGTCTACCGCGAGCTGTTCTACAACGCCATCGAAGGCCTCCTTGCCAGCGGCTTCCCGCGCTTGCGCGGGCTGCTTGGCGAGCAGCAGTGGCATGGCCTGGTGCGCGAGTTCTATCGCGAGGAGAGAAGCCATACCCCCCTGTTCACCCGTATCGCCGGGGTCTTCGTCGACTACCTGCGGCAGCGGGGCGAGTATCGGCCGGCGTGGCAAGCCGAGTTGGCCCACTTCGAATGGAGCGAAACGCGCCTCTACCTGGCCGAGCCCGACGATCCGCCGTATCGGCGTGAAGGCGACCTGCTCGACGGGGTGCCGCTGCTGTCGAGCCTGGCGCTGCCGCTGGGCTATCGCTGGCCGGTGCATCGGCTCGAAGAGGACGTCGCGCTCGCCGAAGCGCCTGCGGAACCGACCCTGCTGTTGATGCACCGCGATTCCTCGCATCGCGTGCATACCGCGCGCCTGACTCCGCTGGCCTACCGCCTGCTGGAGTCGCTGGCGAGACGGCGCCTGAGCGGGCGCGAGCACCTGGCGGCGCTGGCGCTCGAGGCGCGGAGTGCGCCCGGAGCGCTCGACGCGGCGGGGCTGGAGTTGCTGGCAGCGTTGCGGACCCAGGGTGTCGTGCTCGGAACCCTGGAACGCGATTGGGCGGGCGGATGACGACGCAGCCCTTGTGGAGTCGATGCATCGGCGGATAGCGCCTTTGGCGCTATCCGCCCTACGTGGTGGGTGGGATGGTTCTGGCTTGCTGTGAAAAACCCCGGAGGCGATCGTGTTCCGGGGTTTTTCCGTGGCTGGCCGAATCCTAGCGGGACAGGCCCAGGCGCCGCCCGAGCCAGTGGTCCAGGCTCAGCTTCCCCGCTCCCGCCAACAGCAGCGGCAGCAGCGCCGCCAGGTAGATCGCCGGGAGCTTGAAATTGCCGAAGCCGTGGTCGGTGATCGAGTAGCCGCGGGCCAGTTCCGCCAGGCTCGACCACTCCGCTGGCCAGTGTACGGCGGCGGTCGCCACCAGGGTGACGACGATCAGCACCAGGGCGGTCAGGCGGGTACCGAGGCCGAGCAGGAGGAACAGCGCGCCGAGCAGTTCGGCCCACAGCGACAGTTCCCAGTTGAAGGCGGCGGGCAGGCGGTCGAAGGGAAAGGGGAAAGCCGACTGGATATCGCCGAACCAGTTCTCGCCGTTCCACTTTTCCCAACCGGACTCGAAGAACTCCCAGGCCAGGAACAGTCGCAGGGACAGGTCGGCGCTCCAGCCGCCGCAGCGGTCGAGCAGGGCGAAGGGTCGGCGCCAGGCGCGCAGGTCGGATGCTTGCATGATCGATGTCTCGTTGAGGGCGGTGGATGGGTCAGGCCGGCTGTACGTCGCGACGACGCAAGCGCACGGCGAGCTTGGCGGTGAGCTTGAGGACGATGGCGGAGAAGATCGTGGCGAACGCCAGTACGTACCAGCCGCCCATGGGGATGCGTTTGAAGAACGACAGGCAGAAGATGCCCGCCAGCACCCAGGTGCCGGTCGAGTGCAGGGCTTTCCAGGCGCGTGGGCCGAGCAGTCGGGCCGGGGTGCGGAAGGAGGTGAGGGTGAGCAGCAGGATGAACAGGTAGCCGATCGAGCCGGGGATGTTCGCCGCGACCGAGCGGCCGCTCCAGAATGTCTCGGGGAACAGCTTCCAGTAGGCCAGGATCAGCAAGGCGTGTACTGCGTGGGAGAAGGCAAAGGCCAGGCCCAGGTAGCGCCTTTCACGGAGCAGCGCGCGGGTCCCCGGGCCGGGCACCAGGGTCGCCAGCGAGGACGCGAGGAAAGCGGCGAGGAACAGCGCGAAGGAACTGCGCGCGGTGGCGCGGATGGCGCTGCGCAGGCCCTCCACCGGTTGCGCCTGGAGAGCCAGGACGAGGGCGGTCATGCACAGCACGGCGACGGCGAGGACGGCGAACAGTCGCCAGCCGTGCCAGGCGGATTGAGAGGTTGGGACGGTCATGGTGGGGCTCCTGGTTGCCGGGAGCGGCTCGGCGATGTGCCGCCGCTTCCCGTGGCCAGGAGTGTTGCAAGCGGGTTTATCCGCAGTGTGTCCGCCGAGGGCGGTTATGTATCGCTCTGTACGGGCGCCTCAGGGGTCCAGCTCGATGCGCGCGCAAAGCCCGCCGCCGGCGCGGTTGGCCAGGGTCAGGCGGCCGCCGAGGGCCAGGCTCAGCTGCTGCGCGATGGCCAGGCCGAGGCCGGTGCCACCGGTGTCGCGATTGCGCGAGTTTTCCACCCGGTAGAAGGGCTTGAGCACCTCGTCGAGTTCCTCGGCGGGAATCCCCGGGCCATTGTCCAGCACCTGGATTCGCGTGCCGCCATCGGTACGGCGTTCCACTTCCAGGCGCGCGGCGCCGGCGAACTTCAGCGCATTGTCGACCAGGTTCACCAGCACCCGGCGCAGGGCGTGCGGACGGGTGTCGATCACCGCGCCGGTACGGCCGTCGAGTTGTACCTGCTTGCCGCTGTCCTGGTAGTCGAAGACCAGGCTGTCGAGGAAGGCGTCGAGGTCCACCCGGCAACTGGTTTCGGTGCTGCCGTGCATGCTGCGGGCATAGGCCACGCCTTCGCGGACCAGGTGCTGCATCTCTTCGAGATCGTTCCACAGCTTGTCCCTGTCGCTGGAGGCGTCCATGAACTCGACGCGCAGCTTCATCCGCGTGATCGGCGTCTGCAGGTCGTGGGAAATCGCCGCGAGCAACTGCATGCGCTCCTTGAGGTAGTCGGCGATGCGCGCCTGCATGGCATTGAAGGCCGCCGCCGCATGCGCCACTTCGCGTGGGCCGGTTTCCGCGAGAGGCTGTGCCGGACGATTCGGATCGAGATGTTCCACGGCCTTCACCAGCCGGGTCAGCGGGCCGATGGCGGTGCGCACCGCGAGGCCGGTGCAGAGCAGCAGCAGGAGCAACTGCACCAGCAGTACCAGCGGCAGCCAGCCGGACAGCGGCACCGGGGCCGGCGTGACGTCGATGGTCAGCGGGCTGCCGTCGCGCAGGCGCAGGAGGACCTGGAAGTGCGGACGGCTGTCGGCCACCGTGCGCAGGGTCAGCGGGTATTGACCGTCGAGGGCGCGTTCGATGGAGTGCGCGGCAACCGGCGCGTCGGCCAGCGCCAGCGGCTGGCCGGGCTCGCCGGCGTCGAGGCGATAGCGGTAGGTGCGTCGTTCCAGGCGCGGCAGCCAGGCCTCGCGCTCGGCGGGCGTCAGGCGGTCGAGCATGGCTACCGAGATCGCCACGTCCTGTTCGAGGCTGTCGAGCATCATGTGCTTCGCGGTCTGGTAGCGCTCGTAGAACTGCGAGGCGAAGGACAGCCCGTAGGCCAGCACCAGCCCGGCGAAGAGGATCAGCGCCAGGCGCGCGGCGAGGCTGCGCGGGCGCGGCACGGCGAGCTTCATGGATGGGCCTCGACCAGTCGCACCGGCAGCGAGAACACATAGCCCTCGCTGCGCACGGTCTTGATGTACTCCGGTTCGCGGGCGTCGTCGCCGAGGCGTTGGCGCAGGCGGCTGACCAGCAGGTCGATGGAACGGTCGAAGATGTCCGCCTCGCGGCCCTGGGTCAGGTTGAGCAACTGGTCGCGACTGAGTACCCGTTGCGGATGATCGAGGAACACCCGCAGCAGGCGGTACTCGGCGCCGCTGAGGGCGACCACGGTGCCGGCGTCGTCGAGCAGGTGGCGGGCGCTGGTGTCCAGTTGCCACTGGCCGAAGCCGATCAGCCGGCTGCTCTCGCTCACGGTGAGGTTCGGCGGCAGCATCCGCGTACGCCGCAGCACGGCGTTGATCCGGGCAAGCAGTTCGCGGGCGGAGAAGGGCTTGGTCAGGTAGTCGTCGGCGCCCATCTCCAGGCCGATGATGCGGTCGGTCTCGTCGTTGCGCGCGGTGAGCATCAGCACCGGCGTGGCCTTGTGCTTGCCGACGCGCAGCTCGCGGCAGAGCAGCAGGCCGTCGTCGCCGGGCATCATGATGTCGAGGACGATCAGGTCCACCGTGTTGGCTTCGAGGAACGCGCGCATCTGCCGGCCATCGGCGACGATGGTGGTGCGCAGGCCGTTCTTCTTCAGGTAGTTGCCTACCAGCTCGCGAATCTCGCGGTCATCGTCGACGATCAGGATGTGATCGACATGCTCCATTGCCTGGCTCCCGTGGCGGTTGGTGTGCTTGCAAGCAGTGTATCCGCGCCCGCGGCGCTTGCCTGCCGGGGTTTGTATTGCACTGTATCCGGAGCCGGGGCGAATACCGGGGCGTGCAAAAAAGCCCGGTTGTCGCTGTCGCGAACGGGGGAGACGACGGATGGCGCCGGGCGCGATTCGTCCGGCGGGAGCGGGGCGGCGAATGTACGGCGATGTATCGGCCGGCAGCGGCGATACAGCGGCTGACGAATCGGGCATTCCAGCGACACATCCGGGACAACTCCGCGGCCTGGAATAGGCCTCGACGAAGGCATGTCGCCTTCCACCGACGCGGTCCTGCCGCCAGGAGATCCCCCATGACTCGCACCCTGCTCGCCACCACCCTGCTCGCCGCGCTTGCGCTTCCCGCGTTCGCCGCCCAGGCCGCCGCACCGGTACCGACCGAAAGCTACCGCTACGGCATGCCGCTGGATGTGCACAAGGTGGTGGCGACCCAGGAACAGGCGTCGACCACCTGCGAGATCGTCGATGCACGGATGGACTACCTAGACTCCGCCGGCAAGCTGCATTCGCTGGCCTACCGCAAGTACGCCAGCGCCTGCAGCCAGGGCGGCTAGTCAGGCGCCGGCCAGAGCCTGCACGGCCGGTTGTCGCGCGGGCGGTGCATGGGGCGCCGGCTTGCCGAGGATCAGGTCGGCGGCCTTCTCGCCGATCATGATCGCCGGGGCGTTGGTATTGCCGGTGATCAGCGTCGGCATGATCGACGCATCGGCCACCCGCAGGCCTTGCAGGCCGTGCACGCGCAACTGGTCGTCGACCACCGCGAGCTGGTCGTGGCCCATCTTGCAGGTGCCCACCGGATGGAACACGGTGCCCAGGTTGGCGCGGATCCAGGCCTCGATCTGGCCGCGGCTGGAAACCTGCGGGCCCGGTACCAGCTCGCCCTTGAGGTGACGGGCGAAGCTGCGGCTGGCGGCCAGTTTGCGGACCAGTTGGAAACCCCGGACCAGGGTATCGAGGTCGGCAGGGTGGCTGAGGAAGTTGGCTTCGATCAGCGGCCGGTCGTGCGGGTCCGGCGAGTTCAGGCGGACCCGCCCGCGGCTCTGCGGGTGCATCACCGCGACGTGCAGGCTGACCCCGTGGCCGAAGGGGACCAGGCGCTGCGGCTGGTTCTTCAGCGCGGGGGCGACGATCAGACCCAGCTCCAGGGTCTCTGCCTGCGGGTCGAGGCGGAGGAAGCCACCGGACTCGACGGTGTTCGAGGTCAGCGCCCCGCGCCGGCCGAACAGGTACTGCCAGGGCGAGCGCAGCAGCGGCAGCCAGCCCTTCGGCGAGAAGCCCAGGCCGTAGCCGAGCTTGGCCTCGGTGCGGTACATCAGCACGATGTCCTGGTGGTCCTGCAGGTTCTCGCCGACCCCAGGCAACTCATGGCGCTGGACGATGCCGTGGCGCGCCAGTTCCGCCGCCGGGCCGATGCCGGAGAGCAACAGGAGCTGCGGCGAGTTGATCGAGCCGGCGCTGAGGATCACTTCGCGGCGTGCCTGTAATTGCACGACCTCGCCAGCCTGGCTGATCTCCACGCCGGTGGCGCGGGTACCTTCCAGCAGCACGCGCAGGGTCAGCGCCGAGCTGAGCACGGTGAGGTTGGGCCGCGCCAGGGCCGGGTGCAGGAAGGCGCGCGCCGCGCTACAGCGTTCGCCGTTGACCTGGGTGACGTGGAACGGGCCGATGCCTTCCTGGCGCTCGCCGTTGAAGTCGGCGTTGTACGGCCAGCCCATTTCCTCGGCGGCCTGGAAGAACACCTGGTTGATCGGGCCCGGGCTGCGCTGCGCGGCGACGTTCAATTCGCCGCCGCGCCCGTGCCAGGGCGATTCGCCCGGCTCGAAATGTTCCGAGCGGCGAAAGTAGGGCAGCAGCTCGTCGTAGCTCCAGCCACGGTTGCCGAGGGATGCCCAGCGGTCGTAGTCGTGGCGGTCGCCGCGGATGTAGATCATCCCGTTGATCGCGCTGGAGCCGCCCCAGACCTTGCCGCGCGGGCAGGCGATCGGCTGGTTGGCGGTGCCGGGCTGGGCGGCGAAGCGATGCATCCAGTTCCACTTCGGGTTGGCGATCAGGCGGATGATCCCGGCCGGCGTGCGGATGTAGGCGGCGGGGAGCGGCGTGCGGTCGCTGGGGCCGGCCTCGACCAGACAGACCGAGACGGCGGGATCGGCGGAAAGACGGTTGGCCAGGACGCAACCGGCGGAGCCGGCGCCGACCACGATGTAGTCGAACGAACGGCGGGCAGTGGAAGTCATGTCGGCACCTTTCTGGGTGTGCTGCCGGGCCTCGCCCGGCGTTCTTTTTCGCCCCGCGCCCATGGGCGCGACGCTACTCCATTGGACGGGGAAGCGCGCCCGGCCGCTTGTCCCAGCCTGCCGGCGGGGTTGACCGAGGCTGCCAGGCGGCGCGCTAAAGCCCCAGCAGCGAGCCCATGTCGACCATCAGTTGCAGGCCGACGACGAAACCGTCTCCGCTCAGTTCGCGAGCGCCGGGGTTGTAGTAGTTGTCCGGGTTGAAGATGTACTGCACCGACGGCTCCAGCGCGATGTGCGGGGTCAGTGCGATGTGCGCATTGGTTTCCAGGGCGTACACGTCGCGCTGGCCGAGTTTCGCATCGCCGCCAGCGGCGATCCGCGCCTGGCGCTGGAACTCCAGCTGGTGATCGTTCAGGCGCAGGTAGCTGGCCTTGAGGTTGAGCTTGTCCCGCGTGCGGTCGAAGGGCGCATGGTAGGTCAGGCCCAGCTCGGCGAAATGACGGAACGGCTGCTTGTCGTCGGCCGATACCGACAGCGAGCCGAACAGCCCCAGCGCCCTCGGCGAATCGAGGCGGCCGCCGTCGGCGCGCCAGAACAGCTGCTGGAACTTGAAGAAGCCGCCGGCGCTGCCGTGGTCGCTGGCGCCGGTGAGCGGGTCGACCTGGTTGGCGGTGTTCAGGTAGGCGTTGAGTTCATAGTGCGAGCGGTAGGGATCGAGGCTTTCCTCGCGCTTGTCGCCGATCCCCAGCAGCAGGCTGGTGCCGCTGGCGTCGTCGGTGCCGAAATCGAGGCCATGGCGCTTCTTCAGGTAATCCACCGGGTTGGACTCGAAGGCCCCGGCGTGCAGGTACAGGGTCGGGGTCGCCCGGTACTTCAAGTAGCCGCCCCAGGCGCCGTAGGGCGGCGGCAGGATGCCGGTGGAGGCGTCGATGATCGGGTCGTTGCAGGTGACCACGGTCTCGCAGTTGTAGATCAGGAAATAGCGCCGCGCATTGGTCCGTCCGAGATGGCTGTCGAGGCGTCCGCCCAGCCACTGCTGCTGCCAGGTGAGCAGGCTCAGCTGGTTGGCGCCGATGTCGTTGTGCAGCGGCGCGCCGCCGAAGTAGCTGCCCACCGCGCCCTGCCAGCTCGGCCCGGTGGGCTGACCGGTGCCGCGGTCGAGGATGAACAGGGTTTCCTCGATGTGCAGCGAGGCGCCGTCCAGGCCGGCGAGGGTGGCGAGGTCGAGGTCGGCGCCGAGGAACAGGTCGCCGCTGTTGCCGAAGCTGTGCTGGCGCGGGCCGGTGTCGAGGTTCTTCAGCGACAGGCTCCAGAACTGCGCGTGGGTCTTCACGCCGTGGCGCTGGAGTCGTTCGCCGAACCCGGCCAGCGGGCCGCTGCGGCTGTCTTCGGCGGCCTGCGCGGAGAGACCGAGGAAACCGGCGCAGAGCAGCGCCGGCAAGGTGCGGAGGGTTTTCATGGCAAGGCACTCGTCTTGTTGTTGTTCTGTCGTGCGAATCGCTGTCCGCCCCAAGCGGACAGGTGCATCCGGAGCGAAGGCGGCTCAGGCGCAGAGATAGCCGCCGTCCACCGCCAGCACGGCGCCGGTGACGAAGCTGGCGCCTGGACCGCAGAGGAAGGCCGCGGCGCTGGCCACCTCGGGCGCCTCGCCCCAGCGCGCCAGCGGCGTGCGCTGCATGATCCGGCGGGTGGCCTCGACGTCGGCCTTGAGCCCGGCGCCCAGCGGCGTGTCGATCCAGCCGGGGGCGATGGCGTTGACCCGGATGCGCTCGGCGGCATACTCGCAGGCCAGGGAACGGGTGAGCTGGACGATGGCGCCCTTGCTGGCGCTGTAGGCCGGGCGGTCGGCGGAACCGAAGGTGCTGTACATCGAGGCGATGTTGAGGATGCTGCCGCCGCGCTGCGCCAGCAGCGGCCGGGCCAGTTGGCTGGCGAGCATGGCGGCGCTCAGGTTGAGGCGCAGCACCCGTTCGAAGGTAGCCAGGTCGTATTCCTCGCGGTCGCGGCTGATGCCGGCGTTGTTCACCAGCACATCCAGGCGCGGCAGCGCTTCGAACAGCCGTTGCAGGCGCTGGCTGTCGGTGATGTCCAGTTCTTCCCGGCGAATCCGCGGATGACGCGGTGCGTGCACGCCGTCGGCGTCCAGGCCGAGGGCGACGACTTCGGCGCCGAGTTCGGCGAACTGCATGGCGATGGCCGCGCCGATGCCGGAGCTGCCGCCAGTGACCAGCACCTGCTGGCCGGCGTAGATATCGTGTTGGAAAACCATCGGCGATCGTTCCTTCAGGCGTCGGCCAGGGCCGGGTTGGGATTGACCAGCACCTTGACCTGCGACTTGTCGCGCAGCAGGGCCTCGAAACCGTGCTCGACAGCCTGCTCCAGGGGCACGCTGCGGGTCACTGCGCGGGCCAGGTCGAGGCGGCCGTCGGCGAGCAGGGCGATCAGCTCCGGGTAGGCGTCGCGGTAGCCGACGCTGCCGAGCAGGCGCAGTTCGCGGTTGACCAGGTCGAAGGCGTCCAGCCGGACCTCGCCCATCAGGCTCACCAGCACCAGCTCGCCACCCTTGCGCAGGCTGGCCAGGGCGGCGTCGAGGCTGGCCTGGCTGCCGGCGGCCTCGAAGGCGCAGTCGAGCGCGCCGCCCTCGCGCAGGCGCGCCGCCGTGTCGCCGTCGCGGGCGTCGAGCGCCCGGCTGGCGCCGAACTCCCCGGCCAGGGCGAGGCGCTCGGGACTGACGTCGATCGCGACGATGTCCTCGATTCCGCGCAGGCGGGCGAGCATCACCAGCAGCAGGCCGATCGGGCCGAGCCCGAACACCGCGCAGCGCTGGCCCGGCGCCAGGCTGCTGCGGCGCAGCGCGTGCAGGGCCACGGCGGCCGGTTCGAGCACGGCGGCCTGGCGGAAGCCCACCGCGTCCGGCAGGCGGTGCAGCATGTAGGCCGGCACCCGCGCGCGCTCGGCGAAGCCGCCGTCGCCCATCAGGCCGATGAAGCCCATCGACTCGCAGAGGTTGTAGCGGCCTTCCCGGCAGTAGCGGCATTCGCCGCAGCGGTATTCCGGCTCCACCGCGACGCGGTCGCCGATGCGCAGTCCCTCCACGCCAGGGCCGAGCGCGGCGACCACGCCGCAGAACTCATGGCCGAGGGTCAGCGGCGCGCGGCAACCGGACAGCGGGTGCGCCTCGGCCTGGGGAATCGAGTGCGGGCCGCTCTGGTATTCGTGCAGGTCGCTGCCGCAGATGCCGCAGTAGGCGACTTCCAGTTCGACTTCGCCGGGCCGCGGCGCCTGGCGTTCCAGTTCGCTCAGGCGGAGGTCGCGGGCAGCGTGCCAGCGCAGTGCTTTCATGGTTGGTTTCCTTGCAGGACGGAGGTAGGCGCGCTGCGCTGGCGCGCCAGCACGGCGGGCGCGGTTTCGCGCAGGAACAGCGAGAGGAACGCGGCGAGCAGGGCGCCGCCGCAGGACATCCACATGACGATGGACAGGCCGAAGCGGTCGGCGGCGAAGCCGGCCACGGTCGGCGCGAGGAAACCGCCGACCAGTTCGCCGAGGCCCATGATCAGGCCGAGGGCGGTGGCGATGACGCCGCGCGAGACGGTCTCCGCCGGGATGGTCGCCATGAACAGGGTGAAGCAGCCGAGCCCGGTGTAGGTCAGCAGCAACAGCAGGCCGAGGCTGGTCGCGTTCGGCGCATAGAGCAGCGCCAGCGGGCAACACGCGGCGAGCAGGGAGAACGCCACCAGGGTCGGTCGACGGCCGATGCGATCGGATATCGCCGGTACGGCGAAGCCCCAGACCACCCAGGCGACGCCCAGGCAGCTCATCAGCCTGCCCATGGTCGCCGGGCTGAAGCCGCGGGCGTTGACCAGGAAGGTCGGGGTAAAGGAAATCAGCACGATGAACCAGGTGACGAATACGCAACTGATCAGGGTGCAGAGCAGGATGTTGCGGCTCTTCAGCAGTGCCAGGCGCTTGCCTTTCGCTTCTTCGGCGCGCGGCGCCGGGCGCTGCGCGCGGGGCGGGTCGGGACGCACATGGCGCCAGATCAACCAGGCGATCAGCAGGCCCGGCAGCAACGAGACGATGAAGGCGTGACGCCAGCCGAGGGTTTCGGCCAGGGCCACCAGCAGCGGCGGGCCGATCACCGCGCCGAGCAGGCCGGCCGCCGAGCCCTGTAGCAGACCCATGTTGAGGCCGCGGCGATGTGGCGAGGAGGCCTCGACCATCAGCGATTGCGAGAGCGGCAGGATCGGCCCCTCGGCCAGGCCCATGATGCCGCGGAACAGCAGCAGGCTGAGGAAGCCGCCGACCAGCCCGGACAGCGCCGAGCACAGCGAGAACAGGATCACCGCCACGATCAGCAGCGGCTTGCGCTGCCCGCGGCGGTCGGACCAGGCGCCGACCAGCGCGCCGGATACCGCCCAGGCCAGGGCCAGCACCGAGGAGAGCATGCCCAGGTGGCTGTTGCTCAGTTGCAGCTCCTGTTCCATGAAGGGAAACAGGAAGGACAGCGCCAGGCGGTCGAAGAAGACGAAGCCGAAGGTCAGGAACAGCACGCAGAGCAGGACGTTTTCGTAACTGGCGGAATTGTTGTTATGCGCCATGTCGGTCTCCAGGCCGGGCGGGCCGGCCGGCGGGGAGGCGCGCGTCCGCCAGGGCGGCGCGCGCCCGGGGTCAGCGGAACAGGGAGTCGATGTAGGCGGCGCCGACGCCGATCTTGTCGTAGTGCTCACGGCACATCGCGATGTAGTCGTGGACGTCGAAGATGCCGTCCGCGTTGCCCTTCTCGTCGAGCCAGACCAGCGGTCCCTTGACGATGAAGAATGCACGCATCGGCTGCTCGTGCTCGTAGGCCACCAGGGTGTGGCCCTCGCCGGGCGTCTCGTAGACGAAGTCGCCGGCGGTGGCGGTCCAGTCGTGCTCCAGGTAGCCCCACTTGCCGCTGATGGTGTAGGCGAACACCTCGTGCGGGTGGTAGTGGCGGTTGACCAGGCCGGCGCTCGTCGCCATCAGGATGTCGCACCAGCGGTTTTCGCTTGGCGAGATCCACAGCGGACGCGACTTCACGGTCTCGGTGAAGGGCACGTAGAGGCGCTCGTCCTCGGTCGGCGCGTTGCGCAGGTAGACCTCGGGCTTGGCGTCCGGCTTGAAGCAGTCGGGAATCGGTTGCAGGTCTTTCCAGAATTCACGGGTGGCGAGTTCGGGCATGGGGCGGCCTCTGTCGTTGTTATCGTCGAGCCGACTCTAGCCATGGGCGGGCCTCCGGGTTTGACCCTGGCGGCCAGGAAGCTTGCGCTTTTCGGACATGGCCTGGCGCGACCCGCGACGCGCCGCCAAGCTGGCCTGCCCAGCGTCGGAGCCGGCTGGAGGGCGATTGACGGAGGAAAGGATTCAGATGTTAATGACGGGGTGCCAGGCGCCTCGCCGACCGACCGCGACAGGTCGGCGGAGCGGCCCGGCGCCTGGCCCCGGAGGCCTCGCCTGAGGTCCGGGAGGTCCACGCAGCGTTCGACGAGAAGAATAAAAATGCCCGCACATGCCTTGCTCGAAACCCGGCGGGCCAGCACCCAGGACATTCCCCTGGAGCAGCGGCTGGCGTTCTGGGAGGACTACAACGCTTCCATCCTGGTTGGCCTGAAATGTTCGTCGTATTCCCAGGCCGGCTTCGCCGCGACCCAGGACAACCTCTGCCTCGAACGCCTGCGGCTGGCCCGCATCGGCGGCAACGAGCACGTGGTGGAGCGCGACCGCTCGATGATCCGCGCAGTGCCCAAGGAGTCGATCTTCGTCTCTCTGGTGCAGGGCAGCCAGTCGTTCTTCTACCAGGACAACGGCTGCAACCTCCTGCAACCGGGCGAGCTGGTTATCTACCGGACCGACAAGCCCTACCTGTTCGGTTTTTCCGGACCGATGCGGCAGTTCATCTTCGACATTCCCCAGGACGATTTCGCCGAGCGCTGCCTGCGCGACTTCAAGGGACCGCTGAAGATCGGCGCGGAAAGCCCGGTGCAGCGCCTGCTGGTGCGGACCCTCGGCGAGCGTACCCGGGATTTCCTCGACAGCCCCCATGGCGAGGATGCCGAGCGCTACCAGGAGGAAGCCTACGACCTGCTGGCGAGCATCATCAGCGACCATGCCGGCGAGCACCGTGCCAGCGCCCTGGGCGCGTCCTACCTGCTGGCGGCCAAGCAGTACATCCAGCAGCACCTCGACGAACCCGCCCTAAGCTGCGAGCGGGTGGCCGCCGCCACTGGCGTCTCCAGCCGGCACCTGGCGCGGCTGTTCGCCCAGGAAGGCAGCTCGCCCGGGCGCTACCTGCAGGAGCGGCGCCTGGAGCGGGCCCGCCAGTTGCTCGCTTCGCCCCAGGGCCGGCGCCTGGATGTCGCCGAGGTCGCCTATCGCCACGGCTTCTCCAGCCAGGCGCATTTCGCCCGGGCCTTCAAGGCGCGCTACGGGATGACGCCGAGCGAGGCGCGTGGCCGCTAGACCCGACTACCGTACCTTTCCTCCTCCTACTGCCAAGGACCCGTTCCGTGACCGACAAGAAAGAGCAGATCGCCCGTTTCATCCAGCGCGAATTTCCCCAGACCCGGGTCGTGGTCGAAGCCGTCGGCGAGCGTAGCGCCACGGTCTGGCAGGCGGTCGACGCCAGCGACCTGCGCCCCGGCGGCACGGTCTCCGGGCCGACCCTGATGGCCATCGCCGATGTCGCGCTGTACGTGGCGGTGCTGGGCGAGATCGGCATCGTCCCGCTGGCGGTGACCACCAGCCTGACCATCAACTTCCTGCGGCGTCCCGCGGCGGACCGCCGGGTGGTCGCCGAGTGCCGCCTGATGAAGGTCGGCAAGACCCTGGCGATGGGCGAGGTCTCGCTGTTCTCCGAAGGCGACGCGGAACCGGTCGCCCATGTGGTCGGCACTTACTCGATCCCGCCGGCGCACCGCCGCTGAGGGCCTGGCCGGGTTCTCGGCGGCGGCTTCGAAACGCTGGCGGAGGATTCCTGGAGGCGCCGTTCAGGCCGCCCGCCGGGGGCATTGCAGGCGATGGAAGCTGCGGCTGAAGTAGACCAGGCCGTCGCCCTGTTCGAGGACCTGGATGTCCTCCAGTTCCAGCAACAGCACCGAGTGGGTGCCGATCTCCTGGACCTCGGCGATGCGTCCCTGCAGGTTGGCCAGGGCGCCGTGCAGCACCGGCAACCCGGCGAGGCCCTCGCGCCAGTCGTGGAGGGCGAAGCGGCGTTCCATCGGGACCTCGGTCATGCCGGCGAAGTGGCGGGCCACCTCTTCGTGTTCGCCGCTGAGGACGTTCACGCAGAGTCGACCGTTGGCCTTGAACACCGTGTTCATCTCGCTGTTGCGGTTGATGCAGAGCATCAGCGTCGGCGGGCTGTCGGTGACCGAGCAGACCGCGGTGGCGGTGATCCCGCAGCGTCCGGCCGGGCCGTTGCTGGTGATCACGTTGACCGCCGCCGAAAGATGCGCCATGGCGTTGCGGAAGGCTTGCTGCCTGGGTTCGAGCTGGGACATGGGGATAACCTCCGGAGGCGACGCGGGCGTCATTGGCGGATGCGATCGAGCACGTTGATGTCGTCCGGGTTGTGCAGGTGCGGCACGGTCCAGCCGTTCTCGTCGTAGTCGCCCATGCACTGCTCGACCATGCCGAGCATGCCCTTCATCGCCCCGCTGCCGATCGCCTGGCGCAGGGCCTGCATGCGGATCTCGTCCTGGCTGCCGGCGTAGTTGATCTCGTACAGCTCGTGGCGGCCGCCGAACTCACTGCCGATGGCGTCCCAGAGCAGCTTGAGGATCTTGATCCGCTCCCGGTGGCCCATGCCGCCGGAGCCGCGGCAATAGGTGGAGAGGTACTTGTCGAGTTGCGGATTGTGCAGGTCGCGAACGCCGGAGGGCAGGTAGATCAGGCCGCTGGCGACCACCTGCTCGATGGTCTTCTTGATCTCCGGGTAGGTCTGCGGCGCCAGCACGCGGTAGGCCTGCAGGGCCTCGGCGCTGGGCAGGAAGGCGCCGCCGTGCCATTCGCTGGCGTTGCCGTACATGGCGTCGGTCAGCGACCAGAACAGGTTGCGCCAGGCCACCACTTCGCCGACCTGCGCCTGCACGCCGCGGAACTCCAGGGAGCCGGTGCATTGCAGGGCCTTGTAGAGGGCGCCGGTGATGAAGTCGAGCTTGACCGCCAGACGGGTGCAGCCCTGCATCGGGAACAGCCGGCCGAAGCCACCCTGGGGGAACCACTGCTTGCAGCGCTCGAAGTCGCGGTAGATCAGTACGTTCTCCCAGGGGATGAACACCTTGTCCATCACCAGGATCGCGTCGTTCTCGTCGAAACGGCTGGACAGCGGGTAGTCGAACGGCGATCCGGCGATACCCGCCACCAGTTCGTAGGAGGGGCGGCAGATCAGCTTCATGCCGGGGGTGTTCATCGGCGCGATGAACATCAGGGCGAAGTCGGTGTTGTCGCCGAGCAGTTGCGCCGAACCCTGGCCGACGAAGTTGTAGTGGGTCAGCGCGGAATTCGTGGCGACCACCTTGGCGCCGCTGACGACGATGCCGCCGTCGATTTCCTCGTCCACCGAGATGAACACGTCCTTGACCTGGTCCACCGGCTTGTCGCGGTCGATCGGCGGGTTGACGATGGCATGGTTGAGGTACAGGCAGGCTTCCTGGATGCGCTTGTACCAGGTTTTCGCGTTGTCCTCGAAACGCCCGTAGAAGCCCGGGTTGGCGCCGAGGGCGCTGCCGAAGGCGGCCTTGTAGTCCGGGGTGCGGCCCATCCAGCCGTAGGTCAGCCGCGACCACTCGGCGATGGCGTCGCGCTGCTGGCGCAGTTCGTCGGCGCTGCGCGCGTAGCGGAAGAACTTGTGGGTATAGCCGCCGTTGCCGGTATCGGTCTCCCAGCAGAGCTTTTCCTTGCTCTGCGGATCGTGCAGGGCGTCGTAGAGCCGGGCCATGGAGGCGGCCGCGTTGCGGAAGGCGGGGTGGCTGGTGACGTCCTTGACGCGGTCGCCGTAGATGTAGATCTCACGGTCGTCGCGCAGGCTGGCGAGGTACTCCTCGCCGGTGAACGGACGGGTGGCAGAGGCACGGAAATCTTCGGGTTTCATCATCGTCTCCAGTCATTGTTGTTATCTGCGCGAGAGCGCCTGGAGGGGATGATGGGACGGGGGCGGAGCGAGCTGAATGGCTTTTCCGGGGAATAAATTGCACTTTCCATGGCCCCGCGTGACGCCCGGCGCCCGGCCGCGAAGGGCGGCCGGGTGGCGGCGCGTTCAGCTTTCGGCGGGCTGCCAGGCAATCTCCAGGCTTTCGCTGTTGGCCATGCGTTGCAGGTGATCGGCGACCACGTTCTGCATGTGGGCGAGGCTGTCCTCGTCGGGGCTGTTGAGAATCATCAGGACATGGTCGGAGTGGGCGAGCAGCTCGCAGTTGGAGTCGCCGAAGTCGATGAAGCCGCGCTCGGGTGTGAGTTCGACTTCGAACTTGTGGCCCCAGTGCTTGCACAGGCGATTGACGTAGCGTGCCGCCGATTCGGTACGGACATGGGAGGTGGAGCGGAACATGAAGCGAATCCTCTCGGTTGGGGATTTCCGATACTAACCTGCTGAGAGTCATTCTTATTCATCCATTTTGCAGGGGCTTTCGATAATCGCCCGGCAAATGGTCGGCCCTTGTCCGTGGGACAGGGCGAGCGCCCTACCGGAGCCGGCGGAAGTGTTTGCCGGATACGTCGGAAAGCGCTCTCTCTGGAGGGAGAGGGCGAACGCCAGCGGCTTCAGGCCAGCCCGCCGTTTTCCGGCAGCAACGCGCCGCCATCCACAACCAGGGTCTGCCCGGTGATGTAGCTCGCCTCGTCGGAGGCGAGGAAGAGCATGGCGTGGGCGATGTCCAGCGGCTGGCCGACACGCCCGAGGGGGATGTGCGCGGCCAGCGCGGCGGCGTCGCCGAGGCTGCCCAGCGCCGGAGTCGCGACCAGGCCGGGCTCGACGCCGTTGACGGTGATGCCGTCGCCGGCCAGCTCCAGCGCGGCGGCGCGGATGAAACCGTTGACCCCGGCCTTGCTCGCCGCATAGTGCGAGAGCCCAGGGATCGCCGTGCGCGGGCCGGTCACCGAGGAGGTCACCAGGACGCGCCCGGCCACGCTGCGGCGCAGGGCGGGAAGGGCGGCCTGGGTCAGCCGGAAGCAGCTTTTCAGGTTCACCGCCAGGGTCCGTTCCAGGGTGCCTTCGTCCAGTTCCGCGAGGGCGCACTGGGGAAAGGCAGCGGCGTTGTGCAGGAGGATGTCCAACTGGCCGAAGCGCTCCAGGGTCGCGCTCACCGCTCGTCTCGCGGCGTCGTGCTCGCTCAGGTCGACGGCCAGCAGTTCGGCCGTGCCTCCGCCCAGGCGGATCGCCTCCAGGACGGCCTGGCCGCGGCTGGCGGTACGCGTCGCCAGCAGAACCCTGGCGCCTTCGGCGGCGAAGCATTCGGCGATGGCCCGGCCGATGCCCTGGCCGGCGCCGGTGACCAGTGCGACGCGGTTCTCCAAGCGCCTCACGATGGGCGCTCCAGCAGTTCGCCCAGGCAATCGCGGAGCAGGCGGTCGTGCAGTTCGACGTCCTCTGCGCGGGTCGCCGGGCAGGTCAGCGCCATGTTGTGGAATGGCGTCAAGAGCACGCCGCGGTTGAGCAGGTAGAGGTGCAGGCAGGCCTCGATCAGGCCGTTGCGTGCGTGGTGGGCCTCGCCGCCGTTGCGCGGGGCGTGGGTCATGAACAGGTACTCGACGCGCGCGCCGATGCGCGTCACGTGCCAGGGCAGGCGCAGTTCCTCGAGCGTCGCGCGGACGCCCGCCTCGAGCTGCGCGGCGAGCTGGAACATGTGCCGATAGGCGTCCTCCGTCATCACTTCGGCGAAGGTCGCGCGCATCGCCGCCAGTTGCAGCGCGTTGCCGGCCAGGGTGCCGCCAAAGCCGAAATGGTTGATCGCCTGCCCCGGTCGGAAGTGCGGCAGTACCGCCCAGATCCGCTCCGCCTGCGCCTGGCTGCATCCCCAGACGGCGCTGGGAATGCCGCCGGCGATGCATTTGCCGAGGACGAAGAAGTCCGGCTCGAGGCCATGCGCGCCGCTATAGCCGGCGGGACCGCAGGAGATCGTGTGGGTCTCGTCGATGATCAGCGCCACGTCGTGGCGGCGGGTCAGTTCGCGCAGGCCGGCGTGGAAGCCTTCGGCCGGCGGGACCATGCCGACGTTGGTCATGAAGGGTTCGGTGAGCACCGCGGCGACGTCGCCATGGGCGAGGGCGGCCTCCAGCGCGTCGAGGTCGTTGAACTCCACCAGGCGGGTGGTGGTGGCGTGGCGTACGCCATTGGGGTGAACGCCCGCGCGCGGAACCATGCGCCCGGCGGCGTCGAATTCCACCTGCGATTCGTCGACGCTGCCGTGGTAGTTGCAGTTGAACACCACCACCTTGTCGCGTCCGCTGAGCATCCGGCACAGGCGCAGGACGAAACGGTTGGCGTCGGTGGCCGAGGTGGTCACCTGCCAATAGGGCAGGCCGAAGCGCCGCGCCAGTTCGGCGCCGACCCACAGGCTGTCCTCGGTCGGCAGCATCAGGGTCGAGCCGCGCCACGCCTGGCGGGCGATGGCGTCGGCCACCGCCGGTTGGGCGTGGCCGAACATGGCGCCGCTATCGCCGAGGGCGAAGTCGACGTACTGCTGGCCATCGATGTCGGTGACGCGCGCGCCCTGGGCCTCCTTCACCAGCAGCGGGCAGTTGCCCGGCCACTGTTGCATCCAGTGCAGCGGTGCGCCGTATAGCCAGTGGCGGCGGTTTTCCCGGTAGGCCTGGGCGGAGCGCGGATGCAGTTCGTCGAAGCGTCGCAGCTCGCGCTTGAACAGCGTTTCGACGCGGGCCAGGTCGAGGCCGAAGGTGGTGTCCATGGGCGTCCTCACAGGTCGTGGCGGGTCTGGTTGAGCACCTGGGCCAGGGCGCCGACCGGGAAGTTCACCGGGGTGGCGAAGTCGTCGTCCTGGTAGCCGAAGATCTTGCCGTCGGTGCGCCCGGCTTCCAGGTCGATCAGCAGCACGCCGAGGGTCGGCACGATCTTCTCGCGCCAGACGAACAGGTACAGGCGTTCGGCCAGTCGGTAGCAGTGGCAGCGGTCGGTATCGGCCAGCCCTCGCTCGGCGCCGCGCAGGCATTGCCAGGTGTAGAAGGCGGGATTGAGGTAGATGTGTTCGTAGGCCTCGCTGGCGCTGTAGACGTAGCGGTTGCGCAGGCCGACCAACTCGTCGCTGGGGACGTGCGGGCAGGCGCCGGGCTGCCACGGGCGGTCGAGGCTGCCATGCAGGAACTCGGCCTCCACGCCGGTCAGTTCCCGGCCGGCCAGGGCCCGGGCGAACAGGCCCTGTTCGCAGGCCGCGCGGTCGGGCAGATGGCCGAGCACCGCGGTGAACGCCTGGTTGTCGAAGTCCAGCACCAGGCTGACCGAGACCGGCCGGCCGTTTTCCTGCTTGAGGAAATCCACCAGGTAAAGGTTTTCCCGCAGTGAACTGGCGCGGTAGTCCGACTCGCCGCTGGCACTGCCGTCGGCCAGGCGCCAGCGCAGGCGCTGCGAGTCGAAGGCATGTTCGATGACCCAGCCGTTGGCGAAGTGCAGGACCCGTTCGAGCCCGGCGAGATCGCCGCAGGCGGGAAGGACGTGGTTGTCCGGGGCGAAGCCGTCGGCCAGGGCGCCGACGGTGATCCATCCGGAATGCGAGTGGGCGGACATAGGGTTCTCCTCGTCGTGGGAAACCCATGCTGGCCTGTCTTCGAGTATCCCGATATCGACCGGATGGTTGATAGGTCGATATGCCACGGAAATAGCACGGAGCGGCGAAGGGAAAGTTATCGAAGGTGAAGTCTTAGATGAGTTTTCGTTTCTTCTTTTTTTGGTTTTTTAGTTAATGGGTTCCTGTTCTTCTATAAGCATTTTCTGAATTTATTCTTATGTGCTTATTGGCTGTTATCGGAAATGGACTACATATGTTTTCGTATGATTATTATTTTTAAATCCTGTCTTTCTTTCTAGTATTTGGGTCTGCGTTTATCAGGGCGCAATCTTCGGCTGTCGCGTAATGGTCGGAGGCGCTCTAGGCGGCCGTTCCGGTTGCGCGCAAAGGCTTGGCTACCTTGGCCGGTTCGTACTGCATCGGCTCTCCAGGGAGCAGCCAGGATGTTCCACAACTCCAAAGGAAATCAGATGAACAAGTTCAAACGTGCAATTCTTGCGCCCCTCGTTGCGTCGGGCACCCTTCTCGCGCTGATGTCCCCCGCGGCCCATGCGGTCGATGGGATCGTCAACTTCTCGGGCAACATCACTGACGTCGCGTGCGATATCAACGGCCAGGCGCCGGGTGCGGGCAACGTCACCAACGTCGACCTGGGTATCGTGGCGCCGACCCATTTCACCGCCGTCGGAACCAACTCCACTTTCCAGGAGTTCGATCTGGTCCTCTCCGGTGCCGGCTGCACCAATGACAAGAAGGTTTCCATCGCCTTCGATACGGTCACCAACGTCGACCGTATCAGCGGCAACCTGATGCTGATGGGGCCGTCGAAAGCCAAGGGCGTGCAGATCCAGATCTTCAACAATTCGGCGGCCAACACCACGAAGATCCCGCTGGGCTTGGTCGAGGCCGCCCCGCAGAAGGCAACCATCGACAAGAACACGGCGACCCTGAAGTACAAGGCCTCCTATGTGTCCACCGAGAAGACCGTGATCGCGGGTACCGGCCTGTCCCATATCCGCTACCTCCTGGCGTACGAGTAAGCGGCGGTCGACGGACGAAGAGGTGAGGCCATGGCGCCGCTAATGCATCGTTTTCATTCTTTCGTGGCGGCAAGCGCCGTGGCCATCGCCCTGTGCGCCGGAACGGCTCATGCCGGGCTGATCGCACAGGGCACTCGCGTCGTCTTTCCGGCCAGCGAGCGCGAGGTCACCTTGCGGGTCAGCAATACCTCCGGCACTCCCGTGCTGGCGCAAGCCTGGATCGACGATGGCCGGCAGGACGTTCCCCCCGAGGAACTGCAGGTTCCCTTCAGTGTCACGCCGGCCGTGACGCGAGTGGACCCCAATGGCGGCGCCGTATTGCGCATCGCCTACCTGAAGGCCCCGTTGCCGACGGATCGCGAATCGCTGTTCTGGCTGAATATCCTGGAAGTTCCGCCCAGGGACGAAGACGAAAACAATGCATTGCAGTTTTCCTTTCGTTCGCGCTTCAAACTCTTCTTTCGACCCAGCCAGTTGAAGAGTGTCGATTCGGCTGCCGGGAAACTTCAATGGAAGTTTCTGGAGTCAGGGGGAGCAGGAAAAAAGACCGTAGTACAGGTAAATAATCCGACGCCTTACTACGTTTCGTTCGCCAGCGTCGAATTGATTGTCGATGGCCGTGTCATGTCCGTGGGAAAGGGAATGGTCGCGCCATTCTCGACGAAGGAGTTCGACTGGCAGGGAAATCCGAAGAACATGGAAGCCGCTTCCGTCAGATACGAAGTCATCAACGATTACGGTGGCCGCAATACCCTCGATAGGGCACTCGGCAAATAACCCCTCCGTTTCCCCGCTTTTTACTTACGGCCCGACATATGAGTGGCGATTTTAAAATCGCTGCAGGGATTACATATGCCCAAAGTTTCTCTTCATAGGTGCTTGTCCGCTCCCGCTTACGGTGGGCAGGTCGCCCTGTTGCGAATGGCGATACAGGGAGGGATCGCCGTTCGTTCCCTGCGATTCGCCTGTCTGCTGGCACTGTTTCCTTCGCTGTCCTCCTGCCAGTCCTGGTCCTCCGTCGGCGCCGCCGGCGGAGCCGGGGCGAAAGCGAAGGAGGCCAGGGCGGGAGCACCGGCGAAACAGCCGCAGGCGCCCGCGGCGGCCGTTGCGTCACCGGCCGGTGGGTTGGACGCACCGTCGCGGCGGATCGTCTTCGACGCGCAGATGCTGGCCCTGGGGCCGGGCGGACGCTCGATCGATACGTCGCGTTTCGAGCGCGGCGACGTCATCGAGCCAGGCCGCTATCGCCTCGACCTGCTGCTCAACAGCCGGTGGCGTGGCGTCGAGGAAGTCGAGCTGCGCCGCCAGCCGGGGCGGGAAAGCGCGGTCTTCTGCTACGACCGGGGCCTGCTGGAGCGGGCGGGCATCGACCTGGAGAAGAGCGCGCGTGGCCAGGACCGTTCCTCGGCTCGCGATCCTCTGCCCGAAGGTTTGCACTGCGACCCGCTCGAGCGCTATGTGCCGGGGGCCCGGGTCAAGCTCGATATCGCCGAGCAGTCGGTCTATGTCTCGGTGCCCAGCTATTACCTGAGCCTGGATTCTTCGAAGACCTATGTCGATCCGGCGAGCTGGGACAGCGGCATTTCCGCCGCCTTGCTCAACTACAACAGCAATCTCCACGTCAGGGAAAACCACGGCAGGAGCGCCACCAGCGGCTATGCCGGGATGAACGCCGGCTTCAATTTCGGGCGGGCGCGCCTGCGCCACAACGGCACGGCCACCTGGTCGCGCCGCATGGGCAGCCATTACCAGCGTAGCGCAACCTATGTGCAGACCGACCTGCCGGCCTGGCGTGCGCAGTTATTGCTGGGAGAAAACTCCACCAGCAGCGAGTTCTTCGATGCGGTGTCCTTCCGTGGAGTGCAGCTTTCCAGCGATGACCGGATGCTGCCGGATTCGCTGCGCTACTACGCTCCGGTGGTCCGTGGGACCGCCAGTACCAATGCGCGGGTATCGGTCTACCAGCGCGGCTACCTCATCTACGAAACCACGGTGGCACCCGGGGCGTTCGCTCTCGACGAACTGCAGACCGCCAGCTATGGCGGGGACCTGGAAGTGCGGGTGACCGAAGCCAGCGGGGAAGTCCGCAGTTTCATCGTGCCGTTCGCCACCACCGTGCAACTGCTGCGCCCCGGAACCACGCGCTACAGCCTGACGGCCGGGCGGCTCAACGATCCCAGCCTGGAGCGTCGGCCGAACATGCTGCAGGGCGTCTACCAGCGCGGCCTGGGCAACGACGTCACCGCATACGCGGGCGGGGCCTTCACCGGCAGCTACATGTCCGGGTTGATGGGCGCGGCGCTGAACACGCCGGTGGGCGGATTCTCCGGTGACGTGACGCTGGCGCGTACCGAGGTTCCCGGCGACGACCGCCTTAGCGGCTCCAGCTACCGTCTCGCCTACAGCAAGAACCTGCCGAACACCGGCACCAACTTTTCGCTGCTCGCCTATCGTTACTCCACCGGTGGCTATCTCGGCCTGCGCGACGCGGCCTTCATGCAGGACCGGGTAGAGCGAGGCGAGCCGCTGGAGTCGTTCTCGCGCTTGCGCAACCGTCTCGACGCCAACATCAGCCAGCAACTGGGCAACGGCGGCAACCTGTACCTGAACGGCTCCTCGCAGCGCTACTGGAGCGGCGGCGGGCGGGCGGTCAACTTCTCCGTCGGCTACAGCAACCAGTGGCGCGACGTCAGTTACTCCATTTCCGCGCAACGCCTGCGCAGCCACTACGAAGGCTTTTCCAGCGGTGACAGGCGCGGCGAGACCAGCACGCTGTTCAGCCTGAACCTGTCCATTCCGCTGGGCGGCGCGGGACGCGGGTCGCCGACCCTGAGCAGCTACCTGACCCGCGACAGCAACAGCGGAACCCAGCTCACCAGCGGGGTTTCCGGCATGCTGGGCAAGCGTGGCGAGGCCTCCTACTCGCTGTCGGCCTCCCATGACCGCGACAGCCGGCAGACCTCGAAGAGCGCCAGCCTCGACTATCGACTGCCGCAGGTCGAACTCGGCTCCAGCCTCTCGCAGGGACCGGGCTATCGGCAGTTGTCGGTCAAGGCCGCGGGGGGCCTGGTCGCGCACAGCGGCGGGATCACCGCGGCACAAACCTTGGGCGAGACGATCGGCCTGGTCCACGCGCCAAACGCCAGGGGCGCGGCTGCCGGCTACTCGGGAAGCCGGATCGACCGCCACGGCTATGCGGTGATTCCCAACCTGCTGCCCTACCAGTTGAACAGCGTCGACCTCGACCCCAACGGCATGGCCGACGAGATCGAACTGAGGTCCAGTTCGCGCAACGTGGCGCCCACCGCCGGAGCGGTGGTGCGCCTCGACTATCCGACGCGGGTGGCAAGGCCCTTGCTGGTGGATAGCCGGATGCCCAGCGGCGAGCCCCTGCCGTTCGCCGCGGAAGTGCTCGATGCCCACAGCGGGCAGTCGGTGGGCGCCGTCGGCCAGGGCAGCCGCCTGGTGCTGCGGGTCGAGCAGGATCGCGGCTCGGTTCGGGTGCGCTGGGGCAACGAGCCGCAGCAGCAGTGCCTGGTCGACTATGCGCTGGGCCCGCGCGAGACGACGCCTCCCGTCCTGCAACTGGCATGTCGCCCGGCGTCGGCCGCCGACCGGGAGCGCACGCTGTGACCGGCGTCGGCCTGGGACGATGCGGCACGGCCTGGGTCCTGCTGGTGGCGCTGGTGGCCGATGCCTCCGCCTCGCTGTCCGTGATCGGGACCCGTTTCATCTATCCGGCGGGCGTTTCCGCGCTGACGATCCGCGTCGGTAACGTCGGGACGCGCCCGGCCCTGGTCCAGGCCTGGCTCGATCGCGGCGACGAGACGGCGGACCCGAGCGCTGTCACGGTGCCGTTCATCCTGTCGCCGCCGCTGTTGCGTATGGACCCGCAGGAGACCCAGGCGCTCCAGCTTCGCCATACCGGCGAGCCGCTGCCGGACGACCGGGAATCGCTGTTCTGGGTCAACCTGCTGGAGGTGCCGGGGCGGGAGGACGGCAGCGGCAACCTGCTGCTGGTGAGCTACCGCCTGCGGATGAAGCTCCTGTTCCGTCCGCAGGGTCTGGCCGGCGATCCGCGAGCCGCCGCGCGCCAGGTCGTCTGGCGTCTGCGTCCGGCGGTACGGCCGGGGCAGCGGGCGCTGCTGGAGGCGGACAACCGCAGTCCCTATCACGTTTCCCTGGTGCGCCTGGAGCTGGGCGAGGGCGACCTCGCCATGTCCCTCGGCAGCGTCACCCTGCCGCCTTTCGCCCTTACCCCGTTGAGTCTGCCGGCCGTGCCCGGCGAGGCGGCGCGGGTCCATTTCGATGCGGTGGGGGATGACGGCCAGATCGAGCGCGGCGACGCGCCGGCAGAGAGATACCCGTAGGAGTTCGGCAGGGCCCGGGGAGTTGGGCTCCTGCCGTAGCACGGCCCTGCGAATAGGTCGCGGGGTTTCACTGGAGGAAGGAAGCACATGAACAAATGCTATGCACTGGTCTGGAACGTATCCCAGGGCTGCTGGAACGTCGTCAGCGAAGGCAGTCGCAGGCGCGGCAAGCCCGCCGGCGCCAAGGTGGCGATCGCCTCCGCCCTGGCCCTGCTGGGCGCCACGGCCCTGGCTCCGGCCTATGCGCTGCCAAGCGGGGGAACGGTGGTCGGCGGGAGCGCGAACGGGGAGATACACCTGTCGGGCGGCAACAGCCTGTCGGTCAACCAGAAGGTCGACAAGCTCATCGCCAACTGGGATTCCTTCAGCGTTGCCGCCGGCGAGCGGGTGATCTTCAACCAGCCGAGCAGTAGCTCGATCGCCCTGAATCGGGTGATCGGCACCAAGGCCAGCGATATCCAGGGTCGGATCGATGCCAACGGCCAGGTCTTCCTGGTCAACCCCAACGGCGTGCTCTTCGGTCGCGGCGCCCAGGTCAATGTCGGCGGCCTGGTGGCTTCCACGCTGGACATCACGGATGCCGAGTTCAACGGCAACTCCTCCAGATACCGTTTCACGGGTCCCTCTACCAACGGTGTCCTCAACCACGGGGGCGCCATCACCGCGGCGGAAGGCGGCAGCATCGCCCTGCTGGGCGCGCAGGTCGACAACCGCGGGACGGTCCTGGCGCAGATGGGCGGTGTCGGGCTCGGCGCGGGCAGCGACCTGACGCTGAATTTCGACGGCAACAAGCTGCTCGACATCCGCGTCGACGCCGGGGTCGCCAATGCGCTGGCAAGCAACGGCGGCCTGCTCAAGGCCGACGGGGGGCGAGTCCTGATGGCGGCCAGGACCGCCAATGCGCTGCTCAACACGGTGGTGAACTCCCAGGGTGCCATCGAGGCCCGTTCGCTGCGCGGCAAGAACGGGCGGATCGTGCTCGATGGCGGCCCGGACGGCAAGGTCATGGTGGGAGGCGCCTTGTCCGCCAATGCGCTGAAAGGTCCGGGGCACGGCGGCACGGTCGAGGTCCGGAGGCAGGCGGTGGAAGTGGCCCTGGGCACCCAGGTGAACACGCTCGCCAGCAATGGCCTCAACGGCACCTGGAAGATTGCCGCCGACAAGATCGACGTGCGCCCGTCGGCGGTGTCGGATGGCGTCACCGTTCATGCCGACACCCTGTCGCGGAACCTGGCGAGCACCAATATCGAACTGGTTTCGACCAAGGGCGACCTGGACCTCGACGGCTCGGTGAGCTGGGCATCGGGCAACCGGCTGGGGCTGGGCTCCGCGGCCGACCTGACGCTGAATGGCAGGCTGAATGCCAGTGGCGCCAAGGCTGGGCTGGAGCTGAAGGCCGAAGGCGCTATCGATATCAATGACAAGATCGTTCTCGGCGGGGCTGGCAGCGCGCTGGCCATGGATGCCGGCGAAGGCCACCGGGTGAACGGCACGGCGTCGGTCTCCCTGGCCGGGGCCAACGCGACCTACGTCTCCGGTGGCTATTACTACACGGTGGTGCAGAACCTGGCGCAGTTGCAGGCGATCAACAAGAACCTGGACGGCCTGTACGTGCTCGGCGGCAATATCCTGGGCGGCAGCTATTACTGCACGGCGCTGCAATCCATCGGCGGGCCCGCCGGCGTCTTCAGCGGCACCCTGGACGGTCTCGGCAACAGCATCGGCAATCTCTCGATCAGCAACACCGGGCCGAATGTCGGGCTGTTCGCCCGCTCCTCGGGCACACTGAGCAACCTGAAGCTGAACAACCTGCGGGTATCCGATAACACCTACGGCTCCGGACCGTCTTCGCTCGGCGCCCTGGTCGGGATCAACAGCGGCCGCATCGCCAACGTCAGCGCCAGCGGGGTCTCGGTCGTCGGCAGCCGACTGCGCTCCAACGCACTGGGCGGCCTGGTCGGGCGCAATATCAGCGGGCAGATCGCGAACGCATCCGTCAGCGGCGGCGTCACCGGTTATGCGGCGAGCACGGCGGTCGGCGGTCTGGTGGGGGAGAACTTCACCACCGCCTGGGGGCCGGAGGCGGTCATCGAGAACGCCCACAGCAACGTCCATGTGGCTGCACAGTCCACCGAGCGCAACAGCCTGGGCGGCGTCGGCGGCCTGGTCGGACTGAATGCGAAGGCCACGATCAGGGCGTCCGGCAGCCAGGGGAAGGTCGAGACCTACCGGCCCGGCCTGAACGTCGGCGGCCTGGTCGGCTACAACATGTTCGGCCACGTCTCCGATAGTAGCGCCAGCGGCCAGGTGGAGGCCGGCGGCGCGGGGTATACCGGCGGGCTGGTCGGCCTGAGTTCCGGCGGCGAGATATTCCGCTCGCAGGCGAGCGGGTCGGTGTACAGCAAGGGCGGCCTGGCGACCGGAGGGTTGATCGGCAAGGCAGAAGGCAACGGCATGCTCGGAAACCTGAAAGCCAGCGGCAGCGTCATGGACCAGGGGGGCGCGGATCTGGGCGGGCTGGTCGGCAACAACAGCCAGGGTGCCATCGAGACCGCCGAGGCGACGGGCAAGGTCAGCGGCGGCAGCAACAGTCGCGTCGGCGGGCTGATTGGACACAACCTCGGCGGTTCCGTCGCCCATGCGATCTCGCGCGGCGACGTGAGCGGCGGCTTCAACAGCCTGGTGGGCGGGCTCGTCGGCCACAACGGCGGCGAACTGTTCAACGTGGATGCCAGCGGCAGGGTCAGCGCCGCTGCGAGTGCGTCGGTTGGCGGCCTGGTCGGCAGCAATGCCGGTTCGATCCTGTCGGCGCGCAGCAGCAGTACCGTCAGCGGCGGCGGGCGCAGCCGCATCGGCGGCCTGGTCGGCGAGAACCAGATCCAGGGACGCATCGTTTCGTCCATGTCGGAAGGCACCGTCAGTGGCGACTACTACGTCTCCATGGGCGGGCTGGCCGGCGTCAACCTGGGATCGATCAAGTACTCCGGCGTTAGCGGCAAGATCGACTTCAAGCCTCAGTCCCATTACGGCCAGATCTACGGTGCGCAGGTCGGCGAGAACCGTGGGGTCCTGGGCGGCAACTACGTGATCGGCGAGGCGGCGCTCCTGCCGCCTGCCGGTATCGACTACGGCAACATCTGGTAAGGCCGGCAGGGGAGGTCCCAGGCGGACCTCCCCTGCCGGCCGGGGCCGCTTTCGCCTGGAGTGCGGCCCTCTTCCGCAGGCGCAATCTTGGAGAGTTCCATGAGCATGAGGTTATTTCCTGGCCGCGTTTCCCTGCGCCGCCGGCCTGGCGCGCAGGCTCGGCAGGCGCTCGTTCTCGGTCTCTGCTGCCTGACCGGCGGCCAGGCCTGGGCCCTGAACGACATCGCCCTGAACTGCTCGTTCGGCAATGGCCAGGGCATGCCCTGGCGTGTGGTGAACGAGCTGACCAGCGGCACGGCGAAAGGCACGGTGCTGTTCGCCAGGCCGGTGAGCCTGTTCCTGAGCTACAAGCCCCAGGCTTCCCAGGAGGCGCATGAGCTGGTCCTCGGGGGGAACTGGTCCGGGGTGGGCTATCCGGGGCCCTACGGCACGGTGGCGTCCGACGTCAAAGGCATCGGCTATCGGATCTTGGTGGATGCCCAGGACGGCGTCAAGCGGGTGATTCCGGTCGACAACCAGCCCCATGCGCTGGACAAGCGAGTCACGAGCTTTTCCGGAAGCACGACCAGCGACTACCTACAGGAACTGGTCCTGACGGTCGACCCCGGCGAGTTGCCTGCCGGCGACCTGAAGGTAACCAGCGTATCCGGCAGCGCCACCCTGAATCTCTGGGCGGTGGACAGGCTGAAGGGCGAAGCGTCCATCGGCAGCGTCCTGGCGGTGCCTGCGGACAACTACCCCACCGGGGTTTGCCGAAAGCCCTATTCGCTGATCGGCCCGGCCTCCATCGCTATCGGCGGCGGTCCCCCGCCGCCGCCGATCCCGAAGAAATGCAAGGTCGAGGTGGGACGGGAAATCAACGTCAAACTGGGTAGCGTCGCGTTGAAGAATTTCCCGCGGGTCAACGACACCTCCACGGAGCGCTCCTTCGATATCTCTCTCAGCGAGTGTGCGGCGCTGGCCAAGCCGGAAATCGCTTTCCGCGACAAGTATGTCTCGGCGCAGCAAGCGGACCCGACGATCCTCAGCTTGAAGAGCGGCGGCGCGGCGGGGTTCGGCATCGTCGTGAAGAACGGCCTGGACCAGCAGCGGATACGTTTCGACGGCACGCCCTACCCGATGCGGCGTGTCGGCGACAGCGCCGACCTCCCGCTGAGTGCCGCCTACATCCGTATCGGCGCGGAGGGCGAATTGAAGGCCGGGGTCGCCGACGGCGCCGCCGAGTTCACGTTTACCTTCCCCTGAGCGGCGCCGCCGTTCTTTCCCCGGCGTTTCCCGCCCCGCCTCGGGAAGCGCCGTCGGCCGCTTTCGCGCCAGCCCTCGCGAAGGCTCGGCCCCTCACCTCCAGTGGTTGCAGATCGCCGAAGGCGCTCTGCATATCGCTCCGCTGCTCGTCCTGGGTCTCGTGCGCACATGCCATTCCCGCACGCGGAATACCGATATTGCGTATGGGCGAAGGCTTTCTGAGGGATATGCAAGTTTCCTCGGTAGGATTTCGCGCAAATAAAAGAACGCTATTTTCCAGGCGATAGTTTCAGCTTGTCACGGAACTCTTTTTTCAAATTTTTTGCTGCTCTGGCTTGTCCGTTTCGTATTTCATCGTTTTTCATAAGTGTCTACGTATACGTTTTTCGGGGACTGTTTCAAGTGTCTTTGTTGTTAGTTTGCGAGGCGAAAAAATAGTAGTTTTACTATATTAAATATCGTCGGTTTCACTAGAAAATACACATGTTCACTTTGAACCGGGGCAGTGGCGTCGGCGGATTCCGGACCGCGCTTTCCTCCTTGCCGGCCGAGCGGCGGCCGCCTGCCTGCGGCAGGCATGACCGAGACCACAGGTTTCCTGGTAACGCTTTCGCCTGCCGTGTACCGCTTAAGGAGACGCAAGGATGTCCCTACATCGCATTCGCGTAATGGTTGCGGATGATCATCCCGCCATTTCGCTGGGTATTTCCTACGAACTGAGTCAGTGCGGTTCTTTGGAGATGCTCGGTCAAGTTTCCAATTCTACCGAGTTGATCGGTCGGCTCAACGAAGGCGACTGCGATGTCGTTATCGTCGACTATACGATGCCGGGCGGGAAATATGGCGATGGACTGGCATTGTTGTCATTGCTGCGGCGACGTTATCCGCATCTGCAATTGGTTGTCTTTACCATGCTGAACAATCCGGGCCTTATCCGGGCCATTCTCAAGCAGGGTATCAATTGCATCCTCAGCAAGTCCGACTCGACCAGTCACCTGCTGGCGGCGGTGAGCGCGGCCTATTCGCGAAACCAGTATTTCTCGCCGTCGATCAGGGACATCTTCGTCAACCAGGTGCTTTCCTCGCACAACGAACGGCTGACGCCCCGGGAGGCGGAAATCGTCCGTCTGTTCGGCTCCGGACTGACCATCACCGAAATCGCCGAGCGCTCGCATCGCAGCGTGCAGACCATCAGTACGCAGAAGGTCAGTGCCATGAAGAAGCTCGGCATCAAGCGCGATGCCGACCTCATCAGGTATGCGGCCGAGGGCTATTGCCGGATGCCCTGACGGATCGGCCCGCTTCACCAGGGCAGCGGCTGGTTCCGATAATCGACGAAGCGACAGGCATTCACGCCCGCGGCATCCTCCACCGCCGCGACCAGTCCGGCGGCGCTTTCCTCGACGCTCAGCGGCGCGCTGTCGCCGCCCATTTCGGTACGCACCCAGCCGGGATGCAGGAGCAACAGGCTGAACGGCAACTCCTCGAACTCGCCCTCCCAACTGCGTACCAGGCTGTTCAGCGCCGCCTTGCTGGCGCCGTAGAGCGGCATCGTGGCCGACAGGCCCAGCGCCAGGCTGGCCATCTGCGAACTCATGAACGCCACCACGCCACCCCGGCTAACCCGTCCGGACAGTGCCCTGGCCAGGCGCAGCGGCGCGATGGCGTTGGTCAGGAATAGCTGGGCGGTCTGCTCGGCGTCGATTTCCGCCACATCCTGTTGCTGCGGGCCGTAGATGCCGGCGTTGACGATCAGGCGATCGATCCGCCGCTCGCCCAGCATCTCGCCAATGCGTTCGGCGCAATCGTGTTGGTTGAGGTCGCCGGTCACCGCTTGCAAGCGCTCCCCGGCCCGCTCCGCCAGTGCCTGTAGCCCGGGAGAGCCTTGCGGACGCCGGGCGACGGCGAATACCTGTGCGCCGCGTTGCAGGAAGGCATCCGCCAGTCCCAGGCCGATGCCGCGCGAGGCGCCGACGATCAGAACGTTGTGCATGAGGTTCTCCGGGCGATAAAGCGGACAGGATACCCAAGCGCGTCCCGCTGCGTAACCGCCGCGGCGACCTCGTTACCGCATGGCGCTGCCGCCCAGGCCGGCGAGGTACAGGTCGAGCAGGCGGTCGTCGAACTCCGGCTCGCGCACGGCGCTCCCGCGCAGGTGTTCCTCGACGTTGGTGCAGTCCCAGAGATAGGTGTCCTGGTACAACTCGACGGTGCTGCGGCCGGCGTACATGTTGTCGCGGAACATGCTCAGCAGGGGATAGAGCGGGGCGTCGCGATTGTCTTCCCAGAGACTTACCCAGTCGTCGAACGGCATCTGCCGAAGGGGACGCCCGGCGCGTCGCCCGAGACGGCCGAAGAACTCGTCCAGGGTCAGGCAGCGCGGAATGCTCGGCACCAGGTTGAATTTCTTGCCCAGCGCCGAAGGCTGGCGGGCGATGACGCTGATCGCCTCTACCATGTAGTCCACCGTGGTCAGGCCCTCGCGCAGCTCGCGCAGGAGCGGCACGGCCCGGTACTCCAGGCAGGTCCGCGCCAGCCGGCTCCACCACTGGTAGTCGGCGTAGGCGCCGGTACGGCTGTGGCAGGTGGCGTAGCCGAGGCGGAAGGTCATCAGCGGCAGGCCGCGTTCGGCGGCGAGGTCGGCGATCTTTTCCATCACCCATTTGCTGCGCACGTAGCCCATGTCGGTGACCACCGCCGGCAGGTTCTGGTCGATGTCGTCGTCCTCGCGCATCAGGCGCTTGCCGGTATGCAGGTGGCCCCAGCTGTACACCGAGATGCTCGACAGCAGCATCAGCGGCTTGCAGCGGCCGCTGGCGCAGAAGCGCAGGACCTGGCCGAGCCCCTCGACGTTGTCGCGCTTCATGTAGCTGTATGGCTGGATGAAGTTCACCGCGCTGGCGGAATGGAAGACCTGGTCGACGCTGCCGGCCAGCTCGCGATAGGTTTCCGCCGGTAGTCCGAAACCTGGTTCTGCGAGGTCGGCGGCGTAGGCCCTGACCCGTCGCCAGTCCGTCTCGGCGAGTTCGATGCGGTGCTGCCGGGCGGCCTGGCGCAGGCGTTCGAGGGCATGGGCGTCGTTTTGCGCACGGACCGGACAATGCAGGTCGGCCTCGCGGCTGGCCAGCAGCTCGGCGAGCAGGTGGGCGCCCATCAGCCCGCTGGCGCCGGTGAGCAGGATGTGCCGTGGCGCCAGCAATTGGGCGGTGTCCATGGGGCGGCTGAAATCCACGTCGGCGGGCAGGCGCACGTCCCGTTGCAGCTCCTGGGCCGGTTCGCTGTCCAGCGCCGGCGGCGCTTCGCCGGCGCGCCGCGCCAGGCTGGCCGCCAGTTGGCGCACGCTCGGGGTGCGGTAGATGTCGTGGATGTAGGCACGGTTGCCGAAGCGTCGGCTCAATTCGCGCACCAGGGCGGCGGCCAGCAGGGAATGGCCGCCGACCTCGAAGAAGCTGTCGTCCAGGCCGAAGTCGGTATGCCCCAGCACTTCCTGCCAGGACAGGGCCACTTGCAGTTCGCCGGGGGTGCCGAAGCGTTGCTCGTCGAGTCGTTCCTGGCATTGTTCGTCCAGGTGTCGACGCAGGGCCTGGCGGTCGATCTTGCCGTTGACCGTGGTCGGCAGGCTGTCCAGCGACAGGTAGCGGCTGGGCAGCATGTAGTCGGGCAGTTCCTGGCGCAGTGCGGTCTTGATGGCGGCGAGCACGGCCCTGGCATCGCCGTCCTGCTGGCGGGGGACCACGAAGGCGCTCAATTGCTGGCTACCGGAGCGTGGGTCGGCATGCGCCAGCACCACCGCGCCGTGGATAGCCGGCTGGCGCAACAGCGCGGCCTCGACGTCGCCGAGTTCGACGCGGTGGCCGCGGATCTTCACCTGGTCGTCCAGCCGACCGAGGAACTGCAGGCTGCCATCGGCCAACCAGCGGGCCTTGTCGCCGGTGCGGTAGAGCCGACGCCGCAGTGCCTGCGAGTAGTGGAAGCGCCTGGCGGTCATGTCCGGGTCGCGCAGGTATTCGCGCGCCAGGCAGACGCCCGCCAGGTTCAGTTCACCGGGTCGGTCGCCATGGCAAGGCCGGTCGTCGGCGTCGAGGATGAATGCCTCGCAGCCGTCGATGGGCGTGCCGATCGAGGCGGGTCGCCGATGTGCTTCGGCGTCGACGATGCGGCAGGTGGCGAAGACCGTGGCCTCGGTCGGGCCGTAGTAATCCACCACGGTATAGGGCAGCCCGCCGGTTGCGACCGGCGGCAGTTTTTCCCCGGCGCAGAACAGGTAGCGCAGCGCCAGCGACGGCGGGGCGGGCTGCTCCGCCAGCGCGGGCACCATCACGGTAGGCGCGAAGGCGTGGCTGATCCGCTGCTCGGCGAAGAATGCCAGCAGCGCCGCCGGGTCTGGGCGCACCTCGTCGGGCACCAGGTGGAGGCAGGCGCCTGCGCACAGGGTGGACCAGATTTCCCATTGGGAAACGTCGAAGCCGACGCCGGCCATCAGGGTGGTGCGGCTCCGTTGATCCATATTGAAGCGCCGGTTGTGCCAGCTCACGAGGTTGGCCAGGGAGCGACTCTCGATCACCACGCCCTTGGGTTCGCCGGTGGTGCCCGAGGTGAAGATCACATACAGCGCTTCGCTGCCGTCGAGCGCCGGTCTCGGCGCGGCACCCGCCGCACTCGTCGCGAGCGCCTGTGCGATGACCTCCACCGGTTGCCCCGGCAGGTCCTCGGCCTGGGTGGCGAGGGCCAAGGGGGCCTGGCACTGGCGGAGGATTTCCCGCTTGCGCCTGTCGGGTTGTCGACGGTCCACCGGTACGTAGGCCGCTGCGCACTTGGCGGCCGCCAGGATGGCGATGACCAGTTCGGCCGAGCGTTCGGCCAGCAGGGGCAGCAGCTCGCCCTGGGCGACGCCGCGCCTGGCCAGGTGGGCGGCCAGCCGGTCGCTGAGCCGGTCGAGTTCGCGGTAGCTGAACGAGCGCTCGCGATCGACGAGGGCGGGGCGTTCGGGATGGGTATCTGCGTGTTGCCTGAATAAGCCAAGAACAGAATCTTTCGACATGGCTGAGACTCCTGTCTTGCCGGTGGAAAAGACGTTATCCGTGGTTTTTCAGCGTATCGAGCGGGGACCAGGGGGAAGGCTGGCGATAGGCCTGGTCCAAGGCTAGCCCCGAGGGGAAATGCGGCAACTGCCATTTGGTACAGGGTAAGGGGGGCTTGCCGCCGGGGTCGCCAGGGGCGCCCCGGACGTTTTCGGAAGCGGGACCGGACTCAGTCCAACTGGCCTTCCCGGTCGTCGAAGATCGCTTCTATGGCCAGTCCGAACACCCGGGCGAGCTTGAACGCCAAGGGCAGGCTTGGATCGTAGCGGCCGGTTTCGATGGCGTTCACCGTCTGCCGCGATACCTCCAGCTTTCCGGCCAGCTCCGCCTGTGACCAACCGCGCTCCGCGCGCAACTCGCGAACGCGGTTCCTCATGCGTAGCGCCTCAGTCCCAGGACGCAGCCGATGACCCAGAACGCGCCCATCAGGGGCCAGACGAAGAACATCGAGAGTTTCGGAAAGCCGGTGGTTTCGAGGAAACCGTAGGTGAAGGTGAGCAGGGCGGTGCCGACGAAGGCCAGGGCGAGGGCTTCGAGATGGATGCGCCGGGCCATTTCGTCGAGGCGCCGCAGGTAACGGATCACCACCAGCGCCAGGGCGACCATCGGTGGCACCGGCAGCAGGGCGAGGAAGACCCGGCCGGCGCCCGGTTCCGTGCCCGCCAGCGACTGGCCGCTGATCAGAACGGCAGCGGCATAGCCGACCAGCGCGAGAAGCAGTTCGAGGAAGAAACGTTTGTGGGTCATGGTTGAATCGTCCGTGTAAAGGGTGCTTTACATTGGACGGGAGGCTGTTTTTTGTCAAGCAAGCTTTACATCTGCATGGACTTGCCTTGGCGGGTAGACTCGGGGATGGTAGCGGGCGGCCTCTGGGAGAATGGCGAAATGGCGCCGCCGCCGGAGGCACCGCACTGGAACCTGGGTTTCGCCCGCGCCCAACTGGAGGCCGCTGAGTTGCCGCCGGTGGCAGGCGGCGAAGGTTGGGAGGTGTTGCACTTCGCCGATGTCGGCGCCCTGGCCTGGTACCTGTTGAACCTGCCCTGGGTATTTCCCGGTTTTTCCTTCAGGCGCCACCGCAAGGGCCTGCGCGGCCTGCACGAGAGCGGCGAGCCGCTGGCGGTGCGGCAGTTCCTCTTCTGGCTGGAGGCGCGCAACCCCCAGGCCGCGCGCGGCTAGAGGAAGAGTCGCTTCACCAGCTCGGTGCGGCTGCGCGCACCGGTCTTGCGGAACAGGTTGAGCAGGTGGGTCTTCACCGTCGGCAGGCCGAGTCCGAGGCACTGCGCCAGGCATTTGTTGCTGACGCCGTCACGCAGCAGCAGGGCGATCTCCCGTTCCCTCGGTGTCAGGCCTTGCAGGCGCTCGGCGCTGGCCGTTGGCGTGGCGCATGCCTGCGCCGCCAGCTCCATCAGGCCATGCAGGGCGCGCAACTGTCGCAGCTCCTGGTCGGAGAAGGCCCCTAGGCGGGCGTCGCGCAGCAACGACAGGGCCGCGACCGGACGCTGATGCGCATGCGCCAGCACCTCGACCACGTCGCAGATCCCGTGGCGTCGCAGGAAGCCCTGGTACAGTGCGCTGTCCTCCGCGGGCTGGCGGGCGATGCCCTGGCGCAGCGGCACCACCGGCGAAGCGCTGGCCAGGCAGTGGCGCGGCTGCAGCGGATCGTAGTCGCGGTAGTGGCGCAGGTAGTCGCGGTGCATGCCGGCCGGCATCCGCAGGAGCTGGAAATCGTGTGCGCGGCAGTCCTCGTCGATGCGATAGAACACGCACAGGCTGGCCGGTACCACCTGGGTGAAGGCCTGCATGCAGCGCGGGCCGAGGTCGGGCGACAGGGTCGAAGGCATGGCGCGGGACTCCCGAGGGACGAGGCGGCGGGACGTCCACTGTCCCGCCTGCCGGGCAGAATGTCCATGCCCCGGCGCGCCGTCTTGTCTCTCTCTGCCTGGCTTGGCAGGCAGCGGCAAGAAACCCGGCAGGCTGGAGCAAGCGAGCGGGGGAGCGGCGGGTCCAGAGTATTCCCGGGTAGTAGGCGCATGCATGACGCAGCGCCGTCGCCAAGCCGAGGAGCACACATGAGTATTGCCATCGACCCGTCCGTCAGCGCCTTCTTGCGCAGTCCCCATGGCCTGCTGATCGACGGTGAGTCCGGGCCGGCGCGTTCCGGCGCCGACATGCCGCTGTACGACCCGGCGACCGGTGCCGAGCTGGCGCGCGTGGCCCGCGCCGGCGCCGAAGACGTCGATCGGGCGGTCGCCGCCGCGCGGCGTGCGTTCGAAGGCAACTGGGCAGGCCAGCGCCCGGCCGATCGCGAGCGCCTGCTGCTGCGACTGGCGGAACGGATCGAGGCGCATGGCGAGCAACTGGCGCAGTTGGAAACCCTGAACAACGGCAAGTCGATCAACCTGTCGCGGGCCCTGGAGGTCGGCGCCTCGGTGGAGTTCATCCGCTACATGGCCGGCTGGGCGACCAAGATCGAGGGTCGCAGCCTCGACCTGTCGATCGCCGCGGTCCCAGGCGCGCGCTACCGGGCCTACACGGTGCCGGAGCCGGTGGGCGTGGTCGGAGCCATCGTGCCGTGGAATTTCCCCCTGCTGATGGCGATCTGGAAGATCGTCCCGGCCCTGGCCTGCGGCTGCACCGTGGTCCTCAAGCCGGCCGACGAAACCCCGCTGACCGCCCTGCGCCTCGGCCAGTTGTGCCTGGAGGCGGGGATTCCGCCAGGAGTGGTGAACATCGTCACCGGCACGGGCGCCGAGGCCGGCGCGGCACTGGCGGCGCACCCGGGCATCGACAAGCTGGCGTTCACCGGCTCGACCCCGGTGGGCAAGCTGATCGGGCATGCGGCGGTGGAGAACATGACGCGTTTTTCCCTCGAACTCGGCGGCAAATCCCCGGTGATCATCCTCGATGACACCAGCCTGGACATGGCTGCCGCCGGTTCCGCCGGCGCGATCTTCTTCAACCAGGGGCAGGTCTGCACCGCTGGCTCGCGCCTCTATGTGCAGCGCAAGCGTTTCGACCAGGTGCTGGAGCGCCTGGCGGCCATCGCCGGCGACCTGAGCATCGGCCCCGGCCTGGATCCGACCACGCAGATCAACCCGCTGGTCTCGGCCAGGCAGCAGGAGCGGGTGCTGGGGATGATCGAAAGCGGGGTGGCCGAGGGCGCCAGCGTGGTCTGCGGCGGGGCGCGCCAGGGCGAGATGGGGTTCTACGTGCAGCCGACGATCCTTGCCGACGTCACCCCGGGGATGCAGGTGGTGCGCGAGGAAATCTTCGGGCCGGTGCTGGTGGCGACGCCCTTCGACGATCTCGACGAAGCGGTGCGTCTGGCCAACGACAGCATCTACGGGCTCGGTGCGAGCATCTGGTCCAACGACCTGCGCCAGGTCATGGACCTGGTGCCCAGGATCAAGGCCGGCACGGTATGGGTGAACGCCCACAACCTGCTCGACCCGTCGATGCCGTTCGGCGGCTTCAAGCAGTCCGGCATCGGTCGCGAGATGGGCCATGCGGCGATCGAGGCGTACACCGAGAACAAGTCGGTGTGCATCGCCTACTGATATCGATGAAATCGGGGTGAGCCGATTCGTTCGGCTCTTTCGCTGCCCTCCGCGGCAGCCTTTTGTTCGACACGCTTCGCCTGCCGGCGGAGCGTACGGGACGCCGGCGCGTCCCGCAGGGCGCCTGGCGCGCCCTGGCAGGGCCTGACGCAAGAACAACAACAGCAACGCTGCCGTCGAGGATACGTCGATGTCCAACTCCAGACTCACCCAGCACCTGCTCCACGGGCGGGTTGGTTTCCCCACCGCCCTGGCCAGTTCGGTCGGGTTGATCATGGCCAGCCCGGTGATCCTCACCGCCACCACCGGCTTCGGCCTTGGCGGCGGAACCTTCGCCGTGGCGATGCTGGTGGCGCTGCTGCTGATGCTGGCGCAGTCCACCACCTTCGCCGAGGCCGCCTGCCTGCTGCCGACCCGTGGCTCGGTCTACGACTACCTGTCGTGCGGCCTCGGGCGCTTCTTCGCGATCACCGGCACGCTGTCGGCCTACCTGATCGTCCATGTGTTCGCCGGCACCGCCGAAACCATGCTCAGCGGCACCATGGCGCTGGTCAACTTCGAGTCGCTGAATACCCTCACCGAGCCGGGCGGCGGCGCCTGGCTGGTGGGCGTCGGCATGGTGCTCTGCTTCGGCCTGCTGAATGCGCTGGGGATCACCGCCTTCGGTCGCGCCGAAGTGATCCTCACCTTCGGCATGTGGAGCACCCTGATGATCTTCGCCGTGGCCGGTCTGCTGCGCCTGCCCGCGGTGGAGTTGCAGGGCTGGTTCGGGGCCTCGATGGTCGGCGACGACCTGCCGACCCTGCTGTCGCTGGTGGGCATGGCGATGTTCATGTTCGTCGGTTGCGAATTCGTCACGCCGCTGGCGCCGGAGGTGCGCCACGCTTCGCGGACCCTGCCGCGGGCGATGGCCCTGGGGTTGGTCGGGGTGGCCTGCTGCATGTTCCTCTATGGCGCGGCGATGCGCCGGCAGGTGGAAAACCTCGACCTCGGCGGCGGCCTGCACCTGCTGGAGACGCCGATGGCGATCCCGCGATTCGCCGAGCAGGTGATGGGACCGTTCGGACGCATCTGGCTGGGCGTGGGCCTGCTGTTCGCCGGGGCCGCCACCATCAACACCCTGATGGCCGGCCTGCCGCGGATTCTCTACGGGATGGCGCTGGATGGCGCCTTGCCGAAGGCCTTCACCTACCTGCACCCGCGCTTCAAGACACCGTTGCTGTGCATCGCCGTGGCAGCGGCGATTCCCTGCCTGCACGCCTGGTGGCTGGGCGGCGACAGCGAAGGGATCATCCACCTGGTCCTGGCTGCGGTCTGCGCCTGGGGCACCGCCTACCTGCTGGTGACCCTCTCCGTGGTGCTGCTGCGCATCCGTCGCCCGGACCTGCCGCGCGCCTACCGCTCGCCGCTGTTCCCGTTGCCGCAGCTATTCTCCAGCGCCGGAATCCTGCTGGGGATGTTCTACATCACGCCGCCGGGGATGAACCCCGCCGACATCTACCTGCCGTTCGCCCTGATGCTCGGCCTGGCGGCCGCCTACGCCCTGTTCTGGACCCTGTGCGTACAGCGGGTGAATCCGTTCCGTCCGCTGGCGGTGGAAGAGGTGCTGGAGAAGGAATTCGCCGAAGAGGACCAGCAGCAGCGGGAGAGGGCGCATGTCCGCCTGGGCGCGCTGGTATGAGCGTCACTGGCGCGACTGGCGGCCAGCCGCCTATCGCCCCGGAGCCACCCTGGCCCTGGTGCGGCGCAACCTGGCTGCGTGCGACGGCGAGGCGCAGGACGGCAGGCTGTTGCTGCGTACGAAAGAGCTGAGCCTCGAGGTTCGCGAGCGGGTCCAGGCGCACCTGTTCATGCATATCGTCAGCACCGAGTTCAGCCTGTTCGTGGCGGCGCCCGGGGGGCCGCCGGCCAGCCTGGAGCTGCGTCACGCCGGTTGCTTGCGGCGTCGCGGCATCCTTTGCAAGGTACGCAGCGGGAGCGGGCTCGAGCCGTTGCGGGAGGCCTTGCAGGGGGGCGACCGGGTCTTGCTGGAGCAGCTCATGCCTCTGGACTTCCGGAGTTTGCGCCTCTGCCGCGACGACAGGGGCTGGACCGTGAGCCTGGAACACCTGGGGGCGTGCGAGGTGGTCAACCGCTTCCCCGCCTATCGCCGCTACATCCCTCTGGTCGCCGAGCAGCGCCTGGCCCTGCTGGGCGCCTTCGCCCAATTGCAGCGCCTGCTTTCTCCCGCCTGAACGGCCCTTGCCGGCTCTCCCGGATGCGTATCCGCCGGTCCATTTGCGCTAGCTTGTGGGTATATCGATAACATGTTAATCATATCGGCAGCGCTGCGTGGCTCGGTAATTGCCGCGCCATACAACAATAACGATGGCCGTTGCCGTCAGGAGGTGCCCGGTGCATACCCTGTCTTCCGCACACAACAGCTTCGAAGCCTGGAACCAGGCGTTGCGCCAGGTCTGCGGGCGCTTCGAGTCGCAGCCCGCGCTGAACCGGACGCTGTTCATCGGCGATATCTCGCGGCAGGACCTCGGCGGTCTGGAGTTGGCGCAGATCCGCACCAACGCAGGGCGCATCGCCCGCCAGGCCACCCATGCCGATCATGACGACGACCGCCACTGCTTCCTGGTCGTCCAGCGCAGCGGCCATGCGCAACTGCGCCAGGGTGGGGACAGCATAGAGCTGGCGCCAGGGGAAATGGCGCTGATGGACTCCGCGGGCGGCTGCGAGATCATTCCCCACGGACTCATCGAACACACCTCGTTCCATCTCTCCCGCGAAGAGGTATGCCGGCACCTGCCACCCAGCCAGCGGGCCTTCGGCAAACTCTCGCCGAACTGCGCCAGCGGTCGCCTGCTGAGCCTGCTGGTGCAGCAGGTGTGCGCCGGAGAACTGCAGCCGTGGGCGGTGGCGGACGAGGGCGGGGCGTTGCAGGAGGCGCTGATCGCCCTGCTCGGGCCGGCGCTACAGCACGCCGGCGAGGAATTGGAGGGACCGCTGGCCGGGCTCTATGGCTACAGTCTGCGCCGGCACGCGGAGCGTCTGATCGAGCAATCCCTGCAGGAGCCGCGCCTGAGTCCGGACATGCTCGCCGGCCGCCTGCGCATCTCGGTGCGCCAGTTGTACCGGTTGTTCGAGGAGCAGGGCGACAGCGTCTGCCGCTACATTCTCCGCCAGCGCCTCAGCCGCAGCGCCGCCGACCTCGGCAACCCACGGCTGCGCGGCGAATCGATCACCTCCATCGCCTTCAAGTGGGGTTTCAGCGACTCGGCGCATTTCAGCCGGGCGTTCAAGAAGCAGTTCGAGGTTTCGCCCAAGGACTATCGGGCCGGCGCGCTACCGGCCTGACGCCGCCGCGCGCTGCCATTCGTCCCGCCGATCCGCGCCGCAGGCGGAGCTGGCCCGGTGAATGCTTGACGCTTCACCGGAGGCACAGCAAGAATGCGGCGTGTCAGGTTGCATGAAAATAACGGCGGCGCTGTCCGGGGTACCTGCCGCGACAAGCAGCACCCGATGCCCGCACCTTTCATGTCGCCAGCGAGGCGCAGGATGTCATTGCCTTGGGGCGTGCGCCGCGTCGCTATTCACTATCAGATTTCGAGTGCCCCCCTACACCATGCGAATGCGCCTGATGCTTTTGGGCGGCGGTAATGCCCTTGGACAGGCGCTGATCCGCCTAGGGGCGGAGGAAGACATCGGTTTCCTCGCGCCCAGACCACCCGAGCAGGGCTGGGATGCCGCCAGCCTCACCACCCTGCTGGACGAAACGCGCCCCGACGCGGTGATCAACCTCGCCTTCTACCACGACTGGTTCCAGGCCGAGCAGGTCGAGGCGGAGCGCCTGGGCGCCCAGGAGCGCGCCGTCGAGCGCCTCGCGGAGCTCTGCCAGCACTACGAGATCCTGCTGGTCCAGCCGTCCAGCTACCGGGTCTTCGACGGCGCCCGCGCCACCGCCTACAGCGAGAAGGACGAGACCCTTCCGCTGGGCCTGCGTGGCCAGGCGCTCTGGCGCATGGAGCAGAGCGTGCGCGCGGCCTGCCCGCGACATGTGCTGATCCGCTTCGGCTGGCTGCTGGACGAAAGCCCGAACGGCTTGCTGGGACGTTTCCTCAGCCGCGCCGAACAACCGCAGCCGCTGTTCCTCGCCGACGACCGGCGCGGCAACCCGACGCCGGTGGACGACGCCGCGCGGGTGGTGCTCTCGGTGCTCAAGCAGCTCGACTGCCAGGCGCCGCTGTGGGGCACCTACCACTACGGCGGACTGGAAGCGACCACCACCCTGGCGCTGGGACAGGTGATCCTCAACGAGGCGCGTACCTATCGCTCCAACCTGATTCAGGAGCCTTCGGCGGAGGCCCATGCCGCGCGCCCGGACGCGCTCGACGAGCCGCAGCACGCGGTGATGGTCTGCAAGAAGATCCTCCACACCTTCGGCATCAAGCCGCGCGCCTGGCGCGCAGGTTTGCCGGCTCTATTGGACAGGTACTACAGGCATGTTTGAACGTCCCATCCTGATCACTGGCGGCGCCGGTTTCATCGGCTCCCACCTGACCGACGCGCTGCTGGCGCGCGGCTACCGCGTGCGTGTGCTGGACAACCTGTCCACCGGCAAGCGCGACAACCTGCCCCTGGACGACGAACGGGTAGAGCTGCTCGAAGGCGACGCCGCCGACGCGGCGACCCTGGCGGCCGCCCTGAAGGGCTGCGCGGCGGTCGCCCACCTGGCCGCGGTCGCCTCGGTACAGGCCTCGGTGGACGACCCGGTCGCCACCCACCAGAGCAATTTCATCGCCACCCTGAACCTCTGCGAAGCGATGCGCGAGCAGGGCGTGAAGCGCGTGGTGTTCGCTTCCAGCGCAGCGGTCTACGGGCAGAACGGCGAAGGCACGGCGATCGACGAAGACACCCCGAAGTCGCCGCTGACGCCCTACGCGTCGGACAAGCTGGCCAGCGAGTACTACCTCGATTTCTATCGCCGCCAGCATGGGCTGGAGCCGGCGATCTTCCGCTTCTTCAACGTCTACGGGCCGCGCCAGGACCCGTCCTCGCCCTATTCCGGGGTGATCAGCATATTCACCGAGCGCGCCCTGAAGGGGACGCCGATCACCGTGTTCGGCGACGGCGAGCAGACCCGCGACTTCATCTACGTCGCCGACCTGGTCGATTTCCTGGTCCAGGCGCTGGAGGCGACGGCGGTGGAACCCGGGGCGGTGAACGTCGGCCTGAATCGCAGCATCAGCCTGAAGCAGTTGCTGGCAGAGATCGGCCAGGTGCTCGGTGGCCTGCCGCCGGTGACCCACGCCGACGCGCGAGCCGGTGACATCAGGCATTCGCGGGCGAACAACGAGCGCCTGCTGCGGCGTTTCCGCTTCGACCAGCCGACGCCGATGGGCGTGGGCCTGGCGCGCCTGCTCGGCCGCTGATCACCACCAGGGCTTGTTCAGCGCCAGGTAGAAGATCCCGCCCAGCAGGGTGAGGCTGAGGACGCTGAGCAGGCCCTTGCCGGGGCCCCGCGCCATCCGCAGGGCGAACGCCGCGCAGACGATGTAGCCCAGCAACAGCCCCAGCTTCGCCAGCAGCCAGAGCGGCAGCGGCCAGGGCATCGCCAGGTGCACCAGGCCGAGCGCGCTGAGCAGCAGCAGGGTGTCCACCAGGTGCGGTCCCCAGCGGCGGATGCCGCTGGCCTTGCGCCCCGACCAGTTCCAGGCCAGGCGCCAGACGAACAGGGCGGCGCTGCTGAGGGCGAAGGTGATGTGCAGGGTCTTCAGCCAGAGGTACATGGGGTCCGTTTCCGCAGGATGAAAAAAGGCGCCCGAAGGCGCCTTTTTCCGTTGGGGGCGCAAGCCCCGCGACAGTCTACGACTCAGAACTTGTAGCCGAAACCGATCATGTAGACCCACGGATCGACGTCCACGTCGACCTTGGTCTTGTTCACGCCCAGGGCGCTCGGGCCGTTGATGCTGGCCTTGGTGTCGATGTCCATGTACCAGACGGCCATGTTGAACAGCGCGTGCTCGTTGAGCATGTAGTCGAAGCCCAGTTCGCCGGCCAGGCCCCAGGAGTCCTGCAGCTTCATGCTGCTGAAACCCTGCGCCTTGCGGTTGCTGGCGAGGTCTTCGTCGAAGAAGGTGGTGTAGTTCACGCCCAGGCCGCCGTAGGGCTGGAAGGCGCTGTTGGTACCGCCCATGGGGTAGTACTGGAGCAGCAGGGTCGGCGGCAGTTGCTTGATGTCGGCCAGCTTGCCGTCCAGGCCCGGGCCGAGGCCCTTGACGTCGACCTGGTGGTTGAACGGAGTGGCGGCGACCAGTTCCACGCCCCACTTGTCGGCGAACATGTAGGTGAAGGTCAGGCCGAGCTGGGTGTCGCTGTCGACAGTCGCCTTGGTACCGCGCTGCTTGGCGCCGTCCAGCTTGATGTCGGAACTGCTGTCGTCGGGATCGACGGTGGCGAAGCCGCCACGGATGATGAAGTCACCGGCCTTGTGTCCTTGAATATCCGCAGCGGCGAACGGGGAGGCGACGGTGAGGGCCAGCAGGGAAGCGGTAAGCCAGGACTTACGCATGATGAGCTCCATTCCTTGTATTAGAAAGTGTTGGTGCTGCTAATGGTCAGCCAGCTAACAGTTGCCTTCCTTGACACAGCTCAATCAATCCTAGGAGCAAATGTGACCGCCGCAACGTAAATGGCGCGGCGGATTGTCGCATGTCGTTCAGCCACCTTCGTATTCGTAGGGCGTCACCTTGCTCGCCTGCATGCGGTAGCCGGCCGCCGCCAGCTCGCTGCTGGCGTTCTCCACCTTGAAGGTGCCCTCGACCCAGAATGGCTGATACAACTCGTCCATCTGCACGCCCTTGGCGGTCTTCACGTAGACGATCTGGTTCGACGGCGGCGGCGGTACGTGGATGCAGGCGCCGTAGTAGGGGACCAGGAGGAACTCGGTGACCAGCCCGGCCTCGCTGATTTCCAGCGGCACGATGTAGCCCGGCAGCTTGGCCTCGATGCCGTCCAGTGCCTTCACCACCGGGGCGTTGGGGCTCTGCTGGCTGGCCGCCGGACCGGCTTCGCTGAGGGCGTTGGCGAGGTCGTGGATCGGCAGCGGCGCCGGGGCGGGCGGGGCGCCGGCCGGGATCAGTTGCGACCAGGTCAGTTCGCGCGGCGCGGCGCGCGCCACGGCACTGCCCAGGAGCAGGGCGAAAGCCAGCAGGAGGACGGTCAGGGAGCGCAGCATCGGGGAATATCTCCGGGTCATAGGCGGATCGACAGGCCATCGGCCAGGGACTGGCGGTAGGCGCGCCAGGCCGGCACGCAGCCGATCAGCACGGCGGCCGCCAGGATAGCCCCGAGCAGGCTCCACTCATAGTCGCTCGGCCAGGCCAGCGGCAGGTAGATGCCGTAGTTGGCCTGGACGTAGCCCTGGCTGGCGGCGATGCCGAGGTAGAGCAGGCCGAGGCCGAGGGCGACGCCGGCCAGCGCCAGGCTGAAGGCCTCGGCCAGCAGCAGGCCGAAGATGTGCCAGGGGCGCGCGCCCACCGAGCGCAGGATGGCCATCTCCCGGCGGCGCTCGTTGAGGCTGGTGAGGATCGCCGTGAGCATGCCGATCAGGCCGGTGAGGACGACGAACAGCGAGACCACGAACAGTGCCTTCTCGGCGGTGCCCATCAGGCCCCACAGTTCCTGCAGGGCGACACCGGGGAGGATCGCCATCAGCGGTTCGCCGGGATAGTCGTTGACCTCGCGTTGCAGGGCGAAGGTCGCCACCTTGCTCTTCAGGCCGACCAGGAACGCGGTGATCGCCTGTGGTTGCAGGTCCATGTGCCGCGCCTGCTCGGCACTGACGCGCCCGGCGCCCATCGCCGGCACCCCGTTGCGCCAGTCGACGTGCAGCGCCTCCATGCCGGCGAGGGATATGTGCAGGGTGCGGTCCACCGGGGTACCGGTGCGCTGGAGGATGCCGACCACGGTGAACGGCTTGTCGTCGTGCTTGACCAGGCTCACCGTGCTCACCCCATGGGCCAGCACGATCTTCTCGCCGAGCCTGTAGTGCAGGGCTTCGGCCACCTCGGCGCCGAGCACCACGTCGAACAGGTCCTGGCCGAAGGCGCGGCCCTCGGCCAGTTGCAGTTCCTGGCCGCGGCCGTAGCGGTAGTGCTCGAAATAGCCGGCATCGGTACCCATTACCCGGTAGCCGCGGTGCGAGTCGCCGAGGGAGATCGGGATCGCCCACTTCACCCGCGGGTTTTCGGCGAAGTGCCGGTAGCTGTCCCAGCGGATGTTGTTGGTCGCGTTGCCGATGCGGAATACCGAGTAGAGCAGCAGGTTCACCGAGCCGGAGCGCGCGCCGACGATCAGGTCGGTTCCGGAGATGGTACTGGCGAAGCTGGCCTTGGCCTCGGTGCGGACCCGCTCCACCGCCAGCAGCAGGCAGGCGGAGAGGGCGATGGCGAAGATCGTCAGCAGGGCGGTGAAGCGGCGGTTGGCCAGGCTGGCCAGTGCCAGTCGGAAGAGATACATGCTCAGAGTCCTGCCGGCCGGGCGGCGCGGTTGAGATCGGAAAGGGACAGGCTGCGGTCGAACAGCCCGGCCAGGCTCTGGTCGTGGCTGACGAACAGCAGGCTGGCGCCGGCCTCGCGGCATTCGGCGAAGAGCAACTGGAGAAACGCCTCGCGGCTGTCGGCGTCGAGCGCCGAGGTCGGCTCGTCGGCGATCACCAGCTCCGGCTGGCCGATCAGCGCGCGGGCGGCGGCGACCCGCTGCTGCTGGCCGATGGACAGGCTGTCGGCGCGGCGTTCGTGCAGTTCGCCGCCGAGGCCGAGCTGGCCGAGCAGATGGCTGGCGGCCTGCGCCGGGCTACCGTGGCGTTCGCGGGCGCGCTGACGGCGCAACGCGGAAAAGTGACAGGGCAGCTCGACGTTCTCGCGTACCGAGAGGAATGGCAGCAGGTTGAACTGCTGGAAGATGTAGCCGGTGTGGTCGACGCGGAAATGGTCGCGGCGCGCGGCGGACAGCTTTTCCAGGTCCTCGCCGAGCAGGCGGATGCTGCCGCGGCCGGGCTTCTGCACGCCGCCGAGGAGGCCGAGCAGGGTGGTCTTGCCGCTGCCGGAAGGCCCCTTGAGGAACAGGCTCTCGCCGCGTTCGAGATGGAAGCTGGGAATGTCCAGCAACTCCGCCTGGCCGGGCCAGGCGAAGCCGAGGTTGGTCAGGGTGATCAGTGCGCTCATGGGGGTAGGGGCGGAACGCTCCGCCGGAGCCTCGAGAATGGATGGAGGGGCGCCGCGCCGAATCCCTCGCGGCGCCTCCGGAACGATCCTACAGCTTCAGCTCGGCGCTGGCCGGAGCCAGGTCGGCGCCTTTCTGGCCGTCGGGACCGATCAGTTGTACCTGAATTTTCTGGGTGGCGGGGAAGCGCTTGAAGAACTCGGCGAGGGTCAGCAGCTTGAGCAGCTCGGGCTTCTCGCAACTGAGCTGGTAATGGGCGTGGATATCGGCATGACCGTGTTCGTGTTCGTGGCCTGCCTTCTCCTTGTGCGCGTGGGCCGGCGCCTTGTCGCCGAACAGCGGACTCCGCAGTTCCTGGCTGGCCACCGAGCAGCCGGCGGTGACCGGCAGGGCGAACAGCTCCAGCGGTTTTTCCAGCTGCGCGCGGGCCTTGGCCACGGCGGCCTTGTCCGCGTCGGTGCTGGCGGCGTGTTCGAAACCGACCAGGTTCATCGCCGGGCTGTCCAGCTCCAGTTCGAGGGTCTTGCCGTCCAGCGCCACGTTCAACTGGGCGACGCCGTGCTCGTGCTTGCCCAGGCTGCCGTGGGCGTGGTCATGGTCGTGGTCGTCATGGGCCTGGGCGGCGAACGGCAGCAAGACGAGGGCTAACAGCAGTGGGCGCATGAACGGGACTCCGGCAAGGAAGGAAAAGAGTTTGTTACGTTATAACGAATTTTTCCGCCTGCCTAGCCTGGCCGATTTGGCCCCTACGCGCCGACGTGGGAGCATGGCGCGATTCGCTTGTGGAGAAACGAGATGGTGCGGATTCGCGGAAGCATCGGCGACTGGCCGGTGGACCTGACCCTGGAACTGGACGCCGAGGATTGGCGCCAGCTGGCGCAACACGTGCCCCCGCCGCCGCTGGGCGAGCCGCAGGTCGCGGCGGCCAGGGCGCCGGCGCCGGCAGCGCCGGTGGATCGCCTATGGCAGACCGCCCAGGACCTGCTGCGCGGCAGCGGGCGGATCGAGGGGCCGCAGTTGCTGGCGGAGTTGGAGGGGTTCAGCGGCAATGCCGGCGCCGCCAAGCAACTGCTGGTGCGCCTGCGGCACGACGCCCGGGTCAAGGTCGAGGTGGTCGACGGCACCCAGGTGTTCGTCTGGCTGGAGGACTGAGCCCCGCGGACGGGGCTCGGCGACTCAGTAGAGCGCCTGGTACAGCTTGCGGCGGTAGGCGGTGACCAGCGGGTGGTCGTTGCCAAGCAGGTCGAAGACCTGCACCAGGGTCTTGCGCGGCAGGTCGTCCTGGTAGCCGCGGTTGCGCAGGAACAGCTTGAGCAGTCCGTCCAGGGCCGCCTCGTACTGCTGCCGGGCGAGCTGCTGGACGGCCAACTGGTAGGCTGCCTCGTCGTCGCCGGCATCGGCCGCCAGGCGGCTCTTCAGCTCTGCGCTGTCGGGCAGGTCGGCAGCCTGGCGCAGGAAGGTCAGCTGCGCGCGGGCGCCGGCCAGGGCCTGCTTGTGCTCGTCGCTCTTCACCGCGTCGAGGATGGCCTGCGCCTCTTCCAGTTCGCCGCGCTCGGCCAGGCAGCGGGCGTAGAGGATCAGCGCCGCGGCGTTCTCGTTGTTCTCCGCCAGCAGGGCTTTCAGGGTCGCTTCGGCGTCGCCGATGCGGCCTTCGGCGAACAGCGCCTGGGCCACTTCCAGCGGGTCTTCGTCGGGCAGCGCCGGTGCTTTCACATGGGGTTCGAGCAGGGCGCGGATCTGCGATTCGGGCTGGGCGCCGGCGAAACCGTCGACCGGCTGGCCATCCTTGAACAGGACCACGGTCGGCAGGCTGCGGATGCCGAAGCGCATCACGATGTCCTGCTCGACGTCGCAGTTGACCTTGGCCAGCAGCAATTCGCCCTGGTAGGACTCGGCGATCTGCGCCAGCAGTGGCATCAGCGCCTTGCACGGGGCGCACCAGTCGGCCCAGAAGTCCACCAGGACCGGCTTGTGGAACGAGTTCTCGATGACCAGCTGCTCGAAGTTGGCGCCGGTGACGTCGAAGATGTAGGGCGTATCGCTCATGTCGATTCTCGGAAACGCAAGGTGGTGACCACTATAAGTGGGGGCGCGCCGCGCGCAAACAAGCCCGTGCCTCAGGCTTGCCCGCGTTCGGCGTGATACAGGCTGACCAGGCGGAATTCGGCGGGCTCGGCGAGGTCCGGCCAGGTACAGGCTTCGAGCACGTCCAGGCGTCGGTACAGCGGATGACGGAAGTCACGGACCCGCGAGTCGGCGACCAGCGCCTGGCGGCCGCGGCTGAGGAACTGGTCGAGCAGCGGCAGGTTGGCGCGGTCGTAGAGCACGTCGGCCACCAGGATCAGGTCGAAGCGATCGTCCTCGGCGAAGAAGTCCGCCGAATAGCTCAGCTCCACTCCGTTCAGTTCGGCGTTCGCCCGGCTCGCTGCCAGCGCCAGGGGATCCAGGTCGCAAGCCACCACCTCGGCGGCGCCGGCGCGGGCCGCGGCGATCGCCGCCACCCCGGAGCCGCTGCCGAAGTCCAGCACGCGCTTGTCGCGGACCCACTGCGGGCGCGCCGCCAGCCAGCGCGCCAGGACCAGCCCGCTGGCCCAGCAGAAGCACCAGTACGGCGGCTCTTCGAGGATGCGGCGGGTTTCCTCCGGGCTGAACTGGCGGTCCATGTTCTGCGCGTCGATCAGCCACAGGCGCAGGTCGGTGCCGGGCAGCGCGGTGGCGCTGAGCCGGGCGTCGCCGAGCAGCTCGCCCAGCGCCTGGGTCAGGGCTTGCGGTGCCGTCACGGCGCGCGTACCAGGCGCAGTTCGCCGAGGGACTGGGTGGTCGGCTGGGCGATCCGCAACGGATGCAGGCGCCAGGCCAACTGGCCGGACTGGATCACCCGCGCGTGCAGTTCGACGCGCAGCGCGCCACCGGCCGGCGGGAAGGATTCGGGGTTGAACGGCAGGCGGAAGGGCATGAGTTCGCCGGTGGCCAGCACCGTCTCGCTGGCCAGCAGCCGCTGTGGACGGTCGCGCTCGTCGATCACCAGCAGTGCCATCTGCACCTCGCTGCCGCGTGGCAGGCTGCCCTGGATGCTGCTCAGCGTTCCGCTCAGCTCGCGCAGGTGGGCCGGTAGCACCGGCTCGACCATGGTCACGCTGCGCGAAGCTTGCGGCGTTGGCGCAGGCTTCGGCTTGTCGCTGGAACAAGCGGCGAGGAGAAGGACGGCCAGCAGGGCGATCGGGCGCAGGGTCATGGGCTGCTCCATAGCGGTGGAATCCGGGCGGCGCTTGTATAGCGCAAAGTGTGATTCTTGTCGCGCTTCGCGTAGGCCGCAACGTCCGATTCCTCTCGCCTTTCCCAGCGTGCCGGCGCCGGTCGATTCTGCGGGTGCTCGGTCGGGCGCGGATGCGCTACCATGCGGCTTCCTTCAGCTACGCCTGTATCAGCACCATGCATTGTCCCTTCTGCGGTGCCCATGACACCAAAGTGATTGACTCGCGACTGGTCGCCGAGGGCGATCAGGTGCGCCGGCGCCGCGAGTGCCTGGCCTGCGGCGAACGCTTCACCACCTTCGAGACCGCCGAGCTGGTCATGCCGCGCCTGATCAAGCAGGACGGCAGCCGCCAGCCGTTCGACGAGGACAAGCTGCGCGCCGGCATGCAGCGCGCCCTGGAGAAGCGTCCGGTCAGCGTCGAGCGGCTGGAAGCGGCCATCGGCCACATCAAGCACCAGTTGCGCGCCACCGGCGAGCGCGAGATCAAGTCGCGGGTGCTGGGCGAACTGGTGATGGCCGAGCTGCAGAAGCTCGACGAAGTCGCCTACATCCGTTTCGCCTCGGTCTACCGGCGCTTCCAGGACCTCAACGAATTCCGCGAGGAGATCGAACGCCTCGCCCGCGAGCCGGCCAAGGAATGAACGCCGCCGACCCGCTGTACATGGCCCGCGCCCTGGAACTGGCGCGCCAGGGGCTGTACTCCACCCATCCGAATCCGCGTGTCGGCTGCGTGCTGGTCAAGGACGGCCAGGTGGTCGGCGAGGGCTGGCACGTCCGCGCCGGCGAGCCGCACGCCGAGGTCCATGCCCTGCGCCAGGCCGGCGAGAATGCACGCGGCGCCACCGCCTACGTGACCCTCGAGCCCTGCAGCCACTTCGGCCGCACCCCGCCGTGCGCCGATGCGCTGGTGGGCGCCGGGGTGGCGCGGGTGGTCGCGGCGATGCAGGATCCCAACCCCGAGGTCGCCGGTCGCGGCCTGCTGCGTCTGATGCAGGCCGGCATCGCGGTGCAGAGCGGCGTCCTCGAAGCCGAGGCGCGGGAACTCAACATCGGTTTCATCAAGCGCATGGAACATGGCCTGCCGTTCGTCCGGGTCAAGCTGGCGATGAGCCTGGACGGGCGCACCGCCATGGCCAGCGGGGAAAGCCAGTGGATCACCGGGCCCTCCGCGCGTTCGGCGGTGCAGCGCTTGCGCGCTCGCTCCAGCGTGGTGTTGTCCGGCGCCGATACGCTGCTGGCGGACGATGCGCGGCTCAACGTACGCCCCTACGAACTGGGCCTGAACGCCGAGCTTACCGCGCTCGCCGCGGCTCGCCAGCCGTTGCGGGTGCTGGTCGACGGGCGCCTGCGGGTGCCGCTGGAGTCGGCGTTCTACCAGGCCGGTCCGGCGCTGGTGGCGACCTGCGCCGCCGCCTCGGCGCGCGAACGCTTCCAGGACGCCGGCCACGAACTGCTGGCGCTGCCCTCCGCCGAGGGCCACGTCGATTTGCACAAGCTGCTCCTGGAACTGGCGGCGCGCGGCGCCAACGAAGTGCTGGTGGAGGCCGGCCCGCGTCTGGCCGGCGCCTTCGCCCGGCTGGGGCTGGTGGATGAGTACCGGCTGTTCGTCGCGCCGAAGTTCCTCGGCTCCAGCGCCCGTCCTTTGCTCGACTGGCCGCTGGCGCGGATGGCCGATGCGGCGCAGTTGCGGATCGACGACATCCGCGCGGTGGGCGACGACTGGCTGGTCACCGCGCGGCCCCATCCGCGGGACGCCTGAACTTCGCTGCGCGGCGACGCGGCGGACGATGCACAAGCGGCGCAACTGTGGTAAAACGCCACACGGCCATCTCGGTGGCCGTAACGTTCTCAGGGCGGGGTGAAAGTCCCCACCGGCGGTAATGGCGCGCAAGGCGCCTAGCCCGCGAGCGCTTGCCGGACCGGCCACCGCCGGACGACAAGGTCAGCAGACCCGGTGCGATTCCGGGGCCGACGGTCATAGTCCGGATAAAGAGAGAACGGGATTGCCTGCCTGGGCGTACCCTGTGCGCCCGCAAGATCCCCTTCGATCCAAAAAGCCCTGTTTTTCACGAAACAGGAGTTCGTCATATGTCTTCATCTTGGAATACCCGCGCTATGGCACGCAGGCCGCTCGGCGTCGCGCCGGCCATGCTGCGCGCCTGTGCGGCGGAAAAACGGGAGGTCGCATGTTCACCGGCATAATCGAGTCGATCGGCAGCGTCCGCGCAATGACGCCCAAGGGCGGCGACCTGCGGGTCTACATCGCCACCGGCAAGCTCGACCTGGGCGACGTCAAGCTCGGCGACAGCATCGCGGTCAACGGCGTCTGCCTGACCGCGGTGGAACTGCCCGGCGATGGCTTCTGGGCCGACGTCAGCCGCGAGAGCCTGGCGCGCACCGCCTTCCAGCACCTGAAGGTGGGCAGCCGGGTGAACCTGGAAAAGGCCCTGACGCCGACCACCCGCCTCGGCGGACACCTGGTGAGCGGCCACGTCGACGGCGTCGGCGAGGTGCTCAAGCGCGAGGAGAACGCCCGCGCCATCCAGTTCACCGTGCGTGCCCCGCGCGAACTGGCCAGGTACATCGCGCACAAGGGCTCGATCACCGTCGACGGCACCAGCCTCACGGTGAACGCGGTGAACGGCGCGGAGTTCGAGCTGACCATCGTCCCGCATACGCTCAGCGAAACCATCATGGCCGAGTACCAGCCCGGACGCCGGGTCAACCTCGAGGTCGACCTGCTGGCCCGTTACCTGGAGCGCCTGCTGCTTGGCGACAAGGCCGCCGAGCCCAGCGCCTCCGGCATCAGCGAAGCGTTTCTCGCCGAGAACGGTTTTCTCAAGTAACCCACGAATTGCATAAGGGGGTGCCCATGGCACTCAACACGATCGACGAACTGATCGAAGACATCCGCCAAGGCAAGATGGTCATCCTGATGGATGACGAGGACCGCGAGAACGAAGGCGACCTGATCATGGCCGCCGAATGCGTCCGCACCGAAGACATCAACTTCATGGTCAAGCATGCCCGCGGCCTGGTCTGCATGCCGATGACCCGCGAGCGTTGCGAGCGCCTCGGCCTGCCGCTGATGGTGCAGCGCAACGGCTCCGGCTTCGGCACCAAGTTCACTGTCTCCATCGAGGCCGCCGAGGGCGTCACCACCGGCATCTCCGCCGCGGACCGCGCCCGCACCGTGCAGGCTGCGGCGGCGAAGAACGCCGTGGCCGCCGACATCGTCAGCCCCGGCCACATCTTCCCTCTGATGGCCCAGCCGGGCGGTACCCTGGCTCGCGCCGGGCACACCGAGGCGGCCTGCGACCTGGCGCGGATGGCCGGGTTCGAGCCGTCCGGGGTGATCTGCGAGGTGATGAACGACGACGGCAGCATGGCTCGCCGGCCCGAACTGGAGGCGTTCGCCGCCGAGCACGGGATCAAGATCGGCACCATCGCCGACCTGATCCACTACCGGCTGATCCACGAGCGCACCGTCGAGCGCATCGCCGAGCAGCCGCTCGACAGCGAACTGGGCCACTTCAACCTGATCACCTACCGCGACTCGGTGGAGGGCGACGTGCACCTGGCGCTGACCCTCGGCAAGGTCTGCGCGGAAGAGCCGACCCTGGTCCGCGTGCATAACATGGACCCGCTGCGCGACCTGCTGCAGGTCAACCAGCCGGGCCGCTGGAGCCTGCGCGCGGCGATGACCAAGGTCGCCGAGGCGGGCAGCGGCGTGGTGCTGCTGCTCGGTCACCAGATCGGCGGCGACGACCTGCTCGCCCATGTCCGCGAGATCGCTTCGGCGCCGGCTCCGGCGCCCAAGGCCACCACCACCTACAGCACCGTCGGTGCCGGTTCGCAGATCCTGCGCGACCTCGGCGTGCGCAAGATGCGCCTGCTGAGTGCGCCGATGCGCTTCAATGCGATATCCGGTTTCGACCTGGAAGTTGTAGAATACCTGCCCGCCGAATAAGGCCTGTCCCGCCCGCCGCGTGCAAGATCGCGGTGGGCGCTATGCTGGACGGACCTTTCGACCCTTTTCGCTCGGGGCGCAACGGCGTCCCGGCTCTTTAACAGATGAGACCTGCTCATGACCCTGAAGACCATCGAAGGTACCTTCATTGCCCCCAAAGGCCGCTACGCCCTGGTGGTCGGCCGCTTCAACAGCTTCGTCGTGGAAAGCCTGGTCAGCGGCGCCGTCGACGCCCTGGTCCGCCACGGCGTGGCTGAAAGCGAGATCACCATCATCCGCGCCCCGGGTGCCTTCGAGATCCCGCTGGTGACCCAGAAGGTCGCCCAGCAAGGCGGCTTCGACGCCATCATCGCCCTCGGCGCGGTGATCCGTGGCGGCACCCCGCACTTCGAATACGTGGCTGGCGAGTGCACCAAGGGCCTGGCCCAGGTGTCCCTGCAGTTCGGCATCCCGGTCGCCTTCGGCGTCCTCACCGTCGACTCCATCGAGCAGGCCATCGAGCGCTCCGGCACCAAGGCCGGCAACAAGGGCGCCGAAGCCGCGTTGTCGGCCCTGGAAATGGTCAGCCTGCTGGCGCAGTTGGAGGCCAAGTGAGCAATCAAGACAGCGGCAACCCGGCAGCCAAGCCGCCGAAAGGCAAGACCGCCGCTCGCCGCAAGGCCCGCAGCCTGGCCGTCCAGGCCCTGTACTCCTGGCAGATCGCCGGCCAGCCCCTGCACGAGATCGAGGCGCAGTTCCGCACCGACAACGACTTCTCCGAGGTCGACGGCGCCTACTTCCACGAGATCCTGCACGGCGTGCCGCGACAGAAGAGCGAGCTGGACTCCACCTTCGAGCCCTGCCTGGACCGCCCGCTGGCCGAGATCGACCCGGTCGAGCTGGCCATCCTGCGGCTGTCCACCTACGAACTGCGCAACCGCATCGACGTGCCCTACAAGGTAGTGATCAACGAGGGCATCGAGCTGGCCAAGACCTTCGGCGCCACCGACGGCCACAAGTTCGTCAACGGCGTGCTCGACAAGCTGGCGCCGCGCCTGCGCGCCGCCGAGCTGCGCGGCGGCAAGCGCTGATCCCGCGCCGGCGGCGTCATGGGTGAGTTCGAGCTGATCCGCCGCTTCTTCGCCGCGGCCGCCTGCGCGGCGCCGGCGGCGGACGTGGCCCTCGGCATCGGCGACGACTGCGCCCTGCTGGCGCCGCCAGCCGGCGAACAACTGGCGGTCTCCACCGATACCCTGGTGGAAGGCGTGCATTTTCCCGCCGGTTGCGACCCTTTCCTTCTTGCCCAGCGCGCCCTGGCGGTCTCCGCCAGCGACCTGGCGGCGATGGGCGCCGCGCCCCTGGCCTTCACCCTGGCCCTGACCTTGCCGCAGGCCGACGCCGAGTGGTTGCAGGGCTTCGCCCGCGGCCTCGACGCCATGGCCCGGCAGTGCGGCCTGGCGCTGGTCGGCGGCGACACCACGCGCGGCCCGCTGAGCATGACCCTGACCGTATTCGGCAGGGTGCCGGCCGGCCAGGCGCTGACCCGCGCCGGTGCGCGCCCGGGCGACCTGCTCTGCGTCGGGGGCCCGCTCGGCGAGGCTGGAGCGGCGCTGGAACTGGTGCTGGAGCGAAGATCGGCGCCCGCCGAGGTGGCCGAACCGCTGCTGGCGCGCTACTGGACGCCGGCCCCGCAATTCGGTCTGGGCCTCGCCCTGCGCGGCAAGGCCAGCGCCGCCCTGGACATCTCCGACGGGCTGCTCGCCGACTGCGGGCATATCGCCCGCGCTTCCGGCGTTGCCCTGTTGGTCGAATGCCAGCGCTTGCAGGCAAGCGCCGCGTTGAGCGGCCTGCTCGCCGGCGAGGAAGCCTTGCGCCAGCAACTGGCCGCCGGCGACGACTACGTGCTGGTTTTCACCCTGCCGCCTGAGTACCTTGGCGAGATTCGCGCCGCGTGGCCGGCCATGGCCGTCATCGGCCGGGTCGAGGCGGGACAGGGGGTGCACCTGCTCGACGCCGACGGAAAGGAACTCATACCGGCCGCGGCCGGTTACCAACATTTCGGAACCCAACGTGACTGAGCATCCTGATCAGGCGCCGGCGCAGCCGGTGCCGCCGTCGGTCTGGCGCAATCCCTGGCATTTCCTCGCCTTCGGCTTCGGCTCCGGCACCCTGCCCAAGGCGCCGGGCACCTGGGGGTCGCTGGTGGCCATCCCGTTCATCCCGCTGTGGCAGATGCTGCCGGACTGGGGCTACTGGCTGATGCTGGGAGTGACCATGCTGTTCGGCTTCTGGCTGTGCGGCAAGGTCGCCGACGACCTGCGCGTGCACGACCACGAAGGCATCGTCTGGGACGAGATGGTCGGCATGTGGATAACCCTCTGGCTGGTGCCGGAGGGCTGGTGGTGGCTGCTGATCGGCTTCGTCGTGTTCCGCATCGTGGATATTCTCAAGCCCTGGCCGATCAGTTGGGTGGACCGCAACGTGCACGGCGGCGTCGGGATCATGCTCGACGACGTCCTGGCCGGGGTATTCGCCTGGCTGGTCATGCAGGGTCTAGTCTGGGGATGGGTACACTGGCTGGTCTGAGGCCTCCCATGCGTCTGCTCGTCCTGTTCTGCTGCCTGTGGCTGCTGCCCGGCGTCGCTTCCGCCGCCCCCTCCGTGGGCGAGATCCGCGTGGTCAGCGAAACCTGGACGCGCTACACCCAGGAGGACGGTCGCGGGGTGGCCTGGGACCTGTTGCGGGCCGTCTACGAGCCGGCCGGGGTACGCCTGCGGATCGCCAACGAGCCCTATACCCGGGCGGTCGGCCTGGTCCTGCGCGGCGAGGCCGACGCCTGGGTCGGCGCCTACCGCGGGGAAATCGACGAAGCGCTTTATCCTCGCTGGCCCTATGACGTCGATCCGATCGCCGTGCTTTCCCTGAAAGACAATCCGCCGCCGCCACTGGAGGGCCTGAGCCGGTTCCGCCTGTCATGGATGCGTGGCTACGCCTTCGCCCGCTATTTCCCTACCCTGACCCCGCACAGCGAGTTGCAGCGCCGCACCTCGGCGCTGCCGATGCTGCTCAACCACCGGGTCGACTATTTCATCGATTCGCGTCCGGAACTCGAGGAAATGCTCGCAGGGGCCGGAGCGCTGGCGGCTGAGTACCGCATCACCGACGTCACTCGGTTGCCGCTGTATCTTGGCTTCTCCGATTCCCCCAGGGGCCGTGAGCTGCTGGCGCTGTTCGACCGGCGCATGCGGCAGTTGCATGCCAGCGGCGAGCTGGAGCGGATCTTCGCCCGCTGGAACTGGCCCTATGCGCCGTTGAAGGCAATCCTGCCACCCAAGGAGTGATCATGCTGCGGCTGTGCGTCGCCCTGTTTTCCAGCGTTCTCGCGTTGTCCTCGCTGGCCGCGCCCCAGGTGTTCGTGGTCGGCCTGTTCCCCGGCGCGGCGGTACTCAACGTCGATGGCCAGCGCAAGCTGGTCAGGGTCGGCCAGACCGGCCCGCAGGGCGTCCAGGTGGTCAGCGCCGACAGCCGCAAGGCGGTGCTGCGGATCGACGGCGTCGAGCGCACCTACGAACTGAGCCGCGAATACAACGAGGCAGGCTATTCGGCGCCGCAGCGGCAAAGCTTCAGCATCGCCCGCGGTACGGGCGGGCACTATTGGGTGGCTGGCTCGGTGAACGGGCAGAACATGCAGTTCCTGGTGGATACCGGCGCCACCAGCATCGCCATGAACGAGAACGAGGCGCGCCGCCTGGGTATCGATTACCGGGTGGACGGCAAGCCGATGGTCGCCTCCACTGCCAGCGGAACCTCGCGCGGCTGGCGGGTGACCCTGGACCGGGTGAAGATCGGCGGTATCGAGTTGCTGGGTGTCGAGGCGGCGGTGATCGAGGGTGGCTATCCGACCGAAGCCCTGCTCGGCATGAGTTTCCTCAACCGGGTGCGTTGGCGCGAGGAACAGGGAATGCTGCTTATCGAGGCCAAGCATTGAATGTCGCTCGCTCATAACCCGGGGTTCTATTCATCGTCCATCTCGATAGGTATTTGCGGCATTTCGAGCTGACCGGGCGCCGGACGCTGCTGGTACAATGGCGGACTTCCGTTTCCCTAGGAGTTCCCCGGTGTCCGTCGTGTTCGTCGCCGCCTCCAAACTGCCGACTCCCTTCGGCGAATTCACCATGCATGGTTTCCTCGACGAGGAGAGCGGCAAGGAACATGTAGCCCTGAGCATGGGCGACATCGCCGATGGCGCGCCGGTGCTTGGTCGCCTGCATTCCGAATGCCTGACCGGCGACGCGCTGTTCAGCCTGCGCTGCGATTGCGGTTTCCAGCTGGAAGGCGCGCTTGCCGCCATCGCCGAGGAGGGCCGCGGCGTGCTCCTCTACCTGCGCCAGGAAGGTCGCGGCATCGGCCTGCTGAACAAGATCCGTGCCTATGAATTGCAGGATGGCGGTGCCGACACCGTCGAGGCGAACCTGCAACTGGGTTTTGGCGCCGACCAGCGCGACTACGCCATGTGCCAGCCGATGCTCGCGCACCTGGGCGTCTCCTCCCTGCGCCTGATGACCAACAATCCGCGCAAGGTCAAGGCGCTGGAAAGCTACGCCATCACCGTGGCGGAGCGCGTGCCGCTGCAAAAGGGCCTGAACAAGCACAACAGGCGCTACCTGGCGACCAAGGCCGGCAAGCTCGGGCACATGCTCGGCAGCCTGCACCAGGGCGAGGCGGAAACCACGTGAGTCGCCAGCAAGCCCGCGGCGCGCTGGGACGTGCCTGGTGGTTGCAACTGGCGTTGGCGCTGTTGCCGCTGATCCTGGTCGAGTTCTTCCTCGGCGAACTGCAACCCCTTCCCCATGGCCTGGCGATGCCGCTGTTCATCGCCGCGCTGCTGTCGATGTTCGTCAACCTGCCGCTGTTCGGTGCCTACAAGCGTGGTCTCATCGCCACCCAGAAAGCGCTGGATACGGCGGAGGAAGCCGCCGCCTGGGCCCGTCTGGCGCAGGTGCGCCGCAAGGCCCTGTTCGGCGCCAGCCTGCCGGCCTGGATCGGCGTGCCGGGTGTGTTCGCCGGGCTCAACGGCGTTGCGCTGATCCTGCTCGGGGTCACCAGCCTGGTGCTGTTCTGGCTCTACCGTATTCCGCGTCAACTCGGTTGATGCGCTCGTTCTGGCTGCTCGCCTGCCTGCTCCTCAGCCTTTCCGCCGGGGCGGCGCAGCGGGTGGTCAGCCTGGCGCCTTCGCTGACCGACAGCGTCCTCGAACTCGGCGCAGCGCGCCGCCTGGTCGGCGTGCTGGATGGCGGCGAGCGTCCGGCGGCGATTGGCGACCTGCCTTCCGTCGGCCGCTACGGCCAGGTCAATCTCGAACGCCTGCTGGAACTGCAGCCCGACCTGATCCTGGTCTGGCCCGGCAGCGTGCCCGAGGCGCAGTTGCAGCGCCTGCGGGACTTCGGCATCGCCCTCTTCATCGCCGAACCGCACAGCCTCGACGAACTGGCCCTGCAACTGGCTGCGCTGGGCGAGGCATTGGGCGAGGCCGAGGCCGGCCAGCGGTTGTCGGCCAGGTTCCGCGAAGGCATGCGGCGCCTGGCCGAGCGCTACCGGCGGGACAAGCCGCTGAAAGTGTTCTACCAGGTCTGGGACCGGCCGCTGTACACCATTGGCGGACGCCAGGTGATCAGCGATGCGCTGCGCGTCTGCGGCGCCGAGAACCTATTCGGCGACCTGCCGCAGCCGGCGCCGCAGGTCAGCGTCGAGGCGGTTCTGGCGCGCGATCCGGCGGCCATCGTCGCCGGCAGTCACGCCCAGCTCGAACTCTGGCGGCAATGGCCGGCGCTGGCGGCGACGCGGCGCGGACAGCTGTACCGGATCGAAGACAAGAACCTCGAGCGGCCGAGCTTCGCCATGCTGGCGGCGACCGAGAAACTCTGCCGCTCGCTCGCCGGGGCGCGCTGAATGCTTGCCGGTATCGCGCGCTGTATCGGCGGATAGCGCCGGCGGCGTTGTTCGCCCTACGGCAATTGGGGGGTAGGGCGAATAACCGCAACGCGGTTATCGCTGCCAGTCGGCGGGGTATGTCGGTATGGTGGTGTATCGGCGGATAACGCCGGTGGCGTTATTCGCCCTACGGCAATTGGGGGGTAGGGCGAATAACCGCAACGCGGTTATCCGCCGTTGTCGCTGGGTTTGGCGCTATTGCCGGTCGAGACGCTGGCGTACCGCCTTTTCGATGCCCGCGGCATCCAGGCCGCATTCGGCGAGCATCTCGCTGGGCTTGGCGTGTTCGACGTAGTAGTCGGGCAGGCCCAGTTGCAGCAGCGGGACTTCGAGGCCCTCGCTGGCGAGGAACTCGCCGACCGCCGAGCCGGCGCCGCCCATCACGGCGTTTTCCTCGATGGTCACCAGCAGTTCGTGGCTGCCCGCCAATTCGCGTACCAGGGCTTCGTCGAGGGGTTTGACGAAACGCATGTCGACGACCGTGGCGTCGAGGCTTTCGGCGACCTTCATCGCCTCCGCCAACTGCACGCCGAAGACCAGCAGTGCGACCCTGCCGCCGCGCCGACGGACCACGCCCTTGCCGATCTCCACCGGTTGCAGGTCCGGATCGATCGGATGGTTGGGGCCGCTGCCGCGCGGATAGCGCACCGCGGCCGGGCCATCGAACAGGTAGCCGGTGGTGAGCAGCTTGCGCAGCTCGTCCTCGTCGCTGGGGGTCATCACCAGCATGCCGGGGATGCAGCGCAGGTAGGAGATGTCGAAGCTACCGGCGTGGGTCGGGCCGTCCTCGCCGACCAGGCCGGCGCGGTCGATGGCGAACAGCACGTCGAGGTGCTGCACGGCGACGTCATGGATCAACTGGTCGTAGGCGCGCTGGAGGAAGGTCGAGTAGATCGCTACCACCGGCTTCATGCCCTCGCAGGCCATGCCGGCGGCTAGGGTCACGGCATGCTGTTCGGCGATGGCGACGTCGAAGTAGCGTTCCGGGTAGCGTTCGCTGAAGGCCACCAGGTCGGAACCTTCCTTCATCGCCGGGGTGATGCCGAGCAGGCGCGCGTCCTGGGCGGCCATGTCGCACAGCCACTGGCCGAAGACGCTGGAATACTTGGGTCCGCCGGTCTTCTTCGGCGCACTGCCGGGAGCTTCCAGCTTGGTGATCGCGTGGTAGCCGATCGGATCCAGTTCGGCCGGGGCGAAGCCCTTGCCTTTCTTGGTCACCACATGGAGGAACTGCGGGCCCTTCATGTCGCGCATGTTGCGCAGGGTAGCCACCAGGGTCGGCAGGTCGTGGCCGTCGATCGGGCCTATGTAGTTCCAGCCGAGCTCCTCGAACAGGGTGCCGGGGACCAGCATGCCCTTGGCGTATTCCTCGGTGCGCCGGGCGATCTCCCAGGCCCCGGGCAGGCGCGAGAGCACCTTCTTGCTGCCCTCGCGCATGCTGCTATAGGTGCGGCTGGAGAGGATCTTCGCCAGGTAGTTGGAGAGCCCGCCGACGTTGTGCGAGATCGACATGTCGTTGTCGTTGAGGATCACCAGCATGTCGGCGTCGACTTCCGAGGCATGGTTGAGTGCCTCGAAGGCCATGCCGGCGGTCAGCGCACCGTCGCCGATCACGGCCACCGACTTACGCTCCTTGCCTTGCAGGCGGGCGGCGATGGCCATGCCCAGGGCGGCGCTGATGGAGGTGCTGGAGTGGCCGACGCCGAAGGTGTCGTACTCGCTCTCTGCGCGGCGCGGGAAGGCCGCCAGGCCGTTCTTCTGGCGCAGGGTGCCCATCAGCTCGCGGCGCTCGGTGAGGATCTTGTGCGGATAGGCCTGGTGGCCGACGTCCCAGACCAGGCGGTCGTCCGGAGTGTCGAAGACGTAGTGCAGGGCAATGGTCAGCTCGACCACGCCGAGGCCGGCGCCGAAATGACCGCCGGTCTGGCCGACGGTATACAGCAGGTACTGGCGCAGCTCGTCGGCCAGGGTTTCCAGGTCCGCCTCGCCCAGCCGGCGCAGTTCGGCCGGCGAAGAGGCGCGGTCGAGCAGGGGCGTGGCGGGGCGCTCGCGGGGAATCTCATGGAGCGTCTTGGGCATCAGGCTGTCGTTATGCAATCCGGAGAGGCCAGCAGTTTACCTGATGCACCGGCCGCGCCCAAGCAAGGGAGCCCCTACCTTTGCCGGGGACTTCCGACGACCCGTCGGTCAGTTGCGTCGCTCGACGATGTAGCGGGCCAGTTGGCGCAGCGGGTCGGCGCTCGGCGGAAAACCGTCGAGGGCGGCCAGGGCCAGGTCGCGCAGCTCCAGGGCATAGCCTTTGGCGGCCTCCAGGCCGAGCAGGGCGGGATAGGTCGGCTTGTTGTGCGCCTGGTCCTTGCCCTGGGTCTTGCCGAGGGTGGCGGTGTCGCTTTCCACGTCGAGGATGTCGTCCTGCACCTGGAAGGCCAGGCCGATCGCTTCGGCGTAGCGCTCCAGGGCGGCCAGCGAGGCGGGCTCGGCGCGACCGCTGGCGAGGGCGCCGAGGCGCACGCTGGCTTCGATCAGCGCGCCGGTCTTGTGCCGGTGCATGACTTCCAGGGCCGCCTGGTCGAGGGCCACGCCGACCGAGCCGAGGTCGATCGCCTGGCCGCCGACCATGCCGGCGGAGCCTGCGGCGCGCGCCAGGCGGGTGAGCATTTCCAGACAGACGGCATGTTCCTGCGGATTGCGCCGGGTGTCGGCGAGCACTTCGAAGGCCAGCGCCTGCAAGCCGTCGGCGGCGAGGATCGCGGTGGCTTCGTCGAAGGCCCGGTGGGTGGTCGGCTGGCCACGGCGCAGGTCGTCGTCGTCCATCGCCGGCAGGTCGTCGTGGACCAGCGAGTAGGCATGGATCAGCTCCACCGCGCAGGCCGCGGCGTCGGCGCGCTGCGGCGCTCCGCCGAGGGCCTCGCAGGCGGCGTAGGCGAGCAGCGGGCGAACCCGCTTGCCACCGTTCATCACGCTGTAGCGCATGGCCTCGTAGAGGCGTTGCAGTTCTTCGCGGGGAGCGACGAACAGGGCGTCCAGGGCGGCATCGACGCGCGCCTGGCAGCGCGCCTGGTAGGCCGCGATCATGCCTCGTCGCCTTCCGCATCGAACGGCGCTTCGCTGAGCTCGCCGTCGCGTTCGAGGAGGATCTGTACCTTCTGTTCGGCCTGGCTCAGCGACGTCTGGCATTCGCGGGTCAGGCGGATGCCCTGCTCGAAGGCGCCCAGCGACTCTTCCAGCGACAGCTCGCCGCTTTCCAGGCGTTCCACCAGGGTTTGCAGCTCGGTGAGGGACTGTTCGAAATCGAGGGTTTTCTTGCGGGCCATCGGGGGAGTCTCGGCGAGGTGTACAAAACCCCGCGACACTAGCAGAGGGGCGGGGGCCGGGCAAATCGGCGGAAGGTCGCTACGACCGATCGGGACGACCATGGCGGCGGCCTTGGCTAAGGTGGAGAGAGGTCCAGCGAGGAGGAGCCGACAGGCGATGCGCATCCAGGAGGTCCGGGAACGCAGTATTCCCCTTTCCCGTTACGCCGGCGTGGCGGCTGCCACCGGTGGTTTGAGCACCAGCCTGGTGGCGGTGCTCACCGATATCGTGCGCGACGGTCGGCGTGTGGTCGGCTACGGCCACGCCTCGGTAGGGCGCTACGCCCAGGGCGGGCTGATCCGCGAGCGTTTCGCCCCGCGCCTGCTGGGGGCTCCGGCGGACAGCCTGGCGAGCGACGACGGCAGTGGCATCGATCCGTTGCGAGCCTGGGACCTGATGATGCGCGACGAGAAGCCCGGCGGCCACGGCGAACGCTGCGTCGCGGTGGGCGCCCTGGACATGGCGCTGTGGGATGCCGCGGCCAAGGCCGCCGGCCTGCCGCTGCATCGCTTCCTGGCGCGACGCCTGGGGCTGGCGGAAGACTATCCGCAGCGCGTACCGGTCTACGCCGGCGGCGGCTACCCCTATCCGCACGACGACCTGGGACGCCTGGAAGAGGAACTGCGGCGCTTCGTCGATCTCGGCTACACCCACGCCAAGATCAAGATCGGCGCGGCCGGGCTGGACCAGGACCGGCGCCGTATCGACAGGGCGCTGCGGGTTCTCGGCGACGCTTCGCGGCTGGCGGTCGACGCGATGAACCGCTACGACGCGGAGGGCGCGGTCGACGCAGCGAAAGCCCTGGCGCCGCTGGGGTTGTGGTGGTTCGAGGACATCTGCGACCCCCACGATTTCCCTACCCAGGCCGAAGTGGCGGATATCTATCCGGGGCCCATCGGTGCCGGCGAGGCCTTGTTCTCCCTGGCCGAGGCTCGCTTGCTGGATCTCTATGGCGGCGTGCGGCGGGAGCGCGACGTGCTGGTGTTCGACCCCGTGCATTGCTATGGCCTGCCGGGCTACCTGGCGATACTCGACCACCTGTGCGCCCGGGGTTGGCCGCGCGCGGCCTTCCGCCCGCACGCCGGCTACCTGTTCAGCCTGCACTTGGTGGCGGCCCTGCGCCTGGGTTGGGCCGAGGCTACGCCGTCGGCTTTCCGGCCATTCGACGATTTCGCCGGTGCCCTGCCGTTTTCCTCGGGATTGGCGGGATTGCCACAATCGCCTGGTATCGGCTTCGAGCGCCAGGCGACACTTGCCGGGCTGTTCCGCAAGCTTCTGGAGGCCTAGAGAACGGTGATTGGCTGGGGTTGTGCGGAGGCATTAAAAAAGCCGGCTTGTGGCCGGCTTTTCTGGGGTGGGGTTGGCTTACTTCTGATAAGCCGCGCCTGCCTTAGGAATTCTGCATCGACGAGCCGAGGGCTCGTGAAGGAAGCGCTACTCTAGCAAACTCGGCCAGTCCTGCCCAGCATCCCGCGGGGCTCTATTTCGCCGGCTGCGAGCGGCGCCTGACGAGAGCGCTCAGCACTTGGGCGACGAGGGCTTGGCCGGCTTGCTTTGCTTCACCGGCGATGCCTTGGGTGGCTGGGGCGCGGGAGCGGTATCCGGACTCAGACCCTCCACGCGGTAGCGCCAACCCTTGACGGCTGAGACCTGCCCGTCGGCGAAGCCCTTGCTGTCGGTCAGTTGCAACCAGTACTGGCGCTCCAGTTCCAGAAGCTGGCCCTGCAGCGTGCCGCCGGCGAAACTCTTGAGCGTGAAGGTCAGCAGCGGTTTTTGCCGCGAGGCCTTGGCCGGCGCGACCTCCAGCAGCCTGAGCGCAGCGAACAGGCGTGCGGCCTGCTCGGCTTCCGCCTCGCCCATCAACTGTGGCCTGGATGGGAACTGTCGCAGGCGGATGCCATCGTCCTTTTCACTGGCTCGGGAAATGTTCAGCCGTACGCCGTTGCCATAGGACAGGGTCAGTTCGCGCAACTGTTCGAATGGCAGGTCGGTCAACCGAGGGTCGAGCAGGGCCAGGTCGTTGACCGGCAGGCCGACCGTTCGGTCGATCAGCCAGGCCCCCTCATCGTCGGCCTGCCTGACCAACTGCCCGCCCTGCGAGGTGCGCTTGCCCAGCAACAGGACCAGCGGCGGCGCGTCGCCGCGCTCCAGGGTGATCCGGCTGGCCTGGCCCTTGCCCTGGTCGGAGAGTCCCATGCGTTCGCGGTTTTCCGGCGAGGCGCTCTTTTCCTCCAGCAGGCGCGCGTCGGCCAGGCTGCGCAACAGCTGCCGGATGGTTTCCCCCGAGGCGGGATAGCCGTCCTTGCTGGCGAGCATCCAGTCCTTGCCATCGCGCCTGGCGCGGATCGTCGGTTGGCCGGGGGTGGCGATGCACAGCGCGGTCACCTGGTGCGGTTTCAGCCCTGGCAGCCAGGCGCGGCTCGCAGGCGGTTGCGCGGGCGGTTGCTGCCGTTCGTGGAGCCAGCCCAAGATTCCGGCGAACAGCGCCAGGGCGAGAGCGAGTCCCGCTACGTTACGCAGGCGCATGTCAGCCCCTCCTCCGGCGCATGCTGCGCCAGCTCCAATGTAGCAGGAGGAACAGGGTGAGCAGTGCCGGCAGCAGGACCGTATTGGCCAGTTTCACCTGTTCCCCCAGGCGCTCGACATCGGCATTCAGCTGGAACTGCAATTGACGCAGTTGCTGGCGGATGCGCAATTTGTCATCGATGAAGCGGCGCAGCGTCGCTTCCATTTCCGGAGTCACCTCCTGGTCGCCGGCGTCCATCGATTGCTGCAAGGTGCGCAGGTTCCTGTCGGTGTCGTTGAGGCTTTGCTGCAGCGCGTTGAGCTGTTCCTGGGCGCGCAGCCCGGCCTCGCGGCGGAGCGCTTCCACGCGGGTGAACGGGCGCTTCGTATGGCCTCGCGAGCGTAGGTCGATCAGCGCGTCCGAACCGGAGAGGTAGTCGAGGGCATTGCCGACGAACAGGTCGTTGTCCGCCCATACCTGCGGCTCGTTGTGGCCGGGCTGTTCCTGGAGCCAGAGCGGATTGCTCAGCAGGTCCGTATCGGCGACCAACAGCACATGGATGTTCGCGCTGTCGCTCAGGCCTTCGCCTTGCTTCCCGCGGTCCGCAGGGAAGGCACTCGTCGCCGGCCCCTCGACCTTGGCGGCCAGCACGTAGCGTTCCCCGGTCGGGACCAGGGTGGCGTTGAGCTGCTCCGTCGAGGATTGGCGGAAGCGTTCCAGCGACAGCGGCATGCTGTGCGCCGAGCTGTGCAGCAACGGAATGAAGCGCGTCGAGGCTCCGCCGAGAGGTTCGAGCAGGCCGACGCTGGCGAGGTTGAGGCTTTCCAGGCCGGTGGTCAGCACGTTGTCGTGGGGGAACGTGTCGCCGGGGAGGTGTAGCCAGGTCGGATTGCGCTCCGGGCGACGTTCGGCGTTGGGCTTGATCATGGCGAACGAGGCATCCGCCAGCAGGGTATCCGGCCGCAACTGGACGCCCCAGGAGCGCAGCAACGGGGCCAGGTCGGAGCTTTTCCCGCCGTCTGCATCGGCGAGACTCAGAGGGTCGACGAAGGCCAGCAGCTTGCCGCCGCGCAGGACGAACTGGTCGATGGCGTATTGGGTCTGTTCGGACAATTGCCTGGGGTGCACCAGCATCAACACCGAGACTTCGGCGGGGATTTCCGTCGAAGCGAGCCCCAGGGTGCGGATGTCGAACTGTTGGTAGAGCTTGTCCATCATCGCCCAGGGCCTGCTGCCCGGCTGCCCGTCGGTGGGCGCCTGCCCGGTCATCGGCAGCGAGCTCATCAGGCCGACTACCGTGCGTTCCCGCTGTGCGAGTGCCTGGACCAGGCGGCTGAGATCGTATTCCAGAAGCGGCTCTTCTTCCGGCGAGAAGAACGGGATCACCTGGAGGCCGTCGGTCGGGTTGGTGGCCGCCAGGCCAAAGTAGATGGCTTCGCCATTCGGGCCGATGGGCGGCGCCTGCAGGCCGAAGCGCGCGGCACGGTCCTCGTCGTCGGAGAATGGCAGGGGATCGATCACGAACAATCGGACATTGCCATGGCTCCGCCGTGCATAGAGGTCCAGCACTTCCTCGACGCGGCGGGCGTAGTTGCGCAGGGCGGGCAGGTCACTGGCGCGGCTTTTCGAAAAGAACAGGTAGAGGTTGAGCGGTTCGTCGAGACTGTCGAGGACTTCCTGGGTGCCGGCGCTGAAGGTGTAGAGCTTCTGCTGGGTGAGGTCGAACTGCTGGTCGCGCAGCAGCAGGCTGGACAGCAGGTTGAAAGCGAGGAACAGCAGGCCGACCAGCAGCAGGCCGACGCCCGAGTACAGGGTTCGTTTCATGGATGTTTCCTACGCTGCCTTTTTCAGGTCGATGACGATGGTGGTGGCGACCAGCCAGGCGACGATCAGGCTGCAGAAGTAGGCCAGGTCGCGGACGTCGAGCACGCCCCGGCCGAGCGCCTCGAAACGGACCAGCACGCTCAGCGAGGCAATGCCGTCCAGCAGCCATTGCGGAAGCCAGCCGGAGAGCGCCTGTTGTACGTGGGGAGTGCCGGCGCCGACGAATAGCAGGCAGACGAGAACGGTCAGGGCAAAGGCGATGATCTGGTTCTTCGCCAGCGCCGACATGCAGGATCCGATGGCCAGGTAGCCGCCGGACAGCAGCCAGCCGGCCAGGTAGCCGGCGATGATCGCGCCGTTGTCGGGCGAGCCGAGGTAGTTCACCGTCAGCGGCATCGGGAAGGTCAGCAGCAACGCCAGCCCGGCGCAGAACCAGGCCGCGAGGAACTTGCCGGTGACCAGGGTGGCGCGGGAGACGGGCAGGGTCATCAGCATCTCGATGGAGCCGGACTTGCGCTCCTCGGCCCACAGGCGCATGGCCAGCGCGGGGATCAGCAGGAGGTAGAGCCAGGGCAGGCTGGAAAAGAACGGCGCCAGGTCGGCCTGGCCGCGCTCGAAGAAATCGCCCAGGTAGAAGGTGGCCACGCCGGAGAGGACGAGGAATACCAGGGTGAACACATAGGCGAGCGGCGTGGCGAAGTAGCTGCCCAGCTCGCGTCTGAAAATGGTGCCGATGGCGGTCATGCGGGGGTTTCTCGGGTCAGTTGGCGGAACACTTCTTCCAGTTGGCCGTGTTCGGTACGCACCCCGGATACCCGCCAGCCGCTGCCGTGGATCAGGCGGTTGAGCGCGGGAAGGATCTGCGCGCCGGGGCGGGCCAGAATGGTCAGGGTGCCGGCCCGGTCGGGGCGTCCTTCGATACCGGCGACGCCGGGGAGCATGGCGATGGCCAGCGGGTCTACCGGTGCTTCGATGCTGAGGCTGACGGCATGGTGGTAGCGGCTGCGGGTCCTGAGTTCGCCCGGGGTGTTGTCGGCCAGCAGGCGGCCGCCGTTGATCACCAGGGCGCGGCTGCACATGAACGAGACTTCCTCGAGGATGTGCGTGGAAATCACCACGATCTTGCTTTCCGAGAGGTTCTTCACCAGTTGCCGGACCTGGTGCTTCTGATTCGGGTCGAGGCCGTCGGTGGGCTCGTCGAGCAGGAGCAGCTCGGGATCGTGGAGGATCGCCTGGGCCAGCGCGACGCGGCGCTTGAAGCCCTTGGACAGGGTTTCGATGATGCTCCTGCGCTCATCCCGCAGCTCCATGCAGTCCATGGCGCTGTCGATGCGCCGACGTTTTTCCCGTCCGCTGTAGTCGCGGATGGACGCGACGAAGGCGAGAAAGCCCTCGACCGTCATTTCTCCGTAGCTGGGAGCGTTCTCCGGCAGGTAGCCGATCAGCTTCTGTGCCTGGCGCGCCTTGTCCTGCATGTCGAAGCCGAAGATGCGTACGCTGCCGGCGCTCGGCGCGAGGAAGCCGGAAAGCATCTTCAGGGTGGTCGACTTGCCCGCTCCGTTGGGGCCGAGGAGACCGACGATCTCTCCCCGGTCGATGCGGAAGCTCAAGTCGTTTACCACCGTCCGGCCGGAAAAGCGTTTGCTCAGTCTGTCTATGTCGATCATGGTTTCACTGGAAGTTGAGCCGTTTGCTGTTATGCGTAGGGGATCGCATGAGCGCGGTAGATTACCGGGAGTTATTGGCTGGTTTTTCCAGTGGGCTCTTTTTAAGATTAGTTACTTATATTGTTGGGAAACTTCCTACGAATTCTCGTTAAAAGATGGAAGTTATCGAGACTTCCAGGGCAGCCCTGTAGCTGGCGCAGCGCCTTGGTTCCGCTGTGGGAACGCGGCCATGTCGCGCTCGCTGGTGCCTATGTTGGGGACGCGTCGATTTCCCCTGCGGAGTTTCACGAGGGAAGGCAGTTGCCGTTTCGATAGACGGGAAGCGGAATAGCCCGGCCGCCTGGATCTTCCGAACTTCGAGACCAATGCAAGTTGGAGGAAGACCCGACTTCCGCCAGTAGCGGTTATTCCTCGCCTTTCAGCAGCGGAAGGCGAATCTCGAAAGTGGTGCCCTGGCCAACCTGGCTCTGGCAACCGATCCTGCCGCCGTGCCGGTCGATCACCGTCTTGACCATGGCCAGCCCCAGGCCCAGGCCGGCGCTGCCCTCGGCGGAAGCGAAGCGCTGGTACTGGCTGAACAGGCGCGGTAGTTCGGCGGCCGCGATACCTTTGCCCTGATCGACGATCCGGCAGCTCAGCCAGTCGCCTTCGAGGCGGATGCTCAGGCTGACGACGGTCCCCGCCGGGCTGTACTTGACCGCATTCTCCAGCAGGTTGAACAGCGCGCGCGTGAGCAGGCCGGGGTCGGCCCAGACCATCGGTTCCTGCTCGTCGTCCCAGTCGCGCCGCAGGTCGATGTCTTTCTGTTGCGCGAGGGGCCAGAGCTGGTCGGCGGCGTCCATCGCCAACATGGTGAACATGCACGCTTCGAAGCGGTAGGCGTCGGATTCGGCCTTGGCCAGTTGCACGAAGGCGTCGGTCAGGCCCAGGGCGCGACGGACCTGCTGCTCTATCTGTCGGTAGACCTGCTGGCCGGCTTCGTCCTCGGCGGGGCGGACGTCGAGCAGGGCGAGGATCGCCGAGTGCGGCGCGCGCAGGTCATGGGAGAGGAAGCGCAGGAGGGTGGCGCGCTGGCGCTCGGCATCGCGTTCGGCGCTCAGGTCGATCAGGCTCACCAGCCAGCCGATGGCGGTTTCGCTTTCGACCGGCAGCAGGCGCGCCAGGTCGAGGCGCAGGTCGCGTTCCCGGTGGTCGCGGAACTCGATGGCTTCCAGGGTTTCCAGCGTTGGGCGGGCGCCACCGGCGAGGCTCGGATGGCCGAGTTCGGCCAGGCGCTGGCGCAGTTCGGCGCCGCGCAGCTCGCCGCCGAACAGGTCGCGTGCCTTGCGGTTGGCCAGCAGGATCTGCCCCTGCGGGTCGCAGATCAGGGTCGCCACCGGCAGGCCTTCCAGGCCGTCGGCCATGAACCGCCGGCTGTCGCGGGTGCGGCTGACCGCCTGCTCCAGGGCGGCGATGCGGTTCTGCAATGGATCGTTGCCGGCGCGCGGGGGGCTGGCCCGCTCGGGCAGCACCTTGGGCTCGCGGTCGAGGCGCGCCAGTTCCCAGCCGAAGTAGGCGAGCACCGCGTTCAGCCGGCGCCAGCTCCAGATCAGGTAGGCCAGCAGCAGGCCGACCAGGCTGGCCAGCGGCGACCACCACCAGCCGTTGAGCAGCAGCGCCCAGGAAAGACCCAGGGCCAGGGCCGCGCAGGCCAGGGTGAGGAGCAAGGCGTGGCGCGAGCGGAACAGCATCAGGCCGAGCAGCAGCGCTACGCTGGCGGCGGAGAGCAGGGCGGCGAGCCAGGGTTGCAGGTCGACGGCGGTGCGCTGCTGCAACAGGCCGTTGAGAATGTTGGCCTGGATCTCCACCCCCGGCGTGGTGCCGAGGCTGGCCGACAGCGGGGTGACATAGCGGTCGCCGAGGCCCGGCGCGGTGGCGCCGACCAGGACCAGGCGGTCGCGCAGCAGGCTGTCTGGCACCTCGCCGCGCAACACGCTGACGTAGGGCACGCTGGGGAAGCCCGCGTCGGCACCGATGAAGGGAATGCGGATGGCGTGGTCACGCTGCCAGCCGGGCAGGTTGCGCATGTCGTCGAGGCCGGGCATGGGCATGGCGCCGGCATCGGCGAATGCTTGCCAGGCGAGCAGCGGGCGCGGCTGGCCGAGCGGTCCTTCGCGCAGGTAGACGCTGCGCACCGTGCCGTCGCTGTCCGCTTCGACGTTGATATGCCCGATGCCGGCGGCGCAGCCGGCCAGCGGCGCGGTCGGCGGTATCTCCCGTGGCGGTTCGCCGTAGCGCGGCACGCTTTCGCGCAGCAGTGGCAGGAGGACGTTGCCGGCCCGGCACAGCGATCTTGCCAACTGGCGGTCGCTGTCCGGATTGGAGGAGGGTTCGCTGAAGATCACGTCGAGCAGTACGCTGCGTGCGCCGGCGGCGGCCAGGCGATCCAGCAGCTCGGCGTGGACGCTGCGCGGCCAGGGCCAGCGACCGAGGCTTTCCAGGCTACGGTCGTCGATGGCGACGACGAGGATGCGCGGATCGACGGCCAGCGGGGCGAGGTTGCGCAGGCGGTCGTAGAGCAGGTTGTTCAGCGGCAGGCCGCTGCTCAGCGAAAGCAGGGCGGTGAGCGGAAGGAGCAGCAGGCTGACCAGCAGCCATTCGCGCACCAGGCCGCGGAACAGCCGCTGCGCCTGGCTGGGCTCGTCCTGGCGGTCGAGCGCCTTCATCGGCGAGGCCCCGGTGCCCTATCGGGCACTGCCGCCTCGCGGGTAGTAGAGAATGTCGTATACGCTGGTCTCGCCCTCCAGTCCGTCGTTGTCGAAGGCCGAGAGACGGACGTGGTAGAAGGCCGCCTTGAGTCCGCTGAAACTGACTTCCGGGGTGCTCGAGAAACGCTCCTGCTGGATGCGCAGGAAGTCCGGATCGCTGGCTACCTGGGCACGGTAGCGCTTGGCGCCGTGCAGCGGGGCAAGATAGAGCTTCCAAACCGGAGACTCGCCGTGCTCGCCGCCCTGGCCGCGCAATTGCGGGGCGGGTAGCAGGTCCACCGGCGTCAGCTTGCCCTGCGGCTTGACCTTCAGGCCGCGGCGGGCGTCGACCAGCACGTCCTCGTCCGGCTCGGCCTGCGCCGCCTTGCGGGCCGGGCGCCTGCCGTTGAGCGGCAGGTCGTCGCTGGTCAGCTCGCGGTTCACCGCGACGCGCCCGTCGAGCACTTCGGTCAGCGCCTGGCCGTCTTCGGTGCGGGCGCGGAAGTGGGTACCGCGCACGCCCAGTACGCCGACCGGGGTCAGCACCTGGAAGCGGTCGTGATCGCTCTTTCTCTTCAGGACATAGGACTCGACCTGCCCCGCGCGCAGGGCGATCTGCGGAATGCCGGTGTCCTCGTCGAGGTGCAGGGTGACTTCCGAGCTGGAGGGCAGGACGATGCGGCTGCCGTCGCCGAGCAGCAGGCTGACGAAGGCGGTCGGAGAGGTCTTGACGCCTTCCAGTTCGTCGATGTCCATGCCTTCTTCCAGGGGCGTCTGGTTGCCCTTGGCGTCGAGCTTCCAGGCGTCGCCGGCGAGATAGAGCACGCTGGCGGGGAGCGGCTGGGGCAGGCACGTTTCGCCCTGCTCGATGAACGGCGGCCGTTTTGTCTTGGCCGGCGCGGCCGCGACGGAGCCGGCGAGCAGCGTCAACAGTCCGCCCAGCGCCAGGGCGGCGCAAGCCGGAAAGAGGGATCGGGAAGTAAGGGCGAGGGCTGTCATAGGCTTCACTGGGCGGCGGGTCAGGTATCGCTGGCGGTCCGGTCAGGCTGCAATCTGCCTGATCGGGCGCCGGTTTCGCAATCCTTGCAACGACATCGGGAGCCCGCAGGCTCCCTTGTCGTTTCCTCGGCCGCAGCGCCTGGCGGTTGGGCCAGGCGCTTCGGTTCAGTCGTTCTTGTCGCCGATCAGGCGATAGGCCAGGGCGCCGAGTACCGCACCGAGAATCGGCGCGACCCAGAACAGCCACAGCTGGGAAACCGCCCAGTCGCCGACGTACAGGGCGACCGCGGTGCTGCGCGCCGGGTTCACCGAGGTGTTGGTGACCGGGATGCTGATCAGGTGGATCAGGGTCAGGGTCAGGCCGATGGCGATCGGCGCGAAGCCCTGCGGCGCGCGCTTGGAGGTGGCGCCGAGGATGATCAGCAGGAACATGCCGGTAAGTACCACTTCGCTGACCAGCGCGGCTTGCAACGAGTAGCCGCCCGGCGAGTGTTCGCCGTAGCCGTTGGAGGCGAAGCCGGCGGCCAGGTCGAAGCCGGCCTTGCCGCTGGCGATCAGGTACAGCACGCCGCCGGCGGCGAGGCCACCGAGGACCTGGGCGACGACATAGGGCAGCAGTTGGCTGGCCGGGAAGCGCCCGCCGACCCACAGGCCTACCGATACCGCGGGGTTCAGGTGGGCGCCGGAGATCGGGCCGATGGCATAGGCCATGGTCAGCACGCTGAGGCCGAACGCCAGGGCCACGCCGAGGTAGCCGATTCCCAGTTCCGGTACGCCGGCAGCGAGTACTGCGCTGCCGCAGCCGCCCAATACCAGCCAGAAGGTGCCGAAGAACTCTGCTCCGTATTGCTTCATGATGAGGTCCTTTTCAGATCCAGGATGGGACGCGGATCGAGGCGTCCGGATAGCGGGAGGGGATGATTCGAACAAGGAAGGGGAGATGACACATCCGTGTGTCGAAGCCAGCCCTGGGGGGATTGGCTCGGTTGCCTGGGGCGATCGTCCGTTACCGACCCCTGACTGTGGTTCGAGTGGTCTCGTTCCACGGCCCGCCGGAGCGGGTTTACACATCCCTGTGTCGGAGCAATCCATTTGCTCCTTGGCCTACTCAGCGGTTGGAAATCTACCAAGCGCGATTTGTCTGCTGTGAGATTTGCCATATTTCTTCAGATTCTTCCGCGCTATTTCAGATTCGTCGCGTTCAAAACACCCAGCGCAACTCGTCACGCACGCTGACGGCGCCGGACAGGCCGACGTTCCACATCTCGGCCCTGGCGCGGGCCGGGCCGTCGAGGCCGAGCGGAGTAGCGAAGGACGGGCTGGCGGTGCCCTGGCTGAACGACGGGGCCTGGACCGGGCCGGCCGGATGGCTTACCGATTCCAGGCCGAGGACCAGGGCAAGGCAGGAAAACTTGCCGAGGGCCTGCAGGTTGATGTCACGCAAACGTTGGCTAACTGGCCGGAAACCCATGGCTACGACTCCTTGATAGGTCAGGCTGGCGCTGGCTCGCGGGCTCTTCGTCCCGCTTAATGGCTATTTGGAATCAGGCTATCAAGGGCTGGTCGCGACCAGAGAGATTCGTCACAATTCTTCAGATTTGTACGTAATTCGCCGTTCCTGGAGCGAAAAAGGGGCGTTAGCCCGATTGAACAGGACCAGCTTTTATGCGTGTCGCGATACTGGACGACGAGTCGGCCGAACTGGACCGGGTCGAGCAGACCTTGCAGCAGATACCCGCGCAGGGCGAACAGGCCTGGACGGTGCACCGTTTCGCCCGTGGCGAGGACCTGCTCAAGCAGCTCAAGCGGGAAACCTTCGACCTGCTGATCCTCGACTGGCAGTTGCCGGACCTCAGCGGCCTGCAATTGCTGCGCTGGAGCCGCGAGCATCTGGATGCGCCGCCGCCGGCGATCATGCTGACCAGCCGTGACGCCGAACAGGACATCGTGCAGGCGTTGAACAGCGGCGCCGACGACTATGTCAGCAAGCCGTTCCGGCCCAACGAACTGAAGGCGCGGGTAGCCGCCGTGCTGCGTCGCCACGGGGGAACGCGTCCCGCGCAGCATGAGGTGCAGACTTTCAACGACCTCAGTTTCGACGATGCCGAGCTGACCGTGACCCGGGCCGGCGCGCCGATCAGCCTGACCGAGCGCGAATACCGCCTGGCCCGCTGCCTGTTCGCCAACCTGGGACGGCCGTTGTCGCGGGAATATCTCTACGAGCGCTTCTGGCCCCACGAGGAAGTGTTGTCCTCGCGGCCGCTGGATACCCACATCTATCGCCTGCGCAACAAGCTTGGCCTGACCGCCGAGCGCGGTTGGCAGTTGCTGACCATCTACGGCTACGGATATCGGTTGGAGAGCGTGGCGACGGTCGACTGAGCGGAGCGGGGTGGCGAGACCGACCTTGGCGGTCGGCGAGGGAGAATGAAAAAGCCCCGCGGCTGCGGGGCTTCTTTTCGGCGAGGCGCGCTTACTTCTGGAACGCGGCCACGGCCTTGGTGATCTCGGCGCGGGCGGCGTCGGCGTTGCCCCAGCCTTCGACCTTGACCCACTTGCCTTTCTCGAGATCCTTGTAGTTCTCGAAGAAGTGCTTGATCTGCTCCAGCAGCAGGGCCGGCAGGTCGGTGTATTCCTTCACGTCCTTGTACAGGACGCTCAGCTTGTCGTGCGGCACGGCGATCAGCTTGGCGTCGCCGCCTGCCTCGTCGGTCATGTGCAGGACGCCAACCGGGCGCGCGCGGATCACCGAACCGGGAGCGACCGGATAGGGGGTCACCACCAGCACGTCCAGCGGGTCGCCGTCGTCGGCCAGGGTGTTCGGGATGAAGCCGTAGTTGGCCGGGTAGAACATCGGGGTGGCCATGAAACGGTCGACGAACAGGCAGTCGGTGTCCTTGTCGATCTCGTACTTGATCGGCGCATGGTTGGCCGGAATCTCGATAGCGACGTAGATGTCGTTCGGCAGGTCCTTGCCGGCCGGGATCTTGCTGTAGCTCATGGGTGACTCCAGAGGTTTCTGGCCAAAAAAGAGGCCGCGATTATAGGCATATTCGGTTGTCGATGCCATGTACCGGCATTCAGCCGTTAGTCGTGTCGCCCGCCGCCTCGCGGTAGTCCGGATGCTCGGCCTGCAGGCGGCGCAGGCGTTGCAGTGGGTCCTGGCGGTAGAACAACTGGAGCTGCCGGTATACCGCCGGATAGGCCTCGTGGAGGAGATCCGGGGCGGTGAAGAAATACTCGCTGGTAACGGCGAAGAACTCCGCCGGATCTTCCGCCGCATAGGGATCGATGGCGGTCTGCGCGTCGGGGTCGCGGTCGAGCAGGGCGTTCATCTCGTCGTAGGCGGCCTGCATGGCGCTCGCCCAGTCGCCGATGCGCATGCCGGCGTGCAGCGGCGGCAGGCCGTTGGCGTCGCCGTTGAGCATGTCCAGCTTGTGCGCCAGTTCGTGGATCACCAGGTTGTAGGCATCCCAGCCACCCCCGCCGACGACGCCGGGCCAGGCCAGGACCACCGGCCCTTGCAGGGACGTCTCGCCGCTGCGTTCGTCGTCGAACTCATGGACTACGCCGCTGGCGTCGCGGTGTTTCTGCGGGCTGACGAAATCGTCGGGATACAGCACCAGTTCGTGGAAGCCCTGGTACCAGTTCAGCTCCGGCAGGTGCAACAGCGGCAGTTGCGCCTGCGCCGCCAGCAGCAGGCGGCCGAAGTCGTCGAGATCGACGCCGGCGAGTGCGGTCAGGTGCTTGTCGGCGAGAAACAGCACGGCCCGCTCGCGCAGGCGGCGGTCCTCGTCGGCGTCCAGGCCGTCGAGGATCGGCAGGTGCCGGCGTACCCGCTGCCAGAGCTCTTCGGCCACCGGGTGGCGTGCCAGCAGGCGCCGGCGCCGCCAGGCGCGGAACGACCACATGCTCAGTCGCTCTGGGCCTTGGCCTGTTTGGCGGCGCTCGCCTGCAGGCGATGGCGAATGAAGCCGAGGATCATCGGCAGCAGCGACAGCAGGATGATGCCGATCACCAGCAGCGACAGGTTCTTCTTGATGAACGGCACGTTGCCGAAGAAGTAGCCCAGGGTCACCAGGCCGCCGACCCAGGCCACGGTGCCCACCACGCTGAACATGACGAAGCGCGGGTAGTGCATCTTCGCCATGCCGGCGACGAAGGGCGCGAAGGTCCGCACGATGGGCAGGAAGCGCGCCAGGGTCACGGTCTTGCCGCCGTGGCGTTCGTAGAACTCATGGGTGCGGTCGAGGTAGTCGCGGCGGAATACCTTCGAGTCGGGGTTGCTGAACAGCCGCTTGCCGAGGGTCCGGCCGATCACGTAGTTGGTGCTGTCGCCGGTGATCGCCGCGACCATCAGCAGCCCGCCGAGCAGCCATGGGTCCATGCCGCCGGTGGCGCAGATGGCGCCGGCGATGAACAGCAGCGAGTCGCCGGGGAGGAACGGAGTCACCACCAGGCCGGTTTCACAGAAGATCACCAGGAACAGGATGGCGTAGATCCAGACGCCATAGTTGCTGACCAGCATGGCCAGGTAGGTATCCAGGTGGAGAATCAGATCGATTGGGTTGAAGTCCATTGAGCAACCTGCGGAGACAACGCGTTGAGCGGCAGAGGGCCGCCATTATAGGGGGGCGTCCGGATGGGTGGGGGGCTGTTTGTCGCGATCCCGGCAAAACCACTGATTGCAGGATGTTTCGGTAATTTTTCCGAAATTGGTCGGCATAAAGTCTGCAAGAACAGGAGAAATTTCTAGCAGGGAAGGGCGTGCGATGACACTCCAGCCTTTTGCCCAGCCACCGCTCAGTCTCGCCCTGGGCGCCGGGCGCGACCTCCCGGGGCAGGCCGCGCGGGTTCGCGCCGAATGGCTCGCGCCTCGCCCCGGACGGGCTCCGGCGTTTCTCCTGGCGCTGCTCTGGGGACGCGGTTGCGCCAACGTGGTGCAGGCCATCGAAGGCCATCTCGACGCCCTGTTCGCCGACTACGCCTGTACCCCCGAGGGTTGGCCGGAAGCGCAGGCGGCGCGGCAGGTCCTGGCTTCGCTGAACATGCAGCTCTATCGCCGGCGCCGCGAAGGCGAGCCGGGCGTGCTCGAGCTGGCGGCGGGGTTGCTGCTGGTCCATGCCGGAGGCGTGCACTTTCTCCAGTGCGGCGCCGTCGGCCTGCTGCGTTATCGCCAGGGCAGCCTGCAGCGCCTGGGAGGGAGCGGCCAGCCGCTGGGTAGCAGCGCGGAGCTGGCGCTGGTCCAGCACAACCTGACCCAGGTGGCCGGCGAGCCCTTGTTGCTGGCGCCCCAGCCGCTGCTCGAAGTGGCCGACCTGCGCGCCCTCGGAGAGCGTTGTGCGGGGCTGGCCACGGGGCGCCTGGAGGGCGTGCTGCAGCCGTTGCTGCATGCGCCGGGGGCGGTGGCGCTGGTCTTGCCGGGGGCGCTCGAGCGCGCCCCGGCGGCGCCACGGCATACCGGCTGGCCAGCGCTGGGCGCGGCGTGCCCCGGCGACTGCGTGGATGGCTGGACCTTGCAGGCAGCTTGCGCGTTCGGCCCGCCCGGGCGGCTATTCCGCGCCTGCGACGAGCAAGGATGCGAGGCGTTGCTGCTGCTCGCGGCGGTCGATGCCGACGAAGCGTTCTGGCAGCGCGAATGGGCATTGCGGCGCTGCCGTGCGGAGAGCCTGCCGCGAGTATTGTCGTCGCCCCGGTTGCGTCGTCATGCCTTCCAGTTGTTCGCTCCGCCGCGCTGGCCGATGCGCAGCCTGTTGGATTGGGCGCCAGCGCACCTGCCGCTGGAACCGCAATGCGCGCTGGTCCTCCTGGAGCAACTTATCGATGCGGTTCGCGCCTTGCAGCGGCGCGGCGTACAGGGCTTGTGGCTGGCGCCGCGGCAGATCCTGCTGGACGAGGGCGGGCGCCTGCTGTTCCTCCCCGAGGCGGCGGCGATCCTGCCGGGGGTGGCGCGCCAGGCGCTGCCTGCGGACAGCGTGCCGCTGGCGCCGGAGTTGCGTCGCGGCGAGGCGCTCGATGGCCGGGCCGACCAGTTCGCCCTGGCGGCGCTGTTCTATTGGCTGCTCTGTGGTCGCTGGCCGTCGATCGCCTGCCCGGAGAGCGACGGCGGATGCCGCTACGAGCCCCTGGGCGAGCGTCAGGCGGACCTGCCGGTCGGCTGGGATGGGGTATTGGCGCGGGCCCTGGCGCCGCGTCCGGAGGCGCGCTTCGAAGCGTTGTCGGAATTCTGGCTGGCCTTGCAGAAGCCGCTAGCGCATCCCCAGCGGGTCTTCGCGCCACGCCGGTTGCAACGGGGCGTGCTGGCCCTGGTCCTGCTCCTGGCCGGGGCTGCGCTGCTGGTCGGCCTGGCCGGTTAACGGATCGACGGCCAGCGTGCGGGTCTGCCCGCTGCGTTCGAGGTGCGCTTCGGCGATCAGTTGTTCCAGCCGGCCGCTGCGACGCATCAGGCGCAGGTTGCGGTCGAGGCTGGCGGCAAGGGCGGCGCCGCGGGCGTGTCTTTTCGGCACCAGTACATAGAGCGGCTTGACCTCCAGCGGCGGTTCGATGAACACCAGGCGATCCTTCAGCGCCGGCACGTTGCGCGCCAGCAGGTGGTAGCCGGTGTAGCGATCGACCACGGCCAGGTCGATACGCCCGCGCAGGAGCTTCTCGAGGTTCTGCCAGTCGTTGGTCACCGCGTCCTTGGTCAGGCTGCGGTCGGCGTCGAAATCCTCCCGGTTGACGTAGCCGCGGACCACGCCGATGCGGTACGGACGCAGGCTTTCCAGATGCGCGGGATTGACCGGCAGCAGGCGCTCGCGCTGGCGGAAGAAGCCCAGTTGCGAGTCGAGCAGGGGGATGGTGGCGTGGAACAGTTCGCGCCGCTCGGGCGACAGGTAGGCCGGCATGAGAGCGTCGAAGCGCCCCTCGGCGGCTTCTTTCAGGGCACGTTGCCAGGGCAGGAACACCAGTTCGGCGCGGTGCCCGTCGAGGGCCAGGGCTTCGTCGAGGATGCGGCTGGCGAGGCCCTTGCCCGGCAGGTCGGGGCCGACGTAGGGCGCCCAGTCGAGGGTCGCCACGCGCAGGGTGTCGGCCTGCGCGCCGGCCGTGGCGAGGAGCAGGCCGAGCAGGACGCCGGGCCAGTGCCAGGTGCGCGAACCCATGGATGCCTCTGCTCTGAGCGATCGGTTGGGAGGTGCCGTGCCTTTGTCTTCAGCTTAGTTCGTCGCTGATCGGCAGGGTGTAGTTCTTGAACTCCTGGTCTTCGCGGAAGCCGATCGACTCGTAGACTTTCTGCGCTACCTCGTTGTCGACGCTGGTGGAGACACGCATGCGCACCGCATGGGTTTCCCGGGCCATCTGCTTGGCGTGTTGCAGCAGGTGGTCGGCGACCAGTTGCCGGCGCGCCTCCTCGGCGACGTAGATGTCGTTGAGGATCCAGACGCGCTTGAGCGACAGCGAGGAGAAGCTCGGATAGAGCTGGCAGAAACCGAGCAGCCGGTCTTCTTCGTCGGCCAGCGCCAGGTAGATCACCGACTCCTTGCGGCGCAGGCGTTTCTCGAGGAATTTCCGCGAGGACTCGGGGTAGGAGAGCATGCCGTAGAATTCGCGGTACTTGACGAACAGCGGCGCCAGCAGGTCGAGGTGTTCGAGGGTGGCTTGCACGATTCGCATGACGGGCCTCGCATTGCGGGAAGGGGCTGCCGGGACGATGCAGGCTGCATGCCAGCAACGCTTCGATGCTGCCCAATCTCCCTGGAAAGCGCAATCCAAGCGAACGTTTGAATCGGCCGAAGGAGGGGCGACGCGCGCCGGCCCATCCTTCGGCCGGGAGGCTCAGTCCCTCGCCAGGAGGAAGTTGCCGGTGCGCGGAGCCTCGCCGTCCAGCGCCTGGACCTCCGCCTCGTCCTTCAGGTTGACCCCGGAAAGCTGCCGCCGGCAGGCCTCGCGCATCAGGTAGAGCAGGCGGTGCGCGGCCATGCCGTAGCTGAGGCCTTCCAGGCGGACGTTGGAGATGCAGTTGCGATAGGCGTCGGTGAGGCCGACCCGCGGGGCCCAGGTGAAGTACAGGCCGAGGCTGTCCGGCGAGCTGAGGCCGGGACGCTCGCCGATCAGGATCACGCTCATCTTCGCCCGCAGCAATTCACCGATCTCGTCGGCCACCGCCACCCGTCCCTGTTCCACCAGGACCACCGGCGACAGCGACCAGCCTTCGGCCAGCGCCTGTTCCTCCAGGCGTTCGAGGAAGGGCAGGGTGTGACGCTGCACGGCCAGCGCGGAGAGGCCGTCGGCGACCACGATGGCCAGGTCGATCTGCCCGTCGTAGCCGGCGGCGTGTTCGCGCAGGCGTTGCACCGAGGCCTCGTCGAGGCGCCGGCCGAGGTCCGGGCGTTGCAGGTAGACGTGGCGGTCGGCGGCGGCGCTGTGCAGCAGCAGGCTGTCGCGGCCGCGCTGGCGCAGGCCGTCGCTGATGGCCGCATGGTCGAAGGGCAGGTGCACGGCGTCGCGCGCCTGGGCGTGGGCGTACTGGAAGTCCAGTTGCGGGCGGGTCGGCAGGCTGGTGCCGGTGCGGCCCAGGGCGATCCGCGCGGGGGTCAGCTGGCGCAGCGGCAGCCAGGGGTTCTCGGCGCTGGCGTCGGGCAGGTGCTTGTCGTTCATCGGCATCTCCTCAGGCCAGTTGCGCCAGGGCCTGGCGGAACGCCGGCGGTAACTCGTCACCGAAGCGGATGCGCCCGTCGGCCTGGGTGAAGATTCCCATCCGCTGCAACCAGTCCTCGAATTCCGGCGCCGGCTTCAGGCCCAGCGTCTGGCGCGCATAGAGGGCGTCGTGGAAGGAGGTGGTCTGGTAGTTGAGCATCACGTCGTCGGAGCCGGGAATGCCCATGATGAAGTTGATCCCGGCGACGCCCAGCAGGGTCAGGAGCATGTCCATGTCGTCCTGGTCGGCCTCGGCATGGTTGGTGTAGCAGATGTCGCAACCCATCGGCACGCCGAGCAGCTTGCCGCAGAAGTGGTCTTCCAGGCCGGCGCGGATGATCTGCTTGCCGTTGTACAGGTACTCGGGACCGATGAAGCCGACCACGGTGTTCACCAGGAACGGCTTGAAGTGACGAGCCACCGCATAGGCGCGGGTCTCGCAGGTCTGCTGGTCGACGCCGTGGTGGGCGTTGGCCGAGAGCGCGCTGCCCTGGCCGGTCTCGAAGTACATCAGGTTGTTGCCTAGGGTGCCGCGCTTCTGGCTGAGCCCGGCCTCGTAGCCTTCCTGGAGGATCTTCAGGCTGATGCCGAAGCTGGCATTGGCCGCCTCGGTGCCGGCGATCGACTGGAACACCAGGTCCAGCGGCACGCCGCGGTTGATCGCCTCGATGGAGCTGGTGACGTGGGTCAGCACGCAGGCCTGGGTGGGAATCTCGTAGCGCTGGATGATCGCGTCGAGCATCTCCAGCAGGGCGCAGATCGAGGCCATGCTGTCGGTGGCAGGATTGATCCCGAGCATCGCGTCGCCATTGCCGAACAGCAGGCCGTCGAGGATGCTCGCGGCGATTCCGGCCGGGTCGTCGGTCGGGTGGTTCGGTTGCAGGCGGGTGGAGAGCCGGCCGCGAAGGCCGAGGGTGTTGCGGAAGCGGGTGACCACGCGGATCTTCTGCGCCACCAGGACCAGGTCCTGGACACGCATGATCTTCGATACCGCCGCTGCCATTTCCGGCGTCAGGCCCGGAGCCAGGGCGCGCAGGCTGGCCTCGTCGGCGGCGTCGCCGAGCAGCCAGTCGCGGAAGCCGCCGACGGTGAGATGGGACACCGGGGCGAAGGCGTCGCGCTGGTGGGTGTCGATGATCAGGCGGGTGACCTCGTCGTCCTCGTAGGGAATCAGCGCCTCGTCGAGGAAGTGTTTGAGCGGGATGTCGGCCAGGGCCATCTGCGCGGCGACCCGCTCGCCGTCGTTGCTCGCCGCGACGCCGGCGAGGAAATCGCCGGAGCGCGCGGGGCTGGCCTTGGCCATCACGTCCTTGAGGCTGTCGAAGCGGTAGGTTTCGCCGCCGACGCTATGGGTGAAACGTGCCATGTGTGTCTCCAGTGCCCGGCCTCGCCATGCGGCGGGCCGGGCTTTGTCGTTGTCGCTCTCAGCGCAGGTCCTGTTCCGCCGCCTGGATCGCGGCGAACTCTTCTTCCGGGGTGCCGGACACCAGGTGATGCCGACTGTACAGGGCGAAGTAGCCGATCAGTACAGCGTAGATCGCCACCGCGCCGACCACGACCCGCGGGTCGACCAGGAAGCCGGCGACCACCGCGACGCAGGCCAGCGCCAGGGCTACGCCGGAGGTGAGGATGCCGCCAGGGGTGCGGTAGGGGCGCTGCATGTCCGGGCGGCGGATGCGCAGGGTGATGTGCGCGGCCATCATCAGCACGTAGGAGATGGTCGCGCCGAACACCGCGACCAGGATCAGCAGGTCGCCCTGGCCGGTCAGCGACAGGCCGAAGCCGATCACCCCCGGCACCACCAGGGCCAGTACCGGCGCCTTCTTGCGGTTGGTCAGCGAGAGGCTGCGCGGCAGGTAGCCGGCGCGGGAGAGGGCGAAGATCTGCCGCGAGTAGGCATAGATGATCGAGAAGAAGCTGGCGATCAGCCCGGCCAGGCCGACCAGGTTGACGAACTGGCTCATCCAGGTCGAACCCTTGTAGGCCGACTCCAGCGCTTCCACCAGGGGATTGCCCGAGCCCATCAGCTCCTTGGCTCCGGCGGCCCCGGGACCGACGACCAGAATCAGTGCGGCGAAGGCGAGAAGCACCAACATGGCGCCGATCAGTCCGCGCGGCAGGTCGCGCTTGGGGTTCTTGGTTTCCTCGGCGGCCAGCGGCACGCCTTCGACGGCGAGGAAGAACCAGATCGCGTAGGGGATCGCCGCCCAGACCCCCACATAGCCGAACGGCAGGAAGCTGCTGGCGCCGGTCGCCGCGGTCTGCGGGATGTTGAACAGGTTGGCCGAGTCGAAGTGCGGAACCATCGCGACAATGAACACGCCGAGGGCGATGGCCGCCACCGCGGTGATGACGAACATCAGCTTCAGCGCCTCGCCGGCGCCGAGGATGTGGATGCCGATAAATACGATGTAGAACACCAGGTAGATCAGCCAGCCGCCGACGCCGAACAGCGACTCGCAGTAGGCGCCGATGAAGCAGGCGATGGCCGCCGGGGCGATGGCGTATTCGATGAGGATCGCGGTGCCGGTGAGGAAGCCGCCCCAGGGCCCGAAGGCGCTGCGGGCGAAGCCGTAGCCGCCGCCGGCGGTAGGGATCATCGAAGACAGCTCGGCGAGCGAGAAGCACATGCACAGGTACATGGTGGCCATCAGCAGGGTGGCGAGGAACATCCCGCCCCAGCCGCCCTGGGCCAGGCCGAAGTTCCAGCCGGCGTAGTCGCCGGAGATCACGTAGGCGACGCCGAGCCCGACCAGCAGGACCCAGCCGGCGGCGCCTTTCTTCAGTTGACGGTGTTGGAAGTAGTCGGCGTCGACGCTTTCGAAGTCGACCCCGGAAGTTGCGGGCGCATGGCCGGTTTGTTCGAGGGACATGGGTTTTTCACCTCAATCTTGTTGTTATCGACCCCGGTTTTCCCGGTGGTGTGCTGTACGTGGTGAACGCAGGCAATAGCTATGCCAGCCGCTCTGCAATCGGCCTGGCGAGGAGGTGGAAGGGGCGCCGCCGTCAGCCTCGGCGGCGTGTTTCACGAGCCGGCGCGACCGCTCCGGGAAAGAGCGGTCGCGGCCGGTCCGGGGTCCTACTAGAAGAAGCCCAGCGGGTTGATGTCGTAGCTCACCAGCAGGTTCTTGGTCTGCTGGTAGTGGTCGAGCATCATCTTGTGCGTCTCGCGACCGACGCCGGACTTCTTGTAGCCGCCGAACGCGGCGTGGGCCGGGTACAGGTGGTAGCAGTTGGTCCACACGCGACCGGCCTTGATCCCGCGGCCCATGCGGTAGGCGCGGTTGATGTCGCGGGTCCAGAGGCCGGCGCCGAGGCCGTACTCGGTGTCGTTGGCGATGGCCAGGGCCTCGGCTTCGTCCTTGAAGGTGGTGACGCCGACCACCGGGCCGAAGATTTCCTCCTGGAACACGCGCATGCCGTTGTGCCCCTTGAGCAGGGTCGGCTGGATGTAGTAGCCGCTGGCCAGGTTGCCTTCGAGCTTCTCGACGCTGCCGCCGGCGAGCAGCTCGGCGCCTTCCTGCTGGGCGATGTCGAGGTAGGAGAGGATCTTCTCGTACTGCTGCTGGGAAGCCTGGGCGCCGACCATGGTCTCGGTGTCCAGCGGGTCGCCGCGCTTGATCGCCCTGACCTTTTTCAGCACCTCCTCCATGAACGCCGGGTAGATCGACTCTTGGACCAGCGCGCGGGACGGGCAGGTGCACACCTCGCCCTGGTTGAAGAAGGCCAGCACCAGGCCCTCGGCGGCCTTCTCGATGAACGCCGGCTCGGCCTGCATGATGTCTTCGAAATAGATGTTCGGGCTCTTGCCGCCCAGCTCGACGGTGGAGGGAATGATGTTCTCCGCCGCGCACTTGAGGATGTGCGAGCCGACCGGGGTGGAACCGGTGAAGGCGATCTTGGCGATGCGCTTGCTGGTGGCCAGGGCCTCGCCGGCCTCCCTGCCGAAGCCCTGGACGACGTTGAGCACGCCCGGCGGCAGCAGGTCGCCGATGAGTTCCAGCAGCACGCAGATGCCCAGCGGGGTCTGCTCGGCCGGCTTGAGCACCACGCAGTTGCCGGCGGCCAGCGCCGGGGCCAGCTTCCAGGCGGCCATCAGCAGCGGGAAGTTCCACGGGATGATCTGCCCGACCACGCCCAGCGGCTCATGGATGTGGTAGGCCACGGTGCTGTCGTTGATCTCGGCAGCGGAGCCTTCCTGGGCGCGGATGCAGCCGGCGAAGTAGCGGAAGTGGTCGGCGGCCAGGGGGATGTCGGCGTTGAGGGTCTCGCGCACGGCCTTGCCGTTGTCCCAGGTCTCGGTGACGGCGAGCAGTTCCAGGTTCTGCTCGATGCGGTCGGCGATCTTCAGCAGGATGTTCGAGCGCTCCTGCACCGAGGTGCGGCCCCAGGCGTCGGCGGCGGCGTGGGCGGCGTCGAGGGCCTTGTCGATGTCCTCGGCGGTGGAACGGGGGAACTCGGCGATCGGCTGGCCGTTCACCGGCGAGGTGTTGGTGAAGTACTGGCCCTTGACCGGAGGCACGAACTCGCCGCCGATGTAGTTGCCGTAGCGGGCCTTGAAGGAAACGATGGCGCCTTCGCTACCGGGATGGGCGTAACGCATGATGGTATCTCCTGGCTCTTGTGCTTATTAGGGGAGGACGCGCTGTCGCGCTTGTCGTAAGCCTGGAGCAAGGGCCGGGCCAGAGTGGCGAAAGGCCCGGAGTAGAGCGTCCTGGAGGTTTCGCAGGGGAGCTTGCGAACGCTCCCTGTCACGCGGGCGGGACGCTCGTGAGTGACACTCTGTACCGTTTTCGGCGCAGCGCATGACTCATCGGTCAGTCCGTCGTTGCATTGCGCCCCGGCCTGTTGGATGCTGCACCGATAGCCGTCCGGAGAGTCGCGGACCGATCCACCGCGCCCAGGCAAGAGACGGCCCGTCCCTCGCGGAGAACCATAACAATGCCTGCCAGTTCCATGAGCCGCCACGCGCGGCAAGTGCTGACCGTCGCCCAGGGCAAGATCCCGCCGGGCGGCCCTGCGACCGATCCGTCCATCGCCCGCTCCTGGCTGCGCTGCCTGGAACAGCACCATCTCGATCCCGGCCAGCCGATGGCGCCGATGGTGCTGGAGCACGCGCGCATGCTCGAACGTCGCGAGCGCCTGCAACAGGTGCTGGAGATCGCCGATGGCGAGATGCACAGCCTCTACCAGCAGCTTTCCGGCAACGACCACGCGGTACTGCTCACCGATGCCCGCGGGGTGATCCTCAATTGCGTCAACGCCGACGCCCAGCGCCAGACCTTCGAACACGCCGGCCTCTGGCTCGGTGCCGACTGGAGCGAGCCCTGCGAAGGCACCAACGGCATCGGCACCTGCGTGGTCGAGCGGCAGGCCCTGACCATCCAGCAGGAAGAGCACTTCCGTAGCCGCCATACCGGCCTGACCTGCTCGGCGAGCCCGGTGTTCGATCCGCAGGGCGAGCTGATGGCGGTGCTCGACGTGTCTTCGGCGCGCCAGGAAGTCTCGCGGCAGAGCCAGTTCCACACCATGGCGCTGGTCAACCTGTCGGCGAAGATCATCGAGGGCTGCTATTTCCTCCGTCGCTTCGAGGGCTCCTGGCTGCTGCGCTTCCATGTCCAGGGCGACTATGTCGGCCTGTTCAGCGAAGGACTGCTGGCCTTCGAGGAAGACGGGCGGATCCGCGCGGTGAACCAGAGCGCGCTGAACCTGCTCGGTTGTCCGCGCCAGCGCCTGCTCGGCCAGCCGGTGGAGACCTTCTTCGATTGCCGTCTCGACGACCTGCTCGGTCGCGCCTCGCCGCAACCCAGCGCCAGCTGGCCGCTGCGCACCCGCGAGGGACGGACCCTGTACGCCATGCTGCGCGGCGCGCCGCGGGCGATACCCCAGGCCCTGGCGGTGCCCACGGCAGCGAAGCCGGCGCCTGCCGCGCCCGGCCTGTGCCTGGGCGACGCCGAGCTGGCCGCCGATTTCCGCCGGGCGCTGAAGGTCTACGCGCGCGACGTGCCGCTGCTGCTCAACGGCGAGACCGGTTCCGGCAAGGAGGCCTTCGCCAAGGCCGTGCACCTGGCCGGCCCGCGCGCGGAACAGGCGTTCGTCGCGCTGAACTGCGCGGCGATCCCGGAAACCCTGATCGAGAGCGAACTGTTCGGTTATCGCGGCGGCAGCTTCACCGGCGCGCGCAAGGAGGGCATGCGCGGCAAGTTGCAGCAGGCCGACGGCGGCACCCTGTTCCTCGACGAGATCGGCGACATGCCGCTGGCCTTGCAGACCCGCCTGCTGCGGGTGCTGGAAGAGCGCCGGGTAGTACCGCTGGGCGGCGAGCCGGAGGATGTCGACGTGCGCCTGATCAGCGCTACCCACCGCGACCTGGCCGGGCTGGTTGCCGATGGACGCTTCCGCGAGGATCTCTACTACCGCCTCAATGGCATGGTCGTGAGCCTGCCGCCGCTGCGCGAGCGCAGCGACCGCGAGGAGCTGCTGGACTACCTGCTGGCCGAGGAGGCCAGGGGCCAGCGCATCCAGCTCGACGGCGAGGTTCGCCAGGGCCTGCTGGCCTACCGCTGGCCGGGCAACGTCCGGCAGATGCGCACGGTGCTGCGGACCCTGGTGGCACTCTGCGAGGACGGCCGGGTCGGCCTGCGCGACCTGCCCGCGGATATCCGCCAGGCCCTGGCGGCGCTGCCGCCCGCCGCAGCGGCGCCCGCCCCGGCCGCGGGCAACAGCCTGGACGACGCCGAGCGAGCCGCGTTGCTGGCGGCGCTGGACGGCCAGCGCTGGCACGTGAGCCGGGTGGCCGAGCAACTGGGGATCAGCCGCAACACCCTGTATCGCAAGCTGCGCCGGCACGGCCTGGTGCGCGGCCAGGCCTGACGGGCGGGACGGCTCCAGGCGGGCCGCCGCGAGGCCGGCGGGAACCCCGCCGACGCCGCGTCGTCTGATGCCGCGACGTCGGGCGGCCGGCGCCTCCGCTGTGCTAATCTGCCGCCCATTCACAGCGCCTTCGACGGCTTGATCTGCAGGAGTCTGCATGCACATCCACGTACTCGGCATCTGCGGGACCTTCATGGGCTCGCTGGCCGTGCTGGCCAAGGAACTGGGCCACCGGGTGACCGGTTCCGACGCCAACGTCTACCCCCCCATGAGCACCCAGCTGCAAGCCCAGGGCATCGAGTTGATGCAGGGCTACGATCCGGCCCACCTGGAGCCGGCGCCGGACCTGGTAGTGATCGGCAACGCCCTGTCGCGCGGCAATCCGGCGGTGGAGCATGTCCTGAACAAGGGCCTGCCCTACGTTTCCGGCCCGCAGTGGCTGGCCGACCACGTGCTGCAAGGACGCTGGGTGCTGGCGGTGGCCGGTACCCACGGCAAGACCACCACCACCAGCATGCTCGCCTGGGTTCTGGAGCACGCCGGCATGAGCCCGGGCTTCCTGATCGGCGGGGTGCCGCAGAACTTCGGGGTTTCGGCGCGCCTGGGCGGTACGCCGTTCTTCGTGGTCGAGGCCGACGAGTACGACAGCGCCTTCTTCGACAAGCGCTCGAAGTTCGTCCATTACCGCCCGCGCACGGCGATCCTGAACAACCTGGAATTCGACCACGCGGACATCTTCCCCGACCTCGCGGCCATCGAGCGGCAGTTCCACCATCTGGTGCGCACCGTGCCGGGCGAGGGCCTGATCATTCGCCCGAGCGCCGAGAAAGCCCTGGAGCGCGTACTCGGGATGGGCTGCTGGACCCCGGTGCAGACCACCGGCGAAGGCGGCCAGTGGCAGGCGCGCCTGCTCGCCGAGGACGGCTCGCGCTTCGAGGTGCTGTTCGACGGCATCGTCCAGGGCGAGGTGGACTGGCCGCTGACCGGCCTGCACAACGTCGCCAACGCCCTCGCCAGCCTGGCGGCGGCGCGCCATGTCGGTGTGGTGCCCAGCCAGGGCGCGGCGGCGCTCAGCGAGTTCCGCAACGTCAAGCGGCGCATGGAGAAGGTCGCGGAGGTCCGGGGCGTGACCCTCTACGACGACTTCGCCCACCATCCGACCGCCATCGCCACCACCCTCGACGGCCTGCGCAAGCAGGTTGGCGCGGATACCCAGGTGATCGCCATCGTCGAGCCGCGTTCCAACTCGATGAAGCTCGGCGCTCATCGCGACGGCCTGCCGGACAGCGTGCGCCAGGCCGACCAGGTGCTCTGGTACGCGCCGCCGAACCTGGGCTGGGACCTGGCCGCCACCGCCGCGCAATGCGCGATACCGTCGCAGGTCTGCGATACCCTGGAGGCGATCATCGAGCAGGTGCGCCAGCAGGCCAGGCCCGGCGCGCAAGTGGTGATCATGAGCAACGGCGGCTTCGGCGGCTTGCACGGCAAGCTGGCCGCGGCGCTGGCCGAGTGAGGGGCGCGATGAGCGGTCCGGAACGCATTACCCTGGCGATGACCGGCGCCTCCGGCGCCCAGTACGGCCTGCGCTTGCTCGATTGCCTGGTGCAGGAAGAGCGCGAGGTGCACTTCCTGATCTCCAAGGCCGCGCAACTGGTGATGGCCACCGAGACCGACGTGGCCTTGCCGGCCAAGCCGCAGGCGATGCAGGCCTTCCTCACCGAATATTGCGGTGCCGCCGCCGGACAGATCCGCGTGTTCGGCCAGAACGACTGGATGGCGCCGCCGGCCTCCGGCTCCAGCGCGCCCAATGCCATGGTGATCTGCCCGTGTTCCACCGGCACCCTGTCGGCGGTCGCCACGGGGGCCTGCAACAACCTCATCGAGCGCGCCGCCGATGTCGCCCTGAAGGAGCGCCGGCCGCTGGTGCTGGTGCCGCGCGAGGCGCCGTTCTCCAGTATCCACCTGGAAAACATGCTCAAGCTGTCCAACCTCGGCGCGGTGATCCTGCCGGCGGCGCCGGGCTTCTACCACCAGCCGCAATCGGTGGAGGACCTGGTGGACTTCGTCGTCGCGCGAATCCTCAACACCCTGGGGATTCCCCAGGATATGCTGCCGCGCTGGGGGGAACAGCACCTTGTCAGCGACGAGTAGGGTGCTGCTGCTGGTCCTGGCGGTGCAGATGAGCGGTTGCGCCACCGTGCGCACCCTGGATGCGGCCAAGCCAGGGGCGCCGGTGGTCTACGCCGGCACCCGGCTGGATTGGTACAGCCTGCACGGCGGCTGCTGCCCGATGGAACGCTTCGGCGCGGAGGCGCCGGCCCATCCGGGGCTCGACCTGCCGGGCAGCGCGCTGCTGGACACCCTGTTGCTGCCGTTCTCGCTGGCCACCGCCATCGGCCTCAACCTCGGCGTCAGCGGCGGCATGTAGGGCGGGACCCGCCCCAGGCTCATTTCCCCAGCTTGCGCAGTTCGTCGGACTCGACGAAGCGCACGCCCTTGCCTTCCTCCAGCGCCAGGCGCCAGAGCGCGCGGGCCAGGTCGCAGGCCTCGATGCCGTGGTACTTGCCGGGAAGGATGCGGGCGATCGGCGCAGCGAGGATCTCGGCCAGGCGGAATTCCTCGCGCGGGCCGAACAGCAGCGATGGCCGGGCGATGGTCAGTTGTGGCCAGCCCTGTTCCTGCAGGGCCTGCTCCAGTTCGCCCTTGACCCGGTTGTAGAAGATCGACGACTTGGCGTCGGCGCCCAGGGCGCTGACCACCAGGTAATGCCGGGCGCCCATCTCCAGCGCGCGCTTGCCCACCGCCAGCGGCAGGTCGAAATCGACCGCGCGGAAGGCCTCCTCCGAGCCGGCTTCCTTGATCGTGGTGCCGAGGCAGCAGAAGGCGGTATCGATGCTGCCGTCGAGTTGCGGCAGCAGCTCGGCCAGCGGGCCGACCGGGTTGTCCAGCCGCGGATGCTCGGCCAGCGCCTTGCGGGCAGGGGCGATGACCTTGGCCAGGGTTGGCTCGCTCAATATCCGATCCAACAGGTGCTCGCCGGTAAGACCGGTCGCGCCGGCGAGCAGAACGCGCTTGGGCGTCGAGTGCATGTGTGTTTCTCCCCTTCCACACCAATGAGCGTAGTGCGCGGCGTATCTATTTGCCCGCCGCGCCCTCGCCGGTTTTTCCTTCCCGGAACGCGAGCGCGCGCTCGGCTTGCTGCCCCCGCAGCGTCCGCCAGTGCGCGAGCACGCGTTCCGGTAACCAGGCTTGCGGTTCCGAAGCTTCGAAACCTTCCTCCTTCTCCCTTTGACGCACTTCCTCTTTCGCCAGTTCGAACGCTTTGGACAGATCGTCGGTGCGGTTCAGCGCATTGGCCAGCAAGGCGCGGCCGAAATAGGTGAAGTCGGCGTCGTCGGAACAGCCGAACGAGACCCGGTCGGCACGCGCGGCGGTCAGGATCAGGGTACGTTCGTCTTTCAGCGGCGGGATGAAGCCCCCGCTGTAGCAGGCCGATACCACCAGCACCTTGTCGCGCTGGCGCAGCGGCGCGAGCAGTTCGGCCAGTTCCGCGGCCGGCAGGTCGCCGAGGTTCAGGCCGGGCATGTCCAGGGCCAACTGGTGGTCGCTGGAGCCGTGGCTGGTCAGGTAGATGAAGACCAGGTCTTCCGGCCCGCTGCGTTCGGCCAGGGTGCGCACGGCGCGGGACAGGCTTTCCCGGGTAGCCAGCGGGCGGTCGCCGAAGTGGTCGCGGTGGTTGACCAGGCGAATCACGCCACGAGCGGCGAAACGCTGGCCAAGCAGGTCGCCGGCGTAATCGGCCTCGCGCAGGAACACGCCCTGGCGGCCATCGCCGCCCAGGCTCAGGGCATAGAGTTCGCTGGCCGGCGTCGAGGCCGGGATCTTGCGCAGTTCTTCGTCGAGCAGGCGACCCTGGGCCAACAGGCCGATTTCCAGAGTGTCGGGCAGGGCCTTGCCGGCGGCGTCGCGGATGCGCTTGCCGTCGGCCCAGAGTCCCTGCTCACGGCTGCCGTCGGCGCGGTCCAGGGTGCCTTGGCCGGCATAGGCGCCGGCGGCGAAGCCGCCTTCGTAGCGGGTGCCGTCCAGTTGTTCGAGCAGGCCCTGGCCATGGAAGCGCCAGAGCTGGAAACCGCCGCGGTAGCGGCTGCCGTCGGCGCCGAGAAGCTCGCCGGGGCCGTTCAGCGCGCCTTCGCTGAAGCGGCCGATCCAGACATCGCCGCTGGCGCTTTCGTAGCGCCCCTGGCCATGGAACTGGTTGTCCTTGAACTGGCCGACGTAGCGGTCGCCATCGGGCCCGCTCCAGCGCCCCTTGCCGTTCAGTTGCCCGTCGCGGAAGGTACCGGCGTACTGGTTGCCCTGGCTGTCGCTGAAGCTGCCTTCGCCTTCCAGGCGGCCCTGGCGGAAGCTGCCCTGGTAGCGGCTGCCATCGCTGCCGTCCAGCGTGCCCTGGCCGCTGTACAGGCCCTTGCGGAAACCGCCGCGGTAGCGAGTGCCCTGTTGTTCCAGGCTGCCTTCGCCATCGAACAGGCCCTGGCGGAAACCGCCCTGGTAGACGCTGCCATCGGCCATCGCCAGGCGTCCCTGACCGTCGAACAGGCCGGCCGCGAAGCCACCGCTGTAGCGGCTGCCGTCGGCGCCCTGCCAGGTGCCATGGCCGTGCAGCAGGCCATGCTCGAAGCGGCCGGCGTACCAGGCGCCGTTGTCGTAGTCCAGCCGGCCCTGGCCTTCCAGGCGCCCGTCCACCAGCTCGCCGCGATAGCGCGCGCCGTCAGGCAGGCGCGCATCGGCCGGGAGCAGCGGTTCGCCCTCGCCACAGGCGGCGAGCAGGATGACCAGGGCGGAGCAGAGCGAGAGAGACCTGGCGGGGCGAAGCATGCGGCGTTCCCGATGAGTGGTTCGGTCCGAGGGTGGAGGGGAGACAGTGTGGCGGAAAAATCGTTGCCTGGCAGTAGGGTATTTCCCTGCCGGCCCAGAGCGCCCCCGCGAGCGGGGGCTTTTGGAAGGGGGGAGAGGGGCGCGAAGGCGCCTGGCCGTCAAGCGAACGGCAGCGCTCGCTGGGGCGGGCTCAGACGAAGCAGAGGCTGAGGGTCTCGGCGATGTAGGCGGGTTTCTCCTGGCCTTCGATCTCCAGGGTGGCGCGCGCCTTGATCAGCCACTGGCCGGGATTCTTCTCGTTGACGTCGAGCAGGGTCAGGCCCAGGCGGACCCGCGAGCCGACCCGCACCGGCTGGATGAAGCGCACCGTATCGAGGCCGTAGTTGACCGCCATCTTCAGTCCTTCGGGAAGCACCAGCAGGCCTTCCATCAGCTTCGGGATCAGCGACAGGGACAGGAAACCGTGGGCGATGGTGCCGCCGAAGGGCGTCTTCGCCGCCTTCTCCGGATCGACGTGGATGAACTGGTGGTCGCCGGTGCATTCGGCGAACTGGTCGACCCGCTCCTGGTCGATGGTGAGCCATTCGGAATGGCCGAGATCCTTGCCGACATAGTCCTTGAGCGCTGCTACGGGTACGAATGGCATAAGTCCTCCGGGAGGATGGCTGTTGTTCTCATGGTGCAGGAAGATCAGCACGCGTTGGCGACCGGGTCAAGAAACCATCGGCCTGGCGAATATCGCGTCATGCGGTGCCGCGACTGCGACTGATGGATAGGCGAGGAGCGTGCCAATGTCCCGGCGGGCTGGGCATAATGGTCGGCCCTTGCTGGAGGTGCCCATGTTGCTTCGTGGTCTGACCTGGCTGGTGCTGTTCCAGTTGCTCGGCACAGGTCTGAACGTTCTGTTGTTGCCCATGCTGCCCGGTCCGATCATCGGCCTGGTGCTGCTGTTCGGTTATTTCCTGGCGCGTGGCGAGGTCGGCAAGCCGGTCAACGAGGCGGCCGGCTCGTTGCTGCGCTACCTGCCGCTGCTGCTGGTGCCGGCGGCGGTCGGGGTGATGGCCTATGCGCGGGAGATCGCCGCTGACTTCTGGGCCATCGTCGGCGCGCTGGTACTGTCGCTGGTGCTGTCGTTCCTGTTCGCCGGCTGGATGATGCAGAAGCTCATCGATCGCCAGCAACGTCGCCGGGAGGAGTCCTGATGGCCTGGCAGGCCGCCCTCGAGGCGGTGATCCACCATCCGCTGTTCGGCGTCGGCGTGACCCTGGGCGCCTACCAGTTGGCCCTGGCCGCCTATGAACGGACCCGCTGGGTGTTCCTGCAGCCGGTGCTGGTATCGATGCTGGTGGTGATCGGCGTGCTGCTGCTTTGCGGCATCGACTACGACGAATACAGTGCCAGCGCCAAGGTCCTGACCATTCTCCTCGGCCCCGCCACGGTGGCCCTGGCGGTGCCGCTGTTCCTCAACCTGCGGCGTATCCGCCAATTGTTCTGGCCGACCCTGCTGACCCTGGTGGTCGCCGGTACGCTGGCGACGGTGCTGGGCATCGCATTCGGCTGGCTGTTCGGTGCCGAGCCGCGGATGCTGATGAGCATGGCGCCGAAGTCGGTGACCTCGCCGATCGCCATGCTGGTGGCCAGCCAGATCGGCGGCGTGGCGGCGCTGGCCGCCGTGTTCGTACTGATCACCGGGGTGCTCGGGGCGATCCTCGGGCCGGAGCTGCTGCGCGCCATCGGCGTCCGGCACCCCGCCGCGCAGGGCATGGCGCTGGGCATGACGGCCCACGCGGTGGGCACTTCGCGGGCCTTGCAGGAAGGCGAGGAGTGTGGTGCCTTCGCCGCCCTGGCGATGAGCCTGATGGGCGTTGCCACCGCAGTGCTGCTACCGTTGGCGGTAGCGCTGGTTGCCTGACGATGCCCGAGGAGTCGCGATGAAGTTGCCGTTGTTTCCCCTCAACGCCGTGCTGTTCCCCGGTTGCCGCCTGGACCTGCAGATCTTCGAGGCGCGCTACCTGGACATGATCAGCCGCTGCATGAAGCAGGGCACCGGTTTCGGCGTGGTGACCATCGGCGAAGGGCGGGAGGTCGGCGAAGCGCCGAGCCGCCTGGCGATGGTCGGCTGTGAGGCCTCGGTCCGCGACTGGCAGCAGCGCCCGAACGGCCTGCTGGGCATCCGCGTGGAGGGCGGACGGCGTTTCCAGGTGCTGTCGGTGGAGGTCCAGGCCGACCAGCTCAGCGTCGGCGAGATCGAGTGGTTCGAAGACCTGCCGGAGCAACCCCTGACCTACGAACACAACGATCTCGCCGCGTTGCTCAGCGTGCTGGCCGAGCATCCGATGGTGGCCGCGCTGGAGATGGGCGGCGAGCCCGGCGGCCAGCAGGACCTGGCCAACCAGTTGGCCTACCTGCTGCCGTTCGATACCGAACGCAAGCTCGAACTGCTCGCCCTGCCCGACGCGCAGATGCAACTGGCGCGGATCCAGGTGCTGCTGGAGCACCTGCAGGGCGAGTTGGGTATCGACTGAGCGCCAACCCTCACAGCGGCCGGTAGCGCGCAATGGCTTCCGGCAGGGCCCAGCCGGCGGCGATCGCCAGGGTCGCCACGCAGACCGGCAACAGCAGCCACCAGACCCGTTGCGGCAGCGCCGGCAGCGACTCGCGGCGCTGGTTCAGCCACAGGCTGGCGGCGCAGACCGTAGTGGCGAGCAGGGCGCCGGCGACGATGTCCGACGGCCAGTGCACGCCAAGGTAGACCCGCGACAGGGCGATGCTCAGCGACGGGATCACCGCCAGCAGTACCCAGGTCAGGCGCCAGCGCGGCGGTTGCTGGCGGCTGGCGAGGACGCCCAGGGTGAGGAAGAAGGCGAAGGACGCCGAGCTGTGTCCGCTGGGGAAGCTGAAGCTGCTCAGCGGTTCGGCCAGCACTTCCGGGCGGGCGCGGGCGAACAGGGTCTTCAGGGTCTGGTTGGCCAGCGCGGTACCCACCAGGGTGCCGATGGCGAAGATGGCCGGACGCCATTGCCGGGTCAGCAGGAGGATACCGCCGAGCAGCGCGCCGGCGATGAACTGGGTGCGGAAATCGCCGAGCCGGGTGACCACCACCATCACCGGGTTCAGGTCGGCGTTGCGATGCTCCTGGACCAGCGTCATCAGGCCCTGGTCGAGGTCCTGGAGGTACGGCCAGGCGACGGTCATCGCCAGCAGCAGGACCAGGCTCAGCGCGGCCGCCACAGCGGTTGCCCAGCGTTTGCGCCGCAGGCTGGCCTGGACTACCACGCCGACCAGCACCGCCAGGCAGGCCGCGACGATCCCGGCTTCGCTCCAGAAGCCTTCCGGCAACGGCAGGCGCAGGGCTGCGCCGGTGGCCCAGCCGGGCAACAGGTAGGCGACCGCCCAGCCGGCGGCGGCGATCAGCGAAACGCCGAGAAAACGGCCGAACGGCATGTCGAGCATGCCGGCGACCATCGGCAGCATCGGTCGCAGGGCGCCGATGAAGCGGCCGACCAGCAGGCTGGCGATACCGTAGCGTTCGAAGTACACCTCGGCGGCGGTGATCCACTGCGGATGGCTGCGCAGGCCGGGCAGGCGGCGGATGTTCTGGTGGAAGCGGCGGCCGATCCAGTACGAGCTGAGGTCGCCCAGCACCCCGCCGGCGTAGGCCAGCAGCAGGGTTTCGCCGAGGCCGAGGGCGCCGCTGCCGGCGATCACCGCGACGCCGAACAGCAGCACCACGCCGGGGAGGACGATACCGACGATGGCCGCGCATTCGAGGAAGGCGATGAGGAAGATGGCCAGCCCCAGCCACTCGGGGTTGGCGGCCATCCAGGCGTTGAAGCTGTCGAGACTCATTGCAGGTGCGGGTCCTGATGTCCGAGTAGATGATAGTCGCGCCCGGCGACCTGGCCGCGGCGCAGTGGGTTGCGGGTGCAGAAGGCGGCGAAGGTGGCATCGACGAAACGGTACGGCAGGTGTTCGTCGCGCCCCTTCGGAATGCCCAGCCGAGCGGCCTGGATCACCTGGCTGGGGCGCTCGCCGACATCGTCGACGAACAGTCGCTGCGGGTCGAAGCGCTGTGCGTCCCACTCCGGCACCTTCAGCCCCATGGCCTTGCACAGCAGGGTCTGGCCGGCGCACAGGCGGCCGATCTCGCGGGGCCGGCCCTGGCTGTCCGGGTTCAGGCTCTGCATCCGCTCCAGCGCCGTGTGGTCGCTGATGCGATCCAGCCAGGGATGGCCGGACTTGATCAGCACCGCATTGCCCGGCCCGCCGGCGCTGAAGTTCAGCGAGTCGCCGCCGCGCGCGTAATACATATAGATGTGCCCGCCGTCGAGGAACAGTGCCTTGCGCTTCTCGGTGTAGCCGAGCGAGGCATGGCTGCCTTTCTCCTCCAGGTAGTAGGCCTCGGTCTCGATGATTCGCGCCGCCAGCCAGAGATTGCCCTGGCGATGGCGGATCACCTTGCCCAGCAACTCGCGGGCGACCAGCAACGCATCGCGGTCGAAGAAGGTGTCGGGGAGCGGCCGGGCGTCGGGCCAGGGCAAACTAAGGATGGGATCGCGGGACATGGGATTGTCGCTGGGACCATGGCAGTCATAGGCTGGCGAATGATAACAACAAGAGCCTGAATCATGGTTGAACGAGAGCGTGTCGACAGTGCCCACATCACGCCCAGCGCCCATTACACCGGGTACGTCTGGTTCCGCCATCGACTCGCCGAACCGGCCTTCGCCACCGTCTTCGGCCGCTGGGTACACGGCTTCGTCGCGCCGATCAACTGGGGCGCGCAGCTCGGTTTCGGACTGAACATCGAGGATTTCCTGTTACAAAGACACCTCATGATCGACGCGCGCCTGACCCAGGCCGTCGAACGCGAGGGAGTGGTCCAGGTGGTGGAAATGGCCTGCGGGCTCTCGCCGCGTGGGCGACGCTTCCGGCAACGCTATCCACAGTTGCGCTACCTGGAGGCCGACCTGCCGCCGATGGCCGCGCGCAAGGCGGCGTTGCTCCGCGAGCAGGGGTGGCTGGGCCCGGAGCACGCGGTGGCGGCTGTGGATATCCTCGCCGAGGACGGCGAGCGCAGCCTTGCCGCGCTGTTCGCCGGGCTCGATCGCGAGCGCCCGCTGGTGGTGATCACCGAGGGGCTGGTGAACTATTTCCAGCGCCCGGTGATCGAGGCCTTCTGGAGTCGCCTGGCGACCGAACTTAAACGCTTCCCCCAGGGCACCTACCTGACCGACCTCTATCCCGATCTCCGCGAGCACCCGCGCTACCGGCAGATCCGCTGGGGAGTGGGGATCATCGGGCGGCTGACGCGGGGAAGCTATCCGTTGCATTACCGCAATGCCGCGGAAATCGAGGCGGCCTTCGCCCGCTGCGGCTTCGCCTCCACCCTGGTGCTCGACCCGCAGCGCGAAGGCGCCGCCCTGGGCTTGCCGCAGGGACGCCTGCCGAGCCTGGTGCGGGTGATCGAAAGCCGCACGGCATAGCCGCCTCTCAGGCGACCTCCGCTCGCTCCCAGGCGGCGAGGAGGTCGGCCAGTCCGGCGCTGGCCGCCGGATCGGAGTGCGGGAAGATGAAGGCGAAGCCGCCGGCGGTCGAGCGCAGGGGCAGGATGTCCAAGTCCGCCAGGCCGTCGCAGCACAACCGCCAGCCGCGTTGCGGGCGGGATTCGGGCAGCTCGGCGTGCAGCCGCCCGCCGAAATAGCCGAGTTCCATCAGTTCCGCCGCATAGACGCCGAACTGCGGATGTTCCAGCCGAGCGTGCCCCTGGGCTGGCCGATGTCGGACCTCGAAGCGTCGCTCCAGGCCGAGCAGGCGCGTGCGCGGGATCCGCGTGCTGCCCTCGGCGCGCTCCGGCAGTGCCTCGCCGCGCAGGAACGGGCCGTAGAGCCGGGCGCAGGCCTCGCGTCGTTCGAACTGGGCAAGATGGTCGGCGTCGTGGATCAGGGCGAACTCGGCGTTCCCGCAGGCATGGGCGAACACCGCATGTTCCCAGGGCTGGGTGAAATGGTCGTACTCGCCGGCGAGCACCAGGGTCGGGCAGGTCGGGTGCCGCTCGAAGCCGCCGAAGGCCAGCAGGCGCCGGCTATTCTGCCGGTAGCGTTCGATCTCCGCCGCGGTCAGGCGTTGCAACTGGCGCAGCATGGCCTTGCGAAATACCGGGGAGACGCCGGTACGTTCCAGCTGTAGCGGGTTGATCAGGCCGGTCAGTACGCCGTGGGCGAAGGCGCTCTGGTCGCCCTCGTCGAGCCGGGCCAGGGCTTCTTCCAGCAGCAGCCGCGCACCGGGGCGGCCGAATGCGGTGATGCCGGCCAGTAGCAGGCGCGCGCAGCGGCGCGGATGGCGGGCGGCGAACAGCGCGGCCAGGGCCGAGCCGTAGGACAGGCCGATGGGCATCAACGGCGGCAGGCCGAGCCGTTCGGCGAAGGCCGCGATCAGGTCGGCGAGGTCTTCCAGGCTCAGTTCCGCCGCCAGTTGCAGGTTGCCGCCCTGGCTCGGCAGGTCGAGCAGGATCACCGGGTGCTCGGCGAGCAGTTCGCTGACCTCGCCGGCGAACGAGCGGAAGCTCTGGAAGGCGCCGCCCAGCAGGAGCACCGGCGGGCACGGGTCGTCGGCACGGGCGGCGAAGGCCTGGTAGCGCAGTTGCCAGCCGTCGAGAAGGAGGATATCCGGTTCGCTGCTCAGCGACTGCGCGCTGTAGTCGGTACGGTAGCGCATGGCGAGGCCCCGCGGTGTGTGCGTCGTTATTGTTGTTCTGCCGAGCGGGTGCCGGTGGGTGGCAGCGGCCAGGCTCGCTTCGAAGGTAAACAGAGGTAGCAATTTTGTTTACCTATCCTTCGGCCGGCGCCTGCGCCCGGGTGTCACCGTCTCGCGCACAGGCCCAGGCGCAGCGGGGCCGCCGCGTTACCGCCGGGGGCCGCGGAACGCACTGTCTACCGACCGGCTGTTGCGGCTGGGCGCGCCGGGGCTGGCTCGCTATAATCGCGAATTTCCCTGACGCCAGATGCCGAGACCATGACCGAGTCCGTCCTCGACTATATGAGCCGCCTTGGCCGCGATGCCCGCGCCGCCTCGCGGTTGCTCGCGCGCGCCGCCACCGCGCAGAAGAACCGCGCCCTGCTGGCCGCGGCCGATGCGCTGGACGCCGCCCGCGCGGAGTTGTCCCACGCCAACGAGCAGGACCTCGCCGCCGGCCGCGCCAATGGCCTGGAGCCAGCGATGCTGGACCGCCTGGCGCTGACCCCGGCGCGCATCGACGACATGATCGAGGGCCTGCGCCAGGTCGCCACGCTGCCCGACCCGATCGGCGAGATCCGCGACATGCGCTATGTGCCCTCGGGCATCCAGATCGGCAAGATGCGCGTGCCGCTGGGCGTGGTCGGGATCATCTACGAATCGCGGCCGAACGTGACCATCGACGCCGCCAGCCTGTGCCTGAAGTCCGGCAACGCGACCATCCTGCGCGGCGGCTCCGAGGCGATCCACTCCAACCAGGCGATCGCCCGCTGCATCCAGCAGGGCCTGGCCGAGGCCGGCCTGCCGGCCGCCGCCGTGCAGGTGGTGGAAACCACCGACCGCGCCGCGGTCGGCGCGCTGATCAGCATGCCCGAATACGTCGACGTGATCGTCCCGCGCGGCGGCAAGGGCCTGATCGAGCGCATCAGCCGCGAGGCCAAGGTGCCGGTGATCAAGCACCTGGACGGCATCTGCCACGTCTACATCGATGTCGCCGCCGACCTGGACAAGGCGATTCGCGTCGCCGACAACGCCAAGACCCAGCGCTACGCGCCGTGCAACACCATGGAGACGCTGCTGGTGCATGCCGGTATCGCCGAGCGGGCGCTGCCGCCCCTGGCCACGATCTACCGCGAGAAGGGCGTGGAACTGCGCGGCGACGCCGCGACCCGCGCGCTGCTCGGCGCAGACGTGCTGGAGGCTACCGAGGAGGACTGGCGTACCGAGTACAACGCGCCGATCCTGTCGATCCGCATCGTCGACGGGCTGGACGCGGCGATCGAGCACATCAACACCTACGGCTCGCAGCACACCGACGCGATCATTACCGAGAACTTCAGCGATGCGCGGCGTTTCCTCGCCGAAGTGGATTCCGCTTCGGTGATGGTCAACGCCTCGACCCGCTTCGCCGACGGCTTCGAGTACGGCCTCGGCGCCGAGATCGGGATTTCCACCGACAAGCTGCACGCCCGCGGCCCGGTCGGCCTGGAAGGCCTGACCAGCGAGAAGTACGTCGTCTTCGGCGACGGTCACGTGCGCACCTGATGGGCAAACGTATCGGCCTGTTCGGCGGCACTTTCGACCCCGTGCATATCGGACATATGCGCAGCGCCGTGGAAATGGCCGAGCAGTTCGCCCTCGACGAACTGCGCCTGCTGCCCAATGCGCGGCCGCCGCACCGGGAAACCCCGCAGGTGTCGGCCGCGCAGCGGTTGGCGATGGTCGAGCGGGCGGTGGCGGGAGTCGAGCGATTGACGGTCGATCCCCGCGAACTGCAGCGCGACAAGCCGTCCTACACCATCGACACCCTGGAGTCGGTGCGGGCGGAACTGGCGCCCGACGACCAGTTGTTCATGCTGATCGGCTGGGATGCCTTCTGCGGCTTGCCGACGTGGCACCGCTGGGAGGCGTTGCTGGATCACTGCCACATCGTCGTGTTGCAGCGTCCGGATGCCGACAGCGAGCCGCCGGAGTCGCTGCGCGACCTGCTGGCGGCGCGGAGCGTGGCCGACCCGCAGGCCCTGAAAGGGCCGGGCGGACAGATCACCTTCGTCTGGCAGACGCCGCTGGCGGTGTCCGCCACCCAGATCCGCGCGCTGCTGGGTGCCGGGCGCTCCGTGCGTTTCCTGGTGCCGGACGCGGTATTGAACTACATCGAGGCGCACCACCTGTATCGTGCGCCACACTGATAAAGAAACAGAGACCGACTCAATGCAAACCGAACAACTCGTCCAAGTGGCCATCGATGCCCTGGAAGACCTCAAGGCCCAGGACATCGTGACCCTCGATGTGCGGGACAAGACCAGCGTCACCGACTACATGGTGATCGCCTGCGGCAGTTCCAGCCGCCAGGTCAAGTCGCTGGCCGACAACGTCCTGACCAAGGCCAAGGAAAACGGCGTCAAGCCCCTGGGCAGCGAAGGCCTGGAGTCCGGCGAATGGGCGCTGCTCGACCTGGGCGACGTGGTGGTCCACGTGATGCTCCCGGCGACCCGCCAGTTCTACGACCTGGAGCGCCTGTGGCAGGGCGCCGAGCAGAGCCGCGCCCAGCACCAGCCGGAAGAGTGACGCCGGCATGCGGTTGCGCCTGATCGCGGTTGGCTCGCGCATGCCTCGCTGGGTCGAGGAAGGCTGGCAGGAATACGTCAAGCGCCTGCCGGCCGAGCTGTCCCTCGAACTGGTGGAGATCCCGCTCAACACCCGCGGCAAGAACGCCGACGTGGCGCGCCTGATCCGTCAGGAAGGCGAGGCCATGCTGGCGCGCGTCCAGCCGGGGGAACGGGTGGTGACCCTGGAGGTCGAAGGTCGGCCCTGGAGCACCGAGCAACTGGCTCGCGAACTGGATCGCTGGCGTCTCGACGCACGCACCGTGAATCTCATGGTCGGCGGCCCGGAAGGGCTGGCGCCGGAGGTCTGCGCGCGCAGCGAGCAGCGCTGGTCGCTATCGCCGTTGACGCTGCCGCACCCGTTGGTGCGGATCCTGGTCGGCGAGCAGATCTACCGGGCCTGGACCGTATTGTCCGGGCACCCCTACCACAAATAGTCCCCAGTCCCGATGCCGCAGCCGATCCACCTGAAAGACCACGAGAAAGACGCCCGCCTGGTGCGTCGGCGCGTCATCGTCGGGGCGGTGGCGGTGGTCTTGCTGACCCTGGTGCTGGTGGCGCGCATGTACCACCTGCAGGTGACCCAGTACGAGTACCATTCGACGCTGTCGGAGAACAACCGGGTCCATGTGCAGCCGATCCCGCCGACCCGCGGGATCATCTTCGACCGCAACGGCGTGATCATCGCCGACAACCGGCCGAGCTTCAGCCTGACCATCACCCGCGAACGCACCGAGGACCTGCAGAAGACCCTCGACACGCTGGTGGAGATCCTCGGCCTGACCGAGGACGACCGGGCCATCTTCGAGAAGCGCATGAAGCAGGGGCGGCGTCCGTTCGAGCCGGTTCCCATCATGTTCGAACTCAACGAGGAACAGATCGCCCGCATCGCGGTGAACCAGTTCCGCCTGCCGGGCGTCGACGTGGCGACCCAGTTCGTCCGCCACTACCCGCTGAAGGAGCACTTCGCCCATTCGGTCGGGTACGTCGGGCGGATCAACGAGCAGGAACTGAAGAACCTCGACCCGATCAACTACAGCGGCACCCACCATATCGGCAAGACCGGCATCGAGCGCTTCTACGAGAGCGAGTTGCACGGCACGGTTGGCTACGAGGAAGTCGAGACCAACGCCCGCGGGCGGGTGCTGCGGGTGCTCAAGCGCACCGACCCGATTCCCGGCAAGGACATCGTCCTGAGCATCGACAGCCGCCTGCAGGAGGCCGCCGAGAACGCCCTGGCCGGGCGGCGGGGCGCCATCGTGGCGATCCAGCCGTCCACCGGCGACGTGCTGGCGATGGTCAGCCAGCCGAGCTACGACCCCAACCTGTTCGTCACCGGCATCAGCTTCAAGGCCTATGCCGAGCTGCGTGACTCCATCGACCGGCCGCTGTACAACCGCGTCCTGCGCGGGCTCTATCCGCCGGGCTCGACGGTGAAGCCGGCGGTGGCGCTGGCCGGCCTCGACGCCGGGGTGGTCACGCCGACCTCGCGGGTCTTCGACCCCGGCTACTACCAGTTGCCCAACTACGACCACAAGTACCGTAACTGGAACCGCTACGGCGATGGCTGGGTGAGCCTGGAGTCGGCGATCTACCGGTCCAACGACACCTATTTCTACGACCTCGCGCACAAGCTGGGGATCGACCGCCTGCACGCCTTCATGAGCCGCTTCGGCTTCGGCCAGAAAGTCGCCCTGGACATGTTCGGCGAAGCCGACGGGCTGATGCCCTCGCGCGAATGGAAGCGCAAGACCCGCCGCCAGGTCTGGTACCCGGGCGAGACCCTGATCCTCGGCATCGGCCAGGGCTACATGCAGGCGACGCCGATCCAACTGGCGCAGATGACCGCGCTGCTGGCCAACAAGGGCCACTGGATCCGCCCGCACCTGGCCAAGACCATCGACGGCCAGCCGCCGGTCGACCCCGACCCGATGCCCGACATCGTGCTGCGCGACCCGGCCAACTGGGACCGCGTCGACTACGGCATGCAGCAGGTGGTGCATGGCGCCCGCGGCACGGCGCGCAAGGTCGGCGCCACCTCGGCCTACCTGATCGCCGGCAAGAGCGGTACCGCCCAGGTGGTGGCGATCAAGCAGAACGAGCGCTACGACCGCTCCAAGCTGCTCGAGCGGCACCGCGACCACGCCCTGTTCGTCGGCTTCGCGCCGGCCAACAACCCGCAGATCGCGGTGGCGGTGATGGTGGAGAACGGCGAGTCCGGCTCCGGCGTCGCCGCCCCGGTGGTCAAGCAGGTGATGGACGCCTGGCTGCTCGACGAGCACGGCAAGCTCAAGGCCGAATACGCGGAACCCGTCGCGCCGCTCGCGGCGGCGGTGGCCAAGCCCGAACCCACGGCAGCCGAGCCGGAGGCGCCCGCCCTTGAACAGTAACTTCGACCGCACCCTGTCCAACGAAGACGTGATGCGCCGGCGCGCCAGCCTGTTGCAGCGCCTGCACATCGACGGGATTCTCCTGCTGCTGTTGCTGATCCTCGGCGCCACCGGCCTGTTCGTCCTCTATTCGGCGAGCGGCAAGAGCTGGGACATGCTGATGAAGCAGGCCACCTCGTTCGGCCTGGGACTGGGCATGATGGTGGTCATCGCCCAGATCGAGCCGCGCTTCATGGCCCGCTGGGTGCCGCTGGGCTACCTGGTGGGGGTCGCGCTGCTGGTGGTGGTCGACGTGATCGGCCACGACGCCAAGGGGGCGACGCGCTGGATCAACATCCCCGGGGTGATCCGCTTCCAGCCCTCGGAGTTCATGAAGCTGCTGATGCCGATGACGGTGGCCTGGTACCTGTCCAAGCGCAACCTGCCGCCGGGGCTCAAGCACATGGTGATCAGCCTGGCGATCATCATCACCCCGTTCGTGCTGATCCTGAAACAACCCGACCTCGGCACCGCCATGCTGATCCTCGCTTCCGGCGGCTTCGTGCTGTTCGTCGGCGGCCTGCGCTGGCGCTGGATCGTCGGCGCGGTGTCGGCGGCGGTGCCGATCGCCGTGGCGATGTGGTTCTTCATCATGCACGACTACCAGAAACAGCGGGTGCTGACCTTCCTCGACCCGGAAAGCGACCCGCTGGGCACCGGCTGGAACATCATCCAGTCTAAGGCGGCCATCGGTTCCGGCGGGGTATTCGGCAAGGGCTGGCTGCTGGGCACCCAGTCGCACCTGGATTTTTTGCCGGAAAGCCACACCGACTTTATCATTGCGGTCCTCGGCGAGGAGTTCGGCCTGGTCGGCGTCTGCCTGCTGCTGGTGCTCTACCTGCTGCTGATCAGTCGTGGCCTGGTGATCACCGCCCAGGCGCAGACGCTCTACGGCAAACTGCTGGCCGGTGGCATCACCATGACGTTTTTCGTTTATGTCTTCGTGAATATCGGTATGGTGAGCGGGTTGTTGCCGGTGGTGGGGGTACCGCTGCCTTTCATTAGTTATGGCGGAACTTCGCTGGTTACCCTGTTGTCAGGGTTCGGGGTTCTGATGTCGATCCATACCCATCGGAAGTGGATCGCCCAGGTTTGAGACCAAGAGTGAAGAACGCAATGCAAGTACTGCGTACATGGGCGGCCAGGGGCGTCCAATGGGTCGGCGTAGCCGGCGTCATTGGCCTGTCCGGGGCGGCCCAGGCGGGGGACTACGACGGCTCGCCGCAAGTGGCCGAGTTCGTCAGCGAAATGACCCGCGACTACGGCTTCGCCGGAGAGCAGCTGATGGGGCTGTTCCGCGACGTGAACCGCAAGCAGTCGATCCTCGATGCGATCTCGCGCCCGGCCGAGCGGGTCAAGCAGTGGAAGGAATACCGGCCGATCTTCATCAGCGACGCGCGCATCAGTCGTGGCGTCGACTTCTGGAACAAGCATGCCGAAGACCTGGTGCGGGCGGAGAAGGAATACGGCGTGCCGGCCGAGATCATCGTCTCGATCATCGGCGTGGAAACCTTCTTCGGCCGCAACACCGGCAGTTACCGGGTGATGGACGCGCTGTCCACCCTCGGCTTCGACTACCCGCCGCGGGCCGACTTCTTCCGCAAGGAGTTGCGCGAGTTCCTCCTGCTCGCCCGCGAACAGCAGGTCGACCCGCTCAGCCTGACCGGCTCCTACGCCGGCGCCATGGGCCTGCCACAATTCATGCCGAGCAGCTTCCGCGCCTACGCGGTGGACTTCGACGGCGATGGCCACATCAATATCTGGAGCGACCCGACCGACGCCATCGGTAGCGTCGCCAGCTACTTCAAGCAGCACGGCTGGGTCACCGGCGAGCCGGTGGTCTCGGTGGCCGAGATCAACGACGAGAGCGCCGAGAGCGCGGTGACCAGGGGCGTCGACCCGACCATGAGCCTGGGCGAGCTGCGTGCCCGCGGCTGGCGCACCCACGATGCGCTGCGCGACGACCAGAAGGTCACGGCGATGCGTTTCGTCGGCGACAAGGGCATCGAGTATTGGGTCGGTTTGCCGAACTTCTACGTGATCACCCGCTATAATCGCAGCGCCATGTATGCCATGGCGGTTTATCAGCTGGCGGGCGAGATTGCCCGCGCGCGAGGTGCCCATTGAGCAAGCGTGTCCGCTCCTCCCTGATCCTGCCCGCCGTCTGCGGCCTCGGGCTGGCGGCCGTGCTGTTGAGCAGTTGCTCCAGCAAGGCGCCCCAGCAGCCGGCCAGGCAGGCGGGCATTTCCGGGCCGGGCGACTATTCCCGTCCGCATCGCGACGGCGCCCCCTGGTGGGACGTCGACGTGTCGCGGATCCCCGATGCGGTACCGATGCCGCACAACGGTTCGGTGAAGGCCAACCCCTACACCGTGCTGGGCAAGACCTACTACCCGATGAACGATGCGCGGGCCTACCGGATGGTCGGCACCGCGTCCTGGTACGGCACCAAGTTCCACGGCCAGGCCACCGCCAACGGCGAGACCTACGACCTCTACGGCATGACCGCCGCGCACAAGACCCTGCCGTTGCCGAGCTATGTGCGGGTGACCAACCTGGACAACGGCAAGAGCGTGATCGTCCGCGTCAACGACCGCGGCCCGTTCTATTCCGACCGGGTCATCGACCTGTCCTTCGCCGCGGCGAAGAAGCTCGGTTATGCCGAGACCGGCACCGCGCGGGTCAAGGTCGAAGGCATCGACCCGGTGCAGTGGTGGGCCCAGCGCGGCCGGCCGGCACCGATGGTCCTGGCGCAGCCCAAGCAGGCGGTGGCCCAGGCCGCTCCCGCCGCGGCGCAGACGCAGGCGGTGGCGATGGCCCAGCCGATCGAGACCTACACTCCGCCGCCGGCGCAGCATGCGGCCGCCGTGCTGCCGGTGCAGATCGACTCAAAAAAAAACGCTTCATTACCAGCCGATGGCCTGTATCTCCAGGTGGGCGCCTTCGCCAACCCGGATGCGGCGGAGCTGCTGAAGGCCAAGCTGAGCGGCGTGACGGCTGCGCCGGTGTTTATCAGCTCGGTCGTGCGCAACCAGCAGATTCTGCACCGGGTGCGGCTGGGACCGATCGGTTCGGCGGACGAGGTTAGCCGCACCCAGGACAGCATCCGCGTGGCCAACCTTGGCCAGCCGACGCTGGTACGCCCCGACTGAGCGCCTACTCACGCAGGGAATTCCCGCAAGGGATTGTTTGACCATTGGTAGAACCAGAGAGACGGATGAACATCACCACTATCGCGAAACGCTTGTCACTGCTTGTCCTGTTCATCGCCCCTACGGCTGGCTGGGCTGCTGAAACCATGGTTCCGGCGCCGCCGCAACTGGCCGCCAAGTCGTACGTCCTGATGGACGGCGAGAGCGGCCAGGTTCTGGTCGAGAACAACGGCGACCAGCGCCTGCCGCCGGCCAGCCTGACCAAACTGATGACCGCCTACATCGCCACCAAGGAGATCGAGGCCGGCCGCATCGGCGAGAACGACCTGGTCACCGTCAGCGAACATGCCTGGCGCACCGGCGGTTCGCGGATGTTCATCAAGGTCGGCAGCCAGGTATCGGTGAGCGACCTGCTGCATGGCATCATCATCCAGTCCGGCAACGACGCCAGCGTCGCCCTGGCCGAGCATATCGCCGGCAGCGAAGACGCCTTCGCCGACATGATGAACACCACCGCGCAGAAGCTGGGCCTGACCAACTCCCACTTCATGGACGCCACCGGCCTGCCCAACCCGGACCACTATTCCTCCGCCCGCGACATGGCGGTGCTGGCCCGCGCGATCATCTACGGCGAGCCGAGCCACTACGCGATCTACGCGCAGAAGGAATTCCTCTGGAACAACATCAAGCAGCCGAACCGCAACCTGCTGCTGTGGCGCGACAAGACCGTCGACGGCCTGAAGACCGGCCACACCGACGAAGCCGGCTACTGCCTGGTGGCTTCCGCGGTACGCGACGGCCAGCGCATGATCGCCGTGGTGTTCGGCACCAACAGCGAGCAGGCCCGCGCCGCCGAGACCCAGAAGCTGCTGACCTATGGCTTCCGCTTCTTCGAAAGCCGCAACTTCTACAAGAAGGGCACCGAGCTGACCAAGGGCCTGGTCTGGAAGGGTTCCGAGCATGAAGTGAAAGCCGGCCTCGCCGAAGACCTGACCATGACCCTGCCGCGCGGCCAGATGCAGAAGCTGCAGGCCAGCATGGTCCTGGAGCCGCAGCTGATGGCGCCGATCCAGCAGGGCCAGGTGATCGGCAAGGTGGAAGTGAAGCTGGACGACAAGGTCATCCGCAGCGCCGACCTGGTCGCCCTCAACGCCGTCGAGGAGGGTGGTTTCTTCCGCCGCCTGTGGGATAGCATCCGCCTGTTCTTCTACGGTTTGTTCAACTGACCGACCGGCGCCCGCCCGCTCACGAGGCCAGCGGGCGCCCGTCCCCGCGGACCACGGGTCCGCCGCCGCCATGACCGATACCCCTGACGTTCAACCCCCGAAAATCGAATTCCCCTGCGAGCGCTATCCGATCAAGGTGATCGGCGACGCCGGCGAAGGTTTCTCCGACCTGGTCGTGGAAATCATCCAGCGCCACGCGCCGGATCTCGACGTCGAGACCCTGGTGGTCCGTGACAGCAGCAAGGGGCGATTCCTCTCGGTGCAGGTGCTGATCACCGCCACCGATGTCGACCAACTGCAAGCCATCCATAACGACCTGCGCGCGACCGGACGCGTGCACATGGTGCTCTGATGGGACTCGAGCTGGGCTTCCGTGAGCTCGGCGAGGTTCCCTACGAACCGACCTGGCATGCCATGCAGCGCTTCGTTGCCGAACGCGACAAATCGGTAATGGACGAAGCCTGGCTGTTGCAGCACCCTGCGGTCTTCACCCAGGGGCAGGCCGGCAAGGCGGAGCATGTGCTGTTCCCCGGCGACATCCCGGTGATCCAGGTGGATCGCGGCGGCCAGGTGACCTACCACGGCCCCGGCCAGTTGGTCACCTACCTGCTGCTCGATGTCCGCCGCCTGGGACTGGGCGTGCGCGAGCTGGTCAGCCGGATCGAGCAGAGCCTGATCGGCCTGCTGGCGTCCTATGACGTGCAGGCCGTGGCCAAGCCGGACGCGCCGGGTGTCTACGTCGACGGGGCGAAGATCGCCTCCCTCGGCCTGCGCATCCGTAACGGCTGTTCCTTCCATGGCCTGGCGCTGAACCTGGACATGGACCTGCGACCGTTCCAACGAATCAATCCCTGCGGCTACGCCGGGATGCCCATGACCCAACTGCGCGACCTGGTTGGGCCAGTGGATTTTGCCGAGGTGTGTACCCGATTGCGCGCTGAGCTCGTCTCACGCCTTGGCTACGCTGAACAGAAGACCCTTACGGGCGGGATCGAACTGACATGAGCACTGTTGTGGAGAAGTCCGGAGAAGCCAAGCCGGGCAAGGTGGAAGTCGGCGTGAAGCTGCGCGGCGCGGAAAAGGTCGCGCGGATTCCGGTGAAGATCATTCCCACCGAGGAACTGCCGAAGAAACCCGACTGGATCCGCGTGCGCATCCCGGTTTCCCCCGAGGTCGACCGCATCAAGCAACTGCTGCGCAAGCACAAGCTGCACAGCGTCTGCGAAGAGGCGTCCTGCCCGAACCTGGGCGAGTGCTTCTCCGGCGGCACCGCGACCTTCATGATCATGGGCGATATCTGCACCCGACGCTGCCCGTTCTGCGACGTCGGTCATGGCCGGCCGAAGCCGCTGGACGTCGACGAGCCGACCAACCTGGCCATCGCCATCGCCGACCTGCGGCTGAAGTACGTGGTGATCACCTCGGTGGACCGCGACGATCTGCGCGACGGCGGCGCCCAGCACTTCGCCGACTGCCTGCGCGAGATCCGCAAGCTGTCGCCGGGGATCCAGCTGGAAACCCTGGTGCCTGACTATCGCGGTCGCATGGACATCGCCCTGGAGATCACCGCCAACGAGCCGCCGGACGTGTTCAACCACAACCTGGAGACGGTGCCGCGCCTGTACCGCTCCTCGCGGCCGGGCTCGGACTTCGAGTGGTCGCTGGACCTGCTGCAGAAGTTCAAGCAGATGGTTCCGCACGTACCGACCAAGTCCGGGCTGATGCTCGGCCTGGGCGAGACCGACGACGAGGTCATCGAGGTCATGCAGCGGATGCGCGAGCACGACATCGACATGCTGACCCTCGGCCAGTACCTGCAGCCGTCGCGCAACCACCTGCCGGTGCAGCGTTTCGTGCATCCGGACACCTTCGCCTGGTTCGCCGAGGAAGGCGAGAAGATGGGCTTCAAGAACGTCGCGTCCGGCCCGCTGGTGCGTTCGTCCTACCATGCCGACCAGCAGGCGCACGGCAACAAGATCGGCTGATCTACGCCGCGCCAATGCCTTCCGACGCCGCGTCCCTGCACAGGGACGCGGCGTTTTTCATTGGGCAGCCACGAAGCCTCTTCGGACGTAGGACGAACAACCGCTTGCGGTTATCCGCCGGCGCGTAGGTGAGTACCGTTTGCTCTCATCCCTGTGCGGTAACGAAGCGACTGCGCTGGCCGAGCTGCCGCACCGCCTCGATCAGTGCATCGGCTGCCAGGCTGGGTTGGCGCGAGAAGGCGTAGAAACGCGCCTCCGGCAGCGTCGGAAAACCCTGTTCCGGGCCCAGTTCGCGTAGCCCCTCGCGCATCTGGCTGCGCGCCACCACCGTCACGGCGAAACCGGCCAGCGCGGCGGACAGGCAGCCGGCCATGCTGGCGCTCTCGAACACCAGGCGCCAGGGACGCGCAGCGGCGCCGAGGGCTGTAATCGCCGCTTCGCGGTAGACGCAGGGTTCGGGGAACAGCGCCAGCGGCAGCGGTTCGCCCGCGGGCAGCTCGATCGCGGTCGCCGCGGCCCAGACCAGCGGTTCCTCCCAGAGCAGTTCGCCGTCGTCTCCTACCCGCCGGCACTGCTTGCCGAACACCACGTCGGTGCGCCCCTGGGCCTGCTGGCGGAGCAGGTCGGTGGTGATACCGACCTTGAGTTCGATGGATGCTTCGGGGTGCCAGCGGCGAAAGCGTTGCAGGACGCGTGGCAGCCAGGCGCTGGCGAAGTCCTCCGAAGCGCCGATGCGCAGGCGGTCGCGGATCGGCGTGCCGTGCAGCCTGGCGCGGGCCTCGCGCTCCAGCTCGACGATGTTGCGGGCATAGGCGTAGAGCGTCTCGCCCGCCTGGGTCAGCTCCAGGCGGCGAGTGGTGCGGCTGAGCAGGCTGACGCCGGCTGTCTGTTCCAGGCGCTTGATATGCCCGCTGACTGCGGAGGGGGTGAGCGCGAGATTGTCCGCGGCGAGGGCGAAACCGCCGCTGTCGACCACTTCGAGAAAGGTACGCAACAACACGATATCCAGGGATTGGGAGGTGGGGACGGCAAGCTCCATGAGGTCTTCCATTCATCTCGTTTCATGAATAGTAGACGCTAACTATTCATGAATCACCCTTGGCAAGCGTCCTAGGATGTCCCTTCTTTCTCTTGGAGAGGTCCGATGAGCCGCTATGCCTTCGTTTCCGCCGATGTCCTGGATATCGCCTACCTGGAGTGGAATCCGCAGGGGGCGCGCAGCGCCGTCTTGTTGCACGGTTGGCCGGACAGCCCGCATACCTGGAAAGACCTGGCGGAGTCCCTGGCGGACGCCGGCTATCGGGTGCTGGCACCAGCCCTCCGGGGATTCGCCCCGACCCGCTTCCGCGATGCGTCTACTCCGCGCAGCGGGCAACTGGCGGCTCTGGCTTGCGATCTGCTGGCATTCGTCGACAGCCTGGCATTGCAACGTCCCCTGCTGGTCGGCCATGACTGGGGGGCTCGCGCGGTGGCTAGTGCCTGCGGACTGCGCGAGGGCGTAGCCTCGCACCTGGTGATGCTCTCGGTGGGGTACGCCAGCAACGATCCGCAGCAAGTTCTTTCCCTGCCGCAGGCCCGTAGCTTCTGGTACCAGTGGTTCATGGCTACGCCACGCGGAGAGCGCGCGCTGCGCGAGGAGGGCGAGGCATTCGCCCGGCAGATGTGGGACACCTGGTCGCCGCCGGGATGGTATGCCGAGCGCGATTTCCAGGAGGCCGCCCAGGCCTTCTCCGGGCCGGACTGGGTCGCCGTGGTGCTGCACTATTACCGGCATCGCTGGGGCTTCGTCGCGGGGGAGCCGCGCTACGGGGCGGCGGAACAGCGCTTGCTCCCGGCACCGCGCCTGGCGCTGCCGACCCTGGTGCTGCACGGCGGCGCGGATGCCTGCACCCACCCCGACGGCTCCCGCGGACGCGAGCACTACTTCAGCGGGCGCTACCAGCGGCTGGTGCTGGAGAGCGTCGGCCATTTTCCGCAGCGCGAGGCGGCCGCCCAGGTGGCGGACGCTATCCTGCGGTTCTGCGCGGATGACTAGGTCCTGGACACCGCAGCGGCGGATAACGCCCATGGCGTTATCCGCCCTACGAACCGGTGTGCCGCGAGCGGTCGCGGCGGACGTGGGGTCGTAAGCTCCGCCGGTGGCCCTATGGCGTCCGCAGGCGGTCGAGCAGCGCCGGGGTCGGATAGCCGTCCGCCGGCCAGCCGAACTCCTGCTGGCAGGCGCGGATCGCCTTGCGCGTATTGGCGCCGATGATGCCATCCACCGCGCCCGGATCGTGTCCGCGGGCGGCCAGTTGCCGTTGCAGCTCGATGCGCTGCGAGCGGCTCAGCGGAACATCCTCCAGCGGCCAGGCGCCGACTATCCGGCCGCCGCCCTTGAAGCTGTCGGCGAGCAGGCCGACGGCCAGGGCGTAGGCGCTGGAGTTGTTGTACTTGAGGATGGCGCGGAAGTTGTGCAGCACCAGGAAGGCCGGGCCGCGGTGCCCGGCCGGCAGCAGCAGCGAGGCCTGTTCGCCGGAGAGTCCGGAGGGCAGGGGGCCGCCGTTGACGCCTTGTACGCCCATCCCTTGCCATTCGCCCAGGGGCTTGCGGATGGTGAGTTCCGCCAGGGAATAGTCGAAGCCTGCCGGCAGGCGGACTTCGAAACCCCAGGGTTGTCCGGCGATCCAGCCGGAGGCTTTCAGGTAGTTGGCGGTGGAGGCCAGGGCGTCGCCGGGCGAGCCCCAGATGTCACGCTTGCCGTCGCCGTCGAAGTCCACGGCATACTGGTTGTAGGTGGTCGGGATGAACTGGGTCTGGCCCATGGCGCCGGCCCAGGAGCCGATCATGAAGGAGGCCGGAACGTCGCCGTGCTGGAGAATCTTCAGGGCGGCGAGCAACTGGGCGTGGGCGAATTCCGGGCGGCGTCCTTCATAGGCTAGGGTCGCCAGGGAGCGGATCACGTTCTTGTTGCCCATGTGCGAACCGTAGTTGCTCTCCATGCCCCAGATCGCCACCACCGCATCCGCATCCACCGCATAGCGCGCGTCGACTTCGCCGAGGATGCGCGCATGCTGCGCCAGGCGCGCCTGGCCCTGGCGAACGCGCAGCGGATCGAGGGCGCCTTCCAGGTACTTCCATACCGGTCGGGTGAATTCCGGCTGGCTGCGGTCTGCTTCGACCACGGCGGGATCGGGCTGGACGCCGGCGAAGGCGCGATCGAAGGTCTGCGCATCGATTCCACCGGCCAGCGCCTGTTGACGGAAGGCGTCGCGCCACTGTTCGAAGCTTTGCCCAGGCTGGGCCTCGTTCGGCGCGCCAGCGGGCACCGAGGCGGCCGGGCCGGCGCCGGAGAAGGGCGCCTTGGTCTGCTGGGGAGCGGCAGGCTGGTTGTATTCGACTGTCGGATTCTTCTGCGCGCACGCGCTGGAGAGGCCAAGCCCCATGGCGACGACGGTGCTGCCCAGCAGCCCGCTCACCTTCAGCAGGGCGGATCGTTCGGGGTTACGCATTGCTCTCCTCAGCAGGGTCCTCGGGACGGGCCACCTTAGCACGCCGGCCAGGACGCGTCTGCCGTCGTTGGACGCGCCGGCGGGGCCCCGGGTTCGTCAATGTGGTTCCATCGGCGCGGTGGATATCGTTCGCCATATGTTCGGTCACTGTCGGGCGGCCAATGGTTTCGTCCGTATCGCTCCGCCGCCTGTCGAAGCCTCGCGGCGCACCCGAGTCGGGATCGGCGACGGGGCGCGCGGCATGCTCGAGGCCTTCGACTTCTTCTTCCTGGCCTTCGTTCTGCGCGACATGGCTACCCGCTTCGGCGTCGGCATCGAACGCCCGAGCCTGGTTCGTGCGCTGTAATGGCCAGAGGGTTGCCAGTCGGCCGCGCGGGATGTCGAGGCCGCGGATCATGATGGAGGAACCATTGGCTTTTCGCCCAACCCGATGGGGCCAGGGCTTGCGCGCCGACGATAGTGTGCCCATGGGCGGCAGGCTGGCGGTGGGGTTGGTCTTGTCGACGGGCTTCGGGCGGGGTAGGCGGGGCGCGTGGGTGAGGAGGGCGTTGCGGGAGGATGGACCAGCGGCTGTTTCAGGCCGCCATAACGAAAGAAGCCTCCCAGTTACGGGAGGCTTCGCGGCGGTAGCTGCCTTTGCCTTTCTTCGCCTGTTCCTGGCGGCTGCGGAACAGTGGCTGGGCGACCAGGGATTTGGCCTTGTTCGGCCGCTTGCTTTTCTTTGCCATGGCATAGGTCCTCGAAGGTGATCGGGCTGGCGCTCGCCAGCGCGCGCATCATCTGCCTGTCGCCGCGGATTGTCCAGTGCCGGTTGCGCCTTCAGGCTGCGGGCAGGCCGAGGCGCTGGCCGGCGAGGCTCAGGGCGAGAAGCGAGAGACCGCTCCAGGGGCTGCCGGGTGCCTGTCCCTTGATCTGCGCGTCGATCAACTGGGCATCCCTCAGCATCTGGTTCCAGCGGCTGCTGGAGTGGCGTTGCAGGGCACGGGTCAGCAGCGGACGGCGCTTGTCCCAGACCGGCGGACGCGCCTGGGCGAAGGCTTTCTCCAGCGGGATGCCCTGGCCGTATTGCTGGGACAGGCCAGCCAGCAGGCGGATCTCGCGGGCCAGGCCCCAGAGGATCACCGGCGGCTCGATGCCTTCGCCGCGCAGTCCTTCCAGGATGCGCAGGGCGTGGGCCGCTTCACCGCCAAGGGCAGCGTCGATCAGGCCGAAGACATCGAAGCGTGCGCTGTCGGCGACCGCGGCCTGTACGGTGGCGGCGTCGATCTGGTTGCCCTCGGCGAGCAGCTTGAGCTTTTCGATTTCCTGGGCGGCGGCGAGCAGGTTGCCTTCCACGCGCGCGGCGATCAGCTCCAGAGCTTCGGGGCTGGCGGACAGGCCGGCCTGGGACAGGCGCTGGCGAATCCACTGCGGCAACTGGTGGACGTCGACCGGCCAGACCTGGATGAACTGCGCGGCGTTGCCATCGATCAGGGCCTTGGCCCACTTGGTCTTCTGCGTGCTGCCATCGAGCTTGGGCAGGCTGAGCAGGAGCACGGTGTCTTCCGGCGGCCGTTGCAGGTATTCCTGGAGAATCGCCGCGCCTTTGTCGCCGGGCTTGCCGGAGGGCAGGCGCAGTTCGATCAGGCGCTTCTCGGCGAACAGCGACAGGCTGGCGCCGGCCTCCAGCAGCAGGCCCCAATCGAAGTTGGCTTCGGCATTGAATACCTGGCGCTCGCCGAAGTCGCGCTCGCGGCAGGCCTGGCGAATGGCATCGCAGGCTTCCTGGCAGAGCAGCGGTTCATCGCCGCTGACGACATAGACGGGCGCCAGGGGGCCCTGGAGGTGCTTGGCGAGTTGCGCGGGAGTCAGCTTCATAGGAGAAGACGGGGCCGGCGAAGCCGGCCCCGGGGCATCACGGGGTGGGGAACTCGATCGGCGACTGCTGCGGCTCGGCGGCGCGGCGCTGGCGCTCCGCCTCGTCGGCGGCGCGCAGGGCTTCGGCTTCCGCCTTGGCCTTGGCTTCTGCCTGGCGCTGGGCTTCGTCGAGTTGCGCCGGGGTCAGCGCCTGGAGGCGCATGGACAACTGCTGGATCAGGTCGCGCCGCATCTCGCTGCGCAGCTGCGCGGCTTCCTGGTCGGAACCGATCAGGTTGTTTTCGTCGTGCACGTAGACCTTCTGCACCTGTACCTGGTTGCTCATCAGGACCAGGTCGTTGGCGCCGACGATCTCGTAGTTGATCGTGTTGGTCAGCTCGAACTCCGCGCCGCGCGCGGAACCGGTGTAGCTGACGGTGCGCTGCTGGTTGTCCTCGCGGACCAGCACCAGGTGGTAGGGCGCGTTGCTGGTGACCTTCACGCCGCTGTTTTCCAGGGTTTCCTTCAGTTCGCGCACGGTCGGGCCGTAGGCGTTGCGCGCGGACACGTCGATTTCCTTGAGCGCGAATTGCGCATCGCCCAGGCCGCGCAGTTGGAAGCCGCAGGCGGCCAGCAGGGTGGTCATACCGATCAGCGCGGCGCTGGTCAGGATACGTTTCATCAAGCTTCCCTCACTCCTGTTGATCAGCGCCCCCGGATGGCCGGGGGCGTCCAATGGAATCGCGTATCAGTTGGCGACGATGTTGACCAGTTTGCCCGGTACCACGATGACCTTGCGGATGCTCAGGCCTTCGGTGAAACGCAGCACGTTCTCGTTGGCGCGCGCGGCGGCCTCGACATCCTCGCGGCTGGCGCTGGCGGCCACGTCGATGTGTCCGCGCAGCTTGCCGTTGACCTGCACCACCAGTTGCAGGGTGTCCTGCACCAGTGCGCTCTCGTCGACGCTCGGCCAGCGCGCATCGATCACCGCTTCGGCATGGCCGAGCTGGCCCCAGAGCACGTGGCAGATGTGCGGAGTGATGGGCGCCAGCAGCAGGACCACGGTTTCCAGGCCTTCCTGGATCAGGGCGCGGTCCTGGGCGTCCTGGTTCGGCGCCTTCTCCAGCACGTTCATCAGGGTCATCACCGCGGCGATGGCGGTGTTGAACTTGTGGTGCTGGCCGACATCCTGGCTGGCCTGCCTGATCGCCAGGTGGATGGCGCGGCGGACCTGCTTCTGCGCGTCGCTCAGGGCGGCGACGTCCAGCGCGCCGGGGAGGCCGGCGCTGACGTGGGCGTGAGCCAGGCGCCAGACGCGGCGGAGGAAGCGGTTGGCGCCCTCGACGCCGGCGTCCGACCACTCCAGGCTCATGTCCGGCGGCGAGGCGAACATCATGAACAGGCGGCAGGTATCGGCACCGTACTGGTCGATCATCGATTGCGGGTCGACACCGTTGTTCTTCGACTTCGACATCTTCTCGGTGCCGCCGATCTCGACCGGCTGGCCGTCGCTCTTCAGCCGCGCGCCGACGACCTTGGCCTTGGCGTCACGCTCGACCTCGACGTCGGCCGGGTTGAACCAGTCCTTGCCGCCGTTGGCGGTGGTCCGGTAGTAGGTATCGGCGACCACCATGCCCTGGGTCAGCAGGTTCTTGAACGGTTCGTCGCTGCCGACCAGGCCTTCGTCGCGCATCAGCTTGTGGAAGAAGCGCGCATAGAGCAGGTGCAGGATGGCGTGCTCGATGCCGCCGATGTACTGGTCGACCGGCAGCCAGTAGTCGGCCGCCTTCCTGTCCAGCATGCCGCCTTCGAACTGCGGGCAGGCGTAGCGGGCGAAATACCAGGACGACTCGACGAAGGTGTCCATGGTGTCGGTTTCGCGCTTGGCCGGCTGGCCGCATTTCGGGCAGTTGCATTCGTAGAATTCCGGCATCTTCGCCAGCGGCGAACCGGAGCCGTCCGGTACCACGTCTTCCGGCAGCACCACCGGCAACTGGTCGGCCGGCACCGGGACGTCGCCGCAAGCCTCGCAGTGGATGATCGGGATCGGGCAGCCCCAGTAGCGCTGGCGGCTGATGCCCCAGTCGCGCAGGCGGAACTGGGTGCGCGCCTGGCCCAGGCCCTTGGCCTCGAGGTCGGCGCCGATGGCGTCGAAGGCGGCCTGGTAGCCGAGGTTGTCGTACTTGCCGGAGTTGACGGTGAGCACGGACTCGTCCTTGGCGCCGTACCACTCCTTCCAGACGCTGGACTCGAAGTCGTTGTCGCCCTCGACCTTGGCGATCACCTGGCGGGTCGGCAGGCCGTACTTGTTGGCGAACTCGAAGTCGCGCTCGTCATGGCCGGGCACCGCCATCACCGCGCCTTCGCCGTAGTTCATCAGCACGTAGTTGGCGACCCATACCGGCAGCTTGTCGCCGGTCAGCGGGTGTTCGACGAACAGGGAAGTGGCCATGCCTTTCTTCTCCTGGGTGGCGATGTCGGCCTCGGCGACGCCGCCGCGCTTGCATTCGTCGATGAACGCCTGCAACTGCGGGTCGTTCTGCGCTGCCTGGGTGGCCAGCGGGTGTTCGGCGGCGACGGCGACGTAGGTGGCACCCATCAGGGTGTCCGGACGGGTGGTGAACACCTTCAGTTGGCCGGCGTGGCCGATGGAGGCCTGGTCGTAGGGGAAGCCGATCTCCATCCCGCGCGACTTGCCGATCCAGTTGCGCTGCATGGTCTTCACCTGCTCCGGCCAGCCGGGCAGGTTGTCGAGACTCTCCAGCAGTTCCTCGGCGTAGGCGGTGATCTTGAAGTAGTACATCGGGATCTCGCGCTTCTCGATCAGCGCGCCGGAGCGCCAGCCGCGCCCGTCGATCACCTGCTCGTTGGCGAGTACGGTCTGGTCGACCGGATCCCAATTGACCGTGCCGTTCTTGCGGTAGATCACCCCTTTTTCGAACAGGCGGGTGAACAGCCACTGCTCCCAGCGGTAGTAGTCCGGCTTGCAGGTGGTGACCTCGCGGCTCCAGTCGATCGCCAGGCCGAGGCTGTCCAGCTGCGACTTCATGTAGGCGATGTTGTCGTAGGTCCAGGCCGCCGGGGCGACGTTGTTCTTCATCGCGGCGTTTTCCGCCGGCATGCCGAACGCGTCCCAGCCCATCGGCTGCAGCACGTTGCGGCCCTGCATGCGGTGGTAGCGGCTGATCACGTCGCCGATGGTGTAGTTGCGCACGTGGCCCATGTGCAACTTGCCGCTCGGATACGGGAACATCGACAGGCAGTAGAACTTCTCCTTGTCGGGTAGCTCCCTGACGAGGAAGGACTGGTGTTCTTTCCAGTAGTTCTGGGCCTGGGTTTCGATCTCGAGTGGCTGATATTGCTCGTGCATGGCGCTACTTAGACGTGACTGTTCGAAAGCCTCGTAGCATACATGACCCCCACTCCTGTCGATAGCCCGCGCCGTTTGTCGCCGGGGGCGGTTCAGCCGAACGGGAACGCTAAGCTTGCCCTATGGGCCGTCGATGGCTGGCTGCCCAGTGGTACCTTCAGAGGTGTTCGATGGCTGAGCTGCAACGCGCGAGTGTGACGGGAGGTGGGCTGTACGAGAGGCTGCTGCAGCGTCTCGCCCTGGCTCTGGATGAAGCGGATACGGCCGAGCGCCTGCGTGACGAGCATCCCACGGAGCTTGAGTTGCGTGGTTTGAGCGAAGCGGAGATGGGGCTGATACGCGCCTATCTCGACCAGGACCTGCACTGGTTGCGCGGCTGGCATGCGGCCGCCGAGGAGCTGGCGCTGCTCGAGCGCCAGCCCGGCAGGACACCTCGGCCGCCCCGGCCGCAACCGCCGGCGCCCCGTCGCCACGTCTCGTTGAAACAGCGGCAACTGCTCTGTGCGCTCTGCGGTGCGCCGGTGCAGTGGAGCAAGGGGCATGGTGTGTTGCCGTGCGGCCATTGCGGCTCGCAACTGTTCCGTTCGGGCAACGGCCGCTAGGGTCTCTTTCCGGGAAGTTTCGCCAGGCGTCGCGCAATCCTTTAGATTGCCTCTTCCGACAGGGAGGGGGCGATGCCGATCCGTTATTTCTTCAAGCAACTTCTGCTGCCGCCGGGTGGCCTGTTGCTGCTGCTGTTTTTCGCTTTCTGGTGGCGCACCAGCCGACCGAGGCTGGCGCGGCTGTGCGGTGTCTGCGGGTTCTTCGGTCTGTGGCTGATGAGCATGCCGCTCAGCGTGGAGTGGATGGCGCGCTGGCTCGAAAGCGAACCGGCCCTGCTGGCGGAGGATCTACCGGGCCTGGCGCAGCGCGCCGACGCCATCGTCATCCTCGGTGCCGGCCGGCAGACCAACGACCCGGCCTGGGGCGACGATGCGCCGAGCCTGCTGGCGGCCGAGCGGCTGCGCTATGCCGCGCGGCTGGCCAAGACCTCGGCGCTGCCGGTACTGATCAGCGGCGGGTTGCATTACGGACGCCCGCCCAGCGAGGCGGCGCTGATGGCCAATGCCCTGTTGCAGGACTTCGGCGTGCCGACGCGCTGGCAGGAAGGTCTCAGCCGTACCACCTGGGAAAACGCCACCCTGAGCGCCCCGCAGTTGCGCGAGGCCGGGGTGCGCCGGGTGGTGCTGGTGACCCAGGCCTGGCACATGCAGCGGGCACGCTGGAGCTTCGAGCGCCAGGGGTTCGAGGTGATCCCGGCGCCGGTCGGCTTCCTCGGCGGGGCCAACCTGCGGCCCTTCGGCGGCTGGCTGCCGGAAGCGCAGGCCTTCTGGCAGAGCGGCATGCTGCTGAACGAGGCGATCGGCCTGGTCGGCTATCGCCTGTTCTACCGCTGAGACGCAACCGGCGGGGGCGCCGGTCTTTCCAGGAGGGGCTGGTTTCAGCCGAACAGGCGTCGCTCCTGCGGACGCAACTGGCGGCCGAGCAGAGCCCATAGCAGCAGCACGCCGGCCAACCCGGCCAGCGGCCAGACGCGGTATTGCAGATAGGGCGTCAGGCCCTGCATGGGTATCACCTCGCCGCGCAGGATGCCCTGCTGGAACTGCGGGATCTGCCGGACGATCCGGCCATAGGGATCGATCAGGCCGGTGACGCCGTTGTTGGTCGCGCGGATCATCCAGCGACCGCTTTCCAGGGCGCGCATCTGTGCCATCTGCAGGTGCTGCAAAGGGCCTATGGAAGTGCCGAACCAGGTGTCGTTGCTCACTGTCAGCAACACCTGGCTCTGCGCCGCGAGCGCGGCGGCGAACTCCGGGTAGACCACTTCGTAGCAGATATACGGGGCGATCTGGTAGCCCTTGGCCTTGAGCAGCGGCTGGTCGGCCGGACCGCGAGCGAAGTCGGACATCGGCAGGTCGAAGAAGGCGATCAGGCCGCGCAGCAGGTCCTGCAGCGGCACGTACTCGCCGAACGGCACCAGCTTCTGCTTGAGGTAGGTGCCCGCGCCTTCGCCGACCACGGTGATGCCGTTGAAGTAGCGACTCTTGCCGTCGGCGAGACGTTCACGCACCGGGACCCCGGTGATCAGCGCGGCGTTCTTCTCGTCGGCGACCTGGCCCATGGCGCCGAGGTAGCCGCTGGCCATGTCCTGGAGAATCGGCACCGCGGTTTCCGGCCAGACGATCAGGTCGACGTCCTGCTGCGGCAGGCTCAGGTCGCGGTAGAGGTCGAGTTGCGCGCGGACCTGATTCGGGTCCCATTTCAGCTCCTGGGCGATGTTGCCCTGGATCGCCACTACCCTCAGCGGTTCGCCGGCCGAATGGGTCCAGGCGTGGCCCTTGAGATAGAGGCCGGCCGCCCACGGGCCGAGCAGCAGGACCAGCCCCAGAAACAGGCTGGCACCGTGCGGGAAGAGGCGCGGCAGGTTCACCAGCAGGGCCGCGCTGAGGGCGATGACGAAGGAGGACAGCCATACGCCGCCCACCGGTACCAGCCCGGCCAGCGGTCCCTGCAACTGGCTATAGCCGGCGTAGAGCCAGGGGAAACCGGTAAGGAACCAACTGCGGAACAGCTCCAGTGCCAGCCACAGGGCGGCGAACGCCAGGGCGTCGCCCAGCGGCGCGTTGTCTCGGCGCAGGCAGCGCGCCCACAGCCAGGCCGGCAGGGCGAAGAAGAAGGCGACGCCGGCGGTGAAGCCGAGCATGAGGAAGCTTGCCAGCGGCACCGAGGCGGCGCCGTAGTCATGGATACTGACGTAGATCCAGCTGGTGCCGGCGCCGAACGCGCCGAAACCGTACCACCAGCCGCGCCACAGGGCGGACTTGCCGGGAAGGCCGCGCAAGCCGAGATAGAGCAGGGCGATCGAGAGGATCTCCAGCGGCCAGTAGTCGAAGGGCGCCAGGGCCAGGGGTGTGAGCGCGCCTGCGGCGAGTGCCAGCAGGTGTCCGGGCCAGCCGGGACGAGAAATCCAACGCATCGAATGTCCTTAGAGCCTGTTCAATGTCCGACTGCGCAGACCGGGGCCGCCTTCGGCTGCCGGACGGCAACGTCCGCGGCGACAAGGGAGTCTGGCGCAAGGCGCAAGAGTAAAGGAGGGGCTGGCGAGACGCCAGAAGGACGGCGCGGGAAGATGCCCCCTCCGCCGCGGCGGAGGGGGCGCGCTCAGTTCTGCAGGGGAGACAGGCGCAGCAGATGGACGCGGCGGCTGTCGGCGTTGAGTACGCGGAAACGGAACTCGCCCAGCTCGACCACTTCGTTGCGCTTGGGCAGGTGGCCGAAGGCGCTCATCACCAGGCCGCCCACGGTATCGAATTCCTCGTCAGAGAATTCCGAGCCGAAGAAGTCGTTGAAGGCGTCCACGGGGGTCAGCGCCTTGACGATGAAATCGCCGCTGGGCAGCGGCTTGATGTAGCTGTCCTCCTCGACGTCGTGCTCGTCCTCGATATCACCGACGATCTGTTCCAGCACGTCCTCGATGGTCACCAGGCCGGCCACGCCGCCGTATTCGTCGATGACGATGGCCATGTGGTTGCGGTTGGCGCGGAATTCGCGGAGCAGCACGTTGAGGCGCTTGGATTCGGGGACGAAGGTAGCCGGACGCAGCAGTTCCTTGATGTCGAAGGGACGCTCGTCGTTGTGCAGGATCAGTGGCAGGAGGTCCTTGGCCAGCAGTACGCCCATGACGTCGTCGAGGCTTTCGCCGACCACCGGGTAGCGCGAGTGGGCGGCTTCGATGATGGCCGGAAGGAATTCCTTCGGCGTCTGGGTCGAGCGGATGCTCATCATCTGCGAGCGCGGCACCATGATGTCGCGCACCTGCAGGTCGGCGACCTGGATCGCCCCCTCGACGATGGACAGCGCCTCGCTGTCCAGCAGCTTGTTGTCGTGGGCATCGCGCAGCAGCTCGAGTAGCTCCTGGCGGTTTCTCGGCTCGTGGGCAAAAGCCTGGGTGATCTTGTCCAGCCAGGACTTGTGCCCGTTGCTCGATCGGTCTTCGCTCATTTTTCCTTGCTCGGTGGCTCTTCGTCGTCGCAGGCGTACGGATCGGGATGACCCAGTTCCGCCAGCAATTCACGTTCCAGTGTTTCCATTTCTTCCGCTTCGGCGTCGTCGATGTGGTCGTAGCCGAGCAGGTGCAGGCAGCCGTGGATCACCAGGTGGGCCCAGTGGGCCTGCAACGGCTTGCGCTGTTCCAGGGCTTCGCGGGCGACCACCGGGGCGCAGATCACCAGGTCGCCGAGCAGCGGGATATCGAGAAGCTCGTCCGGGACATCGGCGGGGAAGGACAGCACGTTGGTCGCGTAGTCCTTGTGCCGGTAGGTGCTGTTCAGTTCCAGGCCTTCGGCCTCGTCCACCAGGCGGATGGTCAGCTCCGACTCCGGACGCTGGCGCAGGGCCAGTTCGCACCAGGCGCGGAACTGCGCTTCGGAGGGCAGGTCCGGGGCGGCGCTAGCGACCTGCAGGTCGAGCTCAAGCGGCATCGTGACCGCCCTTGCCCGTTCCCTCGACCGGCCGCACCTGGCCTTGCTGGCGGCTCTCGTGACGCTCGTAGGCTTCGACGATACGCTGCACCAGCGGGTGGCGGACCACATCCTTGGGCTTGAAGTGGGTGAAGCTGATGCCGGGGACGTCCTGCAGGACCTCGATCACGTGCTTGAGGCCGGAGCGGGTGCCGCGGGGCAGGTCGACCTGGGTGACGTCGCCGGTGATCACCGCGGTGGAGCCGAAGCCGATCCGGGTGAGGAACATCTTCATCTGCTCGACTGTGGTGTTCTGGCTCTCGTCGAGGATGATGAAGCTGTTGTTCAGCGTGCGCCCGCGCATGTAGGCCAGCGGCGCGACCTCGATGACGTTGCGCTCGATCAGCTTGGCCACGTGTTCGAAGCCGAGCATCTCGTAGAGCGCGTCGTAGAGCGGGCGCAGGTAGGGGTCGATCTTCTGCGACAGGTCGCCGGGAAGGAAACCGAGCTTCTCGCCGGCCTCGACCGCCGGGCGCACCAGCAGGATGCGGCGGATCTGCTCGCGCTCCAGGGCGTCGACGGCGCAGGCCACGGCGAGATAGGTCTTGCCGGTGCCGGCCGGGCCGATGCCGAAGTTGATGTCGTGGTCGAGGATCGCCTTGACGTAGCGCTGCTGGTTGGCGCCGCGCGGGCGGATGTGCGCCTTGCGCGATTTCAGGGTGACCTGCGGCGCGCTCTGCAATTCCTCGAGGTCTTCCAGGCCGGACTCCTGCAGGTACAGGTGCACGGTGTCGGGAGTGAGATCGGTGCCGTTCTGCGCCTCGCGGTAGAGACGCTGCAGCAGGCGTTCGGCAACCTTGGTCCGGCGCGGTTCGCCGGCCAGTTCGAACTGGTTGCCGCGGTTGCGGATCTCGATGTCGAGGCGTTTCTCGATCTGGTGGAGATGCTCGTCGAACTGCCCGCAAAGTGTCGCGAAGCTGCGGGCGTCGAACGGCTCGAGGATAAAGCGATGAAGTTCCTGGGGGGCGTTCAAGGTGTTCTGTCGTACTCGCCAGTGGCTGATTGATAGGGAAGAGAATAACCGCTGGATATCGTCGCGCAAAGTTGCCGTATCGCGGCGGCGCTTTCCCGGTTCCCGCTGAAACGTTGGTGCACCGTGGCGGCGGGAAGGTTCAGCGAGCCCGCCGTACGGTCGTCGGCCTCAATGCAGGGTGCTGTCGATCAGGGTGCCGCGCAGCGAGTGCGGCAGCGCGTCGTCGATGTGCACCTGGGCGAACTGGCCGATCAGGCGCGGATTGTCGCAGCGGAAGTTGACGATCCGGTTGTTCTCGGTGCGCCCCTGGAGCATGCCCGGGTCCTTCTTCGAGAAGTCGGTGACCAGGATCCGCTGGGTGCTGCCGACCATGCGCCGGCTGATCTCGTAGCCTTGCTGGTGGATGCGGCTCTGGAGGATCTGCAGGCGCTGTTTCTTCACTTCTTCCGGCAGGTCGTCGGCGAGGTCGGCGGCGGGCGTGCCGGGCCGCGCGCTGTAGATGAAGGAGAAGGAGAAATCGAAGCCGACGTCCTCCACCAGCTTCATGGTCTGCTCGAAGTCCTTCTCGGTTTCGCCGGGGAAACCGACGATGAAGTCGGAGCTGATGCAGATGTCCGGTACCGCGGCCTTCAGCTTGCGGATACGCGACTTGTATTCCAGCACGGTATGGTTGCGCTTCATCGCCGCCAGCACGCGGTCGGAGCCCGACTGCACCGGCAGGTGGATGAATTTCACCAGCTCCGGCACCTCGGCGTGGGCCTGGATCAGCGCGTCGGAGAATTCCAGCGGGTGCGAGGTGGTATAGCGGATGCGCTCGATACCGTCGACGGCGGCGACCACCCGCAGCAGTTCGGCGAAGTCGGCCAGGCGGCCATCGTGGGTCAGGCCGCGGAAGCCGTTGACGTTCTGTCCCAGCAGGGTGACTTCGCGGACGCCGTTCTCGGCCAGGTGGATCACTTCGGCGATCACGTCGTCGAATGGTCGGCTGACTTCCTCGCCGCGGGTGTAGGGCACCACGCAGAAGCTGCAGTACTTGCTGCAGCCTTCCATCACCGAGACGAAGGCGGTGGGGCCATCGACCCGCGGTTCCGGCAGGCGGTCGAATTTCTCGATTTCCGGGAAGGACACGTCGACCTGCGGCTTGCGCGTGCTGCGCGCGGCGTCGATCATTTCCGGCAGGCGGTGCAGGGTCTGCGGGCCGAAGACCACGTCGACATAGGGCGCGCGCTCACGGATCGCGGCGCCTTCCTGGCTGGCCACGCAGCCGCCGACGCCGATCACCAGGTCGGGATTCTGCTGCTTCAGCTCGCGCCACATGCCGAGCTTGGAAAACACCTTTTCCTGGGCCTTCTCGCGGATCGAGCAGGTATTGAGCAGGATGACGTCGGCCTCGGCGGCGTTTTCGGTCACCTCGAGGGCTTGGTGTTCACCGAGCAGGTCCGCCATTCGCGACGAGTCGTACTCGTTCATCTGGCAGCCGTGGGTTTCGATGAAAAGCTTCTTGGCCATGCGCTTCGTCGGACAGTTCGAAAAGGACCGCGCATTATAGAGGGCGGGGCCCCCGGTTCCTAGCGTTGCTGGCCGAAAGGCTGTGCTATGATTCGCGCCCTTCATTTTCCGGCATTGCTTTCCCCGCCATGAACAAGCGCGAAAACCCCATCTACAAGGTGATTTTCCTCAACCAGGGCCAGGTCTTCGAGATGTATGCCAAGCAGATCTACCAGAGCGATCTGTGGGGCTTCCTGGAAATCGAGGAGTTCGTCTTCGGCGAGCGCACCCAGGTGGTGGTGGACCCCAGCGAGGAGAAGCTCAAGGCGCAGTTCGAAGGCGTTCTGCGCAGTTTCGTGCCGATGCACGCGATCGTCCGCATCGACGAGGTCGAGCGCCTGGGTACGCCGAAGATCAGCGAGGCCAAGGGCGCGGGCAACGTCATGCCGTTCCCCATGCCGATGCCCGGCAAGAGCGACTGATTCGCGAAAGGGACGTCAGGGCAGCGGCGCGAAGGGCGTGACGCCGCCGGCAGTCTGCAGTTCGATCAGGTAGTTGCGGAAGATCTGCCCCAGCACCCGGGTGGCGATGTCCAGTTCGTCGCGGTTCATCTGCTCGGCTACCAGGTCGGCGCTGTCCAGGGCGTCCTCGGCGCCGTTCACCGCTGCCATCTTCAGCACGATGTAGGCCTGTACGTTGTTCGCCGGAACCCCTTCGCCACGGAAGAACATGGTGCCGAGGTGGTACTGGGCCTGGGCATGGCCCTGTAGAGAAGCTTTCTCGAACCAGTTGAGGGCGGCCTGGAGGTCGCGCGGGATGCGCTCGCCGTCGTAGAAGAATTCGCCCAGTTCGTATTGCGCCTCGGCGTCGCCGCCATTGGCGACCTGCTGGCAGGCGGCGAGCGCCTGCTGCAATTCTTCGGGAACGGTGTTCAGCGCGCAGCGGCCGGTCGCTGGAATCAGCAACGAGTTGCCTCCCGCCTGCGCGAGCAGCGGCTGGAGGATCAACAGGCAACCCAGGGCGAGGGTGCGGCCGGTACGGAACATGAGGGGAAGACACCTCCTGGATCGGGGCGGGCAAGGGCGCCCGGCCAACGAAATGCGCTGACCCTCACATTATGAAATAAGCCGACGCCTCCTTACAAAGTCTTTACTGTCTTTTCGGGAACTTTGTCGGCGCGTTTATGCATTTCGGCTAGGAAGGCGTTCCGGCGGGGAGGAGGGCGGCGCCCGGGAAGGGCGCCGCGAAGAGGATCATTTCAGCGCGGCGAAGGCTTTTTCGGCGGCGTTCAGCGTGATTTCCAGCTCCTTGTCGCCATGGGCGATGGAGGTGAAGCCGGCCTCGAAGGCGCTAGGCGCAAGGTACACGCCACCGTCGAGCATCAGGTGGAAGAAGCGCTTGAAGCGTTCGACGTCGCTGGCCATCACGTCCTCGAAGGTGACGATGGCGTCGGCGCCGCTGAAGTACAGGCCGAACATGCCGCCCGCCTGGGTGGTGACGAAGGGGATGCCGGCGGCATCCGCGCGCTGTTGCAGGCCGTCGAGCATGCGCGTGGTGTAGGCGGTCAGTTCGTCGTGGAAACCGGGGCGGCTGATCAGGCGCAGGGTGGTCAGGCCGGCGGCCATTGCCAGCGGGTTGCCCGAGAGCGTGCCGGCCTGGTAGACCGGGCCCAGCGGGGAAATCTGCTGCATGATCTCGCGCTTGCCGCCGAAGGCGCCCACCGGCATGCCGCCGCCGATGATCTTGCCGAAGGTCGACAGGTCCGGGGTGACCCCGTAGTAGGCCTGGGCGCCGCCGAGGGCGACACGGAAGCCGGTCATCACTTCGTCGAAGATCAGCACCACGCCGTGTTCGTCGCAGGCTTCGCGCAGGCCTTCGAGGAAGCCCGGCGCCGGCGGCACACAGTTCATGTTGCCGGCAACCGGCTCGACGATGATGCAGGCGACCTCCTTGCCGACTTCGCCCAGGGTCTTGCGCACCGCCTCGATGTCGTTGAACGGCAGGGTCAGGGTGTGCTTGGCGAAGGCCGCCGGAACGCCCGGGGAGTTCGGCACGCCGAAGGTCAGGGCGCCGGAGCCGGCCTTCACCAGCAGGCTGTCGGAGTGACCGTGGTAGCAGCCTTCGAACTTGATGATGCTGTCGCGCCCGGTGTAGCCGCGGGCCAGGCGGATGGCGCTCATGGTCGCCTCGGTGCCGGAGCTGACCATGCGCACCATCTCCATCGACGGCACCATGGAGCAGACCAGGTCGGCCATTTCCACTTCCAGCGCGGTCGGCGCGCCATAGGACAGGCCGTGGTCGAGTTGCCGGCGCACCGCGTCGAGCACGTCCGGATGGCTGTGGCCGAGGATCATCGGGCCCCAGGAGCCGACATAGTCCACGTAGCGCTTGTCGTCCTCGTCCAGTACATAGGCGCCTTCGGCGTGCTTGAAGAACAGCGGGGTGCCGCCGACGCTCTTGAAGGCGCGCACCGGGGAGTTGACCCCGCCGGGAATGTGTTTCTGGGCGTTGTTGAACAGCGTTTCGGAACGGGACATGGCTAGCTCTCTATCTCTCGGGCGAGGCGCGGAGGCGTCAGGCAGGTTCGAACAGGGCGCTGAAGGCGCGGGCGCGGCGTTCCACCTCGGCGGCGGACGCGGCGGCGAACAGCGCATGGATCACGGCGACCAGATCGACGCCGCGGGCGATCAGGCCGGGCGCGGTGTCGAGGCTGATGCCGCCGATGGCGGTGATCGGCAGGTGCAGGCGCGGCCGGGCCTGGTCGAGCAGCTCGACGCTGGCGGCGGGGGCGCCGGGTTTGGTGCTGGAATTGAAGAAGCGGCCGAAGGCGACGTAGCTGGCGCCCTCGGCCACCGCCTGCTCGGCCAGTTCCAGTTGGGCGTGGCAGGTGGCGCCGATGATCGCCTGGCGGCCGAGCAGGGCGCGCGCCGCCGACAGCGAACCGTCGGTCTGGCCGAGGTGCAGGCCGACGCCCAGGCGCGCGGCGAGTTCGGCGTCGTCGTTGACGATCAACTGCGCGCCGTGGCGTTCGCAGAGTTCGCGCAGGCTTTCCGCCTCGCGCAGGCGCCGCGCCTGGTCGCTGGATTTGTCGCGGTATTGCAGCAGGCGCGCGCCGCCGCGGAGCGCGGCTTCGACGTAGGGCAGCAGGCGGCCGTCGTCCAGTAGCTGGCTATCGGTGATGGCGTACAGGCCGCGCAGTTTCATCGGCTGGCTCTCAGTGACAGAAGTCGGTGGGCAGGCGGCGCGGCACGTATTGGCCGTGGCCCGGACTCTCGGCGTCGCGCAGGGTCCGCCAGGTGTAGTCGAGGGCGCTCTGCACGGCGCCGTGCAGCGCTTCGCCGAGGGCGATGCGACCGGCCAGGGCGCTGGCCAGGGTGCAGCCGGAGCCATGGTAGCTGCCGGGCAGGCGCTGGCAGGTGAAGGTGCGGCGGCTGCCGTCGCGGCTGTACAGGCGATTGTGCACTTCGCTTTCGTCGCCGTGTCCGCCGGTGATCAACAGGTGCTCGCAGTGTTCCAGCAGGCGCTCGGCGCACTGGTCGGCGCTGCCCTCGGGCAGGTCGGCGAGCAGGCGCGCTTCCGGCAGGTTCGGCGTGGCGATGGTGGCGCGCGGCAGCAGCCGCTCGCGCATGGCGAAGCCGACGTCGCCCTTGCCCAGCGCACCGCCGCCGCCGGCGCGCAGCACCGGATCGCAGACCACCGGCAAGTGCGGGTGGGCGGCGAGGATCTCGGCCACCGTGTCGACCATCTCCAGCGAACCGAGCATACCCAGCTTGACCGCCGCGACGGGCAGGTCGGCGAGTACGGCGTTGGCCTGGGCCAGCACCCACTCGCGGTCGAGGACGCGGAAGTCGCTGACGTTGACGGTGTCCTGCACGGTCAGCGCGGTGACCGCCGGGGCGGCGTGGCAGCCCTGGGCGAGCAGGGCTTCGATGTCGGCTTGCAGTCCGGCGCCACCACTGGGGTCGTGACCGGACAGGCAGAGCACTACGGGGCGGGAAGTCGGTGTTTTCATGGCGCGTGAGCTTACCACTAAAAGCGCTTCGTGGCGGCTGCGCGGACGACCTTTCGGGCGCCGCGCCCGGGCCCTGCGTGACACGTCCCGGGCCTGACGTGGCGTGGCGTGTGCTAAAGTTCGGCGAATATTCATACAACGCTCGCCAAGGGCGGACCATGACGAGGGAGGTGGGGCTCCCGGTCCGTTCGAGGAGCACTGCGGGGCATCATGCGGCACTGGCTGATTCTCTTTCTTCTTGCGTTGCCGTGCCTGGCGGGTGCGGTGAGCTTCAACGAGCAGGTCGAGCGCCTGCCGCTGGGGCAGTCCATCGACGTGTTCGAGGACGTGCGCGGTAGCGCCGATATCAACGACATCACCTCGCGGGCCATCGACAGCAGCTTCCGCCGCCATGACAAGGACGTGCTCAATGCCGGCTATTCGCGCTCGGTGTTCTGGTTGCGCCTGGACCTGGACTACCGGCCGGTCGCCTCCAGCGATCCGCGCACCTGGCTGCTGGAGCTGGCCTATCCGCCGCTGGACAAGCTCGACCTCTACCTGCCCGATGGCCAGGGCGGCTACCGCCTCGCCCAGCGCACCGGCGACACATTGCCGTTCGCCAGTCGGCCGATCCGGCAGAACAACTACCTGTTCGAACTCGGCCTCGAGCCGAACAAGCCGCAGCGTGTCTACCTGCGGCTGGAAAGCCAGGGGTCGATCCAGGCGCCGCTGACCCTGTGGTCGCCCAAGGCCTACCTGGAGGAGCAGCCCGAACGCATCTATGTGCTCGGCATCATCTATGGCGTGCTGCTGGTGATGCTGATCTACAACCTGTTCATCTTCCTCAGCGTCCGCGATACCAGCTATCTCTACTACATCCTCTATATCGCTTCGTTCGGGCTCTACCAGGTCTCGGTGAACGGCGCCGGCATCGAGTACTTCTGGCCCGACAGCCCCTGGTGGGCGAACGCCGCCACGCCATTCCTGATCGGTTCGGCGGCGCTGTTCGGCTGCCAGTTCGCGCGCAGCTTCCTGCATACCCGCGACCACAGCGTGTGGGTCGACCGCGGCCTGCTGGCGCTGATGGCGGTCGGCGCGCTGGTCATGCTGATGGCGCTGACCATGAGCTACGCCGTGGCCCTGCGCCTGGCCACCTACCTGGCGCTGGCCTTCACCGGCCTGATCTTCGCCGCCGGCATCCTCGCCTGGCTGCGCGGCATGCGCGTGGCGCGCTATTTCATCATCGCCTGGACCGCCTTCCTTCTCGGCGGCATCGTCAACACCCTGATGGTCCTCGGCTACCTGCCGAACATGTTCCTCACCATGTATGCCAGCCAGATCGGTTCGGCGCTGGAGGTGGGCTTGCTGTCGCTGGCACTGGCCGACCGGATCAACGCAATGAAGGAGGAGCGCGCGCGAATCCTCCAGGAGTCCAGCCGCAAGCTGGAAGCGCTGAACCAGGAACTGGCCAACAGCAACCGCCTGAAGGACGAGTTCCTCGCCACCGTCACCCACGAACTGCGCACCCCGATGAGCGGGGTGATCGGTTCGCTGGAGCTGATGCAGACGGTGCCGATGGACGTCGAACTCGCCGAGTACCAGCGCACCGCCGCCGGTTCGGCGCGGGACATGATGCGGATGGTCAACGACATCCTCGCCCTCATCGAACTGCAGGCCGGCAAGCTCTACCCGCGCCGCGAGCCGTTCAGCCTGCGCGGCCTGTTCGACAGCCTGCGCGCGCAGTACGCGCCGCGCGCCGAGGAGAAGGGCCTGCGCTTCGCCCTGCAACTGGACGACAGCCTGCCGGACACCCTCGAAGGCGATGCCGGCAAGCTGGCCCAGGCGCTGGGCTACCTGGTCGACAACGCGATCAAGTTCACCGCCAGGGGCAGCGTGACCCTGCGCGTCGCCGCCGGGCGTACCCATGACGGGGTGGCGCTGCGGGTGGAAGTGATCGACACCGGCATCGGTTTCGACATGGCCGCCGGCAGCGACCTCTACCAGCGTTTCGTCCAGGCCGACAGCTCGTTGACCCGTGGCTACGGAGGCCTCGGCATCGGCCTGGCTCTGTGCCGCAAGCTGGTGGAGCTGCTTGGCGGCGAGCTGACCCACGAGTCCCGGCCGGGACAGGGCAGCCGCTTCCTCCTGCGCCTGCAACTGACCCAGCCGGCCCAGGGCCTGGCGCCGCCGCCGCGGCGCGCCGGCGGGCAGGCGGTGCGGCGTCCCGAGGAGTGCACGGTGCTGGTGGTGGAGGACAACGCCATCAACCAGTTGGTGACTCGTGGCATGCTGCTCAAGCTCGGCTACCGGGTGCGCACCGCCGACAACGGTAGCGAAGCCCTGGAGTTGCTGGCGCGCGAGCGGCCGGACGGCGTACTGCTCGACTGCCAGATGCCGGTGATGGACGGCTTCGCCACCTGTCGGGCGATCCGCGCGCTGCCCGGCTGCGCGGAACTGCCGGTGCTGGCGTTGACCGCCCACAGCCACAGCGGCGATCGCGAGCGCTGCCTGGCGGCGGGCATGAGCGACTACATGGCCAAGCCGGTCAAGTTCGAAGAGTTGCAGACCCTGCTGCACGATTGGCTGCTGTGCCAGCCGATCGTCACCAAGTCCGCCTGAAGCCGTTCCGCGGCTGGCTGAAATGCCGGCCTGCGCGACCTGTATGTCTCTTTAGGCAAAGCCTGAAGCGTGATTCACTGGGAAAAAGTGAATCCGGATTCAGTCATGGTCTATCGTGTCACCGAACGCCGCCTGCAACGCGATTCCGCGCTGCGCGAGCGCATCCTCCAGCTAGGCCTGCGGCGTGTCGCGGAGGGCGGTTTCGCCGCGCTGACCATGCAGGCCCTGGCCGACGACGCGGGGATCGCCACCGGCAGCCTGTACCGCCACTTCCGGGGCAAGGGCGAGCTGGCGGCGGAAATCTTCCGCCGCGCCAGCCAGCGTGAGGTCGATGCCCTGGCCGTCGTTCTGCGCGGTCCCGGCGCGCCCGCCTGGCGCCTGGCCGAGGGCTTGCGGCGCTTCGCCGCGCGCGCCTGGAGCAGCCAGCGGCTGGCCTTCGCCCTGATCGCCGAGCCGGTGGATCCTGAAGTCGACGAGCAGCGCCTGCGCTATCGCGAGGCCTACGCCGCACTGTTCGTCGAACTGCTCGAGGAGGGCCGGCGCAGTGGCGCATTCCAGCTTTCCCTGGTGCCGCTTGCCGCGGCCTGCCTGGTCGGGGCCATCGCCGAGGCGCTGGTCGGCCCCTTGTCTCCCCCGGCGCGCGCCGCTCGCGACAGCGGCCAGCCGGAACCGAGTCTGGAGCCGGTGAGTACGGCTCTGGTGAACTTCTGCCTGCGCGCGGTGGGCGCGCCTGTCTGCGAGGAACCCTCATGAACCTGCACCAGTACGCCGAAACCCACGAAGTGACCAACCAGGTACCGTCGCTGGATGGCGCCAACCTCTACCGCCTCGACCTGCCTCTCCAGGAGTGGGTGCGTCGCTACCAGGGCGGCTGGGCCGAGGAGCGCCTGCAGCGCTACGCTGAGCTGGCCGGCGGCCCGCTGATGGCGGCCGGCTTCCTGGCCAACCAGCACAAGCCGGAGTTCCATAGCCACGACCGCTACGGCAACCGCGTCGACCTGGTGGAGTTCCATCCCGCCTACCACGAGCTGATGCGCGCCGCCATCGAGCACGAACTGCCCTCGCTGCCCTGGACCGACCCGCGCCCCGGCGCCCAGGTGGCGCGGGCCGGGCTGTCCTACCTGCACAGCCAGGCGGAGGCCGGCACCGGTTGCCCGTTGACCATGACCTACGCCAGCGTGCCGGCGATTCGCCTGCAGGCGGACCTGGCCGAGAAATGGCTGCCGAAGATCCTCTCCCGCGAGTACGACCCGCGTAACGTGCCGATGGAGCAGAAGGCGGGCGTCACCATCGGCATGGCGATGACCGAGAAGCAGGGCGGCACCGACGTCCGGGCCAATACCACGCGGGCCTACCCGGTGGGGATTCCCGGACCGGGGCAGGCCTACGAACTGGTCGGGCACAAGTGGTTCTGCTCGGCGCCGATGTGCGACGCCTTCCTCACCCTGGCCTACACCGACAAGGGCCTGACCTGCTTCCTGCTGCCGCGCCACCGGCCGGACGGCAGCCGCAACCAGTTATACATCCAGCGCCTGAAGGACAAGCTGGGCAACTGGTCGAACGCCTCCAGCGAAATCGAGTATCGCGGCGCCCTGGCCTGGATGGTCGGCGAAGAGGGCCGTGGCGTGCCGACCATCATCGAGATGGTCGCCATGACCCGCTTCGACTGCATGATCGGCTCCAGCGCACTGATGCGTCAGGCGTTGACCCAGGCCGCCCACCACTGTGCCTACCGCAAGGTCGGCGGGCGGGTGCTGGCCGAGCAACCGCTGATGCAGAACGTGCTCGCCGACCTGGCCCTGGAAAGCGAGGCGGCGCTGGCCCTGACCCTGCGCATGGGGCATGCCCTGGACCGTGCCCACGACGAGCAGGAGGAGAAGTTCGCCCGCCTGGTCACCGCGGTGGGCAAGTACTGGATCTGCAAGCGTGCCCCGGCGATGATCAACGAAGCCTCCGAATGCATGGGCGGTGCCGGCTACGTCGAGGAAACCATCCTGCCGCGGCTGTACCGCGAGGCCCCGGTGAACTCGATCTGGGAAGGTTCCGGCAACGTGCAGTGCCTGGACGTGCTGCGTGCCCTGTCGAAGGAGCCGGGGGTGCTCGACGCGTTGTTCGCCGAACTGGGCGACGGCCATGGCGACGCCCGTCTCGCCGCGCACATCGGCAACCTCAAGGCGGCCTTCGCCGACACCGCCGACATCCAGTACCGCGCCCGCCAGCTCACCGAGGACGTGGCGATCGCCCTGCAGGCCAAGCTGTTGCTGGAAGCCGGCAACTCCGCGGTGTCCGACGCCTTCATCGGCAGTCGCCTGGGGGACGGCGGGCGGGTCTACGGCACCCTCCCGCGCGGCGTCGAGGTCGAGGCGCTGTTGGCTCGCGCCACCCCGCACCTGACCTGAGGCGCGTCGCGATGCAGGCGCATCCGCGCTACCGGGAGCTGGTCGAGCAGGGCTTCGCCGCGGCCAGTTTCGTCGGCGACCTCGGCATCCGTCCGCTGGACTGCGGGCCGGGTTGGGTCGAAGCGGGGCTGGACATCCTGCCCCGCCACGCCCAGCAGAACGGCTTCATCCATGCCGGGGTCCAGGCGACCCTGGCCGACCATGCCGCCGGGGCCGCCGCCGCGACCCTGGTGGAGGAGGGGCAGACGGTGCTGACCCTGGAGTTCAAGCTCAACCTGTTGCGCCCGGCGCTTTGCCAGCGCCTGTTGTGTCGCGCCGAGGTGCTCAAGGCCGGGCGCCAGGTGACGGTGGTCGAGGCCGAGGTGTTCGCCGAGCGGGACGGTCGGCGGCACCTGTTCAGCAAGGCCACCGTGACCATGGCGGTGGTGGCGCTGGCCGAATGAGGTAACGGGAGAAAAGCGCTGTGTTTTCCTGTCGGTACAGGCAAGATGTTTTCCATGCGAACCGACAGGAAGCCCACCATGAGTATCGATTCCGACGACGGGTTCGTCGTCGCCCGCACGGCCGAGGAGGCCGTCGACCGTCTTGCCGAGCTGCACCGCCAGGCCACCGCGGCGCTGAGCCAGGCGCTCAAGCGCTACATCAAGGAGCGCATCGAGCCAAGCGAGGCCGAGCGGCAGAACTTCCACTACCCGCAACTGCGCATCGGCTACCGCTGCCAGGGCGAGGTGCCGTCCACCACCCGCGCCTACGCCAAGGTCCAGGTGCCGGGCGAATACAGCGTCACCGTCACCCACCCCGACGCCTTCCGCAAGTACCTGCTGGAACAGTTGCGTCCGCTGATGGACGATTTCACCGTGCAGGTGCAGGTCGGCCCGAGCCAACAGGACATCCCCTATCCCTACGTGGTCGAGCAGGGCGACGAGCTGGCCGGCTCCGGGGTGACCGCCGCCGAGCTGGCGCGGGTGTTCCCCAGCACCGACCTGTCCGCCGCTTCCGACGACATCGCCGACGGCCTCTACGAATGGGAACGCGCCGACCAGTTGCCGCTGGCGCTGTTCGACGCCGCGCGGGTGGACTTCTCCCTGCGCCGCCTGGTGCACTACACCGGCAGCGACTGGCGCCACGTGCAGCCGTGGATCCTGCTGACCAACTACCACCGCTACGTCGACCAGTTCATCCGCCTCGGCCTGACCCGCCTGCGCGAGGACCCGCGCTTCGTGCGCATGGTCCTGCCGGGCAACGTGATCATCGAACGCGGGATGGACGAAGGCGAGGCCAACGCCATCGTCGCCGGGGTGGTCTGGCACCGCTACCAGATGCCGGCCTACCACCTGATCGCCGCCGATGGCGACGGCATCACCCTGGTCAACATCGGGGTCGGCCCGTCCAACGCGAAGAACATCACCGACCACCTGGCGGTGTTGCGTCCGCATTGCTGGCTGATGATCGGCCACTGCGGCGGCCTGCGGCAGTCGCAGACCATCGGCGACTACGTACTGGCGCACGCCTACATGCGCCGCGACGGCATCCTCGACCGCGCGCTGCCGCCGCACATCCCGATCCCGGCGCTGGCCGAAGTCCAGGTCGCCTTGCAGGAAGCCGCCGCCGAAGTCACCGGCGAGCGCGGCGAGTCGCTCAAGCGACGCTTGCGCACCGGCACCGTGCTCACCTACGACGACCGCAACTGGGAGCTGCGCTGGGCCCAGGAGCGGCCACTGATCAACCTGGCGCGGGCCATCGCGGTGGACATGGAGAGCGGCACCATCGCCGCCCAGGGCTACCGCCTGCGGGTGCCCTACGGCACGTTGCTGTGCGTCTCGGACAAGCCGCTGCACAGCGAGATCAAGCTGCCCGGCTCGGCCAACGCCTTCTACGAGCGCGCGGTGAACCAGCACCTGCGGATCGGCATCGCCGCCCTCGACCTGTTGCGCAGCCAGCTCAACTCGCTGCACTCGCGCAAGCTGCGGAGTTTCGACGAGCCGCCGTTCCGTTGATCGGACGCGCCGCGGTTTCCGTGCGGAAACCGCGGCGCGCTTCTACGCCTTGCGGCGCCGAGGCCCTACAATGATGGCCCTTCGCCCTGCGTGGAACCGCGGCGCCCTCTGCCGGTCGGAACGACCACGCCTGCCATCGATGTGAGCCTCATGCCGTTCAGCGTCCCCACTCATCTCAGCAACCCGCTCCGTCGCTTCGCCCGCCGCCTGGTACCCGATGCCGCGCCGGAAGTGGCAGCGCCGTTGCCGATGCCGGAAAGCCTGGCCGGCGAACCGTGGTTCTCGGTCGGGCGGGCGGTCGAGGCCCTCGGCGGCGAGCGGGTCGATGGCTGGATCCTGGAAGAATGGCGTGGCTTGGCCCTGCGCGCGCGTTTCAGCGCTTGCTGGCGCGATCCGCGCGGCAACCTGTGGAATGTCCTGCCGCAGGCGGGCGCCATCGCTTTCCTGGCCGACCCGCAGCGGCGCTACGAAGGCGTGCCGCTGGCCGACCAGTACCAGGCGCTCAGCCGCGATGTCCTGCTGGAAGACTATCTCGGCCTGCGGCGCCAACTGGCCCGCGCCGGCCTGGACGACGAGGCCCGCGAGCGCCTGGCCGGGATGGCCGCGCGCCTGGAAAGCTGGCTGGCCCTGGGCGGCCGTGGCGACCAGGCTTGTCCGTGCGGCAGCGGCAAGCGCTACCGCAACTGCTGCTCCCGCCTGGTGGCCTCGGCCTCCTGAGCGACGTTGCGCGGTGCGACGCGCCACTGCTCGCCGGGTTTCGGCGTGCCGAAGGTCGCCGGGTCCACGCCTTGGCTGCGCAGTGCCGCCTGGAGCGCCTTGGGCGGGTCGTCCTGCTGTTCGTCGGTGAGATTGAAGGTACCGAAGTGGATGGCCATGCTGGCCTGCGCCTGCAGCGTGCGATGGGCCTGCACCGCGTCGTCGGGATTCATGTGGTGGTCGCGCATGAACCAGCGCGGCTCGTAGGCGCCGATCGGCAGGGCGGCGAAACGCATCGCCCCGAAGCGCTGGTTGATCAGCCCGAACTCCGGGCCGAGCCCGGTATCGCCGGGAAACAGCAGCGGGCCATCCGGCGAGTCGATGACGAAGCCGAGCCAGAGCGTGCGGTTGGTGTCGCTGCGGGTGCGCGACGACCAGTGCTGCACCGGTACGCCATGCAGCGTCAGGCCAGCGCCCAGCGGCACGGCCTGCCACCAGTCGATCTCCACGACGTCGGCGAAACCTGTCTGGCGGATCAGCCCGGCGTTGCCCAGGCCGCTGACCACCTTGGCCGTCGGCCAGCGCCGGTGGAGCTGGCGCAGGGTTTCCAGGTCGAGGTGGTCGTAGTGGTTGTGGCTCACCAGCACCAGGTCGATCGGTGGCAACTGGTCGAGCGTCAACCCGGGCGGATGGTGGCGCTTCGGGCCGATGAAGGCGAGCGGGCTGACCCGTTGCGACCAGACCGGGTCGGTGAGGATGTTCAGGCCGCGGTGCTGGATCAGCAGGGTGGCGTGGTTGATGTAGGTGACCCGCAGTTCTTCGCCGCGGGCGCGCTCGTTCACCCTTGGCGGCGTTGCCGTCGGCGGCAGGGCGAACCACGGGCGTTGCGGCGGGCGGTTCCACTGCCACTTGAGCAGGTCGCGCAGGCTCTTGTGCGCGGTCGGCTGGATATTGCGGAAACGTTCGCCGTCGAAATGGTCCGAAGGCGGACCCTGATAGGCGCTGCCAGCGCAGCCGGCCAGGGTCAGCAGGCTGATCAGCCAGGTGGGACGCAGGGAGGGCATGAGGGGATGCTCTTGCGGTCAGGCTCTCGGACAACCTAGCATGCCGCCCGGTACCCCGATCAAGCCAACTCGTTTCCAGTCATGTCCCGTCCCCCGCGTCCTTCCCCGCGTCATCCCGTCCGCCCTGCGCCACGCCGGGTGGCCAAGGCGCCGCCGAGCGAGCCGAAGCTGCTGCTGTTCAACAAGCCGTTCGACGTACTGACCCAGTTCAACGACGAGCAAGGGCGCTCGACCCTCAAGGACTTCATCCCGGTGCCGGGCGTGTATCCGGCCGGGCGCCTGGACCGCGACAGCGAGGGCCTGTTGCTGCTGACCAACGACGGTCGCCTGCAGGCGCGCATCGCCGACCCCCGGCACAAGCTGCCGAAGACCTACTGGGTGCAGGTCGAAGGCACGCCGGACGAGGAGCAATTGCGGCGCCTGCGCGAGGGCGTGACGCTCAACGACGGCCCGACGCTGCCCGCCGAGGCGCGTCTGCTGGATGAGCCGACGTTGTGGGAGCGGGTGCCGCCGGTGCGTTTTCGCAAGTCGGTGCCGACCCACTGGCTGGAATTGGTGATCCGCGAGGGGCGCAATCGCCAGGTGCGGCGGATGACGGCGGCGGTGGGCTTGCCGACGCTGCGGCTGGTGCGGGTGCGGATCGGCCCCTGGAGCCTGGACGGCCTGGGCCTCGGGGAATGGCGGGAAGTGCCGGCGCGGCTGGACTGACGAGAGGGGCGTCGTCCAGCGGGCGCGGAACGATCAGTAGTACGACTTGATCACGGCGATGCCGCGACCCATCACGTCGCGCCAGGCGTCGCGGGTCTCGGCGTCGCAGTCGCGGTCGTGCTCGGCGACCGCCATCAGCAGGGCGTCCAGCCACAGGTCGTAGAGTTCCGGGCGGATATCCAGCGCGGCGCGCGAATGGCTGGCGCCGAGGGCGCGCAGCTTGCTGTCGGACATGCCGCGGGCGTACATCACCAGGTTCATGATCCCGGCACGCAGCAGGTGTTTCTGCGCAGTCATGTCGGTGGTGGCGAACTTGGCGCGAATCTGCGGGGAACTGGCAAGGAAATGCCGGTAGAAATCATCGAAGAATCCGGTGCTGGCACAGCAGCGTCCATAACTCTGCATGACGCGGTCGGCGGCGTTCATGGCGACTCCCTTGTTCTAGGCAATGGCAAGGCGAGCCGGCCCCGTTGGCCGGGGCCGGCGGATGATTACGAATGGTTGGATGACGCGCGTGGCGCCGGGGTTACATGCCCGCGCCTTCGAGGCTGCCGATGACCAGGCCCTTGATGATGAAGCCCAGTACGCCCAGGCCGAGGGCGAAGAACAGGATCAGGGTTCCGAACTTGCCGGCTTTCGACTTCTTCGCCAGGTCCCACACGATGAAAGCCATGAACAGGATAAGCACGGTCACCAGACCGGTCATCATCCACTCTTCGAACAGTTCGGGATCCATTGGCAACCTCCGGATTTTCAAGCAAACGAAGTCCGGCTCGCGGTCGGACGGAGCGTGCCATGGGGGGCGGGCAAGGCGTTTATCGTTCTACGAGCAGGCTGCTCTTTATATGCGGGGGCCACGCGGGCATGACAACTGAAACAGGCTGCCGATTATACGGCATGCCGCCTGTTCCGTGTCATGTCCCAGGTCTCGCTACGATCAATCGCGCAGGTGCTCCAGCGGCAGTTCGGTACTCGCCAGCACCTGGTTGAGGACGAAGCTGGAGCGCACGCTGGAGACCCCTTCGATGCGCGTCAGGGTACCCAGCAGGAGCTTCTGGTAATGGTCCATGTCCGGCACCGCGACCTTCAACTGGTAGTCCGCGTCCATCCCGGTGACCAGGCTGCACTCCAGCACTTCCGGGCATTTGCCGATGACTTCCTGGAAATGTTCGAAGCGTTCCGGGGTGTGTCGGTCCATGCCTATGAGGACGAAGGCGGTGAGGCTCAGGCCGAGCTTCTTGCGGTCCAGCAAGGCTACCTGGCGGACGATGTAGCCGTCGTCCTCGAGCTGCTTGACCCGTCGCGAACAGGGCGATGGCGACAGGCCTATCCGTTCTGCCAGTTCCTGGTTGGAGATGCGTGCGTCGCGCTGGAGTTCTTCGAGGATACGCAGGTCGTAGCGGTCGAGTTTGTTCATGGCGAGGATTTCTTTCAGGTTGATTGCCATCGGCAAGGTGAATTTGAGTGATTTATTGCGCAATCAAGGTTCTGGTGAGCAATATTAGCAATCATTGGTCGCGCCTGGCGACGTATTCTTTTACCCAGATTCACGGCCCGGACATCTCGTCCATCACGGCTCGCCCAATCAGGCCAGCCGTGGCCGCCGACCCTACAGGGTTGCGCCGGCCTCCGGGTTGCACACCGCCCAGAAGGTGGAGTGAGGTGAGCCGTCGCCAACAGCGCCGAGCCAGGACAGTTACCCCAGAAGGGAGGTCGACGGGCCTCCCTTTTTCTTTGCCCGCGATCCGGCCCGTGCCGCGCTTTTACCCATTCTTTACCCGGCGTTTACCCACCCTTGGCGGAAAACGGCGGAAAGTCGTTCCCGGGATCATTCGAACGTGGCCGGGCGACCAGGCCCGGGGCGAGGCAGACGATGAACGGTGGATGGTGGCGAATGCTCGGGGTGGGCGCTCTCTCGCTGAGCCTGTGCGTCCAGGCGCAGGCCGACGACGGCCGAGGGGGACGCGGTGGAGCCGGCGGCGAGCGCGGTGTTGCCCACGGACAACCGGGACCTGGCCGCGGCGAAGCGCATGGCGGCAGTTGGGGACCGCATCCCGACTGGCGTCCGGGCCGGGTGGTGGAGGCCTTGCCGCGCGGACACCTGCGGGTGCCCTATCGCGGCGGCGAGTATTTCTTCGACGACGGCTACTGGTACCGACCCGACGGCCCGCGCTATGTGCTGGTCGTGCCGCCCCGCGGGGTGCGCGTCCGCAGCCTGCCGCCCTATGCGGAGCAGGTCTGGCTGGGCAGCGTGCTGTACTTCCTTGCCGCCGGCACTTACTACCTGTGGCATGCTGACACCCGCGAGTACGAAGTGGTCAGCCCGCCGCCGCGGGCAGCGGGACCCGTTTATCCGGTCAGCGGGCCGGCCGCCAGCTACGACGTGGTGGCCTACCCCGCGCGCGGCCAGGGGCCCGACCAGCAGGGCCGCGACCGCTACGAGTGCCACCGCTGGGCGGTGGGCGAGAGCGGCTTCGACCCGGCGGGGGCGACCTACGCGCCGGCCGCCGAGGTCGCCAACGGCTACCGCCGGGCCATGGCCGCCTGCCTGAGCGGGCGCGGCTACAGCGTCAACTGACGGTTTCCTTGCCGACCACTTCCTGCGGGTCGGCATGGATCAGCACCTCGGCCTTCGGGTATTCGCGCTTGATCGCCAGCACTGCGCGGTCGGTCAGGGCGTGGGCCACCGACAGGCTCAGCTCGCCGGGCAGTTCGAGGTGCAACTGGACGAACCAGTGGTTGCCGGAAATCCGCGTGCGCACGTCGTGCGCGCCGAGCACTCCCGGCACGCTGCAGGCGAGTTCGCGCATGCGCTCGCTGATGTCGGTAGGCAGTTCCCGGTCCATCAGGATCGACACCGACTCGCGAGCGATCTGCAGGGCGCTCCAGAGGATGTACAGGGCGATGCCCAGGCCGAACAGGCCGTCGCTCTGTGGCCAGCCGTAGCGGGCCAGGAGCAGTGCCACGAGGATGCTGGCGTTGAGCAGCAGGTCCGAGCGGTAGTGCAGCGAGTCGGCGCGTATCGCGGTGGAACCGGTGCGGCGGATGACGTGGGTCTGGAAGGCCAGGAGAAGGGCCGTGAGCAGCAGCGACAGCAGCATCACCGCGATGCCCCAGGTGGCAGCGCCGAGGGGCTGCGGGTCGCGCAATTGCTCGACCGCCTGGATAGCCACCAGCACCGCGCTGGCACCGATGAACATCGCCTGGGCCAGGCCGGCCAGGGCCTCGGCCTTGCCGTGGCCGTAGCGGTGGTCGTCGTCGGCCGGGCGTAGCGAATAGTGCACCGCCAGCAGGTTGAGCAGCGAGGCGGCACTGTCCAGCAGGGAGTCGGTGAGGCCGGCGAGCAGGCTCACCGAACCGCTCAGCCACCAGGCAATGGCCTTGCCGATGACCAGGGTGACGGCGACACCGAGCGAGGCCAGGGTGGCCAGGCGCAGCAGGCGGGCGTGGGGGGAATCGGGACTCATGGGGCGCTTCTGTCAGGAGGGACGGCGCCACTGTAAACCAACCGGGCGGCGACCGGGCACTGACGCACGGTCGCGCTCGGAGGGCGGATCAGGCGGCCGGCTTCAGGCCATAGGCCGCCAGTTGCTCGACGCTGCCGCTGTGGCGGATGAGGCGCGGGTCGTCGAGCGGCAGTTCACGGCCGATCTCGCGTTCGAGGATGGCCTTGAGCTTGCGGTTGTCGACCTTGCCGTCCGCGCCGACGGCATCCTTGAGCACTTCCGGGGCGACCGAGTACTTGGCGTCGGGCAGGTAGATGGCGCCGGTGGCGAAGTCGACGCCGAAGGCGATCAGGCCGGGGATGATATAGAACAGCAGGCCGATGGCGTCGAAGGCGACGATGGCCGGATCGATGCGACCGTCGATCTGGCCGCGTCGCTCGGGGTAGAACAGCGTACCGCAGGCCGACAACTGGCTCAGCAGGGCTGCACTGAGAACGGCACAGGAAACGCGGGTGGCAAGGCGCATGTATGACCTCCGGGTGAACATGACGGCGAACTATAGCAATCGACCAGCGTTCGGCAATCTTCTGCCGCGACGATGACGATAAGACCGTCGAAAGCGCCTGCCGGTTCGCCGGTATACTTCGTCGGTCAGTCCGGAGCCAGCATGATTTCCCTACCCATCGACGCCGTTGTTCCCGCCCTGCGCCAGGCCCTTGGTGCACAACACCAGGCCGTCCTGGAAGCCCCGCCGGGTGCCGGCAAGACCACCCGGGTGCCGCTGGCCCTGCTCGACGAGCCCTGGCTCGCCGGCCAACGCATCCTCATGCTCGAACCGCGACGCCTGGCGGCGCGGGCCGCGGCCGAGCGGCTGGCCGCCGAGCTGGGCGAAAAGGTCGGCGAGACCGTCGGCTACCGGATCCGCCTGGAGAGCAGGGGCGGCCCGAAGACCCGCATCGAAGTGGTCACCGAGGGTATTCTTGCCCGTCGCCTGCAAGACGACCCGGCGCTGGACGGTGTCGGCCTGGTGATCTTCGACGAATTCCACGAGCGCAGCCTGGATGCCGACCTGGCCCTGGCGCTGACTCTCAATGGCCGCGAACTGTTGCGCGACGAGCCGCCGCTGAAAGTGCTGGTGATGTCGGCGACCCTGGAGGGCGAGCGTCTTGCGGCGCTGCTCGGCGAAGCGCCGGTGGTGCGCAGCGAGGGCCGCATGTTCCCGGTGGATATCCGCTGGGGACGGGCGGCGCAACCCGGCGAGTTCATCGAGCCGCGGGTGCAGCAGGCGGTGCTCCAGGCGCTGGCGGAGGAAAGCGGCAGCGTGCTGGTCTTTCTTCCCGGCCAGGCCGAGATCCGCCGCGTTCACGAAGGCTTGCGCGAGGCCCTTGGCGGTCGCCCCGAGGTGCTGCTCTGCCCGCTGCATGGCGAGCTCGACCTCGCCGCCCAGCGCGCCGCCATCGAGCCGGCGTCGCGGGGCACGCGCAAGGTGGTGCTGGCGACCAACATCGCCGAGACCAGCCTGACCATCGACGGCGTACGGGTGGTGATCGACGCCGGCCTGGCGCGGGTGCCGCGCTTCGATCCGGGTAGCGGCATGACCCGCCTGGAGACCCAGCGCATCTCCCGCGCCTCCGCTACCCAGCGTGCCGGCCGCGCAGGGCGCCTGGAGCCGGGCGTATGCTACCGCTTGTGGTCGGAGAGCCAGCATGAGCAGTTGCCTGCCTACGGCACGGCGGAAATCCTCCAGGCCGATCTGGCCGGGCTGGCCCTGCAACTGGCGCGCTGGGGCGTGGCGCCGGAGGAGCTGGCCTGGCTCGACGCGCCGCCCGCGGCGGCCTACGCCCAGGCCCGCGAGCTGCTCGGGCGGCTGGGGGCGCTGTACGCCAGCGGCGCGTTGAGTGCCCATGGCCAGGCGATGGCCGAATTGCCGACCCATCCGCGCATTGCCCACCTGCTGCTGCGCGGCCAGGCCCTCGGCCTTGGCGAACTGGCTTGCGACGTAGCGGCGCTGCTCGGCGAACGTGACATACAGCGTGGCGGCGGCGCCGACCTGCACAGCCGTCTCGCCCTGCTCGCCGGCGAGGCCCGCACTGGCGCCTCGCGCGGCGCGGTACAGCGCGCCCGGCAACTGGCCCGGCAGTTCCGCGGTTACCTGCGCGGCGCCGCCAGCGAGGCGGTCGTCGATCCCGGTCATCCGCGTTGGCTGGGTTGCCTGCTGGCCTTCGCCTATCCCGACCGCATCGCTCGCCAGCGCCGCGCCGGTGGCGGCGACTACCGGCTGGCCAATGGACGCGCTGCGCAGTTCGGCGAACCGGACAGCCTGATGAAGCAGCCCTGGCTGGTGATCGCCGATCTGGGCAGCCGCCAGGGCCAGCGCGAAGAGCGGATCTACCTGGCCGCCGAACTCGATCCGAGGTTGTTCGATACGGTCCTGGCGGAGCAGGTCAGCCAGCGCGACGAGCTGCAGTGGGACGAGCGCGAAGGCGTGCTGCGCGCCGAGCGCCAGCGCCGGGTCGGCGAACTGGTGCTGTCCAGCGAGGCGCTACCCGGCCTCGACGAAGCGGCGCGCAGCCAGGCGCTGCTCGGCCTGGTCCGGCGCAAGGGCCTGGAGTTGTTGCCTTGGACCCCGGAACTGCGCCAGTGGCAGGCGCGCATCGGCTTGCTGCGCCGGCTGGACCTGGAAGACAAGGGCGAGAGCGAGTGGCCGGACGTCAGCGACGCCGCGTTGCTGGAACGGTTGGAGGAATGGTTGCCGGCCTATCTCGGCAAGGTCACCCGCCTGGCTCACTTCGCCAACCTCGACCTGGCTTCGATCCTCGCCGGGCTGTTGCCCTGGCCATTACCGCAGCGTCTCGACGAGTGGGCGCCGAAAACCCTGGAAGTCCCCTCCGGCTCGCGCATCCGCCTGGACTACAGCGAAACCCCGCCGATCCTCGCGGTGCGCCTGCAGGAACTGTTCGGCCTCGGCGACACTCCGCGCATCGCCCAGGGCCGCCTGGCAGTGAAGCTGCACCTGCTGTCTCCCGCGCATCGCCCGGTGCAGGTGACCCAGGACCTGGCGAACTTCTGGCGCAGCACCTATGCGGAAGTCAGGAAGGACCTGAAGGGACGCTATCCGAAGCATTATTGGCCGGACGACCCGCTGGTGGCCGAGGCCACTGCCCGGGCCAAGCCACGCAAGTAGTCGACGGCGCTCAGAGCACCCGGGTCAGGTCGTCGTCGAGGAAGTGCCGGAAACTCAGGCGCTGGCCGTCGGCGAAGTCGAAGTGGCTGTCCAGGGTCGGGCCGTTGAGGACGAACTCCAGGGCCAGCAGGCGCACACCGGCCAGGCCGCGCTGCCGGCCGAGGTCGTGCAGGCGGTACTCGCCCGGGCCTTCGTCGTTCTCGCAGGGCCGCGGCGCTTCGCCGCTGCGCCAGAACACCGTCTCGCCCTCGAAGTAGAGGCGATACCAGCGTTGCTCGAACTGCAGGTAGACCACGTTCACCGGATCGGCCGGACGGCCTTCCCACCACCATTCCTGGATCAGCAGCGACTGGCAGACCTGTCCGCGCAGGGCGGGCTGTTCGCCGTTGATCGTGCAGCAGGGGATGGCGGTATGCATCGGGCTCCTCCTCCGGGGTCGGTTCACAGCAGGGACAGGTCGGCGCCGTCGCTCCGCAACTGGTCGTAGGCCTGGTCCAGGCGGTCGCGCAGCGCTTCGGCGCCGGGAATGTGGCGCGAGACGATCATCCGCAGCGGCAGGCGGTACAGTTCCTGGCTTGCCAACGCCTGGCGGCTGGCCGCTTCCACCGGCGCCTGGTAGTCGAGCAGGTAGTCGCCGCGCCCGAGTTCGAGCATGCGCAAGGCGGCGTGGTGGGTGCCGGTGCGGTACAGGCGCAGGTGCAGGTTGGGGTCCTGGATGAAGTCGGTGACCGGTTTCCAGTAGCTGTAGCCGCTGATCAGGATCAGCCGGCGTCCGGCCAGGTCCTGGGGAACCCGCGGTGCCGGCTGGTGCGCCGGGTAGTACAGGTTCAGGCTGACGTGGCCGAGCACGCGCCGCGCCTGGAGGGTGTCGGCGGCCAGCTCCGGCTTGGCCGCGCCGGCCCACAGCGCCACGCTGCCATCCTGCAGCCCCAGGTACAGGCGCGCGCTGGGCAGGGCGCGGAACGCCGGACGATAGCCGGCCCGCTCCAGCAGCAGGCGGACCAGGCGGGCGCCGGAACCGGCGGCGTGGCCATCCCGGGCGGTATAGATGTAGGGGGGGAATTCGTAGTAGCCGACGTTCAACGACGGCCTTGCGTCCTGCGCATGGAGCTGCGGGGCGGCCAGCAGGGCGAACGCCAGCAGCGCGAGCAGGGGCGTTGTGGTGCGTAGGGGCATGGTGTGCGGCCTTGCCGTTTTTTGTTGTTATGAATGGGGGCGAAGCATGCGGCGCGCCGGGCCGCTTGTCCAGCCCGGCGCGCGCCCGGTCAATGGGGCAGCAGGAAGCGCGCGGCGAGCGGCAGGTGGTTGGAGATCTGCAGCGTATCGCTGCGCCGGACCCGGGCATCGAGACGGGTCAGCGAGGGGCTGTGGAACAGGTAGTCGAGGGTCCGATCCGGCCCCTGGACCCGTGGGTCGTTGGGGAAGTGCGTGTACCAGCGAACCTGGTCGACGCCACTGGCCTCTTCCACCGACGGCACCATCGGGAAGCGCCCGCTCAGGACGGCCAGTTCGCTGTCTTCCCGGTAGGGCGCGCGCAGCGGCGCCAGCAGGTAGGGATACTGGCCGGGCGGCAGCAGGTTGAGGTCGCCGCCGAGCAGCCAGGGCGTGCGCCTGGCCTGCAGTTCGTCGAGTAGTGTACGGGTGGTCTCGACCTGGCGCTCGAGGGTGTCGTCGTTCGCCTGCGGGCGGTCGAAGCGGGCGTTGAGCACGGCCAGCTCGCCGCCGCCGTCGATCGGCAGGTGGCTGACCAGGATCGCCGGGCGCGGCCCGAACAGGCGGTCGAACAGCCCGCCATCGCGTGGCGGCAACTGGCGCCGCTCGGCGCTATCGATGCGATAGCGGCTCAGGGTGGCCTGCTTGCGGCCGACGCTGCCGAAGATGTGCGGCGTCGGCACGAAGGCCGACTTCCACTCGTAGGCCTGGGCGCTGCAATGGTAGAGATCGTTGATGCGCTCCTGGATCAGCGCCAGTTGGTCCTGATCGTCGGTGGCGCTGGAGCCATCGTCGATCTCCTGGAGCAGGACCAGGTCCGGCTGCTCGTCGCGGATCACCCGGACCACCTCGTCGAGGGTGAACGCCAGGTCTTCGGCGGTGGGGCGCTGGTCCGGGCCGGTGGCATCCGGCAGGTCGTCCCAGAAGACGTAGCGCTTGCCGGCCAGGTACTGGATGTTCCAGGTCATCACCTTCAGGGCCTGCCCCGGCTTCAGCGCCGGCGCGGCGCCCTGGCAATGCAGGGGCGCGGCTTCGCGATCGGCGGGTTGCCAGCTCAGCAGGTAGCTGGCGAGCAGGGCACCGCCGACCAGCAGGAGCAGGCCGACGAACAGCAGGTTGCGTAGACGGGGCAGTGACATCGCAATCGAGACTATGCTGGAAAGGACCAGAGCATAGAGCTTGCCGCCGCGCATTTCATCCTTGCAGGTCGAATTGACGCAAGGGTTCGCGTTTTTTCGAGCGGGAGGGTACCGCATGCCGCGCAAGGTATTCAGCAGCCAGGCCTACCGCCACAAGGTGGTGCTGGTCAGCGGCGGCTGTTCCGGCATCGGTCGCGCGCTGGCACTGCGTTTCGCCCGGGCCGGTGCGCGACTGGCGATCCTCGACCTCGACCAGGCGGCGCTGGACAGCCTGGTCCAGCACCTGCGCGACCATCTCGGCGGCGAGGCGCTCGGCCTGCGCTGCGACGTCGCCGACGCCGATGCGGTGGAGCGTGCCGTGGCGCTGGCGGTGGAGCGCTTCGGCGGCATCGACGTGCTGGTCAACAACGCCGGCATCACCCACCGCGGTACCTTCGCCGAAACCGGCCTGGGGGTTTTCCGCAAGGTCATGGCGGTGAACTTCTTCGGCGCCGTGCATTGCACCCGCGCGGCGCTGCCGAGCCTGCTCGAACGGCGCGGGCAGATCGTCGTGCTCGGTTCGCTGACCGGTTTCGCCCCGTTGCTCTACCGCAGCGCCTACAACGCCAGCAAGCATGCCTTGCACGGTCTGTTCGACACCCTGCGGATGGAGCTGGAAGGCACCGGCGTCAGCGTGACCCTGGCCTGCCCGGGATTCACCGCCACCGACCTGCGCAAGAACGCGCTGGTCGGCGATGGCTCGGTGACTCGCCAGCCGGTGCAAGTGCTGGGCAGCCAGGTGGCATCGCCGGTGGAGGTCGCCGAGGCGATCTTCCAGGGCGCCGCGCGGCGCCGGCGCCTGCTGGTGCTGTCCAACGTCAACTGGCGGGCGCGGCTGCTGGCGCGCTTCTTTCCGCGTCTCTTCGAAAAGCTGCTGGTGCCGCGCCTGTCGGGACTCAAGCCGCAACCCTGACGGTGCTCAGTGGGCGTGGTCGTGGGCGTCGAAGCCCTGGCTCATGTCCCAGTAGGAGGCCTCGACCTTGTGCCCGTCGAGGTCGCGGATGAAACACCCGTAGTAGGGCTCGCCGTACAGCGGACGCGGGCCCGGCGCGCCCTCGTCGCGTGCGCCGGCGGCCAGGGCCGCGGCGTGGAAGGCGTCGACCTGGGCCTTGCTGTCGGCGAAGAAGCCGACGTGGCTGCCGTTGCCGACGCTGGCGGGACGGCCGTCGATCGGCGCCTGCACCCAGAACTCCGGATAGAGCTTGCCGTAGGCTACGGCGCCGGGGTATTCGAGGATCACCTTGCAGCCGAGGGCGGCCATCACCGCGTCGTAGAAGGCTCGGGCACGGGGAAAGTCGTTAGTGCCGATGGACAGGTGGGAAATGCAGCTGGGGTTGGCCGATTCGTCGCTCATGGTCCGTTCCTCGAGGCAGGGCTCGTCAAGCATAGGCCAGCGCGGCGAATCGGCGCGCGGCGCCGTTCACATCCCGTTGCGTGGCGCCGGACCGAGGCTGTAGATGCGGAAGGCGACGATGGTCAACAGCAGCTGGAAGAACCCGCTGAGCGCATGCAGGGCGACCCGCAGCACGACGGCGTCGCCGGCCGAATCGGCGAGCCAGGCTTCCAGGCTCCAGACCGGCAGCAGGATCACCAGCGAACAGGCGAGGATCAGGAAGAATCGCCCACGGGTGAACTCGAAGCTTTCCCGCAGCGCCTGCAGCGGACTACGGCCGCGCAGCACCAGGCAGAATTCGGCGAAGGACAGCTTCACCATGACGAAGATGCCCGGCAGGATCAGCAGCGACAGGCCGAGCACGATCAGCAGCGAAGTCAGCGCCGCGAGTAGCGCGAAGGCTGGCCACAGGCGCAGCGCGGCGCTCCACAGCTGGCCGACGCGAGGCCGCTCGTCGCGCCCGCGCGCGTCCATGAACAGGATCAGGGCTGCGGTGTAGAGCGGGTAGAAGAGCAGTCCGGCGACCAGGCTCCAGGCGCCCATCTGCTGGGGGCCGACGGCTTCGTCGATCTGCTGCTGGAGCAGGCTTTCGAGGAATATCCAGGGCAGGCAGAGCGGCACCAGGGTGGTCAGGTGGCGGGTGAAGAAGAACCAGGCGTCACGCAGCGGCAGCAGAGGATTCATCGCGGGTCGGCAGATCGGATACGAGCCCGCGACTCTAACCCAGCCGGCCGCCGAGGCCAACGCCTGGCGGCCGCCGTTGCCGTTCAGGCCGCTTCGCGAGCCTGGGCCTGCTCCAGTTCGCGGACCAGCGGCAACACGTGCTTGCCGAAATACTCCACTTCTTCGTGGAAGTGCAGGAAGGCCGACAGCACCAGGTCGACCCCGGCCGCCTTCAGCGCGACGATGCGCTCGGCGATCTGCCGTGGCGTGCCGATCAGGTTGGTCTTGAAGCCGTCGTTGTATTGCACCAGGTCTTCGAAGGTGGATTTGGCCCAGTTGCCATCGCCCTCCGGCGAGGCCTTGCCGGCCTGTTTCACCGCGTCGCCGAAGGCGTTCACCGCCTCGTAGTCGGCCTTGGCGATGATCTCGTCGAGCACCGCCCGCGCTTCCTCCTCGGTGTCGCGGGCAATGATGAAGGCGTTCACTCCGACCTTGACCGAATGGCCGTTGGCCGCCGCCTTGGCGCGGATGTCCTCGACCTGGGCGCGGATGCCGTCGATGCTGTTGCCGTTGGTGAAGTACCAGTCGGACACGCGCGAGGCCATGTCCCGCGCCGCCCGCGAGCTGCCGCCCTGGAAGATTTCCGGGTGCGGCTGCTGGATCGGCTTGGGTTTCAGGGTGTAGTCGTGGAAACGATAGAAATCGCCCTTGAAGGTGAAGTTTTCCTCGGTCCAGATGCCTTTCAGCACGCGGATGAACTCCTCGGAGCGCCGATAGCGTTCGTCGTGCTCCAGCCAGGGTTCGCCGATGCCGGTGAACTCTCCCTTGAACCAGCCGCTGACGATGTTCACCGCGACCCGGCCATTGGTCAGTTGGTCGATCGTCGCCAGTTGCTTGGCCACCACCGCCGGATGCCAGGGGCCAGGCAGGATCGCCGCGATCACCTTGAGCTTCTCGGTGGCCGCCAGCAGGGCGTGGCTGATGGCCACCGACTCGTGCTGGTACTCGGCGCCGTAGCCGGCGGTGAAGCGGATCTGCGAGAGGGCGTAGTCGAAGCCGTTGCGTTCCGCCAACTGGGCCAGCTTGCGGTTGTAGTCGATGTCCCAGCTGGTGCGTTGCTCGATCTTGCTCACCACCAGGCCGCCGCTGACGTTGGGGACCCAGTAGGCGAAGCGGATCGGCTGTTGCTCTTGGCTCATCGGGGGTATCTCCGGGTAGGGGCGTGGTCCGGTGTCTATGAAGGAACCGTGCCATCCCGGATTCATGTTTTCGAATCAATGGCTTATGGGGGATATGGCGGAACCGGCCTGTCTTCTGCCGGACAGCCCTGTTGTCCCGCTGTTGCCCGGCAGACAGTCAGGCCGGCAAGCGCTGCAACAGTTCGGCGGCGCGCAGTACCACGGCGTACTCGCCGTGCAGGTTGGCCAACGCCATCGCATGCACCTCGTCGGCGCTGCGCGGGGTGCCGTGGAAATCGGGCTTGGCGAAGGTGAAGCAGGCGTCGGCCACTACCCAGGTCTGGAAGCCGAGGTTGCCGGCGCTGCGTGCGCTGGCTTCCACCGAGTTCTCCGTGGCTACCCCGACGAGCGCCACCTGGCGGATGTCGCGGACATGGAGCCAGCGTTGCAGGCCGCTGTTGATGAAGGCGTCGGGAACGTTCTTCTCGAACACCGCCTCGTCGTCGCGCGGCGCCAGCGCTGGCTGGAACTCCACGCCAGGCTGGCCGGGCGCGAAGGGCGAGCCGGGCTGCCGGGATACGTGCCGGACGTGCACCACCGGCCAGCCGGCGGCGCGCCAGGCGGCAAGCAGTTCGACGATGCGCGCCTCGGCGCCGGGATTGTTGCGCGGCGGCAGGTCGTGGCGCTGCATGCCGCGTTGCAGGTCGACGATCAGCAGGGCGACCTGGGACCGTGCGGAGCGCTGGGCATCGTCATTCATCGGGAATTCACCGGAGGAACTTGAGATCGTGCAGGGTGCTCCAATATTTCCCTTTGGTGCAATCCATCCTTCCTTCTCGAAATGCAGTCGAGGCGTGCGATGAAATCCGATGAGAAAACCCTGATCGACGGCCTGTTCAGCCGCCTGCGCGAGGCCGAGGGGCAGTCCGCTCCGCGTGACGCCGAGGCCGAGGCGCAGATCAACCAGCACCTGGTGCGGCAGCCGGCGGCGCCGTACTACATGGCGCAGGTGGTGCTGATCCAGGAAGCCGCGCTGAAGCGCCTCGACCAACGGGTGAAGGAGCTCGAGGCGCAGGTCGCCCAGTTGCAGCAGAGCCGTCCGAGCAGCGGCGGCTTCCTCTCCGGCCTGTTCGGCGGCGGCGCGCGCGACGAGCCGGCGCCGAGCCAATCGGGGCGCCCGGCGGGCTGGGGCGAGACGCGTTTCTCCAATCCGGCGGCGGCGGCCGGCGACATGCGTCCGGGTATGGCGCCCGCCGCGGCGGCCGCGCCTTCGCGGGCCAGCGGCTTTCTCGGCGGTGCGCTGCAGACGGCCGCTGGGGTCGCTGGCGGGATGCTGGTGGCCGACCTGCTCACCGGCATGTTCCGCCACAGCCAGCCGCAGGAAATCGTCGAGGTGATCCAGGACGTCCCGGTGGATAACCTCGACGCCAGCCAGTTTGCCGATCCCGAGCCGGCGACCGAGCGCTTCGCCGATAGCGACTATCCCGCCGACGGCGGTTTCGCCGATGGCGATTTCAGCGACAGCGACTTCAACGACGACTCCAGCTTCCTCGGCGACGACGATTTGTTCACCTGACCGTTAGGGTTGCGGGCCGTGGGCTGCGATAATGGTGGCCCACTGCCGTCGTTCCGGAGTTCCCCTTGAGTCGTCCCGAGTCGCCCGCGGCGAAGAAGATCGCTGTCTTCGCCGATGTGCAGAACCTCTACTACACCGTGCGCCAGGCCTACGGCTGCCATCTCAACTACGCCGCCCTGTGGGCAGACATCGCTCGCGGCGGGAGCATCGTCGAGGCCTATGCCTACGCCATCGACCGCGGCGACCCGCGTCAGCAGCAGTTCCAGCAGATTCTGCGCAACCTCGGTTTCACGGTGAAGCTGAAGCCCTACATCCAGCGTGCCGACGGCTCGGCCAAGGGTGACTGGGATGTCGGCATCACCATCGACGTACTGGATGCCGCGCCACGGGTGGACGAAGTGGTGCTGCTGTCCGGTGACGGCGACTTCGATCTGCTGCTGGAGAAGGTCATCCGCGCCCACGGCGTCGTGGCTACGGCCTACGGGGTGCCTGGCCTGACCGCCAACGCGCTGATCCGAGCGGCGTCGCGCTACGTGCCGATCGAGGGCGGACTGCTGCTCAAGGGCTGACCGGCCGCGCTCCAGAGGACGATGGGAGACGGCGAATCCGCTAGAATGCCGTCCGTTTCCTTTTTTCCGAGTCGCTCATGACGTTCGCTTCCCTCGGTCTGCTCGACCCCCTGCTCAAGGCCCTCGAAGGGCTCGGCCACGGCACGCCTACGCCGATCCAGGCCCAAGCCATACCCCCGGCGCTCAAGGGCCGCGACCTGCTCGCCGCAGCACAGACCGGCACCGGCAAGACCGCCGGTTTCGCCCTGCCGTTGCTGCAGCGGCTGACCCTGGAGGGGCCGCAGGTCGCTGCGAACTCGGTGCGTGCACTGGTCCTGGTTCCGACCCGCGAACTGGCCGAGCAGGTCCACGGCAGCGTCCGCGACTACGGCCAGCACCTGCCGCTGCGTACCGCGGTGGCCTACGGTGGGGTTAGCATCAACCCGCAGATGATGAAGCTGCGCAAGGGAGTGGATATCCTCGTCGCCACTCCCGGGCGGCTGCTCGACCTGTATCGGCAGAACGCGGTGAAGTTCGCCCAGCTCCAGGCGTTGGTGCTGGACGAAGCCGATCGCATGCTCGACCTCGGTTTCGCCCGCGAGCTGGACGAACTGTTCGCCGCGCTGCCGCGCAAGCGCCAGACCCTGCTGTTTTCCGCGACCTTCTCCGACGCCATCCGCACGCTGGCCCGTGAACTGCTGCGCGACCCGCTGTCCATCGAGGTCAGTCCGCGCAATACCGCGGCGAAGAGCATCAGGCAATGGCTGGTGCCGGTGGACAAGAAGCGCAAGGCCGAGCTGTTCTGCCACCTGTTGCAGGCCAATCGCTGGCGCCAGGCGCTGGTCTTCGCCAAGACCCGCAAGAGCGTCGAGGAACTGGTCGGACTGTTGCAGCGGCAGGGTATCGCCGCCGACTCGATCCATGGCGACAAGCCGCAGCCGGCGCGGCTGCGCGCCTTGCAGCGGTTCAAGGCCGGCGAGGTAGACCTGCTGGTAGCCACCGACGTGGCCGCGCGTGGCCTGGATATCGAGGAAATGCCGCTGGTGGTCAACTTCGACCTGCCGATCGTCGCCGAGGACTACGTGCATCGCATCGGCCGTACCGGACGTGCCGGTGCCTCCGGCCAGGCGGTGTCGCTGGTCTGCGCCGACGAAGTGGAGCTGCTGGCGGCGATCGAGACACTGATCGGGCAGACCCTGCAACGCCGCGAGGAGCCCGACTTCGAGCCGGAGCACCGGGTGCCGCAGACCGCGCCGGGCGGCGTGGTGCTGAAGAAACCGAAGAAGCCGAAGAAACCCAAGGCCGCGGAGAGCGTCGGCAAGCCCGGCAAGATCCACTTGGGCAGTTGGTTCGACAGCAGCGCGCCGACGGTCAAGGCGGTGCGCAAGGCACCGGGCTTCGGCGCGGGTGCGGCGGGCAAGCCGAAGAAGCGGCCGTCCGGCAAATAGCGAGGCGCTGGCGTACCGGTCTCTAGCGCCTGCCGCGCAACCAGGCCAGCGCGCCGAGTCCGGCCACGCGCCCGCTGGCGAAGCAGGCGGTCAACAGGTAGCCGCCGGTGGGCGCCTCCCAGTCGAGCATTTCCCCAGCGCAGAACACGCCGGGCAGGCCATCGAGCATCAGGTTGTGGTCGAGCGCCTCGAAGCGTACGCCGCCGGCGCTGCTGATCGCTTCGTCCAGCGGACGCGGGCGCAGCAGCGTCAGCGGCAGGCGCTTGATCGCCGCCGCCAGGCGGGCCGGCTCGGTATAGGTGGCGGCGGGGGTGAGTTCACGCAGGAGGCCGGCCCGAACCCCATCGATGCCCAACTGGCTGCGCAGGTGATTGGCCATCGACCTGGAGCCGCGCGGGCGAGCCAGGGCTGCCTCGATCTGCTCGCGACGCCTGTTCGGCAACAGGTCCAGCCATACTTCGGCCGAACCCCGTGCCTCGATCCGTTCGCGGATGGCGGCGGAGAGGGCATAGACCAGGCTGCCCTCGATACCGTCGCGGGTCACGACGAATTCGCCCTGGCGCGGCGTTTCGCCCGCCAGTCCCATGGCCACCGGTTTGACCGGAGCGCCGGAGAACTTGTCGCGAAACAGCTCGCTCCAGCCGTCGATCTCGAAACCGCAATTGCTTGGCCGCAGGGGCTCGACCTCGATGCCACGGGCGCGCAGCAGGGGCACCCAGGCGCCGTTGGAGCCCAGGCGCTGCCAACTGCCGCCACCGAGCGCCAGGATCACGGCGTCGGCGCGTATCGACAGGCGCTCGGCGGCGCTCTGGATGTCCAGCGTACCGTCCGCGTTCCAGCCCAGCCAACGGCAGCGGGTGTGGATGAGCACGCCTTGCTCGCGCAGGCGCTTGAGCCAGGCACGGAGCAACGGGGCGGCCTTCATGTCGGAGGGGAACACCCGGCCGGAACTGCCGACGAAGGTGTCGATACCCAGGCCGTGGATCCAGGCGCGCAACGCATCCGCGTCGAATTCGCCGAGCAGTGCGGCGATTTCCTTCTGGCGCCTGCCATAGCGGCCGAGGAATTGTTCCCTGGCCTCGGCATGGGTGATGTTCATGCCGCCGACGCCCGCGAGGAGGAATTTCCGGCCGACCGAGGGCATGGCGTCGAACACTTCCGTGCGTACGCCCGCCTGGCTCAGGACCTCCGCGGCCATCAGGCCTGCGGGACCGCCGCCGACGATGGCGACCTGGGGGGAAGGGGAGGATGCTTGACTGGGCATGTGGACGACGAGCGAGACCTGGGGAAACCGGCGTGCAGTGTAACCGAGGCGAAGACCGCCTCCGAGCCTTGTCGATGCCACCTGGTCCGCTCGCCGTGCGCCTGGTCAGGAACTGATCAACCGTCGCAAGGCCAGGCACGATGCGCTGCGCGAAGCGTTTTTCGCACCTTATCCACAGGCGGTTCCACACGCTTTGTGGAAATCCGCCGACGCTCGTCGCGTGGCAGGAACGGCTTCCGGTCGCGCTTGCCCGAAGGTGCCCTAGGCCTTGGCTTCGACAGCCAAGCGCCAGGTCAGTGGATCAGCGAATTGCGCTTGGCGAACTCTGCGAGGTCGACCAGCGAACCCAGGCCGAGCTTCTGCAGCAGGCGGGTCTTGTAGGTGCTGACGGTCTTGTTGCTGAGGAACAGCTTCTCGCCGATGGCCTTGTTCGAATAGCCCATGGCGAGATGCTGGAGGACGATCATCTCGCGGTCGGAGAGCAGGCCGATAAGCTCGCTTTCGGAAATGCGTTCCGGCGGGGTGCCGAGGGTATCGAACGTGAGCGAAGGAAAGAACGTGTAGCCAGCGGTCACCGCGTTCAGGGCGTTGATCAGGTTGTTCAGGTCTTCTTCCTTGTTGACGAACCCACGGGCACCGACCTGGATGCAGCGCTTGCAGAACGCCTCTGCGGATTGCGAAGTGAGTACCAGCACCTGGCTACGCAGTCCCAGGGACTTGATCCGCGAGATCACGGTCAGGCCATCGAGTTTGGGAATGCCGATGTCGAGAATCACCACGTCCGGTTCGTGCTCCCGGACCAACTGGATGGCATCCACGCCATTGTCCGTCTCGGCGACCACCTGCAGACCATGCTTTTCCAGCAGGACGCGCACGGCGAGACGGATGACGGGGTGGTCGTCGACGATCAGGACGGTATGCATAAATTCGATTTACCTTGAGGGACCGGGACAGGGTCGGGATTCGATTTCCCGGGCGCTGCCGCCGGTGGTCATCCATGTTGGGCGCTAGGCCGAGATCGCCGTCCAGAATAGCCTGTTAAGGCGGGGCGACTCGGTTTTTCATGTGGAACCATGCTAATCCAACCGAACCTCCAAATCAGTAGGAAAATTCCCACAAAACATGGGGACTTGTCCCATAGGTCTAGTAAGGGAAACACAGCAGTATATCGCCGGTATTTCCTGGAAACCCTGTGTGGACCGTGATGAATGATTTGAATGTTCTGGTGTTGGAGGATGAGCCTTTTCAGCGCCTGGTAGCCGTCACAGCCCTGAAGAAAGTGGTGCCCGGATCGATCCTCGAGGCGGCGGACGGCAAGGAGGCGGTGGCGATCCTGGAGTCCTGCGGACACGTCGACATCGCCATCTGCGACCTGCAGATGAGCGGCATGGACGGCCTGGCGTTCCTTCGCCACGCAAGCCTGAGCGGCAAGGTCCATTCGGTGATCCTCAGCAGCGAGGTGGATCCCATCCTGCGCCAGGCCACCATTTCGATGATCGAGTGCCTGGGCCTCAATTTTCTCGGCGACCTCGGCAAGCCATTCAGCCTGGAGCGGATCACCGCCCTGTTGACCCGCTACAACGCTCGTCGCCAGGACCTGCCGCGACAGATCGAAGTCGCCGAGCTGCCCTCCGTGGCGGACGTGGTGCGCGGCCTCGACAATGGCGAGTTCGAAGCCTACTACCAGCCCAAGGTGGCCCTGGATGGCGGCGGCCTGATCGGCGCCGAGGTCCTGGCACGCTGGAACCACCCGCATCTCGGCGTATTGCCGCCGTCGCATTTCCTCTATGTGATGGAAACCTACAACCTGGTCGACAAGCTGTTCTGGCAACTGTTCAGCCAGGGGCTGGCGACGCGCAGGAAGCTGGCGCAGTTGGGGCAGCCGATCAACCTGGCGTTCAACGTCCATCCTTCGCAACTGGGTTCGCGTGCCCTGGCCGAGAACATCTCGGCGTTGCTGACCGAGTTCCACCTGCCGCCCAGTTCGGTGATGTTCGAGATCACCGAGACCGGGTTGATCAGCGCTCCTGCCAGCAGCCTGGAGAACCTCGTGCGTCTGCGGATCATGGGCTGCGGCCTGGCGATGGACGATTTCGGCGCCGGCTATTCGTCCCTCGACCGGCTCTGCGAGTTTCCCTTCAGCCAGATCAAGCTGGACAGAACCTTCGTCCAGAAGATGAAGACCCAGCCCAGGAGTTGCGCCGTCATCAGCAGTGTCGTGGCGTTGGCGCAGGCGCTGGGAATTTCCCTGGTGGTGGAAGGGGTGGAGAGCGACGAACAACGGGTACGCCTGATCGAACTCGGTTGCTCCATAGCCCAGGGCTACCTGTTCGCCCGGCCGATGCCGGAACAGCACTTTCTCGACTATTGCTCCGGATCCTGACGCCGCCGCCCTGGCCTCGGCTGCCTCTAGCCGAACGCCGGGCCTCGCGCCGGACGCGTTTCCTTTCCATACAACTGCCGGCCCTGCCGCACAGACCTTTCATGCGATCAAAACTATTCCTGCTGTTCTTCTGCCTGCTGCTGTCGGGCGGACGCCTGTTCGCCGTCGAAGCGCATCCGTCCCTGACGCTGTTCAGCCAGTTGCGCATCGAGCACGAGGACATGGCGATCGCCGAGGACGACTGGGCCTGGCTGCGCCACAAGGGTCACCTGAGACTCGGCGCGGCGCTGGACGAGACCTCGCCCTTCAACGTCCGGCTCGACGACGAGAACTACGAAGGCATAACGGCGGACGTCGCCACGCTGGTCGGGCAGTTGCTCGGCATGCGCATCAAGGTCGTGAGCTTCGATACCCATGCGGATGCCGTGGCGGCGCTCGCTGCCGGAAAGATCGACCTGCTTGGCAGCCATTACAGCTCGGCGGGTGATTCCTCCCTGGTGCTCAGCCAACCCTATGCCCGTGATCGATTGGCGGTGTTCAAGCGGATGGGGGAAAAGCGCAACTCGCCGGAGGATCTCGCCGGACTCAGCGTGGCGGTGGCCCGGGAGCATGTCGGGGAATTGCGCCAGCGTTTCCCGCGGGCGCGTTTCGTGGTCTTCGGCAGCCATGACGAGGCCGTTGCCGCGGTGGCTTTCGGACATACCGACCTGTATCTCGACGATGTGCTCAGCGCCTACCACCGGATCAATCGGTCCTATTACGGCTACGTGAGGTTCGAGCGGTTTGCCGATGCCCGCCTGGAAGGGGGCTACGGCTTCCTCCTTCGTCGCGGCGACACGAACCTGTTGCGCGTCGTCAACTCGGCCATCGGCGCGATCAACCAGGACCGTCTCGAAAGCATCGCCAGGCGCTGGGTCGGCAGCGGTTCCCTGCCAACGGGCCAGCGTATCGCGCTGACGCCGCAGGAGAGTCGCTGGATCGCTCGCCACCCGGTGGTGCGGTTGGTCATCAACGACGACCTGGCGCCGCTGGCCTTCTTCAATTCCGACGAGACCTTCTCGGGCATCGCCTCCGACCTGCTGGACATGATTTCCCGCCGCACCGGCCTGCATTTCCAGGTCACGCCTCGCAGTGGGGGCTTCCCCGAGCAGATCGGCGTATTGGCCAGGAAGGAGGCGGACCTGGCGATCATGAGCCGCAGCAGCAAGCGCGAGGAAATGCTGCGTTTCACCCGCTCGTTCCTGTCCACCTCGTACGTCCTCGTCACCCGGGCGGACGACAAGGGACGCGCGGAGAGCCCCGGGAGCCTCGACGGCAAGCGCATAGCGATTCCCGCCGGCCATGTGGGCATGCAACAGGTGCGCGAGCGCTATCCGCAGGCCTCGATGGTGGAGGTCGGCGTCGCGCTGGATGCCATGAACCTGGTCTACGAAGGACGGGCCGACGCGGCGGTGGTGCCGCTGGTCACCGCTCGCTACTACATCGTCCGGTTGTTCCGCGAGAGGCTGGCGATCGCCGACCTGGTTCCCATCGGTGCGGCCACCGCCCACTTCGCCGTTCGCCGAGGCGACGCCGAACTCCAGTCGATTCTCGACAAGGCCTTGCTGAGCATCTCGCCGGACGACCTGAGCGATATCGTCAATCGCTGGCGCTCGCCGCCGGGAATGAGCGGCCAGACCTGGGTCGACTACATCCTGGTGATCACCGAGATCCTGGCGATCGCAGCGGCCTTGCTGCTGCTCTGCCTGGGCTGGGTCACTTATCAGCGCCGGCAGATCAGGGTGCGCGCGCGGGTCGAACAGGCGCTCAGCGACCAGTTGCGGTTCGTCGAGGCCCTGACCGACTGCATGCCTCCGCCGCTGTATGTGCGCGATGTCAACGGACGGATGCTGTCCTGCAACCGCAGCTACCTGCAGAGCGTCGGCTTGAGTTCCGAGGAGGTGATGAACCGCACCGTGCTCGAACTGCCCATGGAAAACTTCGAGACCGCTCCGGAGTTCCATCGCAGCTACCTGATGGCCATGCGCGAGGGCAGGACCATCGAGGCGGTCTACCCGGTGGCGCTGGGCGGTCGGGAGCGCTGGATCGACCACTGGATCCAGCCGTTCCGCGATTCCAGCGGGACCATCCGCGGTGTCATCTGTGGCTGGCTGGACATCACCGAGCACCGCCAGTTGATCGATGAGCTGGAAGAGGCAAAGAATCTGGCCGACGAAGCGAGCCGGGCCAAGACCACCTTCCTGGCGACCATGAGCCACGAGATCCGCACGCCGATGAACGCGGTGATCGGTATCCTCGAACTGGCGCTCAAGCGTGCCGAGACCGGTCGGGTGGACCGTTCCAGCATCGAGATCGCCTATGCCTCGGCGAAGAGCCTGCTGGAGCTGATCGGCGATATTCTCGACATCGCCCGCATCGAGTCAGGTCGCCTCAGCCTGTCGCCGAAACGGGCCAACCTGCGCGAGCTGGTGGAATCGGTGGCACGGGTATTCGAAGGCCTGGCCCGGCAAAAGCGCCTGAGCCTGGTGCTGGAGATCGATTCGAGCATCAACGGCGACGTACTGCTGGATGCCATGCGCTTCAAGCAGATCCTCTCCAACCTGGTCAGCAACGCGATCAAGTTCACCGACGAGGGCTCGATCCGCATCCGCATCGATGGCCGCCAGGTGGAGCCGTCGCTGTTGCAGGTCAATCTCTGTGTGGAAGACACCGGCATCGGTATTTCCCTGGGCGACCAGCAGCAATTGTTCCGGCCTTTCGCCCAGGTCAACCGCAACCTGCAGAACACCGAGGGCACCGGGCTCGGCCTGGTGATCTCGCGCTCGCTGTGCGAAATGATGGGAGGGCGCCTGGTGATGAGCAGCGAGCTGGGGCAGGGTACGCGGATCGACGTCGAGCTGCGCCTGCAGGTGCTGGAACCGATCGTCGAGAACGTGCGGGCGATCCCGCTCGGCAGTCGCCAGGCGCGGCGGTTGCAGGTGCTGGTGGTGGACGATCATGCGGTCAACCGGCAGATCCTCCATCAACAGCTGAGCTTCCTCGGTCATGACGTGGAGGAAGCGGAGAACGGCCTGAGCGCTCTCAACCTGTGGCATGGGCAACCGTTCGACATGGTCATCACCGACTGCCACATGCCGCTGATGAGCGGCTCCGACCTTGCCCGCTCGATCCGCCAGGAGGAGCGCGAGAATGGCGAGGAGCCGGTGGTCATCATCGGCCTCACCGCGGACGCCCAGCCGGAGGAGATCGAGCGCTGCATCCAGGCTGGAATGAACGAGTGCCTGATCAAGCCCATCGGCCTCGATGTCCTCGAGGAGCGCCTGCTGGCCCTGGGCTTCGCCGCCGACGAGCTGCCCGTCACCATCGATGCCGAACCCGTCGCCATTCCGACGGCCCCCCGTCTCTACGACCTGGATTCCCTGCATGCGCTGACCGGCGGCGAGCCGACGATGCTCAGGCGGCTGCTCGACGAACTGCTGACCAGCAACCGCAAGGACCTGGAGACCCTCGAGGGACTGGTGCAACGCCAGGAGACCGGCGAACTGGCCGAGCTGGCGCATCGGATCAAGGGCGCGGCGAGGGTGGTGCGTGGCGAGCAACTGGTGGAAAGCTGCCGGCGCCTCGAGGATGCCTGCCTCAGCCCGAACGCCTCGTTCGCCTGGGTGGAAGAGTGCGCCGTTGGGGTGAAACTGGCGATCCTCGCCCTGGACGAAAGCCTGGTGGAAGAGTGCACGGATTGACGTGGCCCGCGCCCGTTGCCCGGGCGGTAAACCAATCGTCATCGCTTTGCCCGAGGATCGGGCATGTCCAGGCGCGGAAAAGACTACACTCCGGTTGGGGAGCCTTTTCCGCGGAGCCTGACCAAAGATCGGAATACCGCCCTCGCGGGCACCCCAGCCGATTCCTGCGGTCAGATAGTCCTTCTGGAGTGCGTTGAACGAAAGGAACCAAGCGATGGCCGACCTGACCAGCCTGAGCATCGAGCATCTTCGCTCGCCACGGCTGTATACCCACCGTCTGATCCTGCGGCCCTGGCTGGTGCAGGACCGGGCCAGGTTCGCCGAGCTGAATGCCGATCCACTGGTGATGGAGTTCTTTCCGTCCTGCCTGGATCGTGCCCAGAGCGACGCGTTGCTGCGCCGCATCGACGCGCACTTCGCCGAGCACGGTTTTGGCTGGTGGGCGCTGCAGGTCAAGGGCGGCGATCCTTTCATCGGCTACGTGGGGCTGGAGGTCGTGGACTTCGATGCGCCCTTCGTACCCGCGGTGGCCATCGGCTGGCGTCTCGCCGCCGAGCATTGGGCGGAGGGCTTCGCCCACGAGGCGGCCGAGGCGGCGCTGAGCTACGCCTTCGATACCCTTGGCCTGGACCAGGTGGTGGCTTTCACCGTACCGGCCAACGAGAACTCCCTGGGGCTGATGGAGCGCCTGGGGATGCATCGCGATCCCACCGACGACTTCGAGCATCCCGACCTGCCTCCCGGCCACCGCTTGCGGCATCATGTGCTGTACCGGTTGACGCGCGAGGACTGGCTTCGCAGATGAGTCGGCCGTTTCCGAAAAGGCCTCCCATGAACGCGAACCTTCCCCCTTCCGCCATTTCCGAACTGCATGGCCCGCGCCTGCTGCTGCGCGCCTGGCGCGACAGCGACCGCGAGGCGTTCGCCGAGATGTGCGCCGACCCGCAGGTAATGGAATTCTTCCCCAGTGTGCTCGACCGCGCGCAGAGCGACGCCTTGGTCGATCGCGTCCAGGCGCATTTTGCCGAGCGTGGCTACGGGCCCTGGGCCCTGGAGCTACCGGGCGAGGCGGCGTTCATCGGATTCACCGGCCTGTTCGACGTGACCATGGACGTGCACTTCGCCCCGACCGTGGAGATCGGCTGGCGCCTGGCGCCCGCCTACTGGGGCCGTGGACTCGCCCGCGAAGCGGCGGAAACCGCCTTGGACTTCGCCTTCGAGCGGCTGCGCCTGCCCGAGGTGGTGGCCTTCACCACGCCGCCCAACCGCCGCTCCTGGGGCTTGATGGAGCGCCTGGGCATGCGTCGCGATCCGGCCGAGGATTTCGACCACCCACTCCTGGCAGCGGATCACCCGATGCGCCGGCATATCCTCTATCGCGTCGACGCGGCCCGCTGGGCGGAGCGGTGAACATGGGCGACGGCGGCGGCGAGGTGCTCTCCTACCATCGCCTCAGCATGCATCGCCCGGAGCGCTACGCACCCGGTCCCGGCGGACTGGACTGGGCGACCCAGCCGGCGCCGTTCCGCCAGTACCGGGGCTGCCGGCAAATCGAACTGCTGCATCGGCCGCTGGAGGAGTCGCCACCCTACGATGGGGTGTTTTCCGGGCCGGCGGCCGCGCCCTCTCGGCTCGATCGCCGCAGCCTCTCGCAGATGCTCTACGACGGATTGGCGCTGTCGGCCTGGAAGGAGGCCGGCGGCACTCGCTGGGCGCTGCGGGTCAATCCGTCGAGCGGCAACCTGCATCCCACCGAAGCCTACCTGCTGCTTCCCGGCGGTACCCTGGAGCCGGCGCCGCTGCTCGCCCACTACCGTCCCGACAAGCATGCCCTGGAGGTGCGCGGCGAACTGCCGGCGCCGCTGGCTTCGCTGCTGGATGACTGCTTGCCGCCCGGCGGCTGCCTCCTGGCATGGACCAGCGTGCCCTGGCGCGAGGCTTGGAAATACGGTGAGCGAGCCTATCGCTACTGCCAGCATGACCTCGGCCACGCGCTGGCCTGCCTCTCGATCGCCGCGGCGATCCAGGGCTGGGAGATGCGCCTGCTGCGCGGCGTCGCCGAAAGTGCACTGGACGGCCTGTTCGGCCTTGACCGGGACGGCTTCGCCGAGTGCGAGAGCGTCGACGCACTGTTCTGGATCGGGCCGGCGCTCACGCAGGAGCCTTCCCTTTCGCCGCGCCTGTGCGAAGGACTGGCGGCCCTGCCGTTGGCCGGCGCGCCGAACCGGCTGTCGCGGGAGTACCGGGACTGGCCGGAGTTGCAGCGGATACATGGGCTATGTCGGGCGCCGCGCCTGCCGGCACGCCCGTGGAGGGTCGCACCGGGCGAGCCCGGCAACGACAACCCCGGCCTGCCGCTGCGACCGCTGCTGCATCGGCGGCGTAGCGCGCAGCGCATGGACGGGCGCGCCGGCATCGATGTCGGGCTGCTGCGGGCCTGGCTGCGCAGGCTGCTGCCGGAGCGCTCGCCGGTGCCTTTCGCGGTCACCGGCGAGGCCGCGCGGGTCGATCTGCTGCTGTTCGTCCATCGCGTCCGGGGCCTGGTGCCGGGGTTGTACTGGCTGGACCGCAGCGGCCTGCGGCGGCCGCCGATGCGCGAGGACTTCCTCTGGCAGCACGTCGATCCGGAGTTGCCGCTGTACCTGTTGCAGGAAGGCGATGCACGCGCGCTGTCGGCGTATCTCTCCTGCCAGCAGGACATCGCCGGCGACGGCTGCGTCGCGCTCGCCATGCTCGCCCATCTCGGCGCGGCGCTCGAAGAAGGTCCCTGGTGCTATCCGCGGCTGTACTGGGAATGCGGGCAGGTCGGCCAGTTGCTCTACCTCGAGGCGGAGGCCGCCGGGCTGTCTGGGACGGGTATCGGCTGCTACTACGACCCCCTGGTGCATGAGCTGCTTGGACTAACGGATGAGTCCATGGCCAGTCTCTACCATTTCACCCTCGGCCGCGCGGTGTGGGACACTCGTCTTTGCAACATGCCCGCGTACCCGGCCATGCGCCGCGACTAGCCCGTCGACAGCCCGAATTCGAGGAAACACCCCATGACCCAGATACTGGACAACCTGGTGGCTTTGCTGAGCCTGGAACCCATCGAGGAGAACCTGTTCCGGGGCATGAGCCAGGATCTCGGCTTCCGCCAGCTCTATGGCGGCCAGGTCCTGGGGCAGGCGCTGTCGGCGGCCAGCCAGACGGTGGAGGACGATCGCCACGTACACTCCATGCACGGCTACTTCCTGCGTCCCGGCGACGCCAGCATGCCGGTGGTGTACCAGGTGGACCGGGTGCGCGACGGCGGCAGCTTCAGCACCCGCCGGGTCACCGCGATCCAGAAAGGCCAGCCGATCTTCACCCTGAGCAGCTCCTTCCAGTACGACGAGGAAGGTTTCCACCACCAGATCGAGATGCCCGAGGTGGTTGGTCCGGATAATCTGCCTTCGGAACTGGAGCTGACCCGCCAGCGCGCCGAGCGGATTCCCGAGCGCATCCGCGACAAGCTGCTGTATCCGAAGCCCATCGAGATTCGTCCGGTCACCCAGCACGACCCCTACGACCCGCAGCCCGACGAACCGGTGAAGTACCTCTGGTTCCGTGCCGACGGCAAGCTGCCGGACGTCCCGGCGCTGCACAAGTACCTGCTGGCCTACGCCTCGGACTTCGGTTTCCTTACCACCTCGATGCAGCCCCATGCCGTTTCGGTGTGGCAGAAGACCATGCAGGTCGCCAGCCTCGACCACGCCCTGTGGTTCCACCGCGACCTGCGCGCGGACGAGTGGCTGCTCTACGCCATCGACAGCCCCTGGGCCGGCAACGCACGCGGTTTCGTGCGCGGCAGCATCTTCAACCAGAGCGGCCAGCTGGTCGCCTCGTCGAGCCAGGAAGGCCTGATCCGCAAGCGTGAGGACTGGGCGTGAGGCTGGCCGACATCCGCCACTGGGTGTTCGACATGGACGGCACCCTGACCCGGGCCGTGCACGACTTCCCGGCGATCCGCCGAGCGCTGGACATCCCCGAGCAGGACGACATCCTGCTGCACCTCGCCGCCCTGCCCGAGGCCGAGGCGGCGGCCAAGCACGCCTGGCTGCTCGAACACGAGCGCGCCCTGGCCGAGGCCGCGCGGCCGGCGCCGGGCGCACTGGAACTGGTGCGCGAGTTGCAGCGGCGCGGCGTGCGCCTGGGCATCCTGACCCGCAACGACCACCAGTTGGCGCTGATCACCCTCGAAGCGATCGGCCTGGGCGGCTGCTTCCCCACCGAGCACATCCTCGGGCGCGGCGAGGCGCGGCCCAAGCCGGACCCTGATGGCTTGCTGCGCATCGCCCGACGCTGGAACGTGACGCCGGCGGAGCTGGTGATGGTCGGCGACTACCGTTTCGACCTCGACTGCGGACGCGCCGCGGGTAGTCGCACGGTGCTGGTCAACCTGCCGGAAAACCCCTGGCCGGAGCTGGCCGACTGGCACGCTGCCGATTGCCATGCGTTGCTCGAGCAACTGCAAACGCCGTAGGAATATCCGGCGGAAAACCTCGAGGGCGGCAGCGCCAGCGGCTCCCCGAAAACGAAAAAAGCGCAGGAAGCCAGGCTCCTGCGCTTTTTTCCTGCGCATCCGTGCGGGATGCGGCGGCCGTTATCAGCCGTTGATCGCGTCGGTCAGTGCCTTGGCCGGAACGAACTTGGCTACACGCTTGGCAGCGATCTCGATCGCCTTGCCGGTCTGCGGGTTGCGGCCGGTGCGCGCGGGACGCTCGGAGACCTTCAGCTTGCCGATACCCGGCAGGGTGATTTCGCCATCGTTCTCCAGGGCGTCCTTGACGATCTCGGCGAGCTGGTCGAGCGCGCTGCGAACGGTGGTCTTCTGCGCGTCGATGGCTTCGGCGATGTCCTGGATCAGTTGGTCTTTGGTCAGTGCCATGGTGGTGTAGCTCCTTGGTAAAAGACTGCGCGAGGGGCCTCGCACAGAAACGGGCGTGATTTTAAACAGCTTGGCGCGAATAAGGTTCCCTTTTCTCCGCTTATTTGTTTCCTCGCACGACGCGCATGACAGAGCCGTTACAGAGGTTTTCGCGGCTGTCCGGAATGATGCCGGCGTCGGTTGCCCGACGCATCCTCATGGTTCTGCCAGGGGCGCATGCCTCCGGTTCTTAGTTAAGGATTATTGGTTATTTATAGGTTAGGGTTTCATCCATTAGGGTTATAAGCAGGACATCCCGTCCCTTTCCATCACCGGAGCCTGCTTACCTCGCGCCAACGCCTGGCCCTCGCTCCCCGTTCGAGGTGCCGCATGAGCGAAGCCCGGCTCCACTCGCCCGACCCCAGGACACCGCGACCCATGGCCGGTTGGGCGGCAAGCCTGCGCGACAGTGGACTGCTGGCGCTGGCAGTGCCGCGCGTGTTCGCCGGCATGGAGCGGGACTGGGGGGAAATCTTCGCTGGCGTCCGCCACCTGGCCGAGCAGGAACTCGAGCTGGCACGGCGCCTGGCCCTGCATCATCTGCAGATCGCTTCCATTCGCCTGCTGGGTAGTCCTGAACAGCAGCGCCGCCTGTTGCCGGCCAGCGTCGAGCGCCGCTGGCTGTGGAGCGAGGCGGTCGATCTGCGGCGCGCCCAGCCCGAAGCGCAGGAGCACTGGCGGGGCGGTTTCCTGGTGGGTGGACGGGGTAGCGATTGCTTCGCCGTGGAAGACGTGGATCGCTTGCTGATCTCAGCCTGGCACGCGCCCTCCCGCGCTCACCTGATCGCTGTCGCCGAAACGGGGCGGGCAGGCATCGACATCTCCGGCCTCGCCGATGGCTCGGGGCTGTTCTTGCCCGCCGGGCAGCGGCTGCATTACCAGCGGCTGCGGCTGCATCCCGAGGACATCCTGGTGCCGCCCGGCCTGCCGCCGACCCCGTGCGGGCAACTGCGCGAAGGCTTGACCCGATTGGCCCAGGCCAACCTCGACCTGGGCCAGGCTGCGCGGGTACCGGGCGACGTGGCGGGGCAGGGAGAGGCGCCGCGTCTCCTCGCCCTCGCGCTGCGTCTTGTCGAACTGGCGGCGGAGTCCTTCCAGGCGGCATTCGCCCGCGGCGGCGCGCTGACATTCCGCGAAAGCGCGGCGGCGTCGCTGCTGGCGAGCGAGGCGGAGGCGGTGGCCCGCGCCGGGCTGCTCGCCTGCCTGCGCCGACAGGCCCTGGAAGCCCGTCTGCTGGGCGCGGCCCTGTAGGGACGGGGCATGGAGCAAGGGCGGAAGGGCATCCGGGGGCGCATTCGCGCTCATAAACTAATTCCAAAATATTATTTATATCGATTTTTTTATATCTGTAATCTGCATCGCACCGGACCACCGGACTCGCTGTCGCCACCCATTGCCCGTCCCTGGTCCGTTCTCCTCCGGAGCGCGGCACCGTTGCCTCCGAGGTTCGCCCGATGAAACGCCCGAATTCCCTGCACCGCCTGGTGGCAGCCCTGGCCTTTGCCAGCCTTTCCGTCGTCGCCCAGGCCGCCGACATCACGGTCGGCTACCAGACCGGCATCGACCCGACCAAGGTGCCCCAGGCCGATGGCCTGTACGAGAAAGCCATCGGCGAGAAGATCGACTGGCGCCGCTTCAACAGCGGTCCGGAAGTGATCGCCGCGCTCGCCTCCGGCGACCTGCAACTCGGCAACATCGGGTCCAGCCCGCTGGCAGCGGCGACCTCGCGGAAGCTGCCGATCGTCGCCTTCATCGTTTCCGCGCAGATCAACGCCGCCGAGGCGCTGGTGGTGCGCAATGGAAGCGGGATCGGGAAACCCGAGGACCTGGTCGGCAAGACCATCGCTACCCCGTTCGTTTCAACCTCCCACTACAGCCTGCTCGGCGCCCTCAAGCACTGGCAGATCGATCCGTCCAAGGTGAAGATCGTCAACCTCAACCCGGCCGAGATCGCTGCCGCCTGGCGTCGCGGCGACATCGACGGGGCCTTCGTCTGGTCGCCGGCGCTGGGCGAGATCAAGAAAAGCGGCAAGGTCCTCACCGACGCCGCCGAAGTCGGCCAGTGGGGTGCGCCGACCTTCGAGGTGTGGGTGGCGCGCAAGGACTTCGCCGAGAAGCATCCTGAAATCGTCGCCCGCTTCGCCCGCGTCAGCCTCGATTCCTTCGCCGACTACAACGCGCACAAGGCCGAATGGACCGCCGACTCCGAGCCGGTGAAGAAGATCGCCCGGCTGACCGGCGCCGATCCCAGGGACGTCCCCGAACTGCTGGCCGGCTCGACCTTCCCGGAAAGCCAGGCGCAACTGTCCGCCGACCTGCTCGGCGGCGGCACCGCCAAGGCTATCGCCGGCACTGCCGAATTCCTCAAGGAACAGAAGCGCGTGCCGGCCGTCCTCGGCGACTACTCGCCCTACGTCAGCGCCGACTTCGTGCGCCAGGCGGAGCAGGTCCAGGTCGGCCAGCGCTGAATTCCGCGACTCCGCTCCGGCCTGTCGAAGCGGAGGCTTTCTTACCCTACGGAGGGCAGAACACATGAGCCGTCTGACGGCCGAGGCGATCAGCCTCTCATTCGAACAGCGCGGCCAGCGCCGCGCCATCCTCCGCGATCTCAGCCTGGGCCTGGCCAAGGGCGAGTCGCTGGTGGTGCTGGGTCCTTCGGGCTGCGGCAAGTCGACACTGCTGAACATCCTCGCCGGTTTCCAGAAGCCGGACCAGGGACGCGTGCAGATCGACGGCCGGACACTCGAAGGGCCCGGCGGCGAGCGCGGCGTGGTGTTCCAGGACGACGCCCTGATGCCCTGGCTCAACGCCCTCGAAAACGTCGCCCTGGGCCTGCGCATCCGTGGCCTGGGCAAGGCCGAGCGCAGCGCGCGGGCGCGCCAGGTCCTGCAACTGGTGGGCCTCCAGGAGTACGCCGAGCAGTCCGTCGCCCAGCTCTCCGGCGGCCAGCGGCAACGCCTCGGGCTGGCACGCGCGCTGGCGGTCGAGCCGGACTTCCTGCTGCTCGACGAGCCGTTCGGCGCGCTCGACGCGCTGACCCGCGAGCGCATGCAGGTGCTCCTGCTGGACCTGTGGAAGCAGACCGGCAAGGGCCTCTTCCTGATCACCCACAGCGTCGACGAAGCCCTGTTCCTGGCTACCGACCTGGTGGTGATGGACGGCCCGCCGGCGCGCATCGTCAAGCGCCTGCCGGTGGACTTCGCGCGGCGTTACGCCGCCGGCGAAACGGTGCGTTCGATCAAGGCTGATCCCGAGTTCGGCCGTTTGCGCCAGGCGTTGCTGGACGAATTCCTCGATGTCGCGGAGGCCGAACATGCCCACTGATACCCTCGGACTCGCCGTTGCCAATCCTGTCCCGCGCAAGCGCCGTCTGCCCGGCGACCGTCGGCGCTGGGCCGCCGGTGCCAGCGTGCTGGCCCTGGCCCTGCTGTGGTGGGCGGCGACCCGTTTCGGCTGGGTCGACGTGCTGTTCCTGCCGGCGCCCGAACAGCTCTTCGAAGCCCTGCAACGGCTATGGCAGGAGGGCTACCTCGATGCCAGCCTGCTGCAACACGTCGGCACCAGCCTGCTGCGGGTGCTCCTGGCGCTCGGCGCGGCGGTGCTGACGGCGATCCCGCTGGGCGTGCTGATGGGCCTCAATCCCTTGGCCGGAGCGGCCCTCGATCCGCTGGTGGAGTTCTACCGGCCGATCCCGCCGTTGGCCTACCTGCCGTTGATCGTCATCTGGTTCGGCATCGGCGAGCTGAGCAAGGTGCTGCTGATCTACCTGGCGCTGTTCGCGCCGCTGCTGATCGCTACCGCCGCCGGCGTGCGTCGCGTAGATCGATCGCGGGTGCAGGCGGTGCGCTGCCTGGGGGCCAGCCGCTGGCAGGTGGTGCGCTACGTGATCCTGCCGAGTGCCTTGCCGGAGGTCCTCACCGGCCTGCGCATCGCCCTCGGCGTCGGCTGGTCGACCCTGGTCGCCGCCGAGCTGATCGCGGCCAACCGAGGCCTCGGCTTCATGGTCCAGTCCGCCGCGCAATTCCTCGCCACCGACGTGGTGGTGGTCGGCATCCTGCTGATCGCCGCCATCGCCCTGGCCTTCGAACTGGGGCTGCGCTGGGTCCAGCGGCGCTTCGCCGCCTGGGGTTGAGCGCGAGAGTCCCGAGTCATTTCCGAACCGGCCTTCACTCACGCGGCGAAGGCCGGAGCGAGGGCGCGCAGGGCGCGCCCGCAACCTGCCCGACGAGTAGCACGACATGAGCCTGACCATCCAACCCATCAGCCCGGCCCTGGGCGCCATCGTTTCCGGCATCGACCTCGGCGCGCCGCTGGACGACACCGGCCAGCGGGCCATCGAGCAGGCCCTGCTCGAACACCAGGTGCTGTTCTTCCGCGACCAGTCGCTGGAACCCAGGAGCCAGGCGCGCTTCGCCGCCCGCTTCGGCGACCTGCACATCCATCCGATCTACCCCAGCGTGCCGGAGCAGCCGGAGGTCATCGTCCTCGACACCGCGGTCACCGACGTGCGCGACAATGCCATCTGGCACACCGACGTGACCTTCCTCGAGACCCCGGCGCTGGGAGCCGTGCTCGCCGCCAAGCAATTGCCGCCGTACGGCGGCGACACCCTCTGGGCGAGCAGCACGGCGGCCTACGAGGCGCTGTCGGCGCCGCTGCGGCGTCTGCTGGACGGCCTCACGGCGACCCACGACATCGGCAAGTCCTTCCCCCGCGAGCGCTTCGGCGTCACCGAGGCCGACCTGGCGCGCCTGGAGGAGGCCCGCCTGAAGAATCCGCCGCGCTCGCATCCGGTGGTGCGCACCCATCCGGTCACCGGGCGCAAGGGCCTGTTCGTCAGCGATGGCTTTACCACCCGCATCAACGAACTGGAGCCGGCCGAGAGCGATGCGCTGCTGAAGTTCCTCTTCGCCCATGCCTCGCGACCTGAATTCACCGTGCGCTGGCGCTGGCAGGAAAACGACGTGGCGTTCTGGGACAACCGCGTGACGCAGCACTACGCGGTGGACGATTACCGGCCACAGCGGCGGGTCATGCATCGCGCCACCATCCTCGGCGACAAGCCCTTCTGACGACGCCGCGCGCGGGCTTCCTCCGGCGGCCCGCGCCGGCAACTGTCCGTTCCGCCAGCTTTTGCTCTCGAAAAGGTCGCCTCTGCGACATTCGCTGTCGTGTCCCGGCGTGCCGCTCTCGCCTAAGCTTGGCGGGTCCAATTGTTTCGAGAGTTTTCATCCATGCAAGAACGCATCCCGGATGAGCTGACCCTGCCAGAGCTCACCCTGCGTGGCCTGATCCTCGGTGCGCTGATCACCGTGGTCTTCACCGCCTCCAACGTCTACCTCGGTCTGAAGGTCGGCCTGACCTTCGCCTCGTCGATCCCGGCGGCGGTGATCTCGATGGCCGTCCTGCGCTACTTCTCCGGCGCCAACATCCTCGAGAACAACATGGTGCAGACCCAGGCCTCGGCGGCCGGCACTCTGTCCTCGATCATCTTCATCCTTCCCGGCCTGCTGATGATCGGCTACTGGAGTGGCTTCCCGTTCTGGCAGACCGCGGCGATCTGCTCCATCGGCGGCATTCTCGGGGTGCTCTATACCATTCCGCTGCGCCGGGTGATGGTGGTGCAGAGCGAACTGCCGTATCCGGAAGGGGTGGCGGCGGCGGAAATCCTCCGGGTCGGCAGCGACGGCGCCGAGGACGAGGAAGACGCCCGCGCGCCGCGTGCCGCCGGTAACGCGCCGGGGCTCTACGACATCCTCGGCGGCGGCCTGGTGGCGGCGCTGTTCAGCCTCTGGAGCAGCGGCTTCAAGGTTCTCGCCGAAGGCTTCAGCGTCTGGCTCAGTGCCGGGCAGGCGGCGTTCCGCCTTTCCACCGGTTTTTCCCTGGCGCTGGTCGGTGCCGGCTACCTGATGGGCATCACCGCCGGCATCGCGATCCTCATCGGCGTGGTGATCTCCTGGGGCGTCGCGGTGCCGCTGCTGACCGTCAACAGCGTGCCGGCCGACGGCCAGAGCCTGTCGGACCTGGCCACCCAACTGTGGAGTTCGCAGGTGCGCTTCCTCGGCGCCGGCACCATCGGCGTGGCCGCGCTGTGGACCCTGGCGACCCTGTTCAAGCCGATGGTGCGGGGCGTCTGGGTCTCCCTCGGGGCAGTGCGCGGCAATAGCCAGGCGAACAGCCTGCGCACCGAGCTGGACATGCCGGCCAAGTGGATCCTGCTGATCGCCGGGATACTGCTGGTCTCGCTGTTCGTGGTCTTCAGCCACTTCCTCGGTGCCGCCGCGCCGGACATGGCCAGCCCGCAGTTCTGGAGCCTGGTGGCGGTATGCGTGGTGTTCGCCTTCTTCTTCGGCTTCCTGATCGCCGCCGCCTGCGGCTACATGGCCGGCCTGGTCGGTTCGTCGAGCAGTCCGATCTCGGGGATCGGGATCATCGCGGTCATCCTGGTGTCGTTGCTGATACTCGGCTTCGGCAGCATCGAGGGCGGCCTGCTGGACCGCCAGAACGGCAAGCTGGCGATCGCCCTGGCGCTGTTTACCACCTCGGTGGTGCTGGCCATCGCGGCGATCTCCAACGACAACCTGCAGGACCTCAAGACCGGCTACCTGGTCGGCGCCACGCCCTGGCGCCAGCAGGTCGCGCTGATCGTCGGCTGCATCGTCGGCGCGCTGGTGATCCCCCCGGTGCTGGAACTGCTCTACAGCGCCTACGGCTTCACCGGGGCCCTGCCGCGCGAGGGAATGGACCCCGGCCAGGCCCTGGCCGCGCCGCAGGCGACCCTGATGACGGCGATCGCCAGCGGGATTTTCCACGACGCGCTGAACTGGAACATGATCCTCATCGGCGTCGCCCTGGGCATCGCCCTGATCCTCGTCGACCTGCTCCTGCGCCGTACCGGCAAGGCCTGCCTGCCGGTGCTGGCGGTGGGCCTGGGGATCTACCTGCCGCCGACCATCGGCATGACCCTGGTGGTCGGTGCGCTGATTTCCTGGCTGCTGGAAAATGCCCTGAAGAAGCGTGCGGCGGCGGCCGGGGTCGACGAAGAGGCTTATGCCGAAGAGCCGAAGCGACGCGGCGTGCTGCTGGCTTCGGGGCTGATCGTCGGCGAGAGCCTGATGGGCATCCTGCTCGCCGGGGTGATCGGCGCCACCGGCGAGGACGCGCCGCTGGCGCTGGCCGGCGCCGGCTTCGCGGGCATCGCCCAGTGGCTGGGACTGGTGGTATTCGTCGCGATCTGCGTGCTGTTCTACCGGCGAGTGCTGGCGCGCTGAGGGATTCGCAGCTGCACGGGGATGGGATGTTGCCGCTAGCGTCATTCCCCGCGGTCAGGGACGGAGGATGAGGGAAGGGGCGCCCTGCGCGCCCCCTTTTCCTGCGCTCAACGCACCAGGTGCAGGAACTGCAGGTGCCGCTCGTACTGGTCGAGCATGTCGTTGATGATCTGCTCCTTGGTGTAGCCCATCAGATCGTAGTCCTGGCTACCTTCGGCGAGATGCACCTCGGCACGGAAGTAGCGGCGATTCTTCAGGTGCAGGCCGCCCATGCCGGCACGCGCGAAGGACGGCGTGAAGTAGCCGCGCATCAGCACCTGGTAGAGGAACCGATGCTGCTCGCCATGACCGATCTCCAGGCTCAGCGAGGCGTTGCCCGGGTCGAGCTGGGCGTCCACCGCCAGGCCCTTCTCGCGGAACACCTCGGAAACCTCGCTGATCGCCGGGCGCACCACGTCGTTCATGAAGCGGTACACCTCGTCCCGCGAGGGGAAGTGCACGGCCTGCGACAGGCGTCGCTTCCAGCCGCCGGAGCGCTTGCCGTTGCCGCTCATCAGCGGCGCCAGGGAGTGGCTCCGCGCCCGCTGGCGCTGCGACTCCATGTAGAAGGCCTTGTGCAGGCCCCACATCATCAATAGCAGGATCAGCGAGAAGGGCAGGGAGGTCAGCACCACCGCCGACTTCAGCGCGTCGATGCTGCCGGCGAACAGCAGCCCGCCGGTGACCAGCGCGGTGACCGAGCCCCAGAACACCCGCAGCCACTTCGGCCCGTCGTCGTCGGCGCTGCCGCCGTGGGCGGAGAGGGTGGAGAGGACCACGGTGCCGGAGTCCGCCGAGGTGACGAAGAAGACGAAGCTGACCAGCACCGTGACGGTGATCACCGCGCGGCTCCAGGGGTAGTTCTGGAGCATCTGGTAGAGGGCCATCGACGGCTGCTCGATGGCCACCCGGCCGAGTTCGCTGGCGCCGCCGAGGGCCTGCTCCAGGGCGCTGTTGCCGAAGATCGACATCCACGCCAGGGTGAAGCCGAGCGGGATGAACAGCACGCCGAAGACGAATTCGCGGATCGTCCGGCCGCGCGAGATGCGCGCGATGAACAGGCCGACGAAGGGCGCCCAGGCGATCCACCAGGCCCAGTAGAACACCGTCCACGAGCCCAGCCAGTCGCTGGGGCCGCCGTAGGCGTAGAGGTCGAAGCTCTTGCCCGGCAGGTGGCCGAGGTAGTCGCCGACGTTCTGCACCAGGGTGTTGAGCAGGTGCTGGGTCGGACCGGCGAACAGCACGAACAGCAACAGGCTGCAAGCCAGCAGCATGTTGATGTCGGAGAGGATGCGGATGCCCTTGTCGACCCCGGAGACCGCCACCGAGATCGCCGCGCCCATCATCAACACGATGAGCGCCATCTGCACCGGGTGGGTATGCGGGATGGCGTACAGGTAGTCCAGCCCGGAGTTGAGCTGGAGCACGCCGAAGCCCATGTCGGCGCCGAGGCCGAACACCGTGGCGATGATGCCGAAGCAGTCCACCGTGTAGCCGATCGGCCCGTTGATGCGCTTGCCGATCAACGGGTAGAGCGCCGAGCGCAGGGCCAGCGGCAGGTTGTGGCGGTAGGCGAAGTAGGCCAGGGCCATCGCCACCAGGGCGAACACGCCCCAGCCGTGCAGGCCCCAGTGCAGGAACAGCAGTTCCATGGCCTGCCGCGCGGCTTCCTGGGTACCGGCCTCGCCTTGCGGCGGCTGGAGGAAGTGGGTCAGCGGTTCGGATACGCAGAAGAAGAACAGGGTGATGCTGATGCCGGCGGCGAACAGCATGCCGGCCCAGGACAGGTAGCTGAATTCCGGCTCGTCGTGGTCGGCACCGAGCTTGATCTTGCCGTAGCCGGAAAGCGCGGTGACCACCACGAAGATCAGGTACAGCGTCATCGCCAGCAGGTAGTACCAGCCGACGGTCTGCGAGGCCCAGGTCTGCGCGGCCAGCAGCCATTCGCCGGCGCGCTGGGGGAAGCCGATGACCACTGCGGCGAACAGCAGGATCAGGATCGCCGCACCGTAGAACACCGGGGGATTCATGCGGATGGGCGTGGGGGTGGAGGGGGTGGCGGAGGGCGATTGTGCGTCAGTCAAAACAGGCTGGTCTCCTCGTCCTTAATTTGATCAAGCGTTCAATATAAACACGATCAAGGGCCCGGGAGCCAATCCTTCGGACGTATGGAAGCCTTCGGCGCCGCGCTTTTCCCGCACGTTCGCCGAAGGATTCCTTCAGTTCGCCGCCAGTCCCAGGCGCCGCCTTCCCGCCTCCTCGTCGCCGCCTGCCTGCTCGGTGGCCAGTTGCAGGAGCAGGGCCTGTACCTGCTCCAGCGACGGCGCTCCGGCTTGGCCGAGCAGGCGCCGCAGACCGGCCAGCGATGGGTCTGGCGTTGCCCCGCCAAAATTCAGATGCTGCGGCAGGATTTCTTCCTTGTCGCTGACCAGCAGGGCGAAGTGGACGACGTTTTCCAGCTCGCGGATGTTGCCTGGCCAGGGATAGCTCTCGAGGACCCGCTGGGTTTCCACGCCGATGGCCGGCACCGGCAGGTCCAGGCGCTGGGCATAGACGCCGATGAAGTATTCCGCCAGCGGCAGGATGTCTCCCGGACGTTCGCGCAATGGCGGCAGGCTCAGGCGGCCGTCGTGCAGGTACTGCTGCAGGCCGGCCAGGAACTTGCCGGCGCGCACCGCCTGGTCCAGGTCGACGCTGGTGGCGGTGACCAGGCGCACGTCATGGGGAATCGGCTGCTGCGCGCCGACCCGCAGCACCTCGCGTTCCTCCAGCGTCTGTAGCAGCCTGGCCTGCAGCGTCAGCGGCAGGTCGGCGATCTCGTCCAGGTACAGGGTGCCGCCATTGGCCGAACCGAACCAGCCGGCGCGGCTGCCGACCGGGCCGTTATGGGCGCCGGGAGCGTAGCCGAACAGCTCGGCTTCGGCATGGTTGCGACTGAGGGCGCTGCAACTGACCGCGACGAACAGACCGGCGCGTTCGCTGTGGCGGTGGATCTGCCGGGCGAGCAGCTCCTTGCCGGTGCCGGTCTCGCCTTCGATCAGCACCGGCTGGCCCTGTGGCGCGAGGCGCTCGAGTTCTTCGCGGACCCGGTGCGAGCGTGGGTCGAAGAACACCAGGGCCTTGGCGCGGATGCTCAGCGGACTGCGGTCGGCGTCGGGGAAGGTCAGCGGCGCGGGGCGTGGTTTCTCGCTCATGGGTAACTCCTTGGCGGCACGGGGCGCCTCCAGCGCCTGCGCCGCGACGACGGCCGGAACGGCTGCGGGCGGGGGCCGTTGCGGAAAAAGAAACGCCGGTGCAAGCCATGCGACACCGGCGTGAACAAGGGGCGCTGCAACGGCGCCCAGCGTGGGAGTCGGGACGGGCTGGGGTCAGAAGGCCGGGACCACCGCGCCGGCATATTTCTTCTCGATGAAGGCTTTCACTTCCGGGCTGGTCAGCGCGGCGGAAAGCTTCTTCAGGGCGTCGCTGTCCTTGTTGTCAGGACGCGCCACCAGGTAGTTCACATAGGGCGAATCGCGGTCTTCCAGGACCAGCGCGTCCTTGGCCGGGTTGAGCTTGGCCTCCAGCGCGTAGTTGGTGTTGATCAGGTCCAGGTCGACCTGGTCCAGCACGCGCGGCAGCAGGGCCGATTCGAGTTCCTTGAATTTCAGGTTCTTCGGGTTCTCGGCGATGTCCTTGGGCGTGGCCAGGGCGTTGTTCGGATCCTTCAACTTGAGTAGGCCGGCCTTCTGCAACAGCAGCAGGGCGCGCCCGCTGTTGCTGCCTTCGTTGGGAATGGCGACGGTGGCGCCGTCGGGCAACTCGGCCAGCGACTTGTATTTCCTCGAATAACCACCGAAGGGCTCGACGTGTACGCCGACCACGGTGACCAGGTTGGTGCCCTTGCCTTTGTTGAAGTTCTCCAGGTACGGCAGGGTCTGGAAGTAGTTGGCGTCCAGGCGCTTCTCGGCGACCTGCACGTTGGGCTGCACGTAGTCGGTGAACACCTTGATCTGCAGGTCGACGCCTTCCTTCGCCAGGGTCGGCTTGATCAGCTCGAGGATTTCCGCGTGGGGGATCGGCGTGGCGGCGACGAGGAGCTTTTCCGCTGCGTTGGCGGAAACGCTGATGACGGAGGCCAGGGCAGTCAGCAGGAGCAGTTTTTTCATTCTTCGATCCTTGTAGGGCGATGTCCGCCGCTGCGTTCAGGGCGGTGAAGGAGGGGCGCCAACACGCGAGGGGCGGCTTGAAGGGGAGAGTAGCGACTCTTTTTATTCCATAAAAATATTATTTGTTTATTTTTATATTCTATTAATGAATATGAGAGAGCTGAGGCAATTTGTCTCGCGACAACCGACCACAGCAGGACGGTCTAGGCTAACGGGTAAGATTTTCGTACCGAATTGCTCTGCATCAAGGCGGGCGGTCCGGGAATCTGCTTGCGACCCTTCCCGCATTCCTGCCATCCAGGGCTGCGGTCGCTTTCCAATGATAAGAACGATAGCTGAAGGATGTGTTCCAAAACCTTGCGTAGCGTTGCGCGTGAGGAAGCACGGCCGAATCCGCACGTAAGCCGGAAGGGCCGAGAACCTGAAGAGGAGTTGCCATGTTCGGATTGGAGGCTATCGACCTTGCCCGCATCCAGTTCGCGTTCACCGTGTCCTTCCACATCATCTTCCCGGCGATCACCATCGGGTTGGCCAGCTACCTGGCCGTACTGGAAGGCCTCTGGCTGAAAACGAACGAAGAGGTCTACCGCGACCTCTATCATTTCTGGTCGAAGATTTTCGCGGTCAACTTCGGCATGGGCGTGGTGTCCGGGCTGGTCATGGCGTACCAGTTCGGCACCAACTGGAGCCATTTCTCCGACTTCGCCGGGTCTATCACCGGTCCGCTGCTGACCTACGAGGTGCTCACCGCGTTCTTCCTCGAGGCCGGTTTCCTCGGGGTCATGCTGTTCGGCTGGAACCGCGTGGGACCGGGCCTGCATTTCTTCGCCACGGTGATGGTGGCGATCGGCACGCTGATCTCGACGTTCTGGATCCTCGCTTCCAACAGTTGGATGCAGACCCCGCAGGGTTTCGAGATCGTCGACGGCCGGGTGATCCCGGTGGACTGGCTGGCGGTGATCTTCAACCCGTCGTTCCCCTACCGCCTGCTGCACATGTCGGTCGCCGCGTTCCTCGCCACCGCCTTCTTCGTCGGCGCCTCGGCCGCCTGGCACCTGCTGCGCGGGCGCGACAACCCGGCGATCCGCAAGATGCTCTCGATGGCCATGTGGATGGCGCTGATCGTCGCCCCGGTACAGGCGCTGATCGGCGACGCCCATGGCCTCAATACCCTGGAGCACCAGCCGGCGAAGATCGCCGCGATGGAAGGCCACTGGGACAACAGCAGCGGCGAGCCGACCCCGCTGATCCTGTTCGGCTGGCCGGACATGCAGCGCGAGGAAACCCGCTTCAAGGTGGAGATCCCGGTGCTCGGCAGCCTGATCCTCAAGCACAGCCTGACCGAGCCGATCCCGGCGCTGAAGGACTTCCCGCCGGAAGACCGGCCGAACTCCACCGTGGTGTTCTGGTCGTTCCGGATCATGGCCGGCCTCGGCATGCTGATGATCCTGGTCGGCGTCTGGAGCCTGTGGCTGCGCTGGCGCGGCCAGGACAAGCTGTTCAACTCGAAGGCCTTCCTGCGCCTGACCCTGCTGATGGGACCGTCCGGCCTGATCGCGATCCTCGCCGGCTGGTTCACCACTGAGATGGGCCGCCAGCCCTGGGTGGTCTACGGACTGATGCGCACCGCCGACGCCTCCTCGGCGCAGAGCGTGACGCAGATGAGCCTGACCCTGCTGACCTTCGTGGTGGTGTACTTCTCGCTGTTCGGCGTCGGTATCGGCTACATGATGCGCCTGGTGCGCAAGGGCCCGGTCACCCATGAGGGACGCGAGACCAACCCGGGAGGCGCCGGGCAGAAGCGCACGCCGGCACGGCCGTTGTCGGCCGCCGGCGAAGGTTTCGACGAAGAGCACGACGGCCACGCGCAAGCGGCCGACCGCGACCAGGACAAGAGGAACTGAGACATGGGTATCGATCTTCCCCTCATCTGGGCGGTCATCATCATCTTCGGCATCATGATGTACGTGGTGATGGACGGCTTCGACCTGGGCATCGGCATGCTCTATCCGTTCTTCAAGGACAGCGGCGACCGCGATGTGATGATGAACACCGTGGCGCCAGTCTGGGACGGCAACGAGACCTGGCTGGTGCTGGGCGGCGCGGCGCTGTTCGGGGCCTTCCCGCTGGCCTACGCGGTGGTCCTGTCGGCGCTCTACCTGCCGTTGATCTTCATGCTCGTCGGGCTGATCTTCCGCGGCGTCGCCTTCGAGTTCCGCTTCAAGGCCAAGCCGGCCAAGCAGCACATCTGGGACAAGGCGTTCATCGGCGGTTCGCTGGTGGCGACCTTCTTCCAGGGCGTGGCGCTGGGCGCCTTCATCGAAGGCATCCCGGTGGAGAACCGCAGCTTCGCCGGCGGTTCGCTGGACTGGATCGCGCCGTTCCCGCTGTTCTGCGGCCTGGCCCTGATCGTTGCCTACACCCTGCTCGGCTGCACCTGGCTGATCATGAAGACCGAAGGCCGCCTGCAGGAGCGCATGCACGACCTGGCGCGCCCGCTGGCGCTGGTGCTGCTGGCGATCATCGGGGTGGTCAGCCTGTGGACGCCGCTGGCCCATGCCGAGATCGCCGCACGCTGGTTCAGCCTGCCGAACCTGTTCTGGTTCCTGCCGGTGCCGATCCTGGTCCTGGTGACCTTCTATGCGCTGCTGCGCTCGGTGGCCAACAACGACCACGTGAAGCCGTTCGTGCTCACCCTGGTGTTGATCTTCCTCGGCTACAGCGGCCTGGGGATCAGCCTGTGGCCGAACATCATCCCGCCGGCGGTGAGCATTTGGGAGGCCTCGGCGCCGCCGCAGAGCCAGGGCTTCATGCTGGTCGGCGCGCTGTTCATCATTCCCTTCATCCTCGGCTACACCGCCTGGAGCTACTACGTGTTCCGCGGCAAGGTGAAGCACGGCGATGGCTATCACTGAGGAGGCGCCGCATATGGTCCGTACGCCGAGTCATCCCGAACGAGATAGCGCGGCCAAGCCACCGCTCTGGCGACGCCTGGCCTGGCTGGCGGGTATCTGGACCGCCAGCGTGCTGGCCCTGGGCGTCGCCGCCTGGCTGATGCGCCTGTTCATGAGCGCGGCGGGGCTGGGCGTTCCGCACTGATCGACGATCCCATCCGGGCGCTCCGGCGCCCTTTTCCGAGAGCCCTCCGCTGGAGGGCTTCTTTTTGTCCGCCGATCCGCCAGTGCTCGGTGTTGCGCCGTAGGGCGTCAATCCTCGCGTTCCCGCCTTGCACCATCCAGGCCGGTTCGGCGGATAACCGCGCTGCGGTTATCCGCCCTACGGGAGCGGCGGATGCGCCCTACTGAAGCCTTGGTAGGGCGAATAACGCCGCAGGCGTTATCCGCCGATTCGCCATTGCTTGGCGTTGCGCCGTGGGGCATCAGTCCTCGCGGCCCCTGACCCGTGCCAGTTGCTCCAGTCGCCCCAGGTAGTCGCGCGGGGTTTCGCCGAGCAGGCGGCGGAACATGCTGCTGAAGGCCCGCGTACTGCCGTAGCCGAGGTCGCGGGCGACCACCTGCACGCTGTCGCCGGCCAGCAGGCGCGGCAGGGCTTCGGTCAGGCGCAGTTGCTGGCGCCACTCATGGAAGCTCATCTGCAGTTCCTGGGCGAACAGCCGCGCCAGGGTGCGCGAGCTGGCGCCGACCCGCAGGCCCCAGTCATCGAGGGTCAGCCCCAGTTCCGGCTGTTTCAGCAATGCCTGGCAGATCGCCTGCAAGCGGCGGTCGCGGGGCATCGGCAGGTACAGCGGCATCCGTTCGAGGTTGGCGATCTCGCTGAGGATCAGCCCTTGCAGGCGCTGACGGAAGTCGTCCAGGCGCGGCTGGCTCTCGAGGTGGATGGCGCGCAGGATCATTTCCCGCAGCAGCGGCGTCACCGCCAGTACGCAACAGTCGCTTAGCGGTGTCGGCGTTTCGGGTTGCTCGATGAACAGGGTGCGCATGTGCACCTCGCCGGACATGAATATCTCGTGCTCCACCCGGGGCGGAATCCATACCGCGCGGGTCGGCGGGATCACCCAGGCGCCGTGGTGGGTGGCCAGGCGCATCAGGCCGCGAGCGGCGTAGAGGAACTGCGCCTGCGGGTGGAAATGCCGCCCCAGGTGATGGCCGTCGGGGAAGTCGAGGGAGATGGCCGCCAGCAGGCCGTCCGGGCGGTGCTCGATCAGCATGTCCGTTTCGATGACCTCGCTGTCCTGTCTGCGCTTTTCGGTCAACCTATCATGCCCGGGTCATGACGCCCATTCCTCACCGACCATTCAGACCGCACGCCATGAACCGACCTCGAACCGTTATCCGCTTCATCAACGCCGCGCATGTCATCGACCACATGTTCATGCTGATCTTCCCCGCCGCCGTGCTCGGCATGGCCGGCAGCTTCGACCTCGACTACGCCGGTCTGATCGGCCTGTCGCTGGGCGGTTTCATCGCCTTCGGCGCCTGTTCGCTGCCGGCCGGCTGGCTGGGCGATACCTGGAGCCGGCGGCGGATGATGCTGCTGTTCTTCTTCGGCATCGGCGCCGCCGCGCTGCTCACCGGGCTGGCCGGCAGCGTACCGATGCTGGTGACCGGGCTGACCCTGATCGGGGTGTTCGCCGCGATCTACCACCCGGTCGGCACCGCGATGCTGGTGGCACACGCGGAGAACCGCGGCCGCGAGATCGGCATCAACGGCATGTGGGGTAACCTCGGGGTCGCCTTCGCCGCGCTGCTTACCGGCTTTCTCACCGCGCACTTCGGCTGGCGCGCGGCGTTCATCCTGCCCGGCGGGGTGGCCATCCTGCTCGGCATCGGCTTTTTCTTCTGCGTGCGCGAGGAGCCATCGCCGCACCTGTCGGCCAAGGCCGCGGCGCGTGGCGTGGACAGCGAGGGTCTGTCGATGCGCCGGGTGTTCGGCGTGCTGGCGCTGGTCACCGCCACCGGCGGGGTGGTGTTCAACGCCAGCACCGTGACCTACCCGAAGCTGTTCCAGGAGCGCCTGAGCGACTTGCTGGCGTCGCCGCAGACCCTTGGCGTGGTGGTCAGCCTGGCCTATGCCTTCGGCGCGGTGGCGCAACTGATCATGGGCCGCCTGATCGATCGCCTGAACCTGAAGTTGCCGTTCGTCTTCCTCACCTTCTGCCAGGTGCCGCTGCTGCTGGCCCTGGCCTACGGCCACGGCAGCGCAGTGGTGCTGTTCGGCGCGCTGTTCATGTTCGCGGTGTTCGGCCAGGTGACGGTGAACGATGCGATGGTCGCCCACTTCGTCGCGCCGCAGTGGCAGGCGCGGGTCTTCGCCCTGCGCTATTTCCTGTCGTTCGGCGCCAGCGCGGCGGCGATCCCGATGATTGCCTACCTGGAACCACGGCAGGGGCTGCTGGGGTTGTACCTGGTACTGGCGGGCTTCGCCGCGCTGACCTTCGCCGCGGCGCTGGTGTTTCCGCGTCCGGCGCGCAGCGCCGCGGTGGGCACCTGAGGAAGAGGGCGCCCGGACAGCGCGAGCCGGCCGGGCGCCGATGGCTCAACGCCGTATCAGAGCAGTTCGAGCGCCACGGCGGTGGCTTCGCCGCCGCCGATGCACAGCGAGGCGACGCCGCGCTTGCCGCCTTTCTGGCGCAGGGCGTTGATCAGGGTGAGGATGATCCGCGAGCCGGTGGAGCCGACCGGATGGCCCTGGGCGCAGGCGCCGCCATAGACATTGACCTTGGCATGATCGAGGCCGTGTTCGCGCATGGCGAGCATGGTGACCATGGCGAAGGCTTCGTTGATCTCGAACAGGTCGACGTCGTCCTTGCTCCAGCCGGTCCTGGCGAACAGGTTGGTCATCGCGCCGATCGGCGCCAGGGTGAACTCGCTCGGGTCCTGGCTCTGGGTGGCATGGCCGACGATTCGCGCCAGCGGCTTCAGGCCACGGCGCTGGGCTTCCTCGGCGGTCATCAGGACCAGCGCGGAGGCGCCGTCGGAGATCGAGCTGGCATTGGCGGCGGTGATGGTACCGTCCTTGCGGAACGCCGGCCTGAGGCTCGGGATCTTCTCCAGGTTGGCGGTCAGCGGTTGCTCGTCGTCCTTCACCACGCTCTCGCCCTTGCGGCTGGTGACGGTGACCGGGACGATTTCCGCCGCCAGCGAGCCATCGGCGATGGCGGCCTGGGCGCGCTTGAGCGATTCGATGGCATAGGCGTCCATCTCCGCGCGGGTCACGCCGTACTTGTCGGCGGTCTCCTGGGCGAACGAACCCATCAAACGGCCGGTACGGGCGTCCTCCAGGCCGTCGAGGAACATGTGGTCCTTGATCTCGCCGTGGCCCATGCGCAGGCCGCTGCGGGCTTTCTCCAGGACATAGGGCGCGTTGGACATGCTTTCCATGCCACCGGCGACCATCACCTGGTTGGTGCCAGCCTTGAGCAGGTCGTGGGCCAGCATCACCGCCTTCATCCCCGAGCCGCACAGCTTGTTGATGGTGGTGCAGCCGGTGGCGGCGGGCAGGCCGGCCGCCAGCGCGGCCTGGCGGGCCGGGCCCTGTTTCAGGCCGGCGGGCAGGACGCAACCCATGATCACTTCCTGTACGTCCTCGGCGGCGATGCCGGCGCGCTGCACCGCTTCGCGGATCGCGACGGCACCCAGGTCGACCGCGGAAACGCCGGCCAGGCTGCCCTGGAAGCCGCCCATGGGAGTACGGGCGCCGGCGACGATGACGATATCGGACATGGAACGTTACCTCTTGTTCTGGATAGGGTCTGAACGATTCAGTGGGCGGATTCTATCTTGTGACCGGGAGGCTCCGAAAGGTCACGGGGCAAATCACTCTTTTGACTGATGAACAAAGCCCGCCGACGGCTCTAGAGTCGGCCTCATCCTGACAACGAACCCGCTCCCAGGTGTACGCCCCATGCTGAAGACCCGTCTCATCCCGGCCGCCGCCGGCGCTTATCAGTATCCGTTGCTGATCAAGAGCCTGATGCTTTCCGGCCGTCGTTACGAAAAGAGTCATGAAATCGTCTACCGCGACCAGGTGCGCTACAGCTACGCCACCTTCAACGAGCGCGTCGCGCGCCTGGCCAACGTACTCAGCGAGGCCGGGGTGAAGGCCGGCGACACGGTGGCGGTGATGGACTGGGACAGCCATCGCTACCTGGAATGCATGTTCGCCATCCCGATGATCGGGGCGGTGCTGCATACCATCAATATCCGCCTCTCCCCGGAGCAGATCCTCTACACCATGAACCACGCCGAGGATCGCTTCGTGCTGGTGAACAGCGAGTTCGTCCCGCTCTACCAGGCGGTGGCGGGGCAGCTGGCCACGGTGGAGCGGACCATCCTGCTCACCGACGGCGCGGAGAAGAGCGCCGAACTGCCCGGCCTGGTCGGCGAATACGAGTCGCTGCTGGCCGCGGCCAGCCCGCGCTACGACTTCCCCGATTTCGACGAGAACTCCATCGCCACCACCTTCTACACCACCGGCACCACCGGCAATCCGAAAGGTGTGTATTTCAGCCACCGGCAACTGGTCCTGCACACCCTGGCGATGGCTTCGACCATCGGCAGCCTGGACAGCATCCGCCTGCTCGGTACCAGCGACGTGTACATGCCGATCACCCCGATGTTCCATGTCCACGCCTGGGGCACTCCGTACGTGGCGACCATGCTCGGGGTCAAGCAGGTCTATCCCGGGCGTTACGATCCGGAACTGCTGGTCGAACTGTGGAAGCGCGAGAAGGTCACCTTCTCCCACTGCGTGCCGACCATCCTGCAGATGGTGATGAACGCCAGGGCTGCCCAGGGCGTGGACTTCAAGGGCTGGAAGGTGATCATCGGCGGGAGCGCGCTGAACCGCTCGCTCTACGAGGCGGCCAAGGCGCGCGGCATCCAGCTGACCGCCGCCTACGGCATGTCGGAGACCTGTCCGCTGATTTCCTGCGCCTACCTCAACGACGAACTGCTGGCCGGAAGCGAGGACGAGCGCACCACCTACCGGATCAAGGCCGGCGTGCCGGTGCCGCTGGTGGATGCGGCGATCATGGACGAACAGGGCCGCTTCCTCCCGGCCGACGGCGAATCCCAGGGCGAGCTGGTGTTGCGCTCGCCATGGCTGACCCAGGGGTATTTCCGCGAACCCGAGCGCGGCGAGGAGTTGTGGCGCGGCGGCTGGATGCACACCGGCGACGTGGCGACCCTGGACGGCATGGGCTTCATCGAGATCCGCGACCGCATCAAGGACGTGATCAAGACCGGCGGCGAGTGGCTGTCCTCCCTGGAGCTGGAAGACCTGATCAGCCGCCATCCGGCGGTACGCGAAGTGGCGGTGGTCGGGGTGCCCGATCCGCAATGGGGCGAGCGCCCGTTCGCCCTGCTGGTGGTGCGCGAGGGCCAGCAACTGGACGCCCGGGGCCTGAAGGAGCACCTCAAGCCTTTCGTCGAGCAGGGCAACATCAACAAGTGGGCGATCCCCTCGCAGATCGCGGTTGTTACCGATATTCCCAAGACCAGCGTCGGCAAGCTGGACAAGAAGCGCATCCGTATCGAGATCGCCCAGTGGCAGGAAGCCGGCAGCGCCTTCCTGTCGACCGTCTGACGGGGCTTTCCTACACCGCCGAAACGCCCGGAGGCCAAGCAAACGCTTGGTCTCCGCGTTTTCGCGACCGCCCGGTCATTCTCCATCCGCCGCAAAGGCGCGAGCCAGAGTGGTTGCGCCGCGCAAATCACACTTTCGAGGGATCAAGCGGCAGGCAGCGCTAGCTATAGTCCACGCACTCATAACAAAAAACACACATGGAGTAGCGTCGATGACAACCCGTAATCCGTTCTCGCGTCGGGCCCGGTTGCCGTTGGCCGTCAGCCTGGCTTCCTCGCTGGCGGCTCCGGCCTTTGGGGTGACCTTCAACATCGGGGAAATCGAAGGTTCCTTCGACTCGGCGTTGTCGGTCGGGGCCAGCTGGTCGACCGCCAAGCCGAACAAGAACCTGATCGGTGTGAACAACGGCGGCAAGGGACTTTCCCAGACCTCCGACGACAGCCACTTGAACTTCAAGCGTGGGGAAACGTTCTCGAAGGTCTTCAAGGGCATCCATGACCTCGAACTGAAGTACGGCGATACCGGTGTGTTCCTGCGCGGCAAGTACTGGTACGACTTCGAACTGAAGGACGAGCACCGCGAGTTCAAGGACATCGACGACAGCGGCCGCAAGACCCTGGCCAAGTCCTCCGGCGCCGAACTGCTCGACGCCTTCATCTACCACAACTATGCCATCGGCGACCTGCCGGGCAGCGTGCGCCTGGGCAAGCAGGTGGTGAACTGGGGCGAGAGCACCTTCATCCAGAACGGCATCAGCGCCATCAACCCGATCGACGTCACCGCCTTCCGCCGGCCCGGCTCGGAGATCAAGGAAGGCCTGATCCCGGTGAACATGTTCTACCTGTCGCAGAACCTCACCGACAACCTGTCCGCCGAAGGCTTCTACCAGATCGAGTGGGACCAGACGGTGGTCGACAACTGTGGCACCTTCTTCTCCCAGCCGGACGTGGTGGCCGATGGCTGCGACCAGAACCTGGCGGTGCTGACCAACAACAAGGCGTCCATCAACCTGCTCAACAGCCTGTTGTCCGGAGCAGGTCTGGGAATCACTCCGTCTCCCTGGAACGAAGGGATCGTAGTGCAGCGTGGTCCGGATCGTGACGCTCGTGACAGTGGCCAGTACGGCTTCGCCCTTCGCTACTTCGCCGACGAACTGAACACCGAGTTCGGCGCCTACTACATGAATTACCACAGCCGCCTGCCGATCTTTAGTGGTCAGGGACCGTCCGCCGCGAAGATGGCGGCCATCAACAACTTTGCGACCAATATCGCTGCTATCAGTCCCAGCCTGGCTGCTCAGGCAGCGGCGGCAGCCACTGCGGGCAACTCCAATTACTTCATCGAGTATCCAGAAGACATTCGCATGTTCGGGCTGAGTTTCTCAACCACGCTGCCCAATGGTACCGCCTGGAGCGGTGAGGTCAGCTATCGGCCGAATGCTCCCGTACAACTGAACACCACCGATATTCTCTACTCCGCTCTGGACCCCGTGAATATCGGTGGTAGCCGACCTTATGAGAACGCATCGCTGCTGAACGGTCGGCCGGGTGAGGACATGCATGGCTATCGGCGCAAGGAAATCACCCAACTGCAGACCACCCTGACGCACTTCTTTGACCAGGTCATGGGTGCCGAGCGCTTGACAGTGGTAGGTGAGATCGGCTGGACCCATGTCGGCGGGCTGGAAAGTAGTTCCGTCGTTCGTTACGGGCGTGATCCGTCATTTGGCTCCGGCCCGATGGAGGGAACGTTAAATGGCCTGAGCACTTGTTCAGGCTTAGCCGCAAGTGTGACGGGAAATCCGAACGCCAATAACGTCACTCGCTATTGTGAAAAAGACGGCTACACCACGACCGACGCCTGGGGTTATCGCGCCCGTGCGATCTGGGACTACAACGACGTGTTCATGGGCGTGAACCTCAAGCCCAGCGTGGCCTGGTCGCACGACGTCGATGGCTATTCGCCCGGTCCCGGCGCCAACTTCGAGGAAGGCCGCAAGGCGGTCAGCCTGGGGGTGGACGCGGAGTACCAGAACACCTACACCGCGAGCCTCTCCTACACCAACTTCTTCGACGGCAAGTACACCACCGTGGACGATCGCGACTTCGTCGCGCTCAGCTTCGGCATGAACTTCTGATGTACGCCGGCCCGGTGCGAACCGGGCCGGCGAGCAGGACTTAACGAGGACGACGAGCGAATGAAAACAACGAAGATTCTTCTGCATACCGGTGTACTGGCCCTGAGCCTGCTGGCCACCCAGGTGATGGCGGCGGTATCCGCCGACGAAGCGGCCAAGCTCGGCACCAGCCTGACTCCGTTGGGGGCGGAGAAGGCCGGCAACGCCGACGGCAGCATCCCCGCCTGGGACGGCGGCCTGGCGACCAACGCCGGCAGCGTCGACAGCCGTGGCTTCCTCGCCAACCCCTATGCCAGCGAGCAACCGCTGTTCACCATCACCGCGCAGAACGTCGACCAGTACAAGGACAAGCTGACTCCCGGCCAACTGGCCATGTTCAAGCGCTACCCGGATACCTACAAGATCCCGGTATACAAGACCCACCGCAGCGCCACCGTCCCGGCGGCGGTGCAGGAGGCGGCCAAGCGCAACGCCACCACCACCAAGCTGGTGGAAGGCGGCAACGGCCTGGAGAACTTCGATACCGCCAACCCGTTCCCGATCCCGCAGAACGGCCTGGAGGTGATCTGGAACCACATCACCCGCTATCGCGGCGGCAGCGTCCGGCGCCTGGTGACCCAGGCCACTCCGCAGGTCAACGGCTCCTACCAGCTGGTCTACTTCCAGGATGCCTTCACCTTCCGTACCAACCTGAAGGACTACAACCCGAACAAGCCGAGCAACGTGCTGTTCTACTTCAAGCAGCGGGTCACCGCGCCCTCGCGCCTGGCCGGTAACGTGCTGCTGGTCCACGAGACCCTCAACCAGGTCAAGGAGCCGCGCCTGGCGTGGCTCTACAACGCCGGCCAGCGCCGCGTGCGGCGGGCTCCGCAGGTGTCCTACGACGGTCCCGGCACCGCCGCCGACGGCCTGCGCACCTCGGACAACTTCGACATGTACAACGGTGCGCCGGACCGCTACGACTGGAAGCTGGAAGGCAAGAAGGAAATCTACATTCCCTACAACAGCTACAAGCTCGACGATCCGAAGATCAAGTACAGCGAAATCGTCAAGGCCGGCCACATCAACCAGGACCTGACCCGCTACGAGCTGCACCGCGTCTGGCATGTGGTCGCGACCCTGAAGCCGGGCGAGCGGCACATCTACGCCAAGCGTGACTTCTACATCGACGAGGACACCTGGCAGGCCGCCGAGATCGACCATTACGACGGTCGCGGCACCCTGTGGCGCGTGGCCGAGGCGCATGCCGAGCAGTACTACGACAAGCAGGTGCCCTGGTACGCGGTGGAAACCCTCTACGACCTGCTCTCCGGCCGCTACCTGGCGCTTGGCATGAAGAACGAGGAGAAACAGGCCTACGACTTCAACTACAGCGCTTCGGAAAGCGACTACACCCCGGCGGCGCTGCGCCAGGAAGGGGTACGCTGAGAAACGGCGTTCCTAGCCACGAAGAAACCGGCCTTGTGCCGGTTTCTTCGTTTTCGCGGGCGGCGTGCCGCTCCGGCCGTCAATTCATTACAAAGTGTTTTCCCGCCTCGCCCGCGGATTCCGTCGTCGCCATCCTCCCGGCGGGCACCTGTGTGGCCGGGAAACGTTTGCCGCGCCTGGACCGCGCCGGGAAACCGGTCTTTCCTTGGTTATCGAGCTGAAGCGCCGGTGCGCTATTTCGTCCGAGCCGATGGATAGTGCTTCAAATAGCCATCACTTGTGGTTAGTCTCCGGAGCGTTCACGCCCCATACATAAACCAAGAAACCGGGTGATGACTGACTTCTCGCGCACCTTCTCGGGCACTCCATCCGCCGTTCTGCCGACGGCCAACCGCTTTTTCCGCCCCCCGCTGCCGTCGGCCCATGTGGCGCGCCCGCGTCTTTGCCGTCGACTGCGCGACGGACTGGACGGTCGCCTGCTGCTGATCGCCGCGCCCGCCGGATTCGGCAAGAGTTCCCTGGCCATCGAGTTCTGCGAAAGCCTCGATCCGCGCTGGCAGAGCCTCTGGCTGGGACTGAGCAGCCGCGAGAGCGATCCCGGACGTTTCCTCGAACGCCTGCTCGATGGCTTGCGACAGTACCACCCGACCCTGGGCGAAGAGGCCCTCGGCCTGCTGAAGATGCGCCAGCGTCACCAGCCGTTCGCCTTCGAGACCTGGCTCGACGACCTGCTCGACGAACTCGGCCCCTGCCTGGACCCGCAGCGTCCCCTGCTACTGGTGCTGGACGATTACCACCTGGCCCAGGGCGCGGTGCTCGACCGTTGCCTGCAATTCCTCCTCAATCACCTGCCCGAGGGCCTGGTGCTGCTGGTCACCAGCCGGCAGCGGCCGGACTGGCACCTGGCGCGCCTGCGCCTGTCGCGGCAATTGCTCGAACTCAGCGAACAGGACCTGCGCCTGACCGCCGAGGAGAGCGGGGCGCTGATGGCCGCCAGCGGCCTCGAACTCGACGAGGACGCGCTGGACGCGCTGCTCGAGCGCAGCGAAGGCTGGGTCGCCGGGCTGCGCCTCTGGCTGCTGGCGCGCGGCGATCCAGAGGAGCAGGTCAGCCCCGGGGTACACGGCGCCGACGAACTGATCCGCGACTACCTGCTGGAGGAGGTGATCGAGCGGCAGCCGCCCGAGGTCCAGGCGTTCCTCGCCCAGACCGCGCGCTTCGAGCGCTTCTGCGCCGAGCTCTGCGATACCGTGCGCGAGGCCGGCGACAGCGCGGCGATCCTCGACCACCTGCAGCAGCACCAGGTCTTCCTCGTGCCGCTGGACGAAAACGGCCAGTGGTTCCGCTACCACCACCTGTTCTCCGACCTGCTGCTGGCGCGTCCCTTGCCCGACTTCGGTCCGTCCGCCGGCTCCCTGCACCTGCGCGCCTGCGGCTGGTTCAGCCGCCATGGCCTGCTCGACCAGGCGGTGGAGCAGGCGCTGCGCGCCGGCCAGCCGGACGTGGCGGCGAGCCTGGTGCAGAACCTGTCGGAAGAGCAACTGCTGGCGGAGCAGAACATCGCCACCCTGCTGCGCTGGAAGATGGACCTGCCGGACAGCCTCCTGGCGAGCACGCCGCGCCTGATCCTGCTGTACGGCTGGGCGCTGGCGCTGGCCTGCCAGCTGGATGCCGCGGAAGAACTGGCCGGCCAACTGGCGCGTTTCCTGCCGGCGCCGGACGAGTCCGCGCAGCGCGACCTGCTGGCCCAGTGGCAGGCCCTGAGCGGGGTGATCGCGCGCGGCCGCGGCGATATCGACAAGGCCGAGGCGCACTGCCGCGAGGCCTTGCAGGACCTCGCCGGGGAGCGCTATGGCACCCGCCTGCAATGCCTGTCGACGCTGAGCAACCTGGCGGTGACCCGTGGCGACTTCTGGCAGGCGCGCAACTACAATCGCGACGCCCTGGAGTTCGCCCAGCGCTACGGCAACCCGCTGTTCGAGGCACTGGTCCATTACGACCGCGCCCGCGTCCTCCAGGCGCGCGGCGAGGTGGCGCGCGCCGAGGAGGAGGTGCGCCAGGGCCTGGAACGCCTCCAGCACCTGCCGGCGCAACGCCGCTACGCGGTGCGCGGGCGGCTCTTGCTGTACCGCGGCTACCTGCGCAGCCTGGCGCTGCAGCCGGACGAAGCGCGCAAGTGGATCAAGCAGGGAATCGAGGAAACCCGCAGCTGCCGGGATGTCAGCCTGGTGATCGGCTATTGCGTCCTGGCCAGCCTGGAAGGGCGCCTGGGCAACTACGCGGCGGCGTTCGCCCGGCTTGGCGACGTCGAGCGGTTGATGCATGCCTGGGATATCCCGCCGATCTACTACCTGGCGGCGATCACCCTGATCAAGTGCGAACTCTGGCTGGCCCAGGGCCAGACCGAACTGGCCGGCGTCTGGCTACAGCGCTTGGGCGGCACCTACGGCGGGCAGGCGGCCACGCCGCCGGAATGCAGTCCGCTGCTGCCGCTGCATGTGGAGTTGCTCCAGGCCGGCCTGGAGCGCCGCGAAGGACGCCCGGAGGAAGCCGCCCGGCGCCTGGACCGGCTGGCCCGCTCGACGCGGGAGAACGGCGCGTTGCTGCCGGCTCGCCTGGCCCTCGGCCAACTGGCCGCGCTGCACCTGGAGCAGGGCCGCGAGCGCGAGGCGCTGGCGACCCTGCAACAGGCCATGGAGGGCGCAGTCGGCGGAGCCTTGCTGCCGCTCCACGAATTGCTCGTGCAGCAGCCGGAATGGTTGCGCGAACAGTTGCAGCGCTTCCCTGCCTGTCCCGGCGCCCAGCGCATGCGCGCGCTGTTGCCGGAGCCGCCCGCCGAGCCCGCGGGCAGTGCGGGCGAGGTGCTCAGCGGGCGCGAACTGGCGGTGCTGGAGCTGATCGCCCAGGGGTTGTCCAACCAGGAGATCAGCGAGCGGCTGTTCATCTCGCTGCATACGGTGAAGAGCCACGCCCGCCATATCAACGACAAGCTCGGCGTCGAGCGTCGCACCCAGGCGGTGGCGCGGGCCAAGCACATGGGGTTGTTGCGCTAGGCGCGCCACCCCATATGCCTGGCGTGCTGGCTCAGGGCTTCCAGCGTCGCAGGAGCAGGGCGTTGCCGACCACGCTGACGCTGGAGAAGGCCATCGCCGCGCCCGCCACCATCGGGTTGAGCAGGCCGAAGGCCGCCAGCGGGATGCCGATCACGTTGTAGATGAAGGCCCAGAACAGGTTCTGGCGGATCTTCGCGTAGGTCCGCCGCGAGATGTCCAGCGCCGCCGGCACCAGGCGCGGGTCGCCGCGCATCAGGGTGATGCCGGCGGCGTGCATGGCCACGTCGGTGCCGCCACCCATGGCGATGCCTACGTCGGCAGCGGCCAGCGCCGGGGCGTCGTTGATGCCGTCGCCGACCATCGCCACCACCCGGCCCCGGCCTTTCAGCTCGGCGACCGTGGCGGCCTTGTCCGCCGGCAGCACTTCCGCGTGTACGTCGTCGATGCCCAGGGCCTTGGCCACCACCGCCGCGCTGCCGCGGTTGTCGCCGGTGATCAGGTGGCTGTGGATATCCCGTCCGCGCAGGGCCTCCACCGCTTCGGCGGCGCCGTCCTTGAGGCTGTCGCCGAAGGCGAACAGGCCGAGCACGCGTTTCTCCGGAGCCAGTTCCAGCAGCCAGGACAGGGTGCGGCCCTCGGCCTCCCAGTCCGCGGCGGCACTCGCCAGCGCGCCGGGCTTGAGTTCCTGCTCGTCGAGCAGGCGGCGGTTGCCCAGGGCCAGCCGGCGACCCTCGACCTCGCCCTGGATGCCGCGACCGCTGAGGGCCTGGCTGGCGTTCACCGGCGGAACCTCCAGGTCGCGCTCGGCGCAGCGCTCGAGCACGGCCTTGGCCAGCGGGTGCTCGCTGCCGCGTTGCAGGGCGCCGGCGAGCCTGAGCAGTTGCTCCTGGTCGTCGCCGCCGAGGTGGATGATCTGCGGTCGCCCGGAGGTCAGGGTGCCGGTCTTGTCGAAGGCCACGCTGGTGACCGCATGGGCGACTTCCAGGGACTCGGCGTCCTTGATCAGGATGCCGTGGCGCGCGGCCACGCCGGTGCCGGCCATGATCGCGGTCGGGGTGGCCAGGCCGAGGGCGCAGGGGCAGGCGATCACCAGCACCGCCACGGCGTTAACCAGGGCCTGCTCCAGGCCGACCCCGGCGACCAGCCAGGCGCCGAGGGTGACCAGCGCGATGAGGATCACCACCGGGACGAAGACCTGGCTGACCTTGTCCACCAGCTTCTGGATCGGCGCCTTGGCGGCCTGGGCGTCTTCCACCAGGCGGATGATCTTCGCCAGCACCGTTTCCCCGCCGAGCGCAGTGGTGCGCAGGAGCAGGCGGCCTTCGCCGTTGATCGCGCCGCCGGTGACCTTGTCGCCGGGAGCCTTGGGTACCGGCAGGCTCTCGCCGGTGATCAGCGCCTCGTCGGCGTGGCTGCTGCCGTCGAGCACCTCGCCGTCCACCGGGAAGCGTTCGCCGGGACGCACCACCACCTCGTCGCCGAGGCGCAACTCGGCGATCGCCACCTCTTCCTCGCGACCGTCGCGCAGGCGCACCGCGCGCTCCGGGCGCAACGCCTCGAGGGCGCGGATGGCGCTGGCGGTCTGGCGCTTGGCGCGGCTTTCCAGGTACTTGCCGAGGAGGATCAGGGCGATCACCACGGTCGAGGCTTCGAAGTAGAGGTGCGGCATGTGGCCGGGCGGGGTGGTCAGCCAGAGGTAGACGCTGAGGCCGTAGCCGGCGCTGGTGCCGAGGGCGACCAGCAGGTCCATGTTGCCGGCGCCGGCCTTCACCGCGCGCCAGGCGGAGACATAGAAGCGCGCGCCGATGACGAACTGCACCGGGGTCGCCAGGAGGAACTGTGCCCACGGCGGCAGCATCCAGTGTAGGCCGGCCCATTCCACCAGCATCGGCAGCACCAGCGGCAACGCCAGCAACAGCGCGGCGATCACCCACCAGCGTTCGCGGCGCAGGCGGCGCTCGGCATCGTCCTGGCGTGGTTGCCCCGCGTCGAGCAGGCGGGCCTTGTAGCCCGCCTGTTCCACCGCCTGTAGCAAGGCCTGGCTGTCCACGGCGCCGAGCAGCTCGAGGTGGGTGCGCTCGCTGGCCAGGTTGACGCTGACCTCGCGTACGCCGGGCACCTTCTTCAGCGCCCGCTCGACCCGGCCGACGCAACTGGCGCAGGTCATGCCCTCGATGGACAGTTCCAGGCTGCGCGCCGGAACCTGGTAGCCGGCCTGCTCGACCGCCGCCACCAGGGCCGGCAGGCTGTCCGCCGGGGCCTGTACGCGGGCCTGCTCGCTGGCCAGGTTGACCGAGGCGGCCGCGACCCCGGGCACTTTCTTCAGGGCTCGTTCGACACGGCCGGCGCAGGACGCGCAAGTCATGCCGCTGACCGGCAGATCGAGCTCGGTTAGCGTGGCGCTGTTCATGAGTCCTCCTTGGAATGGACAGAAGTGGCACCGCAGGCGCCCTGGGAGGCGCCGGTGAGATCTGTCGCCAGGTTCAGCCTTGACATCGTGTCAAGGTCAAGCCCCGGATTCATACAGGAAGGCGGCGCAGGGCGCAGTGGCGGCTTTATGTCGCAGGGGCAGGGGGGAGGGGGAATGGCGCTGGAAAACCGTTGCGGCACGGAAAAGCGGAGGGTTTTCACAGAGGTGGGACCGATAACACTAGACCTCGCGAAGGGCTGCGCCAAGGTATTTCGTCGCTTGCGGAAAAAAAACCTGCTGATGACGAAAAGTACTTTTTACCGTCATATTTTTTGCGGTATTTGTGGAACCGTAGACCGCCGAACCCTGCAGCACAGGTGGCGGCCCCGGCCCTCACCTCTGCTGTCAGGCTCTCCCCACCGGAAGAGAGAAGGCGGCTCGCCCCCCGGCGGAGCGCCGACCCGGCATTCCGTCGCCAGGCCCTTAGCAGAAGGTGATCGCGTATGGATGACCACGGACGTTCCCGCCCCACCCAGCCCACCCTGTACGTCCTCGATACCAATGTCCTGATCCACGATCCGAATGCCCTGTTGAACTTCCAGGAACACCGCGTCGCGATCCCGATGACGGTGCTCGAAGAGCTGGACAAGCTGAAGACCGGAAAGCACACCATCGCCGCCGAGTGCCGCCAGGCCATCCGCCTGATCGACCAGGTACTCGGCGAGGCCACGCCCGAGCAGGTAGAGGGAGGGGTACCGATCCAGCGTGGCAAGAACGGCCCCAGCGGCAGCCTGTCGATCCTCATGAGCAAGCGTGCCGAGCCCATCACCTGGCTGCCGGAGCACCTCAACGACAACAAGATCATCAACCAGTTGGTCGAGCTGAAGAGCCGCCACAGCGGCGTGCGCGTGGTGCTGGTGACCAAGGACATCAACATGCGCCTGAAGGCGCGCGCCTGCGGGGTGGACGCGGAGGACTACCACACCGACCAGTTGATCGACGACGTGGCCCTGCTGTCGCGCGGCTACCATTCCCTCGCCGGCTCTTTCTGGGACCGCGTGAGCAAGGTCGAGACCCGCCAGGACCACGGCCGTACCTGGCATCGCGTGCAGCTCACCGACAACCTGCCGGCGGTGCACATCAACGAGTTCATCGTCGACGAACAGGGCTTCGTCGGCTGGATCAAGGGCATCCAGCAGGACGAGCTGACCATCCTCGACCTGCACCAGGAGCCGCTCCTGCACCAGGAAGCCTGGGGCCTGCGGCCACGCGACGTGTACCAGTCGCTGGCGCTGTACGCGCTGCTCGACCCGGACATCCACCTGGTCAACCTGTCCGGTGCCGCCGGTTCCGGCAAGACCATCCTGGCGCTCGCCGCGGCCATCGAGCAGACCATGGTCAGCAAGCGCTACCGGCGCATCATCGCCACCCGCAGCGTGCAGGGCCTGGACGAGGACATCGGCTTCCTGCCCGGCACCGAGGCGGAAAAAATGGAGCCCTGGCTCGGCGCCATCACCGACAACCTCGAAGCGCTGCACATGGACGACGAATGCACCCATGGCAGCGTCGACTACATCCTCAGCAAGGTGCCGTTGCAGTTCAAGTCGCTGAACTACATCCGCGGGCGCAGCTTCCAGCAGAGCCTGATCCTCATCGACGAATGCCAGAACCTCACGCCGCACCAGATGAAGACCATCATCACCCGCGCCGGCAGCGGTTCGAAGGTGATCTGCCTGGGCAACCTGGCGCAGATCGACACGCCCTACCTGTCCGCCACCAGCTCCGGCCTGACCTACCTCACCGAACGCTTCAAGGACTTCCCCCACGGCGTGCACGTGACCCTGCAAGGGGTGCCGCGCTCGGTGCTGGCGGAGTACGCCGAGGCGCACATGTGAAGTAGCCGGCGGCAATCGCCGGCCGATATCCCGCCCGGTTGAAAAAGCCGGGCGGGATATACATCCTGCCAGGCCCGGTCCGGGGACCGGGCCCGCATCGTTACCCGATCGGGATGAGGCGCCTTGCGCCGGCCTGCCCTACCTCTTTATGTATACAATCATCCCCCTTCCGAACCTCCCCCAGGCATCGCGTCATGCCCTCCAGGGCTTACAATGACTGGCCAGTATCCTCTTCCAGGAGCACCCACGTGCTGACCCATCTCGATTCCCAGGGCCGCGCCAACATGGTCGACGTCACGGAAAAGGCCGTGACCTCCCGTGAAGCCACGGCCGAGGCCGTGGTGCGCATGCGCCCGGAAACCCTGCAACTGATCCAGGACGGCGGCCATCCCAAGGGCGACGTCTTCGCCGTGGCGCGGATCGCCGGCATCCAGGCGGCCAAGCGCACCCACGAACTGATCCCGCTGTGCCATCCGTTGTTGCTCACCAGCGTCAAGCTCGAACTGCAGGCCGAGGCGCCGGACGCCGTGCGCATCCGCGCGCGTTGCCGGCTGGCCGGGCAGACCGGCGTGGAGATGGAGGCGCTCACCGCCGCCAGCGTCGCGGCCCTGACCATCTACGACATGTGCAAGGCGGTGGACCGCGGGATGGTCATCGAGCAGGTCCAGTTGCTGGAGAAGCTCGGCGGCAAGAGCGGCCACTACCGCAAAGAGGAGGAAGGGCAGGCATGATCCGCGTGCAGTATTTCGCCCGTTACCGCGAAGCCCTAGGCATCGACGGCGAGCAGTTGAACTGGGACGCCGGGCTGGCGACCCTCGGCGCCTTGCGCCAGCTCCTGGTGGAGCGCGGCGGGGCCTGGGAGCGTACCCTCGGCGAGCAGAACCTGATGTGTGCGCGCAATCAGGAACTGTGCGGCCTCGACGAGCCGTTGCAGGACGGCGACGAAGTCGCCTTCTTCCCCACCGTCACCGGAGGTTGAACCCATGGCCATCCGCGTCCAGCAGGCCGCTTTCGATCCGGGGCAGGAGCTTAACGCCCTGCATGCGCAGAACGTCGGCATCGGCGCGGTGGTCGGCTTCGTCGGCTACGTGCGCGACTTCAACGACGGTCGCGAGGTCGGCGGGATGTTCCTCGAACATTATCCGGGCATGACCGAGAAGGCCCTCGGCAAGATCGCCGCCGAGGCCGGGCAGCGCTGGCCGCTGCTGCGCCTGGAGATCCTCCACCGCATCGGCCGCCTGGAGCCGGGCGAGCCGATCGTCTTCGTCGGTTGCGCCAGCGCCCACCGGCAGGCGGCGTTCGACGCCTGCAACTTCGTCATGGACTACCTGAAGACCCGCGCGCCGTTCTGGAAGAAGGAAGACACCGCCGAAGGCCCGCGCTGGGTCGAAGGCCGCTGCAGCGACCAGGCCGCCGCGCAGCGCTGGGAGGAGTGACGTCTACCTCCTCGCGCCGCCGGCTTACCTCTTCGGAGGAATAGCCAGCCGGGGGCCCGCGGTTCAGGCTGAGGCATCGCCCGTTCCTAGGACCCCCTTCCATGAGCCACCTGGCCACCTCCACCTTCCAGCCGCTGAACATCGCCATCCTCACCGTCAGCGACACCCGTACCCTGGAAACCGATACTTCCGGCCAGACCCTCGCCGACGCGCTGCTGGCCGCCGGTCATCGCCTGCACCAGCGGAGCCTGAAGACCGATGACATCTACCAGATCCGCGCGGTGGTCTCGGCCTGGATCGCCGACCCCGAGGTACAGGTCGGCCTGATCACCGGCGGCACCGGCTTCACCGCGCGGGACAACACCCCGCAGGCGGTCGGGCCGCTGTTCGAGCGCGATGTCGAGGGCTTCGGCGAACTGTTCCGCCAGGTCTCGCAGCGCGAGATCGGCACTTCCACCATCCAGTCGCGGGCGCTGGCCGGGCTCAGCAACGGTACCCTGGTGTGCTGCCTGCCCGGCTCGCCGGGCGCCTGTCGCACCGCCTGGAACGAGATTCTCCTGGCGCAACTGGACAGCCGCACCCGCCCGTGCAATTTCGTCCCGCACCTGAAGACCCCGCCAGCCGTGGCGCCGGTGGCCGGCTGCGGGTGCCGCTCGTGAGCGCTTGCGCCTGCGATGGCGGCCAACTGCGCCCGCTCGACGAGGCGCTGGCCGAACTGCTGGCGCGCGCGCCGCGCCCGCCAGCCTGCGAGAGCCTGGCCCTGGAGCGGGCGCTGGGACGAGTGCTCGGCGAGGACCTGCTGGCGCCGATGGACCTGCCGCATTGGGACAACAGTGCGATGGACGGCTACGCCTTGTGCTCCGCCGACCTGCCGCGCAGCGGCGGCAGCCTGACGGTCGGCGCGCGGATCGCCGCCGGCGACACCCGCGGCATGAGCCTGCCGCTGGGCCAGGCGGCGCGGATCTTCACCGGCGCGCCGCTGCCGACCGGCGCCGACTGCGTGGTGCCGCAGGAACTCTGCGTGGTCGACGGCGAGCGCGTGCAGTTGCCGCCGGTGAGCGCCGGCCAGCATGTGCGCCGGCGCGGCGAGGAGTTGCGTCGTGGCGCGCCGGTGCTGCGTGCCGGACAGCGCTTGCGCCCGCAGGAACTCGGCCTGCTGGCGAGTCTCGGCGTCGCCACGGTCTCGGTGCGTCGGCGCTTGCGCATCGGCCTGCTGAGCAGCGGCGACGAATTGCGCGAGCCCGGCCAGACACTGTTGGCCGGGCAGATCTACAACGCCAACCGTTACTGCATCGGCGCCTTGCTGCGCGGTCTGGGCTTCGAGGTGCACGACGAGGAAGTGCTCGCCGACGAACTGGTGGCCAGCCGCGATGCGCTCAGCCTGGCGGCCTCCGAATGGGACGCGCTGGTCACCAGCGGCGGTGTCTCGGTAGGCGAGGAAGACCACCTCAAGCGCGCCATCGCCGAGCTTGGCGAGGTCAACCTGTGGCGCCTGGCGATCCAGCCGGGCAAGCCGTTCGCCTTCGGCTCCGTGGCCGGCAAGCCCTGGCTGGGGCTGCCCGGCAACCCTGCGGCGGCGCTGGTCACCGCATTGCTGGTGGCGCGTCCGTTCCTGCTTCGCCAGCAGGGACTGTTCGACGTAGTGCCGCGGCCGCTGGCGCTGCCGGCGGCCTTCGACTGGCCGCAACCGCGGGCGCGTCGCCAGTACCTGCGGGCGCGGCTCGATGAACGGGGGCGGGTGGAAATCCACCCGCAGCAGGGCTCGGCGATGCTGCTTGCCGCCAGTTGGGCGGACGGGCTGGCGGTGATCGAGCGCGGCGCCACCCTGGGCGTGGGTGATGCGATCGACTTTCTGCCGTTCTCCGCACTGATGGCCTGAGGCCTTCTTGATCCCGGTCAAGCGCCGACCGGGAGCGTCTTTCTAGAGTGTGGCGCCTGTGCCCCGGGGTTGCCCACTGCCGCGGAGCGCGTTTTTCGCCAGAGGAGCAACCCCATGCAACTGGTCTGTCCGGCGGGCAGCCTGCCCGCCTTGAAGTCGGCCCTGCGACAGGGCGCCGATGCCATCTACGTCGGTTTCCGCGACGACACCAACGCCCGCCATTTCGCCGGCCTCAACCTTGACGAACGCCAGTTGCAGGAAGGCCTGCGGCGAGTCCACGAGGCCGGGCGGCAGCTCTACGTAGCGGTCAACACCTATTCCAGCGCGCAGGGCTGGGAGCGCTGGCAGCGCGCGGTGGACCAGGCCGCCGACCTCGGCGTCGATGCGTTGATCGCCGCCGACGTGGCGGTGCTCGGCTATGCCGCGAAGCGTCATCCGCGGCTCAACCTGCATCTGTCGGTGCAGGGCTCGGCAACCAATGCCGCGGCCCTGGCCCTCTATCACGAACGCTACGGCATCCGTCGCGCGGTCCTGCCCCGCGTGCTATCGCTGGCGCAGGTACGCCAGGTGGCGGCCGGTAGCCCGGTGCCGGTGGAGGTGTTCGCCTTCGGCAGCCTGTGCATCATGGCCGAGGGCCGCTGCCACCTGTCCTCCTACGTCACCGGCGAGTCGCCGAACCTCTGCGGCGTCTGTTCGCCGGCCAGGGCGGTGCGCTGGAGCGAGGAACCGGAGGGGTTGACCTCGCGCCTCAACGAAGTGCTCATCGACCGTTACGCCGCCGGCGAGGCGGCCGGCTACCCGACCCTCTGCAAGGGCCGTTTCCTGGTCAATGGCCAGCGCTTCCATGCGCTGGAGGAACCGACCAGCCTGAACACCCTGGACCTGGTCCCGCAACTGGCGGAAATCGGCGTGGCGGCGGTGAAGATCGAAGGCCGCCAGCGCAGCCCGGCTTACGTCGAGCAGGTCACCCGGGTCTGGCGCCAGGCGCTGGACAGCTACGCCAGCGCGCCGGGCGCCTATAGCGTGCAGCCGCAATGGCAGCGCGCGCTGGCCGGACTTTCCGAAGGGCACCAGACCACCCTGGGCGCCTATCACCGTTCCTGGCAGTGAGGACCGCCGCGATGAAACTGAGCCTGGGACCGCTGCTGTTCTACTGGGACAAGCGGCAGATATTCGATTTCTACGCCGAGATGGCTGGCCAGCCGCTCGACGTCATCTACCTCGGCGAGACCGTCTGCGCCAAGCGCCGGGCGCTGTCCCTGAACGATTGGCAGGCGCTGGCCCGCGAGCTGGCGCAGGCGACCCGTGCCGAGCTGGTGCTCTCCGGGCTGGCGCTGATCGAGGCCGCTTCGGAGCTGTCCAGCCTGCGCCGGCTATGCGAGAACGGCGAACTCCGGGTCGAGGCCAACGACATGGCCGCCGTCTATTACCTCAGCCAGCGCGGCGTGCCCTTTGTCGGCGGTCCGGCGCTGAACCTCTACAACGGTCATGCCCTGGCCGAACTGTATTCCTGGGGCATGCGCCGCTGGATTCCGCCGGTGGAAGTCTCCGGCAAGCTGCTGCGCGGGGTGCTCGACCAGGCTGCGCAGCTGGGCCTGGAGCAATTGCAGACCGAGGTCTTCGCCTACGGTCACCTGCCGCTGGCCTACTCGGCGCGCTGCTTCACCGCGCGGGCGGAGAACCGGCCCAAGGACGACTGCCAGTTCTGCTGCCAGCAGTATCCCGAAGGTATCCCGCTGCTCAGCCAGGAGGGCGAGGCGCTGTTCACCCTCAACGGCATCCAGACCATGTCCGGCAAGGTCAGCAACCTGCTGGCCGACTACCGCTCGCTGGAACATAGCGGCGCCGACCTGCTACGCCTGAGTCCTCGGGCGCAGGGCATGGCCGAGGTGATCGCGGCCTTCGACCGGGTACGCAAGGGTGCCGCTCCGCCGCTCGCCGTGGAAGGCTGCAACGGCTACTGGCACGGCCGGCCGGGGATGCTGCGGGCAGAGGAGGCAGGGCTATGCTGAACCGCCAACGCCTGCTCCTCGGCGTCGCCGGACGCCTGTTGCCGCTGGCGGCGAAGGTTCCGCGCGGGCTCCAGCACCTGGTCCTGCAACGGGTCGCCAACCGGCTGTTCGCCCAGCCGCTGGAGGAGGGCGCCTTCGACCTGCTGGAAGGTCGCTGGCTGCGCCTGGAAGTCAGGGACCTCGGCGTCGGCTGGTGCGTCACCCGGGTGCCCGGCGGCCTGCGCCTGGTCGAACGGCCACGGGCCAGCGTGACCATCCGTGGCGACTGGCGCGACTTCCTGCTGCTGGCCAGCCGGCATGAGGACCCGGATACCCTGTTCTTCCGCCGCCGCCTGGTGATCGAGGGCGACACCGAGCTGGGCCTGGCGGTCAAGAACCTCCTCGACAGCCTCGACCCGGAGCACCTGCCGCCCTGGTTGTGGAACGCCGTGGAACGGGCCGGGCGGGCAGTGCAGGAGGAGCGCGGCGAGGCGCCCCAGGGGCCGGTCCAGGGCGCGCGGGGCGGCTGAGGTCGGTGGAAAGGGGCGTATAGCGACGCCAATGTCGCTGGGCGCGCCCCTCCGATTGGGTGTATTCCCTGAAGCCTGAAACTCACTGAAGCTCTTTTCAGCGAGGCAACGCCCGGTTCGTTGCCGCATGGGCGGCGCGGAGCGAATGGGCGTTTCCCCTGACCAAACGGATAGCCTGTCTGTCCCCGTAACGCCCCTGTCAACTTGCCCCGGTAAACCGGACCTTCGTGAAGCCTGCGGAGAACTCCGGTATGAGTGGGATGGACCTCAAGCGCCGCCGCGTCGTGCAAGGCCTGGGCGCTGGACTGCTGTTGCCGGCGCTGGGCGCGCCGGCGGTGATCGCCTCGCCCAGGGCGCGGCCGAAGCTGACCGATGGCGTGCAATCCGGCGATGTGCAGGGCGACCGCGCGCTGGTCTGGAGCCGCACCGACCGCCCGGCGCGGATGATCGTCGAATGGGACACCCGTAGCGTCTTCAGCGAGCCGCGTCGGCTGGTCTCGCCGGTCACCGACGAGCGCCTCGACTACACCGCGCGCATCGACCTGCGTGGCCTGCTGGCCGACCAGTCGATCTTCTACCGGGTGCGCTTCGAGGATGCCCGCGACGGCAGCCTGAGCAAGCCCTGGTTCGGCCACCTGCGCAGTGCGCCGAGCGAGGCGCGCAATATCCGTTTCGTCTGGAGCGGCGACACCTGCGGGCAAGGTTTCGGGATCAATCCGGATATCGGCGGCATGCGTATCTACGAAGCCATGCGCCGGCGCCAGCCGGATTTCTTCCTGCACAGCGGCGACACCATCTATGCCGATGGGCCGATCCCCGAACGCATCGAGACCGAGAGCGGGCGCATCTGGCGCAACCGGGTGACCGAGGCCAAGAGCAAGGTCGCCGAGACCCTCGACGAGTTCCGCGGCAACTACCGCTACAACCTGCTCGACGACAACCTGCGCCGCTTCAACGCCGAGGTGCCGCAGATCTGGCAATGGGACGACCACGAGACCACCAACAACTGGTCCTCCAGCAAGCAGCTCGACGAGCGCTACCAGGTGAAGGACATCGACGTGCTGGCGGCCCGTGCACGCCAGGCGTTCCTCGAATACGCGCCGCTGCGCTTCCAGCGCCAGGGGCGCGACGGGCGGATCTACCGCAAGGTCGCCTACGGCCCTTTGCTCGACGTGTTCGTCCTCGACATGCGCAGCTACCGCGGCGGCAACAGCGCCAACCTGCAGGCGCGGCGCAGCGCCGCCACCGATTTCCTCGGCCGTGAGCAGTTGCAATGGCTCAAGCGCGAGTTGCGCGGTTCGCGTGCGCAGTGGAAGGTGATCGCCGCCGACATGCCGATCGGCCTCTGCGTGCCCGATGGCAAGGACGCCCAGGGTCGCGACCGCTGGGAGGCCATCGCCAACGGCAACGACGGCGCCGCCCTCGGCCGCGAGCTGGAGATCGCCGACCTGCTGCGCTTCGTCCAGCGCGCCGAGGTGCGCAACACCGTCTGGCTGACCGCCGACGTGCATTACTGCGCAGCCCACCACTACAGCCCGGAGCGTGCCGCGTTCAAGGACTTCGCGCCGTTCTGGGAGTTCGTCGCCGGGCCTCTCAATGCCGGTAGTTTCGGACCCAACGCGCTGGATGGCACGTTCGGCCCGCAGGTGATGTTCCAGAAGGCCCCGCTGGTCCAGAACAGTTCCCCCTTCGCCGGCTACCAGTTCTTCGGCGAGGTGGAGATCGATGCGCAAAGCCGCGCGCTCACCGTCACCCTGCGCGACCTCGACGGCGAGCCGGTGTTTTCCCAGGAACTGCAGCCCGACGGCGCCTGAGCCGCGGCGACCCCATTCCGATAAAGGAGTATCCCGATGCACCCCTTGCGTAACGCCGCCCTGCTGGGCGGCCTGGCCCTGCTGGGCCTGCCGGTGGCCAACGCCGCCGAGCTGATCATCTCCGAGTATGTCGAAGGCAGCGGCAACAACAAGGCGCTGGAGTTCTACAACAGCGGCAGCCAGGTCCTCGACCTCTCCGCCTACCGCGTCGAGTTCTATTTCAACGGCGCCAGCGCGGCGGGCCGCAGCATCGACCTGAGCGGCAGCCTGGCGCCGGGCAAGACCTTCGTCCTCGCCAACGGCGTGGCCGACCCGGCGTTGCTGGCGCTGGCCAGCCAGCGGGTGGAAGGCAGCTGGTTCAATGGCAACGATGCGGTGCTGCTGCGCCGGCGCAGCGGCGAGATCCTCGACAGCCTCGGCCAGGTCGGCTTCAACCCCGGCACGACCTGGGGCAGCGGCGATGTGCAGACCCTCGACCGGAGCCTGGTGCGCAAGGCCGACATCCGCGACGGCGACAGCGATCCCAGCGACGCCTTCGACCCGGCGGCGCAATGGCTGGGCTACCCGCGCGACACCTTCGCCAACCTCGGCCAGCATGGCGCTGGCGAGCCCGGCGGCGGCGAGGAGGCCGGCCTGCGACCGATCCACGAGGTGCAGGGCGCCGGCGCTGAAAGTCCGCTGGTGAACCAGCGGGTCGCCATCGAGGGCGTGGTGGTCGGCGACTTCCAGAACGCCAGCGAGCTGAAGGGCTTCTACGTGCAGCAGGAAGATGCCACGGTGGACGGCGACCCGGCGACCTCCGAAGGCATCTTCGTCTACGACGGCGGCAACGGCAGCGACGTCAAGCTCGGCGACCGCGTCCGGGTGACCGGCCAGGTCCGCGAGTTCAACGGCCTCACCGAGCTGGTCGGGCCGCTGCAGGTCAGCGTCCTGGCGAGCGGCGTGGCGTTGCCGACGCCGGCCGGCATCAGCCTGCCGCTGGCCAGCGCCGATGCGCTGGAGCGCTACGAAGGCATGCGCGTGCAGCTCCGCCAGACGCTGACCGTCAACGAGGTCTACAACCTCGGCCGCTACGGCGAGGTCCTGCTGTCCTCCGGCGGCCGCCAGATGACTCCGACCAACGTGGTGGCTCCCGGCGAACAGGCCAAGGCCATGCAGGCGCGCAACGACCTCGACCGGATTCTCCTCGACGACGGCCGCAGCGGGCAGAACCCCGACCCGATCCGCTACCCGGCACCGGAACTGAGCGCCTACAACAGCCTGCGCGTCGGCGACCGTACCAGCGCCATCGACGGCGTGCTCGACTACTCGGCCGGCAGCTACCGTATCCAGCCGTTGCAGACGCCGACCTTCGAGGCGGCCAATCCGCGTCCGGCCCAGCCGGCGGTGGAAGGGCGCCTGCGGGTGGCCAGCTTCAACGTGCTCAACTACTTCAACGGCGATGGCAAGGGCGGCGGTTTCCCCACCTCGCGCGGAGCCAACACGGCCGAGGAGTTCCAACGGCAGAAAGCGAAGATCGTCGCGGCGATCCTCGCCTCGAAGGCGGACATCGTCGGCCTGATGGAGATCGAGAACGACGGCTACTGCGAGTTCAGCGCCATCGCCGACCTGGTCAACGGCCTCAACGCCAGCCTGCCCCAGGGCCAGCGCTATGCCTTCGTCAACCCGAACCGGGCGAAGCTGGGCAGCGACGAAATTGCCGTGGGGCTGATCTATCGCGGCGACAAGGTCCGCACCTATCGATCCGCGGCGGTGCTCGACAGTTCGGTGAACCCGGAGTTCGACGACACCCGCAACCGTCCGACCCTGGCCCAGACCTTCCAGGAGATCAATGGCGGCGAACGCCTGACCATCGCGGTGAACCACCTGAAGTCGAAGGGCTCGGCCTGCGACGGCGACCCGGACACCGGCGACGGCCAGGGCAACTGCAACCTGACCCGGGCGCGCGCCGCCCAGGCCCTGGTGGACTGGCTGGCGGGCGATCCGACGGGCGCCAAGGAGCCTGATCGCCTGATCATCGGCGACCTCAATTCCTATGCCAAGGAAGACCCGGTGAACGTCATCCGCAGCGCCGGCTACACCGACCTGGTGGCGCGTCAGGCGGGCGCAGGAAAGGGCTATTCCTACGTGTTCTCCGGGCAGTCCGGCTACCTTGACCACGCCCTCGCCAACGCCAGCCTGGCGCGCCAGGTACGCGGCGCGGTGGAGTGGCACATCAACGCCGACGAGCCCCGGGTGCTGGACTACAACGTCGAGTTCAAGACCCCTCGGCAGCAGGACAGCCTGTACAACGCCGAGCCGTACCGGGCCTCCGACCACGACCCGGTGGTGATCGGTATCGACCTGCGCCGGGTGGCGATGAAGAAGCACCGCAGGTAGGCAGCGGATAGCGCCCGTGGCGTTGGTCGCCATGCAGAAAGGCCACCCTCGGGTGGCCTTTCTGCATGGCACGTGGGCCTGTAGGGCGAATAACCGCTTGCGGTTATCCGCCGTTGTGGCGGGATCTCGGCGGATAACGCCGGTGGCGTATTCGCCCCACGGAACGGAGCCCCCTCCAGGGTGGCCTTCCAGTGTGGCACGTGGGCCTGGTAGGGCGAATAACCGCTTGCGGTTATCCGCCGTCGTGGCGGGATCTCGGCGGATAACGCCGGTGGCGTTATTCGCCCCACGGAACGGAGCCCCCTCCAGGGTGGCCTTCTGCATGGCACGTGGGCCTGGTAGGGCGAATAACCGCTTGCGGTTATCCGCCGTTGCGGCGGGATACCGGCGGATAACGCCGGTGGCGTATTCGCCCCACGGAACGGAGCCCCCTCCAGGGTGGCCTTCTGCATGGCACGTGGGCCTGGTAGGGCGAATAACCGCTTGCGGTTATCCGCCGTTGCGGCGGGATGCCGGCGGATAACGCCGGTGGCGTATTCGCCCTACGGAACGCAGGCGGCTTTTGCTTCGTACGTCGTCAACCGCGCAGCGGCGGCAGGTAGCCCAGTTCCATCAGCTTGATGTCCGCTTCGCCGACGCGCTCGAAATGTTCGCGACGGGTTTCGTCCATCGGTTCGCGGCCGTTCAGCAGCAGGGTGCCACGGCCGGGAATGTCGACCAGCTCCGTAGCCGCCGGGAAGTCCGTGGCCCTTAGCGGATGCGGGCAGAAGCCGATCCAGCCGATGCTGCGGCGGTCCGGGAAGGTCCGCTGGTGTACGAAATACGTATGCGGAGCGAGCATGCCCCAGGTCGTTTCGGGCCAGATTTCCAGCGCCGCGAGGAAGATCGCGACGAAGGAGGAAGCCGGTGCGTCGAACACCTGCAGCAGGCTGCCGGCATCTTCCAACTGGAGCCTGGTCGAGACGGCCCTGCCGCTGGCCTCGTAGTCCAGCGACAACCCGCCCTTGAGCGGATCCTCCTCGCCGTTCCATAGCACCAGTTCCACCGCCCGGGTGCGCCGGTCACGCGACAGGGCCTTGGCGAGATCCTGGCGGTGCTCGGTGACGTTGTGGCTGAGGGCGTCGCGCAGGGAGTCGCCGCACAGGTACCAGTTCTCCAGCACCGGATGGAGGGGCGCGAGGGCATCGAGGAAGCGCTCTATCCGTTGCAGGTGCTGGTCGTCGTCCAGTTCGAGGAGCCGTGCCGGATCGAAGTACAGCTCGAATATGTAGCGCCTGAAAGCCTTGGCGTCCGTCATGCGCAATACCCCGGGTTCTCTTCGCAAAACCTTTTCATCTCTTCCTGTTCCTTCGCGCGGGTTTCCTGGTAGTCGTCGTGCTCGTCCGTTCCCGGCATCGGATTCCAGAATGCCTTCAGGTTGGCCAGTCCCATGCGCAGGTACTCCGCGGCGCAGTACTCGTAGACGATCCGCTGCAGGAAGTGCCATTCGACGAACACCGGCGGGGTCGGTCGGGCCTTGTCGCTGTGGACCTCGGCCTTCTGCAGCAGGTCCGACTTCACCTTGGCCCGCGCCCAGGGCCTGGGCACGCCGAGCAGCGGGATGAACAGGAAGGCGTAGTTGGCCTTCGCCTCCAGCAGGGTGCAGCGCGGCTCGTCGAAGCCGTCCCACCAGGTGCCGCTCCAGAACCATTCGTGGGGAAACGGGAAATTGGTCACCCACTGCTGGTAGCGCGCGGACAGGTCCGACATGCTGTGGCCCTTGCCGTTATTGGCGATGGCCATTTCGCCCCGGGACGGCGGGCACTCCACGCAGTCCTTGTCGCGGCCCTGGCTCTTGCTGCAATCGCGCTCGGCTTCCCGGGTCCGGTCGCGGCTCAGCGTGCCGGTCTCGGTCCTGGGCAGGGTCTGCGGCACCGGCATCGGACGCGGTACCGGCCTGGGCAGCGCGCCGGGGGCCGGTCGCGGCAGCGGGCGCGGCGCCGGCATCGGCAAGTGCGGCCGGGGCGGCGCGGGTAGCTCGAAGGGCAGCCGCGGGCCCATGCGGGGCAGCGGTCGGAAAAGCGCGCCTATGCCGCTCATGCCGGTCTCCCCGAGGTTTCGTACGCGCGCCATTTCTGGCTGGCCAGGCGAAACTCGACGATCCGTTCGTAGTCCTGGAAGCGTTGTTCCGGGCTGTCCGCCAGCGGCCGGCGCATGTGTGCGAGAAACGCCGGCGTGTCCTGGAAAGCGGGGAAGGCCAGGCCGTGCAGAAGAAAGCGTTCGATCGTCCCGGGCTCTTCGATACCCAGTTCCAGCGCCGTCGCGCGCAGCTCGCCGAGTTGCCGGATGGCGGGCAGCAGGCCGCGTCGTTCGAGCCAGGCGGGAGCCTCCCGGCGTACCTCCAGCAGGACCCGCTCGATGACTTCGTCGTCGCGGACCCGCTGCAGGCGATCCAGTTGGCCGGCATCCAGTTCAAGCATCGGCGGTCCGCTCCGTTTCCCGGTCATAGACGAGGTAGCCGCCCTGCAGGGGCTGCCAGACCTGCCAACGCTCCAGCGGCGCCATCACTTGCGTCCATTGCCGCGCGGTCATGACCTGTTCCAGCGCCCGGCGCACTTCCGGGCTGTAGTAGCGCAACAGCGCCCGGCGGCCGTCGGGCATGCGGGTGAAGAGCAGCCCGGCGAAGTGTTTCGCGAGGTTTTCGAAGGACGCCCGGCTCCACAGCCAGGAGGCCATGGGCGAGCGGCGGTCCCAGTCGCGCAGCCAGCCGAGGAACTCGCCCGATGACGAAAGCGGGGCGCTGTCCATGAATTCGATCAGGACCGGCCCGGCATGGGCGATTTCGTCCAGCTCGCTCCCGGCCAGCAGCCAGCGCGAGCGGATTTCCCCCGCGGCCTTTTCCAGGCGGGCGTCCAGGGTCAGGTAGCGGGCGCCGTCCGCCAGGGCGAACAGGCGGCTGTCCGGCGTAGGCGCCGCGAGCGCCGGCTGGAGCCGGCTCACGGTGCGCCGCCGAGGCTTTCCAGGGGCACCAGGGCCTGGTTGCGGCGTGCCGCCAGCAGCAGGCATTGCAGGCACAGCTTCGGTGGGGCGAGGGCGAGAGCGGGTGCGCCGCCGCCGCTGTTGCCGATCAGCACCGTGCCCGCCCCGCCGACCACCAGGTTGCCGTGGGTGCCGACGCTACCTACCACGGTGGCGGGCTTGCCATTGATCAGTACGTTGGCGATGACGTTGGCGCTGAGGGTGGCGCCGCAGGCGGTGGCGTCGCCCTGGCGGGCGGCGGACCGATGGTCGAAGAAGACGTCGGGCGAGCCGCCGACGATCGGGTTGCTGCCGTGGCCCGGCAGCGGACACGCGGTCGGATCGCCCAGGCGCGCAGCGGGTTTGCCGCTCATGCTCAAGTCCCTATGAGATAAACCCTGGCACTCTGCCGTGCCACTCGGGGGCGGACAACCTATCTGAACTGCTCAGGAGGCACCTTCGGAAACGGCTTGGGCAACCGCGTCCTTGCCTGGTTGCGCTTGAAGGGATTTCCTACCTGGAAGTCTCGTCACCCGCCTGCGAAAGGCGCAGGCGTACGGAGCGATGGCGCGATGGGGAGGGGAGCCTGGGAGGAGGGAAGGAGGCGTTTCGCGCAGCGTCGCGTTCGCTTTGCCTGCGCAGGGGTTGTCCGCCGATATCGCGCTGGAGCGACGGATAGCCGCGATAGGGTTATCCGCCCTGCGCCGAGACCGCCGCGGGAGGAGCCAGGGAGGCTGTCCCTGGCTCCTCCCGTGCGATCAGTGATGCTCGCGCGTCGCGCGGAAGCGGATGTCCGGCCAGCGTTCTTCCATCAGGCTGAGGTTGACGCGGGTCGGCGCCAGGTAGGTGAGGTGCCCGCCGCCGTCCACGGAGAGGTTCTCGAAGGCCTTGTCCTTGAACTCCTTGAGCTTCTTCTCGTCGTCGCACTCGATCCAGCGTGCCGACCAGACGTTGATCGCCTCGTAGGCGCACTCGACCTTGTATTCCTCCTTCAGGCGGCTGGCGACCACGTCGAACTGCAGCACGCCCACCGCACCGAGGATGATGTCGTTGTTGCGCTCGGGGAAGAACACCTGGGTCGCACCTTCCTCGGCCAGTTCCTGCAGGCCCTGGCGCAACTGCTTGGACTTCAGCGGGTCTTTCAGGCGCACGCGGCGGAACAGTTCCGGGGCGAAGTGCGGGATGCCGGTGAAACCGAAGTTCTCGCCTTCGCTGAAGGTGTCGCCGATCTGGATGGTGCCGTGGTTGTGCAGGCCGATGATGTCGCCGGCATAGGCCTCTTCCAGTTGCTCGCGCTCGGAGGAGAAGAAGGTCAGCGCGTCGGCGATCTTCACGTCCTTGCCCAGGCGCACGTGGCGCATCTTCATGCCTTTCTCGTACTTGCCCGAGCAGATGCGCATGAAGGCGATGCGGTCGCGGTGCTTGGGATCCATGTTCGCCTGGATCTTGAACACGAAGCCGGAGAACTTCTCCTCGGTCGGCTCCACGCTGCGTTCGTGGGTGGCGCGCGACAGCGGCTGCGGCGCCCAGTCGACGATGCAGTCGAGGACCTGGTCGACGCCGAAGTTGCCCAGCGCGGTGCCGAAGAACACCGGGGTCATCTCGCCCTTGAGGAAGGCGTCCTTGTCGAATTCGTGGCAGGCGCCCTGCACCAGCTCCAGCTCTTCGACGAAATTGTCGTAGAGATCGCCGAGGTGGGCACGGGCTTCGTCGGAGTCGAGCTTTTCGATGACCTTGGTCTCGATGCGCTCGTGGCCGTGGCCCGGGACGTAGACGATGATCCTGTCGTCGGCCAGGTGGTAGACGCCCTTGAAGTCCTTGTAGCAGCCGATCGGCCAGGTGATCGGCGCGGCCTTGATCTTCAGCACCGCCTCGATCTCGTCGAGCAGTTCGATGGGGTCGCGGATGTCGCGGTCGAGCTTGTTGATGAAGCTGACGATGGGCGTGTCACGCAGCCGGCAGACTTCCATCAGGGCGATGGTCCGCGGTTCGACGCCCTTGCCGCCGTCGAGCACCATCAGCGCCGAGTCCACCGCGGTCAGGGTGCGGTAGGTGTCTTCGGAGAAGTCTTCGTGGCCGGGGGTGTCGAGCAGGTTGATCATGTGCTCGCGGTAGGGGAACTGCATCACCGAGGTGGTGATGGAGATGCCGCGCTGCTTTTCCATCTCCATCCAGTCGGACGTGGCGTGGCGGTCGGACTTGCGCGACTTCACGGTACCGGCGACGGCGATCGCCTTGCCCATCAGCAGGAGCTTCTCGGTGATGGTGGTCTTACCGGCGTCGGGGTGGGAAATGATCGCGAAGGTACGGCGCTTCGCGACTTCGGCGGCCTGAGTGGTCATGGATGCGTGCCTGCTGGAATCCGTTGGCGTGGGCGCGGGACGGCCCGGAAAAACGCGGGATTATAGCGGTAAAACGCGGCGCGTCGGGATGCCTGTCATCCGGCGATCGATGGAATTGCCGGTGGACAGCGAACTTGTCGCAGTCGTGCCGTTCCAAGCAGCCAGCGGCGGCCACCGCCGGATAGACTGCTTTCATTTCACCCGATCGAAGGAAATCACCATGAACGGAGTATCCAGACTGCTCTCCCTGGCCTTGCTGGGCGCGGCGCTGCACTGGGCGCCGGCGCAGGCCGAGGAGCAGCCGCGGCTGTTCGAACTGCTCGGCCAGCCCGGCTACAAGGCCACCTGGCATGCCATGTTCAAGGGCGAGAGCGACGTGCCGAAATGGGTTTCCGACGCCAGCGGCCCGAGTTCCCCGTCCACCAGCCTGAGCCTGGAGGGCCAGCCCTACGTCCTGGCCAACAGTTGCAAACCCCACGATTGCGGCAACAACCGCCTGCTGGTGGCGTTCCGCGGCGACAAGAGTGCCGCCTACGGGCTGCAGGTGAGCCTGCCGGACGAGCCCGCCGAAGTCATGCAGACGCCGAGCAAGTACGCCACCTATCGCTGGTACGGCGAACCCTCCAGGCAGGTCCGCGAGCTGCTGATGAAACAGTTGGAGAGCGATCCGAACTGGAAGTGACGCCGGGCCTGAGGGTAACCAGGCCCGGCGGCGGGGAGGGCGGATGATCGCTGGCGATCGTCCGCCGTTGCGCCATGCGCTCCCGCGGTCTTTCTTCAGAAACCGACCGAGGCCTGTACGTACAGGGTGCGCGGCTGGCCGACGTAGAGGCCCTTGTTGTTGTCGTCGAACGAGCGGGTGTAGTAGCGGCGATCGAACAGGTTCTTCACCCCCAGGCCGAGCTTGAGGTCGTTCAGTTGCGGGCCGAAGTCGTAGGTGCCGCGCGCGCTCCAGACCATCCAGCCGGCGATCCGCCCGGTGCTGCCGTCGGCGCTTTCGCTCTCGGTGTTGGCGTTGTCGGCGTACTGGCTGGTCTGGAAGCTGCCGTCGAGGTTGTAGCTCCAGGCGCCGGTGCGGTAGTTGGCGCCAAGGGTGCCCTTGTGCTTCGAGGAGAACGGCACCTGGTTGCCCTTGTTCGGCCCGTCTTCGCGAATGCTCGCGTCGACGTAGGCGTAGCTGGCATAGACGTCGAAGCCGGAGAGCAGCGGGTCGAGATCGGCCAGGTCGGAGGCGATCGCCGCCTCGATGCCCTTGTGCCGGGTCTTGCCGCGGGCGGTCACGCTGTCGGTCTGCTGGTTGCTCTCGTACTGGTTGTCGAAGTTGATCAGGAAGGCGCCCAGTTCGGCGCGCAGGATGCCGTCGTCGTAGCGGCTGCCGAGTTCCCAGGTGCGGGCCTTCTCCGGCTCGATGTCGCCGCTGCGCACCGCCTTGCCCATCTGGCTGTACTGCACGGTGCCGAACGAGCCCTCGGTGTTGGCGTAGAGGTTCCAGCTCGGCGTGAGGTGGTAGGTCACGTTGAGCGCCGGCAGCGAGGCGTTGTAGCGGCCGCTGTCCTTGCTGTTCTTCAGCAGGTTCTTCTGTTCGGAATCGATCTTCTCGTAGCGGATGCCGGGGGTGATGGTCCAGTTGCCGATGTCGATGCGATCGTCGATGTAGAACGCGTTGGCTTCGGTGCTGCCGCGGGTGTCGCGGTCGTTGCGGCTGCCGGTGCTGGGTAGCTGGCCGCTGTCGGCGCGGGTCCAGTAGCGCAGCTCGTGGCTGGCTTCGTTGACGTAGCGGTGGCCGATGCCCACTTCGTGGCGACTTTCGCCCAGCTCGAAGCCCTGGCTGAAGCGGGTTTCCAGGCCTCGCACCCAGTATTCGCGCGGCGACAGGGTGAGGTTGCGGCCCTGGTCGAGGTAGCCGCTGCGCAGGGTCTTGGTGAAGAAGCCGGTGACGTTGAGCTTCTGGCTGGCGTTGGGGGTGTATTCGTAGCTGGCGCTGGCCAGGGTACGGCGGCCCCAGAACTTGTCGTAGGGACGGGTCGACTGGTACGGGTCGTCGCGGTAGGCCGCGGTGCCGAGGCCGCCGGGCATGTCGGCCTCGCCGTCGTAGTACTGGGTCATCGCCGAAAACGCGTGTTCGTCGCTGGGCTGGAAGCGGCCCTTGAGGATCAGGTCGTCGATCCGCGTATCGCTGTGCTCGCGCCAATCGCCGCCGCGGGTGCCGGAGTAGAGCAGGGCGCCGCCGAGGCCGTTGGCGCCGGTGCCGCCGATCAGCACGTTGTGGGTGGTCTTCAGGCCGTCCTGGCTGGAGCTGGGGCTGAGTTCGCTGTGCACGTCGAGCTTGGTGGCGAAGTCCTCGGGGATCGCCCGGGTCACGAAGTTGACGATGCCGCCGACGTTCTGCGGCCCGTAGCGCACCGCGCCGCCGCCGCGGACCACGTCCACCGCGTCCATGTTGCCGATGGACACCGGCGCCAGCGACAACTGTGGCTGGCCGTAGGGGGCGAAGGGCACCGGGATGCCGTCCATCAGCACCGTCGAGCGCGACGCCAGGCGCGGGTTGAGGCCGCGAATGCCGAAGTTCAATGCCAGGTCGTGGCTGCCGGTGCCGTTGTTGAGCGGCGCGCTGACCCCGGGAATGCGCTCCAGCACTTCGCGGGTGCTGGCCGCGCCTTGGGCCTGGAACTGCTCGCGGCGGACCACGTCGCGCGCACCGGGATGCTCGAAGACGTCGGCGGCGCTGGCGTCGGCCAGCCAGTCGCCGACCACGGTGAGCGCCTGCAGGTTGGCCGGGTCTTCCACCGGCAGCGCCTCCAGGGTATAGGCGCCGTCGCCGCGGGCGCGCGCCTCCAGGCCGGAGCCGGCGAGCAGGGCGGCCAGGGCTTCCTCCAGGGTGTACTCGCCGTCCAGCGCCTGGCTGCGCCGCGCGGCGGTCTGTTCCGGGCTGAAGGCGATCAGCACGCCGGCCTGGCGGCCTAGGTGGTTCAGCGCCTGCTCCAGCGGCTCGGCGGGCAGCCGGTAGTACTGGCGGGCATCGGTGCGGATCTCGGCGGCGCAGGCGCTACCGGCGGAAACCAGGACGGGACCGCCGAGGCAGGCGAGGAGCAGGGCGCGGCTGAGCGGCGACAGGGCGCGTGACGGGGACATGAGGGACACTCCAGTGGATCTTTCGAGGTTGGCTTTCCTCCTCTGTCACGCGAGGTGGGGAAAAAGGCTCAGGTGCGCGGAAATATCTTTCCGCTCATTCGCGCGGGTGCACGCCGACCCAGTAGCGGGTGACGCGCCGTACCTCCACGGGCAGCACCGCCGGCAGGGTGGCGAGGATCCGCTCGCTATCGTCCAGCGGATAGCTGCCGGAAATCCGCAGGCCGCCGATGCGCGGGTCGCAGCCCAGCCGGCCGGGGCGGTAGCGCGCGACTTCGGCGAGGAATTCGTCCAGGCGCATGCCGGCGGCCACCAGCATGCCGTCGGTCCAGGCGCCGCTGCCGACCGGCAGCGGCTGCGGAGCGCCGAGTCGCTCGCGGTCGAAGTCCAGCTGCCGGCCGCTGGGCAGCAGCAGGCCCTGGCCGGCGCGGTTCTCCACCTGCACCGCGCCTTCGTGGACGGCGACGCGGGTGCGTCCGGCGAACTGGCGCACGTCGAACCGGGTGCCCACCGGTCGCAGCCGGCCTTCCGCGCTGTACACGTGCAGCGGGCGCGGGTCCTGGCCGGTGCTGAGCTGGATTTCCCCGCGCAGCAGGAGCAGGCGCCGTTCGCCGGCATCGAAGCGGACATCCACCGCCGTGTCGCTGTTCAGCTCGAGGCGACTGCCGTCGGCCAGGACCAGGCGCCGGCGTTCGCCGACGCCGGTGGCATAGTCGGCGCTCCAGCGCTGCAGGCTGCCGCTCTCGCGCAGGCCCCAGGCGCTGCCGCCGGCGGCCAGGACCAGCAGCAGGGTCTTCAGCGCGCGCCGGCGTTGCGGCGAATGCGGTGCGTTGATGGCGGCCAGGGCCAGTGGCGTGCCTATCCCGGCCAGGCGCTGGTTGACCGCCTCGATGTGGCGCCAGGCCTGCTCGTGTTCCGGGGCCGCCTGGCGCCAGCACTCCAAGGCCTGGCGCAGGCGTTCGTCGTCGGCGCCGCCCTGCAGCTCGACCAGCCAGCGCACGGCCTGTTCAGCCACCTGCGGCGGCACCTTGGGTGCGGCGGGCAGGCTCATGGCAGCTCGGCGAAGTAGCAGCGTTGCGCAGCCTTGAGCATGTAGCGCTTGACGCTGCTCAGGGAGATGCCCAGCTGCGTGGCGATCTCGGCGTAGCCCAGGCCGTCGAGCTGGGCCAGCAGGAAGGTCTCCTTGGCCAGCGGCGGCAGACCGTCGAGCAGACGGTCCAGCTCGACCAGGGTCTCCAGGACGATGGCGCGGGTCTCTTCGCTGGGGACTTCCCGCTCGGGCAGGCTGGCCAGGGCTTCCAGGTAGGCGCGCTCGACGTCCTGGCGGCGGTAGTGGTTGCACAGCACGCGGCGGGCGATGGTGGTGAGGAAGGCGCGCGGTTCGTCGATGCGCGCGGCCTGGCGCGAAACCAGGACCTTGACGAAGGTGTCCTGGGCCAGGTCGGCGGCGTTCTGCGGGCAGCCGAGGCGGCGCCGCAGCCAACCCGTGAGCCAGTGGTGGTGGTCGCTGTAGAGGGTATGCAACGCGGCCGCGTGGGCGAGGTCGGCGCTCGACACCTGGACATTCCCGGAGCAGAAGGATTAACGAATGATAATAGTTATCATTTTATGCTGCGGGAATGCCTGCCTACAACCGCAGGCTGTCGGCGCCTGGCTTTCAGGAGGCTTTCAGGGCGGCGCGGTACTGCCCCGGGGTGGCGCCATGGGCTTCGCGGAAGCGCCGGTTGAAATGGCTCGGACTGGCGAAGCCGCAGGCCAGCGAGACCTCCTGGAGCGACTGCGCGGAGTACGCCAGCAGGTCGCGGGCCCGCGCCAGGCGTCGTTCCAGCACGTAGCGGTGCGGCGGCAGGCCGAAGGAGACGCGGAACATGCGCGCGAAGTGGTACTCGGAGAGCGCCGCCAGCTCCGCCAGCGACCCCAGTTCCAGCGGCTGCTCCAGGTGGCTTTCGATGTAGTCGGCCAGGCGCCGCCGCACGTGCGCGGCCAGCCCGCCCTGCCAGCGTACGTCGGTACGCCTGCCGCACCCGGTGAGCAGCAGGTGGTCCACCGCCTGGTGGGCGAGGCTGGTGCATAGCAGGCGCTCGCCGGGTTCGTTCCAGTCCTGTCGTTCCAGGGTCCGGCACAGGGCGGCCAGCGGCTCGTCCTGGATGTAGGTGCGCTCCTCCAGTTGCAGGCTGCGTGGTTCGCAATCGAGGGTGCGTACCGCCGCGCCGGCCAGGCGTTCCGGGCTTATGTACAGGTGCATGAAGCCCAGGCCGCGTGTTACCGCCCAGTCGGAGTGGTGTTCGGCCGGCATCACGCAAAAGCGGTCGGGGCCGCCATAGAGCCCGGGACGATCGCGGCGGAAGGTCTGCCAGCCGCCCTGCAGGTAGAGCGACAGGGTGTGATGGCCGGGGTCGCTGTAGCCGAGGATCTCCGCTTCGTCGCGGTACCAATGGGCGAGCGCCAGGCCGTCGCTGAGCGTGCTGCTGCGCAGCAGGCGCGCATTGGAGGTCCGGTCGAGGGTGCGGAATACCTGGAAATCACTGGGTTGGTGCATGCCGGCCATGCTACCCGCGCCCGGACGCTGCCGCGAGAGGCGGCGGATGAAAAGCGCAAGAATGGACAATGGTCGCGCCCGGCCTCGCCCGCAGACTGACGGCATCCTGTCGTTGCGGAGTCGCCATGAATCTTTCGCTGTACCTGCTCACCGTGCTCATCTGGGGCACCACCTGGATCGCCATCAAGCTGCAGATGGGCCCGGTGGCGATCACCCTGTCGATCGCCTACCGCTTCGCCCTGGCGGCGCTGGTGCTGTTCGCCGTGCTGCTGCTCGGCCGCCGCCTGCAAAGGCTGGACGCACGGGGCCAACGCCTGTGCATGGCCCAGGGCGTATGCCTGTTCTGCCTGAATTTCATCTGCTTCTATACCGCCAGCCAGTGGATTCCCAGCGGCCTGGTGGCCGTGGTGTTCTCCACCGCCACCCTGTGGAATGCGCTGAACGCCCGCCTGTGGTTCGGCCAGCGCATCGCGTCGAACGTGATGGCCGGTGGCGGTCTCGGCCTGCTCGGCCTGGGGCTGCTGTTCTGGCCGGAATTGGTGGGTCACCAGGCCACCCCGGAAACCTTCTACGGCCTCGGCCTGGCCCTGCTAGGCACGCTGTGCTTCTCCACCGGCAACATGCTTTCCAGCCTGCAACAGAAGGCCGGCATCCGCCCGCTCACCGGCAATGCCTGGAGCATGCTCTATGGCACCCTGATCCTCCTGGCGCTGTGCCTGTTCCAGGGCGTGCCGCTGAGTTTCGACTGGAGCGCGCGCTACGTCGGCTCGCTGCTGTATCTGGCGATCCCCGGCTCGGTGATCGGCTTCACCGCCTACCTGACCCTGGTCGGGCGCATGGGCCCGGATCGCGCCGCCTACTGCACCGTGCTGTTCCCGGTGGTGGCGCTGAACATCTCGGCCTTCGCCGAGGGCTACCGCTGGACCGCACCGGCGCTGGCCGGGCTGGTCCTGGTGATGCTCGGCAACGTCTTGGTGTTCCGCAAGCCGAAGGCGCCGGCGCTGGCCGGGCCGGCGCGCTCGACCTAGCGGAGAGGGAGGCGCGCTCAGCCGCGTCGCCACACCTGCGGATTGACCAGGTCCAGCGGCCGCTCGCCGCGCAAGGCCGCCTCGAAGTTCTGCAGCGCCCGCTCGGCCATGGCCCGGCGGGTCTCGTGGGTGGCCGAGCCGATGTGCGGCAGGGTCACCACGTTGTCCAGGGCGAACAGCGGCGATTCGGCCAGCGGTTCCTTCTCGTAGACATCCAGGCCGGCGCCGAGGATGCGCTTCTCCCGCAGGGCGGCGACCAGCGCGGCCTCATCGACCACCTGGCCGCGGGCGACGTTGACCAGGATCGCCGAGGGTTTCATCAGACCCAGTTCGCGCGCGCCGATCAACTGCCGGGTCTGCGCTCCCAGCGGCACCACCACGCAGACGAAATCGGCCTCGCCGAGCAGTTCGTCGAAGCCGAGGAAGCGCGCGCCGAGTTCCTGTTCCAGTTCCGGCTTGCGGTTGTTGCCGTGGTAGAGCACCTGCATGCCGAAGCCGAAACGGCCGCGCCGGGCGATGGCCGCGCCGATCCGGCCGAGGCCGAGGATGCCGAGTTTCTTGCCATGCACGTCGGTGCCGAACTGCGGGGCGTCGACGGTGCGCTTCCAGTTCCCGGCCTTGACCCAGGCGTCCAGCTCGGCGACCCGTCGCGCGGCGCTGATCAGCAGGGCGAAGCCGAGGTCGGCGGTGGTCTCGGTGAGGACGTCGGGCGTGTTGGTGAGAGCGATGCCGCGGCGGTTCAGGTAGTCCAGGTCATAGTTGTCGTAGCCGACCGAGACGCTGGAGATGACTTCCAGCTGCATCGCCTGTTCCAGTTGCCTGGCGCCGAGCGGCCGGCCGACGCCGATCATGCCGTGGGTATCGGGCAGGGCGGCGGCGTACTGGGCGTCGATGTCGCCCTGTTTCGGTTCGAGCACGCGGACGTTGAACTGGCATTGCAGGCGTTCGAGATGCTCGGGGGCGAGGCGACTGAAGACGAAGACGTTCTTTTTCATGACGGGACTCTGCAAGCGGGAGCGAAAGCGCCGACCATACCACCGCCATCGAAGCGGCGGGCAGGGGCCCGCCACTGGGCGGGCGATTATCGGCTCAGGAGGGTCTTCCGAGTTCCAGGCCCAGCTCCACCAGCGCCGCTTCGTCGCGCTGGAGCAGGCCGGGCAGGCTTTCCTTGAGGTATTCCACCCAGGTCTTGATCTTCGCGTCGAGATACTGCCGCGAAGGGTACAGCGCATAGACGTTGAGCTGTTGCAGGCGGTGTTGCGGCAGGACCCGCACCAGGGTGCCCTTGCCCAGGTCCTCGATGGCCGAATACACCGGCAGGATACCGATGCCCAGCCCGGAGCGGATCGCCTCGGTCATGGCGTCGCCGACATTGACCTGGAACGGCGAGGCGCCGATGGAGACCATTTCCTGGCCGTTGGGACCGTCGAACAGCCAGCGATCCAGCGGCACCACCGGGCTGACCAGGCGCAGGCAGTCGTGGCTGGCCAGCTCCGAAGGCTCGCTCGGCGTGCCGTTCAGGCGCAGGTACTCCGGCGAGGCGCAAAGAATGCTGTAGGTCTCGCCGATGCGCTGGGAAATGAAGCCGGAATCGGGCAGCTCGGAGGCCACCACGATGGCCACGTCGAAGCCCTCGTCGAGCAGGTCCGGCACGCGGTTGGCCATGGTCAGATCGAAGGTCACGTCGCGGTACTGCTGGCGGTACCCGGCGATGGCACGGATCACGTAGTGCTGGCCGATGCCGGTCATCGAATGCAGCTTCAGCTTGCCGGCGGGACGGGCATGGGCATCGCTGGCTTCGGCCTCGGCTTCCTCGACGTAGGCGAGGATCTGCTCGCAGCGCAGCAGGTAGCGCTGGCCGGCCTCGGTGAGGGCGATGCGACGAGTGGTACGGTTGAGCAGGCGGGTGCGCAGGTGCGTCTCGAGGTTGGCCACCGCCCGCGAAACATAGGCGGTGGTGGTGTTGAGCTGCTGGGACGCCGCGGTGAAGCTTCCGGTTTCCGCCACGCAGACGAAGGCTCGCATGTTTTGCAGGGTGTCCATCGACGGGGCCTCCTAGGCACGCGCAGAAGTGTGTCAGATTGTTGCGAGGGCGGATTATTTCACATTACGCAATAAACAATCGCACTTGAGCCAGCTTATCAGCAGCCGCCAGCCTCTTAAAATTCATCGGCCCCCGAGCGCACGAACGCTCGAGCGGGTTGAACGGCGCCCGTACCGTTCAAATTCCGTGCTTCGCCCCTCCAGGATCAGACAACGTGCCGCGTGCTCTCAGGAAGGAACTGACCTTGGTCGGCTCCTTCGTCGGTTTTCTCGTCGTTTTCTCCGCAATATCCGGTTGTGTCAGTACAGGCGATATCGCCCCCGAGGCCGCCACGCTCGACGCCAACGCCCTGGCCACCGACCATGCGATCCAGGCTGCCGCCCGCGAGGCCGGCTGGCCGCAGGCGCAGTGGTGGAAGGTGTATGCCGATCCGCAGCTGGACGCCTGGATCGAGAAGGCGCTGGACGGCAATCCAGGCCTGGCGGTAGCCCATGCGCGGGTACGCCAGGCGAAGTCCATGGCCGGGCTGGTGGAGTCCATCGAGTCGCCGCAGATCGAGGGCAAGGGCTCGCTGGTCCGCCACCGCTGGCCGGACGACTATTTCTACGGCCCCGGCGACCTGGCGCGGACCACTTCCTGGAACAACTCCACCGAGATCGGCCTGAACTACAAGCTCGATCTCTGGGGGCGCGACCGCAGCGACAGCGAGCGCGCCGTCGACCTGGCCCACATGGCCGCCGCCGAGGCGCGCCAGGCGCAGCTCGAGCTGGAGGGCAACATCGTCCGCGCCTACGTCCAGCTCTCGTTGCAGTACGCCGAGATGGACATCGCCAAGGCCATGCTGCAACAGCAGCGCGACATCCTCGCCCTGGCCCAGCGTCGCCTGCGCGGCGGCATCGGCACGCATTTCGAGGTCAGCCAGGCGGAAGTGCCGCTGCCCGAGACCGAGCGCCGCATCGAGGTGATCGACGAAGAAATCCAGCTCACCCGCAACCTGCTCGCCGCCCTGGCCGGCAAGGGCCCGGGCGAGGGCCGCACGATCCGCCGGCCAAGCCTGAACCTGGCGGCGCAGCCGAGCCTGCCCAGCGCCTTGCCGGCCGAACTGCTCGGTCGCCGCCCGGATGTGGTCGCCCGCCGCTGGCAGGTCGCCGCCCTGGCCAAGGGCGTGGACGTGGCGCGCGCCGACTTCTACCCCAACGTCGACCTGATGGCCTCGGTCGGCTTCAGTGCCGTCGGCGGCGGCATGCTGGAGTTCTTCCGCAGCGCCAAGTACACCTACAGCGCCGGCCCGGCGGTTACCCTGCCGATCTTCGACGGCGGCCGCCTGCGTTCGCAGTTGGGCGAGGCGGCGGCCGGCTACGACGCGGCGGTGGAGCAATACAACCAGACCCTGGTGGATGCGCTGAAGAACATTTCCGACCAGTTGATCCGCCTGCATTCGGTGGACATCCAGAAGGACTTCGCCGCGCAATCGGTGGCTTCCGCGCAGAAGACCTACGATATCGCCACCCTGGCCTACCAGCGCGGCCTCACCGATTACCTCAACGTGCTCAACGCGCAGACCCGGCTGTTCCAGCAGCAACTGGTCCAGGAGCAGGTGCAGGCCGCCCGGCTGGCCGCCCATGCCAGCCTGCTCACCGCCCTCGGCGGCGGCGTCGGGGCCGGCGCCGATACGCCGGTGCAGCGGAAGCTGGCGCCGGAGAACGTCCCGGTCAGAGCGGTGTCTTCGCGATGAGTGGCCGCTCCGCTGGTTTCGCCCTGCCCAGCCGCGACGAGTGGCGGCGCGCGCTGGCCGAGTGGGCGCGCAGCGACGGGGCGACCTGGATCTACGTGTTCAAGGTGCTCTGCGCGGCCTTCCTGACCCTCTGGCTGGCGATGCGTCTGGAATTGCCGCAGCCGAGCACGGCGACCATCACCGTGTTCATCGTCATGCAGCCGCAGAGCGGCCAGGTGTTCGCCAAGAGCTTCTACCGCATCCTCGGCACCCTGGTCGGCCTCAGCGTGATGGTCACCCTGATCGCCCTGTTCGCCCAGGAGCGAGTGCTGTTCCTGCTCAGCTCGGCGATCTGGATCGGCCTCTGCACCGCCGGGGCCGCCCGCTACCGTGACTTCCGCTCCTACGCCTGCGTGCTCGCCGGCTACACCGCGACGCTGATCGGCATTCCCGCCACCAGCCATCCGGAAGGCGCCTTCATGCAGGCGATCTGGCGGGTCCTGGAAATCAGCCTGGCGATCCTCTGCTCGGGGGTGGTCAGCGCGGTGATCATGCCGCAGACCACCAGCGCGGCGATGCGCAATGCGCTGTACGTGCGCTTCGGCCTGTTCGCCGCGTTCGTCCTCGACAGCCTGCGCGGGGTCGGCGGGCGCGAGCGCTTCGAAAGCAGCAACGTGGCCTTCGCCGCCCAGGCGGTGGGCCTGGAGACGATGCGCGCGGCGAGCGCCTTCGAGGATCCGCACATGCGCCTGCGCAATGGCCGGCTGATTCGCCTGAGCAGCGAGTTCATGGCCATGAATACCCGTTTCCACGCCCTCCACCAACTGCTCGAACGCCTGCGCGCGCAGGGCTCCACCCAGGTGCTGGAAGCGTTCGAACCGTGCCTGGAGGAAATCACCGGGCTGCTCGAGGAGATCCGTGGCCGCGCCGTCACCGACCATGACGCCGAGCGCTTCGCCCAGCGCCTCGCCGACTGCCGCGAACGCCTGATGGCGCGCATCCGCCAGGCGCGCGGAGAACTGCTGGCGCTGGAGCCGGGCGAAGAGGCGCGGCTGGACTTCAATACCGCCGCCGAGCTGCTCTACCGTTTCGCCGAGGAGATGCACGACTACGCCCTGACCCATGCCTCGCTGGCCGCCCACCGCCACGAGCGCGAGCAGTGGAAGGACGCCTTCACCGCCAAGGCCAACGCGGTGGCGGCGGCAGTGGCGGGGATGCGCACCGGGTTGATGATCCTGCTGTTCGGCTGTTTCTGGATCTACAGCACCTGGCCCAGCGGCGGCACCTTCGCCCTCAACGCGGTGGCGGTCTCGGCGCTGGCCTCGGCGGCGCCGAACCCGAAGAAGGTCGCCATGCAGATGGCCATCGGCACCATGGCGGCGGCGCTGCTCGGCTTCAGCGAGATGTTCTTCGTCTACCCGCATATCGACGGTTTCCCGCTGCTATGCCTGGTACTGGCGCCGGTGTTCGCCCTCGGCGCGTTCATCTCCTCGCGGCCGCAGTGGGCCGGCTACGGTCTCGGCCTGCTGGTGTTCTTCTGCTTCGGTTCGGTGCCGGCGAACCTGACCGTCTACGACCCGGCCCACGTGATCAACGAGTACATCGCCCTGATCCTCTCGATGCTGCTCTCGGCCGCGGCCGCCGCGGTCATTCTGCCGCCCAACAGCGCCTGGCTGTGGAAGCGCCTCGAGCGCGACCTGCGGATGCGCGTGGTGTTCGCCATCAGCGGCAGGAGCAGGGGGCTTGGCTCGGCCTTCGAAAGCGGCACCCGCGACCTGCTGAACCAGGCCTATGGCGTCGCTGCCGGGCGCCCGGACGTGCAGCGCGGGCTGCTGCGCTGGATGTTCCTGGTGCTCGAGGTCGGCCACGCGATCATCGAGCTGCGTCGCGAGCAGGAGCGCCTGCCGGACGAACCCTGCTACGCCGAGGCCATGCCCTGGCGCCAGGCGATCCGCGCCATGGGGCGGGCCCTGATCCGGCTGTTCGTGCGCCCCGGTGCGGAGAACCTGGAGCGCGCCCTGGCGGCTGTCGACCAGGCCATCCACGCGGCGAGGCACACCGACGAACCCTGCGCGCCGCACTTCGACAGCTCGCCGCTACGGCGGGTGCGCAGCTACCTGCACTTCATCCGTTCTTCCCTGCTCGCGCCGACCTCGCCACTGACCGAACTGGCCGGCCGGACGAGCGGCCAAGGTACCGTCCATGCCTCGTGAAATCGCCATCCATGGGGTCTACATGCCGACCCTGACGCTGTTGTTCGTGATCGCCGCGGCGCTCACCTGGGGGCTCGACCGGATCTTCGCCTCGGTTGGCCTGTATCGCTTCACCTGGCACCCGGCGCTGTTCCGGGTCAGCCTGTTCGCCTGCCTGTACGGCGGCCTGTCCCTGACCATCTACCGCTGAGGCGGTAGCGCACCTCTTCGTTATCGTGAGCCGACCATGACCTTGAAATCCGTAATCAGCCTGCTGGCGACCCTGCTGATCCTGCTGGTCGCCGTATTCATCGGGCGGACCCTGTGGGTCAACTACATGGACACCCCCTGGACCCGTGACGGTCGCGTGCGCGCCGACGTGATCAATGTCGCCGCCGACGTTTCCGGGATCGTCGTCGACGTCCCGGTGCGCGACAACCAGTTGGTGAAGAAAGGCGACCTGCTGATGCAGATCGACCCCGACCACTACCGTATTGCGGTGAAGCAGGCCGAGTCGCTGGTTGCCTCGCGCAAGGCGACCCTGGAGATGCGCCAGTTGAACGCCCGGCGGCGCGCGGAAATGGATGAGATGGTGGTCTCCCGCGAAAGCCGCGACGACGCCCACAACACCGCCGCCGCGGCGATGGCCGACTACGAGCAGGCCAAGGCCCAGCTCGACGCCGCGCGCCTGAACCTGGAGCGCACCCGGGTGGTGGCGCAGGTCGACGGCTACGTCACCAACCTCAACGTGCACCGTGGCGACTACGCGCGGGTCGGCGAGGCGAAGATGGCGGTGATCGACAAGAACTCCTACTGGGTCTACGGCTACTTCGAGGAAACCAAGCTGCCGTACATCCGCGAAGGCGACCCGGTGGACATGCAGCTGATGAGCGGCGAACACCTCAAGGGCCACGTGGAAAGCATCGCCCGCGGTATCTACGACCGCGACAACCCGGAAAGCCGCGAGCTGACCGCCGACGTCAACCCCACTTTCAACTGGGTGCGCCTGGCCCAGCGCGTGCCGGTGCGGGTACACATCGACGAAGTGCCGGACGGCGTGCTGCTCTCGGCGGGGATCACCTGCACGGTGATCGTCAAGCCGCAAGGGCGCGACGACCAGGCCTCGGCGGCGCAGGCGCCGGGGCGGGCCGGTTGAGTGGAAGGGGCAGGGAGAAGCCCGGCGGATGCCGGGCTTTTTCGTTTCGGCGGGGCGGAAGAGGGCGCCACTCGCCAGGAATACGCTGCGGTTGGCGGCTGCCGGCGGTGAATGTCCACCCGGCGGCCTAGGCTCCGACCTGTTCGGCCGGCGACACGATCAGGCCCTTGCCGCCGCGCGAGCGGCCGGAGCTGAGGTAGTCGGCGATGGATTCCTGGGTGACCTCGCCGAGGAACTGCTGGTCGGGGTCGAGCACCGGCAGCCAGGAGCTGTTGAACTCGTACATCCGCGACAACAGGATGCGCAGGTGCTCGTCGTGGCTGGCGGTGACCCGGAACGGGGTGACGAACGGCGCGCAGGTGCCCTCCTGGCGGCGCAGGTCCTTGCGTCGCACGTAGCCCAGGCCCTTGCCCTGGTCATCCACCACGATCAGGTAGCGCCGGTCGTTCTCGTCCATCAGTTCCAGCGCCTCGGCCACCGGGGGCTGCGGCCGGGCGGTGACCAGGCTGCTGTCGGCGGCGTCTTCGGCGCGCACCAGGAGCAGGCGCTTGAGCGTGCTGTCCTGGCCGGTGAAGGCGCTGACGAACTCGTCCGCCGGGTGCGCCAGCAGGGTATCCGGGTGGTCGTACTGGAGCAGCCGGCCGCTCTTGAACACCGCCACCTTGTCGCCCAGCTTGATGGCTTCGTCGATGTCGTGGCTGACCATGATCACGGTCATGCCGAGCTTGCGCTGCATCTCGAAGAACTCGTTCTGGATCGACTCGCGGTTGATCGGATCGACCGCGCCGAACGGCTCGTCCATCAGCAGCAGCGGCGCGTCCGCCGCCAGCGCGCGGATCACCCCGACGCGCTGCTGCTGGCCGCCGGAGAGTTCGCGCGGGTAGCGTTGCAGGTACTGCTTGGGCTCCAGCTTGACCATGCTCATCAGCTCGCGGGCCTTCTCCTTGCAGCGCGCCTTGTCCCAGCCGAGCAGGCGCGGCACGACCATGATGTTTTCCTCGATGGTCATGTTCGGGAACAGGCCGATCTGCTGGATCACGTAGCCGATGTGGCGGCGCAGGGTGACTTCGTCGAGGTCCGCGGTGTCCTGGCCGTCGATCAGCACGCGGCCGGAGGTCGGCGGGATGATCCGGTTGATCATCTTCAGGGTGGTGGTCTTGCCGCAGCCGGAGGGGCCGAGGAAGACGCAGATCTCGCCTTTCTCCACGGTCAGGCTGACGGAATCGACGGCGCGGAACTCCTTGCCGTTCTTCTGGGTGAAGGTCTTGCTGAGCTTGTCCAGTTCGATCATGTTCGGCTCCTTTCAGTGCGCGCTGGCGCGCAGTCCCTTGGGGGTGAGGATGCGTTGCAGCCATTGCAGCAGCAGGTCGGCGACGATGGCCAGGAGGCTGACCAGTACCGCGCCGACCACCAGCATCGGCATGTTGCTCTGGCTGATGGAAGTGAGGATCAGCACGCCCAGGCCGCCGGCGCCGATCACCGCGGCGATGGTCATCACGCCGATGTTCATCACCACGGCGGTGCGTACGCCGGCGAGGATCACCGGCACCGCGAGGGGAATGTCGACCATCCGCAGGCGTTGCCAGAAGGTCATGCCGATGCCCTTGCCGGCCTCGCGGATGCCCGCTTCGACGCCGGTCAGGGCGAGGTAGGTGTTGCGCAGGATCGGCAGCAGCGAATAGAGGAACACCGCGGTGATCGCCGGCAGCGGCCCGAGGCCCTGGCCGAATACCGAGTAGACCGGCATCAGCAGGCCGAACAGGGCGATCGAGGGGATGGTCAGCATCACCGTGGCGGCGCCCTGCAACGGGCCGGCCAGCCACGTGAAGCGGGTCATCAGCACGCCCAGCGGCACGCCGACGAGGATCGCCAGGCCTACGGCGACCAGTACCAGCAGCAGGTGCTGGAGGGTGAGCTGGCCGACCTGGGACCAGTCGAGATGGGAAAGCACGCTGAAGAAGTCCATTACTGGCTACCTCCCTGGCCGGCCTGGCCGTCGTCGAGCAGGTGGTGTTCGCGGAGGAAGTCGGCGGCGACCTTCTGTGGCGTCTGCTGCTCGATATCGACCCGCGCGTTGAGCGCCTGCATGGTGGCGTCGTCGAGCCGCTCGATGATCGGATCGAACAGCGTGGCGAACTCCGGATGGCGCTGCATGACCTCCTTACGCACCACCGGGGCGGCGTTGTAGAAGGGGAAGTACTGCTTGTCGTCCTTCAGCACGCGCAGCTTGAAATCCTTCAGGCGGCCGTCGGTGGTGTAGACGAGGCCGAGGAACACCTGGCGGTTCTTCAGCGCGGTGTAGACCAGCCCGGCGTCCATCTGGCGGATGTCGTTGCGGGTGAAGTGCAGGGCGTACAGCTCGCTCATGGGGCCGAGGCCGTCGGGGCGGCCGGCGAACTCCGGGTCCATGGCGAACAGGTGGGTGCTCCCGGGCTCGGCCTCCTGCTGTTCGGCGAGCACCCGCGCGAGATCGCTGACGCTCTGGATGCCCAGGCGCTCGGCCTGTTCCTCGGGCATGGCCAGGGCATAGGTGTTGTTGAAGCGGGTCGGCTTCAGCCAGACCAGGCCCTGGGCTTCGTCGAGTTGCTTGACCCGGCGGTAGGAAGCCGCGGCGTCGAGCTTCTCGTCGATGTGGTTGTAGACGATCAGCGACGAGCCGGTGTACTCCCAGACGATATCCAGTTGGCCGCTTTCCTGGGCGGCGCGGGCCAGGGTGCTGCCCAGGCCGATGGTGACCGTCACGTCGTAGCCGCGCTTCTGCAGGAACTGCGCGGTGATGGCGGTGAGGATGCGCTGCTCGGTGAAGGTCTTGCCGCCGATGCGCAGGGTTTCCGCCTGCGCCAGGCCGGCGGCGAACAGGCCGGCGCAGGCCAGGCAGAGTGAGCGGATCAGTCGGTTCATCAGGCCTCCTTGGCGGTCAGGCCGCGTTCCAGGAACATGCGGCTGAACAGCACCACCAGGGCGTCCAGCAGCAGGGCGAGGAGCGCCGTGCAGGCGGCGCCGAGCAGCAGTTGCTGGTGGTTGTTCAGGTAGATGCCGGGGAAGATCAGGCTGCCCAGGCTGTTGGCGCCGATCAGGAACGCCAGCGGCGCGGAGCCGACGTTCAGTGCCAGGGCCACGCGCACGCCGCCGACGATGATCGGCACCGCGTTCGGCAGTTCCACCCGCAGCAGCACCTGGTTGGGCGTCATGCCGATGCCGGTGGCGGCTTCCTTCAGCGCCGGCGAGACATTGCGCAGGCCCTCGTAGGTGTTGCGCACGATCGGCAGCAGCGAGGCGAGGAACAGGGCGAGGATTGCCGGGCCGTTGCCGATGCCGATGATCGCCAGGGCGATGGCCAGCACCGCCAGCGGCGGGATGGTGTTGCCGACGTTGAACACCTGCATCAGGCGTTCGGCCTGGGCCTGCATGCCGGGACGGCTGAGCAGGATGCCGGCCGGCACGCCGACCAGCAGGGCGGCCGCCATCGAACTGAAGACCAGCACCAGGTGGGCCTGCAAGTAGAACAGCAGGTCCTCGCGGTAGTGGAGGATGGTCGCGGGGGTGATCCAGTGGATCAGCAAGGCCAGTACGGCGGCTGCGGCGCAGAGGCCGAGCAGGGCCTTGCCACAGGTTTTCACCATGGTCGGGACTCCCTTCGGAATGAGCGTTGGCTACGCTGTCGGGCGCTTCGTCGAAGCGCGGAAACAGGCCGGAAATCAAAGGCTTCGGATGGGCACCGAATTCCCGACCCTGAAAGGGTTGACCGTTCGTCGTTCGCGGAGGTTCAACGAAACGGCCATGCTTGTGCCATGACCGGGCCTGGGCAAGCGGCCGCAGCCGCCGTCTCGCCTGGGCTGGCGGCGAACGAAGAAATTTTCCCGGGGAAGCGGTCGATAATGGTGCTGCCGCGTCGGCGGCGCGCCATGCACCGTATCGGTGCGCTGGACGTCCAGGGCTTTTCTGCGGTTATGATGCGGGTTCCGAAATTTTCTCGGGCTTTTCCAGACATTCGCACCCCACGGTTCACGGATCGGCCTTTTGGGGTAGGTGTTTTACCTTCTGCTAAGGGAGTACCCCGCGTCATGCTCGATCTCGTCGCGGCATTCATTGCCTTGACCACCTTGCTCACCTACGTGAACTACCGCTTCATCCGCCTGCCGCCGACCATCGGCGTGATGGCCACGGCGCTGGTGTTCTCGCTGATCGTCCAGGGGCTGTCGGAACTGGGCTATCCGATCCTCGAGGTGGAGATGCAGGAAATCATCCGCCGCATCGACTTCTCCGAAGTGCTGATGACCTGGTTCCTGCCCGCGCTGCTGTTCGCCGGCGCACTGCACGTCGACCTCTCCGACCTGCGCAGCTACAAGTGGCCGATCGGCCTGCTGGCCACCGCCGGGGTGCTGATCGCCACCTTCGTCATCGGTGGCCTGGCCTACTACACCTTCCCGCTGTTCGGCTGGCAGGTGGATTTCATCTACTGCCTGCTGTTCGGCGCGCTGATCTCGCCGACCGACCCCATTGCCGTGCTCGGCATCCTCAAGTCCGCCGGCGCGCCGAAACCGCTGGCGACCACCATCGTCGGCGAGTCGCTGTTCAACGACGGCACCGCGGTGGTGGTGTTCGCCATCATCCTCGGCATCCTCCAGCTCGGCGAGGCGCCCACGGTCAGCGCCACGGCGATCCTCTTCGTCCAGGAAGCCATCGGCGGCGTGGTCTTCGGTGCGGTGCTCGGCTACGGCGTGTTCGTGATGATGCGCGGCATCGACCAGTACCAGGTGGAGGTCATGCTGACCCTCGCCCTGGTCATCGGCGGTGCCGCGCTGGCCGCGCGCCTGCACGTATCGGCGCCGATCGCGATGGTGGTGGCCGGGCTGATCATCGGCAACCACGGACGCCACTACGCGATGTCGGACGAGACCCGGCGCTACGTGGACAAGTTCTGGGAACTGATCGACGAGATCCTCAACGCCCTGCTGTTCGCCCTGATCGGCCTGGAGCTGCTGCTGTTGCCGTTCTCCTGGCTGCACGTGGCGGCGGCCTTCGCCCTAGGCGGCGCGGTGCTGGTCTCGCGCCTGCTCACGGTGGGCCCGGCGATCCTGGTCCTGCGCCGTTTCCGTGGCGCCAACCGGCAGGTACCGGCGGGCACCATCCGCATCCTGGTCTGGGGTGGGCTGCGCGGCGGCGTCTCGGTGGCGCTGGCGCTGTCCCTGCCGTTGGGGCCGGAGCGCGACCTGATCCTCAGCCTGACCTACATCGTGGTGCTGGTATCGATCCTGCTCCAGGGGCTTTCCATCGGCCCGCTGGTGCGTCGTATCTACGCCGGCCAGCCGCTGGAGAAAAGCGAGGGGGCGCACTGAGCGCAGCCTTCGCAAAGCGAGCGCCCGCCGTCATGGCGGGCGTTTTCGTTGGCGGCCATCAGGCGCTGTCCTGTGGCGCTTCGTTGCGATGGGTGCCGCGCAGGTTCATCGCCGCCAGGCAGACCTGCAGCAGGATCAGCGCATAGGCCTGGGCGTACAGGCCCCAGGCGATCCACAGCAGGTTGCTGGCGAGGAACACCCAGAAGCCGACCTTGCGTCTTCGCCGATGCGCCGACGCCACCAGCCAGGCGGCCACCACCGTGACCAGCATGGCGGGCCATTGCAGGTAGTCCAGCCAGTGCATGCGTGCATCCTTTTTCCGACCTTTGAGGGTCAGACCAGCCCTGGCGCGGCAAAGTGCGGTCGGATCGGATAGCCGTGCAGCAGCGACCTGACCCGCTCCTCGTCGAGTGCTCCGTTGAACTCGGCGCCCAGGGCTTCGCGGTGGATGCCGGTGGCGCCCAGCCAGAGCGTATCGATGCGCGCGGCGAGGGCGCCGGGGACGTCGGTCACCAGCGAGTCGCCGACGAACAGGATGTGCCGCGCGCCGCGCGCTTCCAGTTGCCGCTGGGCGATGCGGAAGGCCGCCGGGTCGGGCTTGCCGTACCAGCTGACCTGGCCGCCTTCCTCGCTGAACAGCTCGGCGAGCATGCCCGCGCCGTATACCGTGCGGCCGCCGGAAACCACCACGCGGTCCGGGTTGGCGCAGAGGAACGGTAGGTCGGTGGCGCCGCGCAGGGGCGCGAAGCGCTGTTCCAGTTCATCCTGGGGAAAGCTGCCGACGCCGACGATCAGCGCCGCCTGGGCGATGTCCTCGACGAAGCGCTCGCGGATTTCCGCCGGCCAGCTCTGCTGGGCCAGGCCGACGCCGGCCAGGTAGATACCGCCACGCCGGTATTCGGCGGTTTGCAGCAGGGCGTCGATGGTCAACTGGCCGGACGTGGTGATGCCGGCGAACCAGTCGCGCCGGATGCCCAGGCGCTCGAGCCCGGCGCTCATTTCCGCCACGCTGCTGGACGAGTTGCTGAGGAACCAGACCGGGCGGCCTTCGGCGTGCCGCCGGGCGAGCCAGGCAAGGGCGCCGGGGAACGCCTCGGCGCCGTCCATCACTACGCCCCAGAGATCGAGAAGGAAGCCGTCATAGTCGGCGCAGAGCGCCTCCAGTTGCGCATGGTCGAGCAGGCGGGTGCTGGTGGCGGCGCTGAAGCGCGGGGAGGTCGGGGCATCGCTCATGGGAGTCTCGTCGCGGCTGTCGAAGTGGGCCGCCGCGTGCGGCGGCGAGTCCCAAGGGTGCCAAACTTGCGTGACGGGACCAAGCCTTTCGGCCCTGCGCGTGTTTACGGCCGGTCGAGCGCCTGGGCCATCCACTCGCGCACATGGCAGACGGCGAAGCGCGACGGGCTGCATTCGCCGTTGGCCATCGCCAGGCGCAGGCCGTCGACGTCGGCGCCGCGCACATAGGCGCTGGCGTCGCGCATGTCGTCCTCGTCGCCGAAACCGCCGTGCTGCATTTCCTCCAGCGCGGCCTGCTTGTCCCAGCCCTGCACGACGATGCGGTACATGGCGGCGAACAGTCCGGTGCGGTTGTTGCCGTGCTTGCAGTGCATCAGTACCGGACCTTCGCGCTCGGCTGCCTGCAACTGGCGGAGGACGCTGAGCACCTCGGCGTCGTCGACCCGGTCGGCGTGGGTCGGCAGGCTGAGCACCCGCACCGGAGCCTGGCCCAGCCAGGCGCGGTCGTCGTCCTTGATGAAGCTGACCACCGTATTCACCTGCAGGCGTTGCAGCAGCGCGACGCTCTGTGCGTTGGGCAGCGCGCTGCGATAGAGGGTGGGGCTCATGCGGTAGAGGTTGATCGACGGGTCGACCGCTTGCGCCCAGGCTGGCGAACGCGTGGCGGCAGTCTCGGCGGCATGCAGCGGGCCGCCGAGCAGGAAGGCGCTGAGCACGGCGGCGAGGAGCAGGCGGAGCCAGGCGAGCGGTGAACGGTGCATGTCGGCCTCGTGCGGTGGGTGGCCAACACTAGGCGAGGGCGGGTCAAGCCGAGCTGAAGAGAATGTGAAGAATTCGTTGAGGCAGCCTCACCTGTCAGCGCAGGAAGAATCCATAGACCCTGCCGGAGAAGAACACCAGCAACAGCGCCGGATAGCACAGGTAGTGCAGCACCACGATGAGCAGTGCCGCCGGGCTGGGATCGCCTTTCAGCGAGGCGAGGCCGACCAGCAGCAGGTAAAGGACCCCGAGCACTCCGCCATACAGGGCGACCAGGCGCAAGCGCTCGCCCCAGGTCGGCCAGCGCCGCTGCGCGCGGGCGAACCACCAGGCCAGGCCGCCGGCGACCAGCGCGGCGATCAGCAGGCTGGCCGGCAGGCCGCCGAAGCGGACCACCCCGCGCAGCAGCACGTTGAGCAGGATCGCCGCGGCGATCCCGGCCAGGGCGTAGTAGCGGATGGGTACGGCAAGGCGGTCGCCCATGGCGGTATCTCCTGGCGGTTTCAGAGGCGCGTGTCGAGACCGAAGCGCTTCTTCAGCAGCCGCTCCAGCAGGCCGCGCGGTAGCCAGCGGGCCAGCGCCGGCAGGGCCCGGCTGCCATTGCCGATGCGCACCAGCGGCGGGCGCGGACGGCGCTGCACGGCGGCTAGCAACTGGCGGGCGAAGTCTTCGGCGGACGTGGGATTGTCCTGGGATGCCGCGGCGCGCGCCTGGATCTGCCGGCGCAACGGCCACCAGGGCGAGCGTTCGTCGACCACGCTGTCCAGCTCGCGGCTGGCGCTGGCGCCGAAGTTCGAGGCGATGGCGCCCGGCTGCACTTCCAGCACCTCGACGCCGAACGGTGCCAGCTCCAGGCGCAGGGCATCGCTCAGCGCATGCACCGCGGCCTTGGAGGCGCAGTAGGCGCCGGCGAAGGGCGTGACCAGCACGCCGGAGACGCTGCCGACGTTCACCACCAGGCCGGACTTGCGCCTCAGTAGCGGGAACAGCGCGCGGGTCACGCCGACCACGGCGAACACGTTGGTCTCGAACTGCCGGCGCATGGCTTCGACGCCGCCGTCCAGCAGCGGACCCATGGCGCCGTAGCCGGCGTTGTTGACCAGCACGTCGAGGCCGGCGGCTTCGACTCCCAGTTCCTCGGCCAGACGGGCCAGCGCGGCGGCGTCGTTGACGTCCAGTTGCACCGCCTGGAAGCCGGCCTCGGCCAGGGCACGCACGTCGTCCTCCTTGCGCGCGCTGGCCCAGACCCGGTAGCCGGCGCGCTGGAAGGCGTCGGCGAGGGCGCGGCCGATGCCGCTGGAGCAGCCGGTGACGAAGGCGACGGGTTGGCTCATGGGCAGCGTTCCTTGGCTGGGAGTTGGAAGGAGGGCGGCCTACCGTACTGGATTCGCCGGCCGCGGAAAACCGCTCGAAGGCTCGGTCAGGCGTCCTTGCGCGCGATCCGTAGCGCCAGCGGCATGCGAACCCTGCGTGTCGAGGTCGGCTCGCCCCAGAGCGCGGCGACCCGTTGCAGGGCCTGGCGCACGAAAGCGTTGCCCTGCGCCTCGCGGCACAGGCGGCTGGCCGACCAGGTGGCCATGTAGTCGAACAACCGGGCCAGGCTCCATTGTTGCTCGATGACGAAGGCCGGCGCGGGGAGTTCGCCCAGCGGCAGCTCGACATCCCGGTAGGCGTTCCACAGCAGGCGGTTCTGTTGCGCCCAGTACGGGCCGATCGGGCGCAGGTATTCCTCGTCGATGGCGGCATCGATCTGCGCGTCGATGCTGAACCAGCCGTAGCCCCAGGCGGCGAACACGCCGCCGGGACGCAGCACGCGCAGCAGCTCGCGGTTGAAGCGCGAGTGGTCGAACCAGTGCCAGGCCTGGGCTACGCAGACCAGGTCGAAGGCGGCGTCGGGATAGTCGGTGGCTTCGGCGTCCTGCACGCTGTAGCGGATACCCGGATGGACAACGGCGTGTTCGATCTGCTGCGTGCTGGTGTCGCTGGCGAGGACTTCGCCGAAGTACTGCGCCAGGCCGAGCGCGGCCTGGCCGGTACCGGTGGCGCAGTCCCAGGCGCGCCGGCGCTGGCCGCAGAGCCCGGCGAGATGGCGGTAGAGCGCATCGGGATAACGCGGGCGGGCGCTGGCGTAGGCAGCGGAGCCCTGGTCGAACAGACGGCGGGTTTCCATCGGGTCCTCCCTCGGTCAGTTGCCGAAACGCCCGTCCAGGCGTTCGGCGCGGAATTCCAGGGTGCTGGCGCGATAGCCCGGACGCAGCGGCGGCAGCGGCAGGCAATCGTGCCAGCTGTCGCCGCCGAGCAGGGCGTTCGGCGCCCGGTAGCGCGGGCTGTCGAAGCTGGTGTCGGCCAGGTTGACGCTGTCGCCGGGGCGGTAGGCGGCGATCCTCCAGCGTAGCTCCAGCAACGGACGGTCGCTGCCGTTCTTCAGTTCGACCGCCAGCGGCCGGTCCACCGGACAGCGTTCCGGCGCATAGCTCAGGCGCAGTTCCTGGCGTTGCAGGTGGCGGCTTTCGTCGTTGTCCTGCCAGATCACCCAGGCCGCCACCAGGCCCAGCCCGGCGAGAGCCGCCAGGGAGACCGGCAGGGCCTTGGCCGGGTATCGGACGAGGAGGATGACCCAGGTGAGAACCAGCAGCGCACCGATCAGCATTGAAATGTCCTTTCTTCGAAGCCGAGGGGACATCCTAGCGCACTGCTGCGTATCGCAGGCGGTACGGGCACGCTTACGCGGCGGAGGCGCCGCGATATGCGCGAGGGAGGCCGAAAGGCGGGGATGCGGGTTTCGGCAGGCTGGGGATAGCCGCCGCCCCCGGCCTCGCCGTCATTCGCAGCGGCGCTTGCCGCCCGGCGTCAGCAGACGCTCCAGTTCGACGAACAGGCGCTCGGCGTCCTGCGCCTCGCAGTCCTCGCCGTAGCGCTTCTTCAGGCCGTGTTCGCTGAGGGTCAGGTGCAGGGTCGGGACTACCTCGTGGCGCGCCAGGCAGCCTTTCACGCAATGCAGCGGGCAACCGTCGAGGGCCAGGATCGGTCGCCCGGAGCGGGCCCGGCGGACCAGCAGCGGGACGTCGCCGCCGACTCCGGCGATGCAGGACATCTCCGCCAGCCGGGCGCGATCCAGGCGCAGCGCGAGATCGTTGGCCAGTTGCGCCACGTTGGAGCAGCCGGAGCAGGCGTAGACCAGGGGAAGGGGATCGTCGGGGCTGCGTTCGAACATCATGACGGGCGCCTCGTGGAAGGAAGCCGCCAGTATCGACGCAGCGCCGCGGTGGATTTCTTGACCGGAATCAAGCCCGCGCGCGGCTCACACCAGGTCGTTCTCCACCGCCCACACCGCGGCCTCGACCCGCGAACGCATGCCGAGCTTGTGCAGCACCCGCTTGACATGGACCTTCACCGTGCCTTCGGTGATGTCCAGCTTTCGCGCGATCATCTTGTTGCTGTAGCCGTGGGCGATCTGGCGGAGGATCTGCCGTTCGCGCTCGGTCAGCTCGTCGAGGCTCTTCGAGCGGTCGTCGCCCCGCAGGGCCTGGGCGAGGATCTGGGTCAACTGCGGGCTGAGGGTCATCTGTCCGGTGGCGGCCTGGCGGATGTGCTCGAGCAGGCGCTCCGGCTCCATGTCCTTGAGCAGGTAGCCGTCGGCGCCGGCGCGCAGGACGTTGACCACGTCGCCCTTGTCGTCGGACACGGTGAACACCACGATGCGCGCGTCGACTCCGGCCTCGCGCAACGCGCGCAGGGTGTCCAGGCCGTTCATGCCCTTCATGTTCAGGTCCAGCAGGATCATGTCCGGGTCCAGTTCGGCGGCCAGGCGCAGGGCTTCCTCGCCGCTGCCGGCCTCGCCGACCACGCTGAGGTCGTCTTCCAGTTCGAGCAACTGGGCGACGCCCTTGCGCATCATCGGATGGTCGTCCACCAGCAGCAGGCGAACCGGTTCGTCGGCGGTGGCTGGCATGTCCGTCATGGGGTCGGCTCCTTGGCGGCGGAGGGTTGCAGGGCGGTCGGCACGAAGCTGAAGAGCACTCGCGTGCCGTGGGGCGCGCGCGCTTCGAAGCGCAACTGGCTGCCGAGGGTCTGGCCGCGCTCCTGCATGATGGTAAGCCCATAATGGCCGCTGCGGTTCTGCTGCGGATCAAAGCCGACGCCATCGTCCTCGACGGCGATGCTCACCTGGCCGTCGGCCTGGCTGCTCAGGCGCACCCAGGCCCGTTGCGCCTGCGAATGGCGAACCACGTTGGAAAGCGCCTCGCGGACGATCTGCAGGACGTGGATTTCCTCGTTGGGGCTCAGCGGCACGTGTTGCAGGCGGTTGTCCAGTTCGATCGTCACCTCGCCGCGCTCGCCGAACTCGGCCACGGCGTTCCCCAGCGCGGCTTCCAGGCTCGGCTCGTCGAGGCTGAGGCGGAAGGTGGTGAGCAGTTCGCGCAGTTGCCGGTAGGCGCCGTTGAGGCCTTCGCGCAGTTCGTCGAGGGTGTCCTCGATCTTCTCCGCCGGCGCCTCGCGCTTGAGCAGGGTGCCCAGGCGGCTGACCTGGATCTTCAGGTAGGACAGCGACTGTGCCAGCGAGTCGTGCAGTTCGCGGGCGATGGTGCCGCGCTCGGCGAACAGGGCCAGGCGGCTTTCCTGTTCCTGTTGCAGGGACAGGGCGAAGGTGCGGGCGATGTTGTCGCAGAAGGTCTCGATCAGTTGCTGCTGCCAGTTCTCCAGGCGGCCGCTGCGGCTTTCGATGAACAGTTCGCCGAAACGGTGGCCGGCGATGGACAAGGGCTGCATCAGCAATGGCTGGGCCAGGGACGAGGGTTGGTCGCAGGCGCTGGCCTGCTCGCGGCAGCTACCGCAGTCGCCCTGCAGGCAGAAGTCCGCCGGGCGCTCGGTGGTGGTCAGCGAACTGTAGGCGCGCTCGACCCCGTCCTTGTTCAGGCAGAGGGTCACGCGGCCGGCGTCGAGCACTTTCTCCAACTGGTTCAGCAGCGGTTGCAGGGTGCGGCTGTCGTAGGGGTTCTCGCCCAGCCGGCGGGCGCTGGCGTAGAGCAGTTCGAGGCGCTGGTGGCTCTGCGAGAGGGCGCGGGTCTTGTCCTCCACGCGCTCTTCCAGGTCGCCGTAGATGCTCTTCAGCTCGCCGGCCATCTGGTTGAAGCGCTCGCCCAGTTGCGCCAGTTCGTCCTCGCCGCTGTAGGTGACCCGCGCGTCCAGCTCGCCGCGGCCCAGGCGGCGGGCGGTGCTGGTGAGTTCGCGCAGCGGGCCGATGACGTGATAGCTGAGGTCGTAGAGGGTGACGAACACCACCAGCAGGCTGAGGAACAGGCACAGGCCCTGCACCGTGCTGAGCAGTTGCGAGCGGCGCTCGGCCTTGGCCTGGAGGATGCCGACGAAACGGTCGATGTCGCCGACGTAGGCGTCCAGCACGGCGCGTCCGGGCAGCGCGCGCGGGTCCAGGCGCGCGAGGCCCTCGCGCAGCTCCTGGTGCAACTGGCGGATCGGGTCGTCGGCGTCCTGGCGTTGCAGCAGGCGGCGGATGTCGCCGCTGTCGAGGCGTTCGCCGAGGGTCCCGAGCAGCGCCTGGCGGCCTTCCAGGCTGGGCTCCAGGGCGACCCGGTAGGTGAGCATGCGCAACGAGCCGGCGTGGTTGATCACCGCGGCGTCCTGGTGCGTGTAGTCGGCGAAGAGCAGGGCGCTGAACATCCCGATCAGCGCCAGCGATACCAGCAGGGTGAGGTAGCAGCCGAAGCGGACTACCAGGGAGCGGCGCAGGATCGGCTTTCCGGCCCTGTCACTACCTCCAAAGAATCTGTCCCGCTGGTCAGCGTCCGGCGCGGTCGCCTTGTTCATGAGAAAAGCCTTTTAAAACAGTGAGTTGCGCAATAATTTCAGCCGTACCTCTTTCGAGGTAGGGGCGCGCATCTAGGCACGGAACGGCCGGTATTTCATTGATTCCTATCAAATTTGCATAGGAACACCTTCCCTAGGCTCTCGCTGAACGCTGTCCGTGCAGAGAGTTTAGCCATGGCTTCCCTACGTCAGAAACAGTACTCCGTCCTCGGCATGAGTACCTTGTCCTTCGCGGTGAATTTCGCCGTGTGGACGATGTTTTCGATCATCGGCATCCGCATCAAGGACGAGCTCGGCCTGAGCGAATCCCAGTTCGGCCTGATGGTCGCCCTGCCGATCCTCACCGGCTCCCTGGTGCGCCTGCCGCTGGGCCTGATCACCGACCGCTTCGGCGGCCGCATCGTGTTCTTCATCCACATGCTGCTGGTGGCCATCCCGATCTACGGCCTGGCCTTCGCCAGCCAGTACTGGCACTACCTGGTGCTCGGCCTGTTCGTCGGCCTGGCCGGCGGCTCCTTCGCGGTCGGCATCGCCTACACCTCGGCCTGGTTCGAGAAGGAGCGCCAGGGCACCGCGATGGGCATCTTCGGTGCTGGCAATGCCGGCGCGGCGATCACCAACCTGGTGGCGCCGATGATCGTGGTCGCCTTCGGCTGGCGCATGGTGCCGCAGGTCTACTCGGTAGCCATGCTGGTCACCGCCGTGCTGTTCTGGCTGTTCACCTGGACCGATCCGGCGCACCTCAAGGGTGCCGCCGAGGCCAGCCAGCGGCCGACCCTGGCCAAGCAACTGGCGCCGCTCGCCGAGCTGCGCGTCTGGCGCTTCGGCCTGTACTACTTCTTCGTCTTCGGCGGCTTCGTCGCCCTGGCCCTGTGGCTGCCGAAGTACTACATCGCCGAATACGGTCTGGACCTGAAGACCGCGTCCTTCATCACCATGCTGTTCACCCTGCCGTCCGGCCTGATCCGCGCCCTCGGTGGCTGGTTCAGCGACCACTACGGCGCGCGCTCGGTGAACTGGGGCGTGTTCTGGGTCTGCCTGGTGTGCCTGTTCTTCCTCTCCTACCCGCAGACCACCATGACCATCCACGGCATCCAGGGCGACCTCAGCCTGGGCATCGGCCTGAACGTCTGGCTGTTCACCTTCCTGGTGTTCGTCGTCGGCATTGCCCAGGGCTTCGGCAAGGCCAGCGTGTACCGGATCATCCACGACTACTACCCGAGCAACATGGGCACCGTCGGCGGCATGGTCGGGGTGATCGGCGGCCTCGGCGGCTTCTGCCTGCCGATCCTGTTCGGCTACGCCGCCGACCACATCGGCGTGCGCTCCTCCTGCTTCATGTTGCTGTTCGGCCTGACCGTGGTCTGCATGGTCTGGATGCACTACGCGATCAAGCAGCAACGCCGCATCGACGGCCAGGCCGCCTCGGCCGACGTCGACCTTCCTCCCACCCTTCCCACCCACTCCTGAGGAATGCCGTCATGGGCATGATCGCCAATACCCAACTGAAAGCCGCACGGGGACCGCTGCTGCTCGACTGGCGCCCCGAGGACCCCGAGTTCTGGGCGCGCAACGGCAAGCGCATCGCCAGCCGCAACCTGTGGATCTCGATCCCCGCGCTGCTGCTCGCCTTCGCCGTGTGGATGATCTGGAGCACGGTGACTGTGCGCCTGAACAGCGCCGGCTTCGCCTTCAGCAACGACCAGCTGTTCCTGCTCGCGGCGCTGCCGTCGATCTCCGGCGCCACCCTGCGGGTGTTCTATTCGTTCATGGTGCCGATCTTCGGCGGTCGTCGCTGGACCGCCCTGAGCACCGCCTCGATGCTGATCCCGTGCATCTGGCTGGGCTTCGCCGTGCAGGACCCGAGCACCCCGTACTGGGTGTTCGCCCTGATCGCGCTGCTCTGCGGCTTCGGCGGCGGCAACTTCGCCTCGAGCATGTCCAATATCAGCTTCTTCTATCCGAAGAGCCAGCAGGGCACCGCCCTCGGCCTGAATGCCGGGCTCGGCAACCTCGGCGTCTCGGTGATGCAGTTCGCCGTGCCGCTGGCGGTGGCCGGCGGCCTGTTCGGCGCCTTCGGCGGCGAGCCGCAGCAGCTCGGCGACGGCGGTCGCCTGTGGCTGCAGAACGCCGGCTGGATCTGGGTGCCGTTCATCGCCGTGGTATCGGTCGCGGCCTGGTTCGGGATGAACGACATCGCCGACGCCAAGGCCTCGTTCCGCGACCAGGCGGTGATCTTCAAGCGCAAGCACAACTGGCTGATGTGCTGGCTGTACGTGGCCACCTTCGGCTCGTTCATCGGCTTCTCGGCCGGCTTCGCGATGCTCAGCAAGACCCAGTTCCCCGACGTCAACCCGCTGCAATACGCCTTCCTCGGTCCGCTGGTGGGCGCCCTCAGCCGGCCCCTGGGCGGCTGGCTGGCGGACAAGTTCGGCGGCGCGCGGATCACCCTGTGGAACTACGCGCTGATGATCGGCGGGGTGTTCGCGGTGATCGCCTTCCTGCCGGGCGACGGCGGCCAGGGCAACTTCTTCGGCTTCCTTGGCGCCTTCATCCTGCTGTTCTTCTTCGCCGGCATCGGCAACGGCTCCACCTTCCGCATGATCCCGGTGATCTTCCGCAACGAGTGGGCCCGGCGGGTGCGCGACGGCCAGGCCGACGAAGCCGGCGCGGCGCGCAACGCGAGCATGGAGTCGGCCGCGGTGATCGGCTTCTCCGCCGCCATCGGCGCCTTCGGCGGGTTCTTCATCCCGAAGGCGTTCGGCACCTCGCTGCACATGACCGGCAGCGCCGAGGGCGCCCTCTACGTGTTCATCGCCTACTACCTGAGCTGCATCGTCGCCACCTGGTGGTGGTACGCGCGCAAGGGTGCGGAGAGTCCCTGTTGAGTCCGTCGGCAGCAGCCCGCGGCAACCCCTGATTAGCGTTGTAACGCCCGGCACAGACCGGGTGAGGAGATCAAGATGAGTCACCTGCTCGACCGCCTGCAGTTCTTCAAGAAGAAGCAGGGCGAATTCGCCGATGGCCACGGCGAGACCAGCAACGAGAGCCGCGCCTGGGAAGGTGCCTACCGGCAGCGCTGGCAGCACGACAAGATCGTGCGCTCCACCCACGGGGTGAACTGCACCGGCTCCTGCTCCTGGAAGATCTACGTGAAGAACGGCCTGATCACCTGGGAAACCCAGCAGACCGACTACCCGCGCACCCGTCCGGACCTGCCCAACCACGAGCCGCGCGGCTGCCCGCGCGGGGCCAGCTATTCCTGGTACATCTACAGCGCCAACCGCCTGAAGTACCCGAAGGTGCGCAAGCCGTTGCTCAAGCTCTGGCGCGAGGCGCGGGCGCAGCACGGCGACCCGGTGAACGCCTGGGCCAGCATCGTCGAGGACGCCGCCAAGGCGAAGAGCTACAAGAGCCAGCGCGGCCTGGGCGGCTTCGTCCGTTCCAGCTGGGACGAGGTCACCGAGATCATCGCCGCGGCCAACGTCTACACCACCAAGACCTACGGTCCGGACCGGGTGATCGGCTTCTCGCCGATCCCGGCCATGTCGATGGTCAGCTACGCCGCCGGCGCCCGCTACCTGTCGCTGATCGGCGGGGTCTGCCTGAGCTTCTACGACTGGTACTGCGACCTGCCGCCGGCCAGCCCGCAGATCTGGGGCGAGCAGACCGACGTGCCGGAGTCGGCCGACTGGTACAACTCCAGCTACATCATCGCCTGGGGCTCCAACGTGCCGCAGACGCGGACCCCGGACGCGCACTTCTTCACCGAGGTGCGCTACAAGGGCACCAAGACCGTCTCCATCACCCCGGACTATTCCGAGGTGGCCAAGCTCACCGACCTCTGGCTCAACCCCAAGCAGGGCACCGACGCCGCGCTGGGCATGGCCTTCGGTCACGTGATCCTGAAGGAGTTCCACCTCGACCGGCCGAGCGCCTACTTCGTCGACTACTGCCGCCAGTACACCGACATGCCGATGCTGGTGTTGCTGGAAGAACACGCCGGCGGCGCGTTCAAGCCGACCCGCTACCTGCGCGCCGCCGACCTGGCGGACAACCTCGGCCAGGACAACAACCCCGAGTGGAAGACCATCGCCTACGACGAGCGCAGCGGCGGGCTGGTCTCGCCCACCGGCGCCATCGGCTACCGCTGGGGCGAGTCTGGCAAGTGGAACATCGCCGAGCTGGACGGCAGGAGCGGTGACCAGACGCGCCTGCAACTGTCGCTGCTCGATGGCCCGGAACATGCCTGCGAGGTGGCCTTCCCGTACTTCGCCGGGCAGGAGCACCCGCACTTCAAGGGCGTCGCCAACGACGAGGTACTGCTGCGCCGGGTGCCGTTCCGCGAGATCGTCGCGGCGGACGGCAAGCGCCTGCGGGTGGCCACCGTCTATGACCTGCAGATGGCCAACTACAGCATCGACCGCGGCCTGGGCGGCGACAACGTGGCGACCTCCTACGAGGACGCCGACACGCCCTATACCCCGGCCTGGCAGGAGCGCATCACCGGCGTCCCGGCGGCGCGCGCGACGCAGGTCGCCCGCGAGTTCGCCGACAGCGCCGACAAGACCCGCGGCAAGGCGATGGTGATCATCGGCGCGGCGATGAACCACTGGTACCACATGGACATGAACTACCGCGCGGTCATCAACATGCTGATGATGTGCGGCTGCATCGGCCAGAGCGGCGGCGGCTGGGCGCACTATGTCGGCCAGGAGAAGCTGCGCCCGCAGACCGGCTGGGCGCCGCTGGCCTTCGGCCTGGACTGGAGCCGGCCGCCGCGGCAGATGAACGGCACCAGCTTCTTCTACCTGCACAGCTCGCAATGGCGCCACGAGAAGCTGTCGATGCACGAGGTGCTGTCGCCGCTGGCCGACGCCAGCCGCTTCGCCGAACACGCCCTGGACTACAACATCCAGGCCGAACGCCTCGGCTGGCTGCCGTCGGCGCCGCAACTGAACCGCAACCCGCTGCGCATCGCCGCCGAGGCCGAGGCCGCCGGCCTGCCGGTCGCCGACTATGTGGTGCGCGAACTGAAGAGCGGCGGCCTGCGCTTCGCCAGCGAATCGCCGGACGATCCGCAGAACTTCCCGCGCAACATGTTCATCTGGCGCTCCAACCTGCTGGGCTCCTCCGGCAAGGGGCACGAGTACATGCTCAAGTACCTGCTCGGGGCGAAGAACGGGGTGATGAACGATGACCTCGGCAAGGCCGGCGGTCCGCGTCCCACCGAGGTCGACTGGGTCGACGACGGTGCCGAGGGCAAGCTCGACCTGGTCACCACCCTGGACTTCCGCATGTCCTCCACCTGCATGTACTCGGACATCGTCCTGCCGACCGCTACCTGGTACGAGAAGGACGACCTCAACACCTCCGACATGCACCCCTTCATCCATCCGCTGTCGGCGGCCACCGATCCGGCCTGGGAAGCCAAGAGCGACTGGGAGATCTACAAGGCCATCGCCAAGAAGTTCTCCGCCGTCGCCGAAGGCCACCTCGGCGTGGAGCAGGACCTGGTCACGGTGCCGCTGCTGCATGACACCCCCACCGAGCTGGCGCAGCCGTTCGGCGGCGACGGCCATGACTGGAAGAAGGGCGAGTGCGAGCCGGTGCCGGGACGCAACCTGCCGACGCTGCACCTGGTCGAGCGCGACTACCCGAACGTCTACCGCAAGTTCACCTCGCTCGGTCCGCTGCTGGACAAGCTGGGCAACGGCGGCAAGGGCATCGGCTGGAACACCGAGAAGGAAGTGAAGCTGGTCGGCGACCTCAACCATCGCGTGGTCGAGAGCGGCGTCAGCCAGGGCCGGCCGCGTATCGACAGCGCCATCGACGCCGCCGAGGTGGTCCTCGCCCTGGCTCCGGAAACCAACGGCCAGGTCGCGGTCAAGGCCTGGGAAGCGCTGTCGAAGATCACCGGCCGCGAGCACGCCCACCTGGCGCTGCCCAAGGAAGACGAGAAGATCCGCTTCCGCGACATCCAGGTGCAGCCGCGCAAGATCATCTCCAGCCCGACCTGGTCCGGCCTCGAGGACGAGCACGTCAGCTACAACGCCGGCTACACCAACGTCCACGAGCTGATCCCGTGGCGCACCATCACCGGTCGCCAGCAGTTCTACCAGGATCACCCGTGGATGCAGGCGTTCGGCGAAGGCTTCGTCAGCTACCGGCCGCCGGTCAACACCCGGACCACCGAGAAACTGTTGAACAGGAAGCCCAACGGCAACCCGGAGATCACCCTGAACTGGATCACCCCGCACCAGAAATGGGGCATCCACTCCACCTACAGCGACAACCTGCTGATGCTCACCCTGTCGCGCGGCGGTCCGATCATCTGGCTCAGCGAGCACGACGCGGCCAAGGCCGGGATCGTCGATAACGACTGGGTCGAGGTGTTCAACGCCAACGGCGCGGCGACCTGCCGCGCGGTGGTCAGCCAGCGGGTCAAGGACGGCATGGTGATGATGTACCACGCCCAGGAACGCATCGTGAACGTACCCGGCAGCGAGACCACCGGCACCCGTGGCGGCCACCACAACTCGGTGACCCGCGTGGTGCTCAAACCGACCCACATGATCGGCGGCTACGCCCAGCAGGCCTGGGGCTTCAACTACTACGGCACGGTCGGCTGCAACCGCGACGAGTTCGTCGTGGTGCGCAAGATGAGCAAGGTCGACTGGCTGGACGAACCCCGCCACGGCGGACTCGGCGGCGACGCCCTGCCGCAACCGCTGCCCCAGGACATTTGAGGAGAGACGCCATGAAAATTCGTTCGCAAGTCGGCATGGTGCTGAACCTCGACAAATGCATCGGTTGCCACACCTGCTCGATCACCTGCAAGAACGTCTGGACCAGCCGCGAAGGCATGGAGTACGCCTGGTTCAACAACGTCGAGACCAAGCCCGGGATCGGCTACCCGAAGGAATGGGAAAACCAGGAGAAGTGGAAGGGCGGCTGGGTGCGCGCGGCAGACGGTTCGATCCGCCCGCGCATCGGCGGCAAGTTCCGCGTGCTGGCGAACATCTTCGCCAACCCGGACCTGCCCGAGATCGACGACTACTACGAACCGTTCGACTTCGACTACCAGCACCTGCATACCGCGCCCAAGGCCGAGCACCAGCCGGTGGCGCGCCCGCGCTCGCTGGTCTCCGGGCAGCGCATGGAGAAGATCGAGTGGGGCCCGAACTGGGAGGAGATCCTCGGCACCGAGTTCGCCAAGCGGCGCAAGGACAAGAACTTCGACCAGGTCCAGGCGGACATCTACGGTGAGTACGAGAACACCTTCATGATGTACCTGCCGCGCCTCTGCGAGCACTGCCTGAACCCGGCGTGCGTGGCGTCCTGCCCGAGCGGGGCGATCTACAAGCGCGAGGAGGACGGCATCGTCCTGATCGACCAGGACAAGTGCCGCGGCTGGCGGATGTGCATCTCCGGCTGCCCGTACAAGAAGATCTACTTCAACTGGAAGAGCGGCAAGTCCGAGAAGTGCATCTTCTGCTACCCGCGCATCGAGGCCGGCCAGCCCACCGTCTGCTCGGAGACCTGCGTCGGGCGCATCCGCTACCTCGGCGTGCTGCTCTACGACGCCGACCGTATCCACGAAGTGGCCAGTTGCGAGAACGAGCGCGAGCTGTACGAGAAGCAACTGGAGATCTTCCTCGATCCGTTCGACCCGGCGGTGATCGCCCAGGCGCGCAAGGATGGGGTGGCCGACAGCGTCATCGAGGCGGCGCAGAAGTCGCCGGTGTACAAGCTGGCGATGGACTGGAAGCTGGCCCTGCCGCTGCACCCGGAATACCGCACGCTGCCGATGGTCTGGTACGTGCCGCCGCTGTCGCCGATCCAGAACGCCGCCGCCGAGGGGCACATCGGCAGCGACGGGGTGATCCCGGACGTCGAGTCGCTGCGCATCCCCGTGCAGTACCTGGCCAACCTGCTCACCGCCGGCGACACCGCGCCGGTGCTGCTGGCGCTCAAGCGCCTGCTGGCGATGCGCGCCTACAAGCGCGCCGAGCACGTCGAAGGCCGCCAGGACCTGGAGGTGCTGGCCAAGGTCGGGTTGAGCGTGGAGCAGGTGGAGGAGATGTACCGCTACCTGGCCATCGCCAACTACGAGGATCGCTTCGTGATCCCCAGCGCGCACCGCGAGGAAGCGCTTTCCGATGCCTTCGCCGAGCGTTCCGGCTGTGGCTTCAGCTTCGGCAACGGCTGTTCCGGCGGCAGCAACTCCGCCGTCAACCTGTTCGGCGGCAAGCCGACCAACCGCCGCGACGTGATCCAGGTCGTGCAGATCCAGGAGTGAGCGCCATGAACGATCACAGCCAACTGTTCCGCCTGCTCGCCCTGCTACTCGACTATCCACGCGCCGAGCTGCGCGAGGAGAGCCTCGGCCTGCATGCGCTGATCCGCACCTGCGAACTGCCGGAAGCGCTGCGCGACGGCCTCGCGGCGCTGCTCAACGAGCTCTGCCAGGGCGACCTGCTGGACGTCCAGGCGCGCTACGACGGTCTCTTCGAGCGCGGCCGCTCGGTCTCGCTGCTGCTCTTCGAGCACGTCCACGGCGAGAGCCGCGACCGTGGCCAGGCGATGGTCGACCTGCTCGACCGCTATACCAGGGCCGGCCTGCAAATCGACGTACCGGAGCTGCCGGACTACCTGCCGCTGTACCTCGAATACCTGTCGCTGCTGCCGTTCGCGGCGGCCAGCGAAGGGCTCGCCGAAGTGGCGCACATCCTCGGCCTGCTGGCGCTGCGCCTGGAGGAACGCGGCAGCGCCTATGCGGCGATTTTCGAGGCGTTGCTGGAACTCGGCGGCGAGCGCCCGGACCTCGGCGCGTTGCGTCGCGACCAGGCCCAGGAACAGCGCGACGACAGCCTGGAGGCCATCGACCGGGCCTGGGAGGAAACCCCGGTGAGCTTCACCGACCCTGCCGGCGGTTGCCCGTCGAGCAGCGGCCGCCGTCCGACGGCGTCCACCGAACAACCATTGCAATGGGTCGCCCAGCCGGTACCGCAGATGCAGTACCGCGCGGCCCGCGAAGGAGTCTGAGCATGTCGACCAATCTTCTGTTCTTCGGGATCTATCCCTATGTCGCGCTGCTGATCTGCCTGGTCGGCAGCTGGGCGCGCTTCGACCTCTCGCAGTACACCTGGAAGGCCGGTTCCAGCCAGATGCTCAGCAAGAAGGGCATGCGGGTATACAGCAACCTGTTCCACGTCGGCGTGCTGTTCATCCTCGCCGGCCACTTCGTCGGCCTGCTGACCCCGGCCTCGGTCTACCACCACCTGATCAGCACCGAGAACAAGCAACTGCTGGCGATGGTCTCCGGCGGCTTCTTCGGCGTGCTCTGCTTCATCGGCCTGAGCGGACTGATCCTGCGCCGCCTGACCGACGCGCGGGTGCGCGCCACCGGCAACGCCTCCGACCTGATGATCCTGCTGGTGCTCTACGCCCAGCTGATCCTCGGCCTCTCCACCATCGTCGCCTCGACCCATCACATGGATGGCTCGGTGATGGTGATGCTCGCCGACTGGGCCCAGGCCATCGTCACCCTGCGTCCGCTGGCGGCGGCCGAGGCCATCGCGCCGGTGGGCCTGGTCTACAAGCTGCACGTCGGCCTGGGCCTGACCCTGTTCGTGCTGTTCCCCTTCACCCGCCTGGTGCACATCGTCAGCGCGCCGGTGTGGTACCTGGGCCGGCGCTACCAGATCGTGCGTCAGAAACGTCCTGCCTGAACCCTGGGCGGCCGGCGCATCCGGCGCCGGCCCGCCGAACCGAGGTGATCGATCATGAGTTGCTCCCACTACGAAGAACGCGTCGAGAAGGTCGAACTGCCGCAACTGAAGGTCAACGGCATGGCCATCGGCGAAGACCTGCTGGCCCGCGAACTGCAATACCACCCGGCGGACAGCTATGCGCTGGCGCTGGAGGCCGCCTGCCGTGCGCTGATCGTCCGCCAGTTGCTCCTGCAACGGGCCGACGCGCTGGGCATCGAGGCCCGCTGCGAAGACGGCGAGACGCCGGAGGAAGCGCGCATCCGCCAATTGCTGGAGGAAGAGGTGCAGGTCCCGGAAGCCGACGAAGACGCCTGCCGGACCTGGTACGCGGCCAATCCGGGGCGCCTGCTCGGCCCCTGGCGCCTGCAATTGCGCCATGTGCTGCTGGCCTGCGCGCCGGACGACCTGGAAGGCCGCGAGACGGCGCGCAAGCAGGCCGCGGAGCTGCTCGACGAGTTGCGCGGGCATCCCGAGCGCTTCGTCGACCTGGCCCGGCGTTTCTCCGCCTGCCCGTCGAAGGAGTCGGGTGGCGACCTTGGCTGGATCGAGCCGGGGCAGACCGTCCCCGAATTCGAGAAGCGCCTGCTGCGCCGCGCGCCCGGGCTGCTCGAGCATCCGCTGGAAAGCCGCTATGGCCTGCATGTGGTGGAACTGCTGGCGCGCGAAGGCGGCGAGCCGCTCGACTTCGACGCGGCCCGCGCACAGATCGCCGCGCACCTGCAAGCGCAGGTGTTGCAGCGGGCCGTGGGGCAGTACATCGGCGTGCTGGCGGGAGACGCCTGTATCGAGGGCTTCGCCTTCGAGGGCGCGGATGGGGCGCTGGTGCAATAGCCTTCGGTGCCGATGTTTCCCTCTCCCTCCCGCACATCAATCGGAGTACCCAGGACATGACCGACTGGATCGATGGCCAAGGCCGACAGATCGACTACCTGCGCCTGTCGGTCACCGACCGTTGCGACTTCCGCTGTGTCTACTGCATGGCCGAGGACATGCGCTTCCTGCCGCGCCAGCAGGTGCTGACCCTGGAGGAGATCGAGCGGGTCGCCCGGCTGTTCGTCGCCGGCGGTGTGCGCAAGCTGCGCCTGACCGGCGGCGAGCCGCTGGTGCGGCCCGGCATCGTCGGCCTGTGCGAGCGCCTGGCGGCACTGCCGGGGTTGCGCGAACTGTGCATGACCAGCAACGGCTCGCAACTGGTGCGCTACGCCCGGCCGTTGTACGACGCCGGCCTGTCGCGTCTCAACATCAGCCTCGATACCCTCGATCCGCTGCGCTTCCGGGCGATCACCCGCAACGGCGAGCTGGACAAGGTGCTGGCCGGCATCGACGCCGCCCAGGCCGCCGGTTTCCGCCGGATCAAGCTGAACGCGGTGGTGATGAAGGGGCGCAACGCCGATGAGGTGCCGGCGCTGGTGGACTTCGCCATCGCCCGCGGCCTGGATATCAGCTTCATCGAGGAGATGCCGCTTGGCCAGGTCGGCCGCGAACGTGGCGAGAGCTTCTGCTCCAGCGACGAAGTACGCGCGCTGATCGCCCAGCGCCACGCCTTGCTCGACAGCGCCGAGCAGAGCGGCGGGCCGGCGCGCTACGTGCGCCTGGTCGAGCATCCGCAGACACGTATCGGCTTCATCTCGCCGCACTCGCACAACTTCTGCGCCACCTGCAACCGCCTGCGCCTGACCGTCGAGGGCCGCCTGCTGCTGTGCCTCGGCCACGAGCATTCGCTCGACCTGCGCGCGCTGCTGCGCCGCCACCCACTGCACGACGGACCGTTGCTGGAAGCGATCGGCGAGGCGCTCCAGCGCAAGCCGGCGCGCCATGAATTCAGCGCCGCCGGCGAGGTGCAGGTGCTGCGCTTCATGAACATGAGCGGCGGCTGAGGCGACTCGGGGCGCCTCCAGCGGGCCTTCGCCAGCGGCCAGGGCGAGGCCGCTCTTCTGGTAGGCCAGCAGGGTCTCGCTGCTGTACAGCTCACCCCAGGAAAACATCACGGCATAACCGTCGCTGGAGCTGCGCGCGATCACATAGCTGTAGCGGCTTGCAGTCGAAAACCGGCGGGCTCGCAATCAGCGCGATTTTGGGCTCAGATTATCTGCGACTGACGGGGGAGGCGGGCTCACATTAATTGCGAGCGAGCTTGCAATCCGTGCGCCGGGCTTGCAATCCGTTACCGCGGGCTCAGGCTCTTTGCGACTGACGCTCATACCTGTAATCCGGCACTTTGCATCTTTTCCTGCAACTCGAAAATGTCGGTGCGGTAACCAATTTCTTCCATCGTGGGGCGGCGCAGATCGTTACACAGCTTGGGATGGCCAGCCAGGACAATGGACAAGCGTCGCCGGCCGCTGTCGTCTTCGGCCAGTTCGAGCAGTCGCTTCAGACCGGTCAAGGTATGGCCATTGAGATCATGGGCTTCATCAACGAACAGGGCCACGGGGCGCTTGCTCTTCTTTACCAGTTCGTACAGTTCGCGATCCCGTTTTTCGATCTGGGTGGGAATGCGTACCTGTTTCTGGGTGGAAAGGCCATAGAAGAGCGCGGCGATGAAGGTGGCCAGCTTGATGTTGTGCTTCTCGATGGCCATCGATCTGGACTCCGTGACTTTCTTTTCCTCTTCCAGCAGGTGCTACAAACGACGCAGCATCACCGTCTTGCCGCTGCCGATCACACCCCACAGGGCGATCAGCCGGCCTTCGAAGATGGCGCCGCGGATGTCTCTCATCAACTGCTGATGATGGGTGGTTTCGAAATAGCCCGCCTGATTCGAGGGGGCTCAGTCCGTAGCCAGGGTCTCGCTCAGCACCTGGTCGATGAAGGCGCGGTCATCCATTGAAAGCTTGGCCAGCGGCATTACCAGTTCCTCGGCGATAGCCGGCTTGGCCGCAATGCGGGATTCCTGGGGCTCGAAAACGAAGGGCTGGATGGGGAGCGTCGAGTCAGTAGAACCGGGCTCTAGTCGTACATCTTCCCCGGAAAGCGCCGTGATCGGCAGCCCCAACTGCTCCGCGAGAGATCGGATACGAGCCGAGCGCTCGTCTGCCTTGCTGCGCTTGAAAGCCCGGTAGCGGTGCTGCGGAATGGGGCCGGACACCGGGTAGTGAGGACCGAACCGCTCGCCATCGAACTCGGCATGCAGCTCATCGTCGAACAGCCCCCAGAGCAGCACGACGTAGTCGCCGGCCATCTCTGGCTCAAGCTCGTACGCGGTACCGTCGGTGGTGATTCGGGCATCAGGCCCGACTTTGCGCCGCTCGGGCTCCCGAGCAAAGCGGCAGAACTGATCCCATGAGCACATTTCACGGATCCCCTCTGTTGGCACATGGGTGATCCAGTCCTCGATCCGTGAAAGGGGTTCGGCACGATGTGTCTGCTGGTTGTAGGTGCGCACTAGGTAGCGCAACAGCCACTCGTTGGCCTGGGCTTCGGTTTCCGGCTTGTGGAAGTGGTACAGGGTCTCGTGGGCTTCCTTCACTGTGCGGAAAGGACGTTCGACCTTGCCTTTCGAGCGGGCCGTGGTGCGCGTTCCATCCTTGCTGGCAGGGATGTGTGTCTGCCACTCGATGCCCAGCGCCCGCATGACGCTCTGGAAAACGCGACGCTTGGCCACCGGACCGTTGTCCAGATAAATCAGCTTGGGCCGGCCCTGAAAGGGAAAACTCGGGTCCGCTTTCGGCGCCATCGAGTTGAACAGAAAACGAAGTGCCGTCTCCGCATCCTCACCATAAACGCAGTGGTATTCCTGGTAGGCCACACCGCTGCGGTCATCCACCACGCTGAACAGCATCAGGGTGGGGTCGCCCTTGGCGGGATCGATCCACCGCGGATGCTCAATATGCTTGAGGTCCGACGGCGACATGTCGAACTGCCAACAATCGTTGCTGTGCTCAGCCTGGAACCGAGTTGCGCCTGGCTCCCGGGACAGTTGAGCAGGCCTTAATCGCCAATGTGATAGATATCGGTTGACGGTGGGTCTGTGGAGTACGCCTCTTGGGGCAACAATGAGGCCCCGGTCAGTTTCTACACCGTACTCTTCCAGCAGCTCAATGGCGCGGTGTGTAGATAGATGCCGCCCCTGCTTGTTGGTGGTGCGCAGCTTCAACGCCGCAATCAGTTCGCAGTAGCGCTCCAGTTCCGCCTGGGGCAGGACGCGGGGCTTGCCCTGGTCGGAGCGGTGGGCTGCCTAGGCCTGTGCAGAAGGACCAGGGCGCGATAGACCGTACTGGAGGAAACGCCGTACAGTTCAGCTACAAGGGCCACCTGACGGGCCCGCTCCGGGCTCTTCTTCGGCAAGTGATCCAGGCGCTGCCTCCGTTGCAGCAGCGAATCGACGGGAATGGCCTTACGCCTGCTGGTGGGCATTCCGTTCTGCCTCGGTGATGTAGTTGTAGAGCGTCGAGCGGCCGATTCCCATCATCCGACAGATCTCCACCACGGTGTATTGGCGCTCGTGATAGAGCTTCAGGGCGACTTTGCGCTTGGCGGGATCCAGGCGTTTCTTGCGGCCGCCCAGCCGACCGCGAGCACGTGCTGCAGATAGTCTCGCATGGGTGCATTCACGGATCAGGTTGCGCTCGAACTCGGCTAGCGCGGCAAAGAGGTGGAAAACCAAACGCCCTCCGGTGGATGTGGTGTCGATGTTCTCCTGGAGGCTCTTCAGACCCACGCCGGCATCCTCCAATTGCTCGACCAGGTAGATCAGGTCCTTGATCGAGCGGCCAAGCCGGTCCAGCCGCCAGACCACCACCGTGTCGCCCCGCCTTAGATTGGCGAGAAGCGCGGCCAGGCCGATTCGATCGGCCTTGGCGCCGCTGGCAGTGTCTTCGAACACTCGCTCGCAACCCGCCTTGGCCATCGCATCGCGTTGCAGGTCCAGTAGTTGATCGTCGGTGGAAATGCGCACGTACCCAATCAGCATGATTTCGTTCAGAAATGCGCGAAAGGCAGCATAGGTGAATTTTGAAAGCGAGAAATCGTTACTGGACTAAAAGTACGCGGTTTCTGGGGGCGGCCAAGGGGAACGAGGCTGGCGTCCAGAAAACGGTCGTCTGATGGACGCTTCCACGAACGGAGCGATACCGCAAAGGGAAGAATGGAGTGCAACCATCGTAGAGCTTCAAACTGAGATATTGCAGTTGATTGCCGCATCTGGCCGGCCTATTGCCGTGCATTTTCTACCTACTACTGCATCGCTCAAGAAGGTTCTGTAAATATATTGGTTCAACTCTTTCGATAGGAAAGCCATTCATGACAAATAATAGTGCGCCACCACTTGTCGTGACCAGAGGAAATGATAATGGTTACGAGCCTGGGTCGATGGTTATTACGCATGTACAGGCTAGTGGGCTAGACATAATCCAGTACATTCCAGGTCGGTCAAGCTACGGTACTCCACCATTTGTCCCGCCAGGACCAAGCCCGTATGTTGGCCCTGGAATGCAAGAGTACAGGAGGCTAAGAGATACTCTTGATAAGTCCCATTCAGAACTCAAGAAAAACCTGAAGAATAAAACCTTGAAGGAGGTGGATGAACTCAAGAGTGAAGCGGGGTTGCCAGTTAAAGCGGTCAGTGCCAATGACATCCGCGATGAAAAGAGTATCGTTGATGCACTCATGGATGCCAAAGCAAAATCGCTAAAGGCCATTGAGGATCGCCCGGCCAATCTTTATACGGCTTCAGACTTTCCTCAGAAGTCAGAGGCGATGTACCAGAATCAGTTGCTAGCCAGTCGAAAGTTCTATGGAGAGTTCCTTGATCGACATATGAGTGAGCTGGCCAAAGCGTACAGCGCTGATATCTATAAGGCGCAAATCGCTATCTTGAAACAAACGTCTCAAGCACTGGAGAGTAAAGCCCGGTCAATGGAGGCGCAAGCCCAGCAGGTCACTCAACAGCTCGGTGCCGACTTCAACGCGATCACCACTCCGACCGCCACCAAGGTCCAGCAACGTGTGAAAGCAGTGGATGCTAGTCTGTCTCAGGTTTCCACCCAGGTCAGTGGTGCAGTCGCCTCGGCAACCCAGGCGGTGCAGGTCAAGACAGCGCAAGCCCAGCAACAAGCCAACAGCCAGATTTCGTCCAGCCAGAACCTGATCAGCGCGGCATTTCGGAATCAGATTGCCTTGGCAGCACAGGCCAGTGGAGAAGCCCAGGTCACGGCTTTCAACACCAAAGTCAAGCAGATCGTCAACGAAGCCACGGCGTTTTCGACAGCACGAAAACAAGCGCTGGCTCAGTTTGCTGCCAATGCGGCCGCCGAGGTCGAAACCGAGGTCAACAGGCTAACCGCCCAGGTCAAGGCAAGCCCCACCAAGGCGGCTTCGCAAGCTGCACAAGCAACCCTTCGACAATTCACTGAAAGCACCTATGCCAAGGTGAACACCTATGCCCAGCAGACCGAAGCAGAGCTGCAGGCCAAAGCCAAGGAGGTTTCGGCAGCGGTAGCCGAGGCACAGCGTGCGGCGACCAACGATTTGCAAAAAACAGCCGATGTAGTACCAGGTCAGATCATCCAGGCTGCGAACACCTTGGCGATGCCGGCTACCTCTACGCCGCTGGTTTCGGTGGCCGGGTTTGGTAGTGCGGCAGTGGAGACGGCTCGCCTGGCGGCTTCCCTAACGAATGCTGTCAATCGCCTGGTTCAGATTGCTGGTAGTGGACCCGGCGCATACGTTGCCACCTTCGCGGTGCTGTCGCTGTATTCCGACCAGGCTGGTAAAGACAGTGACAAGGTTCCTGCCGGCGTTCGCAATGCATTGGCACTGGAGGCGTCCGCTCTGGGGCTTCCTGGCACGGCTGATTTGCAAAGCGTCGCCAAGGCAGGTGGCACGGTTGATATGCCGGTACGACTCACGAGTGCTGCACAAGAGAGCCCGAGTGGTAAATCGCAGATTGCCGCGATGTTGACCAACGGTGCAACTGTCCCCAAGGGCGTGCCTGTTCGCGCCGCGACCCTCAATGCTGCGACGGGCCGGTATGAGGTGACGGTTCCCGCAAAGTCCACCGTGCCGAATACACCACCGCTGATCTTGACCTGGACCCCTGCCACCCCTCCAGGAAGCCAGAACCCCTCAAGCACCACTCCGGTCGTACCGCAGCCGGTTCCGGTGTATGAGGGAGCAACGATCACCCCAGTACAGGCCGAGCCGGAGTCCTATCCGGGAGTGCCGTTAGATCTGGACGATCTGATCGTGATCTTCCCGGTGGGCTCGGGGGTTAAGCCAATCTATATAATGTTCAATCATAACCCTCATGATGTTGTTATTGATGATAAGATCAGAGAGCAAATTCCAATTAGAGGGTGGACTGAGGTTGAAATTAGAGATGTTATCGGAAAAGGTGCAACAGGTAGTTCTTCAGATAAGCGTCGGCCTAATAAGACGATAGATGGGCTGGGGCGGAATGACTCTGCAACAGTATATGGAAGTCCTCCTAATGGATATATAGTTGTGAACGATAGGACAGGTGAAATTATTCAAATTGCAGATCGGAACGATTCCGCATGGGCGGTTGACGGGCGAATCATCTGGAGAAATAAGTAATGATCAATCCTAACTCTGTCGAAATAGTTGACAATGGCCTAGATTTTTTTTCAAAAGAAGGCAATGGGAAGATGTGGCTAACTACGAAGGCAACTCTGGAAGTCGTATCTTTGGCAACTAAAAAAGGGTTGGCAATTTCAAAAATTGAGGGATTCATCTGGCATAAGGATGTAGGGAGGTTCGAGGCAAGACTTGATGCCATATTTGAAGGGCTTGTCAATCCAGTAAAAGTGCCTGATGATGTCAATAATAATAACACTAGAGCGAAAGAGAGTACAGAGGAAGATGCTTCTCTTGGGCATGATGCCTTTATTGTAACAATTGCCTCCAGAAAATAAAGGTGGAAACCTTGGGGCTGAGTTGGCTTGCAATCCCTTGCATGGACTACAAACAATATAGGCTCAGCTCCCTTAGGGATGGTCTGAAGTAGCCATGTCTTTCTGGCCGACTTCAGCCCCCGGCGAATTTGAAAGCGGAGAATCGATTAAAAACGATCCGATCACCCGCTCATTTCTGTGTTTTTAGCCGCCGCGAGCACCTCGCAGCAGCCATTCCCCCATTACAGACGCGCCTCTGCTTGCGCTTGCCGGCGTACTCGGCGTCGGCAAAGGTCATCTGCTTCATCGGGATCGGCGTATTACCGGTATGAGCGTCAGTCGCAAAGAGCGTGAGCCCGCGGTAATGGACTGCAAGCCCACCGCATGGATTGCAAGCTCGCTCGCAATTAATGTGAGCCCGCCCCCACCGTCAGTCACAGATAATCTGAGCCCAAAATCGCGCTGATTGCGAGCCCGACGGTTTTCGATTGCAAGCCGCTACACATAGCTGCGCCGCGCGTCCGGGTGGCCGGGCATGTCCAGCCCGACCGGGTCCCGTACGTCGCTCAGGCACCCTTCGGTACTCGCGCTCGGCGCCGACCTGGGCGCGCTAGCTGGCGGAGCGCGGCTTGCGACGGGTAGCGAAGCCTCTCAAGGGCGTTGACGAAACGAAAAAATCCCCGCGGCATGAGCGTGACGCGGGGATCCAGGCGTAAATAGAGCCTTAACCGTGATAGCTGAAATGGAGCAAGGGGTGATGTCTGCGTAGCGGAACACCTCGCGGGGTGGCTGTGTATGGCTCAAGACTAAGTCCCGCGGGCCGGCGGGCCTATTCCTCGAAGGAGGTAAGGAGGGGTAGCGGAGGAGGGACGGCGATTGACGATGTATACTTTTTGGTCCAGATTGGACGAAAAGTATAAAGGCGGATCACCGTCTGTTTCCTGCCCGGGCCGCGGGCGCACCTTCGTCACCCCTGGAGTCGTCCATGATCAAGTCGCTGAACACCAAGAACCTGCTGGGAGGCCTGCTGCTCGGCGTGCTCGCCAGCGGATCCGCCGTCGCCGCCGATGGCAACCTGCGGATCGGCATCGAGGCCGCCTACCCGCCGTTTTCCTTCAAGACCGCCGAAGGCGAACTGGCCGGCTTCGACTACGACATCGGCAACGCGCTGTGCGCGCAGATGCAGGTGAAGTGCCAGTGGATCGAGCAGGAGTACGATGGCCTGATTCCCTCGCTGAAAGTTCGCAAGATAGACGCCGCGCTGTCCTCCATCACCATCACCGAGGAACGCCGGCGCTCGGTGGACTTCACCCACAAGTACTACTTCACGCCGGGCCGCCTGGTGATGAAGGAAGGCGCCCAGCTCGACGACAGCTTCAGCCAGTTGGCCGGCAAGCGCATCGGCGTGCAGCGCGGCGCTACCGCCGACCGCTTCGCCAGTGCGGTGCTGGCCAAGGCCGGTGCCGAAGTGGTGCGCTACACCAGCCAGGACGAGATCTACCTGGACCTGGTGGCCGGCCGCCTCGACGCCACCTTCGCCGACTCCATCCCGCTGCAGACCGGCTTCCTCGATACCCCGCGCGGCAAGGGCTACGCCTTCGTCGGGCCGGAGTTCAAGGACCCGAAATACTTCGGCGAGGGCGCCGGGATCGCGGTGCGCAAGGGGGACGCCGAGCTGGTCGGCAAGCTCAACGCGGCGATCGACGCGATTCGTGCCGACGGGACCTACAAGCGCATCGAGGGCAAGTACTTCAAGAGCGACATCTACGGCGACTGACCGCTCGCCGGCGGCGGCTGCCGTCAGTCGCCGCCTTCCTTCAGCTCCTTGAGGTGCTTGTAGACCGTCGCCCGGCCCATGTTCAGCACGTTGGCCACATAGTTGGCCGCGCTCTTGCCCTTGAACGCGCCCTCGGCGTGCAGGGCCAGGACCAGTTCGCGCTTGTGCTCGCGGGTCAGCAGGTTCAAGCCGAGCTGGCGCTGCCGCAGCCAGCCGTGCAGGAAGGTGTTGATGCGCTCCTGCCAGTCGTCGCGGAACAGCGCGTCCGGTTGCGGGATCAGCTTGCTCGGCGAGAGGAACAGGTCGAGTGCCGCCTTGGCGCTCTCGAACAGGCTGATGTTCAGGTTGATGCACAGCACCGCCAGCGGCTGGCCGGCGGAGTCGCGCAGCACGGTGCTGACCGAGCGGATCTTCTGCCCGTCCCAGTTGAGCTTCTCGTAGGGACCGATGTTGCGCTCGTCGCTATCGCCTTCGAGCATGTCTTCCAGCGCCGAGTCGTCGCCGACCTCGCGCTTGGACAGGTTGTTGGCGATGTAGTCGACCCGCTGGCTGCGCAGGTCGTGCAGGACCACTTCGGCGTGGGGGAAGAACAGGGTGGCGATGCCGTCGGCGATCGCCCGGTAGTTCTCCAGGCTGGGGTCTTGGCTCGGGCTCATGCGCAGGAACTCTCGTGGGACGACGGGCGAGGCGAGTGTGCCGCAAACCCGCCGCCGGGTCATCAGGGGGACAGGCGGCGCGGCGACAGCATCGCCTCGTCCAGGCCGTGCTCGCGCAGGTGCGCCGGCAGCGGCTGGTGGCGGATCAGCGCGGCGCTGGCCTCGCCCATCGCCGCCGAGGTCTGGATACCGTAGCCGCCCTGGGCGGCGACCCAGAAGAAGCCTTCCGCATCGGCGGCGTAGCCGGCCACCAGGTCGCCGTCGGCAACGAACGAGCGCAGCCCCGCCCAGGTGTGTTCCGGACGGCGAATGGTGAGGGTGGTGGCTTCTTCGATCAGGTACATGCCGGTGGCGATGTCCAGTTGCTCGGGCTGCACGTCGTGGGCCTCGACCGGATCGGCGTTGGCCGGCGAGCCGAGCAGCATGCCGGCGTCCGGCTTCAGGTAGAAGGATTCGTCGAGGCTGACCAGCATCGGCCAGTCGTGGCAGTCGATGCCCGGCGGCGGGGCGAAGATGAAGGCCGAGCGGCGCTTGGGCTGCAGGCCCAGTGGGCGGACGCCGGCCAGCCCGGCGATGGCGTCGCACCAGGCGCCTGCGGCGTTGACCAGCACCGCCGCGCGGTAGCTGCCGGCGTCGCAGCGGACTTCCCAGGCGCCGTCGACCCGGCGGATCTCCAGCGCTTCGTGGTTGCACAGGACCTGCCCCTGGTTGCGGCGGATGCCGCGCAGGTAGCCCTGGTGCAGGGCGTCGGTATCGATGTCGGCGCCGGTGGGGTCGTAGGTGGCGCCGAAGACCTTGTCGCGACGCAGCACCGGCACGATCGAGCAGGCCTGTTCCGCGTCCAGCAGGCGCATCTGCGGCACCAGCGCCTTGCCGCTTTCGTATTGACGGCGGAGTTCTTCCGGATCGTCGCTGAAGTCGACCACCATTTCCGGACGCGGGCTGAGCAGCGGATGCTCGCAGAAGCCGGCCGGCGGGTTGTCGAAGAAGGCCCGGCTGGCGGCGGTGAGCGCGCGCACCTGGGGTGTGCCGTAGGCCACCGTGTAGTGCGCGGCGGAGCGGCCGGTGGAGTGGTAGCCGGGCTGCGCCTCGCGCTCCAGCACCACGACCCGGCCGTGGGCCGACAGCCAGTAGCCGGTGGATGCGCCGGCGATGCCGGCACCGATGACGAGGTAATCCGCTTCGATCATGCTGCTCTCCTGCATCACGCGATCAGCCTGCCTGGCGCAGGCGGTAGAGGGCGTTGGCCAGGGCTACGTCTTCCAGGCCCAGGCCGATCGAGCGGAAGAACGCCGGGCGCCGGTATTCCGGACGTGGCGCCTGGCCGCTGAGCAGTTCGGCGAGGTCGCCGCGGATCGCCTCGGGGCTCCAGCCATGCTGTTCGGCGGCGATCAGCATCTCGCCGGCGGAGCCTGGGGTGGTGTGCCGGTAGTCGCAATAGACGTCCATGGCCGCCAGGCTTTCCGCCGGTACCTCATGGGCGCGGGGCGCGTTGGTGCTGATCGAGGTGACCAGCGCCGGGCGCTTGAGTTGGCGCGGGTCGATCACTGCTCGGGCCGAGGAGGTGCAGAGCAGGATCACATCGGCTTCGTCCAGCGCTTCCTCCAGGCTGCCGGCGGCTTCGGCGCGCGGGTCGATGGCGCGCAGGCTTTGCAGGCGGCGCTCGTCCAGGCACGGCGAATGGACTCGCACGCCCTGCCAGTCACGCAGGCCCTTCACGTATTGCAGGTGGGCATGGGCTACCGGTCCGCTGCCGATCAGCGCCAGGCGGCCGGCTTCGGCCGGAGCCAGGGCATCCACCGCCACGGCGGTGGTGGCGGCGGTGCGCGCGGTGGTCAGCCGGGCGGCATCGCAGAGCAGCAAGGGCTGGCCGGTCTGCATCGACATCAGCAGGGTCCAGGCGGTGACCAACGGGCCCTGTTCGCGAACGATGTAGGGTGAAGTCTTGACTCCGTAGACCTGTTCCTGGGCGAGCACGCCGAGGTAGTTGATGAAGTCGCCGCGACCGGCGGGGAACTCCACCAGTTGCTGGGCCGGCTGGAGCGCCTGGCCGGCGGCCAGGTCGAGGAACAGCTGGCGCATGGCCTGGAGGACGTCGATACGGGCGAGCAGTTGCTCGGCTTCGGCCTGCTGGACGATCAGGGGAGTGGCGGCGCTCATGCGATCTCCGGAATGGATGTAAACAATTTGTCCATTCTGGACTTTAAGGTATTGCCGGGCAAGCGCCGACCCGCCTCGATGACCGACGGCGGCACCTGCGTGTCGCAGAAACGAAAAAGGCGAAGCCGGATGGCTTCGCCTTTTTTCTCCACGCCTGCGTTCAGTGCTTGCGCGGTACCGGCTTGAGCAGTTCGGCCGGCGGCATCTCGCAGGTGATCTTGCGGCCCAGCAGTTCTTCGATCGGCGGCAGGGCGAAGGCATCGTCCTCGCCGGCGAAGCTGATCGAGGTGCCCGAGGCGCCGGCGCGGCCGGTACGACCGATACGGTGCACGTAGTCGTCCGGGTCTTCCGGCAGGGTGAAGTTGATCACATGGCTGATGCCGTCGATGTGGATGCCGCGGCCGGCCACGTCGGTTGCCACCAGGACGCGGATCTTGCCTTCGCGGAAGCCTTCCAGGGTGCGGATGCGCTTGTGCTGCGGCACGTCGCCGGACATCTGGGCGGCGCTGATGCCGTCCTTGGTCAGGCGTTCCTCGATGCGGCGGACTTCGTCCTTGCGGTTGGCGAAGACCATCACCCGTTCCCAGTTGTTCTGTGCCACCAGGTTGTACAGCAGCTTGTACTTGTCGCTGCCGGCCACGGCGTAGACATGCTGCTCGACGGTGTCGCTGGCGACGTTCTCCGGCTCGATCTCGACGATCGCCGGATCGACGGTCCACTGCTTGGCGAGGTTCATCACGTCGTCGGTGAAGGTCGCCGAGAACAGCAGGGTCTGGCGTTCGCCCTTGTGCGGGGTCTGCCGGATGATCTGCCGGACCTGCGGGATGAAGCCCATGTCGAGCATGCGGTCGGCTTCGTCGAGGACCATCACCTCGACCATGTCCAGGTGCACCTCGCCGCGCTGGTTGAAGTCCAGCAGACGGCCTGGGGTGGCTACCAGGATGTCGCAGAAGCGCGCTTCCAGCTGCTTGAGTTGCTTGTCGAAGTCCATGCCGCCGACGAAGGTCATCACGTTCAGCCCGGTGTACTTGGTCAGCGCCGCGGCGTCCTTGGCGATCTGTACCACCAGTTCGCGGGTCGGGGCGATGATCAGCGCGCGCGGCTCGCCCATGTAGCGCTCTTTCGGCGGCGGGGTCTGCAGCAATTGGGTGATGATCGAGATGAGGAACGCGGCGGTCTTGCCGGTGCCGGTCTGGGCGCGGCCGATGGCGTCCTGGCCGCGCAGGGTGAAGCCCAGTACCTGCGCCTGGATCGGGGTGCAGTAGGGGAAGCCGAGGTCATGGATGGCGTGCATCAGGCTCGGGGCGAGGTTGAAGTCGTGGAAGCGGGTCTTGCCTTCCTGCGGTTCGACCACGAAGTCTTCCAGCTTCCAGTTGTCTACCGGCTTCGGCTTGCGTTCGCGGCGCGGCTTGTCGCTGCGCGGCTTGGCGTCCCGGCCTTCTTTGGCGGCGGGTTTGGCGGGCTTTTCGCCTTTCTCGGCCTTTTCAGCGGCGCGCGGGGCGCCGGACTCGTTGTCGGCGCGCGGGGGGCGCGGTTTGCGTGGGCGTTTCTCGGTCGGCTTTTCGCCGGTGGGGGCGGTACCTTTCGCGGTAGCGCCGGCAGGGCCTTGCGGGACCGGGGAGGAACCGCTCTGCGGCTGGGTTCCGTCGGCCTTGCCGAAGATTTTCTTGAGTGCTTTGAGCACGGCGATCTCGTAGTGGTTAAGGAATGAACGGGCGCCAGTGTAAAGCATGTTGCCAGCGGGGAGAAATCCATGCTTGGCCGGCGCCTTCCAGCCCTGGCCGGACTGGGCCTGGAGGCGGCTGCGCGAAGCTCCCGGGGCAGCCTCCGGGAGGGTTCGTGCGTGCGACCGGCGGCGCGCTACAAAAAGACAACGGTAGGGCGGCGACGGGGGTGGCATCTTCGGGACGGTGCCGGAGCGATCCGGCGAGTGTCCGCCCACTCACCAACGGAAGAACAAGAAAACCATGAATCCGTCCCCATCGATCGCCGGGCTGAGCGATATCGAAGCCCTGGAACGCGTGCCGCTGGAACAGCGCGACCTGCCGTCCAGCACCTACGAACTGTTGCAACGCTCGGCCCAGCGCCACGGCCAGCGTATCGCCCTGAGCTGCCTGCTGCATGGCAGCGCCGCCGAAGAACCGTTGCGGATCAGCTATGCCGAGCTGTTCGCCCGCGTCACTCAGACCGCCAACGCCTTGCACCGGCTGGGCCTGGAAAGCCACCAGGCGGTGTCCTTCCTGCTGCCCAACCTGCCGCAGACCCACTACGTGATCTGGGGCGGCGAGGCCGCCGGGATCGTCAATGCGATCAACCCGCTGCTGGAGCCGGAGCACATCGCCGAGCTGATCCGCGCCTCCAACACCCGGGTGCTGGTGACCCTGGCGCCGTTCCCCGGCACCGACCTGTGGCAGAAGGTCGCCGGCCTGCGCGCGCAGTTGCCGGAGCTGTACGCGATCGTCGTGGTCGATCCGGCCAACCTGTTACCGGCGCCGCAGCGCGAGGCGCTCAAGGCCCAGCGCGGGCCGCTGCCGGAGGGCGTGCTGGACTTCGATACGCTGATCGCCGACTGCCCGGCAGACCGCCTGGAGAGCGGACGGGCGATCCATCCGGACGACGTCGCTTCCTATTTCCACACCGGCGGCACCACCGGCACGCCGAAGCTGGCGCCGCACAGCCACTTCAACGAGGTGGCGATGGCCAAGATCATGGGCCTGAACGCCGACTACGGGGTGGACGACGTGCTGCTCTGCGGCCTGCCGCTGTTCCACGTCAACGGCGTGATGGTTACCGGCCTGGCGCCCTTCCATCGCGGCGCCCAGGTGCTCCTGGCCGGGCCCCAGGGCTACCGCAATCCGACCCTGATCCAGGACTTCTGGAAGCTGGTGGAACGCTACCGGGTCACCAGCTTCAGTGGCGTGCCGACCATCTACGCGGCGTTGCTGCAGGTCCCCAGCGATGGCCGCGACCTGTCCAGCCTGCGTTTCGCCCTGTGCGGCGCGGCGCCGATGCCGGTGGAGCTGATCCGCCAGTTCGAGTCGCGTACCGGGCTCAAGGTGATCGAGGGCTACGGCCTCACCGAAGGTACCTGCGGCACCAGTTGCAACCCGCGTGGCGGCGAGCGCCGGCCGGGTTCGATCGGCTTGCGCCTGCCGTACTGCCAGGTGAAGGTCGCGGTGCTCGACGGCGAGGGCAATTACCTGCGCGATGCCGCGCCGAACGAGGTGGGCAACCTCTGCCTGAAGGGCCCGACGGTGTTCAAGGGCTACCTGCAACAGGACCGGAACCGCGATATCTGGATCGGCGATGGCTGGTTCAATACCGGCGACCTCGGTCGTATCGACGAGGACGGCTACATCTGGCTCACCGGGCGCAGCAAGGACCTGATCATTCGCGGTGGCCACAACATCGACCCACAGATGATCGAAGAAGCGCTGCACCGGCATCCGGCCGTGGCCCTGGCGGCGGCGGTGGGCAAGCCGGACGCCAAGGCCGGCGAGCTGCCGGTGGCGTATATCCAGCTCAAGCCCGGCGCCAGCGCCAGCGAGGAAGAGCTGCTGGAGTACGCCAGCCGCCACGTACCGGAGCGCGCGGCGGTGCCCAAGGATATCTGGCTGATCGAGAGCATGCCGGTCACCGCGGTGGGCAAGACCTTCAAGCCGGCGCTGCGCCTGGACGCGATCCGCCGGGTGCTGGAGGAGGAAAGCCGGAGGATCGCCGAGGATATCCGCGTGGAGGTGGTCGCCGACGAGCGCCACGGCCAGCTCGCCCACCTGCACGTTCCCGCGCTTGACGAAAGACGCCAGGCGGCGCTGGAAGAGCTGCTCGGCGGCTACGCGCTGAACTACCGGCTGCACGCCGTCTGAGAGAAGCTCCGGGCGTCAGAGGCGCTTGCGCAGCCAGGCGCCGATGTCGTGGATTTCCTCCAGGGACACCTCGTGGCCCATCGGGTAGTCGTGCCAGCCCACCTCCACGCCCTGCGCCTGCAAGGCGTCATGGGCCGCGCGGCCAAGCGCCGGGTCGACCACGTCGTCCTGGCTGCCGTGCAGGTGCAGGACCGGAATCCGCTTGTGGCGCTCGTCCAGCGTCAGGTCGTCGAAGGTCGGCGCGTAGGTGGATAGCGCCAGCACCCCGCCGAGCGGCTGGGCGTAGCGGCGGAAGGCGGTATGCAGGACCACCGCGCCGCCCTGCGAGAAACCGGCGAGGATGATCCGCTCGGCGGCGATGCCCTTGGCGCGCTGTTCATCGATGAGAGCGATGACCTGGTCGGCGGAGGCGTTCAACTGGTCTTCGTCGATGGCCCGCGCTGGACTGAAGGCAAGGATGTCGTACCAGCTCGGCATGACCCAGCCGCCATTGACCGTCACCGCCTGGCTCGGCGCCTGGGGGAGGATGAAGCGGGTGCTCGGCAGGACCATCTGCAGGGCTTCGGCCACCGGCTTGAAGTCGGTACGGTCGGCGCCCAGGCCGTGCAGCCAGATGATACAGGCGTCGGCATTCGGGGCATCGAGGATCAGGGGTTCGCTCATGACGGCTCCAGGCAGGGGGCATATGCGTTCGGAATGGGAGGACCATTCGACAACAGGCGCTTTCCCGCTCGCAAGTCGGCCAGATTGTCGCAGATCATGCATTCGCCAATTTCCCGCGGATGCGCTTTGCTAAGGGAAGTGCGCCGGGTACGCCGTTCGTCGCCCGCCGCGGTCGCGCCGCCGGCTGCCTCTGCCGGTGCCGCGGCGCTTGCGGTTACAGTGCGGCGACCGGCCCGGGAAGCGACCGGCGCGGGGCCGGCGGTTCACCCAGGGGCGGCGAAGGGAGTGGCGAACAGATGACAATAATGAAAGGTACCTGGCTGCTGCTGGCCGCCGTTTGCCTCGGCGCCAGCGCCACGGCCGAGGCCGGTGCGACGCTGGATGCGGTGAAGCGCAAGGGCTACGTGCAGTGCGGCGTCAGCGACGGCCTGCCGGGGTTCTCCTACGCCGACGCCAAGGGCCGTTTCAAGGGGCTCGACGTCGACATCTGCCGGGCGCTGGCCGCCGCGCTGTTCGGCGATGCCGAGAAGGTGCGCTTCACCCCGCTGTCCGCCACCGAGCGGATTTCGGCGTTGCAGTCCGGCACGGTCGACCTGCTGTCGCGCAACACCTCATGGACCAGCTCGCGGGATACCGCGCTGGGCATCCACTTCACCGGCGTCACCTATTTCGACGGCCAGGGCTTCTTGGTCAATCGCAAGCTCGGCGTGTCCAGCGCCCGCGAACTGAAGGACGCGACGGTGTGCATCCAGTCCGGCACCACCAACGAGCTGAACGTGGCGGACTACTTCCGGGCCCACGGCATCCGCTACAAGGCGGTGCTCGACGACAGCTACGAGAAGAGCGCCCGTGCCCTGGAGGCGGGGCAGTGCGACGTGCTCAGCTCCGACCAGTCGCAGCTCTACGCCCAGCGCCTGACGCTGGCCAAGCCGGACCAGTACGTGGTGCTGCCGGAAGTGATCTCCAAGGAGCCGCTCGGCCCGGCCGTGCGGCAGGGCGACGAAGCCTGGTTCAACATCGTCCGCTGGACCCTGTACGGCCTGCTCAACGCGGAGGAGCTGGGGGTCACCTCGAGCAACGTCGAGCGCCAGGCCAGGGACAGCCGCAACCCGGACGTCGCCCGCCTGCTCGGCAGCGAGGGCGACGCCGGCAAGGACTTGCAACTGCCGCGCGACTGGGTGGTGCAGATGGTGCGCCAGGTCGGCAACTATGGCGAGATCTTCGCCCGCAACGTCGGCGACGGCAGCCCGCTGAAGATGCCGCGCGGCCTCAACGCGCAATGGAATCTCGGCGGCCTGCACTATGCGCCGCCGATTCGCTGACCGGCGGGGCTGGCTGAACTCTCGCCAGCACCGACAATCCGATAACAGACAGACGCACCGGTGCCGGTGCACTATAGAGCGACGCGTCATGCCGAACACCGAACAAGAGAAATGCCCGTGAACCTATCGATGACTCCCATCAACAAAGCCAAGGCCTGGGGCGTCCACGCCGTCACCGCCAGCGGCGTGATCCTGGCCTTGCTGGCCCTGCTCGCGCTGGTCGACAACAAACCCCAGGCCTGCCTGCTCTGGCTCGGCCTGGCCCTGCTGGTGGACGGCCTCGACGGCACCCTGGCGCGCAAGTACGAAGTCAAGGAAATGCTGCCGCATTTCGACGGCTCGGTGCTCGACCTGGTGATCGACTACCTGACCTACGTGTTCATCCCGGCCATCTTCATCTACCGCTACATCCCCCTGCCGGAGCATTTCGAGCTGCTGGCGGTGGGCGTGATCCTGGTTTCATCGCTGTTCTGCTTCTGCAACGTCAACATGAAGAGCACCGATAACTACTTCGTCGGCTTCCCGGCCGCCTGGAACGTGGTGGCGGTGTACTTCTACGTGCTCGACCTGCACCCCTGGGTCAACCTCGCCACGGTGCTGGTGCTGGCTGCCCTGACCCTGACCCGGATGAAGTTCCTCCACCCGTTCCGCGTGCGCCAGTTCATGCCGCTGAACATCGCCGTGACTTTCGTCTGGCTGATCAGCAGCGGTCTGCTGATCGTTCAGCAGCCGGCCGACCTGCCGATCCTGCTCGGCCTGTGGTTCGCCGCCTCGGCCTATTTCGTCGGTATCTGCCTCTGGCGCAGCGCCCGCGAGTGGTTCGGCTGAAACGACCCGGCACGACGGCGTTCCCGCCTGGGGACGCCTGGCAAGTCCCTATCATCGCAAGGAACCCCGCATGGCCCACCCCAACGCCGAACTGATCGAGCGCTTCTACCAGGCCTTCCAGCGCCTCGACGGCGAGGCCATGGCGGCCTGCTACGCTCCCCAGGCGACCTTCCACGACCCGGCCTTCGGCGAACTGCGCGGGCGCGAGGTGGGCGACATGTGGCGCCTGCTGACCAGCCGGGCGCGGGACTTCCGCCTGGACTACGCGAACGTCCGCGCCGACGAGAACGAGGGGCGTGCGCAATGGGTGGCCCACTACCTGTTCACCCAGACCGGGCGCAGGGTGGAGAATCGCATCGAGGCCCGTTTCCGCTTCGCCGGCGGTTTGATCGTCGAGCATCGCGACCAGTTCGACCTGTGGCGCTGGAGCCGCCAGGCGCTTGGCGCCAAGGGCCTGCTGCTGGGCTGGGCGCCGCCGGTGCAGCGGGCGATCCGCGGGCAGGCGCGCAAGGGCCTGGCCGCCTACCAGGCTGCCCATCCGGCGGCCGGCTGAGGCTGTCGGTGGCCGAAGCGCGGATAATCTCCTAAGCTCGCCGCGGACAACCCGCAGGACGCCGCGATGATCACGCTCTTCCAGTTTCCCGCCGCATTCAACGTACCCAATGCCAGTCCCTACTGCCTGAAACTGGAAACCTGGTTGCGCCTGGCCGGCCTGGAGTATCAGGTGAAGGTCGTCAGCGACCCGCGCAAGGCGCCCAAGGGCAAGCTGCCCTACGTGCGTATCGAGGGCGAGGCGATCGGTGACAGCGAGATCGTCATCCGTACCCTCGGCGAGCGCTACGGGGTCACTCTCGACGCAGGCCTGGATGCCCGGGGCAAGGGCTGGGCACGGGCGATCACGCGCCTGTGCGACGAACACCTGTACTACCTGATGCTGTATTTCCGCTGGTTCGACGAGGACAGCTGGCGCGTGCTCAAGCCGGTATTCTTCGGCTCGCTGCCATTCGGCGTGCGCGACGCGGTGGCCTGGGCCATGCGCCGCAAGGTCCGCGCTACCCTCAGGGCGCAGGGACTCGGGGTCCACGGCAGGGACGAACTGCTGGCCTTCGCCCGCGACGACCTCGATGCCCTCGACGGCCTGCTTGGCCAGGTCCCGTACTACGGCGGCGAACATCCGTGCAGCGCCGATGCCGCCGCTTACGGTATCCTCGCCAACCTCATCGAGGCGACCCTGGATACCCCACTCAGCCATGTGGCGCGAGGCTATCCGCGCCTGGTGGCGTATTGCGAGCGGATGCGGGAGCGGGTCTGGAGTGAGTGAGGCGACGGCCGCCACGGCGGCGATCGGGAAGTGTTGGTCGGTCTACCTGGTGAGGGCGGAAAACGGCGCGTTGTACTGCGGCATCAGCGACGATCCGCTGCGCCGCTTCGACACTCATTGCAGCGGCAAGGGCGCGCGGTTCTTCCATTCCAGCCCCGCCCGCGCGCTGGTCTACGTCGAGGCCTGCGCCAGCAAGGGCGACGCCCTGCGCCGCGAGCGGGCGATCAAGGCCCTGAGCAAGCGCGCCAAGGAGCGCCTGTTGGTCGGCGTACCGGTGTTGCGCGAGGTCGGCGAGCCGGCAATCTAGGACGTTCATCTGCGGTCATGGGGTATTCGTGGGTTACCTGAAGAATCATTGGTGGAAACGCTGGATCCGCCGCCGCGGCTGCAAGCTGGCCGGCGGCCCGGCCAGTGTCGGCAAGCGCACCACGCTGGTGCTCGAGGAGCAGGTCGAACTCGGCCACCTGCGCATCGTCCCGCCGAGGCTGGAGATCGGCGCCTACAGCTATGTGCGCAGCGGCACCGACCTGTCCCTGGTGGCGTCCATCGGGCGTTTCTGCTCGATCGGCTCGGACTGCTTCATCGGCCAGGAAAAACACACCCATCCCAGCGACTGGGTGAGCAGCCACCCCTTCCAGCACACCGGCACCGCGCTGCGCTACGAGCCGGCGCTGAGCTACGCGGAAATCGGCCACGACGTCTGGATCGGGCACAGCGCGATGGTGATGGAAGGTGTCAAGGTCGGGACTGGGGCGATCATCGCCACGCGCGCCGTGGTCACTCGCGACGTGCCGCCCTATGCCATCGTCGCCGGGACTCCGGCGCAGGTGATCCGCTACCGGCATCCGCCGGAGATCATCGAGGGCCTGCTCGCCTCACGCTGGTGGGAGCTGGATAGCGCCTTCCTCACCGGCCTGCCGCTGGACCGACCCCGGGAGTTCCTCGCCGCCCTGGAGGCGCGCGAGGCGCCGCGTGCGGCGTACCGGCGGATGACCATCACCCGCCAGGGGTGCCGGCTGGATTGAGCGCGCCCATCGCCAGGCCCATCGGGCCAGGCGATGGGGCGCCCTTCATGTCCCGGATTGTCATAGGCGTGTTTTCCCAGCCGCGCTAAGCTGGTGCCTCACATCCGCCCGGAGGCGCCCATGTCAGAGCTGATCCTGCATCACTATCCCACTTCGCCCTTCGCCGAGAAGGCGCGCCTGCTGCTCGGTTTCAAGCAACTGTCCTGGCGTTCGGTGATGATTCCGCCGGTGATGCCCAAGCCGGACCTGGTGGCGCTGACCGGCGGCTATCGGAAGACCCCGGTGTTGCAGGTCGGCGCCGATGTGTATTGCGATACCGCGTTGATCGCCCGTCGCCTGGAGCAGGAAAAGGCGGTTCCGGCGCTGTTTCCCGAAGGCCAGGAGATGGTCGCCGCGAGCTTCGCCCAGTGGGCCGACGCGGTGCTGTTCCAGCACGCGGTAAGCCTGGCGTTCGCCCCGGAGTCCATCGCCGTGCGTTTCGGCAAGCTGCCGCCGGAATTCCTCAAGGCCTTCATGGCCGATCGCAGCCAGCTATTCAGCGGCGGCAGCGCCGGCCGCCTGCCGCTGGAACAGGCGCGCCACCAGTGGCCGGCATTCATGGCGCGACTGGAGCGCCAGTTGTCGCGCGAGGACGGCGATTTCCTGTTCGGCGAAGCGTCCGTCGCCGACTTCGCCGTGGCGCACTGCCTGTGGTTCCTCAAGGGCACGCCGGTCACAGCGCCGCTGGTCGACGATTACCCGCAGGTGCAGGCCTGGTTGGGACGGGTGCTCGGCTTCGGCCATGGCGCGCCAGCCGAGATGAGTGCGGAGGAAGCCCTGGAGGTGGCTCGCGGCAGCCAGCCCGCGGCATTGCCGGACGAATCCTTCAGCGACCCCAACGGTTTCCTGCCCGGCCAGGCGGTCGCCATCGCCGCCACCGACTACGGTGTCGACGCGGTACAGGGCGAACTGCTCTTCGCCGGCAGCGAGGAACTCATCCTGCGCCGCGAAGACCCGCGGGCGGGTACCGTGCATGTGCATTTCCCGCGCCTGGGCTTTCGCATCGAGGCGCGTTGAGGCATGCCGGCGGAGACCCCGCCGCTGCGGCCGGACGCCGATCCGCCGCAGTGCGCGTTGCCCGAGGCGAGGCCGGACCGCGACGCCGGCACCAAGCTGCGCGCCGCGGTGCTCGGTGCCAACGATGGCCTGGTGTCGAACCTGTGCCTGGTGATGGGCGTGGCGGGTGCGAGCATGGCGCATTCGTCCATCGTCCTCACCGGAATGGCCGGACTGGTGTCCGGTGCCTGTTCGATGGCCCTCGGCGAGTGGCTGTCGGTGACCAACGCCCGCGAGATGGCGAGCAAGCGCATCGCCGAGGAAGAACGCCTGCTCAGGCTCTGCCCGAACACCGAGACCCAGGAACTGATCGATATCTTCACTGCCAAGGGGCTGAGCGAGGTGTCCGCCCGGCGCGTGGCCCTGCAACTGATGAACGACGGTCGTGGCGCGCTGGACACCTTGTCCCGCGAGGCCCTCGGCATCGATCCGACGGAGTTGGGCGGCAACCCGTGGAACGCGGCGGGCACGTCGTTCCTGCTGTTTTCCCTTGGCGCCCTGGTGCCGGTGGCGCCGTTCCTGTTCCTCGACGGTGCCGCGGCGCTGGTCGCAAGCCTGCTGTCCAGCCTGCTTGCGCTGCTGTTCAGCGGCGCGGTCACCGCCCGTTTCACCGGGCGGCCGCTGGCGTTCTCGGCGTTGCGCCAGGTGCTGGTCGGTACCCTTGCCGCGGCCTTCACCTATGGGTTGGGCACCGCGCTCGGCGTGGGCCTGGGCTGAAAGTCCTTCGCCTGCCGGGGACTCCGTTTTACACTGCGACACCCGGCCGGCGTGGCCGGGAACAGGAAAAACCGACCAGGGAGTGGCCATGAACGCCTACGACATCGAAATCGTCAACGACGCCGCGCACGCCGGCGAAGCCAACCACGGCTGGTGCTTCGGCCTGCCGCCGGGCATCCGTCCGGAGCAGTGGCCGCTGGATCCGGACACCGGCTATCCGCTGATGCACGGCTTCACCCTGCTGCTGCCGGAGGACTACCGGGTGCATGGCCCGGAGATCGTCGCGCTGAGCTTCTTCTCCCTCGCCCCGGACCAGAACGACGGTGGACCGACCAGCGTCGACGGCATTCGCGAGATGCTCATCGATCCGCCCGCGCAACCGCCGGCCGAAGCGGAACTGCGGCCGTTCTGGGAGGCCGGGCGCAATAGCCATCCGCGTTTGCATCGGATGGAGGACATCCTCGGCGGCGCCTATGCGTTGATCCTGCTCGACGCCGCTGAATTCAGCGGCGCGCCCTGCCAGCCGCCGGCGCTGCCGGCGGGCAACCCGCTGTTGGCGCAGACCGAGCCGCCGCAGTGGCTGGAGGCTGGTTCGGCGGCCAGCTTCGTGCCGGACTGGGCGGAGGACGACTACTACCTGCTGCGCGCCCTCGGTGGCCGCCCGGCGGCCGGCCACCAGCAACGCTACCCGCTGCGCTGGACGGCGCGGGCGCAAGACCCCAACGCCGGGGTGGTGCCCAGCGAATACGGCGACGGCGGCTACCAGCTGCCGCACTACTGGCTGGACGGCAAGATCGAGCGCGACAACTACCGCGAGCATCCCTGGGTGGAAGGGCACCTGCCGAACCATATCGGCGGCACCATGCGTCCGGTGCAGGGCGTGCCGGAGATGAGTCCCTTCTACGTAGAGTTCGAGGAATACCTGGGCGGCTACAACTTCGGCGGCGGCAACGCCCAGCTCGATTTCCGCGACATGCGCTTCGACTGGGCCTGCGGCTGAGGAGGGAAAGGGAGCGCCGGCGGCGCTCCGGGGCGGCGCGGGTCAGTCCTTGCGCCGCTTGAGCTGGTCCTTCAACTGGGTCGGCAACTGGCGGATGATCAGCATGTCGCGCTCTTCGTCGTATTCCACCTTGGAGCCCAGCAGGTGCGCCTCGAAGCTGATCGACAGGCCTTCGGCGCGGCCGGTGAAGCGGCGGAACTGGTTGAGGGTGCGCTTGTCCGCCGGGATTTCCGGCGACAGGCCGTAGTCCTTGTTACGGATGTAGTCGTAGAACGCCCGCGGTTGCTGGTCGTCCATCAGTTCCGAAAGCGCGTCGAGGGTCATCGGCTCGCCGATGCGCGCCTGGGAGGTGGCGTAGTCGACCAGCGTCTCGGTCTTCTCGCGGGCCTGTTCCTCGGCCATGTCCTCGCTTTCCACGAAATCGCTGAAGGCTTTCAGCAGGGTGCGCGTCTCGCTCGGCGAATCCACCCCTTCCTGGCAGCCGATGAAGTCGCGGAAATAGTCGGAGACCTTCTTCCCGCCCTTGCCCTTGATGAACGAGATGTACTGCTTCGACTGCTTGTTGTTGCGCCATTCGGAGATATTGATCCGCGCGGCCAGGTGCAACTGGCCGAGGTCCAGGTGGCGCGACGGGGTGACCTCCAGCGACTCGTTCACCGCCACGCCTTCGCTGTGGTGCAGCAGGGCGATCGCCAGGTAGTCGGTCATGCCTTGCTGGTAGTGGGCGAACAGGATGTGGCCGCCGGTGGAGAGATTGGACTCCTCCATCAGCTTCTGCAGGTGCTCGACCGCTTCGCGGCTGAAGCCGACGAAGTCGCGATCGCCCTCCAGGTACTCACCGAGCCAGCCGCTGAACGGGTAGGCCCCGGACTCGCCCTGGAAGAAGCCCCAGGCCTTGTTCTTGGCGTTGTAGCTTTCGTTGAGGTCGGCCAGCAGGTTCTCGATGGCCTGGGAGTCGCCCAGCTCGGCGTCGCGCGCGTGGAGCACGGCCGGGGTGCCGTCGGGCTTCTTCTCGATCAGGTGGACGATGGCGTGATGGATCGGCATGTCAGGTTCGACCTTTCAGGTAATCGGCGGCGCCGCGCAGGTTTCCGCGACGCTGCGGGACACGCCGCTGGCGCGCCCGCGGATCGGCCAGTTTACCCGAGGTTGCCGGCTTCTGCCTGCGTCGCCTGGCGTTCCTGCAGACCGTGCAGGCGCTTGATCACGAAGTTCAGGTGCAGGTGCAGCTCGTACAGCTCGTGGTAGTAGGAGAGCGGCACCTCCACGGTGTTCAGCTCGCTCTCCAGTTTCTCCAGCCGCTCGATCTCGCTTCTCAGTTGCTCGGCGTCGGTACCGCTGTCGAGCTTGCGGTCGATGTCGCGGATGTAGCGGTACCAGCGGTAGATGCGCGCGCGGATGCGCCAGCGATACAGCGGGCCGATGGACTTCATCAGCGGGATGAGGATGGCGATGAACGGGATCAGCAGGATGATGTAGCGGTCCGCCAGGGAGGCGATGCGGAACGGCAGGTAGCGCTGCAGCAGCGGCAGGCCGCTCTTGTAGTAGCGCTCGGCGTCCTCGTGCAGGCGCAGGGTGCGCGGCTCGGCGCTGGGGAAGGCGCCGGGCTTGTCGAGCAGGCTGCCGTCCTTCATCACCTCGCGCGCGGCTTCCAGCACCAGCGGGATCAGCGCCGGGTGGAAGCGTTCGTTGATCACCAGGGTGGCCACCGGCGACAGGGTGCTGATGTTTCGTTCCGGCACGTTGCGCGGCAGGTTGAGCAGGCCTTCGCCGACCTCGACCCGCTTGAGGAACGGCAGGCGCGCCTCGTAGGCGGCGCTGCGGCGGAAGTTGACCAGGCGAAGCTGGTCGTTGTCGGCCAATTTCTGGATCGCCGGGTTCTCCGCCGGGCCGACGATGAACGCCGCGTCCAGCTTGCCGGCCAGCAGGTCGTCGACCACCGCGTTGCCGCCGCGGGCTTCCCAGGTGATCGGATAGTGTCCCGGGGCGATGTCGTTGGCCTGCAGGATCGCCTCGGTGGCGGCGCGGGTGCCGCTGCCGTCGCTGCCGATGGCCAGGCGCAGGTGCAGCAGGTCGCTGAGCTGGTCGATGTGCACGTTGTTGCGGTGGAACAGCCAGAGCGGTTCCTGGTAGACCGCGCCGAGGGTCTGCAACTGGCGCGCCTGCCCGGCTTCGAGCTGGCGCTCCTGGCCGCTCTGGACCAGGGCGATGTCGACCTCGCCGGTGCCGAGCAGGCGCTCCAGGTTGTCGCGCGAGCCGGCGCTGGGCACCAGCTTCAGTTCGAAGCCCTGCTCCTTGAGCTTTTCCCGGAGCTTGCCGGCGAACACGGCGTAGCCGCCGCCCTCGGCGCCGGTGGCCATGGTCGCGCTCATCGGCGGCGGTGGGGCGACGAAATAGAACACCGCGGCGACCAGGGCGGCGATCACCGGGATCAGCCAGAGGTTGGCGCGGATCAGGATGGCGAGGTCCTTGAGCAGGTGCTTGATGCGATTCATGAGCGGTCCTTGTGCTGCTCTCCAGAAGGGTATGACGGATGCGGGCGGGCGCACTCCTCAGCGTAGCCGAGGGTCACCGGCGGTCCGTGCGGAACTGCCGGCAGAGCACCCGGTGGCGATGCCGGAAGATGCGGGTGAGGAACCAGCGTACCAGTCCGGCGGCGAATAGCGGGCGCACGGTCAACTGGTCGACCAGCAGGCATTCCCCGGCCTCGCCCGGTGTCGGCAGGATGCGTCGTTCGTGGCGCCAGAGGCGCATGCCGGTCATCGGCGACTGTTCGATGAAGCCGTGGCCGGGCGTCAGCTCCAGCAGGGTCAGTTGCGAAGTGCCCAGCGGCAGCAAGCCGAACAGGCGCATGTGGCTGCGGAACAGCGGGCGCCGGGGCACTACCTCCAGGTCTTCGAGGCTGCGGATACCGGGCGGTACGCTCATGCTCAGCAACGGGCGTATCTCGCGGAGTATCCCGTCCACCGAGGTGATCCACCGCCAGAGCTGTTCGGGGCTGGCCTGCAGGCGCGATTCGAAATGCAGGCTGATATTCATCGCAGGCTCCTGCTAGGGTTGTGGGAGGACGCGCTGTCCATGGCGCCCGTGCCGTGCAAGCCTAAGCCAGACGAACCGAGACGTCGAACCGAAGGAGGACGCCATGCTGATCCGCGCCGCAACCTCGACCCTGCTGGTGGTCGATATCCAGGAACGCCTGCTGCCGGCCATCGACGACGGTCCGGCGCTGGTCGAGTACAGCAAGTGGTTGTTGCGCGTGGCCCGCGCACTGGACGTGCCGGTGCTGGCCAGCGAGCAGTACAGCAAGGGCCTGGGGCCGACGGTGGCGGCCCTGCGCGATGAGCTGGAGCCCACGCAGATCCTCGAGAAGCTGGACTTCTCGGCCGCCGCCGACGGCGCCCTGCTGCGCGCGCCCGGCGGCGACCGCCGGCAGTTCGTGGTTTGCGGCAGCGAGGCGCACGTCTGCGTGCTGCAGACCGTGCTCGACCTGCTTGGCCGTGGTCGCGAAGTGTTCGTCGTGGAGGAGGCGATCGGCTCGCGGCGGCCGAGCGACAAGGCGCTGGCCGTGGAGCGGATGCGCCAGGCCGGGGCGATGATCGTGTCGCGGGAGATGGTCGCCTTCGAATGGATGGAACGCGCCGGCAGCGACCGCTTCCGCGAGATCAGCCGCAACTTCATTCGCTGAGCGGCGGTTGCTCGGCCTGGTAGCGCCGGGCCTCCTCGCGCAGCCAGTCGGCGAAGGCCTGGTGGCGGTCGCTCGGCGGCTCGCGCTGCGGCCAGACCAGCCAGTAGGGATAGGGGTAGGGCACGCGGATGTCGCCCAGTTGCACCAGGCGGCCCTCGGCGAGGGCGCCGGCGACCAGGCTGCGACGCTCCAGGGCGATGCCCTGGCCCAGGCGCACGGCTTCCAGCAGCAGGTTCGAGTCATTGATCAGCAGTCCGTGCTGCGGTTCCGCCACGCCGGCGCGCTGGCACCAGAGCGCCCAGGATTCGGTGGAGCGCAGTGTAGGGCAGGCGACGATCTCGCTCGGCGTGCGCGGCAGGCGGCCGCCGTTGAAGTCGGGCGCGGCGACCATCAGCAACTCGTCGTCGAACAGGCGTTCCCGACCGACCCCTTCCCAGTCGCCCTTGCCGATGCGTACGCCGAGGTCGGCCAGGCCCTGGCGCAGGTTCTGCACGTCAAGACTGGCCACCAGCCGCACGCGACAGTGCGGATGGCGCTCGCGAAAGCGCGGCAGGCGCGGCAGCAGCCAGTTCAGGCCGAAGGACGGCATCACCGTGACCACCAGCTCACCCTCCCGTGGACGCGCCCGCACCACCCGCGTGGCGTCGGCGATCTCGCCCAGAGAGGCGCGTACCTGCAGGGCGTAGAACCGGCCGTTCTCGCTCAGGCGCAGGCCGCGCCCCTCGCGGACGAACAGGGCCAGGCCGAGGAGGTTTTCCAGCAGCTTGATCTGCTGGCTGATCGCTGAGTGGGTGACGTGCAGCTCGCTGGCGGCCTGGCTGATGCTGCCGAGCCGGGCGACCGCTTCGAAGCTGCGCAGGGCGGTGAGGGGAGGGAGGTCGCTCATGTAAGTTTTTCTAAAGGATTCGCTGAATTTATCTCGATATTTTTCGCGTTGTGCAACGACTAGAGTGATTTTCCCAGGCGTCGCCCTCTTAGCGGCGCTTAATCATCGACAAAGGATGCCGCGATGCAACTGATCGGTATGCTGGATTCGCCTTTTGTGCGCCGGGTCGCCATCGCCCTGCGCCTGCTGGACCTGCCCTACGAGCACCGGCCGCTGTCGGTGTTCCGCAATTTCGAGGCGTTCAGCCTGTTCAACCCGATGGTCAAGGCGCCCACGCTGGTGCTGGACGATGGCACCGTGCTGATGGACTCCAGCCTGATCCTCGATTACCTGGAGTGCCTGGCCGGCCGCGAACGCAGTCTGCTGCCGCAACGGCCGCAGGCCCGTGCACGGGCGTTGAGTCTGATCGGCGCGGCGCTGGTGGCCTGCGAGAAATCCGTGCAGATCTACTACGAACTGAACCTGCGTCCCGAGGAACGCCGCCACCGCCCCTGGCTGGAGCGGGTGGAGGGGCAGTTGCTGGCGGCCTACGACTGGCTGGAGGCAGCGCTGCGCCAGGAGCCGCTGGCACGCGACGGTGGCATCGAACTGGTCGGGGTGACCGTCGCGGTGGCCTGGCGCTTCAGCCAACTGGTGGTCGCGGAGCGGGTCGCCGCCAGCGAATACCCGGAACTGGCAAGCTATTCGGATTATGCGGAGGGGTTGCCGGTGTTCCTCGAGACGCCGCCGGTCTGAGCCCGCGAGGCGCCAGGCTGGCGCCCCTCGAACGGCTCGATTCCGCCTGCGCCCGGCCTCGGTTCGCTGCAGGTCGCTGCCGTCGTCACGGCCCGGACCGGTTGTTGCGAACTGCTGTTCGGCGCCGGCCTGGAGACGGCCCGGCCCTGGCTCAACCTGGCCCTGAGCGCGGCCCTCGGCTTCCTCTTCGGCATGCTGCTGGGCGGGCTCTGGTTCGGCTACTGGATCCGCCAGGAGGGATTGCAACTGACCCACCTGCTGCTGGTGGTCTGGGTGCTGGCGAACTTCTTCGTGCTCAACGTCCGCTGGAGCTGACGGGGACTGCCGGTACGAGGGAGCAGGGCGCGAGGACGGCGACGGTGGAGCGAGCCGGACGCCCGTCGATAGCGCGAAGTCGCATCTCGCTCCTGCCACCCGGTCCCTCGGCTCCCCTCTGTTCGCACGCGCTGCATGGGCTGACGCAGCTGGAACTGCCCCCGGGCAGTGGCAGCCGGCTGCCTCGAGGACAGGTGCTCCGGCTGGCTCGGCATGGTCACTGGAGTTCAGCCCCGGGGTTCTTCGAGGAAAGCAGAACCTGCGGCATCGGCTCCTTTCGCCCGACTGGGCTCAGCGCAGCTCTTCGGCGGCGGCGACCAGTTGTTCGAGTTGATGGTGGATCTGGGCCCTGTCCAGCAACTGCAAGGGCTGGCGGTTCCAGAGCAGCCGTTCGCCGCTTTCGGGGTCGCGGCCCAGGATCGGCTTGCAAGGGTCCTGGCTGAACAGGTTCTGCTCGCTGGCCGTAGCGTCTCCTTGTCCTTCCAGGCGGGTGAACATCAACAGGTGATCGGTCGGATGTTCTGCCAGATGGCAGAGATGCGGGCCCACCTGCAGGCTGAGTACGCTCTCCTCGTCATTGGGCGTCGGGAGATCGAGAGCGAGAAAAAGCTGGTGGATGGTGGCGCGGTAGAGTGGATTCATGGCGTGTTCCGAGTCACTGGAGGCAGCCATTAGAGCAGTGCCAGCCCGGAGAGACTGTTAATCGTGGTTCTCTTTTTTTAGGTTTTGCCGCTGCCGATTCCAGTGAAAAAACGGCGGCCAATCCTGATAGGCGATGGGGTTTCCCGTTCCTAGACTGGCGGAGAAACATCAGGAGAAGGCAACCATCATGCATATTCAATCGCTTCAGCAGAGTCCGTCTTTCGCCGTCGAATTGCACCAGGCCGCCAGTGGGCGTTTGGGACAGATTGAGGCCCGCCAGGTCGCCACCCCCAGTGAAGCGCAGCAGTTGGCCCAGCGCCAGGACGCGCCGAAGGGTGAGGGACTGCTCGCTCGCCTGGGCGCGGCACTCGTGCGTCCCTTCGTGGCGATCATGGACTGGCTGGGCAAGCTGTTGGGCTCCCACGCCCGCACCGGCCCGCAGCCCAGTCAGGACGCGCAGCCTGCGGTCATGTCCTCGGCCGTCGTGTTCAAGCAGATGGTGCTGCAGCAGGCATTGCCCATGACCTTGAAGGGACTCGACAAGGCGAACGAGCTGGCGACCCTGACACCGGAAGGACTGGCCCGGGAGCACTCCCGCCTGGCCAGCGGAGATGGGGCGCTGCGTTCGCTGAGCACCGCCTTGGCCGGCATTCGTGCCGGCAGCCAGGTCGAGGAGTCCCGTATCCAGGCTGGCCGCCTGCTCGAACGGAGCATCGGCGGGATCGCGCTGCAGCAGTGGGGCACCACCGGCGGTGCCGCGAGTCAACTGGTGCTCGACGCAAGCCCGGAACTGCGGCGCGAAATCACCGACCAGTTGCATCAGGTAATGAGCGAGGTCGCACTGTTGCGCCAAGCGGTAGAGAGCGAGGTCAGCAGAGTATCGGCCGACAAGGCGCTGGCGGATGGCCTGGTGAAGCGGTTCGGGGCGGATGCGGAAAAGTACCTGGGCAGACAGCCTGGTGGCATCCACAGTGACGCCGAAGTGATGGCGCTTGGTCTCTACACCGGCATTCACTACGCGGACCTGAATCGCGCTCTGCGTCAGGGGCAGGAGCTGGATGCGGGACAAAAGCTGATCGACCAAGGTATGTCCGCGGCCTTCGAGAAGAGCGGACAGGCTGAACAGGTAGTGAAGACTTTCCGTGGCACCCGTGGCGGGGATGCCTTCAACGCCGTGGAAGAGGGCAAGGTTGGCCACGACGACGGCTATCTCTCCACCTCCCTGAACCCCGGTGTCGCGAGGAGCTTCGGGCAGGGCACGATATCCACCGTGTTCGGCAGGTCCGGAATCGATGTCAGCGGGATATCGAACTACAAGAATGAAAAAGAGATTCTCTATAACAAAGAGACCGACATGCGCGTGCTGCTGAGCGCCAGCGATGAGCAGGGAGTGACCCGCCGGGTCCTCGAAGAGGCGGCCCTGGGGGAGCAGAGTGGCCATAGCCAGGGACTGCTCGATGCTCTCGACCTGGCAAGCAAACCGGAACGTTCAGGCGAGGTCCAGGAGCAGGATGTACGCCTGAGGATACGTGGCCTCGATCTGGCCTGACCGATCGTAGAAGAAAGACGTCACGAACGGACACCTTGGGGTGTCCGATTCTTGGCTCGGCAGCGGATCCGGGTGGAGAGGCGTGCTGGCTATTCGCCCAGTGGTTCCAGGAGGGCTGCTGTCCAGCGCTCCTTGCGCCAGGCCCGGCGCTGCTTCTTGTCGAGGTAGGTCCAGGCGACGAAGCGGCTCTGCTTCTGTCCCTGGGCCATGTCCACCACGCGGATATCGCTGGCGCCCAACGTCTTCAGGCGCTTCTGGAGGTTCGGCAGGTTGCTCGCCTTGGATACCAGGGTGGTGAACCAGAACACCTGCGTGGCGAACGCCCGGCTTTCCTCGGCCATGCCGGCCAGGAAGGCCGCTTCGCCGCCCTCGCAGTACAGCTCGGCGCCCTGGCCGCCAAAGTTCAGTAGCGGCAGGGTACGGGTCGGGTCGAGCTTGCCGAGGTTCTTCCACTTGCGCCGGCTGCCGCGCGTGGCTTCGTCCAGCGAGGCGTGGAAGGGCGGGTTGCAGAGGGTCATGTCGAAGCGCTCATCGAAGCCGATCAGGCCCTGGAATATCTGCCTGCGATCAGGCTGCCGGCGCAACTCGATGGCAGCGGCGAAGCGTGGGTTGGCGGCGAGGATCGCAGCGGCCGAGGCCAGCGATTGCGGGTCGATGTCGGCGCCGACGAAGCGCCAGCCGTATTCGTGGTGGCCGAGCAGCGGGTAGATGCAGTTGGCTCCGGTTCCGACGTCCAGCGCACGCAGGCCGGGACCGCGTGGAATCAGGCCATCGTGGCTGGCGCCGAGCAGGTCGGCCAGGTAGTGCAGGTAGTCGGCGCGACCGGGAATGGGCGGGCACAGGTAACCATCGGGTATATCCCACTCGCGTACGTCGTAGAACTGTTGCAGCAGCGCGCGGTTGAAGGCTTTCACCGCCGCCGGATCAGCGAAGTCGATGCTCTGCCTGCCGTACGGATTGAGGATGACGAAGCGCTCCAGTTCCGGGCTGCCGGCGATCAGGCGCGGAAAGTCGTAGCGTCCCAGGTGGCGATTGCGCGGGTGCAGCGGGCTGGCGCTCTTGCGCTCGGCGTCGGGATGCGGGCTGGTCGGGCGGGGCATGTTCTCGGTTTCCGTGACGGCGAGGCGGGCATTATTCACATCCGCCGGAGGCTGGCCAGTGTTTCTGCCGAGCGGCGCGCTCCTGGCCCGGTCACAATGGAAACAGCCACGGAATCACCAGCACGCAGACGAACATCACCAGCAGGGTAAATGGCACGCCGATCCGGACGAAATCGCCGAAGCGGTATTGGCCAGGGCCCAGCACCAGGGTGTTCACCGGCGAGGAAATCGGCGTCATGAAGGCTGCCGAGGCCGCCACCGCCACCACCATGGCGAAGGGGCAGGGCGAGGCGCCGATCTGCTTGGCGGTGGCGATGGCGATCGGCGCCATCAGCACCGCGGTAGCGGTGTTGGAGATGAACAGGCCGATGGCCGCGGTGAGCAGGAACAGGCTGGCCAGCAGCACGCGCGGGCCGGCGTCGCCGAGGGCGTCGACCAGCAGCGAGACCACCAGGTCGATACCGCCGGTCTTCTGCAGGGCCAGGGCGAAGGGCAGCATGCCGACGATCAGGACCAGGCTTTGCCAATGGATGGCGCGGTAGGCGCCGTCCATGTCGATGCAACGGAACAGGCCCATCAACAGGCAGCCGACCAGTGCCGCGACCACGTTGGGCACCACTCCGCTGACCATCAGCGCCACCATCACGGCCAGGCTGAGCAGGGCGTGCGGCGCCTTGCTCAGGGCCGGCGCCACCTCGTCGATCTCCGCCGGCAGGCTGAGCACCAGGAAATCGCGGTTGCGTCCCTGCAACTGGCGGATCGCCTTCCAGGCGCCGATCACCAGCAGGGTATCGCCCAGGCGCAGCTTCTCTTCCAGCATGCCGTCGGTGAGCGCTTCGTGGTCGCGACGCAGGCCGACCACGTTGAGCCCGTACTGCGAACGGAAGCCCAGTTCCAGGACGCTCTTGCCGAGCAGGGTGGAGTCCGGCGGCAGAGTCACCTCGGCCATGCCGACCTCCCGCGACTGGTCGATGAAGTAGCTGGCGCGGAACGGCAGGCGCACCAGGTTCAGCTCGGCGCAGCGCCGGTCCATGTCCTCCGGAGGGGCGAAGACGTCCAGCAGCAACACGTCGCCCGCCTTCAGCTCGGTGCTGCCGCCGACCTTGACCACCTCGCTGTGGAACTTGCGTACCCGCTCCAGGCCGACCACGTTGGCGCCCAGGCGGGTGCGCAGTTGCAGTTCTTCCAGGGTGCTGCCGATCAACGGCGAGCCGAGCTGGACCTGCAGGCGCCGTTCGCGGCCGGCCAGGCGATAGTCGCGGATCAGGTCGCGCAGGGTCCGCCGTGCCTTCGGCGCGCCGACTTCCGCCGGGCTGGCGGCGTTCAGCCAGTTGCGCGTGAGCAGCATGTAGGCCACGCCGATGGCGAGCACCATGAGGCCTATCGGGGTGAAGGCGAAGAAGCCGAAGCCGGCATGACCCTCGCGCGCCAGCTCGCTGTTGACCACCATGTTCGGTGGCGTGGCGACCAGGGTCATCATGCCGCTGATCAGTCCGGCGAAGGCCAGCGGCATCATCAGCCGGCCCGGAGGGATCTTCAGCTTGGCGGCGATGTTCAGGACCACCGGGATGAAGATCGCCACCACCCCGGTGGAACTCATCACCGAGCCCAACCCGGCCACCGCCAGCATCAGCAGTACCAGCAGGCGCGCTTCGCTGCTGCCGGCGCGGGCGATCAGCCAGTCGCCGACCTGGTAGGCCACCCCGGTACGCACCAGGCCTTCGCCGATCACGAACAGCGCGGCGATCAGTATCACGCTGGGATCGCTGAAGCCGGCCAGGGCTTCGTTGAGGGTAAGGGTTCCGCTGACGCTGAAGGCCATGATCACCAGCAGGGCGATCACGTCCAGGCGCAGGCGGTTGTGGATGAAGAGGGCGACGGTGGTGGCGAGCAGGCCGACCACCCAGAGCAGTTCGAGGTTCATGCGGGCATCTGAGCGGGAGGATGCCTGCGAGTGTGGCAGACGGACGCGGATCGCGCCTTGATCTGCTGCAGGTCGACGGCGCCTCCCCGCTTCGCCGCGGAGAGGCGCCGCGGCCCTGTCAGCCGAGGAGGAGGGCGTCGTCGGCGAGCTTCTCGCCGCGCACCTTCTCGAACATCGCCAGCAGGTCCGGTACGTCGAGGCCCTTGCGTTGCTCGCCGGAGACGTCCAGCACCACCTGGCCCTGGTGCAGCATCACCGTGCGCTCGCCCACGTCCAGCGCCTGGCGCATGCTGTGGGTGACCATCATGGTGGTGAGTTTCTTCTCGGCGACGATCCGTGCGGTGAGATGCAGGACGAAGTCGGCGGTGCGCGGGTCGAGCGCCGCGGTGTGTTCGTCGAGCAACAGGATACGCGACGGCTGCAGCGCCGCCATCAGCAGGCTGACGGCCTGGCGCTGGCCGCCGGAGAGCAGGCCGATGCGGTCGCCGAGGCGGTTCTCCAGGCCGAGGCCGAGGGTCGCCAGGCTTTCCCGGAAACCGTCGCGCATCGATGCCTGCACCGCCCTGCCGAGGCCGCGACCGGCACCGCGACGCTGCGCCAGGGCCATGTTCTCCTCGATGGTGAGGTCCTCGCAGGTACCCGCCATGGGGTCCTGGAACACCCGCGCGACGCGGTTGGCGCGGGCCCAGACCGGCTTGCGGGTGACGTCTTCGTCGTCGATCAGGATCTGTCCGCTGTCGATCGGCAGGTCGCCGGAGACTGCGTTGAGGAAGGTCGACTTGCCGGCGCCGTTGGAGCCGATCACGGTGACGAACTGGCCGGCCGGGATGTCCAGCGACAGGCCGCGCAGGGCGCGGGTCTCGATGGGGGTGCCGGGGTTGAAGGTGATCTTCAGGTTCTTCGCGCTGAGCATGGTCAGGCTCCCTTCTTGCCGAGCAGGCGTTTCTTCATCATCGGAATCACCAGGGCGACGGTGACCAGCACCGCGGTGACCAGGTTCAGGTCCTGGGCCTGCAAGCCGATGAAATCGCTGTTCAGCGCCAGGGCGATGAAGAAGCGGTAGACGATGGCACCGAGGATCACCGCGAGGGTCGCCAGGATCAGCCGGCGCGAGGGCAGGATGCTCTCGCCGACGATCACCGCGGCCAGGCCGATGACGATGGTGCCGATACCCATGGAGATATCGGCGCCGCCCTGGGTCTGCGCGAACAGCGCGCCGGCCAACGCCACCAGCGCGTTGGAGATGGCCATGCCGAGCAGGATCATGCCGCCGGTGTTGACCCCCTGGGCACGGGCCATCCGCGGGTTGGAGCCGGTGGCGCGGATCGCCAGGCCTTTCTGGGTGGTGAAGAACCAGTCCAGCAGCAGCTTCGCGGCGATCACGATGAACACCAGCAGCAGCGGGCGGAACACGTAGTCGCTGAGCCATTCCGGCTGCAGCAGGGTGAACAATGTCGGCTCGGCGATCAGCGGTACGTTGGGCTTGCCCATGATGCGCAGGTTGATCGAGTAGAGCGCGATCATCATCAGGATGCTGGCGAGCAGGTCCATGATCTTCAGCTTGACGTTGAGCAGGCCGGTGGCCAGCCCGGCCAGTGCACCGGCGGCGGTGGCCGCCAGGGTCGCGCTGTACGGGTCCCAGCCGAGGGCGATGAGGGTCGCGCAGACCGCGCCGCCGAGCGGGAAGCTGCCGTCCACCGTGAGGTCGGGGAAGCGCAGCAGGCGGAAGGAGATGAACACGCCGAGTGCCACGAGGCTGAAGATCAGGCCGATCTCCAGGGCACCGAACAGGGAAAACAGAGACATGACTTCGTAACCGAGTGCGTGAAGGCAGGATTATCGTGCCGTCCGGCCACGGGCGGAACGCCCGCGGCCGGCGGCCGCTTTTTTTACTTGATGACTTCCGCGGCTGACTTGAGCAGTTCGTCGGACAGGGTCACGCCTTGCTTCTGCGCGGCCCCGGGATTGACGAACAGCTGCAGGTTGTCGCTGGTCTCCGGCTTGATCTCGCCCGGCTTCTCGCCCTTGAGGATGCGCACCACCATGCGGCCGGTCTGCTTGCCCATCTCCTTGTAGTTAATGCCGAGGGCGGCGATGGCGCCGCGCTTGACGCTGTCGGTGTCGGAGGCGATCAGCGGGATCTTCGCGTCGTTGCCGACCTTGACCAGCGCCTCGTAGGCGGACACCACGTTGTTGTCGGTGTTGGTGTAGATCGCGTCGACCTTGCCGACCAGGCTGCGCGCCGCCGAGCTGACGTCCACCGAACGCGGTGCCGAGGCTTCGACCAGGCTCAGGCCCATCTTCGGCAGCAGTTCCTTCAGCTCCTTGACCACCACCACGGAGTTGGCTTCGCCCGGGTTGTAGACCATGCCGATGCGCTTGGCGCCCGGCACCACTTTCTTGATCAGCTCGATCTGCTTGTCCAGCGCGAGCATGTCGGAAACCCCGGTGACGTTGGTGCCGGAGGCTTCCCAGCTCGGCGTCAGGTGCGCGCCGACCGGGTCGGTGACGGTGCTGAAGACGATCGGGATGCTCTTGGTCGCGGCCACCAGCGCCTGGGCCGACGGAGTGGCGATGCCGACGATCACGTCGGGCTTGTCGCCGATGAACTTGCGGGCGATCTGCGCGGCGGTGCCGGTGTTGCCCTGGGCGCTCTGGTACTGCCACTTGAGGTTCTTGCCGTCTTCGTAGCCGGCCTCCTGGAGGGCCTCCTTGACCCCGTCGCGAGCGGCGTCCAGCGCCGGGTGCTCGACGATGGCGGTCACCGCCACCGACTTCTGCTCGTCGGCGTTGGCGCCGAAGGACAGGGCCATGCCAAGGGCCAGGGCACTGAGGGGCAACCATTTATTCTTATAGGCCTGCATCATGCGGCGATCTCCTGATTGTATTGGCGCGCTGTAGCGAATTGTTCTGATTGGGCGGTGCGGGTACAGCGTGGCCGAAACATCGCATTTTTCGCGCAAGTCGTCAGCAGGTTTGATGTTTTTTCTTGCGGTGGGATTACCGCTGGGGGGGATCCGGGTAAGGTGTCGGCGTCGGACCGTGACCGAAAGGAGGCGACATGCTCACGACCATCGGCCGTTTTTCCCATCCCCTGGAGGCGCAGATCGCTCGCGCCCGCCTGGAGGCCGCTGGAATTCCGGCGTTCGTCGCCGACGAGCACACCATCAACATGCAGTGGCTGTACTCCAACGCACTGGGCGGCGTGCGCCTGCAAGTGCCCATGGTCTGTCGCGAAGACGCGGTGGCGCTGCTGGCCACCGATGAAAGCGAGGCGCTGCGGGCCGAGCAGGGCAGCAGCGAGTTCCAGTGCTTGCGTTGTGGCAGCGACCAGGTGGCCTGGAAGGTGGACGGCCGCCGCCTGGCCTTCCTTGGGATCCTGCTGCTCAACGTACCGCTGTGGCCGATCCGGCGTCGGTTGGTGTGCGAGGTCTGCGGTTTCCGCAGCGAAGTACCGATGCCTCTAAGCGAGTGAAAGCAAAACGCCCGCCTCTGGGAGGCGGGCGCTGGAGTTAGAGCGCGGCGATCTTCTGCCGTTGCTCGGCCAGCTTGGCCAGGGCCTGTTCGGCCTCGGCTAGCTTGGCGCGTTCCTTCTCGATCACGTCGGCCGGGGCCTTGGCGACGAAGCCTTCGTTGGACAGCTTGCCGCCGACGCGCTTGACCTCGCCTTCCAGGCGCTGGATCTCCTTGTCCAGGCGCCCCAGTTCGGCGCTCTTGTCGATCAGGCCGGCCATCGGCACCAATACTTCCATGTCGCCGACCAGGGCGGTGGCGGACATCGGCGCTTCCTCGCCGGCTTCCAGCACGCGGATGCTTTCCAGCTTGGCCAGTTTCATCAGCAGCGGCTCGTTGTCGGCCAGGCGGCGGTGGTCGCTGGGCGAGGCGTTCCTGAGGATGATGTCGATGCGCTTGGCCATGGAGATGTTCATCTCGCCGCGGATCTGCCGCACGCCGAGCATCAGCGCCTTGACCCATTCGATGTCGCCTTCGGCGGCGGCGTCGATCCTGCCTTCGTCGGCCACCGGCCAGGGTTGCAGCATCAGGGTCGGGCCTTCCTTGCCGGCCTGGCCCTTGATGCGCTGCCAGATTTCCTCGGTGATGAACGGCATGAACGGGTGCGCCAGGCGCAGGGCCGTCTCCAGCACGCGGATCAGGGTGCGACGAGTGCCGCGCTGGCGCTCGATGGGGGCGTTCTCGTCCCACAGCACCGGCTTGACCAGCTCCAGGTACCAGGCGCAGTACTCGTCCCAGATGAACTCATAGAGGGCCTGGGCGGCCAGGTCGAAGCGGAAGGCGTCGAGCTGGCGGGTGACTTCCTGCTCGGTGCGCTGCAACTGGGAGATGATCCAGCGGTCGACCGAGGACAGCTCGACCGGCTCGCCGTTGACCCCGGTGTCCTGGCCATCGGTGTTCTCGATGACGAAGTTGGCGGCGTTCCAGATCTTGTTGCAGAAGTTGCGGAAGCCTTCGACGCGGCCCATGTCGAACTTGATGTCGCGGCCGGTGGAGGCCAGCGAGCAGAAGGTGAAGCGCAGGGCGTCGGTGCCGTAGCTGGCGATGCCTTCGGGGAATTCGGCGCGGGTCTGCTTGGCGATCTTCTCCGCCAGCTTCGGCTGCATCATGCCGCTGGTGCGCTTTTGCAGCAGGGTATCGAGGTCGATGCCGTCGACGATGTCCAGCGGGTCGAGCACGTTGCCCTTGGACTTGGACATCTTCTGGCCCTGGCCGTCGCGCACCAGGCCGTGGACATAGACGGTCTTGAACGGGATCTGCGGGGTGCCGTCGGGGTTCTTCACCAGGTGCATGGTGAGCATGATCATCCGCGCGACCCAGAAGAAGATGATGTCGAAGCCGGTGACCAGTACGTCGGTGGGGTGGAAGGTCTTGAGGAACTCGGTCTGCTGCGGCCAGCCGAGGGTGGAGAAGGTCCACAGGCCGGAGCTGAACCAGGTGTCGAGAACGTCTTCGTCCTGGCGCAACTCGACCTCGTTGCCGAGCTTGTGCTTGGTGCGCACCTCGACCTCGTCGCGGCCGACGTAGACGTTGCCGGCCTCGTCGTACCAGGCCGGGATGCGGTGGCCCCACCAGAGCTGGCGGCTGATGCACCAGTCCTGGATGTCGCGCATCCAGGAGAAGTACATGTTCTCGTACTGCTTGGGCACGAACTGGATACGGCCGTCTTCCACGGCGGCGATGGCGTCTTCGGCCAGCGGCTTGGTGCTGACGTACCACTGGTCGGTCAGCCAGGGCTCGATGACGGTGCCGGAGCGGTCGCCCTTCGGTACTTTCAGCGCGTGGTCGTCGACCTTCTCGAGCAAGCCCATGGCCTCGAACTCGGCGACGATGGCCTTGCGCGCGGCGAAGCGGTCCATGCCGGCGTAGCTCTGCGGCAGGCTGGGGTCGAGGTTCGGGTTGACGCTGCCGTCGAGGTGGAACACCTGGGCCTGGGCCAGCACCGCGGCGTTCTTGTCGAAGATGTTGATCAGCGGCAGGTCGTGGCGCTTGCCCACTTCGTAGTCGTTGAAGTCGTGGGCCGGGGTGATCTTCACGCAGCCGGTGCCGAATTCGCGGTCGACGTACTCGTCGGCGATGATCGGGATGTGCCGGCCGACGATCGGCAGTTCGGCGAACTGGCCGATCAGCTTGGCGTAGCGCTCGTCTTCCGGGTGCACCGCGACCGCGGCGTCGCCCAGCAGGGTTTCCGGACGGGTGGTGGCGACCACCAGGTAATCCAGGCCTTCGCTGGTCTTCGCGCCGTTCACCAGCGGGTAGCGCAGGTGCCAGAGGTGGCCCTTCTCGTCGTGGTTTTCCACTTCCAGGTCGGAAATCGCGGTGTGCAGCTTGGTGTCCCAGTTCACCAGGCGTTTGCCGCGGTAGATCAGGCCGTCTTCATGCAGGCGCACGAAGGCTTCCTTGACCGCTTCGGAGAGGCCGTCGTCCATGGTGAAGCGCTCGCGCGACCAGTCCACCGAGGAGCCCAGGCGACGAATCTGCCGGGTGATGTTGCCGCCGGACTGTTCCTTCCATTCCCAGACTTTCTCCAGGAACTTCTCCCGGCCGAGGTCGTGGCGGCTCACGCCCTGGGCGCCGAGCTGGCGCTCGACCACCATCTGGGTGGCGATGCCGGCGTGATCGGTGCCCGGCTGCCACAGGGTGTTGCGGCCCTGCATGCGGCGGTAGCGGATCAGCGCGTCCATGATCGCGTTGTTGAAGCCATGGCCCATGTGCAGGCTGCCGGTCACGTTCGGCGGCGGGATCATGATGGTGTAGGGCTGGCCTTCGCCGCTCGGAGCGAAGTAGTCGTTGGACTCCCAGGTCTCGTACCAGGAAGTCTCGATGGCGTGCGGCTGGTAAGTCTTGTCCATGCGAAAGGGGACCAAAGCTGAATATGGCTGGGGAAAATGCGAAGAAAGTCCGGGAGTATAGCGGGGATGGCAGCCCGGGGGTAAGGCCGCGGGCCGCGGCGGGCGCCCGCCGCGTCCGGATCAGCCGTTGCGTTGGCCGAGCAGGCGACCCAGGCGGGCTTGCAGGCGGCGGCGCAGTTCGGCTTCGATCTGCGGGGCGAAGTCGTCGATGACTTCCTGCAGGATCAGTTCGGCGGACGCTCGCAACTCGTCGTCCAGGCGCTCCTGTTCGGCGGGCGCCAGCCCTGCCGTGGTGGCTGCCGCGGTCTGCGGCTCTGGCGCGCGCGGGGCGGTACCGGGGGAGACGACGTCGGAGAGCAGGGGAATGTTGTCCGGCTCGAAGGATTCGGTCAGCAAGGGCGGCTCGTTCCGTTCGTAGAGCAGGTCGTGGATCGACTCCAGGTCATCGAGCAACTGCTCCGGGGGTTGTGTCGGTTTGTGGCTGTCCATGGTCGTGCACTTCAGATACGCGGCAGGCGATGGTCCTGTAGAGGATAGCCCTGCTCCCGGTAGAAGCGGAATTTATCCCGTGCCGCCTGGCGGATCGCCGGCTCCTCGACCACCAGTTCGGCCACCCGCGAAAAGTTCGGGACGAAGCCGGGGGCCTCGAGGGTCAGGTTGATCAGCAGGTCGCGATGGTTCCCCGGGGGCTCGCCCAGGCCCAGGGCGACGGGCGCCTCGGCGTCTTCCTCGGCCAGGCTGTGAGGAATGAAGGCCTCGCCGCGGAAGCTCCACAGGCGGCCGTCCAACTCGCTGCGCTGCGCCTCGTCGGCGCAATGCAGGTAGACCTGCATGCCCTGCCGCCAGGCCTTCTCGGCCAGGCGGCAGGCGACCTGCAGGCGCGCCGACGGATCGGCGCTGGGGATCACGTAGAAATCGACCCGGGTCACTTGGCCCGTTCCAGCAGGTACTGGGTCAACAACGGAACCGGGCGGCCGGTGGCGCCTTTGTCCTTGCCGCCGCTGATCCAGGCGGTGCCGGCGATGTCCAGGTGCGCCCAGTGGTATTTCTTGGCGAAGCGCGAGAGGAAGCAGCCGGCGGTGATGGTGCCGGCCTTCGGCCCGCCGATGTTGGCGATGTCGGCGAACGGGCTGTCCAGCTGTTCCTGGTATTCGTCGAACAGCGGCAATTGCCAGGCGCGGTCGTCGGCGAACTCGCCGGCCTTGAGCAGTTGCCTGACCAGCGCTTCGTTGTTGCCCATAAGGCCCGAGGTGTTGCTGCCCAGGGCGACGATGCAGGCGCCGGTGAGGGTGGCGATGTCGATCACCGACTGCGGCTTGAAGCGCTCGGCGTAGGTCAGTGCATCGCACAGCACCAGGCGCCCTTCGGCGTCGGTGTTGAGGATCTCGACGGTCTGCCCGCTCATGGTGGTGACGATGTCGCCCGGACGGGTGGCTCCGCCGCTGGGCATGTTCTCGGCGCAGGCCAGCAGGCCGACCAGGTTGATCGGCAACTGCAGTTCGAGCACCGCGCGGAAGGTGCCGAAGACGCTGGCGGCGCCGCACATGTCGAACTTCATCTCGTCCATGCCCAGGCCCGGCTTGAGGCTGATGCCGCCGGTGTCGAAGGTGATGCCCTTGCCGACCAGCACGTGCGGGGCCTGGTCCTTCTTCGCGCCGTTGTATTGCAGGACGATCAGCCGCGGCGGCTGGTCGCTGCCCTGGGCGACGGCGAGGAACGAGCCCATGCCCAGCTCGCGCAGTTTCTTCTCGTCGAGGACCTCGACCTTCAGGCCCTTGAACTCCTTGGCCAGACCCTTGGCCTGCTCGCCGAGGAACGTCGGATGGCAGACGTTCGGCGGAAGGTTGCCGAGATCGCGGGTCAGGGCCATGCCATTGGCGATGGCCTGAGCTTCCTTGCTGCCTTGCTCGACGGCGGCGCTGTCGGCCTTGTCGGCGAGCAGGGTCAGCTTCTTCAGTTTCAGCGGCTCGGCTTTCTGGCTCTTGTAGCGATCGAACACGTACAGGCCATCGGCCAGGGTTTCCACCAGCAGACGCGCCTTCGCGTGGGCATCGCGGCCTTTCACCGCGAGATCGCCGAGGGCCAGCGCGGCATCGGCGCCGGCCAGGCCCTTGAGGGTCGACAGCACGGCGGAGGCCAGCTTGCGGTACTGGCGGTCGCCCAGTTCGCGCTCCTTGCCGGCGCCGACCAGCAGCACGCGCTCGGCCTTGAGATTGGGCAGGCTCTGCAGGAGCAGGGTCTGGCCGACCTTGCCGGCCAGGTCGCCACGCTTGAGCACTGCGCTGATGGCGCCGCCGGTGGCGTCGTCGACCGCCTTGGCGCTGGCGCCGAGCTTGCGGCCTTCGCCTACGGCGAGCACCAGGGTGGCGGTTTTCAGGGTTTCCGGGCGTACGCTTTTAACAAGGAATTCCATGGAAGAGGTCCCCAATACAGACAGTCGGGATGGCGCAAGGGGCGGCATCCGTTAGCGGTAAGCGATTGTTCCGAGCACGATTCGTCCCGAGGACTGACGGTCGCCGCCGGGGCGGTGACGCAGGCAGCGACAGCTTAGTCGTTGCGGCGGGGGTCGTTCCATGCCGAGGATGGCAACCGAGGTTCTACAGCGCCGGAGCCGGGTTGGCGGTGCCTCCCGGCCGTTGCCGCACATGGTCGCACAACTGCGGCGTGTCTGGCACGACTGTGTACGCATGGGAACCCGCGGCCATGCCGCGTCCCTATAATGAACGTTTCGTTCCGCAGGAGTCGCACCGTGCCCGCCAGCAAACCAGTCGCGGATCCCGCCCGGAGTACCGATCCGCGCGATTACCAGCGAGTCGGCCGGCCGCTCGGGGTCATGGCCAAGACCTTCCCGGCGGGGTTCGTGGTCGCCGAGCACCGGCACGAGCGGGCGCAGTTGATCCATGCCCTGTCGGGCGTGATCGAACTGCATGTCGGTCGCACGCTATGGCTGGTCCCGCCGCAGCGCGCGGTATGGATGCCGGCGGGGATGGCGCACGCGATGCTGGCGCGCGGCGAGGTCCGCTTGCACACTGTCTATGTCCGGCCGCAGTCCTGCCCGCCGGAATTCCCCCGGGTGCCGCGCGGAGTGATGGTCAGCCCATTGTTGCGCGAGTTGATCGTGCGCGCCGCCGGCCTGCCGTTGTTGTACGACGAGCGCGGCCGGGAGGGGCGGTTGATGGCGGTGCTGCTGGACGAACTGGAGTGGTCGCGGGAACAGCCCCTGGCCTTGCCCGACCCCGCGGACCGACGCCTGGGAAGAGTCTGCCAGGCGCTGCTGGAGAACCCGGCCGACCCTCGCGGGCTGGAGGAGTGGGCGCGCTACGTGGGGGCGTCCTCGCGGACCCTGGCACGGCTGTTTCTCTCCGAACTGGGAGTGACCTTCGTCCATTGGCGCCACCAGGTGCGCCTGGCCGCCGCCCTGCCACGCCTGGCGGCTGGCGAAGCGGTGGCGCGGATCGCCGTGGATCTCGGCTACCAGACGCCCAGCGCATTCAGTGCCATGTTCCGACGCCTGACCGGGAGCACGCCGAGCCGCTACTTCGCCTTGTCCGATTCGGCGTAGCCTTCGTCCGTTGGCGGACGGCGCCGACGCGGCAGGATTCCTATGCTGGGCCCGTTTCCAGACGACCGCCCCGGGAGGCAAGCATGCAACGACTGAACGTGGAATTCCGCTCCGAGGGTGTCGCCCTGCGCGGCTGGCTGTATTTGCCGGAGGCGCGTGCCGAGCGGCCGGCGATCGTCATGACGCACGGTTTTTCCGGGGTGAAGGAGCAGTACCTGGACCGTTACGCCGAGGTATTCGCCGCCGCCGGCTTCGTCGTGCTCCTCTACGATCATCCGAACTTCGGCGACAGCGACGGCGAGCCGCGCCAGGAAATCGATCCGGTGATGCAGCGTCGCGGCTATCGCGACGCGATCACCTGGTTGGGCGCCCAGGCACGGGTCGACGCGAGGCGCATCGGCATCTGGGGAACCAGCTACAGCGGCGGACATGTGCTGGAAGTGGCCGCACTGGATCGGCGGGTGAAATGCGTGGTGGCGCAGGTGCCGACCGTCAGCGGCCATGCCTCGGCGTTGCGCCGGACCCGCGCCGAGCAGTTGCCGGCATTGCTGGCAAGCTTCGACGCGGACCGCCAGCGGCGCTTCGAGGGCTTGCCGCCGGCGCTGTTGCCGGCGGTCGCCGCGAGCCCCGACGAGCCTTGCGCGATGGCCGGCGCGGACGCCCACCGGTTCTTCACCGACAGCGCGGCGCTGGCACCGAACTGGTGCAACCGGGTGACCCTGCGTAGCGCCGAGCTGGCGCGAGAGAACGAGCCGGGCATTCACATTGGGCGGATCAGCCCCACGCCGCTGCTGATGATCGTTGCCGACCGGGACCTGCTTACGCCCACGGACCTTTGCCTGGAGGCCTACCAGCGGGCGTTGCCGCCCAAGCGGCTGCTGATGCTCGCCGGCGGCCATTTCACGCCGTACATCGAGCATTTCGACGCCACCAGCCAGGCTGCGGCAGACTGGTTCGTCCGTCATCTCGGAGAGGGCGGCGAGCAGCCAGCGACAGTCGTCGAATAAATCGGCAAGCGCTGAACGAGCGTTCGCCTCGACGGTCTATCGGGCTCTTGGTTCGGCCTGCGCAGTGACAGGCCCGCCGAATCGCAGGATAATGCCGGCTATTTTCTCCGCGCCATGCCGCCATGGCCGGAAACGCGTGATGACGGGGCCGACGGGCCCCGTCAGAGCCTGGCAACCCAGGAGTGTCCGGATTGATCGTTTTCCGTTATTTGTCCCGTGAAGTGCTGGTCACCATGAGCGCCGTCAGCGCCGTGCTGCTGGTGATCATCATGAGTGGCCGTTTCATCAAGTACCTGGCGCAAGCGGCGCAGGGGTTGCTCGACCCCGGTTCGCTGTTCCTGATCATGGCGTTCCGGATTCCCGGCTTCCTGCAGCTGATCCTGCCGCTTGGCCTGTTCCTCGGCATCCTGCTGGCCTACGGGCGACTCTATCTGGAAAGCGAGATGACCGTGCTCTCGGCGACCGGCATGAGTCAGAAGCGCCTGCTCGGCTATACCATGGCCCCGGCGCTGCTGGTGGCGATCCTGGTGGCCTGGCTGAGCCTGTTCCTGGCGCCCCAGGGCATCAACCAGTTCGCCCTGCTGTTGAACAAGCAGGATACCCTGACCGAGTTCGACACCCTGGTCCCGGGCCGTTTCCAGGCAATGCGCGACGGTACCCGGGTGACCTACACCGAGGAACTGTCGAAGGATCGCGGCGAACTGGCCGGCATCTTCATCTCGCAGAAGGACCTCAACAGCAGCAACCAGGAACGCGGCATCTCCATCCTGGTGGCGGAGAAGGGCACCCAGAACATCCAGGCGGATGGCAGCCGTTACCTGATCCTGCACAACGGCTACCGCTACGACGGCAATCCCGGGCAGGCCAACTACCGGGCGATCCAGTACGACACCTATGGCGTGATGCTGCCCAAGCCCGAGGCCAGCAGCGAGGTGAGCGAGCGTGACGCGGTGCCCACCGCCGACCTGTTCGGCAGCGACAACCCACGCTACCAGGCCGAATTGCAGTGGCGCCTGTCGACACCGCTGCTGGTGTTCGTGGTGACCCTGCTGGCGGTGCCGCTGTCGCGGGTCAACCCACGCCAGGGGCGCTTCCTCAAGCTGCTGCCGGCGATCCTCCTTTATATGGGCTACCTGGCCCTGCTGATCGCTGTCCGTGGCCAGCTGGACAAAGGCAAGATCCCCATGGCCATCGGCCTGTGGTGGGTCCACGGACTATTCCTGGCGATCGGTCTTCTTCTGTTCTATTGGGAACCCTTGCGCCTGAAGCTGGCGTCCTCCCGTGCCGGTCGCGAGGTGGCGCATGGTTAAGCTCGATCGTTACATAGGTGTCACCGTCTTCGTCGCGATCCTCGCGGTGCTCGGGGTGATCCTCGGCCTGGCGCTGCTGTTCGCCTTCATCGACGAACTCAACGACATCAGCGCCAGCTACGGCATCGGCGACGCCCTGCGCTTCATCTTCCTCACCGCGCCACGGCGCGCCTACGACATGCTGCCGATGGCGGCGCTGATCGGCTGCCTGGTCGGCCTCGGCACCCTGGCCAGCAACAGCGAACTGACCATCATGCGCGCGGCCGGGGTATCCCTGTCGCGGATCGTCTGGGCGGTGATGAAACCGATGCTGGTGCTGATGCTGGCCGGCATCCTGGTTGGCGAGTACGTCGCGCCCTGGACCGAGAACATCGCCCAGAGCGGCCGCGCCCTGGCCCAGGGCGGCGGCGATTCGCAAAGCTCCAAGCGCGGTCTGTGGCATCGCCAGGGGCGCGAGTACATCCACATCAACGCGGTGCAGCCCAATGGCGTGCTGTACGGCGTGACCCGCTACCGCTTCGACGAGCAGCGTGGCCTGGAATCGGCCAGTTTCGCCAAGCGCGCGCGCTTCGAGACCGATCACTGGCAACTGGAAGAGGTCACCACCACCTTGCTGCATCCGAGGGAAAAGCGTTCCGAGGTGGTCAAGCTACCGACCGAACGCTGGGATGCCCAGCTCAGCCCGCAACTGCTGAACACTGTGGTGATGGAGCCCGAGGCGCTGTCTATCAGCGGTCTCTGGCAGTACATCCACTATCTCGCCGACCAGGGCCTGAACAACAACCGCTACTGGCTGGCGTTCTGGACCAAGGTCCTGCAACCGCTGGTGACCGCCGCGCTGGTGCTGATGGCGATTTCCTTCATCTTCGGTCCGTTGCGCTCGGTGACCCTGGGCCAGCGGATCTTCACCGGCGTGCTGGTGGGCTTCGTCTTCCGCATCGCCCAGGACCTGCTCGGACCCTCCAGCCTGGTGTTCGACTTCCCGCCGCTGCTGGCGGTGGTGATCCCCGCCTCGATCTGCGCACTGGCGGGTGTCTGGCTGCTACGCCGGGCGGGCTGACAGGCCCGGCAGGCCGGGTATGAAAAAAGGCCACCCACGGGTGGCCTTTGTGCTTCCTTGTCGCGTCGGGCTGGAGCCTGGCCGCCGGCGCGACAAAGGCCAAAACAGCGCGTTCTGCGGACCTGTTTCGCTCACTTCTTGTGAGTGTTCTTCGGCAGCCTGACCACCTGGCTCTCCGAATAGCGGTCGTGCCAGGTACGCTTGTCCTTGTCCCAGAGCATCCAGAGGAAGCCGAGGCCGAGGCACAGCCAGGAGGCGATGGCGATCATGAAGCGCAGCAGCGCCTGGAGCAGGCTGATGGCGCTGCCGTCGCGGTTCTGCACGCGCAGTCCCCAGACCTGCATGCCCAGGGTCTGGCCGTTGTGGGTCCAGAATTTGGCGAAGAAGCCGAACAGGGCGAACACCAGCAAGGTCGAGAGCAGCGGGTCGCCGATCAGCGCGCCGCGGTCGGCCAGTTCGCGCAGATGGTCGCTGCCGTAGATCAGTCGAAGGATGCCTTGCTGGTAGACCAGGGTGACCACCATCATCAGCGCCACGCAGAGCAGGAAGTCATAGAACATCGCCGCCAGGCGGCGGATCAGACCGGCAGGGGCATAGTCGCCCTGGGGAGAAAGCATGTGTTTCGGCATCGGCGTGTTCCGTGCGGGGCAAAGCCGGGGATTATACGTCCATCCGCAGCTTGCGCCGCCCACCCGGGCAACGCTTTTCCCCGGCTGTTCTAGTCTTTGCGCAGACCCCAATCATTACGAGTCTTTTCTATGCCGATTCCGGTGAAGCGAGCCAGGAGAAAGGCGCTCCGGCTGTCGTTGTCCGTGCTGGTCGGGGTGATGCCGATCGTCCTGGGGCTGCTCATCCTCTACTGGCAGGCCGAGCGAAGCCTCCAGGAGACGTCCGAGCAGGCAGCCGGGAATGCGGTGCGGCAGTTCGAACGGATGCTCGACAACGCTGCGTTGGCGGCGCGCAAGGTCATGCCGGTGGCGGGGCGTCCTTGTCCCGAGGCCGAGCTGGCGCTGCGCGAGCAAGTGGCGATCATGCCGTTCGTGCGCTCGGTCAATTTGACGCGCGACAATACGATCTATTGCACGTCGTTGTTCGGCGGCTTCGACGAGCCGGTGCGGATCGAGAACTATGTCGACGGACGCCTCTTGCTGATGCCCGGCAACCAGGTCACGCCGGACGCCGCGCTGCTGGTCCTGCGGGACTCCGACGGCAAGCGCGGGGTATTGGCGGCGATCGACGGGCGCTACTTGAGCTACGTGCTGGACCTCGTCGACCGACGTAGCCGACAGGTGCTGGTGGTCGGTCCCAATTGGCTGGATGCCGAGGGCCGCACCCACCGCGACGCGCCGCCCACCTATGAGGTCGCCGCCGTATCGCTCGCTTCGCAGCGTTATCCGTTGCGTGTGCTGTCGGGCTTCCCCGAGGGTGAGGAGTGGCGATCGATCCGCTCGCAGAACCCGGCGATGTTCGGCCTGCTACTGTTCTTCGGACTGCTGGCCGGCACTCTGTGCTACTGGCTATCCAGGCGGGTCGCCTCGCCCAGCAGCGAACTGCGCCGGGCCCTGGAGGCCAACGAGTTCATTCCCTACTACCAGCCGCTGAGTCCCGGCCAGGGCGGACGCTGGATAGGCGTCGAGGTGCTCATGCGCTGGCGTCATCCGCGTGAGGGACTGATCCGGCCCGACCTGTTCATACCTTTCGCCGAGCGCTCGGGACTGATCGTACCGATGACGCGCGCGCTGATGCGCCAGGTCGCGGAAGACCTGGGCGGGCATGCCGGGAAGCTGGAGCCAGGCTTCCACATCGGTTTCAACATCAGTGCCACCCATTGCCACGAACTGGCCTTGGTGGACGACTGTCGCGAGCTGTTGGCGGCGTTTCCGCCCGGGCACATCACCCTGGTCCTGGAACTGACCGAGCGCGAGCTGATCGAGTCGAGTGAAGTCACCGACCGCCTGTTCGACGAATTGCATGCCCTGGGAGTGAAGATCGCCATCGACGATTTCGGCACCGGACATTCCAGCCTGGCCTACCTGCGCAAGTTCCAGGTGGACTGCCTGAAGATCGACCAGAGCTTCGTCGCCCGCATCGGCATCGATACCCTTTCCGGGCATATTCTCGACAGCATCGTCGAGCTGTCCGCCAAGCTCGACCTGGATATCGTCGCCGAAGGCGTGGAGACCCCCGAGCAGCGTGACTACCTGGCCGCCCGCGGGGTGGATTACCTGCAGGGCTACCTGATCGGCCGGCCGATGCCGCTGGAGAGTCTGCTTTCCAGCCTGACTGTGCAGGAAGGGCAGGGGGCTTCCGTCGTCGCACTTCCGGCGGACCGAGGCTAGCGGCTGAAAGTCCCGCGCCAGGGGCGAGCTGCCAGCTTATTCGTCACGGATGAGCAAAAGACTCGCAGACCGAACAGGTGCAAACCGCCCCTGGCGCGACAAGAAGCCCGCATCCGCGGGGCTTCTTTTTGGCGTCGGCTGTGGTAGATTTTTTTCGCCGAGCTGGGAAGACAGCAGCTCGGGTAAAAGGCAGCGTCTCGACTCCAGCGCTGCCTTTTTTTATTTGCAGGCCGGATCAGCCAGATCGCGGACAACAAAAAACCGGCGCGAAGGCCGGTTTCTCTGCTGTCCTGTGCTCCCCCTGGAAACGCTTGGGAAGTCAGGATGGTGCCTCGGGAGGGCACCTAGGCTAACTCAGTAGGATCCCGAGATTTCCTGCGTTTTCCTGTAACAGCCTGATTTACTGGGGGTTTACTTTGCTGCGTCCCGGCAACCTCCAGCAGCTTGGCGTAATTTCCTGATACCCTTTACGCCAAATTTACGCCAAGCGGGGCATGTGGTGGCAACGTACAGAAAGCGAAGCGGCGGATGGCGCGCCGAGGTGGCAAAGAAAGGCGTTCGAGACTCCGGCACCTTCTCCACCAAGGCCGAGGCGGTGGCCTGGGCGACTCAGCGGGAGGCCGAGATTCTGGCGGGAGTTGGGAGCCCCAAAGGGGCATCGAACTTCACTCTGAAAGAGGCGTTGGAGAAATACAAGGACGAAGTCTCACCCACTAAGGCCGGCAAACGCTGGGAAGAGATCCGACTCGACAAGCTGGTCAATGACTTGGAATTCGTCGGCGAGCGCATCTGTGATATCGGCGCCGATCAGATCGCAGCATGGCGCGATCACCGATTGAAGTCGGTGGCCACGTCGTCTGTGCGTCGCGAAATGACGTTGCTGTCGAGCGTGTTCGAGCAGGCGCGCCGGGAGTGGAGATGGTGCCCGACCAACCCTGTTCGCGAGGTGCGGCGCCCGAAGAGCCGGCCGCCGCGGGACAGGCGCATTTCGGCTGCCGAGGAAACCCTGATCCTTGAGGGGCTTGGGTATCAGGAGGGGGTAGCGCCGATGTGGGGAGGTGACTGTTTTGACACATGCCAAAAGAGGGATGGATAGGCTAGAGCCCCTATAACACTAGGGCTCCAGCCGGAGAGGCACCGTGCGGGTGTTTGGAAAATATCGATCAGGATTGAGCAAGGATTGCAAAATATTGATCGTTAATTGGCACGGAATGAGCGCTAAGCCATCCAGCGGCCTGACCATACGACGCGCCCGATAATGTCGATTGCTTCCAAGTCTTGCTTAGACACGAACATTGTCTGATAGGCCGGATTAGCACTGATGATCGCCAGGCCGCCATTGATCTGCCGCTGGACGCGCTTGGCGTACAAGTGGTCATCCAGGCGGATGACGTAGACAGCGTCGTCACGAACCTCATTGCAACTGTGGTCAATCATCACCGTATCGCCATCGCTCAACAGTGGCTCCATTGAGTCACCGCCGATGCGGACGGCCGACATATTCGCGATCTCCAGGCCTTGCTTCCGCAAGCTGTAGCGAGTGAATGCCAACTGAGCGAGTATCTGCGCCCCCTCTGTCCAGGAGCCGTGACCAGCGCTCACCCGAGCGTCATACAGAGGGATATAGGCGTAATTGTCGTCTCCCTTCTCGCGACTATCTTCCGCAGGTATAGGGGTGCCGAAAGCCAGCCACATAGCGGAAGTCCCTGCGGCCTGGGCGATCTGCTCAAGTCGATCCAAGGTTGGGAAAGTCTCCCCCGACAGATAACTGCGCAGGGTCGCCTCGGACAAGCCGCATTCCTTAGAAAATCCTCGCAAGCTATGCGAGGAAATCGCCTGCTTCAGACGGATTTTGAAGTATCCGATTCCATCCTGAGGAATCGGATGCCCAGACAATTCAGTCGGTGCGCCATCCGTTTGTTCGTAACCCATTGATTTTCCTAGTATTCATAGTTTTTCTGCGCACGGGTGCGAAGAAAAACTAAACGGATGAGTGGAAATCCGTTGATGTGCGAGGATTTTCTCGCTATGTTTATGCCCTAAGTCACGTTAGACACCCCAAAAAAACCACCCTGCACGGTGGTTGAGATGGAACGTAGGCATGAACAGAACCGAAATACCCCGCGACAACAACGTCCGCTGGGAGTGGATCAAATACCAGCTCCGCGCCAGGGGTTCGTCCCTGGCCGAGGTGGCCCGCTCCCTCGACGTATCTAGCCCGGCAGTCAAAAACGCCAAGCTGAATCCCTACCCTCGGGTGGAGCGCGCCATCGCCGCTGTGCTCGACCTCAGCCCCCTGGTGCTGTGGCCTGAGCGCTGGCTCGACGACGAGAATCCGAAGCGGCAACGGCCCAATCGTTCGGAAACCCTCAAGGCATATGACAGTGTCATATGCCGATCCGGGAAAAATAACAGATACGCTGACCAAGCGCAGCGTAAAGCCGACGCGGGGGCTTGAACATGGCCCGCCGCAAAGACGACCGCACCCTGGACATCTTCGATGTTCCGCAGCCAGCTCGCGCTATACCCGGTGAGTGCAACTACGCCGCCCAGGTCAGCGAGCTGGTCAGCGAAATACTGAAGGCCGCCAACCTCGACCGTTACGAGATTGCCGCCCGCATGTCGCGCCTCTCCGGCGATGACGTGAGCAAGAACATGCTCGACGCCTGGTCGAGTCCCGCCCGAGTTGATCACAACTTGCCTTTCTACCGCGCCGCCCTCCTGGAAGACGTCTGCGCGAGCCACCTGCTGACCAACTGGCTGGTCGATGTGCGGGGTGGCCGCGTGGCCTATGGCCGAGACGCACTGCTCGCCGAACTGGGCCGCCTGGAGCGGACCCGCGAGGAAGCGGGTCGGCAGGCGCGTGAGCTGAAACGAATCCTGGGGGAGCCGTGATGACAAACACCGACCTCAAACCGCTGCTCGACAACCTGCGGAACGCCACCGAGTTCTGGAACCTAGTCAAAGAGGCCAGCGCTACGGACGAAAGCACCGTTCACAACCGTTCCTATCGGGACGCACTCGACTGGCTCGAATCGGCGGCCTTGGCCCTCGGTGACGCCCTGATCGCCCAGCGCAAAGCTGTCGGGGGCGACCATGAGTGAATGGTTCTCTGCCCAAGAGCTTGCAGGGTTGCCAGGGGTTCCCGGAACCGCGCGAAACGTCAAAGCAATGGCCGAGCGTAAGTCGTGGAGTGGACGGCGCCGCGTCGGCACCAAGGCTATCGAGTACCACGTTTCGGCCCTGCCGAAGGAAACCCGCGCCGCACTGCTGAACGCCGCCCTGGGCGAGGTGGCCACCAAAGTGGTCCGCCAAGAGACGCAGCTGGCCCTGGTCGAAACCAACCGCCAGCAACTGGTCGCCGATGCCCGCCAGGGGGTGCTGCACGCCCTAGACCTGATGATGGCCCGCACCGGCTACAGCCGGAAGCGCTCCATTACCCTGATGCTGGACATGGCGCGCCTCGGCCAGGTCGAGCCGCAGCTGCTCGCTATGCTCAAGATGGCCCGCGATCCTCGCGGCCGCCCGAGCGCGGATGGCCTGCCGAGCGTGCGCAGCCTGGAGCGCTTCCTGGACCAGGCCGAGCGTGGCGCCCTGGTGCCGAAGGTCCGCCGCCCGGACATGAGCGTTCCCGACTGGGCGCCTGCCTTCATGACGATCTACCAAGGGCCGGAGAAGCGCAGCGCCCGCGCTGCCCATGCACTGCTGGAGAAGCACTGGCAGGGGCAAATGCCCAGCCTGGACCAGGTCTATGCGTTCCTGCGCAAGGTCGGCAACGTCAGCCGCGAGGTCGGGCGCATGGGTGAGCATGAAATCAAGGCGCTGCGCCCGTTCATTCGCCGCGACTTCACCAAGCTACTCCCGACCGACGTCTATTCCTGCGACGGCCACACGTTCGACGCCGAGGTCCAACACCCGCTGCACGGCCGGCCCTTCCGGCCGGAAATCACCACCATCATAGATATCCGTACCCGTCGAATTCCGGGATGGTCCACCGGCCTGGCCGAGTCGGCCCTGGTGGTGGTCGATGCCCTGCGCGACGCCTGCACCAAGGGCGGCATTCCGGCCATCTTCTACGTGGACAACGGCTCGGGCTACATCAACCACATGATGCGCGACGAGGCGGTCGGCCTTATGGGCCGCCTGGGCATCGATATGAAGAACAGCCTGCCCTACAACAGCCAGGCGCGGGGCGTGATTGAGCGCGTCCACCAGAGCCTGTGGATTCGGGCCGCCAAGGAACTGCCCGGCTACATCGGCGCCGACATGGACCGCCAGGCCAAGCTGGCCACCTTCAAGCTGACGCGCCGGGCCATCGCCAAGGGCGGCACCATGCCGCTGATGTCTTGGGAATCTTTTGTCGCGTTCTGCGAACAGCAGATTGCCGAGTACAACGACCGGCCGCACAGCAGCTTGCCGCGCATCGTTGACCCGAACACCGGCCGCCGCCGGCACATGACCCCCAACGAGGCCTGGGCGCTGCACGAAGCGGAGGGTTTCAGCCCGATGCGCGTCACCGACGACGAGGCCCGGCCGCTGTTCCGGCCCCAGGTACTGCGCACCGTCCGCCGCTGCGAACTGGAGTTCATCGGCAACCGCTACTTCGCCCGCGAGCTGGAGGAATTCCACGGCGACCAGGTGGCCGTGGGCTACGACATCCACGACGCCAGCAAGGTGTGGGTCTACGACGGCGAGGGGCGCTTCCTCTGCACCGCAGAGCTGAACGGCAACAGCCGCGACTACATGCCAGCTTCGTATGTCGAGCGTGCCCGCGAGAAACGCGCAGAGGCCCGCGAGAAGCGCGCCCTGGCTCACCTCGACGAGATTCGCGCCGAGCGTGACGGCGGGTATGCCCTGGAAATGGATGCGCCGCTGTCCATCCCCGGCCTCGGCACGATCACCCCCGAGCAACTCCGGTCGCGCAGCGCCGCGACCCTTGAAGTGCAGGCCGAGCGGATCGACGAACCGCGCCCGGCCGCAGCCGCCACCCAAGCCACCACCGCCCAGGTCTTCACCCTGCCGACCGCTCCCGCCCAGCGCTACCGGCAGTGGTGCGAGCTGGCCGAGCGGCAGCGCTCCGGCCTGCCCATCGAGCCGGACGCCGCCCAGTGGTTCGAGGTTTACCCCAAATCCAAAGAATTCGCCGCCCAGCAGCGGCAAGCATGAAAGGAGCTGTATTCATGACCACCCCGAAAACCACCCAACTGGCCAATGGCATGGCCGACATCGCCAACATCGCCCTTTGCGATATCGCCCTGGAGAAAGCGCTGTCGCGTACCTCCACGTTGCCCGGCCTGGTCTGCTTCTACGGCCCGTCCGGCTTCGGCAAATCCGTTTCGGCCGCCTGGGTCGCCAATCGCCGCCGCGCCTACTACGTCCAGGCCAAAAGCGTCTGGACCCGCAAGCACACGCTGAAGTCGATCCTGGGTGAAATGGGCATCAAGCCGGCCGGGACCATCCCGGAAATGGCCGACCAGATCGCCGAGGAACTGGCCGCCAGCGGCCGCCCGCTGATCATCGACGAAATGGACCACCTGGTCGCCGCTGGCCAGGTCGAGCTGATTCGCGACCTGTACGAGTCCAGCCAAGCCTCCATCTTGCTGATCGGCGAGGAAATGCTGCCGACCAAGCTCAAGAAGTTCGAACGCTTCCATGGCCGCGTTCTGAGCTGGGTTCCGGCCCAGCCAGTGTCCCTGGAGGACGCCCGCAACCTGGCGCCGGTCTACAGCCCCGGAGTGGCTATCGCTGACGATCTGCTCGCGCACCTGGTGAAGAAGTCCCTGGGCTCTGTCCGTCGCGTCGCGGTGAACCTGGAGCAGTTGGCCGAGGCCGCCACCGTTCAGGGCCGGCGCGAGCTGGAACTGGCCGACCTCCAGCGCCTGAACCTGGAGCTGTACACCGGTGCGGCCCCGAGCCCGAGGACTTCGAAATGAGCCTGGGTAAAAACCCGGCTCACCTGTCCATGGTCGGGGGCAAGAGCCCCCGCCAGCAGATGTGGGAAGTCATCCGGGCCAACCGCGAAGAGTTCACCGTCTACCGCGTGGCGCGCCGCTCCAACCAACACGACAAGACCGTCGAGAAGTATGTCGCCTGCCTGCGCCTGGGCGGCTACGTCGAGGCGATCCGGGGATTCAAGCGCGGCGAAGAGGTCGTTTTCCAGCTGGTCCGCGACAACGGCGTCGAGGCACCGAACCTGAACGCCGATGGCAAGCCATCCCAGCAGGGTTACACCACCGAGGCGGTCTGGCGGACGTTGCGAATCCTCGGTCCATCGACCCCGGAGCAGATCGCCGCATCGGTGGCGGCCTCTGGCACGACCGTGTCGCCCAGCACCGTTCAGCGCTACTTCATCGACCTCCAAAACGCCGGATACCTGACCCGCAACGGCCGCCATTACGCCCTCAAGCCAGGCCGCTACACCGGCCCTCGGCCACCCATCGTCCAGCGCGAGACGCGCCGCCAGGTCTACGACCCGAACCTTGATCAGGTCATGTGGAGTTCGCACGGCGAGTACCAGCACAACCGGAGTCGCTCCAAGAAATCAGAACAGGAGGTGCCGCCATGCGCCGAACACTGATCCCCATCGGCATCTTCCTGGCCCTCGGCCTGCTGCTGATCCTGGCCGGTGATGCCCTGATGCTTGGCCGCCGCCTCATTGCCTGGCAGTGGGGGTGCTAATGGACCGCGCAATCGATCTGTCGGCCTGGGGCGAGCGTCCGCCCGTCTTCGTCCAGCTGCTGGCCGCCGAGGTGGCCCGCAGCAGCCAGACGAAAGCCGGCGAGGCAATCGGCATGAGCCGTTCGACCGTCAGCACCATCCTCGCCAACCGCTACCCGTCGCCCTCGACGATCCGCGTCGAGCGTCGTGTCCTGGCCGCGCTGAGCCGCATTGAGTGCCCGGCCCTGGGCGAGGCGGTGACCTCGGTCGAGTGCAGCGAGTACCTCCAGCGGCCGGCGCCGCTGAACAACCCCGTCGCGATGCGCTGCTGGAAAGCGTGCCGCGCCTGTCCACGCAACCCGCATACCGCCCCCATGAAACGAGAGGAACAAGGCCATGAGAACCGCATTGCCCTTGAAAGTGTTGACGCCTGACTTGGCCCAGAGCCTGCGCACCTTCAACGATGCCGCCCGGCTGCTCCAGCGCATGGGGGTTCGCCTTCATCGCCTGGAGCCGACAGAGGGGCGCGTGACCATTGCCGCAGATGACGCCCGCCAGCTCCTGGAGAAAGGCTACCTGATGGGCTTCCAGCGCGACGCCTCGGCCGGCAGCACCCGTTACATCACCCGCTTCCAGGGCATCACCCTGGCCTGGAGCGAACCGATCAGCTACCGCGACTTCGCCGGCAGCAAATCCGTAATCCACTGAACAGGAGAACGCCAACATGGCACCGAAGAAACGTCTGAAATCCGCTGCCGCCGTCTACGTACCGCAGACCCGCGAGCAGGTCATCAGCGATATCAAGAACATCGGCGACCTCCAGCGCGAGCTGGCCCGTCTGGAAACCGCAATGAACGATGAAATCGGCCAGATCACCGAGCGCTATTCGGAGCCGGCCGAAGACCTGAAGAAGCGCCTGGCGGTCCTCCAGGGCGGAGTCCAGTCCTGGTGCGAGGCCAACCGTGCCGAGCTGACCGACAACAACAAGGTCAAGTACGCGAACCTCACGACCGGCGAGGTCCAGTGGCGCATCCGTCCCCCGTCCGTGACTGTGCGCGGCGCCGATGCGGTCCTGGAGCTACTGCGCAGCAAGGGGCTAATCCGCTTCATCCGCACCAAGGAAGAGGTGAACAAGGAAGCGATCCTCAACGAACCCGAGGCCGTCCAGGGGCTGCCGGGGCTGACCCTGAACACGGGCATCGAAGACTTCGCCATCGTGCCTTTCGAAGCGGAGGTGCAGTGACATGGCCGAGGAAATCAGCATCGACACCATCATGTCGCAGGCCCAGGTATTCGCCAGTGCTTGGGCGCTGGTCGGGGGCACATTCGACGACGGCCACGCCATCGAGAACGCTGAGGAAGCCAAGGCTGAACTGCGCGAAATGCTGGAGGACTTCTGTTCGAACACTGACCTCCTGCGCGTGGCTGAGCTGCTCACCTCTTGGCACCAGAACGGGATGGGCAAGATTGATCAGGCGCTGAATGCGCCGGATACGGCCGAGGTTCGGATTGGCTCGGCCAGGCTCACTGGTTCCCAAGCCATCGGCTTCCGAATCGGCCTACGAGTGGCCCGCCAGTGGCTTGGCACACTCCCGCTATCGCTCACCAAACAGGAGGTGTGACATGGCCCGCAACCGCGCGCAACAGCTGTGCATCGTCACCTTGGACTATCAGCGCTTCCTGTTACCCCAGGCTGATGCACTCAAGCTGATAGACATCATGAGTCGAGCCGCAGAGGTTCAGGCCGACTACGCCTCTGGAGCTGGGTTCAAGTACACCGTCGGCGAAGTGCCGGAAGTCGAGTTGACGATAGTACGCCCCAGTCAATTGGTCATGCCGCAGGCCGAGCCGGCCCCAGCTACACCACGCGCTCGCCGGAAGTCTCCGGCCCAGGTCACGCACGATGCCATTCGGCTGCTGGAGGGGCTCTGATCATGACCAAGACGTTCGCCATGTGCCGCATCGACGGCCTGATCGAGCTGCGGGAGGAACACCCAGGTGAGGGCTACTTCGCCCTTGCCGTGGGCGACTTGGCCAGCGTGCGGGCGGCGGTCTTTGCAACCGCTGAGCCGCACCAGGTCGGCAAGAAAGTCGCCCGGCGCGTGCCGGGTGTGAGCCCCGACGCCACCGACCGCGAAAACCTGGGCTCCATCGCCCGGTACATCCAGACCCTGGGCCAGCAGGATCGGCCCGGCTTCCGTGCGCTGGGGGTGTGAAATGCAGCAGTCCAACCCCTTCAATCACCCCGGACAGAGCTACGGCGCCGTAGACGTCGATAGCCGACTCCGCGCCGTTGCCGGCTTCGACCTGGAGCAATGCCGCGCCGCGCTCGCGGTCACCGGCCTCCAGAAGATCGTCGAGCAGAAAATTCGCACCCGCATCCGCCAGCTGGAAAAGCAGGCATCCGCACAGAAGGAGGCATAGCCATGGCCGTATACACCATCACCCTCAGCGACACCGAAGGCGGAATAGATTTCTCCATGCAAGGCCCGCCGCTGCACGACTCCGAAGCATCGAAGATCGCCTACGCCCTTATGCAATCGACCATGTCCCTCGGCCGAGAACTCGCAAAGCAGAACGGAGTTGGTAACGCCGTTTCCTGCGCCTGCGACGAGTGCCTGGCACGGCGCGCTCGCGGTGAGGAACCGCAGCAGGAAATCCACTACACCACGGCCAAGAACCGCACCGTCCACTGAGCGAAACCGCCCCGGCCTGGCCGGGACGGTCTGCCGGACGTGGTGGTCCGGTACTGATGAGCAGCCACCCATGACGAACGAAACCAAGACGGACCGCCAGCGCCGCCTGGCGCGAGAACGCCAACGGGCGAAGCGCGAGCGCGATGCCCTGCGCCGCGCTGCGCTGGGCGGTCGCCGCTTCAACATGGACATGTACCAGGGAACGGCTGATGCACTCGATCTGATCTGCGCGGCCGGTGGCTTCGCCGAGCCGGCCGAGGCGGTCACCTTGCTCCTACACAACGTTGCCGAAATTGCAGAGCGTGACGCGTCACGTTTTGCCGAATTGATCCAAAAGAGAAGCCATCCAGGGAGGACCAAGCGATGAGCCTACGCGCCGTCAACCTCGCAAAAATCCACATCGCCAAGGCCCAGCTGGGCATGGACGATGACACCTATCGCGCATTGCTGGCTCGCGTCGCGGGCGTGCGCTCGGCCAAGGACTTAGGGCCGCGCCAGATCGACCACGTACTGGTCGAACTCCAGCGCCTGGGCTGGAAACCGAAGAGCAATCGGCAAGGCCGGGCGACGCCAAAAGTGCCGCAAAACCGGCAAACCGTGCTGCGCAAAATCACCGCACTGCTGGCCAGCGCCCATCGCCCCTGGAGCTACGCCGACCACATGGCCCGGCGCATGTTCCAGGTCGAGCGGGTCGAATGGCTGGACGACAGCCAGCTTTACCGGCTGATGCAGGCACTTATCATCAACAGGAGCCGCCATGAGTAGGTCTGAGGTGGATCTTCGGGAGGTCCAGGACATGCTGCCGGATACCGTCCGCGACATGGCCGGACGCATCGGCCTGCCGGCCACACTGGTGGTGGTCGAGCAGCTCGGCGGCACGTCCTGGCGGATAGCCGAGGGCCGGGCGCGGAGGGGCGAAGCGCGCCGGGCTGCGCTGGCCGAGCTGGTGGGCAGCGACATCGAGGAGCAGCTCCACACGCACTATCGGGGCGAAGAAATTTACGTGGCCCGCTGCCACAAAGCACTGGTACGGTGGCGCGATCTGGAGATCGTCGAGCGCTTCGAACAGGGCTTGCGTGATGGGCAAACCGCCCGTAGCCTGCTCAGCGATCTAGCCCGCCAGTACAACCTATCCGACCGCTGGATATGGGAGATTGTCAACCGGCCGAGCGAGCCGGCACCGCAGCAATCCACCCTGTTCCACTAAGCCGGGGCGCAACGCCCCGGCCGGCGTCTCCGCGCCGATCCTGTCTCAGCCGTTGAACCCCTTCCGCTAATCCCGCGTCGCACTCGCCGCCAGGATGGCGGCATGAGCACATCTAGCCCCCCAACGTCTCTACGCAGCCCCCGCGACTACGCCGCCGCCATCCTGGCCGAGCCCAGCCGCGAGCGTCGTAACGCTCTGCTGGAAGCCTGCCCGGTCAACTGGCAGCCGCTTGTTCGGGCTCACGTCGAGGACGCCTTCGCGAAGGTCAAGGCGTATCGCCAGATGATGGACCACCGCGCCGAGTCGATCCGGCGCGGCCCGCCTCCAGCTCCCCGCGTCACCGACACCGATTTCCGCATATCCAACTACACCAAATCCGCCCCGGAGGTAGGCAATGCGCACCTATCCGCAATTCGGGCAGCGCTCGCAACGGAAGCACCAAATGCCTGATCCCGCATCCACCTCGGCCGGCAGCGCCGCGCTGCTGAAAATGTTTGGCATCCATATCAGCGCGGGCGCCCTGGCCGCCGCCCTGGGCTTCCTGGTCCTGTGGCCCAGGACCATGAAAGAGGGGTTTGCCCGGCTGTTCTGCACCATCGTCGCGTCCAGCGTCTTCGGCCCGATCCTGGTCGTTTACCTGCACTCCAACCGCCCCGAGCTGTTCGAGTCCGCCCAGGTGGTGGCCGGGCTCTACCAGTTGGAGCCGGCAGTCGGCCTGCTGTTCGTTTCCGCTCCGCTCCTGGTGATTGCCGGTCTGCCCGCCTGGTGGCTGATCGGGGCGGCCCTGCGCCTGTTTGAGCGGGACGGCGATTCATGGCTGGGCGCGTTCGCCCAGTGGGTAAAACGCAAACTGGAGAACACCTGATGGCCCTTCAACCTCGCGGCATCCGCAACAACAACCCCGGCAACATCGTCTGGTCGGCACGCAACAACTGGCAGGGCCAGCTCCCGCACAACCCGAAGGTCGAGCCGCGTTTCGCCCGTTTTGATACCGCACATAACGGAATCCGCGCCTTGGCAAAGCTGCTGCTGAACTATCGCAAGGTCCACGGCCTGCGCACCGTCGAATCGTTGATCGCACGCTGGGCGCCGTCCAACGAGAACGACACCCGCGCATATGCCACGGCCGTGGCCCGAGCCATGGGGGTTCCGCCGCAGGCCGGCCTGCACATGGACCAGGACACGCTGGCCGCCCTGGTGACCGCGATCATTCGGTACGAAAACGGGCAGCAGCCCTACAGCGCCGAGCAGATCGCCCAGGCCGTGCGGGAGGTGCTGTGATGCAGCGCCCCAGCGGAATCAGCCTCAGCGATCTGTTCGCGATCTGCCGTGAAGACCCGGCCAATCGTTGGCTCTGGATACGCCTCTATCTCCGCGACCTGCTGGCCCGCGTCGTGATTCTGGTCTTCATGGCAATTGGTGCCGCAGGCCTCGCCTATGGCCTGGGCGGGGCGTTCGCCTACGGCTTCATGCAGACCGTTGCGTCCTACCAGGTCCAGCTCAGCGTCGAGAAATCGCCGTGACCTGGCGCGCCGACCTGATTGTCTTTGTGCTCCTGGTGATGGTCTGGACGGCCGGCTGGTGGGGCGGTCGCGAGGCTGGCCTGTCCGATGGGCGCGCCGCCTGCGCCGACGCACAGACCCGCGCATATCGCGACGTCCTGGAGCAATCGGCGACACAACTGAAGGCGGTCCAGGACACCAGCGCGGCTCTTTTCCAGCGCCTGGCCCAGCGGGCCGACAGCGACCAACAAACTACTCGGGAGCTTCGCCATGCCCTGGCCGAAACCGCTGCTGATCGCGCTGCCTGCCGCTTTCCTGCTGGCGTCATGCAGCAGCTCGAAACCGCCCGTCAACGTGCCGCCCAGGCCACTACCGGCGGCCTTGGCTCAACCGTGCCCGACCCCGGTGGCGATGACTGATGACAGCCCCGATGCCGCCGCAATTGCCCTCAAACAACTCTACGACCAATACGGCGCCTGCGCCGGCCTGCACTGGGACACCGTGCGGCACTTTCAAAAGGACTGATCCGATGACCGAAAAGAAAGCCTCTCCTGAGTTCGAACTGCTGCAACGCATCGACGGCCGCCTGGAGCGCTTCGAAGACCGATTCCCGCAGATCGAACGCAAGGCCGTGCTGTACGGCTCGGCGGCCGGCGCGCTGGCGGGTGGCCTGGTTGCCTGCGGCCTGCTCGCGGCGCGTATCAAGCTCGGTATCTGAGGTAGTCCATGGCGCACCCGAAGGAAACCCGCGACGCCCTGCGCCGCGCCTACGTCCTCGACCGCCAGTCCCTGGAGGTCGCGGCCGCCATGTTCGGCGTCTCCTATGGCACCGCTCGCCGCTGGAAACAGCAGGCGGAAGCCGAGGGGGACGACTGGGACAGGGCGCAATCGGCGCAGTTGCTGGCCGGTGGCGGACTGGAGGACGTGGCGCGCCAGGTGCTGGCCGGCCTGGTGACTCAGTTTCAGGCCACCATGGAGGCGATCCAGGTGGACAGCGCGATCACGCCAGCGGTCAAGGTGCAGATGCTCGCCAGCCTGGCCGACGCCTACAACAAGTCGATCAGCGCATCGAAGCGGGTACTACCGGAAACCTCCAGCCTGGCCACTGCAATGGAAGTCATCCAGCGCCTGGCGGCCTTCATCCGTGAACAGTTCCCGCAGCACGTCCAGGCCTTCGCCGAGATTCTGGAGCCGTTCGGGGAAGTAGTCGCTAAGGGGCTGAAATGAACGCCGAGGAAAAAGAGTTCCTACGTGAACTATCCGCCATGGCGCAGCAGCTGCGCCGCGACATCGAGGCGCAACAGGTCGGCCTCGATAGCTCCCCGGAAGCTCGGGCCGAGCGGCGCCGTCGCGTACTGGTAGATCGCGATTTCGAGTTCTTCGCGTATACCTACTTCCCGCACCACATCCGGCCGCCTGCTTCGTTGTTCCATGCGCATTTCTTCAAGCGCTTTCCCCAGCTCATCAGCACCTCCAGCGGCCTCAAGGAATGGTGGGTAGCTCCGCGTGGCGAGGCGAAGTCCTCACTGCTGACCAAGGTCGGGCCGTGCTATGTCGTTGTCCAGGGGCTGCTCCAGCGACCGGAGATTCGGGCCGAACTGGGCATGACCGGCCCGGCGCCGTACTTCGTCGACTACATCACGCTCCTAGGCGCCGAAACGCGCTTGCCCACCAAGCTCCTGGAAGTAGTCAAGACCGAGCTACTGGTAAACGCCTCCCTGTCCCTGGACTTCCCCGAAGTCTGCGGCAAGGGAAGCGTCTGGAAGATCGGCGAGTTTGTTTCCCTCTCCGGGGTCAAGCTGGAGGCCTTCGGCGCTGAACAGGCGATCCGGGGCACATTCCACGGCGCGAGCCGTCCCAAGCTGCTCCTGGGCGATGACCTGATCACCGACAAAGAGGCCAAGTCCCCGACCGAGCGCAACAACCGCTGGGACTGGCTGGAAAAGGCTATCGACTACCTCGGCCCACCGGATGGCTCCGTCAAATATCTAGGCGTGGGCACAGTGCTGAATAAGGACGATCCGATCAGCAGAGCCAAACGCACGGTCGGGCACCTGGTCCACCACTTCCGCGCTATCGAGACGTTCCCCGCCCACATGGACCTATGGGCACATTGCGAAGAGGTGATGCTCAACGACGACAAGCCTGTGATGGAGCAATACGCCGAGCGCGGTAGCGTCGCGCCCGATAGCGCTCTGCCGTCGTTTCAGTTCTACCAGGATAACCGCGAGCAGATGGAACTGGGGGCCGTCACCAGTTGGCCAGGTGTCCGGTCGCTCTACTGGCTGATGCGTCAGCGGGCGAAGAACAAAGCCGCGTTCGCGACCGAGCTGCAAGGCGACCCGCGATCCGATGAAGACAAGACGTTTACCAACCCGCGCTTTTGGGTCATGCGCTCCGGCCGTTGGCAGATGTTTGGCGCCTGCGACCCCTCTGTCGGGGCGAGCGCACAGTCCGACCCGTCGGCAATCATCGTGGGGGGCTGGGACACCGAGAAACAGGTACTCAACGTCATAGAGGCGGCCATCAAGCGGCGCGTCCCCTCGAAACTGGAATCGGACTTGATCAAGGCGCAAAGGGAGTACCAGATGCGCGCTATCGGTTTCGAGAACAACGGGGCATTCGAAATCCAGCGGCAGAACATCGCCAAGGCTGCGCTGATGCAGCGCGTAGCGCTCCCTCTGGTCGGTGTTACCAGCATGGCGGACCAGTCCGTTCGAATCGATGCCATGGAGCCGTTCATCAACGACGCATTTGCGCCACGGATTCTGTTTTCACCTGGATTGGTCGCCCTGCTCGACGAGCTGGACAGCTGGCCAGAACCGCAGACCGGGCACCACTACGACGGCCTTTGCGCCCTGTCGATCCTCTGGATGATCGCTAGCACCCGCGCTGGTTCCTATGAATTCACCCCGGTGCCTGGCCGTCGCAGCTCTGCGGATTCCAGTGAGTTCAAAGACTCTTTTGACATAGGTGGCCGCATGGGCGGCGACTGGTAGGAGACGCAACGATGGCCACCATCGTGGATATTTACGGCAACCCCCTGCGAACCCAGCAGCTGCGCAAGCAGCAGACCGCGCACCTGACGGGCCTGGCCAAAGAGTTCGCCAACCACCCGGCCAAGGGGCTGACCCCGGCCAAGTTGGCTCGCATCTTGATCGAGGCCGAGCAGGGTCAACTCCAGGCTCAGGCCGAGTTGTTCATGGACATGGAGGAACGCGACGCCCACCTGTTCGCCGAAATGAGCAAGCGCAAGCGCGCTGTCCTCGGCCTGGACTGGACCATCGAGCCGCCGCGCAACGCCTCGGCCGCAGAGAAGGCCGACGCGGAGTATCTCCACGAGCTGCTGCTCGACCTGGAGGGCATTGAAGACCTCATGCTCGATTGCATGGACGGCGTCGGCCACGGCTATAGCGCTATCGAGCTGGACTGGTCGCTCCAGGGGCGGGAGTGGTTGCCGCAGGCCTTCGACCACCGGCCGCAGAGCTGGTTTCAACTGAACCCGGACGACCAGGACGAGCTGCGCCTGCGCGATAACAGCATCGCGGGCGAGGTACTCCAGCCGTTCGGCTGGATCATGCACAAGCCGCGTTCGCGCTCGGGATACGTGGCGCGTAGCGGGCTGTTCCGGGTACTGGCCTGGCCGTACCTGTTCAAGCACTACTCCACGGCCGACCTAGCGGAAATGCTCGAAATCTACGGTCTGCCGATCCGGCTCGGGAAGTACCCGCCCGGCACGCCCGACGAAGAGAAGGTAACCCTGCTGCGAGCCGTGACCGGCCTCGGCCATGCCGCAGCGGGCATCATCCCCGAGAGTATGTCTATCGACTTCCAGGAAGCGTCGAAAGGCTCGGCCGAGCCGTTCATGGCCATGATGCGCTGGTGCGATGACTCGATGTCGAAGGCCATCCTGGGCGGCACGCTCACCAGCCAGACCAGCGAGTCGGGCGGTGGTGCCTATGCCCTGGGGCAGGTCCATAACGAGGTGCGCCATGACCTACTGGCTGCGGATGCCCGCCAGCTCGCCGCCACGCTGAGTCGCGATCTACTCTGGCCCCTCCTGGTCCTCAACCGCTCCGGCAACCTCGACGCACGCCGCGCCCCCCGCCTGGTGTTCGACCTCAAGGACCGGGCCGACCTGGCCGCCATGGCAACGTCATTACCGCCCCTGGTCAAGCTGGGCGTCCAGGTTCCGGTCAACTGGGTCCAGGAGCAACTGGGAATCCCGCTGCCGGCCAAGGGCGAGGCAGTCTTGGTCGATCAGGCTGGCGCAGGCATCGCTCAACTGAGCCGGCGCCCTGGTCCTCGCGTCGCTGCGCTGGCCCAGGTGATTGGACCACGCTACCGCGATCAGGAAGCGCTGGACCAGGTGCTGGCCAGCCTGCCGGCCCAGGACATGCAAAACCAGGCCGATAGCCTGGTCGCGCCGCTCCTGGATGTGATCAGCCGCGGAGGTAGCGAGGCAGAGCTGCTCGGCGCGCTGGCCGAGGCATTCCCGGATATGGACGATAGCGCCCTGGCGGATGCCCTCCATCGGTTGCTGTTCGTGGCCGACACCTGGGGCCGGCTCAATGGCACGTTGGATCGGATCGACTGATGGCCACGCCAACCGAGGCCGATCTGCGGGCCATCTTCGCCATGCGGCCGGAGGCCGCCATCGAGTACCTGGAGCGCAAGGGGTTCGCCATTACCTGGAACTGGCACGATGTTGACGCGGCCACCCATGCCCGAGCGCTGACGGTGGCCAAGGCGGCACGCCTGGACGTGCTCCAGGACATCCGCGACGCCCTGGTCGATAACCTGGAACGTGGCGGAACGCTGCGCGACTTCCAGCGCAACCTGCGGCCGATCCTGGAGGCCAAGGGCTGGTGGGGGCGTCAGATAGTGGTTGCGCCGGACGGTGGCGCCGAGGTCGCCCAGCTCGGCAGCCCGCGCCGGCTGGAAACGATCTATCAGACCAACATGCAATCGGCCTACATGGCCGGGCGCTATGCCGCCGCATACGAGGCCAGGGAAACCCACCCCTACTGGATGTATGTGGCCGTCATGGACAGCGTCACCCGGCCCAGCCATGCGGCGCTACATGGCAAGGTGTTCCGCTGGGACGACCCGATCTGGCAACACATCATGCCGCCGAATGGCTACAACTGCCGGTGCCGAATAGTTCCGTTGACGGCGGCCGCTGTGCGTCGCCGTGGTCTGACGGTCGAATCCAGCGTCGGAAAGACCGGCCAGGTGACCGTCGAGACGGGCGTAGACAAGCGGACGGGGGAGATTCGGGAACAGACCCTGACCACCCTGGAGACGACCGACCGGGCCGGTCGGAAGATCCAATTTCGCCCCGATGCCGGGTTCGACGGCAGCCCGATACAGAGCGCCCTGATGGACCAGGTGCTGTACAACAAGGCCGAGCGCACCCTGGGAGCGCCTGCCGCCCTCGGCGAGGTCCAGGACGTGCTCCTGGACCCGGTACGCCAGCTCGCCTGGCAAGCGTTTGTGGACCGCTCCACGTCGCCCCAGGGACAGACGATGTCGGTCGGCGTTCTCGATCCGACCGACATCACCTATGCGGCTGCCCAGGGTGCCCAGCTCCAGGCTGGCGTGGTATCGGCCAGCGACACCGTGATCCGTAACAGCCCGGTCGCTCGCGAGCAGCTGGCGAACCTGCCGCAGCGCCTGGCTCAGCCCGCCATGGTGCTGTGGGAGCGTGGCAGCGAATCCCTGGTCTATGTCGTCCAGGACGGCGACTCTACCCTGGCGGTTCGGCTGCGCGGTGGCGTCTATGGGCCGGGCCAAATGGAGAACATCAGCCAGGTTACAGAGGTGACGATGGAAAGTATCGACGACGGGCTCGCCCTGGGCCGTTACAGGAGGGTTCGCTAATGGCCAATCGCATCGAGCTGGAACTGGTGGACCGCGAGGTCCAGGAGCGCCTGGCGGCGCTCTACGCGGCAGTAACCGACACCCTGCCGCTGATGCGCGGCATCGCTGCTGAGCTGATGGCCGAGACGGAGTTTGCGTTCATGGACGAGGGGCCGGGATGGCCCCAGTTGAGCCCCGTTACCGTTGCAGCGCGAGCGGCGAAGGGGCGCAGCGCGCATCCGATTCTCCAGGTCACCAACGCCCTGGCGCGCTCGATCACAACCCGCGCCGACCGTGACCAGGCGCAGATCGGCTCCAATCTGACCTACGCAGCTATCCAGCAGCTGGGCGGCCAGGCTGGACGAGGCCGTAAGGTGACAATCCCAGCGCGCCCGTATCTGCCGGTCCTCAGAAACGGCCAGCTCAAGCCAAGCGCCCGCGATGCGGTCCTGGACGTCCTTCTAGCTGCTCTATCCCAGGGGCGTTAGGGGAAATGAATTCGGACAAGCGGCACATTGTGCCTATTGCGAATTAGGCACAATGTGCCTAATCTAGCGTCATGCCAGCCACAACGGCGAGGCGAACCCAAGGAGAGACACCATGACTAAGACCGCACAAATGATCGCTCAGCAGCACAAAGATACTGTCGCAGCGTGCGAAGCCGCCGAAGCCATCGCTATCGCTAAAGATCAGGTATGGGATGGCGAGGGCTATACCAAGTACACGTTCGACGACAACAGCGTCCTGATCCAGTCGGGCACTACCCAGTACGCGATGGATGCCGACGACGCAGACAGCATCAAAGGCTATGCGGACTGGCTGGACGACGAAGCTCGCTCCGCCGAAGCGTCGGAGATCGAGCGTCTGCTTGAATCGGTCGAGGAGGAGTGAAAGTCATGAGCACCCAGCACACATACGAACAAATCGCTGAAGACTTCCGCCTGTGGGGCGAGTACATGGACCCCAACGCAGAAATGACCGAAGAGGAATTCCAGGCCCTCTCCACCGAGGAGAAGGTCGCCATGCAAGTCGAGGCATTCGGTGCTGAAGCCTGACGCCTCCAACCACAATCCAGACCCGCGCTACCTGCGCGGGCTGCTCAAGAAAGCTGGCATCAGCCAGCGGCGCGCAGCCGAGCTGCTCGGCCTCAGTGACAGGGTGATGCGCTATTACCTGAGCGAGGACGTCAAGGAGGGCTACCGTCCCGCGCCGTATACCGTCCAGTTCGCCCTGGAGTGCCTGGCGAACGACCCGCCATCTGCGTGATCACCTGATCCGCCCGCAAACGCGCTACACGCGCCGAAACGGGGTTAGCCGCTACCTCGCATCAGAGTCGGTGCGTTAACCCCGTTAGAACCCCGTTAGAAATCGTTCCATCGCCATCCGCGTGCCAGGGATTGGCCAAAAGATGGCGCCGGACGGTTTCCGCAGTCGTTGAACCCCTTCCCGTAACCGCCGCGCTCGACCGTCGCCACCATGGCGGCATGAAGAAGAACCGCCTACACGTTGCCATCGCCGCCTGCTCGTTCCAGCTCCCCAAGCTGGAGGACGGCAGCGCCTGGATTCAAGTAACGCCTGCCGGTGAGTTCTGGCCCATGGATGGGCGCCCTATGGATGTGCCGGGCTGGCGGATCGATGCCGCCAGTGCCGCCGCAGTGATCGAGCGCGCACGGTCGCGCAAGACCCCGCCCGTCCTGGACTACGAGCACCAGACCCTCAAGAAAGAGCAGAACGGCCAGCCTGCGCCCGCTGCCGGCCGCTTCCTGGACTTCGAATGGCGCGAAGGCTCCGGCCTGTGGGGGCGTGTCGAATACACCGCCCGCGCCGCGAAGCTGATCGAGGACGGCGAGTACCTCTACTTCAGCCCCGTCTTCAGCTACGCCCCGGACGGCACGGTCCTCTCCATCCTCATGGGCGCAATGACAAATGACCCCGCCATCGACGGTCTGGAGCCCCTCGCACGCCGAGCGGCCGCGACCTTTGGCCTCTACCACCCCGACGAGGAAACCCCTGTGGATGAACTCCTGAAAGCCATCATCGCGGCCCTGTCGCTGAAAGAAGGCACGACCGAGGCAGAGGCCATTGCGGCCCTGACCGCCCTTAAGCCGGCCCTGGACGCCCAGGCCACCAACCTGGCCAAGCTGCGCGAAACCCTCGGCCTGGCCAAGGACGCCGACGTCGAGCAGATCGCCGCCGCCACCGCCCAACTGAAGGTCGCCGCTCCCGGTAACCCTGACCCGGCGAAGTATGTGCCCGTTGAGGCCGTCGCCCAGCTCCAGGGCCAGGTCGCGGAGCTGACCTCTCGCATCAACGGCGGCGAGCTGGACGGCCTGATCAACAGCGCTATCCAGGAGGGCCGACTCATTCCGTCCATGGAGCCCTGGGCGCGTGAATACGGCGCCAAGGACTTGGCTGGCTTGAAGAACTACCTGGGCCAGGCCAAGCCCATCGCCGCCCTGACCCAACAGCAGAGCGCCGGGCGTACCTCGGTGCCTACCTCGGTTGACCAGCTGGACGAGGCCGCCCTCGCGGTTTGCTCGGCTATGCAGATCAAGCCGGAGGATTACCTCAAGACCCTGAAAGGCCAGTAAGGAGGCGCTATGACCGCCCTGACCACCGACCGCAACACCCCGCTTCAGGACGCCGAGGTCATCGGCGTGCCGGTAGCGGCCAACGTCCAGGTCTTCGCCGGCGCCATCGTCGTGGCGAACGCTACCGGGTTCGCCGTAGGCGGCAGCACCGCCACCGGCTTGACCTACCTGGGCCGCGCTGAGGAATACGTGGACAACCGCAATGGCGCGGACGGCGCCAAGGTCGTCCGCGTGCGCCGCCTGAACGCCTTCAAGTGGGCGAACGACGGCAGCGTCACCCAGGCGCACCTGATGAAACCCGCCTACATCGTGGACGACCAGACCGTCGCCGCCACGGACGGCACCGAAACCCGCTCCCCGGCCGGCCGCATCATCGGCGTCGAACCGGACGGCGTGTGGGTGGAATAACAGGCTCACCAACGGAGAACCGGACACATGCTGATCAACAAGCAGAGTCTCAACGCGGCATTCGTCGCGATCAAAACCATCTTCAACAACGCCTTCGCGGCGGCCCCCACCACCTGGCAGAAGATCGCCATGGAAGTGCCGAGCAACACCAGCAGCAACGATTACAAGTGGTTGAGCACCTTTCCGAAGATGCGCCGCTGGATCGGCGCGAAGGTGGTCAAGAACCTGAAGGCCTACAAGTACGTTGTCGAGAACGAGGACTTCGAGGCCACCGTCGAGGTGGACCGCAACGACATCGAGGACGACCAAATCGGCATCTACTCGCCCCAGGCGAAGATGGCCGGTTACTCGGCGGCTCAGCTCCCGGACGAGCTGGTCTATGAAGCGGTCAACGGCGCCTTCACCAAGCCCTGTTTCGACGGCCAGTATTTTATCGACACGGATCACCCTGTCGGTGATGCCTCGGTGAGCAACAAGGGCACCGCTCCGCTTTCCAACGCCAACCAGGCGGCGGCGAAGGCAGGTTATGGCGCTGCTCGCACTGCGATGAAGAAGTTCAAAGACGAGGAAGGACGTTCCCTCAACGTCTCCCCCAACGTGCTCCTGGTCGGCCCGGCGCTGGAAGACGTGGCGAAGATGCTGCTCACCAACCCGAAGCTCGCGGACAACACCCCGAACCCCTACGTCGGCACTGCTGAGCTGGTAGTGGACGGGCGTATCGAGTCCGACACCGCCTGGTTCCTGCTGGACACCACCAAGCCGGTAAAACCGTTCATCTTCCAGCCCAGGAAGCAGCCGGAATTCGTTTCCCAGGTCAACCTGGATTCGGATGACGTCTTCAACCTGCGCAAGCTGAAGTTCGGCGCCGAAGCCCGCGCTGCTGCCGGTTACGGCTTCTGGCAGCTGGCCTATGGCTCCACCGGCACTGGCGCATAAGGGGGCAGCTCATGGCACGCAAAGCCGCAACTACCGCCAAGCCGACCGCCAAGCCGACCGCCAGGCTGGCCCGCCAGGCGGCGGGCGATGAAGCCCAGCAGAGCGTCGAGGGCATCTTCGTGCGCAGCTATCCGCCGACCTTCCGGCGTGCTGGCTTCGCGTTCACCAGCGAAGGAATCGGAATCGCCCTGTCCGCCCTGACCGAGGCGCAGCTCATGGCCATCAAGGAAGAGCCCCAGCTGCGCGTCGAGTCCTGCGAGTTCCTGCCGGACGACGTCGGCGGCGAGGGTGAGCCGCCCGCGTCGGACAACGACACCCAGGAATAACCCACCCCAGCAGAGGGACCGCCCCTGGCCACGGATGGCCACCTATTCATCAGGAGTTCGACATGAGCGACCACACCCTGGCCATCAGTCAACTGACCATCGCCGCGCAGAACGCCGAGCACAATGCTCCGATCATCGAAGCCCAGGGCGACCTCGCCCAGGCCGAGCTGGATCGCCGGGTCGCTGCCGAGTGCCATAGCGCCATCGACGTCCTGGAGCACCAGGAGCAGCAACAGTGAGCTATTGCACCCAGGCCGACCTGGTCGAGCAGTACGGCGAGGCGTCCATCCGCCAGCTGAGCGACCGCGTCAATAAACCCGCCACGACCATCGATCCGGCGGTCGTGGCCCAGGCTATCGCCGATGCGGACGCGGAGATCGATCTCCACCTGCACGCCCGCTACCAGCTGCCGCTGGCCCAGGTGCCTGTGGTGCTGAAGCGCGTAGCGTGCGTGCTGGCATTTGCCAACCTGCACACCCAGGTCAAGGACGACCACCCCGCGATCCTGGATGCCGAGCGCAAGCGGAAGCTGCTGGGCGGCATTTCCTCCGGGAAGCTCAGCCTGGCCTTGACCAGCTCCGGCACCCCGGCGCCCATTGCCAATACCGTTCAAATCAGTTCGCAACGCAACGATTTCGGGGGCACCTGGTGAGCACTGCCGAGCCGTTCGATTACCTGTTCCTGGAGACGCTCCTGGTCGAGCGCATCCGCGCCGAGGTGCCCGGCCTTCAGGACGTTTCGGGCATCCCCGATCTGGCCACCCTCGACGAACAGCGCCAGGGCTCGCCTTGCGTCTATGTCGTCTACCTGGGCGACGAGATCGGCACCGGGGCGTCGCACCAGGGCGGCAGTCGGGCGATTCAGACGGTCACCCAGCACTGGGCAGCCGTGCTGACGTTGTACTACGCCGACGCCCAGGGCGACGGCCAGGGCGCCCGGCGCGAAGCCGGCCCGCTGCTCGGCCAGCTGCTCAAGGCACTGACCGGCTGGGTTCCTGATCAGGGCGTCAGCCCGCTGGCCCGCAGCCCGCAGGCTTCGCCAGTCAGCTACAGCAACGGGTTCTTCTATTTCCCGCTGGTATTCACCGCCAACTTTGTCTTCCCGAGGCTCAAGTCATGGAAACCGTAAAAGTCACCATCACCGCCGAGAAACCCAATCACACCCATGCCGGCAAGCCGGTGGCGCAGGGCGACGAGATCGAAGTCAGTCGCGCCGATGCCGAGTTTCTGCTGCGCCGTCAATTGATCACCAAGATTCCCGCCGAGCCCAAGGCCGACGAGAAACGCGACAAGTAACGCGCAACATCTGATTCCTACGGAGGCCTCACATGGCACAGGAAACGTATTTCTACGGGCAAGGTGAGATTGACGCCGCGCCTATCGTCAACGGCGTCCTCGGCAAATGGCGCTGGATTCAGGATGTCTCGGCCATGAGCATCCAGCTCGCAGTCGAGAAGGTCGAGCACAAGGAAAGCTACAGCGGCCAGAAAGCCCTGGTCCGAAGCTTCCCCATCGGCAAGACCGCCACCGTCAACATCACCCTGCACAGCATCGGCCCAGACAACCTGGCGCTTACCCTCTATGGCAAGGTCGTGGCCAAGGCGGCGGGCTCCGTGACGGGCGAGGTACTCCCCGCCGACCTGGTGGCTGGCGATGTGATCCGCTTGGCCAATTTCGGCGTCAGCGAACTGGTCATCACCGACAGCGCGAGCAGCCCGGCGCCCCTCGACCCGCAGTATTACGCCCTGCGAGCCGATGGCGCCTACGGCGAGGTCCAACTGCTGGGTCTGCCGACGCCGGCCCCGACCCAGCCGTTCAAAGCGGCCTATGAGTACGCCGCCACCAAGCAGGTGGGCATGTTCACCGCGCCGCAGCCGACCGTTGCCCTGCGCTATAAGGGCATCAACCTGGCCGAAGGCGGCGCGCCGGTCATCGTCGAGCTGTACAAGGTCGCGACCGACCCGCTCCAGGAGCTGGCATTGATCAGCGACGGCAACACCGTCGCCGGTATGCAGATCAGCGGCGGAATCCTGCTGGACACCAGCAAGCCGGATACCGGCGACCTGGGCCGCTTCGGCCGCATTATTCAGCTGGGGTGAGTCATGAAGAAGCCGAACGACACCCCCGTCGATGACAGCCTGGAAGTTCTGTTCCCCGACCGTCGTTTGACGGTCGGGGGCGAGGACCTGGTTGTCCGCGAGCTGACCTTCGAAGAGCAGCTCACCCACCACGCGGCCCTCAAGGCCATTGCCGAGGCGTTCCTCCAGGTGCCGCGTGAACACCTCGAAGGAGTCGAGGGCGCGACCATTGCGTTGGACGTGCTGACGGAGCACTGGAAGCTCGTTCTGCCGTTGATTGCCGTGAGCTGTGGCAAGGCGGATGACTGGGTCCGTTCGCTCCGTCCAAGCGACGGTGAGTCCCTGATGCTGGTCTGGTGGGCAGCCAACCAGGGTTTTTTCGTCCGCCGCCTGTGGCGCCCGATAGTAGTGGCTCAAGCCCTCCAACAACGTGGGGTCGAGTCTTCGCCTGCCTCGTCGCAGCAGGACACCAGCGCGACCAGCTCGGCCGCTACACCGAGCGACAGCTAATGCTGTTCTTCCGCGAAGCCGAGGCAGAAAAGGGCCGCCAGCAAGCCCGCGAGCTGATGGCGGTCAACCATGGCTTCGCCGGGGGCTCTGTAGCGATTGCCGCCTATGATCAGCTCATGAGTAATTGAACGTGGCCGACCAAGACCTTGTATTAGCCCTGCGCATCCGCGCTGACCTTCAGCAGGGTGCGGACCAGGTCGAGGAACTGTCCGACTCGATCCAAGCCGCTGGCGACCATGCCAGCCAGGCTGGCCGGGAGCTGTCCGGTTTGGGGGAGACAGCCGACCAGCAGGCGGCCCGGATCAAGGCGATGGTCGCCGCCTCCCTGCAACAGCGGGAAGCGCTGGACGCGCTGGCGGAAAGTTCGGATCGGATGAACACCGCCACGCGGGCAGCCACCAGCGGATGGCAGGAAAGCGCCCGTGCGCAATCGGCGTCGATGAATGCCTACCACAACGCCGAGCGCGCCCGCGAACAGCAGGTTGCAGCCGAGCAACGAGCGGCCGAGGCTGCGGCGAAAGCCACCGCCGAGTTCGACCGGCAGCAGGCCGAGCTGGGCAAACTGCTCGCGGCCATCGACCCGGTCACTCGCGAGCTGGAGAAGCTCGACAGCCTCCAGGCGCGCCTGAATGCTGCCAGGGGTCGAGGGATCGACCCGGACGTCTTTACGACCTACAACGCCAAGCTCCAGGAGCAACGGGACCGCCTGCTCGGCACGTCTGACGCCATGGCCGTGGCCGGCATTTCGGCAGGTCAGTACCGCCAGGCCATGCGGCAGTTGCCGGCGCAGATCACCGACGTGGTCACCAGCCTGGCCAGCGGGATGCCACTGTGGATGGTTGCCATCCAGCAAGGCGGGCAGATCAAGGACAGTTTCGGTGGCGTCGGCGCGACGTTTCAGGCGCTGGGCGATCAGGTCAAATCGTTCTTCGGGATCGCGAGTAACGCCAGCGACGGCCTGGACGACATCGCCCGAGGGGCGGACGCTGCCGCAGCGTCGGCCAACAACGCCAAGACGGCTATGGTGGGGCTCAGCGGAGCAGGTAGCGCCTTTATCATCATCGGCGCGGCGGTGGCCGCTGCGGGCGTGGCGCTGGCTCTGGCGTATGAGAAAGGCAGCTCAGAGGCGAACGAGCTGAACAAGGCCATCGTCCTGACCGGAAACTATGCCGGAACCACCGCCGGGCAACTGTCCGCCATGGCGGCGTCACTCGCCAGGGCGAACGGCACTCAGTATGAGGCCGTGGCGGTACTGTCGGAAATCACCGCGACCGGCAAGTTCACGGTTGACCAGATCGAGCAGGTTGCCACTACCTCCATCGCGATGCAGGAAGCAACCGGCAAGGCTGTTTCGGATACGGTCGCCGAGTTCTCCAAGCTGGCCGACGAACCGGTCAAAGCCTCGCAGCAGCTCAACGAGAAATATCACTACCTGACCGCCTCGGTTTACGAGCAGATAGCCGCCCTCGATCAGCAAGGCGATTCGCTGGGTGCCGCCCAGCTGGCCATGGATGCCTATAGCCAGGCAATGGACGAGCGGGCGAGCCAGATCGTCGAGAACCTGGGCACCCTGGAAACCGCTTGGAAGACCGTTGCCGGGGTGGCCAAGGGCGCCTGGGACGAAATGCTCGGCGTGGGCCGGACGGAGACGCCCGAGGAACGCCTGGAGCAACTGACCAAGGGGCAGGCCTTCCAGCCGGGGCGCGCTGTGGCCAGCGGGGCTGTCTTCGGCCCCTTGGGCTGGTTCAACGAGCTACGCAAGGCGTATCAGCGCAGCTCGATGTCGGACGACGAGCGCGGGAAGCAATTCACCGATGCCCTCCAGGAAATCCAGGACGAGGGCGAGAAGGCGCAGAAGGCGCGCCTGGATCGCTACCTGGAGGACGAGGCAATACGCGGCCAGCAGAGCATGGACAAGCTGCTGGAGTCGGTGCGCACCAACAAGGAAAAGCGCGACAAGCTCAACAGGGAGCTGGACCGGAGCATTGCCGCGATCCAGGCGGCTAACCCGAACGACGAACGCCTGCGGCCGGAAAATATCGCCGCCGCTCGCAAGGCCATCGATCAGAAGTACAAAGACCCGAAAACCCCGAAAGGACCGTCTACGCCCCTCGACCAGTCCAGCGTCACCGAGGCGAAGAACCGCCTGGACCAGTTGCAAACCGATTTCAGGAACGCCGAGCAGAAGCTCCAGGCGCAGCAGCGCGCCGGCCTGCTGAGCTATGCGGACTATGTCGCGCAACGCGGCGAACTGATCAGCCAGAACAAGGACCAGGTCACCGCAGCCTATGAGGGGGAAATCCAGGCGCTGGAGGCGCTGCGCGACAAAAGTTCCACCACGGCGGCCCAGCGCATCAGCCTGGACCAGAAGATCGCCGAGGCCAGGAACAACATGGTCAAGGCGCAGAAGAAGGCCGACGCCGACCTGGAAGTCCTCCAGCTCAACGAACAGGGGCGCCTGAAGAAACAGGCCCAGGCAGTCAAGGCCTACAGCGATGCGCTCCAGCAACAACAGGATGCGCTGGCCCTCCAGGGCCAACGTGCCGCCGCTGCCGTGGGCATGGGCGCGCAACAGCGCCGCCTGTTCGATCAGCGTGGCAGCCTTGACGACCGATTCGCACAGCAGCGCCTGGACCTGGCGAGCCAGTACGGTGACGGCTCGCGAGGCATGAGCCTCGACGAGTACAACGACAAGCTCAAGGCGCTGGAAGCTAACCATGCCGCGATGACCCAGCAGCTGCAACGCAACTACGCCGACCTCCAGGCCGCCCAGGGTAACTGGGTCAACGGGGCGACGTCGGCGTTCGCTGATTACATCGACTCCGCCAGGGACGTCGCGGGTCAGACCTACGAACTGTTTAGTAACGCCTTCTCCGGTCTGGAGGATGCCGTCGTTACCTTTGTGACGACTGGCAAGGCCTCGCTGGATGACTTCGTCCGCACCATGATTGGCGACCTGGCCAGGATGGCGACCCGCCAGCTAGGGGCATCTCTGCTTTCCGGGTTTGGCCTGGGCGGTGGTACCGATGGCGGCGCCCAGGGGCTGACGGTCGGCGCCTCGGCCGTATCCGCCTCGGCCGGCGCCCTGGCGACTGCTGGCGGCACGCTCCTGAGCGGCGCCGCCGCTATCCAGGCCGCTGCCGCTTCGCTGGCCGCCGCCAATGGTGTCAGTGGGGTGAGCGGCGCTGCGGGAGCTGCCGGGGCCGCTGGAGTGGCTGGTGGCGGGAGTGGCTGGTTGTCTTCGATCACCAGCATTTTCGGCTTCGCGGGTGGCGGCCAGGTCCAGGGACCAGGCACACCCACCAGCGACAGCATACCGGCCTGGCTATCCAACAATGAGGTCGTAATCCGGTCGGCATCCGCCATGCAGCCAGGGCTTACTCCGCTGCTGCTGGACATCAACCAACGCGGATGGGCTGCGCTCCATGACTGGGCGGGAGCCGTCCGCCACGCTACCGGGGGCGTCGCCGGCATTCCCGCGCCATCCCTGCCACGCCCAAGCATGGGCGCCGCTCAGATACAGGAACCGTCCAAGAACTTCAGTACCTCGGTCTCCAACGCGGTCCACCTCCATGCTGTTCAAGACCCCGACCAGGTGGCGGCCGACATGTGGGCCGGCAAGGGCGGCGACCATTACATCGTCTGGCTGAACAAGAACCGCCAGGCCGTCAAGCAAATACTCGGAAACTAGGAATCCATGGCTACTGAAATCGGCACTGCAACGAACCATGCTGACCTGGTCGAGCGCCTCGTCCAGTTCCTCACCGCGAACCCAGACCTGGTCGCGGCTGGGCAGGCCTACGAGAAGGTTTTCGACAACACCATCCCCGCGTCCGGCACGGCCATCGCCGTGCGCCAGGTGACCCTGCGCGCCCCTGGCCTGGGCGGCACCGATAGCATCTACATGGGGATTCAGAGCTACGGCGATACCGCCCTGGACTACTACAACCTTCGCCTGATGGGCGGCACGGCGTTCAATCCTGGAGCAATCCCGCCTGGCGGCGACTACTGGACCGCGTTTGCTAACTACAGCCCGCGGGTTCAGGCGCTGCTGTGGAATCAGCCCTTGCCGTACTGGTTCTTCGCCAACGGCCGACGCTTCTGGATCGTCGTGAAAGTCTCGACGATCTACGAGTCGGCCGGCGCCGGCTTCATCCTGCCACCCTGTCCGCCGTCGCAGTATCCGTACCCGCTTGCCGTCGTGGGCTCCTACCGTGGTGACGTTGCAACTCGCTGGTCAGACGTCAGCGACCGGCACCGAGGCATCAGCAGCCCCTACGAGCGAAGCTGCTATCTCCGCGATCCCGCCGGGCGCTGGCTCGGTTTCACTGTAGACGGAGGGGCTGCCAACGAGTCCGACTACAACAATCGGACGCTCCTCCCGCTGGGCTGCGGCCGTTATGCGGGCAGCAGTGACACCGTGGTCAAACAACTGCGGGATTCATTCGGGAAGTTCCCGCTCAAGGCGCTGTCGTTCGTCACCCGCGAAACCGAGGGTCGCCGAAACCTGGGCGACTTCGACGGCGCTTTCTACGTGCCAACGCTCAACTCCGGCGCCGAGGACGTGATTGTCGAGGACGGAGTGGACCACGTTGTTTTCCAAACCGCCTGGCGCTCGGGCAACCCCTGGCTCTACGCGATCAGGAAGGACTGACATGGCCTATTTCACAGGAACAGCGAACAACCCGGCCGACTTGCTCGCCAAGGTGCGCGTCCACGCCGAGTCGCTCGGCTGGGTCACCGACCGCGCCTCGGCATCGGAATGGCTTTGTCACAACGCTGATGGGTACTGGTCATTCAATGCCGGAGCCAATCAGTTCCAGATGGCGGGCAATACGGGGTTCGATAACAGCCTGGCGTGGAACGCGCAGCCCGGTAACTCGGTGCAGAACAACCCTTATTCGTCGAAGGGGCCGACCGTCGCACAGCTGAGCGGTGGGCCGTTCACGCGCTACCACCTGTTTGCCACGGCGGCTTATCTGCACCTGCACGTCGAGATTGCGGCCGGTCAGTTCCGGCCGGTGATGATTGGCTCGCTCAACAAGCGCGGAGTCGAATACAGCGGCGGCCAGTACGTATGCGGCTCCGTAATCTATCAGGCGGGCCAGATGCTGACATCGAGCTGGTCCTGTCATCCGTTCGACGGCTATCACGTTCGCTATAGCGACGGTGGTTGCGTACTGCGTGTGGATGGCCTGGATGGCGGCCCCTCGCCCGACTGGCTGCCATTCGACTACACGACGAACATCCCCCGGCGGGTCATCGGGCCAGGCCGTGGAAACTACAGAAGTCAGTACCATCCTGACGTCGGACTGATCGACGCCAGCGCAAACGAGCTGAACAGCTCGACCACCACTGTGCCGTGCGCCATCTATGCGTTCGGCGCTCAGCAGCGCTCGCGCTACGTGGGCGAAGTGCCGGACTTTGGCATATGCAACATGGCCTTCCTCGCGCCTGGTGATCCGCTTGTCGTCGGTAGCGACACTTGGCGCGTCTATCCGTTGCTCCAACGCGGAACCGCTACCGACTTCGACAGCACCAGCGCCTGGGTCGGCTATTGCTTCCGGGTGGTCGAGTGATGGCGACGTTTCCGGGGTTCCAGGTGCCGAAGCCTGTGGAGGGGATCGTTGCTGGCATCACGCCGAATATCGACGCCCTGGAGCTGAACCAGGACATCAGCCTTGCAGCGGTCGCGGCCTCGACCTGGGGCGGCGCTTATGGGGCGCATCAGCCGGTAGAGGTGATCCATTCGACCTACCAGGCTGTCCACCAAAGCGCTCTGGAAGAGAACTACTACAACCGCCTCTGGTTGATTCCGACCGCAATGGAACTGGGCAACGTCGTCAGCACCCAGATACGACCGGCATCAGTCTGGAACGCATATTTCAGTCCGCGCACGCTGACCGCAATCGACCGCGAAGCCGCAGACGGCATCACGCTGTCTGGCCAGGCGTCGCCGCCGCTGGGTTTCGCCGCCCTGGAGGAACGCACCTGGACCGTCAGCATTGGCACGGACGGCCCGCCCGTCGTCAATGCGAGGATCGTCTGGAGACTCCAGGGCGAGCCGAACCTGGTCCTGGTCATCACTGGCAATCGCATCATCGCCTGGACGTTCGCACCGGACTGGGGCGACAGCATCGTCGAACGCCTGAGCGCATCGACAAATATCCTGCAAAGCGAATCGGCCGTGACCCAGCGCCGAGCCATGCGCCTGGCGCCGCGCCGAGAGTTCGACGCGAACATGTACGCGGTGGATCGCGAGCGGCAGCTGCTGGACATGACGCTGTTCGGCTGGGGCGCGCGCATTTGGGCGCTGCCGATCTGGCCTGATATCCAGCTGCTCCACCAGCCGCTGGCGGCCGGGTCGCTGGGCATTCCGTGCGACACGGCCGGCCTCGACTTCCGCGACGGCGGTCTAGCGATGCTGCGCGGTGAGGACGCTTTTACTTATGAGGTCGTCGAGGTCAAGACGGTGACCGCCAGCGGCCTGGACCTGGTCCGGCCCGTCCAGGCTGCCTGGAGAACTGGCTCCCGGTTGTACCCGGTACGCACCGCGCAGCTGACCGAGCAGCCCACGCTGACCCGGCTGACCGATACCGCGCAGTCTGCGCGGGTGTCGTTCCTGGTGATGGAACCCAGCAGTTGGCCCGAGGTGATGCCGGCGACGATGTACCGGGGGCGTCCTGTCCTGGAACAGCGCCCGGACGAAAGCGAAGACCTCACCTCCAGCTATCAGCGCCTGCTGTCCACCCTGGACAACGGCAGCGCGATTCCCCGCGTGACCGACGTCGCCGGCATGGCGCTGCCCGTCATCGGCCATCGCTGGATCGGTATGGGCCGAGCCGAGCGGTCGGCGTTCCGTAGCCTGGTCTATGCGCTGCGCGGCCAGCAGAAGCCGCTATGGGTGCCGACCCACGCCGACGACCTGACCCTAGTCGCCACCGTCTCGCAGCTGTCCACCGCGCTGGACGTGCGCAATATCGGCTATGCCCGTTTCGCCAACGGCCGGCCGGGCCGTCGCGATATCCGCATCGAGCTATACGACGGCACGGTCTATCACCGCCGCATCCTCACCAGCACAGAGCTGGACGCCGACACCGAGCGCTTGGCCATCGATGCCGCCCTGGGCCGGCTGGTCGAGCCTGGTGACGTGGCGCGCATTTGTTTCATGGCGCTCTGTAGCGCCGCCACCGACGTGGTCGAGATCGAGCACGTCACTGATAGCGAGGGCGTAGCAACTGCCGCCCTGACGTTCAAAGGGGTTCGTGACGATGAGTTTTAACAGCCGCGAAAGCTCGCTCGCGGATGGGCAGCCGGTGCGGCTGTACCAGTTCAGCCGTGGAGCCATCCGCTGGAGCTACAACAGCAGCGACCGGGACATCACTTATCAAAACCAGATTTTCCGCACCGTGCCGGGCGGCATCATCGACAACGGGATCATCTGTTCCGGCGATCCGCAGTCCGACCAGTTCGTCATCACCGCGCCGGCCGACCTCGACGTCGCGCTGCTGTACAAGTCCCGGTCGCCGAGCGGTGCCATCGACCTGGTCGTCTACGACATGCACTACGGCGACACCGAGGCAGCGGTTTCCTGGGTGGGCCAGATTGGCGATGTGGACTGGCCGACCGTGGATAGCTGCCGCATAACGTGCGTGTCAGAAGACGAACTGATGGACCAGCCCGGCTTGATCGACACCTACTGCCGCACCTGCACGGCAGTCGTTGGCGACCATCGCTGCAAGGTCAACCTCGTTCCGTATCGCGTGACGCTGACGCCGCAGAGCATCAGCGGCTGGGTGATCTCCAGCGGCGTGGTCGCCGGCTATGTCGATGGCTGGTTTACCGGGGGCTACGTCGAGTGGCAAGTGGACGGCGACAACTACGATAGCCGCTACATCGAGCGGCACGCCGGACCCGATCTTTACATCCTGGGCGGCACCGAGGGCATTCCGGCAGGTGGCCAACTGCGGGTTTATCCAGGTTGCGACGGGCTCGCGCAGACCTGCGACGACAAATTCAGCAACCTCCCCAACTTCAGGGGGTTTAACGCGATGCAAGGCAAGTCGCCATTCGATGGCGACCAGGTCTGGTGAGGTAGGCCATGGACCCGATCACAATCAATCTCGTCATCCTGGCGGCGTCGTTCATCCTATCCAAGGTCTTGGCACCGAAGCCGCAGAAGCCCAAGCCGACCGCCTTTGAAGACATCGATTTCCCGCGCTGCGACGAGGGTGACGAACAGGTCGCCGTCTTCGGTCAGTGCTGGTCGAAGAGCTGGATGGTGCTGACCGTGGGCAACTACAGAACGAAGGCGATTAAGACCAAAGGGAGCAAGAAATGATCGTTACGGCTCAGCACCTGCATACCGTGCCGACCTGGACCACTCGGCAGGGCTACTGCCACCGGCAGGCGCGGGACTTCTTCAAGCGCCATGGCCTGGATTGGATGGCGTTCCTACGGGACGGCATCGAGGCCGACGTGCTAGTCGCGACCGGCGACGCGCTCGCGCTCAAGCTGGTTGAGCACGCATGCCAGGAGGTAGCCGATGGGCGCTAAACCGAAGGCACAGACGGTCGGGTTCGAGTACTTTTTTGACATCCATTTCGCCCTGGGTAAGAAGATCGACGAGGTCTGTGCAATCCGGGCAAGCGGCAAGACCGCATGGAAGGGCTCGATCACCAGTAACGGCCAGGTTCGCATCAATGCGCCGGACCTCTTCGGCGGGAAGAAGGGCGAAGGCGGGCTCGACGGAACGCTTGACGTGCTGTTTGGCGAGGAGGACCAGGGCGTCCTGCCGCGCCTGGCGGCGATGCTCGGCGGCCTGGTACCGGCGTTCCGGGGCGTCACCACGTGCTTCTATTCCGGCCTGGTCACCGCCATGAACCCCTACCCGAAGACCTGGGAGATTCTGCGCCGAGGCGGCAACCGCCTGTGGGACGGCAACCCCTGGTATCCCGAAAAGCAATTTATCTGGCTCGCGGACGGTCAGATCAAGGCGATGAATCCGGCGCATATCCTCTATCTCGTCTACACCGGCCGGGACTTCCGGGGGCTGGCCCGCACGCGGATGGACGAGGCGAGCTGGCGGGCCGCTGCCGACAAGCTGTATGCCGAGGGTTTCGGGCTGTGCTTTGAATGGACCAGGTCCGACACGTTCTCAAACTTCTGCGAGACGGTGAAATCGCATATCGGCGCCGAGGTTTACCCGAACCGACAGACCGGACAAATCAGCATCCGCCTCCTGCGGGACGACTACAGCGTTGCAGACTTGCCGCTGTTCGACGAGGACAGCGGCCTCCTGGAGATCACCCAGGAGAAGACCGGCTCGACCTCGCTCGCGCCGAGCCAGCTTATCGTCAAGTACATCGACCAGACCGACGGCGCGCAGCGCCAGGTCATCGTCAACAACAACGCGGTCGCCGCTTCGCAGGGGCGGCGGTCGTCCGAGGAAGTCGAGTTCCTGGGCGTGCCGACTGGCGAGCTGGCCGGGCGAGTCGGGGAGCGGGAAATGCGTCTGAAGACAACCGGTCTGAAGCGCTATAAAGGCGTATTCGACCGCCGCGCCCGTAGCCTGAACCCTGGCCAGCCGTTCCGCATCCGTTCGACCCGGCGCGGCATCCCTGAAACCGTCGTCCGGGTCGGCCGGATCGAGGACAACTTCCTCGGCGACGGCAAGATCACCCTGACCGTCGTCCAGGACCAGTTCAATCTGCCGGCGACTACCGGCGTGGCACCACCGCCACCAGGCTGGACCCCGCCCGACCGGACGCCTCGGGCGGTCACCGTGCGGCGTCTGATCGAGGCGCCATATCGCGAACTGGCCGGCGTGATCGATCCGGCGAATCTCCAGCTCCTGGACGTGTCCGCCTCGTATCTTGCCGCCTTGGCCGAGGCGCCGACGAGCCTGTCGCAGAGCTACACCTTGACCGACCGCGTCGGCAGTTCTGGCGCGTTCGTTGATCGCGGAACCGGCGACTGGTGCCCGACCGGACTACTCGCCGCCGAGCTGCCGCTGGCGGCCGGCCCGAACGTCGTCACGTTGACGAACGCCACCCGGCTGGAGGACGTCACTGTCGGCCAGGCCGCTGTGGTGGACGACGAGATAGTCCGGGTCGATGCCGTCAACTATGCCAGTGGCACCGTCACCCTGGCGCGCGGCTGCGCCGATACCGTGCCGGCCAAGCACTTGGCCGGGGCTCGGGTCTGGTTCTACGACACGTTCGAAGCGGTGGACGAGACGGTATACAGCCAGGGCGTGACGCTCCAGGCCCGGCTGCTGACCAACACCAGCGAGGGCCAGCTCGCCCCGGCGCTGGCCGCTACCGACAGCCTGACGCTGACCGGGCGCCAAGGTAAGCCATACCCGCCCGGCCAGTTCCGCATCAACGGCAGCGCGTACCCAACGAAGGTCTACGGGGCGCTGTCGGTGAGCTGGGCGAAGCGCGACCGGATCGGCCAGGCCGACCAATTGATCGATACCACTGTCGGCAACATCGGGCCCGAAGATGGGGCGACGGTGACGCTCCAGGTCTACAGCGGCACGACGCTGAAGCGCACCTATGCCGGCCTCACCAGCAGCAGTTGGTCCTATCCACTCGCCGAGGATATGGCGGATGGCCCGCTCCAGGACATGCGCCTTGTCCTGCGCAGTGTCCGCGACGGCATCAACTCTTGGCAGCAGCACGACATCACGATTGATCGCCACGGCCTCGGTTTCCGGCTGGGCGAAGAGCTTGGAGGCGTTTCCGCATGAGTCTTACCATGGGGCCGAACACTGGCCTACTGATCAACGGCGCACCCGGTGAGGGGCACTACAACGAACTTATGCGCCTGTTGCGCTGGGATGACTTCCTGCGCCAGCCCGTGGTCAAGGGCCGCGTCGCCGCGCTCCCGGCCAGCGGCCAGGCCGAGGGCGACACTTACATTTTCACCGGGGCCGGGGCGAACCAGAACCGCCTGGCCCGCTGGTGGGCAACGGGTGCGACCACGGCTATTTGGGAGTACATGCCACCCAGGCTGGGCTGGCGTGTCCAGGTCGCGAACGAGACAACCCCGGCAGGCCAGGTCAAGACCTACGAGTATTCCGGCACGGCGTGGGTCGAGCTGGTGGGCGGTATGTCGGACGCGCCGAGCGACGGAAAAGCGTATGCCCGCGAAAGCGGCGCGTGGACGGAGCTGGGATCGGCCGCGAAATCGGCGCTCAACGTTCTGCCGTTCATGAACCTGATGCCCGACATGGGCCGCTTCGCGGGAACCGCAGCCAACCCTCTGGCTACGATGTTCACAACGTCATGGACTCCAAGCTCGTTTCTCAACGGCTGGAACGGCGCCACCGTTGCAGATGGGGGCAAGTTCGCCTTCGACAACAGCACGAACGGCGGGGCCGGGCCGGCGCTCAATGCGCGGGTGCAGGCGCTGCTCGCGGCAATGGGCCGGACGTGGACGTCAGTGTCTCGATACGGGGTCGAGTTCTTCACCACCGTTCTGACTGCGGGATCGCAGACAACTACCGGCTCGGCCGGCGCGGATGGGGTCACACGGTATCTGTGCTGCTCCAACGGCAGCAAAACAGTTTTCAACGCGGGCGCATGGGCGACTGTCGTCATGTGGCTGCGTGTCGAAAGCGGCTCGGCTCATATCTCCTCTGCGCCCTATACGACCCATCGCCTTTGGATCAATGGCGCTGTCGCTGCGCCTGGCGTGGTACTGCCGACGAATCAATGGGTACATCTGCGATTCTCGATGCAGTCATACAACGGCTATGACAATGCGTGTCCGTACATCTACGCATCCGCAGGTGCTCAGATCGCCTTTGCGTGTCCAGCCTGGTTCGGCGGATTGGTCGATCCGGGCATCCACGTCGCACCCATCCTGACAATCAACGGAGCAAGCGCATGATGAAGCGGGTTCTCTACAAAGGGGTGTTCTTCACTGAGTGGGACGGCCCACTGGCGGCCATCGCTGAAACTGCCGGGGTGAGCCTGGACGATCTTACGTTCCACCCGGATGACGCGCTGGCCGAGGTCCAGGAGCTTCGCCGCCAGGCCTATCGCACCGAGTCTGATCCTCTGCGGCTAGAGGCAGAATATGACGCCATCGCTACCGGCACAGCGCCGGACTTGTCGGCCTGGATGGCGGCAGTGCGGGCAATCAAGGCGCGTTATCCCCTTCCCGCAGAGTAAAGAGAGGGCGCCATAGGTAGGAGCTGCAACTCCCATCCGTGGCGTCAACGAGCAGACACAACCTGCAAGTCAACCGAGGCCCTCCCACTCTCGCGAGAGCGGGCCAAGCCTAACTGATAGTTGTAGGTTTTGCAGAATGTTTGACGTTCGTTGTGGCGGTTGCAACCGCCTGCTCGCCCGCGCTAGCGGGTTCCAACACTTACAGATCAAGTGCCCGCGATGCCGGACACTGAACGCATTGACAGCCGCGAGCTGCATTGAACCTGAGCGCCATGGAGCGCCTGTTTCAGAGGTAGCTCATGGCTCAGAAGCCTTCTCACCATCCCAAAGCTCCGGGTGCGTACCATGCGCCTAAAAGTGACAAGCCGGAATACATTCAGGGCGAGACAGGACTCGCCGGGTTTGGCTCCAGATCGTTCTATGTGGCGCAGATACCACGGGTGGAGGCTAATGCTGTCATCAAGCAGCATCACTACTCTCGTCGGATCGTCGCAAACTCCTATGTCCACCTTGGCGTCTTCATCGACGGGGTCCAAGTAGGCGTGCTTCAGTTTGGGTATGCACTAAACCCCGTGGCGGGAGCGACGAAAATCATTGAGGGAACACAGGTTGATCAGTACCTGGAGTTGAACCGCATGTGGCTGGATGACTCAGCTCCTCGCAACAGCGAGAGTCGAGCTTTGAGCTATGCGTTCAAGTTCATCAAACGAGCCTGCCCGCGAGTTGCTTGGGTGCAGTCATTCGCCGACGAGCGATGTGGGGGATGGGGGATCGTCTACCAAGCCGCCAACTTTCTTTACTTCGGACATCACCGAAAGGGCTTCTATGAGCTTGACGGGGAGACCTATCACGAGATGCTGCTCACGGCGCGCCCTGGAGGAGGCGGACGTGCGAAGTACCTGCGGGACAACCTGGAGCGGGCGGTACGCAAGAGCCTATTGCAGTTCCGCTATATATATCTGATCCGAAAGAACTGGCTAGCGCGAGCCAAAGTCCCGCCTCTTCCGTATCCAAAGCCTGGTCAGCCCCTTCCATCTCGACGTCGTAAGAAGGGGGTGTTCTTGGCATGACCGCGAGACATTGTCACTAGGCGTTTTGATAATTGTGACCAGCATCTCCTATTTGCTACGGTCCCGACTGATATGCGCAGTAGATAGGGATGCTGGGATGGACGATGCATTGAGGCGTAGATTGCGTGCGGAGCTGTTGGAGGTGGGGTTCCTCAACCAGTGCTGCCTAGACCTGATGGACAGCATGGAGGCCGAGTTCAGCCTCACCGATGACCAGCGCGAGTGCATCGAGCAGCTCAGCCGATTTCTGCGGGAAGGAATCGGCAAGCTTACAGCTCTTTCTGAGCGTGTGGCCGATGGCGACATCGTGGTCTTGTGCTGATCTTTTGAAAGTCTTTTGCCGCGCCCGAAACGGCTAGGTCGTGTCATTTATGGCGCAAATCCGCGCCAAATTTCGCGCCGCGCTACAGCCGACCGGCAAGATGCAGGAGCTTGCCTACGCTTTCCTGATCGCTCTGGAGACAGCGATGCGGCAGGGCGAGATCCTCGGCCTCGTTGCTGCTCGGGTCCACTTGAGTGCCCGCTACGTCGAACTGGACAAGACGAAGAACGGCGATGCCCGTAAGGTGCCGCTCAGTTCCCGTGCGGTGACCTTGTTCCAAGTTCTGGTAGATGCTGCCGGGAAGCGCCAGAACCTGTTTACGCTGACGTCCGGCTCGGCCGATACCCTCTTTCGAAAGGTGCGGGACAGACAGAAAATCGACGGGCTGAACTTCCACGACACCCGTCACGAAGCCACCACCAGGCTCGCCAGGAAGCTCGATGTGCTCGACCTGGCCAGGATGACGGGACACCGCGACCCCCGGTCGCTCATGGTCTACTACAATGCGACTGCAACAGAGGTGGCGAGCCGCTTGGGCTGAGCCTTCAGTCGGTGCAGGTCAGTTCTTTTCGTGGCATTATGATAGCGTTTCAGGACACGGAGGTCGGTATGCGTATACTCGTTATTGCAGCGCTGTTGATCACCCTGGCTGGCTGCGCCAGCAACGGAACGCCGATTGAACAGGATGACGTCCGCCAGATCGTTCAAGGTCAAACCACCTACGACCAGATGCTGGAGCGGTTCGGAAACCCGCTTTCCCAGTCTTTCGACTCCCAAGGAAATCTCCAAGCGATTTGGTTCTACGTCTATGTCGGGCCTTTTGGCACTGGCATGGAGCAGCAGAACCTCACGGTCCTTTTCGACAAGGAAAACAGGGTCAAGCGATACGTGATGACCAACGGCCGACCCGGGAAGCGCTGAGGTGCTCGTCTGGCGGGGCGGAGATTTGTAGTTGAGAGACCTATATCCAGCTCAGAATACTGCTTGTCTGGAACGCTCAAAGAGTCTGATGGGAGCCTGAAGTTCAAGGAGACGAATGATGGTCGATTTGCATGCTGAATTTGGGGATAGCCGAATTTTCCACGAGAAGCGCATAGACCGAAGGTCTGTCGATGAGCTTGCAGGACTGGCGGCTGGGATCACTGCTGATGGGCATATCAATCAGCAGGAGGCCGAGTTCCTACAGGATTGGATCGCTACGAACTTGATCCATCTTGACGATCCAGTGACCAACCTCCTCTACCGGAGGCTCTCAGACATGCTGTCCGATGGCGTGTTAGACGCTGATGAGTCTGCCGAACTGCTTGAGATTCTTAGAGGGTTTGGTGGCCTCTCTGCTTCCAAGCCGAAACCAAGCGACAATGCCTTTACTTCATCGAATGCTCTTCCGCTCAACAATCCAGCTCCCAAGCTTGAGTGGTCGGGTCATCTCTACGTTTTCACTGGAGTCATGGTCTACGGCCCCAGGAAGCATTGCGAAGAGATCGTCGTCAACCGCGGTGGGGGAATAGCTCCGGGCATCAGCAAAAAGGTGCATTACCTGGTCGTCGGCGAGATAGGCAACGAGCAGTGGCTTCACAGCACCTACGGAACCAAGATCAAGCGAGCTGTCGAGTTGCGCGAGGAAGGCCATCCCATAGCGATCATCAGCGAGAAGCACTGGCAAGCCTCGATGTTCAACCTGGTCTAGGTGAAGCGCGGCGTCATCGCATATGGGCCGCAGGCTCACAAGCACCGCATCATCGGCAAGGTCATCTGGAGGGGTGGGGATCTGTAGCTATGGGCGGATCATGGGGCAATGAGCTTTCCAGAGATCATCGCTGGCATCAGTACTGCCCTTTTCAACTGTCCCGGGCCAAGTCAGAGATCCAACTGGGTGTTCAGCCCGGGGTTTGTGGCACTGTGCATCATCGTTTGCTGTAGAGGCGCCTCCACCCCAGTTTGATACGCTCCAAAAGTCAAGGAATGCGCTTATGTCGCTATGGAATGCAGAGGGGCTCATCCCCCCGATTGATGACAGCAACCCCGTCTCCCCACAACGGTCGCCATATTGGCTCACGCTGCCGGATTTCGTGCGGCTTTTTGCCACCAGCGTGGACAGATGCGATGTGCTAGCGGGATACTTAGCTCACAGAGGCGAGCTCCACAGAATCGGCTTGATAGATGGCTTCCAATGGCTAAACGGTAGCTTTTCAGAGAACATCGAACTGATCGAAGGGCGCTCACCTCGCGACGTCGACGTGGTGACATATTGCCGGCAAGGAGATGCGTTTTTTGACGCACTGGAACCTGACGCTCTAAAGGTTGTCGATGATCACGACTGGATCAAAGCATCGTACAAGGTCGACTTCTATATTCAGTCTTTGAGCGATGCTCCAGAAGTGCTGGTACAGGTGAGTGCTTACTGGTACAGCATGTGGTCGCACCGGCGTTCAAAGCAGTGGAAAGGATTCATTGCCGTAGATTTGGCTCCAGACGACGATGCAGAAGCTAGTCAAGCGCTAGAAGATCGAAGAGAGGAGCTTGAACATGAACAGGAATGAGATTCTCCATGGAAAGGCGGAGCTCAATTTCCTAGAAAAATTGAGCAAGCGTCCAGGTATAAGCAAAATCTCTGCACGCTCCCTAGAGTCGCGGATGAAGCGAACTCAAGACCGAATTTCTGCCACATCGGAGAATACCCCCAGGCCTGCCAAGGTAATCCTAACTTATAGGGGAAAGCCTGTTTGGGGCACCTTGGGCGTGCAAGCAGACTTCGGAATGACTGCGACAGCAGCCTTTAACGAGGCAGTAGCGACTGTTGCTGCCTCTCTGACAGGCACCTTGAATAATATGGGACCTATTCCCAATAGGTCGAGTAATCAGCTTCTCATTACTGGAACAGCGATAGGCTCTTTCGGGTTCGAGCTGCAAGAAGCCCCGAGCGAATCACTTCAGCTTCAAATCGAAGGGATGTCGCCCGTAGCAGAAGCGCTAGAGCTCATTGCCGAACTGCTCGAAGCATCCACCAAGAGCGATGAGGAGCTATCTGAGCCTGTGTCAAAGCTGCAAGATAGAGCCTTGGTGGCGGTATCTGAATTCCTAGACAAGCTAACCTCAAACGACGCTGCTTGCTCTATTACTACGAGATACAGATCATTTAGATTTTCAGATAGCAATCAGGTTCTAATCAGCAAGTCGAGATTAAGCAAAGATAATATAAAGGAACTTGACTATTCCCTAACCGGGATATTCCTCGGAGTTTTCCCCGATAAGCGCACCTTCGAGTTTAAAACATCGGACGATAAGGTCATTCATGGAACAATTTCGCGTGAAATCGAAAATCCAGCGGCCATTAACCGGAACCTCGAAAAAAATGTCGTGATCAAAGTTCACACGCGACAGGTTGGTAGCGGCAAGCCTAGATACCAATTAAGGGAAATGCCGTTGTTCTAAAGAAAAGCCCCGCAGCGCGGGGCTTTTCGTCCCCGCCCGCCTTTGACAGATGCCCTCCACCGTCCTGGGATCGTGCGTGGCGAACGTCAACCTTCCCGCGAGTTCCACGTCGACGCGGTGAAGGTCAAAGAAATCCGACGCGCTACTGGCCTGTCCCAGGCCAAATTCGCCCGAAAGATCGATGTTGCTGTTGGAACCCTGCGCAATTGGGAGCAAGGGCGCCGCGATCCCGAGGGGCCTGCTCGCGCCCTGCTCCGGGCCATTGACAATGATCCGGTTCATGTTCTGGCTGCGCTGAATGGTGGCCCGCGAGAAAGCTAACTACTCCGCCCTACCAGAGCCCGGCACAGCGCCGGGCTTTTCATTTCTGCCTGCTTAAGCCTAACGCCTTCGTCCTTTCGGCAGCTTACTGCTGTTCTGTCTAGCCCACCTTTTCACGTCTACCGCAAACCACCTTTTGGACGCCTTGACCGTCCCGCACGGCTGTAGCGGGTCAGGGAAGTCCGAACGAGTTACCACGCGACCTTCAATCGTGGCCGGCGACAGCTTGAGGTACTCGCCGATTTCTTTCGTGGTCCAGAGTTCGTCCTCCGGAGCCACTTTCGGGCCGCGCAGGTGTGCCAGCAGGTCGCGGATGGCGCCGGCCAGGTCCTGTTCAGGGGCCTGGTGATTCTCTTCGATCATTTCTCACTCCTCACGTTGCGCACTACGACCAGGCGCCGCGGTGCTTCGTGCCGCCTGCGGGCAACCATCTCACCGTCAACCACCTCGGCCGGTTCTTCCAGGCACACCTTCTCCAGGGCCTTGATCGCAGATCGGATGTACTTCGGTATGGCTGCTGATTTCTGGTAGTGCTCGAGCAACCTCCGCTTACCGTCTTCCGACACGCCCTGGAAGTGGTCGAGCGCCTCTTTGGTGGCGGTGACGATTTCCTCGGGCTCTGCCCCCACCTCGCAGCGAACCCAACCGATCAGGCGGCGCAGGTGGTTCATTTCGGCCCGGGTCAGCCGGCGCGCGGTCATCTGCCTACTCACGCCCTACCTCCGGTTTCCGTTCGATCACGCGCATCGATCCGTCTCGGCAGTGCAGCGTCAGCGCGGCCCGCCTCGTCTCGATCGTTCCGTCGTTGCGGATCACGGTCTGTGGTACACCGTAAAGTGGCCCGCCGGGTGCGAACGGATCGGGTAGAGCCTCGGGGTTCTCCTCTGCGAATCGCAGCATCTCGGCTATGATGCAGTTGAACAGTGGGCCGTCCTTCAGGTCCGCCTCTCGCCTTCCGCTGAAAGCATTCGAGCTGTCCTCAAGGCCTTCGACGAAGGCGATGTGATTGAGCATCTGCCCAGGCTTGGCGCCTTGGATGGCGGCGCGGTGGACCGGATTGACGCCGAGGGCATCGCAGATGCGATCGACTCCAATCTCTCCCTCGATCCACCTCTCGGCCTGCAGGAGCCAGGCGCCAAGGGCGGCGTGGGCTTTCTCGTGGTAGCTGCTGGATGTTTTCCGAAACTCCTTCGCCTGTTCCAACTGGGCCCTGGTGAATGGAAGGCCCTTCCTTGCCTCCTTGATCTTTCGATCAGCGCAGGTCCTGTCGGCCTCCCAGCCGAACTGGTACTGCCTGGCCATGCGACGCGCGACCAGGAGGCGGGTGAGCGCGGAGAGGTCTGGCTTGTCCCAGATGTTGAGCAGACGCTTCAGGTTCTCGTAGGTCATCAGCATGATGGCGGCTCCTTGTCCACGCCCATCCTATGGAGTAGACGTTCCTTGCAGAGCTGTTCTTGAAGGCGTTGGATCTCGCAGGTGTAACTCTTCGCAGTCCGCAGCGAGCCGAGCGCGTATCCGACGTAGAGGCCGCCCGCGCACCAGACGATGCAGAGGAGTAGTGTTCCGATCATGGCTGGCGCCCCTTGTCCGTGTCGCAGATCCGCAGGTCGACCCCGCAGGCCTGGACCAGTTCGGTCAACTCGCCGAGCTTGGTGTTGGGGTTCTGCATCGCCTGGCCCAGGCGGACCAACTGCTGGCCGAGGGTGGCGAGCGGGGTAGGGCGATACCCTGGTGGTGGCGGAATATCGGAGCCTCTCATCACTGACATACCTCCCAGATGAACAGAGTCTTGAACGGCTGGAGCGCGGCGCCGGCGGCAACAGTGGCCAGGCCAAACAGCGCGACGAGTGCGATGGCGGTCAGTGCTTTTCTCATGCCCCGTTCCCGCCCGCCTGCTGGCGCCTCAGCGCGTTGATCACCGCCTCTACGGCCTCGATCTCAACCACTCCCACGTAGCCATCCGTCATCCCGACTTGCTCGATCCAGTGCTCCAGGATCAGCAGGCTTTCCTCAAGCTCGCGGAGGGCCGAATCCTCCTTGGCCTGTCCGTCGATCAGCGCAATGATGTGGTCAGGCATGGTCAAGGCCTCGTAACGCACCATCAGGTTCGAGGCCTCCTCCCCGCTGAGCTGCGGGTTCTTGAGCGCGATAGCAATTCGGCGAAGTTCGGTGTGATCGCCGACCAATCCCGGCGCGGGGTGGGGTCGCTCGCCGGCATTACCCGGTCCAGAAACAGGTTCGCGGCCAGGGTTGCCCGGCTCCGAACCGGCTCCAGCGCCACTCAACGCCGCCAGCGCGATCTGTCGCATGTTCGCCGCCGGGAGGTCGTCCTGCTCGGAGCAGGGGAACTCGGCGATGGTGCGGAGCGCCAGGAGGGCTCGCTCGAGCGGAATCTCTCCTGCACCCTCGGTGCCGGCCAGGTGCTTCGCTACCGTTTCCCGGATGACGCGTAGCGCGTTCATGGCCTGGAGCGAGCTACCGTCCTGGCCGAGCTTGGCGGTCAGGTCGATCTGTTTAAACAGGGCATGGGTCATAGGTCACCCCCTTGCTCGGCGCTGCGCACCGCCTGGTAGGAGAGGACGTAGCAAGCCATTTGCACCAGCAGGCTCGAAGCCGCGAGTGCAGGGTGGTCTGTGAGGGCCAGGGCCGCCACGTGCAGAGCGCCGGTAGGAATGGAGAGCCAAGGATGGGCGAGCAGGTTCGCGGCTCCTTGCCCCTTGATGCCGCCGGCGAATATCAGCAGCCAGCAGAGAACGTTCGTGGCCGCCGCCACATAGAAGGCGAACTGGTGAAGCGACCCCTGACCGAAGTACAGGCACGCGCTGAGCAGCAGGCTGATCGCGGTGCCGATGAGTGCTTGCTTCATGGTCGGTGCCCTCCGGTGGCAGCGGTCAGAGCATCGAGGAGCGCTTGCTTCCGGCGCTGACCGTGCAGGTACTCGCGCAGGGCGATGATGACCACGCTGTTCATGCTGCGTTCGTCTCGCTTGGCCTCGGCTTCCACCTCGGCCCTCAGGCCGTCCGGCAGTCGGACAACGAACTTGTCCATATCCCGGCTGGCGCTGGCCGGCAGTTCGGTTACAACGGTTGCTCGTTTCATGGAATCTCCAGTGGCGCCATCGCTGGCGCCGGGGCAAGGGGTGGCTACTTGCTGATGCCGATGAAGGGAAGTGGGGAGCCGCTGGCCATGTAGGTGGGTAGCTTTCCGTCCCACTTCTCGACGGCGTTGAGGGTCACGACGTCTGGGTTCGAGCGCAGCGCCTGGGCGCGGATCTCGATCGCCTTCGCATCGGCGGTGGCCAGGGTCAGCTTCGCGTCCGCCTCGCCTTGGGCTCGGGCGCGCTCCTTGTCGGCTTCGGCCTTGGCTTGGGCGACCTCGTTACGGCGCTGCTCGGCCATCTGGGTGGCCTGGATCTTCGCGTTGAGGCTCTGCGTGACCTGCGGCGGGAGGACCAGGTCGGATGCGTAATAGATGCGCTCGACGTTGATGCCGATGGGTGCCACCTGGTCGCGCACGCGCTTCTCAACGGCCAGCAGCAGGTCCGCCTTGCCGGCGCCATAGACGCTCTCGACTGGAAGCTTCGAGGCAACATCGTTGAAGGCATCGCGCACCATGTTCCGCAGGAACTTGTTCGTGATTTCCTCGATACCCGCCCGGTACTTCTGGAACAGCGTCGTCACCTTATCGGGAGATACCGAGTAGGTGATGCCGACGGCGCCGCCGACCTTCATGCCCTCAACGGTCTGGAAGCTGATCGCTTCCTCGCCGCCCCAGGTCTCGGTCTGCGTGAAGGTGGGGAACAGGTAGAGCTCCTCGTTCACGCCTACCCAGTAGCGCCCAGTTCCGACCTCACGCGTCTCCACACCCTTCTCGGAGCCGTAGAGATTGACGATCACGCCGACGTTGCCGGCAGGCACCTTCGAACAGCCCGCCAGGACGGCGAGCAGGCACAGCATTGCAGCAGCGGGAATCCGCTTCATTGGTCTTTCTCCTTGCTGGTGGTGGCCGCTTGTTCGCGGCGGGTGTTGGCGAGGTGGATGCCGAGGCAGACCGAGGCGATCAACCAGACGCCGGGGATGGCGAATCCCGCGAAAACCAGAACGTCGTCGCGACTGCTGACCAGGGCCGGCCCAATACCGCCCACCAGGGCGACTGACAGTCCGGCATAGGCCAGCAGCGCGATACAGATCAGGAAGAGCTTCCCGGGCTTGATGAGAGGTTTCTTGTCCATGCTTTCCTCCAGGCAAGCCGATGGCCTGCCGCGGTTGTTGGCTTTCGCGAAAATCGGTGGATTACTGCGGGGCTGCTTCGGCGCGTTCGGTCTGCCGCGTCAGATCAGCCCTCTCTGTTGCAGGTCGTTCAGTTCTGCGTCCGCAGATGCGGCCGCTGCCTTCAGGTCTGCCACGGTAAGCTCGTCGAGCGTCTTGCCCAGGCCCTGGATGTGCCGGGCGAAAGCGCGCTGTGCCGGCCCGTTGTAGCCATGGCAGAAGTCGGCTGCGGCGCGCAGTTCACCGTCGAGCTGTAGCGCCAGGATGTTGAGCGGGTCGTTTCTGTCCCAGGCCATGATCACGCCACCCAGGCCACGCCATCGCGGCGAGCAGTCAGGCGAGTTTCGATCTTCCTTTCGCCGCCACGGCGGCTGCGCATCATGTGGTCATCGTTGAGCAGTGGCTGACCGGCGACGAGGAAGGCAAGGGCGATCACGGCGGGCGAGATAAGCCCGCGGCGCATGGCTTCAGCTACCAGGGCGGCACGTCGGGTTACCCCGAGCTTGGTGGTCGCCGCCAAGACGCGCTTACCCACCGTGCCCGGCTGCATGCCCAGGTCGCGGGCCAACTCCTTCGAGGTACGACCCGCAGCGATGCCCAGGACGCACTGAAGCTCACGCAGGGACAGGCCTTTGCCGAGGAAGCCGGTGAAACCGTGTGCGGTGATGGTTTGTGGATGCATTGCTGTCTCCCGTGTGTGCAATTCAATGTATTCATATATGAATTTCATGTCAATGCATTATTGAATTTTTCGAGAGAAAAAAAAGCCCGCAATGCGGGCTTGATAGGTATCCGGTGGCTATCGCCTTCGAATCTTGAGAATCCGCTCTACCTTTTCTGAATGGGTGAGTGGGTCTTCGAACTCAAGCGTGATCTTCACTAGGCGGCTTCGTTGCGCTGCGCTAAAGAGATCACCCAGGTCATCCGAGAGCACCTTAAGCAGAAGCTGCTGGAGGCTGCTTGGCTTATGCCTGCTCCCCTCCAGAGCAATGCAAGGCCTTATTGAATAACCGCGTCGAAGGCCATTGCTGTCTGTCAGTTTCAGCTGGAGCTCAGTCTGGCGCGGATCAAAATCTTCAAGGTCTTCATTCTCAAGCTCTTGGCGCTCTTTATCCTCAATATCTAGTTCCCGCAGTTCGTTCTCTTCAAGAATTTCTTGCTCGCTTGGCGTAAATGGAATGCTTCCCGACCAAAGCCACTCTGCCGAGACCCCCAGCGCCTTTGCTAAGCGGGTGACGGTCTCCCTTCTTGGCTGACCGGTGTCACCTCTAGCAATGCGGTGAACTGTTGGCTGCGGCACATGAGCGCGCCGGCTTAGCTCGGTTTCAGACCATCCTTTTTCTGACATTAGCTCTCTGAGCCGCTCCGCGAGCGTCATGGCGAAAGTCACCCCTTGTAAGACGATGAGAGATTGTATTGCGATGCCCTATTCGTTTGTGTATGTTTGTCAATGCATAGATGAATAGGGTCGTGCAGGATGAATATTCCCGAAGCTTTGGCGAGGCTTGGCTCAGTTGGCCTCTCGCAAAAGGCAATTGCAAAAGCCGTTGGATCGAGCCAATCCACCATCAATAGGGCATCGCATGGTAAGGATATCCGGTTTTCCACCGGCGCTTTGATCATTGAGTTGGCCGAGAGTCTTGAGAAGACCGCAAGCTCCGCCGACCTTGAGCCCATTCTGCCGTCCGATTCCCACATCCGGCAGTGCGCTGATACCGCTGTTCAGGCATCCAGTGTCGAGGTGGCTCCGTGAGCATTTGGCCTGCGGTGTTCGGCCGAGGGGTATCTCGATGCCTGCCAAGCGGATCAGTTTCGCATGCTAAACCGCCACGGTCCGAATCATTAAACCCGGTTAAAAGCCCAGGAGCTCTCTGCTGGCGGAAGCTCTGCACAGAAATCCGGGGTGAGGCGCCCGAAAAAGGGGCACTGGCTACCCACTATTCCTATGAGCGTTCCTGCGCGGAGTCTGGTCAGGGTGACCATCGGCAGGGCCTCTTCAGGGCCTTCGTTTACATGGGCGCTTGGGATATTTCTAAACGGGTGCAGGCTGTCTGCGCTGTTCAACGAAATTCGGGAGCTTGCACTTTGAAAAAGTCTGATACGCGCGCTCGCGCCCCTTCCTCAAAGCCGCCCTGACCTGGGCTGCGCTTTTCAGAATGTGTGGAGGATAGGGATTCCCTGTCTCCAGACAGCAAAAAGCCCCGCTTTCGCGAGGCCCTTAGTCGGTAGTCGTTGCAGCGACTGCCTAGGTACTTCTTTGTCTCAAGGGAGACATAAACATGCAACTCAAAAATATCAAAACGTCAAGCCAGGCGCAACAGCCCGTGACCACCGAGGAGGTCGGCTTTCTCCTGACTCCCAGCGGGCTCTGTGCGCTCCAGGTCTGCGAGGGGGTTCCCATCGTAGAGGTGATGCAGCGATACGAGGAGTCGCTCAACGCTCTCTGCGTTTTGCTCAGGCGCATGGCCAGGGACGTCGATCACCCTATGAACGACTCAGAGGCGGAAGCTATCGCGCTGCTCACCGAGGTGGTGGCGGCGATGCACAGTAGCTGCGTGCGGGGCTTGGATGCAGCGGGAGGTGCGGCATGAACGCGCTTCTGAGAGCTCGCCCTATCGACCCGGAGAACAGCTTCTTCAAGGTCAACCCAGGACTTTCCAAGCGGGAAGCATTGGACGAGGCCAGCGTCATTCTGGCCGGGCTCAGCGACATCCTCATCTCCCTCATCGAGGGTAGCCCCATGGATGGCAATGGCTACCACGCGCTGGCGTACCTGAGTGATGCGGCAAAGGCTTTGGTGGATGCCGCCATCCCTCTGCCCGCGGAGGAGGCGGAAATCGCCGCTGCGCTCAATGCAAAGGAGCGCCGCCAATGAACCTCTCGACGCTGCTCAGCAGTCTGTGCTCCCGGGTCCCGGGCGAAGACCTGACCGATAAACAGATTCTTTCCATCAAGTCAGACCTGGGGTCGGCTCGGCAAGCGGCTCAGAACATGGCGCTTGGTGTCGCCGCGGTCGGGAATCTGCTGGCGAACGTTGGCACTGAAGGCGAAGTCGGCCAGGAAACCTCAGAGCGTCTCGGCTGGTTTCTGGAGGAGATCGGGGGGGCCATCTTCATGTTGGTTGAGCTCGAGCAGGTCTGCACGGATCGCATCAACCGGCAGAAGGAGGCTCAGCAATGAGGGCCACTCTGGGTATCAGCTTCCGGGCGACTGCGCCCGTTGATCTTTCGAAGGGAGATCAGAAAGCGAATGTCCTGTGCGTGATGGATGACATCGATGCCGACCTCGCATTGGACAGCGCTGTCGACCTGCTTGACGCGATTCAAGGCGGGCTCCTCGACATCCTCGACGAGCCGAGTGTTAGTCGTCGCGTAGTCCTACTTCTTCATGCGGCCGAGACAGCCACTGCCCTGGTCCGTGCTGCCCTGGAGGGTGGGGAGGTGGCCAATGACTAGGCGCATTGGAGCGAAAGCACTCGGTGACCAGCTCTACAGCTATATCGGCGCCATCCAGGACTTGGCTACCGCAGTCCGCGAAGACTTGGCTTTCGAAGGTTGCGAGCCGGGCCCACGCCTGAACGGCGACCAGGTGGATGCGATCCATCTCTTGATTATCACTATCGCCAGGTTGGCTGGCGAAGACTTGATCCAACTGCTGACCGAGCTGGAGGTGCCGGCATGACTGATCTGGCCCCCTTCGGCGGACAGGCCGCCACCATGACCAGCCGCGAGATCGCGGATCTTGTTGGGTCGCGTCACGACAATGTACGCGTGACCATTGAGCGGCTGGCCGAGCGCGGGGTGATTGCTTTACCTGCAATGCAGGAAAAGCCCACCGCTGGCCGCCCCACTCAGGAGTACGTCTTCACCGGCGACCAGGGCAAGCGCGACAGCATCATCGTCGTCGCCCAGCTCTGCCCGGAGTTCACCGCGCGGCTGGTGGATCGCTGGCAGGAACTGGAACAGCAGGCTTCCCGGCCACTGACCGCCGCCGAGCAACTACTGGCCAGCGTGCAACTCACCGTCGATCTGGAGCGGCGGCAGCGGCTGACCGAGCAGCAGGTGGCAGCGCTGACCGAAACCGTCGGCGACATGGACCGATCGCACCCGCTGCTCGACTCGATCCCCAACGGCATGGAGAGCATCACCGCTATCCGGCAGCGGATAGGGAAGCAGTACGGCCTTCCGCCCAGGGTGATCGACGCGGTGGTGCGCGACATGCCGCACAGCCCGCGCCCCTTCGCCATGGTGCGCAGCAAGCACGAGGAACTGAACGCGCGCCCCTACGCGGTCTGGGCAAAGGCCGAGATCAGCAGGGTGTTCGAGCGCTTCGCGCGCGGCTGCACCTTCGTGACCCAACACCGAGCCACGCACCCGGACTTCGGCGCCGGCCGGGAGCGCTTCCAGATGCGCGGCACCCCTTCGCAGGAGATCGGCGAATGACCACACAACCGAAACCGGGCCGGATCACCACTGGCCCCAACGGCCACCCGGTGATCGCCGGACCCTGGCCGTCCTACCGTCAATTCCGCGACCTGCCCGAGCGTGAGCGTTGGGTGCTCTACGGCCACGCCAAGGCATGCCGCGGTGCGCTTGAAGATCAAGGGTTCCTCATGGCCGAGGGATACCACGACTTCGTGAAGCGCGTTACCGAGGAGTTAGACATATGAGCGTTCAGGCCATGACCTGGGCACTGGAGCAGCAGGTCGTTACCGATGCCGCCATGAGGCATGTGCTGTTGTGCTTGGCGAACTATGCCAACGAGGCGGGAAAGGGGGCGTTCCCTTCTATCGCCACGCTGAGCAGTGATACAGGGCTATCCGAGCGGACTGTCCAGTACAAGCTCCGGTCCCTCGAGGAGGCTGGTGTTATTCGCCGTGGAAACCAGGCAATCGCTGCCGCTTACATCTCGCACCGGGATCGCCTGCCGATGGTGTACGACCTCTCGATGGAACGGGGTGCAACGGTTGCACCGGGTGCAAATGACGACGTAACGGGGTGCAAACCACGACGTAACGGGGTGCAACTGACGACACAACGGGGTGCAACGGTTGCACCCGATCCGTCACTTAACCACCAAAGAACCACCAAAGAACCTAAAGAGCATGTCCAAACCGGCGAAACCGGTTCGGACGACGTGGGTGATCGGAAGGGAAAAACCGAGTCTGGGAAACGGCCGGCCAAGCCCAATCCTCTGGATGGTTTCGAGGAGTTTTACCAGGCCTACCCAAAGCACAAGGATCGAGCGAAGGCGGAGAAGGCTTGGCGGAAGATCGACCCTGCTCTGCACCCTGTGATCATGGCGGCGCTTCCGAAGCACTGCCGACAGCGTGATTGGCTGAAGGACAACGGCCAGTTCGTTCCGCTGCCGGCCAGTTGGCTCAACGGGCGACGATGGGAAGACGAGATAGCCCCTGATGCTGGCCCGGCATCGAGCTTCACCAACCTCCCCAAACACACCCCCGACATGTACCAGGACCGCGACGATGGCAGAGCAAATTTTTAACTTCTGGCGTAAACCCAACCGCAAGAGCGAAGAAAGCCCTTCTCTTCGCTGCCCGGTTCACGGTGACTACCACTCGATCCAGGTGGAGCAGTTTGATGGTAGCTACTTGACCTGGTCTTGCTCTCGGTGTGTTTGGGATGGGGTGAATCGCGAGCCGGGGAGCGAGGAGTTTTCGGTGGCCCTGGCGGAGAAAACCCAACGCAAGATCAACGAGTTGCTGGTTGGTTCTGGCATCCCCGCTCGCTACCGGGCCAGCACTTTCGAGACTTACCGCACCGACGGCAAGGCGGAGAAGGCGGCGGTGCTGGAAGCATGCCGGGAGTATGCCGAGCGATTCGTGGAGAACTTCCAGGACGGCCGCTGCCTCTTGCTCCTGGGCAACCTTGGGACGGGCAAGACCCATCTCGCGTGCTCAATCGTCCAGTACGTCGTACGGAACCTTCAGGCCCAAGCAGTGATCACCTCGGCGTCGGAGATAATCCGTGTGGCTAAGGGGGCGATGAACCGGGCGGCGAAGTACACCGAACGGGACGCTCTCGAAGAGCTGGCGGGCTTTGACCTGTTGGTGATCGACGAGCTCGGCGCGCAGGGCGGTACCGAGTACGAATTGGGGCTGCTCCATGAGGTGATTGACCGCCGGTATCGGGAGATGCGGCCTACGGTGGTGGTTTCGAACATGAGCGCGCAGGAGGTCGCCAAGTACATCGGTGATCGTGCGGTGGATCGTCTCCGCGAGAACGGCGGCAAGGCTGTTGGCTTCACCTGGGGCTCCGCTCGCCGGGAGGTTCTGGAGTGAGCCGAGAGCTGTACAGCGAAGAGGCTGAGTTCGGCGTGCTCGGCGCTATCTTGCAGTCCGCGCTCCAGCAGAATCAGGCGCTGGTTGACGAGGCCTTGTCCAGCGTGACCGCCGCCGATTTCTACTTCGAGGATAACGCCGCGCTGTTCCAGGCGATCAAGGATTGCTACGAGGAAGGGATTCCCGTCGATCCGGTGACCGTGGGAGTGGTCCGTGATGTGCTGCCCAGCGGCGCGAAGCTCATTCCCTATGCCGGGAACATTGCCCGCAATGTGCCTTCGGTGGCGAACTGGAGGACGTACGTCCGGCACGTCCGGGAGCGGTCCATCCTACGCTGCTTGATCGACACGGCCGAGTCGGTGAAGGCTTCCGCCACGGATGACCGGCCGTTGCCTGAGATCATCGCCAGAGCGCAGCAGGCGATGGCGGACCTGCGCGACCTCGATGACGAGGCGCCGAAGTACAAGCGGCTCGACGAGGTGATGCTCAAGGCTGTCGACGTTATCGACGACAAGTTCAACGGCCGCGCGCCTCAGTGGCCCGGCACTGGCCTGGCCGATCTCGACAAGCTGGTTCGCGGCATCCGCCCTCGGAAGCTCACCGTTATCGCCGGCCTTCCCGGCAGTGGCAAGACCACACTTGCCCTGCAGATCGCTCAGTACAACGCCTGCGAGGCAGGGGAGCCCTGGCTGGTGTTCTCCCTGGAAATGCCTGAGGAGGAGTTGGGCGTGCGTTCCATCGCCTCGCTGGGGGGAGTGGACCTGAAGCGCTTGGACGATCCGCAGCAACTGGGTGACGACGACTGGCCGCGCATCACATCTGCGGTGGCCAAGGCCAAGGGGGCGCCCTTGTTCATCTGCGACGATCCCAACGTGACCGCCAGCCAGATCCGCAGCACCGCGCGGCGTGTCAAGCGTGAGCACGGCTTGGCCGGCATCGTCGTCGACTACCTGGGCCTGATTCCACCGGAGGCGAAAGGGCGTACGCGCAGCGAGGAGGTGGGTAAGACCAACAAGGCGCTGTTGCGCCTGGCCAAGGAACTCTGTGTGCCGGTCATTGAACTGGCGCAGCTCAACCGCGACTCGACCAAGCGGCCCGGGAAGCGCCCGCAGTCGAGCGACCTGCGCGACTCGGGGGAGATCGAGGCCGACGCCAGTTGCATCCTGATGGTCCACCGGGACATGGACAGCGAGGCCGGCCAGAACGGAATCACGGAGATCCTAATGACCAAGTGCCGACACGCGCCACCGGGCATGTGTCTGCTCCAGCAGCAGGGAATGTATGGACGATTCGTCAACTTCGCGGGCTTGCGTGAAATGAGCCAAGAGGAGGTTGAAATGGGGCGTACCTACTTCGCCAACAAGCACGGCAAGAAAAAGGGGAAGGCGGCATGAGCAACGTACAACCGATGGCACCCCGCAAGGTCATGACGAGGCTGGAGCGGGAGTTTCTCAAGGTGGCCGGCCAGGAGCTGGCGCAGGTCAAGGTGGGTGGTGCTGCGGCACTGTCCGCCCTCTTGCAGATGGTCGCCAACTGGCACGGCGACCGCGGCACGCTGGGCTTCCACGATTACGGTCGGCTCTGGCTGCAGGACGGCAACGCAAAGGGCGCGGCGGTGGAAACGCTGCTGCGCGATCTGTTTGGCCTGAACGGTCCGGGGGCGGCATGAGCAGAACTCGAACCTACGTGGACAAGCTGCTGGGCGATACCGAGTATCTCCTCGAACAGTGGGGGTGGTGGCGCATGGATGGGATGGGGGTTCCCGGGTATGTGTCGCCGGCCGCCGCTATCATGAGCCAAGCCATGCCAATGTCGAGCCCCAAGGCCTACCACGTCACTGACGATATGGCCTTGGCCGTCGACCGGGTCATTGCTCGACTCATTGACAGGGCGCCGCAGGCTGGTGATTTCGTGTGGCTCTACTACGGCGCGAAGTGGCCGGCCCTGCGCATCGCGCGTGAACACCAGATCGGCGAGGCGAAGGTCAGGGAGACTCTGAAGTTGGCGGTGGGCTGGGTCGATAGCGCCCTGGAGCGGTTCCGCGAGAGCGCTTGAGGAATAGCTTTACACGCGGAATAAGGGGTGTTTTCATCCCAGCGTGAATTGCTGTGAACGCAGCGTGACGCACTCGAAACCCGGCCCCTGGCGCCGGGTTTTTTATTGCGTAGATTGGCTTGGCGCGGCATCATCACGCCCCCGTCTGACTCGATGTTTTCCGTCCTTGGCTTTCAGCGAGATGGACGGGAAGCCCGGTTGCCCCCGCTCCGGGCTTTTTCATTCGAAGGTCAGAAACTCGGTAGACGGCAGTCTCACCTGCCACATCAAAGTGACGGGTTACCGACCCACAAGGCCTTCACCCTTGCGATAATGACCATCTCGAAGCCGAGAGGTGGTCCTATGAGAAGTCCAGATATCAAGGTCGTGAAGCTCGAGGGGGACGCAGTCCCCTGGTCTATACGCGATGCCGGCCATGAGGCCTGTTTCGTGGTTATGCATGGCCTGACGCTGAGGAGCGATTTCTTGTATTCCGAGGAAGAGGCTGAGGCGGTGGCAGACGCGGTGCACCTAGAGATCATCGAAGAGATGAGATCGATGCTGGAGTCTGTCCGAGGACGATAGTCGATCAATGCAGGTGGAGCGCAGGATGCGCACGGGGTAGTGGCCCCTATCCACCCGCACCTATTTCAGAGCCCAGCCCCGTGCTGGGCTTTTTCGTTTCTGCAGGTGGCGCATTGCGCTGCGGGGCGCGCGGCCCCCTTGAAAGGCCGTACCTGCACCCATCCCTGGCCCAGCCCTCGCGCTGGGCTTTTTCATTTCCGCCCCGGCGAGGGGAACCGAGACGATGAAGATGCCTGACAAACCCGACACTTGGGCGGCTGTGCTCGCCTGGCTGAGCCAGCATGCGCCGATCATCTACGCCTCCCTGCTGTCGTGGGCCATGGCCATGGCCAGGATCATCTACGGCGGCGGCACGCGCCGGCAGGCGCTCTTGGAGGGCGCGCTGTGCGGGGGGCTGGCGCTGACGATCATCAGCGGCTTCGAGTTCTTTGGCGTGCCGCAGAGCATGGCCACCTTCATTGGTGGCTGGATCGGCTTCTTGGGCGTCGAGAAGATCCGTGACCTGGCCGACCGTTACGCTGGGATCAAGCTGCCGCGTCGAGGGTCTGGCGAATGAAGATCACTGCCGATCAACTCGACCGCGCTACCGGCTGCGGTGCCGCTACTGCCTCGACTTGGGTCGAGCACATCAACGGCGCCATGGCTCGGTTCGAGATCAACACGGCTGAGCGCGTGGCGATGTTCCTGGCCCAAGTTGGGCACGAAAGCCAGAGCCTCAAGCGTCTGATCGAGAACCTGAACTACTCCGCCGAGGGGCTGCTCAAGACCTGGCCGAAGCGGTTCACGCCGGTAGAGGCTCGCCAGTATGCCCGCCAGCCCGAGCGCATCGCGAACCGCGTGTACGCAAACCGGATGGGCAACGGGTCGCCGGATACGGGCGATGGGTATCGATACCGGGGGCGCGGCCTGATCATGATTACGGGCCACGACAACTACGCCGAAGCTGCCCGCGCCCTGGCGCTGCCGCTGGTGGCGCAGCCTGAACTGCTGGAGCAACGGACCTGGGCAGCAATTGCCGCGGGTTGGTTCTGGCAGTCGCGGGGTTTAAATGACCTGGCTGACCAAGGCCGATTCGAGCGGATCACTCTGAAGATCAACAGCGGCTGCAACGGTGCTGAGGATCGAGTGGCGCGTCTCGAATGGGCGCGTGCTGCGCTCAAGGGGGAATGATGCTCGGGTTCACGACGAAAGCCGAAGCTCGACAGATCGGCGTCTCGCACCATGGGAGCTATTACGGCATTCCGATGTGGCTGGGGGATGTCGATAGCGATTGCCCGCTGGCGTTCGCCAAGTGGGCGCCGCTTGAACTTGTCGTCTCCCTGTTCTCGGTCATGGAGGGCATCGTCAACTCGATGCTCGATCAAGAGCCGACGTTCATGTTCAAGGTTGGTCGGAGGATCGACCAGTGACCTGGCGGCCATGGTTGGTGGTCGCCCTGGTAGCTGCGCTGGTGTTCTGGCGCCTCGATCACGTGACCGCCCAGCGTAATGACCTGCAGGCCGCCGTCGAGCAATCCGCCGAGACGATCACCGCAATGGCCCAGCAGGCCAAGCGCGATAGCCAGGCCCAGGCTCAGGCCGACGCCCTGGCCCGCACATACCAAGCAGCACTACAGGCTTCCCATGAAGAAAACCAATTGCGCCGCGATGCTATCGGCACTGGTGCTCGCGTCGTGTACGTCAAAGCCCGCTGCCCCGCAGGCGGAGTGCACCAGGCTCCCGGAGCCACCGGCAGCGCTGATGCAGGAAGAGCCGTCCTTGCTGCCGCTGATGGACAAGTTGTTTCTGATCTCCGAGCCGGAGTCGAGCGACGCGAACTGATAATCGCGGCGTTGCGTAAGCATATCGCCGGCCTGCCGAGGTATTGCCGAAGATGATCAGCATCAAGCCGGAAGGGTTCCAGCAGCAGCTCGCCGACCTGACTGAGCTTGAGCAGCGGCAGATTCCTTACGCGACAGCCACTGCGCTTACGCGGACCGCGCAAGGCCTGATGGATCGATTGCGGGCCGAGATGCGTGTCGTGTTCGACCGCCCGACCCCGTACACCCTGAACAGCCTGCGCATGGTGCCAGCCAGGAAAGACCGGCTCGAAGCGCGGGTTTGGTTCAAGGACGAAGCGGACGGGGCGCAGCCTGCATCGGTGTGGATTGCCCCCGAGGTCTACGGTGGGCCGCGTCGGAACAAGCCGGCCGAGCTTCAGCTCAGGGCCAAGGGGATCCTGCCCGAAGGGAAGTACGTGGTGCCAGGCGCCGGTGCTGATCTTGATCGCTACGGGAACATCAAGCGCGGACAGGTCACCAGAGCATTGAGCGGCATCCGCGGATTCACTCAGGCTGGGTACAACGCAAACGCGACCGATAGCAGACGGAGCAGGGCGAAGGGTAATGCTCGCCGCTACTTCGTCATGACCCGCAAGGGCCAGCCCATTGGCATTGCTGAGCGCACAGGCCGAGGCCGGGATGCCGTCTCGATCATCATGGCCTTCGTGTCACGCCCTTCGTATCGCCGCCGGCTGAGCTTCTTCGAGATCGCGCAGCAGTATGCCGACGAGAACCTGCCGCGTGAGTTCGAGGTGGCGATGCGCGGCGTGGCTGCTCGGTTCGCCGCGAGGCGCTGACGGGTGCACCAAAGTGGTGCGTCGCGGGTCCTCCCGGGGGTGCCCCCGTCAGAGGGTAATTCGAGCCCCGCGCGCCAAATATGTATGACCATTTTTCGGAGGTTGGTTGTTGTTTAGTCATGAGCAAAAACGAAACAACCAAACAGCGCGGATGGTTGAACAAGTCCGAGATGGCCGCGAGCCTCGGGATTTCTCCGCAAGCCTTTGATAAATGGGGCGTTCAACCAATCGAGCGAATAGGTCGAGAGGCCTTCTACACGGTGGCGGATGTGGTCGAAAACCGCATCCAGCACGCCGCTCGGAAACAACAACCTGAGGGGGAGCTACCGGAAGGTCTCGATCCCTACGCTGAAGCCAAGCTGACACAGGAGCGACTCCGGCTCACCAAGGCCCAGGCCTACGCCCAAGAGCAGAAGAACCAGATCCAGGACAAGCTCCTGGTCCCGGTCCCGTTCGCCACTTTCGCCTTGGCGAAGATCGCCGCCAAGATTGGCTCGGCGCTGGAGACCGTCTGCAAAACGGTCAGTCGCCGCCACCCGGATGCTGATCCCTTGGTGATGGAGTCCTTCGAGCGGGAGATCGCCTTGGCGCGAAACCTTTCCGCTGAGTTCAGCGACGACATCCCGGGAATCCTTGATGAGTACCTTGCAACCCTGGATCAGTGATCTGCGCACTGCGGTCAAGCTGGGTTTGCAGGGAATGTTCAAAGAGCCGCCGATGACGGCGGTGGAGTGGGCCGACAAGCATTTCTACATGTCGGCCGAGTCCTCTTACAACGAGGGCCGCTGGAAGACTGCACCCTTCCAGATCGCGATCCTGAACGCGATGGGCAACGACCTGATTCGAGTGGTCAACTTCGTGAAGTCGGCCCGGATCGGTTATACGAAGCTGTTGCTGGCCAACATCGGCTACAAGATCCAGCACAAGCGCCGCAACGTGATGATGTGGAGTCCGACCGACCCGGACGCCGAGGACATCAGCAAGAGCCACGTCAATGGCCTGATCCGCGACGTGCCGGTCATGCTGGAACTGGCGCCCTGGTTCGGTCGGAAGCACAGCGACAACACCTTGGACAACAAGGTGTTCGCGAACCGCCGCAACCTCTGGATCCGCGGTGGCAAGGCCTCCCGGAACTACCGGGAGAAGTCGCCCGACGAGGTGATCTACGACGAACTGTCGAAGTTCGACGCCGACGTCGAGGGCGAAGGTTCGCCGACATTCCTAGGTGACAAGCGCCTGGACGGTGCGGTCTACCCGAAGTCTATCCGGGGGTCTACGCCTGGGGTCGCTGGCAGTTGCCAGATCACTAAGGCGGCGGAAGAGTCTCCGCACCGGCTGCGCCTGCATATTGCTTGCCCTCACTGTCAGCGGGAGCAGCACCTGAAGTTTGGCGGAAAGGATTGTGAGTTCGGCCTGAAGTGGGAAAAGAACGAGCTGGGTGAGGCCGAGCGCGCCTGGTACGTCTGCGAGCACTGTGCAGCCTGTTTTGAACACCGCGACATGGTGGTGGCCCAGGCTAAAGGCCGCTGGATCTGCGACGAGACCGGCATCTGGACGCGCGACAGCATCGACTGGTTCGGCCCAGACAACGAGCCGATCCGCACGCCGCGCTCGGTCAGCTTCTACTGCTGGGCGATCTACAGCACCTGGACGACCTGGGTGTCGTTGGTTGACGAGTGGCTCAAGGTCAAGGGCGACCGCGAGAAGCTGATTACCTTCATCAACACCACGCGCGGCGAGGTGTGGGAAGAGGAGCAGGGCGACCGCGTGGAGTGGCAGACGCTCTATGCCCGCCGCGAGAACTACCCGAAGGTGCCGCCGCAAGCGCTTGTCCTGATGGGTGGAATCGACACCCAGGATGACCGCTACGAGGGCCGCGTTTGGGCTTTCGGTCTTGGCGAGGAGGCATGGCTTGTTCACCGTTTCATTCTGACCGGCGATCCGGCCAGTGAGGAATTACGGCGTAAGGTCGGCTTGGAGATCCACCGGCAGTTCACTCGGGCTGACGGCGTTCCAATGCGTGTCGAGCGTTGGTGCTGGGATGCCGGCGGCCACTATGCCGATGAGGTAGAGGCCGAGAGCGTCAAGCATGGCGTGCACTGGGTGGTTCCGACCTTCGGAGCCAGTACATACGGCAAGCCAATCGCCAACTTCCCGAAGCGACGCAAGCGCAAGGTCTACAAGACCGAACTGGGCACCGACAACGCGAAGGAGCTGATCTACAGCCGTCTGCGTATTGATGTACCCATTCCGTGGCAACCGACCCCTGGCTGTGTGCACTTCCCGATCGACAGCGACATCTGTGACGAGGACGAACTGAAGCAGATCACTGCCGAGAAGAAGAAGCCGGTGATGGCGAAGGGTGTCCGCGTCCTGCGCTGGGATTCCGGCGGGCGCCGAAACGAGGCGCTGGATTGCTTCGTGTACGCCCTTGCCGCGCTGCGCATCAGCCAGCAGCGCTTCGGCCTCGATCTCGACCAACTTGAGCGAGCGCGCGTTGATCCCGTGCCGGAGCAGGTCGCCCAACAGCAACCCTCGAACGAAAACCATGCCAGCACCTCTCAGGGCTGGCTCAACACTGGAAGCGGACCATGGCTCTGACAGCGCAGCAGATGCTCGACAAATACCTGGAGGCCGAGGCCGCCGTGCTGGAAGGGCGGACGGTGATCTTCAACGGACGCACCCACACCATGGAGGATATCGAGAAGATCCGCGCCGGACGCCGGGAGTGGGAGCGCCGCGCGGCGGCAGATCGGGACCGCGCCGCCGGTCGCCGTCCAGGCCCGGCGCTGGCGGAGTTCTGCTGATGAACCTGATCGATCGTCTACTGAAACCCTGGGCCCCCGACCTGGTGGCTCGGCGCCTGGCCGCCCGCGAGGCAATCCAGGCGTATGAGGCTGCCAGGCCAGGGCGAACCCACAAGGCCAAGCGTCAACCGCTGGGCGCCGACACCTCGCTACAGAAGTCTGCGGTCTCCATGCGAGAGCAGTGCCGGAAACTGGACGAAGATCACGATCTGGTTACCGGCTTGCTCGATCGCCTAGAGGAGAGGGTGGTGGGCGGTAGTGGCATCGGCGTGGAACCGCTGCCGCTGCGCCTGGATGGCTCGGTGCATGCCGAGTTGGCCATGGAAATCCGCAGTGCGTGGGCCGAGTGGTCACTCTCGCCGGAGACCTCTGGTGAGCTGACGCGGCCCCAGGTAGAGCGGCTGATGTGCCGCACTTGGTTGCGCGATGGCGAGGGCTTGGCGCAGAAGTTGATGGGCCGAGTCCCGAACTACACGTTCGCCACGTCGGTGCCTTTTGCCCTGGAGCTGCTGGAGCCCGACTACTTGCCCTTCAGCTACAACAACCTGTCGAAAGGCATTGTCCAGGGTATCGAGCGTGACACCTGGCGCCGGAAAAGGGCCTATCACCTGCTCAAGGATCACCCCGGCAACCTGCAGACGCTGGGCGGCAGCCTGGCGGTGAAGCGCGTCGAAGCGGAACGGATCATCCACATCGCCTACCGCAAGCGGATCGGCCAGAACCGAGGCGTGCCGATGTTGCACGCAGTGCTGATCCGCCTTGCCGACTTGAAGGACTACGAGGAGAGCGAGCGGGTGGCGGCGCGCATCAGTGCTGCCCTGGCGATGTATATCAAGAAGGGCAACCCCGACAGCTACACGGTGGAGCCCGGGAAGGACCGGAAGAACCGAACGATCCCCATCGCCCCCGGCATGGTCTTCGACGACCTCGAGCCAGGTGAAGACGTCGGGATGATCGAGAGCAACCGGCCGAACCCCTTCCTTGAAGGTTTCCGCAACGGCCAACTGCGGATGATCGGCGCTGGCACTCGCAGCACCTACTCCTCGGTGTCCAGGGCCTACGACGGCACCTACTCGGCACAGCGCCAGGAACTGGTCGAGGGCTGGCTGGGCTACGACCTGTTGCAGCACGAGTTCATCGACTACTGGTGCCGGCCTGTCTATCGGTCCTGGCTGCAGATGTACCTGTTGGCTCGGAAGGAGCGCCTGCCCGCCGACGTTGATCACCGCACTCTCTACGCGGCGGTCTACCAGGGGCCGGTCATGCCATGGATTAACCCGATGCATGAGGCCAACGCATGGGAGTTGCTGGTCAAGGCCGGCTTCGCCGATGAGGCGGAAGTTGCCCGCGCTCGTGGTCGAGATCCGCGCGAGCTGAAGAAGTCGCGTGAGACGGAGATCAAGGCGAACCGGGCAGCCGGCCTGGTCTTCAGTTCGGATGCCTACCACCAACTGGTCAAGTCCGGGATGGACCCGGTTGAGGCGGTGCAGAAGGTGTACCTGGGCGTCGGGAAGATGCTTACCGCCGACGAGGCTCGCGGGCTCGTCAACAGATACGGCGCCGGCCTACCCGTGCCTGGGCCGGATTTCCCCAACGAGAGCAACAATGGAGGCGCCGATGGGCAGCCATCAAACCCTGATCCATAAAATCCTGATGCTGCCGATGGCGGCGGCGTTGACTGAGGCCAACGCCCCGCATGAGTCCTGGTACAGCATTAAGGCTGCCGGTCGCGGCGTCGCCGAGGTGCTGTTGTACGACGAGATCGGCGTCTGGGGCATCACCGCGCTGCAGTTCGCTCGAGACCTCAAGGCAATGGGCGACCTGAACAAGATCAACCTGCACATCCACTCCCCGGGCGGCGATGTCTTCGAGGGGACGGCGATCTATAACCTGCTGCGCAACCACCCGGCCAGCGTCGACGTGTACATCGATGGCTTGGCGGCCTCGATGGCCTCGCTCATCGCCATGGCCGGCGACACCATCTACATGCCCGAGAACGCCATGATGATGGTGCATAAGCCCTGGGGCATCCAGGGCGGCGATGCGGACGACATGCGCCGCTATGCCGAACTGCTCGACAAGGTCGAGGACACCCTGGTCATGGCCTACGCCAACAAGACCGGGAAGTCCTCCGACGACATCAAGGCGCTCCTCAAGGAGGAGACCTGGATGAATGGCCGAGAGGCCGTCGCTGCCGGTTTCGCCGACCAGCTCACTGAGCCGCTGCAAGCGGCCGCTCACCTTTCCTCCAAACGCATGCAGGAGTTCGCCCACATGCCCGAAGCTCTGAAAACTCTACTGGCCCCGCGCGCCCAGACCCCCGCCGCGCCGACCAACACTCCCGCGCCGACTCCGGCACCGGCCGCGCCGGCGGCTCCCGTGGCCGCCGCCCCAACCGAGGCCGATATTCGCGCCCGGATCCTCGCCGAGGAATCTGGTCGCCGCAGCGCAATCACTGCTGCCTTCGGCGCGTTTGCCAGCGGCCACGCCGAACTGCTCGCCACCTGCCTGAACGACATGACCATCACCGTCGACCAGGCACGCGAGAAGCTGCTGGCTGCCATTGGCGCCGATACCAAGCCGGCCGCCACCCCTGGCGCTGGCGCCCACATCCATGCCGGCAACGGCAACCTGGTGGGCGACTCGGTGCGCGCGAGCGTGCTGGCCCGCATCGGTCGCGGCGAGCGCCAGGCCGATAACGCCTACAACGGCATGACGCTCCGCGAACTGGCCCGTGCCTCGCTGGTCGATCGCGGGATCGGCGTGGCCTCGCTCAACGCCCCGCAAATGGTCGGCTTGGCCTTCACCCACACTTCCAGCGACTTCGGCCTGATCCTTCTGGACGTCGCCAACAAGTCGGTGCTGGCGGGCTGGGAAGAGGCCGAAGAAACCTTCCCGCTGTGGACCAAGCCCGGCATTCTCACTGACTTCAAGCCGGCGCGCCGCGTCGGGCTGGGCGAGTTTTCCTCGCTGCGTCAGGTGCGTGAGGGCGCCGAGTACAAGTACGTCACCCTTGGCGAGCGCGGCGAGCAGATCATCCTGGCTACCTACGGAGAGCTGTTCAGCATCACCCGTCAGGCGATCATCAACGACGACCTGCAGATGCTCTCGGATATCCCGTTCAAGCTGGGCCAGGCGGCCAAGGCCACCATCGGCGACCTGGTCTATGCGGTTCTGACCGGTAACCCGGCGATGAGCGATGGCAAGGCCCTGTTCCATGCCGACCACAGCAACCTGCTCACTGGCGCGGCTTCGGCGCTTTCCATCGACAGCCTGAGCAAGGCCAAGACCCAGATGGCCACCCAGAAAGCCCAGGTAGAGAAGGGCAAGGGGCGCACCCTGAACATCCGTCCGGGCTTCGTTCTGACTCCGGTGGCACTCGAGGACAAGGCCAACCAGATCATCAACTCCGAGTCCGTGCCGGGCGCCGACGTCAATAGCGGCATCGTTAACCCGATTCGCGCATTCGCGCAGGTGATCGGCGAGCCGCGCCTGGACGATGCCTCGGCGACCGCCTGGTACATGGCTGCCAAGAAAGGCTCTGACACCATCGAAGTGGCCTACCTGGACGGCGTCGATACCCCGTACCTGGAGCAACAGGAAGGCTTCACTGTCGACGGCGTGGCCAGCAAGGTGCGCATCGACGCTGGCGTGGCGCCGCTGGACTTCCGCGGGCTGCAGAAATCCAACGGTGCCTGATCGGCGCCAACTCCCGAGCCCCGCACCTAGCGGGGCTTTCTGTTTCTGCCATTAGGAGAATCAACCATGGCGAAGAACTATGTGGAGGACGGCAACGTCCTGACTCTCATTGCGCCCGCTGGCGGCGTTCAGTCCGGCGTACCTGCGGTGATCGGAGACCTGGTGGTGGTGCCGCTGGTAGATGCCGCCGCGGGCGAGCCGTTCGCCGGAAAAACTGGCGGCGTCTGGAGCCTGCCTGCTGCCGCTGGCCTGACCCAGGGTGCCAAGTGCAGCGTGCTCGATGGGGAGCTGGTAGCTGCTGCCACTGCCGACTCGGTGGCGTTCGGCAAGATCACCGAGCCCACCGTTGACGGCTTCGCGTCGGCGATGCTGATCCAACAATGAGCGCGCCGGGCCGTTTTGGCCGGCTGATCCAACGGCTCCACGAGCGTGGGCAAGAGCGGTTATCTGATGCCGTGGGCGAGTTCCGCGGCATCGGTCGCCCCCCGATCAAGGGGATACCTCTGCAGGTCGATCGAAACCTCAGTTACGACGGGCCTGATGGGGTTTTCATCACGGACAAGGTTGGGATCAGTTGGCTGGCGAAGGATGTTCCCACGGCATCGCGTGGCGACCTCTTCGTTATCGGGTCGTCGCGCTATCTCGTCGAAAAGCTCATTGCGAACGACGGTTGGTTGCTGACGGCAGCAACGATCGAGGAGGAAGCATGAAGCCGAACGTGCTCACGATCGGCCGCTTGGCCTTGCTGGCGCGCTTGCAAACCATCACGCCAAACCAGGGATACCGGACGGACGCGGGCACTCGCGTGCTCTCTGGGTGGTTTAACGAGCTGGTCAAGGAGCGGCATGAGGGCTTTCCGCTGATCGTCGTTCAGCCGGGCAAGGAGCAGCCGCCGGAGCATCTCGACGCTGGCGTTCGCTTTCATCGCGGCTTCGACGTGGTAGGCGCGGTGCGCGGCGGGTATGACCACTATGCGGAGGCTCTGGAGGACCTGCAGCTAGATCTTCTGGCGTGCCTGATGCCTGCCCCCAAGGGGCATTTCCTGCGTTGGCTGCCCCGAGAGCGCGGCATTACCGGGCTGACGTTGGGGGCGCCTGAGCCGTACCCGCCGGGTGATGGAGTGGCCGCTGCTGTGATTCGAATCCCTGTCTATCTGAAAACCATCATCGAGGCGTAACCCATGAAGAGCGATCCCCAGGTGCCGGCCGCGGTCGACGCCGCGCCGCCGGCTGCGCTGAACAAGGCCGTCGAGGTCACCCTGGCCAAGGTGCATTGGCACCAGGGCAAGGAGAAGGCGGCCGGCGACAAGATCAACGTCAGCCCTGACCAGGTTGAATTCCTGCGCCGCGAAGGCGTGATCAAGAAGGAGGCCTGATATGGCTATCGAGAAAGAGACGTATGTGATCGGCGGACCCTTCAAGATCCGCGAGTCCGGCGCTACCACCCCCTTCCAGTTCGCTGGCCTGGTGTCCACTATCCAGCAGACCATCGAGACCAACGAGATCACTTTGCCGGATACCACCACCCCGCAGGGCGGTGAGTACGATGCCGTTTCGCGCATCACTTCGGTCGGTTTGTCGATCAACTTCCGCGAGCTCAAGACCAGCATCCTGGCTGCCTTGGTGTGGGGGGACGCCACCAATGTTCCTTCTGCCACCCACACCGACGAAGCGCACACCGCCGTTCCAGGAGGCACGATCGCGCTCGACTTCATGCCGCTGGAGATCACCAGCGTGAAGAGTGATGACGGCACCACGACCTACGAAGAGTTCGACGACTGGAACATGACCGGCGCCGGTATCGAAATCGTTGAAGGGGGTGCGATCTCTGCGGCCACGCCGATCAAGGTGACTTACAAGTCCGCCACCGTTGATGTGATCGAAGCGCTGACCAACAGCGGCAAGACGTTCGAATGCCTCTTCGAGGGTGAGAACGCAGCCGGTACCCAGCGCCGTATCCAGGCGCGCTATTTCCGGTGCCGCCTGAACCCGTCGAGCCAACAGGACTGGCTCAATACCGAAGACTTCCTCGCTGCCGAGGCCACTGCTAAGGTGCTGATGGACCCGACTAAGGTCGGCGCTGGAAAGTCGAAGTATTTCAACATCAAGAAGGAACTGGCGACGGTGTGACGCCATTCATGCCCGGCAGGGACGCCGGGCGAGCAATCCCTGACTCCGATCTGACATTTGGGCTATCAAAACCCAACTAGGCCCTGGGTTTTGGTGTTGGCGCGGCGGTGCTAGAGTGTGAAGCAGTTCCTATGGAGAGTCGCTATGAAACGGATTTTCCCCGTTCTCGCTTTGCTTCTTGCGGTCAGTTCTGTCCATGCGGCGACGGTCTTCAAGTGTGTCGGCCCTGACGGAAAAGTCACTTTTACCCAGCAGAATTGCCCAGAAAACCAATCCCTGGACGATGTGGTCTCCGCCACCAACCAGCGTCCAAGCGGGTCAGGTGCTTCGGCTGTCATGGCTAAGCCCAAGCAGCCATCAGGCCGTACCTATAGAGGTAGCCATCAGGGCGGCAGCGGAGTGACCGTCGTCGGTGGTTCGTCGCCAAGCCCTACGTGTTCCACAGGGTTGTCTGAGCGTGACCTTCGCAAGGCCAAGGTCCAGGGCAAGGTCGTCCCTGGAATGTCCAGGGAGGATGTGGAAAGCATCTACGGGAAGGTGAACCGCAACGGCAGTACCGCCGGCGCGGGTGCTGTCACCTACTGGAATGACAAGTATGTTGACCAGACTACGGTTTCTTTTGACCGAGATGGATGTGTGCGAGGCTCCTATCAGTCGGGCCATAAGAACTGACCCCAAAATTCTAACCAGCCCCGCTTCGGCGGGGTTTGTGCTTTCTGGAGGATTGAAATGTCCGAGATGACCGCAAGCAAGGTTGTGAAAGTTGGCGAGGTGGAAGTGATCGTCCGCGAACTGAGTGTTTCGGATGTTCGGAAGCTAATGCAGGAGGTCAGTGATCAAGACCTCGTCAGCAATGTCCTCTTCGAAGATATCAGGCTGTCCGATCTTTGCCTGATGACATCGGTTACGGAGAGCCAAATTAACGATCTCCGGCCGAGCCAACTCGCCAAGTTGCTGGATGCATGCAAAGAGGTGAACCCGCATTTTTTCGGAATGCTGGGCCGTCTCACGAAACTCCGCGACAAGCCTTGAGGAGTTTGGAGCGCGCCATTTGCGTTCTGGTGAGGCTTGGGCATCACCAAGTCCTTGAATATCCCTGGTCGCTGTTCTTGACCGCGCTGAAGGCTGAATGAAATGGCTGACGTAAAGATCCGGCTGACTGCTGACCTCGATGATGCGCTGCGCGAGGTGTCAGGTTTCCGCAAGGAATATGCCGAACTGGTCAGGCAAGTCGCGCAACCTCTCAAGCGTTTAAACGATTTCACTGCTCTCGAAAGCACCCTTGAGGACACGCAACGCCAGGCGCGCTCGGCGCGCGAGCAGATCCGCACGCTCGGCAACGAACTGGCATCGACGATCAGGCCGAGCCGCGAATTGCAGCAGGCTTACCGGGACTCCATTTCGGACTTGCGAAGCCTGGAGCGGGCAGAGACGGTCCAGATAGCTCGGCTTTCCGCGATGCGCCGGGAGTTGAAGCAGGCCGGGCTGGATACGAGGAGCCTGACATCCGAACGGCAGCGGCTCCAGCGGGAGCTGGATCGAAACCTCCAGGCTGGCCGGAATGATGCGGCCACCACCAGCCTCCGGCAACAGACCGCAGCGATCAAGCAGAGCGCGATCGAGCAGCGCCGCTACAACTTGGAGCAAGCGCGTAGCACCCTGGGAGTAGCCAGGGTGCGCGAACTGCAGGCTGCCATCGGGCAGTTGAACCAGCAATATCGCTTGCTTCGGTCCAGCGGAACGCTATCCACAAGGGAGCTTGCCGTTGCGCAGCGGGCGCTCAAGAAGCAGATCGCGGAGACCAAGAGCGAACTCAACTCGCTTGGTGCCGGCTCGCGGCTGTCGAGCATCGGCTCTCTCCGCGGGAGCGGCCCGGCACTGGCGGTTGCAGGTCTCGCCGCCGCGGTAGGCGCTGCAACGGCGAAGCTTGCGAACGGGGCCGACACTGTTGGCCGGCTTGATTCCAGGCTTCGCCTGGCAACCCGCTCGCAGGAAGAGTTCAACACCGCGCAGATCGAACTCGACCGTATCGCTGATGATGTCCAGGGCGATGTCGGCGACCTCATCGGCCTTTATTCGCGGTTGCAGCGCCCGCTTCGGGATGCGGGCATGGATCAGCGAGCCGCCCTCGAAACCGTAGAGGCGGTGTCGCTCGGCCTGAAAATCGGTGGGGCATCTGCCGAGGAGTCGGCCTCGGTCATTACCCAGTTCTCCCAGGCCATCGCCAGTGGTGTTCTGCGGGGCGAAGAGTTCAATACCGTTCTGGAGTCCTCGGATCGCATTGCTGGCGCCCTGGCGGACTCCTTCGGGGTGACTGTCGGCCGGCTTCGCGAGATGGCTGCCGCCGGTGAGCTCACCTCGGAGCAGATCGTTATCGCGCTGCGGAAGGAACTGCCGAAGCTCCGCGAGGAGATGGCGTCATTTGCCCCGGAGATTGGTGCGGGGCTGAACCGGATCTTTTCCGAAACCCAGAAATACTGGGGACGTCGCGCGAAGGAAACAGGCGTCGTCGACTGGGTTGCGAACCAGTTGAACGATGTTGCCAAGAACATCAACACGGCGAATACGCTGGTGAAAAAGGGGGAGGGCAGCCTCACAGCCACCCTCGCCGCCGAGAAGGCGCGCCAAGAGCAGATCGTGAAGCGACAGAACGATGCTCTGAAGCGGGCTCGGGATCAGAATGTCGCCGACCTCCAATCTGAGGTTGTGCGGACCAAGGCCCTCCTTGAGCAGTCCACCAAGAACCTCAACGACGCGCTTTCGCGCCAGGCAGATGTCCGCAAGGAGTTTGCCGATCTGGTGAAGGGCATCCAGGCGACGCCCACCTCCGGAACGCAGACCTTCGGTGATGCCACTGCGGCCCAGGCCTCGGCTCGCAACGCCCTGACCGCTGGCAACAACCAAAAGGCGATCGAGGAGGCGCGCCGCGCGCTTCAGATCCTTCAGCAACTGAAGGACGCTGGCGCGAACAGCTACGGCTTCGAAGGCGTGGCCAAGGAGGTGGAGCGCATCGCCAACAAGGCCGCAGAGGTCGAGGCTGGTAATGCCAAGGCTGCGGATGACGTCAACCGCCTGAACCTGGCCGACCTCGAGGAGCGCATCGCGGCTGTGCAAAACGTCGAGGTATCGTTCGGAATGGACTTCGAAAGCGCGGAGACCTTGAAGCAGCAGGTCGCCGACATCGCCGCCGGACTGGCTGAGCAGCTCGTGATACCTATCACGCTGGTTCCGCCTCCGGAGATGGGCTTGCCGGGCGTGCCCAGCATCACCCCCAAGATACCCGGGTTTGCCACTGGTACGCAGAGCGCTCCCCCTGGCATGGCTTGGGTTGGGGAGCGTGGGCCGGAGTTGATGATGATGCGCGGAGGAGAGCGCATCTTCAACGCGGTGCAGTCGCTGCAGATGTCGCAGAGGTATCAACGAACTCTCCCCGAGATACCCGAGATTCCGACCGCGGCGCTTCAGCAGGCGAGTCCGCCGGCCGCCATGCAAAACCTGGGTTCGCTGACCCTCAACCTGGGCGGAGACGATGCCGGTTTCACCGTTTTCGGGACACACGACACGCTCCGAGATATACGCAAGGCCGCCTCGAAGTTCGGGCGGACACGCCCAAAATGACCGAGCCCGCCTAGCGCGGGCTTTTTTATGGAGTTGGGAATGATCATTCCGAACGTGATGCTGGGGGGCGTACCGATCGTGATACACGGCGGCGCCCCTCAGTGTCAGTACCAAGCTGTAGATGGCGGCGTCGAGCGATTGAGGCTCAGCGGAGGTGCGGCAGTACAGATGACGCACTGGCGCAAGACAGCGATCACCATCAGCGGTTCAGGATGGATCGGCACGGGGATGCTTGGACTCGACTTCGACAACCCGTTGGAGCTGCGATGCAATGCGTCGCTTGGCATTTCCGGCCGCACTGCCGTCGACCGAGTATTCACAATCCCTGGAGAGGTTCGCCCCGATGCCAGTCCGTGGGGGCTGGCGCTGGTCGGTCGTGAGTGGGTCAGAACGGACGTGTCGTCCGTCGGCCAGGTGGTAACTGTGTCGGAGATCCCAGGCGCGCAACTCTACCGCGTCGAGTGGTGGCCGCTGTTCCACGTCTTCGCATCCATCCCTCCTGAAGCGCTTGATTCTTCGAACAACAGCCGGACCTGGCAAATTGTCGCTGAGGAAATCTGATGCTTAACGGTGGACCGCTCAATAGCGCTGAGCTGAACTCGGCCGCTCACTCCGCTGTGCCTGGTCCTGAGCCGATCATCCCTGGCTACGCTTTCACATGGCGCCCAATCGTGCGCGTTGGCGATGACGACGTTACGCCGCTCCTGACCGGGGAGATCGAGGTCGATCGTGAAGAGGGGGCGGCTGGCGTCGCGTCCTTTTCGATCTATCTCGGCGACGGACCTGTTGTCCCTACGGACTGGATCGGTCGAACCGTAACCATCGACTACGCAACGGAGACCGCGGGTGAACTGAGTCAGGGGCGACGGTTTACGGGGAGAGTTACACAGCCAGCCTGGAATCCTGTTCGGCGCGTCTTGGACGTCAGTTGCACGGACCAGTTGCAGCAGCGTGTAGAGGCCATGGAGATTGCGGCCGTCGACGCCCTGGTCGGCGGCGCCTGGTCCGCAGATGTGTTCGAGCCGGTCGATGGACGCTCGCGGTGGGACTACGCCCAGGAGCGTTTGACCAGCGTCACCGGGAGCTTGGACTGCTCGCCATATGGTGCTCTCCGCGTCACATCATGGCTTGCTGTGGCGCCTGCCTTCGAGTTCGGCCCAGGCTCTACGGTGTACGGAACGCTTGCAGTCGAGCTGGCCGACCTGAGTTCGCAGACGAACAGGGTCGAGATCGAGTGCGACTACCGATTCAGCCGGCTCTGGCAGTTGAACGCCTCGTATGGTTGGCAGCACCCGGGAACTGGCAATGCCGTTGGTGAGGCGGGGTTCTGCAACTGGCGTCATGACGACACCGAACTGCCAGATGTCGAGATGATTACAACTGCCACGGAAAGCAAAGGACAAACTCTGTTCTATGCAACGTGGTACCCGCTGCCACCGACAGGCGTGTACTGCAACCCGCCGGCGGCATGGGTCAACAACTTCACCGAATTGCTGCTCGGCGGAAATTGGATTGCTGGCCGGCGCTGGGTGCAGTCCGTCACAGAGAGCTACCGGTTGGTCATGGAAGTTCAGCCGAGCGTGGCGGCGACCGGCCCGATTGTCGGTCGGCAGCGCGCCTCGTTCGAGATCGAGTCGGACAGGGCCGAGCGCTGGGAAAGCGACCCCATCACGGGCGGCAACACAGGCCATAGCGATGAAAAGGACGACAGCCGGCGATTGGCTGCGCTGAACTGCCTGCTCGCTCAGGGAGCAACGACGCTCATCTCCGCACACCGCGGGACGACTGTGACGTGGGACGTGCCCACCAGCATGGTTCTACCGATCGACCTGGTGCATACGATCCGACTAGATGATCAGGGCGCGCGCGCGGTGGGCAAGTGTCGACGCATTGTCGACCGGCTCGATCTTGCATCCGGAAGCGCCCTGACCACGATCTCTATCGCGGTGATGCGAGGCGGCGGTGGCGCAGCAGACCCCCTTGTTCCGCCGGCTGGCTCGGCGGATCCCGTCAGTCCGCCGTCGGGTGGCGGCCAACTCTCGACGCAGCTCGGAGGACGAAACGGCGGTCCCGCGTATGACGATGAGGCGGATGGTTTCTCAGGTAACTGGAGCAATCGCGATCCCGGCGCTGAACTGTTCCCGAGGCGCTTTATTGTGACATCGCCAGAGATACCGGCGAACTACCGAGACGAGCATGCGCCGGAGATCGCAGCCACTTACCGGGTAGCTGTACCTGATGACGTACTGGAGATGTAGCGATGGCGAGAGCCTGGATCAACAACTGGAAGACGACGCTGAGCGCCGGCCTTTCGCCTGGCGCGTTAAGCCTGACGGTGCCTGATGCTGCCGCCGCGCTGCTGCCGTTATCCGGAGGAAGCTGGGTGCTGTTGACGCTCGCAGATGACGCCGGTGTGCAGCATGAAATCGTGAAAGCAACCGCCAGCGCCGGTGGGGTGGTGACGATCGAGCGCGCCCAGGAAGGCACCACCGGCGGCAATTGGCCGGCGGGAACGGCGATCTATGCCGCCGTCACGGCTGGCGACCTCATGACGCTCCAGGCGCGCATCCAGGCTCTGGAGTCCGGGGCGTCTGGCGGCACCCTTGTCGACGAAACCGGCGCAACGTTGGTCGACGACGCCGGCAACAACCTGATCATGGAGAACATTTGATGGCAACTGTTACGCACGTCCTGTCCGGCGCCGGGGAGCCGCTCGATCCGCCCCCCAGCATCGGCGCTCACTACGTGAACACGAACAACGGCGCGCTATACATGGCGAAGGGCACCGCGAGCGGTGCCGATTGGGTGAAGCTGGGTAGTGGCGGTGGCAGCGCTCCGAGCGAGGTGCTGCATGTCAATACCGACGGCCAGTTCCTTCTCGAGCCTCAACACTCATTTGTTGAGGCCCGTCTGTTCGCAATTCCCGAGCTTGGCACCGCCGCAATTGGAATCGATCCCAGCACATCCCGACAGTTCGACCTGAACATCAGAACCTGGGCTCCGAGCGGGCAACAACTGCAAATCAGGGTTACGTCGGGTGAATTGCCCGGAGGTATGTCGATCGTGGGCACCTCCAGGCAGTGGGCGGCGCAGGAGTCGTATGGGTTCGTGATCAATGCAAATGACCTCAACGGCGAGGTGTGGGCGCGCATCTATTTCGATGCTGACGAACTCACCCTGTCGATGCTGGTGTTCAGCGATGTGCTGAACGCGTAGGAGATAGCGTATGGCTCTTTCAGATGAGCGCCGCGGCCTCGGCGCGAGGAACGAGGCGATCCGCCGCGCGGGCGGCCAACGGGTTGAAGCGGAGCGCCGCGGTGACCAGGGCCTGACCGCGGCGCTCAACCGGCTGATCGAGCCGGAGCGGCAGGCGCGGTCGCTGCGCAAGATCGACCCGCGCGGCGCCCTGGATGCTGCGCGCGGCAGGGCTGACTACAACCCTGCCGGCAAGCAGATCGGCGGGGGCGGTGTGTCCTGGCCGTTGGCCGAAACCGACAAGTCGAAGCGCACGGTGGCCGACGAGGAGATCGTGAGCACCGATGGCCTGGTCGTCGTTGTGTTCAAGCGCGTCACCAGCTTCGAGATGCAGGATGGCGGCTCGAATATTGGCCGCATGGAGTTCAAGGCATGAATCAACTTATGCCCTGGGACGGCGAGGTCGTTCGCATGGGCTGGCCGTGGCACGGAAAGATTCGCCAGCAGAACAAGGATCTGGCCGGCTACGTCACCCTGCCGAACGGGGCGACGCGCCCAGCGATCGCGTACTACGGCAAATGGCCGATGAATCACACGCATCTGTTCGACATGGGCCTACCGGACCAGGACGACCCGCAGGTCGAGGAGCAGGGCGGGAAGTGGTGGGGGCGAACGATCCTTCGAGGCGGAGGCAACTACGACTATCAGTTGTACTACGGCGGCGCGACGACCTCGGCCGAGGGGCAGCCCTATACAGGCGACGCCCCATTCAGGGGGCTCCCTCTCTGGTGGTCTAGCGACGAGGAGCCGCGTCGCCCGCTGTATGTGGATATCTACCTCAATGTGGAGCAGGGCAGCTACTACCTCGATTTTTGGACAAAGGGCGGAACGATTCACGCTCTTCGGAAGAAGATAACGCTTGAGGATGTTGGGCAGGGCGCAGGACAGCCGGAGTGTGCGGTAAAAGATCTGCTCGGGAGCAACTTCGACTACTGGTTTTTTGGTGAAACCGTCAAGCTGGACTATCTGAAGCTGCTGGGGGTCTACCGAAATCGGTTGCTGCTGGGGGTGGTGGTGACACAGGGTGAAGGGATGCGGCAGATTGACCCACCGCCCGGAACGTCGGTGGTCAGCGGTTCGTCCCCGTCTGGAGCCCCTCAGGGGTTGTATGGTCTCGTCGAGGTGACCATTGCCCCGGATATCCGAGATCCAGAGGCGGATCACAGTCAGACGGTCACAATAGACGTGATCGAGAATCGCCAGGCCGCGCTCGGTAATCCGGTTCATCAGGTGACCGACGAGAGCAGTCAGCCGGGCGATCCCATCGAAACCACGCTCTATCGAGAGGAATGGAACCAGACCTCCGGGTTGCTGACCGCCTGGTATGACGCCCAGGGAAACATCCAGACCGCGCGCTACAACCGACGCCACTATGCACTTAAGGAGTACCGCAACGAGCCCGGCGTGACGACAAGAACAGCGACGGAGCGAAGCAGCGAGGTTGCGCTGTTGAGCGGCTCCGGATCAGTTGTCGACAGCACAGTGCTGACAGAGCAGTTCGAGGCGATCTACATCCCAGGGACAGGACTGCAGATCACTCGGACGGTGAAGTGTACGGGGGAGCCGGATGACGTCACGACCTATACCGACCCAGACCATACGGGTGGGCCGGTGGTCACCCCGCCGACGACGACATTCCCCCCAGGCATGCATATCGTCAACACCGTTGTGACCTACCAGTGGCTTGTGAACGACGAGAACATGCTGGCCAACCAGGACCAGCATCAGGTGTGGCTCGCCGCGTTGAGCAACAACAGCGCAGCCATCTGCCACATCCGCGATCCGTTCGACTATCCCGAGGGGCAGACCACAACAACCGTCAGCGTTCGCCAGGGCCCGGCCGTGCGCCTCGGCGGCGTGACCTCTGGAACGGTTACCGACACCCTGACCAAGAGTAAGCCCGCGCATGAGTACCGGCGCGGATTTTTCTGGGAGCCAGCCGACCGCTGGGTGCGAGCCAGTTGCAACCCCGTCACCGGAGAGCTCTCTCGCGGCTCGGAGTGCATCCAGTACCTGACCAGTTGGGTTTAGCCACTTCTACTACTTCAAGGAGAAGCCGCATGACGCCGGCCTGTGTACCCCTGCGAATTGAAAAAGGGGCGACGTTCCGCGACACGATGCGGATCATGCAACCGAGCCTGGTCTACCGGCCGATCACCCAGATCGCGTCGACCGCTCCCGTCCGGCTGACCATCCCCGGCCACGGGTTGCCCGACACCTGGTTAGCCTGGATCGATGGCGTCCAGGGCATGCCCGAACTGAACCGCGCTCGGCTTCGGCAACTGCCTCACCGGGTCGCGTCCATCGACGACGACACGATCGAGATCAACTTGCTGTCAGCCGTTGGGCTGGCGCCTGTTGGCGGGCAACTGATCTACCAGCCACCGGTTGACCTCACTGGCGCCGAGGTGCGGATGCAGATCCGCGCCGAGCCAGGCGGGACGGTGCTGCTGACGCTGTCGCTCGGCTCTGGCCTGGAGTTCGCTGGCGCCGGAACGATCTCGCGCGAGATATCGGCATCGGCTACCGCGGCGCTGGAATGGTCGGCGGCGGTCTACGACGTGGACGTGACATACCCGGATGGCACGGTCCACCGCTACTACAGCGGGCCGATCAGTGTGAGCCGCGGGGGAGGGTGCGATGGATGACGCCGCCGAGCCCTGGGCGCTGGCGATCGATGTTGATTGCGAGCCGCTTGTGCTCAGCGAGATGCAGGAATACGCGGTCACAGTGACGCCGCCGGCAGATGTGCTTGTGGTTGTTGCGGGTGACCAAGGGCCTCCCGGGAGGGATGGCGTAGACGGTGCCCAATGGGGCGCGACTGATTGGTGATGAAATGGCCCAGATTCGATTTTTCAAAGTGGCGACCCTGCCGGGTACGCTGGAGCCGGACAGCTTCTACTTCGTGGAGAACAGCAACTTCGCCGAATCGTATTTGACGAACTCGGCGGGTGTGGCGCGCTCGATCGGCAACAGCGCGATGATCAATGCGCTGATCAACGAGGCGTTGGCCAGCCTGCCCGGCACCGGCGCGCCGATCCTGTTCGTTGTGGATATCGCCGCGCGCGACGCCCTGGAGCCTGAGGGCGCAATCTTCGTCCTGGTTCAGGATGCGAGCGCGGACCCTACAGTCGAATCCGGAGCTGCGCTGTACGCATGGAACCCTGCGACCAGCGCCTGGCTGAAGGTGGCCGAGTATGAGTCGATGGACGTCGAGCTCAACTGGGACGCGATCAACGGGCGCCCGACGTCGACGCCGGCGCAGATCGACACTGCCGTTTCCCAGGCGCACACGCACGCGAACAAGTCGACGCTGGACAAGTTTGGTGAGGAGTCGGGCCTGGTGCGCTTCAACGGCCAGCCGATCCCGGCCGAGTGGAATGGGACGGCCTGGTAATGGCTGCGCTCCAGACCCACAAGGTCGTCGCGCAGTTGCCTGCGGTGCTGGAGCCGAACGCGATCTACTTCGTCCGGCGCAGCACCGGATACGACCAGTTCGTGACCAACGGCGCGGGCGTCGTGGTGGCATACCCGATGAACGTCCGCATCCCCGCGGCTGTTCCTGGGTATCTCGCCGATGGTTCCATGCTTCGGCTCACGATGAACCCTGACGGCCAATTGCCGGCCTATACCGCCGGCGGCGCAACTCTCAACCTACAGGTGCTGTTCAATGGCTGATATACGCCCGACGAAACTCCAGGCCGACGGCAACGGCTACGGCAGTCTCCGCGAGTTCGCCGACGGCGACACGGTGCCGGTTGCGCTTGGCGGCACAGGCGCTGCAACTGCCGCTGGCGCGCGCACGTCCCTTGGGCTTGGGAGTGCTGCAATTAGAGCTGCCCTGGGTTCAACTGGGGCTTTGTACTCGCGAGACAGCATTCTCGGCGCCGTTTCGCAGTCGAGCGGAATACCGACAGGGGCGGTGATTCAACGTGGTAGCAACGCAAACGGCGAATTCGTTCGGTTTGCAGATGGAACTCAGATTTGCATACGCCAAATCACGGGGTCTGGTAGCAACTACCAAGCAGGGCCCAACACAGTGCAGTTGGCGGCTGAGTTCATCGGAGGATCCTCATATAGCCTCATCGTCAACTGGATACCGTTCAGCGGCTGGCCATCGGCTGCGGCGGGGGTTAGGGGCGGCTACATGGGCGGGGACCAAGTTACTTTCTACTTGAATGAAGACCTTGGCACCAACGGGTTGAGCATTATGGTTGTGGGGAGGTGGTTCTGATGATCATCAAGTTGTCACCGTTTGCTCCGCTGCCGCGACGCGACGAGCGCCTGTCACTGAGCAGGGCTGGCGATGTACTCACCGTGAACGGCCAGGCGTTCGACTTCGCTCCGCTCCCGGAGGGCGGCGAGTTGCCGGCCGAGGCTATCAGGTCGGAGTGGTTCGCTGGTCCCGTACTGCGACGTGCCGGCCGGTTGGAGCTGATCCTGCGGTTCCCGCTTGCCGTCGATGCCAGTGCCGCCGCTTGCTTCCCTGAACCGTTGCTGATCGAGGCCGATGGCCCGGTGGAGTTGCCGCGATGATCGACTGGAGCAAGGTAAAGACCGCCGAACAGCAGGCGCAAGAGCGCTGGCAGGCTGAGTACGATGCCGCGGCCGTGGCTCGGGCAAATGCCTACCGCTTGGAGAGTGACCCGCTCAAGACCGAGGCTGAATTCGATGCGATCAAGGCCGGCACCGAGCCGGACTACTCTGCCTGGGTCGCCAAGGTCGAGGAGATCAAGGCCCGCTTCCCGTTGCCTGGTCCACTACCCGAATAGGTAGTTGTGACGAAGTTCGCGTTTTTGCCACGTTCCGACAGTCTGATATGCGGAGTAGATAGGGATGTTGGTATGGACGAGATGTTGCGGCGTAGGCTCCGGGCGGAGTTACTGGAGGTGGGGTTCCTCAACCAGTGTTGCCTTGACCTGATGGAAAGCATGGAGGCTGAGTTCAGCCTCACTGATGACCAGCGCGAGTGCATCGAGCAGCTCAGCCGATTTCTGCAGGAAGGGATCGGCAAGCTGACATCCCTGTCCGAGCGCGTGGCGGCCGGTGATATCGTCGTGCTCTGTTGAGAGCTTGTGGTTCCTCTAGATAATCAAAGTCATAACTGAATGATGAGGTGTGGCGGGAAGAGGAAATAAAACTCTAAACCGCCACACGCTGATAGCTCAGCCCAATCGACCTCAAAGGGAAAGTACTATTTTAGAAGGTGTCATTTACTTTTCTTCCTATGATTTGGATCTGCAGTTGAGGCTGCCCTGTAACGGTACCTACAAGATCAAGGTGCCCCGCCTCGAAGTCTATCTTTCCGTCTACATCCAACTCGAAGTTATCGATGTTGACCACGGTTCGGTTTCCATCTCTCCACTTATCAACATGGAGCTTTCCGGTAAAGGGTCCTGTCTTCTGTGGGGCGGCTCCACGATAGAGATAGTGATCATCTCCGCCGTTGATGCTTCCGTTCTTTATTACAACCAATCCTTGTCCTGAGTCTTGAAGGTTGGACTTGAATTGAACGTGGAAAATTCCTTGGCTCATTGCTTCCTACCTCTAGATTGATGATAGAAATTGAACGATAGCCTAATGATGGCGTATGGGGAGGTGTAAAGGCGCAGAGCTAGGGTTGTAAAATCTGGAGAGATCAATGGCTGGTGGACAATGTCCACTGCTTGCTCCTGCGCACGCTAGGCACCGTTGACCTTAGTGTGGTTACGCCAAATTTACGCCACCAGAAACGACAAAGCCCGCAAAATCAATGATTTGCGGGCTTTTGTTGGTGCCTCGGGAGAGACTCGAACTCTCACTCTGTCGCCAGAAACGGATTTTGAATCCGCCGCGTCTACCGATTCCGCCACCGAGGCAATGGCGGCGCAGTATAGGGAGGCGCCTACCGTTGGTCAATCGGGTTCGTGGCGGGGAAAACACATTTCCGGTAAGCTACGCGGCCTTTCGAGAGTCTCCCCATGCGTGTCGCCGATTTTCATTTCGACTTGCCCGAGGCCCTGATCGCCCGTCATCCCCTGCCTGAACGCCGCGCAAGCCGCCTGTTGGCGCTGGATGGCCCGACGGGAACCCTCGCCCACAGACAATTCGCCGATCTCCTGGACTACCTGCGTCCGGGCGACCTGATGGTGTTCAACAATACCCGGGTGATCCCGGCGCGCCTGTTCGGCCAGAAGGAATCCGGCGGCAAGCTGGAAGTCCTGGTCGAGCGCGTGCTCGACCAGCACCGGGTGCTTGCCCACATACGCGCCAGCAAGGCGCCCAAGCCCGGTACGCGGATCCTCGTCGAAGGCGGTGGCAGCGCGGAGATGCTGCAACGCCACGACGCCCTGTTCGAACTCGCTTTCGCCGAGCCTGTGCTGCCTTTGCTGGAGCGGGTCGGGCACATGCCGTTGCCTCCCTATATCGACCGACCGGACGATGCGGCCGACCGCGAGCGCTACCAGACCGTCTACGCCCAGCGCGCCGGTGCGGTAGCGGCCCCGACCGCCGGCCTGCACTTCGACGAGGCGCTGCTCGAGGCGATCCGCGCGAAGGGGGTGGATACCGCCTTCGTTACCCTGCATGTCGGTGCCGGTACCTTCCAGCCGGTGCGTGTCGAGCGCATCGAGGACCATGTGATGCACCGCGAGTGGCTGGAGGTCGGCCAGGACGTGGTGGACGCGGTTTCCGCCTGCCGGGCCCGCGGCGGCCGGGTAGTCGCCGTCGGCACCACCAGCGTGCGCTCGCTGGAAAGCGCGGCACGCGACGGTGAGCTGAAGCCCTTCAGCGGCGACACCGACATCTTCATCTACCCGGGCCGGCCGTTCCATGTGGTCGATGCCCTGGTCACCAACTTCCACCTGCCCGAATCCACCCTGCTGATGCTGGTCTCGGCCTTCGCCGGCTACCCGGAGACCATGGCCGCCTACGCCGCGGCGGTGGCGCAGGGCTATCGCTTCTTCAGTTACGGTGATGCCATGTTCATCACCCGCAATCCCGCGCCCCGCGGACCCGAGGACTGATCCATGAGCTTCATGAACTTCGAGCTGCTGGCGACCGACGGCAAGGCCCGTCGCGGCCGCCTGACCTTCCCCCGCGGCGTGGTCGAGACCCCGGCCTTCATGCCGGTGGGCACCTACGGCACGGTGAAGGGCATGTTGCCGCGCGACATCGAGGACATCGGCGCGCAGATCATCCTCGGCAACACCTTCCATCTCTGGTTGCGCCCTGGCACCGAGGTGATCCAGCGCCACGGCGACCTGCACGACTTCATGCAGTGGAAAGGCCCGATCCTCACCGATTCCGGCGGTTTCCAGGTGTTCAGCCTGGGAGCCATGCGCAAGATCAAGGAGGAGGGCGTGACCTTCGCCTCGCCGGTGGACGGCGCCAAGGTTTTCATGGGGCCGGAGGAGTCCATGGCGGTGCAACGCGCCCTGGGCTCGGACATCGTGATGATCTTCGACGAATGCACGCCGTACCCGGCCGACCATGACGTCGCCAAGCGCTCCATGGAGCTGTCGCTGCGCTGGGCCAAGCGCTCGAAGATCGCCCATGGCGATAGCCCGTCGGCGCTGTTCGGCATCGTCCAGGGCGGTATGCACGAGGACCTGCGCCTGCGCTCGCTGGATGGCTTGCAGGAGATCGGCTTCGACGGCCTGGCCATCGGTGGTTTGTCGGTGGGCGAGCCGAAGGAAGAGATGATCCGCGTGCTCGATTTCCTGCCGCCGCAGATGCCGGCCGACAAGCCGCGCTACCTGATGGGCGTGGGCAAGCCGGAAGACCTGGTGGAAGGCGTGCGCCGCGGCGTGGACATGTTCGACTGCGTGATGCCGACGCGCAATGCGCGCAACGGCCACCTGTTCGTCGACAGCGGGGTGATCAAGATCCGCAACTCGGTACACAAGCACGACGACTCCACGCTCGACCCGACCTGCGACTGTTACACCTGCAAACATTTTTCCCGCGCCTATCTGCACCACTTGGACAAGTGCGGGGAAATGCTCGGTAGCATGCTCAATACCATCCACAACTTGCGGCATTATCAGCGGGTTATGGCTGGTTTGCGCGAGGCAATCCAACAGGGTACATTGGCCGCCTTTGTCGATGCCTTCTATGCCAAGCGCGGCCTTCCCACGCCGCAGCTGGATGCCTGACTTTCCTTTATCCAACTCTATTGCTTTGTGACAGGAGTGCTACATGAGCTTTCTAATTCCCGCTGCCTACGCCGACGCAGCCGCTCCGGCAGCCGCTGGCCCGGCCGGCACCGGTTTCGAGTGGGTCTTCCTGGTTGGTTTCCTGGTCATCTTCTACCTGATGATCTGGCGTCCCCAGGCCAAGCGCGCCAAGGAACACAAGAACCTGCTGGGCAACCTGCAAAAAGGTGACGAAGTCGTCACTTCCGGCGGTATCGCCGGCAAGGTGACCAAGGTCGCCGACGATTTCGTCGTCGTCGAGGTTTCCGACAACGTCGAGCTGAAGTTCCAGAAGGCCGCGATTGCCGCGACCCTGCCGAAAGGCACCCTGAAAGCGATCTGATTTTCACCTAAACACATGACGGGGCGCGCAAGGCGCCCCGCGTCATAACGGGCGGTGTCATGCTCAACAAGTATCCTCTGTGGAAATATCTGCTGATCCTGGCGGTCCTCGCCGTCGGGTTCATCTATTCCGCACCCAACCTCTACCCGGACGACCCGGCGGTGCAGATCAGCGGCGCCAGCACGGCGCTGCAGGTCACCCAGGCCGATGTCGACCGCGCTGCCAAGGCGCTGACCGACGCCGGTATCGCGGTGAAGGCCGACAGCCTGTCGAAGAAGGGCGGCCTGATCCGCCTGGTCAAGCAGGACGACCAGCTTCCCGCCAAGGAAGTGGTGCGCCGGACCCTGGGCGACGACTACGTGGTGGCGCTGAACCTGGCCCAGACCACTCCCGAGTGGCTGCGCAAGCTGGGCGGCAGCCCGATGAAGCTCGGCCTGGATCTGTCCGGCGGTGTGCACTTCCTGCTGGAAGTGGACATGGACAAGGCGGTCGATGCCCGCCTGAAGGTCTATGAAAGCGAAGTGAAGAGCCTGCTGCGCAAGGAGCGCGTGCGCTACCGCAGCCTGCCGATCCAGGATCGCGCGATCCAGCTCGGTTTCACCGACAGCGAATCCCTGGACAAGGCGCGCAGCCTGATCGCCAAGGACTTCCGCGATTTCGAGGTCGTGCCCGAAGAGCGCAACGGCCTGCAGGTCCTGCGCGTCGCCCTGACCCAGGCCAAACTGGCGGAAATCCGCGAATACTCCATCAAGCAGAACCTCACCACCGTCCGCAACCGGGTCAACGAGCTGGGCGTATCCGAGCCGCTGGTTCAGCGCCAGGGCGCCAATCGCATCGTGGTCGAGCTGCCGGGCGTGCAGGACACCGCGGAAGCCAAGCGGATCCTCGGCAAGACCGCCAACCTAGAATTCCGCCTGGCCGCCGAGCCGGACGCCCTGAAGTCCGCCACCGAGACCTTCGAGTTCCGCGAGCCGCGCCGGCCGCCGGTGCCGCTGGAGCGCGGGGTGATCATCACCGGCGACCAGGTCACCGACGCCAGCGCCAGTTTCGACGAGAACGGCCGCCCGCAGGTGAACATCCGCCTGGATGGCCATGGCGGCGAGCTGATGAACCGCGCCACCCGCAACAACGTCGGCCGCAGCATGGCGGTGGTGTTCATCGAGCAGAAGCCGGTGACCCGCTACACCAAGCAGATGGTCGATGGCGTCGAGAAGGAGGTCGCGGTTCCGGCGTTCAAGGAAGAGAAGCAGATCATCAGCCTGGCGACCATCCAGTCGCCGCTGGGCAACCAGTTCCGTATCACCGGCCTCGATGGCCCCGGCGAGTCCTCCGAGCTGGCCCTGCTGCTGCGTGCCGGCGGCCTGGCTGCGCCGATGTACTTTGCCGAAGAACGCACCATCGGCCCGAGCCTGGGGGCGGACAACATCGCCAAGGGTATCGATGCGTCGCTCTGGGGCATGCTCTTCGTATCGCTGTTCATCATCGTCATCTACCGTTTCTTCGGCGTGATCGCCACCGTTGCGCTGGCCTTCAACATGGTCATGCTGGTGGCGCTGATGTCGATCCTCGGCGCGACCCTGACCCTGCCGGGCATCGCCGGTATCGTGCTGACCATGGGCATGGCGGTGGACGCCAACGTGCTGATCTTCTCGCGGATACGCGAGGAACTGGCCAATGGCATGTCGGTCCAGAGGGCGATCCACGAAGGCTTCAACCGTGCCTTCACCGCGATCCTCGACGCCAACCTGACCTCGCTGCTGGTCGGCGGCATCCTCTACGCCATGGGCACCGGCCCGGTGAAAGGATTTGCCGTGACCATGTCGCTCGGCATCATCACCTCGATGTTCACGGCCATCATGGTCACCCGCGCAATGGTCAACCTGATCTTCGGCGGGCGTGACTTCAAGAAGCTGTGGATCTAAGGGGACTGAGATGAATATCAAGATCGGTACCATCAACTTCATGGGCATCCGCAACGTCGCGTTTGCCGTCACCCTGATCCTGACCGTCATCGCCCTGGGCAGCTGGTTCACCAAGGGCATCAACTTCGGCCTCGACTTCACCGGCGGTACGCTGATCGAGCTGACCTACGAACAACCGGCCGATCTCGGCAAGGTGCGTGGTCAACTGGTCGGCGCCGGCTACGAGGACGCCGTGGTGCAGAGCTTCGGCGACGCCCGCGACGTGCTGGTGCGGATGCCCAGCGAGGACCCGGAACTGGGCAAGAAGGTCGCTACCGCCTTGCAGCAGGCCGATGCCGGCAACCCGGCGAACCTGAAGCGGGTCGAGTACGTCGGCCCGCAGGTGGGTGAAGAACTGCGCGACCAGGGCGGCCTCGGCATGCTCCTGGCGCTGGGCGGCATCCTGCTGTACGTCGGCTTCCGCTTCCAGTGGAAGTTCGCCCTCGGTGCGATCCTCTCGCTGGTGCACGATGCGATCATCGTGATGGGCGTGCTGTCGTTCTTCCAGGTGACCTTCGACCTGACCGTCCTCGCCGCTGTGCTGGCGGTGGTCGGTTACTCGCTGAACGACACCATCGTGATCTTCGACCGGGTGCGCGAGAACTTCCGCGTGCTGCGCAAGGCCGATCTGGTCGAGAACCTGAACATCTCCACCAGCCAGACCCTGTTGCGTACCATCGCCACCTCGGTTTCCACGCTGCTGGCTATCGCCGCGCTGCTGTTCTTCGGCGGCGACAACCTGTTCGGTTTCTCCATCGCCCTGTTCGTCGGTGTAATGGCGGGTACCTACTCGTCGATCTACATCGCCAACGTGGTATTGATCTGGCTGAACCTGACCAGCGAGGACCTGATCCCGCCGCAGGCCAAGGACACCGTCGACGATCGCCCCTGAGGCGCTCTGGTTCGGCACTCCGGCGCCTGCCGGTCACTCGAGGACTCCCGCTTTTGGCGGGAGTTTTCGTATCTGCGCCAACGAAACGTTTGTCGGGAGCCTGGAACTTGGTGGTTTTTGCCCAGTCCTAGGCAAGGCAAAGGGCGAACATAGCCCGCATTGGATGAAAGCCAGGAGGTACATGTGAACAAGTCGATGCTCGTCGGGGCCGTTCTGGGTGCCGTAGGCGTGACCGCAGGTGGCGCGGTAGCCACCTATAGCCTGGTGGATCGCGGTCCCGACTACGCCGAGGTCGTCGCTGTCCAGCCGGTCAAGGAAACCATCAAGACGCCGCGCCAGGTCTGCAAGGACGTGGCCGTGACCCGCCAGCGTCCGGTCAAGGACCAGCACCAGATCGCCGGTACCGCCATCGGTGCGGTGGTCGGCGGCTTGCTGGGCAACCAGATCGGCGGCGGTACCGGCAAGAAGATCGCCACCGTGGCCGGCGCCGTCGGCGGCGGCTACGCCGGCAACAAGGTGCAGGAAGGCATGCAGGAGCGTGACACCTACACCACAACCGAAACCCGCTGCAGCACCGTGCACGACAGCAGCGAGAAGGTCGTCGGCTATGACGTGAAGTACATGCTCGACGGCAAGGCCGGGCAGATCCGCATGGAGCGCGATCCGGGCAGCCAGATCCCGGTCGACAAGAATGGCCGGCTGATCCTCAGCCAGGGCGAAACGCTGCGCTGAGCCTGGCTGTCGCAATGATGCACAAGGGCGCCCGCGGGCGCCCTTGTGCATTTTCATGGAGATGAAAAACCCGGCGCCAGGCCGGGTTCTTCGTCAGCGGCGGATCAGCGCTTCAGCGACGGCGGCAGGTGCGGCTGGATGGTGGTCAGCAGTGCCTTGAAGCATTTGGTGTTGCCGGCGACGATGTGACCCTTCTCGAGGAATTCGTGGCTGCCGGTGAAGTCGCTCACCAGGCCGCCGGCTTCCTGTACCAGCAGGGCGCCTGCCGCCATGTCCCATTCGGACAGGCCGAATTCCCAGAAGGCGTCGTAGCGTCCGGCGGCGACGTAGGCCAGGTCCAGGCTGGCGGCGCCGGCGCGGCGGATGCCGGCGGTCTGGCCGACCAGGCTGCGGAACATGTTCAGGTAGTTGTCGAGATTGTCGATCTGGTTGTCGCGGAACGGGAAGCCGGTGCCGAGCAGGGCGCCTTCCAGGCTCTTGCGGCCGCTGACGCGCAGGCGACGACCGTTGAGGGCGGCGCCGCGGCCGCGGCTGGCGGTGAATTCTTCCTGGCGCACCGGGTCGAGGACCACGGCGTGCTCCAGGCGGCCCTTGTACTTGCAGGCGATGCTCACGGCGAAGTGCGGTACGCCATGGATGAAGTTGGTGGTGCCGTCCAGCGGATCGATCACCCAGAGGTAATCGGCGCCCTCGCCGCTGCCTTCGATGAAGCCGCCTTCCTCGCCCATGATCGCGTGAGTCGGATAGGCCTTGCGCAGCGCGGCGACGATGGTCTGCTCGGCGGCGCGATCGACTTCGGTCACGTAGTCCTTGGCATCCTTCTCGTTGACCGAGATGACATCCAGGCGTTCGATGGAGCGGAAAATCAGTTCACCGGCGCTGCGAGCGGCGCGCAGGGCGATATTCAGCATAGGCTGCATGGAGAGGTCACCTGGGTCGTTAAAGAAAGCCGGCCATTCTAGCAGAAACCGATGGCGTTTGAAGGGCGACCTGTCGGCCGCATGGTATAAAGCTGACCTCTGCTGTAGGATTTCACACCCTTCAGTAACTTGGCGTTGGAGAGCATCGGCGTTGCTCGACCGTATTCGTGTGGTGTTGGTCAACACCAGTCATCCCGGCAACATCGGCGGGGCGGCCCGTGCCATGAAGAACATGGGCCTGTCGCAACTGGTGCTGGTGCAGCCGGAAAGCTTTCCCCACGGCGACGCGGTGGCGCGGGCTTCCGGCGCCACCGACATCCTCGACGCCGCAAGGGTGGTGGACACCCTGGAAGAGGCCCTGAGCGGCTGCAGCGTGGTGCTCGGCACCAGCGCCCGCGACCGGCGGATTCCCTGGCCGCTGCTGGATCCGCGCGAGTGCGCGACGACCTGCCTGGAGCACCTGGAGGCGAATGGCGAGGTGGCCCTGGTATTCGGGCGCGAATATGCGGGTTTGACCAACGAAGAATTGCAGCGCTGCCAGTTCCATGTGCATATCCCCTCCGATCCCGAGTTCGGCTCGCTGAACCTGGCGGCCGCGGTCCAGGTGCTCACCTACGAGGTGCGCATGGCGTGGCTGGCGGCCCAGGGCAAGCCGACCAAGATGGAAAAGTTCGAGTCCACCTCGATGCTCAACACCGAGCTGGTGACGGCCGACGAGCTGGAACTCTATTACGCGCATCTGGAGAGGACGCTGATCGATATCGGCTTCCTCGATCCGGAGAAGCCGCGCCACCTGATGTCGCGGTTGCGGCGCCTGTATGGGCGCAGCGCGATCAGCAAGCTGGAAATGAATATCCTGCGCGGGATCCTGACCGAAACCCAGAAGGTGGCCCGAGGCCTGTCCTACAAGCGGAGTGACGACTGATGTTCGAACGTGTGCGTGAAGATATCCAAAGCGTATTCCACCGTGATCCGGCGGCTCGCAACGCACTCGAGGTCCTCACCTGTTATCCGGGCCTGCACGCCGTCTGGCTGCATCGGCTGGCCCACGGCTTGTGGACGTCCGGCTGGAAGTGGCTGGCGCGCCTGGTGTCCAATTTCGGCCGCTGGATGACCGGCATCGAGATCCACCCGGGGGCCAGGATCGGCCGGCGCTTCTTCATCGACCACGGCATGGGCATCGTCATCGGCGAAACCGCCGAGATCGGCGACGACGTCACCCTCTATCAGGGTGTTACCCTGGGCGGCACCACCTGGAACAAGGGCAAGCGCCACCCCACCCTCGGCAACAACGTAGTGGTCGGTGCCGGTGCCAAGGTGCTCGGCCCGTTCACCGTCGGCGAGGGCGCCAAGGTCGGCTCCAACGCCGTGGTGACCAAGGAAGTCCCGCCGGGTGCCACCGTGGTCGGCATTCCCGGGCGGATCATCATGCGCGAGGACTCCGAGCAGCAGGCCAAGCGCCAGGCGATGGCGGAGAAGCTCGGCTTCGATGCCTATGGGGTCAGCCAGGACATGCCGGACCCGGTGGCGCGTGCCATTGGTCAGTTGCTCGATCACCTGCAGGCCGTCGACGGCCGGCTCGAGGGCATGTGCCAGGCGCTCACCGCCCTGGGTAGCGACTACTGCGCGAAGGACCTGCCGGTATTGCGCGAGGAAGATTTCGCCGGAGTCAAGGACGAGGACGGCAATCCGGCCGCGTAATGCGCGGCCGGCGGCTTTCTGCTAGCATGTAGCGCCCTGAATTTGCCTAATCCTGAGTAATTTGATCGGTCTTATAGTTGACCTAATTACTCGGATAAGAGCATAATCCGCGTCAACCCCGAATGATCCCGATGGGAAAAGCCCATGCGTCTGACCACCAAAGGCCGCTACGCCGTAACCGCCATGCTCGACCTGGCGCTGCATGCTCAGCAAGGTCCGGTCTCGCTGGCCGATATCTCCGAACGCCAAGGCATTTCCCTGTCCTATCTCGAACAGCTGTTCGCCAAGTTGCGCCGTGGCAACCTGGTGACCAGCGTGCGCGGCCCGGGCGGCGGCTACCAGCTGTCCCGCCATATGTCGGGCATCCATGTGGCGCAGGTGATCGACGCGGTCAACGAATCCGTCGACGCGACCCGCTGCCAGGGGCAGGGCGATTGCCACTCCGGCGATACCTGTCTGACCCACCACCTGTGGTGCGACCTCAGTTTGCAGATTCATGAGTTCCTCAGCGGCATCAGCCTGGCCGATCTGGTCAGCCGCCAGGAGGTCCAGGAGGTCGCGCTGCGCCAGGACGAACGCCGTTGCTCAGGCAAGACGCCTCGTCTCGACAAGATTGAAGCGTCCGCCATCGACTGAGCAGGGCGCCAGCCTGTAGGAGTTACCTGATGAAATTGCCGATCTACCTCGATTACTCCGCGACCACTCCCGTCGATCCCCGCGTCGCCCAGAAAATGAGCGAATGCCTGCTGATGGACGGCAACTTCGGCAACCCGGCTTCGCGTTCCCACGTGTTCGGCTGGAAAGCCGAAGAAGCCGTGGAAAACGCCCGTCGCCAGGTGGCCGAACTGGTCAACGCCGATCCCCGCGAGATCGTCTGGACCTCCGGCGCCACCGAGTCCGACAACCTGGCGATCAAGGGCGTCGCGCACTTCTACTCGGGCAAGGGCAAGCACATCATCACCTCGAAGATCGAGCACAAGGCGGTCCTCGACACCTGTCGCCAGCTGGAGCGCGAAGGTTTCGAAGTGACCTACCTGGAGCCGGGAGAAGATGGCCTGATCACTCCGGCTCTGGTCGAGGCGGCGCTGCGTGACGACACCATCCTGGTCTCGGTCATGCACGTGAACAACGAGATCGGCACCGTCAACGACATCGCCGCCATCGGCGAGCTGACCCGCTCCCGCGGCGTGCTGTTCCACGTCGACGCCGCACAGTCGACCGGCAAGGTCGAGATCGACCTGGACAAGCTCAAGGTCGACCTGATGTCCTTCTCCGCGCACAAGACCTACGGCCCGAAAGGCATTGGCGCGCTCTACGTCCGGCGCAAGCCGCGCGTCCGCATCGAGGGTCAGATGCACGGTGGCGGCCATGAGCGCGGCATGCGTTCCGGCACCCTGGCCACCCACCAGATCGTCGGCATGGGCGAGGCGTTCCGCATCGCCAAGGAAGAAATGGCCCAGGAGAACGCCCGCGTGCTGGCGCTCCGCGACCGCTTCTTCGCGCAGATCGACGGCCTGGAAGAGCTCTACATCAACGGCAGCATGACCTCCCGCGTCCCGCACAACCTCAACGTCAGCTTCAACTACGTCGAGGGCGAGTCGCTGATCATGGCGCTCAAGGACCTCGCGGTCTCCTCCGGTTCGGCCTGTACCTCGGCGTCCCTGGAACCGTCCTACGTATTGCGCGCCCTGGGCCGCAACGACGAACTGGCGCATAGCTCCATCCGCTTCACCTTCGGTCGCTTCACCACCGAGGAAGAGATCGACTATGCCGCGAAGAAGGTGGTCGAGGCCGTTTCCAAGCTGCGCGAACTGTCGCCGCTGTGGGATATGTACAAAGAGGGCGTCGACCTGTCCCAGGTCGAATGGCAGGCGCACTGAGCGCCTCGTGCCCCGGAAAAACGTGAGGATTAGCCATGGCATATAGCGAAAAGGTCATCGACCACTACGAAAACCCGCGCAACGTCGGCAAGCTCGACGCTGCCGATCCCAACGTCGGCACCGGCATGGTCGGCGCGCCGGCCTGCGGCGACGTGATGCGCCTGCAGATCAAGGTCAACGAGCAGGGCGTGATCGAAGACGCCAAGTTCAAGACCTACGGTTGCGGTTCCGCGATCGCCTCCAGCTCCCTCGCCACCGAGTGGATGAAGGGCAAGACCCTGGACGAGGCGGAAACCATCAAGAACACCACCATCGCCGAAGAGCTGGCCCTGCCGCCGGTGAAGATCCACTGCTCCGTTCTCGCCGAAGACGCCATCAAGGCCGCCGTTCGCGACTACAAGCAGAAGAAGGGTTTGCTCTAAGCCGCTCGTGACGAGTAAGGAGTTGCAATGGCCATCAGCATGACCGAAGCCGCCGCCAAACACGTGCAGCGCTCCCTCGAGGGGCGCGGCAAGGGCGAGGGTATCCGTCTTGGCGTGCGCACCACTGGCTGTTCCGGGCTTGCCTATGTCCTCGAATTCGTCGATGAACTGGCGGCCGAGGACCTGGTCTTCGAGAGCCATGGCGTGAAGGTCATCATCGACCCGAAAAGCCTGGTCTATCTCGATGGCACCGAGCTGGACTTCACTCGCGAAGGGCTCAACGAAGGCTTCAAGTTCAACAATCCCAACGTTCGTGGCGAATGCGGCTGCGGCGAAAGCTTCAACGTCTGAGGCCGGCGTGGGTAAACCCTGTCATTTCGCCCAGTTCGACCTGCAACCGGCTTTCCTGGTCGATCTCGACGAGCTCGGCCAGCGCTATCGCGAGTTGGTGCGCAGCGTCCATCCCGACCGTTTCGCCGACGCTCCCGAGCGCGAGCAGCGTCTCGCCCTGGAACGCGCGGCGCAACTGAACGAGGCCTACCAGACCCTGAAGAGCGCTCCGCGCCGGGCCCTGTACCTGTTGACCCTGAGTGGTCACGAGTTGCCCTTGGAGGCTACGGTGCAGGATCCGGAGTTTCTCCTGCAGCAGATGCAGCTGCGCGAGGAACTGGAGGAGTTGCAGGACAGCGCCGACCTGGCCGGCGTGGCGACCTTCAAGCGTCGGCTCAAGGCCGCCCAGGCCGAGCTGGAGCGTGAGTTCGCCGCGTGCTGGGACGATGCGCAGCGCCGCGAAGAGGCCGAACGCCTGGTCCGTCGCATGCAGTTCCTCGACAAGCTCGCGCAGGAAGTGCGCCAGCTGGAAGAGCGACTCGACGATTAATCCCTGCGGCCCCCGGGCCGCACCCCATAGTTAAGACAGAGCATGGCCCTACTGCAGATCGCCGAGCCCGGTCAGAGTCCCAAGCCCCATGAGCGTCGCCTGGCGGTTGGGATCGACCTGGGTACCACCAATTCGCTGGTCGCCGCGGTGCGTAGCGGCGTCGCCGAGCCCTTGCCGGATGCGCAGGGGCGCCTGATCCTGCCTTCCGCGGTGCGTTATCACGCCGAGCGGGCGGAAGTGGGTGAGAGCGCCCGCGCGGCCGCCGCGAAGGATCCCTTCAATACCATCATTTCGGTCAAGCGTCTGATGGGGCGCGGCCTGGAGGACGTCAAGCAACTGGGCGAGCAATTGCCCTACCGCTTCCGCCAGGGCGAGTCGCACATGCCCTTCATCGAGACCGTACAGGGGCTGAAGAGTCCTGTGGAAGTCTCGGCGGACATCCTGCGTGAGCTGCGCCAGCGCGCCGAAACCACCCTCGGTGGCGAGCTGGTGGGTGCGGTGATCACTGTGCCGGCCTATTTCGACGACGCCCAGCGCCAGGCTACCAAGGATGCCGCGCGCCTGGCAGGGCTGAACGTCCTGCGCCTGCTCAACGAGCCGACCGCCGCCGCCGTGGCCTACGGCCTGGACAAGGGCGCGGAAGGCTTGGTGGCCATCTATGACCTGGGTGGTGGAACCTTCGACATTTCCATCCTGCGCCTGACCCGCGGTGTCTTCGAAGTCCTGGCCACCGGCGGCGATACGGCCCTGGGCGGCGACGACTTCGACCATGCCATCGCTGGCTGGGTGATCGAGCAGGCTGGCCTTTCTGCCGATCTGGACCCGGGCAGCCAGCGGCAGTTGCTGCAAATCGCCTGTGCGGCCAAGGAGCGTCTTACCGATGAGGCGTCGGTCCGGGTCGCCTATGGCGACTGGAGCGGCGAGCTGAGCCGGGCGACGCTCGACGAGTTGATCGAGCCGTTCGTCGCTCGCAGCCTGAAGTCCTGCCGCCGAGCGGTGCGCGACTCCGGTGTCGATCTGGAAGAAATCCGCTCGGTGGTGATGGTCGGTGGCTCGACCCGCGTGCCCCGTGTGCGCACGGCGGTTGGCGAGTTGTTCGGCTGCGAGCCGCTGACCGATATCGATCCGGACCAGGTGGTCGCCATCGGCGCGGCCATCCAGGCCGATGCCCTGGCCGGCAACAAGCGCGGCGAGGAATTGCTGCTGCTGGACGTCATTCCGCTGTCGCTCGGCCTGGAAACCATGGGCGGGCTGATGGAGAAGGTGATTCCGCGCAATACCACCATCCCGGTGGCGCGCGCCCAGGAGTTCACCACCTACAAGGACGGCCAGACGGCCATGATGATCCACGTGCTGCAGGGCGAGCGCGAGCTGGTGAAGGATTGTCGTTCGCTGGCGCGCTTCGAGCTGCGCGGCATTCCGCCGATGGTGGCGGGCGCGGCGAAAATCCGGGTGACCTTCCAGGTCGACGCCGACGGCTTGCTCGGCGTGTCCGCACGCGAACTGAGTTCCGGCGTCGAGGCCAGCATCCAGGTCAAGCCGTCCTATGGGCTGACCGACGGCGAGATCGCGCGGATGCTCAAGGACTCCTTCGACTACGCCGGCGACGACAAGGCTGCCCGCGCCCTGCGCGAACAGCAGGTCGAGGCGCAGCGGCTGCTGGAGGCCGTGCAATCGGCGCTGGACGTCGACGGCGAGCGGCTCCTGGACGAAGAGGAGCGCCTGGCCATCGCGGCGCAGATGGACACCTTGCGTGAACTGGCCGGTGGTAGCGACACCGCGGCCATCGAGAACCAGATCAAGCGCCTGTCCCAGGTGACCGACGCTTTCGCCGCACGGCGGATGGACGCGACCGTCAAGGCCGCGCTCTCCGGCCGCCGGCTCAACGAAATCGAGGAATAAGCGAAGATGCCGCAGATCGTGATTCTGCCCCATGCCGACCACTGCCCCGAGGGGGCGGTATTCGAGGCGAAGCCCGGCGAAACCATACTGGATGCCGCGTTGCGCAATGGCATCGAGATCGAGCATGCCTGTGAGAAATCCTGCGCCTGCACGACCTGCCACGTAATCGTCCGCGAAGGCCTCGACTCCATGGAGCCGTCCGACGAACTCGAAGACGACATGCTGGACAAGGCCTGGGGTCTGGAGCCCGATTCGCGGCTATCCTGCCAGGCAGTGGTGGCCGACGAAGACCTGGTGGTCGAGATTCCCAAGTACACCATCAACCAGGTGTCGGAAGGCCACTGAGCCCGGCGGTAGAGAGGAGCGTGCAATGAGCCTGAAATGGACCGATGTGCTGGAAATCGCCATCCAGCTCGACGAAAGCAAGCCGGAGGTCGATCCGCGATACGTCAACTTCGTCGATCTGCGGCGCTGGGTGGTGGAACTTCCAGAGTTCTCCGACGATCCTCAGCGTAGCGGAGAGAAAGTCCTGGAGGCCATCCAGGCCGCCTGGATCGAGGAACGGGACTAGCCATAGGCCCGCCCTACGCATTTGCCGGGAACCCGCGTATAATTCGCGGGTTTTATTTTAGGTAAGGCCTGAAATCGCCCGCGGGCGCATTCCAGGCTAGGCGCGCCGGGCCCGATGCCAGGCGCAGCCACGCTGATTCCGGCCCTTTCGGGCCGTTTTCGTCAGCGTCCTGAACGAATCACGGCGTCCCGCCCCGCTGGCGGGGCCGCCCATGCTAGACAACCTTGTTTCGGAGTTTTACCAATGGCACTGCAACGCACCCTGTCCATCATCAAGCCGGACGCCGTTTCCAAGAACGTGATCGGCGAAATCCTGACCCGCTTCGAGAAAGCCGGCCTGCGCGTCGTCGCCGCTAAAATGGTTCAGCTGTCCGAGCGTGAAGCCGGTGGCTTCTATGCCGAGCACAAAGAGCGTCCGTTCTTCAAGGACCTGGTTTCCTTCATGACTTCCGGTCCGGTTGTAGTCCAGGTCCTGGAAGGCGAGGACGCCATCGCCAAGAACCGCGAGCTGATGGGCGCCACCGATCCGAAGAAAGCCGACGCCGGTACCATCCGCGCCGACTTCGCCGTCTCCATCGACGAGAACGCCGTCCACGGTTCCGATTCCGAAGCTTCCGCCGCTCGCGAGATCGCCTACTTCTTCGCGGCTACCGAAGTCTGCGAGCGCATTCGCTGATCGAGCGTGGGTGAGGGTGAAGCCATGACAACGACCACCGCCGGCAAGGTGAACCTGCTGGGCCTGACCCAGCCGCAGCTGGAACAGTTCTTCGAGTCCATCGGCGAGAAGCGTTTCCGGGCCGGCCAGGTCATGAAGTGGATTCACCACTTTGGCGTCGACGATTTCGACGCCATGACCAACGTCGGCAAGGCCTTGCGCGAAAAGCTCAAGGCCTCAGCCGAGATACGCGGTCCCGAGATCGTCAGCCAGGACATCTCCGCCGACGGCACCCGCAAGTGGGTGGTCCGGGTGGCGTCCGGTAGTTGCGTCGAGACCGTGTACATCCCCCAGGGCGGACGCGGCACCCTGTGCGTGTCCTCCCAGGCGGGCTGCGCCCTGGATTGCAGTTTCTGCTCCACCGGCAAGCAGGGTTTCAACAGCGACCTCACCGCCGCCGAGGTGATCGGCCAGGTGTGGATCGCCAACAAGTCGTTCGGTACCGTTCCGGCCAAGATCGACCGCGCCATCACCAATGTCGTGATGATGGGCATGGGCGAGCCGCTGCTGAACTTCGACAACGTGGTCGCCGCCATGAACATCATGATGGACGACCTCGGCTACGGTATTTCCAAGCGCAAGGTGACCCTGTCCACCTCCGGCGTGGTGCCGATGATCGACAAGCTCGGCGAGGTGATCGACGTGTCCCTGGCCCTGTCGCTGCACGCACCGAACGACGAGTTGCGCAACAAGCTGGTACCGATCAACAAGAAGTATCCGCTGGGCATGCTGCTGGATGCCTGCCGCCGGTATATTTCCCGGCTCGGCGAGAAGCGCGTGCTGACCGTCGAGTACACCCTGCTCAAGGATGTCAACGATCAGCCCGAGCATGCTGAGCAGATGATCGCATTGCTGAAAGACACGCCTTGCAAGATCAACCTGATTCCGTTTAATCCATTCCCGCACTCCGGCTACGAGCGCCCGAGCAACAATGCCATCCGGCGTTTCCAGGACATGTTGCACAAGGGCGGTTTCAACGTGACCGTGCGTACCACCCGCGGCGACGACATCGACGCGGCCTGTGGCCAACTGGTCGGCCAGGTCATGGATCGTACCCGCCGGAGCGAACGTTATATTGCCGTGCGCCAACTGGCCGAGTCCGAGTCGGCGGCGAATCGAAATTGAGTGAGAGGAGGGTTCCGATGACTGTACGCGCCGCGCTGGTGTTCCTGTTGGCAGTTGGGCTGACAGGCTGCGTGACGAGCGGAGATCAGAATCCCCTGAAAACCGACAAGGGCCGTGACGAGGCGCGCGATGCCTATATCCAGCTCGGCCTCGGCTATCTCCAGCGGGGGAACACCGAGCAGGCCAAGGTGCCGCTGCGCAAGGCCCTCGAGATCGACCCTTCCAGCGCCGACGCGCATGCCGCGCTGGCGGTGGTGTTCCAGACCGAGATGGAGCCCAAGCTGGCCGACGAGGAGTACCGCAAGGCGCTCGCCAGCGATAGCCGCAATGCCCGGGTACTGAACAACTACGGCGGTTTCCTCTACGAGCAGAAGCGCTACGAGGAGGCCTACCAGCGTCTCCTGGAGGCCAGCCAGGACACCCTCTATCCCGAGCGCTCGCGGGTCTTCGAGAACCTCGGCCTGGTTTCGCTGCAAATGAAGAAACCGGCCCAGGCCAAGGAGTACTTCGAGAAATCCCTGCGTCTGAACCGTAACCAGCCCAGCGTCGCGCTGGAGATGGCCGACCTGCTCTACAAGGAGCGCGAGTACGTGCCGGCTCGCCAGTACTATGATCTCTTTGCCCAGGGCGGCGGGCAGAACGCCCGCAGCCTGTTGCTGGGCATTCGTCTCGCGAAGGTCTTCGAGGACCGCGACACGGCCGCCAGCTATGGCCTGCAGTTGAAACGCCTGTACCCAGGCTCTCCCGAATATCAGGAATTCCAGGCGGAAAAATGATGAAAGCGCCGCAGCCCGAAGTCGTAGCCACCGCTTCCCGTCAGAACCCCGGGGAAACCCTGCGCCAGGCGCGCGAGCAGAAGGGCCTGTCGTTGTCGCAGGTGGCCGGGCAACTGAACCTGACCGAGAGTTCGCTGCGTCAGCTGGAAAACGGCGCGTTCGACAAGCTGCCGGGGCACACCTTCTCGCGCGGCTACATCCGCGCCTACGCCAAGCTCATGGGCCTCGACCAGGCCGAGCTGGTCAACAGCTTCGACCATTTCACCGGCACCAATGCCAGCGGCAGCACCGTACAGAGCCTGGGACGGGTCGCCGAGCCGGTGCGCCTGTCGCGCAACGTGCTGCGTATCGTCAGTCTGTTACTGCTCGCCCTGCTGATCGGCTTCGGCTACTTCTGGTGGCAGGAGCATTCCGCGCGCACGCCGGAAACCGCCGGTCTGAGCCTCGAGCATGTCGAAGTGGAAAGCGCCGACGGCACCACCGAGATCCATACCCTGGACGAGCCTGAAGACCAGGCGGTGATCGAAGCGCAGAAGGAAGGCGAGCAAGCGCCCGCCGAGGTTTCTCCGGAAGTCGCCGCCCAGGCCGAGGGTTCGCCGCCGGTGGCGAGCGAGGGCGCGCAGGTTCCCGCCGCTCCGGCCCAGGGCACCCCCGCCGCGCCCCAGCAGCCCGTTACCGCCGCGCCTGCCGGCACGGCTCCCGCTCCCGGTACTGCTCCAGCCGTTCCGGCGACGGCCAGTCCGGCCGCCCCGCCAGCGCCGAGCGAACCTGCCGCCGCGCCCGTGGTGGCCGGCGAGGGCCAGGGGGTGGTCAAGGTACAGTTCGTCGCCGATTGCTGGACCCAGGTCACCGACGCCAACGGCAAGGTCCTGGTCAGCGCGCTGAAGCGCAAGGGCGACAGCCTGGAACTGGCCGGCAAGGCCCCGCTGGAGCTGCGCCTCGGTTTCGCTCGCGGCGCCCAGGTCAGCTACAACGGCCAGCCGGTGGACGTGACCCCCTTCGTCCGCGGCGAAACGGCCCGTCTGAAGGTAGGACAATGAGCATTCATAGCGCTTCTCCGATCATTCGCCGCAAGTCTCGGAAAATCTGGGTCGGCAACGTCCCGGTGGGCGGCGATGCGCCGATCGCCGTGCAGAGCATGACCAACACCGAGACCTGCGACGTCGCTGCCACCGTCGCGCAGATCCGCCGCCTGGAAGATGCCGGCGCGGACATCGTGCGGGTTTCCGTCCCCGACATGGACGCCGCCGAGGCATTCGGCAAGATCAAGCAGCAGGTCAACGTGCCGCTGGTCGCCGACATCCACTTCGACTATCGCATCGCCCTGCGCGTCGCCGAGCTGGGAGTGGACTGCCTGCGCATCAATCCGGGCAACATCGGTCGCGAGGACCGGGTCAAGGCCGTGGTCGATGCCGCGCGCGAGCGCAACATCCCGATCCGTATCGGCGTCAATGCCGGTTCGCTGGAAAAGGACCTGCAGAAGAAATACGGCGAACCGACCCCGGAAGCCCTGCTCGAATCGGCCATGCGCCACGTCGATCATCTCGACAAGCTGGACTTCCAGAACTTCAAGGTCAGCGTCAAGGCCTCCGACGTCTTCATGGCCGTCGCCGCCTATCGCCTGCTGGCCAGGCAGATCGAGCAGCCCCTGCACCTGGGCATCACCGAGGCCGGCGGCCTGCGCTCCGGCACGGTGAAGTCGGCGGTGGGGCTGGGCATGCTCCTGGCCGAGGGAATCGGCGACACCATCCGGATTTCTCTGGCTGCCGATCCGGTCGAGGAGATCAAGGTCGGTTTCGACATCCTCAAGTCCCTGCACCTGCGCTCCCGTGGCATCAACTTCATCGCCTGCCCGAGCTGTTCGCGGCAGAACTTCGACGTGGTGAAGACCATGAACGAGCTGGAAGGGCGCCTGGAGGACCTGCTGGTACCGATGGACGTGGCCGTGATCGGTTGCGTCGTCAACGGTCCGGGCGAAGCCAAGGAGGCCCATGTCGGCCTCACCGGCGGCACTCCGAACCTGGTGTATATCGACGGCAAGCCGTCGCAGAAACTGACCAACGACAACCTGGTGGACGAGCTGGAACGGCTGATCCGCCAGAAGGCGGCCGAGAAGGCCGAAGCCGATGCGAGCCTGATCGCCCGCGGCTGACCCGTTTAAGGACCCTACGTGAGCAAGTCCCTGCAAGCCATTCGTGGCATGAACGACATCCTGCCGGAGCAGACTCCGGCCTGGCGCTATCTGGAACGCACCTTCGCCGGCCTGCTGGACGGCTACGGCTACAGCGAGATCCGCCTGCCCATCCTCGAGTTCACCGAACTCTTCGCCCGCGGCATCGGCGAAGGCACCGACGTGGTCGACAAGGAGATGTACACCTTCCTCGACCGCAACGGCGAATCCCTGACCATGCGTCCGGAAGGTACCGCCGGTTGCGTGCGCGCCGTGCTGGAGCACGGCCTGAGCGGCGGTGGCCAGGTGCAGAAGCTCTGGTACACCGGGCCGATGTTCCGTTACGAGAAACCGCAGAAAGGTCGCTACCGGCAGTTCCACCAGATCGGCGTGGAAGTCTTCAACCTGCCCGGTCCGGACATCGACGCCGAGTTGATCATCCTCACCTGGCGCCTGTGGCAGAAGCTCGGCATGGCCGACGCGGTGACCCTGCAGCTCAACACCCTCGGCTCCAGCGAGGCCCGCGCACGCTATCGCGAGGCCCTGGTGGCCTATCTGCAGGAGCGCTTCGAGCAACTCGACGAAGACAGCCAGCGGCGCATGACCACCAATCCGCTGCGAATCCTCGACAGCAAGGTGGAGAGCACCCAGGCATTGCTGATCGGCGCGCCGACCCTGCACGACTATCTCGACGAAGAATCGATCGTCCACTTCGAGGGTCTCAAGGCCCGCCTGGATGCTGTCGGACTGCGCTACGAAATCAACCAGAAGCTGGTGCGCGGCCTGGACTATTACTGCCGCACGGCTTTCGAGTGGGTAACCGACAAGCTTGGCGCCCAGGGCACCGTTTGCGGCGGTGGCCGCTACGACGGGCTGGTCAGCCAGTTCGGCGGCAAGCCGACCCCGGGCGTCGGTTTCGCCATGGGCGTGGAACGCCTGGTGCTGCTGCTGGAAACCTTGGGGGTGATCCCCGCCGAACTGAACCGTCCGGCCGACCTCTACGTCTGCGCCTTCGGCGAACCGGCAGAGCTGGCCGCCCTGACCCTGGCCGAACAATTGCGCAGCGCCATTCCCGGCATACGCCTGCTGGTCAACGCCGGCGCCGGTAGCTTCAAGAGCCAGTTCAAGAAGGCCGACAAGAGCGGCGCGCGCTTTGCCCTGATCCTCGGGGAGGACGAGGTGGCCAATCGCGTGGTAGGTTTCAAGCCCCTGCGTGACGAGGGCGAGCAACAAAGCATTGCCTGGGATGCTCTGCCCGAGCACCTGGCAGCCTGTCTGGCACAGGCTTGAGAACATAAAGAATAGGAGTGATTGGGGTGACATCGCGTACCGAAGACGAAGACCTGGCGCAGATCAAGGACTGGTGGCAGCGCAACGGCAAGCCCCTGGTCACCGGCGGCATCCTCGCGCTGGCAGTGGTATTCGGCTGGCAGGCCTGGCAGAAGTACCAGACCAACCAGGCGCAGGGCGCCTCGATCGTCTACCAGCAACTGATCGAAACCGCGCTGAATCCGGCCGGCCAGCCGGACCCGGCGAAGGTGGCGGAGCTGGCTGGCAAGCTGAAGAGCGAGTTCGGCGGCACCCATTATGCCCAGTACGGCAGCCTGTTCGTGGCCAAGGTCGCGGTCGACAGCGGCAAGCTGGATGACGCCGTTGCCGAGCTGAAGGCGGTCATGGACAAGCCGGCCGACGCCACCCTCGGCGAACTGGCGCGGCAGCGCCTGGCCCGGGTCCTGGCGGCCCAGGGCAAGGTCGAGGAAGGCCTGAAGCTGCTCGAAGGCGATGCCGACAAGGCCTACGTCTCTACCCGCGAGGAGCTCAAGGGCGACCTGCTGGTGCAGCTCAAGCGCACCGACGAGGCCCGCGCGGCCTACGAGAAAGCCAAGCAGTCGCTGCCCGAAGACGGTGCCGGCGATGCCCTGCAGATCAAGCTCGACGACCTGTCCAAGGGAGAGGCCTGAGATGGTGCAATGGAAACACGCGGCGCTGCTCGCCCTGGCCCTGGCGGTCGTGGGTTGCAGCAGCAACAGCAAGAAGGAACTCCCACCCGCCGAACTGACCGACTTCAAAGAGGAAGTCGTGTTGAGCAAGCAGTGGAGCCGCTCGGTCGGTGATGGCCAGGGCGACCTGTACAACCTGCTCGAACCGGCCGTCGATGGTTCCACCATCTACGCCGCGTCCGCCGAAGGGCGGGTGATGGCGATCCAGCGCGAGACCGGCGACGTGCTCTGGAAGAAGGACCTCGAGCGTCCGGTTTCCGGCGGTGTCGGCGTTGGCTACGGCCTGGTGCTGGTGGGTACCCTGCGCGGTGACGTGATCGCCCTCGACGAAGCTACCGGCAAGAAGAAGTGGACCAAGCGAGTCAACAGCGAAGTGCTGTCGGCGCCGGCCACCAACGGCGACGTGGTGGTGGTGCAGACCCAGGACGACAAGCTGATCGGCCTCGATGCGGCCAGCGGCGACCAGCGCTGGATCTACGAAAGCACCGTGCCGGTGCTGACCCTGCGCGGCACCGGCGCGCCGCTGATCGCCGGCAACATGGCCCTGGCTGGCCTGGCCAGCGGCAAGGTGGTGGCGGTCGACGTACAGCGCGGCCTGCCGATCTGGGAGCAGCGGGTAGCGATTCCCCAGGGGCGTTCCGAACTGGATCGCGTGGTGGACATCGACGGCGGCCTCCTGCTGTCCGGCGACACCCTCTACGTGGTCAGCTACCAGGGCCGTGCCGCGGCGCTGGACGTGAACAGCGGCCGCCTGCTCTGGCAGCGCGAAGCGTCGAGCTACGTCGGCGTCGCCGAAGGCTTCGGCAATATCTACGTCAGCCAGGCCAGCGGTTCGGTGGAAGGCCTGGATTCGCGCGGCGCTTCTTCGCTGTGGAACAACGACGCCCTGGCGCGTCGCCAACTGTCGGCTCCGGCGGTGTTCTCCAGCAACGTGGTGGTCGGCGACCTGGAAGGCTATGTGCATCTGCTGAGCCAGGTGGACGGTCGCTTCGTCGGTCGCGAGCGGGTCGACAGCGATGGCGTGCGGGTTCGTCCGCTGGTGGTCGGGAGCTGGATGTACGTGTTCGGCAACGGTGGCAAGCTCGTCGCCTACACCATCCGCTAGACTGGGTTTCAAGTGTCCGGCCGCTGCCGTCCGACGTCAGCGGCCTTTGTGTTTTCTGAATTCTCGTGGAGAGCCGCATGGTTCCCGTTATTGCCCTGGTGGGTCGCCCGAACGTCGGCAAGTCCACTCTGTTCAACCGCCTGACCAAGTCGCGCGACGCCATCGTGGCGGAGTACGCAGGCCTGACCCGCGATCGCCAGTACGGCGAGGCGCGCTGGCAGGGCCGCACCTATATCGTCATCGATACCGGAGGCATCTCCGGCGATGAGGAAGGCATCGATGCGAAAATGGCCGAGCAATCGTTGCAGGCCATCGAGGAGGCGGATGCCGTCCTTTTCCTGGTCGATTCGCGCGCCGGCATGACCGCCGCCGACCAGATGATCGCCGAGCACCTGCGCAAGCGGAACAAGCGCAGCTTCCTGATCGCCAACAAGGTCGACACCATCGATCCCGATCTCGCTCGCGCCGAGTTCAGCCCGCTGGGCCTGGGCGATGCGCTGCCGATCGCCGCCGCCCACGGTCGCGGCATCAACCATATGCTGCAGGAAGCCCTGGGGATCTTCCCCAAGGACAACGCGGAGGAAGAAGGCGAGGGCGAGCCGGCGAGCGAAGAGGTCGCCGAAGGCGAGGAACCGACCCGGATTCCCGGTCCCAGCGAGAAGGACGGGATCAAGATCGCCATCATCGGCCGGCCCAACGTGGGCAAGTCGACCCTGGTCAACCGCATGCTCGGCGAAGAGCGGGTGATCGTCTACGACCAGGCCGGCACCACCCGCGACAGCATCTACATCCCGTTCGAGCGCAACGAGGAGAAGTACACCCTGATCGACACCGCTGGCGTGCGGCGTCGCGGCAAGATCTTCGAGGCGGTGGAAAAGTTCTCGGTGGTGAAGACCCTCCAGGCGATCCAGGACGCCAACGTGGTGATCTTCGTCATGGACGCCCGCGAAGGGGTGGTCGAGCACGACCTCAACCTGCTCGGCTTCGTCCTCGAGACCGGCCGTGCCCTGGTCATCGCCCTGAACAAGTGGGATGGCATGGAGGCGGCCGAGCGTGACTACGTGAAGACCGAACTGGAGCGGCGCCTGCTGTTCGTCGACTTCGCCGACATCCATTTCATTTCGGCCCTGCATGGCACCGGCGTCGGCCATCTCTACAAGTCGGTCCAGGAGTCCTTCCGTTCGGCGGTGACCCGCTGGCCGACCAGCCGCCTGACCAGCATCCTCGAGGACGCCGTGCAGGTGCACCAGCCGCCGATGGTCAACGGTCGCCGGATCAAGCTGCGCTACGCGCACCTGGGCGGCGCCAACCCGCCGCTGATCGTGATCCACGGCAACCAGGTGGACGCGGTGCCGAAGGCCTATACTCGCTACCTGGAGAAGACCTACCGGCGGGTATTGAAGCTGGTCGGTACGCCGATCCGCATCGAGTACAAGGGCGGCGAGAACCCCTACGAGGGCAAGAAGAACTCGCTCACCGCGCGCCAGGTCAACAAGAAGCGCCGGCTGATGTCGCACCACAAGAAAGCCGAGAAGAAGAAGAAGGACAAGCGCCGCTGAGGGTGGCGTTTCCTTCGTCGAAAGACCCGGCGGGTATCCCTGTCGGGCCTTTTTCATTGGCCGCGGCTGTAGAACCAGGCCGCCGGCGTTGACCGCCGATGCCCTGTCGTGGCGACGAATGATCGCGAGGCGGTTATTCGTCCTGCGCCATCGCCTGGCGCATATTCCCCTCTGTCCTGAAGCGGCCACGGTTTTTTCTAAGGCGTGCCCCTGCAGCGTCGCTCCCGGATCGGCTATCCTGCCCTGCCACCCGTCTGGCCGGGCTGTCGTCCGGCGAGTCTCTGCAGGAAGTCCCGATGATTCAGAGCAAGCTGCCGAATGTCGGCACCACCATCTTCACCCGCATGTCGCAACTGGCCGCCGAGTGTGGCGCGATCAACCTCTCCCAGGGCTTTCCCGATTTCGACGGTCCGCCGGAGCTGCGCGAGGCGGTAGGCCGGCATATCGCCGCCGGGCACAACCAGTACGCGCCGATGACCGGCTTGCCGGCCCTGCGCGAGCAGGTGGCGAAGAAGATCGAGCAGTTCTATGGACGCCGGGTGAGCGCCGACAGCGAGGTGACCATCACGCCGGGGGCGACCGAGGCGATCTTCAGCGCGATCCAGGCGCTGGTCCATCCGGGCGACGAAGTGGTGGTACTCGACCCGTCCTACGACAGCTACGAACCCTCCGTGCAACTCGCCGGCGGGCGTTGCGTGCACGTGCCGCTGGCGCTGCCGGACTTCTCCATCGACTGGCAGCGCATGGCCGAGGCCATCGGGCCGCGTACCCGGCTGGTCATCATCAATACCCCGCACAACCCCAGCGGCGCGCTGATCAGCCGCGAGGAACTGGACCGCCTGGCCGCGCTGATCCGCGACCGGGATATCTATCTGATCAGCGACGAGGTCTACGAGCACCTGGTGTTCGACGGTGTCGCCCATACCAGCGTGCTGTCCCACGACGAGTTGTATCCGCGTTCCTTCGTGGTCAGTTCGTTCGGCAAGACCTACCACGTCACCGGCTGGAAGACCGGCTACGTGGTCGCGCCGCCGGCGCTCAGCGCGGAGCTGCGCAAGGTTCACCAGTACGTCAACTTCTGTGGCGTCACGCCGCTGCAATGGGCATTGGCGGACTACATGGCCGGCCATCCGGAGCACTTGCGGCAATTGCCCGGCTTCTACCAGGCCAAGCGCGACCTGTTCTGCGACCTGCTGCTGGACTCTCGCTTCCGTTTTACCCGTGCGCCGGGCACCTACTTCCAGTGCGTGGACTATTCGGCCATCCGTCCGGACCTGGACGACGTGGCCATGGCCGAGTGGCTGGCCCGCGAACACGGAGTGGCGGCGATCCCGGTTTCGGTGTTTTATGAAAAGGCTCCGGACGCCATGCGGCTGGTCCGGTTCTGTTACGCCAAACGCGAGGAGACGCTGCGTCAGGCAGCGGAAAAGCTATGCGCGATCTGACGGTTCTGCCGGACCTGGACATCGCCCTGGTCCAATCCTCCCTGGTCTGGCACGACGCCCAGGCCAACCGCGAGCATTTCGCCGCCCTGCTGGAGAGCGCCGCCGGTGCCGACCTGGTGGTCCTCCCGGAGATGTTCACCACGGGTTTCAGCATGGCTTCGGCCGAGCAGGCCGAGCCCGAACTGGGGCCGACCCATGCCTGGCTGCTGGAGCAGGCCCGGCGCCTTGGCGCGGTGGTCACCGGCAGCCTGATCGTCCAGCTCGCCGACGGCAGCCATCGCAACCGCCTGCTCTGGGCGCGTCCGGACGGCGAGATGCTGCACTACGACAAGCGCCATCTGTTCCGCATGGCCGGCGAACACGAGCACTACAGTCCCGGCGAACGCCAGGAACTGTTCGAACTCAAGGGCTGGCGGGTGCGCCCGCTGATCTGCTACGACCTGCGTTTCCCGGTGTGGAGCCGCGACCCGCACGACACCGACCTGTTGCTCTACACCGCCAACTGGCCCGCGCCTCGTCGACAGCACTGGAACCGCCTGCTGCCGGCGCGGGCGATCGAGAACCTTTGCTACGTGGTGGCGGTGAACCGTATCGGCGAAGACGGCAACGCCTTGCGCTACGCTGGGGATAGCCAGGTCCTGGACTTCCAGGGCGACAGCCTGTTCAACGCGGCGGACGCCGACGGCGTGTTCCGCGTCCGGCTGGACGCGGCGGCACTGGCGGCCTATCGCCAGCGTTTCCCGGCCTACATGGACGCGGATCGCTTCGAAATCCATCCTTGAGTGCCGGAACGTCCGCTTCCGGTCGATGTCCGAGGCCATGACCCGGCGCTGCGCATGATGGCGCAGTGCCGGGAATGGAGTTACCCGTATCCCGCGGCGCCGCGCCGTGGGCATCAGATCAGGAGGAAGACCAATGGGACTGCTCGATTCGATTCTCGGTTCGGCGCTGGGTGGCTCTGAAGGACAGGGAGGTGCTCGCGATCCGAAAGTGGCCCTGTTGATCGGGCTGGTGACCATGCTGATGTCGCGCCAGGGCGGTGCGGCACAGGGCGGTGGCGATGGCGGTGGTCTGCTCGGTTCGCTGGGCAGCATCCTTGGTGGTGCCGGCGGCGGGGCCGCGAGCGGCGGGCTGGGTGGCGTCCTCGGCGATCTGCTCGGTGGCGCCGCGGGCGGTGCCGGGCAGGCGGCGCCGGGCGTGGAGGCCGGCTCACTGGGCGGACTCGGCGGGTTGTTCCAGATGCTCCAGAACGCAGGCCTGGGTGATGCCCTGAATTCCTGGATCGGCGGAGGGCCGAACCAGTCGGTGTCGGCGGCGGACATTTCCCGGGTCTTCGGCGACGGTCAATTGCAGCAACTGGCGGACTCCGCCGGAGTCAGCCAGGGCGAGGCGGCCGAACACCTGAGCAGCCTGCTGCCGGAACTGGTCAACAAGCTGACGCCGGACGGCCAGGCGCCGCAGGGCGACCTGGACATCGGTTCGCTGCTGGCGCGCTTCAGCTAAGGCTTTCCCGTCGATGCGGAGCGGATAGCCGCGATACGGTTATCCGCTCCACTCAACGGGGCGAGGCCGCCCTCGACGGCAGGTCGGTCAATAGGCGCTGGCGCTGTCCAGGCGGTGGATCGCCTGTTCGTCGAGCTTCAGGTGGGTGGCGGCGATCAGGTCGTCGAGCTGTTCCAGGCTGGTGGCGCTGGCGATCGGCGCGGTCACCGTCGGACGAGCGATGAGCCAGGCCAGGGCGACCTGGGTCGGGTTGGCGTTGTACTGCTCGGCCACTTCGTCGAGCGCCGCGAGGATGGCCACGCCGCGCTCGTTGAGATAACCCTTCACCTTCTCTCCCCGGGCTCGCCCGGCGGTGTCGGCCTGGTTACGGTACTTGCCGCTGAGGAAGCCGCTGGCCAGCGAGTAGTAGCTGATCACCCCGATACCGAGTTCTTCCACCGTCGGCTCCAGGTTGGTCTCGTAGTCGGCGCGATCGTACAGGTTGTATTCGGGTTGCAGGCTCTGGTAGCTCGGCAGGTTAAGCCGGGCGCTGACCTGGCGTGCTTCGAGGAGGCGCCGGGCGTCGTAGTTGGAGGCGCCGATGACCCGTACCTTGCCTTTCTTGATCAGTTCGCCATAGGTGGAAAGGGTTTCCTCCAGGTCGGTGTGGGGATCGTCGGTGTGCGACTGGTAGAGGTCCAGGTAGTCGGTCTGCAGGCGTCGTAGCGAGCGCTCCAGGGCCTGCTCGATATAGGCGGCGGAGAGACCTTTGTGGCCATTGCCCATGTCCATCCCGACCTTGCTGGCGATCACCATGCGGTCGCGTTTGCCGGTGCGTTTCAGCCACTTGCCGATGAGGGTTTCCGACTCGCCGCCCTGGTGCCCGGGAACCCAGCGCGAATATACGTCGGCGGTGTCGATGCAGTTCAGGCCGGCGTCGAGCAGGGCGTCCAGCAGCCTGAAGGAGGTGCTTTCGTCGGCAGTCCAGCCGAAGACGTTGCCGCCGAATACCAGTGCCGGTATCTCCAGGCCGGAGTTGCCGAGTTTGCGTGTGGTCATGCGTCATCCCTCCTGAGTGCGGTCCTGTGTGGGCGCTTTCGTTCGCACGTCTTGCTGTGACTCCCGGCGGGTGCGGAATGTTCAGCCGGCGCGCAGCGTCCTATAGACTCTGCCGGTTGCCGGGATTTTCCAATGCCGGCCCTGGTAAAGCTTCAGTAAAGATCCGCAGGGAGCACACGCATGAACAGCGACACCGAGAATCCGTTCCGCCCACCGGAGGCCCGCCTGGACGAGCCTGACGCCACCCATGGCGAGCCGCTGTACAGGCTTTCCGCGATCGGTCTGGGTACCTTCATCGGCACGCCCCTGGCCGGTGCCTTCCTCGCGGCGGTGAATCTCCGTCGCCTGGGACGGGCGCAGGAAGTCGGGAAAACCTGGCTGGTCGGCCTCTGCCTGTTTGTCCTGCTGCCAGTTCTGGGCGCGATACTGCCGGAGAACATCCCCTCGATCGGCTTCACGGTGGCGCAGATATTCGGCATGGTCTACTACGCCAAATCAGCCTTCGGTCCGGCCCTGGATAGCCACAAGGCAGCGGGCGGAGCGTTCATTTCCAACTGGCGGGCGGCGGGGATCGGCCTGCTGTTCATGTTGGTGGTCCTGTCGGTAGCGATCCCGGTGGTGATGCTGGTGGTGTGAGGGGCAGCCCGCGCTTTGCCTTATCATGAGTTCTTTATCCGCGATGACTGGCCATGACTACACAACGCTACCTGCTCGATGAACTGGAAACCGCCGACATGCTCGAGATCGACGGTCTGCACGCCTGGCGCTTCGAACTCAACGAGAACCTGCTGGACCAGGCGGACCTGGCGGCGGAAGCCGACCAGCCGTTCGCCAGCGAAGACTGGGTGCTGGCGGTGGAAAGCCTGGATGGACGCACCCGTCGCGAGTGGCGTTTTTCCTACAACGCGGTGATGGAAGCCGAGCCCCAGGCCGATGGTGAGTCCTGGCGCCTGACCACAGGGGAGGGGGCGTACCAGCTCCGTTGCCTGGGAGCGGTCAGCGCCAGCGGCGAGGATGAGTGAAGCGACTCAGCTGAAAGATGCCCATGAAAAAAGGGAGCCGCCTGGCTCCCTTTTTCCCTTCCGTGCCGGTCAGGCCGCCTTGGCCTCGGCCTGGGTCACCGCGCGGTTCAGCGCGCTGAACAGGGCGCGGAAGCTGGCGGTGGTAATGTTCTCGTCGATGCCGATGCCGTGCAGCGGGCGCTGGCCCTCCAGGCGGATCTCGATATAGGCCGCGGCCTTGGCATTGGCGCCGGCGCCGATGGCGTGCTCATGGTAGTCCATGATTTCCGCCTTGACCGGCAGGGCGGCCACCAAGGCTTCCAGCGGTCCCTTGCCGATCCCGCGCCAGTGCTGCTTCTCGCCGTCGAAGGAGACTTCCAGGTCGACGGCGCTGGTGCCGTTCTCTTCCTGCAGGCGATGGCTGGCGAGGACGTAGGGCGAGGTCGCCTTGAGGTATTCGTTTTCCAGCAGCGAGTAGATCTGTTGTGCGGTCATTTCCAGGCCGAGACGGTCGGTCTCGCCTTGCACTACCTGGCTGAACTCGATCTGCATGCGCCGCGGCAGGCTGATGCCGTACTCCTGTTCGAGCAGGAAGGTGATGCCGCCCTTGCCGGACTGGCTGTTGACCCGGATCACCGCTTCGTAGTCGCGGCCGATGTCGGCCGGATCGATCGGCAGGTACGGCACTTCCCAGATCGCGTCTTCCTTCTGCTGGGCGAAGCCCTTGCGAATGGCATCCTGGTGCGAGCCGGAGAAAGCGGTATGGACCAGGTCGCCGACATATGGATGGCGCGGGTGGACCGGCAACTGGTTGCACTCTTCGACCACCTTGCGCACCGCGTCGATGTCGGAGAAGTCCAGTTGCGGATGCAGGCCCTGGGTGTACATGTTCAAGGCCAGGGTCACCAGGTCGACGTTGCCGGTGCGCTCGCCGTTGCCGAACAGGCAACCTTCGACGCGGTCGGCGCCGGCCATCAGGCCCAGCTCGGTGGCGGCCACGCCGGTGCCACGGTCGTTGTGGGTGTGCAGGCTGATGATCACGCTGTCACGCTTGTCGACGTGGCGGCCGAACCATTCGATCTGGTCGGCGTAGACGTTCGGCGTGGCGCACTCCACGGTGGCCGGCAGGTTGAGGATGATCTTGTTGTCCGGGGTCGGTTGCCAGACGTCGATCACCGCGTTGCAGACCTCCACCGAGAACTCCAGCTCGGTAGAGCTGAAGATTTCCGGCGAGTACTGGAACGACCACTGGGTATCCGGTTGCTCGGCGGCCAGCTTCTTGATCAGTTTCGCGGCGTTGGTGGCGATGTCCACGACGCCCTGCTTGTCCTGGTTGAAGACGATGCGGCGGAACGACGGGGCGGTGGCGTTGTAGACGTGGACGATGGCCTTCTTCGCCCCGCGCAGGGATTCGAAGGTGCGGGTGATCAGGTCTTCGCGGGCCTGGGTCAGCACCTGGATGGTGACGTCGTCCGGGATGTGGTTGCCTTCGATCAACTCGCGGACGAAGTTGAAGTCGGTATCGGAAGCCGACGGGAAGGCCACTTCGATCTGCTTCAGGCCGACCTGCACCAGGGTCTTGAAGAATCGCATCTTCTTCGCCGCGTCCATCGGTTCGATCAGCGACTGGTTGCCGTCGCGCAGGTCGGAACTGCACCAGATCGGCACCTCGGTGATGGTCTTCGACGGCCAGGTGCGGTCGGGCAGATTGATGGCCGGGAATGGGCGGTATTTCTGCGAAGGGTCTTTCAACATGCTCATGGGGCTAATCCTTTGGAGTCGGTTCCTGGGCCGGCGGGGCCAGGCGAACGCAGTGACGAGATGAAGAGAAGCGTCGCTCAGCCACGCAGTCGCGGGCTGACCAGGCACAGGCAGGCGTGTTGGCGGAGCAGGATGAGGGTGTGTGGTGTTTTCATGCGTACCACACTAGTGAGACTGCATTTGAATGGCAAGCATTAAAGGAAAATTAGTAGAATTTCCCATTTGTGCGGCTTTTGTGGGTTTTTATTCTTTCTCTGCGGTGAAAGCTTGTCCTCGATTGCGCCGCCGGCACGCTCTCCGCAACGGAAAATTCTGCGGCCCCATGCCGCAGAAGAGCCAGCCGCCCTTGTGCGATCATTTCGTTCCCCGTGCCTGGGGCGTATAACGACAGGCGCATTCTTCTTTTCGGCATGACCCGGCGCGAGCGGCCATCCGGCCCGCTACGCGGTGGTCTTCATTCAAGACGGCGGGAGTCGCAGGTGGCGACCACTCTGAAACGACAAGGCATCGGTGCATGGCTGGCTCTGTTCGCCATGCTGATGATCTTCGTCGGGCCGCTGATCTCCCAGTCGATGCCGATGGACCACCCGATGCCGATGGGCGTGGGGATGGGCCACGAAGGCATGTCCCACGAGAACATGGACCATGGCGACATGGCCCATGCCGGCTGTTCCGATGCCCAGCGCTCCGTCGTCCATGCCGGCATGCCGGGGATGGGCGGCGAGGAAGGCAATCGCCTGGCCAGCGACGTGCTCTGGGAGAAGTGCGGTTATTGCAGCCTGTTGTTCCACAGCCCGCCGCTCACCGAAGACGCCTGCCTGGCGCTGTTCTCCGTTCCCTTCGCGACGGCGCCCGCCGTCGCTTTCCTGAACGAGGCGTTCGTCGCCTCGCCGGTGTTTCCCGGCGCCCGTACCCGTGCGCCGCCGTTCCTGATCGCCTGACCTCTTTCAATCCGATAGCCGCCGCTTCCTGGGGGCACCGGCGCGTCTTCGCCGCGCCGGTGACGCGAGCCTGGCCGCGTGCCTGCTCGCCGTGGGGGCGGGGCGGAAGTCACATAGATCATGGAAAAACGTATGTCTACTCAACAACGAGCGGCCGGCAACGCCTGCCCGACCGCCGCTTTCAGCTTCGACCCTGCCCGTCTCGCACAACGCCGCCGCTGGGCGGGAGCCTTCGCCGCTCTGTGCGGCCTGGCCCTGTCTCCGTCGGCGCTCCTGGCCGAGGAACACTCACAGCACCAGGATCACGCCGTGGAGCTGGCGCCGAGCGTGGTCACCGGAGTCGCCCAGAGTTCGCCGCTGACCATCGTCACCAATCCCAAGGAGCCGCGCCAACCGGTGCCGGCCAGCGATGGGGCCGACTACCTGAAGACCATTCCCGGCTTCGCGGTGATCCGCAACGGCGGCAGCAACGGCGACCCGGTGCTGCGCGGGATGTTCGGTTCGCGCCTGAACATCCTCACCAACGGCGGCATGATGCTCGGTGCCTGTCCGAACCGGATGGACGCGCCGACCTCCTACATCTCGCCGGAAACCTACGACAAGCTCACCGTGATCAAGGGCCCGCAGACGGTGCTCTGGGGGCCGGGCGCGTCGGCCGGGACGATCCTCTTCGAGCGTGAGCCGGAGCGCTTCGGCGAACTCGGCTCGCGGGTCAACGCCAGCCTGCTGGCCGGCTCCAATGGCCGCTTCGACAAGGTGCTGGACGCCGCCGCCGGCAACCGGCTCGGCTACCTGCGCTTCACCGGCAACCACGCGCAGTCCGACGATTACGAGGACGGCGCCGGGAATACCGTGCCGTCGCGCTGGAAGAAGTGGAACGGCGACGTCGCGGTCGGCTGGACCCCCGACGAGGACACCCTGATCGAACTCACCGCCGGCAAGGGCGACGGCGAGGCACGCTACGCCGGGCGCGGCATGGACGGCTCGCAGTTCAAGCGCGAGAGCCTGGGCCTGCGCTTCGTCAAATCGAACGTCAGCGATGTGCTGGAGAAGGTCGAGGCACAGGTCTACTACAACTACGCCGACCACATCATGGACAACTTCCGCCTGCGCACTCCCGACCCATCCAGCATGATGCCCATGCCGATGGCGTCCCAGGTGGACCGACGCACCCTCGGCGGTCGCCTGGCGGCCACCTGGCGCTGGGACGACTTCAAGCTGGTCACCGGGGTCGACGCCATGCGCAACGAGCACCGCGCGCGCGGCTCCAAGTACGACATGATGACCGACTACTACACCGACGCCGACCAGTTCCCCTGGAGCAAGGACGCGGTGTTCCACAACTACGGGGCCTTCGGCGAACTGACCTGGTTCGCCGCCGAGCGCGACCGGCTGATCGGCGGGTTGCGCCTGGACCGCGCCTCGGTCAAGGACTACCGGCAGACCCTGAAGTCCGGGCACATGGGCCACGCCATGGCCAACCCGACGGCCAACGACACCCGCGCCGATACCCTGCCCAGCGGCTTCGTGCGCTACGAGCACGACCTCGCCGACTCGCCGACCACCCTCTACGCCGGCCTCGGCCATGCCGAGCGCTTCCCCGACTACTGGGAGCTGTTCTCGCCCAAGCGCGGGCCGAACGGGTCGGTCAACGCCTTCGACAAGATCAAGCCGGAAAAGACCACCCAGCTCGACTTCGGCCTCCAGTACAACGGCGACAAGCTGCAGGCCTGGGCCTCCGGCTACGTCGGGGTGGTCCAGGACTTCATCCTGTTCAGCTATCGCGAGGGCATGATGGGTTCCTCGACCCAGGCGACCAACGTCGACGCGCGGATCATGGGCGGCGAGCTGGGCGCTTCCTACCAGCTCACCGGCAACTGGAAGACCGACGCCAGCCTGGCCTATGCCTGGGGCAAGAACAGCTCGGACGACCGCGCGCTGCCGCAGATTCCGCCGCTGGAAGCGCGCTTCGGCCTGACCTACGAGGAAGGCGACTGGAGTGCCGGCAGCCTGTGGCGGGTGGTCGCGCCGCAGAATCGCATCGCCAGGGACCAGGGCAACGTGGTCGGCAAGGACTTCGACAAGAGCGCCGGCTTCGGCGTCTTCTCGCTCAACGGCGCCTACCGGGTGACTCGCAACGTCAAGCTGAGCGCCGGTGTCGATAACCTGTTCGACAAGGATTACACCGAGCACCTGAACAAGGCCGGCGACGCCGGCTTCGGTTTCTCCGCCAACGAAACGGTTCCCGAGCCGGGCCGGACCTTCTGGACCAAGGTCGACTTCAGCTTCTGAACCTTCAACGAGGCCCCGTCCAGCGGGGCCCGCCTTGCCTGTGTGCGCTCCGATGAGGTGATCCATGCAATCGAACGAAAAGAACGGCCGTGACTTCTACGCGCTGGCCTGGCGCTGGCATTTCTACGCCGGGCTGTTCGTCGCGCCCTTCATGATCCTGCTGGCGCTGACCGGAGTCGTCTACCTGTTCAAGCCGCAACTGGATGCGCTGCTCTATCCGCAACTGCTGCGGGTCGAGGCCGGTGCGCAGATGCGCAGCGCCGACCAGTTGCTCGCCGGGGTGCGCCAGGCGCACCCGCAGGCCGCCGTCAGCCAGTACCTGCCGCCGAGCGAGGCGGGGCGCAGCGCGCAATTCGTGATTGGCGAAGAGGGCAGGCAATGGAACCTCTTCGTCGATCCCTACAGCGGGCGCGAACTCGGCCGCCAGGATGCGCAGCTGAATCTCCAGGCGGTGGCCCGGGCACTGCATGGCGAGCTGATGGTCGGGACCGTCGGCGACCGGCTGATCGAGCTGGCCGCCGGCTGGGGCATCGTCCTGGTGGTCTCCGGTCTCTACCTATGGTGGCCGCGCGGGCGGGCGGCGAGCGCGCTGTTCTGGCCGCGCCTGCACCTGCGCGGACGACCGCTGTGGCGCGAGCTACATGTGCTCGCCGGTTTCTGGGGCAGCCTGCTGTTGCTCTTCATGCTGCTCAGCGGGATGACCTGGACCGGCTACTGGGGCAAGCAGTTCGCCGATGTCTGGAACCGTTTCCCGGCGGCGATGTGGAACGATGTGCCGACCTCCGACATGCAGGCCGGTAGCCTCAACAGCGCGTCGCGCCAGCAGGTGCCCTGGCCGCTGGAGAACACTCCGCTGCCGCGCTCGCAGCCGCCGGCGGCCGACGCCCATGCCGAGCATCGCGGGCATTCCGCCCAGGCCGGGCACGCGATGCCGATGGACATGCCGATGCCGGCGGGCATCCCTCTGCAAAGGGTGGTGGATATCGCCCGCGAGCGCGGCGTGGCGGCGGGCTACGGGATCGCCCTGCCGAGCGGGATGGAGGGGGTCTACACGATTTCCGTGTTCCCCGACGATCCGCGCCACGACGCCACCCTGCACATCGACCAGTACAGCGGCAAGGTTCTCGCCGACGTGCGTTGGCAGGACTACAACGCGGTGGCGAGGAGCGTGCAGATGGGCGTCGTGCTGCACGAAGGCAAGCTCTTCGGCCTGGGCAATCAGTTGCTGATGCTCGCGGTCTGCCTGGCGATCCTGCTCAGCTCGGCGAGCGGCCTGTGGATCTGGTGGAAGCGCAAGCCGGCCGGACGCCTTGGCGTGCCGCCGCTGCGCCACGAGCTGCCGCGCTGGAAGACCGGCATCGCCATCATGCTGGCGCTGAGCGTGGCCTTCCCGTTGGTGGGGGCCTCGCTCCTGCTGGTCTGGGCGCTGGACTGGCTGGTGCTGTCGCGGCTGCCGGCGGTTCGCCGGGTCCTGGCTTGAGACCTGCTGCCCGGCGCTCAGTCGAGGTCGAGCTGGCGGGTCTTCCAGAGTGCCGCCAGCAACAGCACGCAGAGCAGCGCCTCGGCGCCGAGCCAGAGGAAGGTGGTTAGCGCCGGCGAGGCGTCGATCAGCACACCGTAGAGACGCGCCGCGCCGCCGCTGGCGATCACCGCCAGGGCGGCGAGCAGGCCGAGCACCAGGTAGCGGGGGCGCAGGGCGGCATAGCCGAGCAGCAGGCCGATGCCGAAGCTGGTGCCGCCGTAGCTGGCGCGCAGGTCGGTGAGGGCGGCGGGGGTGAGCGGTTCGCCGCTGGTGAGCAGGGAGGCGAGCGGGCCGGGGAAGAAGACGAAGCCCAGGCCGAGGACCACGAACAGTGCCGAGCACAGCCAGAGCAGGCGAAGCGGGTGAGTCATGCGGTGTCTCCCTTGGTCATGAAAGGGGCGCATCGACGCGCCCCCTGTTCCTTCTGACCTCAGCCGGCGCCGCGTTGCTCACTTCTCAGGGCTGGAAGGCACCGATGAAGATCGCCGGGTCGACCCGCGCGTCGTTCAGGCTGACGTTCCAGTGCATGTGCGGTCCGGTGGCCCTGCCGGTGGCGCCGACCTTGCCGAGTACGCCGCCGCGCGGCACCTGCTGGCCGAGCTTCACGTCGATCTTCGACAGGTGGCAGAACATGCTGATGAAGCCCTGGCCATGGTCGACGAACACCGTCTTGCCATTGAAGAAGTAGTCGCCGATGAGGATCACCTTGCCGGCCGCCGGCGCCTTGATCGGCGTACCGGCCGGTACCGCGAAGTCTAGACCGGAATGCGGGTTGCGCTCTTCGCCGTTGAAGAAGCGGCGCAGGCCGAAGGGGCTGGAGAGCGGACCGTCGACCGGCTTGTCGAGCATCAGGTTGCTGGGCAGGCCGGGACTGAAGCGGCGGTAGGCGGCGGTCTGCTCGGCGAGTTCGCGTTCGATGCGCTTGAGGTCTTCCGGCAGCGGATTGACCTGGCGCTTGTTCTTCAGGGTGATGCGCTGCTCGCGGTAGTGCTTGCTGCCGACGCTGAAGCGTTCCTCGTGGTTGCCGGTCGCCGCCCGCACTTCCAGCTTCTGCGGGCCGGGCTTGGTGCTCAGCGGGATGCCGACCACGGCGATCCAGCGGCGGCCTTCCTCGCGCACCACCAGCACCGGCTTGCCCTGGTAGAAGGCCCGCGGCGGCGGGCCTTCCTCGCCGAGGTCGACCACCGCCACCCCGCCGGGTACCGGCTTGTTCAGCAGGCGCATGATGAAGCTGTCGGCCTGGGCGGGCAGGGCGCAGAAAGCGGCGAGCAACAGCGTGGAAACGAAGGCTAGGGTGCGGGGCATCGGCTTCTCGACTCGTCGGGCGTCAAAGCCGTCTATGCTGGCGGAAGAGCGCGGTGTGGGAAAGCCCGCAAGGGTTGCAAACGTTTTCACCTGCGGCACTCTGTCGCGCCCGGCGTTTTTACTTTTGCCCCGCGCTCAGGCATAAAGGGCCCATTCTCCGGAGAACCGACGATGCCCCTGTCACGGCGCCCCGTGGCCTGGCTGGCCAGCCTGGCCGTGCTGATGAACCTGTTCGTGGTGCCGCTTTCGCAGGCGCTGACGACGCAGGAGCGCGCCTCGTTGCTGCTCGGTGGCTTCTGCAGCACCTCGTCCGATTCGCTGCTGCGCCTGAAGCTGGGTGCCGCGCTCAAGGACATCGATCTTCCCGACGACCACGAGAGCCTGGCCCCGCACCTCTGCTGCTGCGCCGGCGCCGCCGGCACGCCCGGCCTGGTCGCCTCCTGGCCGGCATTGCCGCTGGCGCCGCTGGCCAGCCCTGCCCGTAACGCCTTCTCCGCCACCGACCTGCCTCCCCTGCGCTATTGGCGCCTCGCCAATCCGCGCGCCTCTCCTGTCGCCTGACTCCTCCCCCGCGCCTTCGACAACCTGGACCTTCGGGTCGGGGCAGGTCGCGGCGCAATACCCTAGCTTCCCCCATGGAATCGCCGGTCCGACGGAAAAAGACCGGTCATACGCTACTGGAGAGTCACCATGCGCACATCCTTCTTTGCTGCCGCGGCCCTGCTGGCCGTTTCCGCTTTCGCCCAGGCCCACGAGTACAACGCCGGCCAGCTGCACATCGAGCATCCCTGGGCGCTGGCCCTGCCGCCGACCTCGCCGAACGGCGCGGCCTACTTCGTGGTGCAGAACCACGGCAAGGAAAACGACACCCTGCTTGGCGCCGACACGCCGCGCGCGGCTTCCGCCGAGGTGCACGAGCATGTGCACAAGAACGGCATGATGAGCATGCAGAAAGTCGACAGCGTCGACGTCGCACCAGGCAAGGACCTGCGCTTCGCTCCCGGCGGCTACCACCTGATGCTGATGGGCCTGAAGCAGCCACTGGTGGCCGGCGAGCGCTTCCCGCTGACGCTGCATTTCCGCAAGGCCGGCGACGTGCCGGTGGAAATCGTCGTCGAGTCCAAGGCGCCGGCCGAACAGGGCGGGCACGAGCAGCACGGCCACTGAGCGCCGTGTCGAGCAGGGGCGCCCGGCGCCCCGCCTTTGCGTGCGAGGTTCAGAGCATGAACAGCAACAGATATCCCTTGCCGGCGCAGACCGGCCTGGTGGTGGCTCCCAGCCTGCCGCCGAAGAACTCCACCCTGCGTCCGGACCAGCTCAACAAGCGCCTGAGCAGCGCCTGGCACCATCTCTACGACCTTTGCCCGGAACTGCTGAAGATCGATCCGCCGGATGGCCTGACCATCCTCCGCGGTTTCCTGCAATGGGCGGCCGAGCAGAAGGCCGCCTGGAACTGGGCGATGCACCTGCGCCTGTACTGCTGGCTGTTGCAGTCGCCGTTCGGCGCCAAGGTGACCGACGAGCATCTGGAGGTGCTGATGGACGCCTCCGCCGCGCGTTGGACGGTGGACGACACCAGCGCCAACCGCGGCATCCTCCTGGCCAGCCAGGGCGGTGCGCACATCACCCAGGACTGGAAGGCGCCGCAGGCCGGCGCCGGCACGCGCGTGCCGCTGGAGCGCCTGGACCTGCCGGCGCCGAACTGGACATTCGCCTATTGCGCGGTGCCCGACCCGCGGCTGCGCGAGTTTCCGGGCTGGAAGCCGTTGCCGGCGCGTGGCTCGCTGGTCGGTTGAGCGCTCGCCGCCCCGCGTACGGGGCGGCGTCGTTTCAGCGGTTGGCCAGGGCCCGCTGGTTGGAGTCGTAGATGTTGTCGCGTTCCGGAACGTGCCGGCCGGCGAGGCTTTCCAGCCATTCCTCGGTGCTGAGCACGGCGGCGAAGGAGGACTGCAGGACGATGCCGAAGATCCGGTGGATCTCTTCCGCGCTGGCCTGGCCGGCGCGGTTGCGGTAGGGCACCGAGCCGCTGGCGTCGTGCAGGTATTCCACCTGCCAGCCTTCGTGGATCGCCTGGCGGATGGTCGAGTCGTCGCAGTGCTGGGTCATGTAGCCGACCACGGCGAGGGTGTCGATGTCGCGCTCGCGCAGCCAGTCGGCCAGCCCGGTACCGACGAAGGAACTGGCCAGTTGCTTTTCCACCTTGTGCTGGTAGGGCCGCGAGGCGACCACCTCGTGCAGCTCGGCCTGCCGGCTGCCGCGCGCGAACAACGGCGAGTCCGCCGGTGCCAGGTGCTGCACCACGACGATCGGGATGCCCGCCGCGTGGGCGGCATCCATGGCGGCGCCGATGCGTTCCAGCGACGATTGGATGGCGGGAAATTCGATACGCAGGTTGCCGCTGACGTATTCGTTCTGTACGTCGATGACCAGCAAGGCGCGTTTGGGTTGACGTGCGGACATGGCGTTTCCTCCTGAGTGGGTGAGGCAGATTCTGGTCCCGGCGCGGCGTAGCGAGTGAGTGGCCTGAGAGACAACTTTCGCTAGAATCGGGCCAACCCGCTCATACCCACCGAGGTGCGCATGTCCCGCCAGTCCGTGGCCGTGGTGGCCTTCGACCGCATCAGTCCGTTCCACCTGTCGGTGCCCTGCCTGGTGTTCGGCCAGGAGTGCTACGACCCCTGCGCGCAGGCCTTCGACCTGCGTGTCTGCGCCGCCGAGCCGGGCCGGCTGCGAACCACGGTGGGGTTCACCATCGAGGCCGAGGCCGGGCTGGAAGCGCTGGCCGAGGCGCAGACCGTGATCGTGCCGAGCTGGCGCGATCCACACGAGCGTCCGCCACAAGCGCTGCTGGATGCGTTGATCGCGGCCCGTGCACGCGGTGCGCAACTGGTGGGCTTGTGCCTGGGGGCCTTCGTGCTGGCCGAGGCCGGGTTGCTCGACGGTCGCCGCGCCACCACCCACTGGATGTGGGCGGAGGATTTCGCCGGGCGCTTCCCTGCGGTGCGGGTGGAGCCCGACGTGCTGTACATCGAGGACGACGGCCTGCTGACCTCGGCAGGCACCGTCGCCGGCATCGACTGCTGTCTGCACCTGGTCCGCCAGCGGCTCGGTGCGCAGACTACCAATCACCTGGCCCGGCGCCTGGTGGTGGCGCCGCATCGACAGGGCGGCCAGGCCCAGTTCATCGAGCAGCCGCTGCCGGACAGTGCCCAGGACGGCCGTCTCGGCGAGCTGCTGGTGTGGCTGCGGCAGAACCTCGACCAGGCGCACAGCCTGGACAGCCTGGCACAGCGGGTGCTGATGAGCCGGCGGACCTTCACCCGGCATTTCCGCCAGCTCACCGGCACCACCGTCAGCCAGTGGCTGCAGGCCGAACGCCTGGCCCTGGCCCAGCGCCTGCTGGAAACCACCGAGCATTCGGTGCAGGCGATCGCCGGGCTGGCCGGCTTCGGTTCGGCGGTGTCGTTGCGCCAGCAGTTCTCCGCCGCGTTCGGCCTGCCGCCGCTGGGCTACCGGCGCGCCTTCGCCTCCTAGTCCGCCGGAGGGCGCTTCTGCAACTGCTGGCGCCAGAGCGCGTCCATCGCCTGCAACTGCACCGGGCCGAACAGCGCCTGCGTCGCGCCGGTGTGCCAGGCCCAGAGCTGGTCGCCGAAATCGTAGTGCCACCATTCGCTGGGCAGGTTGCTGAAACCGGCGTCGAGCATCGCGTGATAGAGCAGACGACGGTGATCGCGGACGCGTCGCTGGCGCGCGTCGGGCTCCGCCAGGCGTTCGAAGTAGGCGGTGTAGGAGGCCGGAACGGCTTCGTCGAAGGCGCTGCCCATGTCCAGCCAGCGGCCCTGGGCGTCGCACAGGGTGACGTCCACCGCGCCGCCGGTGAGATGCGGGCTGGGCGCCTCGCGGCTGCTGCTCGGCGGCGAGACGAACTGGCGGGTGAGCCGTTCCAGCTCGGCCTCGCCGGCCCGTGGGTAGTGCGCGGCCAGGGCGCTGGACAGGCTGTCGTAGAGATACTGCTGCACGGCGAACGGCCGCCAGGCGTCCAGCACCACCAGGCGCACGCCGCCGGGGAGGGCGGCGGCGACCCGCAGGAGACGCTCGAAGACCTCGCCGCGAGCGTGGCACTCCGGGATCGCGTGAGGAATGCCGAGCTTGTGGTAGGCCGGCCAGACGCTGAACTCGCGGCTCAGCCCGAGCGCCTCCAGCGGCGTGCCGGCATCGACGATGGGGATGCCGGCCACGGCGTGCCAGTCGGGCTCCGGGAGAACGGGGATGGCTTGGGTGAAGTCGGTCATGGCGTCAATTGAGCAGGCGTGGCAGCCACAGGGTCAGGGACGGGAACAGGATCAGCAGCGACAGCACCCCCAGGGCCACGAGGATGAACGGCCAGATACCCTTGAACATTTCCAGGATATCGAGGCGGCTGATGGTCGCCACGATGAACAGGCAGGCGCCCATTGGCGGGGTGATCAGGGCGATGGTGATGTTCAGGGTGAAGATCAGCCCCAGGTGCACCGGATCCACGCCGGCGGCCAGCGCCACCGGAGCGACTATCGGCGTCAGCAGCATCAGTACCGAGACTTCTTCCATGAGCATGCCGCAGACGAAGATCACTGCGCTGATGATGAACAGCATCAGGGTCGGCGAGTGGCCGAACGGCTCCAGCAACTGGGCGAACTCGCTGGCGACCTGGGCGTAGTTGAGCAACCAGTTGACCACCGAAGCGGCGGCGATGATCACGTAGATGCTGGCGGTCAGGCGTACCGTCTCGCGCAGCGAGTTCCACAGCCCGACCAGGCTCAGTTGGCGCTGGAGCAGACCGACCAGCGCCACGTAGAGAGCGATCAAGGCGCCCGACTCGGTGGGCGTGACCAGTCCCAGGACGATTCCGGCGACGATGATCACCGGCGCGATCAGCGCGGTCAGGGCGCCGGACAGCGCCGCCAGGATCTCGCCCCAGGCCGGCGCCGCATGGCGCGCCTGCAGCCCGTTGCGGTAGGCGTACACCGCGTTCAGCAGCATGAAGGCGGCGGCCAGCAGCAGGCCGGGAATCACCCCGGCGAGGAACAGCTCGCCCACCGAGGTGTTGGTCAGCGAGGAGTAGAGGATCATGAAGATGCTCGGCGGGATGATCGGACCGATCAGCGAGCTGCCCGCGGTCAGCCCGGCGGCGAAGCGCCGCGAGTAGCCTTCCTTTTCCATGGCCGGCACCAGCAGGGTGCTGAGTGCCGAAGCGTCGGCCGCGGCGGACCCGTTGACCCCGGCGAAGAACACCCCGGCGACCACGTTGACGTGGCCGAGGCCGCCGCGGAAGTGGCCGACCAGGGCGTTGGCCAGACGCATCAGGCGCGGGGTCATGCCGGAATGGTTCATCAGGTTGCCGGCCAGCACGAACAGCGGGATCGCCATCAGCGAGAAGATGTCCATGCCGCCGAAGAAGCGCTGCGGCAGGGTGTTGGCGAACAGCGCCGGGTCGACGAAGAGGAACCCCACCAGCGCGGTGAGCAGCAGGCAGAGGAACAGCGGCAGGCCGAGCAGGAGGTTGACCACGAAGGCTGCGATCATGGCGATGGCCATCATGCCTGCGACCCTCCCTCGACGGTGGTGCTGGCCGGCTGCCGCGGCCAGGGCCCCTGGAGCAACAGCATGAGGGTCAGCAGGCCGAAGCCGAGCGGCAGGCTGAGCAACGGCCAGGTGCGGCTGACGCCCAGGCCGAGGCTGCGGAAGCGCCCGGCGTTCAGCGCGTAGCGGGTGCTGACCCAGGCGGCGAAGGCGAAGAAGGCCAGCGCCAGCAGCCACTGGTAGAGCCTGAGGGCCTGCGCCAGGCGCGGCGGCAGGCGTTGTTCCAACAGGTTGACGCGCATGTGCCCGCCTTCCATCCATACCGCGCCGAGCGCCAGCATTACTGCGCCGATGATGAGGTAGCGGGCCAGTTCGTCCATCCAGATCGGCGAGCTGCCGAGCAGGTAGCGGGCGAACACGCCGTAGATGAGCAGGACCAGGTCGAGCAGCAACAGCAGCGTGGCGAGGTTCAGCAACGCGGCGCGCATGCCCTTGAGCAATGACGGCATGGGAGGTACTCCGGAAAGTCGGACAGGCGCGCCCGGCCGACGGCAGCGGCCGTCGGGGGGGCAACGCGCGAAGGTCAGGGGGCGGTGGCGAGACCGGCGTCGCGGAAGGCCATCTCGGTCCAGCGCGGCTCGATGTCCTGGGTCTTCAGCCAGGCCAGGTAGGACGGCTGGCCTTTCTCGCGGAAGGCGGCGAGGTCATCGGCGGACGGCTGGATGATCTGCATGCCCTTTTCCTTGAGGAACGCCAGGTCGCGCTCCTGCTGGGCGGCGACCGCCTCGCGGTTCAGCCGGGTGGCTTCGGCGGCGGCGTCGAGCAGGGCCTGGCGCTCCTTTGCCGGGAGGCTGGCGAGCAGATCGCCGTTGGCCACCAGGAACTGGTCGGAGTACTGGATGTTGGCCAGGGTCAGGTACTTCTGCACCTGGTAGAGGCTGCCGAGGATGATGTAGGAGGTCGGGTTCATCTGGCCGTCGGCGACGCCGGTGCGCAGGCCCATGTACAACTCGGTCCACGGGATCGGCGTGCCGGAGGCGCCGAAGGCTTCGTAGAGCGCCACCTGGCTGGGATCCATGGCGCGGAAGCGCAGGCCCTGGAAGTCCGCCGGGCCGTGGATCGGCTTCTTGCCGTTGGTGAAGTTGAGGAAGCCGCCTTCCTCGACCACCGCCAGCAGCTCGGTGCCGGTGCGCTCGCGGAAGGCCTCGCGGGCGGCCTGCCAGTAGCTGCCGCTGTCGAAGAAGGCGTGGGCCGCGGCGGCGTCCTTGAACATGAAGGGCGTGGCGCTGACGTAGATCTCCGGGAACAGCGGGGCGATCCCGGCGAAGGAGGCGATGTTCAGGCCGGGGCCGGTCATCACCTGTTCCATGCGCTGCTCCTCTTCGCCGAGCATGCTGTTGGGGTAGAGCTTGAACTGCAGTTCGCCGCCGCTCTTTTCCTCGGCCAGGCGCTTGAGGTTGCTGGCGAACAGGTGCACCAGGTTCTTCTCGCTGTCGGCGGCGCCGTTATAGCTCAGGTTGAGGGTGGTGGCGGCCTGGGCGAGGCTGCCGCCCAGGCCCAGGGCGGCGGCCAGCAGTCCGGCGGCGAAGCGGCGGGCGAGGCCGTGGCGCGGATTCGTGTGCATGTTGTTTTCCTTATGGCAGTCCGAACGGTCGGGGGATCGGCGGCACTTCTTGTCGGGGCGCGGGGCCGGGTGCTCGCACGAAAGCGAAGCAACGCTAGCCGTTGTCTCGTTGACTATTCAAGTCCGGACGTGATGCGAAAAAGGCAACGCCTCAGCGCTGCGAGAGCCCGGGCGCGTCGCCACTGAAGAAGCGCATGCCGCGGCGCAGGTGTTCCAGGCAGGCGATCGCCGCCACGGTCAGCTCGCGGCCCTTGTGGCTGACGATCCGCGCGCGGGCGTCGCGCAGCGCCGGGTGGGCCAGCGGCAGGCAACGGATATGCCCGGCCTCGATCTCGTGGCTGACCGTCAACTCCGGCATGAAGGCCACGCCGATGCCGGACTTGACGAAATTGGTCAGCACCGCCACCGAGTTGGTGCGCAGCTTCGGCCTTAGCTCGATGCGCTCCAGTTGGGCGGCGATCACCGCCAGTTGGCCCATGCCGGTGCTGTTGTGGATCAACGCCAGCGACTCGTTGCGCAGCGCGCGCATCGGCACCGCACCGCGGTGTCCGGCGAGGGCATGGTTGGCGGGGATGATCAGGTCGAGGGGCTGGCGGGTGTCGACGTGCACGTCCAGTTCGCCGTCCTCGACCGGGGCGTAGACCAGGGCCAGGTCGACGGCGTCTTCCTTGACCAGCGCCACGCCTTCGTTGGCCCCGGCCATGCGGACCTCCAGCTCGATGCCGGGGTAGCGCAGGATGAAACTCTGCAATGGCTGGGAGATCAGGTCGGCGATGAAGCCCTCGCCGACCGCCAGGCGCACCTTGCCCTGGCGCAGCCCCTGCAGGGCCGACAGACGCGACAGCACGCCCTCTTCGTTGGCCCGTTGCTGGCGGTAGTGCGCCACCAGCAGCTCGCCGGCCTCGGTAGGCGCCACGCCTTGCGGGGTGCGTTGCAGGAGGCGCACGCCGAGATGTTCCTCCAGGCTGGCGAGCTGCCGGCTGATGGCCGAGGGGTCGATGTTCAGGTGCTGGGCGGCGCGGCGAAGAGAACCGTGGTGGATCACCTCGTTGAGGTAGGCCAGGGCGCGCTGGCTGAGGCGGATCATCGCGGCTCAGTCCAGCAGCGACAGGGTCACCGGCGTCCGGTGGTTGTCCTCGACCCGCACCTCCAGTTCGCCTTCCGCCAGGCGCGCCTTCAGGCGCTGTCCCGGCTGGGTCTGGCCGGCATCGCGGATCGCCCGGCCACGCTCGTCGAGGAGGATGCTGTAGCCGCGGCCCAGGGTCGCCAGCGGGCTGACCACGTTGAGCGTCTGCGCCAGTCCTTCGAGGCGCTGACGACGATCCTTCAGTACCTCACGGGCGGCGCGCGGCAGGCGCGCGGCGAGGCTGTCGAGCTTCTGCCGGAGCAGCGCCAGGGTGCGGCCCGGATGCTGTGCGGCGAGACGTGTCTCCAGGCGGACCAGGCGTTCGTGGCGGACCGCCAGCTGGCGCTCGAAGGCACGGCGCAGGCGCATGTCCAGGTCGTCCAGGCGCTGTGCCTGCTGGCGCAGGCGTTCGCCGGGATGGCGCAGGCGGCGGGCGACGCCTTCCAGGCGCAGGCGTTCGCGCAGCAACTGGTCGCGCATGCGCAGCACCAGGCGCCGGCGCAGGCCGTCGAGACGCTGCTGCAGGTCGCCGGCGTTGGGCGCCAGCAGTTCGGCGGCGGCCGAAGGCGTCGGCGCGCGCACGTCGGCGACGAAGTCGCTGATCGATACGTCGGTCTCGTGGCCGACCGCGCTGACGATCGGCGTGGCGCAGGCCGCCACGGCGCGCGCCACCGCTTCTTCGTTGAAGCACCAGAGGTCTTCCAGGGAACCGCCGCCACGGGCCAGGATCAGCGCGTCGAAGCCCTGCCGGTCGGCCAGTTGCAGCGCGCGGACGATCTGCGCGACGGCCTCGCGGCCCTGCACTGCGGTGGGCACCAGGGTCAGCTCGACCTGCGGTGCGCGGCGGCGAAACACGCTGATGATGTCGCGGATCACCGCCCCGCTGGGCGAACTGACGATACCGATGCGGCGCGGATGGGCGGGCAGTAGACGCTTGCGTTCGCTGGCGAACAGGCCTTCGCCGGCGAGTTTTTCCTTCAATGCCTCGAAGGCCAGGCGCAGGGCGCCGTCGCCGGCCGGCTCGACGGTATCGGCGATCAACTGGTAGTCGCCGCGTCCCTCGAACAGCGAGATCTTCCCGCGCACCTTTACCGCCAGCCCGTCGCGCAAGGCCTGGCGTACGCGCAGGGCGTTCTGCCGGAACAGCGCGCAGCGGATCTGCGCGTTGCTGTCCTTGAGGGTGAAGTAGACATGGCCGGAGGCCGGCCGGGCGAGGTTGGACAGCTCGCCCTCGACCCAGACCTGCGGGAACACGTCTTCCAGCAGCAGGCGGGCGCGCTGGTTCAGTTGGCTGACGGTCAGCACCTCGCGATCGAGGCCGAGCCGTTGGAAGGGATCGTTACGCATGGGCGGCATGATAAGGCGGCGCACCGGGATGTGCGATCAATCCTTGGCTTCGTTCGGCAGATTCTCCAGGAAATATTCGACGAAGCCTTCCACCAGGGGGCTATCGTCGCGTCGCCAGGCCAGCGCCACCTCGCTGTATGCCTCGGCCTCGGCCAGAGACATGAAGCGCACGGCGGGCGGTGCGATGGCGCGCATCGAGGCGGGCACCAGGGCGACGCCGAAGCCGGCCTCGATCAGTTGCAACTGGCTGGTCTTGCGCGACAGCGCGCGCGCCGGGCGTGGGTAGAAACCGGCGCCGAGGCAGAGTTCGGCGGCGCGATAGCTGAGGCCGCCGCGTTGCAGGTGGGGAATGGAGACGAAGGTTTCTCCGGCCAGGGCGGCCAGGGCCACGGGGGCTTCACGGCGGGCCAGCGGATGGTCGGCGGCGAGAGCCAGGAGCAACGGCTCGCGGTACAGGGCGCGCAGGTGCAGCCGGGGATGCTGGCGCAGCACCGGCAGGCGCAGCAGGCCAAGGTCCAGGCGTCCTTCGGCGAGATCGGCGAGTTGCTGCTCGGAGGATTGCTGGGTCAGTTCCAGGCGGACGCCGCTCTGCGCCGCGAGGTAGCCGCGCAGCGCCGCTTGCAGGCCGCCCACCAGCGGCACCGAGCTGGAGTGCCCCAGGCGCAGCAGGCCATGGCCGCCTTCGCCGACCTCGCGAGCCAGGCGCCGGGCGGCCTCCAGGTCGCCGAGCAGGCGCTGCGCGCGTGGCAGGAAGGCGCGACCGGCCGGCGTCAGCTCGACCTGGCGCGGACCGCGGCGGAGCAGTGGGGTGCCGATGCTGTCCTCCAGTTCGCGCACCTGCCGGCTGAGCGCCGACTGGGCGACGAACAGGCGTTCGGCGGCACGGCTGAAGCCGCCGGACTCGACGATTTCGACGAAATAATGGAGTTGCCGCAAAGAGATCATCGGAAGATTCCCCATGCCTTTTCGAGATGGCTACAGGGCTCGGATTGTATTGGCTGGCGCGCCGTTGCGCTCGCTAGAGTGCGCAGGTCGTCGTTCCGGGAGTCGCCATGTCCTCGCTCGATCCGTCAGTCCTGTTCGCCGCCCTGCCGTTCAGCCTATGGCAATGGCTGCTGGTCGAACTGGCCATCGTCCTCGCCTATGTGGTGTTCGGCATCGCCGGCTTCGGCACCGCGCTGGTCGCCGGCCCGCTGCTGGCCGGGGTGCTGCCGCTGTCGCAGATCATTCCGCTGCTGGTCCTGCTGGATTTCAGCGCGTCGTTCGGCAACTGGCTGCCGGCGCGGCGGCAGATCGCCATCACTGAGCTCAAGCGTCTGCTGCCCTGCATGTTGCTGGGCTGTGCGCTCGGGGCGTACGGACTTCTGGCGCTACGCGCGGAGCTGCTGATGCTGGCCCTCGGCGTGTTCGTCAGTTTCTATGCGCTCTACGCGCTGTTCCTCCAGCCACGCGGCCAGCCGCGCTGGCGGGCGACCTGGGCGTTGCCCTTCGGTGTCTTCGGCGGGCTGTTCGGCGCGTTGTTCGGCAGCGGCGGCTTCCTTTATTCGCTGTACCTGAACGGACGCCTGGCGAGCAAGGAGCAGATGCGCGCCACCCAGAGCGCGCTGATCGGTTGTAGCACCTTCGTCCGCCTGGGGCTGTTCCTGCTCGCCGGGCTGTATGCCGCGCGCGAGCCCTGGCTGCTCGCCGCCTGCCTGCTGCCGGGCATGGCGCTGGGCCTGTGGATCGGCCGTCGGGTGACCCTGCGTCTGTCGCGTGAAGCCTTCGTCCGCCTGGTCACCTGGCTGGTGCTGTGCAGCGGCCTGGCGCTGGTCGGGCGCTACCTGGCCGCTTGAAGCGGCTGCGCCGGGCACAGGCCGAACTGTGCGGCCAGCTCTTCGAGGCGCTGGCGCTGGAAGTCGCGGAACGCCGCGTTGGGCTGCTGCAACTCGATGAAGTCGCGCAGCGGGTCGCGCACCGCGCTGCGCACGCCGCTGAGTTCTTCGATCACAGCCAAGCCGCAGAACGGCACGTAGGCTTCCGAGTAGCCGCCTTCGTGGACCACCACCAGGCGTCCGCCGGCATGCCGCTCGGCCGCGTCGCGGATCATCGCGGTCATCGCCCGGAAGCTGTCGCTGTGCAGTTGCATGCGTGCCAGCGGGTCCACCGCGTTGGCGTCGAAGCCACTGGCGACCACGATCAATTGCGGGCGGAAGCGCTCCAGCGCTGGCAACACGATGCGTTGCATGGCCTGCATGTAGGCGTCGTGACCGCCGCCGGGAAGCAGCGGCACGTTGAGGTTGAAGCCACGACCGCGATCCTCGCCGATGTCTTCGGCGCCGCTGTAGCCAGGCGGGAAGCAGCCGTCCTGATGCAGGGAAATGCTCAGCACGTCGTCGCGCCGGTAGTAGATCGCCTGGGTGCCGTTGCCGTGGTGCACGTCCCAGTCCAGCACCGCGACCCGCTCGACGCCGTGGCGCGCCTTGGCCGCCTCGATGGCCACGGCGATGTTGGCGAAGAAACAGAAGCCCATCGCCTGGTCCGGCAGGCAGTGATGACCTGGCGGCCGCGACAGCGAGTAGGCGTTGTCCGCCTCGCCGGCGAGCACCGCGTCCAGCGCGGCGATGGCCAGGCCGGCGGAGAGCCGGGCGATCTCGTAGCTGCCCGGGCCGATCGGCGCGTCCTGGCCGAGGCTGCCGCCGCCGGCGTCGCTCAACGCCTTGAAGCGTTCCAGATAGTGCGCCGGATGCACGCGCAGCAGGTCCTCGTCGCTCGCCGGCGGTGCGCTGCGCAGTTGCAGGCGGGCGGTCAGGCCGGACACGTCGAGCAGGCTTTTCAGCCGGCGCTTGGTTTCCGGTGATTCGGCGTGTCCGGCGGCGGCAGGCGGTTGCACCCAGCCGCCGACCGGCAGGGTCAGCGCGTGCGGGCCGGCGGCGTGCCAGAGGCAGAGTTCGTCGAAGAAGAAAGCGGTACGTCGGGTCATGGCGGGTATCCGTGGTTCGGGAAAGGGTTTCAGCGTGGCCGGCAGGCCAGGGCCAGCAGCAGCGAGAGGGCGGCCAGGCCGGCGGCGATCGGCAGCAGCGGGAGGAAACCGCCGCTGCCTTCGATGAGTCGTCCGGCCAGCGCCGGGCCGATGGCCAGCCCGCCGCCGATGACCAGGTTGGAGGCGTTCATCAGGCGGCCGGATCGGTCCAGGTCGGCGAGGCAGGCGAGGATGAACGGCAGGGCGAAGGTCCAGGTGAACTTGAACAGCAGCGCGGCCAGGGCGAAGCGCGCCAGCGGTGGCTGGCCGATCAGCAGGAGGATCGCCGCGGCCATCGCCAGGTAGCCGCCGAGCAGCATCAGGTCGCGCGGCAGGCGGTTGCCGATGAAGGAGGCGCAGGCCGCCCCGGCGATGCCCATCAGGGTGGCGACGGCGAGTACCTCGCCGCTGGCGCCGGCACCGATCCCCGCGCCTTCGGCGATGGCGCCGATGAAGGTCCAGACGCCGCTGAGGCTGATATAGAAGGTGAGCACGGCGAGGATGCCCAGCCCGACCCGCAGTCGCGAGTGAACCGCGCCGGTACTGGCGCGGGCTTCCGCCGGCGGGCTGCCGCTGGGGAAGGCCCGCGACAACGGCAGGGCGAGGCCCATCAGGCCGGCCAGCAACAGGTAGCAGGCGGCCAGGCCGAAGCGTTCGAACAGCGCCGGCAGCAGTGCCAGGCCGACGGCGCCGACCACCAGTTGGCCCATCACCCAGAGCCCGTAGACCCGGCTCGGGGTGGCGGTGCTGGCGGCGCTGGACAGGCAGAGGATCATCAGCGAGCCGCCGGCGAGGGCGCTGCAGAAACGCAGGGCGAGCAGCAGCGGGTAGCTGCCGGCCAGCGCCGAGGCCAGGTTGGCGGCGATGAACAGCAGGCCGGCGAGCAGCGCCGCGTGGCGCCAATCGACGCGTTTCAGCCAATGGAAAGCCGGCAGCGTCGCCAGGCTCATGGCGCCTAGCTCCACCGAAAACAGGTCGCCGACCCGCGCCGGGCTCAGTTGCCACTGGGCCGCCAGTTGCGCGGCGACGGCGGGGGCGGTCATCAGGATGGTCGGGGTGATCGCGGCGAACACCACGATGGCCGCGAGCAGCGCGAGGTTGCCGGACGCCGGAGAGGCGCTGGCGAGAGTCTTGTCGGAAGCGTTCATGGCTGCGCCCCCTCAGAACACATGGACCAGGCGCAACAGGGCCTGGCTGCCATGGAACGCATTGTCGGTGGCGACGTTGCGCGAGAGACCGAACATCAGGCTGTTGCGCCGGTCCAGCCAGTGGCCTAGCTCGAAGCCGAGTTGGGTGTAGCGCTGGTGGGTGTCGTCGAGGGTATGGCCCTGCAGCTTCAGTTCGCCGCCATCGGCGTGCACCAGCTTGAGGGCGCCGTAGGTGCTCTGGCTGAAGTCGTAGGAGGCGAAGGCCTGCAGGCGATAGAGCGGTTTCTGTTCCAGGTCGCTGCCGAAGTAGTCGTCGTTCTTCGCGTAGAACTGCGCTTCCAGGTTGGCTTCCAGCACCCAGTTGCGGCCGATGCCCTGGGTGTAGTTGTAGACGAAGGTGGCGCCCCAGCGGTTGGCGCCGGGCGAGACATCGGGGTTCTTCGCGTGGTACTCGCCCAGCGGCAGGGTGATCAGGGTCAGCAGGCCGCTGTAGCGGCGCCGTTCCGGGTCGTTGACGAAAAACAGGGTGCCACCGACCTGGGGATCGCCGAAACCGGTCTCGCCGGTATGCCCGACGCTGCCGGGCAGGCGCGCATCGATGTCGACGAAGGGAATGATGAACTGCGGCGTGCAGAGAGTGCCGCAGATGTCGCTGAAGAACACCTGGCGGTAGGCCACCGCGTTGGTCTTCAGTTCGGCCTTGCCGTTGCGATCGGCCGGCCCGTGGAACTCATGGGCGCGGGTCGCCGGCAGGTAGAGCACGCCGAGCGTGGTGCCCGCCGGGGCGCCGAAGAAGTCGCGGGCGTTGAGGTCGGCGGCGCCGGCCTCGGCGCCCAGCAGGAGCTGGATGCCGAGCAGCGCGAGGGCGCTGGCGGTCGGTACGGCCATCGAGGCGGTGCGGTGGGTCATGTGACGGTCTCCCCGGTCGTTGTGTGCCCGGCGTTCGTCGCGCCGGTGGTGGTTGCGCCTTTTCGCAGGCGAAAGGGCGCCCATGCCGCCCATGGCGGGGCGGTCGAAGCGGTGATGGCAGGGGTGGAGGGCTGTCAGCCAGGCGGGAACTGGTGCAGCAGGTGGGCGATGCTCGCCTTGTCGTTGACGCCGAGCTTGGAATAGATGGTGCGTATGTGATGGCGCACGGTGTTCGGCGCCAGGCCGAGGTCGCGGGCGATCTGCTTGTAGGTCTTGCCTTCGCTGAACAGCAGGGCGACGTCGCCTTCGCGATTGCTCAACTGTTCGATCGCGCTCGGTTGCCGCGCGGTGAGCAGGTAGAGGTCGCCGACCTGCCGCGAGTCGATCACCAGGCGCGCATCGCGATAGCCCTGCGGGCTGGTTTCCTCCGGCAACTGCGGACCGGTCCAGCCCGGCCAGGCGCCGAGCAGCAGGTCGACGAAGCCGCGTTCGGCGCAATGCAGCACGCCGTAGCGATCGCATACCGCCATGGCCAGAGCCTGGCGTTCGAGGGATTCGCGCAGGGCCACCAGGGTACGGATCTGGTTGGCCGAGACGGCCGCGGCCAGGTGCGCCGAGAGTTGCCCGAGGAGCAGCTTCTCCTGGTCCGCGAAGGGCGGGCCGCCAGGCGTGCGATAGAGGGCGACATGGTCGCTGAGGCGGGTGATCGGATCGACGTGGATCACGCAGAGCAGCTCACCGATGTCGTGACGTGCGCCAAGCCAGCGCAGCCCGGCGGTGGCCTGCATGTCGACGGCCACGGCGGTGCCCGGGCGGGCGTGTACCAGGCCGACGGTGATGTCGTCGTGGCTGATCGATTTCCAGTCCTCGACATAGTGCTCTTCGAGGTTGAACAGGTGTGCGCTGTGCTCCACCGGCACGCCGTCGATCAGCGCCGCGCGGCCCCACCAGGCACGCTGGAACGGCACCAGTTGCTGCAAACGTTCCAGCGCGGTGCGATGGAAACGCTCCAGGGTCTTGTCGCGCGCCAGCCGGTTGATGTCCAGCACGGCGGCGCCGAACGCCGCGAGCAAGGCTGCGGATGACGAATGCGGGTCAGTGCTCCCTTTCATTCTCTCCCCCGTCCCACTTTTATAGTTCTTGGAATCGGCGTCCCGCCGCCTGGGCGGTCGCTGGGTGACGTACGCAGTATCCGGCCATCCGCCGCCGCGCTGCCATCCTGCAAATGCGGGATAGGACAGGCGGAACGGGGCCTGGCGGGCGCCTTGCAAGATATTTGCCCATTCGCCGTTTTCGGCGATCAACTGCGTTGAGCGGAAGCCCGTGGCTGGGTATAATGTCGCGCTTCCATTTTTCCCGTCTGGGAGCGCCCGCCATGCTGCGAATCAGTCAAGAAGCCCTGACTTTCGACGACGTCCTTCTGATCCCCGGTTATTCCGAAGTCCTGCCCAAGGACGTGAGTTTGAAAACTCGCCTGACCCGCGGCATCGAACTGAACATCCCGCTGGTATCCGCCGCGATGGATACCGTGACCGAAGCCCGCCTGGCCATCGCCATGGCCCAGGAAGGCGGCATCGGCATCATCCACAAGAACATGGGCATCGAGCAGCAGGCCGCGGAAGTCCGCAAGGTCAAGAAGCACGAAACGGCCATCGTCCGCGACCCGGTCACCGTGACCCCCTCGACCAAGATCATCGAACTGCTGCAGATGGCCCGCGAGTACGGCTTCTCCGGTTTCCCGGTGGTGGAGCAGGGCGAGCTGGTCGGTATCGTCACCGGTCGCGACCTGCGGGTGAAGCCGAACGCCGGCGATACCGTCGCCGCGATCATGACCCCGAAGGACAAGCTGGTCACCGCCCGCGAAGGCACCCCGCTGGAAGAGATGAAGGCCAAGCTCTACGAGAACCGCATCGAGAAGATGCTGGTAGTCGACGAGAACTTCTACCTGCGTGGCCTGGTGACCTTTCGTGACATCGAGAAGGCCAAGACCTACCCGCTGGCGTCCAAGGACGAGCAGGGCCGCCTGCGCGTCGGTGCCGCCGTCGGCACCGGCGCCGATACCGGCGAGCGCGTCGCCGCGCTGGTCGCCGCCGGGGTCGACGTGGTGGTGGTGGACACCGCCCACGGCCACTCCAAGGGCGTGATCGAGCGTGTGCGCTGGGTCAAGCAGACCTTCCCGGACGTCCAGGTGATCGGCGGCAACATCGCCACCGCCGAGGCCGCCAAGGCCCTCGCCGAGGCTGGCGCCGACGCGGTCAAGGTCGGCATCGGCCCGGGCTCGATCTGCACCACCCGCATCGTCGCCGGTGTCGGCGTGCCGCAGATCTCCGCCATCGCCAACGTCGCCGCCGCCCTCGAAGGCACCGGCGTACCGCTGATCGCCGACGGCGGCATCCGCTTCTCCGGCGACCTGGCCAAGGCCATGGTCGCCGGCGCCTACTGTGTGATGATGGGCTCGATGTTCGCCGGTACCGAGGAAGCGCCGGGCGAGATCGAGCTGTTCCAGGGCCGTTCCTACAAGTCCTACCGCGGCATGGGTTCGCTGGGCGCCATGTCCGGCTCCCAGGGCTCGTCCGACCGCTACTTCCAGGACGCCTCCGCCGGCGCCGAGAAGCTGGTGCCGGAAGGCATCGAGGGTCGCGTGCCGTACAAGGGTGCCCTGTCCGCCATCGTCCACCAGCTGATGGGCGGCCTGCGCGCCGCCATGGGCTACACCGGCAGCGCCGACATCCAGCAGATGCGCACGCAGCCGCAGTTCGTCCGGATCACCGGCGCGGGCATGGCCGAGTCCCATGTCCACGACGTCCAGATCACCAAGGAAGCCCCCAACTACCGGGTTGGTTGAGGCTGATTGAAATGAGTGCTGCACGGGGCTGTTCGATTCAGCCCCGTGTCGTTTTCGAATTCCGTAGCGAGAGATGGCCATGTCCCAAGACATTCACGCCCACCGTATCCTGATCCTCGATTTCGGCTCCCAGTACACCCAACTGATCGCCCGCCGCGTGCGCGAGATCGGCGTGTATTGCGAAATCCATCCCTTCGACATGAGCAACGAGGCGATCATCGCCTTCGCGCCGCGCGGCATCATCCTCGCCGGTGGCCCCGAGTCGGTACACGAAGCCGACAGCCCGCGCGCGCCGCAGGCGGTGTTCGACCTGAAGGTGCCGCTGTTCGGCATCTGCTACGGCATGCAGACCATGGCCGAGCAGATGGGCGGCAAGGTGCAGGGCTCCGACCTGCGCGAGTTCGGCTACGCCCGCGTCGACGTGGTCGGCAAGGCGCGCCTGCTGGACGGCATCGAGGACCACGTGGACGACGACGGCGTGCTCGGCCTCGACGTGTGGATGAGCCACGGCGACAAGGTCACCGAGATGCCGGCCGGCTTCCACATCCTGGCCAGCACCCCGAGCTGCCCGATCGCCGCCATGGCCGACGATGCCCGCGCCTACTACGGCGTGCAATTCCACCCGGAAGTCACCCACACCAAGCAGGGCCTGCGCATTCTCTCGCGCTTCGTCCTCGACATCTGCGGTTGCGCCGCGCTGTGGACCCCCTCGAACATCGTCGACGACGCCATCGCCACCGTGCGCGCCCAGGTCGGTTCCTCCAAGGTCCTGCTAGGCCTCTCCGGCGGCGTGGACTCCTCGGTGGTCGCCGCGCTGCTGCACAAGGCCATCGGCGACCAACTGACCTGCGTGTTCGTCGACAACGGCCTGCTGCGCCTGCACGAAGGCGACCAGGTGATGGCCATGTTCGCCGAGAACATGGGCGTGAAGGTGATCCGCGCCAACGCCGAGGACAAGTTCCTCGGCCGCCTGGCCGGCGTCGCCGACCCGGAAGAGAAGCGCAAGATCATCGGCCGCACCTTCATCGAAGTTTTCGACGAAGAAGCCACCAAGCTGCAGGACGTGAAGTTCCTCGCCCAGGGCACCATCTACCCCGACGTGATCGAGTCGGCCGGCGCCAAGACCGGCAAGGCCCACGTGATCAAGTCGCACCACAACGTCGGCGGCCTGCCGGAGGACATGCAGTTCGAACTGGTCGAGCCGCTGCGCGAACTGTTCAAGGACGAAGTGCGCAAGATCGGCCTGGAGCTGGGCCTGCCCTACGACATGGTCTACCGCCACCCGTTCCCCGGCCCGGGCCTGGGCGTGCGCATCCTCGGCGAGGTGAAGAAGGAGTACGCCGACCTGCTGCGCCAGGCCGACCACATCTTCATCGAGGAACTGCGCGCCTTCGACTGGTACCACAAGACCAGCCAGGCGTTCGTGGTGTTCCAGCCAGTGAAATCGGTCGGCGTGGTCGGCGACGGCCGTCGCTACGCCTGGGTCGTCGCCCTGCGCGCGGTGGAGACCATCGACTTCATGACCGCGCGCTGGGCGCACCTGCCCTATGAACTGCTGGAGAAGGTCTCGAACCGCATCATCAACGAGATCGCCGGTATCTCCCGGGTCACCTACGACGTGTCGAGCAAGCCGCCGGCGACTATCGAGTGGGAGTGACCCCTCTTAGCTTTAAACAAAAGCCCGCGTAAATAGCGGGCTTTTGTTTTTTTTCATGGTGCAGGAATTAAACATTAAGATTCGGGTTTTGGTACGAATTCTCCAATGTAAACGTAAGGGTCGAGGTTAAATGCCTCTTTTAGCTGACGAGCATTGTACACTGTGACTTGCGGGGAGTCAGATAGCGCCGACGTCACCATGGCTAACCTCCAGTCTGGGTTAAGCATCAATCCTGCATTGTGTTCGTTACGCGTAAGGAAAAAACGTGGTGTCGTGCCGGCTGTACCCTTGACTTCGAGATGCAGCGCTGACTCTCCGCGCTTGAATATAAAGTCGTATCCGCAGGGCAGGTGTGTTGTGCGCTGGGAGCTATAGCCTTGTTCTATATAATATTCGATCACTGCTTTTTCCGCGGCCAACTCCACGGCTTTACGATGCTCAGGGGTACCAAATCCCCGGAGTGGATCGACCTGATCCAGTTGTGGGTCAAAAACGCTGTGTTCATTGGGGTTGTGAATTGCGACTGAGGCCAGGCGATTCATTAAGCTCTCAAGTCGAGCTTGAACCCTTGCCTTATTCTCGGTCTTGGTAACGTCTGGGCCGTCGAGAAACGAGTATTTCCCCTGTTTCACGGATGGATCCGAGAACGGCAGAATTCGCTCCTCGGGCGGGATGAAGTAAGCGGAATTGCTGGTTATGCAATATGACCAGTCGTAAGCAGGATGAGGGAAAATTTGCTGTCGCGGATCGGTGTTATTGGGGCGGACTATCCACTCACCATGAAGTGTTGCGTTTTCGTACCAACCAACCACGTGTATGCCTGGAGTTGCCGGATTTTTGGCCAGGCACACAACTGTCCATCCTTCTGGGTCGTCGTGATAAGGTGCGTAGTTACCTCCTTGTGGAGGTACATAGCAGTAGTAAGTCCCATTGACATCTGGCATAAAGTTGTAGGCTTCATGACCTCGTCCTTCGTTCTCCGTCCCCTTGTTTTGATTCAGCCAGGCAAAGTTACCGGCGATGTCGCCACCTCGATAATATTCTGACCACCCAAATTTGACCCACAATATCTTATTCATGTGATGACGCTCCTTTGGGCTGGTTTTTTGAATTTTCGCCATCGTGGCAAATGGTGGAGTGACGATAGGATCTAAGTTGCCGAACCGAAAATTTGCTCATGGGGCTGGTATTTGAGGTTCGTGGATTTCGACTGGGGCCAAAACAGGCTTTGAGGTATTCCAGAAAGTGAGGCCGGCGATGGCGCTTGCGCACACTAACGCCAAGCCACATATTCCGGCCAGGAGCCGGCGCTGCTCGCGGCGAAGACGTATTTCGCCATTGCTCTGTTCGTTGCGTAAGACGTGCAGTTCGGCTTGGTGCTCGGCCCGCTCCTGCTGTCGTTCTTTGCGTTCGTTAAGCAGCGTTTGGGCCTGTTCGGCCAGCACTTCGCGCAGTTCCGAGAGCTGGCGATCCAGGTCGCGTTGCTTCTCGTCTCGCTGCTGCGCTTGGACTGCCAGGTCGGCATTCAGCCGTTCAGTCTGGCGGGTGGCTTCGCGGCGCTGTTCGTTGAGTGTAGAGAGCAGACCTTCCTCGACAGCCTGGAGACGTTGTTCCAGGTTTGAGTCGACCTCATGTTGCAACTGCGTGAGGCGCTGTTCCAAGGAGCTTGCCTGCTCATCGATGACTTCCCGGAGCAACCGCTGCTGTTCGTCCAATGCGCCCTGCACCTGTTGCATGCGATTGTCGAAGTCCGCCAGCAGGCGATCCCGGGTTTCCATTACTTCTTTGGCGATGCTGATCAGCATCTCGCCATGTTCGTCAGTCAGCCCCTGGACTTTCAACAGGTCGGTGACGTATTGGCGTAAGCCTGCGGCCTGGTGCTTGATTACGGCCTGGTGCTGTTCGAGGCGCATGTTCTGCCTGGCCAGCTCCTCGGCCTTGGCATCCAAGGTCTTCTGCTGGTCGGCCAGTTGCCCCTGCTGTTCAGTCAGTTGCTGGGCCTGCAACGAGCTGATTACCATCAATTGAGCGAGAGTTTTGGCGAATTCCGCCTGCACTTCCTGGGCGTCGAGCTGGGCGTTCTTCAGTTCGCCGCGATTGAACAGTCGGCCGAGAAAGCTACGCTGCTCGTGTTCGTCGCGGACCCGCTTGAAATCGTCGAGGCGCTTGAACGTGCTGTGGAACTTCTCGTAAACCTCAGCGATATCTATCTGGGCGAGCAGGTCGTCGCTGGGGACGGTGCTGGCAAGTTGGGCAATGACCTTGGACATCCCTTATGTTTCCTTCCTGAACTGCTGAAGCAACAAACCGAAGCGTTCGTTGAACTGTTTCTTGCTATCGATGGCCAGGGAGAGCGAGGCGATAGTCTCCGCCTGTTCTCCTATGGCGCCTTGCGCGTGCTGCACTGAGGCTTGCGCGGCCTCGGTTGCCTGGTCGAAGCGCACGGAGATGCGCTGATTGAGCTGGACCATCATCCGGTATCGCGCCGAAAGTCGAAATTGCAGCTCTACCTGTTCGATCATGCGCTCGCCGAGTTCGGCGGTGGCTTGCAGGGTATCGATCTGAGCGTTGATGAAATCGGTGCCCTTATCCATCATCCAATCGATAAGCGAGTCGATGGCGTACATCAGCAGAGCGTTGGCGAGGCCGGTCATCAGGCCGGTGAGCACCGGGGCGATCATTCCGGCGAGCGGTGCGAGCATCGGGATGCCGACGATGAAGGTGTTCACCGATTGCTCCAGGAGCATGCCGGCACCCAGGGTGAATAGGCCGGCCAAGCTCTTGCTGACCGCCCGCATAACCTCGGTGCCGGACATTTCCTTGGGTGGCCAGAGCAGTAGCCTGAGGGCCTTGAACAGCTCTTGCATGCCTTCTCGGATGATGGTTACAACTTTGGCCGATGTGGTAATGAGGTTGTTGATTAGGAAGGTCAGCAGGTTGCTCACAAGGCCTTGCAGGCCGCCCTCGAAGAAAGCTTCGAAAGCTGCCTTAAACTTGCTCTGAACGCGCTTCAACACACGCTCAACCGCTGCCACCACGCGGTCGAGCAGGGGCTGCTGATCGTCACGCTGGCTGACCACTTTGTGTACTTCGACGAAGCTGCCGTTGACCACCTCGAATAACAGCACCCCCATTGCCCTGCGTAGGCCGGTTTTGCCGAACTCCTTCGCGCCTGTGATGCCCAGCTCCTTGCCGTGGTAGAGCAAGCGGTCTTTGGTATCGGGCTGATGCTGATCGATGGCGGCGCGAGCCTTGTCGATCAGCGGCTTGGTAATGGACTCGTCGTAACCGTTTTCGGCAGAGAGCGCGGTCTCTGCGGCGGTATCACTCTTTTCTCGGTTATTTTCAAAGGTGGTGAAATGCAGATTGTCTTTTTCCGAGGCCAACGCTTTGCGTTGCTCCGGAGTAAGCATCCAAGCGCCTTCTTTGTGTGCCTGCTTCAGGGGGATGGTGTGATCCAGCTCGGCGTTCATCACCAGCTTGCCATTTGACTTGGCGGTGCGCTTTGTCGGTGCCTTTTCATTGGTGTAGGTGTCGATGAATGTTTGCGAGTTCATCGTGCCGTCCTTCACCGCATCCTTCATTTTCTGTTGTTTCGCGGCGGAGTAGTCGTAGTCGGCTTTCCGGTTATAGTGCTCGGATGCTTTGGCGTAGATATCCTGATTAGCATTGTGTTGGGTGGTGACGTTGCCACCATCGATGTCTGAGAACATTGCCGGGGTCAATCCAAAGGGGCCGACCACTTGTTGCAGGGCTTCTTCGCGACAGCGGTCGAGCAGTTCCTGGAGGCGCTTGTCCTTCAGCGCCTCGCGTTCGGAGCGAGGGCCATCGGGCACCTGCAACTGGCGTTGGTCGGCATCTACCACGGAGCTGAGCAGGGCATCGAGATTGGCGGTGAGCAGCGGGTCGCCTTGCAGGGTCGGTCGGGAGGTCATGAAACAGTCCTTGTCGAAAGAGGCCTGTGCATCAGAGAAAAAAGGCGACAATGACACCATTAGGCCACTATTGATTACCCGCGCACAAGCCGCAGACCTTGGGGGCTGCTGGTCCATGGATGTCAGAATCTGCCGCACCAGCGTAGGCGAGTCAGTAAGGGGAATTACTCCCGAGAGCTACGGCATAATCAGCGACAGAAAACAAATAATGCGCTGAGAAGCGAAATGGCATTTTTCATGGTCTTGTGCGATTCGTCTCTCCATAAGTGCCGTTTTTCGCGATGTTTATCTGCTTGTTAATAATAGAGTGGGAATGATCGGCTCGCGCCGATGAGAGGAAAGGGCAGCTTCGGCTGCCCTTTTCGTTTGCTCCGGATCAGCAAAGAGGCAGTTGCACGGAGCGATGGCTCGCCTTCGCGGCTGGGAAATGAGAAAATCTATCATTTCCCAGCCGCAGTAGTACCCGCGAAGGTGAAGGCTCCATGACATTTACCCGTAGACAAGTGCTCGGCGGCCTCGCCGGGCTGGCGGTGGTCGGCTTCGGCGCCGGCGGCGCGCGCCTCTGGCTGGCGCGTCCGCAGGTGGCGCAGGAGTACGACTACGAACTGATCGCCGCGCCGCTGGACCTGGAGGTCGTCCCGGGCTTCAGCAGTCCGGCGCTGGCCTATGGCGGCCAGTGCCCCGGCGTGGAGTTGCGGGCGAAGCAGGGCGAGTGGCTGCGGGTGCGCTTCACCAACAGGCTGGACGAACCGACCACCATCCACTGGCACGGCATCCGCCTGCCGATCGAGATGGACGGCGTACCGTACATTTCCCAGCCGCCGGTGCAGCCGGGCGAGAGCTTCATCTACCAGTTCAAGACCCAGGACGCCGGCAGCTACTGGTACCACCCGCACCTGATGAGCAGCGAGCAGCTCGGCCGCGGACTGGTCGGCCCGCTGATCATCGAGGAGCGCGAACCCACCGGGTTCCGCCACGAGAAGGTTCTCTGCCTGAAGACCTGGCACGTGGACGAGCAGGGCGCCTTCACCCCCTTCAGCGTGCCGCGCCAGGCCGCGCGAGAAGGCACCCGCGGGCGCTATTCGACGATCAACGGCAAGCATGTGCCGACCATCGACCTGCCGGCCGGGCAGATCGTCCGGGTGCGCCTGCTGAACGTCGACAACACCGTCACCTACCGTCTCAACCTGCCCAACGGCGAGGCGAGGATCTATGCCATCGATGGCCATCCGGTGGAACCACGCGGCTTCGAGGGGCAGTACTGGATCGGTCCCGGGATGCGCCTGGAGCTGGCGCTGAAGGTGCCGGAAGCGGGCACCGAGCTGTCCCTGCGCGACGGGCCGGTACGCCTGGCGACGATCCGCAGCGTGGCCAGCGCCGAGGCACCTGCCGGCGACTGGCCGAAGCCGTTGCCGGCGAATCCGGTGAGCGAACCGGACCTGGCCAATGCCGAGAAGATCGGTTTCCGTTTCGAGTGGGTCGGGGCGATGTCCGATACCAGCGGCAAGAATCCCTATCCGTCGTTCTGGCAGATCAACGGCAAGGCCTGGGAAGGCGGCGAGGAACACAAGCACAACGCGCCGCCGCTGGCCAAGCTCAAGGAAGGCCAGAGCTACATCTTCGAGCTGCGCAACATGGCGCAGTACCAGCACCCGATCCACCTGCATGGGATGGCCTTCAAGGTACTGGATTCGGATCGCCGGGAGATCATCCCGTACTTCACCGACACCTACCTGCTGGGCAAGAACGAGACCGCCCGCGTCGCGCTGGTGGCGGACAATCCGGGCCTGTGGATGTTCCACTGCCACGTCATCGACCATATGGAGACCGGCCTGATGGGGACCATCGCGGTCGGCGAGGCCTGGTGCGGGTGACTAAGCTGATCAGCAACGGCAAGGGCTACCCGACGGTAAAAGGCGTGCGTCCGATCATCGATCGCAGCCGGGACCCGCATTTCATGCGCGAGGCCCTGGCAGAGGCGGAAAAGGCCGCGGCCCTCGGCGAAGTGCCGGTGGGCGCGGTCCTGGTGCGCGAGGGCGAGATCATCGGGCGGGGCTTCAACCGGCCGATCAGTAGCCACGATCCCAGTGCCCACGCCGAAATGCTGGCGATCCGCATGGCAGCGGCGGAGGCGGGCAACTACCGGCTGCCAGGCAGCACCCTGTATGTGACCCTGGAACCCTGCAGCATGTGTTCCGGACTGCTGGTGCACGCACGCATCCAGCGCCTGGTGTACGGCACGGTCGAGCCCAAGTCGGGCGCAGTGGAAAGCCGTGGGCGATTCTTCGAGCAGGAGCATCTCAACCATAGGGTCATGGTCGAGGGTGGCGTGCTGGCGGAAGAATGCAGCCAGGCGCTCTCGGCGTTCTTCCGCGCGCGGCGCGAAGCGGCGAAGAAGCCTCGCGAAGACTGACGGGTGTTTCTCTTTTCGAACGCTCCGGCTGAAACGTTAAAGCACGTCCTAGCCCCTTCCTCTCCTTCAAAAGCCATCTGCATCAATTATTTATCCGGATATTTCGGACGATCGGCATAGGCGTAAAGTCGTAGTCGCCGCGCGCTTCCTTCGTCGAATTGTGTGATATTTTGCACGGCCGCTTGAGCAAGCGGCCCGCAGGCAATGGCTTCAGGTGAGAGCGAGCCCGCCTGCGGATACCCCCGCCGGACCGCGCAGCCGAAAAGCGCGGCCGGTCCGGAGGCGTCCGCGATTCCCGGCCCTGCATTGTCCTCGAAGAAGGCCATCGGTACGGCGGTCCTGGCCGCCTCCCGCACAATGCCAATTCGAAATGCAGGGAGTTGTTGCCATGAGTGATACCCGGGTCCAGCAGTATCAGGATCACGCCGGGGCGGAAGCCGTCGATTCCTCGGGACTGGAGGTCAAGCGCCTGACGTTCCTCGAGGCGGTGGCGATGATCGTCGGAACCAACATCGGCGCAGGCGTGCTGTCCATGGCCTACGCCAGCCGCAAGGCCGGCTTCATGCCATTGCTGCTCTGGCTGGCGGTGGCCGGCCTGTTCACCACCATTTCCATGCTCTACGTCTCGGAAACCGCCCTGCGCACGCGCACCCACAACCAGTTGAGCGGCCTTGCCCAGCGCTATGTCGGCTCCTTCGGCGCCTGGGCGATCTTCCTGTCCGTGGCGGTCAACAGCATCGGCGCGCTGATCGCCTACATGAGCGGCAGCGGCAAGATCCTCAGCGCCTTCTTCGGTATCAGCCCGGCCCTGGGCAGCGTGCTGTTCTTCATTCCGGCCGCCGGCGTGCTGTACCTGGGGCTGAGCGCCATCGGCAAGGGCGAGAAGTTCATCAGCATCGGCATGGTCAGCATGATCCTGATCCTGGTGGCGGCCACCCTGCTCAACGACAACACCGAGTTCGCCCGTCTGCTCGACGGCGACTGGATCTACATGGTGCCGGTATTCAACATCGCGGTGTTCTGCTTCTCCGCCCAGTACATCGTCCCGGAGATGGCCCGTGGTTTCAGCCACGCCCCGGAGCGCCTGCCGAAGGCGGTGATCACCGGGATGCTGACCACCTTCGTCCTGCTCAGCATCGTGCCGCTCTCGGTGATCGCCCTGACCGGCCTGGAGAACCAGTCCGAAGTCGCCACCCTGGCCTGGGGCAAGGCGCTCGGCGAATGGGCCTTCTTCACCGCCAACACCTTCGCCCTGTGCGCCATGCTGACGTCCTACTGGGGCCTGGGCGGTAGCTTCCTGACCAACATCTTCGACAAGTTCCACAAGCTCGGTCCGGAGAACCGGCCGAAGACCCGCCTGCTGGTGCTGGCGATCGTCGCGCTGCCGCCGTTCGTCCTGGCCTACAGCGGGCTGGTCGGCTTCGTCAACGCGTTGTACTTCGCCGGGGCCTTCAGCGGGGTGATTCTCTCGATCATGCCGATCCTGATGCTGCGCTCGGCGCGCAGGAACGGCGACTTCGAGCCGGCCTGGAAATGCGGCTGGATCGCCCATCCGGCGATCCAGGCGGTGATCGTGACGATCTACCTGGCCAGCGCCGCCTACGCCATTTGTAGCGCCATGAACCTGCTGCCGGCCGGCTGGTAGGTCATCGCTGCCGGAAGAGGCCGCCATAGGGCGGCCTTTTTCATGGGATTTATTTTATCCGGATAATATTGTCGCTCTATTTATATCCGGGTATTATTCGGGCGTTCCATCCATGGGAGCCTGTCATGGCCAATGATCCATACATCCAATCCTTCACCTGCTTCGACGGCACGCGCCGGCTGCTGACGGCGGCGCTGCCGGAGGTCGCGCTGGCCTTGAAGCAAGCGGTCGCCGGCGGTGCAGCCGGACCGCTGCTGGTATTCGACAATGCCACTGGGCGCTCCGTCGATCTCGATATCCGTGGTTCCAGCGAGGACCTGCTGGCGCGCCTGGTCGTCGCAGGCGAGCGGCAACCGGCGGAGGAGGCCGCGCCGCGCGGGCGCGGGCGGCCGAAGCTGGGCGTGGTGGCGCGCGAGGTGACCTTGTTGCCGCGCCACTGGGAATGGCTCGCCGCGCAGCCCGGGGGCGCCTCGGTGGCGCTGCGCAAGCTGGTCGAGGAGGCGCGCCGCAGCCAGTCCGGGCGTGCGCGGCAGGCGCAGGAGCGCGCCTACCATTTCATGAGTGCGATGGCCGGCGACCTGCCGGGCTTCGAGGAGGCGACGCGGGCGCTGTTCGCCGGGGATCGCGAGGGCTTCGCCGAGCGGATCGCCGGCTGGCCGACCGATGTGCGCGAGCACGCCGCCTGGCTGGCAAGCGACGGAGAATCCTGAGGGGAGGGGGCGGCTAGAGTTTCTCGTCGCCGCTGTCTTCTTCCGGGCGCGTCTTGTTCACGCCGGGCAGGTGCAACCCGCTCTCGGCGATCTGGCTGCCTTCCATCTGCGGCTGGGTCACCCAGGTGAGGATGTCGTAGTAGCGCCGCACGTTCTGTACGAAGTGCACGGTCTCGCCGCCGCGCGCATAGCCGTAGCGGGTCTTGGCGTACCACTGCTTCTGCGCCAGGCGCGGCAGCATCTTCTTCACGTCCAGCCACTTGTTCGGGTTGAGGCCTTCCTTCTCGGCCATCTTGCGCGCGTCTTCCAGGTGCGCGCCGCCGATGTTGTAGGCGGCCAGGGCGAACCAGCTGCGGTCCGGTTCCTTGATGCTCTCGGGCAGTTCGCTGCGGATCTGCACGAAATACTTGCTGCCGCCCTGGATGCTCTGCTTCGGGTCGAGCCGGTTGGACACGCCCATCGCCTGGGCGGTCCGGTTGGTCAGCATCATCAGGCCGCGCACGCCGGTCTTGGAGGTGGCGCCGGGCTGCCACAGCGATTCCTGGTAGCCGATGGCGGCGAGCAGGCGCCAGTCGGTATCCAGTTGCTTGCCGCTCTGCTTGAAGTGGCTTTCGTAGCGCGGCAGGCGTTGCTGCAGGTGCTGGGCGAAGGTGTAGGCGCCGACGTAGCCGAGTACGTCGACATGCCCGTAGTAACGGTCCTTCAGGCGTTGCAGCAGGCCTTCCTTCTTGGCCTGGTCGAGGAACGCGTTGACCTCGTTCATCAGGCTGTCGTCGTCGCCCCCCGGCAAGGCCCAGGCCAGCCCGCGGGCTTCGCCGAAGTCGAAGGCGACGCGGACGTTGGGGAAGTACACCTGGTTCATCGCCAGTTCGTTGGAGTCGACCAGGGTCAGGTCGATGTCGCCGACGTCGACCATGCGCAACAGGTCGACCACTTCGACAGCATCGGATTCTTCGTACTTCAGTTCGGGATACTGCTTCTTCAGCTCGGCGAGCTGCTCCGCGTGGCTGCTGCCCTTGAGCACCATGATGCGCTTGCCGACCAGGTCTTCCGGGCGGGTCGGGCGCTGCTGGCCGTTGCGGTAGATGATCTGCGGGGTGACGTCGAGGTAGGTGTGCGAGTAGCGCACGCTGGCGTCGTCTTCGCGTCCCGGGGTCAGGCCGGCCGCGGCGAGCGCCGGGCCGCCCTCGCGGGAAAGCTGGGCATAGAGGTCGTCGAGGTTGTCGGCGGTCTCGATCTTCAGCTCGACGCCGAGACGCTCGGCGAAGCGCTTGGCCAGTTCGTATTCGAAACCGGTTTCGCCGTTGCGGTCCTGGAAGTAGGTGGCCGGGCTGTTGCGGGTGATCACGCGCAGTACGCCCTCCTTCTGCACGCGCTCCAGGGCGGTAGGGGCTTTCGCCTCGCTACAGCCCGCAAGCAGCAGAAAGATGCCGGTCGCCAACAGCCAGGCGGCGCAACGTAAGCGGTACGCGGTCAGGGCAAACATCGGCGCAGTATACGCAAAGGCGAGACGGCGCCATATCTCGACAGCCGGGACCTTCTCTGCTATCGCCGGGATACCGTTCGTCCGCCGTTTCGCTTGCCCCGTCGCAGAGCGCTGCGGCGCCGTTCTCGAAGTGCTTCGAAGCGGGCCGCCGCGGATCCGATGGAGGGCTATGCGATAGCCATCGGCGCGGGTGCCGCCGGACGGTGCTTTACGGTAGAATGCACGGCCTCTGCGGGCCGGCCCGGCCGGCCCCCACACCTTCCCGTCTCCAGAGGCTGTTCCGACAATGCTGATCCTGCGCGGCGCTCCCGCCCTTTCCGCTTTCCGCCACGGCAAACTGCTCGAGCAACTGACCCAGCACGTACCTGCCGTTACCGGGCTGTACGCTGAGTTCGCGCATTTCGCCGACGTCACCGGCGCGCTCACCGCCGACGAGGAGCAGGTGCTGGCGCGGCTGCTGAAATACGGCCCGAGCGTGCCGGTGCAGGAGCCCAGCGGACGGCTGTTCCTGGTGGTGCCGCGCTTCGGCACCATCTCGCCGTGGTCGAGCAAGGCCTCCGACATCGCCCGCAACTGCGGCCTGGCGAAGATCGACCGGCTGGAGCGCGGCATTGCCTACTATGTGCAGGGCGAACTGTCCGAGAGCGACGCCCAGCAGGTCGCCGCCCGCCTGCATGACCGCATGACCCAACTGGTGCTGGACCGCCTGGAAGGCGCCGCCGAGCTGTTCAGCCATGCGCAGCCCCGCCCGCTCACCGCCGTCGACGTGCTTGGCGGCGGTCGCGCCGCGCTGGAGAAGGCCAACGTCGAGTTGGGCCTGGCCCTGGCCGAGGACGAGATCGACTACCTGCTGAAGAGCTTCGGCGAACTGGGGCGCAACCCGCACGACGTCGAGCTGATGATGTTCGCCCAGGCCAACTCCGAGCATTGCCGGCACAAGATCTTCAATGCCAGTTGGGACATCGACGGGCAGGCCCAGGACAAGAGCCTGTTCGGCATGATCAAGAACACCTACGAGATGAACCGCGAAGGCGTGCTGTCCGCATACAAGGACAACGCCGCGGTCATCGTCGGCCATGTCGCCGGGCGTTTCTTCCCCGATCCGCAGACCCGCGAATACGCCGCCAGCCGCGAGCCGGTGCAGATCCTGATGAAGGTGGAGACCCACAACCACCCGACCGCCATCGCGCCGTTCCCCGGTGCCTCCACCGGTTCCGGCGGCGAGATCCGCGACGAGGGCGCCACCGGCCGCGGCGCCAAGCCGAAGGCCGGCCTGACCGGCTTCACCGTGTCCAACCTGCAGATCCCCGGTTTCGAACAGCCCTGGGAAGTGCCCTACGGCAAGCCCGAGCGCATCGTCACCGCGCTGGACATCATGGTCGAGGGCCCGCTGGGCGGCGCCGCGTTCAACAACGAGTTCGGCCGTCCGGCGCTGACCGGCTACTTCCGTACCTTCGAGCAGAAGATCGCTACCCCTCACGGCGAGGAAGTGCGCGGCTACCACAAGCCGATCATGCTCGCCGGCGGCATGGGCAACATTCGCGACGAACACGTGCAGAAGGGCGAGATCAGCGTCGGCGCCAAGCTCATCGTCCTTGGCGGCCCGGCCATGCTGATCGGCCTGGGCGGCGGCGCCGCCTCTTCGATGGCCACCGGCGCCAGCTCCGCCGACCTCGACTTCGCCTCGGTGCAGCGCGACAACCCGGAAATGGAGCGACGTTGCCAGGAAGTGATCGACCGCTGCTGGCAGCTCGGCGAGCGCAACCCGATCAGCTTCATCCATGACGTCGGTGCCGGCGGCCTGTCCAACGCCCTGCCGGAACTGATCAACGACGGCGGCCGCGGCGGTCGCTTCGAGCTGCGCGCGGTGCCCAACGACGAGCCGGGCATGAGCCCGCTGGAAATCTGGTGCAACGAGTCGCAGGAGCGCTACGTGCTGTCGGTGGACGCCGCCGACTTCGAGACCTTCAAGGCCATCTGCGAGCGCGAGCGCTGCCCGTTCGCGGTGGTCGGCGAGGCCATCGAGCAGCGCCAGCTGACCGTCGCCGACAGCCATTTCGACAACAAGCCGGTGGACATGCCGCTGGAAGTCCTGCTCGGCAAGGCGCCGCGCATGCACCGCGCGGTCACCCGCGAGGCCGAGCTGGGCGACGATTTCGACGCCGCCGGGCTGGAGCTGCAGGAAAGCGTCGAGCGCGTCCTGCGCCATCCCGCCGTGGCTAGCAAGAGCTTCCTGATCACCATCGGCGACCGCACCATCACCGGGCTGGTGGCCCGCGACCAGATGGTCGGGCCCTGGCAGGTGCCGGTGGCCGACTGCGCCGTCACCGCCACCAGCTTCGACGTCTACACCGGCGAGGCCATGGCGATGGGCGAACGTACCCCGCTGGCGCTGCTGGACGCCCCGGCTTCCGGACGCATGGCCATCGGCGAGACGGTCACCAACCTGGCTGCCGCGCGTATCGGCAAGCTGTCCGACATCAAGCTTTCCGCCAACTGGATGGCCGCCGCCGGCCACCCCGGCGAGGACGCGCGCCTGTATGACACGGTCAAGGCCGTGGGCATGGAACTGTGCCCGGAACTGGGCATCACCATCCCGGTGGGCAAGGACTCGATGTCCATGAAGACCCGCTGGCAGGACAATGGCGAGGACAAGAGCGTCACTTCTCCGGTCTCGCTGATCGTCACCGGCTTCGCCCCGGTCGCCGACGTGCGCCAGAGCCTGACCCCGCAACTGCGCCTGGACAAGGGCGAGACCGACCTGATCCTGATCGATCTCGGCCGCGGCAAGAACCGTCTCGGCGGCTCGATCCTGGCCCAGGTCCACGGCAAGCTCGGCCGCGCCGTGCCGGACGTCGACGACGCCGAGGACCTGAAAGCCTTCTTCGCGGTGGTCCAGGGACTCAATGCCGACGGCCATATCCTCGCCTACCACGACCGTTCCGACGGCGGCCTGATCACCAGCGTGCTGGAGATGGCCTTCGCCGGTCACTGCGGCGTCGAGCTGAACCTCGATGCCCTGGCCGATAGCCGCGAAGAGCTGGCGGCCGTGTTGTTCAGCGAGGAACTGGGCGCGGTGATCCAGGTTCGCGAGGGCGCCACTCCGGAAGTCCTCGCGCAGTTCAGCGCCGCCGGTCTCGACGACTGCGTGGCGGTGATCGGCCAGCCGGTCAACGGCTACGAGATCAACCTGAACTACAACGGCGAGACCGTCTACAGCGCCCAGCGCCGCATCCTGCAACGCATCTGGAGCGAGACCAGCTACCAGATCCAGCGTCTGCGCGACAACGCCGACTGCGCCGAGCAGGAGTTCGACGCGCTGCTGGACGAAGACAACCCCGGGCTGTCGATCAAGCTCAGCTACGACGTCAACGACGACATCGCCGCGCCCTACATCAAGAAGGGCGTGCGGCCGAAAGTGGCGATCCTCCGCGAGCAGGGCGTCAACGGCCAGGTGGAGATGGCCGCGGCGTTCGACCGCGCCGGCTTCGCCGCGATCGACGTGCACATGAGCGACATCCTCGCCGGGCGGGTCGACCTGGACGCCTTCAAGGGCCTGGTGGCCTGCGGTGGCTTCTCCTACGGCGACGTGCTCGGCGCCGGCGAGGGCTGGGCCAAGTCGATCCTCTTCAACGCCCGCGCCCGCGATGGCTTCCAGGCGTTCTTCGCGCGCAAGGACAGCTTCGCCCTCGGCGTCTGCAACGGCTGCCAGATGATGTCCAACCTGCACGAGCTGATTCCCGGCACCGAGTTCTGGCCGCACTTCGTGCGCAACCGTTCCGAGCAGTTCGAGGCGCGGGTGGCGATGGTCCAGGTGCAGGAGTCGTCGTCGATCTTCCTGCAGGGCATGGCCGGTTCGCGCCTGCCGATCGCCATCGCCCATGGCGAAGGCCATGCGGAGTTCGAGTCGGAGGAAGCGTTGCTCGAGGCCGACCTTTCCGGCTGCGTGTCGCTGCGTTTCGTCGACAACCACGGCAAGGTCACCGAAGCCTACCCGGCCAACCCCAACGGGTCGCCGCGCGGCATCACCGGGCTGAGCAGCCGCGACGGCCGGGTCACCATCATGATGCCGCACCCCGAGCGGGTGTTCCGCGCCGTGCAGAATTCCTGGCGTCCGGACGACTGGCAGGAAGACGGCGGCTGGCTGCGCATGTTCCGCAACGCCCGGGTCTGGGTGGACTGATCCGGCATGGCGGGCGATGCGGACTCCAACTCGTCGCCCGACCTTCTTCCCGAGGTTCGCCGGGTCTCTCCCGGCGACACCTTGCGGCTCTGTACCTGCGGGGCTTCGGCTTCGCTTCCCGATTGTCCCGCCGACTGCCGCAACGGCCTGACGCTCCACGCGACCCGCGAGCGCCTGTTGCTGTTGTGCCGCTGCGGGCGCTCCGCCGACCTGCCGTATTGCGACGGCAGCCATGCGCCTTCCGCCTCCGGGCTGAAGGCCAGGTGGCGGCGTTTCCGCGGCTGAGCGTAAATCTGTGAACGCCCGCACGAAGGTGTTGTGACGAGCGAACAAATGTTGCGCTTATCTGTCGTAAAGGCAGCGTCAAATATTCATCATGTCAAGGCAAAGTGCCATTATTTGGCGTCGGCAGTCGCACAACCACCGACCGCCTCGTGCAGCATTCGATTCGTGCGGAGAAAACGATGTACAAGCTGTGTTTCTATGTGCCTGAGAGCCATCTGGATGTCGTCAAGCAAGCGGTGTTCGCCGCGGGTGGCGGGCGCATCGGGGCGTACGACAGTTGCTGCTGGCAGTCCCTTGGCCAGGGCCAGTTCCGGCCCCTGGACGGTAGCCAACCCTACCTGGGCCAGGTCGGCCAGGTCGAGCACGTGGCGGAGTGGAAAGTGGAGCTGGTGGTGGCCGACGAGCTCATCCACGCCAGCGTCAAGGCGCTGAAGGCGGCGCATCCCTATGAGACCCCGGCCTACGAAGTCTGGCGCCTGACCGACATGGTCTTCTGAGTTTTCCTCGGACAAGCAAGAAGGGCGGCCAGTTGCCGCCCTTTTCGTTATCCGCCTCACGGGGAGAGCCCGACCCGGGGCTGTGGCGTGGCGCGAACAACCGCTTCGCGATTATCGAACCCGAACGGGGGAGCTGTGGCGTAGGGCGAATAACCGCTTGGCGGTTATCCGCCGATTGGCCGAGGTCCAGCCCTCCTGCCGTCAGCGCCGCAGTAGCGGTTGCAGGGCCTGGCTCAGGGCCGCGGCGCGGGGGCCCACCAGGATATGGCAGATGCCGCCGGCGAGGGAGCTGACGCCCTGTCCGCCGAGACGACGCAGTTGCTCGGTGGCCAGCTTGCGTTCGTCCGCCACGCTGACCCGCAGGCGGGTCAGTGCGACGTCCCGTACCTCGCGCAGGTTGCCGGCGCCGCCGAGGGCGCCGAGCCAGGCCTGGGCTTCGGCGGCGTCGACGGTGGCCTGCATCGACACCACTTCTTCGGCTGCGTTCGGACTGCCCAGCGGCGGTACGGCTTCGCCCGGTTGCGTATCGAAGGGCAGGGCGCGGCGGATCTCGTCGGCGATGCTGTCGGCCTGTGGGCCGACCACCACCTGCAGGCTGCCGGCCTTGCCCGGACGTACCACGGCCATCGCACCGAGGGCCTTGAGCTGGGCGTCCGAGGCCTTGTCGCGGTCGACCAGGCGCAGACGCAGGCGCGTGGTGCAGGCGTCCACCACTTCGAGGTTGGCTGCGCCACCCAGGGCGCGGATGAATGCCGGGGCGCGCTCGGCTTCGGCGTTGTCGCCCGATTCGCTGCTCGCGTCGTCTTCCCGGCCCGGGGTCTTCAGGTTGAAGCGGCGGATGCAGAAGTCGAACACCAGGTAATAGATGCCGGCATAGAGCAGGCCCAGCGGCCAGAGCATCCAGCCGTGGGTGGAACGGCCCCAGCCCAGGGCGAGGTCGATGGCGCCACCGGAGAAGGTGAAGCCGAGGCGGATGTCGAGCAGGTCGGTGAGGGCCATGGACAGGCCGGTGAGCAGCGCATGCAGCAGGTAGAGCAGCGGCGCGAGGAACATGAAGGCGAACTCCACCGGCTCGGTGACGCCGGTGAGGAAGGCGGTCAAGGCCATCGACAGGAGCAGCCCGCCGATCAGCTTGCGCCGCTCCGGACGGGCGTTGCGGTACATCGCCAGGCAGGCGGCGGGCAGGCCGAACATCATCACCGGGAACATCCCGGCCATGAACTGGCCGCCCTTCGGGTCGCCGGCGAAATAGCGCGCCAGGTCACCGGTGACGACGCGCCCGGTTTCCGGGTCGGTGAAGCTACCGAAGACGAACCACACCAGGTTGTTGAGGATGTGGTGCAACCCGGTGACGATCAGCAGGCGGTTCAGCACGCCGAAGGCGAAGGCGCCGAAGCTGCCGCTTTCCAGCATGAGTTGGCCGAGGCCGTTGATGCCCTGTTGCAGCGGTGGCCAGATCACCCCGAACAGCAGGCCCAGGCAGACCGCGCTGATCCCGGTGGCGATCGGCACGAAGCGGCGGCCGCCGAAGAACGCCAGGTATTCCGGCAGCTTCACGTCCTTGAAGCGGTTATACAGGGCGCCAGCCACCAGGCCGCTGATGATGCCGGAGAGCACGCCCATGTCGATGCCCGGATCGATCACCTTGAGCACCGAGATCATCACCAGGTAGCCGATGGCGCCGGCGAGGCCGGCGGTGCCATTGTTGTCGCGAGCGAAACCGACGGCGATGCCGATGGCGAAGATCAGCGCCAGGTTGGCGAAGATCGCCTTGCCGGCGTCGTGGACCAGCGGAATGTCGAGCAGGTCGACGTCGCCCAGGCGCAGCAGCAGGCCGGCGATCGGCAGGATCGCGATCGGCAGCATCAGGGCGCGGCCCAGGCGTTGCAGGCTTTCGATCAGGAACGGGGGCATGGCGGTGGTCTCCGATTGTTCTTGTCAGGCCAGCGGCCAGTGTTGCAGGCAGGCGTCGCGCACCGCCCGGGCGCTGCCCAGGTCCAGTAGCGCCTGGGCGTGGCGGCGGCATTCAGCGGCGTCGAGCTGGCGCACCCGGGTCTTGATCTCGCCGACCAGGCTCGGCCCGACGGACAATTCCTCGACCCCGAGGCCGACCAGTACCGGTGTCGCCAGTGGGTCCGAGGCCAGCGCACCGCAGACGCCGACCCAGCGGCCGTGGCGGGCTGCTCCGGCGCAGGTCTGGGCGATCAGCCGCAGCAGCGCCGGGTGCAGGGCGTCGATGCGGTCGGCCAGGCCGGCGTGGCAACGGTCCATGGCCAGGGCGTACTGCGACAGGTCGTTGGTGCCGATGGAGAGGAAGTCGGCGTGTTCGGCCAGTTGATCGGCGAGCAGGGCGGCGGAGGGCACTTCGATCATCACCCCGAGTTCGGGCAGGCGCTCGATCCCCAACTGCGTGGCCAGCTCGCCGAGGCGGCGACGGATGGCGCGCAGTTCGTCGACCTCGCTGACCATCGGCAGCAGTATCCGGCAGCGTTCCAGTGGTTCGACCCTCAGCAGCGCGCGCAACTGCTGGTCGAGCAGCTCCGGGCGCGCCTGGCCGAGGCGGATGCCGCGCAGGCCCAGTGCTGGGTTTTCTTCCACCGGCAGCGGCAGGTAGTCGAGGTGCTTGTCGCCGCCGACATCGATGGTGCGGATGATCACCTTGCGCTGGCCCATGGCGTCCAGGACCTCCTGGTAGGCGTTGCGCTGCTCCTCTTCGTCGGGCGCGGCGCGGCGCTCGAGGAAGAGAAACTCGGTGCGTAGCAGGCCGACCCCGTCGGCGCCGTTGGCGAAGGCTTCGGCGGCCTCGCGCGGCGAGGCGACGTTGGCGCCGATCTCGATGCGCCGGCCGTCGCGGGTGAGCGCCTCGCGCTGCGCATCGGCCTGCTGGCGGCGGCGTTGTTCCTCGCGCTGCGCCACTTGCAAGGCGACCTGCTCCAGGCGTCGAGCGTCGGGGCTGAGTTCCAGCCGGCCCTGGCCGGCGTCCAGCACCACCTGCCGGCCTTCCTCCAGCTCCAGCAGCCCGGCGCCGAGCGCCACCAGGCACGGCAGGCCCTTGCTGCGGGCGAGGATGGCCACGTGGGAGGTGGCGCCGCCTTCGGCCATGCACAGGCCAGCCGCGCCGGCATCCACCAGCGGCGCGAGGTCGGAGGGGGTGATCTCCCGGGCGGCGACGATGGCGCCAGCAGGCACCCGCAATGGCGCGGTGTCGCCGAGCAGTACCCGCAGCACGCGTTTTTCCAGGTCGCGCAGGTCGTTGGCGCGCTCGGCCAGCAGCAGGTTGCCCAGCGCCTGGAGAATCTCGCACTGGGCCTGGATCGCCCGGTGCCAGGCGTGGGCGGCGCCGACGCCCTGGTCGATCAGCATGTCGGCGGCGTCCAGCAGACCCGGGTCTTCCAGCAGCGCGAGATGCGCGGAAAAGATCGCCGCTTCGTTCTCGTCGCCGCCGAGCCTGGCCTGCTGCAGGCTCCCCTGTACGTCGTCGCGCACCCGTTGCAGGGCCTGGTCCAGGGCGAGGTGCTGTTCCTCGGGACGATGCCGGCCGTCATCCGCCGGCAGGCTGATGGCGCCGAGCCGCGCCAGGGGACCGCTGGCCAGGCCGGGCGAAGCGCAGACGCCGGCCAGGGTACCGGCGACAGCCGCAGGTCGCGCCGGCTCGCCCGGGGCGATGGCGCGCGGGGCCTCCTTCGGAGCCCCCGCGGTGGCGCTGGCGAGGGCCGCGAGCAGGGCGTCGAGGGCCGCCTCGCTGTCTTCGCCGCGACAGATCACCTCTACCTCGTCCTGTTCGGCGACCCCCAGGCCCATGATGCCGACCAGGCTGTCGACGCTGGCCACCTGCCCGGCGAAGTGCAGTTCGGCCTGGCTGGAAAAGCCCTGCGCGGTCTTCCGTAGCAGCGCTGCCGGGCGTGCGTGCAGACCGCCATGATGGGCGACCCGCGCCCGCCCGCGGACCTGGCGCTGCGCGGAGCCTTCGCCAGGCGCGGGATTGGCCGGACGTTGCTCGGCCTTCTCCGGACTCAGTTGCAGGAGCGGCGCGCCGACCTCCACCGGGTTGGTGGTCAGCGGGCGTACCTGGAAGCCGTCGCCGTTGGTCAGGATCATCACCGTGATCAGACTGCGGCTGCCGCGGGCGACGCGGTCCAGGTCGAAGCGCAGCAGCGGCTGGCCCTCGATCACCCGCGCACCTTCCTCGACCAGCGCCTCGAAGCCTTCGCCTTGCAGCTGTACGGTATCGAGGCCGACGTGCAGCAGCAGCTCGGCACCGTTGTCGGCGCGCAGGCTGAGCGCGTGGCGGGTTCGCGCCAGGTGGCTGACCAGCCCGGCGCAGGGCGCGTGCAGGCAGTCGTTGAGTGGGTCGATGGCGATGCCTTCGCCCAGGGTGCCGCTGGAAAACACCGGGTCGGGTACCCGGTTGAGCGGCATCACGGGGCCGCTCAGGGGCGCTTTGAGGGCGAGGTTCTTGTTGTTCATGGGCGCGCGCTCGGGCTCAGTGGGTTCGGGTGACTTTGCTCAGGTGCCGTGGCTGGTCCGGGTCCATGCCGCGGGCTTCGGCCAGGCCGGCGGCCATGACGTAGAAACTCTGGATCGCCAGGATCGGATCGAGCGCCGGATGCGCGGCGCGCTGCAGCGGCAGGTCGCGTTCGGCGATGTCGTCCGGGGCGGCGAGCAATACTTGCGCACCGCGCTGGCGCATATCCTCGGCGAGCGCCAGCAGGCCTTCCTGCTCCGGGCCGCGGGGAGCGAACACCAGCAGCGGATAGCGCTCCTCGACCAGCGCCATCGGTCCATGGCGGACCTCGGCGCTGCTGAAGGCCTCGGCCTGGATCGCCGAGGTTTCCTTGAATTTCAGCGCGGCCTCCTGGGCGATGGCGTAGCCGGCGCCGCGACCGATCACCATCAGCCGCTGGCAGTCGCGCAGGGCCTCGATGGCCGGCGACCAGTCGAGCCTGGCGGCCTGCTCCAGCCCGGCCGCCAGGCCCTGGCCGGCGGCCAGCAGGGCATTGTCGCGCTGCCAGTGGGCGAGCAGGCGGGCGCTGGCGCCGAGCGTGGCGATGAAGCTCTTGGTCGCTGCGACGCTGCGCTCGCTGCCGGCGCAGAGCGGCACGACGAATTCGCTGGCGGCTTCCAGCGGCGAATCTTCGGCATTCACCAGGGCGATGCCCAGGGCGCCGCGTTCGCGCAGGATGCGCAGGCTGTCCACGAGATCGGGGCTCTGTCCTGACTGCGAGAAAGCGAAGACGGCCTGCCCGGCGACACGCAGCGGCGAGCGGTTCAGGGTCACTACCGACATGGGCAGCGAGGCCACCGGCAAGCCGGCGTGCTGCATGGCCAGGTAGGCGAAGTAGCTGGCGGCATGGTCGGAGCTGCCGCGCGCGACGGTCAGCGCCAGGTTCGGATCGACCTCCCGCAGGCGCTGGCCAAGCGCCGGCAGGCAAGCGTCGAGCACGGCCAGTTGACGGCTCGCCACCGCAGCGGCGGAGAGCGCTTCCTCGAGCATCAGCGAAGTCATTCGAGTTCTCCTTCCACCATCACGGCGTCGAGTTCCAGGGAGCGATCCAGGCGCACCACATCGGCCCAGGCTGCGGGCGCCAGGCGGCCGCGCTCGGCGAGGCCGAGGTAATCGGCGGGGAATTGCGAAAGGCGTTGCGAGGCTTCGGCCAGGGGCAGGCCGATCTTCACCAGGTTGCGCAGCGCCTGGTCCATGGTCAGGGTGCTGCCGGCCAGGGTGCCGTCGGGCAGGCGCACGCCGCCCAGGCACTTGGTCACCGTGTGGCTGCCGAGCTTGTACTGGCCGTCGGGCATGCCGGCGGCGGCGGTGGAGTCGGTCACGCAGTACAGGCACGGGATCGAACGCAGGGCCACCCTGATGGCGCCGGGATGGACATGCAGCAGGTCGGGGATCAGCTCGGCGTAGCGTGCGTGGGCCAGGGCCGCGCCGACGATACCCGGTTCGCGGTGGTGCAGGCCGGTCATCGCGTTGTAGAGGTGGGTGAAGCTGCTGGCGCCGGCTTCCAGTGCGGCCACGCCGTCCTCGTAGCTGCCCAGGGTATGGCCGATCTGCAGGCGTACGCCGCGCTCGGCGAGGGCGCGGATCAGCGGCCGGTGTCCGGCGATCTCGGGGGCGATGGTGATCACCCGGATCGGCGCGCGGCGCAGGTAGTCCTCGACTTCCTCGAGCACCGCGGCATGGGCGAAGTTGGGCTGCGCGCCGAGCTTGCCGGAGTTGATGTAGGGGCCTTCCAGGTGCACGCCGAGTATCCGTGAACCGCCCTCCAGCGAGCGGCGGCAGTAAGCGCCGAGCTGGCTGAGGATGTCGGCGATCTCCTCGCGCGGTGCGGTCATGGTGGTGGCCAGCAGCGAGGTCGTGCCGAAGCGCCGGTGGGTGCGGGCGATGGTGGCGAAGGCGTCGCCGCCTTCCATGATGTCGCGGCCGCCGCCGCCGTGCACATGCAGGTCGATGAAGCCTGGCAGCAGGTACGGATCGGCGTTGCCGGCCGGATCGCAGGGCTCGCCTTCGATCCGCTGGATACGCCCGTCCTGGATGTGTAGGCGGCCGAGGACCCAGCCTTGCGGGGTGAGAATGTTGCCTTCGAGCATGGCGGCTCCGTGTCGGTCAGCGTCGCAGTTCGGCGACGAAGTCGTAGTAGTCGTTGCGGCAGTAGGTGTCGGTCAGCTCGATCGGGGTGTTGTCCTCGAGGTAGCCGATCCGGGTCATCAGCAGCATCGCGGTGCCCGGCGCGATGCCGACCAACGCGGCATCGGACGCGGACGCGTTGATCGCGCGCACGTGCTGGAGGGCGCGGACCACCGGGCGACCGATGCCGTCCAGGTATTCGTAGAGGGAATCGCCGACCGCTGTCGGGTCCGGCAGCAGGCGTGCCGGCAGGGTGCTGTTCTCGATCGCCATCACCGTGCCGTCGGCTTTGCGCAGGCGCTTCATGCGCGCGACCTTTTCGGTCGGCGAGAGGCCGAGGCGGATCAGTTCGTCGTGGGTGGGCAGGGCGATGCCGCGCTCCAGCCAGGTGGAGCCGGGGGTGAAGCCTTTCAGGCGGAGCATCTCGCTGAAGCTGGAGAGACGCGACAGCGGTTGTTCGAGACGCGGCGTAATGAAGGTGCCGGAGCCCTGGTTGCGGCGGATCAGCCCCTGCTCGAAGAGTACTTCGAGGGCCTTGCGCGCGGTGACGCGGGAAATGTTCAGGGTTTCGCTGAGGTTGCGTTCGGAGGGCAGCGCTTCCTCCGCTTTCCACTGGCCGGCATGGATCGCGCTCTCGAGATTGCGCGCCAGCTGCAGATAGAGGGGGGTGGGTTGCGCCTCGTCGGGACGCAGGGCCAGGAGCAGGTCGTGGGCTGTCTTCATGAGAGGTTCCGATGCGGATTGTGTTGTTGTCGCCCGGTAATGCTGGGAAAACTAATACCACTTGAATACCACGTCAATGCCAGTTGTGCGTCGCGCACGCGTCAGCCAGCCGTCCCGTCGATTGACTTGGCCTGAGTAAGGGATGCAAGGGTTTGACGGATAAAAGAAAACGCCGCCGGAAAATCTCGCGGCGGCGTTCCTGGTGTGGCTGACGGCTGACGAGTGGTATCAGCCTGGTTCTGTCAGGGGCGGATCTCGATCAGCGTGCCGTCTTTCACCACGCTCCAGACTTCGCGCATGTCGGTGTTGTTCATGGCGATACAGCCATTGGTCCAGTCCAGGGTGGAGAAGTACCACTCCGGGTATTCGTCATCCAGCGGGGTGCCGTGGATCATGATCATGCCACCGGCCGGCAGGCCCTTTTCCCGGGCCTTGGCCACGTCGCGGGCGTTGGGGTAGGAAATGTGCATGGAGAGGTTGTAGTTGTTGCTGGTCTTGCGCCAGTCGATCCAGTAGAAGCCTTCCGGGGTGCGGTTGTCGCCTTCGGCCAGCTTCGGGCCGGTCGGGCGCTTGCCCAGCGAGACACGGTAGCTTTTCAGGACGTTGCCTTTGTTGAGGAGCAGCAGTTTTCGCTCGGACTTGAGCACCAGGACCTTGTCCACCTTGCCTTCCAGGCTCGGCGCGGCATTGGCCTGGGTCAGACTGGCGAAGGTCAAGCACAGCAAAGCAAGCAACCAGCGCATGGAAGTGAAATCCCCGATGTTCCCTTGAGCCGCAACGGCGGCGGTGTTCGAGTGTTTGGCGTTCAGTCTTTCTTATAGGAAGCCAGCATAGGTGCAATGGCTTCGTTGCGCACCGGGAAGCAGCCTTCGCGGCGGTCGCTGAAGTAGCATTCTAAGGTACGGCCGATGGTCGGAAAAGCCAGCTCCGACCAGGGAATCTCCGCTTCGTCGAAAAGCCGCACCTCCAGGCTTTCATCGCCGGCGGAGAAATCCAGGTCGAGCAGCTCGGCGCGGAAGAACAGGTAGACCTGGCTGATGTGCGGCAGGTCGAAAAGGGTATAGAGCTGCAGGTCGCCGATCCGCGCGTTGGCTTCTTCCTCTGTCTCGCGGGCCGCCGCCTGGGCGAGGGTCTCGCCGTTCTCCATGAAGCCGGCCGGCAGCGTCCAGTAGCCCAGGCGCGGCGCAATGGCGCGACGGCAGAGCAGGACCCGGCCGTCCCACACCGGCAGGCTGCCGGCGACGATACGCGGGTTCTGGTAGTGCACGGTGTGGCAGGCGTCGCAGACGTAGCGCAGGCGGTTGTCGCCGTCCGGGATGCGCTGGACCACCGTGGCGCCGCACAGGCTGCAGAATTTCATGCCAGGTTCTTCTTCGGGGAAAGGCCTATCTTGCTCGGCTGGCCGGGAGGCGACAAGGCCTCGTGCGGGAGGGGTGGGCTGGCCGGGGCTTTCGTGCCATGATCTCGGGGAAACGACAAGACCTCGGAAACCCCGGCAGTATGAACTGCACGCTCGACGAGCTGCGCCAACGCATCGAGGCGCACCGCCCCCGCCAACTGGATACCGACCAGCGCTTCCCCCAAGCGGCCGTGCTGGTGCCCATCACCCGCAGCGACGATCCGGAGCTGGTGCTGACCCTGCGCGCCGCCGGTTTGTCCACCCATGGCGGCGAGGTCGCCTTCCCCGGCGGGCGGCGCGACCCGGAAGATGCCGACCTGGTGCGCACCGCCCTGCGCGAGGCGGAGGAGGAGATCGCCTTGCCGCCGGGCCTGGTGGAAGTGGTCGGGCCGCTGAGCACCCTGGTCTCGCGGCATGGCATCGAGGTCACTCCCTATGTCGCCTTCATTCCCGACTTCGTCGAGTACCAGCCCAACGACGGCGAGATCGCCGCGGTGTTCAACGTGCCGCTGAGTTTCTTTCGCGACGACCCGCGCGAGGTCACCCACCGTATCGACTACTTCGGCCGCAGCTGGTACGTGCCCAGCTATCGCTTCGGCGAGTTCAAGATCTGGGGCCTGACGGCCATCATGGTGGTGGAGTTGGTCAACCTGCTGTACGACGACCCCATCGACCTGCACACGCCGCCGGCTTCGTTCATCAAACTGAGTTGACCGACGGGGCGCAGACCCCGGCCATGAGGAGATCACGATGAAATACCGCCTGGGCGATGCCCGCGTCGAAACCCATCCCGACAGCTGGATCGCGCCCAGCGCAGCGGTGATCGGCAAGGTTCGTCTGGATGCCGGCGCCAGCGTCTGGTTTGGCGCGGTGCTGCGCGGCGACAACGAGCTGATCCATATCGGCGAGCACAGCAACGTCCAGGACGGCTCGGTGATGCACACCGACATGGGCTATCCGCTGACCCTCGGCAAGGGCGTCACCGTCGGCCACAACGCCATGCTGCATGGTTGCAGCGTGGGCGACTACAGCCTGGTGGGGATCAACGCGGTGATCCTCAATGGGGCGAAGATCGGCAAGTACTGCATCATCGGCGCCAACGCGCTGATTCCCGAGGGCAAGGAGATTCCCGACGGCTCGCTGGTGATGGGCTCGCCGGGCAAGGTAGTGCGCGAGCTGAGCGAGCCGCAGAAGAAAATGCTCGAGGCCAGCGCCGCCCACTATGTGCACAATGCCCGCCGTTACGCCCGCGACCTCGTCGAGGACCCGGCGTGAACGAGCGACCGGTGGCTTCGCCCTGCGTGCATGTCTGCGCGCTGGACGAGCAGGACATCTGTATCGGCTGCCAGCGCACGGCGGCCGAGATCACCCGCTGGGGCCTGATGAGCAACGACGAGCGCCGCGAGGTGCTCGGTCGCTGTTTCGAGCGCGCCAAGGCGCAAGGGCTGGTCAGCGGTTCCGCCTGAAGCGGATTCCGTTTTCTTTCATTTCCGAGGTTCTTCCATGACCCGTATCGGTACCCCCCTGTCGCCGAGCGCGACCCGCGTCCTTCTCTGTGGCTCCGGCGAGCTGGGCAAGGAAGTCGCCATCGAGCTGCAACGCCTGGGTTGCGAAGTGATCGCCGTCGATCGCTATGGCAACGCGCCGGCCATGCAGGTGGCACATCGCAGCCACGTGATCAGCATGCTCGACGGCGCCGCCCTGCGCGCGGTGATCGAGCAGGAGAAGCCGCACTACATCGTGCCGGAGATCGAGGCCATCGCCACCGCGACCCTGGTCGAGCTGGAGGCCGAAGGCTACACCGTGGTGCCCACCGCCCGCGCCGCGCAACTGACCATGAACCGCGAGGGTATCCGCCGGCTGGCTGCCGAGGAGCTCGGCTTGCCGACCTCGCCCTATCACTTCGCCGATACCTTCGAGGACTACCGCCGTGGCGTCGAGCGCGTCGGCTACCCCTGCGTGGTGAAGCCGATCATGAGTTCGTCGGGCAAGGGCCAGAGCGTCCTGAAAGGCCCCGACGACCTGCAGGCGGCCTGGGACTATGCCCAGGAAGGCGGGCGCGCCGGCAAGGGCCGGGTGATCGTCGAGGGCTTCATCGATTTCGACTACGAAATCACCCTGCTCACCGTGCGCCACGTCGACGGCACCACTTTCTGCGCGCCAATCGGTCACCGCCAGGTCAAGGGCGACTACCACGAGTCCTGGCAGCCGCAGGCGATGAGCGCGCAGGCCCTGGCCGAGTCCGAGCGGGTCGCCCGGGCAGTGACCGAGGCCCTCGGCGGACGCGGGCTGTTCGGCGTCGAACTGTTCGTCAAGGGCGACCAGGTGTGGTTCAGCGAGGTGTCGCCGCGTCCGCACGATACCGGCCTGGTGACCCTGATTTCCCAGGATCTTTCCGAGTTCGCGCTGCACGCGCGGGCGATCCTCGGCCTGCCGATCCCGGTGATCCGCCAGCTCGGCCCGTCGGCCTCGGCGGTGATCCTGGTGGAAGGCAAGTCCCGGCAGGTCGCTTTCGCCAACCTCGGCGCCGCGCTGAGCGAGGCGGATACGGCGCTACGCCTGTTCGGCAAGCCGGAAGTGGATGGCCAGCGGCGAATGGGCGTGGCCCTGGCGCGCGACGAGTCGATCGACGCCGCCCGCGCCAAGGCGACCCGGGCCGCCCAGGCGGTTCGCGTCGAACTCTGAGATGCGCCGGCTGGCATCGCTGGCCTGGTGGGCGGCGGCTCTGCCGTTGCTGCCGCTGGCTATCCGCACCCGCCGCCGAGCCTTGCGCCTGGCGCCCGCGGCGGGACCTCGCGAAGGGCTGGTCGGTGGGGCCGGTGCCGAAGAGCCGCTGCGCTTGCTGTTGTTCGGTGAGTCGACAGTGGCCGGGGTCGGCGCCAGTTGCCTGGACTACGCCCTGGCCGGCCGCCTGGCCGCGGCGCTGGGCGAGCGTCTGCGCCGCCCGGTGGCCTGGCAGGCGCTGGGCGAGAACGGTATCACCAGCGGCGAGGCGCGCGAACGCTTGCTACCGCAGGTGGCGGGACGTTTCTTCGACCAGGTGATCCTGGTCTTCGGCGTCAATGACACCACCAGCCTGCGCTCCCTCAAACGCTGGCGCGCCGACTGCGCGGCCCTGATCGACGGCTTCCAGGCGGCCGGCGCGCAGGTGACCTGCACCGCGGTGCCGCCGCTGCAGCATTTTTCCGCCTTGCCCGGGTTGCTGCGGGCCCTGCTGGGGTGGCGCGGGCGGCTGCTCGACGAGGCGCTGTGCGATCTCGCTGGCGCGACCGGCGCAGGCTACTGCCCGATCTCGCTGGACCTGCTTCCGGGCTACCTGGCCATCGACGGCTTTCATCCGTCGCAGCTGGGCTACCAGGTCTGGGCCGGGGCCCTCGCCGACTGGTTGGCGGCGAGGGAGAAGGGCGGCGTCGCGGTAGTCTGAGCGAGACTCAGGACACTGCGCCGAGGTCGTTGTCGCGGGTTTCCTTCAGGCACAGCACCGCCAGCAGGCTGAGCAGCGCCGCTGCGGAGACGTAGCCGCCGACCCAGCCCAGGCCGCCGATGCCGACCAGCTTCTGGGCGATATAGGGCGCCACCGAGGCGCCGAGAATGCCGCCCAGGTTGTAGGCCGCCGACGCGCCGGTGTAGCGCACGTGGGTGGGGAATATTTCCGGCAGCAGCGCGCCCATCGGGGCGAAGGTGACCCCCATCAGGAACAGCTCGATGCAGAGGAACAGGGCGACGCTGAACGTCGAGCCCTGGCTGAGCAGCGGCTCCATGGCGAAGCCGGAGGCGATCGCCGCCAGGCTGCCGAGCAGCAGTACCGGCTTGCGTCCGAAGTGGTCGCTGAGCCAGGCCGACAGCGGCGTGGCGGCGGCCATGAAGAGCACCGCGAGGCACAGCAGACCAAGGAACTCCTCGCGGCTGAAGCCGAGGCTGGCCACCCCGTAGCTCAGCGAGAACACCGTGGAGATATAGAACAGCGCATAACACACCACCATCGCCAGGGCGCCGAGCAGGGTCGGCCGCCAGTGCTGGGCGAACAGCTCGGCGATCGGCAGGCGGACCCTCTCGTGCTTGGCCATGGCCTTGGCGAACACCGGGGTTTCCGCCAGCTTCAGGCGTACGTAGAGGCCGACCACAACCAGCGCCGCGCTGAGCAGGAACGGGATCCGCCAGCCCCACTCACGGAACTGCTCCTCGCTGAGCAGCATCGCCAGGGCCAGGAACAGGCCGTTGGCGGCGAGGAAGCCGATCGACGGGCCGAGCTGGGGAAACATGCCGAACCAGGCGCGCTTGCCGGCCGGCGCGTTCTCCGTGGCCAGCAGCGCAGCGCCGCCCCACTCGCCGCCGAGGCCGAGGCCCTGGCCGAAGCGCAGCACGCAGAGCAGCAACGGCGCCCAGTAGCCGATGCTGTCGTAGCCGGGGAGGACGCCGATCAGGGTGGTGGATACCCCCATCAGCAGCAGCGAGGCGACCAGGGTCGACTTGCGCCCGATGCGGTCGCCGAAGTGGCCGAACAGCGCCGAGCCCAGCGGACGGGCGAGGAAGGCGATGCCGAAGGTGAGGAAGGCGCTGAGCATCTGCGCGGTGCCGGATGTCTGCGGGAAGAATACCGGACCGATCACCAGGGCGGCGGCAGTGGCATAGACGTAGAAATCGTAGAACTCGATGGCGGTGCCGATGAAGCTGGCGACTGCGACCCGGGTGGTCGAGTTGGCCGGTTCCGGAGCGGCGTCGGCGGCGAGGGTGGCGGCGGTCATGGTGGGAAGGTCCCTGGCAGTCGGGGCACGACGGAGTGCTTCCGTGCGGCCGGATGGTTATGGCCAGTGCGCCGATGCGGCGGCGCGGCGCCCGGGTGGGGCGGACGAGATCGGTCGCGCAGGGAGGATGGGGCTGCGCGCCGTGCGCCGGCTGGTACCGTCGGCATCGGGGCCGGGCGGGCAGGCGGGACTGGCGGGTGACTGGCCGGGGCTCGGGCTACGGGTAGCGGCGGAACCGGCGGCAGGGCTGGATAAGCTGGGGTCGATTATAGAGCGCCGCGGGGCCGGTTCGGCAATCCCGGATCAGACGCTGGCGTCGCTTTCGACCAGCGGGGTCAGCGCGCGGGGATGCCAGGCGCGCACGCTTTTCACACGGTTTTCCGCCGACTGCTGGATTTCCAGGCAGTAGGGGCCGATGCGCAGGCACACCGCGCAATCGGGGATCTGCTCCAGGGCTTCGGTGACCAGGCCGTTGAGGGTCTTCGGGCCGTCGCAGGGCAATTGCCAGCCAAGCGACTTGTTCAGCTCGCGCAGGTTGGCGCTGCCGTCGATGACGAAGCTGCCGTCCTCCTGGGCCTGGATATCCGGGTTGTCGAGGCTGTCGAGGTCGTTGAAGTCGCCGACGATCTCTTCGAGGATGTCCTCCAGCGTGACGATGCCGATCACCTCGCCATATTCGTCGACCACCACGCCGATACGGCGCTTCTCCTTCTGGAAGTTCACCAACTGGGTCGACAGCGGCGTGCTTTCCGGCACGAAATACGGCTCCATGCAGGCCTGGCGGAGATTCTCCTTGGTCAGGCGGCCCTGGGTCAGCAGGCGCGCGATCTGGCGCATGTGCACGACCCCTTCGATCTGGTTGACGTCGTCGCGGTAGACCGGCAGGCGGGTGTGGCTGGTGGTGCGCAACTGCTCGACGATGACCTCGAGTTCGTCGTCGAGGTCGATGCCTTCGATTTCGTTGCGCGGGATCATCAGGTCGTTGACCGTGACCTTCTCCAGGTCCAGCAGGCCGAGCAGCATGTCATGTCGGTTGACCTCGCTGGCCTGGGGGTTGTCGGCCGGATGCAGGGCCTCTTCGTCGCGGCTGCGTCCGCTGTCGTCCTGTTCCGCCGCGGCGACGCCGAGCAGGCGCAGCAGCGCGTTGCTCAGCAGGGTCAGTAGCCACAGCAGGGGCCAGCACAGGCGCTGCAGGATCAGGAGCGGCAGGCTGAGCGGCAGGGCGACGCGTTCCGAGCGAAGGGCGCCGTAGCGGCGCGGCAGCAGGGCGCCGAACAGCAGCAGGAGCAGGGTCATGCCGGGGATGGCGACGGCCAGGCCGATGACGCCCCAGTGGCGCAGCGCGGCCCAACTGGCCAGGGCGGCGGCGCTGACGTTGACCAGGGTGCGGCCGAACAACAGGGTGCCGCGCAGGCGGTCGTCGTGCAGCAGCAGCCAACTGCTGCGCCGGGCCCCGCGCAGGCCTTGCTTGGCCTGCAGGCGCAGGCGGTAACGGTCGAGGTTGAGCAGGGCGGTCTCGACGCAGGAGAAGAACGCCGAGCAGGCGACCAAGAGAACCAGCAGGCCGACCAGGTACCCGGGGTGCAGCTCATCCATGAAGGAGGCCCATCAGATGTGCAGGATGAATTCCCGCACCAGCTTGCTGCCGAAGTACGCCAACATCAACAGGCAGAAACCGGCCAGGGTCCAGCGGATCGCCTTGTGGCCCCGCCAGCCGAGCTGGTGGCGACCCCAGAGGAGCACGGCGAAGACCACCCAGGCGAAGCAGGACAGGATGGTCTTGTGCGCCAGGTGCTGGGCGAACAGGTTGTCGACGAACAGCCATCCGGACAGCAGCGACAGCGAAAGCAGCGACCAGCCGCCCCAGAGGAAGCCGAACAGCAGGCTTTCCATGGTTTGCAGGGGCGGGAAGTTGCGGATCAGCCCGGACGGATGCTTGTGCTTGAGGCGGTAGTCCTGGAGCAGCAGCAAGAGCGCCTGGAACACCGCGATGGTGAGCAGGCCGTAGGCCAGGATCGAGAGCAGGATGTGGGCCAGGATGCCCGGCTGTTCGTTGATCGGCTCGACGGTGCCGTGGGGGATGAGTACCGCCAGCAGGGTGGTGAGGGCGCCCAGCGGGAATAGAAGGAGGAGCAGGTTCTCCACCGGTATCCGCAAGGTCGCCAGCAGGGTCAGGAGAATTACCGCGGCGGCGATCAGGCTGGCGGCGTTGAAGAAGTCCAGCACCAGGCCGGCCGGGGTCAGCAATTGCTGGTAGAGGCTGAAGGCGTGGGCGACCAGTGCCAGGAGTCCGAACAGGAGCAGCAGGGGTTTGCCCGGCGCGGTGCGCTTGGACACACAGGCACCCTGGTAGGCGGCGGTGCCGAGATAGAGAACAGCAGCGATGAGGCTGGGCAGCAGGGGATGCATAAGTCCTTGTAATCGCGGGCCCGAAAGGAAGGGAGTTTGGCATAGATCGAGCGTCGCGAGAAAGCCGTTGCGAACAGTTCTCTCGTACCTGTGGCCGGGTTGGCGGGCCGCCTGCCGCGGGCGCCGCGACCTCCTGGCCCGGCAGTCGCTTCGGCAAAGACGGAACGCATCGGCAAATCAAGGACTTGAGGCTGGCCTCCGGTCGTCGCCGGACACACACTCCGTCTTTCATCGCGTGTCCCGCGACGCGCTCTTGGTTATAATCCGCCGCTTGCCGCAACCCCCGTGGAAGGATCGCGCATGTTCGAAAACCTTACAGACCGCCTCTCGCAGACGCTTCGCCATGTCACCGGCAAGGCCAAGCTGACCGAGGACAACATCAAGGACACTCTGCGCGAAGTGCGCATGGCCCTGCTCGAGGCCGACGTGGCCCTGCCGGTGGTCAAGGACTTCGTCAACAAGGTCAAGGAGCGCGCCGTCGGTACCGAGGTCTCGAAGAGCCTGACCCCGGGACAGGCGTTCGTGAAGATCGTCCGCGCCGAGCTCGAGGAGCTGATGGGGGCGGCCAACGAGGACCTGGCGCTGAGCGTCGCGCCGCCGGCGGTGATCCTGATGGCCGGCCTGCAGGGCGCGGGCAAGACCACCACCGCGGGCAAGCTGGCGCGCTTCCTTAAGGAACGCAAGAAGAAGTCGGTGATGGTGGTTTCCGCCGACGTCTACCGACCCGCCGCGATCAAGCAGCTGGAAACCTTGGCGGGCGAGGTCGGCGTAACCTTCTTCCCTTCCGACGTCAGCCAGAAGCCGGTGGCCATCGCCGAGGCGGCGATCCGCGAGGCGAGGCTGAAGTTCATCGACGTGGTGATCGTCGATACCGCAGGCCGCCTGCACATCGATGCCGACATGATGGACGAGATCAAGCAGGTGCACGCGGCGATCAAGCCGGCGGAAACCCTGTTCGTGGTCGATGCCATGACCGGCCAGGACGCCGCCAACACCGCCAAGGCCTTCAATGACGCCTTGCCGCTGACCGGTGTGGTCCTGACCAAGGTCGACGGCGACGCGCGTGGTGGTGCCGCGCTCTCGGTGCGGGCGATCACCGGCAAGCCGATCAAGTTCCTCGGCATGGGCGAGAAGAGCGAAGCGCTCGATCCGTTCCATCCCGACCGCGTGGCCTCGCGCATCCTCGGCATGGGCGACGTGCTCAGCCTGATCGAACAGGCTGAGCAGAACCTCGACCGCGACAAGGCCGAGAAGCTGGCGAAGAAGATCAAGAAGGGCAAGGGCTTCGACCTGGAAGACTTCCGCGACCAGTTGCAACAGATGAAGAACATGGGCGGCCTCGGCGGGCTCATGGACAAGCTGCCGATGCTCGGCGGGGTCAACCTGGCGCAGATGGGCAATGCCCAGGGTGCTGCGGAGAAACAGTTCAAGCAGATGGAGGCGATCATCAACTCGATGACGCCCGGCGAACGGCGCGATCCGGAAATGATCAGCGGCTCGCGCAAGCGCCGCATCGCCCTTGGCTCCGGTACCCAGGTGCAGGACGTCGGCCGGCTGATCAAGCAGCACAAGCAGATGCAGAAGATGATGAAGAAGGTCACCGCCAAGGGCGGCATGGCCAAGATGATGCGAGGCATGGGCAGCATGTTCCCGGGGGGCATGCCCAAGCTTTGATCGGACGCGCGGCCGCTGGCCACGCCGACGGTTTCGCGCCGTCGGCCAGCGGGCGGACCGTGTGCTTCCCGCGCTCTCCGCGCCGGCCGATGGGTGGCCGAAAAAGAGATTTGCAAATTCCCCGATAATCCTTAGAATATGCGGCCTTTCGGGCCGTGGGCCCAGCGTGCATTCATTTTGCAAGCACCGACTACAGGAACGAAGTTCACATGGTAACCATCCGTCTTGCTCGTGGCGGCTCCAAAAAGCGCCCCTTCTACCACCTGACCGTGACCAACAGCCGCAATGCGCGCGATGGTCGCTTCGTCGAGCGCATCGGTTTCTTCAACCCGGTTGCGACTGGTGGCGAAGTGCGTCTGTCCGTCGACCAGGAGCGTGCTACCTACTGGCTCGGCCAGGGTGCACAGCCGTCTGAGCGCGTTGCTCAGCTGCTCAAGGACGCTGCCAAGGCAAACGCCTAAGCCGTCATGAGTGAAATGCCGACACCCGCCGACGACCTGGTCGTGATCGGCAAGATCGTTTCGGTGTACGGCATCCGCGGTGAGGTGAAGGTGTATTCCTTTACCGACCCGTTGGACAACCTGCTGGACTATCGCCGCTGGACGCTCCGGCGCGACGGCGAGATTCGGCAGGCCGAGCTGGTCAGGGGGCGCCTGCATGGCAAGGTCCTGGCCGCCAAGCTCAAGGGGCTCGACGATCGCGAAGAGGCCCGCACCTTCACCGGTTACGAGATCTGCATCCCGCGTAGCGAGTTGCCCTCTCTCGAGGAAGGTGAGTACTACTGGCACCAGCTGGAAGGCCTGAAGGTGATCGACCAGGGCGGGCAGTTGCTCGGCGTGATCGACCATCTGCTGGAAACCGGTGCCAACGATGTCATGGTGGTCAAGCCCTGCGCGGGCAGCCTGGACGACCGCGAGCGCCTGTTGCCCTACACCGGGCAGTGCGTGCTGTCGATCGACCTGGCCGCTGGCGAGATGCGGGTGGACTGGGACGCGGACTTCTGATCATCCATGGACAAGCGTTTGTGGGTGGGCGTCGTCAGCATCTTTCCGGAGATGTTCCGCGCGATCAGTGACTATGGCATCACCAGCCGTGCGGTAAAGCAGGGGTTGCTCACGCTGACCTGCTGGAATCCACGGGACTACACTGAGGACCGCCACCAGACGGTGGACGACCGGCCCTTCGGCGGTGGCCCTGGCATGGTGATGAAGATCAAGCCTCTGGAGGGCGCGCTGGCGGATGCCAGGCAAGCCGCCGGGGGCAGGAAGGCGAAGGTGATCTACCTTTCGCCGCAAGGCCGCCAGCTGACGCAGGCGGGCGTACGCGAACTGGCCGAAGAGGAAGCGTTGATCCTCATCGCCGGGCGCTACGAAGGCATCGACGAGCGCTTCATCGAAGAGCACGTCGATGAAGAATGGTCGATCGGCGATTATGTCCTGTCCGGCGGTGAGTTGCCGGCCATGGTGCTGGTCGATGCAGTGACGCGGTTGCTGCCCGGTGCATTGGGTCATGCAGATTCCGCCGAGGAGGACTCCTTCACGGATGGCCTGCTCGACTGCCCGCACTACACCCGACCCGAGGTGTACGCGGACAAACGTGTTCCTGAAGTGTTGCTCAGTGGCAACCATGAACACATCCGGCGTTGGCGTTTGCAGCAGGCCCTTGGGCGGACCTGGGAACGACGCGCCGATCTTCTGGATAGCCGCTCGCTTTCTGGAGAAGAGCAGAAGCTGCTGGCGGAATATATCCGTCAGCGGGACGATAGTTAACGTATCGATGGCTGGCCGATTGCCGGTCTTAGGAGCACAGCATGACCAACAAGATCATTCAGCAGATCGAAGCTGAACAGATGAACAAAGAGATCCCGGCGTTCGCCCCCGGCGATACCGTGATCGTCCAGGTCAAGGTGAAGGAAGGCGACCGTCAGCGTCTGCAGGCCTTCGAAGGCGTCGTTATCGCCAAGCGCAACCGTGGCCTGAACAGCGCCTTCACCGTGCGCAAGATCTCCAACGGCGTGGGCGTGGAACGTACCTTCCAGACCTACAGCCCGATCGTCGACAGCCTGAGCGTCAAGCGTCGCGGCGACGTGCGCAAGGCCAAGCTGTACTACCTCCGCGCCCTGTCCGGCAAGGCCGCGCGCATCAAGGAAAAACTGGTCTAATCCGGTTCTTCTCCGAGAAAAGCAGCCCGAGGGCTGCTTTTTTCATGTCTGGCGTTCGCCTTTCCGGCGGCGCTTCCTACTGCCCACGGCAGCGCATAACCAGTACAACATCCGCGGCACCCAGGCAGCCACTCCATCCGGTATTCGTGGCATGACCCCCAGAGAGCAAGAAATCCTGCGTCGCACCGAGCTTTCCGAAACCCGTGTGACCAAGGCGGTATTCCCGCCCACCACCAATCACCACAACACCCTGTTCGGCGGGACTGCGCTGGCCTGGATGGACGAGGTCTCGTTCATCACCGCGACCCGTTTCTGCCGCCTGCCGCTGGTGACCGTTTCCACCGATCGCATCGACTTCAACCACCCGATCCCGGCGGGCTCGATCGTCGAACTGGTCGGACGGGTGGTCAAGGTCGGCAACACCAGCCTCAAGGTGGAGGTCGAGGTGTACCTGGAAAGCATGTACGCCGACGGTCGCGAGAAGGCCATACACGGCCTGTTCAGCTTCGTTGCCATCGACGACGAAAAGCGGCCGGTTCCGGTCCTGCCGGGGTTCCCGGCCAGCCAGGCGGCTTGAGACAGGCAGAAAGAAGGCACCCACGGGTGCCTTTTCCATATCCCCGGACGATCCGGCCCTGGGTTGGGATCAGGGCCGCAGGCTGATCTTCAGGGAGGCCTGGGACAGGTCGATCTGTTGCAGGCTGACGCTGCCGAACGTCTGCTCGCGCGGCGCGCCGGCAATGCGGATATTGTCGAAGCGCACCTCGCCGATACTGCTCGGCAGGCGCAGGTTGACCGAGCCGTCGGGGTTGAGCGTGCTTTGCGTCTTGCCGGTTTCGTAGCGAACGTCGCTCATCGAGGTTTCCGCCTCCAGGCTGTCGAGCATCGGCATCACCAGCTTCGCCAGTTGCTTCACCGCGGCCAGTCCGTCGCCGCCCTCGGCCTTCAGGAACAGGCCCTCGAGGCTTTCGTTGAGGCCCTGGGCGTTGACGTTGCTCATCTCGACGTCGGTCAGCGGACGCAGGTTCTTCGGCAGTTCCTGGCGGCTCATGGCCGCTGGCGGCTGCATACGCTGGATGTCGGCGCTGGCCATCTGGAACGGACTGAGCAGGGCGGCGACCAGGGTCGCGGCCAGGCGCAGGTTGGTCTGCTTCTTCAGCGCCTTCTTCAGTTGCCGTTCGCTCAGCAGGCCCTGCTCGATCAGGGTTTCGCCCAGGCGCTTGTGGTTGCTCAACTGCGCCTGGATCGCGGCGTCCAGTTGGGCGGCGCTAATCAGCCCCTTGTTGATCAGGATCTGGCCCAGGCGGGAATGTTGTTGATTGGACATGGTCATGGCCTGATGAAAAAAGAGGATGATGGCTAGATGCAATCATCCTCTTCGTGGGCTTCGTTTGTCACCCAACCTTGGATAGGGTGACGACGGTCTTTCGTCGGTTCGTTGAAGTCTAGTCGGCGATTTCCGTAGCCTGCGACTTGCTGACTGACGGTTCCGCGTCGATCAGCGACAGCAGCGTCCAGCCGGTGCCCGGCGCCAGCGTGGACTGTGGCGTGGCGACGTGCATCCTGCCGTTCGGATCGCGGGCGAACAGCAGGATCGCGGACTCGCCGTGCAGCGCCTGGTAGTCGTTCCAGCCGAAGGTGTCGGTGAGCAGGGTGGTGCGGATTTCGGCGCCGCGCGACAGCAGGCTGGCGAACTGCGCGTAGGTCAGCGGTCGCTGGCCAAGCGGACGGCCACGGTGTTCGTCGCTGGAGCGGTGCTTGTCGGTACGCTTGGCTTCCTGGCTGGTCGGCAGGCCGAACAGCTGGCGATGGCCAAACTCGTGGCGGAAGCGCATGGCCGCCAGGGTATTCAGCTCGCCGGCTGGAGAAACCCCCAGCAAATGCCCGATGCCGACCAGGTCGAGGTGGGCTTCGGCGTGCTGCGAGGTGGGATTGCCGAAATAGGTGGGCAGGTTGTCCATGCGGGCGGCGCGGATGTTTTCCCAGCTCGAATCAGTCAGCAGCACGCGGCTGCCGAGGCTCTTCAGGGCCTTGCCGATGGCGCGCCCAACCGGATTGGCGCCGACGATCAGGTAGCCGCTGGGCGAGGGCTCGGCGACCTTCAGCAGGCGCGCCAGGGGGCGGGCGGTGGCGCTTTGCAGGACCACCGTGCCGATGATCACCAGAAAGGTCAGCGGCACCAGCAGCGCCGCCTGGGCATGGCCTTCGGCGCTCAGGCGGATGGCGAAGATCGCCGAGACCGCCGCGGCGACGATCCCGCGCGGGGCGATCCAGCTGAGCAGGGCGCGCTCGCGCCAGCTCAGCGGCGAACCCCAGGTCGACAGCGCCACGTTCAGCGGCCGGGCGACGAACTGGATCAGCAGCAGCACCAGCAGCGCCGCCGGGCCCAGGCCGAGCAGGGCATTGATGTCCAGGCGCGCGGCCAGGAGGATGAACAGGCCGGAAATCAGCAGGACGCTGAGGTTTTCCTTGAAGTGCAGGATCTGCCGTACGTCGACGCCCTTCATGTTGGCCAGGCCCATGCCCATCAGGGTGACGGCGAGCAGTCCGGATTCGTGCATCACCCGGTTCGAGGCGATGAATACGCCCAGCACCGCGGCCAGCGTCGCCAGGTTGTGCAGGTAGTCCGGCAGCCAGTGGCGGCGCAGGACGATGCCCAGCGCCCAGCCGCCGAGGATGCCGAACAGGCTGCCGCAGAGGATCACTCCACCGAAGGTCTGCAGGCTGTGTAGCCAGCCATCGCCTTCGCCGCTGGAGATGATGAAGCTGTACACCACTACCGCCAGCAGGGCGCCGATGGGATCGATGACGATGCCTTCCCAGCGCAGGATGTTCGCCACCGCGGCCTTGGGCCGGACCACCCGCAGCATCGGAACGATCACCGTGGGCCCGGTGACCAGGGTCAGGGTGCCGAACAGCAGGGCCATTTCCCAGCTGAAGTCGAGCAGGTAGTGGGCGGCCAGGGCGATCACGCCCCAGGTCGAGAGCGCGCCGATGGTCACCATTCGGTGCACCACGGTGCCGATTTCCTTCCATTCGCTGAAATGCAGGGTCAGGCTGCCCTCGAAGAGGATCAGCGCCACTGCCAGGGATACCAGTGGGAACAGCAGGGGGCCGAACATCTCGTCCGGATCGAGCCAGCCGAGTAGCGGGCCGGCGACGATCCCGGACAGCAGCAGGAAAAGAATGGCTGGCAGGCGCAGGCGCCAGGCCAGCCATTGACTGAGCAGGGCGGCGGCACCGATGCCGCCGAGGGCGAGCAGGATAGCGTTCTGGTCCATCGAGGATTCCTTGTCAGCGTCGCTCCGCTCGTCCTGAGCCGGGGCGAACCATCGAGCCACATGGCTCCGCTTTTTCCCGCGGGCACGGGAAGCCGGCCGACCTCCTGTCGACCGGCCTGACTAACCATTACGTGGCGATGACGGCCAACGCTCGCGATAGCGCCCAGGCTATGAAAGACTAGCCGCGCTTTCATTTGGTTCGCAGCCTTCATCCATGAGTACCCTCGAACATCCCCTGATCGACCGTTTCCTCGATGCCCTGTGGCTGGAAAAAGGCCTTGCCGACAACACCCGCGAGGCTTATCGCAACGACCTCCAGCAGTTCAACGCCTGGCTCGATGGCCGCGGGCTGCGCCTGGAGGGCATCGGCCGCGACGCCATCCTCGATCACCTGGCCTGGCGCCTGGAACAGGGCTACAAGGCCCGCTCGACCGCGCGCTTCCTCTCCGGCCTGCGTGGCTTCTATCGCTATTGCCTGCGCGACGGCCTGATCGCCGAGGATCCCACCTTGCAGGTGGACCTGCCGCAACTGGGCAAGCCGTTGCCGAAATCCCTCTCCGAAGCGGACGTCGAGGCATTGCTGGCGGCGCCGGAAGTCGACGACCCGCTGGGCCTGCGCGATCGCACCATGCTCGAAGTGCTGTATGCCTGCGGCCTGCGGGTCAGCGAACTGGTCGGCCTGACCCTGGAGCAGGTCAACCTGCGCCAGGGCGTGGTCAAGGTGTTCGGCAAGGGCAGCAAGGAGCGCCTGGTGCCGCTCGGCGAGGAAGCCATCGGCTGGCTCGAACGCTACCTGCGCGAGGCCCGCGGCGACCTGCTCGGCGGGCGGCCCAGCGACGTGCTGTTCCCCAGCCTGCGCGGCGAACAGATGACCCGCCAGACCTTCTGGCATCGCATCAAGCATCACGCGCAGGTGGCGGCGATCGGCACGTCGATTTCGCCGCACACCCTGCGCCACGCCTTCGCCACCCACCTGCTCAACCATGGCGCCGACCTGCGGGTGGTGCAGATGCTGCTCGGCCACAGCGACCTGTCGACCACCCAGATCTATACCCATATCGCCCGGGCCCGCCTCCAGGATCTGCACGCACGCCACCACCCGCGAGGCTGACGCTTTGTCCGAAAAATCCGTACCTACCCGAAAAGAGGCGCTTTCGTAGCGTTCTGCGACAAGCGTCGGGCCCGTCGGGATAGCGGTCTATGGTAGGCTTCGCCGACCGCACGACAGGAGTGACACATGCGCGTGACCCGTTTTCTGGCTGCTGCCGCCCTCGGCCTGATGAGTACCCTGGCCCTGGCAGACAATGCCGATCAGAACATCCGCAAGACCCTGCAGGCCCTGCAACCGGACCTGCCTATCGACTCCATCGCCAGCAGCCCGCTGCAGGGGCTCTACCAGGTGCAGCTGAAGGGCGGCCGGGTGCTCTACGCCAGCGCCGACGGCCAGTTCGTCATGCAGGGCTACCTCTACCAGGTGAAGGACGGCAAGCCGGTCAACCTGACCGAGAAGGCCGAGAGCCAGGCGATCGCCAAGGCGATCAACGGCGTGCCCGCCAGCGAGATGGTGGTGTATCCGGCCAAGGGCCAGGCCAAGGCGCACATCACGGTGTTCACCGATACCACCTGCCCGTACTGCCAGAAGCTGCATGCCGAGGTGCCGGACCTGACCGAGCAGGGGATCGAGGTGCGCTACATGGCGTTCCCGCGCCAGGGGCCGCAGTCGGCGGGCGACAAGCAACTGCAGGCGGTCTGGTGTGCGAAGGAGCCGACCAAGGCGATGGACGCCATGATGAACGGCAAGGAGATCAAGTCTTCCGAGTGCAAGAACCCGGTCGACAAGCAGTTCCAGATGGGCCAGATGGTCGGGGTGCAGGGAACGCCGGCGATCGTCCTTGCCAATGGCCAGTTGCTCCCCGGCTACCAGCCGGCCAAGCAGTTGGCCAAGCTGGCGCTGGAGGCCAAATAGCGCCGGGTCTGCCGAACAATTGACTAATAAAGAGCCGCTTCGTAATGTGCGGCTCTTTTGTTTTCATCATTGGCGATTTCCGCCGCCCGCTGGCGGAATCCATCGCCAGGATGTGTCGTGGCCCGTACAGTGGTCGCGTCAACCTCGATTCGATCGGGGAACCATAGCAGGCCGGCGCGTCCGGCCGTCGTAGGTGAGATGGGGAGTTCCAGCGTGAAACCGGTCAAAGTAGGCATCTGTGGGTTGGGGACCGTCGGTGGCGGTACCTTCAATGTACTCAAACGCAACGCCGAGGAGATTGCCCGCCGTGCCGGGCGCGGTATCGAGGTTGCGCAGATCGCCGCCCGCCGGCCGAACCCGAAGTGCGATACCGGTGCGACCCCCATCACCGCCGATATCTTCGACGTAGCGTGCAATCCCGAGATCGACGTGGTCGTCGAGTTGATCGGCGGCTACACCCTGGCCCACGAGCTGGTGCTCAAGGCCATCGAGAACGGCAAGCACGTGGTCACCGCGAACAAGGCGCTGATCGCCGTGCACGGCAACGAGATCTTCGCCAAGGCCCGCGAGAAGGGCGTGATCGTCGCCTTCGAGGCCGCTGTCGCCGGCGGCATCCCGGTGATCAAGGCGATCCGCGAGGGGCTGTCGGCCAACCGCATCAACTGGCTGGCCGGGATCATCAACGGTACCGGCAACTTCATCCTCAGCGAAATGCGCGAGAAGGGCCGTACCTTCCCCGACGTGCTCGCCGAGGCCCAGGCCCTGGGCTATGCCGAGGCCGACCCGACCTTCGACGTGGAAGGCATCGACGCCGCCCACAAGCTGACCATCCTCGCCTCGATCGCCTTCGGCATTCCGCTGCAGTTCGACAAGGCCTACACCGAAGGCATCTCGAAGCTGACCAGCGCCGACGTCAACTACGCCGACGCCCTCGGCTATCGCATCAAGCACCTGGGCGTGGCGCGTCGCACCGAGAGCGGCTTCGAGCTGCGCGTGCACCCGACCCTGATTCCCTCGGATCGCCTGATCGCCAACGTCAACGGCGTGATGAACGCGGTGATGGTCAACGGCGACGCCGTAGGCTCGACCCTCTACTACGGCGCCGGTGCCGGAATGGAGCCGACCGCTTCCTCGGTGGTGGCCGACCTCGTCGACGTGGTCCGCGCCATGACCTCCGATCCGGAGAACCGCGTACCGCACCTGGCGTTCCAGCCGGACGCGCTGTCCGACCACCCGATCCTGCCGATCGAAGCCTGCGAAAGCGCCTACTACCTGCGCATCCAGGCCAAGGACCACCCGGGCGTACTGGCCCAGGTGGCCACCATCCTGTCCGAGCGCGGCATCAACATCGAATCGATCATGCAGAAGGAGGCCGAGGAACAGGACGGCCTGGTGCCGATGATCCTGGTTACCCACCGGGTCATCGAACAACGCATCAACGATGCCATCGCCGCCCTGGAAGCGCTGGAAGGCGTGTCCGGGCCGGTGGTCCGCATCCGTGTCGAACAACTGAATTGATCGAACGCCGGGCGCCGCTCGCGGGCCCGCGTCAACAGCGAAGGTTTTGAACATGCGTTACATCAGCACCCGCGGCCAAGCGCCCGCCCTGAACTTCGAAGATGTCCTCCTCGCCGGCCTGGCCAGCGACGGCGGCCTCTACGTCCCGGAAAACCTGCCACGCTTCACCCTCGAGGAGATCGCCTCCTGGGTCGGCCTGCCCTACCACGAGCTGGCCTTCCGGGTGATGCGCCCGTTCGTCGCCGGCAGCATCGCCGATGCCGACTTCAAGAAGATCCTCGAGGAAACCTATGGCGTCTTCGCCCATGACGCAGTGGCGCCGCTGCGCCAGTTGAACGGCAACGAATGGGTGCTGGAGCTGTTCCACGGCCCGACCCTGGCCTTCAAGGACTTCGCCCTGCAACTGCTCGGCCGCCTGCTCGACCATGTGCTGGCCAAGCGCGGCGAGCGCGTGGTGATCATGGGGGCCACCTCCGGCGATACCGGCTCCGCGGCCATCGAAGGCTGCCGCCGTTGCGACAACGTCGACATCTTCATCATGCACCCGCACAACCGCGTGTCCGAGGTGCAGCGCCGGCAGATGACCACCATCCTCGGCGACAACATCCACAACATCGCCATCGAAGGCAACTTCGATGACTGCCAGGAGATGGTCAAGGCCAGCTTCGCCGACCAGGGCTTCCTCAAGGGTACCCGCCTGGTAGCGGTGAACTCGATCAACTGGGCGCGGATCATGGCCCAGATCGTCTACTACTTCCATGCCGCGCTGCAGCTCGGCGCGCCGCATCGCTCGGTGGCGTTCTCGGTGCCGACCGGCAACTTCGGCGACATCTTCGCCGGCTACCTGGCGCGCAACATGGGCCTGCCGGTCAGCCAGCTGATCGTCGCGACCAACCGCAACGACATCCTGCACCGCTTCATGAGCGGTAATCGCTACGACAAGGACACCCTGCATCCCTCGCTGTCGCCGTCGATGGATATCATGGTCTCGTCCAACTTCGAACGCCTGTTGTTCGACCTGCACGGCCGCAACGGCAAGGCCGTCGCCGAACTGCTGGATGCCTTCAAGGCCAGCGGCAAGCTGTCGGTGGAAGACCAGCGCTGGACCGAGGCGCGCAAGCTGTTCGACTCCCTGGCGGTCAGCGACGAGCAGACCTGCGAGACCATCGCCGAGGTATACCGCTCCTGTGGCGAGTTGCTCGACCCGCACACCGCCATTGGCGTGCGTGCCGCCCGCGAATGCCGGCGCAGCCTGAGCGTGCCGATGGTGACCCTGGGCACTGCGCATCCGGTCAAGTTCCCCGAAGCGGTGGAGAAGGCCGGCATCGGCCAGGCGCCGGCGCTGCCTGCGCACCTCGCCGACCTGTTCGAGCGCGAGGAGCGCTGCACCGTATTGCCGAACGAGCTGGCCAAGGTACAGGCCTTCGTCAGCCAGCACGGCAATCGCGGCAAGCCGCTCTGAGCCTGTCGTGAAAGGAAGAAGCCCGCCTTGATGGCGGGCTTTTTCATGTCTTCTCAAAGGGCAGCGGCGAGTTTGTTGCGCGAGGGGCGGAGCAGCCTCAGTGGATCGTTGAACTGGATGTCGCTGGCCAGCTTGTAGTAGCGCCCGACGAAATAGTCGCGGGCCTGGGCATCGTTCTTTCCCTGGTACAGCACCCAGGCGACGCTGATGCCGGCGAACTCGTTGTACTCGATCTGTCGCAGCGGGCTGAAGTGGGTCGCCGTGGTGGCCGTGGCGCCCCAGGCGGGCACGTCGCGGATCAACGGGCCCTGCCAGAGGATCGGCCAACTGAGCGGCGGCACGACCACATCGGCCAGTCCGGTCAGCAGCAGGGTCGGGGTCTTTACCGTGGAACCGATGGCCAGGGGGCCTGGCTCGATCGGCAGGGCGCCGACCAGCTTCAACCGTGGCTCGATGAGTTGCAGGGCTTGTGCAGAGAGGCTGGCGCTCTGCAGTGTGGCCTGGCCGCCGGCGGAGTGCCCGGCGACCAGCGTCCGGGAAAAGTCGGCCCGGCCATGCAGGGCCGAGGCCGGGTCCCTGTCCAGTTTCGCGACCTCAAGGATGCCGAGGGCGTGCATCAGCGGGAAGGAATTGATGAAGTCGGAGGAGATCACCACGATGAAGCCGTGGCTGGCCCACAGTTTCATCAGTTCGTGATAGTTGCCGGCGTTGGAAAGTATGCCGCCGACGAAAGTGATGACCGGAAACTTGGCGTCGGACGCGGCGATGTCCGCCGGATAGTAGACGCTGGTACTGATCGGGCTGGCGAAGCCATAGGGGAAAGCCTCGTTGCAGCGGATCGAGCCGTCCAGCAGGACGATCCTGGCGATGGTCCCGACGAAGCCACGACAATCGGCGAGCACGGCGGTGCTGGCGATCTCGGTGTCGGCGACCGGACGCGCGTACTGGTCGTTGGCCAGGCCGACGGCGCCGAACAGCAGCGAGCCCTGTGCCGTGCCGGCGGCGAATGCCAGCGCGAGGATGAAGGCGCGCCAGGCGCCGCGGGGGGATGCGAAGGCAGTCATGAGATCCTCGCTGTTCGATGCGCAGGGGGAAGTCTCGTTGTTACTGCCTGACGGACGCGCCGGATACTGCAATTTCAAGCAGGTGAAGGCGTTGCGCGAGGGTGGGATGGTTGGAGTTTTTCCCGGTGCTTCCCTTATAGCGGGCTGATCGTTGCGTTGGCCTGGTTCGGCTCGAATGGCTATTTGCGCCGGCACGTGGCCTTTCGCCAGATGCTGCCGTTAGTCCGGTAAATGCTTGCATCGACGAACCCTATTCGCGTTTTTTCGGTCTTTGACGAGTCTTATTCGTCGAAACAGGAGACCTGATTTGGACAGCCTGAAGCAACGACTGGCCGATGCCTTCGCTCCCCATCCCTTCACCCTCAGCCAGCCCCGGCCCGATGGCGGACGGGTGGTCACGCTGGTCGATCCGCAGGGGGAAACCCTGTTGCAGCGGGTCATCGCCAAGGTGCAGTTGAACGACGAAAGCTATCTCGAGGATGCCGTGCAGACCATTCGCCGGGAATTGCAGGTGCTGGTCGGGCGGATGGAGGAAGACGTGCTGGCGACCTTCCGCGAGCGGGATCACGTGCTGCTGTATTCGTCGCGCTAGCACCGTCTCGTTCGAGGGCGCGTTGCGCATCGGGCGGTCAGGCCGAAGGCGCGCGCCGGTGCAGCGGCTCTTGCCGGATGGCGCCATGCTTGTGGAAGCGTGCGGATAACCCCCTCTCCCTGGCTGGATAGGGGAGAGGGGCCGCCCTGTCCGCGGAGCACCGATGAAGGGCTCCGCGTACCGTTCAGATGGCGCCTTCCCGGCGCAGGGCGGCGATGCCCTCGCTGTCGTAGCCCAGCTCGGCGAGCAGGGCATCGGTATGCTCGCCCAGTTCCGGGCCTACCCAATCCGCCGAGCCTGGCGTGGCGGACAGCTTGGGCACGATGCCAGGCATGCGGAATGGCTTGCCGTCCGGCAAGCGTGCCGAGAGGAACATCTCGCGGGCAAGGAATTGCGGATCGCGGAACATGTCTTCGGCGGAGTAGATTCGGCTGGCCGGGACTTCGGCTCGCGCCAGCACCGCCAGCACTTCCTCCAGGGGCTGCGAGGCGACCCAGCGGTCGATAACCCCATAGAGTTCGTCGCGGCGCGCATCGCGCCCGTCGTTGCTGGCCAGTTGCGGGTCGCTGGCCAGGTCGTCGCGGCCGATGGCCTGCATGAAGCGGCGGAAGATCGCGTCGCCGTTGGCGCCGATCTGTACGTGGCGGCCATCGGCGCTGGTGTGGATGGAGGAGGGGGTGATGCCCGGCATGATGTTGCCGGTGCGCTCGCGGATGAAACCGAACACGTCGAATTCCGGAACCATGCTTTCCATCATGGCGAAGATCGCCTCGTAGAGGGCGACGTCGACCATCTGTCCCTCGCCGCCGTTGACCTCGCGGTGTCGCAGCGCCATCAGCGCGCCGATCACGCCCCACAGGGCGGCGATCGAGTCGCCGATGGAAATCCCGGTGCGAACCGGCGGGCGGTCCTCGAAGCCGGTAATGTAGCGCAGTCCGCCCATCGACTCGCCGACCGCGCCGAAGCCCGGCTGGTCCTTGTAGGGGCCGGTCTGGCCGAAGCCCGACAGGCGCACCATCACCAGGCGCGGGTTCAGCGCGTGGAGGACATCCCAGCCCAGGCCGAGCTTTTCCAGTACGCCGGGGCGGAAGTTCTCGATCAGGATGTCGGCATCGCCGAGCAGGCGTTTCAGGATCGCCTGGCCTTCGGCGTGCTTGAGATTGAGGGTCAGGGATTTCTTGTTGCGTGCCTGAACGAACCACCACAGCGAGGTGCCTTCGTAGAGCTTGCGCCACTTGCGCAGTGGATCGCCGCCGTCGGGCGACTCGATCTTGATCACTTCGGCGCCGAACTCGGCGCAGATCCGCGAGGCGAAAGGGCCGGCGATCAGGGTGCCGAGCTCGACCACCTTCAGGCCGGCCAGCGGTTTGGGCGAATGTTCCATGCGGTGTCCGTCAGGCTGCAGTGTGCGCATAGCCTAGAGCATTTGCCGGCGGTGCGGGCGGGTGCCGCGGTAGGGTGAGACGTTTCCCGTTTTTTCCCGATATGCCCGGCGGTCCTTCAATTCCTTTTGCATAGAGGGTTTAATGCGGGAGTCGATACAGGATGTAGCGCGCCAGACACCGAGCCAGGGAGGCCCCTCGTGCCATTTCTTTCTCTCTTTCCTCCCCGTGTTTCTTTTCCATGCTCCGGCCGGCCCGGCGTAGATATGCGCGTGCGTTGGATTTTATTACATGTGAGCTGTTGAAATCTTACATGTGATCTCGTAGTGTGAGTCCATGCAACGGAAATCATCAGCCCATTATCAGCGTGTCTTTCGCCAGCGCCTGCGCGAGCAGGGCCTGGTGAAGAAGGAAGTCTGGATCTTGCCGGAGAACGCCGCGGCGCTCGCCGGCATCGAGCGGATGCTGCGTCGCCCGGCTGCCGGAGCGGCTCATTTGGAGAAGGAGGAAGACATGACGGAAGCCCGGGTATGGAACGCTCGCTCGCTGGCCGAGGCCCTGAGCGGCACCGAGCTGTTCAGCAGCGGCGAGGCCCAGATCGAGCTGATCGAGGGGGCGGAAGCGAGTCTCTATGTGATCATGCGCGAATACGGCGACCTGCCGGTGTTCGTCGCGCCCCAGGGCGAGCAGATCATCGTCGAGGCGCTGCTCTGGCCGGAAAGCGACGTTACCGACGCGACCGCCTTCAACGAAGAGGTCCTGCTCAGCCGGCAACTGTTCCCGCTGTCGAGCATCGGCCTGCTCAACCTGCCGGGCGAGGAGCGCTGCTACAGCATGTTCGGCGCGTTGAGCACGACTTCGTCGCTGGCCAGCGTGCTGCACGAAATCGAAACCCTGGCCGGCAACGTGATCCGCGCCACGGAAGTCTACGCCGGCTACCTGAAAGCCCGGGCCTGAGGGAGGACACCATCATGACGGTATGGAGCAAGCTGCTGAGCGCCCTGCGCGGCGGAGCCAACGAGGTTGGCGAGGCGATCGTCGACAGCCAGGCGCTGCGCATCCTCGACCAGGAGATCCGCGACGCCGACGTCGAACTGCGCAAGTCGCGGGAAGCGCTGGCCTCGATCATGGCCCGCCACCGCCTGGCCCAGGAGCGCGTCGAGAAGGGCGCGGCCCAGGTCGCCGAGTACGAGCAATACGCGATCAAGGCACTGGAGGCCGGCAACGAGGAGCTGGCCCGGGAGGTCGCGGAGAAGATCGCGACCCTGGAGAACCAGCTCGAGGGCGAGCGTGCCCAGGTCGCGGAATTCGCCGCCAGCGTAGCCCAGTTGCGCAAGTCGGTGAGCCAGGCCGAGGGCAACATCCGCCAGCTCAAGCAACAGGTGGATACGGTCAAGGCCACCGAGAGCGTGCAGAAGGCGCAGATGGCCGTTGCCCAGCGCTACGGCAACTCGAAGAGCAAGCTGCAGACCGCGGTGGACTCCCTGGAGCGGATCAAGCAGCGCCAGGCCGAACGCGCGGCGACCATGGATGCCGCGGCCGAACTGGCCAGCGCGGCGGCGCCGGACGATGCGCTGGACGCCAAGCTGCGCGCGGCTGGGATCAAGGCCTCGGGCAACAGCGTGGATGGCGTGCTGGCGCGCCTGAAGGAAAAGGGCAAGGCCTGATAGGCCCGCGGCCCGGCGAAGGCGTCCGGGCCCGTTTTTCAGGGATAGAGCGACAATGGAAGGTTTCCTGCAGACGGCGCTGTCGTTCCCGACCGTGCTGTTCAGCTTTCTTCTGATCCTAGCGATCATCTACTGGGGCATCGTCGCCCTGGGCATGGTCGAGATCGATGTGCTCGATCTCGACGCCGAGTCGGTCGTCGATGGCGCCGGCCAGGCCGAAGGCCTCGCCGCGCTGCTGGCGAAGCTGAAACTCAACGGCGTACCGGTCACCCTGGTGCTGACCCTGCTGTCCTTCTTCGCCTGGTTCCTCTGCTACTTCGTCCAGCTGTGGCTGCTCAGCGCATTGCCGCTCGGCTGGCTGCGCTACCCGTTGGGCGCCGTGGTGGCGGTGGGCGCGCTGTTCCTGGCGGCGCCGCTGGCGGCCACGCTGTGCCGGCCGTTGCGGCCGCTGTTCCGCAAGCTGGAAAGCACCAGCAGCAAGTCGGTGCTGGGCCAGGTCGCGGTGGTGCGCAGCGGGCGGGTCACCCTGCAACATGGCGAGGCGTTGCTGGAAGACGGCGGCGCCGGGCTGATCCTGAAAGTTCGTGCGGAAGAAAACAAAGGCTTCAAGCGCGGCGATCGCGTCGTGCTGCTGGAGTACCTAGAGGCGGAGCACGCCTATCGGGTCGTTACCGAGGAAGAGTTCCGCGGTATCTGACCCGGGCTCGGTGAGAATCAAGGAGAACTGCTGCTATGGATATGACGTCGCTGATGCCCCTCCTGCTGGGAGTGGGCCTGGTTGTTCTGCTGGTCGTGGGCCTGCTGGCCCTGTTCAAGGCCTTCTACATCAAGGTCCCGCAAGGCACCGCGCTGATCGTCAACGACATGTCGTCGACGCCCAAGGTGCATTTCACCGGTGCGCTGGTCTATCCGGTGATCCACCTGAAGGAGTTCATGCGCATCTCGCTGATCACCCTGGAGGTCGACCGGCGCGGCAAGGACGGCCTGATCTGCCGCGACAACATGCGCGCGGACATCACCGTTGCCTTCTACCTGCGGGTCAACGAGACCCAGGACGACGTGCTCAAGGTGGCCAAGGCCATCGGCGTCGACCGTGCTTCCGACCGTTCGGCGGTGAACGAGCTGTTCAATGCCAAGTTCTCCGAGGCGCTGAAGACCGTCGGCAAGCAGTTCGACTTCGTCCAGCTGTTCGAGAATCGCCAGGACTTCCGTGACCGCATCATCGAGGTGATCGGCAACGACCTGAACGGCTACGTCCTGGAAGACGTCGCCATCGACTACCTGGAGCAGACCGCGAAGAACTCGCTGGACCCGAGCAACATCCTCGATGCCGAGGGCATCCGCAAGATCACCGAGCTGACCGCCACCCAGAACGTCATCACCAACGAACTGGAGCGCAACGAAGAGCTGGCGATCAAGAAGAAGAACGTCGAGACCCGCGAGGCGGCCCTGGCCCTGGAGCGCCAGCAGGCTGACGCCGAGGCCCGGCAGAAGCGCGAGATCGAGACCATCCGTGCCCGCGAGGAAGCGGAAACCGCGCGGGTCAAGGAAGAGGAGCGGCTGAAGGCCGAGCAGGCGCGGATCCAGGCGCAGCAGGAAATCGACGTGCGCACCGAGAACCACCAGCGCGAGGTCGAGGTGGCGCAGCAGAACCGCCAGCGCGCGGTGGTCATCGAGGTGGAGAAGGTCACCCGCGCCAAGGACCTGGAGATCGTCGCCCGCGAGCGTGAGGTGGAGCTGCAGAAGATCGAGAAGGAAAAGGCGCTGGAAGAGCAGCGCAAGAACATCGCCAATGTGATTCGCGAGCGCGTCGCGGTGGAAAAGACCGTGGCCCAGGAGGAGGAGCGGATCAAGGAGGTGCGCGAGGTTTCCGAGGCCGAGCGGGTCAAGCAGGTGATCCTGCTGCAGGCCCAGGCGGAAGCCGAGCAGGAGCTGGTACGCCAGGTCAAGCAGGCGGAAGCCGACGAGGCCCGCTCCAAGCACAAGGCGGTGGAAATCAACACCATGGCGCAGGCCGAGCTGGAAGCGGCGTCGAAGCAGGCCGAGGCGAAGAAGCGTCTGGCCGAGGGCATCGAGGCCGAGCGCGCAGCGCCGGGACTGGCCGATGCGCGGGTGCTGGAAGTCACCGCTGCGGCTAAGGAAAAGGATGGCTTGGCAGCGGCGCGGGTACGTGCCGAACAACTGATCGCCGAAGCCAGGGGCGACGAGGAGCGCGGCCTGGCCGACGCCCGGGTGCTCGAGGCGCAGGCCGCAGCCAAGGAGAAGGACGGCCTGGCCGAAGCCAAGGTGCTGGCCGAGAAGCTCGGCGCCCAGGCGCGCGGCGAGGAGCAGCTCGGCGCGGCCAAGGCCAAGGCCACCAAGGACCAGGGCAGCGCGGAAGCGGAAGTACTGCTGCAGCGCCTGAATGCCGAGGCCGAGGGGCTTGGCAAGAAGTTCGGCGCCCTGGATGCCCTCAGCGACAGCGCTCGCCAGCACGAAGAGTTCCGCATGCAGCTGGAGAAGAGCTTCGAGGAGGCCATGGCGGCCATCGCCGCGAACAAGGACATCGCCAAGGACCAGGCCGAGGTGCTCGCCACCGCGCTGGGCAAGGCGAACATCGAGATCGTCGGCGGCGAGGGCGACTTCTTCAACTCCTTCGCCAAGTCGCTGTCGGTGGGCAAGGCCATCGAAGGTGTGGTCGGCAAGAGCCCGGTGGTGCAGGACGTCCTCGCCCGCCTGCTCAACGGCCGTGGCGCAGCCGCTGCGGTGATGCCGGAACGCAAGAGCGGCCACGAGAACGAGCCGGCGGCGGAAGTCTGAGTCGACCCGCAGCCTCCTCCGCCAACTGCGGAGGCGTTCCGCCCGCGCCCTGAGCGGCGCAGCCCCTGGCGTGGCCTGTTGGCTGCGCCCGGGGCAGGCCGCTCGGGCCGGTTTCCATCGATGACCGCCGTAGACCCAGGAAGACCAGGATGTCGGACACTCAAGCCGCAACTCCCGCGCAGGACGTATTGGACAAGGCCGTTGCCGAGGGCGGCGCCTACGAGGTGCTGCACAAGCGCCTGCTGGAGCAGGGCCAGCGCCTGCGGCAGACCGCCGAAAGGCTCAACGCCAGTCGCCTGGAGGAGTTCGGCGACAGCCAGATGGATGTGATCGGCCGGGTCCGCATCCGTACCGAGAACAACTGCATCGCCCGCGATATCGTCCAGGTCGGCGATTGCCTGCTGTTCGGCTACAACGTGTTCATCGGCCTGCGCAAGGAAACCGGCGTGGCCGACGTGTTCTCCCTCTACCGCCTGGTGGAGGGCAGCGAAGGCTACGAGGCGGAGCCTGTGCCACTGGGGGACAGCTTTCTCGCCGCGCCGGGCTTCGTCAACGACTTCAACGAGCTTTACACCTACTACAAGAACACCCGCCTGCTGCAACTGGCGATCCGCGACGGCAAGCTGCTGGCCAGCTTCCAGATCGGCGAGCGGATCACCGACATCCGCGTGTTCCGCTGGTCGATCTCCAGCGACGGCAGCGAAGTCCGCTACATCGACAACCGCGGCGAGCGCGACATCGCCTTGCCGGCACCGTTCGACTTCGAATGGCAGCGGGCTACCCGCGAGATGGTGGTGGAGGGCCGCTTCCCGCACCTGAACATCCTCGACACCCTGTTCGTCGAGACCATTGGCGGCGACCTGACCATCAAGGTCGAGAACAACACCGAGGTCGGCCTGGGCATCTATCGCGAAGAGGTGATGGACAAGACCCAGTCGCTGGACGACGCGCAGGTTGAGTTCGCCCGCCTCGGCAGCCTGCTGCTGCTCAAGGTCCTGCCCTATCGCGAGGAGCAGTGGCGCTACCTGGTGTTCAACAGCCTGACCGGCAAGGTCGAGCGCATCGACGCCATCGGCCTGGCCTGCATCCAGTTGCCGGAGGACCACGGGATCATCTTCCCCGGCGGCTACTACCTGCAGAACGGCGAGTACCGCACCTTCGAGCAATCCATGGAAGGCATGCGCTTCAAGCGCTCGGTACGCTCGCCCAACGGCGAGGACGTGCAGTACGTTTTCTACCATCCCGAGCAGGGGCGGAACGTGCTGCTCACCTACAACCTGATCAACCGCCAGTTGCAGAATCCGCTGTTCGGCCACGGCTACGCGCGCCTGGAGGACGGGCGCATGGTGATCTTCGCCGCCGAAGGCGAGGAACCGACCCGCATCCATCCGATGCAGGTCTGGCAGACGCCGTTCTGCACCGAGGAGTACGCGGCCCGCCAACCGGCGCGTAGCGGTTTTCTCGGGCGGATCGGCAATGCCGAGCTGGTGCGCGGCGTCTCCGACCTCTACGACTTGTGCCGGGAGATCGAGACCCCGGCGGTTTCGATCCAGCGCTACTCGCTGCTGTGCCAGAACACCCAGCGCCTGTTCGACGTCTACCACTGGCTCGGCAGCGACCAACTGGACGGCTTGGCGCCGCTGTTGCGCGAAGTGGCGGCGACCGCCGAGCTGGTGCTCGACGAGTACGAGAAGGTCGAAAGTATCCGCCGCCAGTCGGCCCAGGCGATGGTCGACGCGGAGGAGCGGCACAAGGCGCTCCTCTCCGGCTTGCTGCCCGACGGCTGGGACCGGGTGCAGCAGTTCGTCGACGGGCTCAACGGCATCACCGCCCAGCGTGGGTTGCTGCTGACCATCCGCGAGTACCGCTACATCGACGTGGCGCGACTCGACGCCATGGAGGCCGAACTGCTCGCGGCCCACGAGCGGGTGGCCGCCGCCACCGCGACCTTCCTCGCCAGCGAACAGGCCCTGCAGCCCTTGCTGGAGCGCCTGCAGAGCCTCGATGGCGAGGCGCAGAAAGCCGAGACCGTGGCCCAGCTCGGCGAGCCGCTGGCGGCCCTGGAGGCGATGGCCGGCGACCTCGACATGCTGTCCTCGCTGATGGCTTCGCTGCGCATCGACGACGCGACCCAGCGGACCCGCATCATCGAGTCGATCTCGGAGATCTACGCCCGCCTGAACCAGGCCAAGGCGCGCGCCGAGCAGCGGCGCAAGGGACTCGGTTCGAGCGAGACCGTGGCCCAGTTCGGCGCCCAGTTCAAACTGTTCGGCCAGGGCATCACCAACGCCCTGGCCCAGGCCCAGGACCCCGAGCGCTGCGACGAGCAACTGTCGCGCCTGCTGGTGCAACTGGAGGAACTGGAAAGCCAGTTCGGCGACCATGAGCAGTTCCTCGGCGACATCCTGGCCAAGCGCGAGGAGCTGCTGGAAACCTTCGAAGCGCACAAGCAGACCCTGCTCGACGAGCGCCAGCGCAAGGCCCAGGGACTGCTCGACGCCGCCCGGCGAATTCTCGACAGCCTGCAACGACGCACCGCGCGCTTCACCCAGGCGGAGGAACTGAACGCGTTCTTCGCCGCCGACCCGCTGATCCTCAAGTTGCGCGAACTGGCCGAACGTCTTCGCGAATTGAAGGACAGCGTCAAGGCCGACGACGTCGAGGCGCGCCTGAAGGCCGCGCGCGACCAGGCGGTCCGCGCATTGCGCGACAAGAGCGAGCTGTTCGAGGAGGGCGGCGACGTCATCCGCCTGGGCCCGCGCCACCGCTTCAGCGTCAACACCCAGGAACTCGACCTGACCCTGATGCCGCGCGGCGACGCGCTGTACCTGCACCTGACCGGCACCGATTTCCTCGAACCGCTGCAGGACCCGCGGCTCGATGAGTTGCGCGAGTTCTGGCAGGTGAACCTGGAATCCGAATCGGAGACGCTGTACCGCGCCGAATATCTCGCCGGCGAAGTGCTCGCCGCCGCCGACGCGGGCCGCGATGGCTTCAGCCTGGAGCGCTTGCAGGCGCTGCTGGCGCAGCCGGACGAGCTGGCGCGGGCGATCCGCGATTTCGCCGCACCGCGCTACAAGGAGGGCTACGAGAAAGGCATTCACGACCACGATGCGGCGGCGATCCTGGTTCGCCTGCTGCCGTTGCGCGAGAGCGCCGGACTGCTACGCTACGCACCCTCGGCGCGGGCCTTCGCCAGCCTGTTCTGGAGCCGCCGGCGCGAGGAGCGGGAAGTCGCCGGCTGGCCCGAGCGGGCACGCAGCAGCCGCAGCATCCAGCAGATGTTCGGTCGTGACGACGGCCTGCTCGCCCTTCGCGGCGAAGTGGCCGCGGCGATGCGTGCGCTGCTCGCCGAACAGCCCATCGCGCTGGACCCGCAGCATATCGACGAGGCGGCCGAGTACCTGGTCTGGGAATTGTCCGCCGAGCGTCCCGAATTCACCTTCAGCAAATATGCCCGGCAATTGCAGGAAGGACTCAAGCTGCGCCTGCAAGGCGCGCGTCTATGGGACGACTACCGGCAGACCCTGGAGCGTCTCGGCGAGCGGCCCGCCGCCCAGTGGGAACTGGCCGGCAACTGGCTGCGCGGACTATGTGGCGACGCCGAGTTCCAGCCGCTGGCGGCCTACCTGGACGAGGCGGTGGCGCTCTCGTTGCTGGACGAGGAGATGCCACGACGGATCACCGAGGTCGACCTGCGCTTCCAGGTCGACGGCCTGATGGGCGAGCATCCGCGCATCGTCGAACGCGGCCTGGCGCTGGCGGTGGACGACTTCTTCGGCCGCCTGCGTCGCCATCGCCAGCAGTTCCTGCCGGGGCTGCGGCGCTACCAGGCGCTGCGCCAGGAGATCGTCGAACGCGAGCGCGAGGCATTGCGCCTGGCCGAGTTCAAGCCGCGACCGCTGTCCTCGTTCGTTCGCAACAAGCTGATCAATGACGTCTACCTGGGTGTCATCGGCGACAACCTGGCCAAGCAGATGGGGACGGTGGGCGAGAACAAGCGCACCGACCTGATGGGCCTGCTGATGCTGATCTCCCCGCCAGGCTACGGCAAGACCACCCTGATGGAGTACGTGGCGCACCGCCTGGGGCTGATCTTCATGAAGATCAACGGTCCTGCCCTCGGCCACGAGGTGCGCTCGCTCGACCCCGGGCAGGCGCCGGACGCGACTTCGCGGCAGGAACTGGAGAAGCTCAACCTGGCGCTGGAGATGGGCAACAACGTGATGCTCTATGTCGACGACATCCAGCACACCCATCCGGAGTTCCTGCAGAAGTTCATCTCCCTCTGCGACGGCACGCGCCGGGTGGAAGGGGTGTGGAAGGGCCGGACCAAGACCTACGACATGCGTGGGCGGAAGTTCTGCGTGGTGATGGCGGGCAACCCCTACACCGAGTCCGGCGAGGTCTTCCGCATTCCCGACATGCTCGCCAACCGCGCCGACATCTACAACCTCGGCGACACCCTCAGCGGCATGCAGGAGGCGTTCTCCCTCAGCTACATCGAGAACGCCCTGACCTCCAACCCGGTTCTCGCGCCGCTGGCCACCCGCGACATGGCCGACGTCTATCGCTTCGTCGCCAAGGCCGAGGGCAAGCCGTTCTCCAGCAACGAGCTGGCCCACGGCTACAGCGGTGCCGAGATCAACGAGATCAGCAGCACCCTGCAACGCCTCATGCAGGTGCGCGACGTGGTGCTCAAGGTCAACCAGCAGTACATCGCCAGCGCCGCCCAGGCCGACCAGTACCGCAGCGAGCCGCCGTTCAAGCTGCAGGGCAGCTACCGCAACATGAACAAGATGGCGGAGAAGATCTCCGCGGTGATGAACGATGCCGAGCTGCTGCAACTGATCGCCGACCACTACCAGGGCGAGTCGCAACTGCTGACCACCGGAGCCGAGGAGAACCTGCTGAAGCTCGCCGAACTGCGCGGCAACCAGAGCCCCGAGCAGGCCGAGCGCTGGGCGCAGATCAAGCGTGACTTCCTGCGCAACAAGTCCATGGGCGGCAGCGACGCCGACGTCGGCGGACGGCTGGTTGCGCAGCTCAACGACCTTGTGGAAAGCGTCCGTGGCCTGGCTCGCGAACCCCAGCCGGTACAACCGGCGCCCTGGGACGAGTTGTTGGCTGGATTACGCCAGCTCGGCCAGGGTGCGCCGGCGCTGAACGTCGAGGTGACGGCGCCTGCGCAGCCGGGCGTGCAGCAGGTGCTGGAGAGCCTTGCCGCCTGCCTGCAGGACAGTTTCCTGCCGCTGATCAAGGTGATGGACCGCAAGATCGACGTCGACCTGCGCACGCACAACCGCATCAACGAGATATCCAGCCGCCTCGACGAGCTGGGCCGGTTGCTGGGCGGCGAGCAGAGGCCGCTGGAGAACGATCAACCCTGAGGACACGAGGAGCGGGAAATGGACTTCGACGGATTGGACCGCCAGCTGCGCGACAGCCTGGCCGATCTGAAGCTGAGCAACGAGGAGCGGGACGAACTGCGCCAACTGGGCAGCGAGCTGGCACCCGACCAGGTGCGTTTCCTGCGCAACCGTGCCTTCGACCTGGTGCGTGAGCTGGTCCTCCTGGAGGAGCAGGGCGAACGGATAGCCGCCCTGAAGTGGCTGGAGCAGGTGGTGCGCACCCTGGAGGTTACCGCGGCGCCGCCGCGCAGCCGCGCCAGCGCCTATTTCAGTCCCGGCGAGGCGTGTCGGCGGAAGATCCGCGAACTGTGCCGGCAGGCCAGGCAGAGCCTGGACATCTGCGTGTTCACCATCTCCGACGACCAGCTCAGTGCGGAAATCCTGGCCTGCCATCGGCGCGGCGTTCCGGTGCGGATCATCAGCGACGATGACAAGCAGTTCGACGAAGGCAGCGACATCCATGCGCTGCGCGAGGCCGGCGTGCCGCTGCGAATCGACGACAGTCCCTTCCACATGCACCACAAGTTCGCCCTGGTGGATGGCGCCTGGCTGCTCAACGGCAGTTTCAACTGGACCCGCAGCGCCAGCGTCAACAACGAAGAGAACCTGCTGGTAACCGACGACGCCGTGCTGATCGGCGCCTATCGGCGCGAGTTCGAGGAACTCTGGGGCCGCTACGCCCCGCGCTGAGCGGCAGCGACGCGAGAAAGGCAGGGCAGGCGGTCGGCCGGCGGACCGCACGCGGGCGGGTTTCAGGTTAGACTTGCGCCCTTTCGCTTCCCACGCCGGTATTCCCATGGCCCTGCAATCCACGCCCTATAAAGCCGATATTTCCCTCACCGACCTGGACCGCGGGGTCTACGAGACGTTGCGCCTGACCGTGGCCCGGCACCCCTCCGAGACCGAGGAGCGCCTGGCCGTGCGCTTGCTGGCCTACGTGCTGTGGTACGGCGAGCAGATCGCCTTCGGGCGTGGCCTGTCGGACGTGGACGAACCGGCGCTCTGGGAAAAGAGCCTGGACGGCCGGGTCCTGCACTGGATCGAAGTCGGCCAGCCGGACGCCGAGCGCATCACTTGGTGCTCGCGTCGCTGCGAGCGCTTCAGCCTGCTCGCCTATGGCAACCTGCGGGTCTGGCAGACCAAGGTGCTGGACAGCGTGCGCAGCCTGAAGAACATCAACGTCGCGGCAGTGCCCCAGGAACCCCTGGAGAGCCTGTCCCGCGACCTGCCGCGTTCGATCAACTGGACCGTGATGATCAGCGAGGGCACCCTGTTCGTCACCGACGAGAACGGCCAGCACGAGTTGCAGCTGGAGTGGCTGCAGGGCGAGCGTTGATCGCCGCCGCCGTTTCCTTCCGTCGAGCCGAACGAGTGACCTGATGCGTATCGAACCCCGCCCCCTGCCCGAAACCCTGCCTGATCTCGGCGACCTTCCGCCATTGCTGGCGCGCCTGTACGCGGCTCGTGGCGTGCGTTGCGCCGAGGAGCTGGACAAGGGCCTGGCGCGGCTGATTCCCTACCAGCGGCTGAAAGGCATCGAGGAGGGCGTGGCGCTGCTGGTGGACGCCCTGGAGGGCGGCCAGCGGATTCTCATCGTCGGCGACTTCGACGCCGACGGCGCCACCGCCAGCAGCGTCGGCGTGCTGGCCCTGCGCATGCTCGGCGCGGCCTGGGTCGATTACCTGGTGCCGAACCGCTTCGAGTACGGCTACGGCCTGACCCCGGAGATCGTCGGCGTGGCCCTGGAGAAGCGTCCCGACCTGCTGGTGACGGTGGACAACGGCATCTCCAGCGTGGACGGCGTCCAGGCGGCGAAAGCCGCGGGGCTCAAGGTGCTGGTCACCGACCACCACCTGCCTGGCCCGGAACTGCCGGCGGCGGATGCGATCATCAACCCCAACCAGCCGGGCTGCGAATTCCCCAGCAAGGCCATGGCCGGGGTCGGGGTGATCTTCTATGTGATGCTGGCGTTGCGGGCGCGCCTGCGCGAGCTGGACTGGTTCGCCCGGCGCGGGCTGAAGGAACCGAACCTCGCCGAGCTGCTCGACCTGGTGGCGCTGGGCAGCGTCGCCGATGTGGTGCCGCTCGATGCCAACAACCGCATCCTGGTCCACCAGGGCCTCGCGCGCATCCGCGCCGGCCGCGCCCGGCCGGGCTTGCGCGCGCTGCTGGAGGTGGCCGGGCGGCCTCCGGTACGGATCACCTCCACCGACCTGGGTTTCATCCTCGGTCCGCGCCTGAACGCGGCGGGTCGGCTCGACGACATGTCCCTCGGCATCGAATGCCTGCTCTGCGACGACGAAGCGCTGGCCCGCGACATGGCGGTGCAGCTCGACCAGTTGAACCAGGACCGCAAGGCCATCGAGCAGGGTATGCAGCGCGAGGCGCTGGCGCAGCTCAAGGAGCTGAGCCTGGAGCAACTGCCGTTCGGCTTGTGCCTGTTCGACGCCGACTGGCACCAGGGCGTGATCGGAATCCTCGCCTCGCGCCTGAAGGAGCGTTACCACCGGCCGACCATCGCCTTCGCCGATGCCGGCGACGGCAGCCTGAAAGGCTCGGCACGGTCGCTTCCCGGCTTCCACATCCGCGACGCGCTGGACGCGGTAGCCGCCCGTCATCCCGGGCTGATCAGCAAGTTCGGCGGCCACGCGATGGCTGCCGGACTATCGTTGCCGCAGGAAAACTTCGGCGCTTTCTCCGCCGCCTTCGATGCCGAAGTACGCCGCCAACTGGCCGAGGAGGACCTGGCCGGGCGCCTGCTCTCCGATGGCCAGTTGAGCATCCAGGAGTTCCACCTGGAGCTGGCGCGCGCGTTGCGCCAGGCCGGTCCCTGGGGCCAGCACTTTCCCGAGCCGATGTTCCACGGGGTGTTCCAGCTGGTGCAGCAGCGGATCGTCGGCGAGCGTCACCTGAAGCTGGTGCTGAAAAGCGAATGCGGCTCGCTGCAACTGGATGGCATTGCCTTCAACATCGACCGCGAGCAGTGGCCCAACCCCACCGTGCGCTGGGCCGAACTGGCCTACAAACTCGACGTCAACGAATTCCGCGGCCAGGAAAGCGTGCAGTTGATGATCGTCCACATGGCTCCTCGCTGAACGCGCCACGGGGCCACGGGCAACCTAGCTGCCCCCTGCTTTTCTGTTAGCTATTCCAGCGAAAACATACAGATTTCCGGCGAAATCAAGGCTACCTGCCAGTTCTGGCAGGTTTGGCCGCGGGTTCTTTTTGGTACACGAAAGCACCGTCGAAAACGGGACCGAGCCAGGGGAGTGCAGTTCCTTCTACCCGAAGGACTGATACGGCTGTTCCGATCAGCCCACAAGGCGGCGGTAAGCGTCGGCCGAGTACTTCGGCCTGAAAAAACCAGGAGAACTGAACAAGATGAAGAAGGTTTCTACGCTTGACCTGTTGTTCGTTGCGATCATGGGTGTTTCGCCGGCCGCTTTTGCCGCCGACCTGATCGACGTGTCCAAACTCCCCAGCAAGGCTGCCCAGGGCGCGCCCGGCCCGGTCACCTTGCAAGCCGCGGTCGGCGCTGGCGGTGCCGACGAACTGAAAGCGATCCGCAGCACGACCCTGCCCAACGGCAAGCAGGTCACCCGCTACGAGCAATTCCACAACGGCGTACGGGTGGTCGGCGAAGCCATCACCGAAGTCAAGGGTCCCGGCAAGAGCGTGGCGGCGCAGCGCAGCGGCCATTTCGTCGCCAACATCGCTGCCGACCTGCCGGGCAGCACCACCGCGGCGGTATCCGCCGAGCAGGTGCTGGCCCAGGCCAAGAGCCTGAAGGCCCAGGGCCGCAAGACCGAGAATGACAAAGTGGAACTGGTGATCCGCCTGGGCGAGAACAACATCGCCCAACTGGTCTACAACGTCTCCTACCTGATTCCCGGCGAGGGACTGTCGCGGCCGCATTTCGTCATCGACGCCAAGACCGGCGAAGTGCTCGATCAGTGGGAAGGCCTGGCCCACGCCGAGGCGGGCGGCCCCGGCGGCAACCAGAAGATCGGCAAGTACACCTACGGTAGCGACTACGGTCCGCTGATCGTCAACGACCGCTGCGAGATGGACGACGGCAACGTCATCACCGTCGACATGAACAGCAGCACCGACGACAGCAAGACCACGCCGTTCCGCTTCGCCTGCCCGACCAACACCTACAAGCAGGTCAACGGCGCCTATTCGCCGCTGAACGACGCGCATTTCTTCGGCGGCGTGGTGTTCAAACTGTACCGGGACTGGTTCGGCACCAGCCCGCTGACCCACAAGCTGTACATGAAGGTGCACTACGGGCGCAGCGTGGAGAACGCCTACTGGGACGGCACGGCGATGCTCTTCGGCGACGGCGCCACCATGTTCTATCCGCTGGTGTCGCTGGACGTGGCGGCCCACGAGGTCAGCCACGGCTTCACCGAGCAGAACTCCGGGCTGATCTACCGCGGGCAATCAGGCGGAATGAACGAAGCGTTCTCCGACATGGCCGGCGAGGCTGCCGAGTTCTATATGCGCGGCAAGAACGACTTCCTGATCGGCTACGACATCAAGAAGGGCAGCGGTGCGCTGCGCTACATGGACCAGCCCAGCCGCGACGGGCGATCCATCGACAACGCGTCGCAGTACTACAACGGCATCGACGTGCACCACTCCAGCGGCGTGTACAACCGTGCGTTCTACCTGTTGGCCAATTCGCCGGGCTGGGATACCCGCAAGGCCTTCGAGGTGTTCGTCGACGCCAACCGCTACTACTGGACCGCCACCAGCAACTACAACAGCGGCGCCTGCGGGGTGATTCGCTCGGCGCAGAACCGCAACTACTCGGCGGCTGACGTCACCCGGGCGTTCAGCACCGTCGGCGTGACCTGCCCGAGCGCGTTGTAAGCTCGGTGGTCCCGGCCGGCACTCCAGGAAGGAATGCCGGTCGGGGTCGCTCAAGCCGTCTTCCGCCAGGAGGGCGGCTGCTTTATGTCGCTTGGGCCGTTGGCCTCCGCGAACCCGGTCTAAAGTTCAGGTGTGAGCACTTATTCCAAGACCGACCGGGAGTCCTGCCATGAGTCTGCTGTTCGAGCCTCTTAGCCTGCGTCAAATCACCTTGCCCAACCGCATCGCCGTATCGCCCATGTGCCAGTACTCGGCGCAGGAGGGCCTGGCCAACGACTGGCATCTCGTGCACCTGGGCAGCCGCGCGGTGGGCGGCGCCGGCCTGGTGATAGTCGAAGCCACCGCGGTGTTGCCCGAGGGGCGCATCACCGCTGACGACCTCGGCATCTGGAGCGACGCGCATGTCGAGCCGTTGCATCGCATCACCCGTTTCATCGAGTCCCAGGGCGCGGTCGCCGGGGTCCAGCTGGCCCACGCCGGGCGCAAGGCGAGTACCTGGCGGCCGTGGCTGGGCAAGCACGGCAGCGTGCCGATCGGCGACGGCGGCTGGATACCGGTGGCGCCGTCGGCGATCCCGTTCGATCCCCAGCACACGACCCCCGAGGCCCTGAGCGAGGCGCAGATCGAGGCGCTGGTGCAGGCCTTCGTACGCGCCGCCGAGCGCTCCCTGGCTGCCGGCTTCAAGGTCGCGGAGGTGCATGCGGCCCACGGCTACCTGTTGCATCAGTTCCTCTCGCCGCTGTCGAACCAGCGTCGCGACCAGTACGGCGGCTGCTTCGAGAACCGCATCCGCCTGCTTCTGCAGGTCACCGCCGCGGTGCGCAAGGCCTGGCCGCAAGAGTTGCCGCTATTCGTGCGGCTGTCCGCCACCGACTGGGTGGAGGATGGCTGGAACCCCGACGAGACCGTGGAACTGGCCCGGCGCCTGAAGGACCTGGGCGTGGACCTGATCGACGTGTCTTCCGGCGGTACCGCGGCGAATGCGGAAATCCCGGTAGGACCGGGCTACCAGACCGAGTTCGCCGAACGGGTGAAGAAGGAGGCCGGCATCGCCAGCGGCACGGTGGGCATGATCACCGAGCCTGTGCAGGCCGAGCATATCCTGCGCACCGGTCAGGCCGACCTGATCCTGCTTGCCCGTGAACTGCTGCGCGATCCGTACTGGCCGTTGCACGCCGCCGACGAACTGCGCAACGAGCAGATGCCCTGGCCGCCGCAGTACCTGCGAGCCGCTCATCGCAGCACGCCGCCGCGCAAATCCCTGGAAATGCAGTGAGCCGTCGGGGCCGTCGGCGCGGCGAGGCGCTGGCGGCCCACCTGATGGAAACCTTTGCCGACCTTGGCGGTCTGCCTGGCATCAGGAAATCAACCTGAGCGTTTCGTGGGAGATATTGCGTAATGGCAATATGATGTTATTCTCCCGCGACGTTCGCTCCGGACCGCACTTCGAGAAAGGATGCTCGCATGCACGCCAACGCCGGTTCTCCCCACGCCTCCCTGCCTGACAGCGATGTCGCCCTGCTGGCCAATATCCTGGTCCTGGCGACACGCAACATGAACAACATGACCACCATGCTGGCGCACCTTTCGGTGGAGCTCAGCCAGAGCGAAGAGCCACGCCTGCAACGGGTCGGTCATCGGGTCCTGAACGAACTCTCGGAGCTGGGGGCCGCCCTGGAGACCCAGTGGGACCTGATCGGCGCGCTGGCGCGTTTCTCACCCCTGCTCGAACGTACCCTGCCGCGCCAGGAACCCCTGGTCACCGAGATCCACCTCACCGAACTGCCGGGCCAGGCGCTGCCGCCCTCCGCCTGAACGGCGCGTCGCTCAGCCCTGCGCGGGGCTCTGCGACAGGTGTTCCAGGTAGCAGGCGATGATGTCCACCGACAGCTTGAGGCGGGTTTCCAGCAGCGTCATGGTCGGCTGGAAGTCGGCCACGCTGAGGGCCTTGAGGAACAGGTCGGCCTTGAGCATCTCGAGAAACTGGCAGGCCACCGCGTAGAGCGTTTCCTCGTCCATGTGGGGAGCGACCGCGGCCAGTCGCTCGCTGAGCAGCAGATAGCTCTGCTGCGGCCCCTGCTCGTAGAAGGACTTGCCGATCGCCGGAAACCGCGGGGATTCCGCCACCACCAGGCGATAGAGGCTCTGGCAGCGGGGATCGAGCAGGCTGGTGAGAAAGCGCCGGCCGAAATGCTCGAGGGTGGCGCTCAGCGTGGCGGCGGGGCGCGGCTGATCGGCGCTGTCGTCGAAGATTTCCTCGATCATGTGGGCGATCACCGCGGCGAACAGGCCCTCCTTGCCGCCGAAGGAGCTGTACAGGGTCCCCCGTGAACCACCGGCCCGTTCTATCACCATGTCCAGGGTGGTGCCTTCGAAACCGTGTTCGAGAAAGGCCTGGGTAGCGGCGTCGAGCATGGCGCGGCGGCGTTGCCTGCCGCGTTCGGTCAGACGGGGAGAAGCATCGTTCATGAGCGGTATCGGGCCTCGCGGGGTGGCGGTCGGAAGGTGCGCATGGTGGGCCGTCGGGACGGTCCGTTCAAGCCTTCAGGCGGTTTGCTGAGAGCGTTTCTCGTTAGGGTTGACGCTGGTCATTTAAGAACTGTATCGTACAGTACTGTTTTGGCAAGCACTTCCGCTCATTCCTCCGCCTTGCCTCCCCGCAGGAGTCCCCCCATGAATGCCCCCGCTAAGAGCCTGTTGGATATCGATGCCTTTCCCTTGGTCCAGGTCCGCGAGATGCCCCGCGAGCTGGCCGATGTCGAGCGCTGGTTGGAGGAGGTCGAGGCGCTGCTGGCCGTCGAGCGCGATTTCGCCCTGGTCTATCCGCCGCTCCCGCAGGAAACAGCTGAAGGCGACCAGCAGGCGCGCAAGCGCCTGGTGTTGTGGCTCAAGGAAAATCGCCAGCGCTTCGTCGAGCATTGCCGGGGCATCCTGCTCAGTGCCAACGGCCAGCCGGACAACCTCGCCGACCTGCAGCAACTGGCGCCGGTGCTGCAGGCTGTCTACGGCCCGCCGGTGAGCGTGGCGCCGGACCTGGCGTCCGCCCGCGGCATGGCGAAGGCACTGCTGAGCGGGCCGGCGACGGGGATGAACTGGTGACGCCGCCATGTCCCTGAACACTCCGCGCAACAAACCGTCCCGCACCGAGACCGAAGCTGTCGCTGCCAGCTCGGGACGATCCGCCGTCGGTCGGCGGGATTACACCGAGCAGCTGCGCCGGGCAGCCCGGCGCAATGCCTGGGACCTCTACGGCGAGCACTTCTACTGAGCGGGCGTGCCGGATTGCCATTGGTGCGGGCGATGGAACACATCGTTTGATTCCTGGGCTCTTTACCTCAAGTTAACTTGAGCTATCAGAATCCGCGCAGAGCGTCTGGCGATCTTGCCGGGCGCCACTCCATGCCCGGAGGCAACGATGGATAGCCCGTCCACTCCCGCTCGTCCGCACCCCCAGGCCAGCCCGCGATGGCTGGCAGTTGCCAATGTGATCTTCGCCGGCATCGCCGCTGCCCTGCATGTCGGCAAGGCGACCATCGCCCTGCCGTCGCTGCAACGGAGCTTCGGCGGCGACCTCGCCGCGCTGAGCTGGATCATGTCCGCCTTTCCGTTCGTCGGCGTATTCGGCGGCATCGCCGCCGGCCTCCTGGTGCGTCGCTGGGGAGATCGCCGGCTGCTGACCGGTGGGCTGGCGATTCTCGGCGGGGCGAGCCTGCTCGGTGCGTCGATGCAGGACTTCGCCTGGTTGCTTGCCACTCGCTTCGTCGAGGGGCTCGGTTTCCTCATCGTGGTAGTAGCGGCGCCCGCCGTGTTGCACAGGATCACCAGCGAGACGCGGCGCAGCGTGGTGTTCGGTCTGTGGAGCACCTTCATGGCAGGCGGAATCGCCCTCTCGATGCTGTTCGGGCCGCTGCTCGCGGACTGGCGTGCCGACTGGCAACTGAGCGCACTGCTGGTACTGGTCGCGGCGCTGCTGCTGCCGCTCAGCGTCCCTGCCGACGATGGGTGCAGGGCGGCAGGCGTGAGGCCGGCCGGTCTTGGCACGTTGCTCAAGGTTCCGGCGATCACCCTGCTGGCGCTCGGCTTCACCACCTACAACCTGCAGTTCTTCGCCCTGATGACGTTCCTCCCCGTGTTCCTCATGCAGCGCCTGGGTGTCGCCCTGGAGACTGCGGGACTCATCGGCGCGGCCATCGTCGCGGCGAACGCCCTGGGCAATGTCGCGGCGGGTTTCATCCTTTCCCGCGGCATACGTCCCGGCGCCTTGCTGGCGAGCACCGCGATCCTGATGGGACTCACCGGTGCGGCGTTCTTCCATGCCGCGATGCCGGGGCTCCTGGCGATTGCGCTGGGGTTCGTCTTCTCGGCGGTCGCCGGCATGCTCCCCACCACCGTGCTGGCGACCGCGCCGCTGGCCTCGCCCGCGCCTTCGCTGACGCCACTGGCCATCGGCTGGGTAATGCAGGGCAACTACCTGGGGCAGGTGATCGGCCCCTTGCTGATCGGCCTGATCGTCAGCCGTTTCGACTGGTCGGGCGCGATCGGCCTGATGCTGGTCGCGGGCGCGGCGGGGGCCGTCCTGGGGTTCTGCCTGCTGCGTGCGCTGGACGGCCTGCCTCGCGCCATTGCCACGGGTTCCGCGGCTCGCCCCGCGGATTAGAAGAGAAACCGGCTTCGTGCAGGGCGGGTAGCCGAGCGACTATTCGTCCTGCGCATTGGTTCGGCACGGGCGACCAGAGGCCGCCGCCGTCCCTCGGCTCAGTCGTCGCGGGTGAGCACTTCCAGCAGTTCGATCTCGAACAGCAGGTTGGAGTGGGGCTTGATGTGCGCGCCGACCTGCCGTTCGCCGTAGGCCAGGTGGGAAGGGACGAACAGCCGTCGCTTGCCACCGACCTTCATGCCCATCAGGCCCTGGTCCCAACCCTTGATCACTCGTCCGGTGCCGATCACGCACTGGAATGGCCGGCCGCGCTCGTAGGAGGAGTCGAACAGCGTGCCGTCTTCCAGGGTGCCCTTGTACTGGGTGGTGATCAGCGCACCCTTCACTACCTCCTTGCCGTCGCCCAGGAGGAGGTCTTCGATCTGCAGTCGGTCGTTCATGGGGCGGTACCTGCGCGGTTTGCGGAAAGCCGCGATTCTGCCAGCAAGCGCGCCGCCTGTCGCCGAGCCGCGGGATCAGGGCATTGCCAGGCGGTCCGCGGCACGGGCATCATGCCCGCGCCTTTCCGTCGGGAAGGCTACCGCGTTCCGCGATGTCGCGCGCATCGCGGCTGGACACATATCTCAGGGATCATACGAGAACATATCCGCATGCAAAGACTGTCGCGTATCGGCCGCAACACCCTCGCCGTCTCCGTTTCCACCTTGCTCCTCAGCGCCTGCAACCAGGGCGACGATGCGCCGAAGCCTGCGGCGGTCGCGCCGCAACCGGCCGCACCGAGCATGGCTGCACTGAGCATCCCGCTATGCCTCAACGGCCAGTGCGCGGTGATCGACCAGGACGCCAAGCTGCTCGTGCCGTTCGACAACGACTACGACAATATCGTCGCCAGCGCCTACCAGGGCACCCTGATGGCGGCGCGCGAGGAGCGCTGGAACCTGATCCAGGCGAAGGACGGCAAGGTGTTGCGCGACGATATCGGCGAAGCCCTGTCGCTGCTCACCCCCAACCTCTATGGCTTCGTCCGCGATGGCAAGTACGGCGTGGTCGACGGCCAGGGCAAGGAAGTCCAGGCGCCGCGTTTCGACGACATCTACCCCAACAGTGCCAACGAATTCATCATCTACGAGATCGATGGCAAGCGCGGCATCCTCGATGCCAAGGGCAAGCAGCTCACCGAGGCGCTCTACGACACCACCCTGGTCAACGGCAGCGTCGCCGAACACGGCGGCTTGATCAGCGCCGAGCGTGGCGAGGAGAAGTGGATCATCAACCTCGCTACCGGCGAACAGAAGGCCGTGGCCTACGAGAGCCTGGGCGACCTCCACGACGGCGTGATGAGCGCCAGCGTCATCGGCAAGGGCTCCCAACTGGTGGATGCCAAGGGCGACGTGGTCGGTGACGGCAAGAGCTACGATTACCTGGGCACCCCGGCCAACGGCCTGGTCGCGTTCCGCGAGAAGTACGACAGCCCCTGTGGCTACCTCGACTACCAGGGCAAGGTGGCGATCGCCGCCCAGTTCGCCGGTTGCGGCGCCTTCGGCAAGCAGGGCGGGCTGGCCCAGCAGCGCATGGAAGATGGCTCGTCGGGCAAGTACGGCCTGATCGATCGCAGCGGCGCCTGGAAGGTGCAGCCGCAGTACGATTCGGCCGACAGCGCCGGCCTCACCGCGCTTGGCTACACCGTCGACGTGCCCGGCCTGGCTGCCGTCGGCGTGAGCACCGGCCTGTTCAGCGCCGACTTCGGCATCTTCAACCTCGACGAAGGCAGCGAGTGGGTGAAGCCGGGTTATGCGCAGATCGGCGCGCTGGGCAACGACCTGTTCGTCGTGGCGAAGAAGGGCGGGCCGCAGAAGACCGTCAGCTTCATGGGTTCGGAAAGCCAGGTGCCGGTGGTGGGCCTGATGGACCGCAGCGGCAAGATGCTGCTGGAGCCGGACGAACTGATCAGCATCCAGTCTGCGTATGACGGTCGTTTCCTGGAAGGTCTCGACGGTATGGACAACGCTGCCCACACCGTGTTGCTCGATCGCCAGGGACGCACGCTGGTTCCAGCGCTCTGGCAGAAGCTGGAGGTGAATCCGCAGCAGGGTTACATCCTGGGCTACGAAGTCAGCGGCACTGGCGACGAGGCGACGGAAACCTTGCGCGCACTGTACGACCTGAACGGCAAGCCGCGCTTCACCGTGGCCACCACCGATTGCGGCGCCGAACAGTTGCTCGACGGCAATGGCAAGGCGATCTGGCCGCAGGACCCGACCCCGTATTGCCAGTCGGACGACGAGCAGGACGACGAAGGCGAGCCGGAGCAGGAGCCGGCGCCCGTCGAAGAGAGCGAGGAAACCAGCGAGAGCTGAGTTCCCCGGGCGCGTCCGTCCCTTGCGGCGGGCGCGCGGTTCCGCTGTTTCGCCGTGGCTGCTGGCCACGGTCTCCCCTCACTGGCGGTGCCAGAAGTCCGAATACTCCTCGAACGGGTAGCGCTCGCCGTCATAGCGCAGCGTGCGCTTCACCGTGCGCAAGGGTTTGCCGTTCTCCGTTTCGCCGTCGCTGACCCGCGAGGTGATGACCAGGTCGGCAAAGCCGTTGGAGCGTCCGCGGCCGAGTTCCAGGGTCAGGTGCGAGACTTCCTGTTCGAACCCGGGCTCGGCGGAGCAGACCGAGCCTTTCAGCGTCCTCCACTGGTCCAGGTAGGTATTGAGCACCGGCCGCAGCTTGCCTTCGCCGGCCGGCACCACCAGGGTCAGCAGGTTGTCGAAGCCGGCTTCCGGACAACTGGCGCCACGCGCCACGCTATGGAATACCACGCCGAAGGCGCGCACCGTCGGGCTCAGGCGATAGCGCGCGGTGTCCAGCCAGAGGCTGTCGCTGCCGACGGCGACGGACGCGTCTTCTTCGAAGTCGCTGTCGTAGCGTTCGAGCAGCCTGCCGCTGCGGCTGTCGGCCTTGGCCAATAGCAGATGCGGGTGGCGTTCGCCTTCCACGGCGGTGTCGCCCGGATCCAGGTAGGCCATGGCGATCACCGTCTGCGCGGGGTCGTCCGGCCAGGGCTTGCAGGCCACGGCGAGGAACGGACCGGAAGATTCGTACGAAGGGGCTATCCAGCCATCGTGGCCGACCTGCCTGGCTACGGCGTCAAGCAGTCGCGACGCGCAGGGCTGCGGTTCGCGGGCTTCGGCCTGGCTGGCGAGTCCCAGCAGCAGGAGGCAGAGTCGGGCGGAGAGGCGGCGGTTACGGTCCATGTGAAAAGAGTCCTTTGGTGGAGGCGGGCACGGAAGACGCCCGGCGCTGCGGGACATTCTAGCGGCTGCGCGGACCTTGCGAAGCGGGCTGGCGGGGCGGACATATCGCGGCCGCGCTGCTCAGGCCAGGCCGTTTTCCCGGATGTAGATAAAGAGTCCGGCATTGCTGTCCAGGCCAAGCTTGCGCATGGCGCTGCTCTTTTGCGCGCTGATGGTCTGCTTGCTGCGGCACAGTCGGATGGCGATTTCCCCGACCGCCAGGCCGCTGCCGTACAGGCGCAGCACTTCCACTTCGCGCGGGGTGAGTTGTTCGAGGCTGGCCAGCGGCTTGCCGTGCTCGGCTTCGCCCACTTCCAGCAGGTGTGCGATGGAGCGCGAGATGAATGGTCGACGGCCGGCGTGGCGGATCGCCTTGGGCAGATCGTCGAGCATGCCGCGTTTGCTCACCAGGCCGTGAATGCCCAGCTTGAGCAGGGATGAAACGAGTGCCGGGTTGCCGAGCATGGTGACGACGATGATCGGCAGGTCCGGATAGCGCCGCCGGACCTTCTGCACCAGGCGCAAGCCGTCGGCCTGCTGGCTGCCGGGCATCATCAGGTCGGTGATCAGCAGGTCGCAGGGGTGCGCTTCGAGCTGCGCCAGCAAGCCATCGGCGTCCTGGGCCTGGGCGACGATCCGCAGGTCGTCGTACGCACTCAGCAGATAGCGCATGCCGATCAGGGTGAGGGCGTGGTCGTCGACGAGGATGACGCGTGTTTTCATGAAATCGAACCCGATCGAGGTGGAGGTTTCCGCAGCGGCTACCGGCAACGCCGGCAGGCGGATAATCCGCCAGGAGGCAGCTCCGGACGGGCTCGAATTCTAGCGATGGTGTCTGTCGGTTTAATCAGGACTTTTCTGAATGCTAGTAGGAAATTTCCTATGTGTTTTCCCTAGGTTATTTCGAGGGGAGGCCGAGAAACATAGGGTCTTTGAACGGCTTTCGTGGAGTAGGGGTTGAAATCGCTGTCAGTACATTTCTGTCAGTCTTGCTGGACATCGGAAGGGCGCGACGGCAGCGCGGGTTCCGCTGCCGTCGCCGTCCTTCAACCCAGTTCGCGGACTGCCCGCACCGCCTGGTCGATGGCGGCATGGGCGTAGGCATCCCAGGCCGCATCCGAGTTGGCGATGGCGACATTGCCGACCTTGCTTCGCGCCAGTTCCATCAGCGCTTCGCTTTCCGCCTCGTCGTCGTAGAGGGTATTCATGAAGTAGGAGTAGCCGTGCGACCAGCGGTTCACGGTGATGCCGGTGATGTCGCGGCGGTGGTCGAAGCCCGCCGGGCCGAGCATGGCCTGGAGCTGGTCGCGGATGTCCTTTTCCAGTTGCTCGAAGCTCATCGCGTAGAGCTTGCTGCGGCCTACGCGAGCCTGGGTGCGGGCGTCCATGCCGGCGTTCGGGGTGGTCGGCACGTAGACCATGTGCACGCCGATCGGCTGCCGCGGGTCGCGTGGATGCCGGTAGCTGCCGAGGTCGACCGGGAAGTCCAGCTTGATCCGCGAGTAGGGCAGGGTCGGCGCGTAGATCTCGTGGATGCCGAGGGTCTTCCAGGCCTGCCAGTTGCGCAGCAATACCTTGGTGTACACCAGCGGGAACTTGACGTTCTGGCTCAGCGCGTGGGCCTGCTCCTCGGAGAGGTCGCGCAGCAGGTACGGCACCATCATGTTGTAGCAGGCCATCACGCAGTGCTTGCCGCGTACCCGGTGCAGGCGGCCGGCGCGGCTGTAGCCGACATCGACGCCGCCGGCGCGGTTGCGCACGCTGACGGCGGTGCTGTTCAGGCGCAGGCGCACCGGGTGCCCGGCGAGGTCCAGCTTCGAGTAGTCGAAGCGGGCCATGACGATGTCCTCCATGCCTCGGCCCGGCGCCACCGCGGGGATCAGGTCGCGCACCATGAGCCGAGCCAGCGAGGCGTTGCCGTCGGGGAAATGGTAGATGTACGGCTCGTCCATTTCCGCCTGGGCCTCCTCGCTGGGTTGCGGCAGGCCGAGGGCGTCGAAGCCGGGGAAGCCGGCGGCGTATGCGTCGGCCGCCGGCAGGGCGTCGGCGCCGAGGGCAGAGAAGTCGTTGCTGCGGCCCTGGAAGTACTTCACCGAGGTTTCCGAGAGCCCGACGTTCTTGAGCAGGTAGTCGCGGTAGCTGGTCTTCGCCAGGTAGGTTTCCTTCTCTTCCACGCTCTTGCCGGCAAGATAGTCGCGAGGTGACTCGTACAGCGCGATGAGCGCCTCCCGGTCTTCGCGGCTCAGCGGGAAGTCGCCGATGAAGGCGCGCCAGGAGCGGGCATTGAGACGATCGCGGGGGACCTCGTCGGCAACCATCGGCGTCGGGTCGCCGCTGACCAGCTTGTCCACGCCGAAGCTGGCCTTGTCGAAGAACACCGCGCGGGACAGGCCCAGGCCGGGGTAGAAGTCGGTGTCGAAGGCTGTCTCGAAGCGCTTGAGCTCGACGCCCAGGCGTTTCAGCAGGTGTTTGGCGTCTTCGCTATAGAGGGCGTTCGGCGATTGCAGCGACTCGCTGCCGCCGTAGCCGAGGATAGTGCGCCCGCCGGCCTGGAATTCGTTGCGCTTGGCATGGCCGCCGAAGTCGTCGTGGTTCTCGATGACCAGGATGCGCGCCGCGGGGTGCCGTTCGCGATAGAACCAGGCGGCGGCGAGGCCGCTGATGCCGCCGCCGACCACCACCAGGTCGTATTCCTCTTCGATCGGCAGGTGGTCGACATCGAAGGTCTTCTTCTCCCAGCCCATCTGGTGTGCGACTTCGAAGGCGCCCGGATGGCTACCGCGCAGGCCGGTGAGCGCGGGCGGATAGTAGCGGCCGCCGGGGGCGGCGCGGAGGAGCTCGGCGGGGGTCAGGCCTGCGGCGATGGTCAGGGCTACGCCGTTCAGGAAGTCGCGGCGGGAGATGGTCATGGGAAGTCCTTTGCGAGGCAGTGGGTGGCTCGGGGGAGCCATGTTCACAGATTGCTGTTGCGAATGCGCGCGGAGCGGCTGGCGTCGGACGCCGACCCGCAGTCGCGGGCGGGCGCGGAGTTTAGAGGGCCATGCCGGCGCGTCGAAGGGCTTTCTGCTGGCACTAGGCCTCTATCTGGAGAAATGTGACATGTGTCGCGCTTTGCCACGGTGTCCGGGGAGGCCGGCAATATCTCGAAGCAAACTCCCGGCGGGCAGCGCGGACGCGAAGGGCTAGAGTCGGTCGAATCCGGTTGTTACCGAACGTCCTGGAGGTTCCTCATGAATACCCGTGGTTTGCTCGACCAATTGCTCAAGTCCGGGCAGGAAATGTTGCAGAACAAGTCCGGCGGCAAGCCCGGCGCCAGCGGCGGCGGACAGCTCGGCAGCCTGCTTTCCGGCGCCGGCGGCGGAGCCCTGGCGGCCGGCGCCATCGGCCTGCTGCTGGGAAACAAGAAGGCGCGCAAGTTCGGCGGCAAGGCGATCACCTACGGCGGCCTCGCCGCGCTCGGGGTGATCGCCTACAAGGCCTACAACAACTGGCAGCAGCAACAGAACGGCGCCGCGCCGCAGGCGCAGCCGCAGACCGTCGACCGCCTGCCGGAAGCCCAGGCCGAAGTGCATAGCCACGCGATCCTCCAGGCCATCGTCGGTGCGGCCAAGGCCGACGGCCACATCGACGAGCGCGAACGGCAGATGATCGAAGGCGAGGTGGCCAAGCTGACCAGCGACCGCGAGGTGCAGGGCTGGCTGGAGCGCGAGCTGAACAAGCCGCTGGACCCGGCCGAGATCGCCCGTGCCGCGAGCACCCCGGAGATCGCCGCGGAGATGTACCTGGCCAGCCTGCTGATGGTCGACGAGGAAAGCTTCATGGAGCGCTCCTACCTCGAGGAGCTGGCGCGGCAGCTGCGCCTGGAACCCTCGTTCAAGCTGGAGCTGGAGAACCAGGCCAGACAGGCGCTGCAACGCCTGGCCTGAGACGGCGGAGCGTCGTTCCGCGGATAACCGCCGCCATCATGGCGGCGGCGTTGTCGAAGGGCCGAGCAGAACCTCTCGCTCGCGCTGGCACAGCTCCAGCAGGAAGTCCCAGACCACCCGCAGGCGCACCGAGCGGTGCAGCTCCCGCCGGGTGCTCATCCAGTACTCGCGCTGGATGCTTTCCTCGGGCAGCACCGGTACCAGCAACGGATCGCGGCTACCCATGAAGTGCGGCAGGATCGCCAGGCCGATGCCGGCCTGTGCCGCCTGCTGCTGGGCGACCACGCTGGTGCTGCGGAACACGACCTGCGGGTGGCGGCAGAAACTGTGGTGGAACATCAGTTCCTGGCTGAACAGCAGGTCGTCGACGTAGCCGATCCACTGGTGCCTGCCGAGGTCGTCGCGGTCGCGCAGCGGCGGCGCCTGTTCCAGGTAGGCGGGGCTGGCGAACAACGCCAGGCGATAGCGGGTCAGCAGGCGGGTGATCACCAGGTCGGCGCTCGGCCGGTCGAGGGAGATGGCGATGTCCGCTTCGCGGTTGGTGATGCTGACGAAGCGCGGCACCGAGACCAGCTCGACCTCCAGGCCCGGGTAGTGGCGCATCAATTGCGCCAGGCGCGGAGCGAGGAAGACGCTGCCGAGGCCTTCGGTGACGCCGATGCGGATCTGCCCCAGCGGCGAGATGCTCTGGCTCATTTCTTCCTGGGCGAGCAGCGCGGTGTTCTCCATCGCCTCGGCGTGCTTGAGCAGCGCCTGGCCGGCCGGAGTCAACTGGTAGCCGCCGGTGTGCTGGGCGAACAGTTGGGTGCCGAGGTCGCGCTCGATGTTCTCGATGTGCCGGGCCACCGTGGCGTGAGTGGTGCCGAGACGCTTGGCGGCGGTCAGCAGGCGACCGCTGCGCTGCAACTCGAGGAAGAAACGCAGGTCATTCCAGTCGAACATGGGGAGCGCCTTCTGCCGGGCCGAGGGGGGGGGCTGTTAGAAAACGAACAATAGCTGCCCCGAAACGTTTGTTTTTTTATCGCGAATGAACGACTAGCCTCAAGCCGTTCGAGACTTGCCGGTCATCCGCAGGTCCGACGGCCCATCACAAGAACGACAAGACGAGGCTCGCCATGCCCGAGGTACTGGATACCTACGACTACCTCATCGTTGGTGCCGGACCTGCCGGCTGCCTGCTGGCCAACCGGCTTTCCGCCGACCCTGCCAACCGTGTCCTGCTGCTGGAAGCCGGCGGCCCGGACAACTATCCCTGGATCCACATTCCCGTCGGCTACCTCTACTGCATCGGCAACCCGCGTACCGACTGGTGCTTCGACACCGACGAGGTCCCCGGGCTCAACGGTCGTTCCCTGAAGTACCCGCGCGGCAAGGTGCTCGGAGGATGCTCCTCGATCAATGGCATGATCTACATGCGTGGCCAGGCCCGCGACTACGACCAGTGGGTGGCCGAAGGCAATCCGGGCTGGAGCTGGAGAGAACTGCTGCCGCTGTTCCGCAGGATGGAGGACCATTTCGCCGGGACCAGCGAAATGCACGGCGCCGGCGGCGAATGGCGGGTAGAACGCCAGCGGCTCTCCTGGAAGCTGCTCGATGCCTTCCAGCAGGCGGCGGCGCAGACCGGCATCGCCAGCGTCGAGGATTTCAACGGTGGCGACAACGAAGGCTGCGGCTACTTCCAGGTCAACCAGCGCGGCGGGGTGCGCTGGAATGCCTCGAAAGGCTTCCTGCGCGGCATCGCCCAGCGCGCCAACCTGACGGTTCTGACCCATGCCGAAGTCCAGCGAGTGCTCCTCGAGGACGGCCGCGCCAGGGCCCTGTCGGTCCGTTGGCAGGGCCGCGAGCAGCGCTTCGAGGCGCGCCGCGAGATCGTCCTGAGCGCCGGCGCGATCGGTTCGCCGTGCCTGCTGCAACGCTCCGGGATCGGCCCGCGGGACCTGCTGGAGCGGCTCGGCGCCGGGGTCGTCCACGAGTTGCCCGGGGTCGGTGGCAATCTCCAGGATCACCTGCAACTGCGCATGATCTACAAGGTCGACGGCGTTCCCACCCTCAACCAGATCGCCGGCAGCCTATGGGGCAAGCTGGGCATGGGCCTGCGCTACCTGGCGAGCCGCAGCGGGCCGTTGTCGATGGCGCCGAGCCAACTGGGCGCCTTCGCCCGCTCCGATCCGCAGCAGCCCTCGGCCAACCTCGAATACCATGTCCAGCCGCTCTCGCTGGATCGCTTCGGCGAGCCGCTGCATGCCTTCCCTGCGTTCACCGCGTCGGTCTGCGACCTGCGCCCGCACAGCCGGGGGACGGTGCGCATCCGCTCGCTCGACCCGGGCGAGGCGCCGTCGATCCAGCCCAACTACCTGAGCGATCCGCGCGACCTGAAGGTCGCCGCCGACGCCATACGCCTGACCCGCCGCATCGCCGCCGCACCGGCGCTGGCCGCCTTCCGTCCGCAGGAATACAAGCCCGGCCCGGAATACCGCAGCGAAGAGGAACTGCAGCGCGCTGCGGCGGAGATCGGCACCACCATCTTCCACCCTGCCGGCACCTGCCGCATGGGCCAGGGGCCGCAAGCGGTGGTGGATGCGCAATTGAGGGTGCACGGAATCCCCGGCCTGCGCATCGCCGATGCCTCGATCATGCCCAGCCTGACCTCCGGCAACACCTGTTCGCCGGTGCTGGTGATCGCCGAGAAGGCGGCGCAGATGATTCTCGCCGAGCGCCGCCGCGAGGCCGCGCCGCAGGTCGTCGAAAGCGCCATGGCGGCCGGCGGCAAGGAGGCGGTGGAGGCCTGAGGATCGCTACACCCCGTATCGCGTGGCGCCCGGCGCCGCAGCGGTCGACGCTGAAAACGGAAATGGCAGACAACAATAAGAGCCCCCACAAGGGGCGGGAGAGCCGCAATGACCGAGTACGCAACGACCCCTTCCTACACAGTGCCTGCGACCACGCCCCAGGAGGAGCGCAAGGTGATCTTCGCCTCCTCGCTGGGCACGGTCTTCGAGTGGTACGACTTCTTCCTCTACGGCGCCCTGGCGGCGGTGATCAGCAAGCAGTTCTTCGCCGGCGTCAACGACACCACGGCCTTCATCTTCGCCCTGATGGCCTTCGCCGCCGGCTTCCTGGTGCGGCCCTTCGGCGCGCTGGTGTTCGGCCGCCTGGGCGACATGATCGGGCGCAAGTACACCTTCCTGGTGACCATCCTGTTGATGGGGTTGTCGACCTTCGCTGTCGGCCTGCTGCCCACCTATGCCTCGATCGGGGTCGCCGCGCCGATCATCCTGGTCACCTTGCGCATGCTCCAGGGCCTGGCCCTGGGCGGCGAGTACGGCGGCGCGGCGATCTATGTCGCCGAGCACGCCCCGGCGAACAAGCGCGGTAGCTACACCAGTTGGATCCAGTCCACCGCGACCCTCGGCCTGTTGCTCTCGCTGCTGGTGATCCTGGCCTGTCGCCAGTTGACCGGCGACGAGTTCGAGACCTGGGGCTGGCGCCTGCCATTCCTGCTGTCCATCGTCCTGCTGGGCATCTCCACCTGGATCCGCCTGTCCATGCGCGAGTCGCCGGCGTTCCTCAAGATGAAGGCCGAGGGCAAGGTCAGCAAGGCGCCGCTGCGCGAGTCCTTCACCCAGTGGGGCAACCTGAAGGTGGTGCTGACCGCGCTGTTCAGCATCAATGCCGGCCAGGCGGTGACCTTCTACACGGCGCAGTTCTACGTGCTGTTCTTCCTTACCCAGGTGCTCAAGGTCGATGGCGGCACCGCCAACGGTCTGCTGATCGTCGCCCTGGTGCTTGGCGCGCCGTTCTTCATCGTCGCCGGCTGGCTGTCCGACCGCATCGGCCGCAAGCCGGTGCTGCTGGCCGGCCTGTTGCTCGCCACGCTGTTCTACTTCCCGCTGTTCAAGGGCCTGACCCACTACGCCAACCCGGCCATCGACCAGGCCAGCCGGCAGTCGCCGATCAGCGTGGTGGCCGACCCGGCGACCTGCACTTTCCAGTTCGACCCGGTAGGCAAGGCGACCTTCGACAGCCCCTGCGACAAGGTCAAGACCTTCCTGGTCAAGGCCGGCCTGCCCTACTCGACGGTGGCGGCGCCCGCCGGCAGCGACGTCAGGGTGCGGATCGGCGAGACCGAGATCGCCGGCTTCGACGCCGAAGCGATGGCGGCCGCGGTGAAGACGGCAGGCTATCCGCAGCAGGCCGACGGCAGCCAGGTGAACAAGCCGATGGTGATCGCCATCATCTTCGCCCTGGTACTGATCTCCACCCTCTGCTATGGCCCGCTGGCGGCGCTGATGGTCGAACTGTTCCCGACCCGCATCCGCTATTCCTCGTTGTCCCTGCCGTACCACATCGGCAACGGCTGGTTCGGCGGCTTCCTGCCCACGGTCTCGTTCGCCCTGGTGGTGTACACCGGCGACATCTTCTACGGCCTCTGGTATCCGGTGCTGATCACCGGCGGTAGCCTGGTCTGCGCCTTGCTGTTCCTCCGCGAAACCCGCCATACCGACATCCACCGGTGAAATCGCGCCCCGTTCCCGGCATGGGGACGGGGCGCACATTCCCTCCGTGATGAGCCTGTCTTCTCAGAAAAGTCTGGCATGCCAGTTTTCTTTCTTTCTCTTTCTGCCACACTTCTGGCGTCAAAAAACGCCTTTCCAGCGCCTACAATAGCGGGAAAACCCTATGGCGCTGCTTGCCGGTGCCGGGGACGGCCTATACAGTCCGCGCGATTGACGGGCCGTTGTGGCGGCAGGAACGAATCCGGACTCGAGTCTTGGGGAAAAATGTGAAGAACTGGACTGTTCGCCAGCGAATCCTGGCAAGTTTCGCCGTGATCATCGCGATCATGCTGCTGATGGCCGCTACTGCGTACGTGAAGATGTTGACGGTGGAAAAGGGCGCCTACCGTGTCCAGGACGACGCCATGCCGGGGATGTACTTCATCACGCTGGTACGCAGTTCGTGGACCGACAACTACTTGCAGACCCAGGAACTGTTTGGCATCACCGACGACCACGAGCTGAGCAAGGCCGAGGCCGACAGCATCCTCGCCAGTGAGGAGCGTCTGGACCAGCAGATCGCCTCCTACCAGAAGACCATGAACCCGGACGAGGCCCGCGACCACGAGTTGCTCGCCGGTTTCCAGGCCGTGCGCAAGGACTACCTGGAGCAGCACGACAAGGTGCTCGAACTTTACCGCGAGAAGCGCTTCGAGGAAGCCGGCAAGCTCGTCGCCGGCCCGTTGACCGAGCACTGGCGCGAGGGCCGCAAGTACCTCAACGAGATGATCGAGCTGAACAAGGACATCGCCGACCGCGCCTCGGACAACATCGTAAACGCGGTGGACGATGCCGAACTGAGCATGCTGGTGACCCTGCTGCTGGCGGTGGTGGTAGCCGGCATCTGCGGGTTCCTGCTGTTGCGGGCGATCACCCAGCCGATCCAGAAGATCGTCCGCAGCCTCGACCTGATGGCCGGTGGCGACCTCACCGCACGCCTGAACCTCGGCCGGCGTGACGAATTCGGCGCCATCGAGACCGGTTTCAACGGCATGGCCGAAGAGCTCAAGGGCCTGGTGTCGCAGGCCCAGCGTTCTTCGGTGCAGGTCACCACCTCGGTCACCGAGATCGCCGCGACCTCCAAGCAGCAGCAGGCCACCGCCACCGAAACCGCCGCGACCACCACGGAGATCGGCGCCACTTCTCGCGAGATCGCCGCCACCTCGCGCGACCTGGTGCGGACCATGAGCGAAGTCTCCGGCGCCGCCGAGCAGACGTCGACCCTGGCCGGTTCCGGCCAGTTGGGCCTGGCGCGCATGGAGGAAACCATGCACCACGTGATGGGCGCGGCCGACCTGGTCAACGCCAAGCTGGCGATCCTCAACGAGAAGGCCGGCAACATCAACCAGGTGGTCACCACCATCGTCAAGGTCGCCGACCAGACCAACCTGCTCTCGCTGAACGCCGCCATCGAGGCGGAGAAAGCCGGCGAGTACGGCCGCGGGTTCGCCGTGGTGGCCACCGAGGTGCGCCGGCTGGCGGACCAGACCGCGGTCGCCACCTACGACATCGAGCAGATGGTGCGCGAGATCCAGTCGGCGGTATCGGCCGGGGTGATGGGCATGGACAAGTTCTCCGAGGAGGTCCGCCGCGGTATCGCCGAGGTCGGCCAGGTCGGCGAGCAACTGTCGCAGATCATTCAGCAGGTGCAGGCGCTGGCGCCGCGGGTGCAGATGGTCAACGAGGGTATGCAGGCCCAGGCTACCGGTGCCGAGCAGATCAACCAGGCGCTGGTGCAACTGGGCGAGGCCACCGGGCAGACCGTGGAGTCGCTGCGCCAGGCCAGCTTCGCCATCGATGAGCTGAACCTGGTGGCGAACGGGCTGCGCAACGGCGTATCCCGCTTCAAAGTCTGAGGCTGTGACCGTGTCCCGCTCCACCGGCGATCATCGACGCACCAGCAAGCTGTTCCTGCTGTTCCGCATGGAAGGCGACCGCTATGCCCTGGATGCCCGCGAAGTGGTCGAAGTGCTGCCGCTGCTGCGCCTGAAGCGCATTCCGGAGGCGCCGGAATGGGTCGCCGGGGTGTTCTCCCATCGCGGCGTCCTGGTCCCGGTGCTCGACCTCTGCGCAATGGCCTTCGGCCGCGCGGCGCTGGCCCGCACCAGCACGCGCATCGTGCTGGTCGAATACCGCGCCCGCCAGGACCGGGAGCCGGTCTGGCTCGGACTGATCCTCGAACAGGCCACCGATACCCTGCGCTGCGAACCGTCGGCGTTCCGCGACTATGGCCTGGACAACGGCGGGGCCCGCTATCTCGGTCCGGTCTATGAAGGACCACGGGGACTGGTGCAATGGGTGCGGGTCGAGGCATTGCTGCCCGACGAAGTGCGCGCCCTGCTGTTCCCGCCGGAGTGCGGCGAGGGGACGGCATGAACGATCGCTTCGAACGCCTGCTCAAGAGCAGGATCGGCCTGGATGCCAGCTCGGTGGGCAGCGCGGTGATCGAGCGCGCGGTACGCCAGCGCATGAGCGGCCTCGCGCTGCACGACGAGGACGAATACTGGATGCGCCTGAACGGCTCGCCGGGCGAGGTGCAGGCGCTGATCGAAGCGGTGGTGGTGCCGGAGACCTGGTTCTTCCGCTACCCGGAGTCGTTCACCACCCTCGCCAGGCTGGCCTTCGAGCGCCTGCCGAGCCTGGGCGGCGGACGCGCGCTAAGTGTCAAGACCCGGCTGGTTATACACGCGTTTCCTGAACAATTCAGGGCGTTTTTCATGCCATTCCTTGAGCGCCTGAACGGGTGTTTTGTGTTGGAGCGCGCGTTGCGGAATGCTGTGGTTGTAGATCTTGACGTAATTGCGCAGCGTCGATTCCAGTTCGGCAGCTGAACCAAAACGGGTCTGGTTGACGATGTCGCTGATACGACCGTTGAAGCGCTCCACCATGCCGTTGGTCTGCGGATGACGAGGCGGGATGAGCCGGTGCTCGATGCCGAGCTGCTTGCACAGGCGGTCGAACACGTGTGTGCCGCTGGGTTCCTTCTTCTTGCCGCCAGCCGTGAAGCGGTCGGTGAACTGGCTGCCGTTGTCGGTCAGAAGCTTGACGATCTTGACGGGACAGGCTTGCTGGACTTTGTTGAGGAAGTCGCCACTGCTGCCATCGGTCTGGTCGGCATAGAGCTCGATGAAGACCCAGCGCGTAGCACGGTCGATGGCAACGAAGAGATAGCGCCTTGCCGTCTCGTCGGGCATCTGCGGCAGGTACTTGATGTCGATGTGCACAAAGCCCGGCTCGTAGTCCTTGAAGGTCTTTTTCGTGGCGGGCGCAGTGCCTTCCTGCTCGACCAGGTTACGTAGATCCGAGACACCGTGGCGGCGCAGGCAACGTCCCAGGCCGGCACGCGAGACGGCTGGATTGATGAACTCGCGCGTGACCGCCAGCAGGTCGTCCGTGGGCAGCAGCAACGTCTTGCGCAGCTCCACCACGATGAGCTCCTGCTCGGGCGTGAGCGTCGTGTACATCTTGTTCGGCGCATGCGACTTGTCTTCAGGAGACTCGCGGTTTTGCCACTTTCGGATGGTTTGGCGGGTGACGTTGTACATCCTGGCCAGTTCGGCCTGCGGGAGCGTCGAGTTCCTGATTTCCTCACGGATCAGGTGGGTAGTACGGGCTTGGCTGTGCAGTGCCTGGGTCATCGAGTTGCCAGTGAAGAGTCGGATTGGAACAGTGTACGCAAAACGTGTCTGGCCTTGAAGAGCGGCCAGCTACGCATGGGTACATGATCCCACGAGTCCAGACAGCTAAGGATCCTCAGCCTGCCCTGTTCCACCGGCGAGGAGCCGTATTCCATCGTCATGGCCTTGCTCGATGCCGGGCTCTCCGAGTACCTGTTCGAGGTCGACGCCCTCGACGTCAGCGCTCGGGTGATCGAGCGCGCCAGCCTCGGGGTGTACGGCAGGAATTCCTTCCGCGGCGACGAACTGGGGTTTCGCGACCGCCATTTCAGCGAGGTCGCCGAGGGCTACCAGTTGGCCGAGCAGGTTCGCCGCAAGGTGCGCTTCCGCTGCGGCAATTTGCTCGATCCCGGGCTACTGGCGGGTGAGGCACCCTACGATTTCGTGTTCTGTCGCAACCTGCTGATCTATTTCGACCGCCCGACCCAGAGCGAGGTGGTCGAGGTGCTCAAGCGCCTGTTGCGGTCGGACGGCGCGATGTTCATCGGTCCGGCCGAGGCGAGCCTGCTCAGCCAGCACGGCATGCAGCCGATCGGCGTGCCGCTGTCTTTCGTGTTCCGCCGGACCAGCGAGGCGCCCCGCGGCGCGCGGCCCAAAGCGGTGAGCGACGGAGCGCGCCCGGTCGTTGCCGCCGCCGTGGAGCGTGCGAGTATTCGGCCTTCGCCGCCGCCACCGGCGAAACCGCGCCAGCGGCTATCCAGCCTGGTTCCGCCAGCCAGCGGCCAGCCCCTCGCCAGTCCCGTCGGCGAGTTCGACGAAATCGCCCGCCTGGCGGATGCCGGCCAGCACCGCGAGGCGCGCGCCGCCTGCGAGCGCCAACTGGCCGCGCGTGGGCCGTCGGCCACGGTCTTCTACTGGCTCGGGCTGCTCAGCGATGTCGCCGGGCAGGAGCAGGAAGCCCAGGATTTCTACCGCAAGGCCCTGTACCTGGAGCCGCAGCACGCCGAGGCGCTGGCGCACCTGGCGGCGCTGCTCGCCGCTCGCGGCGACCATGCCGGCGCCCGGCGCCTGCAGCAACGTGCGGCCCGTGGAGTGAACAAAGATGGTTGAGGCGAGCCTGACCTTGCTCGATACCCAACAGGTGGATGACTGCTGGAACCGCATCGGCGTGCATGGCGACAAGTCCTGCGAACGCCTGGCCGAGCATGTCCATTGCCGCAACTGCGAGGTTTACGCTGCCGCGGCGACCTACTTGCTGGACCGCATCGCCCTGCGCCAGGACCAGCTCGACAGCGCCGAAACGATGGACAGCCAGCGCGAACAGAGCGACCTCGGCGAGACGCGTTCGATCCTGGTGTTCCGCCTGGGCGAAGAGTGGTTCGGCCTGGCCACCGGCAGCCTGGTGGAAGTGGCGCCGATGAATCCTATCCATTCCCTGCCGCACCAGCGCTCGCGCGCCCTGCAAGGGGTGACCAACGTGCGCGGCGCGCTGGTCGCCTGCCTTTCCCTCGGCGAACTGCTGGATCTCGAACCCGGCGCCGCGCCGGTCAGCGAGCGACGGGTAGTTCCGCGCATGCTGATCATTTCCGCCGCCGGCGGTCCGGTGGTGGCGCCGGTGGAGGAAGTCGACGGCATCCATGCGATTCCGCTGGCGCGGATACTGCCGCCCAACCACGCCGACGGTCAGGCCTCGCGCCGGCACGTGGCCGGCGTGCTGCAATGGCGCGAGCGGAGCATCACCCTGCTCGACGAAGGCCCTCTCCTGCAAGCCGTAGCGCGGAGCCTGGCATGACCCCGGACCAGATGAGAGACGCGTCGCTGCTCGAGCTGTTCCGGCTCGAGGCGGAGGCCCAGACCCAGGTGCTCAACGCCGGCCTGATGGCGCTGGAGCGCAGCCCGACCCAGGCCGACCAACTGGAAGCCTGCATGCGCGCCGCGCACTCGCTGAAAGGCGCGGCGCGGATCGTCGGGCTGGACGCCGGCGTGCGCGTGGCGCACGTCATGGAGGATTGCCTGGTGGAGGCGCAGGACGGACGCCTGCTCCTGCAATCGGAACATATCGATGCGTTGCTCCAGGGCTGCGACCTGTTGCTGCGTATCGGCACCCCGCCAGCCGGCGACGCAGGCTGGGCCGAAGGCGCCGGGCGGGAAGAGATCGACGGCCTGGTGCTGCGTCTCGAAGGCCTGGTGCGCAGCGGCCTGCCGCTGGCCCGCGCGGAGCTGCCGGCGACGACTCCCGGTCTGCCGGAAGCGGTCCCCGAGGCGCCGCCAGCGGCGTCAGCGGCCGCCAGCGACGACAACGACGAGGAGCCCGCCGGGCAGGCGGGCGGCGAACAGGCCGAGGAGCGCCGCAGCCGGGTCCTGCGGGTCACCGCCGAACGCCTGGACAGGCTGCTGGATATCTCCAGCAAGTCGCTGGTGGAGTTCCAGCGCATCAAGCCGCTGGCCGATTCCCTGCAACGCCTGCGTCGCCTGCAGTCCAGCGCCAGCCGCGCGCTCGACGTGGTACGCGAGACGGTCCAGGAAACCGCCCTCGACCCGCAGGCCCAGGCCATGCTCGGCGAGGCGCGGCAACTGATTGGCGAATGCCAGCAGATGCTGGTGCAGCACATCGCCGATCTCGACGAGTTCGCCTGGCAGGGCGGCCAGCGTGCCCAGGTGCTCTACGACGCGGCGCTGGCCTCGCGGATGCGGCCATTCGCCGACGTCCTTAGCGGCCAGGCGCGGATGGTTCGCGACCTGGGCCGCTCGCTGGGCAAGCAGGTGCGCCTGCTGGTCGAGGGCGAAAGCACCCAGGTCGACCGGGATGTCCTGGAAAAACTCGAAGCGCCGCTCACCCACCTGCTACGCAATGCCGTCGATCACGGTATCGAGGCGCCGGAAACCCGCCTCGCCGCCGGCAAGCCGGCCGAGGGCAGGATCACCATCCGCGCCCGCCACCACGCCGGCATGCTGGTCCTGGAACTGAGCGACGACGGCGGCGGCATCGATCTGCAGCGCCTGCGCGAGACCGTGCTCAATCGCCAGTTCGCCACCGCCGAGACCGTGGCGCAACTGAGCGAGGAGGAACTCCTGGCGTTTCTCTTCCTGCCCGGCTTCAGCATGCGCGAGCAGGTCACCGAGGTGTCCGGTCGCGGCGTCGGACTGGACGCCGTGCAGCACATGGTCCGCCAGTTGCGCGGCGGCGTGCGCATGGAGCAACGCCAGGGGCAGGGAGCGCTGTTTCACGTCGAGGTGCCGCTGACCCTGTCCGTGGTGCGCAGCCTGGTGGTGGAGATCGGCGAGGAGGCCTACGCCTTCCCGCTGGCGCACATCGAGCGCATGTGCGAGCTGGAAGCGGAGGAGATCGTCCAGCTCGAAGGTCGCCAGCACTTCTGGTACGAGGGGCGCCATGTCGGCCTGGTCTCGGCTGCGCAACTGCTGCAGCGGCCCGAGAGCAGCCGCACCGAAGGGGCCATCCCGGTAGTAGTGGTGCGCGACCGCGATGCGGTCTACGGCGTCGCCGTGGAGCGTTTCGTCGGCGAGCGTACCCTGGTGGTGATGCCTCTCGATCCGCGCCTGGGCAAGGTGCGCGACGTTTCCGCCGGCGCCTTGCTGGACGACGGTTCGCCGGTGCTGATCCTGGACGTCGAGGACCTCCTGCATTCGGTCGGCAAGCTGCTCAGCAGCGGCCGCCTGGAGCGCATCGATCGCAGCCGGCGGCAGGCCGGCGGGGCGCAACGCAAGCGCATCCTGGTGGTCGACGACTCGCTCACGGTGCGTGAGCTGGAACGCAAGCTCCTGCTCGGCCGCGGCTACGACGTGGCAGTGGCGGTGGATGGCATGGACGGCTGGAACGCCCTGCGCTCGGAGCATTTCGACCTGCTCATCACCGATATCGACATGCCGCGCATGGACGGTATCGAACTGGTCACCCTGGTGCGTCGCGACAGCCGCCTGCAGTCGCTGCCGGTGATGGTGGTGTCGTACAAGGATCGTGAGGAGGACCGTCGGCGCGGTCTCGACGCCGGCGCCGACTATTATCTGGCGAAGGCCAGTTTCCACGATGAGGCCTTGCTGGATGCCGTCGTCGTCCTGATCGGAGAAGCACAGGGTTGAGGATCGGAATCGTCAATGACATGCCGTTGGCCGTCGAGGCGCTGCGCCGCGCGCTGGCCTTCGAGCCGCAGCACCAGATCGTCTGGGTCGCCAGCAACGGTGCCGAGGCGGTGACCCAGTGCGCCGCCAATACGCCCGACGTGGTGCTGATGGACCTGCTCATGCCGGTGATGGACGGCGTCGAGGCAACTCGTCGGATCATGGCGGAAAGTCCTTGCGCGATCGTGATTGTTACCGTCGATATCGAGCAGAATGTGCACCGGGTTTTCGAAGCGATGGGATATGGGGCGCTCGATGCGGTGAACACGCCGGCGCTGGGCATCGGCAACCCGCAAACGGCGGCGGCGCCGTTGTTGCGCAAGATTCAGAACGTCGGCTGGCTGATCGGCCAGCGCGATAACCGTGGCAAGGTCCAGGTGGTGCCGCCGAAGGCCGGCGGGGCGCGCCAGCGTCTGGTGGCGATCGGCGCTTCGGCTGGCGGTCCGGCGTCGCTCGCGGTGTTGCTCAAGCAACTGCCGGCCAGTTTCAATGCCGCAGTGGTGCTGGTGCAGCATGTCGACGAGGTCTTCGCCGCCGGCATGGCCGAATGGCTGGCCAGCGAATCGAAGCTGCCGGTGCGCCTGGCGCGCGATGGCGAGCCGCCGATACCGGGGCAGATCCTGCTGGCGGGGACCAACAATCACATCCGCCTGCTGCGCAACGGTTCGCTGGTGTACACCGCCGAACCGCGTTCTTTCGTCTACCGGCCGTCCATCGACGTGTTTTTCGAGAGCGTGGCGAATTATTGGCGTGGCGATGCCGTGGGCGTGCTGCTGACCGGCATGGGCCGCGACGGCGCCCAGGGCCTCAAGCAGATGCGCGAGCGCGGTTTCCTCACCATCGCCCAGGACCAGGCCAGTTGCGCAGTCTACGGGATGCCGAAGGCCGCGGCGGCGATCGATGCAGCGGTGCAGATCCTTTCCCTGGAAAAGATCGCCCCGCGCCTGGCGGAGGTATTCGATTAGCCGGGTTCGACTCCGGCCAGGCGCCAGGGTAGGCGCCGGCGCCCGCCGCGGCGGTGCGTGGAACAGCATTCAATTTGATACGAGGGGCCCCGGTCCCGGAGAGAAACATGCACAACCCTCATGAGAGCAAGACCGACCTGGGCGCCCCTCTGGACGGCGCGGTCATGGTACTGCTTGTCGATGATCAGGCCATGATCGGAGAGGCTGTGCGTCGCTCACTGGCGAGCGAGGCGGGCATCGACTTCCATTTCTGTTCCGATCCGCAGCAGGCGGTGGCGGTGGCCAACCAGATCAAGCCGACGGTGATCCTCCAGGACCTGGTGATGCCCGGCGTCGACGGCCTCACGCTGCTCGCTGCCTACCGCGGCAACCCGGCGACCCGCGACATCCCGATCATCGTCCTGTCGACCAAGGAAGAGCCGACGGTGAAGAGCGCGGCGTTCGCCGCCGGCGCCAACGACTACCTGGTCAAGCTGCCTGACGCCATCGAGCTGGTGGCGCGGATCCGCTACCACTCGCGTTCGTACATCGCCCTGCAGCAACGCGACGAGGCCTATCGGGCGCTGCGCGAGAGCCAGCAGCAGTTGCTGGAGACCAACCTGGTGCTGCAGCGGCTGATGAACTCCGACGGCCTGACCGGGCTCTCCAACCGTCGTCACTTCGACGAATACCTGGAGATGGAGTGGCGCCGCTCGCTGCGCGAGCAGTCGCAACTGTCGCTGCTGATGATCGACGTGGACTATTTCAAGAGCTACAACGACACCTTCGGCCACGTCGCCGGCGACGAGGCCCTGCGCCAGGTCGCCGGGGCCATCCGCGAGGGCTGCAGTCGCTCCTCGGACCTGGCGGCTCGGTACGGCGGCGAGGAGTTCGCCATGGTCCTCCCGGGCACCTCGCCGGGCGGCGCACGGTTGCTGGCGGAGAAGGTCCGGCGCACGGTGGAGAGCCTGCAGATCAGCCACGACCAGCCACGCCCGGGCTCGCACCTGACCGTCAGCATCGGCGTCAGCACCCTGGTGCCGGGCGGCGGCGGGCAAACCTTCCGGGTTCTCATCGAGATGGCCGACCAGGCGCTCTACCAGGCCAAGAACAATGGCCGCAACCAGGTCGGCCTGATGGAACAGCCGGTGCCGCCGGCCCCGGCGGGCTGAGCGGCGCGCGGCGGCCATGCGTCGCCGGCCGGCATTAAATAGAGGCCGGCGTACTGCCTGTGGGGCGCAAGTGCAGTATACTTCGCAGCTTTTCGACGTTTTCCCGCGAGTGAGCGCCAGCCATGGAAATCAACCCGATCCTCAACAGCATCAAGGACCTCTCCGAGCGCACCCAGACCATTCGGGGGTATCTTTGACTACGATCAGAAGCATGATCGCCTGGTCGAAGTAAACCGCGAGCTCGAAGACCCCAACGTCTGGAACAACCCCGAATACGCCCAGAACCTCGGCCGCGAGCGCGCCCAGCTGGCGCAGGTGGTGGAAACCCTGGACGACCTGACCAGCGGCCTGGCCGACTCCCGCGACCTGCTGGACATGGCGGTCGAGGAAGACGACGAGGGTGCCGTCGACGACGTTGCCAACGAAGTCGAGCGTCTGCGCGAGATCCTCGAGAAGCTGGAGTTCCGCCGCATGTTCAGCGGCGAGATGGACCCGAACAACGCCTACCTGGACATCCAGGCCGGCTCCGGCGGCACCGAGGCCCAGGACTGGGCCAACATGCTGCTGCGCATGTACCTGCGCTGGGCCGACAAGCACGGCTTCGACGCCACTATCATCGAGCTGTCCGAGGGCGAGGTCGCCGGCATCAAGGGCGCCACCGTGCACATCAAGGGCGAGTACGCCTTCGGCTGGCTGCGCACCGAGATCGGCGTGCACCGCCTGGTGCGCAAGAGTCCGTTCGACTCCGGCAACCGTCGCCACACCTCGTTCACCGCGGTGTTCGTATCGCCGGAAATCGACGACAACATCGAGATCGAGATCAACCCGGCCGACCTGCGCATCGATACCTACCGCTCCTCCGGCGCGGGCGGTCAGCACGTGAACACCACCGATTCGGCGGTGCGGATCACCCACGTGCCGACCAATACCGTGGTGGCGTGCCAGAACGAACGCTCCCAGCACGCCAACAAGGACACCGCGATGAAGATGCTGCGGGCCAAGTTGTACGAGCTGGAAATGCAGAAGCGTACCGCCGCGTCCCAGGCCCTGGAGGACTCCAAGTCCGACATCGGCTGGGGCCATCAGATCCGCTCCTACGTGCTCGACCAGTCGCGGATCAAGGACCTGCGTACCGGTATCGAGCGCAGCGACTGCGACAAGGTGCTCGACGGCGATCTAGACGAATACCTCGAAGCCAGCCTCAAACAGGGGCTGTAAAGCTGCTGCGCCTGGCCAGGCCGCGTTGGAAAATGGTTCGGACTGCTCGTTTTTTACGATCGTGAACTCCGTGTCCTCGCCATTTCCCGCCTTGCCTGGCCGGCGTTCGCTACGCTTTTCGCCCCTGTTGCGCAATCCGTTTCCACAGGCAAGAGAGCCTAACCAGGAACCACCAAGACCATGAGCGACCAACAACTCGACCAGCACGAACTGCAACAGGAAGAAAACAAGCTGATTGCCCAGCGCAAGGAAAAACTTGCCGCCGTGCGCGAAGCCCGGGCCATCGCCTTCCCCAACGACTTCCGCCGCGACGCCTACTTCGCGGACCTGCAGAAACAGTACGCCGACAAGACCAAGGAAGAGCTGGAAGCCGCAGCGATCCCGGTCAAGGTGGCCGGTCGGATCATGCTCAACCGCGGTTCCTTCATCGTCCTCCAGGACAGCAGCGAGCGCCTGCAGGTCTACGTCAACCGCAAGACCCTGCCGGAAGAAACCCTGGCCGAGATCAAGACCTGGGACCTGGGCGACATCATCGGCGCCGAAGGCGTGCTGGCCCGCTCGGGCAAGGGCGACCTGTACGTCGACATGACCAGCGTGCGCCTGCTGACCAAGTCGCTGCGTCCGCTGCCGGACAAGCACCATGGCCTGACCGACACCGAGCAGCGCTACCGCCAGCGCTACGTCGACCTGATGGTCAACGAGGAAACCCGCCACACCTTCCGCGTGCGTTCCCAGGTCATCGCCCACATCCGCCGTTTCCTCAGCGAGCGCGGTTTCCTCGAAGTGGAGACCCCGATGCTGCAGACCATCCCCGGCGGCGCCGCGGCCAAGCCGTTCGAGACCCATCACAACGCGCTGGACATGGCCATGTTCCTGCGCATCGCCCCGGAGCTGTACCTCAAGCGCCTGGTGGTCGGCGGTTTCGAGAAGGTCTTCGAGATCAACCGCAACTTCCGTAACGAAGGCGTCTCGACCCGGCACAACCCCGAGTTCACCATGCTCGAGTTCTACCAGGCCTACGCCGACTACGAAGACAACATGGATCTGACCGAGGAACTGTTCCGCGAACTGGCCCAGGCGGTACTCGGTACCACCGACGTGCCCTACGGCGACAAGGTCTTCCACTTCGGCGAGCCGTTCGTGCGCCTGTCGGTGTTCGATTCGATCCTCAAGTACAACCCGGAGATCACCGCCGCCGACCTCAACGACGTCGAGAAGGCGCGGGCCATCGCCAAGAAGGCCGGCGCCAAGGTCCTCGGCCACGAAGGCCTGGGCAAGCTGCAGGTGATGATTTTCGAGGAACTGGTGGAGCACAAGCTGGAGCAGCCGCACTTCATCACCCGCTACCCCTTCGAGGTTTCGCCGCTGGCCCGCCGCAACGACGAAGACCCGAGCGTCACCGACCGCTTCGAGCTGTTCATCGGCGGCCGCGAGATCGCCAATGCCTATTCCGAGCTGAACGACGCCGAGGACCAGGCCGAGCGCTTCATGTTGCAGGTCAAGGAGAAGGACGCCGGCGACGACGAGGCGATGCACTACGACGCCGACTTCATCAATGCCCTGGAATACGGCATGCCGCCGACCGCCGGCGAAGGCATCGGCATCGACCGCCTGGTGATGCTGCTGACCAACTCGCCGTCGATCCGCGACGTGATCCTGTTCCCGCACATGCGCCCGCAGGCCTGAGCGCCGCAACAGTCCATGGAAAAGCCGCCTTCGGGCGGTTTTTTCATGGCCGCGCGGTGTCCCGGCCGCCGGGCCAGGGGCCGGCCGCCGATCCGCCGGCTGACCACGGAAGGTGCGGGTGGGATCGGAGCTTCCCCGATAGCGGCCGATTGATTCCACGCGAAAAAGTCCGAACAATGCCCCATCGTCCGCGAGCGGAGGAAACACCGTGCCCCGAGTAGCTCCCAGAGACAGCGCCGCGCAGGCCGCCAGCGCGGTAGCCGAAAGCGTTCGTTACCAGGGCCGCAAGGCCAGCCGCCAGGGCAGCGAGCAGCGGCGCCAGGCGATTCTCGATGCCGCCATGCGCCTGATCGTCCGCGACGGCGTACGGGCCGTGCGCCACCGCGCGGTGGCCGCCGAGGCCCAGGTGCCGTTGTCGGCCACCACCTACTACTTCAAGGACATCGACGATCTCATCACCGACACCTTCGCCCTCTTCGTCGAGCGCAACGCAGAGGCGCTGTCGGCGTTCTGGAGCAGCGTGGAGGGCGACCTCCAGGAGATGGCCGCGGTGCTGGCCGACGACCCCGGCGCCCGTGGCTCGCTGGTGGAACGGATCGTCGAGCTTGCCGTGCAGTATGTCCAGGTCCAGCTCACCGAGCGCCGCGAGCACCTGCTGGCCGAGCAGGCCTTCCGCCAGGAGGCGTTGCTCAACCCGCGCCTGCGCGAACTGGCCGATGCCCACCAGCGGATTCTCTCCCTCGGCGCCGTGCATTTCTTCCAGGTGCTCGGTTCCGGGCAGCCCGAGCAGGACGCCAAGGTGTTGACGTCGATTATTCTGCAGATGGAATATCAGGGCCTCGTGGACGGGGTCGAGCAACTGGCCGTGGACGAAATGCGCGCCATACTCAGACGGTACCTGAATCTGGTCATGGGCCTGTGACCTGAGCGTCAACCCCGCCATGGCGGGGTTTTTCATACCCGAACCTTCCCTCGGCCAGCCGGTCGCAGGTTGCGGAGGGTTCCTAAGGAGCGTGTGATGAAAGCCTGGCGTTGCCTGGTGGTCCTGAGTTTCCTGCTGTTGGGCGGTTGCCTGGTCACCTTCAAGGAGCCGATACCGCCGCGCGAGGCGGCGCCGAGCCATCTGCTCGGGACCTGGAGCCGCGAGAACGAGTGGAAGGAAGAACAATTCCTGGAGATCACCCGTTCCGGCAGCAATGTCTACCGTGCGCTCAGCTACGTGGACAGCAAGGACAATACCGAGAGCCTGGAAGACTACGGCTTCACCGTCTCCCACCAGGGCAAGCGCTGGTACCTGTCGGCCGGCCTGCCGAAGAGCCTGGGCGGCAACTTCATCGTCGCCGGCTTCGAGATCACCGACGGTGACGAGCTGGTGATCTACAACCTCGACGTTGAGCGCATCGTCGAGGACCTCGGCGCCGGCCAGCTCGACGGCGAGACCGTCGATAGCGATCAGGGCAAGGGCGCGCTGGTGCGCAGCCCGTTGGCGAAGGTCTTCGCCTACCTGAACGATCCCGCCAATTCCGACGTGTTCGTCGAGGCCGCCCGCTTCCAGCGGGTCACCCAATGAGATTGCCGATGAGCCAGCGCAAGGCGCAGAACGACTACCAGAAGATCATCCGCTCCCTGTCCGATCGCATCGTCGAGGCGCAGACGCCGATCCGCGTGCTGGATGCGATCAAATGGGACGACGGGATCCGCCAGGACTTCCTCAAGGGCCGCGGCAAGCATGCGCCGAAGGTCGACCGCGGCTACTACGACAGCCGCCCGCTGGCCTTCGACGCCAGCGCCAAGAAGCAGGAATTCCAGAACATCGAGCGCGACATCACCCGCCAGTTGGGCCAGTTCAACCCGGTCGGGCAGATCATGCGGCGGATGTGCAAGGAATACCGAATGGTCATTCGCATGCTCGAGGCGCGCGGCACCCCGGACCTCGGGCTGATCTCCCAGGAACTCTACGGCTCGGCCTCGGACGCCTTCCATGCCGGCGATCCGACCCTGGCCGACCTCGGCCTGATGCTCTCCGACTACCTGAACAACATCGCCGACCGCGGCGATCTCAAGGACGAACCCAAGACCCTGACCGCCAAGGAGGTCGTACCGATCCTCCAGGCGCGGCTGAACACCGTGTTCGGCGAGGAGGAGGGCACCATCCGCGTGTTCGAGTCCGACGGCATCGTCGCCGACGCGGCGGCCGGCGCCGACTACATCAAGGTACGCGCCGACGCCCTGTTCAACGAGCGCGACGTGCGCGCGCTGGAGGTCCACGAGGGCCTGGTGCACGTCGGCACCACCCTGAACGGCCTGAGCCAGCCGATCTGCACCTTCCTCGCCAAGGGACCGCCGTCCTCCACCGTGACCCAGGAAGGCCTGGCGATCCTGATGGAGGTGATCGCCTTCGCCTCCTACCCGACCCGCCTGCGCAAGCTGACCAATCGCACCCGGGCGATCCACATGGCCGAGGAGGGCGCCGATTTCCTCGACGTGTTCCACTTCTACCGCGAGCAGGGCTACAGCCTGGAGGACAGCTACCAGAACGCCAGCCGGGTCTTCCGCGGCTCGACCCCGGATGGCCTGCCGTTCACCAAGGACCTGTCCTACCTGAAGGGCTTCATCCTCATCTACAACTACATCCAGCTCGCCGTGCGCAAGGGCAAGCTCGAACAGATCCCCCTGCTGTTCTGCGGCAAGACCACCCTGGAAGACATGCGCACCCTGCGCCAACTGGTGGACGAGGGCCTGGTGGCGCCGCCGAAGTACCTGCCGCCGCAGTTCCGCGACCTCAACGCGCTGTCGGCCTGGATGTGCTTCTCGAACTTCCTCAACCACCTCAGCCTGGACCGCATCGAAGCGGACTACGCGAACATCCTCTGACCGTTCCCCGCCGTGCCGGTCTTTCCCGGTGCGCGCGGGCGGTCGGCCGGCAAGCAAGGAGAACGGCGATGGCCAGCCACGAACTCGACTACCGCATCCTCGGCGAATCCATGCAGACCGTGGAGATCGAACTCGACCCCGGGGAAACCGTGATCGCCGAGGCCGGGGCGATGAACTACATGACCGGCGACATCCGCTTCACCGCGCGGATGGGCGACGGCTCCGACGGCAGCCTGCTGGGCAAGCTGTGGAGCGCCGGCAAGCGCAAGCTCGGTGGCGAGTCGGTGTTCATGACCCACTTCACCAACGAAGGCCAGGGCAAGCAGCACGTGGCCTTTGCCGCGCCCTATCCGGGCAGCGTGGTGGCGGTGGACCTGGACGATGTCGGCGGGCGCCTGTTCTGCCAGAAGGACTCGTTCCTCTGCGCAGCCTATGGCACCCGGGTCGGCATCGCCTTCACCAAGCGCCTGGGCGCCGGTTTTTTCGGCGGCGAGGGCTTCATCCTGCAGAAGCTCGAGGGCGATGGCCTGGTCTTCGTCCACGCGGGCGGCACGCTGATCCGCCGCCAGTTGAATGGCGAGACGCTGCGGGTCGACACCGGTTGCCTGGTGGCCTTCACCGACGGCATCGACTACGACGTGCAACTGGCCGGCGGCCTGAAGAGCATGCTGTTCGGCGGCGAAGGATTGCTGCTGACCACCCTCAAGGGCAGCGGCACCGTCTGGCTGCAGAGCCTGCCGTTCTCGCGCCTGGCCGGGCGCATCTACGACGCCACCTTTCGCGCCCGCGAAGAGGTAAGGACCAACAACGGATGAAGCGCCTGCTGATCCCGCTGCTGGTACTCGGCGCGCTGTTCCTCGGTGGCTGCAGTTCGCTGCTGTTCTATCCCGAGCCGGTGGTGCAGATCACTCCGGCGCGCGCCGGGCTGGAGTACCGCGACGTCACCCTGACCACCGCCGACGGCGTGCGCCTGCGCGCCTGGTGGCTGCCGGCGAAGAAAGGCGTGCCGGTGAAAGGCACTGTGCTCTACCTGCACGGCAACGGCGGCAACCTGTCCTGGCACCTCGGCGGCACCTGGTGGCTGCCCGCCGAGGGCTACCAGGTGCTGATGCTCGACTATCGCGGCTACGGCCAGTCGGAGGGCCAGCCGGGACTGCCGGAGGTCTACCGCGACATCGACGCGGCGTTCGCCTGGCTCGACCAGGCGCCGGAGGTGAAGGGCACCGAGCGCGTGCTGCTGGGGCAGAGTCTCGGCGGCGCGCTGGCGATCCACTACCTGGCCGAGCATCCGCAGCGCCAGGGCCAGTTCAAGGCGCTGGTGTTCGACGGGGTACCGGCGAGCTACCGCGGCATCGCCCGGCACATGCTGGACGGTTCCTGGCTGACCTGGCCGCTGCAGGTGCCGCTGTCCTGGCTGGTGCCCGACGACGACAGCGCCATCCATTCGGTGGCGCGGCTTTCTGGCGCACCCATGCTGTTCTTTCACAGCATCGACGATACCATTGTGCCCCTCGAGAACGGCATCGCCCTGTACCGCCAGGCGCGGCCGCCGAAGGTCCTGCAACTGACCCGAGGCGGCCACGTGCAGACCTTCGCCGAAGCGACCTGGCAGGAAGTGATGCTGCGCTTCCTCGACGATCCCCATGGCTTCACCGGCCTGCGCCGGCTGGCCGAAATCCCGAACCGCGAATCCGCGAAACCCGAAGGCAATCCATGAGCGACCGTAACGTACTCCCCTGCATCCTGACCGGCATCGGTACCATCTTCGTCACCGTCGGCGTGCTCTGGTACTACGGCTACCTGCATTTCGCCAAGCCGCAGGACGCCCTGTTGCTGGCCGACTTCACCATGCTGAAGAGCCTGCCCGGCGAAGATGTGAAGCTGTCCCTGGAGCCGGCCAAGCAGGTCGCGCAGTGCATTGATGGCGTCCTGGTGCTGTTCGACACCGAGCAGAAGGGCCTTTCCGGCGTGCTGGTGGACAACAGGAAGCACGCCGTGCGCTGCGCCGGACAGGAAGTCCCGCAGGAAGTGAAATGACCGAGGTCCGCGTCTGGCAGGGAGACATCACCCGTCTTGCGGTGGATGCCATCGTCAACGCGGCGAACTCCTCGCTGCTCGGTGGGGGCGGTGTCGACGGCGCCATCCACCGCGCCGCCGGTGCCGAACTGGTGGCGGCCTGCCGCCTGCTGCACGGTTGCAAGACCGGCGAGGCGAAGATCACCCGTGGGTTCCGTCTGCCGGCGGCCCACGTGATCCACACCGTCGGCCCGGTCTGGCGCGGCGGCGACAACGGCGAAGCGGAGCTGCTGGCCAGCTGCTACCGGCGCAGCCTGGCGCTGGCCGAGCAGGCCGGGGCGGCCAGCGTCGCGTTCCCCGCCATCAGCTGCGGCATCTACGGCTATCCCTTGGAGCAGGCCGCGGCCATTGCCGTCGAAGAGGTCTGCCGGCAACGCCCGGCGCACAGCAGCCTGGAGGAAATCGTCCTGGTTGCCTTCGATAGCTCGATGGCCGAGCGCTACCAGCGCTTGCTCGGCGAGCGGCCTGTGGCCCGCTGATACCTGGAAAGCTCAAGCCCCGCCCATGAAAAAGCCCCGCCGGATGGCGGGGCTTTTGGGCTTCCGTAGGGCTTATCAGCCGCTGACGGAGGAGCGTGGCGCGACCGGCTTGGCGTCGTTGGAAATGGTGACTTCCACCCGACGGTTCATGGCACGGCCGGAGCTGGTGCCGTTGCTGGCCACCGGATATTCCTTGCCGTAGCCACGGGTGGCTACGCGTTCCGGGCTGATGCCGCGGCTGAGCAGGGCCATGCGCACCGAGTCGGCACGACGCTCGGACAGGCGCTGGTTGTAGTTGGCGGAACCGGTGCTATCGGTGTAGCCCTCTACGATCACCTGGCGCTCCGGGTTCTGCTGGAGGAACTCGGCCAGTTGCTGGATGTTGCGCATGGCGCCGGGCTTCAGGTCGGACTTGTCGAGATCGAACAGAACGTCGCCGAAGGTCACCATGGTGCCGCGCGAGGTCTGCTTGGCATTCAGTTGGCTACGCAGCTTGTCCAGTTGCGCGGTGCGCGCGTCGAGGCGGGCCTGGGCGCGCTGGGCGGAGGCGTTCTGCAACTGCGCCTCGGCATTGCGCAGGACGATGGTCTGCTTGGCCAGTTCGATGCGCTGGTTGGTCAGGTAGGCCAGTTGGTCCACGTCGCGCTGGTCTTCGCCATCCTGGTAGGCCTTGTCGGCCTTGGCCAGCCAGTCGCCGGCGTCCTTGGTTTCCAGGGCCGCGACCTTGGTCGCGTCGGGCTGCGACTGCAGCGCGGAGAAGTTGCTGCGGGCCTGTTCCAGGTTGGCGTTCGGCGGCGTGGAGCAGGCGGCCAGCGCCAGGGCCAGCAGGGATACGGCGGGGAGGGCAATGTACTTACGCATAGGGGTCATCCTTAATCACGAATCGACGAAAGAAGGGCGGAATCCGGCTTAGTGCTGCGTATCGCGCATGCCTTCCTCACGCAGTTCCATGACGCCCTGCTGGGCATCCTTCACGGCTTTCTGCGCCTTGGCGGCCTGGGTCTTGCGCTCGGCGACCCGGGCGTCCCACTCGGCCTGCTGCGCCAGGCGCTTGGCCTGGTCGTATTCCTTGTCGTTCATGGCGATGCGCGCCTGGCTCAGCTTGTCCTGAGCGGACTTCATCTCGACCGGGGCATATTCCGGGCCGCCGGCGCTCACCGCGTTATTCACCGCGGATTCGGTCACGGCGAACTGCTCGGTCGGCGGGTTGCCGGCGCAGCCGGCCAGGACCAGGCTGCTGCCTACGGCCAGCAGGGCCAGCTTGAGGCCACGCAGGGAACCGGTGTGTTGCTTGCTCATCGCTTTTTGCTCCATGGGAAATTTCCTCTGACAGGGATGCTGATTCCTTGGCTTTCATCTCTGGCCATTACCGTGGGCGCGTTTCCGGCCCTCCGGTCTTTTCTTCCTGCTCACTGAGCAAGCCTCTGCCAGGCCTCTGTTTCAGGGGCTTGGCGATTGGCCATGTACTTTTAGTGACTCCCCCGCTGGTTCAGGGGTTCAAAAAAAAATCTGAAATTTTCTGACTGAACAGTCGGCTTCCGGCGTGGTCGCAGAACGCCACCTCTGCTCACTAAAGCCCGTCCTACAGGGCTCTAGTCCACGAAACGCACAACTGCCGCAGCGCTCCAGGACGGAACACTCGGGCAGAAAAAAGCCCCACCTGAGTGGGGCTGGAGGAGGCCAGTGGGGCCTTTTAGAAACGCTTGCGCAACAGTCGCAGACCGTTGAACACCACCAGCAGGCTGGCGCCCATGTCGGCGAATACCGCCATCCACAGGGTGCCTTCGCCTGCCAGGGTAAGGGCGAGGAACACCGCCTTGATGCCCAGGGCCAGGGTGATGTTCTGGACCAGGATCGCGTGGGTGGTGCGCGACAGCCGGACGAATTGCGGCAACTTGCGCAGGTCGTCGTCCATCAGCGCGACGCCGGCGGTCTCGATGGCCGTGTCGGTGCCCGCCGCGCCCATGGCGAAGCCGATGTCGGCGCGGGCCAGGGCCGGCGCGTCGTTGATCCCGTCGCCGACCATGCCGACCCGCGAGCCGTCGGCCTGGCGCGCTTCCACTTCACGCAGCTTGTCCTCCGGCAGGAGGTTGCCGCGAGCTGCGTCGATGCCTACCTGGGCAGCGATGGCGGCTGCGGTGTGCGGGTTGTCGCCGGTGAGCATCAGGGTCTTCACGTCCAGCGCGTGCAGCTCGCGGATCGCCTCGCGGCTGCTGTCCTTGACCCCGTCGGCGACGGCGAACAGGGCCCGCACGCGCTGCGGATCGCACAGCGCGATGACCGTCTTGCCCTGGCGCTCCAGGGCGTCCAGGCGCTCTTCCAGGGCCGGCGAGCAGAGGCCCAGCTCCTCCACCAGGCGATGGTTGCCGAGGTGGTAGAGGACGCCGTCGATGCGTCCGCTGACGCCTCGTCCCGGCAGGGCGGCGAGGTCCTCGACCACGCCCAGGGCAAGGCCGTCCTCTTCCGCTGCGTTGGCCACGGCGCGCGATACCGGGTGGTCGGAACGCGCGGCCAGGCTGGCGGCGAGCAGGCGCGCATCCGTCCCGTCAGCCTCCGCGATCGGCAGGTAGTCGGTCTGTTGCGGTTTGCCATGGGTGATGGTGCCGGTCTTGTCGAGGGCGACCCAGGACAGCTTGCGCCCGAGTTCGAGGAACACCCCGCCCTTGATCAGGATGCCCAGGCGCGCCGCGGCGGAAAGGCCGCTGACGATGGTCACCGGGGTGGAGATCACCAGCGCGCAGGGACAGGCGATCACCAGCAGCACCAGGGCGCGGTAGATCCAGTCCAGCCAGGCGCCGCCGAACAGCAGCGGCGGCAGCACCGCGGTGGCGAGGGCGATGAGGAATACCACCGGGGTGTAGACGCGGGCGAAGCTGTCGACGAAACGCTGGGTCGGTGCGCGGGAACCCTGGGCTTCCTCCACGGCGTGGATGATCCGGGCCAGGGTGCTGTCGTCGGCGCGGCGGGTGACGCGGTACTCCAGCGCGCCCTCGCCGTTGATGCTGCCGGCGAACACCGGCTCGCCGACCTCCTTCTCCACCGGCAGGCTTTCGCCGGTGATCGGCGCCTGGTTGACGCTGGAGCGGCCGCTGGTCACCTCGCCGTCGAGTGCGATGCGTTCGCCGGGCTTCACGCGCACGGTGGCTTCCAGTTCCACTTGCTTGGCCGGCAGTTCCTTCCATTCGCCGCCGACCAGCACGGTGGCCTGTTCCGGAGCCAGTTGCAGCAGGCCGCGGATGGCGTTGCGCGCGCGATCCAGGGACTTCGCCTCGATCAACTCGGCGATGGCGAACAGCACGCTGACCATCGCCGCTTCCGGCCACTGGCCGATGAGCACGGCGCCGGTCACGGCGATACTCATCAGGGCGTTGATGTTCAGGTTACGGTTCTTCAGTGCGATCCAGCCCTTGCGGTAGGTCGGCAGGCCGGCGCCGAGGATGGCCAGCAGGGCGAGGCCGGCGACCACCCAGTCCGGCGCCAGGCCGAACCATTCGACGATCTCCGAGGCCAGCGCCATCGCGCCGGCCAGGGCCAGCGGCCACCAGGGCTTCGCCGGCGCTTGCGAGGGGCCGTCGGTATTTTCGCCGGCATCCAGCGGCACCGCCTGCATGCCGAGGCCGGCGATCAGCTTCTGCAGCGGCTCGACGCTGTCGAAGCGATGCTGGACGCGCAGCAGGCGCTGCATCAGGTTGAATTCCAGCGACTCCACTGCCGGCTGGCGACCGAGGGCGTCGCGGATCAGGCGTTCCTCGGTCGGGCAGTCCATCGCTTCGATGCGTAGGTCGCTCCAGCGCAACTCGGCGTTGCCGGCCAGGGTTCCGATGGCGGCCACCGCCGGGCGAGGCGCGTGGCGGTGCCCATGATCATGTCCGTGACCGTGACCGTGACCGTGACCGTGACCGTGACAGCAAGTGTCGGCGTGTTCGTGGCTCATGGAAACAATTCCCGTTTGACGTGTTGGGTGCGATTGCACACCCTGTAGCAACTACAGAGTCAAGCGGTACTGCCAATTCGGGTAGCCGCGTCGGCGATTGGAGGAGGGTTGGCATGAAGATCGGTGAGCTGGCGAAGAGAACCGGTTGCCCGGTGGAGACCATCCGCTACTACGAGCGCGAAGGCCTGTTGCCCGAGCCCGCGCGTAGCGAAGGCAACTATCGGCAATACACCCTGGCGCATGTCGAGCGCCTGTCGTTCATCCGTCACTGCCGCTCGCTGGACATGACCCAGGAGGAAATCCGTACCCTGCTGGCGTTGCGCGACCGTCCCGAGGCGGATTGCGGCACCGCCAACCGGTTGATCGACGAGCACCTGCATCACGTCGAGGTGCGCATCGCCGAACTCCAGGCATTGCGCGAGCAACTGCGGGATCTCGGTTCGCGCTGTACGGTCGCCGGCAACAGCCAGGCCTGCGGCATCCTCCGCGAACTGGAGCAGCCCGCGCCGCTGTCGCCAATCGCCGAGGAATGCGCCGAGGCCGGGCACATGCACGTCCCCGGCGTGCACCGCCGGCATGGCTGAAGCCGCGCTCAGTGACTGGAGGTGTCCTGTTGCGCGACCAGTTCGTGCAGGTACTTGCGCGAGAGCGACAGGAAGCGTGGGGTAGGGCCGACATCCTCATAGAGCGGATCGCCCTGTTCGTCGGTGGCCACCACCTGACTCCCCTTCACGTAGGGAAAGCTCGCCTCCAGTTCTTCCAGGGCGGCGCCGACCAGCTCGCCCAGTAGTTCCTCGACGCTGCGCCGCGGATACATCTCGTGCAGCGCGGCGAGGCGCGCGGCGCTTTCGACGTCCAGCGGGATGCTGTAGTGGTTGCGGGCCATGCGGCCCTTGGCGGTGTGTTCCCAATGGCGGACAAGCTCACGGATCTTCATGCTGACCTCTTCAGCCCGGTCGTGGCGGGCGTGCTGGGGGGCCCTCGTGGGGCCGTGCCTCGGTGCGGGCACTTCCTTCAGACTAGACCCGATCGGCGCCGGCAGCCTCGCTTCCGGCCCGGCGGCGCCGTACTGGCACCCTGCGGGCTTGTAAGCGCGGGGGCGCCTGAGCCAAGCTGGTTTCCCACCCGCAGTGGAGACAGGTCATGCCGGAAATCGATGCGCGCCTGCGCGAGGACGTCCACCAACTGGGCGAATTGCTCGGCGACACCATCCGCGAGCAGTACGGCCCGCGGTTCCTCGACAAGATCGAGCTGATCCGCAAGGGCGCCAAGGCTGCCCGCCGCGGTTCCGCGGAGGGCGCCCAGCAGCTCACCGCCACCCTCGACGGGCTCGAGGAAGACGAACTGCTGCCGGTGGCGCGGGCCTTCAACCAGTTCCTCAACCTGGCCAATATCGCCGAGCAATACCACCGTATCCGCCGGCGCCGGCCGAACGAGCCGGAACCCTTCGAGAACCTGGTGCTGGAAGAGCTGCTGGGGCGTCTCAAGGACGCCGGGCATGCCCCCGGGCAACTGGCTCGCCAGCTCGCCGGGCTGGAGATCGAACTGGTGCTGACCGCCCATCCCACCGAGGTGGCGCGGCGCACGCTGATCCAGAAATACGATGCGATCACCGCGCAGCTGGCGGCCAAGGACCATGCCGACCTGCTGCCGGAGGAGCGCAGTCGCATCCAGCAGCGCCTGCAGCGGCTGGTGGCCGAGGCCTGGCATACCGACGAGATCCGCAAGGTCCGGCCGACCCCGGTGGACGAGGCGAAATGGGGCTTCGCGGTGATCGAGCATTCTCTCTGGCAGGCCTTGCCGAACGTCCTTCGGCACGTCGACGAGGTGCTCCTGCGCAGCACCGGTGAACGCCTGCCGTTGACCGCCGCGCCGCTGCGCTTCGCGTCCTGGATGGGGGGCGACCGCGACGGCAATCCCAACGTTACCGCCAGCGTGACCCGCGAGGTCCTGCTGCTGGCGCGCTGGATGGCCGCCGACCTGTACCTGCGCGATATCGACCAACTGGCCGCCGAGCTGTCCATGCAGCAGGCCTCGCCGCAGCTGCTGGCGCGGGTCGGCGATAGCGCCGAGCCCTATCGCGCCCTGCTCAAGCAATTGCGCGAGCGCCTGCGTGTGACCCGCAACTGGACCCACCAGGCCCTGGCCGGCGAGGTGCCGGCCGCGGAGGGCGTCCTGGAGCACAACCGCGACCTGGTCGAGCCGCTGCAACTGTGCCACGAGTCGCTGCACGCCTGCGGCATGGGCGTGATCGCCGATGGCGCGTTGCTCGACTGCCTACGCCGCGCCGCCACCTTCGGCCTGTTCCTGGTACGCCTGGACGTGCGCCAGGACTCGGCCCGCCATGCCGCCGCGCTGAGCGAGATCACCGAGTACCTGGAGCTGGGCAGCTACGACGAGTGGGACGAGAAGACCCGCCTGGAATTCCTTCTCGAGGAACTGAACAGCCGCCGCCCCCTGCTGCCGGCGCACTACCAGCCTTCGGCGGATACCGCCGAGGTGCTCGCCACCTGCCGGGCGATCGCCGCCGCGCCACCGGCGTCGCTGGGTTCCTACGTGATCTCGATGGCCGGCCAGCCGTCCGACGTGCTGGCGGTGCAACTGCTGCTCAAGGAAAGCGGCGTCGACTGGCCGATGCGCGTGGTGCCGCTGTTCGAGACCCTCGACGACCTGGACAACGCCGGCCCCTGCATGGAGCGCCTGCTGACGCTGCCGGGCTACCGTTCGCGGCTCTCCGGGGTGCAGGAAGTGATGATCGGCTACTCCGATTCGGCCAAGGACGCCGGTACTCTCACGGCGGCCTGGGCGCAGTACCGGGCGCAGGAGAAACTGGTGGAGATCTGCCGCCAGCACGAGGTCGAGCTGCTGCTCTTCCATGGCCGCGGCGGCACCGTCGGCCGCGGCGGCGGGCCGGCCCACGCGGCGATCCTGTCGCAGCCACCGGGTTCGGTGGCCGGGCGCTTCCGGGTCACCGAACAGGGCGAGATGATCCGCTTCAAGTTCGGTCTGCCGGACATCGCCGAACAGAACCTCAATCTCTACCTCGCCGCAGTGCTGGAAGCGACCCTGATGCCGCCGCCGGCTCCGGAGCCGGCCTGGCGCGCGCAGATGGACCGCCTGGCGAAGGACGCGCTGCTGGCCTACCGCAGGGTGGTGCGTGACGATCCGCAGTTCGTCGAGTATTTCCGCCTGGCCACGCCCGAGCAGGAACTGGGCCGTCTGCCGCTGGGCAGCCGCCCGGCCAAGCGCCGCGAAGGCGGGGTGGAGAGTCTGCGGGCGATTCCCTGGATCTTCGCCTGGACCCAGACGCGCCTGATGCTGCCGGCATGGCTTGGCTGGGAGACCGCCTTGCTGAACGCCATCGAGCGTGGCGAGGGCGCGCTGCTCGGGCAGATGCGCGAGCGATGGCCGTTCTTCACCACCCGCATCGACATGCTGGAAATGGTCCTGGCCAAGGCCGACGCGGATATCGCGCGGCTCTACGACGAACGTCTAGTGCCGCTCGAGCTGCGTCCGCTGGGGCGTCGTTTACGCGACCTATTGTCGCAGGCGGTGCGCGTGGTGCTGGGACTGACCGGGCAGTCGCTGCTGCTCGCCCACGCCAGCGAGACCCGCGAGTCGATCAGCGTGCGCAACAGCTATCTAGACCCGCTGCACCTGCTCCAGGCTGAGCTTCTGGCCCGTTCGCGGCGCTGCCGGGGCGACGCCTGCGGCGGCCTGGAGCAGGCGCTGCTGGTGACGGTCGCGGGGGTCGCTGCCGGACTGCGCAACACCGGATGAGGGAAGGCGGGGGGCAACTTTCGGTGTCTTGTGCGGTGGGGGGGCGCTGTGTATCTTGGACAGCCTTTTCGGCGCCATACAGTGCCGTTTCCTGCAAATACGAGATTGGCCCCACGAGGCGGATCCAGACTTTCGCTTACCAATTCTAAGGAGCATATCGATGCGTGTGATTCTGCTCGGGGCACCCGGTGCCGGCAAAGGCACCCAGGCACGGTTCATCACCGAGAAGTTCGGCATTCCGCAGATCTCCACCGGCGACATGCTGCGCGCCGCAGTCAAGGCCGGCAGCCCGCTCGGCCAGCAGGTGAAAGGCGTGATGGACAGCGGCGGCCTGGTATCCGACGACATCATCATCGCCCTGATCAAGGAACGCATCACCGAGGCCGATTGCGCCAAGGGCTTCCTGTTCGACGGCTTCCCGCGGACCATCCCGCAGGCCGAAGCGCTGAAGGACGCCGGTGTGACCATCGACCACGTGGTCGAGATCGCCGTCGACGACGAGGAGATCGTGTCGCGTATCGCCGGTCGTCGCGTGCATCCGGCCTCCGGCCGCGTGTACCACACCGAGCACAACCCGCCGAAGGTCGCCGGCAAGGACGACGTTACCGGCGAAGAGCTGATCCAGCGCGAGGACGACAAGGAAGAGACCGTGCGTCACCGCCTGTCGGTCTATCATTCGCAGACCAAGCCGCTGGTCGACTTCTACCAGAAGCTGTCGGCCGCCGAAGGCACCCCGAAATACCACAGCATCGCCGGCGTCGGCTCGGTCGAGCAGATCACCGCGAAAGTGCTTTCGGCCCTGAGCTGATCCGCAGCGCTGTAGCACCGACGGCCCGCTTGCGGGCCGTCGGCGTTTCCGGGGCGGCGAAGGCTGGTACAATCGGCGTCTTTTTCACCACGCGGAACCGTCGATGTCCACTCTGTTGGCCCTGGATACCTCCACCGAAGCCTGCTCCGTCGCCCTGCTCCACGAGGGGCGGGCGCTCAGTCACTACGAGGTGATCCCGCGCCTGCACGCCCAGCGCCTGCTGCCGATGGTCCGCGACCTGCTCGACGAGGCCGGCGTCGCCCTGTCCGCGGTGGACGCCATCGCCTTCGGGCGCGGTCCGGGCGCCTTCACCGGCGTGCGCATCGCCATCGGCGTGGTCCAGGGCCTGGCCTTCGCCCTGCAGCGCCCGGTACTGGCGGTCTCCGACCTGGCGATCCTGGCCCAGCGGGCCTACCGCGAGCAGGGTGCGGAGCGGGTCGCCGCGGCCATCGACGCGCGGATGGACGAGGTCTACTGGGGTTGCTACCAGTTGCAACAGGGCGAGATGCGCCTGGCCGGCAGCGAAGCGGTACTGCCGCCCGAGCGGGTCGCCGTACCGTGGGACGCCGCTGCCGCGGACTGGTTCGGCGCCGGCACCGGCTGGGGCTACGTCGAGCGCATGCCGCAGCGCCCGGCCGCGCTGGACGCGAGCCTGCTGCCGCATGCCGAGGACTTGCTCAGCCTGGCCGGCTTCGCCTGGGCGCGCGGCGAAGGCGTGGAGGCGGAACAGGCGCTGCCGGTGTACCTGCGCGACAACGTGGCGACGCCGAAAAAAGCGCCCTGAAAATGCCGCGCAGCGGTAATTGCCAAGCCTTTCGGGGCTGGCTAGAGTGTGGAGACTTCCCCGGGTTTTGATCATGCGTATCGACGGTCTTTCTTCCTCTTCGTTGCCGCTGGAGCGCAGCGCCCGACCGGGCTCCGCGGTCACGCCGTATCGCGACGTGCAGCGCGAGGTCGAGGCGCGGCGCGAGCAGCCGGCGCCGGTTTCCGGCAGCCAGGGCTTCGAGCAGGCGCCGCAGGCGCGCAAGGTCCAGGCCAGTTCGGCGGGCGGCGACAGCCTGCCGGTCAGCGCCCGCGACCTGCTGGCGTTCCAGCGCCCGGTAAGCAGCCATGCGGCGATGGCCCTGGCCAGCTACAACTCCACCGCCAGCCTCAACATCGACGCCGGCGCCGAGGATGTCCTCGGCCTCGACCTCTACGCCTGAGCGGTTCCCTGCGCTCCCGTGGTTTCCCTTCCTTATTTCCTCGGTTGTCCATCCTGGAACGAGGCGGCCTGGCGCGGCAGCTTCTATCCGCGCGAATTGCGTTCTGCCGACTACCTCGGACACTACGGCGGCATCTTCAACGCGGTCGAGGGCAATACCACCTTCTATGCCCGGCCTTCGGCGGAAACCGTGCGGCGCTGGGCCGAGACGATGCCGGCGGGGTTCCGCTTCTGTGCCAAGTTTCCCCGCGATATCAGTCACGAAGGCGACCTGCGCGAACGGCTCGAGGCCGCCGGCGACTTCCTCGAACTGCTGGCGCCGCTTGGCGAAAGGGTCAGCCCGCTGTGGCTGCAACTGTCGGCGGCGTTCACCCCGCAGCGCCTGGGCGAACTGCTGTATTTCCTCGATGAGCTGAGTCCGCGACGGATTGCCGTGGAAGTACGCCACCCGGCGTTCTTCGACAAAGGCGAGGACGAGCGCCTGCTCAACCGCCACCTGCGCGAGCGTGGCGTGGAGCGCATCTGCCTGGATTCGCGGGCGCTGTTCAGTTGCCGTTCGGACGATCCGGCGGTGCTCCACGCCCAGTCGAAGAAGCCGCGCCTGCCGATCCGTCCGGCGGCCTTCAGCGATACGCCACAGGTGCGTTTCATCGGCGGTCCCGACCTGCCGGCCAACGAGGTGTTCCTTTTGCCCTGGGTCGACAAGGTGGCCGACTGGATCGAGGCCGGCCTGACTCCATACGTATTCCTGCATACCCCCGACAATCACCTGGCGGCCCAGCAGGCCCAGCGTTTCCATGCGCTGCTGGGCCAGCGCCTGCCAGGCTTGCCGGCGCTACCCGAGCCGATCCCGGCCCCGGAAGTGGAGCAACTGGGCCTGCTCTGAGCGCGGCGCTCGACGCTCCACCGGCCTGCGCCTAGGCTAGGGAGTCCTTTCCCCGCCACGGAGCCCGCCGCCATGACCAGCCAACGCCAACGCGCCGAACGTTTCCGCGACCTGCACCAGGGGCCCGGCATGCTGGTCCTGCCCAATCCCTGGGATGCCGGTTCGGCGAAGATGCTCGCCAGCCTCGGCTTCGACGCCCTTGCCACCACCAGCGCAGGCCTGGCGTTCTCCCTGGGCCGGCGCGACGCGGAAGGCGCGGTGAGCCGGACCGAGGCGCTGGAAAACGCCCGGGCGATCGTCGCCGCCACCGATCTGCCGGTCGCCGCCGACCTGGAAAACGGCTACGGCGATGCTCCGCAAGACTGCGCCACGACCATCCGCCTGGCCGCCGAGGCCGGTCTGGTCGGTGGTTCCATCGAGGATGCCAGCGGGCGCGCCGGACAGCCCATCTATGAGTTCTCCGCCGCGCTGGAGCGGGTCGCTGCCGCGGTCGAGGCGGCCCGTGCGTTGCCATTTCCGTTCACCCTCTGCGCCCGCGCGGAGAACTTCCTGCATGGTCGCGAGGATCTCGACGACACCCTGCGGCGTCTGCGCGCCTACGCCGATGCCGGCGCCGATGTGCTCTACGCGCCCGGTTTGAACCGCCGCGAACAGATCGTCGCGGTGCTCGAAGCGGTGGCGCCGAAGCCGGTCAACGTGCTGGTCGGTTCGCCGCGCCTGGAGCTGTCGCTGGACGAGCTGGAAGCCCTCGGCGTCAAGCGCGTGAGCCTGGGCTCGAATCTTGCCCGGGTCGCCTTCGGCGCTTTCCATCAGGCGGCGCAGGCGCTGGCGCGGCGCGACCTGGAAGCGACCCGTGTGGCGATGCCTTTCGACCGTATCAACGACCTGTTCCGCTGAACCCGTGCGCCGCCTGGCCTGGTTGCTGCCATTACTGCTGCTGGCGGGGGCCGTCGGCGCCCTGCGCTACCAGTGGCTCGATCTGCCGGCGCGCTGGAATCCCTGGCTGCCGCTGGACGTGCGCGAACCGCCGAACCTGCTGACCCGCTACAAGCTATGGCGGCTGGCCGACGACCGGAGCCTCTGCGACGCCGCCCTGGCCACCTCGCAACTGCGCTACCAGCGGGTAGCCGACGACCCGCCATCGGCTACCTGCCCGTTGAGCAACAGCCTGCGCGTGCGTGGGGCGGCGCTGGAGTTGAGCAGCAGCTTTCTCGCCAGTTGCTCGCTGGCGGTGAGCTATGCGTTGTTCGAGCGGCACGTGCTGCAACCGGCAGCCCTGGACATCTATGGCCAGCCGCTGGCGCGGGTCGAGCATGTCGGCAGCTTCGCCTGCCGCAACGTCTACAACCGCGAGGACGGTCGGCGCAGCCAGCATGCCTCGGCCAATGCCGTGGACATCAGCGGCTTCCGCCTGGCCGACGGGAGGCGGATCCGCCTGGCCACGGACTGGGCCGGCGAGAGCGCCGATGGGCGCTTCCTGCGCCGCGTGCGGGACGGCGCCTGCGCCAGTTTCAATGCGGTGCTGGGGCCCGACTACAACGCCGCCCACCGGGATCACTTCCACCTCGACATGGGCCTATGGAAGGTCTGCCGGTGAGCGCGCGCGGGCCAACTCTGGCAAAATCCGAGCTTTCCCCGACGATTGCCCGACCATGACCGATTCCGCCGCTCCTCGCCTGCATGTCCAAGCCCTGTCCGCCGGTTGCGCCGAGGCTGCGCGGCGCTGGGCGGAGCGGCTCGGCCTGCCGCTGGCGGCGGACGACGAGGCGGAGTTCGCCGTGCAGGTCGGCGAGCAGGGCTTGCAGGTCTTGCAACTGGGGGCGGACTCCCCCGGTCCGGTGCGGGTCGATTTCGTCGAGGGCGCCAGCGCCCACCGGCGCAAGTTCGGCGGCGGCAGCGGACAGATGATCGCCAAGGCGGTCGGCGTCCAGCCAGGCATCCGCCCGCGGGTCCTGGACGCCACGGCCGGCCTGGGCCGGGATGGGTTCGTCCTCGCCAGCCTGGGCTGCGAGGTGACCCTGGTCGAGCGCCAGCCGCTGATCGCTGCCCTGCTCGAGGATGGCCTGGAGCGCGCCCGGCGCGATCCCGACGTGGCGCCGATCGCCGCGCGGATGCGTCTGCTCGGCGGCAACTCGGCGGACCTGATGCGCGCCTGGGATGGCGAGGCGCCGCAGGTGATCTACCTCGACCCGATGTTTCCCCATCGCGACAAGAGCGCATTGGTGAAGAAGGAAATGCGTCTGTTCCGGCCGCTGGTGGGCGACGATCTCGACGCCCCGGCGCTGTTGCAGGCGGCCCTGGCCCTGGCCAGCCACCGGGTGGTGGTGAAGCGCCCGCGCAAGGCGCCGATCATCGAAGGGCCCAAGCCCGGCTATAGCCTGGAAGGCAAGTCCAGCCGCTACGACATCTACCCGAAGAAGGCCCTGGGCAAGGGCTGAGTGTCGACACCGCAGGGAGGCGGCGAGCATGCAGCAGACCATCGATTGTCCGATTCGCCGGCGCCTGGCGCACCTGCCCTGGGCCAACGACGGGCGTGCCGGCGCCCGCCACTGGCTGGAGATGCAGCGCGATCCGCTGGCCTGGTTGCAGAAGATGCACGTCGCGCAGCCGGACCTCGCGGTTGCCCGCATGGGCCCGCAGCGCCTCTGGTGCCTGTTCCATCCGCAGGCGGTGCAGGAATTGATGGTCGATCGCCGCGATGACCTGCAACGCTGGCAGCCGGCGCTGTGCATGCTGAAACAGTGGAACGGGCGCAGCTTCATGATGCGCGAGGGCGCCCCCGCCCAGGCCCGGCGCAAAGAAGTACGGCCGCACCTGGCGCCGCCGCCGGCCAGCGAGGTTCGCCGCCTGGCCGCGGAGTGGGGCGAGCGGGTGGAGGAGGGGCGCGAATACGACCTCGACCTGGAAATGGCTGCGTTCAGCGTCACCCTCAGCGGTCACGCGCTGTTCGACGTCGACCTGCAACCGTCGGCCTATCGGATCGCCAAGGCGGTGCGCCTGCTGTCGCGGGTGGCATTGCTGGAAATGAGCACCGGCCTGCCGCTGGGCCACTGGTTCCCGAGCAAACTGTGCCCGCGCAAGCGCTGGGCGCTGGGCCAGTTGCGCGAGGCGGTGGGCGAGGTGGCGGAGCGCTCGCCGCGGCCGCTGGCGGACCTGCGCGATGAACTCTGCACCCTGCTCATGGCGTCCCACCAGTCCACCGGCGTGACCCTGACCTGGAGCCTGTTGCTGCTGGCCCAGCGTCCCGAGTTGCTCGCGCGGCTACGCGCCGAGCTGGCGCGAGTGAATTGGACGGCGATCCGCTCGGTCGCCGACCTGCGCGATTGCGCGCTGCTCAGGGCGGTCCTGCAGGAGTGCCTGCGCCTGTACCCGCCGGCCTACGGCCTGGCGCCGCGGCAAGTGACGGCGGACATCGAGGTGTTCGGCCAGCGGCTGAAGCGCGGCGACGTGACCATGGTCTCGAGCTGGATCACCCAGCGCGATCCCCGTTGGTTCGAGGCGCCGCTGGAGTTCCGTCCCGAGCGCTTCCTCGAACCGGCGCGCTGGCCGCGCGGCGCCTACTTCCCCTTCGGCCTCGGCGACCGCGCCTGCCCCGGCACCGCGATGGCGATGATCGATCTGGCGGCGGCGCTGGCCTACTGGGTCGAGCACTGGGACATCATGCACGACGGCGACCTGGCGCCGCGCGGCTGGTTTTCGCTGCGTCCGCAGCGAGCGCGGGTGCGTTTCCGCCGTCGCGCCTGAGCTGCCTCAGCCGCCCGCGGCGAAGGCGCGCAGGAACAGCGCCACCACTTCTTCCACGTGCCGCTCGCCTTCGGCCTCGTCCAGCGGTTCGGCGCAGCCGATCAACAGACGGTAATTGGCGCAGCCCTTGACCAGCATGAAGAAGTGTTCGGCGGCGTGGCGCGCGTCCGGGAACGCCAGCTTGCCGCTGCGGCGGGCCTGCTCGAGGAGGCGTTCCATCTCGTCGATCACCTGCTTCGGCCCGGCCTCGAAGAACAGCTCGGAAAGCTTGGGGTTCTGCCCGGCCTGCGCGGCCATCAGGCGGGTCAGGGCGATCGCCTCGTGGCTGTTGATCAGCCGGTGGAAGCCGCGGGCGATATTCAGCAGGACCTTTTCCAGTGGCGCGCCTTCGGCCAGCTGGAAGTACAGGGCGGGAAGCTGCTCGGCGCACTTGGCCTTCACCGCTTCGCTGAAGAGGGTTTCCTTGTCGGTGAAGTGGCTGTAGACGGTGAGCTTGGAAACGCCGGCTTCCGAGGCGATGGCTTCCATGCTGCTGCCGTCGTAGCCGTTGCAGAGGAACAGGCGCTTGGCCGCCTCGAGAATGGCTTCCCGTTTGGCCGGGTCCTTGGGCCGGCCGGGACCGACGGAGGAGGTGGATTCTGACATGCGCTTATACAATTGAAATACTGGACTGATGGGTTCTGTATTTTTACTATACCGCCCAGTATAAGAACTCGAACGCAGTTTGCGGAAGGTGTCACATGTACCGCCATATCCCGCTCGTCGCCCTGTCCCTGTTTTCCTCCCTGTTCCTCGCCGCCTGCGGCAACGGCACGCCGCCGCCAGCCGCGGCGCGTCCGGCGATCGTCGTCCAGCCCCAGCCGGCGGGGGAGGTGAGCCAGGCCTTTCCCGGCGAGATCCGCGCCCGCCACGAGCCGGAGCTGGCCTTCCGCATCGGCGGCAAGGTCATCCGCCGGCTGGTGGAAGTCGGCGAGCGGGTGAAGAAGGACCAGCCCCTGGCCGAACTCGATCCCCAGGACGTGCGCCTGCAACTGGAGGCGGCGCGGGCCCAGGTCAGTGCCGCCGAGGCCAACTTGCAGACCGTGCGCGCCGAGTACCGGCGCTACCGCACCTTGCTCGACCGCAACCTGGTCAGCCATTCCCAGTTCGAGAACATCCAGAACAGCTACCGCGCCGGCGAGGCGCGGTTGAAGCAGATCCGCGCCGAATTCAACGTCGCCGACAACCAGGCCGGCTACGCCGTGCTGCGCTCGCCCCAGGATGGCGTGATCGCCAGCCGGCGCGTCGAGGTGGGCCAGGTGGTGGCGGCCGGGCAGACGGTCTTCAGCCTGGCCGCCGACGGCGAGCGCGAGGTGCTGATCGGCCTGCCGGAACACAGCTTCGAACGTTTCCGCATCGGCCAGCCGGTGTCGGTCGAACTCTGGTCGCAACGCGACAGACGCTTTGCCGGGCATATCCGCGAGCTTTCGCCCGCGGCCGATCCGCAATCGCGTACCTTCGCCGCCCGGGTGGCCTTCGACGACCGCGCGACTCCGGCCGAACTGGGCCAGAGCGCGCGGGTCTACGTCGCCGCCGCCGAGGCGGTGCCGTTATCGGTTCCCTTGTCGGCGCTGACCGCAGAGGCCGGCCAGGCGTTCGTCTGGGTGGTCGAACCGGGCAGCTCGACCCTGCGCCGGCAGCCGGTGCGCACCGGTCCCTATGCCGAGGACCGTGTGCCGGTGCTCGAAGGCCTGAAGGCTGGCGACTGGGTGGTGGCCACCGGGGTCCAGGTGCTTCGCGAAGGGCAGCAGGTGCGTCCGATCGACCGGGCCAACCGCACGGTGAAACTGGCGGCCAAGGAGTAGTCGCATGTCCTTCAACCTTTCCGCCTGGGCGTTGCAGAATCGCCAGATCGTCCTGTACCTGATGATCCTGCTTGGCGCGGTTGGCGCGCTGTCCTACAGCAAGCTGGGGCAGAGCGAAGACCCGCCGTTCACCTTCAAGGCCATGGTGGTGCAGACCAACTGGCCGGGTGCCAGCGCCGAAGAGGTGGCCCGGCAGGTCACCGAGCGTATCGAGAAGAAGCTGATGGAAACCGGCGACTACGATCGCATCGTGTCCTTCTCCCGCCCCGGCGTCTCGCAGGTGACCTTCATGGCCCGCGAGGACATCCATTCCAGCGAGATCCCCGAACTCTGGTACCAGATCCGCAAGAAGATCAGCGACATTCGCGCCACCTTGCCGCAAAGCATCCAGGGCCCGTTCTTCAACGACGAGTTCGGCACCACCTACGGCAACATCTATGCGCTCACCGGCAAGGGCTTCGACTATGCGGTGATGAAGGACTATGCCGACCGCCTGCAACTGCAATTGCAGCGGATCAGGAACGTCGGCAAGGTCGAACTGATCGGCCTGCAGGACGAGAAGATCTGGATCGACCTGTCCAACACCAAGCTGGCCACCCTCGGCCTGCCCCTGGCGGCGGTGCAGAAGGCGCTGGAGGAACAGAACGCGGTGGCCTCCTCCGGGTTCTTCGAGACCGCCAGCGACCGCGTGCAATTGCGCGTTTCCGGGCGTTTCGATTCGGTGGAGGAGATCCGCGACTTCCCCATCCGCGTCGGCGACCGCACCTTCCGCATCGGCGACGTGGCCGAGGTTCGCCGCGGCTTCAACGATCCGCCGGCGCCGCGCATGCGCTTCATGGGCGAGGACGCCATCGGCCTGGCGGTAGCGATGAAGCCGGGCGGCGACATCCTGGTGCTGGGCAAGGCCCTGGAAACCGAGTTCGCCCGCCTGCAGCAGTCGCTGCCGGCCGGACTGGAACTGCGCAAGGTGTCCGACCAGCCGGCGGCGGTACGTACCGGGGTCGGCGAGTTCATCCGGGTGCTGGCCGAGGCGCTGGTGATCGTCCTGCTGGTGAGCTTCTTCTCCCTCGGCCTGCGCACCGGCCTGGTGGTGGCGCTGTCGATCCCGCTGGTGCTGGCGATGACCTTCGCCGCCATGCATTACTTCGGCATCGGCCTGCACAAGATTTCCCTCGGCGCCCTGGTGCTGGCGCTGGGATTGCTGGTGGACGACGCGATCATCGCGGTGGAGATGATGGCGGTGAAGATGGAGCAGGGCTACGACCGCCTCAAGGCGGCCAGCTTCGCCTGGACCAGCACCGCCTTCCCGATGCTCACCGGCACCCTGATCACCGCCGCCGGCTTCCTGCCGATCGCCACCGCGCAGTCCGGCACCGGCGAATACACCCGCTCGCTGTTCCAGGTGGTGACCATCGCCCTGGTGGTCTCCTGGTTCGCCGCGGTGGTCTTCGTTCCCTACCTGGGGGCCAAGCTGCTGCCGGACCTGGCCAGGTTGCACGCGCAGAAGCACGGCGGCAGCGCCGATGGCTACGATCCCTATGCTACGGCCTTCTACCAGCGCTTCCGGCGTCTGGTGGAGTGGTGCGTGCGCTACCGCAAGACGGTGATCGTCCTGACCCTCGCCGCCTTCGTCGGCGCGCTGCTGCTGTTCCGCCTGGTGCCGCAGCAGTTCTTCCCGCCCTCGGCGCGCCTGGAGCTGCTGCTGGACATCAAGCTGGCCGAGGGCGCCTCGCTGCGCTCGACCGGCGAGGAAGTCCAGCGCCTGGAAAAAATGCTGCAGGGCCATGACGGCATCGACAACTACGTGGCCTACGTCGGCACCGGCTCGCCCCGCTTCTACCTGCCGCTGGACCAGCAGTTGCCGGCGGCCAGCTTCGCCCAGGTGGTGGTGCTGGCCAAGGACCTGGAGAGCCGCGAGGCGCTGCGCAAGTGGCTGATCGAGCGGATGAACGAGGACTTCCCGCACCTGCGCAGCCGCATCAGTCGCCTGGAGAACGGGCCGCCGGTGGGCTATCCGGTGCAGTTCCGGGTTTCCGGCGAGGACATCCCGCAGGTTCGCGAACTGGCGCGCAAGGTCGCCGACAGGATGCGCGAGAACCCGCACGTGGTGAATGTGCACCTGGATTGGGAAGAGCCGAGCAAGGTGGTGTACCTGAGCATCGACCAGGAGCGCGCCCGTGCCCTGGGGGTGAGCACCGCCAGCCTGTCGCAGTTCCTGCAGAGCGCGCTGACCGGTTCGCATGTGAGCTTCTTCCGCGAAGACAACGAGCTGATCGAGATCCTCCTGCGCGGCACCGAGCAGGAGCGTCGCGACCTGTCGTTGCTGCCGAGCCTGGCGGTGCCGACCGAGAATGGCCGGAGCGTGGCGCTGTCGCAGATCGCCACGCTCGAATACGGTTTCGAAGAGGGGATCATCTGGCACCGCAACCGCCTGCCGACGGTCACCGTGCGCGCCGATATCTACGACGATTCGCTGCCGGCGACCCTGGTCGCGCAGATCGCCCCGACCCTGGCACCGATCCGCGCCGAGCTGCCGGACGGCTACCTGCTGGAGGTGGGCGGAACGGTGGAGGACGCGGCGAAGGGCCAGAGTTCGGTGAACGCCGGCGTGCCGCTGTTCATCGTGGTGGTGTTGAGCCTGCTGATGGTGCAGTTGCGCAGCTTCTCGCGGATGGCGATGGTATTCCTCACCGCACCGCTGGGCCTGATCGGCGTGACCCTGTTCCTGCTGCTGTTCCGCCAGCCGTTCGGCTTCGTGGCGATGCTCGGGACCATCGCCCTGGCCGGCATGATCATGCGCAACTCGGTGATCCTGGTGGACCAGATCGAACAGGACATCAGCCATGGACTGGATCGCTGGCACGCCATCATCGAGGCTACCGTGCGGCGTTTCCGGCCCATCGTGCTGACCGCGCTGGCGGCGGTGCTGGCGATGATCCCGCTGTCGCGCAGCGTGTTCTTCGGGCCGATGGCGGTGGCGATCATGGGCGGGCTGATCGTCGCCACCGTGCTCACCCTGCTGTTCCTGCCGGCGCTCTATGCCGCCTGGTTCCGCGTGAAGAAGGACGAGGCGCGGGCCTGACGGGAGAAGGGGACGGGGCGATCGCGCCCCGTCCGTCGACTCACCTGGCCGCGCCGAAGACCTTCTTGGCCAGGCTGGTGGCGGCCGCCGCCGGGTTCTGGCGGATGCTCTTCTCCTGCCTGGCGATCATCTCGAAGAGCCCGTCGAGGGCCTGTTCGGTGACATAGCCCTCGACGTTGGCGCTCTTCGCATCGACCACCCCAAGGGTCGCCGCCTGGCTGGCGAAGGCGTTGTACTGCTTGACCAGGCCGACCTCGTCGGTGGCCTGCTTGACGATCGGCAGGAACTTCGCGCGCAGCTGTTCGCGGCTGGACTTGTCCAGGTATTCGGTGGCGGCGTCGTCACCGCCCTTGAGGATGCCCTTGGCGTCGGCCACGGTCATCTTCTTCACCGCCTCCACCAGCAGGCCCTGGGCCTGCGGCACGGCAGCCTCGGCGGCGCGGTTCATGCTCGCCTCGAGCTGGTCGACCTGGGCGCCCATGCCGAACTGCTTCATCAGCTTCGCCGCCTTGCCCAGCTTGCCGGGCAGTTCGATGCGCACGTCCGGGTTGTTGTTGAAGCCGCCCGGCTGGCCAAGCTGGCGGACGGCGATCTGCGCGCCCTGGGTCAGGGCGTCCTTCAGACCGCTGGAGGCGTCGTTCTGCGACAGGTCGGCGAGGGACAGGGCGAGGGCGTTGGCCGAGAGCAGCAGGCCGGCGCAGAGGGCAGTGAGTCGGAACATGACAGCGTCCTTGATGTGGAACGTACGGGGTATCCGGCCGCTCGTCGTGAGGTGGATCGGCAACCGGTAGCGAATAGGAGGTGGAGTGTACTGGAGGGAACCGCCGGTTCGCACCGGCGGCTTGCCGCGGTGTGCTTCAGCGCGCCGATTCGACCTGCACGCGATAGGGCTGCGGGTCGCTGCCGTCGAGTTTCACCGAGTGGCGGGTGGTGTTGATGAACAGCAACTGGCCGTTCAGCTCGATGCGCGCGCTCACCGCATAGCTGTGGCCCGGCTTGACCTGCTTCGGGTCGTACTCCAGGTGGAACGCCAGCGGCACCTGGCTGGTGATCTCGCGGGTCTGGCTGGCCAACTGCACCGAGGGGGCGTCGGCCAGGGACACGTCTTCCAGGCTCACGCTCAGGCGCGCCGAGGGCGGCAGGGCGATACGCTCGCGGTAGAAGACCTCACCATCGAAGCTGGCGTTCGAAGTCGATTGCTGGGTACCGCAGCCGGCGAGAATGCTGGCGGCGAGCAGCAATGGCAGTTTTTTCATGGGAGCCTCCTTTCAGACGGAACAAAAAAACGAGCGGGCCTCTGACCCGGGAAACCAGCATAGGTTGCCGGGCCGGAACAGGGAAAGGTCGCAGGATATTTCAGCGGAGCGACGCCCGTCCCTCGCAGGGCGGGCGCCGGGTCTCAGTTGGCGGCCGCGTCGTTGCTTTCGGCGGCGGCTTCCTCGGCGGGACGCTCCAGCGCCACCTGGCGGATCGACAGGCGGATCTCCGCCGGCAGCACGCGCTTGGCGGCGCCTTCGGCCAGTTCGCCGAGCAGTTCGTGGTAGCTCAGTTTGCCGGCCTCGTCCTTGCGCAGCACACGCAGGTCGAGAAGGGTCTGGATGAAGTGGCGGAACAGGCTCTTGTCGAAGAACTCCGGGGCGTTCAGGCCATGCAGGATCGACAGGCGCTGGGCCATCACGGTGCAGAGGTTCTCCAGTTCCTCGGCGGTCAGGGCGTTCTGCCCGGCGTTGAGCAGCAGGGCGATGGCCATGTAGAAGCGCTGCAGGGTCTGGGTCACCGAACGAGCGAGGAGGATCAGCAGCACGTATTGCCGCGAGCTTGGCGCCGGGCGGATGAAGGTGTCGTTCTCCTGGCGCAGCAGGCCCTGCTCCACCAGGGCCGCCAGCCACTGGTCGATCACCGCGTCGAGTTCGTCCAGGCTCCAGCGGATGAACAGTTCCGCCTGCAGGTAGGGATAGAGCGCGCGGGCGAAGCGCAGCAACTGTTCGCGGCTGATCCGCGAGTTGCTCTGGAAGAAGCTGGCGATCAGCGCCGGCAGGGCGAAGACGTGGAGGACGTTGTTGCGGTAGTAGGTCGCCAGCACCGCGTTCTGTTCGTCGAGATAGAGGATGCGGCCCAGCGCGTCCTTCTGCTCGGCCAGCAGGTTCATGCTCTTCACGTACTCGATCAGGGCCTGGCCGTCGCCGTCCGGCAGGGTCGCGCTGGGCGAGTAGGGCACCTTGCGCAGCAGCGCCAGGTAGAGGTCGAGGATTCGCGCCAGGGCGCTTTCGTCGAGGGCCTGGCGGCTGGTGGAGAGCAGCGCCAGGGCGACCAGGTTGACCGGGTTGATCGCCGCCGCGTCGTTGAGGTGACGGGCGACGTCCTTGGCCAGCAGGTTGGTGGTCTGCGGCAGCCAGTCGGGGCGGTATTCCGGGCCGAGGTCCTGGTCCTGCCAGTCGGGCTGGTGGCGGTCGAGGAACTGGTCGAGATGGATCGGCTCACCGAAATTCACCCAGACCTGGCCAAAACGCTGCTTCAGGGCGCCGACCACCTTGAACAGGTCGAAGATCGACTCCTTCTTCTTGGTCGCGCCGCGCAGTTCGCCGAGGTAGGTGCGGCCTTCCAGCACGCGCTCGTAGCCGATGTAGACCGGTACGAAGACGATCGGCCGGCGCGAGTCTCGGAGGAAGCTGCGCAGGGTGATGGCGAGCATGCCGGTGCGTGGGTGGAGCATGCGCCCGGTGCGCGAACGGCCGCCCTCGACGAAGTACTCGGTGGAGAAGCCGCGGGAGAACAGGGTGTGCAGGTACTCGTTGAACACCGCGGTGTAGAGCTGGTTGCCCTTGAAGCTGCGGCGCATGAAGAAGGCCCCGCCGCGGCGCAGGATCGAGCCGATCACCGGCATGTTCAGGTTGATCCCGGCGGCGATGTGCGGCGGGGTCAGGCCGTTGCGGAACAGCAGGTAGGAGAGCAGCAGGTAGTCGATGTGGCTGCGGTGGCAGGGCACGTAGACGATCTCGTTGCCCTGGGCCACGTCCTGCACCCGCTCGATGTGGTTGACCTTGACACCTTCGTACAGCTTGTTCCAGAACCAGCTGAGGATGACTTCGAGGAAGCGGATCACCGGATAGGAGAAGTCCGAGGCGATTTCATTGGCGTAGCGCAGCGCGATGCCTTCGGCCTTCTCCTGGGATATCCGTTCGCTCTCGCATTCCTCGCTGATCGCCTGGCGTACCAGCGGCGCGCGCAGCAGGCCCTTGACCAGGTTGCGGCGGTGCGACAGGTCGGGACCGATCACCGCGGTCTTCAGGTTGCGGAAGTGCACCCGGAGGATACGGTTGACCATGCGCAGCGTGCGCTCGTGGCCCTTGCCCTGTTCCACCAGCTCGCGCAGGTGGATCGGCGCTGAGAACTGCACACGGGTCTTGCGTCCGAGGATCAGGATGCGCGCCAGCTTGCGCAGGCGCCCGGTGACCGCCCAGTTGTCGGCGAACAGCAGCTTCCAGGGGCTCGATTCGCTGTCCGGCGATTGTCCCCAGAACACGCTGACCGGAATGATCTGCGCGTCGTCGAGACCGTTCTGGCCGACCGCGGCGAGCATGCGCACCAGGGTCGGCGAGGCGCCGCGCTTATCCTGGCGGCCGAGCCAGTCGGGTTCGGGCGTCAGGTAGAAGAACGCCGCCGGCTCGATGGCGTCGCCTACCGCTACCGGCATCACCGGACGCGGCAGCCCGGCCTTGCGGCATTCGGTATCCACTACCGCGAGATCGCTGACCGAAGGCTGTTGCAGCACGTAGAGCACCGGCTTGCTGCGGTCGATCTTCAGGGTGAAGGCCGATTGGTTGATGGTTTCCGAGCGTACCCAGAGGTACAGCAGGCGGCGCAGGGCGCCAAAACCAAAGCGGCGGAAAGGGTAGCGGGGCATACGGTGTCTACTGGCAGTTGATCGGGACCCGGCGTGACGGGCGCGGCTAGTTTGCCGCAATCCCCGGAGGGCCGCAAAAGAACGCAACGCGTCCTACGGCGAACGGCGGCGAACAGGTTGCGAATGTAGAACCTTCGGCAGGCGTTCGGGTTCTGTCACGTTTTGCCAAGGTTCTCCCGATGCCCCGTATTGCCAGGCGGCGGGGCGCTTCGGCTATAGTCCCTGCGCGTTTTTCGCGGCCCTGGCCGGACATGGCGGCGGCCGCCGGAACAGGTAGGGGACCATGATCGAAACAAGAAACCTCGGCAAACGCTTCGGCTCGCGGGTGGCGGTGGACGACCTGTCCTTCCAGGTGGCGACGGGGGAGGTACTGGGCTTCCTCGGTCCGAACGGCGCCGGCAAGTCCACCACCATGAAGATGCTCACCGGCTTCCTGGCGCCCAGCGCCGGCACCGCGAGCATCTTCGGCTTCGACATCCGCAACCGCACGCTGCAGGCGCAGCGGCTGATCGGCTACCTCCCGGAAGGTTCGCCCTGCTACGCGGAAATGACCGTGCAGGGCTTCCTCGATTTCATCGCCGAGATCCGTGGCTACCGTGGTGCCGGCAAGCGCGAGCGGGTCGCCCGGGCACTGGGGCTGCTGGAACTGGACGAGGTGCGCCGGCAGACCATCGAAACCCTCTCCAAGGGCTTCCGCCGGCGTGTCGGCCTGGCCCAGGCGATCCTCCACGAACCGCGGGCGCTGGTGCTCGACGAGCCCACCGACGGGCTCGATCCGAACCAGAAGCACCAGGTCCGCGAACTGATCCGCGGCCTCGCGCAGGAGCGCATCGTGATCATCTCCACCCATATCCTCGAGGAAGTCTCGGCGCTGTGCAGCCGCGCCCTGGTGATCGGCGGCGGGCGGCTGCTGGCGGACAGCACGCCGCTGGAGCTGGCCAGCCGCTCGCGCTACCACCAGGCGGTGACGCTCTACAGCGACGAGCCCCTGGATGCCGTGGCGCTGGCGGTGCTGCCGGGCGTGGCGGGCATCGAGGAGAACCCCGCCGAAGGCAGCCTGACCGTCCTGGCGCAGCCGGGCGCGGTAATCTTCCCCCAGGTCAGCGGGCTGGTCGCCGAGCGCGGCTGGCGGATCCGCGAACTGGACGTGGAGCGCGGCCGGCTCGACGAGGTATTCCGCAACCTGACCCGGGGGACGGAGGCATGAAGCAACTGCCGGTGATCTTCAAGCGCGAGCTGGCGAGTTATTTCGCCACGCCGCTGGCCTATGTGTTCATCGTGATCTTCCTGGTCCTGGCGGGCGTGTTCACCTTCTACCTGGGCAACTTCTACGAACGCAACCAGGCCGACCTGGCCTCCTTCTTCGCCTTCCATCCCTGGCTCTACCTGTTCCTGGTTCCCGCGCTGGCCATGCGCCTGTGGGCGGAGGAGCGCAAGTCCGGCTCGATCGAGCTGCTGATGACCCTGCCGCTGACCCGCTTCGAAGCCGTGGCCGGCAAGTTCCTGGCCGCCTGGGCGTTCGCCGGAATCGCACTGCTGCTGACCTTCCCCATGGTGCTCACGGTGAACTACCTGGGCGAGCCGGACAACGGTGCGATTCTCGCCGGCTACCTGGGCAGTTGGCTGCTGGCCGGCGGCTACCTGGCCATCGGTTCGTGCATGTCGGCCCTGGCGAAGAACCAGGTGATCGCTTTCATCCTCGCCGTGGCCGCCTGCTTCCTGTTCATGCTCAGCGGCTTTCCGCTGGTGCTCGATGCGTTCAGCCAGTGGGCGCCGCAGTGGTTGCTCGATGCGGTGGCCTCGCTGAGCCTGCTGACCCGCTTCGATGCCGTCAGCAAGGGCGTCATCGACCTGCGCGACCTGCTGTATTTCGTCAGCCTGATCGTCGCCTGGCTGGCCGCCACGGCGGTGGCGGTCGAGCTGAAGAAAGCCGAATGAGGGGGAGTCGATGAAACGCGTGTTGTCCTCTGGCGCCGGGCTGTTGCTGATCGCGCTGGCGTTCCTGGCCTTCAACATGGTCTCCGGCCTGCTGTTCAGCGGCGCGCGGCTCGACCTGACCGAGCAGAAGCTCTACACCATCAGCCCCGGCACCAAGCGGATCCTGGCCGGCCTCGACGAGCCGATCAACCTGTACTTCTTCTATTCGGATAGCGGTGCCCGGGAACTGGTGCCGCTGCGCAACTACGCCAGGCGCGTCGAGGAACTGCTGCGCGCCTACGAGCGCGAGGCGAACGGCAGGATTCGCCTGCAGGTGATCGATCCCGAGCCGTTCTCCGAGAACGAGGACAAGGCCACCGAGTTCGGCCTGCAAGGAATTCCCCTGCAGCAGGGCGGCGACAACCTGTACTTCGGTCTGGCCGGCAGCAACGCCCTGGACGGAGTCCAGGTCATACCCTTCTTCCCGCTCGATCAGGAGGAGTTCCTCGAATACGACATCAGCCGTCTGGTGCAGACCCTGGCCCAGCCGCAGCGGCCGGTGGTCGGCCTGATGTCGTCGCTGCCGCTCAATGGCGGCTTCGACATGGCCAGCCGGCAGCCGACCTCGCCGTGGATGGTCATGGAGGAAATCCGCCAGCAATTCGACCTGCGCAGCCTCAAGAGCGATGCCACGGAAATCCCGCCGGAGGTCTCGGTGCTGCTGCTGGTGCATCCCAAGCAGTTACCCGAGCAGACGCTATACGCCATCGACCAGTTCGTCCTGCGCGGGGGCAAGCTGCTGGCGTTCGTCGACCCCTTCAGCGAGGCCGACAGCGGCAGCGATTTCGCCGCTACGCTGGATGGCGACAAGTCGTCCGACCTCGCGCCGCTGTTCGAGGCCTGGGGGCTGCGGCTGCTGCCGGGCAAGGTGCTCGGCGACGGCGCCTATGCGATGTCCATCAGTCTTGGCCGGGACCAGCGTCCGGCCCGGCATCCGGCCTGGCTCAGCTTGCCGCGCGAGGCGCTGGACCAGGACGACATCGCCACTGCCGGCCTGGAAAGCCTGACCCTGGCGACGCCCGGTATCCTCGAAAGGCTCCCCGGAGCGAGCACCAGCTTCACGCCTTTGCTGCAAAGCTCGACCCAGGCGATGCCATTCGACGCCTCGCGCTTCGGCCTGCTGCGCGACCCCGGCGATCTGATGCGCGAGCTGCGCCCGAGCGGCCGACGGCATACTCTCGCCGCCCGTATCCAGGGGCCGGCGAAGAGTGCCTTCGCGGAGGGCATCGAGGGGCATCGGGAAGGCCTGAAGGAGGCGCGCAACATCAATGTCATCGTCGTGGCCGATACCGACCTGCTCAGCGATCGCATGTGGGTCCAGGTGCAGGACTTCTTCGGCCAGCGCGTGCCGCAGCCCTGGGCCGACAACGGCGCGCTGGTGGTCAACGCGCTGGACAACCTGTCGGGCACCGACGCGCTGATCAGCGTGCGCTCCCGCGGCCGGTTCAGCCGGCCGTTCGTGGTGGTCGAGCGCCTGCAGCGCGAGGCCGAGACGAGCTTCCGGCAAAAGGAGGACCAGCTCAAGCAGCGCCTCGCCGATACCGAGCAGCAACTCGCCGCCCTCCAGCAGGGCGCCGCCCCGGAGAAGGCCGTCGAACTGACGCCCGAACAGCAGGCCACGGTGCGCCAGTACATGCAGGAGAAGCTGCGCATCCGCAAGGAGCTGCGCGAGGTGCAGTACCAGTTGAACGCCGATATCGACGCACTGGGCCGCACCCTGAAGCTGGTCAATATCGCCCTGGTTCCCTCGTTGCTCACGGTCGGCGTGCTGCTCGGCTGGCTCTGGCGGCGCCGGCGCATGGCCCGGGGAGGGCAATGACGCATGCGGCGCAATACGCTGATCGTCCTGCTGGCGCTGGTGGCGGCGCTGGCCGGAACCTTCGCCTGGCTGCAGCGCGAGCGCGCAGCCGAGGTACCTGCCTTGCCGGCGGCAGAGCGCTGGCTGCCGGAACTGGACAGCGCGACGCTGAGTGGCCTGCACATGCAGTTTGCCGACGGTTCGCCGGATATCCGGGTCGAGCGGCGTGCGGGCGCGTGGGTCCTGCCGGCCAAGGCCGACTATCCGGCCGACCGGCTACGCTTGTCGGCGCTGCTCGAGGCACTGGCAGAGGCGCGCAAGGTCGAGGCGAAGAGCGCCAACCCGAAGAACCACGCGCTGCTTGGCCTGGCGGAGCGTGGCGAGGGGCAGGCGCTACGCCTGAGCCTGCATTGGCAGTCCGACGAGCCTCTGGTGCTGCTGGTGGGCAAGGATGCGCAGCATGGCGGTAGCTTCGTACGACGACTGGGCGACCCGCAGGCCTGGCTGATCGACAAGCGCCTGCCGTTGCCGAACAACGAGCTGGAGTGGCTCGACCGGCGGATCGCCACGCTGCCCTTCGCCCGGGTGCGCGAACTGCAACTGCGCTATCCGAAGGGCGAACGCCTGGATCTCTATCGCGACGACGCCGGGCAGCCGAACCTGCAGGTCCGGCAATTGCCCACAGGGCGCAAGCTGGCCTATGAGGCAGCGGCCAACGGCGCGGCGGCGCTGTTCGCCGACCTGCGTTTCGCCGATGTAGCGCCGCTGGCGCAGGTGGGATTCAGACAGGCGCCATTGCTCCTGGCGTTCAGCCTGCGGACGTTTTCCGGCGCGCGCCTGGATGGCGAGATTCGGCGCCAGGGCGAGCAATACTGGTTGTTGCCGAAGAGCGTCGAGGGCTTCGCCGAGGGCGAGGTCGCCGCCCATCCTGACTGGGCCTATCGGATCGAAGAGGACCGCTACCGCGCCCTGGCCCGGCACCTGCCGGAGCTGCTGGCGCGCTGAGCGGGCTCAGCCGGCGGTCTGGCCGGCCAGTTCGCGCATGCGTTGCAGCACGGCGTTCAGGCCGTTGCTGCGCGAGGGCGACAGTTGGCGGGAAAGACCCAGGCAGGTGAACCAGTCGTTGAGGTCCAGGCGCGCCAGTTCGCGGGTCTCGATGCCGTCGACCCGTGCCAGCAGCACCGCCAGCAGGCCGCGGATCAGGCGCGCGTCGCTGTCGGCACGGAAGCGCCAGTGGCCGTCGCGCTGCTCGCCGAGCAGCCAGACCAGGCTTTCGCAACCGTGCACGCGATGCTCTTCCTGGCGTTCGTGTTCCGCGAGCGGCGCCAGGCGCTCGCCCCATTGCAGCAGCAGACGCGCACGCTGTTCCCAACTGGCGGTGTGACCGAAGGCGTCCAGTGCCTCCTGGGCCTGTTCGGGGAGAACCGGGTTCATCGCAGCAACTCCAGTGAGCGGTCGAGGGCCAGGAAGAAGCGCTCCAGGTCGTCGGCATCGTTGTACAAGCCCAGCGAGACACGCAGGGCGCCGGGTACCTCGAGGCGTTGCAGCAGCGGCATCGCGCAATGGTGGCCGGCGCGCACCGCGATGCCCTGTTCGCCGAGCAGGTGGGCGAGATCGGCGACGTGCACGCCGTCGACGCAGAAGCTGGCCAGCGCCGTCTGCGGTTCGCCGAGCAGGCTGACGCCGTCGCGCGCCAGCAGGCCGGCGAGCAGGCGGGCGTGGAGGGCGCCTTCGTGGGCGGCGACTTCGGCTTCGTCCAGGGTGGCCAGCCAGTCGATGGTCGCGCCCAGGCCGATCGCCGCGGAAACCGCCGGGGTGCCCGCCTCGAAGCCGAGCGGAGCGGCATGGAAGCTGGCTTCGTGGAAGCCGGTGTGGCGTACCATCTCGCCGCCGAACTGCCAGTGCGCCAGTTGCTCCAGGGCCTGTGGGCGACCCCAGAGCACGCCGATGCCGTCGGGGCCGTAGAGCTTGTGGCCGGAGAATGCGTAGAAGTCGCAGCCCAGGCCCGGCAGGTCGTGGCGTCCGTGGACGCTGCCCTGGGCGCCGTCGACCAGGGTCCAGGCACCGCGCTCGCGGGCCAGCTGGATCAACTCCACCACCGGTTGCCAGGTGCCGAGAACGTTGGACAACTGGCTGATCGCCAGCAGGCGGGTGCGCTCGCCGATGATATGGCGGGCCTGCTCCAGGTCGATCACCCCGCGCTCGTCCAGCGGCAACACGCGCAGGACCAGGCCGCGGCGCAGGGCCAACTGCTGCCAGGGAAGCAGGTTGGCATGGTGTTCCAGGGCACTGACCAGCAGTTCGTCGCCAGGACGGAAATGCTGCTCCAGCCCATAGGCCACCAGGTTGATCGCCTCTGTGGTGCCGCGGGTGAGCAGCACCTCGGCCGGGTTGCCGGCGTGCAGCCAGTGGGCGACGCGGCTGCGCGCGGCCTCGAAGGCCCGGGTGGCGCGCTCGCCGGGGACATGTTGGGCGCGGTGGACGTTGGCGGCGCCGCCAAGGTAGTAGCCGTTCAGGGCGTCGAGTACGGCCTGTGGCTTCTGGGCGGTGGCGGCGCTGTCGAGGTAGGTCAGGCCTTCCGCGGCGAAGGCGGAAAAGGCCGGAAAGTCGGCGCGCCAGGGAGACGGCAGGGACATGGCGGACACTGTGCGAGGACGGTTACAGGGGAAAGGGTAGCGCACCCGGCGGCGCTGGCGAGCACCGTCGGGCGAGCGGGGAGGCGAGCTGGGCTCAGTTGTGCGCGTGCAGCGCTTCGTTCAGCTCGATGGCGGTCTTGTTGGTCTTGCACTCCACCGCACCGTTCTGCGAGTTGCGGCGGAACAGCAGGTCGGGCTGACCGGCCAGGTCGCGGGCCTTGACCACTTTCACCAGGGCGTTCTGCTCGTCGAGCAGGGCGACCTTGGTGCCGGCGGTGATGTACAGGCCGGCCTCGACGATGTTGCGATCGCCCAGCGGGATGCCGATGCCGGCGTTGGCGCCGATCAGGCAGCCTTCGCCGACGCTGATGACGATGTTGCCGCCACCGGAAAGGGTGCCCATGGTCGAGCAGCCGCCGCCCAGGTCCGACCCCTTGCCGACGAACACGCCGGCGGATACGCGGCCTTCGATCATGCCCGGGCCTTCGGTGCCGGCGTTGAAGTTGACGAAACCTTCGTGCATCACCGTGGTGCCTTCACCGATGTAGGCGCCCAGGCGCACGCGGGCGGTGTCGGCGATGCGTACGCCGGCCGGGACCACGTAGTCGGTCATCTTCGGGAACTTGTCGACGGAGAAGACTTCCAGCAGCTTGCCCTTCAGTCGCGCTTCCAGTTGCAGTTCGGCCAGTTCGGCCAGGTCCACCGCGCCGATGTTGGTCCAGGCCACGTTCGGCAGGAGCGGGAAGATGCCGCTCAGGTTCACAGCGTGCGGCTTGACCAGGCGGTGGGAGAGCAGGTGCAGCTTGAGGTAGGCCTCCGGGGTGGAGGACGGCGCGGCGTCTTCCGCCAACAGGGTGGCGACCAGCGGCTTCTGGCTTTCCGCCAGGCGCGAGAGCAGGGCCGACTGAGCGGCGTCGATACCCTTCAGGGCGTCGGCCAACTGGTAGGCCTGCTGCGAAGTGAAGGTCAGCGCCTGGTTGCCGGCTGCGTAGCCAAGGATCGGTGCGACGGCGGCGACGATTTCGCTCGAAGGCTTGAGCAGCGGCAGCGCGTAGAACACTTCCAGCCAGGCTTCCTGGCGGTTCTGGGTGCCGACGCCGAAGGCCAGGCTGAACAGGGATTGCGACATGTGGGTTTCCTCGAAACGGAGTGGAACGGTCAGGCCGGACGGCGGCTGAGCAGCAGGCCCAGTCCCGCGCTGCCGAGCAGCGCGGCGCAACCGCGGTTGAACAGACGCCGGGCCCGCTGGCCGGCGAGCAGCCGGCCGAGGTGGAGCCCGGCATAGGAATAAAGAGCGATGGCCAGCCATTCGAGCAGCAGGAATGCCGCTCCGAGCTGGGCGAACTGGGCGCCCAGCGGTTGGCCGGGATCGACGAACTGCGGCAGGAAGGCGGTGAAAATCAGGATCGCCTTCGGGTTGCCCGCCGCCACCAGGAACTCCTGGCGCCCCAGGCGCCAGAGGCTGGGACGCGCCGGGCTGGCTTCGTTCGCCAGTGGCTGCGCATCGGTCCGCCACAATTGCACCGCAAGCCACAACAGGTAGGCAGCGCCGAGCACCTTGATCGCCAGGAACAGCCAGGCCGAGGTGTGCAGCACCAGCGCCAGCCCGGAGGCGGCCAGGGCGAGCATGCCGGCGAATGCCAGCAGGCGCCCGCCGCCGGCCAGCGAGGCGGTGGCGAAACCGTGCCGGGCGGCGTTGTTCAGCGACAGCAGGTTGTTCGGCCCCGGCGCCAGGTTGAGGGCGAAGCAGGCGGGTACGAACAGGGCCCAGGCGACACTCATGCGGCCTCCCGCTCAGGCCAGGGCGGCGGCGTAGGCGTCGGGCTTGAAGCCGACCAGCGTCCTGCCGCCCAGCTCCAGCACCGGGCGCTTGATCATCGACGGCTGGGCCAGCATCAGCTCGATCGCCTTGGCTTCGTCGAGATCGGCCTTCTGCGCTTCGTCGAGCTTGCGGAAGGTGGTGCCGGCGCGGTTGAGGACGGTTTGCCAGCCGTGCTCCGCGCACCAGCGCCGCAGGTGTTCGCGGTCGATGCCGACGGCCTTGTAGTCGTGGAAGTCGTAGGCGACCTTGTGCTCGTCGAGCCAGGTCCGAGCCTTCTTCATGGTGTCGCAGGCTTTGATGCCGTAGAGAACGTAGGTCATTGCTTCTCCCGAGGCCCGGGTCTTCCCGGGCCCTGCCGATAGGTCGCCGAAAGGTGATCGCCGGATTATGCCACGTCGTTCCGCCCCTGTGCGGTCTCGGGGCTACCGCGCTCGGGAGCGGCGTGACGGCAGATAGCCGTGGACGGGCGGGCGGACAGGGAGCCGGGCTGTTTCCCTGGCCGGGAACGGAGAGAGCGCAGGTTGAACAGGTCGATTCGGCTCGCTGGAGAGCATCCTTACCGGTACTTTCGGAATGCTCCGGTCCGCGCTGTACAATCCTTCCCCCGCCGAGGAGATTTCCCATGAGTTGCATCGGTCGCCAGATAGACCAATTACGCCTGCAGATACCGGGCTTCGCCTGCAAGCCCGGCTGCCACGATTGCTGCGGGCCGGTTACCGCCTCGTCGGAAGAGATGGCCCGCCTGCCGGTGAAGAGCGAGGCCGAACACGACGCCGCCCTGGCCGAGTGGAACTGCGTCCATCTCGGACCGAACGGCTGCGAGGCCTATGAGGAACGTCCGCTGATCTGCCGGCTGTTCGGCACCACGCCGAACCTGCCCTGCCCGGAGGGGCGGGGGCCCGAAGTGCCGGTGGCGGAGCAGGTGGAGCGACAGGTGCATGCGCTGATCGCCAGCACTCGCCAGGTGCTGGTGTAGCGGCCTGCCCGCCGCTAGGTTTCCGCGGTCTCGGTGGCGCGGGACTGCAGGGCCGGTTCGAAGGCTGGTTCGGGCGGCGTTTCCTCTAGGGGCATCGGCTCGTCCGCAGAGAGTTTCTGGAGAACCGCGGCGATCCGCTCGATGCTCTCTTCGAGCTCGAGCACCCGGTTGACCATGTACAGGATCATCTCCGGCGAACTCAGGTGCGCCAGCCGCATGGTCGCCTGCAAGTCGTCGTGGCGGTTGTCCCGGTCGGCCATCAGTGTCTCAGCCAGGCTCTTCAGCAACAGCATCTCGGCGCGCCTCATGGGCCGCTGCTCCGCGATTCCGCGGTAGGGGAAAAAGCTCGTTCCATCTCGCGACCTACCCGAAACGACTACATCCAAAGGTGTAATTCTACATTGCCATCACTTCGATCGTCGGACAATAGTCGCGTTCCAGACGCCTTGCACAGGTGACGAACGGGACTCGAAGCGGCCTGGTCTGCATGGCCGGGTGATGGGCGAGTTCCTTGATGCGGGGCGGCGGCTGTTTGGCGCAGGACAAAAAAAGCCCCGCCGGGTAGGCGAGGCTCAGGGGGAGAACAGCGTGCGGGGGCTCGCTGTCCGGGATGAATCGTCGTGGTGCGCTTAGCCGCAGGGCTGCTGCGGACCGCCGGTCATGCTCTCGACGCTGTCCAGTACGGCATGGCCCTTGCCGACCTTCTGCACGTCGTCGACGTCGCGCATGATGCTGCCGCCGTCGCTCATCTGGTTGCGGGTCTTGATCAGGTTGGTGGTGATGTCCAGCAGGCTGCGACCGGTAGCGATCAGGTCATTGGTGGCGCTGGGGGTGCAAGGGGTGTTGGCGGAGGCGACCTGAGCCTGGCCGGGTTGCCCGGGCTGGGTGGTGCGGTAGCCCTGGGTCAGTGCGTTCTGCTGGAGGCAGCCGGAGGTGGCGGCGAACATCGAGGCGAGCAGCAGTGCGGAAGTAAGTCCCTTGCTTGTCATGGCGGCATTCCTTTGTCTGAGTGGGCGCTGCACCCCGTACTCCTTCGGGGCGTCGTCCTGGCCGACGCTACGGCGGGCCTGGACTGAAGGGGAGTGTAGGAGCGTCTCGCACCGCTATGAAATAGCTCGGATGTACTAGTGCGGGAACCTTGGCCGGGCGCCCCGGTCGTCGCCGCGGAGGGGGCGGACGCGCGGGGTAGAGCGGCGGGGCTAGGAAAGACCGTACGGATTGTGCGAATGTCGGATAGCTGCCTACCGATCGCGATGGTGCAATCGGCGCAGTCGCATCGTCCAGGGACGAAGCCGGAGATCCCCGCCCTCATGCAAACCGTGTACACCGTTCTGACCCTGCTGCTGGTCGTCGGCGCCACCCGCCTGGCTGCCCAGTTGCTGCCCTTGCCGCTACCATTGATCCAGATCGCCGCCGGGGCCCTGCTGGCCTTGCCCTCCCTCGGGCTGCACATTGCCCTCGACCCGGAGCTGTTCCTCTTCCTGTTCATTCCGCCGCTGCTGTTCGTCGATGGCTGGCGTATTCCCAAGCGGGAAGTCTGGCGGATGCGCTGGCCGATCCTGATGATGGCGTTCGGCCTGGTGTTCTTCACCGTGGTCGGCGCCGGCTATTTCATCCATCTGCTGATCCCGGAAATTCCCCTGGCGGCTTCCTTCGCCCTCGCCGCCGTGCTGTCGCCCACGGACGCCCTGGCGGTCTCGGCGATCACCCAGGGGCGGCTGCCCAAGCGCCTGATGCACCTGCTGGAGGGCGAGGCGCTGATGAACGATGCCTCTGGCCTGGTGGCATTCAAGTTCGCCATCGCCGCGGCGATGACCGGCGTGTTCTCGCTGGTGGACGCCAGCCTCAACTTCCTCCTGGTCGCGGTCGGCGGCCTGGCCATCGGGGTGTTCCTCAGCTGGTCGCTGGGCCGCATCCGCGCCTGGATGATCTCCCGTGGCTGGGACGACCCGGCGACCCACGTGGTACTGATGCTGTTGCTGCCGTTCGCCTCCTACATGGTGGCGGAACACCTGGGCGTCTCCGGGATTCTCTCGGCGGTGGCGGCCGGCATGATGCAGAGCTGGGTCGACCTGCTGCCGCGGCAGACTTCCACGCGCCTGCTCAACCGCAGCGTCTGGTCGATGCTGGAGTTCGCCTTCAACGGCGTGGTGTTCCTGCTGCTCGGCCTGCAGTTGCCGGACATCATGAAGTCGGTGGCCAACCACCACGGCGACCTGCTCTGGCGTTCCTCGCTGCTGCTGGCCTACGTGGCGGCGATCACCGCCGTGCTGATGCTGATCCGCTACGGCTGGGTCTATGGCTACTGGAAGCTGTCGCTGCGCATCGATCGCTGGCGCGGCAAAAGCCCGCCCGGGCTGAGCGGCATCTCCCTGCGCCGTCTCTCCGCCCTCAGTGCATTGAGCGGCGTGCGTGGTGCGGTGACCCTGGCGGCGGTGCTGTCGGTACCGATGAGCCTGATGGATGGCAGCGCCTTCCCGCAGCGCGACCTGATCATCTTCATCGCCACCAGCGTGATCCTGATTTCCCTGATCGGCGCGACCATCGGCCTGCCGCTGCTGCTGCGCGGGCTGCCGGCGAGCAACAATGGCGCCCACGAGCGCGAGCGGCGCGAGGCCTGGCGCAAGACCGCGGAGGCGGCGATCCGGGCCCTGGAGAGCGAGGAACTGCCGCAGGTGGAAGGCAACGATGCGGCGAATACTTCGCGGGTCGCCGAGGCGCGTGCGCAGATCATGGCCGAATACCGCCAGTCGCTGGATACCGCACCGACCACCGATGAGGCCCGCGACCAGGCCCAAGCCCTGGAGATCGCCGACAAGGCCTTGCGCCTGAAGGCGTTGCGCGCGCAGCGCCTGGAACTGTACCGGCAGCGGCGTAACAACGAGATCGACGACGAGACCCTGGGCGACATCCTGCGCGAGCTGGACCAGCAGGAAAGCTGGCTGACCAATCGCTTCGCCCGCTGGGTGTGAACGAAAAGGGATCGCCGCGGCGATCCCTTTTCGTTTCTCCGCGCAGGCTTCAGCGCGCCCGCAGGTAGTCGCGGATGCGCTCGGCGGCTTCGACGCACTCGGCCAGTGGTGCCACCAGGGCCATGCGCACGCGGTTGGCGCCGGGGTTCTCGCCGTCCACCTCGCGCGACAGGTAGGAACCCGGCACCACCGTCACGTGCTGCTGCTCGAACAGTTCGCGGGTGAATACGGTGTCGTCCACCGGGGTACGTGCCCACAGGTAGAAACTGCCGTCCGGGCGCTGTACGTCGAGCACGCCGTCGAGGATCGCCAGCACGGCGTCGAATTTCTCGCGGTAGAGGCTGCGGTTGGCGCGCACATGGACCTCGTCGTTCCAGGCGGCGATGCTCGCCAACTGGGTCTGCACCGGCATGGCGCAGCCGTGGTAGGTGCGGTAGAGGAGGAATTTCTTCAGGATCTCCGCGTCGCCGGCGACGAAGCCCGAGCGCAGGCCGGGCAGGTTGGAGCGCTTGGACAGGCTGTGGAACACCACGCAGCGGCTGAAGTCCGTGCGGCCCAGCTCGGCGCAAGCGTTGAGCAGGCCGGGCGGCGGGGCGTTTTCGTCGAAGTAGAGTTCGCTGTAGCACTCGTCGGCGGCGATCACGAAGTCGTAGCGGTCGGCCAGGGCGATCAGCTTCTTCAGGGTCTCCAGCGGTACCAGGGCCCCGGTGGGGTTGCCTGGCGAGCAGAGGAAGAGAATCTGGCAGCGCTGCCAGGTCGCCTCGTCGACCGCGTCGAAGTCGGGGTTGAAGCCGTTTTCCTCGCGGCAGGGCAGGTAGTGCGGCACGGCTCCGGCGAGCAGCGCCGCGCCTTCGTAGATCTGGTAGAACGGGTTCGGGCTGACCACCAGGCCGGGCGCCTCGCCGGGCTCGCTGCGGCGGACCACGGTCTGGGTGAAGGCGAACAGCGCCTCGCGGGTACCGTTCACCGGCAGTACGTGGCGCGCCGCATCCAGCCAGCCGGCCGGCACCGAGAAGCGCCGCTCGCACCAGCGCGCGATGGCTTCGCGCAGGGCTGGCAGGCCGAGGGTGGTCGGGTAGACCGCGAGTTGGTCCAGGTTCTCCGCCAGGGTTTCGGCGACGAAGCTCGGCGAGCGGTGCTTGGGCTCGCCGATGGACAGTGCGATCGGCTTCAGCGTCGCGGGCGGCCGGGCGCCGCCGAGCAGGGCGCGGAGCTTCTCGAAGGGGTAGGGTTGGAGGTTGTCGAGTGCGGTATTCATGGCGTTGGCAAGGCTTCTCAGAAGTTTATCCGGGTAGGCAGGGTGTCCCGTCCGTTGTCTTGTGACAGCTGCTCGACCAGGGCGGCCTGCAGGCGTTTGCACAGGTCGGGGTCGGCGAGTGGCTGGTTGCGCGCATCGGTGATGTAGAAGACGTCCTCCACGCGCTCGCCGAGGGTGGCGATCTTGGCGTTCTGCACCGACAGGTCGAAATCCAGGAAGATGCCGCCGATCCGCGCCAGCAGGCCGGGGCGGTCGGGGGCGATGACTTCGAGCACCGAGACCTGGCGCAGCGCGTCGGTGGAGATGGTCACCTGCGGGGCGAAGGCGAAGTGCTTGAGCTGGCGCGGCACCCGGCGCTGGATGATGGTCGGGTAGTCGTCGGGGTTCTTCAATGCGTCGATAAGCCCCTCGCGGATCTCGGCGATGCGCTCCGGGTTGTTGCCGATGGAGTCGCCGTCGGCGTCGAGCACGATATAGGTATCGAGGGTGAACTGGCTGGTGGAGGTGATGATCCGCGCGTCCTGGATGCTCAGGTTGAGCTGGTCCATGGCGGCCACGGTGACCGCGAAGAAATCGTGCTGGTCGGCGGCGTAGATGAAGATCTGCGAACCGCTCTCGAACTCGCGCTGGGTGGTTTCCTTGATCAGCACCAGCGGCGTGCCGTCGTCCGGGTGCTGGAGGATCGCCTCGGTGTGCCAGGCCACGTCGCCGGCGGTGTGGCGCAGGAAGTAGTCGTCGCCGAGCTGGCTCCATAACTGCTCGGCATCGTCCTGGTCGATGCCGTTGCGTACCAGTTGGTCGAGGGCCGCGGTCTGCGTCTGGCGGATCTGCTCCTCGCGGTCCACCGGGTTCTCCAGGCCGCGGCGCAGGGCGCGCTTGGTCTCGGTGTAGAGCTGCCGGAGCAGGCTGGCGCGCCAGGAGTTCCAGAGCGTCGGGTTGGTGGCGTTGATGTCGGCCACGGTGAGCACGTACAGGTAGTCGAGGTGGGTCTGGTCGCCGACCAGTTGGGCGAAATCGAAGATCACCTGCGGGTCGGAGAGGTCCTTGCGTTGCGCGGTGGTCGACATCACCAGGTGGTTCTGCACCAGCCAGGACACCAGTTGGGTGTCCCAGAGCGGCAACTGGTGGCTCTGGCAGAAGGCCTCGGCGTCCACCGCGCCGAGTTCCGAGTGGTCGCCGCCACGGCCCTTGGCGATGTCATGGTAGAGACCGGCGATGTAGATCAGTTCCGGCTTGGGCAGACGATCGATGATCTTGCTCGCCAGCGGATATTTCTCGGCCATCTCCGGCCGATTCAGCTTGCGCAGGTGCTTGATCAGGTTGAGGGTGTGGGCGTCCACCGTATAGATATGGAACAGGTCGTGCTGCATCTGCCCGATGATATGGCCGAACTCCGGCAGGTAGCGGCCGAGGATGCCGTAGCGGTTCATCCGCCGCAGGTTGCGGTGGATACCCTGGCTGCTCTTGAACAGCTCGATGAACAGGCTGGTGTTGCGGATGTCGTGGCGGAACTCGTCGTCGATCAGGTGTCGGCTGTCGCGCAGCAGGCGAATGGTGTCGGCGCGCACGCCCTTGATTTCCGGGTGCTGGGCCATCAGCACGAAGATTTCCAGGAGGGCGAACGGGGTGCGCTTGAAGACGTTCGGGTGCGTCACCTCGATGTAGCCGTCGCGCAACTGGAAGCGACTGTTCAGCGGTTGGATCTGCACCGGCTGCTCGCAGGGCAGGATGACTTCCTCGAAGTGCTGGATGATCAGGTCGTTCAGCTCGGAGATCGCCATCACCACCCGGTAGTACTTCTGCATGAAGCGTTCGACCGCCAGCTTGACGTCGTTGTCTTCGTAGCCGAACAGACGGGCGATGCTGCGCTGGTGATCGAACAGCAGGCGATCCTCGGCGCGCCCGGCGAGCATGTGCAGGGCATAGCGGACCCGCCAGAGGAACTCCTGGCTGGAAGCCAGCATGCTGCACTCGCTTTCCACCAGGAAGCCTTCGCGCACCAGGGCGTGCAGGTTGAGGCTGCCGAACTGGCGGCGGGCCATCCAGAGGATGGTCTGGATGTCGCGCAGGCCGCCGGGGGAGCCCTTGACGTTGGGCTCGAGGTTGTACTCGGTGTCGTTGTACTTGGCGTGGCGGCGCTGCTGTTCGTGGCGTTTGGCCAGGAAGAACTCCTTGCTCGGCCACATGTGCGCGCTGCCGGTAACCCGCAGCATGCGCTGGCGCAGGCTGTCAGGGCCGCAGATGGTGCGGCATTCCATGAGGGTGGTGATCACCGTCAGGTCGGCGCGTGCTTCCTCCGCGCACTGCTGCACCGAGCGCACGCTCTGGCCGACTTCCAGGCCGATGTCCCAGAGCAGGGTGAGGAAGCCTTCGATCGGCTCGCGGAAGCTCTCCTGGTCCTCGCTGTCGAGGAGGATCAGCAGGTCGACGTCGGAGTAGGGGTGGAGTTCGCCGCGGCCGTAGCCGCCCACGGCGACCAGGGCGATGTCGGCGTCGTCTCCCCAGTCGAAGCGCTGCCAGGCCTGTTGCAGGATCTGGTCGACGCACCAGGCGCGATCTTCGATCAGGCGGCGGATGTTGCGGCCGCTGTTGAAGCGGTTGTCGAGCACTTCGCGGAATTGCCGGATGGCCTTCTTGAAGGCGGCGATCGGGCTGGACTTCAAGGCCAGTTCCGCCTGGAACTGCCCGCGATCGAACAATTCGGGATCCACCTGCGGCATGCGGCCTTCCTTTATCTGCTAGCGTTTGGGTTCGATACGCGAGCGCCCCGTCTTGGTGCGTTTTTGCGCTGTATTGGTGCGCGCGTTGCGCCGAATCGGGGCGTCGGCCCCGCCGGAATGGGGCGGGGCGTCGAGGCGCACGGCTGGCAGCAAAAGCCGGGCCGGATCAGGCTGCCGAGGTGCGCGGGAAGGTTTCGTCGTTGCGCAGGGTGAGGATCTCGTAGCCATCGGCGGTGACCAGCACGGTGTGCTCCCATTGCGCGGACAGCTTGCGGTCCTTGGTGATCGCGGTCCAGCCGTCGCCGAGCAGGCGGGTCTCCGGGCGGCCCTGGTTGATCATCGGCTCGATGGTGAAGATCATGCCTTCCTTCAGCTCGATGCCGGTACCCGCACGACCGTAGTGGAGGACCTGCGGCTCCTCGTGGAACACCTTGCCGATGCCATGGCCGCAGTATTCGCGGACCACCGAGAAGCCGTTCTTTTCCGCGTGCTTCTGGATGATTTCGCCGATATCGCCCAGGTGCGCGCCCGGACGCACCACGGAAATGCCCTTGTACATGCATTCCTGGGTGATCTGGCAGAGGCGGTCGGCCCATTCCGGGGTCTTGCCGACCAGGAACATCTTGCTGGTGTCGCCGTGGTAGCCGTCCTTGATGACGGTGATGTCGACGTTGAGGATGTCGCCTTCCTTCAGCGGCTTCTCGTTGGGGATGCCATGGCAGACCACATGGTTGATCGAGGTGCAGATCGACTTGGGAAAGCCCTTGTAGTTCAGCGGGGCGGGAATCGCCTTCTGCTCGTTGACGATATAGTCGTGGCAGATGCGATCCAGCTCCTCGGTGGTCACGCCGGGCTTGATGTGTTCGCCGATCATTTCCAGCACTTCGGCGGCCAGGCGGCCGGCGATGCGCATCTTCTCGATATCGTCGGGCGTCTTGATGGTGACGGTCATGCGAATTCTCTTCGGGCGTGCAAGCACGCATGAATAATAAGGAATACGCGATTCTAGCAGACCTGACCGACCGATCTACTCCCGCCCGGCCATCCGCGGCGGGTTTCACTGCGTCCACGGTTATGGTATAAAGCGCCCCGCTCCGAGGCTGCGGCCTTTTCCGGAGCACAAACCCACACATGCATCGACACGATGGCCTGGGTGCCCGCAAGGGTTGGTCATTGGGATGCGTGGAGGCCTAACCCGACTTATCGAGGAACTATCATGTCCCAAGTCAACATGCGCGATATGCTGAAGGCCGGTGTGCACTTCGGCCACCAGACCCGTTACTGGAACCCGAAAATGGGCAAGTTCATTTTCGGCGCGCGCAACAAGATCCATATCATCAACCTCGAAAAGACCCTGCCGATGTTCAACGAGGCCCTGACCTTCGTTGAGCGCCTGGCCGCTGGCAAGAACAAGATCCTGTTCGTCGGCACCAAGCGTTCCGCCGGCAAGATCGTTCGCGAGGAAGCCGCTCGTTGCGGCATGCCGTACGTCGACCATCGCTGGCTGGGCGGCATGCTCACCAACTACAAGACCATCCGTCAGTCGATCAAGCGCCTGCGCGACCTGGAAACCCAGTCCCAGGACGGCACCTTCGACAAGCTGACCAAGAAAGAAGCCCTGATGCGCAGCCGTGACCTCGAGAAGCTCGAGCGCAGCCTGGGCGGCATCAAGGACATGGGCGGCCTGCCGGACGCTCTGTTCGTGATCGACGTCGACCACGAGCGCATCGCCATCACCGAAGCCAACAAGCTGGGCATCCCGGTCATCGGCGTTGTCGATACCAACAGCAGCCCGGAAGGCGTCGACTATGTAATTCCCGGTAACGATGATGCCATCCGCGCCGTGCAACTCTACCTGAACTCGATGGCCGAAGCGGTAATCCGCGGCAAGCAGGGCGCTGCCACCAGCGCCGACGAGTTCGTCGAGGAAGCGCCGGCCGAATCCGCCGAAGGCTGATTCCGGGACGTTCAGACGTCCGACGGTGCGCAGGAAGGGGGCTAGGCCCCCTTTTTGCCACCTTTGAGTTTCTGTCCGGCAGGCCGGGCACAAAGGTTTTTTGAGAGCTACCACTCAAGAGGATTTCGAAATGGCAGAAATTACTGCAGCCATGGTTAAAGAACTGCGCGAGCGTACCGGCTTGGGCATGATGGAGTGCAAGAAGGCGCTGACCGCCGCTGGCGGCGACATCGAGAAGGCCATCGACGACATGCGCGCTGCCGGTGCGATCAAGGCTGCCAAGAAGGCCGGCAACATTGCCGCCGAAGGCTCGATCGCCGTCAAGATCGCTGCCGACAACAAGGCCGCCGTGATCATCGAAGTCAACTCCCAGACCGACTTCCTGGCCCTCCAGGACGACTTCAAGGGCTTCGTCGCCGAGAGTCTGGAAAAGGCCTTCAACGAGAAGCTGACCGACGCCGCTCCGCTGGTCGAAGCACGTGAGGAAGCTCGTCTGGCCCTGGTCGCCAAGACCGGCGAGAACGTCAACATCCGCCGCCTGACCCGCGTCGAGGGCGACGTGGTCGGCGCCTACCTGCACGGCCACCGCATCGGTGTCGTGGTCAACCTGAAAGGCGGTAACCCGGAACTGGCCAAGGACATCGCCATGCATGTCGCCGCCAGCAACCCGCAGTTCCTGAGTGCTTCGGAAGTTTCCGAAGAAGCGATCGCGAAAGAGAAGGAAATCTTCCTGGCGCTGAACGCCGACAAGATCGCCGGCAAGCCGGAGAACATCGTCGAGAACATGGTCAAGGGCCGCATCAGCAAGTTCCTCGCCGAAGCGAGCCTGGTCGAGCAGCCTTTCGTGAAGAACCCGGAAGTGAAGGTCGGCGACCTGGCCAAGCAGGCCGGCGCCGAAATCGTTTCCTTCGTTCGTTACGAAGTGGGTGAAGGCATCGAGAAGGCCGAAGTGGACTTCGCTGCCGAAGTTGCCGCTCAAGTAGCCGCCACCAAGCAGTAACAAAGACGGTTTCGACTGTCGCCCCGGAAGAGGCTGCCCGCTGATGCGTGCGGCCTCTTCGTCAAATGGGGAAGCGTTCGGGGCAGCTTCCGCGTTGCCGGCCCGCTCGGCGGGCTTGCACGCAACGCAGGCGCAAAGTCGTCTCCGCCCACGACGGCCCGGCCGTCACGTATTTTTATCGCCGCAGGAGAAAAGGTCATGGCTCAGCAACTGAGCGCTCGTCAACCTCGCTATAAACGCATTCTTCTAAAGTTGAGCGGCGAAGCCCTGATGGGCTCGGAGGAGTTCGGCATCGATCCCAAGGTGCTGGACCGCATGGCGCTGGAAATCGGCCAGTTGGTCGGGATCGGCGTGCAGGTCGGCCTGGTCATCGGCGGCGGCAACCTGTTCCGCGGCGCGGCCCTGTCCGCGGCCGGCATGGACCGGGTGACCGGCGACCACATGGGGATGCTGGCCACCGTGATGAACGGCCTGGCGATGCGCGATGCGCTGGAGCGCTCGAACATCCCCGCGCTGGTGATGTCGGCGATCTCCATGGTCGGTGTGACCGACCACTACGACCGCCGCAAGGCCATGCGCCACCTCGGCGGTGGCGAGGTGGTGATCTTCTCCGCCGGTACCGGCAACCCGTTCTTCACCACCGACTCGGCGGCTTGCCTGCGCGCCATCGAGATCGACGCCGACGTGGTCCTTAAGGCTACCAAGGTCGATGGCGTGTACACTGCCGACCCGTTCAAGGACCCGAATGCCGAGAAGTTCGAGCGCCTGACCTATGATGAAGTGCTCGACCGCAAGCTCGGCGTGATGGACCTGACCGCCATCTGCCTGTGCCGTGACCAGAACATGCCGCTGCGGGTGTTCAACATGAACAAGCCGGGCGCATTGCTGAATATTGTTGTTGGTGGTGCCGAAGGCACCCTGATCGAGGAGGGTTGAGAATGATCAACGAGATCAAGAAGGAAGCGCAGGAGCGCATGGGCAAGACCCTGGAAGCGCTGGGCCATGCCTTCGCGAAGATTCGTACCGGTCGCGCGCATCCGAGCATCCTGGATAGCGTGATGGTTTCCTATTACGGGGCCGATACGCCGCTGCGCCAGGTCGCCAACGTCACCGTGGAAGACTCCCGTACCCTGGCCCTGGCCGTGTTCGACAAGAGCATGATCCAGGCGGTCGAGAAGGCCATCATGACCTCCGACCTGGGGCTCAACCCGGCCACCGCCGGCACCACCATCCGCGTACCGATGCCGGCCCTGACCGAGGAGACCCGCAAGGGCTACACCAAGCAGGCGCGTGCCGAGGCCGAGCAGGCGCGGGTTTCCGTGCGCAACATCCGTCGCGATGCGCTGGCCCAGTTGAAGGACCTGCAGAAGGAAAAGGAAATCAGCGAGGACGAAGAGCGCCGCGCCGGCGACGACGTGCAGAAGCTGACCGACAAGTTCATCGGTGAGATCGAGAAGGCACTGGAAGCCAAAGAAGCGGACCTCATGGCTGTCTGAGGCCGGGCTGACGTCATGGAAAAGACCCGGAAGGATGTGTGCGTGCCACGCCACGTGGCCATTATCATGGACGGTAACAATCGCTGGGCGAAGAAGCGTCTTCTGCCCGGCGTCGCCGGCCACAAGGCCGGTGTCGATGCCGTCAGGGCGGTGATCGAGGTCTGCGCCGAGGCAGGGGTCGAGGTCCTCACCCTGTTCGCGTTCTCCAGCGAGAACTGGCAGCGTCCGGCGGACGAAGTCAGCGCGCTGATGGAGCTGTTTCTCGTGGCCCTGCGCCGCGAGGTGCGCAAGCTCGACGAGAACGGCATCCGCCTGCGCATCATCGGCGATCGCACGCGTTTCCATCCGGAGTTGCAGGCGGCCATGCGCGAAGCGGAAGCCGCCACTGCCGGCAATACCCGTTTCCTCCTCCAGGTCGCCGCCAACTACGGCGGCCAGTGGGACATCGTCCAGGCCGCACAGCGCCTGGCGCGCGAGGTCCAGGGCGGGCACCTGGCGGCGGACGATATCTCCGCCGAGTTGCTCCAGGGCTGCCTGGTGACCGGCGACCAGCCGCTGCCCGACCTGTGCATCCGCACCGGCGGCGAGCATCGCATCAGCAATTTCCTTCTCTGGCAGCTGGCCTACGCCGAGCTGTATTTCTCCGACCTGTTCTGGCCCGACTTCAAGCACGCGGCGATGCGGGCTGCCCTGGCGGATTTCTCCAAGCGCCAGCGCCGCTTCGGCAAGACCAGCGAGCAAGTCGAGGCCGAGGCCCGTCCGTCATGCTGAAACAACGGATCATCACGGCGCTGGTGCTTTTGCCCATCGCGCTGGGTGGTTTTTTCCTTCTCGAAGGGGCGTTCTTCGCCCTGTTCATCGGCGCGGTGGTGAGCCTGGGGGCCTGGGAATGGGCGCGCCTGGCCGGCTATGAACAACAGTTCGGCCGCGTTGCCTACGCGGCGACGGTCGCCGTGCTGATGGTCGCTCTCTACCATCTGCCGCAGCTTGCCGGAGCCGTGCTGCTGCTGGCGCTGGTCTGGTGGACGCTGGCCACCGTGCTGGTGCTCACCTACCCGGAAAGCGTCGGCTACTGGGGCGGCCGCTGGCGCCGCCTGGGCATGGGCCTGCTGATCCTGTTGCCGGCCTGGCAGGGGCTGGTCCTGCTCAAGCAGTGGCCGCTGGCCAATGGCCTGATCATCGCCGTGATGGTGCTGGTCTGGGGCGCGGATATCGGCGCCTACTTCTCCGGCAAGGCCTTCGGCAAGCGCAAGCTGGCGCCGCGGGTCAGCCCCGGCAAGAGCTGGGAAGGCGTTTACGGCGGCCTGGCGGCCAGCCTGGCGATCACCCTGGCGGTCGGCCTCTACCGCGGCTGGTCCCTCGGCGCGCTGCTCCTGGCCCTGCTCGGCGCGGCGCTGGTGGTGTTCGTCTCGATCGTTGGCGACCTCACCGAAAGCATGTTCAAGCGCCAGTCCGGAATCAAGGACAGCAGCAACCTGCTGCCCGGCCACGGTGGCGTGCTGGATCGCATCGACAGCCTGACGGCAGCCATCCCGGTGTTCGCGGCCCTGCTCTGGGCCGCCGGCTGGGGTGCGCCATGAGTCGACCGCAGCGGATCAGCGTGCTCGGCGCGACCGGCTCGATCGGCCTGAGCACCCTGGACGTCGTCCAGCGTCATCCCGATCGTTACGAAGCCTTCGCCCTGACTGGCTTCAGCCGCCTGGCCGAACTCGAGGCGCTGTGCCTCAGGCACCGCCCCGTCTATGCGGTGGTGCCGGAGCAGGCCGCGGCGATTGCCTTGCAGGGCTCGCTCGCCGCGGCGGGTATCCGCACCCGGGTGCTGTTCGGCGAGCAGGCGTTGTGCGAAGTGGCCAGCGCGCCCGAAGTGGACATGGTAATGGCGGCCATCGTCGGCGCCGCCGGGCTGCCGTCGACCCTGGCGGCCGTCGAGGCCGGCAAGCGCGTACTGCTGGCCAACAAGGAGGCGCTGGTGATGTCCGGCGCGCTGTTCATGCAGGCGGTCAAGCGCAGCGGCGCGGTGCTCCTGCCGATCGACAGCGAGCACAACGCGATCTTCCAGTCGCTGCCGCGCAATTATGCCGATGGCCTGGAGCGGGTCGGCGTGCGCCGGATCCTCTTGACCGCCTCCGGCGGCCCGTTCCGCGAGACGTCGCTGGAGCAACTCGCTTCGGTGACGCCGGAGCAGGCTTGTGCGCACCCGAACTGGTCGATGGGGCGGAAGATTTCCGTCGACTCCGCCAGCATGATGAACAAGGGGCTCGAACTGATCGAGGCGTGCTGGCTGTTCGACGCCCAGCCGAGCCAGGTCGAGGTGGTGATCCACCCGCAGAGCGTGATCCACTCGATGGTGGACTACGTCGACGGTTCGGTGATCGCCCAGCTCGGCAATCCGGACATGCGCACGCCGATTTCCTATGCCATGGCCTGGCCGGAGCGAATCGATTCCGGCGTTTCGCCGCTGGATATGTTCGCCGTCGGTCGCCTGGATTTCCAGCGCCCCGACGAGCAGCGCTTCCCCTGCCTGCGCCTGGCGAGCCAGGCCGCGGAAACCGGCGGCAGCGCCCCGGCCATGCTGAATGCCGCGAACGAGGTGGCCGTGGCCGCATTTCTCGAGCGGCACATCCGCTTCAGCGACATCGCGGTTATCATCGAGGACGTGCTGAACCGCGAGGCGGTGACCGCAGTCGAATCGCTCGATCAGGTCCTGGCTGCCGATCGCCGCGCGCGTTCGGTCGCCGGGCAATGGTTGACCCGGCACGCCGGCTAGTCTTCGGACGGCCTGGAGGTAGGAGATGAGTGCGCTTTACATGATCGTCGGCACCCTGGTAGCCCTGGGTGTGCTGGTGACGTTCCACGAATTCGGCCACTTCTGGGTCGCGCGACGCTGCGGGGTGAAGGTCCTGCGCTTCTCCGTCGGCTTCGGCACGCCGCTGGTGCGCTGGCACGACCGGCACGGCACCGAGTTCGTGGTGGCGGCCATTCCGCTGGGCGGCTACGTCAAGATGCTCGACGAGCGCGAGGCGGAAGTACCGGCCCATCTGCTCGAACAGTCCTTCAATCGCAAGACGGTCCGTCAGCGGATCGCCATCGTCGCGGCTGGTCCCATCGCCAATTTCCTACTGGCGATTCTGTTCTTCTGGGTCGTCGCCCTGCTCGGTAGCCAGCAGGTACGCCCGGTCATCGGTTCCGTGGCGCCGGAGAGCCTGGCCGCCCAGGCCGGCCTGGAGGCCGGGCAGGAGCTGCTGGCGGTGGATGGCGAGCCCGTCACCGGCTGGAACGGGGTCAACCTGCAGCTGGTTCGCCGTCTCGGCGAGAGCGGTACGCTGGAAGTGCGGGTGCAGGAAAAAGGCTCGAATGTCGATTCCACCCACCAGGTGCGTCTGGATGGCTGGCTGAAGGGCGAGGACAATCCCGATCCCATCGCCTCGCTGGGCATCCGGCCCTGGCGGCCGGCCTTGCCGCCGGTGCTGGCCGAACTCGACCCCAAGGGGCCGGCGCAGGCCGCCGGACTGAAGCTCGGCGACCGCTTGCAGAGCATCGATGGCATCGCCGTCGACGACTGGCAGCAGGTGGTGGACAGCGTCCGTGCCCGTCCCGGGCAGCGCGTCCAGCTCAAGGTGCTGCGCGACGGCGAAGTGCTGGATGTTGCCCTGGAACTGGCGGTGCGCGGCGAGGGCAAGGCCCGGAGCGGCTATATGGGGGCGGGGGTCGCCGGTACCGAATGGCCGGCGGAAATGCTCCGCGAAGTGAGCTACGGACCGCTGGAGGCGGTGGGTCAGGCGCTTTCCCGAACCTGGACCATGAGCCTGCTAACGCTCGACTCCATAAAGAAAATGTTGCTCGGCGAGCTCTCGGTAAAAAACTTGAGCGGGCCGATAACCATTGCTAAAGTGGCGGGCGCTTCAGCCCAGTCTGGCGTGGGGGATTTTCTCAATTTCCTGGCCTATCTGAGCATTAGCTTGGGGGTTCTCAACCTGCTGCCGATCCCTGTCCTCGATGGCGGGCATCTGCTGTTCTATCTGGTTGAGTGGGTGCGCGGGCGCCCATTATCCGAACGGGTACAGGCTTGGGGGATGCAGATCGGCATCAGTCTGGTCGTTGGCGTGATGTTGCTCGCTCTGGTCAACGATCTGAGTCGTCTGTAGTCATGTTGAATTCGAATCTGCCGCCCTTTGCGGCAGATTCTCTATTTGTCAGTTGGAAAAAAAGGACTCCATGAAACGCTTTCTGCTACCCGCGCTGCTGTCAGCGCTGATGATCGCCGAGGTTCACGCCGAGTCCTTCACTGTTTCCGATATCCGGGTCAATGGCCTGCAGCGCGTGTCCGCCGGTAGCGTGTTCGCCGCCCTGCCGCTGAACGTCGGCGAGACCATCGACGACCAGGCCCTGGTCCAGGCCACCCGCTCCCTGTTCAAGACCGGTTTCTTCCAGGACATCCAGCTCGGCCGCGATGGCAACGTGCTGGTAGTCACTGTAGTCGAGCGCCCGTCGATCTCCAGTATCGAGATCGAGGGCAACAAGGCGATTTCCAAGGAAGACCTGCTCAAGGGCCTGAAACAGTCCGGCCTGGCCGAGGGCGAGATCTTCCAGCGCGCCACCCTCGAAGGCGTGCGCAACGAGCTGCAACGCCAGTACGTGGCCCAGGGCCGCTACTCGGCCGAGATCAACGCGGAAGTGATCCCGCAGCCGCGCAACCGCGTCGCGCTGAAGATCAACATCAACGAAGGCACGGTCGCCGCGATTTCCCACATCAACGTGGTGGGCAACACCGTCTTCTCCGAAGAAGACCTGACCGACCTGTTCGAACTGAAGACCACCAACTGGCTGTCGTTCTTCAAGAACGACGACAAGTACGCCCGCGAAAAGCTCTCCGGCGACCTCGAGCGCCTGCGCTCCTATTACCTGGACCGCGGCTACATCAACATGGATATCGCCTCCACCCAGGTATCCATCACCCCGGACAAGAAGCACGTCTACATCACCGTCAACATCAACGAGGGTGAGAAGTACACCATCCGCGACGTGAAGCTGACCGGCGACCTGAAGGTGCCGGAAGAGGAAGTGAAGCGCCTGCTGCTGGTACAGAAGGGCCAGGTGTTCTCGCGCAAGGTGATGACCACCACCTCCGACCTAATCACCCGTCGCCTGGGCAACGAGGGCTACACCTTCGCCAACGTCAACGGCGTGCCGGAAGCCCATGACGACGACAAGACCGTCTCGGTGACCTTCGTCGTCGACCCGGGCAAGCGCGCCTACGTCAACCGCATCAACTTCCGCGGCAACACCAAGACCGAAGACGAAGTGCTGCGCCGCGAAATGCGCCAGATGGAAGGCGGTTGGGCCTCCACCTACCTGATCGACCAGTCCAAGGCCCGTCTGGAGCGCCTCGGCTACTTCAAGGAAGTCAACGTCGAGACCCCGGCGGTTCCCGGCACCGACGACCAGGTCGACGTCAACTACAGCGTCGAAGAGCAACCGTCCGGCTCGATCACCGCCAGCGTCGGCTTCGCCCAGAGCGCCGGCCTGATCCTCGGTGGCTCGATCAGCCAGAACAACTTCCTGGGTACCGGCAACAAGGTCAGCATCGGCCTGACCCGCAGCGAATACCAAACCCGCTACAACTTCGGCTTCGTCGACCCCTACTGGACCGTCGACGGCGTCAGCCTCGGCTACAATGCCTTCTACCGGAAGACCGACTACGACGAACTCGACGTCGACGTCGCCAGCTACTCGGTGAACAGCCTGGGCGCCGGCATGAGCATCGGCTACCCGATCAGCGAGACCTCGCGCTTGACCTATGGCCTGAGCGTGCAGCGCGACCAGATCGACACCGGCCGCTACACCGTGGACGAGATCTACGACTTCCTCGACAAGGAAGGCGACAACTTCACCAACTTCAAGGCTTCCATCGGCTGGTCCGAATCGACCCTGAACAAGGGCGTACTGGCCACCCGTGGTCACTCGCAGAGCCTGACCCTGGAAACCACCCTGCCGGGCAGCGACCTGTCGTTCTACAAGATCGACTACCGTGGCCAGGTCTTCGCCCCGCTGACCGACAACTACACCATGCGCTTCCACACCGAGCTGGGCTATGGCGACGGCTACGGATCCACCGAGCGCCTGCCGTTCTACGAGAACTACTACGCCGGCGGCTTCAACTCGGTGCGGGGCTTCAAGGACAGCACGCTGGGGCCTCGTAGTACTCCGAGCCGTGGAGAGGCGGAAGGTGGTCGACCTGGAACCGTCAGGGATCCAGACCAGGATCCCGAAGCCTTCGGTGGTAACATCCTGATCACCGGCGGCGCCGAGCTGCTGTTCCCGCTGCCGTTCGTCAAGGACCAGCGCCAGTTGCGTACCGTGCTGTTCTGGGACGTGGGTAGCACCTTCGATACCGACTGCCCGACCAAGACCACCACCAACTGCGACGGCATCAAGACCGACAACCTCGCCAGTTCCGTGGGCGTCGGCCTGACCTGGATCACCGCGCTGGGCCCGCTGAGCTTCAGCCTGGCGACGCCGATCAAGAAGCCGGACAACGCGGAAACCCAGGTCTTCCAGTTCTCCCTGGGCCAGACCTTCTGATTTGTACGTAGTACCGAGTAACGAAACCATGCTTTGTGCAGGAGTGCATCGTGCGTAAGTTCACCCAGTTCGTCCTGATCACCGCAGCCATCATGGCGGCTCCTTCGGCGTTCGCTGAAATGAAGATCGCGGTGCTCAACTACCAGATGGCGCTGCTCGAGTCCGATGCCGCCAAGCAATACGCCGTGGATGCCGAGAAGAAGTTCGGCCCCCAGCTGAACAAGCTGAAGAACCTCGAGCGCGACGCCAAGGCTCTGCAGGACAAGCTGGTTTCCAACGGCAGCAAGATGTCCCAGGGCGACCGCGAGAAGGCCGAGCTGGACTTCAAGCAGAAGGCCCGTGACTTCCAGTTCCAGTCCAAGGAATTGAACGAGTCGAAGGCCGCCGCCGACCGCGACATGCTGAAGAAACTCAAGCCGAAGCTGGACCAGGCCGTCGAGGAGACCATCAAGAAAGGTGGTTACGACATGGTCATCGAACGTGGCGCCGTGGTCGACGTCAAGCCGCAATACGACATCACCCGCCAGGTGATCGAGCGGATGAACCAGCTGCGTTGATGATGAGTACCTTGTCCTACACCCTGGGCCAGCTGGCCGCGCATGTCGGCGCGGAAGTCCGTGGCGACGCGGACCTGCCGATCCAGGGCCTGGCGACCTTGCAGGAGGCCGGACCGGCTCAGCTGAGCTTCCTGGCCAACCCGCAGTATCGCAAGTACCTGCCCGAAAGCCGTGCCGGCGCCGTCCTGCTGACGGCTGCCGACGCCGACGGGTTCGCCGGTACCGCGCTGGTGGTGGCCAACCCCTACCTGGCCTATGCCAGCCTGTCGCACCTGTTCGATCGCAAACCGAAGGCGGCCGCCGGTATCCATCCTACCGCCATCGTCGCGGCGGACGCCGAGGTCGATCCGAGCGCCAGCGTCGGCGCCTATGCGGTGATCGAGAGTGGCGCCCGCATCGGCGCTGGCGTCAGCATCGGCGCGCACTGCGTGATCGGAGCCCGTAGCGTGATCGGCGAAGGCGGCTGGCTGGCGCCGCGGGTCACGCTCTACCACGACGTCACCATCGGCGCGCGGGTGAGTATCCAGTCGGGCGCGGTGATCGGCGGCGAAGGTTTCGGTTTCGCCAACGAGAAGGGCGTCTGGCAGAAGATCGCCCAGATCGGCGGGGTGACCATCGGTGACGACGTCGAGATCGGCGCGAACACCACCATCGACCGTGGAGCACTGTCCGATACGCTGATCGGCAACGGTGTGAAGCTGGACAACCAGATCATGATCGCGCACAACGTGCAGATCGGCGATCATACCGCCATGGCCGCTTGCGTCGGCATTTCCGGCAGCGCCAAGATCGGCAGGCATTGCATGCTCGCCGGCGGCGTTGGCCTGGTCGGCCATATCGAGATCTGCGACAACGTTTTCGTGACCGGCATGACCATGGTGACCCGCTCGATCACCGAGCCGGGATCGTATTCCTCCGGTACCGCCATGCAACCGGCGGCCGAATGGAAAAAAAGCGCCGCGCGCATTCGTCAACTGGACGACATGGCGCGTCGACTTCAGCAGCTGGAAAAACGCCTGGCTGCCGTGACCTCAAGCGGTGACGCTTCATCTGATGCGTAATTGACGTTTTTTGCGTCACCCTTTTCTGAACAGGCTCCCCCTAACATGATGGACATCAACGAGATTCGCGAATACCTGCCTCATCGCTATCCTTTCCTGCTGGTGGATCGGGTGGTAGAGCTGGACATCGAGGGCAAGCGCATTCGCGCCTACAAGAATGTCAGTATCAATGAGCCGTTCTTCAACGGACATTTCCCCGAGCACCCGATCATGCCGGGCGTGCTGATCATCGAGGCGATGGCCCAGGCGGCCGGTATCCTCGGTTTCAAGATGCTCGACGTGAAGCCCGCCGACGGCACCCTTTACTACTTCGTCGGTTCGGACAAGCTGCGCTTCCGCCAGCCGGTCCTGCCGGGCGACCAACTGCAACTGCACGCCAAGTTCATCAGCGTGAAGCGCAGCATCTGGAAATTCGACTGCCACGCTACCGTCGACGACAAGCCGGTATGCTCGGCTGAAATCATCTGTGCGGAACGCAAACTATGAGTTTGATCGATCCTCGCGCCATCATCGATCCGAGCGCCAGGCTGGCGGCTGACGTCCAGGTGGGCCCGTGGTCCATCGTCGGGGCGGAAGTGGAGATCGGTGAAGGGACGGTGATCGGTCCGCACGTGGTGCTCAAGGGCCCCACGAAGATCGGCAAGCACAACCGCATCTACCAGTTTTCCAGCGTCGGCGAGGATACTCCCGACCTGAAATACAAGGGCGAGCCGACGCGCCTGGTGATCGGTGACCACAACGTGATCCGCGAAGGCGTGACCATCCATCGCGGAACCGTCCAGGATCGCGCGGAAACCACCATTGGCGACCACAATCTGATCATGGCCTATGCGCATATCGGCCATGACAGCGTGATCGGCAACCATTGCATCCTGGTGAACAACACGGCGCTGGCCGGGCATGTCCACGTGGACGACTGGGCGATCCTGTCCGGCTACACCCTGGTGCACCAGTACTGCCGGATCGGCGCGCACAGCTTTTCCGGCATGGGCAGCGCCATCGGCAAGGACGTCCCGGCCTACGTGACGGTCTTCGGCAACCCGGCCGAAGCCCGCAGCATGAACTTCGAAGGCATGCGTCGGCGCGGCTTCAGCAGCGAGGCCATCCATGCCCTGCGGCGTGCCTACAAGGTGGTCTATCGTCAGGGACATACCGTCGAGGAAGCCCTGGCCGAGCTGGCCGAAAGCGCTGCCCAGTTCCCCGAGGTCGCGGTGTTCCGTGATTCCATCCAGAGCGCAACCCGCGGCATCACCCGCTGAGCCATGGCTGACGGATTACGCGTAGCCCTGGTCGCCGGCGAGGCCTCCGGCGACATCCTCGGGGCCGGACTGATGCAGGCGCTGCGGGCGCGGCACCCGGATATCGAGTTCATCGGCGTCGGTGGGCCGCGCATGGAGGCCGAAGGGCTGTCCAGCTATTTTCCCATGGAGCGCCTGTCGGTAATGGGCCTGGTCGAAGTACTGGGCCGGCTGCCGGAGTTGTTGCGACGGCGCAAGCGCCTGATCCGCACGCTCATCGAGGCCCGGCCGGATGTGATGATCGGCATCGACGCTCCCGACTTCACCCTCGGCGTCGAACACAAGCTGCGCCAGGCTGGCCTGCGCACCGTGCATTACGTCAGCCCTTCGGTGTGGGCCTGGCGGCAGAAGCGGGTGCTGAAGATTCGCGAAGCCTGCGACCTGATGCTGGCATTGTTCCCCTTCGAAGCACGTTTCTACGAAGAGCATGGGGTGCCTGTGCGTTTCGTCGGCCACCCCCTGGCCAACACCATTCCCCTGGAGGCGGATCGCGCTGCGGCCCGCGCGCGGCTCGGATTGCCGGCGGACGGACAGGTGCTGGCGCTGATGCCGGGCAGTCGCGGCGGCGAGGTCGGCAAGCTCGGCGCCTTGTTCCTCGACACCGCCCAGCGTCTGCTCGTCGAACGGCCGGGCTTGCGTTTCGTGCTGCCCTGCGCCAGCGCTGCACGGCGCGAACAGATCGAGCAGATGCTCCAGGGCCGCGAGCCTCTGCCGCTGACGCTGCTCGACGGTGCGTCCCATGAAGCGCTTGCCGCCTGCGATGCGGTGCTGATCGCCTCCGGCACCGCGACTCTCGAGGCGCTGCTCTACAAGCGGCCGATGGTGGTGGCTTATCGGGTCGCCGGGTTGACGTACCGGATTCTCAAGCGCTTGGTGAAAAGCCCGTACATCTCCCTGCCGAACCTGTTGGCCGGACGCCTGTTGGTGCCGGAGCTGATCCAGGACGCCGCGACTCCGCAAGCGCTGGCCGCAACCCTCTTGCCGCTGCTGGACGACGGCTCACAGCAGGTGGAATTCTTCGATGCCATCCATCGGGCCTTGCGCCAGGATGCCTCGGCACAGGCGGCGGAAGCCGTCCTGCAACTGGTGGAGCGCCGCTGATGCAACTGGGTCTGGATTTCAATCTGGTGGAGGATCTGGTCGCGGGCGTCGACGAGGTCGGTCGCGGTCCGTTGTGCGGCCCGGTGGTCACCGCCGCGGTGATTCTCGACCCGAGCCGCCCGATCCTCGGCCTGAACGACTCGAAGAAGCTCAGCGAAGCCCGCCGCGAGGCGCTGTTCGAAGAGATCCGCGAGAAGGCCCTGGCCTGGTGCATCGCCCGCGCCGAGGTCGAGGAGATCGACCGGCTGAACATTCTGCATGCCACCATGCTCGCCATGCAGCGCGCGGTCGAAGGCCTCAGCGTGACTCCGCGGCTGGCCCTGATCGACGGCAATCGTTGTCCGAAACTGGCGGTGCCCTGCGCGCCGGTGGTCAAGGGCGACAGCCAGGTGCCGGCGATCGCTGCGGCGTCGATCCTGGCCAAGGTCAGTCGCGACCGGGAAATGGTCGAGCTGGACCGGGTCTATCCGGGCTATGGCATGGCCGGGCACAAGGGATATCCGACCGCGGTCCATCTCGAGGCGCTTTCCCGCCTCGGCCCGACGCCGATCCATCGACGCTCGTTTGCGCCGGTTCGCGAATTGCTGGACGTCTCTGTTCAATAATTGAACGGATGTCGCGTGACTGACCGTATCTGTCGCCTGGTGACAAGCGGCGAGCGACGTCAATAGCGGAAAGTCCTGCCCCTTCCTGCCAAGTGCCATTCACAGCGAAATTTCCTTCGGCTCGCACGTCATTCCGTGTGTGTCCGAAACACGCGGCCTTCTACCCGGGAGGTCGGCTGACAACAATCCGCCACAAGCGGAACAGGGGAGTTATCCATGCAAGAATTCGCCACTCAGGTCGTCGACCTGCTCAACGGCCTTATCTGGGGCAAGATCCTCATCTGGCTGCTGGTCGGTTGCGGCCTGTACTTCACCGTGCGCCTGGGGCTGATCCAGTTCCGCCACTTCGGTCATACCTTCAGCGTGCTCAAGGGCAGCCGCCAGTCGGACGACTCGGGAATCTCCTCGTTCCAGGCGCTCTGCACCTCTCTGGCGGCGCGGGTCGGTACCGGCAACGTCGCCGGCGTGGCGGTAGCGATCACGCTCGGCGGTCCCGGCGCAGTGTTCTGGATGTGGGCGATCGCCCTGGTGGGGATGGCGACCGGCTTCGTCGAGGCGACCCTGGCCCAGTTGTTCAAGATTCGCGACGACAAGGGCCAGTTCCGTGGCGGCCCGGCCTACTACATGGAGAAGGGCCTGGGCGCGCGCTGGATGGGCATCCTGTTCTCGATCTTCCTGATCATCGCCTTCGGTTTCGTCTTCAACTCGGTGCAGGCCAATACCATCACCGGTGCCATGCAGGGCGCCTTCGGCGTGCCGACCTGGATCAGCGGCATCGCCGTGGTGATCCTCACCGCGTTGATCATCTTCGGCGGCCTGCGCTCCATCGCGCGCTTCTCCGAACTGGCGGTACCCTTCATGGCGGTGGCCTACCTGCTGCTGGCGGTGGGCATCATCCTGTTCAACCTCAGCGAACTGCCGGGCGTCCTGGCGATGGTGGTGAAGAGTGCCTTCGGCTGGCACGAGGCCGCCGCCGGCGGCATCGGCGCGGCGATCCTCAACGGCTTCAAGCGCGGCCTGTTCTCCAACGAAGCAGGCATGGGCTCGGCGCCCAACGCCGCCGCCTCGGCCACGCCCTATCCGCCGCACCCGGCGTCCCAGGGCTATGTGCAGATGGCCGGCGTGTTCATCGATACCCTGCTGATCTGCACCGCTTCCGCCGCCATCATCCTGCTGGCCGGACCGCAGGAAGGCGAGGGCATCATGCTGGTGCAGAATGCTCTGACCAGCCAGGTCGGCGACTGGGGCCGCTACTTCCTGGCGGTGATCATCCTGTTCTTCGCCTTCACCTCGATCGTCGCCAACTACTTCTATGCCGAGAACTGCCTGGTATTCCTCGAGCACAACCACCTGGCGGGCCTGTTGATCTTCCGCCTGATCGTGCTGGCGATGGTGATGTTCGGCGCGCTGGCTTCGCTGCCGTTCGTCTGGAACCTCGCCGACGTGTCGATGGGCCTGATGGCGATCACCAATCTGATCGCCATCCTGCTGCTGTCCAACCTCGCGATCAAGCTGGCCAAGGACTATAACGCCCAGCGCAAGGCCGGCAAGCTGCCGACCTTCGACGCCAGCCAGTTCCCTGAAGTCCAGCAGAAGCTCGAACCGGGCATCTGGGACGACCGCCGCGCCTGAGCGCGGGGCGGGCGACGTTTCTCGGCGCAGCCGAGGCGCATCGTCCGCTCTTGAACCTGTAGCTTTGCCACCGGGCCCGGTACAATCCGGGCCTTGTCGTTTTTGCGTTATTTCTGCTCCGGGGCCTTCATGACCGTATCCTTCGTTCACCTGCGTCTGCATACCGAATTCTCCCTGGTCGACGGCCTGGTCCGGGTCAAGCCCCTGGCCAAGGCAGTGGCAGGGCTGGGCATGCCGGCGGTGGCGGTCACCGACCAGAGCAACATGTGCTCGCTGGTGAAGTTCTACAAGACCGCCATGGGCGCCGGCATCAAGCCGATCTGCGGGGCCGACATCTGGCTCGCCAGCCGCGAGGAAGATGGCCCGCTCAGCCGCCTGAGCCTGCTGGCGATGAACGCGAAGGGCTATCGCAACCTCACCGAGCTGATTTCCCGCGGCTGGAGCGAAGGCCAGCGCAATGGCGAGATCATCATCGAGCGCGACTGGGTCAAGGAGGCGGCGGAAGGCCTGATCGCGCTGTCCGCGGCCAAGGAGGGCGAGATCGGCCACGCGCTGCTCGATGGCGAGGAAGCCAAGGCCGAGGCGCTGTTGCGCGAGTGGATGGAGGTGTTCCCCGGGCGCTTCTACGTCGAAGTGCAACGTACCAGCCGGGTCAACGACGAGGAGCACCTCCACGCGGCGGTGGCTTTGGCGTCACGCTGCAACGCGCCGCTGGTGGCGACCAACGACGTGCGCTTCATCAAGCAGGAGGACTTCGAGGCCCACGAGACCCGCGTCTGCATCGGCGAGGGGCGGACTCTCGACGATCCGCGGCGGCCGCGTACCTATTCGGACCAGCAATACCTGAAGTCGCCGGCGGAAATGGCCGAGCTGTTCAGCGACCTGCCGGAAGCGTTGGAAAACACCGTCGAGATCGCCAAGCGCTGCAACATCGAGGTGCAGCTGGGCAAGTACTTCCTGCCGGACTTCCCCACGCCCAATGGCATGGGCATCGACGACTACCTGCGGCACGCCTCCTTCGAAGGTCTCGAGGAGCGCCTGGAGGTGCTGTTGCCGAAGGACACCCCGGACTACGAGGCCAAGCGCCAGGTCTATGTCGATCGCCTGAACTTCGAACTCGATATCATCATCCAGATGGGTTTCCCCGGTTACTTCCTCATCGTGATGGACTTCATCAAGTGGGCGAAGAACAACGGCGTACCGGTAGGCCCCGGGCGGGGCTCGGGCGCCGGCTCGTTGGTGGCCTACGTGCTGAAGATCACCGACCTCGATCCGCTGGCCTATGACCTGCTGTTCGAACGTTTCCTCAACCCGGAACGGATCTCCATGCCCGACTTCGACGTCGACTTCTGCATGGAGGGCCGCGACCGGGTGATCGACTACGTGGCCGACGCCTACGGGCGCAACGCGGTGAGCCAGATCATCACCTTCGGCACCATGGCGGCGAAGGCGGTGGTACGCGACGTGGCGCGGGTCCAGGGCAAGTCCTACGGTCTCGCCGACCGGCTGTCGAAGATGATCCCGTTCGAAGTCGGCATGACCCTGGATAAGGCCTACGAGCAGGAAGAAATGCTCCGCGACTTCCTCAAGAGCGACGAGGAAGCCGCCGAGATCTGGGAGATGGCCCTCAAGCTGGAAGGCATCACCCGCGGTACCGGCAAGCACGCCGGTGGCGTGGTGATCGCGCCGACCAAGCTGACCGACTTCTCGCCGATCGCCTGCGACGAGGAAGGCGGCGGCCTGGTGACCCAGTTCGACAAGGACGACGTGGAGGCGGCCGGCCTGGTGAAGTTCGACTTCCTCGGCCTGCGGACCCTGACCATCATCAAGTGGGCGATGGAGATCATCAACCGCGAGCAGGCCAAGAAGGGTCTGGAGCCGGTGAACATCGACTTCATCCCGCTGGACGACAAGCCGACCTATTCGCTGCTGCAGAAGGCCGAGACCACTGCGGTATTCCAGCTCGAATCGCGCGGCATGAAGGAGCTGATCAAGAAGCTCAAGCCGGACTGCCTGGAAGACCTCATCGCACTGGTGGCGCTGTTCCGCCCGGGTCCTCTGCAGTCGGGCATGGTGGACGACTTCATCAACCGCAAGCACGGTCGCGCCGAGCTGTCCTATCCGCACCCCGATTACCAGTACGCCGGCCTGGAGCCGGTGCTCAAGCCCACCTACGGCATCATCCTGTACCAGGAACAGGTGATGCAGATCGCCCAGGTCATGGCCGGCTATACCCTCGGTGGCGCGGACATGCTGCGCCGGGCGATGGGCAAGAAGAAGCCCGAGGAAATGGCCAAGCAGCGCGGCGGTTTCATCGAGGGTTGCAAGAACAACGGCATCGATGCCGACCTCGCGGGCAACATCTTCGACCTGGTGGAAAAATTCGCCGGCTACGGCTTCAACAAGTCGCACTCGGCAGCCTACGGCCTGGTCTCCTACCAGACCGCCTGGCTGAAGACCCACTTCCCGGCGCCGTTCATGGCCGCGGTACTCACCGCGGATATGCAGAACACCGACAAGGTGGTGACGCTGATCGAAGAATGCCGGCACATGAAGCTGCGCATCGTGGCGCCGGACGTGAACAACTCCGAGTTCCGCTTCACCGTCGACGACGATGGCCGGATCGTCTATGGCCTGGGCGCGATCAAGGGCGTCGGCGAGGGGCCGGTGGAGGCGATCACCGAATGCCGCGCCGAAGGCGGGCCGTTCAACACCCTGTTCGACTTCTGCGACCGCGTCGACCTGAAACGCATCAACAAGCGCACCCTGGAAGCGCTGATCCGCGCCGGTGCGCTGGATCGCCTGGGGCCGCACTACCACGACGAGCTAAAGGCCTACCAGGCTACCGTCGACCTCAACCGCGCCGTGCTGCTGGCGGCGATGGAGGAAGCGATCCAGGCCGCCGAGCAGACCGCGCGCAGCCACGACAGCGGGCACATGGACCTGTTCGGCGGAGTCTTCGCCGAGCCGGAGGCGGATGTCTACGCCAACCACCGCAAGGTCAAGGAGCTGACCCTCAAGGAACGCCTGAAGGGCGAGAAGGACACCCTCGGCCTGTACCTGACCGGCCATCCGATCGACGAGTACGAAGGCGAGGTGCGGCGCTTCGCCCGCCAGCGCATCGTCGAGCTGAAGCCGGCGCGCGATACCCAGACGGTGGCCGGGCTGATCGTCAACCTGCGGGTGATGAAGAACAAGAAGGGCGACAAGATGGGCTTCGTCACCCTCGACGACCGCTCCGGACGGATCGAGGCCTCGCTGTTCTCCGAAGCCTTCGCCGCGGCCCAGTCGCTGCTGCAGACCGACGCGCTGGTGGTGGTCGAGGGCGAGGTCAGCCAGGACGACTTCTCCGGCGGACTGCGCCTGCGCGCCAAGCGCGTGATGAGCCTGGAGGAGGCGCGTACCGGCCTGGCGGAGAGCCTGCGGATGAAGCTGCACGCCGACCTGTTGAAGGGCGATCGCCTGCGCTGGCTGGGCGAGCTGTTCAACCGCCATCGCGGTTCCTGCCCGATCACCCTGGACTACACCAGCGCCGACGCCAAGGCCCTGCTGCAGTTCGGCGAGAGCTGGCGGGTGGATCCGGCGGACGATCTGATCCAGGCATTGCGTGACCAGTTCGGGCGCGACAACGTCTTCCTCAATTATCGTTAATCGCGATGGGCGATAACGCCGTTGTTCCGCGCTCTGCGGCGGGAAAACGCGGATCGCCCTTGCTCCCGGCTCGACCCCTGGCGCCCGATCCCGTAAGGTAGGGCGCCAAACGGAAACGGCCCACTAGAATCTGCGCACGACGGAAGCCTATGAACCCGAACTTTCTTGATTTCGAACAGCCGATCGCCGACCTGCAAGCCAAGATCGAAGAGCTGCGCCTGGTGGGCAACGACAATGCGCTGAACATCAGCGACGAAATCTCGCGTCTGCAGGACAAGAGCAAGGCGCTCACCGAAAACATCTTCGGCAATCTGTCCAGTTGGCAGATCGCCCAGCTCGCGCGCCATCCCAAGCGTCCCTATACCCTCGACTACATCGGCTACCTGTTCAGCGATTTCGAGGAACTGCACGGCGACCGGCATTTCGCCGACGACCCGGCGATCGTCGGTGGCGTTGCCCGCCTCGACGGTTCCCCGGTGATGGTCATCGGCCACCAGAAAGGCCGCGAAGTCCGTGAGAAGGTCCGGCGCAACTTCGGCATGCCGCGTCCGGAAGGCTATCGCAAGGCCTGCCGCCTGATGGAAATGGCCGAACGCTTCAAGATGCCGATCCTCACCTTCATCGACACGCCCGGCGCCTACCCGGGCATCGATGCCGAGGAACGCGGCCAGAGCGAGGCGATCGCCTGGAACCTGCGGGTGATGGCGCGACTGAAGACGCCGATCATCGCCACCGTGATCGGCGAGGGCGGTTCCGGCGGCGCGCTGGCCATCGGTGTCTGCGACCAGTTGAACATGCTGCAATACTCCACCTATTCGGTGATCTCGCCGGAAGGCTGCGCCTCCATCCTCTGGAAGACCGCCGAGAAGGCGCCGGAAGCCGCCGAGGCCATGGGCATCACCGCCGAGCGCCTGAAAGGCCTGGGCATCGTCGACAAGGTCATCGACGAACCGCTGGGCGGCGCCCATCGCGATCCGGCGAGCATGGCCGAATCGATCCGTGGCGAACTGCTGGCGCAACTGAAGATGCTCCAGGGCCTGGAAATGGGTGAGTTGCTGGAGCGTCGTTACGACCGCCTGATGAGCTACGGCGCGCCGTAAGCCATCCGGCGCACTGGTACGATCGACAAGCCCGGCATTCGCCGGGCTTGTCGCATGAGGAGCGCAAGCATGCCGGCGGTGCCGCTCGAATCCCGTCTGTTACAGGCCCTGGCGCCCTGGCGCGAAGCGGGGGGCTGGTGCGTGGCGTTTTCCGGCGGGCTGGATTCCACGGTGTTGCTGCATCTGCTCGCCCAACTGGCCCGGAGCGAAGCCTTGCCGGCGCTGTCGGCGCTGCATGTCCACCATGGCTTGCAGGCTGCGGCGGACGGTTGGCCGGCGCACTGCCAGGTGGTCTGCCGGTCGCTGGGTATCCCGCTGCGGGTCGAGCGGGTGCAGGTCGCCGTTGGCGGCAGCATCGAGCAGGCGGCGCGCGACGCCCGCTATCGCGCATTCCAGGCGAACCTGGGCGAGGGACAGGTGCTGCTCACCGCGCAGCACCTCGACGACCAGGCCGAGACCCTGCTGTTCCGCCTGTTGCGTGGAGCGGGCCTGCGCGGCCTGGCGGCGATGCCGGCGAGCCGGCCGCTGGGCGGCGGCCGCCTGTGCCGACCCTTGCTCGGGGTTTCCCGCGCCGAACTGGAAGCCTATGCGCAGACGCACCGGCTGGACTGGGTGGAGGATCCTTCCAACCAGGATCCGCGCTTCTCGCGCAACTACCTGCGCCGGGAGATCATGCCGCGTCTCGCCTCCCACTGGCCGCAGGCCGTCGCCGGCATGGCGCGCTGCGCGGCGCATCTGCGCGAGGCCGAAGACCTGCTGGCTGAACTGGCCGCCATCGACCTCCGGGCCTGCCGCCAACCCTCGGAACTGGATTGGCCGGACTGGCTGGATCTGCCCCGGATCGCCCTGGAGCCTCTGCGCCGCCTCAGCGCTGCGCGCCAGCGCAACCTGCTGCGGGCCTGGCTGGGGCAGCTGACGCGGTTGCCGGACAGTGACCACTGGGCCGGCTGGGAGTCGTTGCGCGATGCCGGCGACGATGCCGACCCGATCTGGCGCCTGGAGAGCGGCGAGCTGCGTCGCGGCGCGGGGCGGATCTGGTGGTTGCCGGCGGACTGGCGGGCGGCGGCGGGACCGTTCGTCTGGGAGCGTCCCGCTCATCCATTGCTTCTTCCCGGCAATGGTCGGCTGGCGTTGCTCGGCGAGGTTCCGGCGGGGCCGTTGCGCGTCGACTACCGGCGGGGTGGGGAGGTGCTGGCCCTGGCCGGGCGCGGTCGCCGCGACCTCAAGCGATTGCTCAACGAAGCGGGCGTACCGAGCTTCCTGCGCGGTCGTTTGCCGCTGCTCTTCCGAGCCGACGAACTGCTCGCGGTGGCCAACATTCCTGGCCTGGACAGTCCCCGCGAGGGGGGCTGGCGACTGTCCTGGAGCCCGCCGACGAACGACCCGGGTTTGAGCTAGTAAGCCGTTTCCAGTAGACTACGCTCCCGTCTTGTACTGCTCCCGCCGATTCCCTCCGGAATCAGCAGGAGTTTGCTTTGCCCACGGATTTGTCCGTGGCGGGAGCTGGCCTCCCTTCTCCGAATCCCCGGCGGTTGATCCCGCCTAAACGCTGACTTCTAGGGTTTTTCATGACGCGCTACATCTTCGTCACGGGTGGTGTTGTTTCTTCATTGGGGAAAGGCATCGCTTCGGCTTCTCTGGCTGCGATCTTGGAAGCGCGTGGCCTGAAGATCACGATGCTCAAGCTGGACCCTTACATCAACGTGGACCCGGGCACCATGAGCCCGTTCCAGCACGGTGAGGTCTTCGTGACCCAGGACGGCGCCGAGACCGACCTGGACCTGGGCCATTACGAGCGCTTCGTTCGTACCACCATGACCCAGAACAACAACTTCACCACCGGCCGCGTCTACATGGACGTGTTGCGCAAGGAACGCCGCGGCGACTACCTGGGCGCCACCGTGCAGGTGATCCCGCACATCACCGACGAGATCAAGCGGCGCATCATCAAGGGCGCCGGCGATGCCGACGTCGCCCTGGTGGAGATCGGTGGCACCGTCGGCGACATCGAGTCGCAGCCGTTCCTCGAGGCGATCCGCCAACTGCGCGTCGAGATCGGCGCCAAGCGCGCGATGCTGATGCACCTGACCCTGGTCCCGTACATCGCCACCGCCGGCGAGACCAAGACCAAGCCGACCCAGCACTCGGTCAAGGAGCTGCGCTCCATTGGCCTACAACCGGACGTGCTGGTCTGCCGTTCCGACCACCCGATCGACGTCTCCTCGCGGCGCAAGATCGCGCTCTTCACCAACGTCGAGGAGCGCGCGGTAATCGCCCTGGAAGACGTCGACACCATCTACCGCATCCCGTCGGTGCTGCATGCCCAGGGCCTGGACGACATCGTCGTCGAGCGCTTCGGCCTGGAGTGCGGGCAGGCCGACCTGTCCGAATGGGACCGGGTGGTCGATGCCAAGCTCAACCCCGAGCGTGAAGTCACCATCGCCATGGTCGGCAAGTACATGGAACTGCTGGACGCGTACAAGTCGCTGATCGAGGCGATGACCCACGCCGGCATCCAGAGCCGCACCAAGGTCAACCTGCGCTACATCGACTCCGAAGACATCGAGCAGCAGGGCACCAGCCTGCTGGAAGGCGTCGACGCCATCCTGGTCCCGGGCGGCTTCGGCCTGCGCGGCGTGGAAGGCAAGATCAGCACCGTGCAGTACGCCCGCGAGAACAAGATTCCCTACCTGGGCATCTGCCTGGGCATGCAGGTCGCGGTCATCGAATACGCCCGCAACGTGCTCGGCTGGAGCGACGCCAACTCCACCGAGTTCGATAAGTCCAGCGGCCATCCGGTGGTCGGCCTGATCACCGAATGGCAGGACGCGACCGGCGCCACCGAGATCCGCACCGAAGCTTCCGACCTGGGCGGCACCATGCGCCTGGGCGCCCAGGAGTGCCAGCTGCAGACCGGCACCCTGGTGCACGACTGCTATGCCAAGGACGTGATCGTCGAGCGCCATCGCCATCGCTACGAAGTGAACAACAACCTGCTGCCGCAACTGGAACAGGCCGGCCTGAAGATTTCCGGCCGCTCCGGCGACGGCGCCCTGGTGGAAGTGGTCGAGGCCCCGGAGCATCCGTGGTTCGTCGCCTGCCAGTTCCACCCGGAGTTCACCTCCACACCGCGTGATGGCCACCCGCTGTTCAGCGGTTTCGTCAACGCCGCGCTGAAATATTCCGGGAAGGCCTGAGCATGGCACAGAAGATCGTTCGCGTCGGCGATATCCAGATCGGCAACGACCTGCCGTTCGTGCTGTTCGGCGGCATGAACGTGCTGGAGTCGCGCGACCTGGCCATGCAGGTCTGCGAAGAATACGTACGGGTTACCGAGAAACTCGGTATCCCCTATGTGTTCAAGGCCAGCTTCGACAAGGCCAACCGTTCCTCGATCCACTCGTTCCGTGGTCCGGGCCTGGAAGAGGGAATGAAGATCTTCGAAGAGATCAAGAAGACCTTCAAGGTACCGGTCATCACCGATGTCCACGAGCCGTTCCAGGCCCAGCCGGTGGCCGAGGTCTGCGACATCATCCAGCTGCCGGCCTTCCTCTCGCGACAGACCGACCTGGTGGTGGCGATGGCCAGGACCAACGCGGTGATCAATATCAAGAAGGCCCAGTTCCTCGCGCCCCAGGAGATGAAGCACATCCTGACCAAGTGCGAGGAAGCCGGTAACGACCGCCTGATCCTCTGCGAGCGCGGCTCCTCCTTCGGTTACAACAACCTGGTGGTCGACATGCTCGGCTTCGGCATCATGAAGCAGTTCGAGTACCCGGTATTCTTCGACGTCACCCACGCCCTGCAGATGCCTGGCGGTCGCGCGGACTCCGCCGGCGGCCGGCGCGCCCAGGTCACCGACCTGGCCAAGGCCGGGCTCAGCCAGAAGCTCGCCGGGCTGTTCCTCGAGGCCCATCCGGACCCCGAGCACGCCAAGTGCGACGGTCCGTGCGCGCTGCGCCTGAACAAACTCGAAGCCTTCCTGTCCCAGCTCAAGCAACTGGACGAGCTGATCAAGAGCTTTCCTGCAATCGAGACTGCCTAGTCTCCTCAGACCGCCCCGTTCATTCACTTCGGAGTGTTAACAAGAATGGCAAAGATCGTCGACATCAAGGGCCGTGAGGTCCTGGACTCCCGCGGCAACCCTACCGTTGAAGCGGACGTGATCCTGGACAACGGCATCGTCGGCAGCGCCTGCGCGCCTTCCGGTGCTTCCACCGGTTCCCGCGAGGCCCTCGAGCTGCGCGATGGCGACAAGAGCCGTTACCTGGGCAAGGGCGTGCTGAAAGCCGTGGCCAACATCAACGGCCCGATCCGCGACCTGCTGCTGGGCAAGGACGCGGCCGACCAGAAAGCCCTCGACCACGCGATGATCGAGCTGGACGGCACCGAGAACAAGGCCAAGCTGGGCGCCAACGCGATCCTCGCGGTGTCCCTGGCTGCCGCCAAGGCCGCCGCACAGGCCAAGGGCGTACCGCTGTACGCGCACATCGCCGACCTCAACGGCACTCCCGGCCAGTACTCCATGCCGGTGCCGATGATGAACATCATCAACGGCGGCGAGCATGCTGACAACAACGTCGATATCCAGGAATTCATGGTCCAGCCGGTCGGCGCGAAGAACTTCGCCGAGGCGCTGCGCATGGGCGCCGAGATCTTCCATCACCTCAAGGCCGTGCTGAAGGCCCGTGGCCTGAACACCGCCGTCGGTGATGAAGGCGGCTTCGCGCCGAACCTGTCGTCCAACGAAGACGCCCTGGCCGCCATCGCCGAGGCCGTCGAGAAGGCCGGCTACAAGCTGGGCGACGACGTGACCCTGGCCCTGGACTGCGCCTCCAGCGAGTTCTTCAAGGACGGCAAGTACGACCTGGAAGGCGAAGGCAAGGTATTCGACGCCGCCGGTTTCGCCGACTACCTGGCCGGCCTGACCCAGCGCTACCCGATCATCTCCATCGAGGACGGCATGGACGAGTCCGACTGGGCCGGCTGGAAAGGCCTGACCGACAAGATCGGCGCCAAGGTCCAACTGGTCGGCGACGACCTGTTCGTGACCAATACCAAGATCCTCAAGGAAGGCATCGAGAAGGGCATCGGCAATTCGATCCTGATCAAGTTCAACCAGATCGGTTCGCTCACCGAGACCCTGGAAGCCATCCAGATGGCCAAGGCCGCCGGCTATACCGCGGTGATCTCGCACCGCTCCGGCGAAACCGAGGACTCGACCATCGCCGACCTGGCCGTGGGTACCGCCGCCGGTCAGATCAAGACCGGTTCGCTGTGCCGCTCCGACCGCGTGTCCAAGTACAACCAGTTGCTGCGCATCGAAGAGCAACTGGGCGCCAAGGCGCCGTACCGTGGTCGCGCGGAATTCCGCGGCTGAGCCTAGTCTGGTACGGTGAAGGGGTGGCAAGAGCCACCCCTTTTCTTCTCAAGGAGTTCGAGGCTTGAGGTTACGTAGCCCCTACTGGCTGTTCGTGGTGCTGATCCTGGCGCTGGCGGGCCTGCAATATCGCCTGTGGGTCGGCGATGGCAGCCTGGCGCAGGTGCGCGACCTGCAGAAGCAGATCGCCGACCAGCATGGCGAGAACGAGCGCCTGCTGGAGCGCAACCGGATTCTCGAAGCCGAAGTCGCCGAGCTGAAGAAAGGCACCGAGACCGTCGAGGAGCGTGCGCGGCACGAGCTCGGCATGGTCAAGGACGGCGAAACCCTCTACCAGCTCGCCAAGTGAGCTGACGACCCTTCTCCCGATGACGACTTCCGACCTTCCCGCCTTCTGGACGGTGATCCCCGCCGCCGGCGTGGGTTCGCGCATGCGCGCCGACCGCCCGAAGCAATATCTCGATCTTGCCGGTCGCACCGTGATCGAGCGCACCCTCGATTGTTTCCTCGAACACCCGATGCTCAGGGGCCTGGTGGTCTGCCTGGCCGAGGACGATCCCTACTGGCCCGGGCTGGACTGCGCCGCCAGCCGGCATGTGCAGCGCGCCGCCGGGGGCGTCGAGCGCGCCGGCTCGGTGTTGAACGGCTTGCTGCGCCTGCTGGAGTTGGGGGCACAGGCCGACGACTGGGTGCTGGTGCATGACGCCGCGCGGCCGAACCTGACCCGCGGCGACCTCGACCGCCTGCTCGAAGAACTCGCCGAAGATCCGGTCGGCGGGCTGCTGGCGGTGCCGGCGAGGGACACTCTCAAGCGCTCCGACCGCGACGGCCGGGTCAGCGAAACCATCGACCGCTCGGTGGTCTGGCTGGCCTATACGCCGCAGATGTTCCGCCTCGGCGCCCTGCACCGGGCGCTGGCCGATGCGTTGGTGGCCGGCGTGGCGATCACCGACGAGGCTTCGGCGATGGAGTGGGCCGGCTATGCGCCGAAGCTGGTGGAAGGGCGCGCCGACAACCTGAAGATCACCACCCCGGAAGACCTGCTGCGCCTGCAGCGCAGTTTTCCGCACTGAACCCTGGCACAAGAAAGCCGACCCGAGGGTCGGCTTTCTTGTCGTTGCAGGCTCGCTCGTTCAGCTTTCCAGCGGCACCTCTATGAGGAAGCGGAACAGCGCGCCATGCTGCTCCACCGCCAGGCATTTGTAGCCCTGGCGCTGGGTATCTTCGGGAATCCCGTGGACCGATTGCGAGCAGTCGGTGACCACTTCCAGGCGTTCGCCCGGCTGCATGGTCGCCAGGGTTTCCAGGGTGGCGATGGCGTTGTACGGGCAATGTTCGCCGCGCAGGTCAAGCGACAGGGTCGGTTTGTCGGTCTGGCTCATGGTTCGGTTTCCGCGGTCGGGTGAATCGGGAGGCGTTCAGTTGCACCAGCAGCAGGCACAGGGCCAGGCCGGCGAAGGTCAACAGCAGGCCGTTGCCGGGCCCGAAGCTTTCCAGCAGGTTGAGCTTGGGATAGGGCAGGGCTAGGCGGGTACCCAACTGGTCCCAAAAGATCGCCACCAGGGTTCCGCCGATGACGTTGCCGATGCCGACCACCCAGAAGTGCACCTGGCCCTCCATCGAGCGGTACATCCAGCCGGTCTCGCAACCGCCGGCGAGGACGATGCCGATGCCGAAGAGAATGCCGCCGATGATCGCATTCGGGCCCATCCAGAAGATCTTCGGCGCGACGCCCAGGCGGATCGCGGCGAAGGTACCGATGCAGGCGGCCGCCATGCCGAGCAGGATGCCGAAGGCGGCGCGGGTCCGGCCGGTGGTCCAGAGGTCCCGTGCGGCGCTGGTGAAGCAGATCTGCGCGCGCTCGATCAGGCCGCCGAACAGCAGGCCGAACAGGCAGGCCATGCCCAGCACCAGCGATACCTCGAAGCGCCAGGCGGTGAACAGCGCGGCGAGCGCCAGCACCGCCAGGCCCAGGCGGGCCTGCAGGCGTGCGCGTCGGGCCAGGCTTTCGGCGTCGGGCAGGGCGCTGGCCGTGGCGCCGACTTTCAGCGGCGTGCGCAGGAACGGCAGCAGGCTGATCTTCACGCCGATCCAGGCGCCGCCGACGGTGGCGAACATGAAGGCCCAGGCGTGCAGGGAAAACATCGGGATACCGGTGAAGAACGCCGCCAGGTTGCAGCCCATCGCCAGGCGCGCGCCGAAGCCGGCGACGATACCGCCGACCAGGCCCTGCAGCAGGCGGCGTTTGCTGGTCGGCCAGCGCAGGCTGACGTTGCCGGCCCAGAGGGCGCAGCACAGGGCGCCGAGGAACATGCCGATGATCATCACTCCGTCGATCCGGTCCAGCGGCGTGCCTTGAAGGCCGATCAGCCTGAAGTAGCTCCAGTCCTGTGGCTGGTAGCCGAACCAGGACAGCACGTGGCCGCCCCAGCGGGTGAATTCGCCGGTCACCGCCCAGAAGGTGCCGGTGAGCGCGAAGTAGTAGGCGGAGGCGACGCCGAGGGCGACCAGCGCCGGCAGCGGCGACCAGAACCTCACCAGGTAGCGTTGGCGAAACGCATTGAGGGCAGACATGCGACTTCCTTGAATCGATAGCGGGTGGAGCGGGAAACCGCCAAGTCTATCGCAGCGGTGAATCGCCTTACTGCTTCAGCGCAGGTTTTTCTCCCCGGCGAGTCCCGGATGGGATTGCGCCAGGCCTTCCTTGAGATAGTCCACCAGTTGCCTGACTTTCGGCGACAGGTGCCGCTGCTGCGGGTACAGCGCCCATACCGCGGTATTCGGCGGCTGGTGGCCTTCCAGCAGGGAGACCAGGCGGCCGCTGCGCAGATGCTCGATCACATAGTAGTCGGGCAGCTGGCACAGGCCGAAGCCGCGCAGGGCGGCGTCGAGCACCGCCTGGCCGCTGTTGCAGCGCCAGTTGCCCTGGACCCGGTGCTGGGTTTCCCGGCCGTCCTCGAGGAAGCTCCACAGGTCGCTGCTGCCGATCAGGCAATTGAACTGGCCGAGTTCCGCCGGCGACTGCGGAGTGCCGTGGCGGCGCAGGTATTCCGGGGTGGCGCAGAGGTACATGAGGCGTGGCGCCAACCGTGTGGCGACCAATCGCGAATCGCTCAGGCGGCCGAGGCGGATGGCCAGGTCGAAGCCCTCGTGGAGCAGGTCCAGTTGGCGGTTGGACAACTCGATGTCGACCCGCAGTTGCGGATAGTCGGCCATGAAGGCATTCACCAGCGGCACGATGAAACGTTCGCCGTAGGCCACGGCGCAGGTCATGCGCAGCAGGCCCTTGGGCTCCGCGGAGAGGTCGCTGACCGCGCGCAGGGCTTCGTCGCGGGCGTCCTGCAGGCGCTGGCAATGTTGCAGGAAGGTCTGTCCGGCTTCGCTCAGCGACACTCGCCGGGTGCTGCGGTAGAGCAGGCGGGTCTGCAGGCGCTCCTCCAGGCGGGCGACCTGGCGGCTGATGTGCGACGAGGAAACGCCCATGCGTTCGGCTGCCGCGGTGAACTGCCCGGTTTCGGCGACAGCGACGAATTCGTCGAGTCCTTCCCAGCGATTCATCTGGATTGTCCCTGTATGGCAATAATGTTTTGATTATTGCCTGATTATTCCTTGAAACGTGGTTTTCTACACTTTCCGTTTCAGTGGGTCGCTTAGCGGCCCGCCGGCTTCCATCGTTCAGGAGTTCCCAGATGATCAAGTCCCGTGCCGCCGTCGCCTTCGCCCCCAACAAGCCGTTGGAAATCGTCGAGGTGGATGTGGCGCCGCCGCAGAAGGGCGAGGTACTGGTGCGCATCGTCGCTACCGGCGTCTGCCATACCGACGCGTACACCCTGTCCGGCCAGGATTCCGAGGGAGTGTTCCCGTGCATCCTGGGCCACGAAGGTGGCGGTATCGTCGAAGCGGTGGGCGAGGGCGTGACCTCCCTGCAGGTGGGCGACCATGTCATCCCGCTCTACACCGCCGAGTGCGGCAAGTGCAAATTCTGCCTGTCCGGCAAGACCAACCTCTGCCAGGCCGTGCGCGCCACCCAGGGCAAGGGCCTGATGCCCGACGGCACCAGCCGTTTCTCCTACAAGGGCGAGCCGGTCTTCCACTACATGGGCTGCTCGACCTTCTCCGAATACACCGTGCTGCCGGAAATCTCCCTGGCGAAGATTCCCAAGGACGCGCCGCTGGAGAAGGTCTGCCTGCTTGGTTGCGGCGTCACCACCGGGATCGGCGCCGTGCTGAATACCGCCAAGGTGGAAGAGGGCGCTACCGTTGCCATCTTCGGCCTGGGCGGTATCGGCCTGGCGGCGATCATCGGGGCGAAGATGGCCAAGGCCGTGCGCATCATCGCGGTCGACATCAACCCGGGCAAGTTCGACATCGCCAGGGAGCTGGGCGCCACCGACTTCATCAATCCGAAGGACTACGACAAGCCGATCCAGGACGTCATCGTCGAACTGACCGATGGCGGCGTCGACTACTCCTTCGAGTGCGTCGGCAACGTGCAGTTGATGCGCGCCGCGCTGGAATGCTGCCACAAGGGCTGGGGCGAGTCGGTGATCATCGGTGTCGCCGGTGCCGGCCAGGAAATCAGCACCCGGCCGTTCCAACTGGTCACCGGCCGCGTCTGGCGCGGTTCGGCGTTCGGCGGGGTGCGCGGGCGCAGCGAGCTGCCGAGCTATGTCGAGAAGGCGCAGAAGGGCGAGATCCCGCTGGATACCTTCATCACCCACACCATGGGGCTGGAGGACATCAACGAGGCCTTCGAGCTGATGCACGAAGGCAAGAGCATCCGCACCGTCATTCATTACTGACAAGTCGTCGCGGCGGGCCCTGCGGCTCGCCACGACCGTTTCACGGAGGTCACGTGAAGGATTCCCTCGAACTGATCGGCAGCCAGAAGACCTTCGGCGGCTGGCACCAGCGTTACCGTCATTTTTCCCGGACCCTGAACTGCGAGATGGTCTTCGCCATCTACCTGCCGCCCCAGGCCGAGCCGGAGGCGGCGCTGCCGGCCCTGTACTGGCTGTCCGGGCTGACCTGTACCGACGAGAACTTCATGCAGAAGGCCGGCGCCCAGCGGGTCGCCGCCGAACTGGGATTGGTACTGGTGGCGCCGGATACCAGCCCGCGCGGCAGCGGTGTCCCCGGCGATCCCGACGGCGCCTGGGACTTCGGCCTGGGCGCAGGCTTCTACCTGAACGCCACGCAGGAGCCCTGGGCCGCGCACTACCGCATGCACGACTACGTGGTGCACGAGTTGCCGGCGCTGATCGAGGCGCATTTCCCGGTGTCCCGGCGGCGCGGCATCAGCGGGCACTCGATGGGTGGGCATGGCGCGCTGGTTTGCGCGCTGCGCAACCCGGGGCGCTACCTGTCGCTGTCGGCCTTCGCGCCGATCTGCCATCCGAGCGATTGTCCCTGGGGCCAGAAGGCGTTCTCCCGCTACCTGGGCGAGGACCCGGCGGCCTGGCGCGAGTGGGATGCCTGTGCGTTGCTCGAGGGTGCGTCCGAACGCTTGCCGATCCTGGTCGACCAGGGCGAGCGCGACGACTTCCTCGCCGTCCAGCTCAAGCCGGAAGCGCTACGCAATGCGGCGGACAAGGCCGGCCACCCGCTGGAGCTGCGTCTGCAACCAGGTTACGACCACAGCTACTACTTCATCGCCAGTTTCATCGAGGATCACCTGCGCCATCATGCCGGGGTTCTCAACGGTTGATCCGCGATACCTGAAGCCTGTCCCGATCCGGGGTAGAATCACGCCCTGATTCCAACCAGGGCGTTTTTTCATGCGAATTGGCCATGGCTACGACGTGCATCGCTTCGGCGAGGGCGACTTCATCACCCTCGGCGGTGTGCGCATTCCCCATAAACATGGGCTGGTCGCCCACTCCGACGGCGACGTGCTGCTGCACGCCTTGTCCGATGCGCTGCTCGGCGCGGCGGCGCTGGGCGACATCGGCAAGCACTTCCCGGACACCGACCCGCGGTTCAAGGGCGCCGACAGTCGCGCGCTGCTGCGACACGTGGTCGCCATCGTCGCCGAGAAGGGCTGGAAGGTCGGCAACGTCGACGCCACCATCGTCGCCCAGGCGCCGAAGATGGCGCCACACATCGAGACCATGCGCGGGTTGATCGCCGAGGACCTCGGCGTCGCGGTCGACCAGGTCAACGTCAAGGCCACCACTACCGAGCGGCTAGGTTTCACCGGACGCGAAGAGGGCATTGCTGTACATGCGGTCGCTTTGCTGATGGCCCGATGAGCGTTCTCGGCGAACTCGACCTGCTCGGGCCGCGCGCCCATGGGGCAGCCTGCGGCGAGGCGGTGCTCAAGGCCGTGGCCGAGGACTTCCAGGTCGACGAGGTGCTGGACATTCCCCTCAGCGGTGAAGGCGAGCACCTCTGGTTGTGGGTGGAAAAGCGCGGATTGAACACCGAGGAGGCGGCCCGTCGCCTCGGCCGCGCCGCCGGCGTGCAGCAGAAGAACGTCAGCTACGCCGGGTTGAAGGACCGCCAGGCCCTGACCCGGCAATGGTTCAGCCTGCACCTGCCGGGCAAGGCCGATCCCGACCTGGGCGCAGCCGAGGGCGCGGACCTGCGGATTCTTCGCCGCACCCGTCATTCGCGCAAGTTGCAGCGAGGCGCGCATGCCGCCAACGGCTTCACCCTGCGTCTGACCGGGCTGCGGGCGGAGCGTGCCGTTCTCGACGCGCGCTTGGAACGTATCGCCGCGGACGGCGTGCCCAACTATTTCGGCCTGCAACGCTTCGGCCACGGCGGCGGCAACCTGGTCGACGCGCGCAGTTGCGCGGAACAGGACCTGCTGCCGGCGAACCGCAACCTGCGTTCGCGCTTCCTTTCCGCCGGGCGCAGCTACCTGTTCAATCGCCTGCTCGCCGAGCGGGTCGCGGAGGGTAGCTGGAACCGGGCAGCGGTCGGTGACCTGCTGGCCTTCACCGACAGCCGCAGCTTTTTCCTCGCTGGCGAGGAAGAATGCCGCGATGCCCGTCTGGCCGCCCTCGACCTGCACCCCACCGGACCGCTCTGGGGCGAGGGCGATCCGCCGAGCGGCGCCGGCGTCCTCGACCGCGAGCTGGCCCTGGCCGGGCGCGAGCCGGCGCTCTGCCGCTGGCTGGCGAAGGCGGGCATGGCGCACGAACGGCGCATCCTGCGGCTCCCCATCCAGGGGCTGGCGTGGCATTATCCCGAACCTGATGTTCTGCAACTGGAATTCGTCCTGCCGGCCGGTTGTTTCGCCACCGTAGTGGTGCGTGAAATCCTCGACCTGGTACCGACAGGGCAGACGGAAAACCCATGCGCATACTGATTGCCAACGACGACGGGGTGACCGCACCCGGTATCGCCGCGCTTTACGACGCGCTGGCGGATCATGCCGATTGCGTAGTGATCGCCCCCGACCAGGACAAGAGCGGCGCCAGCAGTTCCCTGACGCTGGACCGCCCGCTGCACCCGCAGCGCCTGGACAACGGATTCATCAGCCTCAACGGCACGCCGACCGACTGCGTGCACCTGGGCCTGAACGGCTTGCTGGAGGAATTGCCGGACATGGTGGTCTCGGGTATCAACCTGGGCGCCAACCTCGGCGATGACGTCCTCTATTCCGGTACCGTGGCGGCGGCCATCGAAGGGCGCTTCCTGAAGGGGCCGGCCTTCGCCTTCTCGCTGGTCTCGCGGTTGACGGACAACCTGCCCACCGCCATGCACTTCGCCCGCCTGCTGGTCTCCGCCCACGAGCGCCTGGCCGTGCCGCCGCGTACCGTGCTCAACGTCAATATCCCGAACCTGCCGCTGGATCGCGTACGTGGTATCCAACTGACCCGCCTCGGGCACCGCGCCCGTGCCGCCGCACCGGTGAAGGTGGTCAATCCGCGCGGCAAGGAAGGCTACTGGATCGCCGCGGCCGGCGATGCCGAGGATGGCGGGCCGGGGACGGATTTCCACGCGGTCATGCAAGGCTACGTGTCGATCACTCCGTTGCAGCTGGACCGTACCTTCCACGAAGCCTTCGGCGGCCTCGACGAGTGGCTGGGAGGACTGACGTGATGTCCGAAGACCTGCATCGCCGGGGTATCGGCATGACCTCCCAGCGTACCCGAGAGCGCCTGATCCAGCGCCTGTACGAAGAAGGCCTGTCCAACGCCCACGTGCTCGAGGTGATCCGCCGCACGCCGCGTCATCTGTTCGTCGACGAGGCGCTCTCGCATCGCGCCTACGAAGACACCGCCCTGCCGATCGGCCACAACCAGACCATTTCCCAGCCATTCATGGTGGCGCGGATGACCGAGTTGCTGCTGGCGGCCGGCCCGCTGGACAAGGTCATGGAGATCGGTACCGGGTCCGGCTACCAGACCGCGGTGCTGGCGCAACTGGTCGAGCGGGTCTTCTCCGTCGAGCGGATCCAGGCGTTGCAGGATAAGGCCAAGGAGCGTCTTGCGGAGCTAAACCTGCGTAATGTTGTCTTTCGTTGGGGCGATGGCTGGGAGGGCTGGTCGGCGTTGGCTCCCTACAATGGAATCATCGTCACCGCGGCGGCCACGGAAGTCCCGCAGTCGTTGCTGGAGCAGTTGGCCCCGGGGGGCCGTCTGGTGATCCCGGTCGGTGGCGGCGAGGTCCAGCAACTGATGCTGATCGTCCGCACCGAGGACGGGTTCAGCCGCCAGGTACTCGACTCGGTACGTTTCGTCCCGCTGCTCAACGGCCCGATCGCCTGAGCCGGCGGCCGGCGTCGCCGGCCCGATTGAACGAAAGCGAAGAAGATGGATAAGGGGGAAGGATTGAGGCTAGCAGCGACCCTGCGGCAATGGACTCGGCTCTATGGTGGCTGCCACCTGTTGCTTGGGGCCGTCGTCTGTTCCCTTCTCGCCGCCTGTTCGTCGTCGCCTCCCGGCGGGGTCAAGGTCGTCGATCGCAACGGTTCCGCGCCTGCCGCTGCGCGGCGTACGCCGGTCACCAGCGGGCAGTACATCGTGCGCCGCGGCGACACCCTGTATTCCATTGCCTTCCGCTTCGGCTGGGACTGGAAAGCCCTGGCCGCGCGCAATGGCATCGTGCCGCCCTATACCATCCAGGTCGGTCAAGCTATCCAATTTGGTGGGCGGGCATCGGCGCAACCGTCCGTCGCGAAAAACACGCCGGTCGTCGCTGCGCCCGTGGCGACCAAGCCTACCCCGGTTCCACCCGCAGTTAGTACGTCGGTACCTGCCAAGCCCGCACCGGCTCCGGCCTCGACCACGACCCCACCCAGCAGCGGCGCGACTCCCGTCGTCGCGGGGCCTGCGGTGGGGGGGTGGGCATGGCCTGCGAGCGGTACTCTGATCGGCCGTTTTGCCTCAAACGGAAGTTTGAATAAAGGGATTGATATAGCCGGTCAATTGGGCCAGCCTGTCCTGGCTGCGTCTGGTGGGACCGTTGTATACGCCGGTAGTGGTTTGCGGGGCTACGGCGAGTTGGTCATCATCAAACACAACGAGACCTATGTGAGTGCCTACGGTCACAACCGCAGGCTGCTGGTGCGGGAAGGGCAACAGGTCAAGGTAGGGCAATCGATTGCCGAGATGGGCTCCACAGGAACCGATCGGGTGAAGCTGCACTTCGAGATTCGCCGCCAGGGTAAGCCTGTCGATCCACTGCAATATTTGCCACGTCGCTGACCGGGAGTTCGCCCGCCCACGTAGGTGAGCGGGTCCGGGCGTGTCCAGCGGGAAAGGAATCGCCCGGGCTTGAGTCGAACTCATGCAAGGGATAACGACATGGCACTCAAAAAAGAAGGGCCGGAGTTTGACCACGATGATGAAGTGCTCCTCCTGGAGCCCGGCATCATGCTGGACGAGTCGTCTGCCGACGAGCAGCCTTCTCCCCGGGCAACTCCAAAAGCCACCACTTCCTTCTCTTCCAAACAACACAAGCACATCGACTACACGCGCGCGTTGGACGCAACGCAGCTGTATCTCAACGAAATCGGTTTCTCGCCCCTGTTGACGCCCGAAGAGGAAGTCCACTTCGCTCGTCTGGCGCAGAAGGGCGATCCCGCTGGTCGGAAGCGGATGATCGAGAGCAACCTGCGGTTGGTGGTGAAGATCGCCCGGCGCTATGTCAATCGCGGACTGTCCCTGCTCGACCTGATCGAGGAAGGCAACCTAGGCCTGATCCGCGCCGTGGAGAAGTTCGATCCGGAGCGCGGATTCCGGTTCTCGACCTACGCCACCTGGTGGATCCGCCAGACCATCGAGCGGGCCATCATGAACCAGACCCGAACCATTCGCTTGCCGATCCATGTGGTCAAGGAGCTCAACGTCTACCTGCGTGCGGCGCGGGAACTGACCCACAAGCTCGACCACGAACCTTCACCCGAAGAAATCGCCAACCTGCTGGAGAAGCCGGTCGCCGAGGTCAAGCGCATGCTCGGCCTGAACGAACGGGTGACTTCGGTAGACGTCTCTCTTGGTCCGGACTCGGACAAGACCCTGCTGGATACGCTCACCGACGATCGCCCCACCGATCCGTGCGAGCTGCTGCAGGATGACGATCTCAGCGAAAGCATCGACCAGTGGCTGACGGAACTCACCGACAAGCAGCGTGAGGTGGTGATTCGCCGCTTCGGCTTGCGCGGTCACGAAAGCAGCACGCTGGAAGAGGTCGGCCAGGAAATCGGCCTGACCCGCGAGCGGGTTCGTCAGATCCAGGTCGAGGCGCTGAAGCGCCTGCGGGAGATCCTGGAGAAGAATGGCCTGTCGAGTGACGCGCTGTTCCAGTGACGGAAAACCTTAGACCCACTGAAGACCCGGCGTTCGCCGGGTTTTTTGTGTCTGCTCTTGTAAGCATTAACTTACACGGCGTGTGAGCCTAAGTAGATAAATGCCCGGGAGGTTTGCCAAAAACGCTCGGTGAATTTAAGTAACTTATTGAAATTAAAGGAATATATTTTTCTAAAATGGCTGCCGAAGAAGCTTCGCTGGGTTTTCTGGCAGGTTGCGGGTGCACAGGGAATCGCTAATATCACTCCTGCGTACAGGGAACACGCAACCCCGAAGGATCGGGGAAGGGACGTCGCCAGGGAGGCGATTCATCAGGATGATGACGAGGGACTGAAGAGTGGGCGGGGTAATACCCCGCCCCTTTTTTTTGCCTGCCGTTTTACTCGTCGCCAAAGAAAAGGCCCGCTGATTGCGGGCCTTGGCGTATCAGCGCTCCAGATGCTGGAGCTTGCCGGCGACGCCGTCCCATTCCTCGGCGTCGGGCAGGGCATCCTTCTTCTCGGTGATATTCGGCCAGACTTCCGCCAGCTCGCTGTTCAGCTCGATGAATTCCTGCATGTTCTCCGGCACTTCGTCTTCGGAGAAAATCGCCTGGGCCGGACATTCGGGCTCGCACAGGGCGCAGTCGATGCACTCGTCCGGATGGATGACCAGGAAGTTGGGTCCTTCGTAGAAGCAGTCTACCGGGCAGACTTCCACGCAGTCGGTGTATTTGCACTTGATGCAGTTGTCGGTGACGACGAAGGTCATTTTCTAGTTCTCTCCTCAGGCGGGCGGCTAAGCGCGCGCGATTCTAGCAGCTTGTGCGGTAGTCCGTCAGACCCGCATCTTCCATGCATATAACAGATCGAGAGCTTGCCGCGGGCTGATATCGTCGGGATTGATCCTCGACAATTCATCGATCACCGGGTGCGGCAGGCTGGCGAACAGGTCGCTCTGCATCGGCGAGGCGGGCTTGCCGCTCTGCTGGCTCGGCATCTCGTGCGGCAGGCTGGTGGTTTCCAGGCGCTTGAGGTGTTCGCGGGCGCGCTGGATTACCGGGGCCGGCACGCCGGCCAACTGGGCCACCGCGAGGCCGTAGCTCTGGCTCGCCGGTCCCGGCAGTACATGGTGCAGGAACACGATGCGTTCATTGTGCTCGGTCGCGTTCAGGTGCACGTTGGCTACCGCGGGCTGGCTTTCCGGCAGTACGGTCAGTTCGAAATAGTGGGTGGCGAACAGGGTGAAGGCGCGAGTCCGGGCCAGGTCCTCGGCCGCTGCCCAGGCCAGCGACAGGCCGTCGAAGGTGCTGGTGCCGCGGCCGACCTCATCCATCAGCACCAGGCTCTTGTCGGTGGCGTTGTGCAGGATGTTGGCGGTTTCGCTCATCTCCACCATGAAGGTCGAGCGGCCGCCGGCAAGGTCGTCGGACGAGCCGATGCGGGTGAAGATGCGGTCCACCAGGGACAGCTCGCAGCGTGCAGCCGGAACGAAGCTGCCGATGTGCGCAAGCAGCACGATCAGCGCGGTTTGCCGCATGTAGGTGGATTTACCGCCCATGTTCGGACCGGTGATCACCAGCATCCGGGTGTCGGCATCCAGCGCCAGGTCGTTGGCCACGAACGGTGTCTCCAGCACCTGCTCGACCACCGGATGGCGGCCTTGCTCGATGTGCAGGCAGGTGTGTTCGACGAACCGCGGGCGATTCAGGTCGAGGTTCAGCGCGCGTTCGGCGAGATTCGCCAGCACGTCCAGTTCCGCCAGCGCCGAGGCGCTGTCCTGGAGCGGAGCGAGGTGGCCGATCAGGCGTTCCAGCAGCTCTTCGTAGAGCGCCTTCTCGCGGGCCAGGGCGCGGCTCTGGGCCGACAGCGCCTTGTCCTCGAAGGCCTTCAGTTCCGGCGTGATGAAGCGCTCGGCGCCTTTCAGGGTCTGCCGGCGGATGTAGTCGGCCGGCGCCTGTTCGGCCTGCACCCGTGGCAGCTCGATGAAGTAGCCATGGATGCGGTTGTAGCCGACCTTCAGGTTGGGCAGGCCGGTGCGGGCCTTCTCGCGCGCTTCCAGGTCCATCAGGAATTGCCCGGCGTTTTCGCTCAGCGCCTGCAGCTCGTCCAGCTCGGCGTCATAGCCGGTCTTGATCACGCCACCGTCGCGGATCACCGCTGGCGGGTTGTCGATGATCGCCTTGGCCAGCAGTTCGGCGAGTTCGGGATAGGTGCCGATGGTGGTGGCCAGCGCCTGCAGGTGCGGCGCTTCCAGTTCGGTCATGGCGTTCTGCAGGTCCGGCAGCGCCGCCAGCGCGTCGCGCAGGCGCGCCAGGTCGCGAGGGCGGGCGTTGCGCAGGCCGATGCGGGCGAGGATGCGTTCGAGGTCGCCGATTTCCTTGAGCTGCGGTTGCAGGTTCTCGAAGCGGTAGCGTTCCAGCAGGCAGGCGATGGACTCCTGGCGGGCTTCCAGTACCGCGCGGTCACGCAACGGACGGTTCAGCCAGCGGCTCATCAGGCGGCTGGCCATGGCGGTCTGGCAGCGGTCGACCACCGATTGCAGGGTGTTCTCGCGGCCACCGCTGAGGTTGATATCCAGCTCCAGGTTGCGGCGGCTGGCACCGTCGAGGATCACCGTGTCATCGAGGCGGTCGTGGCGCAGGCTGCGCAGGTGCGGCAGGGCGGTACGCTGGGTTTCCTTGGCGTAGGCGAGCAGGCAGCCGGCGGCGCCGATGGCCAGGGTCAGGTTCTGGCAGCCGAAGCCTTTCAGGTCCTGGGTGCCGAATTGCTGGCAGAGGCTCTTGTGCGCCGAGTCGCGATCGAAGTCCCATGGCGCGCGGCGACGTACGCCGCGGCGCTTCTCCGCCGGCAGGCCCTGTGGCCAGTCGTCGGGAATCAGCAGCTCGGCCGGGTTGAGGCGCTCCAGTTCGGCCAGCAGGGTTTCCCAGCCTTTTATCTCCTGGACGCTGAAGCGGCCGCTGGTGATGTCCAGCACGGCGAGGCCGAACAGGCGCTCGTCGCCGAGGATCGCCGCCAGCAGGTTGTCGCGGCGTTCGTCGAGCAGCGCTTCGTCGCTCACCGTACCGGGAGTGATGATCCGCACCACTTGGCGCTCCACCGGCCCCTTGCTGGTGGCCGGATCGCCGATCTGCTCGCAGATCGCCACCGACTCGCCGAGCTTGACCAGCTTGGCCAGGTAGCCCTCCGCGGAATGGAAGGGAATGCCTGCCATCGGGATCGCCTTGCCGCCGGACTGGCCGCGTGCGGTCAGGGTGATGTCGAGCAGTTTGGCGGCCTTCTTCGCGTCCTCGTAGAACAGCTCGTAGAAGTCGCCCATGCGATAGAACATCAATTGGTCGGGGTGCTGATGCTTCAGTTTGAAGTACTGCTGCATCATCGGCGTGTGCTGGGAGAGGTCGGTCATACGGGCCTTCGGAAGCGGGCTTTGGACGGTGCAAAAGAGGGTAATGTTAACCCGATTCGCCGGCCTGTGTCGGGTCCGTTCGGAACCGGCGCGGACCCTCAGGTCCGCGCCTGTGCGGGCTGCTTTCAGCGTGCCGCGGTATAGCTGGCGCCGAGCTTCTGCCGACCGTCGGGCAGGTTGATCTGCGCCGGGTCGAGACGCCAGACCCGCGCCGCGGCGATGTCGCCGAGGAGCAGGCTGTAGGTCGGGTCGAACGAAGTGCTGGAGAAGATCAGGTAGTCCTCGTTCACCGGCGCGGCGTCGGAATTGTCGCCCTGGCAGTGGTTGAGCGGCAGGATCGCCGGGGTGCCGGGCGGGCTGTTGGGTACGACCATGGCCAACTGGTCGTTGCCGGCCGGCTGGGTACGCGAGAGGAAGTAGGCGGTGTAGTCGCGTACCACCGGGTAATAGTCGCGGCCCCCCGCGGCCGGGGTGGCGAGGGCGCTGACCTGGCCGTTCTCCAGGTTCCTGCGCACCACCCGCAGGCTGTCGCCGGCTCCTGTCGCGTAGACCACGTACTTGCCTGAGGGTGTGAGGAACGGCATCGACTCCTCGGTGCTCCAGCCGTCGCCGGTCACGGCTTTCCAGGCGCTCACGCCGACGCTGCCATCGCCATTGAAGACCAGGGTGGCGAGGCGGATGTCGCCCTCGTGCTTGAGCACGACCTGGCGGCCGTCGAAGGAGAACTTCGGATCCTCGTTGCGACCGCCGATGGCCGCGGTCAGGTTGCTCGGCGCCTGGGTACCGCCGATGGCCCAGGCGAACACGTGCCAGGCGCCATTCTGGCGGCCCATGAAGGTCAGGTAGCGGCCGTCCGGGGAGAAATGCGCATTCATCGGGTCCTCGATGTTCCAGCCGGGCTGGTTGAGCTGGCGGGTGCTCTTGCTCTTGAAATCGTGCAGGTAGAGGTTCGAGGAGCCGTCCCCGTACTCCATATAGCTGTGGTAGACCAGGCGCCCGCCGAGCGCGGGCAGGCTGCTGGCGGGTTGCAGGGCCAGGTTGGCGGTGCAGGCCGCATGGGCGGGGAGGCTGGCAACGGGGGAGAGGAGCAGGGCGAGGGAGAGCAGAGAGACCTTGAGTGGCGCGATGTTCATGGTGTGCCTTTCCTTGGACGGTGATGGAACACGCATGTTCGCGCATTCGCTGCCTTCGCGCGGTTGCGCTTGTCCGAAAGCTGCTTCTGAATGGAAAAGCCGATGGTGTAGGGTAGTCCCTTTCCGTTTCTACCCTGGAGAACAGTGATGACCCTGATGGAGTCCGACCTGACCGTACTGGCCGCCCGCCTCGGCGAAAGCCTTCGTTACCTGGGCGAGCAGGTCAGCACGGCGGAATCCTGCACCGGTGGCGGCATCGCCGAGGCGATCACCCGCATCCCGGGGAGTTCGGGCTGGTTCGAGGCTGGCTACGTGACCTACTCGAACCGCCAGAAGACCCTCCAGCTGGAGGTGCCCGAGTCGCTGTTCCCGGCAGTCGGCGCGGTCAGCCGGGAAGTGGTCGAGGCCATGGTGCGCGGCGCCCAGCGGCACAGCGGGGCGCGTTTCGCGGTGGCGGTGAGCGGTGTCGCCGGGCCCGACGGCGGCTCGCCGGAAAAGCCGGTAGGCACGGTCTGGCTGGCCTGGGCCGACGGCGAGCGGCTGGTCAGTGAGCGCTGCCAGTTCAACGGCGACCGCGACGCCGTGCGCCGGCAGACGGTGGCGACCGCGCTGACCGGCCTGCTGCGCATGAGCAACGGCGAGAACCCGGGCTAGCCGCGCCTGCGGGCAACCGTTCGGAACATTCTTCCCGTCGGGGGTAGGCGAGCGACTTGCCCTGTGGAATAATACTGTCTACTTATACAGTTGTTCGTGGCCGTCCGGCCGCCCTGACTTCGCGAGGACTTCAATGGACGAGAACAAGAAGCGCGCCCTGGCCGCGGCCCTGGGACAGATCGAACGCCAATTCGGCAAAGGCGCGGTCATGCGCATGGGCGACCATGAGCGCCAGGCGATCCCGGCCATCTCCACCGGCTCCCTGGGTCTGGACATCGCCCTCGGCATCGGCGGCCTGCCCAAGGGCCGGATCGTCGAGATCTACGGTCCGGAATCCTCGGGCAAGACCACCCTGACCCTCTCGGTGATCGCCGAGGCCCAGAAACAGGGCGCCACCTGTGCCTTCGTCGACGCCGAGCACGCGCTCGATCCCGACTATGCCGGCAAGCTGGGCGTCAACGTCGACGACCTGCTGGTCTCCCAGCCGGACACCGGCGAGCAGGCCCTGGAAATCACCGACATGCTGGTGCGCTCCAACGCGGTCGACGTGATCATCGTCGACTCCGTGGCCGCGCTGGTACCCAAGGCCGAGATCGAAGGCGAGATGGGCGACGCCCACGTCGGCCTGCAGGCACGCCTGATGTCCCAGGCGCTGCGCAAGATCACCGGCAATATCAAGAACGCCAACTGCCTGGTCATCTTCATCAACCAGATCCGCATGAAGATCGGCGTCATGTTCGGCAACCCGGAAACCACCACCGGCGGTAACGCACTGAAGTTCTACGCCTCGGTCCGCCTGGACATCCGTCGTACCGGCGCGGTGAAGGAAGGCGACGAGGTGGTGGGTAGCGAAACCCGCGTCAAGGTGGTGAAGAACAAGGTTTCCCCGCCGTTCCGCCAGGCCGAGTTCCAGATCCTCTACGGTAAGGGCATCTACCGTACCGGCGAGATCATCGATCTGGGCGTGCAATTGGGTCTGGTCGAGAAGTCCGGCGCCTGGTACAGCTACCAGGGCAGCAAGATCGGCCAGGGCAAGGCGAACGCCGCCAAGTACCTGGAAGACAATCCGGAAATCGGTTCGGTACTGGAGAAGACCATTCGCGACCAGTTGCTGGCCAAGAGCGGCCCGGTGAAGGCCGACGCCGAAGAAGTGGCTGACGCCGAAGCCGATTGAGGCCAATGGCGATCGTGCTCGATACGCCCGTCGCCGTGCGGCGGGCGGCCATGGATCTGCTGGCGCGCCGTGAGCACGGGCGCGCCGAGCTTTCCCGCAAGTTGCGCCAGCGTGGCGCGTCTGCCGAGTTGATCGATCCTGCCCTCGACCGCCTGGCCGAGGAAGGTCTGCTCGACGAATCCCGCTATCTCGAAAGCTTCATCGCCAGTCGCGCCCGTAGCGGCCATGGGCCGTTGCGCATCCGTGAGGAACTGGCGCAGCGCGGTCTGCCGCGCGCCGATATCGAAAGGGCGCTGGGTGCCTGCGAGGTCGACTGGAGTGCGCAATTGCGTGAGGTCTGGCGCCGCAAGTTCGCCCGCCTGCCGCAGGACGCCAGGGAAAAGGCCCAGCAGGGCCGCTTCCTGGCGTACCGGGGTTACTCCATGGAGTCGATCAGCCGCCTGTTGAACGGCCGCAGCGACGATTGAGCGCGTGCCGGAGCGGCAGCTTCAGTCCCAGTTTTCCGGCAGGTTGATGTAGTCCAGCAATTCCCGCAGCCGCCCCTGGTCGCGCCCGTTGAACACGAAGGCGAGGCGGGTCAGGTTGCGGAACTCCGGTTCGTCCTGTTCCTGCTCGCTGTAGGCCTGCTGCTGGAAGCCGCCGCTCAGGCAGAGGCTGGCGAAGTGTTCGTGCAGGTGCGCCAGCGCGGCTTCGTTCAGGGCGTGGTTCAGGCGAATCACGAAAGTGCCTTTCAGCCAGCGGCTGGAGTGGAAGTTGCGGTAGAACTGGGCGATTTCCTTCACCGCGTCTTCGGCCGAATGCACCAGGCGCATCAGGCGCATGTCGGCCGGCAGGATATAGTGATTCTCCAGCAACTGTTCCTGCATGAACTCCAGGGCGTGTTCCCAGTAGCGGCCGCCCGGCTGGTCGAGCAGCACGATCGGCACCAGCGGACTCTTGCCGGTCTGTACCAGGGTCAGCACTTCCAGTGCCTCGTCTAGGGTGCCGAAGCCGCCGGGGCAGAGCACCAGGCCGTCGGCTTCCTTGACGAAGAACAGCTTGCGCAGGAAGAAAAAGTGGAACGACAGCAGGTTGCCGCTGCCGTCCACCGTATGGTTGGCGTGCTGCTCGAAGGGCAGGGTGATGTTGAAGCCCAGGCTGTTCTCCAGCCCGGCGCCTTCGTGGGCGGCGGCCATGATGCCGCCGCCGGCGCCGGTGATCACCATCAGGTCGTAGCGGGCCAGTTCCTCGCCCAACTTGCGCGCCAGGGCATAGACCGGATGTTCGACTGGCGTGCGCGCCGAGCCGAACACGGTGACCTTGCGTCGCCGCTTGAACTGCTCGAGGACGCTGAAGGCATGCTCCATCTCGCGCAGGGTCTGCAACATGATCTTGGCGTCCCAGCGGTTGCGGTCGGCCTGGGCCATGCGCGTCACGGTGAAGAGCATCTCGCGGTAGAGCGCGAGATTGGGGCTGTCGCCGGGAGCCGCAAGGGCCGCCAGTTCGTCGACCTTCCGCGCCAGGTCGGTGCCGCTGGTCTGGAAGTGCCGGGAAAGATAGTCATCGGCTTCGTAGGGCATTCGCATACTCCTTCTACAACCACCCTGGACAGGCGGTCATCCGCATACTGCCACGGACTGCGTGACAGTTGCGGACGGCGGCTCAGATCTCGATGCGTTCGCCGGGCTCCGGTATCTCGGCATCCCAGTCGAGACGCTCGCGGATCGCGCCCTGCAGCGCTTCCATCTTTTCCCGCTCGCCATGTATCAGGTATAGCGCTGGACGGTGGGCGAAGTGACCGACCCAGTCGAGCAGCTGCGATTGCCCGGCGTGGGCGGAGAAGCCGCCGAGGGTATGGATCTGCGCCTTGACCGCGATGCGCTGGTGGAACACGCGAACCGCGCTGGCGCCGTCGACGATGTTGCGGCCCAGGGTGCCGCGCGCCTGGAAGCCGGGGAATACCACATGGCATTCCGGGCGCCAGAGGTTGTGCTTGAAGTGATGGACGATACGGCCGCCGGTGCACATGCCGCTGCCGGCGATGATGACCGCGCCGCTCTTGATCCGGTTGATCGCCATCGACTCGTCGGCGCTGCGGGTTACGCGCAGCACCGGCAGCCATTCCTCCAGGCGGGTGGTGCCGGTGCCGCGAATGTACTCGCGGTCGCGGTCGTCGAACTCGTTGCTGTGGCGCAGGTAGATGCCATTGGCACGGGCGGCCATCGGGCTGTCGAGGAATACCGCCTGTTGCGGCAGGCGGCCCTCCTGGTAGAAGCGGCCGAGGTAGTAGAGCAGGTCCTGGGTGCGGCCGACGGCGAACGACGGGATCAGCACGTTGCCGCCGTCGCGGTGCGCCTGGTCGAGAATCGCCGCCAGTTCCTCCAGGGTGTCGTTGCTGTCGCGGTGATCGCGATCGCCATAGGTGGATTCGAGCATCACCACGTCGGCCCGGCTCAGCGGCGAGGGCGCGCGCATCAACGGCGAGCAGGTGTTGCCGAGGTCGCCGGAAAACACCAGGCGGCGCGGTTGCACCTGGTCGTGGAATTGCACTTCGACGATCGACGAGCCGAGGATGTGCCCGGCGTTGTGAAAGGTCACCCGCACGCCACGAGCGACCGCCACGGTGCTGCCGAGGCTGATCGGCCGGCGCAGCTTGAGCGCGCGTTCGGTGTCGGCCTGGGTATACAGCGGCTTGATGCTCGGCTTGCCGATCCGGTTGCGCCAGCGGTTCTCCCAGTCGGCGTCCTTTTCCTGGATGTGCGCGGAGTCCAGCAGCATGAGTTCCAGCAGTTCGCAGGTGGCCTCGGTGGCGAAGATCGGGCCCTTGAAACCCTCGGCCGCCAGGCGCGGCAGCAGGCCGCTGTGGTCCAGGTGGGCGTGGGAGATGACCACCGCGTCGATGCTCGCGGGATCGAAGGGGAAGGGCGCGCGGTTGCCGTTGTCGGCTTCGCGGCGCCCCTGGCGCATGCCGCATTCGAGCAGGACCTTCACGCCATCGAGGGTTTCCAGCAGATAACAGGAGCCAGTGACCTCCTGGGCGGCGCCTAGAAACGTCAGTGATGCCATCGAGCCTCCTCCGTCAGAGCTCTGTCGACACCCCGATACCTTTCGGGGATCGTGGAATGCCATGGAACCTTCGTACAGGGCCAGGGTGAACGAATCGGGGGCGGGGAGCTTGATGCAGGTCAGCGCCCTTTGCCGTGTGCTGCCTAGACTGCAAGGCACCACTAGGGAGGCTACCCACCATGAGTCAGATTCTGCCCAGTCAGGACGAGTTGCTTGCCCATGCGGCGGCCGAGCCGGCGTTTGCCGCGTGGCTGCAAGGCCATGGTCCGCTCCAGCATAGCGCAGAGACCCGCGCCGCCGTGTTCCGCACCGCTCATCAATTGGTCCAAGCCGGGCTGCAACCGGACCTGGCCAGCGTCTACCAGCTGTTCCGCGCCCTCGACCGGCTGACCGCCAGCGCCCTGCGCATCGTCGTGCACATGACCTACGCCCGGCGCATCCGCCTGGACGGCCAGCCGTTGCAGGCCGAGGATTTCAAGACACAGCCCGAGGGCCACACCGGCGGAGCCCTGAACATGGTCCCGGCCTACGCCGGCTATCTGGCACTCAACGTCCTGACCGGCAAGACTCGCGCCTGGCTGATGGGCCAGGGCCATTGCGTGGCCGCCATCGACGCGCTGAACGTCCTGACCGGCAACCTGCACCCGGAGCAGGAGCGCGCCTATGCCGACGGCGAGGAGGGGCTGAACCGCTTGCTGCAGGACTTCTACGGCTACGCCCAGGCCCCCAACGGCGCACCGGCGGCGCCACTGGGCAGCCACGTGAATCCGCATACCGCCGGCGGTATCGCCGAGGGTGGCTACCTCGGCTTCGCCGAATTGCAGTACGCGCACATGCCGTTGCCCGGCGAGATCCTGGTGGCGTTCCTCTCCGATGGCGCCGCCGAGGAACAGCGCGGCAGCGACTGGATTCCGCGCTGGTGGCGAGCCGAGGATTGCGGGGCGGCGCTGCCGGTGATGATCGCCAATGGCCGGCGCATCGAGCAGCGCACCGAACTGGGAACCCATGAGGGCCTGGAGGGCTTCAAGCTGCACCTGCGCCGCTGCGGCTTCGACCCGATCAGCTTCGATGGGCGCGACCCGGCCGCCTTCGTCTGTACGCTCTGGGAGATGGAGCAGCGCCTGGAGCGACGCGTGCAGGAAAAGAACAGCGGCATCCTCCGCTACCCGCTGCCGATTCCCTACGGCATCGCCGAGACGGTCAAGGGCTTCGGTTTCTATGGCGCCGGCAGCAACGCCGCGCACAACCTGCCGCTGCCGGGCAATCCGCATAACGACGAACAGGCCCGGCAACTGTTCAACCAGCATGCAAACGAACTCTGGGTCGAGCCTGAGGCTCTCGAATTGGCCCGCCGGCTGTTCGCCGAGCAGCGCGGCGAGCGCCCCCTCGAACGGGACAACCCGCTGGCCCTGCGCCATCCCATCGAACCGATCATCCCGCCGCTGCGCTATCGCGACGACCCCTGCTCGCCGATGGCCGCGCTGGACCGTTTCTATACCGAGCTGGTGGAGGCCAACCCCGACCTGCGCGCCCGTGTCGGCAATCCCGACGAATTGGCCAGCAACCGCCTCGGCGGCGTGCTCAAGGCGCTCAAGCATCGGGTCAGCGAGCCGGAGAGCGAACTGGAATCGGTGAGCGGTCGGGTCATCACCGCGCTCAACGAGGAGGCGGTGGTGTCCGCCTGCCTGGCCAACCAGGGCGGACTCAACCTGGTTGCCAGCTACGAGGCGTTCTGCGTGAAGATGCTCGGTGCGGTGCGCCAGACCCTGATCTTCGCCCGCCAGCAGAAGGAAGTCGGGCGTCCGGCCGGCTGGCTGGGCTGGCCGCTGGTCGCTACTTCGCATACCTGGGAGAACGGCAAGAACCAGCAGTCGCACCAGGACACCACCTTCTGCGAGGCCCTGCTTGGCGAGATGAGCGACATGGTCCGGGTGCTCTTCCCGGCCGACTACAACAGCGCCCTGGCGCTACTACCGACGATCTACCGCAGCCGGGGGCAACTGGCCTGCCTGGTGATTCCCAAGCGCGACCGGCCGATGGTGTTCGACGCCGTCCAGGCCGAGCACCTGGCCCGTGACGGCGCGATCCTGGTCGAAGAGCGCTGCGGCTCCGATCCGCTGCTGCTGATCGCCAACGGCAGCTACCAGCTCGAACAGATGCGCCGCGCCGCGCAGCGCCTGGCCGAGGCCGGGCAGGCCTACCGGCTGGTCTACCTGCAGGAGCCGGGACGCTTCCGCGCGCCGCGCGATCGCTGGGAGGTCGAGGCGGTGGCCGAGGAAGCGCTGGTGGAGCGGCTGTTCCCGGATAGCCATGAACGCCGGGTGCTGCTCACCCATATGCGTGCGGAAGTGGCGCGTGGGCATCTCTGGCCGATCCTGCCGGATGCCCGGCGCACCTCGGTACTCGGCTATCGCAACCGCGGTGGCACCCTCGACGAGGCGGGCATGCGGTTCGCCAACCGCGCCTGCTGGGGCAACGTGCTGGCGGCTTGCGCCCGCTTGATGGAGGTCCCGCGCACCGCGCTGCTGACCCCGGAGGAAGCGGCGGCGGTGGCCGGCAAGGGCGATCCGGCGTTGTTGCGCTGAGTTCGGCTGCGTATCGGCGGATAACGTCTGTGGCGTTATTCGCCCTGCCGAACGGGGGCGGGTGTCTGGCGAAGGCTGGGTGTGGGCAGGGTATCGGCGGATAGCGTCGGCGACGTCATTCGCCTACGGAGCGGGGGGACGAAGCGGCTTGAGCAGCCCGTCCAGCCCGTCGATCTTCAGTTCCAGGGTCAACTGCATCAGCCGCCCGAGTTCACCGGGCGGGAAGCCTTTCTTGTAGAACCACAGCAGGTACTCCTCCGGCAGGTCGACCAGCATCCGTCCCTGGTACTTGCCGAACGGCATCGGCGTCCTGGCGATCTTCAGCAGATGCTGCTTGTCCAGCATGGCGACCGCGCGGCGCGCTTACTTCTTGCCCTGGATGCGGCAGCTGCCGGCATCGAAGCGTTCGGTGGCGACCGGCTGGTTGGTCTTGTACTCGGTGAAGCTGTAGGTGAGGATCGCGCCGCGGGCGAGCAACTGGCGATAGCCGGTGTTGCTGCACACGCTATCGCCGAGCTGGCTGCGCACGCTGTCCGGGTTGGAGCGCATGCGCTCGGCGTGGCTGGCGCGTACGCTGAGGTGATTGATCAACTGGTTGCCTTCGACGGTGTAGCCCTGGTCGAGGATGTCTTCGTTGATGGCGCGAGGAGTGCCTACGCTGCTTTCCTTGGCCACTTTCTCCAGCATCTTGCTCAGTTCGAAATCCTTGAGCGAGGCGGCATGGGCGGCGGTGGGCAGGACGAAACAAAGGGCAAGGGCCATGAGGCGCGACATCGAAGATCTCCTGGGGCAATAAGCGGATTCGACCGATGAAGGGGCGAATTGTTTCCGTCGGCCCTTTCCCGGGACGGACGGTGGCGAATGGGCGCCATGTTACCGCGTTCGGGGCGGGGCACGGAAACGCAAAAGGGCGACCGAGGGTCGCCCTTTCGTCGATAGCGGTGCGGATCAGCGCAGCTTGATCTCGGTCCAGAGCTTGTTCAGGGCGCGTCGCTGGCGCGAGTTCAGGTCCTTCAGCGGCTCCAGCCTGGCCTGGGTGGCGGCGTCCGGGAACAGTGCGGCGAGCGTCTTGATTTCCGGCCTGATGAAGGGCAGGGCGGCGGCGTTGGGCGTGCCGGTACCGATCTGGTTGGTCAGCTCGGAAGCGTTCCGACCGTCGAGCATGAAGTCGATGAAGCGGTAGGCCAGGTCGGGGTTCTTCGAGCCCTTGTGGATCACCATGTTGTCGATGGCCAGTACCGCGCCCTGGCGGGGCAGGGCGAAGTCGACCTTGAAGGCGCGGCCGGCAGCCTCCGCGTCGGCCCTGGCCTGGTACATGTCGCTGGAGTAGCCATGGGCGACCCAGATGTTGCCCAGGGTCAGCTCCTTGATATAGCTCGACGAGTTGAACGCGGCCCAGTACGGCTTGGCCGCGAGGATCAGCGCCTGGGCTTCCTTCCAGTGCTGCGGGTCGGTGTCGTTGGCGGAGTGGCCGAGGTACTTCAGGGCGGCGCCGAACAGTTCCTGCGGGTCGTCCATCACCGTGACCCTGCCCTTGATCTTCTCCAGGACCGCCGGGTCGAAGATCACCGACCAGTCGGCCGGGTCGATGCCCAGCTTGTCCAGCTCGGTCTTGTTGTAGCCGACCAGGGTGGTGGTGAAGGCGTAGGGCAGGGAATAGCGGTTGCCCTTGTCGAAATCCTTGTCGAGGTAGCCCGCGGCCTCGTTGCTCAGGTTCGCCAGGCGACTCTTGTCCAGCTCCAGCAGGTCGCCCTTGCGGATCAGCGCCTCGACCGCGTTCTGGGTCGGGATGATCACGTCGTAGCCGCTGGCCCCGGCGGCCAGCTTGGCCATCATTTCCTCGGTGCCGGAATAGAACTCCTGCACCAGCTCGCAGCCACATTGCTGCTCGAAGCGTTTCAGCGTGTCCTCGGCGATGTAGTCGTTCCAGTTGAACAGATACAGCTTCTCGGCGGCGGTGGCCTGGGCGGCTCCTGCCATGAGGGTTGCGACGAGCAACAGCTTTTTCATCATGGTTCCTTGTTACGGGGTGGCAGGGCTCCGGAAACCGGAGCAGGGCAAGGCCGCGGGCCTCTCCGGGAGGCCCGCGGGTTTCGGCGGATCAATGGCCCTTGATGGCGCTGGGGGAGAGTTTCGAGGCGATCACGATCAGCACCAGGGTGAGCAGCATCAGCAGGGTGGAGACGGCGTTCACTTCGGGCGTCACGGCGATCTTGATCATGGTGTAGATCTGCGTCGGCAGGGTGGCGAAGCCGCCGCCGGCGGTGAAGAAGGTGATCACGAAGTCGTCGATGGACAGGGTGAAGGCCATCAGCGCGCCGGCGACGATGCCCGGCATGATCAGCGGCAGGGTCACCAGGCGGAAGCTCTGCCAGGGCGTGGCACCGAGGTCGCGGGCCGCCTCGGTGAGGCTTTCGTCCATGCCCGACATGCGCGCCTGCACCACCAGGGCGACGAAGCCGACCGAGAAGGTGATGTGCGCGAGGGTCACCGAGAGCATGCCCAGGCTCATGTTCAGGCCGATGAAGAAGATCACCAGCGAGACCCCCATCAGGAGTTCCGGAATGGCGATCGGGGTCAGCACCAGCAGGGGCAGCACGCGCAGCTTGAAGCGATGCAGGGCGACCCCGGCGAGGGTACCGAGCAGGGTCGCCACGCTGGCCGAAACCAGCGCGATGACCAGCGAGTTGGCGGCGGCCTGGAGCATGTCGCGATTGCCGAACAGCTTGCGGTACCAGTCCAGGGTGAAGCCGACCCACTCGGCGTTCAGTCGCGAGTCGTTGAAGGAGTACAGCACCACGATCACCAGCGGTACGTAGAGGAACAGGTACACCAGCGCGGTGGCGCTCCAGAGCAGGTAGGGCCTACGCATGGGCGCCTCCCTTGCGGGCGCGCGCGGCGCCCATGCCGAGGGCGACCAGCAGCAGGATGCAGCCGGTCAGGGCGATCGACAGCGCGCTGCCGAACGGCCAGTCGCGGGAGTCGAGGAACTGGCTCTTGATCAGGTTGCCGATCATGATGCCGTCGGTACCGCCGACCAGGTCGGGGATGGCGAACATTCCCAGCACCGGGATGAATACCAGTGCCGCGCCGGCGGCCACGCCCGGCAGCGAGAGCGGGAAGGTCACCCGCCAGAAGCGTTGCCAACGACCGGCGCCGAGGTCCTGAGCGGCGTCCAGCAGGGCCGGGTCGTGTTTCTCCAGGTTGGCGTAGAGCGGCAGGATCATGAACGGCAGGTGCACGTAGACCATGCACAGGATCACCGCGAACGGGGTGAACATCAGGCTGATCGGCTGCGCGCCGAACAGGTCCAGCGCGGCGTTGATCCCGCGGGTCAGGGCACCGGACGGCGAGAGGATGATCATCCAGGCGTAGACGCGTACCAGCAGGTTGCTCCAGAACGGCAGGATCACCAGCAGGATCAGCAGGTTGCGCCACTTCGCCGGGGCCCGGGCGAGGGTGGTCGCCACCGGGTAGGCGAGCAGCAGGCAGGCCAGGGTGGTGACCAGGGCGTAGCCGAAGGATTTGACGAACAGTTGCAGGTACACCCAGCTCTCGGTGAGCCGGGTGTAGTTCTCCACGCTGAGGTCGTAGACGGTCTGCCCGTCCTCGCTGTACATCCAGGGCGCCAGGCCGCCGTAGTCGCCGGGAAAGCGGAACGAGGCGAACAGCATGATCAGCGCCGGAACCAGGAAGAAGAACAGCAGATACGCTTGCGGTGGCCAGACCAGCAGCCACTTGCCGAGGTTCTTTCTCATCGTCTCAGGCCCTGACCAGGTGGCCGGCATCGAAGCGCCAGGCGGCTTCCACCGCGTCGCCCACCTCGAAGAACTTGGCTCGGCCGGGCGTGGCGTTGGGCAGCAGGGTTTCCAGGCGCTCGCCGTTCTCCAGCTCGACGATGTACAGGGTCACGTCGCCCAGGTAGAGCAGTTCGGCGACGCGACCGCGGAAGTGCACTTCGTCGCTGTCGGCGGTGACGCTCTGCGCCAGGCGGATCTTCTCCGGCCGCAGGGTCAGCACGCAGGCCTCGCCGGGCTGGGCGTCGAAGGATTTCAGCGCCTGGACCTCGCCCAGGCCCCTGAGGTCGATGCGCACGCGTTCGCCGTCGACCGCCTCGACCGTGGCGTCGAGCAGGTTGCACTGGCCGATGAAGTCGGCGACGAAACGACTGCGCGGGAAGCTGTAGATGGTTTCCGGGGCGTCCAGTTGCTCCACCCGGCCCTGGTTCATCACCGCGATGCGGTGCGACAGCGCCAGGGCTTCGCCCTGATCGTGGGTGACATAGACAAAGGTGATGCCGACGTCCTTCTGCAGGTTGATCAGTTCGATCTGCATTTCTTCGCGCAGCTTGGCGTCCAGCGCCGACAGCGGTTCGTCGAGCAGCAGCAGGCGCGGCCGGTTGACCAGCGCGCGGGCGATCGCCACGCGCTGGCGCTGGCCGCCGGAAAGCTGTGTCGGCATGCGCCCGCCCTTGTCCGCCAGGCGCACGTCCTTCAGGGCCTGTTCGACGCGGGCGTCGATCTCGCTCTTCGCCACTCCGGCCATCTTCAGCGGGAAGGCGATGTTCTGCGCCACGCTCATGTGCGGGAACAGCGCGTAGCTCTGGAACACCGTATGCACCGGGCGCTTCTCCGGCTCGACGCCGGCGAGGTCCTGGCCGTTGAGGCGGATCTCGCCGCTGTCCGGCTGGTCGAAGCCGGCGAGCATGCGCAGGAGGGTGGTCTTGCCGCACCCGGAAGGGCCGAGGAGGGTGAAGAATTCGCCGGTGTTGATCGTCAGGCTGACATTGTCGACGGCGGTGAAGTCGCTGAAGCGGCGGGTCACGTTGCGGATCTCGAGCAAGGGGGGCGTCACTCGTCTGGAGAGGCAGTAAGGTCAGCGGGCGGAGCCGGCTGCCCGGTGTCGAAAAAGGGGGCGGATTATAGGGATCGCATCCCGCTCTAACTAGACGTCTGAGGCCCCTGTGAGGAATTTTTTTTCGCGGCCTCGGACGTTGTCCGACAAAGCAGGAGCCACGCGGGCTCTGATAGAATTTCGCGGTCGCTTTCCAGCCCGTTTCCTCGAGTCTTCGATGTTCCTTCGCCCGTCCTTTCCGTATCGGGAGCCTGCCCGATGAGCCATGCCGTTTCCCGCTTGCGCCAGGAGCGCCTGGCGCGCAGCCTGAAACCCTTCGTCGCGCGCGGTTCGCGCATGCCGCGCTGCGAAGGCTGTCGGCTGCTGCCGAGCTATTGCATGTGCGCCTGGCGGCCGCGGGTCGAGGCGCGCGCCGGCATGTGCCTGGTCATGCACGACATCGAGGCGCTGAAACCGACCAACACCGGCTGGCTGATCGCCGATACCGTGGCCGACACCTTCGCCTTCGGTTGGTCGCGCACCGAGGTCGACCCGCGCTTGCTGGAGTTGCTGGCCGACCCGCAGTGGCAGCCATACCTGGTGTTCCCCGGCGAATACGTGGCGGCGGAGCGGGTGGTGAACGAGGTCGCCCCGCTGGTGGAAGGCAAGCGACCGCTGTTCATCCTGCTCGACGCGACCTGGACCGAGGCGCGCAAGATGTTCCGCAAGAGTCCCTACCTGGAGCCGTTCCCGGTGCTCAGCCTGCTGCCCGAGCAGCTCTCGCGCTATCGCCTGCGTCGCTCGACCCGTGGCGAGCACCTGTGCACCGCCGAAGTGGCGGCGCTGTGCCTGGAGCTGGCTGGCGACGAGGCCGCGGGCGAGGCGCTCGGCGCCTACCTGGAGGTGTTCAGCGAGCGCTACCTGGGCGCCAAGCGGCACATTCCGCTGGACGAGGCCAGCCCGGCGCACCGTGCCCTGGCGCCGTTCCGTGGCTGAGTGTCAGGCCGGGCGCGCTTCGGCGGCGAGCTTGCGCGGCCACAACTGCGCCACCAGCATGCCCGCCAGCATCAGCGCGCAACCGAAATAGCCGCGCAGGTGCAGGGTCTCGGCGAGGAACAGGGCGCCGGCGATGGCGGCGAACACCGCTTCCAGGGACAGGATGATCGCCGCATGGGAAGCGATGGCGTGCTTCTGCGCCACCACCTGCAGGGTGAAGCCGGTGCCGACGCCGAGCAGGCCGCCGTATAGCAGGGCGGGACCGGCCTGGACGATGGCGTCCCAGTGGATTTCCTCGAAGACCAGTGCCAGCAGCAGGCTGACCGCCGCGCAGGTGGCGAACTGCAGGAAGGCCAGGCGGATCGGGTCGTAGCGGCTGGCGAACAGGCCTACCAGCAGGACGTGCGCGCCCCAGACCACCGCGCCGGCCAGTTGCAGCCAGTCGCCGGAGGCGACCTGGAAGCCCGGGCCGATGCTCAGCAGGGCCATGCCGAGCACCGCCAGCGACGCCCCCAGCCAGGTGCCCGCGCCGGTGCGCTGGCCGAACAGCAGGCCGAGCAACGGCACGACGATCACGTAGAGCCCGGTGATGAAGCCGGAGTTGGTCACGCTGGTGAACAGCAGGCCGACCTGCTGCAGGTTGATCCCGGTGGTCAGGGCGACGCCGAGGATCACACCGGCGAGCAACTGTCCGCGATTGAAGGGTTGCGCGCCGTCGCGTCGCGAGCGCAGCATCAGCAGTGGCACCAGCACCAGGGCACCGAGGACGAAGCGCAGGCCGGTATAGAGGAACGGCCCGATGGCGTCCATCCCCAGGCGCTGGGCGACGAACGACACCCCCCAGATCATGGCGGTGATCAGCATCAGGACATCGGCACGCAGGGCTTGGCTTCGCATGGCTCGCTCGACGGGGCGGGGAGGGTCCGCCACTCTGCCAGCAAGCCGGGGTGTTTGAAAAGACGAACGCGGTGTACGAGGTATCCCTCATTCGGCTTGACCGGTCCGCCCTCGGTCGGCATCCTGAGCGCCGCCTCGGCTGGGCCGAACAAACTAGGACATGTCATGGCTTCTTACGAGATCCTGATCGCCGACGATCACCCCCTGTTTCGCAGCGCTTTGCACCAGGCCCTCACCCTCGGGCTGGGCCCCGACGTGCGCCTGGTGGAAGCCGCCAGCATCGCCGAACTGGAAGCGCGGCTGAACGAGAAGGCCGATTGGGATCTGGTCCTGCTGGACCTCAACATGCCGGGGGCCTATGGCTTCTCCGGCCTGGTGCTGTTGCGCGGGCAATACCCGCAGGTGCCGGTGGTGATGATCTCGGCACAGGAGGAGGCCGCGGTGGTGCAGCGCTCCCGCGAGTTCGGCGCCAGCGGCTTCATACCCAAGTCCAGTCCGCTGGAAACCCTGCAGCAGGCGGTGCGCGCGGTGCTCGACGGGGACACCTGGTGGCCGCCGCAGGATGCCGCCGCCGAAGCCCTCAGCGAGGAGGCCAAGGCCGCCAGCGCCGGGCTCGCCAGCCTCACCCCGCAACAGTTCAGGGTACTCACCATGGTCTGCGAAGGGTTGCTGAACAAGCAGATCGCCTACGACCTGAACGTTTCCGAGGCGACGGTGAAGGCCCACGTCACGGCGATCTTCCGCAAGCTCAACGTGCGCACCCGGACCCAGGCCGCGCTGCTGCTGCAACAAATGGAGACGGTTCCCGCTTCTCATTGAGAGACGGCTTAACGCTTTTTTGACCAGCCGGCGGCTAGACTGCCGGCCTTCCGAATCGATGAGAACCCGACGTGTCGCCTTCCCCCTTCAAAGGCCAGACCGGCCTCAAGCGTATCCTCAACGCCACCGGCTATTCCCTCGCAGGTTTCCTCGCCGCCTTCCGCGGTGAAGCCGCCTTCCGCCAACTGGTGCTGCTCAACGTGGTGCTGATCCCGGTGGCCTTCCTCCTCGACGTCAGTCGCGGCGAACGCGCGCTGATGATCGCGGTGTGCCTGCTGGCGCTGATCGTCGAGCTGCTCAACTCGGCGATCGAGGCCACCGTCGACCGCGTCTCGCTGGAACGCCACCCTCTGTCGAAGAATGCCAAGGACATGGGCAGCGCCGCGCAGTTCGTGGCCCTCACCGTGATCACCGTGACCTGGGCGACCATCCTGCTGGGCTGATCTACGCGGACATGAAAAAGCCGGAGGCAGCGATGCCTCCGGCTTTTTCTTGCGTGCGAGGGCGGCGGCTCAGGCCGCCGCGTCGAAGCTGTCGGCCCGCGCCATGTTCCACATGCGCTCGTAGAACTCGCCCTCGATCTTGCCGGAAAGCAGTTCGCCCGGCTTGAGGAAGTAGTGCAGCTGCGAGAACAGGCGGATCTCGGTGTCGGTGATGCGTCGCACCAGGTGCTTGGCTTCGAGCTGCGAGGGATGTTCCAGGCCCGCCGCGGCGAGCATCTCGGCCAGGCCCTTGAGGGTGTTGCGATGGAAGTTGCGCACCCGCTCGGCCTTGTCCGGCACCACCAGCGCGCGCTGGCGCAGCGGGTCCTGGGTGGCGACGCCGGTCGGGCACTTGTTGGTATGGCAGCTCTGCGACTGGATGCAGCCGATGGCGAACATGAAGCCGCGCGCCGAGTTGGCCCAATCCGCGCCGGTGGCCAGGACGCTGGCGATATCGAAGGCGCTGACGATCTTGCCGCTGGCGCCGACCTTGATCTTGTCGCGCAGGTTGAGGCCGACCAGGGTGTTGTGGACGAACAGCAGGCCTTCGCGCAGCGGCACGCCGATATGGTCGGTGAACTCCAGCGGCGCCGCGCCGGTGCCGCCTTCCTTGCCGTCGACGACGATGAAGTCGGGGAGGATGCCGGTCTCCAGCATGGCCTTGGCGATGCCCATGAACTCCCATGGATGGCCCAGGCAGAACTTGAAGCCGACCGGCTTGCCGCCGGACAGTTCGCGCAGCTGGGCGATGAACTGCATCAGCTCGATCGGCGTGGAGAAGGCGCTGTGGCGCGACGGCGAAACGCAATCCTCACCCATCGGCACGCCACGGGTGGCGGCGATCTCGGGGGTGACCTTGTGCTTGGGCAGGATACCGCCGTGTCCCGGCTTGGCGCCCTGGCTGAGCTTGATCTCGATCATCTTCACCTGCGGGTCGAGGGCCTGGGCGGCGAAGCGCTCAGGGTCGAACTTGCCATCGCGGGTGCGGCACCCGAAGTAGCCGCTGCCCAGTTCCCAGACCAGGTCGCCGCCGTTCTCGCGGTGATAGGGACTGATGCTGCCCTCGCCGGTGTCGTGGTAGAAGTTGCCCATCTGCGCGCCACGGTTCAGCGAGCGAATGGCGTTGGCGCTGAGGGCGCCGAAACTCATCGCCGAGACGTTGAACAGCGAAGCGGAGTACGGCTTGCTGCATTGTGGCCCGCCGATGTCGACGCGGAACTCGCAGGGATCGCTGAGCGGCGCCGGACGCATCGAGTGGCTGATGAATTCGTAGCCGGCGGTGTACACGTCGATCAGGGTGCCGAAGGGCTTCTCCGAGCTTTCGTTCTTCGCCCGCGAGTAGACCAGCGAGCGCTGGGCGCGGGAGAAGGGCAGGGCGTCGCCGTCGGCTTCCAGCAGGTACTGGCGGATCTCCGGGCGGATGCCTTCCACCAGATAGCGGATGTTGCCCAGGATCGGATAGTTGCGGCGCACCGCGTGTGGCGTCTGGATCAGGTCGAACAGGCCGAGCAGGCTCAGGGCCACGCCCAGGAGGGTGAACGGCCAGAGCCATTCGGTGCTGCCGAGGAACGGCAGGCTGAGCAAGGTGAACAGGGCGATACAGGCGAAAAACGCATAGCGACTGAGTAGCGACAGATTCATCATGTCTCCAATCTTCAGGCTTCGGTTCAAAATGGTAGTCACCTTCTTCGAGGCGTCTACGACGGGTTCCCCCCGCGCTAACCAAGCGCTGATTATGGGAAACAAACGGGGATAGAAAGCAAGCTAATAATTGTGTCTGGATGGTCGAGCAGCCGAATGGTCGCCGGGAACTCTTTCCGGAGTTGCGAATTATTCTTATCGGAGTAATATGTAACTATATAACATTATGTAGGAGGCATCCCCATGAAACCCGGCATCCATCCCGAATACCGTCCCGTCCTGTTCCATGACACTTCGGCCGACGTGTACTTCCTGATCGGCTCCACCGCGGAGACCGACAAGACCCATACCCATACCGACGGCAAGACCTATCCCTACGTGACGCTGGACGTTTCCAGCGCCTCGCACCCGGTCTACACCGGCGAACAGCGCAAGACCAAGAGCGAAGGCCGCGTGGCCGGGTTCAACAAGCGTTTCGCCGGCTTCGTCGGCGGCAAGGGGGCCTGATGAAAGTCCTCGCCTCGCTGAAACAGGCCAAGCTGCGCCATCGCGATTGCCAGGTGGTGAAGCGCCGTGGCCGGCTCTACGTGATCTGCAAGTCGAATCCGCGCTTCAAGTGCGTGCAGGGCCGGCCGAAGCCGAAGATCAAGCGCCGCTGAGCGGCGACGGGACGGTCGCCCGTCCCGTCAGCCCTGGGCCTGGAGGAACAGGCCGAACAGCTCGGACTGCGACTTGATGCCGAGCTTGCCGTACATGTGCTTGCGGTGGACCTTCACGGTTTCCGCCGAGATCGCCAGCTTGCGGGCGATCTCCTTGCTCGAGCAGCCGCTGAGCATCAGCCTGCCGACCTCCAGTTCGCGCGCCGTCAGCGGCGTGCCCATCTGCTCCGCGACCTTCTCCAGCGAACCCTGCCAGCCCGGCTCCGGCGCCGCGGGGCTGTTCAACACTTCGTCCTCGAAGGCCAGGCGCTGGCGCATCAGCCCGGCCACCCAGGGCTGCACCAGGCCGAGCACGGCGAGTTGCTCGGGGGTGAAGCGGCGCCGCGAGCCGAGCGACAGGCAGAGGGTGCGTTCGCCGGAGAGCTGGACGTTGATCTGGATTTCATCGGCCACCACGTTGAGGCGGAAGTAACGCTGGTAGTAATCGGTCTGCTCGAAGCATTCCGGTGCCACGTCGGCCAGACGGAACAGGCCGCTGCACGGGTTCTCGCGGCTGGCGATGTAGAACGGGTCGAGCAGGTAGAGGCCTCGCAGGTAGTCCTGGAACAGCGGATCCGGCCCGCCGTCGGCGCCCGGGCATTCGGCGAACACCTGTGGCCGGCCCTGGCTGAACAGCAGGGCCACCCAGCTGTCGAACGGAACGTACTGTTCGAGCAGGCGTACCAGGCGAATCCAGAAGTCCGGCGCATCCAGCGCCTCGACCAGTTGCCCGACGGAGCGGTGCCAGGCGATGTCCTGCAAGGTGAAACTCATCTTCTACCCCTGTTGGGTTAACCCTCGGACGTAATTATCGGCGCGGGGAACGCCAAGCATACTGTGCCGACCCCTGCATACGAACAGCGCGCGTGCCGAACAGCGCCGAGAACAACAAGGAATTCCGATGAAAGTCGAACTCGTCCAGATCGCCGGTCGCGATGGTGACACCGCGCACAACCTGGAACGCGCCCTGGCGGCCATCGCCGACTGTGCGGCGGACACCGAACTGGTGGTGTTCCCGGAAACCCACCTGACCGGCTTCCCCAGCGAAGACAACATCGCCGCCCTCGCCGAGCCGCTCGACGGCCCGACGGTCAGCGCGGTGCAGCGCGTCGCCCGTGAACGTAACGTTTCGGTGGCGATCGGCATCGCCGAGGCGGACGCCGGCCGCTATTACAACACCACCCTGCTGATCGCTCCCGACGGCATCGCCCTGAAATACCGCAAGACCCACCTGTGGGCCTCCGACCGCGGCATCTTCACGCCTGGCGACCGCTACGCCACCGCCCTGTGGAACGGCATCCGGGTCGGCCTGCTGGTGTGCTTCGACATCGAGTTCCCGGAAAGCGCGCGGGCCCTCGGCCAACTGGGTGCGGAACTGATCATCGTGACCAATGGCAACATGGACCCCTATGGCCCGACCCATCGCACCGCGATCATGGCCCGCGCCATGGAAAACCAGGCCTACGCGGTGATGGTCAACCGCGTCGGGCATGGCGACGGCGGGCTGGTCTTCGCCGGCGGCAGCGCTGTGGTCGATCCCTACGGCCAGTTGCTCTGCGAGGCCGGGCGCGAAGAATGCCGGCAGATCGTCGAACTGGACCTCGGCCGGTTGCAGGATGCGCGTCGGGATTACCGTTACCTCGAAGAGCGTCGCCTGGTCCTGCCCGGCGAGCGCCGCGAGCACCCGGACGGCCTGCGCGAGCTGCTGATTCCCTGATTCACCGCGGCGCGACAGGAGCGTCGCGTCGTCCTCCGTCCGCCAGCGAGCGGGCGAGGATGGGCCCGGAAAGCCGTAGCACAACGATGGGCGCCCGAGCGTCCGCCGGTCTCCCGGGTGAGGGGAGGCCCCTGCGCCCCGCGGCCCGGCCGGCTGCGGGCCACTGCCATAACAAACGATAATTCCGGAGTAAGCAGTAATGGCCAGACTCAAGCGCACCCTGTCGCTGGGTTCCGTGGTGCTGTTCGGCATCGCCTACATGACCCCCATCATCGTCCTCGGGACTTTCGGCATCCTCGCCGAGACCACCCAGGGACACGTCCCCGCCGCCTACATCGCCGCTTCCCTGGCGATGCTCTTCACCGCCCTCAGCTACGGGCGCATGGCCGCGGCCTTCCCCGTGGCCGGCTCGGCCTATACCTACGTGCGCAAGGCCATCGATTCCCGGCTCGGCTTCATCGCCGGCTGGGCGGTGCTGCTCGACTACCTGTTCCTGCCGATGGCGATCTGGCTGATCGGCGCCGCCTACCTGCACTCGGCCTTTCCCGCGGTACCCAACGCGGTCTGGGTGCTGGCGTTCATCGGCGTGACCACGACGATCAACATCGTCGGCCTGCGCCTGGCGAAGAACGTCAATGGCCTGCTGATGCTGGTGCAGTTCCTGGTCCTCGGCGCCTTCGTCGCGCTCTGCGTGCACTACGTGCTGGGCGACCCGGGCAAGCCGCTATGGTCACTGCAACCGTTGCTCGGTGGCGACCTGCAGGTGCCGCTGGTGATGAGCGGTGCGGCGATCGCCTGCTACTCGTTCCTCGGTTTCGACGCGGTCAGTACCCTGACCGAGGAAACCCGCGACCCGCGGCGCAACATCCCGCGAGCGATCCTGCTGATCACCCTGCTGGGCGGGTTGATCTTCATCGTCACCTCGTACTTCGTGCAACTGGCGCACCCGTCGTTCGCCTTCGACAGCGCGGACTCGGCGGCCTACGAGATCGCCCGCAACATCGGTGGCGACCTGTTCGTGACCTTCTTCCTGGTCGGCCTGATCGTCGGCCAGTTCACCTCCGGTCTCTCGGCCCAGGCCAGCGCCTCGCGCCTGCTCTTCGCCATGGGCCGCGACGGCGTCCTTTCGCGGCCGTTCTTCGGGCGTCTCGGCAAGCGCTTCGAGACGCCGGTGAACAGCATCGTCCTGTGCGGTGTGGTGGCCTTGCTGGCGCTACAGATGGACGTGACCACCTCCACGTCGTTCATCAACTTCGGCGCCTTCCTCGCCTTCAGCCTGGTCAACCTGTCGGTGGTCTTCCACTACTACCTTGGCGCCGAGCGCCGCGGTCCACGGGAAACCCTGTTGTTCCTGGTATTCCCTGGCATCGGCCTGGTCGCCGACCTGTGGCTGATGGCCAGCCTCGACCATCTGGCGATCATCCTCGGCCTCTGCTGGCTGGCGCTGGGCGCGGTGTACCTGGCGGCGATCACCCACGGTTTCCGCGAGCAGCCGCCGGAGATGCGTTTCGAGGAGGGCTGAGAAAGAATCGACGCCCGTTTCGCGGCGGCAAGGCGCAGGCTCCTGGCCTAGAGTGGCTATCCATCGCCTCCCTGGTTCCGGAGCCGGCCATGTCCGACGCAGCGTTGTTCCTTCCCCTTCCCGATGACGACACCCTGTATGCCGCGCTGTTGGCGCGCGACCCCGCCTACGATGGCTTCGCCTTCGTCGGGGTGAAGAGCACCGGGGTGTTCTGCCGCCTGACCTGCCCGGCGCGCAAGCCGAAGCGCGAGAACACCCTGTTCTTCGATTCGATCAAGGGCTGCGTCGAGGCCGGCTTCCGACCCTGCCTGCGTTGCCGGCCGCTGGAGCGGCTCGGCACGCAGGGGCCGCTGGTCAGCGACCTGCTCCAGCGCCTCGGTCGGCAACCGCAGCGGCGCTGGTTCGAAGACGACCTGGCGGCGCTGGGCTATGACCCGTCCACCGTGCGCCGTGCCTTCAAGCGCGAGTTCGGCGTGACCTTTCTGGAAATGGCTCGCCTGCGCCGTCTTGGCCAGGTCGCCGAGCGGCTGTCCTCGGGCGCGCGGGTGATCGACGCGCAACTGGATGCCAGCTTCGACTCTGACAGCGGCTTCCGTAGCGCCTTCGCGCGGCTGCTGGGCGAGCCGCCGTCGCAGTTGCGCGGGCGCGAGCTGCTCAAGGCGGACTGGCTGCAGACCCCGCTCGGCGCCATGCTCGCGGTGGCCGATGCGCAGGCCCTGCACCTGCTGGAATTCTTCGACCGCCCGGCGTTGAGCGGGGAGCTGAAACGCCTGCAGAAGAGCAGCGGATCGAGCATCGGTTTCGGCCGTTTCGCCTCCATCGACAGGATCGAGGCGGAACTCGCCGACTACTTCGGCGGTACTCCAGTGCGCTTCCAGACCCCCTTGGCGCTGAACGCCTCGGCCTTCACCCGCACGGTCTGGCAGGCGCTGCGCGAGGTACCGTGCGGCAGCACGCAGAGCTACGCCGGGCTGGCCAGGTCCATCGGCTCGCCGTCGTCGGTGCGCGCCGTGGCCCGCGCCAACGGAGCCAACCAGATCGCCATCGTGATTCCCTGCCACCGCGTCATCGGTTCGGACGGTTCCCTGACCGGCTATGGCGGTGGCCTGTGGCGCAAGCGCTGGTTGCTGGAGCACGAGCGGCGCATGGGCGCTGCCGGCTAGCCGGGATCGCCGCCCAGAAGCCGGGCGGGGGCGCGCAACACCGGTTCCCGCTCGACCGCTGCGGGCCGCTGCAAGTCCTCGGCGTCGGCGCGCTCGGCGGTCGACAGGTCGCTGGCGTGGAACCCGGTGATCCGCAACAGGGCCAGGGTACAGGCCAGCGAGACCAGCGCGTAGCAGGCCGAGGCCAGGGCCACGCCGACGATGCTGCCGGTACTGTTGAGAATCCACTGGGCCAGTACCGGTGTACCGCCGCCGACCAGCAGCGAGCAGAGCTGGTAGGCCAGCGACAGGCCGGTGTAGCGCACCCGCGCCGGGAAGGCTCGGGCGAGGATACCGCCCACCGCGCCGTAGAACATCGCGTGCGGCACCGTGGCCAGGCACATGCCGACCGCGGCGATCCAGTAGACCTTGGTTTCCACGGCGAAGAACATCGCCGGCATCAGGATAAACTCCGGCAGCACCATCAGGCATGCCGCCTTGCGCATGTCGATGCGCGAAGTGAGCAGCGCCCCCAGTGGCTGGCTGAGGAACTGCACCACCAGCGCGACCACGATGATGCTGAGGAAGGTGCCCTGGCTGTAGCCGAGGGTCTTGGTCGCCCAGGAGAGGGCGAAGGTGCTCTTGAAGTAGGTGACGTGGATGATCGGCAGCACGCCGGCGCCGAGCAGGACGATCTTCCAGTGCTTGCCCAGCACCTCGGCGAGCGGCAGCTTCACCGTGCGCTTCTGCGCCAGCACGCGCTTCATGTCTTCCGACTCCTCCAGCTTCAGGCGGATCACCATGCCGACGATGACCAGCACTGCGGAGAGCAGGAACGGCGCGCGCCAGCCCCAGAGAATGAAGTCCGAGGCGGGCAGGGCGCTGAGGGCGAAGAACACCAGGGTCGCCAGCAGGTTGCCGGTGGGCGAGCCCTGCTGGGCGAAGGCGGCGTACAGGATGCCCTTGCCCTTGGGCGCGCTTTCGCTGGCGATCAGGATCGCGCCGCCCCACTCGCCGCCGACCGCGATGCCCTGGACGATACGCAGCGCCACCAGGGAGATCGGCGCCCAGATGCCGATCTGCGTATAGACCGGCAACAGGCCGATGCAGGTCGTGGCGATGCCCATCATGATCAGGGTGATCACCAGGGTGGTCTTGCGGCCGATGCGGTCGCCGAGATGGCCGAAGATGATCCCGCCCAGCGGGCGAGCGATGAAGCCCGACCAGAGGGTGACGAAGGACAGCAGGGTGGCCAGGCCCGGATCCATGTCGGCGGGGAAGAATACCTTGCCGAACACCAGGGCGGCGGCCAGGCCGTAGATGTAGAAGTCGTACCACTCGATGGTGGTGCCGATGAAGGAGGCGATACCGGCCCTGCGGGCCTTCTTGTGCAGGTCGGCGTCTTCGGGAGAGGGCGTGCGCGGCATGGGTCGAGTCCTGTTTATTGTTGTTCTCGCCGACACGCCGCGCCCTACCGCCCTTCGCTGAAAGGCGGGGCGGAAACGCTGGTTTCCGTGGAGGGAAAGCGTGCGTCGGTGTTGACCCGGGTGCCTCGGAGTCTAGGTGGCACCCCCGCAAATCAATAGTCTTTTAATCTTATGGCTCGATAAGGGATTCCATATCGACGTTTTCCGTCAGCCCTCGCTCAGGCGTCGTCCAGGCCGCTCTTCAGCGTCGCCAGGAACGCCTGCGCCGCCCGGGAAGGTTCGCTGGCCGGAAGGATCGCGTGGATCTCCGAACGCGCGCCGGCCGGCTCGATCTCCAGGTAGCGCACCTCGTTCCGCCAGGCCAGGCAGAGGGTCTCCGGGATCAGCGCGACGCCCATGCCGAGACCGACCATGGCGGCGACGGTCTGCCACAGGCGCGCCTCGTGGCGGATGCGCGGGCTGAAGCCGGCGTCCACGCAGCGGGCGATGATCAGGTCGTGGTAGTGCGGGGAGACATGGCGCGGGAAGAGGATGAAGTCTTCGTCGCGCAGTTCGGCGAGGTCCAGACGCGCCTGGCCAGCCAGGCGGTGCCCGGCGGGCAGGCAGCAGAGGAACGGGTCGCTGATCAAGGGTTCGGAGACGATTTCCGCCGGCAGCCTGCCCCAGTGCACGAAGCCCAGGTCGATCTGCCCGCGCTGCAACGCCTGGGCCTGCTCCGCGCTGTTCATTTCGCCGAGCACCACCTCCATGTTCGGGTGCTCCCGTTCGAAGCGGGACATGGCCCTGGGCAGGCCGCGGTAGAGCATGGAGTTGACGAAGCCGACGCGCAGTTGGCCGACGTCGCCCTCGGCGGATAGCTGGGTCAGGCGTTTCACCTTCTCTGCCTGCAGCAGCAGGTTGCGCGCTTCCACCAGCAGGACCTGGCCGGCGCCGGTGAGCTTCACCGACTTGTTGTTGCGCAGCAGCAATTGGGTTCCGAGCTGTTCCTCCAGCTTCTTGATGTCGAAGCTCAGCGCCGGCTGGGAGATGAACAGGCGAGCCGCGGCGCGACCGAAATGCAGTTCCTCGGCGACCGCGATGAAGTAGCGAAGCTGTCTGAGATCCATGGCAGGCACCTGGTTCTACGATCTGTTTTTCTTATCGTCGATGATTTTTTTTGTATTGGATGCTTATCGAACCACTCGCCTAGTCTCGGCGCAAGACAAGCAGGAGCCGCGCCATGACCGCCATGCCCGAAGTACTTCGCGAAGATACGCTGAACATCCCCGACAGCCGTGGGCTGAATCTCTACACCTGCGATCCGGCCCTGGAGCGGCTGCTGGAGGTATACCTGCCGCCGGCGTTGCTCGCCGAATGGCGGCCGCTCCTCGAACGGCTCGGCGCCCGTGCCGGCGGCGAGCTGGACGTGCTGGCGCTGGCGGCGGACAAGAATCCGCCGGTGCTGGCGCCGCGCACCCGCCGCGGCGAGGATTTGCAGAGCATTCGCAAGCATCCGGACTACGTCGCCCTCGAACGGGTGGCCTATGCCGAACTTGGCCTGGCTTCCATGAGCCATCGCCCGGACGGCCCGCCGCCGCTGGTGAAGTATGCGCTCACCCACCTGTTCGTACAGGCCGAGTTCGGCCTTTGCTGCCCGGTCAGCATGACCGACTCGCTGACCCGCACCCTGCGCAGGTTCGGCGCGCCAGAACTGGTCGAGCGCTACCTGCCGTCCCTCGCCTCGCGGGATTTCGACGAGCTGTTCCAGGGCGCCATGTTCATGACCGAGCAGGCCGCCGGCTCCGACGTGGCGCGGACCCGTACCGTGGCGCGGGAGCAGGGCGGCGAGTGGAAGCTCTACGGCGACAAGTGGTTCTGCTCCAACCCGGACGCCGACCTGGCGATGGTCCTGGCCCGCCCCGAAGGCGCGCCGGAAGGAATGAAGGGCGTGACCCTGTTCCTGTTGCCGAAGGTCCGCGAGGACGGCACGCGCAACGCCTATCGCATCGTCCGCCTGAAGGACAAGCTGGGCAGCCGCTCCATGGCCAGCGGCGAAGTCCGCCTGGAAGGCGCCAGCGCCTACCTGATCGGCGAGATCGGCCGCGGCTTCCAGCAGATGGCCGACATGGTCAACATGTCGCGCCTGTCCAACGGCGTGCGCGCCGCCGGGCTGATGCGCCGGGCGCTGAGCGAGGCGCTGTTCGTCGCCCGCCATCGGCGCGCCTTCGGCAAGCACCTGATCGACATGCCGCTGATGCAGAAGCAGTTGCTGAAGATGATGCTGCCCACCGAACAGGCGCGCTCGATGTTCATGCAGATCGCCACGCTGCTGCCGCGCGCCGATGGCGGCGAGGTCGAGGCGCAGAAATGCGTGCGGATCCTCACCCCGCTGATCAAGTTCCGCGCCTGCCGCGATGCGCGACGGGTCACCGGCGACGCCATGGAGGTGCGCGGCGGGGTCGGCTACATCGAGGAGTGGAGCGACCCGCGGCTGGTGCGTGACGCCCACCTGGGGTCGATCTGGGAGGGCACCAGCAACATCGTGGCGCTGGACGTCGCCCGTGCGGTGAGCCGCGAACAGGCGCTCGAACCCTTGCAGCGCCACCTGCGCCGGCTGCTGGATGACAGCGACCTGCCAGGGGACGCCCGCGACCTCTTCGACGAACTGCTGGTGCGAGTGGTCGCGACCATGGCCGACGTCGCCGAGCGCCGCCAGGATGAACAGGTGCGCCAGGCCGGCAGCGCCCTCTACCACCTGTGCACGGCGATCTTCATGGCCTGGGAAGCCAGCCGCCAGGCACCCGACCAGCGCCGCCTGGCCCTGGCCTTCCTGGTCGCCCGGCACAAGCTGCTGCCGCGCGACCCGCTGCACCTGGAGGGTTGGACCGACCAGGCCGAACTGCTGGCCAGGGTGGTCGGCGAGGTGCCGCTGAGCCAGGCCGAAGCCATGCAATTGCTGCCGGCCTGACTGCCCGCATTCCCGCTCACAACAACCAGAGAGTCGCCATGACCAATCAGACGGGCGCCCTGCGTGGCCTGAAAATCATCGATCTCAGTCGGGTCCTCGGCGGACCCTACTGCTCCCAGGCGCTGGCCGACCACGGCGCCGAGGTGATCAAGCTGGAACCCCTTGGCGGCGACGAAACCCGTGGCTGGGGGCCGCCCTTCGAGGGCGACACGGCGTCCTACTTCAAGGGCGTGAACCGCAACAAGAAGGGCATCGCCGTCGACCTGGCGACGGCGGAGGGCATCGAGCTGCTGCTGCGCTTGCTGGAGGACGCCGACGTACTGCTGGAGAACTTCAAGCCCGGCACCCTGGCGCGCTGGGGGATCGGCTACGAGGAGGTGCTTCGCCAGCGCTTCCCGCGGCTGGTCCACTGCGCGGTATCGGGCTTCGGCGCCGACGGCCCGCTCGGCGGCCTGCCCGGCTACGACGCGGCGATCCAGGCGATGGCCGGACTGATGAGCGTGAACGGCGAGGCCGGCGGCGAGGCGTTGCGCATCGGCCTGCCGATCGTCGACATGGTCACCGGGCTGAACGCCATGGCCGGCATCCTCCTCGCCCTCCACGAGCGCCAGGTCAGCGGGCGCGGGCAGTCGGTGGACATCGCCCTGTACGACTGCGGTATCTCCCTGCTGCACCCGCACCTGCCGAACTACTTTGCTTCCGGACGTACGCCCCGGCGTAGCGGCAACGCCCACCCGAACATCGCGCCCTACGACAGCTACCGCACCGGTACCGAGCCGATCTTCCTCGCCGTCGGCAACGACCGCCAGTTCGCCCGCCTGTGCGAGTACCTGGGAGCGGATGAACTGCCGGGGGACCCGCGCTTCGCCGACAACGGCAAGCGCTCGGTCAACCGCGAGGCGCTGAAGCGCGCCCTGGAGGACTACCTGGCGGCCCACGACGGCCGTGAGCTGGCCGAGCGGCTGATCCGTCTCGGCGTGCCCTGCGGAGCCATCGCCACGGTGGAGCGGGTGGTGGAGCACCCGCACACCCGCCATCGCGGGATGGTCGTCGAACTCGAGGGCTATCGCGGCATCGCCTCGCCGGTGAAGCTTTCGCGCACCCCGGCCAGCTACCGCGCCGCGCCGCCGGTGCTGGGCGGAGACACCCGGGAAGTCCTGGCGGAACTGGGATTGAGCGCCGAGGCGATCGACGCGCTGGTCCGGCGCGGCATCGTCCGCGCCTGAAACCCCTCACGGCACGGCCTGCGCCGTGCAACTCAATCCCCGGGCAATTGGAGATGGCCATGGATTCCTCCCCTGGGGCGGTGCGCCCCGAACTCGTGCTGCTGGAGCGGCCGGAGCAGGGCGTGGCCCTGTTGCGACTGAACCGCCCGGCAGTGCTCAACGCCCTGAACATGCGCCTGCGCGAGGCTCTGGCGGAGCACGTACGGCGCCTCGACGAGTGCGCCGATACCCGGGTCATCGTCCTCACCGGAAATGGCGCGGCGTTCGCCGCCGGCGCCGATCTCAACGAACTGGCGGAGGCGTCCGTGCTGGAGATCCAGCAGCGCGGGGTGGAGCGCCACTGGCAGGCCCTCGCCGCCTGCCGCAAACCGCTGATCGCCGCCGTGGAGGGCCATGCCCTGGGTGGAGGCTGCGAGTTGGCGATGCACTGCGACCTGATCGTCGCCGGTGCCTCGGCGCGCTTCGCCCAGCCGGAAGTTCGTGTCGGCGTGATGCCCGGCGCCGGCGGCACCCAGCGCCTGGTGCGAGCGGTGGGCAAGTTCCAGGCGCTGCGCATGCTGTTTACCGGTTGCACGGTACGGGCGCCGGAGGCCCTGGCCATAGGGTTGGTCAGCGAGGTGGCGGCGGATGGCCAGGCATTGGATCGCGCCCTCGAACTGGCTCGCCAGATCGCCGGCCTGCCGCCGCTGGCGCTGGCGCAGATCAAGGAAGTGGTCCTGGCCGGCGCCGACCTGCCGCTGGACCAGGCCCTGGCGCTGGAGCGCAAGGCCTTCCAGTTGCTGTTCGACAGCCACGACCAGAAGGAGGGCATGCGTGCCTTCCTGGAAAAACGCACAGCGGAGTACCTGGGAAAATGAGCGAGCCATCGATCGTTCTCATCGGTATCGTCGGTACCGGTGCCATGGGCCAGGGCATCGCCCTGCTCGCTGCCTGTGCCGGGCTGTCGGTGCTGCTCTACGACAGCCGCCAGGGGGTGGCGCTGCAAGCGCGCGAGCAGATCGCCACGGTCCTTGCCCGGCAGGTGGAGCGGGGCCGGCTGGAGGCGGAGGCTGTCGAGCGCGCGATGGGCAATCTGCGGGTGGTCGAGGACTTGCGGGTCCTAGGCGGCTGCCAGTTGGTGATCGAGGCGATCGTCGAGAACCTGGAGGCCAAGCAGGCGTTGTTCCGCCAATTGGAAGAGGTGGTCGGCGACGAAGCGATCCTCGCCAGCAATACCTCCTCGCTGTCGGTTACCGCGATCGCCTCGGCCTGTCGCGATCCCGGCCGGGTCGCCGGTCTGCACTTCTTCAATCCGGTGCCGCTGATGCGTCTGGTGGAGGTGATCGAGGGTCTCGCCACCCGCACCGGCATCGCCGAGCGACTGTGCGCCCTGGTGGCGACCTTCGGCCACCAGGCGGTGCGTGCCACGGACAGCCCCGGCTTCATCGTCAACCATGCCGGACGGGCCTTCGGCACCGAGGCGCTGCGTATCCTCGGCGAGGGCGTGGCGCCGGTGGCGGCGATCGACGAAGTCCTGCGCGAGGGCGCCGGCTTCCGCATGGGCCCGTTCGAGCTGTTCGACCTGGTCGGGTTGGACGTCAGCCTGCCGGTGATGGAGTCGATCTACCGGCAGTACTACGAGGAGCCGCGTTATCGTCCGCATCCCTTGCTGCGCCAGATGCTCGCCGCCGGCCGCCTGGGGCGCAAGAGCGGCCAGGGCTTCTACCGCTACGACGGCGCTGGGCAGGTGCCCGTCGCCGCCCCGGCGGTTGCGCCAGGCGCGGCGTTGCCGCCGGTGTGGCTGGGCGTCGACGACGAACATGACCGCGCGCCATTGCTGACGTTGCTACAACGTCTGGGCGCCGAGGTGGAGAGCGGCGAGCGTCCTTCCGGGGCGGCGTTGTGCCTGCTTGCGCCACTGGGCGCCGACGTCAGCGCCGCAGCGCGGCGGTTCGCCGTCGATCCGACGCGCAGCCTGGCCATCGACGTGCTGTCGGACCTGGAGCGACACCGCTGCCTGATGGCCTGCCCGGCGACCCGAGCGGAGCTGCAGCAGGCCGCTCGCACCCTGTTCGCACGGGACGGCGTGGGCGTCACGCTGATTCGCGACAGCGCCGGGTTCATCGTCCAGCGCACCCTCGCCTCGATCGTCAATCTCGCCTGCGACATCGCCCAGCAGGGTATCGCTTCGGTGGAGCACATCGACCTGGCGGTGCGCCTCGGTCTCGGCTATCCGCTGGGGCCGCTGGAGTGGGGCGACCGACTGGGCGCCGGGCGCGTGCTGCGCATCCTCGAACGCCTGCATGCGCTCAGCGGCGACCCGCGCTATCGCCCCAGTCCCTGGCTGCGCCGGCGCGCCCAACTGGGCCTTTCCCTGCGCCAGCCGGACAGCCCGTTGGCCTCCTGATCCCTTGGCGGAGAAACACACCATGCTCGATGCCTATATCTACGCCGGCCTGCGTACGCCTTTCGGCCGGCATGCCGGTGCACTCTCGACGGTGCGTCCGGACGACCTGGCCGGCCTGCTGCTGGCGCGTCTCGCGGAAACCTCCGGGTTCGCCGTCGACGACCTGGAGGATGTGATCCTCGGTTGCACCAACCAGGCCGGCGAAGACAGCCGCAACCTGGCGCGCAACGCGCTGCTCGCAGCCGGCCTGCCGGCGCGGCTGCCCGGGCAGACGGTCAACCGCTTGTGTGCCAGCGGACTGTCGGCGGTGATCGACGCGGCGCGCGCGATCAGTTGCGGCGAGGGTCGGCTGTACCTGGCCGGCGGCGCCGAAAGCATGTCCCGGGCGCCGTTCGTCGTGGCCAAGGCGGAGAGCGCCTTCAGCCGCACGCTGGAGGTCTTCGACAGCACCATCGGCGCGCGCTTCGCCAACCCCAGGCTGGTCGAGCGCTATGGCAACGACAGCATGCCGGAGACCGGCGACAACGTGGCCCGCGCCTTCGGCATCGCCCGCGAAGACGCCGACCGTTTCGCCGCTTCTCCCCAGGCGCGCTACCAGGCTGCGCTGGAGGAGGGCTTTTTCCTCGGCGAGATCCTTCCGGTGGAGGTGCGTGCCGGACGCAAGGGCGAGACGCGGCTGGTGGAGCGCGACGAGCATCCGCGGCCGCAGGCCGACCTGGCGGCCCTGGCGCGCTTGCCGGCGTTGTTCGCCGGCGGGGTAGTGACCGCCGGCAATGCCTCGGGGATCAACGACGGGGCGGCGGTAGTGCTGCTGGGCGACCGCGCGATCGGCGAGCGCGAGGGCATCCGGCCGTTGGCGCGGATCCTCGCCAGCGCCAGCGTCGGCGTCGAGCCCCGGTTGATGGGCATCGGCCCGCAGCAGGCGATCCTCCGCGCGCTGCAACGCGCCGGCATCGGCCTGGACGAGGTCGGCCTGATCGAGATCAACGAAGCCTTCGCGCCGCAAGTCCTGGCCTGCCTGAAGTTGCTCGGCCTCGACTACGAGGACCCGCGGGTCAATCCCCATGGCGGCGCCATTGCCCTCGGCCATCCGCTCGGCGCCTCCGGTGCGCGCCTGGTGCTCACCGCCGCCCGCGGGCTGCAACGCATCGAGCGGCGCTACGCGGTGGTCAGCCTGTGCGTCGGGCTCGGCCAGGGCGTGGCGATGGTGATCGAGCGCTGCCGATGAGACACCGTTCCCCCTAGAAAAAGAGGCGCCCAGGCGCCCGTTCGGAGTGCGTATGAACAACAACAAGAAATGCGCGTTTTTCCTGCTGCCGATCCTTGCCGGCGATAGCGTTCCCGCCTTGGCCGAGGGCTTCCTCGAAGACTCGCGGGCCAGCCTGGCCTTGCGCAACTTCTACATGAACCGCGACTTCCGCGATGGCGCGGGGCGTGCGAAAAGCGAGGAGTGGGCCCAGGGCTTTCTCTTCGACTACCGCTCGGGCTATACCGAGGGCACCCTCGGCGTGGGTCTCGACCTGCTGGGCAAGCTCGGCGTCCGGCTCGATTCCGGCGCGGGGCGTAGCGGCACCGGCCTGCTTCCGCTTCGCGACGATGGCAGCGCGGCGGGCGACTACGCGCGGCTGGACGCGACCGCCAAGCTGCGCCTGTCGCGCAGCGAACTGAAGGTCGGCGGCCTGGTACCGAAGCTACCGACCATCCAGCCCAACTACGGGCGGCTATTCCCCCAGGTGTTCCAGGGTGCGCTGCTGACTTCCGGTGAACTGAGCGGACTGAGCCTGAACCTGGGACGGCTGACCGAGGTCAGCCAGCGCAACGAGGCGGGCACCAGCGACCTGGCGCTGTTCAACCGCAACCGGCGGTTCGCCGGCGCGGCGCAGGCGGACCGTTTCGACCTGGCCGGCCTGGACTACCGTATCGCCCCGGACTGGACCGGCAGCTACCACTATGGCGAACTGGAGCAGGTCTACGCCCAGCATTTCCTCGGTCTCAAGGGGCGCATCGGCATCGCTGCGGACAGCCTGGAGAGCGACTTGCGCCTGGCGCTCAGCCGGGATACCGGCGGCGCTCGCGGCGGGCGCATCGACAACCGTTCCTTCAGCGGGTCGCTCACCTACCGCCTGCGCAACGGCCAGGCCTTCGGCCTGGGCTACCAGCGGATGAGCGGCGACCACGGTTTCCCCTACCTGGAGGGGACCGATCCGTACCTGGTCAATTTCGGCCAGTACAACGACTTCGCCGAGGCTGGCGAATCCTCCTGGCAACTGCGCTACGACTGCGACTTCGCGCCGCTCGGGGTGCCCGGCCTGAGCCTGATGACGCGCTATTTCAGCGGCCATGGCGCGAAACCGAAGGGCGCCGACGGCAGTCGCGAGTGGGAACGCGACAGCGACCTGCGCTACGTGTTGCAGGGCGGTGCGCTGAAGGGACTGGGGCTGGTCTGGCGCAACGCTACCTACCGTTCGGCCTTCAGCCGCGACATCGACGAGAACCGCCTGTACCTGACCTATGAGCTGCCGCTGTTCTGAGCCGTTCAGCCCTTGGCGGCGCTGACCCCTTCGAGGGTGGCGAAGGAGGTGTCCTTGGCGGTGAGCAGGAAGTCGCGCATGAATGGCGCATCGAACATGTCCGTGCGGATGGCGGCGAAGAGCGTGCAGTACAGGCCCTTTTCACCGAGGCGCCGGGCCGTCACGTAGCCGCGCGAGCTGTACTCGTGCAGGGCCCAGTTCGGCAGGCAGCAGACGCCGCGACCGGAGGCCACCAGTTGCATCATCATCACGGTCAGCTCGGCTATGCGCACCTGCGCCGGCTCCACGTCGGCGGGGTCGAGGAAGCGGGTGAAGACGTCGAGACGGTCGCGTTCCACCGGATAGGTGATCAGGGTTTCCCGCTCCAGGTCCTCCGGGACGACGTACGGCCGGCTAGCCAAGGCATGCTGATTGGCCACCGCCAGCAGCGCTTCGTAGGTGAACAGCGGCACGTAGGTGATGCCGGGCAACTCGACCGGGTCGGCGGTCACCACCAGGTCGAGGTCGCCGCGGGCCAGGGCCGGCAGCGGCGCGAAGGAGAAGCCCGAGGCCAGGTCCAGTTCGACTTCCGGCCAGGCGTCGCGGAACTGGTCGATGGTCGGCATCAGCCACTGGAAGCAACTGTGGCATTCGATGGCCATGTGCAGGCGCCCGGCGGTACCGCCGGCGAGCCGTGCCAGGTCGCGCTCGGCGGTGCGCAGTTGGGGCAGCAGCGAGTCGGCCAGTTGCAGCAGGCGCAGCCCGGCGCTGGTGAAGCGTACCGGCTTGGTCTTGCGCACGAACAACTGCATGCCCAGGCGCTCTTCCAGTTCCTTGAACTGGTGCGACAGCGCCGACTGGGTAAGGTGCAGGCGCTCGGCGGCTTCCACCAGGCTGTCGGCTTCGCGCAGCGCGTGCAGGGTCTTGAGGTGGCGAAGTTCGAGCATGGCGGCCTCTGTATGAGCAAAACTTGATAGCGGTGCGGATTCGTTGAGTTTGTCTCATACGCCAGGGGCTGTCGACAAGCGATGGCCTCGATCCCGCAGAGCGTGCGATCGTGGAGCGACGGGGAGAAGAGCCCGGCACACGGGACGGCGGCACGGAGCAGCGGCGCAACGCCGCAGAGCCACAACGCCACGACCGCCTGGCGGCATTCATCAAACTGTCACGCTACTGTGGCAGCGCGCTGGACGAAATTTAATCAGAATCGCGCTCCACTGGGGTTTTGCGTTCTGGGTTTTCTTCATGCGTGCTTTCATCTTCCTGGCCGCCTTGTTGTGCAGCCTCTCCTCCTTTGCGGCGGCGCGTTGCGACGCACGCGTACCTACCGAGACGGTCGAACTGGGCGACGTGCGCCTGGCCTACCAGAGCATCGGCCGCGACAGCGATCCGGCCCTGCTGCTGGTGATGGGCCTGGGCGGGCAACTGATCCACTGGCCGGACGAGGTGGTCAGCGCCCTGTGCGAGCAAGGCTTCCGGGTGATCCGCTACGACAACCGCGACGTCGGCCTGTCGGCCTGGAACGTGCCGGTGCCCAGTTCGCGGCTGACCTACGAAGTGGTGCGTTATCGCCTCGGCCTGCCGGTCAGCGCGCCCTATACCCTCACCGACATGGCCGGCGATGCCCTGCATCTGCTCGACGCGCTGGATATCCCCCAGGCCCATGTGCTCGGCGCCAGCATGGGCGGGATGATCGCCCAGCACATCGCCGACATGGCGCCGCAGCGCCTGCTCAGCCTGACCCTGGTGATGACCAGCTCCGGCGCCGAAGGCCTGCCGGCGCCCAGCGAGTCGCTGCTGCGCCTGCTGGCGCGGCGCGAGGCGGCCAGCCGCGAGCAGGCGGTCGAGCAGCAGGCCGACCTGCTGGCGGCGCTGGGCAGTCCGGAAGTGCGCGATGATCGCCAGCAACTTCTGTTGCAGGCCGCACGTTCCTACGACCGCGCCTTCAACCCGGAAGGCGTGCAGCGGCAATTGCTGGCGATCCTCGCCGAACCCAGCCGGGTGCCGCTGCTGAACCGTCTGCAGGTGCCGACCCTGGTGATCCATGGCACCGCCGATCCGCTGCTGCCGGTGATGCACGGCGTGCACGTGGCGGCGCATATCCGTGGCTCGGAGCTGAAGCTGATCCCCGGTCTCGCCCATCGCTTCCAGGAAGCCTTCAAGGAGCCGTTGCTGGCGGCGGTGGTGCCTTACCTGAAGGCCCATCGGCAGGCCAGCGTCGTCCAGCTCTGAAGCCGCGCTCGCGGTCTCAGGCGTGCAGGCGTACCCAGAGGCCCACCAGCACGCTTGCCGCCACCAGCCAGGCCAGCGCCGCCAGGGCCAGCGAGGTCTCCAGGCGGAAGCGCTCGACCAGCAGGTAGAGCGCGGCGAGATAGACGAAGTAGGGGATGATCGACCACATGCCGAAGACGATGGTGGTCTTCAGGTCGTCCAGCGAACGGCCCTTGCCGACGATGTAGTGGGCAATCAGGGCGAAGGTGGGAAACAGCGGCACCAGGCCGGCGATGTAGTAGTTGCGGGTCTTCGACAGGACGGCGAGGAGCACGACCACGGCGGCGCCGATCAGCGCCTTGAACATCAGGTCCACGGGATTCTCGACTGCGGCGGCGCCACCGGCTTGGTGGCGCCGCGCATTATGCCCGGATCGTCCCGTACCCTTCCATAACGAACGAGGCCCGCAAAAGCGGGCCTCGACGTTTCTGGCTGGCGATCAGGCCGCATGCACCCGCGGGCGATGCGGATGCTCGCTCTGCAGGTACTGGCCGAGGCGCACCTGCTGGCTCGGCGAGAGGAACAGGCCGAGCTTGCTGCGGCGCCAGAGGATGTCCTCGGCGTCCTGGGCCCACTCGTGCTTGCACAGGTAGTCCACTTCGCGGGCATACAGGCCGCCGCCCAGGTGCTCGCCGAGATCGGCTTCGCCATTGACCCCGTCCAGCAGGCGCCACACCCGGGTGCCGTAGGTGCGCGCCCAGCGCAGCGCCAGTTCGCGGTCGAGCCAGGCGTAGCGGTTGGCCAGTTGCTCGGTGAGCGCCTCGACGCTCTGCATCTGCTCGCCGCCCGGCAGCGGTGCCTTGGCGGTCCAGGCCGGGCCGAGATTGGCGAAGAACGGCTGGAGCTGCGTCAGCGCCGATTCGGCCAGCTTGCGGTAGGTGGTCAGCTTGCCGCCGAACACCGAGAGCAGCGGCGGCTCGCCGTTGCCGGCGGAGAGCGACAGGGTGTAGTCGCGGGTGATCGCCGAAGGCTCGTCCGACTCGTCGTCGCACAGCGGACGCACGCCGGCGAAGCTGTGCAGGATGTCGGCGGCCGCGAGTTGCTGCTTGAAATGGGCGTTCACCACTTGCAGCAGGTAGGCGGTTTCCTCTTCGCTGATCGCCACCTTGGCCGGGTCGCCCTGGTACTCGCGATCGGTGGTGCCGATCATGGTGAAACGGTCCAGATAGGGGATGGCGAAGACGATGCGGCGGTCTTCGTTCTGCAGGATGTAGGCGTGCTCGCCTTCGTACAGCTTCGGCACGATGATGTGGCTGCCCTGGATCAGGCGGATACCGTAGGGCGACTTCTGTTTCAGGTCGTCCTGGATGAAGCGCGCCACCCAGGGGCCGGCGGCGTTCACCAGGGCGCGGGCGCGGATCGAATACAGGCTGCCGTCGCTGCGCTCCAGGTGCAGGTGCCAGAGTCCCTTGCTGCGACGGGCGCTGACGCAGCGGGTGCGGGTATGGACGTGGGCGCCGTGCTCGCGGGCGGAGATCGCGTTGAGCACCACCAGGCGCGCATCGTCCACCGCGCAGTCGGAGTACTCGAAGCCACGGCGGATCTCGGCCTTCAGCGGGCTGCTGCCGGTGAAGCGCAGGCCGCGCGAGGCGGGCAGCTTCTCGCGCTTGCCGAGGTGATCGTAGAGGAACAGGCCGGCACGGATCATCCAGGCCGGGCGCAGGTGCGGACGGTGCGGCAGGACGAAGCGCAGCGGCTTGACGATGTGCGGCGCCTTGGCCAGCAGGACCTCGCGCTCGGCCAGGGCTTCGCGGACCAGGCGGAATTCGTAGTGTTCGAGGTAGCGCAGGCCGCCGTGGATCAGCTTGCTGCTGGCCGAGGAGGTGTGCTGGGCCAGGTCGTGCTGTTCGCAAAGGAACACGGACAGGCCGCGCCCGGCTGCGTCGGCGGCGATCCCTACACCGTTGATGCCACCGCCGACCACGGCGACATCGTAGACTTCGGCGAGTGGAGCGGAGGGGGTGTGCGCTTGACTCATGTGAAAGGCCCTGAAGTCGAAAGTGAACGTAGTATTGTTCGAATTCGAAAATAGCTTAGTCGATTGCGCAGTTATTGACCAGCCCGATGCATCAGGCTTTTTCAATTTCGAAGGGTTGCCCGGGCGCTACCGGTTTGCCCGTCCGCGCGGGAACAGCCCCTCTTCCGCATGCGGGAAAGCGGCCACCGAGGGTCGTGGCGCATGGGCAGGGGTCGGCAGGTGGCTTTTCTGAAACGAACATTCACGGCGCCGAACGGCGCCGTGGCAGGGGAAATGCCTCAGACCAGGTCCAGGTGAACCTTGTGCTGTGCCATCAGGCGGGCGATGGCGGCGGGCGGCGGGCTGTCGCTGATGACCCGGTTGACCAGCGAGATCGGTCCCAGGCGGACCACCGCGTTGCGCCCGAACTTGCTCGAGTCGGCGGCCAGGAACACTTGCCGCGCGTTGTCGATGATCGCCTGGGATACGCGCACTTCCTGGTAGTCGAAGTCGAGCAGGCTGCCATCCTCGTCGATGCCGCTGATGCCGACCAGGGCGAAGTCGACGCGGAACTGCTGGATGAAATCCACCGCGGCCTGGCCGACGATGCCGCCGTCGCTGCGTACGGTGCCGCCGGCGACCAGCACTTCGAAGTCTTCCTTGGCGCTGAGGGTGGCGGCCACGTGCAGGTTGTTGGTGATGATCTTCAGGTTGCGGTGGTTGAGCAGGGCGCGGGCGATGGCCTCGGTGGTGGTGCCGATGTTGATGAACAGCGAGGCGTTGTCCGGCACCAGGCTGGCCACGGCTTCGGCGATGCGCTGCTTCTCGTCGCGCATCTGGTCGGCGCGCATGGTGTAGGCGGTGTTCTCGATGCTCGAATCGTAGGCCGCACCGCCGTGGTAGCGGCGCAGCAGTCCCTGTTCGGCGAGCTGGTTGATGTCGCGGCGGATGGTCTGCGGGGTGACCGCGAACATCTGCGCCATCTCCTCGATGCTCAGGTAACCGCGCTCGCGGACCTCCTCGATGATGCTTTGCTGTCGGGGGGGCAGGTTCATGGGTTGTTCTCGTGCTGCCGGGCCGGGACCCTGGAAAGTCGCCAAGAATGCCGCACGCGGGGGGCCGTTGTCAGCCGTGCATGAGTCGTAGAGGGCGCCGCGGCGGCACCCGGCCGCCGCGCGCAAACGTTACCCAGGGCATGCCAGAGCGGCGCGCGGGAACACGCCATTCGCCGCATCGCGGCGGACGAATGGCGCCAGCTCGTCACAGTTCGCCGTCGTCCCAGCCGCGAGTGCGCTCCACCGCTTTCTTCCAGCCGGCATAGAGCTTTTCGCGCCGGGGCTCGTCGCACTCCGGCTCGAACACCCGCTCGATCACCGCCTTGCTCTTCAGCTCGTCGAGGCTGCTCCAGAAGCCGCAGGCCAAGCCGGCCAGGTAGGCGGCGCCGAGGGCGGTGGTCTCGCGCATCACCGGACGTTCCACGCGGGTGCCGAGGATGTCGGCCTGGAACTGCATGAGGAAGTTGTTGGCCACCGCCCCGCCGTCGACGCGCAGGGCGCGCAGGCGTTCGCCGGCATCGCGCTGCATGGCGTCGAGCACGTCGCGGGTCTGGTAGGCGATGGATTCCAGGGTAGCGCGGATCAGGTGGTCGGCCTTGACTCCACGGGTCAGGCCGAACACTGCGCCGCGCGCATAGGGGTCCCAATAGGGCGCGCCGAGTCCGGTGAAGGCCGGTACCAGGTAGACGCCGTTGCTGTCCTTGACCTTGGTGGCGAAGTATTCGGAATCGAAGGAGTCGTTGATCACCTTCAGTTCGTCGCGCAACCACTGCACCGTGGAGCCGCCGTTGAACACCGCGCCCTCCAGGGCGTAGCCGACCTCGCCGCGCGGGCCGCAGGCGATGGTGGTGAGCAGGCCATGGGTGGACTTCACCGCCTTGTCGCCGGTGTGCATCAGCAGGAAGCAGCCGGTGCCGTAGGTGTTCTTCGCCTGGCCCGGTTCCACGCACATCTGGCCGAACAGGGCGGCCTGCTGGTCGCCGGCGATCCCGGCGATCGGCAGCTCGCCGCCGCCGACCCCGCCGATCCGGGCGTTGCCGTAGACCTCCGAAGAGTTGCGCACCTCGGGCAGCATCGAGCGGGGAATGTCGAGCACCTCGAGCATCCGTGCGTCCCAGTCGAGGCTGTGGATGTTGAACAGCATGGTCCGCGAGGCATTGGTGTAGTCGGTGACGTGGACCTTGCCTTCGGTGAGCTTCCAGATCAGCCAGGTGTCGATGGTGCCGAACAACAGGTCGCCGTTGCGCGCGCGTTCGCGGGCGCCTTCGACGTTGTCGAGGATCCACTTCAGCTTGGTCCCGGAGAAGTACGGGTCGGTGACCAGCCCGGTGGTTTCGCGGATGTAGTCTTCCAGCCCGTCGCGCTTGAGCTGCGCGCAGATCGCCGCGCTGCGCCGGCACTGCCAGACGATGGCGTTGTGGATCGGCCGACCGCTGTGACGGTCCCAGACCACCGTGGTCTCGCGCTGGTTGGTGATACCGATGGCGGCCACCTGGTCGTGCTCGATGCTGGCCTGGGCGAGGGCCTCGACCAGGGTCGAACTCTGCGTGGCCCAGATTTCCATCGGGTCGTGCTCGACCCAGCCGGCCTGCGGATAGAACTGGGCGAACTCGCGCTGGGCCTGGCTGACCACGTTGGCATCGCGGTCGAAGACGATGGCGCGGGAGCTGGTGGTGCCCTGGTCCAGGGCGACGACGTATTTCTTGTTGTGCTTGTCGGTCATGGCTGTGGCCTTGTGGCTATGGCAGGAAAGAACGGGCGGTCAGGAAGCGCGAACCTTCTCCGGCTCGGCTTCGGCGGGCGCCGCGGCGCTCGGCAGATGGCGCGCGATCAGTACACGATAGCCGCCGGCGCCGAGGCAGGCACCGAGGATCGGGGCGAAGATCGGCACCAGGAAATAGGGAATCTCGCGGCCGCCGGTGAAGGCGATGGGCCCCCAGCCGGCCAGGTAGGTCATCAGCTTGGGGCCGAAGTCGCGCGCCGGGTTCATCGCGAAACCGGTCAGCGGGCCCATGGCGCTACCGATCACGGCGATCAGCAGGCCGATCAGCAGCGGCGCCAACGGACCGCGCGGCAGGCCGTTGCCGTCGTCGGTAAGGGCCATGATCACCGCCATGAGGATGGCCGTGATCACCACTTCGACGAGGAACGCCTGGCCGACCGACAGCGCCGGGTGCGGATAGGTGGAGAACACCGAGGCCAGGGCCAGGCTGTCCTGGCTGCCGCGGACGATGTTCTGCGCCTGTTCGAACTCGATGAACAGGCTGCTGTAGAGGGTGTAGACCAGCGCTGCGGCGCAGAACGCACCGGCCACCTGGGCGGTGATGTAGAACGGCAGCTTGCGCCCCTCGAAGCCGGCGAACAGCCACAGCGCGATGCTCACCGCCGGGTTCAGGTGGGCGCCGGAGACGCCGGCGCTGAGGTAGATCGCCATGCTCACGCCGACCCCCCAGATGATGCTGATTTCCCACAGGCCGAAGCTGGCGCCGGCGACCTTCAGGGCCGCGACGCAACCGGTGCCGAAGAAGATGAGGAGGGCGGTGCCGAGGAACTCGGCCAGGCATTGGCCGAACAGGGACGGGGTCGGGGCGGCGGTGGTCATGGGGCCTCTCTTGTCTGTTCTTGTAATTATGGCGGGCAGCCGTGAAAATTGTTCAGTTTCGAAAAAATATATTCACAAAGGAATGCTGTCAAAGCGCGAAGATGAACGTTTGTCCGAAAAACGACCCTCCGGTTTCGTTTTCGCGGCCAATCGAAGATCGCTACCGAGGCACGCGGGCCGCGGCATCGGCGCCCGTGCAGCAGGGGCGGCGATGGCTTAAGGTAGGCGCCGGTTTTCAGCCAACGTTCTTCTCCGGGAGTGACCATGACCCCTGCCATCGACCTGCTGAAAAAGGCCCGCGCCGCGCACAAGGTGCTCAGCTACAGCCACGACCCCAAGGCACCTTCCTATGGCCTGGAGGCCGCGGAAAAGCTCGGCCTGGACCCGCAGCGGGTGTTCAAGACGCTGCTCGCCGCCACGGAGAAGGGCGAGTTGCTGGTGGCGGTGGTGCCGGTGATCGGCAGTCTCGACCTGAAGGCCCTGGCCCATGCGGCGGGGGCGAAGAAGGCCGACATGGCCGATCCGCAGGCGGCGCAGCGGGCTACCGGCTACCTGGTGGGCGGGATCAGCCCGCTGGGGCAGAAGAAGCGCCTGCGTACCTTCATCGATGAAAGCGCGCGGCAGTACCCGAGCATCCATGTCAGCGCAGGACGGCGCGGGCTGGAGGTGGAGCTGGCGGCCGAGGTGCTGGCCCAGCTGACCCAGGGTTCGTTCGCCGCCATCGGCCGTGAATGAGCCGCTAATCCCGCCGGCCTAGCGGTCGGCATTCGTCTTACTTTTCAATCTGTCAGGTTTTCCATGTCCCACTATCTCCTCGCCATCGACCAGGGCACCACCAGCTCCCGCGCCATCGTGTTCAGTGCCCAGGGCTTGCCGGTGGCGAGCTGCCAGCAGGAATTCAAGCAGTACTTCCCGAAGGACGGCTGGGTGGAGCACGACGGCGAGGAAATCTGGCTGACCACCCTCCAGGTCTGTCGCGACGCGCTCGCCCGCAAGGGCTTGCGCGCGGCCGACATCGCCGCCATCGGCATCACCAACCAGCGCGAGACCACGCTGGTCTGGGACGCCGCCAGCGGCGACCTGATCCACCCGGCCATCGTCTGGCAGGATCGTCGTACCGCCGACTACTGTGCCGAACTCAAGGCCGCCGGCCACGAGGCGAACGTCAGCGCGCGCACCGGGCTGCTGATCGATCCGTATTTCTCCGCCACCAAGCTGCGCTGGATCCTCGACAACGTGCCCGGCGCCCGCCAGCGCGCCGAACGCGGCGAGCTGCGCTTCGGCACCGTCGACTGCTTCCTGCTCTGGCGCCTGACCGGCGGCCGCTCCCATCGCACCGACGCGACCAACGCTTCGCGCACCCTGCTGTTCAACATCCACAGCCAGGACTGGGACGAGGAATTGCTGGCGCTGTTCGAGATCCCGCGCAGCCTGCTGCCGGAGGTACTCGACTGCGCGGCGGAGTTCGGCGTCAGCGAGCCGTCGCTGCTTGGCGCGGCGATCCCGGTGCTGGGCATGGCCGGCGACCAGCAGGCCGCGCTGATCGGCCAGGCCTGCTTCCAGCCGGGCATGGTGAAGAGCACCTACGGCACCGGCTGCTTCATGATCCAGAACACCGGCGAGCAGCCGGTGACCTCGAAGAACCGCCTGCTCACCACGGTCGGCTACCGTCTGGACGGCAAGGTCAGCTACGCGGTGGAGGGCAGCATCTTCGTCGCCGGCGCCGCGGTGCAATGGCTGCGCGACGGCATCAAGCTGATCGACCACGCCCACGAGAGCGAAGCCCTGGCGATCCAGGCCGGCGACTCCAACGGCGTCTACCTGGTGCCGGCCTTTACCGGCCTCGGCGCGCCCTACTGGGACCCGAAGGCGCGCGGCGCGATCTTCGGCCTGACCCGTGACACCGGAATCAAGGAGATCGTCACCGCCGGTCTGCAATCGGTCTGCTACCAGACCCGCGACCTGCTCGAAGCGATGCGCCAGGACGGCACGCCGCCCAGCGCGCTGCGGGTGGACGGCGGGATGGTGGTGAACAACTGGGTGATGCAATTCCTCACCGACATCCTTGGTGTCACCGTGGAGCGCCCGGAAGTCACCGAGACCACCGCCCTCGGCGTGGCCTACATGGCCGGGCTGAAGGCCGGCTTCTATCGCGACCTGGACGACATCGCCAGCCACTGGCACCTGCAGCGCCGCTTCGCCGCACACATGGCCGAGGAGCGCCGCGGCGAACTCTACGCCGGCTGGCAGAACGCGGTGCGACGGGTGCGCAGCGAGGCCTGAGCGGCGTTTCGCGGAAAAAGGCGGCGTTTTTGCCGGCGGCTTCACAACGCCGGCAGGTCGCCGCAAACGCCCGCTCGGGCAATGGGTCGAAGGCAGGGCGAAGTCCCACTGTTACGATCGGAAAAGATCGCACTGTATCGCCCATCCCGGAGCCTGCGGCGGCATGCTGTGGCGATCGTTCCCAGGAGGTCTGCCATGCAGCTCGAGTTCCACCAGGTCGACGCGTTTTCTTCCCGCCCGTTCAGTGGCAATCCCGCCGTGGTCTATCGCCTCGACGCCTGGCTGGCGGACGAGCTGATGCAGATGATCGCGACCGAGCACAACCTCTCCGAGACCGCCTTCGTCGTTCGCGAAGGAGAGGCCTGGCGGATCCGCTGGTTCACCCCGAGCGTCGAGGTGGCGCTCTGCGGCCACGCCACACTGGCTGCGGCCCACGTACTGTTCGAGGTCTACGACGAGCCGGGCGAGCGCCTGGAATTCATCTCGCGCTCCGGTGCGCTGCGGGTCAACCGCGAGGACGAGCGGCTGGTCCTGGATTTCCCCGCGCAGTATCCGAGCGAGGTCGGTAGCACCGTCGAGCTGGAGCAGGCCCTGGGCCTGCCGCCGGTGGACGTGCTGGGCTCCACCGACAAGCTGCTGGTGCTGCTCGAGTCCGAAGAGGCGGTGCGCGCCTGTCGCCCCGACTTCGCGGCCCTGGCGCGGCTGCCCTGGCGTGGAGTGATCGTCACCGCGCGGGGCCTGCAGAAGGATTTCGTCTCGCGCTTCTTCGCCCCGGCGATGGGCGTCGACGAAGACCCGGTCACCGGCTCCGCGCATTGCAGCCTGATTCCCTACTGGGCCCAGCGCTTGAACAAACTGTCGCTGACCGCCCAGCAGTGCTCGGCGCGCGGCGGCGAGCTGTGGTGCCGGTTGGAGGGCGAGCGGGTGAGTATCGCCGGGCATGCGGTGCTGGTGGCGAGCGGAAGGATTCGATTGGGCTGAGGGGCGCTTCAGGAGGGGGATGACCTCGTGCATGCCAGACTTCCACATACCGAAGCCCTGATCCGTAGAGTGAATGACCGCAAGCGGTTATCCGCCCTACGGATCGGGCTCCTGGCATGCCCTCCGAGTAGTGGGGCGAGTCTTTTGGACGCTTGCAGAAGGAACTCGCCTGGAAAGGCGAAACAAGAGACCAAGGCAAGCACGACGCCCGCTCAAGCGCTAAGCAACAGCTTCCCCCCTTAGTGCCGTGCAGGCAGCGACGGGAGCTGGGGGCCAGTCACGCATTCACGGCCCGCCAGGCAGTCCCCGTGCACCCGGTGCCGAAACGCCACCTTCGTGCCCTGAGTCATGGCCAATGCTCCACGGCAAGTCGCTACCCCTCAGTACCCATCCGCCACCGGTGCCAGGTAGAGCCCGCCCGCACCGAGGGTAATGCGCAGGTTGCGGATCTCTCCGGCGCGCAGGGTCAGGGTCTGTCCGGCGAGGATGGTCATGCCGTTCCGGCAGGCGTCGCCAGGACCGTTCGGCGCAAGACGCACGTCCACCGCGCCGGGTTGCAGGTTCAGGGCCAGGCTGGCGCCCGGTTGCAGGTTGCCGACCAGTTCGTCGTGGACGTACAGGCCGATATCGCAGGCAGTGCCGGACTCGACCCGCTCGCGGGAAACGTTCAGCACCGCATAGCCGATCGGCGCCGGGTCGGGTTGCGCCCAGCCACCGCTGGCCGGTTGCGGGTCCGCGGCGAGCGCCGGGAGGGCGCAGGCCAGGGCGGCGGTATGGAGCAGCGGGCGAAGGATGGGGAACATGGCGGGCCTCGGCGGCGGGGGGCGTAGGGAAAAGCTTGGTCGAAGCCGGGGTCCGGGACAAGTCGGGACGGGCATCCGCGTGCCCGTCCGTCGCTGGGATCAGGCGCCGCGTTGCGGCAGCATGGCGCGCAGTACGTCGTCCTTCTGCACGCGGTGGTGCCAGATGGCCGCGGCGGCGTGGCCGAGGATCAGCGCGAAAAGCAGGTACTGGACGGTGACGTGGGTGCCGCCGGCGAACGCCTTGAAGGCTTCCGGCAGGTCGAACGGGCCGATCTGCACCAGCCAGAACAGGTCCAGCGGACGCTTGCCGGCGAGCATGCCGGAGAGCGGCATGACGATCAGCACCGCGTACAGCAGGAAATGCCCGGCCTTGGCGGCCGCGCGCTGCCAGTCCGGGTTCCCCTCCAGGGTATCCGGGACACCCTGGACGCGGCGCAGCGCCAGGCGTGTCAGGGTCAGCAGGAGTACCGCCACGCCCAGCGACTTGTGCAGGGTGAAGACGTTGCCCTTGCCGCCGAGCAGGCCGGCGAAGAAGTCGGCGCCGTAGGGCAGGGCGATGATCAGCAGGACCGCGACGGCGCTGAGCCAGTGCAGGGCGATCTGTGACGGGGAATAGCGGCGGATGGACATGGTTCTACCTCGTGAAGAACAAGGTGAACATGTTAACCATGTGCTTTGTAGGGTTTAAGCCTCTTTACTCCGCCTTTACCCGTTCTTGACGCTTTGTCGGTTACCGGATATTTCGAGGATTGACCTTGACACCATGTCAAGGTCGAAAATCGCACCATCGATGACCAACAGGAGGCAATACCATGCAAGTCTTCAAGGTTCAGGGCATGACCTGCGGCCACTGCGTACGGGCGATCACCCATGCGGTGCAGGCGAAGGATTCGGCGGCGGACGTCCAGGTGGATCTTGGCGCCGGCGAAGTCCGGGTCGCCAGCCGGCTCGACAGCGCCCAGGTACTCGAGGCGATCCGCGAGGAGGGCTACGGCGCCGAGCTGGCCTGACCCCAGTCGCGCACCAGGCCACGGAACATCGGCTCCAGCAGGTGTTCCGCGTCCGTATCCGGATCGAACAGGCGCGGGTCGCGCAACCAGTCGTTGAACAGGCCCAGGATCAGCGCGTGCAAGGCGCGCGAGGCGATCCTCGGGGTCATGCCCGGATGCAGCCGCACACGGCATTCGTCGCGGGCGAACAACTGCTCGCAGAGTTCGATGAACATCTGCACGAAGGCGTTGTTGCGTTCCTGCGCCTCGCGCAGTTCCTCGGTGAATTCGCAACGTTGCATCAGGATGGTCAGGATGCGGCGCTTCTTCTCCTGCGTCAGCAACGATTGCACGGCCTCCAGGCAGAGGTCGTAGAGCGAGCGCAGCGGGTCGCTGCCATCGCAGCCGGACAGGCGCTCGGTGAGTTGCTCCGGCGGCAGGCGTACCTGGTTGAGCATCTCGTTGAACAGGTGGGCCTTGTTCTGGAAGTGCCAGTAGACGGCGCCACGGGTCACCCCGGCGGCCCTGGCGATCTGTTCCAGGCTGGTATGGGACACGCCCTTTTCCAGGAACAGTTCCTCGGCGGCCAGGAGGATGGCCGTACGGTTTTTTTCAGAATCTTCCTTTGTGCGTCGCATGCTGTGCTGGGTAGTCGAATCGGTCTCGGCAACGGGGCGGGGAGTGTACCGATTTTAGCCGCGCTCGGGCGGACTCGAAGTATTTCGACACCACCTTTGTCTAATGCTGCTCATTCATGAGTCGTGGATTCCGCGGTTCCACGGTCTCCGGCCATGATCGGCGGGCGTCTTCGGTGTTATGCTGCGCGCTGCTTTTTCGGCGACTCCCCGGCTGTCCGTAGCATCTTCCCGCCAGTACCGGCCTCAGGCCTGGAGCCGCCCGCCCTCACAGACGATTCAATGATAGGCGTCGTCGTCCCGCTTGCCGGGAGCCGCGCAGGGAAGTGCCTTGCCTGCCACCGACGCGCCCCGTGCCGAGCGATCCATGAACCTGCGCATCCTGCTGATACTGGGAGCCCTGAGCGCCTTCGGGCCACTGGCCATCGATTTCTACCTGCCGAGCTTCCCGACCCTGGCCAAGGCCTTCGCCACCGACGTCGAGCACGTCCAACTGAGCCTGGCTGCCTACTTCGCCGGCCTGTCCATCGGCCAGTTGCTCTACGGCCCGGTGGCCGACCGCTATGGCCGGCGCCTGCCGCTGCTGGTGGGGGTGAGTATCTTCACCCTGGCCTCGGCCGCCTGCGCCCTGGCGCCGAGCCTGGAGTGGCTGATAGCCGCGCGCTTCGTCCAGGCCCTCGGCGGCTGCGCCGGGATGGTCATCTCGCGGGCAGTGGTGCGTGACCTGTGCGATCCGATCGGCGCCGCCAAGGCGTTTTCCCAGTTGATGCTGGTGATGGGCCTGGCGCCGATCCTCGCCCCCGTGGCCGGCGGCCTGCTGCTGGACTGGCAGGGCTGGCAATCGATCTTCGTCTGCCTGACCCTGTTCGCCGCCCTGGCCGGCCTCGGCGTGGCGTTGTGGCTGCCGGAAACCATCCCGGCCGACGGCGAGCGACCGCCGCTGTCCGGCGCGCTGGGGCAGTACCGGCGGCTGTTCGCCGACCGCCTGTTTCTCGCCTATGGCCTTTCCGGCGGGGTGGCGATGGCCGGGATGTTCGCCTACATCGCCGGTTCGCCCTACGTGTTCATCCAGCTCTACGGGATTCCCGCCGAGCACTATGGCTGGCTGTTCGGCAGCAATGCCGCGGGCTTCATCGTCATGGCACAGGTCAACGCGCGGCTGCTGCGCTATCGCGGGCCGGCGTTCTGGCTGCGGCGGATCATCTGGGGCTACCTGGTGTGCGGCCTGGCCCTGCTGGGCATCGCTTCGCTGCAACCGGCCACGCTGTGGCCGCTGCTGGTTCCGCTGTTCGGATGCGTGGCCAGCCTCGGCTGCATCATTCCCAACGCTTCCGCCTGCGCCATGGCCGGACAGGGACAGCACGCCGGCAGCGCCTCGGCGCTGATGGGCAGCCTGCAGTTCAGCGTGGCGGCGGGCGCTTCGGCGCTGGTCGGCGTGCTCCACGACGGCACGGCGATCCCCATGACTCTGGTGATCGCCGTCTGCGGCGCGGTCGCGACCCTGCTCGCCTGGCAGACCGGGCGCCTGGAGCGCCAGGCCGTCTGAGCGCGGATCAGGCCGTTCGCTGTTTCAGTTCGGGCAGCACATGGGGCGCGCGCAGGCGCGCCTCGAGGCGGTCGACGAAACGCCGGGCCTCGCTTTCGCTACGGAAGTTGACGGCCTGCTGGTCGAGGCAGACTTGCCAGCATTGGCCTTTCGGGGTTTGCGACGGGCGGACGAGGATGTTCATGGCGATTCATCCATCGGGGCTGGAAAGGGAGCTTCAGTCTAGTCCTGTCGGCCCGGAAAACACTGACCGGGATCAGTTTGCCGACAACTGGTCGCCGCTTCGTTTACAGCCCCGCCGCAGAGCGCTTCAGGCTCCTCCCTCGCCCTGCCTTACCCGCTGCCGGTAGGCGCTCGGCGACAAACCCATGACCTTGCTGAACAGGCGCGAGAAGTAGTAGCTGTCGTCGTAGCCGACCGCCTGGCCGACCCGGGCCACGCTCTGGTCGCTGCTGTCCAGCAACTGGCAGGCGTACTCGATCTTCAGGTGCAGGAAGTGCTGGATAGGCGTACGGCCGGTGATCGCCTTGTAGCGACTGACGAAATGGAACTTCGACAGGTTGCAGAAGGCCGCCAGGCGTTCCAGTTCGAGGCGCGCATGCAGGTGTTCGCGCATGTAGGCGTGCAGCCCGTCGAGGTCCAGGCTGCCCTCGCGCAGCGGGCGCAGCAGCGGTAGCTGGCAGAGCAGGCTGCGCAGGCGGCTGGCGGCGAGCAGGAAGTGCTGGAAGCGGTAGCCGCTGTGGCGCACCTCCAGCAGTTGCTCGAAGCCGCCGAGCAGGGCGTGTTGCAGGCCCCAATGGCGCAGCGGGGTGTCGCGGTAGCCGGCGCTGTGTTGCAGCCAGGTGGCGCTGTCGCCGCGCAGGTGGGTCCAAAAGATGGTCCAGGGTTGGCGGTCGTCGGCGGCGTAGTCGTGGGCCATGCCCGGCGGCAGCCAGAGTAGGTCGCCGCTGCCGACCCGGTATTCGCGCCAGGCGTCGCCCTCGCGCACGCGCAACAGGCCCTGGCCTTCGCTGCAATAGATCAGCAGGTGCTCGTCATGGCGCTCGCGGCTCATGCGGTGGTCGCGGGCGCGCCGGTAGTGGCCCAGGGAGGTGGGGTAGAGGTCGCGGCTGAGCGGGTGGACCGCCAGTTTCTCCAGCAGCGCCGCCGGGATCGGCAAGCGCAGGCTGTCGGCCGGCAGGGGCCAGTCGGAGGTGTGCGACATGTCGGTAGCCGGCTCCGCAATATAGTCCATGAACAACACAATTTAGTCGATCTCGCGACCTTCCGCCCAGTGATAGCTTCTTGGCCAAAGCGAGGTCCGAATCGACCTCGTACCAGTCCGCCACAACAATAAAAGCCGGCCTGGCCGGTGCAGGAGGGTTCATGTCAGTCCCAGTCCGCCACCTCATCGCGGGAGCCTTCGTCGAAGGTCTCGGCGCCCAGCGCATCCCGGTCAGCAATCCCCTCGACAACAGCACCCTGGCGGAGATCGCCTGCGCCAGCGCGGAGCAGGTCGAGCAGGCGGTGGCCAGTGCCCGCGAAACCTTCGCCAGCTGGAAGGAAACCCCGGTTTCCGAGCGCGCGCGGGTGATGCTGCGTTACCAGGCGTTGCTCAAGGAACACCACGACGAACTGGCGAAGATCGTCTCCAGCGAGCTGGGCAAGACTTTCGAGGACGCCAAGGGCGACGTCTGGCGCGGTATCGAGGTGGTCGAGCACGCCTGCAACGTGCCCTCGCTGCTGATGGGCGAGACGGTGGAGAACGTCGCCCGCAACATCGACACCTACAGCATCACCCAGCCGCTGGGCGTGTGCGTTGGCATCACCCCGTTCAACTTCCCGGCGATGATCCCGCTGTGGATGTTCCCGCTGGCCATCTCCTGCGGCAACGCCTTCATCCTCAAGCCTTCCGAGCAGGTGCCGCTGACCAGCGTGCGGCTCGCCGAGCTGTTCCTCGAGGCCGGTGCGCCGAAGGGCGTGCTGCAGGTGGTGCATGGCGGCAAGGAACAGGTCGACCAGTTGCTCAAGCACCCGCAGGTGAAGGCGGTGTCCTTCGTCGGCTCGGTCGCCGTCGGCCAGTACGTCTACCACACCGGCACCGCGCACAATAAGCGCGTGCAGAGCTTCGCCGGGGCGAAGAACCACATGGTGATCATGCCCGACGCGGACAAGGCACAGGTCATCAGCAACCTGGTCGGTGCCTCGGTGGGCGCGGCCGGGCAGCGCTGCATGGCGATCTCGGTGGCGGTGCTGGTGGGGGCCGCCCGCGAGTGGATTCCGGAAATCCGCGACGCGCTGGCCAAGGTCCGCCCCGGCCCATGGGACGACAGCGGCGCCAGCTACGGCCCGGTGATCAACCCGCAGGCCAAGGCGCGCATCGAGCGCCTGATCGGCCAGGGCGTGGAGGAGGGCGCGCAACTGCTGCTGGATGGCCGCGGCTACAAGGTCGAGGGATACCCGGACGGCAACTGGGTCGGCCCGACGCTGTTCGCCGGGGTGCGCCCGGACATGGCGATCTACCGCGAAGAGGTGTTCGGCCCGGTGCTCTGCCTGGCCGAGGTCGACAGCCTGGAGCAGGCGATCCGCCTGATCAACGAAAGCCCCTACGGCAACGGCACCTCGATCTTCACCAGCTCCGGCGCCGCGGCGCGGACCTTCCAGCACCACATCGAGGTCGGCCAGGTGGGCATCAACATCCCGATTCCGGTACCGCTGCCGTTCTTCTCCTTCACCGGTTGGAAGGGCTCGTTCTACGGCGACCTGCACGCCTACGGCAAGCAGGGCGTGCGCTTCTACACCGAGACCAAGACCGTGACCGCGCGCTGGTTCGACAGCGATAGCGTGGCCGGGACCAACTTCTCGATCCAGATGCGCTGAAAGGGAGACGGACCGATGACCGACATCGCATTCCTCGGCCTGGGCAACATGGGTGGGCCGATGGCCGCCAACCTGCTCAAGGCCGGCCACCGGGTGAATGTCTTCGACTTGCAGCCCAAGGCCGTGCTGAGCCTGGTCGAGCAGGGCGCGCAGGGCGCCGATAGCGCCTTGCAGTGCTGCGAAGGCGCCGAAGTGGTGATCAGCATGCTGCCGGCCGGGCAGCACGTGGAAAGCCTGTATCTCGGCGACGACGGCCTGCTCGCGCGGGTCGCCGGCAAGCCCCTGCTGATCGACTGCTCGACCATCGCCCCGGAGACCGCGCGCAAGGTCGCCGAGGCCGCCGCGGCGAAGGGCCTGACCCTGCTCGACGCGCCGGTTTCCGGCGGCGTCGGCGGCGCCCGCGCCGGCACCCTGAGCTTCATCGTCGGCGGCCCCGCCGAAGGCTTCGCGCGGGCCCGGCCGGTCCTCGAGAACATGGGCCGGAACATCTTCCACGCCGGCGATCACGGCGCCGGCCAGGTGGCGAAGATCTGCAACAACATGCTCCTCGGCATCCTCATGGCCGGCACCGCCGAGGCCCTGGCGCTGGGGGTGAAGAACGGCCTCGACCCGGCGGTGCTGTCCGAGGTGATGAAGCAGAGTTCCGGTGGCAACTGGGCGCTGAACCTCTACAACCCCTGGCCCGGGGTGATGCCACAGGCGCCGGCGAGCAACGGCTATGCCGGCGGTTTCCAGGTGCGCCTGATGAACAAGGACCTCGGCCTGGCGCTGGCCAACGCCCAGGCGGTGCAGGCCTCGACGCCGCTCGGCGCGCTGGCGCGCAACCTGTTCAGCCTGCACGCCCAGGCCGATGCCGAGCACGAGGGGCTGGACTTCTCCAGCATCCAGAAGCTCTACCGCGGCAAGGACTGACCTCTACGACCAAAGGTTGATGGCGGGTGCCCGGCGCCCGCCCATACTCCAAGGCTCACTCACTGCTTCATCCCTAATAAGAACAATCAGAGGGCTGGAACATGACGTACCTGCAGCAGCACGCCCGCTCGATCGCCGAGCCGGCCGCGTTCTGGGCCGAACAGGCCCGTTCCCTGGCCTGGTACCAGGCGCCCGCGAACATCCTCGAAAGCCTGCCCGACGGCACCCATCGCTGGTTCGCCGATGGCCGTCTGAACAGCGCCTACCTGGCCCTCGACCGGCAGATCGAGGAGGGGCGCGGCGAACAGACCGCGCTGATCTACGACTCGCCGGTGACCGGCACCCAGGACCGCTACAGCTACCTGCGGCTGCGCGACGAAGTGGCGCGCCTGGCCGGCGCCCTGCGGGCCCTCGGGGTCGGCAAGGGTGACCGGGTGATCATCTACATGCCGATGGTGCCGCAGGCGGCCATGGCGATGCTCGCCTGCGCGCGCCTGGGCGCGGTGCATTCGGTGGTGTTCGGTGGCTTCGCTCCCTACGAGCTGGCCCTGCGCATCGACGACGCCACGCCGAAGCTGGTGCTCACCGCTTCCTGCGGGCTGGAGTTCGATCGGGTGATCGAATACAAGCCGCTGGTGGACAAGGCCCTCGAACTGGCGATCCACCAGCCTGCCCACGTCATGGTCTGGCAACGCCCGCAGGCGCCCGCGCGCCTGCACCCGGGCCGCGACCTGGACTGGCAGGACTGCCTCGCCGCCGCCGAGCCGGCCGATCCGCTGCCGGTGGCCAGCGGCGATCCGCTGTACATCATGTACACCTCGGGCACCACCGGTAAGCCCAAGGGTATCGTCCGCGACAACGGTGGCCACGCGGTCGCGGTGTGCTACGCGGTCCGCACTATCTACGGCATGCAGGCCGGCGACGTCTGGTGGGGGATCTCCGACGTCGGCTGGGTGGTCGGCCACTCGCTGATCGTCTACGGCCCGCTGATGTGCGGCTGTACCACGGTGTTCTACGAAGGCAAGCCGGTGCGCACGCCGGATGCCGGCGCCTACTGGCGGGTGATCGAAGAGCACAGGGTGAACAGCCTGTTCTGCGCGCCGACGGCGATCCGCGCGATCCGCAAGGAAGACCCGCATGGCGAACGGGTGAAGCGCTACGACCTGGGTTCGCTGCGCCACCTGTTCCTGGCCGGCGAGAAGCTCGACAGCAGCACCCAGCACTGGCTGGAGGAGCACACCGGGCGGCCGGTCCACGACCATTGGTGGCAGACCGAGACCGGCTGGCCGGTGACCGCGCCCTGCATCGGGATCGCCGGCCACGACCTGCGGGCCGGCTCGACCAACCGCGCGGTGCCCGGCTACCACGTGCAGGTGCTGGACGACGAAGGCCGGCCGCTGGGAGCGAACCGCCAGGGCGCGATCGTCATCGCCCTGCCGTTGCCGCCGGGCTGCGCGCAGACCCTCTGGGGCGACCACCCGCGCTACCTGCAGGCCTACCTGGGCAACTATCCCGGCTACTACCACACCGGCGACGGCGGTTATCTCGACGAGGACGGCTTCGTCTACATCATGGGGCGCACCGACGACGTGATAAACGTTTCCGGGCATCGCCTCTCCACCGGCGAGATGGAGGAACGCGTGGCGCAGCACCAGGCGGTTGCCGAGTGCGCGGTGATCGGCGTGCGGGACGAACTCAAGGGCCACGTGCCGCTGGGCCTGGTGGTGCTCAAGGACGATGCCGGGATCGCCGCCGAGCAACTGCAGCGCGAGCTGGTGGCGCTGGTCCGCGAACAGATCGGCGCGCTGGCCTGCTTCCAGCGGGTGGTGGTGGTCAAGCGGCTGCCGAAGACCCGCTCCGGGAAGATCCTCCGCGCGGTGCTGCGCAAGATCGCCGATGGCGAGGACTACGCGGCGCCATCGACCATCGACGACCCGACGATCCTTGGCGAGATCGAGGCTGCGCTGAGGGTGCGCAAGGCGGGATAGCAAAGGCCAGGGGCACGGCGGTAGGGTGGAAAACGCCGCGCCCCGTGGTCCTGCCGTTCAGAACCCTTCGAGAACGATCTTGCCCTTGGCCCGGCCGCTCTCCAGCAGCGCGTGGGCGCGGCGCAGGTTGGCCGCGTCGATGCGGCCGAAATGCTCGCCGACGGTGGTCTTCAACACGCCTTCGTCGATCAGCCCGGCGACCCGCTCCAGCAGCCGGTGCTGCTCGATCATGTCGTCGGTCTGGAACATCGAGCGGGTGTACATGAACTCCCAGTGCAGCGACAGGCTCTTCTGCTTCAGCTTGCCGATGTCCAGCGACGCCGGGTCGTCGATCAGCGCCAGGCGGCCTTGCGGGCGCAGCGCGGCGACGATCTGTTCGAGGTGCTGGTCGGTGTGGGTCAGGCTGGCGACGTGGCTGACCTCGGCGACACCGATCCGCTTCAGCTCTTCGGCCAGCGGCTTGCCGTGGTCGATCACATGGTGCGCGCCGAGGTCGCGGACCCAGGCCTGGGTCTCTGCGCGCGAAGCGGTGCCGATCACGTTCAGGCCGGTCAGTTGCCGGGCCAGTTGGACCAGGATCGAACCGACCCCGCCGGCGGCACCGACCACCAGCAGGCTCTGGCCCTGGTCGGCCTTGCCTTCGGCGATCTGCAAGCGCTCGAAGAGCAGTTCCCAGGCAGTGATGGTGGTCAGCGGCAGGGCCGCGGCCTGGGCGAAGTCGAGGCTTTTCGGCAGGTGCCCGGCAATGCGCTCGTCGACCCGATGCAGCTCGCTGTTGCTACCGGGGCGGGTGATGTCCCCGGCGTACCAGACCCGATCGCCAGGACGGAACAGGCTGACCTCGCTGCCGACCGCGCGCACCACGCCCGCCGCGTCCCAGCCCAGCACCTTGGCCTGGCCGGCTTCCGGCTGGGCGCGCTGGCGGACCTTGGTATCCACCGGGTTGACCGAGATGGCGCGGACCTCCACCAGCAGGTCGCGCGGGCCCGGCGTGGGCTCGGGCAGTTCGAGGTCGAGCAGGGCGTCGGGATGGTCGATGGGCAGGGATTGGTAGTAACCGACAGCTTTCATGGGAACTCCGGGAAACGGGCCTCAGGCGAGGCGATAGAGTTGGTCGATCTTCACGTTCTGCAGCAGGGCTTCGTTGCCGCGGCTGAAGCGCAGGAAGTGTTCGGTGTTCTGGTGCCGCTCCAGGGCGGCGTCGTCGCGCCACTGCTCGATCATGTAGAACAGGTGGGAGTCGTGGCGGTCCTGGTGCAGGTCGTACTGCAGGCAACCAGCCTCGGCGCGCGACGGGGCGACCAGGGCGCGCAATTCGCGTTCCAGGGCCTCGGCGTGGCCGGGGGCGGCGGTGATGGTGGCGATCAGGGTGAGGGGTGTGCTCATGGTGGGTTCCTTCGATGGGGCGGAGTCAGGATGGGCTATTTCAAATCGCTGAAAAACAGGCTATCAGGGAAGACTCTTTCAAAGGAATCTTGAAAATGCTGCGTTACGACGACCTCCAGGTGTTCGTCCACACCAGCGACAGCGGCTCGTTGTCCGCCGCCGCGCGCCAGTTGGAGATTTCCCCGGCGGTGGCCAGCGCGGCGCTGAAGCGCCTGGAAAGCGAGCTGGAGGTACGCCTGTTCGCCCGCTCCACCCGCAGCCTGCGCCTGACTCCCGAGGGCGACGCGTTCCTCCTGCATGCCCGCGCCTCGTTGCGCAGCCTGGAGGAGGGGCGCCGGTTGCTGCAGGGCGGCAAGGACCAGATCGCCGGGGTACTGCAGCTTTCCGCGCCCTCCGACTTCGGCCGCAACCTGCTGCTGCCATGGCTCGACGAGTTCCAGGCGCGCTATCCGCAACTGAGCCTGCGCCTGCTGCTCGGCGACCGGGTGACCGATCTCTACCGGCAACCGGTGGACGTGGCGATCCGCTACGGCGCACCGGCCGACTCCAGCCTGGTCGCCCTGCCGCTGGCGCCGGACAACCGGCGAGTGCTCTGCGCCGCGCCGGGCTACCTGGCGGAGCGCGGCGAGCCGCGCCAGCCGGACGACCTGCGCGAGCACAATTGCCTGCTCTACCAACTCGGCGGCCGGATACACGACCGCTGGGCGTTCCAGCGGGGCCGCCGCAGCCTGACCCTGACGGTCGCCGGCGACCGGGTCTGCGACGACGCCGACGTGGTGCGGCGCTGGGCCCTGGCCGGCAAGGGGCTGGTCTACAAGTCCTGGCTGGACGTGGCCGAGGATGTGCGCGCCGGGCGCCTGCGCCTGCTGCTGCCGGAGTGGCAGGGCGAAGCGACGCCGATGAACCTCTTGTGTACCCACCGCGCCCAGTTGACCCGTCCGGTGACCCTCTTGCGCGCGTTCGTGCGCGAGCGTTGCGACGCATTGCTGGCGGAGGCTCCATGGACGAGGAACTGAACCGGGCGGCGAGCCTGGCCATCGAGCTGGCGGACGTGGACAGCGCCGCGCGCTTGCACGAACGCCTGCGCGAGGCCCTGGCGTTGCCGCCGTGGTACGGATGCAACTGGGATGCCTTCTGGGACGCCATCAGCGGCCTGGTGCCGATGCCCCGGCGATTGCGTCTGCAAGGCTGGAGCGACTTCGCCCGGCGCCTGCCGGAGGAAGCGGCGCAGCTTTCGGCCTGCCTGGAGGCGTTGCGCGAGACGTACCCGCAACTGGCGCCGGAAGTCCTGCGCGACGCTTGATCAGTCCCAGCCGAACAGCTCGGCGGCGTTGCGGCTGCTGCTCGCCGCCAGTTCCTCGGCGTCGACCCCGCGCAGCTCGGCGAGGGCGCGGCAGATGTCCGGCAGGTGCTCCGGACTGTTGCGCTGGCCGGGATGCATCGATGGCGCCATGTCCGGCGCATCGGTTTCCAGCACGATGGCCTCGGCCGGCAGCTCCGCCGCCACCTTGCGCAGGCGGTTGGCCTGCGGCCAGGTCGGCGCGCCGCCGAGGCCGAGGCGGAAGCCGAGCTTGAGGTACTCGCGGGCTTCCTCGCGGCTGCCGGCGAAGGCATGGATGATGCCACGGCGCTCCAGGCGGATGCGCTTGAGGGTGGCGATGGTCGCCGCGTGGGCGCGGCGCACGTGGATCAGCGCCGGCAGGCGGAATTCCGCGGCCAGCCGCAGTTGGGCCTCGAACAGCGCCTGCTGGGCGTCGCGGTCGAGGTGTTCCAGGTAGTAGTCCAGGCCGATCTCGCCGACCGCGCAGAGCTTCGTCTCGCCGCGCAGGCGTTGCAGCCACTGGCGCAGGTCGTCCAGGTGCTGCGGGCGGTGCCGCGCCAGGTAGACGGGGTGCAGGCCGAGCGCCGCGTACAGGCCATCCTCGGCCTGCGCCAGGTCCCAGACCCGTTGCCAGTTCTCGCGGTAGACGCCGAGCACCACCTGGCGCTCGACCCCCAGCGCGCGGCTGCGTTGCAGCAGCGCGGCGCGGTCGGCGTCGAAGTCCGGGAAGTCGAGGTGGTTGTGGGTGTCGACCAGGCGCATGGCGGCCGGCTCAGTCGCGCAGCTTGAGTTGCCGGGGGACGGCGTGCAGGCCCGGCCGGTAGTCGTTCTCCTCGACCGCGCGGAGCGCCAGTTCGAGGGCGTTGGCGGCGATCAGCGCGTGCTGCTGGTAGATCGAGTTGACCTTCAGCGGCACGAAGTCGAGCAACTGGGTGTCGCCGAAGGTCGCCACCCGCAAGCCTTCGGGCCAACCGTCGGCGCGCGCCTGGAACACATCGAAGACGCCTTCGAGGAGTACATAGGCAGTGGTCACCAGGGCGTCGGGCAGGTAGCCCAGGCGCTCGAGCAATTGCTCCATCAGGCGGCGTCCGCACTCGCGGCTGAACACCTCGGCATGCTCGACGATGACCTCGCCGCGGAAGTCCTTCAGCGCCTGGCGGAAGCCGGCGGCGCGGTCGTGGCTGATGATCAGGTCCGCCCGCGCGCCGAGCAGGGCGATATGGCGCGGCGCCGGTTGCAACAGGGTTTCGGTGAGGCGGCGCGCGGCGTCCTGGTCGTCGCTGATCACCGAGGCGAAGCGCTGCGGGTCGAGCTGGCGGTCGATGGCCACCACCGGCAGGCCTTCGGCGACCAGCCGGGCATGGGTATCATCCCCGGCCGGCAGGCAACTGGCGACGATCAGCGCGTCGCAGCGGCGCGCGCGGAACAGGTTGACCACCTGGCGCTCGGTCTCCGGCTCGTCGTCGGAGCAGGCGATCAGCAACTGGTAGCCGCGCGCCCGGGCGCCTTGTTCGAGTTGCTTGGCGAGGCGGGCGTAGCTGGGGTTTTCCAGGTCCGGGAGGATGAAGCCGAGGGTGCGGGTCTGCCCGCGGCGCAGGCCGGCGGCCTGCTGGTCCGGCTGGTAGCCGTGTTCCTCGACCACGGCAAGCACGCGCTCGACGGTGGCGGCGCTGATGCGCCGCTGGGCGGCCTTGCCATTGATGACGTAGCTGGCGGTGGTCACCGAGACCCCGGCCAGGCGGGCGATATCACTGAGTTTCAAACCGATCTCTACTGGAGGCGACGACAAGTTGGGCTTCAAGGATCAATCATTATCGGGTAACGTGCCAATTTAATTAAGTGAATCGATTCAGCAAAAGATTCCGGCGAAGCCGGCGCCCCCTGCCCCAGGCTGCCTCGCGCAGCCCGAACGCGGCGCCGCCTACGCTATGGTAGGTCAATGACAACAAGCGGATCACCGCCCCTGGCTGTACGGAAGGCTCCCGCGAGCCGCTTTCCGCTACCGCCGGCACATCCCGCGCCCGCGCCTCGGCGCGGCGGGACGATCCGGACGTGAGACGGGGAGCCGTTCGCTCCTGAGGAGGTTTCCATGCTCGAACTCGATACCCGGCAGATCCGCATGGGCCAGCGCGCCGCGGACAAGGCCGAAGCCCTGCGCCTGCTCGGCGCGGCGCTGGTCGCCGACGGCCTGGCCGCGCCCGGCTATGCCGAGGGCCTGAAGGCGCGCGAGGCACAAGGCTCCACCTACCTCGGCCAGGGCATCGCCATACCCCATGGGACCCCGGATACCCGCGAGCTGGTCTTCAGCACCGGTGTGCGCCTGCTGCAATTCCCCGAGGGAGTGGACTGGGGCGATGGCCAGCAGGTCTACCTGGCCATCGGCATCGCGGCGAAGTCCGACGAACACCTGCAGCTCCTGCAATTGCTCACCCGCGCCCTCGGCGAGGCCGACCTGGGACCGGCGCTGAGCGCGGCCGCCAGCGCCGAGGAAGTCCTCGGCCTGTTGCAGGGCGCGCCGCAGGAACTGGCGCTGGACGCACAACTGGTCGGCCTCGGCCAGAACGCCGAGGACCTCGACGAACTGGCCTGGCTCGGCGCGCGCCTGTTGAAGAAGGCCGGCTGCGTGGAGAACGGCTTCGCCGCCGTGCTCCAGCAGACCGAACCGTTGCCGCTGGGCGACGGGCTGTGCTGGTTGCACAGCGAACAATTGGTGAAGCGCCCCGGGCTGGCCTTCGTCACTCCGGCGCAACCGTTGCAGCACCAGGGGCAACTGGTCACCGGGCTGTTCTGCCTGGCCAGCCTGGGCGAAGCGCACCAGGCGCTGCTCGAACGCCTGTGCGACCTGTTGCTGGAAGGGCGTGGCGCCGAGCTGGTGCGCGCCACCAGCAGCCGCAGCGTACTCGCGGCGCTCGGTGGCGAGCTGCCGCCGGACTGGCCCAGCGCGCGAGCGGTCCTGGCCAACCCGCATGGCCTGCATGCCCGCCCGGCGCAGGCGCTGGCGCAGCTGGCCAAGGGTTTCGCCGGCGAGATCCGGGTACGCCTGGCCGACAGCGAGGCGGCCCCCGTCTCGGCGAAGAGCCTGAGCAAGCTGCTCGCCCTCGGCGCGCGACGCGGCCAGACGCTGGAGTTCAGCGCCGAGCCGGCGATCGCCGAGGACGCGCTGCCAGCCTTGCTGGCCGCGGTGCGTGAGGGGCTCGGCGAGGAGGTCGAAGCGCTGGCGGAGGAGGCCTTGCCCGATGCCGTCGGCGAGGCGGAAGAGGATGCCCGGCCGGCGCCGCTGCGCGCCGGCGAGCGCCTGCAGGCGATCGCCGCGTCGCCGGGCATCGCCAGTGGTCCGGCGCATGTCCAGGTGGCGCAGCGCTTCGAGTTCCAGCCGCGCGGCGAGTCGCCGGCCCATGAACGCGAGCGCCTGCTGCGGGCCAAGCGGGCGGTGGACGAGGAGATCGTCGGCCTGGTCGAACGCAGCACGGTGAAGGCGATCCGCGAGATTTTCGTCACCCACCGGGAGATGCTCGACGATCCGGAACTGGCCGAGCAGGTGCAACTGCGCCTGAATCGCGGCGAAAGCGCCGAAGCGGCCTGGAGTCGGGTGGTGGAAGACAGCGCGGCGCAACAGGAGGCGCTGCACGACGCGCTGCTCGCCGAGCGCGCCGCCGACCTCCGCGACCTCGGCCGGCGGGTGCTGGCCAGGCTCTGCGGGGTGGAGGCGCCGCGCGAGCCGGAGCAGCCGTACATCCTGGTGATGGACGAGGTCGGCCCCTCCGATGTCGCCCGCCTCGACGCCCAGCGGGTCGCCGGCATCCTCACGGCGCGCGGCGGCGCCACTTCGCACAGCGCGATCATCGCCCGCGCCCTCGGCATTCCGGCATTGGTCGGCGCCGGCGCGGCGGTGCTCGGCCTGGAGCCGGGCACGGCACTGCTGCTGGATGGCGAGCACGGCTGGCTGCAGGTGGCGCCGAGCACCGAACAGTTGCAGCAGGCCGCCGCCGAGCGCGACGCCCGCCAGCAGCGCCAGGCCCGCGCCGACGCGCAGCGGCTGGAGCCTGCGCGGACCCGCGATGGCCACGCGGTGGAAGTCTGCGCCAACCTTGGCGACACCGCCGGCGCCGCGCGCGCGGTGGAGCTGGGCGCCGAGGGCGTTGGCCTGCTGCGCACCGAGTTCGTCTTCATGAACAACGCCCGCGCGCCGGACCTGGCGACCCAGGAAGCGGAATACCGTCGGGTGCTCGACGCCCTCGACGGACGTCCGCTGGTGGCGCGGACCCTGGATGTCGGCGGGGACAAGCCGCTGCCGTACTGGCCGATTCCCCACGAAGAGAATCCCTATCTGGGCCTGCGCGGTATCCGCTTGACCCTGCAGCGACCGCAGATCCTCGAGACCCAGTTGCGCGCGCTGTTCCGCGCCGCCGGGGAGCGGCCGCTGCGGGTGATGTTCCCGATGGTCGGCAGCCTCGACGAATGGCGCCAGGCGCGTGACCTGGCGCTGCGCCTGCGCGAGGAAATCCCGCTGGCCGACCTGCAACTGGGGATCATGGTCGAGGTGCCCTCTGCGGCGTTGCTCGCGCCGGTGCTGGCCCGCGAGGTGGACTTCTTCAGCGTCGGCACCAACGACCTGACCCAGTACACCCTGGCTATCGATCGCGGCCACCCGAGTCTTTCGGCCCAGGCCGACGGTCTGCATCCGGCGGTGCTGCAACTGATCGACATGACCGTCCGCGCCGCCCACGCCGAGGGCAAGTGGGTCGGCGTCTGCGGCGAACTGGCGGCCGACCCGCTGGCGTTGCCGCTGCTGGTCGGCCTGGGAGTGGACGAGCTGAGCGTCTCGGCGCGCAGCATCGCCCTGGTCAAGGCCGGCGTGCGCGAACTGCAGCTGGTCGCTGCGCGCGGCCTGGCCCGCAAAGCCCTGGGCCTGGCGAGCGCCGCCGAGGTCCGGGCCCTGGTGGAAGCGGAGGTGCAGTAATGGCGCGGATCCTGACGATTACCCTGAACCCGGCGCTGGACCTCACCGTGCGCCTGCGCCAGCTGGAACTGGGGGCGGTTAACCGCAGCGAGGCGGTGCTGACCCAGGCCGCCGGCAAGGGCCTGAATGTCGCCCAGGTGCTTGCCGACCTCGGCCATCGGTTGACGGTCAGCGGCTTCCTCGGCGAAGACAACCAGCCGCCGTTCACCGCCATGTTCCAGCGTCGTGGCTTCGCCGATGCGTTCGTCCGGGTGCCGGGCGAAACCCGCAGCAACATCAAGCTGGCCGAGCGCGGCGGGCGCGTCAGCGACCTCAACGGGCCGGGCCCGGAGGCCGACGAGCGAGCCCAGGCGGCGTTGTTCGAACGCCTCGACCGGCTTGCCGGGGAGCACGAGCTGGCGGTGGTCGCCGGCAGCCTGCCGCGCGGGGTCGAGCCGGAATGGCTGGGCGAACTGCTGCGGCGCTTGCGGCGCCTCGGCCTGAAGGTCGCCTTCGACAGCAGCGGCGCGGCCCTGCGCGAAGGTGTGAAGGCTGCGCCGTGGATGATCAAGCCGAACGTCGAGGAACTTGCCGACCTCTGCTCGGCGCCGATGGACGACCTGGCCGCACAGCGCCAGGCGGCCGAACGCCTGCGCCAGGACGGGGTAGGCCAGGTGGTGATTTCCCAGGGCGCCGCGGGGGTCAACTGGTTCGCCGCCGAGGGTGCCTGGCAGGCGCGGCCGCCGGCGGTGGAAGTGGCCAGCACGGTGGGCGCCGGCGATTCCCTGCTGGCCGGCATGCTGCACGGGCTGGCCAGCGGCTGGCCGGCCGAGCGGGTGCTGCGTCAGGCCACCGCCATCGCCAGCCTGGCGGTAACCCAGTTCGAGTTCGGCATCGGCGATCCGCAGCGCCTGGCGCGGATCGAAGCGGGCGTCGTGGTGCAGCCATTGGTCGAGGAGGCCTGAGATGAAACTAGCGATCGTCACCGCCTGCCCTGGCGGACAGGTCACCAGCGTGCTCGCCGCGCGCCTGCTGCGGGGCGCCGCCGAGCGCCTGGGCTGGGAAACCTGCGTCGAGGCGAATGCCGGGTCGAGGCCCGAGGGCGAACTGAGCGCCGAACAGATCGCCGAAGCCGACTGGGTCCTGCTGGTCGGCGTCGAGCCGCTGGCGGCGGCGCGTTTCGTCGGCAAGCCGGTGTATCGCGCGCGTCCCGCCGAGGCGCTGGCCGATCCGCGCGCCTTCCTCCAGCGGGCCGCCGCCCTGGCGAGCGTGGAGGTCGCCGGGGACGAGGCCGGCCTGGTTGCGCCGGAGGCCGGAGCGGCACCGCGGATCGTCGCGGTGACCGCCTGTCCGACCGGCGTGGCGCACACCTTCATGGCCGCCGAGGCGTTGCAGCTCGCGGCGGGGCAACTGGGCTTCGCGTTGCAGGTCGAGACCCAGGGCTCGGTCGGCGCGCGCAACCCGCTCGACCCGGCGGACATCGCCGCCGCCGACGTGGTCCTGCTGGCCGCCGACATCGACGTGGACACGGCCCGTTTCGCCGGCAAGAAGATCTACCGTTGCGGCACCGGCGTGGCCCTCAAGCAGGCCCGCGCGACGCTCGAGCGGGCGCTGGCGGAAGGGCAGGTCGAGAGCGCGGGCGCAGCCAGCGCGGTGGTCGCCAGGGACGAGAAGCGCGGGGTGTACAAGCACCTGCTGACCGGGGTGTCGTTCATGTTGCCGATGGTGGTCGCGGGCGGCCTGCTGATCGCCCTGTCGCTGGCCTTCGGCATCGATGCCTACAAGCAGCCGGGCAGCCTGGCGGCGGTGCTGAGGACGGTCGGCGACACGGCTTTCGTCCTGATGGTGCCGATGCTCGCCGGCTACATCGCCTATTCCATCGCCGATCGCCCGGGCCTGGCGCCGGGCATGCTCGGCGGCCTGCTCGCCGGGACCCTCGGCGCCGGGTTCATCGGCGGGATAGTCGCCGGCTTCATCGCCGGCTATGCGGCGCGGGCCATCAGCCACGGGCTGAGGCTGCCGGCGAGCCTGGAAGCGCTGAAGCCGATCCTGGTCATCCCGTTGCTGGCCAGCCTGGTCACCGGCCTGCTGATGCTCTACGTGGTCGGCAAGCCGGTGGCCGGGATGCTCGCGGCACTGACCGGGTTCCTCGACGGCATGGGTACCTCCAATGCCATCCTCCTCGGCCTGCTGCTCGGCGGGATGATGTGCGTCGACCTCGGCGGACCGGTCAACAAGGCCGCCTACGCCTTTTCCGTCGGCCTGCTCTCGTCGCACAGCTACGCGCCGATGGCGGCGGTGATGGCGGCGGGCATGGTGCCGCCGATCGGCATGGGCCTGGCGACCCTGCTGGCGCGGCGCAAGTTCGCCGAGAGCGAGCGGCAGGCCGGCAAGGCAGCCTCGGTGCTGGGGCTGTGCTTCATCTCCGAAGGCGCCATCCCGTTCGCCGCCAAGGACCCGTTGCGGGTGATCCCGGCGAGCATCGCCGGCGGCGCGCTGACCGGCGCCCTGTCGATGTATTTCGGCTGCAAGTTGCAGGCGCCTCACGGCGGGTTGTTCGTGATGCTGGTGCCCAACGCGATCAACCACGCCCTGGCGTACCTGCTGGCGATCGTCGCCGGCAGCCTGCTTACCGGGCTGCTCTACGCCGTGCTCAAGCGCGGCGCCGAGCCGGGACTGGCGTTGGGGACCTCGTCCTCGCGGGAGCCGGCGGCTGGCGGATAGCCGCGAGGCGGTCATGCGCCCTACGCCACCTGAGCGACGTGGCAGAGGGTAGGGCGAATAACGCCGCAGGCGTTATCCGCCGAGACTCCGGAGAACCGGCGGATAACCGCAAGCGGTTATCCGCCCCAGCGGTCGATCCGACCTGGGGCGGCTTCAGGCCTGGCGCAACAGGCGCACGCCATCTTCCTGTGCGAGGCTGGCCTCGTTGATCGGCAACGAGCAGGACTGCCCGCGTCCCATCGGGTAGTAGTGGAAGCCGTGGCGGGCCATGCGCTCGGGGTCGTAGAGGTTGCGCCCGTCGAAGATCACCGGGGCCTTCAGGCGCTCCTTGAGCAGCTCGAAATCCGGTGCCTTGAATTGCTGCCACTCGGTGCAGATGACCAGCGCATCGGCGCCTCCCAGGGTCGCCTCGGGGGTGCCCATCAGGCTCAGGCGTTCGTCGTGGCCATAGAGCCGCTGGGTTTCCTGCATGGCTTCGGGATCGTAGGCGCGCACCTGCGCGCCGTGGCGCCAGAGCGCTTCCATCAGTTCGCGGCTGGGCGCGTCGCGCATGTCGTCGGTGTTCGGCTTGAAGGCCAGGCCCCAGAGGGCGAAGGTCTTGCCGCGCAGGTCGCCGTCGTAGAACACCCGGATGCGTTCGAACAGCTTGAGCTTCTGCCGCCGGTTGATCGCTTCCACTGCCTGCAACAGGTCGCTGGAGCAATGCGCCTGCTCGGCGCTGTGGATCAGCGCGCGCATGTCCTTGGGGAAGCAGGAGCCGCCGTAGCCGCAGCCGGGGTAGATGAAGTGGTAGCCGATCCGCGGGTCGGCGCCGATGCCCTGGCGCACCGCCTCGATGTCGGCACCGAGGTGTTCGGCCAGTTCGGCGATCTGGTTGATGAAGCTGATCTTGGTCGCCAGCATGCCGTTCGCCGCGTACTTGGTCAGTTCGGCGCTGCGCAGGCCCATGAACAGCATGCGGTCGTGGTTGCGGTTGAACGGCTCGTAGAGTTCGCGCATCACCTGGCGCACCTCTTCGTTGTCGCAGCCGACCACGATGCGGTCCGGGCGCCGGCAGTCGGCGACGGCGGAGCCTTCCTTGAGGAATTCCGGGTTGGAGACGATCTCGAATTCCAGCTCGCGTCCGTCGGCTTCCAGGCGCCGCTCGATGTGCGCGCGCAGGCGGTCGCCGGTGCCTACCGGGACGGTCGATTTCTCCACCACGATGACGGGCTTGCGGCGGTGCTCGGCGATGGCATCGGCCACCGCGAAGACCGCGCCGAGATCGGCCGCGCCGTCCTCGCCAGGCGGGGTGCCGACCGCGATGAACTGCACCCGGCCGTGTTCCACGGCCAGGCGCGCATCGCTGCTGAAACGCAGGCGGCCGCTGTCCAGGCCTTCGCGCAGCAAGGCGTCGAGCCCGGGTTCGTAGATGCTGGCGAGGCCCTGCGCGAGGCGTTCGACCTTGTTCCGGTCGATGTCCATGCACAGTACATCGTGGCCCACTTCGGCGAGGACGGCGGCCTGCACCAGTCCTACATAGCCACTGCCGAATACGCTGATCTTCATGGTGCTTTCCTCGACGGATGATGCGCGGGCGCGGCAGCGGTGCGGCGGGCGTTGACGGTCAACACGCCGAGCACCACCAGGCCTACGCCCAGGGTCTTGCTGGTACTGAAGGTTTCATCGAACGCCGGCAGGCTCGCCGCCAGCAGGTAGACCAGCGCGTAGCTGGCGCTCAACAGGCTGTAGGCGCGGCCCAGCGGCAGGTGGCGCAGGGCGGCCAGCCAGCACAGCAGGGAGGCGGCGTAGGCCGCCACCGCCAGGGCTACCGCGAGCAACGCGGCGCGCTCCGGCGTTTGCCCGGCCCAGGCTTCCGGTAGCGGCAGGCGGCTCATGCCCCAGCGCATGCCGAGCTGGGCGGCGCTGGCCAGCAGCACGCTGCCCAGCGCCGCCAGCCAGCCGCGTAGCGCGTTCATGCGCTCCTCCCGAGCAGGGCCACGCCGGCGACGATCAGCAACAGGCCGGCGAGGTGGCGGCGATCCACCGGCTCATCGAAGACGAAGCGTGCCGCCAGGGTGACCAGGACGAAGTTCAGCGCCAGCATCGGATAGGCGCTGCCGACTTCCACCCGTTGCAGGAGCAGCAGCCAGCAGAGCAGGCCGAGCCCGAGGGCGAGCAGCGCCAGCCACGGCCACGGACTGCGCAGGCGCGCCGTCCAGCCGTCGGCGGCGACCAGGCGCCAGTGCTCCACGGTGAGCTTCTGCGCAACCTGGCCGAGGCCGGTCATGAGCAGGGTGGCGAGCAGCAGCGCGGCGCTCATGGGCGCACCTGCGGCAGGATCGCCAGGACCAGGTTGCCGTTCCGGTAGCGTTCGCCGTCGCCCGGCAACAGCGCCAGCTGGTAGCGGTCGCTGGCGCTGTTGATCCGCAGCAGCACGGCAACCGAGCCGTCCTGGCGTGCCCGCCAGAGCCACTGGCGGATGTCTGCCAAGGGCACGCTGCGCTGGCTGTGCTCGGGGTAGGAGAGGCCGTACTTCAGCTCGCCGCGCGTGTCGTAGAGCGTCACGTCGCTACGACGCAGGCGCCAGGCGAGGGCCGAGGCGGCGCCGAGGTCGTTGCTCAGCAGATGGTGGGCGCCGGTCAGTTCGTCGAGGTGTTCGGCGACGAACAGGTCGGGGGTCTTGTTCTGCACCACATGGTTGGGCATCGCTGCCGGCAGCAGCGCGATCAGCACCCAGCTCGCCAGCAGCGGCGCGGCCCAGGCGCGTAGCGGGTAGCGCCACTGGGCGAGGCCGGCGGCGGCCCAGGCGCCGATCACCAGCAGGACCAGGAACAGCTCGAAGGGTTCTTCCTGGTACACCGGCTTGCGCAGTTGCAGGTAGGCCAGGGCCGCCAGCGCGAGGAGCGCCAGGCCCAGGTTGAGCAGCCCGTTGCCGCGCAGCGCGACGCTGTTCCCCAGGCGCAGCCGCTGCACCAGGGCGTGGCCCATGAGCAGTGCCAGCGGCAGCAGGCAGGGCATGATGTAGGTCGGCAGCTTGCCCCGGCTCAGGCTGAAGAACGCCAGCGGCAACAGCAGCCATAGCGCCAGGAAGACCACCGGCGCTTGGCGCCGCTCGTGCCAGGCCTGGCGCAGCGCGCTCGGCAGCAGGCCGCTCCAGGGCAGGCAGGAGACCGCCAGCAACGGCAGGTAGAACCACCACGGGCGAGAGTGCTGGGCGTCTTCGCCGGCGAAGCGGCGGATGTGTTCGTGCCAGAAGAAGAACCGCCAGTAGTCCGCTTCCCGCGCATGCACGGCGAGCGCCCAGGGCAGGCAGACGAGCAGCGCCGCCAGCACCGCCAGCGCGCCGTAGCCAAGCAGCTCGCGCCAGCGCCGCTGCCAGAGCATGTAGGGCAGGGCGACCAGCACCGGCAGCAGCCAGGCGAGGAAGCCCTTGGTCAGGAAGCCCATGCCGCAGGCGAGGCCGAGCAGGGTCCAGCCGAGCAGGCGCGCGCGGCGGCTCCCCGCCTCGAGGGCATGCCACAGCGCCACCAGGCTCAGGTTGACCCAGAAGGTGAATTGCGGGTCGAGGTTGGCATAGCCGGACTGCCCGGCGATCAAGCCGAAGCTGGCGTAGAACAGCGCGCACGCCAGGCTGGTGCGCGGGTCGCGCCACAGGCGGCGGGCCAGCAGGTAGGCGAGCAGGACGCTGAGGGCGGTGGCGACGACCGAGGCGATGCGCACGCCGAACAGGTTTTCGCCGAAGACCGCCTGGCCGAGGGCGATCATCCAGTAGCCGGCGACCGGCTTCTCGAAGTAGCGCAGGCCGAGGAAGTGCGGCGACACCCAGTCGCCGCCCAGCAGCATCGCCTGGCTGATCTGCGCGTAGCGGGTCTCGTCGGGAATCCACAGGCCATGGTTGTTCAATGGAACCAGGTAGAACAGGCCGAAGGCGATCAGCAGCAGCGAACAGGTCTGGCGGCGGCTCATGGCTGGCGCACTCCCAGCCAGCCCTCGCGGCCGGCCAGGCGGCCGCGCACCAGTTCGGCCAGCGGCAGGCTGCGCGGATCGTCCGGCAGCAGTTCGCCCAACGGGCGGAAGCGGATGCCGCGCCGTTCGGCGCGCCGCAGCAGTTCGCGGAACGCCGGGGCGAGGAGCAGCCCCTCGACCTCGGCGTGGATGGTGTAGACGTTGTCGCGGCCAGCGGCGAAGCGTTCCAGAATGAAGTCGTTGTAGGCCTCGCGCGGCAGGCCGGGACCGACCACCTCGTCAAAGGTCGGCAGGTTCACCGGCACCTGCGGGATGCCGGGGCTGCCGTCGGCCAGGCGCGGGCGGAACGCGCCGCGTCCGCGGCAGTCGCTGTTGTAGCGGAAGCCGAAGGGCTGCTTGGCCTCGACCACCCGGCCGTCGGCGCGCCAGCCGGCGGCGGCGGAACAACGCACCGGCTGGCCGAGGATGTCCGCCAGGCAATCGCTGCCGCGGCGGATCTGCTCGCCGAGCTGCTGCACGCTCCAGACGCCGGCGTGGGTCTGCCAGGCATGGTGGTCCCAGGCGTGCAGGCCGACCTCGTGGCCGGCGGCCTGGGTCCGCCGCATCAGCGGGCCGAGTTCGCGGCCGATCGGCTTGCCCGGCCAGGCGGTGCCGGCCAGCAGGATGTCCCAGCCATACAGGCTGGCGGCGCGCGAGCGGAGCATCTTCCAGAGGAACGCCGGGCGCGCCAGGCGCCAGAGGTGGCGGCCCATGTTGTCCGGGCCGACGCTGAAGAAGAAAGTCGCCTTCAGCCCGGCTTCGTCGAGCAGCTCGAGCAGCCGCGGCACCCCGTCGCGGGTGCCGCGGAAGGTGTCGACGTCGATGCGCAGGCCGGCCTGGATCACGCCTGTGCCTCGCGCTCGCGGAGCGCTTCGTGGAGGAAGAAGTCGAGGGTCTTGCCGATGGTCTCGCGCAGTTCGATGGTGGGCTGCCAGTCGAGCAGGCGCCGGGCGTTGTCGATGCTCGGCTTGCGGTGGGCCACGTCCTGGTAGCCGTCGCCGTAGAAGCTGCGGCTCTCCACCTCGCGGAAGCCGGCGAAGGGCGGGAACTGCGCGCGCAGCGGGTGGGCCTCGAACTGGCGCAGCAGTTCCTCGCCGAGCTGGCGGATGCTCGCCTCGTTGTCCGGGTTGCCGATGTTGACGATCTGCCCGTCGCAGCGGCCGTCGCGGTTGTCGATGATCCGCGCGAGGGCCTCGATGCCGTCGTCGACGTCGGTGAAGCAGCGCTTCTGCGCGCCGCCGTCGACCAGGCGGATCGGCGTGCCTTCGACCAGGTGCAGGATGAGCTGGGTGATCGCCCGCGAGCTGCCGATCCGCGCCGAATCCAGGCGGTCCAGGCGCGGGCCCATCCAGTTGAACGGACGGAACAGGGTGAAGCGCAGGCCCTGCTGGCCGTAGGCCCAGATCACCCGGTCGAGCAACTGCTTGGACACCGAGTAGATCCAGCGCTGCTTGTTGATCGGCCCGACCACCAGGTTCGAGCGGTCTTCGTCGAAGTCCGGGTCCTGGCACATGCCGTAGACCTCGGAGGTGGAAGGGAACACCACGCGTTTGCCGTATTTCACGCAGTAGCGGACGATCCGCAGGTTTTCCTCGAAGTCCAGTTCGAACACCCGCAGCGGGTTGCGCGTGTACTCGATGGGCGTGGCGATGGCCACCAGCGGCAGGATCACGTCGCATTTCTTCACATGGTATTCGAGCCACTCCGAATGGATGCCGATGTCGCCTTCGACGAAGTGGAAATGCGGGTCGGCCTTGAGCCGTTCGATGGCGTCGGAGCCGATGTCCATGCCGTGGACCTCGTAGCGCCCGTCGCGCAGCAGGCGTTCGGACAGGTGGTTGCCGATGAAGCCGTTGACCCCGAGGATCAGCACCCGCGTGCGGCGCTGCGGGCCGGACGCCGCGCCACGCGGGCGCGCGCCCTCGACCAGGCCCAGCTCGGTGGCCAGTTGCGTGCCGGCCAGGTACAGGCCGCGCTCGCCGCGCTGGCCGAAGCGCAGCACCAGCGAGTCCTCGCCGCAGGCGATCCGCAGCGGGTCGCAGGACAGTACGCTGCCCGGCTCGCGACCGTGGTTGCCGGCGACCACCTCGGCGCTCCAGACGATCAGCTTCTGTTCGCCGACCTGGCAGAAGGCGCCAGGGTAGGGCTGGGTCACTGCGCGCACCAGGTCGTACAACTGCCGTGCCGGCCTGTGCCAGTCGAGCAGGCCGTCCGCCGGGGTGCGCCGGCCGAAGTGGCTGGCCTGGCTCTCGTCCTGCTCGACTTCCGGCAGCACGCCGAGGGCGAGCAGCGGCAGGCTGTCGCGCAGCAGGGCGCCGGCGGCCTTGCGCAGCTTGCCGTGCAGGCTCAGGGCGGTGTCCTCGGGGTCGATGGCGACGGCCTGCTGGGCGAGGATCGGCCCGGCGTCGGCGCGCTCGATCATGCGATGCAGGGTCACCCCGGTCTGCGTTTCGCCGTTGACCAGCACCCAGTTCGCCGGGGCGCGTCCGCGGTAGCGCGGCAGCAGCGAACCGTGCAGGTTGTAGGCGCCGCGTGCGGCGCAGGCGAGCAGTTCGGCGCCAAGCAGGCGGCGGTAGTAGAAGGAGAACAGATAGTCCGGGCGCAGTTGGCGGATGCGCTCCAGCCACAGCGGATGGTTCACGTCCTCGGGCGCGTGCAGCGGAATGCCGCGCTCGGCGCAGAGGCGCGCGACCGAGGCGTAGAAGGTGTTTTCCCGTGGGTCGTCGGCATGGGTGAAGACGGCGGCGATCTCGTAGCCGGCATTGAGCAGGGCTTCGATACCGGTGCAACCGATGTCGTGGTAGGCGAAGACGACGGCTTTCGAGGTCATGGCGTGGAAGGCTCGCTGGATGAAGAGGTGAAACCGGCCCGCTGTAGGGCCGAGGGAAGCGCGGAGGGCGTGGCGCGGACCACGCGCTCGATGAAGAAGCGCGGCCGCGCGCGCACGTCGCTGTACATGCGCCCGAGGTACTCGCCGAGCAGGCCCATGCCGAGCAACTGCACGCCGCTGAACATGAACAGCACGGCGAACAGCACGAACAGGCCGTTGCCGGCCCAGGCGGCGCCGAAGGCCAGGCGCAGCACGAGGAGGAACAGGGCGAAGAGGAAGCCGGCCAGGGCCATGCCGCCGCCGACCAGGCTGAGCAGGCGCAGCGGCGTGGTGGTCATGCAGGTGACCAGGTCGAACATCAGGTTGAGCAGGCGCATCGCGCTGTATTTCGATTCGCCGTGGGCGCGCTCGGCGTGGGCGACGCGGATCTCGCAGGTATGCCGGGCGAAGCCGTTGGCCAGGATCGGGATGAAGGTACTGCGTTCGCGGCAGGCCAGCATCGCTTCGACCATGCTGCGCCGGTAGGCGCGCAGCATGCAGCCGTAGTCGTGCATGGCGACCCCGGTGGAGCGCTGCACCGCCAGGTTCACCAGGCGCGAAGGCCAGCGCCGCCAGGCCGAGTCCTGGCGCTCGGCGCGGATGCTGCCGACCACGTCGTAGCCCTGCGCGGCGCGCTCCACCAGGCGCGGGATTTCCTCCGGCGGGTTCTGCAGGTCGGCATCGAGGGTGATCACCAGGTCTCCACGGGACTGTTCGAAGCCGGCGAGGATCGCCGCGTGCTGGCCGTAGTTGCGGTTGAGGATCACCGCCACCACGGCGCTGCCGTCGCGTTCGGCGGCGGCCTGCAAGAGTTCCGCGGAGCGGTCGCGGCTGCCGTCGTCGACCAGCACGATCTCGAAGGCGCGGCCCAGCTCCAGGCAGGCGGCCTCGGTGCGGCGCAGCAGTTCGGGCAGGCTGGCTTCCTCGTTGTAGACCGGGATCACCACCGAGACCAGGTCGATCGGATAGGGCTTCATCGACGTTTCTCCAGGATGTCCTCGATGGCGCGGGCGACGCGCTCGATGTCGTCGTCGCGCATGTCGGGGAACAGCGGGATGGAGCACAGGCGGGCCGAGTTCCACTCGCTGTTGGGCAGGCTCAGGCGCGGCTGGCGCTGGCGGTAGTAGTGGTGCAGGTGACTGGCGATGAAATGGATGCCGCTACCGATGCCGCGCGCCTTCAGGGCTTCCATGAAGGCGTCGCGGCCCAGGCCGCAGGCCTCGGCGTCGATGCGCAGGATGAACAGGTGCCAGGCGTGGCGCTGCTTGTGCGCGGGCAGGCCGAGCGGCGCCAGCGGCAGGCCGGCGAGGCGCTCCAGGTAGCGTTCGGCGAGGGCCTGGCGGCGCGCGTTGAGCGCGTCCAGGCGCTTGAGCTGGACCAGCGCGAGGGCGGCGTTGAGGTCGGCCAGGTTGTATTTGAAACCGGGCTCGATCACTTCCGCCTGCGGCTTGCGTCCATGGCTCAGGCGGTCGTAGGCATCGACCCCGAGGCCGTGGAACTTGAGGCGGCGGACCCGTTCGGCGAGGGCACTGTCGTCGCTGACGAACATCGCGCCTTCGGCGCAGGTCAGGTTCTTGATCGCGTGGAAGGAAAAGATCGCCGTGCCGCGGGAGCCTACCGGGCGCCCGCGGTATTCGCTGCCGACCGCGTGGGCGGCGTCCTCGACCAGGGCGATGCCGTGGCGCCCGGCGACCGTGCGCAGGCCTTCGAGATCCAGGGTGGAGCCGGCGTAGTGCACCGGCACGATGGCGCGGGTGCGCGGGCCGATGGCGGCTTCCACTGCCTGCGCCGAACACATCAGGGTGTCGCGGTCGACGTCGACGAACACCGGGGTGGCGCCGAGCAGGGTGATGACGTTGGCGGTGGAGACCCAGGTCAGCGACGGCGTGATCACTTCGTCGCCGGGGCCGATGCCCAGCGCCAGCAGGGTGACGTGCAGGGCGCCGGTGGCCGAGGATAGCGCCACCGCGTGGCGGCAGCCGAGGCGTTCGGCGAAGCGCTGTTCGAGCTCCTGGTTCTTCGGACCGGTGGTGATCCAGCCGGAACGCAGGACCTGCTCCACGGCGGCGATTTCGTCCTCGCCGATGCTTGGCCGGGAGAATGGCAGAAAGTCCAGTGACATGTAATGAAGCCTCGGTACTGGGAGGGCGGTACGAAGAGGTTATTTATATGTCGCTGAATGCTGCCTGAACGTTTGTTAAGACTCGCTTAACAACGGCTGAATGAAGACTGAACGAACTCGAAGAAACTGGAGGATAAAGCCGGAAGCCTCGTTTTCAGGGGCTTGCAGGGTTGGTTGGAATGGATCTCGGGTGTTTTCTGAGTGGCTTTTATTAATAACCCGAGTCCTGTTTCTTTAAGGGTTCATTAATACTTGATGTCCGCTCCCCGTGAATATTCCGGAAACTTCATGGAAACATGGGGAGGGCCAGGGAAAGTCAATCCCGTAGGTTGTCGGAAAAAAACAACCCCCTGGCGGATCGCTCCGCCAGGGGGCCGGGTCGACGCTTTAGCGGCTGCCGGCGACCACTTGCAGGGCCGGTTCTGCGGTGCGCCCGTAGACGTCTTCCAGGCGCTCGATGTCGTCCTCGCCGAGGTAGCTGCCGGACTGCACCTCGATGATCTCCAGCGGGATCTTGCCGGGGTTGGCCAGGCGGTGCACGGAGGCGATCGGGATGTAGGTCGACTGGTTCTCGGTGAGCAGGAAGGTCTTGTCGTCGCAGGTCACCTGGGCGGTCCCGGAAACCACGATCCAGTGCTCGGCGCGGTGGTGGTGCATCTGCAGCGAGAGGCGCGCGCCGGGCTTCACGGTGATGTGCTTGACCTGGAAGCGGCCGCCCATGTCCACCGAGTCGTAGGAGCCCCACGGGCGGTAGACCTCGCAGTGGTTCTGGGTCTCGCTACGGCCCTGGGCGTCGAGGTCCTTGACCACGTGCTTGACGTCCTGCACCCGGTCCTTGTGGGCGATCATCATGGCGTCCTTGGTTTCCACCACCACGATGTCCTCCAGGCCGATCACCGAGACCAGCTTGCCGTTGCCGTGCACCAGGCAGTTGTGGCTGTCGTGGACCAGCACGTCGCCCTTGGTGACGTTGCCGTTGGCGTCCTTGGCGTGCACGTCCCAGATCGACGACCAGCTGCCGACATCGTTCCAGCCGGCGGACAGCGGCACCACGCAGGCGCGTGAGGTCTTCTCCATCACCGCGTAGTCGATGGAGTTGTCCGGGCAGCATTCGAAGGTGGCGGCGTCGATGTTCACCAGGTCGCCGTCGTGCTGGCTGCGCTCCAGGGCCAGCAGGCAGGTGTCGTAGATGTCGGCGTCGTGCTTCTTCAGTTCTTCCAGGTAGCGGCTGGCGCGGAACAGGAACATGCCGCTGTTCCAGTAGTAGCCGCCGGCGGCGACGAACTCGCGGGCGCGGGCTTCGTCGGGTTTCTCGACGAAGCTCTGCACCCGGCTGACGCCTTCCGGCAGTTGCGCATCGGCGCTCGCGCGGATGTAGCCGTAGCCGGTCTCGGGGCGGCTGGCGGGAATGCCGAAGAGCACCATCTCGCCCTTTTCGGCGGCGTTGGTGGCCAGCGCCAGGGCCTGCTGGAAGGCGCGCTGGTCCTCGATCACGTGGTCGGCGGGAAGGATCAGCAGCAGTTCGTCGCGGCCTTCGGCGACCAGTTTCATCGCGGCGATGGCCACCGCCGGCGCCGTGTTGCGGCCGAAGGGTTCGAGGAGGATCGCCTGGCTCGCCAGGTTCTGTGCCTCCAGCTGTTCCTGGACGATGAAGCGGTGCTCCTTGTTGCACACCAGCAGCGGCGCCTGCATGCCGTCGAAGGCCAGGCGCTTGATGGTCTGCTGGAACAGGGTGTCGTCGCCGGTAAGGGCGAGGAACTGCTTGGGGTACTGCTTGCGGGAAAGAGGCCAGAGTCGCGAGCCGCTGCCACCGGAAAGGATTACTGGGATCATGTTGTTTCTCCTTGAAGCGATGCGTCTGTCTAGGGATCCCGCCGCGCGGCGGGATATCTCGTTACCGGGCTCCACGGAGCCCCGGGTGACCTCTCCAGTGCGCTCCTTCTGCGGGAGCGCTGACGGTTGGTGCGCCGGTGTCGGGCCGGTCTTGTTGTGTGGAATGCCGGGAGGGGCGAGCCTCTCCCGGTCGGTCTCAATCCGCCTTCACCGGGCGCTTGACCCAGACCGGCGCGAGCTTGCCGCCGCTGCCGGTGACGTACAGGCAGACCACCTCGCCGCGGGCCAGGGTGACCGGCTTCAGGTCGCTGACCTTCTTGCTGCCGTCGAACAGCGCCAGGTTCACCTTCACCGGGTTGATCTCGCGGTCGCCGTGGCTTTGCGGGCCGACGTCCTTGACCACGTCAGTCTTGCCGTCGGCGGTCTTCAGGGTCAGCTTCGAGCCGCTGAGGTTCTGCACCCGTACCAGCGCCTTCTGCTTGTTCTTGAACGGCGGCTCGGCCACCAGCTGCGGCTTGCCGCCGGGCTGGCTGACCAGGGTGTAGTAGCTGTCCGGGTCGAGCTTGACCGGCAGGCTCTGCTGGCCGACCTGGGCGGTGTAGCTGCCGGGGGGGAGGAACTTGAAGTCGCTGGAACCGAGCGGCGCGACGTCGTTCAGGCTGGTGCTGCCGACCGACACGTCGAGTTCGCTGTTGCCGGCGTTGTAGGCGCGGACGAAGGCCGAGCCCTTGGGTGCCTGGGGCCCGTACAGGGCGCCCTCGTCGGCCTGCGCGGCGAATGCGGCGACGCCGAGGGAAAGTGCGCAGGCCAGGCGGGTCCAGGTGTGGCGGCGGGTCATCGGGTTCATGGGTATTCCTCCGTTGCTTCTTCTTCAGCGGGGCGCTCGGCCCCGTGGGTAAACAGCCTTGGCTGTGTTCGTTCAATCGTTGCGGCTGGCGGCCAGGCGCTCATCGCGGCCGCCGCTGGCCTTCAGCTGGGCGACCCAGTCGGCGTCGAACTGGCTGAGGTCGCTGGCCATCGGCAGGTAGCGCTCGGGAAACTCCCAGACCAGCAGTTGCGGCGGGTCCTTGCGGAAGCCTTCGTCCTGCAGCAGTTCCAGCATCGGTTCGAGGGGGCCCTTGCCTTCCTTCGCGTAATTGATCAGGTCGGCGGACAGCGCCTGTTTCAGCGCGCCCTCGAAGTTCCACCTGGGGTTGGCGCTGTAGCTGGTGCCGACCAGCGCCAGGCGCGGTTGCTGGCTATCGCCGAAGAGGTCGTCGCCCGCGCCGGACTGCTGGCCGCCCGGCAGTGCCGGCGCGGCTTCGGTGGTGCGTTGCTGCAACTGCTCCGGACGCGGCAGCAGTTCGTCGAACAGTGGGTCGAGCGGCAGGAAGCTGAGCAGGTCGCCCTTGTGCGTGCGTTCTTCGCCGACGCGGGTGACGAAGTTCTGCGCCGGCACATCCAGCAGGTGTGTCTCGCGGATCTCCGCGCCGAGGCGCTGGGCCACGGTTTCCGCGCCGAGCGGCGACCAGTGGGTGTCGGTGCGCAGGAACACCGCGCCGTTGTCCTTGGCCTGGCGCAGGCTGCCGAGCAGGTCGGGACTGTCGATGCCGGCGGCGCGGGCGCGGGCCAGGAAGTCCTGGTAGAGGCTGTCGTGCAGCGCGGCCGGCTGCTCGCGGCCGATGTGCTCGGGATACAGGCGGGCCTTGGCCGGGATCACCGCGAGCACCAGCTTGACGCCGCGCCGGTTCAGCTCCCGCTGCACGCCGCGCACCAGTGCCCAGTTGTCTTCCAGTTGCTGGCCGCTCGGTGCCGGCTTGAACTCTTCGTCGGTGAACAGCCAGCCGTCCTTGCCGATCACCACGCCGGGGCGGCCTTCGTGGAACAGCGTGTAGTCGAGTGCGGCCCAGAGGTTGGTGCCCAGGCGCTTGATCGGGAATTCCTTGTCGTAGTGGGCTTCGAAGGCGTGCGCCAGCTTGCCGTTGAGCAGTGGCGTATCGGCCGCGGCGGAGAAGCCCGGCACGCTCTTCAGCGACCATCCGGCGAGCCCCAGCAGCAGCCCGCCGAAGGCGGCGATATAGGCGTATTGCAGGGGGCGGGAAATGCTCTGTGTCATGGCGTGGGCCTCGCTCAGAACTGGAAGTAGAGGAATGGCGAGTAGCTCTGCGCGGAGAGCTTCAGCACCGAAGCGGCGAACAGCAGGAGCAGCGCCAGGCGGGTGGCCAGGACGGGCAACTGGCTGAGCCAGCTCGGCTGGTAGACCAGCGCGCCGCTCGGCGAGTAGGCGATCGCCGCCGGGTCGCCGGCGGCCTCGCGCGGGGCGCGCGGCTGGGCACTGGCCGGGCCGTCGGCGGCCACTTCGTCGCTGTTCGCCGCGGCCTTGGGCGCCTTGGTCTGCAATGGCTGGTTGTAGAACTGGCGCAGGCCGAAGAACGCCAGCACCAGGTAGGCCAGGACCAGGGTGCCGACCTGCAGGCCGGTGAGGCTGGCGCGGTTCAGTTCGGAGAGCTGCCAGGTGCCGAAGCTGAACATGGCTTCGTACATGCGCCAGGCGACCTGCAGGTTCTCGGCGCGGAAGATCACCCAGCCGATCACCACCAGGAGGAAGGTGAACGCCCACTTCAAAGGGTTGAGCACGCGCGGCGCGGCGTTCACTCCGAGGGCCCGCTCGATCGCCAGCCACATGCCGTGCCAGGCGCCCCAGATGATGTAGGTGAAGTTGGCGCCGTGCCACAGGCCGCCGAGGAGCATGGTCAGGAACAGGTTGCGGTAGGTCTGGAAGGTGCTGCCGCGGTTGCCGCCCAGGCTGATGTAGAGGTAGTCGCGCAGCCAGGTCGACAGGCTGATGTGCCAGCGCCGCCAGAACTCGGTGATCGACTGGCTGATGTAGGGCTGGTTGAAGTTCTCCATGAAGCGGAAGCCCATCATCAGGCCGAGGCCGATGGCCATGTCGCTGTAGCCGGAGAAGTCGAAGTAGAGCTGCGCGGTGTAGGCCAGGGCGCCGAGCCAGGCGTCGCCGGTGGTCGGGTTCTGCAGGGCGAAGCAGTGGTCGGCGAGGGCGGCCAGGGTGTCGGCGATGAACACCTTCTTGACGAAGCCCTGCATGAAGCGGGTGCAGCCTTCGGCGAACTTGTCGACGGTGTGGGTGCGGTGGTTGAACTGGTCGACCAGGTCCTTGAAGCGCAGCACCGGGCCGGCGATCAGGTGCGGGAAGATCGCGACGAAGGCGGCGAAGTCGATCAGGTTGTGGGTCGCCGGGGTATCGCCGCGGTAGACGTCGATGATGTAGCTGATCGACTCGAAGGTGTAGAAGGAGATGCCGATCGGCAGCAGGATGTGGGTCAGCACGAACGGCTGCATGCCGAACGAGGTGATGATCTCGTTGAGGCTGTCGACGCCGAAGTTGGCGTACTTGAAGTACCCGAGCACGCAGAGGTCGACCACCACGCCGAGGATCAGCCAGCGTTGCGCGGCCCTGGTGCGTACGCCGGCGGCGCCGATGCGCAGGCCGATCCAGTAGTTGAAGACGGTGACCCCGGCGAACAGCAGGAGGAAGTCCACCCGCCACCAGGCGTAGAACACGTAGCTGGCGATCAGCAGCAGCAGGTTCCGGTAACGTTCGCCGCTCAGGTAGTACAGGCCGAGAAAGACCGGCAGGAACAGGAACAGGAACACGTTTGAAGAAAAGACCATGCCGTCTCTCTCTCTAGAGCGTCAACCATTCAGGTCGGCCCTGCCTTTCCGCGCCCTGGAGCGCTCGAGGAAAGGCGGGACGACCCGCCGTTTTCCTCCCCGTGGTGTTGCCTAAGGTGTTGCGCCCGCCCGCGTCTGTCGCGCATGGGTCGGGGTGTGGCGCCTGGTGGGACGCCTGGTCGGCGAGCGGGGTAGAGGGGCGCGTGGCCCCCGGCCTGTGCGCCCGCTTCCCGCCACGCCCTCAACTTCCCCCTTCGCGGCTGAACACCCGCGTCACTTCGCCGCCGAGGCGGAAACTGTTGAACGGCTCGCGGTCCTTCTTCGCCTCGAGCATCTTCGGCTCGCAGCGGTAGAGGGCGCAGTAGGGCTCCAGCCAGGCGTACTTGTTGTCGACCTTGAGGTCGGTCATGTCCTGGTCCTCGCCGGTCTTCTCCTCGAAGGTTTCCTCGTCGTCGACTCCCTTCATCACCCGCTCGGCCAGGCGCTGCAGGGCGCCGTGGTTCTCCTGGCGCAGGTCGACGCCGTTGACCTGGGCGAACGCGGCGATCATCGCCAGCGGCGGCAGCGCATAGTTGTGGTAGGCGAGGGCGCGCTGGCGGCGCTTGAGTTCGTTGGGCAGGAAGCCCTGCTCGTCGACCTGGTTGGCGGCGACCTTGAACTCGCTCACCGCCCAGTCGAAGAGGTCGCGGCGGTTGGTCACCACCGCGGTGGACATCACCGACCAGGCCGCCCAGTAGGAATGGTTGTTGATCTTCTTCAGCGGCAGGCCGCTCCAGTCGCGGACTACCTGGGTGCCGAGCCGGGCGAACCAGTCCTCGATTTCCCGGCTCTGCTCGGCGTGGGCCGCGAGCGGCCGCGAGCTGGAGAACTTCAGGCGCATGTAGGCGCCGGAGAGGCTGCCCAGCGCCCATTTGCGCATGGACTTGCCGGTGTGGTTGAAGTCGTCGCTCTGCAGGGCGCCGGCGCGGGCCCAGGCGCTCATCCAGTTCAGTGCGCAGGCCAGGTCGCCGTCGCGGCCGCTGCGCATGTACTGGGTGACCAGCTTGGTGGCGCCGCGCTCCATGTCGGTGATGTCCTTGATCTGCGAGCGGAAGGTCTTCTCCGCCTTGACGTTGAGGGTCGCCCGCGCCGAATCGGAGCCTTCGTACTTGCTGGTGAAGACCAGGCTGCCGGTATACGGCGGCGGCACCGCGGGGCAACTGCCGGCGCTGCCCTTGCGCTCGCCGACCGCCGCGTAGTAGCCGGGCGGGGGTACCAGGTCGGCGGCCTGGCTGACCTGGCTGGCGAGCAATGCCGCGGCGAGGGCGCCGGGCAGGGCGATACGGATCAGGTGGGACGTTTTCATCGTTTACCTCCCGGCCACCGACTGGCTGGCCTTGGCGGGCGCCGCCTGGCAGATGCTGGCCTGGACCTCCAGGCCCTGGGGCATGTCCTCCGGCGCTTCGATTTCCAGGGAAAGGAACTGCTGGTCGGCCCAGTCGCTGTCGTTGCGCAGCTGGAAGACGTAGCGGCCGCCGGTATCGACGGCTTTCGACTGCTCGATCTTCAACTGCTCGCGGCGGCCGTTCATGTACCAGATGGTGTTCTTCAACTCGTGTACCGAAGGGTCGCTGTAGGTCACGTCGGCGACGTAGCTGCCGCTGCGGATCGGTAGCGCGGCGCTGTTCAGCAGCACCTCGTTGCGGCCCTGGCGCAGCTTGACCTTGCGGCTGAGCACGGTCTTCCGGCCGGAGCAGCCGTTGTCCACCAGCGGCATGGCCTGGCGGTAGAAGCTCTTCTGCGCCATGTCGTAGTGGGTGGCGAATTCCCAGATGAGGATCTTCGGCGGGTTCTTGTGGAATTCCTCGCTGGTCATGTACGCCAGCAGCGAACTGTCGAAGCCGCCGCCGGACACCGCGTTGTTGAGGATGTCGGCGCCGCTGAACTCCTCCAGGAAGCCGGCGAAGTTGTAGGCCGGGCCGCTGTTGGAGGTGCCGACCAGGGCGATCTGCGGGTTGCCGCCGTCGCCGAACAGGTCGCCGCTGTCGCTGGCGCCCACCGGCTCGGTCTCGAAGCGGTCGACGTACTGGGTGGCGTAGCTGTTGCCGCAGAGCTGCGCGGCGGCCTTGTGGAAGGTGCCGAGCTTGGACAGCAGGCCGACGCGCTTGCTTTCGAACTGCTTCTTGGGGATATCCTCGAAGCCGGGCACCTGCTTCAGCGTCTCGGCCACGATCTTCGCGCTGCGCCGGGCGCCATGGGGAGTCCAGTGGTGGTCGCCCTTGAAGTAGTAGGCGTGCTCCTCCTTCTCGTCGAACAGCGGCGAGAAGTCCGGGGTCCAGATGCCGGCCTGGCGGAAGCGGGCGATGGTCGCCAGGTAGTTCTTCTTCGCCAGCTCGTAGTCGAAGCCGGCCTTTTCCGCCGGACTGAGCTTCTCGCGGTTCACCAGGCCGCGGGTCGGCTGGTAGACCACCACCAGCTCGATGCCCTTGCGCTTGAGTTCGTCGCGCAGTGCGCGGAGTTCGCGCCAGCCTTCGGCGCTGGTGCCGAAGTCGGTACGCAGGTCGTAGGTGGTGCGGAACAGCCAGTCGTCCTGGGCCTGCACCAGGTGGGTGAAGAAGCCCAGGTACTTGGTGTTGTAGCGCGAGTCGTCGGCGGCGGCCGGGCACAGGTTGCCGGCCGGCAGCGCCTGGTAGCTCGGCGCCGCGCCGGGGTCGGCGGCCAGGGCTGCCTGGGCCAGGCAGAGGCCGGCGGCCAGGGCGCTCAGGCGGAACAGTCGGGAAGTGCGGGTTTTCATGCGTCTGGGTCCTCAGTCCTGGAGTTCGGCCTGGCTTTCCACGGGGTCGATCAGCACCGCCTTGTCCTGGCGCACCAGCAGGTCGAGGATCTGGTCCTGCTTCTCGCCGAGAACGCCGGGCAGGCTGATGCCGGAGGATTTGGTCGGGGCGAGCATCGCCACCCGGTACAGTTCGAGGCTCAGCGGCGAATCCACCGAGAGCGGGCCGGAGCCGTTGCCGGCGAGCTTGCCGCCGACCACGATCAGCGAGACCTTGGTGTCGAACGGGTCGAGGGCGATGTTGCGGTCGGTGTTGGTGAGGTCCTTGATGTGGCCGTACACGCCGATCAGCTGGTTGCCCGCCGCGAGGTTCTCGTAGAGGCGGATGTTCACGCTGTTGCGCACGCGGATGCCGTGGCGGCGGTTGGCCAGGACCTGGTTGCCCCAGAGCAGGTTGTCGCCGCTCTCGTAGAGGGTGATGCCGTCGGAATGGTTGCGGTAGACCTCGTTGTAGGCCACCAGGTTGCCCTCGCTGTTACGGTCGAGGACGATCCCGGAAAGCTTGTTCTCGTAGCTGCGGTTGTTGAAGATGAAGCTGTCGTTGACTTCCCGCGAGACGATGATGCCGTGCTTCTTCCTGGTCCCGTGGACGGTGTTGTCGGCGATGATCAGGCGGTGCGAACGGTCGTGCGGGTCGATGCCGTAGACGATGTTGTCGCGGTAGGTGTTGCCCTTCACCACCAGGTCGTCGGCCTCGTAGCAATAGAAGCCGTACCAGCTGTCGACGATGGTCGAGTCGATCACCCAGCCCTTGGGGCGCGGGCGCTTCATCTGCTTGTCCATGCCCGGGCTGTACTGCGAGATGGAGATGCCGTAGGCCTTGGAGGCGTTATAGCCGAAGCTGGTGAAGATGCTGTTGCTCAGGTACACCTCGGCGCCGCCCCAGGAGATCAGGAACGGACGGAACTCGTTGGGCGTCTTGAACCAGGCCGGCTCCTTCTTCGATTCGCTCCAGCCGGTGACCTTGCTGTCGCGGACGAACAGCATGCCGTCGTTGACCAGGAACGCGCCGCGCTCCTGGGACAGGCGCAGTTCCTTGACCTGCTTGTCGATGTCGAGGGTCGCGCCCTGGCTGACCACGATCGGCAGGCGGGCGACGAACACCCCCGGCTCGACCTGTTCCAGCGCGCTGGCGGGAAGCTTGCCGGCGAGCTGGGCGAGGTTCACGTAGCCGCCTTCGATGAAGATCGCCTGGGGCATCTGGCGCTGGCGCTTGACCCATTCGGCGAGGCGGTTGCTGCCACCGGTGAACTCCTTCAGCGGCTGCTGCTGGACCATGCGCTGCACGCTGGCGCGGCCACCCGGCTTGCGCACGATCTTGGCTTCCACCGCGGCGGCGGTGTAGCCGGAGAGGTCGGGCAGTTTCGGCGGGTCCAGGTGCAACGGTTCGGCCGGCGCGGTGGTCACCGTGTAGTTGCCGGTTTCCTTCAGGCCCTGGGTCAGGCCCGGCTCGTTGCCGGCCTGCGCCGGGACCGGCTGCGGTTTCTCCACCGGCTGCGCCGCCCACGCCTGGCCGTGCAGCAGCACCGCGCCGAGCACTGCCGCGGCCAGCGGGCGCAGGCGCGGGAGCCGGCGGCGGGGGATCGAAAGGGAAATGTCGGGCATGTCCGGTTTCCTCGCGGGGCTCAGAAGCGCCAGATGAAGTCGACGAAGGCGCGGTGCATGGTCGAGTCGGTGCCCGGCCCGTAGGCGTCGCCCGGCTTGAACAGGCCGCCGCGGAAGCGGATCAGCGCCGAGGGCTCGTCGACGTACTGGCTCATCGAGGCCGGCAGCAGGCCTTGCTTGAAGTACTTGGTCACCACCAGGTCGAGTTCCTGGCCGATGTCCTTCTCGCCCGGTTGCAGGGCGGCGTTGATGCCGCTGGTACCGATGTCGGAGTCGTCGTCGACGCGCCAGAACTTGTGGTAGACCAGGCTCGCGTCGTAGTCCTCGCGCAGTTGCCAGGAGCCGAACAGGGTGGCTGCCTGGAGGTTGCTCAGTTCGCCGCGGAAGGCTTCGCCGAAGCGGTGCACGCGCGAGCGGGTGCCGGTGAAGTTGGAGCGATTGCTCTCCAGCCCGGTCTGCTGGAACTGCTCCTCGCCGTCCTTGCCACCGCCGCTGCCGCGGGCGTAGCCGACGCCGGCCTTCCATTGCTCGTCGATGTTCCAGCGCAGGCCGAGGTCGACGCCGAAGGCATTGACGTCGCCGCTCTGCTTGCCGGTGGCGATGCGCCGGTCGTCGACCGTGGTGGTGGTCAGGTTGTCGCGGTCGCCGGTCAGCCAGGTGGCGCTGGCCCAGTAGTTCAGCGGCATGCTCGAACGATAGTTGTAGGCATCGCCGGTAGCCTCGATGCCGAGCCAGGTGAGCTGGCCGGTATAGGTCTTGTCGAGGTTGTCGACTTCCTCGCCGGGGCGGCGCAGGTGGCCGCTGTCGTCGGCGTGGTGGATGCGTACGCCGATGCGGTGGTGCGGCGCCCACTGGGTGGAGATGTCGCCGAACACATGGGTGCGGTCCTTGTCCTCCGGAGCCAGTTCGTCGAGGTCGGTGCGGTATTCGCTGAAACGCTGGGCGACTCCGGCGTGGGCGTTGAGCAGGGTGGTCTCGAAGCTCCAGTTCAGCGCCTCGATGTTGGTGTCCTGCCACTGGCCGCTGTCTTCCCGCAGGCGCTGGCGGCCGAAGCGCAGGTGCTCGCCGGGGTAGGCGGTGAGGCCGGCGTAGTCGACCCAGAATTCGCGTGCGGCGAGGTAGCTCTTGTCCGGCTCGCGACCGTCGTTGCGGCTGTTGTTGCCGTCGTCGGTGTCCGATTGCAGGGTGTCGGTCTCGATGGTGTCGGTGGCGGCCACCGCCTGGCCCATGAAGTAGGCGCTCCAGTCGCCCCACTGGCCGAAGGCCCAGGGCCGCAGGTCGATACCGATGTCGTTGAGGGTGCCGCCGGGAGCGGTGCCGAGGTCGCGATCGTTTTCCGATTCGCCGGTGATCTTCACGTCCAGGCCGAAGTTCTTCGGTGCCTCGCCGCTGCCGGCGGCGAACGCCGGCGCGCCGAGCAGCAGGGCGATGGCCAGGGACAGGGCGCGCGGCGCGAAGGACGGCCGCGGGTTGACGGAACGGGAGCTGTTCATAGGCTTTCTGGCTCTTCTTCGTTGATCGGCGAGTCCTGGCTCTGCAGCAGGCTGACGGTGGCCTGCCAGTTGTTGCCGCGGCTCTGTTGTTCGCGCTTGAGCAATTGCTGCGCCTGGCTGCGTTCGGCCGGCGGCAGTTGCGCTTCGATCTGCCCGAGCAGGTCGCTGGCCTGCGGTACCTGCTGCTGCACGGCGAGCTGGCCGAAGACGTAGGCGTTGACCCGGTTCGGCTGGATGCCGCGGCCCTGCGACCAGAGCTGGGCCAGGGCCATGTCGGCGCTGGCCTGGCCGGCGCGGGCGGCGAGGATCAGGTGGTCGACGGCCTTCTGCGGATAGACCTTGCCGAGGAAGCCGCGGCGGTAGATCTGCCCCAGGTAGTAGTTGGCCTGGGGTTCGCTGGCGGCGGCCTTGAGCAGGTGCCGCTCGGCCTTGCGCGGGTCCTGCGGCGCCCACTTGCCGTCGTAGTAGAGGCGCCCGAGGAGCAGTTCGGCGCGTGGCTGGGCGGCGTCCTGGGCGTTCTTCAGGTAGCCGAGCATCTTTTCCAGGTCGCCCTGGTCGGGATAGTCGTAGAGCAGCTTGGCCAGGCTGACCCAGGCCGCGGGGTAGCTCGGCGCGATCTCTTCCAGCAGCGCCTGGGCGGTCTGCGGGTCGGGCTGGCCGAGTTCGCCGTCGGCGAGCACCCCGGCCACCGAGTCGACCCGCTCGCCGGGCACCCGGCCGGCCTTGTAGGCGGCGCGCAGCTGTTCGAGCAGGACCTTCTGCTTTTCCGCGTTGCCCTGCATCTGGTAGACCGTGGCCAGTTCGTACCAGCACACGTCCATGCGCCGCAGCCAGCGCTGGCAGACCTGCTCGATCTCGCCCAGGTGCTGGGCGTAGGTGCCCTGGGTGCGGTAGAGGATGATCTGCGCCAGGTCGGCCTGCGGCAGTCCGCGCGCGCGCCACTGGTCGATGCGCTGCTGCGGGTCGATTTCCGGCCAGGACTGCGGGTACTGCAGGTAGAGCACGATGAGCGGCACCAGGGCACTGTCCTCGCCCTGTTCGAAGGCCTGGCTGAGCAGGCGCTCGGCCTCGCGGTGCTCGGCGTCGCTGGCGCCGGGCTTGGCCGCCAGCCACTTGCCAAGGCGCGCGCGGGCCCGCGGCGAGGTCTGCGCGGCCTCGCGGTAGAGCTTTTCGGCCTTGGCCTGCTGGGCGCTGTCGCCGCTGGCGACCTGCATGTCGGCGAGGCCGACCTGGGCGTCGGCGTAACCCATCGCGGCCAGGGCCTGGTAGTTGCTCTGGGCGGTGGCGAGGTCGCCGCGCTCCAGGGCCTCCTGGGCCAGGCGCTGGTCGGGCAGTCCGGCGCAGCCGGCGGCCAGGGCGATGGCCGAGGCCAGCAGCAGGTGCCGGGACGCCAGGGGCAGGGGAGGGAGGATGGGCATCTTCATGGTCGGGTACCGGTCAGCGAGCGGTGGCCAGGGTCACGGCCTTGTTCAGCAGGGTGCGGCCGGGCAGGCCGCCGATGCTGACCTCGGCCGGGCGGCCGGCGTACTGGGCGTCGAGCGGCTGGTCGGGCTGAATCTGCACGCGGATTTCCGAGGACAGGTCGCCGTCCACCGGCGCGGTGTTGACGATGCGGCCGCTGCGGTTGACGCCGTCGCCGGCGACCTGGAAGTTCACCCGGGTGCCCGGCGCCAGCTCGGCGGCGTTGCGGTAGGGGAAGCGCGCCTCGATGCTGGCCACGCTGTCGCGCGGCGCGAGGGTGAAGATCACCTGGCCCTTGTTGGCGTATTGCCCGTCGGCTACCAGTTGCTGGACCACGCGGCAGTCGCAGGGGCTGGTCAGGGTCCCTTTCATCTGGTGGCCGAAGAGCTTCTCGATGTTGCCCGGGTTGAGCTGCTCCTCGGTCAGGTTGCCCTTGAGCATGTCCAGCAGGTTGGCCGAGAAGGTAGCGATCGGCGCGCCTTTGGCGACTTCCGCGTTGGGCCCGAGAAGGCTCTGCACGGTGCCCTCGCGGGGCATGGTGATCTGCTGGTTGGGGACGCTGACCACGCCGGAATCGGCATGGGTGACGAAGTACAGGTTGTACATCTGGTTGAGGATGAAGGCGAAGGCGCCGACTCCGACGACGAAGATCGCGGTGCTCAGGGTCACCGCCCGGACCCGGCCGAAGAAGCCCATCCCGCCGTTGCCGCCGCCCTGCTTGCGGGCCTTGGTGAAGTTCTCGCGCTGGAGGGTATTGAGCATGTCGCCGACGCCGATCACCTCGCCGGCCAGGTAGGAGGTGATCAGGTAGCGCAGGGCCGCCACCTCGCGCGGCTTGAGGTTCTGGAACTCGCAGCCGACGCGGCGGCTGGCGGGGTCCACCGAGCGCACCTGGAACTCCACTTCGAGGGAAAAGCTGATGCTGTCGACCTGGAACAGCAGCTTGCCCTTGTACAGGTCGCCGGGCTGGATCGGCGCGCCGCTCGCGGTGAAGGCGAAGCCGCCGGCGGAGAGATCCAGCAGGCGTGCGTCGACGCCTTCGCGGTTGGCGCCGATGTAGCGGATGCGCGCCGGCAGCTTGACCCGGGCGAACTGGCGCTGGGCTTCGGATTCGTGCACGACGTTGACGTTGACGGCTGTATTCATGGTGTCGGGTCCTGTTCGGTCCAATCTGGGTCGATTTGCGCGCGGGCCGCGGCCCTGGCGTTGTCCGTAGTCGATTCGGTGGTCATACGATGGTCAGCAGCACGGCGACGAAGATGCTGGCGGCAGAGAAGGTCATGGCCCGCGACGACCAGGCGTTGAACCAGCGCTGGAAGCTGGCCAGGCCGCGCTCCAGCTTGGTCGGCTGGCGGGTCCAGGACTGCCGGTCGAGGCGGAAGAACACGTAGATCTTCACCAGCGCGCCGACGATCTGGTTGTAATAGAGGATCAGCGGATAGGCCGGGCCGATGCGGTGCCCGGAGAGCGAGAGGAGCAGGGTCAGCACCAGGCGAGTGAGGCCGATCCAGAGCAGGTACACCAGCAGGAAGGCGATGCTGTACTTGAGGCTGGCGAGGATCGCCACCACCAGGCCGAGCAGGCTGGTCCACATCGAGACGCGCTGGTCGAACAGCACCAGCATGGTGAACCAGCCCAGGCGCCGCGCGCCGAGCTTGAGCGCGCGCGAGTTCTGCCGCAGGTTGTTGCCGTACCAGCGGTACATCAGCTTGCGACTGGCCTTGATGAAGCTCTTCTCCGGCGGGTGCTCGACCGTGTTGATCGCCGCGTCGGGCACGTAGAAGGTGTCGTAGCCCAGGCGCATCAGGCTGAACCAGCTGGACTTGTCGTCGCCGGTGAGGAACTTGAAGCGACCCAGGCGCCAGTGCTCCAGGTGGTCGTTCTCGACGTCGGTGATGAACTCGGGGTTGGTCACCACCCGGGCGCGGAACACCGACATCCGTCCGGTCATGGTCAGCACGCGCTTGGACAGGGCCATCGAGCACATGTTGATGTGGCGCTGGGCGAAGCGCAGCTTGTGCCACTCGCTCATCACGTAGCCGCCCTGCACTTCGCAGAATTCATTGGTGGTGAGGCCGCCGACGTTGGGGAAGAGCTTGAACCAGGGCACGGTCTTCTTCACCACGCCGTGGTCGAGCACGGTGTCGCCGTCGATCACCGCGACCACCGCGTCGTCGTCCGGCAGGTGCCGGGAAATCGCGCGGAAGCCATAGGCCAGGCCGTCGCGCTTGCCGGTGCCGGGAATCCGCACGAAGTCGAGGCTGACCCGGTCCGGCGGGTTCATCTTCTCCCACAGAGAACGGACCAGGACCTCGTCGGACATCTCGACGATGGAGCAGACCACGGTGGTCGGGTAGCCGCTGTCGATGGCTTCGCGGATCACCGAGCGATAGACCATGGCAGTGGTCAGGGCGTCGATGCGGAAACTGGTGACCATCAGGAACACGTGCGACGGGTCGGCCGCGCTGCCCAACTGGCGCACGCGCCGGCGGTAGTACGGGTAGACCACGTGGAGGAACAGCATGCCGCGCAGGAAGTGCACGCCGCCCATGGAGTAGCGCCAGATGCCGACGGCGCCGATAAGCAGGATGAAATCCTTGGAGTCGGCGTCGAACACGGTCTTCGGCACTGCCAGCGCGAGCACCATCAGCAGGCTGAGGAACACCAGCCAGCCGGTGGCTTCGGCGAGGCCACGTTTGTAAGTTTCCATCATCAGTTCCATCGGGCTGGGGACCTTGGCCTCGACGCCGGCGTGCGCTTGTTGTTGTTATGGCGCACGCCGCGGAGACGGCCTTCGGTCCGAGGGCGATAAAGAGGTTCTTTACCGGCTCACGGGGCCAGGGGGCGGCCCGCTACCAGCAGATGCCCTCGGCCTGGGCAGTGGTGGTGTGCGGCATGAAGCCCACCAGGTCGACCAGCTTCTTGCCGCTCGGGGTCTTGTTCACCAGGTCGACGAACAGCTCGTCGCCATTGCCCAGCACCAGCACATCGGAACTCGCCACCACTTCGTCGAGGTCGGAGACCAGCAGTGAGGAGACGTGCGGGATCTTCGACTCGATGTATTCCTTGTTGGCCCCGTGGACACGCGCGTATTCGACGTTGCGGTCGAAGATGCGCAACTCGTAGCCCTTGCCGATGAGCATCTCGGCCAGCTCCACCAGCGGGCTTTCGCGCAAATCGTCGGTGCCGGCCTTGAACGACAGGCCGAGCAGGCCGACCTTGCGGGTGTCGTGGCTGGTGATGAGATCGAAGGCCTTCTGCACCTGGTTGGAGTTGCTGCGCATCAACGAACCGAGCATCGGGTGCTCGACGTCCAGCTGGCTGGCGCGATAGGTGAGGGCGCGTACATCCTTGGGCAGGCAGGAGCCGCCGAAGGCGAAGCCGGGACGCATGTAGTAGCGCGACAGGTTGAGCTTGTGGTCCTGGCAGATCACGTCCATCACCTCGCGGCCGTCGACGCCGACCGCCTTGGCGATGTTGCCGATCTCGTTGGCGAAGGTGACCTTGGCGGCGTGCCAGACGTTGCAGGTGTACTTGATCATCTCGGCGACCTCGACGGTCTTGCGGATGATCGGCGCGTCCAGCTCGCGGTAGATTTCCTCGAGAAGGTCGCCGGTCTGCTTGTCCAGTTCGCCGATCACGGTCATCGGCGGGAAGTCGTAGTCCTTGATGGCGGTGCTCTCGCGGAGGAATTCGGGGTTGGTGCCGACGCCGAAGTCGACCCCGGCCTTCTTGCCCGAGCAGTCCTCGATCAGCGGGATCACCACGTTGTTGACGGTGCCCGGCAGTACGGTGCTGCGCACCACCACGGTGTGGCGTTCGGACTTCTCGCGGATGGCGAAGCCGATCTCGCGGCAGACGGTCTCGATGTAGCCCAGGTCCAGGTCGCCGTTCTTCTTGCTCGGCGTGCCGACGCAGATGAACGATACGTCGGAGTCCAGCACGGCCTTCTTGAAGTCGGTGGTGCCCGACAGCCGTCCGGTCTGCCGGCCTTGCTGCAACAACGCTTCCAGGCCCGGTTCGACGATGGGCGACTTGCCCTGGTTGATCAGGTCGATCTTGGTGCTGGAGACATCCACACCAATGACTTCATGACCGCGTGCCGACAGGCAGCCAGCACATACTGCACCGACATAGCCCAAACCAAAGATGCTGATTCGCATCGCATTCACCTCGATTGTTTGTCGCGCCGTTAATGAGGTGGCCGTATGGCCACTTCCCTATCTGGCGAGCCGTTACTACGAGCCCCGATCCAGAGCCCTTGATCCGCCTTCAGGCAGTTTCGAATAGAGTGCTTAGTTGTTCGGCACTCTAATAGGGCAAGTTATAAGTTCATGCCCTTTAATGTTTCAGGTGGGTTTCAATAACGGTGCATAACCCGACCTTGGATGCTTCGTTTTAGTTCGGTCCATAGAATTCAAGTTTCTAAAGGCCTTTAATTTCAACAGGTTGAGTTTGTCCCTCGGAGCGGAGTCCGATTATTCGAGACGGTTTCAAGTTGCTCTGCCCATAACTATCGATAGGCATCGCGGTGATAGGATGTTTTCTCTGCGAGGGAAGTTCCGGCCGTTTGTCCCGCTCGCGAAATATTTGGAAATATCCGTTTGATATCACTTGATACCAACTTGATGGCCTTTCCGTTAAATGCCTGCCAATGGCCACTAGTTGCAGAATGCATGGCGGCTGAAAGTTCCGCGTCACCGGAATGAAACAGAAGCCGCTTTTACCGCCTTAAGCAAACCTTAAGGATTCCTTAATCTTCGACCCATGCACTTTGCAATCGTAATTTGCATGTAATGGCGGGAGGCTGGTAATGGCCAATGGATTACGCCGGAGATGGCATTTCCGCCTTGAATTGGGGAAAAGTCTGTGGGCTGGGCGTGAAAAAATGTGATGCAGTTCCGAATGACTTGCAGACGAACGGTTGAGTAGGCCTATTCGCCACAAGGGCTTTTCCGGGGAGAAAGGCGACGCAGCAGGGGTGTCGGAGGGACGAACGGTAGCGCCAGGAGGCGTCGGCGTGCCGAAAGAGGAGCGGCCCGCCAGGACGGCGGGCCGGGGAGATCAGTCTTGCGGGGCGTCCCTGAGGAATACCAGCTGATCCGGGCCGGATTGCTCGGCGCTGAAGTAATAGCCGTGGGCATTGAAGTCCTTCAGCCCGGCCGGGTCGCGCAGGCGCTCGCGGATCACGTAGCGAGCCATCATGCCGCGAGCCTTCTTGGCGTAGAAGCTGATGATCTTGTACTGGCCGTTCTTCAGGTCCTTGAACTCGGTGTCGATGACCCGCGCTTGCAGCGCCTTGCGCTTCACCGCGCCGAAGTACTCGTTGGAGGCCAGGTTGAGCAGCACGTCGTCGCCCTGGGCGGCCAGCGCTTCGTTCAGCCACTGGCTGATACGCTCGCCCCAGAAGGCGTAGAGATCCTTGCCACGGGCGTTGGCCAGGCGGGTGCCCATTTCCAGTCGATAGGGCTGCATGAGGTCGAGCGGGCGCAGCACGCCGTAGAGACCGGAGAGCATGCGCAGGTGATCCTGGGCGAAGGCGAAATCGTCCTCGCCGAAGTCTTCCGCGTTGAGGCCGGTGTAGACATCGCCCTTGAAGGCGAGCAACGCCTGCTTGGCGTTCTCCGGGGTGAACTCCGGATGCCAGCTGGCGTAGCGAGCGGCATTCAGGCCGGCGAGCTTGTCGGAAAGCTTCATCAGTTCGCTGATCTGCAGTGGCGTGAGCTGGCGCAGTTGCTGGATCAGTTCCTGGGCGTGGTCCAGGTATTGCGGCTGGGTGAAGCGGTGGGTGACCGGCGGGGTCTCGTAGTCCAGGGTCTTGGCGGGGGAAATCACCATCAGCATCGTTCAGGCTCCTCGAATCGTCGGGCGATTGTAGGGGCTGGAGACGTCCGGCTCCACCTATGCGGTCGATAGGGAAAGGCGCCGCCGACCGAACGGCGCCGAGGTATCAGGCCTGGACGGGAGCGAGGTGCGCGGCGACGCTGCCCCGGGCGGCGAACACCACCAGGTGGTCGGCGGCGACGCGGATACCGACGTCATCGCCCGGCTGGTGGTCGGCATGGCTGGGGAAGATCGATTCCAGCTGGGTACCGGTGGGCAATTGCAGGCGGTACAGGGTGGCGGCGCCGAGGAAGGTCTTGCCGACGATCCGCGCCTTCAGCTCGCCCTGCGGCGCGTGCACCAGGTCGTCCGGGCGCAGCAGGACGTCTACCGCGCTGCCGGAAGGCAGGCTGTAGGCGCGATTGCCGCGGATCACGCCGAGTTCGGTCTGCACCGTATCGGGGCTGAGCAACTGGCCGCGAATGAAGTAGCCCTGGCCGACGAAGCTGGCGACGAAGGGCGTCAGCGGCTCGTGGTAGAGGTTGTAGGGGGTGTCCCACTGTTCCAGGTGACCTTCCTTGAACACGCCGATGTGGTCGCAGACGGCGAAGGCTTCTTCCTGGTCGTGGGTCACCAGGATCGCGCTGGTGCCGCGTGCCTTGAGGATCTCGCGAACCTCCTGGCTGAGGCTGCGGCGCAGTTCCACGTCGAGGTTGGAGAAGGGTTCGTCGAGCAGCAGCAACAGCGGTTCGGGCGCCAGCGCGCGGGCCAGGGCCACCCGTTGTTGCTGGCCGCCGGAGAGTTCGTGGGGGTGGCGCGCGGCGAGGTGGTCGAGCTTGACCAGCTCCAGAAGCTCGCGCACCAGGCGTTCGCGTTGTGGATGCTTGCGGATGCCGAAGCCGACATTGTCGGCCACGCTGAGATGGGGGAACAGCGCGTAGTCCTGGAACACCATGCCGATCCGGCGTTTCTCCGGCGCCAGGGTGAAGCCGGGACGCGAGATGACTTCGCCGCCCAGCTCGATCTGCCCGGCCAGCACCGGTTCGAAGCCGGCGATGGCGCGCAGGGTGGTGGTCTTGCCGCATCCCGAAGGACCCAGCAGGCAGCCGATGTCTCCGGCATTGAGGTGCAGGTCGAGGTCCTGCACCACTTTCTGCGAGGCGTAGCCGCAGGCGAGATCTTTCAGGTTCAGCAGCAGGTCGTGGCTCATGGGCTCAGGCGTAATGGGCGTGTTCGATCAGCAATTCGAGGAGGGCCTTCTGCGCGTGCAGACGGTTCTCTGCCTGGTCCCAGGCTACCGAGCGCGGGTCGTCCAGCAACTCTTCGCTGATTTCCTCGCCGCGGTGGGCCGGCAGGCAGTGCATGAATAGTACATCGTCGGCGGCCCCATCGAGCAACGCGGCGTTCACCTGGTAGGGACGGAACAGGGCGATGCGCGCGGCGGCTTCGTCTTCCTGGCCCATCGAGGCCCACACGTCGGTGCTCACCAGGTGCGCGCCGGCCACCGCCTCGCGCGGGTCGCGGACGACGCGCAGGCGGTCGCCGGCAAGGGCGACGAACTCGGCCTTCGGCTCGTAGCCCTCGGGGCAGGCCACGCGCAGCTGGAAGTCGAACTTCAGCGCCGCTTCTATATAGCTGTTGCACATGTTGTTGCCGTCGCCGATCCAGGCCACGGTCTTGCCCTGGATGCTGCCGCGGTGCTCGTGGAAGGTCTGCATGTCGGCGAGCAACTGGCAGGGGTGCAGGTCGTCCGACAGGCCGTTGATCACCGGCACCTTCGAGTGCGCGGCGAATTCCGTCAGGGTGGCGTGGGCGAAGGTGCGGATCATCACGCCGTCGAGCATCCGCGACATGACCCGGGCGCTGTCGCCGATCGGCTCGCCGCGGCCGAGCTGGGTGTCGCGCGGGGAGAGGAAGATCGCCTGGCCGCCGAGCTGGATCATCCCGGCTTCGAAGGACAGGCGGGTACGGGTCGAAGCCTTCTCGAAGACCATGCCCAGGACCCGGCTCTTCAGCGGCTCGTAGAGCACGCCTCGGTTGCGCAGGTCCTTCAGCTCGCTGCCGCGGCGGATCAGACCGATCAGCTCTTCGGGGCTGTAATCCATAAACGAGAGAAAGTGCCGTACGCTCATCGCTGACTACCTTTTATTTTTACTGCTGGCCGAGGCACTGGCCGGCTTTCGCGAGAGAAAACGGGACTGGACCTGCGGCGGGACCGCAACGTGCGGGAAAATAGGGGAAGGCGCGATCTTATAAGGAAATGTCGCGGAAACACAAGGAGGGGCTTGGAAGGCGCGGGTTACGGGGCTTTTCCCGGGTCTTCGCGGTTGTCCCGCCGCCAAAGTCCCGCCTCGTCGATCTATCGGTTGGGTGGGGCGACGCTTTATGCTGTGCGCGCCCGAATGCCTTCATGGAGGAGGCGGGTTTCGGACCAGGGAGGTCGAACATGCACACGGGAGAAACACTCGCCGCCGCGCCGCCGGCACGGCCATTGCGCCAATCGCGGCTGGGCGGCCTGTCGCTGTTCCTCGCCCTGGCCGGGGTCGCCATCGCGCTGGCGGTGATGGCGCTGGCGCTCGGCGAGCGGATCGACCTCAGCGACGAGAACCATCTGCTCGGCCTGTTCGCCGCCGTGCTGGCGGTCTTCGCGGTATCGACCTGCGGCCTGGTGCTGGGCCTGGCCGGCCTGCTCAGGCGCAGCCGCAAGCGTCACCTGGCCCTGGCCGGCATCGTCCTCAACCTGTCGTGCCTGCTCTGGGGCTGGCATGCGCTGAGCACGGCGGCGGCCGCGATCCTGATGGTCCTGGGGCAAACCGGGTTGTCGTTCCTCAGCGCCCTGGCGGTGCTGTTCGGCATGATCTTCTTCCGCCAGGCCTGACCCGTTCCGCGACTGTGCGCAGGCAGCCTGGGCGCCCGCGGTTCGGCCGCTCGTTCATCGGATTGCCGGATTGCAGCCATTCGTCGCGGATTTGCAGGGGGAGGGGCTCAGCCGGGGAAGGAGGGTGCGAGAGGAGCAAAAGGTGAGCCCCGGAGGTGCGGATCTCCGGGGCTCGTGCGGCACGGTGGTGCGGGCACCGGGTCGCGATCAGCGCTGGAAGGGATAGTACAGCGCTGGATGGACAGTATAGCGCTATGCATTTCGCATGAATCCTTTAGTTAGGTCTTTTTCTCATATTTGCAGCGGTTTCGTGACCGAGGGCAATGAAGTGGCTTTTTCCCCTTGCCGCCCGCCGGAACCCATCCAACGGCTGGCATGCCCTCGTAACCGAAGTCAGAAACGCCAGTCGACGGCCAGTCCGACGCCATGGTCCTTCTCGCGGCTGCCCAGCAGGCCGTTGTAGCCCAGCCGCACGCTCACTTCGCGATTCACCGCGAGGCTGGCGTCGACGCCGAGCAGCGCGGCGTCGCGGGACAGGGCCACGCTTTCCACGCTGAATGGCTGGCTGCCGCTGGCGAACGCCAGGTGCCGTTGCGGGGTGGTGTCGCTCAGGTTGTGGCGCCAGCCGAGGGTGCCGGAGAGCGCCAGGCGGCGTCCGGCATCCAGCTCGAAATGCCGTTTCGCGCGCAGGCCCAGGGTGGTGAAGGCGGCGTCCAGGTTGTCGTCGCCACCCTCCAGGGCCGCGGCGCTACCGCGTTCGCGGAAGTCATCGCTGGCGACGTGCACGTAGGCCAGCCCGGCGAAGGGTTCCAGCTCCAGGCTGCGCCAACCCAGCGCGTAGGCGGCCTCGGCGAACAACTGGCTGCTCTGTGCGTCGAGCTTGGCCTTCTGCTTGCCGGCCACGGCGCCGTATTGCAGGTCGCGCTTGACCTCGGCGCGGTGCCAGGTGTGCGCCGCGCCCAGGCTCAGGCGCCATTGCTGCAATTGCCGGCCGAGGTAGGCGCCGAGGTGGTAGCTGTCGATGCTGGCGGAGGATTGCAGGCTGCTGTCCATGTTCAGCGAGCTGTTGCTGTAGCCGGCCACCAGGCCGAGGCGCGTGTCGCTGGCGACCTGGCTGTCGACGCCGAGCAGGAAGCCGCCGACCGAATGCCGGTAGCCTTCGCTGCCGTGGCTGCCATCGGCACTCTTGCCCCAGGAGCCGAGCGCCTTGAACCAGCCTTCGGGAGCCTCCCCGCCGGCCTCGCCGTCGCTGGCCTGGCGCAGGCGTTCGCCGACGCTGTCGCGCAGATAGCGGCTGTCGTTGAGCAACAGGCCGGCGAGCGCCGGGTAGATTTCCCCGGACAATTGCTGGAAGGCCCGTTGGGCGGTTGCGGCGTTTTCCGACAGGAGCAGGCTTTCGTAGACCGGGTTGCCGGCGCCGAGCGTTTCCACGGCCCCAGCGACCGCCGCCTGGTTGGGCGTCTGCGCGACGCTGGCGAGGGTCGTGCCGTTGCGTCCGATATCCAGGCGGATGGCGTTGGCCGCGTAGTCCAGGGTGCCGCCGAGGAACAGGTAGTTCGGCAATACCGCGTCGAAGCGCCCGTCGATGCCGCCGGCGGCGTCGAGGATGTCGTAGCGGCGGCCGACCAGGCTCTCGACCTGGGACTGGCTGAGCAGGTCGGGGCTGTTTTCCATGGCCAGGGTGACGTTGCCGCCCGCGATGCTCGCCTTGCCGCTGGCGACGATCCGGTCGCTGGCGCTTTCCGAAAGCTCCACCGCGTAGGTCGAGCCGGATTCGAAGCGCAGGTCCCCGGCGACCTCCAGGGTGCCGATGGAGTTGCCCGCGGCCACCGTGCCGCCGGAGCGCGCCAGCAGGCCGCCGATCCTGCCGCTGCCGCCGAGGGTGCCGCCGGCATTGACTTCGACGGCGGACAGCAGCGAACCGTCGACGCTGAGCAGCCCGCCATCGACCAGGGTCGGCCCGCGATAGGTGCTGTCGCCGCTCAGGACCAGGCTGCCGGCACCGGCCTTGACCAGGCTGCCCTGGTACTGGCGCTGGGCGGCGGCCTGGTCGCGGGCCATGCCGATGGCATAGTCGGTGCGTTCCTGCTGGCTGGCACCGGCCGGCAAGCCGTTTTCCCAGCCCTTGTCCTTCAGCGTCCGCTGCCAGGCCGCGTGCTCGGCGGCGTCCTCGGCCTGGCGCTGGAGCAGGGCGCTATCGGAAATCGGGTTGCTCCATTCGTCGCGCAGGCCGGCCGGGAGGTTGGCCTCGAAGCGGCCGAGCAATTGTCCAGGCCCATGCATCGCCCGACCGAGATCCGGCACGCCCCAGCCGACGGTGTCGGTGGGGGCGCCGGTCGGCGTGCCGTCGAGCTGGGTGGCGGTGGTCAGCAGAACCTGCAGCGCCTGCTCGTTGTTCAGGTACGGATAGCGCTGCATGACCAGGGCCAGCGCGCCGGTGGCGTGGGGCGCGGCCATCGAGGTACCGGACTTGTTGGCGTAGCCGCCGCCGGGCATGGTGCTGTTGATCAGGCGGCCGGGCGTGGTGATGCACCAGTACTTGGCGATGCCGCAGCGGTTGTAGCGCTGGCCGTTCTGTTGGTCGAGGCCGGACACGGCCAGCCAGTGGCCTTCCAGGTCCGGCTGGAAGTAGGGCAGGGCGGAGCGCACGCTGGCGTTGGCGTAGCCGCTGTTGCCGGCGCTGAAGACGTTGATCACGCCCTGGCGGGAGACGCCGGCGGCGGCGTCCAGCCAGGTGGAGCGCCCGTAGTGCTGGGCATAGGCGGCGTGCAGGCCGTCGAGGGTCTCGTAGCTGACGTCCTTGGGCTGGCTGCCCCAACTGTTGTTGATCGCCCGCACCCCGGCGTCGGCCAGCGCCTGGTAGGCGGCCTTGAAATAGTTCGGGTCGGGCGTCGGGCCGAACAGGAAGCTGTCGTTCTGGTTGGTGTTGGCGACATATACCTGTGCCGCGTAGGCCACCCCGTGCATGCCGACGCCGTCGCGCGAGGCGCCGAGGGTGCCGCCGACGTGGGTACCGTGGGAGTCGTTGTTGCCGTTCATCGCGCCGCTGACGCTGAACGGCGTGCCGTCGACATAGGTGCCGCTGGCCGTCACCGGCTGGTAGCGCGAGGCGGGAGTATCCGGATGGCTCGGGTCGAAACCGGAGTCCATCTCGCCGATCTTCACGCCCTGGCCGTCGATGCCGGCGGCATAGGCCTGGTCGGCCCGCATCCGTTCCAGGCCCCAGTCCTGCTGGTATTCGGCGGAGCGCCAACTGGCCGGATCGCCGGGCCGACCGGCTTCGACATAGGCGGCCGTGGCCGGCTGTGCGATCCAGGCGCCCAGCAGCAGGGCGGCTGACAACGAGGTGGGGCGAGGGCGGAAGGAGTGGTCGTCGGTCATGCGGTCTCCACGCTTTATTGGTCTTGTCGGACAGGGGTGGACTCGAAGAGACAAGGTTTAGCACCGGCTTTCGCCGCGCCGGAATTCCCAGGTGGATAGTTGACAGCCGGACAAACGGCACGCCTCCCCTCTACCGCGCCCATCGGCCAGCCTGATGCCTGGCGATTCAGCCGACTGACGCTGCTGGCGCGGCGGCGGAAGGCGCCGCATAGTGCCGATTCGACGACTAGACCGGTCGTCTGGTCCTCGCGTACGCGCCGGGCCGCGACGGCCGGCGACGACAATGAAGAGGCGAGCCATGAGCAAGACCCTCCACTACCGTGCGTGCCATCTCTGCGAGGCCATCTGCGGGCTCGCCATCGAGACCGAGAGCGACGAGGGCGGCGTGCCGCGGATCCGCTCGATCAAGGGCGACCCGCAGGACAGCTTCAGCCGCGGCCATGTCTGTCCCAAGGCGGTGGCCCTGCAGGACATCCAGGACGACCCCGACCGCCTGCGCCAGCCGTTGCGCCGGGTCGGCAGCGAGTGGCAGCCGATCGGCTGGGACGAGGCCTTCGCGCTGGTGGCCAGCCGCCTCGGCGAGATCCGCGAGCGCCATGGCAACGATGCGGTGGCGGTCTACCAGGGCAATCCGAGCGTGCACAACTACGGCCTGATGACCCATAGCAACTACTTCCTCGGCCTGCTGAAAACGCGCAACCGCTTCTCCGCGACTTCCGTCGACCAGTTGCCGCATCACCTGGTCAGCCAGCAGATGTACGGCCATGGTTTGTTGATCCCGATCCCCGACATCGACCACACCGACTTCATGCTGGTGCTCGGCGGCAACCCGCTGGCGTCCAACGGGAGCATCATGACCGTGCCGGACGTGGAGAAGCGCCTGAAGGCGCTGAAGGCACGCGGCGGCCGGTTGGTGGTGGTCGATCCCCGGCGCAGCGAGACCGCGGCTATCGCCGACCGGCACCTGTTCATTCGTCCCGGCCAGGATGCGGCGCTGTTGCTCGGGATACTCAACACCCTGTTCGAGGAGAACCTCGGTCGCCCCACGCCGCTGCCGGTCGACGGGCTGGAGCGGGTGCGCGAGGCGGTCGCGGCCTTCGACGCCGAGTCCATGAGCGCGCGCTGTGGCGTGCCGGCCGAAAGCATTCGCCAACTGGCGCGGGATTTCGCCGCCGCCGAACGGGCGGTCTGCTATGGCCGGATGGGCGTTTCCACCCAGGCCTTCGGCACGCTCTGCCAGTGGCTGGTGCAACTGATCAACCTGGTCACCGGCAACCTCGACCGGGTCGGTGGCGCGCTGTGCACCTCGCCGGCCCTGGACCTGGTGGCGAGTACCTCTGGTGGCCACTTCGGCCGTTGGCGCAGCCGCGTCTCGGGGCTGCCGGAATATGGCGGCGAACTGCCGGTGGCGGCATTGGCGGAAGAAATCCTCGGTGAAGGCGAGGGGCAGGTGCGCGCGCTGGTCACGGTAGCCGGCAACCCGGTGCTGTCCACGCCCAACGGGAGGCGGCTCGAACAGGCCCTGGACGGCCTGGAGTTCATGCTCAGCATCGACCTCTACATCAACGAGACGACCCGCTACGCCGATCTCATCCTGCCGCCCACCGCGCCGCTGGAGCACGATCACTACGACACCACCTTCAACGTCTTCGCCGTGCGTAACGTGACCCGTTTCAACGAGGCCGTGCTGCCGCGTCCCGAGGGTGCGCTGCACGACTGGGAGATCTTCGTCGGCCTGGCGCGGGCCTTCGCCGCGCGCAACGGCCTGGAGCTGAAACCGACCCTGGAGCCGCAGCAGATGATCGACCTCGGCCTGCGCGCTGGCGCCTACGGCGACCGTTCCGAGCACAGGCTGAGCCTGGCCACTCTGCGCGAACATCCCCACGGCATCGACCTCGGGCCGCTGCGGCCGAACCTGGCGCCGCGCCTGAAGACCGCCGACCAGCGCATCCAGGCCGCGCCGCCGCTGTTCGTCGACGACCTGCAACGCTTCGCCGCACAGCCGCTGCCTGCGTCCGACCAGTTGCTGCTGATCGGACGACGCCACGTGCGCAGCAACAATTCCTGGATGCACAACTACCATCGCCTGGTGAAGGGCAAGCCGCGTCATCAGTTGCTGATGCACCCGCGGGACCTGGAGGGTCGCGGCCTGGTCGACGGGCAACGGGTGCGGGTGCGCTCGCGGGTCGGCAGCGTGGAGGTGGAGGTGGCGGCGAGCAGCGAGATGATGCCCGGGGTGGTCAGCCTGCCGCACGGCTGGGGCCACGCGCGGCCCGGCGTGCAACTGGCGATCGCCCGCGCCCAGGCCGGCGTCAGCGCCAACGACCTGACCGACGAGCGTCATCTCGACCTGCTGTCGGGTAACGCCGCGCTCAACGGCCTGCCGGTGGAGGTGGAAGCGGCCTGAGCGGGTCGACGGAACGCGAGAGTAAAGCCGAGCGTCGCGCTAGGCTTTCCGATACAATACCGGTCATTATTTGCCGAGTTACCGTGTCGAAACGTTCCTGTTGAGGTAAGCCATGGACATCATCGAAACCATTAAAGAGCAGATCGCCAACAACCCCATCCTGCTGTACATGAAGGGTTCGCCGAACGCCCCGCAGTGCGGTTTCTCCTCGCGCGCGGCCCAGGTGCTGATGGCCTGTGGCGAGAAGTTCGCCTACGTCGACATCCTGCAGAACCCGGAAATCCGCGCCAACCTGCCGAAGTACGCGAACTGGCCGACCTTCCCGCAGCTGTGGGTCAATGGCGAACTGGTCGGCGGCAGCGACATCCTCGCCGAGATGTTCGAGAAGGGCGAACTGCAGACCCTGGTCAAGGACGCGGCGGCCAAAGCCAACGCCTGATCCGCGCATCCGACGAAGAGCCCCGCCTTGTGCGGGGTTTCTTTTTTGTCCGGAGAAACCAGCAAGGAAACCGGGAGCCTCCATGTCGGAAGTCAATCCTCGCCAGGGTCGCCTGGCTTGCATCTATTTCTTCGCCATGGCCGGGCTGGTCATCGGCAACCTGATGGGACGCATCCCGGCGCTCAAGGAGCAGACCCAGCTGGACGAGCGCGCGCTCGGCCAGGCCCTGCTCGGCGTCGGGGTCGGCGCGCTCACGGCGTTCCCGTTGAGCGGTTTCCTGGTCCAGCGCATCGGCAGCCGCAGCGTAGTGATCGGCGGTTGCCTGATCATGCTGCTGGTGTTTCCGCTGCTCGGCCTGAGCCAGGGCTGGTGGCAACTGGCGTTGGCCTTCTACGTGTTGGGCGTGAGCTTCGCCGGGATGGACGTGGCGATGAACATCCAGGCGGTGGATGTCGAGCGCCTGCTCGGCAAGCCCTGCATGTCCATGCTGCATGGCATGTACAGCCTCGGTTGCCTGGTCGGTGCGTTGAGCGCCGCGGCCCTGGCCGGACTGACGCCGTTCTGGCACTTCCTCATTCTCACCGCACTCGGCCTGCTGAGCCTGCCATTCTTCGTACGCGCGTTGCTTCCGCCGGACCCGAGCAAGGCGGGCGCGCGCAAGGGCGGCGGCTTCACCTTGCCGCCGCGGGCCTTGCTCGGCCTGGGCCTGCTGATTCTCTGCGCGTTCGTTTCCGAGGGCGGCGTGGCTGACTGGAGCGCGCTGTTCCTGCACAGCGTTCTGGATGCTTCCGAGCGGGTGGCGGCGCTGGGCTTCGCGGCGTTTTCCGCGGCGATGGTGGTGGGGCGGCTGTTCGGCGACCGCCTGCGCGGACGCATCGACGATGCGCCGTTGCTGCGCGGCCTGGGTTCGCTGGCCACGCTGGGCATGCTGGTGGCGCTGTTCAGCCCCTGGCCGGCGCTGAGCATCGCCGGTTTCGGGGTGGTTGGCCTGGGACTGTCGGTGATGGTGCCGATCGTGATCAGCGCTGCTGGCAACCAGCCGGGCATCGATCCGGTGATCGGGGTCGCCGCCGTCTCTACCGTGGGGTATGGCGGACTGCTGATGGGACCGCCGCTGATCGGCCTGCTGGCCCACGAGATCGGCCTGCGCTGGGCATTGCTGGTACTGGTCGGTCTTTGCCTGTTGCTGGCCCTGCGCGCCGATCTGGTCCGGCGCAGGCCGCGCAGCGCCTGAGGCTTTCTGGCGGCAAGAAAAAAGCGCCGGCGGGGCAGGCCGCCGGCGCTTCGTCGTGGTTCCCGATCAGTCGTCTTCGTGCATGTGCGACTGCAGGTAGTTCTCCAGGCCGACTTTCTGGATCAGGCCCAGCTGGGTTTCCAAGTAGTCGATGTGCTCTTCTTCCGACTCCAGGATGTCCTTCAGCAGGTCGCGGCTGACATAGTCGTGCACCTGCTCGCAATGCACGATGGCTTCGCGCAGGTCCTTGGTCGCCTTCAGCTCCAGGTTCAGGTCGCACTGCAGCATTTCCTGGGTGTTCTCGCCGATCAGCAGCTTGCCGAGGTCCTGCAGGTTGGGCAGGCCTTCGAGGAAGAGGATGCGCTCGATGAGCTTGTCGGCATGCTTCATCTCGTCGATCGACTCGTGGTACTCGTGGGCGCCGAGGCGCTTCAGGCCCCAGTCGTTCCACATGCGCGAGTGGAGGAAGTACTGGTTGATCGCGATCAGCTCGTTGCCGAGGATCTTGTTGAGGTGCTGGATGACTTTCTTGTCGCCTTTCATGCCGAATCCTGCCGTCGTAGTGGGTGTGATTCGCCAAGTTTGGCCGCGACGAAGCAGGGTGTCAAACCTAAGTTATTGAAATATAAGGGAAAAAGAATATGAATACGAATGTTTTCTTTCCGCGTTCTGCCGCTAAGTCATTGAATTGAAGGCATAAAAAAACCGGGCGCCAGGCCCGGTTCTTCTGAAAGAGGGATAAAAAATATTTTTCAGGCAGCGACGAACGCCGTAGTCCCGAACGCCGGTACCGGCTGGGCACTCTGCAGGTCGTTGAGGGTTTCGCGTACCACCTGCTTGGCCAGGCATGCGCACTTGCCGCACTGGGTACCGACGCCGGTGGCTTCGCGAACCTCACGATAGCTGCAGCAGCCTTCGTAGATGGCATCGCGGATCTGGTTGTCGGTAACACCTTGGCAGAGGCAGACGTACATGGCGATCTGGCTACTGGGAAGTTGAGTTGGAAAAGATACTAATAATAATGAGAATGATTGTCAAAGTTCCCTGGAGCGTTTTAGTCGGGTTTTTTTCGCCCCCCGACAAATGGCTTTGTCGGACAAAGACTTAGCGCCGGCTGGGGCGGGGTGTATGATGGTTGTTTCCCGGGGAACGGCGCCCCTGCCATCGAGGCTTCACGAGGAGCCGGCAGGCTGCGGTGCCTTCCTTCAACCTTCCGCTTAAAGGAGACATGGAATGAGCGTACTCGTAGGTAAGAAAGCGCCTGACTTCAACGTTGCCGCGGTACTGGGCAATGGCGAGATCGTCGAGAGCTTCACCCTGTCCGAGGCCATCAAGGGCAAGTACGGCCTGGTGTTCTTCTATCCGCTGGACTTCACCTTCGTCTGCCCGTCCGAGCTGATCGCCCTGGACCACCGCATCCCGGAATTCCAGGCGCGCAACGTCGAGGTGATCGGCGTTTCCATCGACTCCCACTTCACCCACAACGCCTGGCGCAACACCCCGGTGGACAAGGGCGGCATCGGTGCCGTCAAGTACACCCTGGCGGCCGACACCAAGCACGAGATCGCCAAGGCCTATGACGTCGAGTCCGACGGTGGCGTGGCCTTCCGTGGCGCGTTCCTGATCGACAAGGAAGGCGTAGTGCGCTCGCAGATCGTCAACGACCTGCCGCTGGGCCGCAACATGGACGAGCTGCTGCGTCTGGTCGATGCCCTGCAGTTCCATGAGGAGCACGGCGAAGTCTGCCCGGCCAACTGGAAGAAGGGCGACAAGGGCATGACCGCATCGCCCGAAGGCGTGGCCAAGTACCTGGCCGAGAACGCCAGCAAGCTGTAAGAAGAGCCTGCTTCGCGCGTTGGAAAAAGCCCCGCTTCGGCGGGGCTTTTTCATGGGTTCGCGGGGGCCGGCAGCCCCATCCCAGGTCACGCGCCTCGCTCCGAAGAGGGGGAGATTGCCTGACCGGTCGCGTAGGACGGATAACGTCCTGGCGTTATCCGCCTAAGTGGGCCGAGGCTCAGTCGTCGTCATCCATCCAGCCGCCCATTTCCTTCCAGCGGTTGACGATGCCGCAGAACAGCTCGGCGGTCTTCTCGGTGTCGTAGCGTGCCGAGTGCGCCTCGCGGTTGTCGAACTCCATGCCGGCGGCCTGGCAGGCCTTGGCCAGGACCGTCTGGCCGTAGGCGAGGCCAGCCAGGGTGGCGGTGTCGAAGCTGGAGAAGGGATGGAACGGATTGCGCTTGATCCCGGTACGCGCCACGGCGGCATTGAGGAAACCGAGGTCGAAGCTGCTGTTGTGGCCGACCAGGATCGCCCGCTTGCAGCCATTGGCCTTCAGCGCCTTGCGGATGCCGCGGAAGATCTCGGTGAGTGCCGCTTCCTCCTGCACCGCCATGCGCAGCGGGTGGTCAAGCTTGATGCCGGTGAATTCCAGCGCGGCCGGCTCGATGTTGGCGCCTTCGAAGGGCTCGATGCGGAAGAAGTAGGTGTGTTCCGGGAACAGGAAGCCTTTCTCGTCCATGCCGACAGTGGTCGCGGCGATTTCCAGCAGCGCGTCGGTGGCCGAGTTGAAGCCGCCGGTCTCGACGTCCACCACTACCGGCAGGTAGCCGCGGAAGCGGCGCGCCATCGGATGGCGCGGGCCGCTGGGGAGGCTGCCGTCGAATTCGTCGTCGAAGTTGTCTTCGCTCATGCCCCGGCCTCCAGCAGTTTCCAGCGGAGTGTCTCGCCGGCGCGCAGCGGCACCACGTCGAAGTCGCCGAAGGGGAGGCTGGCGGGCGCCTGCCATTCCTCGCGGACCAGGGTGATCCGGTCGGTGTTGCGCGGCAGGCCATAGAAGTCCGGGCCGTGCAGGCTGGCGAAGCCTTCCAGCTTGTCCAGCGCATTGCGCTGTTCGAAGGCCTCGGCATACAGCTCGATGGCGGCGTAGGCGCTGTAGCAGCCGGCGCAACCGCAGGCGGCTTCCTTGGCGTGGCGGGCGTGCGGCGCCGAGTCGGTGCCGAGGAAGAATTTCGGATTGCCGCTCACCGCGGCGTCCAGCAGGGCTTCCTGGTGGGTGTTGCGCTTGAGGATCGGCAGGCAATAGAAGTGCGGACGGATACCGCCGACCAGCATGTGGTTGCGGTTGTACAGCAGGTGATGGGCGGTAATGGTCGCGCCGACGTTGGCCGGGGCTTCCCGGACGAACTGGGCGGCGTCGCCGGTGGTGATGTGCTCGAAGACCACCTTCAGGGTCGGGAAGCGCTCGACCACCCGGCGCAGGTGCTCGTCGATGAACTGCTTCTCACGATCGAATACGTCGACCTCGGCGCGGGTCACCTCGCCATGCACCAGCAGCGGCATGCCGACCTCGGCCATCGCCTCGAGCGCTCCGAAGATATTGTCGATGCGGGTCACGCCAGAATCCGAGTTGGTGGTGGCGCCTGCCGGATAGAGCTTGGCGGCATGCACGAAGCCGCTGGCCTTGGCGGTACGGATTTCCTCGGCGCTGGTGCGGTCGGTGAGGTACAGCACCATCAGCGGCTCGAAGCGGCTGGCGGCGGGGCGGGCGGCGAGGATGCGCTGCCGGTAGGCGTCGGCTTCGGCGGCGTTGCGCACCGGCGGCACCAGGTTCGGCATGACGATGGCGCGGCCGAAGGTGCGGGCGGCGTCGCCGACGGTATTGGCCAGCGCGGCACCGTCACGCAGGTGAATGTGCCAGTCGTCGGGGCGCAGGAGGGTGAGACGGTCGGACATGGGGCTTCCAGGACGGGATTTCGTGGGGGGAAATGCTACCGGAAAAGGGGGGGCGGGGCACTCGCTATCAAGTTTTGTCCGGGCCGTCCGATACATCCTTCGTATTTGGACGCTTTCCCGGAGCCCGCCGTCGTGCAGCCGCGCCTTCTTCTATTGCCTTTCCTGCTCAGCAGCCTGCCGGCGCTGGCGGTGACCTTCCAGACGCGGCTGGAGAGCGTCGAGTGGAAGGTCGAAGGCGACCAGTTCGAATGCCGCCTGTCGCAGCCGGTGGCGAATTTCGGAGTCGGCGAGTTCGTCCGGCGTGCCGGCGAGCAGGCGACCTTCCGCCTGAAGCCCGAGGCCCAGTGGCTGGGGCGCGGGTCGGCGACCCTGCTGGCTGCCGCGCCGCCCTGGCGACCGGGGCAGGGCGACATCAACCTTGGCCAGGTCAGCATCGGTAGCGGCGAGGTGCCGTTCAACAGCAGCCAGCAACAGGCCGGTCGGTTGCTCACCGGCCTGCTCGAGGGGCGCAGCCCGCTGGTCCGCCATCGCACCTGGCAGGGCGATCGCCTGGAGGTGCGCCTGCTGCCGGCGCGCTTCGCCAGCGTCTACAGCCAGTACCAGGCCTGCATCGCCAAGCTGCTGCCGGTGAACTTCGACCAGGTCAAGCTGGCCCAGGTCGGCTTCCCCGACGGCGGCACGGCGCTGAACGACGTGGCGCGAGCCAAGCTGGACATCATCCTGCAACTGCTCAAGGCCGATCCGAGCATCAACCGGATCGAACTCGACGGGCACTCCGACAACAGCGGCAACCGCCTGACCAACCGCGACCTGTCGCGCCGCCGCGCGCTGGCGGTGCAGGAGTACCTGAAGAGCAACGGGGTGCCGGAAAGCCAGATCAACGTGCGCTTCTACGGCGAGCGCTACCCGCTGGTGGCCAACAACAGCGCCGCCAACCGTGCGCGCAACCGCCGGGTCACCGTGCACCTGTCGCGCGAGGCGGTGGTCGAGCCGGCGACGGAAGCGCCGAAGGCCGAGGACAAGCCGGTGCCGCCCGCGGCAGAACCTGCCGCACCGAAGCCTCCGGCCGCCTCGCTTCAGGGAAAACCCACGGTTTGAGTCCCGCAAACGATAGAATCTGTCGCTTTTGCGTCTAAAGCTGTCGCCCCTCTGTAATTTCCCGAATGCCCTGCGTAGAATTGTCGCTTTTCGTGACGACCCCCGTGGAGTGATGGCATGGCGGATGTGAAGAAGGTAGTCCTGGCGTATTCCGGCGGCCTGGATACCTCGGTAATTCTGAAGTGGTTGCAAGATACCTATAACTGCGAAGTGGTGACCTTCACCGCCGACCTCGGCCAGGGCGAGGAAGTCGAACCGGCTCGCGCCAAGGCCCGCGCGATGGGCGTCAAGGAAATCTACATCGACGACCTGCGCGAAGAATTCGTCCGCGACTTCGTCTACCCGATGTTCCGCGCCAACACCGTCTACGAAGGCGAGTACCTGCTGGGCACCTCCATCGCTCGTCCGCTGATCGCCAAGCGCCTGATCGAGATCGCCAACGAGACCGGCGCCGACGCCATCTCCCACGGCGCCACCGGCAAGGGCAACGACCAGGTCCGCTTCGAGCTGGGCGCCTACGCGCTGAAGCCCGGCGTCAAGGTGATCGCGCCCTGGCGCGAGTGGGACCTGCTGTCCCGCGAGAAGCTGATGGACTATGCCGAGAAGCACGGCATCCCGATCGAGCGCCACGGCAAGAAGAAGTCGCCGTACTCGATGGACGCCAACCTCCTGCATATCTCCTACGAAGGCGGCGTGCTGGAAGATACCTGGACCGAGCACGAAGAAGACATGTGGAAGTGGACCGCTTCCCCGGAAAACGCGCCGGACACCCCGACCTACATCGAGCTGACCTACCGCAAGGGCGACATCGTCGCCATCGACGGCAAGGACATGACCCCGGCCGAGGTGCTCACCGAGCTGAACCGCGTCGGCGGGATCAACGGCATCGGCCGCCTCGACATCGTCGAGAACCGCTATGTCGGCATGAAGTCCCGTGGCTGCTACGAGACCCCCGGCGGCACCATCATGCTCAAGGCCCACCGCGCCATCGAGTCGATCACCCTGGACCGCGAAGTGGCCCACCTGAAAGACGAGCTGATGCCCAAGTACGCCAGCCTGATCTACACCGGCTACTGGTGGAGCCCGGAGCGCCTGATGCTGCAGCAGATGATCGACGCCTCGCAGGTCAACGTGAACGGCGTAGTGCGCCTGAAGCTGTACAAGGGCAACGTCGTGGTGGTGGGCCGCAAGTCCGACGACTCGCTGTTCGACGCCAACATCGCGACCTTCGAGGAAGACGGCGGCGCCTACAACCAGGCCGATGCCGCGGGCTTCATCAAGCTCAACGCGCTGCGCATGCGCATCGCCGCGAACAAGGGCCGCACGCTGTCCTGACCGACGCGCGCCGCCTGAGATGGAACGAAGAACCCCGGCCATGAGCCGGGGTTCTTCGTTCCTGATTGCTGAAAGCGATAGCCGGGGCCGTTCAGGAAGACTTCTGGATCAGTTCGATCTTGTAGCCGTCCGGGTCGGTCACGAAGGCGATGACGGTGGTACCGTGCTTCATCGGCCCGGCTTCGCGGGTGACCTGGCCGCCGTTGTTGCGGATGTCGTCGCAGGCCTGGTAGGCGTCGTCGACCTCGATGGCGATATGGCCGTAGCCGGTGCCGATCTCGTAGGCATCCACGCCCCAGTTGTGGGTAAGCTCGATCACCGCGGAATCCGCCTCGTTGCCATAGCCGACGAAGGCGAGGGTGAACTGGCCGTCGGGATAGTCGTTCTTCCTGAGCAGGGTCATGCCTAGCACCCGGGTATAGAAATCGATCGAGCGATCGATGTTTCCGACCCGGATCATGGTATGGAGAATGCGCATTTTCATTGCCTCGAGCTTCACGGTCAAAGGCGGATTTTACCATGTGGCCGGCAACCGGCTGCGAGATCGGGATCGTCCCCGTCCCGGCGACCGGCCCTTTGCCGGACTTCCCTTCCTACGGGGCGTTTCGCCTCTTCCCTGGGCCGGCCGTCGATAGCCGGTCGGCCTGCCTCCGCCACCCTCCCGAGCTGCCCGCTGCGTCTCCGAGCGTGCCAGGCGTCCCGCCCCCGGTGACCGGCCGAAAGCTCGCTGCGCCTTCGCCATGAGGTCGGAAAAAAGGGGGGTTGACCTTGCCAAGGTGTCAAGGTTGATAACCGGCCACGGAAGCGGTTTCGTCCAGCCAGGCCACGCAGGCTCAGACCAGGAAGGCACAACAATGAATCTCAGACACTTCATCCGCATCACCGCGACGCTAGGTGTCGCGGCCCTTATCGCTGGCTGCGGGGAATCGGCGCCGCCGGGGGCGGCGAGCGCCCCGCCAAGCGTTCCCGTCGCCGAGGTGGTGGTTCGCCCGGTGACACCCTACGCCGAGTTCACCGGCTCGCTGACCGCTGTCGAGCAGGTAGAACTGCGGCCGCGCGTCGCCGGCTACATCCAGGACGTTACGGTGCCGGAAGGCCGCCTGGTAGAGAAGGGCCAGCAACTGTTCCTCATCGACCCGCGCGTGTTCAAGGCGGCGCAGGATGCCGCCAGGGCGCGCCTGCGCGAGGCCGAGGCCGCGGCGTTGCTGGCGCGCACCGAACACGAGCGAGCCGAGCTGCTGTATGCGCGGAAGGTCGTCGCCCGGGAGCGGCTCGACAGCGCCATCGCCTCGCGCAATGCCAGCAAGGCCCAGGTCGATGCGGCCAGGGCCGCCCTCGACGCGGCGCAACTGGATCTCGGCTTCACGCGGGTGACGGCACCGATCGGCGGGCGTGTCGGGCATATCCAGGTCACCGAGGGCAACTACGTCACCAATGGCGTCACCGCGCTGACCAGCATCGTTTCGGTCGATCCGCTGTACGTGTACTTCGATGTCGACGAGCGCACCTACCTGCAGGCCCTGGCGCCGACCCGCGGCAGGGAAGGCGAGCAGGCCCCCAGGGTCAAGGTGGCGCTGCTCACCGACGAGTCCTATGGACGAAGCAGTCGCCTCGATTTCCTCGCCAACGCCGCCGACCGCGGGACCGGCACGGTCCGGGTTCGGGCGGTGGTGGACAACCCGGACGGGCAACTGACGCCGGGGCTGTTCGCCAAGGTCAGGCTGGAGACCGGCAAGCCTCGCGCGCAGGTGCTGGTCGCCGACCATTCCATCGGCACCGACCAGGGCAGGCGCTATGTGCTGGTCGTCGACGAAGGCAACAAGACCCAGTACCGGCCGGTGGAACTCGGCCCGATGGTCGACGGCCTGCGGGTCGTCCGCCAGGGCCTGCAGCCGGGCGAGCGCATCGTCGTCAAGGGCCTGGTCCGGCCGGACATGCAGATCACACCGCGCCTTGCGGAAATCGATGGCACGCCCGTCGACCTGTCGAAGACCGTGGGGGCCGCACAATGACATTCCCACGCTTCTTCATCGATAGGCCGATCTTCGCCATCGTTCTTTCGGTGCTGATGATGATCGGAGGCATCGTTTCGTTCTTCCAGTTGCCGCTGAGCGAATACCCGGCGGTGACGCCGCCGACCGTGCAGGTGACTACCGCCTATCCCGGCGCCAACCCCGACGTGATCGCGCAGACGGTGGCGACACCGCTGGAGCAGGCGATCACCGGGGTCGAGGGGATGCTGTACATGTCCTCGCAGTCGGCCACCGACGGGCGAATGATCCTGACCATCACCTTCGACCAGCACATCGATCCCGACATGGCCCAGATCCAGGTGCAGAACCGGGTCTCGCGGGTGCTCTCGCGCCTGCCCGACGAGGTGCAGCGGCAGGGCGTGGTCACCCAGAAGACCTCGCCGGACATCCTCATGGTGGTGCACCTGCTGTCGCCGGAGCAACGCTACGACCCGCTGTACATCTCGAACTACGCCTACCTCCAGGTGCGCGACGAACTGCTGCGCCTGCCGGGGATCAGCGATGTGGTGGTGTGGGGCGCCGGCGAGTACAGCATGCGCCTGTGGCTCGACCCCGACCTGATCGCCGCGCGCGGGCTGACGGCGGGCGAAGTGATCGCCGCGGTACGCGAACAGAACGTCCAGGTGGCGGCCGGCGCCGTCGGCCAGGCGCCGGACTCCACCGCGGCCTTCCAGGTCACGGTGAATACCCTCGGGCGGCTGAGCGACGAAGAGCAGTTCGGCGACATCATCGTCCGCACCGGCGCCGACGGCCAGGTGACGCGCCTGCGCGACGTCGCGCGGATCGAGATGGGCGGCGATGCCTATGCGCTGCGCAGCCTGCTGGACGGCGAGCCGGCGGTGGCCTTGCAGATCATCCAGAGCCCCGGAGCCAACGCGCTGGATACCGCCGAGGCGGTGCGTGCCACCGTGGCGAGGCTCGAAGGCAACTTCCCGGCCGGCCTGAGCGCGCGCATCGCCTACGACCCGACGGTGTTCGTCCGCGCTTCGTTGCAGACCGTGGCCACCACCCTGCTGGAGGCGATCCTGCTGGTCGTGGTGGTGGTGGTGCTGTTCCTGCGTAGCTGGCGTGCTTCGCTGATTCCGCTGATGGCCGTGCCGGTCTCGCTGGTCGGCACCTTCGCCGTCATGCACCTGATGGGTTTCTCGCTGAATACCCTGTCGTTGTTCGGCCTGGTGTTGTCGATCGGCATCGTCGTCGATGACGCCATCGTGGTGGTGGAAAACGTCGAGCGCCACATCGAGAACGGCGAGCCGCCGCTCCAGGCCGCGCGGCGTGCGATGGACGAGGTCACCGGGCCGATCATGGCGATCACCTCGGTGCTGGCGGCGGTGTTCATCCCCACGGCCTTTCTCAGTGGCCTGCAGGGCGAGTTCTATCGTCAGTTCGCCCTGACCATCGCCATCTCCACCATCCTGTCGGCGCTCAACTCGCTGACCCTCAGCCCGGCCCTGGCGGGCCTGCTGTTGCGTCCGCGGCCGGCCGGAGGTGCGGTGGCGGGGCGTTTCCAGCGACTGCTCCAGGCCCTCGGCCGACCGTTGCGAAATGCCCCCGAGGCCTACGGCAACGCGGTGCGCAAGGTGGTGCGGGTGAGCGGCCTGGCCCTGGTGGTGTATGGGGGCCTGCTTGGCCTGACCTGGGTCGGTTTCCAGGCGGTGCCACCGGGCTTCGTGCCGATGCAGGACAAGTACTATCTGGTCGGCATCGCCCAGTTGCCGAACGGAGCGTCGCTGGAGCGTACCGATGCGGTGGTCAGGCAGATGTCCCGGATCGGCCTCGACGAGCCGGGGGTGGAGAGCGTCGTGGCCTTCCCGGGCCTGTCGGTGAACGGCTTCGTCAACGTGCCGAACGCCGCGGTCATGTTCTTCATGCTCGACCCGTTCGAATCGCGCACCTCCGCCGATCTCGGCGCGCTGGCCATCGCCGGGCGCCTGCAAGCCAAGTTCGCCAGCATTCCCGACGGCTTCCTCGGGGTCTTCCCACCGCCGCCGGTACCGGGGCTGGGAACCATCGGCGGCTTCAAGATGCAGGTCGAGGATCGCGGCGGCGCCGGGCTGGAAGCCCTGGCCAGGCAGACCCAGGTGCTGATGATGAAGGCCACTGAGTCCGGCCAGCTCGGGGGCTTGATGACCAGCTTCGATATCAATGCCCCGCAGCTCGAGGTGGTGGTCGACCGCACCAAGGTGAAGAGCCAGGGCGTTCGCCTGGCCGATGTGTTCGAGGCATTGCAGGTCTACCTCGGCTCGCTGTACATCAACGACTTCAACCGCTTCGGGCGCACCTACAAGGTCACTGCCCAGGCCGATGCGCCGCACCGCATGCAGGCCGAAGCCATCGGGCGCCTGCAGGTACGCAATGCCGCCGGGGCGATGTTGCCGCTGTCCTCGTTCGTCACCGTGACGCCCAGCTCCGGTCCCGACCGGGTGATCCACTACAACGGCTATCCGTCGGCCGATATCAGCGGCGGCGCGCTTCCCGGCGTCAGTTCGGGACAGGCGGTGGCGTTGATGGAGCGCCTGGCCGGCGAAGTGCTGCCCGAGGGCATGACCTTCGAATGGACCGACCTGACCTACCAGCAGAAGCTGGCCGGCAACAGCGCGCTGTTCATCTTCCCGCTGTGCGTGCTGCTGGCCTACCTGATCCTCGCCGCGCAGTACAACAGCTGGCTGTTGCCGCTGGCGGTCCTGCTGATCGTGCCGATGTGCCTGCTCAGCGCGATCGCCGGGGTGTGGCTGGTGGGCGGCGACAACAACGTGTTCGTCCAGATCGGGCTGGTGGTGCTGGTAGGCCTGGCGGCGAAGAACGCGATCCTGATCGTCGAGTTCGCCCGCACGCTGGAGGCCGAGGGCGCCCGTGCGCTGGAGGCGGTGGTCGAGGCTTGCCGCCTGCGCCTGCGGCCGATCCTGATGACCTCGCTGGCGTTCATCGCCGGCGTGGTGCCGTTGGTCATGGCCAGCGGCGCCGGAGCGGAAATGCGCCAGGCGATGGGCGTCGCGGTATTCGCCGGGATGCTCGGGGTGACGCTGTTCGGCCTGTTCCTCACGCCGGTGTTCTACGTACTGGTACGGGCACTGGCGGCGCGCCTGGAGCGACGCGCCGGCGGCAGCCTGGCGCATCTGGAGGGAGGCCGTCCATGAAGCCATACCTGCGGTCTTCGTTGAGCGCGCTGATCCTGCTGGGCGGCTGTGCCGCGGTGGGGCCCGACTATGCGCCGCCGAGCGCGTCCGCACCGGCCAGCTTCGGCGCGATGCCGGCGGGTATCGATGGCAGTGGCGTGGAGATCGAGTGGTGGCGCGGGTTCGACGAGCCAGCCCTGGAGTCTCTGATCCAGCGGGCGCTCGCGGCGAACCTCGACATCGCCCTTGCCGGCGCGCGCCTGGACGAAGCGAAGGCGCTGCTGCGCGAGAACCGCGAGGAGTTCCTGCCGCGCGGCGGGCCGGCGTTCGATTACCAGGCCCGGCGGCGCGGCGAGGTGGAAACACCGGCCGGCCAGCAGCGCGACATCGAGACCTATCGCGGCGCGCTGGATGCTTCCTGGGAAATCGACCTGTTCGGCCGGGTGCGGCGCTCGGTGGAGGCCGCCGAGGCGCAGGCGGGTTCGCGCGAGGCCCTGCTGCGCAACGTGCAGGCGAGCGTCGCGGCTACGGTTGCCATGACCTGGTTCCAGCTACAGGGCATCGAGGCCGAACTTGCGGTGGTCCATGACATCGCCGGCAACCAGCGCGACAGCCTGGAGATGGTCGAGCGCCTGGTCAGCGCCGGCTCCGCCCACGAGTTCGACCGGTTGCGCGCCGAAGCGTTATTGCACAACGTCGAGGCGGCCGTGCCCGACCTCGAACGGCGCCGCGCCGCCACCCGCAATGCGCTGGCCGTTCTCCTCGCGGAAGCCCCGCAGGCCTTCAGCCCGCCGGTCGCCCGCGCCTCCGGGGAAAGGCTGACGCTCCGCACCCTCGGGGTCGGCGACCCGTCGGGACTGCTGGCGCGTCGCGCCGACATCGCCGCGGCCGAACGCAACCTGGCGGCCGCGACCGCACGTATCGGCGTCGAGACCGCGGGGCTGTATCCGCAGGTCGAGGTACGCGGCTCGATCGGCCTGGTCGCCGGCAATCTCGATGCTTTGGACGAGAGTGGTACGTCCTTCAACGTCCTGAACCCGGTGATTCGCTGGGCGTTACTCGACCGCGGTCGCGTGCGGGCGCGGATCGCCGCCAGCGAGGCCCGTGCGCAGGAGGCATTGATCCTCTACGACCGGACGGTGCTGCGCGCCCTGCAGGAGACCGATGATGCCTTCAACGGCTATGGCGCTGCCGCTGACAGGCTCCGCCTGCGCCTGCTCGAGGCGACGGCCAATCGCGAGGCGGCGCGCCTGGCCCGGGAACGCTTCGTCCAGGGGGACGGCGAGTACCTGGACGTGCTCGAGGCGGAACGCTCGGACTACCTCAGCCGGCGCGCATTGAGCATCGCGCGCACCGAGCAGCGCCTTGCCGTCGTGGGTATCTACAAGGCGCTGGGTGGTGGCTGGGAAGCCTGCGCGGGGGCGCGGCGCTGTGGCGTGGCTACCGACGATACCTCTCCAGGCGTGGCACGGCAGCGCGACAGTCGCTCCTGATCAGCCGCCGGCGGTTTCCGGCCGCCGGCCTTCGCTCGACTGCCTGGGTCGAGGGCCGTGCGGCGCGTCCTCCGGTTATTTGGCGAACCCCGGGAGTACGGATTGCCTGGCGCGGATCGCTCGTCCCTGTCCGCCTTATCGATAAGTCGGTTCCGAACTCTTTTTCGGTAGCTCATTCAGATGGATGAGTGAAGAGGGCAGATGGAAAGTATCTGCTCGGGACTTCAATGTTCAGAAGAGTGGGGAAGTATTACTTTCTCATTGTTCTTCAGGTACGTTCCGGCTGCCCGCCGTTTCCTATTGAACGAAGTCACTCCTGTGCCTCTGCGCTCGCGCCGCACGGAGACGTCGAATACATATCGTCGAGAGGTTATTCAATGGTGAGTGGAGCTGGCTGACGCGGTATCTCGGTTGTCTGGCGGAGTTGTTCTATATGTTCGAACTTGGCTTTGCCCGTTGTTTTAAGTTTGCGGAATAACCTCTGGAACTATTCATATGAATTTTTGAAAGTTTGGTTTACCTGAGAGATTTATGAGTTGACCTTGTCACGATGGCAGGACTCATGGTTCGCAGGAGTCAACAAACCAGGAGGTTGCGATGTTTTCTTTCCATATTCCGAACATGACCTGCGGCGGTTGTGCCAAGACTGTCACCCGTATCCTGCACGGCGTCGATCCCCAGGCGCGCGTAGAGACCGATCCCCCTCGGCGCGAGGCCAGGGTCGAGAGCACTCTGGACAAGCACGCATTCCTCGAGGCGTTGAGCGAGGCCGGTTATCCGGAGGGCCGTTGAGTGCATGGGCATGACGCAGGCGTAGGGTCGGATAGTAGCGTTTCGCCCAGAGCCGGCAATAGGAAAATGATTTTCATTGAAGTCTGCGCGCCATATGCCATCAATGGCGCTTGGCTATTGTGGAAAGAACGCTTTGGAATTTGTAAATCAATATTTCAGTCGGCCGCGAGGTGACAGTTATGTGAACGGAAAGAGGCGCTGACAGGAAACCCTAAAAGTTATTCTCCGATGGATTCGCAGGCCTTTAGCTCGGGGTTTTTCGCAGCGCATCCAGTGTTATCGAAGAGCACCTTTCGGCGAACTCCGTTGTCCGCCGAGAAGGCCGCTGCATTGCTTGACCTTGCCACCGTGGCAAGCTTTACGGTCGCCCCGCACAACAACAAAAACAAGGGTGATCCAAATGACTTCAAATCCGTTACAGCAATGCTGCAGTTCTTCCTCCGATATGAATATCCGTTCCCAGCGGACAATGTCGGAACCTGCCCGAAATGCATCGGCTCTCCTGGCTGAAGCCTTGAAACCCGGTGCCTCCCTGGACCAGATCACGCTCGCGCTCGAGGCGATTCTCGCGGTCACGGCCAAAGGCCTGGGCGGCGATGCTTCGGCTTACGCGCAGTACCAGGCGTTGCTCCTGGAACTGCACGTAGGCAGCGATCCGCATACGGAGCCGACCCGCCGCTGGATGGCGAGCCAGGTCTACCTGGTCGAGGATCGTTTCGCTCCCGAGCCGGCCGGTTTCAGCGCCGTCCCGGTGGAGGAGTTCCGCAAGAAGGTCGACGCCGAGATCGAGGCGCGCAGCCGGGTGCGCCATCCCATGTCGGTCCACCTGTTCCAGGGCACGCCGCCGGTCGAGGACGTGCGCTTCTTCCTGGAACACCATTGGGTCCGTTCCTACAACTTCTACAGCCTCCTGGCGGAGCTGGCCTTCCGCTTCGAAAACATCGAGGACGCCTCGGTGTTCTACCGCAACCTCTACGGCGAGGCCGGGGCGGAGACGCCGGAGCGCTCGCACCCCGCGTTGCTGTCCCACCTGATGACCTACTTCGACATACCGCTGCGCATCGATTTCCCGGCGCTGCATCCGCTGGAGAAGGCCTACCTCAACAACCGTATCCGTTGCGTGCGGCACACCGATGTCGCCTGGGGCCTTGCGCTCCTGTACGCGGTCGAGTCGGTGAGCTGCGTCAATCACCGGCGCATCTACGAACTCCTGCAGCGCCTGGGCGTGCCCGAGCAACCCAGCGAGTTCCATCGCCTGCACGGCACCCAGGACGAGATCGATACCGAGGAGATGTGGGCGCTGATCGCCAAGTTCGCGCCGAGCGAAGACTTCCAGCGCAAGTTCATGCAGTCGCTGGCGCGCCACTTCGAAATCAACCGGGCCTACTTCGACCTGCTCTGGGAGCAGATGCAGGCGAATTCCCTGGCCATGGCCTGATGCCTATCCAGAACAAGAACAAGGAGTACAGGATGAATACCCGCAATTTTTCCCTGCCGCAGTTGCAGAACCTGCCCATCGAAGAAGCACGCATCGTTGCCGATGCGCTGGCCGTCCACGCTACTTCCCGCCAGATCGATAGCGCCGCGAGCAAGCTGGCCGCGCTGGCCGAGGCAGGGCTCAAGGGCGACCGCCAGGCCTATGCCGCGTACCAGCAGTTGCTCTACGTCCTTTCGTTGAGCGACGACGTGGCGACCGCCCAGACCCGGCGCTGGCTGGCCCGGGCGATCTATCGCGTCGAAGAGCGTTTCATGCCCGCCGCCGATCTTTCCAGGGCGCTGTCCGAGGAGGATTTCCAGAAGCGTCTCGAACAGGAAATCGCCGCGCAGTCCCGCGAGCGGCACCCGATGTCGCAGTACGTGTTCTCCGGCTCGGCCTCCCGCGCGCAGCTCCAGGTGTTCCTCCGTCACCAGTGGTTCCGCACCTTCCGCCTGTACCGCGATGCGGCCGACCTGTTGGTCAACCTGACCGATGTGGACGAGGCCGCGGCGCTCGCGCGTTACCTCTATGGCGAGTTGGGCGAGGAAGACGAAAAGGGTTCGCATCCGCGCCTGCTGGCCAAGCTGCTCGAGGCCATCGGCCTGGAGGCGGACTTCCAGGCCGTGTCGACGATGCCCGAGGAAATCGCCTACCTGAACAATCGTGCCCGTGCCTTCCGGCATGCCGAGGTCGGTTGGGGGCTGGCGGTGTTCTACATCACCGAACTGGTCGTGCCGGGGAACCACGAAAAGCTCTATCGGGCCCTGCTCCAGGCCGGCCTGAGCGAGGACCAGGCGGAGTACTACAAGGTCCACATCAGCCTCGTACCGCCGCGGGCCAAGCGCGAATGGCAACTCATCGCGCGGCGGATTCCGGACGTGCAGTTCCAGAATGCGTTCCTGACCTCGCTATCGCAGCACTTCCGTGTGGAAAGGGCCTATTACGACGCGATCTGGGAAGAGATGCAGAGCGTCAAGTGACTTCCACCGGGACAAAGCGAGCACTCGAAAATGCCAAGTCACATTACGGAATCCCGTATACACGGGGGCGCCTACTCGTCCCCGGCATTCGCCGCGATCTTTTCCGATACCAACCAGGTGCGGAGGTGGCTGGATGTCGAGCGAGCCTTGGCGGCGACCCAGGGCGAGATGGGCATCATCCCCCACGAGGCGGCGCGGGAGATCGACCGCGCCGCCCAGGTGGAGCGCTTCGACCTCATGCAACTGGGCCGCGAAAGCCTGGAGACAGGGCACCTGCTGGTGCCTACCATCCGCGCCCTGGCGAGGTTGTGCGAGGGTAGCTGGGGGGAGTACGTGCACTATGGCGTGACCACTCAGGACATCCTAGACACCGGGCTGATGCTGCAGGTCAAGGAAGCCTGGGGCCATGCGCTCGGGCTCCTGCACTCGATCCGTGGCCATCTGCTGGCGCTCGCCCTGCGCCACCAGCACACGCCGATGGTTGCACGCACCCACGGGCAGCAGGCGCTGCCCACGACCTTCGGCTACAAGGTCGCCGTCTGGGTGGATGAAATCGACCGTCACCTGGCGCGCTTCGACGAGGCGCGCGAACGCGTCCTGGTCGGCAATCTGACCGGTGCCGTGGGAACCCTGGCGTCGTTCGGCGCCCAGGGCTTCGAGCTACAGCGGCGAACCCTGGCCAGGCTTGGTCTCGGCGCGCCGTCGACCAGTTGGCACAGCGCCCGGGACCGGGTGCTGGAGGTTGCCGGGTTGCTGGTCCAGGTGTCGGTGACGCTGGGCCGGGTGGCGAACGAGATCTACCACCTGCAGCGCAGCGAAATCGACGAGGTACGCGAGGGCAGCCGGCCGGGACAGGTGGGCAGCAGCACCATGCCGCACAAGCGGAACCCGTCGTCGGTCGACCTGGTCAGCGCGCTGTCGCGGCTGGTGCGGGCACAGATGGTGGCGCTCACCGATGCCGCGTTTCAGTTGCACGAGCGCGACGGCACCGCCTGGCGCATCGAGTGGGCGGCGTTGCCGGAGCTGTTCGTCTACGCCGGCGCCTTGCTGACCCGCATGGAGGCGGTGCTGGCCGAGGGGCTCGAGGTGCGCGAGGAACGCATGCGCGCCAACCTCGACCTGCTGGGTGGGCTGATCCTGTCGGAGCGGGTCATGCTCGCGCTGGCGGGGCAGTTCGGCAAGCAGACCGCCCACGAACTGCTCCATGAGATAACCCAGGCCTCCCAGCGGCAGGGCGTTCCGTTCCGCGAGGCGCTGCTCGGGCAGCCAAGGTTGCGCGGCTGTTTCAGCGCCGAGGCGCTCGAAGAACTGCTCGACCCCGTCGGCTACGTCGGCCTCGCCGCGGAGATGGTCGACCTGGTCGCCGGCAAACCACGAACCGGCGCGTCGGGCGACAGGCCCGAAGGCGCCGCCTCTTCCCAAGGAAATCCCGGTCAGTCCCAGTACGTGATGGAGGATAGGTGATGGATGCTGAATCGCTGGAAATGCTTGCCCGTTCCTCGTGCACCGCGCATCCGCAGAGCTTCGGCGGCGCACCGGCCGAGTCGTCCTGCAAGCACGAACACAGTCACATCGTTGACTCTAAAACCCATGGCGGCGGCTACGCCGGTCCGGTGAGCCGCCGGATCTTCTGTAGCCACTGCCGCCTGCAACGCTGGCTCGACGTGGAGGCGGCGCTGGCGCTGGCGCAGGCCGATGTCGGCGTCATCCCGCCCGAGGCGGCGCTGGAGATCGCGAAGGCCGCCAGGCTTTCGGCCGTCGACCTGCAGCAGATCGCCGACGGCGTGGCCAGCACCGGGCACTCGCTGATGCCCCTGCTGGGCGCGCTGCAAAGGAACTGCAGCCCCAGCGCGCGCGAGTACGTGCATTTCGGCGCGACCACGCAGGATATCCAGGACACCGCGCAGTCCCTGGAAATGCGCGATGTGCTGGATGAAACGGAGCGGGCGCTGGACATCCTCCTGGACCGGCTCTCGGTGCTGGCGAGCGGGACCCGCAATGCGCTGATGGTCGCCAGGACCCACTCGATCCCGGCGTTGCCGACCACCTTCGGGCTGAAGGTGGCCGGCTGGATCGACGAGTTGCTGCGTCACCGCGAACGCCTGGGCGAGGCGCGCAAGCGGATCCTGGTGGTGCAACTGTTCGGCGGCGTGGGCACGATGGCCGCCTTCGGCGACGAGGCCATGCTCCTGCTCGAAAGCTTCGCGCGGCGGCTGTCGCTGGACGTGCCGCTGGCGGGTTGGCACGTGTCCCGCGACCGGGTTACCGAGTTCGTCAGCACCCTGGCCATGGTCACCGCGTCCCTGGCGCGGATCGCCGACGAGATCCGCACCCTGAACCGCTGGGAGATCGGCGAGCTGGAGGTGGGCTGGACGCAGCAGCAGATCGGTAGCAGCACCATGCCCCACAAGCGCAATCCGGAAGGCTGCGAGCAGGTCGTGGTGCTGGCCCGGCTGGCCAAGGCCCAGGTCCTGCTCGCGTTGGACGCCATGATCCTCGAGCACGAGCGGGACTACCGCGGCACGCGCCTGGAATGGTGTGCGGTGGCGGACGTTTCCCACTATGCGCTGATGGCGCTGTCGCTGCTGACCGACACCATCGACGGGCTCACGGTCCACGACGAGACCATGGCGCGGACGGCGAATGCATACAGCGATGCGATCTGTACCGAGGCGTTCGTCTTCGAGATGGCCAAGCAACTGGGCAAGAGCAGCGCTTACGAAATCATCTTCGAGATCACCCAGGCCTGCCAGCGCAAGCGGATTCCGATGCGCCAGGCGCTCGAGTCGGATCCGCGGGTGGGCGCCGTCATGCCGAAGGAAACCCTGGCCAGGCTGTTCGAGCCGCGGACCCATCTCGGCATGGCCGGGACCATCGTCGACAAGGTGCTGGACAAGGTCGCCAGCCACCACTGAATCACCCGCCGCCAGAGGCGGCGGTACTGCATATCAACGGAGAACAAGAATGACAAAGGCTAACGAGATCGAAACCGCGAAGGTCAAGCAGTTTTCAGCACGGATCATGGAGGACTACGGCAATACCCTGCGCGGCGCGATGCTCTACATCGGCGACCGCCTGGGGCTGTTCAAGGCGCTCGCCCATGGCCAATGGGTGACCCTGGAAGAGCTGGCGCAGCAGACCGGCTACACCACCCGCTACCTGCGCGAATGGCTGGGCAGCATGGTCACCGGCAACTACCTGGCCTACGATCCGCAGAGCAGGAGCTATCGGTTGCCGGCCGAGTTCGTCCCGGTGCTCGCCGACGAGGACTCGCCTTATTTCGCCGGCGGGATCATCCAGTTGAGCGTGCCCTTCGTGAGCATGGCGCCGAAGATCATCGAGGCCTTCCGCTGCGGCGGCGGTTGCCCCGAGGAATCCTTCCCGCTGGAAACCTGGGAAGGCATGGAGCGCATGACCATGCCCTGGTACAAGCACTTCCTCGTGCAGCACTGGATTCCTTCGCTGGATGGCGTCAAGGAAAAGCTCCAGGCGGGTGGCAGCGTGCTCGATTTCGGCTGCGGCAGCGGGCTGGCCGCGATCATGATGGCCAAGGCGTTCCCCGAAGCCCAGGTCTATGGCTGTGACTTCCACGCGCCGTCCATCGAACGCGCGCGGGCGAACGCCGAGGCCGCGGGGGTCGGCGACCGGGTGCGCTTCGAGGTCAGCGATTCCGATGCGCTGGCGGGCAAGAAGTTCGACTTCGTCACGACCTTCGTGGTCATCCACGACGCGACCGACCCGCAGCAGATGATGAAGGACCTGCGCGAGTCGACCGCCGACGATGGGACCTACCTGATGGTGGAACTCAACCTGTCGCAGGAACTGCACGAGAACATGAACCTGTTCGGTCGCGTGATGTACCCGCAGAGCACGCTGTATTGCATGACCTGTTCGCTGTCCCACGGCGGCGAGGGCCTCGGCGCCTTCATGGGCGAGGACCGCGCGCGGCAGATGGCCGAGGCCGCCGGCTTCAGTCGCTTCCGCAAGGTGCCTTCGGAGTGGCCGCCGCTGCCGGCGCTGTTCGAACTGCGACCCTGACGGCGTTATCCGGGACGGCCGGGACGGCGACCGTCGGATAGCGGTTGCCGTGGCCGCCGCCCGGCGCGTGCCGGCTGGGCATGGCGGTCTCGGCTCGATCGCACCGGTGTTCAGGCCCGCTTCGGCGGGCTTTTCATGGCCCCCGGAAAAACGAAGCCCCGCCAATTGCGGGGCTTGCTTGCGGTGTGGGCGGCGCTCTCACAGGTCGAAGTCGTAGTCCGACAACTGGCGCTGCAGGCGGCGTTCTTCCAGCAGGTTGTCGATGATGCGACGCTTGGTCAGGTTGGTCTTGGCCACCTCGACGCTGGTTTCCTCGCCGTCATCCTCTTCAACGCCGGCTTCGTCGTCGATCTCGAGTTCTTCTTTGGCTTTTGCCATGACATTCACTCCAACTTATGGGGTGGTAATGGCGCACCTTATAGCGACAAAGCCGTGGCTGGTAAAAAAGATTTTTTCAATCGTAAAGATAGGATTTCGAATAGTTGATCAATCGTCTGAAGTCTTGTGCTTGTATTCGCACAGGTCCTCGATCCGGCAGCTTCCGCATTGCGGCTTGCGCGCCTTGCAGACGTAGCGGCCATGCAGGATCAGCCAGTGGTGGGCATCGAGCAGGTACTCGCGCGGCACGAACTTCAGCAGTTTCTTCTCCACCTCCAGAACGTTCTTTCCCGGTGCTATGCCGGTGCGGTTGGCGACGCGGAAGATATGCGTGTCCACCGCCATGGCCAGTTGCCGGAAGGCGGTGTTGAGCACCACGTTGGCGGTCTTGCGGCCAACCCCGGGCAGGGCTTCGAGGTCCTCGCGGTTGTCGGGGACCTGGCCGCCGTGCTTTTCGATGAGGATGCGGCAGGTTTCGATGACGTTCTTCGCCTTGCTGTTGTAGAGGCCGATGGTCTTGATGTACTCCGACAGCCCCTCGACGCCGAGGGCGTGGATCGCCTCGGGGGTGTTGGCCACCGGATAGAGGCGGGCGGTGGCCTTGTTCACCCCGACGTCGGTGGCCTGGGCGGAGAGGATCACCGCGATGAGCAGTTCGAAGGGGGTGGTGTAGGCCAGTTCGGTCCTTGGCTCGGGGTTGTCTTCGTGCAGTCGGCGGAAGATCTCCGCGCGCTTGGCGGCATTCATTCAATCACTCCGGTGACGCGGACGCGCTGGCGCTGGGTGGCGGGTACGTCGCCCGCCTGCACCTTGGCGCGTTCCGCCAGGCTTTCATCGATACGGTTCTTCAGGGCGATCAGCAGGCCGAGCATGATGAACGCGCCCGGCGGCAGGATCGCCAGCAGGAAGCCCTGGTACTGCGGGAACGGCTGGATCTTCCAGTCCGCCGCCGCCGGGCCGAACAGCAAGTGCATGTCGGCCAGCAGGGTACCCTGGCCGAGCAGCTCGCGCAGGCCGCCGAGGACCAGCAGGACCAGGGCGAAGCCGAGGCCCATCAGCAGTCCGTCGAAGCTGGCGCGCAGCACGCCGTTCTTCGCCGCGAAGGCCTCGGCGCGACCGAGGATCACGCAGTTGGTGGTGATCAGCGGGATGAAGATGCCGAGGACCTGGTACAGCTCGTAGGTCCAGGCCTGCATCAGCAGTTCGATGCAGGTGGTCAGCACGGCGATGATCATGACGAACGCCGGCAGCCGGATCGCCTCGCTCACCGCGCCGCGCACCAACGATACCGCGGCATTGGAGCAGGCCAGCACGAGCATGGTGGCCAGGCCCAGGCCGAGGGCGTTGACCGTCGAGTTGCTGGTGCCCAGCAGCGGGCACAGGCCGAGCAACTGGACCAGGCCCGGGTTGTTGCGCCACAGGCCGTTGCGGGCGATCTCGCGGAAATCTTGTTCACTCATGTCCGGCAGCCTCTTCGGGGGCGAGCAGGCGTTCGCGGTTGGCGTCGAAGTAGCGCAGCGCCTTGTGCACGGCGCGGACCACGGCGCGCGGGGTGACGGTGGCGCCGACGAACTGGTCGAACGTACCGCCGTCCTTCTTCACCGCCCAGCCGGCGTCCGCCGGATCGCCCAGGCCCTTGCCGTCGAAACCGTGCACCCAGGGACTCTTGGCCAGTTCGATGCGGTCGCCGAGACCGGGGGTTTCCTTGTGCGCGACGACCCGCACGCCGAGCAGCCGACCCTGGGCGGTGACCCCGACCAGTAGCTGGATGGCGCCGCTGTAGCCATCCGGCGCGCTGGCCTGGAGGATCACTGCGCTGGCCTGGCCGTGCAGGCGGGCGACATAGGCCGGACGCGGCGCATCCAGGCCGAGCAGCTTCGGCGCGAAGGTTGGCACCTGGCTGTCCAGCGGATGGTTGTCGTAGCTGCCCGGCGGCAGCAGTTCCAGCAGGGCGCGGCCGCGCGCCTCGCGCTGGGCTTCGGCGATGCGCGCCTCTGTGAATTGCTGCACCAGGGCCACCAGGCCCACCCCGACCAGGGCGAAGAGCCCGAGCAGGAGGGCGTTGCGCAGCATCGAGCGGCGAGTCGCGGCGTCCATCAGTCGCCTGCCTTGAAGCCGCGCTCGGCCTTGCGATGGCCGTAGGTGCGCGGCCGGGTGTAGTAGTCGATGGTCGGCGCCGCCAGGTTCATCAGCAGCACGGCGAACGCCACGCCATCGGGATAGCCGCCCCAGGCGCGGATGACGTAGGTGAGGACGCCGACGCCGAGGCCGAAGACCAGCCGCCCGCGATTGCTGGTGGCGCCGGACACCGGGTCGGTGACGATGAAGAAGGCGCCGAGCATGGTCGCCCCGCTGAACAGATGGAACAGTGGCGAGCCATGGGAATCGGAGCCGGAACCATTCCAGAACAGCAGGCTCATGGCGAACAGGCCGGCGAGCATGCCCAGCGGCGCGTGCCAGGTGAACAGCCGGCGCCAGAGCAGGAACAGGCCGCCGAGGAGGAACGCCAGGTTGACCCACTCGCTGCCGGCGCTACCGAGGTGGCCGAAGGCCGGGTTGCCGGCGAACAGCTCATCGACGGTCAGGCTGCGGTCGGTCTTCAGCACGTCGAGGGCGGTGGCGTGGGCCCAGGCGTCCGGCCGGGTAGCGAGGCCGAGGAATTCGCGGAGGCTGTCGGGCAGGCCGAGGGCGCTGTCCGGCGAGGGCCAGCGGGTCATTTCCAGGGGAAACGAGACCAGCGCCACGACGTAGCCGAGCATCGCCGGGTTGAACGGGTTCTGTCCGAGGCCGCCGTACAGGTGCTTGCCGAATACCAGGGCGAAGAAGGTCGCCACCAGGGTCAGCCACCAGGGGGCGTAGGGCGGCAGGGCGACTGCCAGCAACAGGGCGGTGACCAGCGCGCTGCCGTCCTTGAGGAACACCCCCGGCGGACGTTTGCGCAGGGCCAGCATGGCGGCTTCGCAGGCCAGCGCGACGAGGCTGGCCCAGGCCAGGTTGAGCAGGGTGCCCGGGCCGTACAGCCAGGTCAGCGTCAGCAGGCCGGGGACGCAGGCGCCGAGCACCAGGCGCATGATCGCCGGGGTACGGTTGGAGCCGCGGGCGTGGGGCGAGGTGGGGCGGGGCAGGGCCATGGTCACTCCGTGCCGTGTTCGGTCAGGGCGCGCTCGGCGGCGCTCAGGCGCGTGCGGGCGGCGGCGAGTGCGGCGGCGTCGGCGTTCGCCAGGCGTTCGAGCTTCTTCAGGGCGGCGCGGGCGTAGGCCAGCTCGGTCTTCAGCTCGCGGGTGCGCGGGTCGACCGGGCGCTTGTCGATCCGCACCAGCTCCGGCGCCGGCTTGCCGCAGGCGTCCTCGGCGGCATGCAGGTCGCGCTCGGCGGCTTGCAGCTCGCCGCGCAGGCGTTCCAGCTCGCTGTCCATCACCCCGGCCTGCTCGGCCTTCTTCAAGGCCGCGCGCTTGCCGACCAGGGCGATCTTCGCCCGCTTCAGCGCCGCCTGGCCGTCGTCGCCGGGCGCCGCGGGCTTCGGCGCGTGACGCTCGAGGCGGGCCAGGGTGGCTTCGCAACGCTCGACCTCGGCGCGCAGTTCGTCGAGGGTCGCCCGCTGCTCGGCGCCGGGCGCTTCGCCGAAGGCCTTTTCCGAGCGCTTGAGCTGGGCGCGGGCCATGGCGGCCTGGGCCTTGGCCTTCTTCAGTTCGGCTTCGTCGTCGAGCGCGGCAGGCGGTGCGCTGGGTAGGTCGCGCGGCAGGCTGGCTTCGGCATCGGCCAGGGCCTTGTCGGCGGCCTCGGCGGCGGCGCGCAGTTCCGCGACCAGGCCATGCTGTTCCGGGGTGTCGTGGCTGAGCAACTGTTTCTCGGCCTTCTTCAGGGCCACCCGCGCCATGCTCGCTTCGATCTTCAGCCGTTTCAGCCGTTCGCTGCCGCTACCGGCCTGCTTGCGCGCCCTGGCCCGCTCGATCGCCGCCTGCACCGGGTCGACCGCCGTGGCGGGGGCGGCTTCCTCGCGCTCGGCCTGGGCGGCGCGCGCCAGCGCGGCCTTCTCCGCGCGTTGGGCGCGTTCTGCGGCCCGGCGCTCCTCGTCGCGGCGCAGGCGAGCCTGGCGTTGCTCGAAACGCTCACGGGATTGTTCGGCCTTCAGCAGCTTCTGCCGCTGCTCGCGGACCTCCGCCTTGGACGCGCGGTAGTACTGCACCAGGGGAATGCTCGACGGGCAGACGTAGGCGCAGGCGCCGCATTCGATGCAATCGAACAGGTTGTGGGCGAGCAATTGCTCGTGCTCGTCGCCCAGGGCGAAGAAATGCAGTTGTTGTGGCAGCAGGCTGACGGGGCAGACCTGGGCGCAGTCGCCGCAGCGGATACAGGGCATGGCCGGCACTGGTTCCGGCAGCTCCGTGGCATCGCCGGCGAGCAGGCAGTTGCAGGTCTTGATCAGCGGCACCGAGAGATCGGGCAGGGCGAAGCCCATCATCGGCCCGCCCATCAGCACGCGTTCCAGGCGTCCCTCGGCGAGGCCGGCGAACGCCAGCAACTCGTGTACCGGCGTACCGATCAGCGCCTCGACGTTCATCGGCCGCTCCAGGGCGCCGCCGGCGAGGGTAGTGATCCGCGAGATCAGCGGCCGACCGAGGACGACGGCATCGTGCACGGCGGCCAGGGTGCCGACGTTCTGGCACAGGATGCCGATGTCCGCCGGCAGGCCGTCCGCCGGGACTTCCCTGCCGGTGAGCAACTGGATCAGCTGGCGCTCGCCGCCCGAGGGATAGCGGGTCGGCAGGGCGACGATGCGATAGGGCCGTTCACCGAGGGCGGCGCCGAGGGCGGCGATGGCTTCCGGCTTGTCGTCCTCGATGCCGACCAGCACCTCTTCGGGGCGCAGGATCTGCACCAGGATATCGATGCCGCCCAGCACCTGCGTGGCGCGCTCGCGCATGAGCAGGTCGTCGGCGCTGATGTAGGGCTCGCATTCGGCGCCGTTCACCACCAGCGTATGGATCTTTTCCGCCGGGCGCGCGGCGAGCTTGGCGGCGGTGGGGAAGCCGGCGCCGCCGAGACCGCCGATGCCGGCCGCGCGGATGCGTTCGAGCAACGCCAGCGGGCTTTCGGCGCGGAAGTCCGGGCAGGGATGCAGCTCGGTCCAGCGCTCCAGGCCGTCGCTGGCGATGACGATGGCCGGCGCGGGAAGACCGGAGGCATGCGGATAGGGGTGTGCGCCGATCGCCACCACGGTACCCGAGGTCGGGGCATGCAGCGCGGCGCTGACGGTGCCGTCCGGGAGGGCGATGGTCTGGCCCTTGAGTACGGCCTGGCCGACTTCCACGCAAGGTCGCGCCGGCGCGCCGATGTGCTGGCCGAGCGGCACGATGTAGCGCTGCGCCAGCGGCGCCTGCTGGATCGGCAGGGCGGTGGAGCGCTCCTTGTTGGCCGGCAGGCAGAGGCCGCCGGGGAAGGCGTGCAGGGCGCTCATGCCGCTCGCTCCCGGTCGCTGGCGATCAGTCGCGGCGACGGCTGCGGCCATTTCCAGTGGCGCACGTCGTCCGGTATCTCGCGCATCTCGATGCAGTCCACCGGACAGGGCTCCAGGCACAGGTCGCAACCGGTGCATTCGTCGGCGATCACCGTGTGCATCAACCGTGCGGCGCCGACGATGGCGTCCACCGGGCAGGCCTGGATGCACTTGGTGCAGCCGATGCATTCGGCCTCGCGGATGTAGGCTACCCGCGGCGGGGTTTCCTCGGCGGCGTCGAGCGGCTCGGGCTCCAGGTCGAGCAGGTCGGCGAGGGCGCGGATGGTCGCTTCGCCGCCCGGCGGGCACTTGTTGATCTTGTCGCCGGCGGCGATCGCCTCGGCGTAGGGCTTGCAGCCGGGGTAGCCACACTGGCCGCACTGGGTCTGCGGCAACAGGGCGTTGACCTGCTCGGCGACCGGATCGCCCTGGACGCGGAAGCGCACCGCCGCATAGCCGAGCAGCGCACCGCCGGCCAGGCAGATCGGCAGCAGCGCGCCGATCGCCAGGAACACGCCGTTCATGGCCGGACCAACCCACTGAAGCCCATGAACGCCAGCGACATCAGGCCGGCGGTGATCATGCCGATGGCCGCGCCGCGGAACGGCGCCGGCACGTCGGCGATGGCGATGCGCTCGCGCAGGGCGGCGAACAGCACCAGCACCAGGGAAAAGCCCAGCCCGGCGCCGAAGCCCTGGGTAGTGGCCTGGAGGAAGCCGTATTCAGCCTTGTTGGCGTTGAGCAGGGCGACGCCGAGGACGATGCAATTGGTGGTGATCAGCGGCAGGAAGATGCCGAGCACCCGGTACAGCAGCGGGCTGGTCTTCTTCACCAGCATCTCGGTGAACTGCACCACCACCGCGATCACCAGGATGAAGCCGATGGTGCGCAGGTACTCCAGGTCCAGCGGGCGCAGCACGTAGCGTTGCAGGATATGGCTGCACATCGCCGCCAGGGTCAGGACGAAGGTGGTGGCGAGGGACAGGCCGATGGCCGTCTCGATCTTCCGCGACACGCCCATGAACGGGCACAGGCCGAGGAACTGCACCAGGACAAAGTTGTTGACCAGGATGGCGCTGACCAGGATCAGGGCGAGTTCAGTCATACGCGAAGCATTCGTTGCAGGGCCGGGGCCGTCGGGGAAATCCCCTATTATCGGGTGGGATTGCCCTGCAAGGCTAGCGTACCTTCGCAGTTTGGCATGGCAACCCAGTCAGTCGCAGGCGCCGCCAGGACCCATGGTCCATGGCGGAGGCTCGTGCAAGTGCCCGCGATGTGGGTTTCAGCGCGCCAGCCGCTGCTCGATGCTTTGGCTTAGGGCCTTCAGGCGGGGCAGTACTTCTTCGGGGGGCGGGGTGTAGTCGGTGAGGTCGTCGGTGCCTTTCTGGAAGGTCTGCACCTGGATCGCTACCAGCGGATCGAGGGTGCCGCCTGTATGGGCCAGGCCGAACCAGGCGCGTTCCCGTTCGCCGGAGTCGGGGCGCGGGTCGAGGCGCCAGCCTTCGAAGGCGGCCAGGCGCTTGCCGATGTGGAGGCTGTCGAGCAGCGCGCTTTTTTTCCATTTCTGCCGGTCGTAGCCGGGACGGAAGTCGCTGTCGTAGAGGCCGCTGGTGGGACGGGTCTGCCAGGGATCGTTGGCCGAGGCGGTGAGCAGGCTGAAGATCACGTTGGGCGTGCGGGTGAAACGCAGGCTGTTCTTCAGTTCGTAGGCGGTCTTGCCGTCGTCGGCGATAAAGCCGTAGGGGAAGCAGATGCCCGGTTCGTTCGGCACTTCGTAAAGCTCGCGGGTGCGGAAACGGGCGATTAAGTCCTTGATGCGCTGGGCGGAGTTCTCGGTCGGCTTGGAGAAGGTGAAGTAATAGACCCGCTGGTTGCGCCAGAGCAGGACATGGAAGGGGATATTCTTGCTGCCAAGGATATGGGAGTCGGGGATGCCGAGATCGTGTTCGTAGATCTTGGCGAGAGGAATCTTGGCCTCCATTTCTGCGATTCCTTTTTTTATCCGTTCAATACTTTTCTCTTCGCTCTTGTTTTTTTGGAGCGTACTTATTGCTTTCTTATCTAGTTTTATGTTTTCTCTAAGATGGTCTTGGTATATTTCTGCTGTTCCTTTTATGTAGTTTGAGGCGTTATGGAATTCATTTTTATCAACCTTTTCGGAAACGTAAAAAATCATACTGTCGTAGTCATAGCTGCCGTTGTCACCTACGGCGGTCACCTCGGCGGTAAAGTTATGCCCCCCCCCTTTGGATATCTGCCAGACTCGTGAGGCATCATAAGTTGCCCACTCCATCTCCTCCGGTATCTCGAAGGTCATTCGACCCAGACACTCCTGGTATTTACTTGAGGGGGCTTCTGCCCAAGTTATATTCGAGCTGCTCAATAGGATAAGCCCCATCAAAACCCTTTTCATGTGCGATGCTTTCCTTGTGCCGAGCTATCTCCATTCATGGCGACCTGGGTGGGAAGCGATCTGCTGTCCTGATGTGCCAGGATGCTTAGATTCAAGCCAGAATCATTGCGCTCACCACGGGTCCAACTGGTTGGTAGAGCCGTGATGAAACCGGAAACCCCGTTGGGTGGTGGGAAGGTTTTCACCGAAGTGAGATTAGATGAGCGCCAGAAGATTTCCTGATATGGCATCGGCTCCATCAGTTGTCCGCCCGCCCTTAACTCGCCAGGTTTTCTGTATGCCCAGGTGGGCCATATGGAGGCGGGAAATCCGTCCTCAAATCCTTTAGGCGGCTCTGGAGTCAGTTGCAGTGGAGTCTGGCTGATATTTTGGGGAATAAAATTGAAAGTCCGTTCATAGGCACGAGTATTCTCCTTGGCTAATGTTTGTATAGCTTCCCAGGCCTCTTGAGCCGCCGGGATGGACAGATAAGCACTCAACTCGCTGGCCGGCTTGACGAAACCGCCTGGCCCCTGGCTCAAGCCAAAATGCTTCTTCCACAAATTCACCCGCAACTGGTGGATGGCCTTGCCGACGATGGCGTCGTTCTTGCCGTCCAGCCTGACCGTCAGCGGCTCGCTGTCGCGCACCATCACCGCCAGCTCGGAGTCGCGCTCGCCTTGCAGGCTGCGGTCGTTGATATTGGCGCTGCCGAGGATGGCCACCCGGTCGTCGGCGATCAGCAGCTTGCTGTGCACGTAGATCTGTTCGGTGACCACCCGCCCGCCGAGCACCGCCCAGGTGCGCAGGTTGAGCAGGGTCAGGTAGCGGCTCCAGTCCTGCTGTTCGTAGACCGGGCGACCGCGAGCGTCCTTGCGCTCGATGATTTCCCGGGCCTGGGCCGGGTCGGACTTGCCTTCCAGGGCCTTGAGCGCCATCTGCCGCTGAATGCGCTTGACCAGGCTCTGTTCGCCGAACACCAGGCTCTGCTGGGTCAGGTGCACCTGGTGCATGATGTTCGGCACGTTCAGCGCGCCCTCCGGGTGCACCGGCAGGACCAGGTAGACGTGGAACGGGTGCTCGCGCTGGATGGCCCGTTCGATGCGCCGCGCCAGGGCTTCGCCGATCTCGTTGAGCAGGCCGTGCTGGGCCTCGCCGAGCTTGTGGGTGAGCCAGCCCTGGGCGTTCACGCCCCACATGGCGAGCATCGACTTGAGGAACTGGCGGGCCTCGGTGCCAGGCTCCTGGGCGATCTTCTCCACTTCGGCCCAGTCCAGCAGCCAGAGGTCGCGCTGCTCCAGGGCTTCCTCCAAGCGTATCCGGACGACGAAGTCGCGTCGCAGGCTGCCAACGTCGCGCAGACTGGCCATGGGGCCTGAAAGGGGCAGATCCTTGAAAACTTCACCTTCCTTGCCGAACTCGCTCTGGAAGAACTGGTTCTCGATATAGATGAACTTCTGCGCCCCGGAAATCGCCAGGAGCATGGCGTCCTTGCAGTTGCTCTGGACTCCTTCGGTGGAGACGCCGACCTGCAAGGGCAGGTTCACTCCCGCGCCGAGGCGGCCGGCCTGCTCCTGTTCGAGCATGCGCGCCGCGGCGCTGCGCAGTACCTGTACGGTCATGCCGCCGCGGCGCACCTCCGGCTCTTGCGGCAACTGTTCCGGCGCGTTGATCCAGCAGGGCATGGGTGGGTCCAGTTCGAGCCAGAGGTTGCGCTTCTCGTCCAGGTAGTTCTCCAATCCCGCGGCGGCGGCCAGGCTGTTCAGCCACTTCATCACGGCTTCCAGGGCGCTGCGTACCAGCGCCGTATCCTGTAGCGCCGGCGTCTTGGCCAGGTAGGCCTGCTGGCCGTTCCAGCGGTCGATGAAGTTGCGCGCCAGGTCGTACACCGACGGCCCTTCGATGCGGCAATGCACATCCTGCCAGGGCATGCGCGGCTGGTCGGCGGCCAGCCGGGCGTTGTCCGGCGAGGCCAATGGCTGAGGCGCTTCGTCCAGGTAGCGATAGGGTTGCTGGTGGCCTCCGGCGCGGGCCTGCAACAGCCTGTGGAGTGTCCAGAACAGCGAGCCGGCCAACTCGCCGGCCTTGCCGCTCAGGTTCTGCGGGATATCTTCGAAGCCCTTGCCGCTGATCAGGGTCAGGACCTGGCCCAGTTCGGTTTCGCTCATCCACTGGTTGATCAGGAGCAGGCTCTTGATCCGCAGGGCTTCCGGCAGGTTGAGCGCGGCCGTGCGCAGTTCCTCCAGCCAGGCGCGCAGGCGGCGTTCGAGTTCAGGCTCGATGGGCAGGGAGTCGAGGTTGTCGGCGATCAGGTTGGCAATGGCGCGGATGCTGCTGGCGACCATCTGCCGCCTGAGCGCATCGAGCCGTTCGAAGCCTTCGTCCAGGCCTTCTTTCGAGCTGTTGTAGGCGCGGCCGAGCCATTGCAGGGAGGGCAGCATCGGGCTGCGGAACAGGTCGGAAAGGTAGGCGGCGCCGTTGAGGGCGCGGGCGCGGCTGGGTGCGAGGGGAATGCTCAGCAGCGGTTCGTCGCTGGCGGCGATGTGCGGGAAGGGCGACAGGCGAAGGGTGGGCGCATGCAGCGTCAGGCTGGCGAGCGGCCTGGAAAGGTCGAACAGGGTGGCCATCATCAGGCCCATGGAGCTGACGTGTTCGTCCTCCGCCATCCAGCCAAGATGCGGTAGGCCGGGATTATAGGCGTCGTTGCCCCGGCGCCCGGAGGCGTCGAGGCTGAAATCGTTGTCGTCGCGACGGCCATAGGCAAGGTCGATCCCGCCGACATAGCCGATGCGGTTGTCGATCACCACGGATTTCTGGTGGTGGGAGAAGGCGACGCCCAGTCCCTGCATGTCGCTCTGCTGGATCGCCGGCGTACAGAAGGCGCGCGCGCCGCCCTCGAGTCCGGCGTTGAGCTGGAACACCGCGAGCATGGTTTCGAAGTCATAGGTGCCGAGGCTGCCGGAAGGGCTGAGCCAGGGCATCACGTAGACCTTCAGCGCGGGCGAGCGCTCCAGCGCCTGGCGCAGGCACTGCCAGAGGCTGCGGCGGCCGTCGAGGAGGACGTCGTAGTTGACCTGCCAGCCGGTGATGAAGATGCTCGAACTGGCGCTGTCGAGGGCGCTGGCCAAGTCGCTGAAGTAGTCCCGGCCGGTGGTGAAGAAGCGGACCCGGTTACCGGCCCGCTTTTCGGAAAAGAGGTTGGACCCCTTGATGAAACAGCCCGGTGCGGAAATGGCTACGCAGGGGCTGCCATCCTGCTGGTTGATCTGGTTGAGTTCCTTTTCGTGGAGGCCGTTGTAGGGCTTCTTCTGCAACATGGATCAGTCCTTGGCCAGTAGGTGGGAATAAAGGTCGCCTTCGCAGCAACTGTCGAGCTTGCCGCGCTGGTGTTCGAGCGGGGTGGGCGCGCGCTGGCCGCCCAGGGTGTCATGGAAGTCCAGCGCGCCCAGCGCGTGGCGCGTGGCGTCCCAACCCTCACGCTCCCGATGCGGACGGATGCCTATTCGTTGCCCCGGATACACCAGCCAGACATCGCCAGGCGCACGCTCGCAGGCGTTCGATAGCTGACGCTGTTGAGTGTCGTCCAGCACCAACCGTCCCTTCTCGTCGCTCTCGCCTTCCAATACCAGGTTGTGCTCCTTACCCTGGACGATGCGCCAGGGCGTATGAATCAAGGGGAATCCTTCGTCTCCGGGAATATCCTGCAAACGGATATCGAAGCGGTATTCGCCGTTCTGCTTCGGATCGCTGGCGTGGAGACCGGCGTTGGCGGGTTGTAGCGGGCGTCCTGCGACATCGGCGTCCGCCGCCCCCGGCGTCAACGGCATCTTGATCGCGATCCCCGAGCCGCTTCCCGGTGCGCCGCCTGCATTGATCCGTGCCAGCGGGCCGCTGATGGCGATGCCGCTTGCGTCAAGCCGGATGAAGCTGCCGCCGGCCTTCACCGTCAGTTCGCTGTCAGCCTCGATCACCATCTTCTGCCCGGCCTTCAGGTGGATCTCGCGCCCGGCCCTGGCCAGGTAGGCACGACCGAGCTTCACGTGCTGGCTGTCGCCGACCGTCAGATGGTCATCGGCCTTCAGCTCGACCTTGCGCTCTCCGTGCACGGTGTGATGCTCCTCGGCCTTGAACTCGCTGTAGCTGTTCGCCTCCACGGTGTCGTGGCGTTCGTGGCCGACGCGGATCTTCTGGTCGTGCTCGATGTTCTCGTCCCAGTCGCGCTGGGCATGGACGAAGATCTGTTCCTGGCCCTTGCGATCCTCGATGCGCAGCTCGTTGTAGCCACCACCGCCAGGGCTGCTGAGGCTCTTGAAGACGCTGCGGGTCTGGTTCGCCGGCAACTCGTAGGGCACCGGGTGGGCGGCGTGGTAGACGCAGCCGCTGACCAGCGGCTGGTCGGGATCGCCTTCGAGGAAGTCCACCAGCACTTCCATGCCGACCCGCGGAATGACGATGCCGCCATAGCCGTTGCCGGCCCAACCGCTGGCTACGCGTAGCCAGCAACTGCTCTTGTCGTCGCCCTGGCCCTCGCGGTCCCAGTGGAACTGCACCCTGACCCGGCCGTAGCGGTCGCAGTGGATTTCCTCGCCTGGCGGGCCGGTCACCACCGCGGTCTGGCTGCCCAGCACGCGCGGCTTCGGGTGCTCCAGCGGCGGGCGGAAGAACACCTCCCAGGGCGTGGCGAGGAAGCGGTTGCGGTAGCCCTGCTGGAAGTCGTCCGTGCTGGCCGACGTGTCGGAGGTAACGTTCTCTTCCAGCACCTGCGGCTGCTTGCCTTCGTGGAAGACTTCGCTGAGCAGCCACAGGTCGTTCCACTCCGCGCGCGGGTGCTCGGCGATCTCCAGGAAATGCCCGCTGACCAGCAGCGGCTGGTCGCTGACCCCTTCGCCCAGGCGCCGGTCGGCGCGGTGCCGCTCCAGGGCGCGCTGGCTGAGCAGCTTGCCGCGCTGGCGATCGACGAAGCGACCGGGGTAGTCGTAGTCCTCCAGGTCCGGCTCGGCCGGGGCGTCGGCAGCGGGGCGATTGCCGGCCTCCAGCAGCAGCCGCGGCTTCTCGAAGTCGTAGTCGCGGCGAGTGGTGCGCGTGGTGCGGCTGGCCAGGCGCAGGCTGAAGCGCTTGATCACCGGTTCGTCGGCGACCAGCCCGCTGTCGTGCACGTAGGCGGTGGGACGGCCCAGGCGGGGGAACACCGTCTGGTCGTCGCCGAACACCAGCAGGTGCGCCTCGGCGCTGTGCCGGAAATGGAAATGGATGCCCTCTTCGGCACAGAGGCGCTGGACGAAATGCAGGTCGCTTTCGTCGTACTGCACGCAGTATTCGCGCTCGGGATACCGGGTGCCGAGCTGGAAGCGGTAGGCGTCGGCGAGGATGCCGTGCTCCTCGAGGATCAGGGCGACGATCTGCGGCACCGTGAGGTGCTGGAAGATCCGCTGGTTGTTGCGCTGGGCGAGGTAGGCCAGGTGTGGGACGAGGGTGAGGCGATAGCGGGTCAGGCGCTTGCCGGCATCGCCCTGGGCAGCGCCGTAGACCAGGCCGTGGACACCCTGGCCCTGCGGGGTGAAGGCGAGGAAGGCGGGCCGGTGGAGGAACGTTTCGAGGTCGAGGCCGGCACGCTCTCCGACCAGTTCGAGTTCGAAACGGTAGGGGCGACTGATGCCTTCGTGGCCGTTGAAGGCGAGGACCTGCAGGTCATGGCGGAGGCCGTCGAGGCTGAGGCTGAAGTGGGTCTGGTTGGCCGGGTTGAACATCCGCTGTCCCCTGTTACTCGAAAAACCTGCACGGCTGGCGTCCCTGTTCGCCGTGCTCGATCCGAAGTGCGTGATCGCGCGGATGCTACGTCAAAAAAACTGTGCAAATTGTTGCGCACATCGCCGGAAAACCGCGGCGCGCCTGAGTCTCAGTACTATGAAACAAAATATGTCAGGGAAAATCCGATGGGCGCAGACTGAGCGAAAAAGCGCTACCGCAACCCGAGCAGGATGCTGCTCCGCCCGGATCGACGGAGGTTCCACGGAGCGTCCGGCACTCCGCAGAGAGCGGTTCTATTGCAACCTGGCCCGCTCCAGCAGCGCCCAGGCCAGAGCGAAGGTCGGTTCGCCATCCTCGCTCTGCTCGCTGGCGCTGACCACGATCCACCGCGCGCCCGCCGGCTTGGCTGCCCACAGGCGGTATTCGCTGCCTGCGGAGCCGCCGTCGTCTTCCTCTACCTTGTAGCGCGCCTCGCCGTCGCCCAGGCGCCTGCTCGCCAGGTCGGGCGGGGGCGGCGCGTCCTGGCGCTGGACCTCCAGTTGGCGTGGGTTGCGCAGCTTGCCGCCTTCGTCGAAGCGGAAGCCCTCGGCGCTGCGCCGCGCGTCGAAGCCGACGGGGCGCTCCACCACCAGGCCGTTCGGGTGGGTCAGGGTCTTGTCGAAGTCCACCCCGGACTCCGCGGTGCAGGCCAGCAGGGCGAGGCTGGCGAGAATCAGGGCGACTGTCTTCATGGGAACCTCATTCCAGGGTCGAGGAAGGTGGCGTAGGCATCGTCGACGAACATCGGCCAGCCCGGCGACAGGTTGTCGTCCCAGGGCCGCGAGGTGTATTCCGAGGCCAGCGCGCGGACATTGTCCCGCGGCCAGTTGCGCGGATTGCCGGCGTAGGCGCGGAGATCGATGGAGGGAAATGCGCCGCGGGTCTTCGGCAGCTTGCGCAGGTCCTGTTGCGACGCGAGGTTGGCGACGTAGCGGATGTAACGGGCGGTGGCGAAGATGTTGAATTCGTCGGAAGCCAGCAGGGTGGCGACCGCCTTGCGCGACAGGCCGCGGCGCACCGGCTGGCCGAGCAGGTCGGTGAACAGCTCGTACTTGATCGCGGTGGAGACCACTACCTGGCCGAGGCCGATGGAGGTGTTGGCGCTCTTGATGCTGACTGCCGCCTGATAGTCCTTGGCGTCTTCGTCGCGAGTCTGGTCACGCTGCTCGGCGAGGATGATCGCGCCGATCAGTTGCGGCGTCAGGTCGTACTTGCGCGCGGCCGCGGACATGACCTTGGCCCGCGACGGCGGGTTGCCCGGATAGGCGTCGGGGAACAGCGTGCTGATCGGCTGGCCGACCAGCGTCTGTGCCTGGTTCAGCTTGTCTTGCGGCGACAGCTGGCTCAGGTAGGCGCCCAGGTCGCCGAGCGGGTTGCTGTACTTGGTGACGGTCGCCGGGTCCTTGTTGAGCAGCTTGAGCTGGTCGCCGAAGGCAATGGACGGCAGGTCGGTCGGATTGACGCCGGTGGCGCCGACCCCGCTGAACGGACCCTGGATCGCCTGGCTGGCCACCCCGGTGGCTCCCGCCGCGGCGAAGCCCAGGCGACCGGCGGCGTCGGCGAGGTCGGCGCAGATGTCGAAGAAGGTGATGGTGGGGAAGTAGATCCAGTTGTCGGTCTGGGTGCCCAGGGGATTGTTGATCAGGCTGCGGATCAAGGCATTGCGTGCCTGGTAGCGCTGCATGGTGGTGCGCCCGGCGATGCTGGCGATCAGCGAGCGCGCCAGTTCCGGCGGGCCCACCCGCTGGAACAGCTTGATCAGCGAGCCGCTCTTGTCGAGTGCGGCGATGGTCGCATCGGGCACGTTGTCGTTGCGGATCGCGGCGATCACCCGGCGGGCTTCCTGGCGGGTCACCTGCCAGTCGTCCCAGCTATAGGAAATCAGTGACTCGATCAGGTCGCTGGTGGCGGTCATCGGTCTTCCTCCTTGTGAGTTGCCAGGCCCGTCAGGCGGTCCTGGGCGAAAGAGCGGACCCTCCCGGTCCGCCCGTATGCCTGGGCTCAGCGCGCCTCGTTCTTGCCGGGCCGCCGCAGCCAGCGCCACAGGCCGCGCAGCAACAGGCCCAGCGGCAGCAGCACGACGAGGAACGGCAGGCTGTAGGCGAAGAACTTCATTGCGGCGATGGTGCCATCGACAAGGTCGTCGAGCAGTTGCCCGGCGGCCGTGGCGAGCTGGCCGAGGCGGCTGTCCGGCTGCGCCTCGCTGCTGAAGCTCAGGGTCAGCAGGTTGGTAGCGATGCGCCGCTGCTGCTGGGCGCCGGCCTGGGCGTTGTCGGCCAGTTGGGCTTCCACCGCGGCGATTTCCTTGGCCAGGGCCAGCAGGTCGCCGACGCTCATGTCCTTGCGCCCCTGGTATTGCTGTAGGGTCTGGTACTCGCGTTGCAGGCGCTCGCGTTGCTGGCGGGTGTCGGCGACCGCCTGGGCCAGGTCCTCGGCGCGGGTCTGCCGGCTTTCCAGCGTGCCGCCCTCGGCAGCGGCCGCGACCAGCTTCTCCACGCCGTCCGGGACGATGCGCACGGTGAGTTCGGCGTAATGGCCGATACCGCCGCGTTGTTCGATGGCGAGCACGTCGCACTGGCCGAAGCGCTCGCTGTTGCAGGCGTCGCGGCTGGCGGCGAGTTGCGCGTCGATACGCGCGGCGGGAAGGCGGATGCCGACGCGGTGTTCGTAGGCGAGGGCGGTGCCGGGTTTGCCCGTCTCGCCCTGGAAACCGGCATTGCCGGAGACGCTTTCGGCGTGTTCGGCGGAGCATCCGTAGAGCGCCGCCAGCAGGACGCCGGCGGCAAGCTTCCATGCGTTCATTCTATCGAGCCCTCCGTGGCTTCGTGGTCTGCGTTACTTGACGCGCTGGCCCGGCTTGGCGCCGCTGTCCGGACTCAGCAGGTAGATCTCCTCGCCACCCGGGCCGGCGGCCAGGACCATGCCCTCGGACACCCCGAACTTCATCTTGCGCGGCGCCAGGTTGGCCACATAGAGCGTCAGGCGGCCTTCCAGGGCACTCGGGTCGGGATATGCGCTCTTGATCCCGGAGAACACGTTACGCTTCGCGTCGCCGATGTCCAGCGACAGGCGCAGCAGCTTGTCGGCGCCTTCGACGAATTCGCACTTCTCGATCAGGGCGATGCGCAGGTCGACCGCGGCGAAAGCGTCGAAGTCGATCTCCGCGGCGATGGGTTCCTTGACCAGCTCGCCATTGCCGGCGGGTTGGGATGCGGCGGCGAGGTCTTCCTTGGAGGCTTCGATCATGGCTTCTACTTTCGCGGGCTCGATACGGGTCATCAGGGGCTGGAACGGGTTCAACTGGTGGTTGGCCAGCAGGGTCTGGTGGTCGGCCCAGGTCAGCGGGGCGACGTTGAGGAAGGCTTCGGCGGCGGCGGCCAGCTTCGGCAGCACCGGCTTGAGGAAGATCACCAACTGGCGGAACAGGTTGATGCCCAGGCCGCAGACGGCCTGGACCTTGTCCTGCTGGCCTTCCTGCTTGGCCAGCGCCCAGGGCGCCTGTTCGGCGATCCAGGCGTTGGCGCGGTCGGCGAGGGCCATGATCTCGCGCATGGCGCGATTGAAGTCGCGGGCCTCATAGGCCTCGGCGATGCCCGGTGCGGCCTCGCGGAAGGCGGCGAGCAGCTCCGGCGCAGGATCGGCGCCGACCAGCACGCCGGCGTTGCCCTTGTGGATGAAGCCGGCGCAGCGGCTGGCGATGTTGACGACCTTGCCGACCAGGTCGGAGTTGACCTTCTGCACGAAGTCCTCGAGGTTCAGGTCGAGGTCCTCGACGCCGCGGCCGAGCTTGGAGGCGTAGTAGTAGCGCAGGTATTCCGGGTCCAGGTGGTCGAGGTAGGTGCGCGCCTTGACGAAGGTGCCGCGCGACTTGGACATCTTCTGGCCGTTCACGGTCAGGTAGCCGTGCACGTTCAGCGCGGTCGGCTTGCGGTAGCCGGCGCCTTCGAGCATGGCCGGCCAGAACAGCGCGTGGAAGTTGACGATGTCCTTGCCGATGAAGTGGTACAGCTCGGCGCCGGAGTCCTTGCCCCAGAACGCGTCGAAGTCCAGCTCGGGACGCCGCGCGCAGAGGTTCTTGAAGCTGGCCATGTAGCCGATCGGCGCGTCCAGCCAGACGTAGAAGTACTTGCCGGGAGCGTCGGGAATCTCGAAGCCGAAGTACGGCGCGTCACGCGAGATGTCCCACTGCTGGAGGCCGCTGTCCAGCCATTCGGCGAGCTTGTTGGCCACCGACTCCTGAAGGGCGCCGCTGCGGGTCCATTGCTTGAGCATGGCCTCGAAGTCCGGCAGCTTGAAGAAGTAGTGCAGCGATTCCTTGAGCACCGGGGTGGCGCCGGAGATCGCCGATTTCGGGTCCTTCAGTTCGGTCGGGGCGTAGGTCGCGCCGCAGGCCTCGCAGTTGTCGCCGTACTGGTCGGCGGTGCCGCACTTCGGGCAGGTGCCCTTGATGAAGCGGTCGGCGAGGAACATCTGCTTTTCCGGGTCGAAGTACTGGGTCACCGGGCGGGTGTCGATGTGCCCGGCGTCGCGCAGTTTCAGGTAGATCGCGCTGGACAGCTCGCGGTTCTCTTCCGAGTGGGTCGAGTGGTAGTTGTCGAAGTCCACCAGGAAGTCGGCGAAGTCGCCCATGTGTTCGGCGCGCACGGCGTCGATCAGTTGCTCGGAGGTGATGCCCTCGCGCTCGGCGCGGAGCATGATCGCCGAACCGTGGGCGTCGTCGGCGCAGACGTAGACGGCCTGGTTGCCACGCATCTTCTGGAAGCGCACCCACATGTCCGTCTGGATGTACTCCAGCATGTGTCCCAGGTGAATGGAACCGTTGGCGTAGGGGAGGGCGCTGGTAACGAGGATCTTGCGTGGTTCGGACATGGGTTCGGCTTATCGGCTGAGAGCTAAACGGATCGGTCACTATAAAGAAGCGGCGGTTTTTTTTCATCCGCGCGCCACTCGGGTAGGATGACCGGCATCGATTCCCCGCTTAACCCTCAGGAAATCCCCCATGTCCGCTATCACTCGCCAAACGGTGGAAGCCACCCTCCGCCAGTACCAGGACCCCTATCTGAACCAGGACCCCGTCAGCGCCGGCTGCCTGCGCGAGGTGGAGATCCAGGGCGACCGCGTGCGGGTGCGCCTGGAACTGGGGTACGCCGCCGGGCTGTTCAGAAACGGCCTGGCGCAAACCCTGCAAATGGCCCTGGAGGCGCTCGACGGCGTCGCTCGCGCCGAGGTCCGGGTCGACTGCGTGATCCAGCCGCACAAGGCACAGCCGCAGGTCGAGGTGATGGGCAACGTGAAGAACATCGTCGCGGTGGCTTCCGGCAAGGGCGGCGTCGGCAAGTCCACCACCGCCGCCAACCTGGCCCTGGCCTTGGCCCGCGAGGGTGCGCGGGTGGGCATCCTCGACGCGGACATCTACGGACCCAGCCAGGGCATCATGTTCGGCCTGCCGGAAGGCACCCGGCCGAAGGTCCGTGAGCAGAAGTGGTTCGAGCCCCTGGAGGCGCACGGGGTGCAGGTGATGTCGATGGCCTTCCTCACCGACGACAGCACGCCGGTGGTCTGGCGCGGGCCGATGGTCTCCGGTGCCCTGATCCAACTGATCACCCAGACCGCCTGGGACAACCTCGACTACCTGGTGGTGGACATGCCGCCGGGCACCGGCGACATCCAGCTGACCCTGGCGCAGAAGGTGCCGGTGGCCGGCGCGGTGATCGTCACCACCCCGCAGGACCTGGCGCTGCTCGACGCGAAGAAGGGCGTGGAGATGTTCCGCAAGGTGAACATCCCGGTGCTCGGCGTGGTGGAGAACATGGCGGTGCATATCTGCTCCAACTGCGGCCATGCCGAGCACCTGTTCGGCGAGGGCGGCGGCGAGAAGCTGGCGGCGCAGTTCGGCGTCGAGCTGCTGGCGTCCATGCCGCTGTCGATCGCCATCCGCACCCAGGCCGACAGCGGCCGGCCGACGGTGATCGCCGACCCGGAAAGCCAACTGGCGATGCTCTACCAGGAAATCGCCCGCCATGTCGGCGCGCGCATCGTTCTCAGCGAGCGGGCCAGCGTCGGCCTGCCGAACATCAGCATCAGCGACGACTGAGGCGCTCGGGCAGCCGTCGGCGACGGCTGCCTTTGCCCTGGGGCGGCGGCCCCGGTAAGATTCGCGATCATTTTTCGCAGCTTTCGACAGGACACCCTCCATGACCATCAAATCGGACAAGTGGATTCGCCGCATGGCTCAGGAGCACGGCATGATCGAGCCGTTCGTCGAGCGCCAGGTGCGCGGCGCGGACGACAGCCGGGTGATTTCCTACGGGGTGTCCAGCTACGGCTACGACGTGCGCTGCGCCGCCGAATTCAAGGTGTTCACCAACATCCATTCGGCGGTGGTCGATCCGAAGAACTTCGACGAGAAAAGCTTCGTCGACATCAACAGCGACGTCTGCATCATCCCGCCGAACTCCTTCGCCCTGGCGCGCACCGTCGAGTACTTCCGCATCCCGCGCGACGTCCTGACCATCTGCCTGGGCAAGAGCACCTACGCGCGTTGCGGCATCATCGTCAACGTCACCCCGCTGGAGCCGGAGTGGGAAGGCCATGTGACCCTCGAGTTCTCCAATACCACCAACCTGCCGGCGAAGATCTACGCCAACGAAGGCGTGGCGCAGATGCTCTTCCTGCAATCCGACGAGGCCTGCGAAGTGTCCTATAAGGATCGCGGCGGCAAATACCAGGGCCAGCGCGGCGTGACCCTGCCAAAAGCCTGACGCCAGAGCGTTTCGACACCGGAAACCGGGCCTGGCGCCCGGTTTTTTCATGCCTTTTCCGCCAACCCCTCGCTGTTCCCCGCCGGCCGCTCTGGCACGCCTTATCGCGGGCGGGCAGGGGCTTATGCGCAGGCGGCCGCCCGTCCTGTGAAATCTGGCAGTTACCGTTAGCTTTCGAATTGGCTAAAAAGTGTTCATCGGCTACGCGTGAACACGGACGCCAATCGTTTGCGCAGGCCGATCTGCAAGACCCACACAAGCCCCTCGCCTGAAGGGGTACGCATCCGCCGTGGCTGGTCCGCGCGGATGGCCGCTGAGTTACTTGTCTGCCGTTCGAACAATAAGAACGAACTCTACGTAATGCCGGGATACCCGTGGCAGCGATAGCTGTTTGCCTGTTCGAAAATTTTTGGGAGGTGTGAAATGCGGCGCGAAAGTCTGTTGGTATCGGTTTGCAAGGGCCTGCGGGTACATGTCGAGCGCGTTGGGCAGGATCCCGGGCGCAGCACGGTGATGCTGGTCAACGGCGCGATGGCGACCACCGCCTCGTTCGCCCGGACCTGCAAGTGCCTGGCCGAACATTTCAACGTGGTGCTGTTCGACCTGCCCTTCGCCGGGCAGTCGCGTCAGCACAACCCGCAGCGCGGGTTGATCACCAAGGACGACGAGGTGGAAATCCTCCTGGCGCTGATCGAGCGCTTCGAGGTCAATCACCTGGTCTCCGCGTCCTGGGGCGGTATCTCCACGCTGCTGGCGCTGTCGCGCAATCCGCGCGGCATCCGCAGCTCGGTGGTGATGGCATTCGCCCCTGGACTGAACCAGGCGATGCTCGACTACGTCGGGCGGGCGCAGGCGCTGATCGAGCTGGACGACAAGTCGGCGATCGGCCATCTGCTCAACGAGACCGTCGGCAAATACCTGCCGCCGCGCCTGAAAGCCAGCAACCATCAGCACATGGCTTCGCTGGCCACCGGCGAATACGAGCAGGCGCGCTTTCACATCGACCAGGTGCTGGCGCTCAACGATCGGGGCTACCTGGCTTGCCTGGAGCGGATCCAGAGCCACGTGCATTTCATCAACGGCAGCTGGGACGAATACACCACCGCCGAGGACGCCCGCCAGTTCCGCGACTACCTGCCGCACTGCAGTTTCTCGCGGGTGGAGGGCACCGGGCATTTCCTCGACCTGGAGTCCAAGCTGGCCGCGGTACGCGTGCACCGCGCCCTGCTCGAGCACCTGCTGAAGCAACCGGAGCCGCAGCGGGCGGAACGCGCGGCGGGATTCCACGAGATGGCCATCGGCTACGCCTGAACCCTTGACCTGCGAAGACCCGGCCTGGCCGGGCTTTGCGGTTGCATAACGCACGGAGTAGCCCCATGCACGCCATCCTCATCGCCATCGGCTCGGCCGGCGACGTATTTCCCTTCATCGGCCTGGCCCGGACCCTGAAATTGCGCGGGCACCGCGTGAGCCTCTGCACCATCCCGGTGTTTCGCGACGCGGTGGAGCAGCACGGCATCGCGTTCGTCCCGCTGAGCGACGAACTGACCTACCGCCGGACCATGGGCGATCCGCGCCTGTGGGACCCCAAGACGTCCTTCGGCGTGCTCTGGCAAGCCATCGCCGGGATGATCGAGCCGGTCTACGAGTACGTCTCGGCGCAGCGCCATGACGACATCGTGGTGGTCGGCTCGCTCTGGGCGCTGGGCGCACGCATCGCTCACGAGAAGTACGGGATTCCCTACCTGTCCGCGCAGGTCTCGCCATCGACCTTGCTGTCGGCGCACCTGCCGCCGGTACACCCCAAGTTCAACGTGCCCGAGCAGATGCCGCTGGCGATGCGCAAGCTGCTCTGGCGCTGCATCGAGCGCTTCAAGCTGGATCGCACCTGCGCGCCGGAGATCAACGCGGTGCGCCGCAAGGTCGGCCTGGAAACGCCGGTGAAGCGCATCTTCACCCAATGGATGCATTCGCCGCAGGGCGTGGTCTGCCTGTTCCCGGCCTGGTTCGCGCCACCCCAGCAGGATTGGCCGCAACCCCTGCACATGACCGGCTTCCCGCTGTTCGACGGCAGTATCCCGGGAACCCCGCTCGACGACGAACTGCAACGCTTTCTCGATCAGGGCAGCCGGCCGCTGGTGTTCACCCAGGGCTCGACCGAACACCTGCAGGGCGACTTCTACGCCATGGCCCTGCGCGCGCTGGAACGCCTCGGCGCGCGTGGGATCTTCCTCACCGGCGCCGGCCAGGAACCGCTGCGCGGCTTGCCGAACCACGTGCTGCAGCGCGCCTACGCGCCACTGGGAGCCTTGCTGCCATCGTGCGCCGGGCTGGTCCATCCGGGCGGTATCGGCGCCATGAGCCTGGCCTTGGCGGCGGGGGTGCCGCAGGTGCTGCTGCCCTGTGCCCACGACCAGTTCGACAATGCTGAACGGCTGGTCCGGCTCGGCTGCGGGATGCGCCTGGGCGTGCCGTTGCGCGAGCAGGAGTTGCGCGGGGCGCTGTGGCGCTTGCTCGAGGACCCGGCCATGGCGGCGGCCTGTCGGCGTTTCATGGAATTGTCACAACCGCACAGTATCGCTTGCGGTAAAGCGGCCCAGGTGGTCGAACGTTGTCATAGGGAGGGGGATGCTCGATGGCTGAAGGCTGCGTCCTGAACGGTGCTGGCATAACAGATAGGGTTGCCATGATTTTGCCGTATCGGCAAGGCTGCGCGCTTGACAGCGTCATACCCCGGGCCAATTCTGCTGTGATGCATTTTATCGATCAGGGCTTACTGCAATGAGGAATGACGGAGGCTTTTTGCTGTGGTGGGACGGTTTGCGTAGCGAGATGCAGCCGATCCACGACAGCCAGGGCGTGTTCGCCGTCCTGGAAAAGGAAGTGCGGCGCCTGGGCTTCGATTACTACGCCTATGGCGTGCGCCACACGATTCCCTTCACCCGGCCGAAGACCGAGGTCCATGGCACCTATCCCAAGGCCTGGCTGGAGCGATACCAGATGCAGAACTACGGGGCCGTGGATCCGGCGATCCTCAACGGCCTGCGCTCCTCGGAAATGGTGGTCTGGAGCGACAGCCTGTTCGACCAGAGCCGGATGCTCTGGAACGAGGCTCGCGATTGGGGCCTCTGTGTCGGCGCGACCCTGCCGATCCGCGCGCCGAACAATTTGCTCAGCGTGCTTTCCGTGGCGCGCGACCAGCAGAACATCTCCAGCTTCGAGCGCGAGGAAATCCGCCTGCGGCTGCGTTGCATGATCGAGTTGCTGACCCAGAAGCTGACCGACCTGGAGCATCCGATGCTGATGTCCAACCCGGTCTGCCTGAGCCATCGCGAACGCGAGATCCTGCAATGGACCGCCGACGGCAAGAGCTCCGGGGAAATCGCCATCATCCTGAGCATCTCCGAGAGCACGGTGAACTTCCACCACAAGAACATCCAGAAGAAGTTCGACGCGCCGAACAAGACGCTGGCTGCCGCCTACGCCGCGGCGCTGGGCCTCATCTGAAGCGCAGGGCGCGCCGGCCGGCGCGCCCTACCAGATCTGGCAGGTTGCCTGCCGTTCATCCTCCTTTAGTCTTCCCCCTCATGTGTGTGCTGGTATGTCCTCCGACTGAGAGGGCCCAGGAGTATCAGGGTAGGGATGCCGCCTTTTTTTTCTCGGCCGGCACGACACGGGGACTTGGTCATGATCGAATTGCTCTCTGAATCGCTGGAAGGGCTTTCCGCCGCCATGATCGCCGAGCTGGGACGCTACCGGCATCAGGTCTTCATCGAGAAGCTGGGCTGGGACGTGGTCTCCACCTCCAGGGTCCGCGACCAGGAATTCGACCAGTTCGACCATCCGCAAACCCGCTACATCGTCGCCATGAGCCGCCAGGGTATCTGCGGTTGCGCCCGCCTGTTGCCGACGACCGACGCCTACCTGCTCAAGGAAGTCTTCGCCTACCTGTGCAGCGAAACCCCGCCCAGCGATCCGTCGGTATGGGAGCTTTCGCGCTACGCCGCCAGCGCGGCGGACGATCCGCAACTGGCGATGAAGATATTCTGGTCCAGCCTGCAATGCGCCTGGTACCTGGGCGCCAGTTCGGTGGTGGCGGTGACCACCACGGCCATGGAGCGCTATTTCGTTCGCAACGGCGTGATCCTCCAGCGCCTCGGCCCGCCGCAGAAGGTCAAGGGCGAGACGCTGGTCGCGATCAGCTTCCCGGCCTACCAGGAGCGCGGCCTGGAGATGCTGCTGCGCTACCACCCGGAATGGCTGCAGGGCGTACCGCTGTCGATGGCGGTGTGAGGTCGTCAGCCGTTTCGCGCACTTTTTTCCGCTTCTCCTGCCGCATGCTCGGCCCGCGCCCCGGCGTCATCGGGCGTTCCCCTGCATTCCGGGATTTGGCCGCGGCTGCCGACTTGCGTAGTCTCTCTGCGGTCCGCCATCCCGAGGAGTCGCCATGCCGAAGTCATTCCGCCATCTCGTCCAGGCCCTGGCCTGCCTTGCGCTGCTGGCCAGCGCCAGCCTCCAGGCGCAGGAGAGCCGCCTCGACCGCATCCTCGAGAGCGGCGTGCTGCGCGTCGCCACCACTGGCGACTACAAGCCCTTCAGTTACCGCACGGAAGAGGGCGGCTATGCTGGCTTCGATGTGGACATGGCGCAGCGCCTGGCCGAGAGCCTGGGGACCAAGCTGGTAGTGGTGCCGACCAGTTGGCCGAACCTGATGCGCGATTTCGCCGACGACCGCTTCGACATCGCCATGAGCGGCATCTCGATCAACCTGGAGCGCCAGCGCCAGGCGTATTTCTCGATTCCCTACCTGCGCGACGGCAAGACGCCGATCACCCTCTGTAGCGAAGAAGCGCGTTTCCAGACCCTGGAGCAGATCGACCAGCCGGGCGTGACGGCCATCGTCAACCCCGGCGGCACCAACGAGAAGTTCGCCCGGGCGAACCTGAAGAAGGCCCGGATCCTGGTGCATCCGGACAACGTGACGATCTTCCAGCAGATCGTCGACGGCAAGGCCGACCTGATGATGACCGACGCCATCGAGGCCCGCCTGCAGTCGCGTCTGCACCCGGAACTCTGCGCCGTGCATCCGCAGCAACCCTTCGACTTCGCCGAGAAGGCCTACCTGCTGCCGCGCGACGAGGCCTTCAAGCGCTACGTCGACCAGTGGCTGCACATCGCCGAGCAGAGCGGCTTGTTGCGCCAGCGCATGGAGCACTGGCTCGAATACCGCTGGCCCACCGCGCACGGCAAGTAATACAGGGGCGGCGAGGGTGGCCGCGGGCCCGCGCGGCCTTCCTTGGCGGCGGCAAAAACGTTATGGTCGGCGCCCCATCCTGGTGCCTGGTCCATGCGTTATCTACTGTTCGTCACCGTCCTCTGGGCGTTCTCCTTCAACCTGATCGGCGAGTACCTCGCCGGCCAGGTCGACAGCTACTTCGCCGTGCTTACCCGGGTCCTTCTCGCTGGCCTGGTGTTTCTCCCGCTGACCCGCTGGCGCGGCGTCGAACCGCGTTTCGTCGGTGGGGTGATGCTGGTCGGCGCGCTGCAGTTCGGCATCACCTACGTCTGCCTGTACCTGAGCTTCAACGTGCTGACGGTGCCCGAGGTGCTGCTGTTCACCGTGCTGACGCCGGTCCACGTGGCCCTGTTCGACGACCTGCTCAACCGCCGCTTCAACTTCTGGGCCCTGGCCGCCGCGCTGGTGGCGGTGCTGGGCGCGGCGATCATCCGCTACGACGGGATCACTGGCGAGTTCCTCCAGGGCTTCCTGCTGCTGCAACTGGCCAACGCCACCTTCGCCGCCGGCCAGGTGCTGTACAAGCGCCTGGTGCGCAAGTACCCGTCCGAGCTGCCGCAGCGCCAGCGCTTCGGTTATTTCTTCGTTGGCGCGCTGCTGGTGGCGTTGCCTGCCTGGCTGCTGTTCGGCGATCCGCAGCGCCTGCCGGCCGGCGAGCTGCAATGGGGCGTACTGGTATGGATGGGGCTGCTGGCCACCGCCCTCGGCCAGTTCTGGTGGAACAAGGGCGCCACCGAGGTGGACGCCGGTACCCTGGCGGTGATGAACAACCTGCACGTGCCGGTCGGGTTGCTGCTCAACCTGCTGATCTGGAACCAGCACGCCGACCTGCCGCGCCTGGCCCTGGGCGGCGCGGTGATCGTCGCTTCGCTGTGGGTCAACCGGCTCGGCCGGCGCGAGGTGCGTGCATGAGGATTTCCGGACAGGGCGTGCTGCTGTCGCTGGCCGCCTCGGTGCTGTTCGTTACCCTGCCGGGCTACGTCCACCTGCTGGAGCCGCTGGACAGCCTGCAGGTGGTGGCGCATCGGGTGGTCTGGTCGATCCCGATGGTATTCCTGCTGGTCGTCGCCACCCGCCAGTGGCCGACCCTGCGCGCCGCCTGGCGCCGGCTGTTCGCCGAGCCCTGGCTGCTGGCCTGCTTCCCGCTGACCGCGGCGATGATGCTGCTGCAATGGGGCATCTTCATCTGGGCGCCGTTGGCCGGGAAAACCCTTGAACTGTCGCTGGGCTACTTCCTCCTGCCGCTGGCGATGGTGCTGGTGGGGCGGGTGTTCTACGGCGAGCGCCTGACGCCGCTGCAGGCTATCGCCGTGGCCTGCGCGCTGGCCGGGGTGCTCCACGAGTTCTGGCTGACCCGCGCGTTCTCCTGGGTCTCCCTGGTCACCGCGCTGGGCTATCCCCCATACTTCATGCTGCGGCGCAGGATGGGCGTGGACGCGCTGTCCGGGTTCGTCTTCGAGATGCTCTTCCTGCTGCCGCTGGCGTTGGCCGCGCTGTACTGGCTGGGCGACGAGAGCCAGGCCTTCCGCGAGGCGCCGCGCCTGTGGCTGCTACTGCCGATGCTGGGGCTGATCAGCGCCCTGGCCTTCGGCGCGATGATGGCTTCCAGCCGGCTGCTGCCGATGGGGCTGTTCGGGATTCTCAGCTACGTCGAACCGGTGCTGCTGTTCCTGGTGGCGGTACTGTTCCTCGGCGAGGCGTTCCGTCCCGAGCAGCTATGGACCTACGCGCCGATCTGGCTGGCGGTGCTGTTGACCGGCTGGGACAGCGCGCGCCTGCTGAGGAAACAGGCGCGGCGGGGCATCTGAGCGAGCCGCAGGCGCCGGAATCAGCGCTTGCGGGTGCTTTCGACCTGGGCGAGGGTGGTCGGCAGGATGCGCTTGCCGGCCAGGTAGTGGCGTTTCCAGTAGCTGCTGTTGAGGTCGGAGACGCGGACCTTCTTGCCGCGCCGCGGCGCATGCACGAAGCGGTCGTTGCCGACGTAGATGCCGACGTGGTCGACGCTGCGGCTGCGGATCCGGAAGAACACCAGGTCGCCCGGTTGCAGCTTGCCGCGGGAGACCTTGTTGTTGTCCATGTTGTAGATGGCGCGGGCGGTCCGCGGCAGGTCGACGTCATCGACGTCCTGGAACACATAGTTGACCAGGCCGCTGCAATCGAAGCCTTTCTTCGGCGTGGTGCCGCCCCAGCGGTAGGGGGTGCCGATCATGCTGAAGGCGCGGTCGGTGACTTCGGAAGCGGCGGCCGCGACCACCGAGCGGTTGGCGGACTGGCGGGTGCTGACGACCCGGCTGGGCGACAGGGTGGAATTCTTCGACGGCTTGAAGGTGTGGGTGACCTGGTTGGAAGCCAGGCTGGGCGTCGAGAGGGCGGCCAGAAGGGCCGCGAAGCCTACAGACAGGCATGTCAAAAAGGGTGAACGCATTTCGGCATGTCTTCGCGTGCGTGAATAACGGTCCAGGCTTCCGCTGGTTCGTGGTTACTCTCTGTTCATCGGAGTGTCTTCTGGGTGACCGGAACGAGCCCTCCTGACTCTTCCGACCAGGCCGTCAAACGAAACGGCCAACTGCTTCCGGGCCTGGATGCATTCAGGTTGTCCCGGCGATAACGGGCTTAACGAAGGAAAATCGGGGACTCATCGGCGTTCCCAGCGTATTCCCCTACGAAAGCGGCGGCTATTGTGACCTATTTTGACGCCGGCCTTCTGACCATTCGTCGAATGATCGGTTCCGGATGTGACGCGCCGGTTTCGCCGTGCAAGTGGCGATACTTGCGGGTCCGGCAATGACCTGTTGTTCGCCGTGGCCTTGGAAAGCCTCTGCGCCGGGGGTATGTTCGTGTTCCCCGTACCCGAGTGAAGCCCGTAGAAGCGAGTCCAGATATGACCGAAACAGCCAAGCGTCCCTTGTACGTTCCCCATGCCGGCCCATCGCTGCTGGAGATGCCGCTGCTGAACAAAGGCAGCGCGTTCAGTACCCAGGAACGCATCGATTTCAACCTGCAGGGCCTGCTGCCGCACAACATCGAGACCATCGAGGAGCAGACCGAGCGCGCCTACAGCCAGTACAACCTGTGCAACACCGATCTGGACCGCCACATCTTCCTGCGCTCGATCCAGGACAACAACGAGACCCTGTTCTTCCGCCTGCTCGAGGAGCACCTGGAAGAAATGATGCCGATCATCTACACCCCCACGGTCGGCCAGGCCTGCCAGGAGTTCTCGAAGATCTACCGGACCCACCGCGGCCTGTTCATCTCCTACCCGGACCGCGAGCGGATCGACGACATCCTGCGCAGCGCCACCAAGAACAACGTGAAGATCGTGGTGGTCACCGACAGCGAGCGGATCCTCGGCCTCGGCGACCAGGGCATCGGCGGGATGGGCATCCCGATCGGCAAGCTGTCGCTGTACACCGCCTGCGGCGGTATCAGCCCGGCCTACACCCTGCCGGTGGTGCTGGACGTCGGCACCAACAACCCGGACCTGCTCAACGACCCGATGTACATGGGCTGGCGCCACGAGCGGGTGAGCGGGGCGCAGTACGAGGAGTTCGTCGACCTGTTCATCCAGGCGATCAAGCGCCGCTGGCCCAACGTCCTGCTGCAATTCGAGGACTTCGCCCAGACCAATGCCATGCCGTTGCTGGAGCGCTACAAGGACGAGCTGTGCTGCTTCAACGACGACATCCAGGGCACCGCCGCGGTGGCCGTGGGCACCCTGCTGGCGGCTTGCAAGGCCAAGGGCGAGAAGCTCAGCGAGCAGACCGTGACCTTCGTCGGCGCCGGCTCCGCCGGTTGCGGCATCGCCGAACAGATCATCGCCGCCATGCAACTGGAGGGCCTGGACGAGGCCCAGGCGCGTCGGCGCATCTTCATGGTCGACCGCTGGGGCCTGCTCACCGACGACATGAGCAACCTGCTCGACTTCCAGCACCGCCTGGCGCAGAAGCGCGCCGATCTCGGTGCCTGGGGCGGCCAGCAGGGCGACGACCTGGCGTTGCTGGAAGTGATCCGCAATGCCCGGCCGACGGTGCTGATCGGCGTCTCCGGGCAGCGCGGGCTGTTTTCCGAAGAGGTCATCCGTGAGCTGCACAGCCATTGCAAGCAGCCGCTGGTGATGCCGCTGTCCAACCCGACCTCGCGGGTCGAGGCGACTCCGCAGGAAATCCTCAACTGGACCGACGGCCAGGCGCTGGTCGCCACCGGTAGCCCGTTCCAACCGGTGCAGGTGGGCGACAAGCGGATTCCCATCGCCCAGTGCAACAACGCCTATATCTTCCCCGGCATCGGCCTGGGGGTGATCGCCGCGCGGGCCAACCGGGTCACCGAAGGCATGCTGATGGCCGCGGCCAACGCCCTGGCCAACTGCTCGCCGATCGTTACCCAGGGCGAGGGCGCCGTGTTGCCGGCGCTGGGCGACATCCGCGAGGTCAGCAAGCGCATCGCCGTCGCCGTGGCCAAGCAGGCCCAGGCCGAGGGCAAGGCCCTGCATACCAGCGACGAGGTACTGAACGACGCCATCGAGGCGAACTTCTGGTTCCCGCGCTACCGTGCCTACCGCCGGACTTCGTTCTGAGGCTCAGCCGCAGGCTGCGCACGGGGGAGAGGCGCTAACCGCCGATATTCCGCGCGATCGGTGCGAGAACGCGAAAAGGCCACCCCGAGGTGGCCTTTTTCGTTGACGGTAGCGCTAGCGCTCAGCGCACATGATCGGGGCGCGTCCGGTGTTCGGCCTGGGTTTCCGGGTTTTCCGCCGCGCGCCGCGCCAGGGCCGGCAGGACATGATCGCGCAGCAGCGGCGCGAGATTGTCCGGCTGCGCTTGGCCGGGGACCAGCCAGGCCAGTTCCTCCAGCTCCGCCTGCGCACAGACGGCGTGGGGCAAGCGGGCGACGTAGATATCGGCATCGACGCGGGTGTTCGCCTCGTTGGCCGCCGGCGCCTGGAAGCTGCCGAGGTGCTCGAAGGTCGAGGCGCCCATCGGCAGGCGCAGTTCCTCCAGCAGTTCGCGCTGTAGCGCGGCGAGGGGCGTTTCGCCCGGCTCGCGCTTGCCGCCCGGGAGCATGAAGGCCTGGGTGCCGCGCTTGCGCACCAGCAACAGGTTGCCCTGGTCGTCGAACAGGCAGGCGGCGGAAATGCTCAGCAGGTTGTCGGTCATTGCGGGTCGTCCTCGGCGATCACCTGGTAGCGCATCTGTACGATGCCGCTGTTGTAGCCATGTTGTTCCAGCAGTTGCAGGCGCCGCTCGCGGCCGCCGGCGAACAGCGGGATGCCGGCGCCGAGCAGCTGCGGAATGACGCTGACGATCACCTCGTCGAGCAGCCCGGCCGCCAGGCAACTACCGGCGAGGCTGCCGCCGCCGGCCAGCCAGACCCGCCGGCAGCCCTGTTCGCCGAGGCGTGCGAGGCCTTCCTGGGGCGTGTCATGGCGCAACTCGACGCCTTCCACCGCGCTCTCCCGGGGATTGCGGGTGAGCACCTGGCAGGGCTTGCCCGGATACGGCCAGTCGCCGAAGCCGCGCACGATATCGTAGGTGCCGCGGCCCATCAGCAGCCCGTCGATGCCCTGGTAGAAGCCGTTGTAGCCATGGTCGTTGCCGCCCTCGGCGAAACGGTCGAGCCAGTCGACGCTACCGTCGGGACGGGCGATGAAGCCGTCCAGGCTGGTGGCGACGTAGTAGATCAGGTGCGGTTTCATGGACGGCGCTCCCCTCGCTTCAGACAGTGGCTTCGTCGCTGCGGCTCGGTGCGGCCAACGCCTCGAACGAACGGGCCTCGGCGTCACGCCCTTCGAGCATGCCCTGCAGCCCCTGGCGCAGGTCCTGGCCGCTGGGCTGCTGGTAGGCGCCGAGGCCGAACTCCGGCATCACCGCCAGCAGGTAGTCGAACACGTCGCCCTGGATGCGCTCGTAGTCGACCCAGGCGGTGGTGCGGGTGAAGCAGTATATCTCCAGCGGGATGCCCTGGGCGGTCGGCTGCAACTGGCGGACCATGCAGGTCATGTGCGGATGGATGTCCGGATGGTTCTGCAGGTAGGCGAGGGCGTAGGCGCGGAACGTACCGATGTTGGTCAGCCGGCGGCGGTTGGCGGCCAGCGGGGCGACCCCGCCGTTGGCGGCATTCCACTCCTGCAACTCGGTCTGCTTGCGGGCCATGTATTCGGTGAGCAGGCGCACCTGGCTCAGGCGCCGCTCTTCCTTCTCGTCGAGGAAACGCACCTGGCTGGAGTCGACGTAGATCGCCCGCTTGATCCGCCGTCCGCCGGACTGCTGCATGCCGCGCCAGTTCTTGAACGACTCCGACATCAGGCGCCAGGTCGGCACCGAGACGATGGTCTTGTCGAAGTTCTGCACCTTCACGGTGTACAGGGTGATGTCCACCACGTCGCCGTCGGCGCCGACCTGCGGCATCTCGATCCAGTCGCCGACTCGCAGCATGTCGTTGCTGGTGAGCTGCACGCTGGCGACGAAGGACATCAGGGTGTCCTTGTAGACCAGCAGGAGGACCGCCGACATCGCGCCGAGGCCGGACAGCAGCAGGAGCGGCGAGCGGTCGATGATGATCGAGACGATGATGATCGCGCCGAACACGAACACGGCGATCTTCGCCAGTTGCACGTAGCCCTTGATCGAGCGGGTGCGGGCGTGCTCGGTACGCGCGTAGATGTCCAGCAGGGCATTCAGCAGCGCGGTGAGGGCGAGGATCAGGAACAGCACGGTGAAGGCCAGTGCCAGGTTGCCGAGGAAGTGCGCGGCCTTGTCCGGCATCTCCGGGATCCATGGCAGGCCGAATTGCACCAGCAGCGAGGGCGTGGTCTGCGCCAGGCGCTGGAACACCTTGTTGCGGATCAGGTCGCCGAGCCAGTGCAGCGCGGGCTGGCGGGCGAGCAGGTTGGCGGCGTAGAGGACGATGTAGCGGGCCACCCGGCCGAGGATCAGGGCGCCCACCAGCAGCAGGCCGAAGGCCAGGCCGGCGTGCAGGATAGGGTGTTGGTCGAGCGCCGACCAGTACCCGGAGAGCTGGTCGAGAAGGGATGTGGAGTCCATGGACAGGCGACTTCCTTTGTTGCGGGCGGGGGGGACGGGCCGGCCCCGCGGTTGAACGGACATCCCGACGCGGGGGCCGGGAACGCACAAAGGAACCAAGAGTGCCCCATCGGGCGCCGGATCGCATCCCCGACGTGTCTACAAAGGTTTTCCGCCGACGCGCGGGCTCAGCCGGCAAGCTCCTCCAGGGTGCGCCCGCGGGTCTCGATGCCGAAGGCCCAGACCACCAGGGCGGCGACGCCGAAACAGAGGGCGCCGAGGGTGAACACCCCACCCTGGCCGGTGAGCGGCAGGACCAGCCCGGTGACCAGCGGGCCGAGCAGCGAGCCGATTCGCCCGACCGCCGAGGCGAAGCCCGAGCCGGTGGCGCGCGCGGAGGTCGGATAGAGTTCCGGAGTATAGGTGTAGAGCACCGCCCACATGCCGAACAGGAAGAACTGCATGGCCAGGCCGAAGCCGATCAGCAGCGCCAGGCTGCCGCCGAACACCGCGGTCTGGCCGTAGGCGTAGGCCATCGCGCCGCCGCCGAGGAGCATCAGCACGCAGCTCGGCTTGCGGCCCCAGCTTTCCACCAGCCAGGCCGCGCAGAGGAAGCCGGGTATCCCGGCCAGCGAAATCAGCACCGTGTAGTACACCGACTGGGTGACGGCGAAGCCGGATTGCTGGAGCAGCGCGCTGAGCCAGGAGGTCAGGCCGTAGAAACCGAGCAGGGCGAAGAACCACAGGCCCCAGACGGTCAGGGTGCGGCGCCGGTAGGCTGGCGACCAGAGTTCGGCGAAGGCGCTGAAGAAGCCCGGACGGCTGCGTTCCCGCTGCGGCTGGCGCAGCGGCGGCGGCAGCTCGGTCAGGCCCAGCGAACGCATCACCCGTGCTTCTATGTCGCGCAATACCCGGTCCGCCTGTTCGCGCCGGCCGGCCTGCTCCAGCCAGCGCGGCGACTCGGGAATCAGGAAGCGGATGGCGAGGACGAACACCGCCGGCAGCGCCAGCACCAGGAAAATGCTGCGCCAGCCGGTCAGCGGCAGCAGGAAGTAGGACAGGCAGCCGGCAGCGACGAAGCCCAGCGGCCAGAAGCCGTCCATCAGCGCAATGTACTTGCCGCGGCGGCTGGCCGGGATCATCTCCGACAGCAGCGACTGGGCGATGGGAAACTCCATCCCCATGCCGATCCCCAGCAATACCCGGTAGAAGGTCAGGTTGTCGAGGTCGCCGGCGGTGGAGCACAGGTAGCTGGCCAGGCCCCAGAGCACGATGCTGGCCTGGAATACCGGCTTGCGCCCGAAGCGGTCGGCGAGCATGCCCGACAGGGCCGCGCCGATCACCATGCCGAAGAAGCTCGAGCTGGCCAGCAGCCCGGCCTGCGCCGAGTCGAGCCCGAACTCGGCTTTGATCGAGCCGAGCAGGAAGGTCATCATCGCCAGGTCCATCGAGTCGAAGAAGAACGCCAGCGCGATGATCACGAAGACCAGTCGGTGATACGGACTCAGCGGCAGCCGTTCGAGGCGTTCGGCGGCGGATGCGGGCGCGTCGGGCATGACCTGGTTCCTCTGGGCGGCGGGCGTCGAACGAGTCTGCGATCGCCGCCCCCGCCGTGCTTGCCTGGCGGCGACCCGGCGTCGAGCCGATTGCGACGCCGGCGCTGGCCGTCGCGCCGCGCGAATAAAGCCTGCGCGCCGGCGCGGCAACCGTTAGGCTATGCACCTGTCCATTTTCACGTGCAATGCCGAGGTTTCCCTTGTTCAGCCAATTTCCCCTCCACGAACGCCTGCTGAAGGCACTGGAAAGCCTGTCCTTCAGCGAGCCGACGCCGGTCCAGGCCGCGGCCATTCCCAAGGCGCTGGAGGGGCACGACCTGCGGGTCACGGCGCAGACCGGCAGCGGCAAGACCGCGGCCTTCCTGCTGCCGCTGCTGCACCGCCTGCTGGCCGAGGACAAGCCGCGCTCCCTGGCGCGCGCGCTGATCCTCCTGCCGACCCGCGAGCTGGCCCAGCAGACCCTCAAGGAAGTCGAGCGCTTCGCCCAGTTCACCTTCATCAAGGCCTGCCTGATCACTGGCGGCGAGGACTTCAAGGTGCAGGGCGCGCGCCTGCGCAAGAACCCGGAGATCATCATCGGCACCCCCGGCCGCCTGCTCGAGCAGCGCAACGCCGGCAACCTGCCGTTGCAGGACATCGAGGTGCTGGTGCTGGACGAGGCCGACCGCATGCTCGACATGGGCTTCGCCGACGACGTGCTGGCCCTGGCCAATGCCTGCCCGGCCGAGCGCCAGACCCTGCTGTTCTCCGCCACCCACAGCGGCGCCGGGTTGAACAAGGTGATCGCCGAGGTGCTGCGCGAGCCGCAAGTGCTGCGCCTGAACCAGGTCGGCGAGCTGAACGAGAACGTCCGCCAGCAGGTCATCACCGCCGACGACGTGGCGCACAAGGAACAGTTGCTGCAATGGCTGCTGAGCAACGAGACCTACACCAAGGCCATCGTCTTCACCAATACCCGGGTCTCCGCCGATCGCCTGACCGGGCGGCTGATCGCCAACCAGCACAAGGTCTTCGTCCTGCATGGCGAGAAGGACCAGAAGGACCGCAAGCTGGCCATCGAGCGCCTGAAGCAGGGCGCGGTGAAGATCCTCGTCGCCACCGACGTCGCCGCACGCGGCCTGGACGTCGAAGGCCTGGACCTGGTGATCAACTTTGACATGCCGCGCAGCGGCGACGAGTACGTGCACCGCATCGGCCGGACCGGTCGCGCCGGCGCCGAGGGCCTGGCGATCTCGCTGATCTGCCATGGCGACTGGAACCTGATGTCGAGCGTCGAACGCTACCTCAAGCAGAACTTCGAACGACGCAACATCAAGGAACTGAAGGCCGCCTACCAGGGGCCGAAGAAACTCAAGGCGTCGGGCAAGGCCGCCGGCAGCAAGAAGAAAAAGCAGGACAGGAAGGGCGCCGCCGCCAAGCCCGCGGCCAAGCGCAAGCCCGCCGCGCGGCCGAAGGCCGGGCCGTCGGCGGTGGTCAGCGCCGACGGCATGGCGCCGCTCAAGCGCAAGAAGCCGACGGCGGAGTGATCGCGCGCCGCCGACCGCTTCGGAGGGCGGATAACCGTTTGCTGTTATCCGCCGCGCCGGCGTTGGATGGCGGATAACGCCGCTGGCGCTGTCCGCCCCGGGGGACTGCCTGGCCCCGTTCTCAGCTCCCCGCCGTCGCGCCCGCCTCGTCGTTGGCCGGCGGCGTGGCACTCTTCACCAGCGGCGTATCGTAGCTGCTGGCCTCGTAGCTCACGCAATGGCGGATCTGCGGCGGACCGTCGCCGGCATGCAGGGCGGTGACGTTGTCGATGACGATCTTGTCGGCCAGGGTCATGCGGTCGAGCATGCGCAGGTGCTGGATCCAGTTGTCCACCAGGAACAGTTCCTGCCAGACCTCCGGGTTGCTCACGTCGCGGAACAGCGACCAGCGCTCCGCGCCGTTGCGCAGGCGCAGGCGGCGCAGCGGCTGGGCGGCGCGAACGAAGTCGCGGGTGCGCTCGGCGGGAATCCGGTATTCGATGGAGACCAGCACCATGCCCCGCCGCGTGTTGAAGACGAAGCTCGGCTGCCCGGGCATGCTCGCCGGCGCGCGGGAAATACTGGCGGCGTCCATTTCCGGCAGGCGCGAGTTGTACAGGAGGATCACCGAGGCCAGCAGCAGGCAGCCGGCGGCCAGCAGCGCACCGTGCACGGTCATGGTCTCGGCGAGATGGCCCCAGAGGAACGAACCCAGCGCCAGGCCACCGTACAGCGCGGTCTGGTACAACGCCAGGGCGCGCGCCTTGATCCAGTCGGGGACGAGGATCTGCACCGCCGAGTTGTAGGTGGCGAGGGCGCCGATCCAGCAGCCGCCGCCGAGGATCAGCACCGGGAACAGGACCCAGAGGTTGTCTACCAGGCCGAGGGTCAGCAGGATCAGCGCCAGGGTGAAGCCGGCCAGGCTAATCAGCCGGCTGCTGCCGATCCGCTGGCGCAGGCGCGAGACCTGGGTGCTGCCGAGAATCGCGCCGAGGCCGAGGGCGCCGAGCATGTAGCCGTAGATCGCCGCGTCGCCGTCCGGGTTGCGGTGCGCCAGCAGCGGCAGCAGGGCCCAGACCGCGCTGGCGGAGAGGCCGAAGGCGAAGGAGCGCATCATCACCAGGCGGGTGACGGTGGAGTACTGGGTGAAGCGCAGCGCCGCGGTGACACCTTCGAGGATGCCTTCCGGCGGCAGGCTGCGCTTGGGCACCTCGCGCCGCCACTGCCAGATCGCCCAGATCAGGGCCATGTAGCAGAAGCTGTTGAACAGGAACACCCAGGCCGGTCCCACCGCGCTCAGCAACAGGCCGCCGAGGGCCGGGCCGGCGGCGCGGGCGACGTTGTAGTTGACGCTGTTGAGCAGCACCGCGTCGCTGACCATGCGCGCCGGCACCTGCTCGTTGACCGCCGCCTGCCAGGCCGGGATGGTCACCGAGCCGCCGAGGGAGATCCAGAGGATGGAGATGATCAGCAGCACCGGGTCGAGGTAGCCGAGGAAGGCCAGCAGGGTGGCGAACATCGCCCCGGTCATCTCGAAGCTGAGTCCCCAGAGCATGATCTTGCGCCGGTCGTGGTTGTCGGCGATGACCCCGGAGAGGATCGACAGCAGCACCAGCGGCAGCGCCGCGGCGACCTGGATCATCGCCACCATCAGCGGGCTGGCGTGGGCGTCGGTGACCACCCAGGCGGCGGCCACCGACTGGGCCCAGGTGCCGAGGTTGGCGAACAGGTTGCAGATCCAGATGATGCGGAAGGCCTGGATCGAGAACGGCGCCCAGGTGCCGGTGCGTTCTGGCTTGGCCGCTTGGCCTTCGGGTTTGAGGGGCAGGTCGTGCTTGGGCGAAACGGACTGGAGCATCAGATGGGTGCCTTGTATCAGCGTGCCTGATGTCGGGAAAGTCTAGCCGCCTGGCGCCTGGGCGCCATTGATGGCGGTCATGGGGCCGGCCCGGCGTGGATAGACATTGGTCCGATGGCGCTATCGGAGAGTTCCGATGTCCAGGCAGGACAGTGCCCTGGGTGTCCCGCATTGGTAGGCTTGCCGGCACCGAGTCGAGACAAGAGCGAAAAGCCGATGAAGTTGCTGTTGCGTTGCCTGCTGCTGGGGGCGTGGGTCGTCTCGCCGAGCCTGTGGGCCTGGTCCAACCATACGGTGGGCAGCTACCTGGCATTGCGCGAGCTGGCGGCCATCCGCGAGGCGCCGGAAGTCGAGGTGGAGCCGCTGGAGGCGTTCCTCGCCGCCGAGCGCGGCGGACTGGCCGCCCTGCTGGACGAGCAGGAAGCCTACGCCCGAGCGCATATCGGCAACTACCCGGCGCGTCCGGACGCCCTGCGCTTCGCTGCCGAGGGCGAGGCCGGCGACTTGCGTCAGGCGTTCCTCGCGGCGCTGCGGGTCAACCCGGAGATCCGCCTGGCGCTGGCGCTCCAGCCGCTTCCCGGGCAGGACCAGCCGCAGCGCCCGCACCTCAAGCCACAGGAGGTGCTGGTGTTCCAGAACCTCTCGCCGTGGACCGCCTGGCGTTTCATCCGCCTGGAGCCCGGCGAGCGAGTCGCGCCCCTGGCAGTGCTGGCCACCGCCGCCGACGAACCGGACTACGGCCACGACATCAACCTGTTCAGCGACAACCCCGGCGAAGCCGGCCAGCGCTACGGCTTCGGCACCCAGCCATTCGGCGACCCGCGCTTCGAGTTCAGCTCCCAGGCGCCGTTCCACATGGGCTTCTATCACGAGGCGGCGGTGATCTACAGCGGCGCGCCGTTCCTCGCCCGGGCCTGGCCGGAATGGCGTGCCTACCAGTACTTCGGCCTGTCCCGCTTCGCCTTCGCCAACGGTCATCCCTACTGGGGCTACCGGTTCCTTGGCTGGGGCATGCACTACATCCAGGACATCACCCAGCCCTACCACTCCACGCCGCTGCCCGGTGCCAGCCTGGCGGCGATGCTACAGATGGAGGGCAAGGCATTGCTCGGCTACCCGGAGGAAAAGCAGGCGGCCATCGAGCGTGTCGCGAACCGCCATACCGCGGTGGAGAAATACCAGTTCGACTGGCTGCGCCAACTGCTCCGCGACGGCCGCCCGCAGCCGATGCTCGACGCCTACGCCGACACCCGCCGCGACGGTGCCTATCCGGCCTATTCGCCGACCTACTTGCGCGACGTGGTGGCCGCCGAGTCGAACGCCCACGCCGCGGCCTTCGACGCCGCCATCGGCGAATGGCTGGCCGCCCGCCCGGCCTCCGCCGCGCAGGACTTCAGCGAGAGCAACCAGCCACGCCCCGAGGCCCACGACAATGCGGGGCTGAACGCGCAACTGATCGAGCTGATCGGGCATTTCGGCGCGCATAGCCGGAACATCGTCAGGGCGGCGTTGGAGACGGAGGAGGGTGGGGCGAAGGAGTGAGGGGGCGGCGGATAAGCGGCGGATAACCGCGAGCGGTTATTCGCCCTACGGAGCGGGGGCACTGTCCGGCGTTTCCGGGGCGTGTAGGGCGGATAACGCCATGGGCGTTATCCGCCGATGTCGCGGATGAGCGGCGGATGACCGCGAGCGGTTATTCGCCCTACGGAGCAGGGGCGCTGTCCGGCTTTTTCGGGGTGTGTAGGGCGAATAACGCCATGGGCGTTATCCGCCGATGTCGCGGATGAGCGGCGGATGACCGCGGGCGGTTATTCGCCCTACGGAGCGGAGGCGCAGTCCGGCGGTTCCGGGGTGTGCAGGGCGAATAACGCCATGGGCGTTATCCGCCGATGTCGCGGATGAGTGGCGGATGACCGCGAGCGGTTATTCGCCCTACGGAGCTGGGGCGCAGTCCGGCGTTTCCGGGGGGGCAGGGCGGCGAACCCGCCCCGCCAGGCGGGGCGATGCCGCGACTCAGTCGCGCAACAGCTCCGCAGGCACCTCGCTGCGCAACATCAACTGGCACTGCTGGCTCTCCGGGTCGAACAGGATCACCGCCTCGCCCCGCCGCAAGGCATGCCGGGCGCGTTCTACACGCACGTCCAGCGGGGTCTCGTCGCCATTGTCGGTGCCTTCGCGGGTGACGAAGTCTTCCAGCAGGTTGTTCAGGGTGTCGGCTTCGAGCAGGTCGTGGGGGATCAGCATTGGCGGTACTCCGGGATGGCGGCGAATGCTAGCGCGACGCATCGCGCACTGTCATGCCTGTCGCGAAGGCTGGCCGAGTAGGCGTTCGAGGGTGGCATAGAGTTCCGCCCGGTCCACCGGCTTGCCGAGGTAGGCGTCCATGCCAGCCTCGATTCCGGCCCGGCGGTGTTCGTCGAGGATGTGCGCGGTCAGGGCGACGATCGGTACGCGTGGCCAGCCCTGGGCACGCTCCTCCCGGCGGATCAGGCGGGTCGCCTCGAAGCCGTCCATTTCCGGCATCTCGCCATCCATCAGGATCAACTGGATGCCGTTCGGATCGCGCAGGTACTCGTCCAGCGCGAGCCGTCCGTTGCCGGCCAGGCGCACCGCGTAGCCGCGCTTGGCGAGGAAGCCGCGCACCACCAGCTGGTTCACCGGGTTGTCCTCGGCGACCAGGATGCATGGGGCGTCCAGGCGTTCGTCCGGGGCCGCCTCGCTGCTCCGCCCTGGCTGTCGGCGCCGCTCCCGGTACAGTTCCAGCAGGGCTTCGCGCAGGGCCTTCACCGCCACCGGCTGGGCCAGGGCCAGCAGGCGCAGGCCTTCGTGCGGCGGCAGGTCCTGGCAGTGCTGCGGCGGGCATAGCAGGAGGATGCGCTGGCCTTGCTCCAGTTGCGCATAGAGGGTGTCCAGCCAGATCGACGGCGGCCCCGGCCAGGGCGCCGCCAGGACCAGCAGGGGCGGTGCGCTGAAGTCCTCCAGGTAGGCGTTCAGCCGTCTCGGCTGCAGGCAGCGTTCGACCCGCAGTCCCCAACGCTCCAGCAATGCCTGCAGGCAGTCCAGGGTCAGGTTGTCCTCGCTGGCCAGCAGGGCCGGGCGGTGTTGCAGCAGTTGCGCCAGTTCGTCCGCTTCGCCGGCGTCGAGGGCGGGGCTGAGCGGCAGGTCGACGCTGAACCGGGTGCCCTTGCCCGGCTCGCTGCTCACCTCGATGCGCCCGCCCATCATCTGCACCAGCTCGCGGCTGATCGCCAGGCCCAGGCCGCTGCCGCCGTAGCGGCGGGTGGTGCTGGAGTCGGCCTGGGAGAAGGATTCGAACAGGGTCTTCTGCGCCTGGGCGGATATCCCGATGCCGCTGTCGCTGACGCTGTACAGCAGGCGCTCGCGTCCGCCCTCGTCGAAGCGCCGCTGCACGCGCACGGCGACATGGCCTTCGGCGGTGAACTTGAGGGCATTGCTGAGCAGGTTCATCAGTACCTGGCGTAACCGCGTCGGGTCGCCGTTGAGGCGGCGCGGCACGCCCCTGTCCAGGCCGAGATGCAGGCGCAGGCGTTTTTCCACGGCCTGGGCGCTGAACAGCGCCAGGGTGTCGGAGAGCAGCTCCTCAAGGTCGAAGTCGATGCGCTCCAGGTGCAGCTTGCCGGACTCGATGCGAGCGTAGTCGAGGATATCGTTGATCACCGACATCAGCGCGCTGCCGGAGCTGGCGATGGTCTCCACGTAGGCCGCCTGGCCGCGGTCCAGCGGGGTGTCGCGGAGCAGTTGCAGCATGCCCAGCACGCCGTTCAGCGGGGTGCGAATCTCATGGCTCATCTTCGCCAGGAAGCGGCTCTTCGCCTCGTTCTCCACCCGCGCCTGCTCGGCCGCCTGGCGCGAGCGGAAGCCTTCCTCCTTGAGCGCATTGATGCGGTCGGCGAGGCCGATGGACAGGGTCACCAGTTCCACGGTCATGCCGATCTTGACCACGCTGCTGCCGAACAGGCCGAACAGTTCGAAGCCCAGCGAGGCGGCGGTGGTGACCAGGAACGACAGCAGCAGCGCGCCCCAGGCCAGGATGTAGTAGAGGCCGTAGCGCAGGCCCTGGCGCCAGACGTGGACGCCGGCCAGCAGCAGGCTGAGGGATACCAGCATCACCGTCAGGCTGGCGAGGACGTTCCAGGCGCGCAGCCCCACCAGCGGCTCGCTGGCCAACAGGACCACGCAGGCCAGCAGCAGGCCGCGGAGGAAGCGGTCGAGGCGCGGGAAGTCGCGGCGGGTGTAGAGGTAGCCGCGGCTGAACTGGATCGACACCAGGCAGCTCAGGTACATCAGCAGGTAGATGCCGGCCGACTCCAGCGCCACATGTCCGGGCAGCAGCTTGAACAGCAGGCCGTCGAAGCTGGCGGAAAACAGGCCGAGGCTGAGGTTGTACAGCAGGTACCAGGCATAGGTGGCCTCGCGTAGCGAGACGAAGAGGAACAGGTTGTAGCAGAACAACCCGAACAGCACCCCGTAGAAGGCCCCGTTGAAGCCCATCAGGGTTTCCTGGCTGGCCGCGCTGGCCGCGTAGGTGCTGAAGTACAGCGGCACGTAGACGGTGCTGGTGCTCTGCACGCGCAGCAGCAGGGTGCTCTCGCCGGGCGGCAGTCGCAGCGGGAACCAGAAGTTGCGCACTTGCACCGGGCGCTGGGAGAAGGCGAACAGGTCGCCGCTCTCCTGCTGTTCGATGCGCCCATCGGCGGTCAGCAGGTAGACCTTGAGGTCGTCCAGCAGCGGGTAGTTGATCTCCAGGAAACCGGCCAGGTCGGTGCCGTTGCGGTTGTCCAGGCGCACCCTGAACCACCAGGCTGCGGCGTTCTTACCGAAGTTCGCGTGGTCGCCGCGCAGGGCGGCGAAGGCCTGCGCCGGCAAGGCGAGGATGTCGCCCAGGCGCGCCTTGCCGCCGGCGTCGCGGTAGTACTCGGCGTACTCGCCCAGGGACAGGCGCAGGTCCTCTCCGTCCAGCGGTGCGGGCGGCTGCGCCCGGGCCGGCAGCGCGCAGCAGAGCAACAGCAGGACCAGGCAGAGTCGAGACATGCAACTACTCCATGGACACGAGTCGGCACGCATGATGCTACGGAGGAAACGAGACAGGCGAGGGAACCTGCCATCAGCCTAGCAGTTGGCTGGAGAGGAGGGCGGCCTCCCCGGGGGGGGCGGGGAGGCCGGCGCGGGCTCAGCCCTTGTCGCTGTTGTTGCTGCTGTCGAGCACTTCGTCCACCGGCGGGACGTGGGTGCAGCTTTCCATGTGCACCGGATGCTCGAGCTGCTTGTTGAAGCGTTCCAGCGAGGTTTCCCGGGGCTTGGCGTCGCTGGCGAAGACCGGCGGGCTGAGGATGTAGGCGGTTAGCAGGCGGCTCAGCGCGGCGAGGCTGTCGATGTGCGTGCGCTCGTAGCCGTGGGTGGCGTCGCAGCCGAACGCCAGCAGCGCGGCGCGGGTGTCGTGGCCGGCGGCGATCGCCGACTGCGCGTCGCTGTGGTAGTAGCGGAACAGGTCGCGGCGCAGGGCGATGTCGTGGCGCTCGCCGAGCCGCAGCAGGTGCCGCGACAGATGGAAGTCGTAGGGCCCGCCGGAGTCCTGCATGGCCACGCTGACGCTGTGCTCGTTGGAATTCTGGCCTTCGGCCACCGGGGCGATGTCGATGCCGACGAACTCGCTGACGTCCCAGGGCAGGGCGCCGGCGGCGCCGGAGCCGACTTCCTCGGTGATGGTGAACAGCGGGTGGCAGTCGATCGGCGGCTCCTGGCCGCTTTCCTTGACCGCCTTCAGCGCCGCCAGCAGCGCCGCGACCCCGGCCTTGTCGTCCAGGTGGCGGGCGCTGATATGGCCGCTCTCGGTGAACTCCGGCAGCGGATCGAAGGCCACGTAGTCACCCACCGAGATGCCCAGGCTCTCGCTGTCGGCGCGACTGGCGGTATAGGCGTCGAGACGCAGCTCGATGTTGTCCCAACTGATCTTCAGGTTGTCCACCTCGGTATTGAAGGCGTGGCCCGAAGCCAGCAGCGGCAGCACGCTGCCACGGAACACGCCCTGTTCGGTGAACACCGTGACCCGGCTACCCTCGGCGAAGCGGCTCGACCAGCAGCCTACCGGGGCCAGGCCGAGGCGGCCGTTGGGCTTGATCTCGCGGACCAGCGCGCCGATCGTGTCGAGGTGCGCGGAAACCGCCCGGTCAGGGGTATTCAGGCGGCCCTGGAGGGTCGCCCGGATGGTTCCCCGGCGAGTCATCTCGAAGGGCACGCCAAGTTCGTCGAGCTGCTCGGCGACATAGCGCACGATGGTATCGGTGAAGCCGGTGGGGCTGGGGATGGCGAGCATCTCCAGCAGCACCCGTTGCAGGTAGTTGAGGTCCGGTTGTGGCAGAGGGGTCATGAAGGCACCTCGCGGCTGAGGGGGAAGAGAAGATCGACGAAGCGTTCGGCGGTCGGCTGCGGCTCGTGGTTGGCCAGGCCGGCGCGCTCGTTGGCTTCGATGATCACGTAGTCGGGCTGGTCGGCGGCCTCGACCAGGAAGTCCAGGCCCACCACCGGTATTTCCAGGGCCCGCGCGGCCTGGATCGCGGCCTCGCGGAGGGCCGGATGGAGGGCGTCGGTGACGTCCTCGAGGATGCCGCCGGTGTGCAGGTTGGCGGTGCGCCGCACGGCCAGGTGTTCGCCGCTGGGCAACACGTCGTCGTAGCCATAGCCGGCGGCCCGCAGGGTGCGCTCGGTCTCGTGGTCGAGCGGGATGCGGCTTTCCCCGCCGGTGGCGGCCTGGCGCCGGCGGCTCTGCGCCTCGATCAGCTCGCGGATGCTGTGCCGGCCGTCGCCGATCACCGCGGCGGGACGACGGATGGCGGCGGCCACCACCTCGTAGCCAATCACCAGCACGCGCAGGTCGTGGCCGGCGTGGTAGCTCTCCAGCAGCACGCGCGAATCGAAATGGCGGGCGGCCTCGATGGCCTCCTCGACCTCTTCCGCGGTGCGCAGGTCCACCGCCACGCCCTGGCCCTGCTCGCCGTCCACCGGCTTGACCACCAGCGAACCGTGCTCGGCGAGGAACGCGGCGTTTTCCTCCGCGCTGCCGGCCAGGCGCTGCTGTGGCTGGCGCAGGCCGGCGTGCTGCAGGGCGCGGTGGGTGAGGACCTTGTCCTGGCAGAGGGTCATGCTTACCGCCGTGGTCAGGTCGGAGAGCGATTCACGGCAGCGGATCTGCCGGCCGCCCTGGGTCAGGGTGAACAGGCCGCCCTCGGCGTCGTCGACGCGCACCTCGATGCCGCGCCGGTGGGCTTCGTCGACGATGATCCGGGCGTAGGGGTTGAGGTCTTCCTCCGGGCCGGGGCCGAGGAACAGCGACTGGTTGATGCCGTTCTTGCGCTTGATGGTGAAGGTCGCCAGTTCGCGGAAGCCGAGCTTGCGGTAGAGCGCCTTGGCCTGCTGGTTGTTGTGCAGCACCGAGAGGTCGAGGTAAGCCAGTTCGCGGCTCATGAAGTGCTCGACCAGGTGCCGTACCAGCGCCTCGCCGACGCCCGGCCGGCTGCATTGCGGGTCCACCGCCAGGCACCAGAGGCTGGAGCCGCCCTCCGGATCCTGGAACGCCTTGGCGTGGTTGAGGCCCATCACCGTGCCTACCGCGACGCCAGTGTCGGCGTCCTCGGCCAGCCAGTAGATCGGCCCGCCCTGGTGGCGCGGGCTGAGGCGCTCGGTCTGCACCGGAAGCATGCCGCGCGCCAGGTACAGGCGGTTGATCGCCGCCCAGTCCTCCTCGGTATGCACCCGGCGGATGCGGAAACCGCGTGGCGGACGGCGCGCCGGGCGGTAGTCGGTGAACCACAGGCGCAGGGTATCCGAGGGATCGAGGAAGAGCTGCTGCGGGGCGTGGGCCAGGACCTGCTGCGGCGCCGCCACGTAGAGCGCGATGTCGCGTTCGCCGGGGGCTTCCTGCAACAGGTCGCGGGCCAGTTCCTCGGCGTCCGGGTAGGTCTGCCCGATCAGCAGGCGGCCCCAGCCGCAGTGGATGCTCAGCGGTTTCTCGGTGGGCTCGCTGTGATCTTCGGCGAGACGCGCCTGGAGGCGTTCGTAGGTGGGCGCCTGGATACGTTGCAGGCGCTGGTTGTGCGGGTGAGGCAGATGCAAGTGGCCTTTCATGATCGCTCCTGGTTCGGGCCCCTGCGTTGGGGGCCCATTTTCAAAGTCCCTGTTCGCTGAGCCAGAGGTTGAGGGCGGCCAGCTGCCACAGCTTGGAGCCGCGCAGCGGTGTGAGGTCGCCGTCCGGATCGCTCAGCAGGCGATCGAATATCGCCGGCTGGAACAGGCCGCGGTCCTGGCTCGGGTCGAGCAGCAGTTCGCGTACCCATTCGCGGGTGCGGCCCTGCAAGTGCTTGAGGCCGGGCACCGGGAAGTAACCCTTGGGCCGGTCGATGACTTCGCTGGGAATCACCTTGCGCGCGGCACCCTTGAGCACCTGCTTGCCGCCGTCGCCGAGCTTGAAGCGGGCGGGAATGCGCGCCGACAGCTCGGCCAGGCGGTAGTCGAGGAACGGCACGCGGGCTTCCAGGCCCCAGGCCATGGTCATGTTGTCGACCCGCTTGACCGGGTCGTCGACCAGCATGATCGTGCTATCCAGGCGCAGCGCCTTGTCCACCGCGGCCTCGGCGCCGGGGCTGGCGAAGTGGTCGCGGACGAAGCGCCCGGCGACGTCCTCGACGCGGAAGCGCTCGCCGACGGTGGCCAGGTATTCCTCGTGGTCGCGGTCGAAGAACGCCGCGCGGTACGCGGCGAAGGCGTCGTCGGCGCCATCCACCTTCGGATACCAGTGGTAGCCGGCGAACAGCTCGTCGGCGCCCTGGCCGCTCTGCACCACCTTGCAGTGCTTCGAGACTTCCCGCGCGAGCAGGTAGAAGGCGATGCAGTCGTGGCTGACCATCGGCTCGCTCATGGCGCGGAAGGCCGCCGGCAACTGCTCGATCACTTCGTGCTCGCCGATGCGCAGGCGATGGTGGCGGGTGTGATAGCGCTCGGCGATCAGGTCGGAATACTGGAACTCGTCGCCGCGCTCGCCGCCGGCATCCTCGAAGCCGATGGAGAAGGTCAGCAGGTTGTCCACCCCGGCTTCGTGCAGCAGGCCCACCAGCAGGCTCGAATCGACCCCGCCGGAGAGCAGCACGCCGACCTCGCGGGCGGCGCGCTGGCGGATCGCCACCGCTTCGCGGAGGCCGTCGAGGACGCGCTCCTGCCAGTCGTCGAGCGTCAGCTCGCGCTCGTCCGGGCGTGGGCCGTAGTCCAGCGTCCACCAGGTGCGCTGCTCGCAGCTGCCGTCGAGGTCGACGCTCATCCAGGTCGCCGGCGGCAGCTTCTTCACGCCCTCCAGCAAGGTGTGCGGGGCGGGAACCACGGCGTGGAAGTTGAGGTAGAAATTCAGCGCCTGCGGATCGAGGTCGCTGGCGATGTCGCCGCCCTTGAGCAGGGCCGGCAGGCTCGAGGCGAAGCGTAGGCGCGAGCGGTCGAGGCTGTAGTAGAGCGGCTTGATGCCGAGTCGGTCACGGGCCAGGAACAGCCGCTGGCGATCGCGCTCCCAGACGGCGAAGGCGAACATCCCATTGAGCCGGGGCAATAAATCGGCGCCCCAGGCATGGTACCCCTTCAAGAGAACTTCGGTGTCGCCGCCGGAGAAGAACCGATAGCCAAGGCTTTCCAGTTCGCCACGCAGTTCGGGGTAGTTGTAGATGGCGCCATTGAACACCATGGCCAGGCCGAGATCGGGATCGATCATCGGTTGGCCGGAAGCTTCCGCCAGGTCCATGATCTTCAGCCGTCGATGTCCGAGGGCGATCGGACCCTGGGCGTGGAAGCCCCAGGCGTCGGGGCCGCGAGGGGCCAGGTGGTGGGTGATGCGTTCGACCGCTGCGAGGTCGGCTGCCTGGTTGTCGAAACGAAACTCTCCTGATATGCCGCACATATTCCTTACCGGTTCTCCGTTGGGGAAGTGGGTTGCGTACCCCTTCCGGGTACATGACTTACCTAACAGAGGACCGTTACAGTTGGAAGGAGTTCTATACGAATTTTCCGGGCCTATCAGGACCCTTAACGAAGAATTTATTATGGTTGAAAGTAATAAGACCGCTGCCGATACCTATTCGCTCGCTATTTTCCGCGCCATCCGCGGTCTCCAGCAGGCCGCCGAAATCCACTCCAAGCGTCTCAGCCGATACGGTGGCCTGACCCCGCTGCAATTGCTGATCCTGCATGTCCTGGCGGTGGAGGGAGAACTGACCGCGACGCAACTGGCCAAGCTGGTCAGCCTGTCCCAGGCATCGCTCTCCGGCGTGCTCGATCGCCTCGAAGGACGCGGCCTGCTCTATCGTCGGCGCGACGAACAGGACCGGCGCAAGTCCTGGCTGCACCTCGACCCGGCCGGCCACGAAGCCCTGGCGGAGGCGCCGCCGCTATTGCCGGAGTACGTGATCGAGCGCTTCGCCGCGTTGCCCGAGTGGGAGCGCCACGGCCTGCTGGCCGCGCTGCTGCGCGCGGCCGACCTGTTCGGCTTGCCGGAAGAGGACGTCGAAGAAGAGTGAGGGCGCCAGGTTCGCTACGAAAGACAGTCGCGTCGGCGGTCTTTACCTGGCGAACCTGCCGATGCCTGGTGGACAAGCGCGTTGTACGCCATGGCGTGACCTCCGCGTAGGGCGGATAACGCCGTCGGCGTTATCCGCCGACCCAGCGATATCCGCCAGACGACATGGCATGACCGTCGAGCAGGGCGCATAACGCCGCTTCCCCGGTGCCCCGGCCGCCGAGGAAAGCTACCCGCCGTAGAGCTTCTGCGCCGCCAGGGAGAAGCTCACCGCCACCAGCATCAGCGCGAACAGGCGTTGCAGGGTCGGGCCGCCGAGGCGCTGCGCCAGCAGGTTGCCGCCGAGCACGCCGACCGCGCCGCCGGCGGCGAGGCCGCCGAGCAGCGGCAGCGGCGGGTGGGCGCCGGTCAGGTAGATCAGGAAGCCGCCGCCGGAGACCAGCGCGATCACCGCCATCGAGGTGGCGGTGGCGGCCATCATCGACAGCGGGGTGAACCAGAGTAGCCCCGGCACCACCAGGAAGCCGCCGCCCACGCCCATCAATCCCGACAGCAAGCCGACCGCCAGGCCGATGCCGAGCAGCGGCAGGCTCCGTGCCTGGTCGCTGGCCTCGCGTTTCATCCCGGCGCCGCGCCACATGCGCCAGGCTGACCAGAGCACCAGCAGGCAGAAGGCGACGATCAGCACGCCTTCCGGGACGAAGCGGCCGAGCCATTGGCCGACGGCGTTGCTCGGCAGGCCGGCCAGCGCCAGGACCAGCACCGGCCGCCAGGCCACCTGGCCCTGGCGCGCGCGCGGAATGGCGCCAATCAGCGCCGACAGGGCGACCGCGCCGAGGCTCACGCCGATGGCGTCGCGCAGCGGCAGGTGCAGGCTGAGCAGCAGGGGCAGGGCGACCAGCGAGCCGCCGGCGCCGGTGAGGCCGAGCAGCAGGCCGAGAACGGCGCCGATGCCCAGGGATTCGAAGAGCAGTACATCCATCGTCGATCAACTATTTCCGCGGGTGAGCCAGCCGGTGGTCCGGTATGGCCTGCGCGTGCGGCAGGCCCGAAGGGTAGCGCAAATCGGTGCGCCCGGGGCTTCAGCCGCGCTGCCCGCGCACCAGGTCGCGCAGCAGGAAGCGGTTCGGGTGGCAGGCCTCGGCCACCGCGCGCGGCAGCGGCAGCGGCTCGCCGCAGATCCACGCCGCCAGCAGTTCGCCGGACAGCGGCGCGCTGATCAGCCCGCGCGAGCCGTGGCCGCTGTTCAGGTACAGGCCTGGCAGCCAGGGGCAGGCACGCTCCGGCACCTGGCGGGCGTCGCGGGCGAGCACCGCGTAGACCTCGTCGAAGGCCGCGCGCTCGGCCAGCGGGCCTACCAGGGGCAGGTAGTCGGGGCTGGTGCAGCGGAATGCCGCGCGGCCTTCCAGGCGCTCCAGCGGCAGGTCGTCGGCGCCCAGGCGCTGCAACAGATCGGGGGATATTTCCCGCAGCAGTTCGAGGTTGCCCTGGTGTTCGGCGAGGGTTGGCGCCAGGTCTTCGCTCTTGAAGTCGAAGCTGGCGCCGAGGGTGTGTTCGTCGCCACGCGGCGGTGCGACGTAGCCCTCGGCGCAGACCACGGTGCGCAGCGCCCGGCTTTGCGGGGTGGCCGGCAGGCGGGTGACCTGCCCGCGAATGCGCTTCAGCGGCAGCTCGGCGGCGGGCGGGAAGTCGCGGATGTCGGCGGCGGTGGCGAGGATCGCGAGTGGCGCGCGGGCCAGGCATTCGTCGCCGGCGTAGGCGCACCAGTCGTCGCCCTCGCGGCGCAGGCGTACTGCCCGGCCGCTCAGCAGGGTGATCCCGGGGGTGGCGGCCAGGGCCTGGCACAGCGCGGGCGGATGGACCCAGCCGGCTTCGGGATAGAACAGGCCGCCGGCGGGCAGGGCGACGCCGGCGAGGCGCTCGGCCTGCTCGCGCTCCAGGCCGTGCAGCAGGTCGGCGGGGAAGGCTGCGGCCAGTTGCGCCTGGCGTTGCGCTTCCTTGGCGTCGAAGGCCAGTTGCAGTACGCCGCAGGCGTCCCAGTCGTGGCCGCGCCGCAGGCGTTCGAGCAGCCGGCGGGTATGGCCGAAGCCGCTGAGCACCAGGCGCGACAGCGGCGTGCCGTGGGCCGAGAGTTTCAGGTAGAGCACGCCCTGGGGGTTGCCCGAGGCTTCCCGGGCGAGGCCGGGATGGCGTTCGATCAGGGTCACCTGCCAGCCGCGCGCGGCGAGGCTGGCGGCGCTGGCGCAGCCGGCCAGGCCGCCGCCGACCACCAGTGCCGCGCGGCGCCCGGCGTGGGGCGCGGGGCGTGCGTACCAGGGCTTGCCGGCGTTCGCCGGCGGCCCCTGGTAGGTGCCGCTGAGCATCTCGCGCTTCTGTCCGTAGCCCGGTACCCGTTGCATGGCGAAACCGGCCTCGACCAGCCCGCGGCGGACGAAACCGGCGCTGGTGAAGGTGCCCAGGGTCGCCTGCGGCGCCGACAGTCGCGCCAGTTCGGCGAACAGTACGGGCGACCACATGTCCGGGTTCTTCGCCGGGGCGAAGCCATCGAGGAACCAGGCGTCGACCCGCGCGTCGAGCTGCGGCAGGCACTCCAGGGCATCGCCCAGCAGTAGGGTCAGGCCGACCCTTCCGCCCGCGAACGCCAGGCGCTGGAAGCCCGGGTGCACGGCAAGGTACTGGCCCAGCAGGGCCTCGCTCCAGGGCGCCAGTTCCGGCCATAGCGCCAGGGCGCGGCGCAGGTCGGCGGCGGCGAGGGGGAATTTCTCCACGCTGACGAACTCCAGGCGCGCGCCGGCCGGCGCGACCCGCTCGAACAGCTGCCAGGCGCAGAGGAAGTTCAGTCCGGTGCCGAAGCCGGTCTCGCCAATGCACAGCACCTCGCCGTCGCCCAGCGCGGCGAAGCGCTCGGCCAGGCGGTTGGTGGCGAGGAACACATGGCGCGTCTCGTTGAGCCCGGAATGCCGGGAAAAATATACGTCGCCGAAGGCGCGGGATAGCGGCTGGCCGTTTTCGTCCCAGTCGAGCTGGGCATGCTGGAAGTCGGACATGGGAGAACCTGAAAAAGCGGATGGCGCATTTTACGGGGCTTTGCCGGCCAGCGGCGAGGCGCTGCGCGAACATGCCGCGGCGCCGCGCAGACAGCCGCACGCCGATCCGCTACCTTGAAGGACTCAGGTTAAGGGAGACCTCCATGTTCGAATCCGCGGAAGTTGGCCACAGCATCGACAAGGACACCTACGAGAAGGCCGTCATCGAGTTGCGCGAAGCGCTGCTCGAGGCGCAGTTCGAGCTCAAGCAGCAGGCGCGCTTCCCGGTGATCATCCTGATCAACGGCATCGAGGGCGCCGGCAAGGGGGAGACGGTCAAGCTCCTCAACGAGTGGATGGACCCGCGCCTGATCGAAGTGCAGAGCTTCCTCCGTCCCTCCGACGAGGAACTGGAGCGGCCGCCGCAGTGGCGCTTCTGGCGGCGCCTGCCGCCCAAGGGGCGGACCGGTATCTTCTTCGGCAACTGGTACAGCCAGATGCTCTACGCGCGGGTCGAGGGGCATATCAAGGAGGCCAAGCTGGATCAGGCCATCGATGCCGCCGAACGCTTCGAGCGCATGCTCTGCGACGAAGGCGCGCTGCTCTTCAAGTTCTGGTTCCACCTCTCCAAGAAACAGCTCAAGGAACGCCTCAAGGCGCTGGAAAAGGACCCGCAGCACAGCTGGAAGCTCAGTCCGCTGGACTGGAAGCAGAGCGAGGTCTACGACCGCTTCGTGCATTACGGCGAGCGCGTGCTGCGCCGCACCAGCCGGGACTACGCGCCCTGGTACGTGGTGGAAGGCGTGGACGAGCGCTACCGCGCCCTGACCGTCGGTCGCATCCTCCTCGAAGGGTTGCAGGCCGCGCTGGCCACCAAGGAGCGCGCCAAGCGCCAGCCGCACGCCGCGCCGCTGGTGTCGAGCCTGGACAACCGCGGCCTGCTGGACTCCCTGGACCTGGGCCAGTACCTGGACAAGGACGCCTACAAGGAGCAGCTCGCCGCCGAGCAGGCCCGCCTGGCCGGGCTGATCCGCGACAAGCGCTTCCGCCAGCATTCGCTGGTCGCGGTGTTCGAGGGCAACGACGCGGCCGGCAAGGGCGGCGCCATCCGCCGTGTCACCGACGCGCTGGACCCGCGCCAGTACCATATCGTGCCGATCGCCGCGCCGACCGAAGAGGAGCGTGCGCAGCCCTATCTCTGGCGCTTCTGGCGGCACATTCCGGCGCGTCGCCAGTTCACCATCTTCGACCGTTCCTGGTACGGCCGCGTGCTGGTGGAGCGCATCGAGGGCTTCTGCGCACCGGCCGACTGGCTACGCGCCTATGGCGAGATCAATGACTTCGAGGAGCAGCTCAGCGAGTACGGGATCATCGTGGTGAAGTTCTGGCTGGCGATCGACAAGCAGACCCAGATGGAGCGCTTCAAGGAACGCGAGAAAACCCCCTACAAGCGCTACAAGATCACCGAGGAAGACTGGCGCAACCGCGACAAGTGGGACCAGTACGTGGACGCGGTGGGCGATATGGTCGACCGTACCAGCACCGAGATCGCGCCCTGGACCCTGGTCGAAGCCAACGACAAGCGCTTCGCCCGGGTCAAGGTGCTGCGCACCATCAACGACGCCATCGAAGCGGCGTACAAGAGGGATAAGTGAGGCCCGCCGGAATGCGGCGCCGTCCTCTCCAGGGGATGGCGACGCATACGCCGGATGAATGATCGGTGCCTCGCGCGATTGCCTCGCCTTATCCTCGCTCGATCCGGCCGCTGCCCCGGCGGCCGACCGACAATAACAGCGAGGGTACCCCCATGCGTGAAGTGGTGATCGTCGACAGCGTCCGGACCGGCCTGGCCAAGTCCTTCCGCGGCAAGTTCAACCTGACCCGGCCGGACGACATGGCCGCCCACTGCGTCGACGCGCTGCTGGCGCGCAACGACCTCGACCCGCTGCTGGTGGATGACTGCATCGTTGGCGCCGGCTCCAACGAAGGCGCCCAGGGCCACAACATCGGGCGCAACGTGGCGGTGCTCTCCGGCCTCGGCATCCAGGTGCCGGGGATGACCCTCAACCGCTACTGTTCCTCCGGCCTGCAGGCGATCGCCATCGCCGCCAACCAGATCGCTTCCGGTTGCAGCGAGGTGATCGTCGCCGGCGGCGTCGAGTCGATCACCCTGACCCTGAAGAGCGTCAACACCGACCACCTGGTGAACCCGCTGCTGCAAAGGGAGGTGCCGGGCATCTACTACCCCATGGGGCAGACCGCCGAGATCGTCGCCCGTCGCTACGGCATCACCCGCGAGGCCCAGGACGCCTACGCCCTGCAGAGCCAGCAGCGGATGGCGCGAGCCCAGGCGGACGGGCTGTTCGCCGACGAGATCGTGCCGATGACCACCCGCTACGCGGTGGAGGACAAGGCCAGCGGCGAGAAGCAGGTGCTCGACGGAGTGGTCGACCGCGACGACTGCAACCGCCCGGACACCACCCTCGAAGGCCTGGCCTCGCTGAAGCCGGCGTTCGCCGAGGACGGTTCGGTCACCGCCGGCAACGCCTCGCAACTCTCCGACGGCGCCTCGATGACCCTGCTGATGAGCCTGGAGAAAGCGCTGGCGCTGGGCCTGGAGCCGAAGGCCTTCTTCCGTGGCTTCACCGTGGCCGGCTGCGAGCCGGACGAAATGGGCATCGGTCCGGTGTTCTCGGTGCCGAAGCTGCTCAAGGCGAAGGGGCTGAAGATCGCTGACGTCGATCTCTGGGAACTCAACGAAGCCTTCGCCTCGCAGTGCCTGTACTGCCGCGACCGGCTGGAGATCGACAACGAGAAGTACAACGTCAATGGCGGCTCCATCGCCATCGGCCACCCGTTCGGCATGACCGGCTCGCGCCAGGTCGGTCATCTGGTCCGCGAACTGCGCCGGCGCAACCTGCGCTACGGCGTGGTGACCATGTGCGTCGGCGGCGGCATGGGCGCCAGCGGGCTGTTCGAAGCCGTACGCTGAGCCCGTGCGCGACGGCGGGCCCCGCAGGTCGGGGCTCGCCTCATGGGTTTTATTTACATGACGCTCCGTGCCATCCCCGGCGACTCGCGCTAGGCTAGGCGCCTTTTTCCTTGCATAGGGATGTAGCGATGTCCACCGAGCCCAACTCGCCGTTCGTCGACGACCCGCTGAGCGCCGTCGATGCACGGATTCTCGGCAGCCTCGTCGAGAAGCAGGCGACCACCCCGGAAACCTATCCGTTGACCCTCAATGCCCTGGTCCTCGCCTGCAACCAGAAGACCAGCCGCGATCCGGTGATGAACCTCACGCCCGGCCAGGTCGGCCAGAGCCTGCGCCAGCTCGAGGGGCGCGGCCTGGTCAGGCTGGTGATGGGCAGCCGCGCCGACCGCTGGGAGCACACCCTGGGCAAGGGCCTGGAATTGGTGGCGCCACAGGTGGCGCTGCTCGGCCTGCTGTTCCTGCGTGGTCCGCAGACCCTCAACGAACTGCTCACCCGCAGCAACCGCCTGCACGATTTCGACGACGTCGAGCAGATCCGCCACCACCTGGAACGCCTCGCCGGCCGTGGCCTGGCCGTGCACCTGGAGCGTCGCGCCGGGCAGCGCGAGGAGCGCTACATGCACCTGCTCGGCAGCCAGGCCGACCTCGAGGCCGCCGTGGAGGCGATGGGCAGCGACCCGGAACGCGCCGCGCCGGCCGCTCTGTCGGCCGATGCGGAAGCGCGGATCGCCGAGCTGGAGACGCGCCTGGCGGCGCTGGAGGAGCGCCTGGCCAGGCTCGAAGGAGGGGCGTGATATCGCGGGAGGGCGCAATCGGTGACATGCAGGTTCCGGCGGATAACCGCGAGCGGTTGTTCGCCCTACGGCCCACAGTGACTTTGTGGGCGGCGCTGCCTGTCGGGTAGGGCGGATAACGCCAGCGGCGTTATCCGCCGATGCGCCGCCCCGCAAGGCGAACGCCAACCCAAAAAAGCCCGGCTATTGCCGGGCTTTTTCATGCGCGCGCGTCGGTGGCCGATCAGGCCTCCGGCTGTACCGGCACGTGGATCAGTTGCAGGCGCTCGCTGCTCCAGGCACGGGTGCTGTTGGTCAGCTCGATGTCGTTGTTCAGCTTGCGCCCGTAAGACGGCACGATTTCCTTCAGGCGTGCCTGCCACTCGGGGGTAGCGACCTTGTCCTTGAAGGCCTTCTCCAGCACCGACAGCATGATCGGCGCGGCGGTCGAGGCGCCCGGCGAGGCGCCGAGCAGGGCGGCGACGGAGCCGTCCGCTGCGGTCACCACTTCGGTGCCGAATTGCAGTACGCCGCCTTTCTCGGCGTCCTTCTTGATGATCTGCACGCGCTGGCCGGCCTGCACCAGCTTCCAGTCCTCGTCGCGGGCTTCCGGGAAGTACTCGCGCAGCGAGGCCATGCGGTCGTCCTGGCTGAGCATCAGCTGGCCGATCAGGTACTGGCTGAGATCGAAGTTGTCGATGCCGGCGTTGAACATCGGGCCGATGTTGCCGCTGGTCACCGAGCCCGGCAGGTCCCACAGCGAGCCGTTCTTCAGGAACTTGGTGGAGAAGGTGGCGAACGGACCGAACAGCAGAACCGGCTTGCCGTCGATCATGCGGGTGTCGAGGTGCGGCACCGACATCGGCGGCGAACCCACCGAAGCCTTGCCGTAGACCTTGGCCAGGTGGCGCTTGACCACGTCCGGGTTGGTGGTGGCGAGGAACGAACCGCCCACCGGGAAGCCGGCGTAGCCTTCGGCCTCGGGGATGCCGGACATCTGCAGCAGCTTCAGCGCGCCGCCGCCGGTGCCGATGAAGACGAACCTGGCCTTGACGCTGGTTTCCTTGTCGCCATTGGCCAGGTCGGCCATGGTCACGGTCCAGGTGTTGTCGTCGTTGCGCTTGAGGTCGCGGACCTCATGTTGCAGGCGCAGCTTGAAGGTGTCCTTGGCCGACAGCGAGCCCACCAGTTGGCGGGTGATCTCGCCGAAGTTGACGTCGGTGCCGATCGACATGCGCGTGGCGGCGATCTTCTGCCCCGGCTCGCGGCCTTCCATCACCAGCGGCACCCACTGCTTGATCTGCTCGGGGTCTTCCGAGTACTCCATGCCGCGGAACAGCGAGCTGTGCTGCAGGGCGGCGTGGCGCTTCTTGAGGAAGGCGACGTTGTCGTCGCCCCAGACGAAGCTCATGTGCGGGACGTTGTTGATGAACGACTTCGGATCGTTCAGCACCTTGCGGTCGACCTGGTAGGCCCAGAACTGCTTGGAGATCTCGAAGTTCTCGTTGATCGCCACCGCCTTGCTGATATCCATCGAGCCGTCCGCGGCCTCGCTGGTGTAGTTCAGTTCGCAGAACGCCGAGTGACCGGTGCCCGCGTTGTTCCAGCCGTTGGAGCTTTCTTCGGCGACCTTGTCCAGGCGCTCGACCATCTCGATGGTCCAGCCCGGTTCCAGTTCGTTCAGATAGGTACCCAGGGTGGCGCTCATGATGCCGCCACCGATCAGGAGCACGTCGACCGGTTTTTCCGATTCGACGCTGTTTTTGGAGCAACCCAGCACGCTGACGCACAAAAGCATCAATAAGATTTTTTTCATGGATTTACCGCTAGAAAACGTGGAGAAGCGTGGATACGCACGACATGGCAGGTATTCACCGGGTGAATGATACTGGAACTCACCCCCGATGTGAGTGCGTTCACATGCGGTGACATTTGCCTCGGCGTTCCGCCGAGAATACCTGCCTTCCCTTTCTTGAACGTTTCAGCCGCCGGGAAATAAATTCAGCGCCTGTATCGTTTCAGCGGGAACCCGGCGCGTGGATTTCCGCCGATTGGCGCATCCTGCGGATATACGCGTCGATTTCCCGCTCCGCGTCGAAACGGGTGAAATAGGGACCTTCCAGGGTCCCTTCGCGGGTGGAGAAGAAGTACTGCCCATTCACCGAACTTATGCGATCGCTGCGAAAGCGGGTGGCCGGGGTGGGATCGGTGGAACGTTTCCCCAACATGACGGCGACTCCTGGATAGCGGGCCAAGGTGTTTTCAGTGTAGGCGGGGGTTGGCCGGGCGGCAGGCCGGCGGACGAAAGGAGACGGATTTCCAGGCGAAGGGTTGGGTATTCTATTTTTGGTTATAAGAAAATCTGAATTTATTCTTTTTAACGTCAGCCGGCCTTGGGCATAGTGGGCTCCAACACGAACAAGGAGTGACCCCATGAGCCTCAGACTCGGCGACATCGCCCCCGATTTCGAACAGGACTCCAGCGAAGGGCGCATCCGCCTCCACGAGTGGCTGGGCGACAGCTGGGGCGTGCTGTTCTCCCACCCCGCCGACTTCACCCCGGTGTGCACCACCGAGCTGGGTTTCACCGCCAAGCTCAAGGACCAGTTCGCCCAGCGCGGGGTCAAGGTCCTGGCGCTGTCGGTGGATCCGGTGGAGTCGCACCTGAAGTGGATCGACGATATCAACGAGACCCAGGACACCCGGGTCAATTTCCCGATCATCGCCGACGCCGACCGCAAGGTTTCCGAACTCTACGACCTGATCCACCCGAACGCCAACGACACGCTGACCGTGCGTTCGCTGTTCATCATCGACCCGAACAAGAAGGTGCGCCTGATCATCACCTACCCGGCGAGCACCGGGCGCAATTTCAACGAGATCCTCCGGGTGATCGATTCGCTGCAACTGACCGACGAGCACAAGGTCGCCACGCCGGCCAACTGGGAGGACGGCGACGAGGTGGTAATCGTGCCTTCGCTGAAGGACGAGGAAGAGATCAAGCGGCGTTTCCCCAAAGGCTACCGCGCGGTGAAGCCCTACCTGCGCCTGACGCCCCAGCCCAACCGCTGAGGCCGGATTCGTCCCGCCTGCATGGGCAGGCACGGCAGGCGGGACCTTTTATTCGACGGTGCGTGCCGTCATGCAACGCTGTTTAGCCACGAGCAGGGTTTTTGGCCGGTTTCGACCGGCCCTCTTTTTTATGTGCGCCAGCGCGTCGCCGCGACGCTTTTTATCCGCCATCCATTTCCGAAACCGGCTCTGACTTGCCCGCCAGACGGGGAGAAGGCTCGCTCATCCACCTCCTTCCAGGAGCAGACGCATGATCGCCGCTCTCCGTCGCTGCCGGGCCTGGCTGGCCCTGCTCGCCGTTCTTGCCGTGTTTCCCGCGGCAGAGGCCGCCGCCCCCGCTGAAATCCGTCTCGACTATGCCTACTACGCCCCCACCAGCCTGGCGCTCAGGAAGTTCGGCTGGCTGGAGAAAAGCCTGGACGGCAGCGGCACCCGGGTGCGCTGGGTGTTCAGCCAGGGCAGCAACCGTTCCCTGGAGTACCTCAACGCCGGCAGCGTCGATTTCGCCTCGACCGCCGGCCTCGCCGCGGTACTCGCGCGGGCCAACGGCAGCCCGGTACGTACCGTATACGTCGCCAGCCGCCCGGAGTGGACCGCGCTGCTGGTGCGCAAGGATTCGCCGATCCGCAGCCTCGCCGAGCTCAAGGGGCGCAAGGTGGCTGCCACCAAGGGCACCGATCCCTACCTGTTCCTGCTCCGCAGCCTGCACAGCGTAGGCCTGGACAAGAACGACCTGCGTATCGTCCACCTGCAGCATCCCGACGGCCGGGTAGCCCTGGAGAAGGGCCAGGTCGACGCCTGGGCCGGACTCGATCCGCACATGGCGGCCAGCGAGTTGCAGGCCGGCTCGCGGCTGCTCTACCGCAACCTCGGCTTCAACAGCTACGGCGTGCTCAATGTCCGCGAGGATTTCGCCGAACGCCATCCGCAACTGATCCGCCAGGTGCTGGCGGCCTACGAGCAGGCGCGCCACTGGGTGATCGGGCATCCCGACGAGGCCGCGCAACTGCTTGCCGAGGAAGCCGGCCTGCCGCTGGAAGTGGCTCGCCTGCAACTGTCGCGCACCGATTTCAGCCAGCCGCTGCCGGGCGCCGAACAGGTCGCCGCGCTCAAGGCCGCGGCGCCGATCCTGGCGGACGAGCGCCTGGTGCGGCCGGGCGTGGACGTGCAGAAGGTGGTCGACGAACTGATCGCGCCGCAGTGGGCCGCCGAGGTCATCGGCGGTGTCCCGTTGGCGCGCACGGAGCCCTGAGCCATGGTCAGCCAGAGCCTGCGACTGGCCCGGCGAGTCTCGCGCCGGGCGTGGCGACTGCGCGTGCCGGGCGCCTGGCGGGCCTGGGCCTTGCCGCTGCTGGCACTATCGTCGTGGGAGGCGCTGGTGCGCCTGGGCTGGCTGCCGGCCTACCAGATGCCGGCGCCGAGCGGCATCCTGCTGACCCTGGTGGAACTGGCTCGCGGCGAGCTGTGGGGGCATGTCGGCGCGAGCCTGGCGCGGGTCGCCGCCGGCTTCGCGATCGGCAGCGGCCTGGCCCTGGTGGTCGGTACCTGGGTCGGTCTCAGTCGTCGCGCCGAAGCCTACCTGGAGCCGAGCTTCCAGGCCCTGCGGGCGATCCCCAGCCTGGCCTGGGTGCCCCTGCTGCTGCTCTGGTTCGGCATCGACGAGACGCCGAAGATCGTCCTCATCGCCCTCGGCGCCTTCTTCCCGGTCTACCTCGCGCTGGTCGCCGGGGTACGCGGGGTCGATCGCAAGTGGGTGGAACTGGGGCGGCTCTACCGTTTGTCGCGCTTCGCCCTGGTCCGCCGCATCCTCCTTCCGGCGGCGCTGCCGAACCTGTTCACCGGCCTGCGCGGGGCGCTCAGCCTGAGCTGGATGTTCCTCGTCGCGGCGGAGCTGATCGCCGCCACCCAGGGCCTCGGCTACCTGCTCAGTGACGGTCGGGAAACCTCGCGTCCGGACCTGGTGATCGTCGCGATCCTGGTCCTGGCGGCCCTCGGCAAGCTCAGCGATGGCCTGCTCCGCTCGCTGGAGCGCCGGGCCCTGCGCTGGCGCGACAGCTTCGACGGGGAGGGCGGCGCATGAGCGGCCTGCTCGACCTGCTGGAGATTCGCAAGGCCTATGGCGATACGCGGGTGCTGGAGGGCGTGGCGCTGTCGCTGGCGCCCGGCGAGGTGGTCAGCCTGCTCGGCCCCAGTGGTTGCGGCAAGAGCACCCTGCTGCGGATCGCCGCCGGACTGGACGATGACTTCCAGGGCACTGTCGAACGCAACCCGATCCTCGGCTTCGGCCCGGACGGCGAGAACGGCCGCAGCGGCGGAATCGGCGTGGTGTTCCAGGAGCCGCGCCTGTTGCCCTGGCTGACGGTGGCGCAGAACGTCGGTTTCGCCGACGGCTGGCTGGAGGACGAGCACTGGGTCGAGCGCCTGCTCGCCGATGTCGGACTGGCCGGCTGCGGAGGATTGCTGCCCAAGCAACTGTCCGGCGGCATGGCGCAGCGCGCGGCGATCGCCCGCGGTCTCTACGGACGGCCGCAGGTGCTGTTGCTCGACGAGCCGTTCAGCGCGGTCGACGCCTTCACCCGCATGCGCCTCCAGGACCTGCTGCAGGACGTGGTGCAGAACTACGAGATCAGCGTCCTGCTGGTCACCCACGATCTCGACGAGGCGTTCTATCTCGCCGACCGCGTGCTGCTGATGGGCGGCCGTCCCGGACACATCCGCCGCGAGTTCCACGTACCGCTGGCGCGTCCCCGCGATCGCCGGGCGGTGGAGCTGGCCTACTTGCGCGGCGAGGCCCTGACCGAAATGCAGCGGGCGCACGTGCTCTGAGGCAAGACCCCGAACCGGGTTCTTATATGCTTTATGGAATAAATAAATGAATAAAAAACATTTATTGGAATATGAGGCCGCCTGTTAAGGTCTATGCAACTTGGTTAGCAAGCCAAACGAATATTCTGTTTTCCGGTTATAAGGAATCCCCCATGCTCGTCGTTTCCATCGCCGGAAGTCCCAGCGTACGCTCCCGCTCCGGGGTGTTGCTGGAGCGTGCCAGGGACTGGCTGAGCCGTCGCGGCGTCGAGGTGGCCAGCCACCAGGTGCTGGATTTTCCCGCCGAGGACCTGCTGCGTGCCCGCCTCGACAGTCCGCCGGTACTGGCGCTGGCCGAGCAGATCGGCCGCGCCGACGGCCTGCTGGTCGCCACCCCGGTGTACAAGGCCTCGTTTTCCGGCGCGCTGAAGGTCCTGCTCGACCTGTTGCCCGAGCGCGCCCTGGAGCACAAGGTGGTGCTGCCGTTCGCCACCGGTGGCAGCAGCGCGCACATGCTGGCCGTGGACTATGCATTGAAGCCGGTCCTGGCCGCGCTCAAGGCCCAGGAGGTACTGCATGGCGTATTCGCCGTGGACAAGCAGATCGCCTACGCCACCGAGAGCGACCCGGCGCGCCTGGAACCGGTCCTCGAGCAGCGCCTGGAAAACGCCCTGGAAACCTTCCACCTGGCCCTCTCGCGACGGCCGCAGCCGATCGACCCGCAGTTGCTCAACGAGCGCCTGGTGAACGCTCGCTGGAGCATCTGATCCGTCCGCCGCCAGCGCACGCGCGCCGCGGCCCGATTGCACAACGCACACACGACGACCTCACTGTTCCGTCAACGGCGCGGCAGGTTCGGCACCCACAACGACAAAGGAGAGCGCCATGCGCACCATCGCTTTGCGTCGTGGACTGGCGGCCCTGCTGGTGGCGGCCCTGTCCTACGGCGTTCAGGCCGACGAGAAGTCGGCCAACACCCTGCGGATCGGCTACCAGAAATACGGCACCCTGGTCCTGCTCAAGGCCCGCGGCACCCTGGAGAAACGTCTCGCCGAAGACGGCGTGAAGGTGCAATGGACCGAGTTTCCCGGCGGCCCGCAACTGCTCGAGGGACTCAATGTCGGCAGCATCGACTTCGGCGTGACCGGCGAAACCCCGCCGGTCTTCGCCCAGGCCGCCGGCGCCGACCTGCTCTACGTGGCCTACGAACCGCCGGCGCCGACCAGCGAGGCGATCCTCCTGCCGAAGGACTCGCCGATTCGGTCGGTGGCCGAGCTGAAGGGCAGGAAAGTCGCCCTGAACAAGGGCTCCAACGTGCATTACCTGTTGGTCCGCGCCCTCGAGCAGGCCGGCCTGAAGTACAGCGACATCCAACCCGTCTACCTGCCGCCGGCCGACGCCCGCGCCGCCTTCGAGCGTCACAGCGTCGACGCCTGGGTGATCTGGGACCCCTACCAGGCCGCCGCCGAGAAGCAGTTGTCCGCGCGGGTCCTGGTGGATGGTCGCGAGCTGGTCGACAACCACCAGTTCTACCTCGCCACCCGGACTTACGCGCAACGGCATCCGCAGGTGCTCGACAAGCTAGTGGACGAGATCCGCGAGGTCGGTGACTGGTCGCGGGCCAACCCGCAGCAGGTGACCGAGCAGGTCGCGCCGCTGCTCGGGCTGCCCGCCGACATCACCCTTACCGCGGTGAAGCGCCAGGGCTACGGCGCGCAGTTGATCACCCCGGCGGTGGTCGAGGCGCAGCAGAAGATCGCCGACACCTTTACCCAGCTGAAGCTGATTCCCAAACCGCTGAGCATCAAGGACGTGATCTGGACGCCGCCGGCCGGCAAGGTCGCCAGCGCACCCTGAGCCCGTACCGCCCACATGCCGACACGATCATCGCGCGGCTACGCCACGCCGGCGCGCTCACTCTGGAGTCAATTGCGATGAGCCTCGAGATTTTCTGGTTCCTTCCCACCCACGGCGACGGCCACTACCTGGGCACCACCCAGGGCGCCCGTGCCGTCGACCACGGCTACCTGCAGCAGATCGCCCAGGCCGCCGACCGCCTGGGCTTCGGCGGCGTACTGATCCCCACCGGACGTTCCTGCGAGGACTCCTGGCTGGTCGCCGCCTCGCTGATCCCGGTAACCCAGCGCCTGAAGTTCCTCGTCGCGCTGCGTCCCGGGATCATTTCGCCGACCGTCGCCGCGCGCCAGGCGGCGACCCTGGACCGGCTGTCCAACGGCCGCGCGCTGTTCAACCTGGTCACCGGCGGCGATCCCGACGAACTGGCTGGCGACGGCCTGCACCTGAGCCACGCCGAACGCTACGAGGCCTCGGTCGAATTCACCCGCATCTGGCGTCGCGTGCTGGAGGGCGAGACCGTCGACTACGCCGGCAAGCACATCCAGGTGAAGGGCGCCAAACTGCTCTATCCGCCGTTGCAGCAGCCGCGTCCGCCGCTGTACTTCGGCGGCTCCTCGGAGGCCGCCCAGGACCTCGCCGCCGAGCAGGTCGAGCTGTACCTGACCTGGGGCGAGCCGCCGGCGGCGGTTGCCGAGAAGATCGCCCAGGTACGCGAGAAGGCCGCCCGCCAGGGCCGCCAGGTGCGCTTCGGGATCCGCCTGCACGTGATCGTCCGCGAGACCAGCGAGGAAGCCTGGCAGGCCGCCGATCGCCTGATCGCGCACCTCGACGACGACACCATCGCCCGCGCCCAGGCCTCCCTGGCGCGCTTCGACTCGGTCGGCCAGCAACGCATGGCCGCGCTGCACGGCGGTTCGCGCGACAACCTGGAAGTCAGCCCCAATCTCTGGGCCGGCGTCGGCCTGGTACGCGGCGGCGCCGGCACCGCGCTGGTCGGCGACGGACCGACGGTGGCGGCGCGGGTCAGGGAGTACGCCGAGCTGGGCATCGATACCTTCATCTTCTCCGGCTACCCGCATCTGGAAGAGTCCTACCGGGTCGCCGAACTGCTGTTCCCGCACCTCGACGTGCAGCGCCCGGCGCAGCCCGAGGGACGCGGCTATGTCAGCCCGTTCGGCGAGATGGTGGCCAACGACATCCTGCCCCGGCAGGCCGCGCAGAGTTGAGAGCGGTCGGAGCGAACGACATGAGCATTTCCAAACGACTGGCCGAGCGCCTGGCGCCCTGGGCGCTGCCGCTGGTCCTGCTGGCGGTGTGGCAGGCGGCGGTTGAGTTCGGCTGGCTGTCCAGCCGCATCCTCCCCGCGCCCAGCGCCGTACTCGAGGCCGGCTGGGCGCTGCTGCGCAGCGGCGAGATCTGGCAGCACCTGGCGATCAGCGGCTGGCGCGCGGCGATCGGCTTTCTCATCGGCGGCGCCATCGGCCTGGTGCTGGGCTTCGTCACCGGCCTGTCGAAGTGGGGCGAACGCTTCCTCGACAGTTCGGTGCAGATGATCCGCAACGTGCCGCACCTGGCGCTGATCCCGCTGGTGATCCTGTGGTTCGGCATCGACGAGTCGGCGAAGATCTTCCTGGTCGCCCTCGGCACGCTGTTCCCGATCTACCTGAACACCTACCACGGCATCCGCGGCATCGACCCCGGCCTGCTGGAGATGGCGCGCAGCTACGGGTTGTCCGGCTTCGCCCTGTTCCGCCAGGTGATCCTGCCCGGCGCGCTGCCGTCGATCCTGGTCGGGGTGCGCTTCGCCCTCGGCTTCATGTGGTTGACCCTGATCGTCGCCGAGACCATTTCCGCCAGCTCCGGCATCGGTTACCTGGCGATGAACGCCCGCGAGTTCCTGCAGACCGACGTGGTGGTCCTGGCGATCCTGCTCTATGCCGTCCTCGGCAAGCTCGCCGACCTCGCCGCCCGCGGTCTGGAACGCGTCTGGCTACGCTGGCACCCGGCCTACCAGGTCAAGGGAGGTGGCGCATGAATGCCCACAACGCCGCCCTTGGCGGCACTCCGCAGCGCCTCAAGCGCGGTATCCCGCTGGCCCTGCGCGGAGTGGCGCGGCGCTTCGGCGAGCGCGAGGTGCTCAAGGACATCGACCTGCTGGTTCCGGCAGGGCAGTTCGTCGCTATCGTTGGCCGCAGCGGCTGCGGCAAGAGCACCTTGCTGCGCCTGCTGGCCGGCCTCGACCAGCCCAGCCGCGGCGAGTTGCTGGCCGGCTCGGCGGCGCTGGCCGAGGCCCGCGAGGACACCCGGCTGATGTTCCAGGACTCGCGCCTGCTGCCGTGGAAGCGGGTGATCGACAACGTCGGCCTCGGCCTGCGCGGCGACTGGCGGGCGAAGGCCCGGCAGGCGCTGCGGGCGGTCGGCCTGGCCGAGCGTGCCAACGAGTGGCCGGCGGCTCTGTCCGGCGGGCAGAAGCAACGCGTCGCGCTGGCTCGCGCGCTGATCCACGAGCCGCGCCTGCTGTTGCTCGACGAGCCGCTCGGCGCGCTCGATGCGCTGACCCGGATCGAGATGCAGCAACTGATCGAAGGACTCTGGCGCGAACACGGTTTCACCGTCCTGCTGGTCACCCACGACGTCAGCGAGGCGGTGGCGGTGGCCGACCGGGTGATCCTCATCGAGGACGGCGAGATCGGCCTCGACCTGCCGGTGGAACTGCCCCGGCCGCGCTCGCGTGGCTCGGCGCGACTGGCCGCGCTGGAAGCCGAAGTGCTCAACCGGGTGCTGGCGCAGCCGGAGCTGCCGCCGCAACCCGAACCCGTTTCACCCCTGCCCACGCAACTGCGCTGGGCGCTCTAAGCAACCATGCCTCGTTCCGAATCCCCCCAGGAGAAACGCCATGACCATCAAAGCCATCAACGTTCGTAACCAGTTCAAGGGCACCGTGAAGGAAATCATCGAAGGGCCGGTGCTCTCCGAGATCGACGTGCAGACCGCCGCCGGGATCGTCACTTCGGTGATCACCACGCGTTCGGTGAAGGAACTGGAGCTGGCCATCGGTAGCGAAGTGATCGCCTTCGTCAAGTCCACCGAGGTATCCATCGCCAAGCTGTGACGCTGGCTGCGCCGCGCTTGCGGCGGCGAGAAGGGCGGGGACCCCGATGGGGCCCCGCCTTTTTTCGTCGCGTATCGGCAAGGCCGGCCGGTGGCGACGGCTGGCGTGGGTCGCTATGGAGCGGTCGGTAGGGCGAATAACCGCTCGCGGTTATCCGCCGTGGGGGCGACCGGGACTTCTCAGCCCCGGCGCGACAGGGGCTGGCGCTCGAAATGCACGCCGGCCAGGCCGGTCTGTTGCAGGGCGCGGATGTTGGCGTGGTCGTCGCCTTCCGGGTTGTCGCGCACCGCACGGTAGTGCTCGCCGAAGGCCAGCAGGGTTTCCTCGAGGCTGAGGCCCTCGAGGATGGCGAAGCCCAGGGTCTTGCAGGAACCTTCGTTCTGCCCGGCCGGGTTGCTCACGCTGCCGTTGTCGAAGGCGCTCGGCGTGTAGCTGTAGTGCTCGGCGATGAATGCCAGGGTGTCGGTGAACAGGTGGTGTTCGCTGCGCAGACGCGCGCGGAAGTCGGTCAGGGTCATCGAAACAGGCTCATGGTGTCTGGGGCAGGGTTGGCAAGGGGCCCGGTGGCCTCAGGCGTTGCCCTGGCTCTTGGCGAAGGCGGCCTGTTGTTCCGGGCTCGCTTCTTTCTGGTACTTGGCTTTCCACTCGGCATAGGGCATGCCGTAGATCTCTTCGCGGGCCTGGTCATTGCTGACTTCCACCCCGAGGTCGTCGGCGGCGGCCTTGTACCACTTGGACAGGCAGTTGCGGCAGAAACCGGCGAGGTTCATCAGGTCGATGTTCTGCACGTCCTTGCGGGTCTGCAAATGATGGACCAGGGTGCGGAAGGCGGCGGCTTCGAGTTCCAGGCGTTGCTGTTCGGTGAGGTTGGCTGCGGTCATGGCGGTGTTTCTCGACGATGGCTCGGGGCAGGGTGAAGGCACAGGGCCAGGTCCGGCGATGATAAGAGTTGGCGCGGCCGGCGGGCAACGCTTGTGCGCGTCTTCGCGCGGTTCGCTCGTCGGCCGCCTCAGCGGTGGCCGGCGAGGGTGATCGAGACCGACTCGGCGAAGCGCAGCGCGTGCGGCTTGTCCACTTCCACCTCGGCGTAGCGCACCGCCGGGTTCTCCATCACCAGGTCGAGGATTTCCTGGGTCATCCGTTCGAGCAGGGCGAAGCGGTTCTCCTCGACGTGGCGGATGATCGCCTTGGTGATGGTGCGGTAGTTCAGCGCGTGCTCGATGTCGTTGACCTCCACGGCGTCCGCGGCCGGGTAGAGGATGGTCAGGTTGATCAGCACGTCCTGCTTGTTGAGGATTTCCTCCTCCTTGATCCCGATGAAGGTGCGCAGGCGCAGGTCCTTGACGCGGATTCGCGCCATTCCCGGTTCCAGTCGCGGCATGTCACTTGCTCCTTCCGATCAATTGCAGAAATTCCTGGCGGGTGGTGTTCGAGTCGCGGAACGCGCCGAGCATCACCGAGGTGAACATCTGCGAGTTCTGCTTCTCCACCCCGCGCATCATCATGCACATGTGCTGGGCCTCGATCACTACCGCCACGCCGGCGGCGCTGGTCACCTGGCGGACCGCCTCGGCGATCTGCCGGGTGAGGTTCTCCTGGATCTGCAGGCGGCGGGCGAACATGTCGACGATCCGCGCCACCTTCGACAGGCCGAGCACCTTGCCGGTGGGAATGTACGCCACATGAGCCTTGCCGATGAAGGGCAGGAGGTGGTGTTCGCACAGGGAGTACAGCTCGATGTCGCGGACGATGACCATTTCATCGTTGTCCGAGGCGAACAGCGCGCCGTTGACGATTTCCTCCAGGGTCTGGCCATAGCCGTGGCAGAGGTACTGCATGGCCTTGGCCGCGCGCTTCGGGGTGTCGAGCAGGCCTTCGCGCTGCGGGTCTTCGCCGAGACCGACGAGGATCTCCCGGTAATGCTGGGAAAGTGCTGGGTTCATAAGGGGTCCTTGGCGCCTCACTTGACGTGGCGGCCGCCGTTCACGGTCAGGGTGGTCCCGGTGACGTAGGGGTTGTCCAACAGGTAGCGAAGGCTCTGGTAGATGACTTCCGGCCCCGGTTCGATGCCGAGGGCGGATTTCGCCAGGGTGCGGGCGCGGTATTCGGCGTCGTCCCCGTCGTTGAACATCACCAGCGCCGGTGAAATGGCGTTGACCTTGATCCTCGGCGCGAAGCGCGCGGCGAACGACAGGGTCAGGTTGTCCAGCCCGGCCTTGCTCGCGCAGTAGGCGATACGCCGGGCGCTGCCCTTGCGCGCCACGTCGTCGGTGAGGTGGACGATGTCGGCAGGCTGCGAGCGTTCCAGCAGCTCGGCGCAGTGCAGGTTGATCAGGTAGGGCGCGAGCATGTGCACGCTGAACAGTTGCTGGAACGCCTCGGCTTCGTGGCCGGGCGTCTCGGCGACCCAGTCCGAGGCGTTGTGGACGATCGCTCGCAGGCTGTCGGTATGCTGTCGGAGGGCCCCGATGAAGGCGAAGATGCCGGCCTCGCTGGCGAAGTCGGCGTGCAGGGTCAGCGCGCCGGCCTGGCGCAGTTCGTCCAGCGCCGGGCGTTCGCTGCGGTAGCTGACGATCACCGACTCGCCGTCGGCCAGCAGGCGGCGGGCGCAATGCAGGCCGACACGCTGGCTGGCGCCGGTGATCAGGATCGGGGCTGTCGCCATGGGACTCTCACAGCAGGCGAAGGGAATCGGATGGATGCAGGGTACCCGACTGAGCCAGTCGGGCAAAGCCTTGCGCTACGGCCCACCCCGCCGGGGTGGGCGGCAAGCCGTCAGTGCGCTTCCGGCAGGCTGGCGGCGCGCTGCGGGCGGCGGTGCAGCCAGGGGGCGAGCAGGCGGCTGGAGAGAGGGATGAACCAGTAGGTCATCAACGGGGTGAGGACCAGGGTGCTGAGCAGCACCCGCGCGGCCAGCGACAGCTCGCCGAGGTAGGGGCCGGCGCCGAGGTTGAAGGCCAGCGAGACCGGGAAGAACGCGAGCCAGATCGCCACGCTCTGCTTCCAGCGCGGCGGTTTGCGGTTGTCGTCGAACCAGGCGGCGAGTCCGTGGGCGCGGCGCTCGCGCGGTTCGTCGAAGAGTCCCTGGCCGCGTTCGAGCCAGGCCTGGCGCGAGGCGGAGTGGACCCAGGCGGCGAGGGTGGCGTCGTCGGCGAAGCGAAAGATCATCTGGAATTCGTCTCCGCCGGCGGGCGGCGCCAGCGCCCCGGAGCCGAGGTAGCCGGGGAAGTCGGCGGCGAGGGCTTCGCCTTCGCGCTGCCAGGCGAGGAAGTCGCGGTAACGGCCGGCGGCGACGCGGCGGGCCACCAGCAGGGTAACGGGAGCGGTAGACATCGTGTATCTCCTGGAACGGTTGAGCGCGCTTCGTGGGCGCCCTCGGACAACGGCGCAGCGCCGGGGGTGGTGGGCTGCGTCGGAGGACAGGCAAGGATCGTTCCCGGCGTGGTGGCGAAGGTTCGCTGCCGTGTCTACGGCAGCGCGATGACATCCCGATGACAGGGCGCGCACCGAAATGGTGCTTTTGCGGCCTGTCTGCATTGATTCGGTGCGTCCCGCTCGGCGAACGCATGCGGCATAATGCCCGGCTTACCCCTGTTGGCTTACGGAGTGTTCATGAAAGTCGCCATTCTCTCCGGCTCGGTCTACGGCACCGCCGAAGAAGTCGCCCGGCACGCCCAGAAATTGCTGTCCGCGGCCGGCCTCGAGGCCTCCCATCTGCCCCGCGCCAGCCTCGACGAACTCAAGGCCTTCGCCCCCGAGGCATTCCTGGTGGTGACCTCGACCACCGGCATGGGCGAACTGCCGGACAACCTGCAACCGCTGTACTACGCGATCCGCGACCAACTGCCGGCCTGGCACGGCCTGCCGGGCGGGGTCATCGGCCTGGGCGATTCGAGCTACGGCGACACGTTCTGCGGTGGCGGCGAGCAGGTTCGCGAACTGTTCGGCGAACTGGGCGTGCGCGAAGTGCTGCCGATGCTGCGCCTGGATGCCAGCGAAACCGTTACCCCCGAGACCGACGCCGAGCCTTGGCTGGCCGAGTTCGCCGCCGCCCTCAAGGGCTGATCCCGGGCGTACCCCGCCGAGGCGGCGGATAACCGCGTGGCGGTTATTCGCCCTACACGGGGAGGGGACAAGCGGTAGGGCGAATAACGCCCCAGGCGTTATCCGCCGAAACGCCTGCCGAGGTGGCGGATAACCGCGTAGCGGTTATTCGCCCTACACGGGGAGGGAGCAAGCGGTAGGGCGAATAACGCCCCAGGCGTTATCCGCCGAAACGCCTGCCGAGGCGGCGGATAACCGCGTGGCGGTTATTCGCCCTGCACGGGGAGGGGACAAGCGGTAGGGCGAATAACGCCCCAGGCGTTATCCGCCGAAACGCCTGCCGAGGTGGCGGATAACCGCGTAGCGGTTATTCGCTCTACACGGGGAGGGAGCAAGCGGTAGGGCGAATAACGCCCCAGGCGTTATCCGCCGAAACGCCTGCCCAGGCGGCGGATAACCGCGAGGCGGTTATTCGCCCTACACGGGGAGGGAGCAAGCGGTAGGGCGAATAACGCCCCCAGGCGTTATCCGCCGTAGCCTCTGCCGAGCTGGCGGTTATTGGTCCTACGCCGGGCTTTCCTCCAGCGGCTGCTCGCGCAGCAGCTCCAGCCAGGCCTGCGCCGCCCGCGACAGGTAGCCGCCCCGGCGCCAGATGAAGGCGATGTCCCAGCGCAGGTCCGGCTCCTTGAGCAGGACCCGCACCACTCCCGGGCGTTCGATCTCGCGAGCGATCACCCGTGGTAGCAGCACCACTCCCTGGTTGGCCGCCACCAGCGCGCCGAGGAAGTCGGCCTGGCCGCTGCGGCCGCCTTCGCGCGGGCTGAAGCCGGCCTCCAGGCAGGCGCGCAGCAGGCGGTCGTTGAGGGTGAAGCTCTGCTGGTAGAGCAGGAACGGGCTGTCCGCCAGTTCGCCGAGGGCGACGCTGGCGGCAGCGGCCTTGGGATGCCCGGCCGGCAGCAGCACGTCCAGCGGTTCGTTGCAGAACGGCTGGTAGTCGAAGCCGTCGTCCGCCGGGGTGAGGCTGCCGGCCAGTTCCAGCTCGCCGGCCAGCACCGCCTGCTCCATGGTCTTGCTGCCGCCTTCCACCAGGTGCACGGCGATGTTCGGATAGCGCCGCCGGTATTCGGCGAAGCGTTGGGCGAACAGCGCGTCGGCGCCGAGCAGCGGCAGGCCCAGGCGCAGTTCGCCGCGGTTGAGCTGGCTGAGGTCGTCCAGTTCGCTGAGCAGGTCGCGGCGCAGCCGCAGCATCTCCTCGGCGCGGCGAAACACCACGGCGCCGGCGTCGGTCAGGCGCACGTGCGGCCCGTTGCGTTCCAATACCTGCACGCCAAGGCTCTGCTCCAGTTGGGCGACCTGCTTGCTGATGGTCGACTGGCTGGCGTGGCGGACCTGCGCCGCCTGGGTGAAGCTGCCCTGGCGGACCACTTCGACGAAGCTGCGGAGTTGACGGAATTCCATTCTGGAATGGCTCTCATGCGGACAATTCGCTTTGGGGATGATAGGCCGGGCCTTATCCTTTCTCCATCCCCGATTTCCCAGCCAAGGCCTTTCCCATGTTGCCCCCGCTCGTCCGCCGTCTGTCCCGCCTTGCCGCCGAACTGGCGGTACTCATCGCCTTCTGGTGGGCTGGCGGCTGGCTGGCGAAGGCCATCGGCCTGCCGCTGCCGGGCGGGGTGGTCGGCCTGGCGGCGCTGTTGCTGCTGTTCGCCAGCGGCCTGCTGCGTCCGGCCTGGCTGCAGGCCGGCGCCGGCCTGTTGCTGGCGGAGATGTTGCTGTTCTTCATCCCGGCGCTGATGAGCCTGCTCGACTACGGCGCGCTGCTACGCAGCGAGGGCTGGCGCATCCTCCTGGTGATCATGCTCAGCACCCTGCTGGTGATGCTGGTCACCGCGGTGTCGGTGGAGTGGATGTGCCGCTGGAGGGCGCGCCATGAGTCTCGATAAGCAAGCCCTGTTCTGGTTGGCGGCGACCGTCGGCGGCTACCTGCTGAGCCGCCAGCTGTACCGCCGGGTGAAGTGGTACTGGCTGTCGCCCATCGTGTTCGTCCCGGTGCTGCTCTACGCCCTGGCGATTCCCACCCATACCCGCTACGCCGACTACGCCCGCGACACCAATTGGCTGGTGGCGCTGCTCGGTCCGGCGACGGTGGCCTTCGCCATCCCGATCTGGCAGCAGCGCGAGCTGCTGATGCGCCACTGGCCGGCGCTGCTGGCCGGGATGTTCGCCGGCACCGCGGTGGCCATCGGCAGCTCCTGGGCGCTGGCCCAGGCCCTGGCGCTGGACGGCCAGGTCACGCTGTCGTTGCTGCCGCGCTCGATCACCACGCCGTTCGCCATGGAGATGTCCCACGACCTGGGTGGCGTGCCGGAACTGACCGCCGCCTTCGTGATGATCACCGGGGTGTTCGGCGCGGTGATCGGCGGCACCCTGCTGCGCGTCCTGCGCTTGCGCACGCCGCTGGCCCGCGGCGCGCTGTTCGGCGTCGGCGCGCACGGCGCCGGCACCAGTCGGGCCTACGAGTTCGGCGGCGAGGAAGGTTCGGCGGCCGGTCTGCTGATGGTTCTCACCGGGCTGTTCAACCTGCTGGTCGCACCCCTGGTCGCCCACTGCCTGTAGCCTGCGCGCATAGGCCGGCTGAATCCTCCGCCATTCAGCCGGCGCGCGAGTGTAAGCCCGGCGACAGTCGCCGGAGGAGGGCGGGGCTAGACTGCGGGCATCCGATAACGACAAAAGAGGATGCCGCCGTGACCGCCGTTCACTCCCTGCCCGCCGATGTGCAAGCCCAGGTCTCCGCCGCCGAATGGCAGACCCGTGTCGATCTCGCTGCCTGCTACCGGCTGGTCGCCCTGCACGGTTGGGACGACCTGATCTTCACCCACATCTCGGCCAAGGTGCCGGGCACCGAGGACTTCCTGATCAACCCGTTCGGCCTGATGTTCCACGAGATCACCGCCTCCAGCCTGGTGAAGGTGGATGCCAGCGGCAAGAAGCTGATGGACAGCCCCTACGAGATCAACCCGGCCGGCTACACCATCCATAGCGCGGTGCACGAGGTCCGCCACGACGTCGAGTGCGTGCTGCACACCCATACCGCCGCGGGGATCGCGGTGTCCTGCCAGAAGCAGGGCCTGTTGCCGCTGTCGCAGCAATCGTTGTTCGTGCTCTCCAGCCTGTCCTACCACGCCTACGAGGGCGTCGCCCTGAACCATGAGGAAAAGGCCCGCCTGCAGGCCGACCTGGGGACCAGCAACTTCCTGATCCTGCCCAACCACGGCCTGCTCACCTGCGGCGGTTCCATCGCCGATACCTTCCTCATGATGTTCACCCTGCAACGCGCCTGCGAGGTACAGGTGATGGCGCAGAGCGGCGGCGCCGAGCTGATCCACATCCCGGGGCAGATCCTCGCCGGCGCGCGCGACATGATCGCCGGGGTGATGCGCAGCAAGACCGGCATGGGCGGCCAGCTCGCCTGGCCGGCGCTGCTGCGCAAGCTCGACCAGCAGAACCCGGGCTACCGCCAGTGACCGCGGCGCTGCCCGGCATTCCACTGGAGGCCTGGCGGAGGCGGGGCCGCACCCTGGATTTCAAGGGCTTCCCGATCCGCTACTGGGAAGCCGGGCAGGGTCGGCCGTTGCTGCTGATCCACGGTTTTCCCAGCGCCGCCTGGGACTGGCACTACCTCTGGGAGCCGCTGGCGCAGCGCTACCGCGTGCTGGTCTGCGACCTGCTCGGCTTCGGCGATTCGGCCAAGCCGCGCGCCCATCGCTACAGCCTGCTGGAGCAGGCCGACCTGCAACAGGCGCTGCTCGGCCGCCTGGGAATCGACGAGCCGCTGCACGTGCTGGCCCACGACTACGGCGACAGCGTCGCCCAGGAACTGCTCGCCCGCCATCACGAAGGCCGGCTGCGGCTCGCCTCCTGCGTGTTCCTCAATGGTGGGCTGTTCCCGGAAACGCACCGCCCGGTGCTCAGCCAGAAGCTGTTGCTGAGCCCGTTGGGCGGGCTGTTCGGCCGGCTGTTCGACCGCCGCGCCCTGGCGCGCAACTTCGCCAAGGTCTTCGGCCCGCGCAGCCAGCCCGGCGAGACCGAGCTGGATGCCTTCTGGAGCCTGATCGAAAGCAACCAGGGGCAGCGGGTGATGCATCGCCTGATCCGCTACATCGTCGACCGCCGCGAGCAGCGTGAGCGCTGGGTGGCGGCGTTGCAGCACGGCGGGGTGCCGTTGCGGGTGATCGACGGCGCCGTCGACCCGATCTCCGGGGCGCACATGGTCGAGCGCTACCGGCAACTGGTCGCCGATGCCGACTGCGTGCTGCTCGATGGCATCGGCCATTATCCGCAGATCGAAGCGCCGGCGGCGGTGCTCGAACATTACCTGGCGTTTCGCGCCCGACTGGATGATTCAGAGTTTTCTTAAGCGAGTTTGAGATTGCAGCAAGTGCCATCGCGCAAGGATCGGGGCTAGGGTGCTGGCGCCTCGCTGGACGAGGCGTTTCGTCACCCATGGAGGTCTCCATGCACGATCCCGTTTCTCCCTTGCGCGTGTTCGACGAGGGCTCCTGGTTGTTCCGCCAGATGGTGCAGGCGCAACCGTTCATCCGCCAGTCCGGGATGGTCCTCGCCGAACTCGGCCTGCTGCTGGCGCTCGGGCTCGGCTACCTGTGCTGGCAGGAAGGCAGTCGCTGGTACGCCGTCGGCGCCGGCCTCGCGTTGCTCGGCAGCCTGCTGCTGGTGGTGGTCCGGCACAACTACGACTGGTGGCTGTTCAAGCTCGGCCCGCGTGGCCGGCTGTACATTCCGTTCGACTGAAGCGGAACATCCCGCTGCCTTATCGGGCGCCATTCATGGCGGCGCGAAGCCTTGTCCCCGCCGGCGGGCTGGCCGACACTCGGGCAATCCTTCCTACTGCCCTGGAGTCCCGAACATGAGCGATGCCCTGCGTTTCGACGACCAAGTCGTGATCGTCACCGGAGCCGGCGGCGGCCTTGGCCGCGCCCACGCCCTGCTGTTCGCGAAGCATGGCGCCAGGGTGGTGGTCAACGACCTCGGCGGCAGCACCCATGGCGAAGGCGCCAGTGCCTCGGCGGCGGACAAGGTGGTGGCGGAGATCCGTGCCGCCGGCGGCACCGCGGTGGCCAACCACGACTCGGTCACGGACGGCGGCAGGATCGTGGAGAACGCGCTGGACGCCTTCGGTCGCGTCGACGTGGTGGTCAACAATGCCGGCATCCTGCGTGACAAGACCTTCCACAAGATGGAGGACGCCGACTGGGACCTGGTCTACCAGGTGCATGTCGAAGGCGCCTACAAGGTCACTCGCGCCGCCTGGCCGCACTTGCGCGAGCAGGCCTACGGGCGGGTGGTGTTCACCTCCTCGACCTCGGGCATCTACGGCAACTTCGGCCAGAGCAACTACGGCATGGCCAAGCTCGGCCTCTACGGCCTGACCCGCACCCTGGCCCTGGAAGGGCGCAAGAACAATATCCTGGTCAACGCCATCGCCCCCACCGGCGGTACGCGGATGACCGAGGGGCTGATCCCGCCGCAGGTCTTCGAGCAGCTCAAGCCGGAGCTGGTCAGCCCGCTGGTGGTCTACCTCGGCAGCTCGGCCTGCGAGGATACCTCGGGGCTCTATGAGGTCGGCGGTGGCTGGATCGGCAAGGTGCGCTGGGAGCGCAGCCTGGGCTTCGGCTTCGATCCGAAGGCCGGCTTCGATGCCGAGGACGTGGCCGCGCACTGGCAGCAGATCTGCGACTTCGAGAACGCCGCGCACCCGGCGGACAACGTCGAGGCGCTCCGTGAAATGATGGCCAACCTGCAGAAGCACGCGCACTGAGACGCCCGGCGGATGCGGCGCGGCCGCGGGAAAAGGACTAAGGTGAAGACCGGCTGACGCCGGTCTTCTGCCATCCGGCCGGTGTCTTTTTTCGCTTTTTCCGCAGGGAGTCTGTCATGAGTGTCATCGTCGAACGCAACGGCCCGGTCACCACCCTGGTCATCGCTCGCCCGGAGCGGCGCAATGCGGTGGACCGGCCGACCGCCCAGGCCCTGGCCGACGCCCTGCGCGAGTTCGAAGCGGACGATACGGCGCGGGTCGCGGTACTCACCGGCAGCGGCGGCAATTTCTGCGCCGGCGCCGACCTGGCGGCGGTGGCCGAGGATGGCGAGCGGCGCAATCGCCTGGAGGCGGAGGGCGACGGACCGATGGGGCCGAGCCGCATGCAGCTCGGCAAGCCGCTGATCGCCGCCATCGAAGGTTATGCGGTGGCCGGCGGGCTGGAGCTGGCGCTGCTCGCCGACCTGCGGGTGATGGCCGAGGACGCCATCTGCGGAGTGTTCTGCCGGCGTTTCGGGGTGCCGCTGATCGATGGCGGCAGCGTGCGCCTGCCACGGATCGTCGGGCAGGGCCGGGCGCTCGACCTGATCCTCACCGGGCGTCCGGTGAAGGCCGACGAAGCGTTGCAGATCGGCCTGGCCAACCGGGTGGTGCCGAGCGGTTCGGCGCGAGCCGAGGCCGAGGAGCTGGCGGCGGAACTCGCCGCCTTCCCGCAGACCTGCATGCTCGCCGATCGCGCCAGCGTATACGCGCAGTGGGAACTGTCCTTCGACGTGGCCCTGGCCAACGAATTCCAGGGCGGGCTGGCGGTGATCGAGAGCGGCGAGACCCTGGAGGGCGCGCAGCGCTTCAAGGACGGCGAGGGGCGCCACGGGCGCTTCGAGTGACGCCGTCGCGCCGCCCGGGCTAGCGGTGGATGATCACGTAGCTCTTGCGCACGGTTTCCTGCACATCCCACACGCCAAGACTGTTCTCCGGCAGCAGCAGGGCATCGCCGGCCTCGATGCGGATGGTCTCGCCGCCGTCCGGGGTGAAGGTGCAGCGGCCTTGCAGGAAGTGACAGAACTCCTGCTCGACGATCTGCCGCCGCCAGCGTCCGGGGGTGCATTCCCAGATGCCGGTTTCCACCTGGTCGGTGCGCTCCACGGCGTAGGCGCGGGTCTGCGCGACCGGCTCGCCAAGGGGCACCGCGACCGGGCTGGCGGCGCCAAGATCGGCGCCGGCGGTATTTTTCAGAAGGGTCAGGGCCATGCGGTTTTTCCTCTGTGGGAGGTGGAGGGGATTTTCAGCGCATCAGGCTTTCCATGCCGGCCGCGAGGGTTTGCGCCAGGCTGCGGCGCCAGGGCGCGCTGTGCGGGTCGGCAAGGACCCGGTCCTCATGGACGAAACTGCGGATGATCGCGTTGTAGCCGAGCCAGCGGCAGGGTTCCGGTTCCCAGCGGGCCAGGCTGTCCAGCGGACGCTCGCCCAGCACCCAGGGCTGCCGCAGCAGCTCGCTGTCCTCACCGAGGATCAGCGCGGCCAGGGTGCGGCCGCCGAGGTTGCTGGCGCCGACCCCTTCGCCGCCGTAGCCGCCGGAGAGGGCGATGCCACTGGCGCGGTCGAGCAACATGTGCGGGCGGAAGCGCCGGGCCATGCCGAGGTTGCCGCCCCAGGTGTGGCTGATCCTGGCGTCCTTGAGCAGCGGGAAGAGTTCGCCGAACAGGTAGCGACGCAGGCCGACTTCCTCGTCGTCGAGGCTGAAGTCGCTGCGCAGCTTGCCGCCGAAGCGGTAGCCGCCCCGCGCGCCGAAGGCCAGGCGGTCGTCGGCGGTGCGCTGGCCGTAGGTGACCTGGCGGCTGAATTCGCTGAAGGCCTGGCCGCGCTCCAGGCCGATCTCCGCCCAGACCGACGACGGCAGCGGCTCGGTGGCCACCAGCAGACTCTGCACCGGCAACTGGTAGTGGCCCAGTGGCGGCAGGCTGGCGGCATAGCCTTCCACCGCCGGCACGATCCATTCGGCGCGTAGTTCGCCGCGCTCGGTGCGCAGCAGGCCGCGTTGCCAGTGCAGCACCCGGCTCTTCTCGAACAGCCGCACGCCCAGGCGCTCCACCGCGCGGGCCAGGCCGCGCGCGAGCCTGGCCGGCTGGATGGTGGCGCAGTGCGGCGAATGGATCGCCCCGTAGCTGCCGGGGATGCGCAACTGCTGGTCGAGTTCCTGCGGCGTCAGCCAGCGGTAGTCGCTTTCGTCCAGGCCTTCGGCATAGAGATCATGCAGATAGGCGCGCAGGCGGCGTTCCTGTTCCGGGTAGCGCGCCGCGCAGTAGAGCACGCCGCCCTTGCGGTAGTCGCAGTCGATGCCTTCCTCTTGCAGCACCCGCGCGACTTCGTCGGGAATCCCGTGCAGCAGGTCGTAGCCGGCCCGGCGCCGCTCCGGCGGCAAGCCGGCGAGCAGGCCGTCCTCGCCGAGCAGGTTGCCCATCAGCCAGCCGCCGTTGCGCCCCGAGGCGCCGAAGCCGGCGGTTTCTGCCTCGACGATGGCGACGCGCAACTGCGGCGCCCGGCGCTTCAGGTAATAGGCGGTCCAGAGGCCGGTGTAGCCGGCGCCGACGATGGCCACGTCGACCTCGAGGGATTCTTCCAGGGACGGGCGCGCTTCGAGCGGATCGTCCAGTTGATTCATCCACAGGCTGAGGTGGCGCCAGGCCGACATAGAGGGCTCCATAGCGAGAGGGAAGGGGGAATGCGGCGAGAGTAGGAAGATGCTGTGCGCCTGTCGTGCGCGCGGGTCCGCTGGGAAATCTCAGCGGCGCGACGACAGGCGCTTCAGGTATTCGCGCGGAGACTGGCCGGTGTGCTGGCGGAAGCAGCGGTAGAAGGCCGACAGCGAATTGAAGCCGGCGGCGAAGGCCAGTTCGTCGACCCGTCCGGGCAGCTCGCCGGAAAGCTGGCCGAGCAGGTGTTGCAGGCGGGTCTGGTTGACGTACTGGTAGAAGCTCAGGCCGAGCACCTGGTTGAGCAGGTAGGAAATCTGGTTGCGCGTATAGCCGGTGGCATTGGCCACCTGGGTCAGGTCCAGGTCCGGATCGAGATAGGGCTGGGCCTGTTGGAAGTAGTGCTCCAGGTCGCGCGCCAGCAGGCTCAGCTGCTTGGCCGAAAGCCCCAGGCGGCTGGCCGGCGGCCGGCCGTCGCCGCCGGCCTGGGCTCCGCCGCCGCTTTCGTGGACCAGCGAGGCGTATTCGTTGATGCGCCAGATCAGGCCGTCGCGCACGGTGATCGCCTCGCTGGCGCGGAACGAAGCCAGGCGGCCGCTGAGGGTCACCCGCAGGCGGTACTGGATGAAGGCGGTATCGCCGTCGAAGCGGATACGGTCGGTGTGCTCCAGCGACTCGTCGGGGCCCTTGGGCATGGTCGCCTCGACGTACTCGCGGAGATCGGCCAGGCGCATCCGGCGGTTCTGGAAGAAGTCGTTGTATTCGACCTCGGGATGATAGAGCGCCATCACCGCGTCGATGTCGCGGTGCTTCCAGCTGAGGTGGTAGCGCATGACCGTCTCGCGGGTGGCGTCGGCGAGGTCGCGGTCGGCGGGAATGGACTGTTCGGGCTGCATGCAGCGAAGGATGCCATCGCCGCCGCCGGCGGAACAGTGCCGCGCCGTCATCCATGCACTGGATGACGGCGTATCCATCCTGCATATGGCGTTCGCCGAGGCGCTTTCCAGGGCCCCTGTTCACTCTTTCGGGCGACAGCCGGAATACCTCCTTGGTGCGCTTACCGCCGTTCGGGCCGCTGGGTAGGGTGTAGCCACCTCGACCCTGTCAGGAGAGCCGCATGACAACAACAAAAAGGCGCGGAATCTTCCCTCTGCACGCACTCGCTGCGGCCACAGCCCTGGGTTGCGCCACCCAGGCCTCGGCCGTGTCATTCAACATCGGGGAGATCGAAGGGCAATTCGACTCGTCGCTGTCGGTGGGGGCCAGCTGGTCCATGCGTTCCGCCGACAAGGACTACATCGGCACCCGCAACGGCGGCCACGCCTCGTCGCAGACCTCCGACGACGGCCGGCTGAACTTCAAGAAGGGCGAAACCTTCTCGAAGATTTTCAAGGGCATCCACGATCTCGAACTCAAGTACGGCGACACCGGCGCGTTCTTCCGTGGCAAGTACTGGTACGACTTCGAGCTGAAGGACGAACACCGCCTGCTCTACGACATCGACGACCACAATCGCAAGGAGGGCGCCAAGTCCTCCGGGGCGCAGCTGCTCGATGCCTTCCTCTACCACAACTACAGCATCGGCGACCTGCCCGGCAGCGTGCGGGTCGGCAAGCAGGTGGTGAGCTGGGGCGAGAGCACGTTCATCCAGAACTCGATCAACAGCATCAACCCGATGGACGTCGCCGCGTTCCGCCGGCCCGGCGCGGAGATCAAGGAAGGCCTGATCCCGGTGAACATGCTCTACCTGTCCCAGGGCATCAGCGACGCGCTGACCGTCGAAGGCTTCTACCAGTTGGAGTGGGACCAGACGGTGATCGACAACTGCGGCACCTTCTTCTCTACCACCGACGTGGTCGCCGATGGCTGCGAGCGGATGGTCTACGCCGGCAGCGACTTCGACCCGAACCCGGCCAACGGCTACCGCTACCTGCCGCGCGCCGGCGATCGCGATGCCCGCGACAGCGGCCAGTGGGGCCTGGCCCTGCGCTGGTACGCGGCGGAGCTGAACGACACCGAGTTCGGCCTGTACGCGATGAACTACCACAGTCGCAACCCGTACTACAGCGTGATCGCCGGCAACGGCCTGGCCACCTCCGACCCGGTCACCGGGCGCTCCACCGGCTATTACTTCATCGACTATCCCGAGGACATCCGCCTCTACGGCCTGAGCTTCCAGACCAACATCGGCAGCACCTCGGTGGCCGGCGAGCTGAGCTACCGGCCGAACATGCCGCTACAAATCAACAGCACCGACATGTCGATCGCCGCGATCTACCCGACCACCCTGTTCGGCAACCCGATCTACGACAGCGGCTTCGCCACCCCGCGCGCCGGCGAGGTGATCAACGGCTACGTGCGCAAGCCGGTGACCCAGGCACAGGTGACCGTCACCCAGTTCTTCGACCGGGTACTGGCGGCCGACCGCCTGACCGTGGTCGGCGAAGTCGGCTACAACCACCTCAGCGGGGTCGACGGCGACGACCTGCGCTACGGTCGCGACGCCATCTATGGCATCGGCGAACTGCCGAACAACGCCTTGTGCACCGGCGCGCTCAACGTGGCCAACCCGCAGGAGTGCAACAGCCACGGCTTCTACACCCGCAACTCGTGGGGCTATCGCCTGCGCGGGATCCTCGAATATCCCAACGTGTTCGCCGGGGTCAACCTGAAGCCGAACCTGGCCTGGTCGCACGACGTCGAGGGCTACGGGCCGAACTTCAGCGAGGGCGCCAAGGCCGTCAGCGTCGGCCTCGATGCCGACTACCAGAACACCTATACCGCCAGCATCAGCTACACCGACTTCTTCGGCGGCAACTACAACCCGATCAACGACCGCGACTTCCTCGCGGTGAGCTTCGGGGTGAACTTCTGAGGTCCGCCGCCCCTCGGGGCGGCCGCTTTCGCGGATACGAACAAGGATAACGACGCATGAAAACAGCACGACTCCTGTCCTCCGGGGCGCTGGCCCTCAGCCTGCTGGCCGGTTCGGTGACGGCGGCGGTTTCGCCCGACGAGGCCGCCAAGCTCGGCAGCAGCCTGACCCCCATCGGCGCGCAGAAGGAAGGCAACGCCGACGGCAGCATCCCGGCCTGGACCGGCGGCCTCGCGGCCAGCGCCGGCAAGGTCGATGGCAAGGGCTTCCTTTCCGATCCCTTTGCCGACGAGAAGCCGCTGTTCACCATCACCGCGCAGAACGTCGAGCAATACAAGGACAAGCTCTCCGACGGCCAGTTGGCGATGTTCAAGCGCTACCCGGAAACCTACCGGATCCCGGTGTACAAGACCCATCGCACGGTGGCCCTGCCGGCCGAGATCGACGAGGCGGTCAAACAGAGCGCGCTGAACGTGCAGCCGATCAACGACGGCAACGGCCTGTCGAATTTCGAGAAGAGCCGCTACTACGCCTTCCCGATCCCGAAGAACGGTGTCGAAGTGCTCTGGAACCACATCACCCGCTACCGCGGCGGCAACCTCAAGCGCACCATCGTCCAGGCCACCCCGCAGACCAACGGCAGCTTCACGCCGATCCGCTTCGAGGAGTCGGTGGCATTCCCGCAGAACATGCCCGACCTCGACCAGAGCAAGGCGGCCAACATCCTCACCTTCTTCAAGCAGCAGGTGACCGCGCCGGCGCGCCTGGCGGGCAACGTGCTGCTGGTCCACGAGACCCTCGACCAGGTCAAGGAGCCGCGCCTGGCCTGGGTCTACAACGCCGGCCAGCGCCGCGTGCGGCGCGCCCCGCAGGTGGCCTACGATGGCCCGGGCACCGCCGCCGACGGCCTGCGCACCTCGGATAACTTCGACATGTTCTCCGGCGCCCCGGACCGCTACGACTGGAAGCTGGTCGGCAAGCGCGAGATGTACATCCCCTACAACGCCTACAAGCTCAACGACCCGACCCTGAAGTACGGCGACATCATCAAGGCCGGGCACATCAACCAGGACCTGACCCGCTACGAGCTGCACCGGGTGTGGGAAGTGGTCGGCACGGTGAAGCCGGGCGAGCGGCACATCTACGCCAAGCGCCACATGTACATCGACGAGGACAGCTGGCAGATCGCCCTGGTCGACCACTACGACGGTCGCGGCCAGCTCTGGCGGGTCGGCGAGGGCCACGCGCAGTACCACTACGACCAGAAGGTCGCCGGCTACACCCTGGAGGCGCTCTACGACGTGATCGCCGGTCGCTACCTGGCGCTGGGCATGAACAACGAGGAGAAGCGCGGCTACGAGTTCGGCTTCAAGGCCTCGTCCGCCGACTACACGCCGGCCGCCCTGCGCAACGCCGGGGTACGCTGAGTCCCGGCCAGTCGCGACGAGCGCGTCGGCTTGTGCCGACGCGCTCGTGCGTTATGACGGCCCATCACCCGGCGCAATCATCGTTCAGCAGCGGGGCAGGCGCGGTCTAGGCTCCCGGCAAGGCGCTTCGACAGAACAAGAGCACTGCCATGACCGAGCCGACCGAGCTGCCCGCCGCCTTGCCGCGGCTGCCGCCGCAGCACCTGCCGCGGCCCCGTTTGCACCAGCCGCTGCTGCGCGGCGAATGCCGCCTGCGACTGCTCTGCGCGCCCGCCGGCAGCGGCAAGACCGTCCTCCTCGGAGAATGCGCGCGGCGGGCGCCGCCTGGCGTGCAGGTGGTCTGGCTGGCGCTGGGCGGGGAAGCGCTGGACCCCGCGACCTTCCGCCGCCGCCTGGCCGGCGCTCTCGGCTTGGCCGAGGACAGCGACGAAGCGCAGCTGTGCCGGCGGCTGCGCAACGCTTCCGCGCTGTGGCTGCTGCTCGACGATTACCCACGGCACCCCGACCCCGCCCTCGACGCCTGCCTCGATCGCCTGTTGAGCGCGGCCTCGCCACGGGTGGGCTGGTGGCTGGCGAGCCGGCGGCGGCCGCAGTGCAACCTGGCGCGGTTGCTGCTGGAAGGGGAGTTGCTGGAGGTCGACGGCGGCCTGCTGGCGTTCGATGCCGACGAGGTCGCCGAACTGCTCCGCCTGCACGGGCGCAGCGCCGATGCCGCTACGTCCGGGACACTGCTGGAACGCAGCGGCGGTTGGTGCGCCGCGTTGCGCTTGCGCCTGCTGGTCGGCGAAGAGACGGCCGGACCGTTGTTGCAGGAATACCTCCAGCACGAGTTGCTCGACGAGCTGCCGCCGCCGCTGGCCGACGCCGCGCGTGCCCTGGCCTGGCTGCCGCAAGTCGGTCCGGAGCTGTTCCGCCGGCTGTTCGAGGAGCTGCCCCACGGGCTGGACGACCTGTTGGCGCGGGGCTTCCCCCTGCTGGCCGATGCGAACCAGCGCTACAGCCTGCCACCGGCGATCCGCGAGGCCTGGCGCGAAGCGCTGCAGCGCCCGCAGCGGGACTTCCACCGGGAAGCCTGCGAATGGTTCGCCGAACACGGCGAGACCCGCGAGGCGGTCGACCAGGCGCTGGCCGCCGACGAACCGGAAACCGCCGCCGGATTGTTGCAGAAGCTCACCGAGGAGCAATTGCTGCACGGCCACAACATCGGCATGGTCCTGGCCCTGCGCGACGAACTGCCGGCGGCGCTGCTGGCCAGCACGCCGCGCCTGGTGATCCTGAATGCCTGGACGCTGCTCTACGCCGGACGCCTGGCCGAAGCCGAGGACTGCATCGGCCAGTTGGCGCGCTTCCTGCCGATGCCCTCGGCGTCCCGCCAGCGGGTGCTGCTGGCGCAATGGCAGGGCTTGTTCGGGATCCTCCTGCACTGCCGCGGCGAGCGCGGCGCCGCCGACTACCTGCGCGAGGCGCTGGAGCAACTGCCGGAGGACGCCTGGTCGCAGGGACTGATCTGCCGCTCGGCGCTGATGCAACTGGCGATGATCGAGGGGCGGATGGACCAGGCGCGGTTGATCGGCCGCGATGCCTTGCGCCTGGCGCGCGAGCACGACAGCCTGATCTTCGAGGCGCTGATCGAACTGGAGCGGGCGCAGTGGCTGGAGCAGCGCGGCGAACTGCTGCGCGCGGAAGGCGTCCTCGATCGCGCCCAGCGCTACCTGGAGGACCTCGGCCAGCAGGGCAGCCCGATGCTCGGCCGGATCGCCCTGCGCCGCGCGCGCCTGTGCCTGCAGCAGGGCCGCGAGGTCGAGGCCGGGCACTGGTATCGGCTGGGGCTGGAGCAGGCACGGGAGAATCTCGATCCCTGGGCGCTCTACGGCTACCTGGGACTGGCCTTGCTGGAGGCCGGGCAGGGCGACCTGGACGCGGCGTTCAACCGCCTGCTGGAGGTCGAGCGGCTGATGCAGCAGCGCCATGTCCCCGATCCGCTGTATCGCGGCGCGCTGCTGCTGGTCAGCTCCGCCCTGACCCTGCAGCAGGGAAGGCCGGCGCAGGCGCGGGAGATCCTGCTGCGGGTCCGCGCCTACTTCCAGCCGGGACGGGCGCGCCTGTCGCCGCCCTCCGAACCGGAGCTGGAAGCGCGGGTAGAGCACCAATTGGCACTGGCCGAACTCTACAGCGGCGAGGCAGCCGCCGCCGAAGCGCGGCTGCGCGGGCTGCTCGCCATTCTCGAGGCGCAGGGGCGGCAGACGCTGCTTTGCGAAGTGCGCATGGGTATCGCCGAGTGCCAGTTCCTCTCCGGACAATTGCCCCAGGCCCAGCAGACCCTGCGCAGCGGCCTGGAGCTGGCGGAGCGGCTAGGCCTGCAACTGCCGCAGCGGCGACTGCGGGATCGCCAGCCGCAACTGTTCGCCGCCCTGCCGGGGGAAGAAGAGGAGGGGCTCAGTCCGCTCAGTTGTCGGGAGCTGGCGGTGCTCGGCCTGATCGCCCAGGGCTGCTCCAACCAGGAGATCGGCGAGCAACTGTTCATTTCCCTGCACACGGTGAAGACCCACGCCCGGCGGATCAACGGCAAGCTCGGGGTGGCCCGTCGGACCCAGGCGGTGGCGCGGGCCAAGGCCCTCGGCCTGCTCGCCTGAGCGGCCTCAGTGCAGGGCGCGGCTGGTCGGCGGGGCGAGTTCGCCCAGGCGCTGGCCGAGGCGCAGTTGCTCGGTGGGATCGTCGCTGAGCAAGAGCGCGCGTTCCAGGTCGTAGCGTTCCGCCTGCGGGCAATCCAGTTGCCGATAGAGGCCGGCGCGGGCCTCGTGGTCGGCGGCGCCCACCGGGCCGAGTTCGATCACCCGCTGGGCATCCTTCAGCGCGGCTAGCGGCTCGCCGGCGGCGCTGTGCAGTTGTCGCAGGTTGCGCGACAGACGCTGGAGGATTTCCCCGGGAGAGGCCTGCTTCAGGTAGGCGGCTTGCAGTTCGCTCTTCGGCCCTTGCAGGCGCAGCAGCAGTTCGCGGCAGTCGGGGGTATAGAGGCGTCGCCCGGTGGCCGGGTCGAGCAGATGGTCGGCCTGCGGCACGCGCAGCAGGAAGCGTCCCGGGAAGTTCACTCCGACCAGCGGAATGTCCAGCCGCCGCGCCAGTTCCATGGCCACCAGCGCCAGCGACAACGGCTGTCCCTGGCGCCGCTGCAGCACCAGCGGGAGCAGGGCCGAGCGCGGTTGCAGGGGGAAGTCGTCGTCTTCGCAGAAACCCTGTTCGCTCATTCGCCGCAGCAACCCCTGGGCGCGCTCGCTGGCCGAGGCGCGGTCGTCCAGGCTGGCGCCGATCTGCCGGACGAGTTCGTCGAGCTCGCGCAGGGCGTGGGCGGGCGAATACGCCGGGAGGTGCTCCGCGGCGATCCACAGGGCCGCCTCGAACAGCGCTGGCGGTTCCTGGGCGAGACAATCGAGGCAGGCTTGACGCGGGTCCATGGCTTTCCTCCTGGTGCGCCTGGATCGCTGCGGACGGGCCGTTCGGAGCACGCCGGGGCCGGTTTCGAGCGGGCGGACCCCAAGGTTGTAACCGTCCGCCGAAGCTTCGTCCAGTACCCGGCTCGGCGAGCGCCGCCGCCTGGTCGTCGGCCTTGCGGGCGTTTCGCCGACGCCTGCCTATACTGAAGGTGCCGGGCGGCAACGGCCCGGCCCGGACAACAAGCAGCAAGCAGGGGAGCCCCAGCATGTTCGACATGATGGACGCGGCCCGGCTCGAGGGTCTCCACCTCGCCCAAGACCCGGCCACGGGACTCAAGGCCATTATCGCCATCCACAGCACGCGACTCGGCCCGGCGCTGGGTGGTTGTCGCTACCTGCCTTACCCCAACGACGAAGCCGCCATCGGCGACGCCATCCGCCTGGCCCAGGGCATGAGCTACAAGGCGGCCCTGGCCGGGCTGGAGCAGGGCGGCGGCAAGGCGGTGATCATCCGCCCGCCGCACCTGGACAATCGCGGCGCGCTGTTCGAGGCCTTCGGGCGCTTCATCGAAAGCCTCGGCGGACGCTACATCACTGCGGTGGACAGCGGTACCTCCAGCGCCGACATGGACTGCATCGCCCAGCAGACCCGCCACGTCACCAGCACCACCCAGGCCGGCGACCCCTCGCCGCATACCGCCCTCGGCGTGTTCGCCGGGATTCGCGCCAGCGCCCAGGCGCGCCTCGGCAGCGACGACCTGGAAGGCCTGCGGGTCGCGGTGCAGGGGCTCGGCCACGTCGGCTACGCATTGGCCGAGCAACTGGCGGCGGTCGGCGCCGAGCTGCTGGTCTGCGACCTCGATCCCGGCCGGGTGCAACTGGCCGTCGAGCAGCTCGGTGCCCATCCGCTGGCGCCGGAGGCATTGCTCTCCACCCCTTGCGACATCCTCGCGCCCTGCGGCCTGGGCGGCGTGCTCACCAGCCAGAGCGTCAGCCAGTTGCGCTGCGCGGCGGTGGCCGGGGCGGCGAACAACCAGTTGGAGCGGCCGGAGGTCGCCGACGAGCTGGAGGCGCGCGGCATCCTCTATGCGCCGGACTACGTGATCAACTCCGGCGGCCTGATCTACGTCGCCCTCAAGCACCGCGGCGCCGACCCGCACAGCATCACCGCGCACCTGGCGCGGATTCCCGCGCGGCTCACCGAGATCTATGCCCATGCCCAGGCCGACCACCAGTCGCCGGCGCGGATCGCCGACCGTCTGGCGGAACGGATTCTCTACGGCCCGCAGTGACGGGCCGGCGTTTCCGGCGAGGCCGCCAGCGGGCCTCGCCAGCGGCAGTGCGGGCCACCCCCGCCGCGCCGCGCGTGCACGCCGCCACCCGCGGCGCGACCCTGAGCGGCACGCCTACCCGGCGTGCGGAGGAGGTTTGCGATGGTTCACAACCGGATCGACCCGCCTTTCACCCGCTACCTCGACAGCGACGGTCGGCCCCTCGGCGAGTTGCCCGCCTGGGCCGGCGACAGCGATGCGCTGGTCGGCCTCTACCGGCAGATGCTCCTGACCCGCCTGTTCGACCAGAAGGCGGTGGCCCTCCAGCGTACCGGGCGGATCGGCACCTATGCGCCAACCCTCGGCCAGGAAGCCATCGGCGTGGCCATCGGCAGCCAGATGCGCGCCGAGGACGTGCTGGTGCCTTATTACCGCGATACCGCCGTGCAATTGATGCGCGGCGTGCGCATGGAGGACATCCTCCTCTACTGGGGCGGCGACGAGCGCGGCAGCGACTACGCCGAAGCGCTGGCGGCGCAGGACTTTCCCATCTGCGTGCCGATCGCCACCCAGGCCCTGCATGCCTGCGGGGTCGCCTCGGCGTTCCGCATCCGCGGCGAACACCGGGTGGCGGTGACCACCTGCGGCGACGGCGCCACCAGCAAGGGCGATTTCCTCGAGGCGCTGAACGTGGCGGGCGCCTGGCAGTTGCCGGTGCTCTTCGTGGTCAACAACAACCAGTGGGCGATCTCGGTGCCGCGGCGCATCCAGTGCGGCGCGCCGACCCTGGCGGAGAAAGCGGTGGGTGCCGGCTTCCCCGGCGAACAGGTGGACGGCAACGACGTGCTGGCGGTCGCCGAACGCGTCCGCGCGGCCCTGGAGCGCGCGCGCCAGGGCAAGGGGCCGACCCTGCTGGAGTGCATCAGCTATCGCCTGTGCGACCACACCACGGCCGACGACGCCAGCCGCTACCGTTCCGCCGAGGAGGTCAACCAGGCCTGGCGCGAGGAGCCGATCAAGCGCCTGCGCGCCTTCCTCGCCGGCCGCGGCCAGTGGGACGAGGAGCGCGAGCAGGCGCTGGTGGGCGAGTGCCAGGCGCGGGTGCAGGAGGCGGTGGAGCGTTTCGAGACGTTCGCCGCGCAGGCGCCGCAGGCACTGTTCGAGCATGTCTACGCGCGCTGGCCGGCGGTCCTGGAGGAGCAGCGCGAGCAATTGCTGGAGCGCGCCGCGCGGCGGCAGGGAGGGGCCGAACATGAATGAGCGCAACGGCGAAGCGAAACGCCTGGCCCTTCTGGAGGCGGTCAACCTGGCGTTGCACCGGGCCATGGCCGAGGACGAGACGGTGGTGGTGCTGGGCGAAGACGTCGGGGTCAACGGCGGGGTGTTTCGCGCCACCCTCGGCCTGCGCGAGCGCTTCGGCTTCAAGCGGGTGCTGGATACGCCGCTGGCGGAGAACATGATCGCCGGGCTGTCCATCGGCATGGCCGCCCAGGGCCTGAAGCCGGTGATGGAGATCCAGTTCATGGGCTTCATCTACGCCGCCATGGAGCAACTGGTGTCCCATGCCAGCCGCCTGCGCAATCGCACCCGCGGCCGCCTGGCCTGCCCGTTGGTGCTGCGCACGCCGATGGGCGCGGGGATCCGTGCGCCGGAGCACCACAGCGAGGCGACCGAGGCGATGTTCGCGCACATCCCCGGCGTCCGCGTGCTGGTGCCGTCGTCGCCGGCGCGGGCCTACGGCCTGCTCCTGGCGGCGATCGACGATCCCGATCCGGTGATCTTCCTCGAGCCGACCCGGCTCTACCGGATGAACCCGCAGCCGCTGGCGGACGACGCCCGGCGCCTGCCGCTGGACAGTTGCTTCACCCTTCGCGAAGGCGGCGACCTGACCCTGGTCAGCTGGGGCGCCAGCGTCCACGAGACCCAGCAGGCCGCCGAGCGCCTGGCGCAGCGCGGCATCGAGGCCGAAGTGATCGACGTCGCCTGCCTCAAGCCGCTCGACCTCGACACCCTCGAAGCCTCGGTGCGCAAGACCGGTCGCTGCGTGATCGTCCATGAGGCGCCGAAGAGTGGCGGCCTCGGCGGGGAAATCGCCGCGAGCCTCTACGAGCGTGTCCTGTTCGACCTGCGGGCGCCGATCCAGCGGGTCGCCGCGGCCGATATCCCGCCGCCGCTGTACCGCCTGGAAGCGCTGTACATGCCCGCCGTGGAGGACATTCTGGCGGCCTGCGACACCGTGCTCGGCTACGCCTGAGCCAAGGGGAGACGACCATGAAGCACTTCAAGCTGCCCGACCTGGGCGAGGGCCTGCAGGAAGCGGAAATCGTCGAATGGCACGTCAAGGCCGGCGACAGCGTGCGCGCCGACCAGCGCCTGGTCTCGGTGGAAACCGCCAAGGCGCTGGTGGACATCCCTGCGCCCTACGATGGGGTGGTGGGCAAGCTGTTCGGCGCCGAGGGCGACATCCTCCACGTCGGCGAACCGCTGGTGGGCTTCGAGGGCGAGGAGGCGGACGCCGGTACCGTGGTGGGGCGCCTGGAGGGCGGCGGTAGCGCCCTGGAGGACCGTTTCTTCATCGGCGCCGCACCGTCCACCCGCGAACACCTGGCACCGCGCGCGACCCCGGCGGTGCGCCAGTTCGCCCGCCAGCAGGGCGTCGAACTGGCCGGCCTGAGCGGCTCCGGCCCGGATGGCCTGATCACCCGCGCCGACGTCGAGGCCGCCGCCCAGGGCGCCCGCGAACGCTTCGGCGGCGAGCGCTTGCGCGGGGTACGGCGGAGCATGGCGCTGAACATGGCGCGCTCGCATGCCGAGGTGGTGCCGGTGACGATCTACGGCGACGCCGACCTGCATCGCTGGAAGACCGCACGCGACCCGTTGATCCGCCTGGCCCAGGCGCTGGCCGAGGCCTGTCGCGCCGAGCCGACCCTCAACGCCTGGTTCGATGGCGCCTCGTTGTCGCTGAAACTGCATGAGCGGCTCGACCTGGGGATCGCCGTGGACACCCCGGACGGCCTGTTCGTGCCGGTGCTGCGCGACGTCGGTGCGCGTTCGGCGGAGGACCTGCGCGCCGGTATGCGGCGCCTGCGCGAAGACGTCCAGGCACGCTCGATCCCGCCGGCGGAAATGCTCGGCGCGACCCTGACCCTATCCAACTTCGGCACCCTGTTCGGCCGCTACGCCAACCCCGTGGTGGTGCCGCCGCAGGTGGCCATCCTCGGCGCCGGCGGCATCCGCGACGAAGTAGTGGCCTGGCGCGGCGAGATGGCGATCCACCCGATCCTGCCGCTCTCGCTGAGCTTCGATCACCGCGCCGCCACCGGTGGCGAGGCGGCGCGTTTCCTCAAGGTACTGGTGAACGCCCTGGAGCAGCCCGACGGCTGATCAGCGCCGGCGCTCCAGCCACCATGCCAGCAGCGCGCCGAGGGCATAGGCGAGCAGGTCGAAGCCGTCGGCGGTGCTACCGAGAACGATGCGCAGCACGGGACTGGAAAATTGCCAATGCAGTTGCGCCGCCAGGTACTGGCCCAGTTCCAGCAGCGCGCCGACGGCAAAGGCGGCGGATGCCAGCCAGGCGGCCGGCGCCCTGAGCGCGCTGCCCATCAGGTAGTAGAGCCAGACCACCGCCAGCAGGTCGCCGCCGAAGCTGCGTATCCAGCCCCAATGCCGGCCCAGGGTGGCGAGCAGGACCAGCAGGCCGAACAGCAGCAGTGCCAGCAGCAGGCTGCGCCGGTCCAGGCGCCAGCGTCGGGAGCGGACGGGGGAGGCGGGGAGAGCGGGCATGGGGCCTTCCTGGTCGATGGGGGTCGGACAAGCGCCGCGCGGACTCAGCGGCGTCGCAGGCTGGCGAGCAGTTGTTCGACGAAGGCGTCGCTGCCGGAGCTGTCGAGGTAGTGCACCTGGGGACCGTCGAGCAGGTAGAGCGCGTGGTAGGGCTTGCCGGCCTGGCTGCCGCGCAGGCGATAGACCTCGGTGCCGGCCACGCGGTAGCGGCTGGCGCTGGCGCGCCGGTCGCACAGGCCGAGGGCCTGGCGCTGCGCCTGGAGACGCTCGCGCTCGGCGTCGGGCAGGCCGTCCAGCGGCAGGGCTCCGAACAGCAGGCGAACCTGTCGCGGGAGGTCGAGCCGTTCGCCCTCGTCCGCGCCCATCTCGTTGCCTTCGAGCAGGCGGTGGGCGAGGTAGTGACCCTCGGCGTAACGGGCGATCAGCAGGTCGCCGCTGTGCAGCAGGGTGGCGGGGGCCCGTTGCAGGTCGAGTTGCAGCCTGCCGGCGCCGCCCAGGGCCAGGACCTGCGCGGCGCCGGCAGAGGCTGCCGGTGTCTCGGCGTCCGTGGCCCGGAACGGGCAGGCGAGGGTAGGGGCACCGGCGAGGCCGAGGAGGACGCACAGCAGGCCGGCAAGTTGTCGCGGCATGTTTCGGCTCCTTGCGCTTTGCTTGCAGCGGCGGCTCATTCGTCCGCGGCGTTTTCCTCGAACAGTTCGTTGAGGGCGTCCGGCTGGTTCTTGAAGGCGCGGGCGAAGGCGTCGCGGTTCTTCGCCATGAAGATGCCGAGTTCTTCCACTTGTTCCTCCTTCAGCGACGGCACCGCCTTCTGCAGCACCTCGGCCAGCGTTTCCGCCAGCTCCAGCATCTTGTCGTAACGATCGGCTTCAGCCTTGTCCATGAACAAACGCTCCTGATCCCGGCTGCTGCGGTACACCACTTCGACGGCCATTCATCACCTCTGTGCCTTCTGAGTCGCAAGGTTGCTTTGACTGGTTATCCATACAGTATATGGCGTCTTGCCGTCCGTGGATAGCGCCAGGATTGCCGGCGCATTGCCAGGGCGGTCGTCGTCTGACAGAAATGTCACGCCGGGCTCATGAGCCTGACAGTCTCCGCAGCGTAGTTTCAGGCTGAACGTTCTACCAAGGAGACATCCTCATGAGAGTGATCCCGTTGGCACTTGTCGCGCTGCTCGGCCTGGCGCCGCTGGCCCAGGCGCAGCAGCAGCCCTACGGACCCAACCCGGACTCGAAATCGCTCCGCCAGCACTACGTGGAAGGGCGCCTGGACATCGCCCGGGTGATCTACAAGACCGACCTGTGGAGCGCCTGTGGGATCGTCCCGGCGCGCCTGGTCTACGAGGACTCGCAGGGCGAGCGGCATACCGTCGAGTACAAGGCCTGGGGCAGCGGCTGCAGCGGCAATTGAGCGAACCCGGCGCGGCACGGGCCGCGCCGGGTTTTCCTCGGCTCCCGCGCTTCTGCTAAGGTTGCGCGCCTGCCGCCCGTTGCGCGGCGCATACCTTCCGCCCCGCAAGGATGCCCGGCATGCAAGACTTCGGTTTCGCCCTTCTGCTCATCGGCTACGTCTGGTCCGTGGCCAGCGGCGGTCGCCGTTCGATCCCCTGCGCATTGCTCTGCCTGCTGCTGTTTCCGCTGGCGCAACTGGCCTTCGCCATCAACGACGCGCCGATGCGCCCGCCGCTGGCGCTGGCGGCCTTTGGCGCGGGCCTGGCCTACCTCGGCGGCGGCTCGGTGTTCGGCTGAGCCCGGCATCTCACAAGAATACGATTGAAAATCATTATCATAAAAAATATGCTGCTGCCCTTCTGAAAGGACGTGGGTGGATGCGCCGTTGGCGGAGCAGGATCTCAAGGCACTGTTTCTCAGGCATGCCCGGCAGTTGCAGTCGTATCTGTTGCGCAAGACCCGTGATCCACACCTGGCGGCGGACCTGGCGCAGGAAAGCTTCCTGCGCCTGGCCGAGCAGCGGCACAAGGAGCCGATCGAGCATGTCGACGCCTATCTCTACCGCACCGCGCACAACCTCACCATCGACCATTACCGGCAGGAACGGCGGCGGCGCACCGAGACCCGGCCCAACGACGACCTCGCCGGGTTCGTCGCCGACCAGCCCGGCCCCGAGGAGTCCGCGGTGGATGCCGATGCGCTTGCCCGCCTGCGCGAGATAGTCGCCGAACTGCCGCCGCGCACCCGTGAGATCTTCCGTCTCAACCGTCTGGAGGGGCTGACCCATGCCGAGGTGGCGAGACGCCTGGAAATCTCCGATAGCTCGGTGCAGAAGCACCTGGCCCGCGCCCTGGCCCATGTGATGCAGGCACTCGAGGATTCCCGCTGAATGGATTACCGAGTCTTGCCGGTTCGCGCGTCTGAACCTCTATAACGACCAACGAGAGCCGCACGTGAACAGCCCCCAGGAACAACAGCAGATCCGCCAGCAGGCCGCCGAATGGGCGATCCGCCTGGACGGCGGCGACCTCGACCGGTCCCGGCGCGAAGCGCTGGACGGCTGGCTGGCGGCCGACCCCCGGCACCCGGCCGCGCTGGCGCTGGCGCAACGGACCTGGAAACAGCTGGGATCGCTGGCCGAACCGCGGACGATGGTTCAGACGCCGGTCGCCAGCGCGCCGCGCCGCGCCGGGGGGCGGCGCAAGGGCTGGCGCGGCTGGGCCGCGGCGGCGGCGGTGCTGCTGGCCCTGGGCAGCGCCTGGAACGAACGCGACGCCGGCGTGAGCTGGCTGGCCGACCACGCCACCGGCAAGGGCGAGGTGCGCATCCTGCGGCTGGTGGATGGCAGCGAGGTCGAACTGGACGCACAGAGCGCCATCGATGTCGCCTACGACAGCCGCGAGCGACGGGTGCGCCTGCTCGAAGGCAGCGCGATCTTCCGCGCCGCCCCCCGCGCGGGCCGGGAGACCCGGCCCTTCGTGGTGGAAAGCGCCGGCGGCAGCACTCGTGCGCTGGGCACTCGGTTCCTGGTCAGCCGCAACGACGACGGCAGCGTCCAGGTCGGGGTGCTCGAACACCGCGTCGCGGTGGCCCTGGCGCATCCGCGCACGGGGACCGTCGGGCGCCGCGAGCTGGGCGAGGGCGAGAGCCTGCGCTACAGCGCGGAGGGCGGCGTCGAGGCGCCGCTGGGCGGTCGCCTCGACGACCTGACCAGTTGGCGGCGCGGCCTGCTGGTCTTCGACGAGCAGCCGCTGGGCGAGGTGGTGGCGCGGCTCAATCGCTACCGGCCGGGGCATTTGCTGGTGGCTCCCGGTGCGTTGGCGCAGCGGCGGGTCAGCGGCGTATTCCGGGTCGCCGACCTGGAGGCCTCGTTGCAGTCGATCAGCGATGAGCTGGGAGTGCGCAGCCTGGGCCTGGCGGGAGTGACGCTGCTGTACTGAGCGGCGCGATCGCTTCCGAGAGCCTCGACCACGGGCCGGGCAGTCGCCCCGCGCGCTTGTTCCGGCAGGGGCCGGGAAGCGCATTTTCGAGCCGTGGATCCCGCCGGCGAAAAATTTTCTCGATTTCCGTTACTGACTTTCCCTGCCTCCATCGTTCTCTTAACGAGACTGATTCTTATTACACAAAACGATGGAGTGTAGGCGCTGTCATGAAACATCGTGGATGGAGTGCCGTGCGAGGCGGTCGCAAGGGGGCGCAACTGGCCCTGGGGCTGGGCCTGGTCCTGCTGGGAACGGCCGCGCTACCGCTGCATGCGCAAGACGGGGCGGACTCGGCGAGCCAGCAGCAGACCGCGCTGCGCCGGGTCCGGCTGGACATCCCGGCACAACCGCTGAACCGCGCCCTGCTGCGATTCGCCGAGCAGGCCGGGGTCCAGGTGTTCTTCGACAGCCAGCGTTTCGCCGGTCTCGGCAGCGCGGCGGTGCACGGCGAATACGTGCTGGCCGACGGCCTGAGCCAGATGCTCCAGGGCAGCCCGGTGGAATACCGCTTCTCCGGCAAGGACCAATTGAGCCTGATCCGCGTCAGCCAGGACGACCTGGTGCAGATGTCGCCCTCGGTGATCTCCGCCGCGCGTCCGGACGACTGGGTCTACCAGACGCCGCATTCGGTCAGCGTGATCGGCCGCGAGCAGATCGAGCGCAACCCGCCGCGGCATGCCGCCGACATGCTCGAGGAAACCCCCGGGGTGTACTCCTCGGTGAGCCAGCAGGACCCCGGCCTGTCGGTGAACATCCGTGGCATCCAGGACTACGGGCGGGTCAACATGTCGGTCGACGGCATGCGCCAGAACTACCAGCAGAGCGGCCACCAGCAGCGCAACGGGACGCTCTACGTCGATCCCGAGCTGCTCAGCGAGGTGGTCATCGACAAGGGCGCCAGCTCGGCCATGGGCGGCGCCGGGGTGATCGGCGGGATCGCCAACTTCCGCACCCTGGAGGCCCGCGACCTGGTCAAGCCGGGCAAGCAGGTCGGTGGCCGGGTGCGCCTCACCAGCGGCCTGGGCGGCGACGCCAACGGCACCCACTTCATCGGCAGCGCGGCCTTCGCCATCGGCACCGAGGCCTGGGACATGCTGGTCGCCGCCAGCGAGCGCCACCTGGGCGACTACGACCCGGGGACCAAGGGCAGCATCGGCGAGCTGCGCACCGGCGCCTGGTTCAATCCCGAGGCCGGGCAGCGGGTCAAGCATTCGCCGGTGGCCTACTCCGGCTATGTGATGCGCTCGCGACTGGCCAAGCTTGGCGTCGCCCTGCCGCAGGACCAGCGCCTGCAGTTCAGCTACCTGACCACCCAGGTGTCCTACGACGACGCCAACATGCTCAACACCGAGAACCAGGCGCTCTGGGAAAAGCTCGGCAGCAGCGACGTGCGTGCGCAGAACTTCGCCATCGACTACGGCTACGCGCCGGACAACCCGTTGGTGGACTTCAAGGCCAAGCTCTACTACGTCGACAACCGCAACCGCCAGCAGACCCTGCAACGCGGTATCACCCCCGGCTACTCGATCACCTACCAGACCGACACCTACGGCGCGCAGGCGCAGAACACCTCGACCTTCGCTCTCGACGATCTCTCCACGCTGCGCGCCAACTATGGCCTGGAGTTCTTCTACGACAAGGTGCGGCCGGACTCCAGCCAGCCGCGGGCGAGCACCTCGGCGGTCGGCTTCCCTGCGGCCGAAGGCATGACCCCCAAGGGCGACCGCGCCCTCGGTAGCCTGTTCGCCCGTCTCGACTACGACTACGACGACTGGCTCAACCTCAACGCCGGGCTGCGTTACGACCGCTACCGCCTGCGCGGCGACACCGGCTTCAACGCGCGCACCTTCATCCTTGGCACCACCCGGCAGACCGACATGCCGCTGCAATACGCCGTCGACCGCGAGGAGGGGCGCTTCTCGCCGACCTTCGGCCTGTCGGTCAAGCCCGGCGTCGACTGGTTGCAGTTGTTCGCCACCTACGGCAAGGGCTGGCGCCCGCCGGCGGTGACCGAGAGCCTGATCACCGGCCGCCCCCACGGCGGCGGCGCGGAAAACATGTACCCCAACCCGTTCCTCAGTCCGGAGCGCTCGAAGGCCTGGGAAGTCGGTTTCAACGTGCTGAAGGAGAACCTCTGGTTCAGCGACGACCGCCTGGGCCTGAAGGTCGCCTACTTCGACACCCGGGTCGACGACTTCATCTTCATGGGCATGGGCATGCAGCCGCCGGGCTACGGCATGGCCGGGATCGGCAACAGCGCCTACGTCAACAACCTCGACAGCACGCGCTTCCGTGGCGTCGAGTACCAGCTCGACTACGATGCCGGGCTGGCCTACGGGCAGCTCTCCTACACGCACATGATCGGCAGCAACGACTTCTGTTCGAAGACCGCCTGGCTCGGCGGCGTCACCCAGACGGTGAAGGGCAGCGGTCGCCGCCCGCCGGTGATCGACATGCGGCCGGACGAGCAGGCCAACGCCGCCACCCATTGCAGCGCGGTGCTCGGCTCCGCCGAACACATGCCGATGGATCGCGGCTCGCTGACCCTGGGCATGCGCTTCTTCGACCGCAGGCTGGACGTCGGCGCCCGTGCCCGCTACAGCGAAGGCTACTCGGTGGCTGGCGGCGCCACGGTGTCGCAGGCCGGCGTGTACCCGGCGGACTGGAAGGAATACACCGTCTACGACCTGTACGGCAGCTACCGGGTGAGCGATGAACTGACCCTGCGCCTGGCCATGGAGAACGTCACCGACCGCGCCTACCTGGTGCCGCTGGGCGACGTGCTGGCCTTCACCCTCGGTCGCGGGCGGACCCTGCAAGGCACCCTCGAATACCAGTTCTGACCCCCGTTTTGCCCAGTGAAGGGCAAAACCGGAGCGGGCATCCGTGCGCTCCGGCATTCACCACTCGTTGAATTGGAGTTTTGGCATGAGCATTTCGATTTCCTACAGCACCACCTACAGCGGCTGGACCGTAGCGGATTACCTGGCGGACTGGTCGGCCTACTTCGGCGACGTCAACCATCGTCCGGGCCAGGTGGTGGACGGCAGCAATACCGGCGGCTTCAACCCCGGTCCGTTCGACGGCAGCCAGTACGCGCTGAAGAGCACCGCCAGCGACGCGGCCTTCATCGCCGGCGGCGACCTCCACTACACCCTGTTCAGCAACCCCAGCCACACCCTGTGGGGCAAGCTGGACAGCATCGCCCTCGGCGACACCCTGACCGGCGGCGTCTCCAGCGGTGGCTATGCCCTGGACAGCCAGGAGGTGAGCTTCAGCAACCTGGGCCTGGATTCGCCGATCGCCCAGGGCCGCGACGGCACCGTGCACAAGGTGGTCTACGGCCTGATGAGCGGTGACAGCAGCGCCCTGCAGGGGCAGATCGACGCGCTGCTGAAAGCGGTCGACCCGAGCCTGTCGATCAACTCCACCTTCGACCAGTTGGCCGCGGCCGGCGTCGCCCATGCCACCCCGGCTGCGGCAGCGGCGGAAATCGGCGTGGTCGGCGTGCAGGAACTGCCGCACGACCTGGCCCTGGCGGCCTGAGCAACTGTCCACGATAGCGTTCGTGGACTGCTTGCGCTAAAGGCCGGAGAGGAGTTGGCGCTCCTCTCCGGCGCACGAACCGCCGTCGCTGCGCCTCGCACCCGTGGCGACGGCGGCCCCCGGATTGTTCCTCCGCCGGCCGTGCCCGGCAAGCGGAGACTGCCGCAATGTCCTCCGGGCCCGCTCGCGGCCCGGACACCCACAGGACCCGACTCCGATGAAGCTCCGGCCGGCCTCGCCGCGCAATGAAATCCTCGCCACCCTCGGCCGCTTCCGCCCGGCGCTGCGCAGCGTCGCGCTGTTCACCGCGGTGATCAACCTGCTGATGCTGGCGCCGTCGCTGTACATGCTGCAGGTCTACGACCGGGTGCTCGGCTCCGGCAACCACATGACCCTGCTGATGCTGACCCTCATGGTGCTCGGCCTCTACCTGCTGCTCGGCGCCCTGGAGTGGGTGCGCAGCCTGGTGGTGATCCGCCTCGGCGGCCAGCTCGACATGCAACTCAACCAGCGCATCTACGACGCCTCGTTCCGCGCCAGCCTGGAGCGCGGCGAGCAGGCCGTCGGGCAGGCGCTGAACGACCTGACCAGCCTGCGCCAGTTCCTCACCGGCAACGCCCTGTTCGCCTTCTTCGACGCGCCCTGGTTCCCGCTCTACCTGCTGGTGATCTTCCTCTTCAGTCCCTGGCTCGGCCTGCTCGCCCTGGTTGGGGCGCTGCTGCTGGTGCTGCTCGCCTGGGTCAACGAAAGCCGCTCGCGCGAACCGCTGGCCGAGGCCGGGCAACTGTCGATCCTCGCCACCCAGCAGGCCTCGGCCAACCTGCGCCAGGCGGAAACCCTGGCGGCAATGGGCATGTTGCCGGCCATGCGCGCGCGCTGGTTCGCCCAGCACCAGGCCTTCCTTGCCCGGCAGAACCTCGGCAGCGAGCGCAGCGCGGCGATCGGCGCGACCTCCAAGGGCGTGCGCCTGGCCTTGCAGTCGCTGGTGCTCGGCCTCGGCGCCTGGCTGGCGGTGGAAGGCCTGATCACCCCGGGGATGATGATCGCCGGCTCGATCCTGATGGGCCGCGTGCTCAGCCCCATCGACCAGTTGATCGCGGTCTGGCGCCAGTGGAGCGGCGCGCGGCAGGCCTACCAGCGGCTGGCGCGGCTGCTCGAGGAGAATCCGCCGGCTGCCCTGGGCATGCCGCTGCCGGCGCCGCGCGGCGCGTTGCGCGTCGAGCGGCTCTGCGCGGCCGCGCCGGGACGCGAGCAGGCATTGTTGCAGGACCTCGGTTTCGCCCTGGAGCCTGGCGAAGCGCTCGGCGTGATCGGGCCGTCCGGTTCCGGCAAGTCGACCCTGGCGCGCTTGCTGGTGGGCGCCTGGCAGCCGCTGTCCGGCGCGGTGCGCTTGGACGGCGCCGACCTGCGGCAGTGGAGCGCGGCGGCACTGGGGCCGCACATCGGCTACCTGGCCCAGGACGTGCAACTGTTCGCCGGCAGCATCGCCGAGAACATCGCGCGCTTCGCCGAGGTGGATGCCGAGAAGGTGGTGGCGGCAGCGCGCCTGGCCGGCGTACACGACCTGGTGCTGCGCCTGCCGCAGGGCTACGACACGCGCCTTGGCGACGGCGGCGCTGGACTCTCCGGCGGCCAGCGCCAGCGCATCGGCCTGGCCCGCGCGCTGTACGGGCGACCGGCGCTGATCGTGCTCGACGAACCCAATGCCAGCCTCGACGAGGCGGGTGAGGCGGCCCTGGCCGAGGCCATCGCGGCGATGCGCCGGCACGGCAGCAGCCTGGTGCTGGTCACCCACAAGCCGGCGGTGCTGGCGCTGACCGACAAGCTGTTGTTGCTGCATGGCGGACGCCTGCAGCGTTTCGGCGCGACCGCCGAGGTGCTTGCCAGCGCCTCGCCGCCGGCCGCTGCGGCCCCGGCGCCGACACGGCCGACGCCGGCGTTCGGTTTCGGCTACCGGCCGGGACCGGGGATGCCGGTCGGCGGTGTGCCGGGAGGAGCGGCGCGATGAGCGGGCAGGCGCGGTTGCGCGAAGTCGGCGCCGGCGGCGCGGCGCTGGAACTGGACGAGAAGCGTTTTTCCCGGCTCGGCTGGGGGCTGGTGCTGCTCGGCTTCGTCGGCTTTCTCCTGTGGGCCGGGTTGGCCCCGCTGGACAAGGGCGTCGGGGTCTCCGGCACGGTGATGGTGGCCGGTAGTCGCAAGGCCGTGCAGCACCCTACCGGCGGCCTGGTCAGGCACATCCGCGTGCACGAAGGCGAGCGGGTGGAGGCAGGACAGGTGCTGCTGGAGATGGACGCTACCCAGGCCCGGGCCCAGGCCGATGGCCTGTTCGCCCAGTACCTGGCGGCGCTGGCGAGTCTGGCGCGGCTGAGCGCCGAGCGCGATGAAAAGGCGCGGATCGAGTTTCCCGCCGAGCTGCTGGCGCTGGACGACCCGCGCCTGCCGACCCTGCTGGAACAGCAGCGGCAGTTGCACGACAGCCGTCGGCGGGCGCTGCGCCTGGAACTCGATGGTCTCGCCGAGACGGTCGCCGGCAGCCAGGCGCAACTGGACGGCCTGCAAGCCGCGCTGCGCAGCAAGGAGCAGCAGCGCGCCGCCCTCGAGGAACAGTTGCGCGGCCTGCGCCAACTGGCCAGCGAGGGCTACGTGCCGCGCAACCGCCTGCTCGACAGCGAGCGCCTGCTGGCCCAGGTCAACGGCGAGATCGCCGGCGACCTCGGCAGCCTCGGCAGTACCCGCCGGCAGATCCTCGAACTGCGCCTGCGCATGGCCCAGCGGCGGGAGAAGTTCCAGGAAGAGGTGCGCGCCAGCCTGGCCGACGCCCAGGTGCGCGCCGAGGAGTTGCGCAATCGCCTGGCCAGCGCGCGCTTCGACCTGGCCAACAGCGAGGTACGGGCGCCGGTCGCCGGCCTGGTGGTCGGCCAGGAAGTGTTCACCGAGGGCGGCGTGATCGCGCCCGGCCAGCAACTGATGGAAATCCTCCCGGAGCGCCAGCCGCTGCTGGTGGACGCTCGGCTGCCGGTGGAGATGGTCGACAAGGTCCGCGTCGGCCTGCCGGTGGAGCTGATGTTCAGCGCCTTCAACCAGAGCACTACGCCGCGGGTGGAGGGCGAAGTGACCCTGGTCTCGGCCGACCGCCTGCTGGACGAGCGCAGCGAGGCGCCGTACTACCGGGTGCGCATCCGCGTAGGCGAGGAGGGCGTACGTCGCCTGGCCGGCCTGGAGATCCGCCCGGGGATGCCGGTGGAGGCCTTCGTCCGCAGCGGCGAGCGCTCGCTGCTGAACTACCTGTTCAAGCCGCTGGCCGACCGTACCCACCTGGCGCTGGGGGAAGAATGAATCGCCTGCGAGCCTGCCTGCTGTCCTCCGCGCTGCTTTCGGCCTCCTCGGCCCAGGCGCTGGGCCTGCTGGACGCCTACCAACTGGCGGTGCGCCACGACCCGACCTTCCAGGCGGCGCTCCACGAGCGCCGCGCCGGCAGCGAAAACCGCGCCATCGGCCGTGCCGGCCTGCTGCCGAGCCTGCGCTACGACTACAACAAGGCGCGCAACGACTCCACCGTCAGCCAGGGCGACGCCCGCGTCGAGCGCGACTATCGCAGCTACGCCTCGACCCTCAGCCTGGAGCAGCCGCTGTTCGACTACGAGGCCTACGCGCGCTACCGCCAGGGCGAGGCCCAGGCGCTGTTCGCCGACGAACAGTTCCGCGGGCGCAGCCAGGAACTGGCGGTGCGCCTGTTCGCCGCCTACAGCGAAACCCTGTTCGCCCGCGAGCAGGTGCTCCTGGCCGAGGCCCAGCGGCGCGCCCTGGAAACCCAGCTGGCGTTCAACCAGCGTGCCTTCGAGGAAGGCGAGGGCACCCGCACCGACCTGTTGGAGACCCGCGCCCGGCTGAGCCTGACCCGCGCCGAGGAGATCGCCGCCGGCGATCGTGCGGCGGCGGCGCGGCGTACGCTGGAAGCGATGCTCGGGCAGGCACTGGAGGATCGCGAACTGGCCGCGCCCATCGAGCGTTTCCCGGCGTTGCGCCTGCAACCGGCGACCTTCGAGGGCTGGCGCCAGGTGGCCCTGCAACGCAGCGCCGAGCTGGGCGCCCAGCGCTATGCGCTGGAGGCGGCGGCCTACGAGGTGGAGCGCAATCGTGCCGGCCACCTGCCCAGGCTCAGCCTCTACGCCAGCAGCAGCAAGACGCACTCGGCTTCGGAAAGCACCTACGAGCAGAAATACGACACCGACAGTGTCGGCCTGCGTCTCAGCCTGCCGCTGTTCGAGGGCGGGCGGGTGTCGGCGGCGACCCGCCAGGCCGGCGACAAGTACGCTCAGGCCCAGGCCGAGCTGGATGCCCAGGTGGCCAGTGTGATCAATGACCTGCACAGCCAGTTCGACCTGACCGCCAGCAGCCTGGCCAAGGTGCGTGCCTATGAGATGGCGGTGGCGGCGGCGCGCGAACAGGTGACGGCGACGCGGCGCAGCGTCGCCGGCGGGGAGCGGGTCAATCGCGACGTGCTGGACGCCGAACAGCAGTTCTACGGCGCCCGCCGCGACCTGGCGGAAGCGCGCTACGCCTACCTCAACGCCTGGCTGCGCCTGCGCCAGTTGGCGGGGGTGCTGGAAGACCGCGACCTGGCGGTGCTGGCCGCCTATTTCGGCGCCGGCGAAGGACGCGCGCAGGTCGCCGCTGCCATCAGATAGCTATCGGCCAGCGTGCCTTGCCTTGGGTCATCGCCTGCAACAGTTGCGGCGCGCTGGTGCCGTTTTCGATGGCGATGCCGAAACGGATGCTCTCGATCATCCGCTGCAACTGCTCCAGGTCATGCAGTTGCGCCGGTCGGATCAGGCGCTTGGCGGCGACCCCGCGTTCGTTGGAGAGGGTGAGGACGATGCTGCCGTCCGGCCGCTCCAGGCTGAGGTTGACCCGGTACTCGGCCTGGAAGGCCTCGGTGAGGAGCTGGAAAGGGCTGCTGTCGGTCATGGCGGACCACCTGAATGCTGTCGTGCTGGTTGGGACTGGGTGTCGCCCGGAAAGTTCTTTGTCACCGCCGGGCTGTACCCTGCGCCGACGTGCGGACGTCTATCTGCGCACGTGCCTTGGCCTGGGCCTTGCACGCTTCGGGCCAGGTGGCCGTCGTCTTTGTCGGGAGAAGCTATGAAACAGAATTGGGCCGAGCGCCTGCGCGCAAGCATGCACCACCAGGCGGAGAGCCTCGGCAACCTGCTGGTGGAGGCGTTCCACTACCTGGCCCTGTTCGCCATCGGCGCCACGGTCTTCTGGGCGGCTGGCGCGGCCTTCCTGGGGATGGTGAACAAGGGGCATGCGTCGATCGACGACATCCTCCTGCTGTTCATCTACCTCGAGCTGGGCGCGATGGTCGGTATCTACTTCAAGACCAACCACATGCCGGTACGCTTCCTGATCTACGTGGCGATGACCGCGCTGACCCGCCTGATGATCGCCGACATCCAGCACAACCATACGCCGGACGATGGCATCATCCTGGTCTCGGTGGCGTTGCTGCTGCTGGCGCTGGCGATCCTGGTGGTGCGCTTCGCCTCGGCGCGCTTCCCTTCGGCGAAGTCCGACGGCGCCGCCGCGCGGCGGGTGGCGAGCGAGGACGCCGAAGGGGAAGCCTGATTCGTCGCCGCGCCGGAGCCGGTCTCCGGCGCGCTTCCGGCCAGCGCAACGGCCTGGCAATGTACTACCATCGCCCGGTCGTGTTCAGGAAGCCTGCCCCATGAAGGGATGGAAACTCTTTACCCCGCTGCTGATCCTCGCGATCGTCGCCATCACCCTCTACCTGCGCCTGCACAATCCGCCCCTGCTGTTGCAGGGCGAGGCGGACGCCACCAACGTCATCGTTTCCTCCAAGGCCAAGGGCCGGGTCCAGGTGCTGCACGTGCGGCGCGGCGACGAGGTGAAGCAGGGCGACCTGCTGATCAGCCTCGACAGCCCCGAGCTGGAAGCCCAGCTCGATGCCTTGCACGCGGCGCGCAACCAGGCCCAGGCGCAGCTCGACGAGTCGCTCCACGGTACCCGCGAGGAGAGCATCCGCGCGCTCAAGGCCAGCCTGGCACAGGCCGAGGCCGAGTTGCGCAACGCCGAGTCGGATTTCCAGCGCAACCAGCAGATGGTCGAGCGCGGCTTCCTCTCGCGGACCCAGTTCGACCTCTCGCGGCGTGAGCGCGATGTCGCCCGCGACCGCGTCGCCGAGGCGCGGGCCAATCTCGACGAAGGCCTCAAGGGCGACCGCGAGGAGCGCCGCCAGGCGTTGCAGGCCGCGGTGCGCCGGGCCGACGCGCAGATCGCCGAGCTACAGGCGCAGATCGACGACCTGCAGGTGCGCGCGCCGGTCAACGGCGAGGTCGGGCCGATCCCCGCCGAACAGGGCGAACTGATCAACGCCTACAGTCCGCTGCTGACGCTGGTGCGGCTGGACGACAGCTACTTCGTCTTCAACCTGCGCGAGGACATCCTGGCCAAGGTGCGCAAGGGCGACCGCATCGTCATGCAGGTGCCCGGCCTGGGCGGCGCCGAGGTCGAGACCGAGCTGCGCTACATCGCCCCGCTGGGCGATTTCTCGACCAGGCGCGCGACCCGCGCCACCGGCGATTTCGACCTGAAGACCTTCGAGACCCGCTTCTACCCGTTGCAGCCGACACCCGGCCTGCGCCCGGGCATGAGCGCGCTGTGGCGCTGGACGAACTGAGCGATGGCGTGGGCCGCGCTGAAGCGCAACGCCAGCCGTTTCGTCCAGGCGTTCAACACCGAGACGCGGATCGCCTGCCGCAGCTGGACCATCCACTGGCTCGGCTGGTGCTGGCCGCTGCTGCTGTTCGGCGTGATCAGCGGCGTCTACCAGGCCGGTACCCTGCTGGACATGCCGCTGGCGGTGATCGACAAGGACCATAGCCAACTGTCGCGCAAGTTGATCCGCGAACTCGACGCGACCTCCCACGCCCAGGTGATCACCGTTCCCGCCGGCGTCCAGGAGGGGCTCGACGCGATCCGTCGGGCCGATGCCTACGCCTTGCTCTACATCCCGCCGGACTTCGAGGCCGACGTGCTCGGCGGGCGCGCGCCGAAGGCCGAGCTGTACTACAACGCGCTGCTGTATTCGGCCGGCTACGCCGCCACCCAGGACTTCTCGGCGCTGGTCGCCAGCCTCAACGGCGAATTGCGTCCGCGCCTGGCCGCCGGGATGCCGGCGGCGCTGCCGCACCTGGCGAGCATCAGCGTGTCCTACGACAGCCTGTTCAATGCCAGCGGCAACTACATCTATTACCAGCAGTTCGCCGCCATCGTGCACCTGCTACAGCTGTTCGTGATCGTCACCATGGTCCATGTGCTGGCCCGCGAGGCGCCGGAACTGCGCGCCTCCTCGCCGCACATCCTGCGGGCCAAGGCCCTCGGCGTACGCCTGGTGGGCAAGCTGGCGCCCTACACGCTGCTGTTCACCGCGCTGCTGATGCTGGAAATCTTCCTGCTGGTGGCGTTCTCCGGCGCGCGCATCAACGGCAGCCCGCTGGCGATGCTGATGATCACGCTGTTCTACGTGATCGCCGCGCAGAGCGTCGGGCTGGTGCTGTTCGTCTTCACCGCCAACCGCTTCACCGCCTATTCGCTGGTGGGCATGCTGATCGGCGTCGCCCAGACCTACTCGGGAGTGCTGATCCCGGAACTGGCGATGCCGACCCTGGCGCGGGTGATCGCCGAGGCCGAGCCGCTGACCCACACCCTGCACGGCCTGTTCGACCAGTTCCTGCGCCAGGCGCCGCCCAGTTCGGCGCTCTACACCTGCGCCAAGCTGGCGCTGTACCCGCTGATCGCCTACATGATCGCCAAGATGCGCCTGCGCAGCCGCCTGGACCTGAGCCCGATATGAAGAACTACCTGCAAATCCTCCGGGAAACCCTGAAGGCCATGCTGTCCAAGCCGATGTGGCTGATGGTCGTGGCCTCGGTGTGCATCACCTCGCTGCCGTACATGAACCACACCGCCCTCGACCTGCCGGTGGCGGTGGTCGACGAGGATCACAGCGACGTGTCGCGCGAGCTGGTCCGGCTGCTCGATTCGGCGCCGAAAGTCGCCGTGGTCGGCTACGACAGCCTGCCGCAGGCCAAGCGCGACCTGGCCTGGCGCGAGCTGTACGCGATCATCGTGATCCCGCTGAACTTCGAGAAGCGCCTGCTGCGCGGCGAGGCGCTGGTGATCCCGTACTTCGGCGATGCCACCAACCGCATGGCCAACGGCCAGATCCAGCAGGACATCTCGGCGGTCTACAGCGCGCTGACCAACCGTTACAACGCCGCTCTGCTGGAACGCGAAGGCTTCACCGCGACCCAGGCGCAGGTGGTGCTGAGCCCGCTGGTAGGGCAATTGACCGACCTGTTCAACCCCGGCATCAGCTTCGCCGCGATCGTCCTTCCGGGGCTGCTGTCGCTGATCCTGCAACACAGCCTGCTGCTCGGCTGCACCCGCGGCAACATCATGCTGCGCGGCGGCACCCCGCGCTACATGCGCCAGCCGCTGTCGACCCGCTTCGGCCGCTACAGCGCGCAACTGCTGATCTGGTCCGTGCTGGCGATGCTCTTCTACGTGATCTGGCCGCACCTGCTGGGCTATCGCCAGTCGGCCTCGTTCTTCATGCTGCTGGGGATCGTCCTGCCGTTCCTAATCGCGGTGATCGCCCTCAGCGAGTTCATCGCCGAGCTGCTGCCCACCGAGGAATCGGTGTACCTGACCATGACCTTCATCACCCTGCCGCTGTTCTACATGGCCGGCTACAGCTGGCCGGAACAGGCCATGCCGGACTGGGTACGCTGGCTGGCCGACGCGATCCCCTCGACCTGGGCGATCCGCGCCATCGCCGAGATGAACCAGATGGACCTGCCGCTGCGCGAAGTCAGCGACCATGCCCTGGTGCTGCTGGGCATGGCCGCCACCTATGCGTTGCTGGGTACGCTGCTGTACCAGTACCGCAACTGGCGCTGGGACAACGTCAAGGGTTGGTGAAGCGGCGCAAGGCCGGCCATACTCGGCTGGCGTTCGCACAGGGAGATGAAGGAATGTTTCGTTCGGGGCTTTCTTTGCTGGTGCTTCTGGGGCTCGCCACGCTCGGCGGGTGCGGTTCCGTCAACACGCTGGTGCGCGACGACGCCAGCGCCGCCCACGACTTGCGCCTGAAGGCGACCGCCTGCACCAGCCTGCCGCGGGTGTACAGCGGGGTCAGCTACACCTTCTGCCGGCTCAACGTGAAGACCGGGTCGCCGGTGGCGCCGGCGCAAGCCGACGGCATCCTCGAGGTGCTGGCCCTCGACTTCGCGCTGTCCGGGGTGATCGACACCCTCGCGCTGCCCTATACCTCGTACCGCCAGTACCGCGACGGCAACCTGTCCCTGGCCAACTGAGTCAGGGAATCAGCGGCAGCACGATCTCGTCGCTGCGGCTGATCCCGGCGGTCTCGCTGCGGCACAGGTCGAGGAACTCGCGCATGGTCGCAGTCTGGTACTTCTGCTTGTGCCAGATGAAGTAGAACTGCCGGCGCAGGTCCAGGCCGGGCGTTTCCACCGGCACCAGGCTGCCGCGGCGGAAAGCGTCGCGCAGGGCCAGGCGGGAAATGCAGCCGATGCCCAGGCCGGACTCCACGGCACGCTTGATCGCCTCGGTGTGCTCCAGCTCCAGGCGGATGTTCAGCGGCCGCGGGTGATGACGCATGGCCTGGTCGAAGGTCAGGCGGGTGCCGGAGCCCTGCTCGCGGAGGATCCAGGCCTCCCGCGTCAGCCGTTCCAGGTCGGCGCCGCCCCGCCGCGCCAGCGGATGCTGGGGGGCGCAGAACACCACCAGTTCGTCCTCCATCCAGGGTTGCACCTCGATGTCCGGATGCCGGCAGTCGCCCTCGATCAGGCCCAGGTCCAGCTCGTAGTGGGCGACCTGCTGCACCACCTGGGCGGTGTTGTGCACGTGCAGGCGCACCCGGCAGTCCGGCTGGCGCTGCATGAAGGCGCCGATCAGCAGCGTGGCCAGGTAGTTGCCGATGGTCAGGGTGGCGCCGAGGTCGAGGGAGCCGAAGGCGGTCTTGCCGTTGAGCAGGTTCTCGATTTCCTCGCCGCGGTCGAGCAGCGCCACCGCCTGCGGCAGCAGTTGGCGGCCGAGGGCATTGAGGGTCAGGCGCTTGCCGGCGCGGTCGAACAGCTTGCAGTCGAACTGCCGCTCCAGCTCGCCGAGCGAGGTGCTGGTCGCCGACTGCGACAGCGACAGCCCCTCGGCGGCGCGGGAGACGCTCTCCTGCTGGGCCACGGCGACGAACACCTCGAGCTGGCGGAGGGTGAATTTCATCCAGGCTTCCTCGTCTAGAGCGAAAGGCCCCGCGACATTTTGCCGTTCCGTCGGCGGGGTTGGCTCGGTTATCCTTGCGCCCCGTCCGCGGGAGCGATGGGAGCCCTCGGCGGCCGGCGGCCGACCGATATCGTGTTATCCCATATCCATATTCTGGATAAGCATTATCCAGACAATTCATTTTGCGGATATTTTGGCAACCGATAAAATGCCGCGCAACTGCGTCACGTCTGCTGCTGTTGGTGTGCGCCCGCGTTTTCCTAGGAGTCTTTGATGAGCAATCTGTACACCGAGCGCGTTCTCAGCGTGCACCACTGGAACGACACCCTGTTCAGCTTCAAGACCACCCGCAACCCGGGTCTGCGCTTCAAGACTGGCCAGTTCGTGATGATCGGCCTGGAAGTCGACGGTCGTCCGCTGATGCGCGCCTACAGCATTGCCAGCCCGAACTACGAAGAGCACCTGGAGTTCTTCAGCATCAAGGTCCCGGACGGCCCGCTGACCTCGCGCCTGCAGCACCTGAAGGAAGGCGACGAGCTGATGGTCAGCCGCAAGCCGACCGGCACCCTGGTGCACGACGACCTGCTGCCCGGCAAGCACCTCTACCTGCTCAGCACCGGCACCGGCATGGCGCCCTTCCTCAGCGTGATCCAGGACCCGGAAACCTACGAGCGCTACGAGAAGGTGATCCTGGTCCACGGCGTTCGCTGGGTCAGCGAACTGGCCTACGCCGACTTCATCACCAAGGTCCTGCCGGAACACGAGTACTTCGGCGACCAGGTGAAAGAGAAGCTGATCTACTACCCGCTGGTGACCCGCGAGCCGTTCCGCAACCAGGGCCGCCAGACCGACCTGATGCGCAGCGGCAAGCTGTTCGAGGACATCGGCCTGCCGCCGATGAATCCGCAGGACGACCGTGCGATGATCTGCGGCAGCCCGAGCATGCTGGAAGAGACCAGCGCCGTGCTCGACAGCTTCGGCCTGAAGATCTCGCCGCGCATGGGCGAGCCGGGCGACTACCTGATCGAGCGCGCCTTCGTCGAGAAGTAGGCCTCCGCCGCGCCTCGTCGCGCCAGGCGAAGAAAGCCCCTGCCGTATCCGCGGCAGGGGCTTTCTGCTTTCCGGCCCACGCTCAGTGCGCCGGGTGCCGGTGCGGGTGGTCGCCGCCCACGCCTTGCAGCACCGCCTGGTCGATCTCGTCGAAGCGCAGTACCCGGCCGCCTTCCTCGGCCGCCAGGCGCGTCGCGGCCTCTTCGTCGGCGAACGAGGCGAGGGTGGCGCCCATGCCGCCCGGCCGCTGGATGCCGACCACGTAGTAGGCGCGGGTGGCGTCGATCAGGCGGGCGTCGTCGGGGTGCCGCCAGTCGGCCTGGCTCATGTCGTGGACATACAGGCGCGCCTGGCCCTGGCGGTTTTCCGGTTGCAGCCACCAGCCGAACAGTTCGGCGGTGGAGCAGAACTTGCGCACCGCGCCGGGAAGCACCGACTCGCCCTTGGGACCGGGCATTTCCTCGATGAGCATGCCGCAGACGTGGCATTCGTCGCCGCTGGCGATCGGCACCGGGCCGAGTGCCGTGGCGTCGTCCCGCGACGCATCGCAGCCGGCCAGCAGCAGGCCGAGCAGGAGCGTGCCGAGCAGAGGGCGCAGGGGGAGGGTATGACGTTGCATGGCGGAACCTCGTGAGTCAGATGGGGCGGCGGCGGAACAGGCCGTGGGCCAGCGCCAGGGCAGCGCCGGCCCAGAGGGCCAGGGCCAGCCAGAGGGCGCTGGCGGACACCGGCAGGTCGCTGGCCAGGGGAACCACCCCGCCGGCGGCGGCTGCGTCGAAGCCGGACAGGTTGATCAGCCGGTAGAGGTCGGTCGGGTTGAGCAGCAACAGCCAGGGCAGCAGCCGCGGGCTCAGGTGACCCTGGCTGAGGACCAGGATCGCCAGCAGGGCCAGGTCGAACAGCAGGACGAAGAAGAACCACAGGCCGAGCGCCTGCCCGGCGGCGCTGGATTTCTCGCTGGCGCGGCTGCTCAGGGCGTAGGCCAGGGCGAGGAACACGCAGCCGAGCAGCAGCGAGGAACCCATGAAGCGGCCGAAGGCGCCCAGCAGGATGGCCGCCTCGACCTCCGGCACCAGCGCGAGGATCGCCAGCGCCGCGCTGCCGAAGCCGATCAGGGTGGCCAGGGCGAGGATCAGGCCGTGACCGAGGAACTTGCCGAGCAGCAACTGGCCGCGCCCCAGCGGGTAGGTCAGGAGCAGCAGCAGGGTGCCGCCTTCCTCCTCGCCGACGATGGCGTCGTAGGCCAGCAGCAGGGCGATCAGCGGCATCAGGAAGGTGGCCAGGCTGGTCAGGCTGGCGACCGTCGCCGGCACCGAGGTGAAGCCGACCTGGCCGGCCGCGGCGGCGCCGAACCAGGCGATGCCCACCGAGAGCAGGGCGAACAGCAGGCTGATCGCCAGCAGCCAGCGATTGCGCAGGCCGTCGGCCAGTTCCTTGCGGGCGATGGTCCAGACTACGGGCATGGCGTGGCTCCGGCGGGGGCGGGGGACATGTGGTGGCGATAGAGGTCCTCCAGCGACGGCGGCAGGATTTCCAGGTCGAACTCGCGCGCGGCCAGCAGCGCTTCCAGCACGCCGTCGCGCTCGGCATCGTCCAGCAGTACCTCGATGCGCTGGTCGTCCAGTCTCCGCGCCGCCAGGCCGGCCCGGTGCCAGCGTTCGAGCCACTGCGGGTTATGCGGGCTGGCCAGGCGCACGCGGGTCGGCAGAGCCGCCTTGCGGCGCAATTCGGCGAGGCTGCCGGCCACTTGCAGGCGGCCGCCGGCGAGAATCGCGGCGCGGTCGATGTGCGTCTCGACGCCGGGCAGCACATGGGAGCAAAGGACGATCCCGGTGCCCTGGCCGCGCAGGCGGTCGAGCAATTGGTAGAGCTCGACGGTGGCCAGCGGGTCGAGGCCCACCGTCGGTTCGTCGAGCAGCAGCAGGCGCGGTTCGCCGAGCAGCGCCTGGGCCAGGCCGAGGCGCTGGCGCATGCCCTTCGAGTAGGTTTTCAGGCGTCGCCTGGCGGCATGGCCGAGGCCGACCTGTTCCAGCAGGCGCGCGGCTTCGGCCGGCGCCACGCCCTTGAGGCGGGCGAAGTGGCGCAGGGTTTCCGCGCCGCTGAGCTGCGGGTAGAAGGTCACGTTCTCCGGCAGGTAGCCGAGCTGGCGGCGCGCCTCCAGGCTCCTCGCATCGTGGCCGAGGACCCGCACGCGGCCTTCGCTGGGGGCCAGCAGGCCGAGGACCAGCTTGATGGTGGTGGTCTTGCCGGCGCCGTTGTGGCCGAGCAGGCCGAGCACCTCGCCGGGCTCCAGGCGCAGGTCGAGCCCGCTCAGGGCGGTGAGGGCGCCGTAGCGCAGGGTCGCGCCGTCGATCTCGACCAGGCTCATGGCCTCGGCTCCGCGGCGGGCATCCGCATCAGCGGATGGCTGTCGCGCACGCCGGGCGAGCGCACCACCGGGAAGGCGCGCTGGACCCAGCGCAGCAGCTCGATGCTCGGGCTGTTCAACAGCAGGCGTACCTGCGGGTACAGCCAGATCAGCCGGTCGACGTTGTCGTTGGGCTCGTAGGCGACGTCGCCGAGACCGTCGTCGTCGCGGTCCCAGCCCAGGTAGTCGCTCCAGTAGTTGCCGCGGCCGTCGGCGGACCACTCCTGCTCGCGGCTGGCGACGTACTTGACCTGCTGGCGGTTGCCTATGAAGGCGTTGCCGGCGATGCGATTGTCCTCCGAGCCGGCGGTGAGGTGGATGCCCAGGGCGCTGTCGGCGAAGCTGTTGCCTTCGATGCGGTTGAACAGCGAGTTGTAGATGAACAGCGCCTTGCCCTCGGCGCCGGAAATCATCGCGTCGCCGGTGCTGCCGCTGCGCACGCCCTCGACGCGGTTGCCGGCCAGGGTCGAGTAGGTGATGTAGTTCATCAGGATGCCGTAGTTCTCGTCGTCGATGGAGCGGTTGCCGGTCACGGTCAGCTTGCGGCTCTGCATCAGCGCGTAGCCGGTGCGGGTGCGCCGGGTCAGGTTGTCGGTCACCCGGCTGTTGTGGGTGAACATGTAGTGCACGCCGTAGCGCAGCTCCTCGAAGCGGTTGGCTTCGATGCTGCTGTCGTTGGAAGTGTCGATGTAGACCCCGTCGCGGGTGTGGCTGACCCGGTTGCCGCGGACCAGGGCGTCCTTCACCGCATAGAGGTGGATACCGTTGCCGCGATCCTGGGAGCGCACGCTTTCGTCGCCCTCGATGCGGTTGTCGAGCACCTGCGCGCCCGCCGTGGCGTCGAGCCAGACGCCGAAGCCCGCGCCGCGCAGGTCGTTGCCGCGGATCACGGCGTCGCTGGCGGCCTTGCCGACGAAGATCGCGGCGTCGAGTTCGGTCAGGTTGCGCCCCCAGTTGCGCAGCCGGCAGCCCTCGACGGTGATCCCGGGGCTGGTCAGGGTCAGCAGGCTGCCGTGGCCGCCGCCGTCCAGTTCGGCGCCGGCCTCGCAGCGTAGGTGCAGCGGCCGGTCGATGACGAAGTTGCCGGCGTAGCGGCCCGCCGCCAGGCTCCAGCGGCCATCGCCGTCGGCCCGCAGCGGCAGGCCGTCGACCGGCTCCGCGCGGGCCGTGGCGAGGCCGAGCAGGAGCAGGGCGAGGAGCGGCCCCGCCCGGCGCCCGGCCAGCGACCGCGCTGCGTGGATCAAGCCTTTTCCACCAGCATCCGCCCGCACATTTCCATGTGCAGGGCGTGGCAGAACCAGCTGCAGTAGTACCAGTGCACCCCGGGCTTATCGGCGACGAAGGTGATCGACGAGGTCTGTTGCGGGCTGATCTCCATGCAGACGCCGTGGTTGACCATGACGAAGCCGTGGGTCACGTCCTCGATCTCGTCGAGGTTGGTGATGGTCACGGTGACTTCGTCGCCCTGCTTCACCTTGAACTCGGTGAGGCCGAAGGAGGGCGCCATCGAGACCATGTAGACGCGGACCTTGTTGCCCTCGCGGATGACCTTGTTGTCCTTCATCAGGTCGATGCCGTCCTTTTCCGCGCGCTTGACCGTCTCGGCGAAGAACGGGTCCTTGCGGTCCCAGATCTTGCGGGTCTTGATCTGGTCGCGGCGGGCGAGGATGCAATCGTGCGGTTCGGCGAAGGTCGGGCCGTCGTGGACCAGCTTCATTTCCTCGCCGGAAATGTCGATCAACTGGTCGTTCTCCGGGTGCAGCGGACCGGTGGGCAGGAAGCGGTCCTTGGAGAACTTGCTGAGCACCACGATCCACTTGCCGTCGGCTTCGCTGGTCTCGCACAGGGTGGCGTGGTTGTGCCCCGGCTGGTACTGCACGTCGAGTTTCTGGCGGATGTAGTCGACCTTCTCGCCCTTGTAGGCGCGCACCGCGTCGGCCAGGTTCCACTTCACCAACTGGCTGTCGATGAACAGCGTGGTATAGGCGTTGCCTCGGCCATCGAAAGTGGTGTGCAGCGGGCCGAGGCCCAGTTCCGGCTCGCCCACCACCACGTCGCGCGGGTCGGCCAGCTTGCCGGCGAACAGGTCGCCGAGGCGCTCGATGGCGATCATGGTGCAGGTCGGCGAGAGCTTGCCGTTGGCGATGAAGTACTTGCCGTCCGGCGAGGTGTTCAGCCCGTGGGGGTTCTTCGGTACCGGGATGTAGCGGGTCACCGGGCTGTCCTTGCCGTCCTTGCGCCGGCCGTCGACCACCGGCACCTTCGAGTCGCCGAGGGTGACGAAGCGCTTCGCCTTGATCTCGGCCTCGATGCGCGGGATGTCGAACACCACCACCCAGTCGCGCTCGTTGCGCATCATGCCGCCGAGGTCGACGGCCTTTTCCGAGTTGTAGCAGGTGGAGGCGGCGAACCTGCCGCTGTAGTCCATGTCGGTGTTGTCGAGGTTGCCGTCGACGATCACCTGCCAGGCCACTTCCATGGTCTCGGCGTCGATGGCGTTGTACAGGGTGAAGGCGTTGTCGCCGGACAGGTCGAAGGTCGAGCCGTCGTTGGGATGGGGGATGATGAACTCGGCGTTGCAGAACACGTAGCGGGTATGCGGCACCTTTTGCAGGCGCAGGCCGTGGATCGCCTGGACGTTGGGAATGGTGACGATGCGGTCGCATTTCATGACGTCCAGGCGGATGCGCGCGACCCGGCTGTTGGCCTTGTCGTTGATGAACAGGTACTTGCCGTCGTACTTGCCGTCGGTCATCGAGATGTGCGGATGGTGGCAGTCGCCGTTGAGGAAGCGCGCGCTGTCGCCGAGGATCCGCTTGCTCTCGTTGGTCAGGCCCCAGCCGGTGGCCGAGTCGACGTTGAACACCGGTATGCGCATCAGCTCGCGCATCGACGGCACGCCGAGCACGCGTACTTCGCCGGAATGTCCGCCGCTCCAGAACCCGTAGTACTCATCCAGTTCGCCGGGGGCGACCTCGGCCTTGCTGCGCTCGCCCTTGCCCGCGGCCCGGGCCTCGCGGCCGACCACCGCGCTGCCCAGGGCGCTGGCGCCAACCAGGGCGGCGGCTCCGGTCAGCGCCGAGGCGCCGAGGAAGCCGCGGCGGTTCAGGCCGTGGGTTTCTTCGTGGGGGCTTTTCGTGTCGTCGCTCATCTCGTGTCGTCCTCAAGGGCAGTCAGGGGAAAGGGAGCCAGGTCAGAGGTTCTCCGCGGGTATCCGCGCGTTGTCCGCCGGCGCGCTCTTCGCGCGCTTCTTGCGCTTGTTCACCAGCGGCGGGCACTTGTCCTGGTCGTGGTAGGTCATCTGGCAGTCGAGGCAGTAGTGGCATTCGTTGGCCTCGATGCGGCCGTCGGGATGGATCGCCTGGATCTCGCATTCGCGGGCACAGAGCTGGCAGGGCCTGCCGCATTCCGCGCGGCGCTTGAGCCAGTCGAACAGGCGCGCCTTGGCCGGGATCGCCAGGGCCGCGCCCAGCGGGCAGAGGTAGCGGCAATAGACCTTGCGGGTGAACAGGTTGACCACCAGCAGCGCGACGGCGTAGGCGACGAACCACCACTGGCGGTCGAAGCCGAGGGTGATGGCGGTCTTGAACGGCTCCACCTCCGCGGCCTGCTCGGCCAGCGCCAGGGATTCCAGGGAGAGACCGAAGAGCACCAGCAGGATGATGTACTTGATCGCCCAGAGCCGCTCGTGCACGGCGAACGGCACCTGGAACTGCGGCACGCGGAGCTTGCGCGCGAGTTCGTTGAGCAGTTCCTGTAGCGCACCGAACGGGCACAGCCAGCCGCAGAACACGCCGCGGCCCCAGAGCAGCAGGCTGGCTGCGGTGAAGGTCCAGAGGATGAACAGCAGCGGGTCGCTGAGGAACAGCTCCCAGCGGAAGCCTTCGAACAGCGCGTGGACGAAGGTCAGCACGTTGACCACCGATAGCTGGCCGAGGCTGTACCAGCCCAGGTAGACCAGGGTGAACGCCAGGTAGCCGGTGCGCAGTCGCTGCATCAGGCGCGGCCGTCGCACCAGGCGGTCCTGGAGGAAGAGGATCGCCAGGAGCAGGACGAGGGCGGTACAGAGGACCCCGACCTGGAAACTCTTCTGGTACCAGACCCGCAGCCACAGCGGCCGGGCAGCCTCTTCCAGGGCGGCCAGTTCCTCGGCCGTTGGCTGCGGCCGCTCCAGGTATTCCTCGGGCGTCTGGCAGGCCAGCTCGAAGCTGGTGAATACCCCCGCCACCGGGCCGGTCTGGCGCCGCACGAGCAACTCCAGGGTCCAGGGCGAGCCCGGATCGAAACGCTGGCTGGCGCGGGCGACGAAGATCGCCATCTCGCGGAACTCCGGCATGCCTTCGGCATAGACGTCCGACAGGCGCTGGTAGTCGAGGTCGCGGAAGCTGATGATGTCGCCGAACTGGCGCAGTTGGACCCGATCGAAGATGCCACCGCGCACGTAGCCGGAACCCTTGAAGGAATACTCGCCGTCGCCGAGCACGACGAAGGCGTATTCGCCTGGCTTCAGCGACGCCATCAGTTCGCGGTACTGGTTGTCGCCGAGCAGGCTGCGGCCCACCGCGGGAGGGTTGAGCAGGGCGCTGTAGAGATCGATGAACGGCTCGTCGCGGTGCGCCGCGTCGGCTTCGCCGATGCCTTCGGCCTCGCTGCCCTTGAAGGCGTCGTCGATCTGCCCGCGACTCAACTGCAGGCGGCGGATCGCGCCGTTGCCGAGCAGTTCGCTCCAGTTTGCGGTCGCTGCCGGTTGCTGGCGCACCTGCGCCGGTTTGGGCCGCACATTGCCGCGGTCCTCGATCAGGCCGAGGGAAACCGCCACCGTATGTGCGGCGCGCATGACGATCTCGTTGACCACCATCACCGTCACCGTGGCGCCGCTCACCGCGTCGACGGTAACCGCCTGCGGGTCGCTGGAGCGGCCGACCACCACCCGCTGGTCGGCGCGCACGCCGTCGTACCTGGCGCTGAAGGCGTGCAGCTTCTCTTCCGGGATACCGATCAGCAGGATCGGTTCGTGGTGTTCGAGGACGTAGGCGTCGCGGATAACCGCCTGCGGATCGAGGATCACCTGCAGGTTGATCGGCTTGCCGGAGTAAGCCGGGATGTCGGTGACGCTGAGGGTCTGGAAGGCGTAGCCGAGGGTTTCCTCGCCCTTGCTCAGGCGGCGTACGCCGTAGTCGCCTTCGGGGTCGCCGATCCGCTCGACCACGGGGAATACCTGGGCGATGCGCAGGCGCTCCAACTCGCTGAGTTCGGCACCCTGGGCGGCGAGGCCGACCAGCAGGAGCATCCAGGCGAAGACACACCGCCACGATCCGGCGGAAAAACGAAGGGCGCGCATAGGTTCCATCTACTACTGGCTACCGGCGAAAAAAGGGACGCCGCGCTGCGGTGGGGTCTGCGCCTGGCGTTGGAATCGCTTCCGTTGCCGGATGCTAGGAGAAGCGGGGGCGGAACGCGCTTGATGAAAGTCAAGAAGTGGAGATGAGGAACAAGCGAGGTTGCTGGCACTCAGTGTACCGAGTCGCCCCTCTCCCTTCAGGGAGAGGGGAGAGGGCTGCCCGAGGCTCAGGCCAGGCGTTGCCCGGATACCGCTGGATGGTACAGCGGCTGCACCTTGTTGCCCGCCGGGTCGAGCAGGTGGAAGCTGCGCGCGCCGTCGCCGTGGTCGAAGGGTTGGTCGAGCAGGGTCACGCCCAGCGCCTTCAGGTAACGGTACCAGGCCTCCAGTTCCTCCACGCTGTCGACGACGAAGCCGTAGTGATCCATGGTCTGCAGGCCGTTGCTGGCAGCGTGGGCGCGGCCGAGGGAAAGGTTGTCGTTGCCGCAGGTGAGATACACCAGGTCTTCGTTGGCGCGGTTCAGCACTTCCATGCCCAGCACGTCGACATAGAAGCGCTCGCATTCTTCCAGGTTGGGCACCAGCAGGGCGAGGTGACGCAGGCCGTTGAGGCGGGAGGGGCGGGCAGGGCGGTCGGACATGGGCTTGCTTCCTTTTTTGTATACAATAATTTTGTAAATCTAAAACAAAAGGAAGTTTCCGTGTACTGCATCTTTATCAAGACCCGTCTCAGGCCCGGCTGCGCCGAGGCTTTCATCGATGCCATCCAGGTCAACGCCGCCGCTTCCGTGTCCACCGAGCCCGGCTGCCTGGTGTTCGACGTTTCCCGCGACCGACAGGACCCTGACCTGGTCTATCTCTACGAGGTCTATCGCGATGACGCGGCCTACGAGGCGCACACCCGCACCGCGCATTTCCGCGACAGCCGGCCGTTGGTCGAGCCGCTGATCCTCGAACAGGAAGTCTTCGAAAGCGACGCGCTGGCGCTCAATCCGCTGCGCTGAGAAGGCTCAATCGCCGCCGGCGACGTCCAGCACGCGGATCAGGTCCGGGCGCGGGTAGTGCCAATGCACGTCGAGGTCCCACAGGCGCACCCCGTAGCGGCGCCCGGGCTCTGGCTTCTGGTAGGCCGGGCGTGGGTCCTGGGCCAGGCATTGCTCGATCAGCTCGGCTACCGGCTGCCGCAACCGCTGGCCGTGCTCATGGGCCTGGCGCCGCGCCTGCTCGCTCCACTCCACGGCGATGCCCGGCGGCGGCGCGTCGGCGATGCCGTTGCGGGCGTCGGCCACGGCGTCGGCGTAGGGTACGTAGGGCTTGATATCGAGTACCGGGGTGCCGTCGAGCAGGTCGATTCCGGACAGCCACAGGCGCCCCGCTTCGAAGCCCTCCAGGCGCACCACCGACTGGCCGATGCCGTTCGGCCGATGGGTGGCGCGGGTGGCGAAGACTCCCAGCGAGCGGTTGCCGCCCAGGCGCGGCGGGCGCACCTTCAGTCGCGGCTTGTCTTCCAGGGCCTGGTGGAAGAGGAACAGCAGCCAGACATGGCTGACCTGCTCCAGGCCTTCCAGCGCTTCCACCTGGTCGAACGGCGGCAGCAGTTCCAGGGTCCCCCGCGCCGCCGGCGCGAGCAGCGGCTGGCGCGGGATGGCGAACTTCTCCATGAAGCAGGAGCGGATGTAGCCGATGGGAGAAACGCTGTGGGTCATGGCGGGACGAGGCGAGCGGTCGGGGGCGTCATGTTACCCGGATTGGCGGCGCTCAGAGATGAAAACCGCCGTCGATGGGGATCACGTTGCCGGTCATGTAGGCGCCGGCGGTGCCGGCCAGGCTGATCGCCAGCGCCGCCATCTCCTCCGGGCGACCCCAGCGGCCCATGGGAATCGACGCGCTGTCCGCCTCCAGTGCCTGCGGGTCATTGGCGATGTGACGGGTCATGCGGCTCGGAAAGCGTCCGGGAGCGATCACATTGACATTGATGTGCTCGCCGACCAGTTCCTTCGCCAGCATCCGCGACAGTTGATGCAGCGCGGCCTTGCTCGGCCCGTAGGCATAGGCTTGTTCGCCCATGGCGCTGATGCCCGCCACCGAGCCGATGTTGATCACCCGCGCCGGGTTCTCCGCGCTGGCCGAGCGGCGCAGCAGCGGCAGCAGTTGCTGGATGCAGGAAAACACCGAGGTGACATTGAGCTGCATGACCTTTTCCCAGCCGGACACCGGATAGCTTTCCAGCGCTGCGCCCCAACTGGTGCCGGCGTTGTTCACCAGGATATCCAGCCGCGCGCTGAGTCCGCCGAGCGCCTCCGCCAGGCGCCGGGCACCGGCTTCGCTGGAAAGGTCGGCGGGGATCGCCTGGCAGTCGCCGTAGGCCGAGAGGCGTGTGGCGGTGTCGGCGCAGGCCTCTGCGTCACGTGCGCAGATGAAGACGCGGGCGCCGGCTTCGAGAAGACCCTGGGCGATCATCTGGCCGATGCCGCGGCTGCCGCCGGTGACCAGGGCGATGCGACCGGCGAGACTGAAATAGGGATGCATGGGAATGACTCCGGGCTGGGCAGGGGAGACCAGCCTACGATTCGCCTCGCTGCCGGCGCAGCATTATCCAGGTACGGAATGACGTGGCATCCGTGGCTCAGCGGCTACCGCGGCGATGCAACAGATACAGGTAGGCGATCAGGTTGAGCAGCAGAACGATGGCGCCAAGGATCCACTGCACCGCCGGGGTCAGGCCGGCGGGATAGATCAGCGGCAACAGGTAGTGCTCGACGAAGCCGCCGCTGTAGCCGGCGTCCCCGGCGGCCCGGCGCAGACGATTCTCCAGCGGGGTCAGCGGACAGGGCAGGCCGAGAAACTCCACCGCGCAGCCCCAGGCCACCGCCGGCAGGTGCAGCCAGGCCAGGCGTGGCCAGCGCAACGGCAGCAGGCCGCCGAACAGGACGAACAGGATGAAGCCCAGGTGCAGCCAGACCAGGGCATCGGCGGCCAGGCGATAGCTCATTCGGCTCTCCCTCGTGGCGTTGGAGGGATAACGCCACCGCTACAGGGGCCGGCGGATAACCGCCTTGCGGTTACTCGCCCATGGTTTGGCCATCCATAAAGAAAAAGCCGGCGAATGCCGGCCATTTCAAGCGCTACGCGTGGGCTTCGGCGCTCAGGCCTGGGCCAGCTCCGCATCGTGTGCGATCAGGGCGACCAGCGCGTTCTGCTGACGGTGGGTCAGCTGGCGGAAACGCTGCAGCAGCTCGCGCTCGTGCAGGCTGAGTTCCGGGCTGTCCAGGCGAACACCGAGATTGTCTTGCAGCGCCCCTTCCTGGAGCAGGCTCTGCTCGAGTCGGGCGATGATCTCGGAGTTCATGCTGCGGTGATGGCTGCGAGCGACTTCTGCGATCTGCTCACGCATGCCCTCGGGCAGACGAACGACGAATTTGTCAGCGGTACGGCTGGAGTAGGTAGGAGTTGCCTGTTTCAGTGGGCGCATACATTGAACCTGTAGAGTCAGGGAAAAGCGGTGCCGAGGAAGCGTTCATTGTTCTCGGGCCTATGACCACGATTTCCGCTAGCCGTTCAGTCTGTTATTTCGGAAACAACAATTAGTTGACGTCAATTGTGCGTTGCGTGCCGGCGTTTTGCCAGTACCAGCTATCTGAAATGCGAGCGATTCAGCAAAAGCCTAGTTTTTTACTGGGGGTTGGATGATGGCCTTCTGACCACCGGTCGTTCAAGGGATTGTCACTCGACTGTCATCGTCACTTCACCGGGCTGACACAGTCTCCTTCTATCTTGGTCTACACCAGATGGCGCCGCTGGCGTCTTCGTGCAACCGATTGGAGGGAGAACGATGAGCGCGGTGATCCGTGTCGACAGCCTGAACAAGACCTTTGCCCGCAAGCAGGCGCTTTTCAACCTGAGGCTGGAGATCCAGGCGGGCGAGATGGTGGCGTTGATCGGTGCATCCGGCTCCGGCAAATCCACGCTCCTGCGTCACGTCGCCGGGCTTGCCCGCTGCGACCGCGACAACGGCGGCAGCATCGACGTGCTGGGTCGCCGCCTGCAGGCGTCCGGCCGCCTGAGCGGCGAAGTGCGTCGCCTGCGCGCCGACATCGGCTACATCTTCCAGCAGTTCAACCTGGTCAACCGCCTCAGCGTGCTGGACAACGTCCTGCTCGGCTTCCTCGGTCGCATGCCGCGCTGGCGCGGTTCGCTGGGGCTGTTCAGCGCCGAGCAGAAGCGCCAGGCCCTGGAAGCGCTGGCACGGGTCGGCCTGGCCGATTTCGCCGGGCAGCGCGCCTCGACCCTTTCCGGCGGCCAGCAGCAGCGCGTGGCCATCGCCCGCGCCCTGACCCAGAAGGCCGAGGTGATTCTCGCCGACGAACCGATCGCCTCGCTCGACCCGGAGTCGGCGCGCAAGGTGATGGACATCCTCGCCGATATCAACCGCCACGACGGCAAGACCGTGGTGGTGACCCTGCATCAGGTCGACTACGCGTTGCGCTATTGCCCGCGCGCGGTGGCCCTGAAGGGCGGCCGGATCCTCTTCGACGGCAGCAGCGAGCACCTTTCCGAAGGCTTCCTCAACGAACTCTACGGCGCCGAAGGGGACACCCCGCTGCTGTTTTCCGACCGTGCCCGGCGCGGGGCGGAGAGCCAGCCGGAACTGACCCTCGCGCGCGCCTGACGTCATTCGAACCGCATAAAAACCCGCCAAACCCTGCCCAGGAGTTCTCTCCATGTTGAAACGCTTCAGTCGTGTGCTCGCGGCTTCCGCCCTGCTCGCCGGCTCCCTTGCCGGGATGGCGCACGCCGACCAGCCGGTGATCAATTTCGGGATCATCTCCACCGAGTCGTCGCAGAACCTCAAGAGCATCTGGGAACCCTTCCTCAAGGACATGAGCCAGCAGACCGGCTACCAGGTGAAGGCCTTCTTCGCCCCCGACTACGCCGGGATCATCCAGGGCATGCGTTTCGACAAGGTCGACATCGCCTGGTACGGCAACAAGGCCGCCATGGAAGCGGTGGATCGCGCCCACGGCGAGATCTTCGCCCAGACCGTCGCCGCCAGTGGCGCGCCGGGCTACTGGAGCCTGCTGATCGCCAACAAGGACAGCAAGATCGACAGCCTCGAGGACATGTTGGCGAACGCCAAGAGCCTGACCTTCGGCAACGGCGATCCGAACTCCACGTCCGGCTACCTGGTGCCCGGCTACTACGTGTTCGCCAAGAACAACGTCGACCCGGTCAAGGCCTTCAAGCGCACCCTCAATTCCAGCCATGAGGTCAACGCACTGGCGGTGGCCAACAAGCAGGTCGACGTCGCCACCTTCAATACCGAGGGCATGGAGCGCCTGGAATTGACCCAGCCGGAGAAGGCCAGGCAGCTCAAGGTGATCTGGAAGTCGCCGCTGATCCCGGGCGACCCGCTGGTGTGGCGCAACAACCTGAGCGACGAGCAGAAGAACAAGCTGCGCGACTTCTTCTTCAAGTACGGCGCCAACGCCGAGCAGAAGAAGGTCCTCGCCGACCTGCAATGGTCGAAGTTCCAGCCCTCCGACGACGACCAGTTGCTGCCGATCCGCCAGCTCGAGCTGTTCAAGCAGCGCACCGACGTGGCGAACAACGCCAACCTCGGCGCCGAGGAGAAGGCCGCCAAGCTGAAGGCCCTCGACGAGGAGCTGGCCAAGCTGGAGAAACGCATGGCCGAGCGCGAGCAGAAAACCGCCGCCAACGCCGGCTGATCCACCCCGGGCGCGGCCGGCGCCGCGCCCACCCGATTCGCCAATACCGCTGTCGAGATTCCCGATATGAGCACTCTGAGCACCACCGCCGCGGCGGCCGCCACCGGCAAGCCATCCTGGGGACGCCTGGTCGGCTGGGGCCTGTTCCTCGCCATCCTCGCCTGGTCCTGGAAGGGCGCGGAAATGAACCCGGCCGTGCTGTTCCGCGACGCCGGCAACATGGCGACCTTCGCCGCCGACTTCTTCCCGCCGGACTTCGGCAACTGGAAGCTCTACCTCAGCGAGATGCTGGTCACCGTGCAGATCGCCCTCTGGGGCACGGTGCTGGCGATCGTCTGCGCCATCCCGCTGTCGATCCTGGCTTCCGAGAACATCGTGCCCTGGTGGGTCTACCAGCCGGTGCGGCGGGTGATGGATGCCTGCCGTTCGATCAACGAGATGGTCTTCGCCATGCTCTTCGTGGTCGCCGTCGGCCTGGGCCCGTTCGCCGGCGTGCTGGCGCTGTTCATCAGTACCACCGGGGTGCTCGCCAAGCTCTTCGCCGAGGCGGTCGAGGCGATCGACCCCGGTCCGGTCGAAGGCGTCCGCGCCACCGGTGCCAGCGCCCTGCAGGAGGTCATCTTCGGGGTCATCCCGCAGGTCCTGCCGCTGTGGATCTCCTATTCGCTGTACCGCTTCGAGTCCAACGTACGTTCCGCCACCGTGGTCGGGATGGTCGGCGCCGGCGGCATCGGCGTGATCCTCTGGGAGGCCATCCGCGGCTTCCAGTTCGGCCAGACCTGCGCCGTGCTGATCGTGATCATCGTGGTGGTGAGCCTGATCGACGTTCTGTCACAACGCCTGCGCAAGCTGTTCATCTGACGACGCGAGGAGGGCGCCTGGTGCGCCCTTTCCAAACCATGCACTTGTCTAGACAAAGCGAACCGCTGTACCGCGAACTGGCCGAACGGCTGCGCCAGGAACTGCTGGCCTACCGCCCCGGCGACTACCTGCCCGGCGAGATCCAGCTGGCCCAGCGCTTCGCGGTGAACCGCCATACCCTGCGCAGGGCGCTCGACGAACTGGTGCTCGAAGGCCGCGTGCTGCGGCGCCAGGGCAAGGGCACCCAGGTCCTGGAGGCGCCGACGATCTACCCGATGGGCGCCGCCAACGCCTACACCGAGTCGCTCTCGGCCCAGGGCCACCGGGTCGAGGCCCGGCTGCTGGAGGCGCGCCAGCGCCCGGCCGGCGCCGCCGAGGCCACCCACCTGGGGATCGGCGAGGGCGGGCGGGTGCTGGAACTGACCACCCTGCGTTACCTCGACGGCCAGCCAGTGAGCCTGATCCGCCATTGCTACGCCGTTTCCCGCAGCGAGCTGCTCGCCGACTACCAGGGCGGTTCGCTGCGTCGCTACCTGGCCGACAAAGGCCTGCCGCTGACCCGCACCTACAGCCTGATCGGTGCGCGCCTGCCCAACCGCGAGGAGGCGGCGCGCCTGCTGATGCCCCGCCATGCGCCGTTGCTCACCGTCCTCACCCTGTCCCGCGACCGTACCGGCCAACCGGTGGAACTGGCCCAGTCGATCAGCCGCGCCGATCGCTTCCAGTACCAGGTCGCCCCCTAGGAGAAGCCCATGACCGCCTTGCATTCCGATCCCACCATCGCCGCACGACAGCGCTGGATGGGCGTGCTCGCCCGCGCCCGTCGCGAGGAGCTGGACGCCCATGCGGACGCCCTGCGCGATGCCGACTATCACCTGCTGCGCGCCGCCGAGACCGGCATGACCCTGGTGCGCGGACGCATGGGCGGCACCGGCAGCCCGTTCAACCTCGGCGAGATGACCGTGACCCGCTGCGTGGTGCGGCTCGGTGACGGACGCACCGGCTACAGCTATGTCGCCGGGCGCGACAAGCGCCACGCCGAACTGGCCGCCCTGGCCGACGCGCACCTGCAGGGCGCCGACGCGGCGGCCTGGCAGGCGCGCCTGATCGAACCGCTGGCCCGCACCCAGGCCGAGCGCCGCGCCGCCCAGGAGGCGGAAATCGCCACTACCAAGGTGGAGTTCTTCACCCTGGTCCGAGGAGAAGATTGATGACCAGCGCTTCGCTTCCCAGCCCGGCGGATACCGCCGCGCTATTGCAACCGGCGTTCCAGGACCCGGTCCTGGATGCCCAGCGGAGTTTCCGCGCGGCGCTCAAGGCCCTCGCCGAACCGGGGCTGGTGCGCAACCTCGACCGCGCACCGGCGCTGGCCGCGTTGCAACCGGCCAGCTACGCGCTGTGCCTGAGCTTCCTCGACTCCGACACCCCGCTGTGGCTGGCGCCGGGTCTCGACAGCCCGACGTTGCGCGCCAACCTGGCCTTCCATTGCGGCTGCCCGATCGTCGCCGAGCGTGAGCAGGCGCTGTTCGCTTTGCTCGACGAAGGCGAGCTGGACGACCTGAGCGGCTTCGACAGCGGCAGCGACCGTTATCCGGACCAGTCCTGCACCCTGCTGATCCAGCTTGCCGGCCTCGATGGCGGCGCCTCGCTGGAGTGGCGCGGACCGGGCATCGCCGAAGTGCGCCAGGTGGCGTTGCCGGTGAGCGCCGGGTTCTGGGCACAGCGCGCCGCACGCACCGAATTCCCCAGGGGCCTGGATGCCTTCTTCGCCGCCGGCGAGCGCATCCTCGGCCTGCCACGCAGTACCCGGGTCAGCGAACCCGTCGAGGAGGTGGCCTGATGTACGTAGCCGTCAAGGGTGGCGAGAAGGCCATCGACAACGCCCATCGCCTGCTGGCGCGCAAGCGCCGCGGCGATACCGCGCTGCCGGAGCTGTCGGTGGAGCAGATCCGCCAGCAGATGCCGCTGGCCGTGTCGCGGGTGATGACCGAGGGTTCGCTGTACGACGAGCAACTGGCGGCACTGGCGATCAAGCAGGCGGCCGGCGACCTGATGGAAGCGATCTTCCTTCTCCGCGCCTACCGCACCACGCTGCCGCGCTTCGCCGCCAGCCTGCCGCTGGACACCGCCGGGATGCGTCTGCAACGACGTATCTCGGCGACCTACAAGGACCTGCCGGGCGGGCAACTGCTCGGTCCGACCTTCGACTATACCCATCGCCTGCTCGACTTCAGCCTGCTCGCCGAGGGCGACTACCCCGGCCCCGAAGTGGAGCGGGGCGCGTCCCTGGAGCCTTGTCCGCGCGTGCTCGGCCTGCTCGACCGGGAAGGCCTGATGACGCCGGAGTACGAGCTGCCCGGCGCGGTGCCGGATATCACCCGCGAGCCGCTCGACTTCCCCACCGGCCGCGCCCAGCGCCTGCAGGCCCTGGCCCGCGGCGACGAGGGCTTCCTTCTCGCCCTGGGCTATTCGACCCAGCGCGGCTACGGCCGCAACCATCCGTTCGCCGGGGAGATCCGCATCGGCGCCTGCGAGGTCTGGCTGGAGCCCGAGGAACTCGGCTTCGCGGTGCCGGTGGGCGAGATCGAGGTCACCGAGTGCGAGATGGTCAACCAGTTCGTCGGTTCCCGCGAGGAGCTGCCGCAATTCACCCGTGGCTACGGCCTGGCCTTCGGCTACGCCGAGCGCAAGGCGATGGGCATGGCCCTGGTCGACCGCGCCCTGCGCGCCGAGGAATACGGCGAGGAGGTGGTGTCGCCGGCGCAGCAGGAAGAGTTCGTCCTGATGCACTGCGACAACGTCGAGGCCGGCGGCTTCGTCTCGCACCTGAAGCTGCCGCACTACGTCGATTTCCAGTCCGAGCTGGAGCTGATTCGCAAGCTGCGTCGTCCCGGCGTCGCCGAATCCGCGCAACCCACTGACCAGGAGAAGCGCGCATGAGCCTTTCCCCGCAAGCCAGCGCCGCGCCGGAGCAGGGCTACAACTTCGCCTACCTCGACGAGCAGACCAAGCGCATGATCCGCCGCGGCCTGCTCAAGGCGGTGGCGATCCCCGGCTACCAGGTGCCCTTCGGCGGCCGCGAGATGCCGCTGCCCTACGGCTGGGGCACCGGCGGCATGCAGGTGACCGCGGCCATCCTCGGTGCCGACGACGTGCTCAAGGTGATCGACCAGGGCGCCGACGACACCACCAACGCGGTATCCATCCGGCGTTTCTTCGCCCGCACCGCCGGGGTCGCCACCACCGAACGGACCCCGGAGGCGACGGTGATCCAGACCCGCCACCGGATACCGGAAACCGCCCTGAGCGGCGAGCAGATCATGGTCTACCAGGTGCCGATCCCCGAGCCGCTGCGCTTCATCGAGCCTTCCGAGGCGGAGACCCGGACCATGCATGCGCTCGACGACTACGGGGTGATGCACGTGAAGCTCTACGAGGACATCGCCACCTTCGGCCATATCGCCACCAGCTATGCCTACCCGGTTACGGTGGACGAGCGCTACGTGATGGATCCCTCGCCAATTCCCAAGTTCGACAACCCCAAGCTGGACATGAGCCCGGCGCTGATGCTGTTCGGCGCAGGTCGCGAGAAACGCCTGTACGCGGTGCCGCCGTTCACCCGGGTGGCGAGCCTGGACTTCGAGGACCACCCCTTCGAAGTCCAGCGCTGGGAAGAAAGCTGCGCCTTCTGCGGCAGCCACGAGTCCTACCTGGACGAACTGATCGTCGACGACCGTGGCGGCAAGCGCTTCGTCTGTTCCGACACCGATTACTGCACGCAGCGGCGTGCCTGCCAGGAAGAAGGGGAGGACGCGCAATGAACGCGGTCTGCGAATCCATCGATGCGAACCTCGACGCGCGCGACCGGCCGCTGCTCTCGGTGCGTGGCCTGACCCGCCTGTACGGGCCGGAAAAGGGCTGCCAGGAGGTCGACTTCGATCTCTACCCCGGCGAGGTGCTGGGCATCGTCGGTGAGTCCGGCTCGGGCAAGTCGACCCTGCTCTCGTTGCTCTCCGGGCGCTGTCCGCCGGACGCCGGCACGGTCGCCTACCGCGACGACGGCGACCGCTGGCTGGACCTCTACGCCGCCAGCGAAGCCGAGCGGCGCACCCTGCTGCGCACCGAGTGGGGCTTCGTCGAGCAGAACCCGCGCGACGGCCTGCGCATGGGCGTGTCCGCCGGCGCCAACATCGGCGAACGGCTGATGGCCCAGGGCGTGCGCCACTACGGTCGGCTGCGCCAGGCCGGGCTGGACTGGCTGGAACAGGTGGAGATCGATCCGCTGCGCATCGACGACCTGCCGCGAACCTTTTCCGGCGGCATGCAGCAGCGTCTGCAGATCGCCCGCAACCTGGTCTCGGCGCCACGCCTGGTGTTCATGGACGAACCCACCGGCGGCCTCGACGTGTCGGTGCAGGCGCGCCTGCTCGACCTGCTGCGCGGCCTGGTGCGCGAGCTGGACCTGGCGGTGGTGATCGTCACCCACGACCTGGCGGTGGCGCGCCTGCTCGCCGACCGCCTGATGGTCATGCGCCGTTCGCGGGTGGTGGAAGCCGGTCTCACCGACCAGATTCTCGACGACCCGCAGCATCCGTACACGCAATTGCTGGTGTCGTCGGTCCTGCAACCCTGAGCCGAAGCGTCGGCGCCGGTCCGCGCGACGGGCGCCCGGAGAAGTAGCGATGAACAACCTGATCGAGGTCCGCGACCTCAGCAAGACCTTCACCCTGCACCAGCAACAGGGCGTAGTGCTCAATGTGCTGCGCGGGCTCAACTTCAATGTCGCCGGCGGCGAATGCCTGGTGCTCCACGGACGCTCCGGCGCCGGCAAGAGCACCCTGCTGCGCACGCTCTACGGCAACTACCTGCCGGCCGGAGGCAGCATCCGCCTGCGCCACGCCGGCGACTGGTTGGAACTGGTCGGCGCCGAGCCTCGCGAGGTGCTCGCCGTGCGTCGCCAGACCCTCGGCTACGTCAGCCAGTTCCTGCGGGTGATCCCGCGGGTGGCGACCCTCGACGTGGTCATGGAGCCGGCCCTGGCCCGTGGCTGGAGCCGCGACAGCGCCGAACTGCGGGCGCGCAGCCTGCTGGCCCGGCTGAACATCCCGGAACGCCTCTGGCAACTGGCGCCGGGTACCTTTTCCGGCGGCGAGCAGCAACGCGTCAACATTGCCCGCGGCTTCATGGTCGAGTGGCCGATCCTGCTGCTCGACGAGCCGACCGCGTCCCTCGACGAAGCCAACCGCCAGGTAGTGCTGGAGCTGATCGGCGAAGCCAAGGCCGCTGGCGCCGCGTTGATCGGCATCTTCCACGACCGCGCCGCCCGCGAGGCGGTGGCCAGCCGCTACCTGGACATGAGCCAGGAGCTTTCCCGCCAGGAGCAAGCCCATGTCGTCTGAACGCGTTCTCAGCAATGCCCGGGTAGTCAGCGCCGAGCGGGTCTTCGTCGGCAGCGTGCTGCTGCGCGACGGCCTGATCGCCGCGGTCGACGAAGGCCGCAGCCACCTGGCCGGGGCCGAGGACCTGGGGGGCGACTACCTGCTGCCCGGTCTGGTCGAGCTGCACACCGACAACCTGGAGAAGCACATGACCCCGCGTCCCGGCGTCGACTGGCCATCGGCCTCGGCGGTGCTGGCGCACGACGCGCAGATCGTCGCCGCGGGAATCACCACGGTGTTCGACGCGCTGTCCATCGGCGACGTCAACCCCAAGGGCAAGCGCATGCAGCAGTTGCCGAAGATGCTCGAGGCCATCGGCGAGGCCGCCGCCAGCGGCGACGCGCGCGCCGACCATCGCCTGCACCTGCGTTGCGAGGTCAGCCATCCGCAGACGCTGGAGGTGTTCCGCGAACTGGTCGAGCATCCGCTGGTGCAACTGGTCTCGGTGATGGACCACGCCCCCGGCCAGCGCCAGTTCGCCAGGCTGGAGAAGTACCGCGAGTACTACCAGGGCAAGTACCACCTGAGCGATGCCGAGATGGACGCCTTCATCGTCGAGCAGGTAGCCAACTCCGAGCGCTACAGCGACGCCGCCCGTGCGGCCATTGTCGATGTCTGCCAGGGACGCGGCCTGTCGGTGGCCAGCCATGACGACGCGACCCTCGCGCATGTCCGCGAGTCGGCCGGCTACGGCATGGCCATCGCCGAGTTCCCGACCACCGTGGAGGCCGCCAGGGCCAGCCACGAGCACGGCCTGCAGGTGCTGATGGGCGCGCCCAACGTGGTCCGCGGCGGTTCCCACTCGGGCAACGTGGCGGCGGCGCAACTGGCGGGAATCGGCGTGCTGGATATCCTTTCCAGCGACTACTATCCGGCCAGCCTGCTGCATGCGGCCTTGCTGCTCGCCGGCGAGCACAGCGAGTATGATGCGATCCGCTACGACCTGCCGCGCGCGGTGGCGATGGTCAGCCGTACCCCGGCGCTGGCCGCCGGGCTGACCGATCGTGGCGAAATCCGCGTCGGCCTGCGCGCCGATCTGCTGCAGGCGCGGGCGCTCGGCAACAACCAGCCGGTGGTGCGTCAGGTCTGGCGCGGCGGGCAGAGAGTGTTCTGATGACAGGCAGACTGATTTATCTGATGGGGCCTTCCGGCTCGGGCAAGGACAGCCTGTTGCAGGCCGCGCGCGAGCCCCTGGCGCTGCGCGGCTGCCGTATCGTGCGGCGGGTGATCACGCGCTCCGCGGAAGCGGTGGGGGAGGACGCCCAGGCGGTGACTCCGGCGCAGTTCGACACCCTCGAGCGGGCCTCGGCGTTCGCCATGAGCTGGCGCGCCAACGGCCTTTGCTATGGCATCCCAGTGCAGATCGACGAGTGGCTGGCGCAGGGCTACGACGTGCTGGTGAACGGCTCGCGCGGCTACCTGGCGCAGGCCCGCCGGCGCTATCCGGATCTGCTCGCGGTCCTGCTCGGGGTGAAACCCGAGGTGCTGCGCCAGCGCCTGCTGGCGCGCGGCCGGGAAAGCCCCGAGGAAATCGAGGCGCGCCTGGCGCGCAACGCCGAGTTCGCCGCCGGCCTGGAGGGCCCGCTGTTCCAACTGGACAACTCCGGTGACCTCGACGACACGCTACGCACCCTCCTGGCCCGTCTCGGCAGCGACCGCGCATGCGCCTGACCCTGCTCGGCACCGGCGACGCCCGCCAGGTGCCGGTCTACGGTTGCGATTGCCCGGCCTGTCGCAACGCCCGCGCCGACGCCGGCCTGCGTCGCCGTCCCTGTAGCGCGCTGCTGGAGTGCGCCGGCCAGCGCTGGCTGATCGACAGCGGCCTGGTCGATCTCTGCGAGCGCTTCCCGCCCCATAGCCTCGACGGCATCCTCCAGACCCATTACCACGCCGACCACGCCCAGGGCCTGCTGCACCTGCGCTGGGGCCAGGGTCTGGTGATCCCGGTGCACGGCCCGGCCGACCCGGAGGGCCTCGCCGACCTCTACAAGCATCCGGGTATCCTCGATTTCAGCCAGCCCTTCGGCGCCTTCGAGCGGCGCCAGTGGGGCGCGCTGGCGGCGACCGCGTTGCCGCTGGTCCACTCGAAGCCAACCTTCGGCTACTTGCTGGAGGGGGCTTCCGAGGAGGGAACGATACGGCGCCTGGCCTACCTCACCGATACCGTCGGGCTGCCGGCGGACAGCGCCTCGCGATTGCTCGCGGCGCCGCTGGACCTGCTGGTGCTGGACTGCTCGATGCCGCCGCAGGAGCGGCCGCCGCGCAACCACAACGACCTCACGCGGGCACTGGAGTGCATCGAATCGCTGCGTCCCCGGCGGGCCGTGTTGACTCACGTCGGGCATACGCTGGACGCCTGGCTGCTGGACCACCCCGCTGCGTTGCCCGAAGGGGTGGAACTGGCGCGCGACGGCGTGTGCCTGCCGCTGTGAGCGACGCTGTAGCGCCCGGCAAAGCGCTGCGGGCGAAATCAGTCCAGGCTTGGATCGAAGCGGATTCGCCGACCTACCACCAGTGCAAACAGCAGCCATGCGCCGGAAATGCCCAGCAGTCCCCAGGCGCACCAGGCGAGGAGGGTGGCCTCGGGCGGCAGGCTCAGCGCCAGGATCGCGCTGGCGATCACTACGAACAGAAGAATGACGGCGGATCGTGACATGGTTTCACTCCCGGAGCCCTCTCCGTCGGGCTCGCTGTTCCTTGTGCCGGCTCAGTGGCGCCGAGGTTCCGTGGCGCCCTTGTCGCTCAGCGGAAGCTTCGCTGGATATTCGTCTCCTCCGCGCTCTATCAGCCAGAGCAGCCCGTAGACGCCGACCGAAAGGGCCAGGGCGGTCAGCGGCAAAGCCAGGATCCACATGTTCTTTCTCCCTTCCGCCCGCCAGCATCCCGGGGACCTGTGCGGCGGTGTAGCGTCGTTGGATGCCGGTCTCCCGGCGCTTGCTTCGTCAGAATGTCCAGGCCTGTTCGTCGGCCGCGGTCACCAGCGCCGTGCCGCGCTCGTCCTCGCCTACGGTGACGATGCGCGGGGATTCGTCGGGCGCCTGGATCACCAGTTGTTGCGCAGCGGGTGCCCACTGCGGCGTTGCGTTGCTGTCCAGCACTACCGGCCTTTCGCCGTTGCGTTCCTGCGTCCTGTCCTCGTCGCCCAGTGCGCTGTTCTGGAAGACTACGAGAGCCAGCAAGGAAAGAAGTCCGGTGCCGACCAGGTTGCGTGAGCTGCTCATGTTCACCTCCATTTCGTAGCTTTGCCAGGCAGATGGCCAAGGTTTGATCCTGAGGGTCTTGTAGCAGCGGTTGTGCCAACTTTTTTCTATAAAAAATCCTTTTAAATCAATGAATTATATATTTGATCTAGACTCTCTCGCATGCACTTTGCACGGATGGGCATTTTACCGGTTGCAAAATGCATGATGATGTCAGCCCAGATGCAGCGCCAGGCTTACGCCGTGGCTGGTGAACCCTAGCGCGGCATAGAAGCGCTGCGCGGTTTCCCGGTCCTGATGACTGGAAAGCGCCAGTTTGTAGCAGCCCCAACTGCGCGCGCGCTCCACGGCCCGGCCGATCAGTTCGCGGCCTACGCCCTGGCCGCGGGCGTGGCGGTCGACCACCATGTCTTCGAGAATCGCCGAGCGGGCGAAATCGTGCGCCAGGTGTTCGATCAGATGCAGGGTGCAGGTGCCGAGCAGGCGCTCGCCGCGCTCGGCCACCAGGGTGACCCGGTCGCCGCGCGGTCGTTGCAGCTGGATGGCCAGCAACGCCGGGTCCGGGCGCGGATCGGCGCTACCGAGTTGCTGTAGCAGCAACGACAGGCGCGGCGCGTCGTGCTCGCTGGCGATCCGCACGTCGAAGCTGGCGAAGGGGGAGTCCGGTATCCGCGGCTGGCGCGGGGCGTCCGGCAGGTCCTGTGCGGCGGGAATGGCGACGGTCTGGTTCATGCTGCACCTCCAGGGTTGCGGAAAATTATGCGCAGCCTTGGTGGCAGTGGCATGACAAACGCTTTCTCTGCCGTTAACATGCCGCCCGGACGCGGCGCACCGCTCGCCATGTCCGGCGTGTCCCGGTAGCTCAATTGGATAGAGCATCCCCCTCCTAAGGGGAAGGTTGGAGGTTCGACCCCTCTCCGGGACGCCATTTCATGCTCTGCTCCAGCTTCCCTCGCCGCTTCGACAGTCCGCTTGCCGTCACTTTCTCCGATAGCTTTTCTTGCCGCCCGGCGTCAGGCAGTACACCCCTCCGCGCGGGCCTGTGCAGAACGAGCCGCTGCCACAGGCACAGCCCTGCGTCGTGCCTTGCAGACGCTGTACGGCGGGTTGTCCGGTACGTCCTCCGGCGTTGCCGAAGTAGGCCGCGCAACTGCGCTTCGAGGCGCTGATGGAGCCGTCGTTGCAGAGGAAGATATCGCCGTCGCAACCGGCGATACCGCCTTTCTTTCCCGAGCAGGGGCTATTGGCGGCCAGCGCCGGAAGTGCGCAGACCGACAGGAGGAAGAGGGCGATCGAGGCGAAGAGTCCGAATTTCATTGGCGAAGCTTCCGTGCGAATGATGGCTGCATGCTATCTCAGGCGCGCGCCGTGCGCTTTCGCGAGCGCGCCGATTACATGGTCTTACCCGAGCCTTGACAGGTCTTTTCAACGGGGCTTATAAGTGGCGCCATCAGGTCATGCGCATCAGCGTCGATGTCGCGGGACCGAACCTAACGCATACGCACAGAGCAAATGGGCTCTCCCGGGGTTACCCGGGAGGGCCTTTTTTCGTCCCGAAAAAATAACAACAAGAGGTGATACCCATGCGTCACGGCGATATTTCCAGCAGCAACGACACCGTCGGAGTGGCGGTGGTCAACTACAAGATGCCGCGCCTGCACACCGTGGCGGAGGTCCTGGACAACGCCCGGAAGATCGCCGACATGATCGTCGGCATGAAGCAGGGCCTACCCGGCATGGACCTGGTGGTGTTCCCCGAGTACAGCCTGCAGGGCATCATGTACGATCCGGCGGAGATGATGGAAACCGCGGTGGCGATCCCCGGCGAGGAAACCGAGATATTCTCCCGCGCCTGCCGCAAGGCCAACGTCTGGGGCGTATTCTCCCTCACCGGCGAACGGCACGAGGAGCATCCGCGCAAGGCGCCGTACAACACCCTGGTGCTGATCGACAACAACGGCGAGATCGTCCAGAAGTACCGCAAGATCATTCCCTGGTGCCCCATCGAGGGCTGGTATCCCGGTGGCCAGACCTACGTCAGCGAAGGGCCGAAGGGCATGAAGATCAGCCTGATCATCTGCGACGACGGCAACTACCCGGAAATCTGGCGCGACTGCGCGATGAAGGGCGCCGAGCTGATCGTGCGCTGCCAGGGCTACATGTACCCGGCCAAGGACCAGCAGGTGATGATGGCCAAGGCCATGGCCTGGGCCAACAACTGCTATGTGGCGGTGGCCAACGCCGCCGGCTTCGACGGCGTGTATTCCTACTTCGGCCACTCGGCGATCATCGGCTTCGACGGTCGTACCCTGGGTGAGTGCGGCGAGGAGGAAATGGGTATCCAGTACGCCCAGCTGTCGCTCTCGCAGATCCGCGATGCGCGCTCCAACGATCAGTCGCAGAACCACCTGTTCAAGATCCTCCACCGCGGCTACAGCGGCTTGCAGGCGTCCGGCGATGGCGACCGGGGCCTGGCGGAGTGTCCGTTCGAGTTCTACCGCACCTGGGTCACCGACGCCGAGAAGGCGCGCGAGAATGTCGAGCGACTGACCCGCTCGACTACCGGTGTGGCGCAATGCCCGGTCGGCCGGCTGCCCTACGAGGGACTGGAGAAGGAGGCCTGACGGCAGACGCCGCCAGCCCGGCGTGCCGTCGTGCGGCACGCCGTCTCCGCCATTTCCCCCTGTGGCAGAAGGAGTTTCATCCATGCCTTTTCTGAGCGACATGCTCGACCAGTCCCGCCGGCAGCAGGACGAGGAACAGGCCCTGGCGCGGGAGAATCTTGCCGAGGCAAGTCTGCTCCAGGCCCACCTGAGTCACCGCAGCGCCCTGCACAGCCGTTTCCGTTTCGACCCGGCGGCGGTGATGGACTGCCTGCGCGCCGAGGTGCTCGGCCAGGATCCGGCGCTACAGGCCGTCGAGGACATGCTCAAGGTGGTTCGCGCGGACATCGCCGACCCGCGCCGTCCGCTGTTCAGCGCGCTGTTCCTCGGCCCCACCGGGGTCGGCAAGACCGAGATCGTGCGCGCCCTGGCCAGGGCCCTGCACGGCGACGCCGAGGGGTTCTGCCGGGTGGACATGAACACCCTGTCCCAGGAGCACTATGCCGCCGCCCTCACCGGTGCGCCGCCGGGCTACGTCGGGGCGAAGGAGGGCACCACCCTGTTGGAGCAGGACAAGCTGGACGGCAGTCCCGGGCGCCCCGGCATCGTTCTCTTCGACGAACTGGAGAAGGCCAGCCCGGAAGTGGTCCATGCGCTGCTCAACGTGCTCGACAACGGCCTGCTGCGGGTCGCTTCCGGCGAACGCACCTACCATTTCCGCAATACCCTGGTGTTCATGACCAGCAATCTCTGCGCCCATGAGATCCAGCGCTACGACGAGCGTCGCCAGCGCCTGCCCTGGCGCCTGCTGCCGGTCGGCGGCGAGCGCCGGCGGCGGGACATCGACGGGATGGTCCGGGCCCGGCTGCTGAAGACTTTCTCGCCGGAGTTCGTCAATCGTCTCGATAGCGTGGTCACCTTCAACTGGATCGAACGCGACGTCGTCGCGCGCCTGGTCGAGCTGGAGGTGCAGCGGCTCAACCGGCGCCTGGAGAAGCATCGCTGCCGCCTGGAGGCGACCCCGGAGGTGCTGGCGAAGATCGCCCGCGCCGGCTTCGACCGGCAGTTCGGCGCCCGTGCGTTGCGCCGCAGCGTCCGTCATCATCTCGAGGTACCGCTGGCCGAGCATCTGCTCGACCACCACCAGCCGGGCGACGGGAACTGCACGACCTACCTGGCGAGCCTGGAGCACGAGCGGGTTCGCTTCGTGCGGCGCTGAGCGACAGTCACAGGAGAGGAAACGGATGGGATCGCACCAGGAGCGGCCGCTGATCGGCCTGTTGTTCTCCGAAACCGGCGTCACCGCCGATATCGAGCGCTCGCAGCGCTATGGCGCATTGCTTGCGGTCGAGCAACTGAACCGCGAGGGCGGCGTCGGCGGTCGCCCGATCGAAACGCTGTCCCAGGACCCTGGCGGCGACCCGGACCGCTATCGGCTGTGCGCCGAGGACTTCATTCGCAACCGGGGGGTACGGTTCCTCGTGGGCTGCTACATGTCGCACACGCGCAAGGCGGTGATGCCGGTGGTCGAGCGCGCCGACGCGCTGCTCTGCTACCCGACCCCCTACGAGGGCTTCGAGTATTCGCCGAACATCGTCTACGGCGGTCCGGCGCCGAACCAGAACAGTGCGCCGCTGGCGGCGTACCTGATTCGCCACTACGGCGAGCGGGTGGTGTTCATCGGCTCGGACTACATCTATCCGCGGGAAAGCAACCATGTGATGCGCCACCTGTACCGCCAGCACGGCGGCACGGTGCTCGAGGAAATCTACATTCCGCTGTATCCCTCCGACGACGACGTGCAGCGCGCCGTCGAGCGCATCTACCAGGCGCGCGCCGACGTGGTCTTCTCCACCGTGGTGGGCACCGGCACCGCCGAGCTGTATCGCGCCATCGCCCGTCGCTACGGCGATGGCAGGCGGCCGCCGATCGCCAGCCTGACCACCAGCGAGGCGGAGGTGGCGAAGATGGAGAGCGACGTGGCAGAGGGGCAGGTGGTGGTCGCGCCTTACTTCTCCAGCATCGATACGCCCGCCAGCCGAGCCTTCGTCCAGGCCTGCCATGGTTTCTTCCCGGAGAACGCGACCATCACTGCCTGGGCCGAGGCGGCCTACTGGCAGACCTTGTTGCTCGGCCGCGCCGCGCAGGCCGCAGGCAGCTGGCGGGTGGAAGACGTGCAGCGGCACCTGTACGACATCGACATCGACGCGCCCCAGGGGCCGGTCCGGGTGGAGCGCCAGAACAACCACAGCCGCCTGTCTTCGCGCATCGCGGAAATCGATGCGCGCGGCGTGTTCCAGGTCCGCTGGCAGTCGCCCGAACCGATTCGCCCCGATCCTTATGTCGTCGTGCATAACCTCGACGACTGGTCCGCCAGCATGGGCGGGGGAGCGCTCCCATGAGCGCCAACTCGCTGCTCGGCAGCCTGCGCGAGTTGCAGGTGCTGGTACTCAACCCGCCGGGAGAGGTCAGCGACGCCCTGGTCTTGCAGCTGATCCGCATCGGTTGTTCGGTGCGCCAGTGCTGGCCGCCGCCGGAAGCTTTCGACGTGCCGGTGGACGTGGTCTTCACCAGCATTTTCCAGAATCGCCACCACGACGAGATCGCTGCGCTGCTCGCCGCCGGAACTCCGCGCACTACCCTGGTGGCGTTGGTGGAGTACGAAAGCCCCGCGGTGCTCTCGCAGATCATCGAGCTGGAGTGCCACGGCGTGATCACCCAGCCGCTCGACGCCCACCGGGTGCTGCCTGTGCTGGTATCGGCGCGGCGCATCAGCGAGGAAATGGCGAAGCTGAAGCAGAAGACCGAGCAGCTTCAGGAACGCATCGCCGGCCAGGCCCGGATCAACCAGGCCAAGGCGTTGCTGATGCAGCGCCATGGCTGGGACGAGCGCGAGGCGCACCAGTACCTGTCGCGGGAAGCGATGAAGCGGCGCGAGCCGATCCTGAAGATCGCTCAGGAGTTGCTGGGAAACGAGCCGTCCGCCTGAGCGATCCGGGCCGACCAGAACAATAAAATAACAAGAGGGGTATCGTCATGATGCTGGGACTGGTTCTGCTGTACGTTGGCGCGGTGCTGTTTCTCAATGCCGTCTGGTTGCTGGGCAAGATCAGCGGTCGGGAGGTGGCGGTGATCAACTTCCTGGTCGGCGTGCTGAGCGCCTGCGTCGCGTTCTACCTGATCTTTTCCGCAGCAGCCGGGCAGGGCTCGCTGAAGGCCGGAGCGCTAACCCTGCTATTCGCTTTTACCTATCTGTGGGTGGCCGCCAACCAGTTCCTCGAGGTGGACGGCAAGGGCCTCGGCTGGTTCTGCCTGTTCGTCAGCCTCACCGCCTGCACCGTGGCGATCGAGTCGTTCGCCGGCGCCAGTGGTCCGTTCGGCCTGTGGAACGCGGTCAACTGGACAGTCTGGGCGTTGCTCTGGTTCTGTTTCTTCCTGCTGCTGGGGCTGTCCCGCAGCATCCAGAAGCCGGTGGCCTACCTGACCCTGGCCAGCGCCATATTCACCGCCTGGTTGCCCGGCCTGCTGCTGCTCGGGCAGGTGCTCAAGGCATAGCAGGAAGTCGGAAAGGGATGGCGGCTTGCCGCCATCCCGTCCCTTCCGAACTCCTAGCCGAGCGGCCAGTTGATCACCACGACGGCGTCGTTGTAGTCGTTGTCGGTGCCGTCTTCAGAGCCGACCAGGGCGAAGTTCAGCTCGTTGGTCAGGATTACCTGTGCCGAGACCAGATCCGAGGGGCGGCCGTTGACGCTGACCTGGACCTGTACCTTGCCACTGCTGCCGGAGTTGAGCACCTGGGTGCCGATGACGGCGTTATTGGTGCTTTGCCCGCTGAAGGTCGCGGCCGTCTCGTTGTTGACCAGCACGTTCACCGTCTGGGTTCCGGACGAGTTGGCGAAGGCGGTGACGCCGAACCGGGTGTTGGCGGGAAGGGTGAACACTCCTTGTGTTGCCATGGTGTATCTCCACTGAATACCTGGCCTGCCTTTTCAGGCAGCCGTCTGGCGCGCGGTATGGCGTGTCGGGAGAAATCCGCAGTCCTTGGCGGCAGGCGATGCGCAGGCAGGAAGGACGCATCGTTCAGCCAATCTACGCCGTCGACCGGGCGCGACCACTGCTAGAGTTCGCAGGAGGGCTACAGGGGTATCCTGGCACTGGCGATGCATGGCCCGGTGCCGGACTGCGGCAGCGGCCTGCCGTGCCGGCTCGTTCGATTGTTACGCTGTCTGTAACGATCTATTGCCGATGCCGGCAGGCCAGGGGCGATTGTCTCGAAATATACTGCGTCACCTGGTCGCCGCAGCGGCGACGGCTACCCACTGGCCGTCGTCCGGGTCGCCGGTTCCATCCCGGCCGCGCCAACCCCCGCATTCAGGCCCCGCTGCGGCGACTGCATTCCCGCTGGATTCGAGGCTCGTACCCTATGACTCCCGATCAACGATTTGCCCGTTGGGTTCAAGTCGCTATCGCGGTATTCGTGTTGCTGTTCGTCTACTTCCTGGTCGCCGACCTGTGGATGCCGCTCACCCCGCAGGCCCAGTTGACCCGGCCGGTGGTGCGCGTCGCGCCGCGTGTCAGCGGTCAGGTCGCCGAGGTGCTGGTGTCCAACAACGGCCACGTGCAGCCCGGCGAAGTATTGTTCCGCCTCGATCCCGAGCCTTTCCGACTGGCCGTGCGCCAGGCCGAACTGGCACTGGAGGAAGCCGAGCGCACCAACCGCGAGCTGGATGCCGCCATCGCCTCGGCCAAGGCCGACCTCCTGGCCGCGCGCAGCAGCGCCGGCGAGCTGGACAGCGAGGCGCGCCGCACCGCCCAACTGGTGCAGCGCCACCATGTGTCGCAGCAGATGCACGAGCAGGTCAGCGCCCAGGCCCAGGCCGCCCGTGCCCGGGTCGCCGCGGCCCAGGCGCGGATCGGCGAGCTGACCGCGCGACGCGGCACGGCCGGCGAGGACAACCTGCGCCTGCGCCAGGCGCGCAATGCCCTGGCCCAGGCTCGTCTGCAACTGCAATACAGCAGCGTCCGGGCCGACCGCGCCGGGACCCTGAGCAACCTGCAACTGACCCCGGGCACCTACGTTCCGGCCGGAACGCCGGTGGCGGCGCTGGTGGACGACAGTATCGACATCGTCGCCGACTTCCGCGAGAAATCGCTGCGCTACGTGCGCCCTGGCGACCGTGCGGCGGTGGTGTTCGACGCGCGTCCCGGCGAAGTGTTCGGCGCGCGGGTGGCGGCCATCGACGCCGGGGTCAAGGAGGGCCAGCTGGACGCCAACGGCGACCTCGCCGCGCCGGTCACCTCCGACCGCTGGGTCCGCGACGCCCAGCGCCAGCGCCTGCACGTGGTGCTCGACGAACTTCCCGAAGGCCTGCTGCCCACCGGTGCCAAGGCCACCGTGCAGCTCTATCCCGGCGACGGCCTGAGCCATCTGCTCGGTCGCGCGCAGATCGTCGCCATCAGCCTGCTGCACTACGTCTACTGACGCCATGCCGGCCAAGCTCGCGATGTCCGCCAACGACCTGCGTCAGTGCCTGCGCATCGCCGGCGGCGGCACCCTGGGGTTCTTCGTCTGCAAGCTGATGAACTGGGACTACGGCTCGTTCTTCGGCGTCTACCCGATGCTGCTGCTCGGCCTGACGCCGGTGATCAACCTGCACATCGTCCGCCAGTTCCTCGCCAACTCGGTGGTGATCAGCGTCGAGGTACTGGTGCTGTACGGGTTGTTCGGCGACCGGCCGCTGCTGATGACGCCTATCGTCTTCGGCCTCTTCGTCTACCGCTTCGCCCTGATGGCGCGCGGCCCGCTGTTCTTCTTCGGCGCACTGAGTTCGGTGTTCCTCTCGATGCTGCTGCACTTTGCCAGCTATCCGGACGTCGATCTGTTCGACATGCTCGCCAGCAACATGGTCGCCACCTGGCTGACGGTGGCCATCGCCGTGCTGATGTTCTACCTGTTCCCCGACGTCGAACCGCGGTCGCCGCGCCAGGCGCCGGCCAAGGACGCCCCCAGCCGGCGCCACGAGACGCTGCTCGGGGCCACGGTGGCGACCCTGTCCTTCGTGGTCTTCCAGACCTTCGACCTGAAGGACTCGCTGTCGGCGCAGATCGCCTCGATCCTGGTGTTGTTTCCCATGCACTGGAAGGGCGTGCACTTCGCCGGGCGCATCCGCGCCCTCGGTACGCTGCTCGGCTGTGCGCTGGCGGTGGGCTTGCAGGTGCTGCTCTACGATCACTACGACATCCTGCCCTTCGTCGCTCTGTTGCTGTGGATCTCGGCGATGTTCTGCGCGCGCATCCACATGCTGGAGAACGGCGTACCGGGGATCGGTTTCGGCGCGCTGACCACCCTGGCGATCGTCCTCGGCCAGTACCTGACGCCAACCCACGACATGATGTACAGCGTGCTCTACCGATTTACCTCGGTGTGCTTCGCGGTGCTGATCACACTGATGACGGTGCTGGTGATCCACCTGTTCCTCAACCGCTTCGCCGCCACCCGGCACTACAGCCACTGAGGCCTCAGGCGCGCCGGCCCGGCCAGTTGACCAGCGCGACGCCGAGCATCACCAGCAGCATGCCGCCGATCGCCGCCGGCGCCAGGCGCTCGTCGAACAGCAGCCAGGAGGCCAGCGCGGTCACTGGCGGCACCAGGTAGAACAGGCTCGCCACCTTCGACGCGGCGCCATGCCGGATCAGCGTGTAGAGCAGGCCGACGGCGCCGAACGAGAGTCCCAGCACCAGCCAGCCGAGGGTCAGCACGAACGGCGTGCTCCACTGCACCTCGCGGCTTTCGAAAAGCAGGGCGGCGAGGCCGAGCAGGGCGCCGCTGGCCAGGTACTGGACGACGCCGCCGGTGCGCAGGTCCATGCCGCCGCAGAAGCGCTTCTGGTACAGCGTGCCGCAGGTGATCGCCGCCAGTGCCACCAGCACCGCGGCCCAGGCCAGGCCGTCGGCGCCACCGTGGATGCGGCCGAGTACCACCAGGGCTACGCCAGCCAGGCCGAGCGCCAGTCCCAGCCATTGCCGGCGGCTGACCTGCTCGCCGAGCCAGATGCCGGCCAGGGCCGCGGTAGCCAGCGGTTGCAGGCCGACCAACAGGGAGGTCAGGCCGGCCGACATGCCGTGCTCGATGGCGAGGAACACCCCGCCCAGGTACAGGCCATGGACCAGCAGGCCGGCGACCGCGACATGCCCGGCCAGCCGTGCCGAGCCCGGCCAGGGTGCACCGCTGAGCAGGGCGAAGGCGGCCAGCAGGGCGGCCGCGAGGAGCAGGCGGATGGCCAGGAAGGTGAAGGGTTCGGCGTACGGCAGGCCGAACTTGGCGCCGAGGAATCCAGTGCTCCAGAGCAGCACGAAGAGCAGCGGCATGCCGCTGCCGAGCCAGGCGGGTGTGCGCATGCAAGGTCCTCGTCGGGAGGTGGCGGGACGGTCGTGGCGCCCCGTGCGTGTCGGTGTCAGTCCAGCAGCGAGCGGCCTCGCTCCAGGTAGGCGCGCATTTCCGTCTCGGGCACCATGCCGCCGCCGGTGGCCCAGACCAGGTGGGTAGCATTGGCCAGGCGCGCCGAGGTCAGCCCCATGCGTTCGCGATAGCCCTGCGGCTCACGGGTGACCCGGGCGATGCCCGGCGCGCCGGCCAGGGCCGAGGGTTCCAGGCGGATGCCCTGGCTGCGCTCGAGCAAGGCGAGCAGGCGGAACAACTCGTCGTCGTCCACCGTGTAGTAGCCGTCGAGCAGGCGCTGCATGGCGCGGCCGACGAAGCCCGACGGACGCCCCACCGCCAGGCCATCGGCGGCGGTGCGGTTGTCGATGCCGAAGTCCTGCACCGAAACCTGCTCGTGGCGGCCGGTATAGACGCCGAGGAACATGCAGGGCGAATGGGTCGGCTCGGCGAACAGGCAGTGCACCGCGTCGCCGAACGCCAGCTTGAGGCCGAAGGCCACCCCGCCGGGACCGCCGCCGACCCCGCAGGGCAGATGGACGAACAGCGGGTGCTCGCTGTCGACGCGGATGCCGGCGGCGTCCAACTGGCCGCGCAGTCGCTCGGCGGCGACGGCGTAGCCGAGGAACAGGTCGCGGGAGTTTTCGTCGTCGACGAAATGGGTGTAGGGATCGCCGGCCGCTTCGCGGCGGCCCTGTTCCACCGCGACACTGTAGTCGGAGGCGTACTCCACCACCGTCACGCCGTGGGCGCGCAGCTTGTCCTTCTTCCACTGGCGGGCGTCGGCGGACATGTGCACGCTGGCCTGGAAGCCCAGCGCGGCGCCGATGATGCCGATGGAAAGGCCCAGGTTACCGGTGGAGCCCACCGCTATCCGGTGGCGGGCGAAGAATGCCTGGCAATCCGCCTCGGCCAGCCGCGAGTAGTCGTCGTCGAGGCCGACCAGGCCGTGCTCCAGGGCCAGGCGCTCGGCATGGGCGAGCACTTCATAGATGCCGCCGCGGGCCTTGATCGAGCCGGAGATCGGCAGGTGGCTATCGCGTTTCAGCCAGAGCCGGCCGGGCAGTTCGGCGGCGTAATGCTGGCGCAGGGCATCGTGGAAGGTGGCGACCTCGACCAGGTCGGACTCGATGATGCCGCCGCTGGCGGCGGTTTCCGGAAACAGCCGGGCGATCAGCGGGGCGAAGCGCTGCAGGCGGGCGCTGGCGTCGGCCACGTCGGCGGCGCCGAGGCCGACGTCGGCCAGGGCTTCGGCGCTCGGCGCGATGGCCGGGTTGAACCACTCGCTCGGACGCAGGGCGATGAGGTCGGCCAGGCGCGGGAATTCGGCGAGCCAGTCGGCCTTGGGTGTTCCGAGAATCAACGGCAGTACTCCTGTGGCGGGTAGGGCGGCGAAGGCACAGAGGATATACGCCTGGCCGGCGTTTTTCCTCGTACCCGGCAGGCAAGGCAGAACGCCTCTGCGGCGAAAGGCTTTGCACACGCGAGAATGTGCCGCATGCTTGATATCTTGAACAAGCGATGCGTATTTTGTACGCGGCCGCCGCCCGGTGCGGCATCCGCGATACCAACAAGGATAAGAAGTCATGACTATCGAAGGCCAAGGCTCACTCGCCGAACGGCTGGCTGGAGTTGAAGAAATCGAATGCGTCACCCCCGACCTCAACGGGGTGCCGCGCGGCAAGGTGATGACCGGCGAGGGCTTCCTCAGCGGCCGGCGCCTGCAGCTCGCCCGTGGCGTGCTGCTGCAATGCATCATGGGCGGCTACCCGCCGGCGCGCTTCTATGGCAGCGACGATGGCGACCTGGCGCTGGTCGCCGAGCCGACCCAGGTCCATCGCCTGCCCTGGAGCAACACTCCGCGCGCCTTCGCCATCTGCGATGCGCAGGAACTGGATGGCACGCCGTCCGGGTTGTCCACCCGCGGCTTGCTCAAGCAGGTGGTGGCGCGCTACGCCGCCCACGGCTGGCAACCGGTGGTGGCCACCGAACTGGAATTCTTCGTCTTCGCCCCGAACACCGATCCCAACGAGCCGTTCCAGGCCCCGCTGGGGCCGGATGGCCGGCGCGAGCTGGGCTATTCGGCCTTCAGCGTGTCTTCCAACAACGGCCTGCGGCCGTTCTTCGAGGACGTCTACCGCTGCATGGATGCGCTGGGCCTGGTGCGCGACACCTTCATGCACGAGATGGGCACCAGCCAGTTCGAGATCAACTTCCTGCATGGCGACCCGGTCCTGCTGGCCGACCAGACCTTCCTGTTCAAGCACCTGCTCAAGGAGGTCGCGCTCAAGCACGGCCTGATCGTGGTGTGCATGGCCAAGCCGCTGGCGAAGACGCCGGGCAGCTCGATGCACATCCACCAGAGCATCGTCGAACTGGACGGCGGGCGAAACATCTTCAGCGAAGCCGATGGCGAGCCTTCCGCCGCGTTCCGCCACTTCATCGGCGGCCAGCAGGCCTGCCTGGCGGACTTCACGCCCTTCTTCGCGCCGCACGTGAACTCCTTCCAGCGCCTCTGCCATCCCTACGCATCGCCGAACAACGCCTGCTGGTCCCACGACAACCGTGCCGCCGGCCTGCGCATCCCGGCCAGCGGAGCCTCCGCGCGGCGCGTCGAGAATCGCCTGCCGGGCGCCGACGCCAACCCTTACCTGGCCATCGCCGCCAGCCTGGCCGCCGGTCTCTACGGCCTGGAGCACGAACTGGAGCCGAGCCCGGCGATCCAGGGCGAGTTCGAGGTACCGGAGGAACTGACCCTGCCCTGCACCATGTACGATGCCCTGCGGCGCCTGAAAGGCAGCGCGCTGGCGCGCGAACTGTTCGGCAGCGAGTTCGTCGAAGGCTACGTGGCGACCAAGAGCATGGAACTGACCAGCTTCTTCGACGAGATCAGCCCCTGGGAGCGTCGCGTCCTGGCAGCCCAGGCCTGATCCACCGTGGTACTTTCCTAGCCCTGTGTCACCCCCTGCCGCCTCGCGGCGGCAGGGTCGTGGTGTCGGGTGCCGGCTTCGGCATCCCGCGTCCTGTCCCGGGGCCTCCCCGGGACTCCAACGCTGTGCGAGCCGGGCAGTCCGCGAGCGGCGCCGGCTCCCTTGTACGGGACCGGAGGTCCGATGCGGCGGATTTTCTTCTCTTTTCGCGCTCTCTATTTCGCTACCCTGCTGATGCTCACCGGCTCCGGCCTGCTCAGCACCTACCTGGCGCTGCGCCTGGCGGCGGACAAGGTCGACGGCCTGTGGGTCGGCGCGCTGATGGCAGCCAACTACTTCGGCCTGGTGCTGGGCGGCAAGGTCGGTCACCGGCTGATCGCCCGGGTCGGCCACATCCGCGCCTACGTCGCCTGCGCCGGGGTGGTCACCGCCGCGGTCCTCGGTCATGGCCTGCTGCCCTGGCTGCCGGCCTGGATCGCCTTGCGCATGGTGATGGGCCTGGGCCTGATGTGCCAGTACATGGTGATCGAGAGCTGGCTCAACGAGCAGGCCGATGCCAGCCAGCGCGGCGCGGTGTTCGGCGGCTACATGGCGGCTTCCTACCTGGGCCTGGTGCTCGGCCAGATGATCCTGGTGGCGCATCCGCAACTGGGGCCGGAGTTGCTGATGCTGGTGGCCTTCTGCTTCGCCCTGTGCCTGGTGCCGCTGGCCCTGACCCACAAGATCCACCCCGCAGCGCTGCGCCCGGCGCCGCTCGAACCACGTTTCTTCATCCGCCGGGTGCCGCAGTCGCTGACCACCGTATTGGTCTCGGGGCTGGTGGTCGGCTCCTTCTATGGCCTGGCGCCGCTGTATGCCAACCAGTTGGGGTTGCCCAACGAGCAGGTCGGCCTGTACATGGGCGCCTGCATCTTCGCCGGGCTGCTGGTGCAGTGGCCGCTCGGCTGGCTGTCCGACCGTCGCGACCGCGCCTGGCTGATCCGCGCCTGCGCCATCCTGCTGTGCCTGTTCGCCTTGCCGCTGGCATTGTTGCAACAGATGCCGCTGGCGTTGCTGCTGGCCCTGGGAATCGCCGCGAGCATGTTGCAGTTCACCCTCTATCCGCTGGCAGTGGCCTTTTCCAACGACCATGTGGAGACCGAGCGACGGGTTTCGCTGACCGCCATGCTGCTGGTGACCTTCGGCGTCGGCGCCTGCATCGGACCGCTGGCGGCCGGCGCGCTGATGCGGCTGTTTGGCGCTAACATGCTATATGCGTTCGTCAGCGCCTGCGCGCTGATCCTGGTCTGGCGGGTCCATCCGGAGAAGGTCAGCGGCCTGCACCGGGTCGACGACGCGCCGCTGCACCACGTGCCGACCCCGGACAACATGACCAGCTCCCCGCTGGTCGCGGCGCTCGATCCGCGGGTAGACGAACAGGCGGTGCAGGAGCAGATGGTCGATGGCGAGCCCGACGCGCCGCAGGCCGACGGTGCGACGCAGAACTGAACTCCGCTCGCCGCGGGAGCCGATAGGCAGGAGAGGTTGCGATGAGTCCGACGCTTTCCCTTCACCTGATGGTGCGCAACCTGCCGCCCGGGCAGCGGCGGCCGAAGATCGCCCAGGCCATCGGCGAGGAGAGCGCGGGACGCTTGCAGCGGGTATTGCTGGAACGCGCCCTGCGCCTGCCCGATCGCGGTTTCAGCGCCCGCATCCTCTGGTTCGACGACGATCTGGACAGCGATCTGCAGGCGCTGGCGGTGGCATTGGGCTGGAGCCTGATGAGCCAGCCGGCCGGCGACCCCGGCGAGCGCATGCGGCGTATCGCGGCGCTGGGGTTGGCGGAAAGCGAGGCGGTACTGCTGATTCGCCACGACTGCCCGGTGCTGGACGGCGACTACCTGGAAGCGGCCTGCACCGCCCTGGGCCGCCACCAGGCGGTGCTGGGGCCGGTGGAGCGGGGCGGCTACGCGCTGCTCGGCCTGACCCGGGTCGACCCGCTGTTGTTCGAGTCGATGCCCTGGGGCGGAGACCGCCTGCTGGCGCTCACCTGCGAGCGTCTCCGGCAACTGGGCTGGGAGCATCACCTGTTGCCGGCGCTCTGGGACGTCGACCGTCCCGAGGACCTGCCGCGCCTGGCGGCGCTGGGGCTGGTCCTGTGAAACTCAGAACAGTTCGTCTTTCTCGAAGCGCCGCGCTTCGCGCTGTAACTGGTAGACGAAGCGATCCACCTGACGCTGGGCGAGGCCGCTCATCTCGCTGAAGCGGACGCCGGCGAAGGTCGCGTCGAGCTTTTCGTCGAAGCGCACGTGACGCAGTTCGATCGCGCTACTGATCGCGCCCTGTGGCAGCTGGGCGCTGAAGTCTTCGTAGATCTCGCCGGGATGCAGGCGTTCGGCGACATTGCCGGCGAAGCGCAGCTTGGCGCCGGTGGCGGAGATATCCAGCAGTTGTCCGCTCAGCGGCGCGCGGAGTTTCTCCCCGGCGATTTCCGCGGCGATCGGCTGGCTCTGCTTGATGCTGGCGCGGTAGGCGTTGCGGCGCTGGTGGTAGAGCACTTCGGCGGGAAGGGCGGCCCAGTAGCAGGGAACGCCGTCGTGTTCGCCGAACTGCACCGGGCGCTCGCATTCCCAGGCGATACGCACGCCTTCGTGGAAGGCTTCGACGCGAAACGCCTCGCCATTCTGCAGGAAACGTTCGCCGGTGTTGGGGATGAGTTCGTCCAGCGCGACCATCCCGCGGTCGCGGTCGATGTCCACCAGGAAGCTCTGGAAGCGCTGGTTGCGATCGGCAAAGGTGATCAGCAGGGAGTCGCGGCTATCCTGCAGCAGGCGCAGGTTGGCCTGGATTTCCACGGGGGCCTTGAGCACCTTCGGGGGTTGCGGCCCCGCTTCTTCGACGAACGGGTTGGGCACCTTCAATGCTCTCCTGGGGCACGAATGCCTCAATGATAGCACTGTGCCTTGATACGTGTGCTGGTCGGGTTCAGGCCTGGCTGAGCGGGCGTTGCCGGCTGCTCGAGGCGGTGCCGCCGCGGCTGTCGTACAGGCTCGGGGCGTCCTGGCCGCGGAGGATGTTCAGCAGGCTGCCGGTGGAAGCCTGGTTGGCGCGGATGATCCGCCCGTTGCGCAGGTTGGCCTGCTGGCAACGCTCCAGCAGTTCGCCCAGTTCGTCGCCGCGCGCCAGCAGCTCGGCGCCATCCGCGCGCTCGCGGGCGTAGCGGGCAAGGCCTTCGCGGTCGAGGGAAACGCCGGCTTCGCGGAGGATTTCCGCGCGGGCCCGGCCATTTCGCTCCAGTTGCTGCATCAGTGGCTGCTTGGCCCCGAGAAGCTGTTGCAGGACCGGCAGCTCGCGCCGTTCCAGGGCCTGGAATTCTTCGTCGACCAACTGCAGGAGTTGGCTGGCGTGGCCGATATCCTCGGCGAACAGATCGAGCAGGGTAGGGGAGTCAGGCATCTCGGGCTCGGGAGTTCATTCGGCGTCCAATGTCCTCCAGCGCGTCCTTCGAGGTCAGCGCTGGGATTCGAAGTCGAGCAGCTTGCTGGCAACACGCTCGCTGTCGACCTGATAAGTGCCATCGGCGATCGCTTGCTTGATCCGGGCAACCTTATCGTTGTCGACCACCGGCAGGGTCTGCAGCTGGTCCGTGACTTTCTGCATGTTCTGGGCGGTTTCGCTGATCTGCACCGACTCGCCGCTCTTCGGAGCGGAAGTCGCGGCCTGGCCTGCCTTGTCGGCGCCAGTGGCGTCGGGACGCCCCGCGGCGGTGCTGCCGGTACGGCCGGTGGTGGCTGGCGTGCTGCCGGGATTCAGCCGGTTGAAGTCGATGACCATGGTTGTAAACCTCGAAGGTATTGGACGCTTGCCTAGCTTTTCGGCGAAGGCTTGAAAAACTTTAGGACTTATTTTCGTGCGTCGTTTCCCAGTTTAGAGAAACCCGCCGGGGTAGCGCCAGCGCTACCGGCCACGGCTTTCCCTCTACATATTCACCTCGACCGTGCCGGGTTCTATCACGCGGGCCTTGATTATCCGCTGCGAGCGCAGGTTGCGCACGCGGATCTGCTGGCCCGGGGCGCCATCGGACAGCGCCTCGCCGGGCATCTTGACGTTGATGGTGGCGGTGCGTGCGAGGATCACCACCTGGTCGCCCTTGCGCACGGCCTCGGCCTGCTCGAGGAAGACCGGCGCCAGCACCTGGTCGTTGACCACCGGTCGGCGCAGCTTCTGCCCGACGACGCGGGCCGGATCGGTCAGGTAGCCCTGGGTCAGCAGGCCGACGTCGCGCTCGACCAGGGCGATGTCGGCATCCTCCAGCACGTGCGCGCGCTTGAGTGGCTGCACCGCGACCACTACCTGGCGGAACAGTTTCACCTGCGCCGGCATGAAGATGGTCCAGGGCGCACTGCCTTCGCAACTGATGCGCACGGTGACCCTGCCGATCGGTTGTGCCGGACTTTCCTGGCTGAGCGTCAAGTCCCTGTCGCATTCGGCCAGGCGCAAGCGCGGGTCGACGCGATTGACCTGAATCTGGTAGCGCCCGTCGAGTCCGCTATTCTGCAGATATTCTTCTACCTTGAATTCAAGAAACCCCTGGGTGGAGCCGATAAGTACCTCGGGAGCGGTAAAACCCTGGGCCTGGCTGTTGTTAGCCGCGCACAGGTAGCCGAGCCCGAGCAAAACGGGTAAAAACCGTAGAGAAGTATGGCTACATGCCATTATTCGTCGAAAAACTGTCGTTGCCTGTTTCATGCAACGGGTTAAGCAATGGTCGTGCCGGAGTCCGGCACGACCGTCTGAGGGGAGCGCCAATGGCCGGTGTTTTGGATTCAGTCAACCAGCGTACGCAGTTGGTCGGACAGAACCGTCTGGAGCTGCTTCTGTTCCGCCTGGACGGCAACCAGCTCTACGGCATCAACGTGTTCAAGGTGAAAGAGGTGTTGCAGTGCCCGCGCCTGACGGTGATGCCCAAGTCCAGCCCGGTGGTGCGCGGGGTGGCGAACATCCGCGGAGGCACCATTCCGATCCTCGACCTGGCGCTGGCCACCGGCCGCCGCGGGTTGCAGGACCTGACCAACAGCTTCGCGATCATCACCGAGTACAACACCAAGGTGCAGGGCTTCCTGGTGCGCTCGGTGGAGCGCATCGTCAACATGAACTGGGAAGAGATCCATCCGCCACCCAAGGGCGCCGGCCGCGAGCATTACCTGACCGCGGTGACCCGGGTGGACAAGCAGTTGGTGGAAATCATCGACGTGGAAAAAGTGCTCGCGGAGGTCGCACCGACGTCCGAGGAAGTGTCCCACGGAGTGGTGGACGCCGAGACCCAGAGCCGCGCGGTGACCAAGCGGGTGCTGGTGGTGGACGATTCGTCGGTGGCGCGCAAGCAGGTAATCCGTTGCCTGGAGGCGGTCGGCGTGGAAATGACCGCGCTCAACGACGGGCGCCAGGCCCTGGAGTACCTGCAGAACATGCTCTCCGAGGGACGGCGTCCGGAAGACGAGCTGCTGATGCTGATCTCCGACATCGAAATGCCGGAAATGGACGGTTATACCCTGACGGCGGAAATCCGTAGCGATCCCCGCCTGCAGAAACTGCACATTCTCTTGCATACTTCGTTGTCCGGGGTCTTCAACCAGGCGATGGTGAAGAAGGTCGGTGCGGACGACTTCCTCGCCAAGTTCCGTCCGGACGATCTGGCGGCGCGGGTGGTGGAGCGGATCAAGGCGGTGGACGCGGGCTGAGCGATCGGCCCTTGACAACAATGTGAATACGGGCGACCGGCTGCGTTCCGGTCGCCCAGGGCGAAGAGGCTTATGCGTGTCGGCAGCTAATGCGGATTTCGAGTTGTTCAGGGTCTTCCTCGAGAAGACCTGCGGCATTGTGCTGGGCAGCAACAAGCAGTACCTGGTCTCGAGCCGGCTGAACAAGCTGATGGAGCAGCAGGGCATCAAGAGCCTGGGAGAGCTGGTGCAGCGCATCCAGACCCAGCGCGGCGGCCTGCGCGAGATGGTGGTGGACGCGATGACCACCAACGAGACCCTGTGGTTTCGCGATACCTACCCGTTCGAGGTGCTCAAGCAGCGGGTTCTTCCCGAACTGATCAAGGCCAACGGCGGGCAGCGCCTGCGGATCTGGTCGGCGGCCTGTTCGTCAGGCCAGGAGCCATACTCGCTGTCGATGGCCATCGACGAGTTCGAGAAGACCAACCTGGGGCAGTTGAAGGCGGGCGTGCAGATCGTCGCCACCGACCTGTCGGGGTCGATGCTCACCGCCGCCAAGGCCGGCGAATACGACACCCTGGCGATGGGCCGCGGTCTGTCCCCGGAGCGTCTGCAACGCTATTTCGACGCCAAGGGACCGGGGCGCTGGGCGGTCAAGCCGGCGATCCGCAGCCGCGTCGAGTTCCGTGCCCTGAACCTGCTGGACAGCTACGCCAGCCTCGGCAAGTTCGACATGGTGTTCTGCCGCAACGTGCTGATCTATTTCTCCGCCGAGGTGAAGCGCGACATCCTGCTGCGCATCCATGGCACGCTCAAGCCTGGCGGCTACTTGTTCCTCGGCGCCTCCGAGGCGTTGAACAACCTGCCCGACCACTACCAGATGGTGCAGTGCAGCCCGGGCATCATCTACCGGGCCAAGTAGCGCAAGGAAGCGGACCCGCGCCAGGTTGCGCCGGGGGTGACCTGGCAGCCTGGCGCGGGTCCGCTTGGGACGGGCAGGTGGGACGAGACTTTGGCCCACTGCCCAGGCTCCGAGCGCCACGCGCGGCGGCGCCGTCGCAGCCCGCTCGGCACAGGACGGCTGGCTCGGAGCGGGGCAGTTTAGGACTGCGCGATCTAGTTGTATTGACAGATATTTCTGATAGTCAGGTGATCTGGCAAGTTGCCGCTTTGCCGGGGAACTGCTTACATGATTCAAGCCTTCCCTCGATCCGCCACGCCTACCAGGAGACTTCCATGGCCATCACTGCGCTGCCCTCGGCCGATGGGCAAGAGTTGACCATTCAGATCCAGGGGCGCTTCGACTTCGGGGCCCATCAGGATTTCCGCGACGCCTACGAGCGCGTCGCGATCACTCCGCGACGCTATGTCGTCGACCTGCGCAACGCCACCTACCTGGACAGCTCGGCCCTCGGCATGCTCCTGCTGCTGCGCGACCACGCCGGCGGCGAGAACGCGCAGATCAGCCTGGCGAACTGCAGCCCGGAAGTGCGCAAGATCCTCGCCATCTCCAACTTCGAGCAGTTGTTCAAGATCAGCTGAGATGAATCCCCCGGCGGCGCGGATCGAGAGCCTGACGATTCTCATCGCCGAGGACAACGCGGCCGACCGCCTGCTGCTGTCGACCATCGTCAGCCGCCAGGGGCATCGCGTGCTGACCGCCGGCAACGGCCTGGAGGCGGTGGCGCTGTTCGAGACCGAGCGGCCGCAACTGGTCCTGATGGACGTGATGATGCCGGTGATGGATGGCTTCGAGGCTGCCCGGCGGATCAAGCAGCAGGCCGGCGAGGAGTTGGTGCCGATCATCTTCCTCACCTCCCTCAGCGAAACCGAGGCGCTGGTGCAGAGCCTGGAGGCGGGCGGCGACGACTTCCTCTCCAAGCCGTACAACCGGGTGATCCTCGAAGCCAAGATCAACGCCATGGGACGCCTGCACCTGCTGCAACGAACGGTGCTGGAGCAGCGCGACCTGATCGTCCGGCACAACGAGCACCTGCTCAACGAACAGCGGGTGGCCAAGGCGGTGTTCGACAAGGTGGCCCATTCCGGCTGCCTGAACGCCAGCAACGTGCGCTACCTGCAATCGCCCCTCGCGCTGTTCAACGGCGACCTGCTGCTGGCCGCCTACAAGCCGTCCGGCGGCATGCACGTGCTGCTCGGCGACTTCACCGGCCACGGCCTGCCGGCGGCGATCGGCGCGATGCCGCTGGCCGAGGTGTTCTACGGGATGACCGCCAAGGGCTATCCGATGGCCGACATCCTCCGCGAGATGAACGCCAAGCTGAAGCGCATCCTGCCGGTCGGCGTGTTCTGCTGCGCCACCTTGCTCAACCTGAGCTTCCAGCGCGAACTGGTGGAGGTCTGGAACGGCGGCTTGCCGGACGGCTACCTGCTGCGCGCCGCCAGCGGCGAGCGGGTCGCCCTGGTGTCCCGCCACCTGCCGCTGGGAATCCTCGAACCGGCGGCGTTCAGCGACCGTTGCGAAACCTATCCGCTGGATATCGAAGATCGGATATTCCTGTTTTCCGACGGGGTCCTCGAGGCCAGCAACAAGGCTGGCGAGATGTTCGGCGAGGCGCGGCTGCTCCAGCTATTCGAGCGCAATCGCCAGCCGTCCGCGCTGTTCGACGAGATCCAGCGCAGCCTGGCGCAGTTCCGCGGCGCGGTGCAGGACGACGTGAGCATGCTCGAAGTGCGGCTGCAGCCGGATAGCGGCCTGCAATGCCCGCCGCTGGCGTTTTCCGATAGCGGCGTGAGCAGTCCGCTGGACTGGTCGGTAAGCTTCGAATTCCGCGCCGAAACCCTCAAGCATTTCAACCCGCTGCCCCATGTGCTGCAACTGCTGCTCGAGGTCCACGACCTGCGCGCGCGCGGCGGCGCGCTGTATACGGTACTCGCCGAACTCTATTCGAACGCCCTGGAACATGGCGTCATCGGCCTCGATTCGACGATGAAGAGCGACGCGGCGGGATTCGCCCGCTATTACCAGGAGCGGGTCAGCCGCCTGCAGGCCTTGCGCGACGGCTACGTGCGGCTGCACCTGGACCTGGCGCCGCATGGCGCGGGGGGGCGTCTGCTGGTGCGGGTCGAGGACAGCGGCGAAGGTTTCGACGTGGAGCGCGCGCTGAATGCCGTGGAGCGCCAGGAACGCCTCTGCGGCAGGGGTTTGCGCCTGATCCGCGAATTGTCCGATCGTTGCCAGTGGTCGGCCGACGGAAAGGTGGTGTCCGTGGAGTTTTTCTGGTCGCCTCAGGCATAATCGCGCTTTCGTCGCGGTGCTCCTAATGGGTAGGGCATCGGAAGTCGACTTCAGGGAGCGATCGAATGTCCGCGCCGCATCTCGATGATCGTGTTCTGGCTTCGCTGCAGGAGGTCATGGAGGACGAATATCCGGTCCTGCTGGATACCTTCGTGCTCGACTCCGAGGAGCGCCTGCGCAGCCTGCATGCCGCCCTTCAGGCCGGCGATGCCCAGGCTTTGCGGCATACCGCACACAGCTTCAAGGGAGGCAGCAGCAACATGGGCGCGGTACTCCTCGCCGGCTACTGCAAGGAGCTGGAGGAAAGCGCCAGGCGCGGCGACCTGCAACGGGCGCCGGCGCTGATCGAACAGATGGAGCGCGAATTCGCCATCGTCCGCATCCTTTTCAAACAGGAACGTCAGCGCTATCGCTGAGGTTTTCGTCCTTTCCGGCGACAAGGTACCGGCCCGATCGAGCCTCCCTGGCGTATAATGCGCCGCTCGATTTGGAGTCCTTCATGCGCGAGCAAGCCCTACGCATCCTCAAAGACGTTTTCGGTTACGACGCCTTCCGTGGCAACCAGGCACGGATCATCGAGCGGGTAGCCGAGGGTGGCGATGCGCTGGTACTGATGCCCACCGGCGGTGGCAAGTCCCTGTGTTTCCAGGTCCCGGCGCTGCTGCGCGAAGGCCTGACGGTGGTGGTGTCGCCGCTGATCGCGCTGATGGAGGACCAGGTCGCCACCCTGGACGAACTCGGCGTGCCGGCGGTGGCGCTGAACTCCACCCTCAACCCCGAGCAGCAGCGGGACATCGCCGAGCGCCTGCAGCGTGGCGAGATCAAGCTGCTCTACCTGGCACCGGAGCGGTTGGTCCAGCCGCGCATGCTGGCCTTCCTGCAACGACTGCCGGTCGGCCTGTTCGCCATCGACGAAGCGCACTGCGTGTCGCAATGGGGCCATGACTTCCGTCCCGAATACCTGCAGCTCGGCCAGCTTGCCGAGCTGTTCCCGCAGGTGCCGCGGATCGCCCTGACCGCCACCGCGGACATGCGTACCCGCGAGGAGATGATCCAGCGCCTGCACCTGCAGAACGCCGAGCAGTTCCTCTCCAGCTTCGACCGGCCGAACATCTTCTACCGCATCGTGCCCAAGGAGCAGCCGCGCAAGCAGTTGCTCGGCTTCCTCTCCGAGCGGCGCGGCGATGCCGGCATCGTCTACTGCCTGTCGCGGAAGAAGGTCGAGGAGGTCGCGGAATTCCTTGGCAACCAGGGCTTCCCCGCGCTGCCGTATCACGCCGGACTGTCCAACGAACTGCGTGCCCACCACCAGAAGCGCTTCCTCAACGAGGAAGGCTTGATCATGGTGGCGACCATCGCCTTCGGCATGGGCATCGACAAGCCCAACGTGCGTTTCGTCGCCCACCTCGACCTGCCCAAGAGCCTCGAGGCCTATTACCAGGAAACCGGCCGCGCCGGCCGCGATGGCCTGCCGGCCGACGCCTGGATGGCCTACGGCCTGCAGGACGTCCTGCTGCTGCGGCAGATGATGCAGAGTTCCGAGGGCGACGAGCGGCACAAGCGCGTCGAGCGGCACAAGCTGGAAGCCATGCTGGCGCTCTGCGAGGAAACCCGTTGCCGGCGCCAGGCGCTGCTGGCCTATTTCGACGAGGAGATGCCGCAGCCCTGCGGGCATTGCGACAACTGCGTGGACGGCGTGGAAACCTGGGATGCCACCGAATCCGCGCGCCAGGCGCTGTCGGCGATCTACCGCAGCGGCCAGCGCTACGGCGTCGGCCATCTGGTGGATATCCTGCTCGGCCGCGAGACCGAGAAGATCCGCAGTCTCGGCCACCAGCACCTGGCGGTGTTCGGGATTGGCAAGGGGCGTGGCGAAGACGAATGGCGGACCCTGTTCCGCCAGTTGGTCGCGCGCGGCCTGGCCGACGTCGACCTGGACGGCTTCGGCGGCCTGCGCCTGACCGAGGCCTGTCGTCCGCTGCTGCGGGGCGAGGTGCGGCTGGAGCTGCGCCGCGACCTCAAACCCCAGCGCGCCAAGGGCTCCTCCAGCGGCGGCGCCAGCGCCGCCAGCCAATTGGTGCGCAGCGAAGAGCGGGAAATGTGGGAGGCCCTGCGCGCGCTGCGGCGCAAGCTGGCCGAAGAGCATTCGGTGCCGCCCTATGTGATCTTCCCCGACGCGACCCTGCTGGAAATGCTCCGCAGCCAGCCGCGCTCGCTATCCGACATGGCCCAGGTCAGCGGGGTCGGCGCGCGCAAGCTGGAGCGCTACGGCCAGGCCTTCCTCGATGTCCTCACCGACTCGCCGGCGGCGCCCGCCGCGCCGCCGCAGGACCTGCGCCACGAATTGGCCAGCCTGGCCTGTGCGGGGATGACCCCGGCGCAGATAGCCCGCCAGCTCAATTGCAGCGAGAAGAACGTCTACGCGATGCTCGCCGAGGCCATCGCCGGTCAGCAGGTGAGCTTGGAGCAGGCGCTGGATCTGCCCGAGGAACTCCTCGGCGAAATCCAGGACGCCTTCCTCGAGGAAGACGGCGAACTGCCGCCGGTGGCGGCGCTGGAGGAGCGTTTCGGCAAGCGGGTGCCGAGTGGCGTGCTGCACTGCGTGCGCGCCGCCCTGCAGGTGGAACTGGAGTCGTGATATGGCCATTTGCCGGTATTTTCTGACGCCAATCTTGTGACGTCCTTCGCAAGCGTCTACTGTGACGCCAAGCCCTCCAAGAGAAGAGGTGTGCGTGACACAGAAGGACCGGTTGGACGACTCCCGTTCCAACCTCTATGCCGACCAATTGAACCGCGGTTTCCGCGGTCTGCGTTTCCTTCCCGAACTGGAGCGTGACTACCGGCGCTACATGCTGGAGGACAGCTTCGCGCTGAAACGCATCGCCCTCAGCGTCGGCATGCTCGTCTGGCTGGCGTTCATCGGCATCGACCTGCTGATCCTCGCTGGTCCCCCGCTGTGGGGCGTACTGGCGGTGCGCCTTGGCGTGCTGGTCCTGCTACTGGTCTGCGGCTGCCTGATCATGCTGCGCCGGCACATCCAGCTGATGGTGCCGCTGAGCATCGCCTGCGTCCTCGCCCTTGGCGTCGGTGCGGCGGCGGTGGTCGGCCTGGCGCATCGGGCGGATCCCGGCTATCCCTACGAAGGCCTGCTGCTGGTCAGTTTCGCCGCCTATTTCCTCGCCGGCCTGCGGTTGTCGCAGGCATTGAGCTGTGCGTTGGTCGTGCTGCTCGCCTACCTGGGTTTCGAGTGGTGGGCGGGTACCCAGGAGCCGCTGGGCAACAACCTGCTGTTCCTGCTGTTCGGTAACCTGATCGGCGCGGTCGGCTGCTACCTGCTGGAGTTCAAGTCGCGCGAGCATTTCCTCATCAGCCGCCTGTTGCGGGTGATGGCCGACCACGACAGCCTGACCGGCCTGCACAACCGGCGCAGCTTCAACCAGCACCTCGACCGCCTCTGGCGCCAGGCCCAGCGCGAACAGAAGACCCTGGCGCTGCTGCTTTGCGACGTCGACCATTTCAAGGCCTATAACGACCGCTACGGACACCAGGCTGGCGATGCGGTCCTGCAGCGCATCGGCGCGGTGTTCGAGGCGAATGCCAGGCGTCCGCTGGACATGGCGGTGCGCCTGGGCGGCGAAGAGTTCGCCCTGTTGCTGTACGGCGCCAACGAGCACGAGGCGAGGCTGCGCGCGGAAGCGCTGCGCGCACAGGTGCAGGCGCTGCGCATGGAGCACGAGGCGTCGGACACGGCGCGCGAAGTGACCCTGTCGGTCGGCGTGTCCTGCCTGTGGCCGACCCCGGGCAACGACCTGAAGCGTCTCTACGATCTCTACGAGCATGCCGATCGCGCGCTTTACGAAGCCAAGGCGTTCGGCCGCAACCAGGTGGTGGCCTGAGTCCATGGCCGATTTTGTCCCTGTGGCTGGCGCCGCCGGTGACTGCGGGACGAGGCGGCGAATGCTAGGTTCGACAGGAAAAAATGCCAGGCACGGCCGCTCTTCGCAGAGCTGCCGGCCCCACCGCGAGACGACTTCCGGACGGACCCCATGCAGCGCTTGATCCAGGCCAACGGCCAACCGCACTACGGCATCTTCCCGAGTGCCCCGCAGCACATCAATTACCGCGATTTCGACTTCCGTTCGCCGATGGGCCGGCGCGTGGGGGCCCTGGGCAAATGGCGACGCTTCCATCAGTTCCAGTACTTCGGCCTGATCAGCCCGGAGCTGATCGGCGGCTGCGCCCTGGCCCAGCTGAGCTTGCTTGGCGTCGGCTTCGTCTACCTCTACCAGCCTTCCAGCGGACGCATGCTGGAGCGGCGCTTCAAGCTGCCGCTGGGGTTCGGAACCCGGTTTTCCCAGACCCCGGACGACGGCGTCTGCGAACTGCGCCAGGGGCGCAACCTGCTACGCCTGGAGAACCGTATGGCTCACCGGGAGAAACGCCTGCTGGTGGAACTCGACGATGGCACCCGCATCGACGCCTGCTTCAGCGAGGAGGCGCCGAGCTTCCAGCCGATGTGCCTGTGTACGCCGACCGCGGTGAACGGCTGGGTCTACGCGCAGAAGGTGGCCGGCGTGCGCTGTCGCGGCGACGTGCGCAGCGCCCTCGGCGACCACGACCTGCAGGCGCTGGACGCCTTCGCCCATCACGACTGGTCGGCGGGCTACATGCGCCCGGAAACCTTCTGGAACTGGGCTTGCCTGTCCGGCGAGGCGGACGGCTTGCGGGTCGGCCTGAACCTGTCGTGCGGGGTCAACGAGACCAGCTTCACCGAGAACTGCTACTGGCTGGACGGCGAACTGCTGAAGGTCGACAGCGTGCGCTTCGACTTCGACCGCGACCAGCCGCTGCGGCCCTGGACCATCCGTTCATACGATGGCCAGGTGGAGCTGCGCTTCGAGGCTCACGGCATGCATCAGGAGCGGCTGAACCTCGGTCTGCTGGCGAGCAACTTCAAGCAGATATTCGGTTGTTTCAGCGGTGTGCTGCGTCCGCGAGGTCGTGCCGAGGTGAGGATCGAGCGGCTCTGGGGCTTCGTCGAGGACCAGTACGCGAAGTGGTAGACAGGGCCTGGCCTGGGCATATCGTGCGACAATTTGTCATTGTACGGGGGGGAATTGGACGGGCATTATTAGCCGACTAATAATTAGTCAAATGAAATATCGGACCTCCTTTTTCCTATGGCTCAGACAGACAAGCACTATTTCGGCACCTTGCTAGCCCAGACTTCCCGTGCTTGGCGCGCTGAACTCGACCGCCGCCTCAGTCACCTCGGCCTGTCCCAGGCGCGCTGGTTGGTGTTGTTGCATCTGGCGCGCCATCGCGATTCCCCCACCCAGCGCGAGTTGGCCCAATCGGTCGGGGTCGAAGGCCCGACCCTGGCGCGGCTGCTCGACGGCCTCGAGTCCCAGGGCCTGGTACGGCGCCTGGCGGTGGCGGAGGACCGGCGGGCCAAGCACATCGTGCTGACTCCCAAGGCCGATGTGCTGATCGCCGATATCGAGGCCATCGCCGCCAGCGTTCGCAACGACGTACTGACCGGCATCGACGAGTCCGAGCAGGCGCTGTGCCAGCAGGTGCTCTTGCGAATCCTGGCGAACCTGGAAAAGCGCTGAGCACTGCGTCACGAAATTCCGCTAGAATCGCCATTTTTATGGCATCACCTCCTGGGCTTTCGTCCGAAAGCCCTCTACAGAGGTTTTCGTCGGTTTTCTGACGAAAAATCTTGACCGTTTCCACGGCATTCCTCTATTCAGTGATGGCAAAAAGCCATGTCTTGCGCCATGTGGTGCGTTCAGCCCTGTACGGGGCGAAATTCGGGCTAACGTGAAATAGATGTAGCAGTCGACCGCTGGCCGGCTGTGTGCTCGAAGTGCGGAGAAAAGAACGGAATGCCCGGTAAAGCCTTGCGTGTCATGTTGTGTGCCTGGTCGTGCCTGTTGGCCGGGCAGGCGAGCGCCCTGGGAGTGGGAGACATCACCCTGCATTCGGCGCTCAACCAGCCGCTGGATGCGGATATCGAACTGCTCGACGTCGGCGATCTCGGCGCGGACGAGATCGAGGTCCGCCTGGCGGGCGCCGACGTCTTCGCCGCGGCCGGGGTGGAACGCTTGCAGTTCCTCAACGAGCTGCGTTTCAGTCCGGTGCTCCAGGGGCGCGGTGGCAATCGCATCCATGTGTCCTCGAGCCGACCGGTGCAGGAGCCCTACCTGAATTTCCTGGTGGAGGTGGCCCGCCCCAACGGCCGCATCGTCCGCGAATTCACCGTACTGCTCGATCCGCTCGGTTATACGCCGCGCATGCTTCCGGCCGCGCGCAGCGGGATCGAGCCGCAGCGGCAATCCTCGACGCCGGTGCCTGCGCCGCGTAGTGCCGCGGTCGTCGTAGACCCGGCAATGCTGGAGCCGGGCGACGAATACCTGGCTCGCCCCAGCGACAACCTCTGGGCCATCAGCGGACGCCTGCGTGGTGCCGGCAACGCTGATCGCGCGCAACTCATGGAGGCCCTGTACCAGCTCAATCCGCAGGCCTTCGTCAATGCCGACCGGCACCGGCTCAAGGCCGGCGCGCGCCTGCGCCTGCCGGCCGGCTACCAGCCGGAGCGAGGCGCGCCCGGCGCCGTGAAGGAGGCGGCCGTGGAAGTCCTGCCGCCAGCCGATGCCGCCGTGGTGGAAAACGCTCCGGCGGCTCTCGTCGAGGCGCAGCGCCAGGCGGATGCCGAGGCCGAGGCGTTGGCCCGGCAACGGGAGGAACTGAGCCAGCGGATGGACGATCTGCAACGCCAGCTGCAGGCCTTGCAGGAACAACTGCAGCAGCGCGATCATCAGGTCGCCGAACTGCAACAGCAACTGGCCCGGCGCCAGGCGGTGCGGCCCGCGGAGCCGCCGCCCGCCGCGGCCGCGCCTTCGGTTGCGCAACCGGTTGAAACGCCGACGGACTCGCAGTACTGGCGCTGGATGATCGTCCTGCTGCTGGTCCTCGCTCTGCTCGGCGTGTTGCTGTTGCGTCGCCGCCGCGAAGAGGCTCCTGTCCCGGCGGTCGAACCGAAGCGCCGGGTCGCCCTGAACCTGCCGCTGCGGCGTGCGCCGCGCCCCCCGGCGGCCGCACCGGCGCCGGCAAAGGTCGAGGAACAGGCCAGGCCGCCGGTCGCCGCTCCCTCCAGCCCGCCGCCGTCTCCTCCGCCTGCTCCGGCCGCCGCTCCGCGCGCCGCCATGGCTGCGGCGGACAAGCTGGACGGCGCCGACATCTATATCGCCTACGGTCGCTACGGACAGGCCCGCGACCTGCTGCGTCAGGTACTCGCCGAGCAGCCGCAGCGCCTGAGCGCGCGGATGAAGCTGTTGCTGGTGCTGGCTGAGCTGGGCGATGCGGCCGGCTTCGACGCGCTGGCCGAGGAAACCCTGGCCAGTGGCGGCAACCCGGAGGCCATCGACGAGTTGCGCGGACGCTACCCGGCGCTGCTACAGATGCCGGCGACCGAGACGCCGGCGGCAACAACCAAGGACGACGACTGGAGCGACCTGCCGCTGGCCGAGCCGCCCGTTTTGCAGCAACCGGATGCGTCCTCGGGCGCCGACGGCTTCGGCGACCTCAACCTCGATCTCGATCTCGACTGGGGCGCCCTGGAGAATCCCCTGGACAACCCCGACCTGCCGCGCCGCGCCGCTGCCGGCAAGGCGGAACCGGCGGAGGAGCCCCTGGCGTTCGAGAGCAATCTCCATGAACTGCCGGATGTCGCCGAGTACGAACACCTCGAACTCGACCAGCCAGAGCCGGCCACGGTGCCGCCGGAGGAGGCCTCGGCCAGCCTGGACCGGGCCCGCGCCTGCATCGACAGCGGCGATCTCGACCAGGCCAGCCGCATCCTGCGCCTGGTGGTGGCGCACGGCGACCCGTGGCAGAAGGCCGAGGCGCGCGAGTTGCTGGCGCTGATCGCCTGAACTCCGCTCAGAAGTTCTGCCCGAGGTTCAGGTAGAACGCCTTGAAGTTCTCGTCGTTGATCCCGTAGCTGAAGGTCAGCGGCCCCAGCGGCGTATCGAAGCCGATCATCAGGCTGGCGGCGTTGATGTAGCCGCTGTCGTATTCGTTGTCGTTGTTCCAGATGCGTCCGCGCTCGATGCTGCCGCCCAGGTACAGCGGGAAGTCCAGCGGCAGGAAGGAACGTTCGGTGAGGCGCCGGTAATAGACGATCCGTCCCAGGCTGTAGTTCTGCCCGGACAGCGCGTCGCGGCGGAAGCCCGACAGCTCGCGGGCGCCGCCGAGGGTGAAGCTGGAGGTGACCACCTCGGCGTCGTCCAGGGTGCGCCCGTAGCCGCCGCCGAACACCCAGGTGTCGGCGCCGAAGCTGAGCGCCTTGTTCAGCCGCAGGTCCCACTGCCGGTAGCTGTCGTCCGAGCCGAGGGACTTGTCGTAGCGGCGCATGGTCAGGCCGATCTCCTCGCCCTCGTGGGGGAAATTGACGTCGTCGACGGTATCGAACGAGTACTTCAGTTCGTAGTAGCCCTCGGTGAAGTCGATGTCCGGCAGGCTCGGGTCGCCGATGCGCACGTCGGCCTTGCCGTAGGCCTGCACCGCGCCCAGGCGGATTTCGCCGTTGTTGGCGATCTGCCGGCCGACGTTGAGGCCGTAGCCGTAGCGCTCCAGGCGATAGCGCAGCAGCGGGTCGTTGTCCTCGGTGACGTCGACGTTCTGTGCCTCGTGGAACAGGAAGGGCGCGACGAAGTAGCGCGAGCCGACGTCGAGCGGCTGGTAGAACTCGCTGTAGAGTTCCTGGCGGTCGCCGAGCTGGACCCGGGTCAGCCACTCGGCGCCGAGCCGGTTGAGGCCGTTCATGCGGTAGCTGCCGCCGAGGTTGAAGGTGCTTTCGCCGCGCATGTCGTCGGACAGGTTGAGGCCCAGGCGAAGGAAGTCGGTGCCGCCTTTCTTGCCGGTGGCGTGGATCACCAGGGTGTTGAGCTTCTTCTCCTTGACCACCCGGTACTGCACCTGGTCGAAGTAGTCGAGGCCGTAGAGGGTGCTCATGTCGTCCTGCAGGCGGCCGAGGTCGAGGCGCGTGCCGAGCGGCTGGCGGATGTAGTGGCGGATCACCTCGTCGCTGACCTTCGAGTTGTTCTCCACGCGGATCGCGTCGATCACCGGCTTGCGCTGGTTCGGCGTGCGCGCCACGTCGAGCGCTTCGCTGTTGAGGTCCTTCGGCTTGCGCAACTCGGCGAGGCGCGCGGCGAGCACCGTGGTGGCGCGGTAGCCGGCGTCGATCAGTTGTGGCACGCGGCCGAAGTCGGTGGTGCCGTAGCCGGACAGCGGCGGCTGGATCAGCACGTCGCCGGGCTTGAGCGTGGCCAGCTGGGCTTCGGAGTTCTTCCGGGTCATCAGGGTGATCGACTGGTTCATCACGTCGAGCACGGTGCTCAGGTCCTTGCGGTCGCGCAGCGGGTTGCCGATGTCGACCACGATCACCACGTCCACGCCCATGTCGCGCGCCACGTCCACCGGGATGTTGTCGACCATGCCACCATCCACCAGCAGCCTGCCGTCGATCTCCACCGGGGCGAACACGGCGGGGATCGACATGCTGGCGCGGATCGCCTGGGGCAGGTGGCCCTTGCGGAACACCACTTTCTCGCCGGTTGCGATATCGGTGGAGACGGCGCGGAAGGGGATCGCCAGCTTGTCGAAGTCGCGGTTGTCGCTGGTGTGCACCAGCAGGCTTTCCAGCACCATCGCCAGGTTCTGGCCCTGGATCACCCCCAGCGGCAGGCCGAGGGTGCCGTCGTCGCGGAAGCTGATCTTCTGCTTGACCAGGAAGTCGCGGTCGTCCTGCTTGCGCCGGAACGGCACGTCCTTGCGCGGCGGCGCGTCGGACAGCGCCTGCTGCCAGTCCATCTCCAGGGCGATGCGCTCCAGTTCGGCGGGGGTGTAGCCGGAGGCGTACAGGCCGCCGACCACCGCGCCCATGCTGGTGCCGGCGATGGCGTCGATCTGGATGCCCTGTTCGTCGAGGGCCTTGAGCACGCCGATATGGGCCAGGCCGCGGGCGGCACCGCCGGAGAGGACCAGACCGATCTTCGGCCGGGCCTCCGCGGCGAGGGCAGACAGGGGAAGCAGGAGCAGCAGTACGAGCAGCAGGCGGCGCATGAGAACGATCCGGAGCCGGGTGAAAAGGCGGCTATTATAGGCGCGACCGTTTCCCCTGAGCCGCCGACATGCCCACCGCCAAGCCCGAAATCGTCATCACCTATTGCACCCAGTGCCAGTGGCTGCTGCGTGCCGCCTGGCTGGCCCAGGAACTGCTCAGCACCTTCGCCGACGATCTCGGAAAAGTCTGCCTGGAGCCCGGAACCGGCGGCGTCTTCCGCATCACCTGCGACGGCGTGCAGGTCTGGGAGCGCAAGGCCGACGGCGGCTTCCCCGAGGCCAAGGCGCTCAAGCAGCGGGTTCGTGACCGCATCGACCCGCAACGCGACCTCGGTCACAACGATCGTCCTTCCCGCTGAACCGCTGCCGTCCGCCCATGGCTTGTTGCAGGTCAACGGGCGGCACGGCGCATAGGCATAGCCTGGGGGCATTCATCCTGTCGAAGGGAGTGCCCATGAGCATCATCGTCACCGGCGCCGCCGGCTTCATCGGCAGCAATCTGCTGCAGGCGCTGAACCGGCGCGGCGAGACCGACATCATCGCGGTGGACGATCTCACCGACGGCGAGCAGTTTCGCAACCTGGCGGACGCCGATATCGCCGACTACCTGGACCAGAACGACTTCCTCGAGCGTTACGCCCGCGGCGACTTCGGCACGGTCCGCGCGCTGTTCCACCAGGGCGCCTGCGCCAGCACCCTGGAAAGCAATGGCCGCTACATGATGGAGAACAACTACCGCTACAGTTGCCGCCTGCTGGAAAGCAGCCTGGAACTCGGCGTGCCGTTCCTCTACGCCTCGTCGGCGGCGGTCTACGGCGCCGGCCGGACCTTCCGCGAGGCGCGCCAGTACGAGCGGCCGCTGAACGTCTACGGCTATTCCAAGTTCCTCTTCGACCAGCGTGTGCGGCGGGCGCTGCCGCAGGCGCGCAGCCAGGTGGTCGGCCTGCGTTACTTCAACGTCTACGGGCCGCGCGAGGAACACAAGGGGCGGATGGCCTCGGTGGCCTACCACTGCTACCAGCAATTGCGCCGCGACGGGCGGGTCGAACTGTTCGGCGAACACGGCGGCTTCCCGCCCGGCGGCCACCTGCGCGACTTCGTCGCGGTGGAGGACGTGGCGCGGGTAAACCTGCATTTCTTCGACCATCCGCAGCGTTCGGGAATCTTCAACCTCGGCAGCGGCCAGGCACGGACCTTCAACGAGGTCGCCCTGGCGGTGATCAATAGCGTCCGCGCCAACGCCGACCAGCCGCCCCTGTCGCTGCAACAGGCCGTGGAAAGCGGCCTGCTCGGCTACCGCGAGTTCCCCGAGTCGCTGCGGGCGCGCTACCAGAGCCATACCTGCGCCGACCTGGAGCTGCTGCGCGAGGCGGGCTACCGCGACGATTTCCAGAGCCTGGAAGAGGGCGTCGCCGGCTACTGCCGCTGGCTGGCGCGCAGCGCCTGAGGGATCCTGCTCAGCGGCCCAGCGCCCCGCCTACCGGGGCGCGGGCGAAGCGCAGCTCCGGCAGCAGGGTCAGCAGCGCCAGTACTCCGAGGGCCGCGCCGACCCAGAGCGCGCCCTGCAGGCCGAATCCGCCGGCGATGCCCAGGCCGCCGATCCAGGAACCGGCCATCACGCCGAGCATGATGCAGGCAGTGTGCACCGAGTTGACCAGCATGTTGTTATGGCCGACCCGTGCGCCGCGGGTCACCAGCGCCGGGTTCATCGACACCCCGGTCAGGCCGATCACCACCAGCGCCGCCACCGCCACCGCCGGAACCTGTCCGAACAGGGCGAAGGCCACCATCGCGGCGATGGCCGCCAGCAGGCCGAAGGCCAGGACCGCGATGGTATGGCGGTCGGCCAGGCGGCCGACGATGTTGTTGCCCACCAGCGTCGCCAGGCCGTAGACCACCAGCAGCAGCGGTACGGTCGAGGCGGAGAAGCCGCTGACCTCGGTGAGGATCGGCACGAAATAGGTGAAGCCGGCGAAGGTGGCGCCGATCAGCAGCAGGCTGGTGGCGTAGACCCACCATAGATGGGCGTTCCTGAACACCTTCAGTTCCTCGCGCAGCGAGCCGCTGCCCGCCGACCCCGGGATCGCCGGCATCAGCTGCAACACCAGCAGGCCGACCAGCACCGCCACCAGCGCCACCGCGAAGAAGCTCGCGCGCCAGCCGTACCATTCGCCCAGCCAGGTGGCGACGGGCAGGCCGAGCACGGTGCCGACCATCAGGCCACCGAGCACCAGCGACGACGCGCGGCCGAACTGGTTGCCTTCGACCAGTTCGGCGCAGGCGGTCAGCGCCACGCCGAAGAAGGCCGCGGCGGCGACCGCGGTGACCAGTCGCGCCGCGACCATCACCGCATAGCCCGGCGCCAGGGCGCCGATGACCTGGCCGACCACGAACAGCGCGATCAGGCCGAGCAGGGCGTTCTTGCGCGGCACGCGGAGCAGGGCGGTGGTCAACAGCGGGCCGCCGACGGCCATCGCACCGGCGTAGAAGGTGACCAGGTAGCCGATCGCGGCGAAGGACACGCCGAATTCGGCGGCCAGCGCCGGCATCAGCCCGGCGACCATGTATTCGCTGGTGGTCAGGGCGAAGATCGCGGCACCGAGCACGTAGACAATCAAAGGCATGTTTCCAGCTCCCGAGCGGTTCAGACGACGATGAAGCGAGCCACGGCGAGCTGCCCGTGCCGTGGCCGCGCGATGAATGCACGACGGCGACTCATGCCGCCGACGAACCGAAGCCCTGGTCGGCGCCTTCGGGCAGCACCGTCACGCAGTGGGCGAACAGGTTCGAAGCGCTGCGCACCACGGTCAGCCCGCACTCGGCGAGCAGGGCGTGGAGGCAGGCGCGTGAATACGAGCGCGAGTAGAAGCCGTCGCTGCCGGTGAACACGGTGCCGTCGTCCCGCGTGTGCAACTCCAGGCCCTGCACCCCGCAACGGCGGTAGTAGCTCTGGCGGACGCGGGTGGCCTCGGCGCTGTCGCCGAACACCGAGACCACCGCCGCCACGCTGCGCTCGGCGAGGGAGTCGAGCAGCCGTTTCGGCTCGCGGAAGTTGCCCAGCAGGTTGAACGGCAGCAGGTACAGCGCGCGCGAGCCGACCGAGGCACCGCGCCTGGTGTGGTTGAGGATGTCGTCGACCACCGTGTCCGCGCGATCGCTCATGCCCTCGCGCTCGATCCGCGTGCGCAGCGTCTCGATCGCCCGCTGGTCGAGGTCGACGCCGAGATAGCGGGCATTGAGCAGGCGCGCGATTTCCAGCGCCCGGCCGTCGTAGCAGCCTAGCTCGACCAGTGCGTCGCAGCGCAGGTAGGCCATCGCCTCGAAGGTCATCAGGCTTTCCATTTGCAACAACGGCAGCACGTCGTCCGGAAAGTTGGCCAGGGTCATTATCGTCCTCGGACCGAACTCCAGCTCGTAGAAAGCCGACTCCCGATGCGTCCCGATCGTGAGATCCATGTTCTGACTCACCTCTTCCTCCAGCGAATCTCGCTCTGGTGTTGGTTGATCGAAGGCGATGCGCGTTCCCATGTCCCGGCACCGCCTTCGCCTGGCAGAGAAGCGACGGAACGCCGGCGTTCGCTGGCCTCAGGCGGCGCGGTGCTTCTCGACCAGTTGGAACAGTTCGTCCACCGTTTCCAGCAGGTCGAGTTCGTCGTCGACCCCGGTGACGCCGAACTCCTTGCGCAGCTTCAGCGACAGCTCGCTGACCACCAGCGAATCGAAAGCCAGGTCTTCCATCCTGCTGTCCCGGCTGATTTCCTCCTTCGGCACGCCGCTGGCGACGCTGAGCACGGTGAGGAGATGGTCTTCCATGTCGTTGGGCATTGTTCTTCCCTCTTCAGTCCATTGTCGGAACGATCTTCGGCCAGCGCAGGGCGACCGAACCCCAGGTCAGTCCGGCACCGAAACCGGTGAGGACCACGTTGCCGCCGTCGCGCAGGATGCCTTGGCGCAGGCCGTGGGCCAGGGCCAGGGGAATCGAGGCGGCGACGGTATTGCCCACCTCGGCGATGTTGCTCACCACTCGCTCGACGGGAAGGTCGAGCTGGTCGGCGACCGCTGCGAGAATGCGTGTGTTGGCCTGGTGCGGGACCAGGTGATGGAGGTCCGAAGCTTGCCAGCCGACCCGGTCGAGCACCCGCCGCACCGAGTCGCTCATCTGCGTCACCGCCTGGCCGAACACTGCCTTGCCGTCCATCCGGAAGTAGTTGGAGGCCTGTCCGGAACTGCGTTCGGCGCGACTGACGGCGGGGGTCATCAGCAGGTCGAACTGGTGGCCGTCGCTGCCGAGGTCGAAGGCCAGCAGCGCGCCTTCTTCCTCGGCATCGCCGGCACGCAGCACCACCGCTCCGGCGCCGTCGCCGAACAGTGCGCGGGTCGAGCGATCGGCGGGGTCGAGGGTATGGCTGAAAGTGTCCACCCCGACCAGCAGCGCGCTGTCCGCCAGCCCGGCGCTGATCAGCGAGCCGACGCTGGCCAGGCCGTAGACGAAGCCGGTGCAGGCGGCGGACAGGTCGAACGCGAGCGCGCCGACCAACCCCAGGCGCGCCGCGACCCTGGGCGCGGTGGCCGGGCAGCAGAAGTCGCCGGTGCTGGTTGCCAGCACCACCGCATCGACTCGCTCCAGCCCCGCCGAGGCGAGCGCGGCGGAGGCCGCCCGCAGGGCCAGGTCGCCGCTGCCGAGGTCGCCGGCGATATGCCGCTGGCGCACGCCGGTGCGGCTGCTGATCCAGGCGTCGGAAGTGTCCAGCTCGGCGGCGAGCATGTCGTTGCTGAGCACGGCCTCGGGCAGGTAGCTGCCCAGGCCGCAGACCACGGCGGCGCGCGGCATGGCTCAGGCTCCCTGGACGATCTTGGCGGCGGCCTCGACCCCGCCCAGGGCCTCGAGGTGCCGCAGCGGATTCCAGAAGTCGCGGTAGAGCAGGATCTGTCCGTCGCGGGTGCGCAGCACCGAGATGTAGTCCTGCGCCAGCTTGCCGCCGGAAACGGTGGCCACGCCGTCGCCATGGAATTCGCCGATGGCCAGGTCGGGGTCGGCGGTCTCGTAGAACTGCACGTCGGTGAAGCGCACGGTCAGGTGCTCGGGAAACAGGCGCATGTGCGCCCAGATGGTTTCGCGGCCCTCGAAGCGGGTCTTCCAGCCCGGCGGGGCGTAGGGGAATTCGAGTACGCCTTCCGGATGGAACAGGTCGCACCAGCCACGGGCATCGCCGTTTTCCAGGAGGCGCAGGCTGTGGACAAGAATTTCCTTGGCATTCATTGGGCGATCCTCTCGATCGGGTTGGCGTGGGAGGCGGTGTTCGCCGGGGCGCTGCATCCGGTGCGCACCGGCACGCTGATCAGGGCGCGGAGGAAGGTGATCGGCAGCCATTGCAGCTCCGCGTGGGGCACCGCCAACTGGAGGTCGGGGAAGCGCGCGAGCAGGCGCTGGATGGCGATCCGCCCCTCCAGCCGGGCCAGCGAGGCGCCGACGCAGTAGTGCACGCCGAAGCCGTAGCCGAGATGGCCATCGGTGTTGCGGGTGAGGTCGAGGCGGTCGGGATCGTCGAAGCGCTCGGCGTCGTGGTTGGCGGTCAGGTTGGAGACCAGGATGTATTCGCCGGCGGGAATGGTGACCCCGTCCAGTTCCACGTCTTCCACGGTGAAGCGCAACATCGAGGCGCGCACCGGACTGTCGTGGCGGACCAGTTCTTCCATGGCGTTGGGCAGGAGTTCCGGCTGCGCCCGCAGCAACGCCAGTTGCTCCGGGTTGACCAGCAGGGTGACCAGCGCGTTGCCGATCATGTTCATGGTGGTCTCGAAGCCGCTCATCATCAGCAGGTGGGCCATGGAGACGAGTTCCGCTTCGCTCAACTGGCCGCTCTCGTCGGCGGCCTGCACCAGCCCGCTGTAGACGTCGTCGGCCGGCTGCCGGCGCTTGGCCTCGAGCAGCACGCGCAGGTAGTCGACCTGCGCATCGGCCAGGGCCTGGGCCTCCTCCGGCGACAGCAGTTCCGCCTGGCGCTCCCAGGACTGGCGGGCGTGTTCGCGCTCGGCCTCGGGAATGCCCAGCAGCTCGAAGATCACCGCGATGGTCAGCGGGATCGCGAAGTCGGCCATCAGGTCGGCCTGTTCGCGGCCGGCCATGGCGTCCAGCAATTCCTCGGTGATCCGTTCTATATGCGGTTGCAGGCGCTCCACCTGGCGCGGGGTGAACGCGCGGCCAACCAGCGAGCGCAGGCGGGTATGGTCCGGCGGGTCGAGGTTGAGCATGTGGTGGCTGAGTCCCTCACCGATCCCCGCGCGCGGGCTGCCGGTACGCTTCGCGTAGAGTTCGGCGGCCTGCCGGGCGTCGCGGCGGACGCCCGGATGGTTGAGGACCTTGCGCGCGTCGCGGTAGCGCGTCACCACCCACACCGGATGCTCGGCGGCGCGATGCGCGGGACGCGGCGCGCCGTCCACCTGCAGGCCGTCGTAGAGCGCGTGCAGTGGCGAGATCAGTTCCTCGCCCAGTCTCAGTTTGCGATCAGGCACGTTGCTCCTCCTTCGCCGCCGGGGCGGCGGTGACGATGGGGCGGAACATCCCGTCGATCACGCTATCGGGCAGCAGCCGCGCCAGCAGGGTACCGCGGCGCACGTCGGCGCCCACCCGGTAGCGGGTCCGCGGCTTGGCCGCGGTGAGCGCGGCATGCACCGCGGCGGCGACATCGGCGGGCTTGGTCGCGCTGTTGCGCGCGCCGTCCTCGTTGGCCTGGAGGAAGCGCAGGTAGGTATTGCGATAGAGGTCGGCGACGGCGTCGGGGGCGTCGGCCAGGGCGCGCTCGCCCTCGCTGGCGATCTTGCCCCAGATCGGCGTCCAGATCGCCCCGGGGCTGACCACCGAGACCTGGATGCCCATGGGTGCCAGCTCGCGGCGCAGGGCGTCGCTCACTCCCTCCTTGGCGAACTGCGCGGCGGAGTAGGCGCCCAGGTAGGGAATGGCGACCGAGCCGAGGCCCGAGGTGACGTTCACCAGGCGCGCCGCGCCGCCACGGCGCAGCAGCGGCAGGATCGCCCGGGTCACCGCGAGCTGGCCGATCAGGTTGACTTCCAGCTGGCGCCGCAGCAGGTCGCTGGAGACGCATTCCAGCGGCGCGGAAATGCAGATCCCGGCGTTGTTCACCAGGCCCCAGAGCCCGGTATCGCCGACTTTCTCCGCCACCTGCGCGGCGGCCCGGCCAATGGATTCCTCGTCGGTGACATCGATCAGCAGCGTGCTGATCCGGCCGGACGGGCAGGCGTTCGCCAGGCGCTCGCCATCCTCCTGGCGGCGCACCCCGGCGATCACCTGGAAACCCTGTTCGGCCAGGTGCAGCGCGGTTTCCCGGCCGAGGCCGCTGGAGGCGCCGGTGATCAGTACGTGGCGGCCCTGGGGCGAGAGAGGTTTGCTGGTGAATAACATGTCATTGCTCCTCGAGGGCGGATCGTTGGGGGGCGTGGATCGCCGACAGCAGGGTGCCCAGGCAATCTTCGGCCAGGCGTTCGGCGCGTTCGCCGGGGACCGCTTCGTCGATATAGGTGAAGTTCCAGAACAGCCGGCCATGGCTGGAGTTGATGGCGGCCACGAAGTAGCCGTTCACCGAGATGCCGGTGAGGAACTGCGCGTCGGAGAGGCGCAAGGCGCCGATCCGCTCGGGGAACGGATAGCGACCGATGTTGGAGGAGCACAGGTTGATCGGCCCTTCGGCTTCCATGAAGGCCATGAATGGCCGCGCGTCGGCCATGCAGCGCGGCGCAGCGCTGGCGACCAGGGTGACCAGGTTGAAATGATGGCCCTGGCGACGGCGTTCGCCGAGGTCGTCGGTGAGCGCGCGGGCGACCTCCCAGAACGGCCGGGCGATGTCCAGCACCACCGGTACCGTGGCGACGTAGGTGCCTACTTCGTCGGGGCGCACCGGCGGCTCCAGTTCGTCGCGGAAGTCGATCGGCGAGCCGATGGCGATGTGGCTAGGGCGGCGCTGGTGGTCGTGGCCGGCGGCGATGGCCAGCGCCGCGGTCAGCGCGCCGTGTACCGTGGTGCCGTGTTCGCGGGCGCGTCGTTGCAGCTGTTCCAGCTGCGCGCCGTCCAGCTCCCGGTGCAGCAGGCGGGTACGCCGCGCTTCCAGCGGCACCGGGTTGCTCGGCTCGATCCGGCCCGGGCGGTGGCGGCCGACCAGCGCTTCGTCCTGGGCGGTCTGCTCGGCCAGGCGCGCCGCGCCTTCGTCGCCGGTGAAGCGGCGCGGACGCAGATCCTCCGACGGCGGCAGGGCGCTGGCGGTCCAGGGTTGCGCGGCGGGGTCGGCGGCCAGGGTCAGCCATTGTTCGGCGAGGGTCAGCACGGTAGTGCCGTCGGCGATGATGTGCGGTACCACGACCAGCAGGTCGTGGGCGCCGGCGTCGGTGGCGATCGCCACGGTACGGATCAGTGGCCCGCTGTCCGGATCGATGCGTTCCGGCAATTCGCGCTCGTTGATTTCCCGCAGCCATTGCTCCTCGCCGCCGCCGCGCACCTCGCGCAGCGGGATGGGCCGCTCGCAGGGCACCCAGCGCGGATCGAGCCCGGCATCGTGCTCGATCCGCGCGCGCAGCAGCGGATGCCGCGCCTGCAGCGCGTCGAGGCCGCGGCGCAGGTCGTCGATGGACAACCGGCCATGGACCCGCACCCGGGAAATCACGTTCAGCGCGGAGAACTGGTCGCTGAGCCAGTACCAGCGTTCCACCGCGGACAGCGGGCGTCGTATCTCGGCCATCATTCGACTCCTGGGAAGGTCAGTGCCAGTTCGTTCTGCCGGGCGAAGGTTCGCTCCGGAGCGAAGCGGAAGTAGAGATCGCGGGCGACGGTGCGTAGCGGATGCTCCAACTGCTCGATGCGGCTCAGCGCCCGCGAGGTCTCGACCATCGCCCTGGCGCGGTCGCGACGGCGGTTCTCGTAGGCGCGCAGGGCGGCTTGCGGGTCGTCGATGGTGGCCAGGCAGTGGGCCAGCACCGCGGCGTCTTCGATGGCGATGGCGGCGCCCTGGCCGAGGCTGGTCAGCATCGGATGCGCGGCATCGCCGAGCAGGGTCACCGGGCCGTCGCCCCAGCGCTCCAGGAACGGTCGGTCCTGGGCCGGCAGGCTGCTGATGTCGGCCTCCGGGGTCGCCTCGATGACCGCCTGCACTTCGTCGGCCCAGCCGGCGTAGAGGCGCTGGATGCCCGCCTTGCCGCCGCGCCAGTCCTTCGCCTGTTCGGCCGGCATGTTGCGGGTGCCCCACCAATAGACGTTGCCTTCGCCGATGTCGGCGAGACCGAAGCGCTGCCCACGGCCCCAGTAATGGGCGACGTAGCCCGGCGTCACCTTCGGATGGCGGAACGCCGGCGTGGCGCGCCAGATCACGTAGTGCCAGTCGGTGGGACGCTCCGGGCCGGTCATGGTGGCGCGGATCGCCGAGTTGAAGCCGTCGGCGCCGATCAGCACGTCGGCGTGCACTTCGCGGCCGTCGCTGCAGAGCACGGTGACGCCTTCGCCGTCGGCGTGGCGCAGGTAGCCGGTGGCGCTCACGCCCAGTTCGATACGGCAGTCGCGGGCCTGTTCCAGCAGCGCCTGCTGCAGGCTCGCGCGGTGGATCGCCAGGCTCGGCTGGCCGAGCTGACGGGCCAGGCCGCCGAAGTCGATGGCGCGGATCGGTCGCCCGCGCCGGGTGAGGAACCGTAGCGAGTCGAAGGCCTGGGCGCGGGTAAGGTCAGGGCGCACGCCGACCCTCTCCAGGGCGGTCAGCGCGTTGGGCATCAGCGACAGCGCCGAGCCGACCGCGCGCAGCTCCCTGGCCCGCTCGTAGAGTTCGACCTCGAAGCCGGCGGCTTTCAGGCAGGCGGCCGCGGCGAGCCCGCCGATGCCGGCGCCGGCGATGACGATCTTCAGGGGATGTCTGCTCATGGGCGGGTCCGTTCGCTGGAGGTGGAGGGTTCGAGCAACGCGGCGATCTCTGCCGCGACCGTCTCGACATAGGGTTCTTTCATCAGCACCAGGTGGTCGCCGGGTACGTCGATCACATCGAGGCGGCCGCTGGTCCAGTGCTGCCAGCCGTTCTTCGGGTCGCCGTAGTGGGTGCCGGCGGCGTCGTGCATCGGCTTCAGCGCCAGCGGCAGCGGGCCGTCCGCGCGCAGCAGGGTCATGTCCTGGTCGCTGACTTCCGGGCGATAGCCGATGAGTGCCTGCCAGCTCGCCCGGAACAGCTCGTAGAGCCGCTGCACGGTGGCGCGCGGGGTGCCGGCGGGAAGTACGCCGGCCTCGATGGCGCGTTCGACGATGTGGTCGAGCTTCTGCTCCAGGCTCGCGCCTTCAGGCAGCGGCTCGACCTCCTCGTCGCTGCGCTCGAACCAGACCAGTTCCCAGTAGAAGAACAGCAGCAGGGCTTCGTCGCTGGCGCTGCCGGCGTGGTTGCGGTCGACGGTGATGGAGTCGAGCACGATCAGTTGGGCGACCGCCTGCGGGTCGAGCGCGCGCAGTTGCCGGGCCATCTCGTAGGCGACGAAGCCGCCGAACGACCAGCCGCCGAGGTAATAGGGGCCTTCCGGCTGCACCCGGCGGATCGCCGCGAGGTAACTGGCGGCGATGTCCTCGAGGACCGCCAGCGGCGTACTGCCCTGGCCGGTGCCGGCCGCCTGCAGGGCATATACCGGCTGGTCCGGCGGCAGTGCGCGGACCAGTGGCAGGTAGCAGAGCACGTGGCCGCCGAGCGGGTGGACGAGGAACAGTGGCGGGCGGCTGCCGCCGGCACGGATCGGTACCAGCGGGTCGAAGGCGCGCACCGCCGAGCGTTCCCGCAGGCGTTCGGCCAGGCCCTCCACGGTCGGCGTCTCGATCAGCGCGGCCATCGGCAGGTCGACGCCATAGCGCTTCTCGATCAGCAGCATGAAGCGCATCGCGCTGAGCGAGGTGCCGCCGAGGTCGAAGAAGCTGTCGCGGATGCCTACCCGGGGACGATCCAGCAACTCGCCGAGGAGTCCGGCCAGGGTGCGCTCGTAGTCGTCGCGCGGGGCCAGGTACTCGATGTTCGTCCCGTGCTCCAGCGGCAGTGCGCGCAGGGCGGCGTCGTCGCGCTTGCCGCTGGGGGTGAGGGCGAAGCCGTCGACCCAGGCGAAGTGTGCCGGCACCATGTGTTCCGGCAGTTCGCTGCGCAGTGCCTGCTTCAGTTCGGCGAGATCCACCGCCTCGGGCTCGCCGAGCAGGAAGGCAGCGAGGAATGCATCGTTGCCCTGGCGCTCGCGAGCCACCACCGCCGCGCCGCGCAGGCCCGGCTGGCGCTCGGCCTGGCGCATGATCGCCAGCTCGACCTCGGCCGGCTCGATGCGGAAGCCGCGGACCTTGACCTGGGTATCGGCGCGGCCGAGCCAGACGATCTCGCCGTTGCCGAGGATGCGCCCGAGGTCGCCGGTGCGGTAGAGCCTGGCGCCGGGGCGCCAGGGATGTTCGACGAAGCGCTCGGCGGTGAGTTCGGGGGCGCGGTGGTAGCCGCGCGCGAGGCAGTCGCCGCCGAAGTACAGCTCGCCGGTAACGCCGACCGGTACCGGGCGCAGCGCGGCGTCGAGCACCTGCACCTCGACCCCGTCCAGCGGCCGGCCGATCGGCGGCAGGTCCGGGTAGTGCGCCGGATCGCCGCTCAGCGAGTGGTAGGTGACCTGGTGCGTCTCGGTGGGACCGTACTGGTTCTCCAGCAGCAGCCCGGGCATCGCCGCGCAGAACGCGCGGACGTCTTCGGTGATGCGCAACTGCTCGCCGGAGGACACCACCACGCGCAGGGAGCCGGGGCGCACGCCCAGGGTGTTGGAGGCCTCGGCGAGGCGTTGCAGGGCGACGAAGGGCAACAGCACGCGCTGGACCTGGCGGCGTTCGAGGACATGCAGCAGCGCGGAGGGGTCCATCCGCTCGCGGTTGGAGATGAGTTGCAGCTCGCCGCCGCCGCACAGCGTGGAGAAGATCTCCTGGAAGGCCATGTCGAAGCTCAGCGGCGCGAACTGCAGGGTGCGCAGCCCCGGTACGCCGCTGGCGACGCGCAATTGCCACTGGGTGTAGTTGGCCCACATCCGGTGGCTAAGCTCGACGCCCTTCGGCCGCCCGGTGGAACCGGAGGTGAACAGCAGCATGGCCAGCTCGTCGAGCTGCGGCGCGGCGAAGGTCTCGGGCTCGATGTCGGCGACCAGTTCCTCTACCGGCAGCACCCGTTCCGCCGCGGCGACATGGGCGTGCTCGGGATGCGCGACCACCCGGAACGGCTGTGCGGTCTCCAGGATCAGTGCCAGGCGCTGCGCGGGATAGCTGACGTCCAGCGGCACGCAGACCAGGCCGGCGCGCAGGATGCCCCAGATCGTCGCGATCATCTCCGGCGAACGGTTCAGCGCCACTCCGATCGCATTGCCGCGGCGCGCGCCGGCGCGGACCAGGCGGGTGGCCACGCAGCGCGCCACATGGTCGAGGTCGCGATAGGTCCAGCGTTGCTCCTCGAAGGCCAGCGCGGCGCTGCCCGGCAGCGCCTCGACCTGGCGTTCGAACAGGCTGACGACGTCGACCAGCGGCTCGGGCTGGGAAGCGGCGTCGCGGCGAGGGGCGAGGAAGGCGAAGTCGGCGGCTTCGTCGGGATGATCGGCGAGGCGCCACAGGAGCTCGACGAAGGTCGCGCCGATCAGCGCGGCCTGGCTGCGGCTGATGCCGCGGCCGTCGCTGTCGATGCGCAGGTACATGCCGTCGCTGGGCGTGGCGATCACGTTGACCAGCAGGGCGAAGTTGGTTTCTTCCCAGACGTGGAAGTCGCGCAGTTGCCACAGCGGTTCGAGGACATGCAGGTTGACGTAGTTGAAGGCGCTGCTCAGTTCGTCGCCGACGATCTGCTGGATGGCGCTGAGCGGATAGCGGCGATGGGCGTGTCCGTCGCGCTCCTGGCGGAACAGCGCATCGGCTACCTCGATCCAGCTATGCCCGGCAATCTCCGAGCGGACCGGCACGGTATTCAGGAACAGGCCGACCATGCGGTCGGCGTCGGGCAGTTCGGGGCGGCCGTTGCTGATCGCGCCGGTGACCACGCTGTCGCTGCGGGAGAACAGATGCAGGGTCAGGCAATGGGCGGCGAGCAGCAGCGATTTCAACGGCAGTCCGCGTTGCGCCGCAGTGGCCTTGAGTCGTTCGAGCAGCCCGTCCGGCAGCGCTTCGCGATGGCTGGCCGGACCTTGCGCGGCTTGCGGCTCGTGGGCGCCGAAGCCGTCGAGGCGGGTCATCCTCGCGCCCTCCAGCAGCCCGGTCCAGTACCCCACGGCGGCCGGCGAAGCCAGCGCGGCCAGCTCCTCGCGGACATGGCAGGCCAGCGCCGGCGCGGGGCCCGGCAGCGGCTCGCCACGGTAGGCGGCGACCAGCGCGACGATCAGGTTGGCCACGCTCCAGCCGTCGAGGATCGCATGGTGGAAGCTGAACACCAGGTCCAGGCCGTCCTCGCGGACGAACGCGGCGAACAGGAATAGCCCGGGCTGTTGCAGCGAATAGCGATGGAAGCGGCGTTGGCGGATGTGCTCGTCGAGCACCGTCCCGGCCTCCGGGTTGCCGCGCAGGTCCAGGATCAGCGGTTCGCTGCGCGCCTGGGTATGCACCAGTTGCAGCGGTTCGGATGCACCGCTGAGGTCGAACGACGAACGCAGCGCGGGATAGGCGGCGACCACCCGGTCCAGCGCGTGGCGGAACGCGGCTTCGTCCCAGGCCAGGTCGAAGCGGTAGTGGAACACGTCGTGGTAGACCGACGAGTCGGGGCGCTGGCGGCTATGGAAGAGCAGGCCGAGACTCAGCCGGCTGGTCGGGAAGGCGTCCTCCAGCCCTTCCAGGCGCGGCTTGTCGACTTCGGAAACCAGTTCGAAGGGCTGGTAGCTTCGCTCCGCGAGCGGACGCACCAGGCGCTCGGCGAGGCCCGCCACCGTCGGGTTGCGCATCAGGTCGGCGAGTTCGAAGCCCAGGCCGCGCCGCTGTGCGGCGGCGCGGATGCGCAGCATCAGGATCGAGTCGCCGCCGAGGGCGTAGAAGTCGTCGTGCACGCCGACCTCCGCCACGCCGAGGACATCGGCCCACACCGCCGCCAGTTCGGCCTCGGTCGCCGTGCGCGGCGCAACCGCCGCCACCTGTTCCGGCGGTGCCGGCAGTTGCCGGCGGTCGAGCTTGCCGTTGGCGCTGAGCGGGAGGCTGTCGATGCGCACGAAGAAGGCTGGCAGCATGAAGTCCGGCAGCGTCGCCGAAAGTCCGGCGCGCAATTGACCGGGGTCGAGTTCCGCCGCAGCCACGTAGTAGCCGACCAGGTGCGTGCCGCGTACCGCCGAATCGCGTGCCACGACCGCGGCGTCGCGTACGCCGGGAAGCGCGGCGAGGCGGTCGCGTACTTCGTCGGGTTCGACCCGGTTGCCGCGAATCTTCACCTGGTCGTCGGCGCGGCCGAGGTATTCGAGGTTGCCGTCGGCCAGCCAGCGGGCCAGGTCGCCGGTACGGTAGAGACGGCCGCCGGCGACGAAGGGGTCGGCGAGGAAGCGCTCGGCGTTCAGCTCCGGCCGGTTCAGGTAGCCGCGGGCGACGCCGACGCCTCCTATATATAGCTCGCCGACGGCGCCGAGGGGCTGCGGCCTGAGCGCGCGGTCGAGGACGTACAGGCGCAGGTTGTCGATCGGCCGGCCGATCGGGACCCGCGTGGGGTTGTCGCTGGCGCATTCATGGTCGGACACGTCGACGGTGGCCTCGGTCGGTCCGTACAGGTTGACCAGTCGCACGGCGTCGCCGAACAGCCGGCGGAAGCGCGTGACCTGCAACGGCGCGAGGGCTTCGCCGCTGCAGAACACCAGGCGCAGCGAGCTTGCCGCCGCGCGGGCGGTCGGGTCGCCGTCGAGCAGGTCGAGGAACGGCGTCAGCATCGACGGTACGAAGTGGATGACCGTGACCGCGTCGCGCTGGATGCTCCGCAGCATTTCCCGCGGGTCCTTCTCGGCGCCGGGCGGCAACAGCGACAGGCGGGCGCCGGTGAAGCTCCACCAGAACAGCTCCCAGACGGATACGTCGAACGTCACCGGAGTCTTTTGCAGAAGCACGTCGCGTTCGCCGATCGGATAACGACGCTGCATCCAGTTCAGGCGGTTGACCACCGAGCGGTGCTCGACCATGACGCCCTTGGGCATGCCGGTCGAACCGGAGGTATAGATGACATAGGCCAGGTCGCCGGGCGCCACGTTGGCCGCCGGCAGGTCGCCGGTGCTCTGCGGCAGGCGTTCGAGGTGCAGCACGCGCGTCTCGCCGAGGCTCTCGCCGAGTGTCGCTGCGCGCTCGTCCACCAGCACCACGCGGGCACCGCAGTCTTCCAGCAGCAGGCGGACGCGCTCCAGGGGATGGTCGGGATTGATCGGCACATAGGCGCCGCCGGCGCGCTGCACGCCAAGGATCGCCGGCAGCAGGTGGGGACCGCGGGCGACCAGTAGCGCTACCCGCTCGTCGGTCCTCACACCCGCTGCGCGCAGGGCGTCGGCCACGGCCTGGACCTTGGCGTCCAGCTCGGCATAGCTGAGCGTGCCGCCGTCGGCTTCCAGCAGCGCGGTGCGTTGCGGGGTGCGCGCCACCTGCTCGGCGAACAGTGTGGGCAGGGTAGCCTGCTCGGGGAATGCCTGGTCGGTGGCGTTGCGGGTGTGGATCAGTTCCTCGCGCTCGGCGGCCGACAGCGGATCGAGTTCGCCGAGGCGGCGCTCGCCGCCCTCCACCAGGGCGCGCAGGAAGGTTTCGATATGCCGCGCCGCGGCGTCCATGGGGAAGTCGGCGTCGAACACATCGCAGGCGTATTCGAAATCCACCTGCGCGTCGCTGTGCCCGTCGAACTCGGAGACCCAGATGGCCAGCGCGTCCGGGTCATGGGCGTGGGTTTGCGCCACGGTCTCGACGCTGGCGTTCGGGATCGCCTGGGCGGCGGGCCAGCGCATGTAGGAAAGGGTGGTGTCGAACAGTGGCGAGGCGCCGCGCAACAGGTCGCCGAGGGGCATCTTCTGGTGGCGCAGCAGCGTCCGGGTCGCCTCGCGCAACTGCGCCAGGAATTCGTCGACGGTCTGTTCCGGCGCGGTGCGGATGCGTAGCGGCAGGGTATTGGCGAAGTGCCCGACCACTTGCTTGGCCGCGCGGTCGGCGCGGTTCAGCACCGGTACGCCGAGGACCACGTCGTCGTTCTGGTGGATCCGCGCCAGGTACAGCGCCACGGCGGCGGAGAGGAACAGGAAGGGCGATTCGCCACGATCGCGGATCGCATCGAGCAGTGTGCGTTCCAGCGTCAGCCTGTGGCGCGCGGTGCGGCGCAGCCCGGCCGGGCGCCTGCGGGTGAAGAGGGCCGGCTCCAGGCCCTCCAGGGCCTCGGCGAAATAGGCGCGGTCGCCGCGGTACTGTTCCGAACCGGAGTAGTCGTCGGTCTCGAGCTGCGCCAGGAGGGAAGCCGTCGGCATCTGCGCCTGTGGCTCGCCTAGCTCGCCCAGGTAGCCGGCGCGCACCCGGCTGAGGAATAGCTGCAGGCCCCAGGCGTCGCTGACGATATGGTGGGTGCGCACGTAGACGTAGAGGGCCTGGTCGCTATGCAGCAGGGCCAGGTCCACCAGGCTGCGGCCGTCCAGCGGGTAGGCGTGGCGGAAGGCGTCGCGCAGCCAGGATCGCACGGCGGCCTCGGGGTCGCGGTCGGCGCGCAGGTCGACGTGGCGCGCCTCGAACTCGGCATCCGCGTCCAGCCACTGGTACGGCGTACCGTCCGTCTCGCCGAGGCGCAGGCGGAACGCCTCGGTGTCTCGCGCCGCCTGCAGCAGCGCCCGTTCCAGGGCCTGGGTATCGACCTCGCCAGTGAAGCGGTCGTAGCTGAAGATGGTGTACTGGTCGAGTTCCGGAAACTGCGCGGCGGCGACCCAGATGTCCCGTTGGTAGGGCGATAGCGGCAAGCGAGCGAAACGAACCATCCCTGCGTCCTCTTCAACAATCCATCGATTCGGCGAACACGGGCACCGCACGCCTCGCCGGACAGGTTCCACCCGTCGACGTTTCAGCGCGCCGTAGCCAGCGTGGTTGGCAGGGAAGCGGCGGCACCCGAAGCAAGAGCGGGGTGTACTATTACTTTTGGCAGGCTCGAAGAAATAGCTGTTAATTCTTGCAGGGTAATCGCGTTGTTAACTGTTAATTCTGGTAGGTATTTACGAGGCAACTTACAAATCTGTTAGGTTCCGGGAAACGTGCGTCGCGGCCCTGCATGGCTATGCTTCACGAGATTACCTTCGCCGGTCTTTTCGAAGTTGAAGCAAGCCTTTCGAAAGTGTCTGGCTGATGCATAATGGGCCGCTCGGAAGAGGCGCGTTAACGGATATATATCCGCGCCCTGGCGAACAACGAACGCATGCCCTGAAAGGTTTGCCGGATGGATTACCAACAGTTCCAGGAGGTTGCATGAAAACCGATGACAAGGACCGCGAAGGCGGCGACTCCCACGGCGCCATCGGCGCCAAGCTGATGGAGTACGCGCTCAAGGTCAGGAAGGTGTTCGTCACCGGCGGGGTCGACGAGAAGATGGCCAAGGACGTCGTCCAGCAGCTGCACATCCTCGCCTCGATCAGCGACGATCCGATCTACATGTTCGTCAATTCCCCGGGTGGCCACGTCGAATCCGGCGACATGATCTTCGACGCGATCCGCTTCATCACACCGAAGGTCATCATGATCGGTTCCGGCAGCGTTGCCAGCGCCGGCGCGCTGATCTATGCCGCGGCGGACAAGGAAAACCGCTATTCGCTGCCCAATACCCGCTTCCTCCTGCACCAGCCGTCGGGTGGCATCCAGGGGCCGGCGAGCAACATCGAGATCTACCGCCGCGAGATCGTGCGGATGAAGGAACGCCTCGACCGGATCTTCGCCGAAGCCACCGGGCAGACGCCGGAAAAGATCAGTGCCGACACCGAGCGCGACTTCTGGCTGAACGCGGAGGAGGCCGTGCAGTACGGCCTGGTCAACAAGATCATCGTTTCGGAACGGGAGATCACGCTGCCTGGCCAGTGAGTTTCCGCAGGCCGGATAAATACGAAGGCGGGCGCGAAGAGCGTATTTCCCGATTCTCTTCTCGCTCGCTTTTCTTTCTTTAATTTCCGATCGATAGGGTAACTTTTCTTACTTTTATTTTGCTTGTTCTCAAAATGCCATCAGCAAGAATGGCTGGCTTTTGCAAAGTCTCACGTCGCGCGCCCGTTATTTTCAATCATTCTATCGAACGACATTTTTCAGGCTTACGGAAATTACCTTCCGTCTGCCGGCCTCGTTTGACTCGACCTGACGTAACAATGGACAAGCGCCGGGAAAGTTCCAGCTTCCGCGGCGCTTGCCGGTATTTCCAGTGAATTGTTTTCAGGCGTTCGCCGCGCGCCGGGCCGCCGGCGAGTTGGCCAGGTATTCCAGGGCTTCCTGGGTATTCGCCTCGTGCTCGGGGTGGTACCAGGGATTGAAGTAACGGGCGACGTCGCGGAAGGTGCGCGCGAGGTTCGGCAGCAGGCCCTGCTTGCCGAGCCGCCACCAGGTTCGTAGGAATCCCTGGCGCTTGGCGCCGCGCAGGCTCGGGTCCTGGTCGAGGAGGGTGCGGGTGCCGTCGGCGAGCAGGTAGACCAGTATCGCGATGACCAACAGCATGGTCAGTTGCCGGGTGACGAAGCTGCCGCCCAGATGCACGTGCAGGTCGTGGGCGACGCTGCGGTGCTCGACTTCCTCGGCGCCGTGCCAGCGCAGCAGGTCGAGCATCACCGGGTCGCTGCCGCGGCGATCCAGCTCCCGGGCCTCCAGCACCCACTTGCCGAGCACGCAGGTGAAATGCTCCACCGCGGCGATGATCGCGCAGCGCTGGCGCAGCCACCAGCCGTCGAGGGCGCGGGTCAGGCGGTTCTGCCCCAGCGGGTAGTCGCAGAGCAGGCGTTCGAAAAGGAAATCCATCTTGTCGGTGAACGGCTTGGAGTCGATGTCGAACCTGCTCAGGTAGCGCTGGATCGCGCCGTCGTGGGCCCGCGAATGCATCGCTTCCTGGCGGATGAAACCCTGCACGTCGTCGCGCAGGCGGGCGTCGCTAACCAACGGCAGGGCCTTGTTGTAGAGGCGGCAGAACCACAGTTCGCCCGAAGGCAGGAGCATGTGCAGGACGTTCATCACCTGGGACGCTTCCGCTTCGCCGGGAACCCAGTGCAGGGGGGTATCGCTGAAGTCGAAGCGGACCTTGCGCTGGACCAGCTTGTGGTGGAATTCGCTCATGGCAGGCTCTCAGGAAGTCAGGTCGAAGCGCGCGAGAAACCGCGTGGCCCAGGGCGCGAAGCGCCATTGCAGGGCGCCGAGGTGCACCTCGCTGCCCACCGAGACCACCGCCTTGTTGCGCTCCACGGCGCGCACCAGCTTTTCCCCGACGGTGTCCGGGCTGAGCCGGCGTCGCTTGTAGAAGCGCTGGATCTTCGCCTGGCGCCGTGCCTGGCGTTCGGCGTCCATGCCGACGAAGCGGGTGGCCTGGACAATGCCGGTATCGACGAAGCCCGGGCACACCGCGGTGACTCCGATCGAACGTCCGGCCAGTTCCGCCCGCAGGCATTCGCTGAGCATCAGTACCGCGGCCTTGCTGGTGGCGTAGGCGGGGTAGTTGCGCGACGGCGCGAAGGCCACGCCGGAGGCGACATTGACCAGGTGCCCCGGCTTGTTCGCCGCGATCATCTGCCGGCCGAACAGGCGGCAGCCGTCGATCACGCTCCACAGGTTGACCCGCAGCAGGCGCTCCCATTCCGCGGGCGAGGTGTCGAGCATCGGTCCGGCCATGCCGATGCCGGCATTGCTGACTACCACATCCGGGACTCCGAGGGTGTCGCGCACCCACTCGGCGAAGGTCTCCATGGCCTGGGTATCGCCGACGTCGACCTGGTAGACATGGGCCGTGGCGCCAAGGGCGCGGGCCAGTTCGGCGCTGCGTTCGGCGGCTTCCAGATCGAGATCGGCGGCGAGCAGGCTGGCGCCGCGCTCGGCGAAGCTGAGCAGGGTCGAACGGCCGATGCCGCCGCCGGCGCCGGTGACCACCACCAGCTTGCCGTTCATCGAGCGCGCGTCGGGCCGGACCTGGGCGCGTTGCAGGGCCGGCGGCGACTCGCCGGTTTCCTGGGCGTCGATGAACTCGCCGAGCCAGCCGGCCAGTTGCTCCGGCTCGGCCAGCAGTTGCCAATGGCCGACGCTCGCCTCGCGCCGCCACAGGCGTGGCGCCCACAGGCTGAGGTGCTGGAACAGCTGGGCGCCGACGTAACGGTCGCGGGTCGGTACGATCAGTTGCACCGGCACTTCGGTGTGGCGCTTGCGCGGACGGAACAGGCTGCGGATGAAGTTGCCGCGGTACAGCTTGACCCCGTGCCGGCCGTCGCTGGCCTGGGTCGGGTTGACCTGCGGATGGCGGACGCCTTCGGCGTGCTTCAGGAACTGCGGCCAGAGCCGGGCCAGGCCGGCGCTCCAGAGCAGCTCGGGTACGACGGGGGTATGGAAGAAGGCGATGTACCAGGAGTGGAGCAACTGGCCGAATACCGCTTTCAGGGCCTTCGGACTGCGCTGCCTGAGGTGTTCGCGCATCCAGAAACCGACATGGTCCAGGCAGGGCCCGGAGATCGAGGTATAGGACGCGATCAGCGGTCGGCACTGCGGATCGGTGACGCTTTCCCAGGTCTGGATCGAGCCCCAGTCATGGGCCAGCAGGTGTACCGGGCGGTCCGGGCTGGTGGCGCGGATCACCGCCTGCAGGTCTTCGCTGAGCCGCTGCAGGTGGTAGTCGCGGCTCCAGCGTGGCTTGTCCGAAGCGCCGGCGCCACGCACGTCGTAGGCGACGATGCGGTAGCGCCCGGCCAGTTGGCGGATCAGCGGCAGCCAGGTCTCGTGGTTGTCCGGGTAGCCATGCACCATCAGCAGCGTCGGCTTGCCGTTGTCCGGCGCGCCCCAGCAATGAACCGCCAGGCGCACGTCGCCGGATTGCACGAACAGGCGTTCCGGCTGCAGGTCGGGGAGGGCGAGGAGCGCGTTCATGCGGCCTCCCGTGCTTGCGGCAGCAGGCCGCGCGCCTGCCAGCGGCGGACGTGCGGCAGGTCGTCGTCGAGCCAGTAGGCGTCGTCTTCGGTGACCACCAGCAGTTCTTCGAACTTGGCGCCCACCCCGCGTAGCCCCAGGTGCGGTTCCACCGCCCAGAGACCGGGCGTCGGCGGGTGCTCGGAGCGCTTGCCGCTGGACCACAGCGGCGACCAGCCTTCGCGCTTGCCGGTGACCAGCGCGTTGCGCGTCAGGGTGTACAGGTTGCGCACGCCGAAGCGCGCCACCGAGGGACCGCGGCGGTTGCCGAGCTTTTCCACGCGATGGGCGAGCACTTCGAAGGGATAGGCCTTGTGCCGTGGCAGGGTGCCCTGGATCACGCAGAGCCGGTCGACCGCCTGGCTGACTTCGGCCAGGGGGCGCCGTTCGCGGACCAGGTCAAGGATGGTGCGTCGGTGTATCAGCAGGTCGTCCATCAGCCGCTCCTGCAACAGGTTGTGGCCTAGTGCGCCGGAGTAGCCGACATCGGCGGTATAGGCGCCGAGGGTCGGCGCGCAGTCGAGGATGAACGGCATGCCTTCCTCCAGGCGCTGCTTGCCGGGGTAGAAGGCCAGGTTGAAGCCACCGAGATGACGCAGGCCGTCGAAGCCCTTGAACGAGGTGCGGCTGCCGAACCAGGCGAAGGGCTGGTGGAACCAGTCGTCGACGCCATGATCCTGCAGCCAGGTCTTCATCAGCGCCGCGGCTTCCCTCTCGCTGATGCCGGCGCGCAGTTCGCCGTGGATGGTTTCGCAGCAGGTATAGGCCAGTCGCTGGACCTGGCGGAAGTGATCGAGATCGTCGGGAGTGGGTACCCAGGCGCCTTGGGACATGGCTCTCTCCAGGCTGGCTTGTCGTTATTGTGACATTGATTGATGTCATGGTTGATGCTGGCCCATAAGCAGGCGTTGCGCCAGCCCTGGGAAGTCTCTTCACGCCGGTGTTACGGCACTTGCTACCGGCGCCGGAAGGCCCGGGGCAGAAGGCTCGGGACGTTTCCCCCGGGTTTTGGCGGTGGTGCCGGAGAAGCGGCTGACCGACGAGTCCAGTCTTTGGTTGGCGCCCGCGCATCCGGACGCTGGCAAAGAGCGTTGCGCCCCCGGAGGTTGTGGCCGTTCGGCGGGCCTCGTTATGATCCGCCTCCATGAGCACACCCCTGACCCTCCTGCAGCGCCTGCTGCAACGTGGCGAGCAGCCGTCCGCCGAGGATGCCCGCGAATACAGCGTCGACGAACTGGCTCGCGCGGCCGGCAGCAGCGTGCGCAACGTACGCGCCTACCAGGACCGCGGCCTGCTGCCGCCGCCGGAGCGGCGCGGCCGGGTCGGCGTGTATTTCGACAGTCATCTCAAGCGCCTGCGGCTGATCAGCCAGTTGCTCGAGCGCGGCTATTCCAGCGCCAACATCAAGGAACTGCTGGAAGCCTGGGAACAGGGCCGCGACCTCGACCATGTGCTCGGCCTGGACCAGGCGATCATCGGCGAGTGGAACCTGGAGACGCCCGGCAGCATCGGCTTCGACGAACTCCAGGCGATCTTCGGCGACGAACTGAACGACCGGGTGATCGACAAGGCCCAGGCGCTGGGCCTGCTGCTGTTCGACGGCGAGCGCATGAAGATCCCCAGTCCACGGCTGTTCCAGGCCGGGCTGGAACTGTACCGCAGCGGCATCCCGCTGGAGGCGCTGCTCGATCAACTCGGCGAGTTGCGCAGCGACACCGAGCATCTGGCGGCGGGGATCGTCCGCCTGATCGTCACCCACCTGGTGGACGGCCGCGGCACCGACCTGCTGCCCGGGGCGCCGGACCTGCAGGAGCTGGCCAAGGTGTTCCTGCGCCTGCGCCCGCTGGCGGAACACGTGGTCCAGGTGGAACTGGCGCGCGGCCTCAAGCTGTCGGCCAACGAAATGCTCGGCGAGCGTGTCGGCGAGATGCTGCGCAAGCTGGAAAAGCCTTCCTGACTCTTCTTCAGATCTTCCGCGCCGCCGCCTGGATCTGTTCCCGCAGCCAGGCGCCGGCCGCTTCGCGCTCGGCGTCGCCGCGCCAGATCTGCACATAGTCGAAGCGCGGGATCGCCAGCGGCGGCTCGCAGAGCGCCAGTTCCTCGGGTAGCCGCAACCTTTCGAGGGTGCGTTCGGCGATGGTCAGTACCAGGTCGGTGCCGGCCAGCAGCGCCGGGGCCACGGTGAAGTGCGGCAGGGTCAGCGCCACCTGCCGGCGCAGGCCGCGTTTTTCCAGGGCGCTGTCGACTTCCTCGGCCGGGTTGTCCTGTAGCGAGACGCGCACGTGGCGGGCCGCCAGGTAGCGGTCGAGGGACAGGCCGTCGGGGCGGTCGAACAGGCTGCGCCGACAGACGCAGACGAAACGCTCCTCGAACAGGCGCCTGGCGCGCACGCCCTCCGGAAGCAGGGGGAATACCCCCAGCGCGCAGTCCAGCTGTCCTTCGGCGACCTGACGGGCGGTTTCCAGGCGCGGTTCCTGGACTATCCCGAAGCTCACCCCGGGCGCCAGCGCCTGTTGCTGGCGCAGCAGCGCCGGCAGCACCACCCAGGCGCCGTAGTCGGACATGCCCAGGCGGAAGTGGCGTCGGCTGCGCACCGGTTCGAAGGTCGGCCCGCCGATCACCCCGCGTACCTGGTCGAGGCTGGCCTGGAGCTTCGGCGCCAGCTCCAGCGCCAGGCTGGTCAACTGCATGCGGCTTTTCACCCGCACCAGCAGTGGATCGCCGAACAGTTCGCGGAGACGCCCGAGGGCGTGGCTGACCGCCGGCTGCGACATGGCCAGGCGCTGCGCCGCGCGGGACACGTGGCGCTCGCTGAGGAGCGCGTCGAGCACCACCAGCAGGTTGAGGTCGATACGGCGTAGGTCATGAATCTGCTGCATGGAAGGTGTACCAACTATCGATTTCCATTCGCGAAGTGGATAGCAAAAACTCTGCTCCAGAGGCAAGGGCCGGAGGAGGAGAATCAGCATGCCCAATTATCTGATGGTACTGATGGCAGTTTCGGTGGGCGGCATGGTGGTGCTGCAGGCCGGCAGCAACGCCTTGCTCGGGCGCCTGCTCGGCCATCCGCTGAGCGCCAGCCTGACTTCGCTGGGCGTCAGCCTCGGGGTGGTCAGCCTGGGCCTGCTGCTGGTGCGGGTGCCGCTGCCGGCTACCGCCAGCCTCGGCGGCGCGCCCTGGTGGAGCTGGCTCGGCGGGCTGTTCGGCGCGGCCTACCTGACGGTGGCGATCCTGGTCGCGCCGCGCCTGGGTGCCGCCACTTTCATCGCGTGCGTGGTGGCCGGGCAGATGCTGGTCTCGGCCCTCTGCGACCAGTTCGGCTGGGCCGGTTTCCCGGTGCGCCGTTTGTCCTGGGAGGGCTATCTCGGCCTGGCGCTGGTGGTGGCGGGGGTATTGCTCCTGCAATGGCGGGGAAGAGCGTGAGGAGAGTGCCGGCGAAGGCTGTCAAGTGGAATCTGGCCTAGACCAAAATATTGATCTCAAATTGTGATGAAGTTGGCATGAATAGTTGTTGCAAAGCGTGTTGAAACCAAAGCGTCTTTTTCCCTCACTAGCGTCGTCGGGGTTCGAACAGCTTGCTGCCGAGTGAGCCTGCGGGCGTCATGGATGCGCTCGGCAGCCCTGTGCCACACCCTGACCTGGTGAGTCCCCCGATGATTTCGAAAAGCAGAAGAAGCTTCATCCGCCTGGCCGCCGGTACGGTCGGCGCCACCGTCGCCACCAGCATGCTGCCGTCGAGCATCCAGGCGGCCCTGGCGATTCCCGCGCACCGCCGGCATGGCAACCTCAAGGACGTCGAGCACGTGGTGATCCTGATGCAGGAGAACCGCTCCTTCGACCACTATTTCGGCACCCTCAAGGGCGTCCGCGGCTTCGGCGACCGCATGGCGATCCCGCTGCCCGATGGCCAGCGGGTCTGGCACCAGAAGGGCAGCAAGGGCGAGATCCTGCCCTACCACTTCGACACCAGCACCACCAGCGCCCAGCGCGTCGACGGCACCCCGCACACCTGGCCGGACGCCCAGCAGGCCTGGAACGAAGGGCGCATGGACAAGTGGCTGCCGGCCAAGACCGAGCGTTCCCTGGGCTACTACAAGGAGCAGGACATCGCCTTCCAGTTCGCGATGGCCAACGCCTTCACCATCTGCGACGCCTATCACTGCTCGTTCCAGGGCGGCACCAACCCCAACCGGCTGTTCCTCTGGACCGGCACCAACGACCCGCTCGGCCAGCACGGTGGTCCGGTAACCACCAACGACCACGACAGCAACGGCCCGGTGGAGCAGGGCTACACCTGGACCACCTATCCCGAGCGCCTGCAGGCTGCCGGCATCACCTGGCGGGTCTACCAGGACATGGCCGACAACTTCTCCGACAACCCGCTGATCGGCTTCCGCCAGTACCGCGCCGCGGCGCCTGACTCGCCGCTGATCGTCAACGGCCTGAGCACCTGGAAGCTCGATGCGCTGAAGCGCGACGTGCTGGCCAACAGCCTGCCGCAGGTGTCCTGGATCGTCGCCCCGGCCAAGTACTCCGAACACCCCGGCCCGTCCAGCCCGATCTGGGGGGCCGAGTACACTTCCTGGGTACTCGACGCGCTGACCGCCAACCCGGAGGTCTGGAGCAAGACCGCGCTGCTGGTGATGTTCGACGAGAACGACGGCTTCTTCGACCACGTCGCCCCGCCGGCCGCGCCGAGCCTGAACAAGGACGGCACGCTGCGTGGCAAGACCACCGCCGACGCCACCCTCGAATGGCACACCAAGGGCGATATCCGTTATCGCAACCAGCCCTACGGCCTCGGCCCGCGGGTGCCGATGTACGTGATCTCGCCGTGGAGCAAGGGCGGCTGGGTCAACTCCCAGGTGTTCGACCACACCTCGGTGATCCGCTTCCTGGAGCAGCGCTTCGGGGTCATGGAGCCGAATATCAGTCCCTGGCGTCGTGCCGTCTGCGGCGACCTGACCTCGGCGTTCAACTTCGCCAACCCGAACAACGAGCCGTTCCCCGAACTGCCCGACACCAGCCAGGCCGACGCCATCGTCGCCAGCCAGATCAAGCTGCCGAAGCCGAAGCCGCCGGCGGTGGCCGCCATGCCCAAGCAGGAAATGGGCATCCGTCCGGCCCGCGCCTTGCCCTACGAGCTGGGCGTGCATGCGCGCTACCGCAGCGGCGGAGATGCGCTGAGCCTGACCTTCGCCAACACCGGCAAGGCCGGCGCGGTGTTCCAGGTGTTCGACCTGCTCGACAGCGAGAACCCGCCGAAACGCTACACCGTCGGCGCGCGCAAGCGCCTGCACGACAGCTTCCAGGGCGACGCCAGCGGCGACTACCACCTGGAAGTGCACGGTCCGAACGGTTTCCTCCGGGTCTTTCGCGGCAACCTGCGGCGCGACCTGGCGGAGCGCAAGGCGCCGCTGCCGGAAGTGCGGATCGACTACGAGCCGCCGTTCGGCAACCTGCGCGTGCAACTGATCAACCGTGGCCGCCATCCGGTCAAGCTGACGGTCAAGGACAACGTCTATCGCCAGGGCGAGCGGCGTACCGTCAACGTGCCGCCGGGACAGCGTCGGGAAGTCCGCTATTCGCTGCGCAGCAGCGGCAACTGGTACGACTTCAGCGTCAGCGCGCAGGGGGCGGACAGCTTCCTGCGGCGTTTCAGCGGTCGCATGGAAGATGGTCGCTCCGGCTTCAGCGACCCGGGCATGGGCCTGGGCACGCTGACCTTCTGACCCGGACGGCCGCGCCGGCTCCCTGCAATGGGGCGGCCGGCGCGGACGGCCTGCGCCCTAGTCGAGGGGAACCGGGTAGAGGGTATTGAGGATCCACTTGCCGTCCTTCAGGACGAAACCGTACGAAATCTCCTTGGCCATGTACGTATCCCAGCGCGTGCAGACGCCCTGGCCGTCGGCCTGCTTGCAGGAGTAGGCATCGATCTTGCCCATGTGCAGCTTCTCCAGGGAAACCACCTGGAACTTGCTGTTGCCGCTGCAGGCCACCGGGTTGTCGATGTATCCGTACTGGCGCCAGGCCGCGTCGTAGTTGCCTCTCGACTTGAACAGGGTCTTGTCTTTCTGCGACGAGCCGGACGGCGGCGTCATCCCGTAGATGTGCTGGGTCACGTGGCCGCCCATCGAGGTATTGCGCGTGGCGTCGGCGCTTTGCTGCACGCTGGTGATGTCGCGGCAGGCGGCGGCGTTGGCCGAGGAGGCCAGCAGCAGAAGGGCGGAGAAACCCAGGCCGGCGACGCACTGGCGTGCGTCGGGGCGGGGCAGTGAAAAGCGGTTCATCGGCGGCTCCTGTGAGATGGATTGCTTATGAAGGAACGCCGCCGCGCAGTTTTCGTGAAGATGCCTCAGTCGCGATAGCGTGGTGGCGGCGCGTAGCCGCCGCCGTTCCGGGCGTCGGCGGGAAATGCCTGCGGTCCGTCGGCCGGCGCCTCGCGACCGCTGGCCGGAGCGTCCAGCTCGAACAGGGCCACGCCGATCACGCCGAGGTTGCGGCTGTCGCCGGCCGCGCTGTTGCTGGCGTAGGCATCGTCGGGGCTGGCGAAGCGGAACGCCGCGACTTCCCGTTCGTTCTTGCGGAAGCCCTCGATCACCAGGCTCTCGCCCGGTTCCAGCACATAGCCGCGGTTCTTCAGGCTGCCCGGCTGGCCGTTGAGCACGTCCAGGCCGTCTACCGTGGCGACCACCTCGTAGGTCGCGCTGCCGAGGTTGTTCAGCCACAGTCGGTAGCGCTGGCCTTCACGACCCTGCAATTGCAGGGTGCTGCGGTGCTGCACGAGGTCGAACTTGCCGCCATCCTCGTCGAGTACGGCGAAGCCCACCCTGCCCTTGGCCAGGGGCAGTTCCTTGATGGCACGTCCATCGAAGCGGCTCGCGCTGTAGAACACCTGGCGGCGATCGACCGGTTGCTCCGATAGACGTCGCAGGGCCACCGAGGTGACCGGCGAGGCGACGCCTTCGCCCCATTGGGTGCCGAGCCGCTGCTCGGTCGGCGCGCCGGCCTGCTGTTGGGGCAGGCTGCAGCCGCCGAGGGCCAGCAGGCCCAGCAGTAATGCGGATAGCAGTGGTTTGCGCATGGTTCCTTCCTCTCCCTGGACACCTGGAGGCGGGGTGCCTCCCTGATGGCTCCGAGCACCGATGATGCCTGATCTTCGGCGGGCTTCATAAATTTCCTCGAACGGGCGCGGCGGCGCGTTTTCCTATTGGCTGACCCAGCGCTGCCGCGCCCAGGCGCTCAGGCTGTCGACCCCGAGCACCAGGACCAGCATGGCCAGGATCACCGTGGCGGCCTGGGCCTGCTGGAACAGGCTCAAGCTGAAATAGAGCATCTGCCCGAGCCCGCCGGCACCGACGAAGCCGAGCACGCTGGCCATACGGATATTGTTCTCCCAGCGGTACAGGGTATAGGCCACCAGTTGCGGCCAGACCCCCGGCAGGGTGCCATAGGCGAATGCCGCGAGGCGTCCGCTGCCGGCCAGGCGCAAGGCCTCGGCGGGCTGCGCCGGGGTGTTCTCCAGGGCTTCGGCGAACAGCCGGCCGAGCACGCCGCCGGTGTGCAGCGCCAGGGCGAGGGTCCCGGCGTTCGGCCCGAGCCCGGCCGCCAGCACCATCAGCGCGCCCCAGACCAGCTCCGGCACCGCGCGCAGCGCATTGAGCAGGAGTCGCGCCAGGCTCTGCGCCGGCACGCCGAAGCGACCTGCCGCCGGCAGCGCGAAGAGCAGGCCGAGCAGCGCCGCCAGCAGGGTGCCGATGGCCGACATGGCCAGGGTTTCCAGCAGCCCCCGGCCAATCGCCCGCAGGTGCGGAGCGGACAGGTCGGGCGGGAAGAACTCGCTGGCGTAGGCGGCCATCTGGCCCAGTCCCTTGCCGCTGAAAAGACCTGCGGTGTCCATGTCCAGATAGGCGAACGAGGCGCCCACCGCGGCCACCACCAGCAGCGGCCAGAGCAGCAGGCGCCAGGTCCGGCTCATGCCAGCCTCCCGCGCAGGAAGCGGCTCAGCAGGTCGGCGAGGAGGACCAGCAGGAGGAAGGTCAGCAGGATGCTGGCAACCTCGCCGCCGGCGAACATCCGCAGCGACAGGTCGATCTGCTGGCCGAGGCCGCCGGCGCCGACGAAGCCCATCACCACCGAAGCACGGATCGCGCACTCCCAGCGATAGACAGTGTAGGAAATCATTTCCCCGGCGGCGTTCGGCAGCACCCCGTAGGCGAACGCCGCCAGCCGCGATCCGCCGCCCAGCAGCAGGGCGCGGGTGGGGCGCGGATCCACCGACTCGAAGATTTCCGCGTAGACCTTGCCGAGCATGCCGGCATAGGTGATGGCGATGGCCAACACCCCGGCGGTGGGGCCCAGGCCCACGGCGCGGACGAACAGCAGCGCCCAGACGATTTCCGGCACGCTGCGCAGGAGGATCAGCAGGCCGCGCACCGGCCAGCGCAGTGCCCGTGCCCACCAGGCCGGCAGGCCGCCGCGCGGCAGTGCCGAGAGCGACAGGGCGCGGGTCGCCAGCAGTGCGGCGGGAAACGCCAGGAGCCAGGCCAGGGCCATGCCGGCGGTGGCGATGGCGAGGGTTTCCAGGGTGGCGCGGCCGAGCAGGGCGAGGAACCCGGGATCGTGTGCCGGCGGCCAGAAGCCGGCGAGGAAACCGCCCATGGTGCGCGCGTTGTCGCCGCTGAACAGGCCGGGGATATCCAGTTCGCTGAGGCGCAGCCCCGGCCAGAGCAGCAGCAACGTGGCCAGGGTCAGCAGCAGGCGCGGCAGGGCGGCGGGGTCGCGCGGCGGAGAAGCGGCGTTCAGCATCGTGGGATGTGCACCACGGCGGGTTCGCCGGCCGGGCTGGCGCGCTCGGCCTGCAGTTGTTCGTTGGCGTAGAGGGCGTCCAGCGCGGCGCGGTCGACTTCGCCGGCGGGCAGGTCGAAGGCGATGCGTCCGGCGCGCAGTCCGATCACCCGGGGGAAGTGTTGCAGCGCCAGGTCCACCGCGTGCAGGCTGGCCAGCAGGGTGCTGCCGCGCGCGGCGGCCTCGCGGTTGAGCAGGGCCAGGGTATGGCCGGCGAGCACCGGGTCCATGGCCGAGACCGGTTCGTCGGCGAGGATCAGCTCGGCGCGCTGGTAGAGCACCCGGGCGATGCCGACCCGCTGCAACTGGCCGCCGGAAAGCTGGTCGCAGCGCTGGAACAGCTTGTCGCCGAGATCCAGGCGTTGCAGTGCGTCGTGGGCGCCGGCGCGGTCCAGCGGATAGACCAGGCTGACCAGGCTCTTCCATAGCGGCCACTGGCCGAGGCGCCCGGCCAGTACCGCGCTGACCACCCGCTGCCGTGGCGGCAGCGGTGGTGCCTGGTGGACCAGGCCGATGCGCGCGCGCAGGCGTTGGCGGGCGGCGGCGGATAGCGCCCAGGGCTCCTCGCCGAGCAGTTCGACACGGCCGGCGCTGGGCCGCCATTGGCTGGCGAGCACCCGCAGCAGGCTGGTCTTGCCGGCGCCGGAAGGTCCGATCAGGGCCACCCGTTCGCCAGCGGCCAGGCGCAGGCGGATGTCGGCAAGGGCGCGTTGGCCGTCGGCGTGGACCAGGTCCACGCCGTCGAGGCTCAGGCTCACTTCAGCAGGCCGGCGGCGCGTGCGGACTCCTCGATGCCCTTGTAGTTGTCCGGATTGGTCTCGATGAAGCGGCTGGCGGCCTGCAGGTCGAGGATCTCCTTGTCGGCCGGTTTCGCCGGGTCGAGGGCGAGGAAGGCCTGCTTGATCTTCTCGGCCAGGGCCGGGTCGAGGTTGCCGCGCACGGTCCAGTTGTAGTCGTAGTAGGTCGGCGTGGTGGCGAAGACCTTGACCTTGGCGGTATCGACCTTGCCGCTGTCCACCAGCTTCTGCCAGACCGAGGCGTTCAGCACGCCGGCGTCGACCTTGCCGGCCTGGACCCAGGCTACGGTGGCGTCGTGGGCGCCGGAGTAGGCGACGCGGGAGAAGAACTGCTCGGGGACGATGCCGTCCTTCTGCATGAAGTAGCGCGGCATCAGGCTGCCCGAGGTGGAGGAGACCGAGCCGAAGGCGAAGGTCTTGCCCTTCAGGTCCTGCAGGGATTTCACCTGGGGATCGGCCGTGATGAATTTGCTGGTGAACTGCTGGTCCTGCTCGCGCTGCACCAGGGGAATGGCGTTGCCGGTCTTCAGCCGCGCCTGGACGAAGGTGAAGCCGCCCAGCCAGGCCATGTCCAGGCGGTCGGCGGCCAGCGCCTCGACCACCCCGGCGTAGTCGGCCACCGGGACGAACTTCACCGGCATGCCGAGTTGCTTCTCCAGATAGGCGCCGAGCGGCTTGAATTTGCGCAGTAGCTCGGTGGGCGCCTCGTCGGGGATCGCCGAGACCTTGAGTTCTTTCAGGGTTTCGGCGTGGGCGAGCGCGGCGGACAGGGACAGGGCGATGCCGGCGGCGAGCGCCAGGGAGCGTTTCAACATGGGAGAGTTCTCCGGTTCAATGGCGGAAAAAACCCGGGGAGTATAGTGGTGCGCGGCCCGCTTGGGCAGCCGTCGCGGCGTTGCTCGCCGGCGCCTCGCGGGTAATATGGCGCTCCCCGTGCCCATTCGCTGCGTATTGGAGTTCGCCATGTCCGCTTCCCTGCCTTCCCTTGCCTTCGCCGGTCTCGGCCTGATGGGCGTGCCCATGTGCCGCCGGCTGCTGGCCGCCGGCTATCCGCTGGCGGTGTGGAACCGTTCGCCGGGCAAACGCGAGTTGCTCGCGGCCGAGGGCGCGAAAGCCGTCGAGGTCCCGGCCGAGCTGGCCGCCGACGCGGAAATCCTGATGCTTTGCCTGGCCGATACCGCGGCGGTGCGCGAAGTGGTGTTCGGCGCCGGCGGCATCGTCGAGAACGCCAGGCCCGGGCAGTTGCTGGTGGACTTCTCCAGCGCCGAGCCGGCCGCCACCCGCGAGATGGCCGCCGAGCTGGAGGCGCGCTGCGGCGTGCGCTGGGTCGACGCGCCGGTCTCCGGCGGCACGCCGGGCGCGGAAAGCGGCAGCCTGGCGATCATGGCTGGCGGACGCGCAGCGGATATCGAACGCCTGCGGCCGGTCCTCTCCCGGCTCGGCCAGCGCCTGACGCGCATGGGCGAGGTGGGCGCCGGGCAGGTGACCAAGGTCTGCAACCAGATGATCGTTGCCTGCAACGCCCTGGTGATCGCCGAAGTGGTGGCGCTGGCGGAGCGGGCCGGGGTCGACGCCAGCCTGGTCGCTCCGGCGCTGGCGGGCGGCTTCGCCGACTCGAAGCCGTTGCAGATCCTCGCCCCGCAAATGGCCGAGAGCCGTTACGAGCCGGTCAAGTGGCACGTACGGACCCTGCTCAAGGATCTCGATACCGCGGTGAAGCTGTCCCGCGAGCAAGGCGCGGCCACCCCGATGAGCGGGTTGGCCGCGCAGTTGATGCGTCTGCACGGCAGCCAGGGCTATCTCGAACGCGATCCGGCGACCCTGGTGGAGCAATACCGGACCGCCGTCGAGTGAACCTCAGGCCTGGTTCAGGCTGCGCAGCGGCGGCGCGGCGTCGAAGCGGTAGGCGCGGAGGAACTCTTCCAGGGCCGCCAGCGGCAGCGGCCGGCTGAACAGGTAGCCCTGCACCAGCTCGCAATGGTTCTCCCGCAGGAACGCCAGTTGCTGCGGAGTCTCCACGCCCTCGGCGACGACTTTCAGATGGAGCTTCTGGGCCATCGCGATGATCGCCTGGGCGATTTCCATGTCCCGCTGCGAGGCGGGGATGTCCATGATGAACGAGCGATCCACCTTCAGCGCGTCCAGCGGCAGGCGCCGCAGGTAGGCGAGCGACGAATAGCCGGTGCCGAAGTCGTCGATCGACAGGCTGACGCCCAGCTCGCGGAGGCGTTCGAGCAGCGGGATGGTCTGGTCGATGTTGTACATCAGCGCGTCCTCGGTCACCTCCAGTTCGAGGAAGCACGCCGCCAGCCCGGCCTGCTCCAGCGCATGACGGACTTCGTCGACTAGGCTGGCCCGGCCGAGATTGCTGGCGCAGCAGTTGACCGGCACCCGCAGCCGTTCGTGGCCGGCCAGGTGCAGGCTGCGCAGGTCGCGGCAGGCGCGTCGCAGCACCCAGTCGTCGAGCTGGTCGATCATGCCGTTGGCTTCGGCCAGGCCGATGAATCGGTCCGGACCGAGCAGGCCCTGGGTCGGATGGCGCCAGCGCACCAATGCCTCCAACTGGTGTACCTCGCCGTCGGCGAGGGCGAGGATCGGCTGGTAGTGCAGCTCCAGTTGGTCGTCGCGCAGGGCCTGGCGCAGTTCCTCCTCCATCTGCAGTTCCTGGGTCGCTCGCACCAGCAGTTGCCGGCTGAAGAACTGCGCGTTGTTGCGCCCGCAGGCCTTGGACTGGTGCAGGGCCAGGCCGGCGTTCTTCAGCAGCTCCTCGCACTGCTCGCCGTCGTTCGGGTAGAGGCTGACGCCGACGCTGGCGGTCATCACCAGGGTGCGCCCGTCCAGGGCGATGGGTTCCTTCATCTTCTGCATCAGGCGTTGCGAGAGGATGTGCGCCTCGTGGTCCTGGGTGAGGTCGGCGAGCACGCAGAACTCGTCGCCGGCGAAGCGCGCCACCACGTCGCTATCGCGCAACACGCTGCGGATGCGTTCGGAGACGATCTTCAGCAGTTGGTCGCCAGAGTCGTGGCCGAGGGAATCGTTGATCCGCTTGAAGTGATCGAGGTCGAGGAACATCACCGCCAGGCCCTTGCCTCTCAGGCGACAATTCTGCAGGTGCTGGACGAACACTTCGTTGAATGCCATGCGGTTCTGCAGGCCGGTCAGGCTGTCGTAGCGAGCCATCTGGCGCAGCGAGGCGTGGGCGTGGTCGAGCTGGTTGAGCAGGGCGTTGACCCGGCTGTTTTCGCTGAGCCGGCGCTCCCGTTGTTTCTCCGACCATGCGGCCCAGATGCCGCAGGCGGCGATGGCGCTGGCGAGCACTCCGGTGAGCCAGCCCAGGCGCAGCGAGTCGGCGCTGGCTTGCAGTTCCAGCGGCGTGCCGGCGGGTACGCTGAGCACCAGCGCGGCCATCCCGGTGAAATGCATGGCGGCGATGGCGCCGGCCAGCAGCAGGCTGGCGATCAGTTTCATGTAGCGGTAGCGCGCGCTGCGCCGGCCGCGCAGGTAGGGGACCGCGGCGAGGGCGGTGAAGGCGGCGCCGATGGCGATCAGTACCGAAAGGGCGAACAGCGATGGCTGGTAGTACTGGGTGGCCACCGAGCGCATCGCCGCCATCCCGGTGTAGTGCATGGCGGCGATGCCCAGGCCGATGCAGCAGGCGGCGAGCAGGCAGGGCAGCAGGCCGAAGCGCGGGCGGGCGGTCATGTACATCGCCAGGTACGAGGCGGCGACGGCGATCAGCAGCGACAGGCCGGTGATCGGCAGGTCGTAGCGCAGGGCGATCGGCGCGTGGAACGCGAGCATGGCGACGAAATGCGTGGCCCAGATGCCGCTGCCCAGGCAGAACGCCCCGACCCATTGCCAGCGGCGCGGGTGGCTCAGGCTGTTGCCGACCCGCTCGACCATGTCCAGCGCCGTGTACCCGGCGAGGCAGGCGACGAGGAAGGCGAGCGCCACCAGCGACGGAGAATAGGTGCAGTTCTGCAGCACGTAGCCGTCGACGGGAGACTCTCCGAGGAAGCGCAGGCCTTGCCAATCCATAGCGGTGTCTCCCTGGACACGGAAAACCCGCGGACGGCGCGGGCGCGGGCTGGGGATGGGGGTGGCATTGTGCTTCCAGTATAGATAGCGGGAGCCACCTGCAAGGTCGGCATGGAAGGAAGTCGCTGGCCGCCGACATACGGCCGGTTTCGGCATTTTCCCGGGGAGAAAAGGCATAGCTGAGCTTGTTCCGGCTCCATCGCCACGGGCATGATCGCTGCGCCCGCGAGGGCTCGCGAGGCTTCACGAAATTTTGACCAGGCGCCCGATAGAGTTCGGGCGCCCCGCCACGGGGGGTGGCGGCGGTCCGTTACGTTTCAGGAGTTGCTTCAATGGGTGGGGGTATCAAGCGTTTCTTGCCGGCTATCGGTTCGACCCGGCTGGTGATGCTGTTCGCGCTGGTTCTGGTGGTGTTCTACAACGCGGCGACCTGGAAGGCCCTGCATGGCCTGGTGCCGCTGCAAGGCTTGAAGGGCTTCGCGTTCTTCGCCTCGTTCGCGGCGTTCCTGTGGGCCGCCTTCACGCTCCTGCTGACCCTGGTTTCCTTCCGCCCGCTGCTCAAGCCGGCCTTGACCCTGGTCGCCCTGTGCTCGGCCGGCGCGACCTACTTCATGGGCAGCTACGGCATCAGCATCGACACGGTGATGGTGCAGAACGTCTTCGAGACCAACGCCACCGAGGCCGGCGACCTGGTCAACCCGACCCTGCTCGGCTATCTGCTGTTGCTCGGTGTCCTGCCTTCGCTGCTGATCTGGCTCTGGCCGGTACGCTACCGGCCGTTCTTCCGCGGCCTGCTGAACAAGATCCTGACGCTGCTCGGCTGCCTGCTGATCGTCGCGGTAATGGTAGGCAGCTTCTATTCCACCTACGCCCCGATCTTCCGCGAGGAAGACAAGCTGACCCACTTCATCAACCCGACCAACTACATCTACGCGGTGGGCAAGTACGCCAAGCAGCGCCTGGTGATCAAGGAACACCTGGTGGTCGAGCCGATCGGCCTGGACGCCCGCCAGGCGCCGGCTGCGCTGCAGCGACAGAAGAAATCGCTGCTGGTGTTCGTGGTCGGCGAGACCGCCCGTGCCGATCATTTCTCGCTGAACGGCTACGCTCGCGAGACCAACCCGGAGCTGAGCAAGCAGGACATCGTCAACTTCACCCAGGTCCGTTCCTGCGGCACTTCCACCGCGGTCTCGGTGCCCTGCATGTTCTCCCAGTACCCGCGCGAGGACTACAGCGACAAGAAGGCCAAGACCCACGAAGGCCTGCTGGACATTCTCCAGCGTGCCGGCGTGCAGGTGTTGTGGCTGGAGAACAACAGCGACTGCAAGGGCACCTGCCTGCGGGTGCCCAACCGGGACATCCCGAAGACCCAGCCGAGTCCGTTCTGCGACGGCAAGAACTGCCTGGACGAGTCGCTGCTGGTAGGCCTGCAGGAGTACATCGACGGCCTGCAGGACGACGCCATCATCGTCCTGCACTCCGATGGCAGCCACGGTCCCGAGTACTACGAGCGCTACCCGAAGGAGATGGAGCGCTTCCAGCCGGTATGCCGGACCAACCAGCTCGGCAGTTGCAGCAAGGAAGAGCTGGTGAACGTCTACGACAACACCATCCTCTATACCGACCACTTCCTGACGAAGGTGATCGAATTGCTCAAGCGGAATGCCGACAAGCGCGATACGGCGATGATCTACGTGTCCGACCACGGCGAGTCGCTGGGCGAGAATGGCGTCTACCTGCACGCGGCGCCCTATTCGATCGCGCCCCAGGCGCAGATCCACGTGCCGATGGTCATGTGGTTCGCCCCGCAGGCGCTGGGCAACTGGGGCATCCAGCGCAGTTGCCTGGACGGCAAGCGCGACGACAAGGACCTGAGCCACGACAACCTGTTCCACTCGGTGCTCGGCCTGCTGGACGTACAGACTTCGCTGTACCAGCCGGCGCTGGACATCTTCGCCAGTTGCCGCGCGCCCAGGGCAGCCCAGTGAGCGACGGGGGCTGAAAGAAAAAAGGCCGTGGAGGATTCCCCCCACGGCCTTTTTCGTCGGCTTTCGCCTTATTTGTCGCGGACCAGCAGGACCGGACGCGAAGCCACGCGGATCAGGCCTTCCGCCACGCTGCCGAGCATCAGGCGGCGCATGCCGCGACGACCATGGGTGCCCATGACCACCACGTCGGCATCGCTGGCCTGGGCCTCGAGCTCGATGCGCTCGGCGATTTCCTCGCTGGCGCGCTCCTGGCAGACGCGATCGAAGGTGGCGCCTTCGACGTTGCTCGCCTCGACCTTCTCGCGGGCCTTGGCCAGGACGTCATCGGCGGCTTTCAGCGCGGCTTCGCGCAGCGGCTCGGGGTTGTAGTACACCGCGTAGTCGGGAAGGTGGCGCAGCGGGCTGTCGACGATGGTGATGACGCGCAGCTTGCCGCCGCTGAGGCCGGCCAGCTTGATGGCCTCTTCCAGGGCGCGGTCGGAGACCGGGCTGCCGTCCACGGCTACCAGAATGCGATCGTACATAAGGTGTCCCTCCAGAGTGAGTGTCCGCCCGCCGGGCGTTCTTGAAACTTCAAGGACACTGTAGACCCTCGCGGCCGGCGGACCTTTGCCGGAGGTCAATAAGTCGCAGGGCGACCGTCGCGATTCCGCTGCGATGCCTGGCTCGCGGCCCGGCGGGGGCCGGGGAACGGGGCGAACGGTCGCCGCGCGGCCATTCGCCGTTGCGGCCTTCGCTGGAAATGAAATGAAAGAAGCCATGGGGGAGGCCCATGGCTTCTCGTTTCGCGCAGCCGTTGCCGGGCGTCAGCCGGCGACCAGGATGCGGATCGCCTCGAGGCGCAGGGAGGCCTTGTCGAGCAGGGCCAGGCCTTCCTCGCGCTGGGTGCGCAGGCTGTCCAGCTCGCTGTCGCGGACGCTCGGGTTGACCGCCTTGAGCGCGGTCAGGCGCGCCAGTTCCTCGTCCATGGCGGCGGCGAACTGCTGCTTGGCCCTGGCCACGCGTTCCTCGTGGCGCGGGACGATCTTGCCCTCGGCCACGTCGAACTGCTTGGCCAGCACATCGCGCTGGGCCTGGACGAACTTGTTGGCGCTGACCCGTGGCACGCTTTCCAGCTGGTCGTTGAGGGTTTCCAGGGATACCCGGCCGGCCAGGTCGTTGCCGTTGGCGTCGAGCAGGCAGCGCAGGGCCTGCGGCGGCAGCCAGCGGCCGAGCTGGAGGGCGCGCGGTGCCACGGCCTCGCTGACGAACAGGAGTTCGAGCAGCACGGTGCCGGGCTTCAGCGCCTTGTTCTTGATCAGCGCCACCGAGGTGTTGCCCATCGAGCCGGACAGCACCAGGTCCATGCCGCCCTGAACCATCGGATGTTCCCAGGTGAGGAACTGCATGTCCTCGCGGGCCAGCGCCTGGGCACGGTCGTAGGTGATGGTCACGCCTTCGTCGTCGCCGAGGGGGAAGCCGGCGTCGAGCATCTTCTCGCTTGGCTTGAGGATCAGGGCATTTTCCGAATGGTCTTCGCTGTGGATGCCGTAGGCGTCGAACAGGCGCTCCATGTAGATCGGCAGGGCGAAGTCGTCGTCCTGTTCCTCGATGGCCTCCACCAGCGCCTCGCCTTCGCCGGCGCCGCCGGAGTTCAGCTCGAGCAGGCGGTCGCGACCGCTGTGCAGCTCCGCTTCGAGGGCTTCGCGACGGGCGCGGCCTTCGGCGAGCAGCGCGTCCCAGGCCTTGTCCTCGCCGCCGTCGAGCAGCGGCAGCAGGCGCGGGCCGAACTCGTGTTGCAGGGCGTTGCCGGTGGGGCAGGTATTGAGGAAGGCGTTCAGCGCCTGGTGGTACCACTGGAACAGGCGCTGCTGGGCGCTGTTCTCCAGGTGCGGTACGTGCAACTGGATGGTGTGTCGCTGGCCGATCCGGTCGAGGCGGCCGATGCGCTGCTCGAGCAGGTCCGGGTGGGCCGGCAGGTCGAACAGCACCAGATGGTGGGCGAACTGGAAGTTGCGGCCTTCGCTGCCGATTTCCGAGCAGATCAGCACCTGGGCGCCGAACTCTTCGTCGGCGAAGTAGGCGGCGGCGCGGTCGCGCTCAAGAATGCTCATGCCTTCGTGGAACACCGTGGCGGAGATGCCCGAACGCAGGCGCAGGGCGTCTTCCAGGTCGAGGGCCGTCTCGGCGTGGGCACAGATGACCAGGACCTTGAACTGCTTGAGCATCTTCAGGGTATCGATCAGCCACTCGACGCGCGGGTCGAAGCGCCACCAGCGGTTGTTGTCGTCGCCGTCTTCCCACTGCTGCTGGAAATTCACTTCCGGATACAGGTCCGGGTGTTCGCCGGCCGGCAATTCCTCGTACTGGCTCGGCATCGGCAACGGATAGGCGTGCAGTTCGCGCTGGGGGAAGCCCTGCACGGCGGCACGGGTGTTGCGGAACAGCACGCGACCGGTGCCGTGGCGGTCGAGCAGCTCGCGGACCAGGCGCGAGCGAGCTTCTTCATCGCCGCCCTCGACGCTGGCCAGCAGCTCGTCGCCCTCGCTGCCGAGGAAGCCGTGGATGGCCTTGCGCGCGCCGGCGGAAAGACTGCCGTGGTCGAGCAGTTCCTGCACCGCTTCGGCGACCGGACGATATTGCTCGCTCTCCCGGCGGAACGCTTCGAGGTCGTGGAAACGATTCGGATCGAGCAGGCGCAGGCGCGCGAAGTGGCTGTCCTGGCCGAGTTGCTCCGGGGTCGCGGTGAGCAACAGGACGCCGGGAATGATCTCCGCCAGTTGCTCGACCAGCGCGTATTCGGCGCTGACCTGGTCCTGGTGCCAGACCAGGTGGTGGGCTTCGTCGACCACCAGCAGGTCCCAGCCGGCGGCGAACAGGGCGTCCTGGGCGCGTTCGTCTTCCTTCAGCCACTCCAGGGCGACCAGGGCCAACTGGGTGTCCTCGAAGGGATTGCTGGCATCGCTTTCGGCGAAGCGCTCCTTGTCGAACAGGGCCACCTGCAGGTTGAAGCGCCGGCGCATCTCCACCAGCCACTGGTGCTGGAGGTTTTCCGGGACCAGGATCAGCACCCGCCCGGCGCGGCCGGAGAGCAACTGGCGATGGATGATCAGGCCGGCCTCGATGGTCTTGCCCAGGCCCACTTCGTCGGCCAGCAGGACGCGCGGCGCCATGCGGTCGGCGACTTCGCGGGCGATGTGCAACTGGTGGGCGATCGGCTGGGCGCGGGCGCCGCCGAGGCCCCAGAGCGAGGACTGGAGCAGTTGGCTGCGGCGTTCGAGAGTGTGGTAGCGCAGGGAGAACCAGGGCATGGGATCGATCTGTCCGGCGAACAGACGGTCGCTGGCGAGGCGGAACTGGATGAAGTTGGAGAGCTGGGTTTCCGGCAGGGTGCGCTGCTCGTTCTGCGCGGTGAGGCCGTGGTACACCAATAGGCCCTCGCTTTCCTCGACCTCGCGAACGGTCATCTTCCAGCCTTCGAAGTGCGTCACTTCATCGCCGGGGGCGAAGCGCACGCGGGTCAGCGGCGCATTGCGCAAGGCGTATTGGCGGGTATCGCCGGTCGCCGGATAGAGCACGGTGAGCAGGCGGCCATCCTGGGCCAGGATGGTCCCCAGGCCCAATTCCGCTTCACTGTCGCTGATCCAGCGTTGCCCCGGTTGATACTGCGCCATGTCCACCTCCCAAAAAAGCCGGGTATGGTACCGCAACGCGTGGCGTTGAGCGACGCTTGGCGATGGATTGCGTGTTGCGCCACGGCTTCGTCGGAGAGCCGTCCGTCGGTACGGGAGCGACCGCCTGGCGGCTGGTTCTCAAGTCGAGCGGCGGGTCGACCGATAACCCTTGTAGAAGAACGCCGCAAACCGGCACGCTGCGAGAACCCATGACGCGGCACTACCCAGAGAGGTTGCCTGCATGCTTCCGCCGATCCCCCAGGGCCTGATCCCGGTCACCGTCCAGCAGGACCCGCCCAAGCCCCGTCCGGCCACGCCGCCGGTCGCGCCGACCCAGGCTGGCGCGGGCAGCGATGGCGTCGCCTTGCGCCAGGAGCGCGACGAGGAAAGCTGGCTGGAAGAGGAATACCGCCGTCGCCAGCGCCGCCAGGGCGGCGAGGCGCACGCGCGGAGCGACGAGGGGGACGAGGCGCCGGCTGACGAGGCGGGGGAGAGCGCCCAGGCGGACGAGCTGCCGCGCAAGGGACAATTGATCGACATCGAAGTGTAACCCTGGTTTTCCAGGCTTCAGCAGCGGCCTTGCGGCGTAGTAACCTGCGGCCCATGGACCTGTTCGCCGACGCACCCCTGACCCTGCCGGACGCCGACCTGCGCTATCTCCCGCATTGGCTGGATGCGCCGCTGGCGAGCGCCTGGCTGTTGCGCCTGGAACAGGAAACGCCCTGGGAACAGCCGATCCTGCGCATCCATGGCGAGGAACATCCGACCCCGCGCCTGGTGGCCTGGTACGGCGACCCTGACGCCGCCTACCGTTATTCCGGCCAGGTCCACCGGCCGCTGCCATGGACCGCGTTGCTCGGCGAGATCCGCGAGCGCGTGGAGCGCGAGGTCGGCCAGCGGGTCAACGGCGTGCTGCTGAACTACTACCGCGACGGCCAGGACTCCATGGGCTGGCACAGCGACGACGAGCCAGAGCTGCGCCGCGATCCGCTGGTCGCCTCGCTCAGTCTCGGCGGCAGCCGCCGCTTCGACCTGCGGCGCAAGGGCCAGACCCGCATCGCCCACTCTCTGGAACTGACCCATGGCAGCCTGCTGGTCATGCGCGGCGCAACCCAGCATCATTGGCAACATCAGGTGGCGAAGACCCGCCGCTCCTGCATGCCCCGTTTGAACCTGACCTTCCGCCTGGTGTACCCCCAGCTATGAACGACGACGACAAGGTGATCGACCTCAGCGCCGAGCGCGACAAGCGCATCCACGACGTGCACGAGAAGCGCCTGCAGGAGGTCCGCAAGGCCTTCGAACAGGTGTTGCCGCTGGGCAAGCCGCGGAAGAAGCCGAAAGGCAAGCCGAAGAAGCGCTGAAGCCTCCGCCGCCGCGTTCGCCGGCGGCGCATTCCTGCGGGCAACGTGCGGCGATCGGGCAGGTTTTTCCCGGTTATCTGCGGCGTCCGACCGCATTCTCCCTCCTGCGAAACTTGACCTGGGTCAGTGTCATGCACCTGGCCGAAAAAGCCCGTCCGGGCGATTGATCCAGGTCAATGTTGCGCCGCCGCGCCTCGCTAATCTGAGCCCATCGAGCAACACCCAACCGGCAACTGGAGGCCATCAACATGTTCATCGACGAAGTGGTTCTCGCAGGGATTCTTACAGTAGGCCTCATGGTCGCTTTCTTCGGTGGGGTCGGTTACTTCATCTGGAAGGATTCCCATAGCCGCAAAGGCTGATCCTCCCGGATACACAGAGCACGCAAGGCACTTAGGGCGACTTCGGTCGCCCGTTTTTTTTGCGCCTGGAAAAACACCGGCGCAGCGATCGGGATACTACGAATGTCGCTGGACGATATTGTTAGCAGCCTAATAATATAGGCTGCACATATCGCCTCGGCGTTCGCCGGCTATCTATGCTGATGTAGACCCCGTTTCGGAAGACCCTGTGCCCATTCACTGGAAGCCGTTCCTGGCACCCTCGACGCTGGCGCTCAAGTTCGCCATCAAGACGCTCCTGGCCGGCGGCCTGGCGTTGTGGTGCGCCTTTCGCTTCGACCTGGAGCAGCCGCAATGGGCGCTGATGACCGTGCTGATCGTGTCCCAGCCGTTGTCCGGCATGGTGGTGGCGAAGGGCTTGTTCCGCCTGCTCGGCACCCTGGTCGGCACCGCGATGTCGGTGCTGATGATCGCGCTGTTCGCCCAGGCGCCCTGGTTGTTCCTGCTGGCCATCTCGCTCTGGCTGGGGCTCTGCACGGCGGCCTCGACCTCCCTGCGCAACCACGTTTCCTATGCCTTCGTACTTTCCGGCTATACGGTGGCGATCATTGGCCTGCCGGCGGTGGACCAGCCGCTGCTGGTCTTCGAGCAGGCGGTGGCGCGTTGTACCGAGATCTGCCTGGGGATCATCTGCGCCTCGGCGGTCAGTGCGATCCTCTGGCCGCAGCGGGTCGAGCAGAACCTCGACAAGCAGGCCCACGCCACCTGGCTGCTGGGCATGCAGGCCGCGCGCGGCGAGATCGACCCGCGCCAGCGGCAGCCGCAGGGGCTGCTCAACGCGCTGAGCAAGATTGTCGAGGTCGATGCGCAGCGCGACCATGCCTGGTTCGAAGGCGAGCGCGGGCGGCGCCGGGCCGGCGCCCTGGCGTTGCTCTCGCGCGACCTGCTCAGCCTGTTGCGCACCGCGCGCGGCGTGGCCCGGCAACGGGCGCGGCTGAGCGAAGAGGAAGAGCGCCGGGTGGAGCGCTGGCTGGCCGCGCTGGCCAGCGCCCTGGAAGGAACCGATCCGGCGTCGATGCAGGCGCTGCGCGAGGAGTTGGCGCAGGTCGCGGTCGAGCCGCAGTGGAGCAACGACCAGCGGTACCTGCTGACCCGCTGCTCGGTGCTGCTGCTCAAGGCGGTGAATGCCGAGAAGGGCATGCGCGCGGTGGCCAGCGGCGAGGTCGAGGGGCGGGTGGGCAGCGCCGGTACCCTGTCCTGGCACCGCGACCTGCAGATGGCGCTGTTCTACGGTACGCGTAGCGCCCTGGCGTTGCTCGGGCTGTCGGTCTACTGGATCTATACCGCGTGGCCGGCGGCGTCCGGCGCGATGCTGCTGGCGGCGGTGGTGTGCAGCCTGTTCGCCAACCGCGACAACGCGGTGGCCATCGGCCTGAGCTTCCTGCGCGGCATCGTCTACGCGATCCCGGCGGCGATGCTGGTCAGCCAGTGGCTGCTGCCGCAGTGGAATGGCTTCCCGCTGCTCTGCCTGGCGATGGGCGTGCCGCTGTTCTTCGCCACCCTGGGCATGGCCGTACCGGTTACCGCCGGCACCGCCACCTCGTTCGCGATCCACTTCATCGTCCTGGTCGCGCCGCGCAACCAGATGGACTACAACCTCGCGACCCTGCTGAATTCCGCCCAGGGCGTGCTGATCGGAGTCGGCTTCGCGGTGGTGATCTTCCGCTTGCTGACCTTGCGTCCGGGCTGGCTGACCCGACGCCTGCTGGACGCCACCTGCGTCGATCTCGGCCGCCTCACCCGGCGCCCGCTGGCGCAGGCGGAGAACTGGTTCGGCGGGCGCATGGCCGACCGCCTGTTGCGCCTGGCGCGGCACGCCAACCTGTTGCCGGAGCAGGAGCGGCGGCGTTGGGACGATGGCCTCCTGGCGCTCGACCTGGGTAACGAACTGATCCACCTGCGGGCCTGCCTGGAAGGCGCCCGTGGCGTCCTGCGCAAGGCGCGCGACCGCTTCCTCGGGGAACTGGGCGAACTGCTTGAGGCCGGTCCCGCGGGTCCGCGCAGTGACCGCCTGGAGCGGATCAGCCTGCCGTTGCGCGAAGCCCTGGAGCGTGACGCTCGCCACGACGACGAAGCCAGCCGCCTGGCGCGCGCGGCCCTGGCGCAACTGCTGTTCACCTGGCAGCAGTGGTGCCATCAGGAGGAAAGCCATGAGTCTGCATGAATCGGCCTGGGGCGGCGTCTACCTCAGCCCGCTGTTCGTCTATGCCCTGCTGGCGCTGGCGGCCACCGCCGCGCTGCGGGTGCTGATCCAGAAAACGCCGTTGCGTCGCTGGGTCTGGCACGAGGCGCTGTTCGACTGCGCCCTGTTCATTTTGATGTTGAGTGGCATTACCTGGGCGGCTACGACCTGAATCGTCGCCCCGAGAAGGAGATTCGCATGCGTGCATCGCTTCGCGTCGTCGTCACCCTGCTGGTGGTCGCTGCCGCTGTCCTCGCCGGCATCTGGCTCTGGCGCTACTACATGCTCTCGCCCTGGACCCGCGATGCCCGGGTGCGGGCCGACGTGGTGGTGGTGGCGCCGGACGTGTCCGGCTGGGTGACCGACCTGGAGGTCAAGGACAACCAGGTGGTCAAGGTCGGCGACGTGCTGATGCGCATCGACCAGGAACGCTACCAGGCCAACCTGGAGCAGGCCCGCGCCGTCGCCGAGACCCGTCACCAGCAATACCTGTTGCGCCAGAACGAGGCGGCCCGGCGCAGCCGCCTGGGCATCGGCGCGATCAGCGCCGAGGACAAGGAAAACGCCCAGATCAATGCCGCCATCGCTCGCAGCGAGTACCAGGAGGCGCTGGCCCAGGTGAAGATCGCCGAACTCAACCTCAAGCGCAGCGAGCTGCGCGCCGCGCGCAACGGCCAGGTGACCAACCTGCGCCTGGCCCAGGGCAACTACGCCACGGCGGGCCAGGCGGTGATGGCGTTGGTCGACCAGCAGTCCTTCTATGTGGTCGCCTACTTCGAGGAAACCAAGCTGCCCGGCATCCGCGTCGGCATGCGCGCCCAGGTCCGCCTGATGAGCGGCGATCAGCCGATCGACGGCACGGTGGAGAGCATCAGCAGCGGTATCACCGACCGCAACTCGACGCCGGACGGCCAGTTGCTGGCCAATGTCGAGCCGACCTTCAACTGGGTGCGCCTGGCGCAGCGCATTCCGGTGCGCATCCGCCTCGACCAGGTGCCGGCGGATGTCCACCTGAGCGCCGGGATGACCGCCAGCGTCACCGTGCAGGGGGACTGAACGGCAGCGCTTGCGTGGCGCCATCCAGCGTGCTGGCGCCAAGCGCGCAGGCCAGCGCCGCCAGCACCAGGGCGAGGCCGACCCAGGGCGTCGCGGCGACTCCCAGTGCCGCCACCACCAGGCCGCCCAGCGCCGCGCCGAGGCCCACGCCCAGGTGCATGGCCGAGGTGTTCAGGGCGACGCCGGCGGAACCGCTGGCCGGATCGCTGCGCAGCAGGAAGCTCTGCACCACCGGCGAGATCATCCAGCTGATCGCGCTCCAGACCATCAGTACCGGCAGGAACCCGATGCTGCCCAGGCTCAGCGGCACCGCCGCCAGCGCCAGGGCGAAGGCCGCCGGTACCAGACGCAGGGCGCGCCGGTGGCCGAGGCGGTCGGCCAGCCAGCCGCCGATATAGCCGCCGCTCAGCGCTGCCAGGCCGATCAGCAGGAGGATCAGGCTGATCTCGCTGGGCGAGCGAATACCGGCCATGCTCGCCAGGTACGGGGTGAAATAGGCGAACAGGGTGAAGTGCCCGCCGAGCAACAGGATCGATACCAGTTGCGCGAGCCACAGCGCGGGCTGGCGCAACTGCCGCAGGTAGCCTTCGCGGCCTGGCAGGTCGCCGGCCTGGCGTTGCGGCAGGTAGCGCCAGAGCAGCAGGCACAAGGGCAGCGAATAGACCGCGATGCCGGCGAAGATCCAGCGCCAGCCGAACCAGTCGCTGATCTGTACGCCCAGTGGCACGCCGAACACCAGCGAACCGCTGATGCCCATGAAGATCAGGCCGATCGCCCGGCCGCGCTGGGCCGGGGCGGCCAGCTCGGCGGCGAGCAGGCTGGCGAGGACGATCAGCAGCCCGCAACAGGCCGACATTCCCAGGCGAGCCAGGAGCAGGCCGAGATAGCCCGGAGCGAGGGCGGCGAGCGCGTTGCTGAGGGCGAACAGCAGCAGGGTCGCCAGCAGCAGGCGGCGGCGTTCGATGCGCCGGGTCAGCCAGCCGAGCAGCGGTGCGGCGAGGGCGAAGCCGAGGGAGAACAGGGTGGTGAGCTGGCCGGCCAGGCTGATGGAGACCCGCAGGTCTTCGGCCAGGGGCGGCAGGATGCCGATCAGGATGCTTTCCGCCAGGCCGGCGGCGAAGGTGGTCAGGGATAGCAACAGCAAGCGAAGGTCCATGGCGGCTCCGATTCCCGGTAAGGGGTTTCGGGCGGTGGAGTGCCTTCGGTTATCCCTGGTGATTGAGGTAAGACAGCGGACAGGGTAGAGCAGCGCGCGGCGGCCCGGCAAGTCCGCCGGGCCGGATGGCCCGACGATAGGGAAAGCCGCTCAGCCGATGCTGATCGGCGGCAGTTCGGCCAGCTCGACGCTGAGCTTCTCTTCCGGCGCCATGATCTCCGCTTCGCCGTCGACCACCTGCTTGCCTGCCTGGTTGAACACCCGCGTGGCTATGCGCACGCGGTTCTTCGGCAGCTTCTCGAGGACTTCCAGTTCGACCTTCAGGTCGTCGCCGAGCTTGACCGGACGGGTGAAGCGCAGGGTCTGGCCGAGATAGATGGTGCCTGGGCCGGGCAGCACGGTGGCGATCGCCGCGCTGATCAGGGCGCCGCTGAGCATGCCGTGGGCGATGCGTTCCTTGAACTGGGTGGTGGCCGCGTAGGCGGCGTCCAGGTGCACCGGGTTGCGGTCGCCGGAGACTGCGGCGAACAACTGCAGGTCGCGCTCGGCGATGCTGCTGGTGTACTCGGCCTTTTGCCCGACCTCTAGCTCGGCGTAGGGAATGTTCTGGACCTGGCTCATGTTCTCTCCTTTGTCGAATGATCCCGGCGGTGGCGCAGGGCCTGTTCCAGCCAGTCGATCAGGTCTTGGGTGACCGCGTCGCGGTTGCTCTCGTTGAACAGCTCGTGACGGGCCTCGGGATAGGTCTTCAGGGTCACCTGGCGCAGCCCGGCACCGCGCAGGGCGTCGGCCAGGTCGCCCAGGCGCTTGCCCTGGCTGACCGGGTCGCGTTCGCCGCCGATGACCAGCAGCGGCAGGTCGGCATCGATCTGCCGCAGGTGGGTGGGCGGGGTGATATCGGCCAGGCCGCCGAGCAGGTCCACCCACAACTGGTTGCTGCAGCGGAAGCCGCACAGCGGGTCGGCCACGTACCTGTCGACTTCCTGCGGATCGCGACTGAGCCAGTCGAAGGCCGTGCGATTGGGCTTGAACGCCTTGTTGAACGAGCCGAACGAGAGGAAGTCGATCAGCGCGCTCTTGCCCAGCGGCCCCTGGCGCCAGCGCTCGAAGCGGGCGATCAGGCGGGCGACCCGGTAGAGCGCTTGCGGCTGGTAGTTGGAGCCGGAAAGGATCGCCCCTTGCAGGCTGCAGCTGTGGTGCAGCAGGTAGGCCATGGAGATGTAGCTGCCCATGCTGTGGCCCAGCAGGAAGATCGGCAGTTCCGGGTGCTGCTGGCGGATATGGTGGTTCAGGCTGGCCAGGTCGCCGACCACCTTGCCCCAGCCGCCCTGGTCGGCGAAGTGGCCCAGCTCGTCGGCTTCGGCGGTCCGGCCGTGGCCGCGCTGGTCGATCGCATAGAAGTGGTAGCCGGCAGCGTTCAGCGCGGCGGCGAGACGCTCGTAGCGACCGGCGTGCTCGGCCATGCCGTGGGACAGCATCACCGCGCCGACGGCCGTTGCGCTCGGCCAGTGGCGGGTGTACAGCGGGGTTTCGTCGCTGGCGGGGAGCCAGTAGGCAGCGGCGGGCATGTTCGTTCCTTGTGCCGGACGGACGCGTTCCGGCGCATTCTAGCAGCGTACGCGGCTTCGTCCCGGAAAAGCGCCACCCTTGGGCACGGGCCGCTCTGGAATGGCGGGCGGCGAAGAGCGACAGGCTGGAGATTCACACTATCAATAAGGGCAGGAGGAGTATTTGCGCTGTCCGACGCAACTGCTAAGTTGCCCGATGCCCCGCACATGCGGGCCAGACCCGCTCAGGTAAGAGGACAAGAATAAATGCAACCTGAATTCTGGAACGACAAACGCCCGGCCGGCGTACCCGACAGTCTCGACTTCGCCGCCTACCGTTCCGTGGTCGAGGTCTTCGAGCGCTCCTGCAAGAAATTCGCCGACCGCCCGGCCTTCAGCAATCTCGGCGTGACGCTCAGCTATGCCGAACTCGATCGTCTGTCCGCCGCCTTCGCCGCCTACCTGCAGAAACAGACCGATCTCCAGCCCGGCGACCGCATCGCGGTGCAGATGCCCAATGTCCTGCAATATCCCATCGCGGTGTTCGGCGCCTTGCGCGCGGGGCTGGTGGTGGTCAACACCAATCCGCTGTACACCGCCCGCGAAATGCGCCACCAGTTCAAGGACGCCGGCGTGCGTGCGCTGGTCTACCTGAACGTGTTCGGCAAGCTGGTCGAGGAAGTGCTCCCGGATACGCGGATCGAGTACCTGATCGAGGCGCGCATGGGCGACCTGTTGCCGGCGCTGAAGGGTTGGCTGGTGAACAGCGTGGTGAAGTCGGTGAAGAAGATGGTCCCCGATTATCGCTTGCCCCAGGCGCTGCCGTTCAGGCAGGCCTTGAAGCAAGGCCAGGGCCATGCCCTGCAGCCGGTCAGGGGCGGCCTGGAGGATGTCGCCGTGTTGCAGTACACCGGCGGCACCACCGGGGTCTCGAAGGGGGCGATGCTCACCCACGGCAACCTGGTGGCGAACATGCTGCAGGTCCACGCCCAGCTTTCCCAGCTCGGCAAGGATGGCCTGCCGCTGATGAAGGAGGCGCAGGAGGTGATGATCGCGCCGCTGCCGCTCTACCACATCTATGCCTTCACCGCGAACTGCATGTGCATGATGGTCAGCGGCAACCATAACGTGCTGATCACCAACCCGCGCGACATCCCCGGTTTCGTCAAGGAACTGAAGAAGTGGCGTTTCTCCGCGCTGCTCGGCCTCAACACCCTGTTCGTCGCGCTGATGGAGCACCCCGGGTTCAAGGACGTCGATTTCTCCAACCTGAAGCTCACCAACTCCGGCGGCACCGCACTGGTCAGCGCCACCGCCGAGCGCTGGAAGGGCGTCACCGGCTGCACCGTGGTGGAAGGCTATGGCCTCACCGAATGCTCGCCGGTGGTGACCACCAACCCCTACGGCGAGCAGGCACGCCTGGGTACGGTGGGGATACCGGTCGTGGGCACGGCGCTCAAGGTGATCGACGAGCAAGGCAACGAGCTGCCTGTCGGCGAACGTGGCGAACTCTGCGTGAAAGGTCCGCAAGTGATGAAGGGGTACTGGCAGCGTCCCGAGGCCACCGAGGAGATTCTCGATGCCGAAGGCTGGCTGAAGACCGGCGACATCGCGGTGATCGACGAGGACGGCTTCGTGCGCATCGTCGATCGAAAGAAGGACCTGATCCTGGTCTCCGGCTTCAATGTCTACCCCAACGAGATCGAAGACGTGGTGATGGCCCATCCGAAGGTGGCCAGTTGCGCGGCGGTGGGCATTCCCGACGAGAAGTCCGGCGAGGCGGTGAAGCTGTTCGTGGTGGCCCGCGACCCCAGCCTGTCGGTCGAGGAACTCAAGGCCTACTGCAAGGAAAACCTCACCGGATACAAAATTCCGCGACAGATTGTGCTCAAGGATGCATTACCGATGACGCCTGTGGGTAAAATCCTCCGTCGTGAGCTGCGCGAAATCGCCTGATAGCCTTACAAGGCTCTGAAACGGGCATTTGCCGGGGACAGGAAAGACCGTGACCGAGACTAATGTCTCGGTCATTTTTTTGACCGAATAGGTCATGTTTGGTGCTGGTCTGCCTCTGGCAAAGCTGATAATCTCGGCGCGCCTAATAGCCCTGGGTCCAGGGTTAGCGAGCAGATCACAACAAGATGCCGCCATGAGCGGTGAAGATTAGCTGTTGCTTAGGAGTGGGCTTCCATGATCGAAAACTTCTGGAAGGACAAGTACCCAGCGGGTATTGCTGCCGAGATCAATCCCGACCAGTACCCGAACATCCTGTCGGTACTGAAGGAGTCCTGCCAACGTTTTGCCACCAAGCCCGCGTTCACCAACCTGGGCAAGACCCTGACCTACGGCGAGCTGTACAAGCTGTCCGGCGACTTCGCCGCCTACCTGCAGCAGCACACCGATCTCAAGCCCGGCGACCGCATCGCCGTCCAGTTGCCCAACGTCCTGCAATACCCGATCGTGGTCTTCGGCGCCATGCGCGCCGGCCTCATCGTGGTCAACACCAACCCGCTGTACACCGCGCGCGAACTGGAACACCAGTTCAACGACTCCGGCGCCAAGGCGGTGGTCTGCCTGGCCAACATGGCCCACCTGGTCGAGGGCGTACTGCCGAAGACCGGCGTCAAGCAGGTGATCGTCACCGAAGTCGGCGACATCCTGCCGCCGCTGAAGCGCTTCATCGTCAACTTCGTGGTCAAGCACATCAAGAAGATGGTGCCGGCCTACAGCCTGCCGCAAGCCACCAAGCTGACCGACGCGCTGGCCAGGGGCGCCGGCAAGTCGTTCCAGGAAGCCGCGCCGCAGGCCGACGACGTCGCCGTGCTGCAATACACCGGCGGCACCACCGGGGTCGCCAAGGGCGCCATGCTGACCCACCGCAACCTGGTGGCCAACATGTTGCAGTGCAAGGCGCTGATGGGCGCCAACCTCAACGAGGGCTGCGAGATCCTCATCGCGCCGCTGCCGCTGTACCACATCTATGCCTTCACCTTCCATTGCATGGCGATGATGCTCACCGGCAACCACAACATCCTGATCACCAACCCTCGCGACCTGCCGTCGATGCTCAAGGACCTCGGCCAGTGGAAGTTCACCGGCTTCGTCGGCCTGAACACCCTGTTCGTCGCCCTGTGCAACAACGAAACCTTCCGCAAGCTGGACTTCTCCGCGCTGAAGCTGACCCTCTCCGGCGGCATGGCGCTGCAACTGGCCACCGCGGAGCGCTGGAAGGAAGTCACCGGCTGCGCCATCTGCGAAGGCTACGGCATGACCGAGACCGCGCCGGTGGTATCGGTCAACCCGTTCCAGAACATCCAGGTCGGCACCATCGGTATCCCGGTGCCCTCGACCCTGTGCAAGGTGATTGGCGACGACGGCCAGGAAGTGCCCCTGGGCGAGCGCGGCGAACTCTGCGTGAAGGGTCCGCAGGTGATGAAGGGCTACTGGCAGCGCCAGGAGGCCACCGACGAGATCCTCGACGCCGATGGTTGGCTGAAGACCGGCGATATCGCGATCATCCAGGAAGACGGCTACATGCGCATCGTCGACCGGAAGAAGGACATGATCCTGGTCTCCGGCTTCAATGTGTATCCGAACGAACTGGAAGACGTGCTGGCGACCCTGCCGGGCGTCCTGCAGTGCGCCGCGATCGGCATCCCCGACGAGAAGTCCGGCGAGTCGATCAAGGTCTTCGTGGTGGTCAAGCCGGGGGCGACCCTGACCAAGGAACAGGTCATGCAGCACATGCATGACAACCTGACCGGCTACAAGCGGCCGAAGGCCGTGGAGTTCCGCGACAGCCTGCCGACCACCAACGTCGGCAAGATCCTGCGCCGCGAACTGCGCGACGAAGAGCTGAAGAAAGCGGGCCAGAAGTAAGTCCGCTGTTGCCTGAAGAAGCCCCGCCGATGCGGGGCTTCTTCGTTGCAGGCAGTCGGTTGCGGGGTGAGCGGGCCTGTGCGGACGTGCCGGCAGCGCATCACCTGCCGGAGGAACCCCCCATGGCCCGCCTCGATCCTGCCCTGGCCGAAGAAATACGCCGTCTGCCGATCAGCCGGCGTCTGGAACTGACCCAGGCATTGCTGCATCGCGCCGGCCCCGAGGTGGAGCGCCAATGGCTGCGAGTGGCCGAGGATCGCCTCGCCGACTGCCGGGCGGGCACCGCCGATGCGCTGCCGCTGGCCGAGATGCTCAAGCGACTGGGGCGCTGAGAGGGCCATCGCCCACCAGCAGCGTCGGCCGTATCGCGGCAGCGAGCGTTAACCGGGATTCGTCCTCTTCCGCTCAAATCTGCGACAATTCCGAATATTTTTCGCCTCGGCAGTGGCCGGAGCTTCTCCCGTCCTCCGCGACTGCGGCACGCTCACAGCATTCGAAAAGCCTAGATGACCGACCAGACTCCTTCCCTTGACCAACTCGTCCGGCGCCTCGACCAGGCCCAGATCAGCGACCGCCACCGCTTGCGCCGGCAGCTCCACGAACTGCGCAAGCAGCCCGACGACGCGCGCCTGGCGCAGTGGGTCGAGCGCTTCCAGACCTCCTGCGCCAAGGTCGAGGCGCGGCGCGCCAGCGTGCCGGCGATCCGCTACGACGACAGCCTGCCGATCGCCGCCAAGCGCGACGAGATCAAGGCCGCTATCGCCGCCCACCAGGTGGTGGTGATCGCCGGCGAGACCGGCTCGGGCAAGACCACCCAGTTGCCGAAGATCTGTCTGGAGCTGGGTCGCGGCATCCACGGCCTGATCGGCCATACCCAGCCGCGTCGGCTGGCGGCGCGCAGCGTGGCGACGCGGGTCGCGGAAGAGATCGGTACGCCGCTGGGCGCGCTGGTCGGCTACCAGGTGCGCTTCGAGGACCAGAGCGACGACAGCACCCTGGTCAAGCTGATGACCGACGGCATCCTCCTGGCCGAGACCCAGCACGACCGCTACCTGGAGCGCTACGACACGCTGATCGTCGACGAAGCCCACGAGCGCAGCCTGAACATCGACTTCCTCCTCGGCTACCTGAAGACCCTGTTGCACCGGCGTCCGGAGCTGAAGCTGATCATCACCTCGGCGACCATCGACCTGGAGCGTTTCTCCCGGCATTTCGACGGCGCCCCGGTGATCGAGGTTTCCGGCCGCACCTATCCGGTGGAGACCTGGTACCGGCCGCTGGCGGCGGAAACCGACGAGGAGGGCAACCGGGTCGAGGACGACCTGTCGGTGGACCAGGGCATCCTCGCCGCCCTCGACGAGATCGCCGCCCACGAACGCGAGGTCGGCAAGCGGCCCGGCGACGTGCTGGTGTTCCTCCCCGGCGAGCGGGAGATCCGCGACGCCGCGGAGATGCTGCGCAAGGCCAACCTGCGCCACACCGAGGTGCTGCCGCTGTACGCGCGACTGACCCCGGCCGAGCAGCAGAAGATCTTCCAGCCGCGCCCGGGACGCAAGATCGTGCTGTCCACCAACGTCGCGGAAACCTCGCTGACGGTGCCGGGCATCCGTTACGTGATCGACAGCGGCACCGCGCGGATCAGCCGCTACAGCTACCGCGCCAAGGTCCAGCGGCTGCCCATCGAGGCGGTGTCGCAGGCCAGCGCCAACCAGCGCAAGGGCCGTTGCGGACGGGTCGAGCCGGGCATATGCGTGCGTCTCTACAGCGAGGAGGACTTCAACGCGCGTCCGGCCTTCACCGACCCTGAAATCCTCCGCACCAACCTGGCCGCGGTGATCCTGCAGATGCTGCACCTGCGCCTCGGCGACATCGAGGCGTTCCCCTTCATCGAGCCGCCGGACGGCAAGGCGATCAAGGACGGCTTCACCCTTCTGCAGGAACTGTCGGCGGTCAACCGCGAAGGCCAGCTGACCCCGCTGGGGCGCCAACTGGCGCGCCTGCCGATCGACCCGAGGCTGGGCCGCATGCTGCTGGAGGCGGCCCAGCAGGGTAGCCTCGAGGAAGTGTTGACGGTGGCCAGCGCGCTGTCCGTGCAGGACCCGCGCGAGCGTCCGGTGGAGCGGCAGCAGGCCGCCGACCAGGCGCACGCGCAATGGAAGGACCCGGATTCCGACTTCGCCGCGCTGATCAATCTCTGGCGTGGCTTCGAGGAGCAGCGCCAGGCGCTGGGTTCCAATGCCCTGCGCAGCTGGTGCCGGAAGAACTTCCTCAACTACCTGCGCCTGCGTGAGTGGCGCGACGCCCACCGCCAACTGACCCTGATCTGCCGCGAACTGAAGCTGCCGTTCGGGCGTCCGGCCAAGGCCGAGGCGCGCAAGCCGGAGGCGAAGAAAGGCGCGTCGGCCGACAACGAACGCGAGGTACCGGGGATCGATTACGCGGCGGTCCACAAAGCGATCCTGTCCGGCCTGCTCAGCCAGATCGGGCAGAAGGCCGAGGAAGGCGACTACCTCGGCGCTCGCCAGCGACGTTTCTGGATCCATCCGTCCAGCGGCATCGCTCGCAAGCGCCCGCAATGGATCATGGCCGCGGAACTGGTGGAGACCACCAAGCTGTTCGCCCGAATGGTCGCGAAGATCGAGCCGGACTGGCTGGAGCCGCTGGCTGGGCACCTGATCAAGACCAACCACTTCGAGCCGCACTGGGAGAAGCGTCGCGGCCAGGTGGTGGCGTTCGAGCAGGTCACCCTCTACGGCCTCATCGTCATCGGTCGACGTCCGGTGCACTACGGTCCGATCGACCCGCCGGTGGCGCGCGAGCTGTTCATCCGCGAAGGCCTGGTGCGCGGCGAGATCAACAGCCGCGCCAAGTGCCTGAGCGCCAACCGGCAGTTGCTGGAAAAGCTCGACGAGCTGGAAGCCAAGGCACGCCGGCGCGACATCCTGGCCGACGAGGAAACCCTGTTCGCCTATTACGACGCGCGCCTGCCGGCGGATATCTACCAGACCGCCAGTTTCGAGAAATGGTACGCCCGCGAGCGGCAGAACCAGCCGGACCTGCTGCTGATGCGCGAGGAAGACGTGCTGGCCCGCGAAGCCAGCGAAGTCACTGCGGCGCAGTACCCGGATCGCCTGCGCCTGGGCGATCTGCACCTGTCGCTGAGCTACCAGTTCGAGCCCGGCACCGCGCGCGACGGCGTCACCGTGCGGGTACCGGCGCCGCTGCTGCCGCAATTGCCGGCCGAACGCATCGACTGGCTGGTGCCCGGCCTGCTCTACGACAAGGCGGTGGCGTTGGTGCGCAACCTGCCGAAGGCGATCCGCAAGAGCTTCGTGCCGGTACCGGACTTCGTCCGCGCCGCCCTGGAGCGCATCACCTTCGGCGAAGGTTCGCTGCCGCAGGTGCTGGGCCGCGAGCTTCAGCGCATGACCGGCGTGCGGGTAGCCGACGAGGCCTGGGCCGAGGCGGCGACGCAGTTGGACGATCACCTGCGGATGAACATTGAGGTGGTCGACGCCCAGGGCAAGTTCCTCGGCGAGGGCCGCGACCTGGCCGAACTCACCGCGCGTTTCGCCGAAGCCAGCCAGGCGGCGCTGGCGATACCCCAGGCCGACAAGGAACAGCAGCGTCCGGTGGAGGCCAAGGCCTTCGCCAGCGTCGCCGAGAAGGCCCAGCAGAAGGTCGCCGGATTGTCGATGACGGTATACCCGGCGCTGGTGGAGGAGCAGGGCGAGGTCAAGGAAGGGCGCTTCCCGACCCAGGCCGAGGCCGACTACCAACACCGCCGCGCCCTGCAACGACTGCTGTTGCAGCAACTGGCCGAGCCGGCCAAGTACCTGCGCGCCAAGCTGCCGGGGCAGACCGAGATGGGCCTGCTGTACCGCGAGCTGGGACGGGTCGAGGCGCTGGTCGAGGACATCCTCCTGGCCAGTCTCGACAGTTGCGTGCTGCAGGGCGAAAGCCTGCCGCGCGACGGCGCCGCCCTGGCCGCGCTGGCCGAGCGCAAGCGCGCTGCCTGGAACGAGCACGCCGAGCGCCTGGCACGCCTGGTGCTGGATATCCTCAAGCTCTGGCACGGCCTGCAGAAGCGCTTCAAGGGCAAGGTCGAGCTGGCCATGACCGTGCCGCTGAACGACGTCAAGGGCCAACTGGCCAACCTGGTGTATCCGGGGTTCGTCCGCGCCACCCCGCTGGAGTGGTTGAAGGAGTATCCGCGTTACCTCAAGGCCATCGAGCAGCGCCTGGACAAGGTCGCCGGCCAGGTCCAGCGCGACCGGGTGTGGAGCGGCGAGCTGGGCGAACTCTGGGCGCAATACCAGGCGCGCCTCGCCAAGCACGCCCAGGAAGGCAAGCGCGACGCCGAGTTGCAGGTGTATCGCTGGATGCTGGAGGAGTACCGGGTCTCGCTGTTCGCCCAGCAACTGGGAACCCGGCTGCCGGTCTCGGACAAGCGCCTGGCCAAGCAGTGGAGCCAGGTCGAGGGCTAGTTCCAGGGATACCGCGCGAAATGAAAAAGGCGCGCCGGTCGAAACCGGCGCGCCTTTTTCGTTCTGGTCCGATCAGTCGCGCAGGTTCAGTGCGCGACGGATGGTGAAGAACAGGTCGGTCTGGTCGGTCAGGCCGGTGACATTGGCCGCCTGCGGGCCGTAGGCGGCGATGCGCAACTGGGTGCCGGTGTGCTCCTGGGAGCCTTCCTCGGAGTTGCCGTAGCTGATCGCCAGCGGCGCGCCGTCCTTGGTCGTGAGCAGTTGGGTCAGCCCCGGCGCGGCGGTTTCCGGCGGGATGATCTGGCTGGAGTGGGCGTGGTCGGCGGTGACGATCACCAGGGTCTCGCCATCGGCCTTGGCGAAGGCCAGGGCCTTCTGCACGGCTTCGTCGAGGTCGACGGTCTCGCCGATCTGGCCGCACGGATTCGCGGCATGGTCCTGCTTGTCGATGGACGCGCCCTCGACCTGCAGGAAGAAGCCGTTCGGATTGTCCTTCAGCAGCTCGATGGCCTTGCTGGTCATTTGCGCCAGGCTCGGGATGTCGGCGGTGCGCTTCGGGTTCGCCTCGCAGCTCACCGCCGGCTGGTTCAGGTTGCCGTGGTAGGTGGCGGTCGGACCGAGCCAGCGCACTGGCATGTTGCCCGGCGCGAACAGGCCGATCAGCGGCTGCTTCTGGTTGGCGCGGCGCACGGCTTTCAGCTCGTCGAGGTTCTCGACGATCCGGTAGCCGCGGGCTTCGGCCTGGGCGCGGAGGGTCTTGCCGGCATAGCGGCCAGCCTTGGCGGTTTCCGCGAAGGTCGCGGCGCCGCCGCCGAGAACCACGTCAGGGCGGGTCTTCAGCCACTGCTCGGTGATCGAGCCGGCGCCGCCGTTCTCCAGGGCATTGCTCGGGCACTGCTTGCTGGTGGCCTCGGGACCGTAGCACTTGCGAGCGGTGACGTGGGCGAGCAGGGCGGCGGGGGTGGCGTCCTGCAGCTCGGCGGTGGAGACGTTGCCGGTGGCTTTGCCGTTGAGCTTGGCCAGCTCCAGCAGGTTGCGGTGCGGCTGTTCGTGGATATCCACGCCGATCGCGCCGTTGTACGACTTGACCCCGGTGGTCCAGGCGGTGGCGGAGGCGGCGGAATCGGTCACGTAGTCCGGCAGGCCGCTGTCCTTGTGCAGGGAGTAGTGGGTGTACTGGCCGGTCAGCGGCAGCGCATCGATACCCTTGAAGTAGCCGCCCGCGCCGCGCGCGTAGTTGCGCGCCACGGTGATCTCGGAGTCGCCCATGCCGTCGCCGATCAGCAGGATCACGTTCTTCGCCTTCTTCTTCGACAGCGACTGCTTCAGGGCCTGGGTCAGGTCCTGCTCGACGCGCCGTGCGCCGCCGTACTCGCTGAGTTCGCCACGGGCCTGGCGGTTGAACAGCGACGGATCGTCCTGGCGCGCCTGGGCCGGCAAGGCGCTGCCGAGCACGGCCATGGAGACGGCAAGAGAGAGGGCGAGGGGATAACCTGGGGTCATGACGCATTTCCCTATGTTGAGGAGGTGGCTGTGCGAGACGGCAGGGCCATCCGGCGAGTGCTACGAAAGTAGGGAAGGGTGATGACGGGCTTGTGACAATTTCTTTCGAAGTGTGTGGCGCGCGCGACGCATCACGTCGTGACGAGCGGGTAGCGAGCCGGTATGGTGCGCAGGTCTATTCCGGTTCGTTCAAGGAAAGCCTCCATGAGTCTGCACGGCGTTTACGATTCCCAGAACATCTTCGCCAAGATCATTCGCGGCGAAGCTCCCTGCTACAAGGTCTACGAAGACGAGGACGTGCTCGCCTTCCTCGATCTGTTCCCGCAGTCCTACGGGCATACCCTGGTGATTCCCAAGCACGCCGAGGCGCGCAACCTGCTCGAGATCGATGCGCAGAACCTGGCCAAGGTCATGGCCGTGGTCCAGCGCCTGACCCGCGCCCTGGTCGAGGAGGTGCAGCCGGACGGCGTGCAGATCGCCCAGTTCAATGGCGCCCCCGCCGGGCAGACGGTCTTCCACATCCATTTCCACGTCATCCCGCGCTTCAGCGGCGAGAATCTCGGCATCCATGCGGCGAAGCAGGGCGACCCTGAAGTGCTCGCACAACTTCAGGAGCGTTTGGCGCAGCGTCTGCAAGGCTGATTGCGCATGGGCCGGCCCGGTTCGGGGGCGGTCCTTCGCTCGTCGGATTTTTCTGAAATATTTTGTTACATACTGTCGAGGGTCAGGCGCGCCGCGGTTTTCCGGCGATGTGCGCAACAATTTGCACAGTTTTTTTGACGTAGCATCCGCGACATCCCGCTCTTCGGAGCGACCACGGCGAACAGGGACGCCAGCCGTGCAGGTTTTTCGAGCAACAGGGGACAGCGGATGTTCAACCCGGCCAACCAGACCCACTTCAGCCTCACCCTCGACGGCCTCCGCCATGACCTGCAGGTCCTCGCCTTCAACGGCCACGAAGGCATCAGTCGCCCCTACCGTTTCGAACTCGAACTGGTCGGAGAGCGTGCCGGCCTCGACCTCGAAACGTTCCTCCACCGGCCCGCCTTCCTCGCCTTCACCCCGCAGGGGCAGGGTGTCCACGGCCTGGTCTACGGCGCTGCCCAGGGCGATGCCGGCAAGCGCCTGACCCGCTATCGCCTCACCCTCGTCCCACACCTGGCCTACCTCGCCCAGCGCAACAACCAGCGGATCTTCCAGCACCTCACGGTGCCGCAGATCGTCGCCCTGATCCTCGAGGAGCACGGCATCCTCGCCGACGCCTACCGCTTCCAGCTCGGCACCCGGTATCCCGAGCGCGAATACTGCGTGCAGTACGACGAAAGCGACCTGCATTTCGTCCAGCGCCTCTGTGCCGAAGAGGGCATCCATTTCCATTTCCGGCACAGCGCCGAGGCGCACCTGCTGGTGTTCGGCGACGACCAGACGGTGTTCCCCCGCCTGGGCCGTCCCACCGCCTACGTGCACGACAGCGGGCTGGTCGCCGACGAACCGGTGATCAAGCGCTTCAGCCTGCGCCTGGCCAGCCGCACCACGCGCACCACTCGCCGCGACTACGACTTCGAGAAGCCGCGGCTGCTGCTGGAGGCCGGCAATCGCCCCGCTGCCGACGCCCCGGCCGAGCCGGACCTGGAGGACTACGACTACCCCGGTCGCTTCGTCGATCGCCAGCGCGGCAAGCTGCTCAGCCAGCGCGCCCTGGAGCGGCACCGCGCCGACCGGCGCCTGGGCGAAGGGGTCAGCGACCAGCCGCTGCTGGTCAGCGGGCATTTCCTGGAGATCGCCGAGCACCCGCGCGCGGAGTGGAACGACCTGTGGCTGCTCAGCGAAGTCTTCCACGAAGGCAAGCAGCCGCAGGTGCTGGAAGAGAACGTTACCTCCGACACGTCGGCCAGCACGGACGACTTCCAGCAGGGCTACCGCAACCGCTTCCTCGCCACGCCCTGGGAGGTGTTCTTCCGCCCGCCGCTGGAGCACCCGAAGCCGCGCGTGCTGGGCAGCCAGACCGCGGTGGTGACCGGCCCGCCAGGCGAGGAAATCCACTGCGACCGCTACGGCCGGGTCAGGGTGCAGTTCCACTGGGACCGCGAGGGCCAGGGCGACGACAAGAGCAGTTGCTGGCTACGCGTAGCCAGCGGTTGGGCCGGCAACGGCTATGGCGGCATCGTCATTCCGCGGGTCGGCATGGAAGTGCTGGTGGACTTCCTCGAAGGCGATCCCGACCAGCCGCTGGTCAGCGGCTGCGTCTACCACGCCGCCCACCCGGTGCCCTACGAGTTGCCGGCGAACCAGACCCGCAGCGTCTTCAAGAGCCTCAGCAGCCCTGGCGGTGGTGGCTACAACGAGCTGCGCATCGAGGATCGCAAGGGCCAGGAACAGATCTTCGTCCATGCCCAGCGCGACTGGGACGAGAACATCGAGCACGACCAGAAGATCCGCGTCGGCCACGAACGCCACGACACCGTGGAGGCGAACAGCTACAGCGAGTTCAAGGCCGAGGAGCATCACACCGTGCACGGAGAGCGCAAGGTCGAGCTGAAGGCCGATGACCATCTGACGGTCGGCGACAGCCAGCACGTGAAGCTCGGTCGTGCCTACCTGGCCAGGGCCGGGCGCGAGATCCACCTGAAGGCCGGGCAGAAGATGGTGATCGAGGCTGACAGCGAACTGACGGTGAAGGCCGGCGGCAGCTTCATCCGGCTTGACGCAAGCGGCATCGCCATCAGCGGCCCGCTGGCACGGATCAATGCAGGCGGCGCACCGGGAAGCGGCTCGGGGATCGCGATCAAGATGCCGCGGGTGCCGGGCATGGCCGACCAGGACAGCTCCGGCGCGCCACCCGAGGCGGTCGCGGCCAACCTGCCGCCGCGGCAACCGGTCTGCGAAGAGTGCCTGCTACAGGCGAAGAAAAGAGGCCAGGCGCTCGCCGAGCGCTGAGGAACCGCGATGACGCCGAACCCCCGCCATTGGGCCCGTGAGCTGTGGCAGCGCTCCCGCGATCGCGGCTTGCAGACCCACATCGATGTATTGGTCGATGCCACCGGGCTGGACGACTATCCCTTGCTCGCCGAGCATGCGCGGCAAAGCGATCCTCCGGCGCTGTTCAAATTGCTGGAGCAAACCCCGGAGGCCGCCCTGGCCGACGAGGGCCCGCTGCTGCTGCGCCTGGAAGACGGCCACGCGGCCTGGCTGGACGAACTGCTCGAACGCATCGACTGCCGCCGCCACCTGATGCTCCTGTTCAGCCCCTGGCCGTTGCCGCGCCTGGGCGAGCACCTGCGCAGCTGCACCCAGGCCGAGTGGAACCAGGGTCGTTCCAGCGGCGTACTGCGTTTCTACGAGCCGGGCCTGTTCATGGCCGTCAGCGACATGCTCGATCCCCGGCAGAGCCGTTACCTGCATGCCCCGGTTTCCAGCTGGCACTGGCTGGACCGCGACGGCCGGCCGAGGGCGCTGGCCGGTCATTACCAGGCCCACGAGACGCCGCCGCTGCAAGCGGCCCTCCGCCTGGAAGCGCACCAGGTCGCTGCCTTGCGCGCCTGGAGCGAGGCCGAAGCCTACCGCCGCGAATACTTCGTGCTGCCCCGCGAGCATGGCCTGGGCAGCCAGGAAAGCCTGCTCCAGCATCTGGTCCAGGCGCACCTGGCCGCCGACCGCCAGGGCTTGCAGGACTTCGACCAGCGCGATGCCTTCGTCGCCCAATGGCTACGCGAACAGACCCCCGGCCCCGGCTTTTCCCCGGCGGGAACGAGTCGCGCATGAACGGGCGCGGCATCGGCCTTCCCGCCCTGCTTCCGGGGCCCCTGCTGGCCGCGAGCTGCCAGAGCGGGCCGGACATGCTGGCGGCGCCGGTGATGGGTTACAACCATACGTCCGCGGCGATCAATTGGTTTTCGGTGAATGGGGCGGGTGGACCGCGTTTAGGCCCTTATCAGGGGGATGGTAGCCAGGTTTGTTGCGGAGTGATTCCAAAGAAGTGGAATCCAAATTTGAAAGCTGTCGTGGAATGGGAGAAAGATCCCAAACCGCACGCCGCTATAAGGCGAGATAAATATGGACGGTTGGATAAAGATGATTACTTGAGACATGCCTCAAGCTACACCCGACACAAGATGATCGTGGATATACCTAGATATAGTGAAAAAATATGCCTGTTGCAGGTGCATTTCCTCCCGTGTGACCAGGTCGCGGTCTCAACAACCTATTACAGCCAGGGGCATCCAGAGTACCCAGATAGAAAGTATTTTCAGAAGAGAGAGCCTTCATGCAAAAGCTCTTGAATGCAAAGGGGTTAAGGACACCTGATTGGCTGATTGCTTTACTGATAGGTTTTTTGTTTTTACAAGCGTGTCAGGCAGGCTCTGATATGGTGTCTACTCCTATCGGAGGATACAACCATACTTCGGCGGCTATTAACAGATTCAGTGTAAATGGTGCTGGCGGATTAAACCTTGGTCCATTTCAGGGGGAGCATGGCAGGTATGTTGTGGTGTCGTTCCTAGAGTTTGGAAGTCGGGCTTGAAGGCAACCGTAGAGTGGGAGGTAGTTCCTGAGCCAGGGGCTTATAAATACTGGCCGGAAAGATATTTTCAGATGGCTGGAGAAAACGTATGAGAGAGCATGGGCTCTTGTATGTTCGTCATAAGGAAGCCGTCGATATACCTCCTTGTGATAGTAAGGAGATTTGTTCGCTAAAAATACACTTTCTTCCATGTGATAAGGTTGCTACTTCAGCTGCCTGTTATACGCCGTTTCATCCTGAATATCCGAATAAAGGTTACTTTGATATGAGGGGTATGTCATGCAGAAGTTGATGAGTTTGATCTGTGTGGGAACTAAAAAGTCCATTGGGTTGGTGGTTTTTCTCAGCACCTTCTTTGGGCTGGTGGCATGCCAGGCTGGGCCTGAAGTGCTGTCTGCACCTGTCATGGGTTACAACCATACTTCGGCGGCGATTAACGAATTTACGGTGAATGGTGCCGGGGGGCCAAACCTGGGCCCTCATCAGGGCGGAGGTGGGCAAGTATGTTGTGGCGTGATTCCAAAGTACTGGGTGCCGGGTTTGGAGGCGATTGTAGAGTGGGAAATTGATCCTAATCCTAAGGCTGAGCTAAAGCGAGATCGGTACGGGAGTCTGGATATGCAGGACTATCGACGACATGCTAAAAATTACACGCATCACAAGGCGGTTGTTGAAATACCTAGGTATGAAAGGCCTGGGCCGATAAGAGTTCACTTTCTGCCTTGCAATCAGGTTCGTGTAACTGCTGCGGCCACTTCTCCGGGGTACCCTGGATATCCTTATAACTATCCGATGGTTATGGAGAGAGTGGCAGAATGTCCGAAGAAATAAATGTCTTGCGAGAAGATATTCGTGTGACTGTCAGTGTTGCTCCTGAATTTCCGAAGGAAAGGCTTCTTCCGCTTGAGCCAAGTGTTCTCTCTAAGAATATAAGTCGGCAGGTAAAAGAAGAGCGGAAGTATAATGAGGAAAAAATCAAGCGGGATAGGGAGGGTGGCGGAGAAAGCAGTGGAATACCTTGTTGTAAAACTCTGCATGTGAGCATAGGCTATGATGGCACTAATAATAATGATCGGGCTGATGGTGCATCATTGCCGCCTTCTAGAAGTAATGTGGCAAAGCTATTTCATGCTTCTGTCGGAGAAGGTTCCGTGCAGGAAGGGTTGGGTTTCTTTCGATATTACTGCCCTGGGGTTGGTACGGTATTTCCAGATATTCGGGAATATACTCCGTCGAGTCTCGGTTTGATTGCGGCGGCAGGTGGGGAGAACAGAGTAAACTGGGGAATAACCCGCTTGGTTGATGTTTTGCAAGGAACGCTTACCCCAGAAAGTCCTCTTCTGCTAGATGAGTCTCAAACAATGATTAAGAACATGGCAACCAATGGAATTGCCAAGGTTCTAACCGGTGGGTTGTTGGAGAACGGCGAGAAAAAACGCCGAGCTGCCTTGGAGCCAAAACTCAAGGAACTGGAGGAAAAGCTTCGCCAGCGTCAGGACTCAGGGCAGAAACCGCATATCCTGGCCATGCGTTTGTATATCTATGGATTCTCCCGTGGGGCGGCGGAGGCACGAGCCTTCGCCAACTGGCTGCAGGAGCTGACTCGGGCCAGCGGTGCCGATGGCCGGGTGGAATATCGCTTCGCCGGCCTGCCGATCTCCATCGAGTTCCTCGGCCTTTTCGATACCGTGGCGGCAGTTGGACTGGCGGATAGCGCGCCGTTCGCCGCCGGACATATGGATTGGGCCGACGGCACCATGCGGCTGCCCGACGAAGCCCAGGTTCAGTGCCTACCGACCACATTGCCGGAAGACTGCGCTTTTCTGAAACGTTGCGTGCATTTGATCTCATGCCATGAGCAGCGTGCCAGTTTTCCGCTGGATTCGATCCGCCGTCGCGACCTGGATGCCAACGGACGTCGTACGGGGCCTTCCTGCTATCGGCAGGGTACGGTGGAATATGCATACCCTGGTGTTCACTCGGATGTTGGAGGGGGTTATGGCGTTGGCAACCAGGGTAAGGCGGTGGGAGGTTCGGAATTCCTGCTATCCCAGATAGCGCTGCAGCATATGTATGCGGAAGCTTTTGATGCCGGTGCTCCTTTGCAGGTTCCCAAATCAGCCGTTCATCCGGACTTTCATGAAGTCTGGCGGGAGATGACGCCTGAAACCGAAGCGGAGTTCAGCGTCTCCGAAGAACTTGCCACCCGTTTCAACGCCTGGCAGGCCCAGGCCAAGGCCGGCCCCCTGGAAGAGGTGATCCGTCGCGAGACCGCGTTGATCACCGCCTGGCGCATCGACCGCTATGCCGGCGGGCTGCGCAACAAGGCGTTCTTCGCCAATGTCCCGCCGGACATGCCGGAAGCCCAGCAGAAGGCCTGGGAGGCCCTGCACAAGCGGCGTAGCCGGGAGTACGCGGCCGCCCTGCAGGGCGAGCCGCTCCCGCCGATGAGCGCCGCCGAACAGGCGGAGTGGGATCGCAACGTGGCGCTGATCGGCGGCGAGGACAAACTGCGCGACCTGCGGGTGGAGAAGCAGTTCGATCCGCCGCTGGACCAGCGCCAACTACTCGGCGCCGCCGCCGAGTTCGCTCATGACTACAAGGGCGACTGGGGCGTGCTCGACGACGGCATGACGGTGGGCGGAGTGATCGACCTGCTGCTCGGCGGCACCGTATTCCTGATCAACGAGGAAGACGAAGCCGAGGAATACAGCCAGATCCACCACGACGGCAGCGCGCGCTACCACCAGTTGTTCAGCGCTCCCGACCGGGTGGCGCCGGGCCAGGAAAAGCTGGTGGCGCTGTTCGACGAACAGGTGCACGACTCCCGCGCCTGGTTCATGAACACTTCGGCGATAGGCCCGCGAGAACCCTTCACCGACTACTTCCGCTATCGCCTGGTGCATTTCGACAACGAGTCGAACAAGCGGCTCTCGGTACTGGCCACCGCCGGGCGGGTGGTAGGCGTAGGGGTGATGCTGGCCAGCGTCGGCCTCAGCGTCAAGCGTCGCGATCCGCGGATGCTGCTCGGGCTGTTCCTGCCATCGCTGGCGCGTCCGCTGCTGAGCGGCAAGGTCGGCCTGCCGGAGATCAGCGCTTTCGACCCGCTGACCGGGATCGCCTTGCCGATGGTCGGCGGGGCGGCGCTGGACAACCTGCGGGCCTTCACCTGCGAGCCTGGCGACAAGGTCGAGCAGATCGGCCAGTTGCCGCCACCGCCGCCGCTGGCGGTCGCGGCGGTGCAATCGCCCGCATTGCAGCAGGTGCTGCTGGCTCAGCAGACCGTGGAGGCGCTCAACGCGCGCGACCTGGGCAGCCTGGCCGGGCTGGTGGCCAAGGCCGAACTCACCCAGGCGCCCGCGGCGGCGACGCCGGCCTGGCTCGCCGAGGCGAAGCAGGCCTTGCAGGACATGGGTACGGAGCAGGCGCAACCGCCGGACCCCGGCTCGGCGCCGGGCTGGCTGCAGCGCGGCAAGGACCTGATGGAATCGCTTTGAACCTCGACCGGCGAACGCGGCCGACCTGTCGCCCCGGATCATTCGGTGCGGATGTCGAACCCGCTGCTGGCCTCGCTGACGATACGGAAGCGCGCGTTGCCGTCCGCGGCGATCCGGGTTCTCAGCTCGCGGTTCAGCAGGCCCTTGCCGCAGAGAGTGTCGTCCTGGGTATCGATGCCGATACCGACCACATGCTCGCCCGCCGGCACCTGGAAGCTGGCTTCCTCGCCGACGCCGATGCGCGCGGCGACCTGGCGGTCGATAAGGAACGCCACGTAGCAGCCGCCGCCCAGGTAGCCATAGTCGCGGTGGACTTCCAGCCGGCCGCCACCGCTCACCGGTTGCTGGTAGCCGAGCAGGCGTTCGGCGGGGATCGCCCGGGTCTTCTCGGCGGGAACCGAGGAACAGCCGGCCAGGAGGAAAAGGATCGCTACGGCGTACATCGGGCGCATGAAGGCTCTCCGTCGAAAGGTTCCCTCAGGCTAGCCCAGTTTCGCTGGAGCGCGGAGCGACGGGGCGGAGTGGGCTAGAATGCCTGGCCTGTTCTTCCGGAGCCGACTACCGATGCGCCAGGCCCTGCTGATCGTCGACGTGCAACCCTGTTTCGCCCCGCCGGACTGGCTGCTGGAAGGCATCGGCCAACTGCTCGGGCGGATGCCCTCGGTGGCCAGCGTCGAGCGCCATGACGAATCCCGTACGCCGTTCCAGCGCCAGCTCGGCTGGCGACCGCCGCTCGACGATGCCTGCCTGGTGGCGGCCGACCGGGTCTTCGTCAAGCATGGCTACCTGCCGACGGCGGAACTCGTCGACCATCTGCGTGCGCTGCGAGCGGAACGGGTGCTGGTATGCGGCATCCAGGCCGACACCTGCGTGCTCGCCGCCGGCTTCGCCCTGTTCGACGCCGGCCTGCAACCGACCCTGATCGGCGACCTGGTGCTCGGCTCCTCGCTGGATCGCTCGGGGGAGCTGGGTGTGCGCCTGTGGAAGCATCATTTCGGCCAGGTCGTCAGCCTGGCCGAGGTGCTGGCGGATTGAGGCTCAGTGGGGCCGGCTGAGCAGCGCGACCGTGGCCTCGGCATTCATCATCCGCGCTGCCGCCAGCGGCGTCAGCCCGGCGGCGTCCTGGGCGTCACGACGGGCGCCGTGGGCCAGCAGGCTGGCGGCGACCTCGGCCTGGTTGAACATGGCCGCCATCATCAGTGCGGTCTTGCCGTCGGCCGAGGCGCCCTCGACGTCGGCGCCGCCGGCGAGGAGCAGTTCGACCATCGCCAGGTCGCCCTTGAACGCAGCGCCGGCCAGCGGTGTCTGCCCGGCCAGGTTGCGCAGGTCCGGGTCGGCCTTGTAGGCCAGCAGCAGGCGTACCGTGTCGGCGTGGCCATGGTAGCTGGCCAGCATCAGCAGGCTGTCGCCCTTGTGGTTGCGCAGGTTCGGCGGCAGGCCCTGTTGCAGCAGTTGCTCGAGGCGCTGGCTGTTGCCCTGGCGGGCCAGGTCGAACAGCTGGTGGATGAACTCCTGGGTTTCCATATCCAGTTCTGGACGAGGGCTATCGGTCATGGGGCTGCTTCCTTGTGAATACCGGGTTTGCCGAATGATAGGCGGCCTTGCCGAGGTGGGCTGTTGAGCATTGCCTATGGGGCGGGTTGGCAAATTCAATCGATGGTTGGGGTGGGAAGGTGCCAGCCTGCTGTGACCGGAAGCCGGCCTGGTTGCGTCGTCTTTACAGTTCGATACGGATATCGGTGGCGAAAACGGGGAAAATAAACCGATCGTGCGCCTATCGGCTGTGCCCGGCGCGCACTCTGGAATATCCTTGGCGCCTTCGATACCACTGAGCGGTGCGCGCGCTTGCCGAAGCGAGGCGGTGGCACACTGCGCAATGGCCGACCTTGCCCGGGCCCTGTACGAAAGCGCGTCGCCAACGTCTTTTCGTAGAGCGCCCGGCATCGCCGCGAGCGAACCCGTTTCCGGTGCCGGCCCCAGGCGGGCACCGCTATGCCTAATCGGCCCCGTTCGACGGCGGCCCAGCGAGAGAAGAGGAACAACTGTGCATAAAGCCGTCATCAGCGGAACCGGTCTTTATACTCCGCCCTACAGCATCTCCAACGATGAGCTGGTGGAGAGCTTCAATACCTTCGTGCGCCAGTACAACGACCAGCACGCCGAGGCCATCGCCAAGGGCGAACTGGAGGCGCTGGCCGAGTCCAGCTCGGCGTTCATCGAGAAGGCGTCCGGCATCAAGAGCCGCTTCGTGATGAACAAGGAAGGCATCCTCGACCCGCAGCGCATGGTTCCGTACCTTCCCGAGCGCAGCAACGACGAGTGGTCGATCCTCTGCGAGATGGCCGTGGCCGCCGCCAGGGAGGCGCTGCAGCGTGCCGGCCGCAGCGCCGCCGACATCGACGGGGTGATCGTCGCCTGCTCCAACCTGCAGCGCGCCTACCCGGCGATCGCGGTGGAGGTGCAGGCCGCGCTGGGTATCCAGGGCTACGGCTACGACATGAACGTGGCCTGCTCCTCGGCCACCTTCGGTATCCAGGCCGCCACCACCGCGATCCAGACCGGCCAGGCGCGGGCGATCCTGATGGTCAACCCGGAGATCTGCACCGGCCACCTGAACTTCCGCGACCGCGACAGCCACTTCATCTTCGGCGACGCCTGCACCGCGGTGATCGTCGAGCGCGCCGACCTGGCCGTGTCGAAGCACCAGTTCGACATCGTCAGCACCAGGCTGCTGACCCAGTTCTCCAACAACATCCGCAACAACTTCGGCTTCCTCAACCGCGCCGACGAGAGCGGTATCGGCAAGCGCGACAAGCTGTTCGTCCAGGAAGGCCGCAAGGTGTTCAAGGATGTCTGCCCGATGGTCGCCGAGCTGATCGGCGAGCACCTGGCGGCCAATGAAATCCAGGTCGCCGAGGTCAAGCGCTTCTGGCTGCACCAGGCCAACCTGAACATGAACCTGCTGATCACCCGCAAGCTGCTCGGCCGCGACGCCGAGGCGCACGAGGCGCCGGTGATCCTCGACAGCTACGCGAATACCAGTTCCGCCGGCTCGGTGATCGCCCTGCACAAGCACCAGGACGACCTGCCCAGCGGCGCCATCGGGGTGCTCAGCTCGTTCGGCGCCGGTTACTCGATCGGTAGCGTGATCCTGCGTAAACACTGATCGTGGCGGCGCCTACCGACGCCGAGCTGCTGCCGCGCCTGCTGGCCGGCGAGCAGCGAGCCTTCCGCGAGCTGGTTGGCGCCTACCAGGGCGCCATGCGGGCCGTGGCCTGGGCGATCATCGGCAGATCGCATACCGAGGAAGTGGTGCAGGACGCCTGGCTCGCGGCGGTTCGCGGGCTGGACGGGTTCCAGGGGCGTTCGAGCCTGAAGACCTGGCTGCTGACCATTACCGCCAATACCGCCAAGAGCCGCTTGCGCCAGGTTCGCCGGGAAGTTTTCCTCGACGACCTGCCGGGGCCCCATGGTACGGTGGATGACCAGCGCTTTGCCGCCGACGGTCACTGGAGCCAGCCGCCGCACGCCTGGCACGAGGATTCGCCGGAAGCCCTGCTCGCCGAGGGCGAACTGCGCGATTGCCTGGACAAGACCCTCAACGGTCTGTCCGAGCTGCAGCGCAGCGTGCTGACCCTGCGCGAACGCCAGGGCTTGGAGCTGGAGGAAATCCGTGATCTCCTGGATATCACGCTTTCCAATGTCCGGGTGCTGCTGCATCGCGCCCGCCTGAAGGTCTTCGCCACCCTGGAGCATTTCGAGGAGACCGGCCAATGCTGAGTTGCAAGGAACTGGTCGCCCGGTCCAGCGACTTTCTCGATGGGCAACTGGACTTCCGCGGACAACTGGCGGTGCGCAGCCACCTGCTCATGTGCCGGCATTGCCGGCGCTTCATCCGCCAGATGCGCCTGACCCAGGCGACCGTGCGCCATCTGCCGGAAGGGCCGGGGCCGGAACTCGACCGTCTGGCCGCGCATCTCTCCGAATTGCGCAAGGACGCCGCGCGGCGCTGAGCCGGGGTACCCTCGACACCAAGCCGCCGCCCGCGATTCGTGGGCGGCGGCTTTTTCGTTTCCGCTATCCGGCGTGGGCGAACCGGACCCGGCCTGGCGTGGGCGGCTCTCCCTTCCGCGTGACGAGGTCGAGGAGTGTGGCTGGGCTTGGCGGATATCGCTGCGCGATATGCGCCCTACGGAGGGGCGGCAATCCGTTTCGCTGGGCGAGCATCCGAAGTCGAGGAGAACGCCTGGGACCTGGCGAATATCGCCGACCGATATTTCTCCAGCAGGGGCAATCCCTGAGTTCAGGCAAAGGGACGGGAAATTTTTTTCGACTCCGCTGTAACGCCGCCGGGGGTGCTCCGTCCATTGGAGCGAGGACGCCATACCGGCGCCCGCTACCAACTTCAGGAGTTACCCATGAAAAAGATTTCCCTCGCTTCCTCCGTCGTCGGCGCTGCTCTGCTCGGCGTAGCCAGTGTCGGCGCGCATGCCGCGCAGAATCCCTTCGCCGTGCAGGAGCTGAGCAGCGGCTACAGCGTGGCTGCCGCCGAGAAGGCCAAGGAAGGTTCCTGCGGCGAGGCCAAGTGCGGTGCCGACAAGGGCAAGCGCGAAGCCTCCAAGGCAGGTCATGAAGGCAGCTGCGGTGCGGATCGCAAGGCCAAGGAAGGTTCCTGCGGTGGCGAGAAGAAGGCCGGCGAAGGCAACTGCGGCGCCGACAAGAAGAAGTCGTAAGGCCTGAGGAGACGGACCATGCAACGGGAATTCGTCAGCGGCGCCGGGCTAGGCCTGCGTCGCGCGCTGCTGGAGCCGTTCGGCGCCGGCGATGAGGTCCGGGTCGACTTCCTCGAGGTCGCCCCGGAGAACTGGATCGGCATCGGCGGCCGTCTCGGCCGCCAGTTCCGCGAGCTGACCGAGCGCCTGCCGTTCCTCTGCCATGGTCTGTCTCTCAACCTCGGTGGCTACGCCCCGCTGGACATGTCGTTGCTGCGCGCGATCAAGGGTTTCATCGAGCAGCATGACATCCGTGCCTACAGCGAGCACCTGTCGGCCTGCGCCGACGACGGCCAGCTCTACGACCTGATGCCGCTACCGTTCAGCGACGAATCGGTGCGCCGGGTCGCCGAACGGGTCCGGGTGGTACAGGACGTCCTCGAGCGGCCGTTGATCGTCGAGAACGTCTCGGCGTATGCGCGCTTGCCGGGCGAGCTGGAAGAGGTCGATTTCGTCCGCGCGGTACTGGAGGAAGCCGATTGCCAATTGCTGCTGGACGTCAACAACGTCTACGTCAACGCCTGCAACTTCGGTTTCGACGCCCACGCCTACATCGCCGCGATGCCCAGCCGGAGGATCGCCTACCTGCACATGGCCGGGCACGACGAGCAGGGCGCCAGCCTGAAGATCGACACCCATGGCGCGCCGGTCTGCGATCCGGTCTGGGAACTGCTGGCACATGCCTATGCCTGCCATGGCGAACGCCCGACGCTGCTGGAGCGCGATTTCAACCTCCCGCCACTGAGCGAGCTGTATGCCGAAACCGATCGCATCCGCGAGCTGCAGCGGCGCAGCGGTGAAGCGCAACTGCGCAGCCTGGGGTACGGCACATGAACCACACGACCTTGCAACGGCGTTTCGCCGCACGTATCCGCGATCCGCAGCAGGCCTTGCCGCCCGGCATCGCGACGGAGCGCATGGCGATCTACGAGGAACTGTTCTTCAACAACCTGGACGGTTTCATCAGCAGCGGTTTCCCGGTCCTGCGCCAGTTGTTCGACGAGCCGCGCTGGCATCGCCTGGTGCGTGCCTTCATGCGCGAGCATCGCTGCCGCACACCGTACTTCAGGCAATTGGGCGAGGAGTTCATCGGCTGGCTGCAGGACGGCTACCGCGCGGAGGAGGGCGATCCGCCCTTCCTGCTGGAGCTGGCTCACTACGAGTGGGTCGAGCTGGCCCTGTCGCTGGCCGAGGCGCCTGTCGAGACGCTGCCGCAGGCCTGGTCGTGGTCGCCACTGGCCTGGCCGCTGGCCTATCGCTGGCCGGTCCATCGCCTGGGGCCGAGCCATCGGCCGATGGAGCCGCCGGCCGAGCCGACCTGCCTGCTGGTCTGGCGCGATCCGGCGGAGCGGGTGCGCTTCCTGCACCTGTCGCCATTCGCCTATCGCCTCGCGCAGCGCCTGAGCGAGGAGGGCGAGGCGCCGGTGGCGCTGCTGCCGTTGTTGCGCGAGTTGGCCGGAAGCTGCGGCCTGAGCGCCGACGTGGAGTATTTCGAAAATGCCTTCGCCTTGCTGGAGGACTGGCACGCCCAGGGCATCCTCATGGGCGAGGGCGCTCTGGAGTGATGATGAAGACTGTCTTCCTGCGTTTACAGCATGCCCTCGACGTCACCCGTCGAGCGGATTTCCTCGCCCCGCTGGCGCTGCGCCTGTACCTGGCGCCGGTGTTCTGGATGGCCGGCAGCCAGAAGCTGGCGGACATGCCGGCCACCATCGAGTGGTTCGGCAATCCCGACTGGGGACTCGGCCTGCCGTTTCCCGAACTGCTGGCCTGGCTCGCCGCGCTGAGCGAGGCCGGTGGCGCCGTGCTGCTGTTGTGCGGCCTGGCCGTGCGCTGGATCAGCCTGCCGCTGATGGTGACCATGCTGGTAGCGATCTTCGCCGTGCACTGGCCGAACGGCTGGCAGGCGATCGCCGATCCGTCCGCGCCGTTCGCCAACGCCCAGGTGCTGGAGGCTGGCCAGAAGCTGGCGCGAGCCCGGGAAATCCTGCGCGAATACGGCAACTACGACTGGCTGACGTCGAGCGGAAGCTTCGCCATCGTCAACAACGGCATCGAGTTCGCCGCGACCTACCTGGTGATGTTGCTCGCGCTGTTCTTCGGCGGCGCCGGCAAGTGGCTTTCTGCTGACTTCTGGATTGCTCAAAAATTGCGCTGAGATTTCTACCCATATCGAATAACCCGAAAGGCCCGTAGTAGAGGGCTTTTCGCGTTATTCGCATTGGAGATAAAAAGTTCATCTGTAATGAAACATTTATCTCCATGCAATTTGGCTGCAATCTGCCATCGCCAAGATTCCCCCCAACACAAAGGGGCCGCCTTACGGCCAGCGCGGAACAAGGGGCGCGCTGTAGCCAGGCACTCGCGTGTTGCCAATGCACACACCATTAAGGGGAAATCTTCGATGATCCGTAAGCACTCGCTCGGCTTCGTTGCCAGCGCTCTGGCTCTGGCCGTATCTGCCCAGGCGTTCGCCGGCACCGTGACCACCGACGGCGCCGATATCGTGATCAAGACCAAGGGCGGCCTCGAAGTCGCCACCACCGACAAGGAATTCAGCTTCAAGCTGGGCGGTCGCCTGCAGGCCGACTACAGCCGTTTCGACGGTTTCTATACCAAGAATGGCAACACCGCCGACGCCGCCTACTTCCGCCGCGCCTTCATCGAACTCGGCGGAACTGCATACAAGGACTGGAAATACCAGATCAACTTCGACCTGTCGCACAACACCGGCAGCTCCGACAACGGCTATTTCGACGAAGCTTCGGTCACCTACACCGGCTTCAACCCGGTCAACCTGAAGTTCGGTCGCTTCGACCCCGACTTCGGCCTGGAAAAGGCCACCAGCTCCAAGTGGGTGACCGCTCCCGAGCGTAACGCCGCCTACGAACTGGCCGACTGGATCAACACCCACCAGGACGGCATGGGCGCCCAGGTCAACTCGACCCTCGCCGACATGGCCTACCTGTCCGCCGGCGTATCCGCCAAGGACGCCGACGACAGCGACGGCGACAGCGTCAAGCAGTTCAACTTCCGCGGCGTGTTCGCGCCGATGCACGAAGCCGGCAATGTTCTCCATGTCGGCGTGAACTATGCCTACCGCGACCTCGACGACACCGCCTTCGACTCGCGCATCCGTCCGCGCCTGGGCATGCGCGGCATCGCCACCAGCGGCGGCAACGACGCCGGTGACAACGGCAACCGCGCGACCTTCGGCGGTGTCTCCAACTCGCCGGCCGGTTCCTACAAGGACGATAGCGTCTGGGGCCTGGAAGGCGCCTGGGCGATGGGCCCGTTCTCGGCCCAGGCCGAATACCTGGCACGCAAGCTGAAGGCCGATGACAACGCCTACAAGGACATCAAGGCCAAGGGTTACTACGCGCAACTGGCCTACACCCTGACCGGCGAGTCCCGCCAGTACAAGCTGGAAGGTGCCAAGTTCGACTCCGTCAAGCCGGAAAACAAGGAAATCGGCGCCTGGGAAGTGTTCTACCGCTACGACAACATCAAGGTGGAAGACGACAACGTGGTCGCCGATACCGCCACTCGCGAAGTCGGCGACACCAAGGCCAAGGCCCACAACCTGGGCGTGAACTGGTACGTCAACGATGCGGTGAAGATCAGCGCGGCCTACGTCAAGGCGAAGACCGACAAGATCACCAACAACAATGGCGACGATGACGGCGACGGCTTCGTGACCCGTTTGCAGTACGTGTTCTAAGAAGCGACAACGATCTGCTCCTGTTTTCGGCCTCGCTCCGGCGAGGTCTTTTTAATCGCTTCCTTACCCGGTTGTGGCGATGTTGGCAGCCTGCAACCGGGTCTTTCTTTCGTTACAGGTCTACCCGCAGGTACTGGCAGGAATATCCGAAAGCCAGACGGTTATCGGCAGAAACTCTTGGTTTTCATTGCAGTCATGCAATCTTCGCAAGGTTGCCGCAATATATGAAACAAACTGTTACATCTGTCGCCCGGACCTGATGCCTCTAGGCCTGCGCCCTTATCCGACGGCCTCATCCAGGCGCTATCCGGCTGCCTGTCACAAAAGCTTTCGCGCTTTGCAGTCTCGCTGTCACAACCCATCCAGATGATCCCCCTCCAGCAGCGCCGGCCGGCGACAGAACCGGCCGTTTCCGCGCTGCTCAAGACCATTCGAAATCCGAACAGGGGACTTACCTGATGATTCGCAGACACTCGTGCAAAGGGGTGGGGAGCAGTGTTGCCTGGAGTTTGCTGGGCCTGGCGATTTCCGCGCAGAGCCTGGCCGGGACCGTGACCACCGACGGTGCCGACATCGTGATCAAGACCAAGGGCGGCCTCGAAGTCGCCACCACCGACAAGGAATTCAGCTTCAAGCTCGGCGGCCGCCTGCAGGCCGACTACGGCCGCTTCGACGGCTACTACACGAACAACGGCAATACCGCCGATGCCGCCTACTTCCGCCGCGCCTACCTGGAGTTCGGCGGCACCGTCTACCGGGACTGGAAGTACCAGATCAACTACGACCTGTCGCGCAACGTCGGCAACGACAGCGCCGGCTACTTTGACGAAGCTTCGGTCACCTATACCGGCTTCAACCCGGTCAACCTGAAGTTCGGCCGCTTCTACACCGACTTCGGCCTGGAAAAGGCCACCAGCTCCAAATGGGTCACCGCGCTGGAGCGCAACCTCACCTACGACATCGCCGACTGGGTCAACGACAACGTCGGTACCGGTATCCAGGCCAGCTCGGTGGTGGGCGGCATGGCTTTCCTCTCGGGCAGCGTGTTCAGCGAGAACAACAACGATACCGACGGCGACAGCGTCAAGCGCTACAACCTGCGCGGCGTGTTCGCGCCGCTGCACGAGCCGGGCAACGTGGTGCACCTGGGCCTGCAATACGCCTATCGCGACCTGGAGGACAGCGCGGTGGATACCCGGATCCGCCCGCGCATGGGCATGCGCGGCGTCTCCACCAATGGCGGCAACGATGCCGGCAGCAATGGCAACCGCGGTCTGTTCGGCGGCAGTTCGGCAGTCGAGGGGCTGTGGAAGGACGACTCGGTCTGGGGCCTGGAAGGCGCCTGGGCGCTGGGTGCCTTCTCGGCCCAGGCCGAGTACCTGCGGCGCACGGTCAAGGCCGAGCGCGACCGCGAGGATCTCAAGGCCTCCGGCTATTACGCGCAACTGGCCTACACCCTCACCGGCGAGCCGCGCCTCTACAAGCTGGACGGCGCCAAGTTCGACACCATCAAGCCGGAGAACAAGGAAATCGGCGCCTGGGAGCTGTTCTACCGCTACGACTCGATCAAGGTCGAGGATGACAACATCGTCGTCGACAGCGCCACCCGCGAGGTCGGCGACGCCAAGGGCAAGACCCATACCCTGGGCGTCAACTGGTACGCCAACGAGGCGGTGAAGGTTTCCGCCAACTACGTCAAGGCGAAGACCGACAAGATCAGCAATGCCAACGGCGACGATAGCGGCGATGGCCTGGTGATGCGCCTGCAGTACGTGTTCTGAGGCGCTCGGGCCCCGTCCGGCGGGCGGGGCTCGTTTCCGCAGGATGTTACCCGCGTCATGAAATTGCCTGGTGGATGTCCGGGCGGGCCGCCCAGCTTGACCCAGGGCACAGATCGCATGGCGGCATCTGGCTATGCTGGTCCCTCGGAAACGCTCTGGGAGGGACTGATGATCGGCTGGGGACGTGCCTGTATTGGCGTCGGGGGGCTGCTGTTGCTGGGCCAGTTGCTGGGGGGCGCCCTGCTGCTCGCGGACGACGGCGAAGCGACGCTGGCGGTCGAACACTTCTGGCAATTCGTCTTCCTGATCCCGGCGATCCTGGTGGCACTGGGAATGTTCGTCCTGCAGCATCACGTGGGTTCCTTCGCCCAGTTGTACCGCCGGCGTCTCGATGGCGCCTCCTACCTGCTGGTTTCCTGCGGCATCGCCCTGGTCCTGGGCAAGCTCTGCGTCCTGCTGCTCGCCTGAGCCCCTCGCGCGGCCCGGCATGTCCGGGTTTGCCCGAGGCATTCAGCTTCCTGATTTAGCCGGAGGGCGCTGAAACCCTTGGTTACACTGGCCTTCATCACACGAACAGGAAGGCAGGACCCCCTATGCAAAACCGCATGATGATCACCGGTGCCGGCTCCGGGCTGGGGCGCGAAATCGCCCTGCGCTGGGCGCGTGACGGCTGGCGCCTGGCGCTGGCCGACGTCAACGAGGCCGGCCTGGCGGAAAGCCTGAAACTGGTGCGCGAGGCGGGTGGCGATGGCTTCACCCAGCGTTGCGACGTACGCGACTACAGTCAACTGACCGCGCTGGCGCAGAGCTGCGAGGAGAAGTTCGGCGGCATCGACGTCATCGTCAACAACGCCGGGGTGGCCTCCGGCGGCTTCTTCGGCGAGTTGTCCCTGGAGGACTGGGACTGGCAGATCGCGATCAACCTGATGGGCGTGGTCAAGGGCTGCAAGGCCTTCCTGCCGTTGCTGGAGCGAAGCAAGGGCAAGATCGTCAACATCGCCTCGATGGCGGCGTTGATGCAGGGCCCGGCGATGAGCAACTACAACGTGGCCAAGGCCGGGGTGGTGGCGCTTTCGGAAAGCCTGCTGGTAGAGCTGGCGCTGGTCGAGGTCGGCGTCCATGTGGTCTGTCCTTCGTTCTTCCAGACCAACCTGCTGGACTCTTTCCGCGGCCCGAGCCCCGAGATGAAGCACCAGGTCGGCAAGTTGCTGGAGAGTTCGCCGATCAGCGCCGCCGACATCGCCGACTACATCCACGCCGAAGTGGCCAAGGGCAGTTTCCTGATCCTGCCCCACGAGCAGGCGCGGATGGCCTGGAGGATCAAGCAGCAGAATCCCCAGGCGATCTATGACGAGATGACCGCGATGGCCGGCAAGATGCAGGCCAAGCGTCAGCGCCAGGCCTGAGTGGAAATGGCTGCAGGCCAGCAGGGGCGCGGCTTTGCACCATTGCGGTGCGGCGCAGATAGTGCTTGCCCAAGGCGGTGCGATCGAGTAGCTTGAGTCACCGGCCTGCCTGCCGAAGTACGTTGGACCCCACAAGAAGCCTCGCTCATTTGCGAGGCTTTTTGCTTTTCCGCCCTCGCGCCCTGTGCTAGAAGGCTGCCTCTGCGAGTCCGTTCTGTTCTGGAGTACCCCTGTGGAGTCTGAATCCATCGTCTATGGCTGCATCCGCGACTGGCCGGGCGATTCGATGGAGCGGCGCATGCGTCGTGCCGCCAACCGCCGCGTGCTGGACAGCCTGCCGGGCGGCGAGGCCTGGCCGTTCCTCGGACGCGAGATGTTCAGCCGCTGCGAGCAGTCCGGGGCCGGGCTCTACCAGACCCAGATCATCCACTTCGGTGCCAGCTACCAGGCCATCGAATACGAGTGGAGCCTGTGGGTCGAGCAGTTCGAGGCGTTGCTCAGGCGCCTCTACTGGGCCAGCGCGGTGGTCCACCTGGAGACCGAAGTGAACGGCAGCCATACCTTTCGCTGGGAGTCCGAGCGTGGCTTCCATACCCCCCAGGAGAGCGACCTGCAGGTCCGCTGCGCCTGGGAGCGGGAGGGCGGGCGGCGGTGATCAACTACTTCTGGTTCGTCCTCGCGGCGTTCTGCGAGATCGCCGGCTGCTACGCTTTCTATCTCTGGCTGCGGCTGGGCAAGAGCGCCCTGTGGGTGCTGCCCGGCCTGCTCAGCCTGACCCTGTTCGCCTTGCTGCTGACCCGCGTGGAGGCCAGCTACGCCGGCCGCGCCTATGCCGCCTATGGCGGCATCTACGTCGCCGCGTCGCTGTTCTGGCTGGCTTTTGTCGAGCGCTCGCGGCCGCTATGGAGCGACTGGCTGGGCGTGGCCTTGTGCGTGGTCGGTGCCAGCGTCGTGCTGTTCGGCCCGCGCCTGTCTCAGTGACTCAGGCGGGGTGGGTGGCGCGCCCGTCACGGGCGCCGGACCCCGCCGTCCCGGGCCGCCGCACCCCGAACCGGCGGATCACTGCGAAGTGTTGCGCTGTACGTCACCTTTTTCCTGATCCAGTTCCTTGAGCATCTGCGCGTAGGCATCGCAATCGCTCGGCCGGTTCTGTTCCGAGCGGGCTTCCTGGCGCTGGCGCAACTGCTCGTTGAGTTCCCTGGCCCGTTGCGGGTTCTTCTGGGTGATCGAGGCGACCTTGGTGGCGACTTCCTTGCCCATCTTTTCCGCCTCCGCTTCGGAACAGGCGAAGACCGGCGTGGCGACCAGCAAGGCGCAGGCGCTGGCGAGGGCGAAAAGCGGTTTCATGGCGTACTCCTGTGGGGTGGTCCTGAGCGGTGGAGCCCGGTCGAGCCGACAAAGTTCAGCCGCAACGCCGGACGGCGACCGATTCGAACCCTCGCGGCGGGTTGCGGGTCGCACGCATAGAGAGGGTGCGAAGGACCCTCGTTGCTTATGCCGCAGGAGGTATGCCATGACTCACGATTGGGATCTGGTCGAACGGTTGCTGCTGGAGGTCCGGCAGTCCGCCCATGAGAACTTCGCCCCGCGCGCCCATGCCGAACGCCTGGCCGAGGAACGCTCCCAGGCCGGGCAGCGGGTCGGCGACATGGATGCGTTGAAGCAGAAGGCCGCCGACTACGAGGCGATCCTGCTGGAGGGCGGCTTCATCGAGCCGCGTCCGGAAGAGCAGGGCGGCAATGGCGAGAACTTCGTCCTCACGCCGCGCGGCGAGCGCCTGCTCGGCCTGATCGGCGGCGAGACGCCGAAGGCCGCCGAGGCTCGCCGGCTGCTCGAGGAGAACGGCAGCGAAGCGCTGCACGCCGAGCGCTTCGACCGTTTCGTCGCCGGGCTCTGAAACTGCGCCCGACGGGCGATCGGCGGGGCTTGTGAGTCGCCCGCGGCGCCACCATAGTGCGGAGCATGATGCCTATTTCATCCTCTTCCGCCCGCCGCGCCGAGCCGGCTCCGCGGCCCCTGGCGGAGTTCCATCCCGCCGTCCGCCAGTGGTTCGAACGCCACTTCGCCGCGCCCACGCCGGCCCAGGTCGAGGCCTGGCCGGCGATCCGCGAGGGGCTTTCGACCCTGGTCGCCGCGCCCACCGGTTCGGGCAAGACCCTGACCGCCTTCCTCGCCGCCATCGATGCCCTGGTGGTGGAGGGGCTGGCCGCCGGCGGCGAGTTGGCGGATGCTACCCAGGTGGTCTATGTCTCGCCGCTGAAAGCGCTGTCCAACGACATCCGCATCAACCTGGAGCAACCGCTGGCTGGCATCCGCGAGGAACTGGCGCGTCTCGGCCTGCCCGACGTCGATATCCGTAGCGCGGTGCGCACCGGCGATACGCCGCAGGTCGAACGCGGAGCGATGCGCAAGCGCCCGCCGCACATCCTGGTCACCACGCCCGAATCGCTGTACATCCTGCTCGGCTCGGAGTCGGGCCGGCAGATGCTTGCCGGGGTGCGCAGCGTGATCGTCGACGAGATCCATGCCCTGGCCGGCAGCAAGCGCGGCAGCCACCTGGCGCTGTCGCTGGAGCGCCTGCAGGCGCTGTGTCCGCGACCGCTGCTGCGGATCGGGCTGTCCGCCACGCAGAAACCGATCGAGAAGGTCGCGCGCTTCCTCGTCGGCGCCAGCGGCAATCCGCGCGATCCGGCCTGCCGGATCGTCGACATCGGCTATACGCGCCCCCGCGACCTGGGCATCGAGGTACCGCCGGTGGCGCTGGAAGCGGTGATGTCCAACGACACCTGGGAGCTGGTCTACGACCGCCTGGCGCACCTGGCCGGCGAGCACCGCACCACCCTGGTGTTCGTCAACACCCGGCGCATGGCCGAGCGGGTCACCCGCTTCCTCGCCGAACGCCTCGGCAGCCGCCAGGTGGCGGCCCACCACGGCAGCCTGGCCAAGGAGCTGCGCCTGGATGCCGAGCAGCGCCTCAAGGCCGGGCAATTGAAGGTACTGGTGGCGACCGCCTCGCTGGAGCTGGGCATCGATATCGGCGACGTCGAGTTGGTCTGCCAGTTGTCGTCGCCGCGCTCCATCGCCGCCTTCCTGCAACGGGTCGGGCGTTCCGGGCACAGTGTCGGCGGCACCCCCAAGGGCCGGTTGTTCCCGACCTCCCGCGACGACCTGGTGGAATGCGCGGCGCTGCTCGACAGCGTGCGCCGTGGCGAGCTGGACAGCCTGGTGCTGCCACGCCAGCCGCTGGACGTGCTGGCGCAGCAGATCGTCGCCGAAGTGGCCTGCCAGGAGTGGCGCGAGGACGACCTCTATCGCCTGGTGATCCGCGCCGAACCCTACGCCGGGCTGGAGCGCGAGCGCTTCGACGAAGTCCTGCGGATGCTTGCCGAGGGCTACCACTCACGCCTCGGCGTGCGCGGCGCCTATCTCCATCGCGATGCGCTCAACGGCCTGCTCCGTGGCCGCCGTGGCGCGCGGCTGACCGCGCTGACCTCGGGCGGGACCATTCCCGATACCGGCGACTACAGCGTGCTGCTGGAGCCGCAGGGCCTGCTGGTGGGAACGGTCAACGAGGACTTCGCGGTGGAGAGCCTGGCCGGCGACGTGTTCCAGCTGGGCAACACCTCGTACCGGATCATCCGCATCGAGCCGGGACGGGTACGGGTCGAGGACGCCCAGGGCCAGCCGCCGAACATTCCGTTCTGGCTGGGTGAGGCGCCGGGGCGCAGCGACGAGCTGTCGGCCAGCGTGGCGCGCCTGCGCGACACCCTCGACGAGCTGCTCGGCGAAGGCCAGGCATTGCCGGAAGGGCAGCGGCTGGAGCCAGCCATCGCCTGGCTCGGCGCCACCCTCGGGCTGGACGATGGCGCCGCGCGGCAGATCGTCGAGTACCTGGCCCGCGCCCGCCAGGCCCTGGGTGGCCTGCCCGGGAGCCGGCGGCTGGTGATGGAACGCTTCTTCGACGAATCCGGCGGCATGCAACTGATCATCCACAGTCCCCACGGCAGCCGCCTCAACCGCGCCTGGGGCCTGGCGCTGCGCAAGCGTTTCTGCCGCAGCTTCAACTTCGAGCTGCAGGCGGCGGCCACCGAGGACGCGATCATCCTCTCGCTGTCCACCAGCCACAGCTTTCCCCTCGACGAGGTCTGGCGCTACCTGCATTCGGCGAGCGCCGAGCACCTGTTGGTACAGGCCGTGCTCGACGCGCCGCTGTTCGGCGTGCGCTGGCGCTGGAACCTGACCACCTCGCTCGGTTTGCCGCGCTATGCCGGCGGTCGCAAGGTGCCGCCGCAACTGCTGCGGATGAAGAGCGAGGATCTGCTGGCCAGCGTGTTCCCCGACCAGGTGGCGTGCCTGGAGAATATCGTCGGCGAGCGCGAGGTGCCCGATCACCCGCTGGTGGCGCAGACCCTTGACGACTGCCTGCACGAGGCGATGGATTGCGAGGGCTGGCTGGCCCTGCTGCGCGACATGGAGAGCGGCGCGGTGGACTTGCTGGCGCGCGACCTGCCGGCGCCTTCGGCGTTGGCGGCGGAGATACTCACCGCGCGTCCCTACGCCTATCTCGACGATGCGCCGCTGGAGGAGCGGCGTACCCAGGCGGTACAGAATCGCCGCTGGAGCGATCCCGAGTCCGCCGACGACCTCGGCGCCCTGGACCTTGAGGCGATCGAGGCGGTGCGTGGCGAGGCCTGGCCGGAAGCGCGCAACGCCGACGAGATGCATGAGGCGCTGAACAGCCTGGGCTTCCTCACCTCGGGCGAGGCCGAGGCCAATCCGGGCTGGGGGGAATGGCTTGCGCAACTGTCGGAGCAACGCCGCGCCGGACGCCTGGACTGCGCAGGCAGCACTCTCTGGCTGGCGGCGGAGCGCCTGCCGGCGATGCGCCTGGTGCATCCCGCGGCGAAGGTACCCGACGCTTTCCAGGCGCCTCGCGGCTATCCGCCGCCGGACTCGGCGGAAGCGGCGACCGTGGAGCTGACCCGCGCCCGCCTGGGTGGCTTCGGGCCACGCACGGCCGGGCAGTTGGCGGCCGACCTGGGCATCGGCCTGGCCGACCAGCAGTACGCGTTGGCCGCCCTGGAGCGCGAAGGCTATGTGCTGCGTGGCCGCTTCAGTCCTGGCGCGACGGAAGAGGAGTGGTGCGAACGCCATCTGCTGGCGCGCATCCATCGCTATACGGTGAAGCGCCTGCGCCGGGAAATCGAGCCGGTGCAGCGCGCCGATTTCATGCGTTTCCTGTTCGACTGGCAGCGCCTGGCGCCGGGCACCCGTGGCCGGGGTGCGGAGTCCCTGGCTACGGTGGTCGAGCAGCTGGAAGGCTTCCAGGCCGCGGCGGCCGCCTGGGAAAGCGAACTGCTGGCAGCGCGGGTGGCCGACTACGCCAGCCATTGGCTGGACCAGCTGTGCCGTTCCGGACGCATCGTCTGGGCGCGCCTGGCCGGACGCAGCAAGGCCGCCGGCGGTCCGCTGCGCAGCGCGCCGATCGTGCTCCTGCCGCGCCGCGAGCTGGGGCTCTGGAGCGTCCTGCAGCGCGACGCGCCGGAGCCGGAACTGTCGCCGCGCGCGGCCAGGGTACTGGAGGTGCTGCGCGAGCAGGGTGCATCGTTCTTCGACGAACTGAGCCAGGATGCCCACCTGCTGCGCAGCGAGCTGGAGAACGCCCTCGGCGAGCTGGTCTCGGTCGGCCGGGTCAACGCCGACAGCTTCGCCGGGCTGCGCACCCTGCTGATGCCGGCGGACAAGCGCAGCCGCCAGGAGCGCCGCTCGCGCGGCCTGCCGGGCGGCATGCAGGACGCCGGGCGCTGGGCGCCGCTGCGCCGGGCGAAGGCGGAAGAGGCGGGGCAGCGTTTGCCGGCGGAGGTTCTCGAACATGTCGCCCGGACCTTGCTGCGGCGCTATGGGGTGGTCGCCTGGCGCCTGCTGGAGCGCGAAGCCGACTGGCTGCCGCCGTGGCGCGAGTTGCTGCGCGTCTACCATCGCCTGGAAGCGCGCGGCGAGATTCGCGGCGGGCGCTTCATCGCCGGCCTGGCCGGCGAGCAGTTCGCCTTGGCGGAAGCGGTCGGCCTGTTGCGCGAGGTGCGCAAGCGACCGCCGGACGGGGCGATGCTGGTGGTGTCGGCGGTCGATCCGTTGAATCTGGTCGGCGGCCTGCTACCCGGCGAACGGGTGCCGGCGGTGACCGGCAACCGCCTGCTCTATCGAGACGGAGCGCCGCTGGCGGCGCTGGTAGCCGGCAAGGTGCGGATGCTAGCGGAAGTCGACGGCGAGACCGCGCAGCAGATCCGTGCGCTGCTGATCCGCCGTCACTGAGGCCCGCTCAGCGCAGGCTCAGATGGCGGCTGAGCAGGGCCCGCAACGCGGCCGGCTTGACCGGCTTGGACAGGTAGTCGAGGCCGGCGGCGTGGATCTCCGCCACCAGTTCCGGCCGCGCGTCGGCGCTGATCACCACGCCCGGCACCGGCTCGCCCAGGCGCGTGCGCAGCCAGGCCATCAATTGCGTACCGGTCTCGCCGTCGTCCAGGTGATAGTCGATCAACGCCAGTTGCGGGCGCATCTCGCTGTCCAGCAGCGTGGCGCATTCCTCGCGGCTGCGCGCGGTCCAGACCTGGCAGCCCCAGCGGCTGAGCAGGCTGTTCATGCCGGCGAGGATGCTGTCCTCGTTGTCCACGCAGAGCACCTGGGCGCCGTTCAGCGCCTGCGCCGGTTCGGCCTTGTGGCCGTTGGCCAGGGCCGGCGGCGCCTGCCGCGCCAGCGGTACGCGGACGCTGAAGACGCTGCCCTTGCCCGGCCAGGAACGTACTTCCAGCGGATGGCCGAGGACCTTGCAGAGCCGGTCGGCGATCGCCAGGCCGAGACCGAGGCCTTTCTCCGCGCGGGTCTGGTGGCTGTCCAGGCGCTTGAACTCTTCGAAGATGACTTTCTGCTTGTCCGGTGGGATGCCCGGCCCCTGGTCCCAGACCTCCAGGCGCAGGTAGCCGTCCTCGCGGCGCACGCCGAGCAGCACGTGGCCCTTGGCGTAGCGGAAAGCGTTGGTCAGGAAGTTCTGCAGGATGCGCCGCAGCAGCTTGATGTCGCTGTCCACCCGCAGCTGGCTGCCGCGCAGGCGGAAATGCAGGCCCTGTTCCTGGGCCAGCGCCTTGAACTCGACGCCGAGGGCATCGTAGAGGTTGTTCAGCGGGAATGGGTTGCGTTCGGCGCTGACCCGGCCGCTTTCCAGGCGCGAGATGTCCAGCAGGTCGGTGATCAGGTCCTCGGCGGAACGCAGCGACGAGTCGAGGTGCTGCACCAGGTCGCGGACCTCGCCGGGCAGCGCGTCCTGGTGGGCGAGGGCGGCGGAGAACAGCCGCGCGGCGTTCAGCGGCTGCATCAGGTCGTGGCTGACGGCGGCGAGGAAGCGGGTCTTCGACTGGTTGGCGGCCTCGGCGTTGCTCTTCGCCTCGCTGAGTTCCTGGTTCAACTGCGAGAGTTCCTGGGTACGCTCCTGGACCCGCTGTTCCAGCGACTCGTTGGCGCCCTTGAGGCCCTGTTCGGCCTCGCGGTAGGCAGTGATATCGGTGAAGCTCATGACGAAGCCGCCGCCGGGCATCGGGTTGCCGATCAGCTCGATGACCCGGCCGTTGGGGAACAGCCGCTCGGAGGTGTGCGGAGTGCCCTGGCGCATCCAGTACAGGCGCTTGGCCACGTGCATGTCCGGATCGCCGGGCCCGCACAGGCCGCGATCAGCGTTGTAGCGGATGATGTCGGCGATCGGCCGGCCGACGTAGATCAGCCCGTCCGGGTACTCGAACAGCTCCAGGTAGCGGTGGTTCCAGGCCACCAGGCGCAGCGACTGGTCGACCACGCTGATGCCCTGGGTGATGTTCTCGATCGCGCCCTGCAGCAGGGCGCGGTTGAATTGCAGCACCTCGGAGGCTTCGTCGGCGATCCGCACCACGTCCTCCACCTGCATCTCGCGCCCTTCGATGGCGGCCTTCACCACCGCCCGCGCCGAGGACGCGCCGAGGACCCCGGCGAGCAGGCGCTCGGTGTGCGCGATCCACTCGTTGTTGGCGGTCTGGTTCGGGGTGAAGCCCTTGCCCTGGCGGTAGGCGAAGCGGATGAAGCTTTGCCGCGCGCGTTCCTCGCCGACGAAACGCGCGGCGAGCATCAGCAGGTCTTCCACCTGCACCGCGAGCATGAAGCGCGAGTTCTGCCGCTGGGAGATCTCCTGGCCGATGAAGCGGCTGGCCTGCCAGTGCTCGGACACGCGGGTGCGCGAGAGCACCGAGACCAGGCCGAACAGGGCGAAGTTGCCGACCAGCGAGATCAGCACGCCCTGGGTCAGCGGCTCGATCGGCAGGCCGAAGGGATTGCTTGCCAGCCAGGTCAGGCCGGGGATGCGCTCCAGCGGCCAGCCGAGGCCCTTGGCCACCACCGGCAGGACCAGCGTATAGGCCCACAGCAGCGAGCCGGCGGCGAGGCCGGCGAAGACCCCGCGGCGGTTGGCCTGTTTCCAGTACAGCGCGCCGATCATCGCCGGGCCGAGCTGGGCGATGGCGGCGAAGGCGATCTGGCCGATGGTCGCCAGGCTGGCGCTGGAGCCGAGCAGGCGGTAGGCCACGTAGGCGAGCAGCAGGATCACCGCGATGCTCACCCGGCGTACGGTCAGCAGCCAGTGACGGAAGGCCTCGAAGGGCCGTTCGGTGTCCTTTTCCCGGCGTCGCAGCAGCCACGGCAGGAGCATGTCGTTGGAGACCATGGTCGACAGCGCGACGCTGGCGACGATGACCATTCCGGTGGCGGCCGAGGCGCCGCCAATGAATGCCAGCAGGGCCAGCGCCGGGTGCGCCTCGGCCAGCGGCAGGCTGATGACGAAGGAGTCCGGCATTACCCCGGCGGGCAGGTGCAATTGGCCGGCGAGGGCGATCGGCACCACGAACAACGCGGCCAGCACCAGGTAGATGGGGAACACCCAGCGCGCCAGGTTGAGGTCGCGCGGCTCGATGTTCTCCACCACGGTGACGTGGAATTGCCGCGGCAGGCACATGATCGCGGTCATCGCCACGCCGGTCTGCAGCAGCATCGCCGGCCAGTGCACGGTCTCTTCCCAGTAGTCGGCCAACTGCGGCGCGGCGCGGGCCTGGGAGAAGAGATCGGCGAAGCCGTCGTAGAGGCCGAAGGTGACGAAGATGCCCACGGCGAGGAAGGCGGTGAGCTTGACCAGCGACTCGAAGGCGATGGCCAGGACCATGCCGCGGTGGTGTTCGGTGACATCCAGGCTGCGGGTACCGAAGACGATGGTGAACAGCGCCAGCACCAGTGACACGATCAGCGCCGTGTCCTGGGCGCGGGTACCGGTGGAGTCGGCGCCGGAGCCGATCAGCAGGTTCACCCCGAGGACGATGCCTTTCAGTTGCAGGGCGATGTAGGGCAGCACGCCGACCATGCAGATCAGCGCCACCACCACCGCCAGCGCCTGCGACTTGCCGTAGCGGGCGGCGATGAAGTCGGCGATGGAGGTGATGTTCTCCTGCTTGCTGATCATGATCATCTTCTGCAGCACCCAGGGCGCGAACAGCATCAGCAACACCGGTCCGAGGTAGATCGGCAGGAACGACCAGAGCTGGTCGGTGGCCTGGCCGACCGCGCCGAAGAAGGTCCAGCTGGTGCAGTACACTGCCAGGGAGAGGCTGTAGACCCAGGCGCGCAGGCGGGGTGAGAGCGGGGTGCGGCGACGGTCGCCATAGAAGGCGATGGCGAACAGGATGGCCATGTAGACCAGGGCGACCACGGCGATCAGCCCGATGGACAGCGACATGCGAACTCCGATGATGTCCCCGCGTGAAGCTGGCGTGAGGCGGGGGTCTTGCTTTCGCGCCAGTTTCGCACTTGTCGGCCCGCGCGTCAGGCCGCCTGCGACCAAGGTCGCACGCATGCTTGAGCCGGACGCGCGGAGTTGGTAGCGTGCCGGGCTGCGTGAGCGCGGACGGCCCCGGCGGCCGGCTGTCCGTTCATCGTAGCCGGTTTCGGCTGCGGCACTAAACGCGGCCGCTACGCTCTGATGGGAGCGGAGTTTTGCGTCGATGTCGAGGAGGGCGCCCATGTTCAAGCCGCTACCGATCACCCTGCAGCGCGGAGCCTTGCGTCTCGAGCCGCTGGTGGAAGCGGACATTCCCGAGCTGGTGAGCCTCGCCGAAGCCAACCGCGAGGCGCTGCAGTACATGGACGGACCGACGCGGCCGGACTGGTACCGCCAGAGCCTCGCCGAGCAGCGCGAGGGCAGGGCGTTGCCGCTCGCCGTCCGCCTCGGCGTGCAACTGGTCGGGACCACGCGCTTCGCCGAGTTCCTTCCCGCCTTGCCGGCCTGCGAGATCGGCTGGACCTGGCTCGACCAGGCCCAGCACGGCAGCGGCCTGAACCGCATGATCAAGTACCTGATGCTCAAGCATGCCTTCGACAACCTGCGCATGGTCCGCGTGCAGCTCAGCACGGCGGCGAGCAACCTGCGCGCCCAGGGCGCCATCGACAAGCTCGGCGCGCAGCGCGAGGGCGTGCTGCGCAACCACCGGCGGCTGGCCGGCGGGCGGCTAGACGACACCTTCGTCTACAGCATCACCGACCACGAATGGCCGCAGGTCAAGGCGGTGCTGGAAGCCAGCTTCACCGGCTGAAGCCGGTTCCGTCGCTCCTGCGGTATGCTGGGCGGCCCGTCCGGACGGGCGAACGAGGAGACGGCAGTGCCGGACGAGACGAGCGGAGAACACACGCATTTCTGGCGCGCCGCCGAACTGGGCGGCGTCGAACTGCTGCACGCGCGCTATGTGGAGCAGCGCTTCGCGCCGCACGTGCACAGCAGCTTCGCCCTGGTCATCATCGAGCAGGGCGCGCAGCGCTTCCGCCATCGTGGCGGCGAGCACCTGGCCCCGCTGGGCAGCATGGTGCTGATCAACCCCGACGAAGTGCACACCGGCTCCAAGGCCCATGATGCCGGTTGGCTCTATCGCGGCTACTACCCGGAAATGGAACAGATCGACGGGATTCTCGACGAGCTGGAAATCCATCATGGCGGCGTGCCGCGCTTCGCCGACAGCGTGATCCACGACCAGCCCCTGGCACGCGCCTTCGTCCACTTGCACCGCCTGCTGGCCGAGCATGCCGACAGCCTGGAAACCCAGACCCGCTGGCGTGAGACGGTGCTCGCCCTGTTCCGTCGCCACGCCCGCCTGCCAGAAGCGCCGAAGGCCGGGCAGGAGCCGTTGCCGGTGGCCCGTGCCCGCGAACTGCTGGCGGCGCGGTTGCTCGATCCGCCTTCGCTGGAGGAACTGGCGGCGGCGGTCAATCTGTCCCCGTTCCATTTTGCCCGGGTCTTCCGTCGCGCCACCGGCATGCCGCCCCACGCCTGGCTCAGGCAGCGCCGCCTGGAGCAGGCCAGGGCACTGCTCAAGAGCGGCCGGGCGCCGCTGGAGGTGGCCCTGGAGCTGGGCTTCGCCGACCAGAGCCACCTCGGTCGCCAGTTCAAGCAGGCCTACGGCGTGGCACCGGGTGAATACCGCTCGGCCTGCGCGCGCTCATCCTTGACGATCTACGAATAAGTCAAGCTCACATTTGCAAATCATTTGTATTTACGTTCTTTACGATTTGCCGTAATTTTGCGCCCCACTTTTTCCTGCGTCCCTGGGGGAGCCTCGATGTCGTCCGTGAGTTCGTTGTCGCGCCTGGCCGTCGCCATCGCGCTGGGTGTGTCCATGCAGGCGGCGCAGGCCGAAGAGGAAGCCAAGGAGCTGGGCACGGTCACCGTGGTCGGCGACTGGCTGGGCGAAGCCGACCAGGCGGTGGTGCAGAACCATCCCGGTGCGCGCAGCGTGGTGCGTCGTCGGGAAATGCTCGAGAGCGGTGCGCAGAACGTCCGCGACGTGCTGCGCAAGGTGCCCGGCGTGCAAGTGCAGGACAACAACGGTACCGGCGGCAGCGACATCTCCCTGAACGTCGGGGTGCGTGGCCTGACTTCACGCCTGTCGCCGCGCTCGACGGTGATGATCGACGGCGTGCCGGCGGCGGTGGCGCCCTACGGCCAGCCGCAGCTGTCGATGATGCCGCTGTCCATCGGCAACCTGGAGAGCATCGACGTCGTGCGCGGCGCCGGCTCGGTGCGCTACGGCCCGCAGAACGTCGGCGGGGTGATCAACTTCGTGACCCGGGCGATTCCGGAGAAGTTCTCCGGCGAAATCGGCACCACCATCGAGCATGCCGGCCACGGCGGCTGGAAGAAGCTCAACCAGGCGTTCCTCGGCGGGACCGCCGACAACGGCCTGGGCGTGGCGCTGCTGTATTCCGGGGTGAAGGGCGCCGACTACCGCGACGGCAACAACGACAACGATATCGACGACGTGCTGCTCAAGACCCATTGGCAGCTCACCGACAGCGACCAGTTGGCGGCCAACTTCCACTACTACGACGCCTACGCCGATATGCCGGGCGGCCTGACCCAGGCGCAGTACGACGACGATCCCTTCCAGTCGGTGCGCGACTGGGACAACTTCCGTGGTCGGCGCAAGGACTTCTCGCTGAAGTACACCCGCCAGGTCGACGACCTCACCCAGTTCGAGGTGCTCACCTACTACAGCGACAGTTTCCGCGGCAGCAGCATCGCCGCGCGCAACCTCAGGACCATCACCTCGTACCCGCGCGACTACCATGTGTTCGCGGTGGAGCCGCGGGTCTCGCGGATCTTCTTCGCCGGCCCGACCACCCAGGAGATCGGCATCGGCTACCGCTACCTGAAGGAAGCGATGAACGAGCGCGCCAGTCAGCTGGCCCTGGTCGACAATGTGCCGACCGTGCGTCCCGGCTCGGACGGCCATACCTACCAGGACCGTACCGGCGGTACCGAGGCCAGCGCCTTCTACATCGACGACAAGATCGATGTCGGCAACTGGACCATCACCCCCGGCATCCGCTTCGAGAAGATCGACAGCGACTGGCGCGACCGCCCGGTGCTCGGCCTGAACGGCAAGCCGGTGCAGGAGAAGAAGCGCAGCAAGGACTACAACGAACCGCTGCCGGCGCTGAGCCTGATGTATCATTTGAGCGACGAGTGGAAGCTGTTCGCCAACTACTCCGAATCGTTCGGCAGCCTGCAGTACTTCCAGCTCGGCCAGGGCGGCAGCGGCAACGATACCGCCGCCGGCCTGGAGCCGGAGAAGGCCAAGACCTACGAACTGGGCACGCGCTACGACAACGGCAGCTGGGGCGGCGAGATCACGCTGTTCTACATCGACTTCGACGACGAGCTGCAGTACGTCAGCAACGACGTCGGCTGGACCAACCTCGGCGCCACCAAGCACCAGGGCATCGAGACTTCCGGCCACTATGACTTCGCCGCTCTCGATCCGCGCCTGGACGGCCTGTCGGTCTACGGCAGCCTCACCTATACCCGCGCCACCTACGAAGGCGACATTCCCTCCTTCAAGGGGCGCGACCTGCCGCTCTACTCGCGCCAGGTGGCCACCGCCGGGGTGCGCTACGAGGTCGACCGCTGGACCTACAACCTCGACGCCTTCGCCCAGTCCATGCAGCGCGCGCCAGGGCTGAGCACCGACAGCCAGGGCAACTTCACCCACAACTACATCACCGAGCCCAGCGCCGACGGCCAGTACGGCGACATTCCCGGCTACGTGACCTGGAATGCCCGCGTCGGCTACGACTTCGGCCCGCAGGCGTCGAACCTGAAGCTCGGACTCGGGGTGAAGAACCTGTTCGACAAGCAGTATTTCACCCGCTCCAGCGACAACAATTCGGGAATCTACGTGGGTCAGCCGCGAACGCTGTTCATGCAGGCCAGCGTCGGTTTCTGAATATTCGGATGCGACTTGGCGCATCGTCCGACGACAGGCGTCCTGCGGTAACGCGGACGCCTGTTCTATGATGGGCGCGGAATTTCCATCGGAACGCTGTGGCCTGATCCGCGGTCCATGCAGTCCAATCGATGACGGGCTTCCTTTCGGCGGCCACGCAAGGTAACAAGGACGATGACCCAACATTCGCAATTCGCCCTGCTGGGCAAGCGGCGTTTCCTGCCGTTCTTCATCACCCAGCTGCTCGGCGCCTTCAACGACAACATCTTCAAGCAGTCGCTGATCCTCGCCATCCTCTATCACCTCAGCGTCAGCGGCGACCGCAGCCTGCTGGTCAACCTCTGCGCACTGCTGTTCATCCTGCCGTTCTTCCTGTTCTCGGCACTGGGCGGACAGTTCGGCGAGAAGTACAACAAGGACGCGCTGATGCGCGCGCTGAAGCTGGCCGAGGTAGGCATCATGCTGGTCGGCGCTGCCGGCTTCGTCTTCGGCAGCCTGCCGCTGATGTTCGTCGCGCTGTTCGCCATGGGCACCCACTCGGCGCTATTTGGCCCGGTGAAGTATTCGATCCTGCCCCAGCACCTGCACGAGGACGAACTGGTCGGCGGCAACGCGCTGGTGGAGATGGGCACCTTCCTGGCGATCCTGGCCGGCACCATCGGCGCCGGCGTGCTGATGTCCCATGCGCATTACGCGGCGGCGGTGGCCACCGCGGTGGTGCTGGTGGCCGCCTGCGGCTACCTGGCCAGCCGCGGCATTCCGCGAGCGGCGGCGGCGCTGCCGGGGTTGAAGCTCGACTGGAACATCTTCGCCCAGTCCTGGAGCATCCTCCGCCTGGGGCTCGGCCAGCGCCCGGCGGTCTCGCGCTCGCTGGTGGGCAACTCCTGGTTCTGGTTCCTCGGCGCGGTCTACCTGACGCAGATCCCGACCTTCGCCAAGGAATGGCTGCACGGCGACGAAAGCGTGGTGACCCTGATCCTCACCGTGTTCTCGGTGGGCATCGCGCTGGGCTCGATGCTTTGCGAGAAGCTTTCCGGTCGCAAGGTGGAGATCGGCCTGGTGCCGTTCGGCTCGATCGGCCTGACCGTCTTCGGCATCCTCCTCTGGTGGCACGCCGGCGGCATTCCCCCAGGCGAGGTGCCCTACGACTGGCTGGCGGTGCTGCGCCACCATGAGACCTGGGCGGTGCTGGCCGACATCCTGTTCATCGGCATTTTCGGCGGCTTCTATATCGTACCGCTGTACGCCCTGATCCAGGCGCGCACCGACGAGGACAAGCGGGCCCGGGTGATCGCCGCCAACAACATCCTCAACGCCCTGTTCATGGTCGCCGCTGCGCTGGTCTCGATCCTCTTCCTCAGCGTCGCCAAGCTGTCGATCCCGCAGCTGTTCCTCGCCCTGTCGCTGATGAACGTCGCGGTGAACGTGTACATCTTCAAGATCGTCCCGGAATTCACCATGCGCTTCCTGGTCTGGCTGCTCAGCCACACCATGTACCGGGTCCGGCATGTGAACCTGGAGGCGATCCCGGACGAGGGAGCGGCGGTGCTGGTGTGCAACCACGTCTCGTACGTGGACGCGCTGCTGATCGCCGGCTCGATCCGGCGGCCGGTGCGCTTCGTCATGTACTACAGGATCTTCTCGCTGCCGGTGCTCAACTTCGTCTTCCGCACCGCCGGCGCGGTGCCCATAGCGGCGCGCCACGAGGACGAAGGGATCTACGAACGCGCCTTCCAGCGCATCGCCGACTACCTGAGGGACGGGGAGCTGGTGTGCATCTTCCCTGAAGGCAAGCTGACCGCCGACGGCGAGATGAACGAGTTCCGCGCCGGGATCGAGCGGATCATCGAGGAAACCCCGGTTCCGGTGATCCCCATGGCGCTGCAGGGCCTGTGGGGCAGCTTCTTCAGCCGCGACCCGAACAAGGGCTTCTTCCGCCGCCTGTGGTCGCGGGTAAGCCTGGTGGCCGGCGAATCGGTGGCGCCGGGGGCGGTGGAGCGCCTCGACCTGCAGGCGCGGGTGACGAGCTTGCGCGGCGAAGCTCGCTGATCGATCCGCAGAAACGAAAAAGCCCCGGCGATGCCGGGGCTTTTTTTGGCGAACTACAAGTTAGATAACTTGTACTTCGTCGGCTTGCAGGCCTTTCTGGCCGTTGACGACCACGAAGGAAACCTTCTGGCCTTCCTGCAGGCTCTTGAAGCCGGTGCCCTGGATGGAACGGAAGTGAACGAACAGGTCGTTACCGCTTTCCGGGGTGATGAAGCCGAAGCCTTTGGCGTCGTTGAACCATTTTACGGTGCCGTTCTGACGATTCGACATGGTGTAACTCCTGAAACAAAGTTGATTGCGGCGACGGAAATATCCGAGCCGGTAGGTACTGAGTTGCAAAGAGTACGAGGAGCCGAGGCGATGAGCGGACCGAGATCTACCACACCAGGTCACGATTCACTGTGACCCAAGCAAGCACAGTGGTCGCAGAGTACGCGATAAAACTGCGGAAAGCGATACCCCTCGGAGCATATTCGATGGATGTCTAATGGCTCAGCTTGAGGCCGACCAGTCCGCAGACGATCAGCGCGACGCTGGCCAGGCGCAGCAATGCCATGGATTCGCCGAACAGGACGATCCCGGCGATTACTGTGCCGACCGCGCCGACCCCGGTCCAGACGGCATAGGCGGTGCCCAGCGGCAGGTGCTTCATGGCCAGGCCGAGCAGGCCCAGGCTGACCAGCATGGCGAGCACCGTGAGGACCGTGGGAAGCGGCTTGCTGAAGCCTTCGGTGTATTTCAGACCAACGGCCCAGCCCACTTCGAACAGGCCGGCGAAAAACAGGATGATCCAGGACATGGCGATCTCCAGGGCAACGGGTGGCGGGGCCGTCCCCATTCGATCACCGGCCGGAGGCGGGTGGTGAGGTCGTCCTCACTGCGTGCGGTATTTTGCATGGTTCATCGGTCGGGACAAGGCTTCCCGACCGGGACCCAGTTCAACGCGGCGTACGCCGGAACAGGGCGGCCAGCAGCGAACCGGAGAGATTGTGCCAGACGCTGAACAGCGCGCTGGGCACCGCTGCCAGGGGCGAGAAATGGGCGTTGGCCAGCGCCGCGCCGAGCCCCGAGTTCTGCATGCCGACTTCGATGGCCAGGGCCTTGCGCTGTGCCAGCGGCATGCCGGTCAGCTTGCCGGTGAGATAGCCGAGCGACAGGCCGAAGCCGTTGTGCAGCATCACCACGGCCATGATCAGCAGGCCGGACTCGGCGATCCGCGCCTGGCTGGCGGCCACCACCGCGGCGATGATCACCACGATGCTGAATACCGAGACCAGCGGCAGCACCTCCGCCACCTGCCGGGTGCGCTCGCCGAGCAGGCGCTGTGCCAGCAGGCCGAGGGCGATGGGCACCAGCACCACCTGGAGGATCGACAGGAACATCGCCGCGAACGACACCGGCAGCCAAGCCGAAGCCAGCAGCCAGACCAGCGCCGGCGTGACCAGCGGGGCGAGCAGGGTGGTCACCGAGGTGATCGCCACCGACAGGGCGACATCGCCACGGGACAGCCAGGTCATCACGTTGGAAGCGGTGCCGCCGGGGCAGCAGCCGACCAGGATCACGCCCACCGCGATCTCCGCCGGCAACTGCAACAGGCGGCAGAGCAGCCAGGCCAGGCCGGGCATGATGACGAACTGGGCCAGCACGCCGATCAGCACCCGTATGGGGTGCCGGGCGACCTCGCGGAAGTCTTCGCCCTTGAGCGTCAGGCCCATGCCGAACATCACCAGGCCGAGCAGCGGCGCGATGGCGACGGTGAGCGGGAGGAACCAGGCCGGCCGGAAGAAGGCGAGGATGGCGAACAGCAGGACCCAGAACGGGAAGCTGGCGCTGACGAAACGGCTCAGGGCGGTCAGGGCACGCATGGGCTTTCCTTGTTATTGGACGGCCGCCAGTCTGCCATGCCGGGCGCGACTCTCCCAGCGGCGGGCGCCGCCGGGAGAGCGGGGCGTCAGACGCCCTGGGGGATTTCTTCGCCGCCGAGGGCCTCGAAGAGCGCCGGAAGGAATTCGGCGAAGGTCAGCATCATCAGGGTGAAGCTGGCATCGAGCTGGCCGAGGGCGTCTTCGCCGCCGTCCTTTTCCGCCTGCTCCTGCAGCAGGTCTTCGAAGCGCAGGCGCTTGACCGCCAGCTTGTCGTCGAGGACGAAGGACAGCTTGTCCGACCAGGCCAGGGACAACTGGGTGACCAGCTTGCCGGCGGTGAGATGCAGCTGGATTTCCTCGCTGGTCAGGTCCTGGCGCTTGCAGCGGACCACGCCGCCATCCTCGTGGGTGTCGCGCAGCTCGCATTCGTCGAGCACGTGGAAGTCGCCGGCGGCTTCCTGGGTCTTGACCCAGTCGGTGAGGGTCGCGGTCGGCGCGACCTTCACGCTCAGCGGGCGTACCGGCAGGGAGCCGAGCGCTTCGCGCAGCGTCGAGAGCAGGTCTTCGGCCTTCTTCGCGCTGGCCGAGTCGACCAGGATCAGGCCGAGGCTTGGCGCGATCGCGGCGAAGGTGCTGGAGCGGCGGATGAAGGCGCGCGGCAGCAGGGTCTGGACGATCTCGTCCTTCAACTGGTCGCGTTCCTTCTTGTAGACCTTGCGCATCTGCTGGGCCTCGATCTCGTCGACCTTTTCCTTCAGTGCGTCACGCACGACGCTGCCCGGCAGGATGCGCTCTTCCTTGCGTGCCGAGATCAGGAAGAAGTCCTGGCTGACGTGTACCAGCGGTGCGTCCGGGCCTTTGCCGAACGGCGCGGTGAAGCCGTAGGTGGTCAGCTCCTGGCTGGCGCAGGGGCGGGCGGGTTTTTCGCCGAGGGCTTTCTCGAGGGAATCGGCATCCAGTTGCAGATCCTGGGTGAGGCGGTAGACGAGCAGATTGCGGAACCACATGGGGTCGTTCTCTCCGGGCACAAAGGACCCATTATTCCGCCGCTGGCGGCTCAGGCCAACCCCGGTCCGTCGCTAACTCCTTGGAACGGCAGAAAATTTTTTTCATCGAGGGGCTTGCCAGGGGGCGAATCGCTCCGTAGAATGCGCCCCACTTCGAGAGTGAAGGGTGATTAGCTCAGCTGGGAGAGCATCTGCCTTACAAGCAGAGGGTCGGCGGTTCGATCCCGTCATCACCCACCAATCTCGCAAGTTACGCGCAGCGGTAGTTCAGTCGGTTAGAATACCGGCCTGTCACGCCGGGGGTCGCGGGTTCGAGTCCCGTCCGCTGCGCCATTTCCTTCCTTCGCTGTATCTCTTGCGCTTCCTTCCCGCTTCATAATTCGACGTTTTTCGACGCTTCCTTTCCGCTGTTCTTCTGTCCTCGTTCCACGCGTTCGTTCTGCTATCTCCTTCATTTTTCGGAAAGTTCGGCCTTGAACTTATCCGCGCGCACCTGTTCCTATTGCCCATAGCCACTGGTCGCGACAGCCTGCTAAGCTCGCGGCTTCATCGAATATGCCCGAGCGGCGAACAGATTAAAGGACTCAGCATGAAACAACATCGGTTGGCAGCAGCGATCGCACTGGTCGGTCTGGTTCTCTCCGGCTGCGATTCGCAGACCAACGTTGAGTTGAAGACCCCGGCGCAGAAAGCTTCCTATGGTATCGGCCTGAACATGGGCAAGAGCCTGTCCCAGGAAGGCATGGACGACCTGGATTCGAAAGCCGTCGCCAAGGGCATCGAAGACGCCCTCGGCAAGAAGAAGCAGCAGCTCACCGATGAAGAGCTGACCGAAGCCTTCGCCTTCCTGCAGAAACGTGCCGAGGAGCGGATGGCCGCCATCGGCGACGAAAACGCCAAGGCCGGCAAGAAATTCCTCGAGGAAAACGGCAAGCGCGACGGCGTGACCACCACCGCTTCCGGCCTCCAGTACGAAATCGTGAAGAAGGCCGATGGCCCGCAACCGAAGGCCACCGACGTGGTGACCGTCCACTACGAAGGCCGCCTGACCGATGGCACCGTCTTCGACAGCTCCATCGAGCGCGGCAGCCCGATCGACCTGCCGGTCAGCGGCGTGATCCCGGGTTGGGTCGAAGCCCTGCAACTGATGCACGTCGGCGAGAAGATCAAGCTGTACATCCCCAGCGAGCTGGCCTACGGCGCGCAGAGCCCGAGCCCGGCGATCCCGGCCAACTCGGTACTGGTCTTCGACATGGAACTGCTCGGCATCAAGGATCCGTCCAAGCCGGACGCGGAGCCCGAGGCCGGTGCCGCAGCGCAGCCCGAAGCCAAGGCGGACGCGAAGAAGTAATTCTTCCGCCGCGATGCATGAAACGCCCCGTCCATGACGGGGCGTTTTCATTTGCGGATTCGGCTGAACCCAGGCGCTGCCGCGAGGGTCTGAAAACAGGTCGAGGGCACGGCCGGTGTTACCCTTATGCACACATTTGTCGCACGTCGACCCGACCTACGGTATTGACCTCGGGTTGTCCGTTGCGCTAGGTCAAACCCTTGATTTTCAATGCTTTTAGAGCATTGTCTAAAAAGTGTCCGATCTGTCGGAAAGCCTGTAGCGACGGGCTTCTCGCCGACGGAAGGGGGGGCTGTTCACAAGGTTATCCACAGTATGCGTGGATAACCCGGAGAGCCTCGGCGGCAAGCGCTTGAGCGAGGTGGAAGGATGGATGCACCACGAGGATTCAGTCGTTACCTGGGGATCGCGGAACGTTTCCTGGCCCGTGGCCGGGTGCCCGCCTTGTTGATTGCGGTAGCACGCAAGCGCTCGCGCCTGAAGCTGGTGAAGAGCGACCTGCGCCTGCTGCAGGAACTGCTGGTGGCCTGGGTTCGCGGCGAATACCGCGGACTCAGCCGCCAGGCGTTGCTCTCGGTGATCGCGGCGCTGGCCTATTTCCTTTCGCCGGTGGATATCGTCCCCGACTTCATCTTCGGTGTCGGCTTGCTCGACGATCTCGCCGTCCTGGCCTGGGTAGTGCGTCGCTGGCAGTCCGAGCTGGATGCCTTCAAGGTCTGGCGCGACGCCCAGGCCGTCGAGACGCAGCAGGCGCTGCGAGAGCTGCCGGCTCCCAGGGCGGAGCGCGTTCAGGGTTCCTGAGGGGTTCGCAGGCTGTTTTCCAGCAGGCGCTCGATGCTGCCGTCCCTGACCATCTCGTCGAGCACCCGGTCCATACTTTCGACGGGGACCGGCAGTTGTCCGCCATAGATGCAGTGCATCCGATAGCTCTGCAGTACCAGCGGACTGACGCTCAGGCCCAGCTCGGGATGCTGGCGCGTCAGGTAGAGCAGCGGGCGGCGCATGTCCACTGCGGCGTCCAGGCGCGAACGCTTGAGCATCTGCACGCGACTGGCCAGGTCGCGGGTATCTTCGCGGCGAATTTCCCCGGCAGCGAAGGCCTGCATGAGATCGTCCGCGTAGACATAGCCTAGACTTGTACCCAGGGTCTTGCCGCGCAGCTCGGCGAAGTCGCGGATCGCCGGACGGTCGTCGCGCTGCAGCAGGACGTCCTGCTCTTCGAAGAGGGCGGGAGACCAATGGTAGCGTTCGGGTTTGCTATCCCATCCGGGGTTGGAGTTGCAGATCACGTGAATATGTCCGCTGGCCATGAAGCCGTCGATCCTTCGGTTCGGCGTTTCCACGAAACGCAGCGACAATCCCAGCCGCTGCGCGACCCGCTCCCCCAACTGGCGGGTGAAGCCGCCTTGCAGCTGGTGATCGACGATGTCCACATAGGGCATGCCGTCGGCGGGGCTGAAGCCCCAGCGCAGCTCGCCGGCGAAGGCCTGTCCGACTCCCAGCAGGATGCACAAACCAAGACTTCTCCGGCGCACCCGTGGGCTCCTCCACCAGGCAGACTGTGTGACCAGGGCAGCAGTATAGCCAGTCCGCAGCGGCGCGGTGCCTGATAAGATGGCGGCTTGCAAGGAGACCGACATGAATGTCCAAGTGATCACGCGAGACGGCGAGGCGGAATACGCGGTGTTGCCCTGGGCCGAATACCAGGCGTTGCTGGCCGCCGCTGGTCGCCCGGCCGCCAGTGTCGCGGTGGAGACGACCGCGCCGGCGCCGCCTTCCGCGAGTCTGCTGGAGCGCCGCGAGGCGCGCGGCCTGAGCCTGGAACAGGTGGCCCGGGAGGTCGGTATCAGTCCTTCCTACATGGCGATGATCGAACGCGGCGAACGCGAGGCCAGCGAGGCCATCCTGTTCGCCCTGGAGCGTGTGCTGGGCAAAGCGACGGGGGCCTGACCTTGAGTGTGCTGATCAGCCGTAAACACTGGGATAGCCTGCTGCTGGAAATCGAGGATGCGCGTCGCCAGCGTCATCTGCTCACCTACCGGGCGCTGATCGAGCGCCTGCAGCTGCCGACTCCGGCGATGACCACCCTCACTGCGGCTCTCGAGCACCTGGCATCGCTGGATGCGCGCTCGGGGCGTCCGTTGCGCAGTTCGCTGGTCATCAGCCAGGGCGCAAGCCGCTTGCCACGCACCGGTTTCTTCGAGTGCGTGGAGCGCCTCGGGCGTTTTTCCGGTCCGCCGGACGGCCCGGCCGCGGCTGGCTGGCATGCGGCGGAAGTGGTCCGTGTCTTCGAATTCGAGTATCCCGATGAACTCTGAATGGATCTGGCGCCTGCGCGCCCGCCTCGGTTACGGCGTGGCCCGGCAGTTGCTGGGCTGGCCCTGGCTGGTCAAGCAGCCGCGAGCCTGGCAGTGGATGCAGGGGCAGTTCTCGCGCATGGCCAACCTCGGACACCGTGACGCCCAGGCGTTCTACGGTCACCTGCTGCTGTTCCGTGGACAGGGCTTCGGCGCGCGCGAGGAGGGACTGCGCCTGCTGCGCCTGGCTGCCAGCGCGGGTGATGGGAAAGCGGCCTACCAGCTCGGCGTGCAGGCGCTCAAGGGCGACAGCCGGCAAGCGCCCGACGCGCTGGCAGCCAGCCGCCACTGGGCGCAAGCGGCAGAGGCGGGCCACCCGCTGGCGGCGCGCAAGCTGGCGGAACTCTACCGCGATGGAGGCCCGGGCCTGGCGCCGGACAGCGAGCGCGCCGAGCACTATGCGCAACGGGCGTCCGCGCTCGGTCTCTAGCTGAACGAACGGTTCAGGCGGCCTCGATCAGGTGCAGGCTGTAGCCTGGCACCGCCTTGGCCTGGCGCTTGGCCTCGGAGGCCAGCGTCGCCAGGTGCGCGGCATCCATTCCCTGGCAGGCTTCGGCCGGTAGATGCACCACGCCGACGGATAATGACAGCAGCGGGTACTCCTCGCGCTGGCCATGGCGGTTGTGCGCAACGAAACAGCCGGCTTCCAGGTGCTCGCGGCTGTAGAAGCGCTGGCATTGGCTCTGGAAGGTTTCCAGCAACCGGTCGATCCGTGTGCGCCAGTCCTCGGGGCCGAGCACCAGCATGAAGTCGTCGCCGCCGATGTGGCCGACGAAGTCGCTGCCCGGGTCGATCCGTTCGCTCAGGCACTGTGCCAGGCACAGCAGGACCTCGTCGCCGCGGGCGTAGCCGTAGAGATCGTTGAAGGGTTTGAAGCTGTCGATGTCGATGTAGCAGATCACCGCCTCGCGCCTTTGTTGCAGCAGGCGTTCGAGGCATTGCTGGATCGGCACGTTGCCGGGAAGCAAGGTGAGCGGATTGGCGTGTCGCGCCTGCTGGAGCTTTTCCTCGGTGATCAGCCTGAGCACGTCGATCACCCGGCCCATGCCCGCATAGTGCCCGCCGCGGGTGACGATGAAATCTTCCTCGATACGCTGGCGTGCGCGGCTGGTCAGCAGGCGGCTGACCTGCTGCAGGGTCTGGCCGAGTTCCACGGCGAGAAAATCGTCGCTCATCAGGCGGCTGATCGGCTTGCGCAGGAACAGGTCGCAGGCGAAGGGCCGGAGCAAGGCGTCGGTGAGCGCGTGGCGATGGACGATGCCGATGGGACGCCCCTCTTCGTCGAGGATCGCCAGGGAGTTCAGGTTGGCCTGGCGGCGGAAGATTTCCACCACTTCCTGGGTCGAGGTGCGAACGTCGACCGCGCGCTGTTCCAGCAGCAGCGCACGCAGGTCGCCGTGCTCGTCGCTGGAAGACTGGCTGGGGGCGCCAGCGCTGGGCAGCATCTGTTGTACGTCGCTCGCCGGGTGTTCCTGCGGGCGGCCGAACAGATAGCCTTGCACCAGGTCGACCCCCATCTCGCTAAGCACCGCCAGTTCCTCGGGCAGTTCGATGCCTTCGGCGATGACCTGGGCGCGAGAGGCTCGGGCCATCTTCAGGATGGAGCCGACGAACTCGCGTTTCACGGTGTCCAGGTGGATGCCGTCGACGAAGTGGCGGTCGATCTTCACGTAGTCCGGACGCAGTTCCGACCACAGGCGCAGGCTGGAGTAGCCAGCGCCGAGGTCGTCGAGGGCGATGGAGAAGCCCATGGCGCGATAGTGGTGCAGCGCGGTGTCGAGCAGGTCGAAGTCGTCGATGGGGGTCTGTTCGGTCAGTTCGATCACCACCCGGTTCGGCGAGATCCCCAGCTGTTGCAGCAATTGCAGGGTGCGGCCGGGCGGATGGCCGGCTTCGAGGAGGGACTCCGGAGAGACGTTGAGGAACAGCATGGCGTCGCCCTGGATGTCGCGGAAGCGGCTGAAGGCGCGTTGTCGGCAGAGCAGTTCCAGTTCGCTCAGCCGTCCGCATTGGCGGGCCACGGCGAACAACGCCAGGGGCGAGTGCAGCGGGCTGTTGGACGGACCGCGGGTTAGCGCTTCGTAGCCGACCAGACGCCGTTCGGAAAGCGAGAGGATGGGCTGGAACAGGCAGTGCAGGTCGCCGTGGGCCAGGATGCTGTCCAGGGCGCTCAACTGCTCGGTGACGGTCATGGAACGCTCTCGTCGCAATGAAAAAGGGCCGGTTGTGCAACCGGCCCCGTATTTCACGACAGTCCCATGACTGTTTTATGACGCTCCCGCTGAACTCAGTGCTTGGCCACCGCCGAGTTGAGGTTCAGGTAGTCCAGCAGGATGTGCCCGGACTCGGTGAGGTAGGCGTCGTCCTGCGGCTTGGTCTTGTCGTCCTCTTCCGGCAGGGCGTTCTCGTCCTCGCGCTTGAGTTCCTTCAGCGGCTCCTGGCCCTTGGACTTGCGCAGGGCGTTCTCCATGGCCAACTGGCGGTTCTCGATGCTGGTCTGCTGGGCGCGGCGCTTGGCCTCGTTCAGGCTGACGGTCTTCTCCTTCATCAGCTCCTGGGCCAGCGCCAGGCGCTCGCGGGCGTAGACGAAGTCGGCGTTGTTCTCGGTGCGCGCGTCGTGCTGGGCCTTGAGTTGCGCGAGGAACGGCTTGAACGGGTTGGCCTCGTCCTTCACCACCGGGCGGATGGTGTCCCAGGGCATCGAGTCGGGCAGGGCGCTTTCGCCGATTTCCTTGTCGTCGACGATGGACGGGTAGCTGATGTCCGGGATCACGCCCTGGTGCTGGGTGCTCTGCCCGGAGACTCGGTAGAACTTCGCCAGGGTCAGCTTCAGTTCGCCGTGGTTGAGCGGCTGGATGGTCTGCACGGTGCCCTTGCCGAAGGTCTGTCCACCGAGGATCAGCGCGCGGTGGTAGTCCTGCATGGCGCCGGCGAAGATCTCCGAGGCGGAGGCCGAGAGACGGTTGACCAGCACCGCCAGCGGGCCGGTATAGAAGGCCTTGCCTTCGTCGTCGTTGAGCACGTCGACGCGGCCGTCGCTGTTGCGCACCAGCACGGTCGGGCCCTGGTCGATGAACAGGCCGGTCAGCTCGGTGGCTTCCTGCAGGGAGCCGCCGCCGTTGTTGCGCAGGTCGAGGACGATGCCGTCGACCTTGTCCTTCTGCAATTCGGCGACCAGCTTCTTCACGTCGCGGGTGGTGCTCTTGTAGTTCGGGTCGCCGGCGCGGTAGGCCTTGAAGTCCAGGTAGAAGGCCGGCAGGTCGATCACGCCGAGCTTGTAGCTGCGGCCTTCGTGGTCGACCTTGATGATGGATTTCTTCGCCGCCTGGTCCTCCAGCTTCACCGCCTCGCGGGTGATGGCGACGATCTTGCTGGTCTGGTCGTTCGGCGCGTTGCTCGCCGGAATCACTTCCAGGCGTACCTGGGAGCCTTTCGGCCCACGGATCAGCTTGACCACTTCATCCAGGCGCCAGCCGACCACGTCGACCATTTCGCCCTTGCCCTGGGCGACGCCGATGATCTTGTCGGAGGTGGCGATCTGCTTGCTCTTCGCCGCCGGGCCGGCCGGCACCAGGCGTACGACCTTGACGTAGTCGTTGTCGCTCTGCAGCACCGCGCCGATGCCTTCCAGCGAGAGGCTCATGTTGATGTCGAAGTTTTCCGCGTTGTCCGGCGACAGGTACTGGGTGTGCGGATCGTAGGACTGGGCGAAGGCGTTGATGTAGGCCTGGAAGATGTCTTCGCTGCGGGTCTGCTTCAGGCGCGACAGCTGGTTCTTGTAGCGCTTGGTGAGCTGTTCCTGGATCGCCTTGTCGTCCTTGCCGGTGATCTTCAGGCGCAGGACCTCGTCCTTCACCTTCTTGCGCCAGAGGTCGTCGAGCTCTGCGGTGTCCTTCGCCCAGGGGGCCTTCTCGCGGTCGATCAGCAGGCTCTCGTCGACGCTGAAGTCGATCTTGTCGACGCCCTTGTCGAGCATCGCCAGGGCGTAGTCGAGACGGCCTTTCAGGCGGTCGAGGTAACGCTTGTAGATGACGAAGCCGGGATCGAGATCGCCGCTCTTGAGGAAGTCGTCGAACCTGTTGCGCCAGCGATCGAACTCGGCGATGTCGCCGGCGGTGAAGTACATCCGCGCCGGATCGAGCATCTTCAGGTAGCTGTCGTAGATCTTGGCCGAGCGTTCATCGTTCAGCGGCGGCTTGTTGTAGTGGTGCCGCTTGAGCAGCTCCACCACGTTGAGGCTGGCGATGACCTGCTCGCGGTCCGGCTGCAGGCTGTCCCAGGAATTCTGGGCGCTGCCGACGGAGACGGCGGTCGAGGCGAACAGCGGCAGCGAACTGGCGCCGAGGAGGAGCAACAGGGCGGTACGGGGCAGAAAACGCTTCATGCTGATTCGACTGATCGCGGAGTAATGACGCATATTAGGCCTTATTAGCCGGCGCCGGGTTCCCTTGGCGCAATGCAAAAAGCCCGACTCTGGGTGATCGGGCCGTGACAACCCCACTATGGAGGCAGCGTGAACGCATTGCAAGGTATCGAAGGTCGTGTCGAGTGGTCGGAAATCGCCGCCCCGTCCTGCGGTCAGGGCGAAATCCGCATCCGCGTGGCGGCCGCCGGACTCAACCGCGCCGACCTGTTGCAGAAGGCCGGCCTCTACCCGCCGCCACCCGGCGCCAGCCCGGCGCTGGGGCTCGAGTGTGCGGGTGTGGTCAGCGAGGTGGGCGCGGGCAGCACCTGGCAGGTCGGCGACCGGGTCTGCGCGCTGCTCGCCGGCGGCGGCATGGCCGAGGAAGTGGTGGTGGACGCGCGCCACGTACTGCCGGTCCCGGCAGGGCTGAGCCTGGCGGAGGCGGCGGGGATTCCGGAGGTCTACGCCACGGCCTGGCTGAACCTGTTCCAACTGGCGGCGTTGCAGCCCGGCGAGAAAGTGCTGCTGCACGCCGGCGCCAGCGGCGTCGGTTCGGCCGGCATCCAACTGTGCAAGGCGTTCGGCAACCCCTGCTGGGTCAGCGTCGGTTCTGCCGAACGCCTGGCCTACTGCGAATCCCTGGGCGCCGCCGGTGGCGCGCTGCGCAAGCAGAGCCTGGAATCGCTGCGCGATTTCGCCCCGTTCGACGTGATCCTCGACCCGGTCGGTGCCCGCTATGCCGGGTTGAACCTGGAGCTGCTGCGGAGCGACGGGCGCTGGGTGATCATCGGCCTGATGGGCGGCCGCGAGGCGCAACTGGACCTGGCACAACTGCTAGGCAAGCGTATCCAGTTGACCGGCTCGACCCTGCGTACCCGCGATACCGAGTTCAAGGCGCAGTTGATCGCCGAGCTGGGGTTGAAGGTCTGGCCATTGTTCTCCGCCGGGAAACTCCGTGCGCAGCTGGAGCGAACCTTCCCGATCGGCGACGCCGAGGCGGCGTTCGAGGCGTTGGCGAGCAACCAGGTGCAGGGCAAGGTCGTGCTGGTGGTGGACCCGTCGCTGGCCTGAAGAGCCGCTTCGGCGACGCGATGGAAAGCGCGATCCGCTCGCGCTTTCGCAGCGAGCCTGTCAGCGCCAGGCGTTGACCGGCCAGCCCATTTCCTTGGCGTAGGCGAGCAGGGTCGGGTCCGGATTGACCGTATTCGGATGGCCGACCAGCTTCAGCAGCGGCAGGTCGTTGCGCGAATCCGAGTAGAACCAGGCGTCGGCCAGTTGGCGATCGTCTCCTTCCAGCAGGTCGAGCAGACGCAATACCTTGCCTTCGCGATAGGTGAGGGTGCCGAGGGTGCGGCCGGTGTAGTGTCCGTCGAGCACTTCGAGATCGATGGCGAGGACTTCGTCGACGCCGATCCGCGCCGCGATCGGCTTGACCAGGTGCACCCCGGATGCGGAGACGATCAGCACCCGGTCGTTGGCGCTGCGGTGGCGCGCCAGGCAGGCGCAGGCGTCGCTGTAGATCAGCGGCTCGATGACCTCCTCGACGTAGGCTTCCACTTCCCGCTCGACTTCCTCGACGCTGCGACCGATCAGCGGTTGCAGGGTGTAGTCCATGTACAGGTCCATGGACAGCTTGCCCTCGGCGTACTGCTCCATCAGTTCGGCGTCGCGGCGGACGAAGGATTCGTCGACCCAGCCGAGACTCGCCATGCGCTGGCTCCACAGGCTGGAGCAGTCGCCGTGGATCATGGTCTCGTCCAGGTCGAAGATCACCAGGCTCATCAAGCTACCTCTCGAATACTGTTGCGATCGATGACCAGCGTCAGCTGACTGCCGGCCGGATACAGGCGGTCTGCGCTGCGGTTGAGGACGTCGACGGTGAGTTCCACCCCGGCGGCCTCGACGCGGTAACGGATCACGTTGCCGAGCAGACTGTGCGAGCGTACCAGCGCCGGCACGCCTTCGCTCGGTTCGTTGCCCAGGCGCAGGGATTCCGGGCGGATCGCCACCTGTTGCGCGCAGGGCTGGCCGAGCAGGCGGCTGGCCTGTTCGGCGTCGAGCAGGTTGTAGTTGCCGATGAAGCCGGCGGCGAAGGCGTTTTCCGGCGCGGTGTAGAGGGTCTCCGCGTCGCCGCTCTGGACGATGCGTCCGGCGTTCATCAGGACGATGCGGTCGGACAGGGTCAGCGCTTCTTCCTGATCATGGGTGACGAACACCGTGGTCAGCCCCAGCTCCTGCTGGATGCGGCGGATCTGTTCGCGCAGGTGCTTGCGGATGCGCGCGTCGAGGGCCGACAGCGGCTCGTCGAGCAGCAGCAGGCGCGGGCGCGTCACCAGCGAGCGGGCCAGCGCCACCCGCTGGCACTGGCCGCCGGAGAGCTGGTGCGGGTAGCGTGCGGCGTACTCGCCCAGTTCCACCAGTTCGATGGCTTCGGCGACCCGCTGCTTCAGTTCCGCCGCCGGCACCTTCTGCATGCGCAGGCCGAAGGCGACGTTCTGTTGCACGGTCATGTTGGGGAACAGCGCGTAGCTCTGGAACACCATGGCGATCCCGCGCTTCTGCGGCGGCAAAGGCACCACATCCTCGCCGTCGATGAGGATGCGCCCGCTGTCGACCTCGGTCAGCCCGGCGATGCAACGCAGCAGGGTGGACTTGCCGCAGCCGCTGGGGCCGAGCAGGGTGACGAACTCGCCGCGGGCGGCGGCGAAGTCGATATCGCGGAAGATGCTGGTGGCACCGTAGCTCTTGTCGAGCTGTTCGACGCTGACGAACGACATGATCAGGCCTTGTCCTTGTTCAGTCGGTTGGCCGCCCAGGTCAGGACCAGGACGAACACGAAGTAGGAGACCACCACTGCGCTGGTGTAGTGGCCGCTGCTGTTGCGCATGTTGTTGAGGAACACCTGCAGGGTCTCGTAGCGGGTACCGACCAGCAGGTTGGCGAAGACGAATTCGCCGATGAGGAAGGAGAACGACAGCAGCAGGGCCACCATCACGCCCTTGCGCAGGTTCGGCAGCACGACCAGCAGCGCCGCCTTCCAGGTGCTGGCGCCGAGCAGGTGGGCGGCGTCCATCAGGTCGCGCAGGTTGATCGCCTGCAGGTTGTTGGTGATCGCCCGGTACATGAACGGCAGGGCGATGGTGAAGTAGCAGCCGACCAGCACCCAGGGCGTGCCGATCATTTCCAGCGGCCCGCTGGCATAGAGTTGCAGCAGGCCCACCGAGGAGACGATCGGCGGCACCGCGAAGGGCAGCAGGATGAGCACGTTCATCACGCCGTCCAGGCGCGGGAAGTGGTAGTGGATGACGAACATCAGCGGCAGGATCAGCAACACGCTGAACGCCAGGGCGCCGAAGCAGACCAGCAGCGAGCGGGCGAAGGCCAGCAGGAAGCGCTGGTCGCTCCACAGCGTCAGGTACCACTTCAGGGTCAGGCCGTCCGGCAGCAGGGTCGCCGACCACTGGGTGGCCAGCGAGTAGAGCAGGGTCGCCGCCAGCGGCAGGACCAGGATCAGGAACAGCGCGCAGACCACCAGGCGATGGTAGAGCGCGGCAGGACGTCGATCAGCGCGCGACATGGTAGCTCCTGCGCAGCAGCCATTGGTGGACCAGGGTGATCAGGGTCATCAGGCCGACCAGCACCATGGCCAGCGCGCTGGCCATGTTCGGGTCGGGGAACACGTCGCCGGCGACCAGCGCGCCGATGCGGATCGGGATCACGTTGAAGTTGCCGGTGGTCAGCGAGTACACCGTGGCGTAGGCGCCGAGGGCATTGGCCAGGAGGATGACGAAGGTGCCCAGCAGTGCCGGGGTCAGCACCGGGATGCCGATGTGTCGCCAATACTGCCAGCCGTTGGCGCCGAGCAGCGCGGCGGACTCGCGCCAGTCCTCGCGCAGGGCGTCGAAGGCCGGGTAGAGCAGCATCACCCCGAGGGGGATCTGGAAATAGGTGTAGAGGATTATCAGGCCGGTCTTCGAGTAGAGATTGAAGTCGTCGATCCAGCCGGCCTGCTTGAGCAACAGGGTCAGCGCGCCGTTGAAGCCGAGCAGGATGATGAAGGCGAACGCCAGCGGTACCCCGGCGAAGTTGCTGGTCATGTTGGAGAAGGCCATGACGAAGTCGCGCAGGCGGCTGTCGACGTGGCGCAGCGAATGGCTGCCGAGCACCGCGATGAGCAGGCCGAGCAGGCTCGACCAGCCGGCGATCTCCAGGCTATGGTGGATCGCCTGGCGGTAGAAGGGCGAGCCGAACAGCTCGAGGTAGTTGGCCAGGCTCCAGGCATCGCTGGCCTTCAGGCTGTTCAGCGCGACCCAGGCCAGCGGCGCTATCTGGAAAATCACGAAGAACGCCGCGAAGGGCAGCAGGAACAGCAGCGCCAGCCATTTGCCGGAGAGTCGTTTCATGGGGCGAGCAGCTCCCGGCAGACGGGTTTGTCGTGGGCGGCGCCGAGGATTTCGCAGAGCGTGCCGCAGAGGTCGGTCTGCAGCGGTTGCGCCAGGTCGTCGCGGCTGAAGGCGTCGCCGAAGACGAACAGCGGCACCTCGCGCTCCTCCTCGAGGATGCCGCCGTGGCTGCGGTCCTCGTTCATTCCGTGATCGGCGGTGATCGCCACCTGGTAGCCGGCCGCCAGCCACTGGTGCAGGTATTCCGACAGCAGTGCGTCGGCGCGCCGCGCGGCGTTGCGGTAGGCGGGGCTGGCGAGGCCGTGCCTGTGCCCGGCGTCGTCGATGTTCATCGAGTGGACCAGCATGAAGTTCGGTGCGTGCCGGCGGCGCAGGCTTTCCGCGTCGGCGAACAGGTGCGAGTCCGGATAGTGGTCGCTCCAGTAGAAGTGTCCGCGCTGGATCGGCAGTGCGCTGTCGTCGGTGTGGCGGTCGCGGGCCGGGTCGAACGGCGCGCGGTTGTACAGTTCGCTGACCCAGTGGTAGGCCGCTGCCGCGGTACTCAGGCCGGCCGCGCGGGCGTAGTGGAACAGGCTCTGTTCCTGGCTCAGGCGGACCACGTCGTTGTGCAGGATGCCGCTATCGATCGGCGGCACTCCGGTGAGGATGCATTCGTAGAGCGGCCGGGACAGCGAAGGCAACTCGCATTCCAGGCGGTACGACTGGCCGCGGCCGGCGCCGCAGAGGGCCTGGAGATGCCCCATGCAGTCGCGGGCGACGCTGTGGTTGAGGCCGTCCAGCAGGACGAGGATGACGTCGTGGCGCATTCGGGGTATCCGTCGATGCGGGGCGGCCGCCGGGGAGGGCGGCCGCGCTCCGCGTCACTGCATGTTGATGATCACCGCTTCCTGCCACTGCCGCGGCAGGCGCTTGGAGGTTTCCTCCCAGGCCTTGGCGTCCTTGATCGGCTGGGCCTTGGCGTACTGCTCGTTGGGCAGCAGTTGGGCCTTCACGTCGTCCGGCAGGGGCAGGCTCTCGGCGCGGATCGGTCGCGCGTTGCCCTTGGCCAGGTTGATCTGTCCGGCGTCGCTGAAGATGTACTCGCGGGCGAGCTTGGCGGCGTTCGGGTGCTTGGCGTACTTGTTGATGATGGTGGTGTAGCCGGAGATCACCGAGCCGTCCGAGGGGATCAGAACCTCGAAGCGCTCCGGGTCGATCTGCTGGCGGTAGCTGAGGCCGTTGAAGTCCCAGACGATGCCGACTTCGACCTCGCCCTTTTCCAGGGTGGCGATCACCGGGTTGGTCAGCGACAGGCGGCCCTGCTTGGCGATCTTGCCGAAGAACTCCAGGCCCGGCTTGATGTTCTTCTCGTCGCCGCCGTTGGCGATGGCCGCGGCGAGCACCCCATTGACCGCCTGGGCGGCAGCGCTGACGTCGCCGATGGTGACCTTGTACTTGCCCTGCAGCAGGTCGGCCCAGCTGTGCGGTACGTCCTTCACCAGTTGTTTGTTGACGATGAAGGCGATGGTCCCGGTGTAGGCGAGTGCCCAGTGGCCGTCCTGGTCCTTGGCCCAGGCCGGGATCTGTTCCCAGGTGCTCGGCTTGTACGGCTGGCTGACGCCCTGCTGCACGGCGATGGGGCCGAAGGCGGCGCCGACGTCGCCGATGTCGGCGCTGGCGTTGTCCTTCTCGGCCTTGAACTTGGCCAGCTCCTGGGCCGAACTCATGTCGGTATCCATGTGCTTGAGCCCATACTTGCTCTCAAGGTCCTTCCAGGTGTCCTTCCAGTTCGCCCAGCTGTCGGGCATGCCGACGCTGTTGACCTGGCCTTCCTTGCGCGCGGCCTGTTCCAGCGCCTGCAGGTCCGCTTCGGCGGCCAACGCCAGGCCGCTGCCGAGGGCGATGGCGGTTCCCAGCAATGAAGCAAGCATGCGTTTCATTCGGTGCTCCTTCGTTCGAGAGGTTCGGTCGGGCAGCCTCGGGAGTTCTCGACGCTCCTTCGGGCGGGACTGCCGCGGGTGTGGTCTAGATCAGCAAGACCCAGGCCAATCTAGAGCCGCTGGATGACGGTTTCATGTCAGCTAGCCGCGCCTGGCATCGCCGCGGCTTGCATCCGCAGAAGCGTAGACCATGCTTAAGCCCTCGATTCCATGGGCGCCGGGCGCCTCCGGGAAGACCGTTGTCTTGTACCTGTCACGTCCCGGTCATCTGGGTTTCCTAGCATCGGACGAGCCGGAGGCACAGGGCGGGCCGGCGGAAATGCCCCTTGTTGGGGCTGGACTAGACCAATAAGGAAGCTGTCGATGCGTGACGAAGCGCTACCCACCGTAACGGCGATCTGCCGGGCGCTCAGCGAGCAGATCGGCCATGGTCTGCTGCCGGCGGGTGGCAAGCTGCCGGCCGAGCGCAAGCTCAGCGAGCTGTTCGCGACGACCCGGATCACCCTGCGCGAGGCGCTGATCCAACTGGAGTCGCAGGGCCTGATCTACCGCGAGGAGCGCCGCGGCTGGTTCGTCTCCCCCGAGCGGCTGGCCTACAACCCGCTGGTCCGCAGTCACTTCCATGCGATGGTCAGCGAACAGGGCCGGGTGCCGGCGACCGAGGTTCTGTCGGCCCGGCAGATGCCGGCGAGCGCGGCGGTCTGCGAGCTGCTGGAGCTGCCGGCGCTGTCCAGCGTTTACCAGATCCGCCGGGCGCGGCGGGTGGACGGGCGGCTGGTGCTGTATGTCGAGCACTACCTGAACGCGCAGTACTTCCCCGGGATCCTCGGCCACGACCTGACCCGCTCGCTGACCGAACTCTATGCCAGCGAGTACGGCATCCACTATGGGCGGGTGCGTTTCGACATGGTGCCCACGGCACTGCATGCCGAGGCTGCGGCGCCGCTGAAGGTGGCGGTGGGCAGCCCGGCCCTGCGTATCAGCCGGATCAACCGCGACCAGCGTGATCGGCTGATCGACTGCGACCTGGAGTTCTGGCGCCACGACGCCATCCATATCAGCGTCGAGGTACCGCAGTAACGCCACGCGTCGACGACCTGCGGCACCTTCTGCGAGGATGGGGCTCCGGGAAAAGGAGCCCTCGCATGTTCATACTGCCGATTTCGTCCGACCTGCACCTGGAGCTGCTCGACCAGCCGCGCGCGGAGGAGCTGTTCCGCCTGGTGCGTGCCAACAGCGAGCACCTGGCGCCCTGGATGCCGTGGGTGCCGCTGACGCAAAGCGTGGACGATACCCGCCGTTTCATTGGCGAAGGCCAGCGGTTGTGGGCGGAGCGCAGGAGCTGCCGCTGCGGGATCGTAGAATCCGGATGCCTGGTCGGCGTCATCGACCTGCACGACTTCACCGAGGACAGTCGCAGCGCCAGCATCGGCTACTGGCTGGCGGCGTCCGCGCAAGGGCGCGGGCTGCTGGCCAGCGCGCTGGGGAAGACGATCGAGCTGGGTTTCCTTGGCTACGACCGGCAGCGCCTGGTGATCCGCTGTTCCACCGAGAACCTGCGCAGCCAGCGCGCCGCCGAGCGCCAGGGCTTCCGGCGCGACGGAGTGATCCGGGCCAACGAGATCATCGCCGGGCGTGCCCACGACCATGCGATCTACACGCTGTTGCGCAGCGAATGGCACGCTGCGCACGCCTGAGTGGCCCCGGGCGAATGCCCGGGGCGTGAGCGCGCCTGGCGCTCAGGGCAGCTCGCTGCTGGCGTAGAAGGCGCCGAGCACCTTGACCAGGTGCGCCAGGTCATGGCTACCGGCCAGCTCGCGAATCGAGTGCATGGCGAAGGTCGGCAGGCCTATGTCGACGGTGCGCACGCCGACCTGGCTGGCGGTGATCGGGCCGATGGTCGAGCCGCATCCCATGTCGCTGCGGGTCACGAAGCTCTGCACCGGCACTTCGCTGTCCTGGCAGAGGTGGCGGAAGAAGCCGGCGGTTTCGCTGTTGGTGGCATAGCGCTGGTTGCTGTTGATCTTGATCACCGGACCGCCGTTCAGCGCCGGGCCATGGTTGGCGTCGTGCTTGTCGGCGTAGTTCGGGTGTACGCCATGGGCGTTGTCGGCCGAGACCAGCAGCGAGCGCTGGATCGCCCGGCTGAAGGCGTCGCCTTCCGGCAGCAGGCGGCGCAGTACCTGTTCGAGGAACGGACCGTCGGCGCCGCAATGCGAACAGGAACCGACTTCCTCGTGGTCGGTGCAGACCAGGATGCAGTTCTCGTCGCCTTCGGCGTTGAGCAGGGCTTCCAGGCCGGCGTAGCAGGACAGCAGGTTGTCCAGGCGCGCCCCGGCGATGAACTCGTCGTTGAGACCTACCACCGCGGCGGACTGGGTGTCGTAGAACGACAGCTCGTAGTCCAGTACCACGTCGGCGGTGATGCCGTGCTCGCGCAGCAGCTGTTCGTCGAGCAGCAGGCGGAAGTCGGCGGCCTCGCCCGGCGCCAGCTGGGCGATGATCGGCGGCAGTTCGTTCTGCGCGTTGATCGGCCAACCCTCGTTGGCGGCGCGGTTGAGATGGATGGCCAGGTTGGGGATTACCGCGATGGCCTTGCGGAAGTCGACCAGGCGGCTTTCCAGCTTGCCATTGGCGCGGAAGGTGACGCGCCCGGCCAGCGACAGGTCACGGTCGAACCAGGGGGCGAAGAGGGCGCCGCCATAGACTTCGACGCCGAGCTGGAGGAAGCCGTTGCGAGCGATCTCCGGGTTCGGCTTGACCCGTAGGCAGGGGCTGTCGGTGTGCGCGCCGACCAGGCGGAAGCCGCTTTCCAGGGGCGAGCGACGGCCCAGGCGGATGGCGATCAGCGACGAGTCGTTACGGGTCACGTAGTAGCGGCCGCCGGTTTCGGTGTGCCAGGCGTCGCGCTCGTCGAGGCGGCGGTAGCCGGCGGCTTCCAGGCGGCGGGCGAGGCTGGCGGTGGCATGGAAAGGCGTGGGCGAGGCCTTGAGGAAATCGATCAGGCCCTGGTTGAGTTCTGCGCGCATAGTGGCTCCGGACGGCAATCCATGCAGTCTATCGTATTGTCCGACGGGGTTCAGGTCGTTGGCGGCGGGGCCGGCCAGAAAAAGCGGAAGCTGGTCGTTGTATGGCAAGACGGGGTACCGGAAATCGGCGGGCGGCGTCCCGGCGGGCCGGGACGCGGCGGGGAAGGCTCAGAACGGCGCCGGCGACTCGAAGCGCAGGCGTTCGCCGCTCTGCGGATGGGTCAGGCACAGCAGGCTGGCGTGCAGGCACAGGCGTTCGTGGGCGGCGAGGGCTTCGGGGTTGGCGTAGAGGCGGTCGCCGAGCAGCGGATGGCCGATGGAGAGCATGTGCACGCGCAACTGGTGCGAACGGCCGGTGATCGGCGTCAGCTCGACCCTGCTCCAGCGTTCATGACGCTCGATCACACGCCAGAAGGTCAGGGCGTGGCGGCCGTGCTCGAAGTCCACCACGTGACGCGGCTTGGTCGGCGGGTCGTAGCGCAGCGGCAGTTCGATGCGCCCGCTGTCCAGTTCCGGCAGGCCCCAGCAAAGGGCGGTATAGGCTTTCTCGGTCTCGCGGTCGTGGAACTGGCGGGACAGCTCGCGGTGGCTGTCGGCGTCGCGGGCGAGCACCATCAGGCCGGAGGTTTCCCAGTCCAGGCGGTGGACGATGCGGGCCTCGGGATAGCCGTTTTCCTGCAGGCGGGTGACCAGGCAGTCCTTGTTGTCATCGGCGCGGCCGGGCACCGACAGCAGCAGGGTGGGCTTGTCGACCACCAGCAGGGCGTCATCCTGGTGAACGATTCGGATCTGGGACAGCGGCATAGCGAACGGGCTCATCGCCGGGAGGCGGCAGGGAGCCTGGCGGGCAGGCTCGGTGAAACGACTGCGGCGGCCAATGGCCGCCGCAGTATGGACCCTGGGCGAATCAACGATCCGGCAGGGTGATGTTGAGTTCCAGGATCGAGCAGTTGCCCTGGTTCTCCAGTTCCACCTGGATCTGCTCCTGGTCGATCGGTACGTACTTGCGGATCACTTCCAGCAGGTCTTTCTGCAACTGGGGCAGATAATCCGGCTGTGCGCGCTGGCCACGTTCGTGGGCAACGATGATCTGCAGTCGTTCTTTCGCGATGGAAGCGCTGTTCTGCGATTTCCGACTGCGAAAGAAGTCTAAAAGGCTCATTCACGTCCTCCGAACAGTCTTTGCAGGAATCCTTTCTTCTGCACATCGAGGAATCGATGCGGTATTTCCTTGCCGAGCAGGCGGTCGACCGCATCGCTGTACGCCTGGCCGGCGTCGCTCTGCTCGTCGAGGATCACCGGCACGCCCTGGTTCGACGCCTTGAGCACGGCCTGGGATTCCGGGATCACCCCGAGCAGGCGGATGGCGAGGATCTCCTCGACGTCGTCGACGCCGAGCATCTCGCCCTTGGTGACGCGCTCCGGGTTGTAGCGGGTCAGCAGCAGGTGTTCCTTGATCGGCTCCTCGCCTTTCTCGGCGCGCTGCGACTTGCTTGCCAGCAGGCCGAGCATGCGGTCGGAGTCGCGTACCGAGGAAACCTCGGGGTTGGTCACGACGATCGCTTCGTCGGCGAAGTACATGGCCAGGTGGGCGCCTTTCTCGATGCCCGCCGGGGAGTCGCAGATGATGTATTCGAAATCCTTGCGCAGTTCGGCCATGACTTTCTCGACGCCTTCCTTGGTCAGGGCGTCCTTGTCGCGGGTCTGGCTGGCGGCCAGGACATGCAGGTTTTCGAGGCGCTTGTCCTTGATCAGGGCCTGGGTGAGGGTGGCCTCGCCGTTGACGACGTTGACGAAGTCGTACACCACGCGGCGTTCGCAGCCCATGATAAGGTCGAGGTTACGCAGGCCGACGTCGAAGTCGACGATGACGGTCTTGAAACCGCGCAAGGCCAGGCCGGTGCCGATAGCTGCGCTGGTGGTGGTTTTACCGACGCCACCCTTACCGGAAGTGACTACGAGAATTTTGGCCAAGGTGATTCACCCCAATGAAAAACGTAAGAATTCTGGTCCCTGAAAGTGGCGGCAGTATCCGTTAAAGGCGGGTGATGTTCAACACGTCACCCGACAGGCTGACGTGCACTGCCTTGCCCCACTGCGGGCTGCGTCGCAGGTCCTCCGCGACCTTGTAGTTACCGGCGATGGAGACCAGTTCGGCGGCCAGCTGCTGGCAGAAGATTCGCGCCGTGGCGTCGCCTTTCACGCCGGCCAGTGCGCGTCCGCGCATCGGGCCGTACACATGGATGTTTCCGTCGGCGAGAAGTTCCGCGCCGGGACTGACCGCGGCCAGCACGATCAGGTCGCCGCCGGCGGCGTAGATCTGCATGCCGCCGCGCACCGGGGTCTTCACCACCTTGGTCGGGCGGCTGACGGGCTCGGCGGGCTTCTCTTCCGCCTTGGCCGGCTCGGGCCTGGCTTCACCGGCGCTCGGGCTGGGCTCTTCGGCAGGCTTGCGCGGGGCGCTGTCCTTGATGTCCAGCGGTCGTTCGCGGGCGCCCGAGGGCGGCAGCACCGGCAGGTCCAGGGCCTGGGCGGCGGCGATGTCCTCCTCGCGCCCGGCGCGGATCGCCAGGGTGCGCAGGCCGTGGCGGCGACAGACCTCGAGGAGCGCCGGCAGGTCGAGGCGGCCTTCGCCTTCGGGCAGCTTGTCGAGGGCCATGACCAGGGGGGTGTCGCGGAAGAAGTTGGGCGCTTGCGCCACTTTGTCGGCGAGTTGCCGTTCGAGCCTCGCCAGGTCGTTGTGCGCCAGTTCGAGGATGGTCACCGCGAGCATGCTGCCCTTGAGCTGGAATACGGGGTCTTGATCGAGGAGGTCGGCTTGGCTCATGGGGCTTGTCGGTCGTTGAATTGCAGGGACTTATAACGAGAACGCCGGATGCCCGCAAGCGTGGCAGATAGCCGGGGCGGCATCGATCGGCAACGCGGCGTCCCGCCGGGACGGCGGGCAGGGTAGAATGGCGGGCTTTGATCGTCGTCGGAACCGTCCATGGATCGCCCCCGTTTCTCCAGCGCTTTCCTCCATCCCCGCTACTGGCCGCTCTGGTTCGGCCTGGGACTGCTCTGGCTGGTGGTGCAGTTGCCGTATCCCGTCCTGCTGATGCTCGGCCGTGGCCTGGGGGCGCTGATGTACCGCTTGGTCGGCTCGCGCCGCGAGATTGCCGCGCGCAACCTCGAACTGTGCTTTCCGGAAAAGTCGCCCGCCGAACGCGAGCGTCTGCTGAAGGAGAACTTCGCCTCCAGCGGCATCGCCTTCTTCGAGATGGCCATGAGCTGGTGGTGGCCGAAGGCGCGCCTGGCCCGTCTTGCCCATATAGAAGGCCTGGAGCATCTGCGCGAGGCCCAGGCGCAGGGCGAGGGGGTGATCCTCATGGCCCTGCATTTCACCACCCTGGAGATCGGCGCGGCGCTGCTCGGCCAGGTGCACACCATCGACGGCATGTACCGTGAGCACGACAATCCGGTGTTCGACTATGTCCAGCGCCGTGGCCGCGAGCGGCACAACCTCGATGCCACCGCCATCGAGCGCGAGGACGTGCGCTCGATGCTCAAGGTGCTGCGTGGCGGCCGCGCCATCTGGTACGCACCGGACCAGGACTACGGCGCCAAGCAGAGCCTGTTCGTGCCGCTGTTCGGCATCCCGGCGGCCACCGTCACCGCCACCACCAAGTTCGCCCGCCTGGGCCGGGCGCGGGTGTTGCCGTTCACCCAGAGCCGCCTGGCCGATGGCAGCGGTTATCGCCTGACCATCCACCCGCCGCTGGAGGACTTCCCCGGCGAGAGCGAGGAAGCCGATTGCCTGCGGATCAACCAGTGGGTCGAGCGCTGCGTGCGCCAGCAGCCCGAGCAGTACCTGTGGGCGCACCGGCGTTTCAAGACCCGCCCGCCAGGCGAAGCCAAGCTCTATCCGAAACGGCGCAAGCGCTGAGGACGGGCATTCCGGACGCGCGCGGGGTCTGGCTATACTCGCCGCAGTTCATGACGGAAGCCCCGCTGTGTCCGATCCCCTTGCCCCACGTCCGCCGCTCACCGGCCTGATCCTTTCCGGGGGCGGCGCCCGCGCGGCCTACCAGGTCGGGGTCCTGGCCGCCATCGCCGACCTGCTGCCGGACAGTGCCGGTAATCCTTTCCCGGTCATCGTCGGTACTTCCGCCGGCGCCATCAACGCCGTTGGCCTGGCTTGCGGCGCCCTGCAATTCCGCCAGGCGATCCAGCGCCTGACCGCGGTCTGGCAGGGATTCCGCACCGAACATGTCTATCGCAGCGACTGGCCGGGCGTGACCCGCCAGGCCTCGCGCTTCCTCGGCCATAGCCTGCTCGGCCTGGGGCGGCGGGTGCCGGTGGCGTTGCTGGACAACCGGCCGTTGCATGAGCTGCTGGCACGTGAGCTGGATTTTTCCGGGATTCATGCGGCGGTGCGCCAGCGCCAGTTGCGCGCGGTGGCGGTGACCGCGTTCGGCTACGAGTCGGGGCAGGCGGTGACCTTCTACCAGGGGCGCGCGACCATCGATCCCTGGGTACGCCATCGGCGCCTGGGCATTCCCACCCGCCTGGAGCTTCGGCACCTGCTGGCCAGCGCGGCGATCCCGCTGCTGTTCCCGCCGGTGCGGATCAACCGCGAATACTTCGGCGACGGCGCGGTGCGTTCCCAGGCGCCCATCAGCCCGGCGTTGCACCTGGGCGCCACGCGGGTGCTGGTGATCGGCGTCAGCGGCAACCCGGCCACCGGTGGCGACAGTGCCATGACCGGCCTGCCGCCGTCCGACCGACCGCCGAGCCTGGCGCAGATCGGCGCCCACCTGTTGAACAGCACCTTCATCGACAGCCTGGAAGGCGACATCGAGCAGTTGCAGCGGATGAACCAGATCGGCCAGTTGGTGGCGCCGGAGGTGCGCCGCCAGGCGGGTGGGCTGGAGCCGGTGGAGGTATTGCTGGTGTCGCCGAGCCGGCCGCTGGACGAGATCGCCGCGCGGCACTACCGGGAGCTGTCGCGGGTGCTGCGGCTTTTCCTGCGCGGTCCCGGAGCGACCCGCGCCAGCGGGGCGGGGGTATTGAGCTACCTGTTGTTCGAGCGCGGCTATTGCAGCGAACTGATCGAACTGGGCTACCACGATGCGATGGGCAAGCGGGCGGAACTGGAGCGCTTCCTGCGGATCGAGCGGTAAACCTTATTCAGGACGGGACAGGCGGAAGGAAAAAACCGCCCCGAAGGGCGGCTCGCGCACGGCTCAGACGGCCAGGACACCGTCGCGATAGTCGCGTAGCGCCTGCTCGATTTCCTCGCGGCTGTTCATCACGAACGGACCGTACTGGACGATCGGCTCGCGCAACGGCTTGCCGGCGAGCACCAGTACCCGGGCGCCGGCTTCGCTGCGCAGGCTCAGTTCCCCTTCTTCGGACAGCCGAGCCAGGCGATTGGTGGCGATTTCCACCGGGCGTTCGCCTTCCACCGTCAGGCTGCCTTCGTAGACGTACAGCAGCACGCGATGGCCGTCCGGCAGGCGCGGGGCGATGCGGCCGCCGGCAGGCAGTTGCAGGTCGTAGTAGTGCGGCTCGGTGTCCGGCCTTTCCACGGCGCCGATCTGCTGCGCCTGGCCGTCGTCGAAGCGACCGGCGATCACCGTGACCTTCACGCCTCCGGCGGTTTCCAGGCGCGGCACGTCTTCCGGCTCGATATCGCGATAGCCGGCCGGGGCCAGCTTGTTCTTCGCCGGCAGGTTGACCCACAGCTGGAAGCCACGCATCGCGCCTTCCACCTGTTCCGGCATCTCGCTGTGGATGATGCCGTGGGCGGCGGTCATCCACTGTACGCCGCCGGGCTTGAGCAGGCCGCGATTGCCGAGGTGGTCTTCGTGGCGCATACGCCCTTCGAGCATGTAGGTCACGGTCTCGAAGCCGCGGTGCGGGTGCGAAGGGAAACCGGCGACATAGTCATCCGGGTTCTGGGTATCGAACTGGTCGAGCATCAGGAACGGGTCGAAGCGTTCCGGGGACGGGCCGCCGATCACGCGGGTCAGGCGGACGCCGGCGCCATCGGAGGCGGGGTGGCCGGTATGCAGTTCGAGGACATCACGGTAGCGGGTCATGGGAACCTCCTGGTTCGTGTATGGCTCGATGATAGTCCTCTACGATCGATATATGGATGCGAGTTTTATGTGATTCCTATCGATTTATTGAATCGTTCTGAGGAAAAGAAACCGCCGCACAGGGCGGCGGTTCTTCGTCTCACTCGGCGATCTGCAGCTTGCGCGCCTCGGTATAGATGTAGCGCAGTTTCTCGTACTCGAACGGCGAGTTCATCTGGCCGTAGCGGAAGCTGGTGTTGTAGCGCTTGTCCACCACGCGCAGGGCGGTGATCTCCGGGTGGTCGCCGCTGGCCTGGGGAACGTTGAGGTAGTTCACCTGGTATTCGCCGACGTAGTCCACCACCAGTCCGCCGGTGTCGCGCAGGTTGGACGGGCCGAGGATCGGCAGCACCAGGTAGGGGCCGCTGCCCACGCCGTAGAAGCCGAGGGTCTGGCCGAAATCCTCGCTGCGCTTGTGCAGGCCCATCCTGGTCGCAGGGTCCCACAGGCCGAGCACACCGAAGGTGGTGTTGAACAGCAGCCGCGCGGTGGTTTCCATCGCCGCCTTGCCCTTCAATTGGGCGAGGTTGTTCAGCAGATTGGGCACGTCGCCGAGGTTGTCGAAGAAATTGCTCACGCCGCTGCGGACGAAGTGCGGGGTGACGTATTCGTAGCCTCGTACCACGGGCAGGAACACCCACTCGTCGAAGCGATAGTTGAAGTGGTAGACCCGGCGGTTCCAGGATTCCCAGGGATCGTACATGTTCAGTGCGTCGAGGGTGGCGCGCTCGAATTCGCGTTGATCCAGGCCGGGATTGAACTTGAGTTGGTCCAGTGGACGGCTGAAACCGTCGCCGTCGAGCTGGCGTGGCGGCAGTTCGGCCGGCGCGGCGGCCTCGTCGGCCTGGGCGCTGGCGGCAGCGCTCAGCAGAAGGGCGAACATCCAGTGTGCGGTTCGGCTCATCGATCAGTTTCCTGCCTGCTGGGTGAGGGCCGCGCTGGCGACCTGGGTCTGTCCGGCAGCGGGCGTGGCGAAGAAGTCCAGCATGTCCTGCGCGTTGACCTTGTAGTTGAGGTTGCCGCAGTGACCGCCATAGGGATAGACGGTCAGGCGTTCGCCGAAGGTTCGGCGGAGGAAGCCGAGGTCGCCCGGGCCGAGGATGACGTCGTCGGCGTTGTGCATCACGGCGATCTTCGGGCTGTCGTGCAGATAGTCCTGCAGCTTGTAGAGGCTGACCTGGTTGACCAGTTGGGTCAGGCTGCCGCCGTCGTAACGGGCTCGCCACATCGGGATCAGTTGCTCGGTCATGTAGCACTCGAAGTCGCACTGTAGCGCGCGCTTGAAGAAGGGCTCCAGGCTGGTGCCTTCGTTGATCGGGTAGTTCGGCGGGGTGATCAGGCCGCGACGGTTGACCAGGTCCGAGGTGAAGGCGATGTCGGCGGCGGAGAAGCGGAACGAGGTGCCGATCAGCATGGCCATTTCTTCGTTGCTCAGGCGTTGCTTCGACTGCTGGAAGTCGTAGAGCATGGCGTCGTTGATGTCGACGTAGCCTTTCTGCCGGAAGTAGCGGGTCAGCTTGCTCAGCACCACCTCGTAGAAGGTGCGCGAGTCAGTGATGCCCTTGACCTGGGTTTCCACCAGTTTGTCGAGGTTGCTCACCGAGGTGTAGAGGTTCACCGGTGGGTTGAGCAGCAGCACTTTCTTGAAGTTGAAGCTCCGGCGGCTTTCGTCGAGGTGGCTGACGAACGCGGCGTTCAGCGCCCCCAGGCTATAGCCGGTGAGGTAATAGTCGGTCACCGGCAGGTCGCGCTGCTGCGCGCGCACCGCCTGCATCACCCGGTACAGGTCATCGGCGTCGTCGCTGGAAAAGCCCGGTGTGGCGAAGCGCGAGGCGCTGGCCATGAAGTCCCAACTGGTCGGCGAGGACAACTGCACCACGTGGTAGCCGGCCTGGTAGAAGAGCTTCTTCAAGTATTCCGGGAAGCTGCTAGCGTAGTGGGCGCCAGTCCCGGCAATGATGAAGATCAGCGGCGCCGCATGATCCTGGCGGGCCAGGCGGTAGCGCAGCTTCTTCACCGGCCAGAAGTTGTCCGGCAGGGCGAACTCGCGCTCCGGGCGCAATTTCAGGCTGTAGTCCTTCTGGTCGATGTCCTCGCTGTGCGGAAGCTCGGGACGCAGTTCCGGCGGCGTGGTGGCGATGGTCGCCTCGAACGGGTTGGTCAGTGGATAGCCGTAGCTCGCGGCGTCCACGTCCCGGGCCTGCGCCAGATTGGCACAACCGAGGGCGAGGCCGCCGAGCAGGGCAGCGAAACGGAGGAAGTGGGGCATCGGGGGAATCCCTTCGAGGGAAAAGTACTGAGTGAATATACTGCCGCTATGACAACTGCAAGCCTCAGTAGTGCAGTGGGTTATTGCAGCCAGCGTTCCAATCGGTCTTTCCCGCCTCTTGCCGTGCCTCGCGAATATCCCTTCAGGCGTGGCGGTGCAGCCAGCCATGGGCGCTAGCCGGGCGCGGCGCGCCGTCTTTCTCGAAGCGTTTCCAGATCTTCTCGTGGAAGTAGAAACCGACCGAGTTGCACAGCGGCTCGACCGCCGCCACCAGCCCGCCGACCGCTATGCTGCCGGTCAGCGCATAGGCCACGCTGAAGGCGATGATGAAGTGCATGACGGTGAAGGTCAGGGTCTTGAGCATGGCTGCTCTCCTTTGATCGAGAATCATTCCTCTTTGGCGAAAGCCTATCCAGGCGCTCGGCCAAGCGGAAATCGGCCTGTCCAATCGAGTGCATAGAGCGCTTCGATCGCACTGTCTCGGAGCACATCCGCAGCGTGCCGCAGCGCAGTTCGAGGCATGTCGTTATCGGGTGCGATGGGTGTCGTTCTCAGAGCAGTCCGCCGTCCGGGCGCGCCGATGATGGACGGCGGCACCGCAGAGTGCCGCGACCGCCGGGGAGCGTCCCCGTCGGCATAGAACAAGGGGTACGTCTGATGCGAATGATGCGACGACTGTTGTGCTGGAGTGCGGGCCTGGCAATGTCGGCGGCTGTGGGGGTGGCGGCCGCGGCGGACAAGCCGGTGATCACCATCGGTTACGTGGACGGCTGGTCGGACAGCGTGGCGACCACCCATGTGGCCGCCGAGGTGATCCGCGAGAAGCTCGGCTACGAGGTGAAGCTGATGCCGGTGGCGGCGGGGATCATGTGGCAGGGCGTGGCGCGCGGCAAGCTCGATGCCATGCTCTCGGCCTGGCTGCCGGGCACCCACGGCGCCTACTACGAGAAGATGAAGGATAAGGTGGTCAACCTTGCCATCAACTCCCCGGACGCACGCATCGGCCTGATCGTCCCCGAATACGTGAGCGCCAACAGCATCGCCGACCTCCAGGCGCAGAAGGACGCTTTCGGCGGCCGCGTGGTGGGTATCGATGCCGGCGCCGGGGTGATGATCAAGACCGACGAGGCGATCAAGCAATATGGCCTCGACTACAAGCTGGTGGCCAGTTCCGGCAGCGGCATGATCGCCGAGCTGACCCGTGCCGAGAACGAGAAGAAGCCGGTGGTGGTGACCGGCTGGATTCCGCACTGGATGTTCGCCAAGTGGAAGCTGAAGTTCCTCGACGATCCGAAGAAGGTCTATGGCGATACCGAGCATGTCGACACCGTCGCCAACCCGGCGCTGGAGGCCAAGGCCAAGCCGGTCTGGGAGTTCCTGAAGAAGTTCGGCTGGAAGGATGGCAACGAGGTCGGCCAGGTGATGCTGGCGATCCAGGAGGGCGCCAAACCCGAGGATGCGGCGAAGCAGTGGGTGGCGGCCAACCCGGGACGGGTCAAGGACTGGGTGCAGTAGCACGGCTGGTTCGATCGGGGAACGCCGTGCCCGGGCAACCGGGCACGGCGTTTTTCCTTGCCGAAGGCTGGCTCCGGAATCTGCCGGAAGGCCCGGGAATACCGGTCTAGAGCGGCTGGCGAAACGCTACGACTAAAGTCGTCTGGAGCGCTTGCACCAGCGTCCTACAGTGGATATCGACGACATTCCGCGTCACCCCGCTGTGAGGATAAAAACAATGAACGACAGCATCTACCAGCGGATTGATACCAATCCGCGCTTCAAGGAGTTGGTGGCCAAGCGAGAGCGTTTCGCCTGGATACTTTCTTCGATCATGCTTGGCCTCTACGTGATATTCATCCTGCTGATCGCTTTCCAGCCGCAGCTGCTGGGCGCGCGTATCAGTCCCGATTCGTCCGTGACCTGGGGCATCCCGATGGGTGTCGGACTGATCCTTGCCGCGTTCATCCTGACCGGCCTGTACGTGCGTCGCGCCAACGGCGAGTTCGACAGCCTGAACCAGGAAATCCTCAAGGAGGCGCAGCAATGATCGCTCGTCTCCTTGCCGCGCTCGGCCTTGCGGCCTTCGCTCCGGCCCTCTGGGCCGACGCGCTGACCGGCGACGTGCAGCGCCAGCCGCTGAACGTCTCGGCCATCGTCATGTTCGTCGCCTTCGTCGGCGCGACCCTCTGCATCACCTACTGGGCATCCAAGCGCAACCGCTCGGCGGCCGACTACTATGCCGCAGGCGGCCGCATCACCGGCTTCCAGAATGGCCTGGCGATCGCCGGCGACTACATGTCGGCGGCATCCTTCCTGGGTATTTCGGCGCTGGTCTTCACTTCCGGCTACGATGGCCTGATCTACTCGATCGGCTTCCTGGTCGGCTGGCCGATCATCCTCTTCCTCATCGCCGAGCGCCTGCGCAACCTGGGCAAGTACACCTTCGCCGACGTCGCCTCCTACCGCCTCAAGCAGAAGCAGATCCGCACCCTGTCGGCCTGCGGCTCGCTGGTGGTGGTGGCGTTCTACCTGATCGCGCAGATGGTCGGCGCCGGCAAGCTGATCGAGCTGCTGTTCGGCCTCAACTACCATGTCGCGGTGGTCCTGGTGGGCATCCTGATGGTGCTCTACGTGCTGTTCGGCGGCATGCTGGCGACCACCTGGGTGCAGATCATCAAGGCCGTGCTGTTGCTTTCCGGCGCCTCGTTCATGGCGATCATGGTGCTCAAGCACGTCAACTTCGACGTCAGCACGCTGTTCTCCGAAGCCATCAAGGTGCATCCGAAGGGCGAGGCGATCATGAGTCCGGGCGGCCTGGTTAAGGATCCGATCTCGGCATTCTCCCTGGGCTTCGCGCTGATGTTCGGCACCGCCGGGCTGCCGCACATCCTGATGCGCTTCTTCACCGTCAGCGACGCCAAGGAAGCGCGCAAGAGCGTGTTCTACGCCACCGGTTTCATCGGCTACTTCTACATCCTGACCTTCATCATCGGTTTCGGCGCGATCCTGCTGGTCAGCACCAACCCGGACTTCAAGGACGCCACCGGCGCGCTGATCGGCGGCAACAACATGGCGGCGGTGCACCTGGCCGACGCGGTGGGCGGCAGCCTGTTCCTCGGCTTCATCTCGGCGGTGGCCTTCGCCACCATCCTCGCGGTGGTCGCCGGGCTGACCCTGGCCGGGGCCTCGGCCGTCTCCCATGACCTGTACGCCAGCGTGTTCAAGGGCGGCAAGGCCAACGAGAAGGACGAGCTGCGGGTCTCGAAGATGACCACCGTGGCCCTGGGCGTGGTCGCCATCGTGCTCGGCATCCTCTTCGAGAAGCAGAACATCGCCTTCATGGTCGGCCTGGCCTTCTCCATCGCCGCCAGCTGCAACTTCCCGGTGCTGCTGCTCTCCATGTACTGGAAGAAGCTGACCACCCGCGGCGCCATGATCGGCGGCTGGATGGGCCTGATCACCGCGGTGGGCCTGATGGTCCTCGGCCCGACCATCTGGGTGCAGATCCTCGGCCACGAGAAAGCCATCTACCCGTACGAGTACCCGGCGCTGTTCTCGATGATCGTCGCCTTCGTCGGTATCTGGTTCTTCTCCATCACCGACAAGTCGGCGGCGGCCGACGAGGAGCGGGCGCGCTTCTTCCCGCAGTTCATCCGTTCCCAGACCGGCCTGGGCGCCTCTGGCGCGGTGGCCCACTAAGCGCTACGTGAAGACGTAGCCCGAGGCGGCGGCCGGATTTCCGGTCCGCCGCCTTTCGTTTCAGCGTCCCGGTTACAGCGAGATGAGCCATGCCTGACAGTTTCAACTTCGCCTCGCCGCCCTTCGACCAGTTGCGTCCCCATCAGCGCGAGACCCTCAAGCAGGCCCTCAGCGTAGGCTACTACGCGCCGGGGGAAACCTTGCTGGAGGCCGGTTCGGCGGTCCCCGGGCTGTTCGTCCTGCTCAAGGGCGTGGTCGAGGAGCGCGGCGACGACGGGCGAGTGTTCGCCCAGTACGCCGCGGACGACCTGTTCGACGTCCGCGGGCTGTTCTCCGGCAGCAGCAAGCATCGCTACCTGGCGATCGAGGAAAGCATCGTCTACGAACTGCCGGCCAGTTGCTTCCACCAGTTGTGCGGGGAGAACCCGGGTTTCGCCCGGTTCTTCCAGGCCGACCTGGCGGCCAAGCGCCAGTTGGCCCAGCGCGACGGGCAGAACCTTGCCAAGTTCATCCTTACCCGCATCGCCCGCGAGCACTTGCTGCCGGCGCTGGAGGTGGAGGCCTCGCTGTCCCTCGGCGACGCCGCGCGCCTGCAATTGAGCCACGGCGCCGATGCCCTGCTGGTGCGGCTGGAGAGGGACGGGCCCGAGCTCGGCATCGTCACCCGCACCGACCTCATGAGCGCGCACTTCCGCGACGGGCGCAGCGAGCTGGAGGCTATCGGGCCGTTGGCCCATGGTCCGCTGGCCAGCGTCGAACTGGGCGATTTCCTGTTCGACGCGATGATCCTCATGACGCGCCAGCGTATCGAGCGGGTCGCGGTCACCGAGGACGGTCAGGTGATCGGCCTGTTGCACCTGACCCAGGTGCTCAGCCTGTTCTCCACCCATTCCCACGTCCTGGCGCTGCGCATCGCCCGCGCCGACGACCTCGGCGACCTGCGCCGCTGCGCGGAAACCCTGGACACCCTGATCGCTACCCTGGCCGGCAACGGTATCCGCCTGCGCTTCATCATGCAGCTGGTCAGCGCGCTCAACGAGCAATTGCTCGAACGGCTTTTCGAATTGTTGCTGCCGCCAACCCTGCGCGGGCGCTGCTGCTTGCTGGTGATGGGCAGCGAAGGACGCGGCGAGCAGTTGCTGAAGACCGACCAGGACAATGCCCTGGTCCTGGCCGACGATCTGCCGCAGGAACAGGCCCTGGCGATGATGCAGCGCTTCAGCGCGGCCTTGCTGGAGTTCGGTTATCCGCCCTGTCCCGGAGGGGTGATGGCCAGTCGGCCGGAATGGTGCAAGCCGCTGGCGGCCTGGCAGGCGGAGCTGCGCGGGACGCTGCTGGAGGGCAAGCCGGAGCAGCTGTTGCGCCTGTCGATCCTGGCCGATGCCTGGCCGGTGGCCGGCAACCTGCAGCTGTTCGAGCCGTTGTGTCGGCAACTGCGCGGTTTCGCCGACGGCGGCGAGCGCTGGCTGGCGGATATCGCGGCGGCGGCCCTGCAATTCGATACGCCGCTGACCTTCCTCGGCCAGCTGAAAACCCAGGACGCCCGCCTCGATCTCAAGCGCGGCGGGATCTTCCCCATCGTCCACGGCATCCGCACCCTGGCCCTGCGCGAAGGCCTGGAGACCCGCGGGACCCTGGCACGGATCGAGGCGCTGAAGCGACACAAGGTCCTCGAAGCACGCCTGGCGGACGACCTGAGCGAGTCTTTCGAGCTGTTCCTGCAACTGCGCCTGACCCGCCAGTTGGCCGGCCAACGCGACGGTCGCCAGCAGGGCCTGGACGTCAGCGGCATGAGCCGCCACGATCGCGACATGCTGCGCTACGGCCTGCATGTGGTGAAGAAGTTCAAGCAGAGCGTGGCCCGTCAATTCCACCTGGAGACCCGATGAACACCATGGTCAAGTTGCCCGACAGCCGCTGGCCGGGCTGGCGCCGCCGGCTGTATTGGTGGATGCACGAGGCGGTCGAGGCGGAGGAAGTGATCTCCCTCGATCTCGAGACCACCAGCCTCGACCCGCGTCGTGCCGACATCCTCAGCATCGGCGCGGTGCTGGTGCGGCGCGGCAAACTGGTCATGGGCGAGCGCCTGGAACTCTACGTCGAGCCGCCGCCGAGCCTGGATGCGGAGTCGATCCGCATCCACAAGCTGCGCCGCGCCGACCTGGAGGGACAGTTGCAGCTGGAGCAGGCCCTGCGCCAGGTGCTGGCGTTCATCGGCGACCGACCGCTGCTGGGCTACTATCTGTCGTTCGATGTCGCCGTGCTGAATCGGCACCTGCGCCAGCTCCTCGACCGACAGTTGCACAACCCCTCCATCGAGATTTCGTCGCTGTACCACCGGAAGGTCAGCCGGCATTTTCCCGACGCACACATCGACCTGCGCTTCGACACCCTGGCGCGGGCCCTGGATGTGCCGGTCAGCGGTCGCCACACCGCCCTCGGCGACGCCCAGGCGGTGGCGCTGATGTTCATGCGTCTGCTCAAGGGGCCGGCGCCCAAGGTCATCCACTGAGGCTGGAGGTCGCGGATTTATTGAATCTTCGTTGCTCGGCGGGGGTCGAGAACTACAAGGGCGGAATCTCCCGCCCTTTGCCCCATGAGCCGAACAGGAGCGACGCCCATGAGTCTCGGTACGATTCTTCTGATCATCCTGATCCTGCTGCTGATCGGCGGCCTGCCGGTCTTTCCTCATTCGCGCAACTGGGGCTACGGGCCCTCGGGGATCATCGGCGCATTGCTGGTGGTGCTGTTGGTCCTGTTGCTGCTGGGCATGATCTAGGGCCCGATCGGGAATGCCGTCGCGGCGGGTATCGGCGGATAACGCCTCCGGCGTTATGCGCCCTACGCGGAGGGTTCCAAGCTTTCGCTCTGCGCTGGGGTAGGGTGAATAACCGCATCGCGGTTATCCGCCGTCGCGGCGGGTATCGGCGGATAACGCCTCCGGCGTTATTCGCCCTACGCGGAGGGTTCCCAGCTTTCGCTCCGCCGTTGCGGCGGGGTATCGGCGGATAACGCCTCCGGCGTTATTCGCCCTACGCGGAGGGTTCCCAGCTTTCGCTCCGCCGTTGCGGCGGGGTATCGGCGGATAACGCCGTTGGCGTTATGCGCTCTACGTAGGATGGATCGAAGCCTTCGCTTGGTGAAGGGCGGTTTCATCGCGGGTCCGCCGAGCGCTTTTTTTCCATCGACCGGCTTCACTTGCCTTGCGTCTCGCGCCAGACTGGCGCGCATGCCGATCCAGACGCTTGCCACCCTTGCCGATATCGACGCCGCCGAGTGGGACGCCTTGCTGCCTCCCGCCCAGCCATTCCTGCGTCATGCTTTCCTGTCCGCGCTGGAAGACAGCCACAGCGTGACGCCCGCTACCGGCTGGCGCCCGGCTCATCGCGTGCTGCGCGATCCGCAAGGGCGGCTGTGCGCGGCGCTGCCGGCCTATGTGAAGGCGCACTCGTACGGCGAATACGTGTTCGACTGGAGCTGGGCCGACGCCTGCCAGCGGGCCGGTATCCGCTACTACCCGAAGCTGCTGGTAGGGGTGCCCTTCACCCCGGTCGCCGGTGCGCGCCTGCTGGGCGAGGACGAAGGGTTGCAGGGGCTGCTCGCGTCCCTTGGCGAGGAGGCCGAGGCGAGCGGTCTGTCGAGCATCCATGTGAATTTCACCGACGCCCGGGCGGACACTTTGCTTGCCGCGCGTGACGGTTGGCTCGAACGCCTGGGTTGCCAGTACCACTGGCACAACCGCGGCTATCGGGACTTCCAGGACTTCCTCGAGGCCCTCAGTTCGCGCAAGCGCAAGCAACTGCGCAAGGAGCGCGAACAGGTCGGCGGACAGGGCATCGAGTTCGAATGGCGGGAAGGCGGCCAGTTGTCCGAACTGGAGTGGGATTTCGTCTATCTCTGCTACGCCAACACCTACCTGGTGCGCGACCGCGATCCCTACCTGAGCCGCGAGTTCTTCGGCCTGCTGGCCGAGCGCATGCCGGAGGCGATCCGCGTGGTCTTCGCCCACCAGCGTGGCAAGCCGGTGGCGATGGCGTTCAGCCTGGTCGCTGGAGATACCCTGTACGGGCGCTACTGGGGATGCCTGGCCGAGTTCGACCGGCTGCACTTCGAGACCTGCTTCTACCAGGGCCTGGAATTCGCCATCGGCGCCGGCCTGGCGCGCTTCGACGCCGGCGCCCAGGGCGAACACAAGCTGATCCGCGGTTTCGAGCCGGTGCTGACGCGCTCCTGGCACTACCTGGCACATCCCGGTCTGCGCGATGCCGTGGCGCAGTTCCTCGAACAGGAGCGGGCGGGTGTGCGCGCCTACGCCGAGGAGGCCCACGGCCTGTTGCCCTACCGCCAGGCCTGAAGGGGGCCGGAACGATAGGGCGTGGCGTCCGCTCAGCCGTTGCTGGTGCTGCCGCCCCATTCGAGGAAGCGGATCTTGTGCAGCTCGCCGCTATGGTCCTCGTAGACCACGGTCACCGGCACTACGCCGGTCCTGGTCGAATTGTCGGTACGGTGCAGGACATTCTTCACGTCCAGTTGCATGCCGTAGTGGTATTCCTCGACCGGCAGGCCGCGGCCCGGGTCCTTGTCCACGTCCTGGGCGAAGGCCATGGGGGCGAGGCTGGTGATGACGGCGGACACGACAGAGGCAAGTTTCATTCTGTGATTCTCCGTAGCGATGGGGCGAAATCCCCGGTACCGAGCACTGGCATCCTTGGTCGTCCGTGGCCGACGCCAGGTGGACGGGGACGATGCGGCAGGCGTCGGGATCGAGCCGGGGCACGGGTTCGATAAGAACACCGTTTCGCTGGCGGAAAAAATCGAAGCGCGTGCTAGTCGAGATCGACGGCGGTGATGATTGCCGCGAAAAGGCCCGTTGCAGAGCCTTTGACAAGGTCACCCAGGCCGGGCGGCGCGAGCCGCCGCCCGGTGCCGAGGCTTCAGTCGACGCCGACGAAGCCGCCGGTCTGGTGTTGCCAGAGGCGCGCATAGAGGCCGCCATGGGCGAGCAACTCGGCATGCGTGCCGCTTTCGGCGATGTGGCCCTTGTCCAGCACCACCAGGCGGTCCATGCGCGCAATGGTCGACAGGCGGTGGGCGATGGCGATCACCGTCTTGCCCTGCATCAGGGTCTCCAGGCTTTCCTGGATCGCCGATTCGACTTCCGAGTCCAGCGCCGAGGTCGCTTCGTCGAGGATCAGGATCGGCGCGTCCTTGAGCAGCACCCGGGCGATGGCGATGCGCTGGCGCTGGCCGCCGGAGAGCTTCACTCCGCGTTCGCCGACATGGGCGTCGAAGCCGCGGCGGCCCTCGGCGTCGCTGAGCAGCGGGATGAACTCGTCGGCGCGAGCCTTGCGCACCGCTTCCATGAGTTCCGCGTCGCTGGCGCCGGGGCGGCCGTAGAGCAGGTTGTCGCGGATCGAACGGTGCAACAGCGAGGTGTCCTGGGTGACCATGCCGATCTGCGCGCGCAGGCTTTCCTGGGTCACCCCGGCGATGTCCTGGCCATCGACCAGGATGCGTCCGCTCTCCAGGTCGTACAGGCGTAGCAGCAGGTTGACCAGGGTCGACTTGCCGGCGCCGGAAGGTCCGACCAGGCCGATCTTCTCGCCGGGCCGGACCTTCAGGTCGAGACCCTGGATCACGCCGCTGCCCTTGCCGTAGTGGAAGGCGATGTGCTCGAACTCCACCTCGCCGCGCTCTACCCGCAGCGGCTGGGCGTCCTCGCGGTCGACCACCTTGCGCGGCAGGGCGATGGTCTGCATGCCATCCTGGACCTGGCCGATGTTCTCGAAGATGCCGCCGACCACCCACATGATCCAGCCGGACATGTTGTTGATGCGGATCACCAGCCCGGTGGCCAGGGCGATGGCGCCCACCGAGATCAGCTCCTGGCTCCACAGCCACAGGGCCAGGCCGGTGGTGCCGGTGATCAGCACGCCGTTCATCACCGTGATGGTCACGTCCATGGAGGTCACTACGCGCCCGGCGCGTTGCGACTTGAGGGTCTGGTCGCCGATCGCTTCGCGGGCGTAGTCCTCTTCCTGGCGGGTGTGGGCGAACAGCTTCAGCGTGGTGATGTTGGTGTAGCCGTCGACGATCCGCCCCATCAGCTTCGAGCGCGAATCCGAGGCCTCCACCGAGCGGCGCTTGACCTGGGGAACGAAGTAGGCGAGGGCGCCGACGTAGGCGAACACCCACAGCACCAGAGGGATCATCAGGCGCCAGTCGGCCTCGGCGAACAGCACCAGGGCGCTGACGGTATAGATCAGCACGTGCCAGAGGGCGTCCACCACCTGCACCGCCGAATCGCGCAACGAGTTGCCGGTCTGCATGATGCGCTGGGCGATGCGCCCGGCGAAATCGTTCTGGAAGAAGCCGAGGCTCTGCTTGAGCACGTAGCGGTGGTTCTGCCAGCGGATCAGGTTGGTCATGCTCGGGTTGATGCTCTGGTGCACCAGCATGTCGTGCAGGGCGTTGAACAGCGGGCGCAGGACCAGCGCCACCACCGCCATCCAGATCAGTTCGTTGGCGTGCACGCGGAAGAACTCCGCGCTGGGCGTGCTCTGGGCGAGATCGACGATGCGGCCGAGGTAGCTGAACAGCGCCACCTCGATCAGCGCGACGATCAGGCCGACCACCAGCAGGGCCAGGAACACCGGCCAGACCTGGCGCAGGAAGTAGACATAGAAACGCAGCACTTCGCTGGGCGGCATGCGTTCGGAAGCACTGCGGAACGGGTTGATCAGACGTTCGAAACGACGATAAAGCATGATGGCTCTCTTCTGGAGCGGGCCCGTCCTGGGCCCGCCGGATCAAGCCCCTGCGGCTGGACTCAGAGGCGTTTGGCGGACAGGATCACCACGTCGTCGCTCGGCACGTCGGCGAAGCCGTTGCGGCGGGTGGTGGGAACCTTGGCGATCTGGTCGACCACGCCCATGCCACGCACCACCTTGCCGAACACGGCATAGCCGAAGTCGCGGGCACCATGGTTGAGGAAGTCGTTGTCGGTCAGGTTGATGAAGAACTGGCTGGTGGCCGAATCGACCACTCCGGTACGGGCCATGGCGAGGGTGCCGCGCTCGTTGAGCAGGCCGTTGTCGGCCTCGTTCTTGATCGGTGCACGGGTCTTCTTCTCCTGCATGCCGGCGCTGAAGCCGCCGGTCTGCACCATGAAGCCCGGGATCACGCGGTGGAACAGGGTGCCGTCGTAGTAGCCGCTGTCGACGTACTCGAGGAAGTTCTTCACGCTGATCGGCGCCTTGGCCGGATCGAGTTCTACCTCGATCTCGCCGAGGCTGGTGGCGATCAGGACGTGCGGCTTGGCGGCAGGCGTGGCGGCCAGCAGGGAACCGGCGAAGAGCAGGGTGCAGGCGGCGATCAGGAGACGTTTGAGCATGGTTGTTCCTTGGTTTTATCGATATCGGCGAGGAAGCCGAGCAGGGTGGTGTTGAAAATCTCGGGTTGGTCCATCGGCGTGGCGTGGCGGGAGTCCTCCACCACCACCAGGCGGGCGTCGGCGATCCGCTCGCAATAGGCCTGCTTCAGCGATACCGGCGTGTAGTCGCGATCCGCGCTGATCACCAGGGTCGGACAGGCGATCTCGGCCAATCGTTCCTGCACGCCCCAGCCGATGATCGCGTCGAGGCTGGCCAGGTAGGCGCGCTTGTCGTTCTCCGCCCAGCGCGCCTCGATCTTCTCTCGCAGCCCGGCCTGTTCCGCCTTGGGAAACAACAGCCGGCCGAGGGCGCGGCCGATGGTCCGCAGGCTGAGCAGGCGCGAGAGGAGCTTGCGCTTGGCCACCTCCAGATGTTCGCGAGGCTTGCGCGGGATGACTTCCGGAGTGCTGTTGACGATGGTCAGGCTGCGCAGCAGGTCGGGTCGGTCGCAGGCCAACTGGAAGCCGATCATCCCGCCCATGCTGATGCCGACCAGGTGTACCGGGCCGCAGCCGAGCCGGTCGAGCAGCGCCGCGCAGTCCTCGGCGAAGCCGGCCATGCTGTAGCCGCCGCGCGGCTTGCCGGAGCGGCCGTGGCCGCGCAGGTCCGGGACCAGCAGGCGGTAGTGGCCCAGCAGGGCCGGCAACTGGTATTCCCAGTCGCGGGCGCTCGAACCGAGACCGTGCAGCAGCAGGACCGGCGCGCGCTCGGTGGGACCGGGGTGGTCGTCGTAGACGAGGGTGCAGTCGCGGTGCTGGAAGTCAGGCATCTGCGTTCACTCGGCGGCCGGTTCGGGCGCCGCGAAGGGCGCGTTGAGCGGTACGTTGGCGAACGACTTGAGCATTTCCATGAGGATCTGGCTGGCCGGGCCGAGCGGCTTTTCCTTGTTGGTGTAGAGGTAGAAGCGGCTCTGCCGCACGCCGCCCTGGCTCAGCGGCAGCGGCTTGAGCTGGCCACTCTGCAGTTCGCGCTCGATGATGTGTCGCGGCAGCCAGGCGAAGCCCAGGCCGTTGCCGACGAAGGTCGCCGCGGTAGCCAGGCTGCCCACCGTCCAGCGCTGTTCGGCGCCCAGCCAGCCGTGGTCGCGCGGCTGTAGCCGGCCGCTGTCGCGGATCACCACCTGCATCTGGGTTTCCAGGTCCTGGTGGGTCAGTTCGCGTTGCAGGCGGTGCAGCGGATGGTCGGGGTGGGCCACGGCGACGAACTCGACCACGCTGAGGTCGGCGCCGAGGTGGCCGGGAATGATCAGGCCGCTGATCGCCAGGTCGGCGGCGCCCTGGATCAGCGCTTCCTCGACGCCGGAGAGCACTTCCTCGCGCAGCAGCACGCGACAGCCGCGGCTCTGCGGCATGAAGGCGGACAGCGAGCGGACGATCCGCGCGGTGGGGTAGGCGGCGTCCACCACCAGGCGCACCTCGGGTTCCCAGCCCTGTTCCATGTGGTGCGCCAGTTCCTCCAGTTGCCCGGCCTGCTTGACCAGTTGCCGCGAACGGCGCAGCAATACTTCGCCGGCCTCGGTCAGCACCGCCTTGCGTCCGTCGATGCGCAGCAGCGGCACGCCGAGCTGTTCCTGCATGCGCGCCACGGTATAGCTGATCGACGATTGCGAGCGGTGCAGGGCTTCCGCGGCCTGGGCGAAGCCGCCGTGGTCGACCACCGCCTGCAGGGTCCGCCATTGGTCCAGGGTTACGCGTGGCGCTTTCATTTCCGCCTCCTCGAATGCAGGGATGCCTCGCCGGCGTTTCCGCGGCCGGCAGGCGATGACGAGTGCGCCGGAGGGGCGACTTCGCTTATCGTGTCGTCGGCGTCCTGTACGGGGTAGCTGTCCATTCTCTTGACGTACGGGATGCCGTGGTTTTCAGGGTGTTGCCATTTTTCCATCTGTCGCTACCGGGAGTCCGGCCATGAAAAGGCTTTGCTGTTTCGCACTATCGCTGCTGCCCCTGTCCGCTTTCGCCTATCCGATCGAGGTCGACCCGCAACTCAACGGCACCGAGGTCTCCTACAGCACCCAGGACATCGGGCGCGACATGGGCGCGATCCTTCTCACCAACCTGGGAGGCCAGGCGGCAGAGTGCACGGCGGTGTTCCGCAACGGCCCGGAGACCCCGAAAGTGCGCAAGGGCGTGATCCAGCCCGGGCAGAACAGCAACTTCACCGCGCAATTCGGCCGCGACATCATCAAGTTGCGGATCAAGCTGACCTGCAAGATCGCGAAATAGAGCGTTCTCTCACCGAAAGACTAGGTGGTGCCTGTTTATAAATCAACCTGGTCGATATTTAACAGCGGTTTTTTCAACTTTTTAATCGATTAATCATTCTCTACCCTCACCTCCATCGTTGTAGCGCAGTGGGTGGAGGTCGAGTCATGTCCCGTGTCCTGGTTATCGAGAGCAGTGCCCGCCAACGGGGCTCGGTTTCCCGCCTGCTGACGGCGGAATTCATCTCCCACTGGAAAATCGCGCATCCCGCTGATCGCTTCCAGGTCCGCGACCTGGCGCGCGAGCCGCTGCCGCACCTCGATGAATTATTGCTGGGAGCCTGGACCACCCCCTGTGATGGCCATAGCGCTGCGGAAAGGCGCGCCCTCGAGCGTTCCAATCGCCTGACCGAGGAGTTGCGGATGGCGGACGTGCTGGTGCTGGCGGCACCGATGTACAACTTCGCCATTCCCAGCAGCCTGAAGAGCTGGTTCGACCATGTGCTGCGCGCCGGCCTGACCTTCCGTTACGCCGAGCAGGGGCCGGAAGGCCTGCTACAGGGCAAGCGCGCCTTCGTTCTCACCGCCCGCGGCGGGATCTACGCCGGCGGTGGTCTCGATCACCAGGAACCCTATCTGCGCCAGGTGCTGGGCTTCGTCGGCATCCACGACGTCACCTTCATCCACGCGGAGGGCATGAACATGGGCCCGGAATTCCGTGAGAAAGGCCTGGCGCGAGCCCGTGAGCGGATGCGGCAGGCGCTGGAAACCGACACCTCCCTTTGCGTCCCTCTGCCAACGCTCCGGTGATTGGACGCAGCACCCGGTCGAACCCCTTCCCCCCGCGTGTTCGACCGGGTTTTTTTATTCACTGCGGACTTTCGATGGTTGCCGGTGTGACGGCCGGGGCGGATTCAGGCGCGCTCGGGATCGCCTCGTTCGTCGCCGACTGCGGTTTTCCTGCCCCGTGCACCGAGGCGCGCCGACAGCACGATGGCGAGGATGATCAGGGCACCGCCGAGGAACATCCGCGGCCCCGGCGTCTCATGGAACAGCAGCCAGGCGAAGGCGATCCCGTAGACCGGCTCCAGGGCGAATACCAGTGCCGCGGTGCGGGCCTTGACCACCGCCAGGCTGGCCACGAACAGGCTGTGCGCCAGGCCGGTGCAGAAGACGCCCAGCAGGGCCAGCCAGAGCCAGTCGAGAGCGGGTGGCGCCGGTAGTTCGCCGACCGCGAATGGCAGCAGGCACAGGGCGACTACCAGGTTCTGCCAGAGCGCCGCCTGCACCGGGCCGACCTGCCCGCTGTTGCTACGGTTGGCCAGCGACAGCAGGGCGAACAGCAGGCCGGAAAGGATCGCCCAGAGCAGGCCGAGGGTGGCGCCGCTGGCGAGGTCGAAGTTCGGCGTGACCAGCACCAGGCCAAGGCTGACCAGGACCACCAGCAGTCCTTCCGCGAGATGAATGCGCTCGCGGAAGAGCAGCCCTTCGAGGATTACCGTGAAGGCCGGGAAGCTGGCGAAGCCGAGGGTGGCGATGGCCACGCCGGCGGTCTTCACGGCGATGAAGAAACTCACCCAGTGGCCGGCCAGGAGCAGGCCGCAGAGCGCCAGGCGCAGCCATTGCGCGGGTCCCAGGGCGCGCCAGGCCTGGCCCGCGAGGCGGGCGAAGAGGCCGAGGGCGAGCACCGCGAACAGCGCACGACCGAACACGATCACCCCGGGGGAGGCGCTGGCCAGCTTGCCGAACACCCCGGTCAGGCCGAAGAGGAGGGCGCCGCCGTGCAGGGCGGCGAGGGCGGAACGTCGATTCATGGGGATCCTTCAGGCCAGGCGCGCACCGTTGGGCAGGGGCTTGTCGAAGCCGGCCAGGACCACCTTGTCCTCGCTATCGTAGACCCCGGTGACCAGGACCTCCGAGCGCACCCCGGCGATCTGCTTCGGAGCGAAGTTGCAGACGCAGAGGACCTGGCGTCCGACCAGTTGCTCGGCCTGGTAGTGTGCGGTCAGTTGCGCGCTGGAGGTGCGCAGGCCGAGCGGTCCGAGGTCGACCTCGAGGACATAGGCGGGTTTGCGTGCCTTGGGGTTGGGAGCGGCGCTGAGGATGGTGCCGACGCGCAGTTCGACGCGTTCGAAATCCTGCCATTCGATGATGTCCATGCTGACTCCTGTTCTGTCGATGGGCAGAGAGTAAGGAGTCGTGACGGATTTGTCTGTCGTGCGGCTAGCCGGTTTTGTCGCGGGACTCGCGACGCAGTTGTCGCGGGGTGACGCCGAACTCGCGGACCAGCGCTGCGGTGAAGGCGCTCTGCGAGGCGTAGCCGACCCGGGCGGCGATCTCGCCCACCGCCAGGCTGCTCTCCAGCAACAGTTCGTGGGCCTGGTGCAGGCGTCGGCTGCGCGCGTAGTCCATGGGCGTCTGTCCGGTCTCGGCGAGGAACAGGCTGTGGAAGCGCGCCACCGAAAGACCGGCCAGCCGCGCCAGGTCGGCTACCTGTAGCGGATGGGCGGCATGGCGGTCGAGGTAGGCGTCGAGGCTGGCCAGTGGCAGGCGGGGCTGCTGGCGCGGCGGCTGGCGCTCGCTGGCCAGGCTGGCGAGGAGCAGGCCGGCGCCCTGGTGGGCGATCACCGGGTCGTTGATCGGGCCGCTGGCCAGCCAGTTCACCAGTTGACCCTGGGCGGGCGTCAGCGACAGCGCCTGCGGTCGCTCGAACAGCCGCCTGCCGGCTTCGGCGTGTTCGCCCAGGCCCAGCAGCAGGCTGCCGTCGCAGGGCAGGTCGAGGACCAGGCAGCGGCTGCCGGAGGGACTCGAGCAGGCATGCCGGGCTTGCGCCGGAACCACCGCGAAGGTCTGCCGCAACACGCGGCTGCCGCGCCCCTCGACCTCGAAGTCGAGGCAGCCGCTGAGGCCCAGGACCAATTGGGCATGGTCATGGCTGTGGACGATCTGGTCGTGGCTGTAGTGGCGCAGGGAAAGGATCGAACCCATGGCGAAGCTCCCGGAGGCAGGCGCCCAGTCTACCCGCTGGCGCCGGCGACAGACAGCCGGGCCCTGTCACGCAACGGTCGCCGGCCTGTCACAGTCGTTTCACCGGCGCCGGCCAAGATCGGAAAAACACCGTCGGAGACCCGCCGATGAGCACCGCGCAACGCTTCACCTCGAACCGCAAGCAGCGGGTCCGGACCCTGTGGATCTCGGATGTCCACCTGGGGACGCGGGATTGCCAGGCCGAACACCTGGCGGCGTTCCTCAAGCGCTACCACGCCGATCGCATCTACCTGGTGGGCGACATCATCGACGGCTGGAAGCTGCGCGGCGGCATCTACTGGCCGCAGGCGCACACCAACGTGATCCGCCGCCTGCTCACCCTGAGCAAGCGCGGCACCGAGGTGATCTACGTCACTGGCAACCATGACGAATTCCTGCGCCGCTATTCGAGCCTGATCCTCGGCAACATCCGCCTGGTCGACGAGGCGGTGCACAGTACCGCCGACGGCCGCAAGCTGCTGGTGATACACGGCGACCAGTTCGACGTGATCACCCGCTACCACCGCTGGCTGGCGTTCCTCGGCGATTCCGCCTACGAGTTCACCCTGCTCCTCAACCGTTGGCTGAACCACTGGCGGCGGCGCTGGGGCTACGGCTACTGGTCGCTGTCGGCGTACCTCAAGCACAAGGTCAAGACCGCGGTGAACTTCATCAGCGACTTCGAGGAAGCCATCGCCCACGAGTGCCACAAGCGCGGGCTCGACGGGGTGGTCTGCGGGCACATCCACCATGCCGAGATCCGCCGCATCGAGGGCGTCGATTACCTCAACTGCGGCGACTGGGTGGAGTCCTGCACGGCGCTGATCGAACACTGGGACGGCAGCATCCAGCTCTACCGCCTGGCCGAGGAGCAGGCGCGGCTGGCGGCGCAGGCCGCGGCGGTCGAGCCGGCGGCATGAGGCTATTGATCGTCAGCGACGCCTGGTTACCGCAAGTCAACGGAGTCGTCACCAGCCTGCTGGCCCTGCAGCGCGAGCTGGAACTGCTGGGCCACCAGGTACGGGTGCTGTCGCCCGCCGACTTCCGCTGCCTGCCCTGTCCCAGCTATCCGGAAATCCCCCTGGCCTGGAACCTCTGGCGCCTCGGCGGGCTGATCGAGGCCTTTGCCCCGGATGCCGTGCACCTGGCCACCGAGGGGCCGCTCGGCTGGGCCGCGCGGCGCTGGCTGGGCAAGCGCGGCCTGGACTTCACCTCGGCGATCCATACGCGCTTTCCCGAATACCTGCGTGACCGCTGTCCGTGGCTGCCGTTGTCCTGGGGCTATGCCTTCCTGCGCACCTTCCATCGGCCGAGCCGGGCGGTGCTGGTGAGCACCCCGCGCCTGCGCGACGAGTTCTGCGCCTGGCGCTTCCAGCACCTGCGGCTGTGGCGCAAGGGCGTCGATACCGAATTGTTCCATCCCGCCGAGACACCTCCGGCGAAAGAGCGGCCGCCGGTGTTCCTGTATGTCGGGCGGCTGGCGACGGAAAAGAACCTGGAGGCGTTCCTCGATCTCGAACTGCCGGGCGAAAAATGGCTGGTGGGCGACGGCCCGCAGCGGGCGGCGCTGGAGCAGCGCTATCCACAGGCGCGTTTTCTCGGCTACCGCCATGGCCGCGCGCTGGCCGACGCCTACCGGGCGGCCTCGGTGCTGGTGTTCCCCTCGCTGACCGATACCTATGGCCTGGTGATGCTCGAAGCCCTGGCCTGTGGCGTGCCGGTGGCGGCCTTCGCCGTGCCGGGGCCGCTGGATGTATTGCAGCAGGGCGTGACCGGGGTCATGCACGAGGATCTTGGCGAAGCCTGCCGCCAGGCGCTGGCGCTGGATCGCCAGGCCTGCGGGTGCTGGGCGCGAGAACAGTCCTGGCGGGTTTCGGCGGAGGAGTTCCTGGCTCTGCAGGCGAGCGGCCCGCGGACTGCGCCGGAATGGCGCGACGAACTGCCGGCGGCGTTCGACGAACTTAGAGGATGACCTTGTCGCGCAGGCGTTCGGCGGCCTGTTGCAGGGCCTGGATGACCCGTTCCTTGTCGTAGTTCTGGATGTTGTTGGTGTCCAGGTACATGGAGAAGCCGGGCAATTCGTGCTCGACGTAGCTGGGCGCGGCGCCGAGGTCGCGGCGCGAGTCCACCACCTGGTAGATCTGCACCGGGCGGCTGAAGCCCTTGACCGCGATCTGGCCCTTGTCGCGGCACATGATCACGTCCTTGATCAGCGAGTAGGTCTCGTGGGAAATGAGGATTTCGCCGGCTTCCGAGGCGCTTTCCAGGCGGCTGGCGAGGTTCACCTCGCGGCCGATGATGGTGTAGTCCATGCGCGTGTCGGCGCCGAAGTTGCCCACCGTGCAATAGCCGGTGTTGATGCCCATGCGGATTTCCAGCGGCTTGGTGATGCCCTGGGCCCGCCACTGCTGGCGCAGCACCTTCATGTGCTTGCGCATGGCGATGCCCATCGATACCGCAGCCACCGCGTCCTTCTTCGCGCCCTGGGTGCTGGGGTCGCCGAAGAACACCATGACGCAGTCGCCGACGAACTTGTCGATGGTGCCGCCGTACTTGAGGGCGATCTTCGACATTTCGTTGAGGTAGTTGTTGAGCAGGTCGGTCAGGGCCTCGGCTTCCAGTTCCTCGGATAGCTCGGTGAAGCCGCGGATGTCGGAGAAGAACACGGTGAGCTTCTTGCGCTGGGTTTCCAGGCGCACGCTCTTCTTGCCGCTGAAGATCATTTCCCAGACCTGCGGCGACAGGTACTTGGCCAGGTTGCGCGCGAGCCGCGCGGCCTTTTCCTGCTCGCGGGCGATCTCCTGGCGCACCTGGGCCAGGCGCAGGCCCTGCTGGTGGCCGAAGAAGGCGGTGATGCAGATGTACAGTCCGCAGAACAGGATGCTGACCGCGGCCACCTCGACCGGGGTATTGCCCAGCAGCGGCGGGGCGACGAGCACGGCGACCAGCAGGGCGCTGCTGGCCGATACCAGCAAGGCCATGCCGAGCAGGCGCAGGCCGCCGATGACCAGCGCGGTGAAGCTCAGCACCAGCAGGAACATCAGGCTGGGCACCACGGAGAAGCCGAGCAGCGCCATGCCCAGGCCACAGTGCACGGCGTCGACCGCGAGCAGGGCGCGGGTCACCTTGCGCGGGTCGTGCTGGCGGAAGCGCTGGCCGAGGTGGTACGCCAGGTGCGGGTAGAGCAGCGCATAGGGCACCATCCAGAGGATGCCGTAGCTGAAATACTGGGTGTAGGTTCCCGCCGCGATGCTGGCGCCACAGGCGATATAGGCCAGCACGCGCGAATAGTATTCACGCATGGACGCGACGGACCGGCTCGTCGGCGAGCGGTCGGGGAGGGTAGGCTTCATGCGCTGGAGAGGATCCCTGTGTATTTTCGTCCCGGCTCGGCCTCGTGAGCTTTCCGCCTGGGGAATGGCGGGTGGCCAGGTTGCTGGCGGAATCTTAACCAAGCGTTTGCGCGGCGGCCAGTGACAGCTGATCGATAGTTCAGGAAAGCGCGCCGATCCGGGACCGACGGTCGTCCCGGGGGAGCGACCGGCCCGGGGGCCAGCCGCGCGGATGGGTCAGAAGCGGATGCGGCCGGTGAAAGCGTCCTTGAGCATCACCCAGTCGCCCATGAACGACCACAGCGGGTACTTGAAGGTGGCCGGGCGGTTCTTCTCGAAGACGAAGTGGCCGACCCAGGCGAAGCCGTAGCCCACCAGCGGCAGCGCCAGCAGCCATAGCCACTGCTGGCTGGCCACGGCGTGGAAGAGCACCGCCAGCACCAGCAGGCTGCCGACGTAGTGCAGGCGGCGGCACACCGCGTTGCTGTGTTCCTGCAGGTAGTAGGGGTAGAACTCGGCGAAACTGTGGAAACGCTCGTCATCAGGGCTGCTCATGGAATGCCTCCTCTCGTTGTGTCCGCGCAGTGTAGTGCGGGCCGCACGATGTCGCGGATGACATACAGGGCCAGTTTAGTATCCTTGGGCCGCCAGGCCGGACGACGGTCGGCGTGCCTCCCGCCAGAACAAGAAGAGACCGATGCCGGAACGTACAACCTTGTCCAGCTGGGTCCAGGGCATCGTCCTCGCCCTGGAGCTGGAAGGCCTCGACGGACGCCAGCTGTTCGCCGAGCTGGGCCTCGACTACCAGGCCTTGCAGGACCCCGACGCGCGCTTCCCGCAGGACGCCATGAGCCGTCTGTGGCAGCGTGCGGTGGCGCTCAGCGGCAACCCGGCGATCGCCCTGAACATCGCCCGGGTCCGGCGCCCGGCTTTCCACGTCGTCGGCTATGCGCTGATGTCGAGCCGCAACCTGGCGGAAGGCTTCGCGCGCCTGGAGCGCTACCAGCGGATCATCGCGGAAGCGTCCGACCTGACTTTCCGCCGCACGCCGCAGGGCTATCGAATCGGCGTCACGGTGCATGGCGATCGCCTGCCGGCGCCACCGCAGAGTGCCGAATGCTCGCTGGCCTACCTGGTGGACATGGTCCGCTGGATCACCGGCCGGTCGCTGGACCCGCTGGCGGTGGAACTGCCCGGCGCGCCCCGCGAGCCGCTGGCACCCTATGTCGAGCTGTTCCGCGCGCCGCTGCGCTTTCACGCCGAGGAGTTCGCGCTGGTGTTTTCCCGCGTCGACCTCGAGACGCCGCTACCCTCGGCCAACGAGGCGCTGGCCCAGTTGCACGATCGCTTCGCCGGCGAATACCTGGCGCGTTTCAGTACCAGCCGCATTACCCATCTGACCCGGCAGACCTTGTGCCGGCTGCTGCCGCAGGGAGAACCCAAGCGCGAACGGGTGGCCCAGGCGCTGCACCTGTCGCAGCGCACCTTGCAACGGCGCCTCCAGGAAGAAGGCACCAGCTACCAGCAACTGCTCGACGACACGCGCCGGGATATGGCCGAACAGTATCTCCAGCAGCCCGGCCTGACCTTGCTGGAAGTCGCCTACCTGCTGGGTTTCGCCGATCCGAGCAATTTCTTCCGGGCATTCCGCCGCTGGTTCGGCTGCACGCCCAACGAATACCGGGCGCGCCGCCAGGAGCGCCCGGGCTAGTCGCCAGGCCAGGCGGGACGCTTCAGGGCTGCACGGCGGGTTGCGCCGAGGCCTGGCGTAGGGTCCAGTCGAGAACCTGGGCCGACAGCGTATCGCCGGCCTTGCCGAAGGCGCTGACCACCGCCGCGACCTTCTTGCCATCCACCGGCTGGCTGACCTCGAAACGCCGGCTGGCGACCACGCGCTTGTCGTCGGTACGCACCAGGCGCGCGTCGTAGCGGATCAGCGCGCTGGCCTGGCCGTTCGGGTACTCGGTCTGGAAGGCGCGAAGGTCGCCGCCCAGTTCGAAATCGGCCTGCAGGTTGCTGTCGTCGCTGCTCAGGCCGCGGACCCGGCCGTCGGCCTGGAACGCCTGCATCAGACGATCGCGCAGCAGCGACGGCGCCGGATCGCTCCAGCGCGCGCCCTGGTACACGCTGATTTCGTCGCCGTGCGGGCGCACCGCGATGCGCGGGCTCTCCAGCACCAGGCTGGTACGCGGCCGGGCGATCCGCAGCGACCAGTCGACCGGCCGCGCGGCGGCGCTGGCCGGAGGGTTGTGCACCGGTAGCAGGTAGACCTGGAGGACCTGCGCCTCCGGCAGGATCGAGCAGGCGCCGAGGGTGGCGAGCGCGGCCAGGCCGGCGGCCAGGGACAGGCGACGCAGCAGGCGAAGGGCGAGCCTCATGGGGTGAACTCCTTGGTTTTTTCCCGGCCCAGCAGGTAGTTCGCCGGGTTCTCTTCCAGGCGCCGGCTGATTCCGCGCAGTGCCGCCAGGGTATCGCGCAGTTCGCTGACCGCCGGGCCCAGCTCGGCGAGTCCCTGGATGCCGCCGTCCAGCGAGTGGCGATTCTCGCTGATCAACTGGTCGAGGGTGGCGCTGGTGCGCTCCAGCGAAGCCATGGTCTTGTTGGCGTTTTCCAGCATCCCCTTGCCTTGCTCGTTGAGCAGGCCGTTGGCGCTGCGCATCAACTCGCTGGCCTGGGCCAGGGCGGCGTTGGCCTGCCTGCTCGCCTGGGCCAACTGCTGCATCACCGCGCTGACGTTCTCGCGCTCGGCGGAGAGCGCGCCGGTGGCCTGGTCGAGATGGTCGAGGGTGCGGCTGATGCGCGCTGTGTTTTCCTCGGAGAGCAGGTTGCTGAAGCGCGCGATGAGCTGGTTGATGTTGCCCATCAGGTCTTCGCCGTTGCTCAGTAACTGGGTCAGCGGCGAGGGCGTGGCGACGATCACCGGGATCTTCCCGTCCTTGCCCTCCAGCATCGGGCTGGCGGGCGTGCCGCTGCTGAGCTGGATGATCGAGGTGCCGGTGATCCCGGTGAGCGCCAGCTTGGCGGTGGTGTCCTGCTTGATCGGCGCGCTGGCCACCACGCGGATGCGTGCCCAGACCTTGCGCGGGTCCTTCGGATCGAGGCGGAGGAAGGCCACGTCGCCGACCTTGATCCCGCTGTACTGCACCGAGCTGCCCTGGGAAAGGCCGCTGACCGCTTCGTTGAAGACGATGTCGTAGTAGTTGAACTTGCCCTCCGAGCCGGACTTGGCCAGCCACAGGCCGAAGAGCAGGGCGGCGCCGATCACGATCACGCTGAACAGGCCGATCAACACATGGTGGGCTCGGGTTTCCATCTCAGTGATTCTCCGGCACGGCGGCGGCTTGGTGGGCGGCGCGCCCGCGCGGCCCGTGGAAGTATTCGCGAACCCAGGCGTCGTCGGTGGCGGCGACCCGTTCCAGGGTGTCGACCACCAGGACCTTCTTCTGCGACAGCACGGCGACCCGGTCGCAGATGGTGTACAGGGTGTCCAGGTCATGGGTGACCAGGAACACGGTCAGGCCGAGGGCGTCGCGCAGGGTACGGATCAGGTTGTCGAAGGCCGCCGCGCCGATCGGGTCGAGGCCGGCGGTGGGCTCGTCGAGGAACAGGATGTCCGGGTCCAGCGCCAGGGCGCGGGCCAGGGCGGCGCGCTTGATCATGCCGCCGGAAAGCGAGGCCGGATACTTGTCGCCGGCGTTGGCCGGTAGCCCGGCCAGGGCCAGCTTGACCTGGGCCAGGTGCTCGGCGTCGGCGCGCGGCAGGCCGGCGTTCTCGATCAGCGGCAGGGCGACGTTCTCCACCACGGTAAGCGAGGAAAACAGCGCGCCCTGCTGGAACAGCACGCCGAAGCGCCGTTCGACCAGGGAGCGGCGCTCCTCCGGCAGTTGCAGCAGGTCTTCGCCGAACACCCGCACGCTGCCGGAGGTCGGCCGGCGCAGGCCGACGATGCTGCGCAGCAGCACCGACTTGCCGGTGCCGGAGCCGCCGACCACGCCGAGGATCTCGCCGCGACGGACGTCGAGGTCGAGGTGCTCGTGGACCACCTGGGCGCCGAAACGGTTGCACAGGTCGCGGACCTGGATGATCGCCTGCGGGTTGTCCTGGTTCACCAGCCCATCTCCATGAAGAACAGCGCGGCGAGGGCGTCGAGCAGGATCACCACGAAGATCGAGTGGACCACGCTGGTGGTGGTGTGCTCGCCCACCGACTGGGCGCTGCCGCTGACCTTGAAGCCTTCCAGGCAGCCGATCACGGCGATCAGGAAGGCGAACAGCGGGGCCTTGCTGATACCGACCAGGAAATGCTGTACGCCGATTCCGTCCTCCATGATCGACAGGAACATCGCCGGCGGGATGTCCAGGGTCCAGGCGCAGACGGTCATGCCGCCGACGATGCCGCAGAGCATGCCGACGAAGGTCAGCATCGGTAGCGATACCAGCAGCGCCAGCACCCGCGGCAGCACCAGCAGCTCGATGGGGTTGAGGCCGAGGGCGCGGATCGCGTCGATCTCCTCGTTGGCCTTCATCGAGCCGATCTGCGCGGTGAAGGCGCTGGCGGTGCGGCCGGCCATGAGGATCGCGGTGAGCAGCACGGCGAACTCGCGGAGGAAGGAGAACACCACCAGGTTGACCGTGTAGATGGTCGCGCCGAAGTTGGCCAGCACCGTGGCGCCGAGGAAGGCGATCACCGCGCCGACCAGGAAGGTCAGCAGGGCGATGATCGGCACCGCGTCCAGGCCGCTCTTCTCGATGTTCGCCACCAGCGGCGTGACCCGCCAACTGGCCGGGCGGACCAGGCTGCGGAACAGGGTCTCCAGGGTCAGGCCGATGAAGCCGAGGAGTGCCTTGAGGTGCAGCCAGAAGGTCTCCATGGCACAACCGATGCGAGCCAGCAGTTCGATGGCGGTGGTTGGCGGCTTGGGTTTCTCCGGCTCGCAGAAGTCGTGCAGGGCGTGGCCGACGGTCTTCAGCAGGGCCTGGCGCTCGCGCGGCAGGCCGGGCTCCAGCTCGGCGAGGTCGGCCAGGCGCTCGGCGCCGAGCAATTCGGCGAGCAGGGCGGCGCCGGCGGTATCCAGGGCGCCCAATTGGCTCAGGTCGAAGCTGGCGTTGCCCGCCACTTCGCTGCGCAGGCGCGTCACCTCGCGCTCCAGAGCCGTGTAGTGGGCGAGCGTCCAATCACCTATGGCTCTGACGCGGGCGGGCTGGGTGGAGCTATCCAGGCTCACGTGGCCGGGTTGCGGCTGTGTCGTCATGGTGCAGAAGCTTACACCGGCTTTTCAGTCCCTGAGTAGAGCCATTGCAGACAGGCCCGTGAGCGCTCAGTGGCGCCAGAACGCCGGGGTCAGCAGGACCAGCACGGTGATGATCTCCAGGCGACCGAGCAGCATGCCGGCTGCCAGCAGCCACTTGGCGGCGTCCGGCAGGCTGGCGAAGTTGCCCGAGGGGCCGATGATGGGCCCCATCCCCGGGCCTACGCCGGCCACGGTACTGGCGGCGCCGGTGAGCGCGGTCATCCAGTCCAGGCCGATCAGCGACAGGCCGAGGGCGAGCAGGCAGACGACGATCGCGAAGAAGAACGAGAAGGTCAGGATCGAGCGGACGATTTCCTCGTCCAGGCGATGGCCGTTGTAGTTCTGCTTGAGCACTGCGCGCGGATGGATCAACTGGTAGAGGTTGGCCTTGAGCAGGGTATAGGCGACCTGGAAGCGGAAGATCTTGATACCGCCGGCGGTAGAACCGGAGCAACCGCCGATGAAGCCGAGGTAGAAGAACAGCATGATCGAGAAGTGCCCCCACATGCTGTAGTCGCCGAGGGCGAAGCCGGTGGTGGTGACCACCGAGGTGACGTTCACTGCGACGATGCGGAAAGCATCCATCCAGGGCAGCTTGGAGGTTACCGCGTACCAGGTGCCCATCAGCAGCCAGGTCACCAGCAGCAGGCCGAGCAGGCCGCGGACCTGCTGGTCCTTGATCAGCGCCTTGCGGTGTCCGCGCAGGGTGGCGACGTAGAGCGCGAACGGCAGGCTGCCGAGGATCATCACCACTACCGCGGTCCAGTGCACCGCTGGCTGCTTCCACTTGGCCAGGGATTGGTCGGAGGTGGAGAAACCGCCGGTGGAAATCGCCGACATGGCGTGGTTGACCGCGTCGAACGGGCTCATGCCCGCGCCCCAGAAGGCCAGGCTGCCGAGCAGGGTGATGCCGACATAGGTGGCGACGATGTACTTGGCGACCATGTGCGAGCGTGGCAGGACCTTTTCCGAGCGGTCCGAGGATTCGGTCTGGAACAGGCGCATGCCGCCGATCCGCAGCATCGGCAGGATCGCCACGGCCATGGCGATGAAGCCGATGCCGCCCAGCCAGTGCAGCAGAGAGCGCCAGATGAGGATGCCCGGGGACATGTCGTCCAGCCCGCTGAGCACGGTGGAGCCGGTGGCGGTGATTCCCGACATGCTTTCGAAGAAGGCATCGGTGTAGCTGATGTGCTGCTGCAGGACGAACGGCAGGGCGGCGAAGATGCATACCAGCACCCAGCTCGATACGGTGAGCATGTACATGTCCCGCGGGCGCAGGTGGACATGCTCGGGACGTCCCGGCAGGACCAGGCCGAGGCCGGTGACGAAGGTGGCGACGCTGGACCAGATGAATGCCTGGATGCCTTCGGTACGGTCGAAGGCGAGCATGGTCAGGATCGGGACCAGCATGCTGGCGGCCAGAGTGATCAGGAAGATGCCGATGATGAAACCGAGGATACGTAGGGTCGGCAAGGCCATGGATCGTGGGGCTCTGGGCTGTGGCGGACCGGCCATTCTACCAGCCGTCCGCGGAGAGTAAATCTGCCGCTGCACCCCTCTTCACAGCTGCCGCGAAATCGCTAGAATCTCGCTTCGCCCGCCGGCGCTCGCCGGTTTCTCTGGTGTTCTGCCAACCATGTCCACTGACAATCCGTGTCTTACCTGCGGCGCCTGCTGTGCGCATTTTCGTGTGTCTTTCTATTGGGGCGAGTGCCGTTCCGCAGGTGGCGTCGTGCCCGACGAACTGACCGTCCGCATCAGCCCGCAGATGGTTGCCATGAGCGGTACCGAGAACAAGCCGGCACGCTGCGTCGGGCTGCTCGGTGAGGTCGGTTGCGGCGTTCGCTGCACCGTCTACGAGCAGCGCTCGAGTACCTGCCGCGAGTTCGAGGCGGCCTGGGCCAACGGCCAGCCCAACCCGGCCTGCGATGCCGCGCGCGCCGCCTACGGCCTGCCGCCGCTGACCCCGCCGCTGCAGCCGCACCTGGCGCCGGGACGGGTCGCCTGAGAGCGGGCGTGAGCCTGGCGATTGCGTCTACAATGGCGATTTCGTTTCTGACAGGAGTTCGCCCATGGAGGCTCTCGACGCCTTGCTCACTCGCGTTTCCCACGCCCGCCTGAGCGATCCCGCGCCCTCGCCGGAGCAGCTCGACCGGCTGTTCCGGGTCGCCTTGCGTGCCCCGGACCACGGGCAACTGCGGCCCTGGCGCTTCATCCTGGTAGAGGGCGAAGGCCGCCGGGCCCTGGGCGACCTCTACGCCCGCGCCCTGGCGAGCCGCCAGCCGGACGCCGCCGAGGAAGCGCTGGCCAAGGCCCGCAACATGCCGCTGCGCGCACCGCTGCTGGTCGTGGCGGTCGCTTGCCTGCAGGACCACCCGAAGGTGCCGCACGCTGAGCAACTGCTGGCTGCCGGCTGCGCCGCCCACGGCCTGGTGCTGGGCGCCTATGCCCAGGGACTGGGGGCGATGTGGCGGACCGGCGAGATGGCCACCGATCCGGTGGTGCACGCCGGCCTGGGGCTCGGCGAGCAGGAGCGGATCATCGGCTTCGTCTACCTGGGTACGCCGATGGGCGAGTTGCGCACGCCGGTGGAACTCGACCCGTCGGCCTTCGTCAGCGCCTGGCCGGGCTGAGCGGCAACAGCAGGCGTACGCACCAATACGCGCCCTGGGCGTGCCAGAGCAGTCGTCCGCCCTGCCAGCCGGCCAGTTGTCGGGCGGCTTCCACGGCCGCCGGCAGCCAGCGCCGGCCTTCTTCCGCCTGGCCGAGGATGTCCAGGCGCAGCCGGCCGTGGCGTGCGTCCAGCGCCGGATTCAGTGTGATGCGCTGCCACGGGCGGGCCTGCGCGGCGCCGCCGAGCAGGCCGTAGAGCGCCTCGTGCAAGGCCGGGCGCCAGCTTTCCAGCGGCCAGGTGCCGCGTTCCGGCAGGTTCAGGTCGAGGCGCGCCCAGCGATGCCGCAGTTGCTGGGCGACCTGTCCCAGCTCGACCGCCAGGACCAGCGATTGCGGTTCGTCGCCGGGAGGTTCCGGCGGCGGCGCGATGGCCTGGGCGAGCGGGCGTTCATCGAGGAACAACGAAGCGGGAAGAGTCATGCCGGATGCTCCTGGGGAATTGTTCATCTGGGCGCGGCGTCATTCGGTCGCCTTGCGCCGTAGCGGCAGGCTGAGGGTGGCGATGAAGCCGCCGTCGGGATGGTTGCCCAGGCGCAGGTGCCCGCCGTGACGCTCGATGGCGCGGCGGGCGATGGCCAGGCCCAGGCCGTGTCCCGGGCTGCTCTGGTTGGGTGCGCGGAAGAACGGCTCGCCCAACTGCTCCTGCAGTTCGGCGGCGATGCCTGGCCCATGGTCGCGGACGCTCAGGCGCAGGTAGTCGCCGGCGCTGCTGGCACGCACCTCCAGGGGTTGGCCGACGGGGTTGAAGCGCACGGCGTTGCGCAGCAGGTTGTCTACCGCGCGTTCGAACATGTCCGGCCAGCCGTCGATGCTCAGGTCAGGCGCCACCTCCAGGCGGATATCCTGTTCCGGAGCCAGCAGCAGGGCGTCTTCGCGCAGCCGCTGGAGCAGCGGTAGCAGGGCGATCCGTTGGCTCGCGCCGGGTTCGGCGTCGAGCCGGGCGAGGGCGAGGATCTCGCCGATCAGCGCTTCCAGGCGGTCGCATTCCTGTTCCAGGCGCGGCCACATCTGCGCCCGCGCTTCCGGTTCGGCGCGTTCGGCCAGGGCCAGGGCGATGCGCAGGCGAGCCAGCGGCGAGCGCAGTTCGTGGGATACGTCGCGGAGCAACTGACGCTGGCTGCCGATCAGGCTTTGCAGGCGTTCGCCCATGCGGTTGAAATCGCGCGCCAGGGTGCCCAGTTCATCGCCGCGCCGCGCCAGGCGGGCCAGGCTGTCCTTCTGGTAGGCGGTCTGGCCGAGGTCGTGCACGGCGCGCCGCAGACGGTTCAGCGGACGGGTGATGGACAGCGTCAGCAGCAGGCTGAACAGGGTCAGCACCACCAGTGCGATGCCCAGCGCGCTGAGCGGCCAGAGCAGGCTGCCGCGGTGCCAGGCCTCCAGCTCCGGGTGCGGGATGCGGTAGATGAACAGATAGGTATGGTTGCTCTGCGGGCTGACGTATTCCTGGCTCAGCTGGCGCCAGGGGAAGCGCGGCAGGTTGCGGTCGCTGGTGCGCGGCGGGCGGTGGTGAGGGCGCGGCAGGTAGGTGCCGTCGACCAGGCGCTGGCCGCTTTCATCGAGCACCTGGATGGAAATCCCGTAGTCGCGACGGCGTTGCTCCAGCAAGCCCTGGGCCGCGTAGCTGCCCTGTTCTTCGTAGAGGGCGGTCCACTGCTCGGCGAGATCCTTCAGGCCAGGATGGCGGGCTATGATCCAGGTGTCCTGGTTCAGCGCACGACCCAGCAGGATGGACAGCCCGGCGACCAGCAGCAGGGCCAGCCAGAAGGCGGCGAGGATTCGCCAGAAGAGTGAACGCATGGTTTTCCTGTTGAATCGCATGTTGGGCCGGCCGCGAGGGTAAACCCCTAGGATATGCGATTCCGGCTGGTCGGAAGACCGCTACCGGAGGACCCGGTAGCGGTGGCTCGGACGTCAGTTGGACTTCTTGTCGGCCTTCCATTGCTGGAATTCGGCCCACTCTGCCTTGCGCTGCTCGCGCTTCTTCTGCAGTTCGTCGAACTTCTTCTGCTGCTCGGGGGTGAGCAGGGCGCGGATGTCCTTCTGGGTCTTCTCGTGGCTGGCCTTGAGTTCGTCCTTCAGGGCCTTCTGCTCGGCCGCCGGCAGCTTGGCCAGGTAGCGCTGGGTGATCTCGTGGCGGGCCTTCATTTGTTCGCCCATCAGTTTGCCCATCTGCTGGCGCTGTTCGCGGGTCAGGTCCAGTTCCTTCATCGGGCCGCCATGCCGGGGACCGTGCTGGCCCATCATGTGGCCGCCTTCCATCGGCGGGGGTGGCAGGTCGTTGGCGGCGGGCGCGGCCATGGCGAAGGTCGGCAGGGCGGCGGCGATGAACAGGGCGGTTAGCGTCTTGCGCATGGTGTTTCTCCTTTCTGGGTCCGGCCATTTACCGGATGAGCCCAGTCTAGGGAGGTCAAGGTCAAGCGCGGTCAGCCCTGGGTAAAGCTTGGGTAAAGACCTTGTGTCGGCGGGCTGACGAAACCCGCTCAGTGGCTGTAGTAGTAGCCGCGGCCGCGCAGGGCGAGGATGCGCGGGCTGCCGTCGGGGTGGCTGCCGAGCTTCTTGCGCAGGTTGCTGACGTGCATGTCCAGGCTGCGGTCGTAGAGGGTCAGCTTGCGGCCCAGCGCCAGTTGCGCCAGGGCCTGCTTGTCCAGCGGCTCGCCGGGCTGGCGCAGGAGCGCTTCGAGGATGCGGCTTTCGGAAAGGGTCAGGCTGATCTCCTGGCCGTCGATCTGCGCCACGCCGCGCGTCAGGTTCAGCGACAGGTCGCCCAGTTGCATCTGCGCGCTGGGTTGCGCCGGGTGGGTTCGCCGCAGCACGGCGCGCAGCCGTGCGGTGAGTTCGCGCGGGTCGCAGGGCTTGGCCAGGTAGTCGTCGGCGCCCAGTTCCAGACCGAGGATGCGGTCCAGCGGCTCGCCGCGGGCGGACAGCATCAGCACCGGCAGGTCGGGATGGTCGCCGCGCAGTTGCTTGAGCAGTTCCAGGCCGCTGCCGTCCGGCAGCATCACGTCGAGCACCACGGCATCCGGTGTCTGCTCGGCGAGGGCGCGACGGGCCTGGGCGCCGTCGTGGCTGGCACGCACGGAGAAACCTTCCTGGACCAGCCAGGTACCGAGCAGCTCGCAGAGCTCCCGGTCATCGTCGATCAACAGCAGTTCGCTCATCGAGTGTCGCTCAATTGATCCATTCGCGTCGCTGTCGCCGGCGGCCGCGGCTCAGGGCACCGAGGACGAACGCGAGCAGGGCCGTGGCGGCGCCGGCGACATACCAGGTCTGCTCTTCCGTGAGCAGTGGCGGTTGCCGCTGCGCCTGGGCCGCCTGCAGCTGCTCGCGCAACTGGCGGTTCTCCTGGCGCATACGACTGACCAGTTCGTCGCGCTGGCGTTCCGTTTCCACCAGGCGGCGCTCCAGTTCGGCGGTAGCCTGCGTAATGGAAGGTTGCGCGGCTGGAATCGGTGCTGGCGCGGGTTCCTCGGCCAGGGCCAGGGAAGCTCCCAGGCTCAGCAGCAGGCAATGGGCAGCGGATGGACGCATCATGACTCCTTGTACCGATGAAGCGACGGATTGCACTGTCTTCCGGTTCGCCCTTCCGGCTTGGCGAAAGCGCCGGGCCGGCCTGGTTGCGCTGCGGCGGGCACCGGAAAGCGGCGTCCGGTGCGAAAACGTTTGCCGGGAGGGCGACCGGGCCGGCCGCCGGTACCCGGCGACTGCCTCAGGGCAGGACTTTCTTGAACGGCTTGACCACCACCTCGGCGTACACCCCGGCGGCCCGGTAGGGATCGGCCTCGGCCCAGCTCTGCGCCGCGGCCAGCGAATCGAATTCGGCGACGATCAGGCTGCCGGTGAAGCCGGCGGCGCCCGGGTCGTTGCTGTCGATCGCCGGGTGCGGGCCGGCGAGTACCAGGCGGCCTTCTTCCTTTAGCTGTTCGAGACGGGCCAGGTGGGCCGGGCGGCTGGCCAGGCGGCGTTCCTGGGAAGCGGGGATGTCACGGGCGATGATCGCGTAGAGCATGTCAGTCCTTGGGCTTTTCGCCGGTATCGGCGTCGTGCAGGTGGCGAGCCAGGAACAGGCCCTGGCCGATCAGGAACAGCAAGGTCATGCCGAGGCTGCCGAACACCTTGAAGTCCACCCAGAAGTTCGGATAGGTGAAGACCACGTACAGGTTGGCGAAGCCGCACACCAGGAAGAACACCACCCAGGCGATGTTCAGGCGCACCCAGAGGCCCTGCGGCAACTGGATGGCATGGCCCATGATGCGCTGGATCATCGGCTTGTCGCCGATGAAGTGACTGCCGGCGAAGGCCAGGGCGAACAGCCAGTTGACCAGCGGCGCCTTCCACTTGAGGAAGGTGTCCTCGTGGAAGGCCAGGGTCAGGCCGCCGAGGACCAGGCAGGCGCCGAGGGTGAACCACTGGCTCTTTTCCAGGTGGCGGTGCTTGAGCCAGAGGGCGCCGTAGACGATCACCGAGGCGAGGATCAGGGTCGCGGTCGCGCCGTAGATGCCACTCAGATTGAACCCGGCGAACTCGACGTTCTGAGGGTCTATCTTGTAGACGATGAAGAACAGGATCAGTGGGATGAAATCGATGAATTGCTTCATGGTGGCAGTCAGGACACGGTTGAAACGGCATAATAGCAACCTCTGGATGTTCTGAAACAGTCATCCTGTCTTTCCGAATGCGTCAGGCCTGTGCCGCAGGCGCATTCGCCAGGTGGAGCAGGCTCCCCGGACCCATGAACGGTACGTCTCGATACCGCGAGGCAACGAATCGGCGTTGCTTCATCACCATTCTTCACTGGAATCAGGATTCAGCCATGCGTGTCGATCTGCATTGCCACAGTACCGCCTCCGATGGCGTGCTCGCGCCCGCCGCCCTGGTGCAGCGGGCCCACGAGAAAGGCGTCGGGCTGCTGGCGCTGACCGACCACGACACCCTGGAAGGCCTGCCGGAAGCCCACCAGGCGGCCGCTCGACTCGGTATCGAACTGGTCAACGGTGTCGAGCTGTCCTGCACCTGGGGCGGTGCCACCATTCATGTGCTGGGCTACGGTTTCGACCTCGACGCCGCTCCCCTGCGCCAGGCGACCGAAGCCCTGCACCGGGGCCGCTGGGCGCGCGCCGAGGAAATCGACCGGCGGCTTGCGGCCAAGGGTATGCCCGGTGCGCTGGAGGGCGCGCGGGCGATCCAGCGGGCCCTGGGCGACAGCGGCAACGCGCCGGCGCGGCCGCATTTCGCCGAGTTCCTGGTCCAGGGCGGCTGGGTCAAGGATCGCGCCGACGCGTTCCGCAAGTGGCTGGGGGCCGGCAAGCTGGGAGACGTCAAGCAGCACTGGCCGACCCTGGAGGAAGTGGTCGGCTGCCTGCGCGAGGCGCGCGCCTGGATCAGCCTGGCGCACCCGTATCATTATGATTTCACCCGGACCAAGCGCCGGCGCCTGGTCGCCGACTTTCTCCAGGCCGGCGGACACGCCATCGAGGTGGTCAATGGCGTGCAGCCGGCCGAACAGGTCGGTACCCTGTCGATCCTGGCCCGCGAGTTCGGCCTGATGGTCACCGCCGGCAGCGATTTCCACGCGCCGGGCGACTGGTCCGAACTGGGCATGTACCGTGCGGTTCCAGAGGACCTTCCGGCCATGTGGCCGCGTTTCGCCAGGCATTTTCGCGATACCGAACGTCATTCCGAAGCCAAGGGGGCCGAATGAGCCAGTTCTTCCAGATCCATCCGGAAAATCCCCAGCCGCGGCTGGTCAAGCAGGCGGTGGAAATCGTCCGCCAGGGTGGGGTGATCGTCTATCCCACCGACTCGTCCTATGCCCTGGGCTGCCGCATCGGCGAAAAGACCGCGGTGGATCGCATCCGCCGCATCCGCCAACTGGACGACAAGCACAACTTCACCCTGGTCTGCCGCGACCTTTCCGAGCTGGGCGTCTATGCCAAGGTCGACACCGGCCTGTTCCGCCTGCTCAAGGCGCACACCCCCGGTCCCTACACCTTTATCCTCAGCGCCACCCGCGAGGTGCCGCGCATGCTCCTGCACCCCAAGCGCCGCACCATCGGCCTGCGCGTGCCGAACTGTCCGATCGCCCGGGCGCTGCTGGAGGAACTGGGCGAACCGCTGATGAGCGTGAGCCTGATCATGCCCGGCAGCGGCGAGCCGCTGAACGATCCCTATGAAATGCGCCAGGTGCTGGAACACCAGGTCGACCTGATCGTGGACGGGGGCTATGGCGGCGGCGAGGCTTCCACCGTGATCAGCCTGACCGACACCGATCCCGAAGTGATCCGCGTGGGTTGCGGCGATCCGGCGCCGTTCATGCAGCCGGCCTGAGCGCCGCCCGAATCCGCCCACCACGAGCCTACCGATGCAGGACGATAACCCGGCCAACGCCGACACCCCTCCAGCCGAACCCGCCGCCGAGCGGGTGCCGCTGCAACTGGCGCTGGTCTACGGCGAGGCGGTCACCGAGCTGCCGCAGGACCTCTATATCCCGCCGGACGCGCTGGAGGTCTTCCTCGAGGCCTTCGAGGGCCCGCTCGACCTGCTGCTGTACCTGATCCGCAAGCAGAACATCGACATCCTGGATATCCCGGTGGCGGAAATCACCCGCCAGTACATGGGCTATGTCGAGCTGATGAAGGCGGTGCGCCTGGAGCTGGCCGCCGAGTACCTGGTGATGGCGGCGATGCTGGCGGAGATCAAGTCGCGCATGTTGCTGCCGCGCTCGGCGGAAGCCGAGGAGGAAGAGGAAGATCCACGGGCCGAGCTGATCCGCCGCCTGCAGGAGTACGAACGGTTCAAGAAGGCCGCCGAAGACCTCGACGAACTGCCCCGGGTCGGCCGCGACGTGCTGGTGCCGGCGGTGGCTGCTCCCGAGGCGCGGGCGCGCAAGCTGCTGCCGGAGCTGGCGCTGCAGGAGCTGATGCTGGTGATGGGCGAGATGCTGCGCCGCGCCGACCTGTTCGAGAGCCACCAGGTGACCCGCGAGGTACTGTCCACCCGCGAACGCATGAGCGAAGTGCTGGAGCGCCTGAAAGGCGGCGCCTTCGTGCCCTTCATCCAGTTGTTCACCCTGGAGGAGGGCAAGCTCGGCGTGGTGGTCACCTTCATGGCGATCCTCGAACTGGTCAAGGAGCAGATGGTGGAACTGGTGCAGAACGAGGCTTTCGGCGCCATCCATGTGCGCCTGCGGATAGCCCGCGAAGCGGAGGAAGGCGAAACCCTGGAGGAAGCCCTGGAAGACGATTTCGAGTGAGCGCGCCGCTGGCCGTTCGTCCTCCTGCGGACGGTCGCCTTTTCCGAGCTTCCGGCTTCGCTCCCTGCCGTGGCCTGTTAAGCTGCATGCCCGATTCCGCTATCTTTCCCTCTTCCTGGCTCCGGTATCCGTTGCGACGATGAACCTGTCCGATCCCCACGAACTCGCCACCCTGCTCGAAGGCATCCTCCTCGCGGCCGGCAAGCCGCTGTCGCTGGAACGCCTGGCCGAGCTGTTCGACGAGGCCGAGCGGCCGGAACCGGGGCAGTTCCGCGACGCCCTGGCGATCCTGGCGCTGTCCTGCGCGGGGCGTTCCTTCGAGCTGAAGGAAGTCGCGTCCGGGTATCGCCTGCAGATTCGCGAGCGTTTCTCGCCGTGGGTCGGCCGCCTCTGGGAGGAGCGTCCGCAGCGCTATTCGCGCGCGCTCCTGGAAACCCTGGTGCTGATCGCCTACCGCCAGCCGATCACCCGTGGCGAGATCGAGGAGATCCGCGGCGTGGCGGTGAACACCCAGATCGTCAAGACGCTGATGGAGCGGGAGTGGATCCGCATCGTTGGCTACCGCGAGGTGCCGGGGCGCCCGGCGATGCTGGCGACTACCAAGGCGTTCCTCGATTATTTCAACCTGAAGAGCCTCGACGAGCTGCCGCCGCTGTCGGCGCTGCGCGAGATGGAGCCCGAGCCGGAACCGCCGGTCGAAGTGGCGCCCGCGGCGCAGCCGCCGCGCGACGATCTCGACGAGGATGCGATTCCTGCCTCGATCCAGGCCCTGGCCGATCGCGCCATCGCCGAGGCCGGGGAAAGCCTCGAGGAGATCGAGGGGGAGGCCGGCGAGCCGGAGAAGCCGCGCGAGGAAACCAGCTTCCGCAGCCTGCTGCTGGAACTGGACGAGATGGAGCAGGGCCTGAAGACCGACTTCGACGACCTGCTCGACCCTCCGGAGCCCTCGGAGCAGGGCGACGAGTCCGCCGAGCCAGCGGCTGGGCCGATTCCCGTGGTCGCGGAGCAAGCCGTCGAGCCTGCCGTCGCGGAGGCTGTCGCGGGCGCCGATCCCGATGACGAAGAGCGCGCCCTGGCGGAGGCCATGCGCGAGGAGCGCGAGGCACTGGACGCCGACGACGACTGGCCGCGCCGCTGACCGTCGTTCCACCCTGTAGAATTCATCCGGCCGCGCCGGCGAGGCCGGCCCGCTCCGTTTCATCGACCCTGGAACTCCCCATGAAAGAGACCCTGAACGAACTGATCACCCTCATCAGCACCGGCTGCATGGGCGCCGAGGAGATCCGGCGGATCGCCGACGAGGCGGCCCAGGCCTACGCCGATCCGGCAGGGTTCCTCGCCGCCAACCCGGACATCAACTACGACGACAGCTTCCCGATCCCGCTCGGCGAGTGGGTGGTGGTCGGTAGCCTGCCGGATATCGTGCTGTTCCAGGCCGACACCTATGCCGAGCTGTTCGCCCGGATCGTCGCCTCCTTCGGCAAGGACGTGGCGTTCAACATCAAGCCGAAGCAGTTGCTCAAGACCGAGCCGCTGGTCGCCCTCAACCGTATCCAGGTGCAACTGAGCAGCATGTATCCGGAAAAGGGCGGCTACGTGCTGGTGGATTTCAGCGAGCCGCTGGACGACGAGTTGCAGGCGGTGCTGGTCTATACCCAGGACCTGCCGCGGGTCATGGCGCTCTGCGTCGAGGCCGGCATCTATGCCGCGCCTGCCTACGAAAGCCTGCGCGACGCCGAGGCCGAGTGACCGCGGGCCGCTCGATCGGCCCGATAGTCATTCCCTCCTGGACGCCGACCCGCCGCCTGTCGTGAAGTGACGGGCGAGGACCGGTTGCGGTCCGCGCCGAAAAAGGGGGAACGCTTGAAAAGTCCTTGCATCAATATCTGTGAGTTCGATGCCGACGTGTGCCGTGGCTGCGGGCGTACGCGCCAGGAAATCCGTGCCTGGAAGCGCGCGGACAAGGCCGAGCAGCGACTGATCCTCGCCGAGGCCGACCTGCGCCTGCTGGCGTTGCAGGCGCGCGGTCGGCGCAAGTTCCGCTGAGGCGCGTCAGTCGCGGGCGGCGGCCAGCGCCAGGGCGCTGTCCAGCATGCGGTTGGAGAAGCCCCACTCGTTGTCGTACCAGGCCATCGCCTTGACCAGCCGGCCGCTGACCTTGGTGTGGTTGGCGTCGAAGATCGACGAGCGCGGGTCGTGATTGAAATCCACCGACACCAGCGGCTGGGTGTTGTAGCCGAGCACCGGAGAGCCCTCGCTGGCTTCGCGCAGCAGGCGGTTGACCTCGTCTACGCTGGTATCCCGGGCCACCTGCACGGTGAGATCGACCAGCGACACGTTGATCACCGGCACCCGCACCGCCAGCCCGGTAAGCTTGCCGGCGAGTTCCGGCAGGACCAGGCCGACCGCCTCGGCGGCGCCGGTCTTGGTGGGGATCATCGACTGAGTCGCCGAACGTGCGCGGTACAGGTCCGGGTGGTACACGTCGGAGAGGTTCTGGTCGTTGGTGTAGGCATGGATGGTGGTCATCAGGCCGTGCTCGATGCCCAGCTCGCGATGCAGCACCTGGGCCACCGGTGCCAGGCAGTTGGTGGTGCAGGAGGCGTTCGAGACGATCCGATGGGAGGCGCGCAGCACCTCGTGGTTGACGCCGTAGACCACGGTGGCGTCGACGTCCTTGCCGGGCGCCGAGATCAGCACCTTGCCGGCGCCGGCCTGCAGGTGGGCAGCGGCTTTGTCGCGACTGGTGAAGAGCCCCGTGCACTCGAGCACGATGTCCACGCCGAGGCTCTTCCAGGGCAGTTCCGCCGGGTTGCGGATGGCGCTGACGGCGATGCGGTCGCCCATCACCCGCAGGCTTTCGGCATCGTGCTCGACCTCGCCGGGAAAGCGTCCATGGACGCTGTCGTACTGGAACAGGTGGGCGTTGACCGCGGCGTCGCCGAGGTCATTGATCGCCACTACCTGCAACTGTTCGCGGTAGTGGCCGGTATACAGGGCGCGAAGAACGTTTCGGCCGATGCGACCGAAGCCGTTGATGGCCAGGCGGATAGTCATAATGAGGTCGTCTCTTTTCTATTGTTGTGGTAAAAACCATTACATTTCGTCCAGAAAGAAAAGTAAACATCCTTCAACCGATGATTATGTTGTAAAAACAACAATTGATAGTCTGTAGGAGAATCTGCCATGCACCCTCGTGTGCTCGAAGTCACCCGCCGCATCCAGGCCCGTAGCGCGGCCACTCGCCAGCGCTACCTCGAGATGGTCCGGGCTGCGGCCAGCAAGGGGCCGCACCGCGGCACCCTGCCGTGCGGCAACCTCGCCCACGGGGTCGCGGCCTGTGGCGAAAGCGACAAGCAGACCCTGCGGCTGATGAACCAGGCCAACGTGGCCATCGTTTCCGCCTACAACGACATGCTCTCGGCGCACCAGCCGTTCGAGCGCTTTCCGGGGCTGATCAAGCAGGCGCTGCACGAGATCGGTTCGGTCGGCCAGTTCGCCGGCGGCGTGCCGGCCATGTGCGACGGGGTGACCCAGGGCGAGCCGGGCATGGAACTGTCGCTGGCCAGCCGCGACGTGATCGCCATGTCCACCGCCATCGCGCTGTCTCACAACATGTTCGATGCAGCGCTGTGCCTGGGTGTTTGCGACAAGATCGTGCCGGGCCTGCTGATCGGCTCGCTGCGCTTCGGCCACCTGCCCACCGTGTTCGTCCCGGCCGGGCCGATGCCGACCGGCATCTCCAACAAGGAAAAGGCCGCGGTGCGCCAACTGTTCGCCGAGGGCAAGGCCACTCGCGAAGAGCTGCTGGCCTCGGAAATGGCCTCCTACCATGCACCCGGCACCTGCACCTTCTATGGCACCGCCAATACCAACCAGTTGCTGGTGGAGGTGATGGGCCTGCACTTGCCCGGTGCCTCCTTCGTCAACCCGAACACCCCGCTGCGCGACGAACTCACCCGCGAAGCGGCACGCCAGGCCAGCCGGCTGACCCCCGAGAACGGCAACTACGTGCCGATGGCGGAGATCGTCGACGAGAAGGCCATCGTCAACTCGGTGGTGGCGCTGCTCGCCACCGGCGGCTCGACCAACCACACCCTGCACCTGCTGGCGATCGCCCAGGCGGCGGGCATCCAGTTGACCTGGCAGGACATGTCCGAGCTGTCCCATGTGGTGCCGACCCTGGCGCGCATCTATCCGAACGGCCAGGCCGACATCAACCACTTCCAGGCGGCCGGCGGCATGTCCTTCCTGATCCGCCAACTGCTCGACGGCGGGCTGCTTCACGAGGACGTACAGACCGTCGCCGGCCCCGGCCTGCGCCGCTACACCCGCGAGCCGTTCCTCGAGGATGGCCGGCTGGTCTGGCGCGAAGGGCCGGAACGGAGTCTCGACGAAGCCATCCTGCGTCCGCTGGACAAGCCGTTCTCCGCCGAAGGCGGCTTGCGCCTGATGGAGGGCAACCTCGGTCGCGGCGTGATGAAGGTCTCGGCGGTGGCGCCGGAACACCAGGTGGTCGAGGCGCCGGTACGGATCTTCCACGACCAGGCCAGCCTGGCCGCGGCCTTCAAGGCCGGCGAGCTGGAGCGCGACCTGGTCGCCGTGGTGCGTTTCCAGGGCCCGCGGGCGAACGGCATGCCGGAGCTGCACAAGCTCACGCCGTTCCTCGGGGTCCTGCAGGATCGTGGCTTCAAGGTGGCGCTGGTCACCGACGGGCGCATGTCCGGGGCGTCGGGCAAGGTGCCCGCGGCCATCCATGTGAGTCCGGAAGCCATCGCCGGCGGTCCGCTGGCGCGCCTGCGCGACGGCGACCGGGTGCGGGTGGATGGGGTGAACGGCGAGTTGCGGGTGCTGGTCGACGACGCCGAATGGCAGGCGCGCAGCCTGGAGCCGGCGCCGCAGGACGGCAATCTCGGTTGCGGCCGCGAGCTGTTCGCCTTCATGCGCAACGCCATGAGCAGCGCGGAAGAGGGCGCCTGCAGCTTTACCGAGAGCCTCAACGGCTGGCGCTGATTCTGATAGGTCGATATCCGCCGGCGCTTGGCTGGCGGCTGTCTCTCCGGCAACATCTGCCGACCGTCCCGCCCTGGCGCGGGGCATTGCGGTTCAACGACGATGAATAACGACAACAAGAGAAGCGCCGGCGGCCTCGGCCTGGTCGGCGATATCGGCGGCACCAATGCGCGTTTCGCGCTCTGGCGCGGGCAGCGCCTGGAATCCATCGAGGTGCTCGCCTGCGCCGACTACCCGCGGCCTGAACTGGCCGTGCGCGACTACCTGGCGCGGATCGGCGAATCGGTGGCGAACATCGACTCGGTCTGCCTGGCCTGCGCCGGTCCGGTCGGGGCGGCCGATTTCCGTTTCACCAACAACCACTGGGTGATCAATCGTGCCGCGTTCCGCGAGGAGCTGGGGCTGGATCACCTGCTGCTGGTCAACGACTTCAGCACCATGGCCTGGGCCGCCTCGCGGCTGGGCGCGGACGAGCTGGTGCAGGTCCGCGCCGGCAGCGCCCAGGCGGATCGCGCCCGGCTGATCATCGGTCCCGGCACCGGCCTTGGCGTCGGCAGCCTGCTGCCGCTGGGCGGGGGACGTTGGGAAGTGTTGCCCTGCGAGGGCGGGCACGTCGACCTGCCGGTCACTTCGCCGCGCGACTTCGCGTTCTGGCAGGGCCTGCAGGCGCGCTACGGACATGTCTCCGCCGAGCGCGCACTGTCCGGCAACGGCCTGCTCGCCCTCTATGAAATCAGCTGTGCCCTGGACGGGGTCGCCGTACGCGCGAGCAGTGCGGCGGAAGTCGGTGCCCTGGCCATGGCCGGCGACGCCCAGGCGGACGCCGTGCTGGAGCACTTCTTCCTGTGGCTGGCGCGGGTCGCCGGCAACGCGGTGCTCACCGTCGGCGCGCTCGGTGGCGTCTACATTACCGGCGGCATCGTCCCGCGTTTCCTCGAGCGTTTCATCGCCAGCGGCTTCGCCGAGGCCTTCGCCAGCCGTGGCAAGACTAGCGGCGCTTACCTGCAGGACGTACCGGTGTGGGTCATGACCGCCGAACATCCGGGCCTGCTCGGCGCCGGGGTCGCCCTGCAGCAGGCCCTGGACGCCGAGGGCTGAGTCGGCGTCGAGCAACCGCATAAGGAGGAGCCTCGTGAGCGCGAACGGACGATCGATCCTGCTGGTGGACGATGACCAGGAAATCCGCGAATTGCTGGAGACCTACCTGAGCCGCGCCGGCTTCCAGGTCCGCAGCGTCTCGCGGGGCGCCGACTTCCGCCAGGCGCTGTGCGAGGAGGAGGCGAGCCTGGCGATCCTCGACGTGATGCTGCCGGACGAGGACGGCTTCAGCCTCTGTCGCTGGATTCGCTCCCACCAGCGCCTGGCCTGCATGCCGATCATCATGCTCACCGCCAGTTCCGACGAGGCCGACCGGGTGATCGGCCTGGAACTGGGCGCCGACGACTACCTGGGCAAGCCGTTCAGCCCGCGCGAGCTGCTGGCGCGGATCAAGGCCCTGCTGCGCCGCGCGCAGTTCACCCAGGTGCGCGGTGGCGACGTACTGGCCTTCGAGGACTGGCGACTGGACACGGTCAGCCACCGGCTGTTCCACGAGGACGGCGAGGAGTTCTTCCTCAGCGGCGCGGATTTCGCCCTGCTCAAGCTGTTCCTCGACCATCCGCAGCAGATCCTCGACCGCGACACCATCGCCAACGCCACCCGCGGCCGCGAGGTGCTGCCGCTGGAGCGCATCGTCGACATGGCGGTCAGCCGCCTGCGCCAGCGCCTGCGCGACACCGGCAAGGCGCCGCGGCTGATCCAGACCGTGCGCGGCAGTGGCTACCTGCTGGCGGCGCAGGTGCGGCCGCACCTGCAGCCATGAGCGAACGGCGGCGCTGGTCGCCGGTGCCGCGCTCGCTGCTCGGGCGCATGCTGCTCCTGACCCTGCTCGCGGTGCTGGTCGCGCAAGGGCTTTCCAGCCTGTTCTGGCTGTCGCACCTGCGCTCCAGCCAGCGCGAGGGCCTGCTCACCAGCTCGCGCAGCCTGGCCTACTCGATGGCGGCCAGCGTCAGCTACTTCCGTTCCCTGCCGCTCGGCTACCGTCCGCTGGTGCTCGACCAGTTGCGCAGCATGGGCGGTACGCGCTTCTTCGTCTCGCTGAACGACCGGCCGCTGGAGATGCGTGCCCTGCCGGACACGCCGAACAAGCAGGCGGTGCTGGAGATCGTCCAGGACGTGTTGCACCAACGCCTGGGCAAGGAGGTCGAGCTGCAGGTCGAATTCGTCAGTCCCGACGAGCTGCGCCTGTTCAACGGCGCGCTGAAGCTCGACGAGCTGCCGCGTTCCTGGGCGCACTACGCGCTGACCCTGGAGCCGGTGAACCCGCCGGTGCTGGTGACCCAGATCCGCATCGGCGACAGCGAGTGGCTGTACATCGCCAGCCTGATGCCGGCGCCGTACGTCAGCCTGGAACCCGAGGGACTGCAACCGCAGCAGGTGCTCTCGATCGTTTTCACCAGCCTGTTGCTGCTGCTTTTCACCGGTTTGCTGATGCATTGGCAGAGCCGTCCGCTCAAGCGCCTGGCGCGCGCCGCCCGCGACCTGGCCCTGGGCAGTCCGTCGGCAGCGCTGGAGGAGCGCGGCGCCAGCGAACTGGTGGAGGTGGCGCGCGCCTTCAACACCATGCATGAGCGCATCGACCGCTACCTGAACGAGCGCGGGCAGTTGTTCAGCGCCATCTCCCACGACCTGCGCACGCCGATCACCCGCCTGCGCCTGCGGGTAGAACTCCTCGAGGACGAGCGCTTGCAGGAGAAGTTCGGGCGCGACCTGGACGAGCTGGAACTGCTGGTGAAGGGCGCGCTGCAGTGCGTGAAGGACACCGATATCCACGAGAACGTCGAGCCGGTCGACCTCAACCTGTTGCTCCAGCACATCGCCGAGCCCTACCTGGCCGATGGCCGGGTGGAGGTCGTCGGTCGCGCCGCGGAGCCTTATCCGGGCAAGCCCCTGGCGCTCAAGCGCTGTATCGGCAACCTGCTGGACAATGCGCTGAAATACGGCGAACGCGCCCGCCTGAGCCTGGAGGACGGGCCGGAAGCGGTGGTGCTGCACGTCGACGACGACGGCCCCGGCGTGCCCGAGCAGCGCCTGGAACAGATCTTCGAGCCGCGCTTCCGTCTGTCTCCGCGAGGGCAGGGCTACGGGCTGGGCCTGGGCATCGCGCGCAACATCGCGCACACCCATGGCGGCGAAGTCAGTTTGCAGAACCGTCGCGAGGGCGGCCTGCGGGTCAGCCTGCGCTTGCCGCGCCTGGGGCTGGAGTGATGGGCTGGCTTGGCGGGCCCTTGAACGAGGCGGGCAGGCACGAGGTTCTCCCGCGTTCTGCGGCAGCCGCAGACAGAGGCGGAGCGGGCGCTATGGCAGTGTTTGCGCGGGCATCGATTGCTCGGGCTGAAGTTTCGTCGGCAGAAGGTTCTCGGGCCGTACATCGTCGATTTCGTCTGCCATGAGCGGATGCTGGTGATCGAACTGGATGGCGGGCAGCATGTGGGTTCGCCGGCCGATGCCTGGCTGGAGAGCCGGGGTCCAGGGTACTGCGGTTCTGGAACGACAAGGTGCTGGCGCGCAGGGAGGTGCTGCTGGAGGTCATTCTCGTGTTGTAGGAGGTTTCTGTCGCGAAACCGCCTTGCCGAGTTCAAGTCCAGATTTTCCTGCTCTGCCTCAATCCCAATGTAACCACTCCGTGACAAACCCGGATCGCTTCGTTACCCGCGACGCGGAACGCTTGAATAGACTCGGAGCATTGCAAGCGCAGACTTGCTCCGAATAACAAGAAGAAGGTTTTCCTCATGAATGCGATCCGTCGCCTCTCTGCCGTCATCTGTCTTTCCTCCCTCTGTCTCTCCCCGCTGCTGGCCCAGGCCGGCGAAGTCGAAGTGCTGCACTGGTGGACCTCCGCCGGCGAGAAGCGCGCCGCCGAAACCCTGAAGAAGCTGGTCGAAGCCAAGGGCCACACCTGGAAGGACTTCGCCGTGGCCGGCGGTGGCGGCGAGGCGGCGATGACCGTGCTGAAGACCCGCGCGGTGTCCGGCAATCCGCCGGCCGCGGCGCAGATCAAGGGGCCGGATATCCAGGAGTGGGGCGAACTGGGCCTGCTCGCCGACCTCAACGCGGTGGCCGCCGAAGGCAAGTGGGACAGCCTGCTGCCGAAGCAGGTGGCGCAGATCATGAAGTACGACGGTGACTACGTAGCAGTGCCGATCAACGTACACCGGGTGAACTGGCTCTACATCAACCCGGAAGTGTTCAAGAAGGCCGGCGCCACCCCGCCGACCACCCTCGACGAACTGTTCGTCGCCGCCGACAAGCTCAAGGCCGCCGGTTTCACGCCGCTGGCCCATGGCAGCCAACCGTGGCAGGACGGCACCGTGTTCGAGAACCTGGTGCTGAGCAAGATGGGGCCGGAAGGCTATCGCAAGGCCTTCGTCGAACAGGACAAGGCGACCCTCACCGGAGCGCAGATGGTCGAGGTGTTCGCCGCGCTGAAGAAGCTCCGCGGCTACGTCGATGCCGACGCCGCCGGTCGCGAATGGAGCGCCGCCACGGCGATGGTGATCAACGGCAAGGCCGGGATGCAGATCATGGGCGACTGGGCGAAGAGCGAGTTCACCGCCGCCGGCAAGGTGCCGGGCAAGGACTACCAGTGCCTGCCGTTCCCCGGCACGCAGAAAGCCTTCGACTACAACATCGACTCGCTGGTGATGTTCAAGCTGAGCAACGCGGAGAACCGCAAGGCCCAGGAAGACCTGGCGCGCAGCGTGCTCGACCCGTCCTTCCAGAAGGACTTCAACCTCAACAAGGGCTCCATCCCGGTTCGCCTGGACGCCGACATGGCGCCGTTCGACAGTTGCGCCCAGCAGTCGATGAAGGACTTCAAGCAGGCTTCCCAGGACGGCAACCTGGTGCCGAGCATGGCCCACAGCATGGCCGCTTCCAGCTACGTGCAGGGGGCGATCTTCGACGTGGTGACCAACTTCTTCAACGACCCCGCCGCGGATCCGCAGAAGGCCGCCCAGCAACTGGCGGCCGCCATCGAGGCGGCGGCGCAGTAAGTCCCTGGCGCGGAGCCCGGCCTGGGCTCCGCTCGATCCTCCCGACTGGCTCCGTGCCGCCGAGCGGCACGGGTGGGTTCCTTCGCACGCGAGAAAACGCATGGCGACCAATTCCCCTGTCTATCCCACGGCTCCGGTAGCGCCTCGTCGCGTCTCGCCACTCGATCGCCTGCAAGGCTGGCTGCCGAAGCTGGTGCTGGCGCCAAGCGTAGTCGTGGTGCTGTTCTGCATGTATGGCTACATCGGCTGGACGCTGCTGCTGTCCTTCACCAACTCGCGCTTCATGCCCAGCTACAAGTGGGCCGGGCTGAGCCAGTACCAGCGCCTGTGGGACAACGACCGCTGGTGGGTGGCGAGCAAGAACCTGCTGCTCTTCGGCGGCTCGTTCATCGCCATCTGCCTGGTGCTCGGAGTGTTCCTCGCAGTGCTGCTGGACCAGCGCATCCGCCGCGAAGGCTTCATCCGCACCCTCTACCTGTATCCCATGGCGTTGTCGATGATCGTCACCGGCACCGCCTGGAAGTGGCTGCTCAATCCGGGCCTGGGCCTGGACAAGCTGCTCCGCGACTGGGGCTGGGAAGGTTTCCGCTTCGACTGGCTGGTGGACCCGGAGCGGGTCGTCTACTGCCTGGTGATCGCCGCCGTGTGGCAGGCCTCCGGCTTCGTCATGGCGCTGTTCCTCGCCGGCCTGCGCGGGGTCGACCCGGCCATCGTGCGCGCCGCCCAGGTCGACGGTGCGAGCCTGCCGACCATCTACCTGCGCATCGTCCTGCCGAGCCTGCGCCCGGTATTCTTCAGCGCGCTGATGATCCTCGCCCATATCGCGATCAAGAGCTTCGACCTGGTGGCGGCGATGACCGCCGGCGGCCCGGGTTATTCCTCCGACCTGCCGGCGATGTTCATGTATGCGCATACCTTCACCCGTGGCCAGATGGGGCTCGGCGCGGCGAGCGCGATGCTGATGCTCGGCGCTGTACTGGCGATCGTGGTGCCTTACCTGTATTCCGAACTGCGAGGCAAGCGCCATGCGTGACGCGTCCCTGAACCCGAGCTTCAGCGTCAGCCGCCTGGCCGTGCACCTGACCCTCTGGGGCGCCTGCGCGCTTTACCTGGTGCCGCTGCTGGTGATGCTGCTGACCAGCTTCAAGACGCCGGACGACATCCGCACCGGCAACCTGCTGTCGCTGCCCGACACCTTCACCGTCATCGGCTGGCTCAAGGCCTGGGACAGCGTCGGCGCGTTCTTCTGGAACTCGGTGCTGATCACCGTGCCCGGCGTGCTGATCTCCACCTTCATCGGCGCGTTGAACGGCTACGTGCTGTCGATGTGGCGCTTCCGCGGTTCCCAGCTGTTCTTCGGCGCGCTGTTGTTCGGCTGCTTCCTGCCGTTCCAGGTGATCCTCCTGCCGATGTCCTTCACCCTCGGCAAGCTCGGCCTGGCCAATACCACCAGTGGCCTGGTGCTGGTCCACGTGATCTACGGCCTGGCCTTCACCACGCTGTTCTTCCGCAACTATTTCGTGGCGATCCCGGATGCCCTGGTCAAGGCCGCGCGCCTGGACGGCGCCGGCTTCTTCACCATCTTCCTGCGCATCCTGCTGCCGATGTCCACGCCCATCGTGATGGTCTGCCTGATCTGGCAGTTCACCCAGATCTGGAACGACTTCCTGTTCGGCGTGGTGTTCGCCAGCGGCGATTCGCAACCGATCACCGTGGCCCTGAACAACCTGGTGAACATCACCACCGGGGTCAAGGAATACAACGTCGACATGGCCGCGGCGATGATCGCCGCGCTGCCCACGCTGGTGGTCTACGTACTGGCCGGCAAGTACTTCGTGCGCGGCCTCACCGCCGGCGCCGTGAAAGGCTGAGACGGGTCGCTGACCCCGGAGACGAACGAAACATGGCAACCCTCGAACTGCGCAACCTGCACAAGAGCTACGGCAGCGGCCTGGCGGATACCCTCAGGGACATCCGGCTGAAGATCGACTCCGGCGAATTCCTGATCCTCGTCGGGCCCTCGGGTTGCGGCAAGTCGACCCTGATGAACTGCATCGCCGGGCTGGAGAGCATCACCGGCGGTGCGATCCTGGTGGACGGCCAGGACATCAGCGGCATGAGCCCCAAGGACCGCGACATCGCCATGGTCTTCCAGTCCTACGCCCTGTACCCGACCATGAGCGTGCGCGAGAACATCGCCTTCGGCCTGAAGATCCGCAAGATGCCCCAGGCCGCCATCGACGAGGAGGTGGCGCGGGTGGCCAGGCTGTTGCAGATCGAGCACCTGCTCGAACGCAAGCCCTCGCAGCTCTCCGGCGGCCAGCAGCAGCGGGTGGCCATGGGCCGGGCGCTGGCGCGGCGGCCCAAGGTCTACCTGTTCGACGAGCCGCTGTCCAACCTCGATGCCAAGCTGCGGGTGGAAATGCGCACCGAGCTGAAGCTGATGCACCAGCGGCTGAAGACCACGACCGTGTATGTCACCCACGACCAGATCGAGGCCATGACCCTCGGCGACAAGGTGGCGGTGATGAAGGACGGCGTCATCCAGCAGTTCGGCACGCCGCAGCAGATCTACAACGACCCGGCCAACCTGTTCGTCGCCAGCTTCATCGGTTCGCCGCCGATGAATTTCATTCCGTTGCGCCTGCAGCGCCGGGACGGACGCTGGACCGGCCTGCTCGATAGCGGCCAGGACCGTATCGAACTGCCGCTGAGCCTGGAGCCCGGCCTGGAGGAGGGGCGCGAGCTGATCCTCGGCGTACGACCGGAGCAGATCGCCCTGGGCGATGGCAGCGCTGCCCATGACCTGCGTACCGAGGTCGAGGTGCTCGAACCGACCGGGCCGGACACCCTGGTCTTCGTCACCGTCAACCAGGTCAAGGTCTGTTGCCGCCTGGCGCCGGACGTCGCGCCGGCCGCGGGCAGCGGCATGAGCCTGCGCTTCGATCCCGCGCGGGTCCTGCTGTTCGACGCGCAGAGCGGCGAGCGCGTGGCCGTGCGCACGGCGGGCGTGGTGGCGGAGAAGGTCACCGCCTTGAACGGCAATCGCCAGAAGAACTCCTGAATCCTTTCGTACTGCCTAGACCACAACCACGAGGACGCTGGAAATGTACAAGAACAAGAAAACCAGACCGGCCGCCAGGACCGTTGGCTGCCTGTTTGCCCTTGGAGCGCTGGGCTTGGGGAGCGCGGCGCACGCCGCCGAGGCGTTCTCCCCGAACTCGAAATGGATGCTCGGCGACTGGGGCGGCAAGCGCACCGAGCTGCTGGAGAAGGGCTACGACTTCAAGCTGGAGTACGTCGGCGAGGCGGCGGCCAACCTCGACGGCGGCTATGACGACGACAAGACAGGACGCTACACCGACCAGTTCGCCCTGGGCGTGCACATGGACCTGGAGAAGATCCTCGGCTGGAAGGCTACCGAGTTCCAGTTCACCGTCACCGAGCGCAACGGCAAGAACCTTTCCAACGACCGCATCGGCGACCCGCGTGCCGGGCACATCAGCTCGGTGCAGGAGGTCTGGGGCCGCGGGCAGACCTGGCGGCTGACCCAGCTGTGGCTCAAGCAGCAGTACTTCGACGGCGCGCTGGACGTGAAATTCGGCCGTTTCGGCGAGGGCGAGGACTTCAACAGCTTCCCCTGCGATTTCCAGAACCTGGCCTTCTGCGGCTCGCAGGTGGGCAACTGGGCGGGGAGCATCTGGTACAACTGGCCGGTCAGCCAGTGGGCGTTGCGGGTGAAGTACAACTTCGCGCCGGACTGGTACGTGCAGGTCGGCGCCTACGAGCAGAACCCGTCGAACCTGGAGACCGGCAACGGCTTCAAGATGAGCGGCAGCGGGACCAAGGGCGCGCTGCTGCCGGTGGAGCTGATCTGGCAGCCGAAGGTCGGCGCCGAGCAACTGCCGGGCGAGTACCGGCTGGGTTACTACTACAGCACGGCGAAGGCCGATGACGTCTACGACGACGTCGACGGCCAGCCGCAGGGGCTGACCGGCAACGACTTCAAGTCGCGCGGCAGCAAGCATGGCTGGTGGGTGGTGGCGCAGCAGCAGGTCACTTCGCACAACGGCGATGCCTCGCGCGGGTTGAGCCTGTTCGCCAACCTGACGGTCCACGACAAGGCGACCAACGTGGTGGACAACTACCAGCAGCTCGGGGTGGTCTACAAGGGGCCGTTCGACGCGCGGCCGAAGGACGACATCGGCCTGGGCATCGCGCGCATCCATGTCAACGACGATGTGAAGAAGCGCCAGCGCCTGGTGAACCAGGTGAACGGCATCGACGACTACGACAACCCGCTGTACCAGCCGCTGCAGGACACCGAGTACAACGCCGAGCTGTACTACGGGGTGCATGTGACCGACTGGCTGACGGTGCGGCCGAACCTGCAATACATCAAGCAGCCGGGCGGGGTCGACGAGGTCGACAACGCGCTGGTGGCGGGGATCAAGATCCAGACGGTGTTCTGATCGTCGCGTTGCCTGCTCCGGTGTTGTGCCTGGACCCGCCCGAGCGTTTCGGGCGGGCCGTTTTTTTCCGGCGACCGCTCTTCCCGGCTGCCTGTTACAAACCGACTACGCTTTTCCTGTGCCGATCATTTGGGGCTTGCGTGCGAAATGTAGTAAAACTACACGGATGCACGCCCGGGCTTTCCGGGAAGGGGAGAGGGTAGGACAATCGGACATGCTTGAGCATCCGCTGCAGCGTTTCTTTCATTCCATGCGGGCCAAGCGACCGTTCGACTGGGTACGCTTCCAACGTCGCGATCTGCTGTTGATCGACCATCCGCTGTGCCAGGCCGTATTCAGTCGGCAAGGGGCGCAGCTCCTGCATTTCCAGCCGCAGGGCGAACGCCCGTTGCTGTGGTGCGCCAGCGAATGGCCGGCCCTCAGCAGCGCGCCGGTGCGCGGCGGCATCCCGGTCTGCTGGCCGTGGTTCGGCAGCCATCCGAACGGCAGCGAATGGCCGCAGCAGGGCTGGGCGCGGCAACGCGAATGGCGCCTGCTGGATGCCTACGCCGACGAAAGCAAGGTGGTGGTGAGCTGGCAACTGGACCTGGAGGACTGGCACGTGCGCCTCGATGCGCGCCTTGGCCAGCGCCTGGAGCTGGAGCTGTGCAGCTACCATGAGGAAGACGACGATTGCCTGTTCAGCTTCGCCCTGCAGCCCTACTGGCGGGTCGGCGCGCTGAGCCGGGTGGTGGTGCACGGCATGGAGCTGGAGTCGGCTCGCGGCCAGCGCGGCGCTTCGCGGATTCCGGGAACCTGGATACCGCGCGGCGCGGTCAAGCAGGTGCTCTACCATCCCGGATCGCTGGTGCTGGAGGACGGCGGCTGGAACCGCCGCTTGCGGATCGACAAGAACGTCAGCGCCGGCAGCGTGATCTGGCACCCCGGCAGCCGCCCGGTGGAGCAGGTCGAGCCGGGCGAAGCGGAACGCTTCCTCTGTATCGGCGCCGCTGGCTACCGCCCGGGCGGGCTGATCCTGGCGCCCGGCGAACGCATGCGCCTGAGTCTCGCCGCCGGCCTGCAATAGGCGGGCGGTCAGTTGTCCTCGTCGAGGGGATAGCGGGTTGGCACCAGGCTTTCCTTGATCCGCCGCAGGTGCGGCTGGAAGTCCACGCCGCGGCGCAGGGTCACTCCGGTGGCCAGTACGTCGAGCACGGTGAGCTGGACGATCCGCGAAGTCATCGGCATGTAGATGTCGGTGTCTTCCGGCAACGGGATGTCCAGGCACAGGGTGCTGGCCCTGGCCAGCGGCGAGCCGGCGGCGGTCAGGCCGAGCACCGAGGCGCCGTTCTCCCGCGCCAGGTGCGCCACCTCCACCAGCTCGCGGGTGCGTCCGGTATAGGAAATCACCACGAACAGGTCGCCGGTATGCGCCACCGAGGCGATCATCCGTTGCATCAGCACGTCGGCCTGGGCGCTCACCGCCAGGTTGAAGCGGAAGAACTTGTGCTGCGCGTCGAGCGCTACCGAGGCCGAGGCGCCGAGACCGAAGAAGTGGATCTGTCGGGCCTGGATCAACAGGTCCACGGCGCGGTCGATGACGCGTGGGTCGAGCAACTTGTGGGCGCTGTCGAGGGAGGCGATGGTGTTGCTGAAGATCTTCCGCGTATAGGCTTCCGGCCCGTCGTCCTCGGCTACCGCCTGGGTTACGAAGGCAGCGCCGCTGGCCAGGCTCTGGGCCAGCTGGATCTTCAGTTCCGGATAGCCGCTCATGCCGAAGGAGCGACAGAAGCGGTTCACCGTCGGTTCGCTGACCGCTGCCGCCTGGGCCAGGGCGGCGATGCTGAAACGGGTGGCCTGCTGCGGGTTCTGCAGGATGACCTTGGCGACTTTGCGCTCCGCCTTGTTCAGTTCGTCCAGGCGGCTCTGGATCTGCTCCAGCAGGTTTTTCATCCGGGTTCCTCGTGTTCTGTCGGCCCGGCGGGGAAGGGCCGGCGGCGGCGCCTATCCTAACGTCAGGCCGGCATGCGACCAACAGCGTGGCGGGCTGGGAAAAATATGTTGTTTAATTACTACATATTTGTCTTAATTGCGCAGTGGATGGCTCAATATCACTCAATATTTGGTTGGTAACAACAAATGCCTGATGTCCGCGTTCTGCCTTGCACGTTAGCGCTGTTCGGTGCGCTGGGCGATCTCGCCTTGCGCAAGCTGTTCCCGGCGCTCTACCAACTCGATCGTGAGAACCTGCTGCACCGCGATACCCGCGTCCTGGCCCTGGCCCGTGACGAAGGCGCTCCCGCCGAACACCTGGCGACGCTGGAGCAGCGCCTGCGCCTGGCAGTGCCGGCGAAGGAGTGGGACGACGCGGTCTGGCAGCGTTTCCGCGAACGCCTCGACTACCTGAGCATGGACTTCCTCGACCCGCAGGCCTATGTCGGCTTGCGCGAGGCGGTGGATGACGAACTGCCGCTGGTCGCCTACTTCGCCACGCCGGCCTCGGTGTTCGGCGGCATCTGCGAGAACCTCGCCGCCGCCGGTCTCGCCGAGCGCACCCGGGTGGTGCTGGAGAAGCCTATCGGTCATGACCTGGAGTCGTCCCGCGAGGTCAACGAGGCAGTCGCCCGGTTCTTCCCGGAAAGCCGCATCTACCGGATCGACCATTACCTGGGCAAGGAGACGGTGCAGAACCTGATCGCCCTGCGCTTCGCCAACAGCCTCTTCGAGACCCAGTGGAACCAGAACCACATCTCCCACGTGGAGATCACCGTGGCCGAGAAGGTCGGCATCGAAGGCCGCTGGGGCTACTTCGACCAGGCCGGGCAACTGCGCGACATGGTGCAGAACCACCTGCTGCAACTGCTCTGCCTGATCGCCATGGATCCGCCCAGCGACCTTTCGGCGGACAGCATTCGCGACGAGAAGGTCAAGGTCCTCCGCGCCCTCGAGCCGATTCCCGCCGAACAACTGGCTTCGCGCGTGGTGCGTGGGCAGTACACCGCCGGTTTCAGCGACGGCAAGGCAGTGCCGGGCTACCTGGAGGAGGAACATGCGAATCGCGACAGCGACGCGGAAACCTTCGTCGCCCTGCGCGTGGATATCCGCAACTGGCGCTGGTCGGGCGTGCCGTTCTACCTGCGCACCGGCAAGCGCATGCCGCAGAAGCTGTCGCAGATCGTCATCCACTTCAAGGAGCCGCCGCACTACATCTTCGCTCCCGAGCAGCGTTCGCTGATCAGCAACCGGCTGATCATCCGCCTGCAGCCGGACGAAGGTATCTCCCTGCAAGTGATGACCAAGGACCAGGGCCTGGGCAAGGGCATGCAATTGCGTACCGGCCCGCTGCAACTGAGTTTTTCCGAGACCTACCACGCGGCGCGGATTCCCGATGCCTACGAGCGTCTGCTGCTGGAGGTCACCCAGGGCAACCAGTACCTGTTCGTGCGCAAGGACGAGGTGGAGTTCGCCTGGAAGTGGTGCGACCAGCTGATCGCTGGCTGGGAACGCCTGAGCGAAGCGCCCAAGCCGTATCCGGCGGGGAGTTGGGGGCCGGTGGCCTCGGTGGCCCTGGTGGCCCGCGATGGGAGGAGTTGGTATGGCGATTTCTGAGTTGAAGCTGCCGGCCGGCGTCGGCCTGCAGGTCTGGGGCAGCGCCGCCGAGCAGGCCCGCGGCCTGGCCGCCGAGGTCGCCGGCCGGTTGCGCTCGGCGCTGGCCGAGCAGGGCCAGGCGCTGCTGGTGGTGTCCGGTGGGCGCAGTCCGGTGGCCTTCCTCGAAGCCTTGAGCGAGGAGCCGCTGGACTGGTCGCGGATCACCGTCAGCCTGGCCGACGAGCGCTGGGTGCCGGAGTCGCATGCCGATAGCAACGCCGGCCTGGTTCGCCGCCACCTGCTCCGTGGCGAGGCGGCGAAGGCGCGCTTCATCGGCCTCTACCAGCCGGCGGCGAGCCTGGAGGAAGCGGCCGAGCTGGCCGACCATCACCTGCACGAGCTGCCATTGCCGATCGACGTGCTGGTCCTCGGCATGGGCGACGACGGCCATACCGCCTCGCTGTTCCCGAACAGCCCTGGCCTGGACCTGGCGATGGATCCCCAGGGGACGCGCCGTTGTCTGCCGATGTGGGCGCCGAGCGTGCCGCACCAGCGCCTGACCCTGCCGCGCGCCGTGCTGGCGGCGGCGAAGGTGCAGCTGCTGGCGATCCAGGGCCAGTCCAAGCTGGCCACCCTGAACGCCGCGCTGGCGGTCGAGGACGAACGGCGGATGCCGGTTCGCGCCTTCCTCCGCGCGCCGCTGACGATCCATTGGTACCCCTGAGTGGCGGAGCTGTAGCCATGCACAACCTTGAACAGAAGACCGCCCGCATCGACACGCTGTGCCGGGAGGCGCGCATCCTCCCGGTGATCACCATCGACCGCGAGGCGGACATCCTGCCGATGGCCGATGCCCTCGCCGCCGGCGGCCTGACCGCCCTGGAGATCACCCTGCGCACGGCGCACGGGCTGACCGCCATCCGGCGCCTCAGCGAGGAGCGCCCGCACCTGCGCATCGGCGCCGGCACCGTGCTCGACCCGCGGACCTTCGCCGCTGCGGAAAAGGCCGGGGCGAGCTTCGTGGTCACCCCGGGTTGCACCGACGAGTTGCTGCGCTTCGCCCTGGACAGCGAAGTCCCGCTGTTGCCCGGCGTGGCCAGCGCTTCCGAGATCATGCTCGCCTACCGCCATGGCTACTGCCGCTTCAAGCTGTTTCCCGCCGAAGTCAGCGGCGGCCCGGCGGCGCTGAAGGCGTTCTCGGGACCATTCCCCGATATCCGCTTCTGCCCCACCGGAGGCGTCAGCCTGAACAATCTCGCCGACTACCTGGCGGTACCCAACGTGATGTGCGTCGGCGGCACCTGGATGCTGCCCAAGGCCGTGGTCGACCGCGGCGACTGGGCCCAGGTCGAGCGCCTCAGCCGCGAAGCCCTGGAGCGCTTCGCCGAGCACCGCAGACACTGAGACTGCCCGCCTGGGCATGCCCGGCTTCGGCCGGGTTTTTTTATGCCGTCCGGATTATCCGGGGCATGGAACGGCTAACGTCATCGGCGTTATTCGCCGATGCGCCGGCGTTCCCGCAGATAGTCGCCGAGCCGGCTCTGCAGGTAGGGTACGGCCATGGCATGCGCGAGGTAGGCGTCCACCTCCATCAATCGCCAGTATTGTCCTTCGTCGCCGAAGCGGATGGCCTCGAACTCGCGGTCCTCCAGGCGCGCCACCAGGAAGTAGGCGAAGGGCGCGCTGCCGCTGGTGCTCGGATACTGTCGCTGCCATTCGATACGAGGTTCTTCCAGGCGGATGGAGAACTCTTCCTCGAGTTCGCGCAGGGCGCATTCGGCAGGCGTCTCCAGGCCCTCACGGCCGCCGCCGGGAAAGTCCCAGTAGCCGGGGAAGGGAATGCCGGGTTTTTCGTCGCGTTTGTAGACGACCAGGTGGTCGCCATAGAACAGCGCCAGCTTGGCGCCGCTGAAGGGAGGGACATCGTGCACCGGGGCCTCCGGGTGGCGGGGTGGGTGAACCCGGCCTAGTCTAGCGGGATTGTCCGGGTTTCCGCCCGGGGACGGTGCTTTGTCCTGACGAAGCGCGTATGATGCGCGCCCTTCGATTCGTTGCCAGCCACACCGGGAGGTGCCCAGATGAACGATACCCCAGAGAATCCCCACGTACCGGTCGGGGAAAAATTGCAGAAAGTCCTCGCCCGTCTCGGCGTCGGTTCCCGGCGCGACGTAGAAGTGTGGATCGCCGAAGGCCGGGTCAACGTCAATGGCAGCGTGGCCAGCCTCGGCCAGCGGGTCGACAGCCACGATGCGATCACCGTCGATGGCCACCTGATCCGCCGCGAAGAGGCCGCCGAGAGTGTCCGTCGCGTGCTGATCTACAACAAGCCGGAAGGCGAGGTCTGCACCCGCGACGATCCGGAAGGCCGCCCGACCATCTTCGACCGCCTGCCGCGCCTGCGCACCGGTCGCTGGATCAATGTCGGTCGCCTGGACATCAACACCACCGGCCTGCTGCTGTTCACCACCGATGGCGAACTGGCCAACCGCCTGATGCATCCTTCCTATGAGATGGACCGTGAATACGCGGTACGGGTGCGCGGCGAGGTCACCGAAGAGATGATCGAGCGCCTGCTCAACGGCGTGATGCTCGAGGACGGCCCGGCCAAGTTCAGCGATATCCAGCAGGCGCCGGGCGGCGAAGGCTTCAACCACTGGTACCACTGCGTAGTGATGGAGGGCCGCAACCGCGAGGTGCGCCGGTTGTGGGAATCCCAGGGGTTGGTGGTCAGCCGCCTCAAGCGGGTGCGTTTCGGCCCGGTGTTCCTGACCTCCGAGCTGACCATGGGCCGCTACCGCGAAATGGACCAGCGCGAGATCGACATCCTCAGCGAGGAAGTCGGCCTCAAGCCAGTGGCCCTGCCGGGCATGACCACCAAGGCGCGCGAGAAGGCCGAACGCCAGCAGCGCAAGCAGGCCCGTCCGCTGGCGCGCAGCGAGCGTCCGGAAGCCGGGCGCAAGCGTGCGCCGCGGCGCGAGGACGGCGAAAATGCCGCTCGTCGCGCGCCGGCTTCGCGTCCCGCGCGCGGTCCGCAGCCGAGCGCCGAGCGCAAGGGGCGCGAGCAGGGCACTCCGGTTGCCGAGCGGCCCCGCGAGAGCAACCGCAAGCCGCACCCGAGCAAGCCGCGCGACGAGCGTCCGGCCAGCGCGCCGGGCGACAAGCCGGCGGCCCGCAAGCCGCAGGTCAAGCGGCGGCCGAAACCGGCCGGCGACGGTATGCGTCCGGGCTTCCGCCGCTGAGCGGAAAGCGCCCTGGAAAGGCCCCTTCGGGGGCCTTTTTCATGCCTGGGAATCGGTGTCTAATGGTCGCCCGCACACAAGGAGGGGGTGAAATGCACAGGATCCTGGCTATCGCGCTCTGCATGCTATGGAGCGTCGCCGGGCTGGCCGCGGATGCGGCGATGCCGGCGCAGAGCTGCGCAAGCCTTGGCGAGGCGACGGCCGGCCCCGAGGACAACTTCCGTCCGCCGCTGGAGGGCGAGGTGATCGACAAGGGGCGCGCCTATTTCCACAGCGCGCCGCGTGCCGACTGTGTCACCGGGGTCTTCGTGATTTCCGGCGACTTCATCACTGTCTACAAGCCGAGCGGCGAGTGGCTGAACGTCATGTACGTGGCTCGAGACGGCAAGGAAACCAGCGGCTGGCTGCTGGAGAAGCGCGTCCGCTTGCGCCAGGCCTATGGCGGCCCGGACGAGCCGGCGCAGCCATAAGAGGCAGGACCTTGGCGGAAGCCGTGACTGCGCCGGTGAGAGCCGTTGCTACTGCCGTCGCCCGATGCGCCCGCTCCGCGCTTCGGGGGGTGCGAGTCGGCAAGCCTCAGGCGCAGCGCAGGCGGTTGCGGCCGTCGCGCTTGGCTTCGTAGAGCGCCTCGTCGACCCGTCGCAGCAGGTCGTCGCTGCCTTCGCCGGGCCGCAGGTCGGCGCAACCGAGGCTGATCGACAGCTTCAGCGGTTCGCCGGCGTGCCGGTAGTCCAGTTCCTCCACCGCCTGGCGCAGGCGTTCGCCGACCATGCAGGCAGCCTGCAGTGGCGTGCTGGACAGCAGGACGAGGAATTCCTCGCCGCCGAAGCGGAACACCATGTCGACATTGCGCAGGTGGTCCTTGATGGTTTCCGCCACGGCCTTGAGGGCTTCGTCGCCGACCGCGTGACCGTAGTGGTCGTTGACCCGCTTGAAGTGGTCGATATCGAGCATCAGCACCGAGAGCGGTTGCAGGTTGCGCCGGGCCAGCTCCAGTTCGCGGCCGAGCGCCTGGTCCATGGCGATGCGGTTGCCGGTGCCGGTCAGGGCGTCGCGCAGGGCGGTCTGGATCGCGGCGCGATAGAGCAGGGCGTTGCGCAGCGGGAACAGCAGGGTGCCGAGCAGGCTCTCCAGTTGCCGTTGTTCGTCTTCGCCGAGGCGCTGGCGGCGACGGAAGATCAGTTCGCCGAGGTAGTCGCTGTCATGGCTCAGGCGATAGCTCACCGAATGCTTGGCGCTGCTGCCGAACTCCAGGCGCAGGTCGGAGCCCGGATGGCGGTAGCCAAGGGCATCCAGCGGGATCAGTTGGCGGACTTCCTCGAAGAACAGGCCGAGAATCCGCTCCGCCTCCAGGCTGCTCTGCAACTGTAGGGTCAGTTGCTGGCGCAACTCCGTCAGGTTGCTGGCGCGCGGCCCGCTGGCGTTGCCACCGGGCTGGGGGCCGCGCTTCTGCTTGGCGGCGTCGAAATCGATGGTATTGGACTGCTTGGGAGGAGCCATGCGCGGAACCTCTGGCGCGAAAGACGGCGACAGTAGGGCTAAGGCGAGTTTCGTGCCAGCCAACTGAAGAACGGAGAAATCAGAGGCACAGACAGGTTTTCCTAGGAATGGTTTCCACATTCTGTAGGAATTTCGGAGAGATTTCGACGGAATAATGGCGTTTGCTGGCGAGTGGCCGAGGCGCTCGTCGGAAAGCTGGCGCTCCGCTAGCGGAGCGCCGCCATGGTTCAACTGAAGGCGTTGATGAACCAGGTGATCGCCGGGATGGCGACGAGATCGATCAGTACCGCGCCGCACAGGGGCACGATGATGAAGGCCTTGTGCGAGAACACCCGATAGTGCTCGCAGACCGCGCCCATGTTGGCCACCGCGTTGGGCGTGGCGCCCAGGCCGTGGCCGAGGAAGCCGGCGCAGAGCACCGCGGCGTCGTAGTTGCGGCCGAGCAGGCGGAACAGCACGAAGATCGTCAGCAGCAACAGCACCGCGACCTGGATGAACAGTACGCCGAGCAGCGGCAGGCCGAGGTTCTCCAGCTCCCAGAACTTCAGGCTCATCATCGCCATGGTCAGGAAGATGCCCAGGCAGACGTCGCCCAGGGTGCCGACGGCGTGGTCCGGAATGCGCAGCCAGCCGAGACGGTCGTCGAGGTTGCGCAGGACGATGGCGATGAACATCGCCCCGACATAACTGGGCAGCACCAGGCCCAGGCGTTCCTCGAGCGCGTCGCCGAGCCAGAAGCCGAGCACCATCACCAGCAGCACGCAGGTCAGCAGGCGCAGCAGGAGATTGCCGTCCAGCGTGGCCGCCGCATGCTGGCGTCGCTCCTGCTGGCCGAGGGCTTCCAGCCGATTGTCGCTTTCCGCCTGCACCGGCAGGCGGTTGCGTTCGATCAGCCAGCGCGCCACCGGGCTGCCGAGCAGCCCGCCAGCGACCATGCCGAAGGTGGCCGAGGCCAGCGCCACGGTGGTCGCGCCCTGGGCGCCGAGCCCTTCCGCAACCGGGCCGAAGGCCGCCGCCGCGCCGAAGCCGCCTTCCAGCGACACCGCGCCGGCCATGATCCCGAGCAACGGGTCGAGGCCGAGCAGTCCGGCGCTGCCGACGCCGATCAGGTTCTGCAGTATCGCCAGCGCCCAGCAGGCCGACAGGTAGACCAGCAGGGTCTTGCCGCCCTTGCGCAGCAGGCCGAGGCTGCCACCGAGGCCGACGGTGGTGAAGAACGCCACCATCAGGGGCGTCTGCATGCTGGTGTCGAGGCCGATGTCGAGCCAGCCGCGATCCCTGAGCAGCCAGACCAGGAAGGCGAAGCCGAAGCCGGCGATCACCGGCGACGGTACGCACAGACGTGTCAGCCAGCGGCTGCGCTTCTTCAATTGGCTGCCGAGGGCGAGCAGGAGCAGGGCGAGGGCGGTGGTGGACAGGGCGTCCAGGTGCAATGTCGGCATGGCGTGGCTCTATTGTTGTTGTGTGGGCGAAAGGGCGATCAGTTGACCAGGCTGTCGACCAGGCGCGCGGCGATCCGGGCGGTGCGCTGGTCGCTATCGAGTTGCGGGTTGAGTTCGGCGATGTCGGCCAGGCGCAGCTTGCCGCTGGCCTTGGCGCGGCGGACCAGGTGCTCCACCACCGGCATCTCCACGCCGTGCGCCGAGGGCGCGCTGACGCCGGGCGCCTGGGCGGCCGGGAGCACGTCGAGGCAAACGGTCAGGTAGAGGTGGTCGACGGATTGCAGGAAGCTGTCGAGGAAGGCTTCGCTGCGTTCCAGGTTCCATGGCTGCAACTGGCGGTCCAGCAGGTAGCGCACACCCAGGCGCTGGGCCTGGTCGAACAGCGCCGCGGTGTTGCTCAGGCGGCTGATGCCCAGGCAGCAGTAGGCGAACGGCCAGTCGCTGGCCTGGCAGAGTTCGGCGATCTGGCGGAACGGCGTGCCGGAGCTGGCCCGTTCGGCGTGGCGCAGGTCGAAATGCGCGTCGAAATTGAGGATACCGATGCGCGGCAGGCGCTCATGCCGACTCAAGTGGCGGGCGAGGCCGGCGAAGCTGGCGTAGGCGATTTCGTGGCCGCCGCCCAGGCCGACCACCCGGTGGCCGCGCGCGAGCAGGTCGGCGACGCGTTGCGCGTAGCATTCCTGGGCGGCTTCCAGATCGTCGCCGGCGACGATGTCGCCGGCATCGTAGATCGCTTGCTCGCCGTGCCAGGCCAGGTTGGCCAGCGCGCGACGCAAGGCTGGCGGTCCGTGGCGCGCGCCCTGGCGACCCTGGTTGCGGCGCACGCCTTCGTCGCTGGCGAACCCGAGCAGCACGCTGGCCGCTTCGGCGTCGTCTGCGTAGGGGCGCATCCATTGGTGCCAGCGCCGCGCGTCGGCGCCTTCCTGGCTATCGATCCGGCCTTGCCAGAGGCTCATGTCGGGGGCGGGGTACATCGAAACTCCTGTTGGTCAGTCCAGCCGCGCGGAAAGTCGCGCGGCGGCGTCGAGGGTCCATTGCCGCAAGCGTTCGCTGCGCGACTGGGCGCGCAAGGCGGGGGCCATCAGGCTGAGGGCGCCGTGCAGGCGCTGGCGGCTGTCCAGCAGCGGTACGCTGATGCCCCAGACGCCTTCGTCGATCTCGCCCTGGCTGACGGCGTAGCCCTGTTCGCGGATCAGCCGGAGTTCCTGCTCCAGCTTGTCGATACGCTCGGCGGAGAGTTCCTGGGCGAGGTACAGCTCCTCGCGCCGTCCGTCCTCCAGGTGCGCCAGCAGGGCTTTGGCCGAGGCGCCATGCAACAGCGGCTGCGCCAGCCCTTTCTGGTAGCAGCAGCGCAGCGGCTGCGGACTGTCGAACAGTTCCAGGCAGATCGCCTGCTGGTTGCTGGCCACCATCAGCGCCACGCTCTCCTGGCTCAGGTCGGCCAGGCGCTTGAGTTCCGGTTTGGCGAGACCGATCAGCGAGGCCTCGCGATCGAATTTCTTCGCCAGTTGCAGGCAGGCCGGGCCGGGCAGGTAGCGGCCCTGGCCGGCCTGTTCTTCGGCCAGGCCCCAGCGCAACAGGGTCTTCAGGTGCCGGTAGGTGCTGCTCAGCGGCTGCTCCAGGGTCAGCGACAGCTCCTTGGCAGACAGGGCTTCGGGCGCCTGGCCGAGGGCAATGAGGATCTGCAGCAGGCGATCGGTGGGGGAATGCTTCGACATGGGAACTCCTTGACCCACAGGGTGAAGGCGATTTCCCGGTAAATGAAACCACTTTCCCACTCAGTGGGAAAAATATGCAAAAAGAATGGGAAGTTCCGGACGGGAAGAGGGAAGGACAGGGCAGCCTCGCCGGGCGGCGAGGCTGCCGGGGAATCACTGGGCGTCGAAGGCCTGGCCGTTGACGCCGGCGCTGTCCGGCCCCATGAGGTACAGGTAGACCGGCATGATCTCCTCGCCGGTGGGGTTGTTCAGCGGGTTTTCCCCAGGGTAGGCGAGGGCGCGCATGCTGGTGCGGGTGGCGCCGGGGTTGACGCTGTTGGCGCGGATCGCGCTGGTACCGTCGAGTTCGTCGGCAAGGGTCTGCATCAGGCCCTCGGTGGCGAACTTCGATACCGAATAGGCGCCCCAGTAGGCGCGGCCCTTCCGGCCCACGCTGCTCGAGGTGAAGATGATCGAGGCGTCGCTGGAGAGCTTCATCAGCGGCAGCATGGCGGTGGTCAGCATGAACATGGCATTGACGTTCACCTGCATCACGCGCATGAAGTTCTCCCCGGAAATCTGCTGCATCGGCGAGCGCGGACCGAGGATCGAAGCGTTGTGCAGCAGGCCGTCGATGCGGCCGAACTCGTTCTCCAGGGTTGCCGCCAGTTCCTCGAACTGGTGCGGCTGGGCGGTCTCCAGGTTGAACGGGATCACGGCGGCCTGCGGATGGCCGGCGGCCTCGATGGCGTCGTAGACCTCGTTCAGGTACTCCTCGGTCTTGCCCAGCAGCAGCACGGTGGCGCCGTGGGCGGCGAAGGTCTTGGCGGCGGCGGCGCCGATGCCGCGGCCGGCGCCGGTGACCAGGATCACGCGGTCTTTCAGCAGGTCGGGGCGGGCGGAGTACTGGAACATGTCGAATCCTTTGAATGCATGACCCGCCTGGCGGCGGGTCGTTGTCTGTCGGCGGCGCTGCGGATCAGCAGTCGCAGAGCGCGCGGTCGAGAACGTCGATGAGTTCGCGCGGGTGGTCGACGATCACGTCGGCGCCCCAGTGCGCGGGGTTGTCTTCAGGGTGGATGTAGCCGTAGCGCACCGCCGCGGTCTTGGTCCCGGCGTCGCGGCCGGATTCGATGTCGCGCAGGTCGTCGCCGATGAACAGCACCCTCGACGGATCGATGCCGAGCTGGCTACAGGCCAGTAGCAGCGGCTCGGGATCGGGCTTGCTGCGGGTCACGTGGTCCGGACAGACCAGCACCCTGGAACGCTCAGCGTAGCCCAGGCGCTGCATGATCGGCTCGGCGAAGCGCACCGGCTTGTTGGTCACCACGCCCCAGATCAACCCGGCTTTCTCGATCGCCGCGAGCAGTTCGGGGATGCCGTCGTAGGGCCGGCTGAGAACCGCGCAATGCTCCTGGTAGCGGTCGAGGAACTCCTGGCGCAGGGGTTCCAGTTCCGGGCTGTCCAGCGACAGGCCGAAGGCCGCGGCAACCATCGCGCGCGCGCCGCCGGAGACCACGTCGCGCACCCGTTGCTCGTCCACCGGCGGCAGGCCGTGGGCGGCACGCATGGCCTGGGTGATGGCGATGAAGTCCGGCGCCGTGTCGAGCAGGGTGCCATCCATGTCGAACAGTACCGCTTTGAGCCGCATGCGCTTCACGCCTCCCGCTGGGTCTGGACCATGTAGTTGACGTCGACGTCGTTGGCCAGCTTGTAGTGCTTGGTCAGCGGGTTGTAGGTCAGGCCGATGATGTCCTTGACCTCGAGACCGGCCTCGCGCGACCAGGCGCCGAGTTCCGACGGACGGATGAACTTGCGGAAATCGTGGGTCCCGCGCGGCAGCAACTGGAGGATGTATTCCGCGCCGATCACCGCGAACAGGTAGGCCTTGGGATTGCGGTTGATGGTCGAGAGGAATACCTGTCCGCCCGGCTTGACCAGGCGGTGGCAGGCGCGGATCACCGAGGCCGGGTCCGGCACGTGTTCGAGCATCTCCAGGCAGGTGACCACGTCGAATTGCCCGGGCATTTCCTCGGCCATCTGCTCGGCGGTGATCTGCCGGTAGTCGACGGCGACGCCGGATTCCAGCTGGTGCAGGCGCGCCACCGCGAGCGGCGCTTCGCCCATGTCGATGCCGGTGACGCTGGCGCCGCGCTGGGCCATGGCTTCGCTGAGGATGCCGCCGCCGCAACCGATGTCGAGCACCTTCTTGCCGGCCAGGCCGGCGCGCTCGTCGATCCAGTTGACGCGCAGCGGGTTGATGTCGTGGAGTGGCTTGAACTCGCTCTCGCGGTCCCACCAGCGATGGGCCAGTGCCTCGAATTTGGCGATCTCGGCGTGGTCGACGTTGCTCATAATCGTTCCCGTTGAAGAGTGAAGCCTTTGGGGGAAGGGCCGCGGCGGCGGAATCCAATCCTTCATGTTGCCAGCTTTGGCGGAGGGATGGGGCCGGCGGCGGTTCGCCTTCCTATGTCAGTTTGTCGCAGCGGGCCGGCCCGCCGCGGTTCAGGACCTGTCGCTGGCGGCGATCTTCGCCCCCCATTCGCGGGCCCTGGCGATCAGACGCTGTTCGTCGTGACGGAGCAGGCGGCCGTCGTCGAGGAGTTGCCTGCCGCCGACCCAGACGTGCCGCACGCAGTCGCGGCCGCTGGCATAGATAAGTTGCGAAACCGGGTCGTAGACCGGTTGCTGGGCCAGGCCGGACAGATCGAAGGCCACCAGGTCGGCGGCCTTGCCGGTTTCCAGGGAGCCGATCAGGCGCTCCAGGCCAAGCGCGCGGGCGCCGTTCAGGGTGGCCATGCGCAGCGCGCGGTGGGCGTCGAGGGCGGTGGCCTGGCCGTACACGGCCTTGGCCAGCAGCGCCGCGGTGCGGGTCTCGCCGAGCAGGTCGAGGTCGTTGTTGCTCGCCGCGCCGTCGGTGCCGATGGCTACGTTGACCCCGGCCTGCCAGAGCTTTTCCACCGGGCAGAAGCCGCTGGCCAGCTTGAGGTTGGATTCCGGGCAGTGGATCACCGAACTGTTGGTTTCCACCAGCATCGCCAGGTCGTCGTCGTCCACCTGGGTCATGTGCACCGCCTGGAAGCGTGGGCCGAGCAGGCCGAGGCGGTGCAGGCGGGCCAGCGGGCGCTCGCCGTTGCGCTCCGTGGCCTGCTCCACCTCGAAGGCGGTCTCGTGGACGTGCATCTGGATGCTGGCGTCGAGTTCCTCGGTGAGCACCAGGATCTGCTCCAGCTTGTCGTCGCTCACCGTATAAGGGGCGTGCGGGCCGAAGGCGATGCGGATGCGCGGGTGGTGCTTGAGGTCGTCGAACAGCGCCATGCCCTGGCGGATCGCCTCGGCGCTGTCGCGGGCGCCGGGGATCGGGAAGTCCAGTACCGGGATCGCCACCTGGGCGCGGACCCCGCTGTCATGGACCACGCCGCAGATGGCCTGTGGATAGAAGTACATGTCGGAGAAACAGGTGATGCCGCCCTTTACCTGTTCGGCGATGGCCAGCTCCGTGCCGTCGCGGATGAAATCCTCGCTGACCCATTGGCCTTCGGCCGGCCAGATGTGGTCCTGCAGCCAGGTCATCAGCGGCAGGTCGTCGGCGAGACCGCGGAACAGACTCATCGCCGAATGGCCGTGGGCGTTGACCAGGCCGGGGGCGAGCAGCATGCCGGGCAATTCGCGGATTTCCGTGGCGCCATGGCGCATGGCCTGCTCGCGCGGCGCGACCAGGGCGATCTGGCCGTCGCGGATGCCCAGCGCGTGGTCGCGCAGCACCACCCCGGCGGGCTCCACGGGGACGATCCAGGTCGGCAGCAGGAGGAGGTCGAAGGGGTTACGGACGTTGGGCATGGCGGCGCATCCTGGGCGCAGAGCGGGAAGCCGGAAGTATACCCGAGCGTCCGCGGCTGGGGCTCGTTATAATCCGCAGCTTTTCCCTGATTCAGCGAGAGGTGTGTGCATGCGAGAGCGACTGCTGGCGGCCGAGCGGGTCAAGGCGATCGAGTGGCGGGACGGTACGCTGCGGTTGCTGGATCAGCGCCTGCTGCCCCAGGAGGAGGTCTGGCTCGAACATGAGTCGGCGGCCGAGGTGGCCAAGGCCATTCGCGATATGGTTGTGCGCGGCGCGCCGGCCATCGGCATCAGCGCCGCCTACGGCATCGTCCTTGGCGCCCGCGCGCGCCTGGCGCAGGGCGGCGACTGGCGCGCCGCGCTGGAGGAGGACTTCCGCCTGCTGGCCGACTCGCGACCCACGGCGGTCAACCTGTTCTGGGCGCTGAACCGCATGCGCGACCGTCTGGAGCGAATGAAAGAGGGCGACCAGCCGCTGGCGGTGCTGGAAGCCGAGGCGATCTCCATCCATGAAAGCGACCGCGAGGCCAACCTGACCATGGCCCAGTTGGGCATGGAGCTGATCCGCAAGCAGCAAGGCAGCCCGCAGAACATCCTCACCCACTGCAATACCGGCGCCCTGGCGACCGGCGGGTTCGGCACCGCGCTGGGGGTGATCCGCGCCGCGCACCTGGAAGGCCTGGTCAATCGCATCTACGCCGACGAAACCCGGCCCTGGCTCCAGGGCTCGCGACTGACCGCCTGGGAGCTGGCCAACGAAGGCATCCCGGTCAGCCTGAACGTGGATTCGGCCGCCGCGCACCTGATGAAGACCGAAAACATCACCTGGGTCATCGTCGGCGCCGACCGCATCACCGCCAATGGCGATGTCGCCAACAAGATCGGCACCTACCAGTTGGCAGTCAACGCCATGCACCACGGCGTGCGCTTCATGGTGGTGGCGCCGAGTTCGACCATCGACATGAACCTGGAGAGCGGCGAGGACATCCCGATCGAAGAGCGCGACGGTCGCGAACTGCTGGAAATCGGCGGGCGACGGGTGGCGGCCGAGGTCGATGCCTACAATCCGGTATTCGACGTGACCCCGGCGGACCTTATCGATGCCATCGTGACCGAGCGTGGCGTCGTCGAGCGTCCCGACGCCGAGCGCATGGCCGCCCTGATGAGCCGCAAGCGCCTGCATTGAACGAGGCGACTGGAGGTCGTCCCCGCCAGGGCCTTTGCCTTGGGCTGGGGCGTGGGCTGTGGTAAGCTCCGACGGTTATTCGAGCGCCCCGCGGAGGGGCCTCGAGAGTGCGCGAATCCTTGACTCAAGTCGTTGATTTGTAGTGAGTTGGCGCTGCTCGGGCATGCGCCGACCTACTTCGTTTGCCTCAGGATCGAGGCGGCGAAGTTCCACCAGAAAAAGGAACCAGGCTTCTCATGGGCGAACTGGCCAAAGAAATTCTCCCGGTCAATATCGAAGACGAGCTGAAACAGTCCTATCTCGACTACGCGATGAGCGTGATCGTCGGGCGAGCCCTGCCGGATGCACGTGACGGCCTGAAGCCGGTGCACCGCCGTGTGCTTTATGCCATGAGCGAGCTGGGCAACGACTGGAACAAGCCCTACAAGAAATCCGCCCGTGTGGTCGGCGACGTGATCGGTAAGTACCACCCGCACGGCGACATCGCGGTCTACGACACCATCGTGCGCATGGCGCAGCCGTTCTCGCTGCGCTACATGCTGGTAGACGGCCAGGGCAACTTCGGTTCGGTGGACGGCGACAACGCCGCAGCCATGCGATACACCGAAGTGCGCATGGCCAAGCTGGCCCATGAACTGCTGGCGGACCTGGAAAAGGAAACCGTCGACTGGGTGCCCAACTACGATGGCACCGAGCAGATCCCGGCGGTCATGCCGACCAAGATTCCCAACCTGCTGGTCAACGGTTCCAGCGGTATCGCCGTGGGCATGGCGACCAACATCCCGCCGCACAACCTCGGCGAAGTGATCGACGGCTGCCTGGCGCTGATGGACAACCCCGACCTGACCGTCGATGAGCTGATGCAGTACATCCCCGGTCCGGACTTCCCCACCGCCGGCATCATCAACGGCCGCGCCGGGATCATCGAGGCCTACCGCACCGGTCGCGGGCGCATCTACATCCGTGCCCGCGCCGTCGTCGAGGAGATGGAGAAGGGCGGCGGTCGCGAGCAGATCATCATCACCGAGCTGCCGTACCAGTTGAACAAGGCGCGGTTGATCGAGAAGATCGCCGAGCTGGTGAAAGAGAAGAAGATCGAGGGTATTTCCGAGCTGCGCGACGAGTCCGACAAGGACGGCATGCGCGTGGTCATCGAGCTGCGTCGCGGCGAGGTGGGCGAGGTGGTCCTCAACAACCTCTACGCCCAGACCCAGCTGCAGAGCGTGTTCGGCATCAACGTGGTGGCCCTGGTCGACGGCCAGCCGCGCACGCTGAACCTGAAGGACATGCTCGAAGTGTTCGTCCGCCACCGCCGCGAAGTGGTGACCCGGCGTACCGTCTACGAGCTGCGCAAGGCCCGCGAGCGCGGGCACATCCTGGAAGGCCAGGCGGTCGCCCTGTCGAACATCGACCCGGTGATCGAGCTGATCAAGAGTTCGCCGACCCCGGCCGAGGCCAAGGAACGCCTGATCGCCACTGCCTGGGAGTCCAGCGCGGTGGAAGCGATGGTCGAGCGTGCCGGCGCCGACGCCTGTCGCCCGGAAGACCTGGATCCGCAGTACGGCCTGCGGGACGGCAAGTACTACCTGTCGCCGGAACAGGCCCAGGCGATCCTCGAGCTGCGCCTGCATCGCCTGACCGGCCTGGAGCACGAGAAGCTGCTCTCCGAATACCAGGAAATCCTCAACCTGATCGGCGAGTTGATCCGCATCCTGACCAACCCGGCGCGCCTGATGGAGGTGATCCGTGAGGAGCTGGAAGCGGTCAAGGCCGAATTCGGCGATGCTCGCCGCACCGAGATCGTGGCTTCCCAGGTCGACCTGACCATCGCCGACCTGATCACCGAGGAAGACCGTGTGGTGACCATCTCCCACGGCGGCTACGCCAAGTCCCAGCCGCTGGCCGCCTACCAGGCGCAGCGTCGCGGCGGCAAAGGCAAGTCCGCCACCGGGATGAAGGACGAGGACTACATCGAACACCTGCTGGTGGCCAACAGCCATGCGACCCTCCTGCTGTTCTCCAGCAAGGGCAAGGTCTACTGGCTGCGTACCTTCGAGATTCCGGAAGCCTCGCGTACCGCGCGTGGCCGGCCGCTGGTGAACCTGCTGCCGCTGGACGAGGGCGAGCGGATCACCGCGATGTTGCAGATCGACCTGGAGGCGCTGCAGCAGAACGGCGGCGCCGATGACGACCTCGACGAAGCCGAAGGCGCGGTGCTCGAGGGCGAGGTGGTCGAGGCCGCCGAGGTCGAGGAAGTCGAGGGCGAGACCGCCGAGCTGGTGGCCGAGCCGACCGGCGCCTACATCTTCATGGCCACCGCCTTCGGTACCGTGAAGAAGACCCCGCTGGTGCAGTTCAGCCGTCCGCGCAGCAGCGGCCTGATCGCGCTCAAGCTGGAAGAGGGCGACACCCTGATCGCCGCCGCGATCACCGATGGCGCCAAGGAAGTCATGCTGTTCTCCAGCGCCGGCAAGGTGATCCGCTTCGCCGAGAGCGTGGTGCGCATCATGGGCCGCAACGCCCGCGGCGTACGTGGCATGCGCCTGGGCAAGGGGCAGCAGCTGATCTCCATGCTGATTCCGGAGTCCGGGGCGCAGATCCTCACCGCCTCCGAGCGCGGCTTCGGCAAGCGTACCCCGCTGAGCAAGTTCCCGCGTCGCGGCCGTGGCGGCCAGGGGGTGATCGCCATGGTCACCAACGAGCGCAACGGCGCGCTGATCGCCGCGGTACAGGTCCAGGAAGGCGAGGAGATCATGCTGATTTCCGACCAGGGCACCCTGGTGCGGACGCGTGTCGACGAAGTCTCCCTGTCCGGCCGCAATACCCAGGGCGTAACCCTGATCAAGCTCGCCAGCGACGAGGTACTGGTCGGTCTGGAGCGTGTCCAGGAGCCGTCGGGCGGAGATGACGAGGACCTGCCCGAGGGCGAGGAAGCTGCCGAATCTCTGGGCGAGTCGGCCGAGTCCGAGTCCGAGTCCGAGCCCGCGGCGGAAGCGGAAGGCAACGAAGAGTAAGGCTCGGGGCGGGCGCCTGCGCCCGCCCGGCCGATGACCTCGGCGGATAACTCACGGCTATCCGCCCTACCTATAGCGAGAGTGGATGTGAGCAAGCGAGCCTTCAATTTCTGCGCCGGTCCCGCGGCGCTTCCCGACGCAGTTCTGCAACGTGCCCAGGCCGAGCTTCTCGACTGGCGGGGCAAGGGCCTTTCGGTCATGGAAATGAGCCACCGTAGTGATGACTACGTGGCCATCGCCAGCAAGGCCGAGCAGGACCTGCGCGACCTGCTCGACATTCCCTCGGACTACAAGGTGCTGTTCCTGCAGGGCGGCGCCAGCCAGCAGTTCGCCGAGATTCCGCTGAACCTGCTGCCCGAAGATGGCGTCGCCGACTATATCGATACCGGTATATGGTCGAAGAAGGCCATCGAGGAGGCTCGTCGCTATGGCACCGTGAATGTCGCGGCCAGCGCCAAGGAGTACGACTACTTCGCCATTCCGGGTCAGAACGAGTGGACGCTGACCAAGGACGCGGCCTATGTGCACTACGCCTCCAACGAGACCATCGGCGGCCTCGAGTTCGACTGGATTCCCGAGACCGGCGACGTGCCGCTGGTCACCGACATGTCCTCCGACATCCTCTCGCGCCCGCTCGACGTGTCCCGCTTCGGCCTGATCTATGCCGGGGCGCAGAAGAACATCGGCCCGTCCGGCCTGGTGGTGGTGATCGTTCGCGAAGACCTGCTCGGCCGCGCCCGCAGCGTCTGTCCGACCATGCTCAACTACAAGATCGCCGCGGACAACGGTTCCATGTACAACACCCCGGCGACTTACTCCTGGTACCTGTCCGGCCTGGTCTTCGAATGGCTGAAGGAGCAGGGCGGGGTGACCGCGATGGAGCAGCGCAACCGCGCCAAGAAGGACCTGCTGTACAAGACCATCGATGCCAGCGACTTCTACACCAACCCGATCCAGCCGAGCGCCCGCTCCTGGATGAACGTGCCGTTCCGCCTGGCCGACGAGCGTCTCGACAAGCCGTTCCTGGAAGGCGCCGAGGCGCGCGGGCTGCTCAACCTGAAAGGCCACCGCTCGGTCGGCGGCATGCGCGCTTCCATCTACAACGCCCTTGGCCTGGACGCGGTCGAGGCGCTGGTCGCATACATGGCGGAGTTCGAGAAGGAGCACGGCTGATGGCGGACCAGGACCAGCTCAAGGCCTTGCGCCTGCGCATCGACAGCCTCGACGAGAAGTTGCTCGAGCTGATCAGCGAGCGTGCCCGTTGCGCCCAGGACGTGGCGCGAGTGAAGACCCAGACCCTGGGCGAGGGCGAGGCGCCGGTGTTCTACCGTCCCGAGCGCGAAGCCTGGGTGCTCAAGCACATCATGCAATTGAACAAGGGGCCGCTGGACAACGAAGAGGTCGCGCGGCTGTTCCGCGAGATCATGTCGTCCTGCCTGGCGCTCGAGCAGCCGCTGAAAGTGGCCTATCTCGGACCCGAGGGCACCTTTACCCAGGCCGCGGCACTCAAGCATTTCGGCAATGCGGTGATCAGCACGCCGATGGCGGCGATCGACGAGGTGTTCCGCGAGGTCGCCGCCGGCGCGGTGAACTTCGGCGTGGTGCCTGTGGAAAACTCCACCGAGGGGGCGGTCAACCATACCCTCGACAGCTTCCTCGAGCACGACATGGTGATCTGCGGCGAAGTCGAGTTGCGTATCCACCATCACCTGCTGGTCGGCGAAACCACCAAGACCGACAACATCACCCGGATCTATTCCCATGCCCAATCCCTCGCGCAATGTCGCAAGTGGCTGGACTCGCACTACCCGAGCGTCGAGCGGGTGGCGGTGTCGAGCAACGCCGACGCGGCCAAGCGGGTGAAGAGCGAGTGGAATTCGGCAGCGATCGCCGGCGACATGGCGGCCAGCCTGTACGACCTGAGCAAGCTGCACGAGAAGATCGAGGACCGCCCGGACAACTCCACGCGCTTCCTGATCATCGGCAACCAGGAGGTGCCGCCGACCGGCGACGACAAGACCTCGATCATCGTTTCCATGCGCAACAAGCCGGGGGCCCTGCACGAGCTGCTGGTACCGTTCCACAACAATGGTATCGACCTGACCCGCATCGAAACCCGCCCGTCGCGCAGCGGCAAATGGACCTACGTGTTCTTCATCGATTTCGTCGGCCACCATAAAGAACCGCTGATCAAGGACGTCCTGGAGAAGATCGGCCAGGAAGCCGTCGCCCTGAAGGTCCTGGGCTCCTATCCGAAAGCGGTGCTCTGAGCGCGCTGTCATTCCGAAGAGACGGGTCATCGATGAATGCCCCGTCCCGCGTCGAGGCTGAACTATCCATGTCCGATTTCCTTGCCCTGGCCCAGCCGGGGGTGCAAAAGCTGTCGCCCTACGTCCCTGGCAAGCCGGTGGATGAACTGGCCCGCGAGCTGGGCATCGACCCTGCGGCGATCGTCAAGCTCGCCAGCAACGAGAACCCGCTGGGTGCGAGCCCAAAGGCGCTGGAGGCTATCCGCGCCGAACTGGCGGAACTGACCCGTTATCCTGACGGCAACGGTTTCGAACTCAAGCGCAAGCTGGCCGAGCGTTGCGCGGTGGATGCGGCGCAGGTGACCCTGGGCAATGGCTCCAACGACATTCTCGACCTGGTCGCCCGTGCCTACCTCGCGCCTGGTCTGAACGCCGTGTTCAGCGAACATGCCTTCGCCGTCTACCCGATCGCCACCCAGGCCGTGGGCGCCGAGGGGCGGGCGGTCAAGGCGCGCGCCTGGGGGCATGACCTGGAAGCGATGCTCGCCGCCATCGATGGGCAAACTCGCGTGGTGTTCGTCGCCAACCCGAACAACCCGACCGGGACCTGGTTCGGTGCGGACGCCCTGGAGCGGTTCCTCGCCCAGGTGCCGGCAGAGGTGCTGGTGGTGCTGGACGAGGCCTATATCGAATACGCCGAGGGCGACGAGCTGCCCGATGGCCTGGACTACCTGGCGCGGCACCCCAACCTGCTGGTCTCGCGGACCTTCTCCAAGGCCTATGGCCTGGCTTCGCTGCGGGTCGGCTACGCGCTTTCGAGCAAGGCGGTGGCCGATGTGCTCAACCGCGTGCGCCAGCCGTTCAATGTCAATAGCCTGGCCCTGGCGGCTGCCTGCGCGGCGCTGGATGACCATGACTACCTGGCGCAGAGTCGCCGCCTAAACGATTCCGGCATGGCGCAGCTGGAGGATGGCTTCCATGCGTTGGGCCTGTCCTGGATTCCCTCGAAGGGCAACTTCATCGCCGTGGATCTGGCTCGCGATGCCGGTCCGGTCTACCAGGCGCTGCTGCGCGAAGGCGTGATCGTGCGTCCGGTGGCTGGCTACGGGATGCCGACCTTCCTGCGCGTCTCCATCGGGCTGCCGGAAGAGAACGATCGTTTCCTCCAGGCGCTGGGCAAGGTGCTGGCGCATGACTGAGGTCACGCCGCTGCAACAGTCGACCCCTAAGCTGGGCCGCCTGGTGGTGGTGGGGCTGGGCCTGATCGGCGGCTCCTTCGCCAAGGGGTTGCGGAGCAAAGGGTTGTTCCGGGAAGTGGTCGGCGTGGATCGGGATGCCGAGTCTTGCCGCCTGGCGGTGGAGCTCGGCGTGGTCGACCGTTGCGAGGAGGATCTTGGCCGCGCCTGCGTCGGCGCCGACGTGATCCAGTTGGCGGTGCCGATCCTGGCGATGGAGCGGGTGCTGGCTGACCTGGCGAAGCTCGACCTGGGCAAGGCTGTATTGACCGACGTTGGCAGCGCCAAGGGCAATATCGTGCGTGCCGCGCGTGTCGCGTTCGGCGGGATGCCGCGGTACCTGGTACCGGGGCATCCGATCGCGGGTTCCGAGCAGAGCGGAGTGACCGCGGCGAAGGCGACCCTGTTCCGCCGGCACAAGGTGATTCTCACGCCCTCCGCGGAGACCGATGCCGACGCGCTGGCGCTGGTCGACAGCCTGTGGCGCGCGCTGGGCGCGGACGTCGAGCACATGGAGGTCGAGCATCACGACGAGGTTCTGGCGGCCACCAGCCACCTGCCTCACCTGCTGGCCTTCACCCTGGTCGACTCCCTGGCCAAGCGCAGCGAGAACCTGGAGATCTTCCGCTATGCCGCCGGCGGTTTCCGTGATTTCACGCGGATCGCCGGCAGCGACCCGGTGATGTGGCACGACATCTTTCTCGCCAATCGCGAGGCGGTGCTGCGTACACTGGATGTTTTTCGTGACGACCTCGACGCGCTGCGCGAGGCCGTCGACACTGGGGACGGGCACCAGTTGTTGGGCGTTTTCACGCGCGCCCGGGTAGCCCGTGAGCATTTCAGCAAAATCCTGGCCCGTCGGGCCTATGTGGACGCCATGCACAACAACGACCTGATTTATCTGGCCCAGCCGGGCGGCAGCCTGTCCGGAACCATCCGGGTACCGGGCGACAAGTCGATTTCCCATCGCTCGATCATGCTCGGCTCCCTGGCCGAAGGCACCACCGAAGTGGAGGGCTTCCTCGAGGGCGAGGACGCACTGGCAACCATCCAGGCGTTCCGCGACATGGGAGTGGTGATCGAGGGGCCGCAGAACGGCCGCGTCACCGTCCATGGCGTTGGCCTGCACGGCCTCAAGGCGCCGCCTGGGCCGATCTACCTGGGTAACTCCGGTACTTCCATGCGTCTGCTCAGCGGTCTGCTGGCGGCCCAGCCGTTCGACAGCACCCTGACCGGCGACGCGTCCCTTTCCAAGCGGCCGATGAATCGCGTAGCCAAGCCGCTGCGCGAGATGGGCGCGGTAATCGAGACGGGGCCGGAAGGCCGTCCGCCGATGACCATTCGCGGCGGCCAGCGCCTCACCGGTATGCATTACGACATGCCGATGGCCAGCGCCCAGGTGAAGTCCTGCCTGTTGCTCGCCGGGCTCTACGCCGCGGGTGAGACCTCGGTCACCGAGCCGGCGCCGACCCGCGACCACACCGAGCGCATGCTGCGCGGCTTCGGCTATCCGGTGGAGGTCGAGGGCAGCACCGCCAAGGTCGAATCCGGGCACAAGTTGAGCGCCACCCATATCGAGGTCCCGGCCGACATATCCTCGGCAGCCTTCTTCCTGGTTGCCGCCAGTATCGCCGAGGGTTCGGAACTGGTCCTGCAGCACGTCGGCATCAACCCGACGCGCGTCGGCGTCATCGAGATCCTGCGCCTGATGGGTGGTGACCTGAGCCTGGAAAACCAGCGCGAGGTCGGCGGCGAGCCGGTCGCCGACATCCGCGTGCGCTCCGCGCGGCTCAAGGGCATCGACATTCCCGAGGACCTGGTGCCACTGGCCATCGACGAGTTCCCGGTACTCTTCGTGGCTGCCGCGTGCGCCGAGGGGCGCACCGTCCTGCGTGGCGCCGAAGAGCTGCGGGTCAAGGAGTCGGACCGTATCCAGGTCATGGCCGACGGCCTGAAGGCCCTGGGCGTGAAGGCCGAGCCGACCCCGGATGGTATCGTCATCGAGGGTGGTGCGTTCGGTGGCGGCGAAGTCTGGGCGCACGGCGACCACCGTATCGCCATGTCCTTCAGCGTCGCTTCGCTGCGCGCCAGCGGGCCGATCCGCATCCACGATTGCGCCAACGTCGCCACCTCCTTCCCCAACTTCCTCGCCCTGTGTGCCCAGACCGGTATCCGGGTCGCCGTGGAGAACAATTGATGAACGGCGCTGTACCGATGCTCGCCATCGATGGCCCCAGTGGCGCCGGCAAGGGCACGGTCGCCGGGCTGCTCGCCCGGCGCCTGGGCTGGAACCTGCTGGATTCCGGGGCGCTTTATCGGCTGTTGGCGTTCGCCGCGGTCAACCATGGTGTCGACCTGACCAATGAAGAGGCGCTGAAGGTCCTGGCTGCGCACCTCGATGTGCAGTTCGTCGCCGCCGATGGCAGCCATGGGCAGCGCATCATTCTCGAAGGCGAGGAAGTGACCGATGTGATCCGTACCGAGCAGGTCGGTGCCGGCGCCTCGCAGGTCGCCGCCTTACCGGCCGTGCGCGATGCGTTGCTGCAGCGCCAGCGGGCGTTCCTCGAAGCGCCGGGGTTGGTGGCCGACGGCCGCGACATGGGCACCGTGGTGTTTCCCGATGCGCCTCTGAAGATCTTCCTCACTGCCTCGGCGGAGGAGCGTGCGCGTCGACGCTACCTACAGTTGAAGGCGAAGGGCGCGGATGTTGACCAGTCTGCCTTGCTGGAAGAAATCCGCGAGCGCGACGAGCGCGACAGCCAGCGCGCGGTCGCGCCGCTGAAACCGGCCGATGACGCGATCCTGCTGGACTCCACCGAAATGAGCATCGAGGCGGTGGTCGAGACGATCATCCGGCACTGCGAGCGGCAGGGCTGGGACGTCTGAGGTTTCGGCGCGGGAATTGACGATACAGGGCCTGGTTGCTAATATTCCAGACCTTATGTTGTGGCGTTTTGCAGGTGCGACGAGGGTTGCCTCCCGACTTGCCTGGCGCCATCGCAGAACAACCCAACTGGGCATTCCCATTCGGGAGTGCAATCAGAAGCTAGCAGGAAACCAGCAAATTGTCCTGCGGCTTCATTTAATGACTTGACCGCATTGGCTGGTGATGCGGAATCGGGCCCTTCCGGGCCTTTGACTACAGGTATGAACATGAGCGAAAGCTTCGCAGAACTCTTTGAAGAAAGTCTGAAATCCCTCGACATGCAGCCGGGTGCCATCATCACCGGCATCGTGGTCGACATCGATGGTGACTGGGTCACCGTCCATGCCGGTTTGAAATCCGAGGGCGTCATCCCGGTCGAGCAGTTCTACAACGAACAGGGCGAGCTGACCATCAAGGTGGGTGACGAAGTCCACGTCGCACTGGACGCGGTAGAAGACGGCTTTGGCGAGACCAAGCTGTCCCGCGAGAAAGCCAAGCGCGCCGAGAGCTGGATTGTTCTGGAAGCGGCTTTCGCTGCCGACGAAGTGGTCAAGGGCGTCATCAACGGCAAGGTCAAGGGCGGTTTCACCGTCGACGTCAACGGCATCCGCGCGTTCCTGCCGGGTTCGCTGGTCGACGTTCGTCCGGTTCGCGACACCACCCACCTGGAAGGCAAAGAGCTCGAGTTCAAGGTCATCAAGCTCGACCAGAAGCGCAACAACGTTGTCGTTTCCCGCCGCAGCGTCCTGGAAGCCGAGAACAGCGCCGAGCGTGAAGCTCTGCTGGAATCGCTGCAGGAAGGCCAGCAGGTCAAGGGTATCGTCAAGAACCTCACCGACTACGGCGCATTCGTGGACCTGGGCGGCGTAGACGGCCTGCTGCACATCACCGACATGGCCTGGAAGCGCATCAAGCATCCGTCCGAGATCGTCAACGTTGGCGACGAGATCGACGTCAAGGTCCTGAAGTTCGACCGCGAGCGCAACCGTGTATCCCTGGGCCTGAAGCAACTGGGCGAAGACCCGTGGGTTGCCATCAAGGCGCGTTACCCGGAAGGTACCCGCGTCATGGCCCGCGTCACCAACCTCACCGACTACGGCTGCTTCGCCGAGCTGGAAGAGGGCGTGGAAGGCCTGGTACACGTCTCCGAAATGGACTGGACCAACAAGAACATCCATCCGTCGAAAGTCGTCCAGGTCGGCGACGAAGTGGAAGTTCAGGTTCTGGACATCGACGAAGAGCGTCGTCGTATCTCCCTGGGTATCAAGCAGTGCAAATCCAACCCGTGGGAAGACTTCTCCAGCCAGTTCAACAAGGGTGACCGTATCTCCGGTACCATCAAGTCGATCACCGACTTCGGTATCTTCATCGGTCTGGACGGCGGCATCGACGGCCTGGTCCACCTGTCCGACATCTCCTGGAACGAAGTCGGCGAAGAAGCCGTACGTCGCTTCAAGAAGGGCGACGAGCTGGAAACCGTCATCCTGTCGGTCGACCCGGAGCGCGAGCGCATCTCCCTGGGCATCAAGCAGCTGGAAGACGATCCGTTCTCCAACTACGCGTCCCTGCACGAGAAAGGCAGCATCGTCCGCGGTACCGTGAAGGAAGTCGACGCCAAGGGCGCTGTCATCAGCCTGGGCGACGACATCGAAGGTATCCTGAAGGCTTCCGAAATCAGCCGTGACCGCGTCGAAGACGCGCGCAACGTCCTGAAGGAAGGCGAGGAAGTCGAAGCCAAGATCATCAGCATCGACCGCAAGAGCCGCGTCATCAGCCTCTCCGTCAAGTCCAAGGACGTCGACGACGAGAAGGACGCAATGAAAGAACTGCGTAAGCAGGAAGTAGAAAGCGCTGGTCCGACCACCATCGGTGATCTGATCCGTGCTCAGATGGAGAATCAGGGCTAAGTCTCTGATCCATCATGAAAAAGGGCGGCCTAGGCCGCCCTTTTTCGTTTTCCCCTTCTTGGACCTGTTCAAAGACTGATCAGCATGCTAAAAGAGACCTGAGCTGATCTAGCCGCTTGAAAAAGAAGGGAAAACCATGACCAAGTCGGAGTTGATCGAACGGATCGTTACCCATCAGGGGCAACTGTCCGCGAAGGATGTCGAGTTGGCAATCAAGACCATGCTGGAGCAAATGTCCCAGGCCTTGGCGACCGGGGACCGGATCGAGATCCGTGGTTTCGGCAGCTTTTCCTTGCACTACCGCGCCCCGCGCGTCGGTCGCAACCCCAAGACCGGGGAGTCGGTACGACTCGACGGCAAGTTCGTGCCGCACTTCAAGCCGGGCAAGGAGTTGCGGGATCGGGTCAACGAGCCGGAATAAGGCTGTTTAGAGGCTTGACCTGCTTGGTATGGAGGTATTCATGCGCACGCTTAAAAGAATGCTTGTTGGGCTACTGATAGTGGTTGTGGCCTTGTCGGCAATTATTTTTACTTTGGAAAATCGTGCTCTTATCCAATTTTCCTTCTTGGGGTGGGAGACGCCTGCGATTCCGAGTGCATTGTTATTTTCATTGGTGTTTGTTGCGGGCGGTCTGCTCGGTTGGTTTTTTGGAGTTTTTGCAGGCTTTGCGCATCATAAGTCGTCAAGACAACCTTCCGTGTAGAACTTGTCGGGGATCGTGGTGTCCAACCCATCTTGTTGGGCTTTTCCCCTGATAGAGTTTCCGATTGGACTGATGATGGACTGAATGTGAATAAGCAGAATTCTTCTTTGATGACGGCTGATGGTGAGGTTGACCTGGTGAAGCTGGTCAAGGAGCTTTGGGTTAACAAGGTTCTGATTCTTCTGACTACTCTTCTTGCATTAATCGGGTCTTTTACCTATGCGTATCTGAGTAAGCCTGTATATGAATATAGGGTTGCAGTAGTGCCTCCTGCTCTTGGGTCTATCGAAGGTTTCAATATTGGTAGAAGGGAGAATGGCCTAGATGCATATACTGTTAGAAGTATCTATGCGATCTTTTCGCGCAATCTGCTTTCGGATGAGAATAAAAAAGAGTTCTTCTATAAGATATACCTTCCCCAAGTGGGTGAGGGAGCGGAAAGCGAAGATGAGCAGGAGGAGTTTTATAAGAAGTTCTCCAAAGAGGTAAAGATTGATCCTGCTAACAAGCCAGATGCAGACCGTTATACGGTAATTGTGGAGGGCACGAAGCGAGAGGTTCTTGCTACATGGGCACAAGCTTTCGTGCGTTTGGCTGCGGATCGGGCCGTGCATGAGGTTATTGATAGTGCAGGTAGAGATTTCCAGGTAAGAAATGCTGCAATGCAGAGCCGCATAACCGTGCTGCAGAATATGGCGAAGGGCCGCCGTGATGATAGGATTGCACGTTTGAAGGAGGCATTGCTGATTGCGGAGTCGCTCAAGATAGATGGCCCGCCATTAATAGAAGGGGCGTCCGAGCAACAACTTTCCTCGATCATGGATGGTGACTTGATGTACATGCGAGGAGCTAAGGCGCTGCGCGCTGAAATCAACAATCTTGAGTCGCGTAGTGTAGATGCTCCATTCATTCCTGAGTTGAGAACTCTCCAAGAGAAACTATCTTGGAACTCCAGTTTGTCTGTGGATTCTGATGCGGTCGCTGTCTACAAGGAAGACGAGGGACTCTCTTTTTCAAATCAACCCATTAAGCCGAAGAAGATTCTTATAGTTACTATAGGTACTTTGGCAGGATTGATAATTGGAATTCTACTCGCAGTGCTCGCTGGTTTTATAAGTAAGCTTCGTAGCGATGGCTCGCTTCGCTAAGTTTTGATCTAAACCCTGATGGCACTTACTGGCATCAGGGTTTACTTGTTGTAGTTGTTGAATTGTATTAGGGGGTGTCGAGTAGAATGTCAATAAGGTGGGGCGTTTTCTACTCCGGTATATCCATGGGCAGCAACTATCTTTTGCCTCTTGCTGCGATTCCTTTTCTCACTAGAACATTGTCAAGCGAAGCGTTTGGCCAATTGGTGATTGCCCAGGCCGTGGCTGTCATTCTATGTCAACTGGTAGACTTTGGATTTATTCTGGCAGGATCAAGAAAGGCTGCCATTATCGATAACAAAGTTGAACTGTCTAGTTTCTTTTCTGTTGTACAGAGTGCTAGATTCTTATTGTTGCTGCTTTCACTTTTAGTGCTGGCCATTTTGGCTGTATCTTCTATTTTACCAATCCCCTTGCTTGTATTGGTTGCGGCTGCTCTTCCGGCAGTAGTTGGAAATTATCTTCAAGCAGTATGGTTCTTTCAGGGAAGAGCGCTGTTTGGATGGTTGGCGCTTACCAACTTTTTGTCTAAGGTGTTTTATTTCCTATTGGTCGTTTTTTTTGTCACGAAGGATTCTGACCTTGTACTGGCTTCGTTGGGGTTTGGTTTTTCCTATGTCATAGGTGGAAGTGCTCTCTGTTGTATTTTATTTTCTATGGGAATACGGTGGCGCCCGGTTCTCGAGAAAGACAGAATTCTCGATATATTGCGTGACGGTGCTCGATCTTTTCTTTCTCTGGCTTTTCTTAGCTTGCACATGCAAGTGCTCGTTGCGGCGGTTGGTGTTGTTGGTGGAACCTCCGCGGCCGGAGTGCTTTCTACTGCGGATAAATTCCTTCGCGGGATCGCGGCTGCTACTTCACCCATAGCTAGCGCTCTATTTCCGACTTTTAGCAGGATGTATGCGAGTGCCGACCCGGCAGTCGGCAGTTTAAGAAGGAAAGCGCTAGGTCTGATGTTACTAATAGCTATTCCTAGTTGTTTATTTCTTTTCTTATTTTCTGAATACATTTCATATCTCCTATTTCCGGAACAGTCCAGAGGGCTAACTGTTGTAATAAGAATGTTTTCGATAGTGCCAGTGTTTGCTTGTATTGGTGTTCTGTATGGAGGGTTGACTCTTGTTCCTTCTGGGTATGATGGTGTATATTTGCGAGCAATTTTTTTTGCGGAATTGGGCGGGGTATTAACATTTATCCTCTTGGCGCTTTGGGGGGATGAGTTTTTTGGAGCGTGGACGCTAGTCGTTACAGAGGTCTCTTTGGGGATGGGAATGTTTTTGCTGGCCACGGTTAAGTTGAGAGAGAAAAGGGGACTTTGATGTTGTTGAGTGTCGTCGTTAGTACTTGGCGTCGTCCCAAGGAACTAAAATTGGTCCTGGCCGGCCTTGTAGCGCAGTCACTGGCTTTTAAGGATTTTGAAGTTATTGTTGTCGACAGTAATAGTGGTGATGAAACACCCGATGTGGTCCGCGAGTTCGAAGCGGTTCAGGGCTTCAACGTCCGTCTTGAGCAGGCCGAGCTGAATTCAGCTAGTGCAAAACGAAATAAAGGCGTTCGTTTAGCGAAGGGGCGCTACGTAGTGCTTCTTGATGATGATTGTGTGCCAGATCCTGCTCATCTCTCGAATTTTCTGAACGCTGCTAACTCTCGAAGGGGGGAACGCGTTATCTGGTGCGGTGGTGTCAGATTTTCTTGCTCATTGGTGTCGACGAGTAATTACTATCGCTATAGGGATAGTTGTCACTTCTCTGCTGACAAGCCGTTGCCCAACTCCTTGGGGTATAAAACTATCGTTACCATGAATATGCTCGCTGAGAGGGATATTCTGCTCCAAGATAATGCTCTTTTTGATGAGCGATTTGTTGGATACGGCTTTGAAGATACGGAGTTTGGGTTAAGGGTTGGCAAACTTGGTTATTCTGTTCTTCCTTGTCGGGCTGAAATCGAGCATGTCGAACCGGAAGGCAGTATTTCGAAGTTCTGTCGCAAGTACTATCATGCCGCCCGTGACGGAATGCCGGAATTCATGAAAGTTGCAACAATTGATGACCTTGAGACTCTTGGCCCTATACGATGGATGGAGCCGGGCTTTGTTTTGTCAAGCAAGTTTCAGAGTCTATTCAGAGCAGTGCTGTGTCTTGCGCTGGAGTCAAGGTTTTCAAATATTCTTATTCATTCTCTAGAGAAAACGGACTCTATTCGATGGCTCTACTCTAGAGCTGCTTATAGGCTCGTTTTGGCCTCATCCTATCGGAAGGGGGTTCTCGATAGAAAGTCGAAACTTTCCAAAGAGAAAGCAAACAAAGATGGGTGGTACTCGTGAAGCAGAGAAGCGTTGCTCTGGTTCTCCTTTTTGTGTTTCTCTTTCATATTCTCCGGAATCTATCCGGTGCGTATTATTTAGTTCTTGCTGGGTTTTGTGGGCTGTTTTTTCTCTTATTTATTAATAACTGGAGGGATATTAAATATAGCGCATTAGGAATATTTGTTATTTTCTTCTGGACGTATGCCTCGCTCGTTTCGGTATTATGGTTCGATCTATATGGAGACTATTCCATAGGGATTTTCAGGTTGTGGGCATCATTACCTCTTCTCTTTGTTGCTATGGTTCTTGCCAGTGATAATCTAAAAGTGCCCATGCAACTTATTTCATTTTTCTTCAGTCTGGCGGCTCTTTCTTTCCTCTGGCAGTATGTATTTGGACCTATAGAATGGTTCGCTGAAGCCAGTGAGCGTGCTGGGGGCGCCCGTTTTGCATCATTGGTAGGAAGTTTGACCGCATATGGTGTTATGGTAGGAGTTCCCGCACTTGCTTCACTCTTTTATCTAAAGGGTTGGGCGCGCGTGGTATGTTTCTTTCTTCTTTGCCTGGGGGCGATGCTGTCGCTGCAGAAAGCTGCTCTGGCCAATATCGTCATTGTCTTATTCTTTGCCTATTGGCTAAAACTGATCAAAAAGACATACTTGTTTTTCACCTTCCTTCTTGCAGGGCTGGGTTTATCTGTATTTTTCCTTGCAGACTTCGGGGCTGGCAGTCTGGAAACCGTGCATCGACTGATTGTCGGGCTCCTCACCTCCGATTCCTCAGTCTCGCAAGATGTTCCATTCTTCGAATCCATATTCGATCGGGTAACTGCACTGCCTTTGGAAACATTGTCTTTCTACGGTAGCGAGATACTTGTTTTGGGCGCGGGCGTTTTTGGGGGAGGGGGGGTTCTAGGGTATGCGCAATATCCAATGGCGCACAATGGTATTGTCGAGCTGCTTTGCATCTATGGTTTCATTTTTGGTGGCTTGGCTGTTCTTTTGCTATTGTTGCTTTTTGTCTACTCTGTATTTTTGCTTGTCTTCCGGCGAAGAAAAATAGCTTGTACAGAGTTAGGCTTCTTATGCTCTGCATTTATAATCTGGTTCGTTAATTATGTCTTTAGCGGCGGTGGGCTTTTCCATCCGGTAGGGGCTGCATTGTTCTGGCTCGTTGTTTTTCGCTTTCTTTATCTTTTGAGGCGGAAAAGGGACGTTGAACACATTAGTAAAGAGGTGGTGTATGGATAAGAACTCTGTTCTGTTAATTACCGGTGGAACTGGTTCCTTTGGAAATGCCGTTTTGAAGCGTTTTCTGGATACAGATATTGGTGAAATACGTGTATTCAGTCGGGATGAGAAGAAGCAAGATGATATGCGTAAGTGCTATGCTCACCCCAAGTTGAGGTTTTATATTGGAGATGTCCGCGACTATCAAAGCACTCTGAATGCTACTCGCGGTGTGGACTACATTTTCCATGCGGCTGCATTGAAACAGGTTCCCTCTTGTGAGTTCTACCCGATGGAGGCTGTGAAGACCAATGTCATCGGAACGGAAAATGTCCTCGAATCTGCTATCCAGAATGGCGTCAAAAAAGTCGTTTGTCTGAGTACGGATAAGGCAGTTTACCCAATCAATGCCATGGGTATTTCAAAGGCCATGATGGAAAAGGTCATGGTCGCCAAGTCTCGAAACCTGGAACGCACTCCTACCGTAATTTGTGGCACCCGTTATGGTAACGTCATGGCTTCAAGGGGCTCGGTCATTCCTCTCTTTATCGAGCAAATGCGATCAGGCCAGCCTCTCACAATCACTGATCCAAACATGACACGTTTCATGATGACGCTTACGGATGCCGTAGACCTTGTGCTTTATGCTTTCGAGCATGGTACCAATGGAGATCTTTTTGTACAGAAAGCACCGGCTGCAACCATCGAGGTGCTGGCTCATGCGCTTACTCAATTGCTTGGCAAGAATGGTTATCCTATCAATGTAATAGGTACGCGTCATGGAGAGAAGCTTTATGAGGCGCTTCTTAGTCGAGAGGAAATGGCCTGTGCTGAAGACATGGGTGACTATTATCGTATCCCCCCAGATTTGCGTGATCTGAACTATAGTAAGTTTGTGGAGCAAGGCGAGGAAAAAATTACTCATACAGAGGACTATAATTCTCATAATACCAAACGTCTGGATATCGAAGGAATGAAAAAGCTGTTGCTGAAGTTGGATTTCATTCGTGCTATTCAGCGTGGCGAGAGTGCCAGTCCAGAGGAATAAACGATGAAAGTTCTTGTAACTGGCGCGAATGGATTTGTTGGAAGGAATCTGTGCGCTCATCTTGCAGAGCGGGGTGGTATCGAGGTGGTGCCATTCACCCGCGAGAGTAGTGTTGGTAATTTGCCTGAGCTAATTCGTTCCGTCGATTTTATTTTTCATCTTGCCGGGGTCAATCGTCCGGAAAAACCAGAAGAGTTTAAGATCGGGAATTCCGAACTCACGTATGATCTGTGTGAGGCGGTAAGGTCCAATGGACGAGCCATACCACTTCTTTATACTTCATCCATTCAGGCTGAGGTGGATAATGAATACGGTTTAAGCAAGCGAGCCGCAGAAGAGCATCTCCAAGTGCTAGGTGAGGATATTGGTTGTCCTGTCTACATATTTCGCCTTCCTAATGTATTCGGTAAATGGTCGCGTCCGAATTATAATTCAGCGGTTGCGACTTTTTGTCATAATATTATTCGAGATATTCCGATTCAAATTAACGATTCCTCGGCAGAGATCACTCTTGTATACATAGATGATGTGGTTCGCACCTTCATGAAAGTCATGGATGGGAAGCTATCCAATGCAGTTTCACTACAGGTCGAGCCCCAGTATCAGATTTCTGTTGGTGAGCTCGCAGAACAATTGTATGAGTTTCGCGATAGTCGAAAGTCACTGACTACCGCAAGGGTTGGCTCGGGATTGACGCGCGCCTTGTACTCGACTTATCTAAGTTTCTTGCCAGAAGATAGTTTTAGTTACGACGTGCCAATGCATTCGGATCCGCGTGGCACATTCGTCGAGATGCTGAAGACCGCGGACTCTGGCCAGTTCTCGTTTTTTACGGCTCATCCAGGTGTTACCAGGGGCGGGCATTACCATCACTCGAAAACCGAAAAGTTTCTGGTTATCAAAGGGATGGCACGTTTCAAGTTTAGAAACATCCTGACCGGGGCATTTTACGAAATTTGCACTAATGGTGAAAAGGCAGAAATTGTCGAAACAGTACCTGGATGGACTCATGACATTACTAATGTCGGAACTGACGATATGGTAGTCATGTTGTGGGCTAACGAAGTATTTGATCGGGAAAATCCGGATACCTACGCTTGTTCAGTAGGCGAAGGTGCGTAAGGTATAGTGAGATAACAATGCAGAAGCTAAAAGTCGTTACGGTTGTTGGAACTCGTCCTGAGATTATTCGCTTGTCTAGGGTCATGGCGAAGCTTGATCAGTACTGCGATCATGTACTTGTCCATACTGGGCAGAATTATGATTACGAACTTAATGAAATATTTTTTCAGGACCTCGGCATAAGAAAGCCGGATTATTTTCTAAACGCCGCCGGGGCTTCCGGGGCTGAAACGATAGGGAATGTAATAATCGCAGTCGATCGTGTTCTGGGCGAAATCAATCCCGATGCACTGCTCGTGCTGGGTGATACCAATAGTTGTATGGCGGTACTGCCTGCAAAACGGCGTAAGATACCGACCTTTCATATGGAAGCAGGCAATCGCTGTTTCGATATGCGTGTGCCTGAAGAGATAAATCGGCGCATTGTCGATCATACAGCTGATGTAAATTTGACCTATAGTACAATTGCGCGTGATTATCTCTTGCGTGAAGGACTTTCTCCAGACATGGTTATCAAGACTGGTAGCCCTATGTTCGAAGTTCTCGAGCACTATCGTGACGGGATCGAGTCCTCCGATATTCTTGAAAGGCTCGGGTTGAAAACAGAGCGGTTCTTTGTCGTGAGTGCGCACCGAGAGGAAAACATAGATTCGGATAAGAACTTCTTGAAGTTGGTTTCTATGCTCAACGCTGTGGCAGAAAAGTACTCGCTGCCCGTCATCGTATCAACTCACCCTAGAACAAAAAAGAGAATTGAGGCGACGGAGGCAAAGTTTCACGAGGGTATTAAACTGCTGAAACCCCTCGGCTTTAAGGATTACAATAAACTGCAAATTACAGCCAAGGCAGTTATTTCTGACAGTGGGACCATCAGTGAGGAGTCTTCAATACTGAATTTTCCCGCTTTGAATATTCGTGAGGCTCATGAACGCCCAGAAGGCATGGAAGAGGCTGTGGTGATGATGGTCGGACTGGATTCGGATCGAGTACTACAAGCACTCGAGGTGTTGGAGGGACAGAGGCGCGACGCAGAGCGCATGTTACGCTTGGTCGCTGACTATAGCATGCCCAACGTTTCTGAAAAGATTGTTCGCATAGTTCATAGCTATCGGGATTATGTCATGCGAACTGTCTGGAAAAAATATTAACTTGAGGCGTGGAGTTGATGGCAAGGATATTTGTGGTTTCTGAGTATGTCGGTGCCAATCAGAACTCCACGGGATACTATTGGGAGAAGATAATAGGAAAGATGCAGCGGGAGTTTGGTGGGCTAACCGTAATTTTCCCGCTGACCGCAGGTGAAACCCCGCCTGTGGTTTCACCTTCCGTTGAGCAAGAATGCTTTAAGTTTCCGAGGAGCAATAAGAATAGGCTCCTTTCTAGAGGATTAGCGCAGATTTTTCAGGCGTTTCTGTTCTCAGTAAAATTGACTTCTCGTGCCAGACGAGGAGATGTGGTATTGAGTGGAACCAACCCTGCTCTTCTACTGATGACGTTTCCCTTGCTAAGGTATGTCCTCGGTTTCAAGTGGGTGCTGCTGGTGCATGATGTATTTCCCGAGAACTTGGTGCCGGCGGGCGTTCTGAAGAAAGATAGTATTGCCTACCGGCTTCTACGTCGTCTCTTTTCTTTCATTTACTCATCCGCTGATCGTCTAGTCGTAATAGGGCGCGATATGGAAGCTCTTATGAAAGAGAAGGTGAATGACCCGCGATCTTTGGTCTTTATTTCGAATTGGGCCTGTGAGAAAGAGGTTTTCCCAGTACCGAGAGAGGATGCTCCTTTTATCAATATTCCTGAATGGAAAGGTAAAAGGGTTTTCCAATTTTTTGGTAATGTCGGTCGATTACAAGGTATAGAAAACATACTTTCTGCTATTCAGTTGGTTAAAAACGAGAAGGCGGCTTTTGCTTTTATTGGAGATGGTGCCTTGGTCGACAGTGTAAAAAAACACGCGCTGGAAGATCAGTGTGCTCGGTTGAGGTATTTTGGAAGGCTGCCATTAGCCGAAAAGAATTTTGGTTTGGCTGCCTGTGACGTTGCCTTAGTTACCTTAGAAGAAGGAATGTTCGGGCTTGGGGTTCCCAGCAAGGCATATTTCTCCATGGCAGCAGACAAACCGATTCTAGCTGTCATGGAAAAAGGGGCTGAAATCTCCCGTATAATAGATGAGACCGGAATCGGTTGGAGCTGTCCGCCGAATGATCCGGTTGCTTTGGCAAGATTGATCGATGAGATTTGTGAACTCGACTTGTCTAGTTTAGGCGGAGTCCCGCGGAGTGTCCTTCAGCAAAATTATTCTGAATATATTTCATTGGAAAAATTCGCTGCCTGTGTTCGACCGCTTCTGTCTGAGTCGAAAATATGATGAAGGTGCTGGTAACCGGGGCTAGCGGTTTTGTCGGGAGTGCGCTTTGCAGGTCGCTTGCTGCCGGCCCCTTTCAGGTTGTCGGACAAGTACGATCCCTGTGCAATCCTGTTACGGGGGTTGAGTATGTTCGAGCGGAGCTGAAAGAGAGCACTAAGCTTGATGCTGCGCTGCGGGGTGTTGAATGTGTAGTTCATCTAGCTGGACGAGCCCATATCTTTGGAAGGCAGCGTGATTCACTAGATATTTTTCGGAAGGTGAATCGCGATGCTACTCTGGCGCTTGCTCGGCAGGCGATCGAAGCATCTGTAAAGCGTTTCATTTTTGTTAGTTCTATTGGTGTAAATGGCGCTTTAACCAAAGAAAAGCCCTTCGATGAGAACTCCAAGCCGGCTCCTCATGCAGAATATGCGATTTCAAAGTTTGAGGCTGAAGTAGCGCTTCGGGAGCTTTTCAAGCAGTCCTCAACAGAACTTGTTATCGTCAGGCCTCCACTCGTTTACGACTGGAATGCTCCTGGAAATTTCTCGCGATTGTTGAAGCTGGTTGCTTCGGGACTTCCTCTTCCGTTTGGTTGCATAGATAACCGACGAAGTTTTGTTTCTCTGGATAATTTAGTTGACTTTCTAGCTTGCTGTATGACGCACCCTTCTGCTGCCGGCGAACTGTTTTTGGTATCCGATGGTCAGGAGATTTCTACCAAGCAACTGGTGACTGCGCTTGCTACGGGAATGGGGCGTCGCCCCATCATGTGGCCTGTTCCTAGGTTTATTCTGAGGTTTCTTAAATTAGTAGGAAAGGGTGGGTTATACACTCAGTTATGCTGCTCACTAGAGGTCGACTCGTCGAAAGGCAGGTTTTTGCTTGGTTGGGAACCCCGCAAGAGCACCCTTTCCGCGTTGGAAGATGTTGGTAGAATATATGTCAAACGTACTGAATGATTATCTGCAGGCGCTTTGCTACTAGCATGGCGTACCACGCAGAACAATCGAATAGAACCCTGTTGAAGGGGTGAGAGTATTTTTTGGGATAAATTTATAAATGGAAGAATGGTATTTGTTACTCGCTGCAGCTGGGGTTTCGGGACTGCTTACAGGCCTCTTGCGTCGTTATGCCTTAGCGAGGAGCTTACTTGACACCCCTAACTCTCGAAGTTCCCATGTCGTTCCCACTCCACGCGGAGGAGGGGTCGCCATTGTAGTTACTTTTTGTCTCATGCTGCCTATTTGGGCTGTACTGGGAAATATCTCATGGGCCGTGTCCTGGGCTTTACTTCTCGCTGGCGGCGGGGTTGTCATTATTGGATTCATGGATGATCACGGTCATATCGCCGCACGCTGGCGTCTGCTGGGACATTTTAGTGCAGCCTTGGTCTCATTGTACTTTTTGAATGGCATACCACCATTTCAGATTGTTGGTGTCAGTTGGGACCTGGGGTGGTTCGGAGGACTTCTCTTTGCTTTCTATCTCGTGTGGTTGCTGAATCTCTATAACTTCATGGATGGGATCGATGGACTTGCCAGCCTTCAGGCCATTTTTGTCTGTGTTGGCGGGGCATTATTATACTGGCTGAATGGCCAACTGACGCAGGCTTTGCTCCCCTTATCGCTAGCTTTTGCCGTTTTTGGATTCTTGTTCTGGAATTTTCCACCCGCAAAAATTTTCATGGGAGATGCGGGTAGTGGTTTTCTGGGGATTGTTTTAGGAATTCTTTCCATTCATGCCATGTGGATGAATACGAATTTTTTCTGGGCATGGTTGGTCCTGTTAGGCGTTTTCATCGTCGATGCGACCTATACCCTGATTCGTCGCTTGCTGAGAGGGGACAAGGTGTATGAGGCTCATCGAAGCCATGCCTATCAATACGCAAGCCGATACTATGGAAAGCATGCTCCTGTTACGATTGGCGTCACGGCATTGAACGTCATCTGGCTCCTCCCTATAGCCTTGTTGGTCGGGAGTGGATCTCTAGAGCCTTTGATGGGCATCGTCATAGCCTACGTCCCTCTCGTTTTTCTGGCAGTGAGGTTCAAGGCGGGTAAGCTAGAGTCGTCCGCTCAGGCCTAAAGGAGTAGGGGAATGCTAGATCGTTTAAGAGTAAAGTTGTTATCCATGCCTCGTCGCTGGAAACGTTTGCTTCAAGTGGCTACGGATATCCTTCTGGTATGGCTGTCTCTGTGGCTCGCTTTTGTGGTCCGTCTAGGCACAGACGATATGATCGACGTGTTCGGCGAGCATGCATGGCTTTTCATCACTGCGCCGGTCATCGCCATTCCACTATTCATTCGCTTCGGCATGTATCGCGCGGTGATGCGTTATCTCGGTAACGACGCATTGATCGCCATCGCCAAGGCGGTGACCATCTCGGCTCTGGTGCTGTCGCTGGTGGTGTACTGGTATCGTGGCGCGCCGGCGCCGGTGCCGCGTTCCCTGGTGTTCAACTACTGGTGGTTGAGCATGCTGCTGATCGGCGGCTTGCGTCTGGCCATGCGCCAGTATTTCATGGGCGACTGGTACTCTGCTGTGCAGTCGGTACCATTTCTCAATCGCCAGGATGGCCTGCCCAGGGTGGCTATCTATGGCGCGGGGGCGGCCGGCAACCAGTTGGTTGCGGCGTTGCGTCTCGGTCGGGCGATGCGTCCGGTGGCGTTCATCGATGACGACAAGCAGATCGCCAACCGGGTCATTGCCGGTCTGCGGGTCTATACCGCCAAGCATATCCGCCAGATGATCGACGAGACGGGCGCGCAGGAGGTTCTCCTGGCGATTCCTTCCGCCACTCGGGCCCGGCGCCGAGAGATTCTCGAGTCCCTGGAGCCGTTCCCGCTGCACGTGCGCAGCATGCCCGGCTTCATGGACCTGGCCAGCGGCCGGGTCAAGGTGGACGACCTGCAGGAGGTGGACATCGCTGACCTGCTGGGGCGCGACAGCGTCGCACCGCGCAAGGAGCTGCTGGAACGGTGCATCCGCGGTCAGGTGGTGATGGTGACCGGGGCGGGCGGCTCTATCGGTTCGGAACTCTGTCGGCAGATCATGAGTTGTTCGCCTAGCGTGCTGATCCTGTTCGAGCACAGCGAATACAACCTCTATAGCATCCATCAGGAACTGGAGCGTCGGATCAAGCGCGAGTCGCTTTCGGTGAACCTGTTGCCGATCCTCGGTTCGGTGCGCAATCCCGAGCGCCTGGTGGACGTGATGCGTACCTGGAAGGTCAATACCGTCTACCATGCGGCGGCCTACAAGCATGTGCCGATCGTCGAGCACAACATCGCCGAAGGCGTTCTCAACAACGTGATAGGCACCTTGCATGCGGTGCAGGCCGCGGTGCAGGTCGGCGTGCAGAACTTCGTGCTGATTTCCACCGACAAGGCGGTGCGGCCGACCAATGTGATGGGCAGCACCAAGCGCCTGGCGGAGATGGTCCTTCAGGCGCTCAGCAACGAATCGGCGCCGGTGCTGTTCGGCGATCGGAAGGACGTGCATCACGTCAACAAGACCCGTTTCACCATGGTCCGCTTCGGCAACGTCCTCGGTTCGTCCGGCTCGGTCATTCCGCTGTTCCGCGAGCAGATCAAGCGCGGCGGCCCGGTGACGGTCACCCACCCGAGCATCACCCGTTACTTCATGACCATTCCCGAGGCGGCGCAGTTGGTCATCCAGGCCGGTTCGATGGGGCAGGGCGGAGATGTATTCGTGCTGGACATGGGGCCGCCGGTGAAGATCCTGGAGCTCGCCGAGAAGATGATCCACCTGTCCGGCCTGAGCGTGCGTTCCGAGCGTTCGCCCCATGGTGACATCGCCATCGAGTTCAGTGGCCTGCGTCCTGGCGAGAAGCTCTACGAAGAGCTGCTGATCGGTGACAACGTGAATCCCACCGACCATCCGATGATCATGCGGGCCAACGAGGAACACCTGAGCTGGGAGGCCTTCAAGGTCGTGCTGGAGCAGTTGCTGGCCGCCGTGGAGAAGGACGACTACTCGCGGGTTCGCCAGTTGCTGCGGGAAACCGTCAGCGGCTATGCGCCTGACGGTGAAATCGTCGACTGGATCTATCGCCAGAGGCGGCGAGAACCCTGAGTCATCGTTCTCCGGAAAAGGCCGCCTAGCGGCCTTTTTTGTTTTCTCCGTACGATGTTTCCGGTGCCGGACCAGGAAGCGACTGCTTTGCTGGGGCTGTCGATCCAGGTGCGTTCCACGGCGATAAGGTGGTTTCGTGGATGGGCATGAAGCCCTCTACGTGGTCATTCATCTCTGAAGGAGTGCACCCATGCACCTAATCAAATCCGCTCTGCTTCTCATCCTGTTCGCCTGTCTTCCGTTTTCGGCTTCCGCCGCACCGGTCGCCGTCGCCAAGAATCCGCTGGCCGCAACGACACCTGCGACGACCGTGTCGCCGGGGGAGCAGGTCAATATCAATACGGTCGACGAGGCCGCCCTGATACGGGGGCTCAACGGTGTCGGCGAGGCCAAGGCCAGGGCGATCCTCGAGTATCGTGCGGCCCATGGTCCGTTCGTCTCGGTGGATCAACTGCTGGAAGTGAAAGGGGTAGGCCCGGCGTTGCTGGAGAAGAACCGGTCACGGATCGTCATCGAGTGAGGTGCGACTGAAGGGGCGAACTTTCGTCCCGATAACGAAAAAGCCCCCGGCATATGCCGAGGGCTTTGAATTTGGCTCCGCGACCTGGACTCGAACCAGGGACCCAATGATTAACAGTCATTTGCTCTACCGACTGAGCTATCGCGGAACAGCGAGGCGTATGTTACTGATTAAAAAGGGGAAGTCAAGCCTCTCCCGATGACTTCCCCATTTTCCCTACAGGACCTGGACGATGGCCTTGGTGATGGTCTCCAGGTTCGATTTGTTCAGCGCGGCGACGCAGATACGGCCGGTGCTGACGGCGTAGATACCGAACTCGGTCTTCAGGCGCTCGACCTGGTCGGCGGTCAGGCCGGAATAGGAGAACATGCCACGTTGGCGACCGACGAAGCTGAAGTCGCGCTTGGCGCCGTGGGCTGCCAGTTGCTCGACCATCGCCAGGCGCATGTCGCGGATGCGGTCGCGCATCTCGCCCAGTTCCTGCTCCCAGAGGGCCCGCAGTTCCGGGCTGTTGAGCACGGAGGAGACGACGCTGGCGCCGTGGGTCGGTGGGTTCGAATAGTTGGTGCGGATCACTCGCTTCACCTGGGACAGCACGCGGGCCGATTCATCGCGGCTTTCGGTTACGATCGAGAGGGCGCCGACGCGTTCGCCATAGAGCGAGAAGGATTTGGAGAACGAGCTGGAAACGAAGAAGCTCAGGCCCGACTGGGCGAACAGGCGCACCGCGGCGGCGTCTTCCTCGATGCCGTTGCCGAAGCCCTGGTAGGCGATGTCGAGGAACGGCACGTGGCCCTTGGCCTTGAGCACGTCCAGCACCTGTTTCCAGTCGTCCAGCTCGAGATCGACGCCGGTCGGATTATGGCAGCAGGCGTGCAGAACCACGATCGAGCGGGCCGGCAGGGCATTCAGGTCTTCCAGCAGGCCGGCGCGGTTCACGCCATTGCTGGCGGCGTCGTAATAGCGGTAGTTCTGCACCGGGAAGCCGGCGGCTTCGAACAGTGCGCGGTGGTTTTCCCAGCTCGGGTCGCTGATGGCCACGGTGGCGTCGGGCAGCAGGCGCTTGAGGAAGTCGGCGCCGAGCTTGAGCGCGCCGGTGCCGCCGACGGCCTGGGTCGTGACCACACGGCCGGCGGCCAGCAGCTCGGACTCGTTACCGAACAGCAGTTTCTGTACGCCCTGGTCGTAGGCGGCGATCCCTTCGATCGGCAGGTAGCCGCGCGGCGCGTGGGCCTCGATGCGGGCCTTCTCGGCAGCCTGCACGGCACGCAACAGCGGAATGCGCCCCTCCTCGTTGTAGTACACGCCCACGCCCAGGTTGATCTTGCCCGGACGGGTATCGGCGTTGAAGGCTTCGTTCAGGCCAAGGATGGGATCACGCGGTGCCATTTCGACGGCAGAAAACAGACTCATTTTGCGGCTGCTCGGAGTGTGAAGAGAGGAGGGCAACGCAACCCGTTATGCGGGGGCGCAAAGGGTTGCGCAAACGGGGGGTTATTATAGACACCCCTTGATGCATGCGGCGACATTTAGGTGCATGCTTTCAGCTATTTCTGACGCCGGATTTTCCTTGGCGTCACAGCTCCCTGCGAGGTTTTTCATGGATACGTTCCAACTCGACTCGCGCTTCAAGCCCGCCGGCGACCAACCGGAAGCCATCCGGCAGATGGTCGAGGGGCTGGAGGCGGGGCTTTCGCACCAGACCCTGCTGGGGGTGACGGGCTCTGGCAAGACTTTCAGCATCGCCAACGTGATTGCCCAGGTGCAGCGCCCGACCCTGGTCCTGGCGCCGAACAAGACCCTGGCGGCCCAGCTCTACGGGGAGTTCAAGACGTTCTTCCCGCACAATTCCGTGGAGTACTTCGTTTCCTACTACGACTACTACCAGCCGGAGGCCTACGTCCCGTCTTCCGATACCTATATCGAGAAGGACTCCTCGATCAACGACCATATCGAGCAGATGCGCCTGTCGGCGACCAAGGCGCTGCTCGAGCGTCCGGATGCGATCATCGTCGCCACCGTGTCGTCCATCTACGGCCTCGGTGATCCCGCGTCCTACCTGAAGATGGTCCTGCACCTGGACCGCGGCGACCGCATCGACCAGCGCGAACTGCTGCGGCGACTGACCAGCCTGCAGTACACCCGCAACGACATGGATTTCGCCCGTGCGACTTTCCGTGTGCGTGGCGATGTGATCGACATCTTCCCGGCCGAATCCGATCTCGAGGCGATTCGTGTCGAGTTGTTCGACGACGAGGTGGAAAGCCTCTCGGCCTTCGATCCGCTCACCGGCGAGGTGATCCGCAAGCTGCCGCGTTTCACCTTCTACCCCAAGAGCCACTACGTGACCCCGCGCGAGACGCTGCTGGAGGCGGTCGACCAGATCAAGGCCGAACTCAAGGAACGCCTGGACTACCTGCGCAACAACAACAAGCTGGTGGAAGCGCAGCGCCTGGAGCAGCGCACCCGTTTCGACCTGGAGATGATCCTCGAGCTGGGCTACTGCAACGGCATCGAGAACTACTCGCGCTATCTTTCCGGGCGGGCCCCCGGCGAGCCGCCGCCGACGCTCTACGACTACCTGCCGGCCAACTCGCTGCTGGTTATCGACGAATCGCACGTCAGCGTTCCGCAGGTCGGTGCGATGTTCAAGGGCGACCGCTCGCGCAAGGAGACCCTGGTGGAATACGGTTTCCGCCTGCCTTCGGCGCTGGACAACCGGCCGCTGCGCTTCGAAGAGTGGGAGGCGGTGAGTCCGCAGACCATCTTCGTCTCCGCCACCCCGGGCCCCTACGAGGCGGAGCATGCCGGGCGGGTCATCGAGCAGGTGGTGCGTCCCACCGGGCTGGTCGATCCGGAGATCGAGGTACGTCCGGCGATGACCCAGGTGGATGACCTGCTCTCGCAGATCCGCCAGCGTGTGGCCAAGGACGAGCGGGTGCTGGTGACTACCCTGACCAAGCGCATGGCCGAGGACCTCACCGATTATCTCGGCGATCACGACGTGCGGGTGCGCTACTTGCACTCGGACATCGATACCGTCGAGCGAGTGGAGATCATCCGCGACCTGCGCGCCGGTGCGTTCGACGTGCTGGTGGGGATCAACCTGCTGCGCGAAGGCCTGGACATGCCCGAGGTGTCGCTGGTGGCGATCCTCGACGCGGACAAGGAAGGCTTCCTGCGCTCGGAGCGCTCGCTGATCCAGACCATCGGTCGTGCCGCGCGCAACCTGCACGGCAAGGCGATCCTCTACGCCGACAACGTCACCGGCTCGATGCAGCGTGCGATCGACGAGACCGAGCGGCGTCGGGCCAAGCAGATCGCTTTCAACGAAGCCCATGGCATCGTGCCCAAGGGGGTGCGCAAGGACATCAAGGACATTCTCGAAGGCGCCGTGGTGCCCGGCGCGCGCGGCAAGCGCAAGGGCGTGGCCAAGGTGGCGGAGGAGAGCGGGCGCTACGAGAACGAACTGCGCTCGCCGAGCGAGATCAGCAAGCGCATCCGCCAACTGGAGGAAAAGATGTACCAGTTGGCCCGCGACCTGGAGTTCGAGGCGGCGGCGCAACTGCGCGACGAGATCCAGACGCTGCGCGAGCGCCTGGTCAACGTCTGAACCTCAGTGAGCCCCGGCGTCGGCGCGGGCGCCGATGCCGGCCGGCAGCGAGCGGGTCAGCAGCACCGCGAGCATGCTCACTGCGAGCACCATGCCGATGACATGGAAAGCATCGTTGTAGGCCATGATCATCGCCTGCTGGTGGGTGATCTCGCTGAGTTTGCCCAGCGCCGCCTGCTGGCTGCCCAGTTGCGCGGCGAGTTGCGCGAGGCGTTCGTCGACCTGCGGGTTGGTCGGCACCAGGGCTTCGCGCAGATAGTCGAAGTACACCTTGGCGCGACTGTCGAGCAGGGTCGCGAGCAGGGCGATGCCGATGGCGCCTCCGAGGTTGCGCAGGATGTTGAACAGGCTCGAGGCCGAGCCGGCATCCTGTGGCTGCAGGTAGGCGGTGGCGATCAGCGAAATGGTCACCATGATCATCGGCTGGCCGAGGGCGCGCAGTAGCTGGATCTGGTTGAACTGCGGTCCGGCGAAGTCCGGGTTGAGCACTCCGGAGAAGAAGCTGGCAAGGCCGAACAGGCCGAAGCCGGCGGCGCAGAGCAGGCGCGGCGAGACCAGCTTCATCAACTTCGGGACCAGCGGGATCAGGAACAGCTGGGGAATGCCCATCCACATGATCACCTCGCCGATCTGCATGGCGTTGTAGCCCTGGATTTGCGCTAGGTACAGCGGCAGTACGTAGATCGAGCCGTACAGGCCCATGCCCAGACCGATGCTGGAAATGCTCGCGAGGCCGAAGTTGCGGTTGCGCAGGATGCCCAGATCGATCAGCGGGTTCGGCCGCGACAGCTGCAGGATGACGAACAGGACCAGGCTGAACAGGGCGACGCTGCCGAGGCTGACGATCAGTTGCGACTCCAGCCAGTCCTTGCGGTGACCTTCCTCGAGGAAGACCTGCAGGCAGCCCAGGCCGATGCCGAGGGTGACGATGCCGGCGTAGTCGGTACTCTTCAGCAGTTCCCAGTGCGGCGCCTTTTTCTCCAGGCCGTAGAGCAGCCCGGCGATCATCAACAGGCCCGGCGGCACGTTGATATAGAAGATGTATTCCCAGCCGAAGTTTTCCGTCAGCCAGCCTCCCAGGGTCGGTCCGATGGAGGGCGCGAAGGTGGCGGTGATGGCGAACAGCGCCATGCCCTTCGGACGGTGGTGTTCCGGCAACTTGACCAGGGCCAGGGTGAACGCCAGCGGAATCAGCGCGCCGCCGGTGAAACCCTGCATGGCGCGGAACACGATCATGCTTTCCAGGTTCCAGGCGAACGAGCAGAGCAGCGAGGACACCAGGAAGCCCACCGAGATCATCACCGCCAGGCGCCGTGCCGAGAGCAGCTGCACCAGCCAGGCGGTCATCGGGATCATGATGATCTCCGCCACCAGATAGGAGGTGGAGATCCACGAGCCTTCTTCGAGGGTCGCCGCCAGCGCGCCCTGGATGTCCTTCAGCGAGGAGTTGGTGATCTGGATGTCGAGCACCGCCATGAATGCGCCGAGCATGGCGCTGAGCACCGCGATCCAGTCGCGCCGGGTCGGTTCGCCAAGCGGCCGGGCCAGCGCCTCAGCGGTCACGGAGCTCGACCTCGGCTTCGACGGACATGCCGGGGCGGATGCGGCCATGCAACGGGTTGTCGGCCTCGAACACGATCTTCACCGGGATGCGTTGCACCACCTTGGTGAAGTTTCCGGTGGCGTTGTCCGGTGGCAGCAGGCTGAACTGCGCGCCGGAAGCGGCGAACAGGCTATCGATGCGGCCGTCGATAGGCGTGTCGGGGAAGGCGTCGAAGGTCAGGCGCGCCTTCTGCCCGTCGCGCATGCGGCCGACCTGGGTCTCCTTGAAGTTGGCCTGGACCCAGATGTCTTCGTCCGGCACCAGTGACAGCAAATGGGTACCAACCTGCACGTACTGGCCGTTGCGTGCGCTGCGCTGGCCGACCAGGCCGTTGATCGGCGAATGGATCAGGGTGCGTGACAGGTTGATTTCGGCTTGCGCCAGTTCGGTTCGGGCGCTGGCGATCTGCGCTTCCAGGCGCTTGATCTCGGCGCCCAGGGTGTCGCGCTGGACGCGTTGTGCCTCGAGGTCGGCGCGGGCCTTGGCCAGTTGCGAGCGGGCCACGTGGTTGTCGGCGGTGAGGGTGGTGACCCGTTCCTCGGAAACGTAGCCGGGCTTGCGCAGGGCTTCGGCGCGGTTCAGGTCGATCTGTGCGCGGCCGAGGGTTGCCTGGCTGGCGTTGACGTCGGCGGCGCTGGCGGCGATCAGGCTGCCCTGCTGCACCAGCTTGCTGCGCGCCTGGGCCAGTTCCGCCTCGCGGGTGGCCAGCGCGGCCTGGGCGCGCTCGACGGCGAGCTTGAAGTCGGCGTCTTCCAGGCGTACCAGTAGCTGCCCCTTGTCCACGTGCTGGTTGTCGCGCACCAGGACTTCCTCGACCCGCGCGCCCAGCTGGCTGGCCACCCGCGTGATCTCGCCCTGGACGTAGGCGTTGTCGGTGCTTTCCACGTGGCGGCCGATGAACCACCAGTGCAGGAAGAAGGCCAGGGCGATCAGGCCGACGGCCACCAGGAAGACGGTCAGGCGACGTTTGAGTTGGGCGGGCATGGGTGGAGTGTTCCGTCGGCAAAATTCGGCCAATCTAGCAGTGTTCCGCCGGACGTTATAGGCGCTACACTTCAGACTCTTTGTTGCTTATAGGGAACAATAATGGGGCTTGATGATGCGCTGATCTTCACCCGCGTGGTGGAGTACCACAGCTTCACCCAGGCCGCGCAGAGCCTGGGCATGCAGAAGTCCACGGTGAGCCGGCGCATCGCCCTGCTGGAGGAGCGCCTGGGCGTGCGCCTGCTCAATCGCACCACCCGCAAGTTGCGCCTGACCGAAGTAGGGCAGGCCTACTACGAGCGCTGCCGGCAGATCATGCACGATTTCGCCGAGGCCGAGCAGGCGGTCATGCAGTTGCAGCAGGCGCCGTCGGGATTGCTGCGGATCACCTCGCCGATAGAGTTCGGCCAGATGTTCCTCGCCAGCCTGCTGGGCGACTTCATGCGTCAGTACCCGCAGATCACCGCCGAGGTCGAGCTGGCCTCGCGCAGCGTCGATCCGCTGCAGGAGGGCGTCGACATCGTGATCATGGTCGGCCAGCCGGAGGATTCCACCCTGGTGGCCCGTCGCCTGCTCTCTACCAGCCGCTGGCTCTGCGCCAGCCCCGACTACCTGGCGGCGCACGGCACGCCGACATCGGTGGCCGAGCTTGCCGGGCATCGCGCGGTCCTTCTGTCCACCGACTCCCAGCGCTACTGGCCGCTTTCCGGAGACAGCCTGCCCTGCCAGCGGGTGCTGTCCTGCAACAACATCACCTTCGCCCGCGAGGCGGTGGTCGCCGGTGCCGGCATTGCCGCGCTACCGGCGCTGATCTGTGCGGAGAGCGTGCACAGCGGGCGTCTGGTGCGTTTGCTGGCGGACGTGCCGTTGCCGGTCGGCGAACTGTATGCGGTCTATCCTTCGCGGCGTTTCCAGGCGATGAAGGTCAAGGCCTTCCTCGATTTCCTGATCAGCCGCCTGCCGGCCGACACCGGTCGTTTACTGGAGCCGGAGGCGGCCCGCCTGATAACATCGCGCCCCTGAATTTCCGTTTTAACTTCCGCTTGGCAAGAGAGTCTCCATGACCACTGTTCGTACTCGCATCGCCCCGTCGCCGACGGGCGACCCGCACGTCGGTACCGCATACATCGCGCTGTTTAACCTGTGCTTCGCGCGTCAGCACGGCGGTCAGTTCATCCTGCGCATCGAGGACACCGACCAGCTGCGTTCGACGCGGGAGTCCGAGCAGCAGATCTACGACGCCCTGCGCTGGCTCGGCATCGAATGGGACGAGGGCCCGGACGTCGGCGGCCCGCATGGCCCGTACCGGCAGAGCGAGCGCGGGCATATCTACAAGAAGTATTCGGACGAACTGGTCGAGAAGGGCCATGCCTTCACCTGCTTCTGCACGCCCGAGCGCCTCGATGCGGTTCGCGCCGAGCAGATGGCGCGTAAGGAAACCCCGCGCTACGACGGCCACTGCATGCACCTGCCGAAGGATGAGGTGCAGCGCCGCCTCGCCGCCGGCGAGTCCCACGTCACCCGCATGAAGGTGCCGACCGAGGGCGTCTGCGTGGTGCCGGACATGCTCCGCGGCGATGTCGAGATTCCGTGGGATCGCATGGACATGCAGGTGCTGATGAAGGCCGACGGCCTGCCCACCTACTTCCTCGCCAACGTGGTCGACGACCACCTGATGGGCATCACCCACGTCCTGCGCGGCGAAGAGTGGCTGCCGTCGGCGCCCAAGCTGATCAAGCTCTACGAGTATTTCGGCTGGGAGCAGCCGCAGCTGTGCTACATGCCACTGCTGCGCAACCCGGACAAGAGCAAGCTGTCCAAGCGCAAGAATCCGACCTCTATCACCTTCTACGAGCGCATGGGCTACCTGCCGCAGGCGCTGCTCAACTACCTCGGGCGGATGGGCTGGTCGATGCCGGACGAGCGCGAGAAATTCACCCTCGCCGAGATGATCGAGCATTTCGACCTGTCGCGCGTCTCCCTGGGCGGACCGATCTTCGACCTGGAGAAGCTCTCCTGGCTGAACGGGCAGTGGATCCGCGAGCAGTCCGTGGAGGAGTTCGCCCGTGAGGTGCAGAAGTGGGCGTTGAATCCCGAATACCTGATGAAGATCGCTCCGCACGTGCAGGGACGGGTGGAGAACTTCAGCCAGATCGCGCCGCTGGCCGGATTCTTCTTCAGCGGCGGGGTGCCGCTGGACGCTTCGCTGTTCGAACACAAGAAGCTCGATCCGACCCAGGTCCGCCAGGTCCTGCAACTGGTGCTGTGGAAACTCGAATCCCTGCGCCAGTGGGAGAAGGAACGCATCACCGGCTGCATCCAGGCTGTCGCCGAGCACCTCCAGCTCAAGCTGCGCGACGTGATGCCGCTGATGTTCCCGGCCATCACCGGGCATGCCAGCTCGGTTTCGGTGCTGGACGCCATGGAGATCCTTGGCGCCGACCTGTCGCGTTATCGCTTGCGCCAGGCCCTGGAGCTGCTGGGCGGGGCGTCGAAAAAGGAAACCAAGGAGTGGGAGAAGATCCGCGACGCCATTCCCGGCTGACCGGCTTTCTCCCACAGTCGATGACGAGGCCTGCCCAGTTGCGGGCCTCGTTTTTGGGGGAGGGGAGGTAAGTGATTGTTCTTCCGGTAAAATTTTTTAGGTTTCGATGAAAAATAATGTTGACAGCCTCAAGCCTCGCCCTTAGTATGCGCCCCGTCTTCACGACGAACTCAACGAAGTGAAGCGATCAAGCGGTACTTTGGGGCTATAGCTCAGCTGGGAGAGCGCTTGCATGGCATGCAAGAGGTCGACGGTTCGATCCCGTCTAGCTCCACCAAATTGCCGGGAATACGCGGTTGGTTTTGCGGATTCCTACGAAGGTTTCGTCCCCTTCGTCTAGTGGCCTAGGACACCGCCCTTTCACGGCGGTAACAGGGGTTCGAGTCCCCTAGGGGACGCCACTTCATGTTCATCCGTCCCAGCAATGGATGAACGTGTCGACGACCGGAAGGTTGTCGAAGCGATCGGAAGATCGCCCGCCTGATGGCGAATTCGGGGCTATAGCTCAGCTGGGAGAGCGCTTGCATGGCATGCAAGAGGTCGACGGTTCGATCCCGTCTAGCTCCACCACATTCCAAGGCCAGCATCGCTGGCCTTACTTTTCGAAGGTTTCATTGTCCCCTTCGTCTAGTGGCCTAGGACACCGCCCTTTCACGGCGGTAACAGGGGTTCGAGTCCCCTAGGGGACGCCACTTTTTCCCGCTCTGCGGGGCTCTATAGGGCCATTCCGAATTGGAATGGCCCTTTTGTTTTTTCCCTTTTCGAATTTCCTGACAGACGGCCCGGCCGTACGCTTGCCGATTTTTATTATGCATATAATATTTCATCCATAATATTTTCGGAGATCGTCATGAGCGACAAGAAAACCCAGACCCGTGCCCGCATCCTCGGTGCCGCCACCCAGGCCCTGCTCGAGCGGGGCGCCGTCGAACCTAGCGTCGGGGAAGTGATGGGCGCGGCGGGGCTCACCGTCGGCGGCTTCTATGCCCACTTCCAGAGCAAGGATGCGCTGATGCTCGAGGCGTTCGAGCAATTGCTCGGCAAGCGCCGCGAACTGCTCGGCGAACTCGATCCCGGATTGTCGGGAAAGGAGCGTCGTGCCTTGGCGGCCGCCTTCTACCTGTCGCGCAAGCATCGGGACGCACAGGTCGACGCCGGTTGTCCGCTGCCGGCGACCCTAGCCGAGGTGGCGCGCCTGCCGGAGGGGTTTCGCGAGGTCTTGAGCAGACATGTCGAGATCATGGTCGCCAGCCTGGCGGAAAGTCCCGAGGAAACCGACGTCGCCCTGGCCGACCTGGTGTTGATGATTGGCGGTTTGGCGCTGGCCCGGGCATTGGGGCCGGGGGAGCTGTCCGACCGGGTTCTGCGTGCCGCCAAGCAGGCGGTGAACTGAGGAGGTGCGAGATGAGCAGCCTGACCTGGATTCGCGGTTTCAACGGGACGATCGGCCGCATCGCGCCGCGTTGGACGGCCGAGCGTATGCGTCGGACGTTCATGGTGCCTGGAGAGTGGCCGCCGAAGGATTGGGAGCTGCCGCTGCTGGCCAGTTCGGAGCGCGTCACTCTGCGCTTCGGGCTGTCGGTGTTGCGCTGGGGCGAGGGGCCGGCAGTCCTGCTGCTGCATGGCTGGGCCGGCAGGCCGACACAGTTCGCCCATCTGATCGAGCAACTGGTCGGCGCGGGTTATTCGGTGTATGCCCTCGATGCGCCGGCCCATGGCCGCTCGCCGGGCAGGGAGGCGAACGTGGTGCTGTTCGCCCATGCCTTGCTGGAGGCCGCTGGCGAGTTGCCGCCGCTGCGTGCGGTGGTCGGTCATTCCCTGGGTGGCGCGGCGGCGTTGCTGGCGGCCCAGATGGGGCTGCGCAGCGAAGCGCTGGTGACGGTCTCGGCGCCGTCGCGGATTCTCGAACAGTTGCGCCTGTTCGCTCGTTTCGTCGGTTTGCCGGCCCTGGCTCGCTCGCATTTCATCCGCCTGGTCGAGCGTCAGGCTGGCATATCCGCGGCGTGCCTGGATGTGGCGCGTTACCGTCTGGAAATGCCCGGGCTGGTGGTGCATGCCGACGACGACACGCGCGTAGCGGTGGAAAATGCCGAGCGCATCCATGCCGCCTGGCCGGCCAGTCGCTTGCTGCGTCTGCCGGGCGGCGGCCACCACCGACTGCTCGGCGAGCGCAGGCTGAGCGAGTCGCTGCTGGCGCTGCTCGAGGAGCGCCCGGCGATGCGCGCTTGCCGGCGCGTGGAAAAGACGGCGAGCGCTTCCTGAGGCGCGTAGCAGAGGGGTTGTCGTTGTCCTGACCTCGGTTCTTCGGTAAAAAGCGCTGTGGCCCGCGCGGAGCGATCCGGCGGGGCGAACCGTTTCGAATCGAGGAGTGCCCATGACATTGCCGCTGGATCGGGTCCTGCAGCAGGCCAGCCCGGTATTGCCGGTGCTGGTGATCGAGGACGTGGCGCTGGCGCCCGACCTGGCGCGCGCGTTGTATGCGGGCGGCGTCACGGTGCTGGAAGTGACGCTGCGCACGCCGCAGGCGCTGGACGCGATCGCCGCCATCCATCGCGAGGTGCCCGAGGTCCTGCTGGGGGCGGGTACCCTGATCCACACCGAGCAGTTTCTCGAGGCGCGCGACGCAGGCGCACAGTTCGCCGTCAGCCCCGGATGCACGCCGCGTCTTGCCGCCGCCGCGGAGGATGCCGGCTTGCCATACCTACCCGGGGTGATGACGCCTTCGGAAGTGTTGCTGGCGCTGGAGTACGGTTATCGCTCGCTGAAGCTGTTCCCGGCCGATGGCACTGCCAGCGTGAAAATGCTGAAAAGCCTGAAGGGGCCGTTCACCGGCATCCGCTTCTGCCCGACCGGCGGGGTGAACCTGGACAACCTGCTGAATTTCCTCCGCCTGCCCAATGTCGCCTGTGTCGGCGGCACCTGGTTGGCGCCGCCGAGCCTGATCCGGGCGCGGGCCTGGGATCAGATCACACAACTGGCCAGGGAAGCGCGCGAACTGGCCGGCAGCCTGGAGCAGCATTGATGAATTGGGACTACGCCGATCCGTTCGTGATCGACCTCAGGGTCCTCGCCGAGGACATCGACGGGCTCGGCCACGCGAACAACGCCGTCTACGTCAGTTGGCTGGAGCGCTGCGCCTGGCGCCACTCGCAGCGGCTGGGCCTGGACCTGGCCGAGTACCGCCGGCTGGACCGGGCGATGGCGGTGCTGCGCCACGAGATCGACTACCTGGCCGCGGCCTACGAGGGCGACGAACTGCAATTGGCGACCTGGATCGTCGAGTCCGACCAGCGCCTGCGGATGAACCGGCGCTTCCAGTTGGTACGCCCGGCGGATGGCGCCACGCTGCTGCGGGCGCAGACCACCTTCGTCTGCATCGAACTGTCCAGCGGCAAGCCGAAGCGGATGCCGGCGGAGTTCATCGACGGCTACGGCCAGGCTCTGCTCGCCGGGGCCTGAGCCGTCGCGCGTCGACCGGCAGGCATTCGCACTTTGTTCCGGGCGGCGGATTCTCTAGAATCCGCCGCCTGTCATTTTCGAGGTAGTGGTTCGTGCAAATCGCCCTGGCGCCGATGGAAGGTCTGGTGGATGAAATCCTCCGCGACGTGCTGACCCGCGTCGGCGGCATCGATTGGTGCGTCACCGAATTCATCCGCATCACCGATCGCCTACTGCCGGCCACGGCGTTCCACAAGCTGGCGCCGGAGCTGCGCGACGGCAGCCGGACCCGCGCCGGGACGCCGATGCGTGTGCAGTTGCTCGGCTCCGATCCTGCGTGCCTGGCGGATAACGCCGCGTTCGCCTGTGAGCTGGGTGCCCCGGTGATCGACCTGAACTTCGGTTGTCCGGCCAAGACCGTGAACCGCTCGCGCGGCGGCGCGGTATTGCTCAAGGAGCCGGAGCTGATGCACGACATCGTCGCCGCCGTGCGTCGCGCGGTGCCGAGCGAGATTGCGGTGACCTCGAAGATGCGCCTGGGCTACGACAGTCCCGACGGCGCCCTGGATTGCGCGCGGGCCCTGGCCGACGGCGGCTCGGCCCATGTAGTGGTGCATGCCCGGACCAAGGTCGATGGCTACAGGCCGCCGGCGCACTGGGAGTGGGTGGCGCGGGTGGCCGAGGCGGTGCGCGTGCCGGTGTTCGCCAATGGCGAAGTGTGGACGCTCGACGACTACCTGCGTTGTCGCGAGGTCAGCGGGGTGGAGGACATCATGCTCGGTCGCGGCCTGGTCTCGCGTCCTGGCCTGGCTCGGCAGATCGCCGCCTGGCGCGATGGCGGCGAAATCCGCGAGATGCCCTGGAGCGAGCTGTTGCCGCTGCTGCGCGACTTCTGGCTGCAGGCCCGGCGCAAGCTCGCCCCGCGCTATGCCCCGGGCCGTCTCAAGCAGTGGCTGGGCATGCTCACCCGCACCTATCCCGAAGCCGTCGAGCTGTTCGCACGGATTCGCCGGGAAAGCGATTGCGAAACCATCGACCGGCTGTTGCAGGTGTCGTTCAGCCAGGCGGCCTAGCTTGCGTACCAGGCCTAGCGGCCGCCGCTGACATCGATGAAGGTGCCGGTGCTGTAGCTGGCTTCGTCCGACGCCAGCCAGAGAATCGCCCGCGCGACTTCCTCCGCCGTACCGCCGCGTCCTAGCGGTATGCCGCCCTTCAGGCGTTCGATACGGCCGGGCTCGCCGCCGCTGGCGTGGATCTCGGTATCGATCAGTCCGGGCCGCACCGCGTTGACCCGGATACCCTCCGCCGCCACTTCCCTGGCCAGACCGATGGTCATGCTGTCGATGGCGCCCTTGGCGGCGGCATAGTCGATGTATTCGTTGGGCGATCCCAGCCGCGAGGCCATCGAGGACACGTTGACGATGCTGCCGCCGCGCCCGCCGTGGCGGGTCGACAGGCGCTTCACCGCCTCGCGGGCGCAGAGGAAGCTGCCGGTCACGTTGGTCGCGAATACCCTGTGCAGGCGCGCCGCGTCGATGTTTTCCAGGCGCGTCTGCGCTTCCAGCATGCCGGCGTTGTTGACCAGCACGTCGAGGCGGCCGAAACGTTCGTCGATGGAGGCGAACAGCCGCTCGACATCGCCTTCCTCGGCTACGTCGGCCGCCACCGCCAGGGCTTCGCCGCCCTGGCGCTCGATGCGCTGGCGCAGCGCTTCGGCGGCCTCGCGGTTGCGCAGATAGTTGAGGACGACCGCATAGCCGCGTTCGGCGGCGAGCAGAGCGGTGGCGGCGCCGATGCCGCGGCTGGCTCCGGTGATCAGCATGACGTTGCGCATGATGATGCTCCCCAGGTCAGTAGCGAGTGAAGGTCAGGTAGTCGGCGTCCCAGCCCAGGCCCTGCCAGAACAGGTTGGACAGCGGCGCGTCAAGGGCCGATTGCGCGCGGATCAGGCCGGCGCCGCGCGAGCGCAGGGCCTCCTCGGCACTGCCCACCAGTTCCCGGGCCAGGCCCTGGCGGCGGGCCTGCGGCAGTACGTAGAGCTCTGCGATCTCTCCCACCCGTGCCTGACCGTCCTCGATCTGCCACAGGTGGGCGAGGACGAAACCGCGGGGATGCTGCTGGGCCTCCGCCAGCCAGAGCAAGCGGTTGCGCGAGGCGGCCAGGAGCAGTGCCTGGATCGCCTGCTGGTCGCCGGCATCCAGGGTTTCTCCGGCTTCGCGGACATTGGCTTGCCAGAGGGCGGCCACCGCGGGGACGTCGTCGGCGCTGGCCAGGCGAACCCGGTGTTGCTCTGGCGTCGCATCGAGCTCCTGGCCGACCCGCAGCAGGTTGCCGTCGGGATCGACCAGGGCGAATTCGCGCATGCCCCAGGGTTGGTCTTCCAGGGCCGTGATGCGTGGAATCCCCTGACTGCCCAGGCCGAGGGCCGCGGCCTGGCGATGCAGCGCCTGGGCGTCCTCCAGGCGCAGGTAGGCAGCGCTGCAATTGGTCTTCGGTTCGAGCGCTTCGAACAGCGACAGGTGCAGCTCCAGGGCGCCGCGCTGGAGGATGGCGTAGGTCGGATAGCGAGCGCCAAGGTGGAAGCCGAGGGACTGGTAGAAGGCGCTGGCGCTGTCCAGATCGCGGCAGGGGAAGGTCGGGATTGCGCGTTCCATGGCGACGGTTCTCGAAAGGATGAGTTTCGATCTGAGCACGACGAACGGTCGTTCTCAAGGCTCTTGAAATACTTCCGACGATCCCTATCTAGTTCGTGCGGGATGCCGAAGACGGGTTCCGCATCAGAGTACTTGCTGATAATTCAGGAGATTCGCAATGAGCAACGCTTTTTCCCTCGCCCCGCTGTTCCGTCATTCCGTAGGCTTCGATCGCTTCAACGATCTGTTCGAGTCGGCCCTGCGTAATGAGGCCGGGAGTACCTACCCGCCCTACAACGTCGAAAAGCACGGTGACGACGAGTATCGCATCGTTATCGCCGCCGCCGGCTTCCAGGAAGAAGACCTGGACCTGCAGGTCGAGCGCGGCGTGCTGACCGTCAGTGGCGGCAAGCGCGAGAAGTCCACGGACAACGTGACCTACCTGCACCAGGGCATCGCCCAGCGCGCCTTCAAGCTGTCGTTCCGCCTCGCCGACCATATCGAGGTCAAGGCGGCTTCGCTGGCCAACGGCCTGCTGAACATCGACCTGGTCCGGCTGGTTCCGGAAGAAGCCAAGCCGAAGCGTATCGCCATCAATGGCCAGCGCCCGGCACTGGACAACCAGTAACCGTCAGCGGTGATCGAAAAAAGGCGCCTTCGGGCGCCTTTTTTCATTTCGTTGCGCTATCGGCCCGGGGCTCTGCCGGTGTGCCGTCAGGCACCTCGTCCAGCAGGACGTCGAGGTCGACGGCGGCCGCCATCGCCCGGTTGCCTTCGTCGCTGGGGTGCAGATGGTCGCCGGAGTCGTAGCGCGCGGCGAGCCGCGACGGCTGCTCCGGATCGCGCAATGCCGCGTCGAAGTCGATCACCGCATCGAAGGCGCCGGCATGACGGATCCACTCGTTAACCTGCCTGCGCAGGGCTTCCTTGGCGGGATGGTAATAATCGCTCAACGGCGTGCCGGGCAGTGCGCCCTCGAACGGCGTGAGGGTCGCGCCGACGACCCGGATACCCCGGTTGTGCGCCCGTTCGATCAGTTGCCGGTAGCCGGCGATCAGCGCTTCCAGGGTGGGCGGTGCGGCATTCCGGGCGAAAGCGGTACCGGGCCAGGCAATGTCGTTGATGCCGAGCATCACCACCATGCTGCTTGCGCCTGGCTGGGCCAGTACGTCGCGGTCCAGACGTGCCAGCGCGCTCGCGCCCATGCCGTCGCTCAGCAGACGGGCGCCGGAAATCCCCGCATTGACCACGGCGACGCCATGCGGGACCAGGCGTTCGGCGAGGAAGTCCGGCCAACGGCTGTTCCGGTCGAGGCTGGCGCTGGCTCCGTCGGTGATCGAGTCGCCGAGCGTCACCAGCGTCCGCGTTGCCGTTTCGGTTTCGACCAGGATACCTGTCAACAGCAGGCGCGCGCTGGTGCTCTGGCTGTCCGCCGCGTCCAGCTGCAATGCGTGGCTTTGGGTCTGCTCGCCGGCGACGATCCAGCCCGTCTGGCGGCCGTCCCAGTGGAAGGTTTCCATGGGCGTGGCGGCCGGCAGGTAGAGACTCACCAGCACCTGCGAGAGCGCGGCCACCGGCATCGCCACCGGATCGCTGAGTAGCGTGGCGCCGGGCGCGATGGTCGCCGTCCGGCGTCCGCCAAAGGTCACGTCATGCAGGCTGCCGGTGGCGACCGCGGCGTGCTCGGAACCCGGTTTGGCCAGGGTGGCCCGGCCGATCCGGATCGGGCGCCTTCCATAGGTATTTGCCAGGACGATGCGCACGCGCGTTCCTCCCAGGCTGATTCGCGCCAGTTGCCGCACCGTCTGGTCGTGCAGTTCGGCCGGCACGTTGCTGGGAAACAGGAAGTCCTCAGCCCAGACCGGCTGCGGGCTGGCCTGCCAGCTGGCGGTCCAGGAAGCGGCCGGCGCGGCGCAGGCGTACAACAGGCTCGTCGTGAGCGCGAAGGCCCGGGTTGCGCTGGAGGTCGCGGCGGGAAGTCTTTCGATGGGTCGTTTCATGTCGTTGAATTCAGTGGTTATCCTGTAGCTGATGATGAATTCAAAGATTTAAGGGGAATAGGCCGTAGCGGGGAACATCATTTATGAAGCGAAATCATCAGGCAGGGCGCCATGGCCCGGCTTGAAGTCAACCGTTCCGGCGAACTGGAGGTGTTTGCCCGGGTCGTCGAGTCGGGGGGCTTTTCCGCCGCCGCTCGACGTTGCGGCATGACGCCCTCGGCAGTCAGCAAGCTGATCACCCGGCTCGAACAGCGCCTGGGAACCCGCTTGCTGAACCGCTCCACCCGTCAATTGCAACTGACGCCCGAGGGATGCGCGTTCTACGAGCGCGGGGTGCGTATCCTGGCCGATCTGGAGGAAGCCGAGCGGTGTGCGAGCGAAAACGCGGCGCCGCGTGGGCGCTTGCGAGTCAACGCCAACGTGCCTTTCGGGCATCACTTCCTGCTGCCGCTGGTGCCCGAGTTCCTCGCGCAGCATCCCGAGGTGACGCTGGATATCGTGCTGACCGATGAGGTCGTCGACATCCTCGAGCAGCGCACCGACGTGGCCGTGCGCGCGGGGCCGCTGAAAAGCTCGAGCCTGGTGGCGCGCAAGCTGGGGAGCACGCGCATGCTGATCGTCGGTGCGCCGGCCTATCTGGCCCGGCATGGCATGCCGGCCACGCCGCAGGCGCTGCTGGGGCACAACCGCCTCGGCGCCAACTATGTGCGAACGCGCTCCGGCTGGCCGCTGCGGGACGCCGGCGAGGAACTCGTGGTGCCGTTGTCGGGCAACGCCCAGGCCAGCGATGGCGAGGCGCTGCGCCGTCTGGCCGTGGCCGGCCTGGGCCTGGCGCGGCTGGCCGCGTTCCAGGTGCGCGAGGACATAGCCGCCGGGCGCCTGATTCCCGTGCTCGAGGCATACAACCCAGGCGACCTGGAGGAAGTCCACGCCGTCTACGTCGGCCAGGGCGGCTATCTGCCGCTGCGCGTGCGGGCGTTCCTGGACTTTCTGGCGGAGCGCGTCGATATGAGCCAGGGTTGATCGCAGTGCTACATGAATACGCCGATTCCGCGGCCGAAAGCTTTTCTTCCTAGCGCTTCATCCACAGGAGGCAATCCAGATGAGCGATGACATCCAGCGTTACCCCAGCAGCCTGCCGTTTCCCTTTTCCCGCGCGGTGCGGGCCGGCGGCTTCCTGTTTCTTTCCGGACAGGTGCCGATGAGTCCGACCGGCGAGGTGGTACGTGGCGATATCCAGACCCAGACCGAAGCGGTGATGGCACGCATCGGCGAGACCCTGGAGAGCTGTGGCGCGCGCTTCGACCAACTGGTGAAGGTCACCGTCTGGCTGTTGGACATGGCCCACTTCGCCGGTTTCAACGAGGTCTACCAGCGTCATGTGCAGGGGGCCTTGCCGGTACGCTCGACGGTGACCGCCGGGCTGGCGCTGGGGGTCGACGTGGAGGTCGAGGTGCAGGCGTGGGTCGGCGAGGGCTGAGTCGCGAGGGCATTGGCATGCAGGTCGGGTGAGCGCTGGCCGCGGACGGCGAAGAGGGGAGGGCCTACCCGTGGCGTCCGACCTGAATCGCTTCAGGCCGCTGGAGTGCCGTTGCCGAATGCCTGTTCGTCGAGCAGGCGCATGAAGGCGCGCGCGGCGTTCGACAGGGTCCGCTCGGTGTGCAGGATATAGCCGAGCTGGCGGCTGAGCTGGATGTCCTGCAGCGGCAGGCGCACCACCTGGTCGTCGAGCATGGTCCGCGGCAGCACGCTCCAGGCCAGGCCGATGGAGACCATCATCTTGATGGTCTCCAGGTAGTTGGTGCTCATGGCGATGTTCGGCGTCAGCCCTTCGGCTTCGAACATGCGCCGCACGATGTGGTGGGTGAAGGTGTTGCCGCCGGGGAATACCGCGGGGTGCTTGGCGACGTCGGCGAGGAACACCGTGCCCTGTCGGGCCAGCGGGTGCTCCGGGGCGGCGACGAAGTCCAGCGGGTCGTCCCACACCGGGACTGCGCGCACCGGTTCGGCGGTTTCCGGGGCCAGGGTGATCACCGCCAGTTCCGCACGACCATGAAGGATCTCCTCGTAGGCCACTTCCGAATCCAGGAACTGGATATCCAGCGCCACCTGCGGATGCGCCCGGGTGAAGGCGCGCAGCAGCGGCGGCAGGCGATGCAGGCCGATGTGGTGGCTGGTGGCCAGGACCAGCCGGCCGCTGACCTCGCCGGTGAGGTTGTTCAGCGCCCGGCGGGTGTCGTCGAGCACGTTGAGCAACTGGTAGGCGCGCGGCAGCAGGGCGCGGCCGGCCTCGGTGAGGTTGACCTCGCGGCCGACCCGGTCGAACAGCCGGGCATTGAGCTGCTGTTCGAGGGCGGCGATGCGCTTGCTCACCGCCGGTTGGGTCAGGTGCAGGCGCTCGCCGGCTTCGGAGAAGCTGCCGGTCTCGGCAATGGCGATGAAGGTGTTGAGGCTGTTCAGGTCCATTGCGGGCCTCCGCTGGTTTCGGCTGCCCGGAGCTTAGCGCCAATGGATTCCTGTTGGGAATGCTTTGGATGAAAAATATGAATTTGAGTTATTCGTAGACAAGCCATAGGATCATCCTCACAAGCCCTGTGGGCATAGAAATGAGCTGATGAGGAAATCCCGATGGCCGGCAAGACCCTCTACGACAAACTCTGGGACATGCACCTGGTCAAGCAGCGCGACGACGGTTCGGCGCTGATCTACATCGACCGCCATATCCTGCACGAAGTGACCTCGCCGCAGGCCTTCGAGGGTCTTCGCCTGGCCGGGCGCAAGCCGTGGCGGATCGACGCCAACATCGCCACCCCGGACCACAACGTGCCGACCACCCGCACCGAGCGCAAGGGCGGCATCGCCGCCATCGCCGACGAGGTCTCGCGCCTGCAGGTGCAGACCCTCGACGAGAACTGCGACGACTTCGGCATCACCGAATTTAAGATGAACGACGTGCGCCAGGGCATCGTCCATGTGGTCGGTCCGGAGCAGGGCGCGACCCTCCCGGGGATGACCGTGGTCTGCGGCGACTCGCACACTTCCACCCACGGCGCCTTCGGCGCGCTGGCCCACGGCATCGGCACTTCCGAGGTAGAGCATGTGCTGGCGACCCAGTGCCTGGTGGCGAAGAAGATGAAGAACATGCTGGTCAAGGTCGAAGGCAGGCTGCCGGCCGGCGTCACGGCGAAGGATATCGTCCTCGCGGTGATCGGCAGGATCGGCACCGCCGGCGGCAACGGCCACGCCATCGAGTTCGCCGGCAGCGCCATCCGCGACCTGTCCATCGAAGGGCGGATGACCATCTGCAACATGTCGATCGAGGCGGGCGCCCGCGTCGGCCTGGTCGCCGTCGACCAGAAGACCATCGACTACGTGAAGGGCCGGCCCTTCGCGCCGAGCGCCGAGCAATGGGACCAGGCCGTCGCCTGCTGGCAGGGGCTGGTGTCGGACGCCGATGCCCGCTTCGATACCGTGGTCGAGCTGGACGCCGCGCAGATCAAGCCGCAGGTCAGCTGGGGCACGTCGCCGGAAATGGTCCTGGCGGTGGACCAGAACGTGCCGGACCCGGCCCGCGAGAGCGACCCGATCAAGCGCGGTTCGATCGAGCGCGCCTTGAAGTACATGGGCCTGCGGCCGAACCAGGCGATCACCGACATCCAGCTGGACCGGGTATTCATCGGTTCCTGCACCAACTCGCGGATCGAGGACCTGCGCGCTGCCGCCGAAGTGGCCAGGGGCCGCAAGGTCGCCGCGACCATCAAGCAGGCGCTGGTGGTGCCGGGTTCCGGGTTGGTCAAGGAGCAGGCCGAGAAGGAAGGCCTGGACCGGATCTTCATCGAGGCCGGCTTCGAATGGCGCGAGCCGGGCTGTTCCATGTGCCTGGCGATGAACCCGGACCGGCTGGAGAGCGGCGAACACTGCGCCTCGACCTCCAACCGCAACTTCGAGGGCCGTCAGGGCGCCGGTGGCCGTACCCACCTGGTCAGCCCGGCGATGGCCGCCGCCGCGGCCGTCAACGGCCGCTTCATCGATGTCCGCGAATTGCTCGCCTGAGGAGAACCGAGATGAAACCCTATACCCAGACGACCGGTCTCGTCGCTCCGCTGGATCGCGCCAACGTCGATACCGATCAGATCATTCCCAAGCAATTCCTCAAGTCGATCAAGCGCACCGGCTTCGGCCCCAACCTGTTCGACGAATGGCGCTACCTGGATGTCGGGCAGCCGGGACAGGACAACTCGAAGCGTCCGCTGAACCCGGACTTCGTCCTCAACCAGCCGCGCTACCAGGGTGCCAGCGTACTGCTGGCGCGGGAGAACTTCGGCTGCGGCTCGTCCCGCGAGCACGCGCCCTGGGCGCTGGACGAGTACGGTTTCCGCACGGTGATCGCACCGAGCTATGCCGACATCTTCTTCAACAACAGTTTCAAGAACGGCTTGCTGCCGATCATCCTGCCCGAGGCCGAGGTGGACGAACTGTTCCGCCAGGTCGAGGCGAACGAAGGCTACCAGTTGTCCATCGACCTGGCGGCGCAGACCGTTACCCGTCCTGATGGCAAGGTGCTGGGTTTCGAGGTCGACCCGTTCCGCAAGCATTGCCTGCTCAACGGCCTCGACGACATCGGCCTGACGCTGCAGGACGCCGATGCGATCCGTGCCTTCGAGGACGGCTACCGCCAGCAGCAGCCCTGGCTGTTCCGCTGAGCGCCACGTGAGTCCCCTTGCCGGGCGCATCCTGGGTAGGGTGCGCCCGGTTTTTCTCCCGGAGTAGGTTCATGAGCGACCACGATGACGTTGTCCAGCGCCAGTTCGGCGCCCAGGCTTCGGCCTACCTGAGCAGCGCCGTGCATGCCCAGGGCGAGGAATTCGCCTTGCTGCGCGACGCCCTGGCCGGGCGCCCGGAAGCGCGGGTCCTCGACCTGGGCTGCGGCGCCGGCCACGTGAGCTTCCAGGTCGCCGCCCTGGCAGGGGAGGTGGTGGCCTACGATCTTTCCGCCGAGATGCTCGCCGTGGTGGCGCAGAGCGCCGCGGAACGGGGCATGGCGAACATCCGTACCGAACAGGGCAAGGCGGAGAGCCTGCCCTTCGCCGACGGCGAGTTCGATTTCGTCTTCAGTCGCTATTCCACCCATCACTGGCGCGATGTCGGCCTGGCCCTGCGCGAGGTGCGGCGGGTGCTCAAGCCCGGCGGGGTGGCGATCTTCGTCGACGTGGCGGCGCCCGGGCAGGCCTTGCCGGACACCTTCCTGCAGACCGTCGAGCTGCTCCGCGACACCAGCCATGTGCGCAACTACTCGCCGGCCGAGTGGGCGCGCCTGAGCGGCGAGGCGGGCCTGCTGGTAACCGGAAGCCGGCGCCAGCGCCTGCGCCTGGAGTTCCAGTCGTGGGTCGAGCGGATGCGTACGCCGGAGGTGTTCCGCCAGGCGATCCGCACCCTGCAGCTGGCGGTGGGCGAGGAAGTCAGGGAGTATTTCGAGATTGCCGACGACGGCTCGTTCAGCACCGACGTGCTGGTGCTGTGGCTGCGTCGGGAGTGACGGTTCGATCGCGGCGGCGCATGCCCGCCGTTCAATGAATGAAGGACAAGAGGGTGTTATGAGCAAGCAGATCCTGGTTCTCCCCGGTGACGGTATCGGCCCGGAAATCATGGCGGAAGCGGTCAAGGTGCTGGAACTGGCCAACGACAGGTTCCAGCTCGGCTTCGAACTGGCCGAGGACGTCATCGGTGGCGCGGCCATCGACAAGCACGGCGTGCCGCTGGCCGACCAGACCCTGCAGCGCGCGCGCCAGGCCGATGCGGTGCTGCTGGGCGCGGTAGGGGGGCCGAAGTGGGACAGGATCGAACGCGATATCCGTCCCGAGCGCGGTCTGCTGAAGATTCGCTCGCAACTGGGCCTGTTCGCCAACCTGCGTCCGGCCATCCTCTATCCGCAACTGGCCGCGGCCTCCAGCCTGAAGCCGGAAGTGGTCGCCGGGCTGGACATCCTCATCGTCCGCGAACTGACCGGCGGCATCTACTTCGGCCAGCCCCGCGAGCAGCGCGTGCTGGAGAACGGCGAGCGCCAGGCCTACGACACTCTGCCGTACAGCGAGAGCGAAATCCGTCGTATCGCCCGCGTCGGTTTCGACATGGCCCGCGTACGCAACAACAGGCTCTGCTCGGTGGACAAGGCCAACGTCCTCGCCTCCAGCCAGCTGTGGCGGGAAGTGGTGGAAGAGGTGGCGAAGGACTACCCGGACGTCGAGCTTTCCCATATGTACGTGGATAACGCCGCCATGCAACTGGTGCGCGCGCCCAAGCAGTTCGACGTGATGGTCACCGACAACATGTTCGGCGACATCCTGTCGGATGAGGCTTCCATGCTGACCGGTTCCATCGGCATGCTGCCTTCTGCCTCGCTCGACGCGAACAACAAGGGCATGTACGAACCCTGCCACGGTTCCGCCCCGGACATCGCCGGTCAGGGCATCGCCAACCCGTTGGCGACCATCCTCTCGGTCTCGATGATGTTGCGCTACAGCTTCAGCCAGGCGACCGCCGCCGACGCCATCGAGCAGGCGGTGAGCAAGGTCCTCGACCAGGGGCTGCGCACCGGCGACATCTGGTCCGAAGGCTGCCGCAAGGTCGGCACCCGGGAAATGGGCGATGCCGTAGTCGCGGCACTCAAGAATCTGTAATCTGACGGGCTTGGCCGGCGCCATGATGGCTGCCGGCCAGCTCACTTCTCTCATATAGGTGTAGTTGCGATGAAGCGTGTAGGTCTGATCGGTTGGCGCGGGATGGTGGGTTCCGTACTCATGCAGCGGATGCTGGAAGAGCGGGACTTCGACCTGATCGAGCCGGTGTTCTTCACCACGTCGAACGTCGGTGGCCAGGGCCCGGAAGTGGGCAAGGACATCGCTCCGCTGAAGGACGCCTACAGCATCGACGAGCTGAAGACCCTCGACGTGATCCTGACCTGCCAGGGCGGCGACTACACCAGCGAAGTATTCCCCAAGCTGCGCGAGGCCGGCTGGCAGGGCTACTGGATCGATGCCGCCTCCAGCCTGCGCATGGAAGACGACGCGGTGATCGTCCTCGACCCGGTCAACCGCAAGGTCATCGACCAGGCTCTGGACGCCGGCACCCGCAACTACATCGGCGGCAACTGCACCGTCAGCCTGATGCTGATGGCCCTGGGCGGGCTGTTCGACGCCGGCCTGGTCGAGTGGATGAGTGCCATGACCTACCAGGCCGCCTCCGGCGCCGGCGCGCAGAACATGCGTGAACTGCTCAAGCAGATGGGCGCCGCCCATGCATCGGTGGCGGATGACCTGGCCAACCCGGCCAGCGCGATCCTCGACATCGACCGCAAGGTGGCGGAGACCCTGCGCAGCGAAGCCTTCCCCACCGAGCATTTCGGCGCGCCGCTGGGCGGCAGCCTGATCCCCTGGATCGACAAGGAACTGCCCAACGGGCAGAGCCGCGAAGAGTGGAAGGCCCAGGCGGAGACCAACAAGATCCTCGCCCGCTTCAAGAACCCGATCCCGGTCGACGGTATCTGCGTGCGCGTCGGCGCCATGCGTTGCCACAGCCAGGCGCTGACCATCAAGTTGAACAAGGATGTGCCGCTGACCGACATCGAGGGCCTGATCAGCCAGCACAATCCCTGGGTCAAGCTGGTGCCGAACCACCGCGAGGTAAGCGTGCGCGAGCTGACCCCGGCCGCCGTCACCGGCACCCTGAGCGTTCCGGTCGGGCGCCTGCGCAAGTTGAACATGGGCTCCCAGTATCTCGGCGCCTTCACCGTCGGCGACCAGTTGCTGTGGGGCGCTGCCGAGCCGCTGCGGCGCATGTTGCGCATCCTGCTGGAGCGCTGATCGATCCGGCGCCGTCCGCAATGGGCGGCGCCTCGATTGCCTGGGCGAAGGTGGGCAAGTAAAGTGCCACGCCTATTTCGCAGACCGCCGAGGCTTTTCCCATGTCCCAGCCCCTCAATGTCGCAGTCGTAGGCGCCACCGGATCGGTTGGCGAGGCTCTGGTCGGTCTCCTCGACGAACGCGACTTCCCGCTTCATCGTCTGCACCTGCTGGCCAGCGCCGAGTCGGCCGGGCAGCGCATGGGTTTCGCCGAAAGCAGCCTGCGCGTCGGCGATGTCGATAGCTTCGATTTTTCCAGTGTCGGCCTGGCCTTCTTCGCCGCGGCAGCCGAGGTGTCGCGTGCCCATGCCGAGCGCGCCCGCGCGGCGGGTTGTTCGGTGATCGACCTGAGCGGCGCCCTGGAACCGAGCGTCGCACCGCCGGTCATGGTTTCGGTGAATGCCGAACGCCTGGCCTCGCAAGCGGCGCCGTTCCTTTTGTCCAGTCCTTGCGCCGTAGCCGCCGAACTGTGCGAAGTGCTGGCGCCACTCCTGGCCACGCTGGATTGCCGGCAACTGAACCTGACAGCCTGCCTCTCCGTCTCCAGCCTGGGGCGCGAAGGGGTCAAGGAACTCGCCCGGCAGACCGCCGAACTGCTCAATGCGCGCCCCCTGGAGCCGCGTCTCTTCGACCGCCAGATCGCCTTCAACCTGCTCGCGCAGGTCGGCGCGGTGGATGCCGAGGGGCACAGCGCGATCGAGCGGCGCATCTTCGCGGAGGTGCAGGCCTTGCTTGGCGAGCGTATCGGACCGTTGAACGTTACCTGCATCCAGGCGCCGGTATTCTTCGGCGATAGCCTCAGCGTGACCCTGCAGTGCGCGGAACCGGTGGACCTGGCCGCGGTGACGCGGGTCCTCGATGCGACGAAAGGTATCGAATGGGTCGGCGAGGGCGACTATCCGACGGTGGTCGGCGATGCCCTCGGCCAGGACGAGACCTATGTCGGCCGGGTGAGGGCGGGGCAGGCTGATCCCTGTCAGGTCAATTTGTGGATTGTGTCTGATAATGTGCGAAAAGGTGCCGCGCTGAATGCCGTGCTCCTGGGTGAGTTGTTGATAAAACACTATCTGTAAAAGATACTTACCCACAGATTTGTAGAATTATTCGAGCTTGTTAATACTGGTTCGATCCGCTGCTGCCGGGGAGCGTCCGTCCATGCATGGCTGGGCGAGCGGACAGCAAGCACCGACGCACTCCCTCTCGTGAAACGAGAAAAGATATTAAAACCAAGGGATTACACTATGGTTCGGCTTCGTACACTGGTTCGGGCAATCGCGGCGGCCTCGGTCCTGACTTCCGGCATGGCGCATGGATTGGGACTGGGGGAAATCACCCTGAAGTCGGCGTTGAACCAACCGTTGGATGCCGAGATCGAGCTGCTCGAAGTTCGTGACCTGGGTTCGGGCGAGGTGATCCCGAGCCTGGCGTCGCCGGAAGAGTTCAGCAAGGCGGGCGTCGATCGCCTGTACTACCTCACCGACCTGAAGTTCACGCCGGTGGTGAAGCCCAACGGCAAGAGCGTCATTCGCGTGACCTCGTCGAAGCCGGTGCAGGAGCCCTACCTGAACTTCCTGGTCCAGGTGCTCTGGCCGAACGGCCGCCTGCTGCGCGAGTACACCGTCCTGCTGGATCCGCCGCTGTACTCCCCGCAGGCCGCGGCAAGCGCTCCGCAAGCGCCGGTCAGCGCGCCGCGCGCGACCGGCGCCCCGCGAGCCCCGCAGGCTCCGGCTCCGGTGCGTACCACCGCGCCGGCAGGCAGCGACACCTATCGCACCGTTTCCAACGACACGCTCTGGGAGATCGCCCAGCGCAACCGTACCGATCGCGTTTCCGTACCCCAGGCGATGCTCGCGTTCCAGGAGCTGAATCCGGGCGCCTTCGTCGATGGCAACATCAACCGGCTGAAGAGCGGCCAGGTCCTGCGCATTCCCACCGAACAGCAGATGCTGGAGCGCTCGCCGCGCGAGGCGCTGTCCCAGGTGCAGGCGCAGAACCAGAGCTGGCGCGGCAGCCGCAATCCGGCCGCGGGCAGCGCTGGCGCCAGGCAGTTGGATGCGACCCAGCGCAATGCCGCCGGGTCGGCGCCATCCAAGGTCGACGCCACGGACAATCTGCGCCTGGTGTCTGGCGAGGGCAAGGCCAGCAAGGGTGCCGACAAGGGCGGGAAGGGCGACAGCAAGGCGCTCGCCGATACCCTGGCGGTGACCAAGGAAAGCCTCGACAGCACTCGCCGCGAGAACGAAGAACTGCAGAGTCGCATGCAGGATCTGCAGAGCCAGTTGGACAAGCTGCAGAAGTTGATCCAGCTGAAGGACGCCCAGTTGGCCAAGCTGCAAGGGCAGTTGGGCGCCGAAGGCCAGGGCGCAGCCCAGCCGAACGCAGCCCTGCCGGATGCGTCCCAGCCCAATGCGGCCGCGCAGGCGCCGGCTCAGCCCGGGACTCCTGCTGCGGCAGCGCCGACTCCTGCTCCAGCCGGAGAAGCACCCGCCGCTCCGGCGCAGCCTCCGGTGGCGCCGCCGCCCGCGCCAGCTGCCGAGAAGCCTCCGGCACCTGCCGTTCCGGTACAGGCGGCAGAGCAGCCGGCACCGAGCTTCCTCGACGAACTGCTGGCCAACCCGCTGTGGTTGGCGGTGATCGGCGGTAGCGCACTGCTGGCGTTGCTGGTGCTGCTGATGATCCTGTCGCGGCGCAATGCGCAGAAAGAGAAGGAAGAAGCCCAGGCTTTCGCCGCGGATACCGGCGAGGAACAGGAGGATGCGCTGGACCTGGGAAAGGACGGCTTCGACGACCTGACCCTCGACGAGCCTGAGCCGCAGGTCGCAGCCGTCGCTCCGCAGGTCGAGAAGACCACCGCGCAGACTTCCGATGCGCTGGGCGAGGCCGACATCTATATCGCCTACGGGCGTTTCAACCAGGCCGCCGAACTGTTGCAGAACGCCATCTACGACGAGCCGCAGCGCACCGACCTGCGCCTCAAGCTGATGGAAGTCTATGCCGAGATGGGCGATCGCGAAGGTTTCGCTCGCCAGGAAAACGAGCTGCGCGAAATCGGCGGCGCACAGCCGCAGGTCGAGCAGCTCAAGTCGCGCTATCCGGCAATGGTCGCGGTCGCCGCGGTTGCCGGCCTGGCCGGCGCCAAGCTGGCGCAGGACGAGCTGGATAGCTTCAGCCTTGACGACCTGTCGCTCGACGACAGCGGTCACGCGGCCAAGCCGGATGCGGCAGGACAGGATCTCGACGACGCCTTCGACCTGAGCCTGGACGACCTGGGCGGCGACGACGTGCAGGCCGACCTCAAGTCCGACAGCGGGGCGCTGGACGACCTGACCCTGGACAGCGATCTGGACCTGGCGGCCTCGACCCCGGCGGACAAGCCTGTCGACGATCTCGACTTCGGCCTGGATTTCGCGGAGTTGGCAGAGACTCCGAGCCAACCCAAGCATGACGACCTGGGCGATTTCTCCCTGGATCTCGATGCGCCGGAAGACAAGCTTTCGGACGACGACTTCCTGCTTTCGCTGAACGACGAAGTGCCCGCCGCGGCGCCCGCCGACAACGAATTCACCCTCGATACCGAGGCTGCCGAAGAGCCGGCGTTGTCCCTGCCGGACGACTTCGACCTGTCGCTGGCCGACGAGCCGACGGAGCCGGCCGCTCCGGAGAAGGGCGAGGACAGTTTCGCCGCCCAGTTGGACGAGGTGAGTGCGCAGTTGGACGAGTTGGCCAGCAACCTTGACGAGCCGAAGAGCGCGACGCCGAGTTTCTCCGCCGAAGATGCAGCGGTCGCCTCCGCCCTGGACGGAGACGCCGACGATGACTTCGACTTCCTCTCCGGTGCCGACGAAGCGGCGACCAAGCTGGATCTGGCTCGCGCCTACATCGACATGGGCGATAGCGAAGGCGCGCGCGATATCCTCGACGAAGTCCTGGCCGAAGGTAATGACAGCCAGCAGGCGGAAGCCCGCGAGTTGCTGGAGCGCCTGGCCTGATCCGGAAATGAAGCGACCCTCATGAACGATGTTGTTCCGCCAGCGGCAGCCGAATCGGCTGCCGCTGGCGTTTCCAGAATCGCCCTCGGCATCGAGTACAAGGGCTCCCGCTATCGTGGCTGGCAGCGCCAGGAAGCCGGCGTGCCTTCCGTGCAGGAAGCGCTGGAGCGCGCCTTGTCGAAGGTTGCCGCCGAGCCGGTCGGGGTGATCTGCGCCGGCCGTACCGACGCTGCCGTTCATGCCAGCGGCCAGGTGGTGCATTTCGACACCGCGGTGGAGCGCCCGTTGAAAGCATGGGTGATGGGCACCAACGCCAACCTGCCCGCGGATATCAGTGTGACCTGGGCGAGGGTGATGCCGGCGCATTTCCACGCGCGCTTCTCGGCCATGGCCCGGCGCTATCGCTACGCCATCTACAACGATCCGATCCGCCCGGCGCACCTGGCCGAGGAGGTCACCTGGAACCATCGGCCGCTGGATATCGGGCGGATGCGCGAGGCGGCCCAGGTACTGGTCGGCACCCATGACTTCACCTCGTTCCGGGCGGTGCAGTGCCAGGCCAAGTCGCCGGTCAAGACCATGCATCACGTGCGCTTGCTGGAGCATGGTCGGTTGATCGTGCTGGACATCCGCGGTAACGCTTTCCTTCACCATATGGTGCGCAACATCGCTGGCGTCCTGATGACCATCGGTGCCGGCGAGCGGCCGATCGAATGGGCGAAGGAGGTACTCGAGGCGCGCGACCGGCGCGCCGGTGGGGTCACCGCTCACCCCTACGGACTCTATCTGGTGCGGGTGGAGTACCCCGGGGAGTTCGAGTTGCCCGAGCGCTACCTGGGGCCGCATTTCCTTTCCGGATTGCCCGATATCGTCGGCTGACGTCGAATCGGGCTTTTGCTACCATCGAGAATTCCCGCCGGACCGGCCGTCCGGCGGTTCGTCGCTCACTCGCCGAGGATTCTCCGTCGTTGCCAGCCGTTCGCATCAAGATCTGCGGTATCACCCGAGTCGAGGACGCCCTGGCCGCCGCCGCGGCGGGCGCCGATGCCATCGGCCTGGTGTTCTATGCGAAGAGCCCGCGGGCGGTGGATATCCATCGGGCGCGGGAGATCGTTCGTGCCCTGCCGCCGTTCGTGACCAGCGTCGGCCTGTTCGTCAACGCCAGCCGCTGCGAACTGGGCGAGATTCTCGATGCGGTGCCGCTGGACCTGCTGCAATTCCATGGCGACGAACGCGCCGAGGACTGCGAGGGACATCGGCGACCCTACCTGAAAGCCCTGCGGATGAAGCCCGGCGACGACATCGTCGGGCGCGCGGCGGCATATCCGGGAGCTGCCGGGATTCTCCTGGATACCTATGTGGAAGGCGTGCCCGGCGGCACGGGGGCGGCGTTCGACTGGTCGCTGGTGCCGACCGACCTGGGCAAACCCCTGGTGCTGGCCGGCGGTCTGACGCCGGATAACGTCGGCAGGGCAGTCGAGCAGGTCAAGCCCTACGCGGTGGACGTCAGCGGTGGCGTCGAGGCGAGCAAGGGAATCAAGGATGCGGCGAGGGTCCGTGCGTTCGTGGACGCGGTGCGTTCGCGGCGCCGCGACGAGACATGATGTGACGACGGGCGGCCCGCCGCCGTCCACTAGCGTGTCGCCGTTTCCGCGACAACGCCCGGCCGCCGATAGGGAGGCCAGATATTTCGCGATAGCCGCTCGCCGGGTATCGCCCAGGTGACCGCGCAGGCGGGGGATGGGACAGGCCGCGAAACGCTTCGCAGCCGTGGGGCCCACCGCTGCCGGCGGTCACGAAGATGAATTTGCTCAGGGACGCCGTCACCGGATCGGTGCGGCCATCCCGACCTTGCACTGGAGAACAAAGAGCATGAGCAACTGGCTGGTAGACAAGCTGATCCCTTCCATCATGCGTTCCGAGTCCCAGAAGAGTTCGGTACCGGAAGGCCTGTGGCACAAATGCCCGTCCTGCGAAGCCGTGCTGTACCGTCCGGAGCTGGAAAAGACCCTGGATGTCTGCCCGAAGTGCGATCACCACATGCGCATCAACGCGCGTACCCGCCTGGACATCTTCCTCGATGAGGACGGTCGCGAGGAGTTGGGTGCCGACCTCGAGCCGGTGGACCGTCTGAAATTCCGCGACAGCAAGAAGTACAAGGATCGCCTCGCCGCGGCACAGAAGGACACCGGCGAGAAGGACGCGCTGATCGCCATGAGCGGCAAGCTGCAGGGTATGCCGGTGGTCGCCTGCGCCTTCGAGTTCTCCTTCATGGGCGGTTCGATGGGCGCCATCGTCGGCGAGCGCTTCGTTCGCGCAGCCAACGTCGCCCTGGAGAAGCGCTGCCCGCTGATCTGCTTCTCCGCCTCCGGCGGCGCGCGCATGCAGGAAGCGCTGATCTCGCTGATGCAGATGGCCAAGACCTCGGCGGTTCTGGCGCGCCTGCGCGAAGAAGGCATCCCGTTCGTCTCGGTATTGACCGACCCGGTCTACGGCGGCGTTTCCGCCAGCCTGGCGATGCTCGGCGACGTGATCGTCGGCGAACCCAAGGCGCTGATCGGCTTCGCCGGTCCTCGCGTGATCGAGCAGACCGTCCGCGAGAAGCTTCCGGAAGGCTTCCAGCGTAGCGAGTTCCTCCTTGAGCATGGCGCCATCGACATGATCGTGCATCGTGCCGAGTTGCGGCCGCGCCTGGCCAATCTGCTGTCGGCCTTCACTCATTCGCCGAGCCCCGTATCCGCATGACCCAGCGTTCCCTGGCCGATTGGCTGAGCTATCTCGAACAACTCCATCCGACGGCCATCGACATGGGCCTGGAGCGTTCCCGCGAGGTAGCGCGCCGGCTCGGCCTGGGAAGGCCGGCGAAACGCGTGGTCACCGTTACCGGGACCAACGGCAAGGGCTCCACCTGCGCCCTGCTCGCCGAACTGCTGCGTGAGCAGGGGTTGTCGGTCGGGGTCTACAGCTCGCCGCACCTGCTGCGCTACAACGAGCGGGTGCGGATCGACGGCATCGAGGCCGGCGATGCGCAACTGTGCGACGCCTTCTCCGCGGTGGAGGCCGCACGTGGCGAGATTTCCCTGACCTATTTCGAAATGGGCACGCTGGCCGCCTTCTGGCTGTTCGAGCGCGCCGGGCTGGACTTCGCGGTGCTGGAAGTCGGCCTTGGCGGGCGCCTGGATGCGGTCAACCTGATCGACGCCGACCTGGCGCTGATCACCAGCATCGGCCTGGACCATGCGGACTGGCTGGGCGATACCCGCGAAAGCGTGGCTTTCGAGAAAGCCGGTATCCTGCGCGCCGGCAAACCGGCCCTGTGCGGCGATCTCGATCCCCCGCAGCCATTGCTGGAGCAGGTGGCTGCGCTGGGGGCACCGCTTTACCTGCGCGGTCGCGACTACGACCTGGCGCTCGCCGATCATGGCTGGCACTGGCGCGGGCTGGCCGCGGACGGCCAGGCGCTGGCGCTGCACGATCTGCCGTTGCTCGGGTTGCCCATGGAAAACGCCGCGCTGGCCCTGCAGGCCTACGCGTTGCTCGAGTTGCCCTGGCAGGCGGAGCGCCTGGCCGAGGCGCTGCGGCGGACCCGGGTGACCGGTCGCCTCGATCGCCGCGACCTGTCCTGGAACGGCCAGCCACGCCAGCTCCTGCTGGACGTCGGGCACAATCCCCAGGCCGCCCAGTACCTGGCGCAACGCCTGCGTGCCGCAGCGCCACGAGGACGCTACCTGGCGGTCTTCGGCCTGCTGGCGGACAAAGACCTGGATGGCGTACTGGAACCCTTGACCGGCTTGGTGCAGGATTGGGCCGTTGCACCGTTGCCGACTCCGCGTTCGCGGCCGGCCGCGGAGCTGGAGGCGGCGCTGATCCTGCGCCAGGTTCCGGCGAGCAGTCATGCGGATATCGCCGCCGCCCTGGACGCGCAGTGCGCCAAGGCTACCGCGGATGATGTCATTCTGCTGTTCGGATCGTTCTATAGCGTGGCCGAAGGCCTGGAATGGCTGGCCCGTAGAACGGATAAGGGGGAGTAAATCATGGCCTTGCTGGAAAGAGGGCTGAAGCAGCGCATCGTCGGGGCGTTGGTGCTGATCGCCCTGGCGGTGATCTTCCTGCCGATGCTGTTCACCCGCGAAGACGAGTCGCGCCAGGTCGTGGTGGAAGCGCCGCCGCGCCCGCAATCGCCGGCCATGCCCAGTGTCGAGGTGCAGCCGACCGAGGTGCCGGAACTGCAGCCCGGCGAAGAAGGCATTGCGCCCGAGATCGTCGAGGAAGGCTCCCCGGTCGCCGCCGGCCAGCCCAGCCAGCCGATCGGCGGCCTGCCGGCGACCCCGCCGGCCACCCAGCCGCCCGCCCAGGCCCAGGCGCCGGCCGCCAGCCTGCCGCCAAGCCAGCCGCAACCGCCCGCTGCGCCGCCGAGCCCGCCGCCCGCGGAGAAGCGCCTGGACGCCAACAACCTGCCGCAGAGCTGGTCGGTACAGCTTGCCAGCCTGTCCAACCGGGCGCGCGCCGAGGAATTGCAGAAGACCCTGCGCTCCCAGGGCTACAACGCCTACATCCGCAGCTTCGACGGGATGAACCGGGTCTTCGTCGGGCCGGTGATCCAGCGCGCCGAGGCGGATCGCCTGCGCGACCAGTTGAGCAAGCAGCAGAAGCTCAACGGCTTCGTCGTGCGCTTCCAGCCGGAACGCGGTTGACCGCGACCCGCGGCTTACCGTCGCGGGCGCGCTCTGCTAAAATGCAGCGCCTTTTCTGCTTGTGGGCTGCATAGTGGCATTTACCTGGGTCGATTGGACGATGGTCGCCATCATCGTCGTTTCCAGCCTGATCAGTCTGAGTCGCGGCTTCGTCAAGGAAGCCTTGTCCCTGCTTACCTGGATAGTCGCCGGCGCGGTGGCCTGGATGTTCGGCGGGGCGCTGGCGCAGCACCTGGGCGAGTACATCCAGACCCCCTCGGCCCGCATCATCGCAGCCTGCGCGCTGCTGTTCATCGCGACCCTGCTGCTCGGGGCGCTGGTCAACTACCTCATCGGCGAACTGATCCGGGTCACCGGCCTCTCCGGCACCGACCGCTTCCTCGGCATGGTCTTCGGCGGTGCGCGCGGCGTACTGCTGGTCGTGCTGCTGGTCGGCCTGCTCAGCCTGGCCCCGGTACAGCAGGACCCTTGGTGGCAGCAGTCGGTGCTGATGCCGCATTTCCTGATGGTTGCCGACTGGTCGAAGAACTTCATTCTCGGTTTCGCCGGCCAGTGGTTGCCGGCCGCGCCGATAACGCCGCCGAGCGGCATCGGCGGGCTGCTTCCCAGCCAGTGATTTTGGCGGGACACTGGCCGAGGCCGGGTCCCGCGGTTTTCCAGGGCGGCGCGTCGATGGCGTGGCGCCGGCGGCACAGGACGTGCCGCGAGCCAGTCGGCGGCGAAGGTCGCCGATTCGCGGGAGCCAGCGGCCCACAGGCCCTGGTCAGCTCGATGGTCCGGGACGGACCGATCGCGCTTCCCATCTTTCCAGCTTGAGCCAAGTAGGGGTTGCGTCACATGTGTGGCATCGTCGGTATCGTGGGCAAGTCGAACGTCAATCAGGCGCTGTATGACGCGCTCACCGTCCTCCAACATCGCGGCCAGGACGCTGCCGGTATCGTCACCTGCCATGACGATAAGCTGTACCTGCGCAAGGACAACGGCCTGGTCCGCGACGTCTTCCAGCAGCGCCACATGCAGCGCCTGATCGGCAGCGTCGGCATCGGCCATGTGCGTTACCCGACCGCCGGCAGCTCCAGCTCGGCGGAAGCGCAGCCGTTCTACGTCAACTCGCCCTACGGCATCACCCTGGCGCACAACGGCAACCTGACCAATGTCGAGCAGTTGGCCAAGGAAATCTACGAATCCGACCTGCGCCACGTGAACACCAACTCCGATTCGGAAGTGCTGCTCAACGTGTTCGCCCACGAGCTGGCGGTGCGCAACAAGCTGCAGCCCACCGAGGAGGACATCTTCGCCGCGGTTTCCTGCGTGCACGACCGTTGCGTCGGCGGCTACGCGGTGGTGGCGATGATCACCGGCCATGGCATCGTCGGTTTCCGCGACCCCAATGCGATCCGTCCGATCGTCTTCGGCCAGCGGCATACCGAGAACGGCGTCGAATACATGATCGCCTCCGAGAGCGTGGCCCTGGACGTACTCGGCTTCACCCTGATCCGCGACCTGGCGCCGGGCGAGGCGGTGTACATCACCGAGGAAGGCAAGCTCTATACCCGCCAGTGCGCCAAGGCACCGAAGTACGCGCCGTGCATCTTCGAGCACGTCTACCTGGCGCGTCCGGATTCGATCATGGACGGCATCTCGGTGTACAAGGCGCGCCTGCGCATGGGCGAGAAGCTTGCCGACAAGATCCTCCGCGAGCGTCCCGACCACGACATCGACGTGGTCATCCCGATCCCGGACACCAGCCGCACCGCGGCGCTGGAACTGGCCAACCGGCTCGGCGTGAAGTTCCGCGAGGGCTTCGTCAAGAACCGCTACATCGGCCGCACCTTCATCATGCCCGGCCAGGCGGCGCGGAAGAAATCCGTGCGGCAGAAGCTCAACGCCATCGAGCTGGAGTTCCGCGGCAAGAACGTGATGCTGGTGGATGACTCCATCGTCCGCGGCACCACCTGCAAGCAGATCATCCAGATGGCCCGCGAGGCCGGGGCGAAGAACGTCTACTTCTGCTCCGCCGCGCCGGCCGTGCGCTACCCCAACGTCTACGGCATCGACATGCCGAGTGCGCACGAGCTGATCGCGCACAATCGCAGCACCGAGGACGTCAGCAAGCTGATCGGCGCCGACTGGCTGGTCTACCAGGACCTGCCCGACCTGATCGACGCGGTCGGCGGCGGCAAGATCAAGATCGATCACTTCGACTGCGCCGTGTTCGACGGCGAGTACGTGACCGGCGACGTCAACGAGGCCTACCTGAACCGGATCGAACAGGCGCGCAACGATGCGACCAAGGCCAAGAGCCAGGCGGTCAGCGCGATCATCGATCTGTACAACGACTGACAAAGGGGAGAGCGGCATGACTCAGGACTGGGATGCCGGGCGTCTCGACAGCGACCTGGAAGGCGCGGCCTTCGACACCCTGGCGGTTCGCGCCGGGCAACGGCGGACGCCGGAGGGCGAGCACGGCGAGGCGCTGTTCACCACTTCCAGCTACGTCTTCCGCACCGCCGCCGACGCGGCCGCGCGGTTCGCCGGCGAAGTGCCGGGCAACGTCTATTCGCGCTACACCAACCCCACGGTACGCACCTTCGAGGAGCGCATCGCCGCCCTCGAAGGAGCCGAGCAGGCGGTGGCCACGGCGTCGGGCATGTCGGCGATCCTCGCCCTGGTGATGAGCCTGTGCAGCTCCGGCGACCACGTGCTGGTCTCGCGCAGCGTGTTCGGCTCGACCATCAGCCTGTTCGACAAGTACTTCAAGCGCTTCGGTATCCAGGTCGACTATCCGCCGTTGAGCGATCTCGCGGCCTGGGAGGCAGCGTGCAAGCCGAATACCAAGCTGTTCTTCGTCGAGTCGCCATCCAACCCGCTGGCCGAGCTGGTGGATATCGCCGCTCTGGCCGAGATCGCCCACGCCAAGGGTGCGCTGCTGGCGGTGGACAACTGCTTCTGCACGCCGGCCCTGCAACAGCCGCTGAAGCTCGGTGCGGACGTGGTGATCCACTCCGCGACCAAGTACATCGACGGCCAGGGCCGGGGCATGGGCGGGGTGGTCGCCGGTCGCGGCGAGCAGATGAAGGAAGTGGTCGGCTTCCTCCGCACCGCCGGACCGACCCTCAGCCCGTTCAACGCCTGGCTGTTCCTCAAGGGCCTGGAAACCCTGCGTATCCGCATGCAGGCGCACAGCGCCAGTGCCCTGGCCCTGGCCGAATGGCTGGAGCGCCAGCCGGGCATCGAGCGGGTCTACTACGCGGGCCTGCCGAGCCATCCTCAGCATGAGTTGGCCCGGCGCCAGCAGAGCGGCTTCGGCGCGGTCGTCAGCTTCGACGTGAAGGGCGGGCGCGATGCCGCCTGGCGCTTCATCGACGCTACCCGGATGGTCTCGATCACCACCAACCTGGGCGACACCAAGACCACCATCGCCCACCCGGCGACCACCTCCCACGGTCGACTGTCCCCCGAGGACCGCGCGCGCGCCGGGATCGGCGACAGCCTGATCCGGGTCGCGGTCGGCCTGGAAGACCTCGACGACCTCAAGGCCGACATGGCTCGGGGGCTGGCCGCGCTGTGATCGAACCCAACCTGCGAGGCAACGGCAAGGTCGCCCTGGTCGCCGGGGCGGCCCGGGGCATTGGCCTGGGCATCAGTGCCTGGCTGATCGCCGAGGGCTGGCAGGTAGTGCTTGCCGACAACGACCGTGAACGCGGGGCCAGGGTGGCCGAGGCGCTGGGCGAGCACGCCTGGTTCGTGGCCATGGACGTGGCCCAGGAGGGCCAGGTGGCGATGAGCGTGGCTGAGGTGCTCGGTCAGTTCGGCCGCCTCGACGGCCTGGTCTGCAACGCCGCCATCGCCAATCCGCGCAATACGCCGCTGGAGGCGCTGAGTCTCGGCGAGTGGACCCGGACCCTGGCGGTCAACCTGACCGGTCCGATGCTGCTGGCCAAGTACTGCACGCCTTATCTGCGCGCGCACAATGGCGCCATCGTCAACATCGCCTCGACTCGTGCCCACCAGTCGGAGCCTGACTCCGAGGCCTACGCCGCGAGCAAGGGCGGGTTGCTGGCGCTGACCCATGCCCTGGCCGCCAGCCTGGGCCCGGATATCCGTGTCAATGCGCTCAGCCCCGGCTGGATCGATACCCGCGAGGCCGCCGAGCGCGAGGCTGCGCCGCTGACCGAGCTGGACCACGACCAGCACCTGGTCGGCCGGGTCGGAACGGTGGAGGATGTCGCGTCGCTGGTGGCTTGGCTGCTCTCCGAGGACGCCGGTTTCGTCACCGGCCAGGAATTCCTGGTCGATGGCGGCATGACCCGGAAAATGATCTACCTCGACTGAGTTGGTGGGGAGATGCGGAAAAGGCGCTGTTCCGAAAGGAGCAGCGCCTTTTTTTCGTATGAGGCCGCCTTGCCGGTATGGCGCCGTTATTCCGTCTTCAGTTCGCGCAGATCGACGGCCTGTCCATCGAACAACTGGTTGGCGTTGGTCGGCAGGATGCTGGGTCGTCCCTCTGGGCCGCGAGTGCCGTCGATGACCCGGATGTCGCTGTATTTTTTGCCCGAGAGCGCGGCGAGACCGGCGCTGTCGCGGACCACCGTAGGACGCAGGAAGACCATCAGGTTGCGCTTGGTGTGGGTGTCCTTGGTGGAACGGAACAGGCGACCGAGCAATGGGATGTCCCCGAGCAGGGGAACCTTCGACTCGGCTTGGGAAACGTCGTCCTGGATCAGGCCGCCGATCACGATCACCTGGCCGTTCTCGGCGAGGATGGTGCTCTTGATCGAGCGCTTGCTGGTGATCAGGTCGGTATTGTTGCGCTGCTGGGCGTTGGGCAGCAGGGCCGAGATCTCCTGCTCGATCTCCAGGCGCAGGGCCGCGCCGTCGTTGATGTGCGGAGTGACCTTGAGGCTGACGCCGATATCCTTGCGCTCCACGGTGGTGAACGGGTTGCTCGAACCTTCGCTGTTGGTGGTGTAGGAGCCGGTCTGGAACGGTACGTTCTGGCCGACCAGAATCTCCGCTTTCTGGTTGTCCAGGGTCAACAGGCTCGGGGTCGACAGCAGGTTGCTCTTGGTGTTGGCCGAGAGCGCGGTGACCAGCGCGCCGAAGCTGCTGCTGCCGATGCCGACGATGGCGCCGTCGGGGATGGATTCCGGTGCCTTGTTGCTCTCGAGCGATTGCAGCAGGGTGCCGATGGACAGTCCGGTATTGGCGAAGTTGGTCTTGGTTCCGCCCATGCCGCCCTTGTTGATCGCCCATTGCACGCCGACGGCATCCTGGATGTCGCCGGAGATCTCGACGATGGCCGCTTCCACCAATACCTGGGCACGCGGCACGTCGAGCTGGCGAACGATGTCTTCGAGAGCGTTGACCGTGTCCGGGTCGGCCAGCAGGACCAGGGCGTTGGTGCTTTCGTCGGCACGGATGAGGATGTTGCTCGGTCGGCCGCCGCCGGTCTGTTCGCCGCCCTGGCCGCCATTGTTCTTCATGCCTTCGGAAATCTGGCCGAGGGTTTCCGCGAGGGTCTTGGCGTCGTTGTGGCGCAGGCGGATCACCCGGGTGTTGGCTGAGCGCGCGGTCGGGGTGTCCAGCGATTGCGCCAGTTGCACCAGCTTGGCGCGCGCCTGCGGCGGGCCGAGGATGATCAGGCGGTTGGTGCGCGCGTCGGCGATCACCTGGGCGCCCGCCGCGCCCTTGGCCTGGCCGCGGCTCATGGCGTTGTTGAGCACCTCGGCGGCGTCCATCACCCAGCCGTAGCGCAGGTTGATCACGCTGTAGTCGTGGCTGCCCTTCTGGTCGAGCTGGCGGATCACGTCTTCTATTCGCGCGATATTGGCGCTGCGGTCGCTGATGATCAGCGCGTTGGCCGAGGGCACCGCGGCGAGGTGGCCATATTGTGGGACCAGCGGACGGATCAGCGGGATGAGTTCCGATACCGGGCTCTGCTGCACCTGGATCACCCGCGTCTCCAGGCGATCCGGCGCGCTCTGGCCGCCGCCGGCCTCGGTCTTGGCCTCGGCGTTGGGCACGATGCGCGCCTGGTCGCCCTGGGCAACCACGGTGAAGCCGTGGGTGCTCATCACCGAGAGGAACAACTGGTAGACCTCGCTCAACGAGAGCTGGGCCTTGGAGACCACGCTGACCTGGCCCTTGACCCGCGGGTCGACGACGAAGGTCTCGCCGGTGATTTCGGAAATCTGGTCGATGAATTCGCGGATGTCGGCATCCTTGAGGTTGATCGTCCAGTGCGCCTCCTGCTGGTTGCCGGCCGGGACGAAGGCGTTCCCGCCGCTGTTTTCGGCGTGCGCCGCCTGGATGCCGAGGGCCAGGCTGAGAAGGACGGCGGGAACGTACGAACGACTGGAAGGGGCAAACAGGGCGCGGAGCAAAGGCTGGGACATCGGGTCAGTCGCTTTCCGTAGGCGTGGTCGTGGGCTCGCTCGAGTCTTCTTCGGCGGGTTCTGCGATGGGCGTGGCTTCCATCTGCTGGCGCAAGGCGTCCAGGCGCTCGCGCAATGCTGCAGCGTTCTCATCCTGCAGGCTTTGCAGTTGTTCGATCGAGTCGTTCTCGCTTGTAATGTCGTCCGCGCTGGCCAGCAGTCCCCCGGAACGGTGCGGGAAGGGCAGGCTTTCCAGGCGCCCGCCGCGCTGCAGTTCGACGCGGTCGCGGTAGACCGCGTGCAGCTTCACGCCGTCGCTGATCTCGCCGCCGACCGCGTAGCGGTGCGGCTTGTCGCCCTGGCGCTGGATGATCGCGCTGGACAGCTTGGGATCGCTCTGGACGAAGCTGCCCTTGAGCACCAGGTCGAGGTTGGTGGCCGGTGGCGGGGCGTTGGGGTCCTGGGCGCTGGTGCCGAAGAGGCGCGCCAGGCGGGTCGGATCGCTGCGGATCGACTCGTGGCTGACCGGCGAGGCGGCGACGGCTACCGGGCTGCGTTGCAGGCGCAACCAGCCGGCCGCCTGCCAGGCGAGGCTGATGCTCATGGCGATGATCAGGGCAACAGCCAGAAGGGCCGGGGCGTACCGCTGCAGCCAGCGGGAAGAGGCGCCGGAGAAAGGCAATACATCACTCCTGGTCTTTATCGTTATGTCTGAAGATCGCCGAGGGATCATAGCAGTTCGTTGCCAGTAGGCTACCTACTTCTATCAATAGGTGTGACTGGCCGGGCCAGGCACGCTTGTGCTTAAGATAACGGCTCGCCAGGATACTTCTGCAAGAGGAACTCGGGATCGGCCGCACAAAACGACTAACAACTAACAATACTGACGGTAACCGTTCAGTGGTCATATACGACCAAGATACTTCTGTAAGGTTACCGCTATAAGGCATCCATGATGACAGCCCCATTACCCGACATCGCCGCGCCGGCCGCACCGCCACGGCGTCTGCCGTTCAGCTTCGCCAAGCGCCAGGGCCTGCTGTTCCTGTGCCTGGAGGAGCAGTACTGGCTGGCCTGCCGGCCGCAGGTGGAGCTGGCGGCGATCGCCGAGGCGCAGCGCTTCGCCGGCCGCCGCCTGCCGCTCAAGGCGCTCGGCGAGGACGCCTTCAACCAGGCCCTGGCGGCCTCCTACCAGCACGACTCCTCGGCGGCCATGCAGCTCGCCGAGGACCTCGGCGGCAGCCTGGACCTCGCCGCGCTGGCCGACCAGGTCCCGGAAACCGAGGACCTGATGGAGCAGGAGGACGACGCGCCGATCATTCGCCTGATCAACGCGATCCTCGGCGAGGCGATCCGCGAGAACGCCTCGGACATCCACCTGGAAACCTTCGAGAAACGCCTGGTGGTGCGCTTCCGCGTCGACGGCGTGCTGCGCGAGGTGCTGGAGCCCAAGCGCGAGCTGGCGGCCCTGCTGGTATCGCGGATCAAGGTCATGGCACGGCTGGACATCGCCGAGAAGCGTATTCCCCAGGATGGGCGGATTTCCCTGCGGGTCGGCGGGCGCGAGGTGGACATCCGCGTCTCGACCCTGCCCTCGGCCAACGGTGAACGGGTGGTGCTGCGTCTGCTCGACAAGCAGGCCGGGCGCCTGAACCTGCAACACTTGGGCATGAGCGAGCGCGACCGCAAGCTGATGGACGAAACGGTGCGCAAGCCGCACGGCATCCTGCTGGTCACCGGCCCCACCGGCTCGGGCAAGACCACCACCCTGTACGCCAGCCTGACCACGCTCAACGACCGCACGCGGAACATCCTCACCGTCGAGGATCCGATCGAATACCACCTGGAGGGCATCGGCCAGACCCAGGTCAACGCCAAGGTCGACATGACCTTCGCCCGCGGCCTGCGGGCGATCCTCCGGCAGGACCCGGACGTGGTGATGGTCGGCGAGATCCGCGACCGGGAGACCGCCGAGATCGCGGTGCAGGCTTCGCTGACCGGCCACCTGGTGCTCTCGACCCTGCACACCAACAGCGCCATCGGCGCGATCACCCGCCTGGTGGACATGGGCATCGAGCCGTTCCTGCTGTCCTCCTCCATGCTTGGCGTGCTGGCCCAGCGCCTGGTGCGGGTGCTCTGCCCGGCGTGCAAGGAGCCCTACCGGGCCGACGAGGCCGAGTGCGCGCTGCTCGGCGTCGATCCCGCCGCGCCGCCGACCCTGCATCGCGCCCGCGGCTGCGGCGAGTGCCACCAGCATGGCTATCGCGGGCGTACCGGTATCTATGAGCTGGTGGTGTTCGACGACCACATGCGCTCGCTGATCCACAACGAATCCTCCGAGCAGGAAATGACCCGGCATGCCCGCACCAGCGGACCGAGCATCCGCGACGACGGTCGGCGCAAGGTGCTGGAAGGCGTCACCACGGTCGAGGAAGTCCTGCGCGTGACCCGGGAAGAATAATGGCCGCCTTCGAATACCTCGCCCTCGACCCCAGCGGTCGCCAGCAGAAGGGCGTGCTGGAGGCGGACAGCGCGCGCCAGGTCCGCCAGTTGCTGCGCGAGCGCCAATTGGCGCCGCTCGACGTGAAGCCCACCCGTACCCGCGAGCAGAGCGGGCAGGGCGGGCGCCTGACGTTCGCCCGCGGACTGTCCGCGCGCGACCTGGCATTGGTGACCCGGCAACTGGCGACCCTGGTCCAGGCCGCGTTGCCGATCGAGGAGGCGCTGCGCGCCGCCGCGGCGCAGTCCACCTCGCAGCGCATCCAGTCGATGCTTCTCGCGGTGCGCGCCAAGGTCCTCGAAGGCCATAGCCTGGCCGGCAGCCTGCGCGAGTTTCCCACCGCCTTTCCCGAGCTGTACCGGGCGACTGTGGCTGCCGGCGAGCATGCCGGGCACCTCGGCCCGGTGCTGGAGCAACTTGCCGACTACACCGAGCAGCGCCAGCAGTCGCGGCAGAAGATCCAGCTGGCGCTGCTCTATCCGGTGATCCTGATGGTCGCTTCGCTGGCCATCGTCGGCTTCCTGCTGGGCTACGTGGTGCCCGACGTGGTCCGGGTGTTCATCGACAGCGGGCAGACCCTGCCGCTGTTGACCCGCGTGCTGATCGGCGTCAGCGACTGGGTCAAGGCCTGGGGCGCGCTGGCCTTCGTCGCGGCGATCGGCGGGGTGATCGGCTTCCGCTACGCGCTGCGCAAGGATGCCTTTCGCGAGCGCTGGCATGGCTTCCTGCTGCGCGTGCCGCTGGTCGGTCGGCTGGTGCGTTCCACCGACACCGCGCGCTTCGCCTCGACCCTGGCGATCCTCACCCGCAGCGGCGTGCCGCTGGTGGAGGCGCTGGCGATCGCCGCCGAGGTGATCGCCAACCGGATCATCCGCAACGAAGTGGTCAAGGCCGCGCAGAAGGTCCGCGAGGGCGCCAGCCTGACCCGCTCGCTGGAAGCCACCGGACAGTTCCCGCCGATGATGCTGCACATGATCGCCAGCGGCGAGCGCTCCGGCGAGCTGGACCAGATGCTGGCGCGCACCGCGCGCAACCAGGAGAACGACCTGGCGGCGCAGATCGGCCTGATGGTCGGCCTGTTCGAACCGTTCATGCTGATATTCATGGGCGCGGTGGTGCTGGTCATCGTCCTTGCCATTCTTCTTCCGATCCTTTCTCTCAACCAACTCGTGGGGTAATCGCGTGAATCAGAGCCGCCCATTGCAGCGTCGCCAACAGTCGGGCTTCACCCTGATCGAAATCATGGTCGTGGTGGTCATCCTCGGCATCCTCGCCGCCCTGGTGGTGCCGCAGGTGATGAGCCGTCCCGACCAGGCCAAGGTCACCGTGGCCAAGGGCGACATCAAGGCCATCGCTGCCGCGCTGGACATGTACAAGCTGGACAACTTCGCCTATCCGAGCACCCAGCAGGGCCTCGAGGCGCTGGTGAAGAAGCCCACCGGCAATCCGCAGCCGAAGAACTGGAACAAGGACGGCTACCTGAAGAAGCTGCCGGTCGATCCGTGGGGCAATCCCTACCAGTATCTGGCGCCGGGCACCAAGGGCCCGTTCGACCTGTATTCGCTGGGCGCCGACGGCAAGGAAGGCGGCAGCGACAACGACGCCGACATCGGTAACTGGGACAACTGACCGGACATGCGGGCTTCGCGCGGCTTCACCCTCATCGAGCTGATGGTGGTGATGGTCATCATCAGCGTGCTGATCGGCCTGGCGGTGCTCAGCACCGGCTTCGCCAGCACCTCGCGGGAGCTGGACAGCGAGGCCGAGCGGCTCGCCGGGCTGATCGGCGTGCTGACCGACGAGGCCGTGCTGGACAACCGCGAGTACGGCCTGCGCCTGGAGCGCGATGCCTACCAGGTACTGCGCTACGACGAAGCGAAGGCGCGCTGGTTGCCGGTGGCGCGCGACAGCCACCGCCTGCCGGAGTGGGCGGAGCTGACCTTCGAGCTGGACGGCCAGCCGCTGGTGCTGGCCGGCAGCAAGGGCGAGAAGGAGCAGAAGAAAGGCACCGACCAGCCGCAATTGCTGATCCTCTCCAGTGGCGAACTCAGTCCGTTCCGCCTGCGCCTGGCCGAGCGCGGACCCGAGGGGCGGGCGTTGTCGCTGAGCAGCGACGGTTTCCGCCTGCCACGGGTCGAGGTGGCGCGGCGATGAAGCGCGCGCGTGGTTTCACCCTGCTGGAAGTGCTGGTGGCCCTGGCGATCTTCGCCATGGTCGCGGCCAGCGTGCTCAGTGCCAGCGCGCGCAGCCTGCAGAACGCCTCGCGGCTGGAAGACAAGACCCTGGCGATGTGGATCGCCGACAACCGTCTCAACGAATTGCAACTGGAACAGACGCCGCCCTCCAGCGGCCGCAACCAGGGCGAGCTGGAGTTCGCCGGGCGCCGCTGGGAGTGGCGCACCCAGGTCGACAGCACCGCCGAGCAGGATATGCGGCGGGTGATCGTCTGGGTCGCGGCGAAGCCCCTTGGCCGCGAGCGTGGCAGCATCGAGGAACGCGCCGCGGCGCGCCTCGTCGGTTTCCTCGGGAGCCAGCCATGAGGCTACAGCGGGGCTTCACCCTGCTCGAGCTGCTGATCGCCATCGCCATCTTCGCCCTGCTGGCCCTGGCCACCTACCGCATGTTCGACAGCGTGATGCAGACCGACCAGGCGACTCGCGTGCAGGAGCAGCGCATGCGCGAGCTGGTGCGGGCGATGGGCGCGCTGGAGCGCGACCTGACCCAGGCGGTCGAACGTCCGGTACGCGACGAACTGGGCGATAACCGTGGCGCCTTCCTCAGCGAGGGCGAGAACGACCAGATCGTCGAATTCACCCGTGGCGGCTGGCGCAACCCGCTCGGCCAGGCGCGCTCGCGCCTGCAGCGGGTGCGCTGGTCGCTGTCCGGGGAGACCCTCGAACGCCGCTACTGGCTGGTTCTGGACCGCGCCCAGGACAGCAAGCCACGGGTGCAGCAGGTGCTGGACGGGGTTACCGCGCTGAGCTGGCGCTTCCTCGACAAGGAGCACAACTGGCAGGGCCACTGGCCGACCGACGAAGGCAGCGAGGAGGAGCGCCTGGAAAGCCTGCCGCTGGCGGTGGAGATGACCCTGGAGCACCGCCACTACGGCAAGCTGGTGCGCGTCTGGCGTCTGCTCGATCCGCCGCTCAAGCAGGACCAGCCGCAGGGCCAGCCGGGCGGCGAGAATGGCGAGAACGGCGAGGGCGGAGTGCCGCAGCCGCCGGAAGGCATGCCGGGGGCGCCGGAATGAGGCGCGGGCAGAACGGCGTCGCGCTGATCACCGTGCTGCTGGTGGTGGCGGTGGTGACCATCGTCTGCGCCGGGCTGATCATCCGCCAGCAGTTGGCGATACGCAGCAGCGCCAACCAGTTGCACGTGCGCCAGGCCTGGCACTATGCGCTGGGCGGCGAACGCCTGGCGGAAGCGGTGCTGCGCCGCGACCTGCGCCAGGGCGGCGAGAATACCCGCGAGCCGGTGGACCACCTGGGCGAGGCCTGGGCTCGACCGATGACGCCGTTCAAGCTGGACGACGGCGGCGAGCTGCGGGTGCGGATCGAGGACCCCAGCGGACGTTTCAACCTCAACGGGCTGGTGCGCAAGCGCAAGGTCAAGCCGGATTCGGTGAAGCAGTTCCGTCGCCTGCTGGCCACCCTGGGGATGAAGGAAGAGATCGTCCAGGGCTTGCCGGACCGGCTGGCCGACTGGCTCGACGCCGACCAGAATCCGCAGGGCGAGCAAGGCGCCGAGGACAACCAGTACCTGCTGGAGGCGCCGGCCTACCGCGCCGCCAACCGCAGTTTCAAGGACGTGTCCGAGCTGCGCCTGCTGAAATTGTCGGAAGCCGACTATCGACGCCTGCTGCCGTTCGTCAGCGCCTTGCCCGAAGATGCGCCGCTGAACGTGAACACTGCCAGCGTGCCGGTGCTGGCCGCCATGTTCGAGATCGATCCGGGACAGGCGGAAAACATCGTGGCGGCCCGTGGGCGAGAAGGCTTCCAGGAGAAGACTGAGTTCAGCAAGCACCTGAACGAGTTGGGATCAAAGGCAAGTAACGTCAACTTTGCCGTCGGCACCCGCTACTTCCAGGTGATCAGCGAGGTCAGCCTGGGCGACCGCCGGCAGGTGCTGGTGAGTACCTTGCAGCGGGGCAAGGACGGCAAGATACGCGTAATGGCCCGCGACATGGGGCAGGGCGGCCTGCCCATCCCGTCGACGGGCGGCGACGATTGGAAGAAGGACGAGCGATGAGTGGAGTGAGTGCGCTGTTCCTGCCGCCCGCCAGCACGGCGGGGGCCGATGGGGAACTGGCGGTATGGTGGGTGCAGGATGGCGAGTGCCGGCGCGCGCCGTTCGCCCAGGCGCTGGCGGAGATCCGCGCGCCCTGGCGGCTGTACCTGCCGGTGGAGGCGGTGACCGCCTGCGCGGTGAACCTGCCTACACAGAAGGCGCGCTGGTTGCGCCAGTCGCTGCCGTTCGCGGTGGAGGAACAACTGGCCGACGATGTCGAGCAGATGCACCTTGCCCTTGGTCCGGCGCTGGCCGACGGCCGCCACCGGGTATTCGCGGTGCAGCGCACCTGGCTCGCCGCCTGGCTGGCGCTGGCCGAGGGCGCGGGCAAGGCGCCGGCTTCGCTGCATGTCGATGCCGATTGCCTGCCGGGCGAGGGCAGTTGCCTGTTCTGGCTGGAAGAGCGCTGGCTGCTCGGCGGCAGCGGCGCCGTACGCCTGGCCTGCGGCAGCGAGGATTGGCCGGTACTGCGCGACAGTTGCCCGCCGCCGCAGCGGGCCTTCGCCGCGCAGGAGGTGGCGCCCCTGGAGGGGGTGGAAGTCCAGGCCCTGGCGGGCAATCCGCACGTCTGGCTGAGCGAGCAGCCGCTGGGCACCGACCTGGCCCAGGCCGAGTTCGCCGCGCGCCAGCAGAGCAGCCAGTGGCGCCGCTGGCGGCCGCTGCTGGGGTTGGTCGGGCTGTGGCTGGTATTGCAATGGGGCTTCACCCTGGTCCAGGCCTGGCAGTTGCAGCGCGAAGGCGACCGCTACGCGGCGCAGAGCGCAGAACTCTACCGCCAGTTGTTTCCCGAGGACCGCAAGCTGATCAACCTGCGCGCGCAGTTCGACCAGCACCTGGCCGACAGCGCCAGCAGCGGCGGCGAGGGCCAGTTGCTCGGCCTGCTTGGCCAGGCCGCCACGGTGATCGGCGGCGAGCCGACGGTGAGCGTCGAGCAACTGGACTTCAGCGCCGCTCGCGGCGACGTCGCCCTCCAGGTGCGGGCTCCCGGTTTCGACGTGCTGGAACGGCTGCGTTCGCGTCTCAGCGAGTCCGGGCTGGCGGTGCAGCTGGGTTCGGCCAGCCGCGATGGCTCGACGGTCAGCGCGCGCCTGGTGATAGGAGGTTGAGATGAAGGTGATGACGCAATTCCACGAGCGCCTCAGGGCCCAGGCGGAAACCTCGCAGCTGGCGATCCGCTGGCGCGGGCTGCCGGCGCGGGACCGCCTGGCGCTGCTCTGGCTCGGCGCGTTCCTCCTGCTGGTGATGCTCTACCTGGCGCTGTGGCGCCCGGCCGAGCGCCATTTGCAGTCGGCGCGGCAGTACTTCACCGAACAGCGCGCGCTGCATGCCTACATCCAGCAGCAGGCGCCCAACGTGCGCCAGGCCGATGCCGCGGCGCCGCAGGCGCAGATCGACCCGGCGGCGCTGCAGGGCATGGTCACGGCTTCGGCGGCCCAGGCCGGACTGAGTGTCGAGCGCCTCGACAACGAAGGCGAGGGCGCCGTGCAGGTGGCCCTGCAGCCGGCGCCATTCGCCAAGCTGCTGCCCTGGCTGGAGCAGTTGAACGGGCAGGGCGTGCAGGTGGCGGAGGCCGGCCTGGACCGCCAGGTCGACGGCCGGGTCTCGGCGCGCCTGAGCCTGCGGGTCGAGTGAGCGGCCCGTGGCTGGGCCCGGCCTGGGCCCCGGCGCCGACCGTGGCGACAGGCGATCGCCGAAATTTCAAAAAAAATTCAATCAGGGCATTGACTTAGGTTTTTCGGTCGGTAGAATGCGCCCCACTTCGAGAGTGAAGGGTGATTAGCTCAGCTGGGAGAGCATCTGCCTTACAAGCAGAGGGTCGGCGGTTCGATCCCGTCATCACCCACCAATCTCGCAAGTTACGCGCAGCGGTAGTTCAGTCGGTTAGAATACCGGCCTGTCACGCCGGGGGTCGCGGGTTCGAGTCCCGTCCGCTGCGCCATTCACTTCCCCTCCCGAGTTCACCACCCCGAACTCGCCGTCTTCCACTAGAAGGCGGGCAGCCTGGCTGCAACAAGAGGAAGTCGCTTTACCGGGCATCTTGCCCAGCCGACGCGCAGCGGTAGTTCAGTCGGTTAGAATACCGGCCTGTCACGCCGGGGGTCGCGGGTTCGAGTCCCGTCCGCTGCGCCATACATCTTCACCACGCCGAGGCGGGGTGAGCCACGAAGAAAGCGGCCAATGGCCGCTTTTTTCGTTTCCGTCGTCCCCTGCGCCTTCCGTTTTCTCCTTGTTTGCCGGATTTCCTGCTCCGTCGGTCCGCGCGCGGTAATCCCGCTGTCATCTTCCTCGTCTACAGCTGAAAGACACAGACGAACGAAAGGTGATCCGCGATGGACGACTACCAGGAAGAACTGCTGGAGCAGCATGCCGCCGAATGCGATCTGCCAGAGCCGGCGGACGACGCCACCGAGATGTGATCAGGCGCTCTGTCGCTGGGCGCGGCGGAATTCGCCGGGCGTCTGCCCGCTCCAGCGCTTGAAGGCGCGCTGGAAGGCTTCCGCCGAGGCGAAGCCGAGCAGGTAGGCGATTTCGCCGAAAGCCAGGTCGGTCTCGCGGATGTAGACCATCGCCAGGTCGCGGCGGGTGTCGTTGAGGATGCTGCGGAACTGGGTGCCTTCCTCGGCCAGCTTGCGCCGCAGGGTCCAGGTCGGCAACTTGAGGCGCGCGGCGATTTCCTCGAGGTCCGGTTCGCGACCATTGAGCATCGGCCCCAGCAGGCGGCTGACGCGCTCGCGCCAACTGCGGGTGCGGGTCAACTGCTCCAGTTCGCGGTTGCAGAGTTCCAGCATCTGGCTCCAGGTGCTCGGACAGTGCTCGGCATTCGCCAGGGCCAGGCTGGCCTGGCTCAGGCGCAACTGGTTGGTCGGCGCGCCGAATTCCACCGGGCAGCCGAAGAATGCCTCGTAGCGCTCGGCCCAAGGCGGCGCTGGATATTCGATCTCCACCCGCTCCGCTTTCAACGGCTGCCTTGCCAGGGCGCCGAGATGGCTGATCCAGCCTGCCAGCACCGAATCGACGACGAAGCGGTTATAGGCGTTATAAGGGCTGATCGAATAGAAGCGCAGCCAGGCGCCGCCAGCGTCTTCCACCAGGCTCGACTGGCCCCGGTAGTTCTGCGCGTAAAGCGGTTCCAGGTGGATCATTGCCCGCGCGGCGGCGCGCAGGTTGGGCGCCTGGGCGACGCTGACGCCGGCCAGGCCCATCTGTCCGAGACGGCTCAGGCGGCCCATCTGCAGGCCAAGGGCGGGGTCGCCGCTGAGCTGTATGGCGGCATGGCCGAGGCGCATGTAGCGAGGGATCGACAGGCGCGCCCCGGGTTCGGCCAGGCGCCGCTGGTCGAGGCCGTACTGCTCGAGCAGTGCTGCGGGCTCGACGCCGGCGGCGAGCAGGGCGTCGGCCAGCGCCTGGACGAAGCCGACCGAGAGGTCGCCGAGGCGAACCCGGGGCGCGCTCATAGCCAGAGATTGACCAGTTGCGCACCGCCGCCGGGATTGGCCTGGCGCATGCCCTGCGACGAACCGAGCAGGCTCTGGCCGTCTTCGGTGACGTTCCACAGGCGGCTATGGGCGAAGGCCACGGCGGCGCCGCGCGCACCGCTGGCCAGCAGGCGCTCGCCGACCGCCAGGTGCTGCCAGGCCTCGGCGTTGCTCAGGCTGTTCGGCGCCAGGCGTACGTCGCCGGGAACCAGCTCCGCATCGAAGCCGGGCCAGGGCTGCTGCCAGCGACCGCTCTGGTTCAGGGCGGCGGGGATCGCCAGCAGTTCGACGCGCTGTTCGACCAGGGTGGCGTAGGTGTCCGGGTACCAGCTGTCGGTGCCGATCAGCACGCCCAGGCGTCCTGCCGGCGTATCCAGCACCTGCAGGCGCTCGCCGCGACCGTTGTTGAGGTAGCTCAGTTCGTGGCGGGTCGGGAACACCTTGCGTTGCGGCTGGCCGAGCGGCCGGCCGTCGGGACCGAAGGTCAGGCTGACGTTGTACAGCTGGCCGGTGCCGGGACGCAGCTCGCCGTCCTCGACCTCGGGGTCGGGCAGGACGATGGAGCCGGCGACCACCGTCACCTTGAAATCATGGGCGAGCCCGCCGAACAGGGTCTGGTAGTCGTGGGCCATGTCCACCGCCTTCATCCGGAACAGGGTGTCGGTGAGACGCTGATCGCCGCGCGCGGTGATCCAGCCGCGCGCCACCTTCAGTGGGTTGCTCGCGGCCATCCAGTCCATCGCCGTGGGCCAGTCGGCAGCGGCGTAGACCTCGGGCTTCTCGCCGCTGGCCACCAGCCAGGTGCCGACATGCTCGGGGAACACCACCACCGTGCGCTCGTTGAGCAGGCCCTGGCGGCGGGCATTTTCCAGGTAGGCGTGGAATTTCAGTTGCAACCGTTCGGCGCTCTGGTAGTCCGGCGTGAACAGTTCCGGCTGGACCGCCAGCAGGTTGCCGCGCTCGCCGGGCTGGCCCTGGACCACGCTGACCTGGCTGCGCAGGTCGGACAGGTAGTGGCCTACCGGGCGGCGTTCGGCCCAGCCGGCGTAGGCGGCGAAGAGGGTGATGAGGATCAGGAAGATCAGCTTGCGCATGCGGGTCTCCAAGGCAGCCCACAGGGTAGGGGAGTGGCGTCGGCTTGCCAAGCATCCCTGTGCATTCCGATCAGTAACTTGTCATTTAGGATCATTGAGCGCTCCGGTGGCGCTCCTTAGAGTCGTCGCCATACCGACCGCTGCCCGTCCCGCGCATTGCGCCCGAGGCCGCGGCATATCCGTGAACGCGTTTCGCCCGATGTGGAGACCCCCGATGACCGCCGCCGTTCCCTATCCGCACCTGCTCGCCCCGTTGGACCTCGGCTTCACCACCCTGCGCAACCGCACCCTGATGGGGTCCATGCACACTGGCCTGGAAGAGAAGCCGCAGGGCTTCGAGCGCATGGCGGCGTACTTCGCCGAACGCGCCCGCGGTGGCGTCGGCCTGATGGTCACCGGCGGCATCGGCCCGAACGAGGAGGGCGGCGTGTATTCCGGCGCGGCCAAGCTGAGCACGCCGGAAGAGGCGGAGAAGCACAGGATCGTGACCCAGGCGGTGCATGAGGCGGGTGGCAAGATCTGCATGCAGATCCTGCATGCCGGCCGCTACGCCTACAGTCCGAAGCAGGTGGCGCCGAGTGCGATCCAGGCGCCGATCAATCCGTTCAAGCCCAAGGAACTCGACGAGGAAGGCATCGAGAAGCAGATCGCCGACTTCGTCAACTGCGCCAGCCTGGCCCAGGTCGCCGGCTACGACGGCGTCGAGATCATGGGATCGGAAGGCTACTTCATCAACCAGTTCCTCGTGCAGCACACCAACCAGCGCACCGACCGCTGGGGCGGCAGCTACGAGAACCGCATGCGCCTGCCGGTGGAGATCGTCCGCCGGGTGCGCGAGGCGGTGGGGCCGAACTTCATCATCATCTATCGCCTGTCGATGCTCGACCTGGTCGAGGGCGGCAGCAGCTGGGACGAGATCGTGCTGCTGGCGAAGGCCGTCGAGAAGGCCGGCGCGACCCTGATCAATACCGGCATCGGCTGGCACGAGGCGCGCATCCCGACCATCGCCACCAAGGTACCGCGCGCGGCCTTCACCAAGGTCACCGCCAAGCTGCGCGGCGAGGTCGGCATCCCGCTGATCACCACCAACCGCATCAACACTCCCGAGGTGGCGGAGAAGGTCCTGGCCGAGGGCGATGCCGACATGGTCTCCATGGCCCGGCCGTTCCTCGCCGACCCGGATTTCGTCAACAAGGCCGCCGCCGGCCACGCCGAACGGATCAACACCTGTATCGGCTGCAACCAGGCCTGCCTCGACCACACCTTCGGCGGCAAGCTGACCAGTTGCCTGGTCAACCCGCGCGCCTGCCACGAAACCGAGCTGAACTACATCCCCACCACCAGGCCGAAGAAGATCGCCGTGGTCGGCGCCGGCCCGGCCGGCCTGGCCGCCGCCACCGTGGCCGCCGAGCGTGGGCACCGGGTCAGCCTGTTCGACGCCGCCGGCGAGATCGGCGGGCAGTTCAACGTGGCCAAGCGGGTTCCCGGCAAGGAAGAGTTCCACGAGACCCTGCGCTACTTCCGCAACAAGCTGGAGAGCACCGGTGTCGAACTGCACCTGAACCGCCGGGTCGACGTGGACGACCTGGTCGCGGGCGGCTACGACGAGATCGTCCTCGCCACCGGCATCGTTCCGCGCACACCGGCGATCCCCGGCATCGAGCATCCGAAGGTGATCAGCTACCTGGATGCGATCCTCGAGCGCAAGCCGGTGGGTGGCAAGGTGGCGGTGATCGGCGCCGGCGGCATCGGCTTCGACGTCTCCGAATTCATCACCCATGCCGGTCCGTCCACCAGCCTGGAGCGCGAGGCGTTCTGGAAGGAGTGGGGGATCGATACTCGCCTGGAAGCTCGCGGCGGCATCGCCGGGGTCAAGGCCGAGGTGCATCCGGCGGCGCGCCAGGTGTTCCTCCTGCAACGCAAGAAGAGCAAGGTCGGCGACGGCCTCGGCAAGACCACCGGCTGGATCCATCGCGCCGGCCTGAAGAACAAGCAGGTGCAGATGGTGAATGCCGTGGAGTATCTCGGGATCGACGACGCCGGCCTGCATATCCGCGTTGCCGAGGGCGAGCCGCAGGTGCTGCCGGTGGATACCGTGATCGTCTGCGCCGGCCAGGACCCGCTGCGCGAGTTGCAGGACGGCCTGCTGGCGGCCGGCCAGAGCGTGCACCTGATCGGTGGCGCCGACGTCGCCGCCGAGCTGGATGCCAAGCGCGCCATCAACCAGGGTTCGCGCCTGGCCGCCGAACTCTGAGAGCCTTTCCGCGATCTGTTGCGTAGCGGAGAAACTGCGTTGAAAACGGCTTTTCTCCAGCTCGCACAGGTTCTGCGTATCGCCCCTGTCCGCCCTCGTCGGCGCGGCGGGGCGCTGTGCACCGGTTCGGTGAACGGTGGCGCTCTGCCACGGTGATCTCCGTCCGCTCAAAACCCGACCGCTTCACAATTTCTCCTACCGCTCGGCGGGCCGTCCGGCATCGCCCGGGTGTCTGCCAACCCAGTCACATTGCCCGCGACATTTTTTCCCCTAGACTTGCCCGAACAACGAGATAGCGCCTGTTTTTCAGGTGACATGCCAGATGGGTACTGCCGGATGCGGGCCGCCTCGCCAGGCGTTCGAGGGTTAGCGATGAGCATGCAGAAAAAGCCACAGATGGCGGAGGCCGTGCTGTTCTTCAACGACAGCGGCGTCTGCAAGGAAATGCTGTATCCCGAATTCGAGGCGCTGCTCGATGGCCTGGTGCGCATGCCGGAATACGCCGACCGGCAGATGCACCTGGCCTATGTGTTGATCAATCCGCGCCTGCAGGCGCGGGCGGCGGTGTTCTTCTATCTCGATTTCGACGAGCAGGGCGGCGCCGACACCGGCTGGAACCTGCCTCTGCGCAACCTCGCCGAACGCGCCGGACGCGGCCCCGACATGGGCGGCGGGCCGATCCGCCTGGCCTGTCGCAGCCAGTGCCCGGTGTCCTGGCACCAGATGCACCTCTGGGACCCGGAGAGCAGCGCCGGACGCAACCATTTCGTGCTCATCCGCGACGCGCTCAGGCGCAACCAGCTGGGCCTGCTGGTGGACGAAGAGCCTGCCGCGGTGGAGCCGCAGCGGCTGCAGATGGCCGCCGAAGAGCAATGGTACGCCGCCGGTCCCGCCGCCCCGAAGGCACCGCCCGCGGAGCCTCCGCGCAAGCAGGAGGACGAGCAGACGGCGCGCCTGGCGCAACTGGTCAAGCAGCAGCGACAACAGCTCGCCGCCCTGGCCCGGCAGCAGGAGCAGCGCCTGGCCGGGCTCGCCCGGCAGCACGAAGAGGAACTGGCCAGGCGCGAACAGGACGCCCGCGGGCAACTGGACATCCTGCGCAGCGAAGTGCTCAGCCTGCAACAGGCCCTGGAACGGCAGGCGCGGGAGAACGCCGAATTGCAGCAGCGTCTGCTGGAACAGGGCGAGCAGTTCCAGCGCAACCGCGAGGAACTGACCCGGCAACTGCGTTTCATCGAGAACCAGGGGCGCAACGAGACCGACCTGCTGCGCTCGGAGTTCGCCGACGAACTGGAGGCTCGGGTGGCGGCGGCGGTGGCCGGCTACAAGGAGCAGGTCTCGATCCGCGACGTCGAACTGGCCTACCGCAACGAGCTGGACCAGCAACTGGAGCAGGAACTGGCCGAGCTGCGCGCCGAGCGCGACCGTCTGGCCGCCCAGGGGCCGGAGCAACTGCTGGAGCGTCTATCCGGCCAGGGCGTGGTATTCGTCGCCTACCATCCCGGCGCCGGGCACCTGACCATCCCCTTGCAGGACATCCCGCGTTACCAGGACAATCCGCTGGCCTACGCGGCGGCCAAGTGCTTCGTCTCCGAGAGCCAGTACCGCCAGTGGCTGGACCACTTCCAGCAGCCGCGCTGCGAGGCGCTGCTGCCCGGCGGCGAACGCTGCAACCTGCCGCTCGACCGGGTCGACAACCCGGCGCGCTTCGTCGCCGGTGACACCAACTGCTGCGCCCGGCACAAGACCACGGGGCGCCTGCGCACCGTGAGCTGACTCCTTGCCGTTTCCCCACTGGTCACCGCATACACCCTTGCAGCGTCTCGAACTCGACTGGCTGCAACGGGCCGGGGTCGAACTGGCGCTGCTGCGCCTGGACCAGGCCGATCCGCTGATCTCCGGCAACAAGGGGTTCAAGCTCGCGCCACACCTGGCGCTGGCCCACGAGCAGGGGCTGGACGGCCTGATCAGCCTCGGCGGCGCCCATTCCAACCACCTGCACGCGCTGGCCGGCGCTGGCGCGCGTTTCGGTTTCCGTTGCGTCGGCCTGTTGCGCGGACACGAAGTCGATACGCCGACGGTGCGCGACCTGCGCAGTCTCGGCATGGAACTGCACTGGCTCGGCTACGGCGGCTATCGCCAGCGGCATGCCGCCGGCTTCTGGCTTCCCTGGCGGGAACGTTACCCAGGCTTGCTGCCGGTCGCCGAGGGCGGTGGCGGGCTGCTGGGCGCGCGCGGTTGCATCGGGCTGGTGGAGCGCATAGCGACCCAGTTGCCGACGCTCGGCTGGGACGATTACGACGCGATCTGGGTGGCCGCCGGTACCGGTACGACACTGGCCGGCCTGGTGCTCGGCGAGGCCGGGCGGCATCCCGTGGTGGGCGCGCTGGCGGTGCCGGAGGACCACGGCGTCGCCGCCCAGGTCGCGGCGACCCTTGCCGAGGCGGGCTGGGCCGATGCCGGCTATCGCCTGCTGGACGCCAGCCGTGGCGGTTTCGCCCGCCTCGATGGGAAATTGGCGCGGTTCATCGTCGAGTTCGAGACGGCCAGCGGCGTCGCCCTCGAACCGCTGTACACCGGCAAGCTGCTGCTCGCCCTGCGCGAGGCCGTGGAGAGCGGCGCGGTGGCTCGCGGCAGCCGGCTGGTGGCGCTGCACAGCGGAGGTCTGCAGGGCCGCCGGGCATTGCAGGAGCGTTTGCTGGCGTTGCTCTGATCAGGCATCCGCGGCCTGGCGCGCGCTACCCCACAAGCTGAGCCCCGGTGGCCAGTCGTCGCTGGCCAGGAACAGGCGCTCGGCCTCTACCCAGTAGCCGTCGCGCGGCACCACCCTTACCAGCATTTGCGGACGTGCCTCGTCGGCGAAGGCGATGTTCCAGCAGGCGCCGTCGCGCGGTGGGTCGAGCGGGTCCTGCCGCCGCATGGCCGGCGCCAGCCAGTGCTCGCGCGACAGATGCAGCCAATGCTGCCCGGTCTGCGGTCCGGCCAGGCTGGCCAGGTACGCCGGCCAGTCGCGCTGGCGGAGCCAGCGGCCACGCAGATGCCGTGGCTCGATGTCGGCGGGCAGGCTGCCCGGCCCGGGCCAGGGATGGAACAGGTAGCCGCTCAGCCATAATGCGGAAACGGCCGATTCGGCGCCATGGGCGGCCAGCACCTGGCGACCCTCGCGGGTCGCCGCCAGCGGCAACTGGTGTCGGCAGAGGTGTTCCAGCTTGCGTGACAGGCGGTCCTGGCCGCCGGGCCCGAGCCAGTCGCCGGGGCCGGACTGGGGCCCCAGGTAGAGTTTGATCGCCAGTTCCAGGTGGTGGATGCCGTCGTCGTCCCGCAGCAGCAGGTCGAGTTCGCCAAGGGTATGCCCGCCGTCGCGCACCGGCAGGTTGGCGGCGATCAGGCGCACGTCCGGGGCTTGTTCCAGGGCGAATTGCCAGAGATGTTCGTAGTACAGGCCGAGACGCTGCCGTGGCCACTGCGCGAGCCAGGCGGCGAGGTGCTGCGGCTGTCGCTCCTGTTCGCGCAACCAGGCGGCCAGGCGCTCCGGTTCCTGGCGCCAGCGGCTGGCGGCGAGCGGATGGCGCTGCGGCTCCGGAGTCCGGCGCAGCAACGGCGGGGCGAGCAGGGTCCAGGCCAGGTCGCGGACGGCCGGGTGGTGCAATTCGTCGAGCAGTTCGGTCAGCAGCGTCATACCCTGAGGTTAGCCGGGTTGCGCCACTCGCGGCGATTTCCCGTACATGCGCGGGTTTGCCGCTGTCCGCGGCTTTCGCCCATAATCCGCTCTATCCCGCCCGCCAGCTTTTCGCAGGAACCGCATGGAACCCTTTCGCAATATCGGCATCATCGGCCGCCTCGGCAGCACCCAGGTGCTGGACACCATTCGCCGGCTGAAGAAATTCCTGATCGATCGCCACCTGCATGTGATCCTCGAGGACACCATCGCCGAAGTCCTGCCCGGACACGGCCTGCAGACCTGCTCGCGGAAGATCATGGGCGAGATCTGCGACCTGGTGGTGGTGGTCGGCGGCGATGGCAGCATGCTCGGCGCGGCCCGCGCGCTGGCCCGGCACAAGGTGCCGGTGCTGGGGATCAACCGCGGCAGCCTGGGCTTCCTCACCGACATCCGCCCGGATGAACTGGAGGCCAAGGTCGGCGAGGTGCTGGACGGCCAGTACATCGTCGAGAGCCGCTTCCTCCTCGATGCCCAGGTGCGTCGCGGTATCGACTCGATGGGGCAGGGCGATGCGCTCAACGACGTGGTCCTGCACCCGGGCAAGTCGACCCGGATGATCGAGTTCGAGCTGTATATCGACGGCCAGTTCGTCTGCAGCCAGAAGGCCGACGGCCTGATCGTCGCCACGCCCACCGGTTCCACCGCCTACGCGCTGTCCGCCGGCGGTCCGATCATGCATCCGAAGCTGGATGCCATCGTCATCGTGCCGATGTACCCGCACATGCTTTCCAGCCGCCCGATCGTGGTGGACGGCAACAGCGAGCTGAAGATCGTCGTGTCGCCGAACATGCAGATCTACCCGCAGGTCTCCTGCGACGGGCAGAACCATTTCACCTGCGCCCCCGGCGATACCGTGACGATCAGCAAGAAGCCGCAGAAGCTGCGCCTGATCCACCCCATCGACCACAACTACTACGAGATCTGCCGGACCAAGCTCGGCTGGGGCAGCCGCCTGGGCGGAGGCGACTGATGCAACTCGACCCCGGACGTGGCTACGACCTGATCGGCGATGTCCACGGCTGCGCGCATACCCTGGACCGCCTCCTCGACCTGCTCGGCTACCGCCTGCAGGGCGGTGTCTGGCGCCATCCGCGGCGCCAGGCGCTGTTCCTCGGCGACATCGTCGACCGCGGCCCGCGCATCCGCGAGGCCCTGCACCGGGTGCACGCGATGGTCGACGCCGGCGAGGCGCTGTGCATCATGGGCAACCACGAATTCAACGCGCTCGGCTGGAGCACCCCGGCGGCGCCCGGCAGCGGCCGCCAGTACGTCCGCGAGCATACGCCGCGGCATGCCCGGCTGATCAAGGAGACCCTCGAGCAGTTCGAGGGCCACGACGCCGACTGGCGCGACTTCCTCGGCTGGTTCCAGCAACTGCCGCTGTTCCTCGATGCCGGGCGCTTCCGCATGGTCCATGCCTGCTGGGACGGCGAGCTGATCGCGACCCTGCGCCGGCAGTTCCCCGACGGGCGGATCAGCGAAGCCTTCCTGCAGGAGTCGGCGGAGCCCGGCAGCTTCGCCGACCTGGCCTGCAACCGTCTGCTGCGCGGCACCGACATGCGCCTGCCGCACGGTGCCACCCTGACCAGCAGCGATGGCTATACGCGCGCCTTCTTCCGCACCAAGTTCTGGGTCGAGGACGAGGCGCCGCGCACCTACGGCGATATCGTCTTCCAGCCCGACGCGTTGCCCGAAGCGATCGCCCGCGAGCCGCTCAGCGAGGAGCAGAAGTCCAGCCTGCTGACCTACGGCGCCGACGAACCGCTGTTGTTCGTCGGCCACTACTGGCGACGCGGCACGCCGGCGCCGATCCGGCCGAACCTGGCCTGCCTGGACTACAGCGCGGTGATGTACGGCAAGCTGGCGGCCTACCGCCTGGATGAGGAAACCCGCCTGGACCGGCACAAGTTCGTCTGGGTCGAAGTGAAGCGGCCGGAGGCTGACGAGTGAGCGCGGTGCAGGTCCTGAAGTTTCCCCTGTCGGTCGACCTGGCCGGCTTCGTCGGCCTGCTGCGGCGTCTGAACGTGCCGCACCGGGTCAGCGAGGAATCCGGCCAGCAGGTCCTCTGGGTGCCCGACGAGCGGCTCGCCGAGCAGGTCCGCGAGTTGTACCGGCGTTATCCCGAAGGCGATCCGCAGGCGACCCTGGAGGCCGCGCCGCGACCGGCGGGGCAGGGTTTCGTCCGGCAACTGCGGATGAGCCCGATGACCGCCGCGGTGTTGCTGCTGACCTTCGTCGTCGCCGCTGTCACCTACCTTGGCGACAACTTCGCGACGATGCGCTGGCTGACCTTCCAGGACTTCCGTATCCAGGGCCAGTACGCGCTGTTCACGCCGTTGGCCGAGAGCCTGGCGGCGGGTCAATGGTGGCGGCTGTTCACGCCGATGCTGATCCACTTCGGCTGGCTGCACCTGGCGATGAACGCCATGTGGTTCTGGGAGCTGGGCCGGCGCATCGAATTCCGCCAGGGCCGTCCGATGCTGCTCGGCCTGACCCTGCTGTTCGGCCTGGTGTCCAACGTGGTGCAGTACGCGGTGAGCGGCGCCAGCCTGTTCGGCGGGTTGTCCGGGGTGCTCTATGGCCTGCTCGGGCACTGCTGGATCTTCCAGTACCTGGCGCCGAACCAGGCCTATCGCCTGCCCAGGGGCGTCGTGGCGATGATGCTGATCTGGCTGCTGGTGTGCCTGTCCGGGGTGATCGACCTGCTCGGTTTCGGCTCCATCGCCAACGGCGCGCACGTTGGCGGGTTGCTGGTCGGGTGCCTCAGCGGTTTGCTGGGCGGCCTGCTGGCGCGGCGTCGCCGTTGAGCGAGGGGCTGCGGCAGCTTCGATGTGCGCCGCCGGCCCCGGCCCGGTAGAATGGCCGGTACGCCTTTTCACCGGAGCCGGCCATGTCGTCCTTCAACCAAGCGATCGAGAACATCACTCCAGAGATCTACCAGAACCTCAAGCTGGCCATCGAGATCGGCAAGTGGCCGGACGGCCGCAAGCTGACCCAGGAGCAGAAGGAACTCTGCCTGCAGGCGGTGATCGCCTGGGAGCTGCAGAACCTCCCCGAGGAGGAGCGCACCGGCTACATGGGCCCGCAGCACTGCTCCTCGCATTCCGACGAGCCGATCCCGAACATCCTGTTCAAGTCGGACTCCGTGCACTGATGGAAGAAATCGCCCGCGGCGCGCTGAGCAAGATGACGGCGCGCCTGGAAAGCAATGCTCCCGTGCAATACGCCTTCCGCCTCGACGACCGCGAAGTCGCGGTGAACCCGCTGATCGGCCGGCCGCTGCGCCTGGAGTACCTCGGCAGCATCTTCTGCACCCATTGCGGCCGCAAGACGAAGAAGAGTTTCAGCCAGGGCTATTGCTATCCCTGCTTCACCCGGCTGGCGCAGTGCGACAGTTGCATCGTCAGCCCGGAGAAGTGCCACTACGAGCAGGGCACCTGCCGCGAACCGGAGTGGGGCGAGCGGTTCTGCATGACCGATCACGTGGTGTACCTGGCCAACTCCTCCGGGGTGAAGGTCGGCATCACCCGCGCCAGCCAGATTCCCACCCGCTGGATCGACCAGGGCGCGCGCCAGGCGCTGCCGATCCTGCGCGTGGCCACCCGCCAGCAGTCCGGCCTGGTGGAAGACCTGCTGCGCAGCCAGGTCGCCGACCGCACCAATTGGCGGGCCATGCTCAAGGGCGAAGCCGAGCCGGTCGATCTGGCGGCAGTCCGCGAGCAGTTGTTCGACCAGTGCGCCGACGGCCTGCGCGAATTGCAGCAACGTTTCGGCCTGCAGGCGATCCAACCGGTTATCGACCTCGATCCGCTCGAGATCGCCTACCCGGTCGAGGCCTACCCGAGCAAGGTCGCCAGCCTCGACCTGGAAAAAACGCCTATCGTCGAAGGCACGCTTCGCGGTATCAAGGGCCAGTACCTGATCCTCGACACCGGGGTGATCAACATTCGCAAATACACGGCCTACCAGATCGCCGTGCATCACTGAGCAGAAGGGCCACAAGCCATGCGCACCGAGCAACCGAAAGTCATCCACCTCAAGGACTATCAGGCGCCGGACTACCTGATCGACGAGACCCACCTGAAGTTCGAACTGTTCGAAGACCACAGCCTGGTACACGCCGAGTTGAAGCTGCGGCGCAACCCCGAGCGCGGCGCCGGCCTGCCGCCGCTGTTGCTGCATGGCCAGCAACTGGAGCTGCTGGCGCTCGAACTGGACGGCCAGGCTCTCGGCGCGGACGACTACCAACTGGACGACGAGCAGCTCGGGGTGCAACCGCGGCAGGCCGAATTCGTCCTCAGGAGCACGGTGCGTATCCATCCGGAGAGCAACACCGCGCTGGAAGGCCTGTACAAGTCCGGCAAGATGTTCTGCACCCAGTGCGAGGCCGAGGGTTTCCGCAAGATCACCTATTACCTCGACCGTCCCGACGTGATGAGTCGCTTCACCACCACCGTCAGCGCCGAACAGCAGCGCTACCCGGTGCTGCTCTCCAACGGCAACCCGGTGGCCAGCGGTTCCGAAGGCAACGGCCGGCACTGGGCGACCTGGGAAGACCCGTTCAAGAAGCCGGCCTACCTGTTCGCCCTGGTTGCCGGCGACCTCTGGTGCGTCGAGGACAGCTTCCGCACCATGAGCCAGCGCGACGTGGCGTTGCGCATCTACGTCGAGCCGGAGAACATCGACAAGGTCCAGCACGCCATGGACAGCCTGAAGAAGTCGATGCGCTGGGACGAGGAGGTCTACGGCCGCGAGTACGACCTGGACATCTTCATGATCGTCGCGGTCAACGACTTCAACATGGGCGCGATGGAGAACAAGGGCCTCAACATCTTCAACTCCAGTTGCGTCCTGGCCCGCGCCGAAACCGCCACCGACGCCGCCCACCAGCGGGTCGAGGGCGTGGTGGCGCATGAGTATTTCCACAACTGGTCGGGCAACCGGGTCACCTGCCGCGACTGGTTCCAACTGTCGCTCAAGGAAGGCTTCACCGTATTCCGTGACTCGGAGTTCTCCGCCGACATGAACTCGCGCACGGTCAAGCGCGTCGAGGACGTCGCCTTCCTGCGCACCAACCAGTTCGCCGAGGACGCCGGGCCGATGGCGCATCCGGTGCGCCCCGACTCGTTCATCGAGATTTCCAACTTCTACACCCTGACCGTCTACGAGAAGGGCTCGGAAGTGGTGCGGATGATCCACACCCTGCTCGGCGCCGAAGGCTTCCGCAAGGGCTCGGACCTGTACTTCCAGCGCCACGACGGCCAGGCGGTGACCTGCGACGATTTCGTCAAGGCCATGGAAGACGCCAATGGCGTCGACCTGACCCAGTTCAAGCGCTGGTACAGCCAGTCCGGCACTCCGCGCCTGGCGGTGGAAGGCGAGTACGACGCCGCCGCCCGCCGCTACACCCTGACGGTGCGCCAGAGCTGCCCGCCGACTCCCGGCCAGCCGAGCAAGGAACCCTTCGTCATCCCGCTGGAGCTGGGCCTGCTCGACGGCCAGGGCCACGAACTCCCGCTGCGCCTGGAAGGCGAGGCCGCGGCCCAGGGCGGCAACCGCGTGCTGGCGGTGACCGAGGCCGAGCAGCGCTTCGTCTTCGTCGAGGTGCCGGAGCAGCCGCTGCCATCGCTGCTGCGCGGCTTCTCCGCGCCGGTGAAACTGAGCTTCCCCTACAGCCGCGACCAGTTGCTGTTCCTCATGCAGCACGACAGCGACGGCTTCAACCGCTGGGAGGCCGGCCAACAGCTTTCGGTGCAGGTCCTGCAGGAGCTGATCGGCCAGCACCAGCGCGGCGCGCAACTGGTACTCGACCCGCGCCTGATCGAGGCCTACCGCACCCTCCTGGCGGACGAGGCGCTGGACCAGGCGATGGTCGCCGAGATGCTCTCGCTGCCCAGCGAGGCCTATCTCACCGAGATCAGCGAAGTCGCCGATGTCGACGCGATCCATGCCGCCCGCGAATTCGCCCGCCAGCGTATCGGCGAAGCGCTGTTCGAGCCGCTGTGGCAGCGTTACCAGGCCAACCGCAAGATTTCCCGCGACACCGCCTACCTCGCCGAAGCCTCGCACATCGCCCGGCGCAGCCTGCAGAACATCGCGCTGTCCTACCTGTCGCTGTCGGGCCGGGAGGAAATCCTCGCCGCCTGCCTGGAGCAGTACGAAGGCTGCGACAACATGACCGAGCGCCTGACCGCCCTGGCGGTGCTGGTCAATTCCGGCTTCGAGGCGGAGAAGGGCAAGGCCCTGGCCATGTTCGCCGACTACTTCAAGGACGACCCGCTGGTGATGGACCAGTGGTTCAGCGTGCAGGCCGGCTCGCCGCTGCCGGGCGGGCTGGAGCGGGTCCAGGCGCTGATGCAGCACCCGGCCTTCACCCTGAAGAACCCGAACAAGGTGCGCGCGCTGATCGGCGCGTTCGCCAACCAGAACCTGGTCAACTTCCATCGTCCTGACGGCGCCGGCTATCGCTTCCTCGCCGACCAGGTGATCGTGCTCAACGCACTCAACCCGCAGATCGCCTCGCGCCTGCTGGTGCCGCTGACCCGCTGGCGCAAGTACGACGAGGCGCGGCAGGCGCTGATGCGCGGCGAGCTGGAACGTATCCTGGCCTCCGGCGAGCTGTCCAGCGACGTCTACGAAGTGGTGAGCAAGAGCCTGGCCTGATCCGCCAGCTTCTCCCGGAAGAGGGTGTTACTGGCCACTGGCTGGTAACGCCCTTTGTTACTTCTGGGAATCGCTTCACTGTTTTCCATTGATGGAGTCCGCTTAATCGTGTTTCGCGAACCTCCCTGCGCAGGCTCTGCGAAGGGACTTTTCGCGCCACCGGCGAAATTCGCCTGGCGCGTTTTGTCGGACACTTCCTGTTTTCTGGTCAGTGAATGAACAGTCATCCCGCAGGAAGTCCTGTTTTTTTCGCAATCCATTGAATTGCCTGGAGGATTCCGTTGAATTGGCATCCCGGTTGCACTGCCTCGTCGCGCGGTTCCCTTTCGTCGATGCGAGGCCGGTGACGCCGCGACCACCCATAACAAGGCCGCAGAGAAACGGCCGAACGGCGAACCGCCCGCAGTGGCGGCGCCCAACGCATGACCACATGGAGTGAGTTCCCGATGTACATCCCCAACCGCCAGCCCCGGCTGCGCTCCGCGCCGGCCCGGGCCGGCTTCGCCTTCGCCGGGCTGCTGCCGCTGCTGGGCGGCCAGGCCCAGGCCGTCGAATTCAGCTTCCTCGACAACGAGGTGTCCGGTTCGCTCGACACCACCCTGTCCTACGGCACCCTGTGGCGGGTGCAGGGGCAGGACAAGAGCAACAATGACATCAACACCAACGACGGCAACCGCAACTTCGATACCGGCCTGGTTTCCGAGGTCTACAAGATCACCTCGGACCTGGAGGCGACCTGGCGCAACTATGGCGTGTTCATCCGCGGCACGGCGTTCTATGACACCCAGATCATGGACAAGCGCAACGACTACTACAGCCACAACGATCCATCGCAGCCGAGCCAGAGCTATCCCCACGACGACCGTTTCACCAGCCAGACCCGCGACATCGCCGGGCACAAGGCGGAAATCCTCGACGCCTACGTCTACGGCAGCTGGGACATCGGCAACATGCCGCTGAGCGCGCGCTTCGGCCGCCAGGTGTTCAACTGGGGCGAGGGCATCTTCTACCGTGGCGGGGTCAACACCACCAACCCGGTGGACGCCGCCAAGTACCGCCTGCCCGGTTCCGAGCTCAAGGAAGTGCTGATGCCGGTGGAAGCGCTGAGCTTCAACATCGGCCTGACCGACAACCTGTCGATGGAAACCTTCTACCAGTGGAACTGGAAGGAAACCCGCCTCGACCCGGTCGGTACCTTCTTCTCCGAGACCGACCTGTTCGCCGACGGCGGCAACACCGGCTACAGCGACTTCACCGGTACCGCGCTGGACACCCCGGTGCCCGGCTTCGGCAACGTCATCGGCCTGTACCAGGCGCTGGGCAACAATCCGCTGCTCAGCGGCGCGCTGAAGAACACCGGCCTCTATGCCAACGGCGTGACCCCGGCCTACGGCAACGTGATGAAGGTGTCGTCCATCGGCAAGGACATCAACGCGCGCAACGACGGCCAGTTCGGCGTGGCCTTCCGCTACATCGCCGAGGAACTGAACAGCACCGAGTTCGGCTTCTACTTCGTCAACTACCACTCCAAGGAGCCGACCCTGTACGCCGACATCGGCGACTATGCCGGGGCCGACCTGGCGGCGCTGGCCAACACCCTGCGGCCGATCGCCGGTAACCTCGCCGAAGCCCTGGCCAACGGCCTGGTGACCGCCGACGTGATGGGCAACATCAATGCCCGCCGCGAGTTCGCCGAAGACATCCGCATGTACGGCTTCAGCTTCAACACCACGGTGGGCGACGCCTCGGTGTTCGGCGAGCTGGCCTATCGGCCGAACCTGCCGATCGGCATCGCCGCCACCAACGACCTGATCGGCGACCTCGCCCACGGTGCGGCGGAAGCCGCCAACGGCGGACAGATCAACGTCGGCGGGCAGATGGTCGGCCTCGGCGGGCAGATCCACAACTACGAGCGGGTCGAGGCGTTCAACACCTCCCTCGGGACCATCTACAACTTCGGCCCGTCGCTGAGCTTCGACTCGTTGACCGGCGTCGCCGAGCTGGCCTCGGAACACCTGCGTGGCAGCAGCCTGAAGTACACCGCCTACGACGGCAGCACCCGCTACTACGCCGGGCGCGGCAACAGCTCGTACGTTTCCGGCGGCGACCGTGGCGACCAGGTGAACCGCAACGCCTACGGCTACACCCTGCTGCTCAGCGGCACCTGGAACGACGTGTTCGCCGGGGTCAACGTGTCGCCCTACGTGGTCTACAAGGACGACTTCGAAGGCAACTCCTACCAGACCGGCAACTTCATCGAAGGTCGCAAGGCCTACACCCTGGGGATCAAGGCCACCTACCTGAACAGCCTGGAAGGCGAACTGCAGTACACCGAGTTCTACGGCGGCGGGCAGAACAACAACATCCGCGACCGCGACAACATCGGCCTGACCGTGAAGTACTCCTTCTGACCGAACCGATAACGACACGGGCGCCGCGAGCGCCCGGCACCTCACACGGAGAACCCTCATGTTGAACAAGCACCTGCTGATCGGCGCTTCCCTGGCGCTGGCACTGGGCAGCGGCGGCGCGCTGGCCGGCGTTTCCGCCGGCGAGGCGGCGCAACTGAAGTCGAGCCTCACCCCGCTGGGCGCGGAGAAGGCCGGCAACGCCGCCGGCAGCATTCCCGCCTGGACCGGCGGCATCACCCAGGCGCCGGCCGGCTACAAGCCGGGCCAGCACCACCCGGACCCGTTCGCCGCGGACAAGCCGCTGTTCACCATCGACAAGGCCAACCTGGAGCAGTACAGGGAACACCTGACCCCGGGCCAGCTGGCGCTGTTCAAGACCTACCCGGACAGCTTCCGGATGCCGGTCTACCCCAGTCGCCGTTCCGGTTCGGCGCCGCAGTGGCTGTACGACAACACCTTCGCCAATGCCACCAGCGCCAGGCTGCTGGACGGCGGCAACGGGTTCGCCGACGCCTATGGCGGGGTGCCGTTCCCGATTCCGAAGAGCGGCGTGGAGGCGCTGTGGAACCACGTCGCCCGCTACCGCGGCACCTATGTCGTGCGCCGCGCTTCGGAAGTCGCGGTACAGCGCAACGGTAGCTACTCGCTGGTGACCTCGCAGCAGGAAGCGCTGTTCAAGTACTACCTCAAGGGCGGCAGCTTCGCCGACCTGAACAACCTGATGTTCTACTACCTGTCGTTCACCAAGAGCCCGGCGCGCCTGGCCGGCGGCGCGGTGCTGGTGCACGAGACCCTCGACCAGGTCAAGGAGCCGCGCCAGGCCTGGGGCTACAACGCCGGCCAGCGCCGTGTGCGGCGTGCGCCGAACCTTGCCTACGACACGCCGATCGCCGCCGCCGACGGCCTGCGCACCGCCGACGACACCGACATGTTCAACGGCGCGCCGGACCGCTATGACTGGAAGCTGCTGGGCAAGAAGGAAATCTACATTCCCTACAACAACTACAAGGTCAGCAGCCCCGAGGTGAAGTACGAGGAACTGCTCAAGCCGGGCCACCTCGATCCGCAATACACCCGCTACGAGCTGCACCGCGTGTGGGTGGTGGAAGGTACCCTGAAGCCGGGCGCGCGGCATATCTACTCCAAGCGCACCCTGTACCTCGACGAGGACAGCTGGAGCGCGGCGGTGGTCGACCAGTACGACGGTCGCGGCGAACTGTGGCGGGTGTCGATGGCCTACCTGAAGAACTTCTACGACCTGCCGTACACCTGGAGCGCGCTGGATGTGTTCCACGACCTGCAGGCGCGTCGCTACCACGTGCAGAACCTGGACAACGAGGAGCCGGGTACCATCGACTTCACCCAGGCGATACCGGACGACTCCTACTTCAAGCCCTCGGCCCTGCGCCGCCGCGGCACCCGCTGATCGCTCCGCTCGCCGGCGCCGACCGCTTCCCTCCGGGGAGGAGGGCGGCGCCGATCCCCCGTTACAGACGGCTTACACGCTTAACAAAAGATAACGTGGCTTCAATTGTCTCCGTCGCCAAACGCTGGCTATATAACGCTCACCACGAACCACTAATAACAACAACGGGGACGGTATCCATGCGTGAGCCCATGACGTGGCGCACTTCGCCCGGCCAAACCGCGGACGCTTCGCGGCATCCGGCCATTCCTTCCAGATCGCCCCTGGCCAGCAGGGCCCTGTCGTTTCTCGGGGCACTTTCTCTTCTGACCTTCGCCGCCACCCCGGTCCTGGCCGAGTCGACGCCAACCGCCGCGCCGCCGCAATTCGCCGTGGAGTCGCCGAAGGCCGCCAGCAGCCTGCTGCTCAGCGTCGCCCATGCCGGCAAGCGGCTGGTCGCGGTCGGCGACCGTGGGCATATCCTGCTCTCCGACGACGACGGCAAGACCTGGACCCAGGCCAAGGTGCCGACCCGCCAGTTGCTCACCTCGGTGTTCTTCGTCAACGAGCGCAAGGGCTGGGCGGTCGGGCACGATGCGCAGATCCTCGTCAGCGACGACGCCGGCAGCACCTGGGCCAGGCAGTTCGAGGACCTCGGCCGCGAAGCGCCATTGCTGGACATCTGGTTCGCCGACGAACAGCACGGCCTGGCCGTCGGTGCCTATGGCGCGCTGCTGGAGACCCGCGACGGCGGCCAGCACTGGGAAGACGTCAGCGAGCGCCTGGACAACGAGGACCAGTTCCACCTCAACGCCATCGCCGCGGTCAAGGACAACGGCCTGCTGGTGGTCGGCGAAGCCGGCAGCCTGTTCCGCTCGAAGGACTGGGGCGCCACCTGGGAAAAACTCGAAGGCCCCTACGAGGGCTCGCTGTTCGGCGCCATCGGTACCGCCGATGCGGGCGGCGTGCTGGTCTACGGCCTGCGCGGCCACCTGTTCCGCTCCGCCGATTTCGGCGACAGCTGGGAAGAGATACCGCTGAAGGCGGCGTCCGGCGACCTGGAATTCGGTCTCTCCGACGGCGCGCTGCTGGCGGACGGGCGTATCGTCGTGGTCGGCCACGGCGGCAGTGTCCTCGAAAGCACCGACGGCGGGCGCAGCTTCAGCGTGTTCAACCGTCCCGACCGGCTGTCCCTGGCCGGCGTCAGCGCCACCGGCGACGGCCACCTGATCCTGGTCGGCCAGGGCGGCGTGCACCTCGCTGCGGCGAACGGTGCCGCGCTCGAACAACAACAATAAGGCGGGGGTCGCATGAGTGCCATGAACCAGCATCAGCAAAACAAGGCGAGCCTGCTCGAACGCCTGATCTTCAACAACCGGCCGGTGGTGATCTTCCTCTGCCTGCTGGTCAGCGTCTTCCTGTTCTACCAGGCCACCCAGGTGCGGCCGTCCACCAGCTTCGAGAAGATGATCCCGCTGGAGCACCCGTTCATCCAGAAAATGCTCGAGCACCGCAACGACCTGGCCAACCTCGGCAACACCGTGCGCATCTCGGTGGAGGCGGTGAACGGCGACATCTTCACCAAGGAGTACATGGAGACGCTCCGGCAGATCCATGACGAGGTGTTCTACATCCCCGGCGTCGACCGTTCCGGCCTGAAGTCGTTGTGGAGCCCCAGCGTGCGCTGGACCGAAGTGACCGAGGAAGGCTTCGCCGGCGGCGAGGTGATCCCGCAGACCTACGACGGTTCGCCGCGGGCGCTGGAGGAACTGCGCAACAACGTGCTCAAGTCCGGGCAGATCGGCCGCCTGGTGGCGAACAACTTCAAGTCGAGCATCGTCGACGTACCGCTGCTGGAGATGTACCCGAATCCGAAGAACCAGAGCGAACTGATCAAGCTCGACTACCGCCAGTTCTCCCATGAGCTGGAAGAGAAGATCCGCGACAAGTACCAGTTGCAGAATCCCAACGTGAAGGTGCACATCGTCGGCTTCGCGAAGAAGGTCGGCGACCTGATCGACGGGCTGGTGATGGTGGTCGGCTTCTTCGGTATCTGCCTGCTGATCACCCTGGTCCTGCTGTACTGGTTCACCAAGTGCATCCGCAGCACCATCGCCGTGCTGATCACCACCCTGGTCGCGGTGCTCTGGCAGCTCGGCCTGCTCAACCTGGTCGGTTTCGGCCTCGATCCCTATTCGATGCTGGTGCCGTTCCTGATCTTCGCCATCGGTATTTCCCACGGCGTGCAGAAGATCAATGGCATCGCCTTGCAGTCCAGCGGCGCCGACAATGCGCTGATGGCGGCGCGGCTGACCTTCCGCCAACTGTTCCTGCCGGGGATGATCGCGATCCTCGCCGACGCCGTCGGCTTCATCACCCTGCTGGTGATCGACATCGGGGTGATCCGCGAGCTGGCCATCGGCGCCTCGATCGGCGTGGCGGTGATCGTCTTCACCAACCTGATCCTGCTGCCCGTGGCGATCTCCTACATCGGCATCAGCAAGAAGGCGGTGCAGCGCAGCAAGGATGACGCGGTGCGCGAGCACCCGTTCTGGCGCCTGCTGTCGAACTTCGCCAGCCCGAAGGTGGCCCCGGTGTCCATCGCCATCGCCCTGCTGATGCTCGGCGGCGGCCTCTGGTATGGCAAGCACCTGAAGATCGGCGACCTCGACCAGGGTGCGCCGGAACTGCGTCCCGACTCGCGCTACAACCTCGACAACGACTTCATCATCCGCAACTACTCGACCAGTTCGGACGTGCTGGTGGTGATGGTCAAGACCTCCCCGGAAGGCTGCTCCACCCACCAGGCCCTGGCGGCCATGGACGAGCTGGCCTGGAAGCTGGAGAACACCGAGGGCGTGCAGTCGGCGATCTCGATGGTCACCGTGTCCAAGCAGGTGATCAAGGGGATGAACGAAGGCAACCTGAAATGGGAGACCCTGTCGCGCAACCAGGACGTGCTGAACAACTCCATCGCCCGTGCCGACGGTCTCTACAACACCGACTGCTCGCTGGCGCCGCTGCTGGTCTTCCTCAACGACCACAAGGCCGAGACCCTCGACCGCGCGGTGGCGGCGGTGCAGGCCTTCGCCGCGGAGAACGACAAGGACGACCTGCAGTTCCAGCTGGCCGCCGGCAATGCCGGGATCGAGGCCGCCACCAACGAGGTGATCAAGCAGTCCGAACTGATCATCCTGGTGCTGGTGTACATCTGCGTGGCGGCCATGTGCATGATCACCTTCCGTTCCTTCGCCGCGACCCTCTGCATCGTCCTGCCGCTGATCCTCACCTCGGTTCTCGGCAACGCGCTGATGGCGGCGCTGGGCATCGGCGTGAAGGTCGCGACCCTGCCGGTGATCGCCCTCGGCGTCGGCATCGGGGTGGACTACGGGATCTACATCTACACCCGCCTGGAGTCTTTCCTGCGCATGGGCCTGCCGTTGCAGGAGGCCTACTACGAGACCCTCCGCTCCACCGGCAAGGCGGTGCTGTTCACCGGCCTGTGCCTGGCGATCGGCGTGGCCACCTGGATCTTCTCGGCGATCAAGTTCCAGGCCGACATGGGCCTGATGCTGACCTTCATGCTGCTCTGGAACATGTTCGGCGCCCTCTGGCTGCTGCCGGCCCTGGCGCGTTTCCTGATCAACCCGGCCAAGCTGCAGGCCAGGAAGGCCTCGGTGTTCGCTCACTGAGTCGCGCCGAGCCTCGCCAAGACCGCGGCCCAGGCCGCGGTTTTTTTGTGCGGAGGAAGGCCGTCGCGCTTCAGTCCGGCGTGGCGGGGAACAGCAGCTCGCAGCGGAAGCGCTGCTCGTCGCTGCTGTAATGCAGGCGCCAGCCGCTCTTCTGGCACAGGCGCTGGACCAGGTCGAGGCCCAGGCCATAACCGAACGCCATCGACTCCTCCGTGCCCTGGGCCGCACCGATGGGGTTGCTGATCAGCAGGCTGCGGTCGCGCACGACGATTTCCACCACGCCCTCGTCGCTGTACTGCAGGGCGTTGCGCAGCAGGTTGCCGATGATGATCCGTGCGCGGGTCTGCGGCAGGCTGTGTGGCTCCACGTCGAGGTGGAAGGTCAGGCCGCGGCGCTGGCTCAGCGCCTGCTGTTCCTCGAGCAGTTCCTCCAGCAGGCGGCCGACCTCGATGTGTCCGTCGTCGCGCAGTTCGCCGCTCTCGCGGCTGAGCCAGAGCAAGGTCTCGGTCATCTGCTGCATGCCCAGCGCCGAGCGGCGGATGCGTTGCAAGGCATGCGGGGAGGGCGCGCGGCCGGGTTGGTCGAGCAGCTCCAGGTTCATGCCGATCACCGCCAGCGGGGTGCGCAGCTCATGGCTGGCGTAGCGCAGGAAGCGTTCCTCGCGCTGGCTGAAGTCCTTGATCCGGGTCACGCTGTTCCACAGGGTATCCGCCAGCACGTTGAGTTCGCGGTAGTTGAAGCGCGGCCGCTGGCTGTCCGGGGCGAGGTCGTCGAGGGTCATCGACCAGCGCGTCAGCTTGCGCAACGGCGCGACGATGAACCAGACCAGCAGGCCGACGGCGGCCAGCGAAGGCAGGGTGACCGATAGGGTGACGATCCAGGTCTGCCTGACGCGGGCGTCGATGATGGCGTCGGACAGCGGCGTGTCGATGCTGCCGGCGGCGTCGTTGTCGTAGAGGTAGAGCGTCTTGCCGTCGGCCAGTGGCTGGCGGACCACCACGTAGGCATCGTCGCTGGGCGCGTCGTCATCCTCCTCTTCGTCATCGTCGTCCCAGTTGCCGAGCAGTTGCATGGCGCCGATGCTCTTGTAGGGCGGGGTGTCGAGCATCTCCCTGAGTTTCGGCGGCAGCCCCGCGGTGCCGACGCTGCCCTTGAAGTAGTAGCTGTCCGGCGCCGGCGTAGCCGGGTCTTCCTGGTAGCGCTGGGCGAAGTACAGCCCTTCCTCTTCCATCATCATGCTGAGCAGGTAGAGGGCGCCGGTCTCGCCGTAGTCGCCGAGCATGCGCGTGTAGACCAGCAACACCCCGGCGAGGATCAGGGTGACGCCGCCGCCGACGATGGGGATCAGGCTCAGGCCGCGTTTCATTTGCGCTCCAGCTGGAAGCCGACGCTGTGCAGGGTATGGATCAGAGGGGTGGCGAACCCCTTGTCGACGGTGCTGCGCAGGTGGTGCATGTGCACGTTGAGGGTGTTGCTTTCCGGCGGTTCGTCGCCCCAGACGCTGCGCCCCAGCTGCTCGCGGGTGACCAGCGCGGGGCTGGCGCGCATCAGGCACTCAAGGATCTTCCAGGCGGTGGGGGACAGCGCCAGGGGCGTGCCGCCGCGGCTGGCCTGGCGGCTGTCGAGGTCCATCACCAGGTCGTCGACCTGCAGGCGCTGGGCCTGGCCGCTGCGGCGCCGGCTGAGGGCTTGCAGGCGGACCAGCAGCTCCGGCAGTTCGAAGGGCTTGAGCAGGTAGTCGTCGGCGCCGGCGTCGAAGCCGTCGAGCTTGTCCTGCAGGGTATCCAGGGCGGTGAGCATGAGTACCGGGGTCTGCAGGCCGGCTTCGCGTAGCTGGCGACAGACCTGCCGGCCGTTGATGCGCGGCAGCATGATGTCCAGCAGGATCACGTCGTAGCGGTTGGCGCGCGCCAGGTTGAGGCCGGCCTGGCCGTCGCGGGCGTGATCGCAGACCACCCCGGCGGCCTCGAGGTAGTCGATGACGGTGCCGGCGAGATCGAAGTTGTCTTCGACGACGAGTACGTGGATATGCATGGTATCTGTTCGCATGACGGATGGGACGCTGTGCCTGGTTCGCCGCGGGCGTTGCCCGCGCCTACTTGAGCACCTTGATCGGCTTCACCGGGGTGCCGTCGCTCCACTGGCCCATGCCGGTCTGCTCCGGCGTAGCGCCCAGGGCGTACTGGCGGTTGCGGTTGTAGAACGCCGCGTCGGTGAGGCCATCGAACAGCTTCCAGGTGCCGTACCAGTCGAGGGCGTCGATCACCAGCGGGTCGTGGCCGGTATAGCGGCCTTCGGCCTGCTGGACTTCGAGGCGCTTCTCGACGCGGTCGAGCAACCAGTCGCTGTCTTCTTCCTTCGGATACTGCGGGCCGAATACCGGCGCGGTGGGTGCCGCGTGGTTGGCCAGCAGCGGCGGAGCGCCGTGGCGATCGCTGCGCAGCAGCAGCAGGTTCTTGTCGCTGGGCGGAATGTGCCGGCTCTGGCGGTAGATGCGCTTGGCGTCGGTGCAGGCCACGTGGCTGTCCTCGTCGCCGCAGACCGCCAGCAGCAGGGTGCCCTTGGCCAGCCCCGACAGGCGTTCCTGGGCCACGCCGTCCCAGCGCTTGCCCTGGCTCTTGCCGGGCTCGACCACCATCAGCGCCTTCGCCGCCGGCAGCTTCAGGCGTTCGCTGGCGGCCGCCAGGTTGGCGGCGAGCAGTCCGCCGGCGGAGTGGCCGAGGTAGGCGACCTGGTTCAGCCGCGGGCGCACCCCCAGCTCGCCGGCCTGCAGGCGCCTGAGGGCGTCGCCGAGGGCGCCGGCGGCATTGTCGAGGAAGTCTGCGTTGGGCGTCTTCAGGTCCGGCTGGTAGCGTGGGTAGACCACCACCATGCCGCGGCGGACGATATGGTCGATCCAGGCGCGGTAGAGGTCCGGCTGCATCACGCTCCAGCCGTGCAGGAAGATCACCAGCGGAGCGTTGCCGGGGACCGGTTGCTCGGGGGTGAACACCCAGTATTCGCGAGCGCCTTCGCCGAAGTGCCACTGATGCACGCTGGCATGGCGATAGTCCGCGCCGCCCGGCCCTTCGGCCGGCTGCGTCGGCGGCGTGGGCGCGGTCGGCGGTTCGGCGGCCGTCGCGGCGTGGCCCAGGAGCAGGCCGCACAGGACGAGGTACAGGGTACGGAAGCGCATGCGGGCCCTCTTGCGGAATCGGAATGTCGTGCCAGTCCTAACCATAGCGCCGTTCAGCGCGGATAGAGCGGTGGCAGGCCGCCATTGTCGACCGCTCCCGCCGGCGCTTGTTCCGTGGTGGGCAGGGCGCGGATCGCCCGCCACAGGTCCTCGCCCTGCCAGGAATGGCCGCTCTCGCTGTACAGCGCGCCGTTGAGGCCATCCAGGGCGTCGGACAGCGGTACGAAGCGGGCCGCCATGTCGGCCAGGGTATCGGGTTGCTGACGGGCCCAGGCGTCCAGGGCCTGGCGGGTCGCCTGGGGATCGTTGGCCAGGCAGGCGCGGCGCAGCTCGTCGAGCAGGCTGCGGCTGCTCGGGCCGTTGGCCGCGGCGCGGATCACCGCCGGCAACTGGCGGGCGCGCCACCAGAGGCCGAAGCCGAGCAGGGTGGTCAGGGCCAGCACGGCGGTAGCCAGTTGCCAGGGCCAGAGCGTCGGCTCCAGGCGTTCGCCGAGCGGCAGCGCCGCCGCCGGCGGCTCCGCCTCGGCCTGCGGCGCGGCGGCCACTTCCAGGGTGCGCGGTGGCAGGCTGGTGCGCTCCAGGCGGTCTTCGCGGGTGTTCCACCAGACCACTTCGAGCGCCGGCAACTCGATGCGCCCGGCCTGCTCGGGCACCAGCGCCTCGCGCTCCTCGCGACTGCCGATGAGGCCCTGGTCGGTGCTCTGGTCGGCCAGCTGCGGTTGGTCCGGGTAGCGCCGCAGGCCTTGCACGTCGGGCAGCGGCAACGGCGGAAGCTGGGTGCCGGAAAGCCCCTCGACCTTCAGCAGCACGTTGCGCGTCAGCGATTCGCCGACCTGTGCCTGCTCCGGCTGCGGGCTCCAGCTTTCGCTGATGCTCAGCGCGCGGGCCGGCATCCAGGGCGCGTCGGCCGGATAGTCGGCGGGCTTGGGCCGGACCTGCAGCGGGATGCTCGGCGAAGTCACCCGCATCTGCCGGCCGGGGCGCGGGCCGAAGGGGTTGTAGTCGTCGCTGCCACGGTCGACCAGGGTCGCACTGAAGGCTTGCGCAGGAATCTCCAGGGTGCCGCTCTTCTGCGGGAAGATCGCGTAGCGCACCTCGATCACGCCGTGGCGGATGCCGTTGATCTCCTTCTCGTAGGTGCGCGCCTCGCCGAGCTGTTCGACCTTCGCGTCGTTCATCGCCAGCGGGGTCAGGCTGCTGTCGTCGTATAGCGACACCGAGTGGTAGATGCGCAGGGTGAGGATCGCCTGGGCCTGCACGTAGACTGTCTCCTGGTCGACGCTGGCATCGATGAAGACCGGCGCCAGCTTGCTGCTCTTGGCGCGGTCGCGCGCCTCCAGTACGTGCAGCCTGATCGGCTGGGTGCTGCTGGCGCCGAGGCTGATCGGCGGGATCGCCACGTAGCCGCTCTGCTTCGGCAGGAGGGTGACGATCCAGCGGGTGGTGGCCTGGGCCCGGCCGTTCTGCGTGGCGAGACGGTTGACCTGGCGCGTGCCGAGGACCTCGAAGAGGGCGTCCAGCGGGCTCAGGTCGGGTTTGCCGAAGAGGGTCGGGTCGTCCGATTCCAGCGTCAGTTCGACGCTTTCCCCTTCGGTCAGGCGGGCGCGGTCGACGCTGGCGCTGAAGCTGGCATGGGCGGAAACGCAGAGGAGCGCGAGAAGCAGGCTGCAGAACAGGCGGATCATGGCGTGGCTTCCTGGCGTTGCTGCTGTTGGTACCAGAACTTGCGCCGCAGCAATTCGGCGGGATCGTCGGGAATCTGTCGCAGCCATTGCTCGAGGGCCTGGCGACGTTCGTCGTCGAGTCCGTCGTCGGCTTCCTCGTCGCCCGTCCGCTCGTCCTCGGCGTTGGGCTGCGGCTGCGCTTGGCCGGGTGCTCCGGCGGTCTTCTCGCCTTCGTCTTCCGGCAGGCTGGTCGAGGGCGCCGCGGCCTGGGCCTTCTGCGCATCGACGGTCGCCGCGTCGCGCGGCGGCCGCTGGCTGCTTCCGGATGGCGGGCTCTGCTGGCTCGCTTCCTGGCGCTGTTCCTTGTTCTCGCCGGCCTGCTGCTGCGCCGCCTGTTCCTGGCGTTGGCGCAGCAGTTCCTCGACCAGGGCCTTGTTGCGTTGCGCGGCGACCAGTTGTGGCTGGCGCTCCAGGGCTTGTTCGTAGGCGTCGACGGCGGCTTCCAGTTCGCCCTGGCGGGCCAGGGCGTTGCCACGGTTGTAGTGATCGTCGGCCTGGTCGCCTTGGGCGAAGGCCTGGGCCGCGGCGGCGTAGTCGCGGGCCTGGTAGAGCGACAGGCCTTTCCAGCGGAAGTCCTCGAAGCGCTTCGCCGCCTCGTCCGCCTGGCCCCGTTGCAACAGGCGCTGGCCTTGCTGGTCCGGACGCAGCCAGAGGTCTTCGAACTGGAAGGCCATGGCCGGTTGCGGCAGGCTCAGCATCAACAGCGGCAGGCAGAACAGCCAGCCGCGCCGTCCGGCACAGGCGGCCAGCAGGAGCAGCGGCAGGAGCAGCCAGTAACCCTGGTCGGCCCAGCGCTGCAGGCGCAGCAGGGCGTTCTCGCGATCTTCCTCCAGCGTGCCGCCGCGGGCCAGCAGGCCGAGGCTGTCGAGGTCGCGGTCGTTCGGCCGCAGGCGCTGGTAGCCGGCGCCGATCTCCGCGGCGAAGCGGCGCAGCCCGCTTTCGTCGAGCCTGGGCAGGAGGATGCCGCCCTGGTCGTCCTTGAGGAAGCTGCCATCCTCCTGCTGCACCGGAGCGCCCTTCGGCGTGCCGACGCCGAGCACGGCGAGGCGCGCCGCCCGGTGCTCGAGGGCGCTGCGGATGCCCTGGCGCTCGGGTTCGCTCAGCTCGCTGGTCAGCAGCAGCAGGCGGCCGCGGCCCTGGGCGCCCTGTTCCAGCAGGTCGAGGGCCTGGCGCACGGCGAGGTCGGCGCGCTGGCCGGGCTCGGGCATGATCGAAGGTTTCAGGGCGTCGAGCAGGTTGCGCGCGGTGAGCTGGTCGTCCGACAGCGGCACCAGGGTATGCGCGCTGCCGGCGTAGACGACGATCGCGGTCTGCGCGTCGTTGCGCGTGCGAAGCAGGTCGAGCAGCTTGCGCCGGGCCTGCTCCAGGCGGGTCGGCGACAGGTCGCCGGCAAGCATCCCGGGAGTCAGCTGGAGGATCGCCACCAGCGGGTCGCTACGCTTCATCGAGGGCTGTTCCAGTTGCTGCCAACTGGGCCCGAGCAAGGCCAGCAGGGCCAGCAGCCAGGCGATGCCGAGGCAGATCCAGGGCATGCGGTTCTGCCGCCCGGCGCCGCCGACCAGCAGCCAGGGCTGGAAGGCCGTCGGCAACAGCAATTGCCAGCGTCCGGCACGACGCTGGCGATGCAGCAGCTTCCACAGCAACCAGCCAAGCAGCGGCGCCAGCAGCAGCCAGTAGGGGCGCAGCCAGTGCGGCCAGGCATCCAGCAACAGGTTCATGGTTGCCTCCCGGAACGGCGGCGCGGCCAGGTCCGGTTTTCCCGTGGCCAGAGTTCCAGCGCCACCAGCAGCACACTCAGGCCGAGGGCGGCGGCCAGCGGCCAACTGTACAGCGCCAGGGCCGGGCGCGCCCGGGTAGTCTGCTGGGCGACCGGTTCGAGGCGGTCGAGGGTCGCGGAAATGCTTTCCAGCTCGGCGCTGGATCGCGCGCGGAAGTATTCGCCGCCAGTGCTCTCGGCGATACCGCGCAGGGTCGGCTCGTCGAGATCGAGCCCCGGGTTGAAGCCGAACAGGCCGGGCACGCCGCCTTGCTGCGGGTCGGCGCCGATGCCGATGGTGTAGATCTTCACCTGTTGCTCGGCGGCCAGTTGCGCGGCGATCTGCGGGGCTATCTGTCCGCCGGTGTTGGCGCCGTCGGTGATCAGCACCAGCACCCGGCTTTCCGCAGGCCGCTGGCGCAGGCGCTTGACCGCCAGGCCGATGGCGTCGCCGATCGCCGTGTTCTTGCCGGCGATGCCGATCTGCGCCTCGTCCAGCCAGACCCGCACGGTGTGCCGGTCGAAGGTCAGCGGCGCCTGCAGGTAGGCCTGGCTGCCGAACAGGATCAGGCCGACGCGGTCGCCACGACGGTCTTCGATGAAGTCGCCGAAGAGTTTCTTGATCAGTTCCAGGCGGCTGATCTCGTCGTCCTGCCAGCGCATGTCGCGGTAGTCCATGGAACCGGAGACATCCACCGCGAGCAGCAGGTCGCGGCCGCTGGCGGGTAGCGGCAGGGGGTCGCCGACCCACTGCGGGCGGGCCGCGGCGAGCAGCAGGAGGAACCAGAGCAGGGCGAAGCGCACCTGCTGCCGCCAGGCCGGCAGGCGTGCGCGGGCACGACGCCCGGCGAGGCTTTCGAGTTCGTCGAGGAAGCTCACCTTGAGCGCCGCCTCGCCGCTGTCGGCGGCCGGCAGCACCAGGCGCAGCAGCCAGGGCAACGGGGCGAGGGCGAAGACCCAGGGCCAGGCGAACTCAAACATGCTTGCGAATCCAGGTGGCGACGGCGGCGTCGAGGCCGTCCACGGCCTTGTCGTCGAGGGTGCAGTCGGCGCGGTAGCCGCCTTCCACCAGGATCATCCAGCGGGTCAGGCCGGCGGCCGGGCAACGGTTGTCGAGGAACGCCAGCCAGGCGCGGCCGCTGAGGGCGTGGCTGCCGCTATCTGGCCAGCGCGCCCTGCAGACCCGCTTGAGCAGGCCGTTGATGGCTTGCAGCCAGGGTCCGGCGGAAGCCCTGCCGTAGGGCTTGGCAAGCGCGGCCAGTTCGGCCAGGGCCGCTTCGCGCAGCGGATCCAGCGGCGCTTCGCCGCGGGTGGCGATGGTGCGCCGCGGCAGGTGCCGGCGCAGTCGCCAGAGCCCCCAGCCGAGCAACGGCAGCAGGGCGGCCAGCAACCACCAGCCGGGCGCCGGCGGCCACCAGCCGACGGGCGGGGGGGCGATCAGCGGTTCCAGCCGGTCGAGCGGGTTCATGCGCGATACCCCGGCTGGTGTTGTTCCAGCAGGTCCCGCAACTGCTCCACCAGGTCTTCCTGGGTCGACAGCGGCAGCAGCGGCACGCCCAGTCGCTGGGCCAGCCGCTGCCAGCGCGCGCGGCGCGCCTCGGCCAGTTCGCGATAGGCCTGGCGCAGCTCGTCGGCGTGGGTGTCCAGCTCGAGGTCGGCGGCGCCTTCGCGGAAGCGCAGCAGTCCGGCGGCGGGAAGGGCATGGTCGAGCGGGTCGGACAGCGGCAGCAGCACCAGGTCGGTATGGCGTGCGATCAGGCTGAGTTGCTGCTCGGCGACGTCATTGAGGGTGCGCTCGTCGCACAGCACCAGGATCAGGCTGCCCGGGCGCAGCACTTCGCGGGCGCGGCGCAGGGCCAGGCCGAACAGTTCGCCAGGCCGCTCGGCCGGCGTCTCGCGCAGCTCGCGATTGGCCCGCAATAGCTGGTTGAACAGTTGCAGCAGGCTGTGCTTGCTGCGTCGCGGCTTGATTTCGTGGCAGTCGCGGTCGCTGAATACCAGGCCGCCGATACGGTCGTTGTGGGCCAGCGCCGACCAGCCGATGAAGGCCGCCGCGCGTGCCGCCAGCACCGCCTTGAAGCACAGGCCGGAGCCGAAGAACAGGCGCTGGCTCTGTTCGACCAGGACGAACACCGGTCGCTCGCGTTCCTCGTGGAACAGCTTGGTGTGCGGCTCGCGGGTGCGCGCGGTGACGCGCCAGTCGATGGTCCGTACGTCGTCGCCGGGCTGGTAGATGCGCACCTGGTCGAAGTCCACGCCGCGTCCGCGCAGGCGCGAGTGATGCAGGCCGACCAACGGGCTGCGGCGGTTCTGCGAGGAGAACAGGCGCGCTTCGTGGAGCCGGTGGCGCATTTCCAGAAGCTCGTCGAGGCCCAGTTCGACGCCCGGGGCGGCGCTCAGCATGGCGGCGGCCTCAGGCCACGGCGACCACGTCGAGGATGCGCTGCACGACCCGGTCCTGGTCGATGCCGGCGGCTTCCGCCTCGAAGGTCAGGATCAGGCGATGGCGCAGCACGTCGAACAGCACCGCCTGGATGTCCTCGGGGCTGACGAAGTCGCGTCCGCCCAGCCAGGCGTGGGCGCGCGCGCAGCGGTCGAGGGCGATGGAGCCGCGCGGGCTGGCGCCGTAGGAGATCCATTCGGCGAGTTCCGCGTCGTGCTTGGCCGGGGTGCGGGTGGCCATGATCAGTTGCACCAGGTATTCCTCCACCGCGTCGGCCATGTACAGGCCGAGGATTTCCTGGCGCGCGGCGAAGATGGTTTCCTGGGTCACCCGGCGCTCCGGCCGGGCCTCGCCGTTCAGTGCCTCGCCACGCGCCTGCTGGAGGATGCGGCGTTCCACCGAGGCCTCCGGGTAGCCGATCTTGACGTGCATGAGGAAGCGGTCGAGCTGGGCTTCCGGCAACGGGTAGGTACCTTCCTGCTCGATCGGGTTCTGTGTCGCCATCACCAGGAACAGCTGTGGCAGGTCGTAGGTGCTGCGGCCGACCGAAACCTGGCGCTCGGCCATGGCTTCGAGCAGCGCCGACTGCACCTTGGCCGGGGCGCGGTTGATCTCGTCGGCCAGCACCAGGTGATGGAAGATCGGGCCTTGCTGGAACACGAAGGTGCCGGTCTCCGGACGGTAGATCTCGGTGCCGGTGATGTCGGCGGGGAGCAGGTCGGGAGTGAACTGGATACGGTGGAACTCGGCTTCGAGGCCTTCGGCGAGGTCCTTGATGGCCTTGGTCTTGGCCAGTCCCGGCGCGCCTTCCACCAGCAGGTGGCCGTCGGCTAGCAGCGCGATCAGCAGGCGGTCGACGAGTTTTTCCTGGCCGAGGATCTGGCTCGACAGGTAGCCCTTCAGTCCCTGCAGGGCGCTCTTGTGCTGCGTGCTTTCTGGCTCGTTGCTCATTGTCTGGACTACCGGTTCCAAGGCCTGCTGGGGTGTCGCTCGGTGGCGCACGGCGAGGCCGGCGCGCGCGGGCGGGGAGAAGGCTCCGCTCTGCGGCGGATGACGCCCCCCGATCCCGCACATGTTAGCGCACGGCGACTGCCTAGCGTACTCTCCGACGCTCGTGCCGCGCCTATTCGTGAACCCGCGCGGGTATGCCGGTGAAAAGCCTCCGCCTCTCGCCGTGACCTGCCTCGCGAAGCGCGGCGGATCGACGCGCCCGGGGAACTTCGCCGGCGCAGGCGGGTCGGTTTCCGCGATGCGAACAGCGAATGGACAGAGCGTTTGTCAGGAGCGACATTGCCGGGGCTTGCCCGGCGCAAGGGGGAGGGCCGCGCCCGGCGTGGGTGGCGGCGCTGGGTCGGTGGGCTGCTGTTGCTGCTCGGCGCGCTCGCCAGCGGATGTTCGAACGCGCCGCGCAACGCCGCCGGCGAGGACACCAGCCAGGGTTCGATGCGCGCTGGCGAATTCCTCCAGACCGATGCCGATCGCATGGCCACCCTGGCCATGCGCGACAACCTGCAAAGCCTCTACCAGTTGCTCTGGAAGCTGTACAAGCGCAATCCCGCCGAATGGAAGAAGACCGGCCTGCCGAGCCAGGCCGACGCCGAGCTGGCGATCCGCCGGGCCATCGAGCAGAACCGCGAACTCAGCGACCTGGGCGGCCGCCGCGACATCGCCGCACTGTCCTACTCCCTCGATCCGGCGTTCAAGGGCGACCGCGTCGGTGCCTTCATATACTCCCTGGCCAGCATGCTGATCACCGCCCATGGCGGGCGCACCGAGTTCTACGTCTACCAGGGGATCGACGCGCAGTACGTCTACAACGCCGCGCGCAACGTCGAGGTCGCCACCTGGATGCTGGCTACCCGCAAGGACGACAAGGGTGCCCCGTTGCTGCTTTCCAACGCCCTCACCGACGACGCCAGCAACCTCAGCTACGCCCGCGAGTTCGCCAAGATCGTCGCGCGCCTGGACCTGCTCGCCGAGGTGCTCGGCGAACGCTACCGGCGGATCAGCGTGAACTACGCCCAGGGACTGCTGTTCATGCATTTCCTGCCGGTGCAGTGAGCCGATGCTCCCGGGGTGAACGAATATGTCGCAGCACGGTAAGTGTTTTGCCTTGCCGGCTCGTTAAGCTCTGTCGGATATGACCGGCGGGTCGCTCGCCGAAAAAGGGCGGTTCCCGGTCAGCCTTTGCTGTGCGCCTGCCTGCCTGGATTAATGCTCAGCTTCTGCTGAACTTCATGGACGCAGCGAGGGTCGGTCCGAAGGTGCGTTGCTCGCGACCTTTCCCGCGAACCGCTCGCCTCCATGAAATAACAAGCCAAGCGGAGTACAACCATGGCGTTCTTCACCGCGGCCAGCAAAGCCGATTTCCAGCATCAACTGCAGACGGCACTGGCGCAGCACCTCGGCGACAAGGCGTTACCACAAGTCACGCTGTTCGCCGAACAGTTCTTCAGCCTGATCTCCCTCGATGAACTGACCCAGCGTCGGCTTTCCGACCTGGTCGGTTGCACCCTTTCCGCCTGGCGCCTGCTAGAGCGCTTCGACCGCGACCAGCCCGAAGTCCGCGTATACAACCCCGACTACGAGAAGCACGGCTGGCAATCCACCCACACCGCGGTGGAAGTGCTGCACCCGGACCTGCCGTTCCTGGTCGACTCGGTGCGCATGGAACTGAACCGCCGCGGCTACAGCATCCATACCCTGCAGACCAACGTCCTCAGCGTGCGCCGCTCGGCCAAGGGCGAGCTGAAGGAAATCCTGCCCAAGGGTAGCCAGGGCAAGGACGTCAGCCAGGAATCGCTGATGTACCTGGAGATCGACCGCTGTGCCCACGCCGGCGAACTGCGGGCGCTGGAGAAGGCCCTCCTGGAGGTGCTCGGCGAAGTGCGCGTGACCGTCGCCGACTTCGAGCCGATGAAGGCCAAGGCCCTCGAGCTGCTGGCCTGGCTCGGCAAGGCCAAGCTGAAGGTGCCGGCGGAGGAGCTGAAGGAAGTGCGCAGCTATCTCGAATGGCTGCTGGACAACCACTTCACCTTCCTCGGCTACGAGGAATTCAGCGTCGCCGACGAGGCCGACGGCGGGCGCATGGTCTACGACGAGAAATCCTTCCTCGGCCTGACCCGTCTGCTGCGCGCCGGCCTGAGCAAGGATGACCTGCACATCGAGGACTATGCCGTCGCCTACCTGCGCGAACCGGTCCTGCTGTCCTTCGCCAAGGCTGCCCATCCGAGCCGTGTGCACCGCCCGGCCTACCCGGACTACGTGTCGATCCGCGAGCTGGACGGCAAGGGCCGGGTGATCCGCGAGTGCCGCTTCATGGGCCTGTTCACCTCCTCGGTGTACAACGAGAGCGTCAACGACATCCCCTTCATCCGCGGCAAGGTCGCCGAAGTGATGCGGCGCTCCGGTTTCGACACCAAGGCCCACCTCGGCAAGGAACTGGCCCAGGTGCTGGAAGTACTGCCGCGCGACGACCTGTTCCAGACCCCGGTGGACGAGCTGTTCAGCACCGCCCTGGCGATCGTCCGCATCCAGGAGCGCAACAAGATCCGCGTGTTCCTGCGCAAGGACCCCTACGGTCGCTTCTGCTACTGCCTGGCCTACGTGCCGCGCGACGTGTATTCCACCGAGACGCGCCTGAAGATCCAGCAGGTCCTGATGGAGCGCCTGCAGGCCAGCGACTGCGAGTTCTGGACCTTCTTCTCCGAGTCGGTGCTGGCCCGCGTGCAGTTCATCCTCCGCGTCGACCCGAAGTCGCGCATCGACATCGACCCGGCGCGCCTGGAGGAAGAAGTGATCCAGGCCTGCCGTTCCTGGCAGGACGACTACAGCAGCCTGGTGGTGGAAAACCTCGGCGAGGCCAAGGGCACCAACGTCCTGGCCGACTTCCCGAAAGGCTTCCCGGCCGGCTACCGCGAGCGCTTCGCCCCGCACTTCGCGGTGGTCGACCTGCAGCACCTGCTCAGCCTCTCCGAGCAGCGCCCGCTGGTGATGAGCTTCTACCAGCCGCTGGCGCAGGGCGAGCAGCAACTGCACTGCAAGCTGTACCACGCCGACACCCCGCTGGCCCTGTCCGACGTCCTGCCGATCCTGGAGAACCTCGGCCTGCGCGTGCTCGGCGAATTCCCCTACCGCCTGCGCCACCAGAACGGCCGTGAATACTGGATCCACGACTTCGCCTTCACCTACGCCGAAGGGCTGGACGTGGACATCCAGCAGCTCAACGAGATCCTCCAGGACGCCTTCGTCCACATCGTCAGCGGCGACGCCGAGAACGACGCCTTCAACCGCCTGGTGCTGACCGCCAACCTGCCGTGGCGCGACGTCGCCCTGCTGCGTGCCTACGCGCGTTACCTGAAGCAGATCCGCCTGGGCTTCGACCTCGGCTACATCGCCAGTGCGCTGAATGCCCACACCGACATCGCCCGCGAGCTGGTGCGGCTGTTCAAGACCCGCTTCTACCTGGCGCGCAAACTCACCGCGGAAGACCTGGAAGACAAGCAACAGAAGCTGGAGCAGGCGATCCTCGGTGCCCTCGACGAAGTCCAGGTGCTCAACGAGGACCGCATCCTGCGGCGCTACCTCGACCTGATCAAGGCGACCCTGCGGACCAACTTCTACCAGCCCGACGGCAACGGCCAGAACAAGAGCTACTTCAGCTTCAAGTTCAACCCGAAGGCCATTCCGGAGCTGCCCAGGCCGGTGCCCAAGTACGAGATCTTCGTCTACTCGCCGCGCGTCGAGGGCGTGCACCTGCGCGGCGGCAAGGTGGCTCGCGGCGGCTTGCGCTGGTCGGACCGCGAGGAAGACTTCCGCACCGAGGTGCTCGGCCTGGTCAAGGCCCAGCAGGTGAAGAACGCGGTGATCGTGCCGGTCGGCGCCAAGGGCGGCTTCGTCCCGCGCCGCCTGCCGCTTGGCGGTAGCCGCGACGAGATCCAGGCCGAGGCGATCGCCTGCTACCGGATCTTCATTTCCGGCCTGCTCGATATCACCGACAACCTCAAGGAAGGCGAAGTGGTGCCGCCGGCCAACGTGGTCCGCCACGACGAGGACGATCCCTACCTGGTGGTCGCCGCGGACAAGGGCACGGCGACCTTCTCCGACATCGCCAACGGCATCGCCGCCGAGTACGGCTTCTGGCTCGGCGACGCCTTCGCCTCGGGCGGCTCCGCCGGCTACGACCACAAGGGCATGGGGATTACCGCCAAGGGCGCCTGGGTCAGCGTGCAACGGCACTTCCGCGAACGCGGTATCGACGTGCAGAAGGACAACATCAGCGTCATCGGCATCGGCGACATGGCCGGCGACGTGTTCGGCAACGGCCTGCTGATGTCGGACAAGCTGCAACTGGTGGCCGCCTTCAACCACATGCATATCTTCATCGACCCGAACCCGGACGCCGCCAGCAGCTTCGTCGAGCGCCAGCGCCTGTTCAACCTGCCGCGTTCGAGCTGGGCCGACTACGACGCCAAGCTGATCTCCGCCGGCGGCGGGATCTTCCTGCGCAGCGCCAAGAGCATCGCCATCACCCCGGAAATGAAGGCGCGCTTCGACATCCAGGCCGACAGGCTGGCGCCCACCGAGCTGATCCATGCGCTGCTCAAGGCGCCGGTCGACCTGCTCTGGAACGGCGGGATCGGCACTTACGTGAAGTCGAGCAAGGAAACCCACGCCGATGTCGGCGACAAGGCCAACGATGGTCTGCGCGTCGACGGCCGCGAGCTGCGCGCGAAGGTGGTGGGCGAGGGCGGCAACCTGGGCATGACCCAACTGGCGCGGGTCGAGTTCGGCCTGCACGGCGGTGCCAACAACACCGACTTCATCGACAACGCCGGTGGCGTGGACTGCTCCGACCATGAGGTCAACATCAAGATCCTGCTCAACGAAGTGGTGCAGGCCGGCGACATGACCGAGAAGCAGCGCAACGCGCTGCTGGTGAAGATGACCGACGCGGTCGGCGCCCTGGTGCTGGGCAACAACTACAAGCAGACCCAGGCGCTGTCCCTGGCGCAACGTCGCGCCCGCGAGCGGATCGCCGAGTACAAGCGGCTGATGGGCGACCTCGAGGCGCGTGGCAAGCTCGATCGCGCCCTGGAGTTCCTGCCTTCCGACGAGGAGCTGGCGGAACGCATCAGTGCCGGCCAGGGGCTGACCCGCGCCGAGCTGTCGGTGCTGATCTCCTACAGCAAGATCGACCTCAAGGAATCGCTGCTGAAATCGCTGGTGCCGGACGATGACTACCTGACCCGCGACATGGAGACCGCCTTCCCGGCATTGCTGGCGGAGAAGTTCGGCGACGCCATGCGCCGCCATCGCCTGAAGCGCGAGATCGTCAGCACGCAGATCGCCAACGACCTGGTCAACCACATGGGCATCACCTTCGTGCAGCGCCTGAAGGAGTCCACCGGCATGAGCGCGGCCAACGTCGCCGGGGCCTACGTGATCGTCCGCGACGTATTCCACCTGCCGCACTGGTTCCGCCAGATCGAGAATCTCGACTACCAGGTGCCCGCTGATATCCAGCTGACCCTGATGGACGAACTGATGCGCCTCGGCCGCCGCGCCACCCGCTGGTTCCTCCGCAGCCGCCGCAACGAGCTGGACGCGGCGCGCGACGTGGCCCACTTCGGCCCGCGCATCGCCGCCCTCGGCCTGAAGCTCAACGAGCTGCTCGAAGGGCCGACCCGCGAGCTGTGGCAGGCGCGCTACCAGACCTACGTCGACGCCGGCGTGCCGGAACTGCTGGCACGCATGGTGGCCGGTACCAGCCACTTGTACACGCTGCTGCCGATCATCGAGGCGTCCGACGTGACCGGCCAGGACACCGCGGAAGTGGCCAAGGCCTATTTCGCCGTGGGCAGCGCGCTGGACCTGACCTGGTACCTGCAACAGATCACCAACCTGCCGGTGGAGAACAACTGGCAGGCGCTGGCCCGCGAGGCGTTCCGCGACGACCTCGACTGGCAGCAGCGGGCGATCACCGTCTCGGTGTTGCAGATGCAGGACGGACCGAAGGAGGTCGAGGCTCGCGTCGGCCTGTGGCTGGAACAGCACCTGCCGCTGGTCGAGCGCTGGCGGGCGATGCTGGTCGAACTGCGTGCCGCGTCGGGTACCGACTACGCCATGTACGCCGTGGCCAACCGCGAGCTGATGGACCTGGCGCAGAGCAGCCAGCACGGTGTCTGCATCCCCTGATGCGACCGGACTGACGGCAAGCAAGAGCCCCGCCCTAGTGCGGGGCTCTTTCATTTCAGCTGTCGTGCCGTCGGTCGGGTCCCATGGCGGGCGGCGTTGGATGTGTTATTTTGCTATTAAAATATAGCTATGATTATGTAGATAAATATGCCCACCAACCAGGATCTCCAACTGGCAGCGCATCTGCGCAGCCAGGTCACCACCCTGACCCGCCGCCTGCGTCGCGAGGCGCAGGCCGATCCGGTGCAATTCTCGCAACTGGTCGTGCTTGGCGCGATCGACCGCCTTGGCGGCGACGTCACACCTTCCGAGCTGGCCGCCGCCGAGCGGATGCGCTCGTCGAATCTGGCCGCGCTGCTGCGCGAACTGGAACGCGGAGGGCTGATCGTCCGTCACGCCGATCCGCAAGATGGGCGCAGAACCCGCGTGTCGCTGAGCTCGGAGGGCCGGCGAAATCTCTACGGCAACCGCGCCAAGCGCGAAGAATGGCTGGTGCGTGCCATGCACGCCTGTCTCGACGAGAGCGAGCGCGCCCTGCTGGCGGCGGCCGGTCCGTTGCTGACACGCCTGGCGCAATTCGAGGAGCCCTGAATCCAGGGCTTTGGGTTCCGGCAGATGGAAGAGGAGTTCCCGATGAACACAGCACTGATCGGTCTCGACTACATCGTCGATATCATGCATCCCGACGGTAGGATTGCCCGCTGTGCAGAACAGGCCGCCTTGCGTGGCGTGGTCGCGCGTTTCAACCGCGCTCTCGCCGTCGCCGAGCAGCGTGGCTGGCTGCGGATCGCGGTGAGGGTGGGCTTCGAGCCCGGCTATCCGGACCTGCCGGAACATTCGCCGATCTTCGCTGCCGCGCAGGCACTCGGCGCTCTCGACCTCTGCGGGCGCGGTTGCGCATTTCATCCTGACCTGAAGCGGGATGCCGTGCAGATGGAAGTGCTCAAGCCGCGCATCAGCGCCTTCTATGCCACGCGCCTGGAGGCCGTGTTGCGGGCGAGGCGGATCGAGCGCCTGGTGCTCGCCGGTGTCAGTACGACCTGGGCTGTGCAGGCCGCCGCGCGCGATGCGCACGATCGCGACTACCAAGTGCTGGTGTTGGAGGAGGCCTGCGCGGCGGCCAGCGACGAGGAGCACCGGCGCTCCATCGAGGTCCTGGGCGGCATCGCGCGGATCGTCACGCTCGACCAGTTGGCAGCGCTCTAGGCGGCGCGTCGTGTGTGCGCCTCGCTGACACGCCTGTTCGACGGCCGCGCCATGGGGCGCGCGCTCGCCGTGTCGCTGCCGCTGTTCGTGCTCTACAGCGCCAGCGGCGATGCCAACTGGCTGCTGGCGAATATCGCGACGATCTCCGTGGCGGTCGTCGTCGAGCGGGTCGGTAGCGCACCGCTCGCGGCGCTCGGCCAGGGGGTGGCGATCATCCTCGGCTTTCTCGGCCTGTCGTTCGCGCTCGCCTGGGGAGCGGCGTTTGCCATCGCTTGCGCAGCGCTCGCCGCTGCTGCTGTCGCGCTATCCGGCCTGGATACGCGCTTGCGCACGCTGGGCAATTTCGTCTTTATTCCTGTGCTCTATCTGGCCTGCGAGGTTGCCGCGACGCACCGCGCTGCGCTGTCCCTGGTGCCGTATCTCGTCGTCGCGACGCTACCATCGGTGGCGCTCGCCGGTGTCGATACCTTGCGCCACGCAGCGCTCGCACGCCGTTACGGCACCCTGCTGCGCTGGCGTGGGGCGCACTTGACGGGCCACGCGGCCGCGCATGACGAGCTGCTCCAGGCTGTGTTGGCGGTCACACTCGCCGTAGCCTGCAGCGCGACCTTGGTGGCGTGGCGGCACATCGAATACGGCCAGTGGGCGATCTGGTCGTCCGCCAGCGTGGTTACCGGCAATGCCTCCAGCGCGCACCTGAAGCTGCGCGATCGCGGGCTTGGCGCGCTGCTCGGCGTACCGCTCGGCCTCGTGGTAGGGGCCGCTCTACCACATGTTCTATTGGTCCACACCTTGGCGACTCTTGCCTCGGTCCTCACCCTCGTCGGATTCCGTCACTACGCGACAGGTTTTGCCGCGCGTTGCGCGTGCATCGCCTGCGCCTCCTGGGCGATTCAGCAGTCGCCCCTGGTCGCCTCGCTGCGGGTCGCCGAAGTACTGGCGGGTGGGGCGATAGGCGTCGCCTCGGTGTGGCTGGTGCGGTTCCTCGCACGCAACTGAAGGCGGTGCGACCGCACGCGCGTGCGCCAAATGCCCGGCGCCTTTCGTTGGCCGGAAAAGACAACCTGTTTCACGGATTTAATAAATATTTAGTTATTAGCGAACGGCGTCTACCGAACCGATGGGTCTAGACGAAGTGACTTCCGGGGGCTTCCGGAGGGCCGTCGACTTTCCTGATGAAGTGCGTGAAACCTGGGCTTTCCACTTTGCCACACCGGTGTCTCGGAAAGCGCGGAGTTGACCTGCAAAGCGTCACGGGCAGGCAAAAGGACACCATGGCGTCATGTATGTGCCTAAAAATTGACAGTTTCCGCTTAAAAATTTAGCAATTAGCATATTTAGTCATTAGATTGACGTTAATCGCCTGCGGCTGCTTTGGCTGTGCCCGCACTGTCAGGGATTCGACGTTGCCACCGGAAACCGCATCCATGCTTCCGACCTGCCGCTTCGGTCGGTATCGACCCTGCCGCGTAGGCTGGGCATGCGGTTCAGCAAGAAAGGAATCGCCGTGCTGCGTCTGCCGTCCCGCCGTAACACCCTTCGACCCATCGAGCGCCCGCTCGCCTGGCTTGCCGGCCTGGCGCTGGCGCTTTGTGCCGGCACTGCCGCAGGGGCTGCCGGCGGGCCGTCCAGCGTGGCGTTCTGGTACGCCGAGCGGCCGCCGCTGGCCGAGCTTTCCCAGTTCGACTGGGTGGTGCTCGAAGCGGCGCACCTCAAGCCGGCCGATGTCGGGTATCTGAAAGAGCAGGGCAGCACGCCCTTCGCCTATCTGTCGGTCGGCGAGTTCGACGGCGACGCCGCCGCCATCGCCGACAGCGGCCTGGCCCGGGGCAAGAGCGCGGTCCGCAACCAAGCCTGGAACAGCCAGGTAATGGACCTCGCCGCGCCGAGCTGGCGGGCGTACCTGCTCAAGCGCGCCGCGGAGCTGCGCAAACAGGGCTACGCCGGCCTGTTCCTCGATACCCTGGACAGCTTCCAGCTACAGGCCGAGGAGCGCCGCGAGGGCCAGCGCCGGGCGCTGGCCAGTTTCCTCGCCCAGCTGCATCGCCAGGAGCCGGGCCTCAAGCTGTTTTTCAATCGCGGTTTCGAAGTGCTGCCGGAGTTGCCCGGCGTCGCGTCGGCGGTGGCCGTGGAGTCGATCCATGCCGGTTGGGACGCCGCTGCCGGGCAATACCGCGAGGTGCCCCAGGACGATCGCGATTGGCTGAAGGGCCACCTGGATGCCCTGCGCGCCCAGGGCATGCCCATCGTCGCCATCGACTACCTGCCGCCGGAGCGGCGTGACGAGGCGCGCACGCTCGCTGCGCGCCTGCGTAGCGAAGGCTACGTGCCGTTCGTCAGCACCCCGGCGCTGGACTACCTGGGGGTGAGCGACGTCGAGGTGCAACCGCGGCGCATCGCGCTGCTCTACGATCCGCGCGAGGGCGACCTGACCCTGAGCCCCGGTCACGTCTACCTCGGCGGCCTGCTCGAATACCTCGGTTATCGGGTCGACTACCTGCCCACCGACCAGCCGCTGCCCGAACGTCCGCTGAGCGGTCTCTACGCCGGGGTAGTCACCTGGATGACCAGTGGTCCGCCGCTGGCCAGCGACGCCTTCGACAACTGGATCGCTGCACGTCTCGACGAAAAGGTGCCGGTGGCGTTCCTCGCCGGCCTGCCTACCGAGAACGACGGCCTGTTGCAGCGCCTGGGTATTCGCCGACTGTCGCAGAAACTCAAGGTCAAGCCGAGCACCGAGACCCACGACCAGGCGCTGCTTGGTTCCTTCGAAGCGCCGCTGGTGATCCGGATCCGCGACCTGCCGGCGCTCACCGTACTCGATCCGGCGCGGGTGACCCCGGCGCTCAAGCTCAAGGGCGACGGCAAGGAGTACGTGCCGGTGGCGACCGCCGACTGGGGGGGCTTCGCCCTGGCGCCCTATGTGCTGGAGGAGGGTAGCGAGCACCGGCGCTGGATCCTCGATCCGTTCGCCTTCCTGCGCAAGGCCTTGCGTCTTGTGCCGCTGCCGAGTCCCGACGCGACCACCGAGAATGGCCGGCGCATCGCCACCGTGCACATCGATGGCGACGGCTTCGTCTCCCGTGCCGAGGTGCCCGGCAGTCCCTATGCCGGCCAGCAGGTGCTGGAGGACTTCATCAAGCCCTATCCGTTCCTCACCTCGGTCTCGGTGATCGAAGGCGAGGTCGGGCCGAAGGGCATGTACCCGCACCTGGCCAGGGAACTGGAGCCGATCGCCCGGCGCATCTTCGCCGACGACAAGGTCGAGGTCGCCAGCCATACCTTCAGCCATCCGTTCTTCTGGCAGCCGCAACTGGCCGAGCAGGGCGAGAACTTCGAGGCCCAGTATGGCTACAAGATGGCTATCCCGGGCTACGACAAGGTCGACTTCGTACGCGAGGTGATCGGCGCCCGCGACTACATCGAGCAGCGCCTGACCACCCCGCGGAAGCCGGTCAAGATGATCTTCTGGTCCGGCGACGCGCTGCCCGACGCCGCCACCATCAAGCTCGCCTACGACGCCGGGCTGATGAACGTCAACGGCGGCAACACCGCGCTGACCCGGGCCTTTCCCTCGCTGACCGGACTCTACCCGCTGATCCGGCCCACCCGCGGCGGCGTGCAGTACTACGCGCCGATCATCAACGAGAACGTCTACACCAATCTCTGGCAGGGGCCGTACTACGGCTTCCGCGGCGTCATCGATACCTTCGCCCTGACCGACAGCCCGCGCCGCCTGCGCGGCCTGCACCTGTACTACCACTTCTATTCGGGGACCAAGCAGGCCTCGATCCGCACCATGCACCAGATCTACGCGGCGATGCAGGCGGAGCATCCGTTGTCGCTGTGGATGAGCGACTACATCCCGCGCCTGGAAGGCCTGCATCGCGCCAGCCTGGCCAAGCGTGCCGATGGCAGTTGGCAACTGCGTGGCTTCGCCGCCCTGCGCACCCTGCGCCTGGACCCGGCGCTGGGTTGGCCGGACCTCGGCCGCTCCACGGGAGTCGCGGGCGTGCGCGACCTGCCCCAGGGGCGCTATGTGCACCTGAGTGCGGCGAATGCGCGCCTGGTCCTGCGCGACAGCCGCGATCCGCGGCCGGCGCTGGAGGAGGCCAACCTGCCGCTGAAGCACTGGCGCTACCGCGACGATGGCCGCGTCGAGTTCGCCTTCGCCGGGCACCTGCCATTGCGCCTGGTGGTGCGCGCGGCGGGCGATTGCCGGCTGAGTGCGGCCGGCAAGGCCTTCCCGGGAAAGGCCGGCAACGGCCTGTGGACGTTCGAGTTGCCGATGGAGCAGGTGCGCGATGGCCAACTCGTCTGCCGCTGACAAGCATCCCAAGGCGCGCCTGCTGAATCCCTGGGCCCTGCTGCCGGTCGCTCTCGGGGTGGCGCTGGTGCTGTGGCTGACCTTCAACAGCGAAGAGGTATTCATGCCCAGCGGCGATGGCGAGCCCGACGCGGTCTCGGTGAACTACGCCGAACTGCTGTTGCAGGCGCACCCGGAGAACGACGCGCTGCGCCTGACCCTGATCGACCTGCTGGTCAAGCTCGGCGACTTCGAGCAGGCGCGTCATCACCTCGCCCGTCTGCGCGGCAAGGACCGCCTGGCAACGCCGTTCTACGAGGTGGAACTGGACATCCTTGGCGCCCTGGCCAGGCCCGAGGGCATGGATGAGGAGCAGACGCGCCGATTGCTGGAGCGCCTGCGCAAGATCGAGCATGTTTCGTTGAACGACGCCATGCTCGAACGACTTGCCCGTCATGCCCTGGCCCTGGACGCGCCGGACCTGGCGGCGCGGACCTTTGCCGAACTGGCCGGCCGCGACCCGCAGGGCCGGCAGCGCTGGCTGGACGAGGCGGCGCGCTGGTACCTGGCTTCCGGCGAGCCGCTGCCGGCGGCGGACATCCAGCGGCAACTGGCCGAAGCGCAAACCGAGCCGGCGAAGCGCCTGGCCTATCTGCGCCAGGCCTTCGCCAGCCTGCTCGCTGGCGAGCGCGGCGAACAGGCGGCGTTGTTGCTGGACGAGCGGCTGGACGCCTTGCCGGAGGATGAATCGACCCTGGCCTGGCTCGCCGAGGGCGTACGCGCCGCCGAAGGCAGCCAGCGCTACGACCTGGCCGAACGCTTCATCCGGCGCTGGCGCGAATTGCGCCCCGAGGACCATGAGGCGCTGGCCGCCGACCTGCGCCTGAACATGGCCGCCGGGCGGATCGAGCGGGCCTGGGAGGTCGGCCAGGAGCTGCTGGCCCTGCGCCCGGAGGACAGGACGCTGCTGGCCGATCTCGCGCGCCTTGGCGAATGGACCGGCAACGGCCCGCGGGCGCTGGGCCTGTGGAAGCAACTGCTGGCCGGCGCCGATGACCCGGCCCTGCGCGAGCATGCCTGGCGCCTGTCGCTGCAGATGTTCGATTTCGACAGCGCCATCGAGCTGCTGGCGCCCATCGGTGCGCAGCGACAGATGACCGACGAGGAACTCGATGCGCTGGTCTACAGCCATGAAACCCGCGGCACGCCGGAAGAGGGCGAGGCATGGCTGCGCGGCTACGTGCAGCGTTATCCGAAACAGCGCCTGGCCTGGCAGCGCTTGCAACAGATTCTCGAACACACCCAGCAGTTGCAGGAAGAGACCGGGGTCTGGGCGCGGATGGCCCGGCATTTCCCGCTGAGTGTCAAGGAACGTATGCAGTGGGCGGAAACCCACTGGAACCTGTTCGATCCGCGCCAGGCCTGGAAGGTCCTCGCCGGCGTGGATACCCGCACGATCCGCGAGCCGGAGTTCTGGCGCCTGCGCGCGGCGCTGGCCTGGGCCCTGGAGCAGGACGACGATGCCCGCGCCGCCTACGAGCGCATGCTGGCCCTGGACATCCGCCTGAACAGCAGCGACGAGGACCAGTTGATCGCCCTGTACCGGGACAGCAATCCGAAGCAGGCCTTGCAGGTGCTTATCGGCAGTTGGCAGCGCAGCCGCGATCCGCGGCGCCTGGCCAGCGCCCTGCAACTGGCGGAGAACCTCCACGACTGGCCGGCCCTGAAGAGCCTGCTGGCCGAGGCCGAAGGCCTGCCGGAAGCGCAGGGCAGCCCCTATTACTGGGTGGCCAGGGCGCGGCTGGCGGAACAGGAAGGCCATGGCGACGTCGCCGAGCGTCTGTACCGGGAAGCCCTGGTGCGTTTCCCCGGCGAGAACCTGGTGCGCGAACGCCTGCTCTGGTTCTACATCGACCGTGGCCGTCGCGACAGCCTGGCGCCCCTGTTGGCGCAGTGGCATGGCCTGGCGCTGCGGGACAGCACGCTGTGGCTGCCGTTCGCCAGCGCCAGCCTGCTGCTCGAGCGTAACGACCAGGCGCTGGCCTGGTTCCGCCTGTACCTCAAGTCCAATCCCAACGACTGGCTGGTGCAGGCCGCCTACGCCGACGCACTGGATGCCAGCGGCTACCAGGACAAGGCCCTGCGCCTGCGCCGACTACTGCTCCGGCGGCTCGACCGCGAGGCGGTCAGGGCCACCCCGGACAGCTTCGCCGCCTACCTGCGCCTGCTCGCCGTGGCCCAGGGGCCGCTGCTCGCCCAGGGCGAGGCGCGGCGGGCCTGGAATGGCGAGCCGGCGATGCTGCAGCTGTGGTTCGAGCAGTTCCTCGACCAGCTCGCCGCCACCAACCAGGAGCCGCTGAAGGATGACTGGCTGGCCTGGGCGCGCGGCCGGGGCCTGAAGATCGGGCGCAACGAAGAGATCCAGGCCGCCCTGCGCAGCCAGAATCGCGCCGCCCTGCAACGCCTGCTGGAGCGCGGCGAGCTGGATCCGGCGCAGCGGGTCGAGGCGCTGGTGCGTCTCGGCCATGGCGGCGAAGCGCTGGGCGAGGCCCTGGGCGCACTGGGCGACGGCCACTCGCGCGACAACCGCGAGCAGCTGCGGCGGCAGGCGGCGGAAATCCTCGAACGCACTCCCCAGGGCCTGCAACTGGGTTGGAACAAGCGCGACTTCGGCGGTCTCGACTTCAAGGGGCCGACGCTGCGCGCGGCGCGCCACCTCGGCGACGACTGGTACGCCGATCTCGAACTGGGCAGTGGCCGCTATCACGGCGATGCGCTGGATAGCTCGCTCCTCGGTAGCGAACGCAACGCCAGGCTGACGTTGCGGCGCGAACTGGCCGATGGCTTCGCCGCGGCGACGCTCGATGGCAGCTGGCGCGACGACGAGGACCGCCACGGTCTGGGGGTGCTGCGCAATTGGCGGCTGAGCTCGCGCGACGAACTGGAAGCGGGCCTCGACTGGCACCGCGAGACCGACGAGACCGGCCTGATGCGAGCCCTCGGCATGCGCGACAGCCTACGGCTCGGCGGCCGCCACACCCTCAGCGGGCGCGACCAGTTGAGCTGGTCGCTGGCGCACAACCGCTTCTCTACCCGCCAGGGCGACGACCTCGGCAACGGCGAGGCGCTGTCCCTGGAATGGGCCCACACACTGTTCTTCGACGGCCCGGCCTGGCAACTGCGCGGCGGCATCGACTACCAGCGCAATCGCCTGGAGAACCGCGTGCCGGACGACCTGCTGGCGGCCCATGGCGGTGCGCTGGCGCTCGATGGCGCGCGCAGCCAGGACCTGCTGCAGGACCGCTATGGCCAGGTCTACCTCGGCAGCACCTGGCGCCGTGGCTTCCCTGGCGCGCTGAACCGCAGCCGTCCGCAATACACCTGGATCGTCGACACCCTGGCCGGCTGGCAGTGGACAGAGAAGGAGTTCAACTACGGCATCGATCTCGGCATCGGCATGGAGCTGCTGGGCGACGACGAACTGGCGTTCACCTTCGGCTACCAGTCGGCTCCCCAGGGCGGCGGCGGCGATGCCGGCGGCACGCTCGGGGTGACCTACAGCACGCGCTTCGGCCGCTGAACGCGGCCCGGATACGGAATTCAACAGGAGGAACACAACATGCAATCCATCCGCTGCCTGGCTCTCGCGGCCGTCGCCCTGTTCATGGCGGGCTGCTCCAGCTTCACCAGCGAAAGCGCTACGCCGCTGGCGCGCGGCGCGCAGTGGGGCCTGGTGCCGCTGCTCAATTACTCCCAGGCGCCGCAGGCCGGCGAGCGTGCCGAGCAGATCCTGCTCAGCGTGCTGGCCGAGGAGGGCGTGCGGCCGCGCCTGTACCCGGCGCAGCCGCAAGGCGACCTGCAACTGGTCGACGACCGCGAGCGCCAGCAGCGCGCGCTGGACTGGGCACGCCAGCAGAAGCTGGCCTACGTGGTCACCGGCAGCGTCGAGGAGTGGCAGTACAAGAACGGCCTCGACGGCGAGCCGGCGGTGGGCGTCAGCCTGCAGGTGCTGGAGCCGGCCTCCGGGCGGGTGCTCTGGAGCACCAGCGGGGCGCGCGCCGGCTGGTCCCGGGAAAGCCTGGCGGGCGCCGCGCAGAAAGTCCTGCGCGAGCTGGTCGGCGACCTGCGGCTCGAGTGACGGCGATGTCCGCGCACAAGGATTTCGCCCTCGCACCGCGCGCCAGCGGCAGCGTCTCCTGGGTCGAGACTCTGGTCATCAGCGCACTCGCGCTGGGCCTGGGCTGGTGGTTCAGCCCGGACGACCCGCTGCAGGTCAACGCCACCTTTCCCTGGGTGATCCTCGCGCCCCTGTTGCTGGGCATGCGCTACGGCTTCGTCCGCGGGTTGGCCAGCGCGGCGCTGCTGGTGGCGGCGCTGTTCGCGTTTCGCGTCCAGGGCGTCGAGGCCTATGCCCAGGTACCGGCGGCCTTCATCGTCGGCGTGCTGCTCTGCGCCATGTTGGTGGGCGAGTTCCGCGACATCTGGGAACGCCGCCTGGAGCGCCTGGAGCTGGCGAACGAGTACCGTCAGTTGCGCCTCGACGAATTCACCCGCGCCCATCACATCCTGCGCATCTCCCACGATCGCCTGGAACAGCGGGTCGCCGGCAACGACCAGAGCCTGCGCAGTTCGCTGCTCGGTCTGCGACAACTGCTGCGCGAGCTGCCGGGCGATGAGGCACCGCTCGATGCGCTGGCGGAAACCGTGCTGACGCTGCTGGCCCAGTACGGTTCGCTGCGCATCGCCGGACTCTACCGGGTGCGCCACGACCGCACCCCGGAGCCGCAACCCTTGGCGACGCTCGGCGAGATGCCGGCGCTGGACGCCGACGATCTGCTGGTGCGCACCTGCCTGGAGCGCGGCGAACTGGCCAGCGTGCGCCAGGAACTGCTGGAGCGTGGCGAGCAGCGTGCGCACAGCGCGCTGCAGGTGTGCGTGCCGCTGGTCGACACCGATGGGCGGATCCTTGCCCTGCTGGCGGTGGAGCAGATGCCGTTCTTCGTCTTCAACGAACGTACCTTCAGCCTGCTGGCGATCCTCGCCGGGCACATCGCCGACTTGCTGCAGAGCGACCGTCGCGCACTGCAACTGGCCGACATCGACGCCCAGCGCTTCTCCCAGTACCTCAAGCGCTCCCTGCTGGACGCCCGCGACCATGGATTGCCGGCCTGCCTGTATGCCTTCGAGTTGACCGATGCGCGCTACGGCGAAGAGGTCCAGCGTCTGCTGGAAGGCAGCCAGCGTGGCCTCGACGTGCAGTTGCGACTGCGCAACGACGAGGGCCGGCGGGTCCTGCTGGTGTTGTTGCCGCTGACTTCCGCCGAAGGCTCCCAGGGGTATCTGCAGCGCCTGAGGATTCTCTTCGCCGAACGCTTCGGCCAGGCCCGCGAGCTGGAGTCGCTGGGCGTGCGCATCCGCCAGTACGAACTGGACGCCGGCAACGATCGGCAGGCGCTGGGACATTTCCTTTTCAACGAGTGCGGCCTGAATGATCAGCAAGTGGCTGTTTAGCGGCGCCTTCCTGTTCGAGCTGAGCAGTTGGGCGAGCGTCTTCGCCGACCTGCCGTTCGGCCAGGCGCTGGCGCTCTACCTGTTCGCCCACGGCCTGGGCAGCGCGCTGCTGTGCGTCGGCGTATGGCTGCTGCTGCCGCGGCGCTACAAGTTCCCGCTGCCGTGGAGCCCGCTGTTCCTCTTCAGCCTGGCCTTCTTCGTGCCGCTGATCGGAGCGGTCGGCGTCGCTGCGGCGGTATTCCCGGCGCTGTACCTGCCGCGCCAGCGTGGCGAGCAGGCCTGGCAGGCGATGGGCGTCCCCGAGCTGCCGTTCCGGCCGAAGGAAAAGCGCCTCGACATGATGTTCAGCGACGGCGGTCTGCAGGACGTCCTGCGCCATGCGCCGGACCCGAACCAGCGGCTCACGGCGATCTTCGCCACCCGGCGGATGCCCGGCAAGGAGGCGATCCCGATCCTCAAGCTGGCCCTGCGCGACCCCGCCGACGACGTCCGCCTGCTGGCCTACTCGATGCTCGACCAGAAGGAAAGCCGGATCAACCAGCGCATCGAGGCCGCCCTCGGCCGCCTCGCCGGCGCCACGCCGGCGCGACGCGGCGCGCTGCACGGAACCCTGGCGCGCTGGTACTGGGAACTGGCCTACCTGGGGTTGGCCCAGGGCAGCGTGCTGGAGCACATCCTCGAGCAGGCGCGCGAGCATACCGACCAGGCGCTGCGCGGCGCACCCTCGGCCGACCTGCATCTGCTGGCCGGGCGCATCGCCCTCGAACAAGGCCGCCTGGAGGATGCCGGACGCGCCCTCCAGGCCGCCGAGGAGGCGGGAATCGATAGCGCCCAGCTGGCGCCGTTCCGCGCCGAGGTGGCGTTCTTCCAGCGGCGCTACCGGGACATCCCCCGGCTTCTCGCCGGAATGCCCGACGACATGCTGCAACGGCCGCCCTTCGCGGCCCTGGCGAGATACTGGACATGACCGAACACACCGCTCCGACGGCGCCCGTCGCCGATGTCTGCCTGCTGCTGGAGGGCACCTGGCCCTATGTCCGCGGCGGCGTCTCCAGCTGGGTCAACCAGTTGATCCTCGGTCTCCCCGACCTGACCTTCTCGGTGTTCTTCATCGGCGGCCAGAAGGATGCCTACGGCAAGCGCCACTACCCGATCCCGGACAATGTGCTGCACATCGAGGAACACTTCCTGGAAACCGCCTGGAGTTCGCCGAACCCGCAGACGCGACAGGGCAGTAGCGAGACCGAAAAGGCGTTGCGCGATCTGCACCGTTTCTTCCACTACCCGGAGACGCCGGACGTGGAGGAGGGCGACGCGCTGCTCGACCTGCTCGCCGAGGGCCGCATCGGCCGCGAGGACTTTCTCCACAGCAAGGCCAGTTGGGAGGCGATCACCGCAGGCTACGAGCGCTATTGCACCGATCCGTCCTTCGTCAATTACTTCTGGACCCTGCGCTCGATGCAGGCGCCGGTGTTCATGCTCGCCGAGGCGGCCCGGCGGATGCCGCGGGCGCGCATGCTGCACTCGATCTCCACCGGCTACGCCGGCCTGCTGGGCTGCATCCTGCAACGTCGCTGGGGCTGCCGCTACCTGCTCAGCGAGCACGGCATCTACACCAAGGAGCGCAAGATCGACCTGGCCCAGGCCAGTTGGATCGCGGAGAACCCCGACGAGCAGCTGAGTACCGGACTGGATGCCGAGGTCAGCTACATCCGTCGCTTGTGGATCCGCTTCTTCGAGCGTGTCGGCCTGCTCACCTATCGCGCCGCCAATCCGATCGTCGCCCTCTACGAAGGCAACCGCCAGCGCCAGGTACTCGATGGCGCCGAGCCACGGCGCACCCGGGTGATCCCCAACGGCATCGACCTCGATGCCTGGGCCGGCGCCCTCGAACGGCGGCCGCCGGGGATTCCGCCGGTGGTCGGGCTGGTCGGCCGGGTAGTGCCGATCAAGGACGTGAAGACCTTCATCCGCGCCATGCGCGGGGTGGTCAGCGCGATGCCGGAGGCGGAGGGCTGGATCGTCGGTCCGGAGGAGGAAGACCCGGACTATGCCAGCGAATGCCGCAGCCTGGTGGCCAGCCTCGGCCTGCAGGACAAGGTGAAGTTCCTCGGTTTCCGTCGGATCGGCGAGGTCCTGCCGCAACTCGGCCTGATGGTCCTCACCTCGATCAGCGAAGCGCAGCCGCTGGTGATCCTCGAAGCCTGGGCTGCCGGCGCCCCGGTGGTGAGCAGCGACGTCGGCTCCTGCCGCGAACTGATCGAAGGCGCCGACGCCGAAGATCGCGCCCTGGGTCGCGCCGGGGAGGTGGTGGCGATCGCCGACCCGCAGGCCACTTCGCGGGCGATCCTCGCCCTGCTGCGCAATCCGCAGCGCTGGCAGGCGGCCCAGGCGGTCGGCCTGCAACGGGTCGAACGCTACTACACCGAGGCGCTGATGCTCGGACGTTACCGCGGGCTGTACCGCGAAGCCACGGAGATTGCATGACATGGCCGGCATCGGCTTCGAACTGCGGAAGATCCTTTCCCGCGATTCCTATACGGCGACCCTGCGCGCCTACCTCTACGCCGGGCTGATCAGCTCCGGTCCCTGGGTGCTGTCGATCGTCAGCGTGATGCTGATCGGCGTGCTGAGCCTCGGCGTGGTGGTGCCGGACGTGCTGGTCCGGCAGTTCCTGATCACGGTGACCTACCTGATGGCGCTGTCGCTGATCTTCACCGGGGGACTGCAACTGTTCTTCACCCGCTTCATTTCCGATCGCCTGTTCGAGCGCAAGCACGAGGCGATCCTGCCCAACCTGGTGGGCGTGCTGTTGCTGGTGACGTTGGCGGCGGGCCTGCTCTCGGCGATATTGCTGGCGACCCTGTTCGATGAGCCGTTCGCCTACCGCCTGCTGGTGATGGCCAACTTCGTGGTGCTCTGCAACCTGTGGCTGGTGATCATCTTCCTGTCGGGAATGAAGGCCTACAAACGCATCCTGCTGGTGATGTTCATCGGCTACGCGCTGATGGTCGCCTGTGCCTACCTGCTGCGTTTCATGCAGATGGACGGCCTGCTGCTGGCATTGCTGATCGGCCACGCCAGCCTGCTGTTCGTCTTCCTCTACGACATCCTCCGCGAGTACCCGGCCAGGCGCATGGTGGCCTTCGACTTCCTCGACCGCCGGCAGGTCTTCGTCAGCCTGCTGCTGACCGGCCTCTGCTACAACCTGGGGATCTGGATCGACAAGTTCATCTTCTGGTTCAACCCCTCCACCTCGGACCTGGTGATCGGCCCGCTGCGCGCCTCGATCCTCTACGACCTGCCGATCTTCCTCGCCTACCTGTCGATCATTCCCGGCATGGCGGTGTTCCTGGTGCGCATCGAGACCGACTTCGCCGAGTGGTACGAGCGGGTCTACGAGGCGATCCGCGGCGGAGAGACCCTGCAGCACATCGGCCTGCTCAAGGAGCAGATGATCCTCGCCATCCGCCAGGGCCTGCTGGAAATCTGCAAGGTGCAGGGGCTGGCGGTGGTCCTGCTGTTCCTGCTGGCGCCGCAACTGCTCGGCTGGCTGGGAATTTCCCGCTATTACCTGCCGCTGTTCTACATCGACCTGATCGGGGTGAGCATCCAGGTAGTGTTCATGGCCTTGCTCAACGTCTTCTTCTACCTGGACAAGCGCCGCATCGTCCTCGAACTCTGCGTGCTGTTCGTGATCGTCAACGGCGCCCTGACCTTCGTCAGCCTGCTGCTCGGACCGAGCTTCTTCGGCTACGGCTTCACCCTGTCGCTGCTGGTCTGCGTGCTGGTCGGGCTGTACCGCCTGACCACCGCGCTGGACGACCTGGAGTACGAGACCTTCATGCTCAATCGCTGAGGGGTTTCGCCGGCGGCAGGGTCTTTCAGAAAGGGCCGATTCACCCGGTTGAATCGGCCCCTTTTTTTGCTTCCTCGATGCGTTTTTGCAGCTTCTGCATATCCACCAGGCGTTGCGTACCGAAGGTTCGCATCGGCAGGTCGCCGCTCTCTATCCAGGCGTAGAGCAGGTCCGGCCGGTCGCTGAGGCCGGTCAGGAAGGCGAAACGCATCAGGGTTATATAGCGGGGGCACTCGGCGAAACCCTCTTGGGGGAGTTCTTCCACTTTCATCAGGCGTCCTGCACCATGGTCCGATGTTGGAGGGGAACCCTCGGTCTAGAGGGCTTGGATTCATATTGATCTACTAACAGTTAGTGAATCAATATGCATAGGGAACCATCAGACGCGGACTACACATGGTAAAGAATCGACGTTTGTTCACTGCTGGCAAGCGCTTGCGCGCCCTGCGCGAGCTGATGGGCTTGAGCCGTCCGCAGTTCGCCGAGTTGGTGGGGATGACGGCCAAGCGCCTGGAGAACATCGAGAACGAGCTGCAGCGCATGCACGACGAGGACTTCGAGAAGGTCTGCGGAACCTTCCCGGAGTTCAGCGACTGGATCGCCTATGAGGGCAGCATCGAGCCGCAGTCGATCGCCTGGAAGGTCGCCGACTCGGCGCAGGCGGCCGCGGTCTACCTGGTGGAGCGCAACCCGGTGCTGCTTGAGCAGCACGGCATCGACATGCAGGCCTGGCGCGAACGTCACCGCGAGATACGCGAGGCGCTGCTGGCGGCGGAACAGGCGCCGGAGGCGGAGCCGGCGCCCCTGGAAGAGCCGCCGGAACCCAGGCGCCAGCGGAAGAGGAAAACGCCCGCGAGCGGCAAGGGCGACTGAGGCGCATCGCGCCAGAAACGAAGGGAAGTATCTGTACATGGTCTATGTAGTGAGGAAGCGCTGCCTGTTTCGCGCCGGCGAGCGCCTGTTCGGGTTGCGCGGGCTGACGGGGTTGAACCGACCGCAGTTTTCCGAGGTGGTCGGCATGGATCCCAAACGCCTTGAGAACATCGAGAGTGGCCGGCAGCGCATGCACGACGAGGATTTCGAGAAGGTCTGCGGGACCTTCCCGGAGTTCAGCGACTGGATCGCCTATGAAGGCAGCATCGAACCGCAGTCGATCGCCTGGAAGATCGCCGAGGCCGCCCAGGAAGCGGCGGTCTATCTGGTGGAGCGTAACCCCGAGCTGCTCGAACTCCACGGTCTCGACGTGCCGGCCTGGCGCGAGAAGCATCGGGAAATCCTCAAGAAGGTGCGCAAGCGGGAGTTGTCGCCGCCACCCGAAAAACCACCGAAACCCAGGCGCAAGCGCAAGCCGAGAAGCAACCTGCCCACACCCACCGACGGTACCTGAGACCGGCTCCCTCTCCCCAGCCCTCTCCCGCAAGCGGGAGAGGCAACGGGGCTCCCGAAGCCCAGCGGTAGGGCGGATAACGCGCAGCGTTATCCGCCGTCAGCCCCAGGTGGGCCTCAGAACACCACTCCTACCGGATAGACGAAGGCGTTCACGTCGTAGAACGGCGTGCGCTGGTAGAACCATTGCAGGCGCGCCTGCGGATCGGCGGCGAAGGCCTTGTCCTCGCGCAGGCGTTTGTCGAAGGCGGCCTTCAGCGCCGGGTCTTCCGCCAGCATCTTGCGCGCCATCGGCTCCATCACGTATTCCTCCGGCTCCTCGGCGGCCACCAGGGTGGAATTGAAGAAGCCCCAGGACCAGAAGGAATCCGGACTCTGCGGTTGCAGCAGGTCGATGGCCAGGACGCCCAGCGGCTGGGCGGTGTCGATCGACAGCGAGCCGGCCGGGAAGGTCTGCAAGCGCTGGAACGGCTTCGGCGTGCCGCTGACCAGCAGGCGACCTTCGTAGCCCGGAATCCGGTTGCCTTGCACGCGATCCGGTTCGAAGCCATCGGCGAGCTTGATGTCGTCCATGCGGTACAGGGTCACGGCGATTTCGGTCGGACGCTCCAGGGTGCTATAGCGGATGCCATGGGCCTTGATCCGGGCGATCACCTCGTGCCACTGCGCCGGGACGATGAAACGCTGGGGACGCGGCACCACCAGGTCGGGTACGCCGTTGTCGGTCCCCGGTAGTTTCAGCGTCTTCGGCCGGTTGCTCCAGACGATGGTGCGGGCTCCGGTGACCGGCGATTGCTCGTAGCGGTAGTCGCCCACCACGAACGGCGTCTCGGCGGCCTCGCCCGGCTTCCAGGTGAGGATCACCTCCTTCTGCCGCAGCAGGCGCTCGCGGTCGCTGGCGATGGCCTGGCGCAGGCTGGCGGCCTGCTCGCCGATCACCTCGAACATCGCCTTGAGCATCACGTAGTTGCCCAGCACCTGGGTCTTGTACGGATGCAGGGCGTGTTGCTCGATGAGGATCGACGGCACGTTGCGGATGTCGCCGTACTGGTTGGAGAAGCGCGCCAGGTCGGTGCGGTAGGGGTAGTAGCCCTGGGTCGGATCCTGGTTGTCGTTCAGGCTGATGCATTCATGGACCATGTGCCCGAGGCTTTCCAGCGCCTGGTACACCGGCTTGCGCATGACCTGGTCCATCCAGGCGCTGCTCGCCGGTGACCAGCCGTTGCCGTTGTGGCAGTAGGAGCTGTCGTAGGGATACATGGCGCCGTCGGTGGAGTGGGTGTCGGCGAAGAAGCTCAGCTCGTAGTGGTTGAACACCCAGGCGACGTTGCGGATCTCCGCGCTGTCGAGCTTGGTGAAGTCGCGGTTGAGATTGAGATTGCGGCCGTTCACCCGCCAGCCGGTCTCCTGCGGGCCGTTCTGGTTGATCCGCCCGTAGGCGCTGCGGCGCAGGTCGCCGTCGACGTTGACCACCGGGATGAACAGCAGGTTGATCTTCTCCAGCAGCCCGGCGAGCGGGCGGTCGGCAGCGCTCATGTCGCGCAGCAGCATGAACATGGCGTCCTTGCCGTTGGCCTCGCCGGGATGGATCTCGGCTTCCACCAGCAAGGTCGGCTTGGCGGAGCGCTTCAGGCCGGCGGCGGACTTGTCGGCCTCGGTGGAGGCGGTCACCAGCAGCATCGGGTGACCCTCGGCGCTGCGCTCGGGCAACTCGCGCAGGGCGATGCGGCCGGAGGAGGCGGCTACCAGTTTCTCCAGGTAGGCGCGGGTCTCACGGTAGTCGCTGGTGCGCTGAAAGTCGCTGCTCTCGGCCTGGGTGATCAAGGGGTCGCCGGGCTTGGCGAGGTAGCGCAGGCTGCCCAGCCTCTGCTCGAACATCGGTGGCAGGATGCGCTGGCGGGCCGCGGCCGGGTAGGCGCTGTCATCGATGTAGGCGGGCGCGTGGGGCAGCTCCGCGTGAGCGGGCAGGGCGCTCGCCAGCAGGACGCCGGCGAGTAGCGAACGGGGTAGGCAAGGGAACACGATGAACCTCCATGTGGACGGGAACGGCCGCGGCGTGGGCGGGCCTGCGCGACGCGAGCCACGCGTCGTCGCGCAGCCAGTGCAGTGAAACGCCGGCGGCAGGCATCGGTGTTGACGCCGGGCAAGGCGCGGCGAAGCCGATGGCGAGAGCGCCGCCGGTGGATGGTTCAGGGCTGGGTTTGCAGACCCTCCAGCAGTGCCTGGTGGAAGCGTTCCGGAGCCTGTATCTGCGGGGTATGGCCAAGGTCGGGGAATTCCACCAGGGTCGCCTGGGGAATCCGTCTGGCGGCGTCCTTGCCCAGTTGCGCGTAGTTGCCCAGCCTGGCTTTCAGTTCTGCCGGCGCGGCGTCCTTGCCGATGGCGGTGTTGTCTTTCTCGCCGATCAGCAGCAGGGTCGGCATCTGCAACCGGTCCAGTTCGTAGACCACCGGCTGGGTGAAGATCATGTCGTAGGTCAGCGCCGAGTTCCAGGCCACCGACTCGCGCCCCTTGCCGCGATACATGCCGGCCTGCATCTGTACCCAGCGATCGAACTCGGGGCGCCATTCGCCGGCGTAGTAGGTGGCTTGCTGGTATTGGCGAATGCCTTCGGCGCTGGTCTGCAAGTCGCGCCTGTACCAGTCGTCGACGCTGCGCCAGGGCACGCCCAGGGCCTTCCAGTCCTCCAGACCGATGGGGTTGACCAGCACCAGTCGTTCGACCTGCCGCGGATAGAGCAGGGCGTAGCGGGTAGCGAGCATGCCGCCCATGGAGTGGCCGATCACGCTGGCCCGGGCGACGCCGAGCTGTTCCAGCAGGGCGTGGGTGTTGGCTGCCAGTTGCTGGAAGCTGTACTGGTAATGGGCCGGCTTGCTCGACTTGCAGAAACCGACCTGGTCGACGGCGATCACCCGGTAGCCGGCGTCGGCGAGCACGTCGATGGTGCGCTCCCAGGTCCCGGCGCAGAAATTCTTGCCGTGCATGAGCAGGATGGTGCGGCCGTTGGCTTTCTTCGGCGCGACGTCGAGGTAGGCCATGCTCAGCGGCTGGCCCTGGGAGGTGAAGTCCAGATAATGCACCGGATAGGCGTAGTCGAAGCCTTCCAGGCGTTCGCCGTAGACCGGCGCCTGGCTGGCCAGCGCCGGCCCGCAGGCGAGGGCGAGACAGAGGCTGAGGCGGGGTAGGGACATGCGATCGCTCCTGTGTGGGTCTGCTGGAGGATGCACGTCAGGGCGCGAGCTGGCCAGTCCTGGCCGGTTGCCTACAGTTGCTTCAGATACTTCACCACGTCTGCCGCGCCCGCCGCCCGCAGACCTTCGCCGAGGGCATCGGCGCGTTCGTCGTTGCGGGGCAGCAACAGGCATTCCGGGGTTTCCGGGGTGAACAGGGCGAGTCGCGCATAGGGCAGGCCGGTATCCAGCAGCAGGCTCATGAAGGTCGGCTCGGACCAGGCCTGGGTCGGAATCCGCAGCATGTGGTAGCGCCGTTCCAGTTCGTCCAGCGCGCCGGGCTCCAGTTCGTAGCGTTCCAGGTGTGCCGGCAGCTTCAGTTCCAGTTCGCGGCGGCGGGCGTAGACGATCGCCGCGGCGAAGGCGCAGGCCTGGCGTTCGCCCGCCCAGAACAGGCGCTCGCCGTGCCAGGCGGCCTGGCGCAGGCGGATGCTGTCGCCGTTGGTGAAACGCGGCAGGGCCAGGCTCAGGGCCTTGACGAAATCCTTGTAGCTGATGATCCGTACGCCCCGGCAGACCTCGGCCGTGGCCAGGTCTTCCAGGCGTGGGCAAGGTGCCTGGACGAGGATCTCGCGGCTGCATACGCCTTCGATGGTCTTCAGGTCGACCGACTCCAGGGTGGAGTGGCTGACCCGCACCAGGCGCTTGAGGACCGCGTGGGCTTCCGCCTTGTCTTCCTGGACCGGGCCGGACAGCGCGCCGCGCGGCAGGTCGACCAGGGTGTGCAGGGGCGGTCCGGCCTGCCACCAGACGCTCGGCTCCGGCCGTCGCAATGGCTGGAACGGCAGCTCGAGGGCGGCCGCCCGTTCGCGCAGCTCCCGCCCATCGCTTCGCGCGGCACCCAGGCGCAGGCGGTTGGCGAGTGCGGAAAGGCGACCGGTGAAGGTGCTGTTGCTACGCGAGTTGGAACTCATGATCGACGGAGGGCTCCTCGGGCTCGGCGACCGACGCGGAAAGGGGTGGGAGGGGACGGCGACGGTCCGTCCATTGAAGCACAGGTTCGGGCGTGACATTCAACCGCGTGGTTTGTGGCAAGCTGTCGTGGTTCATTCAAGCGGGGGGCTCCATGCCCAGTCTCATCATGGATATCGCCCTGTCCGGCGAACGCCTGCAGGCCATCTACGGCGGCAGGGCCAATCGGGTCCTGCTGCGCAGCCGCGACGGTCGCCGGGTGAACCTGCCGGCCCATCACCTGCGTCCGTTCATCGGCCACGATGGCGTGCATGGCACGTTCCGCCTCGATTTCAGCGAGGATGGCCGCCTGCTGGCGCTGCAACGCCTCGCCTGAGCGGGCGCTCGACGGCTATAATCGGCACCCTTCATTCTGCCGACCGATACCCGACCATGTACACCCTGGCCCGCCAGCTGCTGTTCAAACTGTCCCCGGAAACCTCCCACGAACTGTCCATCGACCTGATCGGGGCCGGCGGCCGCCTGGGCCTGAACCGCCTGCTGACGCCCAAGCCGGCCAGTCTGCCGGTCTCTGTGCTGGGCCTGGAGTTTCCCAACCCGGTGGGGCTGGCCGCGGGCCTGGACAAGAACGGCGACGCCATCGACGGGTTCGGCCAGCTCGGTTTCGGCTTCATCGAGATCGGCACCGTCACTCCGCGACCGCAGCCGGGCAATCCCAGGCCGCGCCTGTTCCGCCTGCCGCAAGCCAACGCGATCATCAATCGCATGGGTTTCAACAACCACGGCGTCGACCACCTGCTGGCGCGGGTGCGTGCGGCGAAGTATCGCGGCGTGCTGGGGATCAACATCGGCAAGAACTTCGATACCCCGGTGGAGCGCGCGGTCGACGACTACCTGATCTGCCTGGACAAGGTCTACGCCGACGCCAGCTACGTCACCGTCAACGTCAGCTCGCCGAACACGCCCGGCCTGCGCAGCCTGCAGTTCGGCGATTCGCTCAAGCAACTGCTGGAGGCACTGCGCCAGCGCCAGGAAGCGCTGGCGCTGCGGCATGGCCGGCGGGTACCGCTGGCGATCAAGATCGCCCCGGACATGACCGACGAAGAGACCGCGCTGGTCGCCGCGGCGCTGGTCGAGGCGGGGATGGACGCGGTGATCGCGACCAATACCACTCTCGGCCGCGAAGGCGTGGAAGGCCTGCCGCATGGCGACGAGGCGGGTGGCCTGTCCGGCGCGCCGGTGCGGGAAAAGAGCACGCACACGGTGAAGGTGCTGGCCGGCGAACTGGGCGGACGGCTGCCGATCATCGCCGCCGGCGGTATCACCGAGGGCGCGCACGCGGCGGAGAAGATCGCCGCCGGGGCGAGCCTGGTGCAGATCTATTCGGGTTTCATCTACAAGGGACCGGCGTTGATCCGCGAAGCGGTGGACGCCATCGCCGCATTGCCGCGGCGGAATTGAAAAGGGCTCCTTGCGGAGCCCTTGGGCTTGCGCCCGCCGCCCGGATGGGGCGTGCCTTGGGGAAATCGGTGCTATCCGTGTTGTCGCTTACACGTGCTGGAGTTGATTGAGACGTTGTAAGCCGGCCGTGCCAGTGAGGCCGTCCCAGTTGTCGCCACGGCCCTCGCGCCAGCCGTTGAGCCAGGACTGCCGCGTCGTAGGATGGGTGAACGGACAAAGATCACGAGATTTACCGGTTATGCCGTTCTGATAACCACGCAAGAAGGCTCTTTCCAACGGATCACGCTTAAGTCTTCTCATAGGGTGTTGCCCTCACTTGTTGACTGTTATGTCCCGTTGGCCCCCAGGGGAGGCCTGGCGAAGCTTTCGCCGAAAGGGGTCGTTGCCGGCGTGACGACCCTCGCCCGACACCGTTGCGGTGGCGGATTAACTGGAGTTCTAACCAAAGCGTTCAGGCGTGTGAATGACCGATTTGTCATAAAGACTTAACGCTTTCGTCGATAGGGCCATATGTTGCAGGCTCATGACGCCTGGTTTCCGGCGCTAACGCCGCAGGGTCGCGGGGTTGCGCCTTATAACGATTTGCACCCCCACCAATTGAGATTTCCTCGCATTCCGACGAAGGGTCGCCCAGACTGCGACTCGGGGTCGCAGCGAGCAACGCCGGGAGCGTTCCGGCAATCGAACCACGGCACCTGGTGCCAAAGAAGTGCCCATGAGGGTGCTTCCACTGACAAGGGCTACGGCCCGGGAAGGCGATATGGCTGATGTTTACGAATTGTTTCTGACCTGCCCGAAAGGCCTGGAAAGCCTGCTCCTCGAAGAGGCGCAGGGGCTCGGCCTGGACGAGGCGCGCGCCCAGGTGTCGGCGGTGCGCGGGCAGGGCAGCCTGGAGGTGGCCTATCGCCTCTGCCTGTGGTCGCGCCTGGCCAACCGGGTCTTGCTGGTGTTGGCGCGATTCCCGGTGGAGAACGCCGAGTCCATGTACATGGCGGTCCACGCGGTGAACTGGGAAGACCACCTGGACGCCGGCGGCACGCTGGCGGTGGAGTTCAGCGGCAAGGGCTCGGGCATCGACAACACCCATTTCGGGGCGCTGAAGGTCAAGGATGCGATCGTCGACAACCTGCGCGAGCGCTCCGGCCGACGTCCGTCGGTGGACAAGGTCAATCCGGACGTGCGCGTCCACCTGCACCTCGACCGCGGCCAGGCGACCCTTTCCCTGGACCTCTCCGGGCATAGCCTGCACCAGCGCGGCTATCGTCTGCAGCAGGGCGCCGCGCCGCTGAAGGAGAACCTGGCGGCGGCGGTGTTGATCCGTGCCGGCTGGCCGAAGATCGCCGCCGAGGGCGGTGCCCTGGCCGACCCGATGTGTGGCGTCGGCACCTTCCTGGTCGAGGCGGCGCTGATGGCTGCCGATATCGCGCCGAACCTCAAGCGCGAGCGCTGGGGCTTCAGCAGTTGGCTGGGGCACGTGCCGGCGCTGTGGCGCAAGCTCCACGAGGAGGCCCAGCAGCGCGCGGCGGCCGGCCTGGCCAGGCCGCCGTTGTGGATTCGCGGCTACGAGGCCGACCCGCGCCTGATCCAGCCGGCGCGCAACAATATCGAGCGTGCCGGAGTGGCCGACTGGGTGAAGATCTACCAGGGCGAACTGGCGACTTTCGAGCCGCGCCCGGACAAGGGCCAGACCGGCCTGGTGATCTGCAACCCGCCCTATGGCGAGCGCCTCGGCGACGAAGCCAGCCTGCTGTATCTCTACCAGAACCTCGGCGAGCGCCTGCGCCAGAGCTGCATCGGCTGGAGCGCCGGGGTGTTCACCGGGGCGCCGGAACTGGGCAAGCGCATGGGTATCCGCAGCCATAAGCAATACGCGTTCTGGAACGGCGCGCTGGCCTGCAAGCTGCTGATGATCCAGGTCGAGCCGCGCCAGTTCGTCACCGGCGAGCGTGGCGAACGCAACGACGAAGGCCTGGCGCGGGCGCCGAGCGAGCCGGCACGGCTGAGCGAGGGCGGGCAGATGTTCGCCAATCGCCTGCAGAAGAACCTCCGGCAACTGGGCAAATGGGCGGGCCGCGACAAGATCGAGTGCTATCGCCTGTATGACGCCGACATGCCGGAGTATGCCCTGGCGGTGGATATCTACGGCGATTGGGTTCACGTCCAGGAGTACGCCGCGCCCAAGTCGATCGATCCGGCAAAAGCCCAGGCGCGCCTGTTCGACGCCCTGGCGGCGATTCCGCAGACCCTGGGCGTTGCCCAGGAGCGGGTGGTGGTCAAGCGCCGCGAGCGCCAGGCTGGCAAGAAGCAGTACGAACGGCAGAGCAGCGAGGGCAAGTTCCTCGAGGTGGGCGAGGGCGATGTGCGCCTGCTGGTGAACCTGACCGATTACCTGGATACCGGGCTGTTCCTCGATCACCGGCCGATGCGCCTGCGCATCCAGAAGGAGGCGGCCGGCAAGCGCTTCCTCAACCTGTTCTGCTATACCGCCACGGCCACCGTGCATGCGGCCAGGGGCGGCGCGCGCAGCACCACCAGCGTCGACCTGTCGAAGACCTACCTGGACTGGGCGCGGCGCAACCTGTCGCTCAACGGCTTTTCCGACAAGCAGCGCCTGGTGCACGGCGACGTGATGGAGTGGTTGCGGGAAGACGATGGCCAGTACGAACTGATCTTCATCGACCCGCCGACCTTCTCCAACTCCAAGCGCATGGAAGGCGTATTCGACGTGCAGCGCGACCACGTCGAACTGCTCGACCTGGCCATGGCGCGGCTGGCGCCGGGCGGGGTGCTGTATTTCTCCAACAACTTCCGCAAGTTCGAACTGGACGAGAGCGTGCAGGCCCGCTATGCGGTCGAAGAGATCACTGGCGAAACCCTCGATCCGGATTTCGCGCGTAATCCGAAGATCCATCGGGCCTGGAGAATCACCGTTCGCTGAGGCGAGCGGCATTCATGCAAAAGGCCGCCGGCGGGCAACCGCTGGCGGCCTTTTTTTCGTACTGCGCCTTATTTCCGCGCGTGCAGGCTCAGCAGTACCTGGTCGAGGATCGCCGAAGCGCCCCACGGCCGCGGGCTGTTGAGGATCGCCACCACCACCCAGTTGTGGCCGCTGGCGTCGCGGCTGAAGCCGGCGAGGGCGCGCACGGTGTTGAGGGTGCCGGTCTTCACGTGCGCCTCGCCGACCAGTGCGGTGCGCCGCAGGCGTTTGCGCATGGTGCCGTCGAGGCCGGCCAGCGGCAGCGAGGAGATGTACTCCGCTGCATAGGGGCTGTGCCAGGCGGCTTGCAGCATCGCCGCCATCTCACGGGCGCTAACCCGTTCCTGGCGCGACAGTCCCGAGCCGTTCTCCATCACCAGGCGCGGCGCGGTGATGCCCTTGCGCGCCAGCCACTGCCGCACCACCCGCTGCGCGGCCTGGGCGTCGTCGCCGTCGGCACTGTTGCGGAACTGCGCGCCGATGGAGAGGAACAACTGCCGGGCCATGGTGTTGTTACTGTATTTGTTGATGTCGCGGATGATCTCGACCAGGTCTGGCGAGAAGGCCTTGGCGATCAGCGTGGCGTTGCGCGGTACGCTGCCCTGGCGGTCCTTGCCGAGGATGCTGCCGCCCAGCTCCTGCCAGATGCCGCGCACCGCGCCGGCGGTGTAGCCGGGGTGGTCGAGCAGCGACATGTAGGTCTGCGCGCTACAGCCCTGGGGAATCTGTCCGGTGGCCAGCAGGGTGGTGCCGTCGAACTGGGTCACCGGGCTGAAGCGCAGCTTCGGCCAGGCCGGGCAGGTGGCCGGCGCGGTCATCTTCACCTGGTTGTCGATGCGTACGTTGGCCAGCGGCGGGTCCATCTGCACGTTGACCTTGTTGCCGTCGGTGCGCACCACCATGCGCACGCTCTTCAGGTTGACCAGCAGCGAGTCCGGACCGACCAGGAACGGCTTGGTGTCGTCGCCGCCGTCGTCGTTGAATACCGGCAACTGCGGGATGTTGAAGTAGCTGCGGTCGAGTACCAGGTCACCTGTGACCTTGGTCACGCCATTGGCGCGCAGGTCGCGCATCAGCAGCCAGAGCTTCTCCATGTTCAGTTTCGGATCGCCGCCGCCCTTGAGGTAGAGGTTGCCGTTGAGCACTCCGTTCTTGAGCTGGCCGTCGGTGTAGAACTCGGTCTTCCACTGGTAGGTCGGGCCGAGCATTTCCAGGGCGGCATAGGTGGTGAACAGCTTCATGGTAGAGGCCGGGTTCACCGATACGTCGGCGTTGTAGTAGGTGGGGTTGCCCGGGCCGTCGAGCGGAATCAGCACCAGCGACAGATCGTTGCCGGTCAGCTTGTTGGTCTGCAGGGCTTTCTGCACGTTGGCCGGCAGGGTGGCGTTGACCTGGGCGAGGGTGGGAAGGGCGAAAGGCAGGAGCGTGGCGAAGGCAAGAGTACGCAGCGACTTGAACATTAATGAAGAACCCTTGAAGACGGAGGGTAGAAAATGAAATGAAGATGAAAAACGAAGCGAACCTGAAAAAAGAGACGGACATCACGCGAAGAGGCCGTCTTGCTCATTATGCCGCAAGGCGGATAACGATGCGCTGGAGTTTCGCGGAGTTCGCCGTCATATCGCCGAATGGTCGGAACTGGTAGAGTGCGCCGGCAATCCGGCCGCGCCGCGCGGAGCTTGCCGGGGTTCGCCCGCGGCTCCAGCGGCGTCGGCTACTGTCTGTAATGCGAGGCTCCGCCAATGGAGCGTCAATCCAGGAGATGCCGCCATGGCTACTAATCGTTCCCGCCGCCTGCGCAAGAAATTGTGCGTCGATGAATTCCAGGAGCTGGGTTTCGAATTGAACTTCCACTACAAGGAAGGCGTGGATGCCGATGCGGTGAACGCTTTCATGTTGCGCTTCATCGATCAGGCGATCGAAGCCAACGAACTGACCTATGGCGGCTGCGACGAATTCGGTTTCGTCTGCCTGGCGCGCCGTGGCTCGGTCAATGAAGAGCAGCGGGCCCTGATCGAGGCCTGGTTGAAGCAGCAACCGGAACTGGCCAGCGTCGAGGTCGGCGCGTTGGTCGACGCCTGGTACCCGGAACAGCCTGTCCTGCCGAAGCTCTAAGCGATAGCGCCGCCATCCCGCCCGAGGATGGCGGTCGCGTCTTCCCTCCCTTTCAATCCTGCTCCGGCGCTATCTGGCCCGGCGCCCGTCGTGCTTCCCTTTGCCCTGCCAAGGCATGTCGGCGGCTTGTGGCCGTACATGCGGATAGCAATACTCCGAAACCCCTGACGAACTATTCAACTCGCTCTGGCAGATAACGAGCCGGGAAGGCGCGTATATATGCGGGTGTTTTTCATGCAGATAACCAGGCCAATTGCTTGGCAATATACGAGGTTTTGAATTCGCCGTAAGAAATAAATTAAGTTTCCGTGAGAATATTCCTTAAAGTATATGAGTTGCCATCGAGTATCTCGACAATATGGCTCCCGTCTATATCTTGCTCAGGAGAATTTTTTCTGAATTTTTATTGGCAAGGAAATCAGACAATGAGCCGTATCCTGATAGTCGACGATCACCCCGTGATTCGCATGGCCATGAAGATGTTGCTGGAAGCCGAAGGGCACCAGATCGTCGGCGATACCGATAATGGCGTGGATGCCATCAGCCTCGGGCGGGAGCTGAAGCCGGACCTGGTCATCCTCGATATCGGCATTCCCAGGCTGGACGGCCTCGAGGTCATCAGCCGCCTGATGGTGCTGGCGTTGCCCCTGAAGATCCTCGTCCTGACCGGCCAGAGCGCCTCGCTCTTCGCCCTGCGCAGCATGCAGGCGGGCGCAGCCGGGTTCGTCTGCAAGCAGGGCGGACTGGCCGAACTGGTGACGGCGGTGAATGCGGTCGCCTCGGGATACAGTTACTTTCCCAGCTCGGCCATGCGTCCTGTGCAACAGGGCGCCTATTCCGACGATGTGGAATTGCTCGGACGCCTGTCCGATCGCGAAGTATCGGTATTGCAATACCTCAGCCAGGGTTATTCGAACAAGCAGATATCCGAGCAGATGTTTATCAGCAACAAGACCGTCAGCACTTACAAGGCGCGCTTGTTGTTGAAGTTGAACGCCGGCTCGCTGGTGGATCTCATCGAGTTCGCCAAACGCAATACGCTTATCTAAGGGCCGGAACCGAATGAAGTTCCAGAAACGCAGTGCGTGCATGCTCGGCCTGCTTCTCATATTCGCCTGCATGGCGGGATATGCCGTTCCGGCGAGGGCGACGGCTGGCGAATATTCTTCCATGCTCCGGATTCCCGCTCCGGATCGTCCGGGGGACGCCGATGTGGTCGACGAAGCGCCGCTACGCCAGGCTGCCGACGGGCTGCGCTCGCCATCCCCTTCCAGCCTGGTGCTCGGCCTGCTGGTGGCCTGCCTGGTCTGCGTCGGATGCCTGGGCTGGAATACCGTCCTGCAGCTCAGGCTCAGGCGTTGGCAACGTACCGAAGCCGACCTGAGCGGCCGCCTGGCATTGAAGCAGGCGCTGGTCGACGGGATTCCCTACCCGGTGAGCATCCGCACGCTCGACGGTCGCCTGCTGGCCTGCAACCGCAATTACCTGGAAAGCCTGCGGATGACCCGTGAGCAGGCGCGCGGCACCCTGTTGACCGATTCCGACTGGGTCGAGGGCAGCAAGGCACGGCTCATGCACCAGCAGTGCCTGGCGGTGGCTCGGGGAGGAACGGCGAGCTTCACCGACATGGCGGTGCGCATCGGCGGGCAATTGCTGGAGATCCACCATTGGGTCACGCCCTACAGGGATCGCCAGGGCCGGGTGCTCGGCCTGATGAACGGCTGGATCGACATCACCGAACGGGAGCGCCTGGCCCGCCAGTTGCGCGAGGCGATGCGCCAGGCGGACGAGGCGAATCGGGCGAAGAGCGTCTTCCTGGCGACCATGAGCCACGAGATCCGTACGCCGATGAATGCGGTCATCGGCATCCTCGAACTGGTCCTGCAGCGCCTGGCGCCGGAGCAGCGCGAACGCGCCTCGCTGGAGGTCGCCTACGAGGCAGCGGGGTCGCTGCAACTGCTCATCGGCGACATCCTCGACGTCGCCAAGATCGAGTCCGGTCACCTGACCCTCACGCCCGAGCGGGTTCGCCTGCGCCATGTCGTGGAGTCGGTGCGCCGCATGTTCGAAGGCCTGGCCCGGCAGAAAGGCCTGAGGCTCGTTGTGGAGCTGGACGATGCCCCGGGACGGGACGTGCTGATCGATCCCCTGCGCTTCAAGCAGGTGCTCTCCAACCTGGTGAGCAATGCGATCAAGTTCACCGAGCGGGGACAGGTGACGATCCGTCTCCAGGAAAGGAGCCTGGACGAGGGGAGGGCGATCGTCCGGGTGGACGTGGAGGATTCCGGTATCGGTATCGCTCCGGCGGACCAGGCGCGCCTGTTCCAGCCTTTCATCCAGGTGGCCAAGGGACGCACGGTGCAGGGCGGGACCGGCCTTGGGCTGGCGATCTGTCGGAAGTTGGTGGACCTCATGGGCGGCGATGTCGAGATGCACAGCGAGCCGGGCAAAGGCACCCGGGTGTCGCTCGACCTGCTCTTGCGCCAGTGCGGGCCGAAAATGCCTGAATCCGGCCAGGACCCGCTGGCAGCATCCATGGAGCCGTCTCGCCGCCTGCATATCCTCATCGCCGACGACTATCCGCCCAACCGGGTACTGCTGCGCCAGCAACTGGAATTTCTCGGCCACCGGGTGGCGGAAGCGGAGGATGGCCAGGTGGCGCTGGAACTCTGGGCCGACGAGCGCTTCGAGGTGCTGATCAGCGACTGCAACATGCCGCGCCTGAACGGCTATCAGCTGGCACGCAGGATACGCATCCAGGAACGGTGCGAGCGGCGCGCGCCGATCCTGATCCTCGGCTATACCGCCGACGCCGAGCCGGACGAGGTACAGCGCTGTCGCGACGCGGGCATGGATGATTGCCTGTTCAAGCCGCTCGGCCTGGAGACCCTGCGCAACTACCTCGCGACCTCTTTCGGCCGCGACGCCGCGCAGCCCCGGGGGCTCTATGACGCGGACGCTCTCAGCAGCCTCGGCGGCGGCCGCCCGGAACGGCTGCGCGAACTGCTGGAGACCCTGCTAGGCAGCAACCGTCAGGACCTCCAGCGCCTTGCCATCCTCCTGCGCGAGGGCGACAGGGCCAGGCTCGCCGAGCATGCCCACCGCATCAAGGGCGCCGCGCGGATGATCGGGGCGCGTACCCTGCTGGAGGCCTGCGAGGCCCTGGAGGACGCCTGCCGGCGAAGTGGCGACGGGGAGTGCCTGCAGGCGCCTGGCGAAAGACTCCGGCTGGCCCTGGAGGCGTTGCAGGAGGAACTCCAGGAGCAGTTGGCGGCCGCTGCGGTATGAGCCCTTCCGTTCAGGAGGGGCTCGAGCGTCCGGTCATTTCCCTGGCCATTTCCGTGGCGTAGCTGTCGGTCATGCCGGCGATGAAATCGATCACCTGGAGGAAGGCGCGGTACAGCGGCCACTGCGGGTCGGGCGCGTTGCGTCCGAGCAGGTCGAGGATGCGCCGGTTCTTGAACGACGGCGTATGCCCGCCGTATTGCTCCAGCGCGGCGCCACAGAAGGCGTTGAGGAGGATCTCCAGAGTGGTGTAGGCGCCGATCTCGTGGAGGGTCTTGCGCTTGTCCTGGAAGATCTTTTCCCGGGCGATGGCCTTGGCCCGCTGCACGCAGAGCTTGGCCGGGCCATGCATGTGTTCCACCAGGTCGCCGGCAAGCTGCCCGGCGAGCAGGGCCTGCTGCTGGTCGACGAAGGCACGGGCGGCGGCATTGGTCAGGTGCTCGATGGCCTTGCCGCGGAGGATCGCCAGCTTGCGCCGGCGGGAGTCCCTGGGGCCGAGTTGGCGATAGGTGTCGGGCAGGTCGTCGCCGACCAGGCCGAGCAACAGCGCCTCGACCTCGCTGTATTCGAGCAGCTCCATTTCCAGGCCGTCTTCGAGGTCGATCAGGCCATAGCAGATGTCGTCCGCCGCTTCCATCAGGTAGACCAGCGGATGGCGAGCCCAGCGCTCGTCGTCGAGTTGCGGCATGCCGAGCTTATGGGTGATCTGCTCGAGCAGCGGCAGTTCGCTCTGGTAGCAGCCGAACTTGTGCTTCTTGTAGCCCAGCGCTTCGGCGTGGCGCGAGGTCCAGGGGTACTTCAGGTAGGTACCCAGGGTTGCGTAGGTCAACCGCGTGCCGCCGTCGAACTGGTGGTATTCCAGTTGGGTGAGGACCCGGAAGCCCTGGGCGTTGCCTTCGAAGTGGAGAAAGTCGGAACGCTCGGCGTCGCTCATCTCGTCCAGCCAGCCACGTCCGGCGGCTTGCTGGAACCAGTTGCGGATCGCGTCTTCGCCGGAGTGCCCGAATGGTGGGTTGCCGATGTCGTGGGCCAGGCAGGCCGACTGGACGATGACCCCGAGGTCGCTGGGGTCGCACCACTCGGGTAGTTCCTCGCGGAGGATCTCGCCGACCCGCATGCCCAGCGAGCGGCCGACGCAGGCGACTTCCAGGGAGTGGGTCAGGCGGGTGTGGATGTGATCGTTGCTGGAGACCGGATGGACCTGGGTCTTGCGTCCGAGGCGGCGAAACGCGCCGGAGAAGATGATCCGGTCATGGTCCTTGTGGAAGGCGCTGCGGCCCAGTTCATCGTTGCTGTGTACCGGCTTTCCGAGCCGTTCGCGGGTGAGCAGGGTCTGCCAGTCCATCGGGAATTCCAGGGATGCGCTGAGGCGATGCGGACACGCTAACGGTTTGCCTTGGCAAGCTCAATCGTCGCGTTGGGGAAACGGAGGGCGCCGACCGTTGCCGGTCGGCGCATCCTTCAACGGCCTTTCTGCTTGCGCAGGCCGAGCAACAGCGGGGCCAGGGCGACGCCCAGGCGCAGCAGACGCTGCCAGCGTCCGCCCTTGCCAAGCAGTACGCCCAGCAGTGCGGCTCCGCCGGCGCCCCAGAGCGCCGCATTGCCACCGCCGAACAGTTGCTGGCTGAGGTTGTGGCCCAGCCCCTGGGCCTGGCGGAAGGGTTGCACCAGCAGTTGGCTTTCGCGGCGCAATTGCTGGCGCTGCATTTCCAGGCGCAGGCGGATCACCGCCTTGCGCAATTCGCGACGCGACAGGCCGGTCGCGTTCACCGGTAGTTGGCTCATGCGCGTTTCCTTGTCATGGCAGCAGTCGCTCGCGGTCGTTGGCCAGTTCTTCCAGGGTGGCGCTGAACGGCGAGCTTTCGTCGTTGATCGACTGGTACAGGCGCCAGCCGCAGAACAGCGAGCCGATCACGTAGAACAGGCACAACCCGAGCGCCGCTGCGAGCCGGTTGGTGTCCCAGAACACGATCAGCACCAGCAGCGACAGGCCGACCAGCAGGAGCAGGGCGAATACCAGGGCCAGCCCGGCGAACAGCAGCAGGCGCAGGGTGTTGGCCTTCTGTTCCTGCAGCTCGATGCCGAACAGCTCGACGTGACCGTGCAACAGGCCGAGGAAGGCGGCGCCGAAGCGCCGCAGGGAGGGGCGGCCGTCCGCCGGGTCCTTTCCTTCGCTCATGGCTCAGCGCCGGCTGACCAACAGGCCAAGCAGGAAGCCGACGCCGGCGGCGATGCCGATGCTCTGCCAGGGGTGTTCGCCGACGTACACCTCGGTGGCGTCCACCGCGGCCTGGCTGCGTTCGCGGACGTTGTCCTTCAGCGAGTCCTTGGTGTCGCGCAAGGTATCGCGAGCGCGCTTGAGGCTGTCGTGGATCTTGCCGCGGATTTCTTCGGCCTGGTCGCCCGCCACGTCGGCGGTGCTTTGCAGGAGTTTCTCGGTATCGGCGACCAGTGCCTGGAATTCAGCCAACAGTTCATCCTTTGCAGCGTTTGCAGTGGTCTTGCGGGGCATGACGAGCTCCTCTGGTCATGGGGTGTGTTTTTTTCGAGCCGAGCGCGGGGCGGAAGGTTCAACCGGTGGGTAATTTCCGCGCGTTGCCGGTCGCTCCCGGCGTTCCTTTCATTAAAGACTGCCACAGCGTGCCTGTCGGCGCGGCTGCGGCGAGATGACGCCCATCCGGCTGCCTCGCAACGGGGCGCGAACTGGTATGGCGCTTGCAATTCCCTGGTGCGCACGTCGGCCGGAATGCCCCTTGCGAGGGCGCCAGGCGCTCCCGGAGGGTACTTCGGGATGAACGTCCAACCCAATGAAAATCAAGGAAAGTCCGGGAGCTTTCCATGCTGCCTCAGGCACCTTGCGAAACGTCTGCCGAAGAAAAGCGGCGGTTCGCACGACGACTACTGCTTCGTCATGGTGCGTTGAAGGGCGGGCGTGGGCGTTTCTGGTGCTTTCTCTCTACGCGCGAAGGCTGCCTCAATCCATGGATAACCTGAATAGTGCGGTGCAAGTCCTGATCCACGGCTCCAATACCCTGTTCATCCTGCTCGGAGCGGTGATGGTGCTGGCGATGCACGCCGGCTTCGCCTTCCTCGAGGTGGGCACCGTGCGCCTGAAGAACCAGGTCAACGCCCTGTCGAAGATTCTGTCCGACTTCGCCATCTCGGCGCTGGCCTATTTCTTCGTCGGCTACTGGATTGCCTACGGCGTGACTTTCTTCCATCCGGCGGCGGCGCTGACCGTGGACAGTGGCTATGCGCTGGTGAAGTTCTTCTTCCTGCTGACCTTCGCCGCGGCAATCCCGGCGATCATCTCCGGCGGCATCGCCGAGCGTGCCAGGTTCGGTCCGCAGTTGTGCGCCACGGCGCTGATCGTGGCCTTCGTGTACCCGTTTTTCGAAGGCTTGGTGTGGAACGGCAATTTCGGCTTGCAGGAATGGCTGAAGCTGGAGTTCGGCGCGCCCTTCCACGATTTCGCCGGCTCCGTGGTGGTGCATGCGCTGGGCGGCTGGCTGGCATTGGCGGCGGTGCTATTGCTGGGCAGCCGCAACGGCCGCTATCGCGACGGCAAGCTGGTGGCGATGGCGCCGTCGAGCATCCCGTTCCTGGCACTGGGGTCGTGGATCCTGATCATCGGCTGGTTCGGCTTCAACGTGATGAGCGCCCAGACCCTCGCTGGGGTCAGCGGGCTGGTGGCGGTCAACTCCTTGCTGGCGATGGTTGGCGGCACCATGGCGTCGCTGCTGATCGGCCGCAACGACCCGGGTTTCCTGCACAACGGTCCGCTGGCCGGGTTGGTGGCGGTGTGCGCCGGTTCCGACCTGATGCATCCGATCGGCGCGCTGGCTACCGGCCTGGTGGCGGGGGCCCTGTTCGTCTGGGCGTTCACCGCGACCCAGGTGCGCTGGAAGATCGACGACGTCCTCGGTGTCTGGCCGTTGCACGGTCTTTGCGGGGTCTGGGGCGGGATTGCCTGCGGCATCTTTGGCCAGCAGGCATTGGGTGGGCTCGGCGGGGTGAGCCTGGCCAGCCAGGCGCTCGGCAGCCTGCTGGGGGTGACGGTGGCTTTCGCCGGCGGCCTGTTGGTCTATGGGCTGATGAAGGCGCTGCTGGGCATCCGCTTGAGCCAGGAGGAGGAGTACTACGGCGCGGACCTGTCGATCCACAAGATCGGCGCGATCAGCCACGAATGAGGGGGCGGACTTCCTTGGTCCGGTGGGGTATCGGCGGATAACGCCCCAGGCGCTATCCGTCCTGCACGCTGCGAGCGAGGCATCCCGCCATGAAAGAGGCCACCCAAGGGTGGCCTCTTCGTTCCGCCGCGGGGCTCTGGGGAGGGGCGGATGGCCGTAGCGCGGCTATCCGCGGGGCCTGCCGTTACCAGAGCGGCAGCGTGTAGCTGACGATCAGGCGATTTTCGTCGTAGTCGTTGGTGTAGTTGGTGCGCATGGTCGCGTTGCGCCACTTCACCCCGAGGTTCTTCAACGGGCCGCTCTGGAACACGTAGGCGATGTCCATGTCGCGTTCCCATTCCTTGCCTTCGCCCGAGGTGGTCAGCAGGTCGATGTTGTCGCCCTTGACGTAGCGGGTCATGAAGGTCAGGCCGGGAATGCCGACGCCGGCGAAGTTGTAGTCGTAGCGCGCCTGCCAGGATTTCTCGTCCTTGTTGGCGAAGTCGCCGATCTGGATGAAGTTCACCAGGTAGGGGTCGGCGCCGTTGATGTAGGCGAAGCCGGTGTCGCCGCTCATCTTCTGGTAGCCGACGCCGAAGGCGTGGTAGCCGAGGCTGTAGGTGAACATGGCGTTGAGCGCCTTGTTGTCGACGTTGCTGGAACCGTCGTCGGTGGAGCGCGCCCAGCGGATGTCGGATTTCAGCGACTGCTTGTCGGCGATCGGCAGGGTGTGCACCAGGCCGAGGTAATGCTGCTTGTAGAAGTTGTCGAGCTTGCCGTAGTGGTAGCTGGTGCTGAGGTTGTCGGTCCACTTGTAGCTGCCGCCGGCGAAGTCGAACTTGTCCGAAGTCAGCCCGGAACGGACCACGATGTTGCGCTTGCCGCCACCGGTGATGGTCATGTCCTCGTTGTCCGAGGAGTCGCGCTGGTTGACCTTCTTCAGGCGCCCGGCGTCGAGGGTCAGGCCGTCGATCTCCATGGAGTTCAGCGCGCCGCCCTGGAAGGTCTGTGGCAGCAGGCGGCTGTCGTTGGGCATGATCACCGGCAGCTTGGGGGTCAGGGTGCCGATCTTCAGGGTGCTCTTCGACGCCCGCAGCTTGGCGGTGATCCCTGCCTCGCCATAGTCGTCCTGGGCGCGGCCGGTCTCGCGGTCGCGCTTGAGCAGGCCGGTGCCGCTGCGGTCGGGGCTGGAGTCGAGCTTCACCCCGAGCAGGCCGATGGCGTCGACGCCGAAACCGATGGTGCCCTCGGTGTAGCCGGACTCGTAGCGCAGGAGGAAGCCCTGAGCCCATTCCTCGGCCTTGGACTGGCTGGCGCCTTCCTGGCGGAAATCACGGTTGAAGTAGAAGTTGCGGAGTTCGATGCTGGCCTTGCTGTCCTTGATGAACTCGGCATGGGCCAGGGTTGGGACGGTAATGCTGGAACCCAGCGCGGCAAAAGCCACGGCACGGGCGATCGGGGTCATGCTCATTGTTATTGTCTCCTCGAGCGCTTGGGGCAGGCCGATGGCGGCGGCGTGACGCCACGTCGGCCTGTGACAGCCCGGTTACTTAAGCACTACAGGAAGACGGCCACTGTTAGACATTAGTCGAGGGTGGCCGCGAATTGGCACGAACCCTGTCTAGGACGGGCTTTCCCACTATTCCAGCCAGTGCGGGAAGTAGCCCAGGGCGGCCTGGACCCGCGCATCGTGCGCCGGAATCACGCTCAGGCGCGGGTCGCTGCGGAGCAGCAGGCGGATCTTCGCCAGTTGCGCGAGGGTGCGCGCGGGATCGCGATCGACCAGGGCGCGGCCGGCGAAGAATTTCTGCCGTGGGCCTTCGACGCCTTCGAGTCGCCAACTGGTGTCGCCGCTGAAGAACAGCCGGCGCCCGCTGTCGAGGGTGACGAACAGACCGACCGAGCCGGGCGTATGGCCGGGCAGGGGGACCAGCACCAGGCGGCCGTCGCCAAACAGGTCGAGGCTTTCGTCGAAGCCCATGAACGGCCGCGGATCGAAGCTGTAAGGTCGCCAGCGCACGCCATGGCGGAATTGGCTGGGGAAGGCGGCCGGCGGGGTGGCGATGCGGCTGAAGGCGATCTCCTCGTAGGGTGCCCAGACCGGTACTTCGGGGAAGTCGACCAGGCCCGAGGCGTGATCCCAGTGTGCGTGGGACAGCAGGATGCGATCGACGCGGATACCGGCTGCGTCCAGTTGGTCGCGCGCCGGGACGACTTTCTGGTAAGCGAACAGCGGCGCTGCCCACCAAGGCATGTCGGCACGGAACTGGGCGTCGATGTCGCGCCCCAGGCCAGTGTCGAAGAGCAGGGTGGCGGCGTGGTGCTCGATCAGCACCGCGGTATGGCTGAGCGGCACCCGGCGCACCCAGGAGCCGCCGTCGACGGTGAGCGCATCGAGGGTTTCCACTCCCGAGGTGCGCAACAGGGCGACTCGCATTTCCGCCGCCTGCACCGGCAGGACGAGGAGGGCGATCAACAACGAGGCAAGGCGATACAGGAAAGGCATCAAGATTCACCGGCAGGAAGAAAAGGGGATGGCTGGGGCTCGCCGAATGCCAGCGGCAGGCGGCCGCGCCGCCAGCGCCAGCCTGCGGGGCGCAACGCCAGCAGGCGCTCGGCGCCGGCGGGCCAGGGGATGGATGGCTGCGAACCCGGCCAGAACAGCTCGGCCTCGGCGTGCAGGTGCAGCAGGTCGCCATTGTCGAAATCGATGAACAGGAGGCCGCAGCGAGGGTCCTGGAGCAGGTTGCCGAGGGTATTGAACAGGCGGTTGCCGGCATAGTCGGGCAACCACAGGCGGCCATCCGCGCCGAGCCGGAGAAAGCCCGGCGGCCCGCCCCGATGGGAGACGTCGACGCCGCCTCTGAGCGGGTCGGCATGCTGGCTGGCGATGAACAGCGTATCGCTGCGCGAGACCAGCGACAGCCAGCGTGGATCGAGTCCTTCGCCCTGCAACGCGGGACTTGCGATCCTGGAGACGGGCTGATGGCTGCGCGCCTGGATGTACTTGGGACAGTTTCCGAAGGATTGCTCGACGCCGACCGTGAAACCCTTTCCGTCCCGCGCCAGGACCCGTCCATTCATGCGGTTGCGGCGGCGGGTCGGCCATTCCAGGCCGAGGATGCCGAGGCGGGTGCCAGCCTCGAGATTGGCCGCCAGCGGATCGTCCGCTTGCGGCAGGTTGTCGATGCGCAGGCGGGTCGGTTCCGGCGAACGGGCGAAGCCGGGGGGGCCCCAGAGCACCGAGGCGCTGGGGTAGCCGTCGGCGTCGAGGCTGCCCACCAGCAACAGCGATAGCAGGGAGAAGAACTCCCGGTGCTGGTCCGGCATGAAGGTGCGGATCGCGCGGCTGCCGAAGCCGGCGACCTGTTCGCGAACGCCGGCGCGTTCCTGGATCGCCAGTTCGCCGGTGTGGAAGGGACTCTGTTCCTGGCTCATGCTGCCTCCTGCCGAGCTACAGGCCGGGCATCGGGATGTAGCCGGGCAGCGCGCGGATGCGGGCGATCCAGGCGTTCAGCGCCGGGTAGTGGTCCAGCGCCAGGCCGCCTTCGGGGGCGAGGGCCAGGTAGGGGTAGAGGGCCACGTCGGCGATGCTCGGCTGTTCGCCCTGGGCCAGCCAGCGATGCTCGGCCAGGTGCCAGTCGACCAGGCGCAGCACTTCCAGGCCTCGCTGGTGGGTTTGCTCGCGATCCAGCGGCAGGTTGAAGCGAGTGATCAGCCGGGCGCTGGCCGGGCCGTTCTGCACCTCGTTGGCCGAATAGCTGAGCCAGTAGGCGATGCGGCCCTGGCTGACGGGGTCGAGCGGATACCACTCGGGACCGGCATGGCGTCGTGCCAGATAGACGAGAATGGCGTGGGAGTCGCCCAGTTGCAGCTCGCCGTCTTCCAGCACCGGGATCTGTCCGCGGGGATTCATGCGGAGGAAGGCCTGGGTCTTGTGCTCGCGGTTGAGGAAATCGACCGGCCGCAGCGTCGCCTCGCGGCCGATGAGGGAGAGGAACAGGCGGACCTTGTAGGCGTTGCCGGAGAGATCCAGGTCATGCAGTTTCATCTGAGGGTTCCAGGCGGGTATTGGTGCCTGGATATTAGACAGACAGGTCTGTATATTTCAAGGCGCGCGTTCGCCTTTTTCCGTCGGTATTCGTCCGGGGAGCGACGCAGAGCGGTTCAAGGGGGCGCCAGGGTCGCGCATAATGGGCCGCTCAGGAGGCTTTCCATGACATCCCGCAAACGCGAGCAACTGCTCAGCACCGCCGTCGACCTGTTCTATCGCGAGGGTTACCACGCCACCGGCATCGACCGCATCCTGGCCGAGTCCGGGGTGGCGAAGATGACGCTGTACAAGCACTTTCGCTCGAAGGACGAACTGATCATGGCCGCCCTGGAGGTGCGTCGGCAGCGCACCGCCGAACGCATGCTCGAAGCCGAGGCACGGTTGCAGCCGCGAGCGGCGATCCTGGCGGTGTTCGATGGTCTGCAGGAGTTCCTCCAGGACGAGGCGTTCCGTGGCTGTGCCTTCATCCATGCCGCCGCCGAGTTCCATGAGCGCTCGCATCCGATCCACCGCCAGGCGGCCGAGCAAAAGGCCTTCGTCGAAGCCTACTTCCAGCGCCAGCTGGAGCGCCTGGGCGCGCGTTCGGCGGCACTGCTTGCGCGGCAGTTGCAATACCTGATGGAGGGCGCGCTGGTGATGGCGCACATCCATGGGCCGGCGGACCAGGCCCGCGAGGCCCGGCAGGCGGCCGAAAGTCTGTTGCAGGTCGCTGGCATCTGAGCGCGGGTGCTACCATCGCCGCGAAACACTGCACAGGTCCTTTCGATGCCCCCGGAATGCCAACTCTTCGGAACCCTCGGTTGCCACCTCTGCGAAGTCGCGGAGGCGGTGCTGATGCCCTTCGTCGAACATGGCCTGCTGGTCGAACTGGTGGACATCGCCGACGACGAAGCCTGGGTCGAGCACTATGGCCTGCGGATCCCGGTGCTGCGCCGCTGCGACAATGGCGCCGAGCTGAACTGGCCGTTCGAGGCCGAGCAGGTCGCAGCCTTCCTCAGCTGCTGATGCCTATTCATTCGCGCTAAGCGCGGCACCGCTGGTAACCCCGCGCTCTATGCGCAAACCGGACTGCGTTCCGCTTCCTTCCCCCATGCCGCGCGGTGCCTGGCTTCGGCGATGCTGGCGAAGCGATGCATAGGCGTTTCTCAATGGTTTTCATAGCCTGAGTCTATTGGCTCGGCAGGCTGCGTTCGGCTAGGCCTAAGGGCGATGGATAAACCCTGAGTTCCCTTCAGGACTGACTGGAAACAGCCGGGAACCCGCGTGGCGCAGGACGCGTCGCAGGTCGTTCGGTCCGCTGTCGCGGACCGCCGGGGTGTGGGGGTCGGGACGACGAGGCTCGGCGTTTCCTCATAACGAAAGAGGACGCCTGATGAAAACGCCCGCCTGGACGCGCCATGCCCTCTGGGTCATGCCGCTCGCCCTGGGGCTGCAATCCGCCGTGGGCGCGGGGGATGAGCAGCCAAGCAAGACTTCCAGCTATTCGCCGGTGGTGATCAATGAGGACTTCGCCACCATCATGAAGCGCATGACGGCGAACAAGCCGTCGATCGAACAGGCCCACAAGACGCTTCTCGAGCAGCGTTACGATCTCAGCGACAGGCCGGCCAAGGGCGCCAGCATGACGCGCGGCAAGCCGCTGCAGGAGGGGATCCGGGTGAAGCTGCCGGCCGGCACCAGCTGGGAGGAACTGGCCAGGCTGAGCCCCGAGGAAATCCGCAAGCAGGGGCTGTTCCCCGGTGGCTTCCTGCCGCTGCCGCACCCCAACCATGCCGAAGGCGGGATGGTCTTTCCCAAGTTCCTCATCGACGAGATCAAGCGCCAGGAAAGCCGCGACCTGACCCGTTTCGACCTCGACTACGACCTGCCGGACCACTTCCTGCCGGAATTCCCGGCACCGATGTTCCTTACCACCCGGCCTGACCTGGGCGATGTGTCCAAGGGCAAGCTGGTGACCATCGACAACTATTTCGAGTTGTTCAACGGGATTCTCAATCCCAAGCAGCTGGAAGGGCTGCGCCTGCTGCTAACGGCCTTTCCGCAGCAGCAGTTCAACCTCACCGACGATCGCCGTAGCGAGCATCCGAGCCGCGGCGTAGCCTGCTTCGACTGCCATGCGAACGGCCACACCAATGCCGCTACCCACCTGGCCGGCGATGTGCGCCCGCAGCCGTTCCGCCACCGCATCGACACGCCGACGCTGCGCGGGGTGAACATCCAGCGGTTGTTCGGCTCGCAGAGGGCGCTGAAGACCGTCGAGGACTTCACCGAGTTCGAGCAGCGCGCCGCCTACTTCGACGGTGATCCGGTAATCGCCACCAAGAAGGGGGTGAACGTGCTCGAGCGTGGCAGTCAAGTGCATTTCATGGGTGAGTTCCAGGCGCTGCTGGACTTCCCCCCGGCACCGAAGCTGGATGTGGAGGGGCGGCTCGATCCGGGCAAGGCCAGCGAGCAGGAATTGCGTGGCGAAAAGCTGTTCTACGGCAAGGCGGCCTGCGCCGGGTGCCATGCGCCGCCTTACTTCACCGACAACCTGATGCACAACCTGAAGGTGGAGCGCTTCTACGATCCGAAACTGGTCAATGGCGTGATGGCGTCCGCCGACGGGCCGATCAAGACCTTCCCATTGCGCGGGATCAAGGATTCGCCGCCGTACCTGCACGACGACCGCCTGCTGACCCTGGAGGACACCGTGGAGTTCTTCAACCTGGTGCTGGAGCGCAAGCTGTCCGCGGAAGAGAAGGGCGACCTGGTGGCCTACCTGCGTACCCTGTGAGAAAGGCCGAATCGCAGGCAATAAAAAACCCGCCGTTGAGGCGGGTTTTTCGGGATATGGTCGGAGCGACTGGATTCGAACCAGCGACCTTCTCGTCCCGAACGAGACGCGCTACCAAGCTGCGCTACGCTCCGTTTTGTTGGGGCGCATTCTACAGAAAAAGTTTTGGTACACAAGGGGTTAGATGAATTTTTTTTCGAGCCCCGGTTTCCCCGGGCGAAAAAGCAAAGACCCCGTCGCTCGTTCGAGTCGACGGGGTCTTCAGGAAAACCTGTTACGCGACGGTATCAGAGTTCCTTGACGGTGCGGACCTGGTCCTTGTTCACGCGGGCGCGCTTGCCGTCGAGCTGTTCGAACTCGTAGAAGCCGGAATCCTCGTCATAGGAAGGGGTGTCTACGGCCTGGATTTCACGTCCGTCGTTGAGGGTGATCACGGTAGGGCTGGAACAACCCGCGAGGGCGCCGAGGCCTACGGCGAGAAGGAGGGCGGGTAGCATCCGCTTGATCATTGCGCAGTTCTCCTGTGCGGTCAGACTTTGAAGTTACGAGTTTCTGACAGACGAGTTCTAGGAAGAGTTCCCCCCTAAAAACGAGTGTTCCCCCCACCTTCGAGAAAATTCGACTCGACGTCCCTTCCGTTTTACTTCAGTTCGCGGTGATTAGCCAACAGCTCGGGGGTGTTCAGGTTGGCCAGCCGCGGATCGCCCGCGGCCAGCTCGATGGCCTCCGCGCCAAGCGGCAACAGGACGTGGCGTGGGCTACGGTCGCCCTGGCGCCAGGCGTGTTCTATCTCTTCGGCCAGGTGCGTCGGGATCAGGCTGAACAGCGGTTCCCACTGGCCGCCGCAGCGCAGCATCCAGGGGCGCGCCGGTGTGCGGCCGGCGGCCTGCAGCAGGGTTTCCAGCAAGGCGCGGTCGATGCGCGGCGCATCGCAGGGCAGCACCAGCAGCCAGGGATGCCGGGCCACCGCCAGGCCGGCGCGGATGCCGGCGAGCGGGCCGGGGAAGTCTCGGCTGTCGTCGCTCACCAGGCGGTCGGCATAGGCCGCATAGCGTTCCTGGTTGCGGTTGCAGGAGACGATCAGGTCATCGGTGAGCGGGCGCACCAGGCGATGCAGGTGGGCGATCAGGGGCAGGCCCTGCCACTCGATCAGGCCCTTGTCGCGACCGCCCATGCGCTGGCCGCGGCCTCCCGCCAGGAGAAGGATGGAGCAGGGGGGCAGGGCGCTATCGGGCATCTGGGGTCTCCGTGTCGGGCCTGTGATATAACACCGCGATCACGTCCACAAGCAAGGGCCAACCCCATGAGCCACAAGGCCGAAACGGCATTCGTGCCGTTGAACATCGCCGTCCTGACCGTCAGCGATACCCGTACCCTGGAAACCGATACTTCAGGCCTGTTGTTCGTCGACCGCCTGACCGAGGCCGGGCACAACCTGGCCGCTCGCGTGCTGCTGAAGGATGACCTATACCGGATCCGCGCACAGGTCGCGACCTGGATCGCCGAGGATAGCGTGCAGGTCGTGCTGATCACCGGCGGCACCGGTTTCACCGGCCGCGACAGCACCCCGGAAGCGGTGGCCTGCCTGCTGGACAAGCAGGTGGACGGCTTCGGCGAGCTGTTCCGGCAGATTTCGCTGGCCGACATCGGTACCTCCACCATCCAGTCGCGGGCCCTGGCCGGGCTTTCCAACGGCACCCTGGTCTGCTGCCTGCCGGGCTCCACCAACGCCTGCCGCACTGCCTGGGAAGGCATCCTCGTCGAGCAACTGGACGCCCGTCATCGCCCGTGCAACTTCGTCCCGCACCTGAAACAGGCGGCGCCCTGCGAGAGCCGCGGGTGAGCGGCTGCTGCGAACAGCCGGGGCTGATGCCGGTCGAGACGGCGCTGGAACGGCTCCTCGAACTGGCCGCGCAAACGCCTATCGATACGTGTGAGCAGGTGCCCCTGGAGCAGGCTGGCGGCCGCGTGCTGGCGGTCGACCTGCTGGCCGGCCTGGACCTGCCGCCGTGGCCGAACAGCGCCATGGACGGCTATGCCTTGCGCCTCGCCGACTGGAACGGCGAGCCACTGCCGGTCAGCCAGAAGATCTTTGCCGGACAGGCGCCGGAGCCGCTGCAAGCGGGTACCTGTGCGCGGATCTTCACCGGTGCGCCGCTGCCCGAAGGCGCCGATCTGGTAGAGATGCAGGAAAACGCCGAAGCGCTCGACGATGGCCGCGTGCGCTTCACCCAGCCGTTGCGCGCGGGCCAGCATGTGCGCCCGCGTGGCCAGGAAATCCGCCAGGGCGACCTGGTCCTGCCGGCCGGCACGCGCCTGCGCTCCATCGAACTGGGGTTGGCGGCTTCGCTCGGCTACGCGGCCCTGGAGGTGCGACGCAAGCCGCGGGTGGCGCTGCTGTCCACCGGCGACGAGCTGGTCGAGGCGGGCCAGCCGCTGCAGGCCGGGCAGATCTACAACAGCAACCGTCCGTTGCTCAAGGATTGGCTGCAACGCCTGGGCTGCGACGTGCTCGACGCCGGCATCCTTCCCGACGACCTGGCACGTACCCGCGAGCGCCTGGCCGGGTTGGCCGGGGTGGACCTGATCCTGTCCACCGGCGGCGTATCGGTGGGCGAGGCCGACTTCCTCGGCATGGCGCTGCGCGAAGCCGGCGAGCTGACCCTCTGGAAGCTGGCGATAAAACCCGGCAAGCCGCTGACCGTCGGCCAGTTCCAGGGCATCCCGGTGATCGGCCTGCCGGGCAATCCGGCTTCGACCCTGGTCACCTTCGCCCTGCTGGCGCGTCCCTACCTGCTGCGCCGGCTTGGCGTGGCGCAGGTCGCGCCGCTGCGGGTGGAGGTACCGGCCGGCTTTGCCTGGACCAAGGCGGGGCAGCGTCGCGAGTACCTGCGTGGTCGCCTGGAGCAGGGCCGCGCGGTGCTCTATCCGAACCAGAGTTCCGGGGTACTGCGCAGCGCTTCCTGGGCCGAGGGGCTGGTGGAGGTCCGCGAGGGACGTACCCTCGTGGAAGGCGAGGGCGTGGCGTTCATTCCGCTGAGCGAACTGCTCGATTGAGCCGACGGCGGCCGGATGGCCGCCGTTCTCATTGCGCCGCCGGCTCCTTGCGCCGTTGCCGGTACTCGCCGGGCGTCTGCCCGGTCCAACCCTTGAAACTGCGATGGAACGAGCGCGACTCGGTAAAGCCCAGGTACTGGGCGATGTCCTGGATCGGCAGCTCGCTATGCAGCAGGTAGTGCTCGGCCAGTTCGCGGCGCAGTTCGTCGAGGGTCTGCTGGTAGCTGCTGCCGGCTTGCTGCAGGTGGCGTTGCAGGGTGCGTACGGTCATGCCGAACTTCTCCGCCACCCGTTCCTTGCGCGGCAGGCCGTCCTTGAGTAGCTGGCGCAGGGCGTTCTTCACCCGCAGCGGCAGCGGCTCGTCATCGTCCAGCTCGGCCATCAGCGCCAGGGCATGTTCCTCCAGAGTGCGCAGCAGCGTCGCGTCGGCCTGGCGCAGCGGCAGCGCCAGGTAGTCCAGCGGTACCAGCAGCGCCGAACAGGGTTGGGCGAAGCGTACCGGACAGCCGAAGAAGGTCTCGTAGTCTTCCACGCGGGTTCCGTCCGGCAGGTCGTGTTCCAGCCAGACCTCGTCCGGCGAACCTTCCAGGTCGGCGATCCAGCGCGCGTAGAGGACCCAGGAAGCCAGGACGTGCTCGACCATGTGGCGCCGTACCAGGGGTGTCTGGTGGCGGCAGTTCCAGATCAGCCGGACCTGCCCGCCGGCCGCCTCGATGCGGCTGGTGCCCATGTCGCCGACCAGCTTCTCGTAGGGCGTGATGCGGCTCATGGCCTCGCCCAGGGTGGCGCAGTTCATCGCGATGTAGCCGAGCACGCTCCAGGAGCCGGGCTGGACGAAACGCGCCGAATGCAGGCCGAACAGGGGATCGCCGGAATGCTCGCAGAAATAGCCGAGCAGGCGCTCGTGGGCTTCGCCCGGCAGGCGCTGGCGATTGTCGTTGAGCTGGTCGGCCTGGAGGCCGGCGGCGGCCAGGGCAGGGGCGATGTCCAGGCCGAGCCGTTCGGCATGGCGCAGGTATTTCAGCAGGGCCGGAACCGAGGTGGAGCCAAGGGTCTGCATGGTCGTTGTTCTTGTCGTGGCGGGTGGAACAGGCCGTCCGGCGTGCGTGCCGGCTGTCTTGATCGGTCACAGGGAGTGTCTCGATCCGACAGTGACAGGCGAGGGCGGCTGGCTAGTATAGGCAGCCAGAAAGGTTCCGATAAACAGGTTGCCGCGACAAGCGAGGGGAGAGGTTCATGCGCCGTTGGAATGGCTGGGGCGAAGAAAGCACCGTGGTCGAATTGCCGGACAGCGCCCGTGGGTTCCTGGCGGAACTGGTCGGGCAGGGCGCACGCTTGCCGGACGCCAGCCTGGAGGCGGCGCTGGCGAAGGTCCCGGCGTCGCGCCTGGAGGCCGATCCGCGCTACAGCATCGACCCCCGTGAGCGTCTGCTGCATGCCCGCGGGCAGAGCCTGCCGGACTGGCTGGCGATGCGCGAGGGCGACTTCGGCGTCTACCCGGACGCCGTGGCCTATCCGGAAACCGCCGAACAGATCCGCGAGTTGCTGGCCCTGGCCGACTCCCGCGACCTGCAACTGATTCCCTATGGCGGCGGTACTTCCGTGGCCGGCCATATCAATCCGCAAGCCTCGCGGCGGCCGGTACTGACGGTCTCGCTGGAGCGCATGAACCGCCTGCTCGATCTGGACCGCGAGAGCCTGGTCGCGACCTTCGGCCCCGGCGCCGCCGGCCCGCAGGTGGAGAGCCAGTTGCGTGCGCTGGGCTACACGCTCGGGCATTTCCCGCAGTCCTGGGAGTTGTCGACCCTCGGTGGCTGGGTCGCCAGCCGCTCCAGTGGCCAGCAGTCGCTGCGCTACGGGCGGATCGAACAACTTTTCGCCGGCGGGACCCTGGAGACCTTCGCCGGGCCGCTTGAAATCGCTACCTTCCCGGCATCCGCGGCGGGACCGGACCTGCGCGAACTGGTGCTGGGCTCTGAGGGACGCTTCGGGATCATTTCCTCGGTGAAGGTGCGGGTCTCGCCGCTGGCCGAGGACGAGCGCTTCTACAGCGTCTTCCTGCCGAACTGGCAGCAGGCCCTGCAAGCCACCCGCGAGCTGGCCCAGGCGCGCGTGCCGCTGTCGATGCTGCGACTGTCCAACGCCGTGGAAACCATGACCCAACTGGCCCTGGCCGGCCATCCCGGACAGATCGCCTGGCTGGAGAAATACCTGGCGCTGCGCGGCGCGGGCGAGGGCAAGTGCATGCTGACCTTCGGCGTGACCGGCAACCGCCGGCAGAACGGATTGTCGCTGAGCCAGGCGAAGGCCTTGCTGAAACGCTTCGGCGGGGTCTTCACCGGCACCCTGCTGGGGCGCAAGTGGGCGCAGAACCGCTTCCGCTTCCCCTACCTGCGCGAGGCCCTGTGGCAGGCGGGCTACGCCGTGGACACCCTGGAGACCGCCACCGACTGGAGCAACGTCGACGGCCTGCTGCAGAAGATCGAGGCCAGCCTGCGAGACGGCCTGGCCGCCGAGGGCGAGAAAGTCCATGTGTTCACCCACCTCTCGCATGTCTATGGCGAGGGGTCGAGCATCTATACCACCTACGTGTTCCGTCCGGCCGCGAGCTATGCGGCGACGCTGGAGCGCTGGAAGCGTCTCAAGCATGCGGCCAGCCAGGCGATCGTCGACAATCGTGGCACCATCAGCCACCAGCATGGCGTCGGCAAGGACCACGCACCCTACCTGCCCCGCGAGAAGGGCGAACTGGGCGTCGCCGCGCTGCGTGCCATGGCCGGTCACTTCGACCCGGCCGGGCGGCTCAACCGCGGCACCCTGCTGCAGGACTGAGCGGAATGACTTCAGCCTGGAACGAGGAGTGGCGTCGCCGCCGCCTGCCGGCGCTGGCGGGGCAGGAGTGGGACCTGATCGTGGTCGGCGGCGGCATCAGCGGTGCCGGCATCCTCCGCGAAGCCGCGCGGCGCGGCTGGCGCTGCCTGCTGCTGGAGCAGCGGGACTTCGCCTGGGGCACCTCGAGCCGCTCGTCGAAGATGGTCCATGGCGGCCTGCGCTACATCGCCAAGGGCCAGTGGCGGCTGACCCGCGACTCGGTGCGCGAGCGCCAGCGCCTGCTCGGCGAGGCGCCTGGGCTGGTGGAGCCGTTGAGCTTCGTGATGGCCCACTACCGCGGCGGCTTTCCCGGCCCGCGGCTATTCGGCGGCCTGCTGAGCGTGTACGACGCCCTTGCCGGGCGGCGCAACCACCGTTTCTACGACGCCGCCGCGTTGCGCTACCTGGCGCCGGGCCTGAAGGAACAACGGCTGCTCGGCGGCACGCGATTCTTCGATGCGGTGACCGACGATGCGCGCCTGGTGCTGCGGGTGCTGGCCGAGGCGCGTCACGACGGCGGCGAGGCATTCAACGGCATGCGTGTGCGCGAATTGCTGCGCGAGGGCGGCCAGGTGGTCGGCCTGCGCGCCGAGGACCGCGAGAGCGGCGAGCTTCTCGACTTTCGCTGCCGCGCCCTGGCGGTGGCCACCGGGGCCTGGGCCGATGAGTTGCGCCAGCCCGGCGGAAGCGAGCACATCCGCCCGCTGCGCGGCAGCCATCTATTGCTGCCGGCCTGGCGCCTGCCGGTGGCCCATGCCTTCAGCTTCATGCACGCCACGGACCGGCGACCGGTGTTCGTGTTCCCCTGGGAGGGTGCGACGGTGGTCGGCACCACCGATCTCGACCATCGCGACGGCCTTGGGGAGGACGCGCGGATCAGCCGCGCCGAACTCGCCTACCTGCTGGCGGCCTGCGCCCAGCAGTTTCCCGCCGCGGCCATCGAGGCGCGCGACGTGCTGTCGACCTGGGCCGGCGTGCGACCGGTGGTCAGCAGCGGCGACGACAGCGGCAAGCCTTCCGACGAGAAACGCGAGCATGTGCTCTGGCGCGAGCCGGGCTGCGTGACCCTGGCCGGCGGCAAGCTGACCACCTTCCGGCCGCTGGCGGTGGAGGTGCTACAAGCCTGCGCGCCGCTGCTCGGGCGCACGGTCACGGACGATGGCGCGGCGGTATTCGGCGCCTGCGAAGGTCCGCTCATCGACGGGCTCGGCAGTGGCCAGCGACGCCGCCTGGCCGGTCGCTACGGACGCGACCTGGTCCGCCTCAAGCGGCTGGTGGACACCCTCGGAACGGACTGCGTGGGTGCCAGCGAAACGCTCTGGGCCGAATTGGCGTTCGCCGCCGAGGCGGAAATGGTGCTGCATCTCGATGACCTGCTGTTGCGCCGCACCCGCCTCGGCCTGCTGTTGCCCGGAGGCGGCGCGGCATACCTGCCGCGTATCCGCGCGCTCTGCCAAGCGCGCCTGGGCTGGGACGACCCGCGCTGGGAACGTGAGCAACAGGCCTATCTGGACCTCTGGCGCCGGCACTACAGCCTGCCCGTCTGACCAGCCGAGACGAGAACGAGATGAACGACAAGAACTATCTGCTGGCGATCGACAATGGCACCCAGAGCGTGCGCGCCCTGCTGTTCGACCTGCAGGGCAACCTGCTGGGCAAGGGCAAGGTGGAGCTGGAGGCCTACTACTCGAAGCATCCGGGCTGGGCCGAACAGGACCCCGAGTACTACTGGGCGATGCTCGGCGAGGCCTGTCGGCGGCTCTGGGACCAGGTGGACATCGATCGCGGGCTCATCCGCGGGGTGTCGCTGACCACCCAGCGTGGCACGGTGATCCACGTCGATGCCGAGGGCAGGCCGTTGCGTCCGGCGATCCTCTGGCTCGACCAGCGCCGGGCGGAGGTCCGCGAGCGCATCAGGGGGCCTTGGGGCTGGCTGTTCAAGCTGGTCGGCGCCGAGGGCGCGGTGGAGCATTTCCGCGCCCAGGCCGAGGTCAACTGGGTGGCCCAGGAGCAGCCGGAGATCGCTGCGAAGACCGACAAGGTGTTGCTGCTTTCCGGCTTTCTCAGCCACCGCCTGACCGGCCGTTTCGTCGACTCGGTGGGGTGCTGCGTTGCCTACCTGCCGTTCGACTACAAGCGCCTGCGCTGGGCCGCGCCGCGCGACTGGAAATGGCAGGCGCTGGCGGTACGCCGCGAGCAGTTGCCGGAGCTGTTCAAGCCGGGCGAGCGGCTCGGCCAGATCAGCGCCGAGGCCAGCCGGCACACCGGCATTCCGCAAGGCCTGCCGTTGATCGCCGCGGGGGCCGACAAGGCCTGCGAGGTGCTCGGCGCAGGTGCGCTGGAGCCCACCATCGCCTGCCTCTCCTACGGCACCACGGCGACCATCAACACCACTCGCGCCCGCTACCTGGAAACCGTGCCGCTGATTCCACCCTATCCGGCGGCGATTCCCGATCATTTCAATACCGAGGTGATGATCTATCGCGGCTACTGGATGGTCAGCTGGTTCAAGCGCGAGTTCGGCTTGCGCGAGATGCAGCAGGCGCGCGAGCAGGGGGTCGAGCCGGAGCAACTGTTCGACGAACTGGTCAACGGCGTGCCGCCCGGCTCGATGGGCCTGACCCTGCAACCCTACTGGTCGCCGGGAATCCGCGAACCGGGACTGGAGGCCAAGGGGGCGATGATCGGTTTCGGCGACGTGCATACCCGGGCGCACATCTACCGGGCCATCCTCGAGGGCCTGGCCTATGCCCTGCGCCAGGGCAAGGAGCGCATCGAGAAGCGTTCGGGCACGCCGATCGTGCGCCTGCGCGTGGCCGGCGGCGGCTCGCAGAGCGACGCGGCGATGCAGCTCACCGCCGACATCTTCGGCCTGCCGGCCGAGCGCCCGCATGTCTACGAGGCGTCCGGCCTGGGTGCGGCGATCGACTGCGCGGTGGGGCTCGGCCTCTATCCGGACGTCGCCAGCGCGGTGGCCGGGATGACCCGCGTCGGCCGGGTTTTCCTGCCCCAGGCGGAAGCCCGGCAGATCTACCAGCGGCTCTATGGCGAGGTCTACCTGCGCATGTATCGCCAGTTGCGCCCGCTCTACCGCAGCATTCGCGAGATTACCGGCTACCCTGCCTGAACCGGGCGCCGCACTTCCGTCCCGGATACGCGGTCAATAGGCAAAGACAAGGCCACGACGAGGGGTTCGGTTCGATGGACAAGGACAAGGTTCTGCTGGTCCTGCACGGCAAGCAGGCGGGCAACGAAGAGGTTCGTGCCGCGGTCGCGGCACAGCGCGAGGCCGGGCGGGAGCTGGCGGTGCGGGTAACCTGGGAGGACGGCGACGCCCGGCGCATCGTCGAGGAGGCGCTGGCGGCCGGCTATGCGACGCTGGTCGCGGGCGGTGGCGACGGCACGCTGCGCGAGGTGGCCGAAGCGCTGGCGCGCGGGCGAGGCGAGGCGAGCCTGGCGATCCTGCCGCTGGGCACCGCCAACGATTTCGCCCGCGCCGCCGGGATTCCCCTGGAACCGGCCGCGGCGCTGGCGCTGCTCGACCAGACGGCGCGGCCGATCGACCTGGGCGAGGTGAACGGCAAGCTGTTCCTCAACATGGCCACTGGCGGCTTCGGTTCGAAGGTCACCGCGAATACCTCGGAGGACCTGAAGAAGGTTCTCGGCGGTGCCGCCTACCTGTTGACCGGGTTGACCCGTTTTTCCGAAGTGCATGCCGCCCAGGGCCGTTTCAGCGCCCCGGACTTCCAGTGGGAAGGCGAGTTCCTCGCCCTGGGCATCGGTAACGGGCGCCAGGCCGGCGGCGGGCACGTACTGTGTCCGCAAGCGCGAGTGGACGACGGCCTGCTGGACGTGAGCATCCTGCCGACGCCGCAGGACATGGTCGGTACCCTGGGCACCCTGCTCGGCGGTGGCAACGGAGTGGAAAGCCTGTTCGTCCGCGCGCGGGTGCCATGGCTGGAAGTGGAGGCGGCGGAAGGTCTCGACGTCAATCTCGACGGCGAGCCGCTGGAAGGACGCAAGCTGCGTTTCTCGGTTTCCCCGGGCGCGCTGCGCGTGCACTTGCCGGCCGGCTCGCCGTTGTTGCGCGAGCCGCCGCGCGAGGACTGAGGGCGGGGCCGACTGATCCGCTGCCTGGAGTGGCGTCTGTGTCTTGTCGGCCTTTCCCGCGACACCGTATAACAGCATCTTTCCACCAAGGATGCTGGTTCCATGTTCCGTCTCTCCGCGCTGTACCGCTATCCGATCAAGTCTTCCGCCGCCGAGTCCCTGGAGCGCGTCGCGCTCGATGCGCTGGGCGTGGTCGGCGACCGACGCTGGATGGCGGTGGACACCGAAACCGGACGTTTCTTCACCCAGCGCCTGCTGCCGCAGCTGGGGCGTATCCAGGCGCGCTGGGCGGCGCCGGAGGTCCTGCGGCTGAATGCGCCGGGGATGTCCGAGCTGAGCCTCGAAGTACCGGCAGCCGACGCCAACCTGCGTGGCGTCACGGTCTGGCGCGATACCTTGCAGGCGCCGGATGCCGGCGACGCCGCAGCGGACTGGCTGACGCGCTTCCTCGGCCGCCCGACGCGCCTGGTGCACATTCCCGAGGCGCGCGCGCGGCAGGTCGATACCGGCTACGCCGAACCGGGGCAGAAGGTGCATTTCGCCGACGGTTTCCCGCTGCTGCTGATCGGCCAGGCTTCGCTCGACGACCTCAGCCAGCGGGTCGGCCGGCCGTTGGAGATGCTGCGCTTCCGTCCCAACCTGGTGGTGGAAGGCAGCGCCGCGTTCGCCGAGGACGGCTGGAAACGCATCCGCATCGGCTCGGTCGAGTTCGTCGTGGCCAAGCCCTGTTCCCGCTGCATCCTCACCACCCTGGATCCGGCGACCGGCGAGCGCAACGAGGACCGCGAGCCGCTGACGACCCTGAAGACCTACCGGGAAAAGGATGGCGCGGTGCTGTTCGGGCAGAACCTGATTGCGCTGGGACAGGGCAGCCTGGAGGTGGGGATGCCGGTGGAAATCCTCGACTGAGGAACGGTCGCCCGCCGTTGCGGCGGGCGGCCCTTGCCGGCGATCAGAGCTTGGCGTCGACGCAACCGGTGCTCAGGCACTCGCGCTCGCGTTCGCGGAGGAAGTCGAGGCGCTGGCGGGTCTTCTCGGTGGCGCAGTCGAGGTTGACGAAATAACCGTTGTCCTTGCTTTCGCTGCAGGCCGCGTCGCGCTCCTTGATCCAGGCGATCTGGCTCTTCTTCAGCAGGGCTTTCTGGCCGTCGTTCAGGTGCTTGCGCAGGGTGCCGAACTGCTGGTTCAGCTCGCGGTCGGCCTGGGAAAACTCGCCGCTGCGGCAGTACACGCTGTCGAAGGCGTTGCGCGGCGTACCGCAGGCGTCGGCGGCCAGGGCGCCGTCGGCGAGCAGCAGGCTGGAGGTGGCGAGCAGGGCGGTGGCGAGGGGCTTGTTCATCTTGAGGTCCTTTTCAAGGTACTGGAAAGGCCCGGGCGTCCGGGCCGGGTTGGGGGTCAGAAATCGTCGAAGTAGCGTTCGTGCCAGTCGACGATGGGCTGCGGCGCATTGAGCTTCTGCCCGTAGATCACCGCATAGGACAGCACGTTCTGCACGTACTGGCGAGTCTCGTCGAACGGAATGGTCTCGATCCACACGTCGAAGGCCAGGTGGCGGGTATCTTTCAGCCACTGGCGGACGCGGCCCGGACCGGCGTTGTAGGCGGCCGAGGCGAGTACCCGGTTGCCGTTGAACTGGCTATGCACCTGGCTCAGGTAGGCGGCGCCGAGGCGGATGTTGACGTCGGGCACGATCAGTTGCTGGGTCGAGGCCAGCGGGATGCCGAACTTGCGCGAGGTCTCCTTGGCGGTGCCGGGCATCAGCTGCATCAGCCCGGTGGCGCCGACTCCGGAACGGGCATCGGACATGAACGCGCTTTCCTGCCGGGTGATGGCGAAGATCCAACTGGAGTGCAGGCCGCGGTTCTTCGCTTCGCGCACCAGGGTGGCGCGGTGCGCCATCGGGAAGCGGATGTCCAGGTCGTCCCAGTACTGCGCCTGGCTGATCGAGCGGATCGCCGGGAAATACCACTGCATGTCGTAGGCCAGCCTGGCCTGGGCGATCAGCTCGTCGCGATCGAACAGGCGCGCGGCGTGGTACCACTCGCGGCGGGCGTTGATCACTTCGCCACGGTTGAAGAACTCCATGGCCCGGCGCGTACTGGCGGCGTTGCGTACGCGTTGCAGGACGCGCGGGTCGATGTGCGCAGGACGGTTGCCGAGCTTGTACGGCACGCTCAGGCGGTCGGCGGCGAGGAAGCCGTAGAAGTCGCGCTCGCCGGCGAGCTTCTGGTACAGCGCGATCGGCTCCTTGCTGTTCGGCTGCGCCAGTTGCAGGCTGCGTGCCTGCCAATAGCGCCAGCGGCTGGTGGCGGCAAGATCCTGGGGCAGCTTGCGGGTCAGCGCGTAGGCTTCGTCCCAGCGGCCCAGGCGCAGCAGCAGGCGGGTGCGCCATTCGGTGACGGTGTTGTCGCGCAGGCCGGGATCGTACTGGGTCATCAGCGGCAGTGCGCGCGGATCGAAGCGCTTGGCCAGGCTGAGACCGATCTCGCGGGCGATGGCGACCTTCTCGTCGCTGGAGAAGGGTAGCGCCGAGCTGTAGTAGTCGAGCAGGCTAAGGGCCTTTTCCGGGTCCTGCCGCGCCAGGCGGCGCAGGCCGAGACCGACCACGTCGGCGGTGGCATGGTCGCGCTGGCTGAAGCGGCCGGTCTGGCTCAGCTGGGCGGGGTTCTGCGCCACGCTGACCATCAGCGCGCCCTGGTTGCCGAGGGTCGGCAGGCGCTGCGCGAGGTGCGAGGCGAGGCTGTAGTTGCGCGCTTCGGCGGCCAGCTTGAGGCGTTTCCAGACCTTTTCCTCGGTGAGCTGGCCTTCGCCCTGCCAGAGGCCGAACAGGGTGTCGCAGGCAGCCGGCTGCGACTTGCCGACCAGCCACAGGCGTTCGCTGGTGGCGTAGCCTTCGGCCTTCTGGCCGTGGCCCAGCTGGTACTGGCCATACAGGCAGTCGAGTTCGGTGAAGTTCAGCTTCGGATCGTAGTAGTTGACGAAGGTCTTCCAGTCGTCGCGGTCGGCCAGCAGGCGCAGCCAGCGCAGTTTCAGCCAGCCGATCTGCGGCAGGTCGCCGTGTTCGGTGAGGAAGCGCTCGACCTCCTCGTTGCTGGCGGACTTCAGCCGGTGGGTCAGTTCGTCGTAGGCCAGGTAGGGTTCCAGCGGGTAATCGCGCAGGGCGCTGCGCGAGGCCATGTAGGGCGCGCTGTTGCCCTTGGCCAGGGCGGCCTTGGCCTGGTCGTAGAGACGGCGTTGTTCGGTCAGGGAAGCGGCGTGGACCGCGTCGACGGAGGAAATACTGAGCAAAAGGCAGGAAACGAGAGTGAACAGGCGACCGCGCATGACTTATCCGGGCAGGTGATGTCGGGTAACGTCGGCAGGTCCGCAACGGCTGCCTACGGGCGTTTCGACCGCTCGCGGGACTGGCGCGCGACCGCTGTCGCGGGGCGCGCCCGAAGCCGGGCGGATGGCTCGCCTAAGCTTAGCCGTTGCGGCATGGCGGTGAAAGCGCCGTGCCATCCGATGCCTATCCGGCGTAAAATGCGCGCCCTGTTTCCGGAGGCGCCCATGACCCTGCTCAAGTTCACCGATGTATCCCTTGCCTTTGGCACCACTCCCTTGCTGGACAAGGTGTCGTGGCAGATCGGCCGTGGCGAGCGGGTCTGCGTGATCGGGCGCAACGGTACCGGCAAGTCCAGCCTGTTCAAGGTGGTCAAGGGCGAACAGCAGGCCGACGACGGCGAAGTCTGGCGCGCACCGGCGCTGAAGATCGGCGAATTGCCCCAGGAACTGCCGCGTGCCGACGAACGGACAGTGTTCGACGTGGTGGCCGAGGGTCTGGCGGAAGTCGGCAAGCTGCTCGCCGAGTACCACCACCTGAGCCTGAACATCCATACCGACGATGACCTGGCGCGCCTCTCGCGGGTCCAGCAGGAACTCGAGGCGCGCGATGGCTGGCGCCTGCAGCAACTGGTGGACAGCACCCTCAGCCGCCTGCAGTTGCCGGCCGACAAGACCCTCGCCGAACTCTCCGGCGGCTGGCGTCGGCGCGTGCTGCTGGCCCAGGCGCTGGTCGCCGAGCCGGACCTGCTGCTGCTCGACGAACCGACCAACCACCTGGACATCGGCGCCATCGCCTGGCTCGAGGAAGCGCTGCTGGGCTTCAACGGCGCGGTGCTGTTCATTACCCACGACCGCGCCTTCCTGCAATCCCTGGCGACCCGCATCCTCGAGCTGGATCGTGGCCACCTGATCGACTGGAACGGCGACTACGCCAGTTTCCTGGTGCACAAGGAACAGCAACTGGCCGCCGAAGAAGCTGCCAACGCATTGTTCGACAAGCGCCTGGCCCAGGAAGAAGTGTGGATCCGCCAGGGCATCAAGGCCCGCCGCACGCGCAACGAAGGGCGGGTTCGGGCACTGAAGGAAATGCGTCGCGAACGCGCCGAGCGCCGCGAGCGCCAGGGCAAGGCCAGCTTCCAGCTGGAAAGCGCGGACAAGTCCGGCAAGCAGGTGATCGTGGTGGAGCACGTCAGCTTCGCCCATCCCGGCGGCCAGCCGCTGGTACGCGACTTCTCCATGGTCCTGCAGCGCGGCGACCGTATCGGCCTGCTCGGCGCCAACGGTACCGGCAAGACCACCTTGCTCAAGCTGCTGCTTGGCGACCTGCAGCCGACCTCGGGCAAGATCGAGGTGGGCACCAAGCTGGAAGTGGCCTACTTCGACCAGTTGCGCCATCAGCTCGAACCCGAGCAGACGGTGATCGACAATATCTCCGAAGGCCGCGAGTTCATCACCATCGACGGCCAGAACCGGCATGTGCTCAGCTATCTCGGCGACTTCCTGTTCAGTCCGCAGCGCGCCCGCACCCCGGTGAAGGCGTTGTCCGGCGGCGAGCGCGCGCGCCTGTTGCTGGCCAAGCTGTTCAGCAAGCCGGCCAACCTGCTGGTGCTCGACGAACCGACCAACGACCTCGACGTGGAAACCCTGGAACTGCTGGAGGAAGTCCTGCTCGGCTTCCAGGGCACCGTGCTGATGGTCAGCCACGATCGGGCCTTCCTCGACAACGTGGTGACCAGCACCCTGGTCTTCGAGGGCGAGGGCAAGGTTCGCGAATTCGTCGGTGGCTACCAGGACTGGCTGCGCCAAGGGGGCACGCCGCGCCTGCTCGGCGTGAGCGAGTCGAAGAGCGGCAAGGCCGAGCTGAATACCGCGCTGGCGCCCGCCGCCGAACCCGCGCCGGCTGCTGCGGCGCCGAGCGAGGCGCCGGCGAAGAAAAAGCTCAGCTACAAGTTGCAGCGCGAGCTGGAGGCTTTGCCCGGGCAGATCGACGCGGTCGAGGCGGAGCTGGCGGGTGTCCAGGAAACCATCGCGCAGCAGGATTTCTATCTGCGCCCGCAGGACGAGCAGCGCGAAACCCTGGCGCGGCTGGACGCGTTGCAGCAGGAACTCGATGCCTTGCTCGAGCGCTGGGCCGAACTGGAAGACTGATCTATCTCGAAAAAGTGAGCTGCATCAATGTGATAGCGGCTCATCTCGATGATCCTTGCGGGCCTTGCCGGCGGTGGGTGCAGTCCCCCGTCGGTCCCTCTGGCTGGCGTCATTGACGGGCCGGCCGTCTCCCGAGAAAGGATCAGTCCATGGCAATCGAGTACCGCATCACGCTGGACGACCAGCATCAGCTCAACTATCGCATCGAGCTGGAGCGGCACTACGACCCGCAGGCGGCTGCCGCAGCGCCGCGCTGGACGCGCCTGGAACACAATCGCTGCAGCAACTGCCCGCTCGATCGCGAACGCTACAGCCATTGTCCGGCGGCGGTCGACCTGCATGGGGTGATCGAGGATTTCCGCAACCTGCCGGCGTTCCGCAAGGCCGGCATCTGCGTGCGCACGCCGGAGCGCGAGTACATCAAGCAGGCGGGCCTGGAGGAAGGACTGCGCGCGCTGATCGGCTTGATCATGGCCAGCAGCGCCTGTCCGCTGCTGGCGCCGCTGAGGCCGATGGCCATGCAGCACCTGCCGTTCGCCAGCAACCAGGAGTTCGTGCTGCGGGTGGTGCCGCTGTACCTGATGCGCCAGTACTTCAACTTCCGCGAGGGGCGGCATGCCGATTGGGAACTGAAAGGGCTGGTGCGGCTGTTCCAGCAGTTGCAACTGGTCAACCAGGCGTTCTGGCAGCGAATCCACGACACCTGTGTCAGCGATTCCAACCTGAAGGCGTTCCTGACCTTCTTCTCGCTGTCGTCGAGCATCAGCTATTCGCTGGAAACCCAGTTGCAGAAGATCCGCCCGCTGGTGATGAGCGCCGAGGAAACGCTCGGCTGAGGCGCAGGCCCCGGCCGAGCGGGGAGAGATCAGGCTTTCTTCAGGTGCACCGCGAGCACGTCGCAGGGCGCGCCGTGCAGCACGTCGTTGGCAGTGGAACCGAGCAGCAGCGCCAGGCCGTGGCGACCGTGGCTGCCGACCACGATCAGGTCGCAGGCCTGTTCCGCGGCGAGGCGGTGGATTTCCTGGCGCGGTTGCCCGTAGACCAGGTGGCGCTGCTCGCTGCCGAGGTCCGGATAGCGTACGGCGAAGGCATCCAGGCGTTCACGGGCCTGGTCGAACTGCTGCTGCTGCAACATCGACAGGTCCATCGGCACGTCCCCACCGAAGGCCATGGCCATGGGCTCGACCACATGCACCACCGAGAGCCGGGCCTGGTTGCTGGTGGCCAGGGCCGCCGCACGCTTCATCACCGGGTCGCATTCGTCGGTCAGGTCGACGGCGACCAGAATGTGTTGATAGGGCATGAACGTCTCCTCCCAGAAGGGGATAGTGTTTTCATTATGGACTTTCGCGCCGCGCGTGGAACCTGTTCCGTTGCGCTGGGCAAAAAGCTGCTCCGCCGTGGTCGCATTCGCCTGTAAACTGCGCCTCCCTTGGCGACTGCGACCGATCCTGCCTGTGCGCGCGGATCGAGGCAAATGCCTTAACCGTTTTTCGAGTGTCCGTTCCTTATGACCACTTGGCTGGTGATCCTGCTGCTGGCTGTCATGCTCAGTCCCCTGGCCTGGCTGATGCCGTCCAACAGGCAGCGCGGCAAGATGGCCCTGCGCCTCGAGGCGCGCCGTCTCGGCCTGGCCATGCAGCTCGCGCGCCAGGATTGGCCGCATTGGCTGGAGAGCGCTCCGCCGACGTCCTGCGCGCAGTTCCACTGCCCGCGCCGACGCGGCCGGGAGGCCTGGTGCTATTGGCAGAATACCCCGGGCCAGTGGCTGAACCAGTGGCGCGAGCCGTGCGCGGACGATGAGTTGCTGGACGCCCTGCGCAGCCTCCCCGGGGATGTCTACAAGGTGGAGGCGACCGCCCAGTTCCTTGCCCTGTATTGGGGCGAGCGCGGCGATAGCGCCGACCTCGGGCGCATCGCCGAGTTTCTCCGCCAGCGCGCCTGAGGCGGCGCGCCGAGGTTCATTGGTTGCGCGCGGCATACAGCGCGGCGACCTTCTCCAGGCCATCGATGATCCGGTCTGCATTCTTGTTGACCAGGAACGGCACGCTGTTCTGGTTGTAGTTGCGCAGGGACTTCTCGATGTAGTGCCACTTGATCGCCACGCTGCGCAGCGCCCTGGCGATCTCCTCGTCGTTCTGCGGCGCCTGCTGCAGCTTCAACAGGTTGACCGAAAAGCGGCTGGCCAGGTCGTCCAGTGGACGCTCCTCGCCGCCGCCGAAGAAGCTGGCGCCCACCGACGCGTTGCGCGAGGCATAGTCCAGAGCAATGTCCTGCATCAGCAGGCTCTGTTCGCGGCTCTGCTCGGTGAGCGTCGGCACCGTGGCGGCGTTTTCCCGTTGCAGGCTGCGATACAACTGGCCGCCGAGGTCCATCAGTTGCTGGTTGCGTCGTGCCAGGTCGGCGACCGGTTGCAGGTCGCTGTAGCCCTTGTTGCGCACCGCGCCGGTCAGCTTGTCGAGGTCTTGCGCATAGTCCCGCCATTGCTCGCGAAGCTGGCCCAGCAGGCGCCGGGATTCGCTGCCGTTCACGCCGTCGAGTCGCTGCAGGCGGGCTTCCGCCGTCTGCGCCGAGCTTTCGATCAGGCTGGCGTAGCGTTGATCGCCTTCCTGGCCGACGTACATGAAGAAGGCGTTCAGGGATTTCTGCGTGGCGAGCCGCATCTGGTGCAGGGCGAGCAGGTCATCGGCGGTCCCTGCCGCGAAGACGGGGAGGCTCAGCAGGCCGAGCAGGGCCAGACAAAGAGTGAACGGACGGCAGATCATGGGTTCCATCTCCATGTGGCCCTGGAGGCCTTCTTGTTGTTCTTTTGTAACGGCCCGTGGCCGATCATGCATGGCGATCTGCGGCGACTCTAGCCTGCCTTTCCGCACCGGGACAAGCTCCCACGGCGCCGATCATCGAACATCTGAATGGTCCGACAGAGGCTGGCTGAATGGCCCTGCGCAGAGGGCCTGGAGGAGGGCAGGTGTTTTCCGGATGGCTGATTGACAATTCCCGGCTTTTGCCGGAATGTGTGCGCACCCAAGTCAAACGGGCGTATGAATCGAGCGTTTGCCTCGCGCAGGCCTCGACAATAGAGACCCGGTTATCGCGTCGGCGGGTGTGCCGAAGGGTTTGGGACTATGCTCGGCGGTTGCCGAAAGGGTCCCGACACGGCGTCCGATGTGTAAGTTCAAGCTTCCATAATAGCGTGGAGATCAGTTGATGATTTACCAAGGTAAAGCCATCACGGTTAAGCCTCTTGAGGGCGGCATCGTCGAGTTGAATTTCGATCTCAAGGGCGAGTCCGTCAACAAGTTCAACCGTCTCACCCTCAGTGAGTTGCGTGCGGCAGTCGATGCGATCAAGGCCGATGCATCGGTCAAGGGCGTGATCGTGACCAGCGGCAAGGACGTGTTCATCGTTGGTGCCGACATCACCGAGTTCGTTGACAACTTCCAGCTGCCCGACGAGGAACTGATGGCGGGCAACCTCGAAGCCAACAAGATCTTCAGCGACTTCGAAGACCTGGACGTACCCACCGTTGCCGCGATCAACGGCATCGCCCTCGGCGGCGGCCTGGAGATGTGCCTGGCCGCGGACTTCCGCGTGATGAGCGCGACCGCCAAGGTCGGCCTGCCGGAAGTCAAGCTGGGCATCTACCCGGGCTTCGGCGGCACCGTCCGCCTGCCGCGCCTGATCGGCTGCGATAACGCCGTCGAGTGGATCGCCTCGGGCAAGGAAAACAAGGCCGAGGACGCCCTGAAGGTCGGCGCCGTCGACGCCGTGGTCGCTCCCGAGCAACTGCAGGCCGCTGCCCTCGACCTGGCCAAGCGCGCCGTCGCCGGCGAGCTGGACCACAAGGCACGGCGCCAGCCGAAGCTGGAAAAGCTGAAGCTGAATGCAATCGAGCAGATGATGGCCTTCGAAACCGCCAAGGGCTTCGTCGCCGGCCAGGCCGGTCCGAACTACCCGGCGCCGGTGGAAGCCATCAAGAGCATCCAGAAGGCCGCCAACTTCGGCCGCGACAAGGCGCTGGAAGTCGAAGCCGCCGGCTTCGTCAAGCTGGCCAAGACCTCGGTCGCGCAGAGTCTGATCGGCCTGTTCCTGAATGACCAGGAACTGAAGAAGAAAGCCAAGAAATACGACGAAGTCGCCAAGGACGTGAAACTGGCCGCCGTGCTCGGCGCCGGCATCATGGGCGGCGGCATCGCCTATCAGTCGGCGCTCAAGGGCACCCCGATCCTGATGAAGGATATCCGCGAAGAGGGTATCCAGATGGGCCTGAACGAGGCCGCCAAGCTGCTCGGCAAGCGCGTCGAGAAGGGTCGCCTGACCCCGGCGAAGATGGCCGAGGCGCTCAATGGCATCCGTCCGACCATGTCCTATGGCGACTTCGGCAACGTCGACATCGTCGTCGAAGCCGTCGTCGAGAACCCCAAGGTCAAGCAAGCCGTGCTCGCCGAAGTGGAAGGCGCGGTGAAGGAAGACGCGATCATCGCCTCCAACACCTCGACCATCTCCATCAGCCTGCTGGCCCAGGCGCTGAAGCGTCCGGAAAACTTCTGCGGCATGCATTTCTTCAACCCGGTGCACATGATGCCGCTGGTGGAAGTGATCCGTGGCGAGAAGACCGGTGAAACCGCCATCGCCACCACCGTCGCCTACGCCAAGAAGATGGGCAAGAGCCCGATCGTGGTCAACGATTGCCCCGGCTTCCTGGTCAACCGTGTGCTGTTCCCGTACTTCGGCGGCTTCGCCAAGCTGCTGAGCTTCGGCGTCGACTTCGTGCGCATCGACAAGGTGATGGAGAAGTTCGGCTGGCCCATGGGCCCGGCCTACCTGTCCGACGTGGTCGGCATCGACACCGGCCACCATGGCCGCGACGTCATGGCCGAGGGCTTCCCGGACCGCATGGCGGTCGAGGGCAAGACCGCCGTCGACGTGATGTACGAGGCCAACCGCCTGGGCCAGAAGAACGGCAAGGGCTTCTACGCCTACGAGACCGACAAGCGCGGCAAGCCGAAGAAGGTCACCGATCCGCAGGCCTACGAAGTGCTCAAGCCGATCGTGGTCGAGCAGCGCGAAGTGACCGACGAGGACATCGTCAACTTCATGATGATCCCGCTGTGCCTGGAAACCGTGCGTTGCCTGGAAGACGGCATCGTCGAGACCGCTGCCGAGGCCGATATGGGCCTGATCTACGGCATCGGCTTCCCGCCCTTCCGTGGTGGTGCTCTGCGCTACATCGATTCGATCGGTGTCGCCGAGTTCGTGGCCCTGGCCGACAAGTACGCCGAGCTGGGCGCGCTGTACCACCCGACCGCGAAGCTGCGTGAAATGGCCAAGAACGGTCAGAAATTCTTCGGTTAATCGCGGAACGACTAGAGCGAGAGTGAATTTATGAGCCTGAATCCGAGAGACGTCGTCATTGTCGACTTCGGCCGCACCCCGATGGGTCGTTCCAAGGGTGGCATGCACCGCAACACCCGCGCCGAGACCATGTCGGCGCACCTGATCAGCAAGCTGCTGGAGCGTAACCCGAAGGTCGACCCGGCCGAAGTGGAAGACGTGATCTGGGGCTGCGTCAACCAGACCCTGGAGCAGGGCTGGAACATCGCGCGCATGGCGTCGCTGATGACCCAGATCCCGCACACCAGCGCCGCGCAGACCGTCAGCCGCCTGTGCGGTTCGTCGATGAGCGCGCTGCACACCGCCGCCCAGGCGATCCAGACCGGCAATGGCGATGTATTCGTCATCGGCGGCGTGGAGCACATGGGCCACGTCGGCATGATGCATGGCGTCGACCCGAACCCGCACCTGTCCCTGTACGCCGCCAAGGCCTCGGGCATGATGGGCCTGACTGCGGAAATGCTCGGCAAGATGCACGGTATCAGCCGTGAGGCGCAGGACAAGTTCGGCGCGCGTTCGCACCAACTGGCCTGGAAGGCCACCCAGGAAGGCAAGTTCAAGGACGAGATCATCCCGATGGAAGGGTATGACGAGAACGGTTTCCTGAAAGTCTTCGACTTCGACGAGACCATTCGTCCGGAAACCACCGTCGAGACCCTGGCCGAGTTGAAGCCGGCGTTCAATCCGAAAGGCGGCACCGTGACCGCGGGGACCTCCTCGCAGATCACCGACGGTGCCTCCTGCATGATCGTGATGTCGGCCCAGCGCGCCCAGGACCTGGGCATCCAGCCGATGGCGGTGATCCGCTCCATGGCCGTGGCGGGTGTCGACCCGGCGATCATGGGCTACGGCCCGGTGCCGTCGACCAACAAGGCGCTCAAGCGTGCCGGCCTGACCATCGCCGACATCGATTTCGTCGAACTCAACGAAGCCTTCGCCGCCCAGGCCCTGCCTGTGCTGAAGGACCTCAAGCTGCTCGACAAGATGGACGAGAAGGTCAACCTCCACGGCGGCGCCATCGCCCTGGGTCACCCGTTCGGTTGCTCCGGTGCGCGCATTTCCGGCACCCTGTTGAACGTGATGAAGCAGAACGGCGGTACCCTTGGCGTGTCCACCATGTGCGTGGGCCTGGGACAGGGTATCACCACCGTCTTCGAGCGCATCTAAGCGTTCGTCGAAGGGGAAAGCCGGGGCCTCGTGCCCCGGCTTTCGTTTTTCAGTGTCAGTCGTTTCCGGCTGTATCGAGCGAATGACGCCCCGGGAGCGCGGGTTTGCCTATTGTGCGATCCGTGCCTATACCGGGCTGTTGTATGTCGGCATTGTGCCGTTGTTTTCCGATTTTCGAGACAAGGTAAGGAACATGGACCTGCAGGCTGGGCTCTATCGTCATTACAAGGGACAGAACTACCGGGTCCTGGGTGTCGCGCGGCATTCGGAGACGGAAGAGGCGCTGGTGATCTACCAGGCGCTGTACGGCGAATTCGGTCTCTGGGTGCGTCCGCTGGAGATGTTCACCGAGGCCGTGGAGGTCGATGGCGAGTGGGTGCCGCGCTTCGTCCTGGTGAGTCCCGAGGCCGATCCCCTGGGCTTGCAGAAAGCTCCCGGCGGGGAAGACCGCGCTTGACCTTGGCTCGTTCGCCACTATATATAGCGGTGCCGCGCTAGTCGCTCCCTCCTTTATATTCATCTTTTCGACGCAGGAACCTTCCGATCCATGGGTAAATCGCTGGTCATCGTGGAATCCCCGGCCAAGGCCAAGACCATCAACAAGTATCTGGGCAGCCAGTACGTGGTGAAGTCGAGCATCGGCCACATCCGTGACCTGCCCACCAGTGGTTCGTCGAGTTCCAAGGAGCCGGCGGCCAAGGGCCGCAAGAGCGCCTCCGAGGCGCCGGCGCTGTCACCGAAGGAGAAGGCCAGGCGCCAACTGGTCTCGCGCATGGGGGTCGACCCCGAGCATGGCTGGAAGGCCAAGTACGAGATCCTGCCCGGCAAGGAAAAGGTCATCGACGAGCTGCGCCGCCTGGCCAAGGACGCCGACACCGTCTATCTCGCGACCGACTTGGACCGCGAAGGGGAGGCCATCGCCTGGCACCTGCGGGAAGCCATCGGCGGCGACGAAAGCCGCTACAAGCGCGTGGTATTCAACGAAATCACCAAGAAGGCCATCCAGGAGGCCTTCTCCCAGCCCGGCGAGCTCGATATCAACCGGGTGAACGCCCAGCAGGCGCGGCGTTTCCTCGACCGCGTGGTCGGCTACATGGTCTCGCCGCTGCTCTGGCAGAAGATTGCCCGTGGGTTGTCCGCCGGCCGCGTGCAGTCGGTGGCGGTGAAGCTGGTGGTGGAGCGCGAACGCGAGATTCGCGCCTTCGTCCCGGAAGAGTACTGGGAAGTGCATGCCGACCTCGGTACCGCCAAGGGCGCCAACGTGCGCTTCGAGGTTACCCGTGAGAAGGGCGAGGCCTTCAAGCCGCTCAACGAAGCCCAGGCCATGGCGGCCCTGGAAAAGCTCAAGGCCTCGGCCTATAGCGTCGCCAAGCGCGAGGACCGGCCGACCTCCAGCCGACCCTCGGCGCCGTTCATCACTTCCACCCTGCAGCAGGCGGCGAGCAACCGCCTGGGCTTCGGGGTGAAGAAGACCATGATGATGGCCCAGCGTCTCTACGAGGCCGGCTACATCACCTACATGCGTACCGACTCGACCAACCTGTCGGCCGATGCCATTGGCATGGTCCGCGGTTTCATCGAGGACGAGTTCGGCCAGAAGTACCTGCCGGGCAAGGCCAACGTCTACTCGAGCAAGGAGGGCGCCCAGGAAGCGCACGAGGCGATCCGTCCTTCCGACGTCAACCTCAAGCCGACCCAGCTGTCCGGCATGGAGCGTGACGCCGAGCGCCTGTACGACCTGATCTGGCGCCAGTTCGTGGCGTGCCAGATGACCCCGGCCGAATACCTCTCGACCAGCGTGAGCGTCACCGCCGGCGATTTCGAGCTGCGCGCCAAGGGCCGCATCCTCAAGTTCGACGGTTATACCCGGGTACTGCCGCAGCAGAGCAAGCCGGGCGAGGACGACGTCCTGCCGGAAATGAAGGAAGGCGAGAACCTCAAGCTGATCAAGCTCGATCCGAGCCAGCACTTCACCAAGCCGCCGGCGCGCTACTCCGAAGCGAGCCTGGTCAAGGAACTGGAGAAGCGCGGTATCGGCCGCCCCTCGACCTACGCGGCGATCATCTCCACCATCCAGGAGCGCGGCTACGTAACCACCCACAACCGCCGCTTCTATGCGGAGAAGATGGGCGACATCGTCACCGATCGGCTCAACGAGAGCTTCGCCAACCTGATGGACTACGGTTTCACCGCCGGGATGGAGGAGCATCTCGACGACGTGGCCCAGGGCGAGCGCGACTGGAAGCACCTGCTCGACGAGTTCTACGGCGATTTCAAGAAGAAGCTCGAGGTGGCCGAAGTCAGCGAGAAGGGGATGCGCGCCAACCAGCCGACCCTGACCAACATTCCCTGCCGCGAGTGCGGCCGGCCGATGATGATTCGTACCGCCTCCACCGGCGTGTTCCTCGGCTGCTCGGGCTACAGCCTGCCGCCGAAGGAGCGTTGCAAGGCGACCGTCAACCTGATTCCCGGCGACGAGATCGCCGCGGACGACGAGGGCGAGTCCGAGTCGCGGGTGTTGCGTGGCAAGCATCGCTGCCCGATCTGCAGTACCGCGATGGACGCCTACCTGCTGGACGAGAAACACAAGCTGCATATCTGCGGCAACAACCCCGACTGTCCGGGCTACGAGATCGAGGAAGGCCAGTACCGGATCAAGGGCTACGAAGGGCCGAGCCTGGAATGCGACAAGTGTGGCAGCGAGATGCAGTTGAAGACCGGCCGTTTCGGCAAGTTCTTCGGTTGCACCAATCCGACCTGCAAGAACACCCGCAAGCTGCTGAAGAATGGCGAGGCGGCGCCGCCGAAGATGGACGCCATCCGCATGCCTGAATTGAAGTGCGAGAAGGTGGACGATATCTACGTGCTGCGCGACGGCGCTTCGGGCATGTTCCTGGCCGCCAGCCAGTTCCCGAAGAACCGCGAGACCCGCGCGCCGTTGGTGAGCGAGATCATCCCGCACAAGGCCGAGCTGGATCCCAAGTACCATTACCTCTGCGACGCCCCGCAGAAAGACCCGGACGGCCGTCCCGCGGTGATCCGTTTCAGCCGCAAGACCAAGGAGCAATACGTGCAGTCCGAGGTCGATGGCAAGCCCACCGGCTGGCGCGCCTTCTACGATGGCGGCAAGTGGAAGGTCGAAGACAAGCGCTGATGGATGGCGCGCCCGCTTGCATGGGGCGCGCTTATACTGCGCGAAGGCCGGGCGCTGACCTGGCCTGCGCTCCGCATTCCTTCCAGTTTTAATCGGGAGTACCGGCATGGCCCAAGAGCTTTATACCCGCACCAACCAGAAGCTGTATTTCGCCGGGTTGGCTCTGGAGGCCTGGAAGCGAGCCGATGCCGAGCGGGCGATGAATGCCCAGGCGATCATCCAGGGGGAGCGCGAGTCGGCGCTGTTCCACCTTTATGGCGCAGTGCTCGGTGTATGCCATGAGATCGCCGGTTACTACCGTCTGCCGCAGGCTGCCGCTCCTCGCGTGGATGCATTGCTGAATGCCGAAGTGCTGGCGGCCGCGCCCAGCCCCGAGCTGGCTGAACTGGTGGAGTTGGCGTCGCAGCCGGAAACCTGGCTGGGCCAGTTGCTGGGCGCCTACTCCGAGCTGTTCCTGCCGCCGCGACCGACCAAGGCAGCGAAGATCGACCCCAGCACACCGTTGATCGTTGCCGTGAGTATCGACGAAGAAGCCCCCTTGCTTTCTCGCGAAACCCTCGAGGAATGGCGGCAGTCGCTGAAGCAATTGGTCCTGCGTTTTCGCGAGAGCCTGACGGAGCTGTAACGCCGTCGTCATTCGCCGATCAGCGGTAGGACATTTTCCTACCGTTCCACTCGGTTGATTTGCCAGCAAAAAAATTTAGCGGATGCCGTCCGGGCGCTCTGGAACCGCCGTTACAGGCGCGAGAGGGGAACCGGAAGGCGGATGCGGGCTAGGGATGCACTGGATGGGCTGTTACAATGTCGCGTCTTCGTAGAGAGCGTCTGTCATGCCAACATCCTTCCTTGAAATCGTAGAAATGCCCGACGGGCGCATCGTGCTGCGTCGCGCCGATGACGAGGAGGCGTTGGTGACCCTGGAGTTCTCCGGGGACGCGAAGAATTTCCTGCAAGGCCAGCATGTCGAAGTGGCCAAGGCCATGTTCAATGTCGGCGTGCAAATGGCCGGTCGTCTTGCCGAGGGCGAGATGGAACACGACGAAGGCCCCCGCGTCCTGCACTGAACGCTGTCCCCCGCCGTTTTTTCAACCCAGACGAATATTCAGGCTCTGTGCTTGGCCCAGTTGGGCGGCGCGGGACAGTTGCTTGCGCGCCGCCCGGCTCAGCGGCTCCAGCCAACTGACCACGGTGTGGCTGCGGCCCAGGCGCAAGGCCTCGCAACTGAGCGCCAGGGCAGCGGCGTTGTCCTTCGCCTGCAGTAGCAGGATGCGCTCGCGGTTCAGGCCGGCGCGGCGCAGCCATTCATGGGTCAGGCTCGCCGGCGGAGCGATCAGGGTCAGCCAGCGGGCATCCTGTTCCTCGCTGAGCTCGCGGAGAATCGGTGCGAGCAGGGTCAGGCAGTGCCCCGGCAGGCCGCTGAGCGAAAGTTCGCTAAAGGCAGCGGGTTCCTCGATGGAGGCGCTGGAAGGGCTGTCGATGACATCGTCGAGCAAGGGTGCGCCGTTGCTGGCCCAGAACGCTTCCTGGAACAGTGGCAACTGGGCGCTGGGCAGCGAGTGGGAGGTCTGCATGGTATCTCCTGTCAGCGCCGGATCACGCCGACGCTCAAGCCTTCGATGATCAGTTCCTGCTCCTTCAGATCGACTTCGATCGGAGCGAACTCAGGGTTTTCCGCCAGCAGCCAGACCTTGCTGCCTTCGCGCTTGAAGCGTTTCACCGTGACCTCCTCGCCGATCCGCGCGACCACCACCTGGCCGTTGCGCGCTTCGCGGGTGACGTGGACGGCCAGCAGGTCGCCGTCGAGGATGCCGATGTCCTTCATGCTCATGCCGCGCACGCGCAACAGGTAGTCGGCGCGAGGATTGAAGAAGGCGGGATTGATCCGGCAGGATTCCTCGATGTTCTGTTCGGCGAGGATCGGTGCGCCGGCGGCGACCCGTCCGATCACCGGCAGGCCCTCATCGTCGTTGGCGGCATGCGGTTCGAAGCCGGGAATGCGGATGCCGCGAGAGGCGCCCGGAGTCATTTCGATGGCGCCCTTGCGTGCCAGCGCCTTGAGGTGCTCCTCGGCGGCGTTCGGCGACTTGAAGCCGAGTTCCTGGGCGATTTCCGCCCGGGTCGGCGGAAAGCCGTGGTCTTCCAGGCAGCGCTTGATGAAGGAGAGGATCTCGGCTTGGCGGGGCGTCAGCTTCTGCATGTCGTCGCTCTGTGTTTTTATCCAGTGACTGGGATTATATACAGTGAGCGGGGCGTGGCAATGATTTTCCGCATGACATTTCGTCCTGCGTCACGATGAAGTTGGCCAGTGTCTTGCTTCCGTTTTTCGGGACTTCTCTGTAATTTTCCTGACTGGTGCGTCATCTGCCGCTTGACAAGGGATGTGGCTGAAACGTATGTTTCAAACAAGTGTTTGTCAGGCGGAGAAACCATGGCCCAGTCGGAAACCGTCGAACGCATTCTCGATGCGGCGGAACAGCTGTTCGCGGAAAAAGGCTTCGCCGAAACCTCGTTGCGTCTGATCACCAGCAAGGCCGGGGTCAACCTGGCGGCGGTGAATTATCACTTCGGTTCGAAGAAGGCGCTGATCCAGGCGGTGTTCTCGCGCTTCCTCGGGCCATTCTGCGCCAGCCTGGAAAAGGAGCTGGATCGTCGCCAGGCCAAGCCCGAGGCCCAGCACGCCACCCTGGAGGACCTCCTGCACCTGCTGGTGTCCCAGGCGATGGCGGTGAAGCCGCGCAGCGGCAACGACCTGTCGATCTTCATGCGCTTGCTCGGCCTGGCCTTCAGCCAGAGCCAGGGGCACCTGCGCAAGTACCTGGAGGAGGTCTACGGCAAGGTCTTCCGGCGCTACATGCTGCTGGTCAACGAGGCTGCGCCGAAGCTGCCGCCCATCGAGCTGTTCTGGCGCGTGCACTTCATGCTCGGCGCGGCCGCCTTCAGCATGTCGGGGATCAAGGCCCTGCGGGCGATGGCGGAAACCGATTTCGGCGTGAACACTTCCACCGAGCAGGTGATGCACCTGATGGTGCCGTTCTTCGCTGCCGGCATGCGCGCCGAGAGCGGCATCGACGATCCGCTGCTGGCCGGGGCGCAACTGCGCCCGCGGAACAAGACGCCCGCCAAGGCCTGATCGCAGACGGCGCCCCAGGGCGCCGTTTTCTTTTCTCCTTTCTCTGTGCTCCGGGCGGAACTCCATGCGCCAGGCCGGCTCCATTGGCAGGCGCGCGGTACCGCCCCGGGACTTAAGTCTTTCTGCCGGGTGCAGTACAGTGTGCGCTGTCTGAGGCCCGTGACGGCGGGCTTCGCTGATTTCCAGGCCATAGGACTCTTCATGCAAGGCTCTCTGATGCTCGACATCGGCGGCACCTGGCTGACCGCCGAGGACCGCCAAATCCTGCGCCACCCCGAGGTGGGCGGGCTGATCATCTTCGCTCGCAACATCGAGCATCCTGCCCAGGTTCGCGAACTGTGTGCGGCCATTCGCGCCATCCGTCCCGACCTGTTGCTGGCCGTCGACCAGGAAGGAGGGCGCGTGCAGCGCCTGCGCCAGGGCTTCGTGCGCCTGCCGGCGATGCGCGCGATCGCCGACAACCCCAATGCCGAAGAGCTGGCCGAGCATTGTGGCTGGCTGATGGCGACCGAGGTGCAGGCGGTCGGCCTCGACCTGAGTTTCGCGCCGGTGCTGGATCTCGATCACCAGCGCAGCGCCGTGGTCGGTAGCCGCGCCTTCGAGGGCGACCCGGAGCGTGCCGCGCTGCTTGCCGGTGCTTTCATTCGCGGCATGCATGCCGCCGGGATGGCCGCCACCGGCAAGCATTTTCCCGGTCACGGCTGGGCCGAGGCCGATTCCCATGTGGCGATTCCCGAAGACGCGCGCAGTCTCGAGGAAATCCGGCGCAGCGACCTGGTTCCGTTCGCCCGCCTGGCCGGACAGCTCGACGCGCTGATGCCGGCCCATGTCATCTATCCGCAGGTCGACCCGCAGCCCGCCGGCTTTTCCCGGCGCTGGTTGCAGGAGATCCTGCGCGGCGAGCTGAAGTTCGACGGGGTGATATTCAGCGACGACCTGTCGATGGCCGGCGCCCATGTGGTCGGCGACGCCGCCAGCCGCATCGAGGCCGCCCTGGCCGCGGGCTGCGACATGGGCCTGGTGTGCAACGACCGGGCTTCCGCCGAGCTGGCCCTGGCTGCCCTGCAACGCCTGAAGGTGACCCCGCCGTCGCGTCTGCAACGCATGCGTGGCAAGGGCTACGCGAATACCGACTATCGCCAGCAGCCGCGCTGGCTGGAAGCACTGTCCGCGTTGCGCGCCGCGCAACTGATTGATTGAGGGAGCTGTCGATGAGTGTCTACGCGATTATCGGAGGAACCGGCCTGACCCAGCTGGAAGGGCTGACGCTGGGCGAGTCCCTGCCGATCGAAACGCCGTATGGCGCGCCGTCCGCGCCGCTCCAGCGTGGCCGCTACGCCGGGCGCGAGGTGCTGTTCCTGGCACGTCACGGTCATCCGCACCGCTTCCCGCCGCACCAGGTGAACTACCGCGCCAATCTCTGGGCGCTGAAGCAGGCGGGTGCCGAGGCGGTGATCGCGGTCAACGCGGTGGGTGGCATCCATGCGGCGATGGGAACGGGGCACCTGTGCGTGCCGCACCAGTTGATCGACTACACCTCGGGACGCGAGCACACCTATTTTGCCGGCGATATCGAGCATGTCACCCATATCGACTTCAGCCACCCCTATGACGAGCCGTTGCGCCAGCGCCTGATCGAGGCGTTGCGTGCGTTGGGGCTGGCGCACAGCAGCCATGGGGTCTACGCCTGCACCCAAGGGCCGCGCCTGGAAACGGTGGCGGAAATCGCCCGGTTGGAGCGGGACGGCAACGATATCGTCGGCATGACCGGCATGCCCGAGGCGGCACTGGCCCGCGAGCTGGACCTGCCCTACGCCTGCCTGGCGCTGGTGGTCAATCCCGCGGCGGGCAAGTCGGCGGGGATCATCACCATGGCCGAAATCGAACAGGCGTTGCACGATGGCATCGGCAAGGTGCGCGAGGTGCTGGCGCGGGTCCTGGCCGGCTAGGCGGCCATCGCAACGAAAAAAAGGCCGCTATTGCGGCCTTTTTCGCTATTGCGCAGGAGGTGCGGCGTCGAAGCCGCCTTCGACGGGGGGCGCGTCCGCCGGTGCCTGCTGTTCTTCCATTTCCATGGGATTGGGGGCGGCGGGACGGGCGCCGACCGGCACCACCTTGATCAGGATGCCCAGGCTCGGATGGTCGAGATAGGTCAGTTCGCCATTCTTCAGCCGCGTGCCCTGCCTGATGTGCTGGCTGCCGGCGAGGAAACCGTCGTCGCCGAAGCGATTGACCCAGAAATCGGCCTCCATGTCGACGAAGCGCACCTGGCTGAGGGTCAGCGTACCTTCCACCGGGAAATGATGATCCTGTTCCTGGCCTTCGCTGAGGGCGATCTTCACCGGGGTCTCGCCGATGTCCTGGCGCCAGGCCTTGTGCAGCAGCACGGTGTAGCCGTTGTCCTGGCTGAGCTTGGCGAGCTGGTTGTCGAGCGCGGTGGCGCGCAGGGCGTCGCTGGCCAGCGGCTGTGCGCCGGTGGCCCAGTCGTCCGGGGCCGGCTGGCTGGACGGCACGGCATCGCCGGCCTGGCGGAACACCACCAGTTCCACCTGGTAGGGACCGCCGGCGAATGCCGCGGGGGCGGCCAGTGAGAGCAGCAGGGCAAGGCAACGGAACAAGCGCATAGGCTAATCCTTAGGTGGTTTGCGGTGTCAGGCGCTCGAACAGCGCCTCCAGGGTATTGAAGCGTTCTTCCGGTCGTTCCATGGGCACCTGGAAGCGGAACAGGGTTGCGCCTTCGAACTTGTAGCGGTTCGGTTGGCCCTGGATCAGCTTGATCAATACCAGCGGGTCGACCTGGGTATCGGCGGCGAATTCTATACGACCGCCCTGCGGTCCGGCATCGACCTTGAGGATTCCAAGTTTTTCCGCCTGCAGCTTCAGAAGGGTCAGGCGCATCAGGTTCTTCGCCGGATCGGGCAGGAGCCCGAAGCGGTCGATCATCTCCACCTGCAACTCGCGCAAACCTTCCTCGTCAGGGGCGTTGGCGATGCGCTTGTAGAGGATCAGCCGGGCATGCACGTCGGGCAGGTAATCCTCGGGGATCAGCGCAGGCACCCGCAGGTTGACCTCCGGCCCACCGCCCAGCGGCTGCTCGAGGTTCGGCTGCTCGCCCTTGCGGATGGCCTTCACCGCCCGTTCGAGCATTTCCATGTAGAGGGTGAAGCCGACCGCCTGGATCTGCCCGCTCTGGCCGTCACCGAGCAACTCGCCGGCGCCGCGGATCTCCAGGTCGTGGGTGGCGAGGACGAAGCCGGCGCCCAGGTCCTGGGCGTTGGCGATGGCTTCCAGGCGTTTCTCGGCGTCCGGGGTCATCTGACGGCGCGGCGGTGTCAGCAGGTAGGCGTAGGCCTGGTGGTGGCTGCGACCGACGCGGCCGCGCAACTGGTGCAACTGGGCCAGGCCGAACTTGTCGGCGCGCTCGATGAGGATGGTGTTGGCGCTGGGCACGTCGATGCCGGTCTCGATGATGGTCGAGGCCACCAGCACGTTGAAGCGCTTGTGGTAGAAGTCGCTCATCACCTGTTCCAGCTCGCGCTCGTGCATCTGTCCGTGGCCGATGCCGATGCGCGCCTCCGGGACCAGTTCGGCGAGGTCGCGGGCGCACTTCTCGATGGTCTTCACTTCGTTGTGCAGGTAGTACACCTGGCCGCCGCGCAGCAGTTCGCGGAGCAGCGCTTCCTTGATCACCGCGTTCTGCTGCTCCATGACGAAGGTGCGCACCGACAGGCGGCGCGCCGGCGGCGTGGCGATGATGGACAGGTCGCGCATGCCGGAGACGGCCATGTTCAGGGTCCGCGGGATCGGCGTGGCGGTGAGGGTGAGGATGTCCACTTCGCTGCGCAGGGCCTTGAGCTGCTCCTTCTGGCGCACCCCGAAGCGGTGTTCCTCGTCGATCACGACCAACCCCAGGTTGGCGAACTTCACGTCTTCCTGGAGCAGCTTGTGGGTCCCGATGAGGATGTCGATCTTGCCTTCGGCCAGTAGCCGCGCAGCATTCTCGACTTCCTTGGCGCTCTTGAAGCGGCTCATCACCTCGACGCTCACCGGCCAGTCGGCGAAGCGGTCGCGGAAGCTGTTGTAGTGCTGCTGGGCGAGCAGGGTGGTGGGCACCAGCACCGCCACCTGCTTGCCGCTATGCACGGCGACGAACGCCGCGCGCATCGCCACTTCGGTCTTGCCGAAGCCGACGTCGCCGCAGACCAGGCGGTCCATGGGCCTGGGCGCGAGCATATCGGCGACCACCGCCTCTATGGCGCTTTGTTGGTCCGGCGTCTCCTCGAACGGGAAGCCGGCCGAGAAGGTCGCGTAGTCGGCCTGCGGATCCTTGAACGCGAAGCCTTCGCGGGCGGCGCGGCGGGCGTAGATGTCGAGCAGCTCGGCGGCGACGTCGCGGACCTGCTCGGCGGCCTTGCGCTTGGCCTTCTGCCAGGTTTCCGAGCCGAGCCGGTGCAACGGCGCCAGGGCGTCGTCGGCGCCGGTGTAGCGGGCGATCAGGTGCAGGTTGGCGACCGGCACGTAGAGCTTGGCGTCCTCGGCGTATTGCAGCATGAGGAATTCCGCCTGCTGGTTGTCCACCTCGAGGGTGATCAGGCCCAGGTAGCGGCCGACGCCATGGTCGATGTGCACCACCGGCGCGCCTTCGCGCAGCTCGGTGAGGTTCTTGATCACCGCGTCGCCGCCGTCGCGGGTCTTTTCCCGGCGCCGGCGCTGCATGACGCGCTGGCCGAACAGCGGGCTTTCGGCGACCAGGGCGAGGGCCGGATGGTCCAGCAGCAGGCCCTCGTCCAGCGGCGCGATGCTGATCGCCAGGCGTGCCTGGCTGGCGAGGAAGGCCGGCCAGCCGTCGACTTCCTCGGGGCGCAGCTTCAGTCGGGCCAGCAGCTCCAGCAGGACTTCCCGGCGTCCGGCCGATTCGGCGCAGAACAGTACGCGGCCGGGGAACTCCTCGATGAACCGGCGCAGCGCGGCCAGCGGCTCGGCGGCCTTGGCTTCGATCGCCAGGTTCGGCAGCGGCAGGGCCGGGAAGCGCTCGCGCCCGACGCCCGGCTCGACGTCCTCCTGGCTGGCGACCACCCGTGGCCAGTTCTTCAGCCGGGCGAAGCAGTCTTCCACCGGAAGGAACACTTCCGCCGGCGGCAGCAATGGCCGTTCCGGATCGACCCGGCGGTCCTCGTAGCGGCTGCGTACGTCATTCCAGAACTGCTCCGCGGCCTGTTCGATGCCGGGCAGGGAGAACACCTGGGTGTCTTGCGGCAGGTAGTCGAAGAGGGTCGCGGTTTCCTCGAAGAACAGCGGCAGGTAGTACTCGATTCCCGAGGGTGTCAAACCGCTGGCGAGGTCCTGGTAGATCGGGCAGCGCCGGTAGTCGACGTCGAAGCGCTCGCGGAAGCGGCCGCGGAAGCCGGTGACCGCTTCCTTGTTCAGGGGGAATTCGCGTGCCGGCAGCAGGCGGATCGACTCGACCTTGTCGATGGAGCGCTGGGTCTCCGGGTCGAAGGTGCGCAGGGTCTCGATCTCGTCGTCGAACAGGTCGATACGGAAGGGCAACTCGCTGCCCATCGGGAACAGGTCGATCAGCGCGCCGCGGACGGCGAACTCGCCGTGCTCGTAGACCGTGTCGACGCAGCGGTAGCCGGCGCCTTCCAGGCGCAGGCGCATCCGCTCGACGTCGAGTTTCTGGCCGACGTCGAGGACCAGGCTGCTGCCGAGCAGGAAGCGGGTCGGCGCCAGGCGGTGCAAGGCGGTGGAGATCGGCACCACCAGCACGCCGTGCTTGAGCTGCGGCAACTGGTAGAGGGCGGCGATGCGCTGGGAAATGATGTCCTGGTGCGGCGAAAAGACGTCGTAGGGCAGGGTTTCCCAATCGGGGAAATGCAATACCGGCAGGTCGGGGGCGAAGAACCGCAGTTCCTGTTCCAGGCGTTCGGCATTCTGGCTGTCGGCGGTCAGCAGCAGGGTGAAGCGCTTGGCGGAACTGGCGGCCTCGGCGACAGCCAGGCTCAGCGCGGCACCGGGGAGGTTGCCCCAGTGTTGCTTGCCGGCGCTGGCCGGCAGGCTGGGAAGACGCAGTACGGACACGGGCAAGCTGGGCTCCGGTCGGGAATTTGACCCGCCGGATTGTAACTTTCCCGACTGCTGGATGTCAGTCTTCCGACTGCTGCAGATTGCCGAGCCTGGCCGGCGCGGTCATAATGTAGCCCCTTTTTTCATCCCCTACATGTGGAAGGTATTGCCCGTGACTCAGAAGCCCGACCAGTGTCTCGGTGAATGGATCGATCGTGAAGCCATCGCGGAAGCCATGATCCCGCTGATTGGCCAGCTCTACCGCAATAACAATGTGGTGACCTCGATCCATGGCCGTGGTCTGATCAACCGCTCGGTGATCGCGATCATGAAGGCGCATCGTTTCGCCCGTCATCGCATGGCTGATGACGCCGAGCTGTCGGTTCACGAGACGTTCCCGATCCTCAAGGCGATGAGCGAGCTCAAGCTGGGCGCCGCTTCCGTCGATCTGGGCAAGATGGTCGCCAAGTTCAAGGCAGAAGGTAACGGCCGCAGCATCGAGGACTTCGTCAAGGCCGAGCTGGCCGAGGTGGTCGGCAAGCAGAACGGCGATGCCCGCGAAGGCACCGACGTCGTGCTCTACGGCTTCGGCCGCATCGGCCGCCTGCTGGCGCGCATCCTGATCGAGAAGACCGGCGGCGGCGACGGCCTGCGCCTGCGCGCGATCGTCGTGCGCAAGGGCGCCGAGAACGACCTGGTCAAGCGGGCCAGCCTGCTGCGTCGGGACTCGGTGCACGGTCCGTTCGACGGCACCATCACCATCGACGAAGAAAACAACACGCTGACCGCCAACGGCAACCTGATCCAGGTGATCTACTCCAACGATCCGGCGTCGATCGACTACACCCAGTACGGCATCAAGAACGCCCTGCTGGTCGACAACACCGGCAAGTGGCGCGACGCCGAAGGCCTCGGCCAGCACCTGAAGTGCCCGGGGATCGATCGCGTGGTCCTTACCGCTCCGGGCAAGGGTGCGCTGAAGAACATCGTGCACGGTATCAACCACACCGACATCGGCGCCGACGACAAGATCATCTCGGCCGCCTCCTGCACCACCAACGCCATCGTGCCGGTGCTGAAGGCCGTCAACGACCAGTACGGCATCGTCAACGGTCACGTCGAGACCGTTCACTCGTACACCAACGACCAGAACCTGATCGACAACTTCCACAAGGGCAGTCGTCGTGGCCGCAGCGCGCCGCTGAACATGGTGATCACCGAGACCGGTGCCGCCACCGCCGCGGCCAAGGCCCTGCCGGTGCTGAAAGGCAAGCTGACCGGCAATGCGATCCGTGTGCCGACGCCGAACGTGTCCATGGCGATCCTCAACCTGAACCTGGAAAAGGCCACCACCCGCGAAGAGATCAACGAGTACCTGCGCCAGATGGCCATGCACTCGGACCTGCAGAAGCAGATCGACTTCGTCAGCTCCCAGGAAGTGGTTTCCACCGACTTCGTCGGTTCGCGCCATGCCGGCGTGGTGGACGCCGAGGCGACCATCTGCAACGACAACCGTGTCGTCCTGTACGTGTGGTACGACAACGAGTTCGGCTACAGCTGCCAGGTAGTGCGCGTGATGGAAGACATGGCTGGGGTCAACCCGCCGGCCTTCCCGCGTTGATGCGCAAGGCGTAGAGGAAAACGGGAGCTCTCGGGCTCCCGTTTTTCATTTCTGTGGATAACCAGAACAAGAAACTACTCACTTCGATTTAGGGTTTTTCAATGGATGGTCAACATCTGCACCAGGGCGAGCTGAAGCGTGGCCTGAAGAATCGCCACATCCAGTTGATCGCGCTGGGCGGGGCGATCGGCACCGGGCTGTTCCTCGGCTCGGCGGGCGTCATCAAGACGGCCGGCCCGTCGATGATCCTCGGTTACGCCATTGGCGGCTTCATCGCCTTCCTGATCATGCGCCAGCTCGGCGAGATGATCGTCGAGGAGCCGGTGGCCGGCTCCTTCAGTCACTTCGCACACAAGTACTGGGGCGGATTCGCCGGTTTCCTTTCCGGCTGGAACTACTGGGTGCTGTACATCCTGGTGGGCATGTCGGAGCTGACCGCGGTGGGCAAGTACATCCAGTATTGGTGGCCGGACGTGCCGACCTGGGCGACGGCGGCGGCGTTCTTCGTGCTGATCAACGCGATCAACCTGGCCAACGTGAAAGCCTTCGGCGAGACCGAGTTCTGGTTCGCGATCATCAAGGTAGCGGCGATCGTCGGCATGATCCTGCTCGGTATCTACCTGCTGGTCGGCGGCGGTGGCGGACCGCAAGCCTCGGTGAGCAACCTGTGGGACCGCGGCGGCTTCTTCCCCAACGGTCTCAGCGGCCTGGTGATGACCCTGGCGATCATCATGTTCTCCTTCGGGGGGCTGGAGTTGGTGGGTATCACCGCCGCCGAGGCGTCCGAGCCGCGGAAGGTGATCCCGAAGGCGATCAACCAGGTGATCTACCGGATCCTGATCTTCTATATCGGCGCCCTGGCGGTGCTGCTCTCGCTGTATCCATGGGACCAGTTGGTGGAGACCATCAACGCTTCCGGCGACGACTACAGCGGCAGCCCGTTCGTGCAGATCTTCTCGTTGATCGGCAGCGGCACCGCGGCCAACATCCTCAACTTCGTAGTACTCACCGCGGCATTGTCGGTCTACAACAGCGGCGTCTACTGCAACAGCCGGATGCTCTACGGCCTGGCCGCCCAGGGTGACGCGCCGAAGGTGCTGATGTCGGTGGACCGCCGGGGCGTGCCGGTGCTGTCGATCCTGGTCTCGGCGCTGATCACCTTCCTCTGCGTGATCGTCAACTACGTATTGCCGCACAAGGCGCTGGAGCTGCTGATGTCGCTGGTGGTGGCGGCGCTGGTGATCAACTGGGCGATGATCAGCCTGTCGCACCTGAAGTTCCGCGCGGCGATGAAGCGCCAGGGCGTGGACACCTTCTTCAAGGCGCTCTGGTCGCCGTTCAGCAACTACCTGTGCCTGGCCTTCGTGGTGTTCATCCTTGGCATCATGCTGATGATCCCCGGGATCAACATCTCGGTGTACGCCATTCCATTCTGGCTGCTGCTGATGTGGTTGTGCTACCGGGTCAAGCTGTCGCTGGCGGAAAGGCGCGGGCTCGGCCAGCAGGCCTGAGCCTGCGGGTGGCGCAGGACGGGAGCTTCGGCTCCCGTTTTTCATTTCGCACGGGCATGTTTTTCTGTCGTTTTCTGTTACGCGTTTCAAGACCCGGTGTGCGGCTTGGGTGGCTCCCGGGGAGGTGGCTCTTTATAATCCCGTGGTTACCTTGCGGGGCCATTCATCAATCGTGCCAATTCAGTACGTTGCGCGCGATGATGGTCATTTTCTGACTTGGGCCTCGTCTTTTCTGTCCACGACCACTAGGCACTAGACATGATCAAGATAAAACGTGGCCTGGACCTGCCCATCAGCGGCGCCCCCGAACAGCGCATCGAGGCAGCACGCCCGGTACGCAGCGTGGCGTTGATCGGTTTCGACTACCACGGCATGAAGCCGACCATGGCGGTGCAGGTAGGCGACCGGGTGAAGCTGGGGCAGGCGCTGTTCACCGACAAGAAGAATCCCTCCGTCAGCTATACCGCACCCGGCGCCGGTGTGGTCAGTGCCATCCATCGTGGCGAGAAGCGCGTCCTGCAATCGGTGGTCATCGATCTCGACGGCGACGAGCAACTGGAGTTCGCCCGTTATCCCGCTGACAAACTCGCCACGCTGAGCGCCGAGCAGGTTCGCGACAACCTGTTGCAGTCGGGCCTGTGGACCGCGCTGCGGACCCGGCCGTTCAGCAAGGTGCCCGATCCCGAGTCCAGCCCCAGTTCGATTTTCGTCACTGCCATCGATACCCAGCCGCTGGCCGCCGATCCGCAGGTGGTTATCGCGGAGCAGGGCGAGGCCTTCCAGGCCGGGCTGACGGTGCTCGGGCGCCTGGCCCGGGTATTCCTGTGCAAGGCGGAAGGCGTTTCGCTACCCGGCGAGGCGCTCTCCGGCGTGACCGCGCAAGCATTCTCCGGTCCGCATCCGGCGGGCCTGCCCGGCACCCATATCCACTTCCTTGACCCGGTGGGTGCCGGCAAGAGCGTGTGGAACCTGAACTACCAGGACGTGATCGCCATCGGCAAGCTGTTCACGACCGGGCAATTGTGGACCGAGCGGGTGATCGCCCTGGCCGGTCCGGTGGTGGAAAAGCCGCGTCTGGTGCGCACCCGCTTGGGCGCCAACCTCGACGAACTGGCCGCCGGCCAGTTGCAGCCGGGCAACAACCGGCTGATCTCCGGCTCCGTGCTGGGCGGTCGCACCGCCCATGGCGCCTACGCCTACCTGGGGCGCTACCACCTGCAGTTGTCCTGTCTCAAGGAGGGCGACCAGCGCGAGTTCCTCCACTACCTGCGCGCCGGGGTGGAAAAGCATTCGCTGCTCAACGTGTTCGTCTCCAGGCTGCTCGGCGGCAAGCGCTTCGCCTTCACCACCAGCACCAACGGCAGCCCACGGGCGATGGTGCCGGTAGGTAACTACGAGGCGGTGATGCCGCTGGATATCCTGCCGACTCAACTGCTGCGCTACCTGATCGTCGGCGACACGGAAATGGCCCAGAAGCTCGGCGCCCTGGAACTCGACGAAGAGGACCTGGCGCTGTGCAGCTACGTCTGCGCCGGCAAGTACGAATACGGCCCGATTCTGCGGGACAATCTGGCACGCATCGAGCAGGAGGGCTGAGCCATGGGTTTGCGTAACCTGCTCGACAAGGTCGAGCATCATTTCGAGAAGGGCGGGCGCTACGAGAAGTGGTACCCGCTGTACGAAGCCGTGGACACCTTCCTCTATCGTCCCGGCAGCGTCACCCGCACCACTGCGCACGTGCGCGACGGCATCGACCTGAAGCGCATGATGATCATCGTCTGGCTATGCACCTTCCCGGCGATGTTCTTCGGCATGTACAACGTCGGCCACCAGGCCAACCTGATCTTCGCCCAGAGCCCCGACCTGTTGAGCGCCCAGGATGGCTGGCGCTTCGCCCTGATCGGCGCGCTGGCCGGGTTCGACCCGAACAGCTTGTGGGATTGCCTGGTCCAGGGCGCCGCGTACTTCCTGCCGGTGTACCTGACCACCTTCATCGTCGGCGGTTTCTGGGAGGTGCTGTTCGCCAGCATCCGCCGCCACGAGGTCAACGAAGGCTTCTTCGTCACCTCGGTGCTGTTCGCCCTGACCCTGCCGCCGTCCGTCCCGTTGTGGCAGGTAGCCCTGGGGATCAGCTTCGGCGTGGTGCTGGGCAAGGAAGTGTTCGGCGGCACCGGGAAGAACTTCCTCAATCCGGCACTGGTCGGCCGGGCCTTCCTGTTCTTCGCCTACCCGGCGCAGATGTCCGGCGACGCGGTATGGACCTCGGTGGACGGCTTCGCCGGCGCCACCTCGCTGAGCCTGGCCGCCGCCGGCGGCGTGGACAACATCCTCGGCCACGGCTTGACCTGGATGGATGCCTTCCTCGGCCACATGCAGGGTTCGATGGGCGAGACCAGCACCCTGGCGATCTTCATCGGCGGCGCCGTGCTGCTGCTGACCCGCATCGCCTCCTGGCGCATCGTCGCCGGGGTGATGCTGGGGATGGTCGCCATGAGCTACCTGTTCAACGCCATCGGCTCGGCCAGCAACCCGATGTTCGCCATGCCCTGGTATTGGCACCTGGTCACCGGCGGCTTCGCCTTCGGCATGATCTTCATGGCCACCGACCCGGTCTCGGCGTCCATGACCGATACCGGCAAGTGGCTGTTCGGCGCCCTGATCGGAGTGATGGTCATGCTGATCCGGGTGGTCAACCCGGCGTTCCCGGAAGGCATGATGCTGGCGATCCTGTTCGCCAACCTGTTCGCACCGCTGATCGACCATTTCGTCGTTCAGGCCAACATCAAGCGGAGGCTGGCGCGCAATGGCTAATCAAGAATCCACCACCCGCACACTGCTGGTAGCCCTGGTGGTGTGCCTGGTCAGCTCGGTGTTCGTCGCTGGCGCGGCGGTGGCGCTGAAGCCGACCCAGGCGGAAAACCGCCTGCTCGACAAGCAGCGCAGCATCCTCGCCATCGCTGGTCTCGGCGAGCCGGGCATGTCCGGCAAAGAGGTCAAGGCGCTGTTCGACAGTCGCATCACCGCCAAGGTGGTCGACCTGCAGAGCGGCACCTTCAGCGATGCCCAGGACCCGCTCGGCTACGACCCGCTGAAAGCGGCCAAGGACCCGGCGCTGTCGGATGCGCTGCCCGCCGCCGAGGACATCGCCTCGATCAAGCGCCGCGAGCGCTATACCACGGTCTACCTGGTGGAGACCGACGGCAAGCTCGACACCCTGATCCTGCCGGTGCGCGGCTACGGTCTGTGGTCGACCCTCTACGGCTTCCTGGCGCTCAAGGGCGACCTCAATACGGTCGCCGGCTTCGGCTTCTACCAGCATGGCGAGACCCCCGGTCTCGGCGGCGAGGTCGACAATCCGAAATGGAAGGCGCTGTGGGTCGGCAAGACCCTCTACGACGCCCAGGGCGATCTTGCCGTACAGATCATCAAGGGCTCGGTGGACCCGCAATCGGCGAAGGCGACCCACCAGGTCGACGGCCTGGCCGGCGCCACCCTGACCAGCAAGGGTGTCGACAACCTGCTGCATTTCTGGCTCGGCAAGGACGGTTTCGACGCCTTCCTCGCCAATCTGCGCAAAGGGGAGGCGTGATGGCTGCTCAACCCACGATCCGCGAAGTCCTGTTCAATCCGGTCTTCCAGAACAATCCGATCGGCCTGCAGATCCTCGGGATCTGCTCGGCGCTGGCGGTAACCTCGAACCTGAAGACCGCTACCGTCATGGCCATCGCCCTGACCCTGGTGACCGGCTTCTCCAACCTGTTCATCTCGATGATCCGCCGGCAGATTCCCAGCTCGATCCGGATGATCGTGCAGATGGTGATCATCGCCTCGCTGGTGATCGTCGTCGACCAGGTGCTCAAGGCCTATGCCTATAGCCTGAGCAAGCAGCTCTCGGTGTTCGTCGGGCTGATCATCACCAACTGCATCGTGATGGGCCGCGCCGAAGCCTTCGCCATGGCCAACCCGCCGCTCGTGTCGTTCTTCGACGGCATCGGCAACGGTCTCGGCTACAGCGCCATGCTGCTGGTGCTGGGCTTCGTCCGCGAGCTGTTCGGCGCCGGCAAGCTCTACGGCATCAGCGTGTTGCCGACGGTCAACGATGGCGGCTGGTACCAGCCGAACGGCCTGCTCCTGCTGCCGCCTTCGGCGTTCTTCCTGATCGGCCTGATCATCTGGGCCCTGCGGACCTGGAAGAAAGACCAGGTCGAGGCCCCGACCTACAAGATGGCCCCGCAGGTATCCAGCAAGGAGGCTTACTGATGGAGCACTACATCAGCCTGTTCGTGAAGGCCGTGTTCGTCGAGAACATGGCGCTGGCGTTCTTCCTCGGCATGTGTACCTTCATCGCCATCTCGAAGAAGGTGGAGACCGCCATCGGCCTGGGTATCGCGGTGATCGTGGTGCAGACCATCACCGTGCCGGCCAACAACCTGATCTACACCTACCTGCTCAAGGACGGCGCGCTGGCCTGGGCCGGGCTGCCCGAGGTGGACCTGAGTTTCCTCGGCCTGCTCAGCTACATCGGGGTGATCGCCGCCATCGTGCAGATCCTCGAGATGCTCCTCGACAAGTACGTACCCAGCCTCTACAACGCGCTGGGCGTGTTCCTGCCGCTGATCACGGTGAACTGCGCGATCATGGCCGGCTCGCTGTTCATGGTCGAGCGCGACTACAACCTTGCCGAGAGCACGGTGTACGGCGTCGGCTCGGGCTTTTCCTGGGCGCTGGCGATCGCCGCGCTGGCGGGTATCCGCGAGAAGCTCAAGTACAGCGACGTCCCCGAGGGCCTGCAGGGCCTGGGGATCACCTTCATCACCATCGGCCTGATGTCGTTGGGCTTCATGTCGTTCTCCGGCGTGCAGTTGTAAGGAGAGGCCCGTGATCGGATTCGAGATTTTCCTGGCCATCGGCATGTTCACCGCCATCGTCCTGGGCCTGGTGGCGATCATCCTGGTCGCCCGCGCCAAGCTGGTGTCGAGTGGCGACGTGACCATCCAGATCAACGGCGAGCACAGCCTGACCGTGCCGGCCGGCGGCAAGCTGCTGCAAACCCTGGCGGCGAACAACGTGTTCCTGTCTTCCGCCTGCGGCGGCGGCGGCACCTGCGCGCAGTGCAAATGCGTGGTGGTCGAGGGCGGCGGCGAGATGCTGCCCACCGAGGAGTCGCACTTCACCCGGCGCCAGGCGAAGGAAGGCTGGCGCCTGTCGTGCCAGACGCCGGTCAAGCAGGATATGCAGATCCGCGTGCCTGAAGAGGTCTTCGGGGTGAAGAAATGGGAGTGCACGGTGGAGTCCAACCCCAACGTCGCCACCTTCATCAAGGAACTCACCCTGCGCCTGCCGGACGGCGAGAGCGTGGACTTTCGTGCCGGCGGCTACGTGCAGCTGGAATGCCCGCCGCACGTGGTCGAGTACAAGGACTTCGATATCCAGCCGGAATATCGCGGCGACTGGGACAAGTTCAACATGTGGCGCTACGTGTCGAAGGTCGACGAGACGGTGATCCGCGCCTACTCGATGGCCAACTACCCGGAAGAGAAGGGCGTGGTCAAGTTCAACATCCGCATCGCCTCGCCGCCGCCGGGCAGCGACCTGCCGCCGGGGCAGATGTCGTCCTGGGTGTTCAACCTCAAGCCGGGCGACAAGGTCACCGTGTACGGGCCGTTCGGCGAGTTCTTCGCCAAGGACACCGAGGCCGAGATGGTCTTCATCGGCGGCGGCGCCGGCATGGCGCCGATGCGTTCGCACATCTTCGACCAGTTGCGCCGGCTCAAGTCGAACCGCAAGATCAGCTTCTGGTACGGCGCGCGCTCGCTGCGCGAGGCCTTCTATACCGAGGAGTACGACCAGCTGCAGGCGGAGAACCCCAACTTCCAGTGGCACCTGGCGCTGTCCGACCCGCAGCCGGAGGACAACTGGACCGGCCTGACCGGTTTCATCCACAACGTGCTGTTCGAGAACTACCTGAAGGACCACCCGGCGCCCGAGGACTGCGAGTTCTACATGTGTGGCCCGCCGATGATGAATGCCGCGGTGATCAAGATGCTCACCGACCTGGGCGTGGAGCGCGAGAATATCCTGCTGGACGATTTCGGTGGCTGAGCGTTTCCGTCCGCTTGCCATGGCCGGACTGGCAGCGCTGGCGCTGGTCCTGGCCGGTTGCGGCGACACCCTGGAAAGCTTCGGCGGCCCGACCATGGGCAGCACCTATTCGATCAAGTACGTGCGCGGCGCCTCGGCGCCCGACGTCCAGACGGCGAAAGCCGCGGTGGAGGCGATCCTCGCCGAGGTCGACCGGCAGATGTCCACCTACCGCGACGACTCCCTGGTCTCGCGTTTCAATGCGCTGCCGGCGCAGTCCTGCATGGAGCTGCCGCCACCGATGCTGGAGTTGCTGCGCTACGGCGGCGAGCTGTCGGAGCAGAGCCAGGGCGCCTTCGACATGACCGTCGAGCCGCTGATGAACCTCTGGGGTTTCGGTCCGCAGGCGCGGGTGGAGAAGGTTCCCAGCGCCGAGCAGATCGCCGCGGCGCGCCGTGACGTCGGCCATCGACACCTGCGCATCGACGGCCAGCGCCTGTGCAAGGACGCCGCCGTACAGCTGGACTTCGACAGCATCGCCGCTGGCTATACGGTGGACGCGGTAGGCGAACGCCTGAAGGAGCTTGGCGTGCGCAGCTACCTGGCGGAAATCACCGGCGAGTTGAAAGCCGAAGGGCGCAAGCCGGACGGCACGCCCTGGCGCATCGCTATCGAAGCGCCGCGCGAGGGCCAGCGGGTCGCCCAGCAGGTACTGGCGCTGGACGGCTACGGCGTCTCGACCTCGGGCGATTACCGCAACTATTTCGAAGAGAACGGCCAGCGCTATTCGCACACCTTCGACCCGCGCACCGGCGCGCCGATCGACCATCACCTGGCTTCGGTCACGGTGATCGATCCGTCGACGCGCAACGCCGACGGCCTGTCGACCCTGCTGATGGTGCTCGGTCCGGAGGAGGGCTACCGTTTCGCCGAGAAGCACCGACTGGCGGCGCTGTTCGTCAGTCGCCAGGGCAACGGTTTCGACAGCCGCACCACGCCACGCTACGAGCAACTGTTCGGCAACCAAGGAGAACGTCCATGACCTGGCTACTGGTCTTCGTCATCATGCTGCTGGTGGTCTTCGGCATGTCCATCGGCGTCATCATGGGCCGCAAGCCGATCGCCGGTTCCTGCGGCGGCATCGCCAACCTGGGGATCGAGAAGGAATGCTCGATCTGCGGCGGCGACCGGCAGAAATGCGAGGAAGCCAACCGCGACGAATCTGTAGTGCCCGGAAAACTCGCCTACGACGCGACCAAACGCTAATGTGCGACATTTCGCACAGGGCGTAACATATGCCCGCCTCGAGGTCGGACCGAGCCTTGCCCGGCGAATGCCGTCGTTCGCACCGACCCGATGATCGAATCGATCCGCCGCGCACATGTTGTGCAGCGGCTTTGCCGGAGGCGCCAGTGGGCGCCTCGGCCTGTTCTGAGGAGTACGCATGGCTGTCTACAACTACGACGTGGTGATTTTGGGCACGGGTCCGGCGGGCGAAGGGGCGGCGATGAACGCCTCCAAGTACGGACGCAAGCTGGCGGTAGTCGACAGCCGTCGCGTGGTCGGAGGCAACTGCACGCACCTCGGCACCATTCCTTCCAAGGCCCTGCGCCACTCGGTGAAGCAGATCATCGAGTTCAACACCAACCCGATGTTCCGCCAGATCGGCGAGCCGCGCTGGTTCTCCTTCCCCGACGTGCTGAAGAGCGCCGACCGGGTGATCTCCAAGCAGGTCGCTTCGCGTACCGGCTACTACGCGCGCAATCGCATCGACATGTTCACCGGCACCGCCAGCTTCGTCGACGAACGCACCGTCGAAGTGGTGACGCCGAGCGGCGCGGTGGAGCGCCTGGTCGCCGACCAGTTCGTGATCGCCACCGGCTCGCGCCCGTATCGTCCTTCGGACATCAATTTCAACCACCCGCGGGTCTACGACAGCGACACCATCCTGTCCCTGAGCCACACCCCGCGCCGGCTGATCATCTACGGAGCCGGGGTGATCGGCTGCGAATACGCGTCGATCTTCAGCGGCCTGGGCGTGCTGGTGGACCTGATCGATACGCGCGACCAGTTGCTCAGCTTCCTCGATGACGAGATTTCCGATGCGCTGAGCTACCACCTGCGCAACAACAACGTGCTGATCCGCCACAACGAGGAGTACGAGCGCGTCGAGGGGCTGGACAACGGTGTCATCCTGCACCTGAAGTCGGGCAAGAAGATCAAGGCGGACGCGCTGCTCTGGTGCAACGGCCGGACCGGCAACACCGACAAGCTCGGCCTGGAGAACGTCGGCATCAAGGTCAACAGCCGTGGCCAGATCGAGGTGGACGAGAACTACCGCACTTCGGTGAGCAACATCTTCGCCGCCGGCGACGTGATCGGCTGGCCGAGCCTGGCCAGCGCTGCCTACGACCAGGGCCGCTCGGCCGCCGGCAACATCGTCGAGAGCGACAGCTGGCGCTTCGTCAACGATGTGCCGACCGGCATCTACACCATTCCGGAGATCAGCTCGATCGGCAAGAACGAAAGCGAACTGACCGCGGCGAAGATTCCCTACGAAGTGGGCAAGGCGTTCTTCAAGGGCATGGCCCGGGCGCAGATTTCCAACGAGCCGGTGGGCATGCTGAAGATCCTGTTCCATCGCGAGACCCTGGAGATCCTCGGCGTGCACTGCTTCGGCGACCAGGCTTCGGAAATCGTCCATATCGGTCAGGCGATCATGAACCAGCCGGGCGAGCTGAATACCCTGAAGTACTTCGTCAACACCACCTTCAACTACCCGACCATGGCGGAAGCCTATCGGGTAGCGGCGTTCGACGGCCTCAACCGGCTTTTTTGAAGGACTCCGGCCGGCGGCCTGAGCCGGCCGGAGGGGATGTGCTCAGCGATTCCCGAGGGTGGCGCTGGCCAAACCGGGAAAGTCTGTGATCAGGCTGTCCACGCCGAAGTCGGCGAGCCGGCGCATCAGCGCCGGTTCGTTGACCGTCCACACCGAGACGTGAAGCCCCTGGCGCTGGGCCTTGAGCAGGCGTTCCGGGGTGCATAGGGTCCAGTTCAGGGCGAGCAGGGCACAGCCATAGTGCTGGGCGACCTTCAGCGGGTCGAGCCAGGCGTATTCGGCGACCAGCCCGCGCGACAGCTCTGGGGTCAGTTCGTTGAGGGCCTTGAGCACGGTCCGCGAACCGCTGGTGACGGTGACCTTGTCGCGGTTGCCGAAGCGCTCGGTCAGCTCCCTGATCCGCGTTACCGTCCGCGCCGCGCGTTCGCGCGAGGCGCTCTTCACTTCCAGCTGCCAGTGCTCGAACGGGCACTTCTCGAACAGCTCCTCCAGCCGCGGGATCGGCGTCGGCCGTACCCAGCCGGGGCCGCCCTTGCGCGCGTCGTAGGTGACCAGGGTGGCCGCGTCGTGTTCGGCGACCTTGCCGCGGCGGCCGGTGGTGCGCTTCAGGGTCGGGTCGTGGATCACCATCAGTTCGCCGTCGCGGGACAGGTGCAGGTCCAGTTCGCAACGGTTGACGCCATGCTCCAGGCAGCGCTGGAAGCTGGCCAGGGTGTTTTCCGGCGCTTCGCCCTTGGCGCCGCGATGTCCATAGATGAGAGTCACTGTGGCTCCTTGTTCGAGGGTTGCGCGGGATTCCGCGGCCGATGATGGCGAACGCTGTCGAGCACCCGGCCGCTTTCGAAATATACCGAGAAGTCGCGGTAATCCCAGCGCACGATGGGCGGCTGGCCGACCGCGGGATGTTCCTCGTCGGCCAGGCCGAAGCGTTGCAGCACGGCTTCGCGGCTTTCGCCGTGCGCGGGCAGGGCGACCCGGGTATCGCCCTGGGCGCCCAGCGGAATGCTCAGGGTGTCGGCGAGCAGCGGCGGGGCGAGGAGGAGGGAGCACAGCAGTAGCGAACGGAGCATCGGCACATCTCAGGTCGAAGAAGGTTTCAGGTCGAAGAAGGTTGGCCCGGCTCGCCGAGCGGGCCCTGTCCGGCCCGTGCCAGGCGGCGCTGCTGGGCCTGCTTCTGGAGGATATGCCGGGCCAGCAACTGGCGCTGTGCGTCGCTCAACGCTTCGAACTCGGTGCCGATCTCGAATTCGTCGTCGTGTGGCTGGGCGTGGATTACCCGGGCCCGCAGTTCGAGGCCGAACCCCTGCGGCAACAGGACCATGCGCAGGACGAGCAACTGGCCGACCGGCAATGCGCGGTCGTGGCGGAAGCTGACTCCCCCCTCGGACAGGCTGACCTTGCGCGGTTCGCCGATCTCCTTGAGCAGGCTCTGCACCATGACCTGGCCAAGCAGGTCGATGCGCTTGTTCATCACCTTCAGGTAGTTGGCCAGCGTGCGGTCGCGTTCGCTGATGTGGCGCAGAAGGTGCTGCGACTCGTAATCCATCAGGTGGAGGTCGCTGAGCAGGCTGAACAGGGTGGCCCCCGGCTCGCTCTCCAGGCCGTCTTCGACGGCCCCGGCAGGGCGAAATTCCAGTGCGAGGGTATCTTCGATACGGTAGTATTCGCGGCGGTCATCCGCGTCACGAGTGGACATGGCGAACCCACGGCGGCAGTGATGGTCAGAGTGTAAGGCCGCCGGCGATGCCTCGCCACTTCGCCATCCCGACGCATCCATTTTCTGCCAGCTAAGGGCGACATGTTCAGACCCCTGTCCGTTTTCATCGGCACGCGCTATACGCGGGCCAAACGTCGCAGCCATTTCGTCTCCTTCATTTCGCTGACCTCGATGATCGGCCTGGCACTGGGCGTGCTGGTGATGATCGTGGTGCTCTCGGTGATGAACGGCTTCGATCGCGAAATGCGTACCCGCATCCTCGGCATGGTGCCGCAGGCCACCGTCGAGTCGTACCAGCCCATCGATGACTGGCGCGCCCTGGCCGAGAAGGTCAAGGCCCACGAGCATGTCACCGCGGTAGCGCCGTTCACCCAGATGCAGGGCATGCTCAGCGCCAATGGCGCGGTGCAGACGGTGATGGTCGATGCGGTCGATCCGCTGGAAGAGGCCAAGGTCTCGATCATTCCCGATTTCTTCAAGCAGGGCTCGCTGGCGGAACTCAAGGCCGGCGGCTTCGGCATCGTCATCGGCCAACTGGCGGCGCAGAAGCTCGGCGTCGGCATCGGCGACAAGGTCACCCTGATCCTCCCCGAGGTGGCGGTCACCCCGGCCGGGGTATTCCCGCGGATGAAGCGTTTCACCGTGGTCGGCACCTTCCGCGTCGGCGCCGGCGAACTGGATGGCGGCCTGTCGCTGATCCACCTGGAAGACGCCGCGCGCCTGCAGCGCTGGAAGACCAACCAGGTACAGGGGCTGCGCCTGAAGCTCGACGACCTGTTCCAGGCGCCGCGGGTGGCCTGGGAGATCGCCCGGACCCTGACCGACAATGACTTCTACGCCCGCGACTGGACGCGCAGCCACGGCAACCTGTACCAGGCCATCCGCATGGAAAAGACCATGATCGGCCTGTTGCTGCTGCTGATCGTCGCGGTCGCCGCGTTCAACATCATTTCCACCCTGGTGATGGTGGTCACCGACAAGAAGTCGGACATCGCCATCCTTCGTACCCTCGGCGCCACGCCGGGGCAGATCATGGCTACCTTCATGGTCCAGGGCACGGTGATCGGGGTGATCGGCACGCTGGTCGGCGGGGTCCTCGGGGTGGTCGCGGCGCTCAACGTCAGCGCCTGGATTTCCGCCCTGGAAAAGCTGCTGGGCCACCAGTTCCTCGCGTCCGACGTGTACTTCATCGATTACCTGCCGTCGCAACTGATGCTCGACGATGTCGTGCTGGTCTGCGGCGCGGCCCTGGTCCTCAGCTTCTTCGCCACTTTGTATCCAGCCTGGCGTGCGGCGCGCACCCAGCCTGCGGAGGCTTTGCGTTATGAATGACAAGTCGGTGCTGAGTTGCCGCAACCTGAGCAAGAGCTACGACGAGGGGCCGCAATCGGTGCAGGTGCTGTCCGGCGTCGAGTTGAACCTGCTGCCTGGGGAGCGGGTGGCTATCGTCGGCAGCTCCGGTTCGGGCAAGAGCACCTTGCTGAACATGCTCGGCGGCCTGGACACGCCCTCCGCCGGCAGCGTCTGGCTCGCCGGCGAGGAACTCTCGGCGCTGAACGAGACGGCCCGCGGGCTGCTGCGCAACCGCGCGCTGGGCTTCGTCTACCAGTTCCACCACCTGTTGCCGGAGTTCACCGCCCTGGAGAACGTCTGCATGCCGCTGTTGATCGGCCGCACGCCGATCGCGGAAGCCCGCCAGCGGGCGGCCGAGCTGCTGGAGCGGGTCGGGCTGGGTCATCGCCTGTCGCACAAGCCGGCCGAGCTGTCCGGCGGCGAGCGCCAGCGGGTGGCGATCGCCCGCGCGCTGGTCAACCGTCCGCAGCTGGTACTGCTCGACGAGCCCACCGGCAACCTTGACCAGCATACCGCCCAGGGTATCCAGGAGCTGATGCTGGAACTGAGCCGTTCGTTGCAGACCTCGTTCCTGGTGGTAACCCACGATCTCCAGCTGGCCGGGCACATGGATCGCATCCTGCGCCTGGAAGAAGGCCGACTGATCGCCGCGTAGCGGGGCGACGGCGTGCCCGCCGTCCGCTCCCGTCCGGCGAATCCCCCATCGACTCGGTGCATCCGCGACATGTTCAGACCGTTACCGTTCTTCATAGGCCTGCGCTACACCCGCGCCAAACGCCGCAACCACTACATCTCGTTCATCTCGCTGACCTCGATGATCGGCCTGGCGCTGGGCGTGCTGGCGATGATCATCGTGCTCTCGGTGATGAACGGCTTCCAGAAGGAAATGCGCACGCGGATCCTCGGCATGGTGCCGCATGCCACCATCAGCGCGGCGCAGCCGCTGGACGACTGGCAGACCGTCGCCAACGCGGCGCTGCGGCACCGCGAGGTGGTCGGCGCGGCGCCGTTCGCCGAACTGCAGGGCATGCTGTCGTACAAGGGCAATATGCTGCCGGTGCTGGTCAACGGCATCGACCCGCAGGAGGAGCGCAAGGTTTCCATCGTCGGTGAGCACATCGTCCAGGGCAGCCTGGACGACCTCAAGCCTGGCGAGTTCGGCATCGTCCTCGGCGAGATCACCGCGCGGCGCTTCCATGTCAATGTCGGCGACAAGCTGACCCTGATCGTCCCGGAAGCCACCAGCGCGCCGGGCGGCATCACTCCGCGCATGCAGCGATTCACCATCGTCGCCCTGTTCAAGGTCGGTGCCGAACTGGACAACTCGCTGGCGCTGATCGACATCGCCGATGCCGGCCAGTTGCTGCGCCTGCAACCGGGCCAGGTGCCGAGCGTGCGCCTGGAGCTGAAGGATCTCTACCAGTCGCCGCAGGTCGCCGCCAAGGTGGTCAAGGAGTTGGGGCAGGGCTTCAGGTCCAGCGACTGGACCAGGACCCAGGGCAGCCTGTTCAACGCGATGAAGATGGAAAAGACCATGATCGGCCTGCTCCTGCTGCTGATCATCGCGGTCGCCGCCTTCAACATCATCGCCACCCTGATCATGGTGGTCGCCGACAAGCGCACCGACATCGCGATTCTTCGTACCCTCGGCGCCACGCCGCGGCAGATCATGGCGATCTTCATGGTCCAGGGCACCGTCATCGGCGTGATCGGGACGGTCATCGGCGGGGTACTCGGGGTGTTCGCGGCGTTGAACATCACCGGGATGATCGACCGCATCGAACGGTTGGTCGGACACAAGGTCTTCAGCTCGGATGTGTACTTCATCAACTACCTGCCTTCCGACCTGCAGGTGCTGGACGTGGTGCTGATCTGCAGCGCTGCATTGCTGATGAGCTTCCTCGCCACCCTGTACCCATCCTGGCGCGCGGCGCGGACACAACCGGCCGAGTCGCTGCGCTACGAGTGAGCGAGAAGGCCTGCGCCAGTCCCAGCACGGGGCGGACAAGGCCCACGAAAAAGCCGCCTTCGAGGCGGCTTTTTCATGTCCGGCGGATTACTTCGCGGCGACCCGTTCGCGACGTTGCCGGCAGCGTCGGCTCCAACTGCGCTGCACCCACCAGCGCCAGTAGAGCATCGTCAGCGCGTAGCCGAGGATGGCGGCGATGATGCCGCACACCACCGAACCGAGCAGGAAGGGCTGCCAGAGGCTGGACAGCTCCTGGCTGATCCATTCCCAGGTGAGATGGTCCGGCAGGGTGCGCGGCGGCACCTGCATCAACCAGGCGCCCAGCTTGTAGGTGCAATAGAAGACCGGGGGCATCGTGATCGGATTGGTCAGCCAGACCAATCCGACGGAGATTGGCAGATTGCTCCGAATCCACACCGCCAGACCGGCCGCCAGCAGCATCTGCATCGGCATCGGGATGAAGGCGGCGAACAGCCCGGCGGCCATGGCGCGCGATACCGAGTGGCGATTGAGATGCCAAAGGTTGGGATCGTGCGTCAACTTGCCGAGAAAGCGCAGCGACTTCTGCGAGCGGATGCTTTCCGGATCGGGCATGTAGCGCTTGAACAGGCGACGCGGCATGTGGGCTCTCGGTGGATATAGGCTTGCGTATTATGCCAAGCAAGATGACAGGATTTCGTTGCCCATTGTATGACCCCATGTGACATGTCGGGGAGCGGAGGGCACGCCACGGGGATGGGAGGAACCGTTCATGCGCCTGGGATTGCCAGCCCTCGCCGCGGGGCTGCTGGCCCTGCGCTTCCTGGCGGAATTGCCGTCGGTCGGCTGGCTGCTGGGCATGGCCGCCGCCGGACTGTTGCTGCTGTTCGGCCGGCTGTACTGGCTGGGGTTGTTCCTGCTCGGGTTCGCCTGGGCCTGCGGCTCGGCGCAAGTCGCCCTGGACGGACGCCTGGCCGCCGAGCTGGATGGTCGCACCCTTTGGCTGGAGGGGCGTGTGGTCGATCTGCCGGCGAGCGGCGAGGGCGTCACGCGCTTCCGGCTGGAGGAGGTCAGCGCTGCGCGGGGCGTGCTTCTTCCCGAGCGTCTGCGCCTGAGCTGGCGCGGCGCGCCGCCGCTGATGGGCGGCGAACGCTGGCGCCTGGCGGTGACCCTGAAACGCCCCCGCGGCCTGGTGAACGCGGCGGGTTTCGACTACGAGGCCTGGTTGTTGGCGCAGCGGGTCGGTGCTGTGGGCACGGTGAAGGCGGGCCAGCGCCTGCAGCCGGCCAGCGGCCTGGATGCCTGGCGCGATGCCTGGCGCCAGCGCCTGCTGGCGGTCGACGCACAGGGGCGCGGCGCCGCCCTGGCGGCGCTGGTGCTGGGGGATGGCTCGGGGTTGAGCGCGGCCGAGTGGCGAATGTTCCAGGACACCGGCACCGTGCATCTGATGGTCATCTCCGGTTCGCATATCTCGTTGCTGGCGGGGATGCTCTATGGCCTGGTGGCGGCCTTGCATCGCCTGGGCTGCTGGCCGCGGCGCCTGCCCTGGCTGCCCTGTGCCTGCGCCCTGGGTTTGCTTGGTGCCTGGAGCTACGGGTTGATGGCGGGTTTCGAGGTCCCGGTGCGGCGCGCCTGCCTGATGGTCAGCCTGGCGCTGGTCTGGCGCCTGCGTTTCCGCCACCTGGGCTTGCTGACCCCGCTGCTGGCAACGCTGGTGCTGGTCTTGCTGGTCGAGCCGCTGGCCAGCCTGCAGGCGGGGTTCTGGCTGTCGTTCCTGGCGGTTGCCCTGCTGCTCTGGCTGTTCGCCGGGCGCCTTGGGCGCTGGCGCTGGTGGGCGGCCTGGGGGCGGGCGCAGTGGGGGATGGCGCTGGGGCTGGCGATGCCGCTGCTGGCGCTGGGCCTGCCGTTGAGCCTGAGCGGAGCGCCGGCCAACCTGCTGGCGGTGCCTTGGATCGAACTGCTGGTAGTGCCCCCGGCCCTGGCGGGGAGCCTGCTGCTATGGGTGCCCGGGCTGGGCGAGGGGCTGCTTCGCGCCGCTGGCGTTTCGCTGGACCTGCTGTTTCGTGCGCTTGGCCTGCTGGCGGGCCTGGCCGAGGCCTGGCAGCCACCCGCCGCAGCGGCCTGGAGCGTAGCGCTGGGCATGCTCGGCGCGCTCTGCTGGCTGGCGCCGGCTGGCTTGCCGTTGCGTGCCCTCGGTGCCGCGTTGCTACTGCCGGCATTGTTGCCGTCATCGCCGCCTGTCGAATGGGGGCGGGCGGAAGTGCGGGTGCTGGACGTCGGCCAGGGGCTGGCCGTGCTGGTGCGTACCCGGGAGCATGTCTTGCTCTATGACAGCGGTGCGCGGCAGGGGGCGTTCGACATGGGTGAGCGGGTGGTGGTGCCGGTGCTGCGCAGCCTGGACCTGCGGCGCCTGGACGGCCTGTTGCTGAGCCATGCCGACAACGACCATGCAGGCGGTGCTCCTACGGTCGCTTCCCGATTCCCGCCGGTTTGGCTGGTCAGCGGCGAACCCGCGCGCCTGCCTTCGCCGTTGTTCGCGGACAGCTGCGACGAGCGGAGCTGGTCCTGGGATGGCGTGGTTTTCGAACAGTGGGCATGGGCACAGGCCGGCGACAGCAACGACCGCTCCTGTGTGCTGAGGGTCGAGGCCGATGGCGAAGTCCTGCTGCTGACCGGGGACATCTCGCGTGCGGCCGAGCATGCCTGGCTGGCGCGACAGGCCGATCCCCGGGTCGACTGGTTGCTGGCGCCGCATCATGGCAGCCGCAGTTCCTCCGGAGTCGCCTTCGTGTTGCGTACGCGGCCTCGCCATGTGCTGGTCTCGCGAGGTTGGCGCAACGCCTTCGGCCATCCCCATGGCGAAGTGATGGAGCGTTACGCGAGGGTCGCCGCGCAGGTCCACGACACGGCACGCGACGGTGCCCTGACGTTTCTCCTCGGAAGCCGTGGCGGCGCACGCCGGGAGCGTGATTCGGCGCACTTCTGGCGGGAAAAATGAGAACCGTGGCGGTCGGCGGAAAAGGGTCGCTGTGCTAGAGTGGCGCCACTTTTTTTTCGGGGATATGCCACTGTGTGGGAACTGGTTCAAGCCGGCGGCTGGATGATGCTGCCGATCATTCTGAGTTCGATCGCCGCCACCGCCATCGTCGCGGAGCGCCTGTGGACGCTGCGCAAGAGCCGCGTCGCGCCGCCCGAGCTGCTCGGCCAGGTGTGGAAGCAGATCAAGGGCAAGCAACTGAGCGCCCAGAAGCTCAAGGACCTGCGCGCCAACTCGCCGCTGGGAGAGATCCTCGCCGCCGGTCTGGCCAACTCCAAGCACGGTCGCGAGATCATGAAGGAGTGCATCGAGGAGGCTGCTTCCGGTGTCATCCACGAGCTGGAGCGCTACCTCAACGCCCTCGGCACCATCGCCGCGATGGCGCCGCTGCTGGGCCTGCTGGGTACGGTGTTCGGCATGATCCAGATCTTCGGCGCCTTCATGGACAACGGCATGGCCAACTCGCCGATGCTTGCCGCGGGCATCTCCAAGGCATTGATCACCACCGCCGCCGGCCTGCTGGTGGCGATTCCGGCGGTGTTCTTCCATCGCTACCTGCTGCGGCGGGTCGACGAACTGGTGATCGCCATGGAGCAGGAGGCCATCAAGCTGGTGGAAGTGGTGCAGGGCGATCGTGAAGTCGACTACGTCGAGGAAGGCAAAGCGTGAAATTCCGCCGCAGACGGGCGGGTGCCGCCCGTGAAGACGTCTTCATCAACCTGGCGTCGCTGATCGACGTGATCTTCGTCCTGCTGCTGTTCTTCGTGGTCAGTACCACCTTCACCCGCCCCGAGCAGCTCAACATCGAGCTGCCATCGGCGGAGAGCGGCGAAACCGCCGGCACCGAGCAGAAGCAACTGGAACTCTCGGTGGATGCCGAGGGGCACTACGCCTTGAACGGGCAGGCGCTGGCCAAGAGCGACCTGGCCACCCTGATGGCGGCGATGCAGCGTGAATCGGCGGGCGACAACAACCTGCCGGTGGTGATCAGCGCCGATGCCAAGTCCACCCACCAGTCGGTGGTCACGGCGATGGACGCAGCGGGCAAGCTGGGCTTCGTCCACCTGCGCATCACCACGGTCGAGAACACGGCGGCCAAGCCCTGATGTCGTTCTCCGAGCGACTGCTCGCCGCCTGGTACCAGGGGCATCCGGCGCTGGCGCTGCTGCGTCCGCTGGAGGCTCTCTATCGTCGGGTGGCGAACGGCCGCCGGGCGGACTTCCTGTCCGGGCGCAAGCCCGCTTACCGGGCACCGCTGCCGGTGCTGGTGGTAGGCAATATCACCGTCGGCGGAACCGGCAAGACGCCGATGATCCTCTGGATGATCGAGCACTGCAGGGCTCGCGGCTTGCGGGTTGGCGTGATCAGCCGCGGCTATGGTGCCCGGCCGCCCACCACGCCGTGGCGGGTGCGGGCCGAGCAGGACGCCGCGGAGGCTGGCGACGAACCGCTGATGATTGTCCGGCGCAGCGGCGTGCCGCTGATGATCGACCCGGATCGTCCGCGCGCCCTGCAGGCGCTGCTCGCCGAAGAGCAGTTGGACCTGGTCCTCTGCGACGATGGCTTGCAGCACTATCGCCTGGCGCGCGATCTGGAACTGGTGCTGATCGATGCCGCGCGCGGTCTCGGCAATGGTCGTTGCCTGCCGGCCGGTCCGTTGCGCGAACCGGCGGAGCGTCTGGAAAGCGTCGACGCGCTGCTTTACAACGGCGCCGACGAGGATCCTGACGGCGGTTACGCATTCCGCTTGCAGCCTACTGCGCTGATCAACCTGCAGAGCGGCGAGCGCCGACCGCTGGAGCATTTTCCCGCGGGCCAGGAGGTCCATGCCCTGGCCGGGATCGGCAATCCGCAGCGTTTCTTCAGGACGCTCGAGGCGCTACACTGGCGGGCGATTCCGCATGCCTTCCCGGATCACGCGACCTACACGGCGGCCGAACTGGCGTTCAGCCCGCCGCTGCCGCTGCTGATGACCGAGAAGGATGCCGTTAAATGCCGGGCTTTCGCAGCGGCCGACTGGTGGTACCTGGCGGTCGATGCGGTGCCTTCCCCAGCATTCGTCGCCTGGTTCGACGCCCGACTCGAGCATCTCCTGGCGCGCTGACCGGCGGCCGTGCCGCCATTGTATGAAGGACTCCGCCATGGACCCGAAACTCCTCGATATCCTTGCCTGCCCGTTGACCAAGGGCCCGCTGGTGCTCAGCGAAGACAAGACCGAACTGATCAGCAAGCAGGCCGGCCTGGCCTATCCGATCCGCGACGGCATCCCGGTGATGCTGGAGAGCGAGGCTCGCTCCCTGAACGTGGACGAGCGGCTGGACAAGTAATGACCCAGGCGTTCACTGTCGTCATTCCCGCCCGCTACGCCTCCACTCGTCTGCCCGGCAAGCCATTGCAGGATATCGCCGGCCAGCCAATGATCCAGCGCGTCTGGAACCAGGCCCGCAAGAGCGCCGCCAGCCGCGTGGTCGTCGCCACCGACGACGAACGCATCCTGGCGGCGTGCCAGGGGTTCGGCGCCGAGGCGCTGCTGACACGTGCCGAGCACAACTCCGGCACCGATCGCCTGGAGGAAGTCGCTTCCCGGCTCGGCCTGGCCAGCGATGCCATCGTGGTCAACGTCCAGGGCGACGAACCGCTGATCCCCCCGGCGCTCATCGACCAGGTGGCGGCCAACCTGGCGGCGCACCCGGAAGCCGCCATCGCTACCCTGGCCGAGCCGATCCATGAGGTCTCCGCGCTGTTCAATCCGAACGTGGTCAAGGTCGCCACCGACATCGGCGGCCTGGCCCTGACTTTCAGTCGTGCGCCCTTGCCCTGGGCTCGCGACGCCTTCGCCCGCGATCGCGACAGCCTGCCGGAGGGCGTGCCCTATCGTCGCCACATCGGCATCTACGCCTATCGCGTGGGTTTCCTTGCCGATTTCGTCGCCTGGGGACCGTGCTGGCTGGAGAACGCCGAAAGCCTTGAGCAATTGCGCGCGCTCTGGCACGGGGTGCGAATCCATGTGGCCGATGCCCGCGAAAACATGCTTCCGGGCGTGGATACGCCGGAAGACCTCGAACGCGTTCGCCGCGTGCTGGGGGGCTGATGCGCGTCCTGTTCGTCTGCCTGGGCAACATCTGCCGGTCGCCCACCGCCGAAGGCGTGTTCCGGCGCAAGGTCGAGGAGGCCGGGCTGGCTTCCCGCATCCATGTCGATTCCGCCGGTACCGCCGGCTGGCATGTCGGCAAGGCGCCTGACCAGCGCACCCGCCTGGCCGCGCAAAGGCGTGGCTACGACCTGTCGGCACTGCGTGGACGCCAGGTCGGCATCGAGGATTTCTCCCGCCATGACCTGATCCTGGCCATGGACCTGTCCAACCTGGCTGACCTCGAGACCCTGCGTGCCGGGCGCGGTGCCGCCGAACTGGATCTGTTCCTGCGTCGCTACGGATCCGAGCGGGACGAAGTGCCCGATCCCTACTATGGCGGCGAAGAAGGCTTCGAGCAGGTCCTCGACCTGATCGAACATGCCTGCGACCGTCTGTTGATCGAAGCCAAGGGGCGACTGTGAGCCTGGAACTGCAAGAGCATTGCTCGCTGAAGCCCTATAACACCTTCGGCATCGACGTGCGCGCCCGCCTGCTGGCCCACGCCCGGGACGAGGCTGATGTGCGCGAGGCCCTGGCCCTGGCTCGGGAGCGTGGATTGCCGCTGCTGGTGATCGGTGGTGGCAGCAACCTGCTGCTGACCCGTGACGTCGAGGCGCTGGTTTTGCGCATGGCCAGCCAGGGGCGGCGAATTGTTTCCGATGCCGCGGATTCGGTGTTGGTCGAGGCGGAGGCGGGCGAGGCCTGGGACCCATTCGTACAATGGAGCCTGGAGCGGGGCCTGGCCGGTCTGGAAAATCTCAGCCTGATTCCCGGCACCGTGGGTGCGGCGCCGATGCAGAACATCGGCGCCTATGGCGTGGAGCTGAAGGATGTCTTCGACAGCCTGACGGCGCTGGATCGCCAGGATGGAACCCTGCGTGAGTTCGATCGCCAGGCCTGCCGTTTCGGCTACCGCGACAGCCTGTTCAAGCAGGAGCCTGATCGCTGGCTGATCCTCCGCGTGCGCCTGCGCCTGACACGGCGGGAGAGGCTGCACCTGGACTACGGGCCGGTACGCCAGCGCCTGGAGGAGGAGGGCATCGCCAGTCCGACGGCCAGGGACGTAAGCCGGGTAATCTGCGCCATTCGCCGGGAGAAGCTGCCCGACCCCGCCGTATTGGGCAATGCCGGCAGCTTCTTCAAGAACCCGCTGGTGGATGCGACGCAGGCCGAGCGCTTGCGTCAGGCCTTCCCGGATCTGGTTGGCTATCCGCAGGCGGACGGTCGGTTGAAGCTGGCCGCAGGCTGGCTCATCGACAAGGGCGGCTGGAAGGGCTTTCGCGATGGCCCGGTGGGGGTGCACGCGCAGCAGGCGCTGGTCCTGGTCAACCATGGCGGTGCCACCGGTGCCCAGGTCCGGGCATTGGCGGAGCGTATCCAGGAGGACGTCCGTCGGCGTTTCGGCGTCGAATTGGAGCCTGAACCCAATCTCTACTGAGGGTGCGGCTGGAGAATGAAAAAGGGATGCCGGCGGCATCCCTTTTTCATTGTGCGTGTTCGGCGGCTCTGGTCATGACGGGCGGTATGCCGGAGTGCCGCGGAATGACACGCAAAAAAAAGGGATGCCATGGCATCCCCTTTTTTCAGTCTGTCACTCAGGCATGCGGGCGCGAGGTTTCGCTTTCCTCGGTCTTTTTCGCGTGCTCCGTGTCGGTGGCGTCTTCGCCGGAAGCTTCAGGCTCGGCCTGTACCGCTTCCTGGGCTTCGTCCGCCTGGGACGGAACGTCGGCCTGGGCGATTTCTTCAGCCTGGGGTGCAGCAGGTTCCTCCTGGGCCGACGCTTCCTCGCTCGCTACAGCCGGGACCTCCTCGACGGCGGGAGCGGCCTGAGCTGCCGCTTCGGCTGCTGCTGCGGCTTCGCGTGCCAGACGCTCGGCTTCGCGTTGCAGGCGACGTTTTTCCCGTGGGTCGTTGAGGGCACGGCCGGTCGCGTTGGCCGGCACCGCCGCGATGGCCGGGGTCGGCTCCTCGGTGGTTGCGGGCTCGCTAGGGGCTGCTGCTTCGACGGGCACCGGGGCGGCAACTTCTTCGGCCGCTTCCGTTGCCGGTTGCACGGCGCTCTCGGCGTCTTCGCGGCTTTCCACGCTTTCGCTGGCGAAGGGAGCTTCTTCAGTGGCTTGCGCGACCAGCAGGGTGCTCTGGTCGGCTTCGTCCCGGACCACGCTGACGGTCACCGGCGCTTCGATGTCGGCGGTTTCGCCGGTATTGGCCTCGCTGTCCGCGCCCTGGGTTTCGACGGCTTCGCTGGTCGACGCGTCGGTCTCATCGCTTGCCGTGGTTTCGCTGGCAGCCTCGCTGGTAGTGGCCGGGGCTTGCTCCACGTTTGCTTCTACGGCTTCGCTGGCGACAGCGATACCGGCAGCGGCGGCGGCTGCGACTGTGTTCAGCGGCGCGGCGGCGTTATCGGTCGCCTCGCTGCCTTCCACCTCGCCGCTGACCTCGCGCTGGCGTTCGCGGCGGTTGCTGCGACGACGCTGGCCGCGGGAGCGGCGGCGCGGGCGCTCGCCATCGGTATCGTCCTGCTCGTCCTGCTCCAGGCTCTCGTCGTTCGGCAATGCCTCGGCTTCCAGGGCCGCGGCGTCGCGAGCCTGGCGATCCTCGCGCGGCTGGCGCTCTTCGCGGGCCGGGCGCTCGGCGCGTTCTTCACGGCCTTCGCGGGGTTGGCGCTCTTCGCGGGCCGGGCGTTCGGCGCGCTCTTCGCGGCGGCGTTCGCTGCGTTCCTCGCGACCTTCGCGGCCTTCGCGCGGCTGGCGCTCTTCGCGGGGTGTCCGCTCGGCGCGCTCTTCACGGCCTTCGCGCGGCTGGCGCTCCTCGCGAGCCGGGCGCTCGGCGCGCTCTTCGCGGCGACGTTCGCTGCGCTCTTCGCGGTTCGGGCGTTCGGCGCGCTCTTCGCGCGGTTGACGCTCTGCGCGTTCCTCGCGGGGCTTGCGCTCTTCGTCGCGGCGATTGCCATCGCGGCCATCGCGGCGGCGGTTCTGCTGGCGGCCGTTGCGACGCTCGTCCTGGCGGGTTTGGCGCTCGGCAGCCGGCTTGCTGGTTTCAGCAGGCTTGGCGGCAGGTTGATCCTTGCCTGCGAACAGGCCGACCAGGGACTTCACCAGGCCCTGGAACAGGCTCGGCTCGGGCATCGGCTTGGCCGGCTCGACCGGTGCTTCGGTGTGTTGCGGTGCGGGCTGCTGGGGAGCGACGGTCTTGACTGCTGCTTCCTGGCGGACCAGGGTGCGGGTCGAGCTGACCGGCTGGGCTTCTTCGTGCTCGACGGTGGCCATTTCGTAGCTGGTCTGGCCGGCAACCAGTTCGGGGCTGTCATCGCGCAGACGCTGGACTTCGAAATGCGGGGTTTCTAGATGATCGTCCGGCAGGATGAAGATGCGCGCGCGGGTACGCAGTTCGATCTTGGTGATGGCGTTGCGCTTCTCGTTGAGCAGGAAGGCGGCGACCTGGAAGGGCACGCGGGCGCGGACTTCCGCGGTGCGGTCCTTCAGGGCTTCTTCCTCGATCAGGCGCAGGATGGCCAGCGACAGCGACTCGACGTCGCGGATGATGCCCTGGCCGTTGCAGCGCGGGCAGACGATGCCGCTGGTCTCGCCGAGGGACGGACGCAGGCGCTGGCGGGACATTTCCAGCAGGCCGAAGCGCGAGATGCGACCGACCTGGACGCGCGCGCGGTCGGCCTCGAGGGCTTCGCGGACACGCTCTTCCACGGCGCGCTGGTTCTTCGCCGGGGTCATGTCGATGAAGTCGATGACGATCAGGCCGCCGATGTCACGCAGGCGCAGCTGGCGGGCGATTTCCTCGGCCGCTTCCAGGTTGGTCTGCAGGGCGGTTTCCTCGATGTCGCCGCCCTTGGTGGCGCGCGCCGAGTTGATGTCGATGGAAACCAGGGCCTCGGTCGGGTCGATGACGATGGAGCCGCCGGACGGCAGCTTCACTTCGCGCTGGAAAGCGGTCTCGATCTGGCTCTCGATCTGGAAGCGATTGAACAGCGGAACGCTGTCCTGGTACAGCTTCACCTTGCTGGCGTACTGCGGCATCACCTGGCGGATGAAGTTCAGGGCTTCTTCCTGGGCGTCGATGCTGTCGATCAGCACTTCGCCGATGTCCTGGCGCAGGTAGTCGCGGATGGCGCGGATGATGACGTTGCTTTCCTGGTAGATCAGGAAGGGCGCGCCACGTTCGCCGGACGCTTCCTTGATCGCGCTCCACAGTTGCAGCAGGTAGTCGAGGTCCCACTGCAGTTCCTCGGTGCTGCGGCCGAGGCCGGCGGTGCGCACGATCAGGCCCATGTCGGCCGGTGCGTTGAGGCCGTTCAGGGCCTCGCGCAGCTCGTTGCGCTCTTCGCCTTCGATACGGCGGGAGATGCCGCCGGCGCGCGGGTTGTTCGGCATCAGCACCAGGTAACGGCCGGCCAGGCTGATGAAGGTGGTCAGGGCGGCGCCCTTGTTGCCGCGCTCTTCCTTCTCGACCTGGACGATGACTTCCTGGCCTTCGCTCAGGACTTCCTTGATGTTGATCCGGCCTTCGGGGGATTTCTTGAAGTATTCGCGGGAGATTTCTTTGAGGGGGAGGAAGCCGTGGCGTTCGGCGCCGAAGTCGACGAAGGCGGCTTCGAGGCTGGGTTCGACGCGAGTGATGCGGCCTTTGTAGATGTTGGCCTTCTTCTGCTCGCGGGCGCCCGACTCGATGTCGAGGTCGAACAGGCGTTGGCCGTCGACCAGTGCAACACGCAACTCCTCGGGTTGAGTCGCGTTGATCAGCATTCTTTTCATGTAGTACCAATGGTTTCCGGGGCTACCGGAAACGGCGATCGGCACACACGACTCTCACGGTCGGTGCTCGGGCGCGTATTCAGGAATGGCGGGCCATTCCCGTGTCCAGCGGCGCTCGGCACTGGGTGCCGGTCCGCGACTACGTCTCCTGCTTCCTGTGTTTCAGAAGCACTTGAGTCAGGAGGAGGAATCGGCTGTCGGAGGCGGACGAAAAATGCGTCTGGATCAAGCTAGAAGCTACGCAGTCCAACAGCCGTACATCTCCACCCTACACATGTTCCTTAAGAATCGGGCGCCGCTCGCAGTATCCGGAGCGGGTTGGCATCTCGCGCTCACCGAAGTGGTCGCGGCTCATGTTTCAAGGCTTTGGTTTCGAGTCGTTAGCGGGTTGGAAATTTTCGTATTTCCGCTGAAACGCCTCTGTAGGACGGCCTGACGTCCGTTCAAAGTGTTTGCAGGCGAGGGGGAAATGCAGGTTGGCAATCATCCGCAGGCCAGGCCGCTTATGGCGGCTTCCCGACTATAGCAGCAATGATTAAGTGCTTCAATTGAATGAAAAATTGTTATGATGTACGGATGACTACTCCCGCCTCTCCGACCACCGGTGTCCAGCTGCTCGATGTGCCGCCGGAACTGGCTGGTCAACGTATCGACAATTTCCTTATCGCCCGTCTCAAGGGTGCGCCCAAGACCCTGATCTATCGCATCCTGCGTAAGGGCGAAGTGCGCGTGAACAAGGGGCGGATCAAGCCCGACTATCGGCTCCAGGCCGGAGACCAGGTGCGCGTGCCGCCGCTGCGCCTGGCCGAGCGTGATGAGCCGGCGCCGCTGGCGCAGGGGCTGCTGGAGCGGATGGAGGCGGCGATCGTCTACGAGGACAAGGCGCTGATCGTGGTCAACAAGCCCGCCGGGATCGCCGTGCATGGCGGCAGCGGCGTGAGCGCCGGGGTCATCGAGGTGTTTCGCCAGTTGCGCCCCGATGCCAAGGATATCGAATTGGTGCATCGTCTCGATCGCGATACCTCCGGCCTGCTGATGATCGCCAAGAAGCGCAGCATGTTGCGTCACCTGCATGAGGCCCTGCGGGGCGAGAAGATCGTCGACAAGCGCTATCACGCCCTGGTCCGTGGCCACTGGCCGGCTGGCAAGAAGAACGTGCGCGCGCCGCTGCTGAAGAACAACCTGCGTTCGGGCGAGCGAATGGTAGAGGTGAACGTCGAGGGCAAGGACGCGCTGACCGAGTTCCGGGTGCTGCGTCGCTTCGGCGATTTCGCCACCCTGGTGGAAGCACGCCCGATCACCGGGCGGACCCACCAGATCCGTGTGCATGCCAAGCACGCCGGGCATGCCATCGCCGGCGACCCGAAGTATGGCGACGAGGATTTCTCCCGCGAGATCCGCGAGCTGGGCGGCAAGCGCCTGTTCCTGCATGCCGCGCAGTTGCGCGTGCCGCTGCCCGACGGGCAGGTGCTGGAGCTGGAGGCGCCGGTGGACGAGATGTGGCAGCGTTCGCTGGAGCGTTTGAATGACTGACTACGCGTTGCTGGTATTCGATTGGGACGGCACCCTGGTCGACTCGATCGCGCGCATCGTCGATTCGATGAAGGCGGCGGCGCGGGAAACCGCTCTGCCGGAGCGGGACGATACCCGGATCAAGGGCATCATCGGCCTCGGCTTGCCCGAGGCGATCGCTTCGCTCTATCCGGAGGTTGGCGATCCTGCTCTGGTCGAGCGTTTCCGGTGTGCCTACAGCGAGCATTACCTGGCGCAGGAAGCGCAGCCGTCGCGGTTGTTCCCCGGCGTGGCCGAAGCCATGGTGCATTTTCGCGAGGCCGGGTTCCGCCTGGCGGTCGCCACCGGCAAGAGTCGGCGCGGCCTAGACCGGGTGCTGGCGGGGCATGGCTGGAGCGATTTCTTCGATATCACCCGCTGCGCCGACGAAACGGCCAGCAAGCCGGACCCGTTGATGCTCCACGAGATCCTGGCGCACTGCCGGGTCGAGCCGGGGCGGGCGCTGATGATCGGTGATTCGCCGTTCGACCTGGAAATGGCGCGACGGGCGGGGATGGATTCGGTTGCGGTGGCCTATGGCGCCCAATCGCTGGAGCAGTTGCGGCCTTATGCGCCGCGGCTGGAAGTTGAGCATTTCACCGAGTTGCGCGCCTGGTTGGGCGGTGCTCGACGTGAGGCGGTTTCAGGAGTGGTTGAGCATGTCTGACGAGTGGAAGTCGGAAACGCCGAAGGCGAATGACGACAAGAGCTGGAAGCTGCTGGAAAAGGCGGTCCTCGCCGGGGTCCAGGAGCAGCGGCGGGCGCGGCGCTGGGGGATATTCTTCAAGTCGCTGACCTTCATCTATCTCTTTGTCGTGCTGCTGGCCTTCAGTCCGTTCGGCAGCCTGGAGAAATCGGCCTCGCGCAGCGGTAGCCACACGGCGCTGATCGAGGTGAAGGGCATGATCGCCGACGATGAGCCGGCCAGTGCCGACAATATCGTCACGGCCTTGCGCGCGGCGTTCAAGGATGAGGGTACCAAGGGGATCGTCCTGCGGATCAACAGTCCGGGCGGCAGTCCGGTGCAGTCGGGCTATATCTATGACGAGATTCGTCGCCTGCGCGGCGAGCACCCGAACGTCAAGGTCTATGCGGTGATCAGCGACCTGGGTGCCTCCGGCGCCTACTACATCGCCAGCGCCGCCGACCAGATCTACGCCGACAAGGCCAGTCTGGTCGGTTCCATTGGCGTGACGGCGGCCAGCTTCGGTTTCGTCGGCACCATGGAGAAGCTCGGTGTCGAGCGGCGCGTCTATACCTCCGGCGAGCACAAGTCGTTCCTCGATCCTTTCCAGCCGCAAAAGCCCGAGGAGACCCAGTTCTGGCAGCAGGTGCTGGATACCACCCACAAGCAGTTCATCGACAGCGTGAAAAAAGGGCGCGGCGACCGGCTCAAGGTCGAGGGGCATCCGGAGCTGTTCTCGGGTCTGGTCTGGTCCGGCGAACAGGCATTGCAGCTGGGTTTGATCGACGGCCTGGGCAATGCCAGCTATGTGGCGCGCGAAGTGGTGAAGGAGAAGAAGATCGAGGACTACACCGTGCAGGAGTCGCCTTTCGATCGCTTCGCCAAGAAGTTCGGTGCCAGTGTGGCGGAGCGCCTCGCGCTGTGGATGGGCTGGCAGGGGCCGGTACTGCGCTGAGGGTGTTTCCCTTCCTTATATAAAGAAGCCCGGCCGAAGCCGGGCTTCTTTATATGGAATGCCGGCTCAGGGGATTTCGACGCCTTCCTCGAGGAGCATGTCGACCAGGCGGATCAGCGGCAGGCCCACCAGGCTGGTGGCGTCCTCTCCTTCGGTGGAGCGGAACAGGCTGACGCCCAGGCCTTCCGCCTTGAAGCTGCCGGCGCAGTCCAGCGGGCGTTCCGCTTCGACGTAGCGGCGGATGCGGCTCTCGTCGAGGTGGCGGAAGTGCACGGTGAACGGCACGCATGCCACCTGGATGCGTCGGCTGGCGCTGTTGAGGAGGGCCAGTCCGGTGAGGAAGGTCACGCTCTTGCCGCTGGCGTCCCGTAGCTGCTGGATGGCGCGTTCGGGGGTGTGCGGCTTGCCGAGGATGTTGCCGTCGAGTACGGCGACCTGGTCGGAGCCGATCACCAGGTGTTGCGGATAGCGTCCGGCCAGCGCTTCGGCCTTGCTGGCGGAAAGGCGGCGCACCAGTTCCTCGGCACTTTCCCCGGCGCGATGGCTTTCGTCGATATCGGGGCTGGCGCTTTCGAAGGGAAGGCGCAGGCGGGTCAGGAGTTCGCGTCGGTAGGGGGAGCTGGAGGCGAGGATCAGGTCGGGCATGAGGTTCTCCATGGCGAGCGGCCGATTTTAACGAAAAGACTCGTCCTTACAGCGGTTTATGGCTAATTTCCTTTGACAGGCGCGGGGGCGTCCCTATAATGGCGCGCTTATGTTGAATGGGCCGATTCCACCTCATATCGATCCGCGCAAGTTGGTCGACCGCGGCGCCACCCTCGAGGGTGTGTACGCGCTCGCCGATATGCCGCGTGTATGCGAGCAACTGACCAGCGATGCCGGTGAGGTGCGCGTGAAGGTTTCCTTCGAGCGCGACCACCAGAAGCTGGCGGTCATGCATATGCAGCTCGATACCGAGGTGAGCATGGTATGCCAACGCTGCCTGGATGCGGCGGCCATTCCCGTGCATGGCGAATATACCTACGCCATTCTTCGGGAAGGTCAGTCCGCCGACGGTCTGCCGAAGGGGTACGATGCGCTGGAAGTGGGGGAGGAACCCCTGGACCTGCTGGCGCTGGTCGAGGACGAGCTGTTGCTCGCCTTACCCATCGTTCCGGCCCATGACCCCGAAGTATGTCAGCACCCGGCTGGATTCGTCGTCGAAGACGAGCCGGAGTCGAGCGAAGTCGAGGACAAGCGTCCTAATCCGTTCAGCGTACTGGCACAGTTGAAGCGTGACCCAAACGTTTAGGAGTTAATCAATCATGGCTGTTCAGCAGAACAAAAAGTCTCGTTCCGCTCGTGACATGCGTCGTTCCCACGATGCGCTCGAGTCCAATGCTCTGTCCGTGGAAAAGAGCACCGGTGAAGTCCACCTGCGCCACCACGTATCCCCGGACGGCTTCTATCGCGGCCGTAAGGTAGTAGACAAGGGCTCCGACGAGTAATCCTTGTCCGCACCAATCATCGCGATTGATGCAATGGGTGGGGACTTCGGTCCCCACTGCGTTGTTCCGGCCTCTATTGCCTTCCTGGCCGAGAATTCCTCTTCGCAACTGATCCTCGTCGGTCAGCCTGCCCTCCTCGAAGAACTCCTTTCCCGCTATCCGTCGCTCGACCGGCAGCGCCTGCGTGTGCATGCGGCCAGCGAAGTGATAGGTTCAGACGAACGTCCCTCCCAGGCCTTGCGTGGCAAGCCGGACGCTTCCATGCGCGTGGCGCTGGAGCTGGTCCGCGACGGCCGGGCGCACGCGTGCGTCAGCGCCGGCAATACCGGGGCGTTGATGGCGCTGTCGCGGCACCTGCTGAAGACCCTGCCCGGTATCGACCGCCCTGCGATGGTGACGGCGGTTCCGACCGAGAAGGGGCATTGTCATCTGCTCGACCTCGGCGCCAACGTGGATTGCAGTGCCGAGCATCTCTATCAGTTCGCGGTGATGGGCGCGGTGGCGGCAGAGGCCTTGGGCTGCGTCTCGCCCCGGGTCGCCCTGCTCAACGTGGGGACCGAGGAGATCAAGGGCAACCAGCAGGTCAAGCTGGCGGCGAGTCTGTTGCAGAAGGCGCAGGGGTTGAATTTCAGCGGATATATAGAGGGCGATGGCCTGTATCGCGGCGAGGCCGACGTGGTGGTCTGCGACGGTTTCGTCGGCAACATCCTGCTGAAGGCCAGCGAAGGCCTGGCTGCCATGGTGTCGGCGCGGATCGAACAGCGCTTCCGCGATGGACTGGCGGCGAAGCTGGTCGGTGCGCTGGCGTTGCCGCTGCTGCGCCGGCTGCGCGGCGATATCGCTCCGGCACGCTATAACGGCGCCAGTTTCCTCGGATTGCAGGGGATAGTGGTGAAAAGCCATGGGTCTGCCGCCGAGGAGGGTTTCCAGAGCGCCTTGCGTCGCGCGGCACTGGAAGTCCGGGAAAACCTGCCGCAACGATTGCATGGCCGTCTCGAGCATCTGCTGCTCTAATGTGTGACCGGGCGGTCCAGGCAGCCATCCAACACTCAGTTTCCTGCGCCAGTCGCGGCTGGCGCGTTATCTCCGACGAGCAAAAGACCACAAGGGACCTATTCAATGTCTGCATCCCTCGCATTCGTCTTCCCCGGCCAGGGTTCGCAATCCCTCGGCATGCTGGCCGAGCTGGGCGCCCAGCAGGCGCTGGTGCGCGATACCTTCGCCGAGGCCTCCGAGGCGCTCGGTTACGACCTTTGGGCGCTGGTCCAGAATGGTCCTGAAGAGCACCTGAACCAGACCGACAAGACCCAGCCGGCCATCCTCACGGTTTCGATCGCGCTCTGGCGCCTCTGGCTGGCCGAGGGCGGTGCGCGCCCGGCGTTCGTCGCCGGGCACAGCCTGGGCGAATATTCCGCGCTGGTCGCGGCCGAAAGCCTGGCGTTCGCCGATGCGGTCAAGCTGGTCGAGCGTAGGGGCCAACTGATGCAGCAGGCGGTTCCGGCGGGGCAGGGCGGCATGGCCGCGATCCTTGGCCTGGAAGACGCCGATGTATTGGCGGCCTGTGCCGAGGCGGCCCAGGGCGAGGTGGTCAGCGCGGTCAACTTCAACGCGCCGGGGCAGGTAGTGATCGCCGGTGCCGCGGCTGCCGTTGAGCGTGCCATCGAGGCATGCAAGGCACGCGGCGCCAAGCGCGCGGTGGCGCTGCCAGTCAGCGTGCCGTCGCATTGCGAACTGATGCGTCCGGCCGCCGAGCAGTTCGCCGCCTCGGTCGAAAGCCTGCAGTGGCAGGCGCCGAAGATTGCGCTGGTGCAGAACGTCAGCGCCGCCGTGCCGGCTGATCTCGATACGCTGCGCCGCGACCTGCTGGCACAGCTGTACAGCCCGGTTCGCTGGGTGGAGAGCATCCAGCTGCTGGCGGAAAAGGGCGTCACCGAGCTGGTCGAGTGCGGGCCGGGCAAGGTCCTGGCAGGCCTCAACAGGCGCTGCGCGAAGGGCATCAATACCCATGGCCTGGATGGCGTCGAGGCGTTCGCCGCCACGCGCGCCGCCCTGGCCTGAGAGAGAGAAAGGAGAGAATCCCATGAGTCTGCAAGGTAAGGTCGCATTGGTAACCGGCGCCAGCCGTGGCATCGGCCAGGCGATTGCGCTGGAACTGGGGCGCCTGGGTGCCGTGGTCATCGGCACCGCGACCAGCGCGTCCGGCGCCGAGAAGATCGCCGAAACCCTCAAGGCCAATGGCGTCGAGGGTGCGGGCCTGGTCCTGGACGTTTCCAGCGACGAATCCGTAGCCGCGACCCTGGAGCACATCCAGCAGCATCTCGGCCAACCGCTGATCGTGGTCAATAACGCCGGCATCACCCGCGATAATCTGCTGGTGCGCATGAAAGACGACGAGTGGTTCGATGTGGTCAACACCAACCTGAACAGTCTCTACCGTCTGTCGAAAGCCGTTCTGCGCGGTATGACCAAGGCCCGCTGGGGGCGCATCATCAACATCGGTTCCGTGGTCGGCGCCATGGGCAATGCCGGGCAAACCAACTATGCCGCGGCGAAGGCCGGCCTGGAGGGCTTCACCCGTGCGCTGGCCCGGGAAGTCGGTTCGCGTGCCATTACCGTGAATGCGGTGGCGCCGGGCTTCATCGACACCGACATGACCCGCGAGCTGCCGGAAGCCCAGCGCGAAGCGCTGCTGGGCCAGATTCCGCTGGGTCGCCTGGGGCAGGCGGAAGAGATCGCCAAGGTGGTCGGCTTCCTCGCTTCGGACGGCGCAGCCTATGTGACCGGGGCCACCGTGCCGGTCAATGGTGGGATGTACATGAGCTGAATGTGACGTTACCTTTCTCGGGTCTGTCATAAGCGCTGTCTAGAATTCGTTGCGGAATTGCAGCCGGGTTATTAGATAGAATTATCGAAGTGGCCGTGGGAAGGTGAGGCGTTCAGCTTGAAAAGCAGAAAACCCTTTCTATACACTTACCCGCAGCCCAGCTGCTCGGATTTTCCATAGGAGTGAAAACAAGGTATGAGCACCATCGAAGAACGCGTTAAGAAGATCGTCGCTGAACAACTCGGCGTGAAGGAAGAAGAAGTCACCAACAGCGCTTCCTTCGTCGAAGACCTGGGCGCCGACTCCCTTGACACCGTCGAGCTGGTGATGGCTCTGGAAGAGGAATTCGAGACCGAAATCCCTGACGAGAAAGCTGAAAAGATCACCACCGTTCAGGAAGCCATCGACTACATCGTTGCTCACCAGCAATAAGTAGTCGTCGGATTTTCCGACGTGGAAAAGCCGCACAGCCTGTAAGGGCGTGCGGCTTTTCTTTAGCGCCTTACCTACTCTGGTAGTCTGTCGGCGCAACCCCGTGAAATGAGAAAGAGGAAGTCGTAGTGTCGCGTAGACGCGTCGTCATTACTGGCATGGGCATGCTGTCGCCGCTGGGCCTGGATGTCCCGAGCAGTTGGGAAGGTATTCTCGCCGGTCGCAGCGGGATCGCCCCGATCGAGCATATGGACCTGTCCGCCTATTCCACCCGCTTCGGTGGTTCGGTCAAGGGTTTCAATGTCGAGGAATACCTGTCCGCCAAGGAAGCCCGCAAGCTCGACCTGTTCATCCAGTACGGTCTCGCCGCCAGCTTCCAGGCCGTTCGCGATTCCGGCCTGGAGGTCACCGACGCCAATCGTGAGCGTATCGGCGTATCCATGGGTTCCGGTATCGGCGGCCTGACCAATATCGAGAACAACTGCCGATCCCTGTTCGAGCAGGGGCCGCGGCGCATCTCGCCGTTCTTCGTGCCCGGTTCGATCATCAACATGGTTTCCGGCTTCCTGTCGATCCACCTGGGTCTGCAGGGGCCCAACTACGCCCTCACCACCGCCTGCACCACCGGTACCCACAGCATCGGCATGGCTGCTCGCAACATCGCCTATGGCGAGGCCGACGTGATGGTCGCCGGCGGTTCCGAAATGGCTGCCTGCGGTCTCGGCCTGGGTGGTTTCGGCGCGGCTCGCGCGCTCTCCACTCGCAACGACGAGCCGACCCGTGCCAGCCGTCCGTGGGACCGGGATCGCGACGGCTTCGTCCTGTCCGACGGTTCCGGCGCCCTGGTGCTCGAAGAACTGGAGCACGCCCGTGCCCGCGGCGCGCGGATCTATGCCGAGCTGGTTGGCTTCGGCATGAGCGGCGACGCCTTCCACATGACCGCGCCGCCGGAAGACGGCGCCGGTGCCGCCCGCTGCATGAAGAACGCGCTGCGCGATGCCGGCCTGGATCCTCGCCAGGTCGATTACATCAACGCCCATGGCACCTCCACCCCGGCCGGCGACATCGCCGAGATCGCCGCGGTGAAGAGCGTGTTCGGCGAGCATGCCCATGCGCTGTCGATGAGTTCGACCAAGTCGATGACCGGCCACCTGTTGGGTGCCGCCGGTGCGGTGGAGGCGATCTTCAGCGTGCTGGCCCTGCGCGACCAGGTCGCCCCGCCGACCATCAACCTGGACAACCCGGACGAAGGTTGCGACCTCGACCTGGTGGCCCATGAAGCCAAGCCGCGCAAGATCGACGTGGCCCTGTCGAACTCGTTCGGTTTCGGCGGGACCAACGGCACCCTGGTGTTCCGCAGGTTCGCCGACTGATGCTGGACTGGGTCGACGGCCGGCCCGCCGCCGAGCTGTCCGTGCGCGATCGCGGACTGGCCTATGGCGACGGGCTGTTCGAGACCCTGGCGGTGCGCGCCGGCACGCCGCGTCTCCTGGAGCGCCACCTGGCGCGCCTGGAAGAGGGGTGTCGGCGCCTGGCGATCCCTCTCGACGCCGCGGCGTTGCGCCAGGAGTTGCTGGCGTTCTGCGCGGCGCTGGGCGACGGTGTCGCCAAGCTGATCGTCACCCGCGGCGAGGGTTTGCGTGGCTACGCGCCGCCTGCCGAGGCCTCGCCGCGGCGAATCCTCTCCGGATCGCCGCGTCCGGCCTATCCCGAGCGCCACTGGCAGCAAGGTGTGCGCCTGTTCGCCTGCCGCACGCGCCTGGCCGAGCAGCCCCTGCTGGCCGGCCTCAAGCACCTCAATCGCCTGGAGCAGGTCCTCGCCCGTGCCGAGTGGAGCGACGCCGGGCATGCCGAAGGGCTCATGCTGGACGTGCACGAGCGGGTAGTGGAGGGCGTGTTCAGCAACCTGCTGCTGGTTCTCGACGGCACCCTCGTGGCGCCTGACCTGCGGCGCTGCGGCGTCGCGGGAGTGATGCGCGCGGAATTGCTCGAGCGCGCCGAAGGAATCGGCGTCCCGCTGGCGATACGGGATGTTTCCATGGCTGAACTGGCGACGGCCGACGAGGTCTTTCTGTGCAACAGCCAGTTCGGCATCTGGCCGGTCCGGGCATTGGACGAGCACGTCTGGCCGGTCGGCGAGCTGACCCGTAAACTGCAAGACCAACTTCGCGACGACCTGGATTTCTGACTTTGATGCGCAAACTGCTGGTGCTGCTGGAGAGTGGCCTGTTGTTCGTTGGCCTCTGCGTCGGCCTGGCTGCATGGCAGCAGCAGCGGGCGCTGGAGCAGCCCCTGCAATTGACCGAGGAGCGCCTGCTGGACGTTTCCTCGGGCTCCACGCCGGGCGGCATGCTCGCGCGTCTGGAGCAGGAAAAGGTGCTCCATGGCGCGTTCTGGCTGCGCCTCTACTGGCGTTTCAACCTGCCGGGCCAGGCCCTGCACAGCGGCGAATACCGCCTCTTGCCGGGGATGAAGGGCGCCGACCTGCTGGAACTCTGGCGTGAAGGCGAGGTGGTGCAGTACAGCCTGACCCTGGTCGAGGGCTGGAGTTTCCGCCAGGTGCGCGAAGCGCTCGCCAGGCAGGGCAAGCTGGAGCAGACCCTGGCCGGCCTGAGCGACGGCGAGATCATGCAACGCCTCGGCAAGCCCGACGAAGTGGCCGAAGGGCGCTTCTTCCCCGATACCTACCGCTACACCCGTGGCATGCGCGACATCGACATACTGCGCAAGGCCTACCAGCGCATGCAGACCATCCTCGCCAAGGAATGGGATGGCCGCAGCCAGGACCTGCCTTATCGCGACGCCTACCAGGCGCTGATCATGGCCTCGCTGGTGGAAAAGGAAACCGGCGTGCCGGAAGAGCGTTCGCAGATCGCCGGCGTCTTCGTCCGCCGCCTGCAGCGCGGCATGCTGTTGCAGACCGATCCGACGGTGATCTATGGCATGGGCGAGCGCTACAACGGCAAGATCACCCGCGCCGACCTGCGCGAACCGACCCCATACAATACCTATGTGGTGCCGGGCATGCCGCCGACCCCGATCGCCCTGGCCGGGCGCGAGGCGATTCGCGCCGCGCTGCATCCGGCCGAGGGTGAGACCCTGTATTTCGTGGCGCGCGGCGATGGCAGCCATGTGTTCTCCAGCAGCCTGGACGAACACAACAAGGCGGTCCGCGAGTACCAGTTGAAGCGTCGCTCGGACTATCGCTCCAGCCCCGCGCCCATCACCCCGCCGCCACAATGAGCGGCGCAGCCAAGATAAGGAGTGCCGTGTGACCGGCCTGTTCGTCACCCTGGAGGGCCCGGAAGGGGCCGGCAAGAGCACCAACCGCGACTACCTGGCCGAGCGCCTGCGCGAGCGCGGCATCGAGGTGCAGTTGACCCGCGAGCCTGGCGGCACGCCTCTCGCCGAGCGCATCCGTGAACTGCTGCTGGCGCCCAGCGACGAGCCGATGGCCGCCGATACCGAGCTGTTGCTGATGTTCGCCGCGCGGGCCCAGCATCTCGCCGGGGTCATCCGCCCGGCGCTGGCGCGCGGGGCCGTGGTGCTCTGCGATCGCTTCACCGATGCCACCTATGCCTACCAGGGCGGCGGGCGCGGTTTGCCGGAGGCGCGCATCGCCGCGCTGGAAAGCTTCGTCCAGGGCGACCTGCGGCCCGACCTCACGCTGGTCTTCGACCTGCCGGTGGAAATCGGCCTGGCGCGGGCGGCGGCGCGTGGCCGGCTCGACCGTTTCGAGCAGGAGGACCGACGCTTCTTCGAGGCCGTGCGTCAGACCTACCTGCAGCGCGCCGCGCAGGCCCCGGAGCGTTACCAGGTGCTCGATGCCGGGTTGCCGCTGGCCGAGGTGCAGGCTGGCCTGGATCGGCTGCTGCCGAATCTGCTGGAGCGTCTGAATGGCTGATATCTATCCCTGGCAGCAGGCGCTCTGGAGCCAACTGGGCGGCCGCGCCCAGCACGCCCACGCCTATCTGCTCTACGGTCCCGCCGGGATCGGCAAGCGTGCCCTGGCCGAGCATTGGGCCGCCCAACTGCTCTGCCAGCGGCCCGCCGCCGCTGGCGCATGCGGCGAGTGCAAGGCCTGCCAGTTGCTGGCCGCCGGTACCCATCCGGACTACTTCGTGCTGGAGCCGGAGGAGGCGGAGAAACCGATCCGGGTCGATCAGGTCCGCGACCTGGTTGGCTTCGTGGTGCAGACCGCGCAACTGGGCGGGCGCAAGGTCGTGTTGCTCGAACCCGCCGAGGCGATGAACGTGAACGCCGCCAACGCCCTGTTGAAAAGCCTTGAAGAGCCGTCGGGCGATACCGTGCTGCTGCTGATCAGCCACCAGCCCAGCCGCCTGTTGCCGACCATCAAGAGCCGCTGCGTGCAGCAGGCCTGCCCTTTGCCGGGCGCGGCGGCGAGTCTGGAATGGCTGGCGCGGGCCCTGCCCGACGAGCCGGCCGAGGCCCTGGAGGAACTGTTGGCGCTTTCCGGCGGCTCGCCGCTCACCGCCCAGCGCCTGCACGGCCAGGGCGTGCGCGAGCAGCGCGCGCAGGTGGTCGAGGGGGTGAAGAAGCTGCTCAAGCAGCAGATCGCCGCCAGCCCACTGGCCGAAAGCTGGAACAGCGTGCCGTTGCCATTGCTCTTCGACTGGTTCTGCGACTGGACGCTGGGCATCCTGCGCTACCAGTTGACCCACGACGAGGAGGGGCTGGGGTTGGCCGACATGCGCAAGGTGATCCAGTACCTGGGCGACAAATCCGGGCAGGCCAAGGTGCTGGCCATGCAGGACTGGCTGCTGCAACAGCGGCAGAAAGTGTTGAACAAGGCCAACCTCAACCGTGTCCTGCTTCTCGAAGCCCTGCTGGTGCAGTGGGCAAGCCTGCCCGGGCCGGGCTAGAATCCCGCTGATATTCGACTGGCAGGAACCTGCATGAGTTTGCCACCCAATCTGGGGCCGCGTAACGGCATCCTGTCCTTGACCATCAAGGACAAGTCCGTGCTGTACGCCGCCTACATGCCGTTCATCAGGAACGGCGGGCTGTTCATTCCCACCAACAAGAACTACAAGCTCGGCGACGAAGTCTTCATGCTGCTCAACCTGATGGAAGAGCCGGAGAAGATCCCGGTGGCCGGCAAGGTCGTCTGGATCACCCCGAAGGGCGCCCAGGGCAACCGTGCGGCGGGCATCGGCGTGCAGTTCAACGACGGTGACAACACCGCCCGCAACAAGATCGAAACCTACCTGGCCGGGGCGCTGAAGTCGGACCGGCCGACCCACACGATGTAACGCTAGACAGGATCATGCTGGTCGATTCCCACTGCCACCTCGATCGCCTCGACCTGGCCGCCCATGGCGGCTCGCTCGATGCGGCGCTGGATGCCGCGCGAGCGCGTGGCGTCGGTCAATTCCTCTGCATCGGCGTCAGCGCCGACAATGCCCAGGCGGTGAAGGCCCTGGCCGAGCGCTATGCCGACGTGCACTGTTCGGTGGGCGTGCACCCGCTGGACCTGGAGCCCGGAAGCGCGCCAGCGCTGGACTGGCTGCTGGGCGAACTGGCGCATCCGCGGGTGGTGGCGATCGGCGAGACCGGCCTCGACTACCACTACGAACCGGAAGCCGCCGAGTTGCAACAGGAGGCGTTTCGCCTGCACCTGGAAGCCGCGCGGATCACCGCCAAGCCAGTGATCGTGCACACCCGCGAGGCGCGCGCCGACACGCTGGCGCTGCTGCGCGAGGCTGCGTTGCCGCAGGCCGGCGTGCTGCATTGCTTCACCGAGGACTGGGAAATGGCGCGATCGGCGCTGGACCTGGGCTTCTACATTTCCCTGTCCGGCATCGTCACCTTCCGCAATGCCGATGCCCTGCGCGAGGTGGCTCGCCAGGTACCGGCCGACCGGCTGTTGGTGGAGACCGACTCGCCCTACCTGGCGCCGATTCCCCATCGCGGCAAGCCGAACCTGCCGGAATACGTGCGCGATGTCGCCGAATTCCTCGCGACGTTGCGTGGCGTCAGCCTGGAAACCCTGGCGGAGCAGACTACCGCCAATTTCCATCGGCTATTTCCGTTGGCCCGCTAGGCCGGCGCACGGATAAAAAAAACCCGGGTTCTGGGGGATGAATCCGGGTCAAGACCATTAGGAGTGGAACAAAGGTACGCATTCCTCGGTACCTTCACTGGCTGGGTACTTGGGGGGAGATACCGCGCGCCAGTACCTTTCAGTATTGGTCATGTTCGTGGGGCGTCCAGACAGGGCTGGCGGTTTTTTAAACAGATTTGGAATACCCTTGCCGTCCTTGAGTACCTAGGTGCCTGCGACCTGGCGCAAGATCGCCAGGGTATCGTCGATCACCGTCGAACTCGTGTAGAAGTGCGGGGAAAAACGGATACCTCCGCCACGCTGGGCGCAAATGACCCGTTCCTGGCGAAGCGTTTCGAAGAGTGTCCGATTGTCCTGGCCGTCCAGGCTGAAGGTCAGGATGCCCGCGCGTCGGCTCGGGTTCCGCGGGCTGTGCAGGCGTACCCCGGGAATTCCCGACAGACCGTCCTGTAGCCACTGGACGCGCTCGGCGATGTCTCTGCCGACCCGCTCCATGCCGACCTCCTCCAACAGCCCCAGGCTGGCCTCCAGGGCCATCGCGCCGAGCATGTTCGGGCTGCCGCATTCGAAGCGCCGGGCGCTGCGCGCCGGCCGCCAGTCGCGACGCTCGTAATCGAGGGCATGTTCCAGCATGTGCCAGCCATATTCGTGCAGCGCCAGGCGCTCGCGCTGCTCGGGATGGCAATAGAAGACGCCCAGCCCTTCGGGGCCGAGCATCCACTTGTGCCCATCGGCCATGGCGAAGGCACAATCGTAGGCCTGTACGTCGAAGGGCAGGGCGCCGAGCTGCTGGATCGCGTCGATGCAGAACAGCACCCCGCGGCGGCGACATCCCGCGCCGATGCGCTCCAGGTCAAGGCGCAGGCCGCTGGCGTACTGCACCGCGCTGATCGACAGCAGGCGGGTGCGCGGGCCGCAGGCGGCGAGCAGGGCGCTCTCGGGATCGTCGCCGGCGAGACCGACCTCGACCACTTCGACGCCGCGCGGGCGCAAGGCTTCCCAGACCACTCTATTGGAGGGGAACTCCTCGTTGCCGATGACGACCTGGTCGCCCTCTCGCCAATCCAGGCCGAAGGCTACGAAGGAAAGCGCCTCGGAGGTGTTCTTGACCAGGGCGAGGTCGCTGCCGGCGCGCGCATTGAGCAGTCGGGCAAGGCGCTCGCGCAGGCGATGTTCTATCTTCAGCCATTCCGGATAGTCGCTGGCGCCGTGGGCGACGTTCTCCCGGGCGAAGGCGCTCACCGCGTCGGCGGCGCGTCTAGGCCAGGGTGCGACCGCTGCGTGGTTGAGGTAGCGCAGACCGTTGGTCTGGTCGAATTCGTCCTGGTAACAATTCATCGTCGGATGTTCCGTGCATTTTCGTGCTGAATAGGCATAATACGCGGCTTCGATTTTTGACTCATTTTGACCTGACAGTCTTTTTATGCAGAAAGAGCCTCGCAAAGTTCGTGAATTTCGTCGCCGTGAACAGGAGATTCTCGATACCGCCCTCAAGCTGTTCCTCGAACAGGGGGAAGACAGCGTAACGGTCGAGATGATCGCGGATGCCGTCGGCATCGGCAAAGGCACGATCTACAAGCACTTCAAGTCCAAGGCGGAGATCTACCTGCGCCTGATGCTGGACTACGAGCGCGATCTCGCCGCCCTGTTCCATTCCGAAGACGTAGCCCGCGACAAGGAAGCCCTGTCGCGTGCCTACTTCGAGTTCCGCATGCGCGATCCGCAGCGCTACCGCCTGTTCGACCGCCTGGAAGAGAAGGTGGTGAAGACCAGCCAGGTGCCGGAGATGGTCGAGGAGCTGCACAAGATCCGCGCCTCCAACTTCGAACGCCTGACCCAACTGATCAAGGAGCGTATCGCCGACGGCAAGCTGGAGAACGTTCCGCCGTACTTCCATTATTGCGCTGCCTGGGCGTTGGTGCATGGCGCCGTGGCGCTGTACCACTCGCCGTTCTGGCGCGAGGTGCTGGAAGACCAGGAAGGTTTCTTCCACTTCCTGATGGATATCGGCGTGCGCATGGGCAACAAGCGCAAGCGCGAAGGCGACGCTCCCAGCGCCTGATACCTGTGGTGCCGGGACGCAGTCACTGCGCCCCGCGCACTCTTTGCCGGCAGGGATATACTCGTCGCCCATCGATCCGCCGGCGGGACGTCGGCTGCCCATTTCCGGCGAATCCGCCGGTGGCACCGTCCCGGTGGCGGCTCCACGTTCGTTCAGGAGTTCTCCGATGAGTGTCCGTGAATTCCCCATCCACTACATCGAACCGGTGTTCCGGCCCCCGAGCGAGGCGCATTCGCTGATCCTCCCGGTGACCAATGGCTGTTCCTGGAACAAATGCGGCTTTTGCGAGATGTATACCCAGCCGCAAAAGAAATTTCGCGCCCGCGACGAGAACGAGGTACTGGAGGAGATCCGCCGCTGCGGCGAGCGCCTGATCGTCAAGCGGGTGTTTCTCGCCGATGGTGACGCCCTGGTATTGCCGACCCGCCGGCTGCTCGCGGTGCTGCAGGCGATTCGCGAGCACTTGCCGGAGGTGGAGCGGGTATCCAGCTACTGCCTGCCGCGCAACCTGCGCAGGAAGTCGGTCGACGAGTTGCGCGAACTGGCCGACGCCGGGCTGCGAATGGCCTATGTCGGCGCCGAGTCCGGCGACGACGAAGTGCTGGCACGGGTCAACAAGGGCGAGACCTATTCCTCTACCCTGGATGCGCTGGAAAAGCTTGGCGAGGCGGGGATCAGTCGTTCGGTGATGATCCTCAACGGTCTGGGCGGAATGACCCTGAGCGCGCAGCACGCGGACAACTCCGCGCGCCTGATGAACGCCGCCCAGCCGGAGTACCTGTCGACCCTGGTGGTGAGTTTCCCTACCGGCGAGCAGCGTTTCCGTGCTGGCTTCGCCGATTTCGAGGCGCTGGATCGGCGTGCCCTGTTCGTCGAGGTCGAACGCCTGTTGCAGGGATTGGAGCTCGAAGACACGGTATTTCGCAGCGACCACGCTTCCAACTATCTGGTGCTCAAGGGCGAGCTGGGTGCCGACAAGGCGCGCCTGCTGGCCGAGGTCCGCCAGGCCATCGAGCAGCCGCAGCACGCTGCCCTGCGCCAGGAGTGGCAGCGTGGCCTGTGATGGCGCGGAAGCTGCATCGGCTCGTCATTCGCCGGTTTTCCGACGCCGGCAGGGGAGATGACCGATGTTGCACCTGTTCCGTATCGCCCTGGCGATGCTCCTCCTGGGCAGCCTGTCCGCCTGCATGAAGCCCAGCGACCTGGCCGACGGCGCCGACTACTACCTGCGCGACGCCGGGGTGCTCGATCACAGCGCCAGCCAGCGCAGCAACAACCGGCGGATCCAGGCCGACTCCTTCATCTACATCGGCCAGGGCCCGTTCGTGCCGCCGGGCTACCGGTACGCGCGGCCGAACGTGGTGGCCGAGCAGGCCTTCGAAGGTTTCGTCGAGTATTTCCCGCTGGTGCGCCGCGCCAAGGCGCCGCTCGGTCTGGACGACGCGATGCGCGAGGCGCGTGCCGCCGGCGCTCACTACCTGCTGTACTGCCGTTTCGCCCGGGGCGACAACAGGATCGGCAACTGGGAGGAGTGGGAAGACGAAGAGGAACTCGGCCGGGTCGGGCGCGATCGCAGTGTCATCCAGGTCATGCTGATCGAGACCAGCACCCGTTTCCTGGTGGACAGCGCGACCATCCGCAGCCGCGGCGGTTTCCTGACGTTCTACGACGCCACCCCGGAAGACCTGCTGCGTCCCCCGCTGGAGCAATACGCCCAGGAATTGCTGGGCCTGAACAGTCGAGGAACAGGCTATGAGTGATACCGGCAAGGCCAACGACCTGCTGGCGCAGATCCCCAGGGGCGAAAAGAAGGGCCTGCCGCCCGTGCACCTGTGGAATCCGCCGTTCTGCGGCGACATCGACATGCGCATCGCCCGCGACGGCACCTGGTTCTACCTGGGCACGCCGATCGGACGCAAGCCGATGGTGAAGCTGTTCTCCAGCATCATTCGCCGCGACGGCGACGACTATTTCCTGGTGACTCCGGTGGAAAAGGTCGGTATCCGCGTCGACGATGCGCCCTTCGTCGCGGTGACCCTGCAGGTGCAGGGCGAGGGCGGGGCGCAGGTACTGCGCTTCGCCACCAACGTCGAGGACGAGGTCGAGGCGGACGCCGGGCATCCGCTGCGCGTCGAGATCGACCCCCGCAGCCAGGAACCCACGCCCTACCTGCGGGTGCGCGACAACCTCGAGGCGCTGGTGCATCGCAACGTGTTCTACCAGCTGGTCGAGCTGGCGGTGCCGCGCCGGATCGACGGCATCGAATGGCTCGGCGTCTGGAGCCACGGCGAGTTCTTTCCCATCGGCCCGCAGCCGGACTGACAGGCGCAGCATGAAAAAAGGCTCCCGAGGGAGCCTTTTTCGTTTGCCTTACATGTTGGGGTAGTTCGGCCCGCCGGTACCTTCCGGCGCCACCCAGGTGATGTTCTGCGCCGGGTCCTTGATGTCGCAGGTCTTGCAGTGCACGCAGTTCTGCGCGTTGATCTGGAAGCGCTTGCTGCCGTCGTCGTTGGCCACCACTTCGTACACGCCTGCCGGGCAGTAGCGCTGGGCCGGCTCGTCGTAGAGCGGCAGGTTCTTCTCGATCGGAATGCTCGCATCGGCCAGCTTGAGGTGGATCGGCTGGTCTTCCTCGTGGTTGGTATTGGAGAGGAACACCGAGGACAGCTTGTCGAAGCTGAGCTTGCCGTCCGGCTTCGGGTAGTCGATCTTCGGCGCTTCGCTGGCCTTTTTCAGGCAGGCGTAGTCCGGCTTGTCGTCATGCAGGGTGACGGGGATCTTGCCGCCGAAGATGTTCTGGTCGATGAAGTTGAACGCGCCGCCGCCGATAGCGCCGAACTTGTGGATGGCCGCGCCGAAGTTGCGGCTGCGGAACAGTTCGTCGTACAACCAGCTGGCCTTGAACGCATCGACGTAGCTGGACAGCTCGTCGCCGCCTTCGCGGCCGGCGGCCAGGGCCTCGGCGATCGCGTCGGCGGCGAGCATGCCGGACTTCATCGCGGTGTGGCTGCCCTTGATCTTGGCGAAGTTCAGGGTGCCGAGGTCGCAACCTATCAGCGCGCCGCCGGGGAAGACCATCTTCGGCAGCGAATTCAGGCCGCCCTTGCAGATGGCCCGGGCGCCGTAGGCCACGCGCTTGCCGCCTTCCAGGTACTGCTTGACCACCGGGTGGTGCTTGTAGCGCTGGAACTCGTCGAACGGCGACAGGTGCGGGTTGCTGTAGGACAGGTCGATGATCAGGCCGACGAACACCTGGTTGTTCTCCAGGTGGTAGAGGAACGAGCCGCCGGTATTTTCGTCGTTCAGCGGCCAGCCGGCGGTATGGACCACCAGGCCGGGCTTGTGCTTGGACGGGTCGATGTCCCAGATTTCCTTGATGCCGATACCGTAGTGCTGGGCATCGGCCTCGCTGTCCAGGTTGTATTTCTTGATCAGTTGCTTGCCGATGTGCCCGCGGCAGCCTTCGGCGAACAGGGTGTACTTGGCCCGCAGCTCCATGCCGGGGGTGTAGTAGCCTTCTTTCGGGTTGCCTTCGCGGTCGACGCCGAGGTCGCCGGTGACGATGCCGCGGACCACGCCGTTCTCGTCGATCAGCGCTTCCTGGGCGGCGAAGCCCGGATAGATCTCCACGCCCAGTCCTTCGGCCTGCTGGGCCAGCCAGCGGCAGAGGTTGCCCAGGGAGATGATATAGTTGCCCTCGTTGTGCATGGTCTTGGGCACGAAGAAGTTGGGCACCTTGGTAGCGCTCTCGGCGCTCTTCAGGACGTAGATGTCGTCGCCGGTCACCGGGGTATTGAGCGGCGCGCCGAGTTCCTTCCAGTCGGGGAACAGCTCGTTCAGCGCGCGCGGCTCGAACACCGCGCCGGAGAGGATGTGGGCGCCCACTTCGGAACCCTTCTCGACCACGCAGACGCTGATCTCTTGACCGGCTTCGGCGGCCTTCTGCTTCAGTCGGCATGCGGCGGACAGACCGGCGGGGCCGGCGCCGACGATGACGACGTCGAATTCCATGTATTCGCGTTCCACTATCGATCTCCTACTCAAGGCTCACGGTATCTGTTTATTGGTGGCTGAGATCTTTCCCTGATCAGAGCGGGCGCATTATATATAGCTGCATGGGCAGGTCCAATACAAACGTTTGTTTGAATTCTTTGGAAGCCTGATAGAATCGGCATTCGAGGGGGGGAAACCACCCTTTTGCCGTATTGACCGAAAAGGGTGATCCGGTCAAGATACGGGCGGTTTTGCGGTCGCTGTCTAGCAGAGTGTCGGTTTCCGGCCGGCGAGCATCACCGGCCAGGCCTGTCTGGCGACATCCTTATTCACCGGAGAATAACGAGGAATCCATGAAGGTTCTTGTAGCAGTCAAACGAGTGGTCGACTACAACGTCAAGGTCCGCGTCAAGGCGGACAACTCCGGCGTCGACCTCGCCAACGTCAAGATGTCCATGAACCCCTTCTGCGAAATCGCCGTGGAAGAAGCCGTGCGCCTAAAAGAGAAGGGCGTGGCTACCGAGATCGTCGCTGTCTCCGTCGGCCCGACCGCCGCCCAGGAGCAACTGCGCACCGCGCTGGCGCTGGGCGCTGACCGTGCGATCCTGGTGGAGAGCAACGACGAGCTGAACTCCCTGGCCGTGGCCAAGCTGCTCAAGGCCGTGGTCGACAAGGAGCAGCCGCAGCTGGTGATCCTCGGCAAGCAGGCCATCGACAGCGACAACAACCAGACCGGCCAGATGCTCGCCGCGCTGACCGGCTACGCCCAGGGCACCTTCGCCTCCAAGGTCGAGGTCGCTGGCGACAAGGTCAACGTGACCCGCGAGATCGATGGCGGTCTGCAGACCGTCGCGCTGAACCTGCCGGCCATCGTCACCACCGACCTGCGCCTGAACGAGCCGCGCTACGCGTCGCTGCCGAACATCATGAAAGCCAAGAAGAAGCCGCTGGACGTGGTGACCCCGGACGCCCTGGGCGTTTCCACCGCTTCCACCGTGAAGACCCTGAAGGTCGAGGCGCCGGCTGCACGCTCCGCTGGCATCAAGGTCAAGTCCGTGGCTGAACTGGTAGAGAAACTGAAGAACGAGGCGAAGGTAATCTAATGGCTATCCTGGTTATCGCTGAGCACAACAACGCGGCCCTGGCGGCTGCCACCCTGAACACCGTTGCCGCTGCCAAGGCCATTGGCGGCGACATCCACGTGCTGGTCGCCGGACAGAACGTTGCCGCCGTGGCCGAAGCCGCCGCCAAGGTCGAGGGCGTCTCCAAGGTGCTGGTCGCCGACAACGCCGCCTACGCCCATCAACTGCCGGAAAACGTCGCACCGCTGATCGCCGAGCTGGGCAAGAACTACAGCCACGTGCTGGCCCCGGCTACCACCAACGGCAAGAACTTCCTGCCGCGCGTCGCCGCGCTGCTGGACGTCGACCAGATCTCCGAGATCGTCGAAGTGGTCAGCCCCGACACCTTCAAGCGTCCGATCTACGCCGGTAATGCCATCGCTACCGTGCAGTCCTCGGCTGCGGTCAAGGTGATCACCGTGCGTACCACCGGCTTCGACGCCGTCGCCGCCGAAGGCGGTTCGGCTGCCGTCGAGCAGGTTTCCGGCCCGGCCGATGCCGGCAAGTCCGCCTTCGTCGGCGAAGAGCTGGCCAAGTCCGACCGTCCGGAACTGACCGCTGCCAAGATCGTGGTCTCCGGCGGCCGCGGCATGCAGAACGGCGACAACTTCAAGATCCTCTACGCCCTGGCCGACAAGCTGGGTGCCGCAGTCGGCGCTTCCCGCGCCGCGGTCGACGCCGGTTTCGTGCCGAACGACATGCAGGTCGGCCAGACCGGCAAGATCGTCGCCCCGCAGCTGTACATCGCGGTAGGTATCTCCGGTGCCATCCAGCACCTGGCGGGCATGAAGGACTCGAAGGTGATCGTCGCGATCAACAAGGACGAAGAGGCGCCGATCTTCCAGGTCGCCGACTACGGCCTGGTCGCCGACCTGTTCGACGCCGTACCGGAGCTGGAAAAGGCCGTCTGAGCCCGATTCCAAGCCGACAAGACCCGCTCCCCGGAGCGGGTTTTTTTATGTCCGGGCTGCGACGCGTGACCCTTTGGTCACGATTCCTGCCTTCGGTCCGCCCAAGCGGAGGTGTCTCATTTACAATGCGCGACGTCTCTAGCTCCTGAATGTGCTTTTCCGGCATCTAGCAACCGAGGTTTTCATGATCATCAAACCGCGCGTGCGTGGCTTCATCTGCGTCACTACCCATCCGGCAGGCTGCGAGGCCAACGTCAAGCAACAGATCGACTACGTCGAGGCCAAGGGCCCCGTCGTCAACGGACCGAAGAAGGTCCTGGTCATCGGTTCCTCCACCGGCTATGGCCTGGCTGCCCGCATCACCGCCGCGTTCGGTTCCGGCGCCGATACCCTCGGGGTGTTCTTCGAGCGTCCGGGCAGCGAGAGCAAGCCGGGCACCGCCGGCTGGTACAACTCGGCGGCCTTCGAGAAGTTCGCCCACGAGAAAGGCCTGTATGCCCGCAGCATCAATGGCGACGCTTTCTCCGACGAGGTGAAGCGGCTGACCATCGAGACCATCAAGCGCGATCTCGGCAAGGTCGACCTGGTGGTCTACAGCCTGGCCGCGCCGCGCCGTACCCATCCGAAGAGCGGCGAAGTGTTCTCCTCGACCCTCAAGCCGATCGGCAAGTCGGTCAGCTTCCGTGGCCTGGACACCGACAAGGAAGTGATCAAGGACGTGGTCCTGGAGGCGGCCAGCGACCAGGAGGTCGCCGATACCGTTGCGGTGATGGGCGGCGAGGACTGGCAGATGTGGATCGACGCGCTGCTGGAGGCCGACGTGCTGGCCGACGGCGCGAAGACCACCGCGTTCACCTACCTGGGCGAGAAGATCACCCACGACATCTACTGGAACGGTTCCATCGGCGCAGCCAAGAAGGATCTCGACCAGAAGGTCCTCGGTATCCGCGACAAGCTCGCCCCGCTGGGCGGCGACGCGCGCGTGTCGGTGCTCAAGGCGGTGGTGACCCAGGCCAGCTCGGCGATCCCGATGATGCCGCTGTACCTGTCGCTGCTGTTCAAGGTGATGAAGGAGCAGGGTACCCACGAAGGTTGCATCGAGCAGGTCGACGGCCTGTACCGGGAGAGCCTGTACGGCGCCGAGCCGCGCCTCGACGAGGAAGGCCGCCTGCGTGCCGACTACAAGGAACTGCAGCCGGAAGTGCAGTCCCGTGTCGAGGAGCTGTGGGACAAGGTAACCAACGAGAACCTTTACGAGTTGACCGACTTCGCCGGCTACAAGAGCGAGTTCCTCAACCTGTTCGGTTTCGAGGTCGCTGGGGTCGACTACGAGCAGGACGTCAACCCGGACGTGCAGATCGCCAACCTGATCCAGGCCTGAGGCCTGTATCCGAGCCGTCCTCGCGACGGCTCCCGCTCCCCCGCACCGGCGCCCAGGCGCCGGTTCGCGTTTTCAGCGACCGGCCACCTGGGCGTTCCGTACGCCGTCGAGGAAGGCCTGGTAGTGCTGCGCGGTTTCCTCCGGGCGTTCGACCATCGGCACGTGTCCGCAGTTTTCCATGATCACCACGCTGGGCCGCTTCAGCAGCGGACGCATCACCTCGATGCTGGAGACGTCCAGCACGCGGTCGCGGTCGCCCCAGAGCAGCAGGGTCGGTGCCTCGATCTTCGGCAGTTCCGGCTCCAGCGGGATGTAGCGCTGGCGCAGTTGTTCGAATATCTGCGCGTTGAACGCCGACGCGGCTACCGCGCGTTCGCCGAGGTAGCGCTTGAGCGGCGCCGGCAGCGGCGGTTGCTGGACGAACACGAAGTCGAGCAGCTTCTGGAAGTCTTCCGGCTGGCGCACCACCAGGGGATTCTCGCCGCGCTCCAGGTCCTCGAACAGTTCGCTCTTGCGCGCCGGCATCACCCCGGCGTTGTCGATCAGCGCCAGCGATAGCACCTGTTCCGGATGGCGCGCCGCGTAGAGCGCGGCGATGTGCCCGCCCATGGAGTTGCCGGCCAGGTGCAGGCGGCGCACGCCGATGGCGGCGGCGAAATTGGCGACTCGCTCGGCCTGGGTGCCGACGTCGTAGCTGGCCTGTTGCGGCTTGCTGCTGTCGCCGAAGCCGGGCAGGTCGAGGGCGACCACATGGTAGCGCTCGGTCAGCGGCCGGGCGAAGCGCAGCCAGTTGTCCTTGTCGGCGCCGAAGCCGTGGATCAGCAACAGGGTCGGGTTCTTCTCCGAGCCACCTTCCAGGTAGGCGATCTCCAGGTTGTCGACCTGCACGCTGTGCTCGCTGAGACCGGCGAGACCGCGCTCGACGGTGCGTACGCTGGTGAGGAGGGTAGCCGGGACGAAGTAGAGGACGCCGGCGGCGACCGCCAGCAGCAGAACCAGACCGAGGAGGAATCGTTTCATGGGTGTCCGAAGGCTTCAGGAAAAAAGGGGCCAGCGCTGAACGCTAGCCGTGCCGGCCCGCTGTCGCAAGCCTTGTGACGAGTCTAGGCGTGCTGCCGGTGGTCGGCGCCGAACCTAAGGACGGCGGTTCATTCGCCGGGTCGATAGAGATGTCGATGCTCGGCGCGGTACAGCGAAGAGTCGGCGAAGCCTTCGGCGGCCAGCACCTCGCCGACCAGGATCAGCGCGGTGCGGCGGAAATTCCTGGCGGCGACCTTGGGCAGGATGTCGCCGAGGGTGCCGCGAACCTGTTCCTGGTCGGGCCAACTGGCCCGGTGGATCACCGCGACCGGGCAGTCGGCGCCGTAGTGCGGCAGCAGTTCCTCGACGATCTTCGCCAGGTGGGCGACGCCCAGGTGGATCGCCAGGGTCGCCCGGTGCCGCGCCAGGTCACCCAGGCTCTCGCCTTCCGGCATCTTCGTGCGTGCGGCGTAGCGGGTCAGGATCAGCGTCTGGGACACTTCGGGCAGGGTCAGCTCGCAGCCGAGCAGGGCGGCGCAGGCGGCGGTGGCGGTGACCCCGGGGACGATCTCATAGGGGATGCCGAGTTCGCGCAGGTGGCGGATCTGCTCGCCGATGGCGCCGTACAGGGAGGGATCGCCGGAATGCACGCGGGCTACGTCGAGGCCGCGGCGATGGGCTTGCGCGAGTAGCTCGACGATCTGTTCGAGGTCCAGCTCGGCGGTGTTCACCACCTGGCCGGCCTGGTGCCCCTCGAGCAGCGCTTGCGGAACCAGCGAGCCGGCGTAGAGGATCACCGGGCACTGGCGGATCAGGCGCTGCCCCTTGACGGTGATCAGGTCGGGGTCGCCGGGACCGGCGCCGATGAAATAGACGGTCATGGGAGTTCTCGTTCGGTGAGAAGACGTGCCAGGGCTATGCTCGCCCGATCGTCGCTGCGTTTCGCGCCGAGCAGATCGGCGCGACCGCCACCCAGGCGTTCGGCCAGGGCCAGGGCGGCGGCCTCGGCGACGCTGGAGCAGCCGGTTTCGCGCAGCGCGACGGCGGAGGGGCTGAGCAGGCGCGGCTCGTAGTCGTGCAGGACGGCGGGTGCGAGGAAATGCACGGGGCGTTCGAGCAGCGCGGCCAGTTGCCGCAGGCCGGGTTCGTCGCGTTTGCCGTCGATGCTGGCGAGGGCGTCCAGCTCGGCCAGGCTGCGCCCGTGTTCGCCCAGCGTTCGCTCCAGCAGCGCGCGCAGATGCTCGGCGCTACAGCCTCGGCGGCAGCCGATGCCGGCGATCAGCAGGCTGGGGATGGGCAGGGGCATGCGCGCACCGGAGGAAATGGAAGGAGAGGCACTATGGACCCGCGACCGGCAAGGGTCGCGGGTGGCAGGCGGTCAGGCGTCGACGCCGCCCCGGTTGCGCCGGAACAGCCAGGCAGCGGCCAGGCCGAGGGCGGCCCAGAACAGCGCATTGCTGACCAGCGAGGCGACCACGAAACGCTGGGCCAGGGCTTCCGGCGCCAGGCTGGCATGGACCTCGGGCTGCGGCGCGCCGAACAGGTGCGGCAGCGCCAGCAGGACGGCGCCGACCAGCTTCAGCGGCCAGTTGCCGCCGAACACCAGCAGGGCCAGGCCCACCGCGGTGGCGGCGGCGGTGGCGATCCACCAGTACTGGCGTTGCACCAGGTCGGCCGCGGCGGTACCCGGCAGCTCCGGCGGCAGGCCCAGCGACGGCGCCAGGCAGAACACCGCGTAGCCGGCCAGGCCCCAGAGCAGGCCCTGCCAGGTCTGGCCCGGCGCGCGCAGGGTGAAGAGGCCGGCGAGCATCAGGGCGAAGCCGACCGCCACCACCAGGTTGCCGCCGGTGGTGGAGAGGGTACGCTGCCAGCCGTCCTCCGGCTCCCAGGCCTCCTCGTCGTGGACATGGGCGGCGACGCCGGGGGCGTGTTCGTGGGGCTGGGCCGCGACCGGCTCGCTCTTCTCGTAGGTCTCCGCCTCGAGGATCAGCGGGGTGACCCAGAGAATCTGCAGCAGGGTCAGCAGCAGGGCGGCGAGCAGGCCGGCGAAGCCGGCGGTCTGGGCGATGCGCTTGATCATTCTGGTTCCCTCGCGACTCAGTGGCAGGGGAAGCCGGAGCTGTGCCGGGTATCGTGGGCGGCGTTGTGTACCGCGTCGATGTGCGAGAAACCGGCGAAATAGACCAGCAGCGCGCCGAGCAGGCCGGCGCCGATGGCCAGGCTCAGTCGCTTCGACAGGGAGGTGGTGGAGCTGGCGTGCGCCAGGGTGCTGCTGGACATGGTGCGTTCCCTCTGGATTGGCATGGGCGTGGCAGAGGAGTACGCACGAGGAACAGGCCCGGACGGCCCGCTTCACGCTTGCGCCCGCCCACCGCGGGTGAATCAAACGAAAGGTTCCAGGCCGGTCTCCGGGCTCGCGCGCGATGCGCTTACCGTTGCGGGGGCAGCGCCGGACTGGCTCGGAGAGCGTCACCGGCTTCCCGTTTCACCTCGTGCGCGCCGGCACGAGACACCTGGGACAACCCGCCTAGGACAGCATGAAGGACCGCCGGGCGTCAACCGGCCCGATTGACCCTGGCCCGCGCACTGCGTAGCCTTGCCGGTTCGAGGTTCCTCGCCGGCGACGGCGGGGCTAAGAGGGAACGCGGTCGATGCCGCGGCTGCCCCCGCAACTGTGAACGGCGATCGTTCCCCAATGCCACTGCGTGACGCGGGAAGGCGGGGAACCGGCGGAGACGCCAGACCGTGAGCCAGGAGACCTGCCTCGTCGATCCCGTGGCGCGATGCCCGGGGACAAGACTTCCATACAACCGGGCGGGGTGATCCGGTGGCGAATCCGTTGCGCGGCCCCTGCGTCCGCGCCACTCGTCCGCATGCCCGCCGAGCTGAACAAGGGCTGCCCATGAAAACCCTGGCGAAACTCCCCGTCACCATCGTCACCGGCTTCCTCGGCGCCGGCAAGACCACCTTGCTCCGGCACATGCTGGACAACGCCGAAGGCCGGCGCATCGCGGTGATCGTCAACGAGTTCGGCGAACTCGGCATCGACGGCGAGATCCTCAAGCAATGTTCCATCGGCTGCAGCGAAGAAGAGGCGCAGGGCCGCGTTTTCGAGCTGGCCAACGGTTGCCTGTGCTGCACCGTGCAGGAAGAGTTCTTCCCGGTGATGCGCGAGCTGGTGGCGCGCCGCGGCGACCTTGACCAGATCCTCATCGAGACCAGCGGCCTGGCCCTGCCCAAGCCGCTGGTGCAGGCTTTCCAGTGGCCGGAAATCCGCAACGCCTGCACGGTCGACGCGGTGATCACCGTGGTCGACAGTCCGGCGGTGGCGGCCGGTACCTTCGCCGCCCATCCCGAGCAGGTGGACCAGCAACGCCGCCAGGACCCCAACCTCGACCATGAATCGCCGCTGCACGAACTGTTCGAGGACCAGTTGGCCAGTGCCGACCTGGTGATCCTGAACAAGGCCGACCAGCTCGACGCCGAGGCCCTGGCGCGGGTCCGCGCGGAGATCGCCGGGGAGCTGCCGGCGGCGGTGAAGATCGTCGAGGCGAGCCGGGGCGAGCTGCCGCTGCCGGTCTTGCTGGGACTCAACGCCGAGGCCGAGCTGCACATCGACGGCCGGCCGACCCACCACGACCACGAAGGCCACGAGGACCACGACCACGACGAGTTCGACTCCTTCCACGTCGATCTCCCCGAGGTGGAGGAAGCTGCGCTGCTCGAGGCCCTCGGCGAGCTGGTGGAGCGTCACGACATACTTCGCATCAAGGGTTTCGCCGCCATTTCGGGCAAGCCCATGCGCCTGTTGGTACAGGGCGTCGGCAAGCGCTTCGACAGGCATTTCGACCGCAAGTGGCTGGCCGACGAAGTCCGCAGCACCCGGCTGGTGGTGATCGGCCAGGAGCTGGACCAGGCCGCCATTGCCAACCAGCTGCGCACAGCGCTTGCCTGATCCGTGATCCCCGGCCGGGGCCGGCGATGGCGATTCGCCGGCCCCAGCTTCTTGCGTCCTACCGGTAGAACGTCCATGCACCTGTTGCGCACCCAACCCGGCGGCTTCGTTCCCGACGACGGCATCGCCCACCTGGCCCAGACTCCCGCCGAGCTGGTGATCCTCTGCAGCGGCGATTCGCACCTCGCATTGCTGGCCGAGGCCGCCCGTGCGCTGCCGGACGACTACCCGAGCCTGCGCCTGGCCAACCCCATGCAGTTGCAGAACCACGCCTCGGTGGACCTCTACGTCGAGGAAGTGCTGCGGCACGCGCGGGTGATCCTGCTTTCGCTGCACGGCGGCATCGGCTACTGGCGCTACGGCGTGGAGCAACTGGTGGCGCTGGCCGAGCGCGGCGCGCTGCTGATCCCGGTGCCCGGCGACGACCGCCCCGACCCGGAGCTGAGCGCCCTTGGCAACCTGCCGGCGGAGCAGGCCGAGCGCTTCTGGCAATACTTGCGCCAGGGCGGCCTGGAGAACGCCGGGCAGTTCTACCGCTGCCTGGCCAGCCAGTGCCTCGGCCGCGACTACGCCTGGCGCGAACCGCAGGCGCTGCCGCGGGTGGCACTGTTCCATCCACGGCATGCCGAGGTGACCCTGGAACACTGGCGTGCCGACTGGCAGGCCGGGCGTCCGGTGGTCGCGTTGCTGTTCTATCGCACCCACCTGCAGGCAGCCAACACCGCCTTCATCGCACGCTTCTGCGAACGCCTCGCGGCGCAGGGGCTCAACCCGTTGCCGATCGCGCTGGCCAGCCTCAAGGAAAGCGCCTGCCTGGCGCAGGTGGAAGACTGGCTGGAGCGCAGCGACGCCGCGCTGATCGTCAATACCACCGGTTTCGCCCAGTCCAATCCGGAGGCGCCCGAGTTGCGTCCGTTCCGTCGCGACGTGCCGGTATTGCAGGCGATCTGCTCGCTGGACAACCGCCCGCTCTGGCTGGACAACCCGCAAGGCCTGGGGCCGCGCGACCTGGCCATGCACGTGGCGCTGCCGGAGCTGGACGGGCGCATCGTCACCCGGCCGATCAGTTTCAAGGGCCTGGCCTGGCGCAGCGAACGCAGCGAGAGCGACGTGGTCTGCTATCTCGCCGACGACGAGCGCATGGATTTCGTCGCCGAACTGGCGCGGCGCTGGGCCGAGCTGGCGCGCAAGCCAAACGCGGAAAAACGGGTGGCGCTGGTGCTGGCCAACTACCCGACCCGCGATGGCCGGATCGGCAATGGCGTCGGCCTGGACACCCCGGCGGCGGCGCTGAACATCCTTCGTGCCCTGCGCCAGCAGGGCTATCCGGTCGACGGACTGCCCGCCAGCGGAACCGAGCTGATCCGCCAGTTGCTCGGCGGCGTCAGCAACGACCTGGAGCATCTCGACCTACGGCCCTGCGCCCAGAGCCTGGCGCTGGACGACTACCTGGCCTGCTTCGCACGCCTGCCGGAGCGCAATCGCCAGGCGGTGCTGGCGCGCTGGGGCGAGCCGCAACAGGACCCGATGTTCCGCGACGGACGGATGATGGTCGCCGGCCTGCGCTATGGCCTGACCTTCGTCGGCATCCAGCCGGCGCGCGGCTATCAGCTCGATCCGGCGGCGGTCTACCACGATCCCGACCTGGTGCCGCCGCACGGCTACCTGGCGTTCTACTTCTGGCTGCGCCACGCCTACCGCGCCGATGCCCTGCTGCACGTCGGCAAGCACGGTAACCTGGAATGGCTGCCGGGCAAGGGAGTCGGCCTGTCCGCCGAATGCTGGCCGGACGCGTTGCTCGGTCCGCTGCCGAACATCTATCCGTTCATCGTCAACGATCCGGGGGAGGGCGCCCAGGCCAAGCGCCGCACCCAGGCGGTGATCATCGACCACCTGATGCCGCCGCTGACCCGCGCCGAGAGCTACGGCCCGCTGCGCGACCTGGAGCGCCTGGCCGACGAGTTCTACGATGCCTCGCTGCTCGACCCGCGCCGCGCCGAACAGTTGCGCGGCGAGATTCTCGTCCTCCTGCGCGACAACCGTCTCGACCGCGAGATCGGCTTGCAGCTCAGCGACGATCCGGACAGCTGGCTGCCGCAGCTGGACGCCTATCTCTGCGACCTGAAGGAGTCGCAGATCCGCGACGGCCTGCATGTGTTCGGCGAGTCGCCGAGCGGGCGATTGCGCCTGGATACCCTGCTGGCGCTGCTGCGGGTTCCGCGCGGCGATGGCAAGGGCGCCAACGCCGGGTTGCTGAAGAGCCTGGCGGACGACCTTGGCCTGGGCTTCGATCCGCTGGCCTGCGACATGGGCGAGGCCTGGCAGGGCGCGCGGCCTGCCTGCCTGGAAGAGCGGGGCGGGGAGCCCTGGCGTACTCTCGGGGATACCCGCGAACGCCTGGAATTGCTGGCGTTGCACTGGATAGAACGCTGCCTGGGCGGCGAATCGCCGCCTGCCACCTGGCGTGCCAGCGGCGAGGTGTTGCGCGGCTTGTGCGAACAGGTGGCACCGACCCTGGACGCCTGTGGCGGGGCCGAGATCGACGGGCTGCTGGCAGCCCTCGAAGGGCGCTTCGTACCGGCCGGTCCGAGCGGCGCGCCGAGTCGCGGGCGACTCGACGTGCTGCCCACCGGACGCAACTTCTTCTCAGTGGACGTGCGCAACCTGCCGACCCCGACCGCCTGGCGCATCGGCTTCCAGTCGGCCAACCTGCTGCTCGAGCGTCACCTGCAGGAACATGGCGATCACCTGCGCCAGCTCGGCCTCTCGGTGTGGGGCACGGCGACCATGCGCACCGGCGGCGACGACATCGCCCAGGCCCTGGCCCTGCTCGGCGTGCGACCGGTCTGGCAGGCCGGCAGCCAGCGCGTCGCCGATTTCGAGATCCTCCCGGTCTCCCTGCTGGACCGCCCGCGGGTCGACGTGACGCTGCGGGTCTCCGGGTTCTTCCGCGACGCCTTCGCCAACCTGATCCGCCTGTTCGATGCGGCGGTGCAGGCGGTCGCCGAGCTGGACGAGGCGGAGGAGCTGAACCCGCTGGCCGCTCGCGTACGCCTGGAGCGCCAGCGCCTCGAGGCGCAGGGCACGGCGCCGGCGGAGGCGCGCCGGCAGGCCGGCTGGCGGATCTTCGGCGCCAAGCCGGGTGCCTACGGCGCCGGCGTGCAGGGCGCAATCGAAGAGCGGCTGTGGGAGACCCGCGCCGACCTTGCCGAGGTCTACCTGAACTGGGGCGGCTACGCCTACGGTGCCGCCGACGACGGCACGCCGGCGCGGGAACGCTTCGCCCAGCGCCTGGAACGCCTGCAGGCGGTGCTGCACAACCAGGACAACCGCGAGCACGACCTGCTCGATTCCAACGACTACTACCAGTTCCAGGGCGGCATGCTGGCGGCGGTGGAAACCCTGCGCGGCGCGCCGGTGGCCAGTTACCACGGCGACCACAGCCAGCCGGACAACCCGCGCATCCGCACGCTCAAGGAAGAACTCAACCGGGTGGTGCGGGCGCGGGCGGTGAATCCGAAGTGGATCGCCGGGATGAAGCGCCACGGCTACAAGGGCGCCTTCGAACTGGCGGCGACGGTGGACTACCTGTGCGCCTTCGATGCCACCAGCGAGCTGATCGACGACCACCAGTACGCGCTGCTGGCCGACGCCTACCTGCTCGACGCGGAGACCCGCGAGTTCGTCCGCCAGCACAATCCGCAAGCCTTGCGCGACATGGCCGAGCGCCTGGTGGAGGCGCAGCGGCGCGGGCTCTGGCAGGAGCCGGGGGCCTATCGCGAGGCCCTGGAGAACCTGCTGCTGGACGTCGAAGAGGAATAGCGGAGCGGCATGGCCGCTCCCACCGCTTTCAGCGCCGCTCGGCGAGCCGCCGGGCGGCGTCGCGGAGAATCCGCTCGGTGCCTTCCCAGCCGAGGCAGCCGTCGGTGATCGAGACGCCGTAGCGCAGTTCGCCGCCAAGCGCCTGGCAACCGTCGAACAGGTGGCTTTCCAGCATTACCCCGACCAGGTCGCTGGCGCCGGCCAGGCGCTGGTCCAGCACGCTGGCGAGGACGCCGGGCTGGTTCAGCGGGTTCTTGCCGCTGTTGGCGTGACTGCAATCGACCATCATCCGCGTGGCGATGCCCTGGCTTTCCAGGGCCTGGCGCACGGCCTGCACCTGCTCGGGGCCGTAGTTCGAACCGTGGCGGCCGCCGCGCAGCACCACATGGGTGTCCGGATTGCCGCGGGTCTCGATCAGCGCCGGGTGACCGTGCGGGTCGAGGCCGAAATGGCGGTGGCCGTGGGCCGCCGAACGGATCGCGTCGCAGGCGATGCCGACGCCGCCGTCGGTGCCGTTCTTGAAGCCCACCGGCAGGCCGAGGCCGCTGACCAGCTCGCGGTGGATCTGCGATTCGCTGGTGCGCGCGCCGATCGCCGCCCAGCTCAGCAGGTCGTCGAAGTAGCCGGCGGCCAGCGGTTGCAGGAGTTCGGTGGCCAGCGGCAGGCCGAGGCGCAGCATGTCCAGCATCAGTTGCCGGGACAGCGCCAGGCCGGCGGCCATGTCGTCGCTGCCATCCAGGTGCGGGTCGTAGGCGAGGCCCTTCCAGCCCACCGTTGTGCGTGGCTTTTCCACGTAGGCGCGCATCACCAGGAGCAACTGGCCGTCGAGTTCGTCGCTCAGCGCCGCGAGGCGTTCGGCGTATTCGAGGGCGGAGCGGGGATCGTGAATCGAACAGGGACCGACTACCACCAGCAGGCGCGGGTCGTCGCCGTCGAGGATGGCGCGGATGGCGTCGCGGCTGGCGGCGACCTGGCTGGCCAGCTCCAGCGGCAACGGCTGGCGGGCCTTGAGTTCGAGCGGGCTGGGCAGGCGTTCCAGGGCGGTACGGGCGGTGGCGCTGGGCAGGGCGACGGCCTGGACGTTCGGCGAAAGGGTGGTCAGTGCGGATACGGATGAGTTCATGGTCTGGCTTCCTGGGCTGGCGGCGGGCGTCCCGCGCGCGTCGTGCCCTATCGAGGTGTTCGGCAATGTCGTGGGTTGGCGAGCGGCTGGCGGCCGTCGCTAAATCGCCAGGTGTTGAGCGGGTAGCCAGTGCGGTAGCGGTATGCGGTCATGATCGATGTCCTGTGCGTTGGTCTGTGGTTGTGGCCTTGTGGGCCGGAAAAACGGGCCGGAAAAACAAAACCCCCGGTCGGGGAGCCGACCGGGGGTTTGCGTGTGCAGGGTAGGCGTCCCGTATACCGTGGGCGCCGTTGGGGTATCAGGCGCCGGAGTGGCTAAACCAATACCCGAAGAAATACGCGGCACGGGGTGCCTGCGGCGCACGCGCGCGCAACGACAAGCCAGGGCGCGAGGCACTGGAATGCAGGTGCGGATGGCGGGTGTGCGGCATGGGTTTCTCCCGTGAACGAGTCCCGAGCTTACTGCAAGCGAGGCGGCCGGTTCAACGACTGTTTCACGGTTCGATACCGGCGCCGCCGGCCTGATAGACTTGGCGGTCCGTATTTCCGTCCGTCCGCCGCAGGAATCCCCATGAGCGCTACCGTGCATTACCCCCTGTCCGCCGTGGTCGCCGCCGACGAACTGAAGCTGGCGCTGTGCCTGGCCGCGGTCGATCCGGCGATCGGCGGGGTACTGATCGAGGGGCCGCGCGGAATGGCCAAGTCGACCCTGGCGCGGGGCGTCGCCGAACTGCTGCCGGCGGGCGAGTTCGTTACCCTGCCGCTGGGCGCCAGCGAGGAGCGCATCGTCGGCAGCCTCGACCTGGACGCCGCCCTCGGCGAAGGTCGCGCGCGGTTTTCCCCGGGCGTGCTGGCCAAGGCCGACGGCGGCGTGCTCTACGTCGACGAAGTGAACCTGCTGCCGGACCACCTGGTGGACTTGTTGCTCGACGTCGCCGCCAGCGGCGTCAACCTGGTCGAGCGCGATGGCATTTCCCACCGGCATCCGGCGCGTTTCGTGCTGATCGGCACGATGAACCCGGAAGAGGGCGAACTGCGCCCGCAACTGCTCGACCGTTTCGGCCTCAACGTGCGTCTCGACACCCAGCCGCCGCCGGCCGAGCGGGCAGAGATCATCCGTCGCCGGCTGGCCTTCGATGCCGACCCGCAGGCCTTCGTCGAACGCTGGGAAGGCCAGCAGGACACCCTGCGCCGCCGTTGCGCCGAGGCACGCCGGCAACTGGCGCGGATTCCCCTGGACGATGCGGCGCTGGACAGCATCGCTCGACGCTGCTTCGAGGCGGCTGTCGATGGCCTGCGCGCCGACCTGGTCTGGCTGCGCGCGGCGCGCGCCCATGCGGCCTGGCGCGGCGGCGAGCGGATCGAGGCGGAGGACATCGATGCGGTGGAACATTTCGCCCTGCTGCATCGCCGTCGCCAGTCGAACCCGCCATCATCGGCGGCCAATCCACCGCCACCGCCCGCGGCGGCCCCTGTCGCGCTCCCGGAGCGCACCGGCGACGGCGAAGGGCAGTGGGGCGAATTGCCGGCTCGGCCGGTGGCCATGGGGACCGCCCGCGAGCTGCCGCGCTGGCCAAAAAAGCCCTGAGCATCCGCCCGCGCTCGGTCATGGGTGCGGATGCCAGGAGCAGACCCGGAGCCCTGCGCGGCGGACTTGGCGGCGCCCTGAGCCAGGGTGCGGAGGGCGCCATCCAATGGTTGCCGACCCTGCTGCGTGGACGTCCCCGACAGCGTCGCGACCTGCTTCGCCAGCCGCGCAGCCGGCGCCCGGGCGAACTCTGGCTGGTGATCGTCGATGCCTCCGCCAGCACCCGCCGGTACGGCGCCCTGGCCCAGGCCAAGGGAGTGTTGGCGACGCTGTTCGAGGAGGCTTATCGGCAGCGCATCCGCCTGGCCGTGCTGCATGCCACCGGGCAGCAGGCGCAATGGCTCTGGCAGGGGCAGAAGGCCTCGCGGGAGTTGCAGGACTGGCTGCGCCAGCTGGGCGCCGGCGGCGGTACGCCGCTGCTCGACGCCCTGCACCAGGCCGCTGGCTGGCTGGCGCGCCGACAGCGGCAGAAACCCGCCGAGCATCAGCGTCTGCTGGTGCTTACCGACGGCCGTCTGCGCGACTGGCCGGCGCTGCCGGAGGCTGCCTGCCCGAGCCTGCTGGTCGACCTCGAAAGCGGCCCGTTGCGCCTGGGCAAGGCCGAGCGCCTGGCCCGGGAACTGGGGGCCGAGTATCGGCATATCAGTGAATTGAACGAAGTCTGAGGGCGTTTCGGCGAGTCCTGCGGCTTTTTCGGTCAAATTGTATTTCGACTGTAATTCAATAAATATTATGCGCGTAATATCTTCCTGCGATCCAGCCAATCCATCTCACGGAGATATCCTCATGTCGCCGATTTCAGTCGTTATCGCCGGTTACGCCCGTTCGCCGTTCCACTTCGCCAGGAAAGGCGCGCTGGTCGATATCCGCCCGGATGACCTGGCCGCCGCGGTGCTCAAGGGGCTGGTGGAGAAACTCGATCTCGACCCTGCGCTGCTGGAGGACGTGGTCATGGGCTGCGCCTATCCGGAGGCGGAACAGGGCATGAACATCGCGCGCATCGCCAGTTTCCGTGCCGGCTTCCCGCAGAGCCTCGGCGGTGCGACCCTCAACCGTTTCTGCGGTTCGTCCATGAGCGCCGTCCACTACGCCGCCGGGCAAGTCCTGCTGGGCGCCGGAGAAGCCTTCATCGCCGCCGGGGTAGAGTCGATGACGCGGGTGCCGATGGGCGGCTTCAACCTGTCGCCCAATCCCGCGTTGCTGCAGGACTATCCGGCGGTATACATGAGCATGGGGCAGACCGCCGAGAATGTCGCCGAGCGCTACGCCGTCAGCCGCGTCGAGCAGGAAGAGATGGCCGTACGCTCCCACGCCAAGGCAGTCGCCGCGCGCGAGGCCGGCTTGCTGCGCGAGGAGATCGTCGCCATCGACACCCCCGCCGGCCGGGTCGCCGAGGATGGCTGCATCCGCCCGGGCACCAACCTGGAGAGCCTGGCCCAGTTGAAGCCGGCGTTCGGCGGCAGCGTCACCGCCGCCACCTCGTCGCCGCTCACCGATGGCAGCGCCGCGCTGCTGGTCTGTAGCGAGGACTTCGCGCGCCGCCACGGGCTGGCGATCCTGGCGCGGATCAAGGCGGTGGCGGTGGCCGGTTGTGCGCCGGAGATCATGGGCATGGGGCCGGTGCAGGCGACGCGCAAGGTTCTGCAACGGGCCGGGCTGGGCATCGCCGACATCGACCTGGTGGAGATCAACGAGGCCTTCGCCAGCCAATCCATCGCCTGCATCCGCGAACTGGGGCTGGACATGGACAGGATCAACCTGGATGGCGGCGCCCTGGCCATCGGTCATCCGCTGGGCGCCACCGGCGCGCGGATCACCGGCAAGGCCGCTGCGTTGCTGCGGCGCACCGGCGGGCGCTATGCCATCGCCACCCAGTGCATCGCCGGCGGCCAGGGCGTGGCGACCCTGCTGGAAGCGGTGGAGTGATCGCGCGCCGATGAAAAAAGGCCCGGTGGATGAGCCGGGCCTGGATGGGGAACCTGCGCCGGCGGCCCGGCGCAGGGTAGTCGCGGTTACTTGATGAAGTCGTGACCCCAGCGTTCGATCTGGCTGGCGCTCTTCTGCATCTGCAGCGACCGCGATTGTACTTTCTGGCCGGCGGCGGCGATCTCGTCGTCGACCACCTTGGTCGACAGCGACAGCCAACTGGTCACGAAGGCCATGGCGTCGCTGTGGATCTCCAGGGCGTCCTGGTTGATGTTGGCGATGCCGTCGCACTTGCTGTGGTAGCACTCGTCGTAGGCCTTGCCGGCGGTGCCGCCGTACTTCTGCGCCTGCTCTTCGGTCTTCAGGCCCTCGGCGCCGGTGAACAGGCCGCCGAAGGCGATGCCGCTGTTGAAGAACTCGGCGTAGTCGGAGCGGAAGTCGATCTCGGTGCCTTCCGATTGCTGGCCGCGCAGGCGGAAGTAGGCTTCGAACAGGCGCTCGATGGCGGCCGAGCCGGGCGGACCCTGGAGGCCGAAGTCGGAACCGTCGCCGTCATAGATGAAGTTGCCGAAGTTCGGCGAGCCGATCATGTCGAAGTTCAGGTAGGCCTTGATCTTCTTCTTCTCTTCCGGGGCGAGGTTCTGCACGTAGTGGGTCGAGCCCACCAGGCCGGCTTCCTCGGCGCCCCACCAGGCGAAGCGCACCTTGTTGACCGGCAGCGCCTTGGCCAGCAGCACGGCCATCTCCAGTTGGGCGGCGCTGCCCGAACCGTTGTCGTTGATACCGGGGCCTTCGAACACCGAGTCGAGGTGCGCGCCGACCATCACCACGTTGTTCGGGTTGCCGCGACGGGTCTCGGCGACCACGTTGTAGGTCTCGGTCTTCTTGCGTACCACGTCGACCACCAGGTGCAACTGCAGGTCCGGGGTCTGCGACCAGGCCACGCCGTTGTCGTAGGTGGCGAAGATCACCGGGATGCCGCCCTCGTAGGACTCGCCCACGGTGACGTTCTCCAGGCCCTTGCGGTCGTCGGTGTTGCCCTGGTTGAAGATGATCACCCCGGCGGCGCCGGCGGCCGCGGCGTTCTCGGCCTTCTGCTCGAAGTTGCAGGTGCCGCGCTGGATCAGCGCGATCGAGCCGGCCGGGAAGTTGGCGAAGTCTTCCGCCTCGCAACCGCTGGTGGAGGTGTTGCCGGCGCCGAGGGACAGGTCCACCGGGACCACCTTGGCGGTGACGTCGCCTGCCTCGGTCTGCGACAGGTAGGTGAAGTCCTTCTCCCATTCGTAGGTGACCGGCTGCGGCACGGTGGCGCTCAGGCTACCCGGGCCTTTCGGGTAGTAGGCGGTGAACGGGAAGGGCTGCACGCTGACCTTGTAGCCGGCTTTCTGCAGGGTCTGCTTCACGTAGTCGACGGAGGCCTGGTAGCCCGGCGTGGCGGCGGCGCGGTTGCCGTCGTTGAGACTGGCGATGTCCTCCAGCTTCTGCAGGCGCTTGACCACGTTGCTGGCTTGCAGGCAGCGCGGCAGGCCAAGCGGGGTGCTGACCAGCAACGGCGATTTGCAGATCGACGGGTTGGGTTTGCCGGGCGTCCAGAACTCGGTGAACTGTTGCGCTTCCGAAGGTGCCGCCAGGGATGCGGCGGAAACCGAGAGGGCGAGGGCGCCGAGTGCGTATCTGAGATTGTTCTTGTTGCTCATGAGACTCCGTTCCTTGTGAGGCGATGATCGATAAGCCGTTGATGGCATGGCGCTATTGCCCGAAATGCCGCCTCGGGCACGGCCTGACTGCCAGACTAGGAGCGCTTTCCGGGCTGTCCTGGCGTAATTCCTGAAATGTGAATTTCATCAACTTTTTGTGGAAGAATTGCTGATAGCTCGCTGGCGGGATGGAGGGCGGCTTTCTATCGTTAATGCCCTTCGGCGCGGGCCCATGGCCGTTGGTCGGGGCTGGGAGGATGGTGCAGCAGGAAGGAAACCGTCTGGCGCGCGGATAAGCGCGCGAGCGGAAGTGGCTGGCACCAGCGCTGTCACAGATTTGTCGGAAATTTTGTATACATTTGTCTGGATATTTTCGGATCGAATTGTCTACAGTGTGCGCACAACAATAAAAGCGAGAACAGCGCACCATGAAAACGACGTCCTCCGGAACCCCACCCGTTCCACGGCCTGAAGACGAGAACCTCGGTGTCGGCGCCAACATGGCCTACGGCCTGCAACATGTGCTGACCATGTATGGCGGTATCGTCGCGGTCCCCCTGATCCTCGGCCAGGCCGCCGGCCTCGCGCCCGGCGACATCGGCCTGCTGATTGCCGCTTCGCTGTTCGCCGGCGGCCTGGCGACCCTGTTGCAAACCCTCGGCGTGCCGTTCTTCGGCTGTCAGTTGCCGTTGGTCCAGGGGGTGTCCTTCGCTGGCGTGGCGACCATGGTGGCGATCATCGGCAGCGGTGGCAGCGGCGGCATTCCCGCAGTGCTCGGCGCGGTGATGGCGGCCTCGCTGATCGGGTTGCTGATCACGCCGATCTTCTCGCGCATCACCAAATTCTTCCCGCCGCTGGTGACCGGCATCGTCATCACCACCATCGGCCTGACCCTGATGCCGGTCGCCGCGCGCTGGGCGATGGGCGGCAACAGCCACGCGCCGGACTTCGGCAGCATGGCCAACATCGGCCTGGCGGCGATCACCCTGGTCATCGTGCTGCTGCTGAGCAAGCTCGGCAGCGCCTCGATCTCGCGCCTGTCGATCCTCCTGGCGATGGTCATCGGCACCGTCATCGCGGTGTTCCTCGGCATGGCCGACTTCTCCAAGGTCACCGAAGGCCCGCTGGTGGCGTTTCCCACGCCGTTCCACTTCGGCATGCCGACCTTCCAGGTCGCCGCGATCATCTCGATGTGCATCGTGATCATGGTGACCCTGGTGGAAACCTCGGCGGACATCCTCGCGGTAGGCGAGATCATCGACACCAAGGTCGACTCGCGGCGCCTGGGCAACGGCCTGCGCGCGGACATGTTCTCCAGCATGCTAGCGCCGATCTTCGGCTCCTTCACCCAGAGCGCCTTCGCCCAGAACGTCGGCCTGGTGGCGGTGACCGGGATCAAGAGCCGCTACGTGGTCGCCACCGGTGGGTTGTTCCTGGTGATCCTCGGCCTGCTGCCGGTGATGGGCCGGGTGATCGCCGCGGTGCCCACCGCCGTGCTCGGCGGCGCCGGCATCGTGTTGTTCGGCACGGTCGCCGCCAGCGGCATCCGCACCCTGTCGAAGGTGGACTACCGCAACAACATGAACCTGATCATCGTCGCCACTTCGATCGGCTTCGGCATGATCCCGATCGCCGCGCCGACCTTCTACGATCACTTCCCCAACTGGTTCGCCACCATCTTCCATTCCGGCATCAGTTCCTCGGCGATCATGGCGATCCTGCTCAACCTGGCGTTCAACCACTTCACCGCCGGCAACTCCGACCAGCAGTCGGTGTTCGTCGCCGCCAGCGAGCGGACCCTGCGCTACCAGGACATCGCCGCCCTGCACGAAGGCGACTATTTCCTCGACGGCAAGCTGTACGACGCCCAGGGCAACGAAGTGCCGCTGGCCGGCGACGACAGCCATGGCGCGCCGCCGCGACGGCGCAGCGAAACCGCTGAAGCCGGCAGCGCCTGAGCCGCGCCGCGATGAACGACGGCCCTCCTTGCGAGGGCCGTTTTCGTTGTGCGCTTCAGAACAGCGCCTTGCCGCGGTCCAGGCGCTGGTCCACCAGCCATTTGCCGTGGGCGATGGAGGCGCGCTGGGCGTTTTCCAGGTCGGCGAGGAAGGCGAAGCGCACGGGCAGGGCGATGCGCTTGCTGGTGTGGCCTTCGGGATCGGTGATGTGGCAGCCACCGGCCCAGGGCGTGGGAATGCCCGGATGCTCGACGACGTCGGCGGTGATGGTGTAGCTGCGGTGCTGGCAGTGCAGGCTGGCCATGGCATGCTCCTCTCTGTCGGAGGCCGACCCGGCTACCTGCGCGACGCCTGTGGTTGCCACGGAGGAGCCTCGGGGCGGCGAGGTTTTCCCTGCGTGTCCCTACCTCTATAGCAGATCGTCGCCGGTCCGCCGCGAGAGCCGACGAAGGGCCCCGCTCAGCGGCGCTGGCGACGGCCGAGCATGCGCTCCAGGGTGCCGTCGCGGCGGACCCACTGGTGATAGCCGGCGGCGAGCGCATGGAGCAGCACCACCGAGGTGCTCAGCCACAGGCCGACCATGCGGTGAACGGCGTCGAAGGGCTTCTCGAATGCCTCCCAGCTCAGGTTCCAGGTTTGCGAAATCCAGGCGAACAGCGCGGTGTCCTTGAAGCTGGGTACCACGAACAGGCCGAAGTCGGTGGGCAGGCGGGTGCCGACGTAGCCGGTGAGCGGCATCACCAGCATCAAGGCATACAGCGACAGGTGCGCGTAGTGCGCCAGGCAGTGCTCCAGCGGCGTCCCGGGGACCGCTGGCAGGCGCGGCCCGCGCAGCCGCGAGACGATCCGAGGGATCAGCAGCAGGCCGACCAGCAGGCCCAGCACCCAGTGCAGGTTGAGTACCGGCAGGCGCTGTGGGTGGTCGTGGCCGAGCACCCAGATGACGAAATAGGCCAGCACGATCGCGCCGATGAAACAGAACGCCATGCTCCAGTGCAGCAGGCGGGTGGACAGGCTGTAGACGGTCGCTGGATGCGTCACGGGAATGCCTCGCAGAGAGTGAAGGCGTGCAATCTATGAAACGTCCGGAGAGCGATCAAACGTATTTATGGATAATCGATAACGGAAAACTTAATCGAAACTTTCAAATGTGACGTTATTGCACCGAAACAGTGCTGCGAGTCGCTTTTTTCCGAAGCGGAAGCTACTTGGCGGAATAATTCCGGGTCGGGATCATTGTAAGTTGGTTTTTCCTTCGCCCCGGCACTCGCGCCACGCCGGCAGAGCCTGGGGCGGGGCGCGGCTGACCCTCAAGCATTATCGGGAAATATATTCCGTTGTCTTTCCGCTGACGTTTTGCCGACAGCAAGCTGACACAGATGTAATTGAACTCGATCGCTTCGTTTCTATAGTCTTCGAACACTTCGCCGTGCACTTTCAAGGACGGCAAGTGCATATCCTGCGTCTTTTCCGCCATGACGATTCTCGAGGTGAGAGCATGAGTAGTGAGCACGATGGCAAGGACCAGGACGACCTGTTCTCCCCGTTGCCTTACCTGCTGGTTTCCGGCGCTGTCGTGCTCATGACCCTGCTGCTGCGCTGCCTGTTTTGCCCGGGCGAGCAGTTCTGATCGCCCGGACCGGGACGACTCAGCGACCGCGGCTGAGGAAGTCGATCACCAGGCGATTCATCGGCGCGGCGCACTCTTCCGGCAGCCAGTGGCCGCAGCCGGGCAGGACATGGCCTTCGACGTCCTCCGCATAGGCTTTCATCTGCTCCAGCTGGAACGTGCCCATGCCGCCGTGGCCGCCGCCGGCGAGGGTCATGGTTGGCATCTGCAGGCGGGTCTTCGCCAGTTCGGCGTTCTGCCGCACGCTCTCGTTCAACGCGCGGTAGTACTCGAACGAGGCGTTCAGGCTGTGCGGCTTGGCGTACGACCTGGCGTACAGATCCAGCAGGCGCTCGCTGAACACCTCGGTGTTGCTGGCATGGGACTTGATGAAGTGCTCGAGGAAGAAGCGTTCCTTGCCGGCGATTAGGGTTTCCGCCAGGTGGTCGTCGGCGGCGAAGAAACTGAAGTGCCAGACCAGCGACTCGCCCTGGGCGGTGAAGGCCGGGAAGCGGTAGATCCGCGCGTCCGGGATCGGCGCTTCCATGTACACCAGGCGGGCGATGTCGGCCTGGTTCTTCACCACCATCGGGTAGGTGTTCCAGATACCGATGTCGTGGGCCACCAGGTCGAACGGGCGATCCGGGCTGAATTGCCGGGCCAGCTTGTGCAGGTAGACGGCGACCTGTTCGCCGCTATAGCCGGTCTTCGGCGGCTCGGACTGGCCGAGGCCGGGCAGGTCCGGCGCGATCACGGTGAAGCGCTTGGCCAGTTCCGGCATCAGTTGGTGCCATTCGTACCAGGTCTGGCCGAAACCGTGTACCAGCATCACCAGCGGCCCCTGGCCGCCTTTCACGTAGTGCAGCTTCACGCCGTCGACTTCCCGGTAGGCGCTTTCGAAGCCATTCGGGACGGGGAATTCCTCGGCGGCGAAGCCGCCCAGGGAGAAGGTCAGGGCGATGCCGGCCAGGAGGCCGCGGCAGAGTCTATCGAGGATCATGGTTGTGCTTCCTTGGTGGGCTCAGTGAGGGATTTGGCCGCCGAGGGACGGCTCGGTGGCAGCTTGGCGTGGCGCCAGCATCAGCAGCAGGGCCACGGCCATCGCCGCCAGGCAGACCAGCGCGCCGACCTCGCCGAGCGGCGCCAGGCCGCTGCCGTCGATCACCCGGCTGCCGGCGAGGGCGCCGATGCCGATCCCGGCGTTGCAGGCGGAGATGTTCAGCGAGGCGGCGAACGCCGGGGCCCGCGGCGCGGACTTCATCACCCGCACCTGGCCGACGATGAACAGTGCTGCCTGGGCCACGCCCCAGGTCGCCAGGGTGGCGGCGAGCAGCCAGGCGTTGCCGAGGGTCGGCACCAGGGCGAGCATGCCCAGCGCCATCAGCAGGACGAACAGCAGGGTTGCGCCCAGCGGGCTGCGATCCACCAGGCGCCCGCCGAGCCAGTTGCCGAGCAGGCCTACCGCGCCGAAGCCCATCAGCGTCCAGCCGACCAGCGAACCGCTGAAGCCGGCCAGGCGCTGGAGGATGTCGGCCAGGTAGGTGTAGGGGGTGAACATGCCGGTGAAGACCAGCAGCGACAGCAACAGGTGGCCGAGCACCAGCGGTTGGCGCAACACGCTCGCCTGGCTGCGCAGCGAGATGCCCGGCCGTCCGGGAATGCGCGGCAGCCAGGCGGCCAGCAGCAGCGCCTTGGCCAGGGCCAGCGCGGCGAGTGCGGCGAATGCCAGGCGCCAACCCCAGGCGTCGGCGATCAGCGTGCCGATGGGAATGCCAAGTACGGTGGCGGCGACGATGCCGAAGAACACCAGCGCCACGGCGCGCCCTTCGCGCGAGGGGCCGGCCAGGTGCGCGGCGGTTTCGCTGGCCATGGCCCAGAACACCGGGAGCGCCAGGGCCGGGACGAAGCGCGCCACGGCCATCGTCCAGATATCGCCGGCCACGGCGGCCAGCGCATTGGCCGCGGCGAACAGCAGCAGGCAGGCGACGAACAGCCGCTTGCGTTCGACGCCCGCCAGCGCGGCGGTGAGGAACGGACCGAAGGCGGCGACGCTGAAGGCGAACAGGCTGACCAGCAGGCCGGCCTGGGCGACGCTGACCTGGAGGTCTGCGGCAAGCGCCGGGAGCAGGCCGACGATGACGAACTCGGTGGTCAGGATGGTGAAGCCGGCGGCGGCCAGCAGGAGGATCGGCAATAGCACGGCAAGACTCCTCCGCGAGCGCAGCCGTGGCCGCGCCCGGGAACGATGCATGGGAGGGAAGGGAATCAGGCCGTAGCGGACTGGCCGAGGGTCGGGTAATCGGTGTAGCCGGCAGCGTCGCCACCGTAGAACCGCGCCTGGTTGGCCTCGGCCAGCGGCGCGCCGAGACGGATCCGCTCGACCAGGTCGGGGTTGGCGATGAACGGCCGGCCGATCGCCACCGCGTCGGCCAGTCCGGCCTGGAGTATCGCTTCGGCACGCTCGGCGTCGTAGTTGCCGCAGACGATCAGCGGCGCGCGGAAGCGTTCGCGCAGGCGCTCGCGGAAGCCTTGCGGGTAGGCCGGGCCGCCGCTCCATTCCCACTCGGCCAGGTGCAGGTAGGCGATGCCGCGTCGCTGCAGGGCTTCGGCGAGGTAAAGGGTCATCGCTTCCGGCTCGTCGTCGTGCATGTCGTTGATCGTGCCCCAGGGCGACAGGCGCAGGCCGACGCGCTCGGCACCGACCGCGGCGACCAGCGCGTCGACGATCTCCAGCAGGAACCGCGCGCGGTTCTCCAGGCTACCGCCATAGGCATCGCTGCGCCGGTTGCTGGCGCTGGCGAGGAACTGGTCGATCAGGTAGCCATTGGCGCCATGCAGCTCGACCAGGTCGAAGCCGGCGTCGAGCGCGTTGCGTGCGGCGCGGACGAATTCGTCGCGGACCCGGCGGATGTCTTCCAGGGTCATTTCCCGCGGCGCGTCGGCGGGCGCCATGGACCCGCCGCCCTGGCCATCGGCGATGAACACCTGGGCCTTGGCCTGGATCGGCGAGGGCGCGATCGGCGCCTCGCCGCCGGCCTGCAGCGAGCGATGCGACATGCGCCCGACATGCCAGAGCTGCGCGGCGATCAGTCCGCCGGCGGCGTGCACCGCCTCGGTGACCTGGCGCCAGCCGGCCAGTTGCGCCTCGCTGTAGATACCGGGGGTGTAGGCGTAGCCCTGGCCGAGGCGGGAAATCTGCGTGCCCTCGCTGACGATCAGCCCGGCGCCGGCGCGCTGCGCATAGTAGAGAGCGTTCAGGGCGGTCGGCACGTCGCCCGGCTGTTGCGCCCGGGAGCGGGTCATCGGCGCCATGACGATGCGGTTGCGCAAGGCCAGGTTGCCTACGGCGAGCGGGGAGAGGAGCAGGTTGGACATGGTCTTTTCCTTTCGAAGGCGGCAGGGAGATGGCTTGAATATCTGTATCGGTCGCTAAATAATATGGCGATGGCAACGCTCGTCAAGTAAATTTATAGTGATCGATATAAATAATGGAGGTCAGGATGGCAACGCGAGGCAGGCCACGGGCATTCGACAGGGACACCGCCCTGCAGCGAGCCATGGACGTGTTCTGGGTGCGTGGCTACGAAGGCGCTTCGCTGGCGGCCCTGACCGAGGCGATGGAAATCAGGCCGCCCAGCCTGTACGCCGCCTTCGGCAGCAAGGAAGGGCTGTTCCGCGAAGCCCTGGCCCACTATCTCGGCCAGCACGGCCGCTATCGCCGGGATGTCCTCGATGGCGCGCCGAGCGCCCGCGAGGGCGTGGCCGAGCTGCTCCGCGAGACCGTCGCGCGCTTCTGTTCCGACGAGTTCCCGCGCGGTTGCCTGGTGGTGCTCGCGGCGCTGACCGGAACCCCGGAAAGCGAGGCGGTGCGGGACGCGTTGAGCGCCGAGCGCGGCGAGTCGATCCGCCTGTTCCGTGAGCGCATGCGGCGCGGCATCGCTGACGGCGACCTGGCGGCGGACACCGACGTGGAGGAGTTGGCGACCTTCTATGCCACCGTGCTGTTCGGCCTCAGCGTGCAGGCCAAGGACCGGGTGCCTTGCGAGCGCCTGCTGGCGGTGGTCGAACGGGCGCTGCGCGCCTGGCCCTGAGCGGGCCGCATCAGGCCGCCGCGCTGCGGCGCAGCCATTCCAGCAGCAGCGTGGCAGGCTCTCCGGCCTGCAACGGTCGCGGGGTCAGCAGGTGATAGCTGCTGCCGTCGGCGAGGAATCCCAGTGGCGCCGCCAGCAGGCCGGCGGCCAGATCGTCGCGCACCAGTTGCCAGGGACCGATGGCCACGCCGAGTCCGGCGCCGGCCGCCTGCAGGCTCAGGTAGAAGTGCTCGAAGCGCTGCCCTTCGGTCGTCGCCGGCGCCTGTCCGGCGAGACGGGTCCAGGTGTTCCAGGCTTGCGGGCGGGTCGCCGTGTGCAGGCGCGGTGCGACGGCGCGAAGCCCGGGCGGGCCTGCATCGAGGTGGAAATGCCGTTCGACGTCGCTCGCCCGGCAGACCGGCCCGACCTGCTCGTCGAACAGCCAGTGGGCATGGCTGCCGGGCGGCCAGGGGAAGTCGTTGCGGCGGATCGCCAGGTCGATGCCGCGGCCGAAGGCGAACGGCCCGCCGCCGGCGACCAGTTGGATCGACAGTCGTGGCTGTTCCTGCATGAATCCGGCGATCCGCGGGATCAGCCAGCGCATCAGCAAGGTCGGTTCGCAGGACAGCACCAGCGCGGTGGGGCCGGCCTCCGCGCGCAGGGTCTCGCCGGTGCGCTCGATCAGGTCGAGGGCCGGGCCGGTGCCGGCGAGCAGGCGCCTGCCGGCCTCGCTGAGGAAAACCCGCTGGCCGCGGCGTTCGAAGAGCGCACAACCGAGTTCCTCCTCCAGGGTCCGCACGGCGCGGCTGATGGCACCGTGGGTCAGGCACAGGGCCTCGGCGGCACGGGAAAAGTTCTCCAGGCGGGCGGCGGCCTCGAAGCAGCGCAGGGCGTTCAGCGAGGGCAGGCGACGGCGCCTGAATGGTGAGTTTTCCTCACCATGATTGTCAGTATTCATCGTTCTCGCTCGGCGCTGGAGACCGGTAGATTGTGTCGTCCATTCTACCTTGGAGCCTTCCAGGCATGACAGAGTTGCTAGCTTTCCTGACCATCACTGTGCTTGCGGTGATCAGCCCCGGCGCCGATTTCGCCATGGTCTCGCGCAACAGCCTGCTGTATTCCCGCCGCGCCGGCCTGCTCACCGCGCTGGGCATCGGCGCGGGGGTAACGGTACATGTCGGCTACAGCATCCTCGGCGTCGGCGTGCTGGTGCGCGAGTCGCTGGCGCTGTTCACCGCGCTGAAGCTGGCGGGCGCCGCCTACCTGGTGTTCCTCGGCCTGCGCATGCTGCTGGCGCGAGAGGACTCGGTGGCGGAGGAGGCGGCGGGCGGCGCCGGGGTTTCGTCCTGGGCGATGTTGCGCAGCGGCTTCCTGACCAATGCGCTCAATCCGAAGACCTGCCTGTTCGTGGTCAGCCTGTTCATGCAGGTGATCGATCCGCATACCGCGTTGCCGGCGCAACTGGGCTACGGGGCCTTCATCGCGCTCGCCCACGTGGCCTGGTTCGGCCTGGTCGCCTGCTTTCTCTCGAGCCCGGCGGTGCGCGGCCGGCTCCTGCGTTTCCGCCGGCGCATCGACCAGTTCTTCGGCGCCCTGCTGGTTGGTTTCGGCGTCCTGCTGGGGGCGAAAAGCCCATGAGCATGGACCACTGATGGCCGCTTGCCGCCTTTGAAGCGAGGCCGGCGGCTCCCTAGAATGCGCCGTTCATGCCGTCGCTAGTTGAGGGACGGTCCCAGGATCGCGGGACGCATGGGAGTTGCATGAAGAAGGGAGCGACGCTTTTCGCCGTCCTCTGGGCGGTACTCGGCCTGGGCCTGCTGGTCGGTTTGCCGGTGGCCATCCATTTCATTCTCGGCCAGTACGACGAGGCCGGGTTCAGCGGGCCGCAACTGGTCTTCGAGGAACAGGGCCATTCCTACCTGGCGTTCACCCTCGACGACTATCGCGCCAACGAAGTGGACAACGGCGTGGTACACGGCAGCAGCCGCAGCTATGCCCAGGTGGTCGACCTGGAGGACGGCAGCCTGCGCTGGAGCATGCGCCTGGATGCCGACAACGAGCGCGGCGACGACTGGGGTTCCGGCGAACTGCTGGGCCAGTCGTCGCGCTACCTGTTCTTCCTGCGCAACGAACTCTACGTACTCGACCGGCGCGACGCCGCCCCTGCGCTGGCGTTCGACGAGCTGGAGCGGCGCACTGGCGGCCTGCCGTTGAAGTCGGCGCCCTGGGGGAAGGACGCCTATCGCTACGACGAAGGCCGGGGCGGATTGCTGATGCTCGCGCTGGACGGCCGCGTCTGGTTCCTCGACGGCGACAGCCTGGCCCTGCGCGAAGCTCCGGAAGTCGATGCCGCGCGGTATTTCCAGGGCGACCCGCCGCCGCCGGCGAATGCCGGGATCGACTGGCAGGCGCCGGGCCTGACGCGCCTGCCCGACGGACGCCTGCTGATCCTCGCCAGCGATCACGAGGCCCGAGCGCTGGAGCGTGGCGAGGCGCTGCCGGCAGCGAACCAACGGGCGCGACGCCAGCGCCTGTCACTGGGCACCCTGGATTGGCGGTCGCCGGCGGAGAATCGACTGCGTCCGCTGCTCGACGCGGCCTTCCTGCAGGCTGGCCTGCTGCCCGATCCAGCCGCTGCCGAAGAGCCGCAGCGGCTGCTCGAGCGACCGTCCGAGCGGCAGCGCCAGCGTCCGTCGCTGCCGCCCGAGCCGCAGCCGCCGGAAGAGTTCGACGAGCGCGTGGAGCGTTTTCCCAGTACCCGTGCGTTCCTTGCGGCGCGTGACGCCTACCGCCAGGAACGGCGACGCTGGATCGCCGCGCACGATGCCTGGCGGGAACGGGTCGCCGACCTGGAGGCGGCGGCGGATGCCGAGTACCGTCGCCGGCGCGACGAGCAGACGCGCGAGGAGGCGTTGTACCGTCGCTATGCCTCGGCGCTGCCGGGCGGCGATTCCAGGTTGGCGCGCCGTCCCTGGCGAGTCGACGGCAACTGGCTGGTGCTGCACCGGCGCAGCCTGGCCGAGCGTAGCGAGCTGCTGCTCAGCTCGGTGTCTGGCGACGGCAGCTTGCTCTGGACCCTGGAGCTGCCCATCGAGCGTCCCGAGCGGCTGTTCCGCCTGGATGCCCACAACCTGCTTCTCAGCGGCCGTGGAGAGGAAGGCGGGCGGTTGGTGCGGGTCGATCTGCGCCGGGGCAGCGGCATCGTCCATCGCCTCGGGCGCGGCGGCGCGCCATTGCAGCGGGTCGAGTGGCCCGAAGGCCAACCGTGATCGCCTGCGCCCGGCCTGGGTGTCTGCCCAGCGGGGCGGGGGGCCGGGCGCCGATTCAGGGGTTCCTGAAGACGAATACGCCGCTGTCCACCAGGCGCGTCAGGCGGATGCGCAGCAGCAGGGTGCGGTGGGCTGCGAGGAAGCGCGGCACCTGCGCCAGCGGAATTGCCAGGCCTTCGCTGTCGCCGGGGCCCACCGCGGTATAGCCGACCGGCTGGCGCGGCGGATCGAACGGCGGCTGGGCCGACACGCTGAGCGACAGGGTGTCCACGGCGAAGCCGGCGAGCAGGTCGTCGAGGGACTCGATCGACAGGTACAGCGAGCGGTAGGCGGGGTTGTCCTCGTAGGGATGGACGTCTGCGATGACCTGCTCGTAGAAGCGCTGTTCGAAACGCCGGTCGCTGTTCAGCTTGCGGAAGAACTGGATGAAGTAGTCGCGCACCTCCTGGTCGAGGTCGTCGCAGACGTGGCTGACCAGGTTCAGGTAGCGCGGCGAGCGGCGCTCGATGCCGGGGTCGAGCTGATCGATGCGGCGCTGCCAGGGGAAGCTTGCGCCGCTGCTCCGGTAATCGGCGTCCTCGACCTCCAGCGCGGCGCGGATCAGCTCCAGGGTATGCGGGTTCTTCGGTCCGCGGTCCTTCAGCGCCACGCTGGCGTGGTTCTCGCCGTCGACGATGGCGAAGGCGATCTCGCCGCGCGATTCTTCCAGGCGCCAGCCGGGCCTGGCGCGCTGGCGGACATCCAGTTCGAGGCTCAGGCGGCAGGCGTTGAGGTTCGCCGTGGCGATCCGCACCGTGCCGTCGCCGCCGGCTTCGTTGGCGATGGCTTCGACGCCGCTGTAGCCGGCATTGCCCACCAGCACCGTGGCGAGCAGGCGGCCGGCGCCGTACCAGGCCTCGGCGCCGAACAGGTCGCGCTCGGCGAGTTGCCAGGAGTACGGCGAGCCCAGCTCCAGTCCCTTCAGCACCTTGGTGCCGGTCTGCCCGACGAAGCGGTTCCAGCCTTTCAGTACGCGACCGATGAAGGAGCGTCCCTTGTGCGCCAGCGGCGAGCCGAAGTTGGCCGGGGCGAGCATCAGGAAGCGCTTGACCGGCGCGCTGGCGGGGTCGAAGTGGCGGGTCAGCCAGTCGCGCAGCACCAGGGCGCCGGTGCTGTGCACCACCACGTCAACCGTGCGCGGTGCCCGCGACAGTCCCTGGGCGGTCCAGGCGCGATCCAGGGCGGCGGCGAGGTCGGCGTAGGTGACGTCGTCCTGCAGGGAGATCCAGTCGGCGAGGCGGATCTGCGTCGGCGCGCTGCCGAACCAGGCTTCCAGCTGCTCGGCGAGGCGGCGGAACGACTTCGAATCGTCGCTCCAGCCGTGGACGATGACGATCGAACGGGGCATGTCCGGCATCCTCTGGGGCTGATCCGGGCGACTATAGATCATGCGCCGCTGCGACGTGCCCTGACCTGTGAAAACGTCTAGGATGCGGCGGTCGCCCCCGACTGCCGCCGGCGCGGCATCGCCAGCGCGTTGCTGCGGCAGGCGCGGGACGACTGTCGCGGCGACCGCCTGTTCACTTCCTGCAACCGCTCCAACCTGCCGATGCGGCGCCTGCTGGAGCGCGAGGGATTCCAGCCGAGCGGGGTGATCGACAACCTCGACGAAGGCGATCCGGAGCTGGTCTTCGTGCGTTTCCTCGCGCCGTCGCGCTGAGTCCCGGGCTCATTTCAGGTTGCCGGCGAGGAACTGGCGCAGGCGCTCGCTGCGCGGCGCGCCGAACACCTGGTCCGGCGTCCCTTGCTCTTCGATCACGCCCTGGTGGAGGAAGATCACATGGCTGGAAACCTGGCGGGCGAAGGCCATCTCGTGGGTGACCAGGACCATGGTGCGACCTTCCTCGGCCAACTGCTGCATGACTTTCAGCACTTCGCCGACCAGTTCCGGATCGAGCGCCGAGGTCGGTTCGTCGAACAGCATCACCTGCGGCTCCATGGCCAGGGCGCGGGCGATCGCCACGCGCTGTTGCTGGCCGCCGGAGAGTTCGCAGGGATACTGCCGTTCGACCTTCTCCGCCAGGCCGACCTTGGCCAGGTAGTGGCGCGCGCGGGCCACGGCGTCGTCGCGGTTCATTCTCAGGACGTTGACCGGGCACTCGACCACGTTCTCCAGCACCGTCAGGTGGCTCCACAGGTTGAAATGCTGGAAGACCATCGCCAGCCGGCTGCGGATCCTCTGCAACTGCCGGGGATCGGCGGCGCGCAGCTCGCCCAGGGCGCCGGGACGGGTGCGCAGTTCCTCGTCGCCGACGCGGATGCGCCCGGCACAGGGCTTTTCCAGGAAGTTGACGCAGCGCAGGAAGGTGCTCTTGCCCGAGCCGGAGGAGCCGATGATGCTGATCACGTCTCCCTTGCCGGCCCTGAGCGAAACGCCCCTGAGCACCTCATGGCTGCCGTAGCGCTTGTGGATGTCTTCGACCTGCAGGCTGTACATGCGCGTGTCTCCGGGAGAGGTCAGTGGGTTTGCGGTCTGAGGTAGGCCAGCCAGCGCAGCTCGCCGCGGCGGAACAGCCAGATCAGCAGGAAGGCGGTGCCGGCGTAGAGCGCGCCGGCGATGCCGAAGGACAGGAACGGCGCATAGGTGGCGGAATTGACGTCGCGGGCCACCTTGAGCAGGTCCGGCACGGTGGCGGTGAACGCCACCGAGGTGGAGTGCAGCATCAGGATCACTTCGTTGCTGAAGTACGGCAGTGCCCGGCGCAGCGCCGAGGGCAGGACGATGCGCCGGTAGAGGGTGAAGCCGCCCATGCCGTAGGCGCGCGCCGCTTCCACTTCGCCGTGGGGCGTGTTCCTGATCGCGCCGGCGAAGATTTCCGTCATGTAGGCGCAGGTGTTGAGGACGAAGGCCAGCACCGTGCAGTTGAAGCCGTCGCGGAAGAACGCGTTGAGAAAGTCCTGGGCGCGTATGGCATTCAGGCTGTAGACGCCGGTGTAGAAGAACAGCAACTGGATGTACAGCGGGGTGCCGCGGAACACGTAGGTGTAGAGCCAGACCGGGTAGCGCAGCAGCGGGTTGCCGCAGGTCCGCGCCACTGCCAGCGGGATGGCCAGCAGGAAGCCAAGCGCCACGGCGAGGATCAGCAGCCACAGGGTCATCGCCAGTCCGGTCAGTTGCAGGCCGTCGGTCCACAGGTAGGCCTGCCAGTATTCGTCGAGTACCGCGTTCATGGCAGCGGCCTCCTGACGCCCAGCGAGCTGCGCCGCTCCAGCCACAGCAGCGCGGCGTTGGAGATTGCGGTGATGGCCAGGTAGATCAGCCCGCAGACCAGGGTGAAGTGGAAGAACTGCAGGGTGCCTTTGCCGGCGTCCTGGGTGGCCTTGACCAGGTCGCCGAGGCCGATGATCGAGACCAGCGCGGTGGACTTGACCAGCACCTGCCAGTTGTTGCCGATGCCCGGCAGGGCGTAGCGCAGCATCTGCGGCAGGAGTACCCGGCGGAACACTCGCCAGCGCCCCATGCCGTAGGCTTGCGCGGCTTCGACCTGGCCGGCCGGGACCGCCTGGAAGGCGCCGCGGAAGGTTTCCGTGAAGTAGGCGCCATAGATGAACGCCAGGGTGACGCAGCCGGCGGCGAACGGGTCGATGTCGACCTGGCCGATGCCGAGGGCGTCGGTGACGCGGTTGAGGAGGATCTGCAGGCTGAAGAACAGCAACAGCATGATGACCAGGTCGGGGACGCTGCGGATCAGCGTCGTATAGCCGCTGGCCAGGGCGCGCAGCGGGCGGTTGGCGGCGAGCTTGGCGCTGGCGCCGAGGAGGCCGATGAGCACGGCGCCGAGCAGGGAGCCCAGCGCCAGTTTCAGGGTCACCAGGGTGCCGGCGAGTATCTGCGGGCCGAAGCCGTCGAGGAACATTTCACTCTCCATTGCTTGTTGTTGTCGGTCGAGGTGAAAAGCGGCCGGACGCCGTTCAGGGCGTGCCGTAGAGGTCGAAATCGAAGTAGCGGGCGTTGATTCGCGCGTAGGTTCCGTTGGCGCGGATCGTCGCCAGCGCCTTGTTCAGGTCCTCGCGCAGCGCCACGTCCTCCTTGCGCAGGCCGATGCCGTCGCCGACCCCGAAGTAGCGAGGGTCGTCCAGCACCGCTCCGGCCAGTTCGAAATCCTTGCCGACCGGCTTGTCGAGGAAGCCGTAGCTGGCCTGCACCGCGCCTTGCAGCGAGGCGTCGAGGCGGCCCATGACGAGGTCGGCGTAGACCTGTTCCTGGTTCTGGTAGGAGACGACCCGCACCCCCTTGGCGGCCCATTCGGCCTTGGCGTAGGCCTCCTGGTTGGAGCCCTGGCCGACCCCCACGCGCTTGCCGCGCAGGCTCTCGGCGTCGGGCAGGAGCGCCGAGCCACGGCGTACCACCAGGCGGCTCGGCGCGTTGGAGACGCGGTCGGTGAAGGCGATGTGCTGTGCGCGTTTCGGCGTGATGGTCATCGACGAGACGATGGCGTCGATCTTGCGCGACAGCAGCGCCGGGATGATGCCGTCCCAGTTGCTTTCGACCCATTCGCAGCGGGCTCGCAGCTCCGCGCAGAGGGCTTCGCCGATCTCGATGCCGAAGCCTGCCAGGCGGCCGTCCGGCTGCTTGTATTCGAGCGGCGGGTAGGTCGGGTCGACGCCCAGGCGCAGGACCTTGCCTGTCCAGTCGGCGGCGCCGGCCGGTGCGGCGAGGAGGAGGGAGAGGGCGATGCTGCCGAGGGTTCTTGTCATTGTGGTTGTCCTCTGTCGATCCGCGCGCGCCAGGCCGCGCGCCCGTTGAAAACCCTGGCTCAGGCCAGGAAGCGCTCGGCCAGTCGCACCCAGTAGCTGGCGCCGACGGCCAGGCAGTCGTCGTTGAAGTCGTAGCCGGGGTTGTGCAACTGGCAGCCGCTCTCGCCCTGGCCATTGCCGATCACCAGGTAACTGCCGGGACAGCGTTCGAGGATGAAGGCGAAATCCTCGCTGGCGGTGAACGGCCGCAGTCCGTCGATCAGGCATTCCTCGCCCAGCCAGTCGCGGGCCACCTCGCGGGCGAACGCGGTCTGCCCGGGATGGTTGACCAGCACCGGATGGCAATGCCGGTAGTCGACCTCCGCCCGCGCGCCGAAGCTGGCGGCCTGGCCGCGGGCCAGTTCGCCGATGCGGCGCTCCAGCAGGGCACGGGTTTCCGCGGTCAGGGCCCGGACGCTGAGGATCATTTCGGCGCTGGCCGGGATCACGTTGGAGACCGTCCCGGCATGGATCGCGCCGACGCTGACGATCGCGGTGTCCTGCGGGTCGACGTTGCGCGAGACGATGCTCTGCAAGGCCAGCACGATGGCGGAGCAGACCACCACCGGGTCGACGGTGCGCTGCGGCACCGCGCCGTGGCCGCCGCTGCCGATCACGCGGATGACCACGGTATCGGCCGAGGCCATGAAGGGGCCGGGATGGAAGCCGAGGTGGCCGACGGGGTATCCCGGGACGTTGTGCATGGCGAAGATGGCGTCGCAGGGGAAGCGCTCCAGCAGCCCGTCGTCGAGCATCGCGCGGGCACCGCCGAGGCCCTCTTCGGCAGGCTGGAAGATCAGTTGCAGGGTGCCGCGCCAGCGCGGCGACTCGACCAGGTGCCTGGCCGCGGCGAGGAGCATCGCGGTGTGGCCGTCGTGGCCGCAGGCGTGCATCACGCCGTCCACCTGGCTGGCGTAGGGCAGGCCGGTGGCTTCCTGGATCGGTAGCGCGTCCATGTCGGCGCGCAGGCCCAGCGCTGGGCCCTCGCCGCGGCACAGGGTGCCGACCACGCCGGTGCGACCCACTCCACGGCTGACCTGGTAGCCCCAGGCCTCCAGGCATTCGGCGACCAGCGCGGCGGTTCGCCGTTCCTCGAAACCCAACTCCGGGTGGGCATGGATATGGCGGCGCAAGGTAACCATCTCTTCCCGCAGCGCCGCGATGGCGGGCAGGACGGCAGGCTCGGTCATTCTTCTTGTTCTCCTCAAGGGCTCCGACCGGTGGGCGGCGGGGCGTTGTCGAAGCCGATGGTAGGCAAGCGGGGGACTGGCGGGGAGGCTCGCTTTGGCTATGATGACAACCTTTCGTTGTCACCTCGGTAAGCCCGTGAAACTCCACCAGTTGCAAGCCCTGGTCGCCAGTGCCGACGCCGGCGGCATCCGCGCCGCCGCCCGCGTCCTGGGGATTTCCCAGGCGGCCGTGACCCGCGCGCTGCGCGAACTGGAAACCGAACAGCATCTGCCGCTGTTCGTCCGCACGCCCAGCGGCCTGACCTTCACCGAATACGGCAAGGCGCTGCTGATCCACGCCCGGCTGGTGCTCAAGCAACTGGAGCACGCGCAGGTCGAACTCGACCACCTGCGTGGCCAGGCCAGCGGCCGGCTGTGCATCGGGGTGACGCCTTGGGTGGCGCTGACCTTCCTCTCGGAGGCGGTGCAGGCGTTCCGCGAGCGCATGCCGGAGGTGCGCCTGGAGCTTTTCGAAAGCCTGATGGCGGTGGCCCAGCCATTGCTTCGCGACGGCAGCATGGATTTCGCCATCGGCCCGCTGCACGGCGCCCAGGCGGCCCAGGAGTTCGCCTGCGAGAAGCTGCTCGACTACGACACCGCGGTGCTGGTCCGCCAGGGGCATCCGCTGGCGGGTTGCGGCTCGATCCACGAGCTGCTGGAACAGGACTGGGCGTTGAACTACACCGGCGACGGCCACGACGCCCTGATGCGCGAGTTGTTCTGGCGCCACGGCGCCTTGATCGACGAGCGGCGCATCGTCCGCGCGCACTCCGTGGCGATCCTGCAGACCCTGGTGGAGCAGGCCGACATGTGCACCTGGGTGCCGGCGATCATAGGCGCCGCCCCGCCGTTGCTCGGCCGGGTGGTGCCGCTGGCGCTGCGGGAAACCTTCGAGCCACGACGGCTGGGCATCATCACCCGGCGCGGCGGAGCCCTCAGCAATCCGGCGCAATGCTTCGTCGAGTGCCTGCTGCAGGTGATCCGCCGCCACGCCCGCTCGGCGAAGAAGGATGACCGGCGCCTGTTCGAAACCCTGCGCCTGCTAGTCTGATTCCTACTGGCACGGACGTACGGTCGCTCAAGATCGGTCGTGCTGCGACCGATAGCCTGGAAAGCCACGAGCGAGGATGCCGGCATGCTGCAATGGTTCGCTAACCTGTCGTTCCGCAGGAAAATCGCCCTGCCCATCCTCCTGCTGGCGGTGCTTCTGCTGCTGGTGGGCGCGCTCGGCGTGCATGGCATCGCCCAGCTGAACGAGTCCAACCAGCGCCTGGGCAAGCGTTTTCTCCCCGGCATCGCCCTGCTACTCAACGCCGACCGCGATCTCTACCAGGCCTTCGTCGCCGAGCGCAGCCTGCTCGAGGGCCACCTGAGCGCCGAGCAGATCGCCGGCCTGAGGAACGATCACGCGGAAAACCTGCAGCAGGCCCTGGATCGGGTGCGCCAGTACGCGGCGATGCAGCCGGGCGAGGCGGAACTGGCCAAGGTCGCCGAGTTCGAGCGCGGCTATGCCCTCTGGAGCGCGACCTCGGCGCGGGTGCTGAGCCTGGCGGCCAGCGGTCCGAGCGCCGCGGCGCAGCTCAGCTACGGTGACAGCGATCGCCAGTTCGGGGCGATGCGCGAGGTGATCAACCAGCTCGACGAGATGGAAGAGGCGGCCGCGGCCGCCGACGGCGAGGCGTCCTCCGCGCTGGGCGAGCGCCACCGCTGGCAGCAGGTGGCGCTGGTGGCGTTCGGCCTGCTGGTGTGCCTGTCGCTGGTGCTGGTGTTCCCCGGCCTGGTGACCCGTCCGTTGCAGCGTCTGCTGCAACGCCTGGAAGAGATCGCCAACGGCGATGGCGACCTGCGCGTGCGCCTGGAGGTCACTTCGCGCGACGAACCCGGCCGCCTCGGCAGCGCCTTCAACGCCTTCCTCGACAAGTTGCAGCCGCTGATCCGCGAGGTCGGCCGGGTCACCGGCGAGGTCGCCGATTCAGCCGGTTCGCTGGCCGGCATGACCGCCGCCAACGATCGTCTGATCAACAGCGAGCACGCATCGGTGGACCAGGTCAGCACCGCCGCGACGCAGATGAGCAGCGCCGTCCACGAGGTGGCGCGCAATGCCCAGAGCGCCGCGCAGGTGGCCGATGACGCCCGCCGGCAGGCGCGCGAGGGCGCCAACGTGGTGGAAGCGACCATCGAGGTGATCCGCCAGTTGGCGCAGGAAGTGGAGAGCAGTTCCGAGAGCATCCAGCAACTGGCCCAGGAAACCGCCAGCATCGACGCGGTGCTGACGGTGATCAAGGGCATCGCCGAACAGACCAACCTGCTCGCCCTCAACGCCGCCATCGAAGCCGCGCGGGCCGGCGAGCAGGGGCGCGGTTTCGCCGTGGTGGCCGACGAGGTGCGGGCGCTGGCGGCGCGCACCCAGGATTCGACCAAGGACATCCAGGCGCGCATCGAGCGCCTCCAGGCCGGGGTGCAGAACGCCGTGCGGGCCATGCAGTCGGGCAGCCTCAAGGCGCGCGACAGCGTCGAGCGCGCCGCCGGGGTCGACGGCGTGCTGGCCGCCACCGGCGACGCGGTGGGGCGGATCAACGACCTCGCCGCGCAGATCGCCTCGGCCTGCGAGGAGCAGAGCCGGGTAATCGACGAAATCGCCCGCAACATCAGCGAGGTGCGCGAGCTTTCCGCCCAGGCGGCGGAACATTCGGAGCAGGGTACCGGGGCCAGCCGCCGGCTGTCCGAGCTGTCCTCGGAACTGGCGCGGCTGGTCGGCCGTTTCCGCGTCTGAAGCGCCGCCGCCTAGCGCGGCGCCAGCCAGATCGCCACGCCGGCCAGTGCCGCCGGGACCAGGAAGACCAGCAGCAGGATCGGCAGTTCTTCGCGCAAGCCGTAGCCAGCGTGCTGGACGCCGACCCACAGGTTGACCAGCGCGACGGCCAGCCAGGTCGGCAGGAACAGGCCGGCAGCGAGCGCCGGCCCGGCATCCCAGAGTTTGCCGAAGAGCAGGAACAGGCCGAGCAGGACGATGCCGCCGGCGATTACCAGGGTCACGTGCATGAAGGGTTTCCGCAGGCAGGCAGCGACCGCCGTGGCGGCCGCTGCGTGGCTCACTTGGTGGAGAAGCCGCCGTTGATGAGGATGGTCTGGCCGGTGATCCACCAGCCTTCGCTGACCAGGTGGCGGATGAACGGCACCACGTCGTCGATGTCGGTCAGGCCGGTTTTGGAGAACGGCGACAAGGCCGCGGCGTTCTTCAGGTAGTCCACCGCATCGGCACCTTCGGCGGGGTAGAAGAAGGGCGTGTCCATGGGGCCCGGGCCGACCGCGGTGACCGAGATGCCGCGCGCGCCGAACTCCTTGGAAGCGGCACGGGTGAAGTGCTCCACCGGCGCCTTGGTGCCGGCATAGGCGGCGTAGTACGGGGTATAGGCGCCAAGCAGGGAGGTCACCAGGGTGCAGATCTTGCCGTTGTCGTTGACGTGCTTGCCGGCTTCGCGCAGGAAGAAGAACGCAGATTTGGAATTGACCGCGCTCATCTCGTCGTATTCGGTCTCGCTGATCTCGGTGATGGGTTTCTTCAGCACCTTGCCGACGGTGTTGATGGCGATGTCCGGCTTGCCCACCGCGGCGATGGCGTCGGCGAACAGCTTTTCCATGGCCGCGGCGCTGGTGAGATCGCCCTGCAGCGCTACCGCCTTGGCTCCGGCTGCCTGCAGCGCGGCGACGGTGGCGTCGGCATCGGCCTTGCTCGCGGCGCTGTTGTAGTGGATGGCGATCGCCTTCGCGCCGTGGGCGGCGAGATCACGGGCGATCAGCCCGCCCAGGTTCTTGGCGCCGCCGGTGATGAGGACGGTCTTGCCTTTGATGGAGTGGTCGACCATGGGGTGTTTCTCCTGCGGTGAGTGGAGAACCCAGTCTAGGGAGGGCGGCCTTGCGGAGTAATCGCGGCGGCCTGGATAGATTGTCCAGAAACGCCGATCAATTCCCGCCTCCGGAGGAGCGCAGCCGCCTGCACGAATCTTCTAGAACCCCGGGACGGGCGCGTTATAGTCGCGGCGACGAAACCAACGAGTGGGAAGACCTGACGCACGATGGGGAGCCGAGACTGGATCGACCTGGCCCGCGACGCCGAGACCGGGATCGAGACCCTGCGCGCCCATTTCGAGGGCCACGCCTACGATCCGCACTGGCACGACAGCTACCTGATCGGCTACACCGAGATCGGCGTGCAGCAATTCAACTGCCGCCGACGCCGACACGACAGCACCGCCGGCCAGGTATTCCTGGTCGAACCGGGGGAGATCCACGACGGTCGCGCGCCGATCGCCGGCGGCTTCACCTACTCGATGCTGTACCTGCAGCCGGACTGGCTGCGGCGCGAACTGCGGGCGACCTTCGACGATGCGCCCAGCGACCGCGACCCCGGCTTCCACGCCAACCTCACCGAAGACCCGCGCCTGACCCTGGCCATCGCCCAGGCCTTCCGCGTCCTGCATGGCCGCGAGCTGCGACTGCTGCGGCAGACCGCCCTGGAGCTGGTGCTGGAGCGGCTGCGCGTGCACCTCGGCTGGCGCGAGGCGAAGCCATTCGATCCGCGCCTGCCGCTGGTGGCGCAGAAAGCCCGCGACTACCTGCATGCGCACTTCTACCAGGACATCGGCCTGGACGAGCTGGCCAGCGCCTGCGGCACCGACCGCTTCCGCCTGAACCGTGCATTCAAGGCCGCCTACGGCTTGCCACCCTACGCCTACCTGGTCCAGTTGCGCCTGGCCAAGGCGCGGCAGATGCTCGCTGTCGGCGGGCAACCGGCGGACCTCGCCAGCGCTCTCGGTTTCGCCGACCAGAGCCATCTCGGCCGCTGGTTCCGGCGCGCCTACGGGATGACCCCGGCGGCCTACCGCCGGCAGTGCACCCAGCTTCCAGACTGAGGCCCGGCGCGTCGCCAGGATGAAGGCTCCCCCGCCACAGGAGCCCGTCCATGCAATCCCTCGTGCCCTTCCTGCTGTTCGCCGTCGTCGCCTCGATCACCCCCGGACCGACCAACATCCTGGTCCTGAGCAACAGCCAGCGCCACGGCCTGGCCGCCGCCTGGCCGATCGTGCTCGGCGCCTGCGCGGCGGTGGCGGCGCTGATCCTGCTGCTCGGGCTCGGCCTGGGCGAGTTGCTGCGACGCCATCCGCTGCTCCAGCAGGGGCTCGCCTGGCTCGGCGTCGGCTGGCTCAGCTACCTGGCCTGGAGCCTGTTCCGCAGCGCGGGCGGCATCGACGGCGCGGAGCCGCCGCGGCGCCTCGGCGTGCTCGGCGGCGCGGCGTTGCAACTGGTCAATCCCAAGGCCTGGATGATGGCCCTCGCCGCGCTGGCACTGTTCGCCGGGGAAGGCGCCGGACAGGCCGGGCGGATCGGCCTGCTGGCATTGCTGTTCTTCCTGGTTTCGCTGCCGTGCCTGGCCAGTTGGGCCTTGCTCGGCGTCGGCAGCGCGCGGCTGCTGCGCTCGCCGTCGCTGATGAAACGCTTCAACCAGGGCATGGCGCTGTTGTTGCTGGCATCGGCCTGGGCCGCCCTGCTGCTCTGAGGCGGTCCGGTAGCTTCCTGACAAACCTGTGGGTTGGTACGCCGGGCCCGGGTTGGCTATGGTGGGACGATCCGTAGCCATGGCGCGGTCGCCGTCAGCACGCCGCGCAAGGAACCTCCATGTTGAAACCCGACATCACTGCCTTCTTCGACCCGGCCACCTCCACCTACAGCTACGTGGTGCGCGACCCGTCCAGCCGCGCCTGCGCCATCGTCGACCCGGTGCTCGACTACGACCCGGCCGCCGGGCGCACCAGCCATGCCAGCGCCGAACGCCTGATCGCCCACGTTCGCCAGCACGACCTGCAGGTGGAATGGCTGCTGGAGACCCACGTGCACGCCGACCACCTGTCGGCGGCCATCTTCCTGCAGCGCGAACTGGGCGGGTGCCTGGCCATCGGCGCGCGAATCACCCAGGTGCAGGCGAAATTCTCCGGCCTGTTCAACCTCGGCGAGGCGTTCCCGGTGGACGGCCGCCAGTTCGAGCACCTGTTCGAGGACGGCGAGTCGTTCCGCATCGGCGCCCTGGAATGCCGCGCGCTGCATACCCCGGGGCATACCCCGGCGTGCATGACCTACCTGGTCGGCGACAGCGCCTTCGTCGGCGATACCCTGTTCATGCCCGACTACGGCACCGCCCGCTGCGATTTCCCCGGCGGCGACGCGCGCCAGCTGTATCGCTCGATCCAGCGCCTGTTCGCGCTACCCGACGCGACCCGCCTGTTCATGTGCCACGACTACACGGCTCCCGGCCGCGACGAGCACCGCTGCGAAACCAGCGTCGGCGAGCAGCGCCGGCACAACGTGCACGTCCGCGAAGGCGTCGACGAGGAGGCGTTCGTCGCCATGCGCCAGCAGCGCGATGCCACCCTCGGCATGCCGACCCTGATGCTGCCGGCGATCCAGGTCAACATGCGCGGCGGCAACCTGCCGCCGGTGGAAGGCAACGGGGTGCGTTACCTGAAGATCCCGCTGGATCTGTTCTGATCAGCTGCGGCGACGCAGCAGGAGAATGAAGAACAGCCCGCCGATGGCCGCGGTGGCGATGCCGATGGGCAGGTCCTGGGGGGCGATCAGGGTACGCGCGGCGACATCCATCCAGACCAGGAACAGCGCGCCGAGCAGGGCGCACACCGGCAGCAGTCGGCGGTGCTCGGCACCCACCAGCAGGCGCGCGGCGTGCGGCAGCATGAGACCGACGAAGCCGATGGCGCCGCTCACCGAGACCAGCACGCCGGTCAGCAGCGAGCAGCAGACGAAGACCCACAGGCGTACGCGACGGGCGTCCAGGCCGAGGGTCACGGCGGTCTGTTCGCCGGCCATCAGCGCGTTCAGCGCACGGCCCAGCCCGAGCAGTACCAGCAGGCCGCCGGCCACGCACAGCGCCGGCAGCCAGATCAACGACCAGCGCGCCAGGCCGAGGCCGCCGAGCATCCAGAACAGCACAGAGGAGGCGGCGCGGTGGTCGCCGAGGAACAGCAGCAGGTTGGCCAGCGCCAGGAGCACGAACGACACCGCGACCCCCGCCAGCAACAGCCGGTCGCTGCCCAGGCGGCCGCCGCGACTGGCCACGCCGAGCACCAGCAGCATGCTGCCGAGGGCGCCGAGGAAGGCCGCCAGCGGCAGGGTCAGCAGGCCGATCACCTCGCCGATGTAGAGCACCACCAACACCGCGCCGAGGGTCGCGCCGGAGGTGGCGCCGAGCAGGTGCGGATCGGCCAGCGGATTGCGCGTGACCGCCTGCAGGGCCGCTCCCACCAGCGCCAGGCCGGCGCCGACGCAGGCGCCGAGCAGTACCCGTGGGGCGCGGATCAGCCAGACGATGTGCTCCTGGCCGGCGCTCCAGGCACCGGGCTCCGCCGCCACGCCGAACAGGCGCTGGAGGACGATGCGGCCGACCAGGCCGCTGTCCAGTCGCGCCGGACCGAAGCCGAGGGCGACCACGCAGGACAGGCCGAGCAACATGACCAGGCTGCCCAGCAACAGGCAATAGGCGCGAGGGCTGCGGAACAGGGTCATGGACGTGGCGCCCGAGGGTGGAGGCCGGCGACCAGGGTTTCTATCGCCGCGGCGTTGCCGATGCCCGGCGTGGCCTGGTTATAGGGCAGGACGATGAAGCGTCGCTCGCGGATCGCGGTCAGGCTGCGCAGCGCCGGGTTCTCTTCGAGGAAGCGCTGCTTCTGCGCGGCGCTGGTCTCGCCGTAGTCGACGATGACGATGACCTGCGGATCGCGGGCGACCACGCTTTCCCAGTTGACCTGGGTCCAACTGGCCGCCACGTCGTCGGTCACGCTGCGGCCGCCGGCGGCCTCGATCAGCGCCTGCGGCATGCCCAGGCGGCCAGAGGTGAAGGGGCGGTCCTCGCCGCTGTCGTAGAGGAACACCCGCGGCGCCTCGGTGTTCGCCGGGATGCCGGCGCGGGCGCGCTCGATGCGTGCCTGGAGGCTGGCGACCAGGCGCTCGGCGCGCGGTTCGACGTCGAAGATCCGTCCCAGGTTGCGCAGGTCGCGGTACAGCTCGTCGAGGCTGGCGCGGCGCGGCTCGCCGATCTGCGCGCAGGATTCGCTCAGCTCGTAGACCTTCACCCCCAGCGGCTCCAGGCTGGCCGGAGTGAGGTCGCCGCCGACGCGCATGCCGTAGCCCCAACCGGCGAAGAAGAAGTCGGCGTCGACATCGAGCAGGGTTTCCGCCGTGGGGTAGCGCGCCACCAGCTCGGGCAGCGGCTTGAGCGCGGCGATCAATCCGGGATCGGCATTCTTCCACCAGCCGCTGATGCCGGTATAGCCGACCATGCGCGTCTGCAGACCGAGGGCGACCATCATCTCGGTGAGGTTGATGTCGTGGCTGACTGCGCGCGACGGCGCGCGCTCGAACGTCACTTCGCGCTCGCAGCTGCGCACGCTGAGCGGGTAGCGCTCGGCCAGCGCGGCATCGGCGCAGGCGAGCAGGGCGCCGAGCAGCAGGTGGTGCAGGATCGGGTGCTTCATGCTTGGGTAATCCAGGTCAGGCGCGGGTGGTCGGCGAGGGGGTGGCGGTCGACCAGGGCGCGGACGCCGAACACCCGCCACAGCAGGTCGGCGTCGAGCACCTCGGTCGGCGTGCCCTGGGCGACGATGCGCCCGCCGTCGAGCACGTAGAGGCGGTCGCAGAAGGCCGCCGCCAGGTTGAGGTCGTGGAAGCTCGCCAGGGTGCTCAGGCCGAGGCCGCGCAGCAGGCGCAGAAGCTCCAGCTGGTAGCGCGGGTCGAGGTGGTTGGTCGGTTCGTCGAGGATCAGCAGGCGCGGTTCCTGGACCAGCGCGCGAGCCAGCAGGGCGCGCTGCTTCTCGCCACCGGAGAGGCTGGCGAAGGGGCTCGCGGCACGCCCTTCGAGACCGACCTGGAGCAGCGCCTGGCGGACCCGCTGGCGGTCGTCCGCGCCGTGGCCGTCGAACAGGCCCTTGTGCGGCGTGCGGCCCATGGCGACCACGTCCTCGACGGCAAGGCCGAAGTCCTCGGGGAACTCCTGCAACACCACCGCGATACGCCGGGCGGCCCAGCGCGGCGGCTGGCGCCAGAGGTCGTCGCCGTCGAGCACCACCCGGCCGCGCTGCGGTCGCGCATAGCGGAAGGCGCAGCGCAGCAGGCTGGTCTTGCCGCTGCCGTTGGGGCCGATCAGGCCGACGAAGCTGCCGGCCGGGACTTCCAGGTGCACGCCGCGCAGCAACTCGGTGGAGGCGTCGGGCGACCAGTGCAGGGCATCGAGGTGAAGGGACGACATGGCTACTCGCAGGTCCGGTGGTTCAGCAGAGACGATTGCCGCGGTGCCGGCTTCAGAAACTGAAGTCGGCGGTGACGTTGAACGAGCGCGGCTGGCCCATGATCCATTGCTGGCCGTTGTTGTTGTCAGCCAGGGCGTACTGGCGGTCGAACAGGTTGTACAGCTCAAGGCCGAGGGTCAGGTCCGGCCGTACCCGCCAGCCCAGGTTGGCGTCGACCACCGTGTAGCCGGGCAGGCTGGCCTGGTTGGCGGCGTCGGCGTAGCGCCGGTCGACGTAGCGCAGCCCGGCGCCGACGCGCAGGGTCTCGGCGAAGGACTTGTCCAGCCAGAGGTTGGCGGTGCGCCGTGGCACGTTCCTGGGGCGGTTGCCGTTGCGCGAGTAGGTCTGCTTGTCGATCGTTTCGTCGAAGTCGTCGTATTCGGCACGCACCAGCGCGGCGTTCGCTGACAGCCGCCAGTCCTGGGCCAGGTTCAATTCCAGGCTGGCCTCCAGGCCGTCCGAACTCTGCTGGCCGACCTGCTGCGCGTCGTGCGGCGGCAGCGGGTTGGCGCTGAGCAGCTTCTTCTTGACGATATGGTAGGCGGCCAGGGTCCATTCGCCGCGACCGTCCGGGAACAGTTGCTTGAGGCCGACCTCGGTCTGCTTCGAGTGGGTCAGGTCCATTTGCTGCTGGGCCGCGTTGAGGGTGATCAGGTTGCTCACACCGTCTTCGCTGGTGGAGTACTGGCCGTACAGCGACAGTTCCGGGGTCAGCGCGAAGACCAGCCCGGCGCGCCAGTTGCCGCCCTGCAGGCTGCGGTCGCTGCGGGTGCCGGTGAGCAGGTCGTCGCGGTCGATATGGTTCTGGTCGCGGCGCACCCCGGTCACCAGCGACAGGCGCTCGTTGAGCTGCAGGCGGTTCTCGGCGAACAGGGCGAAGGTGCGGGTCTGGCTGCGCGAGTGCGGCCGGTAGGGCGAGCGGCTTTCGAAGTAGCCGGGCGCGGGATGCCAGGGGTCGATGTAGTCGCCGCCGACATCGGTATAGGGCGATATGTTGTTGGTCAGGCGGAAGCGGATGCGGTTGTACTCGGCGCCGACCAGGGTGCGGCTGTCGAGGCCGAACAGGGCGTGCTGGAAGGCGAAGGTCTGGCGGTCGCCGATCTGCTCCTGCTCGTGGCTGATGCGCAGGTAGTCCTTGCGCAACAGCTCTTCGCGCGGGACGTCCCATTCGTAGGTTTCGGCGTTGCGCCAGTGGCGGCGGGCCTTGATGTAGTACAGCTGGTTGCTCGCGGTGACGCTGTCGGAAAGGCTCCAGTCGCTGGTCAGGCGGGTCCACTGGTCGTTGTAGCGCTGCACGTCGTTGCGCACGTTGTAGTTCTTCTCGCGCAGGCGCTTGTGGTACTTGCCGCCGACCAGCGGGGTGCCGAAGTCGTTCATCGGCTCCTGGTCGCCATAGTCGTGGGCGAGGGTGAAGGCCAGATCGTCGCTGGCCTGCCAGCGCAGCGCCGCGCTGATGCCCAGGTTGCGCGAGTCGCCACGGTCGATCCAGCCGTGGCTCTGCTGCTGGTTCAGGTTGAGCCGGTAGCTGAGGCTGTCGGTCAGCGAGCCGCCGCTGTCCAGGGCCAACTGGCGGTTGTCGTAGGAGCCGTAGCCGAGGCGCAGGTGGTTGCGGATCTCGCCGGCGAAAGGCTTCTTCGGCACCACGTTGATCACCGCGCCGGTGGCGCCTTCGCCGTACAGCACCGAGGCCGGGCCGCGGATCACGTCGATGCGCTCGACCATCCACGGATCGCTGGGGAAGTTCACCGTGCCCATGCCGGTGTACAGGCGCGTGCCGTCGAACAGTTGCATCACCGATGCATGGCCGCTGAAGCCGCGCGCCGAGAGGCCGGTACCGCCATCTCCGGGGGTGCCGATGAAGCTGATGCCGGGGCTGCGGGTAACGGCGGCCTGGACGCTGGGGTTGTTGCGTCGGCGAACTTCCTCGCCGCTGATGCTGCTGGTGCTCGCCGGGGTGTCCAGGGCGCTGAGGCCCAGGCGCGAACCGGCACTGACCGGAGTGGCGAGGTCGATGTGGTCGAGTTCGGCGGGATCCTGGCGAACGCTGACCAACTGGCTGGGCAGGGCGAGGGCGGCTTCCTCGGTTTCGGCGAGGGCGGGCGGTACCAGCAGCAGGCTGGTGGAGAGGCCGAGGGCGAAAGGCTCGGTGCGCAAACGGCTGAAGCGGGGCATGGGCGTTCCATCTCATGACCGGGCAGGACGGAACGCGCAGGAAATCGCAGGCGCGACAGCGCCTCGAACAACCGGCTCGCTCCCGCCCACCGCGGGTGTGCCAACAGGGCGTTGCAGGCCGGTCTCCGGGCTTGCGAGGGTCGTGAAATCCTCGCCTTCCCATGCTGGAGCACAGTGGCCTGAAGAGGATTTCGCTCGCTTACCGTTGCGGGGGCAGCGCCGGACTGATCACCGAAGTGACGCACCGGCTTCCCGTTTCACCTCCTGCGCGGCGGCAGGAGGCACCTGGAACGGGCCGGATGGGAACATCCGCACCGTTTCCAGTCAAGCCTTGAACGATCTGGATTGAATAAAATGTTATACTATAACAATTCGCTTGTGCAGTCTTTCTTCGCCGGACCCCACGCCCTGGCGCAGCTTCCCGGGTCATCACATTTTCTTCACGCCGGCCTGCTATGCTGCCGGCCTTCCTTGGGGAGTAGCCTGCCGTCACCCGTTGACGGCGCGCTGGTCAACATTCTTGGCAACCTGCCATGGCCAGCGCATCCAACCGGATTGGTGAGACCAACGACATTCCTGCGCCGAAGCCGGGCCGCGGGGTCATGTCGTTGACTCATGCCCGGCTGGAGTATCCGCGTGAATCCCGTTTCCCTGATCTTCCTCGCCTTCGCCATGTCCACCGATGCCTTCGCCGCGGCCATCGGCAAGGGCTCCAGCCTGGATCGGCCGCGCCTGTCGGAGGCGTTGCGCACCGGGATAATCTTCGGCGTGATCGAGGCCATCACCCCTCTGGTCGGCTGGCTGCTTGGCCAGGCCGCCAGCCAGTTCGTCGCCGACTGGGATCACTGGATCGCCTTCGTCCTGCTGGTGCTGCTCGGCCTGCACATGATCCACAACGGCCTGCGCGCGGATCATGAGACGGAACAGGAAAAGCCCGGCCAGCATTCGTTCTGGATTCTCGCGGTGACGGCGCTGGCCACCAGCATCGACGCGCTGGCGGTGGGCGTCGGCCTGGCCTTCGTCGACGTCAACATCTTCCTCGCCGCCGGTGCCATCGGCCTGGCCACCATGACCATGGTCACCCTCGGCACCATGCTCGGCCGGGCGCTCGGCGCGGTGACCGGCAAGCGCGCGGAGATGGTCGGCGGGGTGGTGCTGATCCTGGTCGGCGCGACCATTCTCTACGAGCATCTCAGCGCGGCGTGAGCGGCGCCGGAGACGGAGGCGGGACAGGTCGCAGCGAGTGGGTGGGCGTTCGCTTCAGGCGCTTTCCCAATCGCGGATCGCCGTCAGCAGCGCCTCGCCGTCGGCGAACTCGCGGTCCGCCGGCGGCAGCGCCGGGCGCGCCAGGACCAGCACCGGCAGGCCCATTTCCCGCGCCACCTGGAGCTTCGGCTCGGTGGCCTGGCTACCGCTGTTCTTGCTCACCAGCACGTCGCAGGCGAGGCGCTCGAACAACGCCCGTTCGCCATCCAGGCTGAACGGCCCGCGCGCGCCGATCACCTTGGCGCGCGGCGCGGCCGGCTGGCCTTGCAGGCAGCGCACGGTCCAGTGCTGGTGCGGCGGGACCTGGCCGAGATGCTCCAGCGGTTCGCGGCCGAGGGTGAACAGCGGACGGCGGAAGGGTGCGAGGGCGGCGATCAGCTCGCGCCAGTCGGCTACCTCGCGCCAGTCGTCGCCGGGCCCGGCCTGCCAGCCGGGCCGGCGCAGCGCCCAGCAGGGCACTCCGGCCAGTCGCGCGGCGCGCACGGCGTTCTGGCTGATCCGTGCGGCGTAGGGGTGGGTGGCGTCCACCAGCAGGTCGAAGCCCTGCTCGTCGATGAACGCCGCCAGCCCTTCGGCGCCGCCGTAGCCGCCGACCCGGACCCGGCAGGCCAGGTCGCCGGGCACCTTGCCCAGCCCGGCGAGGCTGTAGAGATGCGCCGGACCGAGCCGGCGGGCGAGGGCCAGGGCCTCACCGATCCCGCCGAGCAGCAACAGGCGCTTCATCGGCGCTCCTCGCAGGCCTGGCCGACCAGGTTGCCCTGGCGGTCGATGGCGAAGACTTCCAGCGCCACCTCGGTGGGCACGATGCCGCGGGCGAAGCGCAGGGCGTGGGCGCAGACCGCATCGCCCAGGGCCACGCCTTCGGCGTGTGCCTGGGCCAGCGCCTGCTGGCTGGTGTTGGCGGCGCGCATGCTGTCCTGTAGCGCGGTGCTGGCACCGAGCGCGGCGGCCCAGCCGGCCAATTGCGGCAGGTCGATGCTGGAATGGCGGCTGTGCAGGTCGAGGTGGCCGCCGGCGAGCTTGCTGATCTTGCCGAAGCCGCCGCACAGGCTGAGCTTTTCCACCGGCGCCCTGCGCAGGTGCTTGAGCACCGCGCCGGCGAAGTCGCCCATCTCGATCAGGGCGATCTCCGGCAGCGCATAGCGCCGGCGCATGGCGTCCTCGCTGGCGTTGCCGGTACAGGCGGCGATGTGACGGACGCCGTTGGCGCGAGCGACATCGATGCCCTGATGGATCGAGGCGATATAGGCCGAGCAGGAGAACGGCCGGACGATGCCGCTGGTGCCGAGGATCGACAGCCCGCCGAGGATGCCCAGGCGCGGGTTCATGGTCTTCAGCGCCAGCTCGGCGCCGCCCTCCACGCCGATGGCGACCTCGAAGCCGCCGGCGTAGCCCCGTTCGGCGGCGAGCTGGGCGAGGTGGCGTTCGATCATCTGTCGCGGCACCGGATTGATCGCCGGCTCGCCGACCGCCAGGGTCAGCCCCGGGCGGGTCACCGTACCGACCCCGGGGCCGGCATGGAAGCGCACGCCAGGCTCGGCGCTCAGGCGCACCCGGGCGAACACCAGGGCGCCATGGGTGACGTCGGGATCGTCGCCGGCATCCTTGAGGGTGCCGGCTTCCGCGCCGTTTTCCCAGGCGCGGCAGAATTCCAGGCGCATCAGCACCTGCTGGCCCTTGGGCAGGACGATCTGCACCGCGTCGCTGATCGTGCCGCCCAGCAGCAGGCGCGCCGCCGCCAGGCTGGTGGCGGTGGCGCAACTGCCGGTGGTGTAGCCGCTGCGCAACGGCGCGGGCTGCTCGGGGGTTTCCTCACGCATCGCGGGGAGGCTTCCTGGCGGCGGGCTTGCGCAATTCCAGCAGGGTGATCGGCAAGGCCTGGCGCCAGGTGTCGAAACCGCCCAGCGGTCGCGCGTGGGCGACGCCGAGGCGGGTGAGGTCGCCACCCAGGCGTTGCTGCCAGTCGAGCAGCACCCGTTCGCTCTGCAGGGTGACCGCGTTGGCGAGCAGGCGGCCGCCGGGCCGCAGGCGCTTCCAGCAGGTTTCCAGCACGCCCTCGGCGGTGACCCCGCCGCCGATGAAGATGGCGTCCGGCTCGGGCAGTTCCAGCAGCGCCTCCGGGGCGCTGCCGGCGACCAGGTGCAGGGTCGGTACGCCTAGGGCGTCGCGGTTGTGGCGGATATGTTCCTGGCGCTCGTCGTTGGCTTCGATGGCGATCGCCCGGCAACTGGGGTGCGCGCGCATCCATTCGATGCCGATGGAGCCGCAACCGGCGCCGACGTCCCAGAGCAGCTCGCCGGGGCAGGGCGCCAGGCGCGCCAGGGTCACGGCGCGGACGTCGCGCTTGGTCAACTGGCCGTCGTGGCGATAGGCCTCGTCGGCCAGGCCCGGGGTCAGCGGCAGGCGCACGGCGCCGGCGCCGGCGCGGCATTCCACCGCCACCAGGTTGAGATCGGCGGCGCGCGGCAGCGACCAGTCGCCGGCGAGGCCGTCGAGACGGCGCTCGAGCGGCCCGCCGAGGTGTTCCAGCACGCTCAGGCGACTGGCGCCGAAGCCACGGGCGTTCAACAGGCGGGCGATGGCGGCCGGGCTGTCGCCGTCGTTGCTGAGGACCAGCAGGCGCCGGCCGTCGTGGACCTGTGCCTGCAGCGCCGCCAGCGGGCGCGCCACCAGCGACAGGCAGGCGACCTCCTGCAGGGCCCAGCCGAGGCGGGCGGCGGCCAGCGAGAGGGAGGAGGGCGCCGGCAGGACCCGCAGTTCGGTCGCCAGCAGTTGCCGGGCGAGACTGGCGCCGACGCCGAACAGCATCGGGTCGCCGCTGGCCAGCACGCAGGTCGGCTGGCCGCGCCGGGCCAGCAATGGTTCCAGGGAGAACGGCGTCGGCCAGGTTTCGCGGGCGGCGCCGATGCACGGCGGCAGCAGTTCCAGCTGGCGCGCCGCGCCGACGATCCGGCTGGCTTGCAGCAGGGCACGCCGGGCCTGCTTGCCGAGGCCGGGATAACCGTCCTCGCCGATGCCCACCAGGGTCAGCCAGGGCGGCGTCGAGTCTGCCGATGACACGGTTCCGATACTCCTGAAATGCGTCTGTGAAGGGCCCGCGACGGCTTCCGGACGGAATGGGTTTTCCCGGCCCCGGGCTGGGCGGCATAATAGCGCGTTCGTCGGTGCCCGGCCCTTTCGCGTTAGCGCGGGGCCAACGAGGGCCGAAGAGGGAACACGGAGCCGCGGTCTTTTCGAAGCCCGGGCCTAGCCGTGGCTGCCCCCGCAACTGTATGCAGCCTGTATTCGCGCCATTCGCCACTGGATTACCGGGAAGGCGGCGCGAAGCGGAGGTTCCTCCCCCGGGTGGAACGCCGGGCTGCGAGCCAGGAGACCTGCCGCCGAAACCAGTCGCGAGTGCCAACATCGGGCGGGGTGTACCGATGCCGTGGTCTGTCCCTGGGGGACAGCGGTGCGGTCGCCGCGACGCCGATTCGAGTAGCGTTTTTGAACGACGACCAGACCCCGGCGCCCCTGCCCGTACCACGTCCGTCGCCCTGTCCCGGCCTGCTGCGTATCGTCCAGGCGCTGGACGGCGGCATCTGCCGCATCAAGCTCGACGCCGGCCGCCTGGACGCCGCCCAGGCACGCGCCGTGGCGGCCGCGGCGCGGGATTGCGCCAGCGGCGTGATCGAGGCGACCAACCGTTCCAACCTGCAATTGCGCGGCGTCCGTCGCGGCGAGGAAGAGCGGCTTGTCCGCCGCCTGCTGGACGCCGGCCTCGGTCCCCGGCATGAGTCCCTGGCCGGCGCCGACGACGTGCGTAACCTGATGCTCAGCCCGGCCGCCGGGCTCGATCCGCACCTGTCGCTGGACGTGCGCCCGCTGGCCGCTCGGCTGTTGCTGCGGCTCCAGGCGGACAGCCGCTACCACGCGCTGTCGGCCAAGTTCGCCATCCAGCTGGACGGCGGCGAAGACCTGGCGATGCTCGAACATCCCCATGACATCTGGCTCTCGCCGATGCCCGCGGCGCCGACCGCGACGCTGGTCTTCGGACTCGCCGGCTGCCCGGCCCGCGACCGCCCCCTGGCGGCGTTGCCGGCGGAGCGGGGCGAGTCCCTGGTGCTGGCGCTGCTCGACCTGTTCCTCGAGCGCGCCCAGCCGCAACAGACGCGAATGCGCCACCTGTTGCAGGAGCTGGCCGGAGAACCCTTGCTGGAGGCCTTGCAGGCGCGCCTGGATTTCCCTCTGCGGCGTGACGAGCGGGTGGCGGCCTGGCGGCGTTCGCCGGGGCGTCCGTGGAGTCATCTCGGCGTCCAGCCGCAACGCCAGCCGGGCCTGGTGATGGTCGGCGCGGCGGCGCCGCTCGGCCGGCTCGACAGCGCTTGCCTGGAAGGCCTGGCCGAGCTGGTCGAACGCCATGGCGACGGCAGCCTGCGCCTGACCCCCTGGCAAAGCGTGCTCCTGCCGAACCTGGCGCACGCCGAGGCCGACCAGGCGCTGCTCGGCCTGCGCGGACTCGGCCTGCTGACCGAGCCCGATGCGCCGTTGGCGCGGCTGATCGCCTGCAGCGGTTCCAGCGCCTGCGCCAGGGGCCTGGCCGACACCAAGGGCGACGCCTTGCGCCTGGCCGAACGCCTCGGCCCGCGCAGCGACCTGCCGCAACTGCACCTGTGCGGCTGCGAACGGTCCTGCGCCGCCGCCCACCGCGCGCCGCTCACCCTGCTGGCGCGCAGCGGCGGGTTCTACGACCTGTACCGGCACGACCCATGCCACCCCGGATTCGGCCAGTTGCTGGCCAGCCGCCTGACTTTCGCCACGGCCGCCGACTACCTGGCGGCCCTGCCTTCCCAGCCCACTTCCGGAAAACCCGCATGATTGACTACATCCGCGATGGCCAGGCGATCTATCGCCAGTCGTTCGCCACCATCCGCGCCGAAGCGAACCTCGCCGGCATCCCGGCCGACCTTGAAAAGCTCGCGGTCAGGGTGATCCACGCCTGCGGCATGGTCGACGTGGTCGACGACCTGCGCTTCTCGCCCGGCGCCGGCGCCGCCGGCCGCGCCGCGCTGGCCGCCGGCGCGGCGATCCTCTGCGACGCGCGGATGGTCGCCGAAGGCGTGACCCGCTCGCGGCTGCCCGCCGCCAACCGGGTGATCTGCACCCTCAACGAAGCGGACGTGCCGGCGCTCGCCACGGAACTCGGCAATACCCGCTCGGCGGTGGCCCTGGAGCACTGGCGCGAGCACCTGGAGGGCAGCGTGGTGGTGATCGGCAACGCGCCGACCGCGCTGTTCTACCTGCTGGAAATGCTCGACGCCGGCGCGCCGAAACCGGCGCTGATCCTGGGCTTCCCGGTCGGCTTCGTCGGCGCCGCGGAATCCAAGGAGATGCTCGCCGCCGATAGCCGCGGGGTGCCCTACGTGATCGTCCGCGGTCGCCGTGGCGGCAGCGCCATGGCCGCCGCGGCGGTGAACGCCCTGGCCACGGAGCGCGAATGATGAGTGTCGTGAAGGGCCGCCTGCTGGGCCTGGGCGTCGGGCCCGGCGATCCCGAACTGATCACCCTCAAGGCCCTGCGCCTGCTGCGCGCGGCGCCGGTGGTCGGCTATTTCGTGGCCAAGGGCAAGAAGGGCAACGCCTTCGGCATCATCGAGGCGCACCTGGACCAGGCCCAGGTGCGCCTGCCGCTGGTCTACCCGGTGACCACCGAGAAGCTGGAACCGCCGCTGTGCTACGAGACCATCATCAGCGATTTCTACGACACCGCCGCCGAACAGCTGGCCGCGCACCTGGACGCCGGCCGCGACGTGGCGGTGATCTGCGAGGGCGACCCGTTCTTCTACGGTTCCTACATGTACCTGCACGACCGCCTGGCGACGCGCTACGAAAGCGAAGTGGTGCCTGGCGTCTGCTCGATGCTCGGCGGCGCGGCGGTGCTCGGTGCGCCGCTGGTGTACCGCAACCAGAGCCTCTCGGTGCTCTCCGGAGTGCTGCCCGAGGAGGAGTTGCGCCGGCGCCTGGCGGATGCCGACGCGGCGGTGGTGATGAAGCTCGGCCGCAATTTCGACAAGGTCCGCCGCGTGCTGGTCGAGCTTGGCCTCGAGCGCCGCGCGCTGTACGTCGAGCGGGCGACCATGGCCAACCAGCGGATCGTGCCGTTGGAACGGGTGGAGCCGATGGCCTCGCCGTACTTCTCGCTGATCGTCGTCCCCGGCGACAAGTGGCAGGGAGGGGCCGGCGGTGAGTGACGCCCAGCAGGTTCCGGCCATCGTCATCCTCGGCCAGGGCGCGCTGGATACCGCGCGGCGGGTCCAGGCGCGCTATCCCGGGGCGCTGGTCCACGGGCTCGCCGGGCGGGTCGAGGCCGACCGTTCCTATACGGACTTCGGCGACACCCTGCGCGAACTGTATTGCGCCGACCGCCCGATCGTCGCCCTGTGCGCCGCCGGCATCGTCATTCGCAGCCTGGCGCCGTTGTTGCAACGCAAGGGAGCGGAGCCGCCGGTGCTGGCCCTGGCCGAGGACGGTAGCGCGGTGGTGCCGCTGCTCGGCGGGCTGGCCGGGGTCAACCGGCTGGCGCGGGAAATCGGCGAGGTGCTGGCCGTGGCGCCGGCGATCACCACCAGCGGCGAGCTGCGCTTCGGCACCTGCGTGCTCAACCCGCCCGCCGGTTATGTCCTGACCGACCTGGAGCAGGGCAAGCGCTTCGTTGCCGATTTGCTCGGTGGCCAGCCGGTGCGCGTCGAGGGTGCCGCCGACTGGCTCGACGCGGCCCGTTTGCCGCGCGACCCGGAGGCAGCGCTGGCGATTCACGTGACGCCCTCGGCGCGTGCGCCGCGGGCCGAGGAACTGCTGATCCATCCGCGCTGCGTGCTGGCGGCGCTCGAACCTGCCGACGCGGCGGCGGACGCGGTGCGCCAGGCGCTGGTCGATGCCGGCCTGGCCGCGGCGGCGCTCGGCGGCTTGCTGGCCGACAGCGCGCGGATGGCCGATCCGCGCCTGCAGGCCGCCGCCGATGCGCTCGGCGTACCGCTGCGCTTCCTGCCGCAGGCCGATCCCGCTGCGCGCCTGCGCCAGGCCTTGCCCGCCGCCGAGCAGGTCGGCGACCGGCTGGCGGTGGCCGCCGCGCCCTTGGCGATGGACCGCATCGGCCAGCGTCGCGGCCGACTCACAGTGATCGGCCTGGGGCCCGGCTGCGCCGAGCTGATGGTGCCTGCGGCGCGGCGGGCACTGGACGAGGCCGAGGACATCCTCGGCTACCAGACCTACGTCGACATGGCCGGACCCTTCCGCGCCGGACAGGTGCTGCATGGCAGCGACAACCGCGAGGAATTGCAGCGCGCCCGGCATGCCTTCGAACTGGCGGCGACGGGCAGGGCGGTGGTGCTGGTATCGTCCGGCGACCCCGGCGTGTTCGCCATGGCCGCCGCGGTGCTGGAAGCCCTGCATGGCGCTGGCGAGCCGGCCTGGGACGCGGTCGAGCTGCGGATCTTCCCTGGCGTCTCGGCGGCCCTGGCCACCGCGGCCAGGGCGGGGGCGCCTCTGGGCCACGATTTCTGCCTGCTGTCGCTGTCCGACAACCTCAAGCCCTGGGAGGTGATCGAGCGGCGCCTGGACCTGGCCGGCGCCGCCGACCTGGCGATGGCTTTCTACAATCCGATCTCGCGGGCGCGGCCCTGGCAACTGGGACGGGCGCTGGAGATCGTCGCCCGCCATCGTTCGCCGCAGACCCTGGTGGTGCTCGGTCGCGACATCGGGCGGCCCGGTGAGCGCCTGCTGCGCACCACCCTGGGCGAGCTGCGTGCGGAGCAGGTGGACATGCGCACCCTGGTGATCATCGGCTCGTCCACTACCCGCAGCTTCCCGCGCGCCGACGGCGAAGCCTGGGTCTACACGCCGCGCTGGTACCCATCGGAATAGCGGGGCGGGAGCGCGCGCGGAAATGTGGCAGACTGCTGCGCGCATCCCTGTACCGCGGAGCCTGAATCCATGTCCTTTCGCTGTTCCCCGTGCCGCCTGGCCGGCATCCTGCTGGCGGCGCTGTTCGTTCCGGGGCTGGCCGCGGCGGCCGGCTCCTGCGAGCGCCTGGTGGCCACCGGCAACCCGGAGTACCCCCCCTACCTGTGGCGCGACCCGCAGGATCCGAAGCGCCTGATCGGAGCCAATGCCGACCTGTTGCAGCGCCTGGGCAAGGAGCTCGGCGTGCGCATCGACGTGCTCTACAGCGGCTCCTGGGAGGAGGCCCAGGAAGAGGTGACCAGCGGTCGCGCCGACCTGCTCGCCGGGGCCTACCTGACCCTGGCACGGCTCGGCAGCATGGACTATGTACATCCGCCGTTCCTGATGACCAGCGGGGTGGTCTGGGTGAACAAGGACGCCGCGTTCCCGTTCATCGGCCGCGACGACCTGATCGGGCACAAGGGCAGCGTGCTGGCCGGCAGCAGCCTGGGCGAGGAGTTCGACCGCTTCGCCAAGGCCAGTCTCGACCTGAAGCCGGTGCCGAGCCTGACCCAGGGCTTGCAGGACCTGATGCTCAAGCGCAGCGAGTTCCTCCTCTACCAGGCGTTGCCCGGGCAGGCCCAGGTCGAGGCGCTGGGCATGGCCGACGACCTGGAGGCGCTGGAACCGGTGCTGAGCAGCGAGGGGCTGTACCTGACGCTGTCGCACAACTCCGCCTGCAACGATCCGTGGCTGCGCGGACAACTGGCGAAAAAGATGACAGAATTGTCGGCTGCCGGCGTTCCCGTAACGCTCTTGCAGGACAATCTCGAACGCTGGAAAGCCCAGCAATTGCCGGCTTCCGGCGCCAGTTCGACTACGCAGGAAAGTGACTTGTGAGCATTCGATGGATGATGGCCGCAGGCCTCGCCGCGCTGACCCTGAGCGGTTGTGCGAGCAACGACCCGGCTCCGCTGGAGCAGATGCGCCTGACCGAACAGGCGCTGGAGCAGGCCAAGGCGGTGGGTGCCACCGACGACGTGGCCGAGCTGAAACTGGCCCAGGACAAGTACGCCGCGGCGCAGATCGCGATGACCGCGGAGTCCTACAAGAAGGCGCGCCTGTTGGCCGAGCAGGCCGAGCTGGACGCACGCCTCGCCGAGTCCAAGGTGCTGACGCAGAAGAGCAAGGACCAGCTCGGCGAGCTGGACAAGAGCCTGAAACGTCTGCGCAAGCAACTGGGGGAGACCGACTGATGCCGGGCAAAGCGACTCTCTTCGCCACCCTGCTGGCCTGCGCCGCGCTGGCTGGCTGCGCCGACCACAAGCTCAGCGAACAGTCGCTGGCCAAGGCGCAGAGCGAGTTCGACCAGGTCAAGGAAGATTCCGACGTGCTCCGCGCGGCGCCCAAGGATGTGATCCGCGCCGGCGAATCGCTGGCCCGCGCCGAACGCCTGTCCAGCTACTGGGGCAGCAGCAGCGACGTGATCCAGTATGCCTACCTGAGCCAGCGCTACAGCGAGATCGCTCGCCAGCACGCCTTGCTCAACCTCAACCAGGAGCGCCTGACCCGCCTGCAACTGGAGCGCGAGCGCCTGCAACTGGCCCTGCGCGAAGCCAAGCTGCTCAGCGTGCAGGAGCAGGGCCAGCGCCTGAGCGAGGAGATCGCCAGTCTCAGCACCGAGGAAACCGAGCGTGGCCTGGTGCTCACCCTTGGCGACGTGCTGTTCGACTTCAACCGCGCCGAACTCAAGCCGGCGGCCAACCGCACCGCGCTGAAGCTGGTGCAGTTCCTCCAGCTCAATCCGCGGCGGGTGATCCGCATCGAAGGCTATACCGACAGCGTCGGCGACAGGCAGGCCAACCTCGACCTGTCGCGCGAGCGCGCCCAGGCGGTGGCCGACGTGCTCGCCGATCTCGGCGTGGATCCCGCGCGCATGCAGGTGGTCGGCTACGGCGAAGCCTTCCCGGTCACCGACAACGCCTCCAACCGGGGACGGGCGCAGAACCGCCGGGTGGAGATCGTCTTCTCCAACGACAAGGGCCAGCTCAGCGCGCCGCGCTGAGAACCGCGCCGCCGCAGGAAGCCCCGGTACCCCAAAGGGTCCGGGGCTTTTTTCGTCTGGCGAACCGGGTGGCGCTGGATTTCTCTGTCAGAACTTGCGCAAGAGCGGGCTATCATCGGGATCGAACTAGTTCGAGCGGCAATCCGTGCAGCATAAGCACCTTGTATTTCGTTATAACGAGTAGAGAGGCGCCATGAGTTCGAACGAAACCCTGCCGGGGTTGGTGATCGCCGATTCCTTCCCGGTCATGCAGTGGGCGCTGCAGCGCTACCTCAGCGAGGAGTGCGGACGCCAGGTGCTGGCGGTGGTCGGCGATAGCGACAGCCTGGTGGAGCGCCTGGCCGACCTGCCGCCGGAAAGCATCCTGATCACCGAGCTGGGCTTGCCTGGCCAGCGCAGCCGCGACGGTATCCACCTGGTGGAATGGCTGACTCGGCACTGCCCGCAAATGAAGGTGATGGTCTACTCGGTGTTCAGCGCGCCGTTGCTGGCCAAGGCGGTCCTGCGCAGCGGCGCCTCGGCCTACATCAGCAAGCGCAGCCCGCTGGAGACGCTGAAGGCGGCGCTGGAGTGCATGGCGCTCGGACAGACCTTCCTCGACCCCGGCCTGCACCCGCAGCGGCATACCGGCAAGCCGCTGAGCCCCACCGAGGTGGACATCCTCCGGCGCCTGGCGCGTGGCGACACGGTCAGCGAGATCGCCCAGCGGACCATGCGCAGCGTGTCGACCATCAGCACCCACAAGAAGAACGCGATGGTCAAGATAGGCCTCAACAGTGACGCCGAACTGATCGCCCTGGGCGTGATGAACTGGCTCCACGAACTCGCCTGACCGGGTTCGAAACATCTCGACCGCCAGTTGCGGAACAATCCTCGCCAGCCCCCGGGAGCCATCCCGCCGCAGCCGAGGAATCCGCATGATCCGCCAGCCCCGCTTTGCCCGTTTCGTCCTGCCGTTGTTGCTGAGCCTGTGCCAGCCGTCCTTCGCCGCCGAACTCCGCGCGGTTGCCGAAGCACGCCGCCAGGAACTCCTGCTGGAGGACTCGCCGGTGGCGTGCGGCGAGGTGGGCTGCACGGCGCGGGAAAGCCTCAGCCTGGTGGCGTTGCAGGTGCAGGCCCGGGTTCTGGTCACCCGCCTCGGCCGCGATGATTTTTCCCCGGCCGCCCGCCAGCCCGCCGCCGTCCCGGACTACCGCCTGTTCGGCGATCTCGGCCTGGCGCCAAGCCCCTTCGCCTGGCAAGCGTTGACCGGCGAGAGCGCGGCGGCGGACGCGTTGCGTTTCTGACTTTCCCTATGGCCGCTCCCCAGGCGGCTCTTGGCGGACTGTTTCCCGCCCGCACCCGGCCGGTGGCGACCGACCGGGTTTTCTTTTCCTCGCGAACGCGCCGTCTCTGCGACCGACCCGTACAGTTTTGCGACTGTATGCCTGGTTGTCGGCCGAACTGTTCTGGAGCAGTTTCACGAATTGAGCTACTGTTTCGGTTCAATCGCCGAGGAAAACCCGCCATGACCAATCTGCTGCTTTACCAACGCATCGCCCAGCAGTTGGCCGAGGACATTCGCCGTGGCGTCTACCAGCCGGGCGAGCGGGTACCGTCGGTGCGCAAGCTCAGTACCCAGTTGAACGTCAGCCACGCCACCGTGCTGCAGGCCTACGCCACCCTCGAGGACCAGGGACTGATCCGCGCCCGTCCGCAATCCGGCTTCTACGTCCACCGCACCCCGGCGCTGACCGCGCCGACCCCGGATATCGCGCGGGTCGAGCGTCCCGGCCTGGTCACCCGCAGCAGCATCATCAACCAGGTGCTCGCCGAGTCCCGCCGCGAAGGGGTATTCCCGCTCGGCGCGGCGGTGCCGCACGTGGACTACCTGCCGGTGCGCGCCTTGCACCAGCAACTGGCCAAGGTCACCCGCTTCCAGAGCCCACGGGCGTTCAGCTACATGTTCAGCCCCGGTTTCGAGCCGCTGCGGCGGCAGGTGGCGATCCGCATGCGCGACGCCGGCGTGGTGGTCGACCCGTCGCAGGTGACCATCACCCACGGCTGCGTGGATGCGATCCACATGGCCCTGCGGGTGCTGACCCGTCCCGGCGACCTGATCGCCACCGAGTCGCCGAGCTACTACGGCCTGCTGCAACTGGCCGACGTGCTGGGCCTGAAGGTCATCGAGATCCCCAGCGACCCGCGCACCGGGATCAGCCTTGAAGCGCTGCAACTGGCGGCCAACCAGTGGTCGATCAAGGCCTTGGTGCTGACCGCGCGGCTGAGCAATCCCTTCGGCGGGACGATTCCCGAGGATCGCCAGAAGCAACTGCTGAAACTGACCGCCGAACACAACATCGGGGTGGTCGAGGACGACATCTACGGCGAACTGATGTTCGACCAGGGCCAGGCGCGCTCGCTCAAGTCCCACGACCGCGACGGCCGGGTGATCTACTGCTCGAGTTTCTCCAAGACCATCTCGCCCGGCGTACGCATCGGCTGGATCATCGCCGAGCGCTACCAGGAGGAGATCCGTCGCTTGCAGACCTTCACCACCCATTCGGCCTGCACCGTGACCCAGATGGGCGTCGCCGCCTACCTGGAGAACGGCGGCTACGACCGCCACCTGCGCTACATCCGCCAGGAGTACCGGAAGAACATGACCGCCTACCAGTTGGCGGTGCAGCAGTACTTCCCGGAAGGTACGCAGATGACCCGGCCCAAGGGCGGCTTCATCCTCTGGGTCAGCCTGCCGGCCAAGGTCAACACCAAGGAACTCCACGTGCGGGCCCTGGAGCAGGGCATCAGCATCGCCCCGGGGCTGATCTTCAGCAACACCGAGCAGTTCAACAACTGCCTGCGGCTGACCTGCGGGATTCCCTGGAACCGCGAGGCGGAGCGGGCGATCATGACCCTCGGCATGCTTGCCGGGCAGCTTTGCCAGGAAGGCCTTATCGCCGCCTGAGCGCGAGGCGCTCCCCTGGCTGAGGGGCGCCCCGCGACAGTCCGCGAAGAATTTTCCCGGGGATTAACCCGAATCCACCGACAGCTTCGTCTCAGCGGGTATCTCCGCTGCACGACGAGGTCGTCTCGATGTTTTTCCCGGCTTCCATCCGGACCGGCACTTTCGCCGAACTGTCCGACGCTGGAAAATGTCTACCGATAGCCGCTCCGGCCGCGCTTCTGGCGACGGCCCGGGCGTTTCGTGGCGACGCCGATGCGTGCCGCGAAGGATGTGGCCGATGAGCCTGCTCTCGGTCGCCTTTGACACAGGACAGGAGTCGACCAGCGGCATGCATGCCTCCACCAGCGCCACGACGGCCGCCGGCAGCGACGAAACGCTGCTGGCGCGTTACCGCAAGGGCGACAGCGCGGCCTTCGAGGTGCTCTACCAGCGCCATCGGCAGGGTCTCTACCGTTTTCTCTGCGGCCTGGCCGGACAGACCGAACTGGCCGACGAGATCTACCAGGAAACCTGGCTCAGCCTGATCCGCAGCGAGAGCCAGCCGCAGGGCCGGGCGAGCTTCCGCACCTGGCTCTACCAGATCGCCCGCAACCGCCTGATCGATCATTGGCGCAAGCATGGCCAGCGCCAGCCGTTGCAGGACAGCTACGACGAACAGTTGCACGCGCAACCCGACCAGGGCGCCGGCCCCGAGCAGCAGCTCAGCCTGAGCCGCGACGGCGAGCGCTTGCAGAGCGCGCTGGAGACCCTGCCCGAGGAACAGCGCGAGGTATTCCTGATGCGCGCCCACGGCGAACTGGAACTGGCCGAGATCGCCACGCTCACCCAGTCGCCGCTGGAGACGGTGAAGAGCCGTTTCCGCTACGCGGTGCAGAAGCTGCGCCGGCTGCTGGCCGAGGAGGTGGCGGTATGAACCCACAGAAGCATTCCGCGAGCGTCGCCGAAGAGCAGATGCTGGCGCATTTCCGCGCCCACGCGCCGCAGCAGCCGGCGCCGGCGCTGGACCAGGCGATCCTCGCCGCCGCGCGACGCCAGGCGGCGCATGTCGAACCCGCCCGGTCCTGGTGGCGGCGCTGGCTGGAAGCCTCCCGCAGGCCGCGTTGGCAGGCGGCTTTCGCCAGCCTGCTGGGCGTGGCGCTGGTGCTGGGGCTGGTCAGCCACAACGTGCTGGACGACGCCGAGCGCCAGGCCCGCCCCGAAGTGGCGTTCAGCGATGTGCCCCTGCGCGACGGAGTCGCCGGGGCCGCTGCGGCGAAGCGGGCCATGCGCGCGCCGGCGGCGCCGGCTCCGCTGTCCGGCGAGATGTCGGAGCCCCCGGCCTTGCTGGCCAGCTACGCATCGTCCGGGGAGGCGCCGCAACTGATGGCCGAGGCCGCGCCGCCGGCTCCGGCTGCCCTGGCCGACCGACCGCCGGCCCAGGCCGCGCAGCAGGCGAAGGTCCAGGCGGCGCTGGCCGGCGACTTCGTCGCCCAGGCCAGGGGCAAGGCGGTTGCGGTGAAGCCGGAGGTGCTCGACGAGGCGCTCGGGGCGGTCCTTGCCCTGCGTGAGCAGGGCAAGACGGAGCAGGCCGCGACCCAGTTGGCCGAGCTGCAGAAACGTTTCCCCGGAGAGAACCTGGTGGAACGACTGGAACGCCTCGCGACGATAGCCGCGAGCGCCAGGAAACGGCCGTGACGACCATGGCCCGCGACGCGGCGGCGGCGTCGCGGGCTGACATCAAGCGGTTATCCGCGCATGACAGGTTAGACATGGGGCGAACAACAGAGAGAGTGCCAGGATGACGATAGTGACCCCTTGCCTTGGTTGCAGTCTGCCGTCAGCATTGCCGCAATTGGCCATACCTGCGTGACTATGAAACGTCTTTGCCGAATTTGCGTCGTTGTTCTTTTCGGTTGCTTCCTGGCGGCCTGCGATGACGGCTCCAAGGCACCGGAAAAGAAAGCCCCGGAAGCACCGCCGCAGGAGCAGCGCGCCCCTGCCAAGCCAGTGAAGCCTGCACGAGCGGAGCCAGCGCCTGCCGTGCCTGCCGCGCCGAAAACAGCTTCGAAGAAGGTCGCGCCAGCCGCGGAGCAGGTTGCCGAACCCAAGCCGCCGGCCAAGCCGAAGCCTGCGGCTGCGCCGCCGAAGCCGGCCAGCAGGCCGGTCGCCAAGGACAAGCCGGCGCCGGCGAAGCGCGCTTCCACCGCTCGTCTAGACCCCGAGGTACGCAAGCCGCTGCCGAGCGCCAAGCTGGACCTGCGCCTGCCGAAGGAACTGGTGCAGAAGATGGCGCCGCCCGGCACGGAAGAGACCCATAAGCCCAAGCCGCTGTTGCCGCCGATGTTCGAGGAAAAGGACGACAGCGACTTCCGCCTCAACGGCCAGTTGCTCTATCGCGACCGCGAACTGGGCGTGTCGCGGCCCCTGGAAGGGGCCGAGTTGCAGTTCGAGTTCCGCCAGTAGGCCGCCACGGTGCTCAGAAGCGGTAGCGCTGCTCCTGCAACGCCTGGTACAGCTCCGCGTCCAGCGGCTGGTAGCCGGCGCTGCCGGGCAACCTGACGAAGAGTTTGTCGCTGACCCGCGCGGGATCGTAGGCGTCGCGCTTGAGGTCGGTCTTCTTGTACTTGAAGGTGCCGGTGGTCTCGACTTCGCGCAGCAGGCGCAGGAACACCGGTGTGGCATAGGCCGGCAACTCGCGGTCGAGGTGCGCGGCGAGAGCGTCGCGGTCCAGTTCGACGCCATCGGCCAGGCGCAGCGCGGCCATCCCGCAGCGGCCGTTGGTGCCGGGAATCTCCACGCCGTAGACCACCGCATCCTCGACCCCGTCGAAGGCGCCGAGGGCGTTTTCCACCTCGGTGGTGGAAACGTTCTCGCCCTTCCAGCGGAAGGTGTCGCCGAGACGGTCGACGAACTGGGTGTGCTTGAAACCGATGTCGCGCATCAGGTCGCCGGTGTTGAACCAGGCGTCGCCCTTCTTGAACACGTCGCGGAGGATCACCGCTTCGCTCTTGGCCGGATCGGTGTAGCCGTCGAACGGCCACTTCGCACTGATCTCGCTGATCAGCAGGCCGACCTCGCCCTTGCCGACCTTCTCCATGAAGCCCTTGGCGTCGCGCACCGGATGGTCGTTCTCCAGGTCGTAGCGGACGATGGCGTAGGTGGCTGGGGAGAAGCCCACCGTATTGTCGAAATTGAATACATTGGTGAAGCCGATGTTGCCTTCGCTGGAAGCGTAGAACTCGGTGATCCGCTGGATCTCGAAGCGTTGCTTGAACTCGGCCCAGATCGACGGGCGCAGGCCGTTGCCGATCATGCAGGTCAGGCTATTGCCGCGTTCCTCGGCGCACGGTGGCTGGTTCAGCAGGTAGCGGCAGAGCTCGCCGATGTAGCCGAAGCAGGTCGCCCGGTAGTGTTGCACGTCCTTCCAGAAACCGCTGGCGGAGAACTTGCGGCGCAGGGCCATGGCCGCGCCGCCGGCGAGCGCCGCGCTCCAGCAGACGGTCACGGCGTTGTTGTGGTAGCAGGGCAGGGTCAGGTAGAGCACGTCGTCGCGGCCCAGGCCCAGGCCGGAATGGCCGAAGCCGCCGTAGGCCTTGATCCACTTGCCGTGGCTCATGATCGAGGCTTTCGGCAGGCCGGTGGTGCCGGAGGTGTAGATGTAGAAGCAGGAGTCCTTGAGCCGCACCCTGCCGGTGTCCTCGAGGTTCTCCGAGGTCTGTCCCTGGGCCAGGCGCATCAGGTTGCGCCAGCCCATCGGCGGCGAGCCGGGATCGCCGAGGGTGTCGCCGTCGTCGACCCAGTAGCAATGGCCGGCGTTGCCGAGCACCTCCTGGCGGACTTCCTCGAACACCTCGCGCAACTCTTCGCCGACCACGAAGTGGCCGGGCTTCACCAGGTTCAGGCTGTGCACCAGGACCTTGCCGCGCTGGGTGGTGTTGACCAGTGCGCCGATGGCGCCGAGCTTGGCCAGGGCGGCGAGGATCGCCAGCAGCTCGACGCGGTTTTCCAGCATCACCGCGACCACGCTGCCGTGGCCTACGCCCTCGGCCTTGAAGGCGCGCGCCAGGCGATTGGCCCAGCCGTTGAACAGGGCGTAGCTGATCCGCCGCTGGCCGTCGAGCACCGCCGGGTTGTCCGGGTACAGGCGTGCCGCGCGCTCCAGCGCCCAGCCCAGGGACAGGCTCTTCTCGCGGTTACGGATCGCGGTGTAGTACAGGCCGCGCAGCATGCGCGGCACGCGGCCGAAGGTGGCAGGCAGGCGGGCAACGAAACGGTTGAAAGTGATCAGGTCGGCGTGGGTCATGGCTCTCGCGCTTGTCGTTGTTGTGCGGGGCGTAGGACGCTCCCGCGACTCTAGACCGCAGCCGCCGCCTCGGCTATGACCGTTGCGCGGTCGCCCCGGGGCACTTCGGCAAATAGCCCGGAAGCCCGCCGCAGAGCGCCGCGCGCCTTTCGTCGGAGACCTCAGTCGAGGAACAGGTCAGGCACCAGCGCGCCACCCTCCGGGTCGTAGCGGTACTGCTCGAAATCGCTCTGGCCGCGCTCGCGCAGCAATTCCTCGTCGACCAGCAGGCGCCCGCTGAGGCTGCGCCCCTCGCTGGTGAGAATGGCGTGCGCGGCGTCGGCCATGATCGCCGGGGTGCGCGCGCGGCGGAAGGCGTCACGGCTGCCCAGCTCGAACTCGATGGCGGCGGTGGCGATCATGGTCTTCGGCCACAGCGCGTTGACGCTGATGGCGTATTTCCCGAACTCCTCGTGCATCCCCAGGGTAAGCATGCTCATGCCGTACTTGGTGACCGTGTAGGGGCCGTGCTGGGCGAACCACCTGCCGGCCAGGTTGATCGGCGGCGACAGGCTGAGGATGTGGCCGTTGGCGCTCCTGCGCAGGTAGGGCAGGGCGGCCTGGCTGCAGACCAGCACCGCGCGGGTGTTGATCTGGTACATCAGGTCGAAGCGCTTGGGCTCCAGCTTCTCCACCCCGACCAGGCGGATCGCCCCGGCGTTGTTGACCAGCGCGTCGATCCCGCCGAAACGTTCGGCGGCGCGGGCCATGGCCGCCGCCACGGCCTGCTCGTCGCGCACGTCGAGTTGCAGCGGCAGGGCCTGGCCGCCGGCGGCCTCGACCTCGGCGGCGACGCTGAAGATGGTGCCTTCCAGCTTCGGATGCGGCTCGGCGCTCTTCGCCGCGATCACCAGGTTGGCGCCATCGCGCGCGGCGCGCAGGGCTATCTCCCGGCCGATGCCGCGGCTGGCGCCGGTGATGAACAGGGTCTTGCCGTGCAGTGACATGGGCGTCTCCGTTTTCTTGTCGTTGTCGTTGCGGATGAGCGGCGGGGTGTCTCAGGCGTCGGCTTCCACCTCGACCAGCACCTGCCGGTTGCGCACCTGCTCGCCACGGCCGACCTGGACGCGGCGGACCACGCCGTCGACTCCGGCCTTCAGCGGGTGTTCCATCTTCATTGCCTCCAGCACCAGCAGCAGTTGGCCCTTGCCGACCCGTTCGCCCTCGCCGACCAGCACCTCGACGATGGCGCCGTCCATCGGCGCCTTGAGCGTGCCGGAACTGGCGCCGACCTGGGCGCTGGCGCCGGCGTGGGTGACGTCGAGCAGTTCGAGGTTGCCGCCGTGGCCGTATAGCCAGAGGCGCCCGCCGTCCAGGTGGTAGGCGTGGCGGCGGCGAATGCCGTCGAGTTCGGCGCTGGCCCAGCGTCCGTCGCAGTCGAGCAGGCGCACGGCGATCTCGCGTCGCTCCAGGCGCGCCAGCAGTCGCGGCCGGCGACCGCTTTCGAGGACGTCCAGGCCGATCTCCAGGCGCTGTTCGGCGTGCTTCAGGACGATCTTCCACGGTGCCCCGGCGGCGCTGCGCCAGCCGGCCAGGCCGGGCTGGTGCGCACTGGCCTCGGCGCCGGCCTGGTAGAGCAGGGCGGCGGCCAGGGCCAGTTCCTCGGCGCCCGGCTGGCGCGGTTGCAGGCTGGGGTCTTCGGCGAAGCGTTCGCCGATGAAGGCGGTGGTCGCCTCGCCGGCGGCGAAGTCCGGATGCGCCAGGAGGTTGGCGAGGAACCGCTGGTTGCCGTCGACCCCCAGCAGCACGCAGCGCTCCAGCGCGCGGATCAGCTTGCGCCGGGCTTCGTCGCGGGTCGCCCCGTAGGCGATCAGCTTGGCCAGCATCGGGTCGTAGAAGGGCGTCACCGCCTGCCCCTCGACCAGGCCATGGTCGATGCGTACGCCGGGCAGCAGTTCCGGGTCCCAGCGCAGCACCGTGCCGGTCTGCGGCAGGAAGCCGCGACCGGCGTCCTCGGCGTAGAGGCGGACCTCGATGGCATGCCCGCGCAGTTCCACCTGTTCCTGCCGCAGCGGCAGCGGATGGCCCTCGGCGACGCGGATCTGCCAGGCCACCAGGTCCTGGCCGGTGACCAGTTCGGTGACCGGGTGTTCGACCTGCAGGCGGGTATTCATCTCCAGGAAGTAGAAGCGGCCATCCTCGCCGAGAAGAAACTCGACGGTGCCGGCGCCCACGTAGTTGACCGAAGCCGCGGCCTTCACCGCCGCCTCGCCCATGGCGCGACGCAGGTCGGCATCGAGCACCGGGCAGGGAGCTTCCTCGATGACCTTCTGGTGGCGGCGCTGCACCGAGCAGTCGCGTTCGCCGAGGTAGAGCAGGTTGCCGTGGCGGTCGCCGAACACCTGGATCTCCACATGGCGCGGGCGCAGCACGGCCTTCTCCAGGATCAGTTCGGCGCTGCCGAAGGCGCCCAGCGCTTCCGAGCGTGCGGTGCGCAACTGCTCCAGCAGTCGGTCGGGTTCCTCCACCAGGCGCATGCCGCGGCCGCCGCCGCCGGCGCTGGCCTTGATCATCAGTGGGTAGCCGATGCGTTCGGCCTCGCGCCGCAGGGTCGCGTCGTCCTGTTCGGCGCCTTCGTAGCCGGGGATGCACGGCACCCCGGCGGCGAGCATGGCGATCTTCGACAGGCGCTTGCTGCCCATCAGGTGGATGGCTTCCGCATCCGGGCCGATGAAGACGATCCCGGCGGCTTCGCAGGCACGGGCGAATTCGGCGTTCTCGGAGAGGAAGCCGTAGCCGGGGTGGATCGCCTCGGCGCCGCTGCGACGGGCGGCGTCGAGGATCGCCTCGATATTCAGGTAGGACTGCGCCACCGCTGCCGGGCCGATGCACACGGCCTCGTCGGCCAGTTGCACATGGCGGGCCTCGGCGTCCGCCTCGCTGTACACGGCAACGCTGCGGTAGCCCAGTTCATGGGCGGTGCGCAGCACCCGGCAGGCGATTTCACCGCGGTTGGCGACGAGGATCTTGTTGAAGCTGGGCATGTCGTTCGGCTCCTGGAGGCTGTTGCCCTGTTTCGCGGTCGTGGCTCACTGGGCCCAGACCGGCTTGCGTTTCTGTACGAAGGCCAGGGTGCCTTCACTGCCTTCGGCGCCGCCCACCGCTTCGGCGAACTGTCGCGCCGCATCGTCCAGCAGGGCGCCGAGTTCGCCGCTTTCGCTGGCCAGCAGCAGGGCCTTGGTGGCGGCGTTGGCGTTCGGCGCGCAGCGGCGCAGTTGCTCGAGGGTTTCCTCCAGGCGCTGTTCGAGGGCATCGGCGTCGGCCTCGCAGAAATGCACCAGGCCCAGGCGCAGCGCCTCGCGGCCGTCGAAGCGGGCGGCGGTGAGGGCCAGGCGGCGGGCCTGGGTCAGGCCGATGCGGCGGACCACGAAAGGCGCGATCTGCGCCGGGAGAATGCCGAGGCTGGTTTCCGGCAGGCCGAACTGCGCATCGGCGGCGGCGATCGCTACGTCCGACACGCAGGCCAGGCCGAAACCGCCGCCGAGCACCGCGCCTTCCACCAGCGCCACCAGCAGTTGCGGGGCGGCCTGGGCTTCCTCCAGCAGGCTGCCGAAGGCGCGGTTCAGCGTGCGGTAGGCTTCCGCCCCGGCGGCGCGGGCACCGGCCATGTCCTTGATGTCGCCGCCGGCGCAGAAGTGCCCGCCGGCGCCGCGCAGCACCAGCGCCCGCACGCTACGGTCGTCGCGCACGGCGGCGAGCACCGCGCGCAGTTCGCCGACCATCGCCAGGCTCATGGCGTTGCGGCTTTGCGGGCGGTTCAGGGTGATCCGCAGGACGCCCTCGATGGGTTCCAGCAGCAGGGTCTCGCAATGCGGCAGGCTCATGCCGGTTTCCTCCTGGAACGTCAGCCTTTCTTCTTGCCCGGCAGGATGCCCATCAGCTTGCAGATGATGCCGAGCATGATCTCGTCGGCACCGCCGCCGATGGATACCAGGCGGGTGTCGCGGTAGGCGCGGGAGACCGGGTTGTCCCACATGAAGCCCATGCCGCCCCAGTACTGCAGGCAGGCGTCGCTGACCTCGCGGCCGAGGCGGCCGGCCTTGAGCTTGGCCATGGAAGCCAGGCGCGTCACGTCCCTGCCTTTCACGTACAGCTCGGTGGCCTGGTAGACCAGGGCGCGCAGCGCCTCGACCTCGGTCATCATCTCGGCCATGCGGAAGTGGATGACCTGGTTGTCGATCAGCGGCTGGCCGAAGGTCCTGCGCTCCTTGCAATACTCGATGGTGACGTCGATGCAGTGCTCCAGGCCCTTGATCATGTTGGCCGCGCCGAACAGCCGTTCTTCCTGGAACTGCAGCATCTGCATCATGAAGCCGGCGCCTTCCGCGCCGATGCGGTTGCGCTGCGGTACGCGGACGTTATCGAAGAACACCTGGGCGGTCTCCGAACTGCGCATGCCGAGCTTGTCCAGGTGCGGGCTGAGGGTAATGCCCGGGGTCTTCATCGGGACCACGATCAGCGACTTGTTGACGTGCGGCTTGTCGTCGGAGGTATTGGCGAGCAGGCACATGAAGTCGGCCGACGGCGAGTTGGTGATCCACATCTTGCTGCCGTTGATCACATAGTCGTCGCCGTCCTTGCGCGCGGTGGTCTTCAGGCCGGCGACGTCGGAGCCGGCGCCGACCTCGGAGACGCCGATGCAGCCGACCATCTCGCCGGCGATGGCCGGGCGGAGGAACTCCTCGCGCAACTCGTCGGAACCGAAGCGGGCCAGGGCCGGGGTGCACATGTCGGTCTGCACGCCGATGGCCATCGGGATGCCGCCGCAGGTGATGCTGCCGAATTCCTCGGCGGCGACGATCGAGTAGCTGTAGTCCAGGCCCATGCCGCCGAACTTCTCCGGCTTGGAGATGCCCAGCAGGCCGAGTTCGCCGGCCTTGCGGAATATCTCGTGGATCGGGAAGCGGCCGTCCTTTTCCCACTGGTCGACGTTGGGGTTGATTTCCCGCTCGACGAAGCTGCGAACGGTGCGGCGGAGTTCCTCGTGTTCCTGGGTGAAGATCATGGGTTGTCTTTCCTCCTGGGCATCATTGTTTTCCGGCAGGATCCGCTTGCTCTCTCCCAACCCTCTTCCTTCAGGGAGAGCGGGGAGAGGGGCTGTCGCCGGCTCGCCTGTTGCAGTCAGAACCTCGCGACCCCGAAGCTGTTGCCCTTCAGCGGCCGCGCCTCGGCTTCCGCGCAGATATCCAGCAGGTAGCCGAGCAGCCTGCGGCTGTCGCGCGGGTCGACCAGGCCGTCGTCCCACAGGCTGGCGGTGCCGTAGAGCGCGGTGGACTGGCTGTCGAGCTTCTGCGCGGTGACGGTTTCCAGCATCTCGAGCATCTTCGGATCGGCTTCCTTGCCTTCCTTGGCGTGTTTCTCCTCGGTGACGATGCGCAGCACCTTGCCGGCCTGGGCACCGCCCATCACCGCGGTGCGACTGTTCGGCCAGGCGAAGATGAAGCGCGGGTCGAGGCCGCGTCCGCACATCGCGTAGTTGCCGGCGCCGTAGGAGCCGCCGACCACCAGGGTCAGCTTGGGCACGCGGGCGTTGGCCACCGCCTGGATCATCTTCGAGCCGTGCTTGATCACGCCCTGGCGCTCCGACTCGGTGCCGACCATGAAGCCGGTGGTGTTGTGCAGGAACAGCAGCGGCGTGTTGCTCTGTTCGCAGAGCTGGATGAACTGCGCCGCCTTGGCCGCGCCCTGCGGGGTGATCGGTCCGTTGTTGCCGATCAGGCCGCAGGCGTGGCCCTCGATGCGCAGGTGGCCGCAGACGGTCTGGCCGTCGAACTCGTTCTTGAAGTCGAGGAACTCGGAGCCGTCGGCGATGCGCGCGACGATCTCGCGGACGTCGTAGGGCTTCTTCGGGTCGGCCGGAACCACCCCGAGCAGCTCCTCCACCGGGTACAGCGGTTCACGCCAGGAACGCGCCGGGCGCGCCGGCAGTTGTGCGTTCCACGGCAACATGCCGACGATCTCGCGGGCCAGGCGCACGCCGTCGGCGTCGTTTTCCGCCAGGTATTCCGCGGTGCCGGCGACCTGCGCGTGCAGTTCGGCTCCGCCGAGCTCCTCGTCGCTGGCGATCTCGCCGGTGGCGGCCTTGAGCAACGGCGGCCCGGCGAGGAACATCTTGGCCTTGCCGCGCACCACCACCACGTAGTCCGACAGCCCCGGCTGGTAGGCACCGCCGGCGGTGCTGGAACCATGCACCACGGTGACCTGGGGAATGCCCATGGCGGAGATCCGCGCCTGGTTGGCGAAGCCGCGCGCACCTTCGACGAAGATCTCCGCCGCGTAGTTGAGGTTGGCGCCACCGCTTTCGGTGAGGGTCACCACCGGCAGCTTGTTCTCCATGGCGATCTGCTGCAGGCGCAGGGTCTTCTTCAGCCCGGTCGGGGAGATGGTGCCGCCCTTGATCGCGCTGTTGCTGGCACTGACCAGGCAGCGCACCCCGGCGATGTAGCCGATCCCGGCGATGATCCCGCCGCCGGCCTGGGTGCCGTCCTTGTCGTCGTGCAGCTTGTAGCCGGCCAGCGAGGACAGTTCGAGGAACGGCGCGCCCGGGTCGAGCAGCAGCGCCAGGCGTTCGCGCGGCAGCAGCTGGCCGCGTTTCTCGAACTTCGGCCTGGCCTCGGCGGCCTTGTCCAGGACCTTCTGCTCCAACTCGCGGAAGCCGGCCACGGCGGCGAGCATGGCCTCGCGGTTGCGGGCGAAGTCCTCGCCGTTGACGTCGAGTTCCGACTGGATCGCGGGCATGTCAGTCCTCCTGGTCCTTCAGTACGTCGGGCAGGTAGGCGCGGTGGAAGCCGTTGTACGCGCGGCTCTGTTCCGGCTTGCCCTTGAATAGCGGGAAGGCGCGGCTGCCCTGGCTGGCGGCGCCGTCGATGCGGATCGTGTTGCCGCTGACGAAGGCGGCGCCGGGGGAGAGCAGGAAGACGATGGCGGCGGCGACTTCCGACTCGCTGCCGATGCGCTTGAGCGGCACGTGCTCGCGCAGGGTCGGGATCACCGCCTTGAACGCGCCTTCGTAGGTATCCATGCCGCTGGACGCGATCCAGCCCGGCGCCACCGCGTTGACCCGCACGCCGGCATGGCCCCACTCGACGGCGGCGGTCCTGGTGAAATTCTCCATGCCCGAGCGTGCGGCGCCGGAGTGACCCATGCCGGGCATGCCGCCCCACATGTCGGCGAGCATGTTGACGATGCTGCCGCCGGTCTTGCTCATCGACTGGTTGAACACTTCGCGGGCGACCAGGAAGCCGCCGACCAGGTTGGTGCGGAGCACGGTCTCGAAGCCCTTCTGGCTGATCGAGGCGAGGGGCGAGGGATACTGGCCGCCGGCGTTGTTGACGAGGTGATGGATGGTCCCGCGTTCGGCCAGGATATTCGCCACCAGCGTCTTCACCGCTTCCTCCTCGCGGATGTCGCAGGCGTGCCAGCTGACGCTGCCGCCGTCCTCGACGATCTCGCCGGCGGTCTTCTCCAGCTTTTCCGCCTTGCGTCCGACCAGCACCACGTGGGCGCCGAGGGCCGCCAGCTCGTGGGCGGTGCAGCGGCCGATGCCGCTGCCGCCGCCGGTGACGATGATGGTCTGGCCGTCGAACAGACCAAGTCGGAAGATCGAGTCGTAGCTCATTGTTCTGGTGACTCCGATGAATCCCGTAGAGGGGCAGCGGAACGCCGCATTCGCCGTTCCTGGTTGTGGTTATCTGCCTTGCGTTTCCAGCGCGTCGGCGAGCGCCTGCGGCACTGCCACCGGAAACTCCAGCAACTGCTGGGCAAAGGCCTTGCCCTGCGGGTCGATGCGCAGGCTGGCGACGCCGCCGCCGCCGAGGGCGTTCTCCAGCAGGAAGTTCAGGCTGTGGCTGCCCGGCAGGTACCAGCGGCCGACCCGGCCGGTCTGCGGGTCGAGCACATGCTGCATCCAGTCCACCACGGCGCCTTCCTCCAGCGCCTCGGCGATCCACGGCAGGTACTCCGGGCGCCGCGCCATGACCCCGATGTTGCTGTGGTTGCCTTTGTCGCCGGAGCGCGCCACCGCCAGCTTCACCAGCGGCACGCTGGCGCTGGCGGGCTGCTCCGGGCGTGGCGGCTGGTGCGCCTCGGCCAATCGTGCCGGGTCGAAGGCTTCGAGGACGGGCAGTTCCAGCGGATGGCGCTGGCCGTCGATCTCCACGCTCAACGCGCATTGCGCCTTGTCGATCAGGAAAGAGAACAGGCGGATCACCGGATACACCGTCGGCCGGCCGCCGACGATGCCGGTCAGGCCGGGCGCCATCCCGGTGGCGGCCTGGGCGATCTCGCGGGAGAACAGCACCAGGGCTTCCTTGCGCGGATGCCGGACGGCCAGCTTGACCACCACTTCGCGGCTGTCCTGCCGTCGCCCATGGGGACCATAGGTGGCTTCGCTGCCGAGCAGTTCGACATTGACCTCGCGGTAGGGCTCCCAGCCGCGCTCGGCGAAGATTTCCTCGGTCCTGGCGATGATCGCCTGGCTGACCCGCTCGGCCTTCTTCAGCGCATCGATGCCGGCGATCAGGCAACTGGCGGTGCAGCGGAAACCGTCCGGATAGGTGGCGCTGACCTTGTACCGGTCGGTGGGCGGCAGGCCGCGCGCGCCTTCCACCGCGACCCGGTCGGGACCGGCCTGGCGCAGGCGCACCTCGGTGAAGTCGCAGACCACGTCGGGCAGCAGGTAGGCGCGTGGGTCGCCGATCTCGTAGAGCATCTGTTCGCCGACGCTCAGTTCGCTGACCAGGCCACCGGTGCCGGGCGCCTTGGTCACCACGAAGCGCCCGTCGGCCTCGACCTCGACGATGGGGAAACCGATGTGCTCATAGTCCGGCACCTGCTCCCAGTCGGTGAAATTGCCGCCGGTGCATTGCGCGCCGCATTCGACGATGTGCCCGGCGAGGGCTGCCTGGGCCAGTCGGTCGTAGTCGTCCCAGGCCCAGCCGAACTCGTGCACCAGGGCGGCGCTGACCACCGCGCTGTCGACCACCCGGCCGGTGATCACGATATCCGCGCCCAGGCGCAGGGCCTCGACGATGCCCGGCGCGCCGAGGTAGGCGTTGAGCGAGACGCACATCGGCGGGAAAGGCGCGTCGCTGAACATCTCGCGGATGCCGGCCTTGGCCAGTTCGGCCTGGCGCGCTTGCAGGTTGTCGCCATGGAGCACGGCGATCTTCAGCTGCACCCCGGCCTTCTCGCAGGCCGCGGCGAGGGCGGCGGCACAGGCCTGCGGATTGATCCCGCCAGCGTTGCTGATGACGCGGATCTTCTTCTCGGCGATCTCGCCCAGCAGTGGTGCGAGGACCTCGACGAAGTCGGTGGCGTAGCCGGCGTCCGGCTGTTTCAGGCGGGCGCCGGCCATGATCGACATGGTGATCTCGGCCAGGTAGTCGAACACCAGGTAGTCCAGCGGCGCGCCGCGCACCAACTGGGCGGCCGCGGTGCAGGTGTCGCCCCAGAAGGCCGAGGCGCAGCCGATGCGTACGGTCTTTTGCATTGTTCTTGACCCGTGACGGCGGAAGTGTGGGGCGACATTACCAAGCAAGCGCTTGGTTGAGAAGGGGGCAGAAACAAATCCGTTCTCGGCTGTTACCCAAGCGCTTGCTCGGTCGTCTTCGCAGGCATACATTTCATGAATGCCGACAAGCACTTGCGGGGCAATCCCGAGGCCGGTCGGCAAATACGGAGCGGCCGGGCGCGCGGATGAGCGGCACCGAGCCGCCGACGATCCGGAAAAGGGGTACTCAGCGTTGGACGATCAGAAAGCCCGGGAAGTGATGCTGGAGCTGGTGGCTACCGGACAGCTCACCGATCCGGAAAGCGCCCGCGGCAAGCTGCTGCAGACCGCCGCCCACCTGTTCCGCAGCAAAGGCTACGAACGCACCACGGTGCGCGACCTGGCCAGCGCGGTGGGCATCCAGTCGGGCAGCATCTTCCATCACTTCAAGAGCAAGGATGAGATCCTGCGCTCGGTGATGGAAGAGACCATCCTCTACAACACCGCCCTGATGCGCGCCGCCCTGGCCGACGCCGAGGACCTGCGCGAGCGGGTGCTGGGACTGATCCGCTGCGAGCTGCAATCGATCATGGGCGGTACCGGCGAGGCGATGGCGGTGCTGGTCTACGAGTGGCGCTCGCTGTCCGCCGAAGGCCAGGCGTACATCCTCGGCCTGCGCGACATCTACGAGCAGATGTGGCTCGACGTGCTGGGGGAGGCGCGGCTGGCCGGCTACTGCCAGGGCGATCCGTTCATCCTGCGGCGCTTCCTCACCGGCGCGCTGTCCTGGACCACCACCTGGTTCCGTCCGGAAGGACCGATGAGTCTCGATCAGCTCGCCGAGGAGGCCCTGGCGCTGGTGATCAAGGACGCCTGATCACTCGGAGATCAGGCGGAACGGGTAGCTCAGCAGGAGGAAGTGCAGGGTGTTGATCGAGGCGTGCAGCAGCACCGCCAGGGACAGCCGCCCGCTGAAGTGCAGGACCATGCCGTAGCCCAGCCCGGCGATCCCGGCCAGCAGCGCGTACACCGGGTTCACCAGCAGGTGCAGCGCGGCGTAGGCGAGGGTCGCGACGATGATTCCCGGCCAGGCGCCGAACCAGCGGATCAACTGGCTTTGCAGCAGGCCGCGGAAGAACGCCTCCTCGGCCAGCGAGACCACCCCGACGTTCAGTACCAGCCACCACCAGAAGGCATCCGGCCACTTCGGCTGCCAGCTCGCGGCATTGGTCATGATCGACAGCAGCGGCACCACGAAGAAGGTCAGGCAGAAGGCCAGCGCGGTGATATCCAGCGACACCAGCGGCTGCTTCGGCCGGCGTAGCCACCAGGCGAGCAGGGTAAGGGCGACCAGGGCCTTGTCCCAGGGCAGCCAGATCATCTGGATCGGCGGGCTGGCGCTGGCAAGGTCCCAGGGGAACAGGCGCAGGGGAATGAAGCCGGGCAGGTAGTGGATGGCGATCAGGGCGCTGGCGGCGAGGCTCACCGGCCACCAGAGCAGGGTCGGCAGCCAGCGCTCGGCGTAGGTCACCCAGATGATGTAGAGCAGGACGATGACCGCCGTCAGCAGCGCGATGTGCCCGGTGAAGAAGCCCCCGAGCAGGAACAGAATGGGTAGAAGCGGTATCAGACGCCCGAGCATGCAGCCTCCCGTTTAAAGGAGGGATTCTAAAGGCATTTCGACCCGCGGATGGGAAAAGCGCAAGGAACGAACCTTCTGCCAGAGGGAAACATACGGGGAACGAACCCCAGGTTGCGCAGGAAAAACCACGCGCGGCCCGCATGACTCCGCCCGCGAGCCTTCGCCTCGCCGGTTTTTCGCCCGCCGGGGTTTTCCTACGAGACCTAGTGACCCGCCGGCAGGCCAATAGGTTCAGCGGTCCTTCGCCTCCTGCGCGTCCAGCTCGGCGTTGCGTTCATGGATGCGTTTGAGCTGTTCCTCGCTCAACGGCAGCTTCTTCGCCGAGTCGCGCAGCAGCAGGAGTCCGCCGACGATGGAGCCCAGGGCGAGGACGATGATCAACCAGGCGTACCAGGGCATGTTGTTCTCCCTCATCGATATGAATGTTCACCATACGCCGGGTTTGCCTTTCTGTCAGACAACGCTCCGGCGCGAGGCCCTGTGGTTGAGACTCCCGGCGGCGCTCGGAAGTTGCGGGCGGAGAAAACGCTGAGCCTGGCCGGCGTGATGCCTGTCACATGTTGGCAATCTGACATTGCTTAACTGGCGGGTATCCCTTCATTGCCCCGTCCGGGCCTGCCAGCGAGAGGTTGCCGATGTCTCCGAGCGCGTTGTCCCGTCTGTTGCGCCCGGTGGAACCCCTGACTCCGGCGATGAGCATCAGCGACGTCGCCGACCGCCTGCTGATGCCGGAGCACCGTGCCTTCCTCTCGCTGCCGGTGGTCGACGACGAGCGCCGGGTCCTCGGCCTGGTCAGCCGCTACACCCTCCAGGACATCTTCATGCAGCGTTTCGGCCGCGACCTCTGGGGCCGCCATCCGGTGCGCGACGTCATGAACCGGGCGCCCCTCAGCGTCTCCCTCGGCGCCAGCCTGGAAGAGGCGGCGCAGCAGGTCACCGGTCGCCTGCAGTATCCGATCACCGAGGACTTCGCCCTGGTCGACGAAGAGGGCCGCTACCGTGGCCTGGGCACCGTGCTCGACCTGCTGAAGGCCATGGAGGCGCGCATCGCCCAGCGCAACCGGGTGCTGCGCAAGGCGCTGGTGGACCTCAAGGAGTCCCAGGCGCAACTGGTGCAGTCGGAAAAGATGGCTTCGCTCGGGCAGATGGTGGCCGGGGTCGCACACGAGCTGAACACGCCGCTCGGCTACGTCGGCAACAACCTGGCGCTGCTGGAGGAGCTGAGCGATCCCTTGTTGCGCCTGGCCGATGCCCAGGCGGCGCTGGTCGACTGCCTGGGCGACCCGCAGTGCGACGAAGCGCGCCTGGCGCAGGCGCTGCAGGCGGCCGACGCGGTGCGCCGCGAAGCCGCCGTCGAACAGTTGCGCGAGGACCTGCGGCAATTGTTCGTCGATACCCGCTACGGCCTCGGCCAGATCGGCGAGCTGGTTTCCGGGCTCAAGGACTTCGCCCGCCTGGACCGCGCCTTCAGCGAGGAGGTCGACCTCAACGACTGCGTGCGCAACGCCGTGCTGATCGCCCGCACCGCCATCAAGGACAAGGCCGAGATCAGCAGCCAGCTCGGCGAGCTGCCGCTTATCGCCTGCGCGCCGTCGCAGATCAACCAGGTGCTGCTGAACCTGCTGACCAACGCCGCGCAGGCCATGGAGCGTTTCGGCCGCATCCTGCTGAAGAGCTGGGCCGACGAGCGCCAGGTGTTCCTCTCCGTGCAGGACAACGGCAAGGGCATGCCCGCCGAGGTCCTCGGCCGGATCTTCGACCCGTTCTTCACCACCAAGCCGGTGGGGCAGGGCACCGGGCTCGGCCTGTCGATCAGCTACAAGATCATCCAGCAACATGGCGGGACCATCCGCGTGGCCTCCGAACCGGGCCGCGGAACCCGCTTCCTCATCAGCCTGCCGCGAGAGCAGGCCCGCGAACTGAAACGGAGCGCCTGACATGAGCCCATCTCCCGTCCGCATTCTCTTCGTCGATGACGAGGAGCGCATCCTGCGCAGCCTGGCCATGCAGTTCCGCCGCCATTACGAGGTGCTCACCGAGAGCGACCCGCGGCGCGCCCTGGAGCGCCTGAAGACGGAACGGATACAGGTGCTGGTCAGCGACCAGCGCATGCCGCAGATGAGCGGCGCCGAACTGCTGGCGCAGGCTCGCGAGCGCTATCCGGAGACCCTGCGGATTCTCCTCACCGGCTATTCCGACCTCGATGCCGCCGTCGACGCGCTCAACGACGGTGGCATCTTCCGCTACCTGACCAAGCCCTGGAATCCCCAGGAAATGGCCTTCACCCTGCGCCAGGCGGCGGAGATCGCCAGCCGCCAGGGCCTGCCGGCGCCGCCCGCGGCCACGCTGGCGGCGCCGCTGAGCGTGCTGCTGCTCGACGACGACCCGGAAACCCTGGACTGCGTCGGGGCCTTCTGCCATGCCGGCGGGCATCGCCTGCTGCGCGCGCGCAACCTGGCCGAGGCGCTGGTGTGGCTGAACACCGAACCGGTGGAGGTGCTGGTCAGCGACCTGAAGCTGGCCGGGGAGCATACCGCGCCGCTGCTGAAATCCCTGGCCCAGGCCCATCCGCGCCTGCTCAGCCTGGTGGTTACGCCGTTCCGCGACACCCAGGCCCTGCTCGAACTGATCAACCAGGCGCAGATATTCCGCTACCTGCCCAAGCCGATCCGCAGGGGATTGTTCGAGAAAGGCCTGAAGGCGGCCGCCGAGCAGGCCTTGCTGTGGCGCGGGCGAAGCCTGCCGGAGGTCGACCGGCTGGCCGAGGTGCCGCGCGACGAGCGCGAGAAGGAACGGGTCGGCAGCCTGCTCGGCATGCTCGGCCGCCTGCGCGAGCGGCTGACGGCCTGAACGCCGGCCTAGCCGGCGTCGCAACCGGCGGCCTTGGCCTGGCGGCTTTCCACCAGGCGTGCGCGGAGGACGTCGTAGCTCCAGTTGAAGGCCATGGTGTAGGGCAGGAAGAACAGGATCAGGCCCATGTCGAGGAGGAACGCCTCGACCAGTCCGATCGACAGCCACCAGGCGGCCAGCGGTACCAGCACCACGATCAGGCCCAGCTCGAAGAGCATCGCATGCAGCACCCGGACCTGCAGGGTGCGCTGGAAGCCCATGCGCCGCTGGGCGCGGTCGAAGAGGCTGTTGAAGAGCATGTTCCAGAGCATCGCCACGGTGGAGAACATCAGCGTCAGCGCACCCATGTGCGCCAGGGGCTTGTTCATCACCAGCGACAGCACCGGCGCGGTGAGGAGGACGGCCAGGCCCTCGAAGGCCAGGGCGTGGAAGATCCGCTCCTTGAGAGTCTTGTCGAGGGCGGTGTGGGTGTGGGTCATGGCGAACGCTCCCGGTTCGTCGTTGAAGTCGGGCTGTATTGTCATCGGTCTTTGGGATAGGGTTAAGTTGGATACCATCGGAAAAACCGATATGCATTTGTCGCCCGAATCCCTCGAGGCCTTCGTCCAGGCCGTTTCCCTCGGCTCCTTCAGCGCCGCCGCGCGCAAGCTGGGCAAGAGCCAGTCGACCGTCAGCGAGGCCATTGCCCGGCTGGAGATCGACCTCGGCCTGGAACTCTTCGATCGCAGTGGCCGCCAGCCGCAACTGACCGAGGCCGGGCGCACCCTGCTGGGACGGGTCGAGGAGGTCCTCGGCGCATCCGACCGCCTGCGCCGGGTCGCCGCGCTGCTCGCCGGCGGCTCGGAACCACGGGTGACCCTGGCGCTATCCGACACCTACCATTCGGCGCGCTACGAGGCGCGCCTGGCCGAACTGGACGAGCGTTACCCTGAGCTGGAGTTCGAATGCCTGATCGCCGAGGACCAGGACGTGATCGCCCAGGTCAGCCGCGGCCGCGCCACCCTCGGCCTGCTCGCCGCGCAGCCGCACTACCCGCCGGAGCTGGGCGTGGCGGCGGTCGCCGAGCGTGCCGAGTTCGGCCTGTTCGCCGCCGTCGACCATCCGCTGGCGGGCCTGGAGCGGGTCAGCGAGCGTGACCTTTCCGAATGGCGTCTGCTGCGCCTGAACACCTATAGCGAGACCGGCGCGGCGATCAACGACGGCCTGCCGTCCAGCGGCGGGCGCTGCTGGTCGGCGCCCAACTACCTGTTGCTGCTGGAAATGGCCACCCACGGCTTCGGTTGGGCCGAGCTGCCGCGCTGGCTGGTCAGCGGCTACGCCAACGGACGGCTGAAGGAGTTGCCGGTGTCCGGCTGGCCGCGCAGCCAGGCGGTGGACGTGGTCTGGTCGCGGCAGCGGCCGTTGGGACCGGCGGCCAACTGGTTGCTGGACCGCTTGCTGGATCGCGACCTGCCTATCTAGGGAGGGCCGGCTGAGCCCCGGTTCAGCCGGCGAAGCCGCCGGCGGCGAGGAAGGCGAGTTCCTCGGCGCTGGACGGGCGACCGAGGATCGGATTGCGATGGGGAAAGCGCCCGAAGCGGCGGATGATCTCGCGATGCTCACGAGCGTGGGCGAGGAAGGGCTGGCCGAGTCCGTGGTTCAGCGCTACCGAGCGATCCTGGTCGGCAAGGTTCTCGGCATGGGCGAACGGCAGGTAGAAGAACAGCCGCAGCGCGTCCCCGACCTGGCGGTCGAGGCCTTGTCCCAGAGCCCGCTCCGCCCAGCGCCGCGCTTGGGCGTCGCTGGCGTACATGCGCGGGGTTCCACGGAAGGCGTTGCGCGGGTACTGGTCGAGCAGCAACAGCAGGCCGAGATGGTCCTCGGCTTCATCGGCAGCCGGGCGCAGCGCGTCGGCGCAGGCAAGCTCGTAGAGGTGGGCGAAGCGCTCGCGGAAGCGCCGGTCGAAATCGGCGTTCCTGGCGAACCAGAGGGTAGGGCCGGCATCGCGCCAGAAACCGACCACTTCCGGCAGCGGGGACGCGTTGGGAGGAAGCAAAAGCGCTGCATGGGGCATCTGCGGATCCAGGAAGTAGAGTAGGGACTCCAGGCTATTGGTCCGGGTTCTTTGGATAAACGTAGGTGGCATGGATAGACTGTCCAGCCATCCCGAATAGAGAGAAGGGGCCTGCCCATGGATCGTCTGGACAGCATGCGCGTGTTCCTGCGCGTTGCCGAAACCGGCAGCTTCACCAAGGCCGCGGACCTGCTGGACATGCCGCGGGCGACGGTCTCGGCGGCGGTCCAGCAGCTCGAAGCGCAACTCGGCAGCCGGCTGCTGCATCGCACCACCCGGCAGGTCCAGCTGACCCACGACGGCAGCGTGGTGCTGGAGCGTTGCCGCCACCTGCTGGAAGACATGGAGGAGCTGGAGAGCCTGTTCCACGACGGCAGCCGCGCCAGCGGCCGGCTCAAGGTCGACGTGCCGAGCCGGGTGGCGCGACTGCTGATCGCCCCGGCGCTGCCGGAATTCTTCCGCCAGCATCCGGACATCGAACTGGAGCTGGGCTCCAGCGACCGTTCGGTGGACCTGGTGCAGGAGGGCGTCGACTGCGTCCTGCGGGTCGGCCAGTTGGGCAACAGCAGCCTGGTGGCGCGACGCCTCGGCGAGATGCAACTGATCAATTGCGCCAGTCCCGCCTACCTGGAAGAGCATGGCGAGCCACGGACGCCAGCCGACCTCGACCGGCACTGGGCGGTCAACTATGCCTCGCCCAGCAGCGGCCGGGTGTTGCCCTGGGAGTATCGCGAGGATGGGCGCACCCTGACCCGCGCGTTGCGCAGCCGGGTCACGGTGAACAACGCGGAAAGCTACATCGCCTGCTGCCTGTCCGGACTGGGCCTGATCCAGATCCCTGCCTACGACGTGCGCGAGCACCTCCAACGCGGCGAGCTGCGCGAGGTGCTGCCGCAGTGGCGGGCCGAAGCGATGCCGGCGTACGCCCTGTATCCGCACCGGCGGCATCTGTCGCGGCGGGTCAGGGCATTCGTCGACTGGCTGGAGCAACTGCTCCGCGCCCGCCTCTAGTCCACGACGTTCATCTCCCCGGCGCGTTCCGGGCTACGGCAAACGGCCGGATTCTGCGACAATGCGCGCCGTTTTCGATTCGCCGCGAGAGAGCCCATGTCCGCCTGCCAGTCCCCCATCATCGTCGCCCTGGATTTCCCCACCCGTGAGGCCGCCCTGGCGCTGGCCGATCAGCTGGACCCGAAACTGTGCCGGGTGAAGGTCGGCAAGGAACTCTTCACCAGTTGTGCCGCGGGTATAGTCGAGACCTTGCGTGGCAAGGGCTTCGAGGTGTTCCTCGACCTGAAATTCCACGACATCCCGAACACCACGGCGATGGCGGTGAAGGCCGCCGCCGAGATGGGCGTGTGGATGGTCAACGTGCACTGCTCCGGCGGCCTGCGCATGATGGCCGCCTGCCGCGAGACGCTGGAGGCCTTCAGCGGGCCCAGGCCGTTGCTCATCGGCGTGACCGTGCTGACCAGCATGGAGCGCGAGGACCTGGCGGGCATCGGCCTCGACATCGAGCCCCAGGAGCAGGTGTTGCGCCTCGCCGCCCTGGCGCAGAAGGCCGGCATGGACGGCCTGGTCTGCTCGGCCCAGGAAGCGCCGGCGCTGAAGGCCGCCCATCCGGGCCTGCAACTGGTCACGCCGGGCATCCGCCCGGCCGGCAGCGCCCAGGACGACCAGCGGCGCATCCTCACCCCGCGCCAGGCCCTGGACGCCGGCTCCGATTACCTGGTGATCGGCCGGCCGATCAGCCAGGCCGCCGACCCGGCCAAGGCGCTGGCGGCGATCGTCGCCGAACTGGGCTGAGGCGGCTTCCCCCACGCCTGCCGTCGGCGACCGTCGCGCGCCGTGTCGAGCCGGACTGGCGCAGGCATCATCCGCGCCTGTCCCTCCCCAGCGTCTAGGCTTGTAGCGGGCACTCCGGCAAGTACCGGTGGCAACGGTTTCACAGTTTCGTGAGGAAAAATTGCAAGTGCCTTGCCGGCTGGCCCCAGGCCAGTAGGATCGCTGTTTTCCCCGGAAACGCGAGGTCGGGATGCTGAACACCCTGGAAGCCTGCCTGAAGGCGGTCGATGAGATTCTCCTGGGCAAGGACCGCCAGGTGCGCCTGGCCCTGGCCTGCCTGCTGGCCCGTGGGCACCTGTTGATCGAAGACCTGCCGGGGATGGGCAAGACCACCCTCAGCCATGCCCTGGCGCGGGTGCTCGGGCTCAGTTTCCAGCGCATCCAGTTCACCTCGGACCTGCTGCCGGGCGATATCCTCGGTACCTCGGTGTTCGACAAGGACAGCGGGCAATTCGTCTTCCATCCCGGGCCGATCTTCGCCGAACTGGTGCTTGCCGACGAGATCAATCGCGCCACGCCGAAAAGCCAGAGCGCCTTGCTCGAGGCGATGGAAGAAGGCCAGGTGACCATCGAGGGCGCCACCCGGCCCTTGCCGGAACCGTTCTTCGTCATCGCCACGCAGAACCCGGCCAGCCAGGGCGGCACCTTCTCCCTGCCGGAATCGCAGCTGGATCGCTTCCTGATGCGCCTGTCGCTGGGCTACCCCGGACGCGCGGCGGAACGCTCGCTGTTGCTCGGCGAAGCTCGGCGCGATCTGCTGCCGCGCCTGGAACCCTTGCTCGACCACGCGGCGCTGGCCGCTTTCCAGGCCGAAGTGCCGAAGGTCCGCGCCAGCGATGCGCTGGTGGACTACGTGCTGCGCCTGGTCGAAGCGACCCGCACGCAGCCGGCCTTCGCCCTCGGCCTGTCGCCGCGCGGTAGCCTGGCGTTGCTCGCCGCGGCGCGTGCCTGGGCGCTGCTGGCGGGACGCGACTATGTGATTCCGGAAGACGTCCAGGCGGTGTTGCCGGCGGTCGCCGGGCATCGCCTGCGCGACCAGGCGGACCCCACCGGGCACGGTGGCGGCGCGCTGGTGCAATGGCTGCTGCGCGAAGTCCCGGCGCTCTGATGCGCCTGCGCAACTGGCCGCGCTGGCAGCGCTGGCTGAACCGACGGATACCGCCGGCGAGCAGCGTCGAGCTGAACCAGCGCCGCGTATTCATCCTGCCGACCCGCCAGGGCGGCGCTTTCGGCCTGGCGCTGCTGGTGATGCTGCTGGCGGCGATCAACTACCAGAACAGCCTGGCCTACGGGTTGACCTTCCTGCTGCTGTCCCTGGGCGTGGTGACCATCCTCCATACCTATCGCAACCTTGCCGGCCTGCGCCTCACCGCGTTGGGAGCGGACCCGGTGTTCGCCGGCGAGCGCGCCGGTTTCCGGGTGCGCCTGGAAAGCCCGCGGCGGGCGCGCCAGGCCATCGCCGTCGGCTGGCCGGAGCGGCCGCTGGAATACGCCGACCTGGCAGGCGACGCGGCTGCCGAGGTGCTGCTGTTCCACCCGACCGAGCGACGCGGCTGGCTGCGGCCGGGGCGCCTGCGGGTGGAGAGTCGCTTTCCCCTCGGCCTGCTGGTGGCCTGGAGCTGGGTCGACCTGCGCCAGCAGGCGCTGGTCTACCCTCGGCCGCAGGCCGGCGAGCCGTTCCTCGCGCCGGGCGCGGAGGATGCCGAGGACCAGGGGCGCGCGCTGGCGAGCGCGGGCGTCGACGACTACCAGGGACTGCGCGCCTACCAGCCGGGCGACTCGCGGCGGCGCCTGCACTGGAAGGCGTTTTCCCGTGGCCAGGGGCTGCTGGTGAAGGACTTCGCCGCGCTCGGCGGGGAAGACCTGTGGCTGGAATTCGAGCGCCTCGGCGGGGATCTCGAAAGTCGCCTGGGCCGCTTGTGTCATGCAGTCCTGGAACTCTCCTCGCGGCAGCAGCCCTATGGCCTGGCGCTGCCCGGCACACGCCTGCAACCGGCCAGCGGCGAGGCCCAGCGCGAGGCCTGCCTGCGTGCGCTGGCGTTGTTCGGAGCGGCGCGATGAACGCGATTCCGCGGGTCGCGCTGGTCTGGCTGCTGGTGGCGCAGGTACTGGTGATCCTGCCGCACCTGGCCTACATGCCGCTGTGGATCGCGGCCATGTGGCTCGGTTGCGCGGCCTGGCGGGTGCAGGTCTTCCGCATGCGTGCCGGCTATCCGCGCGCCTGGGTCAAGCTGGCCCTGGCGCTGCTCGCCGGGGCCGGGGTCTGGTTGTCGCGCGGCAGCCTGGTGGGCCTGGACGCGGGGGCGGTGCTGCTGATCGCCGCGTTCATCCTCAAGCTGGTGGAAATGAAGACCCGCCGCGATGCGCTGGTACTGGTGTTCCTCGGTTTCTTCGCAGTGGTGGTGGGCTACCTGTTCGACGACGGTTTCCTCGCCGCGCTGTACAGCCTGCTGCCGGTGACCGCGTTGCTGGCGGCGCTGATCGGCTTGCAGCAGAGCGCTTTCGCCAGCCGGCCCTGGCCGACCCTGCGGCTGGCCGGCGGGCTGTTGCTGCAGGCGCTGCCGCTGATGCTCCTGCTGTTCCTGTTCTTCCCCCGCCTGGGGCCGCTGTGGTCGTTGCCGATGCCCGGCAACAAGGGGGTCACCGGACTCTCGGAGAGCATGGCGCCAGGGGATATCGCCGAGCTTGGGCGCTCCGCCGAACTGGCGTTCCGGGTCCGCTTCGAGGGCGCACCGCCGCCGCGCGAGCAGCTCTACTGGCGCGCCTTGACCATGGAGCGTTTCGACGGACGACGTTGGGCTCAGGTGCCGCAATGGTCGGGCGAGGATGCTATGCACTGGCAGAAGCGTGGCCCCGAGCTGCGCTACGACGTGATCATGCAGCCCAGTTCGCAGTCCTGGCTGTTCGCCCTCGACGTGGCGCAGACCGACCAGACCGACACGCGCCTGATGAGCGATTTCCACCTGCAGCGACGGCAGCCGGTCGAGCAACGTCTGTTCTACCGAGTCAGTTCCTGGCCACAGGCGCTGCGCGAGTCCAGCATCGATCCGCGCATGCGCTGGCGCAACCTGCAGTTGCCGATGCACGGCAATCCGCGCGCGCGCGCCCTGGCCGAGCAACTGCGCCAGGCCCATGCGCAACCGCAGGCACTGGTCGCGGCCCTGTTGCAGCGCTTCAACCGCGAGCCCTTCGCCTACACCCTGAAACCGCCAGCGACCGGTGCCGACGGGGTGGACGATTTCCTGTTCGACACGCGCAGCGGCTTCTGCGCGCATTACGCCGGGGCGATGGCTTTCGTCCTGCGCGCCGCGGGCATTCCTGCGCGAGTGGTGGCCGGCTACCAGGGCGGCGAGCTGAATCCGGCGGGCAACTACCTGCTGGTGCATCAGTTCGACGCCCACGCCTGGGTCGAATACTGGCAGCCGGAGCAGGGCTGGCTGAGCGTCGACCCGACCTACCAGGTGGCGCCCGAACGGATCGAACAGGGGCTGGAGCAGGCCCTGGCCGGGGACAGCGAGTACCTCGCCGACGCGCCGCTGTCGCCGTTGCGCTACCGTGGCCTGCCCTGGCTCAACGACATGCGTCTGGCCTGGGACAGCCTGAACTACGGCTGGCAACGCTGGGTCCTGGCCTACCAGGGTGAGCAGCAGGGCGCCTTCCTGCAGCGCTGGTTCGGCGGGCTCGATCCGACCCGACTGGGCCTGTTGCTCGGTGCCGCGGCGATATTGTCGGTCGGTCTGCTCGCGCTGTTCCTGCTCAAGCCCTGGCAAGGCCGTGACGATCTGCGCAGCCGCCAACTGCGCCGCTTCGAACGCCTGCTGGAGATGCATGGCCTGCGCCGTTCCCCCGGCGAAGGGCTACGCTCCTACGGCGAGCGCGCCGCCCGCGTCCTGCCGGCGCAGGCGCCAGCCATCGCGGCCTTCGTCGGCGCGTTCGAAGCGCAACGCTATGGACACGGCGGTGCCGATGATCCAGGGTTGCGTCTGCGCGCATTGCGCCGGGCGCTGCCCTGGCGCCTGGTGCGCACGCCCACGCGGGATGGCCGGGGAGAGGAGCAGGCATGACGGGGTTCATCGATGAACTGCTGGCCGAGGTGATCGGCCAGCAGGTGGCGTTGATGTCGGCGGTCGCCCGCCTGGAGGCGCGCACGGATGACGAGGCACTGCACGACCTGCGCATCGCCCTGCGCCGTCTGCGCAGCCTGCTGCGGCCGATCCGCGGAGTCCCCGGCGTCGAGGAGCTGGAGCATGCCGCCGCCGAGGTCGGGCGGCTCAGCGGGCCGATCCGCGACCTGGAGGTGCTGCTGCCGGCGCTCGCCGCCGAAGGGCTGCGGGATGCGCTGGCGGTGCGCCGGCCGGTGCTGGAGTCCGGCTACGTGGCGGTTCTCGCCAGCCAGCCGCTGCACCGCCTGCAGCTTTGCCTGGACGTCTGGCCGGCCCTGTTGCGTACGGCCCAGCGGCATGCCGTGCTGGATGGCCTGCACGGCCGGGTGCGCAAGCGCCTGCGCCGGCAATGGAAGACCCTGCGCGCCGAGCTGGCGGACACCACCTACGAGCACTGGCACCCGCTACGGCTGCGGATCAAGCGCGTGCGCTACGGGCTGGAGGCCTATCCGCACGATTGCAGCATTCCCGGCTCGCTGCTGGCGCCGCTCAAGGCGGCCCAGTCGGCGCTGGGCGATTGGCACGACCTCGAACAGTGGCTGTTGCGATGCCAGCGCGAGCCGGACCTGGCGCCCGTGCGCGAGGTCTGGACGGCACGCTTCGAACTGGCCCGGGAGCGTGCCGGACGGGCCCTGTCGACATTGCAGCAGGCGCTTGCCGGGCACTGAGGCCGCCGGTATTCCGATCGGCTTTTTCCCAAGGATCGCCTCGCCTAAGATGGGCCCTCGAATCCCCTCGCGAGGCACACATGAATTTTTCCGAATTGATCCAGGCGGTCCGCCGCGACACTTCCTCGGTGGTAGTACCGGCCAGTTGGGGCCAGGGCCGCGCCACCTTCGGTGGCCTGGTGGTGGCGTTGGCCTACGAGGCCATGCTTGCGGTGGTCGAGGCGGGGCGTCCGTTGCGCTCCATTGGCGTCAGCTTCGTCGGACCGCTGGCCCCCGAGCAGCCGGCGAGCTTCAGCGCCCGGTTGTTGCGCGAGGGCAAGGCGGTGAGCCAGGTACAGGTCGAGGTCCGTCAGGGCGAGCAGGTGGTGACGCTGGTCCAGGCCAGTTTCGGCGTCGCCCGCGCGTCGGCGGTGGCGGTGGAAGCGTTGCCGGCGGCCGGGATGAAGGGCCCCGAAGAGAGCCAGGAGCTGCCCTATATCCGTAACGTGACCCCGGAGTTCACTCGCTACATCGCCATGCGCTGGGCAGTGGGCGGCCTGCCGTTCTCTTCGAACAAGTCGCGCCAGATGGGCGGCTGGATGCGTTTCCGCGACGAACCCGAGGGAGAGCCCATGGAGGTTTCCCACCTGCTGGCGCTGCTCGACTCCTGGCCGCCGGCGCTGTTGCCGCACCTGGGCACCCCGGCGATGGCCAGCTCGCTGACCTGGACCGCCGAGTTCCTCCAGCCGCTGCCGCAGCAGGGCAGCGGCGACTGGTGCCGTTACCTGGCGGAGATCGAGGAGGCGCGCGACGGCTACGGTCACGTGGCGGCGCGGATGTGGAGCGCCGACGGCCAGTTGCTGGCGATCAGCCGGCAGATGGTCACGGTGTTCGGCTGAGGCGCATGTCAGGCGGGCGCGTACTCGGTGCGGTTGCGCCCGCCGCTCTTGGCCTGGTAGAGCGCGCTGTCGGCGCGCACCAGCAGGCTTTCCAGGTCGTCCCCGGCGTCCCTGCGCAGGGCGACGCCGATGCTCACGGTCATCCGCAGCGGTTCGCCGTCGGGATTGCTCACCCGTAGCGCCTCGACGCCGGCGCGCAGCCGTTCGGCGACGTCCAGCGCCTGGTCCAGGCTGACCTCTGGAAGCAGCGCGGCGAATTCCTCGCCGCCCAGGCGACCGAGCAGGTCCACCTCGCGCAGGCCCTGGCGCAGGGTCTCGGCGACACGTTGCAGGGCGCGGTCGCCGGTCAGGTGGCCGTGGCTGTCGTTGATGTTCTTGAAGTGGTCGATGTCCAGCATCAGCGCCACGCAGGGGTGGCGGAAGCGTTCGGCGGCCTTGAGCATGAGTTCCGCCTGGTGCAGGAACGAGTGGCGGTTGTGCAGGCCGGTCAGGGTATCGGTGCTGGCCAGCAGGCGCAGTTCCTGCTCCATGGCCTTGCGCCGGCTGATGTCGTAGCACCAGATCAGGGTCGCCGGCTCGCCGTCGATTTCCAGGTGGCGCGCGCAGATCACCGCCCAGCAAGGCGTTTCCCCGCATAGCTGGGCTTCCCAGCCATCCACCTGGCCGCGCGCCTCCAGGGCGTTCTGCAGGCGGCTGTATTCGCTGGTGCTGGCGAACAGCCGGGGCAGGTTGAAGTCGTCCTGGGCCTGGCAACCCAGGCGCTTGAGCAGGCGTGGGCTGACGTAATGGATGCTGGCGCCGCAGGCGCTGAGCAGGACCACGTCGCTCGGGCTGGCCTCGAGGATGAAATGCAGCAGCGCCTTGCCTTCGCTGAGCTGGCGGGTGCGCTCGCCGACGCGTTTCTCCAGGGTGGCGTTAAGCTCGATCAGATGCCCGGCCAGTTGCTGGGCGCGTTTGAAGTCGGTGACCAGGCGCAGCACCAGCAGGGCACCGCCGGCACCGATCCCGAGCAGCGCCCAGAACAACGCGTAGAACGCCCGGTGCAGGCGCTTGCGGTCGACGTCCAACTGGTTGGTCAGGGCGATGTTGCTGGCGACGACGATCTGGTGGGTCGGTTCGAGCAAGGGCGGAACCTGCTGGACGATCTCCGCGGCCAGGCGGCGCGCGGCGACGGGATCGCCCCAGGGGGCCTGGTTCGACCAGCGATCGCTGAGCTCGATCAGGCGTTGCAGGGTGGCCTGTACCTCCGGACGCGGTTCGGCGAGATGCCTGAACAACGACTGGCGGCGCAGCGGCGCGATCAGGCTGGCGAGGACTTCGAGACGGATCGCCAGGTCGTCGGCTTGGCCTTCGCCGCTCTCGGTGTGCCGCGCGGCGTCCAGCGTGCGATCCAGTTCGGCGCGCAGCGAGTAGGTCTGCCACAGCTCGTTGTGCAGGTTCGGCTGGGCCAGTTGCTGGGCCTGGCGCACCGCCAGCCACAGCGCAGCCCCGGCGATCAGCGCCATGAGCAGCACCAGGCCGAGCAACAGCCCCATGATCTGGCGTTGCCGGCGCAGCTTTGTCGGATCGAGCAGCGGCACAGTCATGTCCGTTACTTACTCAAGAGTGATGGAGCTGACCTGCCAGACGGTACGGTTGTAGTAGACCTGGTTTCTCAACTCAGGATAGCGGGCCATCGGGTAGATGATGAAAAGCGGTCCGCGTTCGCGGATCGCCATGTAGGCGCCGTTGCGGCGATAGGCGAGGATGGGCTGGTAGCTGTCGAGGTCGCTGTACGGGATGATCGCCGAGTAGTCGTTCAGCGCCAGCACGCGCAGGCGCGTGGGCGGCGCCAGGTCCAGGTGGCGCAGCAACAGGCTGAGGCGCACGCCTTGCCAGCGGGCGTTGGCCTCGCCGGGGAGCTGGGCTTCCAGGGTCTCGCTGGGCAGGGCTTCGAGGTCGGACAGGGTCAGCCGTACGGGAGCGTCGCCGGACCGCTGCAGGGTGACGATCGGACGTCCGCCCAGCGGCACGGGCTCCGCGGCCTGGGCAAGAGGCAGCCCCAGGCAACAGAGAAAGACGATTAATTGACGCATTGACGGCATGTTGTCGGTCCACGACAGGATTCCGTCGATTATATCGGCAGCGTCGCGCTAAAACTGAAGGGCTGTGCAAAATCCCGGACGAACTGTCACTTATGCCGTTCGCGCCAAGCCCGCCACCAGGCGCCGCTGAGGACGAAGCGGGGGAAGGTGACGAACTGCTCGACGAGCAGGCGACTGACAGCGTCGCGCCGATCGCTGAATGGCTCGGGTGCCTGTTTCTCCAGCGCGTGTCCCTTGGCCTGGATCGCCAGGCCGGCGCCGATGCCGATGACACCGAGCACCACCTGCAGCAGGTCCAGGCCGAACAGGCCGCCGAGCAGCAGGATCGCAGCGACGATGAACAGCGGCACGGCGATCAGGTGCAGGACCAGGTTGGTCGGGTTGCGGTGGTTGGCGGCATAGCCGCGCCATTGCCAGGCGAGCAGGTTGGGATGACGTTTGCCCATGTTCTCGGTACTCCGTGACGGCGACCCGCGGGGCGGGTCGTTGCATGTCGTCGAGTCTAGGCGGGGTGCGGCAGCGCGGCGAATGATTCCTGCCTATCCGGGCGATAGGCAGGTGCGCCTGCGGATCAGAGGCGTAGCTGGCCGATGGCGCGGGTCAGATCGCCCGCCAGGTCGACCAGTTGCTGACTGGTGGCCGCCGACTCGACGGTCTGCTGCACGGTGAGTTCGGTGACGTCGCGGATGCCCACCACCGAACGGGTCATCTCTTCCGCGACCTGGCTCTGCTGTTCCGCGGCGACGGCGATCTGCGTGTTGCTTTCACGCATCTGCGCCACCGCGTTGGCGATCGCAGCCAGCGCCTCGCCGGCGTCGCCGGCCTGGCTGACGCAACCGTCTGCCTTGAGCGAGCTTTCCTGCATGAACTCCACGGCGTCGCGGGTACCCGACTGCAGGGCGAGGATCATCTGGGTGATCTCGTCGGTGGAGTCCTGCACGCGACGGGCGAGGTTGCGCACCTCATCGGCCACCACGGCGAAGCCGCGGCCCATTTCCCCGGCCCGCGCGGCCTCGATGGCGGCGTTGAGGGCAAGCAGGTTGGTCTGTTCGGCGATGCCGTGGATCACGTTGACCACGCCGCTGATCTTCTGGCTGTCCTCGGCCAGCTTCTGGATCATCTCGGCGGTGTCCTGGACGCCCTGGGACAACCCGGCGATCGACGCGCTGACCCGGCTCACCGCCTGCTGGCCGGCGCCGGCCAGGCGGTCGGCTTCCTGCGACTGGTCACGGGTGTCGGCGGCGTGCTGGGCGATATGGAAGACCGTGGTGGACATCTCGTTGATCGCGGTGGCGGTCTGGTCGGTCTCGCTCTGCTGGCCGAGCATGCCCTGGCGTACCTGGCCCATGCTGCGGGCCAGCGCCTGGGCGCCTTCGTCGAGCTTGGTAGCGGCCGCGGCGACGGTGCCGACGATGCGCTGGTAGCCGGCCTGCATGGCGTTGAAGGCACTGGCCATCTGGCCGACTTCGTCGCGTCCCTGCAGCGGTACGCGAGCGGACAGGTCGCCGCTCTTCTCGACGTGCAGCATCACGTCCTTGAGGGTATGCAGGTGGGTGAGGATGAAGCGGATCAGCAGTTGCGAGGCCGCCAGCAGCGCCAGCATCAGCACCAGCACGGCGACGGCGTAGGCGCCGGCCCGGTCGGCGAAGACCTGCCACAGGTCGCTGGCCGGGGCGAGCACGGCGAAGCGCTGGCCGGAGCCGGTCTGGCCGACCCAGGCGCCGAGCAGCGGGGTATCGCCCTGGCGCGCGCCGGACAACTCGATCCAACCCTGCCCCTTGCCCAGCGCCTGGGCAGCGGTGCCGCCCAGGCTCGCGGCCTGTTCCAGCGGCAGCAGGTTGCTGCGGGCGGGCAGGGCGCTGCCGGCTGGCCAGCTCTGAACCAGCTCGCCCTCGGCGGCGGCGGCGCGCTGGGCGGAAGCGTTGCGCCCGGCGGCTTCCTGCTGCATGGCGAACAACACCAGCAGCAGGGTGGTGAAGAAGGCCACCGCGTTGACGGCCCAGAACTTGTATTTCAGTGGAATGTCGCTGATCCAGGTGCCCATAGGGGGATTTCTTCTTATCGGCAAGCTAATGGCAAGGCGCCATTATCTTGAAAGCTGAGTAAGGGGCAATCGTTGATGCGGGTCAACGAGACCGTTCGTCAGCTTAGCGGCCGATCCGCCGGGAGCTTGAGGGCGATCTCAGTCGATCGTCGGCAGGCCGAAGAACGCCCGCGCCGCGGCGCTGGTGTGAGCGGCCAGGCGCTCTGCGCTCTCGCCGCGATGGCGGGCCACGCAGTCGAGCACCTCGACCAGGTAGGCCGGCTCGTTGCGCCCGTTCTTCGGCTTCGGTCGCAGGCTGCGCGGCAGCAGGTAGGGCGCGTCGCTTTCCAGCATGAGACGGCCGACCGGGATCTCGCCTACCAGATCATGCAGGTGGGTGCCGCGGCGCTCGTCGTTGATCCAGCCGGTGATGCCGATGTGCAGGTCGAGGTCGAGGTAGCCATACAGCGCCCGGCGCTCGCCGGTGAAACAATGTACGACGGCGGCCGGCAGGCGATCGCGGAAGTCGCGCAGGATCGCCAGCAGGCGCTCGCTGGCGTCGCGTTCGTGGAGGAACACCGGACGCTGTAGCTCGACGGCCAGTGCCAGTTGTTCCTCGAGGGCCTTTTCCTGGGCCGGACGGGGAGAGAAGTCGCGATTGAAGTCGAGGCCGCATTCGCCCACCGCGCGTACCCGCGGGTCGTCGAACAGGGCGCGCAGGCCGCGAGCGGTGTCGGCGTTCCAGTGGCTGGCCTCGTGGGGGTGGACGCCGGCGGTGGTAAACAGCCGGCCGCCCTCGTCGAGTTCGCCGCAGAGCTGCAGCGCCTGTTCGCTGTCGGCCAGGCTGGTGCCGGTGATGACCATTTGTACCACCCCGGCGGCGCGCGCGCGGGCGAGCAGTGCTTCACGTTCCGGGGCGAAGCTGGCGTGGGTCAGATTGACGCCGATATCGATGAGTTGCATGGTGCCTTCCTGGAATTCGCAGCGAGGCGGCGCCCCCTCGATCGCGCCGGACCCGCCGGGAGATGGGTGGCAAACCGCTTGTAGAACAATCCGTTATAATCGCAGATCGGGTTCTTCGGCGCCCGGATTATCTACCCAATGCCTCCGTTTGCAGCCGCTGTCGGAGAGGAACTTGCCAAGACTGCCATGCTCTGATTGATCCGGTCCCCCGGAGAGGGACATCGAGCCTGGCCTCTGGAGACCTGGATGACGCGTCTGTTGCTGCTTTCGCTTTGCCTGCTGGTGCTCGCACCCTTGCCGGCGGCTGCGCGCATCACCGGCCAGCCGGACAACTGGCACAGGGAACAGCCGGAGACCCGCGACCTGGCGAGCATCCGCCGCGCTGGCGTGCTCAAGGTGCTGGTCAACCAGAGCCGCAACAGCTCGGGCGAGGTGAAGGGCGAGCCGATCGGCGTCGAGTACCGTCGCCTGCGCGCCTTCGAGCAATACCTCAACAGCCGTTCGCCGTCCGCGCGGAACCTCACCCTCAAGCTCATACCCAAGCCCAAGGACCAGTTGCTTGCCGCCCTGCAGCGTGGCGAAGGCGACCTGGTCGCCCCCGGCGAACTGCTGCCGGCGCACGACGGCCTGCAGGTCAGCCCGAGCGCGCCGGTGCGCGCCGATGTGCCGCTGGTGCTGGTGGCGCGCAAGGGCAACCGGCGCTACACGCGCCTGGAGCAGTTGTCCGGGCGGACCATCCCGCTGCCGGCCGGCAGCGCCGCCGAGGGCGCCATCGAACTGGTCAACCAGCGCCTGGCGCAACGCCGCATGGCACCGATCCGGATCGAAAAGCTGGACGCTTCCCTGGCCGTCGAGGATGTGATGGAAATGGTCCAGGCAGGCATCCTCGGCTTCACCGTGGTCGAGCAGCCCATCGCCGAACGCTGGGCCAAGGTGCTGCCGAAGCTGCGCGTCGACCGCCACCTGGTGCTGGACAATCGCGCCGACATGGCCTGGTACGTGCGCCGCGATGCCAGCACCCTGCGCGCGACCATCGACCGCTTCCTCGCCGACTACCGCGCGCCGGCCGACCAGGACGTGGCTTTCCAGCGCGTCTACCGGCGCGCCTACAAGGTCCGCAACCCCCTCGGCGCGGCGGACCGCAAGCGCCTGGAAGCGGTCCGTCCACTGCTGCAGCGCTACGCGCGGCAGAGCAGCATGGACTGGCTGGCGCTGGCGGCGGTGGCCTACAAGGAGTCGCATCTGAACCCGAAGGCGCGCGGTTCCGGCGGCGCCAGCGGGCTGATGCAGATCACCCCGGCGGCGGCGCGCAGCGTCGGGGTCGGCAATGTGCACGACAAGGACAGCAACGTGCTGGCCGCCAGTCGCTACCTGACCAAGATCCGCAAGCAGTTCTTCTCCAGCAAGCACCTCGACGAACGCGAGCGCCTGGCGTTCACCCTGGCGGCCTACAACATGGGGCCGGAGCGGGTACAGAACCTGCGCACCCAGGCGCGTCGCCGGGGGCTCGATCCGAATCGCTGGTTCTTCCAGGTCGAGCGGGTGGCTGCGGAAGAGATAGGCATGGGTGTGGTGAGTTATGTCAGCAGCGTCAACAAGTACTACCTTGCATATGAACGCGAACGGGTTCGCCTGGAGCCCGGGGTGCGTGCGAAGACGGCGACGGCTCAAAAATAATCTATAAATTCGATATTGATAACGCGTTTTTTACGGTTTTAATATCGAATTATCTTGCCTATAGTGTGCCCATCTTATCCCACACCTGAGGACGCACCATGAATCCACTGATCAAGACCATCCTGTCGACCAACGCCGGTGCCGGCCTGGCCATCCTGCGTATCGTCACCGGTCTTACCCTGATGTCCCACGGTTCGCAAAAGCTCTTCGGCATGTTCGGCGGCGCCGGCCTGAACGGCATGGCGCAGTGGTTCGAATCCATCGGCCTGACCCCTGGCTACCTGCTGGCGACCCTGGCCGGCAGCGCCGAGTTCTTCGGCGGCCTGGCGCTGGTGATCGGCCTGCTGGTGCGTCCGGCGTCGGTGGTGGTGGGCTTCACCATGATCGTGGCGATCTTCAGCGTGCACATCGGCAATGGCTTCTTCATCACCGACAACGGCTATGAATATGCCCTGACCCTGCTGATGATCAGCGTGGCGCTGCTGATCGATGGCGCCGGCAAGTTCTCGCTGGACGGCAAGCTGTCCCGCTGAACCGGGCTGGCGACGAAAAAGGGCGGACACCTTCGGGTGGCCGCCCTTTTTCGTTGCGGCGCGCAGCACAAGGTTTCCGCCTCGCCGGCCACGCCAGGGCTGCACCCCTGAGGGTAGCGTTATCCGCCGAAGCGCCCTTCGCCGCGTTCTTGGCGTTTCCGTGTCGGTCAGCGCTGCTCGGCCTGGCGCATCTGTTCCAGCGCGCCCAGGCGCAAGCGTTCCTGTTCGCTGAAGCGCTCCTCGGCCAGGCGTTCGACCGCCGCGCGGCGGTCGGCTTCGCTCAGCCCGGTATTGCCTTCGATCCGGCTCTTCTCGGCGAAATAGTCGTCCAGCCGGCCCTTCCAGGCCGAGCGTTGCCGATCGAGTTGCTCCAGGCGGGTGGTGGCTTCGGCGCCCACCAGTTGCTGACGCATCTGGCGGATGGCTTCCGGGCCGGCGCCAGCGGCCTGGAGGGCGGCGGTCTGCTGCTGCAGTTCGCTTTGCAGTTGCGGCAGCACGCTTTCCTGCTGGTCTTCCGGCAGGCTGGCGCGCAGGCGGTCGATGGCGGCGGCCTTTTCCTCGGCGCTGAGCTTGCCGTCCTGGCGGATCGCCAGGCGCTCCAGGGTGAACTGGTTGTAGGTTTCCTCGTCGGCGAAGAACGCCACGTGCGCTTCGTTGCTGAAGATCCGCGCGCGCAGGGCTTTCACCGCGGCTTCCCGCTGGCGCAGGGCGTCGAGGTCGGCCAGGCGCGGCAGGTCGCGTTCGAGCAGCACCAGTTCCTTCTTGTAGTCGATGTATTGCTGCATCAGCGCCAACGCCTGGCCGCGCGCCGGCTCCTGGAGTTCGGCGGCGATGTAGGCGCGCAGGCGGTCCAGGCTTTGCTGCAGGGGCTCTTCGCCGACGGCGCTGAGGAAGTAGTCGAACAGGTTGCGGATGTCGCGGGTGATCAGCAGGTTGCCGCTGGCGTCGACACTGAAACTGCCATCGACGCTGGTGCCCCTGAAGGAGGTTGGCAGCGGCGCGACCTTGGCCGGCATGACCTGGGGGGCCGGCACCGCTTCTCCCGCGGAGGCTGCTGGCGGGGCGTGGACTGCGCCCGCCTGCGCGCTGGCCGGGGGCGCCGTCTCGGGTGCGGGGGAAGGTTCCAGCCAGACGAACCAGGCCAGGCTGGCGGCGAACGCCAGTGGAATCAGCAGGAGGATTTTCTTCACGCGAGGGGGCTTCCGGGAAAGGGCCGGGGCCGAGGCCCCGGCCGGGGTCCTACAGGCTGGCGTTCTTCAGGCGGTTGGCGTGCTGGCGGTAGACGCTGACCGGGCTGGTCTCGAACAGGCTGGTGAGGCCGAAGACCTGGTTCACCTCGTCCAGGTGGTTCATCCGGTAGTTGTCGCGGATCACCATGCCCAGGTGCGAACTGCAGGTGCCGACCAGGCCGTCGTTGGCGGTGCCGTTCTTGAAGGTCAGCGACGAGGCGCCGAGGAAGGCGTCGCTCGGATCGAGGAAGTTGGTCAGCGGCGAGGAACCGCTCCAGGAGTAATAGCTCACGCCGTTGACCTTGTAGGCGCCTTCGCCGCAGGCCGAGGTGGGGATGCCCTGCGGGTACTTGGCGTTGAAGCGCGCGGCACCCTCGCTGTTCAGCGACTCCAGCGAGCCCAGTGAATTCTGCGTACCGGTGCTGCCGCTGGAAAGGAAGCTGATCAGCGCGCCGAGGCTGTTGACCAGCCCGGAGAGGACTGCCTCGCCGGCCGAACCCGGTGGGATCTGGCGCAGGAAGTCGGCGGTGTCCGAACCCTTGTGCGGGGCGCCGACGCTGGTGGCGGAAGCGATCAGGTCGGGACGTACGGCGGCGACGTAGCGGATGGTCGGCCCGCCGTGGCTGTGGCCGATCAGGTTGACCTTGGGCTGGCCGCTGAGGGCGACGATTTCCTCCACCTGTTGCAGCAACTGCTCGCCGCGGACTTCCGAGGTGTCCAACTGGCTGACTTCGGTGACGTAGACCTGGGCACCGTCACGGCGCAAGGCGCTGGGAATGCCGAACCAGTAGTCGACCCCGAGGATGTTGTCGAAGCCGAGCATGCCGTGGGCCAGCACGATGGGGTATTTGGTCTGGGTGTAGGTGCTGGCCTGGATCAGAGGACTGGCAGCGAGAGAGGCGAGACCGATGGCCAGGCCGAGGGGGAGCAGAGACTTCTTCTTCATGTTGTTCTCATCTCAGGTTGATGGGGCCGAGGGGCGCGTCCTGCCAGCCATCGCCCGAATCCTTCCGGGAAAACCGCTTCGCTGTCCCTTGCGCAGGAACCGTGCCAGCTTCGGCTTTTTTCCTCCAGGCCAGGAAATCCGCGGCTTCCTGGCGGCCGGTCATAACCTGCGTGGCAGAGCGGAAGAGGCGGGTTGTTACGGCGCGAAACGCTCGTTTGAATCTTCCCCGCACAACGCCCAGCGACCGAGTGTGCGGTAGCGCACGCCCGCGGCGTCGTTTTGCGAGCAAAACAGGCTGAAATGGTCGACCTGCCATACGAAGGTTGGGGGTAGCGGGGCGTCCTCCAGCGGCGCGGCATCGCGAGCCAGGGTCAGATGGGCGCTGAATGAGCGGGTTTCCACGGGCAGCTCCAGTTCGGCAAGGCCGGAGCGCAGGGCGCGGCGCAGGCGCAGGAGGGCGCCGGGCGGTTGGCTGGGGGCCAGCAGCAGGATGCCGTTTCTCCAGCGCAGCAGGCGGTCGAGACACAGGTCGAAGGGCGCGGCCTCGATGGCCGCGGTCATGTCCAGCAGGGCCTCGAGCCGAGCGGACGGGACCTGCCCGAGGAAGGCCAGGGTCAGGTGCAGGTTCGCCGTCGCCACCTGGCGTCCGGGCAGTGGCCGGCCATCGCGCCACCGGCCGATCCGCTCGGCGAGGGGAGGTGGACAGGGCAGGGCGAAGAACAGGCGAAGAGAGCGATCGGGCATGGGCGCCTCCGCGTGTTTCTTGACAGTCTCCATGCGGCTTTTCTAGGATGCGCGTGCGCCGATTTAAACAGCAACTTGCGGGGCGCCCGGCAGCAGCCGAAATACCGCTAAAGCGCTGGCTCGGTGTTGCCTCTCACCGCTGTCCAGCGGGACCGAAGAGGCGGAGACATGACGTCATGACCTGTCCCAGCACGCAATTGCGCCTGGCACCCATCACCACCGGCCTGGTCCGGCGGAACCCGAGGATTCTCCTCAGCGGCCCGCACCAGCCGACCCTCGTCCGTTACCTCGAAGGCTGGCCGAAGCGCTGGAACGGTTCGCGTACCTTCCTTATCCAGTTCGCCCAGGACGGCAAGGACCTGGCGCGCTTCCCCAGCGACGCGTTCGACTTCGCCGTGGTCCAGGCCCCCGAGGCGGAAGACCTGGACCTGGTGGTCCGGCAACTGATCCGGGTCGCCCGCCAGGGCCTGATCACCCGCCGTATCCTGCGCTGAGCGCGTGACCCCTCAGGGCGCCGGCGGATACTCGATCTCGACGACGAACCAGAGCTTTTCCCCGGCCGGGGTGCGCACCAGCACCTCGGCGTCCAGCTCCTTGCCGACCAGTGCGCGGGCGAGCGGCGAGTCGATGCTGATCTGGTTGTTGCGCAGGTCCAGTTCGTCGGGGCCGACGATGCGATAGCGGGCCTGCTCGCCGTCTTCGTCTTCCAGGGTCACCCAGGCGCCGAAGTACACCCGGTTCGGATCCGCCGGCCGCTCGCCGACCACTTTCAGGTTCTCCAGGCGCTTGCGCAGGAAGCGCACGCGACTGTCGATCTCGCGCAGCATCTTCTTGCCGTAGATGTATTCGGCGTTTTCCGAGCGATCGCCGAGGGCGGCGGCTTCGCTGACCGCCTGGGTCACCTGGGGACGGCGCACGTGCCAGAGTTCATGCAGCTCTGCGCGTAACCGCGCGGCGCCCTCCGGAGTGATCAGCGGGGTGCCGGCGGTGCGCGGTGGACGATAGCGACTCATGGTTCGGGTGGTTCCACAAATGAACGGATGAAAGCCTGCCAGTGTATCCGATCAGCCCTCGCGCAGGACCCGCAGCGGGCTGCTGTTGAGGGCGCGACGGGTGCCCAGCAGGCCGGCGCCGCCTACCAGCACGGCGCCCACCAGAGGCAGCGCGAGCAACCAGGGATGCGCTTGCCACGGCAGGTCGAAGACCAGTCGGTAGAGCAGCAGGCTGACCGCCTCGCAGCCGAGCGCCGCGAGCAGGCCGCTGACTGCGCCGAGCAGGGCGAACTCGACCCGCCGGGTACGTTGCAGCAACTCGCGCTCGGCACCCAGCGCGCGCAGCAGGGCACCCTGGCGCACGCGCTCGTCGAGGGTCGCCTGGAGACCGGCGAAGAGCACCACGAAGCCCGCCGCGAGAACGAACACCAGCACGTACTCCACGGCCAGGGTGACCTGGTCGAGGATGCTCCGCAGCTGGCTCAGCAGGGCGTCTACCGGCAGCAGGGTGACGGTGGGGAAGGCGCGGGCCAGTTCGATCAGGTCGCGTTCCTGGCTGGCCGGCAGGTAGAAGCTGGTCAGGTAGGTCACCGGCAGGTCGGTCAGGGTGCCGGGCTGGAAGACCATGAAGAAGTTCGGCTGGAAATTGTCCCACTTCACCTTGCGCAGGCTCTGGACCTGGACCTCGCGATTCTGCCCGGCGACGCTGAAGGTGAGCCGGTCGCCGACCTGGATACGCAGGTTGGCGGCCAGCTTCTCTTCCACCGACACGCCCGGCAGGGCCCCCGGCTGCGGCGCGCTCCACCAGCGTCCGGCGGTGAGCTGGTTGCCGGAGGGCAGTCGCTCTGACCAGGTCAGGCCGAGGTCGCGCTGCAGGGCACGCTCGCTGCGCACGTCTTCGTCGAGCGCCTGGACCGGCTTGCCGTTCACCGCTACCAGGCGCCCGGGAACCATGGGGAACAGCGGCTCGGCGCCGGGGGAGAGCTTTTGCACGCGACGTTCGAAGGCGTCCTTTTCCGTCGGCAGGATGTTCAGGGCGAAATGGTTGGGGGCGTCCGGCGGCAACTGGGCCTGCCAGGTATCCAGCAGTTCGCCGCGAAGCAGGGCGATCAGGGCCATAGCCAGCAGGATCAGGCCGAAGGCCAGGCTCTGTCCGGCGGCGGCCAGCGGGTGCCGCAACAACTGGCCGAGTCCCAGCCGCCATGGCAGGCTGGCACGCGCCAGTGCCCGGCGCAGGCCGTTCAGGCCGAGCAGCAGGAGGGCGCCGAGCACCAGCGTGGCGACCAGGCCGCCGCCGAGCAGGGCGAGGGTCAGCTTCAGGTCGAGACTCAACCGCCACATGATCAGGCCCAGGGCGAGCAGGGCGCAGGCGTAGGCCATCCAGGTGCGCATCGGCACCGGCAGCAGGTCGCTGCGCAGGACCCGCAACGGCGGTACCCGGCCCAGGGCTGCCAGCGGCGGGAGGGCGAAGCCGGCCAGCGCTACCAGGCCGGTGGCGACCCCGGCGAAGGCGGGGAACAGGCCGCCGGCTGGTACGTCCGGCGGCAGCAGCGTGGCGAGCAGGCGGAACAGGCCGAGCTGTGCCAACCAGCCGAGCAGGGCGCCGATGGCGCTGGCGAGCAGGCCCAGCAGCAACAGTTGCAGCGCGTAGAGGAGCAGGGTTTCGCTGCGCGACAGACCGAGGCAGCGCAGCAGCGCGCTGGCGTCGTAGCGCCGTGCAGCGAAACGGGCGGCGGACAGGGCCACGGCGACGCCGGCGAGCAGCACCGCGGCCAGGCTGGCCAGGTTCAGGTAGCGCTCGGCACGGCCGAGGGCATCGCCCACCTGGCGGTTGCCGTCGCGGGCATCCTGCAGGCGCTGGTTGGCGGCGAGGCTGCCCTTGACCTGCTGGCGATAGGCCTGGAGGGCTTCCGGCGGGCCTTCCCACAGATCGCGGTAGCGCACCCGGCTGCCCGGCTGGACCACCCCGGTGGCATCGAGGTCGGCCAGGCTCATCATGGCGCGGGGCGTCAGGCTGTAGAAGTCGCCGGCGCGGTCCGGCTCGTAGGTAAGGATGCGCGCGATGCGCAGCGGCTTGCGGCCGATCTCGATGCTGTCGCCGACCTTCAGGTCGAGGCTGACCAGCAAGCGCGATTCGACCCATACCTCGCCCGCCTGCGGACGACCGCCGGCCTGCTCGGCGGCGAACGGCGCGGCAGCGCTCTTGAGCTGGCCGCGCAGGGGGTAGCGGTCGCCGACCGCCTTGATGCTGCTGAGCTGGATGCCCTGGTCGGTGGCGATCACGCTGGAAAACTCGACGCTGTCGGCGTGGCGCAGGCCCAGACGGGTGCCGCGTTCGATCTGTTCGGCGCTTGCCGGCTGGGTACCGTTGAGCACCAGGTCGGCGCCGAGGAACTCGGCGGCGCGGGCGAGCATGGCGCCGTTCAGGCGGGCGCTGAAATAGCCGATGGCGGTGCTCGAGGCGACCGCGATCAGCAGGGCGAAGAACAGCACGCGCAGCTCGCCGCTGCGCGACTCGCGGAACAATTGGCGACCGGCGAGGCTCAGCAGGCGGGAGAGGGGCACCGGCTTCATCAGGGTTCGACCCGGTCGATCAGGCGACCGCTTTCCAGACGGATCAGGCGCCGGCAGCGATGCGCCAGACGCTCGTCGTGGGTAACCAGGACCAGGGTGGTACCGCGTTCGCGGTTGAGTTCGAAGAGCAGGTCGCTGATCCGCTCGCCGGTGGCGCTGTCGAGGTTGCCGGTGGGTTCGTCGGCGAACAGCACGTCCGGCTGCGCCGCGAAGGCACGGGCAATGGCGACCCGTTGCTGCTCGCCGCCGGAGAGCTGGCGCGGATAGTGGCCCAGGCGTTGGCCGAGGCCGACTCGCTCAAGCAGTTCTCTGGCGCGCTGGCGAGCGTCGGCGCGGCCTTCCAGTTCCAGGGGCAGCATCACGTTCTCCAGCGCATCGAGGCTGTCGAGCAACTGGAACGACTGGAACACGAAGCCTACATGGGCCGCGCGGACGCGCGCCCGCTGGTCCTCGTCGAGGTCGCCGAGGGCGTGCCCGGCGAGACGGACCTCGCCGCCGCTGGGCTGGTCGAGCCCGGCGAGCAGGCCGAGCAGGGTCGACTTGCCGGAGCCGGAGCTGCCGACGATCGCCAGGCTGTCGCCGCGGGCGAGGTCGAGGGAGAGGTCGTGGAGGATGGTCAACTTGCCTTCCGCGCTACCGACAACCTTGCTAAGGTTCTGCGCGTTGAGAATGCTGGCGCTCATGGAGGTTCCGATGCGTGCATTGCTGTTGAGCGGCTGCCTGGCCCTGGTCCTGCTGACCCAGCAGGCCGCGGCGCAGACGCTGTTGGTCGTGGGCGATAGTATCAGCGCCGCTTTGGGACTGGATACCAGCCAGGGCTGGGTCGCCCTGTTGCAGAAGCGCCTCGCCGACGAAGGTTACGACTACCGGGTGGTGAACGCCTCGATCAGCGGCGACACCTCCGCGGGTGGCCTGGCGCGCCTGCCGGCGCTGCTTGCCGAGGAGAAGCCGGCGCTGGTGGTGATCGAGCTGGGAGGCAACGACGGGCTGCGCGGAATGGCGCCGGCGCAATTGCAACAGAATCTTGCCAGCATGGCGCAAAAGGCCCGGGCGGAAGGGGCGAAGGTGCTGCTGCTGGGTATCCAGTTGCCGCCGAACTACGGCCCGCGCTACATCGAGGCCTTTTCCAAGGTCTACGGCGCGGTCGCGGCGCAGGAAAAGACCGCCCTGGTGCCGTTTTTCCTCGAAGGGGTCGGCGGGGTCCAGGGGATGATGCAGGCGGATGGCATCCATCCGGCGCTCGCCGCCCAGCCGAGGCTCCTGGAAAATGTCTGGCCGACGCTGAAACCGCTGCTTTGAGACTTCCCCGGGAAACCGCTTTCGGCTAAGGTTGCGCACCCCTCAGGAGCCCCCCATGCCGCGTCCCGCCTGGACCCTCTACGCCTATCAACTGATCGAGCCCGACGATCAGCTGGACCTGTTCGCCTGTCGCGAGGTCCGGGTGCATGTGGTGGCGCGTCAGCTGGAGCTGGATACCCCGGCGGACCGCACGCTTTGTGGCAAGCTGCTGCCGGCCCAGCCGCGCTGGCAGCCGCTGGAACGGGCGCGTCTGCGCGACCGGCTGCTGTGTCCCGATTGCCGGAAACAACTGGAGGCGGAAAAGCGCGGGGAGCGCCTGTCCTGGTTGGTCTGAGCCCTCCCGGTGAAACCTGGCGGGGTGTTACACTGTCTTTCCTACTCCTTCATCGCACTCGCCAAGGATTCTCCGGAATGTTGTCGCGCGTACCCGTTGTCTCACTGTCTTTCGCCGCGCTGCTTTCGGCCGGCTCCGCATCGGCCCTGGAACTGCAGCTCCCGCCTCCGGGCGAGGACGTCGTCGGCCAGGTCCAGGTGATCAAGGCCAAGTACGAGGACACTTTCGCCGACCTCGGCGAGCAGTACAACCTGGGCTACAGCGAAATGGTCGCCGCCAACCCCGGCGTCGATCCCTGGTTGCCGGGCGTCGGCACCGAGGTGATCATCCCGACCCGCTTCGTGCTGCCGCCTGGCCCGCGCGAAGGCGTGGTGATCAACCTGGCCGAGTACCGCCTGTACTACTACCCGAAAGGGCAGAACGTGGTGCACACCTATCCGCTGGGCATCGGCCGCGAGGGCTGGGGTTCGCCGATCGCGAACACCCGCATCACCGCCAAGACCAAGGACCCGGCCTGGTATCCGCCGGCCTCGATCCGCGCCGAGCACGCCGCCGATGGCGATCCGCTGCCGACCGTGGTGCCGCCGGGCCCGGACAATCCGCTGGGACCGTACAAGCTGACCCTGGGTGTGCCGGGCTACCTGATCCATGGTTCGAACAAGAAGTTCGGCATCGGCACCCGCACCAGCCATGGCTGCTTCCGCATGTACAACGCCGACGTGACCCACCTGTTCTCGATGATCAGCGTCGGCACCAGCGTGCGTATCATCAACGAGCCCTACAAGTTCGGCGTGAGCAACGGCAAGGTCTACCTGGAGGCGCATACGCCGCTGAACGACCATGGCGACCCGTCGGTGGTGGACAAGCACACCGCGGTGATCAACACCCTGCTCAAGCGCGACGACCTGGCCAAGCGTATCCAGTTGAACTGGGACGTGGTCCGCGAAGTGGTGGCCTCGGAGGATGGCGTGCCGGTGGAAATCGCCCAGGAATCGGCGCCGGCGATGACCGCGACGGTGGATAGCGATCCTACCCAGCTTACGCCCTGACGGAGAGCGTCGAGGCAGAGGCCCGCGTACCCGCAAGGGACGCGGGTTTTTTCATGCCCGGCGAAACGCAGGCATAAAAAAACCGGCCCCGAGGGACCGGTTTTCAACAGGTCGTGAGACCTATTACTTGCGGCTGGCTTTTTCCAGCATGCGCAGGGCACGCTCGTTAGCCTCGTCAGCGGTCTGCTGAGCTTTCTGAGCAGCGCCCAGAGCTTCGTCAGCCTTGCGATAGGCTTCGTCAGCGCGAGCCTGAGCACGAGCAGCTGCGTCTTCGGTAGCGGTCAGACGAGCTTCGGTTTCTTTGGAGTGGCTGCTGCAACCGGTGGCCAGAACAGCAGCCAGAGCCAGAGCAGAGAATTTCAGAACGTTGTTCATCGTGTTCCCCTTAAGGTGGACATTTCCATAACAGCAATCTCCCCAGCCGGGGAAATTAGCCGGCTACATACTACCCATTACTTGTAGTAAGTAAACTGACCAAGCGCAAGCCGAGCAACTTTTTTTTTAGTCCCCCCGACTTTAGCAGTAGTTGGAGTGTCGTTTGTTCAAAAAATATCCAGCGTGCGGTGCAAGTAAGCAATTTCCCGGACCTTGGGTAGAGTTGCTGCAAGAGGCGGGGGATGAGGGCTGCCGGGTTGTCGAGAATGTTCCGCCGGAGTGGCTGGCGCTTATCGACTTGGCGGGGAGTGGCAAGTAACAACTAAGTTGCCAGCATGTTGCCGGAAATGCCGTAAGTATTGGTGCGGAAATGAAAAAGGCCCGGCTAACTTGATTAGCCGGGCCTTCTTGCGATCTGGCGGTGAGGGAGGGATTCGAACCCTCGATACGGTTTCCCGTATACACACTTTCCAGGCGTGCTCCTTCAACCACTCGGACACCTCACCAGGTTCTCGACAGCGCCGTGTCTGTCGAGGCGCGCAATTTACTCGAACATTTCCCGCTTGGCAAATATTTTTTTAACTTTTTCATCGGCTTAGGTCGTCGGAGGAAAGTCCGCGGGGTGCCTTGGTAGACTGCCGGGCACGAAGAGGAGAGGCGGATGGCGAGCTGGGAGATTTTCTGTAGCGTGGTCGACAACTATGGCGACATCGGCGTCACCTGGCGCCTGGCTCGCCAACTGGCCGCCGAGCACGGTCAGGCCGTGCGCCTGTGGGTGGACGAGCCGCAGGCCTTCGCCCGGATCTGTCCGCGGGCGGACCCGGCGGCGCACGTGCAGTGCCTGGATGGGGTCGAAGTGCGTGCCTGGGGCCGACCGTGGGCACCGGTGGCGGCCGCCGATGTGGTGATAGAGGCCTTCGCCTGCGAACTGCCGGAGGCGCACCGGCAGGCCATGCGCGAGCGCAAGCGGCCGTCCCTGTGGCTGAACCTGGAGTACCTGAGTGCCGAGGAATGGATCGGCAGTTGCCACGCATTGCCGTCGCTGCAGGCGTGCGGGCTTTCCAAGTACTTCTTCTTTCCCGGGTTCCGCGAGCCCAGTGGCGGCCTGTTGCGCGAGGCCGGCCTGCTGGAACGTCGGCGCCGTTTCCAGGCCTCCGTCTCGGAGCAGGATGAGTTTCTCGCCTCCCTCGGCGTGCGGCGGAAGGTTGGCGAGCGACTGATTTCGCTGTTTGCCTACGAAAACCCGGCGCTGCCTGGCTGGCTGGAACAACTGCGCGACGCCCGCCAGCCGAGCCTGCTGCTGGTGCCGGAAGGGCGGGTGCTGGCGGATGTCGCCGATTGGCTGCGGGTGGCTACCCTGGCCGTCGGGGACGTCCACGTGCGCGACGCGTTGCGGGTCCAGGTGCTGCCGTTCATGGCGCAGGACGACTACGATCGCCTGTTGTGGTGCTGCGACCTGAACGCGGTGCGCGGCGAGGATTCCTTCGTTCGCGCGCAGTGGGCGGGACGGCCGCTGCTCTGGCACATCTATAGACAGGAAGAGGAGGCGCACCTGGCGAAGCTCGAGGCATTCCTCGAACTCTATTGCGCCGGCCTGCCCGCCGACCTGGCGGAAAACCTGCGCACCTTCTGGCTGGCGTGGAACGCCGGCGGTGGACTTGCCGGGGCCTGGGAGGGGCTGGAGAGGCAACTGCCCGAGTGGCGTCGGGAAGCGCAGCGCTGGGCCGACGAACAGGGCATGCGTCCGGATCTTGCGGCAAGGCTGGTGCAATTTTACGCAGATTGGCTATGATACGCGGCCTGATTTTTTGTCTTTCATCCATCGGATATTCGTATGAAAACCGCTCAAGAGTTCCGCGCCGGCCAGGTTGCCAACATCAATGGCGCTCCCTGGGTCATCCAGAAGGCCGAGTTCAACAAGTCCGGCCGTAACGCTGCCGTCGTCAAGATGAAGCTGAAGAACCTGCTGACCGGCGCCGGTACCGAGACCGTGTTCAAGGCCGACGACAAGCTGGAGCCGATCATCCTCGATCGCAAGGAAGTGACCTACTCCTACTTCGCCGACCCGCTGTACGTCTTCATGGACAGCGAGTTCAACCAGTACGAGATCGAGAAAGACGATCTGGAAGGCGTGCTGACCTTCATCGAAGACGGCATGACCGACATCTGCGAAGCCGTGTTCTACAACGACAAGGTGATCTCGGTAGAGCTGCCGACCACCATCGTTCGCCAGATCGCCTACACCGAGCCGGCCGTCCGCGGCGACACCTCGGGCAAGGTGATGAAGACCGCGCGCCTGAACAACGGCGCCGAGCTGCAGGTTTCCGCGTTCTGCGAAATCGGCGACTCGATCGAGATCGATACCCGCACCGGCGAGTACAAGTCCCGCGTCAAGGCCTGATCCTTTCGTGCGACGAGAAAAAGCCCGGCATTCGCCGGGCTTTTTCGTTTCCGCTGTCCGCCGCCGCGGCGCGGAGAGTCGGAAGCTTCAGACCGACACGTTCAGGCGTACGTCGATATTGCCGCGGGTAGCGTTGGAGTAGGGGCAGACCTGGTGGGCGGCGGCTACCAGCGCTTCGGCGGCTTCGCGCTCCAGGCCCGGCAGGTTGATGTGCAGTTCGACCTCCAGGCCGAAGCCGCCGGGAATCTGGCCGATGCCGACCTTGCCGGTTATCGAGGCGTCGGCGGGAAGGGTCTGCTTGCGCTGGCCGGCAACGAACTTCAGGGCTCCGATGAAGCAGGCGGAGTAGCCGGCGGCGAACAGTTGTTCCGGGTTGGTGGCCGCGCCGCCCTGGCCGCCCAGTTCGCGCGGAGTGCTGAGTTTCACGTCGAGCACGCCGTCCGAGGATACCGCACGGCCGTCACGGCCTCCGGTGGCGGTTGCGGTTGCGGTGTAGAGAGCCTTGATGGTTTGCATGAGAGTCACCTGTCTGATTTGTACGTTAAGTTCTTGCGCGCTAAGTAAGTGCGTGAAATGAAATTTATCGTCATGTTATTTTGTGCGCAAGATAAATCGTTGGAAGATTTGGCGATAAAAACCAGACAGGTAGGTATAAGCCCCTCAATCCGGTGCTTGCAGGTTGCCGCGCAGGGCCAGCAGCTCATCCTTTAGGGCGACCAGTTGTGGCAAGTCGAGGCCGGTACTCTCCAGGATGCAGGCGGGAATGCTCTCGGCCTGTCGCTGCAGGGCGCGGCCCTTGTCGGTCAGGCGCAGCAGGACTACCCGCTCGTCTTCGCTGCTGCGAGTGCGGGTAATCAGACCTTCGCCCTCCAGGCGCTTGAGCAGAGGCGTGAGCGATCCCGGGTCGGTAAGCATGCGTGCGCTGATTTCGCCCACGGTCAGGCCGTCGCGTTCCCACAGCACCAGCATGGCGATGTACTGCGGATAGGTGAGGCCGAGCGCTTGCAGCAGGGGCTTGTAGACCTTGGTCATCTGCAGCGAGGTGGAATACAGGGCGAAGCACAGCTGGTTGTCCAGCTTGAGCTGCTCGCAAGGGGTGGTGGGCAGTCGGGACATGGCTGTCTTCCAAGTAAGTAGGGCACTGTGCATGAATTTAGCGTAGTGGCTATTGGCTTTCCAGGTTTCCCGCCGGGTGGTGTCCTCAGCGCTCGCCGAGACGCTGCTGCAGGGCCTGGTCCCAGGGCGGCGGAAAGCCGAAGCGCTCGCGGAGGAAAGCCAGCAGCAGACGGGTTCGCGAACTGGCTTCGCGTTCCAGGCGCAGGGCATAGATGCAGGTGGGCTCGGCGGCGGGCAAGCCGTCGTCGCAGAACAGCGCCTGCAGTTCGCCGCGCAGCAAGTACTCGCTGCATAGCCAGGTCGGCAGGTGGGCGATGCCGAGGCCGGCCAGCGCCGCGTCGACCATCGCTTCGGCGTTATTGGTGGCCAGCCGCGTCCGTTTCGGCCGCAGGTGCTGGAGCTTGCCGTCGTGCTGGAAGCGCCAGGCATAGGGTGGCGACAGGTTGTCCCAATCGATGCCGGCATGCTCCGGCAGTTCGCCGGGGGATGCGGGAACGCCATGTTCGCGCAGGTACTCCGGGCTGGCGCAGACCACCCGCACCATCGGCGCCAGCGAAGTGGCCACCAGGCGGCTGTCGGGCAGCGGGCCGGCGCGCAACACCAGGTCGACCTCGCCGAGATGTTCGCCCTGCAGGTCGATGAAGCTGCCGATCAGGCGCAATTGCACGTCGAGGCCGGGGTTGGCCTTGAGGAAGTCGGCGACCGCCGGGGCCAGGTGGCGGCGGCCGAAGGGCACCGGCGCATCGATACGGATCAGGCCCTGCGGCGCGGTGCTCAGGGACACCGCTTCGGCACGGGCCAGGCGCAGTTCGGTGACGATCCGCCGGGCGCGGTCGGCGAAGGCCAGGCCGGCCGGAGTAGCGCGCACCGCATGGGTGGTGCGCACCAGCAGAGTGCTGCCGACGGCGCGTTCCAGGGCGTCCATCCGGCGCGCCACGGCGGACGGGGTGAGCGGGTGCTTGCGCGCAGCGGCGGAGAAGCTGCCGCCATCGAGGACATCGAGGTAGAGAACGAACTGTTCGCTGAGGGTATCGGGCAACATGCTCATGCCTTTGCGTAATTGGCATAGCCATTGTGCTTTCTTGTGCGTTTCCCATCCAGCCACGCTTGCCTAGCATGGAGGTGTCGAAAGAGGGGCTGACATGCTGGATGTATTTCTCGATTTCCTGCTGGGGATGGTGCTCGGTTGCCTGGGCGGTCTGTTCGGGATAGGCGGCGGCTTGCTGGCGATCCCGGCGCTGGGGGTGATCTTCGGCCTCGACCAGCAATTGGCGCAGGGTACCGCGCTGGTGATGGTGGTACCGAACGTGGTGCTGGCGTTGTGGCGCTACCACCAGCGCAACCGCATCGATCCGCGCCAGGCCGGAATCCTTGCCCTGACCGGCCTGCTTTGCGCGTTCCTGGCGTCCAGCGTGGCCGCGCGGATCGATGCGGCGCGGATGCGCGAAGCGTTCGTGATCTTCCTCCTGGCGCTGGCCGGCTACATGTTCTGGCGCCTGTTCCGGCGCCCGCCGCAGGGCGGCGCGACGCCGCGCTACGGTTTGCCCTGGATGGGCGTGCTGGGCCTTGGCGCAGGTTCGCTCGGCGGGCTTTTCGGGGTGGGCGGCGGGGTGCTGGCGACACCGGTGCTGACTTCGGTGTTCGGCCTCGCCCAGGTCGTCGCCCAGGGCCTCGCGCTGGCCCTGGCCGCGCCGAGCACGGCGGTGGCGCTGGGGACCTACGCCATGCATGGTCATGTCGACTGGCGGATGGGGATCCCCCTGGCGCTGGGCGGCCTGCTGAGCATTTCCTGGGGCGTGAGGTTGGCCCACGCCTTGCCCGAGCGCAGCCTGCGCATGGCCTTCTGCGCCTTCCTCGCATTGTGCGCGGTGCTCCTGCTGGTGCGCGGTTGAGTCAGAGACGGAAGCCCTCGCCGATGTATTCGGCGAGCTTCTCGGTGACCGGTGACTGGCTGTGCGGGTTGCGCATCAGCATGATGCTGGCCGAGGGCAGGGCGGGCAGGCCCTCGCTCTCGTCGAGGATGCGCAGGTTGCCGGTGAGCAGGCTGCGCAGTTGCACGGTCACGGCGAGGCCGGCGCTGACCACCGCGAACAGCGCCGACAGGCTGGGGCTGCTGTAGGCGATGCGGTAGTCCAGTTCCGCCGCCTCCAGGGCGTTGCAGGCCCAGGCCCGGCAAAAGCAGGTGGTGTTGAACATGGCCAGCGGGATCGGCCGCTGGTCGTGGGGGCAGAAGCCCTCGGCGGCCATCCAGACGAAGGGCTCCTGGCGCAGCAACTGGCCGATCTCGGTGCCCGGCTCGCGGGTGACGATGGACAGGTCGAGGTCGTTGCGCGCCAGCAGGTTGAGCGAGGTGTCGCAATGCACCTCGACCTGCACCAGCGGATAGGCTTCGGCGAAGCGCGACAGGATCGCCGGGAGGAAGCGCATCACGTAGTCGTCCGGGGTGCCGATGCGCACCGAACCGACCATGTGCGGGCGGCGCAGGGTGTTGAACACCTCGCCGTGCAGCTTGAGGATCCGCCGGGCATAGCCGAGCAGCACCTGGCCTTCGGCGGTGAGGCGGGTCTGCCTTCCGTCGCGCTCGAACAGCGAGCGCTGCAGGACGTCCTCCTCGAGCCGCTTCATCTGCATGCTGACCGCCGACTGGGTGCGATTCACCGCCTCCGCGGCGCGGGTGAAACCACCGTGCTCGGCGATGGCGACGAAGGTGCGGAGCAATTCCGTATCGATGCCGGGCTGGTAGCTCATTCATCAATCTCCAAGATGCATTGCATAAGAATGATTCGTTGGATTGATCCTATGCCTGGCGGGACACTGTGCCTATCCCGAACGGAGGGCAAGACGATGAAAGGTCAACAGGATTATTTCGGCAATCACTGCCACGCTGTGCCCCATCCCGCCTCGACCGCTGCGCCGTCGTTGTGGCGTCGCTGGCGGCGCTGGTTGCAGTTGGCCCGCGAGCGCCGGGAACTGCTGAGGATGAGCGACGAAGCGCTGAAGGACCTCGGCCTGAGTCGGGCGGATATCTTCCAGGAGGGCGAGCGGCATTTCTGGGACGACCCGCTGCGTCGGCATTGAGCGAACCGCAGCGGCGCGCCAGGCTGGCACGGCGGCGGAGGCGCGATAGACTCGCAGTCTCCTTCATCGACTGGGGCGCTCCATGAGTCTTTCGCTTTCCCTCGCCGAAGCCCGCCGCCTGGCTCTGGCCGCGCAGGGCTTCGACGGCCGGCGGACGCGCCGCAGCGTGCAGCGGCGGCATCTGCGCGAAATGCTCGCGCGCCTTGGCCTGTTGCAGATCGATTCGGTGAATGCGCTGGTGCGCTCGCACTACCTGCCGCTGTTTTCCCGTCTCGGTCCCTACTCCATGACGCTGCTCGACGAGGCGGCCTGGAGTGTCGGCCGTCACCGCCAGTTGTTCGAATACTGGGGGCACGAGGCCTCGCTGCTGCCGCTGGAACACTACCCGTTGATGCGCTGGCGGATGCGCCAGGCCGCCGACGGCCAGGGCATCTACCAGCAACTGGCACGTTTCGGCCGGGAACAGCAGCCACTGATCCGCCAGGTGTTGCAGGCGGTGCGCGAGCAAGGTGCGCTAGGTGCCGGCAGCCTGAGCACGCGGCAGGAGCGGGCCGGTCCCTGGTGGGACTGGAGCGCGGAAAAGCATGCGCTGGAATGGCTGTTCGCCGCCGGCGAGCTGACGGTGGCCGGACGGCGCGGCTTCGAGCGGCTCTATGACCTGCCGGAGCGGGTGTTTCCCGCGGAATTGCTGGCGCGCCCCGAGCTTTCGGAGGCACAGGCCCAGCGCGAGCTGTTGCGGATGGCGGCGAGCGCCCTGGGCGTGGCCACCGAAAAGGACCTGCGCGACTACTATCGGCTGAGCCCGGCGCAGAGCCGCGCGCGCCTCGCCGAACTGGTGGAGGCTGGCGAGCTGCTGCCGGTCCGGGTCGAGGGCTGGAGCCAGCCGGCCTACTGCCCCGGCGAACCGCAGGTGCCGCGGCGGCTAGGCGCCAGTGCCTTGCTCTCGCCCTTCGACTCGTTGGTCTGGGAGCGGGCGCGGGCCGAGCGCCTGTTCGATTTCCGCTATCGCCTGGAGATCTACACGCCGAAGGAAAAACGCGTGTACGGCTACTACGTGCTGCCATTCCTGTACAACGGCCGTCTGGTCGGCCGCGTCGACCTCCGCGCCGAGCGGGCGCGCGAGCGCCTGGCGGTGCATGCGTTGCATGCCGAGGCGAACGGCATGGACGATGCCGCCCTGCACGAGCTGGCCGAGCAACTGCGCAGCATGGCCGCCTGGCTGGGCCTGGCGACGGTGGCGATCGAGGGGCGCGGGGAGTTGGCGGTACGCTTGCGCGGGGTGCTGCTCTAGCGAGCGCTCCCGCCGGGCGGCGGGAGCGGCCGCGGCGCGCTCAGCGGCGCACCTGCTTCAGGGTTTCGGCGATCAGGAAGGCCAGCTCCAGCGACTGGTCGGCGTTCAGCCGCGGGTCGCAGTGGGTGTGGTAGCGGTCGCTGAGGCCGTCTTCGGTGATCGGTCGCGAACCGCCGATGCACTCGGTGACGTTCTGCCCGGTCATCTCGATGTGGATGCCGCCGGCGTAGCTGCCTTCGGCCTGGTGCACCTCGAAGAACTGGCGGACTTCGGCGAGCACGCGGGCGAAGTCGCGGGTTTTGTAGCCGCTGGAGGCCTTGATGGTATTGCCGTGCATAGGATCGGAACTCCACAGCACCTGGCGGCCCTCGCGCTGGATGGCCTGGATCAGGCGCGGCAGGTGGTCGCCGACCTTGTCGGCACCCATCCGCACGATCAGGTTGAGGCGGCCCGGATCGTTGTCCGGGTTGAGAATATCGATCAGGCGGATCAGCTCCTCGCTGTCCATGCTCGGCCCGACCTTGACCCCGATCGGATTGCCCACGCCGCGCAGCATCTCGACATGAGCGCCGTCGATCTGGCGGGTGCGGTCGCCGATCCAGAGCATGTGCGCCGAGCAGTCGTACCACTCGCCGGTCAGGCTGTCGCGGCGGGTCAGGGCTTCCTCGTAGTTCAGCAGGAGCGCTTCGTGGGCGGTGAAGAAGCTTGTTTCGCGGAGCTGCGGCGCGCTGTCCAGGCCGCAGGCGCGCATGAAGGCGAGGGTCTCGTCGATGCGGTCGGCGAGTTGCTGGTAGCGCTCGGCCAGCGCCGAGTTGGCGATGAAATCGAGGTTCCAGCGGTGCACCTGGTGCAGGTCGGCGAAGCCGCCCTGGGCGAAGGCGCGCAACAGGTTGAGGCTGGCGGTGGACTGGTGGTAGGCCTGCAACAGGCGCTCCGGGTCCGGCACGCGGCTCTTCTCGTCGAAGCCGATGCCGTTGACGATGTCGCCGCGATAGGCGGGCAGGGTCACGCCGTTCTGCGTTTCGTCGCCGGAGGAGCGCGGCTTGGCGAACTGGCCGGCCATGCGCCCGACCTTCACTACCGGGCAGCCGGCGGCGAAGGTCATTACCACCGCCATCTGCAAAAGTACCTTGAAGGTATCGCGGATCTTCGCCGCGGAAAATTCGGCGAAGCTTTCCGCGCAATCCCCGCCCTGGAGCAAGAAGGCGCGTCCGGCGGTGACTTCGGCGAACTGCCGGCGCAGCTCGCGAGCCTCGCCGGCGAAGACCAGCGGCGGGTATCCGGCGAGGGTCTGCTCGACCCTGGCCAGGTGCGCGGCATCGGGGTACTCGGGTTGTTGCTGGATCGGCTTGGCCCTCCAGCTCTCGGGGCTCCAGGACTGGCTCATCTACGACTCTTGGCAATGCTCGGGAAAGCGGATTGCGGCATGGTAGAGCAGCTCGCCGCAGCGCCGCCAGCGATCGTTGCAATAGCGGAAATCCATCGTCGGGCCGGCTTTGCTATGCTGTGGTGCTTTTGCCGGAGCGCCTGGCGATAGCCGGCGAAGCGGCGGGGGAGGTGAGTGGTGAGCGAAGAACGTCTGCTGGTCGAGGAGCGCGACGAATACGGGGTCATCCGGGTCATCGAGTCCGGCGACTATCGCTTCCTGGAGTTCGGCGACGGTGTCGAGCAGAGCTGCGTGTTCATGCCCGATCCAGCCTGGCTGGAATACGACTACACCCGCGCCATGCTGCTCGGCGGGCTCTGCCATTCGCAACCGCGTCGCGCGTTGTTCCTCGGTTTCGGTGCCGGCAGCCTGACCCAGGCCTGCCTGCGCCACCTGCCGCTGGAGGAGGCCGAGGCCATCGAGCTGCGCCCGGCGATTCCGCGCCTGGCCCGCGAGCATCTGGGGCTGCGCGACGACCCGCGCCTGCGATTGCGCATCGGCGACGCACTGGAGAGCCTGGGCGAATGCGCGGAGGCCGACCTGATCTTCCTCGACCTCTATACCGATACCGGCCCGTCGGCCGCGCACCTGGCCTGGAATTTCCTCGGTGCCTGCCAGGAGCGCCTCGCCGAGGATGGCTGGCTGGTGATCAACCAGTGGAGCGGCACCGATGGCAAGCCGCTGGGCGCGCCGCTGCTGCGCGGGCGCTATCACCATCATTACTGGGAGTGTCCGGTGGCCGAGGGCAACGTGGTGATGCTGGTGCCAGCGAACCTGGCCCTCGAACTCAACCAGGAAGCCCTGCGGACGCGTGCCGCGGCGCTGGAGCCGCAACTCGGCTATTCGTTGCAGGGCTATATCGACAGCCTGCGCCCGGCCCAGTAGCCAGGGCGCGCGGACAAGGGCCCGGCTAGCGTCCTTCGAAGCGTCCCGGGCGGCGTTCCTGGAGAGCGCGCAGGCCTTCCTTGGCGTCCTCGCTGTCGAGCAGGCGCCTGGCGGCTTCCGGCAACGCAGCGGCGGCGACCGCTTCGCCTTCCAGCAGGGCCTGGCGCGCCGAGCCGAGGGTGGCGCGCACGCCCAGCGGCGCCTGGGCCGCGACCCGTTCGGCGAGGGCGATGGCGTGGTCGAGGAGGTCCTCCGGGGCGGTGACTTCCTGCACCAGGCCGAGACGATAGGCTTCGTGGGCGTCGAATTCGTCGCCGGTGAGCAGCCAGCGCATGGCGTTGCCCCAGCCGGCGACCTGGTGCATGCGCAGTGTCGCGCCACCGAACGGGAGGATTCCGCGCTGCACTTCGAGCTGGGCGAAGCGCGCGTTGCTGGCGCAGAGGTTGATGTCGGCCGCCAGCATCAGTTCGATGCCGATGGTGTAGCAGTAGCCTTGCACGGCCACCACCAGCGGCTTGCTTGGACGCCGGCCGCCGAAGGTGCCCCAGGGATCGACGGCGCCTTCGGGGAGTTTCCAGCCCTGGCGGAAGGTCTCGCCGACATTGGCCAGGTCCAGCCCGGCGGTGAAATGCTCGCCGTGGGCGAAGAGCAGGGCACAGCGCAACTGGTCGTCGGCCTCGTATTCGCCGAGCGCGGCGACCAGGTCGTCGAGCATCGGCAGGTCGAAGGCGTTGCGCTTGGCCACGCGGTCGAGGCCGAGCAGCAGCAGGTGGCCGCGCCGTTCGCGGCTGATGCGTCCTGGGAGGGTGTCGTTCATGCGGCGGTTTCCTGGCGGGGGGCGGGCAACGTCGGTATAGACGTCTGGAATCGGGATGTCCATTGTCAGTCTCTCCGATGACGCATGTCGGAAAAAACGCACACAAACGTCAAAATTCCGGTATGATGCGCGCCGGTCAAAACTGACCCCGTTCAGGACCTGCATTTTTCGGAGCGCTGTGCTCTGGCTGTGTATCCGCTCTGCGGATTTCCTTTACGTAATCTTCTAATTCAAAAGCAATCTCGCAAATCCCCGCCCCAGCTGCCTGGGTGGCCGTTTCGGCCGTACAGGGCATGAGCAGCCATGGGTCATGGGTCTTTGCGGATGTATACGAGGCAAACCCATGACTCAGGAAACCGTCGGCTTCGCCGCGCTCGGTATTCACCCCAATGTGCTCGCGGCAATCGTCGCCGTAGGCTACGAAGAGCCTTCGCCTATCCAGGCTCAATCGATTCCGCTGATCCTCGAAGGCCACGACATGATCGGCCAGGCGCAGACCGGTACCGGCAAGACCGCCGCGTTCGCCCTGCCGCTGCTGTCGCGCATCGACCCGAGCCGCCGCGAGCCGCAGATGCTGGTGCTGGTGCCGACCCGCGAGCTGGCCCTGCAGGTCGCCACCGCCTGCGAAACCTATTCCAAGCAATTGCCGGGCGTCGGCGTGGTCGCCGTCTACGGCGGCGCGCCCATGGGGCCGCAGCTGAAGGCCCTGCGCCAGGGCGCACAGATCCTCGTCGCTACCCCCGGCCGCCTGTGCGACCACCTGCGCCGCGACGAGAAGCTGCTGGCCACCGTCCAGCGCCTGGTGCTCGACGAAGCCGACGAGATGCTCAAGCTCGGCTTCATGGACGACCTGGAAGTGATCTTCGAGGCGCTTCCCGAATCGCGCCAGACCGTGCTCTTCTCGGCGACCCTGCCGGCGTCCATCCGTGGCATCGCCGAGCGCCACCTGAAGCAGCCCAAGCACGTCAAGATCGCCGCCAAGACCCAGACCGTGGCGCGCATCGAGCAGGTCCACCTGATGGTCCATGCCGACCAGAAGGCCGGTTCGATCCAGCGTCTGCTGGAAGTCGAGCAGTTCGACGCGCTGATCGCCTTCGTCCGCACCAAGCAGGCCACCCTCGACTACGCCGAATTGCTCGAGCGCCAGGGCTACCGCGCCGCCGCGCTCAACGGCGACATGCCGCAGGCCCAGCGCGAGCGGGTCATCGAGTCGCTGAAGGACGGTTCGCTGGACATCGTCATCGCCACCGACGTTGCCGCCCGGGGCCTGGACGTACCGCGCATCACCCACGTGCTGAACATCGACATGCCCTACGACCCCGAGTCCTACGTGCACCGCATCGGCCGTACCGGCCGTGCCGGCCGGGAAGGGCGCGCGCTGTTGCTGGTGACTCCGCGCGAGCGGCGCATGCTGCAGGTGATCGAGCGGGTCACCGGGCAGAAGGTCGGCGAAGTCCGCCTGCCGGATGCCGAGACCGTGCTGGAGGCCCGCCTGGCGCGCCTGGCCGCGAGCCTGACGCCCTTGCTCGACAGCGCCGTCGAGCAGCGCGGCGCGGTGCGCGACGAGCTGTGCCGTCGCCTCGGCTGCGATGCCGAGACCCTGGCCGCCGCATTGCTGGCACGCCTGACCGCCGGCAAGGCGCTGGACCTGGAGTCGGTGCGCCGCGAACAGCCGCTGACCCCATCGGCACCGCGCGAGCGTGCCGACCGTGGCGAACGCGGCGAGCGTCCGGAGCGCAGCGGCGAGCGTCGTCCGATGGCGCCGCCGAGCGAAGGCCGTGCCCGCTGCCGCACTGCCCTCGGCGCGCGCGACGGGGTTGCGGCGAAGAACCTGCTGGGCGCGATCCTCAACGAGGGCGGCCTGTCCCGCGAGGACATCGGTCGCATCCAGATTCGCGATACCTTCAGCCTGATCGAACTGCCCGAGGCCAACCTCGAGCGCCTGCTGACCAAGCTCAAGGACACCCGCGTCGCCGGCAAGGCCCTGCGCCTGCGCCGCTATCGCGAGGACTGAGGTCCAGCGCGATGAACAAAAGCCCCGCTTCGGCGGGGCTTTTTCATGGGCTTGATGTTTGCTGGCCGGGCTGTTTTTCGCGCCTGCCCCGGCTTCTCGTTTCGTCACCCCGGGCGAGCCCCTCTGGCAAGCGTCTAAAGGAAACAAAAGACTCGCCCAGCCGCCAGGGCAGGCACCACGTCGTGCATGCCAGACCTGCACATACCGAAGCCCTGATCTGCCGCCTATCCATGACATCGCGGATAACGCCTATGGCGTTATCCGCGCTACAGGACTATATCGCTCGCGATTTCCTGGCTGCCAGCCGAGTCCACCCAGCTTGCGGCGGGAAGCCAATGCTCTCCGCCAGTCCCACGAGAAACCCTGTCAATCGAAGCGATAGATATCCATCCCCAACGAGCCCAGGGTAAAGCCGCTGTGCTCGACGCGCATCCCGCCGCCGCCCGCGCCGCGGGCGAAGAACAGCGGCAGCAGGTGCTCGTCGCTGGGGTGGTTGCGCGCCGCCCAGGGCGCCTGCCGGCGGTAGTCGTGAAGCGCGGCCTCGTCGTCGGCCTGGAGCTTTTCCACCATCCAGTCACGGAACTCCCGCGCCCAGGGCGCGATGGCTTCCGGTCCGGCGTGCCAGTCCAGTTCGCCCAGGTTGTGGGTGATGCTGCCGGAACCGATCAGCAGCACGCCTTCCCCGCGCAGTTGGCGCAGGGCCTGGCCGACGCGGCTCTGCAGGGCCGGACCGAGGCGGCTCGGCAGGGACAGCTGGAGCACCGGGATGTCCGCCTGCGGGTACATCAGGCTCAGCGGCACCCAGGTGCCGTGGTCGAATGGTCGCTGTGGGTCGGCCTGGGCCGGCAGGCCGGCGGCCTGGAGCAGTTCGATCGTCCGCTGCGCCAGCGCCGGCGCGCCCTTGGCCGGGTAGCGCACGGCGTAGAGGGGCGGCGGAAAGCCGTAGAAGTCGTGCCAGATATCCGGCACCGCGGCGCCGGTTACCCGCAGGTCGTCGCTTTCCCAGTGCGCGGAAACCACCAGGATCGCCTTCGGCCGCGGCAGCTCTGTAGCCAGGCGGCGCAGTTGTACGCCGCTGGCGCCCGGTTCGAGGGCGAGCATCGGTGAGCCGTGGGAAATATAGAGAGTCGGTAGCATGATTCACCTCGTGACTCGGATGAGCCATGTTCCTCCCTCGATCAATCGAAAACCAGTATATGTTTTTGAGGATACCTATCGACCCAGGCGTTAGGTCGCGGTCTCGCGCGCTACGCCGGTTGGGCTTTCCGCCCAGTAGCGCCGATCGTCGAGGATCGCCCTGTCACGCTCGAACGCCAGGGGCAGGCGTTCCCTGAGGAAGTCCACCCAGGTGCGGATCTTGGCGTCCAGGTAGCGCCTCGAGGAGTACAGCACGAACACCTCGCGGACATGCAGTCGATGGCCCGGCAGTAGCCGCAACAGGCTGCCTTCCTGCAGCGCGCGGGCGGCGACGAAGCCGGGCAGCAGGCAGACGCCGAGCCCGGCCGCGGCGGCGCAGGCGGCCTCGGGAAGGTTGACCTTGAGCGCCTCGTCGAGATCGAGCAGCGTTTCGCCGCGTTCGCCGACGAAGGCCCAGCCCTGCGGGCAGGACGGCGCGGCCACGTTCAGGCAGCGATGCCGCAGCAGGTCCTCCGGCGTGCGTGGCACGCCATGCCGTGCCAGGTATTCCGGCGCGGCACAGACCACGCTGAACACCTGGCCGAGATCGCGGGCGACCAGGGTCGAGTCCGGCAAGGTTCGGCCGAGGGTGATCAGCACGTCCAGGCCTTCCTCGAGCAGGGCCGGGGTGCCCTGGGCCAGCGTGAGGTCGACGGAGACGTCCGGATGGCCGTCCAGGTAGTCCACCAGTAGCGGCATCAGGTGCTCGAGGCCCAGTTCGGTCACCGCGTGGAGGCGCAGGCGACCGCTGGCGTGGGACTGGCTGTCTTCGACGTCCGCCGCGGCGGCGGCGACCGTGCGTAGGATCTGCTTGCAATGCTCGTAGTAGCGCAGACCGCTTTCCGTCACCACGACGCTGCGCGTATTGCGTTGCAGCAGGCGCGCCGAGAGCGCCTGTTCGAGCCCGGCGACCTGGCGCGAAACGGTCGCCGGAGAGGTCCCCAGCGCCTGGGCGGCCTGGGTGAAGCTGCCGTGCTCCACCACGCGGACGAAGGTCCGGATACCTTGCAGCAGGTCCATTTCCAACTCCTTCGCCGGTCCGCGCCCGGCGCCGTCTCAGCCCGACGCCGGGTCGGACGTTGGGCTCCAGCCGCCGCCCAGCGCCTTGTAGAGGTTGACCAGGGTCAGCGACACCGCTTCGTCGCTGGCGACCTGCTGTTCCTGGTTGTCCAGCAGTTGCCGCTGGCTGTCGAGCACGCTGAGGAAGTCCACCGCGCCGGCGCGGTATTGCTCGCGGGCGCTCTGCAGGGCGCGGCGGTTCTGCGCCACGGCTTCGCCGAGGCGCTCCTGGCGGCGCTGGTTGGCGGCGTAGTCGTGCATCGCGTCGTCGACTTCCTGCCAGGCACGCAGCACGGTGCGCTGGTAGTCGATGGCGGCTTCCTGCTGCTGTGCCTCACGTAGCTCCAGGCGTCCGCGCAGGCGTCCGCCTTCGAAGATCGGCAGGCTGAACGCCGGGCCGATGGCGAACTGGCGATGGTCCCAGTCGCCCAGGCTGGACAGTTGCAGGGATTCGAAACCGAAGTTGCCGTTGAGCGTGATGCGCGGATAGAAGTCCGCCTTGGCCACGCCGATGCTGGCGGTAGCGGCGTGCAGGCGCGCTTCGGCACGACGGATGTCGGGGCGGCGCTGGGCCAGTTCGGACGGCAGGCCGACCGGCACGCTGCCCGGCGGACGCGGAATCGCCCGCGCCGGGCCGAGTTCGGCGAGCAGGCTGCCGGGGCTGGCACCGACCAGGTAGCCGAGGGCGTTGACCAGGTGCGCCTGGTTCTTTTCCACCTCGGGCAGGCGTGCCTCCATGCTGGCCACCTGGGCCAGCGCCTGGGCTACCTCGAGGTCGGTGGCGACGCCGTTGGCCAGGCGCGTGCGGGTGAGTTCCAGGCTGCGCCGTGCGGTCTCGAGGTTGTCGCGGATGATCGCCGCACGGTTCTGTTCGCCGCGCAACTGGATATAGTCGCGCGCGGCTTCCGCCAGCACCGAGACCTGCACGTCGCGCAGTTCGTTCTCGCTGGCTTCCACCGTCGCGTCGGCGGCTTCCAGCTCGCGTCGCACGCGGCCCCAGAAGTCCAGCTCCCAGGAGGCGTCGAAGCCGGCCAGGGCGTGGTTGTAGTTGCCTTTGCCGGCCTTGCCGGAAGGATCGAACAGGCCGGCGCTGGTGGTCCGCTGGCGCTGGTAGTTGCCGCTGGCGTCCACCGAGGGCAGGGCGTCGCCGCCGAGGCTGCGACGGATCGCGCGGCTCTGCTGCAGGCGCGCCGCGGCGCTGCGCAGGTCGAGGTTGGCACGCTGGACCCGTTGCAGCAGGGCGTTCAATTGCGCGTCGTCGAACAGCGTCCACCATTGGGCTGCGAGCGGCGCGGCGGCGAGGTGGCTGGGGTTGCCGGCAGCGGCCTGGAGCGACCATTCGCCGGGCGCAGGGCGGTCCGGGCGGGTGAAGTCGGGGCCGAGGCTGCAGGCGCCGAGCGCAAGGCTGGCAATAAGCAGGAGCGGAGTGCCTTTCATTGCTGGGCGACCTCGGCGGAGCGGGTGCCGGTCGCGGTGTCGATCCGTGCTTCCACCGACATGCCCACACGCAACTTGCCCGCCATGGCCTGGCGCGGCTCGAGAACGATCTTCACCGGGATCCGCTGGACCACCTTGGTGAAGTTGCCGGTGGCGTTGTCCGGGGCGATCGGCGCGAAGCTCAGGCCGGTGGCCGGTGCGATGCTGTCGACATGGCCGCGCAGAACCCCGCCGGGGAAGGTATCGACGCGGATCTCCACGGCCTGTCCGGGAGAGACGTGGGTCAGTTGGGTTTCCTGGAAATTGCCGACCACGTAGGCCTGCTGCAGGGGCACCACCGCCAGCAGCGCGCTGCCCGGCGTGACATAGGCGCCGACGCGCAGTTGGCGGCGGCCGACCTGGCCGTCGAAGGGCGCGCGGAGTTCGCAGTAGGAGAGGTCCAGGCGGGCCTGGTCGCGTCGCGCCTGCATGCGTTGCAGGTCGCCACGGGCCTGGCCGACGCGGGCTTCGAGGACGCTCACCTGCTTGCGCGTGGCATCCACTGCGGCCTGGCCCTCGGCCAGCCGGGCGCTGGCGGTATCGATCCGCGATTGCGCCTGCTGGGCGTTCTGCAGGCTGCCGGCGCCCTTGCTGGCGAGGGTCTGGTAGCGGCTTTGCTCGTGACGGGCGAAGACCAGCTCGGCCTGCTCGGCGCGGACCTTGGCCCGCGCCTGTTCGATCAGCGCCTGCTGGCGTTGCAGGTTGGCCTCGGCATTGGCCAGGTTGGCCTCGGCACCGAGCACGTCGGCTTCGGCGGCGGCCAGGGCGGTGCGGAAGTCGCGGTCGTCGAGGCGGGCGAGCAACTGGCCGGCCTTGACCGGCTGGTTGTCCTCGACCAGAACGTCCTGGACGAAGCCGGCGACTTTCGGCGCGACCAGGGTGAAATCGGCGTGCACATAGGCGTCGTCGGTGCTCTGCACGACCCGTGGGGCGAGCAGGTGGAACAGCAGGTAGACCAGTAGGGTCAGGACCAGCAGGGCGGCGAGCAGCAGGCTGCCCTTGCGCGAAGTGATGAACGACATACAGCGACCTTTCAGTGTGTGGGAGCGACCGGGCGGGGCGGGTAGGCCCGTTGCGGCAGGATCGGAATCAGGATCAGCAGGGCGCAGGCCAGGCCGGCCATTGCCAGCAGCACGTCGGCGTTGCCCAGCACCTGGGCCTGTTGGCGGGCCTGTTCGGCCAGGTGCTGCCAGTGCGCGCCGGAGTCGGCGCCCGGTTGCAGGCCGGCGATCTGTTGCAGGCGCAGTTCGACGGCCTGGGGCGCATTGCCCAGGTGATCCACCAGGCGGTTGGAGTGGTAGTGCTCGCGGGCGGTGCCGAGGGCGCCGATCACCGCGGTGGCGACTACCCCGGAGAAGCCGCGGACGGTGTTGAACCAGGCCGAGGCGAAGGGTCCCTCGATGGGCGCGATGACGCTGGTGGAGAGCATCAGCAGCGGAATCACCGCCATCGGCTGGCCGACCACCAGTAACAGCATCGGCAGGTAGAAGTCCTCGCGCACCCAGTCCGCCGTCAGTTGGCTGAAGCTCAGACAGGCACCGGCGCACAGGCACAGGCCGCAGGCCAGCACCCAGCGGCAGTCGACCCGCGGGATGTTGCAGAGGGCCGCCACCAGCGGCAGCGCGACGAGCTGCGGAAGGGCCACCAGCAACACCATGGGTACGCTCTGCAGGGGGCGGTAGCCGCGGATCTCGGCGAGGAATTCGGTCGGCACGCCCATGCTCGCGCCGAGCACCACCAGCACGCCGGCCAGGGTGATCAGGGCGAAGGTCAGGTTGCGGCGCTTCAGCAACTGCAGGCGGAAGAACGGCAGCGGGTGGCTCCATTCGTTGACCAGGAACAGCCCCAGCAGGAGGCTGCCGCTGCCCAGCAGCAGGCAGATCAGCGGCGACTCGAACCAGTCCAGGCGTTCGCCTTGCAGCAGACCGATCACCAGGGCGCAGATCGCCGGGAAGCCGGTGAGCAGGCCGATGCCGTCGAACTGGCGGAAGCGTTCCAGGCGCACCGGGTCCTGGGGGATGCCATGGGACACCGCGGCCATCGCCACCAGGCACAGTGGAATGACCTGCCAGAACACCCACTGCCAGCCGACGTATTCGAACCAGAACGCCGCCAGTGGCAGGCCCAGGTTGGGCCCGAAGGTCGCGGTGAGGGCATAGGCGCCCAGGCCATAGAGCTTTATCCCGGGTGGCAGGAAGCGTAGCGCCACGGTCATCAGCATCGGCGGCAGGCAGCCGGCCATCAGCCCTTGCAGGGTGCGCAGGACCAGCAGGCTCTCGAGGTTCGGCGCGAACGGACAGAGCAGGGCCAGCAGGGCGAAGCCGCCGATGGCGAAGAGCGTGAAGCGGCGCAGGGAAAAGGTCACCGAACACCAGGGTGCGAATGCCATGGCGGCGACCTGGGTGGCTTCGTAGAGCACGGTCAGCCAGGTGCCTTCGTCATGGCCAATGGCGAGTGCGCCGCGCACATCGGTCATGGCGATCTCGGTGACATGACCATTGAGACCGGCGGTGAGCGAGGCGAGCAGCACGCCGAGCAGGCCTACCACGATGCGCGTGCCGAAAGGCTGGGCGGCGGGGGCTGCGGTTGGCGTCGGCTGGCCGAGCGGGGTGGCGAGCGAAGTCATCGCGACCTCGCTACGGCGAGGGTGGGGAAACAAGGCATGGGCGGAAACTCTTCTGATTTCCGCCGCAGTCTAGGAGCGTCCCGGTAGTGTGAAAATTGAAATGATCGAAATGAATCAGTGCATTTTGTGCATCTGTTTCAGTTGGAGCCAAGCAGCGGATGGGGATCGCTCTGCACTTCCTCGCAAATCCGCTTGATCGTTTGCCGGAACCAGCGGTGCGCGGGATCGTTGTCGAAGCGTGGATGCCAGGCCTGGACCACCATCACGGTCTTCAACGGCACCGGGATGTCGAACTGGCGCAGGCCCAGGCCCAGTCGGTTGGCCCGCCACAGGGAATGCTCGGCGATCGGCAGCAGCAGGTCGGAGCCGGGCAGGGCGAAGATCGCCGAGTGGAAGGTCGGGCTGATCAGCTTGACGTCGCGCTTCAGGCCGAGTTCTCCCAGGGCCTGGTCCAGCGGTCCATGGTTGAGGCCACGACGCGAGACGGCGATATGCGGAAAAGCGACGAAGCGCTGCGGAGTGATCTCGCCGTCGAAGATCGGGTGCCCCTGGCGGGCCAGGCCGACGAAGCGGGTGGTGAGCAACTGCTGGGTCTTGACCTCGGGTTCCATCCAGGACGAGGCGCCGATGTAGAGGTCGATGCGGTTCTGCCGCAGTGCCTCGTCGTCGATGTCCGACTCCTGCACGAAGCGCAGGGTGCAGCGCGGCGCCTCCTCGGCGAAGATCTCCAGCAGGCGTATCGACAGACCGCCGACCAGGGTGTTGTTGGAACGCAGGGTGAAGCAGCGCTCCAGCTTGTCCAGTTGGATGGTCTCGCGAGTGTTGAACAGGTCGCGGGCCTGGTCCACCAGTTGCCGGACCTGCTCCTGCAGTTCCAGGGCACGGGGCGTGGGCACCAGCTTGCGGCCGGCGCGGACCATGATCGGGTCGCCTACCGCCTCGCGGATCCGTGACAGGGTACGGCTCATCGCCGGTGGGCTGAGGTGCATGCGGCGCGCGGCTCCGACCACGCTGCCCTCTTCGAGAAGAACGTTGAGGGCGACCAGGAGATTCAGATCGGGAAGATGCATGGAGTGGAAGTATAAGCACGCTGGCATGCGCAGGGTGCAGTCTTTCGTTCTCCCAGGCGTGCGTTCGCTGCATTGCTGGATTGCGTTCGCGGTGCCTTTACGCGCACCGGTGGCTGCCGAAGAATGCCGGTGCACGCTCTATCCGAGGATTTGCCGATGTTCCATACGCTCCTGGTCGCCATCGACGGCGGCCCGCAGACCCGTCGCATTGCCGAGCTGGCGCGGCAGGCCGCCGCGCCGGGCGCGCGGGTCCACCTGCTGTGCGCGGTGGACGCCGGCTATGCGTTGCCGGGCCGGCCGACGCTGCTCGACTATCCGCCCGCCGCGCACGAGTGCGAAGAGGCCCGGCAGGTGCTCGACGAGGCTTGTGCGCTGCTAGCCGGGTGCGAGCTGGAGGTACGGGCCGAGCTGCGTGCCGGCGACCCGGTGCAGGTGATCCTGGGCGAGGCGCGGCGCCTGGGCTGCGAGCTGATCGTCATCGGCCATCGGCACCTGGGACGGCTGGAGCGCCTGCTCGATCCTTCGGTCGGCGACCGGGTGATCCGCGAGGCGCCGTGTCCGGTGCTGGTGGAAGTGCGCGAGGGAGATGCGCAGGGGAGTTGACCTGCCGGCCGATTGTCGCCACCTTGCGGTTTTTCCCACGAATGCGGAGGACAGGATGCAGGCGGATTTTTGGCACGCCCGCTGGGCGAACAACCAGATCGGCTTCCACCTGGACGAGATCAATCCCTACCTGATGCGCCACCTGTCGCGGCTGCGACTGCAAGCGGGCGAACAGATCCTGGTGCCGTTGTGCGGCAAGACCCTGGACCTGGCCTGGCTGGCCGCCCAGGGACTGGAGGTGCTGGGGGTGGAGCTTTCGGAAAAGGCCGTGAGCGACTTCTTCGAGGAGCACGACCTGCGCCCCGAGATCGATCAACTGGATGGTTTCCGCCGCTACCGGGTCGCCGGCATCACCCTGCTGCAGGGTGATTTCTTCGCCTTGCAGGCAGAGCACCTGGCGCAGTGCAGGGCGTTCTACGACCGCGCCGCGCTGATCGCCCTGCCGCCGGAGATGCGTGAGCGCTATGCCGGGCATCTCCAGGCGGTCCTGCCGACGCGCAGCCTCGGCTTGCTGGTCACCATCGACTACCCGCAGGCGGAGATGGCCGGTCCGCCGTTCGCCGTGCCCGACGAGGAGGTGCGTGGCTACTACGCTGGCGGTTGGCGGATCGAGGAACTGGAGCGCGGCGACGTGCTCGGCGTCAACTGGAAATTCCTCGAGCGCGGGGTGTCCTGGCTGGACGAGGCCGTCTACCTGCTGGAGAGAGGCTGAAACGGGGCGCCGCGCGGCGCCCCGTCCATTTTCAGCGGAGTTCGTCGACCAGTACCGCAAGGGTGCTCAGGACGTCCTGGCCGAGCCGCTTGGAGCGGGCGCCGGACCAGCCGGTCCCGGGCTCCGGGTTGTCGTCGTGGTCCTTGAACGGCATCTCGATGGTGAACGCCAGGCAGTCGTAGGTCTGCCCGACGAAGTTGCAGGCCAGCGCCAGGTTGGCCTGGCCCGGCGCACTGCGTGGGTAGCCATGGCGGATCTGGAATTCGCCGCGCGCCATCAGTTCCTCGCGGAAGCGTTGCTCGAGCCGTTCCAGGCGGGGCGTATAGCCCGGGTTGCCCTCGCAGCCGGCGGCGAATACGTGGGGGATTTCCTCGTCGCCGTGGATGTCGAGGAACAGGTCGACGCCATGGCGCTTCATCTCCTGCTGGACGAACCAGACTTCCGGGCTGCGCTCGGCGCTCGGCTCCAGCCAGGCCCGGTTGAGATCCTGGCCGGCGGCGTTGGTGCGCAGGTTGCCGTGGAACGCGCCGTCCGGGTTCATGTTCGGCACCAGGTACAGGTCGGCCTTTTCCAGCAGGCGCTGCATTTCCGTATCGTCCGGCCGCTGCAGGCGCTCGATCAGGCCTTCCATGAACCATTCGGCCATGTGTTCGCCGGGATGCTGCTGGGCGATGACCCACAGCTTCAGGTGGCTGTCGGGATGGCGCCTGACCCGCAGCAATTCGATGTCGCGGCCTTGCACGCTGGTGCCGACGGCGAGCCGTTCGACGCCCTCGATGCCGAGCGCACGTTCGACCAGGCGGGCATGCCGTTCGCGGCTGTAGGGCTCGAAGTAGGCGAAGCGGACTTCGCTTTCTTCCGGTTCCAGCTGGAAATGCAGGCCGTCGGCGTCGTATTGCGACGGTACGCGGAACCAGCGTTCGCCATCGTACGAGGCGACTGCCTGGTAGCCGCTCCAGGCATGGCTGTAGGCCGACTGGCCGGCGTTGACCAGGGTGAAGCGGTGCTCGGTGGCGGCAGCCATGCCCTCGACCTTGAAGTGGAACCACTGGAAATGCTGGCTGGCCAGGTCGGGACGGATCGCCAGGCGGATCCGGCGGGGATCGCTGGCATCGATGACCTGGATGTTGCCGCTGTCGAAATCGGCGCGGATCTGCATGGGAACCTCATCGGGCGAAATCACGGACCCGCATGTTCCGGGGCTGGCTCGCGGCTGTCAAAGCGACCATGGATAGGTGGCTTTCCCGGGCATAAAAAAAGGGCGACCGATGGTCGCCCTGTCCCAAGTGTGAAAGCGGATCAGCGTGCGCTGGCGCGCAGCGCTTCGATACGATCTTCCAGCGGCGGGTGGCTCATCAGCAGGCCGGCCAGGCCGTGCTTGAGGCCGCCATTGATGCCGAAGGCGTTCAGGGTGTCGGGCATCTGCACCGGCACGCCCTGTTCCGAACGCAGGCGTTGCAGCGCGGCGATCATCGCGCCGGTGCCGGCCAGGTGGGCGCCGGCGGCGTCGGCGCGGAACTCGCGGCGGCGCGAGAACCACATGACGATGATGCTGGCGAGGATGCCGAGCACCAGTTCGGCGAAGATGGTCGCGACGAAGTAGCCGATGCCCGGGCCGTCCTCGTTCTTCAGGATGGCCTTGTCGACGAAGTTGCCGAAGATCCGCGCGAAGAACATCACGAAGGTGTTCACCACGCCCTGGATCAATGCCAGGGTGACCATGTCGCCGTTGGCGACGTGACCGATCTCGTGGGCGAGGACGGCTTTCACCTCATCGGGCGAGAAACGTTCGAGCAGGCCCTGGCTGACCGCGACCAGCGCGTCGTTCTTGTTCCAGCCGGTGGCGAAGGCGTTGGCCTCGTAGGCGGGGAAGATGCCGACCTCCGGCATCTTGATGCCGGCTTCGCGGGACAGCTCTTCGACGGTTTGCAGCAGCCACTGTTCGTGACGGGTGCGCGGCTGGCTGATGACTTCGGTACCGGTGCTCATCTTCGCCATCCACTTGGAGATGAACAGCGAGACCAGCGAACCGGCGAAACCGAACACGGCGCAGAAGACCAGCAGGCTGCCGTAATTCTGGCCGGTGAAGCGGTCCACCCCGAGCAGTTTCAGGGTGATGCTGGCAATCACCAGGACTGCCAGGTTGGTGGCCAGGAACAACAGGATGCGCATCATGGTGTAAAGCTTCTCCTCACGGCTGAAGGCACGGAGCGCGGTTCGCAGGCCGCCGGGGCGGGCGAACGGGCTCCTGATAATCATGCGGGGTTATATAAGGGGCGGTCCATGGCGATTCAATCGAGGGACTATTTCAAACTGTGTCGCCTTGCGCGCCCAGATTGCCCTCGAACAGCAGTCGGGTCAGCCCGGCCAGGCGTTCGCCGTCGCCCTGCGCCAGCGCCTGGCGCAACTGGTTGGCCAGGCTGGCCTGTTCGCGGCGCACGCTGGCCGGCGCCTCGGCCAGCGCCGCCGCGGCCCGGGGGACGATACGGGTAAGTCTTAGGAAGGCCTTTTCGCTGAGCACCGCCTGGTCGAGAGCCTCGTAATGAATGGTGTTGGCGAAGCGCAGGTAGCCTTCCTCGGCGAGCCAGAGCAACGCGCCCAGACAACTTTGGTGACGTTTGCTCGGCAGGCTGAACTCGTCCGGCGCCTCGCGGCCGATCAGGTCTTCGACGTAGAGCGCGGTCTTGCGCGGAAACGCCTGGTAGAGAAGTAGGAGGCCGCCAGCGGCGTCCTTGTGGAAGTCGTCGATCTGCAGGTCCATGGATGGGTCGCCGGGCAGGGCGGCGCCAGCGGCGCCGCGGGAGCGGGGGGGTTACTGCTGGTAGCCCTTGAGGAAGCTGCCGATGCGCAGGATCGCCTGCTCCAGGTCGTCGACGCGGGGCAGGGTGACCACCCGGAAGTGGTCGGGCCACGGCCAGTTGAAGGCGGTGCCCTGGACGATCAGCAGTTTTTCCGAGAGCAGCAGGTCGAGGACGAACTTTTCGTCGTTGTGGATCGGGCAGACCTTCGGATCGATCCGCGGGAAGGCGTACAGCGCGCCCATCGGCTTCACGCAGCTGACGCCGGGGATGTCGTTGAGCAGTTCCCAGGCGCGGTTGCGCTGCTCCAGCAGGCGCCCCGGCGGCAGGACCAGATCGTTGATGCTCTGGTAGCCGCCCAGGGCGGTCTGGATCGCGTGCTGCGCCGGGACGTTGGCGCACAGGCGCATGTTGGCGAGGATGTCGAGACCTTCGATATAGCTCTGCGCCCGCTGCTTGGGCCCGGAGATCGCCACCCAGCCGGAGCGGAAGCCGGCCACCCGGTAGGATTTGGACAGGCCGTTGAAGGTCAGGCAGAGCACGTCCGGCGCCAGCGAGGCGGTGGAGACGTGGACGGCGCCGTCGTAGAGGATCTTGTCGTAGATCTCGTCGGAGAACAGCACCAGGTTGTGCTGGCGGGCCAGTTCGACCATGCCTTCCAGCACTTCCCTGGAATACACCGCGCCGGTGGGGTTGTTCGGGTTGATGATCACCATCGCCCTGGTATTCGGCGTGATCTTCGCCTTGATGTCTTCCAGGTCCGGCCACCAGTTGGCCTGCTCGTCGCACAGGTAGTGCACCGGCTTGCCGCCGGCGAGGCTGACGGCGGCGGTCCACAGCGGGTAGTCGGGAGCGGGGATCAGCACCTCGTCGCCGTTGTTCAGCAGCGCCTGCATGGACATCACGATCAGTTCCGACACGCCGTTGCCGAGGTAGATGTCCTCGATGCCGACGCCTTCCACCTGCTTCTGCTGGTAATACTGCATCACTGCCTTGCGCGCGCTGAACAGGCCCTTGGAGTCGCTGTAGCCCTGGGCGGTCGGCAGGTTGCGGATGACGTCCTGGAGAATTTCCTCGGGAGCTTCGAAACCGAACGGCGCCGGGTTGCCGATATTCAGCTTGAGGATGCGGTGACCCTCTTCCTCTAGGCGTTTGGCGTGCTTGAGCACCGGCCCGCGAATGTCATAGCAGACGTTGGCGAGCTTGTTCGATTTGCTGACCTGCATGATGTGTCGAGTCCCGAAGTGAGCGAACACCGTGGAACAGGCTGCGAAAAGCCCGCTGGATCGCGGCTTGGCAGGCTGTAACGCGGGTGACAGACTGGCGTCTATAAGGAGCACGCATGATACGTGCGGCCCGTCCCCCGGAAAAGGGAGCGCCGGGCATTTTTCAGATCGCGAGGTAGAGCCGATGAGCAAGATCGACAAACCCCTGGACTCCTGGCGCGAGGAGTTGACCGAAGAGCAGTTCCACATCTGTCGCCTGGGCGGTACCGAACGCGCCTTCAGTGGCGAATACCACGCCACCAAGACCCCCGGGATCTATCATTGCACCTGCTGCGGCACGGCGTTGTTCGACTCCGACGCCAAGTACGACTCCGGCAGCGGTTGGCCGAGCTATTTCCAGCCGGTGGACGCCGAGGCGGTCCGCGAACTGGACGACTTCAGCCACGGCATGCATCGCATCGAAGTCCGCTGCGGTCGCTGCGATGCCCACCTGGGGCACGTCTTCCCGGATGGCCCCCGGCCCACCGGGTTGCGTTACTGCATCAACTCGGCCTCGCTGAAGCTGGTGCCGCGGGAGAGCTAGAGAGCGACGACCCGTCTTTGGTTCGGGTCGTTTTTCATTCAATCAAGTTGTGTGCAATTGAATTGCGAGCTACTTTATTTCGAGACCCACCCTCAACAAGGAAGACAAGCCATGAGCGATTCGCTGCTGAGCATTCCCTGCACCACCATCAAGGGCGAACAGAAGACCCTGGCCGACTTCGGCGGCAAGGCGCTGCTGGTGGTGAACACCGCCAGCAAGTGCGGCTTCACCCCGCAGTACCAGGGGCTGGAGGCCTTGTGGGAAAAATACCGTGAGCGCGGACTGGTGGTGCTCGGGTTCCCCTGCAACCAGTTCGGCAAGCAGGAACCGGGCGACGAGGGCGAGATTTCGCAGTTCTGCGAACTGAACTACGGGGTGAGCTTCCCGCTGTTCAGGAAGATCGAGGTCAACGGCGCCGGCGCCCACCCGTTGTTCGTCAGCCTGAAGAAGCGCGCGCCGGGCCTGCTCGGCAGCCAGGGCATCAAGTGGAACTTCACCAAGTTCCTGATCGGCCGCGATGGCCAGGTGGTGAAGCGCTATGCGCCGACCACCAAGCCGGAGGAGCTGAGCTCGGCGATCGAGGCGCTGCTTGAATGAGCACCCGGGGAAAAGTCGCCAGGCCGGATGGCGTCGAAGAATCGCTGCTGCTCGACAACCAGCTGTGTTTCAAGCTGTACGCCGCCTCGCGCGCGGTGATCCGCGGCTATCGGCCGCTGCTCGAACAGATCGGCCTGACCTACCCGCAGTACCTGGTCATGCTGGTGCTCTGGGAGTGGCATGCGAGCCCGCCGGAGCAGCCGACGGTGAAGGCCCTGGGCGACCGCCTGCTGCTCGACTCCGGAACCCTGACGCCCTTGCTCAAGCGTCTCGAACAGCTCGGCCTGGTGGATCGCCGTCGCGCCAGTCACGATGAGCGGGAAGTGCACCTGACGCTGACGGTGCCGGGGATCACCTTGCGCGAACGGGTCATTCCGCTGCGCCAGCAGCTGATCTGCAGCACCGGTTTCGACCTCAACGAGATGTTCGACCTGCACCAGCGCCTGGGCGGATTGCTGTCGCGCTTCCGTCTGGTGGTAGGAGGCTAGCCGTCGTCGCGAGGCCGGCTAGTCGCTCGCGGTGAGCGGGCACCAACGGTCGAGGATGGCTTTCAGTTCGTCGCGGTGGAAAGGCTTGGCCAGGTAGTCGTCCATGCCGGCGGCACGACAACGTTCGCGCTCGTCCGGCAGGGCGTTGGCGGTCAGCGCGATGATCGGCAGGCCGCCCCAGCGTCCGCTGTCGCGGATCTGCCGGGTCGCTTCGTAGCCGTCCATCACTGGCATGTTGCAGTCCATCAGGACCAGGTCGATGGGATGCTCCTCCAGCATCTTCAGGGCATTCAGCCCGTGTTCGGCGATCCATACCTGGCAGCCGAGCTTGTGCAGCAGGCCCTTGGCGACCAACTGGTTGACCGGGTTGTCCTCCACCAGCAGGACCCGGGTGTTGCGCTGTTCTCCCGTGGTGTCCGAGGCGCTCGACGGGGCTATGGCAGTGTGTTCGAGCACGTGTTTCAGGGCCTGGTACAACTGGTTGCGACTCAGCGGCCTGGCCAGTTGGCGCAGCGGCGACAGGCGGCGGGCCAGCTCCGGTTCGAGGAAACTGCCGTAGGCGGTGACCAGCAGGATCGGCGTACCGATGCTCGGACGCAGTCCCATCAGACAGTCCGGGCAATCCGATATCAGTACGTCGAGCGAGTGGCCGAGCAGGCTGTCGTCGGTCTCCAGACGCTTGTACTCCAGGCCCCAGCGCGGCAGCCAGGTTTGCAGCAGCTGCGCCAGCCCGCTGTTGGCCGAGCATTGCGCGATCACCCGGCCGCGCAGCGGCAGCGCCTGCAGCGGAGGGCTGACCGGCGCCAGCGGCAGGCCGACGCTGAACAGGCTGCCCAGGCCGACCGTCGACTCCACCGTCAGCTCGCCCTGCATGGCCTCGCACAGCTTGCGCGTGAGGGCCAGGCCGAGGCCTGTGCCGCCGTATTGGCGGGTGATACCCGCGTCGGCCTGGGTGAACGGTTGGAAGATGCGATCCAGCGCCTCCTGGGCGATGCCGATGCCGGTGTCGCGCACACTGATGCGCACACCCTCGGCGGTGGCTTCCACGCGAACGTCGACCCGCCCCAGGCGGGTGAACTTCAGCGCGTTGGACAGCAGGTTGCTGACGACCTGGCGAATCCGCGTCGGGTCGCCGGAAACCTGGGCGGGCAGGGCGGGGTCGACCAGGCAGGTCAGCTCCACGCCGGCCGCGGCGTTCTGCGAGAGGAGGCTGGCGGTGTCTTCCACCAGGACGCCCAGGTCGAACGGGATCTGTTCCAGGACCAGTTGCCCGGCCTCGAACTTGGAGAGGTCGAGCACGTCGTTGAGCAATTCCACCAGCACCTTGCCGGAGTCGTGGGCGATCGACAGTTGCTGGCGCTGTTCCGGGGTGAGCGGGCCGTCGAGGCTCAGCGAGAGCATGCCGAGCAGGCCGTTCAGCGGCGTGCGGATCTCGTGGCTCATGTTGGCCAGGAAGCTGGCGCGGGCCTGGGCCATATCGAGAGCGGTCTGGCGGGCTTCTTCGAGTTCCTGGTTGGATAGCGTCAGGCGCGCGTTGGCGGCCTTCAGCTCGGCGGTACGGGCGGCGACGATGCTTTCCAGCTCCTCCAGGTACTGGGTCAGGCGGTTCTCCGCCTCCCGGCGCTGTTCGATCTCTACCGAGATGCGCCCGAGCTGGCGGTTGATGACTTCCACCAGCACGCCGATCTCGTCGCGTTCGTGGCCCTTGGGGCAGGGCAGGCGCATGCGTGCCGGCGAGCGTGGATCGTGTCCGCTGAGGGCCTGGATCAGGCTGACCAGGGGCTTGGTCAGCAGGGTATAGAAGAGCACCAGCAGGATCAGCGACAGCAGCAGGCTGCGCACGAAGCCGGAGAGCAGGGTGATGCCGGCGCGACGGAGGAAGTCGTTGCCGAACACGAAGGTGTCGATTTCCAGGTGCAGTACGCCGAGGGCCTCGCCCGGCGCATGGTCGACATGCAACGGGTCCTCGTAGACCCGCTTGTGGCCGAAGAGGAAGTCGCTGAGCGGCCGCAGGCGGCTTTCGGCGGATTCGCGCGAGGCGCTGGCCAGCGGCAGGCCGGAGGTGTCGATGATTTCCGCGCGGACCACGGCGGGCGAACGGAGCAGGCCGAGGACCAGCTCCTGGGCCAGCTCCGCATCGATGTTGTAGGCGATTCGCGCGGCGGGGTTGTGGCTGACGTCCAGGAGCGCGCGCACTTCGCGATTGATGGATGCGTCCTGGCTGGCATAATCGACGCCAACCTGAATCAGGCTGAGCAGGGTTCCCAGGATAAAGGCCACCAGCACGGTGAGGCTGGCCTGTTTGAACGACAGGCGATGGGTCAGCGCTATATCCATGGGGGCGGGGATCAGCCTTGGCGAGGTTCTGCCGCCTAGCATAGCCCATCCCGACCGTCTGTCGGGGTTCCTGGGCGCAACCGATGATCGATCCGTGACGTCAGTCCGATCCGAGGAGAACAGAGTGGATTCCCGATTGAGCGATTTTCTTGCCCGCGCCGAAAGCGTGCTCGCGCGCCTGGAGCCGCTGCTGCCGGCCGTACGCGAAGCCGTCGACTGGGAGCGCAGTCTGGCGGCGCGCTGGCACCGCGACGGCCGTAGCGGCTACCTGCAGCCGCTGGAGGTCAGCCTCGACCTGCGCCTGGCCGACCTGCTGGGCGTAGAGCGGCAGCGCGAGCAACTGGAACGCAACACCCGCCAGTTCGTCGCCGGCCAGCCGGCCAACCACGCCTTGCTCTGGGGGGCCCGCGGGACCGGCAAGTCCTCCCTGGTTCGTGCGCTGCTGGCCGAGCTGGCCGGCGCCGGGCTGCGCCTGATCGAGATCGAGCGCGACCACCTGGCCGACCTGCCGCGCGTGGTGGAGCAACTGCAAGGCCTGCCACAGCGCTTCGTGCTGTTCTGCGACGACCTCTCGTTCGATGCCGGGGAAGGTGACTACCGGGTACTCAAGAGCGTGCTCGACGGCTCGCTGGAACAGGCGCCGGAGAATGTGCTGCTCTACGCCACCTCCAACCGCCGGCACCTGGTTTCGGAGAAGCAGAGCGACAACGAGAACTGGAAGATGGTGGACGGCGAGCTGCATCCCAACGAAGCGGTGGAGGACAAGATCGCCTTGTCCGACCGTTTCGGCCTGTGGCTGTCGTTCTATCCCTTCACCCAGGAGCATTTCCTCAGCGTGGTTCGCCACTGGGTGGACGTGCTCGCGGAGAAGGCCGGGCTGGCCTGGAGCTGGAGCGAGGAACTGGAGAAGGAAGCGATCCGCTGGGCGCTTGGCCGCGGCAACCGCAACGGCCGTTGCGCCTATCAGTTCTCCCGCTACTGGGTGGGCAAGCAACTGCTGGAGCGCCAGGCATGATCGATCTGCAGCAATCTGGCGCCGGGCTGGCCGGCTACGCCCTGCTGGCGGCGCAGGCCGAGGCGCTGTTCGCCGACGAGCGCGATTTCATCGCCAACGCCGCGCAGTTCTCCGCCTTTCTCTTCCATGAGCTGGGCGACCTGAACTGGGCCGGCTTCTATCTGAACCGCAACGAGGAACTGGTCCTGGGACCGTTCCAGGGCAAGGTCGCCTGCGTCCGCATCCCCTTCTCCAAGGGCGTCTGCGGCGCCGCGGCGCGTGCCCGGCTGACCCAGCGGGTCGACGACGTCCACGCGTTTCCCGGCCACATCGCCTGCGACAGCGCTTCCAGCAGCGAACTGGTGGTGCCTCTGCTCAAGGACGGCCGCCTGGTCGCTGTGCTCGATCTGGACAGCCCGAGCGTGGGACGCTTCAGCGCCGAGGACCAGGCCGGGATCGAAGGCCTGGTGGAGATATTCCTGCGCCTGACGGACTGCTGAGCGACGCGTTCAGGCTTTCGCTGCGAGCTTGTCGAGGGTCCGTCGTTCCCCCGGCAGCAGCGCTTGCATCGCCGGGCGTTCGAGCATCCGCGCGAAATGCGCGGCGAGGGCCGGCCAGCGTTGCTCGTCCAGGTTTTCGCCGGCGTGACGCAGGTTGACCAACTGGCTGGCGATCGCCAGGTCGGCGAGGGTCAGTCGCTCGCCGACGAAGAAGGCCCGGCCGTCGAGATGGTTTTCCAGGTAATCGAAGTGCGCTGGCAGCTTTTCCTCCAGCGCGCGACGCACGTCGTTCTCCTCGCAGGCCTGGCCCATCGCCGGCTTGAGTATCCGGTTGCGGAAGATCGTCAGCGTGGCCAGGGGAGCGATCTCGTAGTCGGCGTATTTTTCCAGCCAGCGCACCGCTGCGCGGCTGGCGGGGGCGTCGCCCTGGAGATTCGGCGGTTCGGGATAGCGTTCTTCCAGGTACTGGCAGATCACGCTGGAGTCGGCGAGGGCCAGGTCGCCGTCGCGCAACGCCGGGATGCGGCCCAGCGGACTGATCTCGCGATACCAGGCCGGCTGGCCGAACGGGGCGATCGCTTCCAACTGGTAGTCGAGGCCCTTTTCGGCCAGGAGCAGGCGGACCTTGCGGACGAACGGAGACAGCGGGGCTCCGTAGAGTGTCAGGCTCATAACGATTTCCTCGGTCGATATGAGCCTGGGTTATAGCACGGCTGCCGTAGGCAGGCCGGAATCAGTCGTAGACGTTCTTCTTCTTCCACAGGTCGTCTGCATCGAGGGCCTTCAATCCCTCGTTGAGTTCGCTGGGCTCCTCGCTCGCCGGCTGGCTGTTGTTCAGCACCATCGCGTTGGCGCGGGCCAGCTGCGCTTCCATCTGCTGCAGCTCCGCCTGGTAGCGCGCCAGCTCGGGCTGCTTGCGCAGGTACTGGGCGCCGCGTTCGAAGGCCAGGCGCGCCTGGCGCGGTTCGTTCTGCTGCAGGGCCTGCTGGCCGAGATTGCCGAAGAACTCGATATGCAGGCGCACCAGGAGGTGGCGAATCTCCTTGACCCAGATCTGCGCCTCGCTGCGCGGCAGGTGGCCGTCCTGGGTGAAACGGGTGAGCTGGGCATGCAGGGCTTCGAAGAGGAAGCGGACTTCCTTGGCCTTGTCCTCGGTCAGGATCGCCTGGGGCGGATTGCGCACCGGGATCGACTCGCCCTTGGCGACCAGCGCGCGCAACTCTTCTATACGAGCCTTGAGCCCGGCATCGGCTTTCTTCTCCAGCGCCAGTTGCTGCTCGCTGAGGCTGAGCTCGATCTGGCTCATCAACAGCTTCAGCGACGGGCTGACGAACTGGCCGGGAAGGCTCTCGGAAATCTGCGCGCAGCGCCGGACCCGGTCGTTGAGTTCGGCCTTCAGGCGCGCTTTCTCCAGCTTGCTGTTTTCCACCACGTGGTTGATATAGCCAATGGCGATGAGGAGGGCGATCCCGCCGATGATGAGGGCGGTAATGAGGAGTGGCGACACCTTGGGACTCCGCTGTAAGAATTTTCTCAGTCTAATGTCTTGGTGCTACCACTGATAGCAGCAGCTCATTATTTGCACAGAAGTCTTTGATTTAAAAAAATTTTCTCAGAAGGGTTGACGCCTCCCCGGACGCTCCATAAAATGCGCGCCACTTCCAGCGTGAAGCCAAACGCGAAACACTGGAAGCCGGAAAGATCTGTTGTAAGTTCCGGGCCGCGTCCCCTTCGTCTAGTGGCCTAGGACACCGCCCTTTCACGGCGGTAACAGGGGTTCGAGTCCCCTAGGGGACGCCATTGCGGGAATAGCTCAGTTGGTAGAGCACGACCTTGCCAAGGTCGGGGTCGCGAGTTCGAGTCTCGTTTCCCGCTCCAAATTCTACAACCTGGCTTCGGCGGGGTTGGTGAAAGTTAGGCGTCAAAGGTTCGGTTTCGGCCGAACGGGCAACAAGTTGTAACGCGGGAATAGCTCAGTTGGTAGAGCACGACCTTGCCAAGGTCGGGGTCGCGAGTTCGAGTCTCGTTTCCCGCTCCAAACATGATCTAGGTTTCGGCCTGGGTCGAAGAGAAAAGGGCCTTCGGGCCCTTTTTTCGTTTCTGCGCCCCAGGCTGCTCGTCCTGGTCTCCTTTACTTGCCTCGTTCTGCCGTTCAAGCCCCGCTGTCTCGCGGTAGCGAGGACGTCCCGGGTCCCGCGCGCTGGACGCCTTTTCCGTCGCGTTCGGCGGCGGAGGTGGGCGCGGTCGCTCGCCAGGCTTCTGGGGTAAGATTCGTTCCGGGCGCCGGCTGCGTTGCGCCGCAAATAGGTGCAGGCTGGCGCGAGCGAGCCGGCTCTGTCGGGGTGTTCCCGTCGCCGGACGTTGTCGGATTCGTGCTTGTATTTTCAATCTCATACGGACATGACCCTGATCCCGGCAATCCCGGGCGGGCTTCGTGCAACTTGCGCGGGAGCGTGGCACCTATGCAGATCGGCAGGCCGCGGCGGGACAGTCTCTTTCATTTCGGTATCGTGATCGCCGCGCTCGCGGCCGTCCCGTTGCTCATGGCGCCGCTGGTGTACCAGCAGGCCAGGATGCGTGCCGAAGGCGAGGCCGCGGTAACCTCTGTCGCCATTCTTCGCCAGTTGGACACCCTGCTCGGCGTTGTCTCGGACAGCCTGGACAAGAGCCAGGAGGCGGTGGGCAAGCCGTGCCGGGAGGTCCTGGGCCGATTGACCCGGATGACCATGCTGAGCCCGTATTTCCGCTCGCTGGTCCTAGTGGAACGCGAGAACGTCTATTGCTCCTCCCTGCGGGGCGAGTTGCACGATCTGCCGTTGCAGGTGGCCTTCAAGGCTTTGGGCAGCCTGCCGGCCGGGCAGCGCATCACCCCCAGCAACGCGACGCCGCAGGTACCGGAGCGGGCTTCGGTCATCATGTCGCGTGGCGATGAAAACGGATCCGGCGTGCTGGCGATAATCGACGGTCAGTACCTGCTGGATATCCAACAGGCGGCTTCCTACGACGAACGGTTCCAGGTGCAGATGGTCCTGAGACAGTCGCAGCGACAGCTACCCGGCGGCGCGCCCGCCACCGGCGATGGCGTCGCCGTAGCGGCTTCGGCAAGGTTTCCGGTCGAGGTGCGGGTGGCGGTCGCTCCCGCGCTGGCCAGCGCCTATCGTGCCGATGCCTGGCGGCATTACGCCCCCTTCATCCTCCTGGCCGCGTTGCTGGCGGGATATCTGGCGCACCTGTTCTGCCGTCGCCGGCTGTCGCTGGTCGGCGACATGTATCGGGCCATGCGCGCCCGTGAGTTCCACATGGTCTACCAGCCGATCATCCACCTCGATACCGGAGAGTGCCGGGGCGTCGAGGCGTTGGTGCGCTGGCAGCGGCCGGACAGGAGTCAGGTGCGGCCGGACATCTTCATCCCCCTGGCCGAAGACAACGGCATGATCGGCGATCTGACCCGGCACATCTTCGGCCTGGTCGCCGCCGACCTGGCGCAACTGGGCCTGGGGGCGGGCGATCATCTCGGTGTCAATGTCAGTGGCTCGCACTTGGCGAGCCATGGGTTCGTCGACGACGTGCGGCGTTTGCTCGGCGCCATCGGCAGCGAAGGCCCGCAACTGGTCCTGGAAGTCACCGAGCGCGAGGCGCTGCCGCACGATGCGCAGTTGCAGCACAACATCCAGCAACTGCGCGAGCTTGGCGTGCAATGGGCGCTGGACGATTTCGGCACGGGGCAAAGCTCGTTGTCCCACCTGCAGAAGCTGCATGCGGACTTTCTCAAGATCGATCGCTCGTTCGTCAGCAGCGTCGGCAGCGGATCGGTGAATGCCGTGGTGCTGGAGACGATCATCGCGCTGGCGCAGCGCCTGGACCTGGCCATGACCGCCGAAGGCATCGAGACCCGGGAGCAGGAACAGTACTTGTGCGGGCACAGCATCCAGTGGGGGCAGGGCTACCTGTTTTCCCCGCCGCTGAAGGCGGCCGAGCTCTGGGCGTGGCGCAACAGCCGGCGCGGCGCAGAGCGCGAGGCGCGCGTAGCGGCGAGCTAGAGGGGCAGATGAGCGTGCGGCGGAAGCGCAAAGAGTCGCGCCGGCGTGCGTACGGCGCGAGGCGATTCAGTGCCGCGGGCTGTCCTCGGGCAGCGCGAGCAACTGCTTTTCGCGGTTCCAGTCGAACGTTTCGCCGCGCTCTTCGGCTTCGTAGCGGCGCTCGTCGAGGCGCTGGAACAGGTCGATCTCTTCGTCCGGCATGAAGTGCAGGCAATCGCCGCCGAAGAACCACAGCAGGTCGCGAGGTACCAGGTGGGCGATCTGCGGATAGCGGTGGAAGACCTGGGAAATCAGGTCCTGGCCGAGGTATTGGGCGCCTTCCGGGTCGCGCGGCAGTTCGTCCATCAGTTCGTCGAAACGCTCGAGGAACAGCCCGTGGTTTTCTTCCAGCACCTGTTCGGCCTCGCCCAGGGCGCCGAGGATGTTGCGCAGGTGCTGGAGCAGGGCGAGGTGGTGCTCGAGGTAGGAGTTGGCCATGACGGGTCCTCTGGAAAAAAGCTGGGCAGTATAAAGGGTTTCGCGGCGCCGGCCAGTTTCAGCGGATCGCCGGGGGCTGGCTCTGGCGCCGGCGGTTTTCCAGTTGCCGGCGTTCGCTGTCGAGGCGCCGCTGGTCCTGCTCCAGGCGCCAGCGCTGCTGGTCCAGTTGCTGCTGGCGGATCAGGTTGTCCTGCATCTGTCGCTGCTGCCGTTGCCGCTGCAGGTTCTGCTGCTGGCGTTGCAGTTGATCCTGCTGCAATTGCAGGCGTTGTTCGTCGAAGCGCTGGCGCTGTTCCTGGAGCTGGCGTTGGCGCTGTTCGCCGGCGCGCTGCACCGCCTGCTGGTGCGGCTGCACGCCATAGGGCGCAGGCGGTGCGGCCTGCGCCGGGGGCAGGAGGAGAAACGAGGCTGCCAGGCCGGTGGCAAGTAGCTTGAGCATGATGGCCTCCCGTACGTCAGGGATGTGCCCGTCGATTCTAGCCAATCGCCCGGGTTTGGGTGGGTGAAGACGACAAAGGCGCCGGAAGGCGCCTTTGTCGGTTGCGACCGTCGCTTTGCCGCGGAGTGTCAGCGGATCCTGCCGTCGGCCAGTTGCAGTTCCTCCTTGGCGAAGTCGTCGACGTCGATCACCTTGCGCCGTGCCGCTTCGGCCTGGTGCAGGGCCTGCGCCTGCTCGGCGCTCAGCACGCCGGCGGCGGCGCCGGCATCGATCGGGTTCTGCCCCGCTTGCGGCTGGACCCTGCCTTCCTTGATCGCCTTGTGCAGGGTTTTCTCCAGCGCGGCGCTTTCGCGTACCGCGTCGAAGGCGTGGGCGAGGGCACCGACCGGGTCCTGCGGGTCCTTCGGCAGGAACGCGCCGGCGAGGATCGCCTGCAACGCCGGGTCGTCGTCCGGACGGCCGAGGATTTCCGCGATCTCGGCGTCCAGTTCGTCGCCCGGCCCTTTGTGCCGGCGGCCGAACGGCAGTACCAGGACCTTCAGCGCGCAGCCGAAGAAGCGGCTGGGGAAGTTGTTCAGCAGGTCCTCCAGCGCCGCCTCGGCCTTGCCGAGGTTTTCCTCCATGGCCCAGCGCAGCAGCGGATGCAGGTAGTCCGGGTTGCCCAGGTCGTGGTAGCGCTTGAGCGCCGCCGAGCCCAGGTAGAGATAGCTGAGGACATCGCCGAGACGCGCGGAGAGGCGTTCCTTGCGCTTCAGTTCGCCGCCCAGCAGCATCATGCTGAAGTCGGCGAGCAGGGCGAAGGACGCCGCCAGGCGGTTCAGCGCGCGGAAGTAGGGACGGCTGATGCGGTCGCCGGGCGCGTTGCCGAGGTGGCCGCAGCTGAGACTGAGGAGGAAGCTGCTGGCGGCGTTGCCGACGGCGAAGCCGATGTGCTTCACCAGCAGCGCGTCGAACTCGCGGGCGGCCTGGTCCTTGTCCTCGCGCTGGGCCAGTTCCATTTCCTTGAGCACGTACGGATGGCAACGGATCGCGCCCTGGCCGAAGATCATCAGGTTGCGCGAGAGGATGTTCGCGCCTTCCACCGTGATGAAGATCGGCGCGCCCTGCCAGGAACGACCCAGGTAGTTGTTCGGGCCCATGATGATGCCCTTGCCGCCATGGATGTCCATGGCATGGGCGATGCACTCGCGGCCGCGCTCGGTGAGGTGGTACTTGAGGATCGCCGAAAGCACCGAGGGCTTCTCGCCGAGGTCCACCGCGTTGGCGGTGAGGATTCGCGCGCTGTCCATCAGCCAGGCGTTGCCGCCGATGCGGGCGAGCGCCTCCTGGATGCCTTCGAAGGCGGCGATCGGCACGTTGAACTGCTCGCGGACCTGGGCGTAGCGACCGCTGACGTAGCTGCTGGCCTTGCCGGCGCTGGTGCCCACCGCCGGCAGCGAGATGGAGCGTCCGACCGACAGGCAGTTCATCAGCATCATCCAGCCTTTGCCGATCATTTCCTGCCCGCCGATGATGTACTCCAGCGGCACGAACACGTCCTTGCCGGAGTTCGGACCGTTCATGAAGGCGGCGCCCAGCGGCACGTGGCGGCGGCCGATCTCGACCCCGGGGGTGTCGGTGGGGATCAGCGCCAGGGTGATGCCCAGGTCCTCCTCATCGCCCAGCAGATGGTCCGGGTCGTGGCACTTGAAGGCCAGGCCGAGGAGGGTGGCCACCGGGCCGAGGGTGATGTAGCGCTTTTCCCAGGTCAGGCGCAGGCCGAGCACCTCGCGACCTTCCCATTCGCCCTTGCAGACGATGCCGACGTCGGTCATGCCGCCGGCATCGGAGCCCGCGTAGGGGCCGGTGAGGGCGAAGCAGGGGATGTCGTCGCCCTTGGCCAGGCTCGGCAGGTAGCGCTGGCGCTGCTCGTCGGTGCCGTAGTGGAGCAGCAGCTCGGCCGGGCCGAGGGAGTTCGGCACCATCACCGTCGAGGCCAGGTCGCCGCTACGGGTGGCGAGCTTCATCACTACCTGCGAGTGGGCGAAGGCGGAGAAGCCCTTGCCGCCGTACTCCTTGGGAATGATCAGGCCGAAGAAGCCGTGCTGCTTGATGAAGGCCCAGGCTTCTTCCGGCAGGTCCATGCGCTGGCCGATGTCCCAGTCGCTGACCATGGCGCAGAGTTCTTCGGTCGGGCCGTCGACGAAGGCCTGCTCTTCTTCGGTGAGTTGCGCCTTGGGGTAGTCGAGCAGTTTCTGCCAGTCCGGGCGGCCGCTGAACAATTCGCCATCCCACCACACGGTGCCCGCCTCGATGGCCTCGCGCTCGGTGTCGGACATCGGCGGCAGGACTTTCTGGAACCAGGCGAACAGCGGACCGCTGAGCACGCGCCGGCGCAGGTCGGGCAGGGCGAGGGGAAGCGCCACCGCCAGCCAGAGCAGCCAGAAGACCAGCAGCAGCCAGCCGGGCGCGTGGCTGAACACGCCCATCAGGATCAGGTAGGCGGCGCTGATGCCGAGCGCGGGAGCGGGTGGGGTACGCCGATGGGCGAGGTAAGCGACACCGAGTACCAGTACGACTAACCAGAGCAACAACATGCGGAATCCTCCATGAAGACGCCAGGCGGCGTCTCGAGCTTAGCCCGTTTGCCGCCGTTTGGCGGCAGGGCCGGTCAGCTTGGCCGGTTTGTCACGTTATAGGCGAAAACTTCCCGTTTAGACTGGGACAAATTGCCCGCCGGGAGCCCGCCATGCAGTCCTACCTACAATCCGGCCGCTTCGTGGATAGTGACCACCCGGTGGTGGTGGAGTTCGCGGAAAAATCCCGGGGGAATTCGGCGAAACCGCGTGACCAGGCGGTCGCGCTGTACTACGCGGTACGCGACGGGGTGCGCTACAACCCCTACGTGTTCAGCCGCGATCCGCAGACCCTGAAGGCCAGCCACGCGCTGCAGCAGGGCGAGTCCTATTGCGTGCCCAAGGCCATCCTGCTCGCCGCCTGTGCCCGGCATTGCCGGATTCCGGCGCGGATCGGCCTGGCCGACGTGCGCAACCACCTGGCCACGCCGCGCCTGCTGGAGGCGCTGCGCAGCGAGGTGTTCGCCATGCACGGCTATACCGAGCTGTACCTCGAGGGCCGCTGGGTGAAGGCCACCCCGGCGTTCAACCGTGCCTTGTGCCGCGCCTTCGACGTCGCTCCGCTGGAGTTCGACGGCGTCGCCGACAGCGTCTTCCATCCGTTCAACCGCCAGGGCGAGCGCTACATGGAATACCTGGCCGATCACGGCCAGTTCGCCGACCTGCCGGAGGAACTGTTCTTCTCCCACTTGCAGCAGCACTATCCGCACCTGTTCTCCGGCCGCCCGCTGGCCCTGGACGGCGATTTCCAGGCCGAGGCCGGACAAGATGAAGGGCGTCGATAGTCACCATCAGCCGGCGCGTCTTCCTTCTTCGGTCCATCCTCGGTAGGGTGCGGCATGTCGTCCGGGCGCTCCGGCGACCCATCCGCCGCATCAACCGAAGAGGGAACGCAGAGTATGTTGACCATCTGGGGCCGGAAGAACTCGAGCAATGTGCGCAAGGCGCTGTGGTGCGCCGAGGAGGCTGGCCTGGAGTACCGGACGGTGGATGCCGGCGGGGCGTTCGGCCTGGTGGATGAGCCGGCGTTCCGCGCGATGAACCCGAACGGTCGGGTACCGGTGATCGAGGACGACGGCTTCGTCCTCTGGGAGTCCAACGCCATCGTCCGCTACCTGGCCGCCCGCTATGCGCCGGGCGACCTCTATCCGCAGGACCCGGTGCGCCGCGCCGACGCCGACAAGTGGATGGACTGGACCACCTCGACTCTCGCCGGGCCGTTCCGCGACCTGTTCTGGGGAACGCTGCGTACGCCGCCGGAGCAACGCGACGAGGCCCTGATCGCAAAGGCGTTGCAGACCTGCGGCGAGTTGCTGCGGGTGCCGGACCAGACCCTGGCCGGCCAACCCTGGCTGTCCGGCGAACGCTTCGGCATGGGTGACATTCCCCTGGGCTGTTTCATCTACGCCTGGTTCGAGATGCCCATCGAGCGCCCGCCGCTGCCCCACCTCGAGGCCTGGTACCTGCGCTTGCGCGAGCGCCCGGCGTTCCGCACCGCGGTAATGACCGAACTGACCTGAGCCGGCTACTGTTGCATTTTGTTACCCGTAGCCTTATCTAGCTCTTCCTCTTCACCTTCCGACACGGGAAGCCTAATGAGTTCCGCCCTGTCCATCCGTCAATTGACGAAAACCTACGGCAACGGTTTCCAGGCCCTCAAGGGCATCGACCTGGACGTCGCCGAAGGTGATTTCTTCGCCTTGCTCGGCCCCAACGGCGCGGGCAAGTCCACCACCATCGGGATTCTCTCGACCCTGGTGAACAAGACCAGCGGTTCGGTCTCGGTGTTCGGCCACGACCTCGACAAGGACCCGGCCGGCCTCAAGCGTTGCCTTGGCGTGGTGCCGCAGGAGTTCAACTTCAACCAGTTCGAGAAGGTCTTCGACATCGTCGTGACCCAGGCCGGCTACTACGGCATCCCGGCGAAGATCGCCAAGGAGCGCGCCGAGCGCTACCTGACCCAACTGGGCCTGTGGGACAAGCGCAACGAAGCCTCGCGGATGCTCTCCGGCGGCATGAAGCGGCGCCTGATGATCGCCCGCGCACTGGTCCACCAGCCGCGCCTGCTGATCCTCGACGAGCCCACCGCCGGGGTCGACATCGAGCTGCGTCGTTCGATGTGGAGCTTCCTCACCGAACTCAACCAGGAAGGCATCAGCATCATCCTCACCACCCACTACCTGGAAGAGGCGGAGCAGCTCTGCCGCAACATCGCCATCATCGACCACGGCGAGATCGTGCAGAACACCAGCATGCGTGACCTGCTGATGACCCTGCATTCGGAAACCTTCCTGCTCGACCTGAAGAACGTCCAGGCCCTGCCGCCGACTCTCGACGGCTACCCGACGCGGCTGGTGGACGATCACACCCTCGAAGTGCAGGTGGAGAAAAGCCAGGGCATCAACGATCTGTTCGCCCAGTTGGGCGCACAAGGCATCGAGGTACTGAGCCTGCGCAACAAGACCAATCGCCTGGAGGAGCTGTTCGTGTCGCTGGTGGAGAAGAACCTGACGAGGATCGCCCGATGAGTAGCGAGCTGAGCGCCAACCTGGTCGCCCTGAACACTATCGTCTACCGCGAGGTGCGCCGCTTCACCCGGATCTGGCCGCAGACCCTGCTGCCGCCGGCGATCACCATGGTCCTGTACTTCGTGATCTTCGGCAATTTGATCGGCCGCCAGATCGGCGATATGGGCGGCTTCACCTACATGGAATACATCGTGCCCGGCCTGATCATGATGTCGGTGATCACCAACGCCTACGGCAACGTGGTGTCGAGCTTCTTCGGCAGCAAGTTCCAGCGCTCGGTGGAGGAGCTGCTGGTGTCGCCGGTATCGCCGCACACCATCCTCCTCGGCTACACCATCGGCGGCGTACTGCGCGGCCTGGCGGTGGGGGTGATCGTGACCATGCTGTCGCTGTTCTTCACCAAGCTGCAGGTGCACCACCTGGGCATCACGGTGCTGGTGGTGGTGCTTACCGCGACCATTTTCTCCCTGGGCGGTTTCATCAACGCGGTGTTCGCGCGCAACTTCGACGACATCTCGATCATCCCGACCTTCGTGCTGACGCCGCTGACCTACCTGGGCGGGGTGTTCTACTCGATCAACCTGCTGCCGCCGTTCTGGCAGACCGTGTCGCTGGCCAACCCGATCCTGCACATGGTCAACGCCTTCCGCTACGGCATCCTCGGCGTCTCCGACATTCGCATCGGCGTGGCCATCGGCTTCATGCTGCTGGCCACCGCGGTGCTCTATCTCGGCTGCGTAAGGCTGCTGGTGAGCGGGCGCGGCATGCGCCAATGAAACGCTCGAAGGCATGAAACAGAAGCCCCCGTCATGGGGGCTTCGCGTTTCATCGGCGCGGGCGAGCGAAATCGATGACGAAACGGGTCCAGCCGTCGGCAGACTCGCAGCGGATCTCGCCGCCGTGGGCCTGGACGATGGAGCGGCAGATCGCCAGGCCGAGCCCGGCGTGTTCACCCTGGCCTTCGCGGCGCGCCGGATCGGCACGATAGAACCGGTCGAACAGGCGCGGCAAGCGCTCGGGAGGAATCGCCGGACCCTGGTTCTCCACGCTCAGGCGTCGGTCGCCGAGACGGATACGTATCTCGCCGCCATCGGCGGTGAAGCGCAGGGCGTTGTCCAGCAGGTTGGCCAGCACCCGCCGCAGCATGCCGCGGTCGCCGGGCAGGCTCAGGCTGCCTTCGCGCAGCAGGCGGATGTCGCGGTCTTCCGCCAGCGGCTGGTAGAACTCCAGCAGCGAGTCGACTTCCGCGCCCAGATCCAGGGCCTGGCGGCTGGGCGCCAGCAGGCCGTGGTCGGCCTTGGCCAGCAACAGCATGTCGTTGACCATCGCGGTGAGCCGTTCCAGTTCCTCGAGATTGCCGTGCAGGGCCTCGCGATAGTCCTCCAGCGAGCGCGGGCGGGACAGTACCACCTGGGTCTGGGTCAGCAGGCTGGTGAGCGGGGTGCGCAACTCGTGGGCGATGTCGGCGGAGAACGCCGAGAGGCGCTGGAAAGCTTCTTCCAGGCGCGCCAGCATGGCGTTCAGCTCGCCGGCCAGTCCGCGCAGCTCCTCTGGCATCCGGCTGGCGTCGAGGCGGGTGGTGAGGGAGTTGGCGGAAACCCGCGCGGCGACTTCGCGCATCCGTCGCAGCGGCGCCAGGCTGGCGCCGGTGGCCCAGGCGCCGAGCAGCGCCGTGGCCAGCGCCGACAGGCTCATGGTCAGCCAGATCAACTGGCGCATGCGTTGCAGGAAGTGCTGGTGATGACTGATGTCGAGGATCACTGTGAGTCGCGGCGAAGCGTCGTTGCCGGGCTCCAGCGGGGCGCCGAGTTCGCGGTTGGCGGGCAGGCCGGGATGCGCAGGCTGCGGCAGGCGCTCGAACCAGAGGTCGCCATCCGGGCCGTTCAGGCGCAGGCCAAGGTCGGGATGGCGTGCCAGTTCGCGCAGCAGTTCCGCTTCGCGGCGGCGCATCTGTTGTTCCGAGCCGAGGCCGCGCAGCTCATCGCGAAACACCGCGAGCTTGGCGGACATCGCCATATGGTCGAGCTCGACGAAATGCTCGTCGATGGCCCTGCTGAAGATCAATCCGGCGATCAGCGAGACCGCCGCCGTGCAGGCGGCGAACAGCAGGCTCAGGCGGACGCCGAGGGACATCCGCGAGCCGAACCCGGCGCTCATTCGTCGCGCTCTTCGAGAACGTAGCCCATGCCGCGCACGGTATGGATCAGGCGCTGCGGGTAGTCGTCGTCGACCTTGGCGCGCAGGCGGCGGATGGCCACCTCGATGACGTTGGTATCGCTGTCGAAGTTCATGTCCCAGACCTGCGAGGCGATCAGCGACTTGGGCAGCACCTCGCCGCTGCGCCGCAGCAGCAGTTCGAGCAGGGCGAACTCCTTGGCGGTGAGGTCGATCCGCTTGCCCTGGCGTTGCACCCGGCGGCGCAGCAAATCGAGTTCGAGGTCGGCCAGTTGCAGGGTGGTCTCCTGCAACTGCTGGCTGCCCCGGCGCAGCAGGGTGCGCACCCGGGCGAGCAGTTCGACGAAGGCGAACGGCTTCACCAGGTAATCGTCGGCGCCTTGTTCGAGGCCGCGCACGCGGTCCTCTACGGCATCGCGGGCGGTCAGGAACAGCACCGGTACGGTCATCCCGGCGTCGCGCACGCTGCGCAGGATCTGCCAGCCGTCACGGCCGGGCAGCATGACGTCGAGGATCAGCAGGTCGTAGTCGCCGCCCAGGGCCAGTTGCTCGCCCTCGTTGCCATCGTCGCTCAGGTCGACGGCGAAGCCTGCCTCGGCGAGCCCCTGGCGCAGGTACTGGCCGATGCGCGGTTCGTCTTCGACGATCAGCAGTTTCATGTTCATCCCTCGTTACATTTGCCGGCCATGCCGACCTGTTTCTGACAGCATCGTAATCAGTGGGTAACGGGGGCGACAGTGGCCCCCGCGCAGACTACAGGGGAACTCATTCGAGGAGACTTCCCATGCGTACCTTCACTGCCTCCACCCTCGCTTTCCTGCTGGTCCTCGCCCCGACCGTTCCGGCCATGGCCGACAGCGGCGGCGACATCGTCTTCGAGCGCATGCAGGCCCAGGCCGCCAAGGCTCGTGCCGCGCACCAGGAGAAACTGGCGAAGCAGGCCGAAGCGACGAAGAAGGACAAGGAAAACTGCTGATCGCCAGTTCTTCCACCCCCGGCTCCACACGGGATGACGGAGGGCTCCGATCCCGTCTTCACCCGCCACCGGTTCCCTGGTTTCCGGTCGGCGGGTTTTTTATGCCCGTCGGTGGCGCTGGGCGATCTTAGCCTTCGCGGTCCGCAACGGCGGCAAGCTGACAAAGATGTAATGCTCCCGACAGCCAGCCGGCAGGCGCAGCGACACAGGATAGGCGACATCAACCCGATGGAGATTCCCCGTATGTTTCCGCGCCGCCTGCTTCCCGCTTCCCTGATCGTCCTCGGCGTGCTTTTCGGTGCCAGCGCCCAGGCTTCGCCGGCCCACGGCCAGGCCTTCGGCAAGCCGGCCCAGGCCGCGCAGGCCAGCCGCAGCATCGAGGTGGTGCTCGGCGACATGTACTTCAAGCCGCGGGCGATCGAGGTCAAGGCCGGCGAGACGGTCCGCTTCGTGCTGAAGAACGAAGGCAAGCTGTTGCACGAGTTCAACCTGGGAGACGCGGCGATGCATGCCGAGCACCAGAAGGAGATGCTGGAGATGCAGCAGTCCGGGATGCTCACCCCGACCGGCATGGCGTCGATGGACCATAGTCAGATGGGCCACGGCATGGCCGGCATGGACCATGGCCGGATGATGAAGCACGACGACCCCAACAGCGTGCTGGTCGAGCCGGGCAAAAGCGCCGAGCTGACCTGGACCTTCGCCAAAGCCACCCGGCTGGAGTTCGCCTGCAACATCCCCGGCCACTACCAGGCCGGGATGGTCGGTCAACTGACCGTGCAGCCCTGAGCCGGCGGACGGCCGGCGTGAAGATGCCGGCCGATCCGTATACACTTGCCGCCGCCCGCCAGTGCGGCGCGGCGCGCGGGGAAGGGCCCTGCGCGATTCATCCAGCAGGTTTCCCTCATGCAGCATCCCGCCGAACATTCGCCGCTGGGCAAGACCAGCGAATACGTCTCCAGCTACACGCCGTCGCTGCTGTTTCCCATTTCACGCACGGCGAAATGGGCCGAGCTTGGCCTGAGCGCCGAGACCCTGCCTTATCGCGGCGTGGATATCTGGAACTGCTACGAGCTGTCCTGGCTGACCCCGGCCGGCAAGCCGGTGGTGGCGATCGGCGAGTTCTCGATCCCGGCGGACTCGCCGAACATCATCGAGTCGAAGTCGTTCAAGCTTTACCTCAATTCCCTCAACCAGTCCGCCTTCGATAGTCGCGAGGCGCTTCGCGCGGTATTGGAGAAAGACCTCTCGGCCGCTGCCGGGGCGCCCGTGGGCGTGCGCCTGCGCAGCCTCGACGAGGTTGCCGAGGAGGGCATCGGGCGTCTGCCGGGGCGCTGCATCGACGAGCTGGACATCGCCGTCGACGGCTACGAGCAGCCGCGCCCGGAACTGCTGCGCTGCGACGCCGGGCGGATCGTCGAGGAGCAGCTCTACAGCCACCTGCTCAAGTCCAACTGCCCGGTCACCGGCCAGCCCGACTGGGGCACCCTGGTGGTCGACTACCGGGGCCCGGCGCTGGACCCGGCCAGCCTGCTGGCCTACCTGGTTTCCTTCCGCCAGCACCAGGACTTCCACGAACAGTGCGTCGAACGCATCTTCCTCGACCTGCAGCGCCTGTTGCAGCCGCAGGCGCTCAGCGTCTACGCGCGCTACGTACGCCGTGGCGGCCTGGATATCAATCCCTACCGCAGCCTGGCGGAGGTCGCACCGGACAACCGACGCCTGGTGCGCCAGTAACGCCTCGCAACACGTGGATACGAAAAAGCCCCGGCCATGCCGGGGCTTTTCATTTCGGCAAGTCGTTCAGATACCCATGTTGGCCAGGCTCTGCACGATGGAGCGGAGCGTGCCGGCGAGGGTCGGGTGGCTGACCTCGAAGCGCTCGACGGCGAGGTTGACCCCATCGACCAGGCTGCCTTCGTTGAGGGCGTCCTCGTTGGCCAGTTTCAGTTCGATGTCCCTGATCAGGAGTTCCAGTTCGGCGCGCTGCTCTTCGTTCAGCGGCGGTTGTTGCTCCAGTTGCTCGCGCAGGGCGGATAGTTCGCGCAGCAGACTCTCTTTCGGCATGGTATTTCCCTCGACGTACAAGTCTTCGGTGGACCTCCGGCGGGCGCCGAAAGGTCCGTCCATGCCGAACAGATTAACCTGTCGGGCGCAGATGTGCGCGATCCGGATCAATCCGCAGCAGGCGTTCCAGCAGCGGGAAGAAGTGCGTCAGTTCGGGGGTGCGCATGGCCGGGTCCTTGGCCAGGTCGTCGAGGCGGCGCAGGGTCAGGCCGTCCTGGGCATAGGGCGCCTTGATGTAGGCCGCGGCGGCACGCTCGTCGAACGGCCCGCCTTGCAGCACCAGGCTGTGCCGGGAGGCCGGCGACAGGCTGGCGTGGTAGCTCGGGTCCACCGCGCAGAGAAAGCGCTTGGCCGATACGTGCAGGCGCACCGGCTGCCAGACCGACTCTGGGAACAGCTCGCGCAGCAGGCGTGCGCCGAATTCCTCGTGGCGCAGGTCCTCCTCGTCGATCTGCGCCGGGTCTTCGTAGAGGTGGCCGATATCGTGCAGCAGGGCGGCGACTACAAGGCTGTCCGAGCAACCGGCGCGCTCGGCCAGGGTCGCACACTGCAGCGCGTGCTCGGCCTGGCTGACTGCCTCGCCATAGGGCTCGGCGCCATGGCTGGCGAAGCGTTCGGCCAGTTCGTCGAGAAAGCGGTGACGGGCGCGGCTCATGGTTTTTCTCCTTTCAGGCGGCGGACGGCGAGGTCGTGCAGGCAGGGTTGCAGCTCGCCCAGGTGATCGATCACGGAATGCACGCCCAGGCGGTACAGTTCCAGGGTGGCGTCGGCACGCAAGCGGTCGCGCTCGGTATGTCCGAGAGCGTCCCAGTCGGCTGGCGAGAGGCCGCACGACGGCCCGCTGGCGGCCAGGCCGATGGTCCATAGCCCGGCATTGAGTCCGGCCTGGAGTTGACGCGGTTGGGCGCTGACCAGCACGCAGCCGTCGAGGCGCTCGATGCCCAGCTGGGCGAGGGCCTGCCAGCAGCCATCGGGGGCCGGCCAGGGGCGCGCGCCGGCGAGGGGAATCAGGGCGTCCGCTCGGCCGAGCGGCGCGGCAAGGCGCTGGCAGACCGATTCCGGTAGCTCGTCCTGCCAGGCGTAGGGAATCCGTTGTTCGTCCAGGCTCTCCAGCAGGGCCACGGCACCGGCGATGGCTTCGGCCTGTTCCTCGGCGGCTTCGTCGAGGGCCTGCTCCAGGCGCTGGCGCTCGTTCTTGTTCGGCTTGCGCTGCAACAGGAAGCTTTGTGCCTCGGCGAAGGGCAGCAGACTGGCGTCGCGGAGGTGTTCGGCAGGGCTATGCGGATGGCTGCGCAGCAGCGCCAGGGACAGGGTCCGGGCGCCGAAATCCACCAGGCCGCCGGAGAGTCCGAAGAGCAGGGCGGTGAAGCGCGGGAGTTGGTCGGAGCTGGGCATGCGAAAGGCGTCTGGCAAATGGTCTAGGCCAGCCTAGAGGGGTTTTGTGACGCCGCCGTGACGTTTTCGTGGCAGTGGCGATAGGCCGACGGGCTGCCGTTATAATCGGCCGGTCTGAATCAGCGAGGCCGTCATGCCGGTCGATCAATCTCGTCAGTACCTGCGCATCCGCGACCAGCTCGCCGCGGATATCGCCCAGGGTGTGCTGCAAGTGAAACTTCCCTCCGAGCGGGAGTTGGCCGAGCGCTTCCTGTGTACCCGCATCACCCTTCGCGAAGCCCTGCAGCAATTGGAAACCGAAGGCCTGGTCTATCGCGAGAACCGCCGCGGCTGGTTCGTCGCGCCGCCGCGGATCCGCTACAACCCGACCCGTACCACCGGCTTCATGGAATACGTCAGCGCCCAGGGACGCCAGCCGCGTACCGAGACGCTGCACGCCGAGCGGCGTGCAGCCGGCGCCTGGCTGGCCAAGCGGATGGGGCTGGAGGACAGCGCGCCGGTGTATTTCCTGCAACGGCGCCGCTGGGTGGACGAGCGTCCGGTGCTGATCGAACTGATCGCCCTGGATGCCGGGTGGTGCCCAGGCCTGCTGGACCACGACCTCGATACTTCGCTGATGAGCCTGCTGCGCGAGCGTTTCGGCCTGCAGCCGACGCGCTGCCAACTGGCGATGCACCCGACCGCGCTGAACGCGGCCCAGGCCGAGCCGCTGCAACTGGCGCCGGGTTCGCCGGCGCTGTACCTGGAGCGACTGAGTTACGCGGAGGGGCAGAGGGTGGTCGAGTTCGACCAGGAGTTCTGGCGCCCGGACGCTCTGGAGATCGTGCTCGACGCGGCCTATCCGGGCGCCTGAGTCAGGCGATCGCGGCGCGTATGCTGTCCGGCACGGGCGTCGAACGGTTTTCCGCGTGGCGCACCCAGACCAGCTTGCAGTGGCCTTCGCCATAGGTGCCTTGCGGATCTTCCAGGGTGCGCAGGCGATGTTCCAGTACCAGGCTGCTGGTGCCCAGCTTGCCGGCGTACAGTTCCACCACCACGGTGGCCGGATGCACCACCGGCTTCAGGTAGGTGTGCAGGCTTTGCAGCACGACCGGCCCCTCGGCAGCGCCTTCCAGGTCGATGCCGAGGGTTTCGAACCAGGCCACCCGGGCCTCTTCCAGGTACTGGAAATAAAGGGTGTTGTTGACGTGCCCGTAGCTGTCCATGTCGCCCCAGCGCACCGGGATATGGGCCGTGTGTAGCAATTATCTGTCAGCCATCTCGTAACTCTTCTAGTCTCAAAATCGATGCGAGCCTATATACTGCGCGCACGCTGAAGCCGCGCTGGCGGCCAAGACTAGTCATGCAAAGGAGATACAGCAATGCGCGCCCGCGGCGTGAACTGGATCGAACGTAGTGCCCGAATCCTGGCTTGCGCCAGCCTCGCATTGGCACCCACGCTGTCCCTGGCGGCCAGTGAAGAAGACCCTTGGGAAAGCATCAACCGTCCCATCTTCACCTTCAACGACACCCTGGACACCTATGCGCTGAAACCGCTGGCCCAGGGTTACCAGAAGGTCACCCCGAACTTCGTTCAGGACGGCGTGCACAACTTCTTCAACAACCTCGGCGACGTGAAGAACCTGGCCAACAACCTGTTGCAGGCCAAGTTCCACAATGCCGGCGTGGACACCAGCCGCCTGCTGTTCAACAGCACCTTCGGCCTGGCCGGCTTGATCGACGTGGCGACCCCGATGGGCCTGCAGCGCAACGATGAGGACTTCGGCCAGACCCTGGGTTATTGGGGCGTCGGCAGCGGCCCGTACGTGATGCTGCCGTTCCTCGGCCCGAGCACGCTGCGCGATGCCCCGGCGAAGATCCCGGACATCTATGTCAGTCCCTACCACTACATGGACGACGTACGCGCGCGCAACGTGATGTTCGGCATCAATACCGTCGACACCCGTGCCAACCTGCTGAAGTCGGAAAAACTGATCAGCGGCGACAAGTACATCTTCATCCGCAACGCCTACCTGCAGAACCGCGAGTTCAAGGTCAAGGACGGCGAGGTGGAGGACGACTTCTAAGTCGACCCGCTTCGTGCGACACCTGGAAAGGCGGCCCTTGAGTCGCCTTTCGTCGTTTCAGTGGATCGCGACGATGCTCAGCCCCAGGCTATGCCGACCCGGGCCGAGGCGTTCGCAGCGCACCACGCGGGCTTCCAGTTCCAGGCCGGTGAGCGTCTCGTGGGTGGACGGGATGCTCACCCGCAGGTGGTCGCCCGGAGCCAGTTCGCTTTGCGCTTCCAGCAGCAGCCCGCTGGCGGACAGGTCCCGGCACAGGGCCACCGACTCGCGGCCTTCGCAGCGGATGGTGACCGGGGTGTCGAGCTTCATGCGGATGAAGTCGCGCTTCTCGCTGTAGTTGTGCTCGATGGGCTGCATGGGCTGATCCTCATGGTCGGGGCGATGGGAGGGCGACTGGCAATCCTGGCGATTATCGTCAAAGTTTATACCGTGCGGACGGGATCGGACGGACAAAGGCGGATTTTCCGGCAAAGGTCAACGGCTTGAACTGCTCAACGGATGGGAGTACCGTCTGCGCCTTGTCGAACCCCGTAGCCGCGCTGTTGTCACTTACAATAAGCGCCTAGGACCCACTGTTTCCGGCGCCGTTTGCCTGGATGACCCATGCATAAAGTCAGTGCCACGCTGCTGATCATCGATGACGACGAGGTGGTGCGCGAAAGCCTCGCCGCCTACTTGGAAGACAGCAACTTCAAGGTGTTGCAGGCCCTCAACGGTCTGCAGGGCCTGCAGATCTTCGAAAGCGAACAGCCGGACCTGGTCATTTGCGATTTGCGCATGCCGCAGATCGACGGCCTCGAACTGATCCGCCGCATCCGCCAGACCGCTTCGGAAACGCCGATCATCGTACTTTCCGGAGCCGGCGTGATGAGCGATGCGGTGGAAGCCTTGCGCCTGGGCGCCGCCGACTACCTGATCAAGCCCCTGGAAGACCTCGCGGTGCTCGAGCATTCGGTGCGCCGGGCCCTGGATCGCGCCTACCTGCGGGTCGAGAACCAGCGCTACCGCGACAAGCTGGAAGCCGCCAACCGCGAATTGCAGGCCAGCCTGAACCTGCTTCAGGAAGACCAGAACGCCGGCCGCCAGGTGCAGATGAACATGCTTCCGGTGACGCCGTGGAGCATCGAGGGGCTGGAGTTTTCCCACCGGATCATTCCGTCGCTGTATCTCTCCGGCGACTTCGTCGACTACTTCCGGGTCGACGAGCGACGCGTGGCGTTCTACCTGGCCGACGTTTCCGGCCATGGCGCTTCCTCGGCCTTCGTCACGGTGCTGCTGAAGTTCATGACCACGCGCCTGCTCTATGAGTCGAGGCGCAACGGCACGCTCCCGGAGTTCAAGCCGTCCGAGGTGCTGGCGCACATCAACCGCGGCCTGATCAACACCAAGTTGGGCAAGCACGTGACCATGCTCGGCGGGGTCATCGACCTGGAGAAGAACAGCCTGACCTACAGCATCGGCGGCCACCTGCCGCTTCCTGTGTTGTTCGTCGAAGGGCAGGCGAGCTACCTGGAGGGCCGTGGCCTGCCGGTGGGCCTGTTCGACGATGCGACCTATGACGACCGGGTCATGGAGTTGCCGCCTTCCTTCAGCCTGTCGCTGTTTTCCGATGGCATCCTCGATGTGCTGCCAGGAGCTACGCTGAAGGAGAAAGAGGCTTCGCTACCGGAACAGGTGGCAGCCGCCGGAGGCACCCTCGACGGGCTGCGCCAGGTCTTCGGGCTGGCCAACCTGGCGGAGATGCCGGATGATATCGCCTTGCTGGTGTTGAGCAGGAACCTTGCATGAGTACCGGTAAAATCCAGTTTGCCGAACAGAACGGCTCCTTCGTTCTGAAATTCGTCGGTGAGGTCCGCCTCACCCTGTGCTCGGCCCTGGATTCCACCATCGAAAAGATCTTCGCTGCGCTGAATTTTTCGGCGATCATCATCGATCTTACGGAAACCCAGAGCATCGATAGCACCACGCTCGGCCTGCTGGCCAAGCTGTCCATCCTGTCGCGGCAGAAAATCGGCCTGTTGCCCACGCTGGTGACCACCAATCCGGACATTACCCGTCTGTTGCAGTCGATGGGCTTCGATCAGGTGTTCAATATCGTCGATCGTCCGATTCCGTGCCCGGAATGCCTGTCCGACCTGCCGCCGCAGGACCAGTCGGAAGATGTGGTGCGCGACAAGGTCCTGGAGGCGCACCGCATCCTGATGGGCCTCAACGAATCCAACCGCGAAGCCTTCCACGACCTGGTCAGCGCCCTGGAGCGCCATTAACCGGTCGATCCCTTCCCGAATTCCTGCTGAATCCTCCGCTGCGCCGGAACGGGACGCCCTGCATGCGCGTCCCGCCGGCAGCGGCGATCAGTGGCGGGTCGCCAACTGGTATTCGAGCTTTTCCTGGTCGCGTGCGAACAGGCGGATGCCTTCGGCCAGCTTTTCGGTGACCATGGCGTCCTCGTTCATCTGCCAACGGAAAGCGCTCTCGTCGAGCACCTGGCGCGGCTCGCCTTCGCCCGGCAGCAGCAGGCGCGGCAGCTCGCCCTGGGCGTCAGCCAGTTGTTGCAGCAGGTCGGGACTGATGGTCAGGCGGTCGCAGCCGGCCAGTTGCTCGATCTGGCCGAGATTGCGGAAGCTGGCGCCCATCACCACCGTCTTGTAGCCGTTGGCCTTGTAGTAGCGATAGATGCGCGAGACCGACTGCACGCCGGGATCCTCGGCGCCGGCGTAGTCGCGGTTCTCGCTCTTCTTGTACCAGTCGTAGATGCGCCCGACGAACGGCGAGATGAGGAACACCCCGGCGTCGGCGCAGGCCACCGCCTGGGCGAAGGAGAACAGCAGGGTCAGGTTGGTCTGGATGCCCTCGCGTTCCAGAATCTCGGCGGCGCGGATTCCTTCCCAGGTGGAGGCGATCTTGATCAGCACCCGCTCGCGGTCGATGCCCTGTTCGTCGTACAGCTCGATCAGGCGGTGGGCGCGGGCGAGGGTGGCCTCGCTGTCGAACGACAGGCGCGCGTCGACTTCGGTGGAAATACGTCCGGGAATGACTCCGAGGATGTCCTTGCCGACTGCCACGGCGAAGCGGTCGCAAGCCAGTCCGGCGTCGCCGCCGCTACCCGCGGTAGCCTGTCGAAGGTGCTCGGCGTAGCGCGGCAGGGCGGCGGCCTTGAGCAGCAGCGACGGGTTGGTGGTGGCGTCCACCGGCTTCAGGCGGGCAATGGCATCGAAGTCGCCGGTGTCGGCGACCACCGTGGTGTATTGCTTGAGTTGTTCCAGCTTCGAAGTCATGGCGAGGTCTTGTCAGGTGGGTTCTTGGGAAGAAGAATTCCCCGACCTTACCCGAGCCGCAGGCGCGGCTCAATGGGAGCTATCGCCCCGCCAGAAGTTCCAGCGCCTGGTCGAAAACCCGCAGCGGATCGGCGGCCTTGTGCACGTCCACCGAGAGCAACTGGCGGAATCGCCGGGAGCCGGGGAAGCCCTGGGCCAGGCCGAGGATATGGCGGGTCACGTGATGCATCGCGCCGCCTTCGGCCTGGTGTCGCTCGATGTACGGACGCAGACGGAGCAAGGCCTCGCTGCGACTGAGCGGCGGCGCTTCGCTGCCGAACAACTGGCTGTCCACCGCGGCCAGCAGGTAGGGGTTGTGGTAGGCCTCGCGGCCGAGCATCACGCCGTCGAAGGTCTGCAGGTGCTCGCGGCAGGCCTCGAGGGTCTTGATGCCGCCGTTGAGGACGATCTCCAGGTCCGGGAAGTCCTTCTTCAATTGCGCCGCGACCTCGTAGCGCAGCGGCGGCACCTCGCGGTTCTCCTTGGGCGAGAGCCCTTCGAGGATGGCGATCCGCGCATGCACGGTGAAGCTCCGGCAGCCGGCCTCGCGTACCTGGCCGACGAAATCGCAGAGTTCGGCGTAGCTGTCGCGCCCGTTGATACCGATGCGGTGCTTCACCGTCACCGCTATCTCCACCGCATCCAGCATCGCCTTCACGCAGTCAGCCACCAGCGCCGGATGCCCCATCAAGCAGGCGCCGATCATGTTGTGCTGGACCCGGTCGCTGGGGCAGCCGACGTTGAGGTTGACCTCGTCGTAGCCGGCCTCTTCCGCCAGCCGCGCGCAGGCCGCCAATTCCGCCGGCACACTGCCGCCCAGTTGCAGCGCCAGTGGGTGCTCGCATTCGTCGTAGCGGAGGAAGCGCTGGCGATCGCCGTGCAGCAACGCGCCGGTGGTGACCATCTCGGTGTAGAGCAAGGTGTGACGGGACAGCTGGCGCAGGAAGAAGCGGCAGTGGCGATCGGTCCAGTCCATCATCGGCGCAACGGAGAAGCGGCGTGAGAGGGCGGCGGGGGCGTTGGTCGGTTCTGGGCGCATCGGGACTTCGGTAGGGGGAGCGGAGCAGGGCGGGGATTTTATCAGGGATGGGGCCTTTGCCATATCGTCGGTAATGAGCAGTTCCACCCGCCCAGCGTCGGTGTCCGATAACCCGAGGCTTTCCAGCACGGCTGGTAGGCTGTCATCAGTACTTCGATTCGGATGATGTCTCCATCAGCCTCTCGACCTGGGCCGCCACCGTTTTTCAGTCACTGACCAGAATCTCCGCCCCTGGTACATCTTTCGTGGGGATGGACTCGATCGCCATTTTCTGGGGCGCTGCCAGGCAAAATGGTTGCCAGACCCGAGGAGGTAGTCGTTACCCTCCACTGGGCCTCTCTACATGCGCTCGACGATAGTATCGAGCTCCCGGATCTTGAAAGCCTTTTGGCAGGGAGGCGGGTTCCAGCCCAAAGGAGCGTTCCCGGTGAGTGGCCTTGACGCTACTGATGGTCAGCTTCGATAGCCCCGAGGAGTCGCCGAGCACATCGCCGATGCTTTTATCGGAGGTGGGATCGAGCGAGGGAAGTTGCCAAGGGTCTGGGCGGCGGTACTCGGGAACGACCGTTGCTTCTGTATGGCTGGCGCACTCTACATGCGTAGAGTTTTCGCCACTTCATCGATTTCGGTGATCGTGGCGTGGTCGGAAATGACTCTGGCCATGAGGTAGTCATGCAACTCTGCATCGCCATCGACACAGCCGTCTCTGAGCACAACCAACTGGTAGTCCAGATCGAACGCCTGGCGAACCGTCGTCAGCACTACGCCTGAGGTAGTGGCTCCAGCGATGAGCAATGTTTCAATATCATGCGCCCAGAGAAGCTCGTCCAGTTCCGTACCCGTGAAGGCGCCGACGCGACTCTTCGTAATGACCGGTTCGCTTTCGATCGGCTGCAAGGCGGCGGTGATCGCCAACCCGGGGCTTCCCGGTTCGATCAAGCCACTTTCACGTAGCTCGCGGAATAGCCTGTTGCGCCTGTCCATTGGCGGACCATCGGGCGGGCAGCCCACCGTTACATGAACTACAAGCATATCGGTTTGCCGTACCCTGGAAAGAAATCTGGAGGTGCGGGCCACTACCTCGGCTGCGCGAGGTGCGGGCACGAAGTTGTTCAGCACGAATTCCTGGAAATCCATCAGCAGCAGGGCGGAATTAAAGGGAGATTCAAGCACGAGCTCAGTCATGACGACCTCTGGGTGGTGGAAAACCGTCTAGCGGGTGGAGTGCCCAAGGGCTCGCCAGTTGAATAGCGCCCCTGCCAGCATCAACAGGCTGGTTACCAGGAAAACGCTGCGCATCCCGAACTGGCCACCGACGAACCCTCCGATTACCGGCCCGATTACCTGGCCGGCGAATTGCGCGGATAGCGACCAGCCCATTGCCGAGCCGACGAATCGCTCCGGGACGCTATGGCGGATTACAGCGGCCATGCACGGAAGCAGGCCGCCAAGCGCCATGCCCATCAGGAAGCGCAGGGCGATGAGTTGCCACCCCGCATATACGAAAGCCTGGGGAATCAGCAGGACGGCCGCGACGCTCAGCGCGGCTATCATGATGACGCCGTAGCCAATCCGGTCGGCCACCTTACCCAGATAGGTCGCGGAGATGATGCTTCCGAGCGCTGCCGCCGACATGGCCAGACCCGCCACAGACGTCACCCGCCTCGAGTCCTCGAGCAGCGTTTCGATATAGACGGTGATAATCGGTTCGACCGACATGTTGGCAATCATCAGCAGCAGGCCTGTCGCCAGCATGGCGAGGATCACCGCCTTGTTGGGCATATTCGACCAACCGACCTTGGGAGGTTCTTCGACGGCGGGGACGGAGGGGCGTGCAGTCTCGCGCAACATGAAGGTCGTGAAGACAAACGCAATGAAGATCAATCCACTGGCGCCCCAGAATGTGGCTCGTATGCCGATCAGAGGAGGCAGGAAGCCGCCAACCAGCGGCCCTAACAGATTGCCGGCCATCACGCCCGAGGAAAGAAGACCCAATGCCCATGCCGAACGGGATTTCGGAGCTTGCACCGCGACCAGGATCGTTGCCCCCGACGAGTACCCGCCGGCGATTCCCGCTAACAAGCGCAAGCCGATGAATTGCCAGATATCGGAGGCCAGCCCCATCAGCAACATGGTGATCGCCATTCCCAGGCTAGCTCGGACCAGCATGGGCTTGCGACCGTAGCGGTCGCCAAGCATCCCCCAAAGCGGTGCTACCAACCCGGCGGTGACGAAAGTGGCGGCGTAGGCGATACCTGACCACTGCACGATTGCAGCGTGGCCCGATACCCCGAGTTGACCTATGTAGACCGGGAGGAACGGCAGGATAAGTGTCATGGCGAAGACGGTGGTGAAGGCTCCAAACAAGCACACGGCGAGGTTGCGTTGCCAGCAGTCGATAGCGGGTTCGTTCATGTTGCCTTGCATCAGCAGACTCCGATCAGAGACACTCGATACCACACAGTCAATTTGGTATACCAATTTGGTATACATTGACGTTGGCCAATGGATCTGTCAATCGGAGGCACCTAATGACGGTCATTCAGCAGGCTGAAGAGCGGCTGCGCCGCTTGATTCTGGATATGGAGATCGGCCCTGGAGAGCGCCTGACGGAGCGCTGGCTCGAAGGGCAGACAGGGGCCTCGCGAAGCTCTATCCGCACGGCACTGGTTCGTCTTGAGGCTGAAGGTCTCGTTGCGAGGGAGGGCCGGGGATGGCTGGTGCCGCCCATCGATCTTCAGGAAATAGAACAATTGTTCGTATACCGGGAGATGCTTGAGGTAACGGCAGTTCGCCTCGGTGGAAAAGAGGCGGAAGAAAGCTATCTCCGGGAGGGGGAGGCCATACTGGATGCGGTGCCGATAAATGCCTCGGCAGAAGAGACCGAGTCTGCCGGACGCCAATTCCACCTTTGGATTGCCGGTTTGGCCCGCAATGAATTCATCAGTCGGGGGCTCGGCGAGGCCCTGACGCGCCTCCAGCGTGTCAGATGGTTGGAGAGCCAACCGGAACATCACGGCTGGGCCGAGCATCGCGCCATCATCGCCGCCTTGAGGGCATGCGATATCGAACGCGCCGCGGGGATGGTCGAATCGCACGTCCGGGAGACAAGGGACCGGTTGCTGGAAACTCTCCGAAAAGACCGGCGCAGTCTCAGGGCACGCGGAATCACCATTCTTCCTGAGTGATGCCGGCCGGGCAGGGCGATTCGGTCTCGTTTCCCGAGGAGGGGCATGCCAGGCGGCGCCGATTCCGACGCCTGAAGGTCTGCAGCCGGTTGTGGGCAGTCTGATCGGGAGGAGCCGAACCAACGAGGGCCGGCGGGCCGTGGCAGCTCCTGGCCCTGCCGGTGTGCCCCTGCCGACCTAGTCCATTTGAAATATTGCGATCCTGGCATGGGCCAGTAAGATGGGCCGTTCGACGACCCGCACCAGCCTCTATCAAGGATCGATGCATGAGACTGCCCCGCCCGCGTTTTGCCCTTTCCGCCGCCTTGCTGCTTTGCCTTTCCGGTTGCGTGTCGGAACTCGATTCGGGCGCCTATGGCAGCATGGACGATCCGCGCAACGCGCAGATGCTGGACCTGGTGGACCAGGCGCTGAAGGGGAACATGGCCGTGGTACTGGTGGCCGACGTGATGCCGCACAAGTCCCTGAGCGATGCCCTGACCATGACCCAGTGGACGCCAACGGCGATCTGGGAGTACGAGAAGGACCCGAAGGTGACCTTCGGCCGCAAGTTCCAGACCAACGCGCTGCAGCGGAAGCCCGACGAGACCTATCTGTTCAAGGCCTTCGAGGTGCATATCCTGCCGCCCGGCAAGTACCTGCTGACCGGCGGCGACGACTACCAGATCCATGGCTTGCTCGACCAGGTCGGCGCCCGCAGCGGTCCGCCCGGTTCGGGCCATGGCGCCAACGGCACCGCGTACCTGTCCCCCGAGCTGTATCGCGAGTACTACCGGGAAGAAGTCTGGAAAGATGCCACCTATGGCAGCGAGATCAAGACCGAGAAGGTCTGCACCGCCGTGCATGTGGCCTCGGGCGCCTGCGTGAGCTGGGGCGAGCAGCAATACACGCAGACGACCCAGGGCTCCCAGGCCGGCTATTACCAGCAGACCGACTCCCGCGACGTGCCCTCGATCAAGGTCCAGGCGCGCCTGCCGGTCGACAAGGCGCTGGCCAGCTTCACCGTGCAGGGCGGGCAATTGCTGCTGGCCCCGCGCATGCACCTGAAGACCCCCGGCTACAAGTACCAGCAGTCGAAGTGCCGGGCGATCGATCCGAAGAAGATCGAATGCCCATTGGAAAACCTGACCGTCTACACCTGGCCGGCGCCGATGGACTTCAGCCAGTCCCTGATCGCCCAGCGGGCCCTGAGCGACAAGCACCGGCAACTGCTGTCCAGGCTCCAGCCCCTGCAGATCACGCCGCTGCGCAAGCAGGGCATGGAAGACCCGGTCTGGGGCGTGCCGCTGTCATTGAAATAGCGGGTGTTCGCTCAGGGGCGCGCCGGGTGCCGCCCCTATCCACGATCGGCAGGGAAGCATTTCCCCACAAGGAAGGTGACATGAACGTATATCGCAAGGTTTCCTGCAGTGCCGCGACTTGGCTGTGCGCCGCGCTGCTGGCCGCATCCGGCCATGCCTGGGCCGAAGACTGGTGGGTGGTACACAAGGGCGACGACCCTGCCGAGCTTGACGTGTTCCTGGCCGATGCCGATTCGCTGGCACCGGTGCCGGGTATCGAAAACGCCTGGCAGTTGCAGATCGCCATGCTGTTCGACTCCTTCCATCTGCTCAGCGCGCACCAGTACCGCTGCGATACGCGAGAGGTGAAGGTGGTCAACGCCAAGACCTTCTCCAACAACGGGCAACCCACGAACCTCCAGTTCACCTTCGCCAAGGGCTGGACCCCGCTGCCCAACGAAAGCCATGAGGCTGTCCTCCAGTTCATCTGCGCGCCGCAGGAGCGCGAACGCAATGGCATGCGCTCCACCGGCAGGGGCGTGCCATTGCAGGCGGTGATCACCGCCGTCGGCATGGTCGAGATGGAGCGCGCCCAGGCCAATCTCGCCGAGGCCCGGCGCAAGCTCGAAGAGGCCAAGAGCGATCGCGTCATGGGCGAACTCGATCGTCTGCTCGGCAACGAACCCCGGAAGCCCTGAGCCGCTCTGACTGAAGCAGGGTGAGGCGAGGCGGATCGGGCCGTTTTCCGGAGCGATCGGCGTAGGTCCGGAAGGCGCGTCGGGAGGGTCTCGATGAAGTGGTATAGCCGCATCAGCCTGGGACTCAGCCTCGCGGTCGCGAGCGCTTTCCTGATGGCGTACTGGCGATCGCTCGTCAGCCATAGCTATCCCAATATGAATGCGCCTGGGCTGATCGCCTACCTGCTGGTCTTTCCTGCCTGCGCCCTGTTGCTGCATTCCCCTGCGTTGGCATTCGTGCTCCAGCAGCGAAAGCTGGGAAGCGCTCGCGAAAGAGCGCTGCAATGGACGATCAACCTGGCGCTGTGGATGGCGCCGCTTTGTTTCATATTTGCCAGTCTTTAATCAGGCACTCGCGGGTGTGTAGCTCGAGTAAGCGGACTGCTTTGACATCTCCTGCTGCGGCGGAATACAGGTGCGTCCTTTGAGTCGCTCAGCGCTTCGGCGCAAAGACCATCTTCACCGGCGCATCGTGCTTCAGGCGCGAGCCGTTCGGTTGGTTCCCGGGCTCGAAGCTAGGGTGCCAGGCCCTGAGTTCCGTATCGGACAGCCACTCCAGTTGCAATTGGTCCGCGGATGCGCGCAGGTCGAATTGCGCCAGCGACCGCACGACTGCATGGCACTTTTCCGATTTCCCGGTTTCGAGGAGGGAGACCTGTATTTCTTCGCCCCAGGTGATCGAACCTTTCTCCGGGCATTTCCGAACCTCGACGTGGTATTGCCCGTTCGGCGACGGCAGGTCGGAAATCAGCTTGTCGGGGCCGCACGCGGCGAGGAGTACGCTCAGTATCAGCAGGGGGCTTTTTTTCATCCATGACCTCTGTGGAAATCTCGGAAAGGAATTCCTCTCTTTTCCTGGCGGAAAATGGGCAGGAAGCGGGCCTGCCCATCCTACGCGCGGACTGCTGGATCTGCCCATGGGCGATCCACAGCTTCGTGCACGAGCGATATCAGATGGCGCTGAGCGATTTCAGGATCAGATAGGTGCAGATGAGCACCCCTGCCATGGACAACAGGCCCAGGGCGACAATGCTGAGTTTCATCGGGTTTCCTCGTTGAACTGCGATGGGCTGCTGTATCAAGGAGGGGAGAGGCAGCAGGCGGGGGGAAAGCCCCGGAGGGATGAGCGGCCTCCGGGGCTTTGGTGACCACCATAGGAGAAAGTCACATTGATAAGGCTAGCCTTGTTTCGCTGTGCGGCAAGCGAAGCGGCATCGCTTTTCCCGCAGGATCGGGAAAATGCCTAGCCATACCGCAGTGATGGCCACGGAGGGTCCATGCGCCTCGTCCATTTCCTGATTGCCCTTCCCGCCGCGCTGCTGGCTGAGCCTCAGATAACCGTGCGGCGCAGGTTCAGCGTTCGTCGCCGATCTCCAGTTCGATGAAGTCGATGACCCCTGCCGCGCGGTTGTCGAGGCGCTCAAGTTCCTGGCCGTCCAGCGTCTGCAACAGCGAGACGCCGTGTTCCAGGCGCTCGCCGGAGGCATGCGAAGCGGCTTCGCGGGTAGGACTGAACAGCCAGGCGTGCGGATGTTGCGCGCGCCAGGCGGCGCGGGGTGAAAGGCTGACCTCGGTGCCTGCCGGGTAGTGCCAGGCGCCCAGTTGCAAGGCCTCGGCGAGGACCGTACCGCCGAGGCCGTACAGGCGGCGGTCGCGGTCGAAGGCCAGGGCGCCGCCGCTCAGCGCGATGCCGCGCACCGACACCCGTTGCCCGGTTTCCGGCATTACCCGCCAGCGCTCGGCGTCGCGGTAGCCGTCGGTGTAGACCATGCCATCGCTGGCGAACAATCGCGCACCGGCGGGGAAGTCGATGTCGTCGGCGCGGTTGCCGATCGCCAGGCTACAGCCTTCGAAGGCGGCGGGACGCCCGTCGCGCTCGCTGGCGAAGGCGATTTCCTGGCTGGCGTCGCAACGCCAGCCTTCGATCTCGGCGACTCCCTCGCCACGCAGGCGCAGCGAAGTGGGATGGACGCCGGTGGTTTTCCATGGGTCCTGCGGGTTGTCCTGCTCGCTCTGCAGCCAGCGTTGCAGGTGGCGGGTGGCGACGCCGCGGATCGTCACCGGGGTGGGGAATTCGGCTTCTCGGAAGCTTTCCGGCTGGTGCTTGAGTTCCAGCTTCAGCCGGGTGCCGGCAGGCATCTCGATGCCTCCGAGGCGGGTGGGGCGCTCGAGCACGGCGCTGTGCGCGGCTTCCTCGCGTGCACGTTCGCGCTCGTACTGCCAGAGACCGATCTCCAGCCAGGCGCGCAGTCCCAACGGGATCAGCAGGAGCAGCATCAGCAGGCCGCGGCTCGGCCAGCGGCGGCGCAAGCGCTGGCGCGCGCGCGGGCTGAAGGCCAGGAGCGATAGCCAGACCAGCAGCCAGATGCCGGCGACGAACGACGACAGGTAGATGAGCGGGACGATCAGGGGAATAGGGGCGACGGGGATCACGCGGGCGTCCTTGCGGGTTGGGTTCCATGACGTCTCCGGCGCGGCGTGCCGGGTACCTGCCAGAGTTTACAGGGCGCGTCCCGATGCCGCAGCGGCAAACTGTCTTCAGGCCTTGTCCGCCGGGGGCCACGCCCTGGAGAGGGAGGCGCTCGGGGATGGAGTCGGCGAAGTGCCGATTCAAGCCCAGGCGCGACGGGCCGATGGGGTGGTTATCGGTTTCTGTAGTCCAGTGGGGAAAAACCAATGAACGAAAGCGTCGCCAGGGTGTTCGATCGGATTCTACGGGGGCTCGGTTTGAAGACCCTGAACGCCCAGTTCCTGCTGTCCTATGCACTGATGTTCGGCCTGGCCGCCTGCGCCTCGGTGGCGTTGTACCTGAGCATGTCGATCTCGCCGGAAACCATCAACGTGGCCGGCGCGCAGCGCATGCTCAGCCAGAAGATGGCCCGCGAGGCGCTGCAATTGCGACTCGGCGCCGGCGACCCAAAGGCCCTGGCCGCGACCATCGCCCAGTACGAACGCTCGGCCGCCGACCTGGATGCGGGCAATGCCGAGCGCAACGTGAGCCGGATGGGCGCGCCGGAGATCGCCGCCCAGCGGCAGAAGGTGGCGCAGATCTGGGGCCGCTACCGGGCCATGCTCGACCAGGTGGCACAGCCTGCCAGCCAGGTCGATCTGCGCGGCTTCTCGCAGTATTCCACCGAGCTGTTGGGCGAGCTGAACAACCTGGTCTCGCTGATGAGCGCGCGCGCCGACAGTGTCCAGCACACCCAGATGTGGATCGCCTTCGGTTGCCTGTTGGCGATCCTGGTGCTGGTGGTGCTCGGCCGGCAGTTCGGCCTGGCGCCGCTGATGCGGCAGTTGCGTGGGTTGGAAGTGGCGCTGACCGAGGTCGGCGCGGCGAACTTCACCCATGCCCTGGCGGCGGGCCATGCGGACAACGAGATCGGCCGCATCGTCGCTGGCTACGAGCGGATGCGCCAGGACGTCAGCGGTTTGCTGGCGAACGTCAAGCGCAGCGCGGCAGAGACCGACAAGGACGTGGCCGAGGCCCTGGAGCAGGCGCTCGGCGCCGGCGACCAGGTGGCGCGCCAGCACCAGGACCTGGACCAGGTGGCCACCGCGATGAACGAGATGAGCGCCACCGTGGCCGAGGTCGCCCGCCACGCCAACCATGCGGCGCACTCCACGCGCGACGCCGCGGCCCTGGCCTACGAGGGACGGCGTCTGGTGGAGCACGCCAGCAGCCAGACCGGTGCGTTGGCGGAGGAACTGGAGCAGACCGCCCTGGCGCTGAACACCCTGCACCAGCATGCGGGCAGTGTCGGCCAGGTGCTTACGGTGATCAGCAGCATCGCCGAGCAGACCAACCTGCTGGCGCTCAATGCCGCCATCGAGGCGGCGCGGGCCGGGGAGGCCGGGCGCGGCTTCGCCGTGGTGGCGGACGAAGTGCGTTCGCTGGCCAACCGTACCCAGCAGTCGACCCAGGAGATCCAGGGGTTGATCGAGCAGTTGCAGGACGGCGCCAACGATGCGGTCGCCGCCATGCGCGGTAGCGCCAGCCATGCCCAGAGCAACCTCGTCGAGGCCGACAGCGCGGCCCAGGCGCTGGGGCGCATCGTCGCCACGGTGGAAGAACTGGACGGCCTCAACCAGCAGATCGCGACCGCCGCCGAGGAACAGAGCCAGGTGGCCCAGGACATCGACCGCAACATCACCAACGTCTCCGGACTCTCCGAGCAGGCCCACGAAGGGACCGCCGCAGTGCTTTCGGCCAACCAGAGGGTCAAGGAGCACATGGCTGGCTTGCGCGTGGTGCTCGGTCGCTTCCGTACCTGAGGCTGGCTGCGGGCGTCGGCGCTAGTCGGCGGACAGCTCGCGGATCAGCGCCACCGTCAGGTACAGGCGGGGGGCGATGCTGGATAGTTCGAGGTATTCCGCCTCGCTGTGCAGGCCGGCGCCGACCACGCCGAGGGTTTCCAGCACCGCCGGTTTGTCGCTGCCGGGCACGTAGGCGTAGCCGGCGTCCGTGCCGAAGCGCATGGCGATCGGCTCGATGCGCTTGCCGATTCGGCCGTAGAGCGTCTGTGCGGTTTCCGCCAGGCGCTGCGAGGCGGGGTTCTTCACCAGAGGCGGACGACCCTTGTCGAGACGCAGACTGACTTCGGTATCGGCGACCAGGCGTTCGCCGGTCAGCTTCCGGGCGTCGGCCAGTACCCGCTCGCTCTCGGCCGGGTCCGAGTAGCGCATGTCGGCTTCCGCCGAAGCCTCGGCGGGAATGATGTTGCGCTTCTCGCCGCCCCTGGCGAGGGTCCAGTTCAGCGTGGTGCCTTTCGCCGGATCGCCGAGGTCCTTGAGACGCAGCAACTGGTGCGACAGTTCGAGAATGGCGTTGCGGCCTTGCTCGGGTGCCGAGCCGGCATGGGACGAGCGACCCTTCACCTCGAGCAGCAGGCCGTCGATGCCATTGGTGGCTACCGTCACTGCGTCCCGGTCCGGCGGCTCGTAGGAGAAGACGTAGTCCTGCTGCCGGGCCAGCTCGGCGATCAGTTGCTTCGAGCCGGCGGAGCCGGTCTCTTCGTCGGGATTGAACAGCACGGTGATCCGTCCGTAGTCCCTGAAGCCTTGCTGCCTGAGCAGCGCCAGGGCATGCAGCACCATCGCCACGCCGCCCTTGGCGTCGGCCACGCCGGGTCCGTAGGCGCGCTCCGCGTCCTCGCGGAACGGACGCTTCGCCGCGCTGCCGGCGGCGAACACGGTGTCGTAGTGAATCATCAGCAGGAAGCGCTTGCTGCCGGTGCCATCGAGGGTGGCCACCAGGTTGTCGCCGGCCGAGGGCGTCGCCGGTGCGCTGCGGACTTGCGCGCCGAGCGCCTGCAGGCGTTCGGCGAGCAGCGCGGACAACTGGCCGAGGCCTTCGGCCTGGCCGGTACCGCTGTCCACCGCGACCAGTTGCCGGAGCGTGTCGAGGTAGGCCGGGCGTTCGGCTTCGGCCTGGCGCAGCAGCTCGGCGGCTGGCGTGTCGGCAGCGAAGGCGGCGGGCGAAAGCAGGAAGGCGAGGGCGAGCGGCAAGAGGCGGGGCAGGCGGCGGGCGTGCACGGAAGGTCCTCGTCTGGCGGGCGGAGGCGGCGCGGTTGTGCGCCGCGGTATCCGATTGACCTTAGGTCATGAGACGGTTTCCGCCAGCAGCGCCTCGACCTTGCGCCGCAATTCTTCCAGCAGGGCTCGTTCCTCGGCCGAATAGTCGCGCGGTCGGCTGTCGAGTACGCAGACGGTGCCGTACGGGGTGCCGTCGGGCGCATGAACCGGATAGCCAAGGTAGTTGCTCAGGCCGAACTCGACTTCATCCTCGTTGCCGGCCCATTCCGTCTCCTGGCGCGAGTCGCGCACGTGCAACGGGGCGTCGCGGTCGACCACGCGTTCGCAGTAGAGGGGTTTGGCGCCGTCTTCATGGACGCTCTTGCGGCCTTCGGCGCCGATCGGGTAGGTGTCCTCCAGGCGTCCGGCGGAGGCCTCGACGCGCATGTGCCGGGGCAGGGAACGCATGATCAGCACCGACGGCACGTCGAGCCGGCGGGCCAGTGCGTCGATATCCCGGCGCAGGGATTCGAATCGTTCGGAGGATTTCGCCATGCCCGGCCTCGCCCATGTCTGGTGGATGAACCGCGACTGTAGCGGCGAAAGGGGGCTTGGCCTAAATACCCTTTGGTGCGCTCCCCCTCGCTCGAGCGCATAAGCGCCCGGCTGTCACTCCTCGGTCGGGCCGGGCAGGTACTCCAGCAGGTCTCCCGGTTGGCACGCCAGGTAGGCGCAGATGGCCTCCAGGGTAGCGAGGCGAATGCCCTTTACCTTGCCCTGCTTGAGCAGCGACAGGTTTTGTTCGGTGATACCGATGGCCTGGGCCAGGTCCTTGGACCTGGCCTTGCGCAGGGCGAGCATGACGTCCAGCCTGATTTCGATGGGCATGGCGGACCTCAGACGAACTGGCGGTTTTCCTCGGCGAGCAGGGCGGCCTTGCGCTGGATGCGCGCGATCACCATCACCGAGGCGGCGGCGAACAGGCTGACCAGTTCCGCCGAACCGAAGCTGAGACTGACGATGCGTTGCCCCTGGGGTTGGAGGAAGGTGACCCAGACCGTCAGCAGCGGTTCCAGCAGGAAGTTCGCCAGCACCCAGCAAGCCAGGCACAGGCCGACCTTGCCGAGCAGCGCCGCGGCGTCTTCGCAGAAATACTCGCCGCGCCCGTAGTGCTGGAACAGCCTTCGCAGCGCCTGCAGCCCACTGGCCAGGACCAGCAGCGGCAGGCTCGACAGGAGGATGCCGCCGAGGGCCTGCCAGAGCGGCATGTCCCGCGCCACAACGCCGAGGTCGCCGGCGACACCGGTGGCGGTGAGAGCGAAGCCGAGGCCGTGCTCGCTGGCGAGGTCGGGGAAGATCCAGCACGCGGCGTTGAGCAGCAGCATGCCGGCGATCAACAGCAGGGTCAGGGTAGCCATCAGGCGGCTGTAGCCGGCCAGGCGGTCGCTTGTCATCGGGGGTACTCCTGGGAAGGTGGGCAGGCCCCTCGGAAACGAGGGAAACCGGAGTGATCATAGTTTAATAATAAATTATCGTAAAACGATAATTTCTTGATCGCTGCATCCGGCCTGGAGCGCTCCGCAAAATCCCCTCCGTGCCCGCCGGGGGCACGGAGGGGAAGCGTCCTACTTCTGCAGCAACTGGACGTTGTCGATGAACATCGACTCCTGCTGGTTACCGCTGAGGATCATCAGTTCAGCACGCTTGATCGGCCCCTTCGGCAATTGCACCTGGCCGCGCAGGCTGGCCCAGCGGCCATTCTCGACCACCTTGTAGCCCAGGGGCAGGTATTCGCCGGGCCGACCCTGGCTTTCCAGGTAGAGGTAGGCATAGGTCATGGCCTGCGAGCCGCGACCGTCGCCGACCCGTACGTCCGCGCTGAACGCGTAGGTCCGGCCTGCTTCCAGGTTGCCCAGCAGGCTGGTGCTCGCGCCGGTGCCGGCGTAGCGCCGCTGGTAGGCTTCCAGGGCCAGCCGCCCGGCGCTGGCGACGCGCGTGGCGCGGGCGCTGGCATGCACGCCGCTCCAGCCGCCGATGCCGCTCTCGAAGTCGTAGGCGATGCGTTTCGGCGCCGGCGGTACGCTCGGCGGCGCGGCCTGGGCTTCCTGCAGGTTCATCTCGTCGACCAGCAGGCTGGCGCCGCTGTCGCTCCAGACCGCCACGTAGAGGTTGCGCTGGTCGGCGGCGGGACGGTAGTCGAAGGTCTTCTCCAGGCGACTGAACTCGTTGCCGCTGACCGACAGTTCGACGCTCTGCGCCGGGTTGTAGGCCAGGGCGCCATCGGCGCGTTCGCTGAGCAGCGCCATGCGCACGGTTTCACGGGTATTGGCGGCCTTGAGCATGACCTTGCCGCTCAGCCGGTAGCCGCTGCCGGCGCGCAGGGGGGCAATGGGGCGGACCAGCAGATCGAAGCCACGCACGTCGACCAGCAAGGCATTGTCGCGGCAGCCCTTGGCGACGTTCACCAGGCTCAGCTGGGCGTTGCCGGACCATGCGCGCCAGCCTTCCATGCTGGCGAACTCGCCATCGCCGAGCAGGCCGCCGAGCTTGGCTTTCGTGCACCATGGCAGGTCCGGCGGGGTCGGCGTGTCGCCGCCGGAGCCCGGGTTGAGCGTGCCGGGTACCTTGGTCGGGCGAAAGTCGGCGATCTGCGTGGCCATGCTGTTCAGCGCGCGTACGGCGTCGGCGTGTTCTTCGCGGCCGCAGGGCTGGTTGGCGCATTCGGCGTTGACCAGGCGCGGGTTGGCGAAGAACGGAGCCTGCTTGTTGGTGCCGAAGGCATGCGGGTAGGCCATCACGGTGGCGAAGCGCCCCTGCACGCCGTAGCCGCGGCTCCATTCGTAGGTGCCGCTGTGGGCGTAGCGCGGATCGTAGTAGCTGGACTCCAGGTCCTGTTCGTAGGAGTGGCGCAGGCCCATGTTGTGGCCGGCTTCATGGGCGAAGGTGTTGAGCCCGCAGTCGACCCCGGTGAGGTTGTAGGCAATGTCCTTGGCGTTGCCGTGGAAGCGCCCGCTGTTCTTATCGCCCGAGCCCATGTAGCCGATGCCGCAGGTGATGTAGCCGTTACCGCTGTTCTGCGAGCGGTTGACCAGGCTGACCAGGTCGGCGCCGTACTGCTCGCGCAGGCGCTGCACCTGCGGGTCGCGCATGAAGCGATCGAGGTTGGCGCCGGTCACCGTCGGGTAGTCGGCCCAGTCCAGGCGCTGCTTGTGCACCAGACGCAGGCGCAGGTTGACGCCGCTCTTCTCGTAGGCGGTGTTGGCGAACTCGATGTAGCTGGCGATCCGCGCATCGATGTCGCGGCCATTTGCGGTCTGGGTCGCCGCGGGGGTGTAGAGGACCATGATGTCGACGGTCTTCGGCGCGGCCTGGGCGGCAGAGGCTACCGCCAGGGCTAGGGTGGAGCAGAGCAGGGATTTCTTCATGGGTTGCCTGTGTTCGGACAATAGGAAGCCATGGCGCCCCGAGGGCACCGCTGGGGAAACATGCTGGGAAGGTGGGCTCAGCCCTGGGCGGGCGGCGGCATCGGTGGCAGCTCGGCGAGCGGCGCGTCGACATGATCGCCATGCGGGTCGCTACGCGCGGCGATGTCGTTCTCGTCGATCACCCGGGTCTTGCCGCTGCGGTTGTCGACGATGATCGAGTAGCTGCCGTCGAGGGTGGCGACATTGATGTGGGTTTCCAGGCTGCCGCGCACCACGGTCAGGCTTTCCGCCTCGTCGCCGTCCACCAGGCCGCCGCGCCAGACCGGCAGGCCGGCGCTGTTATGGGTGCTGGCGAGGCGTGCCTGCAAGGGCCGCTCGCGACCCGGCAGGCTCATTTCCAGCACCTGGCCGAGCGCCAGCGTGTCGAGCAGGGCGGGTTCGACCTGCGCCAGGTATTCGGGAATGCCCTGGGCGCCTTCGCGGCTGCGCAGTTCGCCTTGCCAGAGCGTCACCCGCTCGCGTGGCGCGGGCGTCGTGACGGGGGTCGGGGCGAGCATGCGGGTAGCGTCCGCCGCCGGCGCCGCGAGCGCCGCTGTCGGGGCGGCGGCTGCCTGGGCGGCGGGGGACTGGCGGGCCTGCGGCGATGCCTCGGGCGGAGCCGGGTCGAGCAGCCAGCCGCCGATCAGCGCACCGCCGATGGCGGCGGCCGAGGCTGCGTAGATCCATGTCTTGGCCACGTTGTTTCTCCTCTGAGTGAACGTGGCGCGGAGTCTAGGAAGAAGCCTCTCCCAGCGTGGCGGCAACCGTTCACATTTGCGCCAGGCCGCGCGCCGGCGTGACGAAACTGCGAATCAGGCCGGAGCGCTGCGGGCGCCAGGTCACGTGCGCTCTGTGCGCTGCGGCAAGGCTGGCGTTCGGCCGCCATGCTGTTCGCGGCGGAAGGCTTCGGCGCACCTGGCCGTCCTCGCGCTTGAAGAACTGGACGAAGTTGCTCGGCTCGTCGAAGCCGATGCCATCGTCTACGGCAGCCCCACCTATATGGGCGGACCGGCCTCGCAGTTCAAGAAGTTCGCCGATGCCACCTCAAAGCCCTGGTTCGTCCAGCTGGCTTCGCTGACGCCTCGCGCTGGCTATGGGGTGTCGACATCCCGGCCGACGGTGGCATGTTCGCTCATCTCCAGGCAACCCGGTACGGCCTCTAGCCGCGCCGGGGCCTCAGCCTCGCGCCAGTTGCAGGAGACGGGCGCGCTCCTGCATCAGCGGCCGGCAACTGCGGATGCCTTCGACGATGCTGTAGAGGCTTTCGATCTGCTGCTGGCTGAGGCTGTTGTTCTGGGCCCAGCCGAGCAACTGCAGCCAGGTCCAGCGGGCGATGGTCTCGCTCTGCGTCTCGGCCTTCCTGCGGTCGTCCCCGTCGCTCTGTCCGACCAGGGTCTCCACCAGCCCCGAGGCGCACAACGGCAGCAGCTCCCGGTACTGCTCCGGGTGCGTGTCGCGTAGGCGACGCAGGGCCATTATGGCGGTGGTTATCGAGTCTGAATCCAAGCTTTTGTTCACAGTTCACTCCTTGTGCGTACAGGCTGGCGGCTGGTTGATCCCTGGGCCGCGAGCAACTGTTCGATGAAACGCGTCAGCTCTTTCTTGAACTCGGGTGTCAGGCTGGACACCTTGAGGATGAGCTCGGCCAGCTCGTCCTCGGGGCAATAGAGGTAGGCCATGGGGACCTGGAGGACCATGGCCAGCTGTTCGGAAGTCCGCATGTTGGGGGAGTGCCGTTCGCGTTCGTATTGGTTCATCCGTGCGCTGGCGGAAAACTCGTCCATTCCCACCAGCATGCCCAACTGTTTCTGCGAGTATCCCGCTCTGATTCTTGCGGCTTTTAGCCGGGTACCTAGCATCCATACAACTCCCGTCCCGTTGGCCCGCTCGCTCAAGGTTGGGCAAATCTGGACAAGATGGAAGCTCAGGAATCCTTAGTTTTCGCCGTGCCGGAGGCTCTGTCGTCCGGGGCGGCGCGCGGTTTCGACGCCGTGTACGAGGCTGCGGCGGGGATATGCGTCGATGTCGCCGAGATCGCGCATGCTCCGGTTTTCTCGCGGCGAGCCGGAGTATATGCGAACTGCATAAAGGCGGACGCCATTTCGTCGCCTGGGGGCGGCGGGTCGTCGTCTCGCCAGAGGGGCGGGCATCGGCGCCGAGGCGGCGGAAAACGGCGATCGGGACGATACTCAGGAAAGGTGGGCGTTGCGGAACCAAGCCTCGCCTTCCAGGACTAATAGCCGGGTTTCACGCAGAGGTCATTCCCATGAGAACAACAACAAGCATCCGCCGTGTCGCTGCCGTCCTGGCAGCGCTGCACCTGCTCACCTTCGCCGAGGTTCCGCTCGCCCAGGCAGCGATGATCGGTACTGCGGAAGTCATGCAGCAACAACAGCACAACCTCGATCGCCAGCAACTGCTGAAGATGCTCGACGACCAGGGCGTCCAGAAGAAGCTGGAGGCCATGGGCGTGCCCCGCGACCAGGTGGCGAGTCGCATCAACAGCCTGACCAACGCCGAGCTGGCGCAGTTCAACCAGCAGCTGGACCAGGCGCCGGCGGGCGGCATCATCGGCATCATCGTGTTGTTCCTGGTGATCTTCATCATCACCGACATGCTTTGCGCCACGGATATCTTCAGCTTCATCAAATGCATCAATCGGTGAGGCGGCTGGCAGGGGCACTGCTGGTCTCCGCAATGCTCGGCGGCTGCGCGCAGCCGCCGAGACTGCCGCCGGAAAGCGCGGCGCTGCCCGCACGGGTGGAGCTGCGCGAAGTGCCGTTCTTCCCCCAGGAAGCCTACCAGTGCGGTCCCGCCGCGCTGGCCACGATGCTTGGCCAGCGCGGCCTGGCGTTGACGCCGGGGCAATTGAAGGACGAGGTGTTCATTCCCGGTCGCGAGGGCAGCCTGCAATTGGAGATGGTCGCCGCGGCGCGCCGCCACGGCATGCTGGTCTATCCGCTGCAAGGCGGACTGGAGAGCGTGCTCGAGGAGGTCGCGGCGGGCAACCCGGTGCTGGTGTTACAGAACCAGGCTTTCTCCTGGTGGCCGCGCTGGCACTTCGCGGTGGTGGTCGGTTTCGATCGGGAGCGCCGCGAACTGGTGCTGCGCTCGGGCATCACCCGGCGCTGGGTTACCGACTTCACCAGCTTCGAGTCGACCTGGAAGCGTTCGGGGCGCTGGGCGGTGCTGACCCTGCCGGGTGACCGCCTGCCGGCCACGGCAGCAGCGGTCCCGTGGCTCAAGGCCGCCAGTGACAGCGAGGAAACCGGCCACCCCAAGGTTGCCCGGCGCGCCTACGAAGAAGCCGTGCGACGCTGGCCTGAGGACGCCTTCGCCTGGTTTGCCCTGGGCAACAGTCGCTACGCCGCAGGCGATTCCGCCGCTGCCGAACAGGCCATGCTCACCAGCGTCGAGCGTCGCGTGGATTTCGCCGCGGGTTGGTTCAACCTGTCCCAGTTGCTGGCGGAACGCGGTTGCGCGGCGCCGGCGCGCCAGGCGCAGGCCTGCGCGCGGGCATTGCAGCCTGGGGAAGCCCGCTTCGCTGCTGCCTTGCCGCAGGCCGTCGCACCCGTGGCTCGGTGCGCCGAGCTGCCGGCCTGTCCCGTTGGCGCCCCGCCCCGCTGAGGCGGCCGAGCCGAAGGTTGTCGGAACCCCGTTCCAGCGAGACGGCTCTATACCTGGGAGGACCCCACTCAGGTGCAGAACATGGCCAACGACAAGCGGACTTCGCCCCCCACCCCCCGGCAACCGGCCAAGGGCGGTGCGGCGGGCAAGCGCCAGGGGCATGCGGCGGAGGGCACGCGCAAGCCGCGTGCGCGCGGCGAGGAGCGGAAAGAGAAACCGGCCGACGGACGTTCGGCCACGGCGCTGACCGCCAACGAGCGGCGGGAGATTGACGACAAGCAGCCACCGCGCGCCGCTGTCCTGCACGAGGTGATTCGCGTCCAGGGCGAACACGAGTTGCAGCGCACGCTGGCGGCACTCTGGTGGTCGGCGGTGGCCGCGGGGCTGACCATCGGCCTCTCGTTGATGGGCATGGGCCTGTTCCGCGCTGCCTTGCCCGAGCAGGAGTGGGCGATCATCGTCAGCAGCTTCGGCTATCCCATGGGCTTCCTGGCAGTGATCCTCGCCCGCCAGCAACTGTTCACCGAAAACACCCTGACCGCCGTGTTGCCGGTGATGACCGAGCCGACCCTGGAAAAGGCCTGGCAACTGTTGCGTCTCTGGAGCGTGGTGCTGTTCGGCAATATCGTCGGTACGCTGCTGTTCGCCTGGGCGGTGCTGCATCTGCCGATATTCAATGAAGCGGCCGACGCGGCGTTCCTTGAGATCGGCCGCGAGGTGATGCACAACGACCTGGCGCAAATGTTCGCCAAGGGCATCGTTTCCGGCTGGATGATCGCCACCATGGTCTGGCTGATCCCGGCGGCGGAGGGCGCGAAGATCTGGATCATCGCGATGGTCACCTACCTGATGGCGCTGGGCAGCTTCACCCACATCGTGGTGGGCTCGGCGGAGGTAGGCTACCTGGCGTTCGCCGGGGAAATCGGCTGGACCGAGTTCCTGCTGAAGTTCGCCCTGCCTACCCTGGGCGGCAACATCGTCGGCGGTAGCCTGATCTTCGCCCTGATCAGTCATGCGCAGATCCGTAGCGAAGGTTGAGGAGCGGATGGAAAAAACGGCACCCCGGGGTGCCGTTCTGTCGACGCGGACTAGACCCCGAGCTTGTCGCGCAGGCTGTAGTACCAGGCGCCGATGGCGGTGAACGGTACGCGGAACAGCTTGCCGCCGGGGAAGGGGTAGTGCGGCAGGCCGGCGAAAGCGTCGAAGCGCTCGGCCTGGCCGCGCAGGGCTTCGGCCAGGACCTTGCCGGCGACGTGGGTGTAGGTCACGCCGTGGCCGCTGCAACCCTGGGAATAGTAGATGTTGTCGCCGATGCGGCCGACCTGGGGCAGGCGCGAGAGGGTCAGCAGGAAGTTGCCGGTCCAGGCGAAGTCGATCTTCACGTCCTTCAGTTGCGGGAAGGTCTTGAGCATCTTCGGCCGGATGATCGCCTCGATGTCCGCCGGATCGCGAGCGCCATAGATCACGCCGCCACCATAGATCAGGCGCTTGTCGCCGGAGAGGCGATAGTAGTCGAGCAGGTAATTGCAGTCTTCCACGCAGTAGTCCTGCGGCAGCAGGCTGTGGGCCAGTTCCTCGTTCAGCGGCTCGGTGGTGATCACCTGGGTGCCGCAGGGCATCGACTTGGCCGCCAGTTCCGGGACCAGGCCGTTGAGGTAGGCGTTACCGGCGACCACGATGAACTTCGCCTTCACCTTGCCTTGCGGGGTATGCACCACCGGGCTGGCGCCGCGCTCGATGCGGGTCGCCGGGCTCTGCTCGTAGATTCTGCCGCCGAGCGACTCCACCGCCGCCGCTTCGCCGAGGGCGAGGTTCAGCGGATGGATGTGGCCGCCGCTCATGTCAAGCATGCCACCTATATAGTTGTCGGTCGCCACCACCTCGCGGATGCGCTTGGCGTCCATGATCTCCAACTGGTTGTGGCCGTAGCGTTCCCACAACTGTTTCTGCGCGCGCAGGTGATCCATCTGCTTCTCGGTGAAGGCGGCGAACACCCCGCCGTCCTTCAGGTCGCATTGGATACCGTAGCGGGCCACGCGCTCGCGGATGATGCGCCCGCCTTCGAAGGCCATCTCGCCGAGCAACTGCGCTTCGCGCTTGCCGACGGTGCGCTCGATCACGTCGATGTCGCGGCTGTAGCTGTTGACGATCTGGCCGCCGTTGCGCCCGGAAGCGCCGAAGCCGACCTTGGCGGCTTCCAGTACGGTGACCTTGAAACCATTCTCCAACAGGAACAGGGCGGTGGAGAGGCCGGTATAGCCGGCACCGATCACGCAGACGTCGGTTTCGACCTCGCCCTGGAGTTCCGGGCGGGGCGGCGCGGGATTGGCCGACGCGGCGTAATAGGAGGAGGGGTAGGGGGTGTGCGGCATCTTGCACCTCTGTTTTTTATTTTTTACGGATGCCCGGATGCTACCCGAGTCGAAATCGGCCGGCTAGCCTCCGTGCAAAATTTTCAACGGACCCCCAGAAAATAAAAATTCCACTTTTTCAGAGAGTTAGCGAAAAAAAAGCTTGACGGTGTTTTTGGGGTCTGTAGAATGCGCGCCATCAGCAGGCACGTAGCTCAGTTGGTTAGAGCACCACCTTGACATGGTGGGGGTCGTTGGTTCGAATCCAATCGTGCCTACCAAACAAATCCCGCACTGCTGGCGGGGCAAGAAAGGCGATCCGAAAGGGTCGCCTTTCTTCGTTTGCGCCCCGAAAAAGGCCGCTCGGCCCGTGCTCGCCTGGGCTCGCGCTTCATCGCATAGCCGCTATTGACAGCGGGGGCGGTCTTTTCCGACCCTAGCGCCTTCACGGATGATTCAGGCGACAAGGCTCATGACGACCTCTTCCGGTTCGCGTATCGGCGGACTTCTTCACGCTTCCCTTTTTTCCCTGCTCGGACTCGGTCTCCTGCTCGCCGGCGGTTTCAAGACCGTCGAGCGGTACCATTTCCTGCGTACTGCGCAGGAAGCCCAGGGGACGGTCAGCGCCTTGAATGCCGGCGGTTCGCATCCGCAGATCGATTTCACCAGCGTTTCCGGCGAGCGGATTTCCTATCCCCAGGGCGGCTTCATCTTCGGCTACCAGGTGGGCGAGCCGGTTCGCGTCCTCTACGAGGCTGGGCGGCCGGCGGCCAGCGCGATAGTCGACGATGCCGGCGCGCTCTGGGGAACCAGCGCTTTCCTCTGCGGCTTCGGCGCACTCTTCGGTATTGTCGGGTTCAGGGGATTGCTGGGCCTGCGTTCTTCCCAGCCGACCTCAAAAGGACATTGAAGTCATGTCGCAACTTCCCATTCCCTTGCCCCTCAACGAGAGTCGCTGGCGCTACGTGACGGCCAGTGGCGGAGGCATGACCGTGGCCTTCCTGGCGGGTAGCGGCGGCTCCATCACGTTGCTCTCGCCGGAGGGTGAGAACGTGTCCTTCCGCTATGGCGGGGTGGGCGGCGGGATCGGACTGGGCATGCGCCTGCCGCGCTTCGGCAAGGTCAACCTCAATGTCAAGGGCAAGAGCGTTGGCGGGGCCGGTGCGCTGGAGGCGTTGCCGAGCACCGGAACCGTCTTGGTCGCGGACGGCCTGGTGGGGCGCGACCTGTCCCGCGGCGACTTCACCGGGCCCTGCATGTACGTCGAACTCGGCGCGGGAGTCATCGCCGGCGGTTCGGGCACGGCGATTCTCTTCGGCCTCGATCCCAAGCTGCTGGCGGCGGTGGCGCTGGCGAGCGCCTCGCCATTGACCGCCGCGCTGGGCGCCAGCATGTCGCGGCAATTACTGCAATCGTCCCGTGGCGCCCTGTTGATGGCCGGGGTCAACGTCGGTGCACAGTTCGGCGGCGGCGCGGCGGCTTACCTGGGGGCGTTGTTCTGATGCAGGAGGGCGATCCGGGAGGATCGCCCTTTTTACCTTGCGCAGGCGTGCGGCGGCCAGGGCTCCGTTGAGTTCCATGGCCAGCGGGGCGGTGGCGGAAATCGTTACCGGCGCGGGGAACGGTCGTCGGAGATTCCGAACCGGCATGGATCGGTTCTTTCCAAACAAGCCCATCCACTCGTTCGAGGTGTCGTGCTTGTGTCCAGGTTGATCATGCCCGGAGGGCCGTTGTCGCAAGAATCCGATGTCCGGATCTTCTGTTCACCCAAGGAGCGGCTGGACTTCTACCGGCGGGAAATCCACTACGAGACGGGCCAGCTATCCAGTCGGACCAACGCCTACCTGACGGCGCAGTCGTTCCTGGTCATCGCCTATGCCTCGTCGATGGCCAACCTGAACCCGGCCTGGGGCGAGCTGTTCACCCTGGTGGTGCCGGCGCTCCTGGCACTGCTCGGGATCGTCAATTCCCTGCATGCCTGGCCGGGCATCCAGGCATCCTCGGAGATCATCTGCCACTGGCAGTTCAAGCAGTCCTGCCTGTTGCACAGCGATCCGGAGATCGGCCTGGCCTACGATGATTCGCCATTGTTCAGCGAACGCGAGGTCAACCGCGGCAGCTTCGAGAAAACCTTGCTGTTCTAGCGACGCGTGCCGTTCCTGTTCGCCGGCTTCTGGTGTGCGCTGGGCGTGTTTTCGCTCTGGTTGCAACTGGCCGGTTAGCGCTGGTGGCCCATCGTTTCGGCAAGGCTTGGCGTTGGCGGAGGCTTGCCGGCTCGATAGGCGGGCGCCGTCGGATCCGGGAACGCCCGGCGTCAGGGCGCTGCCTGCTCGCAGAGATCGTTGCCGAGGAGGCGCGCGCCCAGGCCGCGAAGCAGGTAGGTCTCGACATGGCTGCCGTCCGGGCAGTCGACTCGGTAGCCGAGCGCCAGGCCGGCGGAAAGAAGAACGAACAGGAACAGGCCGATATGTTGCAGTTTGCTCATGGTGTTTTCTACGAAATAGGCTTGAGGGCGCAGGCGCTGCGCCGGGCGATTCTAGTGCAATGAGGCAGGGGGAGGAGCCGATTTGCATGCCTAAGCGTTCTACATGGTCCAGGGCGCCCAGCGATTCGACAGTCGCCCTGCGCCGATCGACGGCGAGCCGGAGCGAATCCGGCTGCAACTGCGTCTGTACCTGGGTTGAGCCGTTGACGGGCGCTGTCGCTGCCTTTATAAGACCGCCTCACGCAGCCGGCAGGCAGTCGAAGATGAGCGACGAAGACGATATTCACGAACCCGAACACGATCACCTGCTGGATAACGATTACCTCGAGGACGAGCGTGACGAAGATACGTTCGGCGCGCTCGACGAGCCCGATGCCTGCGGAACCGGCAGGCGACGTTCCTGCGAATATTGCGACGCGGTCCAGGTGCCAGTCGATAGCGAGGGTTTCTCTATCTGCGCCGATTGCGCAGGGCTGGAGGACTAGCCCTGGTCAGACGCTGACCACCCGGTTGCGTCCGGCACGCTTGGCGTCGTACAGCGCGGCATCCGCCCGGGCGAGTGCCCGTTCCGGTTCTTCGCCGCTGCCGGCCAGGGTACAGCCGGCACTGATGGTCACCGGCACGGACGTGCCGGCACAGTCGATCGGGGTCGCTTCCATCAGTTCGCGGATGCGATTGGCGATCATGGTCAGTTCCGTGGTCTCGCGGACCCGGACCATCGCCACGAACTCCTCGCCGCCGAAACGCGCCAGGAGATCTTCCGGCCGCAGCGCCGCGCGCAGTCGCGAAGCCGCCTCGCGGAGGACGCTGTCGCCGGCCCGGTGCCCCAGGGTGTCGTTGATACGTTTGAAATGGTCGATATCGCTGTAGATGATGCCGATGCGCTGGTCGCTGGCCCGCGCCAACTCCAGTTCATGCTGGTGCAGCGCGTGGAAGCCGGCCCGGTTCCACAATTGGGTGAGGGGGTCGAGCAGTGACTTGCGCTGCTCCCGGTCGATCTCCTGGCGCAGGAAGCGGGTGTGCTCGGTGAGGCTGCGTAGCTGGAGATATCCTTCGGCCAGGATCGACAGTCGATTGAGCTGGCGTCCTTCCCGGAGATTCAGCAGCCGCGGGCTCGGGTCGATCAGGCAGAGTGTGCCGATGGCCTGGCCATTGCTGGCGTGCAGGGGCTCGCCGGCGTAGAAGCGGATGAAGGGCGGCCCGGTGACCAGCGGATTGTCGTGAAAACGCGGATCCCTGGAGGCGTCCGTCACCATCAGCGGTTCGCTGGCCAGGATGGCGTGGCCGCAGAAGGACAGGTCGCGCGGCGTCTGTTCGGCATCCAGGCCGATACGGGCCTTGAACCATTGGCGGTCGTGGTCGATCAGACTGATCAGCACGGTCTTCACCCCGAAGGTTTCCCGCGCCAGTTCCACCAGGGCGTCCAGGTAGTGTTCGGCGGGGGTGTCGACCAGCGCCATGTCGTCCAGGGCCTGCTGGCGCAGGGCTTCGTCGGGAGGGAGGGGGCAGGCGAGCATACTGGATCCTGATCACGGTGGAGACTTTCGGTATAGCTGCCGGACAGGCTGAAGGCCAGCCTGGCGTCCGCAGTCGGCGCAAGGGTGAAGAGGGCAAAAAAAATCCCGGCCGCGTGGAGCAGGCCGGGAAAGGATCCAGGGATGTACAGCGCCCACAGCTTATGTCGGCGGCGGTTTCGATGAAGCTGCCGGATCTGGTAGGCGCGATTTTCGCGTCGATGTGTGACCCGCTTCGCCGACTATCCTGGCAAGTGGGGTCGCGAACCAATAGGATTTGCGGGTTTTATTCAATCTGGGTGAATGCGTGCAGGAAATCTACTCTGAAGAACAGATGCGCAAGGCGCTGGGCCTTGCCGAAACGCGACCGAAAAAGGTCCGGACCGAGGCCAGCCAGCCGGTCCGCTACACCATCGTCGAACTGAGCGTGCGCAAGGGCGGGGCGGGATTGCCGCTGCGTTTCGAACATCGCTCGCGCTCCATCAGCAAGGTCACCGCGCAACTGGAAGCGGAGAAGGAAGCCAAGCGCCAGGGTTACCAGGTCTGGGCGCTGCTGGATATCCGTCAGATCTGAGCGAGGCGCCTGCGCGGGGCGCGGCATTGTCCTGGTCTCGGTCCGGCTGCTAAGGTGCGCAGCCCATCGATACAGGAGTCCGGAACATGGAACTGACGATCTTCCAGGTAGACGCATTCGCCGACAGTCCCTTCCAGGGCAATCCGGCGGCGGTCTGCCCCCTCGATGCCTGGCTGGACGACGAGCGCCTGCAGGCCATCGCGGAAGAGAACAATCTTTCGGAAACCGCCTTTGTCGTCGGCCGCGACGGCGACTATCGATTGCGCTGGTTCACGCCGCAGGTCGAGGTGGACCTGTGCGGTCATGCGACCCTGGCGACGGCCTGGGTACTGATCCACAAGCTCGACGACGCTTCCCCGGTACTGCGTTTCGCTACCCGTAGCGGTGAGCTGAGCGTGCGGCGCGAGGGCGACTCGCTGGCGATGGACTTCCCGGCCAAGCGTCCGGAGCCTTGCGCGACACCGGACGGACTGCTGGAGGCGCTGGGTATTGCCGAGGCGGAAGTGCTGAAGACCGACGATTACCTCGTGGTGGTCGACGACGAAAAGACGATCGCCGCCCTGGCGCCTGACTTCGCCCGGCTGAAGGGCTTGCCGTGCCGTGGGGTGGCGGTGACCGCGCGCAGCCAGCGCTTCGATTTCGTCTCGCGCTGGTTCGGGCCCAACGTCGGCGTCAACGAAGACCCGGTGACCGGTTCCGCGCATACCTCCCTGGCGCCGTACTGGGCGCAGCGCCTGGGCAAGACCCGGCTGAGCGCCGAGCAGGGCGGGGCGCGCAAGGGGCGCCTGGAATGCGACGTGCGCGGCGAGCGGGTGGTCATCTCCGGCAAGGCGGCGTTGTACATGAGCGGTACGCTCCATCTCTGATCCCGAAGCAGGAGTACGACGATGCCGGCACCGCAGGTAGGCGTGGGCGTCCTGATCTTGCGGGACGGCAAGGTGTTGCTGGGGCGCCGCAAGGGCAGTCATGGCGCTGGCTGCTGGTCGGCGCCCGGCGGCCATCTCGAGTTCGGCGAGGCGGTGGAGGACTGCGCCCTGCGCGAAGCCCTGGAAGAGACCGGCCTGGCGCTGAGCGAACTGCGCCACGGCCCGTTCAGCAATGACGTCTTCGAGGGGCGCCACTACCTCACCGCGTTCATCCTGGCCGGTTGCGCGGAGGATGCCGAGGCGCGCCTCATGGAGCCGGACAAGTGCGACGGCTGGGCCTGGTTCGATTGGGTCGATCTGCCGGAGCCGCTGTTCGCGCCCCTGGCGAGCCTGCGCCGGCGGGGCTATTCGCCCTTCGACCCGAAGCGCTGAGCGACAGGCAAAAAAAATCCCGACCGCGGGGGAGCTGGTCGGGAAATACCCTTGGGGTTCGCACACACCGTGAGCATAGGCCAGTCCGCAACGGCATCAAGAGGAGCCTGTTCGAACTGCTAGGCCCCTTTGGGGGCCGTTCCACTGTCGTCACCTCCGCTCGACGGCGAGCGAAGGGGTTGCCCGCTTGCGTTGCGGTATCCAGAACAGCATCAGCGGCAGCAGCGAGGCCCAGCCCAGCAGGACATCGCCGGCCAGGTGGATGTGTTCGCCGGGCATCAACAGTCCCTGCAGGAACATCAGGCCGAAGTGCGCGGCATTGGCCGCCACGGTGAAGTCGATGAACAGCCGGTGGCGGAAGGGCTGGCTGGCGGCGCGCCAGAGGAATGCGCCCCAGACCAGGTAGATCGTCGAGATCATCAGCTCATAGTGCTGTCCGCCGCCTTGCTGGTCGCCCCAGCGAACCAGGCGGAGCAGCAGGCGCCCGGCGTCGGAGTCGAGCAGCGACTGGTCGAGCCGCAGGAGCAGCGTGGCCAGGGCCAGGCCGAAGAACAGCAGGAAGCCGCCGGCCATCAGGCGAATGCTCAGGGTCAGCCAAGGCGTGGCGGAAACCGGGGAAGGGGAGGCAGTCATGCAGATCACCTGTAGGCCATGTCGATGGCGTTGCCTTCGGTCAGGTCGTCAAAATCCGCACGGCGGAAAGGGCGCTCTTCCCGGGTGATGGTGCGCACCCGTTCGATGTATTCGCGCATGGCGCGGCGGGTATTGCCCTGGGAGGCGGCGGAGAGGAAGCCGGCCTTTTCGCTGGCCATGCCCTCCGTCCAGTCGCGGGAAGCCGCCTGGTAGATCGAACGCTTGATCAGGCGCACCGCTTGCGGTGAGCGCCGGGACAGGCGTTGCGCCAGCGCGTCGGCGGCTTCCAGTAGCTCCTCCGCTGGCGCCAGCCCGTTGACCAGGCCCAGCGCAAGGGCCTGGCGCGGCTCCAGCAGTTGCCCTTCCAGGCACAGCTCCAGGGCCCTGGCTACGCCCAGGCTGCGCGCCAGCATCTGGGTGCCGCCGCCTCCCGGTATCAGGCCGATGAGTACTTCCGGCTGGCCGAGGAAGCGTTCCACTTGGTCGTCCTCGGCCATCAGGCGCAGGTCGCAGGCCAGCGCCAGCTCGCAGCCGCCACCCAGGGCCAGGCCGTTGATCGCGGCGATGAACACCTTGTCCATGCGGCGCATGTGCGCGGTGACCTCATGGAACAGGTTCATGTCGGCGACGCCTGCCAGCAGGGTGCGCCGCAGCAGCTTCCTCGCCCCAGGCAAGTGGCGCAGGAGGCTTTCGCTTTCCAGCAGCAGGCGTGTCAGCCAGGCCGGCATGGAAAAGGTGATGGGGGCGACGGCGCGCTCGATCTCGTCGACGTCGAAGTGGGTCAGAAAGACCCCGTCCGCCGCTCCGGAAAGGATGACGGCGCCGATGTCCTGGCGTTGCTCAAGGTCTTCCAGCAGGTCGGCCAGCTCCTGCATCACCGCCGTGGTGAGGAAGTTCGCCGGGGGATTGTCGAGCAGGACTTGCAGGACGCGTCCTCGTTGTTCTATGCGCAGGTGTCGCGGTGCTAGAGTCATTGCGGCTTCCTCATTGGATAACGAGCGTTATATAAAGATCATTATCCAATGTGACGACATCGTCTCCCCAACCAACGGATAGTCGGCATGCGCTACAAACCGGAACAGAAACAGGCCACCCGCGCCCTGCTGTTGAGCAAGGCCGCTCCGCTGGTGAAGCGCCAGGGCTTCGCCAGCACCGGCCTGGACACCTTGATGAAGGCGGCTGGTCTTACCACCGGGGCGTTCTACTCGCAATTCTCCAGCAAGGCGGAGTTGCTCGAAGCGATCCTGCAGCGCGAGCTGAGCGCCCAGCACGATGCCTTTCCGCTGGACAGCCTGGAGCAACTGGCCGGCGCCACCCGTCTCTACCTCAGTCGCGGTCATGCGCAGCATGCCGACATGGGCTGCCCGATTCCGGCGCTGGCCGCCGAGGTGGGCCGGGCAGGGCCCGAGGTGCGGGAAACCTTCGAACGCGCCCTGGAACAGCGGCAACGGCGGCTGGCCGAACTGATGGGCGACGAGAACCGGGCCTGGGTGCTCACCTGCCTGTCGGTCGGCGCGGTGCTTCTCGCGCGTGCCCAGGCGAGCGAGGTGGCGCGCGACAAGGTCCTGGATGCGGCGCTGGAGCATGCGCTGGGCCTGCTTTCGGCGAGCGGAGCGGTTTCGCCGCAAGCGGACCGGGACTGATTGCACAACTGCAATGTTCGGCGTCTAGCGTCAGGCTTTCCCTCCGACAGGTAAGCCCATGAACGCCCATCATCTCGAACTCGCCAAGGCCCTGCTGGTGTTTGCCCTTGCCGTCGCCGGCCTGGTGGTCGGTCTCATGCCGATGGAGTTCTGAGCGACGCAGGTCCGACTTCGCGCTTTTCCCTCGTCTTCGAGTGGTCTCTGGCGTTGCACCGGTTTAGGATGCGCGGGTATTTCGGAGCCGCTTCGCTTGGCGTCGCCCGCCGCTGCGCTCCGAAACCGAGCATTGCTCGAACCAGAACGAGATCGAAGGTGCATCGCCACGAGCGGCGCACGGCCTGATGATAGATGGAGGCAACATGAGCGCGGCTCAGCCAGGCATTCTCACCCCGATTCCGGTGGTGGGTCGCTACCTGTTTTTCAGCATTTCCCAACCCGAGCAGGTGGCCGCGACCTTGGCCAGCCTGGCCGCGGCCACCGATGGTTACCAGCTGGTGGTGGGTATCGGCCATTCGCTGATGCTCAGCCTCGGCAAGACCGTCGAGGGCATGAAGGACTATCCGGTGCTCGCCGCGCCCGGCATCGACCTGCCGTCCACGCCCTCCGCGCTGTGGTGCTGGCTGCGCGGCGAGGATCGCGGCGAGGTGACGCTGCGCTCGCACGCGCTGGAACGGTCGCTGGCGCCGGCCTTCCAGCGGACCGGCGCGGTGGATGCGTTCCTCTACGGCGAGGACCGCGACCTGTCCGGCTACAAGGACGGCACCGAGAACCCCAAGGGCGATGCGGCGCTCGAAGCCGCGCTGGTCTCCGGGCGCGGTGCGGGCCTGGATGGCGGCAGTTTCGTTGCTGTCCAGCAGTGGCTGCATGACTTCGACCGGATGCAGGCGATCCCCGGCGAGGAGATGGACAACATCATCGGCCGCCGCAAGTCCGACGACGAAGAACTGGAAGACGCGCCGGCCTACGCCCACGTCAAGCGCACCGAGCAGGAAAGCTTCGAGCCCGCCGCGTTCCTCCTGCGGCGCGGCGCGCCCTGGTCCGACGAGCACCGCGCGGGGCTGTTGTTCGCCGCCTTCGGCCGCTCGTTCGAGGCCTTCGAGGTCCAGTGGCTACGGATGATCGGCGTGGAAGACGGGGTGCTCGATGGCCTGTTCCGTTTCACCCGGCCGATCAGCGGCAGCTACTTCTGGTGTCCGCCCATGGCCGACGGCCGCCTCGACCTGTCCGCCCTCGGCCTCTGAGCCCGCCGCGGCAGCAGGCCAGGCCTGCTGCCGCGTCCTGCGCGGCGCTAGTGGGCGGTGGCCACGGCGGCCTCGTCGATCAGCGCCGCTACTTCCTTCGCTCGCGAGGCCAGTGACGCGTGGCTGGCATCGAGGGTGACGATCTTCCTCGGTGCGATCCGCGCGGCCATCCGCTCCTGGTTCTCCGGCGCAATCATGCGATCGGCGCTGGAAATCTGGTACCAGGAGGGCTTGCTCTTCCAGGCCGGGCTGCCGATGGCATCGCCGAAAGTGCTGGCCAGCGGAGCCTTCTGGGTGATGCCCATGACCAGCCCTTCGTCCGCAGCGAGATCCTGGCAGAAGCTTTCGTGGAACCTGTCCGCCTTCACCCAGAGATAGCCATCGCTGTCCGGCGCCAGGTTCGCTGCGGCCAGGGGCAAGTGCGCCTGGGTGATGCCACCGGCACTTTCGCCGCTGTCGGGGGCGAAGGCGGCGATATAGACCAGCCCGACCACATTCGGCTGGTTGCCGGCCTCGGTGATCACCGCGCCGCCATAGGAGTGTCCGACCAGCAGGACCGGCCCCTGTTGCTGCGCGATCATCTTGCGCGTCCGCTCGGCATCGTCCGCCAGCGAGGTCAACGGTAGTTCGACGGCATGCAGGTTGTCGTGGCCGAGGCGTTTCAGTTCGAGAATGACCTTGCTCCAGTGGGCGGCGCCGCCCCAGAAGCCGTGGACCAGGATGATTGCAGGCAGGTTGCTCATCGTGTTGCTCCCTTGTGGGTGGGGGTTGCTGGCATGAGGCATCGCCCGGCGAGCATACGAGGTCGCGATGGGCAGGCGATAGCGGGAGTCGAGGACGTTCGTCGAAAAGAACAACTCCTTGTTCCGGTAGGCGACGTGTTATCGGCGCGGCGGTATGTTGCAAGTCCGGACCCGACCGATCGGGTTGTCGCGACGGGCATGGAGGGGTGATCGGTCGGTCGGGTTCGCGTCTTTTCGGGGCACCCGAATCTGAAAAAATCTTGCTTCTCGCCATACCGGGGGAGCGGGGCGGGTAGATTTTCTTCCGAATCCTTCACTTTCTACCCGGTCATGGAAAAAGCTCTGAAATTGGCGTCATGCCTCTACGGCCTGCTGATCCTGCTCAGCCTGGCGATGGTCGCCTTCCTCAGCCAGTTTCCGTTTCTCCTCAGCTCGGGAGCGGAAAACCTCTCGATGTCGATCCTGCCGCTGCTGATCCCGCTGATGGTCGGGCTGGTCGTCTGCGAGGCGGTGCGGGCGGTGGTGCCGAAGAAGCGCTAGGCGCGGGGCCGGGATCAGCGGCCGAGAATGCGCTGGCGGCGCAGCCGGTACTGCTCGTAGGGAAGGCCCTGGCGGTTCAGCTCTTCCAGCTGGCGTTCGCTGGCGCTGCGGGAAAACGATTCCTCGACTATCGAGTCCGGCGTGACAGGCTGTGCGCAGGCGCTGACCAGCAGCACGCCCAGGACCAGGGCAATGCGTGGCATGCGATCTCCATGGACTACGGCAGAAGGGAAAAAAAGGCCATTACCAAGCGGGGGGAGGGTTGGTAATGGCCTGTACAAGGGACATTTGCCAGGCCTTGGGGATCTGGCGAAAAAGACGATATCAAGGGGGAATTTGATTAGCCAGCTAACAAAGTGGAATGAAGTTTTGCGGCAGGCGTAACAATTCTGTCCGAATCGTCATTCTTGCGTCACCGCCGGGACAGAGCGGTTTCGGCAGACTGCGGGGGAGTCGCCGAAGGAGATTCGTCGTGGACGATACGCTCAGGTTCGCCTCGCGCTTGTGCAAGTTCATCGTCGCCGCCAGCTTCCTGCTCGTGGCGGTCGCCAGCCTTTGCCTGTGGTGGACGGGCCAGGCCTACGAATACGCGGCGCTGGCGTTCTTTCCGTTCGCCGTACCCATGCTGCTGCTGATCATGGTCTGCGACCTGCTGGCAGCGCTGAATGGCAGGCGTCGCTGAGCGCCCGGGCTGCCTAGCGCTTTCAGCTAGGCCGATGTCGAACCCAGACAACCGGCGCCCCGCGCGTGGCCCTATGGTGAGGCATTCATCCACTGCCTTCCTGGAGCGACCATGTCAGATTTCATCACCGTACTGCGCGATACCTGTCCCGTACCCGTGCTGGACGCCACCAAGTGGAAGCGGATCGACGGCGATCCGCATACCGTCAACCTCAACGCATACGCCTCGGCGGACGGCAGCAAGCTGATGGGCACCTGGATCTGCACGCCGGGCAAGTGGGAGGTGAACTACGAACGCTGGGAGTTCTGCCACTTCCTCGACGGCTACTGCATCATCACCCCGGAAGGCGAGCAGCCGGTGCACCTGAGGGCGGGCGACGTGTTCGTCATCGAGCCGGGCCTGCGTGGTACCTGGGAGGTGGTGGAGACGGTGCGCAAGTACTTCGTCTTCGCCTGACGGTATTGCCGGACGTCCGGCATCCCTGCCGGGCGTCGCGCCTCAGTCCTGGTGGACGATGCGGCGGATGGTGCCGCCGCAGGACTGGTAGCAACTGCGGTACTCGTCCTGGCAGTCGTCGCCGAAATCGAAGTTGCGCTGCGGGTAGGGGCAGGACTTGCGCTTCTTCTTGTCGCTGTTCTGCATGCAGTAGTTGTAGGCCGTGCTCTGCGCCTGGTAGAGCGCCTCGTCCTGGCGCTGCTGCAGTTTGGCGAGGGTCTTGCACTGGCGCTTCTCGGCATTGCATTGGCTCACGCAGTGCAGGCCGGCATCGCTGGTCGGCGGAATGTAGGAGTAACTGACGCTAGGGCCGCAACCGCCGAGCAGCAGGGCAAGACCGAGGAGGGGGAGCAGAAGGTGTTTCCGGAACGGCATTGTCGATATCGATAAGCAATGGCAAGCGAGAGCGAATGCTATCACCGGCTTTCCGATGCTGTACGGCGCCACCCGATAAGGTTGAACTGGCGCACGAAACGCAAAAAAGAAAACCCCGGGACTGGCCCGGGGTTCTCGTCGCGCTCGTGGGTTCGATCAGAACACGCTGAACGGGTACTCGACGAAGGCACGGATTTCGTTGCCGTCGTCGTTGTACGAGCGGGCGTCGTTGGAGACACGCAGGAACGAGCTGCGCAGACGCAGGGTGAGGTCCTTGGCCGGACCGCTCTGCACCACGTACTGGACCTGGTTGAAGATCTCGCGCTCCTTGCCGTTGCTGGTCTCGGCGGTCTTGATGTTGTCGCCGCGCACGTAGGCTACGCGGTAGGTCAGGCCGGGCACGCCGTACTTGGCGAAGTCCAGGGCGTAGCTGACCTGCCAGGAACGCTCGTCCTCGGCGTTGAAGTCCGACCAGTAGGAGTTGGCCAGCCAGATGGTGGTGCCGCCGTCGCCGATGCCGCCGGCGTTCTGGTACCAGCCGTAGTTGTAGCCGGTGTCGCCGGTGTTGCGCTGGTGGGCGATCATGAAGGTGTGGGCGTCGATGGTGTAGGACGCCGCCAGGCTCCAGATCTTGTTGTCGCGGTTACCGTTGAAGTTCTGGTCGGCGAAGTCGCTGTCCAGCTTGGTGCGATAGCCGTTGAAGTCGAAGTTCAGCGACTGGTCGGCCTGCAGCGGGATGGTGTAGTTCAGGTTGATGTACTGCTTCTTCAGTACGTCCTCGACGTCGGAAGCGTACAGCGAGGCGTTGAAGTGATCGGTGAAGGCGTACTTGCCGCCGAACACGTTGATGCTCTTCAGGCCGCCGCTGTCGCGCCCTTCGGCGCTCTTGCGGGATTCCGCGGTGAAGCGACCGGCGTTCAGCTCCAGGCCCTCGATCTCCTTGGAGGTGATCAGGGTGCCGCTGTAGCTTTCCGGGAGCAGGCGCGAGTTGTCGTAGCTGAGCACCGGCAGGCTGGGCATCTGGTCGCCGTACTTGAGCACGGTGTTGGAGATGCGGAACTTCACCGCCGCGCCGCCCTTGGACAGATCGTCCGCCGCGGAGCCGCTGTCGCCCTGCTTGAAGAAGTCGATACCGGCGGCGCCGCTACGGCCCTTGCCGCCGTCCAGACGTACCGCGTACAGGCCGAACGCGTCGACACCGACGCCCACCGTCCCCTGGGTGAAGCCGGAGGTGAAGGTGGCAGTGGCGGCCTGGCCCCATTCGGCCTTGTCCTGCCGGCCATGTTTGTAGTCACGGCTGATGTAGCCATTGCGGAAGAACAGATCGAGGTGGCTGTCCTCGACAAACCCCTTTGCTGCTTCTTGGTCATTGGCCATCGCCTGGCTTGCAGTCGCGATGCCCAGTGCCAGCAGGCAAATCCTTTTCTTCAACATCTTATTGTTCCTGGTTGTTGGCTTGATGTGCGCTGAAATTGAAGGAAGCGCAAGGTTCGAAGTGCACGGGAGTCATTTGTCCCATTTACCGTGCGTGGCGGTTCTGGTTTCTTGTTTCTCCCGTTGGCGGCGCAACAATACCAGAACATTGTTCGATCCAAGAAAGCTTCGAGTCATTTGCTAATAACCAAAGTGCAAGGAGAGCCCCTTCCATAGGCTCTGAATCGGGCGTTGCCGGATCGCTTCGTCATGCGCCTGCAATATCAACCTTATCGATAAGTACCATGCCGCGAAGTCGCTGCAGTTCTCGCTTTGGGCGGTGATACCGTCGAATCGTGAACGGATCGACAAAGAGGGACGTGACATGAAGATTCTTATCGCTGTATTCGCCGCCCTGGCCCTGTCCGCCTGTGCCTCGCCTCCCGCTTCGAACGCCCCGGCGCTGGCCGCCAGCACCAGCAAGGCTCCCTACGATTACGCGATGTGCGTCTTGCCCAAGTGGCAACGCCAGGCGCCGGGCGTGGCGCTGGTGGAGGAAGGCCGCGGCTATCGCCTGGCGGACGCCGGTCAGTGGCTGGAGGTGCAGCCGGCGAGGGGTGGCAGCCTGGTGCGAATCCATGACCAGCAGCCCTGGGTCACCCGCGGGGCCTTCATCGATGCGGCCAGGACCTGTTCCTGAGCCGCGAGGAAGAGGGAAGAGCTCCGGCCCCCCTAGCATGAAGTGTCCGGAGCTCTACGGCCGCAAACGGAGGATGGCCGCAGAACGATCATCTGCCTATGGCTGGCGCTGCGCTTGATCGAGATCAAGTACTGGAGGCCGGGGAGCCGGCGTGTGCGGCGATTCGCGTGACGGGTCTCGTTTTTTCTGTGAAGTGCATTGCATAACGCTTCAATCGGGACGGGTGGCCAGCATGCCAACCAGTTCCTGGGCGGCCTTGCGCAATGGCTGGTTTTTCAGCCAGATAGCGTGGACAGGCAGTTTCAGCTCGTTCTTGGTATTCCTGAAGTCCAGGCGTACCAGCCTTCCCGTTGCCAGCAGCGGCGCGACCCGGGACAACGGGAAATTGCCCCAGCCGATCCCCGCCTCGACCATTTCCAGCGCCGTGCCCAGGCTGTCGGTGCGCCAGCAGGCGCCGGCAATCAGCGGACGGGTGTCGGCCAACGGCAGGTCGCAACTGGCCACCAGGATCTGCCGCACGTTCACCAGCTCTTCCAGGTACAGCGCCTGCCCCGGCTTCTGCAGGGCGGGATGGCGCGGCGAGATGGTCGCGACCAGCGATTCCGCGCCGACATACTGGAAGCGCTCCTGCGGGTTCACGCTGATGCCGGCGAATCCGAAGCACAGGCTGATGCGGCCGCCATGGAGCAGGGCGAGGGCATCGTCCTGCGCCGCGCTGAGCACCTCGACATCGAGCAGCGGGTAGCGCTCGGAAAGGGTGCGGAGGGCGCCGAACAGCCGCCCGCTGTCGATGTCCGCAACCACGCCGAGCGACAGGCGGCTTTCCAATCCCTGGGAGAGTTCCAGCGCATGCACCTGCAACTGGGCGAGCTGCTCGGCGATCATCCGCGCTTGCGGTGCCAGGGCCCTGGCCAGCGCCGTAGGACGGGCTTCGCGGTGGGTTCGCTCGAAAAGGGCGAAACCCAGCTCCGCCTCCAGGTTGGCGATGCCCATGCTCACCGCCGAAGGCACTCGACCCAAGGCACGGGCGGCGCCGGAAAAGGAGCCGCGGTCGAGGACGGCGAGGAACAGCTCGATGGTATCGCTGGAAAAGTTCATGGCAATTCTCCTATCAGCAGATCTGAAAGCTGCTGACTTTTTCTGTCAAGAAAATTGATCCAACCTTGCCCGCCTTTCCGCTATCACGCCCGAGAGGTCCACGTGCAAGGCATCAAGCGCAAATTGGTCTACGTGACCGCCTACGAATTGATCGGGATGAGTATCTCGACCCTGGGGCTGGCCCTGCTCGCCGGTTCCACGCCCACTACCACCGGCCCCCTGGCGGTGGTGATCACCACCGTCGCGGTGACCTGGAACTTCATCTACAACTGCCTGTTCGAGTTCTGGGAGCGGCGCCAGGCCGTGCGCGGACGCAGCATTGCGCGGCGGGTGGCGCACGCCATCGGCTTCCAGCTGACCCTGGTGGTCTACCTGATCCCGCTGATCGCCTGGTGGATGGGGATTTCCCTGCTGGAGGCGTTCTGGCTGGACCTGGCGCTGATCGTCCTGATCCCGTGCTACACCTTCCTCTTCAACTGGGCCTTCGATCGCCTGTTCGGCCTCCCAACTTCCGCGTTGCCGGCCGGCGAGGCGGCCTCCGTCTGAGGATTTTTTTTCTTCAGCGCCATTCGCGCTCGCCTTGGCCGGGGCAAATCGCCTACCTTAGACGGACGTGCGCTGTGGTGCCGGTTCAGGGAGGAAGTACGACCGCAAGCCATGAAGGTCTGCCCCGGCGAGGATGGGGTGCGGCATTTCGATGAACGGATTGGGGTCACTATGCGGATTTTGGGGATGCTACTGGGGACCGTCTTGCTGGCGGGTTGTTCGACATCGACGCCCTCGCTCGACGAGACGGACCAGGTACCGAAGGAGCGTTTGTACAACTACCAGTTCCGTGACGACGGCGACGCCTTCCTGGTGGTTTCCCGGGACCGCGAGTTTCTCGGCAGCGTCTGCAATACCCGCTTGATCATCGATAGCCGCCTGGCCGCCGAGATCCAGGCTGGCGAGAGCGCGCGTTTCCGTCTTCCGGCGGGGCTGCGGGTGGTATCCGTGCAGGGCGATGGGATCTGCCGCGGCGAGGCGCCCAAGCAGGTGGTGCATGTGCAGAACGGGCAGACCACGCATTACCGGATCACCGTGGACTCCGGCCTGAACATCGGCCTGGCGCCGGGCTGAAGCCGGCGCAACGAAAAAAGCCGCCCGTGGGCGGCTTTTTCATGCGCGGCGTTTATTCGCTGACCGCTTTCTCGACCTTTTCGGACGCCGACCAGATCCGATAGCGGACCTCCACGTCCTTCGGCGCATAGACCACGATCGGCAGCTTGCTGTTGTAGCGCAGCAGGAAGCCTTCGCCGACCACCGGGATGAAGCGCTGCTCCTTCTTCTGGCCGGGGCAGGCCATCATCGTGCTCATCGGCCCGCTGACCTTGTCCAGGCGGTAGTAGGAGTAGCCCCAGCCTTCCAGGGTATGTTCTTCCAGCTCGCCGCCCAGGCGCTGCTGGTTGCAGTCGGCCTCGAGGGTCTTGCCGGCGATGATCTCGACCTTGAATGCGTCTTCCGCGTCCTGTTTCGGCAGGTGGATGACCTGGCGGGTGAAGCCGGCATCTGCCTTCGGGTAGGGAACCTTTTCATCCAGTTTGGCGGCCATGGCGGTGCTGGAAAGAGCGGCAACGCCGGCGGCGATCAGTAGTGCTTTCATGTCCTTGAGGTTCTCCTTACGTGGTAACGCGAGCAGGGTAAGACACCGAGGCACGGGTGAAAAGTTCAGTGGGGGACGTAACGGAATGTTCCATGTCCTGGGCCAGCCGGTCGGGGCACGGCCGAATCGCGGGCAAAAAAAAGACCATCTGCGGGGGGGAGGGCGATGGTCTTCAAAGGAGCGTCGGGGACTTGGGGTTCTCCCGACGCCGCTACGATCTCACGCCGCTCCGCTGGGGAAAAATGCTTTGGACTGATAGTGGCTATCGATGCCGGTGACTTGAAATTCCCCGCCAACTCATAGCAAGTTCCGCACGATAGAGCCGTCAGCGCATCAGTTTGCGTTTTTTCAGCGGGTCAGTTGCAAGGCCAGTTCATCGACCTGTTCGGCCCAGTCGGAGTCCTCGGCCAGGGCCTCGCGCAGGAAGCTGGCCTGGGCAGGGTTCCAGAATGGCGCATCGGGCAGCGCCGTGCCCTCCTCGAGGTGGTGCCGGGCGAGAAAGGCGACGATGTCGTCCCGCCCAGCGGGGAGCCCCAACTGGCGGAACAGGTTGGAAAAGGTGTGCGGGTTGGTGTCCATGACGGTTCCTCCTGGATTCGCTGTTTTTCCACTATAGCCGGCGGGACGGCAGGGCCGCCGTGGGAGCCGGGGGTGGGTAATTTTGTCGCAGATGAAAAAGACTGTTGTGCGCGGCGTGCTTCATGGCGAAGGGGCGGGCGCTTATTATTAGCAAGCTAATGATAACCGGAGTCAGCCTATGTCCAGAATCGAAGTCGCCGTGCTGGTGGGGACGTCCGTTCCCGAATCGCTGCGCAGCAAGGGATTGCTGGCCTGTTGGATCCTGATGGTGGACGGCGCCATGTGGGCCGGCCCCTTCACCAGCCGTGACGAGGCGGAAGCCTTGAAGGGAACCTGGGAACTGAGTTGGCCGCTGGAGGCGGCGATCTCCGCCTGAGCCAAGGCCCTTGCCTTGCCGAAAAGCCCGCCGAGCGCGGGCTTTCTGTTGCCTGCGGAAACGCCCTAGCGGCGGCCCACCAGCAGGCCGAGGAGGAAGCCGGCGCCGGCCGATACGGCGATGGTCTGCCAGGGATGGTCCTCGACGTATTCCTCGGTCGCTTCGGCGGCCGCCTGGCTGCGTTGCACCACGCCGCGGCGGGTGCGCTCGATGGCGTCGCGACCACGATGCAGCACGGAATTGATCTGTTCACGCAGGTTCGCGCCCTCCTTGCCGGCCAGGCTGCCGGTGCCGCTCATCAACTGGTCCACCTCGGCGATCAGGTCCTGCAGTTCGGCCATGGCCTGGTCCTGGATAGCCTGCTTGGCGCGAGCGGAGCGGGTTTTCAGAGTCATGTCGGTCTCCTTGACGAGGATGGTTACCTAGGTATGGAGTCGCCCGCTTCGCTGAAAGTTGCACGGCATGGCCTGCGTCGGGGGTTTCCGTAGCATGCGGGAGAGCCGTTTCAGGATGCCCCGGCCTCGCCGCGCAGGTAGCGGTCGAGGTCGATCGCTTCGCCGCTCTTGAGTTTCAGGCGTCGGCGCAGGTCGTCGAACATAGCGTCGTACTCGCGGCGCTGGCGCACGATCGGTCCCTGCCGCAAGCGCAGGCCGTGGCGCCGGGCCAGGCGACTGGCACGGCTGGCGAAATGCACGGCGGCGTCGCGTGGCAGTTCGAAGCTTTCGCTGAAAGGCTGGCCGTCGATCCGGCCCTCCATGTCGAAGTGTACGGCCACCGGGCGGGCCTCGGCCTCCAGGACCCGGTAGCGCAGGTGGATATCGAATGCCTGGCGGTCGACTTCGCTGGCCGAGGCGAGATGCAGATGGCCGGGAATGAACATGGCCTGCCTCCTTTTCGGATAACCGGGGAAATGCCCTTGCCTGCCAGGGTATGCTTCGCCGGCCTCGGGACGGCTGTCCCAGGTCAGTTTTTTTCGGATTGGAGTGGGGATGCGAATGGCGCTGGGAGCGTTCGGGTGTTGACTGACTGGGCCGCGTACGCCGGGCTGTTCCTCTCGGCGTTCGGTTCGGCGACCCTGCTGCCGTTGCAGTCGGAAACCGTGCTGGCCGCCTTGCTGCTGCGCGGTGGCCAGTCGGTCGCGTGGCTGCTGGCGCTGGCCATCGTCGGCAATGTGCTGGGTTCCTGGGTCAACTGGTGGCTGGGTCGCTACCTCGAGCATTTCCGCGGTCGCCGCTGGTTTCCCGTGGGCGAGGTGCAGTTGCTCAGGGCGCAGCGACACTATCGCCGCTACGGCCGCTGGACCCTGCTGCTCAGTTGGGTGCCGGTCATCGGCGATCCGCTGACGCTGGTGGCCGGCATCATGCGTGAGCCCTGCTGGAGTTTCCTGCTGATCGTCGGCCTGGCCAAGACGCTCCGCTACCTGGCCCTGGCTGCGCTGGTGCTGGGCTGGGCCGGCTGAGCGCTTCGTCGGCGAGCGTAGAACTATTTTTCGCGGGGCAATGTCCATTGCTGCGAGGTGTAACTGCCGCCTCATCGCCCCCGGGGCCTTTAGTTGCCGCTGTGGTCCCGGGGGCTTCTCTTTTCCTGCCTGTTTCCGGCGATGCGAGGTGCGCAATGTCGAGGGTGGTTGCGGGATCGCTGGTCTGCCTGCTGCTCGGTTCGGCGCCGGCCTGGGCTTCCACGGCCGAGGCGTGGCAGGCGCACGACGCCATGGTGCGTGCCGCCTGCCTGAAAGCCAGCGGCTTGCGCCAGGTACGCGCGGTGGGGCAGGTACTGCCCTTCGACGATGAGGTGGGCTATTCGGCGCTGCTCCTGCAGGGCCGCTATCCGCAGTCGCACATGCAGGGCCGCCAGGGCCGCGAGCTGTGTCTGTACCGGCGCGCCACCGGCAAGGCCAGCGTCAGCGAGGCCGACGCCCTGCTCAAGCCTTGAGTTCGGGGTCGTCGTTGTCCGGAAGTTCGCGTTCGCCAGGGTCCTTGCCGTCTTCCGAATGGTGTTCGATCACCGCGTTCAACTCGGCGCCGAACAGCACCACTGCCGCCGACAGGTAGAAGTACAGCAGGAGGATGATGATCGCCCCGATGCTGCCGTACATGGCGTTGTAGTTGGCGAAGTTCTTCACGTAGAAGCCATAGGCGAGGGACGCGGCGATCCAGGCGATCACCGAGAGCACCGAGCCTGGAGTGATGAAGCGGAAACGCTGCTCGACATCCGGCACCAGGTAGTAGAACAGCGCCACCGCGAGCATCAGCAGGAACACCGCAAGAGGCCAGCGCAGCCAGGTCCAGAGCGTCACCAGGTACTGTTCCAGACCGACCAGGCCGGCGATCCAGGCGATCACCTGCGGCCCGGTGACCATCAGGCCGGCCGCCACCAGCAACAACAGGGCGATGCCGAGGGTGTAGAGGATCGACAGGGAGAAGCGCTTCCATACCGGGCGGCTCTCCTTCACGTCGTAGGCGGCGTTGAGCGCGATCATCATCGAGCGGATGCCCGCCGAGGAGGTCCACAGCGCCACCGCGATACCGATGGACAGCAGGCCGCCTTTCTGCTGCTGCAACTGGTCGATCACCGGGTTGACCTGATCCATCGCCTCGGGCGGCAGCAGCAACGCCGCCTGCTCGCGCAGCCAGGCGAAGAACTCCGGCAGGTGCAGGTAGCCTACGAGGGTGATCAGCACCAGCAGGAACGGAAATAGCGAGAACAGCATCTGATAGGCGAGGGCCGAGGCGTAGGTCGGCATGTCGTCCTCGAGGAACTCGTTCACTGTGCGCTTGACCAGGCCGAACAGGCCTATTTCCCGATAAGCCGTACGGAACATTCCATCTCCTTGCTGTGTGCGTGCCGATGACGATCGACCACCGATGGCCGCTTGCCGCCAGGCATTTTCCGTTGGGTGAAATTCGTCGCGTCCTTTCTGGGACGCCACGGCGGGCGAATTGGTTCGTCGCCGGCGTCATCATTCGGTCGCATCCGTTAGCCAGACTGCGCCTGCCCGCCGCGCGGCGGGCCTCCGTCCAACTTCTCAGAAATGGAGCGCACCATGTCTGTCGACCTGAAGAAAATCGCCGCTGCCTTTCCCGAGTTCCAGTTGTCCAGCAAGAGCCGCCACGACGGCGCGCTGTTGTTGCAGTTGCAGGCCGCCGACGGCCGCTACGTGGCTCGCACCATACCCTCGCCGCAGCTCAGCGCGCCGCCGGAGACCGAGTGGCTGATCCGCAGCATCCGCCGGGAACTGGCCGTGCCGGGCATGGAAATGGCGATGGCGGCACGCTGAGTTTTTTCGCCGCGGGAACCGATGATGCGATAATTCCGCCTTTCCACACAGCTGACGGGAAGGCAATGAAGCGCGAGAAGGTTCGGGACAGGCAGGCGGCAGGGAAGATCTCGGCGACCCACATCATCGCCAATCCCACCCTGGCCAGGGAATGGATCGTGTTCTTCAAGAAGGACGGCGGGCGCAGCTATTTCCTGGTCGACGAGAGCGACGAGGTGATGTCGTTCCGCCGGCTCGACGACGCGGTCAAGGAGCTGCGCGGGCTGGGCATCAAGTTCGCGGAGATCCATCTCTAGGAGCGGCGTCGCGCGGTCGCCACTGGCCAGCCTTGCGCGCCCGCGCTTCTTCCTCGGCGAACCGGTACTGGCCGCGCGCCTCGGCCGTCTGGCCGCTGTCCGGCGCGTCGCGCCAGCTGGCCAGGCCAATGGTCAGCAGGGCCAGCCCGGCATCCAGGGTATGTCCGCAGGTGGGGCAGTCGGCCGGGGTGACCCAGGCCGCGCCGAGGATGCGGAAGCGCGCGTCGCGGCCTTGCTCGCGGATGGTCGTCGATTTGCCGAGCAGCATGTCTTCCAGGGCTTCCCGGGCGCGCCGACGCCAGGGCTCGGCGGCCGGTAGCTCGACGGCATTGAGCTGGATGCGCAGCGCCTTGTTCGCGCCGGGCAGGCGGCAGCCCAGGCTGGCGTCGTCGTGTATCGCCACCACCGTGCAGTCGAAGCGGCGCTCCCCGGCGTCGGCGGCGAACGCCAGGGCGGCGCAGAGCGGCAACAGGGCGAGGGTGCGGAAGATCATGGGCTACTCCGGCGGAGGTCAGCGTCGACGCGAGGATAGGTTGCTGCAGGTCGCCAGGTCCACCGGGCCGACATAGGGATTGCCCCAGCCCATCACGCAGCCGACCATGTGGTTGCGCTGGCGCTCCCAGGTCTGTGGCGGGTACTGCTTGTGCCAGGCGTTGTAGAGCTGGCGATCCTGCTTCGACAGGCGCAGGCCGTAGCGGTCGCTCATGTAGAAGTAGGTGCGGGCGATCATCCCGCGAATCTGCGGGCGTGGCATCGCCTTGCGCGCCTTGAAGTCCACCACCATCGGGCAGGCGCCGTATTGCTGGGGTTTCTGCGGCAGCCAGCCGAAGCCGAAGTTGCTGCGGTCGCCGTTGACCTCGCCGATGCTCGGCACCAGGTTGTGCAGGTCGGCCTCGGCGCGCTGGTAGGTGCTGTCGTGCCTCGCGCAGTTGCTCCGCCCGCCGTTCTGCCAGCAGCGTCGCTGGTGACCGATCACCCAGGCCGGGACGATGTGTTCCCACTCGATGCGCCGCGCGCGGTTGGCGTTCTTCCTCGGCTTGTAGCCGCAACTGGCGAGGTCGACACGATTTCCCGAGTAGCGACAGCCGCAGTAGAACTCCACGGATTGCCGGGCGTAGAGCTTCCAGCCGATTTTCTTCGCTTCGGAGAACGTGCGCGGGGCGTTGGCCTGGCCGGCGCTGGCGAGGAGGAGGGCGAAAAGGCCTACAAACAAACGGGAAAGCATGCGGCAACTTCCAAAAAAATCCGCATGTTACTGATTTTGCAGGAGATGCCAATCGTGGCCAGTCCATGGCCAGGCGAGGGCGGACCTTCCCGTTTGCGCCGCGTCCATGCGATGGTTAGTATGCGTTCCGTATATGTTTTGTAGTCGAGGTGTAGTGTGGGCCTGGTGAAGATTTCCGAGCAATTGCACGAAGAGGCGCGCATCGCCTGCAAGGCCATGTCGCGCTCGATCAATGCCCAGGCTGAGCACTGGATGCGCATCGGCATGCTGATCGAAGCCAATCCCGGCCTGACCTATGCGCAGGTGCTACGCCAATTGATGGACGAAGCGCGCGAAAGCGACCGCCGCGAGCAGGACGCGGCGAGGATCTCGGGATGATCAAGAGCGCGGAGGAAATCCAGCGCATGAGCGTGGCCGGCGCGCTCACCGCGAAAGTCCTCGAAGCCCTCGACGAGGTGGTGCGGCCAGGCATCAGCACGGCAGAGATCGACCGCTTCTGCGAGCGCTACATCGTCGACACCCTCGCGGCGATTCCCGGCAGCAAGGGGCAGTACGGCTATCCGTTCACGGTGAACACCTCGGTCAACGAGGTGGTCTGTCATGGCTGGCCGTCGGCGCAGCAGATCCTCCGCGACGGCGATATCGTCAACGTCGACGTCACGGTGATCAAGGACGGCTATTTCGGCGACAGCAGCAAGATGTACCGGGTCGGCGCCATCGACCGCCAGGCGCAGAAGCTGCTCGACGTCACCCGCGAATGCCTGTACCGGGCGATCCGCGTGGTGCGCCCGGACGCCACCCTCGGCGATATCGGGCATGCCATCCAGAGTCACGCCGAAGCCAACGGTTATTCGGTGGTCCGCGAATACTGCGGGCATGGCATCGGCCGCAAGATGCACGAGGCGCCGCAGGTCCTGCACTTCGGTCGCGCTGGCGCGGGTGCGCGGCTGAAGGCCGGGATGACCTTCACCATCGAACCGATGATCAACCAGGGCGGCCACGCGGTGAAGCTGCACAAGGACGGCTGGACCGTGACCACCCGCGACCGCCGCCTGTCGGCCCAGTACGAGCACACCGTGCTGGTCACCGAGCGGGGTTGCCGGGTCCTGACCCTGCGCGACGAGGAGCGCGAGGCGCTGGCCGACCTGGCTGGCTGATCGACGCCCGGCCTGGTTACACTGCGACGACTTTTCCGAAGGGAGGCTGGCGGGTGTCCGGCAGGCGTTTTGGCGAGTTCGAACTGCGCGCCACCTGGTTGCGCGAGGACAGCGGCTATCTGGCCGAGATCGAGATAACCAGCATCGACGACGGACGCACCGAATGGCTGGTGCTGCCGGGCCAGCCGCCGTGCGAGAGTCCGGCGGCCGCGCTGTCGCTGGCGGAAGCGGCGCTGTACCAGGTGCGCGGCTTCGATGCGCGGGGCCGGCCGCTGTTTTCCGACTGAGCCTGCTGGCAAATCGCATGATGCATTTCGCACGATCTTGCAGTTTGCACGGACCGCTTCGCTGAGTCTTTTCGTAAGTTATTGATTTTGAATGGTTTTAATTTTCCATGTGGCTGGCATGAAAGCTGCCACCTTTCCCCGTGTTGCGGCTGCGCTGAAGTTCGCGGTCGGTTTTCATGCAAGAGGGGATAAACGATCATGGAAAAGTCCATCAAGATGCTGTTCGATGCCTTCCAGGCCACCTTTGCCGTATCCACCCAGATGCGTCCGGACGGCGGCGCCCTGCTGACCCTGCGCAACGGCGAAGAGATCGTGACCCGTCGCGTGGTGTCCGCCGCCCAGTTGGCCGACGAGAAGCGCATGTACTGGTTCATCAACGCCGTGCGCCGCGACCTGGCCCTGGAGGCGGGGAGCCTGCCGGTGGATGTGGTCGGCACCCTGCGTCGTCTGCAGGAGCGCGGCCTGCCGAGCTACATGGCGGGCTGAACGGTTCGTCCGGAATCCTGGCGGAGACCTCCGGCAGGGCGGGCGAGAGTGCTAGAGTGAAGCTTCGAGGGGGCTGGGCGAGGATCGACCGGCCCCGCTCGTGTCGGAAGGGAAGGCCAGGGCTGGCCTGCCCGTTCGGCGCTTCGGCAGGCTGGCGCAGAACGATGCAAGGTCGTTCGGGTCAGCATCAGGGATGAAATGACTGACAGGAGTCGGGATGCTGCGTTACGTCGTGGGTTTTCTCGCGTTCACCGTGCTGGCGGCCTATCTGTTGCTGGGGGTTTCCCAGCACGCCTTCCTGCCGTGACCGGTCGGCATGGCGGCTTCAGCTGCGTTGCGGAAGAGGCTGTGGCGGCCGTGCGGGATGCCGGTTTTCGGCTTGCCGTGCCTTGCGTTGCAGGCGTGCGCGCCGACGCGGCACGCGCAGGAAGGCCCACAGGGTGACGCCGGCGAGGCCCAGCCAGGCGACGATCAGCAATGTGACGAAGGATTCGGGAGTCATGGTTCGTCCTCCTCTTACCCAAGGATAGACCCTGCGGAAAGGGGAATTACTGCAATCGGTCTTCGACCATGGTCTGAAACGCGGTCACTCGGGGCCGGCGCCGACCAGAGCCAGGCAGCCGGTCAGGCTGGTCAGCAGGGGCAGGGCGAGCAGGAAGGCCAGCCAGATGGCCTCCATGCGCAACAGCGTGGCGCCGAGGAACAGCGCGACCAGGAGGATGGTCATGAGCAAGGCGGTCCAGCCGAAGTACATGGCGAAGTTGTCGATGCCCAGGCCGATGCCCCAGCCCAGCAGCAGGGCCCATACCCCGGCCAGCGCCAGGCCGAGAGCCAGCATGCTCGCCAGGGTCCGGGCGGACGGGGCATGCAGCGGGTGGTTGCGGAATAGCTCGTAGAAGATCGGCGTATTCATCGGCGTCACCTCCGCAGGGGAACTTCCAGCCTAGCCCAGCGGGCGAGACGGCCCTAGACCTATTTGTCATTACGGGGCGTGACCTCAGGCCGCTAACATCCATCTTTTCCAGGCGATGCCGTGCATCGGGCTGCGGGCCCGATCACCGTTCGTCGCGCTGAGTCGAAAAAGAAACCGAAAGGGTTGCGTGCATGAGTGGCGAACTCGCCTCGTTCGAGGTGGATGGGTATCAACTGGTCTATCAGGACCTGGGCGAGGGCACGCCGGTGCTACTGGTCCACGGTTCGCTCTGCGACTACCGCTACTGGCAATGGCAGTTGCGCAGCCTCGGCGAGCGCCACCGGCTGATCGTGCCGAGCCTGCGTCACTACTACCCCGAGCGCTGGGACGGGCAGGGTGCGGACTTCACCAGCGCCCGCCACGTCGCCGACCTGCTGGCGCTGGTCGAGCGGCTCGGCGAGCCGGTACACCTGCTCGGCCATTCCCGTGGCGGCAACCTGGCGTTGCGCCTGGCGCTGGCCGCTCCGGACGCCCTGCGTTCGCTGAGCCTGGCCGATCCCGGCGGCGACTATGCCGCCGAGGTCTACGCCCACGCCGGCCTGCCTGCGCCCGAGGAGCCATTGGAACGCAACCAGTTCCGGCGCCAGGCGCTCGAATTGATCCGTGGCGGCGAGGCGGAACGGGGACTGGAACTGTTCGTCGATACGGTGAGCGGCGCCGGGGTATGGAAACGCTCGTCGGCGACGTTCCGCCGAATGACCCTGGACAACGCCATGACCCTGGTCGGGCAGGTGGCCGACCAGCCGCCGGCGCTGGCGCTGTCGGAACTGCGCTCGATCGACCTGCCGAGCCTGATCCTCAATGGCGAACGCAGCCCGCTGCCATTCCCGGCCACCGCCGAGGCGCTGGCGGCGGCCCTGCCGCGCGCCGAGCTGCAACGCATCCAGGGGGCCTCCCATGGCCTCAATGCCACCCGTCCGGCGGCTTTCAACCGGTCGGTACTGGAGTTCCTGGCGCGCGTCGATGGCGTTGCGCCGGAGGCGGAAACGTCCTGAAGTGAGGCCGGGTGAACTGACCGCTCGTCAGCTCGCCGCGGATGCTTTACCATGGGCGCTTCGCGCCGGATCAGCTCCGGCGTTTTTCGTCAGTATCCATTCCCAGTGATCTCCGTCCGCGCGCTTCGGCGCAGGGGTGCCGCAAGGCGCCTGCCACTGTGAGGCAGGCCGGCCCGGCGGGCGACGCTTACTGGCACATCCCAACCCACGTGGCCTTTGGTAGGGGTCACCACTAGGAGAGGAGGCGCCATGCCCATCATTACTCTTCCCGACGGCAGTCAACGTTCCTTCGATCACCCGGTCTCCGTGGCCGAGGTGGCCCAATCCATCGGCGCGGGCCTGGCCAAGGCGACCCTCGCCGGCAAGGTCGACGGCCGCCTGGTCGACGCCTGCGACACCATCGATCGCGACGCGACCCTGCAGATCATCACGCCCAAGGACGAGGAAGGACTGGAGATCATCCGCCACTCCTGCGCCCACCTGGTCGGCCATGCGGTCAAGCAGCTCTATCCGACCGCGAAGATGGTCATCGGCCCGGTGATCGAGGAAGGCTTCTATTACGACATCTTCTTCGAGCGCCCCTTCACCCCCGAGGACATGGCGGCGATCCAGCAGCGCATGCGTGAGCTGATCGACAAGGACTACGACGTGATCAAGAAGATGACCCCGCGCGCCGAGGTCATCGAGCTGTTCAAGTCCCGTGGCGAAGACTACAAGCTGCGCCTGATCGACGACATGCCGGACGAGAAGGCCATGGGCCTGTACTTCCATGAGGAGTACGTGGACATGTGCCGCGGCCCGCATGTGCCGAACACCCGCTTCCTCAAGGCGTTCCAACTGACCAAGATTTCCGGCGCCTACTGGCGCGGCGACTCGAAGAACGAGCAGCTACAACGTATCTACGGCACCGCCTGGGCCGACAAGAAGCAACTGGCGGCCTACATCCAGCGCATCGAAGAGGCCGAGAAGCGCGACCATCGCCGCATCGGCAAGCAGCTCGACCTGTTCCACCTGCAGGAAGAAGCGCCGGGCATGGTGTTCTGGCACCCGAATGGCTGGAGCGTCTACCAGGTGCTCGAGCAGTACATGCGCAAGGTCCAGCGCGACCATGGCTATGTCGAAGTGCGTACCCCGCAGGTGGTCGACCGCATCCTCTGGGAGCGTTCGGGCCACTGGTCGAACTACGCCGAGAACATGTTCACCACCTCCTCGGAAAGCCGCGACTACGCGGTCAAGCCGATGAACTGCCCGTGCCACGTGCAGATCTTCAACCAGGGCCTGAAGTCCTACCGCGACCTGCCGCTGCGCCTCGCCGAGTTCGGCGCCTGCCACCGCAACGAGCCGTCCGGCGCGCTGCACGGGATCATGCGTGTACGCGGCTTTACCCAGGACGACGCGCATATCTTCTGCACCGAAGAGCAGGTGAAGAAGGAAGCGGCCGATTTCATCAAGCTGACCTTGCAGGTCTACCGCGACTTCGGTTTCACCGACATCGCCATGAAGCTGTCGACCCGTCCGGCCAAGCGCGTCGGTTCCGACGAGCTGTGGGATCGCGCCGAAGGCGCGCTGGCCGATGCGCTGAACGAATCCGGCCTGGCCTGGGAATACCAGCCGGGCGAGGGCGCGTTCTATGGGCCAAAGATCGAGTTCACCCTGAAGGACTGCCTCGGCCGTAACTGGCAGTGCGGCACCCTGCAGTACGACCCGAACCTGCCGGAGCGCCTGGACGCCAGCTACATCGCCGAGGACAACAACCGTAAGCGCCCGGTGATGCTGCACCGTGCGATCCTCGGGTCCTTCGAGCGCTTCATCGGCATGCTCATCGAGCACTACGCCGGAGCCTTCCCGGCCTGGCTGGCGCCGACCCAGGCAGTGGTGATGAATATCACCGACAAGCAGGCCGATTTCGCCGCCGAGGTGGTGCGGATCCTCGGGGAAAGCGGATTCCGTGCCAAGTCCGACTTGAGAAACGAGAAGATCGGCTTTAAAATCCGCGAGCATACTTTGCTCAAGGTTCCCTATCTCTTGGTTATTGGAGATCGGGAAGTTGAATCGAAGGCCGTCGCGGTGCGTACGCGCGAAGGGGAAGACCTGGGCTCCATGCCCGTCACCCAGTTCGCTGAGCTGTTGGCACAGGCGGTTTCCCGGCGTGGTCGCCAAGACTCGGAGTAATCATTATTAAGCGTGAAATGAGACAGGATAAGCGAGCTCAACCGAAACCCCCGATCAACGAGAACATCTCGGCTCGTGAGGTACGGTTGATTGGAGCTGATGGCCAGCAGGTTGGTGTTGTTTCGATCGATGAGGCGATCCGCCTAGCCGAAGAGGCGAAGCTGGACCTGGTTGAGATTTCGGCCGACGCGGTGCCTCCTGTCTGCCGCATCATGGACTACGGCAAGCACCTGTTCGAGAAGAAGAAGCAGGCTGCGGTCGCCAAGAAGAACCAGAAGCAGGCGCAGGTCAAAGAAATCAAGTTTCGTCCAGGGACGGAAGAAGGGGATTACCAGGTAAAACTACGCAACCTGGTACGTTTCCTTAGTGAAGGGGACAAGGCCAAGGTATCCCTGCGATTCCGCGGCCGTGAGATGGCTCACCAGGAGCTGGGGATGGAGCTGTTGAAGCGGGTCGAAGCCGACCTCGTGGAGTACGGCACCGTCGAGCAGCATCCTAAGCTGGAAGGACGCCAGCTGATGATGGTCATCGCTCCCAAGAAGAAAAAGTAACCACCAGGGCACTGGCAGGCCTTGCGGTTATGCGTAATCACTCAATGCGGAGTATCCGAACATGCCAAAGATGAAGACCAAAAGTGGCGCGGCCAAGCGCTTCAAGAAGACTGCTGGTGGCCTCAAGCACAAGCACGCCTTCAAGAGCCACATCCTGACCAAGATGACCACCAAGCGTAAGCGTCAACTGCGCGGCACCTCGATGCTGAACAAGTCTGACGTTGCGCGCGTAGAACGCTCCCTGCGTCTGCGCTGATTATTAAGGTAGAGGATTAATTCATGGCTCGTGTTAAGCGTGGCGTTATCGCCCGTCGTCGTCACAAGAAAATTCTGAAGCTCGCCAAGGGCTACTATGGTGCACGCTCGCGCGTGTTCCGCGTTGCCAAGCAGGCGGTGATCAAGGCTGGCCAATACGCCTACCGTGACCGTCGTCAGCGCAAGCGTCAGTTCCGCGCACTGTGGATCGCCCGTATCAACGCTGGTGCTCGTCAGAACGGTCTGTCCTACAGCCGTCTGATCGCTGGCCTGAAAAAGGCGGCCATCGAGATCGACCGTAAGGTCCTGGCCGATCTGGCAGTGAACGAAAAAGCGGCGTTTACCGCGATTGTCGAGAAAGCGAAGGCAAGCTTGGCTTAAGCCCTACGACAATCACCGGACTTCGGTCCGGACGTAACGTCACCGATAGGGGAAGAGCCTTACCGCTCTTCCCCTATTTTGTATCTGGAGTCCATACATGGAAAACCTGGATGCGCTGGTCTCTCAAGCATTGGAGGCTGTGCGACACACCGAAGACGTCAATGCCCTGGAGCAGATCCGGGTTCACTACCTCGGCAAGAAAGGCGAACTGACCCAGGTGATGAAGACCCTGGGCGACCTGCCGGCCGAAGAGCGGCCGAAGGTTGGCGCGCTGATCAACGTGGCCAAGGAAAAGGTCCAGGATGCGCTGAACGCGCGTAAGACCGAGCTGGAAGGGGCCGCGCTGGCCGCCCGGCTGGCCGCGGAGCGCATCGATGTCACCCTGCCCGGTCGTGGCCAGCTGAGCGGCGGCCTGCATCCGGTCACCCGCACGCTGGAGCGCATCGAGCAGTGCTTCAGCCGCATCGGCTATGAAGTCGCCGAAGGCCCGGAAGTCGAAGACGACTACCACAACTTCGAAGCGCTCAACATTCCGGGCCACCACCCGGCGCGTGCCATGCACGACACTTTCTATTTCAATGCGAACATGCTGCTGCGTACCCACACCTCACCGGTGCAGGTGCGGACCATGGAGTCCCAGCAGCCGCCGATCCGCATTGTCTGCCCGGGGCGCGTCTACCGCTGCGACTCCGACCTGACCCACTCGCCGATGTTCCACCAGGTGGAAGGCCTGTTGGTGGACGAGGGTGTCAGCTTCGCCGACCTCAAGGGCACCATCGAGGAATTCCTCCGCGCCTTCTTCGAGAAGCAGCTTGAAGTGCGCTTCCGTCCGTCCTTCTTCCCCTTCACCGAGCCCTCGGCCGAAGTGGACATTCAGTGCGTGATCTGCAGCGGCAACGGCTGCCGCGTGTGCAAGCAGACCGGCTGGCTGGAAGTCATGGGTTGCGGCATGGTGCACCCGAACGTGCTGCGCATGTCCAACATCGATCCCGAGAAATTCCAGGGCTTCGCCTTCGGCATGGGCGCCGAGCGCCTGGCCATGCTGCGCTACGGGGTGAACGACCTGCGTCTGTTCTTCGATAACGATCTGCGCTTCCTCGGACAATTCCGCTAGGCCAGAACGCAACCGGATTCCTTAGGAGAACAGGATGAAATTCAGTGAAAAGTGGCTGCGGAGCTGGGCAAATCCGCAGGTTTCCCATGACGAGCTGGTCGCTCGCCTGTCCATGGTCGGCCTCGAGGTTGACGCCGACCTGCCGGTCGCCGGCGCCTTCAGCGGCGTGGTGGTCGGCGAGGTGCTCTCGACCGAACAGCATCCGGACGCCGACAAGCTGCGCGTCTGCCAGGTCAGCAACGGCAGCGAGACCTTCCAGGTCGTCTGCGGTGCGCCCAACGTGCGCGCGGGCCTGAAGATTCCGTTCGCCATGATCGGCGCCGAACTGCCGGGCGACTTCAAGATCAAGAAAGCCAAGCTGCGCGGCGTCGAGTCCTTCGGCATGCTCTGCTCGGCCAAGGAATTGCAGATCAGCGAAGAGAACGCCGGTCTGCTCGAGCTGCCGGCTGACGCGCCGGTCGGCCAGGACGTCCGCACCTACCTGGAGCTGGACGACTACACCATCGAGGTCGGCCTGACCCCGAACCGCGGTGACTGCCTGTCGCTCGCCGGCCTGGCCCGCGAAGTCAGCGCCATCTACGATGTTCCGCTGGCGCCGGTGGCGGTGGACGCGGTCGCCGCGCAGCACGACGAGACCCGTCCGGTCGAACTCGCCGCGCCGGCTGCCTGCCCGCGCTACCTCGGCCGGGTGATCCGCAACGTCTACCTGAGCCGGCCGACCCCGTTGTGGATGGTCGAGCGCCTGCGCCGTTCCGACATCCGCAGCATCGACCCGGTGGTCGACGTCACCAACTACGTGATGATCGAACTGGGCCAGCCGATGCATGCCTTCGACCTTGCCGAGATCAACGGCGGCGTGCGCGTGCGCATGGCCGAGGACGGCGAGAAACTGGTCCTGCTCGACGGTCAGGAAATCACCCTGCGCGCCGACACCCTGGTGATCGCCGACCACCAGCGCGCCCTGGCCATCGCCGGGGTGATGGGCGGCGAGCACAGCGGCGTCAGCGACAGCACCCGCGACCTGTTCCTCGAAGCCGCGTTCTTCGACACCATCGCCCTGGCCGGCAAGGCCCGCTCCTATGGCCTGCACACCGACTCCTCGCATCGCTTCGAGCGCGGCGTCGACAGCCAGTTGGCGCGCAAGGCCATGGAGCGCGCGACGCGCCTGATCCTCGACATCGTCGGCGGTGAACCAGGGCCGATCGTCGAGCAGGTCAGCGAAGCGCACCTACCGAAGGTCGCGCCGATCACCCTGCGCGCCGAGCGCGTGACCCAGATGCTCGGCATGCCGCTGGACGCCGCCGAGATCGTGCGCCTGCTGCAAGCCCTGGAACTAACGGTGGTAGCCGACGGGGAAGGGCAGTGGTCGGTCGGCGTACCGAGCCATCGCTTCGACATTTCCCTGGAAGTCGACCTGATCGAGGAACTGGCCCGTCTCTACGGATACAATCGCCTGCCGGTGCGCTACCCGCAGGCGCGCCTGGCGCCGAACAACAAGCCGGAAGCGCGCGCCGCGCTGCCGCTGCTGCGGCGCCTGCTGGTCGCCCGCGGCTACCAGGAAGCGATCACCTTCAGCTTCATCGATCCGGCCCTGTTCGAACTGTTCGATCCGGGCACCCAGCCGCTGACCCTGGCCAACCCGATCTCCGCCGACATGGCGGCGATGCGTTCCAGCCTCTGGCCGGGCCTGGTCAAGGCGCTGCAGCACAACCTCAACCGCCAGCAGTCGCGGGTCCGCCTGTTCGAAAGCGGCCTGCGCTTCGTCGGTCAACTGGAAGGCCTGAAGCAGGAAGCCATGCTCGCCGGCGCCATCTGCGGCAAGCGCCTGCCGGAAGGCTGGGCCAACGGCCGTGACGGCGTGGACTTCTTCGACGCCAAGGCCGATGTCGAGGCGGTGCTGGCCAGTGCCGGCGCCCTCGGCGACTTCAGCTTCGTGCCCGGTGAGCACCCGGCGCTGCACCCGGGGCAGACCGCGCGCATCGAGCGGGACGGGCGGCTGGTCGGCTACCTGGGCGCGCTGCATCCGGAATTGGCGAAGAAACTCGACCTCGAGCAGCCGGTGTTCCTCTTCGAGCTGCTGCTGGCCGAAGTGGTCGACGGCCACCTGCCGAAGTTCCGCGAGCTGTCGCGCTTCCCCGAAGTGCGCCGCGACCTGGCGCTGCTGGTGGATCAGGACGTGCCGGCACAAGACATCCTGACACAAATCCGTGCGGCGGCCGGCGAATGGCTGACGGACCTCAGGCTGTTTGATGTGTATCACGGTAAAGGCATTGATCCGCATAGAAAAAGCCTTGCCGTCGGCTTGACCTGGCAGCATCCATCGCGCACTCTTAATGACGATGAAGTCAATAGCACGACGCAGAACATCGTCACGTCGTTGGAAGAAAGGTTCAATGCCACGTTAAGGAAATAGCGTATGGGGGCTCTGACGAAAGCTGAAATTGCGGAACGTCTGTACGAAGAGCTGGGCCTGAACAAACGGGAAGCCAAGGAGTTGGTGGAGCTGTTCTTCGAAGAGATCCGCCAGGCGCTGGAGCATAACGAGCAGGTCAAGTTGTCCGGTTTCGGCAACTTCGACCTGCGCGACAAGCGCCAGCGCCCCGGACGCAACCCGAAGACCGGCGAAGAAATCCCGATCACGGCCCGCCGCGTTGTCACCTTTCGTCCAGGGCAGAAACTGAAGGCCAGGGTTGAGGCATATGCTGGAACCAAGTCATAACGACGAGCTGCCACCGATTCCCGGCAAGCGCTACTTCACCATCGGCGAAGTCAGCGACTTGTGCGCGGTCAAGCCCCACGTGCTGCGCTACTGGGAGCAGGAATTCCCGCAGCTCAACCCGGTGAAGCGCCGCGGAAACCGCCGCTATTATCAGCGCCAGGACGTGCTGATGATCCGCCAGATCCGCGCGCTCCTCTACGACCAGGGCTTCACCATCGGCGGGGCGCGCCAGCGCCTCTCCGGCGACGAGGCCAAGGACGACGTCACCCAGTACAAGCAGCTCATCCGCCAGATGATCGCCGAGCTGGAAGAAGTCCTGCTGGTCCTGAAGAAGTGACGGAAGCAAAAAAAACTTCCACTTATCAGAAGCTTAGTATATAGTGCGGCTCACTTCGGAAGCACAGTCACTGAGCTCGGAAGTACAGTCGGGGCGTAGCGCAGCCTGGTAGCGCACTTGCATGGGGTGCAAGGGGTCGAGTGTTCGAATCACTCCGTCCCGACCAAAAATCCCTAGAAAATCCAGTCACTTAGCGGTGACTGGATTTTTTTATGCCTGATGCTTTTGTACTGCTCCTGAATTTTGCCCCACTTTTTGCCCCACCCGAGAATATGGCCTGCTATCTCTCTTCTTTTGATGGTGAGCCGGTACGTTCAAACACAGGTGAGGTGAGGTGCGCTGCGCTTCCTGACCAAAACGCTACCCCGAATCAGCATGCAGTCGCTGGCGCAGGGTTCGCTCGGTCAGGCGTTGGTGCTGGGTCATGCTCTAGGTGGCAGGGTAGGGGGGCAGTGAGTCGAGCGGCGCCCCGATGTGCGCCTTGGGCCTGCCCATTTCTACTTCCAGCAGCGCGTTGAGGCTGTCGCAAGAGGGGCACGGCACGGCTCGGGCGGTGGCAGTCGGCAGGTCGATCGGGCCGGGGTCTACTGTGCAGCCCCTCGGCGCTGATGGGGATGAGCTTATCCTTGAGGTCGGCCAGGAGCCGATTCTCGATTCCTTGCTCGCGACGATCTGGGTGTAGTTTTGGGGAGGTGCCGATGATGGCGTGCAGCTTCTTCGGCGATAACTTGAAGCCGGTATCAGTCTCGCCCTTCCGTGCATCGGCCGCCGAATTGTCGAGGGTGAAGGCCAGCTCGTCGTGGTTGGTCTGCAGCAGGTCGAGGTTTCCCACCGAGGCCTCGCGGCCCTTGATGCCGTGCTTCTAGATCTGCGATAGGAATCCCTGTGGGATGGCTATCCCGCTGCTGGCGTCGGTGGGGATATCTATGAGAAAGGCCTAAGATAGTGCTGCCAACTGACATAGCCCATTTCATGAAGAGACGCCTTGCATGCCCGAAGACGACCGCAGTGCTCCACGCCTGATCAAGAAATACACCAATCGCCGCCTATACGACACCCACACCAGTGCCCATGTCACCCTTGCCGACATCCGTCGACTGGTCATCGATGAAGTGCCGTTCCAGGTAGTAGACGCGAAGAGTGGCGAAGACCTGACTCGAAGTATCTTGCTGCAGGTTATTCAGGAGGCGGAAAGCGACGGCGAGCCGATCTTCTCTAGCGACATGCTCAAGGGCATCATTCGCTTCTACGGCCCGTTCCAGGGCATGCTCGGCAACTATCTGGAGAAGAGCATCCAGACCGTGATCGACATCCAGACGCAGACAGGGGTGCAATCCTCTCAGGCCTGGAGTGACTTTATGCACAAGCAGGTGCCTGTCATGCAGGATCTGATGAGCCAGTATGTCGAGCAGTCGAAGAAGCTCTATCTGGGCACCCAGAACTTGTTCGGATTGTTCGGTGGCATTCCGCCCGGCAATTCTGGGCAGAAGAAAAAAGGCGGTGATGACCAATGAAGGCCATCACCGCCCTTGGTGCAGTTGCCTTGTCTTACTTGCGCCCGCCCGCAGTCTTGCTGGCTTCACGGGTGGCCTGACCTGCCGCGGAAGCGGCAGCCGCGATGCCGTTCTCGGCGATCTCGGCTGCCTGTTTGGCCGCTTTCTGTGCGCTTTCATAGACACTGCCGGCGCTTTCCAGTGCCGACTTGAGGACGGCTACCGCCGGCTCTGCGCCCGCCGGGGCGTTCTTGGCGATGACGTCCACCAGTTCCCGCACATGCTTGGCGCCGGCCTCGACTTGGCGTTCGGCAAGCTTGGCGATATCCGCCTGAGTGCTGGAGACCAGGTCATACACCTCTCGATTGAACTCCAGCAGGCGCTCTGCCTGAGCAGCTGGCTGAGTGAAGGACGCCTGCGCCTCGGCGAAGGCCTGCGGGTCACGCACCGACAGCAGCTTGCGTAGGCTGTCGAACTGCTCACTGCTGGATGCGCGTAGCGCCTTGAATTGCAACTGACTGAGCTGCTCGACGCTCTCGAATACTTTGCCACTGATCTGCTGCAGCAGGTCAAGGTTGGCTTTCTGTGCGCTTTGCAGTTTTTCCGAATCAAAAAAAGACATGGTCGGGTCTCCTGGCAATGGGGAAGGCCGCTTGCGGCCTAGCACGCGAAAACCATCCATGATGGAGCCGCTGCGCTAGCAAAATGTTGCACTGCACAAAGAGAGATCGCAAGCGCTTTTGTGCGCCGCAAAAAAACTTTGCTCAAGTCGAAGCGATTCGCTATAAAACTTGGCCTGAAAGCCATGGCTCCTCTTCATGGAGAGGATCGAACGAGGGCTTTGCCCACGTCCCTGCTATAGGAAACGCTCATGAGCCAGGAAAGTTTTTTTGCAAAGCGAGAAGAAAGTTTTTCCTCATTCCATAATCTGTTCGAACACCTCGGACGCCTACAGCAGCTGCACGGGAAGCTCCTGCTCGATGCCTTTGGTCAACGCCATGAGACTCTGCTTGCGCCACTGAGAGAAGGTCGCCTGCGTGTCCCCAGCGCAGGCGACTGCTGGGAATATCTGGTCGACTTCGGACAGCGCGGCCTGCTGTTCTGGGATGCACTGCGCCAGCGTGGCGACAATACCCTTGCCCACGAGCGTGCCGGCTATCCCCTACTGCTCAAGTTTCCCTATGAGGTGCTGATCGACGGCCGTGATCTGCCCCACCCGGTCAACTACTCCCTGCTGCACATCGTTCCACGGGATGACCAGCCGAGCGATACCACGCGGCAGCCGGTCATCGTTATCGACCCACGCGGCGGTCACGGCGCCGGCATCGGCGGCTTCAAGCAGGATTCTGAAATCGGCGAAAGCTTGCGCGCTGGGCACCCGACGTATTTCATCGCTTTCAGCCATGCACCCGCACCCGGCCAGACCTTGATCGACATCGCCGAGGCCGAGGCTCTCTACATCGAAACGGTCAGCGCGCGCCATCCGGAGGCCGGGAAGCCAGTGGTGATCGGTAACTGCCAGGCCGGCTGGGCACTGATGGGGCTGGCTGCCGCGCGTCCGGAGCTGCCAGGTCTGGTGATCGTCAACGGTGCGCCGCTGTCCTACTGGGCCGGAGTCAACGGGCGCAACCCGATGCGCTACGCTGGCGGCCTACTCGGCGGTGCCTGGATGACCCGCTTGGGCAGTGACTTGGGCAATGGCCGTTTCGATGGCACCTGGCTGGTCAGCAACTTCGAGAGCTTGAATCCGGCCAACACCTACTGGAGCAAGTACTACAAGCTGTTCAGCAACGTCGATAGGGAAACCCCTCGCTTTCTCGATTTCGAGCGCTGGTGGGGCAGTCCAACCCTGCTCAACAGCGAGGAGATCGAGGTGATCGTCGATGACCTGTTCATCGGCAACCGCCTGGCTGGCGGTTCTGGGCGCAGGAGCAGCAGCATCGACTTGAAGCGCATTGAGGCGCCCGTGGTGGTGTTCTGCTCATATGGCGACAACATCACCCCACCGCAGCAAGCACTGAACTGGATAGCCGACGTCTATCCCAGCGACTTAGCGCTGCGCAACGCCGGACGCACCATTGTTTACCTGCAGCATGCCAGCATCGGCCACTTGGGTATCTTCGTCTCCGGTAAGGTAGCCCGTCGTGAGCATAGGGAACTGCTCGGCGCTATCGATGCCATCACCATGCTGTCGCCGGGACTGTACGAACTGGTGATCGACGACCTGCCAGCATCCGCCAGTGATGACCAGGCGTATCAGGTGCATTTCGAATCCCGGCGCATAGCCGACATTCTCTGCCAAGATGAGGATGACCTTAGCGACGAACTTGAATTCGCCCTGGTCGACCGTGTCTCCGGATTCAACAGCACTCTCTACGACTGGCTAGTCCGCCCCTGGATGCACAGAGCGATCAACGAACCACTCGCCGAATGCTTGCGCAAGAGCCATCCGTTTCACCAGCAGCAAGTTGTCTGGAGCAGTCTCAATCCAACCCTTTGGTGGCTGGCAGGCCATGCGGCCCTGACGCGCGTCAATCGCCGCCCAGCATCACCCGATAATCCCCTGTTTGCCTGGCAAGAGGCATTCTCCAGCACGGTCGAGACTCTGCTCGATGGCTATCGTGACGTCCGCGACGCGGCCCAGGAGATGCTCTTCCATGGTTTCTATGGTGGTCTGAGCACCTTGACTGGCGGCCAGGCACCACACTCGCAGCAGAGCTACGTCGAGCAGCGTGATAAGGCTCTGGTCGAGCATCTGCACGACTCGCTTCTCCGCGGCGGGGAACAGGAGGCGCTCATTCGCATTCTCTGCCTACTCGCGCATGCAAGTGGCAGGTTCGGCAAGGAGCGTATTGAACAACTTGCCCAGCAGGCCCGCGCGCTCTCGCAACAACTAGGCATTGACCCACTCGCCGTGCGTGACAGTGTCCGTCTGCAGGATCTTCTGGTCTTCGCCCTCCCCGAGGAGGGTCTGAATACATTGCCATGTCTGCTCCCCGAGGCCAGGCAGCGTGAGGCAGTGCTGGCAGCCGCCGTGCACCTCGTGCCCGAGCTACTCTACGCTGAGGGCGCGGTGGGCGAGCTCTGGCGCCGTTTGCACGACCTGCTTGAACACCCACTTCCGACCTTCGCACAACCACCAGTGCCAGTCATCGCTGCGGACAGCGAGCCAGAACAAGCCCCGTTAACGCTGCACCTGCCCGAGGCAGATGCCCAGGCACCCAAGGCCAGTACGCGGCCAAGGAAGAGAAACGCTGCCCAGCCTGCCGAAGCGCAGATCGAAACCAGCTCGTCCCCTGTGGAGCCCAGGAGCAAGAGCCCCGTGACCTCGGTGAAAAAAACGGGGCGCGCCAAGGCGGCCCGGTCTGCGCCGGCCCCTGATCCCGCGAGCCAGGACAAGGGAGGCAGCGCCGAATGAGCCAGGATCACTACCAGGAGTTACTGAACCGCTGCGCCGAAATTGGCCCGCTGCCCACCATCGTCGTACATCCTTGCGAGGCGAATGCGCTGCGAGGAGCGCTGGAGGCCACCCAGGCCGGGCTGATAGCCCCGATTCTGGTAGGCCCGCGCCACAAGATCGCGGCAACCGCCAGCGAGGCTGGCCTGGATATCGACGGGCTGACCGTGGAGGACGTGCCACACAGCCACGCTGCCGCCGAGCGTGGCGTCGCCCTGATCCGCGAAGGCCGTGGCGAGCTGCTGATGAAAGGCAGCCTGCACAGCGATGAACTGCTGCATGCCGTGGCCGATCGTGAAAGCGGTCTACGCACAGAACGGCGCCTCAGTCATGTCTTCGCCATGAGCGTGCCCAGCTATCACAAAACGCTGTTCGTCACCGACGCGGCGGTAAACATCTTTCCCGGCCTGGAGGACAAGGCCGACATCTGCCGCAATGCGATCCAGATGCTGCACGCCCTCGGCATCGACCGGCCTAAGGTAGCGCTGCTGTCGGCGGTTGAAACTGTCACGGCCAAGCTGCCCTCGACCCTGGAAGCTGCCGCACTTGTGGTCATGTCCCTGCGTGGACAGATCGATGGCGCGCTGCTCGACGGGCCACTGGCCTTCGACAACGCGATCAACGCCGACGCTGCGCGGGTCAAGGGCATTCATTCAGACGTCGCCGGCGATCCGGACATCTTACTGGTACCTGACATGGAGGCGGGCAACATCCTCGCCAAGCAACTGATCTATCTTGCCGGTGCCGAGGCGGCCGGCATTGTCCTCGGTGCCCGCGTACCGATCATTTTCACCAGCCGTGCCGACAGCCCCCGGGCGCGCATCGCCAGTAGTGGGCTGGCCGTGCTGCTCGCCAAAGCGCGGCGCACCCAACTAGGTGTGCCCTCATGAGCCCCGCTCAAGACGAACTGATCGTCACCGTCAATGCGGGCTCGTCGAGCATCAAGACTGGTCTGTTCGCCGGCCGCCAAGGCGAGGAGCAGCCACGTTTGCTGGCGCGCGGCAAGCTGGACGGCATTGGCGTGGTGCCGCGCCTCCAGATAGTCATGGCCGATGGAACAGTGGTGAAGGACGTAGCCTTTGCGCCGGAGCATGTTGCCGACATGAAAGCGGCTTTCCAGCAGGTCTACAGCGCACTGAAGGAAGGTCTACAGAATCGCCCACCGGCGCTGATCGGCCATCGAGTGGTGCATGGTGGGATGGATTTCAGCGCCCCGGTGCGCGTGGATATTGCAACACTGGCGCGCCTGAGGACGCTGGAACCCCTGGCGCCACTGCATCAACCGCACAATCTGGCGGCTATCCAGGCAGCGCTCGAGCACAATGCGCACCTACCTCAGGTCGCCTGTTTCGATACCGCGTTCCATTCCGGGCGCAGTGAAATGAGCCAGCTCTTCGGCTTGCCCTACGCGCTGTACGAACAGGGTGTTCGCCGCTACGGCTTCCATGGCTTGTCCTTTGAATATGTCAGTCAGCGCCTGATCGACAGAGCCCCAGAGCTCGCCACCGGCAAGCTGGTCATCGCCCATCTGGGCAATGGTTCCAGCCTGTGCGCGATCGAGGCCGGCCGCAGCGTCGAGGTCACCACAGGTTTCAGCGCCCTCGACGGCCTACCCATGGGCAGCCGCTGTGGTGCCCTGGATCCCGGCGTACTGCTGTACCTGTTGGATCAGGGCATACAGGTTCGGGATCTGGAGACGCTGCTGTATCGACAATCTGGCTTGCTCGGCATTTCCGGGGTTAGCAGTGACATGCGCAAACTGCGCGCCAGCGACGACCCTCGCGCAGCCCTGGCCATCGACTTCTATGCCTACCGGATCGCCCAGGAAATCGGTCGGCTCGCCACGTGCCTGGGTGGGCTGGACGCGCTGGTATTCACCGCCGGTATCGGTGAAAAGGATGCCGCGCTGCGTGCCCAGGTGCTGCAGCATCTCGCGCCACTCTTTGGGCTGCGCATCGATGACGCGGCGAACCAACGCAACGCCGAGCGCATATCCAGTACCGCCAGCACGCGGGCTGTGTGGGTCATCCCTACCGACGAAGAGAGCATCATTGCTCGCCATGCCTGGCGTCTGTATCAGGATCAGCACTTATGAGCATCAAGGAAAGCCTGTCCCTAGCCGGTAAGCGCGGCCTGGTGGTCGGCATCGCCAACCCGCATTCGATCGCCTGGGGCTGTGCTCAGGCGTTGCATGAAATGGGAGCAGAGCTGGCTGTCACCTGGCTGAATGACAAAGCTAGGGTGCATGTTGAACCCCTGGCGCAACAGGTGCATGCCACTGTGAGCATGCCCCTGGATGTAACCCAGACCGGCGAGCTGGACGCTCTGTTCGAGCGCCTCGCAGAGCAATGGGGATCGCTGGACTTCGTCGTTCACTGCCTGGCTAGCGCGCCCAAGGAGGAAATCCGCGGACGCCTACTGGACAGTTCCAGCACCGGCTTCCTGCAGGCCATTGATATTTCCTGTCACTCTTTCATTCGCATGGCGCGCCTGGCCGAGCCGCTGATGCCCCGCGGCGGCAGTCTGGTGACCATGAGTTACTTGGGCGCCCAGGAGACGATCGAAGGCTATGCCCTGATGGGGCCGGTCAAGGCCGCTCTGGAATCTAGCGTGCGCTACCTGGCCACCGAACTGGGGCCGCGCAACATCCGCGTGCATGCCATTTCCCCCGGCCCCATGCCGACTCGGGCGGCATCCGGGCTAAAGGACTTCGATCACTTGTTGGAAACCTCGACCAATCGCGCCCCTTTACGCCGCCTAGTCACTTTGGAGGAAGTCGGCGGCCTGTGTGCCTGGCTGGTTAGCAACGCTAGCCAAGGTCAGACTGGCGGAGTCCACTTCGTTGATGGCGGCCTGAACATCCTCGGTTGATTCAAGGTGCCTTCATGCAAATCCATGCGCTCCATATTTAACTTGGCGCTCTAGTCTGAGCGCCACTGTTTGCCGAACTATTGGGCGTCGGCAAACTCATGGATTTGGATGCCGCCAGTAACACCGTGGGTCTGATGGCGGACTGCTGTATCGGTGGGCCGGTCGCCAGTTACTTGATACGCCGCCACGCATTGCTCCTAATCCTGTGGCCTGGATGTGGTAGAGCATGGAGCTAATAGTGGGGTAGGCGCTTGCGCGGGTGAGCAGCACATCCGTCCGTGTCAGCAAGCAAATATCGACTCAAGCCTCACGACGCAAGAGCACCTCATACAGGCCCTCTGCCGGCAGCATATCCACCAGCATCCCGACATAGTTGGAACTGATCCGGCAAATACCCCTCCGCTGTTTCTCGAAGAGCAATGGCACACTTTGAAATGCGCGACCTAGATGTCCGCAAGTCAATTCTAATTGACTCCAGTCAATGCTTCGTTAGATAGAGCTCAAAGCGCGCCAGGACTGGTGTGCGAGGACAACCCGGCGTAACCCGGGGACATTGTTCACATCCGCAAAGCGCCAGAGACTTGCCCGCTGTTCCAAGGTCTTAATTAACGAGGAATGGTTAATGGGTACTGCGAGCAATGCGGCACGTATAGCACTGGTCACCGGTGGTATGGGCGGTATCGGTACGGCGATCAGCCAGCGCCTGCATCGGGATGGCTTCACCGTGGTGGTGGGCTGTAATCCCTACTCCAGCCGCAAGGCTTCCTGGATTGCCACGCAACTCGAGGCGGGCTTTCACTTCCACTGCATCGACTGCGACATCACCGACTGGGATAGCACCCGCCAGGCCTTCGACATGGTGCACGAGACTGTCGGCCCGATCGATGTATTGGTCAACAATGCTGGCATCACCCGCGACGGCACCTTCCGCAAGATGTCCCCAGAAAACTGGAAGGCGGTGATCGATACCAATCTCACCGGCCTGTTCAACACAACCAAGCAGGTCATCGAGGGCATGTTGGCCAAGGGCTGGGGACGCGTCATCAACATCTCCTCAATCAATGGCCAGCGAGGCCAGTTCGGGCAGACCAACTACTCCGCGGCCAAGGCTGGCATTCATGGCTTCAGCATGGCCTTGGCCCGCGAGGTGAGTGGCAAGGGCGTGACCGTCAATACGGTTTCCCCTGGCTACATCAAGACCGACATGACCGCGGCGATTCGCCCGGACATCCTCGAAGACATGATTACTGGCATTCCTGTGGGCCGTCTCGGCCAGCCCGAGGAGATCGCCTCGATCGTGGCCTGGCTGGCCTCCGATCAGTCTGCCTATGCCACCGGCGCCGACTTCTCGGTGAATGGCGGCATGAACATGCAGTGATGCGCCATTCGCGCCCTCGCTCAGCCATGACATGAGGTGTTCCAGATGATCGAAGTCGTTATCGTCGCCGCCACTCGCACCGCCATCGGCGCTTTCCAGGGGAGCCTGGCCGGCACTCCCGCCGTTGAACTGGGCGCCACGGTGATCCGCCGCCTGCTCGAACAGACCGCTCTGGATAGCAGTCAGGTGGATGAAGTGATACTCGGCCACGTACTCACCGCCGGTGCTGGGCAGAATACCGCTCGCCAAGCAGCGGTCATCGCCGGCCTGCCACACGCCGTACCGGCGATGACCCTGAACAAGGTCTGTGGCTCCGGCCTGAAAGCCCTGCACCTGGGCGCCCAGGCCATCCGCTGTGGCGATGCCGAGGTGGTGATTGCCGGTGGCATGGAGAACATGAGCCTGTCGTCCTATGTCCTGCCCAAGGTCCGCGCCGGCCTGCGCATGGGCCACGCGCAGCTGGTCGACAGCATGATCGTCGACGGCCTGTGGGACGCATTCAACGACTACCACATGGGGATCACTGCCGAAAACCTGGTAGACAAGTACGGCATCAGCCGCGAAGCCCAGGACGAATTCGCCGCCGCCTCGCAGCAGAAAGCCGTGGCCGCCATCGAGACCGGTCGCTTCCGCGACGAGATCGTCCCGGTGAGCATTCCGCAGCGCAAGGGCGAGGCGCTGAGCTTCGACACCGACGAACAGCCACGCGCCGGCACCACCGCCGAGTCGCTGGGCAAGCTGAAACCGGCCTTCAAGAACGACGGCAGCGTTACCGCCGGCAACGCTTCCAGTCTCAACGACGGCGCCGCCGCGGTACTGCTGATGAGTGCGGCAAAGGCCGCAGCGCTTGGTCTGCCAGTGTTGGCGAAGATCGCCGCCTACGCCAATGCCGGCGTCGACCCGGCGATCATGGGTATCGGACCGGTGTCGGCCACCCGCAGCTGCCTGGATAAGGCGGGCTGGAGTCTGGCCGAGCTGGATCTGATCGAGGCCAATGAAGCCTTCGCGGCCCAGGCCCTGGCCGTGGGTCAGGAGCTGGGCTGGGATGCTGGCAGGGTTAACGTCAACGGCGGCGCCATCGCCCTCGGCCACCCCATTGGCGCCTCCGGTTGCCGCGTACTGGTCAGCCTGCTGCATGAAATGCTCAGGCGCGACGCGAAAAAAGGCCTCGCTACCCTGTGTATCGGTGGCGGCCAGGGCGTGGCGCTGGCCATCGAGCGCTGAGTGACGCTTTCGCGACTCTGCCGGACGTGCCCCCCTGCACCCGCACCGCCAGGCTGGCCGTGCGGTTACGTCTCGACATGATCGCACCGCGCCTCTCACCGGGCGCGGCTTTTGTTTTCATATTCCTGGAGACGCCATGGACAACGGACACACCTTTGCTCACTACTGGTCGGGTCAGGCGCCCTTCATCGCCAGCTTCGTCCTGCAGCAACTGCGCTTATACGTTGCGCAAAATACTTGGTTCAGCGGGCACGACCAAAGCCAGTGGTTCGACGTACCTGTCGAGGCGTTGGAGCAACTGCAGGCGGACTACCAACAACAGTGGGCCGAACTTGGCCAGCAATTGCTGAGCTGCCAGCCGTTCGCATTCAGCGATCGTCGCTTCGCCAGTGGCAACTGGAGCGAACCGCTGTTCGGTTCCCTGGCTGCCTTCTACCTGCTGAATTCCGGTTTCCTGCTGAAACTGTTGGAGCTTCTCCCCATCGATGAGCAGAAGCCCCGCCAGCGCTTGCGTTACTTGATCGAGCAAGCGATTGCCGCAAGCGCCCCAAGTAACTTTCTGCTGAGCAACCCTGATGCCCTGCAACGCCTAGTGGAAACCCAGGGCGCCAGCCTACTAAGTGGCCTGTTGCATCTTGCCAGTGACCTGCAGGAAGGCAAGTTGCGCCAATGTGACTTGGGCGATTTCGAAGTCGGCGTGAATCTGGCCACCACCCCTGGTGCCGTGGTACTGGAAACCCCTATGTTCCAGCTGATCCAGTATTCGCCGCTCAGCGAAACGCAATACCAGCGGCCGATATTCATCGTCCCGCCGGCGATCAACAAGTACTACATCCTTGACCTCGGGCCCGAAAACTCTCTAATCCGCCATCTACTGGAGCGAGGCCATCAAGTTTTTCTGATGTCCTGGCGCAACTTCACTCAGGAACAGGCCGACATCACCTGGGAGCAGATCATCCAGGACGGAGTGATCAGCGCCCTGCGCACTACCCGGGCCATCAGTGGTGAGCGCCACCTGAACTGTTTGGGTTTCTGCATCGGCGGCACCATGCTGAGTTGCGCTCTAGCGGTGCTGGCAGCGCGTGGCGACCAGGACATTGCCAGCCTGAGTCTATTCGCCACTTTTCTTGACTACCTTGATACCGGGCCGATCAGCGTCTTCGTCGATGAGCAACTGGTGGCCTACCGTGAGCGCACCATCGGTGGCCATGGTGGCAAATGTGGCCTGTTCCGCGGTGAGGACATGGGCAATACCTTCTCCCTGCTGCGGCCCAACGAGCTGTGGTGGAACTACAACGTAGACAAATATCTCAAGGGGCAGAAGCCGCTGGCTCTGGATCTACTGTTCTGGAACAACGACAGCACCAATCTGCCGGGGCCCCTGTATTGCTGGTATCTGCGCCACACCTACCTGCAGAACGACCTCAAATCGGGGGAGTTGGATCTGTGCGGCGTCAAGTTGGATCTGCGGGCCATAGACGCACCAGCCTACATCTTGGGAACCCATGACGACCACATCGTGCCCTGGAGAAGCGCCTATGCCAGCACGGAATTGCTGGGAGGTTCAAAGCGGTTTGTCCTCGGCGCCTCCGGCCACATCGCCGGGGTGATCAACCCGCCAGATAGGAACAAGCGCCATTACTGGGTCAATGAACACATAGCGCCGGTAGCTGACGACTGGCTGCAGGGAGCTCAGCAGCATTCCGGCAGCTGGTGGGGGGACTGGTTCGCCTGGTTGACCGGCTATGCCGGCCCACGCAAGCCTGCCATCACTATGCTGGGCAATGCCGAATACCCCCCGCTTGAACATGCGCCTGGCCGCTACGTTCGACAATAAAGCCAGTTTTCGTTGAATAAGCTTTATGCGGTCGGCCTCCAGGGTAGTCAGGGTTGGTCGGCTGCTCCCTGCCACTCCTGGCCGAATTCGGAGAGGCGCCGTGCTCACCGGCGGCTGTGCCAGTAAGAGTATCTTGAATACCTCTCTACGGGTTCAGGGGCGCAACAAAATGTCGGTAACCAAAAATTGTAATTGCGGACAATTCTTGGTGGTGTGAGGACGTTTAATAAATTGCTAGCGCTATGCAGTATATGGCTGAAGTGCAATTTTCAGCATGGTCAGGGCGATATGTTATTGGCTCATGATTGATCTGCGAAAGGAACGTGACGGAGTTGTTGGTCGGCATGGTTTGAGTTTTTCTGTGGCAGGCGTGTGCTGGCTAACTGCGCTAGAGATGCTTGAGGTGGTTCTATGCTAGTTAATTATGATCTTGAGGATTGTTCTGGGTTAGAGGTCAGAAAGCCTTTTGATGTCGGGTATGAGTCAGGTGTGTCTGGTTTGACAATTTTCGATTGCCCATATTCTCATATTACCGTGGAAGGGCTTCGTAGTCGGCATGAATGGCTTAATGGATTTCTCACGGCTCTTTCACAAAAGGGCGGTCAGGGGTTGCTTTAGGGGCGAGTGTTTTACTGAGCTCTCCAGGTAGGTGAGTCCCCGCGTTGGTGCTCCTAAAGCTCCCGGGTGGAGTGCCGAACCAACGTAGACAAGCCTTGTGAAAACTGCTGATTTCTTTAAATCCAAGCAGTATGCATATGTGCTCCAGTGAGTAGGATGGATAGTTTTTTAAGTAGTGCTCGGCTAGTTTTTTTCGAGTGCTGTTAAAAATCTCTTTGAAGCTTTTTCCCTCTTTTGTAAGTTCGCGTTGTAAGAGGCGAGTGCTGATGTTCAATTCTTTTGCTACGGAGCCCATATCGCAGGGGAGGCTCCCGAGGCGTTTGATGAACAGGGCTCGTGTGCGCTCGCTGTAATATCCATTATTTAAGGAGTATTTTTGATGTTCAGCTAGGTTGCCGTGGAGTAGTGCGAGTGCTTCATTGGCAGTGCTTAGGGGGATAGACAGTGCATCTTGATCAAATAGGATGCTGTTTCGATTTTTGCCGAAGCGTAAGGGACAGTCAAAAATCCGCTGGTGCTCTGAAATATCTAGCGGGGTAGGGTACATAAATTCAATTTCTCGTGCTGCAGGAAGTTTTCCTCCAGTCATCCAGCGGCATAGTCCAAGAGTTGATGATAGTAATACGTCATTAAAGACTCGGGATTTCTTAATTCTATCTTCTGTATTGTCAGCGTACCACAGGCGTATGCCATCTTCTTCTTGTGTGAGGTTGACGGTAAAGCCGTTTCCGAGAAGGGTAGAAAAACGCACTAATGCCAATAGTGCGTCTTTTAAATTGGCGCTGGATATCATTGCATATCCTACTAATTGAAAAGCGCCTGGAAGAAGGTGCTGGTACGCCTTCAGTCCAATGTCTGGGTTGCCGCTCTCAATTTCTGCTAGCTCCATTAGTCGAAGTACGCTGGATCTTGAAATAAACTTACTCGGTGATCTTAATTCGTCGATGATGATTCCGGACTCTTTGCAGAGTCGCACTGTGTCGAGATTTTGACTGGCAAGGAAATTCACCAGTTGAGCAGCTAGTCCGGCACTTATCCTACTCACCACTCGGTGCTCCTGTTTTGGGTGGATGATTCTTCCTGTGCGGGTTGTGTATAGATATCTGGATGCTCTCAGTATGTCCATAGATACCTTCGTCGGGCGTCTGCGGACATTTTTTTTGGTGTCAGGGGACGTTGCTGGCGTGTTGATGACTTGATTAGCTCTTGTGCGGCAATAGAGCTGACTAGCGGCTCTGTGTCTAGTGATTTTAATTTGTGTGGCAATGAGTCGATTGATTTCGGCCGGTCTTCGGAGGGTGTTGTAGTTTGTATTTTTGATAATTAGATTGTTTTTATAAATTAATTCTGTAGGGGCGATTGCATGTTTCGTTTGTTTTTTGATTTGGTTTGGGGCAAGAGATGAAATTGGGTAAAAAATGGCTGCCCCGTGTCGGCTTACTTCTAGTCTGCATAGCGGTTGTTGCTCTTGTTTGGGTAATGCTTAGGCCTAGTGCTATTGGTAGAGAGTTTGCTGCTGCCAACGGGCGAATAGAGGCTACCGAGGTAGATGTAGCTACCAAACTGCCTGGTCGAGTCGCGTCAATCAACGTTGATGAGGGCGACTTCGTCAAAAGCGGCGAAGTGGTCGCGCGCATGGATACTCAGGTTCTCGAAGCTCAGTTGGCCCAGGCTCAAGCCGAGGTGCGTCGGGCGCAGAATGCGAAGTCCACCGCCGAGTCTTTGGTTGCCCAGCGGACGAGTGAGAAGGCCACCGCGGAGGCCGTGGTGGCGCAGCGTCAGGCTGAACTCACAGCCGCAGAGAAACGCTTCAGTCGTACCGAGCAGCTGGTCAAGCGCAACGCCCTGCCACAACAGCAACTCGATGATGATCGCGCCGTGATGCAGAGCGCCCAGGCTGCGTTGGCGGCTTCGCGCTCGCAGGTGGTTTCGGCTCAGGCCGGCATCGCCGCCGCGCGCTCCCAGGTGATCGAGGCGCAATCAGCCATCGAAGCGGCTACCGCCAGCACTGTTCGGCTGCAGGCGGACATTGACGACAGCCTGCTCAAGGCGCCGCGCAGCGGCCGTGTGCAGTATCGCGTCGCGCAGCCGGGCGAAGTGCTGGCCGCCGGCGGCAAGTTGCTGGATATGGTCGACTTGGCCGACGTCTACATGACCTTCTTTCTTCCCTCGGGCCAGGCCGGCAAGGTCGAGCTCGGCCAGGAAGTGCGCTTGGTGATCGACGCGTTACCGCAGTACGTGATTCCGGCCAAGGTGTCCTACGTGGCCAGCGTTGCGCAATTCACCCCCAAGACCGTGGAGACTGCTAACGAGCGCGAGAAGCTGATGTTCCGCGTCAAGGCGCGCCTCGATCCGGCGCTGCTGGAGAAATACGTCACTTACGTGAAGACCGGCGTACCGGGCATGGCTTACTTGCGTCTCGCCCCGCAGGCTGAGTGGCCCGCCTTTCTGCAGATCAAGGTCCCACAATGATTGATGCACAGACGGTAGCCAGTCTGGCTGGCGTTTCGCTGCGCTATGGAAAGTCTCACGCGGTGGAGGGCATCAGTCTGGACATCCCGGCCAACCGCATGGTTGGACTGATCGGTCCGGATGGCGTCGGCAAGTCCAGCCTGCTGGCGCTGATCGCTGGTGCGCGGAAGATGCAGGAGGGTGAAATCCAGGTTCTTGGCGGCGACATGCGCGACGTCCGCCACCGTCGTGCGGTGTGTCCGCGCATCGCCTACATGCCCCAGGGCCTGGGCAAGAATCTCTACCCGACGCTCTCGGTGTTCGAGAACGTCGACTTTTTCGGTCGCCTGTTCGGCCATGACAAGGCCGAGCGCGAGCGGCGCATCGCCGACCTGCTGCAGAGCACCGGGCTTGCGCCCTTCGCCGAGCGCCCGGCGGGCAAGCTCTCCGGGGGTATGAAGCAGAAGCTTGGGCTGTGCTGCGCGTTGATCCACGACCCCGATCTGCTGATCCTCGACGAACCCACTACCGGCGTCGACCCGCTGTCGCGCAACCAGTTCTGGGAGTTGATCGGGCGCATCCGTGCCGACCGCCAGGGCATGAGCGTGCTGGTGGCTACCGCCTACATGGAGGAGGCCGAGCGCTTCGACATCCTGGTGGCGATGGACGACGGTAAGGTACTCGCGACTGGCACGCCGGCCGAGCTGCGCGAGCGCACGGCGACGCAAAGCCTGGAGGCTGCCTTCGTCGCGCTACTGCCGGAGCGCAAGCGCGCCGGCCACCACGAGCTAGTGATCCCGCCGCGCGAGCGGAGCGAGGGTGCGCCGCAGATCGCCATCGAGGCCGAGGGGCTTACCTGCCGCTTCGGCGATTTCGTCGCTGTGGATCATGTGAGCTTCCGCATCGAGCGCGGGGAGATCTTCGGTTTCCTCGGCTCAAACGGCTGCGGTAAGTCCACCACCATGAAGATGCTCACCGGACTGCTGCCGGCCAGCGAGGGCAGCTGCGCGCTGTTCGGCCAGCCAGTGGACGCCAATGACATGGAGACTCGCCGACGGGTTGGCTACATGTCCCAGGCCTTCTCGCTGTATGCCGAGCTGACGGTGCTGCAGAACCTCGAACTGCACGCCAAGCTTTTCCATCTGCCGGCCGACGAGATCGGCCCACGGGTTGAGGAGATGCTCGAGCGCTTCGACCTCGGCAAGGTCCGCGGCGAACTGCCCGACAGCCTGCCGCTGGGCATTCGCCAGCGCCTGTCGTTGGCTGTAGCAGTAATCCACAAGCCGGAAATTCTCATCCTCGACGAGCCGACCTCGGGCGTCGACCCGGTGGCCCGCGACGGCTTCTGGGCACTAATGGTGGAGCTGTCGCGCAACGACGGTGTGACCATTTTCATCTCCACCCACTTCATGAACGAGGCCAGACGCTGTGACCGTATCTCGTTGATGCACGCCGGCAAGGTGCTCGACAGCGATACCCCGCAGGGCCTGATCGACAAGCGCGGCCTGCCGACGCTGGAAGCCACTTTCATCGCCTACTTGGAAGAGGCGGCCGGCAGCGCGCCGGTAGTCGAAACCTCGCCCGCACCAGAAAAGTCAGCTGAACCAACCAGATACAAGGGTAGCGACCGCTTCAACTGGCTGCGTCTGTTCAGCTACGCGCGCCGCGAGGCGATGGAGCTGCGCCGTGACCCGATCCGCCTGACTCTGGCGCTATTGGGTACCGCGCTACTGATGTTCATCATCGGATACGGCATCAACGTAGACGTAGAGAATCTTTCCTTTGCTGTACTCGACCGCGATCAAACTACCACTAGTCAAAACTATGCTCTCAATATTGCAGGCTCACGTTACTTCATCGAGCATTCGCCTATCGAAACCCCCGATGAACTCGATCAGCGTTTACGTAGTGGGGAGTTGAGTTTAGCGCTAGAAATTCCACCGAACTTCGGTCGTGACTTTAAGCGGGGTAATGCCCCGATTATTGGAGTCTGGATTGATGGAGCCATGCCCACCCGGGCCACGACAGTCCAGGGTTACATTCAGTGGCTGCATTCAAGTTACTTGGCTGAATTAGCGCGTGAGAGTGGCAATGCCGAAGCTAGTTCGGTGGCTAGTACTGAGGTGCGCTATCGCTATAACCCGGACGTAGAAAGCCTTAAAGCCATGGTTCCTGCAGTGATTCCTCTGCTGCTGATCATGATCCCGGCGATGCTCACTGCCCTGGGCGTGGTGCGCGAGAAGGAGCTGGGCTCGATCACCAATCTCTACGTCACGCCGGTGACGCGCCTGGAATTTCTCCTCGGCAAGCAACTGCCTTATATCGGCATGGGCATGATCAACTTCGTGCTGATGCTGGCCATGGCTGTGCTGCTGTTCCAGGTGCCGCTCAAGGGTAGTTTCCTTGCGCTGCTGGTCGGCGCTTTCCTCTACGTGGTGACCAGCACGGGACTGGGCCTGCTGCTCTCGACTTTCATGAAGAGCCAGATCGCCGCAGTATTTGGCACCGCCATCGCTACTATGATCCCGGCCATCCAGTTTGCCGGTCTGATACACCCTGTGTCCTCGTTAGAGGGTGTCGCTGCCCTAATTGGCAGGCTATACCCGACCTCGCACTTCCTGATTATTAGTCGTGGCGCCTTCTCCAAGGCATTGGGGTTCGCCGAGCTATGGGTTTACTACTTACCTCTGGTGGTGATGGCAGTGGTGCTGACTTTGCTTAGTGTGTACTTCCTGAAGAAACAGGAAGATTGAGCCATGAAGAAGATTGCAAATATCTTTAATCTTGGTGTTAAGGAGTTTCGTAGTCTAGGTCGAGACTATGCGATGTTGATCCTTATTGCCTGGGCTTTTTCTTTTGGAGTGTACAGCTCCGCAACAGGGGTTCCTGAGACTCTGCATAATGCATCTATTGCTGTAGTCGATGAGGATCAATCTCAATTGTCTAAGCAGATAATCAGGTCCTTCCAAATTCCTTATTTTCGGACTCCCTCCGAAATTAATCAGGCTGAAATGGATCGCGGGATGGATACAGAGCTGTATAGCTTTACGCTTGATATTCCTCCTGATTTCCAGCGAGATGTACTTGCTCGGCGAAACCCGAAGATTCAGTTGAATGTTGATGCGACTCAGACGGTTCAAGCCTTCTCTGGAGCCGGGTACATACAGAACATTGTTGATACCGAGGTTAGGGAATTCATCAATCGATATCGTGGTGATCCGTCGATGTCGGCAAGGCTGGCTGTGCGGGCGGAGTTCAACCCTAATTTAACTCAGACGTGGTTTGGTGCGGTTATGGAAGTGGTAAACCAAATTACCATGCTATCCATAATTCTCACGGGGGCTGCGCTTATTCGGGAACGTGAGCATGGAACTGTTGAGCATCTATTGGTAATGCCGTTGACCGCGTTTGAGATCATGCTGGCAAAAATTTGGTCTATGGGACTTGTGGTTCTAATAGCTGCGGCTATTTCTTTGCTGCTAGTCGTGCATTCTTGGATTGGCGTTCCACTCAATGGTTCGGTTTGGCTATTTTTGATAGGCGCAGCTATACATCTTTTTGCTACCACTTCAATGGGGGTATTTTTAGGGACTGTCGCGCGGTCGATGCCACAGTTGGGGCTGTTGGTTATAATAATACTAATTCCGTTGCAAATATTGTCGGGAGGGACGACACCTAGGGAGAGCATGCCTGCATTAGTTCAGAATATCATGCTGTTGGCCCCAACAACGCACTTTGTCTCGTTGGCCCAGGCCGTTCTGTTTCGTGGGGCAGGGATCTCGATAGTCTGGGGGCAATTCGTACTTATATTTGCTATTGGGCTGCTCTTTTTCCTCTCGGCGCTTTGGCGGTTCCGTAGAACTATTGGGCAAATGGCATGAGTTTTGATGGGGCGAAGATTCTTCATTGAGATTGCATTTTTATAGTCCCATGATTTCTACTTTAATTTGGATGGCTGTGAGGTTTCAAGGGGTGTAATGGAAGGGCTCAGTGAGGATCAGGTGAGGATTCTTCAGGTACTTTACTCTAATGGAGGGTGGGTGCGGCCTAGTGGCTTGGGTATATGGCTCCAGTGTTCTCCGGCTAGTTATTTTCCGGATCTGCTGGAACGCGGGCTTCTTGAGTGTCGGCAATATATATCTAGTGCGCGCTTCATGAGAAACAATAATAGAAATTCACTTGAGTATAAGTTGTCTAGGGAAGGCGCTTTGCTTGTTGAATCTTTTTTTAGCGCTGGTTAGCTTTAGATTATTAGGGTGGATAGCTGAAAGGCCTGAATCGCCCCTAATTTCGTAGACACCTCCGAGCCTCATAATGAGGTTCATCAGAAGCTGCCATGAGCAACTAGCGTGGCCCCGAAGAGGTCAAACTCGAAACAGCCAGACGAGTGAGCGATCGTGGTCCACGTGTAGCGGAGGTGGCGAAGCGTTTGGCGTGTCTGTATAGGGCATTGAGAAACTCCCGAGTGTCATGAGGTGAATTCTCGCATTGGCTAGTAAAAAAACCACAGCTATCGCGTTATGATAGTGGCAGAAGGCCTTGCCCAAATTGCAACGGCCATGTGCTGGACAGGGAGTGTGATGCCAAAGGCTTTTACAAAGATTTCCTCGCCATCGTCTAATGGATGGCCGATACAGCTTATTCGGGGAAATCCCGATTGCTCAGCATTTTACAAATGGATATATGCCGAGCTTGATAAAGTCACAAAAGAATGGCCGGCGAAAATCACGAAAGACACTCTAACCACCGGCCGAAAGGGAAATCTCGGCGAGTTTCTGTCGGCTAGAGTCGCGCATGCTAGTGGGTTATCTGGTAAGAAAAATGGGTATACGCTCGCACTTATGGGGGCACTGACTCCCCATCAAGATGGTGCTCCGACTGGGCTGGATATTACCATCGTCCATTTAGATCCAGGGGGGGACGAGAGTAAGGATCGTCTTTACATAATGGAAGTTAAGACTACTGGCGCTCCCCGTCTTACCTATGCTAATGAGCTCGTTAAGGACTACAAAAAGCTACTAGGCAAAGCGGCCGTCGCAGGGTCCTTAGGCCAAAGGCACAACTGGCTGATGGGCTACCTGATGGTTGTGCATGAGTTTGAGGAAGACGAGCTTGAACGAGTGAGTAGGCTTTTCTTACCTCAAGCGAAGGACTGTAAAGGCATTCGGCTTTTACCAACCTTAGTGCATGATCGCACAGTAGGAGACTCTGCGGCGATTACCGCATTGGATGCTGTCGCCGAGAAGATTAAGAAACAAGGATGGGGGGCGAAAACTATTGAGCCTTGGAGTATCGCAATAGATAACCTCATTAACTGCCTTGTTCATCTTTCCAATAACGGAAGTACTATGCCATGAGCGAGCTCCCTGAGTCTGTCAGATTTCTCGACAGCGCTGCCTCCTCCGCGGCAAAGGCTAGGGGAGTCGAACCAACGTTTCCAACCGAGGATCCGGTTGATGTAGCGACTGCTTTGAAGTGCATTAATGCGTTTCAAATCCGCGTGGACGAAGAGACACTTGAGGCTCTTGATGATGAAAGCAAAGCGAGACCTTTGGTAGCTGCAGCTCGGATTTTGCAGTCAACGGCACAGCACTTACGGCAGGCTAAAAAACGTCCCGTGGACGATGATTTTGACGACCTGCTAGGTGACGAGAATCTATCGATTGATGAAGATCTAAACGATCTTTCGTTTTATGCTGCACTCGCTTTTGCTATGCACGGTAATTTTCCAAGTGCTCGTGCTGTACTGGCTGATGTCGATCCGAGCTATATCAGGAAGAGTCAGGTTTTTCGCATGGTTGCAGCCATTTGCGAACCCTCTAGTTACGATGTTAGATATGAGTCGGACGAGATAAATGGCTCAAATAAGGCTGAGTTCAAGAGGTTTCGACGCTTCTGGAAACGAACTTTCTACCACAGCTCCGTGTCAGCTCGCGCCGAAGCATTCGCATCCGCGCTCAGAATATTTTCTCAAGTATCCATGGCTGGAACCCTCGCGGAGGGTGCATTATTGCTTGGAGGGCGGATGGCCGCTTACCAAGCCAAACGATTAGCGACTATTAATCTGCTAGATGCTGCATCAGAAATTCCGTATGGGTTCGTCAGAAATACTATTAAAAGTGGCATGGTAACTCTGCTGCCACCGCAGCATATTCTTCTGAGTAAAGAGCGGATTGCTAAGCATAGACGTAATACACTATTAACTCTGCCGACGAGCACAGGCAAAACTTTTATTGCTGAAGCATGCATCGCTGCCGATTTGGCTGATAATGGCTTGTGTGTCTATGTGGCTCCGTACGTTGCCGTAGGGGAGCAAGTTAGAAGCTCGCTCGAGAATCGTCTTCGCGAAATTTTCCCTGTTATCCCGATGTTTGGCGGATTTCAATCCGAGGCTGTTAGTAGTTTCGCTGAGGGCGAGGTTATTGTTGCTACTCCAGAAAGGTTTGACGGTTGGCTTCGTGCTGGAGAAGATATTGACCGGCTTCGAACTGTAATCTTCGATGAGATTCATATTTTAGAAAATGGGGCCAGGGGTGCGCGCGTGGAGGGTCTTATTTCACGGATTCGACTCCTACAGCGGACTAATTCAAAGCTGCGTATTATTGGGCTCTCGGCTGTGTTGACAGAGCCAGAGGCGGTTTGCGCTTGGCTTGGTGTGACAGCACAGGATCTACACCAAATCGGGTGGAGGCCTACTGCTCGTCGATTGGCTATGTGCCGCGCGAATGGGGACATGTATTGGATTCATGGGACAGATACACTCCGCCCTGCGGAAGAGAGGCCAACGTCAGAGATCTCTGAGCCTATTAGAATCAACCTGCCGGGAAAAATTACACCAGCTCAATTCCCCAAACCTAACGAGAAGAGCGCAGCTGCCAACGTCGGTGCGATAGCACGAGATCTTTTGAGTCGACTGGGTTCGCCAGGTCTGATCGTCTGCCCAAGAAAGGTTGACACACGATTACTCGCTCGAGAATTGCTAGCCGGTCGCGAGGAAGTCGAGGATGACGAAGTGGCGGGGATTGCTGCTAGCATTCTTGAACGCTACCCCTATTTAGACTTTCTCGTTGAGTGTCTTAAGCGTGGAGTCTCGTACCACAACGCATCATTGCCTTTCGATGTGCGGCGCGATATAGAAAAATTGACTCGCGAGCGTGTGTTGTCGGTGGTTTGCGCTACAACTACGCTCGCTGAAGGCGCAGATCTTCCGTTCCGGTGGACCATTGTCGCTCACTGGCTTACTAGCATGCGCGATACCGGGACGGATATGAAGTCGATGATATTTCGCAACATTGCGGGTCGTTGCGGTAGGGCAGGTGCGTTTTCCGAAGGCGATACAATTCTCTTCGAAAACCTAATGGGGCCTCCTTCCCTTCAGAATAGGCGAAATATCAAACAGCGCTTGGAGGAAGTCATGTTTGCATCATCGCCTCTAGCGTCGACCATGGGAGGGAATTGGCGTGAAAATCCACCTGAGGGGAAGAGTTTCTTAGAGGCAACCATTAGCGCGCAGCTGCTTGCGTGTATTGCAGAGCATCCCAATTCCGAAGATATAGTATCGGAATTGACTAACGCGTCTTATGCGGGGCAGACCGATGGCAAACAGAACGTAAAAAGAATCTTGTCTGAGACTGCACAATCAATTCTGGATGATCAGCAGCCAGGCGGAGCAATGGCAGTTGTTAATAGTCCGATAAGGCTTACAGATTTTGGTCGGGCGGCCAACCTAAGTGGGTTCTCGCCTGGGACATGCAGGTTAATGATGGAGTTTCTTTCCGAACAATCCTTTGAGGTCGGCGCGGGGCTCTATAGCGAGATTTTGAGGCGGTTTAGTTCGGTGCCAGAGCAGTCAAATACGACGTTGCAGATGATATTCGAGAGGGATAATCATAGGAATGTTGTTAAAGCTAGCAATATCGAAGAGGTATTGGAAGGTCTGCTGTTGAGGAAAAGTCTACGCCTGATATTTGAAGGGCTGCGTAAGAAGACCTCGAAGGCGATGCCGGAAACTGTAGAGACAATGTTCGAAGATTTCGTGTCGTTTGTTAACGGTGTAATAGCGAATTTTCTTCCGTGGACTCTTAGGGGGCTTGGTAAACTCAGCGCTCATGGCAGTAAGTCGGCCGCGAATATAAATTGGTCACAACAGGCGAAGGATCTTGAGTTTGCGCTGAGGGCTAGGGTTGATAATGTTGAATTCGACGACCCATCGATTCCTGTTGAATAGTAGTCGTGGTGTGTGGGCTTATTCGCCATAGAACATGGTTTGCATCCTAACTCAGTCAGCATGATCCATCGCATCATGCTGACTGAGTTATATGATTTTCGTGCTGGTGCAAATTTTCTTGTTGTCGCTATGAACGGGAGTTGAATCTGGCGCCTTATGGCTCGATACAGCATCGTCAGAGAGAATAAAGATTTTTCGAGTTGGCGCTGGGAAGTGATGGACTCTATGGTGATGAGTTTTAATGGGAGATTTGTTAAATGCCCTCGTGTCCTGGGATTTTGAACCAGATTGTGCCGGAATTGGTTTTCCAGTTGTCATAAATGTATAGTTTTCCGTTTTCCTTTTCGATGCCTCCAATTATCTTTTTTTGAAGGTCGATGCTGTGCCCGGTTTCAATGAGATATTGGTAGCTTAAATTTGTTGCTTCTTGGCTTGTTCTCGCATTTTTAAAGAAGAACGCGGTTTCTTTTGAGCGTCCGTCGCCTTGAGGGATTGGCCTTTTAGTTGAAAAGACGTTGGTGATTTTTGCTCCTTTTTGGAGGCAGATTTCTACATAGTGGTGCGTCTGCCAAGTAAGGTAAGGGTAAGCGATACTGTTCACGTTTCGGCTAAAATCCAAGAGATTGTAGCTGATAGATGCGATCCTCTTTATGGCTTCGTCTGAATTTCCGCGGCTCCCTATAATTCCCTTTCCTATCACTCCGCTGGAAATCAGTAGGTTGTTTCCATGATTTGGGTGGACGAATTCGCATAGATAGTCATACGCGCTTTCTGCGTCGTTGATTTTCTTCTGCAGTTCTTTTATTGAGGAGCTTACATGGATGGCTTCCTCTTCTTTAGGGATACCCTTTTTACTTCCTTGGCCAGCATAGGTTCTCTTTAGGGTCGTCTCTGCTTTTAAAATTATATTGTTGATTTTATCTAGCGTGCCTTGGTCCTTCAGGTTGTTGATCATCTCTTCGACGGCTTGCATGCAATAATTTAGCGTGGCTATCTGCTCTAGTAGTGAACGGCAATTGTTTGCCAGTGACAGTGGGTTATTGCTTTCTAGGGCGTGAAGTATTCCCTTTGCTAGTAAATAGTACTTGTATTGAAAAAGCTCTAGGCAGTAAAAGGAGTGGTCGGCTATCTTGTAAAGGCGTTTAGATATTACGTTAAGTGGAGGACGCAGGTCGGCTGATTTTTTATTTACCGAAGTTCTTATTTTTTCGAATCTGGCGTCATGATCTCTGAGGAACTCATGCTCTTCAGCGTTTGAAATATATTCCCTTAAAGCGGCTGAAACAGTATCTACAGTTTTCATGTCTGCTGACCAAGTTGGATTGCCAGTCTACACAGAGGGTGAGTGCGCGAGGCTCTGAGATTGGGCTTGAGAATCAGTTAAGTAGTGGGGCGCACTGGCTCGGAGTTTAATGCTTTTCAGGCCCGAGGTGTCCTTCCAGAGGAGCGCCATTCTTCTGTTGCTGTAGGCCCATAGCTTTTACCTTGTTAATGCAATAGAGGGGAGGGGCTGTCGGCCAGGAAATTTCGATTTTGTTTGATAAATGTCAAACCTATATTCATTGATGGCCGGATTCTGAGACGCCATTATTGGGCGTAGCAAGGTGGTAGAGTGAGACCTTGCACAGTCATCTCGTTCAACTGGGTAGTCGAGCTGAGAAATGAGTGGTCAGGGTGTTTGACGGTGCGCATTCCACGCCGGCTAGGCTCCGATGCCAGATGGGCGTGAACGGCTAGTCTCAGAATGGCGCTGGTCGATGTGAGTCCCCGATCCGAGCACTTGAGGTGGTGATGTTCCTCAACGCCGCCGCACCAAAAAAGCCAGCTAAGCGGAAGACAAGCGTATTCGCAGTGGCAACAGTTTGAACGTGATTGGAGAACCGGGCATCAAGGAGAACTTTCTTGGCTCGTCATAGCAAGAACCGCTTGTGCGGGAGCTGTGGGTAGCGACGAGGTTCAGTTCGAGGCTCGGACGCCAGATAGCAGGTGTCATTTCGAGTGGTAGTTGATTCGGCCGAGAGACTTACATGGAAGAGAGTACTCAGCACCTTACCGAACGTTATGTTTCCTCTCGTAGCCAGCATCCGGCTTGGCTGCTTCTGGCCTCCCGAAGAGCGCCTCTGGTCCTTAGCTGTCTCCGCACTCTATTCGAAAGGGCCAACGATGGAATCGTTGTAGAGGATGCGCTGCAAGGCTTGTCAGAGCTGTTGTCCAGCTATGCAAGCCAAGAGCTATTCGAGATCGATGCTGACAACGTCCAGCTCCAGGCGGGGCGCGAGTTGCGGGAATGGATCAAGCGGCGATTGATCGTCGAGCGTGAAGGCAGAGTTTATGCAACCGATGCTCTAGAGGTCGCAATTCAGTTTGTAGAGTCGCTAGACAGCCGAATGATGACGTCTACGGCGTCGCGTTTGTCTGTCGTACAGCGCGAAATCGAGAATCTCGAGACCAACCTGAACCCCAGCCCTGCTGGCCGCATCGCCAGCCTACGTCGTCGAATTCACGATCTCGAGCTTGAGCTGAAGCAAGTTGAAGCAGGCCACATTGTCGTTCTTGATGAGGCCCAGGCTATCGAGGGAATTCGAGAGGTATACAGCCTGGCGACCAGCCTGCGCGCTGATTTCAGGAGGGTCGAGGACTCTTGGCGCGACGCAGATAGAGCGCTTCGCCAATCCATCATTAGCGAGCAGTACCACCGTGGCGACATAGTCGATCTGCTGCTCGATGGACAAGACTCGCTATTGAGCACACCTGAAGGGCGGGTGTTCGATAGCTTCCAGCAGCAGCTCCGACAGTCCATTGAACTGGACGATATGCGTGCGCGGGTCCGAACGATTCTTCGGCATCCTGCTGCTTCCAAAGCGCTCCAGCGTAGCCAGCAGAAAGAAATGCGGTGGCTAGTCCTGCGACTGGTCCAAGAGTCTCAGTCAGTGCTCCAGGCAAGAGCGCGCAGCGAGAGGGACGTCAAAGGTTTCATGAAGACCGGGCTTGCCCTTGAGCACCATCGCGTTGGCCAACTGCTCCACGACATTTTCAATGCTGCGCTGGGGTTGGATTGGCAGCGCCAAAGCCAGCGTCGAAAAGCTGTGCCACTGCCTCCTATCGGGATTCCGATCTCGGGCATCCCGTCTGTTGAGCGCCTGCGGTTTAAAGACGTCAGTACGGGCGCGGATGCAGAGCTGAATCTAGATGTTGTTTCAGCTGGGTTAGACGAAATCGATGCGGACTTTTGGGATGCATTTGATGGGTTGGATCGAAATGCGCTCATCCGCGAAACCCTGTCGGTCTTGGCTCAACAGGGAAGGCCGTTAAGCCTTGGAGAACTAGCAGCTTTGCTGCCGCCTACACATGACCTGGAGACATTTTCTCTTTGGTTAGGGATGGCCCGTGAGGCGGGTCTCCATGTGTACGAGGATGAGGCTGAGAGCGTGGAGTTGGTTGACTCAGACCAGCAGCGTTGGCGGTTCCATCTTCCTCTCGTCGGTATGGATAGCGTTGCACTCAAGGATATTGATTGGGAGTTGTGAGCATGGCGGGAATTTTCGATCAGTTGGCAAATTCGGCAGGGGATGATCAGCGGCCGGCAGAGCTGCCTGCTGATGAGTCAGAACAAGCGGCGCCCCCTCAGCCTCACGAGCCATCCGACGATAGTGGTCGTACTCATGGTCGCATTAGAGAGACCGTGCAGGAGCTTCTTAAGTACGGGTTGCTGGAGGACAGTCATAAACCCAACCTCTATCGCTTAGCCGTCACTCATGTCGCTGAAATTGCGAGCGTCCTTGAGCCCCTCGATCTGGGCGTCAGTATCGACGAGATAAGAGGGCTTGCCTTTGTGACAGTCCGACAGGACGTACGCGCTGAGCCAGATGAGTGGTCACACCCACTCGTGCGAAGGCAGCGCCTGAACCTCGAGCAATCCCTCCTCATCGCGATACTGCGTCAGCACTTCATTGTGTCAGAGCAGGAAAGTGGTATCGGGACGACTGTTGCCCAGGTCGCTGTGGACGATTTGATCCCGCAGCTACAGGTCTACCTTGGCGATTTGGGTAGCGATGCAAAAGAGCGCAACCGCGTTCTCACGCTACTCGATCAGTTGAAAGGACATGGTTTGGTGTCCACTCCGGATGCGCATGACAACATCATCATTCGCCCGATCATTGCCCACTTGGCGAACCCTGAGAACCTGCAGGCTCTGCTAGCTTGGATTCAGGACCAACAGCGACTGGAAAGTGACCCCATTGACGCGGCCATGGAGGTCGAAGAGTGAAGCAGGAAGCTTTGTGGCGGGATAGCGAAACCTTCGTTCTCACCTCAGTTGAGATGTTTAACTGGGGCGGCTTTCAAGGGCTGCATCGGGCGCCGATTGACGGTGCTGGGACAGCTGTCATTGGCCCGACAGGGAGCGGCAAGACTACCCTCGTCGATGCGCTTATGACCCTCATCTGCGCGAGTCCGCGGTACAACCTGGCATCCACCGGTGGTCACGACAGCGACAGGGATCTTGCCTCGTATGTTCGTGGTGTCACCGGTCCAGGAGACGGGAGTGCTGGGCAGTCCCACATCGCTCGTTCTGGCAAGACGGTTACAGGAATCTCCGCGACGCTCAACCGTGAGTCTGGGATGGTTCGGCTTGGTGCGTTGCTCTGGTTCGAGGGCACTAGTTCATCTGCCGCAGACATGAAGAAGCTCTGGATATTCAGCACCTCTCCTGACCATACGCTTGAACACTGGTTGAGCGTTCAGCACGAGGGCGGGATGGCTGCTCTGAATAAGATGGGGAGCTCGGAAGCGGGGATCTGGACGTACCAAAGCAAGAAGCAGTACCTCGCCCGGCTACGTGATTTCTTTGAGGTTGGAGAGAACGCATTCAACCTCCTGAATCGAGCCTCAGGACTGAAGCAGCTCAATAGCATTGACGAGATTTTTCGTGAGCTGGTGCTGGATGATCGTGCGGCCTTTGATCGTGCTGCAGAGGTGGCTGACAGCTTTGATGATCTCACTGAAATCCATCGTGAATTGGATGTTGCGCGCCGACAGCAGCGTACGTTGGAGCCCATAGCTGAACTGTGGTCGCGCTACCAATCGTTGGAAAGCCAGGCAAGCGAGAAGGCAGCCTTAGAGCGACTTGTACCTGTTTGGTATGCGGAGCAGGGGCACCGTTTGTGGCTGGCGGAAACGGAACGGTTGCGGATTGAGAGTCGGCAGGCCGAGGCGGAGGTGGCATCTGCCCACGAGCTGCTCGAGGCGCAAAGGCAGCGCACTGATGAGTTGCGACAGCTCTATCTGCTGAAAGGCGGCACCAACATTGATCAGCTGAGAGCCCGCGTGAATGATTGGAGCAAAATTGCTTCGAAGCGTGCGATCGACTCAAAGCAGTATCAGTCGCTGGCTCGGAATCTTGGTCTTTCAGATGATCTCGATTCGTTGGTATTGCAAGAGAACCAGGCTACGGCAGAGTCGCGCCTTGTCGCTCTGAGGTCAGACCTAGAGCAAGCCAAACTGACGTCCTTCCAACTGGGCGTCGCAGAGAGTGAGCAGTCGAGTTTACTCGCGAGGCTTAAAACTGAGCGGCAAGAGGTTGAGCGCCGACCGGGCTCAAATTTGCGTCCGGATTTCCAAAGCCTTCGCTCTGATTTAGCCGCGGAGCTCGGCCTTGACGACAGCGCACTGCCGTTTGTAGCAGAGCTCGTCCAGGTCAAAAGCGAAGAGCATCGTTGGAGAGGGGCCGTCGAGCGGGCAATTGGTGGCCACCGCCTACGGATTTTGGTACCGCCGCAGTCCATCGAGCATGCCCTTCGTTGGATCAATAACCGGCATAACCGACTGCATGTCCGCTTGCTGGAGGTGAAGCACCCTGAGTCACCAGCAGTCTTCATGCCGGATGGCTTTACTCGAAAACTCACATACAAGGATCATCCCTACCGCGAGGCACTTAAGGCACTTCTTGCTGAGAATGACCGGCACTGCGTCGACAGCCCAGAGGTGCTGAGATCTACTCCTCATGCGATGACTGCTGAAGGCCTCATGTCGGGTAAGGCCCGCTTCTACGACAAGCAGGATCAATTGCGATTAGAGGATGACTGGCTCACGGGCTTCGACAACCGCGACCGTTTGGCCCAGTTGGCTAGTCAAATTCAGGAAGTCACTGAGCGACAAGCGCAAGCTGCTCAAGAGCTCAAAAATGCTTTAGCTGCGGTTAGCTTGCTTGAAGGCCAGATTCGGGCTTTCGAGCAAATCAGCCATGTCGATTTTGCGGACATTGACCTACCGGGAGCGCAGAAGCAGCTCGACGAGCTGAATCAGGGGATCCAGGAATTGCTCCAACCCGATACTGATCTTGCGGCAGCAAAGCAGGCCGCAGACCAGGCGGCGGAGCTGGTCGGCACACTAGACAAGCAGCATCAACAGGCGATCGCAAAGAAAGCTCTGGTAGATACCCGCTTCGAGCACGCGGCAACGAGTACGCGCAAAGCGTTTAGCCGGTCGGAAGTGGGTATGAGCGACCAGGAGCGTGAGCTAGCGATTAGGTACTTTCCAGAGGTCGCTCCGAAGTATTTGGCAGAGATTGGCGAACTTGAGCTGCAGTTCACTCGGAGTCTGCAGGGTGAGATCAGCGGCCTCAAGGACAGGCTCAGTAAGCTTCAAACCGAGCTCGCAAAGAAAATGTCGGATGCGCTGAAAGAGGACACTGGGGCTCTGGTAGACGCAGGGCGAGAGCTCGATGACGTGCACAAATACCTGGATCGGTTGAGGGTGCTCACTGAAGAGGCCTTGCCAGAGAAGCTGAAGCGATTCCGGGACTACCTGAACCGCTCCTCCGACGATGGTGTCACTCAATTGTTGAGCTACATCGAGCAGCAGGTAGCGCTAATTGAGGAGCGACTGGACGATCTGAACAGTACGATGTGCCGGGTCGACTTCCAGGCGGGGCGGTATCTGAGGCTGATCGCAAACAAGGTGTCGCACGACAGCATTCGTGCGTTGCAGCGTGCGCAACGTGCCCTCAACTCGGCGAGGTTCATTGATGACGAAGGGGAGAGTCACTACAAGGCCCTTCGGGAGCTCGTGGATATTCTGCGCGAGGCTTGTGAGCGAAATCGGACTCAGGCCGCTCGCACACTACTGGATCCTCGCTTCCGGTTGGAGTTCGCGGTCTCGGTGATCGATCGGAATACAGGCAACACAATTGAAACCCGGACGGGCTCACAAGGTGGGAGTGGTGGCGAGAAAGAAATCATCGCCTCTCATGTCCTAACGGCATCGCTGAGCTATGCCCTGTGCCCAGATGGCAGTAGCAGGCCACTCTTTGGCTCCATCATCCTGGATGAAGCTTTCTCCCGAAGCTCTCATGCCGTCGCGGCTCGAATCATCGGGGCTCTCCGGGAGTTCGGTTTGCATGCCATCTTCATCACTCCAAACAAGGAAATGCGGCTGCTGCGCCACCACACTCGATCGGCGATCGTGGTGCACCGAAGAGGTATGGATTCCAGTTTGGTTTCGCTCAGCTGGGAAGCCTTGGATGAGCACTATCAGCAGCGAATGAAGGTGCAGAGTGAAGCCACCACTTGAGATCAGCCGAAAGCTAGCTCGTCAGTGGTATCAGGCAGAGACACGTAGCAAGCGGCTTCTTGGCCTAAGTGAGTGGCCGCTCTGCATGCGAATAGGGGTTCCAAGCGCCAGAGAGTTTTCGCAGAACCCTGGCGCTGTGCAACGCCATGCTGAGTCGTGGAAGAAAGTGGCAATCGGGTTGGTGGATTGGGAGCCAGTCAGCTATCGCGCTGGCGCTGAACCAATCCTTCTTCCTTCTCAGTGGTGTCTACGCACTCCATCGGAATGGATCGCTGCAACAATGGATGCCGCGGTTTGTAGGGAATATGCAGACCTTGAGCATATCGTTGAGAGCGTAGATGTGGCTTTCAGAGCGCTGCTTGTTACTCAGCGCAGCCTCTGGCTAAAGAAAAAGCCAGAGGAGGTCATTGCTGCTGCAGATTTGGCCCTGCGTCTCCAGCCAGGATGCGCCATGGGGCGGCCCCTGCGCTTGTTGGCCGAGCATGGGGTGGACACGAAGTTCTTCGAGCGGAACGCTGGACTGCTTACGCGACTGCTGGATGAGCGTTTTCAAGGTGAGCCTTCGGAGATGGGGCTAAACACGTTCCTTGGGGCTCTTGAAGAAAATGAGCATTGGGTCCTTGTGGCGCCTTTGTGCGATGGGCTACTTCCATTCAAGAAGCTCCGGCTCACAACAGCTCAGCTAAAAGAGTCTCGGCTTCCTGGTTCTCGGCTCATTGTCGTTGAGAACGAAAAGTGCCTTCATCAACTACCTGCTCTTGATGACGCCGTCGCGGTTCTTGGATGTGGCCTCGATCTGCAGTGGATGGCGGCGTCCTGGTTACGGGAGAAGCAGCTAGCTTATTGGGGGGACATAGATAGCTGGGGCTTTCTAATGCTCAGTAGTGTCCGAGTGCTTTGTCCCGATATTTCTGCTCTTCTCATGTCAAGAGATGTGTATGAGTTATACGCCCCAGGGTCCGCAGTCGAAGAGCCCGTAACGGCTCAGGTATACCCTCCGTCCGGACTTTGCAGTGAGGAAAAGGAACTTTACTCGCACCTATTAGGGCAAAAAAAGGGGCGATTGGAACAGGAGTACTTGCCTTCAGCCGCTGTCGAGGCAGCAATAGACCTGTGGATAGATAGGACTTCTAATGACGTTTAGCGGGTGCTCATGACGTCGAGCTAGACGTTGACATTAGGGTATGCCCGGACATTGACATTCAAATATCTATCCGGGCGAGGCCAAATGTCAGGCTCATACCGTCGATGGGGGACTTCCTATTCGAGGCTTCGACCGCCAAGAAGGTCGCTAATGAAAGCGATACATGGCGACGCGGCGTACCAGGAAGCACCTGGTTTACCGCCTCGCGTTTGAAGGACTCGGGAATACGTCGTCTGGGCTGGGGCATGAACACTCCTTGCGGTGGGCATTGTCCACCTTAAGTCAGTGTCCAATCAGACCGGGACAGACCAGTAGAAGGTGTGTCTAGCTAGGGTGGAGCTGTCGTAACGCAGAACGGCGGTTCTACTTGTTAAATTCTAGGGGATTATTTGTCTAGGTGGGTTAGGTATAGATTTTTACTTCGTGCCCATTGGAAATTTGACGAAGGCAAGCACACATAACTTTTCTCCTGATTGTGAAGCAGGCCTTTCCTGAGTAATGTTCATCGGATGTAGCTTGCTGACAGTTTATTTTCGGGTTATTGTGTCCTTACGATGTCCGGCTGAGTTCTAAAGGAAAATAAAATTTCTAAACTTGCTGAGTTTCGTGCTGCGGAAAAGGCACTTCAAGAACAACTTGCCTACCTCGAGTCCTTCAAGAACGACGCCGGCCTCAAGCGTGAGATCAAGTTTGAGGAAGAGCTCAAGTCTCTCATGAAGGAGTACGACAAGAACCTGCGCGATATCGTATCTATCTTGGATCCTGACTCTCGCCCCGTTGGTGGCAAGCTGCAGGCCCGAGGAGCCAGCTCTCAGCGCAAGGCTCGTGCCGTCAAGGTCTACAAGAATCCGAATAGCGGAGAGATTGTTGAGACCAAAGGCGGGAACCATAAGGTGCTGAAAGCTTGGAAGGCAGAGTTTGGCAATGACGTTGTAGAGTCTTGGTTACAGAATTAATAAAAAAGGCCGCGAAAGCGGCCTTTTTTATTTCCCTCCGGGCGTCTCCAAGGATATTTCCGAATTGTTAGCTGAATGCCACGCAGGCTGGAGTCAGCTGCACTGTAAATTCGGCGATCCATCGTTTCTAAGTGGAAATATTGCGGAGAAGCCTCTGACAGTGGCTCAGCGGGTTTCCGACTGAGCCAGGCGAGGAGGGACATGCTGGGCTCCAAGCCGCGGGTATGGATTTGCGGGTTCCAGAAGGGGGCTTGCTTCCCCCTTCTGGTATGGAGCCGGTTGGCTAGCTATGCACAGATCGCTTATGGGTGCAGCTGCGAATCAGTGCGGTAGCTGACTACTTTCAGGATCGAGCCGTTTTTGGTGTAGGCCTTACGGCAGATTGTAGATCGAGGGGGAGTCCCATCACGCTGATTGCCGCCGAGCACCAGTACGTGGTCGCCCTGATCAGCCAAGAAAAAGGCAACGTGACCTTTTCCGCCTTCGCCATCGGTGATGTTATCGAACACGACTATGTCACCAGGCTCGGGTGAGGTCGTCGGCTTGCTCCAGTTTTTGAATGACAGCGCTCTGGCGCTATTAGTTGGAGGCGCTGAGTCAGTAGGCAGCGTGCGGCCGTTGGCGGCCCGCATGAGGCAGTAATTGACGAAGGCTGCACACCACGAGGTCGTATCGCCGTCGGGCTTGGTTTGCGTTGCCTTGAAGAACTCGACGATTACCGGGTTCCAGCGAGATGGCCAGGCTGATGCATACGGCTTTCGATCTTCACCGAAATATCCTTGGCCAACGGCCCAAAAGTAGCTCGCCACTTCGAAGGGAGTGCACGCTGAGGGGGCACCATCCAGCACCTGCTTGCCGATGGCACTTTCTTCAGCCGTGGGCGACCGCGTGCCTAGCGCTCCAACATTGGAACCTGCCGCAACTTCGTCTGGTAACAGGTCGTTATTCAGCGATGGTTGGTCCGATCCAACAAGGTCAGGTGGGAGGGGCGTGGGTCCTGAGTCTTCTTGCAAGTCTTGCATCACAAGACCGAGGATTTTGATGAGGGCGGGGTTGCGGGTTTCGTTGAGCGCCAAGATGTGTTTCTCCAGTGCAACAGGCTGTCTGTGGTGTCCCTTCAATGCTTGAGCCGGGCGCCCGGTCAGGTATAGCAAATCGCCGACACCCTACTTCAGTCCCCAAAAATCCTGCGCGAACGAGCCTGTGTACTCACCTCTCTAGGTCGGTAGTGGTCGTCCTAAACGTAAAATTGCTCGCTGGTACTGGTTCAGCCAAATCCGCACAGAGCAGTTGTTTGGGATTAGGTGGGATGGCGCGTTGACAGCATGGCCGGTTGGTCTATTTTCGAGCGATTACCACTTCGCATGTCATGGAGGACCTATGGATCGCCGAACTGTCTTTCCGATACTGCTCGCGTTACTGATGCCATTTCTAGGTGGCTGTACAAGGTCGCTGATGGAAGATAGTTGGCCCGTCCCGCCGGACGATATTGTCAATTATCCGCCCCCGCAGCTGGCGCCAAACCCAGCAAAATTTGAACAGCTGTCGCTTGCTTCGGAAAATGCGGAAGGATTGCGAGTACTCATCAACAAGCACAGCACTGACAGCAGTAAGAGAGACTGGGGCAGCGGTGATTTCACCACAGTGGGGACTATTGCAGCCGTAGGTGGGGCGGTGGCTGACCAGACCGGCCTGATGAATACTGGCGCGGGTATGTCGATCCTCGGGCTGACGGCCCGTGAACGCTACAAATACAACATCCAGAGTGCCTCCTATGTCGGAGCACGAAAGGCTCTAGAGTGCATGCTGAGTCATGTGTTTACCACCAATAACGATGAGGTGGAGTGGGGAATGATTCAGCAAGGCAGTGCGGAAACGCAGCAGGCCGCTAGCGAGCTGCCGGCAACAATTGTGCAGGCGACATTAAAAGTGAAAGAAAGCCTCATCACTCGGTTGCAGACCATCCAGAGCGAGCCTGTGAAGGCTGCTGACTTCAAGGGAGTGTTGGATCAGCAACACCAGGCTTACAACGACATGGCTGAAGCTGAAAAAAAGCTTAAGCAGACGGTCGATAAGGACAGGCAAGCGCTAGTTCAAATGAAGGCGGTAGGGTTCACCCCCTCTGTGACAGACAGCGCGAATGCTAATCGAATCTCTAAGGAAGAGAGGTTAGTGCCGCTGGAGCGTCAGGTGAGTACCGGGAAAAAGCTTGTAGCTTTGCCGGCAGCAATCAATGCCTGCGTGGCGGGATACTAGTTGCTGCTAACTGCATCGTCTCTGCGAGGCCATGGCGCCGTTAGACTTGATTAGTCTGTGCTGTTCCTCTCATCCGTTCGAGGATGCCTAGGGGTATGGCCTAGTCGAGATTCGCGGCGATCTGGTGGACCAGCTTCAATGGAGCAGAGCTGGTCGCAATATTGAAGAGTATGTCGCGCTTGCTGCGAGGAAGTTGCTTGGCGCACCGCTTTGCGGTGGCCTTTATGGCGCTATCGGTGCCGTGAATTTTCGCAGCAAGCAGCAGCGCTAGGATTGCATCTTGAAGGTCCACTCTTGAATCCAGCTCCGGGTGGGGCGGCACCATGGCTGTCGATACCGGTGGCGCCAATTCTGGCACCCCAACTTGGTTTACCCAAGCTTTAGTTTGATTGTCTTAGGCAAAAATGAGATGCCCCCCCTGGGGCAGGAGCTGTTTGGGCTCTTGTCCCTGAGGATCAGTGATCCGACGAAGTTTGGATGCCGAGCTTGTTCCTCATGCCCTGCCGCAACGCTAAGCCGAGTACTACTTGGCGCACTGCCCTTTCGACATCGAAAGGACGGCTGAGCTGTTGGTATTCATGGCGGTGAGTAGCTTCCATTAGGCATGCAAACGCTGGCTCTAGATGAGCCCTAGGGCGTTTGGTTTAAGGATTTTTCTCTAGGCTGGCTTTCCTGCCTTTAGGTAAGCACAGGCTCCTTGCCGATAATATTTTGTTTTCGTATTTGGGTGTCAGACGGGCTTTTGAAGTTTGCGTTAGATATTTGCGCGACAGCCTGCTGCAGTCCGAGGTGTCTGCGGACACACCTAGAGGTGTCCGGGGACATTGCTTGTTGAGTTCTTGCTCGCGACCATTAGCTCTGGCGTTTACTGCTTCGACTATTAGCGTTTATCTGATTTTCTTTCTATCTGGTGTTGTTTTTCATCGCGCTGCTGCATTGGGTTCTGTTTCGGTGTCCAGGTTCGAGGCTCTATTGGGGCATCGCTTGGTGATGAATTATTTAAACTGAAGAAGGAAATCTTTCGGAGTGTTGTTTCTGGGTCGTGATGTGATTGTGCTTGACGCGAAAAATTGATTCTGAGACTGACTTTATGGATGGAGTTCATCGGCAAATTGTGCGGCGCCAGATTCACTGTGGTAGCTGTGCTTTGGCAAGCCATTGTTTGCCGTCTTCGTTATCTCTCAGTGAGATTGATATTCTCGATGAAATGGTCAGGCGTAGTAGGCCGTTAGAGCGAGGGGAGTTCTTGTTTCGTCAAGGCGAAGAGTTTAGGTCGATATTCGTGATTCGCACAGGCATGATAAAGAATTACTGTATTACAGACACTGGTGTGGAGAAGATAACAGGTTTTCAATCGCCAGGTGAGATTCTCGGTTGGGCTGGAGTGGATTGCGGAGAATATCCAATGTCTGCTCAGGCGCTCGAACCTACATCCGTTTGCGAAATACCTTTCGGACGACTGGATGAATTGGCTGAGGCGATCCCTCAGTTGCGGCGTCAATTGATGCGGGTTATGAGTCGGGAAATTCGGGAAGACCAACAAATGATGCTGCTTTTGTCTAAGAAGTCTTCTGAGGAGCGAATCGCAACCTTCTTGCTGAGTTTGTCTGCTAGATTTCGAGCTCGAGGGTATTATGCGCATACACTTCGTTTAAGTATGTCTCGTGGAGAAATTGGGAATTATTTGGGGGTGGCCATGGAAACGGTCTCTCGATCTTTTACGAAGCTGCAGCAGTTGGGATTGATTCGGGTAAGTGGTAAGGAAGTGCAGATAGTTGACTATATGAAGTTTTGCGAGCTGGCCGGTGGCGAGGGGAAGTAGTTTTTCTTATTAAGTTGCTCGGGTGGGTGTCGGATTTTGGTTGTATTGCGTGTGGCTTTTTATAGGAAAGGCATGCGGAGAAAGAGTTTTGTTGTGTTGGTGGCCATTCGTACGTGTCAATTAGCAAAGAATAAAAATGCAGCAGGAGCCCAGCGGGCCCCTGCTTATGACGATTAATGCTGGGAGTCGTGCGCCCGCCTAGATTTATAATGAATTATGGCGAGTGTTAGCACGATGACCAACATCAGTGGCCCAAAACGCGCCGCCAGAATCACCAGCGCTACAACTGCTAGGGTGCCGGCAAAAATGCGGGTCAGCACAAATAGCAATTCGCGAACGCAACACGCTGAGCCCTGTGTAAGCAGGGGGGAGTGTTGCAGATGAAACAAAGATCTCGGATCTATTACACCGAAAGCCAGAAGGCGCTGATGTGGGATCGCTGGAAAGCAGGTGGTTCGCTCCAGCGGCAGCTACCATAGCGGACTACCGCTCAGTAGGTGCTGCGATAAATGAACCAGGCAATGAACACGACGAATGGAGCGAGCAGAACGCCGGTTTCCGTGGAAGTGCTCCGCTGTCTGGATCAACTCACCTCAAGTAATTTGACGGAGCCTTTAACGACCAATGGCTCCCTTCTTATACTCGTCAGTAGCCATTACCGAGACGTGTGCCAATGTTGACGTGTGTAATGACGCTCGGGTGCAATGATGTGGTAGTCTTAAGGCGTGCCGATTTTCTGGCGGATTATGTCTCAAGGAGTACGTTATGAGGTTTAGGGAATCTTGCACTGGTTTGTTGTTTGGCTTGCTTACTTTTGCTGCGACATCTACTCAAGCAGCCACAATGCGTTGCGGAAGTAATTTGATAAGCGAAGGCGAATTGATAGTTGATGTGATTAGAAAGTGTGGTCAGCCAGCGCAGCGTCAGGTTGTGGGCCCTGCTGTCGACGCTAATGGTTACGTAGCAAAAGGCGCTGCAACAATTGAGAATTGGGTATATGGCCCCAGCAATGGGGCATATCAATACCTGCGCTTTGTCGATGGCAGATTGGTTGAAATCCGTACTCGAATGAATTGATGGAGAGCGCAGGTACTCAGTGAGTACCTGCGAAGGGGCATTAGCCCGCAGTTCCGATGACATCCAGCAGAGTAGCGATGGGGGCGCTTTGAGCGCTTGCGACAATGATCGTCGTGTTCGCCCCAGCTTTGCTGACGGCTTGTTGAAGGTTGTTTGCCGTTAATTGCGCGCCGTTGAATGTGGCGCTGAAGAGTTTGCTAGCCCCGGCAATAGAGAGAAGTTGAAGCATGGTATTGATGTTCACTGCTTGAGCAGTGTTAACACTGATCTTGGTCTTAGTCCCCGCTGCAGTCAGCGCTTGCTGCAGGTTATCTGCTGTCAACTGCGCGCCGTTGAAGTCTGCGCTGAAGTTCTTATTGTTGCCCGCATTTTGTATGGCCTGAACGAGGGCCGTGATATTCGCCGCTTGGGCGGTGTTGACGCTGATGCCCGAGTTGGTTCTACAGATGGTGCCGGCCAATGCCTCGATGGCGCGACACCTCACTTCGTAGGCTGCGAGAAGATCGAACTAAGCACGTTGAGCCAGTAGTTATTGATTCTCCTGCCATTATTATCTATTTTTTCGAAGTCATTAATAATTGATTCAACGACATCTATTAGCGAGATAGCTTAATATGTGATATTCTCTAGTGAAAATTTAGCTAATCGAAAGTCGGGCAGAAATTCTTGCAAGCCCCGAACATACCCCGGGCCGGCCACTAAGAACTTTAACAATAGCATGGATGCTCTGCATGAATGGAAACTCTGAAAATAAACTATGGATTAGACTTGGGTTACTGGCCGTTACATTGCCACTATGCTTCATATTTCCATACGTCTTGCTCCTCACACTTATACTTGCGTGGGAAATTTTCGTAAACTTCAGATCACCCAAGATGGAAAGCGTACCGCCACCCCGAACATGGGCCGACGCGACATCTGAGGACAGCGACTGGCTCGATCTATTCCTCAAAGGCTGCGAGTCTCCGGCCGAAGAGAAATTTCTAAAGACAATGGTTAAGGAGTTCAATTTTTATCCGAAAAAAGGAGTTCTAGTCTCTCCAAGACTATCCATGCAAATTCAGTTCAAGTTTGGAAAGTATCGATTTGATTTCTTACTGAACAACAAGTACATCGTCGAGATTGATGGTGCAACATATCACTCATCCCCCGAGCAGATTGAGCGCGATCGTATCCGAGATGAATACTCTGCGGCCAATGGCTATAGTGTTCTACGGATACCGGCAAGTGTAGTTTTCAATAACTCATCCGAAGCTATCCGGCGGGTCAAGGACTTTGCTTTCGCGCCCGCCACGGCGGTAGCCCCCCCAAGCTCAAAGCCTATTTCTAGACGAAAACCTGTATCGCACTACCTCAATGACCTCACAAATGGCGTATCGAGTTTCGCTCAGAGCATCAGTGACGCAAGCTTGAAGAAGACTGCCACTTCAGATTTTAGGAATTCAATTAGCCATGAGCAGATCTTTCTCGGCGCCATGGTTAGCAAAATCGAGTCAGAAATACGCATCATGAGTCTTTCTCCTGAGGAGAGAAAGTTTCACGATGATATGTACGAAAAGCTTACGCAAGGGCATACAAAAAAAACTCTTGCAGAAACCTTTCACTGGACACCTGTTGTGCTACCAAAACCAGTTGGTAATTGCGAAGTTCAGCAACAGATCGACTCAGAGTGTGCTGATGCACTTGAAGAGCGCAACAAACGTTTTGCGGATCTGAGAGAAAGATCTGCAAATGACCCTCTGTTTTCGGTTCTGTTCTACCGATACATGAAAGAGTCGCGATTTCCAGAAATGAATCTAATACACCCAGCCCTCATATATAACGCCGATCTGAGCCTGCACCAGCACCATAGAGCTTTTCCACCCCTAGATACCTGAAATATTGGGGAAAAATTGGGACAGAAAAATGGGGAAAGGTTTATTTTTCTTGATCTAAACGTCCGCTCCTGTCCGACTTAGGCCACCCACGAACGGCTGCAATGGATTGTGGGTTAAACCGATCGTGACCGGCTCCAAACAGCCCAGCCTGTGTAAAAACGTTCTCGAAAACGATAGCTGCTCAGAAAACGAGCAAATTTCGCGTTTTCTTGCGAGTTCAGGGCGAGCCAACTGGGAAAATTTCTTCAGATTTCACGTAGCAACGTGAACCTCAAAATTGCTCGAGCGTTTTTACACAGCCTCGGCCGATAGCGGCCTGCCACCAGCGTCCGTCCACAGCTGTGGATTCAACCGATCGACGCAACAGCCTGGTTAAAACACTCGGCGGGAGTTGAGTACCCCAAGGTTTTTCTGGGTCGCTCGTTCAACTGCCGAGCGACTTTGTCCAGCGCGTCCTGCGAGTACAGCAGAGATCAGTGCCCTTCGGGAAGTACTGCCGTAGCAGGCCGTTGGTGTTTTCATTCGTCCCGCGCTGCCAAGGATTCTGTGGATCACAAAAGTAGACCTGGATATCCGTCGCCAGAGTGAATCGCTTGTGAGCAGCCATCTCCTTGCCTCGATCCCAGGTCAGGGATTGGTAGAGCTCCTGAGGCAATCGCTGAGCATTCTCGATCAGTGCATTCACCACTGTCTCGGTGTCCTTTCCATTCACTTTCACCAGCATCACATAGCGGCTGTGGCGCTCAACCAGCGTGGCGATCTGACTGTTCTTGCTGCCGCACAACAAATCGCCTTCCCAGTGTCCTGGTACTGCACGATCTTCAACGATGGCCGGCCGCTCGCTGATGGAAGTCGTATCGCTGATACGGCCATGGTTACCGGTTTTCTGGGTGTGATGACGTGACCGGCGTATAACGACTACGGCGCAGATACTCCAGTAATTCTTTCTTCAATGCGCCACGGGCCTGGATGAATAGGCTGCGGTAGATGGTCTCGTGCGACACCTGGTAGGCCACGTCCGGGTAAGTACGCTTCAACCACCCAGCAATCTGCTCGGGCGACCACTGGTTCTGAAGCTTCTCCGCAACAAGCTGCGCCAACTTTGGGGACTGGACAAGCTTGCAAAGCTTTGGGCGACGAGCCCTGTCCCATGCCGCCTGATCAGCCTGGTTGGCGCGGTAGCTTCGGCAACCACCGTTACGGTTGATCTCACGGCTGATGGTGGATGGGGCTCGCTCCAGACGCATCGCGATATGCCGAATCGACTGGCCAACGGCAAGTGCTCTCGAAATCTCCTCGCGTTCAACCAGTGTTAGCGCCAACCTGGAACGTCGTCGCGCGATTGGGCGGATGCCGCCTGTCTCCGCAAGAATCCCTTGGATCGAGGAATGGTTTCGGTCGAATAGCTGCGCAATCTGCTGGAGCGAATCACCTGCTTTCCAACGATCCCACATCAACGCCTTCTGGCTTTCGGTGTAGTAGATCCGAGGTCTTTGCTTCATCTGCAACACTCCTCCTGCTCATGCAAGGTTCAGTGTGTTGCGTTCACCGGTTGAATCCACAGCCGAAAGCGGACGGTGGCCGCTTATACAGTGAGCTGGACAGTCGAATGCTCGAAGTATCATTGGCATGTGGGAGCGTGCGAGCAATTATGCACGCCCCACACCCCTAAGCATTAGTCCCGCATGTACCCGCTGACATAGTGGTCATGGCAATCGTCGCAAACGAACCCTGACTCAACCTCATGAGTCGCCGGCTCACCACAGTCGCACGTTGCGCGGGAGATCCGGAGCGAGCTCTGACAGTCAGGGCAGCGGGGACGTTGCGGATTTAGCTCATCGTCGACTGACTCGAAATCAGCCTCGGATGTGGTGCACCCGCAGTCGAGGCACTCAAACTCTTCCTGCTCTTTGTCAGAGCTGTTGCTATCCCACATTTGAACGCCGCTCATGACCGGCCCCCTTTGAGAAAACCAGGAATACGAATTTCAGACTGTGGATCAGGATTGAACTCGGTGAAATGCTCTCTCAGGATCGAGTCGAATCCGTTTGCACGGAGTGTCTCGATGATCACAAAGCTGAGTGGTGCTACACCACGACTCGTCTGCATCACCTGGTGAGAGGCATTGCCCAGCACTTCACGAACGATTTCCTTCGAGTAGTCATCGCCGCCGTCAATAGACAGAAGCGCACACTGCGTAGCACCGTAGTAGTCGTTTTTGAAATGCAGGAACTCAGCGAGTACACGCATAGCTTCGGGCTGCTTGTTTTCGTACGCCATCAGCAGGTACTCAACACACTCAGCCTTGTAGCCACCAGCGCTCGATGCAAGGAATACACCGGCCAGGTATTGGGAGTACACATGACCTTGCTTCGCGAGCGACTTGTATTCCTTAATTGAGCTTTGAGGCGCCCAGACAGGATGGTGCAGGAAAATATCCTTGTCTGTGTGGTACTCATCGCTCATCGGGTCGTGATCAAGGTTCTCCGCGAATGCGGCCTTGAACCGGGCGATCACCTTGTTGCGAGCATCGCTGACCAGATCAGAATAAGAGCGGTCGTATTGCGATTTTGCGTAGGTGTCGAAAGCTACGCCTATCTTCGTTCCTTCAGGAGCAGCCTTCAGAGCTTCCTCGCGGAAGTCTTCGACCTTGATCTTGATGCCCTGGTGAGGAATCGAAAGCGTGAGCTGGGAGGTATCAACCGCCTTGGAAAGATGGTGGAACGGGTTCGGCTTCCCCATCATTCCCGTGATCTCAATTTGCCGCTCAGACAGTGGGGCCTGAACCCAGGCGTCCATCTTCTCTTTACGGCTTTTAGGTTCACGGTTTTCAACGCCAACCCGAGTGCCGGGCAAGATGAAGTCTTTACTGTCAAAGACCTTCTGGCGAATCGGAGGGTGATTTTCCCCTAGGATTGTCAGGGTAAATTCTTGCAGGTTTGCTGATTTCGTGTTCATGAGCACGTTCTCCAAAATTGGGGCTTTTGGACATTGTCAGGCCACTAAACAAAGTCACTTTGCCCATTTGGGAATGTGCCTCATTTACTCTGATGTACAGCTTGTTCGCTTTTACGACTGTTTGATTCCCATAGGTGGCCTATGGACATGGGGTCAGCCATGCGAGCTGAGAAATTACCCCCACTCTCCATGGCTGTCAAACGTAAACAATCGGGGGCAGGCCACGATACTGATGCTAGCGAGGCAGGAGCCTAGAGTGACTCCGTTGGCAGCAAATGACTGCTCATGGCCGATTCTGTTGAAAAAGTAGCGGCCTCTCCATACCGTTGGCAAAATTGCTCTGTCAGCGAGCGTGGGGGCGAACAGCATGATGGGGCAGTTACCGGGAGGACAGCAGCGCCTGTTCTACTCGTTCAACCTAGAAGATCACGTCCCGGCTCAACACCTCCTGCGCAGCATCGACCAGTGCCTGGATCTTAGTGATCTGCGCGCCTACCTGGCGGACTTCTATAGTCCCATCGGACGCCCCTCGATTGACCCGGAATTGATGGTGCGCATGCTGGTCGTCGGCTACTGCTATGGCATTCGTTCCGAGCGGCGATTGTGCGAAGAGGTGCACCTGAACCTGGCCTATCGCTGGTTCTGCCGGCTGGGTCTGGAAGACGAAGTCCCCAATCACTCGACCTTCTCGAAGAATCGCCATGGGCGTTTTCGTGACAGCGATCTGTTCCGCTGGTTGTTCAATGAGGTGCTGCGGCGTTGCATGGCAGCCGGCCTAGTCAAGGGCGAAGGTTTTGCCGTCGACGCTAGCATCATCAAGGCGGATGCCAGCCGGCAACGTGGGGTAGCGGGAGATGAGGTCGATTGGAACGATCCAAAGCTCAGCAGCCGCGCAGTGCGCGAGTACCTCGAAGCCCTTGATGAAGAGGCGCTGGCTGAGGCTCTTCCCAAGAAAATTTCGCTCACAGATCCTCAGTCCCGTTGGACAGCAGCGCCAGGTGGGCCGGCCTTTTTTGCCTACTCCACGAATTACCTGATCGACACTGAGCACGGTGTGATCATGGACGTGGAAGCTACCCCGGCGCACCGTACCGCCGAAGTCGATTCGACTAGGACGATGGTTGAGCGTGTCAAAGCTCAGTTCGATCTCACACCGGAACGCCTTATCGGCGATACCGCTTATGGCACCGCCCCGATGCTGGCCTGGATGGTCGAAGAAAAGGACATCGAGCCGCATGTGCCGGTGTGGGACAAGACTGAGCGCAAGGACGACAGCCTCTCCAGTAACGACTTCCACTGGAACCAGGAGGCCAATGAATACCGCTGCCCAGCCGGCAAACCACTACGCAGTGAGTGGCGCGCCTTCACCCAGAAAAGATCGCGGGTGACCAAGGCCCACACCATCATTTATCGCTCCAGCCAAACCGACTGCACTACCTGTCCGCTGAAAGCGAAATGCTGCCCCAACACGCCGAATCGGAAGATCGTCCGCAGTATCCATGAGGCTGCCCGCGATGTGGCCAGGCGCATCGCCAAGACACCGGAATACCTCGTCTCTCGCTGCGAACGAAAGAAGGTGGAGATGCTGTTCGCCCACCTCAAACGGATCATGAAACTCGATCGTTTACGACTGCGCGGCCTGACAGGTGCCACTGACGAATTCACTTTGGCGGCGGCGGTGCAGAACCTGCGACGCATGGCCAAGCTTTTGCCTCAAGGGCCACCGCTCACGGGATAGGTACGCCTGCTGAGAGCAGAAACCTTCAAATTAACCCTCAGGCCTGAGCAAGGACGCTCAGCGAAACGCCGAAAGGCAACCTGAAGTGGCTTGCAGTCACTTCGACAGCAGGCACACCTGATCGGCAGGCCGCCGCTAAACCTACTTTTTCAACAGAATCGGCCGGAAGCTGTCTGTCGATCAAAAAATAAAATTAAGTAGGAGCCCATCGGGCTCCTACTTATGACGATCTAACGCCGAGCAGCGCGCGTGCGCTTGGACGCAAGCTGAAACACAGCGAGAGTCATTACGATGACTAGCATTAACGGCCAGTAGCGCACGGCAAGAATCATCAGTGCCACTACAGCTGCGCTGCCGGCGAAGATGCTGACCAGCATAAACAGCAGACCTAGAAATTTCAGCAGCCCCATGGCAGGACTCTTAAAAGGCGGCCGGTGAAGTGTCTTGCTGCTTATCTGCGTGGATACGTTGATAGACCTCCTCTCGATGCACCGTGATGTGGGGCGGTGCGGAGACTCCGACGCGCACCTGGTTACCTCTGATGCGAAGAATGACGATCTCGATGTCATCGCCAATTCGGATCGTTTTGCCGACGCTGCGGGTGAGGCTAAGCATGGTTCGTACTCCTGAACGTGAGGGCCGGCTCTAAGCCGGGTCCAGTTCCTGTATTCGTTAATCAGTGAGTTGTTGACTGCTCGCCTTGGCACGATCGCGAAGTCGTGCCGTTAGCGTGGGGCGCGTGCAGTCGTTAGCAAGTGCGTCTGCAGTAGTCGGCGATGTGGTCGTGGTGTTTGGAGGTTCAGGAAAGAGTTCTTCCACTATGGCTTCTCCTTCTTCTTCGCTCTCCTCGAAGGCGCCGTTGGCGAAGCCCAATCGCGCCGCTGCGTCCAGAGCGTTCTGGTCAAATCCAGACTGCTTTCGTGCCTCTTCGATTTCTCGAGCATGCTGCAGGGCCTGATCCATCGACATGCCACTACGCACGGTGATATCGACGTAGAAGATTGGCAGCCCATGGCTCTGCTGCGTGGACTTGCCTCGCACGTGCAACTCCAATGGAAGGCAGGCCAAGCGATCCCCAGAAATAGCCTGGAGATACTGCAGGCGCGCTGCCAACGTACGGATGCTGTTGAAGCCGGTTGTACGGAATACGAAGCTGCCCAGCGTGTCCTCATCGCCTATGGCTACATTGAGTCGACCATACGGCTTACAGGCTCCTCCTATGGCTAGTGGGCAGCCGTCGGGCGAAGGGCAGGGGAGAGAGTCAATTCCCTCTTTGCTGCGACGTTTACAGCTCTCTCCATTACCGACGCACAAGGGGCGGCCCGTCTGCCTATCGAACAGGCAGTACTCGGCACGAAAGTTGAGATCAGGGGCGTTGAACAGCAGACGAACCGGAATGCTTCGAATTTTGCCGCCTTGAGCTTTGCGAAGCTCCTCGTCGATGGGGTGCATTAGCCAGTTGTCGCGCACCTGGATCTGCGAGGTGATGGTGAATTGATCGTCCTTTTCCGGCAGGCGCTTGCCGTTTTTCTCGACGACCTTACCGATGGAAATCCGCCCGAGCACCGGCGGGGTAATGGCCAAGCCTTTGAGCATTGGTGGTTCTCCAGTGGGGGAATAAAAAAGGCCACCCTGGCGCGGAAAGCACCAGGGTGGCCAATGGGGGAATCGAGCTCAGAGAATCAGGAACCGGCGGCTGCCGATTTTCGTGGTGGGGTAGCGTGCGAGTAGGTAGGGCTTCTCTTTAAGCAGTTGGGATACATCGAGCGTTACGCTGTCTTTGGCCTTGCGCCAGGACACCGTGCCGTTAGCGAAGACTGCTCGACTTGCATCTCCCATGGCTTGCTGCAGTTGCTGCTTCAGCTCCGCCTCGCGTTTGCTCTGCCGCTCGAGGGTGGCGCGTACAGATTTCAACTCTTCGAACGCGGCTGACAGAGCGACATCCTCAGAGAAGTCCAGCGTGCGCCCCTGATCCTGGGGGTACAGGAAGCGCAGAGCACGGTCCGCTGACTCTGACCCATCTGCTGGTGGTGGGGTGTCACGTTGAACGTAGCCCCAGAACTCCTTCTCCAATTCGATCAGCCAATGGATGAGTTCGTCATCGCGCTCGATACGGTGAATCTCCAAGTGCTGCCCGCCGAGCAGCACGGCGACATCTGCCGCCTGCTTCCCTGTGACCGCCAGCTGGTGCATCACCTGCAGTTGCACATAGACCGGTACGCCTTCTTTCCAGAGGCGCGCTCCATTGATGCCGGCGGTTTTGCACTCGAGGATCTGCACGTCCTCCGCGCCGATAACTTCGCGATCAACGTTGGCCAACATCCAGTCGAGCTTGGCGTCGGAATGCTGCAGTACGGCATTGATACGGCGTACGCGATTGCCGGTGCGTTGGGTGTAGTGTCTCGCGACGATCGACTCGAGGATGTTGCCCCAGTAGGTCGGACTTTCCTCATCGTTCACATCGCTCTTGGGCAAGCCAGAGTCACGCCCTGTTTTCTCCAACCACAATTCCAGTTGCGATTTGTAGGGGTTGAGACCTACGGCAGCCGCTGCATCCGAGCTTCCAATTCCGCGTTTGCGAACAGCAAGCCAGTCATCGCGAGACAAATCCTTGGTGCTAACCAGGCGCAGGGCAGGGCGTGGGGGTTCTTCACTGGGGGTGAAATAGACATGGGCCATATGAGCCTCCGGGCATAAAAAAGCCCGGCGGGTTTTCACCGGCCGGGCGTGCTTTGGGAGTGGAATTTGGCGCGTAAGGCTTAGCCCTGATGAGCACCAATGCTGATGAAGAAGCAGACGATCCAGGTGATGAAGTAGGCGAGGTTCTGGTTCAGCAGCTTGGATCGCTGATACAGATAGACCGGGACCACGAATACCCAGCCTTTGAAGCGGCTGACGTCATAGCCGGCTTGCTTGAGTCGTTTGGAGTCGAGCACCGACAAGGCGATGTTCAACGCGAGGGTGACGTACCAATAGCGGTTCTCCGACATGGCTCGTTCCCACTGCGCTTCATTCGCGCCGAACAGGCCAGCGATAAAAGACTCCAGTAGGTAGCCAATGATCGGAGCGAAGGCGATCAGCCAGGCAATCTTGTTGTTCACGCCGGAGCCGGTGAGGGGCGGCGGCCCAAACTCGTCCAGGTGCTGGCGAAGCTCGGTTTGCTCGATCTTGGCCCATGCGGTCATGCCTTTTTTCCAAACCATCGAGCCGTGGGTCAGCGTTCCACTGCGAATCAGGTCGATGATTTGCTGCTGATCGAAGCCGCCTTTGCGTTCTCCGTTTTGTTCGTAGTGCCATTGCTTGCCGGTCGAGTCGATGCCGGTGGATTGGGCGTTATCAAAACTGGTGCTCATGACATTTCCTTAGGGTGAGCGAGCTCGCTGCAGAAGCTGGCTTCCACAGTGCTTTGGGGGATTTAGGGGGTTATTTCTTAGGGAGCATGTCGGCATTCACGCCGATCTGATGGCCGTTCTTGTCGTAGCACATGGGCAGGGAGTCGCAGTTCCCTCCTTTGGCTGCCACATCCGCTTCGTTGACGGCCGGAATGCCAATAACTGGCAGGCTGGCCAGTTTCACAGTGACAAGGCCCAAGGCCGTATCGACGGTGCAGTAGTCGCTGTCGTTGATAGGGCAGACGGCATGGAATTTTTCACCAGGCTCTCGCTTGCCTAGAGAGTTGGCGGTCTGACGTTTCCCGTTGAAGCCGGGGCCCGTGCCATTGGCATAGGAAACCGGGTTGCCGGCCGTGTCGACTCCCATGTACCAACCTGCCGCGACGACATAGTTCCCCTTGGGCGCGCTGCCATAGAAATCCTTGCCCAAGGCGCAGATTCCATCATCACCACAGGTGACCGGCTTGAAGCCAGAGACGAACCGCACCTCACCATTGGGCATGACGAGGCGAGCGACTTTAGGAGCATCGAGCGGCAAGCATGTGCTGGCCGGCCCCTCCGCGGCAGTGAATAGACCGTCAAATGGCGAGTTTTTCAGGTTCCACGGCTTCGAACAGGGCATGACGTTGTTAGCTGCTTGAGTGGCCGTTGCTGCTGTAGCCAAAAGCATGGCTACGAGTACTGCGATTTTCATGGGTTTCCCTCTCTGAATTTTCCCTGCTGGATGGATCTGTTGTGGGAGAGATGGCTTGTCGCCCGCCAGACGAATTCTTTTCGTCGAAACCGTCAGGCCAAGCGCCAGCCCCTCGCTTACGGCTAGTTCAATGATTTGTTGTTGATGGCGTGTGTCCGGGGGCAACTCTCTCTGCAATCCGGCCGTTCTTCCAAGCCTCCTGTTCCACGCATGAATGTGCCCTCATTGGGGGTAAAATAGGCCAAGTTGGTTGATGTTCGGTCTTTCTGGCTCTTCCTGTCAAATGGGGTGTTGTCCAACCATTCGGGGTGAGTGGAGGGGCTATGAATAACGATGAAGACTTGCAACGACTAGCAGTGCTAACAGGGCAGGCGATTGCGAGGCACAGAAAGCGGAAGGGGTTGACTCAGGATGATGTCGCTGAGCTGCTCGGTATAGGCAATGAGGCGGTATCTCGGATTGAGCGCGGGCTGAGAAAGCCCAACATTGAGCGCCTTATTGAGTTCGCTACCATCTTCGAATGCGAATTGTCGGAGCTACTGACCGAGGCGAGCCCTCGTGCAGTCGAGCAAGCAGGACGCATCCATGATTTGTTGGAGCCGTTGGCGGCAGAGGATCGCCAGTTGTTGCTAGAGACAATCGAACGATTAGCTACCAGGCTGAAGCCTCCAAAGAAAAAGCGCTGAACCCGGGATCGGAGTCATCGCTTTTTCTGGCCGTATCTACTTAGTCAGGCTGCAAGCGCCAGAGCAGCATCCAACGCCTTCTGCTTGATCACCGCACCCTGACCAAACCACGCTGAGTCCATGCGGTACTCATTGCTGCGAGCGCGGCGCTCGTGATCAACGTACTCAGTAACTGCATTTAACAGTCCCCATGCAGTGCCGTTCGCTGCCTCCAGCTGCGAGCCACGTCCGCGGCCTTCATACAAGCTCTGCACTTTGCGCATGGCGCGCTCGTTGACCAGCTTTTCTGGAATTTCGCTGCTGAGGGACGTGTCGCACATCACCCCCATGAAGTAGTTCAGTGCCTCGTTCGACCGCACTTTGCGATCGGCCAGGATGCGCATGCGATACATGAACTCGTCCCATTGCGAGACTGCGATGCCCAGTTGCTTCTTCACAGCCTGAGCGTCGAAGCGGGTGCTGTGCGGGACTTTGATCGCTCGGGTGGCGCCGTCGACGGCGATGGTGAGGGTGTTGTTGCACACGACCCGCACAGTTGTCGGAGTTGCAGTGGTAGCCAGAGTCCCGTCGCAGGACGTAGCCAACAGCAGATAACCGTTAACCAGGTCGTTGCCCTTCAGCGAGGTGTTCTGTCCGGTGCGAGCCAGTGCCCAAAACTTACGACCGCCTTTGAGCACGCCGGCGGTTTCAAGCTCGTAGCCGGAGACTTGTGTGAGGTCCCGGTAGAACTCCAGCACCTCTCGCGGTTGCACGACTTGGTAGCGTTGAGAGACGACCGAGAGTGGCGCTTTGGTGTCGGAGCGATAGAGCACCTTCTGCTCAGGGAAGGAGTGGATGCTGCCGAGGTGGCCAGCGGCGTCTGATTTGAAGTGAACGGGGCTTTCCTGGATCTGCCAGTCCATTCCAGCTTCACGCTGCCAGACCTCCAGCGGTTGTCGCTGAGATAAGCGGTTACCCAGACCGTGCCAGGGAGTTGCGCCGACATAAGCCATGCTTTCTACAAGATGAGCCATGATGAGTTTCCTTTGGGCAATAGCCGGCATAAAGCGCTGCGTCATGCGCAGCACCGGCGGGAGGATTAAGAGGGTTGAATTGGGAAGAGGCGGCCGATCAGATCGGTAGGTTGAAGCGAATACCGCAGGTCAGGCAGATGTTGTTGGCTAGCGCATAGCGATCGAGCTGCTCACCGACTTGGGCGCCGAATGTGCAGCCACTGATGGCGCCGGCCAGAGCTCCGAGGATGGCACCGGATAATGATCCGAGAGAGATGCTTAGCTGGCTGACATGGGGGCTGGCTAAGCTGACTCGACTCGCTGCTAGCGCAGCTGAGGCGCCACGAGCCGCGCCACAGAGAGTTCCGGCAATGATGCCGAACTTCATGGCGGGATTTGCAGATGCGATCCTGAGCGAGCGGCAGCGAGGGCAATGCAATGACATGGTCGGGAAGTCTCCTGGTGGTATGTCATTGCAGTGATGTAGGACTGAGATTTTTTTGAGTGAGATCTTTGCTCGATTTGGGCTCAGATAAGTGAAGTCTGATATCAGAACATGATCTGACTTGGCTTGGATCTCTTAGTCGTATTCGAACGAGCGGGTGAATCGCCACGGATTTTGCAGACACCAGATGACCGCTTTTGGCCGTTAGTTGTCCCGCTGAACCAGGCGTCCCCAAGCGAGCCGAAACAGACACCGCGCTGTTGCTTTTAATGGTAGTGCTGGTTTCGGTATTCCCCGGGAGTCATGCCCGTCCAGGACTTGAAGGCCCGCAGGAATGAATTGGCATCCTGGAAGCCAATGAGAAAGGAGATTTCTCCTGGAGAAATGGTCGAGCGGGAGAGGTAGTGGCGGGCCAGGCTTGCCCGAGTGTCATCCAGCACCTCCTGGTAGCTCAGGGCCTCGTCCGCCAGGTGGCGTTGCAGTGAGCGTTTGCTCATCGCCAGACGCTCGGAGATATCCTGGATGCTGCTCCGGCCGCTGGGCAACATGTCCAGCAGTGCACTGCGCACCCGTTCGCGCGTGCTGGCTCCGCTCTCCAACATCGACAGCCTCGTCTGCAGTTCCGGCTCGAAGAACTGCCACATGGAGACGTTCTCCGTGAGAAACGGGCGGGTCGCATCCTCTGCCGAGAAGCGAATTCGGTTTCGCCTGCCTCGCTCCAGACGACACCCGAGGAACTCTTCGCAAGGCTGAGACTGCCCCGGTAGCGCCACCAGCTCCGCCTCTATTGGAACGATGTTCTGCCGCGTGGCAAGACGCGCCAGGTGGGTGAGGAATACCAGCTCCATGGCGCAGAGGCTACGCGGCAGCGGGCGGTCATAACCGTAGCATTCGATGAAGACCTCCGTGTGCGTGTCGCGAACGTAGACGTCCAGCGCCAGGGGGCCGCAAAGTCGCTTGTATTGGGCAAGCCGAGTGAGGGCGATATTGAGATTCGGGCTGCACAGGCAGGCGAAAAGAGACGGATCGAAAGCCTCTACCGAAATGGCGCCGCCAAGACGCAGAGGCAGCTGCGATTCGCCGACCAACTGTTCGAGGCCAACAAAAAGCCGGAAATATTCAGGCGGGGATAACGTTGCATCCTTGCGGCTGAACAGGTCGGCGGGTAGCTCGGCCAGGGTCAGCAGATCTCCGGCGGCTATTCCCAGATCGGCGGCAATCAGTTTCCATCCGGGATGCACGGCAAAATGCCTGGCTTGCTTCATGGTCGAGATGTCCCTTGGAGTCGGGTTGCTGGCGGGCACTGGGAGATCTGGGCGGCAGATCAGCGGGCCGGCTTGAGCGTCCGGCACCCGAGCCTGGCTCAGGATGTCTTCTCCATCGCCTGACGCGACACTTTGAGCACCGTTCTACGAGGCAACAGAGGAACGATCCAGTCGAGCATGAGCCGCAACTTGCATTCGTTGAAGGCTACCAGCTCACCTCGTTCCATCGCCTTGTATCCGCACTGCGCCACGGACTCCGCCGTCCTGGCATTCTTCCAGACATCGACGCCCTGGAGGTCACCCGCCGCGACGAACCCGGTTGCTACCGCACCCGGACACAATACCGTGGCCGTCACGCCGTATTCCCTTACCTCCTCGGCGATGGCCTGGGTGAACGAGGTGACGTAGGCCTTGGTTGCGTAGTACACCGCCTGCAGCGGGCCGGGCATGAACGATGCGGTCGATGAGACATTCAGGATGCGCCCGCGCCTGCGCGTAATCATGCCCTTGAGGTAATGATGCGTCAGCGAAGTAAGGGTCGTCATGTTCACCTGCATCATGGCCTCGTCAGCGCGCAGGTCGCGTTCGACGAACTTTCCGTGCCCGCCGAAGCCTGCGTTGTTGATCAGGACATCGATGGCTAATCCCAGGGACTCAGTGGCGCGGAAGATGCGATCCGCTGCGCCGGGATCGGCCAGATCTTCCGCGATGACATAAGTTTTCACGCCGTGTTGTGCCTGGAGTTCTCGCTCTATGGCCTCCAGCTTGTCGCGCGAACGCGCCACCAGCACGACATCGCCGCCCTTGCCTGCATGGATGCGCGCCAGTTCCAGTCCGATACCGCTCGAGGCTCCGGTAATCAATGCAGTCCGGGATTCCATGACATCTCCTGCTTTAGGTTCAAACCAATGGGGTAGGGAGATGCTAAGGGGCGCTTGGCACCGCGGCACTAGCGCATCGCGCCAGTTCTAATTCCGATCATGCCAATCTGCCGGAACTACTCAAGATGACTGTTGCGAGGGACTATGGGCAATCGGCAGCGCGGAAACGTTGCTTTGCGCAGGGGCAGCTACCGACCCATAGCGGCCATTAGCTTCTGCCTGTCTACGAGTTTGTACCTCCTTTCGAAATTCGTTGCGCACAATCGTTTCAATGAGCGGGATCTTCTATGCAGACTGACCAGACCAGGCTACTCGCCCTCGCATTGCTTGAGATCAGGACGCTGCTTGCTGATTATTTGGGCGGCGAAGCAGATGCTCCAATGTGCGTTCGTGTTGCGGCACATATGGCCTATGCCCTCCACAACGAGGCGGAGGCTGCATACAGAAACGCCGACTATCAGCTCGACCACGCGATCCGGAAAATCGCAGCGATCGATGAACTACTTGGCGTTTCGGATGGCGCCGCGTTGCTGAGTAGATTTGAAATCGAGGCGACACTCATTCCACGTGGCTCTCCACCTAGTTGACCGCTCCTGGCTTTCAGCCATCTCCGTGCCCCCGTACGATCACTAACCGCCTGCACAATTTTCTACTGCTGCTGGATTCGCGGCCCTTTGCGCCTGGTCGAGGACGCGAAGCAGATTGCCGCCCCATATGTTGGCGAGATCCTGTTCTGAGTAGCCCGCGTCCACAAGCCGCTGGGTAATCCTTGGCAATTGACTGACGTCCTCGAGGCCTGTGACACCGCCGCCACCATCCCAGTCGGCGCCTATGCCGACGTGCTCCGGTCCGACCACCTGGAGGATGTGCAGCAGGTGCTTCATGAACACCTCGAAATCCGCACGCGGATGCTGGTACTTGCGATCCACCTCGCGGATGTCGGCGTAAAGTTGCTGAACCTGCTCAGGGCTCAGGGCAGCCATGTTGCGATAGCGCGCGTAGAACTGCAGGCGGGCACGTTCGCGCTCCGGTTCTGCCTTCAGTGGGATGAGGTAGTCGCTGTAGGTGTTTACTTGAACGACTCCACCCTTGGCCGCCAGGCGGCGAAGCCTTTCATCATCGAGGTTGCGCGGATGGCGATTGACCGCGCGACTGCTGGAGTGGGAAGCGATCAGCGGGGCGGGGGACAGCTCCAGCAACTGGTCGAAGACAGCGTCAGAGGCGTGCGAGACATCCAGCAGCAAGCCAAGCTGTGCGGCCCGCTGAGCCAGCTCTCGCCCCCTGGGGCTGAGGCCACGCCATTCGGGCAGGGCGGTTGCCGAGTCGGCCAGGTCGTTATTGGCGAAATGCACCAGCCCGAGCATTCGCAATCCTCCCCGATAGTAGGTGCATAGCAGCGCGGGGTCCGAGCTGAGCGGGTCGGCGTTCTCCATGCTGATGAAAACCACGCGCTGGCCCTGTTCGGCAATCGCGCGGGCCTGCGCGGAGGTCCTGGCCAGTCCGAATTCAGCGGGATGCCGCTCGACCAGATCATGAATCCGGGTAAGCGTTGCCAGGCCGTAGGCACTCGCTTGGGCGCGCCCCTCATCGGTCCTTGCGCCCTGAGGGGTGTAGATCGCCCAGAAGCCGCCATCGAGTCCGCCTTCCTGCATGCGGGGCAGGTCGACCTGGCTGCCGTCGCCGAGCGTGCTGTGGCGTTGCAGGATGTTCCAGCCGGGTCGGGAGAGCTGGATGGGGGTGTCCAGGTGGCTGTCCAGCACCAGAAGTCGCTGGTGCAAGGCGAGCGTCTGCGCCGAGACCTCCTCCTGCGCCTGGGCACCAGGCGCGGAACCGTTGAGCAGCAGAGCGACAACGATCAGACGAAGGAAATTCTGCATGTCAGAACTCCGCGCTGAGGGTGGTCTGGAAACTGCGGGGCGGCCCTGGCCGGAACAGCGCCGGACCGTCAGGACTGGTGAGGATGAATCCGAGGTAGTTCTTGTCGAAAAGGTTGTCGACGTTGAAACGCAGCTTGACGCTCTTCAACGGCCCGCCCGCCCACTGTTTCCCGCCGAAATCGAGATAGGCGCTGTACAGCGTGTAGCCGCCGATCGACTCGGTGTTGGTGAAGTTGCTGTACCGCGAGTCGATGTAGCGCGCGGTGAGATTGCCCACCGCCCACGGCGAGAACTCGTAGGTCGCGCCGGCCTGAGCAAGCCAGCGCGGGCTGTCGGGGAGGGAGTGGCCGCTGAGCTTCAGGCCGCCGGCGTCATCCTTGAAGTGGGCGACGTTGTAGGTGACGTTGCCGTTGATGACCAGCCCCTGGCCGGGAATCGGTGGCTTCCATTGGCCGCTGAGCTCGCTGCCGTATGCCACGGCCCGCCCGACGTTCTGGTAGTAGGTCTCCGCCTGGCTGCTGCCGGGAACTGGAGCCGCGAAGGCCTGCAAGCGATTGTCGAACTCCGTCCTGTAGAGCGCCAGCGAGGCGTTCAGGGTCGGTCGATTGAAGCGATACCCGACTTCGTAGTTCTTCGACCGCTCGGCTTCCGGTGCCGGGACATTCGGGCTGGCGGCTCGGTAGACATCGTCGGCGCCCCTGGGCAGGGCCATGTTCTCCGAGTAGGAGGCGAATAGCTGGGAACGCCCATCCAGGTCGTAGACCAGCCCCGCCTGTGGCAGGAAGTCGTCATTCCACGAGGTCGACAGACGCGGCTGGCGACCGGCAATGTAATCGCCGGCGTTGCGATAGCCCGCCATTTCGTAGTCCAGGTCCAGGCGCTTGAAGCCGTACTGCAGGCGAAGGCGATCGTCGAGCAGCGACCAGGTGTCCTTCAGGTCGAGCTGCAGGGAATCACGGGTGGAGGTGAAGTCGCCCTGCAGGTGGACGGGCTGATCCAGCAGCGGCTGCCCGGCGGGGCTGCCGTCCGTGAGGTTGTAGCGCGCCTGCAGGCGGTTGAACACGTCCTTCTCGACCCAGGCGCCCGCCTCCAGGAAGTGATCGCCAAGCTGCCACTGCAGCGCCTGGGAAAGCCCGTAGCGGTGGCCGCTGATTTTCGACAATCCATATTGCACACCAAGCGGCGCGTACAACCCCGGTACGCTGCCGGCCTCCGCGTTGTGCAGTTTGGCGGAGGTCGCGTAGGCTTCTGGCGATACCCCGTATCCGCGCTTTCCCTCGTAGTAGAGGCTGGTAACGCTGCGCAGGTCCGGCGTCAGGGCGAAACTCCCGCGTAGGGTGGTCAGGTTGTCGCGTCGCTGGTTGATCGCCTGCTTGTAGTACTGGTTGTAAGCGGTGTTGCTGTAGGGGACGCCGGGAGTTGTCTGTGGCAAGGGCGGCAGGTAGTCGATATAGGCAAAGTCCCGCCCGGAGCGGCCGAAGGGGTCCGCGGCCGAGCCCTGGTACTGGGCCAGGGTGACATAGGGCGAATCGTAGTCATAGAAGTCGTTGTAGATGCTGCGCAGGCTTAGCTCGTGACCTGCGCCAAAGCGATATCGGACCTTGGTTTCGACATGCTCGCGATCGATGGTCCCGGGCCCCCGCCAAAGGTCGCCATCGATCTTGGAGCGCGAGACGTACGCCGACAATCCCTCGTGTTCTCCGCTTTCGAGCTTCACGAAGCTACGCCGCAGGGCATCGCTGCCGAGGCTGTAGGAGGTGCTGATGCCGGCCTCGGTCGCGGGCATCAGGGTTTGATAGTCGACGTAGGGGCCCAGCGATGCGTAGCCTGGCTGGGAGACGTCGCCGGCGCCAGTGGAGGCTGTCACTCGCTCGGTGTTCTCGTTGTCCACGTAGCGATAGATGGGGCTGCCGCCGAACTGGTCGCTGCGCCCCAGCGGCACTCCGTCGATGGAGAAGCCGATCTGCTGGAAGTTGAACGCGCGGACGAACACCGAATTGCCGAACTCGTAGAGCCCCAGGGGATCGTTCACCTGCACGTTGAAGCCCGCCAGCGACTCGAGCATCTTCAGGCCGGATGTCCCCGCGGGGGCGGAAAGCAAGGCCTGGTGGGAAATGGACTGCGTACTGGTGATGTGGTCGACGCCGGTAGCCAGGCTCGCTTCGGTCACGCGCGCTCCGACCACCTCGACCTTTTCCAGCCGGGCATCGCCATCCTCGGCGTGCGCCGCAGCCAAGGGTAATCCGCAGAGAAGCACACCCCTGAGCAGGGAGCAGGGGGCTGGTAACTTCCGTTTAATTGCCTGAGCTTTCATTGATCGGCCTTAACTTTCTTTGGGCAGTAAGAAGCCGTCCGGCTCAGCGAGGCTGGCCGGATGCGGCGAGGTTTTTCTCTGGGGTCAGGGTTGGGAGATATGCTCGCCGAGCTCGCGCGCGGCTTCTGCGAGGAACCTGCCGTCGGCCCATTCGCTGACGCTGAAATCGTTCTGCAGGTAGCCGCGTTGGCGCAGGAAATCCTTCTTCAATTCCAGGGCGGCGAGGTTGCGCGGGCTCAGCTGGGGCACCAGGTTCTGCCCTGCCAGCCACTGGCGCGCCAGCGCGGCATTACCCAGCACACTGAAGCGTGGGAAGAGCTCGGCAGCCGCCTGAGGGTTGGCATTGATCCAGCGCCCTGCGCGAATGGCGGCCTTGAGAAAGGCCACGACGATCCGCGGGTGCTCCTCGGCGAAGCGCCGGTTGACGACAGTGACGTGCGGACCGTTGATGTTCTTCAAGGTCCAGTCCGGGTAAAGGTCGAGATCTTCAATGGCGGTGAATCGGCCCTCACGGGTCAACCCGGCCGCCTGCCAGGGCTGCACCACCAGAGCATCGACGGTACCGTCAGCGAGCGCGCGTGCGGCCTGTTCGCCGTTGTGGTGCTCCCGCAGCTGTGCCCAGAGGCCGGCCGGGCGTTCGGCGGGGCGAAGATGCGTAGGGTCATCCTGCTCGAAGCGGACGACTTCCACCTGGCCGCGCTCGAGCCCGGCTAGCTCCAGGCTGTACTGCAAGGTCTGTTCGGCCACTGCGTTGGCCACGTCGATTCGTTCGGGGTTGGTACTGGCGGCCACGCCGATGCGTCTGCCGGCCAACTGCGCCACTCGGCGCAGGCCGGCCCCGGCGCGCACCAGGATCTGGCCAGGACGCTGGCTGGCGGTCGTCGCCACCAGCAGGGTGTCGGCCAGGTCCGCTCGGGCCCAGAGCGGAGGCACCGCGCCGCCGTCGCGAATCAGGTTGTCGTGATGATGGCGGAAGTGACCCAGCCAGCCCTGATTTTCCGGGAGCGAACGCAGATACCGCGGGCGAGCGCCGGCGCGCTGCAATTCTTCGTCGAGCCAGCCGAACTCGACCGCCACATTCGAGGCGATCGGCAGGGGGCAGAGGCTGTAGAGGGTTTCGATGATGGGCGATTGACTCATGGACAACTCCTGTGAAGGCAAAAGGAAAGCGTCAGGCCGGTTGTCCGTCTGTTGCGTTGGGGTTCGAGGTGGCTTCATGCGGGTGAAGAAGGGGCAGCGCCTGTTCCAGGTCGGCCAGCAGATCATCCAGGTCTTCGAGGCCGACATGGAGGCGCAACAGGTGCTCCGTGGCTGCGCTGCTGCGCGGGGATTGCTGGCGGATCAGGCTCTCGTAGCCGCCCCAGCTGGCGCCCTGGGCGAACAGCTGCAGGCGGGCCAGGAAGGCATCCACGCGGTCCTGCGGCTGGGCGGCGAGCACGGCACCGAAGAGGCCGGAGGCGCCGCGAAAGTCACGTTTCCAGACCTCATGGCCGGGATGCCCCGGCAGCGCCGGGTGAAGCACCCGCTGCACTTCGGGACGAGTGGCCAGCCAGCGTGCCACGGCGAGCGCCGAGCGCTCGTGCTGGCGCAGACGCACTCCCAGGGTGCGCAGGCCGCGCAGGCCCAGGAAGGCGTCGTCGGCGCTGGCGATGTAACCCATTTCGCGCACCAGGTTGCGTACCGGCACGAACCAGTCGCGAGTGGTCACTATCACCCCGAGCATGGCGTCGGAATGTCCCACCAGGTACTTGGTGGCGGCGTGGATGGAAATGTCCACGCCATGCTCGAAGGGACGGAAGAACAGTGGCGTGGCCCAGGTATTGTCCAGTAGCACGGCCAGCCCATGGGCATGGGCGATGCCCGCCAGCCCCGGCACGTCCTGCACCTCGAAGGTATTGGAGCCGGGTGCTTCCAGATAGAGGGCTCGGGTGGTCGAGCCGATGAGCCCAGCGATTTCCGCGCCGATCATGGGATCGAAGTAGGTCACCGAAATGCCGTAGCGCGGCAGCAGGCTGTCGAAGACCTGCCGTGCATGCCAATAACAGTTGGCGGTCACCAGCACGTGCTCGCCGCTGCGCGCAACCGCCAGTACCGCGCCGACGATGGCTGCGAGCCCCGATGGCATGATCAGCCCGCGAAAGCCACCTTCCAGCTCCGCGACCGCGTCCTCGAACGCCGCGGTGGTGGGGTTGCCATTGCGACCGTAGAGGTGGCCGCGATAGTCCGGCTCCTGACCGTGACGCCGGTAATCCTCGAGCACCTCGGGAGAGTCCCAGAGGAAGGTCGAGGCACGGTACACCGGTGTATTCACCGTGCCTTCGTGGCTGGCCGGATCGCGGCCCAAATGGGTGAGCAGGGTGTCGGGCCGCCAGTCCTGGCGCTGAGGTCCGGACATGTCAGAGCACCCACCCGAGAAAGCGTTGGGTTCGCGGATCGCTGGGGCTGTGGAGCAGGTTTTCCGGTGGACCCTGCTCGACGATCCGGCCGCCGTCGGTGAAATAGATCGTGTCGGCTATCTGCCGGGCGAAACGCATCTCGTGGGTGACGATCAGGCAGGTCATGCCGCTGTTCGCCACGGAGCGGATGGTAGCCTGGACCTCGCCGACGGTTTCCGGATCCAGTGCCGCCGTCACCTCGTCGAACAGCATGACCTGTGGGCGCATCGCCAGGCTTCGGGCGATGGCCACGCGCTGCTGCTGGCCGCCGGAGAGTTGCGCCGGATAGGCGTGCTCCTTGCCGTGCAGGTTGACCTGGGCGAGCAGGTCGCGGGCCCGCGCCTGGGCGCTTGCCGGTGCCTCGCCATGGACGCGAATCGGCGCCAGCGTGATGTTCTGCAGCACGCTCAGGTGCGGGAACAGGTTGTAGCTCTGGAACACCATGCCCACGTGGCGTCGCAGCTGACGCGGATCGGCGCCGCGACCCACTGCGAGGCCACAGACATCGATGCTGCCGGAGTCGAACGAGGCAAGACCGTTGAGGGTTCGCAGCAGGGTCGACTTGCCCGAGCCGGACGGGCCGATGAGGCAGGCGATCTCAGCGCGACGCACCTGGAATGAGATGCCCTGCAGCACCCAGTGGTCGGCATAGCGTTTGTGGAGATCGCGGACAGTGATCCGGACATCGTTCATCGTGGTTGGCTCCAGCGCCGCTCCAGGCGGCGCGCATAGCGGGAAAGGGGATACACGCAGATGAAAAAGGCCAGGAAGGCATAGAGGTATGCCGGCAGCAGCAGGTCCGGTCGGGTCTGGCTGTTGAGCAGCATCTGCAGGCGGGTGAGCAGCTCCTCCACGCCCAGCAGGTTGGCCAGCGAGGTAGCCATCAGCAGGGTGCAGAACAGGTTCATGGCTGGCGCGAGAAGGCCACGCACAGCCTGCGGCAGGATCACCCAGCGCAGCCGCTGGAACCGGCTCAGCGACAGCGCGGCGGCGGCGTCCCACTGGTTGGCGGGGATGGCCAGCAGGGCGCCGCGAACGAACTCAGCGACGTAACCGCAGGCCGGCAATGCGAGGCCGGCGCTGGCCTTGAGCCAATCGGGCAGTTGCAGCCAGCGACCTGCGACGTGCAGCTCATAGGGCAGCAGGTAGGCGGCGTAGAACATCACCACCAGCCAGGGCAGGCTGCGTAATCCGCGCACGATCACCGCCGCCAGCCGACCGCCGATACCGGGCGCCAGCTGCAGTATGCCCAGCACGCATCCGACCAGGCTGGCCAGCAGCATGGCGACCACGCCCATGAGCAGGTTCATCGCGGCGCCGCCAAGCAGCAGCGGAGTCCATTGCACGAGCAGCTGTAGCGGATCGCGGTAGTGCCAGATGAGCAAGCAAGTGCCCAGGGTCAACGGCAGCGCAATGGTGAGGCGACCCCAAGGGACTCGGGAGGCGGGGCGAGAGGTGGCAAGCAGTGCCTTCATGCGCCCACCTCGCCTGGTATCCGCAGGCGGTGTTCGAACCAGCGCTGGAGTGCGGTCACGCCCAGCACCAGCAGCAGGTAGCTGATCAGCAGCACGGGCATCATCTGCGCGATGTTGCCGTTATCGGCCCAGATGCGATTGGAGGCGTAGAGAAGCTCCGGTACGGCAATCGCATAGGCCACCGCGGTAGCCTTGACGACCTGAACCGTTACGTTTCCCAGCTCAGGCAACGCCAGGCGCAGCGCCTGCGGCAGGAGCACGTGACGACGTACATCGCGCTCACTCAGGCCCAGCGCTCTTGCGGCCTCCAGGGTGGTTGCGGGAACCGAGATCAGTGCGCTGCGCAGTGCCTCCACCTGGTAGGCACCGTAATGCAGCCCGATGGCGATGATCGCCCAGCCCGTGCGGCCCAGCAGCGGCTGTCCGCCGGCGTCCTGAGGCAGGAGGGATCCCACCCCGAAATAGAGCAGGAACAGCTGCACCAGCAGCGGCGAGTTGCGCATCGTTTCGACATAGGCATCGACCAGCAGGCGCACAGGTCGTCCGCGCGAGCTATGCAGGAGGGCGCCAGCCAGGCCGAGGAACAAGGCGAGGAGGGCACTGCCAGCGGCCAGAATCAAGGTGTGTGCGAAGCCCAGCAGGTAGCGATGGCGATCCAGCGGATCGTCCAGGACGTGCAGCCACTCGGGGTTTTCCAACCAGAAGCTGAGGCTTTCGATCATGGCTCGCTCCGCACGCTGGCCGTGGCGAAGCGCTGGTGCTGCTCGGCCAGCCAAGGGTTGGCGGGCAGCCCATAGCGGTGCTCGAGGTCGATCAGGTAACCGGAGGCGTGCCAGTCGCGGACGATGGCGCCGACACTGTCCCGAAGCTGCGGTTGGTCCTTGCGAAGGGCGATACCCCAGGGGGCCGGGTCCTGCCCGGGTAGCTTCACTTCGAAGTCCTGCCATTGCGGCTCGCCTGCCAGCGCGCGGTACAGCACGTCATCACCCAGGGCGCCCACGCAGCGGCCGTCGAGAAGTGCCTTGCGCATCTCCGGCAAGCCACTGAACGAAATGAACTCGATGCCGTAGCGCGCCTCGTAGGGGCGTACCCAGACACTGGTCAGCGGTGCGCACAGGGTCTTTCCTCGCAGGGCTTCCCAGCTGTCGATGGATGTGTGCTTCGCAGCGAAGACAGTGGCTGCGGAGCTGTAGTAGCCGGGGGCCGCGAAGTCCACTTCGCGTCGTCGCGCCGGGGTGTCCAGCAGTGAAGTCACCAGCAACTCGCAGCGTCCCTGGTTGAGGAACAGCAGGCGATTGAGTGGCGTGACCTGCACCAGCTCCAGCTTCAACGGCTGCCCGGTCTGGGTACTGAGGCGGTGCTGCAGGTCGACGATCAGGTCGTAGATCAGGCCGCTGGCCTGGCCGTGGCTGTCGTAGCGTTTGAACGGAGGGAATTCGTCGGCGGTGCAGACGTTGAGCGTGCCGCGCTCGATGGCCCGCTCCAGCAGCGGCTCGCCCGATACCTGGCCGGCCAGCAGGGCAAGACTGCCGGCCAACGCAGTGGGCAACAGGCAGGACGCGACCCGCGACTGCGTTTTCATTGGTTGTTCCAACCCTGGCGAACCTGCTTTGCCGCGCCAGCGGGGAAGGTGCGCGCTCCCCCCAGCTGCTCGGCGAGGAAGCTCAGGTACGCGGATTCTTCCAGGTTGACCAGCAGACGCGTGGCGGCCAGTACGCCACCCTCCGTCCAGGCGAACGGACCGTGGTTGGCCAGCAGTACGGCGGGTGTCCAGGGGTGCTCGCGCAGCGCGGCGACCACGGGTTCGCTGGCATAGCGCGGGCCCCATTCGGCGACGGGGATCGCCTGGTCTTCATCGATGCCGAACAGCAGGGCGTTGGTGTGGGCCGGCAGCGGGCGGCGGGCGATGGCGAATGCCGAGAGGAATGGCGAGTGGGTATGGATGACTGCCGTGGCGCGCGGTCGTTCGCGGTAGATGGCCACGTGCAGGGCCGCCACTTCGCGCAGGTTATCGCTGGGGGTTCCCTGGGCGTTGCTCAGGTCAAAGTCCAGCGCCAGCGCGGAGCCTGGCTGATCACCGTTGAAGGCGGCGATCAGCAGGCGCTCCTGGCCGGGCAGGCGCAGGCTCAGGTTGCCGGCGGCGCCGGGACGCAGTGCCTGGCTGTCGAGGAGCAGGCGCAGCGATGTCGCGACGTCCTGTTCGAACTGCTGGAAGAGAGCGATCGGGTCGATGGGAGTAGTGCTCATTGGGGGCTCCTTGGCTGGCGGGTGCGATCAGAAGGCGTAATCGGCTTTCACGTAGTAGAAGGCGCCTTCGGCGCCGGCGGGGGCGATGTTCGGGTACATCACGACCCCGCCGGCGGAACGGTTGCTGGTCAGTAACTTGTCGGGGTAGGAATCGAAGATGTTGTTGCCGCCGACGCTGAGCTTGAGCGCCGAGGTGAGGTTGTAGGCCAGGCTGGCATTGGCCACCCATTGGGCGCCGAAAGTCTGGTCGTATTGCTCGCCGTTGTTGGAGTTCAGGGTGTACTTGCCGTAGCGGATGGCGCTGGTCTCCAGCTGCCATGCACCCTGGCGGTAATCCAGCGCAAGTACGAGCTTGCTCTCCGGGCTGGCGCTCTCGACGTAGCTGAGCGCCTCGCGGTTGATCAGCACCACGCCGGTTCCGCTCAGTTCAGCGGGGTTTGCCTTGACGTGGGTGACCTGGGTCTTGCTCCAGTTCAGTCCTCCGTTGAAGGTCAGGGTGGCGGCGTTGGGCAGGTCGAAGCGGTAGTTGCCGTTGAGATCAAGACCATGGGTCTTGGTGTCCAGCGCATTGGTGAAGAAGCTGACTCCGGTGTAGGAGCCGTAGCCTGCGGCGTTCAGGATGCTGCGGACCTGCGGGCCGCTGAGGGTCTCCGACAGTGCGATGCGGTCCTTGATGCGAATGGCGTAGGCATCGAGCGTCAGCGAAGCGTTATCCACCGGCCGCAGGACCAGTCCCAGCGACAGGTTGGTGGACTTCTCGGGCTTGAGATCGGTCGCCCCCAGGGCGCGGGTGACTGGGCGGTCCACGCTGATGGTGCCGACCTGGTAGGCAATCGGATCACCCGGGTGGAAGTCGGTGGTGGTCGCCGAAGTACCGATCTGCCCCAGAGTCGGAGCCCGGAACCCGCTGCTGAGCGTGCCGCGCACGGCGACGCGGGGAGTGAAGTCGAAGCGTGCGGAGAACTTGCCCGTGGTGGTGGTGCCGAAATCGTCGTAGTGCTCGGTGCGCCCGGCGACGCCCAGTTGCAGCTGGTCCGTAAGCTGTTGCTCCAGGCCCAGATAACCCCCGAATACATGGCGGGAGTAGCGGCCCTCGTCGCTGTCCTGAATCCCCGGGAACCCCTGAGCGCCGGCGGCCTTGGCATTGGCACCGCCGTGTTGCCAGGAGGCCGGCTCGCCGGCGATGACTTCGTACTCTTCCTTGCGCCACGTCAGGCCGCTGGAAAACACCAGCGGCTGCTCAGCGTAGCCGACGCTGAAGTTCTTCACGTGGTCGAGCGAAACGTTGGTCTGCTCGTTGACCAGGGTGCCGGCGTCGAAGTCGTGCGGGCTTGCGGTGCCGAAGCTGGCGTTGAGGCTGTCCCCGACGTTGTACTGAATACGGTTCTGTCCGTAGGTAGCGCTGAGGTCGAAATTGCCCAGCGTGTCGTCATCGAACTTCAGCCCTGCGGTGGCGGCACCATCGCGTGAGCGAACATCCAGCAGCGGCAGGAATCCATCGGGGTAGACGGCGGGCAGGTTGTTGGCGTCCACCGGACGGCGGAACAACGCCTGGGAGTGGGTGGTACGGTCCTGGTAAGTGGCGAAACCGTAAGCCTCGACCTGATCGTTGAGCGAGAAGCCGGAGTTGGCGCCGATCTTGAAGTCACCCAGCCCCGGCGATCCGTAGCGCCAGTCCCGGTCGGCGCTGGCCTCGCGCGGATCGCCGGCGGGGTAGAACCGACGGCTGTCGCTACCGCCGACGGAGGTGCGTTCCTGCCGGGAGCCCTCGGCGTTGAGCGTGAGAAAACCGTCGCCCGGCAGGCTGAAACCCTTCAGGCCGCTGACGCTTCGGGTGAAGCCATCACCCTTGCTGTACTGGCCGACGCTGCCCTGCAGGTCGCCGCCGTGGTCGTCCTGGCGCAACACGATGTTGATCACCCCGGCGATGGCGTCCGAGCCGTACTGCGCCGAGGCTCCATCGCGCAGAACTTCGATTCGCTCGATGGAGCTCACCTGGATGGTCGACAGGTCCACCGATTGTGAGCCGCGGCCCAGGGTCGCCTTGGTGTTCACGAAGGCCGAGGCATGGCGTCGCTTGCCGTTGACCAGTACCAGGACCTGGTCGGCAGCGAGCCCGCGCAGGGTGGCCGGGCGTTGTGAAGAGACGCCGTCAGTGCCGTTGATCTGCGGAAAATTGACCGAAGGCACCAGGGTTTCCAGGACCTTCGCGAGGTTGGTGCTACCGACCGCCTGGATTTGTTGGGCAGTGAGAATGTCCACCGGGGCTGGTGCGTCCAGCGCCGCCAGGTCGGTGCGACGGCTGCCGATGACGGTGACGGTCTTGAGCTGCGGCGCAACCACGGCCGGAACGCTCGCTTGCGGTACATCCCGACGATGCACCAGGACCGCACCACCGCCGATGCGCGAGAAGCCCAGGCCGCTGCCCTGGAGCGCAGCATTGAGTGCCTGGTCGCGGCTCAAGGCGCCGCGAATGGCTGGACTGTTGTAACCCTGTACCAGGGCTTGGTCGAAGGAGATCGGCTGCCCGGTCAGCCGTGAAATATCCAGCAGTGTGTCGGCCAGCGGTCCCGCCTCGAGGTTGAACTGCGTGACGCGTTCCTGTGCGGCGGGTGTTCCCTCCTGCGCCCATGCGCCGCCTGCCACCAGCGCACTGGCGAAGGCCACCGTGCATGCGCCAATTCCCCTCCGGATGATCCCCTTGTCCAGCATTCAAATCGCTCCATGGCCTGCAGATGAGTCGGCCGAGCGGTCTGTGCTTGCGCCGCGTCGTGCCGTTTTGGGTTTCTGCTGGCGTTGAGTGATTTGGCGGGGGGATTTTCAGTCGGTCGTTAGACCGTTTTTGCTGCCTCTCCAAACTTTTCGGGAAATGACCGGCTGCCCCTTCCTTATTAGCGGCGAGGGCTCTGGCACAGGACCTGCGGAAAAATCCGGGCGGATTTCGCATCGCCATAAGCGGCAAAGCAAACGATCTAAGACAGGACTGAAAAATTGCGCTGGCAGTTGCCCACTGGGATGAGAACGGCATGAAGCCGCGTTGTTGTGAAGTGCAATTTTTGAAAGTGCCTGCAACCGTCTATGAAGGAGATCCCGACATGTCCGATGTCTCTCATTACGAGAACACCGTACCGCGCAGCATGGTGCATCGCGCCGCAGTCAGCGAAGTGTTCCTGACCGGTGCCACACGTTTCGACGATGTGAGCTTCCAGTGCGCCGCGCAGCTTCCGCGCACCCATAGCTATTTCAGCGAGCACTCTCACGGTGGCGAGCACTACGACATGCTGTTGTTGCTCGAAGTATTCCGTCAGGCCTCGATCTATATCTCCCACGCCTTCCTCGGCGTAAGTCCGCAGGACAAGTTCCTCTATGTCGACAGCGATACCCGCCTGGTTCGTCGCGATCTGCTGCGGATCGGCAGCAGGCCCGCCTCGGCGCTGATCGACGTGCAGGTGGTCGACCACTACTGGCGCGACACCGTGCTGTCAGGTGTGACCTTGGACATGCAACTGCTGATCGATGGCCAGGTCGCCGCGCGCCACGAGCGCATGAGCATCCGCTGGATGCCTTCGGCCAGCTGGGACAAGTTGCGCGCCCGGGGCCTGGCAAGCGTTCCCGCCGATGCGGACCCACGGGTACAGCGCCCCGAACCGCTGGCCCCGCGGCGGGTAGGGCGGCACTGGCTGACCAACGTGGTGCTGGGGCGCGACCTGGACGAACAGGAGGACGGATTCTCCGCGAGCCTGATCGTCGACCGCGACAACCCGGCGATCTTCGACCACCCGCTGGATCACATCCCCGGCATGCTGCTGCTCGAAGGCTTCCGCCAGGTAGCGCTGGTCGCGGCACGTCGTTATCGCTCCATCGAGGCCGATGCGTTGCTGCTGTCGCAGTGCAAGGTTGCCTTCACCCGCTTTGGCGAGTTCGGCCTGGAGACCCGCTATCGGGTGCGCTCGGCCGACCTCCGGCTACAGGAGGACGGGCAGACCCTGTCGTTGCCGGTGGAGGTGGTGCAGGGCGGACAGGTGATCGCTCGTGCGGAAGTTCACCTGGTGCCGATCGCCTCGGCGCTCCCCCAGGAAGTCAGCACCGTGCCGCTGCGCGAAGAGGTGGCCTGAGATGAGCGCACCCAAGTTCGTCTGGTTCGATTTCGGCGGCGTGCTCTCGCCGCCGATTCCGGAACTCTTCACCCAGTACCAGCGCAAGACCGGCATCGCACCGGCGGCCCTGCAGCAAGCCATGCAGGATGTCGCCGACGATCTGGGACTGCCGATGCTGGCGCCCATCGAGAACGCCGTGCTGAGCGAGGTCGAGTGGGGCGCGCGATTGGCCGAGGCGCTGCGCCGCAACGACCCTTCCCTGGACCTCTCCCGGGCACGCCTGGAGCAGTTCGGCCAGCAGTGGTTCAGTGGTGTCGAGCCCAATCCCGCGATGCGTGAGGCGGCGTTGCAACTCAAGGCGGCGGGTTACCGGGTCGGCATCCTCACCAACAATGTGGTCGAGTGGGAACCTTACTGGCGTGAGTTGGTGGGGCTCGACACGGTGGTGGATCTGATCGTCGATTCTTCCCGCGAGCGCTGCCGCAAACCGGACGCCCTCTTCTTCGACATCGCTGCCCGGCGCGCAGGACTCGCTCCCGCGCAGAACCTGCTGATCGACGACGTCGCCGAGAATATCGAAGCGGCCGCCGCGCTCGGCTGGCAGACACTGCACTTCCGCGACAACCCCGGTGCGCTCAGCGCTCTTGAGGCCTTGACGGGCATACCTTTGCGCGCGCCGCAGGAGGCACTTGCATCATGACCATAGCCCTTCACACACGTCCCCCCGTGCTGGTGTCGCAGATTCCCAACCTCGACGCGGCTGCACAGTACCGTGTTGCCGAACCCGCTGCGGGTCTGCCGCGAATCGTCCTGCCCAGCGGGCACCTGGCCTATCACCTGACGCGCTACGAGCACGTCCAGCAGATACTCACCGACGCACGAGCGATCCGCGGCCCGTGCAACGCCGAGGACGGTGCCAGCTTCCTGCCAACCATCACGCCCCCGGAAATGCTCCTCAACAATGACGCGCCCTTCCACAGCCGCCTGCGCAAGGTGATAGCCAAGGACTTCAGCCCGGCGGGTGTGGCCGAACTGGGCGAGCTCGTGGCGAGTGTCACCCATCAGCGCTTGGACGAGCTGGCACGGGCGGGCGAGGGGGCCGACCTGTTCGGGCTGGTGCTGGATGAAACACCCGCGACGGTGGACTGCCACCTGCTGGGTATCGATCTGGCTGACCGCGCCTATTACCGGCCCCTGAGCCACACCATGCAGATCGCGTCCGATGAGGACGTCCCGGAACTGCTGCGGCAGTTCTGGGAGGTCTATGGCTACCTCACGGACCTGGTCACCGGCGTGCGGCCATCCCTGCCCGGCGGCCTGATCCAGCGTCTGGTCGCGGGGCGCGGGGACAGCGAGCCGCCGCTCAATGACAAGGAGCTCGTGGGAATCCTCATTGGCGTACTGGTGGGCGGCGACCAGAACATCCTCACGGTACTGACCAAGGCGCTCTACACGCTGCTCGCCGCGCCCGGCCTGTGGCAGTCGCTGGTCGACAACCCGGCGCTGATCCCCTCGGCGGTGGAAGAGCTGCTCCGGCTGATTCCGCTGGGCACCATTTCCACCTTCCCGCGCCTGGCCAGCGAGGACATCGACGGGCCATGGGGCGTCATCCCCGCCGGCAGCGCCATCTATGCCGATGCCTTCGCTGCCAACCGCGATCCCGAGGCTTTCGCCGACCCGCTGGTGATCCGCCTGGATCGCCAGGGACCGCGCCACCTGCAGTTCGGTTATGGCATGCACAACTGCATGGGTGCAGCGCTGGCTCGCCTGGAGATCACCACCGTCCTTCAGGTGCTGGTCGAGCGGCTGCCGCGTCTGCGCCTGGCGGTGCCCGCCCAGGAGCTGCCGTGGGTCCACGGCATCATCCTGCGACGTCCGCAGCACCTGCCGGTGCGCTGGTCCGCCACTCACTGACCTCGACGGGAGCGAACATGAGCAAAGCACTGATCGACAAGGCCCTACTGGGCGTAATTCTGCTGGCGATTTTCGTCGTCCCCAGTTCGATATCCGGCACGGCGCTGGCGCTGCCGGCGATCGGCAGCGATCTGTCAGCGCCGCTGACCGGCCTTCAATGGGTGGTCAACGCCTTCAACCTCGCCTTCGCCTGCTTCACCCTGACCTGGGGAGCGCTGGCTGACCGTCTGGGGCGCCGCCGTTGCTTCACCATCGGCGTCGGCCTGTACGTTTTGGCATCGCTGTTCTCGGCGCTGGCGTTCCAGGCCTGGGTACTGGACCTCGCTCGGGCGCTGGCGGGAATCGGGGCGGCAGCGATCTTCTCCTGCGGTATCGCGATTCTCTCCACTTACTTCGAGGGCCCGGCGCGGCTGCGTGCCTTTGCCCTGTTCGGCACGGTGGCGGGGTTAGGCGTGAGCCTGGGGCCGACCATTTCCGGTCTGCTGCTGGACAGCGTCGGCTGGAGAGCCATTTTCGCTGCCCATACCGTGACGCTGGGCCTGGTGCTGCTGGGCAGTCCGTTGATACCCAAGGATGTCGCTCGCCCCGGCGGGCAGCGGTTTGACGTGCTCGGCGCCGGCCTGTTCATCCTGGCGCTGCTGGCATTGATGAGCGCTATCGTCCAGGGCTCGCAGTGGGGCTGGCAAAGCCAGGGCATCGGCTTGCTGGTGCTGGCGGCTGCGGGCCTGCTTGGCCTGTTCACCTGGCAGGAGAGGCGACATGTGCAGCCGATGCTTGATCTCTCGCTGCTGGCCAATGCCCCCTTCGTCGGTCTCGCCCTGGTGACGGTTGCTGCATCCTTCGGCTTCGTCACCCTGCTGACGTACCTGCCCAGCTACCTGTCCGGAGTCTTGCGCCTGGCGCCTACCCACGCGGGCCTGGCCATGCTGCTGCTCACCGCGCCGATGCTGGTTTGTCCGATCCTGGCGGGCAAATGGGTCGGTCGAGGCGTCTCAGCGGTGGGGATCCTCAAGGCAAGCCTGCTGGCGCTCCTGGCCGGGCTGGTTTCTCTGGCCCTGCTCAGTCAGCCGGGTGCGCTGCTCGCCCATCTGGCGGTGCCGCTGTTGCTGGTCGGGATCGGCATGGGGCTGTCCGCGGGTCTGGTCGACGGCCTGGCGCTGAAGACAGTCCCGGAGCAGCAGGCAGGCATGGCGGCTGGCCTGCTCAATACCTTCCGGCTGGGCAGCGAGGCGGTGGCGGTAGCGCTCTACGGCTCGCTGCTGGCGACCTTCCTCGGCCAGCAACTGGGGCCTCGTATCGCCCCGCTGGTTGAAGGGCCCGGCAGCCTGAAGGGTTGGTTGGATGCCACCGCGGCGGGAAACCTCGATGGGCCTGCCGGCGCCCCCGAGGGTCTGCTGCAGAGTCTGCAACCCTTGTTGCTGGCGGGCTACGACCAGGCTTTCCATGAAGTGCTATGGGTGCTGGCTGGCATCGTGCTGGCCCTGAGCCTTGCGGTGGTATGGCTGGTCCGTCCGCTACGCGCGCAGGAACGTCAGGCGACGCTGGCCGGCGCGATCTGACGGCTGCTACAGAGCCGACAATATGCGCAACGGGCTCCTTCCGAGGAGCCTGCTGGCGTGTGTCCGCGTGTCGCATTTCATATAACGAAATTGCTGCAGCTTGAAATTTTTTATTTCTTCTTTGAGGCGATTGGATCATGCAGATTGATAGCCAACCGGTTCCTCGCAGGTCCCGGGTGCGTCGCCACGGCGCACGCCTCTTTCAACGACAGGCCCACTACCGCACCACACGTTGGCGTGAGCAGTCCCCAAAGGCCTCGATTCATATGGACCATGAAGCCCTCAAGCAGAAAGTATTCGGCCAGCTGTTTCAGCAGAACTACGCCTGGCTCTGTGCTCGCCTGTCTTATCGCACCGGCTGCGCCCACAGCGCTCAGGACATCGCCTCGGAAACCTTCCTGCGGGTCTGGTCGCACACCGACCCCAGCGCCATCCGCGAACCCCGTGCCCTGCTCACGACCATCGCCCAGCGTCTGATGTACGAAGGCTGGCGCCGGCGCGAGCTGGAAAAAGCCTACCTGCAGGTGTTGGCCACGACCCCGGAGGAAACCCATCCCTCGCCGCAGGAACAGTGGATCCTGGTGGAAAGCCTCCTTGCCATCGATCGCATGCTCGATGGCCTGTCGCGCCAGGCCAAGTCGGTATTCGTCTACAGCCAGATCGACGGCCTGACCTACAGCCAGATCGGTGAACGCCTGGGACTCTCGCTCGGGCGCGTGCACCAACTGATGGCCGAGGCGTTGCGTTGCTGCTACCAGGAGTTGGCCGGATGAGCCGCAAGCCCCTTGCCGATCCACTGGTGGAAGAAGCGATTCAATGGATGGTGCGCCTGCAATCGGGAGAAACCACGGAGCAGGAACGTCGAGCGCTGGAACACTGGCTGAGTACTTCGCCGCGGCATGAGGCGGCGTTTCAGAAGATTTCCCAGGGGCTCTCGCCGCTGCGTGAATCGCCATGGCGATCGCGCTCCGGGGATCAGCTGCTCAGCGCCATGCGGGCGCCGTCAGGGCGTCGCCAGTTCCTGCGCGCCAGCCTGGCGCTTGCCGGCCTGGCACTCGCCGCAGGCGCGATTCTACGTGTGGAACGCGCAGGGCTGGCGCTGCCCGGCGATCTCTACACCGGCACCGGCGAGCGGCGCTCCTGGAACCTGGAGGACGGCAGCCGCATCGATCTGAACGCGCGCAGCGTGGTTGCCACCTGTTTCGAAGAGCATCAGCGCGGCGTGCGGTTGCGTCAGGGCGAACTGTTGCTGCGGGTCGCGCCGGACCGTCGGGGAGCTTTTCGATTGGCCACCGGCAACGGGCAGGTGCTGGTCCATCGAGGCAGCCTGATGCTGCGCGAGGAAGCGCAAGGGACGCGCCTGGTCACCCTCGACACTCCTGCGCAGTTGACTCTGGGGAATGCCGGTACCCATGATCTTCAGGCGCACCGCAGCGTACTCTTCAATGAGAACGGCTTGTTGGCCAATGATGCGATGCAGCCATCGGAGAGTGCCTGGGTGGATGGATGGCTGGCGGCGCATGATCGCCCGCTGGCGTGGGTCGTCGAGGCAATCAAGCCCTATCGCCGCGGAATAGTCAGCTTAGATGCTGCCATTGCGGGCGTTCGCGTCAGCGGGCTATACCCGCTGGATAACAGTGACCTGACTCTGGAGATGCTCGAGCGCAGCCTTCCGGTGCGAGTAGTAAGGCGCAGCGAATACTGGGTCAGGATTGAAGCTCGGGGATAATTGGCGGGTCTGTGCTAACAAGCCCGTCTCTCTAGGCTGACAAGGTCTTGGCTGAGAGACTGCTACCGACCGATTCTGTTGAAAAAGTAGCGGCCTCTCCATACCGTTGGCAAAATTGCTCTGTCAGCGAGCGTGGGGGCGAACAGCATGATGGGGCAGTTACCGGGAGGACAGCAGCGCCTGTTCTACTCGTTCAACCTAGAAGATCACGTCCCGGCTCAACACCTCCTGCGCAGCATCGACCAGTGCCTGGATCTTAGTGATCTGCGCGCCTACCTGGCGGACTTCTATAGTCCCATCGGACGCCCCTCGATTGACCCGGAATTGATGGTGCGCATGCTGGTCGTCGGCTACTGCTATGGCATTCGTTCCGAGCGGCGATTGTGCGAAGAGGTGCACCTGAACCTGGCCTATCGCTGGTTCTGCCGGCTGGGTCTGGAAGACGAAGTCCCCAATCACTCGACCTTCTCGAAGAATCGCCATGGGCGTTTTCGTGACAGCGATCTGTTCCGCTGGTTGTTCAATGAGGTGCTGCGGCGTTGCATGGCAGCCGGCCTAGTCAAGGGCGAAGGTTTTGCCGTCGACGCTAGCATCATCAAGGCGGATGCCAGCCGGCAACGTGGGGTAGCGGGAGATGAGGTCGATTGGAACGATCCAAAGCTCAGCAGCCGCGCAGTGCGCGAGTACCTCGAAGCCCTTGATGAAGAGGCGCTGGCTGAGGCTCTTCCCAAGAAAATTTCGCTCACAGATCCTCAGTCCCGTTGGACAGCAGCGCCAGGTGGGCCGGCCTTTTTTGCCTACTCCACGAATTACCTGATCGACACTGAGCACGGTGTGATCATGGACGTGGAAGCTACCCCGGCGCACCGTACCGCCGAAGTCGATTCGACTAGGACGATGGTTGAGCGTGTCAAAGCTCAGTTCGATCTCACACCGGAACGCCTTATCGGCGATACCGCTTATGGCACCGCCCCGATGCTGGCCTGGATGGTCGAAGAAAAGGACATCGAGCCGCATGTGCCGGTGTGGGACAAGACTGAGCGCAAGGACGACAGCCTCTCCAGTAACGACTTCCACTGGAACCAGGAGGCCAATGAATACCGCTGCCCAGCCGGCAAACCACTACGCAGTGAGTGGCGCGCCTTCACCCAGAAAAGATCGCGGGTGACCAAGGCCCACACCATCATTTATCGCTCCAGCCAAACCGACTGCACTACCTGTCCGCTGAAAGCGAAATGCTGCCCCAACACGCCGAATCGGAAGATCGTCCGCAGTATCCATGAGGCTGCCCGCGATGTGGCCAGGCGCATCGCCAAGACACCGGAATACCTCGTCTCTCGCTGCGAACGAAAGAAGGTGGAGATGCTGTTCGCCCACCTCAAACGGATCATGAAACTCGATCGTTTACGACTGCGCGGCCTGACAGGTGCCACTGACGAATTCACTTTGGCGGCGGCGGTGCAGAACCTGCGACGCATGGCCAAGCTTTTGCCTCAAGGGCCACCGCTCACGGGATAGGTACGCCTGCTGAGAGCAGAAACCTTCAAATTAACCCTCAGGCCTGAGCAAGGACGCTCAGCGAAACGCCGAAAGGCAACCTGAAGTGGCTTGCAGTCACTTCGACAGCAGGCACACCTGATCGGCAGGCCGCCGCTAAACCTACTTTTTCAACAGAATCGGCCGGTTTCTGCCTGTCGCGACCGACAGAAGCCGACCCATTGCAACAGCTCACAGGTGACCTGAACCGGCCAGAAGTGGGCGCTGGCGCTCCCAGCCTCAAGCCTAAGGCGTCCCCGATTTTCCAATTCTCGTGGACAGGGGCATCTGATTACAGCTTGAAGTCATCGTATCCACTATTGCTTCGCTTCGTTCTGGCGCCGTGGCCTGGTCCATCAGTGACTGGCGACGATGAAGACACTGGAGGGAGCAATGGCTGGGTACCGTTTTGAGGGTCAGAGAAGTTGATCCAGCTGTTGAACGCATTGGCCTCTTCGGCGAGAAAACGCTCCAACTGCTTTTGCTGCTTTGGGTTTAAGAACCTACCGGTGGCGCCGATCGTTAGCGTATCAATTAACTGATCCAAATCATTGGCGGTTGGTTGATCCAAAAGCTTCACGGAGCTTGTTCCGTAAATCAGCATCATCAGCCCATTAGTAAGCAGGCCTTCTGAACGTATAGCGGCGAAAATCCGGGCGAATCTTGTCGTGTTGTCTCCTCCAACTGGCACCTGCTTTAGCCACTCCAACAAGCTGTAATGCTGTTCCATGGCCGGATATTTGTCGGGCAGCATTGAGGGCTCTGAGTAGTTGGTGGCTGCCAGTGTCATCTCTGGGAAGTCGTAGGGCTGAGGCTTTTCGTAATACGGCATTAGGGATGCCGTGTTGTAAACGTAGATAATGGGAAAACCACATCTTTCGAAGCTCAGATTCTCCTTGTATTGCTCCTCCTCAAATCTGATCAGCTCCCCCCCTTCCTGCACCTTCGTTTCGGCGAGCAGGAGTGTTGAGTCATCCAGCGTCGCAAGGAAATCCGCGCAAACTCGATTTACCCCATCGCCCTGTTGGTTTGCAAAGTACTCAAGGTGGCTGCAGCGGATCCTTTTGTCGCGGCAGTAAGCCCCCAAAGCGCCGATGATTGCGGATTGCAGCTCGTTTTCCTTCTGGGTGCGTTCACGTCTTTGTCGCATTGGAATACCTAAATCAGAGAGATAAGCAGGGAGGAGGATGCTTGGATGAGCTGGCCATCGTCGCTGGTGATGACGGCCTTACTCTCATCAGCAAAAAACCGCTGTGCGCCAATATGCCAGAGTCCCCTGGCCAGTACTGGCTGTTTAGCAGCTGAATCGCCCCTAGTTTCGTCGTGACTACCGAATCTCATAAGGGGCTTAATCAATGGCGGCTTCTGGTCCAGGCTGTGTGAAAACGTCGCCCTCGCCTAGAGTTGCTGGAGTATTGTCGCGGGGCGGGGTATGAAGCGATTCATCGAAGAGGTGAGCCGGGCGCAGGTCAGCTTGCATTCCCGAATGCCTGGATGACTTCGTCGCCGAAGAATATCCGATTCGCTTCGTCGAAGCCTTCGTTGAGTAACTCGACTTGGTGGCCCTGGAGTTCGATGGGGTCACCCCTGCCGTAACTGGGCGACCGTTCTATCACCCCCGTGGTGGTGCTGAAGGTCTACATCTACGATTACCTCAACCGTATTCAGTCCAGCCGTCGTTTGGAGCGCGAATGCCAGCGCAACCTGGTGTTGAGGTGGTTGACTGGGCGGTTGGCACCGGACTTTAAACCGTTGCCGACTTCTGGCTCGACAATGGCACAGCCATTCGCAATGTCTGCCGGCAGTTTGTCGCCCTGTGTCGTCAGCTCGACTTGTTCTCCCGGTCGCTGGTTGCCATCGATGGCAACAAGTCAAAGCGGTCAACAACCGCGCTCGAAACTTCATTCATGGCAAACTCCGGATTAATAGAGTCCAGTGCGGTCTCTTCAGCCGCTCGGAAATAGCTGCAGTCGGCAGCCGAGGCTGCAACTTTAGTGGCCTCAGACCATGGTCTATTCGGGCGTACTTTTCCGGTCAACTTCATAAAAAAGAGCTTCTACTGTGTTCCTTGACTGCCAATTAGTCACTTCTACCTACGAAGGAACCTACTATGTCCATCAGAAACATTCGCGTCTCGACTCGTATCAGCCTGGGCTTCACCGGGCTAGTGCTGCTGCTGATGGTGGTCGGCGGTGGCTCGCTGCTACAGATGCAGCGTATGAACACGAGTTCGGCGGAGGTTCATGACAATTGGCTGCCGAGTATTCTCGCCTTGGATGAGCTAAATGGCGCCTCCATGCGCGTGCGAATTTCGACGTTGCGCGCGGCGGTCCGCCTGGAGGCCGATGCTCTGCCGCGCATCGAGCGGGAACGGGCCGGCCTGGCTGAGGCCCAGGAGCGCTACCGCAAGTTGATTTCCAACTCCGAAGAACAGCAGATCTACGAGCGCTTCGCGGCTAACCAGCAGACCTACATCGAAACCCAGAATCAGTTGCTGGAGCTGCTGAAAAACGCCAAGAGAGAGGAGGCCGACAACCTGATCGGCCAGATGAGCAGCCGAGCGACGAGCATCGCCAGCGACCTGGAAGCACTAACGAAGCTGAACAGCGATGGCGCTACCAGCGCGGCCATGACCAGCAAGACCGCCTATGAGAACGCGAAGCTTATGGTCTGGCTGATCCTGGCTGGCACTGTGGCCCTTGCCATTGGCCTGGCCGTGCTGCTCTCGCGCAGCATCGTGCGGCCGCTGGCACAGGCGGTGCAGGTGGCACGTACGGTGGCCTCGGGCAACCTCAGCGAGCATATCCAGGTGGAGGGCCGCGATGAGGCGAGCCAGTTGCTGGAAGCGCTGCGCAGCATGCAACAGGGCCTGCGCAAGACCATCAGCACCATCTCCGATTCCTCGGCGCAACTGGCCTCGGCCTCGGAAGAGTTGCATGCGGTGACCGACGATTCTAACCGCGGGTTGTTGCAGCAGAACCAGGAAATCGAACAGGCGGCAACCGCCTGCAATGAGATGAGCGTGGCGGTGGATGGCGTGGCGCATAACGCCGCCAACACCCTGGAGGCTTCTCGCCACGCCGACCGCACCGCCAAGAACGGCCGCGAGCAGGTGCAGCAGACGGTGCAGTCGATCAATGCCCTGGCCAGCGATGTGACCGGCAGTGCCGAGCGCGTGGAGCTCCTGGCGCGGCAGATGCAGGATGTCGGCAAGGTGCTGGATGTGATCCGCGCCATCGCCGAACAGACCAACCTGCTGGCGCTCAACGCTGCCATCGAGGCGGCGCGGGCCGGCGAACAGGGCCGTGGCTTCGCCGTGGTGGCCGATGAGGTGCGGCTTCTGGCGCAGCGCACTCAGCAATCGACCCAGGAGATTGAGCAGATGGTCGGCGCCCTGCAACAGGAAGCCGCCAGCACCGTGCAGACCATGCAGGATAGCACCACCCTGGCCCAGTCCACCGTGCAGCTGGCGGAGGCCGCCAACGCCTGCCTGGACGATATCACCGACACCATCGCGGCTATCAATGAGCAGAACGTGCTGATCGCCAGCGCTGCCGAGGAGCAGGCCGCGGTGGCCCACGAGGTCGAGCGCAACCTGACCAACATCCGCGACCTCTCGGCGCAAACCGCAGCTGGCGCCAGCCAGACGAGCGCCTCCAGCCAGGATCTCTCGCGCCTGGCGGTGGACCTGCACTCGGTGGTGGCGTCGTTCCGCCTGTAAGGGCGGCTCGCCACCGCCACCCGTACGACTACATCGACGGTAGTCTTGGCGTGGGGAATGCTCAGCAACTCAAGGGCGCGCTGGTAGGCGCCGACCTCGACGAGACGCGGATCGCTCCAGGGCACGATGTTGATGAGCACGAAGATCGAGCCCAGGTAGAACAGGCAGATTCGCCAGGTGACCGAGTTGGTCGCACGGGTAATCTGGCGGCAAGGGTCCTTCGATTCGGCCGCGGCGATGATTACGAGCCGAACTCAACTGGTTTGCAACCGACATCATGAAATGAATAACCCAGCCCAAAAATTGACTATCCAAGGTGCCGCGAGCATTAGCATTGTCGGGAATGGTCCCGGTGAAATGCCTATGCTTGAGCATGACCGGCCATTCATTCGCTTTAATCTCAGTAACGACACGCCCCTATCGCCGTTGGAAGTTCGGGTTTCCAATCCGCGAGCGGCCCGAAGGTCCAGTGAGTCAGCCGCATTCCAGGTTCTGAGTCGGGTCTTGAGTGGCGCAGAGCGCGATCAGCTCCAGCACATACTCACACATCAGGCATTTGAACTTAGTGCCGAATTGGGATGCTTGCCATCCACCGGCCTTGCTACCGTTTATGCCTGTATGGAGCTCGGTCTGTCGCTGCAAGTATTCCGTATGCCGCTGCGCCCGTCACTGTGCCGGGCCTCCGACCTAGCACCGAGGCAACCGTTGGCGGCGGCATTTCACAATTGGCTGGGTGAGCAGCGCTTGGCGTGGCGGCTGATTGCTTCTCAGGGCGACCACCTGCGGTGGCCTGAAATGACGACAAAAGGTTGCGCAATACCGAGTGAAACCAAGGGGCATTTGGATCCCTATTCTTGCATTTTCGAATGGATGCAAGACGCGGCAAGAGACCCGAACTCTGCTGATCAGACGAGCCTAGTGGAATTGGCCACCTCTTCACGATTCGATTGGGAGGGATTCGCGAAGCACGAGCATCTACGTCAACTCGAGCCCTTTTTCCATCTGGATCGGACCAGGCAGGAGACACCAAACTGGTGGCTGTACAGCAACTCGCTCTCAATAACTATCGACGCACTTCTCGGGCGGCTCACCCAGGCTCAGCAGTTCCTCTACTTTGAGCAGGCGGCAAGCTGAAGATCCAATCGAGCAACATCTTCTGTCGCGCTTTCCGATCGGCAGGGTAAGCCTCACGTTGGTGATAGTAGCAATACAGATCGTCGATAAAAAAAGGCTGCCTAGCCAGCTCACTCAGCGGCAGCATAATCCCGTAGTCCGTCACCTCATCCAACCAGGCGCCGTCATGCCGGAGATAGTCCGGGGCTAGCGAATCAAACAGTCGCTTGCGAAAACCACGCAGATGCGCCCAGATGTTGCCGCCCCCTTGCGCCCGTGCGTTCGAATAGCTCGGCGGATACTCCTGTAACGGCTTATCGGGACGAAACATTGCGCCATTGATCAGATCCGCCCCAGCCGCCTGAGCAGCCAACAATCGGGAGGCCACATCGGGTGACATCAGTGCGTCATCCAGATCCACGGTGACAATAAGCGTCTCCGGGTCGCGGCAGATGTCCTCCACTGCGATCAGAAAATTCGGGATATATCCGTAGCGGCGTTCACGCCGAATCAACGTGGTGCGATCTCGCAGGTCCCCGAGCAGCATGGGAATTTGCCATGTTTCGTCGGCGGGGCTGCCATCATCGATTACGATCAGGCCAAACCTCTGTTCACGTTGCAGGGCGAGCGAAGCCAGACTGCGACGCAACTTGGCGATTCCGGTATGCCGTCCTTTCAGCAGAAATACCAACGGCTCCTCGCGCGGAGGGTATTTCCACCCAGCATCAGCAACCAAGTCCCATTTCCCACGCTGGAACGGGGGCTCCTTTCCTTGGGCCACCAAATCGCGCCAATGCGGCAGATTTCCTGAGTTTTTATCCGCATTCTGTGGGTGCAGGTAGTAAGTGCGACTGTCACCGCCACGCAGTGAGCACGCTGCCGCACTGGCCTGAGCTTGTTGAGCGCTGCGATGCCACATTAGCTCGAAGCGCCCCTCAACGACTCCGTTAGGCAATGGACACATGGCCTGCATGCGCGGCACATGGAGCAGACCGCAGCGAACCTCAGGTGGGTATTCCCCTGGCTTCCCGATGTAGGGTTTCACAGCCAACGTTAGCTGAGGGATGTTAAACCCAACCGAGACGACGCCCGGCGCCTCAATGGCACGACACATGTCATCGAGGAAGTCGTGCTCCCAATCACGCCGACCGACCAGGATGTCGATATCGCATTGCAATACCAGTTGCGTATCAAGCTGATCAAAGGCCCAAAGCTGTGCGAACAACGGTGCGCCAGCGTGCGTGTGACTATGGGCAACATCATCTCGGCCGAACCATCGCCGGTAAGTTGTTTTGATGTCGCCGCTGTCGGTGGGCGCCATCCAAACGGCATCTATCACCTGGTCTTGCAAAAGGCTATCAGCCACGCGCACCAACCCGGCCAGATCCGCGCTGGCGTACTGCCTCAGGAATGGGCCCGAATGGGTATCGAGCAACAGAATGCGGCGTGAGAACGCAGCAGGGTAGGACAACTGACTGACGATATGCCGCGCCTGAGCATCCAATACGTCCGCATCCTGGGCACAGGCCTTGATTAACAATGTGACCCGCGATTCGTGCCGCACTGGCGGAAATGCCGATGAGTAACGTGCGACATCCACATGCGGATAGGCCGCTTCAATCAGCTCACGGAAGAACGCCGAGAACCCCGGCAGAGTATCCAGTGCTTCATGCTGGCGCAGTGTCGAGTCCCGCCGAGCCAAATCGTGGTCGGCTTGGCCCAGTATCCCGACGCTGTAGAGCCGTGCCGCAGTATCCAGAAAGCGCGACACAGTGAGCTCACTGATATCCGCCCCTATATCGATACAGACCAGACGGCCATCCGATCGCACGCGAAAATTGGCTCGGGTGACATTACCAGTGACGTAACCACAGGTGAGCAGCTGCAGAAGAAAGCACTTTACCGTCTCGACGGGAAGGCGCGATGGCAAGGGCTGGCTCTCGAACCAAGCGTAGCGGCAGTGCCAGCTGCCTCCTTCTGCTTGCCACCATTGCGCCCTCGGCACTGGCCCTTCGTCGTCCTGGACCAAGGCCTCAATGCGCGCTGCATCGTCCGCACTCATGGCCCATGGGTAGAACTGCTTGTGTACCCACTCGCCTTCACGCCAAACCACACCCTCCTGGCCCACCCCCAGCAGTGATTTGCGGTGCCTACGGGACTCGGTCCAAATCCTGGCCGCTTGCGCCAAACGCTCCCGCTGACGATACCAATGATCCGAACGACGATTCGCGCAGGTCAGCTCACCACCCAACGAATAGATGCTCACCACCGGATAGGGAAGAATTACCCCTTGCTCACCCTCAAGGATGAGTAGACGGGCCACGAGCCAGTGATCTTCGGCACTACGCGTATGTGGATAGCGAATCCCGCTACGAGTGCGCAACAGCAGATTGCAAGACGGCAACTCTTGATCCGCCTGCCCCAGGCAAAAGGCTTCGATGAATTGAACCAGTCGCTCAGTGTCATGAAGCCATTCCGAGTCGGCGATATTGCTATGCGGCTGCGGCACGCCACCCAATTCGAGATGATTGCTGCCCAACACAAAACGCGCCTTGGCCCGTTCGCCGGCGCGCACCATCGCGGCTACCGCCTCCGCGCAGGCAAAACGGTCATCCGCATCCAGCCGCGCGACCCAGGCCGCCGCAGGCAGGTGCTCATCCACCCAATCCAGTAGCGCATTGCGGGCCTTGGCGGCGCTGCCGCAGTTCGCCGTGAGCACGATCAGTTTCGGATCGGACAACAAGGACTCGACCGCCGATTGCCAGTTATCACTGGAGCCATCATCGAGGATCACGACTACTCCTCGGCCCTGCTGCACGATCTGCTGCGTCATGGCAGAGTCGAGTGCGCTTGGCAGCTTGCTGGCTTGATTGTGCAGACAGATACCGATGACGACCTCGGCCGTCCTTGCGCTGGCCGATAATTCGCCGACCAAGTGAGTCCCGCGTGAACAGACGATGCGCGAGCGTCGGCGTGGCGCACTAAGGTGCATGATCCAATTCCTTTTGGCGTTGCAGTATCAGGTCACGGGAAAGACCGAATAGATCCTGTGCGCGGGTAAAGAAGCGTATCTCAAGCTCAACTGTCATCCGCCAGCCGTGTAGCTGATGGAACCGCGCCAGGCCATTGAGCTTTCCATCTGACCCAGCCGAGGAGAGGCAAGCGCGCCCACGCTCATGGTGCCAATTCACCGTATGGCGTGCGGTAAAGGCAGGGCGGACATCATCGAGGCTCAATACCCGTATGGCAAGATCGCGGTCATTGCAGCTCGAAAGGCCTGGGGTAAAGCCCCCGGCCCTCAATAATGTAGCGATGCGAATGAAGGTATTGGATCCCTGCCAACCGGGATTGCCCGCCAGGAAATCGCTCACACACATAGTTCGAATCGGCTCGCGGGGCTGCTCGATGCCATCCAACCAGGTGCGGATGCCAGAGATAACCAAGTCCGGCCAGTCCGCTTGCACCGCACAGCTCAGACATTCCAACAGATGCTCCGAATCCCAGGTGTCATCGTCATCCAATATGGCCAAGTAGTCGTCTGGCCAGCGCTGCGCTATGTAGTCGATGCCAGTGTTCCAGGCGTTTGCTGCACCGGATGGACCTGGGTTCTCTAGCCAATGCAGATCCTCGACCACTAGATCAATTGCCGCAGCGATATCCGCTGGCATCAAGCCGCAGTCGCACACGATCACTACTGAGTTCGGTGCCATCGTCTGGGCGCAGACTGATGCTATTGCCCGGCGCAGCAACTCTGTGCGCCCTGGCACTGTGGTAATCAAAACCCTGATCCCTGGCATCAGCTCTCCAAATTCAAGGCAACAGATGTTGTTCGAGGTGGTCCTATCGACGGCGAAGAGTGCGTTGTGGAGCGATTAAGGTCCAGGCAGTTAGTTCGTCACGTGCCAGAGCGATTCAGGTTTCGGGTACGCCAGCTGGTTTTCTATCAGCCAGAACAAGGTTTGGTGGGTGTAAGTCGATGCTTCAGCCGGCGGCTCCTGGTCGGCTGAGGGGATCACTGTCACCGGCGACAGCGGCACCTGCGACAGTGAGCTAGTTCGAAACTTCTATGCCCTGGTTCGGGTTGAGTTGCCCTGCAGTTCAAACAGCGGAAGCGTCCAGGACTGAAGTAAGATCGGGTCGCTGCCCTGTCAGGCTATAACCATGGCAATGAACTTCTTCCCCGGCGACCTTGCCGAGACGCTTTCCGAGATGGCCGGCTACAAGGTTGGCCTAGCCCTTTCTGTGGAGGAGATCTGCGAACACCTCGCGCAAGGGCCAGGCAAGATGGCCGACATTATTCGGCACTCTGAAGTCTATGGAATACGCATCCGCTCCGAGGAGTACGAGGCGCTTCACTACCGCCTGTTGCATCGTATTGGCTACACCAAAAACGAGCAAAGTGGACTTTTGCCGGGAATTAGCGACTACCGCAAATACAAGGCTTGTCCAGAACTCCTGGAGATCAGTCAGCGGATGAAGCTGATCTTCACTGATACGTTGGAAGTGATGATGGATGAGGCGCTGGCTAAGGGGGAGAGAGGTATCAGTCCGATCCCTTTCCTGGACCGGTGCAGAGCGGAACTGGGACCCATAGGGCTGAAGATGGCGTACGAATTTCTGCAGCAATGGGTAAACGCGCAACGTACCAGCCCATACCACCAGAGTCGCAGTGTGGAATGGCAAAGCCCACTGGAGCTGAAGAAGCTGTTCACGGGCACTGACCAGACGCCGGAGGCGGGGAAGTTCATTGACCAGCGGTATCTCGACTACCTCGCTAACAACACCAACCGGCTGCAGGACATGCACTGGAGGAAGTTCGAAGAGATGACCGCGGAGTACTTCGAGCGGGTGGGCTTCCGCGTAGAAATTGGTCCCGGTAGTAACGACGACGGGGTTGATGTGCGGCTCTGGAAACCGGATGCGCCTGAGGACGCTAAGCCGACCTGCCTCGTTCAGTGCAAACGGCAGAAAGCCAAAATCGAGAAGGTCATCGTCAAGGGCCTGGCCGCAGACGTGCAGTACATGGAGGCTGACTACGGCATGATTATCACCACGTCGACACTAAGTCCTGGAGCAGAGGCGACCATTACTGCGCGGGGCTATCCGATTCAGGCCGTCGAACGCGACGCGGTGACCAAGTGGCTCGAGCGGCTGCGAACACCTGGCACTGGCATCGTGCGGGTGTAGCCGATCCAACGGTGCACTTCCCGCTGAGGAGCTCATCTGTAAGGCGAGAAGGGGCTCCGAATCGCAGCAGGTTCCCCTAGACCACACGCTTTCACCGAGTGGCGTCGCTTGGCGGTGAGGACCGATCAGGGCGGAACAGATGGGCGAAATGACGCCGAAGGCCCAAAGCTTGGAGTTGGACGTCAGGAAGATATGGGGCGAGCGAGGTGCATAAGAGTCGACTCTCGCCCAGGGGCTTGTGCATTGAGGGCAGCTACGGGTAGATTCTTTGGCCTGCATCCCTTGGATGCCTCGGCCGTGAATGGCCTTAGAACTAGAAAAAGGCACCGCACCTTCGGAGACTTGCCACTGAGCCTCTCTGAGCAGCGGAAAACGCGCATAGCGCACGTCCTTTTTTGTGGTTCTTGGAGGCTTCCATGTCTTTTTTCCGTAACGACTCTGTTGCTGCCGGCGAAAGCGTTGTCATTTCTCGTGGTCCAGTTGCCACGGTGACAAAGCAGGTACGCAGTGCGTCGCTTCCCGTGAAAGTTAGCCGTCGCACTGTTCGGATGACTTCTCGTTACGCTTCGAATTGTGCTGCCTGCGGTAGCGAAAATATCCCTGGATTTGCATCGTGGCTTCACAATGTTGAGGTAGCTGGCCTTGCCTTCGAAGGGGGAACCGCCTGCTGCGAGGATTGCTACAAGACCCTTCGAATTCGCATGGCCAATGAGCTCTTCTATGCAAAGGTGATCAAGTCCGTCTCGATCAACTACGAAGGCAAGCTGAAGTCGGCACTCCGCCTTGATCGAGATCTCTGCACTGGGGATTTTCCGATTGCCAAACTCGCTCGACGGGAGCTGTTGCTACAGGCTGCGGAGCGAGGTTGCACCTATATCATCGAGGTAGACGTGCATGATGAGGTGGTGTACTGCGAGGGCAGAGAAAAGACGGTCTACTGGGCCACAGGTAGGGTGTAGCCCATCGCAGGGTTCGTTTACCGCAAGCGTTCATCAGATGACCCGACCTTCTCTGTGCTTTATCGCACGACAGGTATCACGACGAAGCATCTTCTGACGGGGCGAGATCTGGTTCCGGCATTCAGCGGCCTCACTGCTGCCAGCCTCGTGCTGAGCGTCACCTCCAGTCGGGTGCAACTGTTCAAAGATCACTGGTGCAGAAGGCGCGGGCTCTTGAGCTGCTGTTTGCGCTTGGGGGCACTCTGATGAGCTGCGCTGTTGGCGCCGCGGTTGCAGCATCGTGGAACCGTTGCCAATCCACCTTCGAAAGAAGTTGTTGGTGCGTGCCCATTCTCCTGTTGGGGATGGCGTTAGACGTGTTCGTGTTGGTCACTGGACATTCGTGTGGGGTGCGTACGATGAGCATTTCCCTGGAAGGGGGCCGGGCTCAGGCGAAATGCGGAGCTGTTTCAATGGCAGCCTCAGTTTTGGATGCAGTAGGCTCTTGTCAGGCCAAAAGCGCTAATAGGAGTGCAGTGGGTGAGCGAGAAGGGAAATCGATGCCTGCAGCATTACCTGTTGACCTACAGAAGGACCTTATCAACTGGTAGCAGCCGTGCTCTCGATGAGTGCTTACACCACTTCTTGGATCAGCGACCTGCCGGCAAGCATCTATCGGCACTCGATCGTGCGATCGGCTTAGCTTCAGCACCATTCTGGTGGGACCCGCAGGCCGTACAGGGCTCCGAACTGGCCAGTTTGGCGCTTAGCCGAGTGCTTCATTTCGACAACGCCATCAGTCTCGATCTGCTGGTACATCTGGCTAACCGAAACCCTGAGACGCTCAGGTGGGCGATCCGCTACTCGAAGCTCTTTGAGCGTTCAGGTTCTCCTCTATGGACTGGCCTTAGAGCAGCGCTAGAGGAGGAGGGGTGGCAGATCTTCTTCGGTGTCTGCGAGCGCCTGCTAGAGCAGCTAGAGTCTTTCGATGAGCTCATTTTCAAGGCCGAAAATCAGCTCAAGCATTTATCGCTGCTTGAGCTGCTCTCTTACCTCAGTGTTCTCGCCTATCAGGCATTTACTGATGAGGTTCAGGCCGATCCTTCCGGACAGCAATGGGAGGTCTATAACCGCATCATTTTACGGAAGCTCCAAACCTGCCAGGAGGAAGATTTCCGTCTGAATGAGCTACGGTTGGGGCGCTCCCTGAAACAGCATCTCGCTCCGATTCTCTTCATGGAACCAGGGACAGCAGACTCGGCAGAGTGTCGTGCCAATCTCGAATCGTTGGCTGTGCTGATCGCGGCAACCCACGAGCGAATCGATTATGAAGGCTCGATCAACTGGTTCTGCTTCGACTCCGAATGTCGTTATCAGCTGAAGCCTGGCGAGCCTGTTCTCTACAACGATACGGAAGAGGGAGCAGAGCGCTGGCGTCGAACCGGGCATAAGCATGATCTGCTGTGGCACTACTGGATGAACCGTGCTGTGCAGGAGCTTATCGACTCCGGTATGGCAGGGGAGATGATCGGCTCAGCTGAGAATCATGAACTGAACCAACTGGCCTACATCAAGACGCTTCGCAGCAAGCTGCAGCTGCAGACGATTTATGGTGTCGAAGAGCATCTCTCGCTTGGAGATGGTTCCAAGGTTCAGCTTCAGCACGTGCTGCTGGCGAGCGAGCTGACCTCTGTTTTCTTTCAGAAGGAATTCATCCAGCCATTCCAGGAATACTTCCGTGACTCCGGCGTGGTCGCCCATGCGCTGGGACGACTAGCTATGAAGGGCATGCAGGTGGGCGAGAATCGATTTCCAATGACCTGGTCGGAGGAAGAGGAAAAGATCCGAAGGATCAGCGGATGGACTGTCTGTGAGGAGCATCCCAAGGGCAGCGCAGATTCGGCCAAGTCGATCCTGAAATTTTGGACCAGCGACTTAAAGTCATTGTCGCAGCAACTGAAGGCGCAGCCTCGAATGCCGGTGCCTAGGCTCTATGAGCGTCCTTTCTACAAAATTGGGCGCTACAGCTTTCAGTTCCCTTGGATTGTCGCGCAACAAAACAACCTGACCGCAACCTTCAACAATCTAAGGCGATTGGGGGCTCGTAGAGCCGGTATGCAGGCAGAGACTCGGCAGGTAGAACTCCTGCTAGCTGAGAGTTTGAGGCGTCGTGGCTTCGCTGTTGAGGTTGGCTTTCGGCCGCCGGTAACAGAGGACGATGATGCCGGTGAGGTCGACCTGATTTGTCAGCTGGATGGCGTACTGCTGCTTTTGGAGGTCAAGTCAGGATACATCCGCTCGACAACCCATGAAGTCTGGCTCCATCGATCGAATACCTTGCGTAAGGCCGCGTGGCAATTGCGACGTAAGCTCGTTGCAGTTGCAGGCGCGTTGAGGGAGGACCAAAGCCTACGATCGAGGTTAGGATACCGTGGCGAACATCTGGAAAGAGATCTGCGTGCTTGGATCGTCGATACTTCCATCGAGCTAGATGGGCAGTTAATCGATGGGTATAGAGTCGTTTCTCGTGAGGCCCTTGAGGTCATCTTACGGGACGAAAAGCACCTACTGCAGCCGGTTGGGCAGGTTGGCGCAGATGACCAGGACTCGTTGTTTCCTGAAGGATTCTCCGCGGGCCGATTCGTCGAGATTGTCGAATCAGGGGCGCTTTGGCGTGATCTCTGTTAACGATCAGCATCCAGACGATGGCAGACCTGTTCACCTAGCGGTGCAGCAAACTCCGGATCGTCCCCCCCGGAGGGTGCTTTGGATCGAAACGTCCCTACGCTTGTCGATTTCCGGTTTTGGCGCAGTTTCGGCATTGGCTCAATGAAGGAGAAGTGATTGTGGCCTCGGTCGGCACGAGAGATGAGTTTAAAAAGGAAACTATCCGCACACTTCAGGAGCGTGCTGGGAACAAGTGTTCAGCTAAAGGGTGCGAGCGCCTTACCTCCGGTCCTAATCTTCAGCCAGATAAGGCAAGTCGTATCGGCGTGGCTGCGCATATCACAGCTGCTGCACCTGGTGGACCGCGTTACGATCCCTCTCTTTCATCTGAAGAGCGATCCTCTATCCGTAACGGGATATGGCTTTGTCAGAACTGCGCCAGACTTATTGATGTTGATCCCAGTCGCTACACGGTTCTGCGCTTAATGGGCTGGAAAGAGGACGCTGAACGTGCTGCGCTGGCCGAACTTGAAGGACGGGGAACTCCTCGTACCTTACCGAATGAGGAGTTGGACGAGGACGGATGGATCTGCCCGCATTGCCGGTCCTTTGTGAAGCTTCAGCAGACTGTCTGCTTGGGATGTAAGGCAGAGGTGATAGCGGGGGCGACTCAACAGGAAAATGCGAACGCTATGCAATTGGGGGCAATAGCCGGTGGTGCTATTTCTTTTGGCGTCCTTACCTACGTGCCCCAATGGCTGAATTCTGCATTCAACTTACAAGTTCCTGGGAATTTTGGGCTCGGATTTACGGCGCTAGGGGTCGGGGGAGGTGTGGCGCTGATAGGTGGCTTCGCGGGCTTGATATTTGTCGAGAGGTATTGGAGAACTCAGCCGCCTCGGTTTGTTCGTCGAAAAATGGAGTAGCAAGGTGCCAGGGGATTGCTGGTTGGGATTGTTTTGAAGCTTAAGCACAGGTTTTCAATTCGCAGCCTTTCCAGATTGTGGGCCTCAGGGAAGGCCCACTTGCTTCTGAGCGGTCTTCATTTGTTATTAAAAATACAATAACGTCCAGCTCTTGGTCTCCCGCTCACTCGCTCATCAAGTAAAAATTCTTGGTTTTTGTATAGTGGCAGAGCCGTGATTGTGACGATCTCGCCATTTCGTAGTATGGGTTCCTCTTCCGTAATAATTGATTCTTTGAATTTGTATCGACCTTTGTCCTTTATGAGATGTCCGAGCTTCCCTAATAGCTCAATCGCAGCTTGTAATCGGTCTGCATTGGCTCTGCCTCGAAGTCTATAGGGGCCGAGCTGCTTAATTTGAGTGAGGGTGACGGTTGTCTTGAACCCCTCTCTCAGATGCGGTGGGAGATTTGATCTATTTATTCTCAGATTCGCACCAGGCGCGCCCTCGTCAAAGATGTGATTGTTGCGAGAGTCATCTTGAGATATTCGCAACAAGTAGTTTGCAAGCTCGCAGGCGTCTGTGACGATCTGCGGTTCATTAGCCAGATTTTTGGAAAAATGCCCCGAGCAGGCCTGGGCAAATCTCCAGCTGAACTTCAAGGTGAAGAGATCAATTTCGACATCATCATTCGAACTTCTTTCAAATGCGTGCAGAACAGCGGCTACGCGACTGGTGTTTTCCAGTAGCTTTGATGCGTGATCTTTCATGTAGTGGAATAGGCCGCTTTCTTGCATCTGGTCTTCTATGTATTTGTTGATTTCAAACCATAGGCTCTTGGCGGGCTCTGAAAATGTAAGCGTTTGTCGGGCGGCTGGAAGTGGAGTTTCAAAAATCTCACGAATTCGATTATCGAAGGCCTCCTTACGTGGTTGGGCAGCAGCTCTCATACTGTTAGTGCGCTCGCCGGCCTTGGGTTTTGGCTTTGCGACGAGAAACCGTGCGAGAAAACCAGTGCCGCGCGCTTCTTCCCCGCGCCGTCCCATGAAATTGGAAATTACACTTGGCTGCGCCATAAGCGCCATGGTAAGCCGAGCGCCTCTAAGCGTAATAGGGGCCCTGGATAGGCGATCTACGATTAGGGTGCCTCCGTCCCAAAGAGTATTTAGCTTGTCGATCTCACTCATGGCTTTTCCGTTGAATATACTGTTAGCTTCACTGGTCAGCAGGCAGCCATTCTCTGAGTTCTCGTAGAGAAACTGAACCAAAGCTTGGGGTGTCGTATCCTCATATAGGAACTTTCCTGAGGGGGTGGGGACTGGCTCAAGTCGTAAGTGTTCTTCAATATCCTTAGTTGCCGCGTCAGCCGCTTCATCGTCACCCACACTTGCATACTTGCCGTACATTCGTTCTAGGTGACGCAGCTCCGTTTTCCAAAGCTTGTGCTTTATCCGATGTTCTCGGAGATCTTTAGAGTTAGCTTCAATGGCTTTTCCATTTATCTTGTCGATTGATTCAGAAAAATACTTTTGTGTAGTGGTCTTGCGCTCTCCTGATTCGGCGATTGTTAAAAGCATCAGGGACGCTGGTGCTTTACTTCCAGATGGCATTTCTACATCTACATACCGCTGGCAAGCCGTTGCCATCGCTCCAAGTGCGCACATCATGGCCATCTCTCGAGATACCTCCAGCTGTCGGGATGACTCCTCTACAGCGGCCTCAAAGAGGCTGTGCTCTCGATAGCATGGCCACTCGTCTTGCCTTCTCGGCTCTTCGGGGTCCGTGGATTTAGATGTGTTGCTGATCATTTCGCTCATGATTTTCCTGCTATTCATGCTAGGTCTAGCGAAAATAGCAGGGTTGCATTGATTCCTGTTTGTGGATTTTGTGCTGACTTGAGGAAAACTTACCGAAAATTGATATTTATCAAATTTTACTTTGAAGCTGGTGTGGCCCTCTATTAGTCGAGTTTTGACTCTGGCTCTCGGCGGCGAAAGGCGTGGAAGCTGCATTCGATTTGCCAGGTCAGTAACTTTTTAACGAACCCGCCAATTCTCTGGACGAACATGAGGAGCACGTTCATGAGAATTATTCGGCTGCAAGAGGTCATGGCTACAACTGGTCTGGCTAGATCGACTATTTACAAACTGATCAGCGAAGGCACGTTTCCCAAGCCTGTTCCTTTAGGGGGGCGATCCGTGGGGTGGGTCGAAGAAGAGGTGCAGGATTGGGTGCTGGAGCGAATTGAAGAGCGTGATGCGGAATTGAATGCTGCATAAAAATAACTTGGCTAAATTCAATGCTTAGGCATAAACACCATGACTGGATGTGATTCCAGTCATGGTGTTTATGCCGTCCACGCTGGCTGATTGAGAATTATTTTTTGAATATCACGGGCGGAAATATTAGTTCGTGCCAGGTGGATGGCTCAATTTTATTTATGGCGGATTAATGGTTAAGGATGTCTCTGAGGATATTAGGTAATCTGTGCGGTAGACTTGTAAGCTCTTAGGATAAAGATATATTTACACTCCTTGTGAGGTGGTCGGCTGGATTGAATGCCATCACGATCAAAAAGCTCCGTGAGGGTGTCGGTTGTTCAATTGCCTCTGAAGGGGCGGAGATATTTCTAATGCTAGGATTGAGTGGGGTTTGATATTTTGTAGGAGCAATAATCTCCTCCAATGACTCAATCATCTATGCTGTTTTGATGTAGTTGTGCTAGGAAATCTTGAGGGTTCTATTTTCGGTGCGGGTAATATGCTTTAACTGTCTTCATGCATAGAGCAAAGCTCATGTCCGACTACTCCTCAGCTCTGTGATCACCTCTTGGTCACCTAACCAGTGCGCGGTAAAAAAATACCTCCTGTGCAGAGGGTGTGAACCTCACATAGGAGTACCCTCATGCGGCGCCATGTAATCAACACCAATCTTCACTTGTACCATGATAGGACCTTCGAAGGCCTGCCCGTTATGGACAAGAAGGGCCCATTTATTGAGCAGTACCTTTCTCGCTGTAAATACACTATCGAGAGGGCCCTGGAGCATTACTCGAGAGTATTCGCCTTCAGAGTGGACCTACGGCTGCCACTGACGCGTGAGCTTCCTGAGCATGCTTACACGAATGTAGTCATCAGGGAGTTCCTGGAGTCATTCAAAGCCAAGATCGAGCATGACCGGCAGAGAGCCCGGGCGCGCAACCGGTACGCTCATGACAGCAAGGTTCGTTACATTTGGGTCAGGGAAGTGGGGAGGGGAGATCGACCGCATTATCACCTGCTCTTCCTTCTCAATGCGGATGCTTACTTCAAAGTAGGTAAGAAGACCTCTCGAGAGCAGAACATCTTCCATCGCCTCCAGGAGGCATGGGCCCAAGCGTTGGGGCTAAGTGAAGAGGATGTCAGTGGGCTGGTAGGGATTCCTCCAGCGGCTGAGTATCGGCTCACTCGAAGGCCTGCAGATGAGAGCGTGTTAGAAGAGTTGTTCTATCGAACGAGCTACCTGTGCAAGGCTGCCACTAAGACCTATGGAGATGGTCAGCATGGCTTTGGGAGTAGCCGGCACTGAGGCTCCCAATGGCTGTTTGACTTGGCGTGCCCTGTCTCCGGCCACTGGAAATTTTCCTCCTCCAAGTGATTGCCAAGTGATTCCTGAAGGAGTCGGGTGGGCTCAGCGTGGCGTCGGGATGTTCTGAGTCCATTTGCAGCTGGGGTAGTTGGAGCAACCGTAGAACTGCCCATACTTCCCCGATCTGAGCTTCCGGAATCCGCTGCCGCACGCGGGGCAAGGTTCTGATGAGACCGCAGCTCCATCATGGCCGATTATGGTGATCTGCCCCTTTTTCGCCAGCTCGTCCAGAAATGCAGAGCGGCGAAATTCAAGCGTGTAGATGAAGACGCCACGCCGTGCCCTGGTGAGCGCAACGTAGAAGAGCCGACGCTCCTCTGCGAAAGGGAACTCCTCTGGTAGGGGCATGGCTGCTTGAAGGATAGGGTCGTCGGCGATCTCGCTAGGAAAGCCTTTGCGGCCGCGGGTGACATTCAGGATAAGAACGTAGTCTGCTTCGGTGCCCTTACTGCTGTGCACCGTAGTGAAGTTGATCTCGATATTGGGTCCGCAGATCCGCTTGAGCTCGGGCATGTTGTATGGCCGATCGCTGCGATACCGGCCAAGCAACATGATTGTGGGTTTACGCGGCAGATCCCACACGGTTTTGAGTTTTGCCGCGATCCTAGTTAGGGTGCTTTCGACGAGCTCCAGCAGCTCATCGTCGCTCTTCGCTGCGTAGCACTGGAGCGCCTTTCCGGTCACAGTCGAGGTTGTCTTAACCTCCTTTTTTAGCTGTAGCGGATTTTGCTGTACGAAGTCGGAAGAGATCTTGCAGATCTCCTCCGGACAGCGAAACGTTTGCGTCAGCTGCAGTACCGTTCCTGAGCCATAGAACGCCTGGAAATTTCGCATCACACTGATATCGGCGCCAGCGAAGCGGTTGATGCTCTGGGCGTCGTCACCCACGGCTGTAAGGAATGTGTCTGGCCGTACTGTGATCGCGCGAAGAAGTCGCGCTCGGGCAGCGGAGGCATCCTGATACTCGTCGGCGATGACGAGCTTGTATGGGGAGCGATACCGGCCCGATTCAGCATGATCGATGGCGAGGTTGATCATGTCGTCGAAGTCGACTGTGCCGGCTGCCTTTAGCTCAGCTTGCCAGCGCTCAAGCACCCTCTCATACAGACGGATGATCAAGGGACCACGAATAGGGTCGACTTTAGCAGCTCGCTCACTGAGCTCGCTCGGCGTAAGGTGGTTGCCTTTGGCGTGCTGGATCAGGTTGCGAATAATCCTTGCCAGAGCTTCGTACTCTAGCGGAGGACGGCCTGTTGGGATTCGATCCGGATCTGGCTTGAGGATTACGCCGCGACTCTCCAAAGCGTGTTGCAGCGCCGGCAGGCCTTCACCGGTGCGCAGCGTATGGCTAGTTGTCTCGAACAGATCCGTTTCATGTTGCTGGTGTAGCGCGCGCTTCCAGGTAACGCCCTGTGCATAGCCCTTGAACTCTATCGGCGGAACGCCGTGGGCGTCCAACGCGAAGTGCTCATGGAAGAGCTTAATTTGTGGATAGTAGAAGTCCGGGTGGTATTGGCTGTGCTGGGCGTCGGCTGTATTGACGGGGTAGGGGGCCTCGTACTGGTAGTCCACCCAGTGGAAGAACAACCAGTCAGCAATCAGCTGCTCTTCGCGGCTTTTCACCTTCTCCCCTCGGGAGGTAACCAGTTCATCGTCGTCACTCTGCGGTGACGTGACTGCGCCGGGCGTCCCGCCAATTGGACGGGCGAAAACTGTCCTGACCAGCATCAGATTGCTGTGGAAGGACGCGTCTGACTGATCCAGCGCTTGCATCAGAGCGACTACTTTGGCGATGTCCTGACCGGACTCAAGCCACGGCGCTGGGCGTGGCTTGGAGCCAGTTGCTTCACCGATGACAGACAAGCCGAAGCTGTGGAAAGTCTTGCACGCAATTTGGTCAGCATCTGGGTATTGGCCCAGGCGCTTATTCAGGCGTTGCTGTAGTTCCTCAGCTGCATCGGTGTTGAACGCCAGCATGAGAATTTCATGGGGTTTGGCGATGCCAGTGGCGATTGCATAGGCGGCCTTAGCAACCATCGTGGCGGTTTTTCCGGAGCCAGCAGCGGCTACGAGCATCAGTTTTGAGTCGAAGCAGATCACAGCCCGCCGTTGCTCCATGGTGAGCGGCGTGGCTTCCAGAGTGTCAAACAGCGAGAGCGACTTGTGCTGCTCAAAGAGTGTCTCGTTGAGCTTGCTCAAGTGAGCATTTAGGCCTTGAGCCGGACTGATGGGGTGCGTCGGTAGAATGTTCGGATATGCCTTGCTGGCCTCGACTATCAACGGGTGTGAAGCAATGGCTTCAACGGGTAGCCCGCATTTGAGTTCAACAGTTGGTTTGGTGCTGGCCAGATGATCCCCCATCCATGAGGGATGCCAGCAGTTGGGTAGCTGGCTGATAATCCTTTTCGACCATTTGGCATAGTCTGCCAAGGCCTCCTTTCCTGCGGTGGCAAGGCATTTGAGCTGCAGAGATTTGAATGCGCCTTGCCAGCGATCACCTTCGATCTTTTCGATCCCGTCGAGCTTAACGTCATCGCCGTTGAGCGTTTTGATCTGCGCTGCTGCCCAAACAATGCCGGGGCGCAGCTCAATCTCCGCGATAGCCACGAGCGGCCAGGAGTAGTTCTGGTCTCCAAGCTTCAGGGTGAGCTCATCCTCGGTCAGATAAGCAGTGAAGCGAGGTGAGAATGTGAGGCTGGCGCCAATGAGGCTATTTCTGAGTATCACGTCCTTGTTCCGATAGGCGGGATTCAGGGATCCCTTGAGCCAGTTCGTCTTTGTATCACAAGGATTCGCTGAGTCCTTGGCTTGCGCCAAGCCGGCGAGCATTCGGCAAGCTTTGGCGCCACAGCCAAAGCACTGCGAGCAGTATATGGGCAGCTGAAATACGTCTGAGCCAGTGCTGAGAAACACACTACGTCATTGCACTCAGAACGATCTCTTAGACAGAAGCCTTAGCCCTTGTCCTGAAGACCCTTCCGCGACCAGGCAGTCAGGCCGTAGCTTCAAAATCCAAGCTGGAATCCCCCTCTGAGTGATGGCATAAAGCCTGTGTGTTGTGCGTGGGCGTGGTGTGTCCATCGCGCTAAGAGGTAGTCATGGAGGGACTGGAAATGCGCATCGGAATCGATTTTGGAACTAGCTACACCGCTGCGGCGGCCTACATAAACGGCTCCATTCAGCACATTCTTTTTCGAGGTGAAAGCCAGTTTCGTACGGCTGTTTTTGTTCCTGAAAAACCAGTCGACATGAGCCAGTTCGATGAGTCGCTCTACGTGCAGGAGGTCGCCAATAGCATCCTCAGCTCAAAGAGTAGCTACACCCAGAAGCTCAAAAAGTATGAAGAAGCGGCTAGCCAGATCCGAGTGGATTACCGCAGGCAGGTTCGTGATGGATACCTTTCAGAAGAGGAAGCCATCGCGAAAATAGGTCAAGCCATCTTTGCCCTGAACAAGCCTACCCTGAGGTCCGATGACGATCTCAGAAAGTCTGCGTATGGCGAGATTCGTCGCCGCTGGGTTCAGGCTCAGATTTCTGCTGGCCGTGAGCAGACGACCAGCATTGATGACTCTGCTGTCTTTGGTGAAGAGGCGATTGAGGAGTTCTTCGCCTATGAGGCCGGTCGGCTGATCCAGTCTCCCAAATCCATGCTCGGCTTCAAGCTAGGAGAACCCCAGCGTGTTGCGATAGTCCGCATTGTCTCCAACGTACTACGTCATATCCGTTTGGCCGCCTGTGAACAGCTGGGCATGGACGTGACCGAAGCGACAATCGGGCGGCCCGTTACGTTTCGAAGCTCCATGGGAGAGGCAGGGAGTAAGCAGGCTATTTGCCTGCTGCGCGAGGCTGCCTCGCAGGCTGGATTTACATCAGTCGATTTCCTCGCTGAGCCAGCAGCGGCAGCAATTACCTATCACGCCAGCTCGCCCATTATGCGGCGAACAGTAATCGTCGACGTGGGTGGCGGCACGACTGACATAGCGCTCGGAGATGTCGGAGGCTCAGCTAGCGAGCCCAAAATCGACACGACATGGGGAGTGGGAAAAGGAGGTACCGATGTGGACCTTGGTCTTTCGCTCAAGGCGGTCATGCCGAAGTTCGGTAAAGACCAGTGCCTCTTGCTCGCCCCTGTTTATGTGAATGCAGCGATGGTCAGTGATCTCAACCGGCAGAAGGAGTTTCGACAGACTCAGTTGCTTGGAGTGCAAGAGCCATTTCTGAGTCGTATTCGCTCTCTGCAACGCAACGGGGTAACGGTCCGGCTGAACCGTGACGTTGAGGCCCTTAAGGTGGCCCTGAGTGCAGAGGCCCAAGCCGAGGCCGTGCTTGATTACATTGAATCAGATCTTTCGGTTGCCGCGACGCGATCGGACCTTGAGCAAGGACGCGAGCGATTTATGCGGTCGTTCGATCAGCTTTTACATCAGGTGAGCGAGGCGACTGCCAACAGCTCTCCCGTCTTGTTTCTCACTGGTGGCATGTCGCGTGCGCCCTACATTGCTGAAGCGGTGCGTAAGCATTTCCCCCACAGTGAAATCGTTAATGGCGATGCATCGTTAGGTGTCGTTGGAGGCTTGGCCATACACGCGGCGATGAATCACTCTTCGCTGACTGTGGACGTGTGAGGGCAAGCGACACCAGCGGGTGATGATCGTTGGGCCTAGCGAGTGAGTCTGCTGTTATACCGAGGTACTGCGATGCCTCTAGCTTGGGGGTGCAGCAGACTGACTGTCCTCTCGTTACGCCTTCAATGCACAAAGCCTATTGGGCGCTGTGCCGGCGCCTCTTTGAGTGCTAGCTCCGATTGCAGTGCATGGAAGAACTCATCGGCATCGGAAAATGGGCGGAAACGAGAGCGGCGGGCGAGAGTGGCGAAGTCTCCGGGCGTCAGGCGCTGCAGCCTCCTTACTTTCGCATCTTGTTCAGCACTAGGGGCGCTAAGCCCCATCTGCTCCAAATGCAGGCGAAACAAATGGCTGACTTGTTCGGGGCGCAGGTAACCAAAACCAACCTTCAGATCGAAGCGCCGTAGTGCCGCTTGATCGAGATTGTCCATCAGGTTGGTCGAGGCAATCAGCAAGCCCCGGTGGCTATCCATTTGCATGAGCATCTCGTTCACTGCAGTGACCTCCCAGGAGTGCTGGGCATGCCTGCGCTCCTGGAGGAAGCTGTCCACTTCGTCGAGAAGAAGAACGGCATCCTCGTCCCTGGCTTGCTGAAAAGCATGGGCAAGATTCTTCTCGGTCATGCCGAGGTAGGGCGAAACAAGATCGGAGACTCGCTTAACCAGCAGCGGCTGGCCGATTTCTCGCGCCAGCCAATGCCCGTATGCCGTCTTGCCCGTGCCAGGTGGCCCATAGAAGCACAGTCTGGCATCGCGATTGTGCGTCAGTCCCTCCAGAAGCCCTTCCAACGGAACATCAGTGTTGCTCTGCTCCGGGGAGTAAAAAACGGGCAGTACTTGGTCCTGAGCTCGTGCGAGCTTGTCGAAGCCTTGCGCCTGTAGAGTGGCGTTGACCATGTACTCGACTGCTCGATTGAGATTTGGGGCATCGGCCGATCCGCGTAGGCTTTCTGCTACTCGCAGGGCCCGGGTGGCTACGGCGGGAGTGAGGTGTTCGTGGCTGGCCATGCGCAAGAGCAACGCATCTTCAAGTTCTCCAGCGGCATTGCGGATGATCCGCTCACGCTCGGCTTTCGGAGGGTTCTGCAGCTCTAGAAGCAAGTCGAAGCGGCGAATGTAGGCATTGTCCAAGGCTTGAATATTATTGGTGAGCCAGAAGCAGGGCAGCGAATTCTCTTCCAGCATACGGTTGATCCAGCCCTTTCGTTTGCCCTGGTCGGGAGAGTAGATGCTTGGCTCGCTGATCAGGTCCTCAATCTCGTCGAGCACCAGCATCGTTGCCTTCTGATTCAGGATACCCATAGCTGTACGAAGGGCGCAGAGGCGTCCACGGCCATCGATAGGATCGCCATCACGATTAGTGCAGGCGATCTCGAAAAGCTCAGCGTTCAACTCCTCGGCAAGTAGGCGAGGCAACTGACTTTTCCCCGTTCCCGGAGGCCCGTAGATCAGCACGTTTACGCCGCGCGCTGCTTCCTGGAGCGCTCGTTTGAGATACGGGCGGGCGATTGAAAGGGGGAGCGCGAGGTGCCGGTAGTCATCGATGCATAGCTCGCCCTCTGGTGCCTTGCGGAAAGCGCTCTGAAACAGACCGATGGGGGAGCCGCTGTGGAAGCGCAGATCTCGAAGCAGATCCTTATTGCCAATACCCAGGCGGTCAATGAGACCGGAGCGATAGGTGCGAGACATATTCACTTCGACAAGCCCTGTACGCACTAGTGGGGCATTCGCAGACAGATGTTGCCTGATGGCCTCTGCTGGGTATCCAAGCAGGAGGGAGAGTACTCGCAACGTGCGGTTGAAGCCGATCTGGCCGAGCTGGTCGGTAGCTTCTTCCAGGAGTGCGTCGCTATGCATGAGCACGCAAAAGCCCAGCAGCGCGCGATCAATCTCTTCCAGGCCAATCAATTGCGCCAATTGGCCAAGGTTTTCTGCCAAGTTGTCCGGATAGCTGAGCGCGGGAAACTCACGCCGGAAGAGGCGTTGCTCTTCAGCCATTCGGCTGAGCACTTTTTGGCGGAAGCTGGTTCCTTGCTTCGGAGGCGAGGTGTCTTCGTCCTCATCGTCAAAATGGAAGCGCCGTTCTTTGAATTGCTCCTCAAGCTCAGCCACGCCCAGCTCCATGGCGAGCGCATCATCATTGAAATTACGCTCGCCGATCAGCTGGCGGTGACCGCCCAGGTCGAGAATCAAGGTGAAGATCCACTTCAGCGTAAGCGGGGTGACGTCATCAGAGTGCGGGCCTGCGGCGCGTACAGTCTTACTGCGCATGATGTCTCCTGGCGTTCTTGGGCAGTGAAGGCTCGAGGCAAACCTTCACAAGGTCGACCGAAGGATTAACCAAGGGTGCGACAGATTGTGTCGTGATGAAGCTCAGGTGTGGTCTGCCCTCACGCGGGACCAAATCTCAGGAGTCTGAGGCCACAGCCTGAATGCCCTTTAGACAGCCAGCCAGTGGCAATGACTTGGCACTCGATAGCTGCTCCAAGCTGGTCAACAACGTTTGTGAGATCGCCGATCGTGAGGTCGAGATTGGACTCGATTAGCAGTAAGGCTTGGGCCGTGTTGGCATGGTCTGCAGGCTTTAATTGCGCCAGTAGACTGGTCGCGGCGAGGGATGCGGTGGTGCCCCTGCTATTTGTCACCTGACCGAATCCAGGTCCTGGTGACCATGTGGTGTAGCTGTTCCAGTCGAGTCCGGGGACGCTTGGGTTTTCTCTGGCTACGTACAGGCTTGCCCAGAACGCAGCCAGTTCATCCCAGCTGCGCCATAGGTAGTGGCGAGCGTGAGGGTGAGTATCGGAAGCAGGGGGATCCAGGTGATGGACATGAACGATATCTGCGTGAGCGAACAGCCGCGGATATGGGATAGGGTAGGAGGGCGAAGCCCTAAGCCAATGGATCTCATTGACTCGCTGGTTGGACCAGTTCTGGGCCGTGTCCAGAGCGGTGACCCGGTGCCAGCGAAAGCGCAGTTGGTCTAAGGCGAGGAGGCCATCGCAGTGCCTCTGGATGTCGTTCACGACCTGCCTGGCTTCGGTATTCGTTTCGGCAGCCAATCCTATCTTGATGCAGTCCCGAGGCAGCGCTTGTGCCGTTGTAACCTCATGCGCCAGTCGCTGCACTCGGTGCTTTCCCATGGTCAGCGCACCTGTACCGGCGCGTTGATGCACTTGTACCCAGGGTACTGAGCCTCAGCCGTTACTCGGGCCATATCCGAGCTAACAGCTTGAACCGTTATCTTGAAGTTTGCTCGAGAGCCGGCGCTGGGCACAACACGCTGTAGGAAAGCGGAGTAGGTTTTCATCATTCAGTCTCCTTCGATTAGCGACAGGAGACAGAGTGATGGTTGCTTGCGACACCTCATGTCGCATGGGCTATTGCGATTTGTAGAGCATCGCCATGCGCGCGGCTGTCTCGGAGATTTGCTCGCGTAACTCAATGGGTTCGAGCACCTCCACATGCTCCCCCTGACTTAAGAGCCACAGATCCAGCCCCTGGCTTAGATGGAGGCTGCCAGTCATCAGCCACCAGCCGTCTTTGAGCGCTTCCAATCGCTGGTCATGGGTGAGTGCGTTTTCCTGCAAACGTACGTGAAGTGTCTGGCTTACGCGAAGCTTCAGGGGCACTGGGTGGTCTGTCTTCAGACCTACCAGGCTTTTCTGTGCGGCGATGGAGTTGAGGTCAAAGTTTTCGGGAGCTGGGAGGTCCTCGAAAGTCGAACGGGCTGACAGAAAGCGGTGCAATGGAAGCGCGGCGATGCTGTCTTGTGGAAGCCCTTTGAAGACGCAGGAGAGGTAGATGTTGGAGTCTTGATAGGAAAGGCCTAGAGGCTTGAGATGAAGCTCCTTAGGCTGCTGCGCACCTCGCTTCAGATAACGAGCCTTCACACTGCATTCGTCCAGCAGTGCTTGCTGTATCACTGCGAGAACATCGGGGTCCACAGCGCTTGGGGCAAGCGTTACGAAACGGGTGTTGCTGACGATCTTTCCGGTGCAGTCCTGGGCGGGGCGATTTCCCTTTAAGAGGGATACGGCGTACTCCCGGATAGAGGCTAACTTCTGCACCTGCGCCGCCATACCGAACCGAGATGCATGATCCATGATCATGACAAGGTTCATCGCATCGGTCGGCAACATGCTAAGGCGTGAGAGCGACTTGTCCGCCCACCACAATTTAGCTTTTCCGCTGCCCTTAAGGCGACTGTGCACATGGGGATACTTCAGCTCGAGCTCACTCAGATCCCGCTGGATGGTGCGCTTGTCGACGTCGAGCCCTTGGCTGGTTACACGTTGATGAACGGCGGCGCTATCGAGCGCATTTTCCTTGTTCGGAAGTAGGCCAAGGATTAGGTCTTGGCGATAAAGCTGTTCCACTCAGTCATCCCTGTTTGCTTGCGACACGAGCTGTCGCATGGCTGTTGAAAATAGGCTGAAGCGAATGATCAACGATGGGCATCAGCCCGTGCGGGTCCACCGACATGCTCAATCGGATGAGGAGTCTCTTCCTACCCATGGCCTCGCTTCCCGTGATCCGGGTGGCTGCTTTAGCGCTTTGAGCGTGATATTGCAATAAGGCTAGGAAGTGGAGGGGCGAAATAAATTTCTGCCTAGTTTGATAAGTGTCAAATGGCCATCCATCGATAGTAGGATGCTTGAGCTCAAATTTATGGTGCAGCAGGGAGGCGGCATGGAGCTTTTCAGGGCAATTCCGTCCAACCAGATAGCTAAGGCAAGAGAAGGACAGCGGAGGCATTCGTCCGCTCGCATCCCAAGCAACGTGCCTTATGTGGTGGATAACCTCTGGGAGTGGCTAAGGCCTTTGAGCATGCCCTCCCGGCGGCACGCTATCTATGCCAGTCCCACTCCCGAAATGGCGCTTGCCAACGCGAGTGCCCCCCTCAATGAGGGCGAGCACTACATTGCGTGCCGCGTGATCGTCGATCCAGACCATGTACGACTTGCGCAGCTCCCCGTGCGTGATGCGCGTGAGCATCCCGATATTCGAGTGATCACTCGTTGGGTGAGCAGCAATGGCAATGCATTTACCGCACTAGAGCCTGCGCAAAAACAGCAGGTAGCGCCGCTGTTCATGCCTGGCTTGGGACGCGAAGAGCTTGAGGACTTACTCCACAAGGACCGTCTGGTGGAGCAGCTCTGCCGTTACATTCGCCAGACTTCGACCTTCTGGAGCGCTGCGTCGACGCCAGTCGCTGCATCTGAGGGGGAGCTGTTCTTTGAGCTTATTGACCCGTTTGTTACCTACCGGCTGGAGCCGGTCTGAGGAAGTAGTGACATGAACGATGTTTTCCAGATTGAGCCGTTCACCCAAATTGACCGAGCGCAGTCCTACATCCGCGCCTACCCCCATATTTTGTCGGCGTTGAAGACGCCGTACGTACTGGATGAGCAGGCCTTCGTTTGCGGTGCTCACATGGTGTACGGGTGGATGCCAACCATTTTGGAGATCCACGTCAGCGAGTCGATTGATGTACATGCCGGGGTGGCATTGCTCAACAAAGCTCGCACTGCTGGACGCCTTAGCCGTGAAGAGATTGAGCAGCTAGCAGGTCTCGTTAATCGCTCTGTCGTTGGGGCATCCAAGCTGCTGCACTTTGTGAATCCAGAGGCATTCGCAATCTGGGACTCTAGGATCTATCGCTTCCTACACCAGAAGCCTGCACACGCTTATCGCGTCAACAACGCCGGCGAGTATGAAACCTATCTGGACCTGTTGCAGCGCTTGCAGCAGGACGATCGATTCCCTGAGCTCCATGCCTCCGTCAATCGGAAAATGGGGTATGCGGTTTCGCCGCTACGTGCGCTTGAAGTGGTGATGTTCCTCAACTCTCCCTCCGAGGCGGCGCCCCCAGAGAGAGCATCGCATCCGGCAGAAGCGGTTGCCGTTTAGCGATGCTGCTTCAACGCTGTTGTGCGCTTTGTGAGCCATGAGTTGGTGGTGACGACATGCGTTGTCGTCGCGCTCCTTTAACGTTTCCCTTCTGTGCATATGCAGGAACCTGACTGATGCAGGAGCTTGAGCCTGGCCTGATCATCATCCACGGCAATCACCTGGAAGAGCTGCGTTCTCTTTCGGTGCAGTGGATGCGCCGCTACCCATTGCGGCCACTGGAAAACGAAGTGCTACTGGTGCAAAGCAATGGCATCGCTCAGTGGCTTAAGCTTGCGCTCGCTGAGCACGAAGGCTGTGGGATCGCCGCGGCGCTTGACGTTGATCTGCCGGCGCGCTTTCTGTGGCAAGCCTACCGCACCGTGTTGGGCAAGGACGCGATTCCTCCGCAATCGCTGTTGGACAAGGCTCCCCTGACGTGGCGTCTGATGCGATTGCTCCCTGGCTTGCTCGCTGACGATGCTTTCGTTCCCTTGCGCCGCTTTTTGTCGGACGACAGCGATCTGCGTAAGCGATACCAATTGGCCGAGCGCTTGGCGGATCTGTTTGACCAATACCAGGTTTACCGCGCCGACTGGTTGGCTGATTGGGCTGAGGGGCAAGATCGGCTACGCACATCGCGTGGCGGCGAGCGTCTGTTAGACGATACCTCTCGGTGGCAGCCGGCTTTGTGGCGAGCCTTGCTCAGCGATGTAGGGCACGAGCATTTGGCGGAGAGCCGGGCTGGCGTGCACCCACGCTTCGTCGCCCGCCTGCGAGAGCTTGAGGAACGACCACCGGGCCTGCCGCGTCGGTTGACGGTCTTCGGGATCTCGTCCTTGCCAGCCCAGGTGTTGGAGGCGCTGCAGGCAATGGCACGTTTTACCCAGGTCATGCTGTATGTCCACAATCCTTGCCAGCATCACTGGGGCGATATTGTCGAAGACAAGGATCTGCTACTCCACGACTACCGACGGCAGCAGCGTAAAGGTGGACTAAGCGGGCCATTCGACGATACGCAGATGCACCAACATGCTCAGCCGTTGTTGGCTGCGTGGGGGAAACAAGGGCGCGATTACATCAACCTACTCGACCGGCATGACGAGCCTGAGCGTTATCGTGACCGGTTCGAGCGCATCGATTTGTTCACTGCGGCTCCTGAAAGCACGTTGCTTGGCCAGTTGCAGAACGACATCCTGGATCTGCGCACACTGGCCGAAACTCGAGCGACTCACCCTCCGGTGGATCCTGATCTTGATAGCTCGTTGCGCTTCCATGTAGCCCACAGCGCTCAGCGTGAAGTGGAGGTGCTGCACGACCAGCTTCTGGCGTGCTTTAGCTCCGACCCGAGCCTACGGCCGCGCGATGTAATCGTCATGGTGCCGGACGTGAATGCCTATGCGCCGCATATTCAGGCGGTGTTCGGTCAGTTCACCCCTGGGGACCCGCGGTTCATCCCGTTCACCTTGGCTGACCAAGGCGTGCGTGGCAAAGAACCTCTAGTGATTGCATTAGAGAATTTGCTGCGTCTGCCTGAGAGCCGACTTAGTGTCAGCGAAATACTCGACCTTCTGGATGTAGCAGCTGTACGTGCGCGCTTTGGCATCGCTGAAGAGGACATGCCGACGCTTCGTCGCTGGCTTGAGGGGGCAGGCGTGCGTTGGGGCTTGGACGCTGCCCAACGTCAGTCCTTCGGCCAGAGTGAAGGGCTGGAGCAGAACACATGGCGCTTCGGTCTTCGACGCATGCTGCTGGGATATGCAGTTGGGGCCGCCGGGAGCTTTGCCGAGATCGAACCTTACGATGAGGTAGGTGGCCTCGATGCAGTGCTGATAGGCCCACTAACCCGTTTGCTGGACGCACTCGATCGGCATTTGCAGCTTCTTCGAGAGCCTGCGGTCCCCTCGGCTTGGGGAGAGCATTTGCGTGGGCTGCTGGAGGCTTTCTTCCTGCCCTGTAGCGATGGCGACGAGATGCTGCGTACTCAATTGCTGGACGCTCTCGAGGGCTGGTTAGCGCTTTGCGATGCTGCGGCATTGAGCGAGATGCTGCCCTTGCCCGTGGTGCGCGAGGCGTGGTTGGCAAACCTCGATCAGGGGCGGCTGAGTCAGCGATTCTTGGCTGGCTCAGTGAATTTCTGCACGTTGATGCCGATGCGAGCCATCCCATTCCGTCACGTCTGCTTGCTGGGCATGAATGATGGTGACTATCCGCGCAGTCAGGCGCCGCTGGACTTTGATCTGATGGCTGGCGATTACCGTCCTGGTGACCGATCGCGACGCGAGGACGACCGCTATCTGCTGCTTGAGGCATTGTTGGCTGCTCGTGAACGACTCTATGTGAGCTGGGCCGGACGCAGCATTCGTGACAATAGCGAACGTCCTCCATCAGTACTGATCGGCCAGTTGCGCGATCACTTGGCTAGTGGGTGGCGCTTGTCGAGAGCAGGGAAACTGCTCACGGCGCTGACTACGGTGCACCCCCTTCAACCCTTTAGTCGCCGGTACTTTGGGGACGAGCCAGGTCTATTTAGTTACGCCTACGAGTGGGCTGAGCTGTATGGGCAGGTAGCTGCACCAACAGCGGCGCCTGCCCTTTCTCAGTGGGAGGAGGGCCGCAAAGTCAGCCCCGAGCAATTGCAGAGCTTCCTGAAGGATCCGGTTAAGTACTTCTTTACGCGTCGCCTACGGGTGTACTTGGACGAAGAGGAGCAGACGCAGTTGGATAGCGAGCCCTTTGGCCTTGACGGTCTGGAGCGCTACCACTTGCAGGACCAATTGCTCAAAGCTGCACTGGCAGTGCCGCAAGCAGATCGCGAGGGTGCTTTGGAAGCAGCTGCCAATCGATTGAGGCGCAGTGGTCAACTGCCGCTTGCTGGCTTTGGCGAGCAGTACCGTGCAGATCTGTTGGGGCCATTGCCAAATCAGATGCAGCGATACAGCTCGCTATGCGAGCTCTGGCCCGAATGCCAAGAGTCTTCCCTGCAACTGGCTTTTGAAGCCTCCGGTATACAGCTGCAGGGTTGGCTCAGTGGGCTGCGTCGTCATGCTGATGGGCGTCTGGCTCGTTTGGAATTGATGCCTGGTAGCCTCGCCAACGATAACGATTTGAAGTGGCACCGTTTGTTGCGGCCGTACGTGATGCACGTTATTGCAGCGGCCTGCGGAGCACCATTGACGACGCTGTTGGTGGGGGCGGATCAGTCGCTGAGCTTCGCGCCGGTATCAGGGGTCGATGCCGAACGCGTACTAGGTGGGTGGTTGCAAGCTTGGGGTACTGGTATGGCGGTTCCTCTGCCAGTGGCTCTGAAAACCTCTGTGAATTGGCTGCAGAACCAGGATGAGGACAAGGCGCAAAGCTGTTATGAGGGCGCCTTCAAGGTCGTCGGTGAGGTTACCACTAGTGCCAGCCTTGCTCGCCAATATCCCGACTACTCTGCGCTCATCGCAGACGGGCAGTTCCCGATTTTGAGCGAACAGCTCTATCGATCTCTTTTGGATAGTGAGCTGACCCAGCTTGAGGAGTCCCAGGCATGAGTTCGTCACAACGGCCTCTGGCCCTGCGCTTCCCGCTGTATGGCAGCAGACTGATTGAAGCAAGTGCAGGTACGGGTAAGACCTTCACCATATCCGCACTCTACTTGCGGCTGATCCTTTGTCATGGAGGCGAGCACGCCTTCCGTGAGCCCCTCTTGCCGCCCCAGATACTCGTCGTGACCTTTACTGATGCGGCTACTCGAGAGCTGCGAGATCGCATTCGTGCGCGGTTGGTGCAGGCGGCGGAGGTTTTTCGAGGAGACGGTGAGCCAGACGAGTTGCTCGAGGAGTTGCGCGGTGATTTTCCCGAAGCTGAGTGGGCAAGTTGTGCGCGACGTTTGGAGCTGGCTGCGCAGTGGATGGACGAGGCAGCGGTCTCAACAATTCATGGCTGGTGTCAGCGCATGTTGCGCGAACATGCTTTCGACAGTGGCAGCTTGTTCAACCAGACCCTAGAGACCGATCACAGCGACCTACTGGCTGAGGTAGTCCGTGACTATTGGCGACAGCATTGCTATCCGCTAGATGGGGCTGCGCTGTCATGGGTGGTTAAGAACTGGGAAACCCCTGCGGGTCTTGGCAAGAAGTTGCAGGATCTGCTTGGCGAGACGGACGCTCCTGACAGCCTCTCGCTTCGAGAGGTGATTGATCACAGCCAGGCCAGGCGAGCGCAAGAATTGTCAGACCTGAAGGCACCATGGTCGGCCTGGGCAGATGAGATCGAATCGCTGCTAGATGAGGCACGAGAATCCAAAGCGTTCAACGGAAGTAAGCTCAAACAGCCGGACTACAAGGGCTGGAGCAGGAAGTTGAGGGAATGGGCCTCTGGTGCTGAGGTGGCACTGAAAATTGGCAGAGGCTTCGAGCGTCTGACTCCCAACGGCCTGGCTGAAATCTGGAAAACGACGCCGCCCGATCACCCAGCCCTGAACGCCATGACCACGCTGCCCGAGCAACTGAAAAGGCTCCCTGATCCAGTTGAGGCAGCTCTGCGCCACGCAGCAGCCTGGGTGAGTCATCGCTTCGATCACGAAAAGCGCCAACGTGCTGAGATGGGCTTTGACGACATGCTGTCCCGTCTTGACGCAGCGCTGCAGAGTGACAATGGTCCGCGCCTTGCTGAGGTAATTCGTCGGCAGTTCCCGATCGCGCTGATCGACGAGTTCCAAGATACCGATCCGCTGCAGTACCGCATCTTCGACACGCTTTACCAGGTCGAGGCCAATCGGGACGACTGTGGATTGTTCATGATTGGAGATCCCAAGCAGGCCATCTATTCGTTCCGTGGCGCCGATATCTACACCTATCTGCGGGCACGCCGTGCAACCCTTGGGCGGCACTACAACCTAGAGCGTAACTTCCGTTCCAGCCAGAACATGGTTGATGCTGTGAACGAGCTCTTCTTGCGTGCTGAGCGGTCTGAAGTCGGGAGTGGGGCATTTCTCCTACGTGATGAGCTGCCGTTCATTCGCGTGGATGCAGAAGGTCGCGAAGAAGTTTGGACTGTGGAGGGCGAGGAGCAGCCGGCCCTCACCGCTTGGCAGTTGACCCAAGACGAACCAGTGGCAAAAAAGGTCTATCTCAAGGCTATGGCAGAAGGGGCGGCCAGCGAGATTGTCCGTTTGCTCGATTTGGGGCAGCAGGGGAGGGCTGGATTTAGACACGAAGGCGAGTTTGATTCGCTGCAACCTAGCGACATTGCAGTGCTGGTGCGCGATTTCAAAGAAGCCCAGGCTATTCGAGGGGAGTTGGCAACCCGCGGTGTGCGCAGCGTGTATATGTCCGACAAAGACTCAGTATTTGCCGGACAGGAAGCACGAGATGTCTTGCTCTGGCTACGTGCCTGCGCCGAGCCCGATCAAGATCGTCCGCTGCGAGCGGCGCTTGCGAGTGCAACGTTGGGGCTGGAGCTCGTCGAGCTAGAAGCACTAAACCTCAATGAGCGTACTTGGGAACGTCGAGTGATGCAGTTCCGGGAGTACCGCCAGCGTTGGCAGCGCCAGGGTGTTCTGCCGATGCTTCGTCAGTTACTCCAGGATTTCGCACTGCCACAGCGTCTGATGGGGCGTACGGAGGGCGAGCGCGTACTAACCAACGTGTTGCATTTAGCTGAGCTTCTACAGCAGGCCTCTGCTGAGCTTGATGGCGAGCTGGCGCTGATCCGACATCTGAGTGAACTGCTAGCCAATGAGGGACAGGCTGCGGACGATCAGGTGCTTCGTCTGGAGAGTGATGAAGCGCTGGTGCGCGTGGTGACGATCCACAAGTCCAAAGGTCTGGAGTACCCGCTGGTATTTTTGCCCTTCATTTGCGCCTTCCGGTCGGTAGATGGCGATAAGCCAATTCAGATACATGATGGGGAGCAGCGGCGACTGGTGTTCAACGCCGACGCACAAACCCTGGCGCGTGCTGAGCGCGAGCGTTTGGGTGAAGATTTGCGCCTGCTCTACGTTGCTCTGACACGGGCACGACATGCGTGTTGGATGGGCGTTGCGGATCTGAAAATTGGTAACGCACACCGGTCGCGGCTACATGATTCTGCTCTGGGGTATTTGCTCGGCGGTGGCCTACCGCTAGCTGCTAGCCAAGATTTGAACGGATGGCTGGCGCCTTTGATCGATCCTTTGCGCAGTGCAGTCGCAGCTGCCCCAGAAGCCAGCCAACAGTATTACCGCGCAGATGAGGCACAACTCCCTCCCGTTCGATGGAGCACCCCAGAACGGGATGCCGCTGAGGATTGGTGGATTGCGTCATACAGTGCACTACGCCTAGACGAGGGGGCGATCATCCCGGTGAGTCGGCATGAGGATACTGCGCCAGACAGCCTGGCGATGCAGAACTCCACTGATGATGACAGCTCCGAAGTGGTACCGGCATCGTTGCTCATGTCCGCTCAGGGGCTGCATCGTTTCCCTCGCGGATCGAATCCAGGAACGTTCCTGCATGGCCTTCTGGAGCTGTCTGCTGAGGAGGGTTTTGCCCACTGTCTGGCGAACCAAGCACAGATGCGCGAGGTCGTGGCACGACGTTGTCAGCGTCGTGGCCTCGAGGCTTGGATCGATCCGTTGCACGAGTGGCTGTTGGCATTGCTGAGTCAGCAAATGGCCCTCGGCGACGGGGGCTCGGTGAGCCTAGGAGATTTGACTCAGTATCAGGCTGAGCTGGAGTTTTGGTTCGAGGCCCGGCAGGTCGATGTCAGGCAGCTCGATCAATTGGTCAGGAGTACTGAGCTGCCCGGCCTACCGCGGCAGCCTTTGCAAGCCGACACACTGAACGGCATGTTCAAGGGCTTCATTGACTTGGCCTTCGAGTACCAGGGGCGCTACTACGTAGCGGACTACAAGTCCAACTGGCTCGGCGCTGATGATGCTGCTTACACGCGCAAGGCGATGGAGTCGTCGATGGCAGCCCATCGCTACGACCTGCAGTACGTGCTCTACGTGCTAGCACTGCACCGTCAACTGCGTTTACGTCTGCCGGATTATGACTATGACCGTCATATGGGGGGAGCTCTTTACTTGTTTGTGCGCTCCCCAGGGGGCGGGGTTTACCAGGCTCGCCCTACGAGAGGGTTGATTGAGCAGCTAGACGCCTTGTTTCTTGGCGAGTCCCAGGAGAGCTTCGCATGACTGTTGAATTGTCCTCGGCGCTTTTCGACCGCACTGAGACGCTTGCACTGCTCGAAGGTTGGTGCGAACGCGGCTGGTTGCGCGATTTGGACCGGGCATTGGCTCAGTTCTTCATTGAGTTGGACCCAGCAGCCTCTCCGCTTCTGATCCTGGCTGCCGCGTTGGCAAGTCATCAACTGGGACAGGGCCACATATGCCTTGATCTTGAAGCGACGCTGAGACACCCAGACCTGACCCTGTCACTGCCGCCCGAAGGCGAAGCCCCGGAGGTAGCTGCGCTGCTGCCCTCCCAAATACTGGCAGGATTGAGTTTAGAGGCGTGGCTACAGTCTTGTGCCGGTAGTGTGTTGTTAGAAGGTGATTGCGCTCCGCTCGTGTTGATCGGTCCTTGTCTGTACATGCGACGTTACCGGGATTACGAGCAGCAAGTTGCTACCAGCATTGCGCGACGGATGCGATTGCCAGCAGATGCACCAACGGACCTTGCTGCTCGCCTGTCGACATTATTTCCCGAACCGTTTCTGCTGGATGGTGAGCGCAAGACCGACTGGCAGAAAGTGGCTTGTGCGCTCGCTGCGCGAGAACATTTCACTCTCATCACGGGCGGGCCAGGTACCGGGAAGACCACCACAGTAGTTCGGCTCATTGCCTTGCTGCAGGAGTCAGCGCTTGCTGTGGGCGCACCGCTGCGAGTGAGTTTGGCCGCACCAACTGGTAAGGCCGCTGCACGTCTTACCGAGTCAATTGGTGATCAGGTGGCATCGTTGCCGGTGCCAGCGAACGTGCGTGAACAGATACCTACCACCGTAACCACATTACACCGCTTGCTTGGCAGCCTGCCCGACACTCGCCACTTCCGGCACAACGCGAGTAATCCATTACCGCTTGATGTGCTCGTGGTGGATGAGGCGTCGATGATCGACCTAGAAATGATGGCCAGCCTGCTCGGCGCATTGCCTGACCACGCTCGACTGATATTGCTTGGAGATAAGGACCAGCTTGCTTCAGTGGAAGCGGGGGCGGTACTGGGCGATCTCTGCAGAGAAGCGGAGAGTGGGGGGTACAACGAAGCCACCCGTGCGTGGCTAGAGTCCCAGACTGACGAGCAATTAGTTGGCGCAGAGTTGATATCGGGCGACCAGGAACTGGCACAGCACATCGTGATGCTGCGGCACTCGCGGCGCTTTGGTAGTAGCTCTGGAATTGGCCGTTTGGCGCGCGCCGTCAATGCGGGTGATGCAGTCACTGCGCGGGCGACGCTGGCCGACGGAGATGAGAGCCTGCATGTGCAGAGGCTCGCAGGAGAGCATGATCGGGCCTTAGAGCAGCTGCTACTCGATGGTGTAGGAACTGCTGATCGACGTCCCCGTGGTTATGCACATTACTTAGAGGTTATGCAGGCTTATCGACCTTCGCTTGGTGATGCTGGCGAAGTCTGGAATGCCTGGGCGAGTCGTGTGTTGACTGCCTTTGACCAGTTCCAGCTGCTCTGCGCGGTGCGGAAAGGGCCTTGGGGCGTGGAGGACTTGAATGGGCGCATCGCCCATGCGCTTCAGGGGCGAGGCTTGTTGGAGCAGGACCATGGTTGGTATGAGGGGAGGCCGGTACTGGTAACCCGAAACGACTATGGCTTGGGGTTAATGAATGGAGATGTTGGTATAGCCCTGCGCCTGCCTGAGCCCTCAGAGCTGCCAGGCTCACCGCCGAATCCGGTTCTGCGAGTCGTTTTTCCGCGTAATGACGGTAGCGGCGAGCTGCGGCATATCCTGCCAAGCCGGCTAAGCGCGGTAGAAACGGTGTTCGCAATGACCGTACATAAGTCCCAAGGCTCAGAATTCGAACACTGCGCGCTGATCCTGCCGGATGCGCTGAGTCCTGTGCTCACCAAGGAGCTGCTTTACACCGGTATTACACGTGCAAGAGACTGGTTCACCCTGTTGGAAAGCCGTGCTGGGCTATTGGAGCAGGTCGTCCGTAGGCGAATAGAGCGACGTAGCGGGTTAAGGGCGTCATTGATTACAGGGGACTAGTGCTTCTAGCTGTGGCAGGTGCGACATAGATTGTCGCACCTGTCTGCCAGTTTGGGAGCACATGGTCGTCGTGAGTGCATGTGATGCCGATACCTCCCCAACCCTACGTAATCAGCTGTACCTCCTGTCGATGGAAGAAAACCATTATTCCCCTTAGTGATGTGCTTGCTTTGGGGTGGGACTGGTTCGCCAATTGTCCCCAATGTGGTTGCGAAGCTTTGCGGCAGCGACCAGCTTCGCAAGCAGAGATCCTGCGTGCCAGGATTGAGCGCTTCCTTCGAGTTGGCCGATGGTGAGTAATCAATCATGTAAGGCCCTTGTTGCATGGCCAAACGCCATCTTCCGTTGTAGGCTTGCACCACTGTCGTCGCCAATCGACTGGCGACGTGCGTTTGACAGGCTTTAGGGAATTGAAGCAATGCTGCCATCAAGGATGCACTGGCCGGAGCCCGTCCTCCCCCGCAATGGATTATCCGAGGCTCATTCATCCATCGGAATTGGCGTCTGCCGGATGATTAGTTCAGGCATTGCGCAACACAAGCTTGCCAACTCATTTTTCTGCAACCTAGCACCCACTGGCGCAAGGCGGCCTTTGCGGTGTTGGGATACCTCAATCGGACTGTTCAAGTGTGCTGCTGACGTAGCTCGCTCGTAATTTGCTGGCCTCAGAAAAGAGGCTCGTTCAAGGAGATGACATGCACGAAAACACCATCGCAATTCTTCAGGAAGAAGCGCGCAGGCTTCTTGATGTTGAAATTGACCTGCTAGAGCGGATGCAGGCCGAGCCTGGTGTGGTGGTAGATGAGCAGGATGGTGGGCATCAGACGTTCTCTAGCACTTCGATAGGTAAAGACATTGAGATGCTGCGTGGTGAGCGAGCCAAGCTAGAAAACCTAGATATGGTGCTGGCTGTCGTTGGGACGATGAAGGCAGGCAAATCCACCACCATCAATGCGATTGTTGGCACTGAGATTTTGCCGAATCGCAATAGACCGATGACTGCTCTGCCGACGCTGATCCGACACACTCCAGAGCAAATCGAACCTGTGCTGCGTTTGGAAAACAACGCTCCCATTAATGATCTGCTTGGCCAACTGTACGAGGTCTATCGCAGCCCGGCCGGTCAGCAGGCATTAGAGGGACTTGAGCGTACTGATGACATGCTGCAGCTACTGAGCATGATTCAGCGGCAGGAGCGCTTTGCAATGCGTTATGAGGGGCCTGAAGCTATTTTCGGATTCCTCAAGAGCCTCAACGACTTAGTGCGCTTGGCCGCAGTACTGGGTGTGGAGTTTCCATTCTCGAGCTATGACGAAGTCCACGAGCTGCCTGTCATCGAGGTACGCTTTGCTCACCTGAGCGAGACGGCCGAAGCCGGAGGGCGCCTCACTCTTCTGGACACTCCTGGACCAAATGAGTCCGGGCAGCCTCACCTGCGGAAGATGCTACGGGAGCAGCTAAGAAATGCTTCGGCAGTCCTGGCAGTCATGGATTTCACTCAGCTCAAGTCAGAGGCTGATGAGCAGGTTCGCCAGGACTTAGAGAGTATTTCTGAAATCTGCAGCGGTCGTATGTATGCCTTGGTCAATAAAATTGATCAGGCAAACCGGAATAGCGATAGCCCAGAGCAAATTCAGGCATTTGTCGCCGATACCCTCATGGGTAAGCGTCTGAAACGTGAACATGTGTTTCCCGTTTCTTCCAGCTTTGCATACTTGGCCAATCGCGCCCGCCATGAGTTGGCCAACGGACGGCGTTTGTCTGTTAGCGATGCTTGGGTCGGTGACTTCGGTGAGCTGGCTTTAGGGATGGACTGGGAAGAGGATATTGAGGACTCTGATGAGGTTCTACGCCGGGCTGATAAGCTGTGGAGGAAGTCCCAGTTCAGTGCGCCATTAGATAACGTTATCCGTATGGCGCATGGGCAAGCGGCAAAGCTTGCTATAGCTTCCGCGGCGTCAAAGCTAGTAGACATTTCTTATCGGCTCAGCCGCTTCCTAGAAGTTCGTGATACCGCGTTGGCCAAAAGCTCCAAGGAACTTGAGGACCAGATAACGTCACTGCTTGATGATGTCAGAAAAGTAGAATGCCTTGAGAGGGAAAGCCAAGATAAGGCTGAAAATGTACTGAAAAAAATTGATGCCGGCTTGGACAAGATCTTCAACGCCATTCACGGAAAAATTAGTCAGGAAATAGAAGAAGGGTTCAAGGCAGGGAAAGCCACTGAGAAGGAGCAGGCACGAGTCCGCGCGCAGCAAGATGCTTCACCTAAGGGGGTTATGGCGCTTGCAGGTTTTCTTATTTCTGGATTAAGTGTCGCGCGTGACCGCGGCAAGACGGGCTTTGGTTTTGAGTTTGACGAAAACAATCCGTTGATTGCTTTCGACAGCAAGGATGAAGCCACTGCATTGGTAGCAAAGATTGAAGAAGGTGTTCAGTACATTATCGCTGACGGCGAAAAGGAAATGGCGGGAAGTATTGACGTTTTGCTTTCGGGATTTCGCTCCACTTTTTCCAGTGACGTTAAGGCTGAGGCCATTAGTCTGATTGAAACGCTCAATGAACGCTTCAATCGTAGTGGGTTTGCAATTGACATCTGCCTTCCGGATACTGCTCCGCTCACTTTTAACTATTCGGCAAGTGAGTTGCTGGGAGAGGCGGTCGACAGCAAGCAGCGTACAGTAACCCGCTACCGGCGTAGTAGTGGTGTATGGGGGACGATTTGCAGTTGGTTCGATAGCTCTGACTGGGGGTGGGAATCCTATAAAGCAACCGAAGGCTACTACGAAGTGGATATCGATAGTGTTCGGAAAAAAATAGATGGCTCTGTTAATAACTTGTTCGAGGAGCTGCGCGAAGCGACCAATATAACAATCAAAGCGCCGTTGGAAGCTGGTGTTCACCAATTCTTTGAGCAGCTTAAGTTGACCTTGGAGAATATTCGGAGCGATTTGGCGCAAAGCCTAATTGATAAGCAAAGCAATCGAGGTGAGCAGGAGGCGTTGGCTCAGCGTCTTGCCGGTCTTAAGCGCCATGTGCCAGAAATCCGGAAAGACAGCGAAGAGCTCAAGAATGATGTACAGCCTGCTGCAGAGGGGATGTTGGCATGAGCGACGCCAGCGTGCTGAACTTGGACTCTGAAGTTATCCAACTACTCTCTTCCCTGCCGGAAAAGTTCGTAGTTGATTTTGCTAATGGCATCGATGTGGCCCGCGAGCGCCAGCGCTATATTGCTGGTAGAACTGCATTTTTCTCCCGGATGTACGATGGGCTTACTGGGCAGGGAGCACGACATCAAGCAGAAATCAATTCCAGCCTCACTGATGGTGTGGAGGGGGCACTAGAGTGGCTCAAAGATCTTAGTGGGTCTTTGGCCAAGAGCAATCACGCCATCGTCCAAGTAAATGCCAGAGTCAGTGCTCTTAAAGAGGACGCCGCCAAGATTGCAAATTACTCCATCGTCACTCGTCAGTGCTTAGAGCAGCTGTCCAATGAGTTGGAGGATAGGTGTGGGGCACTGGAGCAGGAGGTTGCTCGAATTGGAAGTTTGCAACAGGCCCAAGTCCATCTAGACGCCGTTTTTAGCAAGTGGGCCGCTGGCCGATTCAGCAGTTTCTCACTGTCAGGACGTTGTTACGCCGCTCTGGAGGAGTTGCGTTGGGGAGCGTTTGGCGATCATCTGCAGCGGCTCTCAGGGCACGAGCGTCAAAAACAATTGGAGCTGCTAGCCAATCGAGCCATCGTTCAACTAAGCCAAGACGCAAGTCTGAGTGTAGGGGAGCGGATTGGCACCCGAGACCGCTGGCTCGCCCTGCCGCAAGGGCGTCACGTACTGGCCGATGCAAGCGACGCTCTAGGGTACCTGGGCGATTGGGCTGACGCCGAGCACAATCCATTCACGTTCGTTGTTTCCCAGCAGCCTCAGGAGCTGCCGCTGCAAGTCCCACTCTTGGGATCCGCGCAGCGCTTCACTGAGACACTCATTAGTGAGCTTTTCCTGGAGGCGTGGCATGGCTGAGTCGATGAAGGTTGGTTTGGTTCTGTCTGGTGGTGGAGCTAAAGGTGCTTATCAAGTCGGCGTTCTCAAGGCTCTCAGGGAGCTAGGTACTCAAATTGATGCGGTTTCCGGCGCCAGCATCGGCGCGCTGAACGGTGGAGTATTGGCTTCTGCTCCGTCTCTGGACGTCGCGATTGCGCGCCTTGAGGAGCTTTGGGGGCGTTTGGCCAAGCAGTCACCCCTGAATATGAAAGTCCCAGGTTATCTGATGTTGCTTGCCGCCGCGGGCTTGCGGCTCCAGGGCGCAGGAGCTGCGCTAACAGCTGTGCATGCCGCTCAGGACATCGCTCGTCGATTAGATTATGAGCTGCCAGAATGGCTGGAGTTTCTTGAAGACAGCGTGCTCGACGACCAGCCACTCCAGGAGCTGATGGACGAGTACCTCGTCTCCGACGGACTCGAAACTGGTCTGCCGCTTTATGTCTCTATCTACAAGAGCAATGGAGGACTAACCGATCTTCTATCCGCTTTTAAAGCAGAGCTTGGTTTCGCCGATACTCCAGATTCTGAGTTTGTCCATATCCAGTCGAAGGAGCCCGCCGAGCGCAAGAAGCTTCTTCTGGCCTCCGCTGCGATCCCTATGTTGTTCAAACCCCGAACCATACAGGGGCAGCGTTATACCGATGGTGGTCAAGGTGGTTGGCAAACCATGCAGGGTAATACTCCGATTACGCCGCTGCTCAACTCTGGCTGCAATTTGATCATCGTGACCCATCTCAGCGATGGTTCGCCCTGGAGTCGACATGACTTCCCAGGCGCCACCATTCTGGAAATTCGCCCGAGTGAATCGCTCAACCGCGCTCAAGGCCCTCTAGGAGGAGCTCGTGACTTACTCGGTTTCGATGCTGACAAGATTCCGTCGTGGATTGAGCAGGGGTATCGCGACACCCTCGCATGTGTCGGCAGAGTCATGGACGCTCAAAAGAGTCGAAATGAACTGCGTGTCTCCGAGGCTGCGTTAGAGGCTATCGATCAACAGGGTGACCAAGCTGACAAGGCGCTTGCAGACGTAATGGCCAAGTTGAAATAGACATGAGTGATGTAAGCGAAGTCGGTGCGCTGGCACAGTTACTCGCCAAGGCGAATTTGGAATATCTCGATCTTTTGGTGGACTACATCACCGACGCCGGGAAAGGGCGCCTGATGTTGTCGTCCGCCAATTGCAGATCGCTGCTGAAGGCTAAAGCTGAGAGCGACTATTCGGAAATCAATTTGGAGCTGCTGGTCAGCGAGCTATTGCACTTCGGGGGCAACAGCATCGCCAACCTGTTGCGTAGCCAAGGCGCCTCTTGGGTATCGATCGTTGTAGATGTGCTCGATCATCTAAAAGGAAAGCGTGAAGAGGGAGACTCGATCATCGAGTTGGAGCGGCGGGTGCTTGTGCAGCTCCTTAGGCACTTTTGGAGCAAGTTGTCTGAAAGCGAACTTGGGCCTTTGTGCGAAGTGCTGGAGCTAAACGGTGTACCGGACCAGGACCAGCTGGAGGTTCTGCGCCAGGCCGTGATGGGAGCAACCGAGGTTGGGACGACGCTCGCGAAGATATTGGCCGCTGCTATGGCAAGTTCAACCTTCGGCGCCAGCGCGGCGTTTACTGGCCTGTCCTGGGGGGGCGCCGCAGCGGGAGTTGCGCAGTTTGCGGCTGGCCGTGGAGCCTCAATAGCGTTGGGGCCCATTGGACTGGCGCTGGGGGGGATCTGGGGCGCCTACAGCCTCACTGGGCCAGCTTTTCGCGTAACCGTACCTTGCGTGGTGTTGATTGCCTTGATCCGCCTTGAGGCGAGGCACCCAGGCTAATCTCATGTTCGTGCGGCTGGCCGGAAGCAATCTCAAGCTGGTCGGTCGTTGGAAGAGTGCAATAAGTAAAGGTAGTGCTATGTCTGAAGCGAAGGATACGCTGCTCAGGATGTTTGCTTTGCTACGCCTGATCCCCGAATTTCCCGGTCATATCGCATCGACAACGTTGTTGGAGAAGCTGCGCGACCGTGGCTTTTTTGTTGATATGCGTACAGTGCAGCGGGATCTAATTCGGCTTAGTACGCCTTTCTCGTTGATGTGTGATGAGAGCGTTACACCGTATCGCTGGAGCTTCACGAAGGATGCGGAGCTGGATCTGCGAGAAATGGACCCTTCCACCGCGCTAGTTCTGTATCTAGCCCAGGATCATTTGAAGAGTCTCTTGCCGCAAAGCGCACTCGACCTGCTGGCGCCTCAGTTTAACCGGGCTCGTAACTACCTGGATGGCTTGGGGCAGAACGGTTTATCGCATTGGGCGAGGCGTGTACGCGCAATCCCTAATGGGAGAGCTCTGGTGCCAGCACAAATCCCGCTACAAATCTGGGAGCAGGTATCGACTGCGTTGCTGGAGCATCGTCAATTGCGGGTTCTCTACCTCAGCCGCAGTAAGGCGGCACTAAAGGAGATGCGACTGCATCCTGTCGGCTTCATTTCACGCCATTCGATCAGCTATCTGATTGCTACGGTTGATGGTTACAGCGATGTCATTCAGTTTGCTGTGCACCGTATCCGTGAGGCTGAATGCCTTGATCTCCCTGCTGTGGAGCGCATGGCAGTAGATCTCGATGAATACCTAAACGGCGGTGGCTTCAACAGTGCAGGACCTGTGCCTACGGTGGAGCTGAAGGCTGATATTTCGCCTCAAATTGCCTGGCACTTGAGTGAGACGCCATTGAGCGAGGAGCAAAGTCTCGAGTCCCTACCTGGGTCGGATTGGAAACGTTTGCATGCTCGCGTGCCACAGGATCAGGAAACCCTGTGGTGGATATTCGGTTTGAACGAGAACATTCGCGTTCTTGCGCCGCAGGTTTGGGTGGATGCGGTCAAGGAGAAGCTAGAAAAGGTCCGGCAGATGTACGCCTGACAGCTGAGGATGCAGTGCCATCGGACTTCGCTGCTTACGCCGATGGCACTGCATTTACAGAGGAGTGGTGATGGCATGAGCCTCCCACTCAATGGCTTGAGGCGAGCAATTCTTCCAGTTGATCAACGATTGCCTTGGCATCATCGTCGCTTCCGAGCTCTGCCAGGCCGACTCCATGCTTTCGCCAGAAGTCTTTGCTTTGCAGCTGCACGACTGCCCCCCCGCGGGGGACTAGTAAAAGAGCGCAGGTCGGGCGATGACCGAACCAGCGCAAACTGTCATGGTAAATATGTGCTGAAGCCATGCCGTCGAGAACCCCTTCGCGGCTGGTCCTGTACTTAGCATCAAGTATCACGAACCTGCGTTGGTCCCCCAACTCCAGAGCAATCACGATGTCCGGAAAGCGTCGTTTCGAGAGACTAGAGAAACCTTGGTAAGGCTTTTTGTCGATGGCTGGGCATCGGACCTGAAGCCAGATTTTCAACGTGAGCCCCGGACCTTTTCCTCTCCAGCAAATGCAGTCGTCGCTCTGTGTCGGGTAGTGGCCTTTCCACTTTAGCGTCGGATGGCGTAATCGCAGCTGCTCGACGATTTTGATGTAGCACCAGCGCTCGTAGATCTCCCAGGTAGGGCTGATCCACAAGCTCTCATCGCTTGTCGTACCCAGCAGCCCGGGCCGTAGGCAGCGCCAGCCGAAACGGTAAGCCCGTGCATAGATGGGGTGCGCGGAGATTGCATTCAGTCCTGCCGCAGTGATGTGCCGAGCACTCAGGTGGCAGAAGGGCTCCATTCTCTGTTGGCGTCGCAGAGCTCGGTACAAGCTATCAAGGTAGGCGATACGCCTGTTCAGGCGTGGGGCTAGCTGTGAGCGGGTATCAGAGGTGCGTTCTGTTTCGGCAATACGTTCGAATGCTTGTACCGTCTCTCGGCAACGCAACATCACCTTATGAAGTATCGCCCCGAGCACCTGATTAGCTGGGTTGTCTTGATGCTCAAAAACCGCAGCGACCTCGAAGGTAGCTTGCGATGAGGGCAAGGTTACACCCTCTGATCTCGGCACCATTGTGCGGCTTTTAAGGGCCGCTCTGACTGTCGATGGTTCAAGGCGCCTAACTTGGTGGGCGCCTACTGCAACACGTTCGCGACGAAGCCTAGTCAGTGGTCTTTCTGTCACCTGTCGAAGAGCGGCCACTAGCGATTCTCCGTAACGGCGAAGGCGCGCGTATTGCAGGTGGGGGCTTGAGTCATCCCCATCCGTGCCAACGGAGAACTGGGCACTCTCAGTGCCGAACAGTAATTTGGCGTCGAAGGCAAAGATCTCATCCAGCATCGTCGCGAAAATGTCTCGGCCGAGCTTGTCGCCGCTGGGCGCGACATCAAGGCGGTAACTGGCGATGATAGAGCCGTGCAGGTCCGTAAGCTCCGCCGAAACCTCACCTGCGAAGTATCCTGGCTCCCAAAGCCAAACGGCTTCACCTTCGTGTAGCTGTTCAGGCAGCAGTGCGTCGTCAATGTAAAGCCGATGTTCTGGCAGTGCTCTGAATCGGTAGACGTCCAGCTCACCAAACCCCGACGTGAGTACGTCGGGGAGTATCGTGACCTCTGAGCCTTGTTCGTCGTAGCAGAGAAGACTCGTCATGATTAACGCCAGAAACGGGCGGAACCTAAGTGACGCAGGTCTTCGAGCATTTCCTTCACCTTGTTAGCGGAAGCTGTCAGTTCAGCTTTCGTCAGCGCCTCTAGGACCTGGCTGAATACCTTCTGTAAACGTGGACTATCTTCACCACGAAGCTTCGGAAGCACCTTCGCGTAAACAGCCTGGTCTAGCGCTTGGTTGAAGGGGATGACTTTGCCGCTCGCAGCTTCTTGGAGGTAGCCGATCACATCGTGCAGGGTCCGCCAGCCAAAGTGCAGGCGCATAGGCCGTAGTGCCTGGACGAGCTCAGTAAGCAGGTTTCGAACGAAGGTAACCTGCTCGGCCGGTAGCGAAGATGTCACCCAGCCCGGGAAAGCCCCCACGTCGATATCCCAGAATTCGATAACCGAAGCTCGATCGAGCACCTTGTCACTCAACCCATGAGTGGTCTCATCCATGTTCACGGTGCCAATGATTAGCAAATTGGCGGGGTAGGCGATGGAGGTAGGCACGTCACTGATGCCGTCGCCTAATGCGTGGAGTTCTATGTGATCGCCGGTCTCCATCGCTGAGAGCAACGGAGCCAGATACTGCTCCGGATGCGATAGATTCATTTCGTCCAGAATCAGCGTGTAAGGCGTGGTTGGGTCAGCGCTGGCACGTAGCAGGAAGTCCAGGCAGGCAGTGCGCACGTAGGTATCGGCTTCCAACGGGTTTACATACCCGAGAAGGCACGATGGGTCATGCCAGCCAGGCTGTACTGGCACGATCAGCAATCCTTCGTGAGGATTCTGGGCGTGTTGCCAGAGACTTAGCGCGTATCCTCGTGCCAACTGCGTTTTACCCGCCCCGCTAAGGCCCGTCAGCACGGCTAAGTGGCGACGGGAATGGCTCCAAAGCCCAGCATCCAGCTGGGCGATAAGCTCAGGTGGGAACTGGATTTCTGGAGCAAAGCCTTCAATGATTTCCATCAATGGCGGACGCCTGGCATTACCTGAGGCAGCCTCATTGGACTGGTCGCTGGCGCTAGACTCTGCCGCAGATGGCCCTGCTTTAAGCACACCAGGTGTCCAATGGATGCGAGCAACCCATTGCTCACCTCTTTCCGACAAGTGCAGTGTCTTTGAGTCGTCGAGCTCAACCAGTAGTAACGAGCGAAGCCAGCCCACCAGTGCGCTTGGTGCGAAGTTGGTGGTCCATCCCGGATTCACTTTGCGCAGAAGCTCATTGGCCTGCTGAGTGGATAGAGGGGAATGTCCGAGCGCATGTAGCAGATTGTCGAAGCCGAGGACTCGCGTAATCATCCAGTCGACGACTTCATCTGGATCACCTGACTCCAGAAAGGCTTCGCCCCGCGGCGTTAGTTGTAGGTCACTGCCTTGTGCTCGTAGCACCCCCCACTCGGCGATTAGCGCATTCAGCTGGGTGTTCAGCGAGGATCTCTTGGATGCAGGGTTCAGCGACTGAAGGTGTTGAATGAAGTCCTCGCGGGTGCATCCTTCACGAGCGAATTCGATCATCGCTAGTACGGTCGCCAACCCGCCGCCGATCGAAAGTAGGCCTCGGCGCCGGCGTTCTGCAGGTAGGGGATTGAGCAGCTCTTCGCCGGTTTCTGGGTCGGCTAGCTCCGTAGACTCTTGCTCAGGGCGTTGGACGTACGTCACATACAACAGCCATGGGAGAGTCATCCGCTCCACGCCGGCGGTAGTAAAGATGTCTGCTGCGGGACCTAGCACTTCATCCAGCCGGTCCAGCACCTTGCGATGAAGGATCTGGCGCGACTCACCTCGCTGGGCTGCTCCCATTGCGCTAGCGAGCTCGCGAAGTTTTCGGGAGTGCCCGATGGTGGTGAAGAATCCTGGGCATAGCACTGCGAATACACGGTACATCTTCAGCTTGGGGAAGCGCTTGACCAGCGGTGTTATAGCGGTGAACAGCGAGTTCCAGGTCTCAGTGATCAGCAGCTCCTGTTGAGCTCTTTCAAGATCTGGAAACCGTTTCTTCAGCCGCCACAGCTGCTCGATCACACCGTGATCCTGGGCAACCTTCGAAATATCGACTTGCCCCATTCCGGTGGATGTAACCTGCTCGCTATCCCACAAGTTGCGCTGGAACCGCTCGCTGAAGAAGGTTGGCTCGTCGACATCACGGACTTCCTGCAGCAGTTTCAGCAAGCCTGCCACCCAGTCTTGATTCCCCTTTTGCCCTAGGGATTGCTGCAAGGTTGTGTCGCATGCGTGCTTCAGTTGAGCATCGTCTTTCAGGTTTAGGACCATCGAGGAGCCATCTCCGGCGGAGTTATTACGGTTGAAAGAGGGGCGTAGCCTGCTGGGCGATCAGGCGAATTCCTGGAGTTTGTCGCGCTCTTCCAGTACCTCTTCAGTTACATGCCGTGCGCGATTTCCACGTCCGCTAGGTTGCATGACCACGCGAATGGATTCTTCCAGCGTCATGAGATTGTCATCGGCGTCCTCGCCAATCACGTAGGTGCGCGAGAAGGGGGCAAGGGCATGGGCGAGCTGCTCGATCATTGTCTCGCGGTCTGAAAGCTCGTCCTCGTCGAGCTCAAGCATCGACGCCATGATCGAGCAGTCGATCATCGTGGCCGGCAGCCACTCACAGCTTGACGCGTAGCCGGCGCACCACTTGACGTTTGTGCCCTGCATAAAGACCTCAATTCTGTCGGTGTCTGTCCCGGCGAAGCAGGCCCCAAGCATGATGCCGGTGATGTTCGTGCTCTTGGAGTGATCTCCGATTTCGAACAGGATGTCCTCCAACTTGACGCCCCCTACCTTACTTTTGCTGCCGTGCGCTGCGATGTAGATCACTGCATTGTTAAAGCGAGGGCTGCAAAGGATTTCGAGTGCCCGGTCGAAGCTTCGCTTGTCATAGAAGTTGGCGTGAAATACCTCGGTATCGCCGGCCAGCTTGGCAATGCCTTCAACAAAGGGCAGCACGCTTGAGCGGTTGCAGTCTCCGCCATCCAGTTCCCAAGGGTTTTCGAGGATCAGGATGGCTCTGTTGGAGTAGTGGTGTCTCGGCATTGTCTGGCTTCCTTGTCAGGGGGCCTGAAACATCAGGCATATGTTAAGAAAGGGGCGGATGGTTAGCGGAGGGTTGGCATGGCTCGACATTCTCTGACGGCGGCATTGCGTGCATGGGCGTCAGCCGAAAAGGGCTGCCTTGGTAAGGTCAGGGTCAGGATCGTTATCGTCGACCAGGTGTGCCATTTTCGTGAGGCTACGAGCTTGTGTCTCGTACTTCCCCCATAAGACGAGCATGTGCTCGAAAACCTGGCAGATGGCGTCTTTGGCGTGGAGGGGAAGTCCTTCTACATCTACGTAGTCATAGGTTTTTTGAAGGTGCTGTGACTCGAGATGCTCCTCAAGAATTGATTGCTGCTCAATCAGCAGGTTATAGCCTTCGTAGCACTCATCTCGTAGCTGATCTGCATATTGGCGGAAGTCCTGATCATCATCGCCAAAGTGCTCTTGGAGGTGCTCAGGAATGTCCTGCAAGCTGCGAAAGCGCCGGCGCTTCCCATCGCGACGGATCTGCGAGGCGAGCCACTCTTGTTCGTCGAAAGCCTGACCCTCTGGGAGGAAACCACACTGAGTGTTGGCGAGCTCCGCCTCTTCGACGCAATCCGAGACCTCATTCATGATTTCGCCTACGACTGTACCGGCGAAAAAAGGCGCGAGATGGGCCTGTAGGTCGTAGAAGTTTCCAAGATGCTCGTAGTAACGGGCAGCAGTTTGGTTCGCGTGTTGTAGGTCCATGAAAAAGCTCCCACGGCTTCTCAGGTGCATCAGGGGAGTGGCGTATCTTTGACTCAATGCGCAGAGACGGCCTATGTATGACGTCGTCTTGAGCTTGATGCTACCGAGGGTGGTGGCGCTGCGCCATCGGTCTTGCGTCAAGCACGCCCTTCAAGATCAATCATGTCCGGTGGACTTCAGGAACTGCTCTAGGCGTTCTTTAAGAATTTCCTTCTTGTTCGCAATGCGTACATCTAGCGAGGGATTCTGGCAATTAGGGCAGCCAGTGAACCACTCGAGAGGGCGTACCGGCACGTCACCTCTTGGGAGGAAGGTCTTCTTCCATGAGCAGTGACGGCAGGTCAGGGTGAGTGGTTGTGGCGGTGAAAACATGGTTGCATCCGTGGCCATCGATTGGCGGCAGCTTGGCTGCTATGGGCGACAGAATGTGTCGCTCATGGAGGCCGCTGGCCGCTGAATGCAGTAATCGACCTAGGATGTTTGTTGGCTGGGGGAGGGGAGCGAAGGTACTCCCCTCCGTCGGTTGCGGTGACCGTATCGGGGCTGGGTCGTGAGGTAGATTTCAGTGGTACAGCCAAGGCTGCAGTTCATCAAGGTTCGCCGCGACAATCTGTTGAGCCGTCGCCTTGGCGTGCAACTTGGTCGGGTCGATCTGATAGCGCTGCAGCACGTATTGGACTAAGGCACCGCGGGTTTCAATCACCAATTGACCATCCTGCATGCCGTAGTCGGCCTCGATGATGCTTCGCTGCTCAGGCTTAAGTCGCGAATCGGGTTCGATGATGACCGGAACAAGCGTGTTCCATCCAAGGTCGTCTTCTCGGGTGTCTTCAGACTGGTCATCCATTAGCTCTGGGATACCACGGAAGCGGCTCAACACAAAGTCACGATAATCGCGGTTCTTCTCGCAGTAGGCCCGGACGTGCCAGCGTATGCCGGTGTAGATGAGTGTATGAGGTGCTATCAGCCTGGTTTCACCACTCGGGGTGGTAAAGGACACGTACTCGCACTCTAAACGTAAACCTTCCCGGCAGGCTCTGAGCAACGGGCGTAGCACTTCGGGGCGAACTGTACGATCGGGAACGCTCAGGACTTCTGTGTGGGCATAAGCGAGCGCTAACCCCTCGACGTGCGGGGCACGCTCGTGGTTTTGATTCAGCAGGTGTAGGTAGGCGCTGGCACTGTCGTCAATGAACAAGGGCCTGAACTGCTTACTCGGTACGTACCCTTTCAGATGCTTGTCGTATGTCAGATTTTTGGACGCATGCTCATTGATGTAGGTATTGATGTCCTTTGACGCCTGCTGTCGGCTGATCCCAAAGCTCTGCATCAGGTGACCTGTGGTTAGCCGTCCCTCCCACCAGACCACGGTCTCTATTAGCTTATAGCGAAGGGCCAAATCCCAGCGGACTGACTCGATCGACTGCTTACGTTTCATTGGCTCTCCATGTGCTCGAAATGTTTACCTGTACATGTAAACATTCTAGATACAACTTGGAAGGCTACATATCGTGAAGGTGTTCTAGGCCGCTGCGGGAGACTGGCCCTCGATATGGATTTTCTTACCTTGCTCTGGGCTGTTGTGGCCACGTGGCTTTTCCTGGGCTTGCTGGGCACCGGCTTGGTTATGTCTTTCTGGGTGCGCTGTGACCAATTGGCGGAGCAGAAAGCCAGCCTCCAGCGACAACTGGAGATTGAGCGCGCAGATAGAGCTGATTTGGTGAGCAACCTGATGGAGCTACAGGCCGCCCTGCGAGCGGAGAAATTTCATGTTGAGCAGCTGCAGCGCAAGATCCAACTGTTGCAGTTGCCCTATGGCCACGGTTGCTAACGTGTCGGAGGCGAGAGGGGCATTGATGAACGTTGACGCGACTAGCAGTCACTTGGGTAGAGAGCCCGCGAGCCTTGAATCAATCGTGGCTTGAGGGCAAATTGACACTATTAGGATATTGGGAGGGAGTTATGCAGCAGCTGACTACGGCGCAGGGAGCATTCGAGTTGACGTTGCTCAACGCCGAGTGCGCCAGAGATCAATTTGATGATCTGGTCATCGAGGGATTGAGCCTCGGTATTCCGGCAGAGATCATGACTCGTCTTGAGGCGATCTGGTCTACCACAAGGAAAATTGCTGGAGAGGTAATCACTGTCGGCAGGATCGTTGTGAGGCAGATTCTGGCATTCATCAAGGCCCATCCTGGAATTGCCATCGGCGTGGCTATAGGGGCTGCTATCGGGGGTATAACCTCAGCGATTCCTTTCATTGGTCCTCTGCTCGCGCCAATTACAACAAGCGCTGCAGTGCTGATGGGAGCAGCTGTCGGGGCCACCATTGATTCGGGAAGTCCCTCTTCAGATCCTTTGGTTGCGGCGATCCAGCTCGCTCGGAAATTCTTTGAGTTCATCCAATCGGTCTTTCTGGCAGTCAGAGACCATTACTCCGAGGTTTAAGGCTCGTCATGGATGACTACATCGCGAAGGTTCATCGACTACGGAAAGCTGCAAGGGAGCGGGTGCAAGCCGAAGACTCCACTCCGGATCAAGGTGCAATGGCCGTATCCGAAGAGCTAGCGGCCATTGCCTCTGAGGATCCTAAGGTTCGAGCGGCCCTCGATAAGCTTAAAGGTCGAGACCGAGTTGGCGTAATGGGGGAGGGGGCCGCACTTCTCGGCGGCGCTGGCGCGGGAGCAGCATTGGCCGGAAGTGCTGCGGGCATGGCAGGCGCTACCACATTGCTCGGCTCTACAAGCCTAGCGAGCCTGCTAGGAGGTGTGTTCGTTACGACCACTCCGATTGGCTGGGTAGTTGGATCTGCTGCAGTGGCGGGAGCCGCTGGCTACGGCATTGCAAAACTCATACGGTCAGGCAGTAAGCAGGATCAGCTAAGGGGCGAGTTGTCTGGTCGCATAGCCGCGCGGTTGGTCGAGCACTCTCAGCCTGCGGCTGAAGATGAGTTGGAGACACTGCTTGCCACGGCACTAAAGACTGGGACAGTTACTTCAGCGTCCGCGCAAAGAATGCAGACTCTGATGCAGGCGGGGCTGCTGCATCCAGACATGGCGTTGCAGCGTCTTAGGGCAATCGTCAGTTCGCATCAGGAGTGATTGCATTTATTGATCCTCCACAACTCAACAAGGATGTAGTCGAATGAAAAAGCCAACCACAGTTAAGACGCTGGAAGATCTCGGTCGAGTAAGACTCTCCACTCACTTCTTCATGCGCGACTTCCTCTATTCGGAAATCAGCCAGATTGAGGGTATTGCAAACATTCCGGATTTCCCGGATCGCGCCGTTGAGGCTGGACGACAGCTTTGCGAACAGCTGTTAGAGCCGTTGCAGGATAGGTTCGGCCGGATCGCCATTCGCTCGGCTTATCGATCGCCCTCGGTGAACGCCAAGGGGGCAGAGAATGGCAACCAGTACAGCTGTGCAACTAATGAAAAGAACTATGCCTCACACATCTGGGATTACCCGGATGAGCAGGGGCACCTGGGGGCTACGGCGTGCATCGTAGTGCCTGCATTGTTGCCCTGGTATGAGCAGACGGGGGATTGGACGCCGCTAGCCTGGTGGATTCATGACAATCTGCCGTACGCGAGCCAATTTTGGTTCCCCAAGCTTGCTGCGTTCAATCTGCGCTGGAGTGCCAATCCAGCCACGCTCCCGAGCATTAGCACCTATGTCCGTAATCCACACACTGGAGACCGGACAGCACTAGTCAAGGATGGTGTGGCTGCGTGCGGCCTTGAAGAGCGAAAGCTCATCGTCGGGCCATGGTTGGCCAGCCTCAAATGAATGCGCGCGGAAAATTGACGGATTTGCTGGTCAGGTACCAGTAGCCCGCGCCAGTGCCGCTCCGAGCCACCCAAACCCGCTTAGATAGTTGACCTGTATGAACACCCAATATTGGTGTGTCTAGTAGGGCGACATATCCTGCTGCTGTACCCGCTGGATGTGGGTAGGGAAAGCCCGCCGGTCAAGGATGACCAACCTGACGGGGCAAGGGTCGACATCGGCAGAGGAGCTGGGCAATGGAGCTTACCGCACATGCCACGCAACGTTGCAGTCAGCGCGGAATACGCTTACAGCAGATTGATTGGTTGATCGCGTACGGACGCCACGTGTGGAATCGAGGTGCTCGCGTGTACTTCTTCGATAGGGCGCATTTCCGGCAGATGCTATTCAGCCTGACGGCATCAGAACGACAATTGGCTGAGAAAACGCGCAACAGCTATGTCGTGGTGAAGGACGATCAGGTAATCACCGCCGGGCATCGTCAGCCGGTGTTCTGTGCCAATAAGCCGGGGAGTCACCACCATAGGCGTACTGACTGGCGGCATGGTGCATCTCGAGTTGCGTGAGCCCAGCCGCTGACCAGCGAATCAAAGGAAAAATTCCGTCTAGGCCTCTGCCGGTCTTTACCCACGAAAAGCAGGTGGATATTGTGAGGGGATTCATATTTTGCTCAGCCTCAGCTATGTCGTTCAGCAGATCGAAAGTGCTGAAGGTCGCCGTGGTGAAGGGTTAAACCACCACAAGGCGGTTTGAAATATGTGGTCAGAGCTTTATGCCTCGTGACAATAATGGATTGAAGTTGAGAGGGCGTCATGGCGTTCAAGGATAAGGCGGAGCTGCGTGCGTTTCTGGAGAGAGAAGCGGCATCAGTTTCTCACTTGCCGTCCCCGTCTCGGCGTGGGGAGCCCTCCGCCAGCGCTGATGAGTACGCTCGAGCGCTCAAAGAAATCGAGCCCCGTATTTCTGACGGCCAGCGTCGCATGCTGACAGGCCACGCTATAGCACCAGCGCAGACCTTAACCATGACGCAGTTGGCCGCATTGATGGGGCAGGACAAGTTTCAATCTGCCAATAGTCAGTATGGTCGACTTGGTGGAATGCTAGTTGCGGCTCTTGGTGTGCCGAGGCCTAAGTGGTTGGTCTATGCCATCGCGAGCTTCGATGACAATCCGGAGTCCGGGAAAAGGCGTGCGCGTATGCATCCTGAGCTGTGCCAAGCGCTTTTGCAGTTGGGGTGGATATCTGAGCAGGATTTCGGTGACGCGATTACCCGTCAACCTAGCAAAGAGCAGGGGTCGGCTTCTGGACCTCATCAAGGCTCGCTCAGTGCTCAAGATGTCATTTCAACGCTGGAGAGCGCGGGCTTTAGTCGGCCCGAACAGTCTGGTCTCAAGGTAGTGCGTCTGGCGCATCCAGCTCTGACTGCCCCTGTGTTCGTCAAGCAGAGCGCCAGTGAGACGCCACTCGTGCTACACCCGCAATACGAAGAGCTGCTCTCTAGCTGGTCGAACATCCAGGGTGTCGAGCAAGGCCAAGCGCTTTACTACCACAACAGCAATCTCCGCGGCTTTCCCAAGCGGCGTCATACCGGGGTTACAGAGATCAGCTATGGCATTGACCTGGGCTTCCAGCATTCAGGTGCGCTCAAGGCGCTCATCCGTCAGCTGATCGGCCAGCCGCAGGCAGTGGATGACGTACAAATCACGCCGACACGCTTGTTCTCGCAAGGTGACTTGGAGGACATGGCCCTGACCGACACGGAGCGAGAGGCCTTGATCAAGGCGCGTATTGGTCAGAATGGCTACCGTGAGGCGCTTTTGGCTTATTGGGGAGGTTGCGCGGTTACTGATTGTTGTGTGCCTGAGTTACTGCGCGCGTCGCATATCAAGCCCTGGCGCGTCGCTAGTTCTAGCGAGCGATTGGATCCGTTCAATGGCCTTTTGTTGACTCCAAATCTTGATCAGGCCTTCGATCAAGGTTTAATCAGTTTCGACGACGAGGGTCAAATTCTGCTCAGCGGCGATCTGGATCCCGCTAGCGCTACGGCGCTGCACCTCACGTCAAAACTTCGCTTGCGTCAGGTTGAGCCACGTCACCGCGATTATCTGGCTTGGCACCGTGAACACTTGTTCAGAGATTGAGTATGTCGTTCTCATGGACTGCCAGTCCATCCGTAAAAAACTACGCAAGGCTGCCAAGGCTGAGGGTAGTGACCAGCGGCGACAAGCTTACGGGCCGGATTGAAGCCAACTCGTTTCAGCGCCGCAGAATCTGCCATCACCTCTAACTTTTTGTACGCCGACCCCACGGACGGATTGCCATGACTGAACTGCTGCATCACCTCTGGCCCAACTTCTCGCTGCTGAAGCAAGGAAGCACCGAAGCGTTGGGTGCGTTTTTCTGGATTGTCATGGCCACAATCTTTGCTGGGTCGCTGCTCGCTTTGCTACGCAGCTGGCTTCACTTTAAGGGGCGAATGGGCAGCTTGAACAAGCTGCTAGCGGGCCAGACACGCGAGAACCTTGCCATCAATCGGCGCGAGATGCTGCAGAAGGCCGATGCCCTAAAAGACAAGCGTATCGCGTCGCTTTGGTACGAATTTGACGACAGCTTGGTCGCATCCAGCGATCAAAAGAAATTGTTCAACACCTTAGATGCTGATCATTTCTTCAACGCGCGCACGTTGGCCGTGGGATTGACGGCAAGCCGCTTGCTTGGCGCCCTCCCAGGGTTGTTGGTGGGGCTGGGTGTGCTAGCTACCTTTGTGGGGCTGACCATCGGCCTTTCTAAGCTGAAATTGGATAGCCATGCAGGTGTTGAGCAACTGCGTGCCGGTATCGACGTGATGATTCAGGGGGCTGCCGTTGCGTTCATGGCATCCGTCTGGGGGGTGTTCTTCAGCTTAGTGCTCAATTTGATCGAGAAGCTGGTCGAGCGGAGAGCGCTAGGGCAGATTTTGGACCTGCAGCACCGTATTGACGCGCTGTATCCGCTCATTCCCGCGGAGCAATCGTTGGTTCACATCGCTGATTACAGTCGGGAAAGCAAGGAGGCACTGCAAGAGCTCCACGAGCGTATAGGTGACCGCCTTCAGGAAAGCTTGGTAGGCATGAACGAGGCTATGCAGGCGGCCCTTACGGATGCCCTGAACAACATTATGGCTCCGGCCATCCAGACCCTCGTCAGCACTACCAGCCAACAATCTACGCAAGTATTGGAAAAGCTGGTGAGCAATTTCACTGATGGTCTCACTTCGGCTGGGCGTGAGCAGGGCAGCCTGATGCAGCAAGCTGCTGCCGATGTAAATGCTGCGGTTGGCGGAATGACCGATCGTTTGAATCAGCTATTCCAGACTCTGAGCGATCAGCAAGGGCGACAGCAGGAGGTGGCCAGACAGCAAAGCAGCGAGTTTCAGGCTCAGATGGATCGGCTTTCTTCGTCAGCAGATCAGCGCCAACAACAATTGGAGTCACGCTTCAGTGAGCTGATGAGCGGATTGACTGGCCAGTTGGATACGCAGCTTAGCTCCGCGCAGCGACGGGATGAAGAGCGCCAGGTGCTTTTCGAGCGCACCTTGGTTGAGGCAGGGGCGAGCCAATCTGCGTTGTTGGAGAGGTTTGCAAGCGCAAGCCGTGAACAGCTTCAGGCTATGGCAGAGGCTGGAAACGAGCGGCATGGCAATCTGGAGAAAGTCTTCTCCCGGTTAATGATGACACTGAACTCCCAGCTGGATTCGCAAATGGGTGCTGCTGAGACGAGAGAGCAAGAGCGAGCCTTGCGCCATGATCAGCAGCAGGCTGCGGTATTGGCGCAGCAACAGCAGTTAATTGGCAGCCTTGGGCAGACCAGCCAGCAGCAGATCGGTGCAATTGCTGAAGCGACGGCTGCACAGCAACGTGCTTTGGAGGAGTCAGTTAGCAAGCTGCTCGGTAACTTCAATGAGCAGATGTCGGGCCATGGCCAGCAGGCTGAGCAGCGTGAACATTCTCGCCAGCAACGCTTCAACGAGCAGCTGGAAAGCATGGCGGCGCAGCAGCATGCTCTGCTGGAAGGTATCGCCACAGCTGTACAAGCAACCCAGCAGCAAAGTCGCCAAATGGCTGAGCAGCATCAGCAACTGATGGGGCGTTTGCAGCAAGCCAGCGACGCGGCAGCTACTAGCAGCCGGCACATGGACAGCAGTGCCAACCAGCTCGGATTGCTCTCAACCAATGTTCGTCAGGCAGCAGAGCTTCTTGGTCAGCGGTTAGAAAGCGTGACGCAGCGTATTGAGTCCGCTGGTGAGCAGAATGCTGAGCTCGCAGGCCAACTGCGGCAACAAGCTACCGCTTTGGCGCAACTTCAAGGTGCGTTGTTGGACGGCGCTCAGCGCTTCGAGCAGGCCGCCGCAGAAGCGCGCAGCGGATTTGGCGAGATGAGAGCTCATCAGCAAGAGTTCCTAGCCGGAGTGCGTGGTGAGTTCACTGCTCTGGGAGAGGCGCTGCGCAGTCAAGTGCAGGGGGTCGAGCAGCAAGCTGAGCAATGGCTGCGTAGCTACTCCACCGAAGTTCGCGACCAGGTGCATGAGCGCATGGACCAGTGGAACAAGGAAACCCTGAGCTTTGCTGGCCAGATGCATGCCGCAGTGCAGGCGATCAGTAACGTGGTCGACGAGCTGGAGGCGCGCTAATGCGTTGGCGAAAATCCCATGACGTACCAATGGAAGACGAGGATCCGTACTGGAAGTCTTTCGTGGACATTATGTCGGCGCTGCTGGTGCTCTTCATCTTGGCGTCGGTGGTACTGATCCTTCAGTTGATGGAGAAAAGCGCTGATTTTGATCAGCAGGTCGAGCAGCTGAAGAAAGCAGAAACCGTACGGCAGCAGATTCTCGATGAGGCGGTGGAGAAGCTCCGCCAGCGCGGAATTAAGGTTGAGGTTAGCGAGAACCATACGGTCCTGCGTATACCCAACGAATTGCTTGGCTTTGACACGGGCGCCTTTGAAATTCAACCACGCTACCAGCCGACGGCCCTGGAGATCGGGGAGGTCATCAACCAGGTAATCAGTCGTGAAGATCGGGTCAACTACCTCGATACCATCTTCATCGAAGGGCACACAGACAACCGCCCCTTCCCGGGCTTTATGGGGAAGGGGAACTGGGGATTATCGACGTTTCGTGCAATCTCACTCTGGCAGTTCTGGAGCACCGAGATGCCTGAAGCGGAGCGTCTGAACCGACTGAGCAATCAGGACGGTGAGCCTTTGTTCTCGGTTAGTGGCTACGCCGAGACTCGCCCTGTAAGTAAGCGGCAGGACGGGGAGGAAGACTATCGGTTGAATCGTCGTATCGACATTCGCTTCACCATTCGCCGGCCGCAGAGTTCTGAGTATGAAGCGGTTAAGTCATTGCTCGGGAACTCAACTAAATGAAGCTGCCGCCGATCGATAACCGTCCTGGTGAGTGGTCGCCTACGGTCATCGAGGGCTGGTCGCGCTTGGTGGAAAGGGCCAGCCGCATGAAGGCGAAGGCCGGTAGCGGCGATGCTTTCGAGCGAGCTATTGCCCGGTTGCGCAGCATGGCTAGTAGTGGGCGATTCGACGGACTAGTTGAGTTACTCAGCCGACGTCTAGGTGCTAGAGCGCTTACTTGGCTTTGGTTGCATGATGATTTTGCTGGTACTCGACTGTTCAACGGACGAATGCTAGAGGCCTTGTTGGAGAACCAGCAGCCCCGCTTGAGCCGACTGACGTTGATTCAGTTGCTCCAACTGTATTTCATCGTTTTTGATCGCCTTGACGAGAGAGACAAGCAGGCCAAGACCAGCTTACGAGGAAGGTTGGAGTGGCATTTACTGGATCAGCTCAAACGTTTGCCGGAGAAAGCTCGGCCCCAATCATTCGTTGCTGATCCGTTAACAACGCTCAAGACGGAAGGAGATTGGCTGCTGGCACTGGACGGCCCACTTCGTCTCGCACAGGCTGTGCGACAGCGTGGCAAGGAGCTAGCACAGACTTTCGAAGAGATGGGCCTGAGCGGATTTGATGTCGGACGTTATGGGGATATCTGTCGCGCACACTTCTACTTGGAAAGGCTGCGCCAGCTGCGACCAGGTGAGTGGGATGAGGTGCTCGAAGAGCTGCTCAAACCATCAGTGAGTAAGGCACCGTATGAGGCGGATAGACGCATTGGTCATGCTGCACTGGAGATCATGATCGATCGTGCTGGGGATGATCCAGGTGACACCTGGCAAAACTTCATTCTCAGCCTGGCGGGTGATCCACGTATTGCGAGCTCAGCTCCGAATTTCCGCGAGTGGTGGAAACCTCTGGGCGAGGAGCGCATTGGTAAGGTGCGCGGGTGGCTATCCAAGGAAGACCTGCGTTTATTCCTGCAGGCTGTTGAGCAGTATGGCGTGGAGTCAGGCAAAGAAGACCTCCAGCGTATGTTCCCGGCACGCAAGCTCTTTCTGGAGGGGTTGTTCAAGCTTGGCCTTATCCGATACACACGGCTGATGCTCGGTAACAGCGCCACGCACTCCGTTAAGCGCATCCTTGGGGGTGAAGTAAAAACTAGTTTTGCCAGCATGGACTCAGTGATGAATGACAAGGCTGTGATCTATCTGGACTGCGGTGATTTCCATTTAGTCGAGGGCTCGCATAGCTTCAGAATCTGGGCCTATCTCGGTCAGCCGGGCCATTGGATCAAGTCATACGAGCGCAATCATTTCTCGCATCATGACCTGACTATTTCGTTGCCCAGGGAGTACAAGGCGGCCTATCCGGGTCTTCCCTATGAGGCAGTGGTTCACAACGGTTCCTGGCAACACAAGGTGTTCGAGTTTCTGGCAGAAAACGGCATTGCTCTGGATATCGAGAAGCTGCTTAGCCGATCGGACTACAAAGCGTATCTAAGCAGGTACGGCATGCCGGTTGTTGGGCTAAAGAAGGCGAGAGTTGAGCCCTTAGTGCCGCCGACTGCGGAAAGTGGGATTAGCAAGGATCGGGAGCTTGGGGCCATGAGCTCGGCCGAGTCGAACCTGGTCAAGCTTCAGGCTGCAAGGAGGGTTGCATCCTCCGCAGGAGCACCTGGTCCCTCTCAGATCGAGCTCAACAAGACTCAGCGTTCAATCTTGACCTATTTAGCCTCGAATCCAGATCGTTCCATGGGGGAAATCCGGCGGGCGATGGATGGGGATGAGGCTTTGCTTTACGAAATACAGGAGAGTCTCAGGGGTAGGCTTGCAGCTTACGTTCAACAAAATGACGTCTTCCAATGGTCCTTGTCAGAAGCAGGGCGAAATCTACTTGGAGACGTGCCTGCCCCTGCTCGAACCAAGAGCCCTAGTACGGGCAGCTCTAATAGCGCAGCTCAGCTGAAGCGGCTTGGCGCGTTTGAGTTGCAGGTGCTTTGGTACTTCAAATCAAACCCAGGCGACAGGGTGAGATCTGCGGCCAACGTTCTTGATGTTGAGGCGCGAGAGATTAATCGGGTGCTCTACGGAGCCCTTAAAAATATGTGTGAGCAAGGCAGAAACTTTGGCTGGGCAGTAAAGGCCGACATATCTGACGCCTTGGAGCAACTGCCAACAGAATCGTGAGACGACCATGGGATTGGCTGACATCTTTAAAAGCCTGCTTGGCGAGGGGCGAGCAACGCTGAGCACGCAGCAGGGATTTGCCTACGCAGGGGACTCGGACGGCGTGAATTTCTACTTGGACAAGACGGTGTACGCGGCGCTGGCCACCGGCCAAGGGAATGCCTTGCAGAAGGTCCAGCTGATCGTTTTGCGTATGCTGCAGGAGCAGGGCTTAGCTGAGCCACTTGCTAATGGATTCCATGTGGCTGCTGAAGACGTCGCCGGCATGGATGATGAGCAGGCTGAGATTCTTCGTTTGCCCCGCCGGCTCAGTATGAGCTTTGTCAGCAGAATCAGCGGTCGAACTGGGCATAGTGGTTTTCGTGTCGATCTGACAATTCAATCCAAGGCAGGTGAAGTGCCCTTCACGCGGAAGGGGCCACTGCTCTACCTGACGTCCACAGAATGCTATCGCCTGACGCCTGCTGAGTTGATGGGGCTAATGGCGTGGGAACACCACCAAAACCTGCCAGCACAGCAACGAGGAGAAGCCTCCAATTTGCGGATGATGGCTGAGCTGCAGACCGCTGCGCGTAGCGGGATGCGTGTCGACCTCAGCCATTTTGAAAGGCTGGATGTGGTGGTGCCGGAGAACATTGGCGTCATTGCTACGCGTCTGGCAGATGGCAGCCTCATGCTCAGCCCCAGCTTGGGAGATGGCTCTACACCGGATCAGTTAGAGAAGCGCTGGTCCCAACTGGATATGGGAGCAGATGGCGGAGTATTGCGCATCGACAACCGTGTGGTGCTGCTTGAGCCGCAGAAGATGGCTGCGATTAAGGAAGTGTTGGGCAGTAAACGCATTCCTGCTGACAGAGTCGCGGAGTTCATTGCCACACCAAGCGCGTTCCTGGATGCGGCGTTGGTCAATCTTGACCTTGGTTTTTCTGTCCGGGTCGCAGGCATTGGCAAGCTTCAACACATGGAGTTTGGCGACCTAGACAATCAGAAGAATGATTGGTTTGCACTGGATTCACGCCCCGCTCCCGCTGAGATCATTCCGAAGTTAGTGCAATCCGAAGAGGACCTACAGCACTTCAACGAGCTCTACAAAGCGGCCATTGAGCAGGGCGCGACCAGCATGACCTTTGGGGGAGAGACGATTGATATCTCCGATCCCGCCCTTGTTGAGCAACAGCTGAAGAGGATTGAGGCGTCTCTGAGGGACCCGGCACTCGACGAAGTGCCCGGGGACTCATTGTCAGTAGAGCCCAAAGAGCGAGTGAGTGTGCTGCTACGTGATGCTGACGAGATCAGCAGCACGTTGTTGCGCAAAGCAAGCGAGGCTAAGCCCGCGCACGAGCCTGAGTGGAGTGCGTACGCGCGCCAACCCTTCCCGCACCAACGGGAGGGGGTTGAGTGGATGCTTGGGCTGCTGGAGTCGGCAGTTTGCGATGATCATGATGATCTGTATCGGTTGCAGGGCGGACTGCTCGCTGACGATATGGGGTTGGGTAAGACCTACATGTCGCTGGTTACAGTAGGTGAGTATCTAGCACAGCAAAAGGCCTCTGGGCGTGCACAAAAACCAGTGCTTGTGGTGGCTCCCTTGAGCCTGCTGGAGAACTGGGAAGATGAGGTCGGGCAGACCTTTAGAAGCATCCCATTCCGGGACATCGTAGTGCTGCAGTCCGGAAGGGACTTGAGCCGCTTCAGAGTCAAAGGGGCCGAGCGAGAGTCCGCGCAATTGGCTTCGCTGATAAATGACGATGGAGAAATGGACGATGAATCCATTCGCTATGCGCTCACCATCGGTCCAGAGGTGGGTGTCCATCGCTTGGATATGGACCGCCGCCTGGTTCTGACTACTTATCAAACCCTAAGGGACTACCAGTTCTCCCTGTGTAGGATTGACTGGGGGCTGGTGATTTTTGATGAGGCACAGAACATCAAGAATCCTAATGCGGCGCAAACGCGAGCGGCGAAGGGCTTGAAAGCGGACTTCAAACTGTTGGCTACCGGTACTCCAGTCGAGAACAGTTTGGGGGACTTCTGGTGCCTCATGGACACGGCCCAGCCAGGAATCCTAGGAGGCTGGAGCCAGTTTCGTGACAATTGGATCAAGCCGATCCTGGCTGCGACAGATGATGAAAAGGATGAGGTTCGGCGAAGGGTTGGGGCTGATCTGCGAGAGGCTGTAGGCAGATTCATGCTCCGTCGTATCAAGGAAGACCAGTTAAAAGGGCTTCCAAGCAAGACCATCCATAGCGGCGTGGCGCAGCCTCAAGGGGGGCTTCAGCTTCATGCAGCTCATCTTGCGGTTTCCATGAAGGGCCTGCAGCTTCAAGCTTACGACGCCGTGCTCGAGGGCTTCCGGGCAAGGCGTGCGACTGAGGACATGCGCGGTGCTGCGCTTGCAGCTCTTTCTCAGCTTCGAGAGATCTCTCTGCATCCTCGTCTTCGTGAAGAGGCAGCGCTGATAGCTGGCAGCGCTAGTGAGGCGCGTACCCATATGGCTCAGTCAGGGAAGCTGGTGGTGCTGCTGGACTTGCTCGATCGAATTCGTCAGGGCGAGGAAAAGGTCATTCTGTTCATGGTCACCAAACGGCTTCAGAGGATCTTGAAGCTGTGGCTCGACCAGATCTACGGGTTGGACGTAGCGATCATTAATGGTGAGACCGCGGCAGTTGCGAAGAGATCAGATGAGCTGACTCGCAAAAAACTGATCGGTGTTTTTGAGTCTAAACCTGGCTTCAACATCATGATCATGTCTCCGGTTGCTGCAGGGGTTGGATTGACTGTGGTCGGAGCTAATCACGTTGTGCATTTGGAGCGACATTGGAACCCCGCCAAGGAGGCTCAGGCGTCCGATCGTGTGTATCGGATTGGCCAGAAGAAAGACGTGCACATACACCTGCCCGCTGTGCTCCATCCGCAATTCGACTCTTTTGACGTTCACCTTGATCGCTTGCTTAGAGGCAAGCTGATGCTCAAGGATGCGGTAGTGACGCCGGAGGTCGTGAGTGAGGGGGAGATGATTCACTCAATGGGGTTGTGACGAGCAGAGTTAAGGGCTGCGCGTTGACTTGCCGGGGGCGGGGCAGCGTTGTTGCCTTCGTTCGTTTTTCTCAAATAGCCTACAGTGACAGGGCGAAGCGATTGCTCTCCGCCCTGATCAGATCATCGTGCATTACCCAGCGTATGAGCTGATGAGGCGAGCAGTCTGCGGGTCGTAAGTTACATCGGTAATCGACCCATCTCGAATACGTTCAACCGCCTCATCGATCACATGCAGCGGCACCAGAAACCACTCCCTAGGTTTGACTGGATGGCCAAAGCGATCTTCGATGGTCAAGTCCAGCTGCGCTGCGCCGAACAGACGATGGAAAATTTTTTCCAGCCTCGTGCGGTTCAGATTGTGCAGCTTGTAAGTAGCGACCACCTCCACATCAGCCAGCAGGTAGGTAGCATCTTTGTCCGCACCTGCGATGCGAGTTTCAACCTTGCCACCAGTCACGCCGATCTTGTGGATCAGCTCGCGGTGCTCGGCTACAAATGGGTGGTTGGACTGGCTGCGCAGCACATAGATAATGCCAGTCTCGATGTCGTCCGGCTCTGCTATGTCGCTGAACAGTGGCCCGGAATCTACCTTGATGAGCCGAGATCCGGCACGCCCCTCACTGTCCTTGTAGAGCGCCCGTTGCAGGGATCGTAGTAGCAGATCGCTTTCCGTTTCATTGGAGTAGATGACGCGCAAACGCCCATTGGTCTCAGCATTAGGCGTTTTGTAGGTGTCGCCGATCTCGGCGACATAGGCAATGAGGCCGCTCAGAATGAAGAAGTCTCCGGCCTCAATACTGGCGTTCTTGCCAAAGGGCCTGGTTGCCCACAGGTTTTGCTTGAGGCCCGCTTCAACCTCCGCGAACAGTGGCTTGAACTTCTCGAAGTCCTTACATGGAGTCCGAGCGGCCATTTCTTCTGCGGCTTTAATTGCAGCACTGGAGCGCACATGCCGCAGCACGGTGATGTCATCCTGGTCGACGGACTCGCTACCGATGCCTAGCTCGGCGAGCAATGCGTCTTCATCCAGCTCATCCACATTTACTGCTGCGGCCGCAGTACCTGACAGTAGGCCGTAATTATCCAGGTCGGCCAGTAGGGTTTGTGCCTCCGGCAACTTGCGTAGCTGATCCAGGCGCACGGCGTACAAGCGCTCGAAGATGTCACGGTCTTCGCCATGCAGTGGGGGGCGGCCGTGGGTTTGATAGAAGCGCTGGATGTCCTCGAAGCCAGCGATGATGCGTTCCTCGCGAGGGGTTCGAGTGGCTGTCTTGAGCGTGGGGACTTCTACCCCCAACGCATCCAGCAGGTCGTCATCGTTCATTTCAGCCATTGGCGGATTCCCCCTGCGCCGCTTTGGCTTGGGCGCGGTAGCGTGCCAACGCGGCTACGCCTTCAGCCATGCGCTTTTCCCAGGCATCGGCAGAGTTGATGTCGGGCAGGCGGCCGCGCTCGTTCTTGAACTGCAGGGCACGCTTGGCCAGCTCTCGCGCCTCATCTTCAGGGATGCTCACCTTTTTGGCCGCAATGCTGGCCTGCACCTGGCGTAGGGATTTTTCATCCATCGCCTTCGCCAGTACCGCATAGGCCGCATCGAAGGGGTTTATGCGATCGATCAGGTCAATATCCAGCTCGCGCACGTTTACGAACTTGCGCACGCCATCCAGTAGCGCAGTACTGCCTTGCACGTTGTCGCCACCATTAGCATCAGCCTGCGCTAGAGCCAGCTTGGCCTGCTGGGTAATGTTCATAGCGGCAATGGCGTGCTGGCGGATGGCCTCCTGGTCGACGTCACTCAAGTCGGGGTAACGTTCACGTACGATCTTGCCCATGCGCAGTTGGGTCAGCTCTTCCGGCAGGGTGTTTTCCTTGTCGAACAGGCCGCACTCCAGGACGGTTTTGTCCTGCAGGAAGCTGGTCACTACTTCGTTCAAGTCTTCTTTGCAGATGCGCGTGGCTTCCGTGCTTTGCGGTGTAGTCAGGCCGTTAATCTCGACATGGAACTGGCCCGTGGTTTCATTCACACCCAGGTTGGTGCCGCCCAGTTGATACCCCTCCGCCCCGTAATTGAAGCCTTCTTTCGGCCCGGTATCTTTCGGGGTGAACTCATAGCGCGGGGCGAGCACCTGTTCCATCAGCAGGCTGGCGGAAATGGCCTTGAGCATATCGTTTACCGCTTCGGCTACAGCTGCTTGATCAGCCATTGGCTCAGCGATCAGGTTGGTGAAGCGCGAGCGCTCCTTACCCTCGGCATCACGGGTGGCACGGCCAATGATCTGCACGATTTCGGTCAGGCTCGAACGGTAGCCGATGGTCAGAGCATGCTCGCACCAGATCCAGTCAAAGCCCTCCTTCGCCATGCCCAGCGCGATGATCACATCCACGTTGTCGCGATTGTTCTTCTGAGCCGGGTCCTTCAGTGCACCGAGCACTTTGGAGCGTTTGCCTGGGTCGCTGTCATCCACCAGGTCGGCCACTTTCAGCGTGCGGCCGTCCTTGGCTTGGATCAGGTGGAAGCCGGTCGCTGGGTCGACACCTTGCCAATCGCCCAGCGAGCTCATGATCTCGTTGACCTCGCGCTCCTTGTCTTTGAGACTCTCGCGGGCATTTACGTTTGGAATGTGGACGATAGTTTTCAGCGCTGGGTCCAGCACCTTGGCGACCGCATCCACGTACCTCCCGGTGTAGAAGAAGTAGCCAATATCCAGTGACTTGAGCCAGCGATAGCCGTTGAGCTGCTCGTAGTAGGTGTACGTCACAGTCTCAAACTTGTTCTCTTCCGACGGGGCAAGCACGGCCTCGCTGTCACCACGGAAGTAGGAGCCGGTCATGGCAATCAGATGCACCTTGTCGCGGTTGATAAACGCGCTTAGTTGGCTACCCAATTTGTTGTCCGGGTTGGCGGAAACGTGGTGGAACTCGTCGATGGCAATCAGGCGGTTGTCGAAGGCGTCAATACCCAACTCTTCCACGGCAAAGCGGAAGGTGGAGTGTGTGCAGACCAGCACCTTGTCGCCGCTCTTCAGGAAGGCGCGCACGGCGTCTACCTTGGACTTGGCCACACGCGGCTCATCGATGCCTGGGGCATTGCACAGGTTCCACTGTGGGGCTACTTGCCAGTCCCAGTAGAAGCCATGTTGGCTCAGCGGCTCATCGGCGAAGCTGCCGCCAATGGAACGCTCGGGTACTACTACGATGGCTTGCTGCAGGCCCTGGTTATTCAGCTTATCCAGAGCGATAAACATCAGGGCGCGAGACTTGCCTGATGCCGGTGGCGATTTGATCAGCAGGTACTGTTCGCCACGCTTGGCATAGGCGCGTTCCTGCATGGTACGCATGCCCAGCTCATTGGCCTTGCTGGATGCTCCAGTGTGCGCTGTAACGATGGATACCGACGGCACCGTGTAGCTGTTGGTCGGGTTGGTAGTGTTAGTCACTGTGATTCTTCCTCCATGAGGGTGCCATCACCCGGATATTGTTGATGCGGCCTTTTAGGTCAGCCAACCACTCGCTGCAGCCTTCGAGTGGTGTAGTTAGGCTAGCAGGGGGATTGCTCACGCCTTTTTTCCCCGTGGTTTCTTCGGCGCGGCCATTGCTGTTTCTGCGATCATCTTGGTGTAGAGATCAAACAGCTTTTCCAGACGCTCGGTGTCGTTCTTGAAGCGGCGACCGATATAGATGCGCTCCAGTACTTCATCGTTGCGCTCGTGGGCGCGACGCAGGTTATCCGGCATTGTGTCCGGGTCGTACAAGTCGGCGATGGTTGCGGGAAAATGGGCTTCGCGGGCTATCAGGATGTCCTCGGCACAGCGGGTCAGATCGGTCTTATTCTGCTCGGTGAGCAGGGGGACCGGGAAGGTGTTGTAGCAAGTGGCCGATGTATATCGAATCCTATCCTCTAGTTTTCCCGCCACTGCACGAACCCAGCAAATATGCATGGATGACGAAATAATTGCGAAAACGTGCGATTTGGGAGCCTGCACAATGCTTGCTGCGTTACTTACGATATAGCGGTCATCCAATAGGCCTGCCGTGATGTATTCGCGCCTTTCCGAGAAGACGGTTGGAATAATGAGCTGAAGGCCGTGCTGCTTGTTTGTCCACGCGAATCTATGGGGACGACCAACTGCTGTTTTTGCTCGCGTACCCGCATTCATTCGAAATTTTTTGACCGCATCAATGCGGTTGGCAATATGTGGACTCTCTAAAGCCAGAGACACATCAGCATCCTCAATCCACAGACACCAGCGGGTCGTGCCACGGATGAATTCGCTCGAGCCAAGATAGGGCCGTACAAAGCGCTCAAATTTACCCATCGAGTCCGTTAAAATGGAACGGTATTCGTCGCTCGACAGTATGAGGTGTCCGCCGTCTAACGCGCCGCTTCCATCGGTAATTAACGAATCGAATGAGAGTGGAGCTTTCGCCGCTGTTACAAAAACTTTTTTGGCATTTAAGAGGTAAGCGTTGATCTGTTCAACTTGCCGAACGCTCGCCACACCGGATGTTCCGACATCGTACAAAAATTTATTTTTTACAGGAGCCGGAGATAGGCCAATGACGATTACTGATACCCCAGCGTTATAGCTCGCTAAATTTGCCCATTTAAATGACGTGTGAGCGAAAGCAATGTCCTGACCCAACTCAAAAATTAGCGGCCACAGTATTGATGCTTGAAGCCCTTGGCAAACTGAGTTGGTGGTTACGAAGGCAGAAGCGCAGGGCGAGCGCGAACTGTATTCAGCGGCTTTGATAATCCAGCCGGTTACATAATCCAACGCTTTCCAGCCATCACACTTGGAAGAAAAAAGCTGACCAAGTTCTTCCGTCTGCTCTGGGGTTCGCCAGTTGCTGCCTTTGTAGGGCGGATTCCCGCAAATGAACGTTTCTCCTCCTTCGTTCTCGAAGTCAATTTCCTTTTGATCCAGCGGCGTGCCAAACAAATCATCGGCAAGCACTTTTACACCTGTGCCTGTAGGTGGACAGATGCTCAACCAATCCAGCCGTAGCGCATTGCCGCACACAATCCAGTTCTGCGCATCCAGCGGCAAAAACTCGGCCAGAGCATCCTGCTGGCCGCGATACAGCACGTCGCACTGAAACTCAGCAATGATCAGCGCCAACCGTGCAATTTCTGCCGGGAAGTCACGTAATTCAATGCCACGGAAGTTGGTCAACGGTATTTCTGACCTATTGTGAGCCTCACCCCGGCGGCGATTGATTTCCGCCTCGATCTCGCGCATCTGCTTGTAGGCGATAACTAGGAAATTGCCGGAGCCACAGGCTGGGTCGAATACGCGGATATGCGCCATGCGCTTGCGCAGGTTGAGCAGCTTGGTTCTGTTGTCACCGGCCGCTTTCAGCTGAGCGCGCAGATCATCCAGAAACAGCGGGTTCAGCACCTTTAGGATGTTGGGCACGCTGGTGTAGTGCATGCCCAGTGCGCCGCGTTCCTCATCGTCAGCCACGGCTTGGATCATGCTGCCGAAGATGTCCGGGTTAATTTTTTGCCAGTTCAGGTTGCCGGCATGCAGCAGGTAAGTGCGAGCCATGCGCGTAAAGCGCGGCGCCTCGGTACTGCCGGAGAACAAGCCGCCATTCACATACGGGAATTTGTTGGCCCAGCCAGGCAAGCGCGGTTCGGCGCTGGCGCGCTCGGCGAGCTTGATGTTCATGGCGCGGAAGATTTCCGACAGCACCTGGTCGGTGTTGGAGCCATCGCGCTCGCTGAACTGTTCAACCGTTTTGGTAAACAGACCATCGCCATGGAAAATATCGGTGTCTTCGGCAAAGAAGCAGAACACCAGGCGCGCCATAAAGTGGTTCATGTCGGCGCGGCGCTCGGCTTTGGCCCAGTCCGGGTTCTCGTTCAGCAGTTCGACGTACAGCTTGTTCAGGCGGCTGGTGGCGCGCACGTCGATGGGGTTGTCCTTGATCTCCTTGATGGTGGAGATGCCGGCCAGCGGCAGCAGGAAACCGAAGTGGTTGGGGAGGTCTCGGTAGTCGCAGGTGATGGTTTCGCCCGTGATCAGCTCCTCAGCCTCCAGCGTTTGCCCATCGGTGGCGAGGATAAACTTGGCTTTGGCTTTTGTGGTGGCCGAGCTGACGCTCAGAGCCTTGAGCGTTTCGCCTACGCTGCCGGGCGTGCAGGTGGCGATATGAATATTGTTGCGCAGTAGTACGCCGCCAGGTACGTCCGATGTGTTGTTGTTGCCGGCGCGCAAGCGCTTGAGCGTAGTTTCCTTGTTGCCGAACGCGGCCAAGAAGGTGAATGGAAACTCTGCTGGGTCAAAGGGTTCTAGGGCCAGGTCTGATATGGCGGACTCAATTTCTACTGCATTCATGCTTTAACTCTATCCAGATCGCTGGTGCGCGAAGGCGGCGATTTTAGCCGCTAATTTTTCTTGGGTGATGGCTGCATCCTGGCCGGCACATGCCGTTCTGTCGGCTTGGCGGCGGCATCGGCAACTCAGCTATGCTCGGGCGCATCCGTTTATACCGGATGCCACTTGATGCGGCGGAGCGCCCTGAGCCAATGACCGAGAAATCAACCAACACCAGATGCCGGGGATGATAGAGGAAGGTGCATCTGTAATGTGAAAAAGCCGCAGAATAGTATCTTCGAGTGTAGAGCGGGGCGGTTGGCGGCGCTCACCGACAGGCTTACTTCTACGATTTGCTGTCAGCGTCGTGAGGGTACTTTCCGAAACGGGTAGGCGAACCGCCACTAGCCCGTCGACAAGGACGTCATAAACGTTTCTAGCTTCGCTCCCAGAAGCCGCCAAGCTTCTGTTTTCTCCTTTGCATAGTCGTGATGCAAGTAATGGCGGCGCACCTTAGATCCGCCCAGTAAGTGGTTCTGACAGCGGTCGATGATTTCCAGAGTTACTCCAAGCTCCTGCATCATCGTTGCACCGGTGCGGCGTAAATCATGTGGCGTCCATTCACCCTTGGTGCCTTTGCTCAACACCAGTGAGTCGTCATGGTGGCGGCCTGTCAAAGGTTTGCTGCGGTTCTTGAAACGGCACTGCCGATCACCGATCAGCTTGCTGACCGTCTTGGTGTCGACATGGTTTTCCTCGTCTTTGCTGGGGAAGCAGAAGGGAGTATGTCCGGTTTCTTCTTTCAAACGCCTGAACTGTGCCAGGGAGAAAGAGGACAGGAACACGTGGTGATCTTGGCGCTTGCCCTTATGTCCTTTCGTGGCTTCGGCTGGGATGAACCAGGTGCCTTTGTCCAGATCCACATGGCTCCATTTGGATTTGAGCAACTCGCCGATACGGCAGAGTGTGCTCAGGCAGATCCAGACGGCACATTGCACGCGCGGATTGACCGGGCGGATGCCGGAGTATTTCTGGCCGGCGGGGAGGGCATCGTAGTCGCGCTCCAGGCGGGCGAAGATGTCGCGCAGTTCGCGGATTTCGCCAGGGGAGAGCACGCGGTCCCGCTGTTCCTCGTAGTCGTGGTCGAGCAGCTTGTTGACGTCTATCAGATCGGCCGGGTTGCCATCGGCCATTAGGGTGCGCCATGGCTTGCGTTTCTCGGCCCAGCGCAGCATCTGACCGATGTCCTTGCTGCGGATCACTACGGTGCGGTTCAGGCCACGGGCTTTGACTGAGCGCAGGACGTTGAGCAAGTCTTTCTCGGTTAGAGTACGCAGCGGCTTCTTGCCAATGAGTGGAAGCACGTCTTTTGTGAAACTGCGGCGCAACTCGGCGTTGCCGTCCTGGCGGGACACGCCGTCGCGCATCCATTCTTCGAAGAGGTCGGCGACCGTCTTGTTCTCTGCAGTCTGGCGCTCGGCCTCGGCAATGGTGGCCGCGATGGCGGCCTGGGCTTCGATCTTGGCAGCCTTGCGGGCAGCTGTGGGGTCGATCCCTTTGGCAGCTATCGCTTTCACTTCGTCGCGTTCGGCGCGAATCTGCGCCAGCGATTTCTTCGGCCAACTGCCCAGGCTTTGGTCGCGCTTCATTCCATCTTGCTTGAATTCGTAGCGGAACTGCACTGTCACGCCACGTATGCCGGCACGGACTTTGGCGACCAGGCCTCCATCCTCCCGGAGGATCCGACCGTCATCGGCAGTGGTGAGCGCTTCCAGTTGCTTGGCTGTCAGTTTGGCCATGTCCTACCTCTTGCCTAATTCGGTTTCATGGAATTTTACCCCACTTTTACCCCACCTATTTGCTTGGCTGTCGGTGGATGCTCGTGGATCGCGGTGGACGTTAATTTATCCTGTATGCCCCGTATTTAGTAGGGTTTTTGCGATCCATCAGTGTCCACTGGTGTCCATGAAATTTCATGGATTAAGCGCATGGGGTGCAAGGGGTCGAGTGTTCGAATCACTCCGTCCCGACCAAAAAACCCTAAAAAATCCAGTCACTTAGCGGTGACTGGATTTTTTTATGCGTAGTGGTTTTGCGGTGCCTTAGATTTTTGTGCCACTTTTTGTGCCACCGAGATTTTGTGCTGCTATCGAGCGAAAGGCTGGTTTGTTATCCGCCGCCTTTATCCAGTGGTCGAAGGCACAGCTTCTCTTCTGTGCTGCCAGAGGGAGCTCCGGGTTTGTGCATCTCTACAGCATTCAGTTTCCGCTTCGTATGCGCATTGCTTGTAATGGTCAACCCACTGTCCGGGATGGGTTGACCACTACAAGGAGACAGCGGTGTCTGAGCGACGTTTTCCTACGAGGCCTGGCGTACGAGCGCAGGGCGAGATGCGGCAGGAATGGGATGAAGGTTCACAGCGAAACCAGCGCCCCCTGAGCAGATACTCTCTGCCCGAGGGGCGCTTGGCCTCAATCCTCAACTTGCATGACAAGGCGCCGCCTGGTGACCTGAATGCTCACCTTGCAGCCAACCTCAAAGCCCGCAGCCTCCAGCCTCCAGCCAATCGCCACTCAACCGCAGGTAGGGAATTTGCCGTGGTTTGCCACGACGTTCCCAGTCGCTATGACGGCTTTCATAAAGCTGATAACCGACTTTTAAATGCCGAGACTTCGAAAGAGAAGCTTTCTTGATGGTCATGAGTTTTTTCCTAGAGATCGTTCAGTTTCGCCTCCTGTTCAGAGAGGCGGCCGGGCGCTTGAACACCGCTCTAGGACGGCCCGCAGTTTTCCCCCGAAGGGTCTTGTATGGCTGCGCGCCACCCGGCCATAAGCGGGCATGACCGAAGATTCGATCCTGCAAAACTTATGGACGCAAAAAAACCGCTTGGCTTTCGGGAGCGGCTAACCGCCTAGAGAAGGTGTGTTCAGCACCTGGCCGGCAGGGTAGCGAGGGGGCATCCAGGGGTCAAGCGATGGGCTGCCCGGATCGAATGCCTCGCCGAGGCGCCAGCCGGCCCCTTCACAACCCCCTCTGCCGCACCACCCCCATCTCCTGCTGCTCTTCCTCGCCAATCTCCTTCAACGCCACTTCTCCCACCCCCAGCGCGCGTTCCACGCTGAGTTCGCCGCCCTGGGCGGCGAGCAGGGCCTGGAGGCGTTGGAACTCGCCGCACCAGAGGGTTTCGATGTCGCGGTCGCGCTGGCTGTCGCGGTTGGCGTTGAGGGCGACGGCGCGCAGTTGCAGGCGGCCGTTGTCGGCCTTGCCGCCGACTTCCAGGCCGTAGCCGGGGGTGGCGGGTTTGCGCAGGACGACCCTGCCGGTCTGCGCCCAGGCGGTGGCCATGCCTTCGCGGACTTCGTAGCCGAGGCTGGCGAGGCCCTGGAGCACGGCCTGGCGGCGGGCGAGGGCGGCCTGTTGCTGGAGGTGGGCGGTGAGGATGGCGTTGCATCGCTCGGTGAGTTCGGCGAGTTGCTGCGGATCGCTGTCGGGCTGGCAGGCGGCGGCGCGCTGGAGCAGTTCGGCGTGTTCGGCGGCGCCGAGGGCGGCGACTTCGCTGGCGAGGTCTTGCAGGTGTTCCAGGCGCTGGCGTTGCTGCTGGTGTTCGCGGGCGGCCTGGGCGAGGTCGAGGACCAGGCTGTCGAGCAGCAGGTTGCGGCGCTCCGGGCGCTGTTCGGCTTCGGCGCGTGCCAGTCGCTCGAGGAACGCTTGGGCGCTGGCCTCGCCTTGCAGCAGTTGCAGTTCGGCGATGTGCCGGTCGATGCGCGCCAGGCGCTGTTCGCGCGGGGCGTCCTGTTGCTGGCGGGCGCGCCACTGTTCCAGGGTGATGGGCGTTTCGTCGGTCTTCAGGCGCTGGGCGAGTTCGTGCTGGGCTTCGCTGAGGCGTTCCTCGGCGGGGGCGCTGGCGAGGGCGGCGAAGCCTTGGGCGAGCAGGGCTTCCGCGTCGTCGCGGAGGGCGCCGTCGGCCAGCGCTTGCAGGGTTTGCCGGAGTGCCGCGCTGGCGGCATCGGGCTTGGCGTCGAGGGCCTGGAGCAGGGCGCTGGCGTTTTCCTGGAGGCGGCGGTGTTGCTGGCGTGATTCCGCGGCCTGGCGGATGGCGCGCTCTTCGCGTTCGGCGAGGTCGCGCTTGAGGAATTCGCTTTCGATCTTCACCTGTAGTTGCACGTCCAGCCAGCGTTCCTGTTCGAGCAGGGCGTGCAGGCTGGCGCGGCGGGCGTGGGCGGCGGCGCGCTCGGCGTCGCTGAGCTGGGCGAGCCGGCTGGCCTGGTTTTCCCAGCGCGCGAGGGCCTTGTCCAGGCGTTGCAGGTCGCGCTCGCAGGTGGCGATGGCTTCTTCCCGGGTGACGATTCTTACAACTTTCGGTCCGCTCATTGGGAGGCCTCCGCTGCTGCCGTGGGATGGGTTTCCGCGCTGGGCGCCAGGGCCTTCTCGATGGCGGCGCGCAGCCGTGCGCGTTCGTTGTCGCCGTCGTGGTACCAGCCCTGGGAGGAAACCCGGTGGAGGTGCGGGATCGCCCGCCGCAGCACCGAGGGTCGCCAGATTTCCCGGGCGCGGGCGCGTTCCAGCAGCGGGTGGCAGGGGGCGTCGCATTCGATGCCGATGGCGTAGAGGCCGGTGGCCGGGTTCTCGATGGCGAAGTCGAGGCCGAAGGCGTCGCCTTCGCTGGCGGGTGCGGCGGACCAGCCCAGCGAGCGGATGTACTCGCCGACGATCTCGCTGAAGCCGTCGTGTCGCTGGTAGTGCTGGCGGCGCTGGTCGCTGCGGTCGGTGTGCAGGCGCTCGAGCAGTTGGCCGGTACCGGCGAACTCGCCGGCGGACAGTGCGCGGGCGTATTCCAGGTAGCCTTGCAGGTAGTCGCGCGGGCTGCTCGGCGAGCGCTGGGTGCCGAGCATGTCGGAGATGTCGCCGATCGGCATCGAGGTGATCATCACCACCTTGCGCCGCGCGCGGGTCACCGCCACGTTGAGGCGGCGCTCGCCGCCGGTCTGCCCGAGCACGCCGAAGTTGCGCCGGAAGCTGCCCTGGCCGTTGCGGCCGAAGGTGGAGGAGAAGACGATCACGTCGCGCTCGTCGCCCTGCACGTTCTCCACGTTCTTCACGAACACGCCCATGTCCTCGCCGTCTTCGCTGCGCTCGCGCTCCTCGCTGTAGGCGGCGCGGAACGTCTCGTCCTGCTCGGCGCGCAGTTCCAGGCGCTCCTCGATGAGGTCGGCCTGCTTGCGGTTGAAGGTGACCACGCCCACCGACGGCCGCGCCGCGTAGGGTTGGCGCCAGAGTTCGGCGAGGTAGTCGACGACTCGCTCGGCCTCGCGCTCGTTGCTCTGGTTCTGGTACAGGCCGTTCACCTGGATCAGTTCCAGCGGCTTGATGCGCAGGATGTTGGCCTGCGGATGGCGTACCGGCACGCTCAGGCGGTTGCCGTAGAACGAGGCGTTGGAGAAGCCGATCAGCTCGCGGTAGGCCGAGCGGTAGTGGATCTGCAGGGTGGTGCTGGGCAGGGCGTTGCGCGCCAGTTGCAGGAGGTCCGGGCAGTCCTTGATCTCGCGGCGGTTCCAGGTGTCCTCGTAGGCTTCGCGCTGCTCCTCGTCGGCGTCCTCGTCGGGCGCTTCGCCGTCGAACAGTTCGGCCTCGTCGCTTTCCACGCGGCTGGAGAAGAACGCGGTCGGCGGCATCTGCTTCTCGTCGCCGCTGACCACCGTGACCCGCCCGCGATAGAGGGTCGGCAGGGCGAACTCCACCGGCATCTGCGAGGCTTCGTCGTAGATCACCATGTCGAACAGCCCGGCCTTGAGCGGCAGCACGCGGCTGGCCAGGTCGGGGTTCATCAGCCAGACCGGGCGCAGGCTCATCAGGCCGAGTTCGGCGCCCAGCTCGATGAACTCGCGCAGGCGCCGCGAGCGCTTGCCGGTCAGGCGGGTGACGTCTTCCCATTGCTTGCGGCTGCCCAGGCGCGCGGCGCCGATGCCCTTGCCGAGCAGTTCGCGGTTCAGCGCGCGCATCTGCACATCGGCTTCGGCGAGGCTGGCGACCCTGGCCCTGGCTTCGTCCTGGCTGAACAGCAGTTCCGGATTGTCTTGTTCCAGGCGCTGCTTCCAGCCCAGCCGCGCTTCGCGGTTGAGCATGCGGCGCACCGTGGCTTCGAGTTCTTCGGCGGGAATCGCGTCGAGTCGTTCCTGGCGCTGGCGCAGCAGGGCCAGGAATTCCAGGTCGGTGGCTTCGAGCTGGCCGGCGCGGCCACGGAAGCGCTGGTAGGCGACTAGTTGCGGTAGCGCCTCGCGCAGGCGGCCGAGGGCCGGCAGGTTGCTCTGGTTGCCGGCGATGGCGCGGTGCAGCTGTTCCAGCAGTTCGTCGCCGAGCCAGTCGGCGAGCACCTTCAGTTTGTCCAGGCTGAGCTGGCGTGCGGCCTGGCGGATCAGCGCGGCGTCGAGGTCGCCGAGCAGCGCTTCGAAGCGCTGTTTCTCGCCGGTGAGGATCACCGCGTCGAGCTGCTCGGCGCGCGGCGCTTGGGCCAGGCCACGAGCCAGGACCTGGATCTCGCGCAGCTGCTGGCTGGCGTGGCCGGCCAGGCCGGTCAGTTCCGGACCGGCATCGGTGGCGACTGTCGCCAGCCCCAGGCTCTGTTGCAGCGCCGCCAGTTGCCGGCGCAGCGGCCGCCACTGGCGCTCCAGGTCGCAGGCGCCGAGGAGGGCGGCCAGGCGGCTGTCGTCGTCGGCCTCGCCGTGCTCGCGCAGGAAGCGCCGCAGGCGGCCGCGCCGCAGCAGGCGCAGCGGGTTGAGCCGAGCCAGCCAGGTGCGTGCCTCGAGCACCTGGCGGGCGTGGGCCTGGAAGCGTTCGAGGTTGTTCTCTTCGAGCATGGCGAGGGCCGGCGACAGCAGCGGCGCATGCCGTTCGAGGTCGAGCTGGCGCAGTTGCCGTTCGATCTGCTCGGCCTCCGCCAACAGGCCGTCGCCACGGCTCGGCTGCCCTGGCGTGGCGTCGCGGAACAGCGGCAGCCAGTGGGCCAGGCGCTGGCGCTGCTCCTCGCGCAAATTCAGCAGGGTACCGACCTGGCTTGCCAGCCAGGCGCGGTAGGGCGTCGGGTCGTCGACCTCGAAGCTCGCCGGGTGTTCGTCGAGGGCTTTCTGCCGGGCGTTCTCCGCTTCGCCGAAGGCGCGCAGGCTGTCGGCGAAGGCTTGCAGGGTGGCCTGGTCGGTGGCGAAGGCGCGCAGTTGCGCCAGCGGGCTGCCTTCGTAGCGGGCCGGTAGCCAGAGGCGGACCAGCGGCGCGCAGTTTTCCTCCAGGCGCGCCAGGCTGCCGATGTCCAGCGCCGCCAGGCGCTGGCGCAGGGCCGGGAAGTCCAGCGGCGGCGAGCCTTTCTCCAGCTCGATCAGTTCGCCGAGCAGGCGCCGGTAGCTCAGCCCGGTGGCCTCGTCCACGCGGTGCAGGCTCTGGTGGTAGCGGTCCAGTTCGCCTTCCAGCGCCTCGATACGCGCCGCCAGGCGCTCGCGCTGGCGCTCCCAGCCCTGGGCGCCGCCGGCGTCGGCGAACAGCGCTTCGAGCTGCTCGCGGATGTTGCGGATCACCGGTTCGCGGTCGCGGTTGACGTCGTTGAGCATGACGATGCGCTGGCCCAGGCCCTCGGCCACCAGGCGCTTGTGTACCACTTCCAGGGCGGCGTGCTTCTGGCAGACGATCAGCAGGCTGCGCTGGCGGCCGATGGCGTCGGCGACCATGTTGACGATGGTCTGGCTCTTGCCGGTACCGGGCGGGCCTTCCACCAGCAGCCCCGGGCTCTGCCGGGCCTGCAACACGGCGGCCTCCTGGGACGGGTCGCTGGCCACGGTGAAGTAGCGCTGCAACTCCGGCGGGCTCTCGCGGGCTTCCGGCTCGCCGTTCTCGCGCAGGCGCAGCGCGGTCTCCAGGCCGGTGCCGGAGGGCGGCAGGCTCTTCAACTGGCGCAGGTCCTCGCCGATCGCCTGGCCCATGAAGGTGACGTGGAACAGCACCGCGGCGCAGGCCAGTTGGTCCTGGTAGGGCGTGACCTCGGTGGAACTCGGCGGCAATCCTTCCAGCACCCGAGCACGCGGGGTGGCGAGCAGGCCGAAGGCATCCATCACGTCGGCGGCGCGCAGCGCGGAGCGGCCGAGCAGTTCGTCGGCGACCTTGCGCCAGCGCTTGCACGGCTCGGGGCCGAGCAGGCTTTCCAGGGCCGGGTTGAGGCGCACTTCCTCGCGCTCGCCGTCGAAGGCCAGCGCCACCTGGCCACGGCTGCCGACTTCCAGCTGCAGCTTCAGCGGCCACAGCAGCAGCGGCACGATGCGCGTGCGGGTGGTGCCGCGCGGGTCGCGGTTGAGCAGGAAGGGGAAGCCCAGGTAGAGCCCGTCGATGCCGGTGTCGCGCTTGTACAGCGAGCTTTGCCGGGACAGCGCGTTGAGCCGCACTTCCAGTTGCGGGTTGGCGAGGAAGCTGTCCGGGTCGAGGCTCACCGCGCGGGCGTTGCGTTGCAGCAGGTGGTCGAGCAGGGCGGCGGCGGGGCGTCGCGCGCTATCCAGTTCGTTGAGGTCGATGCGTGGAGTGCTCTTGCCGATGCTCATGCGCACCAGCGGCCCGCGCATCACCGCGGCGACCACTTTCTTCTCGAAGAAATCGAGGATCTGCGACACGTACTGCTGCTTCTGCGGTTCCAGCCACTGTTCCGGCGGGATCGCCAGCAGCACCAGGACCCTCGCCAACGGCATGCGCCGCTCCAGGCGGAACTGCTCGGCCCATTCGTCGACCCTGGGCACGCCGCTGCGGGCGAAGCCGCTGATGCGTTCGTCGACGCGGCGGTACAACTCCTGCCGCGAGTGCTGCAACAGGCCGCGCGCGGTCTCCGCGTCGAACAGGTGCACATCGGCGTCGCGGGCCAGGCCGGCGGCTTCCTCGACGATCGCCTCGGCGGCACGGAACTGGCCGATGTTGGCGCTGAGCAGGACGATCAGGTCTTCCTCGGCGATCACCCGGCGCTCGGCCAGGGCCAGCAGGCCGGGGTGCTCGGTGTCCGGCAGGAGGCGCTGGCGCTCCTGCCACTGCGCGGCGAGGCGCGCCCGCGAGGTCGACAGCAGGTAGATGCGCAACTGTTCTTCGGCGAGTTCGATGTGCTGGTGCAGGGCGCGCTGGCGGACGTTCTCGGCGCGGGTCTTGAGCCGCGACAGCCAGCTTTCGGTGTGCAACTGTTCGAGCAGGTCGGGCACCGAGCCGCTGATCAGCCGGTAGCCTTCCAGCGGATGCTCCAGCAGCCAGCCGGGGGTGACGATCTCGCCGCGCTGGATCAGCGGGATTTCCGGGTTCAGCAGCTTGAGCGCCAGCATCAGCCGGAAGTCGTCCTCCAGCCCCTCGTGCTGGGCCACCTGGCGCAGGCCGGCGAGCAGCCTGGGCGACAGGCCGATGTGCTCGGCCCAGGTGACGATCGCCCCGCGCAGCAGGTGGTCGAGGGCCTCCGCCCAGTGCTCGGCCTGGGCCGCGGCCAGGGCGAAGACCGTCGGCTTGCGGAAGCGCCGTGCGCCGAGGGCGATGCTGGCGCCTTCGGCGTCGTCCTTTTCGCTGTCCGCCGAGGCCGGCGCGTCCACCGCCTCGCCGTTCAGCCAGGCCTGTACCTGCGGCCACTGCCAGCGCTGGTGGCGGTCGCGTGCAAGCAGGCCGCGCAGCAGCAGGTGCAACTGCGGGTCGAGGTCGTCGGGCAGCGCCACGCCGTTGGCCAGCACGTGGATCAGGAAGGCGTTGGCGTTGACTCCTTCGAAGCAGGCGCCGCGGGTCAACTGCTCCAGCAGGATCATGCCCAGGCTCCACCAGTCGGAAGCCGCCGCCACGCCGCCGGCGATCGCCTCGGGGGCCATGTAGCGGCTGGTCTCCAGCGGCGAGACGATATCCAGGTCGAACTCCGACAGGCGCGCCGAGCCGAAGCCGCTGATCACCAGGTCCAGTGGCTCGTGGCTGCGCACCAGCAGGCTGGCCGGGCGCAGGTCGCGGTGGCGCAGGCCGGCTTCGTTGAACACGTGCAGGGCGTGGCCCAGCTCGCGGACCACGTGGCGCACCGCCTCGCGGTCCTCCAGCACGGTGCCGAGGTCGGCGAGGCTGCCGCCGGTGAGCTCCTCGACCACTTCGTAGGCGCGCTCGTCCCAGCGGCCGGTGGCGAGGATTTCCGGTACGTGTTCGCGCGGCAGGCGGCGGATCACGTCGTAGATCGCCGGGTCCGGCTCGGCGCCCGGGCGATACAGGGTGAGCACCGCCTGGCGGGCGCCTTCCGCGTGTTCGGCCAGGTAGCGCTCGCGCACGCCGTCGCTGCTGGCGATCTGCCGCAGCAGACGCCAGCCGTCGATCAGGGTTTCCGTGACGGCGGGCTGCGGCGTGGCCTCGGCCTGCATCGGCAGCGGGCCTTCGGCCGGCGCGGCGCCGCACTCCAGGCACATCAGGTCGCCGGGTTGCAGCGGGTGGCCGTTGGCGCAGAGCGGGGCGGACGCCGCTGGCGGCTCGCTGGCGGGCGGCGCGATGGCTTCCTGGGTCAGCACCGGTTGCGGTCGCCAGCCGGCGGGATGGATGGCTTCGGCGGAAAGGTCCCAGCCGCAGGGCTGGCCCTGGATCGAGCCTTCGCAGAAGATTTCCGAAAGCGAGCGTTCGCTCTGGCAGTTGGGGCAGAAACGTATCATCGGTATCGATCCATTCAGCGCGGCCGGTGGGCGCTGACGCTAAGTTGGTGGCCCTGGTCGCGCAGCAGGTCCTGTAGCCGCAGCAGGTCGTCGCGGCGCGGGATGCCGGCCATCCACACGCTGCCGTCATGGTCGAACATCAGGTCGAGGGCCTTGTCGTCTTCGCGCAGTGGCCGCTGGTAGCCGCCGAGGCGCGCGCGGCCGAGTTCGGTGAGCAGGCTCAGGCGCTGGTTGTCGCTGCCGCGCAGGGCCAGGCTCTGTTCGGCGTGCTGTTGGTAGGGGTCGCTGATCAGCGCGTCGATCAGCCCGGCGGCCTGTTCCAGTTGCGCGTGCAGATGCTCCAGCGGGTAGCCGCTGTAGACCAGGATGTCGGCGCGGCTGCGCCGGCGCAGTTCGCCGAGCAGGGCGAGGAGGGCAGCGAACTGCTCGAAGGGTTCACCGCCGGAGACGGTGATGCCCTCGGCCTGCTCCAGCCATGGCTGGATGTCGGCGAGCAGGCGTGCCAGGGCGATACGCCGCCTGCCCGGCCCCCAGGTATCGGCGGAGATGCAGCCGGGGCAGCGGATGCTACAGCCCTGGAACCAGATGCCCAGGCGCCGTCCCGGGCCCAGGGTGGTCACCGGGAAATGCACCCGCGACAGGCTCAGTTCCATCTCAGCGGCGTTCCAGGGTCAGGCCGTCGGCGTCCAGGGCGCTGATCAGGAAGCGCTCGCCCGGCTGCGCGTCCTGGTCGAACAGTGCCCGCGACAACGGGTTGAGCAGGCGCGCTTCGAGCTGGTTGCGGATGCCGCGGCCGCCGTTGGACAGGTCGCCCAGGCAGAGGTCGTGCAGCGCCTGGCGCGGCGCCTCGGCCAGTTCGATGACGAGGCGCTGCTCGCGGAGGTCGGCGAAGGTGCCGTCGACCATCTGGGTGAAGATCTGCTCGGCGACGTCGGCGCGGATGAAGTCGAAGACGATGATGTTCTCGCCGATCCGGTTGAGGATTTCCGGGCGGTTGAGAACCAGCTTGAAGTAGCGCTCGATCTCGCCGTGGACCTTGCCCTGCACCGCCTCGAAGGGCTCGCCGGGGAGCACGTTGGCGACCCGTTCGCCGTTTTCCCCCTGGCGGTAGATGCCCAGGTTCGAGGTGAACACGATCAGCGCCTCGGAGAAGTACACGCGATCGCCGCGCCCGGAGGTGAGCACGCCGTCGTCGAGGATCTGCAGGAACTTGTCGAGGATCCGGGGGTGGGCTTTCTCGATCTCGTCGAAGAGCACCACGCTGAAGGGTTTTTCGCGGATCGCGTTGGTCAGTTCGCCGCCGACGTCGTAGCCGACGTAGCCGGGCGGCGCGCCGATCAGGCGCTGGTCGGCATGCTCGGCGCTGAACTCGGACATGTCGAAGCGGATGTAGGCGCTCTCGTCGCCGAACAGCAGGCTGGTGACGGTCTTCGCCAGCTCGGTCTTGCCGACCCCGGTGGGCCCGGCGAGGAAGGCCACGCCGCGCGGGCGGTTGCCCTTGCGGCTGGCGCCGACCCCGGTCATCGCGCGCTTGACGATGTCCAGCATGTGGGTCACCGCGTGCTGCTGGCCCTTGACCCGGCGGCGGACGATCTCGTCGGCCTGGCGGATGCGCTGGCGGTCGATCTTCAGCCAGGGGTCTTCGGTGACGCCGACCTTGTAGCGCCGCACGGCGTCGGCGATGCGTTCCATGGCCAGGCCTTCCACGCGCGCCAACTGGACGATGGCGTTGAGATCGAGGAGTAGCAGGCCTTCGGTGTTCTCGACGAAGGTTGCGGCGGCCTGTTGCAGGGCCTCCTCGGCGACGCCCGCGCCGCCTAGCCCGCGGAGCAGCGCCGGGGCCAGGGCCCGGCGCGCCGGCTGGTCGGGCTTCGACACCGGGATATGGCGCAGGCGCGGGTTGTCCACCAGCAGCCAGTCGGGCAGGTCGCCTTCCTTTTCCACCACCCACAGCACGCTGTTGAAGAACGGTTTGCGCTGTTCCCCGGCGGGACGGCTGCGGGCCTGGTGGGAGAGCACCAGGGCCTGGGTGAACAACTGATGCTCGGCGGCGCTCAGGGCGTCGTTGCGCACCGCCAGGCGCGAGGCGAAGTCGACGATCAGGGCGATCGGCTCGCCGCTACGGTTGACCAAGCGTTGCAGGGTCGCGCCGAGCAGGTCGATGCCGGCCGGCGCGGCGCCGTCCACCGGGGTCAGGCCGAGGTCGAGAAGCACCTGCGGAGTGGCCCCCGCCTCGCTGCCCGGCCGGCCGAGCACGCGGAACCCGGCCAGCGGATCCCAGGCCAGCACCTGGGTGTAGCCGGCGTCCAGCAGGGCGTCGCAGAGGGTCTGGTTGAAGCTCTGCGCGGTGACCGTACCCGGCACCACTTCGCAGGCTTGCAGGTCGCGGATGTTCCCGGAGAGGACGAATTGGCTCTTGAGGGGCAGGAAGCGCAGGAGGTCGCGCAACCAGCGTGGCTTTTCGAACAGTGCAGTCCCTGGCATCGATAGTCGCTCACAGCGTGTGTCGTGGCCACAGCATATTGCCCCGAGGGCCATGTCTCCAACCCTGACCTCGCCGGAGGCGACGAAAACCGCTACGAGTTCCGGGTGCCAGGCTTGGCGGAGCGCCTGCTCAACCGTCGTAGCTCCGGCAGCCCCAGCGGAACGCCTGCGCCGCCGCCTCGATCCCGCGGCCGATCACCAGGCGCGGCGGGCTTTCGTCGAGGTCGGGACGCGGCGGCAACGGACGGCTGTAGAGCACCTCCAGCTCGCCGAAACCATCCAGCGCGGCGCGTTCCGCCGGGTGCGGCGTCGCGCCCTGGCGCCGGGCGAAGTCTTCGAGGTCGCCCTCGGCGTAGGCCATCACCAGCACGCTGCTGTCGCCGCGTACCCGCACCGCGTTCACCAGGCTGCCGTCGATGCGCAGCGGGGTGGCGAAGCGGTAGAGCAGGTCGAGGGTCTCGCCGGGCGCGCGATCCAGCACTTCGACGCCCTCGGCGCGCAGGCGCTCGGCGGTTGCGCGGTCGCGGCCGTCGGGGAAGTCGCCGCGGCAGTGCAGGGCGTCGGCGAACAGTGCGGTCAGGTTCGGTGCTGGCGGGGCAGGGGACGTGCAGGCGGCCGGCAGGAGCAGCGCCAGGCCGGCGGCGAGACGGAGCAGGTAGGGGCGGGTCATGTAGCCTTCCGTTGGCGGACAGTGCGGTGGGAGAAATTGCCAGCAGACGCTTCCGAGATACTGGCGGCCTGCGCTCAGAGCAGTACGGGCAGCGCGTCTTCGCCCAGCCCCGCTTCCCTCAATCGAGCCCTGGCCCTGGCGGTCGCGCGCACGGCGTCGAGGTCGCAGCCGCGAGGAATATAGACCGGATCGAAGCCTTCGAGCACCAGGTAGGTGGAGGCCTGGCCGCGGGCATTCAGGTAGGCGTTGAAAGCCTGGTCGGCCGGGCGCAGAAAGACATCGCACCAGTACGGCAAGCGCTGCGCGAAGAGCGCCTTGGCGATCTCCAGGTGCTCTTCGAACAGTTCGTCCATGCTGCCTCCCTTCTCCTGCTGGAACAACGTCACTCTTCGCTGCGTCCGTCGCCTTCGCGATCCCTTTCATAGTGCCGTGCCAGCGGAAACGCCGGCAACCAGCCCTCGCGGCGGACGGTCCAGAGTTCGTAGGTGGGCTGGAACCGGTCGGGAGCGTCGAGGGCGCCGAGGCTGACCTCGATCTCGTCGGCGCTGCGTGAGAATACCGAGGAGCCGCACTGCGGACAGAAGAAACGCCCGGCATAGTCGCGGGTCTCGCCTTCTATGCTCACCGCCTCCTCGGGAAAGATCGCCGAAGCGTGGAATAGCGCGCCGTGGTGCTTGCGGCAGTCGAGGCAGTGGCAGAGCCCGACCCGGTAGGGGCGGCCGCTCGCCACCAGGCGGACCTTGCCGCAGAGGCAGCCGCCGGTGAATCGATCCATTTCGTGACTCCTTTGCAAGGCGTTGGGGCGTTCAGCCCTTGCAGGCCTTCTCTATGGTGGCGATATCGATCCTGCCCATCGTCATCATCGCCTCGAAGGCGCGCCTGGCCGCCGCGCGGTCGGGGCTGGCGATGGCTTCGCTGAGTACGCGCGGGGTGATCTGCCAGGAGATGCCCCACTTGTCACGGCACCAGCCGCAGGCGCTTTCCTCGCCGCCATTGTCGACGATAGCGTTCCACAGGCGGTCGGTCTCGGCCTGGTCGTCGGTGGCGACCTGGAAGGAGAACGCTTCGCTGTGGCGGAAGGCCGGGCCGCCGTTGAGCCCGAGGCAGGGAATGCCCATCACCCGGAACTCCACCGTCAGTACGTCGCCCTCCTTGCCGGAAGGGTAATCGCCGGGCGCGCGATGGACAGCCAGCACGGCGCTGTCGGGAAATGTCTCGGCGTAGAAGGTCGCGGCCTCCAGGGCGGCGCTGTCGTACCAGAGGCAGATGGTGTTCTTGCTGTTCATGGCGAGGTCTCCACGGGCGGGGTCGACCCCGCCAGTCTAGTCGGCTGGCGTGCGGCGACCTGGGCAGGCGCCGAACGGGAGGTCGCGCCGCGAGTGCCGATCTGCGCTACCCTATGCCGCGTTTCGCCCGGCCTCGCCGGGCTTTCCGGGCAGCGCCTCGGCGGCGCGCCCTCGACCATGCAAGGACAACCCATGGAAGCGGTCTCCGTCTCGCAGCATCTGGCTGCTCTGTTCGAATCCCACCGGATCGACTGCGTCGTGCACGGCGAATGGGTGGCGCCAGCCGGGCGGCTACCGGCGATCCGCGCCACCTGGTATGCGGGGGAGAAGACCGGACGGCTGGATGTCGACGTGCTGCTGGAGGACGAGCACCAGTTGCAGGAAGCCTTCGCCGGCATCGGCAGCGCCGAGGACGGCTTGCAGGACGCGTTGCGTAACTTCGCCTCCAGCTCTTTCCACGTGCTGCTTTCCGCGCTCTGGGGCCAGGCCGAGGAGGACCAGGTGATGGTGGAGACCTGGGAGATCGGCGAGCGGCGTTTCGAGGTGCATATCGGCAACCTCGGCCTGCGCGGCGCCGAAGGCAAGGCGCCGCCGCTGCCGGCCGGGCTGTTCCCGAGCATCGAGCGGGCGATCCGCACCGAGCCGCTGGACGCGCGCCTGCACTGGTTCCGGCATTTCTTCTGTGCCTTCGGCAACCAGCGCACGGTGGAAGCGCTGTTCGACAACCAGCCGTGGGAGGCCGGCATGCAGAACCTGGCCGCTCTCGACTGGCAGGATTCGCAGGGTTACTACAGCGTGCGCAACTTCCTCATGCTCAAGCCGCTGGCGTAGGCCGCCGCGTCGCCCTTCGACGAGTTCGACCCCTACCACACGACCAGCACTGCGACGATCCTGCGGCCCCTGGCCGACGGGACGATGCAGAATCGTTCTTCATCGGCAAGCGGCGCCATGACTTCCAGATGAGGCGCGCGCAGGACTGACACGCCGCGTTCAGCCGAGCAGGGCGGCCACCTGCTCGGCCGTGGCCTTGGCCGACTGCGGGTTCTGCCCGGTGACCAGGCAGCCGTCGACCACCACCTTGCTGGTGAACGGCAGCAGGCTTCTTTCGTAGAGCGCGCCGCGTCGTTTCATTTCTTCCTCGACGTTGTACGGCACCTTGCGGGCGACCCCGGCGAGCACTTCCTCGATCCAGGAGTAGCCGGTGAGGCGGCGCCCGGCGACCAGCAGGCGGCCATCGTCCAGGCGTGTGTTGAGCAGGCCGCAATAGCCGTGGCAGACCGACGAGACGATGCCGCCGCGCTGGTAGATCTCGCGGGTCAGGTGCTGCAGCCCGGCGTCGTCGGGGAAGTCCCACATCACGCCGTGGCCGCCGGTGAAATAGATGGCGTCGAACGCCTCCGCGTCGACCTGCTCGGGAGCGGCAGTGTCGGCCAGCAGCGCCAGGCGCGTCTCGTCGGCCAGCCAGGCCTTGGCGCTGGCGTCGGCGTGGGGCCAGCCGAGGGCGCGCGGCTCCAGCGGCGACTCGCCGCCGCGGGGGCTGACCAGGCGTTGCTGGTAGCCCCGAGCGGCGAAGATCTCGTAGGCATGGGTCAACTCCGACAGCCACAGCCCGGTGGGCTGGGTCGGATCGGCATAGTGGGCGACGTTGGTGACGACGTGCAGGATGCGCTTGGTCATTGCGTTGACCTTCCTCGGTGAGTGATCCCGTCGGCAGCCGGTTTCGGCAGGCTGTCCGGGTGGGTTGGCGTCACTCTAAGATTCAAGTCGACTTCAAGGTCAAGCGTCGGAAAGCCGCTGCTCCGCCGGCGTGGGAGAGGACGCCCGCGAGCGGGTTTGCCGTGGACGCCCGACCGTCTGTGGAGGGCCTTCCTCGCGCAGGCGCTCCAGCACGCGCTGGGTGTTTTCCGTGCACTGCAGACCGTCCGGCTTGTTCTCGATGCTTTCGATGGCCACCAGCAATTGTGCCTTGTTCTGTTCCAGGCGTCGTTGCAGGGCCTCGATCTCGGCCACCTTGCGGCGCAAGCCTTCGAGCAGCTCGCCGTGCTGCCAGGCGCCGTCGCCGCTCGGCAGCAGGCGAGCGATCTCCTCCAGGGAGAAGCCGGCGCCCTGGGCGCCGGTGACCAGCTCCAGGATCCACACGGTGTCTGCCGCATAGTCGCGGTAGCCGTTGGCCTTGCGCTGCGAGCGGATCAGGCCGCTGGCCTCGTAGAAGCGGATGCGCGATGTCGCCAGGCCGGTGAGCTTGGCCAGTTCGCCGATTTTCATGTCGCACCTCGAAACGCGTTGACCTTCAAGCCTACTTCAAGTCTAGGGTGGTTTCACGGCCGGGCGACGAACTCGCCTCCATCGACGGGTTCGCCAGGCCGCATGGGCGCTACCGCCGGTCGCGTTTTCCTCGTCCAGGCGGCGCAACGCAGGCGGCTTTCTACTCTACACAGGGGACGGCGGCCGCAGGGTGGCGCCGTTGCCTGCATCCACACCGATCGGGAGAAGCGACATGGGTTACGTGACAACGAAGGATGGCGTCGAACTCTTCTACAAGGACTGGGGGCCGCGCGACGCCCAGGTGATCTACTTCCATCATGGCTGGCCACTGAGTTCCGACGACTGGGATGCGCAGATGCTGTTCTTCCTCGCCGAGGGCTTTCGCGTAGTGGCCCACGATCGCCGTGGCCACGGTCGCTCCAGCCAGGTCTGGGACGGCCATGACATGGACCACTACGCCGACGACGTGGCGGCGGTGGTTGAGCGCCTCGGGGTGCGCGGGGCGATCCATGTCGGCCATTCCACCGGCGGCGGCGAGGTCGTCCACTACATCGCCCGCTATCCCGACGACCCGGTGCCGAAGGCGGCGATCATCAGCGCGGTACCGCCGCTGATGGTGAAGACCGAGGGCAATCCGGGCGGCCTGCCGAAGAGCGTCTTCGACGATCTCCAGGCGCAGCTCGCGGCCAATCGCGCGCAGTTCTACCAGGACATTCCCGCCGGCCCGTTCTATGGCTACAACCGTCCCGGGGCGCAGCCCTCGGAAGGGATCGTCCGCAACTGGTGGCGGCAGGGCATGATGGGCGGCGCCAAGGCCCACTACGATGGGATCGTGGCCTTTTCCCAGACCGACTTCAGCGATGACCTGAAGCGCATCGACATCCCGGTGCTGGTGATGCATGGCGACGACGACCAGATCGTGCCCTACGAGAATTCCGGCGTACTCTCGGCGAAGCTGCTGCGCAACGGCACGCTGAAGATCTATCCGGGGTTCCCGCACGGCATGCCGACCACCCAGGCCGAGGTGATCAACGCCGACCTGCTGGCCTTCATCCGCGGCTGAGCGCGCCGGGTGCCGGGGCGCGCTCCCGGCACCCGGTCGGGGCCCGGGCGGCGCGGCAAAAAAAGCGTTGACCTTGAAGTCGACTTCAATCTTATCGTCGGGCCACTGTCCTCATGAGGTAGGCCCATGAACCTGTTCGACACGCTGACGCTTCCCAACGGCTCGACCATTCCCAATCGCCTCGCCAAGGCCGCCATGGAGGAGAACATGGCCGATGCCGCGCAGGCCCCCTCCGAACGCCTGATGCGCCTCTACCAGGCCTGGGCCGACGGCGGCGCCGGGCTGCTGATCAGCGGTAACGTGATGGTCGACAGCCGTGCCATGACCGGCCCCGGCGGGGTGGTCCTGGAAAACGACGCGCAACTGGAGAAATTCCGCCGCTGGGCGCGCATCGGGCGTTCCGCCGGCGCGCAGTTCTGGTTGCAGATCAACCATCCCGGTCGGCAGATGCAGGCCAATCTCGGCCAGCAGGCCTGGGCACCCTCGGCGGTGCCGCTGGAACTGGGCGGGATGTCCAGGCACTTCGCTACGCCGAAGGCGATGGACGAGGCGATGATCGCCGAGGTGATCCAGCGGTTCGCCCGCAGCGCCGGCCTGGCCGAGCGGGCCGGCTTCAGCGGGGTGGAGATCCATGCCGCCCACGGTTACCTGCTCAGCCAGTTCCTCTCGCCGCTGAGCAACCGCCGCAGCGACGCCTGGGGCGGCTCCCTGGAGAATCGCGCGCGCCTGCTGCTGGAGATCGTCCGGGCGGTGCGCGCCGAGGTTGCCCCTGGCTTCGCGGTGGCGGTGAAGCTGAATTCCGCCGATTTCCAGCGCGGCGGCTTCAGCGCCGACGATGCCCGCGAGGTGGTACGGATGCTCGATGGCCTGGGCGTCGACCTGGTCGAGCTGTCGGGCGGCAGCTACGAGGCGCCGGCCATGCAGGGCGAAGCGCGCGACGGGCGGACCCTGGCCCGCGAGGCCTACTTCGTCGAGTTCGCCCGCGACATCCGCGCGGCGGCGCGGATGCCGGTAATGGTCACGGGCGGCATCCGCCGGCGGCCGGTGGCCGAGCAGGTGCTGGCCAGCGGGGTGGACATGGTCGGCATCGGCACGGCGCTGGCGATCGAGCCGAACCTGCCGCGCGACTGGCGCGCCGGCAAGGACTCGGCGCCGCAGTTGCGGCCGATAACCTGGAAGAACAAACCCCTGGCATCGCTGGCGAACATGGCCGCGGTGAAGTTCCAGCTGCGCAAGCTGAGCCGGGGCAGGGCGACCAACCCACGGGTGTCGCCGCTGTGCGCGTTGCTCGCGCAGCAGGCCGGCGCGCTCCTGCAGACCCGCCGTTACCGGCGGCTCATGCGTTCGCGCGCCGAAGCCTGAGCACCGTCAGCGCCTCAGGCGCCGTTGCGGTCGAGTTCGGCCAGCTTGCCCGGCAGGCCGAACCAGGCGTCGTGGTCGTCGGGCGCCGGCTTCTTGCGGGTGATCTGCGTCCAGTTGGGATGCGCGGCGAGTTCGCCATTGAGGGCGATGAACTGCCGTTGCCCGAGCGGCACCTCGTCCTCGGCGCGAATCGCGGCGACCGGGCATTCCGGCTCGCAGAGCGCGCAGTCGATGCATTCATCGGGGTGGATGACGAGGAAGTTGGGGCCTTCGTAGAAGCAGTCCACGGGACAGACTTCCACGCAGTCGGTGTGTTTGCAGCGGATGCATTCTTCCAGCACGACGAAGGTCATGATCGTCCTCCCTGGCTCAGGCGTTCGTAGCGGCGGGCGTCGCCAGCCGTTCCAGGCGCGCCGGCACGTACTTGTGCCAGGGCGTGCCGGCGAGGAAGTCGCGCTGGGTGCAGTCGGTCACCTCGTTGGGCGCCACGCCCCGGCGCACCACCTCGCCCTCGGCGTTGCGGTAGTCCAGGCCCTGGCCGTTGGGCAGGGAGATATTGCCCGGCTGCATCATGTCGCTGATCTCCACTTCCGCCTCGACCTCGCCGCGGCGGGTCACCACGCGCAGCACCTCGCCGTCGGCGCAGCCCAGCGCCTCGGCGTCCTGCGGGCTGATGCGCAGGGTGCCGTAGCGCCCGCGGCGGTGCCAGCCGGTGTCGCGCACGGCGGTATTGCTGGTGTCGCTGCGCCGCTCGCCGGCGGCGAGGATGAACGGGTAGGCCGGATCGTGGGGTGGCGCGCTGTGGGCGAGCTTGGCCAGTTCCGGCAACAGTTCGGGGATGTGCAGGTTGATCCGCTGTTCGGGACGGGCGACGGCCTGCCAGCTTTCGGCGTAGGTGGTTTCGGCGAAGACCACCCCGGACGGGTTGTCGAGCATGGCCTGGAACAGGCGGTCGGCGGCCAGCGGCGGCAACCCGTCGAAGCCGGCGCGGGCAGCGGTCTTGCGGTTGTTCAGCACGTGCAGTTGGCAGATGCCCCAGATCGCCGCGGCCGCTTCCATGCCGGCGGGCAGGGTCGGGCCGAGGGTACGGTAGAGCAGGACCGGCGCGTATTTCATGACCTTGGGGCGGGTCGCCGCGGCGGCGAGGAAAGCCGCCGAGAATGCCTTGCGCCCGAGCTTCAGGGCCAGGCGCAACGGCCGGTAGTCTTTCTCGCCGAGCACGCCCATGGCTTCCAGCAGGCGGGCGTGGATCTCCGCTTCCGGCAGGGTGCCGGGGCGCGCCGGGAACAGCGGCGCGCGCAGGTGGAAGGCGTTGCGCGGGAATTCCAGGTTGAAGAAGGTCGCCTCGGCCTTTTCGAACTGGCTCGCCGCCGGCAGCACGTAGTCGGCGTGGCGCGCGGTCTCGGTCATGGCCACGTCGATCACCACCGACAACTCCAGGGCGCGCATGGCTTCGCGCATGCGCTGGCTATCGGCCAGCGAATGCAGCGGGTTGCCGGTCTCCACCAGCATGGCGCGATAGCGCTTGGGATGGTCGGTGAGGATTTCCTCTGGAATCACGTTGCAGGGAATCAGGCCGATGATGATCTTGGCATTGGCCACCGGGCTGCGCTTCTCGACGCGTGGCGCGCCCCTCTTGCCCATCGAGGTATCGCCCTTGCTCGCCTTGGACAGCGAGAGGAAGGGCACGAAGGCGTTGCTGGTGCCGGGGCGCCCGTAATGGCCGGTGAGTAACCAGACCAGGCGTTGCAGGTAGCTGCCGAGGGTCGAGTGCAGGTTCATCTGCATGCCCAGGTCTTCCAGCGCCGATACGCTGCTGGCGCTGGCGATCCGCCGGGCGGCGGCGCGCAGCTTGTCTTCCGCCACCCCGCAGGTCTCGGCGCAGTAGGCCACCGGGATGGCGTTCAGTTCGTCGACGATGTGCTCGTAGCCGCTGGTGTGTTCGGCCAGCCAGTCGCGCGCCAGCAGCCCGTCCTGGACGATGATCCCGACCAGCGCCGCCAGGCACCAGGCGTCGGTGCCCGGACGGATCTGCAGGTGGAAGTCGGCCAGGGCGGCGGTTTCGCTCAGGCGCGGATCGATCACGATGATCGAGCGTGCGGGGTCCTTGGCCATGGCGTTGAGCAGCACGCGGGCGCGGGCGAAACCATGGGATTGCCAGGGATTCTTGCCGATCAGGATGGCCACCTCGCAATGCTCGAAGTCGCCGTGCACGCCGGTACCGAACATCTTGCCCTGGACCCAGAACTCGCCGGTCTTTTCCTGGGCCAGGGCGTTGGAGCGGTACTTCACCCCGAGGGCCTTCAGCGTGCTGTCGCCGTAGGCGCCGCCGAGGTGGTTGCCCTGCGCGCCGCCGCCGTAGTAGAGGATGCTTTCGCCGCCATGCCTGCGCTTGATGGCGAGGAATTTCTCCGCCACCTCGCGGATCGCCGTGTCCCAGTCGATGGCTTCGTAGCTGCCATCGGGGCGCCGACGCATCGGCGTGTCCAGGCGGTCGGCGCCGTTCTGGTAGTAGTCCATGCGCTGCGATTTCTCGCAGACGTAGCCCTGCGAGGCGGGGTGGTCGTCATCGCCGCGGATCTTGCTGATGCGGCCATTCTCGGTCTGCACTTCCAGCCCGCAGTTGAGGCTGCAGAGGATACAGGCGGTCTTCTTCCATTGCGGGGACGGCGTAGTCACGGTGTGTTCCTCGTTGTTGTCGTTGCCGGCGCAACCTGGGGCGCACCCCAGCCGTGCGGGCTTCGTTCTTTCGGGACTGCCTGACGCTGTGCTGCAAGGACGACGCGCGGGCGGCACACGGAACCCCGTCGTATCGGCCTTTCCCTCTCATGCTCGACGCTTCTACAGTTCCGAATCGGAACTTATTACGCGGGCGCTGACATGGGACCCGTCCGTAGTGCTGGTTTGTCCGATCCTGGCAGGAGCGCGCCGGGTCCATGACCTTTTCGGCCGGATACTAAGTTCCAATTTGGAACTGGTCAAGCTCCGAAGCGGCCCCCTAGAATGGACGGAGGTTTTTCCGGGAGAACCCCATGAAATGGCAAGAAGTCGGCGAAACGCCCTGTTCGATGGCGCGCAGCCTGGCGATCCTCGGCGATCGCTGGACGCTGCTGATCCTGCGCAACTGCTTTCTCGGCATGCGCCGCTTCGATGAGTTCCAGGCCAGCCTCGGGGTCACCCGCCAGGTACTGGTCGACCGCCTGAGCCGGCTGGTGGAGGCGGGCGCGCTGAAGAAGGTGCCTTACCAGGAGCGACCGCCGCGCTACGAATACCGCCTCACCGAGATGGGCCACGACCTGCATCCGGTGCTGCTGGCCCTGGCCAATTGGGGCGACCGCTGGCTCGACGAGGGCCGCGGCGCTCCGGTGGAGTATGTGCACAAGGCCTGTGGCCACAAGTTCCGGCCGACCATGGTCTGCCCGGAGTGCGGCGAGCCGGTGGGGTCGCGCGATGTGACGGCGGTGCCGGGGCCGGGGTTCGCGGCGATGGCTGGCAAGCTCGCGCAGAACTGAATCCGCGCGCGCTCTGCCAAGGGCGGGCCGCGACCCGCTCGGTTCGCTCAGCCGGCCTTGCGGAAGACGAACATCAGCCCCACCACGATCAGCCCCATGCCCAGCAGGCTGAGCCAGCCGAGGCGGTTGCCGAAGACCATGAAGTCCATGATCGCGGTCACCGCCGGCACCAGGTAGAACAGGCTGGTGACGTTGACCAGGTTGCCCTGGGCGATCAGCCGGTAGAGCAGCAGGGTCGCGCCCACCGAGACCACGACGCCCATCCATAGCGCGGGGACCAGGAAGCCGGCGTTCCATTCGAACTCGAACGGCTGGAAGGGCACGAACGCCAGGCACAGGCCGAGGCCGGCGAGGTACTGCAGGGGCAGGGTGCCCAGCGGGTTCTCGCGGATGCCCTTCTGCATGATCGAGCCGCCGGTGACGCCGGCCAGCGCCAGCAGTGCGCAGAGGATGCCGGCCGTGGACATCCCGGCCAGACCGATGCCCTGGTAGACCACCAGCACCAGGCCGGCCAGGCCCAGCAGCAGGCCGAACAGGCGCGCCGGCGACTGCCGGCGTTCGAGGATGACGGCGGTGAGGATCGGTTGCACGCCGAGGATGGTCGCCATCATGCCGGGAGTGACCTGCAGCTTCAGCGAGAAGATATAGAAGATCGGATAGACCCCCAGCATCACCAGGCCGGTGAGCAGGGCCTTGCCGCGCTCACGCGCGCTGCGCGGCGCGCGCAGCCTGAGCAGCGGGGCGAGCGGCAGCAGGCAGGCGAGGGCGATGCCGAAGCGGAACACCAGGAAGGCGAACGGCGAGGAATGCGCCAGGCCCCATTTCGAGGCGATGGCCCCGCTGCTCCAGAGCAGGACGAAGAGGCTGGTGCTGGCCAGGCCGGCCAGTGCGGATTTGTTCAGTGCAAACATGGATCTGCCACCTTGTAGTCGGGCATGCCGCGGGCTCGGGCCGGCGGCGGACGGCACGCTTCGGCAGCGGATGGCGCTGCTTGCGGCGGGCTGTGGAAGGGCGTTGGGGCGCTACCGCGCTCGTCAGGGACTGACGCCCGGCGGCGGGCAGGCGGCCGAACCGGGAGGGGGAGGCGGCGGCGAGGCGACTACAGGAGGGGAAACGCAGCCCAGGCTGGCGCACGGCTGGAGCGCGCCGACCTCGCCGGTGGCTACCGGAAGGGCGGGGAGCGAGCTGTGCGAGCGCTGGTTCATGGAGGCTATCCGGTCGATGAAGACAACGAGAGGGACTATAGCGGGCCGTCCGGGATTTGACGAGCCTGTGGGCGAGCCTTGCGCTAAAACGCCAGCCCGGCGACAAACCGGGCCGGCGCCGGGCTTCACTTGCCGGTCTTCGCCGTGTTCCAGGTGCGCGTGCGCACGCGGTCGATCTTCTGCGGCATGGACTCGAGGGCGAACAGCTTGGCCATCTTCTCCTGCGGCGGGTAGATCGCCGGGTCGGCCTTGATCTCGGCGTCCACCAGCGGGTCGGCGGCCAGGTTGCCGTTGGCGTAGTGCACATGGTTGCTGATCGCGGCCATCACCTCGGGACGCAGCAGGTAGTTCATGAAGGCGTAGCCGGCCTTCTCGTCGGGCGCGTCGACCGGCATCGAGACCATGTCGAACCACAGCGGCGAGCCTTCCTTCGGCGTCGAGTAGCGCACTTCCACGCCGTTGTTGGCCTCCTTGGCGCGGGTCGCGGCCTGCAGGATGTCGCCGGAGAAACCGACCACCATGCAGATCTCGCCGTTGGCCAGGTCGCTGACGTACTTCGAGGAGTGGAAGTAGCGGATGTACGGGCGCACCTTCAGCAGCGCCGCCTGGGCCTGCTTGTAGTCGTCGGCCTTCTGGCTGTGGTGTGGCAGGCCGAGGTAGTTGAGGGTGATGGGCAGCAGCTCGGGGCCGTTGTCCAGCACCGCCACCCCGCACTTGCTCAGTTTCTGCATGTATTCGGGCTTGAAGAAGATATCCCAGGAGTCCAGCGGCGCGTCGTCGCCGAGCACCGCCTTGATCTTCGCCGGGTTGTAGCCGATGCCGGTGGTGCCCCAGAGGTAGGGGAAGCCGTACTGGTTGCCCGGATCGTTGACCTCCAGGGCCTTGAGCAGCACCGGGTTGAGGTTCTTCCAGTTGGGCAGCTGGGACTTGTCCAGCTTCTTCAGGGCGCCGGCCTGGATCTGCTTGGCCATGAAGTGGTTCGACGGGAATACCACGTCGTAGCCGGATTGGCCGGTCATCAGCTTGCCGTCGAGGGTCTCGTTGCTGTCGTAGACGTCGTAGGTGGCCTGGATGCCGGTTTCCTTGGCGAAGTTCGCCACGGTTTCGGGAGCGATGTATTCGGACCAGTTGTAGATCTTCAGGTTGTCCGCGGCGAGGGTTGCGCCGCTGCCGCAAGCGAGGGCGAGGAGGGTGAGGGAAGCGATGCGGGTCTTCATTGTTGTAGGTGTCCTGTCGGCTGACGACAGCGTCGGCGACGGACTGGTTCGCCGCCGGCGCTCAGGGGGCGCCGGCAACGCTGGCCGGCACCTGGGTTTTATCCCGCGTTGCCGGAAGCGAGGAAAGGGGCGGCTTTTACCTGCGGGCCCGCAGACAGGCGCCGGCACCGCAGCGGGGCGTCGCTCCGCCCGCCTGCCTCAACTCAGGGCGACCTTGACCCCGAGGGCGATCAGCAGGCCGCCGAGCAGCTTGTCCACCACCCCCTGGGCCCTGGCCAGGCCGCGGCGCACCACCGCGCTCTGGATCAGCACCACCAGCAGCGGCCACCAGAGTGCGGCGAGGCCGACGATGATGCCGGCGTACCAGAGCTTCTCGGCGAAGCTGGAGTCCAGGCTCAGCACCTGGGTGAACACGGCGAGGAAGAACAGCGTGGCCTTGGGGTTGAGCAGGTTGCACAGGTAGCCCTGGAGGAACGCGCTCCAGTGGCCGACGCGCTGCACGCCGCCGACCGCCAGGTCGAGCGTGCCGCCGCCGCGCGAGCGCAGGGCCTGGATGCCGATCCAGATCAGGTAGACCGCGCCGGTGTACTTCAGCGCGTTGAACAGCCACGGCGTGGTGGTGATCAGCACCGCCAGGCCGGCGACGCAGTAGGCCATGTGGGTGGCCACGCCGAGGATCACCCCCAGCGAGGTCATCATCGCCGCCGAGCGCTGGTAGCGCGCCGCGTTGCGGATGATCAGGAAGAAGTCCGGGCCGGGCGAGAGCATGCCCAGGGTGGCGAGGGTGGCTACGAAGAGCGAGGTTTCCAGCATGATTCGATACGCCTGGCGCAAGGCGGCGCCGGTTCGCTGCGGCGCCGCGGGTCGGTGGTTACTGGGTCAGTTCCTGTTCGCTGAACAGGCCGTCGAAGAGCATGCTCGAAAGATAGCGCTCGCCGGAATCGGGGAGGATCACCACGATGGTCTTGCCCTGCATGTTCGGCTCCTCGGCCAGGCGCACCGCGGCGGCCATCGCCGCGCCGGAGGAGATGCCGCAGAGGATGCCTTCTTCCTGCATCAGGCGCAGCGCCATGTTCTTCGCTTCGTCGTCGCCGATCTTCTCGACCCGGTCGACCAGCGACAGGTCGAGGTTCTTCGGCACGAAGCCGGCGCCGATGCCCTGGATCTTGTGCGGGGCGGGCTTGACCTCCTCGCCGGCGAGGGTCTGGCTGATCACCGGCGAGGTCACCGGCTCCACCGCCACGGCGAGGATCGGCTTGCCCCGGGTGTTCTTGATGTAGCGCGAGACGCCGGTGAGGGTGCCGCCGGTGCCGACCCCGGAGACCAGCACGTCCACCGCGCCCTCGGTATCGTTCCAGATCTCCGGGCCGGTGGTCTTCTCATGGATCGCCGGGTTGGCCGGGTTGTCGAACTGCTGCGGCATGAAGTACTTCCCGGGATCCCCCGCGACCAGTTCCTCGGCCTTCTGGATCGCACCCTTCATGCCCTTCGCCGGTTCGGTCAGGACCAGCTCCGCGCCCAGCGCCTTGAGCACCTTGCGTCGCTCCAGGCTCATCGACGCCGGCATGGTCAGGATCAGTTTGTAGCCGCGTGCGGCGGCGACGAAGGCGAGGCCGATGCCGGTGTTGCCGGAGGTCGGCTCGACCAGGGTCATGCCGGACTTCAGTCTGCCGCTGGCTTCGGCATCCCAGATCATGTTCGCGCCGATCCGGCACTTCACCGAATAGCCGGGGTTGCGCCCTTCGATCTTGGCCAGGATGGTGACGCCGCGCGGGGCGATGCGGTTGATCTGGACCAGCGGCGTGTTGCCGATGGACTGCGCGTTGTCTGCGAAGATGCGGCTCATGATGGTGTCCTTGTCGCATGGAGAAAGATCAATCAGCCTATTCCGCCCCCGCCCGCGCGTCCAGACGCGTTCGAACCAGCGGCGCGCCGCGCGTGTCCACTGTCCAGGAGGGCCGTACCGATGAAGAAACGCTATGCCATTCCCCTGGGCAGCCTGGCGGCGCTGCTTCTGTTGTTGCTGGCGCTGCACCTGGCGCTGCCGTACCTGGTGCGCGACTACCTGAACGGCAAGCTGGCCGACATGGGCGACTACCGTGGGCACATCGCCGACGTCGACCTGGCGCTCTGGCGCGGCGCGTATCGGATCGACGGGCTGAGCATCGTCAAGGACAACGGCAAGGTGCCGGTGCCGTTCCTCGACGCGCCGAGCATCGACCTGTCGGTGAGCTGGCAGGCGCTCTGGGATGATCACGCAGTAGTGGCGCGGGTGGTCTTCGAGCGTCCGCAGCTCAACTTCGTCGATGCCGGCGGCGACCGCGACGCCTCGCAGACCGGTGCCGGCACCGACTGGCGCGAGCAACTGGACAAGCTGCTGCCGATCACCCTCAACGAGGTGCGGGTGGTGGACGGCACCCTGCGTTTCCGCAACTTCACTTCGAAGCCGCCGGTGAACCTGCACGCCTCGGCGCTCAACGCCAGCATCTATAACCTGACCAACGTGGCCGACGCCCGGGGCGAGCGGCCGGCGCGTCTCGAAGGCACGGCGCGGATACTCGGCCAGGCGCCGCTGGAAGTGGCGGCGCATTTCGACCCGCTGAGCGACTTCGAGGACTTCGACCTGCGCCTGCGGGTCACCCGCGTCGAGCTGAAGCGGCTCAACGACTTCGCCAGCGCCTATGGCAAGTTCGACTTCAATGCCGGCACCGGCGACCTGGTGCTGGAGGCCCAGGCTAAGCGCGGCCAGTTGGATGGCTACATCAAGCCGCTGCTGCGCGACGTGGACGTGTTCAACTGGCGGCAGGACGTGGAGGATGGCGACAAGAACCTGTTCCGCTCGGTGTGGGAGGCGCTGGTCGGCGGTGGCGAGACGGTGCTGAAGAACCAGCGCAAAGACCAGTTCGCAACCCGTGTGAGCCTGAGCGGTAATATCCACCAGCGGGACGTCAGCGCGTTCCAGGCGTTCCTCGGGATTCTCCGCAACGCGTTCGTCGAGGCGTTCAACGCTCGTTTCGAGCGTTCCCCGGCGACGCGCGACGACGACGGTTGAAGACGCGGGCGGAACGGCGGGTCGCGAGGTGGCCGGGCATTCAGTGACTGAATGACCCGTCTGCGTTCACAGTGCGCTTGTCCCCGCGTTATAGTCGGGTTTTCAAACAATACTGAACTGCCCGGTTTTCCAGCCAGGGCGTTACCGTTCGAGGATTTCCTGATGAAGTTCGAAGGCACCCAGTCCTACGTCGCCACCGACGACCTCAAGCTCGCGGTCAACGCCGCCATCACCCTGCAGCGGCCGCTGCTGGTGAAGGGCGAACCGGGCACCGGCAAGACCATGCTCGCCGAGCAGCTGGCCGAGTCCTTCGGCGCCAAGCTGATCACCTGGCACATCAAGTCCACCACCAAGGCCCACCAGGGCCTCTACGAGTACGATGCGGTAAGCCGCCTGCGCGATTCGCAGCTGGGCGTGGACAAGGTTCACGACGTGCGCAACTACATCAAGAAGGGCAAGCTCTGGGAGGCCTTCGAGGCCGAGGAGCGGGTGATCCTGCTGATCGACGAGATCGACAAGGCCGACATCGAGTTCCCCAACGACCTGCTGCAGGAACTCGACAAGATGGAGTTCTACGTCTACGAGACCAACGAAACCATCAAGGCGAAGCAGCGCCCGATCATCATCATCACCTCGAACAACGAGAAGGAACTGCCCGACGCCTTCCTGCGCCGCTGCTTCTTCCATTACATCGCCTTCCCCGACCGCGAGACGTTGCAGAAGATCGTCGACGTGCACTACCCGAACATCAAGCAGTCGCTGGTCAGCGAGGCGCTGGACATCTTCTTCGACGTGCGCAAGGTGCCCGGCCTGAAAAAGAAACCTTCGACTTCCGAGCTGGTCGACTGGCTGAAGCTGCTGATGGCCGACGAGATCGGCGAAGCGGTGCTGCGCGAACGCGACCCGACCAAGGCGATCCCGCCGCTGGCCGGCGCCCTGGTGAAGAACGAGCAGGACGTGCAGCTTCTCGAGCGCCTGGCGTTCATGAGCCGCCGCGCCAGCCGCTGAGTGCGTCGGCCCTTTCCGGGGAAAGGGCTGCGGGGCGGCACGCCAGACAGCGGAGGAACATCCCATGCTCAGCGGAAGTTGCCTGTGCGGCGCGGTAAGCTATGAAATCGACGCGCCCATCGAGTCGGCCAGTCATTGTCATTGCAGCCAGTGCCGCAAGGCCCACGGCGCGGCGTTCGCCACCTACGGCAAGGTGCGCCGCGAGGCGTTCCGCTATGTCGCCGGAGCGGACGCGGTGGCCGAATACCACTCGTCGCCAGGCGTCACCCGTACCTTCTGCCGCCACTGCGGATCGAACCTGCAGTGGCTTGGCGGCAACGAGGACCCGACGTACACCTCTATCGCCCTCGGCACCCTCGACTCGCCGCTGCCATCGGTAGCGCAGCGGCACATCTACGTGGGTTCGAAAGCCGACTGGTACGTCATCGCCGACGACCTGCCGCAGGAACACCAATACTGACCGGCGCTCGCGCGCCGGGATCAACGGACAACAGACGAGGTCGCAGCCATGCTGCTCAACCTGTTCAACGAAATGCGCGCAGCCAAGGTGCCGGTGTCGGTGCGCGAGCTGCTCGACCTGATCGATGCCCTGAAGCACCGCGTGGTGTTCGCCGACATGGACGAGTTCTACTACCTGGCGCGCACCATCATGGTCAAGGACGAGCGCCACTTCGACAAGTTCGACCGGGCCTTCGGCGCCTACTTCAAGGGCCTGGAGAAGCTCGACGACCACCTCAAGGCGCTGATCCCCGAGGAATGGCTGCGCAAGGAGTTCGAGCGCCTGCTGACCGACGAGGAAAAGGCGCAGATCCAGTCCCTCGGCGGCCTGGACAAGCTGATCGAGGAGTTCAAGAAACGCCTCGAGGAACAGAAGGAGCGCCATGCCGGCGGTAACAAGTGGATCGGTACCGGCGGTACCAGTCCGTTCGGCTCCGGCGGTTTCAACCCGGAGGGCATCCGCGTCGGCGACGCCGGCAAGCGCCAGGGCAAGGCGGCCAAGGTCTGGGACCAGCGCGAATACAAGAACCTCGACGACCAGGTCGAACTGGGTACGCGCAACATCAAGATCGCCCTGCGGCGCCTGCGCAAGTTCGCCCGCGAGGGCGCGGCGGAGGAGCTGGACATCGACGGCACCATCGACCACACCGCGAAGGACGCCGGGCTGCTCAACATCCAGATGCGCCCGGAGCGGCGCAACACGGTGAAGCTGTTGCTGCTGCTGGACATCGGTGGCTCGATGGACGCCCACGTCAAGGTCTGCGAGGAGCTGTTCTCGGCCTGCAAGACCGAGTTCAAGCACCTGGAGTATTTCTACTTCCACAACTTCATCTACGAGTCGGTGTGGAAGAACAACCTGCGCCGCAGCAGCGAACGCACCGCCACCTTCGACCTGCTGCACAAGTACGGTCCGGACTACAAGGTGGTGTTCGTCGGCGACGCGGCGATGGCGCCCTACGAAATCACCCAGGCCGGCGGCAGCGTCGAGCACTGGAACGAGGAAGCCGGTTACGTCTGGATGCAGCGCTTCATGGAGAAGTACAAGAAGCTCATCTGGATCAACCCCTATCCGAAGGACACCTGGAACTACACGGCGTCCACCGGCCTGGTCCGCGAACTGGTCAAGGAACAGATGTATCCGTTGACCCTGAGCGGCCTGGAGGAGGGCATGCGCTTCCTCTCGCGCGGTTGAGCCAACTGCCTGCGGGACCGGCGACAGGCGCGGCGGCACGCAACTTGCCTACCCTGTGTATCCCGTCCGCGCGGTAACAGCGCGGCGCGGCCACCGGTAACGATGGGCACGCCATGATCGACTCGACCTTCTCCCGCGCCACCTGGCTCAACTCGCTGCACATGTCGACCCTCACTCTCTCGCTGCTGGAGAAGGAAGGGTTCGCCCGCGAGCAACTGCTCGAAGGCAGTGGCATCACCCCCGCCGACCTGCTCGACCTGCGGCGCCTGATCAGCCCCTGGCAGGAGCAGCAGGTGTTCGCCAACGCCTGCCGGCTCAGCGACGAGCCTGCCCTCGGCCTGCGCCTGGGGCTGCGCACGCGGATTTCCGCCTACGGCCTGCTCGGCTACGCGCTGCTCTCCGCGCCGACCCTCGGCGAGGCGCTGCGCATCGGCCTCAGCTATCCGGTCTTGCTCGGCACCTACTTCCACCTGTCGCTGGAAGTCGCCGACGGCCGCGCCTGGCTGGTGGCCACCGGCTACGGCGAGGACGAGGCGCTGCGGCCATTCAACACCGAGCTTTGCCTGGGCTCGCTGAAGGTCACCTGCGCCGACCTGCTCGGCCAGCCGCTGCCCTTGCTGGAAGCGGCCTTCGACTATGCCGGCGACGAGGCGATGGCGCGGGCCTACGCCGAGGGTTTCGCCTGCGAGTTGCACTTCGAACGCGAGCGCAGCGCCATCGGCTTCGCCGCCGAATGGCTGGAGCGCCCGTTGCCGCTGGCCGACCCGGTGACCCACCGGGAGATGCTGGAACAGTGCCGGCGGCAGAACATCGACCTGGCCGCGCGTCGTGCCTGGCTGGACAAGGTCCGGGCGATCCTCGCCGAGCGCTTGCAGGACCCGCCCGGCCTGGAGGAACTGGCCAGGCGCCTGAACTGTTCGTCGCGCAGCCTGCGCCGGCACCTTCAGCAGCAGCGCACCAGCTACCAGCAATTGCTCGACGAGTTGCGCTTCGCCCGCGCCAAGGAGTTGTTGCAGAGCGGCGACATGCCGATCTACCGGATCGCCGAGGAACTCGGCTTCAGCGAGACCGCCAGCCTGCGCCATGCCTTCCAGCGCTGGAGCGGCCAGCCGCCGAGCCATTTCCGCGCCTGAGCGCTCGCTCAGGCGGAGGGGCTGGTGTCGGCGTGGCGCCGTCGCCGTTCGTCCGCCACCTCACTCAGGGATTTTGCCGCGCCGTCGCCAATCCAGGCCATGAAGGCACGATCGAAGCGGAAGTCGGCGCCGCACAGCCCGACGAGGAAGCGCCGTACGTCCTGGGCGTTGCGCTAGTCGCGGCACACTGCGGTGTCGCGGGTGATGGTGTCGCCGTGCCAGCCGAAGACCATCTGTCGTTTCTCTGCGCGCGCTGGAGCGGGCAGGCCAACGATGGCCTGCCCACGGGCCGTCAGGATGCCGGCTCTTCGATCAGCCGGTCATAGGGCGGCAGGCCGCTGTATTGGCCCAGGGCTTGCTCGTAGGCGTTCTTCAGGTCGTCGGCGGCGAGGTCGTAGCCGACCAGCAACTGTTCGAGTTCAGCGGCGTTCTGCGGGTCGTCGTTCTGCAACTGCGCGTCGAGTTCGCGGGTGCGCGCGGCGACGCACTGGATCGCCACCATCAGGGTCTGGGGTTTCAGGTTCATGGTTCACTCCTAGAGCCCGCGGGCTTTTTCCCATTGGCGGCGGATGGCGTTGCGCACGAAGTTGTCCAGTTGGCCCATGAGGACCTCCCGGTACATCGGCTTGGCCGGCATGATGGTGTAGTGGGTGGCTTGCAGGCGCTTGTTGTAGCTGTCCTGCTTCACCTTAAGGTCCGGCGGGATGTCGGTGCCGTCGGGTATCACGAAGTCGCCGTCGGCGCGGCGCAGCACGCCGGCGCGGTCGAACATCGAGGTGCCGCCGGTGTCCGGGGCGTAGAGGCCGTCGCGGCCGGCGACGATGTCCGGCGCGCGGGCGGGGACGCCAGGGGTGTTGGGGCTGTCGAAGGTCGGATGCAGCAGCGGGGCGACTTCCGCAGCCTCGGCGAGTTCCTTGTCGGGATGCAGGTAGCGACCGACGTCGCCGTCGTAGTTGGCCTTGAATACCGCCCGGTAGAGGGTGAGGCTGGTTTTCTCGTAGTCGTAGGACATGCGTGGACTTCCCTGTGGGTTGCGTTCGCGGCGCCGCGGGTGCGCGGCATCGCTACCGGCCACCGTCCTTGTGGCGCCATCGGCGAGCAGGATAACAGCCGTGGGCGGATCCGCCAGGGGCAGGCGACGACCGTCGCCCGGGAGGCTCAAGGCCTGGCCGCGCCGTGCAGGTAATGGCGGATGCGCACCTCCACGCCGGCGCTCTGGAAGCGCCGGGCGGCGGCCTCGACCCGCAACTCGCCGCGGGTCACCCGCTGGTGGTGGCGCAGGTGCTCCAGCCAGGATTCGTCGATGAAGAACTCCAGCCACAGGCGACGGTTGCCGCTGTCCTGGACCAGCCCCCAGGACACCGCGCCGTTGCGCCGACGCATGGCGCGCACCTCCACCATCGCCGCCTGGAATGCCGCGGCGTCCTGCGGGTCGATGTCGTACTCGAGGGTGACCATCACCGGGCCGCGTTCCTGGTCCACCTCTTCGTCGACCAGTGGTGCCGGCCAGTGCAGCGACGGCGCGAGGTCCTCGGCCTCGGTGACCGGCAGCCGACAGCGCAGCGACGCGAACAGGCCGAGCAGCAGCGCGGCGCTGGCGCAGAGCAGGGCGAAGGTGATCGACAGGTGGCTGGCGACCAGACCCCACAGGGCGCCGCCGGCGGCCATGCTGCCGAAGAACACCAGGATATAGACCGCCAGCGCGCGGGCGCGGACCCAGGCCGGTACGGAGGTCTGCGCGGCGACCTGCAGGCTGGAGAGCACGGCGATCCATGCCGCGCCGCTGAGCAGCATCACCGGCACCAGCAAATAGAGGTTGCGCAGCAGCGCCAGGGCCACCAGCACCAGTGCGTAGAGCACGCTGGAGAGCAGCACCAGGCGGTCGCTGCCGAGGCGTTCGCGCAGGCGCGGCAGGAACGCGGCGCCGAGCACCGCGCCGACGCCGACGCTGCCCAGCAGCAGGCCGAAGTCCATGGCGTTGCCATGCAGTTCGCCGCGCACGATCAGCGGCAGCAGCGACATGCCGGCGCTGGCGCCGAGGAAGAACGCCACCGCGCGCACCAGCACCGATTGCAGTGGCCTCGAGCTGCGGCTGTAGCGCCAGCCGGCGCGCAGGGCGCCGAACAGGCGTTCCGCCGGCAGCACCGAGGGCACGGCCTCGCGTTTCCAGGCCAGCAGCACGGCGATCACCGCGAAGAAGGAGAGGGCGTTGAGGGCGAAGGTCAGCCAGGGGCCGACCAGGCTCACCAGCACCCCGGCGATGGCCGGTCCGACCGCCCGCGCCAGGTTGACCCCGACACTGGACAGCGCCACCGCCGCCGGCAGTTCGTCCTTGCCCACCAGTTCCGGAGTGGTGGCGCTCCAGGCCGGCATCATCAGCGCGGTGCCGATGCCCATGCACAGGGTCAGGCCGAGCAGCAGCCAGACGCTGGTCAACTGGAGCAGGGTGAGGCTGGCCAGCAGGGTGGCCACCAAGGCCATCCACAATTGCACGCCGAGCAGGTAGCGGCGCTTGTCGACGATATCGGCGAGGGCGCCGGCCGGCAGGGCCAGGAAGAACATCGGCAGCGATCCGGCGACCTGCACCAGGGCCACGTTCAGCGGGCTGGCGGAGAGCGAGGTCATCAGCCAGCCGGCGCCCACCTCGTGCATCCAGGTGCCGATGTTCGAGGCGATGCTGGCCAGCCATAGCCAGCGGAAGGTGGCTTGGCGCAGGGGACTCCAGGGTGAGGCGGCGGGTGCGGTCATGGTCAGAGCGAGCCTTTGAGTGGGTATTCGACGATCAGGTAGAGGCGGTCGATGTCGTCGCCGGCCTGGGCCGCGTTGGCCCGGTGGCTGAGGTGCGAGACGTTCAGCGAGAGGTCCTTGAACGGGCCCGAGGCGAACAGGTAGCGCAGGTCGAGGTCGCGCTCCCAGTGCTTGCCGCCGCTGCCCTGCAAGGGCCGGTAGCGGCCATCGGCGCCCAGCGGGTTGTAGGCGCCGCCGGCCGGCGCATGGCTGCCGTCGATGGCGCGGCCGCTGACGTAACGCGCCATGAAGCTCAGCCCCGGCAGGCCGAACGGGGCCAGGTCGAGGTCGTAGCGGGCCTGCCAGGAGCGTTCGCCGGGACCGTTGAAATCGGCGTACTTGATCGAGTTGGCGAGGTAGATGGAGTCACCTCCGACGAAGTCGAACGGCGTATCCCCATGGACACGCTGGTAGGCCAGGGAGAAACCCTGCGCGCCGACGCGGTACTTCAGTTGCAGGCTGTAGGCCAGGGTGTCGATCGCGCCGGCCCGGCTGCGGCCCTGGTCGCGCGTGCGATAGAGGTTGCCATCCAGGCTGAACGCGGCACGTTGCAGGTTCATGTTGAGATAGACCTGGCGCCAGACGTTGTCCAGTTGCGCGGCGAACAGCGAGCCGCTCAGGTTGTCGCTGGCCGCCAGGCTGGCGCCGGCGAAGCCGATGGCGCTGCCGGCGGTGCTCGCGCCGTAGCCGTCGAAGTCGCCATGGCCGGAGCTGGAGGCCTGTTCCTTGAAGGCGGTGAAGCGCCCGGCCTGGATCCGCACGCGGTCGAGGTCGTCGCTCTGCAGGAAGAAGCCCCTGGCGTACTGGGGTTGCAGGCGCTTGTCGCTGGTATCGAAGACCGGGGTCTCGACGGTCATCTCGCCGACCTTGAGCAGGCTCTCGCCGAGCCGCAGCTTGAGTGCGGCGCCGGCGTCGGAATACTCGCTGGCGTTATCGCCGGATGAGTCCAGCGGCAACAGGCCGGTGCCGGCATGGCCACGTCCGCCGTCGAGCTTGAAGCCGGCGAAGCCGTGGAGATCGAGGCCGAAACCGACGCGGCCGGGAGTATAGGCCGACTCCAGGTCGGCGATCAGGCCGTGTGCCCATTCCTTGCGGTAGCCGCGCCCGGCGTCCGCGCGGCGATAGTCGTTGTAGAGGAAGTAGTTGCGGTTGAGCAGGCGCCACTCCAGGTAGTCGGGTGCCTTGGCTTCCTCTGTCGCGGCGTGGCACGGCGAGGTGCCGCCCAGCGCCAGGAAAAGGGCCAGGCGGCCGACCGGTCGAACGCGGATCATCGGGAAAACTCCGGGCGAGGCGGGCCGCGAAGGGCCCGCCCGGGTACGTCAGAAAGCGAAGCAGGAACAGCCGAATGCGCCCCAGAAACCCTGGAAGTCGCTCACCGGTACGTTGGAGTGGCGCGCGCGGTTGTGCTCGTGGGCGTGTACCGCGCAGGCACCGACGCACTGGTGGAGCTGGGCGGTCAGCGGCGCGCCTTGCCGCCAGTGGCCGGGTACCTTGGCCACCGGCGACCAGTCCGGCAGCACCGGCGGCGCCGGCGGACCGAGCTTGTCGAACTCGGCGGCGGCATAGACGACCTTGCCGTCGACCACCGTGAGCACCGACTCGATCCACTTGATGGCCTCTTCCTCGACGCCGAAGAAGTCCGCCGACAGCGCCGCCAGGTCGGCGAGCTGGCCAACCTTGATCTGTCCTTTCTTGCCCTGCTCGCTGGAGAACCAGGCGCTGCCGTGGGTGAACAGCTGCAATGCCGTTTCCCGCGGCAGGCCCTGCGGATACAGGGCCATGCCGCCGACGGTGCGGCCGCTGACCAGCCAGTACAGCGAGGTCCAGGGGTTGTAGCTGGAGACCCGGGTGGCGTCGGTGCCGGCACCCACCGGCACGCCCTCGGCGAGCATGCGCTGGATCGGCGGCGTGGCCTCGGCGGCCTTGGCACCGTAGCGGTCGACGAAGTACTCGCCCTGGAAGGCCATGCGGTCCTGGATCGCGATGCCGCCGCCGAGTGCCCGCACCCGCTCGATGTTGCGCGGGGTGATGGTCTCGGCGTGGTCGAAGAACCAGGGCAGGCCGTTGAACGGAATGTCGCGGTCGACCTTCTCGAACACGTCGAGCATCCGCGAGATCGATTCGTCGTAGGTGGCGTGCAGGCGGAACGGCCAGCGCTGCTCCACCAGGTGGCGGACCACCGGCTCCAGCTCCTGCTCCATGGTCTGCGGCAGGTCCGGGCGCGGTTCGAGGAAGTCCTCGAAGTCGGCGGCGGAGAACACCAGCATCTCGCCGGCGCCGTTATGGCGGAAGAAATCGCTGCCCTGGCCGTACTTGACGCTGCCGGTCCAGTTCTTGAAGTCGGCGAGTTCTTCCTTGGGTTTCTGGGTGAACAGGTTGTAGGCGATGCGTACGGTGAGCTGGCCCTGGTCGGCCAGTTCGCGAATCACCTGGTAGTCGTCCGGGTAGTTCTGGAAGCCGCCGCCGGCGTCGATCGCGCTGGTCAGGCCGAGGCGGTTGAGTTCGCGCATGAACTGGCGGGTGGAGTTGACCTGGTATTCCAGCGGCAGCTTCGGTCCCTTGGCCAGGGTGGCGTAGAGAATCATCGCGTTGGGCCGGGCGATCAGCATGCCGGTGGGTTCGCCGCTGCTGTCGCGGACGATCTCGCCGCCGGGCGGGTTGGGCGTGTCCTTGGTGTAGCCGACCACGCGCAGGGCGGCGCGGTTGAGCAGGGCGCGATCGTACAGGTGGAGGACGAACACCGGGGTGTCCGGCGCGGCCTTGTTCAATTCCTCCAGGGTCGGCATGCGCTTCTCGGCGAACTGGAACTCGTTCCAGCCGCCGACCACCCGCACCCACTGGGGGCTGGGCGTGCGTTCGGCCTGGTTCTTGAGCATGCGCAAGGCGTCGGCCAGGGAGGGCACGCCTTCCCAGCGCAGCTCCAGGTTGTAGTTGAGGCCACCGCGGATCAGGTGCAGGTGCGAGTCGTTGAGACCGGGGATCACGGTGCGCTTCTGCAGGTCGATCACCTGGGTGGCGCTGCCGCGATGGAGCATCGCCTCGGCGTCGTTGCCGACGGCAAGGAACTTGCCGTCCTTGATCGCCACGGCGGTGGCGGTGGGGTTGTCGCGGTCCACGGTGTGGAAACGGCCGTTGTGCAGGATCAGGTCGGCGGTCATGGAACCTCCTGGGTTGCTTGCGGGAGAAAGGCTGGCGGCGTTGGCGAAGGGCAGGGCGGACCACAGGACTCCGGCGGCGCCCAGCACCGAACTGGTAGTGAGGAAATGGCGGCGGTCCTTGCTCGGCGGATCGTGGCTCATGGCGTGCTCCTGGCAGCGGGGCGGAATCGGTCAGCGAGGGCGGCGGCGAGAGAGGCCACCGGACAGGATAGGTGCGGCGGGAAACGTACGGGACGAAAGAGCGGTTTTCCCGAATGACGCATCCTCCTGCAAGCGCAACTTGCTGGTGGTCGATAGCAAGTAAGGCGCGAGACATGTCCTGAACTTCATGGGGGCTTTTTCTTATAGGGCGGACTGTCGATTCTGCTAGCTGGTAATCCTTCTTTTATTGTCTCTGTGTGCGCTTTTTGTATGGATGTGTCGAATATTTTGAATATCGCCGTTCAACTTTATCCAGGGCCGCAGTTCAGTGATTTATTTTCTCGAAAAGTTTGTTTTTTCCAATATTCATGCTTCATAGTCTGGCCGGCCACGGGAAATTATCTGTTGGCCTGCGTGCTGTTGTGCGCAACAGCTGGAATTCATCGTTCGTTGTCAGGAAACAATCATGAGCCACTATCTCGAAGTTCTAACTCCGCAGAACAGCCAGATCATCTTCATCGACCAGCAGCCACAGATGGCATTCGGCGTACAGTCCATCGATCGCCAGACGCTGAAGAACAACGTAGTGGGCCTGGCCAAGGCGGCGAAGGTATTCGACATCCCGGTCACCATCACCACGGTGGAAACCGACAGCTTCTCCGGCCCGACCTATCCGGAGCTGCTGGCGGTGTTCCCCGAGCAGAAGATCCTCGAACGCACCTCGATGAACTCCTGGGACGACCAGAACGTGCGCGACTCGCTGGCCGCCGCGGGCCGCAAGAAGGTCGTGGTCGCCGGGCTGTGGACCGAGGTCTGCAACACCACCTTCGCCCTCTGCGCCATGCTCGAGGGCGGCTACGAGATCTACATGGTGGCCGATGCCTCGGGCGGCACCTCCAGCGACGCCCACAAGTACGCCATGGACCGCATGGTCCAGGCCGGCGTGGTACCGGTGACCTGGCAGCAGGTCCTGCTGGAGTGGCAGCGCGACTGGGCCCGCCGGGATACCTACGACGCCGTGATGGCCATCGCCAAGGAGCATTCCGGGGCCTACGGCATGGGCGTGGACTACGCCTACACCATGGTGCACAAGGCGCCCGAGCGGGTGACCCACGGCGAACGCATCGGCCCGAATCCGGCCAAGTGAATGCCGGCCGTGCCGCTCCGGTCCGCCGGGTGGCACGGCCGCGAAGGAGAACGAAGATGAAGCTCTACGTATTGTCGCTGGGCGCCGGACTGTTGGTGGGGATCGTCTACAGCCTGCTGCAGGTGCGTTCGCCGGCTCCGCCGCTGGTGGCGCTGGTGGGGTTGCTCGGCATCCTGCTCGGCGAGCAGGTCATCCCGGTCGGCAAGCAATTGCTCGGCGGTTGCGCGTTCGCCTCGGCCTGCGACAAGGCGGGTTCGGTCGGCCATGTGCTGGGGCAACTACCGGGTCGGCATCGCCTCGACCAGGCCGCTGGCCCGTCGGAAAAGGAAAAGGGTTGAGCGTTATATCATCGAGTAACAGCGCAGTAATCTGGTAGTTATCTTCGTCGGTTAGATTTCCCCGGAACGGCTCCCTCGGATTAATCTCTGGGGGAGCTTTCGTGCGTCGTTTTTCGCGTCGAGAGAAAAGTGTCACGAGATCATCGGGCGCATGGAATCAGGGGGAGTCATGACTGTTGCCATAGACAGAACAAAGGGCGACCAATCCACGCCAGGGAACATCATAAGGGGAGAAGGGTACGCCTTGATTCGCAATAGTGAGGCGACTCCCGATCCGGACAAGGTGATCCATATTCCTTGTGCCGATTCGTTTTCCGTCATCGTGCAGTTGCGCGATTTCAATTCCCATCGTCTCTGGAATGGAAACAAACTGGTTTTCGATGGCGGACATCCACGGAAAAGTATCTCCATCGCCTATCTTGGCGATGAAATAAAGTGCCAGCACCGGACAACTTACGACAATGTCCGCTTCATGTTGCCGCGCGCTTCGATAAAGGAGTTTCTCTACGAAGAAGGGCAACGCGCGTCCGCCGAGCCGGAGCGGATCATCGGTGTCGACGATCCGGTGGTCTATCACCTGGCGCTGGCGCTGCTGCCCAGCTTCGCCAGGGCGGGCGAGCGCAACGAACTGTTCATCGAGCAGGTCATGCTGGCGCTGTTGACCCACGTTCAGGATCGCTTCGCTTCGACCCAGGTCCCGGTCTGCACCGGCAAGGGCCTGGCGCCCTGGCAATTGCGCAGGGCCAAGGAGCTGATCGCCGGGCATCTGGCCGAGGGCGTGTCGGTGGCGCGCCTGGCCGAGGAGTGCGGGCTCTCGCGCAGCTATTTCACCAAGGCCTTCAAGTGCAGCACCGGTTTTTCGCCCCACGAATGGCTGATGCGCATGCGCGTCGACCGGGCCAAGGAGCTGATGCTGGGCAGCGACGAACCGCTTTCGCAGATCGGCGTCGCCTGCGGCTTTTCCGACCAGCCGCATTTCTCGCGGATCTTTCTCCGGCTGGCCGGCGCCTCGCCCTCGACCTGGCGTCGGGTCAAGCGGCAGCGCACCGACGCAGCGCTGTGAACCGCGACCGTGCGTGACGGACGGTACGGAAGCCGCCGGATGCTCGGCTAGAATGCCCTGGCTTCGGCGGTCGCCATCGGCCGCCCACTTCGCAACGGAACAGGGAATCGCAGATGAAAGCAGTACGCCAGGGTCGCGGCGTAACGGGGTTGCTCATGCTCCTGGCGCTGGCCGGGTGCAGTTCGCGGTCGGCGGAGCCGCCGCCCAACCCCGACGAAGTACGGGCGAAGATCGTCCGCCTGATGCCGGCCACGGTGCGCGATCGCCAAGGGTGGGCCAGCGATATCTACGCGGCCTTTTCCGCCCAGCAGATCTACCCCAGCGACGAGAATCTCTGTGCGGTGCTGGCGGTGACCGAGCAGGAGTCCACCTACCAGGTCGACCCGCCGGTGGCCGGCCTGGGCAGGATCGCCACCCGCGAGGTCGAGCGTCGTGCCGGCAAGCTGCACGTGCCGGCGTTCCTGGTCAGCTCGGCGCTGAATATCAAGTCGCCCGATGGCCGCACCTACAGCCAGCGCCTGGCCGCGGCGCGCACGGAGAAGGAACTGAGCGAGACATTCGACGATTTCATCGCCATCGTGCCCATGGGCGGCAAGCTGTTCGGCGGCTTCAACCCGGTACACACCGGCGGGCCGATGCAGGTCAGCATCGCTTTCGCCGAGCAGCACGCGGACGGCTATCCCTATCCGCTGGACGGCAGCATCCGCCGCGAGGTGTTCAGCCGGCGCGGCGGCATGTATTTCGGCATCGCCCACCTGCTTGGCTATCCGGCGGACTACCCGGCGCCGCTGTACCGCTTCGCCGACTTCAACGCCGGCTGGTATGCCAGTCGCAACGCCGCGTTCCAGAGCGCGGTGAGTCGCGTCTCGGGGATTCCGCTGGCGCTGGATGGCGATCTGATCCGCTACGGCACGCGCACGCCGGGCTCCACCGAACTGGCCGTGCGCAGCCTCGGCAAGCGCCTGGACATGAGCGACGCGGCGATCCGCCGGGCGCTGGAGCAGGGCGACAGCCCGGAGTTCGCCGACAGCGCGCTGTACCGCAAGGTCTTCGCCCTGGCCGAAAGCGCCACCGGCAAGACATTGCCCCGCGCCGTGCTGCCGGGGATCACCCTGGAGAGCCCGAAGATCACCCGCAAGCTGACCACCGCCTGGTTCGCCAAGCGCGTCGACGAACGCTACCAGCGCTGCATGGCGCGCGTGCGGAAACGCTGAGTCCATCGTCGCGCGGGTCGAACCTGGCGCCGCCGCGGGAGTCTGCCGTCCTGTCAGCCAAGCTCATGGAGAAGCAGCGTATGAAGACCCGATACAGCGCCGAGGCACCGGCGCGCGACGAACTGGACCGGCTCGCCGGTCCGACGCTGGTGGAGTTCGGTACCGACTGGTGCGGCCATTGCCAGGCCGCCCAGCCGCTGCTGGCGGAAGTATTCAGCGACTATCCGGAGGTCGGCCACCTGAAGGTCGAGGACGGTCCCGGGCGCCGCCTGGGGCGCTCGTTCCAGGTCAAGCTGTGGCCGACCTTCGTCTTTCTTCGCGACGGCCGGGAGGTGGCGCGGGTGGTCCGCCCCGGCAGCGCCAGCGTGCTGGAAGAAGCGTTCGAGAGCCTGGTCGGCGAGGGCTGAGGACCCGGCCCGCGGGCCGGGCGGCGTTCAGGCCGGCATCGCGTGATCCACCTGTTCGCGGATCTCCTGGTAGCGCAGTTCCATCAGCTTGCGCTGCTCGCGCCGGGCCAGGGCCTGGGCGTAGCGGCGTTTCTCGATCGCGGTCTCCGGTTCCAGCGGACGCACCGCCACCGGCCGGCGCTGGTCGTCCATCGCCACCATGGTGAAGAAGCAACTGTTGGTATGGCGCACGGTGCGCTCGTGGATGTTCTCGGTCATCACCTTCACCCCGACCTCCATCGAAGTGCGCCCGGTGTAGTTCACCGAGGCGAGGAAGGTCACCAGTTCGCCGACATGGATCGGCTCGCGGAAGATCACCTGATCCACCGACAGGGTCACCACGTAGCGTCCGGCGTAGCGCTTGGCGCAGGCAAAGGCCACTTCGTCGAGGAGCTTGAGCAGCGCGCCGCCGTGGACGTTGCCGGAGAAGTTCGCCTTGTCGGGGGTCATGAGCACGCTCATGGTCAGTTGGTAGCTGCCAGGTTCCATCGTTCACCTATCACGCAAGTTGGTCACGGGCCATTGCAGTGGGCCGGCGGCCGCTCTGCGGCGGCCTCTGGCGATAGGGTAGGGAGAAACGCCGGCGCGATTAGCACCGCAGTCGACAATGGTGTTTTCCGCGAAACGGGCTTGCGGCGCCGCTCCGTATGCGCCAAGGGCTAGTCGCGGGAGCCGCCGCGTCCTTCCCGGCTGGCATCCATCCAGCGCAGCACTTCTTCGCCGAACTCCGGTGGCGCGATACGCCCCACCCGGCGTACCAGGTCGAGGATGGTCTGCTGGGCCAGCGCTTCTTCCATGCGCTTCTGCGCGGTGAGCATCACCGCGTGGATCGAGCAGGTGTTGCGGGTCGCCCAGGAAGGCGGGTTGCCTTCGAAGATCGCGCAGCGCTCGCGGACCTCGCGGCATTCGAAGATCGATTTGTCGCCGTCGATGGCGCGGACCACGTCGAGCACGCTGATTTCGTTGGCTGGCCGTGCCAGGCGGAAGCCACCGCGCACGCCTTCGGTGGCAGCCACCAGGCCGGCCTTGGCCAGGCGGGTGAAGACCTTGGCCAGCAGTTCCGGCGGCACGCCCTGCAACTCGGCGAGGGTGCGTACGCTGGACTCGCGGCTGTCGCCTTTCTCGTCGGCGAGGAACAACAGGCAGTGGATGCCGTATTCGACGCCGGCGCTATAGAGAGCCATCACTAACTCCGACAGAAATATTCGCAATATTCTGCGCGGTTTTCAGGCCGCTCACAAGGACAGGTCGTTCGCTGTCTTCCGCCTCGAAGCGCTCTATCTCCGATCCTTTTCGTATGTTTTCGACGTCTTTTCCTCTCTTTCACGGCGAGGGGCGATTGCCTGTCGGAACGCTTTTCGGGGATTGATCTTCTTAACTGCGACAAATATAGTCGTAGTTACGGAGAGGCTTTTCTCCGGATATCCCGTCCTTTCCCTCCAGGAGCCCCCAATGAAACAACGTATCCTGATCGTCGGTGCCGGATTCGCCGGCATGTGGAGCGCGCTGAGCGCAGTGCGCCAGCTCGACCGCCAGGGCCGCGACGACGTCGAGGTCGCGGTGCTCGCGCCGCAGCCCGAGCTGCGCATCCGCCCGCGTTTCTACGAGCCTGACGTGCAGCGCATGGCGGCGCCGCTGGGCGAATTGTTCGCCGCGGTCGGCGTGCGTTTCGTGCAGGGCAGCGCGCAGCGCATCGACGTGGCCGGCAAGCGAGTGGAGTACCGCGATGCCGAGGGCACGCTGGCGCAACTGGACTACGACCGCCTGGTGCTGGCGGCCGGCAGCGGCGTGTGGCGTCCGGCGAGTGTCGCCGGCATCGACGCGGCCTTCGATGTCGACCAGTTGGAAGACGCCCTGCGCCTGGAGGCACACCTGCATGCCCTGCGCGACTTGCCGGATTCGCCGGCACGCAACACCGTGGTGGTCGCCGGCGGCGGCTTCACCGGCATCGAGACCGCCACCGAGATGCCGGCGCGCCTGCGGGCGATCCTCGGCGAGAAAGCGGCGCTGCGAGTGATCGTGGTCGACCGCGGCGCCGCCATCGGCGCATCGATGGGCGCGGACCTGAGCGGCTTGATCGCCGAGGCCTCGGCGGAACTGGGCGTGGAGTGGTGCCTGGGGCGTTCGGTGGCGGCGGTGGATGCCGAGGGCGTGACGCTCGACGACGGCCAGCGGATCGAGGCGAAGACCGTGGTCTGGACCGTGGGCGTGCGGGCCAGCACCCTGACCGGGCAGATTCCGGGCGAGCGCGATGCCCAGGGTCGCCTGCATGTCGACCGCAACCTCAAGGTGCTCGGTCTCGACGATGTCTACGCCACCGGCGACGTGGCCCGCGCGGCTACCGACGACCTCGGCAACCATGCCCTGATGACCTGCCAGCACGCCATCGCCCTGGGTCGCTCGGCCGGCAATAACGTGGCTGCCGACCTGCTCGGCGTCGAGCCGATTCCCTACAGCCAGGTGAAGTACGTGACCTGTCTCGACCTCGGCGGCTGGGGCGCGGTGTTCACCGAGGGCTGGGACCGCCAGGTACGGCTCGTGCGCGAGGAGGGCAAGAAGATCAAGACCGAGATCAATGGCGTGTGGATCTACCCGCCGGCGGCGGACCGCGCCGTGGCGCTGGCGGCGGCCGACCCGCTGATTCCGGTGGTAGCGTAGGGCGATTTTCCCTCACCCCAACCCTCTCCCGCAGGCGGGAGAGGATGCCGTGCAGCGTAGAGGGATGCAGCGGCGCGCGGATGCCTGGCTTCCGGTAGGGCGAATAACCGCGAAGCGGTTATCCGCCGTTGCCTCGGTTCTCTTGGGAGCGTGCGTCTTCAGCGCTGGCGTTCCACCGCCGGACGGGCGAGCAGAAGGCGCAACGAGGCCCCCAGCGTTTCGCCATGACCCAGGCCGTCGAGCGGCTGGAAGTCCAGCGTGAGCCCGGCAACCCGGCGCAGGTCATCTACCAGCCGCGCCATCGCCTGGCCCGGCTCGGCTTTCAGCGAGCCGCGCGGGCTGGCCGGTTCGGCGCTGCCGCGCCAGAGCAGGAGTTCCGCGCGCTTTCCGCGCAGGCGCTGTTCGAGCCCCGCTCGTTCGCCGAGGATCGCCCCGTCGCGCCACCACAGCGACGGGCTGGCCGCGGCGTAGCGGGCGAACTCGCCGGGACGGGTGAACAGTGCGTGGAGCACCAGCAAGCCGCCGTAGGAGTGTCCCCAGAGGGTTTGTCGCGCAGTGTCCAGGGGCGCCTGCGCCGCCACGGCCGGGCGCATGCCGTCGCGCAGCAGGTCGAGGAAGGCGTCGGCGCCACCGCTGGGCAGGCCGTTGAGCGGGTCGCGCTGATCGGCCTGGCCGGGACTCGCGGGGGTGTAGTCGAAGGTACGCCCGGCGCGGTCGATGCGCAGCGGCGTGCGGTAGCCGATGGCGACCAGCAGCGGTGCGTCGCCGTCGGCCAGGCGTCTCAGGGTTGACTCGTCGAGGGCGCCGACGGCGGCGTTGCCGTCGAGCATCCAGACCACCGGGTAGCCGGCGGCGGGCGGTGCCTGCAGCGGTCGGCCGAGCCACAGCCGGTAATGCCGCTGGCCATCGACGGAATCCAGGTCCACGGCGCTGAAGCGATAGGGCAGGTCCTGGCGTTGCAGCAGGCTGCGGTCCATGGTCGCCTCGGGGTCCGGTTGCGCCAGCGGCGCGCCGCCGGGCAGGGCCGCCGCCAGGGCGAGGCCCAGGGCGGCGACGAGCAGGGAGGTTCTCATCAGGCTTTCTCGTTATGGCTCAGAACGACGCGGTCAGGCTGGTATAGAAGGTCCGTCCGGGCTCGTTGTAGGTCGCCGCGCCGGCCCCGTCGATGCCGACCACGCCCTGGGCATTGCCGGCGCGGAACAGGCGCTTGTCGAACAGGTTGTCGACGCCGGCGCCGAGGCTCAGGTTCTTGCTCAACCGATAGGTGCCGCCAAGGCCGGCGATGGCGTAGGGCGAGAGCTGGTCGTTGGCGCTGCCGGTGACACGGTCGCCGTGATAGTCGTATTTCTTCGGCTTCTGCTTGCCGTACCAGGTGACCGTGGCTTGCAGCGAGAGGTCGTCGGTGGCCTGCCAGTCGAGCATCGAGTTGAGGGTGTAGCGCGGCGTCACCGAGAGCACGTCGCCGGTTTCCTTGTTCTTCGATTGCAGCATGTAGGTGAAGTTGTTGCTCCACTTCAGGCCGTCGGCCAGGGGCAGGGTCAGGGTACCTTCGAGGCCCTCGACCACCGCCTTGGGCACGTTCTCCCACTGGTAGATCGCCGCGTTGGCGTAGTCGCCCTTGCCGCCGCTGGCGTGGTCGACCGGTGACAGGCCGGATTCGATCTTGTTCTTGTAGTCGTTGCGGAAGTAGGTCAGCCCCGCTACCAGGCCGTCGTGGCTGTACTCGATGCCCAGTTCCTTGTTCACGCTGGTCTCGGCCTTGAGGCCGTCGTTGCCGCGCAGGTAGCAACTGGTGCTTTGCCCGTAGCAACCCTGGCCACGGCTGTAGAGCAGGTAGTCGGGGTTCAGCTGGTACAGGTTGGGGGCCTTGTAGGCGCGGGCGATACCGGCCTTCAGGGTGACCCGCTCGGTGAGCGCGTGGGACAGGTTCAGCGATGGGCTCCAGTTGTCGCCGACGATGTCGTGGTGGTCCCAGCGCAGGCCTGGGGTGAGCATGGTGCCGGGCATCAGCTCGATGTTGTCCTCGGCGAACAGCGAGAAGATCCGCGCTGAGGAACTGCTGCTGCGGTTCTTTCCGGCGAGACCGGGGATCGAGCCGCCTTCCTCGGTGTTCTGGGTGTTGGAGCTGGGGTCGTCGAGCTTCTGCTCGGTCCACTCGCTGCCGAGGGTCAGGGTCTGCTCGTAGCCCAGGTGCAGCGGCAGGTTGACCTCGCCGTGGGCGGTCAGGTCGCGCAGGGTGGCGGTGTAGAAGCCGGCGTTGTTGGGGTCGAAGATACCTTCGGTGCCGCCGGCCAGGCCTTCGTTGATCCGGCTGTTGCGGGTCTTCTCGTACTGCAGGTAGGCCAGCGAGCTGCCGAAGTCCCATTCGCCGCGATGGGTGACCGAGTAGGTCTCGCGGTACATGCGGTTGGTCTCGTGGCCGAGCATCTGCTTCACGTAGTTGTTGCTGTTGGTGTTCTGCGTGTCGCCGGTGTAGATGTTGCCCTGGCGGCTGAAGCCGGCCTCGAACTCGAGGGTCTGCTCGGGCGTCAGGCGCCAGCTGAGCAGCCCGTCGATGTCCTTGTTGCGCACGCCTTCGCGACCGGCGGGGAGGGTGCCGGCCTGCTTGCCGGTGCGGTTGGATTCGTGGCCGGCGTTGATGTCCCAGTCGTCCGAGTCGGTCTTGGCGATGTTGCCGTAGACGCGGTAGCTGAGGTTTTCCGTGAGCGGCCCGTTGAGACCGAAGCTCATCCGTTCGCTGGCGCCTTCGGCCTTGTGTTGCGGGAAATTGCTGTAGACGCTGAGATTACCGTGGGTTTCCGCGCCGGCCTGCTTGGTGATGATGTTCACCACGCCGCCCGCCGCGCCGTTGCCGTAGCGCGCCGCCGCCGGGCCGCGGATCACTTCGATGCGCTCGACCTGGTCGGCCGGCACCCAGTTGGTATCGCCGCGGCTGTCGCGCTCGCCGCGCCAGCCGTAGCGCACCGAGTTGCGCGAGCTGACCGGCTTGCCGTCGACCAGGATCAGGGTGTTCTCCGGGCCCATGCCGCGGATGTCGATCTGCCGGTTGTTGCCACGCTGGCCGCTGGAGCTGTTGCCGGTCAGGTTGACCCCCGGCATGGTCCGGATGATCTGCGACAGGTCGTTGCTCGGCGGTCGCTTGGCGATGTCCTCGGCGGTGATGATGGAAACCCCCGGCGCCTGCTTGGTTTCCTCCTGGGCGGTGGCGACCACGGTCTGCTCGCCCAGCTCGATGACGGAGCCGTCGCCCTGGCCGGCGGCGTGTACGGCGTTGGCGAGCAGGCAACTGGACAGCAGCAGGAAGGGAACGGCGGGAAGGGCGCGTGAGGACATCGGTGATCTCCGGGCAATGCAGCGAAATGCAAGAGATCACGAATGATATTGATTGTTATTTGAGAGTAAAGCGCATTAACTTTCTAAACACTTCGCCCTCAGGCGGCCGCCGGCAGCCACAGGTGCAGGCACAATCCGGGCTTGCCGTTGCTGGCCCAGAGCCGGCCGCCCTGTAGCTCGATGGCGCGCCGGGCGATCGCCAGGCCGAGGCCGAAACCTTCGCCGGCGCTATCGTCCAGGCGCTGGTAGGGGAGGAAGATGCGTTCCAACTGGTCTTCCGCCACGCCAGGGCCTTGGTCCTGCAGGCGCAGGTGCCAGAAGTCGCCCTCGCGCTCGCCGTCGAGGCTGACCGTGCCGTTCTCGGGCGAGTGACGGATGGCGTTGCGCAGGAGGTTCTCCATGGCCTGGGCCAGGCTGTCCAGGTGGACCTCGACGCGACAGTCGACGCCCAAGCGGCAGGGTAGCCGCGCCGGGTCCCAGCCGCTTTCGAAACAGGCGTCCTCGCGCAGCGCTTCCCACACCGACAGCGCCAGCACCGGCTCGGTGGGCAGTTGCGGGCGCTCGGTGTCCATCCAGGCGAGGTCGAGGGTGTCTTCCAGCAGTCGTTGCATATCGCCGATTTCGCGATCCAGGCGCTGGCGCAACTGTCCCGGCGGTAGCTCGCTGTCGTGGGCGATGCGCAGGCGCGCCAGCGGCGTGCGCAGTTCGTGGGACAGGGTGCGCAGCAGCAGGCGCTGCTGGGCGAGACTCAGGCGCAGGCGCTCGGCCATGTGCTCCAGGGCCTGGGCCAGCTCGCCGAGTTCGTCGCGGCGGGCCGCCAGCGGTGCGGCGAGGGGAGTGCTTTCCAGTTCGTCGGCGCGCAGGGCGTCGGCGCGATCGCGCAAGCGGTTCAGCGGCACCACCAGGTGGCGGTAGAGCAGCAGGCCGAGCAGGGCGGCCAGCAAGGTCGGGACTATGCCGTGGGTGACCAGGTGGGTCCAGGGGGTCAGTCCGCCGGGCAGCAGGCGCTCCGGTAACTGGATTACCAGCCGGCCCTGCTCGGGATGTCCGGGGAACTCGATGCTGACGTACGGCAGTTCGTCCTGCAGGCGCCGGCTCATCGGCCAGTCGAGCTTGCGCATGAAGGTCAGGTGGCTCGACTCCTCGGTGCTTAGCGGCGTGCTGCCGAGGCTTTCCAGGTGCGGTCCGACCAGCGCCACCCAGGTATCTTCCTTCGCCGACAGTTCCTTGCGGAAGCGTTCGGCGCCCGCGGCACCCTCGCTGCGCCAGGCATCCTCCGCCTGCCGCGCGTAGTCCGCCAGGTAGCTGCGGTCGGCCGGGGCGAGGAAGTAGGTGCTGCGCTCCACCGACAGGCCCCAGGTGTAGATCAGCCAGGTCAGCAGCAGGCAGAAGCCGACCTGCAGCAGCGCCAGTTTCCATAACAGCGGGTGCCTGCGCATCAGGGGTGTTCCGTCTCCACCAGTAGGTAGCCCTGGCCGCGTACCGCCTGGATCTGCAGGTGACGGACGGCGACCGCGGCGAGTTTGCGCCGCAGGTTGCAGACGTGCACGTCGAGACCGCGGTCGAGGCGCGTGTAGCTGCGGTGCAGCACGCTCCGGTAGAGGAACGGCTTGCTCAGCGCCTCGCCAGCGTGTTCGCGGAGCGTCGCCAGGAGGCGGTACTCGGATGGCGTCAGCCCCGCCGGAAGGCCCTGGTGGAGCACATCCTGGGCCTGGTCGTCGAACACCAGCCGGGTATCCCGCCGCTGCGCCGACGGCAGGCGGTCCAGTCGTACGCGGCGCAGCAGGGCGTCGGTGCGGGCATCCAGCTCGGCCAGGCTGAACGGCTTCGGCAGGTAGTCGTCGGCGCCGCGGGTGAAGCCGCTGATGCGATCCTGTTCGGCGCCCAGGGCCGACATCAGCATCACCGGCGTGGCCTGCTCGCGGCGCAGCGACTCCAGCAGGGCCAGGCCGTCGAGGCCGGGTAGCATGATGTCCAGCAACACCAGGTCGAACGCTTCGCGCCCGGCGGCTTCCAGTCCGTGCGAGCCATCGCCGCAGACGGTTACGCGGAAGCCGCGCCGGCGGAAATGCGCGTCGAGATCATCGCGTAGGCGCGGGTCGTCTTCGACCAGCAGCAGGCGGGGAGATGGGATTGAAATATGAGAATGATTCACGTTCGTGAATATCTCATTTTTGCCGGGTATCGGGCAATGGGCCAATGCGCCGCAGCGTGCTCGGAGCGGAAATACTTTTCGACAAAGCCGTCGTTGCTTCGGCTTTGGTTCTGGCTTAGGGTCGGCGGGTCCGCAGGAGGCGGGCAGGAGTGTCGTGGCTATTGGCCAGCCTTTCGCGACGGCACTGGGTTGTACGATCATCTGGCGCGCTGCTGGCGCGTTGTTCGGGCCGCCCGCCGCAGGTGACTATCAAGGAAGATTCCCCCATGCTGTTCTCCCAACACACCCGCCTGGTACACGTGGACTCCCCGCTGGGACCCGAGGTCCTGCAACTGCAACGGCTGGAGGGTCGCGAAGAGCTGGGCCGGCTGTTCAGCCACGAGCTCGAACTGGTCTCGAGCAATCCCGCCTTGCCTCTGGATGCCCTGTTGGGCAAGCCGATGAGCCTCGCGCTGGAACTTCCCGGCGGCAGCCGGCGGTATTTCCACGGCATCGTCGCGCGCTGTAGCCAGGGCGCCGGCGCCGGCCAGTTCGCCAGCTACCAGGTCACCCTGCGGCCCTGGCTGTGGCTGCTGACGCGCACCTCCGACTGCCGCATCTTCCAGAACCAGAAGGTCCCGGACATCATCAAGCAGGTGTTCCGCGACCTTGGCTTCTCCGACTTCGAGGACGCCCTGAGCCGCTCCTACCGCGAGTGGGAATACTGTGTGCAATACCGCGAGACCAGCTTCGATTTCGTCAGCCGGCTGATGGAGCAGGAAGGCATCTACTACTGGTTCCGCCACGAAAAGAAGCGCCACATCCTGGTGCTCTCCGATGCCTACGGCGCGCACCACAGCCCGGCCGGCTACACCAGCGTGCCCTATTACCCGCCGAGCCTCGGCCATCGCGAGCGCGACCACTTCTTCGACTGGCACATGGCGCGCGAGGTCCAGCCCGGCTCGCTGAGCCTCAACGACTACGACTTCCAGCGTCCCGGCACCCGCCTGGAAGTGCGCTCCAATGTCGGGCGCGCCCATGCCGCGGCCGACTACCCGCTCTACGACTACCCTGGCGAGTATGTGCAGAGCCAGGACGGCGAACACTATGCACGGACCCGCATCGAGGCGATCCAGACCCAGTACGAGCGAGTTCGCCTGCGGGGATGCGCCAGGGGTATCGGGGCGGGCCATCTGTTCCACCTGAGCAACTACCCGCGCCTGGACCAGAACCGCGAATACCTGGTGGTTGGCGCCGAGTACCGGGTAGTCCAGGAACTCTACGAGACCGGTAATGGCGGGGGCGGCGCGCAGTTCGAGAGCGAGCTGGACTGTATCGACGCCGGCCAGGCTTTCCGCCCCTTGCCGTCGACCCCGGTGCCGGTGGTGCGCGGCCCGCAGACCGCGGTGGTGGTCGGGCCCAAGGGCGAGGAGATCTGGACCGACCAGTATGGCCGGGTCAAGGTGCATTTCCACTGGGACCGCCACGACCAGTCCAACGAGAACAGCTCCTGCTGGATGCGCGTCTCGCAGGCCTGGGCCGGGAAGAACTGGGGCTCGATCCAGATCCCGCGGATCGGCCAGGAAGTGATCGTCAGCTTCCTCGAAGGAGACCCGGACCGGCCGATCATCACCGGGCGGGTCTACAACGCCGAGCAGACGGTGCCCTACGAGCTGCCGGCGAACGCTACCCAGAGCGGCACCAAGAGCCGTTCGAGCAAGGGCGGCACGCCGGCCAACTTCAACGAGATCCGCATGGAGGACAAGAAGGGCGCCGAGCAGTTGTTCATCCATGCCGAGAGGAACCAGGACATCGAGGTCGAGAACGACGAGACCCACTGGGTCGGCCACGACCGGACCAAGACCATCGACCACGACGAGACGGTGCATGTGAAGCACGATCGCACCGAGACCGTGGACAACAACGAGACCATCACCGTGCATGCCAACCGCAGCAAGACGGTCGACCGCAACGAGACGGTCAGGATCGGCATGAACAAGACGGAAACCATCCTCATGGCCTCGTTGCAGAACGTCGGCATGGGGCGCATGGAAAACGTCGGGCTCGGCTACAGCCTGAACGTCGGCATGATGATGAACACCGTGGTCGGGCTGAACCAGAGCACCCAGGTGATGAAGAAGAAGACCTTGTCGGTGGGCGATAGCTACGAAGTGAGCGTGGGCGGCAGCGACGATGGCTCTAAGATCACCCTGGACGGTCAGAGCATCACCCTCGGCAGCCAGCGCATCGAGCTGACCGCCGACCGCGAGATCCTCTTGCGCTGCGGCCAGAGCACGATCCGCCTGACGCCGGGGGAGATCGAGATCCTCTCGCCCAATGTCGATATCAACTGTTGAGCGGCGGGCGGATGTCCTGTCGCGGCTTTTCCCAAGGAAGGATGGATAGATGAGCGGCCTACCGGTTTCCCATGTCGGCGAGAAAGTCTCGGGAGGGGTTATCTCCACCGGCTCGCCCACCGTGCACGTCGGCAGCAGCGCGGTCGGCCTGGCCGACCGGGTGTCCGCCTGCGTGCCGTTGGTGGGCAAGCCGGTCAACCCGATGCTCGGCAGCAAGCTGCTGCCGGAAGAGGTCGATTTCGCCCTGGCGGCGCCGGACACCTTCACCTTCGCCCGTGGCTACCTGTCGAGCAACCCCCGTATCGGCCGGCTCGGCCGGGGCTGGTGGCTGCCGGGCGAGAGCATGCACCTGGAACTGAGCGAAGACGCCTGCGTGCTGGTCGACGCCCAGGGCCGCCGGATCGGCTTTCCTGCGCTGGCTCCCGGCGCCCAGCATTATTCCGGCAGCGAGGAGCTGTGGCTGCGCCGCGGCGGTTCGAGCGGCGGCGAAGCGCAGGCCTGGCGCGGGCGCTGGGCGGCGGTGCCGGCCGAACTGCAGACGCAGGAGGGCTCCGTGCTGGTGCTGTCCGGCCACAGCTACCTGCATTTCCAGCGTTGCCCCGACGGTATCTGGCGCCTGCAGGCCAGCTTCGGCCGCGCCGGCTACCGCACCGAGTTCCGCTGGAGCGGACGTGGCCTGCTCACCGGCGTGCGCGACAGCGCCGGGCGCAGCTATGCGCTGGTCTACCAGCAAGCCTGCGAGCCGAGCGAGGGCGACGACGGCCTGCGTCTGTTCGGCGTGATCCTGGCCAGCCACGACGGACCGCCTCCGGACTACATCGATCCGCAGAGCCCGGGGCTCGACTGGCTGGTGCGCTACCAGTTCAGCGACAGCGGCGATCTGATCGCCGTGCGCGACCGTCTTGGCCAGGTGGTCCGGGTATTCGCCTGGCGCGAGCACATGCTGGTCGCCCACGGCGAACCGGGCGGGCTGGAGGTTCGCTACGAGTGGGATGTCCATGCTCCGCACGGGCGGGTCGTGAAGCAGATCGAGGCGGGCGGCCTGACCCGTACCTTCCGCTACCTGCGCGATGCCACCGAGGTCAGCGACAGCCTCGGCCGCGTCGAACGCTACGAGTTCGCCGGCGAGGGCGGGCAGCGGCGCTGGACCGCGCTGGTCAGGGCCGACGGCAGCCGTAGCGAGTTCGACTACGACCTGTTCGGCCGCCTGGTCGCCATGCGCGATCCGCTGGGACGGGAGACGCGGCGCCGGCGCGATGGCCAGGGGCGGATGCTCGAGGAGGAGTCGCCGGGCAAGGCGCGCTATCGCAAGCGCGTCGACGAAGAGACCGGGCTGCTGGTCGAGCTGGAGGACGCGATGCAGCGCCGCTGGACCTTCGAGCGCGACGAACGGGGCAATGCGACGACGGTGCGCGGCCCGGCCGGCAGCACCCGCTACGCCTACGAAGACCCGCGCCTGCCCGACCGGCCGACGCGAATCGTCGACCCGCGCGGCGGCGAGCGGCGCCTGGAGTGGAACCGCTTCGGCCTGTTGGCCGCGTTGACCGATTGTTCCGGCCAGGTCTGGCGTTACGACTACGACAACGAAGGACGTTTGGTCGCCAGCAGCGACCCGCTGGGACAACTGACCCGGCGCCGCTACGACCCGCTGGGGCAACTGATCGGCCTGGAATTGGCCGACGGCAGCGCCCTGAGCTATGAATACGACGCCCTTGGGCGGCAGACCCGTATCGCCGATGCCGAGGGGCACGCCACGCTGTTTTCCTGGGGGCACGGCGATCTGCTGGCGCGGGTTTCCGACGCCGGCGGCGGCGAATTGTCCTACCTGCACGACGAAGCCGGCAGGCTGGTCGCCCTGACCAACGAGAACGGCGTCCAGGCGCAGTTCCGCTACGACCTGCTGGACCGTCTGGTGGAAGAGACCGGCTTCGACGGTCGTCGCCAACGCTATCGCTACAACGCCGCTGACGAACTGATCGCCCGCGAGGATGCCGACGGTCGCGAGACCACCTATGCCTACGACCGCGACGGCCGCCTGGCGAGCATCCGGGTTCCCGCCACCGAGCACGCACCGGCCCTGGTCGAGCGTTACCGCTGGTTGGCCGACGGCCGCCTGGCCAGCGCCGGCGGGGCGGATTGCGAGGTGCGCTACACGTACGACGAGGTCGGTAACCTGCGCCTGGAAAGCCAGGTACATGCCGACGGTTGGGTCTACAGCGTCGAGCACAGCCACGACGCGCTAGGCGTGCGCCAGACCAGCCGCTACGGCGACGCGCCGCCGGTCGCCTGGCTGACCTATGGCCCGGGTCATCTGCACGGCGCGCTGGTCGGTGCGGTCGAGCTGGCCTTCGAGCGCGATGCCCTGCACCGTGAGGTGCGTCGCGACGCCCGCCGCGACGGGCAGGATGACGCGTTGTTCACCCAGGAGCGCCAGCACGCGCCGCTGGGACGCCTGCAGCGCAGCCGCCTGCGTCTGGCCGGCGGTTTCGACTGGCAGCGCGGCTATCGCTACGACGGACTTGGACAACTGGTCGGCATCGACGACAACCAGTATCCGTCGGTGCGCTACGAATACGACCTCGGCGGTCGCCTGCTGGCCAGCCGGCGCGCTGGCGCGGCGGCCAGCACCTACCGCTACGATGCCGCCGGCAACCGCCTGGAGGGCGTCGGCGAGTACGCGCGCGAGGACGCTCGCCAGGCATTCGCCGAGAACGAACTGTACCGCTCCGGTTTCAGTCGCTCCGAGACGCGCGCGAGCCAGGCCGGCGAAGGCCCGGCGCGCTGGGCCGGCAACCGCGTGGAGAGGATCGCCGGCAACCGCTATCGCTTCGATGCGCCGGGCAACCTGGTCGAGCGTATCGGCGCCGACGGCGAGCGCCTGCGCCTGGCCTACGACGGCGCGCAGCGCCTGGTCCATCTGACGCGCGATTACGCCGACGGTACGCGGCTGGAGGCGCGCTACCGCTACGACGCGCTGTCGCGACGGATCGCCAAGGTGGTGCTGCGCGACGGTGTCGAGCAGCAGGTGCGCTTCGGTTGGGACGGCGATCGCCAATGCGCCGAAGCCTTTGCGCGGGAACTGCGCACCACCGTTCACGAACCGGGCGGTTTCGTCCCGTTGCTGCGCCTGGAGCAGGCCTGCGAGCCCGATCCCCCGGAGCTGCTGCAACTGCGCCAGGCGTTCGCCGCCGAAGGCCAGCCGCTGCCGGCGCAATGCGTGCCGGCGCTGGGCGAGGCGCGGATCGCTTTCTTCCACACCGATCACCTCGGTACCCCCCTGCAGCTGAGCGACGAACGTGGCCAACTGCGTTGGCAGGGCGTTCCGGACGACTGGCGGGCGGTAGCGCCGGAACGACAGCCGGGTGCGCAGCCGATCCGCTTCCAGGGGCAGTACCACGATGAGGAAAGCGGCCTCTACTACAACCGCTACCGTTACTACCTGCCGGAAGCCGGGCGCTATGCCAGCCAGGACCCGCTCGGCCTGGGCGGTGGCCCCAACCCCTATGCCTACGCGCTGAACGCGCCCACGCTGGCCTACGATCCCACCGGCCTGATCATCCCGCTGGTGGTGATCGGCGCCTTCGCCGCCCGCGCCGCGATCGGAGCGGCGCTGGGCGCCGGCATCGAGCTGGGGATGCAGACCGGCAAGCAGGTGCTGGGGCAGATGAAGGACAATTGGGACAGCGATCGCGACCTCACCGATATCAAGTGGAAGTGCATCGACATCAACTGGAAACACGTCGGCGCCTCGGCGGCCATCGGCACCGTGGCGCCGGGCATGCTCAGCACCGGCAAGACCGTGGTGCAGTCCGCCAAGGCGATCAGGACCCTTTCCGGACAGGCGGCCAACACCGCCAACCGCGCGGCCAAGCTGGCCGCGCGCAAGGCCGCCCATGCCGATACCATCAAGAAGGCCGTGGCCACCCAGGCCGCCTGGCAGACGGGCAAGCAGATCGTCAAATGCCCGCTGAAGGACGAAGAAGAGGAGTGCCCGCCGCAATGATCAAGCATTACCTGCTGATGACCCTCGTCTGCATACCGCTGGCGTTGCTCTATGTCTGCCTGGAATGGTTCTTCGGCAACACCTGGGTGACCGTCGGGGTGTTCTTCGGCGTGCTCGTCGTGCTGCGCCTCGGGCTCTACCTCTACCGCCGCTCGAAGGGCATCAGGGACGGCTACCTGGACGAGTGAGGCCGACCCGGCATCGCGGAGCATCGACCCATGCAGGGCCTCTTCGTCAATGGCTCCGCCAGTCTTCCGCCGCCGATGCTGTCGCGCAGGCGCTGCTGGCGGCGTTCGCCTGGTAACCTGGTGACCTGCCTGTCTTCTTTGCCAAGGTCCGAGGAGCCGACCATGCACGACCTGCCTACCTACGACGATGTGATCGCCGCCGCCGCGCGGATCGCCGGGCATGCCAACCGCACGCCGGTGATGTCCTCGCGTACCCTCGACGAAGAACTCGGCGCGGAAGTCTTCTTCAAATGCGAAAACCTGCAGCGCATGGGAGCGTTCAAGTTCCGCGGCGCCTTCAACGCGCTGTCGCGGTTTTCCGCCGAGCAGCGTGCCGCCGGGGTGGTGGCGTTCTCCTCCGGCAACCACGCCCAGGCCATCGCCCTCTCGGCGCGCTTGCTGGGGATCCCGGCGACCATCGTGATGCCGGCCGACGCGCCGGCGGTGAAGATCGAGGCGACCCGTGGCTACGGCGGGCAGGTAGTGCTCTATGACCGCTATACGGAAGATCGCGAGCAGATCGGCCGCGACCTGGCGCAGCGCCATGGCCTGACCCTGATCCCGCCCTACGATCACCCCGACGTGCTGGCCGGGCAGGGCACCGCGGCCAAGGAACTGTTCGAAGAAGTCGGTCCGCTGGACGCCTTCTTCGCGCCCCTCGGCGGCGGCGGCTTGCTCTCCGGCTGCGCCCTGGCGATCCGCGCGCTGGCGCCGGCCTGCCGGATCTACGGGGTGGAGCCGGAGGCCGGCAACGATGGCCAGCGTTCGCTGCGCAGCGGCGCCATCGTGCATATCGATACGCCGCAGACCCTCGCCGATGGCGCCCAGACCCAGCATTTGGGCAATCTCACCTTCCCGCTGATCCAGCGCAACGTCGATGACATCCTCACCGCCAGCGACGCCGAACTGGTGGATGGCATGCGCTTCCTCGCCGCGCGGATGAAGCTGCTGGTCGAGCCCACCGGTTGCCTCGGCCTGGCCGCCGCCCGCCAGCGCAAGGACGAATTGCGCGGCAAGCGGGTCGGGATCCTGCTCAGCGGCGGTAACGTCGACCTGGCGCGTTTCTGCGCCTTGCTCGGCGGCTAGCCGGCCGCTAGAGGCCGAGTCCTTCGCTGGCTGCCCAGCGCGCCATCAGGCGGTTCGACGGCAGGCTTTCGTCGAGCAGCTTGCGCGCGCTTTCCACCCCCGCGACCGGCAGGCCCTGCGGGTCGAGCAGGCCGATCTGCACCAGCACGCCGGCCTGGTCCCAATAGATGTGCTCGTGGTAAAGGCGGTCGCCGCGAAAGCGCACCACGCCGAGCATGGGGATTTCCACGAAGCGCCCGGTGGGTGGGACGCCGGGCAGCAGCCAGTCGATCTCGCAGCTGTGGGTGAAGCGCATGACGAACTCGTCGACCACCTGCAGCGCCCCCACCGTCCGCGAAATCGGCGTGAGGGTCATGTCCGGCGGGTTGCCGTGGATGAAGTGATGGCGGTAGAAGCGGCTCAGTTCGCGCTGGCCTACGCCGCCGGTGAGGGTCGGGACATGGTTGACGTAGGGCTCGGCGACCATGGTCGCCATGGTCGCGGCGACGTCGCGGGTATCGAACTCGTGGCGCACATGCTCGTCCCACAGCGCGGAGAGGTCGAAGTTCGGCCCGATCTCCCGCTTCAGGGCGGCGATGCTGCGTTCGTGAGCCATCAGGTAGGCCGGTTTGTCGAAGTGCATGCCGCCGACGCGGGCGAAGGCGTGATCGACGCCGGGGTAGAGGTACAACTCGGTCTTGGGCAGGTTGCGCAGGCAGGGCAGGATCGCGTCGCGGGCCTGCTGCGGGCAGTAGGCGTCCTGTTCGGCGAAATGCAGCACCAGCCGGCCCTTGATCTGTTTCGCCTCGTCGAGCAGCGCCTCGATGCCCATGCCGTAGTAGCCCACCGAGCAGGAGACGTCGGTGCGCGTCGCGGCGAGGTAGGCCAGCTTGCCGCCCATGCAGAAGCCGACGAAGCCGATCCCGGCGTGGACCACCTCCTCGCGTTGGCGCAGGTGCTCGATACAGGCGGCGATGTCGTCCACCGCGGCGTCCAGGTCGATGCGCTGGAACAGCTCGATGGCCTTGGCGAAGGCCGCTTCGTCGTAGCCCAGGTCGACCCCCGGCTGCAGCCGCCAGAACAGGTCGGGGACCAGGGCCACGTAGCCCTCTTCGGCGTACAGGTCGGCCACCGCGCGCATGTTCGCGTTGACGCCGAAGATTTCCTGACCGATCACCACGCCCGGCCCCTTGCCGCTGGCGGGGAGCGCGAGATACGCGTCGAACCGGCCGCTGCCGTCGGACGCGGCGATGCTGACGTACTGTCCCATGCCTGGATTCCTCATCGGGTTGTTGTTGGAGTGGGAAAACGGGAAAGCGAAGCGAACCAGCCTAGTAGGAACCGGTCGGCGGGTCATTGGCTATCCGCATGCTGGCGGGAGGGTATCCGGATTGTCCGGGAGCGAGGGGCGGGAGGCGGCGCGCTCCTCGGCGAGCCGCTCGCGGATACCGCTCAGGCCCGCTGGCGCTGCCAGGGCGGGCCAGCGGCGAACCGCGCTTCCACCCATTGGCGGAACGCGCTGGCCGCCGCCGTGGCGTAGCGCGCCGAGGGGCGCACCAGGTAGACGCCGGCGTCGGCGTCCAGTTGCCACTCCGGCAGCACCCGTACCAGCCTGCCGGCTTCGAGGTCGCGGCTCATCAGCCACTCGCCGGCGGCGAAGATGCCCAGGCCCTGGCGTGCGGCGCAGAGCAGGGCTTCGTTGTCGTTGCTGACCATCGAGCCGCGTACCCGCACGGGCTGCTGTTCGTCCTGGCGGGTCAGCTTCCACTCCGGGTACGAGTGCAGTCCGCTGAAGCCGAGGCAATTGTGTGCCGCCAGGTCGGCCGGGATACGCGGTACCCCATGCCGCTTCAGGTAGTCGGGAGCGGCGCCGAGGATGCGCCGATGGGCGCACAGCCGCCTGGCCACCAGGCGGCTGTCGGCCAGTTCGCCGACCCGGATCGCGAGGTCGAAGCCTTCCGCGATGATGTCGACGAAGCGCTCCGAATAGTCGGTTTCCAGCACCACCTGCGGATGCGCCAGGGCGAACTCCGCCAGCAGCGGACCGAGCCAGAGCCGGCCCATCGCCGACGGCAGGGCGATGCGCAGGCGTCCGCGCAGTTGCGCGGCGCCCAGGCTGGCTTCGTGCTCGGCCTCGTCGAGCAGGTCGACGGCCTGGCGGAAGCGGCTCGCCAGGCGCTCGCCTTCATCGGTGAAGCGCAGTTGCCGGGTGGTGCGTTCGACCAGGCGGATGCCGAGGCGACGCTCCAGTGCGCCGAGCCGCTTCGAGAGCACCGAGGGATGGCGTTGCAGGGCGCGGCCGGCGGCGGCGAACGAACCGTGCTCGGCCAGGGCCAGGAGCGTGGCGACTTCATCGGCCTGCCGGCTGTCGAACGGTTGCATGCATGCGCCTCTTGCGGGTGGGTCAGGGCAAGAGTACCAGCGCGCCTTGCGAGCGTCCCTCCAGCAGATCGGTATGCGCCACGGCCGCCTCGGCCAGCGGGTAGCGCCGCCAGACCTGGGGCTGGATGACACCGTCTGCATGGGCGCGCAGCACAGCCTGCGCGCGTAGCCGGTATTCCTCCGGGTTGGCGGTGTGGGCGGCGAGCGAGGGACGGGTGAGGAACAGCGAACCCTTGGCGTTGAGGGTGGCGACTTCGACGGCTGGCGGCACGCCGGAGGTAGCGCCGAAGGACACCAGCAGGCCGCGCGGACGCAAGCTGTTCAGGGATGCCTCGAAGGTAGCGCGACCGATGGGGTCGTAGGCCACATCGACCTTGCGCCCGGCGGTCAGCTCGGCGACCTGGGCGGCGAGACTGGCCGCGTCGAACACCAGCACCTCGTCGCAGCCGGCAGCCCTGGCCCGCTCGACGCTTTCCGCCTTCGACACCACGCCGATCACCCAGGCGCCCAGGTGCCGGGCCCAGGCCGCCATCAACTGGCCGACGGCGCCCGCCGCGCCGTACAGCAGGATGCGTGTGCCGGGCCCGACGGGGTAGGTGGCGTGCAGCAGGTAGTGCGCGGTGATGCCCTTGAACAGCAGCGCCGCCGCGTCCTCGAAAGCGAGTCTGTCGGGCAGCTTCAGCAAGCGCTCGGCGGGGTAGAGCCGGGCGCTGGCATAGGCGCCCAGCGGGCCGGTGGCATAGGCGACGCGGTCGCCCGGCGCCAGTCCGGAGACTCCCGGACCCAGCGCGGCGACCACTCCGGCGCCTTCCAGGCCGAGGCCGGACGGCAGCGGAATCGGTACCGCTCCCGAGCGCTGGCCGAGGTCCAGCGGATTGACGCCGATGGCGGCCTGCTCCAGCCAGACCTCGCCGGGGCCCGGTTGCTGCGCCTGGACTTGCTCCAGGCGCAGGACCTCGGGGCCTCCGTTTGCGTTGAGGGTGATGCGACTGGGCATGGCGGTCTCCTTGGCTGCGTTCGTCGTTCCGGCAGTCTAATGAAGCATCCGGGGATGACCAGGTAGGTTCTTTGCAGTTGATTGCTGCACCGCATGCAGTAGTGAGACGGTGCTCCAAGGTGACCGAAAGTCGTGTTTCCGTATCGACAGGATTCGCCTAATGTAAGGCGGCAGCCTGGACGGCCATGGTCCCTGTGGTCGCCGGGATCATTTCGGGAGAGTCCCATGACGGCACCTTTCAAGGATCATTTCTCCACGGGTTCGGCGAACTACGCCGCACATCGTCCGACCTACCCGGCGCGGTTGGTCGACGAGCTGGCCGCGCTCTGCCCCGGCACCCGCCTGGCCCTGGACTGCGGCTGCGGCACCGGACAGCTCACGGTGCTGTTGGCCGAGCGTTTCGAACGGGTGGTCGGTACCGACGCCAGCGCCGCGCAGATCGACAAGGCGCAGGCTCGCGAGCGGGTCGAGTATCGCGTGGCCCTGGCCGAGGACAGCGGACTGGCGGCGGCCAGCGCCGACCTGGTGACGGTCGCCCAGGCCGCCCACTGGCTGGACCTGCCGCGCTTCTACGAGGAAGTCCGGCGTGTGGCCCGCGCGGACGCCATCCTGGCCCTGGTTACCTATGGCGTATTGCATGTCGACGGACCCATGGAACCGCTGGTCCAGCACTTCTACCACCAGGTCGTCGGCCCCTACTGGCCTGCCGAGCGGCGCCACGTGGAGGAGGGCTACCGCAGTCTGCCGTTCCCCTTCGAGGAGCGTCGCCTGCCGGACCTGGCCATCGAGGTGGCCTGGACCCTGGACGAACTGCTGGGCTATGTCGGTACCTGGTCGGCGGTGAAGGAGGCCGGCAAGGCCCTTGGCCAGGATCCGGGCGCCGCGTTCGTCGATGAGCTGCGCGAAGCCTGGGGCGACCCGCAGACGCGCTATCGGGTCAGTTGGCCGCTGACGGTGCGCGCCGGGGTGATCCGCTGAGCCATCGGACGCAATCCGAAACTCAACCATGACGGCGGGGAGAGCGCCGATCGCGTCCGCCTGCCGTCTACGCAGGTCGCTGCAACCCCTTGGCAGCCGCGGCGTCGCTTGAGCGCGGGCACAGGGGGCAGGTGGTGCGCCGAGTCGTATTCGTCGAACTCGCCATGCCGCCCCAGGCCGGGTCGGCGTGCAGGTTGCCAGTTCCTGGCGTACGGGGCGCTCAGTGCGTGCTTTCGTTTCACTGAGCGAGGTTTTCCAGCGCTATGAAGAAATCGCCCCGATTGCAGGATGAGTCTTGCTTTCGTCCCGGTTTCCCTGCCGCTGGCTGCTGAATCGAGGGTGCACTCCGCGCAGTCCGGCCCCTCACCTTGAGAGCCGTTGCCATTGTCGGGGTTACCCACGTGCTTTCCAGCAGGTACGGAGCCGATGGGAGATCGAGTTGGCGAGAGTGCCGGCTTGCTCCGGCCTTCTGAAGGCTCTTCTTGAATCAGAAAAACCTTACGCCAGAAGTAGTGGGGGCTGATGGCCCCGCTCGCTTCGATCCTTCATGGTTAGCGGGTTCTGTTCTTCTTCGCCGTGGAGAGTTTTTCTGTGAGTGGTTCCCTCTTGGTACCGGCCAGTCTCGCCAGTCGCATCAGGCTCCTGCTGGTCATGACCCGGCGCGAGGTCGAACTGCGTTATCGCGACGCCATGTTGGGCCGCATCTGGATCATCGTCTCGCCGTTCCTGCTCTTGCTGATCTATACGTTTGTCTTCGGCTTCGTGCTGAAGTCGCGCTGGGGTGGAAGCCAGAGCACGCTCTCCTTCGCCTTGACCCTGTTTTCCGGACTCCTGCTGAACGGGATCCTCGCTGAAAGCCTGTCCAGGGCCCCGACTATCATCCAGGCCAACGCCAACTACGTGAAGAAGCTGGTTTTTCCCCTGGAGATACTCCCCCTCACACCGCTGCTGGCCGCTTTCTTCAACGCCATGCTCGGCTACCTGGTGCTCTGTATCTTTCTTCTCTTCAGCGGCGTCGAGCCAGGCTGGCAACTGGTTCTGCTACCGCTTGCCCTGCTCCCCTTCCTGCTCTGCGTGACGGGGCTGGCGTGGTTCCTCGCGGGGCTCGGGGTCTATGTTCGCGACATAGGGCAGTTCGTCCAGTTTCTCCTGGTGCTTCTGCTATTCATCAGCCCGGTGTTCTATCCGCTGTCTTCCTTGCCACCGGTAATGCAGCCCTACCTGTACCTCAATCCGCTGACGATCCCGGTGGAAATGGTCAGGGCGATCCTTTTCGATGCTCCCTATCCGACCCTTGGGGTCTTCAGCGTTTATTGCGTTGCGTCTCTGCTGGTCTGTTCATCGGGCTTCCTCTGGTTCCGTCGGGTTCAGGAAGGTTTTGCAGATGTCCTCTGAGGCCGTTTCCCCGGGCCCGCAGATGACGGCCGAGTGGATACCGCTGGGGCAGCGTTTGCTCGAACGCGGGTTGGTGAGCGGCCAGGAACTCGAGCGGGCGCTCGACCTGCAACGCCGGCTTGGCGGCCGTCTGGGAGGCATTCTCGTGCGTTCCGGAGCCATCTCGGAAAATACCCTCATGCAGGTGCTGGCGGAGCAACTGCGGTTGCCGCTGGTGGGGGACGACCTGCGGAAGCCGAGCGAAGAGTCCATCGCCGCATTCCTGCTCAGTACCCCGATCAATACCGACTGGTTCGTCGAAGAGCAACTGGTGGTCTGGGAGGAGGGCGAGCAACTGCTGTTCGCGGCGCGTGATCCGTTATCTCCTTCGATACGCGAAACCCTGGGCTATTTCTATCCGGAGCGCTCGATTCAAGCAGTGCTGTGCCGCTCCCAGGATCTGGACGGCTGGTTGGAGCACTCCCTGGACCTGGCCCGGCAAGGTGCGGATCGGCACGCCTACGGCAGCGAAGACATCCGCTACCTGCGGGAGTTGGCGGAGGAGGCGCCGGTAGTCGAACTCGTCAACAACGTGATGAGCCAGGCCATGGAAAAGCGTTCTTCGGATATTCACATCGAACCCCGGGAGTTCGACTTCCGTATCCGCTTCCGCGTCGACGGCGTCCTGCACGACCAACTGAGCCTTCCCCGCGAGCGATTCGCGGCGGTCGTCTCGCGGATCAAGCTGATCTCCGCCATCGACATCGCGGAGCGACGGTTGCCGCAGGATGGACGCATGAGCATCCGGGTCAGCGGTACGGAGCTCGACGTGCGGGTCTCCACCTTGCCAGGGGTGCATGGCGAATCGGTGGTCATGCGCCTGTTGCCGAAGGAGCGCGAGGGGTTGCGCCTGGACCGGCTCGGGATGCTCCCGGACCACTTGCGGAGGATGCGTGCATGGGTAGCGGAACCCCACGGCATCATCCTGGTGACCGGCCCCACCGGATCGGGCAAGTCCACCACGCTCTATGGCGCGCTGGAGGAAATCAATGATGGCGTGCGCAAGCTCATCAGCGTGGAAGATCCCGTGGAATACCAGGTGCCCAATATCACCCAGGTCCAGGTCCATGCCGACATCGGCCTGACCTTCGCTGCCGCCTTGCGCTCGATCCTGCGGCAGGATCCCGATGTGATCATGATCGGGGAGATACGCGACCTGGAGACGGCGGAGATCGCCGTACAGTCCTCGCTCACCGGTCACCTGGTGCTTTCGACCCTGCATACCAACGATGCGGTGAGCGCCTTCACGCGTTTGATCGACATGGGCGTGGAACCCTTCCTGGTGGCTTCGCCGGTGCGCGGTGTCCAGGCCCAGCGACTGGTGCGCAGGTTGTGCGCCCACTGCGCGGAACCTTGCGAGCCAACCCTTGCTGCGGCCGATCTGGCAGCGACCCAGGCGGCCACCGCGCGGCTGTTCCCGGGGCAGGCAGCGCAATGGCGCGTGGCGCGAGGCTGCGGCCGCTGCGAAGGTACCGGCTACAGCGGCCGTGTGGGCATCTACGAACTCGTCGATCTGTCTTCCGAGATGCGCGACCTGATCGTGCAGAGAGCTTCCCTCGAACAGATGCATCGGCTTGCCGCCAGCCAGGGACAGCGCAATCTGCGTGAAGATGGCTTGATCAAGGCCTGGTTGGGTATGACCAGTCTTGACGAGGTGCATCGCGTGACCAGCGGCTAAGCCCATGAATTTCATCTACCAGGCCGTCGATCGCAAGGGCAGGCGCGTTCGTGGCGAACTCTGCCTCCCCACGCGCCAGGATGCGCTGCGGCAGTTGCAGCGCCAGGGGCTCACCCCGCTCAGCCTGGAGGTGAAACGCCGCAACCTGGGCTCGCGACGTCGGCTCAAGGCCGAGGAATTGAACATGGCCATCCACGAGCTGGCCACCATGCTCGCGGCGGGAGTGAGCATGGCCGACGCGGTGGAGGCTCAGGAGCGAGGCGCGCGCCACCCGAAGTTGATTACCGCCCTGCAGGCGATGGCCAATGGCCTGCGCCAGGGGCAATCCTTTCCCGTGGTGCTGGAGAGCGCCGGCCTCGACTTGCCGCGCTATGTATATCAACTGGTGGCGGCCGGCGAGATGACCGGAAACCTCGCAGGAGCCTTGAGGGACTGTGCCACGCAGATGGAATACGAATGGCGAACCCGCGCCGAGTTGCAAGGGGCGCTGATCTACCCTGCGATTCTGGTGCTCAGCGGGGTGCTCGCCGTGGCGACCCTGTTCGTCTTCGTCGTTCCGAAATTCGCCAATCTCCTGAACGAGACCGCCCAGCTCCCGTGGCTTGCCTGGGCAGTGCTGAGCATCGGGGTATGGAGCAACGAGAGTTCCGGCTTGCTGGCGTTCGCCGTCCTGCTGCTTGCTGGCGGCATCGCCGTGGCGCTGCGCAATCCGGCGCTCCGCGCCCATGCGCTCGACCAGTTGGTGCGCCTGCCCGTAGTCGGGGAATGGTTGATGCAGGCGGAAATAGCGCAATGGTCGAAGGTGCTTGGAACCCTGCTGGGAAATCGTGTGCCGCTGGTGGAGGCCCTGCTGCTTTCCGCCGCTGGCGTCCGCATTGCCCGGCAGCGCCGGACCCTGGAGCGAGTCACCCAGGATGTGCGGGCCGGCATCGCCTTGTCGGCAGCGTTGGAGGAGCGCCAGGCGGTCACGTCCATCGGTTCGAGCCTGGTGCGGGTTGGAGAGGCTTCCGGGCAGCTCGCGGAGATGCTGCAGAGCCTGGCGACGCTCTATGGAGAGGCCGGGCAGGCGCGAATGAAAAAGGCCCTGGTACTGATCGAGCCTTTGGCGATCCTGCTGATCGGCTCTGTGTTCGGCCTGATCATTACCGGCGTGGTACTGGCGATTACCAGCGCCAACGACATGGTGCTTTGAATGCCGGGTATCGATGCCGCGGCTGGTTGGATGAGACGTGAAGTGGAAACCGTATGAACAGAGCTGCACAACAGGGCTTCACCCTGCTCGAGATGATTGTGGTGTTGGTGATTATCGGCATGCTGATGGGGCTCGTCGGGCCGCGACTGTTCAATCAGGCCGACAAGGCGAAGGCGCAGACGGCGGATACCCAGGTGAAGATGCTCAAGGGCGCGTTGCTCACCATGCGCCTGGACATCGGCCGGCTGCCGACCGAAGAAGAAGGCCTGGCGCTACTCAACACGCCGCCTTCCGATGAACGTCTCGGGGCCTTCTGGCACGGGCCCTACCTCGAGGGCGGCGTACCGCTGGACCCCTGGAACCGGCCTTACCTGTACAGCGACAGGCCGAGTGCCGAACAACCCTTCACTCTCTACAGCCAGGGCGCGGATGGGCAGCCCGGTGGGAAAGGCCTGGATGCCGATGTCGGTTACGCGCCCAAACGTTGACCAGGCCGCGTTCACCTTGCTCGAACTGCTGGTGGTGCTGGTGATCGTCGGGGCCATTGCTGCGGTGGCGTTGCCCGGCCTGGTGAGGATGCAGGAGACCTGGGCGCGCAGGACCGCGCTGGACGATCTGTTCAATCAATTGCAGACCTTGGGCTATCGCGTGCGCAGCGATGGGCGGGAGCTGCTCATTGGTGAGAGCGGGGCGGTTCCCGAGCAGTTGCTGCGACTGCCCGATGGCTGGACGGTTACTGCTCGGCCGCCGATACGTTACATGGCAAACGGAGTTTGCCTGGGCGGAAAGTTGCAGGTCCATCATGGGCGCGCGACACATACGCTGCTGCTTCAGCCACCCCTCTGCGCGCCCGGGACGATCCGCTGATGCCGGCGCGGCAGGAAGGCTTCACGCTCCTGGAGGCGGTGGTTGCGCTGACGCTCCTGGCAGTGGTCGGCGGTGCGCTATTCGCCTGGCTCAACAGTGCCTTTCGGAGCATGCAGCGGGTCGAGGCGGCCGAGCTGCGCATCGAGACGGCCCGGGTGGCGATGGCCTATCTGGAGCGCATGAACCCTGCGCTCGAACCCGCAGGCAGGGCCCGGCTGGGGCATTACCGGCTGGAGTGGCGAAGTTCGCCGCTGTCCGCGTCGAAAGCGGCGGTGGGCCGCCATAGCGGCAGTCCGGGCATCTACGACGTGACCTTGTTCAGGGTCGTCGCCAGCATCCGGGCCGGCGATGGAACGCCGCAGACGCTGCAACTGGAGCTTCCCGGGTACGTGGTCATCCCAGCGCGACTGGGTGATGGACCATGATCCGCTCGCGACGAAAACAGGGTGCATTCACCCTGCTCGAGATGATCGTGGTGCTGCTGGTCGTTTCCTTCATCGGCACGTTGCTCATGCAAGGGTTGAGCTATGCCAGCAAGGCCAACCAGTCCTTGCACCAGAGCCTGGGGCGCGGACAGGTCCGGGCGCTGACCTTCGATTGGTTCCGTGATGCGATGGAGAACCTGGTCGCTCCCGAGGCTGGCGAGGTCCGCTGGCGTCTGCGAGGGGACGAACTCAGTTTCGAGGCCATGTCTGCCGCGGCCCTGGATCGCCGTGCGGGCATCCCGACGCCCTTGGCCTTCCGGCTTGAGCGGCGGGCAGGAGAGGACCGGACCGAGTTGATCTATGTGCGAAGGCTGGAGGACAGTCGCTGGCCCCTCCTGCATCTGCGCGGCGAAGCTCGCTTCCGCTATCTGGACGGTCACGGCCAGTGGCACCGGGACTGGCCGCCGAGCGCGCAACTGGCCGATACCCTTCCCGAGGCGATGGCACTGGCGGCTCCCGAGGAGCGTCTGTTTGTCCTTGTCGCGGTCGCACTGCCCAGAGCGAGGCCCGCCGAACATGATTTCTGATGGCGCACGCCGACATGCGGCGTCTGCCCGCTCGTCTGGCTTCGTTCTGGTCGGAGTGGTCTGGTTCCTGGCCATCATGACCCTGCTGGCCAGTGCCGCTGTACTCTGGGTCGGGCGCTCGCTGGATGCCACGGAAAACCGGCGCAAGGTGCTGCTTCGTGAGCTGGAGGAGCATGCCTTGCTGGCGCGGGTCCAATGGCTGGTGGCTACCCAGCGCTATACCGTCGCGGGCCTGAGCGTACCGGGAAATGCTGGCGCCGCGCCGAGCAAGGTGGACATGGACACTTCGATCCTGCCCATTGGCGGGGAGCTGCCTCTGGATGGCCGGGAGTTCTGCATGGCCAATGGCTGGTGCGTTGCGCTGCTCGATCGCTCTGCGCGCCTCAGTCTTTCCGGCATCGATCCGCGGGTACTGTCCAGGCTGCTGGCGGGGTTGGGGGTTCCCGCCGAGCAGGTGCAGGTCATGGTCGCCCAATGGTTCAGCTATCTCTATCCCGGCGCCGCTCCACGACTGGGTAGTGCCGCGCAAGCCAGCGACAGGTCCTCTCCGGGCCAGGCCCGGCGCCGTCCGTTGCGCTCGGTGATGGAAGTCTTCCGGCTGGAGGCCTGGCGCCCCTGGGAAGCGCATTTGCTCGACGCCGGTTGGCGCGATCTGGTTGCGGCGGACGAGGCGGCGCTGAACATCAACACTGCGGATGCCCGAATCCTGTCTCTTGCCTGGGGACTACCGGAGGACGCTGTCGGCCGACTGCTGCAAGCCCGCTGGCAGCGTCCGTTCACCCGGATGTCGGACCTGCATGACATCCTCGGGGGTCATGCGAGGCTGGTTCCCGAGGATGGATGGGCGCGCCTGGCCAGTCCGGTCCTGTCGATTCGGCTCTACCCGCCAGGAGCCGAGCAGGGGACGGAATACGAGGTCCGCTTCAACTCAGAGCACCGCCTGCTGCCACCCTGGCAGCTTCTCTCGAAGAGGTCCGTGAAGATAAATGATCGCTACTCGAATCCTCCGCTGCATCCCGATATCGCCCCCGGGGTTCTTGCCGCCCCGCTTGTGGCAAGGCCGTGGTAAGGATGGCCGGGCGCAGCTTGAGTGGGTACGTAGAGGTACAGGGTTGGCGCGGCGCGCCCCAGCGCAGTGGATCGTGGATCGGGCGTGGTGTGTCTATCGCTGTCTCGATCTCAATCATGTGCCGCGCTCTGACCGGTATCAGGCACTGGCGTTGAAGCTTGCCGCCCTGGCGCCTTTTCGCCGCGCGGGCCATTACGTAGCCTGGCGGGGTGGCCATGCTCTGGTCTGGTTCTGGGATGAGGAGGTCCGGGAGGCCGTTGCCGAAGACTGCGTCGACCAACCTCGGCGTTATCGCTGTATCCCCGAATCCCTGCTGCAGGCTCCCCCTCGGTCGATCGCGGAAGGCGAGACGGTTCGGCTGCTTCGGGTTCGCTCCGGGCTGGATCTCCAGGTCTGGAGAGATGACTGCCTTGTCCTGAGCCATTTCTTTCCCAGCCCACCCCAGCCAGAACAATGGGTTCGGTTGCTCCGGGGGCTGGCGGGAATACGCATCCCGGAGAGCCTGGTTGCCGAGCCTGGAGAGTCACTGGGCCGTCCCTGGGCCGTTCCGGCGGCGGAAGCAACGCTGCTGCGATGGGAGCGTTGGTTGCCGCATGGGCTCATAGCCACCCTGTTGCTGGGATGCGGATTCAATCTGGGGGAAGGTTTGTCCTGGTGGTGGGCCGAGCGTGCGCTGCGAACGCAGTACGACCAACTGAGCGGCCAGGTCTCGCCGATCCTCAGCGCACGCAACCAGGCCTTGCAGACCAATCGGATGGCCACGGAGCTGGGGCGCGCTTTGCAGCATCGCTCGCAGGTGGCGCTGCTGGGACAGGTAGCGGAACTGTTGCCGAAGGACAGTCGGTTGCTCGCCTGGCGCTATCGAGGCTCCGAGCTGGAGTTGCGGATTGGCACCGACAGTGTCGACCCGTGTCTCTATGTGAGGCGTTTCATGGAGTCGGGGAGTTTCGACGATGTCAGGGTGGAACCTTCGCAGAGCGAGGGGCTATCGCTGAGCCTGGTCCTGCGTACGCCGGGGGAGGGTGCCTGATGTCGGACTTCCAGCGATCACTGCAGTTCCAGGGGCGGAACCTGCAACGACAATGGCAGGAAAAACCACTCTTGCGCATGGCCATCTGGAGCCTGTGCCTGCTGCTGGTTGTGCATCTGGTCATGCTCAGCATGGATTGGAGGGAGGAACGAGGGGAGGAATATCGTCGTCTGGCCGGGGAATGGCTCAAGCTCCAGGACGTTTCCCGGCAGACCGCCTGGCCGGAGCGGGCGATGCAGGCGGAGCAGGTCCTCAACCTTCAGCGAGAGCGCTTCTGGCAGGCGCCGAATGCGTCGCAGGCGAGGGCCGATGTGCAGGCCTGGCTGACCGAGCGGGTTCGCCTGGCGGGCGTCCCTGACGCGGAAGTGAGCGTACTGCTTCCTCGCGGCTTCGAGAAGCAAGGGACGATCGCGCGTATCGAGGCCCAGGTTCGCGGGCAGTTGCCGCCAGCCTCGTTCAGTCGGTTGTTGCAGGATATAGAAGCGGAGCAGCGACAAGTATCGGTGGAGTTTCTGGAACTGAACAATATGTTGTCGCCCATGCTCAATCTACAATTGCCGTTCCTGTTCGTAGCGGCCTATTGAAGCGGATGCGGAACGGGCAGCACCCGTTTGCCGGAAGAGTTCGGCTAGAGGTCGGCGCCCGTCGATGGAGCGAGTTGCCGCCAGGCGGCCGGGAAACCGAATCCGCTCGGGACGCCTGCGATTCGGCTCTCCGGCCCGCCACTGTCGCATTCGCGCAGCGAAGAACGGCCAGTCTGGTCCGGCCTGTAAACAAGTGCAAAATTTTACTTCATGGTCGGCTTGGCACTCCGAGCCGGCTCGTCCATGCTGGAGCACAACTTTCCCATGGATACCATTGCCATGAAGTTCCTGCTGCCCCTGCTGCTGTTATTCCCGCTTTCCGCTCTCGCCGACGACAAGGACTACGACCAATGCATACTCGACTACCAACGCACGGCGAAGAGCGGGGTGGCGGTTCACTTCATCACCCAGGCCTGCGACAAGTTGTATAACGACGGCTCCTTCCTGCTGTCGCGGGAAAAGGCTTATTACGAGTGTCTGCTGGAGAACCTGCCGGGGGTGGAGAACAACCTGGCGGCGCAGAAGATCAGGAGCGCTTGCGAATCGAAGTCGCAGAATTGATCTGGCGAGGAGGGGAGCGAAAGTAGCCAGTGGGGTTTCCGACGGCATCGGCAGGATGCCGTCGGGAAAACCGGCTTAGCGTTGCAGCCAGGATTCGACGGTTTCGGAACCGTACTGTTCTTTCCAGGCTTTCAGAACCTTGTGGTTGCCGCCCTTGGTTTCGACGACTTCACCGTTGTTCGGGTTCTTGTAGACCTTCAGGGCGCGGGCACGGCGCTGCGGAGCGGCGCTGACGGTGACCGGAGCCTTGGGGTCGAGGATGGCGATGATGTTGTGCAGGGTCATGCCGTACTTGTCCATCAACGCCTGCAACTTGTCCTTGAATTCCAGTTCCTGCTTCAGGCTGCTGTCGCTTTTCAGCTTTTCCAGCAGGGCCAGTTGCTCCTGAAGTTTGCGCTCTGCCTCGCGGAACTCGGCAAGTTTGGACATTCGTTTCACTCCCGTTCTAAAAATATGGTGCTGGGTTTTGGTGCATTTATAGTGGCTTTACGGACTTTCCGTGTCCGCGGCAAAGGATAAGTCTTTATCTACTGGAAGAACAATATAGTTACACGGTTTTATTGACTAACGGACTGTAGGGACAGCTTGCCGGATGTTTCCCGGAAGAATATGAAACCTTTATGTCCGTGGGGATAATGCTTCGTACAACCCATGGGAGAGAGACGGCAGAACGGGCCCGTTGTGTGGAAGCCCGTTTTAGAGCAGATGGCGAAGCGCCAGGGGAGAGTCGGGCGAATCAATCGCCCCGATATTCGCAACCGCTGGTGCAAGTTTCGTGGACGCGGACCTTGGAGAGTTCCGGCAACAGCGGCTTGAGTTGTTGCCAGATCCAGCGGCAGAGGTTTTCGCTGGTGGGGTTTTCCAGGCCTGGAATATCGTTCAGATAATTGTGGTCGAGTTGCTCGTAGATCGGCTTGAAGATCGCCTTGATTTCCGCGAAGTCGCGGATCCAGCCGGTATGCGGATCGACCTCACCTTCGATGTGGATGGCGACACGGAACGAGTGGCCGTGCAGGCGCCCGCATTTGTGGCCTTCGGGGACGTGGGGCAGGCGATGGGCGGATTCGAAGGTGAATTCTTTGAAGAGTTCCACTGTAGTGCGCTCTGGATCGGGGTTATCGGACAACCGGAATGGGGGCGCCATGGTAGCAGGTTTGCGCGCCGGACCCGGTCTGCTCCGACCGGGCGGTCGTTTACCTGAGTTGCAGGCGGCGCGCCAGGCGCGCCAGGTTGGCGCGATCCAGGCCCAGCTCGCGTGCAGCCGAGGCCCAGCTTCCCTGGTGGCGGGCCAGGCAGTCCTGGATCAGGCGGCGTTGGTAGGCGTCGGTGGCCGCGCGCAACGAGTGACCGGTCGTTGGCGCGGCGGGCGCGGGCTCGACCACGCTGCGAGGTGGCGCGGGGGTTTCCGCGGGCAGGTCGAGATCCTGCCGATGCAGGGTGACGATCCGCGACCGCTCCGGATTGTGGCCGAGGGCCTTGAGCGAGGCGCGGCCGACCAGGTGCTCGAGTTCGCGCACGTTGCCCGGCCAGCGATAGTCGAGGAGCGCGGCCTGGGCCTCGTGGTCCAGGCGCAGGCTGCGCAGTCCCAGGCGCGGTCGGTTTTCCTCGAGGAAGTAGCCGGCCAGCAGGAGGATATCGCGGCCGCGCTCGCGCAGCGGCGGCACGCGCAAGGGATAGACGCTGAGGCGATGGTAGAGATCGGCGCGGAAGCGCCCGGCACGCACTTCCTCGGCCAGGTCGCGGTTGGTGGCTGCGATCAGGCGTACGTCGACGCGGTGCTCGCGATCGGAGCCGACCCGCTGCAACTGCCCGCTCTGCAGCACGCGGAGCAGCTTGGCCTGCACCGCCAGCGGCAACTCGCCGACCTCGTCGAGGAACAGGCTGCCGCCGTCGGCCAGTTCGAACTTGCCGCGCCGTTCGTTGACCGCGCCGGAGAAGGCGCCGCGCACATGGCCGAACAATTCGCTTTCCACCAGGGTCTCGGGCAGCGCGGCGCAGTTGAGACTGATCATCGGCTTGCCGCTGCGCATGGAATGCCGGTGGATGGATTGCGCCACCAGTTCCTTGCCGACCCCGGTCTCGCCGGTGATCAGTACGCTCAGGTCGCTGTTGGCGACCAGGCGGATTTCTTCCAGCAGCGCCTTGTGCGCGGCGCTCTGGCCGATCATTTCCCGTGGCCGCTCGCCAGCGGCTTCGAGATAGGCCTCGGCGCGCTGGTGCTCGTCCTCGGCGCGGCGGGTCAGGTCGCGCATCCGCTCGCTGGCCTTGACCGTGGCGGCGGCGAGGCTGGCGAAGGCCTCCAGGGTATCCAGGTCGGCGCTGGCGAAGCGCGACGGATCGAGGGTATCCAGGGTCAGCAAGCCCCAGGGCTGGTCGTCGAGGTACAGCGGACAGCCCAGGCAATCATGGATTTCCAGGTGGCCGTGGAGGCCTTCCACCAGACCGTCGTAGGGATCGGGCAGGCCGCAGTCGGCGGGGAAGCGGGTCGGCCCGCGGCGCTCCAGGAGGGCCTCGAGGCGCGGATGTTCGCCGACCCGGAAGCGCCGGCCGAGGGTGTCCGGGCTGAGGCCGTCCACCGCCAGCGGGATCAGGTATTCGCCGTCCAGGCGCAGCAGCGCGGTGGCGTCGCAGGGCAGCAGGTCGCGCAGGGCCTGGAGCAGGCGGCGGTAGCGTTCGTCTTCCGGCAGGTCGCGGGACAGGTCGGCAACCAGCGGGATCAGGGTGGCAAGCAAGGGGTTGGTGGTCATTTCGACCTCTTTGCAGTCCTAATGACTCTGAATGGTTGCAGTCATTATGACCTATGCCGGCCTGCAAGGCCCGTGAATTCTGGTAGTTTGCCTTGGCACGCTTCCTGAAATGCTTCGAGGTGAAACAAAACCTTGCATGCGTCAGGAGTCATCTATGTTGTCCAATGCCCAACGTGCCCTCATCAAAGCCACCGTACCGCTGCTGGAGACCGGCGGTGAAGCGCTGATCACCCATTTCTACCGCACCATGCTCGGCGAGTACCCCGAGGTTCGCCCGCTGTTCAACCAGGCCCACCAGGCCAGCGGCGACCAGCCGCGGGCGCTGGCCAATGGCGTGCTGATGTACGCCAGGCACATCGACCAGTTGCAGGAACTCGGCCCGCTGGTGGCCAAGGTGGTGAACAAGCATGTCTCCCTGCAGGTGCTGCCCGAACACTATCCGATCGTCGGCACTTGCCTGTTGCGGGCGATCCGCGAGGTCCTCGGCGAACAGATCGCCACCGACGAAGTCCTCGAAGCCTGGGGCGCGGCCTACCAGCAACTGGCCGACCTGCTGATCGAGGCCGAGGAGTCGGTGTATGCCGCCAGCGCCCAGGCCGAGGGCGGCTGGCGCGGCGTGCGGCGCTTCCGCGTGGCACGCAAGCAGGCGGAGAGCGAGGAAATCACCTCGTTCTACCTGGAGCCGGTGGACGGCCAGCCGCTGCTGGCGTTCCAGCCGGGACAGTACATCGGCCTGCGGCTGGACATCGACGGCGAGGAAGTGCGCCGCAACTATTCGCTTTCCGCTGCCAGCAACGGCCGCGAATACCGCATCAGCGTCAAGCGCGAGGCGGGTGGACGGGTCTCCAATTACCTGCATGACCGGGTCGCCGAGGGCGACGAGCTGGATCTGTTTCCGCCGGCTGGCGATTTCGTCCTGCGTGACAGCGACAAGCCGCTGGTGCTGATCACCGCCGGCGTCGGCATCACCCCGGCCCTGGCCATGTTGCAGGAAGCGCTGCCGCAGGCGCGGCCGATCCGCTTCATCCATTGCGCCCGGCATGGCGGCGTGCATGCCTTCCGCGACTGGATCGAAGACGTGTCGGCGCAGCACGAGCAGGTCGAGCACTTCTTCTGCTACAGCGAACCGCGTGCCGGCGACAGTGCCGACGCCGAGGGATTGCTGAGCCGCGAGAAACTGGCCGACTGGTTGCCGCAGGAGCGCGACCTGGACGCCTACTTCCTCGGACCCCGGCCTTTCATGGCGCAGGTCAAGCGCCACCTGGCCGACCTCGGCGTACCCTCGCAGCAATGCCACTACGAGTTCTTCGGTCCGGCCGCCGCGCTGGACGCCTGAAGCGACGGGCCGGCGCGAGGTGCGTCGGCCCTTTTTCGGAAAAAGGAGATCGAGATGAACGCTCTGTTCGATTGTCCACGGCGGGTGCTGCGGATCGGTCACGGGCTGCTGGCGGCCGGCCTGGCGCTGCTCGTCGCCGGCGTGATCGCCGCCTATTTCCTCGACCGCTACCTGAACATGCCGGCGCTGGTGTTTTCCCATGCGCTGGTGATCCTCGGCCCGACCCTGTTGAAGATCGGCTACGTGATGCGCCTGAGCGCGCTGTTCCGCATGCGTCGACCCGGTTGGGAGGTCTGCTGTGCAAGTGCTTGATCGTTCCAGGCTGATGGCCATACCGCCGATCTGGCGCCTGGGCTTCCGCCCGTTCTTCCTCGGCGGCGCGCTGTTCGCGGTCCTCGCCATCGCGCTCTGGCTGGCGGCGCTGGCCGGGCTCTGGAGCGGCTGGCAACCGGTCGGTGGCTGGCTGGCCTGGCATCGTCACGAAATGCTCTTCGGTTTCGGCGTGGCGATCATCGCCGGCTTCCTGTTGACCGCCGTGCAGACCTGGACCGGCGTACCCGGCCTGCAGGGCAAACCCCTGGCCCTGCTCGCCGGGCTCTGGCTGGCGGCGCGCCTGGCCTGGCTATTCGATGCGCCGCTGGCGCTGCTGCTGGTGCTGCAACTGAGCTTCCTGCCGCTATTGGCCTGGGCTATCGGTCGCAGCCTGTGGCGGGTGCGGCAGAAGCGCAATTACCCGGTGGTGGGCCTGTTGCTGCTGTTGACCCTGGCCGACGCCCTGGTCCTGCTCGGCCTGTTCGAGGGCAACGACGACTGGCAACGGCGTGCCTCCATCGCCGCGCTATGGCTGATCGCCGGGATGATGAACCTGATCGGCGGGCGGGTGATCCCGTTCTTCACCCAGCGCGGTCTCGGCCGTCAGCAGCAGGTGCCGGCGATCGCCTGGCTGGACAATGGCATCCTGCTGGGCTGCGTGCTGGTGGCGCTGCTCACCGCCGCGGGCGTCACGACGCAGCCGACGCCCTGGCTTGCAGGACTGTTCGCCGCCCTCGGTGGTGCGCAACTGTGGCGTCTGTGGCGTTGGCGCGATCGCGGCATCTGGCAGGTGCCGCTGCTCTGGTCTCTGCACCTGGCATATTTCTGGATCGCCGTGGCGCCGCTTGGCATGGCGCTCTGGAGCCTGGGCCTGGCGCTGGCGCCGAGCCAGGCGCTGCACGCGCTGGCGGTGGGCGGCATGGGCGGGTTGATCCTGGCGATGCTGGCACGGGTCACTCTCGGCCATACCGGTCGCGCGCTGCAACCGCCGGCAGCGATGCCCTGGGCTTTCGCTCTGCTCAATCTCGGCTGCGCGGCGCGGGTGTTCCTGCCCAGCCTGTTGCCGGCGAACTGGGCGCTGCCCCTGGCAGGCGGACTGTGGGCTTTGGCGTTCCTGCTGTTCGCCTGGTTCTATGCGCCGATGCTGTGTCGTCCGCGGGTCGACGGCCATCCCGGTTGATCAGGGGGCTTGCCGCAGACGCCGCAGCTCCTGGTTCAGCCAGTCGGCGGAGTTGCGCGTCTGCGTGGCGCAGCGCACCTGGTAGGGCTTGCCGCTGAGGCTGCTCTGGGTCGCGGCGCGCTCGATGAAGTCCTCGCTGCTGGCGACCAGGTCCTTGCGCTCCAGGTAGTCGAGCTTCTTCTGCAGGTGGGCGCGGGCTTCCGCGGCCGGGTATTCGCTGCCGTTGCGGATGAAGGTGCAGCCGCTGTCTTCAACAAAGCTCAGCAAGCGGCCGATCTCCTGGCTCGCCTGCGGGGAGGGCGCGGCCAGCGCCGGCAGGCTCGAGGCCAGCAGCCAACAGGCGGCGCAGGTAGTCCGCCAGGTAATCGTGAAAACGCGCATCGTTCCAGTACTCCATGTGGCTCAACGGGGTGTGCCGCTTGTACCAGGGTCCGACCGGCAGGGCGAGGTCCTCGTGGACGACCGCGGCGTAGTTCTGCAACGGCCGCAGCGGATAGCCGAGCGGATCGGCCGGCGCGTAGACGTTCAGCCAGCGTGCCTGCTGGCGGATGGCCGGGGGCAGGCAGTGGCCGGGAAAGCGGATCGGGCAGACCTTCTCGTAGGCGAAGGTGAACAGCGGGATGTTGCAACCGAAGGTGACCAGCCCGGCCAGGGTTTCCAGGCCGAGGAAGGGGTCGATCGAGCAACTCGGCGTGCGGTTGAGCTTCTGCTGGTCCCAGATGAAGTTGGATACGATGTGCCCGCCCAGGGAGTGGGCGAGGATCACCAGCGGCGTCTGCGGCCCGACCTTCGCGCGCAGGGCCATGATCCCGCTGCGCACGTGCTGGTGGACCTGCTGGTAGGTGGTGTCGTAGGCGGCGCTGACCTTGCGGTAGCCGCTGGCGTCGCCGAGGAATAGCGTCACCGCCCGGCGCAGCCAGCGCCAGCCCAGCGGCTCGCGCTCGATGCGCTTGAGGTAGGCCAGCTCGCGGGCGTCCAGTACGCTGGCCCAGTACAGGCTCTGGAAGGCCACCTCGCCGGCTTCCGCGCCGAGACGTCGGCGCAGCGCCGCCACCAGTTCGCGGGCGTAGCTGTGCAGACCGTCCTCGTCGCGGCTATCGGGCTGGTCGCCGATGCCGTGGATCAGCGCTACGGCCAGTTTCATGCAGGATCCTTCTCGTCGGTGGCGGCTCAGTCCAGCGCTTGCAGGCGTTCGCCGAGCCGGCCGCCGTCGACCAGTTCGAGGAATTCGTCGCCGAGCCTGCGGCTTTCCGCCATCGCCTGGCGCCAGTAGCGCTCGCGGCCGTCGTCGTCGCCGAGGTAGCGGGTGAAGTCCTTGCGGTCCGGCAGCTTGGCGTGCGGCAGGCGCGCCAGGTAGTCGCGCGACGGCGCCAGAAGCAACACGTCCTGCAGGCGCCCGGCGTCGCCACGGCGCCAGGGCAAGCCCTTGTCGAACCAGCCGGGGATCACCTTGTCGGTGAAGTGCGGGTAGAGCACCACGCCGCGGTCCTCGTAGGGCAGGTCGAGATGGTAGTCGAGCAGGCCGCCGTCGCGGTAGGTGCCGGGGCCGGCGCCAGGCAGGTCGCGGACGCCTTCCATGACCATCGGGATCGAGCCGGAGGCGAGCAGCGCCTGGCGCAGGTTGCCGCCGTCCAGGTGCAGGTAGCGCGACGGGAAGTCGGTCAGCGCGGCCAGCGGCGGCGCCTGGCGGGCGTCATGCAGGATCACCCGTTCGAAGTGGCGGTGCAGATGGCGGCGGCCGATCAGGTTGTCGCGGATCACCGAGGACAGCCCCAGGCCGAGGCTGGCCTTGTGGTCGTGGGCGAGGCGCCCGTGGCTCTTCACCACCACCACGTTGAGGCGGTACAGCGGGTTGTCGAGGATCCGCGCGTCCTGGCCGGCGAGCAGGTCGTCGAGCATCGCCGCGCACTTGCGCGAGACTTCGGCGATGCTCACGCCCTTGGGAAAACGCTGCCGGGTGTACAGCTCGCCGAGGCGGGTGAGGCCGGCCACGGCGTCGGGCAGGCAGGCACTGGCGAAGCGCCAGGAACCGATGGAGGCGCCGATCAGCGAGCGTTCACGCGGGGCGCGCGGCAGCCACTCGCCGAAGATCGCCAGGTCCAGTCCCTGGATGCCCAGCGCCTTTGGCCCGCCGGCGGCACCGGGGACGATGCCGACGTCGGCCGGCTGCAGGCCGCGCTCGCGGATGCGGGCGAGGGCGCGGCGACCGGCCTTGAGGGTCAGTGCGGGGGACTTGATCTGGATGGCTGGCATGCTGGTCTTCTCCCTTGCGGACCGGCGATTATAGGACGAGTTGTCGCAGGACCAAGCGCTTTCGAACGCCGGCGAGCCCCATCGCAGAGGCTTTCCGTTACCCTATGGCGCGCCCCGGCCATGTCCTTGCGGCAAATTCAGCTTCAATTAAGAGCGCCCGGTTAATCTGCAAACCGTCGAAAGCAACACGATTGATTCCCACGGAGAGATTCCCATGAAGAAACTGACTGCCCTGTTCGCCGCCACCGCCATCGCCCTGACTGCCGGCCTGGCCCAGGCCCGCGACCTCGGCCCGGACGAGGCGCTGAAGCTGCGTGACGCCGGGACCATCAAGTCCTTCGAAGAGCTGAACAAGAACGCCATCGCCAAGCATCCCGGCTCGAGCGTCCACGATACCGAGCTGGAAGAGGAATACGGCCGCTACATCTACCAGGTCGAGTTGCGCGACCCGCAGGGCGTGAAATGGGACCTGGAGCTGGATGCCGCTACCGGCGCCGTGCTCAAGGACCACCAGGACGACTGATGAAGTGGCTCATGCGCTACGCCGGGATCGTCGCACTGGTCCTGGCGGTCATCAGCCTCGAAGCGATGGCGCGCGACCTGGACCAGGACGAGGTCCTGCGCCTGCGCCAGGACGGTGTGATACAGCCGCTCGAATCCCTCATGCAGGAAGCCCTGGGGCGTTACCCCGGGGCGCGCCTGCTGGAAGTCGAGCTGGAAGAGGAAGACGACGTGTATGTCTACGAGGTGGAGCTGCTCACCCGCGACGGCGTCGTGCGTGAACTGGAACTGGATGCCCGCAACGGCCGCATCCTGAAGGACGAGGAAGACGACTGATGCGGTTGCTGCTGGTTGAGGATCACGTTCCCCTGGCCGACGAACTGATGGCCAGCCTGACCCGCCAGGGCTACGCGGTGGACTGGCTGGCCGACGGCCGCGACGCGGCGGTGCAGGGCGCCAGCGAACCCTACGACCTGATCATCCTCGACCTCGGCCTGCCCGGGCGTCCCGGCCTGGAGATACTCCAGGAGTGGCGTGGGCTGGGACTCGCGACTCCGGTGCTGATCCTCACCGCGCGCGGTTCCTGGGCCGAACGCATCGATGGGCTCAAGGCCGGTGCCGACGACTACCTGACCAAGCCGTTCCATCCGGAAGAGCTGGCCTTGCGCATCCAGGCCCTGTTGCGCCGCGCCCATGGGCTGGCCAACCAGAGCCAGCTGGAGGCCGCCGGGCTGCGCCTGGACGAGCAGCGCCAGTGCGTGTGCCTGAACGGCGCCGACGTCGACCTGACCGCCGCCGAATTCCGCCTGCTGCGCTATTTCATGCTGCACCCCGGCCAGGTCCTGTCCAAGGGGCACCTGGCCGAGCATCTGTACGACGGCGAGACCGAACGCGATTCCAACGTCATCGAGGTCCACGTCAACCACCTGCGGCGCAAGCTCGGCCGCGAGGTGATCGAGACCCGCCGTGGCCAGGGCTACCGCTACGCCGGGGTGGCCGCCGGATGAGGTCGATCCAGCGGCGCCTGAGCGTCGGCCTGTTCGCGGTGCTGCTGGTGGTCGGGCTGGTCCTCGCGCAGACCGGCCTGTGGCTGTTCGACCAGGGCCTGCGGCGCTATTTCGCCGGCAATCTGCGCGAGGAGGCGGAGAACCTGCTGGTGGCCATGGTGCGCGGGCCGAACGGCATGCAACTGGACGAGCAACGCCTCAACCCGGCGTTCCAGCGCCCGTATTCCGGGCGCTATTTCGTCATCGAGCTGGAAAAGGACACCTGGCGCTCACGCTCCCTGTGGGACAGCGAGCTGGAAGTGCCGCACAAGAAAGGGCTGGTGCAGGGCCTGGTCGATGGGCCCGAGGAGCAGCGACTGCTGGTGTTCCGCGGCCACTACAAGCGCATGGGCCAGAAGCTGCGGATCGTGGTGGCGCAGGACTATACGCCGATCCTGGAAAGCTTCGCCCGTGTGCAGTGGATGGGTCTGGGCGCCGGCGCCCTGGCGCTGCTCCTGGTATTGCTATTGCAGCGCCTGACCGTGCGTCGTTCGCTGCGTCCGCTGGAGGAGGTGCGCCTGCAGATCGCCCAGCTGCAACAGGGCCAGCGTAGCCAACTGGACAACCAGGCTCCCGAGGAACTGGAGCCGCTGGTGGAGCAGATCAACCACCTGCTGGCGCACACCGAGGAGACCCTGAAGCGTTCGCGCAACGCCCTGGGCAACCTCGGTCACGCCCTGAAGACGCCGCTGGCGGTGCTGGTCAGCCTCGCCGAGCGCGAGGAGATGGCGCGCCAGCCGGAGTTGCAACAGGTCCTGCGCGAACAGCTGGAACAGATCCAGCAGCGCCTCGGTCGCGAGTTGGGCAAGGCGCGCCTGGTCGGCGAAGCGCTGCCTGGCGCACATTTCGATTGCGCCGAGGAGTTGCCGTCGCTGTGCGACACCCTGCGCCTGATCCACGGCCCGCACCTGCAGGTGAGCTGGAGCGCGCCACCGGGGCTGCGCCTGCCATGGGACCGCGAGGACCTGCTGGAGATGCTCGGCAATCTGCTGGACAACGCCTGCAAGTGGGCCGATAGCGAAGTCCGCCTGACCGTCGCGCAGGGCGAGGGCATGGTCCGCCTGAAGGTCGACGATGACGGCCCCGGTATCCTCCCCGACCAGCGCCAGGCGGTGCTCGAGCGGGGTACCCGGCTCGACGAGCAGGTCAGCGGCCATGGCCTGGGCCTGGGCATCGCGCGCGACATCGCCGAGGCCTGCGGTGGCCGCCTGAGTCTCGAGGACAGCCCGCTGGGCGGCCTGCGGGTGAGCGTCGAGTTGCCGTTGCAGAAGAGCGGCCGCGCCGCCAGGGCTTAACAGTTCTTCACCATTTGCCGACAGTCCCGGCAAGATTTCCTCCTGCGCTTTCCCTAGCATCCCGGGCTTCTTGCAAGGAGGTCTTGGACGATGAAACGGCGGACGGGTACGGGCCGCTGGCGCTGGGCGCTGATGCTGCCGGTGCTGGTGTTCCTGTTGGGCGAGTCCAGTGGACAGCGAGAGGAGGGGCGGTCGCCGCGGTTACCCGCGCAGGCTCGCTACGAGCAGGCCGTGGAAAACGCGTTGCGCAGCGAGCGCGGCGAGCCGCGACAGGCCGGGACAGCGGCAGCGAAGGTGGCCGAGGCGGGAGCCCCGGCGCGTCTGCGTGGCTGGCTGCGCTCGCTGGCCCGCCTGGCGATCTGGGGGACCTACGGCCCCCCGGCGCTATTCAGGCCGTGAACGGTCAGGCCTTGAACTGTTCCATCAGGCCCTGCTGGTGGTTGGCCAGGCGGTTCAGCGACTGACTGACCTGGGCCGATTCCTCGGCCTGGCTCGACAGCGACTCGGTGACGTCACGGATCGCCGCGACATTGCGGTTGATCTCCTCGGCTACCGAGCTCTGTTCCTCGGCGGCGCTGGCAATCTGCAGGTTCATGTCGTTGATCACCGTCACCGCCTCGCCGATCCGTTGCAGCGCGGCCACCGCTTCATCCACCTGCTCGACGCTGCCCTGGGCCTGGCGATGGCTGCCGTGCATGGCGTCGACCACGTCGCGGGTGCCCTGTTGCAGGCCTTCGATCACCCCGCGGATCTGTTCCACCGAGTCCTGGGTGCGCCGGGCGAGGTTGCGCACTTCGTCGGCGACCACCGCGAAGCCGCGGCCGGCGTCGCCGGCGCGGGCCGCCTCGATGGCCGCGTTGAGCGCCAGCAGGTTGGTCTGCTCGGCGATGGCGCGGATCACTTCCAGCACCGAACCGATTTCCTCGCTGCTGCTGGCCAGTTGCTCGACCTGGCCCATGGCGCTGGTCAGGTTGGCGGCCAGGCTGTCGATGCTCTGGGTGGTGCGGTCGATCAGCGCCAGGCCGTCGCGGGTCGCCTGGTCGGCACCGCGCGCGGCGTCGGCGGCCTGGGCGGCGCTACGGGCGACGTCCTGGGCAGTGGCGGTCATCTCGTGGGATGCGGTGGCGACCTGGTCGATCTCGCGGAACTGCTGCTGCATGCCGGCGCTGGTCTGGCTGGAAATCGCCGCCGACTGGTCGGCGGTACTGCGCGCATCGCGCACCGAGACCTTCACGTCGCGGATGATCGGCTGCAGCTTGTCGAGAAAACGGTTGAACCAACCGGCCAGTTCGCCCAGCTCGTCGCGCCCGGTGTGCGGCAGACGCTGGGTCAGGTCGCCTTCGCCGCTGGCGATGTCGCGCAGCATGTGGGCGACGCCGAGGATCGGCCGGGTCACGCCGCGGGCGCTCAGCCACAGCACCAGCAGGCCGAGCACCGCGGCGCCGAGGCCGAGGCCCAGTTCGACCCAGGTGCCTTCGCGACGCATGTCGTCCAGTTGCCGCTCCAGCGCCAGGGCCGGGCCGAGCAGGGCGCTCTTCGGCACTTCGAGGAGCACGCCCCAGGGCTTGGCGCCGGGAATCGGCTGCAACGGTTGCAGCACCTTGAGGTCGTCGTTCTCGTTGAACAACCGGCTCTTGCCGGCGGCCAGCAGTTGCAGGAGTTCGCCGGCGTGCTGCGGATCCGCCTTGGCCAGGTTCTTGCCGAGCAGGCCGGCGTCGCGGCTGTTGCCGGCGAACAGCCCGGCCGGGCTGAGGATGCCGACCTGGCCGACGCCGTCGTAGAGTTCGCGGTTGCCCTGTTCGCTGAGCGCCTGCAGGTTGCTCAGGTTGATGTCCAGGCCCATCACGCCGATCACCTTGCCATCCAGTTCGAGGGGAAAGGCGATGCTGGTCATCAGCAGTTGGCGTTCGCCGACCTTGTCGAAGTAAGGATCGAGCACGCAGGGTTGCCCGCTTTCCTTCGGGCAGGTGTACCAGGCGTTGTAGGCCGCGCCGCTGGGCCCGCTGCTGGTGTCGGCGAGTTCGGACTCGATCATCGACTCGGATTCCAGCTGTCCCGGCGTGGCCTGCGCCCAGTACAGGGAGAAGCGTCCCTTGTCGTTGCTGCCCAGGGCGGGCTGGTCGACGAACAGTTCGTCCTTGCCGTCCAGCGCATTGGGTTCGAAGACCACGTACAGGCCGAGCACCTCGGGATTGGCGGCGAGCGCGGTGCGCACCTGGCGGGTCAGGTCTTCGCGCAGGTCGTAGGCATCGAGGAAGCGCTTCTGCGCCTGGTCGCGGAGGAACAGGATCTGCCGGGAGAAGCCCTTGCCGTACTGGAAGGCATCCATGAAATAGCGCTGGATGCGTAACGCCTGCAATTCCCCGCGGGCTTCCAGGCGCAGGCGCGCCGATTCGTCGAGCATCTGCGTACTGGCGCTTTTCACCAGCACGCTGCTGTGCTGCATGCGGTAGACCGAAAGGCCGACCAGCAAGGCGACCACGCCGAGCAGGCAGAGCCCTGCCAGCAGGGTGATCTTCCATTGGATGGACAGGCGGCGAAGGAACATGGGAGGGGTCCTTGTACGAAGAAACTGCGGGGGCCCAAGGCTTATCGGCAGGGCTCGCCCATTCTTGACGACGGTCCGGTCGCTGGCGCCGGATTGCCGTCGTTCGGCGAATCGCACGCAAGAACCGTGCACAACGGTTTATAGCCAGGCGACATTCGCGCATGCGCGGCTTTGACAGGCGAGGATGGCTGTAGCAGAGTACGCCCCTTTTTTCGGCCGCAGACGGTCGAGTTCGTTTCATTTGCAAGGAGTTCAACGATGAACGCAGTGGTGCTGGCGGTGGGGCTGATGCTCGTCCTCAGCCTTTGCCGTGTGCATGTCGTGCTGGCGCTGATCATCGGCGCGGTGGTCGGCGGACTGTTCGGTGGCCTAGGCCTTGAGGGGACTCTCAAGGCCTTCAACGGCGGCCTCGGCGGGGGTGCCACGGTGGCCCTGTCGTACGCCATGCTCGGCGCCTTCGCCGTGGCCATCGCCCGCTCCGGCGTGGCCCATGCGCTGGCCGACAAGGTCCTGGCGCTGCTCGGCCGGCACGACGAGCAGGGCAAGGGCGCCGGTGCGTTCAAGTGGATCCTGGTCGGCCTGCTGCTCTGCGTGGCGGTATCCTCGCAGAATATCCTGCCGATCCATATCGCCTTCATCCCGCTGCTGGTGCCGCCGCTGCTCTATGTGCTGAGCAAGCTGCAGATCGACCGGCGATTGATCGCCTGCGTCATCACCTTCGGCCTGATCACCCCGTACATGTTCCTGCCGGTGGGCTTCGGCAACATCTTCCTCAATGAAATCCTGCTGGCCAACGTGGCGCGCAACGGCGTCGACGTCAGCGGGATCAACGTCACCCACGCCATGTTCATCCCAGCCCTGGGCATGCTCGCCGGGTTGCTCATCGCGGTGCTGTTCAGCTACCGCCGCAAGCGCATCTACGACTTGCAGCGGATCGAGCAGGCCGAACGCGTCGATGTCAGCTACAACCCGAAGAGCCTGGCGGTGGCCGGGGTATCCATCGTCGCCGCGTTCGTCGCACAGCTGTGGCTGGACTCGATGATCATCGGCGCGCTGGTCGGTTTCGTGGTCTTCTCGCTGTCCGGCGTGGTGCGCTGGAAGGAGACCGACGACCTGTTCACCGAAGGCATGAAGATGATGGCCACCATCGGTTTCATCATGATCGCCGCGGCCGGTTTCGCCGAGGTGATGAAGGCCACCGGCGAGGTGCAGAGCCTGGTCGACGCCTCGGTGGCCTGGATCGGCAACAGCAAGGCGGTCGGCGCCATGCTGATGCTGCTGGTCGGCCTGCTGGTCACCATGGGCATCGGCTCGTCGTTCTCCACCGTGCCGATCATCGCCGCGATCTTCGTCCCGCTGGCGGTGCAACTGGGCTTCAGCCCGCTGGCCATCGTCAGCATCGTCGGCACCGCCGGCGCGCTGGGGGATGCAGGTTCTCCGGCGTCGGACTCGACCCTTGGGCCGACCTCCGGGCTCAACGTCGACGGCCAGCACAATCACATCTGGGACACCGTGGTGCCGACCTTCCTGCACTACAACCTGCCGTTGCTGGTGTTCGGCTGGGCCGCCGCGATGTTGCTCTGAGTTCCATCTCGGGCGGTCGCCTGACGGAATGTCGGGCCGGCCGCTTAAGCTTCCGACGGGATTGCCGATGAAACGGGAATCCCGTTTTTTATTGGGCGTCATGCTAGGAGTTGATGATGCGTCTGACCCTGAAATCCAAAGTCCTCCTGCTGGCCATGGTGCCGGTGCTGCTCTTCGCCCTGGTGCTCAGCGGCGGAGCGGTGCTGATCCTGAAAAAACAGGCTGATGCCGAAGTCAAGGATACCCGCGAGCGCCTGCTCGGCGACCGTCGTGCCGAACTCGAGCACTACGTGCAGATCGCCATGGGCAGTATCCAGGCCGAGTACGACCGCTCGGCCAACGGCGACCTGAATGCCCGCGCCGAGGCCATCGCGCGCCTGTCGAAGATCAAGTACGGCAAGGACGGCTATATCTTCGGCTACGACTCCCAGGTGGTGCGCCTGTTTCGCGGCGACAGCCCGGTGGACGTCGGCAAGAGCTTCCGCGACCGCCGCGATCCCAGCGGCGTCTACCTCAACCGCGAACTGGTGGAGGCCGGCCGCAACGGCAGCCACTACGTGACCTATACCTCGCCGCTGCCGGGCAACGAGAGCGTCATGGTGCCCAAGCTGTCCTACACCCTGTACCTGCCGAAGTGGGACATGGTTATCGGCTCGGCGATCAACCTCGACGGCGTCGAGGCCCAGTTGGTGGAAATCAAGCAGGACATCGACGAGCGTATCGGCACCCTGATCGCCAGTATCGTGGGGATCGCCGGCGTCCTTCTGGTGGTCCTGCTGGTGATCGGCCTGGCGGTGGCCAACGCGATGCTGCGGCCGTTGCACCAGATCCGCCAGAACCTCGATGACATCGCCGCCGGCGAAGGCGACCTGACCCGTCGCCTACCGGTGACCAGCCACGACGAGCTGGGCGAGCTGGCCGGTTCCTTCAACCGCTTCGTCGAGAAGATCCACGGTCTGGTGCGGCAGATCGCCGGGATGACCGGCGACCTCAAGCAACTGGTGGAGCAGATGTCGGCCCAGGCCGAGCGTTCCGAGCAGGCCATGGAGCGCCAGCGCCACGAGACCGACCAGGTCGCCACCGCGATCAACGAGATGTCCGCCGCCGCCCATGAAGTGGCGCAGAGCGCCCAGCGCGCCGCCGAGGCCGCGCAGCAGACCGACCACGAAGGCCAGGCGGCCAAGCGCGTGGTGGACGGCAGCATCGAGCGCATCCACGCGCTGGTGGACGAGATCCGCGACAGCGGGACTTCTCTGGATAGCCTGCAGCAGGACGTGCAATCCATCGTCAGTGTGCTCGGGGTGATCCGCTCCATTGCCGAACAGACCAACCTGCTGGCGCTCAACGCGGCCATCGAGGCGGCCCGTGCCGGCGAGGCCGGACGTGGCTTTGCGGTGGTCGCCGACGAAGTGCGGGCGCTGGCCAGCCGCACCCAGCAGAGTACCCAGGAAATCCAGGGCATGATCGATCGCCTGCAGCAGGGCACCAACGCCGCGGTCGACGCCATGCGCCGTTCCGGCGAGGCCGGCGAGGGCACCAGCAACCAGGCCAACCAGGCCGGCGATTCGCTGGATGCCATCGCCCAGCTGATCGCCACCATCAACGCGATGAACGCGCAGATCGCCAGCGCCGCCGAGGAGCAGACCGCGGTGGCCGAGGAGATCAACCGCAGCGTGCACCAGATCGCCGGCGCGGTGGACAGCGTCGCCGACGAGGCCCAGCAGGGCGCGCAGACCGCCCGCAGCCTGGCGCAACTGGGCCAGGGCCTGGGCCGACTGGTCGGTCAGTTCCGCATCTGACCCTTCCCCCGCGCGACCGCTGCCGGCAAAAGAGCCAGCCGGCAGTGGTGCGCCGCAGAGCCTTCCTGTCATTATTCGGCGGAGTCGGCCGGCAGTCGTGAACGATCCACGTCCGCCGGCTGACTAATGCTTTGCTTCCCACTGCCAGATGGATTGGACATGCTCGACACGAAACTGGAATCCCGGACTTTTCTCCTGTTGCTGGCGGTGGTCACGCTCGCCTTCGGCTGGCTCTTGCTGCCGTTCTACGGCGCGGTGTTCTGGGGCACCATCCTGGCGATCATCTTCGCCCCGGTGCAACGCCGCCTGCAGGTGCGCCTGAGGGATCGGAAGAACCTCGCCGCGCTGATCACCCTGCTGATCTGCGTGCTGATCGTGATCATCCCGGTGATCTTCATCGCCGGTTCGCTGGTGCAGGAAGGCGCGAGCGTCTACCAGCGGGTCAAGTCCGGCGAACTGAACTTCGCCGCCTACCTGCAGCAGGCGGTGGCTGCCTTGCCGCCATCGGTGCACCAGTGGCTGGAGCGCTTCGACCTGGCCAATCTCTCGAGCCTGCAGGAGAAGCTCTCCTCGGTGGCGATGCAGGCCAGCCAGGTGGTGGCGACCAAGGCGTTCAGCATCGGCCAGAACACCCTCGACTTCGTCATCAGCTTCGGCATCATGCTCTACCTGCTGTTCTTCCTCCTCCGCGACGGTCGCGTGCTCGGCCGGCGGATCAAGCAGGCGGTGCCGCTGAGCCAGGAACACAAGCACCACCTGTTCGCCAAGTTCACCACGGTGATCCGCGCCACGGTGAAGGGCAACATCGCCGTGGCTGCCACCCAGGGCGCTCTCGGCGGCCTGATCTTCTGGCTGCTGGGCATCGAGGGCGCCTTGCTCTGGGGCACCCTGATGGCCTTCCTGTCGCTGCTGCCGGCCATCGGCGCGGCGCTGATCTGGGCGCCGGTGGCGGCCTATTTCCTGCTCACCGGGGCGATCTGGCAGGGCGTAGTGCTGATCCTGTTCTGCGTGGTGGTGATCGGCCTGGTGGACAACATCCTGCGCCCGATCCTGGTCGGCAAGGACACCAAGATGCCGGACTACGTGGTGCTGATCTCCACCCTCGGTGGCATGGCCTTGTTCGGCCTCAACGGCTTCGTCATCGGCCCGCTGATCGCCGCGCTGTTCATGGCCAGCTGGGACCTGTTCACTGGTCGCGAGGAAGAACCACAGGCCTGAGTCGCGCCCGTGGCAGACAAGCCCCGCGAATGCGGGGCTTGTTCGTTTCAGGCCTTGAAGGTCAGCCACGGACGCAAGCGTGCCAGCGGCCGGATCAGCCCGGCACGCTCTTGGGCATCGATCACCGGCCCCACCGGCTTGTAGGCGCCCGGGGCCTCTTCGATGCGGCGCTCCTCACGGAGGGTCACGCAGTGCCAGGGCAGCGCGCTGTCGCCCGGGCCTTTCAGCGCTCGTAGCGCCTGCCGGCGGATGCTGCGGCCGGCCCCATGGCTGCAGGACCATAGCCAGTCCGGGTGGCCCAGGCCGCTGGCGATGTACGAGTAATCGCCCATCGAGCCGGGAATCAGCAGCAGATCGCCCTGGCGGGCCGGCGTGGCGCCCTTGCGGTGGAGATTCAGGCCCTGTTCCTGGAGCACCACGTTGTGCGGGACGTCCACCAGCAGGGCGCTGTCGTCGCGCTGGAAGGTCTCGCGCAAGACCTTGCGCACCAGCTCCGCCAGCACCACCCGGTTCAGCCAGGCATAGCGCGCAGCGCCACCCATGGCCTGGAGGTATTCTCCGGCCAGCTCGCCGCCCAGCGCGTAGAGGCCGGACGCGGGGTGGCGCCGGCCGCGCGGCCAGGCGGTGCGGGCACGGTCCATCCAGCGCTGGCCGACGTGGAAGCCGACATCGCGCGAGCCGCTGTGGATCATCACCACCAGTTCGTCGGCCCTGAGGCCCAGGGCGAAGGCCTGGTGGCGGTCGAGCAGGCGGTCCACCACCTGCAACTCGACGAAGTGATTGCCGGAACCGGTGGTACCCAGGCCGGGATCGCGGATCAGGCTGCGGCGGCGATCGCGCAAGGCCTCGGGGGCATACTCGAGACGCCCGCCGAATTCATCCAGGCCGATGCAGCCCTGTAACTCGCGGAACAGCCGCGCCTGGTCGACCTCGGCCCACAGGCCGTCTTCGCTGAGACGCTCCAGGCAGTGCCCGGGGCTTTCGGCGAACAGCGCTTCGAACGCCTGGACCCGCAATGGTACGTCGCGACCGTTACGCAGCAGGACGTGGGTCAGGCCGGCGACCAGGGCTTGCCTGTGCTCCTCGGCGCTGGACAGGGTCAGGCCGGTACGCAGCAGGCGCATGCCGCAATTGATGTCGGTGCCGATGGCAGCGGGAATGACGAAGTCCGCCGTACTGGCGACGATGGAGCCGACCGGGGCGATGCTGCCGGGATGGAAGTCCGGCGTGGCGCAGGCCTTGCAGACGTGCCCGGTGTCGCCGGGTGCCTGGACCGAGGCGAAGTCGAGCAACTGGCGCACGGCCTTTTCCTCCAGCGCGAAGCTGGCGGGCAGCAGGACCTGGGCCGAAGTACCGTCGTGACGACGGGTGAGGGTGACGATGTCCTGCTGGCGGTCGACGAGGATGCCGCTGCGCAGGAAGGCTTTTTCAAGCCGGGAATGTTTGGACATGACAGTGCCGCTCTACAGACAATGCGAAGCCGTCCGGTGGAAACCGGAGGCTGGCGTCTTTCCGCTCAGCAGCACAGGCGGGAAGGGAGCGCGGACTCTAAGGTCCGCGCGCGCCGCTGTCAACCGGCGGCGGACCTCGGCTTGAGCGCGCAGGTGGCGAGGAAGGTCGGCATGAAGCGGTCGATGACGAAGCGCGGGTGCGGTTGCCAGTCTTCGTAGAAATCCTGCAGCAGCAGGCCGGCGGCGAGCTGGCCGGCGATCTGCTGGGTCAGGCTATGGCCGAACACCAGGGCTTCGCCTTTCTCGCGCTTTGCCGCGAGGGCTTCGGCGGAGAGGCTTTCCAGGTCGGAGTAGGGCAGGCGATGTCGCGGCCGGATCAGGCCCTGCTCTGCCAGTTCCGGCGAGCGGTCCTCGATGAACAGCGCCGGGTTGTAGAAGCTCGCCAGCAGCTTGCCGCCCGGCCGCAGCACCCGCGCGCATTCGCGCCAGACCGGCAGGACATCGTCGACGTAGAGATTGGAGATGGGATTGAAGACCAGGTCGAAGGAGGCATCGGCGAAGGTCGAGAGGTCGCGCATGTCGCCCTGCACGCAGGCCAGTTCGAGGCGGTCGCGGGCGGCGACCTGGCGGTCCTTGTCCAGCTGTCCCCCCGAGGCGTCGAACAGCGTGACCCGTGCGCCGGCGGCGGCAAGGATCGGCGCCTGCTGGCCGCCGGCCGAGGCCAGGCAGAGGATCTCGCGGCCGCGTACGTCGCCCAGCCAGTGAGCGGGTAACGCGCCCGGGGTCAGCTTCACCGCCCAGTCGCCGCGGCGTGCGGCGGCGACCTCTTCGGCGCTGACCGGTCGCGACCATTCGCAGTCACGGGCGGCCTGGGCGTCCCAACTGGCGCTGTTGTGTCGCAGGACGTCGATTTCGTGGAAGGTGGGCATGAGGCCTCCGGGTTCATCCATGGAGCGCGGAGCATGCCACGGCAGCGGGGCAGGGTGCGTGGGGCGGGCCAAAGAAAAACCCCGCCGAGGCGGGGTTTTCGTGGAGCGGGCGACTCAGCCGGCGAGGGCCAGGCCGGAATGCTGGAGGATTTCCAGCAGCGGCTGCGGGTAGACGCCGAGGAAGAACGCCAGCAGGGCGATGGCCACCAGCATGATGCCGCCGGCGCGCTGGCCCCAGTTGAACGGTGCGTCGTGCTGGCGGATGCCGGGCTCGACCAGGAACAGGGTGACCATGACCCGCAGGTAGTAGTACAGGCCGATGGCGCTGCCCAGCACCAGGGCGCCGATCAGCCACCACAGGTGCGACTCGACGCCGACCGCGATCACGTAGAACTTGCCGATGAAGCCGGCGGTCAGCGGGATGCCTGCCAGCGACAGCATCATCACGGTCATCACCGCGGTCAGTACCGGCCGGCGCCAGAACAGGCCGCGGTACTCGAACAGCGCATCGGCGTCGCGGCCGCTGTACGGGGTGGACATCAGGGTGATCACGCCGAACGCGCCGAGGGAGGTCAGTACGTAGGTGGCCAGGTAGACGCCGACCGCTTCCACGGCCATGCCCTTGCTGGCGATCAGGGCGACCAGCAGGTAGCCCAGGTGGGCGATGGACGAGTAGCCGAGCAGGCGCTTGATGTTGCTCTGGGTCAGTGCCAGCAGGTTGCCGAAGAGGATCGAGGCGACCGCGATGACGCTCAGGGAGATGTTCAGCAGTTGGTTGTCCAGGGCCGCCGGGGCGATCTGGAACAGCCGCAGCAGCACGGCGAACACCGCGACCTTGCTGGCGGTGGCGAGGAACGCCGAGACCGGCGCCGGGGCGCCTTCGTAGACATCCGGGGTCCACAGGTGGAAGGGCACCAGCGACAGCTTGAAGCCCAGGCCGACCAGCATCATGCCTACGCCAACGCTGACCAGCGGACCGCTCAGCACGTGCTCGGCGACCTTGGCGCCAAGGCCGGCGAAGCCCAGGGTACCGGACTCGGCGTAGAGCAGGGCCATGCCGAACAGCAGGAAGGCGGAGCCGGCGGCCGAGAGCACGGTGTACTTGATGCCGGCTTCCAGCGAGCGCTTGTTGAAGAAGGCGTAGGCGACCATCCCGTAGACCGGGACCGAGAGCAGCTCCAGGCCGATGAACAGGCTGGCCAGGTGCTGCGCGCTGACCAGCACCAGGCCGCCGGCGGTGGCCAGCAGCAGGAGCAGGTACAGCTCTTCGCGGTTACCCGGATAGCTTTCCATGTAGGCGTGGGCGAGGGTCACGCAGGCCAGGGCGGAGACCAGCACCAGGGCCATGTAGAAGCAGGCGTAGTTGTCCACCAGCACCAGCGGTGTCACCTCGATCGGGGTGACGCCGAGGACCGGCAGCAGCGACAGCAGGGCCAGGTTGAGGCCGATCACCGAGAGGGTGGCGGTGAACGAGTGATTGCGTTTCCAGGCTACCGCCAGCATCACCACCACCAGGGTGGCGCTGGTGATCAGCAGTGGCAGGAGCGCGATGAAGTGTTGAATCGTAAAGGTCATTTCGCGACTACCGTCCTGCAAGGGTGGAAAGGGCTGCGCCCAGCCATTGCTGCACGCCGTGCATGCTGGCCGCGGAGATGTCCAGCACTGGCTGCGGGTAGACCCCGAGCAGGACCAGCAGGACCGCCAGGCCGAGCACCATGCTCAGTTCGCGGGCATCGAGGCCGAGGATCGGCTCGTCGGACTGGCTGGGGCCGAAGTAGGCGCGGTGGATCATGATCAGCGAGTAGACCGAGGCGAAGACCAGGCCGAAGGTGGCGATCACGATGATCACCGGGACCACCTTGAAGGCGCCGATCAGGATCAGGAACTCCCCGACGAAGTTGCCGGTACCGGGCAGGCCCAGCGACGCCGAGGCGAAGAACAGGCTGATCGCCGGCAGGTAGGGCATGCGCGACCACAGGCCGCCCATCTTGCGCATGTCACGGGTATGCAGGCGCTCGTAGAGCTGGCCGCAGAGGATGAACAGCGCCGCGGCGGAGAGGCCGTGGGCGATCATCTGCACCACCACGCCCTGCAGCGCGACCTGGCTGCCGGAGTAGATGCCGATCATCACGAAGCCCATGTGCGAAACGCTGGAGTAGGCGACCAGGCGCTTGATGTCGGTCTGCGCGAAGGACAGCAGGGCACCGTAGAAGATGCCGATGATGCCGAGCCACATGGCGATCGGCGCGAATTCCGCCGAGGCGTTGGGGAACAGCGGCAGGGCGAAGCGGATCAGGCCGTAGGCGGCGGTCTTCAGGAGGATGCCGGCGAGGTCCACGGAGCCGGCGGTGGGCGCCTGGGCGTGGGCGTCCGGCAGCCAGGAATGCACCGGCACCACCGGCATCTTCACCGCGAAGGCGACGAAGAAGCCGAGCATCAGCAGCCATTCCACGTGGGGGCTCAGCTGGGTCTTCAGCAGGGTGGCGTAGTCGAAGGTGATCACGCCGGTGGCATTGAAGTTGACGAACACCAGGCCGAGGATCGCCACCAGCATCACCAGGCCGCTGGCCTGGGTGAAGATGAAGAACTTGGTGGCGGCGTAGATGCGGGTCTTCTTGCCGTCATCGGAACTGTGTCCCCACAGCGCGATGAGGAAGTACATCGGCACCAGCATCATTTCCCAGAAGAAGAAGAACAGGAACAGGTCGATGGCGAGGAACACGCCGATCACACCGCCCAGGATCCACAGCAGGTTCAGATGGAAGAAGCCGATGCGGCGCTGGATCTCGTTCCAGGAGCAGAGGACCGAGAGCACGCCGAGCAGGCCGGTGAGGGCGACCATCAGCAGCGACAGGCCATCCATCGCCAGGTGGATGCTGATGCCGAGACGCTCGATCCACAGCACCTTGAATTGCAGGGTCCATTCCGGCTCGCCGCCGGGCGCGGGCGCCAGCTGGAAGTCGCCGGTGGCCCAGATCCACAGGCTCAGGATCAGGACCAGGGTCATCGAAAGCAGCGCGATCCAGCGGGGCAGGGTCTTGCTGCTGTGTTCGGCGATCCAGCAGAGGAAACCGCCGATGAAGGGGATCAGGATTAGCCAGGGCAGAATCATGACAGGCTCAGTCTCTCCGTGAATTCGTTAGGCCAGCAGCAGCGCGCCGAGCAGGATGGCGGCGCCACCCACCAGGGAAGCGGCGTACCAGCGCAGGCGGCCGTTCTCGGTGAGGCTGAGGAGGTTGTGTCCGCCGCGCACGCTGAACGGAACGACGCCCAGGGTACGGTCGATGGGGTCGCGCCCCAGCAATTGGCAGAGCAGCAGGTAGGGTTTCACGAACAGCTTGTCGTATAGCCAGTCGAAGCCCCAGGCGTGGTACCACCAGGTACCGAAGAAGCGACCCGGGGCGCTCTTCGCCAGGGCGCTGACGAAGCGGCGCTGGCCGAGGAAGAGCAGGGCGGCCAGCAGGATACCGGCGATGGCGATGGCACCCGAGGCCAGTTCCAGGCTGTGCTTGGCTTCGCCACCGGCGTGGCCGACGCTTTCCGGCAGGACGCCAGCCAGCGGCGGGGTGATCAGGGCGCCGACGAAGGTCGACAGGACGATCAGCACGCTGAGCGGCAACCAGTGGGAAATCCCGTGGCCGGCGTGGGCTTCGGTCTTCGGCTCGCCGTGGAAGGCGACGAAGATCAGGCGGAAGGTGTAGATCGAGGTCAGGAACGCACCCACCAGGCCGGCGATCAGCAGTTCGCGATGGCCGCTGGCGAAGGCCTCCCAGAGGATCTCGTCCTTGGAGTAGAAGCCCGCGGTGAGGAAGGGCAGGGCGGCCAGCGCCGCACCGCCGACCACGAAGCTGGCGTAGGCCAGCGGCAGCTTCTTCCACAAGCCGCCCATCTTGAAGATGTTCTGCTCGTGGTGGCAGGCGACGATCACCGCGCCCGAGGCAAGGAACAGCAGGGCCTTGAAGAAGGCGTGGGTCATCAGGTGGAAGATCGCCGCGTCCCAGGCGCCGACGCCGAGGGCGAGGAACATGTAGCCGATCTGGCTCATGGTCGAGTAGGCGAGGATGCGCTTGATATCGGTCTGTACCAGGGCGGCGAAGCCGGCCAGGACCAAGGTCACCGCGCCGACGATGCCGACCAGTTCGAGGATGTCCGGGGCCAGGGTGAACAGGCCGTGGCAACGGGCGATCAGGTAGACGCCGGCGGTCACCATGGTGGCGGCGTGGATCAGCGCGGAGACCGGGGTCGGGCCGGCCATGGCGTCGGCCAGCCAGGTCTGCAGCGGCAGCTGGGCGGACTTGCCGACCGCGCCGCCGAGCAGGGCCAGGGTCGCCAGGGTCAGCCAGAGGTTGCCTTCCGGGAACTTCTGCGGCGCCAGCACCAGCAGCTCCTGGATGTTCAGGGTGCCGAACTGCTGGAACAGGATGAACAGGCCGAAAGCCATGAACACGTCGCCGACGCGGGTGACGATGAATGCCTTGAGCGCCGCGTTACCGTTGTTGCGATTGCTGTAGTAGAAGCCGATCAGCAGGTAGCTGCACAGGCCCACGCCTTCCCAGCCGAAGTAGAGGAACAGCAGGTTGTCGCCCAGCACCAGGAACAGCATGCTGGCGATGAACAGGTTGGTGTAGGCGAAGAAGCGCGAATAGCCGGTTTCGCCACGCATGTACCAGGAGGCGAACAGGTGGATCAGGAAGCCGACGCCGGTAACCACGCCGAGCATGGTTACCGAGAGGCCGTCCAGGTACAGGGTGAAGTTGGTGCTGAAGTCGCCGGCCGCCATCCACTGCCACAGCACCAGGCTGTAGGCGCCGCCTTCCGGCGGACTGCTGTGGAAGCTGAAGATGGCCCAGGCCGCGCTCAGGGCGGAGAGGCCGACCGAGCCGACGCCGACCAGCGCCGAAAGGTTTTCCGACCACCTGCCGCGGGAGAACGACAGCAGCAGGAAGCCGACCAGGGGGAACAGGAAGGTAAGAGGTAGAAGGTTCATCCGCGCATCTCGCTGGCAGCGTCGATATCGAGGGTGTGGAAGCGGCGATACAGTTGCAGCAGGATCGCCAGGCCGATGCTCGCTTCGGCGGCCGCGAGGCTCAGCACCAGGATGAACATCACCTGGCCGTCGGGTTGGCCCCAGCGGCTGCCGGCGACCACGAAGGCGAGGGCGGCGGCGTTCATCATCACTTCCAGGCTCATCAGTACGAACAGGATGTTGCGTCGCACCATCAAGCCGACCAGTCCGAGGGCGAACAGGACGCTGGCGAGGGCCAGGCCGTGTTCCAGTGGTATTGCGTTCATAGCGTTACGTTCCCTTGGGGCGGGCGCAGGGCGCCCGCCGAACCTTTATTGTTTGGCGTCTTGACGACCCAGGTGATAGGCAGCGACCAGGGCCGCGAGCAACAGCATGGAGGCCAGTTCGACCACCAGCAGGTACGGGCCGTAGAGGCTGATGCCGACCGCCTTGGCGTCTACCGTGGTATGGCCGATGCCGGCACCGCTCGGGGTGCGGGCGAGGACCACCAGCAGTTCCACCAGCAGGACCAGGGCCAGGGCCGAAGGCCCGACCCAGATGCCGGGCGTGAGCCACTTGCGCTCCTGCTCGACCACGGCCGGGCCGAGGTTGAGCATCATCACCACGAAGACGAACAGAACCATGATGGCGCCAGCGTAGACGATGATCTCCAGGGCACCGGCGAAGGGTGCGCCGAGGCTGAAGAAGGTCATCGAGATGGCCAGCAGGGAAATGATCAGGTAGAGCAGGGCATGCACCGGGTTGCTGTTGGTGATGACCCGCAGCGTGGCCAGTACGGCGACGCCGGCAGCGAAATAGAAAGCGAATTCCACGCGACGTCTCCTTATGGCAGCAGGCTTTTCACGTTGATCGGTTCGGCTTCGTTCTGCGCGGCGCCTTTCGGCTTGCCGGCGATCGCCATCCCCGCAACGCGGTAGTAGTTGTAGTCCGGGTTCTTGCCCGGCCCGGAGATCAGCAGGTCGTGCTTCTCGTAGACCAGGTCCTGGCGCTTGAACTCGCCCATCTCGAAGTCCGGGGTGAGCTGGATCGCGGTGGTCGGGCAGGCTTCCTCGCACAGGCCGCAGAAGATGCAGCGCGAGAAGTTGATGCGGAAGAACTCCGGATACCAGCGACCGTCCTCGGTCTCGGCCTTCTGCAGGGAGATGCAGCCAACCGGACAGGCCACGGCGCACAGGTTGCAGGCTACGCAGCGTTCCTCGCCGTCGGGGTCGCGGGTCAGGACGATCCGGCCACGATAGCGCGGCGGCAGGTAGACCGGCTCTTCGGGGTATTGCAGGGTGTCGCGCTTGCGGAAGGCATGGCCGAAGATCATCACCAGGCTGCGAAGCTGGGTGAAGGTGCCATGCACGACGTTGATGATTTCTTTGATCACGGTGGTTCTCCTTACTGGGCCGCGGCCAGCACGAGCGCGCCGGTCACCAGCAGGTTGATCAGGGTCAGCGGCAGGCACACCTTCCAGCTGAACGCCATCACCTGGTCATAGCGCGGACGCGGCAGCGAGGCGCGGATCAGGATGAAGAGCATGATGAAGAAGCCGGTCTTGGCGGCGAAGTAGAAGAACGACAGCCAGGGCAGGGTGTCCAGGAACGGACCGTGCCAGCCGCCGAAGAACAGGGTCGCCAGCAGCGCCGAGACCAGTACGATGCCGATGTACTCGCCGACGAAGAACATGCCCCATTTCATCCCGGCGTACTCGATGTGGTAGCCGTCCGCCAGTTCCTGTTCCGCTTCCGGCTGGTCGAACGGGTGACGGTGGGTCACGGCGACGCCGGCGATGATGAAGGTGCAGAAGCCGAAGAACTGCGGAATGATGAACCAGACGTTGTCGATCTGGTACTGGACGATGTCGCGCATGTTGAACGAGCCGACCTGGGCGACGATGCCCATCAGCGACAGGGCCAGGAACACCTCGTAGGAGATGGTCTGGGCCGAGGCGCGCAGGCTGCCGAGCAGGGCGAACTTGTTGTTGCTCGACCAGCCGGCGAACAGCACGGCGTACACCGTCAGGCCGGCCATGGCGAAGAAGAACAGGATGCCGATGTTCAGGTCCGCCACGCCCCAGGTGGGGGTGATCGGCACGATGGCGAAGGCGACGAGCAGGGCGCCCATCGCGATCACCGGGGCCAGGGTGAAGATCATCTTGTCGGCGAACGGCGGGGTCCAGTCCTCCTTGAAGAACATCTTGACCATGTCCGCGCCGAGCTGGAACGCACCGAACGGACCGACCCGGTTGGGGCCGTAGCGGTCCTGCCAGAGGCCGAGCAGGCGGCGCTCGACCCAGCTTAGCAGGGCGCCGCAGATGACCACGGCGAGCAGCACCACGATGGCCTTGACCACGGTGAGGATGATGGTGACCAGAGCGGGAGTCAGCCAACTCATTGTGCAGCCTCCTGCAGACCTTCCACGGAGCAGCCGGCGATCGCCGCCGGGATGCCGGCGAAGCCGACCGGCAGGCCGATCAGGCCGGCGCCGAGTTGTTCATCGATGCGCAGCGGCAGGCGCAGGGCCTGGCCCTTGAGCTGGAAGCCGAGGGTCGCGCCGTCGTTGACGCCGAGGCGGTCCGCGTCTTCCTTGGACAGGGCCACGTAGGTCTCCGGGATGCGCTGCTGGATCGGCGCGGCCCGCGAGCTGTTTTCCTCGCTGCCGAACAGGTGGTACAGCGGCACTACCTTCCAGCTGTCGGCCTTGGCGCTGAACGGCACCGGCACGGCCTGGAACCAGTCGAGGCCTTCGCCCTTCGGTTCGATCAGGCGCACGCCGGGGTCGCCGGCGCGCAGGTGGCCGCCGACCTCGTCCTGGAACTTGTTCCAGGCCTGCGGCGAGTTCCAGCCCGGCGACCAGGCGAACGGGATCTGCTGACGGTCTTCCTGGCTGCCGGAGTAGCCTTCCATGGAGAAGGCGAACGCCGAGTCGATGTCCTGCGGGGTGCGCGGCTCGTGCACGCTGATATTGGCGCGCATGGCGGTACGCCCGCTGTAGCGGTGCGGTTCGCGGGCCAGCTTGAGGCCCTTGATGCGGAACGAGGCGGCCGGTGCGGCGTCGCGGATGCCGGCCAGGATCGGCTTGGCCTCGGCCACGGCTTCGGTGACGTGGTCCAACTGGGTCCAGTCGACGCGCTTGCCTTGCAGGGTGCTGTGGATCGCATGCAGCCAGCGCCAGCCCTCGCGGACCATGTTCCTGGCGTCGTAGTAGGTCGGGTCGAACACCTGGAAGAAGCGCTGGGCGCGGCCTTCCTGGCTGACCAGGGTGCCGTCGCCTTCGGCGAAGCTGGCCGCCGGCAGCACCAGGTGCGCCTTGGCGGTGGTGGCGGTCTGCTGGTGATCGGCGACGATCACCACCTTGGCCGCCGCCAGGGCCGCGTCGACACGGGCGGCGTCGGTGCGGCGATAGAGATCGTTCTCCAGCACCACCACGGCGTCGGCCTGTCCGGAGGTCAGTCGCTCGAGCGCGGCTTCCACGGAGTCGCCGCCGAAGAGCGCCAGGCCGAGGCTGTTGGCTTCGCCGACCACCAGGCTGATGGAACCGTTCTTCTCGCGCTGCTTGAGGGCTTTGGCGATGTTCGCCGCGGCTTCGATCAATGCCTTGTTGCCCAGCGAGTTGCCGGACACTACCAGCGGACGCTTGGCCGCCAGCAGGGCATCGGCGATGCGCTGGGCGAAGGCCTGGGCCTGCGGGTCGAGGTCGGCCACGGACGGGGCGCTTGGGTCGATCGCGTGGGCCACGGCGAAGCCGAGGCGAGCGAGATCGTCCGGCGCGGCGTGAACGGTTTCCTCGGCCACGTCGTCGAGGCGGGTCGCGCTGACGCTGGCGATGAACAGCGGGTTCTGCGCATGCTGGGCGATGTTCTTCACCGCGGCGTCGAGCCACGGCTGGACCTTCATGTCGGCAGCCATCTCGACGGCCTTGCCCTTCACCGACTGGCGCAGGGCCAGGGCGATGCGGGCGGCGGTCTGGGTCAGGTCCTCGCCGAGGACGAAGACCGCGTCGTGGTCCTCGATGTCGCGGATGCTCGGCACCGGCAGCGGGCCTTCCTGCATGACCTGCAGGATCAGGCGCAGGCGGTCGAGTTCGCCTTCGTTGATGCCGCTGTAGAAGTTGCCTTCGCCAACCAGCTCGCGCAGGGCGAAGTTGCTTTCCAGGCTGGCGCGCGGCGAACCGATGCCGACCACCTTGCGCTCCTTCAGCAGGGCGGCGGCCTGGTCGAGGGCGCCGTCCAGGCTCAGCTTCTGCTTGCTCAGCACCAGCAGCGGCTGGCGCGGACGGTCTTCGCGGTTGACGTAGCCGTAGCCGAAGCGACCGCGGTCGCAGAGGAAGTAGTGGTTGACCGAGCCGTTGTAGCGGTTCTCGATGCGGCGGATCTCGCCGTAGCGCTCGCCGGGGCTGATGTTGCAGCCGCTGGAGCAGCCGTGGCAGATGCTCGGGGCGAACTGCATGTCCCACTTGCGGTTGTAACGCTCGGAGTGGGTCTTGTCGGTGAACACGCCGGTGGGGCAGACCTCGGTGAGGTTGCCGGAGAACTCGCTTTCCAGTACGCCGTCCTCGACCCGTCCGAAGTAGACGTTGTCGTGGGCGCCGTAGACGCCGAGGTCGGTGCCGCCGGCGTAGTCCTTGTAGTAGCGCACGCAGCGGTAGCAGGCGATACAGCGGTTCATCTCATGGGCGATGAACGGGCCGAGTTCCTGGTTCTGGTGGGTGCGCTTGGTGAAGCGGTACCGGCGCTCGTTGTGGCCGGTCATCACCGTCATGTCCTGCAGGTGGCAGTGACCGCCTTCCTCGCACACCGGGCAGTCGTGCGGGTGGTTGGTCATCAGCCATTCGACGACGCTGGCGCGGAACTGCTTGGCCTCTTCGTCTTCGATGGAGATCCAGGTGTTGTCGGTGGCGGGGGTCATGCAGGACATGACGAGGCGACCACGCTTGTCGTTCTCGTCGGTGTACTGCTTCACCGCGCACTGGCGGCAGGCGCCGACGCTACCGAGCGCCGGGTGCCAGCAGAAGTAGGGAATGTCGAGACCGAGGGACAGACAGGCCTGCAGGAGGTTGTCTGCACCATCGACTTCGAGCGTCTTGCCGTCTACGTGGATAGTGGCCATGGTTCAAGTCTTCGTTGGCCCGTTGTCAGCGGGCGTGGCTAATAGAAACTCACGGTTCCGTCGGGCCTGCGGCCGGGCCGCGGCACGACGACGAAACATCGCCGGACGGCTGGCCGTCCGGCTGCAAAGCATCAGGCGCCGACCGTTGCCGGGCGCGGCGCGGCCGAAGGCTGGCGGGAGATGCCCGCCTCGAATTCGGCACGGAAATACTTGAGGGCGCTGCCCAGCGGCTCGACGGCTCCCGGCGCGTGGGCGCAGAAGGTCTTGCCTGGGCCGAGGAAGTTGACCAGCTGCTCGAGGGTCTCGAGGTCGCCGGGCTGGCCTTCGCCCCGCTCCAGGGCACGCAGCAGCTTCACGCTCCACGGCAGGCCATCGCGGCAGGGGGTGCACCAGCCGCAGGACTCGCGGGCGAAGAACTCTTCCATGTTGCGCAGCAGGGAAACCATGTTGATGCTGTCGTCCACCGCCATGGCCAGGCCGGTGCCCATCCGGGTGCCGACCTTGGCGATGCCGCCGGCGAACATCTGCGCATCCAGGTGCTCCGGGAGCAGGAAGCCGGTACCGGCGCCGCCGGGCTGCCAGGCCTTGAGCTGGAAGCCGTCGCGCATGCCGCCGGCGTAGTCCTCGAACAGCTCGCGGGCGCTGACGCCGAACGGCAGTTCCCACAGGCCGGGGTTCTTCACCTTGCCGGAGAAGCCCATCAGCTTGGTGCCCATGTCTTCGCTGCCGGGGCGGGCCAGGGTCTTGTACCAGTCCACGCCGTTGCCGACGATGGCCGGCACGTTGCACAGCGTCTCCACGTTGTTCACGCAGGTCGGCTTGCCCCAGACGCCGACGGCGGCAGGGAAGGGCGGTTTGGAACGCGGGTTGGCGCGGCGGCCTTCCAGCGAGTTGATCAGCGCGGTCTCTTCGCCGCAGATGTAGCGGCCGGCACCGGTGTGGACGAACAGCTCGAAATCGAAGCCGCTGCCGAGGATGTTCTTGCCGAGCAGGCCGGCGGCCTTGGCTTCGTCGATGGCGCGGTTGAGGTTGCGCGCCGCGTCGACGTATTCGCCGCGCAGGAAGATGTAGCCGCGGTAGGCCTTCAGCGCGCGCGCGGAAATCAGCATGCCTTCCACCAGCAGGTGCGGCAGCTGCTCCATGAGCATGCGGTCCTTCCAGGTGTTCGGCTCCATCTCGTCCGCGTTGCACAGCAGGTAGCGGATGTTCAGCGACTCGTCCTTCGGCATCAGGCCCCACTTCACGCCGGTGGGGAAGCCCGCGCCGCCGCGGCCCTTGAGGCCGGAGTCCTTGACGGTCTGGACGATGTCGTCCTGGGCCATCTGGGTCAGCGCCTTGCGCGCCGCGGCATAGCCGTCCTTGCTCTGGTATTCCTCGAGCCAGACGGGCTGGGCGTCTTCGCGCAGGCGCCAGGTCAGCGGATGGGTTTCCGCCGAACGCGCCATGCGGTTGGCCGGACCAATGGAGGTAAGGGTCATACGTAGGCCTCCAGCAGTTTGGCGACACCGTCGGGACGCACGTCGCCATGGGTGTCGTCGTCGATCATCAGCGCCGGGGCCTTGTCGCAGTTGCCCAGGCAGCAGACCGGGAGCAGGGTGAAGCGTCCGTCGGCGGTAGTCTGGCCGAGACCGATGCCGAGTTGCTTCTGGATCTCGCCGACCACCGACTCGTGGCCGCCGATGTAGCAGACCATGCTGTCGCAGACGCGGATGATGTGGCGGCCCACCGGCTGGCGGAATATCTGACTATAGAAGGTGGCGACGCCTTCGACGTCGCTGGCCGGGATCCCCAGCACCTCGCCGATCGCCGGGATGGCGCCGTCCGGCACCCAGCCGCGCTGTTTCTGGACGATCTTCAGGGCTTCGATGGACGCCGCGCGCGGGTCCTCGTAGTGATGCATTTCATGCTCGATGGACGAGCGCTCGGTTTCGCTGAGGACGAAACGGTCGGTCTGAATCAGGTTGCTCTGGCTCATGTCAGCGGTCCACGTCAGCCATAACGAAATCGATGCTACCCAGGTAGGCGATCAGGTCCGCGATCATGCTGCCGTTGATCACCGAGGGGATCTGTTGCAGGTGCGCGAAGCTGGGCGTCCGGATACGCGTGCGGTAGCTCATGGTGCTGCCGTCGCTGGTCAGGTAGTAGCTGTTGATACCCTTGGTCGCCTCGATCATCTGGAAGGCTTCGTTGGCCGGCATGACCGGGCCCCAGGAAACCTGCAGGAAGTGGGTGATCAGGGTTTCGATGTGTTGCAGCGTGCGTTCTTTCGGCGGCGGCGTGGTCAGCGGATGGTCGGCCTTGTAAGGGCCTTCCGGCATGTTCTTCAGGCACTGTTCGATGATCCGCAGGCTCTGGCGCATCTCGCCCATCTTGACCATGCAGCGGTCGTAGGCGTCGCCGTTGTGGGCCAGCGGTACCTCGAACTCGAAGTTCTCGTAGCCGGAGTAGGGGCGGGCCTTGCGCAGGTCGAAGTCGCAACCGGTGGCGCGCAGGCCGGCGCCGGTGGTGCCCCACTCGAGGGCTTCCTTGGTGTTGTACTGGGCGACGCCGATGGTCCGGCCGCGCAGGATGCTGTTCTTCAGGGCCGCGGTCTCGTACTCGTCGAGGCGCTTGGGCATCCAGTCGAGGAACTCGCGGACCAGCTTGTCCCAGCCGCGCGGCAGGTCGTGGGCGACGCCGCCGATGCGGTACCAGGCCGGGTGCAGGCGGAAGCCGGTGATGGCCTCGACCACCTTGTAGGCGCGCTGGCGGTCGGTGAAGGTGAAGAACACCGGGGTCATGGCGCCGACGTCCTGGATATAGGTGCCCAGGTACAGCAGGTGGTTCAGGATACGGAAGAACTCCGCCATCATGATCCGGATCACGTCGACCCGCTGCGGCACCTTGATCCCGGCGAGCTTCTCCACCGAGAGTACGTAGGGCAGGTTGTTCATCACCCCGCCGAGGTAGTCGATGCGGTCGGTGTAGGGAATGAAACTGTGCCAGGACTGGCGCTCGGCCATCTTCTCGGCGCCGCGGTGGTGGTAGCCGATCTCCGGGACGCAGTCGATGATCTCCTCGCCGTCCAGCTGCAGGATGATGCGGAACGCGCCGTGGGCGGACGGGTGGTTCGGGCCGAGGTTGAGGAACATGTAGTCCTCGTTCTCGCCGTGGCGCTTCATGCCCCAGTCTTCCGGCTTGAAGCGCAGGGCCTCCTGCTCCAGGTCCTGCTTGGCGGCGGACAGGGAGTAGGGATCGAACTCGGTGGCGCGCGCCGGGTAGTCCTTGCGCAGCGGATGGCCCTGCCAGGTCGGCGGCATCAGCATGCGGGTCAGGTGCGGGTGGCCGGTGAAGGTGATGCCGTACATGTCCCACACTTCGCGCTCGTACCAGTTGGCGTTGGGCCAGATACGGGTGGCGGTGGGCAGGTTGAGGTCGCGCTCGGACAAGGCGACCTTGATCATCACGTCACTATTACGCTCCAGCGACATCAGGTGGTAGAACACGCTGAAGTCGGCGCTCGGCAGGCCGCGGCGATGGGTGCGCAGCCGCTCGTCGACGCCGTGCAGGTCGTAGAGCATCACGTAGGGCTTGGGTACCTGACGGAGGAAGGTCAGGACTTCGATCAGTCTTTCGCGCGGGACCCAGAGCACCGGCATGCCGGTACGGGTGGGCTGGACGGTGAAGGTCTCGGCGCCAAAGCGGGAATTCAGTTCGACGACGATATCCTGGTCGTCTGCCTTGTAAGGCGGGATGTACAGAGCGGAGTCTGCAGTCATGGTCTCGGTCGCTTTCGGTCAACGGTGGGGTGAACGCGGCTGGTCTCGGCCGGCCAGCGGGGCTGGCCGGGAGTTCCGGATCACACTTCGTCGGGGCTGCGCAGGTTGGTCACCTGGATGCGCTGCTCGCGTTTCAGGTCTTTCTGGGCCGGCATTTCGGCGCGGTAGACCCCCTGGTCGCCAACGACCCAGGACAACGGGCGGCGCTCCTGGCCGATGGATTCCTGCAGCAGCATCAGGCCTTGCAGGAACGCCTCCGGACGGGGCGGGCAGCCGGGGATGTAGACGTCCACGGGGAGGAACTTGTCGACCCCCTGGACCACCGAATAGATGTCGTACATGCCGCCGGAATTGGCGCACGAGCCCATGGAGATGACCCACTTGGGTTCGAGCATCTGCTCGTAGAGGCGCTGGATGACCGGGGCCATCTTGATGAAGCAGGTGCCGGCGATGACCATGAAATCGGCCTGGCGCGGCGACGCCCGGATCACTTCGGCGCCGAAGCGGGCGATATCGTGCGGCGCGGTGAAGGCGGTGGTCATCTCCACGTAGCAGCACGACAGCCCGAAGTTATAGGGCCAGAGCGAGTTCTTGCGACCCCAGTTGACGGTGGAGTTCAGCACATCCTCGAGCTTGCCCATGAAGATGTTCTTGTGAACCTGGCCCTCGACCAGCGGGTCGGCTACGGTTTCCCGTTCGCCTATCGGGTATTGGTCGTTGGCCGCATCGGGATCGATCCGGGTAAGTTTGTATTGCATCGCCAAAGCCTCATTGTTTTAGCTTCGCCTGCCGCTTGCGACGGCTTTCGGGAGCCCAATCGAGCGCACCGATCCGCCAAAGATAGACAAGACCCGCCAACAGAATTGCTATGAAAATGGTTGCCTCGATCAGACCGGCCCAGCCGCTTTCGCGAACCGACACCGACCAGGCGAAGAGGAAGAGGGCTTCGACGTCGAAGATCACGAAGAGCATCGCGACCAGATAGAATTTTGCCGAGAGACGCAGGCGTGCGCCTCCGGTGGGGACGATCCCGGATTCGAAGGGTTCGTTCTTGCTGCGACCAAATGCCTTGCTGCCAAGCAGGGACGAAACCCCTAGCATGAAGGCGAGAAGGCCAACGACCCCTAGAAGGAAGGCAGCGAATCCCCAGTGATGAGCTGCAAGTTCAGCTGGGTTTGGCATGCTGATACTCCTTCTGTACCGGATATATAAGATCGTGGGTTCTGGGCGCAATGCCCGACTTCTTGTGCAACCCGCTGCGTAGTGAGCTAAGGGTTGTATGTATCTTTCCGATTTTATGCCCAAAGCGCCGGACAAGTAAATTTTTCTAACACAAACAGACGCTTCTCTGCTTTTTCCAGCGCTTTGGTTAATCCCCGAAAGCCTCGTGAATGCTGTCTCTGCGAGAGATGGCGCGGCCTGGCTGGCTTTTGGTCGTATTGCCGCGAAGCGTGGGGGAGGGCTCTTTGCAAGACCTCAAACGATAATGAATATCGTTTGCAATGTCGCATCCGTATAACTTCGCTACATATATTCTTCGCCGCGTTACTATTGTTTACCCTTTTATTGGTAATTACTCGCGATCAATCCGTTATTGCATTAAACCGGGAATATTTTCCGGGCCGGGCGCATGGCGGTTTTTCTTCTTTCCGCACCATGACAACCCGGCTGTGGCGCCGCCTGGGGCTGCGCCCGCGGTTCTTCGTGACGGATGCGAAGGCGCTGGGCAAGGTTTGCGGCGGTTCGCTTCGCAGCACAGATGTAGTCGCTCTGGAGGTGCGCTACCTAGGGGCTGCGGTAGCGTCCCGGGGTTTCTTGCCGACCCAGGCCCAGACCATCTCGCAGGCGATCGGCTGGTTGCCGTTCTCGTCGCTGACCAGCACCGCCACGCGGACCTCGCCCTTGTCCTGTTGCCGGATCTGCTCGATCTGTCCGGCCTCCAGCGTCGCGATGGCGGTCAGGTCGCCCTGGGCGCGCTTGAGATAGTCGATCTTCATGGTCTTGATCAGCGGCAGCTTGTCGTCCGGTACGTTCATTCCGACCAGGAAGCCGCTGGCCGACTCGGCGAGCAAGGCCATCGCTGCGGCATGGATACCTTTTATGTGGTTCTGCACCGGTCGACGGTTCTTCAGGCTGAGGATGGCGCGCTCCTGCCCCAGTTCATGGATGCGCACCCTCGCCGTGCCGGCGAAGCGCACCTGGGAGCCCAGCAGCAGCGTCAGGCTGCGGCTGCGCAGGCGGCGGGGGAGGAGGTTGATGGCGCCGACGGCGCGGCTGAGACGATTGCGCTTGGGCATGCTGGCGTCCTTCCATAGAGAGGGGAGCCTGCATTCCACCCGCTTTGCCCGGGCTTGCCCACGGCTGTAGCGGCGACCTGCGCCGGCATTCCGGCCAACGCAGGTCGTCGTGGCGCGTCAGAGCAGGCGTCGGCCGTCTTCGCGGGTGATCACCACGGTGGCCGAGCGTGGCCGGCGGCCCGGCCCGTCCGGCCAGGTGCTGAGGAGGTTATCGGCGGTCGAGCCTTCCCCCGGGTGCTGGATGTTGATGAACAGCGTACGGAAGTCCGGCGTCGCGGCAATGCCGGTCACCTCGCAACCCAGCGGACCGGTGAGGAAGCGCTTCAGTTCGCCGGTGCGCGGGTCGGCCACCAGCATCTGGTTGTTGCCGAACGGGCCGCTGCTCAACTGGCTGCCGCTCATGTCGGTCTGGATCCACAGGCGGCCTTCCGGGTCGAACCAGAGGCCGTCGGGGCTGGCCAGGATATTGTCCTGGTTCAGCGGCTTGCCGTCCGGGCCGCGGCTGTCTTCGCCGGGACCGGCGAGCATGAACAGGTCCCAGGTGAAGCGTTGCCCGGCATAGTCGCGGCTGCGTTCGCGCCAGCGGATGATATGGCCGTAGGCGTTCTTCACCCGTGGGTTGGCGGCGTCGGCGACGGTGCGCGACGTGTTGTTGGTGAGGGTGAAGTAGACGTCGCCGTTGTCCGGGTTGACCGCGCCCCACTCCGGGCGATCCATCTTGGTCGCGCCGAGGACATCGGCGGCCAGGCGGGTGTTGATCAGCACTTCGCCCTGGTCGGCGAAGCTCACCCCGGCCTTGCGACAGGCCGCGCGGAAGTTGCCGTCGGCGATGTCCAGCGGCAGCCACTGGCCGCTGCCATCGGCGTTGAAGCGGGCGACGTAGAGGGTACCTTCGTCGAGCAGGCGAGCGTTGCTGCGACCCGGACGGAACTTGTCGCGGCTGACGTACTTGTAGATGTACTCGTTCTGCGAGTCGTCGCCGGAGTAGCAGACTACCTGGCGGCCCGGCTTGACCGGGGCGAAGACCAGGCCTTCGTGGGCGAAGCGGCCGAGAGCGGTGCGCTTGACCGGTACCGATTGCGGGTCGAACGGGTCGATCTCGACGATCCAGCCGAAGTTGTTCGGTTCGTTGCGGTAGTCGTCCTGAGCCTGTTTGCCCTTGCGGGTGGCGTCGAAGCGCTCGAACTCGTCGCCCGCCAGGGTCTCCCAGCCGAAACGGCTGGTGTTGCGAATGCCGTAGCGGGTCAGTTCGCGCGGCAGTTCGCTGTCCTGGGTGGAGAAATAGCCGACCCAGTTCTCCTCGCAGGTGAGGTAGGTGCCCCAGGGGGTGAAACCGTTGGAACAGTTGTTGTGGGTGCCGCGGGTGCGGGTGCCGTCCGGACTGTGGCGGGTGCGCAGCAGTTCGTGGCCGCGCGCCGGGCCGGCGATACGCATCGGCGTGGCGGCGGTGATCCGCCGATTGCGTTGCGACGGTACGACATTCCACTCGCCACGCACGTTGCGACGGATCTCCACGACGGAAACGCCATGGGCGTTGATTTCCTTGCGCACTTCATCGGCGACGGTGCGCTTGCCATCGACCACGGTCGGGCCATTGGTGTGCAGCAGCGGCGCGTCGATGTATTCATGGTTGAGCACCAGCAGGCCATGGTTGCTGATGTGTCCGCCGCCGAAGCCGAACTGCGCGTCGATCGGGAAGAAGTGCATGCCGTCGTGGTGCATGCCGATCTGTTCGGCCTGGTCCTGGGCGCTGTTGCTGGCGTCGTCGAGGAATCCCGGATAACTGCCGCTGATCGGGGTGCCCCAGGGTATGAAGGGCGTCGCCTTGTAGCCGGCGGGCACCCGGATGGTATCGGCGCGGCCGCTGGCGATGGCTTCGAAGGGCAAGCGGTTGCGGCGTTTGAAAGGCAAGCCGCGCAGGCCTTCCGCGGCGGGCGCCTGCGCTTCGGCGGGAGCGGCGCTGGCGGGGAGCGCGACGCCGAGGAAGGCGAGGGCGCCGAGCGCCGCGCCGCCGGCCAGGACCTGGCGGCGGCCGAGGCCGGCGATCAGGTCGTTCATGTGCGGGTTGTTCGAATGGTTGCTGGGCAACTCGTCGCCATCACCGAACAGGATGGCATCTTTTTTCTCCAGGCTCACGGACGTGCTCCTTGTGGGCTGATCGACGGAGCATTGACGCTAACCGCTGAAAGCGACGGGACGATGACAGGCACTCGAGGCCTTTTGCCATGATCCGGAAATGAAAAACCCCGGCCGGAGCCGGGGTTTTCGCGAGGCGGGCCGGGCAGATCGTGGCTGCCCGGCTGGCCCCTGTTCCTTAGTGGAACTGGTTCATGGTGTTGTCTTTGCCGCTGGCCTTCAGAGCGGCTTCGCCAGCGAAGTACTCTTTATGGTTGTCGCCGATGTCGGAGCCCGCCATGTTCTGGTGCTTGACGCAGGCGATGCCCTGGCGCAGTTCCTGGCGCTGCACGCCCTTCACGTAGGCCAGCATGCCTTCGTCGGCGAAGTAGCCCTTGGCCAGGTTGTCGGTGGACAGCGCGGCGGTGTGGTAGGTCGGCAGGGTGATCAGGTGGTGGAAGATGCCGGCGTGGGCCGAGCCATCGCGCTGGAAGGTGCGGATCTTCTCGTCGGCGACCTTGGCCAGCTCGGTGTCGTCGTACTCGACGCTCATCAGCTTGTTGCGGTCGTAGGCGGAAACGTCCTTGCCTTCGGCGACGAACGCATCGAACACCTGCTGGCGGAAGTTCAGGGTCCAGTTGAAGGACGGGCTGTTGTTGTAGACCAGCTTGGCGTTCGGAATCACTTCGCGGATGCGATCGACCATCGCCTTGATCTGGCCGACGTGCGGCTTCTCGGTTTCGATCCAGAGCAGGTCGGCGCCGTTCTGCAGCGAGGTGATGCAGTCCAGGACGCAGCGATCTTCGCCGGTGCCCTTGCGGAACTGGAACAGGTTGGAAGCCAGGCGCTTCGGACGCAGCAGCTTGCCTTCGCGCTTGATTACGACGTCGCCGTTGCCCAGCTCGGCCTCGGAGATCTCTTCGCAATCCAGGAAGGAGTTGTACAGGTCGCCCAGGTCGCCCGGCTCGTTGGTCACGGCGATCTGCTTGGTCAGGCCGGCGCCCAGGGAGTCGGTACGGGCGACGATCACGCCATCGTCCACGCCCAGCTCGAGGAAGGCGTAGCGTACGGCATTGATCTTGGCGAGGAAGTCGATGTGCGGAACGGTAACCTTGCCGTCCTGGTGGCCGCACTGCTTCTCGTCGGACACCTGGTTCTCGATCTGGATGCAGCAGGCGCCGGCTTCGATCATCTTCTTGGCCAGCAGGTAGGTCGCCTCGGCGTTGCCGAAGCCGGCGTCGATGTCGGCGATGATCGGCACCACGTGGGTTTCGAAGTTGTCGATCTGGGCCAGCAGCTCGGCTTCCTTGGCCTTGTCGCCAGCGGCGCGGGCAGCGTCCAGGCCGGTGAACAGCAGGTCCAGCTCGCGGGCGTCAGCCTGGCGCAGGAAGGTGTACAGCTCTTCGATCAGGCCGGAAACCGCGGTTTTCTCGTGCATGGACTGGTCCGGCAGCGGGCCGAAGTCGGAGCGCAGCGCGGCGACCATCCAACCGGACAGGTAGAGGTAGCGCTTGTTGGTGGTCTTCAGGTGCTTCTTGATCGAGATCAGCTTCTGCTGCCCGATGAAGCCGTGCCAGCAACCCAGCGACTGGGTGTAGACGGAGGAGTCCGCATCGTATTCGGCCATGTCCTTGCGCATGATGGCCGCGGTGTACTTGGCGATATCCAGGCCGGTCTTGAAGCGGTTCTGGATACGCATGCGAGCTGCGTACTCGGGGTTGATCGCGCTCCAGCTGCTGCCGTTCTTCTCTTTCAGCGCGGCAACTGCCTTGATCTCGTTCTGATATGCGGACATGGTCAATCCTTCAAGAAATGTATTGGTTGAGCACCGACTGACCCACTCAAAACCTGCTGGTGAAGGTTGTCTTGCGGGTGGCTCACCGCTGCATGGCGAGAGAATGACCGTGGCGAAGAATGACGCCGAGGAGGGGGTGGAGACGAACAGTTCGCGGACCGTGCTTCTCGACTGGATCAAGTGCCGTTCGGCTCGTGGTTGCCGGTGGGCGACTCGCTGTCGAGTCTTTCGATCTGGCTGATACGTAAACGCTTCCCCGTCCCTCAGGACAACTTCGTTCCAGTCGCAATCTCGTCAAGCCGCCTTGTGGGCAGATCAACACGGTGGAGGCCGAGGGCGTATCGGCGCAGGCACCGGGAGCTCGTCGTTTCAGAGCCCCTGATTAGCGGGAGCGGGGCCATCATGCTCTGGAAAAAATCCGTCGTCAAACGTTTTGTAGTGTTTTTTCAAGACTACTACACGAAGGTCTAAGAGTGACCGGATGGTCTTGTCTGGTCGAGATGTTTCCGTTTGCATCGAAAATGCCCGCAAAAGCCCGCGCCCCGTGGCTTTGCCGGAGCGGGAGGCAATTCGCGCTGGAAAGAGCGCCGTCGGTCAGTCGAGGGTTTCGACTTTCAGGCGCAGGCTGGTGTCGTCGCGTCCCTGGGTCGAGTAGCGACGCACGAAGCCGTGCTGGTCGGCCTGGTTCTGTTCGCTGACGCCGCCCAGGGTGATCCACTCGCCGAGCTTGCCGCTGACCCGGGTGTCGGTGCTCTGGGTATCGATGACGCCGGGATGGCTCTGGCTGAGGCGGTCATTGCTGGAGCTGATGGTGACGTGCACCAGGTTGCCGGTCAGCGTCGCGGTGACGTAGAAGCCGCGGTTGACGTTGCGGTATTCGGTCTGGCTGTAGATCTGCCCGTAGGGACCGGTGGCGGTGCTGGTGATGGGGACGCTCTGGCCGACCTGGATCAGCGCCGGGTAGCCCTCGGTGGCCTGGACCTGCTGGCTGCCGCCGGAACGGCTGTCGGTGGAGCGACGGATGATGCGGACTCGATCCTTGCCGTTGACCTCGCCGCGGCCGCTCTGGATCTCGATGTTGCCGGCGCTGGTCGAACCATCCACCGAATAGCCGCGGCTGTCCTGTTGCAGGTTCTCGCTGGTATCCACGGTGATCAGCAGGCGATGCGGGCGCGAGTCGATCTGCTGCAGGACCGATTGCAACTCGCGGATCTTCGCCGGCTCGGCATTGACGATCAACTGGTTGCCATAGGCGGTGACCTTGCCTTCGCTGCCGATGACCGACTGGGCCACCGCCATCACGTCGTCGGCGGTGCGGTAGTTGAGCGGGATCACTTCGGTGCGCGGGGCGGCCGAGGCGCCGAGAACGACTGTCGCCAACAGCGAGGAGAGCAGGGTGGTGCGCAACAGGGTCACAGGAGGAAGCTCCGCAGGTCCGGGTCGGAAAGACTGGTGTCCCAGGCCTGCTCGAAGCGGGCCTGGAGTTGACGCACCCGCCCGGCGGCACGGTAGCAGGCGTAGCCCGCCGGTTGCGCCGGTTTCGGGCGCAGCAGCAGGCCCTGGTCGTCGGCCAGGAGGAAGGCGTCGTCCTCTTTAGGGTAGTCCGGGTTGAGGCGGCGGATCAGGCAGTTGCTCGACAGGCGGCGCGAAAGGTTGATCAGGCGGTGGCCGTTGCGCACGGCCTGGGCGCTGTCGCCAACGAGGATACGCAGGCGATTGCGTGGATTGGCCAGGAGAAAACGGGTGCAGGCTTCCTGGATGCTGCTGTGGTGATAGAGCCAGCTTTCCAGGTCGGGACTGTGCAGGCAGAGTGAGCGGCGGGCCTGCTGCAGGAGGGCCAGGGCATGGGCGCGGGCTTCCTGCGGATGCTCGAAGCGCTCCAGCGGCTCATGTTCGCCGAGGCGGAATGGCGCTGGTTCCCAGCGTTCCGCAGGCAGCGCGGCGCTGGCCGGGTTGCGTACCGCAAAGCACCCCGGAGAGCTGAATTCGATGGCCGGCAGGTCGGCCGGCGAGGTCTCCGGGGCGTCGCTCATCGGGCCTCAGTCGCTGTCGCGAACCATGTCGACATGGGGCAGGCCGGCGTCGAGGAACTCGCCGCTGTCGACCTTGAAGCCCAGTCGCTCGTAGAAGGGTATGGCATAGACCTGCGCGGTCAGCAGTTGGCGCTTCAGGCCGCGTCGCTCGGCTTCCTCGATGGCCGCGCGCATCAGCGCGTCGCCGACCTTCAGGCCGCGCCAGTCCTTGAGTACCGAGACCCTGCCGATGTGCCCGTCGCCCAGCAGGCGCGCGGTGCCGATCGCGTATTCGCCTTCATAGGCGAGAAAATGCACGGCTTCGTCGTCTTCGGCGTCCCACTCCAGTTCCGGCGGAACCGACTGTTCGGCAATGAAGACCGCTTCGCGGATGCGGCGCAGCTCGGCATTGTCCTTCTGCCAGTCGGCTACGCGTACGCGGATCTTATTCATCTGCAAACTCCAAACTGCCCTGTTTGACCAACTCCGCCAACAGCTTACGCGCATCGTCATCGGCCAGCCATTGGCCGAGGTTTTCCAGATGCAACGCATCGGCCGAGCAGACCAGCTTCAGCAGTTCCTTGAGCTGCCCGGGCAGGAGTACGCTCTGGCCGCTGGCGAACAGCACCAGGCCGATGTCGATCTCGCTCCAGGCCAGGCGGGCGCTGGGGTTGCGCACCAGCAGCGCGCCATCCTCGAGGGCGCCGAACAGCTCCTCCTCGGGGATCTCCTCGCCGGCAACCAGTTCGGGATAGCGCGGCTCGGTCATGAACTGGCCGAACCAAGTCAGCAGCAGGCGCTCGTCGCTCATGTGCTCCTGGATCAGGACCTGCAGGCGCTCCAGAGCGTCGCGCTGGATCTGGTGCGGATCGTCGCCTACCGGTTGCAGGCCGGCATCGGTGTAGCGCTCCTCGTCGGAGAGGAACTGGCCGAGGAAGTCGGTGAAATGGGTCAGCACTTCGGCGGCGCTGGGCGCGCGGAAGCCGATCGAGTAGGTCATGCACTCGTCTTCGGCGATGCCGTAGTGGGCGAGGCGCGGGGGCAGGTAGAGCATGTCGCCGGGCTCCAGGACCCACTCGTCGCTCTCTTCGAAGTCGGCGAGGATGCGCAGGTCGGCGTGCTCGCGCAGCGGGCTGTCGCTGCTGCACATCTGTCCGACTTTCCAGCGCCGGCGTCCGTGGCCCTGAAGCAGGAATACGTCGTAGTTGTCGAAGTGCGGACCGACGCCGCCGCCGGGAGCGGCGTAGCTGATCATTACGTCGTCGATCCGCCAGCTGGGCAGGAAGCGGAATTGCTCCAGCAGTTGGGCGACTTCCGGGACGAACTGGTCGACCGCCTGCACCAGCAGGGTCCAGTCCTGTTCCGGCAGGTGCTGGTAGTCCTCCTCCTGGAACGGGCCACGGCGCATTTCCCACGGGGTTTTCCCGTGTTCGAGGACGATGCGCGATTCCACCGACTCCTCCAGCGACAGCCCGGCCAGCTCGTCGGCGGACAGCGGGCTTTCGAAGTCCGGGATCGCCTGGCGGACCAGCAGCGGTTTGCGCTGCCAGTAGTCGCGGAGGAATTCGGCAGCGGTCAGTCCGCCCAGAAGTTGCAGGGGAGTATCAGCATTCATGGTTAAGTCCTTGAAACAAAAACGCCCGGCGCAGCCGGGCGTGCAAAAGGGTTGCGTGCTCAGATGCGCTTGGCCTGGGCGGCGGCATTGCCGACGTAGCCGGCCGGGGTCAGCTTCTTCAGCTCGACCTTGGCCTCGGCGGGAATCGCCAGCTCTTCGATGAAAGTCTGCAAGGCTTCGGCGCTGATGCCTTTGCCGCGGGTCAGTTCCTTCAGCTTCTCGTAGGGGTTTTCCACGCCATAGCGACGCATCACGGTCTGCACCGGCTCGGCGAGGACTTCCCAGCAGGCGTCCAGGTCCTCGGCGATGCGCTGGGCGTTCAGCTCCAGCTTGCCGATGCCCTTCAGGCTGGCCTCGTAGGCGATGACGCTGTGGGCGATGCCGACGCCGAGGTTGCGCAGCACGGTGGAGTCGGTCAGGTCGCGCTGCCAGCGCGAGATCGGCAGCTTGCTGGCCAGGTGCTGGAACAGCGCGTTGGCGATGCCGAGGTTGCCCTCGGAGTTCTCGAAGTCGATCGGGTTGACCTTGTGCGGCATGGTCGAGGAGCCGATCTCGCCGGCCACGGTCTTCTGCTTGAAATAGCCGAGGGAGATGTAGCCCCAGACGTCGCGGTCGAAGTCGATGAGGATGGTGTTGAAGCGGGCGATCGCATCGAACAGCTCGGCGATGTAGTCGTGCGGCTCGATCTGAGTGGTGTAGGGGTTGAAGGTCAGGCCGAGGTCGCCTTCGATGAACTGGCGCGCGTTGGCTTCCCAGTCGACTTCGGGATAGGCGGACAGGTGGGCGTTGTAGTTGCCCACGGCACCGTTGATCTTGCCCAGCAACTCGATGCCGGCGACCTGCTTGATCTGCCGCTCCAGGCGGTAGACGACGTTGGCCAGTTCCTTGCCCAGGGTGGTCGGCGAGGCAGGCTGGCCGTGGGTGCGGGAGAGCATCGGCACGTCGGCGAGTTTCACCGCCAGTTCGCGGATGGCCTCGGCGATCTGGCGCATCAGCGGCAGCAGCACGCTGTCGCGACCCTCGCGGAGCATCAGGGCGTGGGACAGGTTGTTGATGTCCTCGGAGGTGCAGGCGAAGTGGATGAACTCGCTGACCGCGGCCAGCTCCGGAAGCTTGGCGGCCTGTTCCTTGAGCAGGTACTCCACGGCTTTCACGTCGTGGTTGGTGGTGCGCTCGATTTCCTTGATGCGTTCGGCGTGTTCCAGCTGGAAGTCGCTGGCCAGGCTGTCGAGCAGGGCGTTGGCTTCGGCGGAGAACGGCGCGACCTCGGGAATCCCGGCGTGGGCGGCGAGGCGCTGCAGCCAGCGGACTTCCACCATGACGCGGAAACGGATCAGGCCGTATTCGCTGAAGATCGGACGCAGGCTGCTGGTTTTGCCGGCATAGCGGCCATCGACGGGGGATACCGCGGTGAGCGAGGAAAGCTGCATGAGACGTTCTCGTGGCTGGAAGTCAACGAAAAAGGGGCGCATATCATACATGAAAGGTGCGCCCCGGTGGGGCATTCAGCGGGGCCTTTCGGCGGGGCGGTTGCCCAGCAGGGGGATCAGGCTGGCGGCGAAGATCAGGGCGGCGCCGAGCAGCGACGTGTGGCTGGGCAGTTCGTCCCAGCGCAGCCAGGCGATCACCCCGGCGAAAACGATGGCCATGTAGGCGATCGGTCCGATCACTCCCGGGGAGGCCAGGGCATAGGCCTGCGACATGGTCAGTTGGCCGAGGCTGGCGAACAGTCCGGCGCCGAGCAGCAGGAGCAGTTCCTGGCCGTTCAGCGGCTGCCAGGCCCAGGCCAGCGGCACGCCGGAGAACAGGGTGCCGAACAGGGCGAAGTAGAACACGATGCGATAGGCTGGCTCGCTGTCGCTCATTTCGCGGATCGAGACGAAGGCGCAGGCAGCCATCAGGCTGGAGGCGATGCCGACCAGGGCGATCGGCGCCACTACCGCGCCGCTGGGCCTGGCCACCAGCAGCACGCCGAGGAAGCCGACCAGGGTGGCGACCATCATGCGGCGGGTCAGCGGCTCCTTGATCCACAGGTGTGCGATCAGCGGCGTGAACACCGGCGCGGCATAGCTGAACAGCATGGCGTCGGTCAGCGGCAGGTGGGCGAGGGCGTAGAAGTAGCAGTACATGCCGCCCAGGCCGTAGGTGGTGCGCAGCAGGTGCGATAGCGGGCGGCGGGTGCGCAGCGGGCCGATGCCGCGAGTCAGCGCCAGGGGCAGGAAGAACAGCACGCCGACGAGGTTGCGGAAGAACACCACGGTTTCGTTGTTGACGGTGCTGGAGGCCTCGCGGATCAGGCCGCCCATCAGGGCGAAGAACAGCGCCGAAAGAGCCAGCATGGCGGCGCCCTGGGTCGGGCTGTTGCGCCGTTGCGGCTGGCTCCCGGCCATGGCCATGGCTAGCCGCGCAGCAGGGGATAGAGTTCGTTGAGCAGCCGGCGCCGGCTGAATACCATCTGCCAGCGGCTGCCGCCCAGTTGCCGCCAGAGCCGCGCCGAGCGGATGCCGGCGAGCAGCAGGGCGCGGATCCGCGCGGCGTTGCTGCTGACCTGCAGGTGGCGCATGTCGCCGTGTACCTGGATGCGCTGGCGGAAGGTGCTGAGGGTGTCCTGGTAGATGCTGGCGAACGAGGCGATGACGTTCTCGTGGACCAGCCCGAAGTGCTGGACCTGCTGTTCGACCTGGTCGAGGCGCTGGCCGATCAGGTCGAGCATATCGCCGCGCTTGTCCAGTTGCCGTTCCAGGGTCAGCATCGCCAGGGCGTAGCGCAGCGGTTCGCGCTGCAGGCTGCCGGGCTTGCGCTCCAGGGCGCTGGCCAGGGCTTTGAAGCCGTCGCGCAGGTTGAGGCTGTCGCCACCGTAGACGTCCAGGGTGCTGGCCGGGTTGCGCGCCAGCAGGCTGCCGAGCATGCAGCCCAGCGGGGCTTCGCTGATCTGTCCGGTGCGTGCCAGCTTGTCGACCAGGGCTGCGGATTCGAAGACGGCGCCGAGGGCAATCAGTTGCTGTCGCGGATCGCTCACGGGCGTCCTCCGAAATCCCAGGCTTCCGCCGTTTCGATCACGCCGCCGCCGAGGCAGACGTCGCCGTCGTAGAACACCACCGATTGCCCCGGGGTCACTGCGCGCTGCGGTTCGTCGAACACCGCGCGGTAGCCTTCGGCGGTTTTCTCCAGGACGCAGTCCTGGTCGCTCTGGCGGTAGCGCACCTTGGCCCGCAGGCGGCGCGGCCGCTCCAGTTCGACCGGGTTGACCCAGTAGATTCGCGAGGCCAGCAGGGCGCGGGAGAACAGCAGCGGGTGGTCGTTGCCCTGGCCGACCAGCAGCACGTTGCGTTGCAGGTCCTTGCCGAGCACGTACCAGGGATCGTCGCCGGCTTCCTTGAGACCGCCGATGCCGAGGCCCTGGCGCTGGCCGATGGTGTGGTACATCAGGCCGCTGTGGCGACCGATGACCTTGCCTTCGATGGTCTCGATGTCGCCCGGCTGGGCCGGCAGGTACTGCTTGAGGAAATCGGTGAAGCGTCGCTCGCCAATGAAGCAGATGCCCGTGGAGTCCTTCTTCTTCGCCGTGGCGAGGCCATGCTTCTCGGCGATGGCGCGGACTTCCGGCTTCTCCAGTTCGCCGACGGGGAACAGGCTGCGGGCGATCTGCTCGCCGCCCACCGCGTGCAGGAAGTAGCTCTGGTCCTTGTTCGGGTCCAGGCCCTTGAGCAGCTCGGTGCGCCCGTCGCGGTCGCGGCGCCGCACATAGTGGCCGGTGGCGATCAGGTCCGCGCCGAGCATCAGCGCGTAGTCGAGGAACGCCTTGAACTTGATTTCGCGGTTGCAGAGGATGTCCGGGTTCGGCGTACGGCCGGCCTTGTACTCGGCAAGGAAGTGCTCGAACACGTTATCCCAGTATTCCGCGGCGAAGTTCGCCGTGTGCAGCTTGATGCCGATCCGGTCGCAGACGGCCTGGGCGTCGGCCAGGTCCTCGCGGGCGGTACAGTATTCGGTGCCGTCGTCCTCGTCCCAGTTCTTCATGAACAGGCCTTCGACCTGATAGCCCTGCTGCAACAGGAGCAGGGCGGAGACGGACGAGTCGACGCCGCCGGACATGCCGACGATCACGCGCTCGCGGCGTGGGGTGGGGGCGGATTCAGACATAGCGATCAGGCGTCACGGGCGAATTCGTAAAACGCGGATTCTATCAGGCCTGGGGTAGGGAGGGCGACAAGTGGGTGTCGCGGATCAGCGCCAGGGGATAGCGGCCGCCGGCCAGGTAGTCGTCGATGCAGCGCAGCACCAGGTGGCTGCGCCAGCGCTGCGGCTGGGCGGCCAGTTCGTCGCGGCTCAGCCAGCGCGGGCCGATGATGCCGTCGTCGAGGGCGCGCTCGGGGTGGTGGCGCACGGGGCGGGCGGCGAAGCATACGCGCTGATAGGTGACACCGTTGGACGGGGCGGTGTACAGGTAGATGCCGGTGACGGCGCTCAGCTCGACCTCCCAGCCGGTTTCCTCGAGGGTTTCGCGCAGGGCGGCCTCGAGCAGGCTTTCGGCGGGCTCCAGGTGCCCGGCGGGCTGGTTCAGCACCTCGCGGCCGTCGGCCTGTTCCTCGACCAGCAGGAAGCGGCCCTGGTCCTCGACGATGGTCGCTACGGTGACATGGGGGTGCCAGCTCATGGATGTCTCCTCGGTACGGAAAAGGCCTCGATAAAAAGAAACCCCGAGCGTAGGCCCGGGGTTTCTGCTTCGTCAGCGTGACGCCATCAGGCCAGGCTGTCGATCGCCGCGTTGAAGGTGGCGCTGGGGCGCATCACCTTGCTGGTCAGCTCCGGGTTGGAGCGATAGTAGCCGCCGATCTCGGCCGGCTTGCCCTGGACCGCATTGAGTTCGGCGACGATGGTCGCTTCCTGCTCGGTCAGGGCCTCGGCCAGCGGTGCGAAGTGCGCTTTCAGTTCGGCGTCTTCGTCCTGGGCGGCCAGGGCCTGGGCCCAGTACATCGCCAGGTAGAAGTGGCTGCCGCGGTTGTCGATGTCGCCGACCTTGCGCGACGGCGACTTGTTGTTGTCCAGCAGCTTGCCGGTGGCTTCGTCCAGCGCCTTGCCGAGCAGCTTGGCCTTGGCGTTGCCGGTCTTGATCCCGGTTTCCTCCAGGGACACGGCCAGGGCCAGGAACTCGCCCAGGGAGTCCCAGCGCAGGTAGTTCTCTTCCACCAGTTGCTGGACGTGCTTGGGTGCCGAGCCGCCGGCGCCGGTTTCGTACATGCCGCCGCCTGCCATCAGCGGAACGATGGAGAGCATCTTGGCCGAGGTGCCCAGTTCCATGATCGGGAACAGGTCGGTCAGGTAGTCGCGCAGGACGTTGCCGGTCACCGAGATGGTGTCCTTGCCGCGGATCAGGCGTTCCATGCTGACGCGAATGGCCTCGTTGTAGCCCATGATGCTGATGTCGAGACCGGTCAGGTCGTGGTCCTTGAGGTACAGCTCGACCTTCTTGCGCAGTTCGCGGTCGTGGGCGCGCTCCGGGTCCAGCCAGAAGATCGCCGGGGTATCGGACTGGCGTGCGCGGGTGACGGCCAGCTTGACCCAGTCGCGGATCGGTGCGTCCTTGGTCTGGCAGGCGCGCCAGATGTCGCCGGTCTCCACGTCGTGCTGCATCAGCACGCTGCCGTCGGCCAGGACCACGCGCATGGTGCCGTCGGCGGTCATTTCGAAGGTCTTGTCGTGGGAGCCGTATTCCTCGGCCTTCTGCGCCATCAGGCCGACGTTCGGCACGCTGCCCATGGTGGTCGGGTCGAAGGCGCCGTTGGTCTTGCAGAAGTTGATCATCTCCTGGTAGATGCGGGCGTAGGTGCTTTCCGGCATTACCGCCTTGGTGTCTTTCTGCTTGCCGTCCTTGCCCCACATCTGGCCGGAGTTGCGGATCATCGCCGGCATCGAGGCGTCGACGATGACGTCGCTCGGAATGTGCAGGTTGGTGATGCCTTTCACGGAGTCGACCATCGCCATTTCCGGGCGGTGGCTGTACACCTCGTGGATGTCGTGGAGGATCTCTTCCTGCTGGGAGGCGGGCAGCGACTTGATCTTGTCGTAGACGCTGGAGATACCGTTGTTCGGGTTCACGCCGAGCTCTTCGAAGAGTTGGCCCCACTTGTCGAAGACGTCCTTGTAGTAGACGCTCACCGCATGTCCGAAGACGATCGGGTGGGAAATCTTCATCATGGTCGCCTTGACGTGCAGGGACCACATGACGCCGGTTTCCTTGCAGTCCTGCAGGGTCTTCTCGAAGAAGTCGCGCAGCTTGCCGCAGCTCATGAACATGCTGTCGAGCACTTCGCCTTCCTGCAGGCTCAGTTGCTTCTTGACCTCGACCTTGCCGTCCTTGCCGACGAATTCGATGCGCACGTCACCGGCCTTGGCCATGGTGATGGACTGTTCGCTGGAGAAGAAGTCGCCGCCGCGCATGTAGTCGGCGTGGGAGCGCGAGGCCATGCTCCACTTGCCCATGGAGTGCGGGTGCTTGCGGGCGTAGGCCTTCACTGCGGCAGGCGCGCGACGGTCGGAATTGCCTTCGCGCAGGACCGGGTTCACGGCGCTGCCGAGGATCTTCGCGTAGCGTGCGCGAACCTCTTTCTCTTCGTCGGTCTGCGGGTCTTCCGGGAAGTCGGGAACCTTGTAGCCCAGGCCCTGCAGCTCGGCGATCGCGCCTTTCAGCTGGGGCACCGAGGCGCTGATGTTGGGCAGCTTGATGATATTGGCGTCGGGCGAGGTGGCCAGGACCGCCAGGCGGGCGAGGTCGTCTTCGATACGCTGGTCGGCTTCGAGGCGGTCGGCGAAGTTGGCCAGGATGCGTCCTGCAAGAGAGATGTCGCTGGTCTCGACGTCGATGCCGGCGGAAGCGGCAAAGGCCTTGACGATGGGGAGGAGCGAGTAGGTGGCGAGCGCGGGTGCTTCGTCGGTGAAGGTGTAGGTGATCTTCGAGCGGATGGACATCTACGGTAACTCTCTTTTTTGCTGGGCGCGCACAGAGTCTCGATACGCGTTGGTGGACGCGATGCCTTCGCTCAACATCGGGTTGAATCGAAATCGAGATATGCCGCGGGATATAGGGGCGCCAGTAGAGCGTTGTACGGCGGGTTCATGGTGGCGAACCCGACGCTGCGAGGGGAGAGGGTCTGGTCCCAGACTGCTCGGACCTCGATGACTGCGAAGTCATGGCGCGCAGTATACCACCCTCTCGCCGGGCTGATGCGCTCGCCTGTTTAGACTAAGGAAGATGTGGTTTCCGGGCGGACAACTGGGCTACCCTAGAAGGCTGCAACAGGGTTTTAACCACAACACGGAGTTCAGCATGGGATACCAAAAGATCCAGGTGCCGGCGACCGGTGACAAAATCACTGTGAATGCCGACATGTCCTTGAGCGTACCGAAGAACCCGATCATCCCGTTCATCGAGGGTGATGGCATCGGCGTCGATATCAGCCCGGTCATGATCAAGGTTGTCGACGCTGCAGTGGAAAAAGCATACAAGGGCGAGCGCAAGATCGCCTGGATGGAAGTCTACGCCGGCGAGAAGGCCACCCAGGTGTATGACCAGGACACCTGGCTGCCCCAGGAAACCCTGGACGCCGTACGCGACTACGTGGTTTCCATCAAGGGCCCGCTGACCACCCCGGTCGGTGGCGGCATCCGCTCCCTGAACGTGGCCCTGCGCCAGCAACTCGATCTCTACGTCTGCCAGCGCCCGGTACGCTGGTTCGAAGGCGTGCCCAGCCCGGTGAAGAAGCCCGGCGACGTGGACATGGTGATCTTCCGCGAGAACTCCGAGGACATCTATGCCGGCGTCGAGTGGAAGGCCGGTTCGCCGGAAGCGGAGAAGGTCATCAAGTTCCTCACCGAGGAAATGGGCGTCAAGAAGATCCGCTTCACCGAGAACTGCGGCATCGGCATCAAGCCGGTTTCCCAGGAAGGCACCAAGCGCCTGGTGCGCAAGGCCCTGCAATACGCCGTCGACAACGACCGCAGTTCGGTGACCCTGGTGCACAAGGGCAACATCATGAAGTTCACCGAGGGTGCCTTCAAGGATTGGGGCTACGAAGTCGCGCGCGATGAATTCGGCGCCGAGCTGCTGGACGGCGGTCCGTGGATGCAGTTCAAGAATCCGAAGACCGGCAAGAACGTCGTGGTCAAGGACGTGATCGCCGACGCCATGTTGCAGCAGATCCTGCTGCGCCCCGCCGAGTACGACGTGATCGCCACCCTGAACCTGAACGGCGACTATCTCTCCGACGCCCTGGCGGCCGAGGTCGGTGGCATCGGCATCGCGCCCGGCGCCAACCTGTCCGATTCGGTGGCCATGTTCGAGGCGACCCACGGCACCGCGCCGAAGTACGCCGGCCAGGACAAGGTCAACCCGGGTTCGCTGATCCTCTCCGCGGAGATGATGCTGCGCCACATGGGTTGGACCGAGGCGGCCGACCTGATCATCAAGGGCACCAACGGGGCGATCGCCGCCAAGACCGTGACCTATGACTTCGAACGCCTGATGGACGGCGCGACCCTGCTGTCCTGCTCGGAGTTCGGCGACGCGATGATTGCCAAGATGTAGGAAGGGCTAGCGCCCGAACGAGAAAAAGGCCGGTTCGCACCGGCCTTTTTCATTTCCGCATCCGCGCTGGGGTCAGGCTTCGATGGGCGTCGCCTGCGGCTCTTCCTGCGGGGCGGGGGCGGAGGGTGCGGCGGTTGTCGCGGTGGCGGGGCTGATGTTGATGGCATGCAGTCCCTTCGGTCCCTGGATGATCTCGAAATTGACCGGCTGGCCCGCCTTGAGTGTCTTGTAACCGTCCATCTGAATGGCCGAGTAATGGGCGAACAGGTCCTCATCTCGGCCCTCGGCCAGGATGAACCCGTAGCCCTTGGCGTTGTTGAACCACTTGACCTTACCGCTGAGCATGCTCATATCCCTCTGCAAAGGACTCCAACGCTGGAGTATCATCCACTACGATCCCGCGTCCGACCTGGGTCGAGACGGGTGCGGAACCCCTGATACCCTGTAGGGGTATTCCATTGTTTGTAACACCCTTTTGCAGTTAGTCAAGGCGCTGAACCATACGCCTGAGAAACGGATCAACATCATGTCGGTCCATAACTTTCCAGAAAGGCAAAGCTTTTTTTCCTCATGCATGCACCTAGCCAGATTCGACTAACATTCAATCAGGACCATCCCGAGCCTCATGAGCACGAGGACGAAGGGGCGGGGCTCGCGGTACAGGAGTCGAAGCCTGTATTACAGCCGCCACCGTTGTATAAGGTGGTACTGTTCAACGACGATTACACGCCGATGGACTTTGTTGTTGAAGTGCTGGAAGTGTTCTTCAACATGGACCGGGAAAAAGCCACCAAGATCATGTTGACGGTACATACTCAGGGTAAGGCGGTCTGCGGCTTGTTTACCCGGGACGTGGCCGAAACCAAGGCGATGCAGGGCAATCAGTATGCACGGGAGAGCCAGCATCCATTGCTCTGCGAGATAGAGAAAGACAGTTGATCGGATGTTTGGGAGCGAGGTGAAGCCATGTTGAATCGAGAGCTCGAAGTCACCCTCAATCTCGCCTTCAAGGAGGCGAGGGCCAAACGCCATGAATTCATGACGGTTGAGCACCTGCTGCTGGCCTTGCTGGACAATGAGGCGGCGGCAACGGTATTGCGTGCGTGCGGTGCCAACCTGGACAAGCTGCGGCGCGACCTGCAGGAATTCATCGATTCCACCACGCCGCTGATCCCGCAGCACGACGACGAGCGCGAAACCCAGCCGACGCTGGGCTTCCAGCGCGTCCTGCAGCGTGCGGTGTTCCACGTGCAGAGTTCCGGCAAGCGCGAAGTGACCGGGGCCAATGTCCTGGTGGCGATCTTCAGCGAACAGGAAAGCCAGGCGGTGTTCCTGCTCAAGCAGCAGAGCATCGCGCGTATCGATGTGGTGAACTACATCGCCCATGGTATCTCCAAGGTGCCCGGGCATGCCGAACATCCGCAGGATGGGGAGCAGGATATGCAGGATGAGGAAGGTGGCGAGTCGGCCACGTCCAACCATCCGCTGGACGCCTATGCCAGCAACCTCAACGAACTGGCTCGCCAGGGGCGGATCGACCCGCTGGTGGGGCGTGAACATGAAGTCGAGCGGGTGGCGCAGATCCTTGCCCGCCGGCGCAAGAACAACCCGCTGCTGGTAGGCGAGGCGGGGGTCGGCAAGACGGCCATCGCCGAGGGCCTGGCCAAACGCATCGTCGATGGCCAGGTGCCGGACCTGCTGGCCGACAGCGTGGTCTACTCCCTCGACCTGGGTGCCTTGCTCGCGGGTACAAAGTACCGCGGCGACTTCGAGAAGCGCTTCAAGGCCTTGCTCAACGAGTTGCGCAAGCGCCCGCACGCGGTGCTGTTCATCGACGAGATCCATACCATCATCGGCGCCGGTGCGGCATCCGGCGGGGTAATGGACGCCTCCAACCTGCTCAAGCCGGTTCTGTCCTCGGGCGAGATCCGCTGCATCGGCTCGACCACCTTCCAGGAGTTCCGCGGCATCTTCGAGAAGGACCGGGCCTTGGCGCGGCGCTTCCAGAAGGTCGACGTGACCGAGCCGTCGGTGGAAGACACCTATGGCATCCTCAAGGGCCTCAAGGGGCGCTTCGAGCAGCATCACCACATCGAGTACAGCGACGAGGCGCTGCGCGCCGCGGCCGAGCTGGCGGCGCGCTACATCAACGACCGGCACATGCCGGACAAGGCCATCGACGTCATCGACGAGGCGGGCGCCTACCAGCGCCTGCAGCCGGAAGAGAAGCGCGTGAAGCGCATCGAGGTGGCGCAGGTCGAGGATATCGTGGCGAAGATCGCGCGGATCCCGCCGAAACACGTCACCACCTCCGACAAGGAGTTGCTGCGCAACCTCGAACGCGACCTCAAGCTGACCGTGTTCGGCCAGGACGACGCCATCGAGTCGCTGTCCACGGCGATCAAGCTGTCCCGGGCCGGGCTCAAGGCGCCGGACAAGCCGGTCGGCTCGTTCCTCTTCGCCGGTCCCACCGGCGTGGGCAAGACCGAGGTGGCGCGGCAGTTGGCGAAGGCCTTGGGCGTGGAACTGGTGCGCTTCGACATGTCCGAGTACATGGAGCGGCATACCGTGTCGCGGCTGATCGGTGCGCCTCCGGGCTACGTCGGCTTCGACCAGGGCGGCCTGCTCACCGAGGCGATCACCAAGACCCCGCACTGCGTGTTGCTGCTCGACGAGATCGAGAAGGCTCACCCGGAGGTCTTCAACCTGCTGCTGCAGGTGATGGACCACGGCACCCTGACCGACAACAACGGGCGCAAGGCGGACTTCCGCAACATCATCCTGATCATGACCACCAACGCCGGCGCGGAAGTGGCGGCGCGCGCGTCGATCGGCTTCAACCAGCAGGATCACACCACCGATGCGATGGAAGTGATCAAGAAGAGCTTCACCCCGGAGTTCCGCAACCGCCTGGATACCATCATCCAGTTCGGCCGCCTGAGCACCGAGACGATCAAGAGCGTGGTCGACAAGTTCCTCACCGAGCTGCAGGCGCAGCTGGAGGACAAGCGCGTCCAGCTCGAGGTCAGCGATGCGGCGCGCGGCTGGCTGGCGGAGAAGGGCTACGACGTGCAGATGGGTGCGCGACCGATGGCGCGGCTTATCCAGGACAAGATCAAGCGGCCGTTGGCCGAGGAGATCCTGTTCGGCGAGCTGGCCGAGCATGGCGGCCTGGTGCATGTCGACCTGAAGGGCGACGAGCTGGCCTTCGAGTTCGAGATCACGGCGGCGGAGCCCGCCTGATCCGAGCGCGGCAACGAAAACGCCCGGCAGATGCCGGGCGTTTTCTTTTGCAATCGGCGAGCCGCAGCGGCTCGTGTCGACTCAGCGGGCGCGGTAGGTGATGCGGCCCTTGCTCAGGTCGTAGGGCGTCAGTTCCACGCGGACCTTGTCGCCGGTGAGGATGCGGATGTAGTTCTTGCGCATTTTGCCGGAGATGTGCGCGGTGACGACGTGCCCATTTTCCAACTCCACACGGAACATGGTGTTGGGCAGGGTGTCGACGACAGTACCTTCCATTTCGAAGCTGTCTTCTTTCGACATGCAGTAGAGCCCTCGGTATCTATGGGTGGCCCTTTCAATGAGAGGTGGGCCGTGAAAAGCGGCGTGCATTGTGCCAGAAAATCGACAATAGCGCCACACGGCTATCAGGTGAGGGCGACCCAGCGCTGGTTGACGAACAGTTCGATGGGCCGGTACTGGGTCTTGTAGTTCATCTTGCGGCAATTCTTGATCCAGTAGCCCAGGTAGACGGCCTGCAGGCCCAGGCGTTCGGTCTCGGCGATCTGCCAGAGGATCGCGTAGCGTCCCAGGCTGCGCTGCTCTTCGTCGGGATCGTAGAAGGTATAGACGGCCGAGAGTCCGTTCGGCAGCACGTCCGTCACGGCTATGGCCAGCAGGCGGCCATGCAGGCGGAACTCGAAGAAGCAGCAGAAGGGCAGGTCGCGGACCAGGAAGGTGGCGAACTGGTCGCGGCTGGGCGGATACATGTCGCCGTCGGCGTGGCGTTGCTCGATGTAGCGCCGATAGAGGTCGTAGTACTCCTCGTTGAAGCTCGGTCGCTTGCGGATCACCTGCAGTTCCGCATTGCGCTTGAGGATGCGCCGCTGCTGGCGGTTCGGGCTGAAGCCGGCGACCGGTATGCGCGCGGCGATGCAGGCGGTGCAATGCTGGCAGTGCGGACGATAGAGATGGTCGCCGCTGCGGCGGAAGCCGACCTCCGACAGCGAGGCGTACAACTGCGTGTCCATGGGCTGGCTGGGATCGAGGAACAGGGTGGTTGCCTGCTCCTCGGGCAGGTAGCTGCACGGGTGCGGTTGCGTCGCGTAGAACTTCAGTCGGGCGAGTTCGGTCATGGTGAACTCCAGCAGGGACCCATAAGCAAGTTTATGCCAGGCACGGAAACTCGCCTAAAAATCCAGGTCGCCGGTAGGAGGCTGGTCGCGATAGCGTTGCAGGTAGTCGGCGAATTCCCCCCGGCTGATGGCGCGGGCGCCCAGGCTGTGCAGGTGGCGGGTCGGCATCTGGCAGTCGATGAGGACGAAGCCGGCGTCGCGCAGATGGCGGACCAGCGTGACGAAGCCGACCTTGGAAGCGTTGTCGGCGCGGCTGAACATCGATTCGCCGAAGAACAGCCTGCCCATGGCCAGGCCGTAGAGGCCGCCGACCAGTTGTCGCTCCTGCCAGACTTCCACGGAGTGGGCGATGCCGCGCAGGTGCAGCTCCTGGTAGGCCAGTTGCATCGGCGTGGTGATCCAGGTGCCGTCGGCGTAGTCACGCGGCGCGGCACAAGCCTGGATCACCGCCCGGAAGTCACGGTTGAAAGTGACTTCGAAGCGTTGCTGGCGCAGGCACTTGGCCAGGCTGCGGGAAACGTGCAGTTCGTCGGGGAACAGGACGGTACGCGGGTCGGGCGACCACCAGAGGATCGGCTGGCCATCCTGGTACCAGGGGAAGCAGCCGTGGCGATAGGCTGCAACCAGGCGTTGCGGATTGAGGTCGCCGCCGGCCGCGAGCAGCCCGTTGGGCTCCTGCAGGGCCTTGTCGAGGGGCGGAAAGTCGAAGTCGGTGCGGGAAAGCCAGGTCAGCATGGCGGGGTAGGGGAGGGCGGGCCTCCCCCGGGTCCGATCAATGGTCGTCGAGGTATTTTTCGGCATCCAGCGCGGCCATGCAGCCGGCGCCGGCGGAAGTGATGGCCTGGCGGTAGACGTGGTCGGCCACGTCGCCGGCGGCGAACACGCCTTCGATGCTGGTCTGGGTGGCATTGCCTTCGCTGCCGCCGTGGATCCGCAGGTAGCCGTCGCGCATTTCCAGTTGGCCCTGGAACAGGTCGGTGTTCGGCTTGTGGCCGATGGCGATGAACACGCCGGCCAGCGATAGCTCGCTGGTGCTGCCGTCGATGGTGCTCTTCAGGCGTACGCCGGTGACGCCGCTGGCGTCGCCCAGCACCTCGTCCAGGGTGGTGTTCCAGTGCAGGCGCACGTTGCCGTTCTCGGCCTTGTCGAACAGCTTGTCCTGGAGGATCTTCTCCGAGCGCAGCTTGTCGCGACGGTGGATCAGGTGGACTTCCTTGGCGATGTTGGCCAGGTACAGCGCTTCCTCGACGGCGGTATTGCCGCCGCCGACCACGCAGACCACCTGGTTGCGGTAGAAGAAGCCGTCGCAGGTGGCGCAGGCGGAAACGCCCTTGCCCATGAAGGCTTCTTCCGACGACATGCCCAGGTATTGCGCGGAGGCACCGGTGGCAATGATCAATGCATCGCAGGTATAAGTGCCACTATCGCCCTTCAGTGTGAAGGGGCGCTGTTGCAACTCGGCGGTGTGGATGTGGTCGTAGACGATCTCGGTGTCGAAACGCTCGGCGTGCTGCTGCATGCGGGTCATCAGCGCCGGGCCGGTAAGGCCTTCGACGTCGCCCGGCCAGTTGTCGACTTCGGTGGTGGTGGTCAGCTGGCCGCCTGGCTGGATGCCGGTGATCACCACTGGCTTGAGATTGGCGCGTGCGGCGTACACGGCGGCGGTATAGCCGGCCGGACCGGAGCCCAGGATGATGAGGCGCGAATGCTTGACTTCACTCATAAAAAGACTCCATAAGCCTTTGTCACATAAGAAAATGCGTGCTCCAATGGAGCCGCCTGAAGAGTTCTGCCGGCTATGCTACACCTATCCGCAAAAGGCCGGCAAAACCCCGGGGCCGGGATCAGCCACGCACGGATTGCCGCTGATTTCGGGTGTGATTTTTCAGAGTTTCCCTAAAGCCGTACAATAGGCGCGTTTTGACCAAGACAGCTTCTAAAGCACCAGCCGTGCGCAGGAAAAATAGCGATTTGAAGGATTCGACCACCGCGAGCCATGCCGCCGCATGGCGTCAGCAACTGCATTCCCGCCTGAAGGAAGGGGTCCTGATCGCGCTGGGCGCGCTCTGCCTCTACTTGTGGATGGCTCTGCTCACCTATGATCCGGCCGATCCGAGCTGGAGTCACTCGAGCCAGGTTGACCAGGTGCAGAATGCCGCCGGTCGGCTCGGTGCGGTATCCGCCGATATCCTGTTCATGACGCTCGGCTACTTCGCCTACCTCTTTCCGCTGTTGCTGGGCATCAAGACCTGGCAGGTATTCCGCCGCCGCAACCTACCGTGGGAATGGAACACCTGGCTGTTTTCCTGGCGCCTGGTCGGGCTGATCTTCCTGATCCTGGCCGGCTCGGCACTGGCCTACATCCATTTCCACGCCAGCGGCCACATGCCGGCCAGCGCCTCGGCCGGTGGCGCCATCGGCCAGAGCCTGGGCCGCGTCGCGGTGGATGCGCTGAACGTGCAGGGCAGCACGCTGGTGTTCTTCGCCCTGTTCCTCTTCGGCCTGACGGTGTTCGCCGACCTCTCCTGGTTCAAGGTGATGGATGTCACCGGCAAGATCACCCTGGACTTCTTCGAACTGATCCAGAACGCCTTCAATCGCTGGATGGGCGCGCGCGCCGAGCGCAAGCAACTGGTCGCGCAACTGCGCGAGGTCGACGAGCGCGTCGCCGAGGTGGTGGCGCCGAGCGTGCCGGACCGCCGCGAACAGTCCAAGGCCAAGGAGCGCCTGCTGGAACGCGAAGAGGCCCTGGCCAAGCACATGAGCGAGCGGGAGAAGCGCCCGCCGCCGAAGATCGATCCGCCACCGCCGCCGAAGGCCCCGGAGCCGAGCAAGCGCGTGCTGAAAGAGAAGCAGGCGCCGCTGTTCGTCGATACGGCGGTGGAGGGCACCCTGCCGCCGCTGTCGCTGCTCGATCCGGCGGAAGTGAAGCAGAAGAGCTACTCGCCCGAGTCGCTGGAGGCGATGTCGCGCCTGCTGGAGATCAAGCTGAAGGAGTTCGGCGTCGAGGTCAGCGTGGATTCGGTGCATCCGGGCCCCGTGATCACCCGTTTCGAGATCCAGCCCGCGGCGGGGGTCAAGGTCAGCCGCATTTCCAACCTGGCCAAGGACCTGGCGCGCTCGCTGGCGGTGATCAGCGTGCGGGTGGTGGAAGTGATTCCCGGCAAGACCACCGTCGGCATCGAGATTCCCAACGAAGACCGGCAGATGGTGCGCTTCTCCGAAGTGCTGTCGTCGCCGGAGTACGACGAGCACAAGTCCACCGTGCCGCTGGCCCTGGGCCACGACATCGGCGGTCGGCCGATCATCACCGACCTGGCGAAGATGCCGCACCTGCTGGTGGCCGGTACCACCGGCTCCGGTAAGTCGGTGGGGGTCAACGCCATGCTCCTGTCGATCCTGTTCAAGTCCACGCCGAGCGAGGCGCGACTGATCATGATCGACCCGAAGATGCTCGAACTGTCGATCTACGAAGGGATCCCGCACCTGCTCTGCCCGGTGGTCACCGACATGAAGGAAGCCGCCAACGCCCTGCGCTGGAGCGTGGCGGAGATGGAGCGGCGCTACCGCCTGATGGCGGCCATGGGTGTGCGCAACCTGGCTGGCTTCAACCGCAAGGTGAAGGACGCCGAGGAGGCTGGCACGCCGCTGACCGACCCGCTGTTCCGTCGCGAAAGCCCGGACGACGAGCCGCCGCAGCTGAGCACCCTGCCGACCATCGTGGTGGTGGTCGACGAATTCGCCGACATGATGATGATCGTCGGCAAGAAGGTCGAGGAGCTTATCGCCCGTATCGCGCAGAAGGCGCGGGCGGCCGGTATCCACCTGATCCTGGCGACCCAGCGGCCGTCGGTGGACGTGATCACCGGCCTGATCAAGGCCAACATCCCGACCCGGATCGCCTTCCAGGTCTCCAGCAAGATCGACTCGCGCACCATCCTCGACCAGGGTGGCGCCGAACAACTTCTCGGCCACGGCGACATGCTCTACCTGCCGCCGGGCACAGGCCTGCCGATTCGCGTGCACGGCGCCTTCGTTTCCGACGACGAGGTGCACCGGGTGGTCGAGGCCTGGAAGCTGCGCGGCGCGCCCGACTACATCGAGGACATCCTCGCTGGCGTCGACGAAGGCGGCAGCGGTGGCGGTTCCTTCGATGGCGGCGACGGCTCCGGCGAAGGCAGCGAGGACGACCCGCTCTACGACGAGGCGGTACGTTTCGTCACCGAGAGTCGCCGGGCATCGATCTCCGCCGTGCAACGCAAGCTGAAGATCGGCTACAACCGCGCCGCGCGGATGATCGAGGCGATGGAGATGGCCGGCGTGGTCACCCCGATGAATACCAACGGCTCCCGCGAAGTCATCGCGCCGGCGCCGGTTCGTGATTGAACCCGACAGGTTTTAGAGGATTCCGATGCGACTGATCCGCACGTTGTTCGTTGCCGCCCTGGCCATGGGCGCTTCGCTGGCCCATGCCGACGACAGCGCCGCTGTCCAGCGCCTGACCGGCCTGCTGAACAAGGCCCAGACCCTGACCGCGCGTTTTTCCCAACTGACCCTGGACGGTAGCGGCACGCGCCTGCAGGAAACCGCCGGCCAACTGAGCCTGAAGCGGCCGGGACTGTTCCGCTGGCATACCGATGCGCCGAACGAGCAATTGCTCATTTCCAACGGCGAGAAGGTCTGGCTGTACGACCCGGACCTGGAGCAGGTGACCATCCAGAAGCTCGATCAGCGCCTGACCCAGACGCCGGCGCTGCTGCTCTCCGGCGACATCTCGAAGATCAGCGAAAGCTTCGCCATCACCTACAAGGAAGGCGGCAACGTAGTCGATTTCGTGCTCAAGCCGAAGACCAAGGACACCCTCTTCGACACCTTGCGTCTGTCGTTCCGCAGCGGCAAGGTGAACGACATGCAGATGATCGATGGCGTCGGCCAGCGCACCAACATCCTGTTCTTCGACGTGAAGATGAACGAGGCGCTGGATGCCAAGCAATTCACCTTCGACGTTCCGCCGGGCGTCGACGTGATCCAGGAGTAAGCGCAAGCCGTGGATCTGTTCCGCAGCGAGCCCGTCGCGCAGCCCCTGGCGGCACGGCTGAGGCCCGCAAACCTGGACGAGTACGTGGGGCAGGAACACCTGCTGGCCCGCGGCAAGCCCTTGCGCGAGGCGCTGGAGCAGGGCGCGCTGCACTCGATGATCTTCTGGGGCCCGCCGGGAGTCGGCAAGACTACCCTGGCGCGGCTGCTGGCGCAGGTGTCGGACGCCCATTTCGAGACCATTTCCGCGGTGCTGTCCGGGGTCAAGGAGATCCGCCAGGCGGTCGAGGTGGCCAAGCAGCACGCGGCGCAATACGGGCGCCGGACCATCCTGTTCGTCGATGAGGTGCACCGCTTCAACAAGAGCCAGCAGGATGCCTTCCTGCCCTATGTGGAAGACGGCACGCTGATCTTCATTGGCGCGACCACCGAGAACCCGTCCTTCGAGTTGAACAATGCGCTGCTCTCGCGGGCTCGCGTGTATGTCCTCAAGAGCCTCGACGAAGCCGCCCTGCGCAAGCTGGTGGGCCGCGCGCTGAACGAGGACAAGGGCCTCGGCAAGCGCAAGCTGAGGCTGCCGGAGGAGAGCTTCCAGGTTCTCCTGGCCGCCGCCGACGGCGATGGGCGGCGCCTGCTGAACCTGCTGGAGAACGCTGCCGACCTCGCCGAGGACGGCAGCGAGATCAGCCCCGAGCTGCTGCAGAATCTGCTCGGCGATACCCGCCGACGTTTCGACAAGGGCGGCGAGGCGTTCTACGACCAGATCAGCGCGCTGCACAAGTCGGTGCGCGGCTCCAATCCCGACGCGGCACTTTATTGGTTCGCGCGTATGCTCGACGGCGGCTGCGATCCCCTGTACATCGCCCGGCGGGTGGTGCGCATGGCCAGCGAGGAGGTTGGCAACGCCGATCCTCGCGCCCTCGGCCTATGCCTGTCGGCCTGGGACGTGCAGGAGCGCCTGGGCAGCCCCGAAGGCGAGCTGGCGGTGGCCCAGGCCATCGTCTACCTGGCCTGTGCGCCGAAGAGCAATGCGGTGTACAGCGCGTTCAACGCGGCGATGCGCGACGTCGCCGAAAGCGGCTCGCGGGAAGTGCCATTGCACTTGCGCAACGCGCCGACCAAATTGATGAAGAGCCTCGGCTATGGCGAGGAATACCGCTACGCCCACGACGAGCCGGATGCCTATGCCGCCGGAGAGGATTATTTCCCCGAGGATCTGGAGCCGCGGCGTTACTATCAACCGGTGCCGAGGGGCCTGGAACTGAAGATCCGCGACAAGCTGGAACACCTGGCCGAGCTGGATCGCACCAGTCCCCGCCAACGCAGAAAATCCTGAGCGGTATGGGCTCGGCGGAGCTAGCCAGGCTTCCGCGACGGCGTCGATGACGTCGCCGGGGCCGGCGAAGCGCCAACCGGGCCACGAACCGCCGATAACCGACACGAGACGAGAAAAGAGCATGCTCGATCCCAAACTGGTACGCACCCAGCCGCAAGAAGTGGCTGCCCGCCTGGCCACCCGTGGCTTCCAACTGGATGTCGCACGCATCGAAGCGCTGGAAGAGCAGCGCAAGTCGGTACAGACCCGTACCGAGCAGCTGCAAGCCGAGCGCAACGCGCGTTCCAAGGCGATCGGCCAGGCCAAGCAGCGTGGCGAGGACATCGCGCCGCTGCTGGCCGATGTCGACCGCATGGGCTCCGAGCTGGAGGAAGGCAAGCGACAGCTGGACGCCATCCAGGGCGAACTGGATGCCATGCTGCTGGGCATTCCCAACCTGCCACACGAGTCGGTGCCGGTCGGTGCCGACGAGGACGCCAACGTCGAAGTGCGTCGCTGGGGCACGCCGAAGACCTTCGATTTCGAGGTCAAGGACCATGTCGCCCTCGGTGAACGGCACGGCTGGCTGGATTTCGAGACCGCTGCCAAGCTTTCCGGCGCGCGCTTCGCCCTCATGCGCGGCCCGATCGCCCGCCTGCATCGCGCCCTGGCGCAGTTCATGATCAACCTGCATACCGCCGAGCATGGCTACGAGGAGGCCTACACCCCTTATCTCGTCCAGGCTCCGGCGCTGCAAGGCACCGGCCAGTTGCCGAAGTTCGAGGAGGACCTGTTCAAGATCGGCCGCGACGGCGAAGCTGACCTCTACCTGATCCCGACCGCCGAGGTTTCGCTGACCAACATCGTCTCCGGGCAGATCCTCGACGCCAAGCAATTGCCGCTGAAGTTCGTCGCCCATACCCCGTGCTTCCGCAGCGAGGCCGGTGCCTCCGGGCGCGATACCCGCGGCATGATCCGTCAGCATCAGTTCGACAAGGTGGAGATGGTGCAGATCGTCGATCCGGCCACTTCCTACGAGGCGCTGGAAGGCCTGACCGCCAACGCCGAGCGCGTCCTGCAACTGCTCGAGTTGCCGTATCGGGTGCTGGCGCTGTGCACCGGCGACATGGGCTTCGGTGCGACCAAGACCTACGACCTGGAAGTCTGGGTTCCCAGCCAGGACAAGTACCGCGAGATTTCCTCCTGCTCCAACTGCGGCGACTTCCAGGCCCGGCGCATGCAGGCCCGCTACCGCAATCCGGAAACCGGCAAGCCCGAGCTGGTGCACACCCTCAACGGCTCCGGCCTGGCCGTCGGCCGCACCTTGGTGGCGGTACTGGAGAACTACCAGCAGGCGGACGGCTCGATCCGTGTGCCGGAAGTCCTCAAGCCCTACATGGCTGGCATCGAGGTGATCGGCTGACATGGATTTCCTGCCGCTGTTCCACTCCTTGCAAGGGCGCCTCGCGCTGGTGGTCGGTGGCGGCGAAGTCGCCCTGCGCAAGGCGCGCCTGCTGGCCGACGCCGGCGCGCGCCTGCGCGTGGTCGCGCCGCAGATCCACATCGAACTGCGGCATCTGGTGGAGCAGGGCGGCGGCGAGCTGCTCGAACGCGACTACCAGGACGGCGACCAGCCCGGCTGCGCCCTGATCATCGCCGCCACCGACGACGAACCGCTGAACGCCGAGGTGTCGCGAGCGGCCAATGCGCGCGGGATACCGGTCAACGTGGTGGACGCGCCGGCCCTGTGCAGCGTGATCTTCCCGGCCATCGTCGACCGTTCGCCGCTGGTGGTGGCGGTCTCCAGCGGCGGCGATGCGCCCGTGCTGGCGCGGCTGATCCGGGCCAAGCTGGAAACCTGGATTCCCTCGACCTACGGGCAACTGGCCGGACTCGCCAGCCGCTTCCGCCACCGGGTCAAGGAATTGCTACCCGACCTGCAGCAGCGCCGGGTGTTCTGGGAAAACCTGTTCCAGGGCGAGATCGCCGAGCGTGTCCTGGCCGGCCGTCCGGCGGAAGCCGAGCGTCTCCTGGAGGAGCACCTGGCCGGCGGCCTCGCGCACATAGCCACGGGCGAGGTATATCTGGTCGGGGCCGGGCCGGGGGATCCGGACCTGCTGACGTTCCGTGCCCTGCGCCTGATGCAGCAGGCCGACGTGGTGCTCTACGATCGCCTGGTGGCGCCGTCGATCCTCGAATTATGCCGCCGCGATGCCGAACGCCTGTACGTCGGCAAGCGCCGCGCCGAACATGCGGTGCCGCAGGATCGGATCAACCGCCTGCTGGTGGAGCTGGCCAGCCAGGGCAAGCGCGTGCTGCGCCTGAAGGGTGGCGACCCGTTCATCTTCGGCCGCGGCGGTGAGGAAATCGACGAACTGGCTGCCCACGGCATACCTTTCCAGGTCGTGCCGGGAATCACCGCGGCCAGCGGCTGCGCGGCCTACGCCGGGATTCCACTGACTCATCGCGATCATGCGCAATCGGTTCGTTTCGTCACCGGTCATCTGAAGGACGGCACCACCGACCTGCCGTGGCAGGACCTGGTAGCGCCTGGCCAGACCCTGGTGTTCTACATGGGCCTGGTGGGATTGCCGGTGATCTGCGAGCAACTGGTCGCCCACGGTCGCTCCGCACAGACCCCGGCGGCGCTGATCCAGCAGGGGACCACCGCCCAGCAGCGGGTATTCACCGGAACCCTGGAAAACCTGCCGCAACTGGTGGCTGAGCACGAAGTGCATGCGCCGACCCTGGTGATCGTCGGCGAAGTCGTGCAACTGCGCGACAAGCTGGCCTGGTTCGAAGGCGCCCGCGAGGACGCCTGAGCCTTCAGCCTTCTCCCCAGATGCCCTTGCCGGGAAGTCGTTCCCGGCCTGGCGCGCGCGCCAGGTCGAGACGCGGGCCCAGCGGTACTATCCCGGTCGGGTTGATGGTGCGGTGGCTGGCGTAGTAGTGCCCCTTGATATGTTCGAAGTCCACTGTCTCGCCGATGCCCGGGCGTTGGTACAGCTCGCGCAACCAGCCGGAGAGATTCGGGTAGTCTTCGATGCGCCGCAGGTTGCACTTGAAGTGTCCGTGGTACACCGCATCGAAGCGCACCAGGGTGGTGAACAGGCGGATATCGGCCTCGGTCAGGTATTCGCCGGCCAGGTAGCGGCGTTCGCCGAGCAAGCCTTCCAGGTAGTCCAGCTCCTCGAACAACTGGACGAAGGCCTCCTCGTAGGCGTCCTGGCGAGTGGCGAAGCCAGCACGGTACACGCCGTTGTTGACCGCAGGATAGATGCGTCCGTTGAGGCGTTCGATCTCCTCGCGCAGCGGCTCCGGGTAGAAGTCCAGCGCGTTGGCGCCGATGGCGTCGAAGGCGCTGTTGAAGATGCGGACGATATCGGCTGATTCGTTGTTGACGATCTTCTGCGCCTGCTTGTCCCACAGCAGCGGCACCGTGACCCGGCCGCTGTAGTGCGGGTCGTCGCGGGTGTAGCGCTGGTGCAGAAAGGCCAGGCCGTCGAGGCGATCGCCGGTGGAGCCGTGGGCGGGGTCGAAGGTCCAGCCGTTCTCGCGCATCAGCCAACTGACCACCGAAACATCGACCAGCGACTCCAGCCCCTTCAGCTTGCGCACGATCAGGGTCCGATGGGCCCAGGGGCAGGCCAGCGAGACATAGAGATGGTAGCGCCCGCCCTCGGCGGGGAACGCCGGCTCGCCCAGCCAATGGCGGCGCTGGGCGTTTTCGCGCTGGAAGCGGCCGTCTTTCTGTGTGTCATACCACTGGTCGTGCCAGCGGCCATCGATCAACTGTCCCATGAGCGGGTTCCTCCATACGTCGTTGGAGGAACAGTCTAGTGTCGGGTGATCGATAAATTTATATAAATAAAGGGCTATTCGTATCGATCAGATCGATTCGTTTCGGGTCGCCCAGTAGTGTGCGGCTTCCTTGAAGGCTTCTTCGCGATTCTTGCCAAGGGCCCGTAGCGCCAGGGCCATGCTGGAGAGCACCGCCAGGTGGCCATAGGCGTCGCCTTCGCGGCCGTCCCAGACGGCCCGAAGGAAACCCGGGTCGAGCTGTTCCGGCTTCATGTGCCGGTGCGTCGACAATGCTGGCCATTCCTCGTCCCAGGCTTCGCCCTGGTCGCAACCATACAGGTGGGCGACGACGTCCGGGTTGACTTCGATCTCGCCGCCTTCGCCCTTGATGACGATGGCCCGGTCGCCGAGCAGGCGGCTGGCCTCGCGGTGGGTTTCCTGGTAACCGGGGTGGAAGATGCTCTGCAGGATGCAATCCGCATTCAGGGGGTTGAGCAGGCGAACCAGCGAATGGATCGGCGAGCGCAGGCCGAGGGTATTGCGCAGATCGATCATGCGTTGCAGCACCGGCATCCAGGCGCCGAGCGGAATGAACGCCAGGTGGCCGCGCTCCAGGGCCTGTTCTACCTGCAGCCAGTCGTGGCAGAGCGGGATCTCCAGCGCCGCCAGCAACTGTTCGCTGTACAGGCGTCCGGCGGTATGCGCGCCGCCGCCGTGCATGAGGATGCGCACGCCATGGCCGGCCAGGCACTTGGCGGCTAGCAGGTACCAGGGCAGGTGGCGCTTCTTGCCGGCGTAACTGGGCCAGTCGAGGTCGACGCGCAAGGACGGGACTTGCAGGCGCTCGCGCACCGCCTCTGTGAAACCGGCCAGTTCCTCGCTGCTTTCCTCCTTGTGCCGCAGGAGCATGAGGAAGGCGCCCAGCTGGGTGTCCTCGACCCTGCCGTCGAGGATCATGCCGAGGGCCTCGCGGGCTTCCTCCCGGGTCAGGCTGCGCGCTCCGCGCTTGCCTTTGCCGAGGATGCGGACGAACTGGGCGAACGGATGTTCGGCGGGAGTCGAGAGAGTCATAGACAGTTGCTCGGTTTCGGCAGGCCGGCCAGCTTCGCGCCAAGCTTGGCCGGGGCGCCCTTGAACAGGTGGTTGAGGTGCAGGCTGTTGCCCTTGTCCGGACCCAGTCGCTGGGCGACGTACTTGATCAGCGGGCGGTTGGCCGGAGACAGCTGGAACTCCGCATAGAACTCGCGGAGCAGTTGGAGAATCTCCCAGTGCTCGGCGGTCAGGGCCAGCTCCTCGCGGGCGGCCAGGGCTTCCGCCACCGGCTCCGACCAATCGTCGAGGGCGGCGAGGTAGCCGTCCTTGTCCAGCCGGATTTCCCGGCCTTCCAGCGTAAGGAGCGTCATAGCCAACTGTTGACCTTGTCGAAGCGGGTGGCGAGTTCGACGAAGCCGGGGTAGTCCACCGCCACCAGGCGAGCGGGGACGTCCTCGATACCGCGCGCCTGTAGGTCTTCCAGCAGGGCGAACAGTTCGATTTCCGCCGGCATCAGTTCCAGAGCCTGGCAGGCGTGGCTGCCGGCCAGCAGGGCGTGCACGGCGTCGCCGCAGAGCAGCAGGCCGTCGCCGGGGTTGAGCAGGTACAGGCAACTGCCCAGGCGGCCGTCATTGAACGGCGAGCGGGACAGTACGTGGAGGGTCGTGGCCATCAGAGGGTAATCACCTGGTCGTAGCGTTGCAGCAGGTCGCGCAGGGCCTGGTCGTCGAGCACCTCGACCGCGAGGGCCAGGCGCTCTTCAGCCAGGCCACGCTCGCGCAGGCTACGGGCCGAGACGTAGAGGTCGTCCACGCCGAACATCGGCAGGGCCTGCAGGTTGGCCTGCAGGTCCTTCTGCTGCAGGTGCGCAGGATGCTGGCCGGGAGCCAGCTGGAACGCGCCGTCGTCGAGGAACAGCATGCCGACCGGTAGATCGAAGGCGCCGCCGGCCAGGGCTATGTCCAGCGCCTCGCGGGCGCTCGGGCCGGACCAGGGCGACTGGCGGCTGATGATCAGCAGCGACTGGCTCATCGGTCGCCTCCGAAGCAGACCAGGCGGTCCGCGCTTTGCGCCGCCTCGTGCAACTGGCCGAGTCCGGACAGTTCCCATGGTGCGCCAAGGTTGGCGCCGGGACGGCCGTAGCGTTCGGCTTCCTCGGCGTTCAGCACGCCGCGGCGCAGGGCGGCGGCGATGCAGACCACGGCGTCCAGGCCGTTGCGCTCGACCAACTCGCGCCAGGCGGCGGGCAGGTCGAACTCGTCCTGGCCGCTCACGACGTTGGCCGAGGCGCTGTGCACGCCGTCCTGGTAGAAGAACAGGCGGACGATTTCGTGCCCGCCGGCCAGCGCGGCTTCGCTGAAGCGCAGCGCGCGGCGGGCGGCGGGGGAGTGGGGAGGGTCGAATAGGGCGATGGCGAATTTCATGCTGCGATACGCGAAGGATTTATTCGAATGATAAACCAATGCCTGTGTTTTGCCGGTCCGCAAATGAAAAGCCCGTCGCGGGGACGGGCTTTTCCGGAGGCGTTTTCTATCAGTCGTCGCCGCCGGCGATGCCGAAGATCTGCAACAGGCTGATGAACAGGTTGTAGATCGACACGTACAGGCTGATGGTGGCCATGATGTAGTTGCGTTCGCCGCCGTGGATGATCGCGCTGGTCTGGTAGAGGATCATCGCCGAGGAGAACAGGACGAAGCCGGCGCTGATCGCCAGTTGCAGGCCACTGATCTGGAAGAACAGCGATACCAGCACGGCGCCCAGCAGGACGAAGAAGCCGGCGGTGATGAAGCCGGACAGGAAGCTCATGTCCTTGCGGGTGGTCAGCACATAGGCGGACAGGCCGAAGAACACCAGGGCGGTCATGGCGAACGCCGAAGTGATGACGCTGCCGCCGTTGGGCAGGCCGAGGTACATGTTGAGGATCGGGCCGAGCGTGTAGCCCATGAAGCCGGTCAGGGCGAAAGTGCTGACCAGACCCCAGGCGCTGTTGCGCAGCTTCACGGTGAGGAAGAACAGGCCGTAGAAGCCGATCAGCACCACGAACACGTTCGGATAGGGCAGGCGCATCTGCTGCGAAACGTAGGCCACCAGGCCGCTGAAGGCCAGGGTGAGTGCCAGCAGGCCGTAGGTATTGCGCAGAACGCCGCTGACTTCACGCTGTTCCGCGACGGCGGAGTTCAGCTGATATTGCTGTTCTTGCATGGTGTGGGTACTCCTTAACGGGAACGGGTCCATGACGTACTGATGGGCATGATAGCAAAGCCTCTGCCAGGGCCAATCGATAGAGTTTGACAGTGTGTTGCTATCCGGTACTATGGCGCCCCGCGATGCGGAGGTGTGGCCGAGTGGTTTAAGGCAACGGTCTTGAAAACCGTCGAAGGGGAGACTCTTCCGTGAGTTCGAATCTCACCGCCTCCGCCATATCCGCGTACTGAAAAGCCCCGCTGAGCGGGGCTTTTGCATTTTCGGGGCGCCGCTCTTCCGCACTTCCGGGTCGTTTCCGCAGCCTGCCCGGCGTCGATTCGATGACTCTCCGATTTCGTCGGGTAATGGCTTCAGATCACGAAGAAGCCGTGGGTTCCGTCGCGACCGAGTTGTTCCACCAGGCCGAACTCCCAGTCCAGGTAGCCCTGCATCGCTTCGCGCGGATTGTCGGTACCTTCGTAGGGGCGGCGGTAGCGGTCGATGCGCGGCGACGCCAACAGGCTTTCGCCGTCTTCCGTTGGCAGGCCCGCGGCGACCCAGGCGCTGGTGCCGCCGTCGAGAAGGAACACCGGCTTGCCGCTGAGTGCCTGGACTTCCGCCACGGCGAAGCGCGCCAGCAGGCTGCTGCCGCAGGTGAGTACGTAGCGCTCGGCCGTGCCCAGCCGTTCCAGTGCCTGCTTCAACTGGCTGCGCAATACCCAGGCGGCGCCGGGGATGTGGCGTTTCGCATAGTTGGCGCTGGCGGTGAAGTCGAGCACCCGGGTGCCCGGTTCGCCCAGCCAGTCGGCGAGGGTGGTCGGGTCGATGGTGTCGGCCCGGGGTTGCCTCGGCAGCGGCGCGCTCCAGGCGCCTCTCTCGCTTAAGTCGGCGTCGGAGAGTCCGTCCAGTACCGCGACCTGCCAGCCCATCTGGGCTAGCCAGGAGGCGCTCATGTTGGCGCGTACGCCATCGTCGTCCACCAGTACCAGGCGCGCGCCGCGCACGCTGGCGACATGGTCGGTTTCCTGAACCAGCTGGCCACCGGGCGTGGAGCGGGAGCCAGGCAGGTGACCGGCTTCGTATTCCTCGGGCGTGCGTACGTCGAGCAGGTAGGTGGTGCGGTCGTGCTCGTCCTGCCATTGGGCCAGACCGGCCAGGTCGAGGCGTTCGACGCCGGCGCGGTCGGCGACGGCACGGGCGCGCTGGGCGGCGGCCTTGCGAGTGTCCTGGGAGATCGCACCGAAGCGTCGCGTCTGGCCGTGTTCCAGTTGCTGACCGGCCAGCGTCCAGCCGATGGTGCCGTTGCGTAATGCCGCCACCGGGTTGGGGATGCCGGCGTTGAGCAGCGACTGGGTACCGATGATGCTACGAGTGCGCCCGGCACAGTTGACTATCACCCGGGTGCGCGGGTCCGGCGCCAGTTCGGCGACGCGCAGCACCAGTTCGGCGCCGGGCACGCTGATGCCGCCGGGGATACTCATGGTCTGGTATTCGTCGAAACGACGGGCATCCAGGATCACCGCGTCGGCCCTGGCGTCGAGCAAAGCCTGTACTTCCTCCGCGGCCAGCGATGGCGTGTGGCGCTCGGCCTCCACCAGTTCGCCGAAGGCCTTGCTCGGCACGTTCACATCCCTGAACAGCTCGCCGCCGGCGTTGCGCCAACCGGACAGGCCGCCATCGAGCAAGGCCACGTCGCTGTAGCCGAGGTCGTGGAGGCGTTGCGCGGCGACCGGCGCCAGGCCTTCGCCGTCGTCGTAGACGGTAATCGGCGTGTCGCGGCGCGGCACCCGGGCATGGATCTCCAGTTCCAGCCTGGACAGCGGCAGGTTGGCGGCGAACAGGGGATGGGCCTGGGCGAACGGGTCCTCCTCGCGCACGTCGAGCAGCGCCAGCTCCCGGCGGGCGAGGAGAGCGGCGCGGATATCGTGGAAGGTGCGTACGGCGATCTGGCTCATGCGGGGTTCTCTTTCGACAGGTCCCAGATATTGGGCAAGCGGCTGTTGGAATAGCCGGAAATGAAGGGTTTTTCCTCACCTTCGGCGCTGAACACGGCACGCCGTACCGCACCGATATTGGCGCCGTAGACGTGGATACTGATGGATGTTCGGTCGCTGAAGGCGTTGCTCACCTGGTGCACGTCGCCAATGCGTGGCGACAGCGCTTCGACCTCGCCGGGCTCCAGGCGTCGACGGGCTCCGCTGGGATGCGGACGCCCCCCCGCATCGAAGGCGTACGGCTGCGAGTATTCGGCCCCGCGGAGCATGCCGATCAGGCCCCAGACCCGATGATCGTGTACCGGTGTGATCTGGCCCGGCCCCCAGACAAAGCTGACCACCGAGAAGCGCTGCCGTGAGTCGACATGCAGCAGGTACTGTTGGTAGCGCTGTGGATCGGGGCGGGCGCAGTCTTCCGGCAGCCAGTCGTCCTGGCGCACCAGCTCGGCCAGCAGGGGGTGGGCTTGGGCGAGCAGGGTGGATTCGTCGGGACGGCTGTCGAGCAGTGTCGCCAGCTCGCCGATGAACTGGCGCAGGCGGTCGAGGCGCAGGATGGATGACATGCGGGGATTCACTCCGGGAAGTTCTGGCGGTACGGTAGCAAACGCTTTTTTATTCCTGAAATGCATTTTGAATCTAAGCTAATATGCGAGAAATGCAATTGGTGCCGGCCCCATGAAAATCGATGACATCGACGCCTTCGTCGCGGTGATCCGCAACGCTTCCCTGAGCCAGGCCGCCGAGAGCCTGGGCCTGACCCAGTCTGCGATCACCCGGCGGGTACAGAGCCTGGAGGAGTCCCTCGGAGTGGCATTGCTGGACCGCAATACCAAGCCGCTCAAACCCACCGCCAGCGGACTGCGGGTCTACGAACAGTGCCGGCGGGTGCTCCGCGAGGTGGATGGCCTGCGTGAACTGGTGGCCGGTGACGCCACACCAAGTGGCGTGCTGCGCCTGGGCGTGCCGCAGAGTATCGGCGAGGTGGTGTTGCTGGATGCCCTTCGGCGGCTGGCCGACGAGTACCCGGAGCTGCGCGCGCAGGTCGGCACTGGCTGGGGCAGCCATTTGCTGGCGCGCCTGGAGAATGCCGAACTGGACGCGGCAGTGGTGTTGTTTCCGCCAAGCAAGGTGTTCCCCGAAGAACTCGGCGCCACGCCCCTAGGGCGCATGGAACTCTGCGTGGTGGTCGCCCGCGACAGTGCCATCCAGGCGCGACGCCTGCTCGATTGCTACCACCATGGCTGGGTGCTCAACCCCGATGGCTGCGGCTTCCGTGCCGGCCTGCAACGGGCCCTGGCCGATCAGGGCCTGGGCCTGCAACTGAACCTCGAGACTTTCGGCAGCGAGCTGCAACTGGGCCTGGTCGCCGCGGGCCGGGGTCTCGGCCTGGTGCCGGCGCCGGCCCTGGCGCGTAGCCGCTACCGCGATCAGTTGCAGGTGCTGCAACTGGAGGATTTCCAGCCGCTGATCCAGCTCTGGCTGGTGCGTCCGCGCCTGCTGGGCAATCTGGAGACGCCGGCACGGCTGTTCGGCAGGGCGGTGGCCGAGGGGTTGGATATGCAAGCCGGTTGAGTAGCGGCGCCGGGAGATCCCCGGGAGACGGGAGCGTGAATGAGAAGGGGCTGCAGTCGGGATCAACATTCCCCTGCGAGCCCCTTTTCGCTTCAGAGGGAAGAGGGAGCGAGGGCGGCTACGCATAATGTCCGCCTTGGGAAACGCAAAGACGGAAAAGCTAAATATGCGCGTTTAGCATATTAAGATATGACAAAAATGAATTTCCATCATGTAGTTTCAGCCTGTAGCTTCTAAGAAAAGCACCCATGCAGATGTTTTTCTTATAACGACAGCCGCCAACCTTATCAGTCGAGCGGCCCAGGCGAGGGCAACAGCGTGAGCGTGGAAATTCTCGGCATGATCACCGCCACACCGAGTTCCGAGGTGGACCAGCCGTTGGGGGAGGCTGTGGACGCCGGTTTCGTCCGGCGTTTCGCCCAGGCCCATGAGGACGCCGGCTTCGACCGGGTGCTGGTGGGGTATTTCAGCAATGCCGCCGAGGGCGCGGTGGTCAGTTCCTTCGTCGCCGCTGCCACCCGGCGCCTTGGCGTTCTCCTGGCCTATCGCCCGGGGGTGATCGCAGCGCCGCTGGCGGCACGCCAACTGGCTACCCTGGATCAGTTCAGCGAGGGCCGCCTGGCCCTGAACGTAGTCAGTGGTGGTAACGACGAGGACCTCGCGCGCGATGGCGACTACCTCGACCATGACCGCCGCTACGCCCGTACCGACGAATACCTGCAAGCCCTGCGTGCTATCTGGACCGCCACGGGACCGGTGGATTTCGACGGCGAGTTCTACCGCTTCCAGGGCGCCTCGCCAGCGGTGCGCCCGCGCCAGTCGCCGCACATACCGATCTATTTCAGTGGCTCCTCCGACGCAGCCATCGAGGTCGCCGCCAGGCACGCCGACACCTACATGCTCTGGGGCGAGCCGCTGGCCGCGGTCGACGGGCATATCCGCCGAGTGCGCGCCGCCGCCAAGGCCCAGGGACGCGATCCGCGCTTCTCGGTGTCATTCCGGCCGATCGTCGCGGATACCGAGGAGGCCGCCTGGAAGCGTGCCGCCGAGGTGCTCGAACAGGTCCGCGAGAACCGTGCGCGCCTCGGTCTGCCGCTGCGCGACCACCAGCCGCAGAACGTCGGTTCGCAGCGCCTGCTGGCCGCTGCCGAGCAGGGCGAAGTGCTCGACAGCCGTTTGTGGACCGGCGTGGCCCGGCTGACCGGGGCGCGCTGGAACTCCACCGCCCTGGTAGGCACCCCCGAGCAGGTTGCCGCTGCGCTTGGCGAGTACTACCGGCTGGGCGTCTCGACCTTCCTGATTCGAGGCTTCGATCCGCTCGGCGACGCCGTGCGCTACGGCCAGGGCCTGATTCCCGCCATACATGACCATATCGCCCGCCTGCCGCTGTTGCGGCACGCCGGTTGAGGAGCTCCGATGAAACTCAAGCAATACCTGCTAACCAGCTTCGCCACGCTTCTGCTCGGTGCCTCCCTGGCCCAGGCCGCAGAGCTGCCGACGTTGCGTGTGGGCGACCAGAACTACTACAACGTTCGGGCTTCCATGGAGGCCTCGGGAGTTCTCGAAGGCGCGCCTTACCAGGTCGAATGGAAGCATTTCCAGTCCGCCGCGCCGGTGGCCGAAGGGTTGCAGGCCGGAGCGCTGGACCTGGGTTTCCTCGGCGACTCGGGCTTCATCTTCCTCGCCGCCAAGGGTGCGCCGGTGAAGCTGGTCGGCGTCTCGCGGCAGAACCCCGATACCATAGCCCTGCTGGTGCCGAAGGATTCTCCGGTGCGCAGCATTGCCGATCTCAAGGGCAGGAAAGTCGCCTACTGGCCCGGTGCCTGGAGCCAGCAACTGACCTTGCGCGCGCTGGAGAAAGCCGGCCTGCCGAAGGACTACGTGGAGTTCGTCAAGCTGATGCCGATCGACGCCGCCGCCGCCTTGCCGCGCGGCAGCATCGATGCCTTTCCGGTGTGGGAGCCGTATATCTCGCAGCAGATCGTGGTTTCCGGCGCACGGCCGATTCTCACCGCCCGCGACCTGATGCCGGGGCTGTCCAGCATCGCCGCCAACGCTGCTTCCATCGAGCCCAGGCGCGCGCAGATCGCCGACTTCCTCGGCCGCCTGCGCAAGGCACGGGCCTGGGTCGAGGCACACAAGGAGCAGTACGCCGACCTCTGGGCGCAGAAGGCCAATCTCGACCGGGCAGTCTCCCGCCATTGGATCGGCCAGGCCGGCATGAGCGTCGGCCCGGTAGACGCCCAGGCCGCCACCGACTACCAGGAGACCGCGGATTTCCTGCTGCAGACCGGTGCCTTGCCCAAGCCGTTCGACACTTCCACGGTGATCGACACGTCCTTCAACGAAGCCTTCCACTGAGTACGGACCATGAGCATCCAGTTTCTCGGCATGATCGGCCATCGCCTGGCCTCGGAGCCCCTCGCGCCGGTCGGACCTATCCTCGACAAGCCTTACATCGCCGCTTTCGCACGCGCCCACGAAGAGGCCGGCTTCGATCGAATCCTGGTCGGCTACTGGTCGGACCAGCCGGATGGATTCCTGGTGGCCGCCGCCGCTGGCCTGGCCACTTCCCGGATCGGTCTGCTGCTGGCGCACCGCCCCGGTTTCGTCGCCCCGACCCTGGCCGCGCGCAAGCTGGCGACCCTCGAACACCTCCTCGACGGGCGCCTGGCGGTGCATATCATCAGCGGCGGCAGCGACGCCGACCAGCGCAAGGACGGCGATTATCTCGACCACGACCAGCGCTATGCCCGCAGCGACGAATTCATCGAACTGCTCAAGCGCACCTGGACCAGCACCGAACCCTTCGATTTTCACGGCGCGCACTACCGCGTGGAGCACGCCTTCTCGGCCATCCGTCCGCAGCAGAAACCGCACATTCCGGTGTATTTCGGCGGCTCCTCGGAAGCCGCGCTGAAGGTCGCCGGCAAGCAGGCCGATGTGTTCATGCTCTGGGGCGAACCCCTGGCACAGGCCGCCGAAACCATCTCCGCTGTGCGCGAACAGGCGCGCTCGAATGGTCGCGAAGTGGAATTCAGCCTGTCGTTCCGGCCCATCCTCGGGCGCACGGAGGACGAGGCCTGGGCCAAGGCCGAGGCGATACGCGCAAGCGCCGGCGCGCGCCTGGGCGAGGCCGGCTTCCCCAAGGGCAAGCCGCAGAGCGTCGGCGCCCAGCGTCTGCTCAAGGCGGTGGAGCAGGGCGAGCGCCTCGACGAGCGCCTTTGGACCGGAATCGCCAGGCTGGTCGGTGGTGGGCACAACTCCACCGCCCTGGTCGGTACCGCGGAACAGGTGGCCGACGCCCTGCTCGCCTACTACGACCTGGGCGTGCGCAATATCCTCATTCGCGGTTTCGATCCCCTCGCCGATGCCGTGGAATATGGCCGCGAGCTGATCCCGCTGACCCGCGCCAAAGTCGCCGAGCGCGAGCGCCGGCGCGCCACGGCCTGATCCCATGGCCGTCCTGCAGACTCCCTCGGCGGCGTTCGACGAACGGCTCCCGGAACTGACCCGGCAACTGGCGGAAAGCGCCGATGCCCATGACCGCAGCGGAGATTTTCCCCATGCCAACCTGGCCCTGCTGCGACACCACGGGCTGCTCGCCCTGGCCTTGCCGCCTGCGCTCGGCGGTCCCGGCGCCAGCCTCGGCGAGCTGCGCCGGGTAATCGGCGCGGTGGCTCGCGGCGAACCCTCCACGGCCCTGGTGCTGTGCATGCAGTACCTGCATTTGCGGCGCCTGGCCGATAACCCCGATTGGCCCGGCGCGCTCAAGCGGCGCGTGGCGCGCGAGGTGCTGGAGCAGGGGGCGTTGATCAATAGCCTGCGCGTGGAGCCCGAGCTGGGTTCGCCGTCACGCGGCGGTCTGCCGGGTACGCTGGCGCGGCGTGTCGGCGACGGCTGGCAGCTGTCCGGGCACAAGCTCTACACCACCGGCATTCCCGGCCTGACCTGGCTGGCGGTATGGGCGCGCAGCGACGAGCCGATCCCCCGCGTGGGTACCTGGCTGGTGCGCCGCGACAGCCCAGGCGTCCGTATCGTGGAGAGCTGGGACCATCTGGGCATGCGCGCCAGCGGCAGCCACGAGGTGCTCTTCGAAGAGGTGGCGGTGCCTCTGGAAAACGCCATCGGCCTGCATCCCCACGACCAGCCTCCGGCGCCGGACCAGGCCGTGCTGCGCGACTTCGCCCAGGCTAGCGCGGTGTTGCTTGGCGCTCTCTACGACGGTATCGCCGGGAGCGCCCGCGAGTGGCTCGTCGGCTGGCTGCGCGAGCGCGTGCCGGCCAGTCTCGGCGCGCCGTTGGCGAGCCTGCCGAGGATGCAGGAGGCGCTCGGCGGGATCGACGGCCTGCTCCTGCAGAACCGCCTGCTGCTCGATGCCGCGTGCTGCGGACAGTTGCCCGCCAGCGACTCCGGGCTGCTCAAGGTCGCGGTCATCGACAACGCGTTGGCGGTGGTCGAGAAGGCCCTGGAACTGAGCGGCAACCACGGCCTCAGCCGGCACAATCCGCTACAGCGGCACTACCGCGACGTGCTTTGCGGACGTGTCCACACGCCACAGAAAGATAGCGTCTGGAGCGCGGCGGGGAGGGCGGCGCTGAGTCTTTGAAACGTACCTCCCACGATTCTCGACCCTGGCCTTGTCGGCGACCGCACCGGCGGAACGGATAGCCCAGATAGCCCCGGCTCCGTGCGGAGCTGCCTGGAGATTGCCCATGAAACGACCCCTGTGTGTGCTTGCCGGCCTGCTGGCCGCGACCCTGCTGGCTGGAGCCGCCAGCGCCGCCGACCTCATCAGCCTGCGCCTGGGCGATGTGAAGGGCGACCGCTACGCCGCCCTGCGCGCGTCCGGCGAGCTCGACGACCTGCCGTACAAGCTGGAAATGTCGGCGTTCCCCTCCGGTGCACCGGTGCTCGAGGCGCTCAACGCCGGGGCCCTGGACATAGGCTTTACCGGCGACATCCCGTTCCTCTTCGTCTACGCTGCCGGCGCGCCGCTCAAGGCGGTGGGCGCCTGGCACTTCAACCCGGCGACCGTGGCGCTGGTGGTCGGCAAGGACTCGCCGATCCGTTCGGTGGCCGGCCTCAAGGGCAAGCGCATTGCCGTCAATCGCGGCGGCTGGGGGCATTTCCTCGCCCTTGGCGCGTTGCGTCGCGCCGGCCTCGGACCGCAGGACGTAAGCTTTTCCTTCCTTGGTCCGGTGGACGGCCGCGCCGCCCTGGTGCGTGGCTCGGTAGACGCCTGGGTGCCCTGGGAGCCCTATACCTCCAGCGCCGTGCTGCTCGATCAGGCGCGGGTCATCGACAACGGTGCCGGGATCATGAGCGGCTACTCCTATGCCCTGGCCAGCGACGCTGCGATCGCCCGCAAGAAGGCCGCGATCAGCGACCTGCTGACCCGCCTGGCGCGTGCCCAGGCCTGGGCCCTGAGGCATCCGGAGGCGTTCGCCGAGGCCCTGGCCAAGGATCTGAACATGCCGCGCGAAGTCACTCGGCGCTGGGTTGGCGAGGCGCGCATCAGTCCTGTGGTCTTCGGTCCGGAGGTTGCCGCCACCCTGCAGACCGCCGCCGATTTCTTCCATGCCGAAGGCGTGCTGCCGAAGTCGCTGGAGGTCGCCCCGGCGTTCGACTTCAGCCTGTCCGCCGGTGCCGCCGAAGTGGCTCGCCAGTTGCCCGCCGACCTCCGCGTCGGCCAGCGTTGAGGAGTTACGGAATGCGTCAGACCCTGAGCCTGTTCCTGCTTCTCTGCCTGCTCGTCGGCCAGGCCTGTGCCGACGAGCGCGTGACCCTGCGCCTGGCCGACCAGAAGGGCAACATGCGCGCCCAGTTGGAGGCTGCCGGCGCGCTGGACGACCTGACCTACGACATCCGCTGGTTCGAATTCCCCGCCGCCGCCCCCCTCGCCGAAGCACTCAATGCCGGTGCGGTGGATGCCGGCATCATCGGCGACGCGCCATTGCTCTTCGCCCTGGCCGCCGGTGCCCGGCTGAAGGCCATCGCCGTCGACAAATCCGATCCCTACGGTACCGCCGTGCTGGTGAGAGGGGATTCGCCGCTGCGCTCGGCCAACGACCTGAAAGGTCAGCGCATTGCCACCGGGCGCGGTTCCATCGGCCACTTCGTCGCGCTCAAGGCCTTGGCCTCGGTCGGGCTGGGCGAGAAGGACGTCGAATTCCGCTTCCTCGGCCCGGTGGACGCGAAAATGGCCCTCGCCAATGGTTCCGTGGATGCCTGGGCGACCTGGGAGCCCTACACCGCGTTCGCGGAGACCGCCGACAAGGCTCGGGTACTGGTCGACGGTCGCGGCCTGTGGGCTGGCAACAGCTTCCTCGCTGCTACCGATAGCGCACTGGCCGACCCGGCGAAACGCGCCGTGCTGCAGGACTACCTGCAACGCCTGGCCAGCGCCCAGCGCTGGGCGTACCTGCACCTGGACGAGTATTCGCGAAGCCTGGCGCAGATCATCGGCTTCCCCGAGGACGCCGCGCGCTTGCAGTTCGAACGCCGGCGCTTGCGTTGGCAGGCGCTGGATGAGCGAACGCTCGGCCAGCAGCAGGAGACCGCCGATTTCTACCAGGCCCATGGATTGATTCCGCAGCGCCTCGATGTGCGGCCGACCTTCGCCAGCGGCTTTGCGGTCAGGCAGGCGTCGGATGCGGATATCCGGTAGGCGCTGCCCGGGCATTAATTGATAACTATAAGTTATTTATCGATTGTTTTTTATTCCAATAATCTATCCGTTCCGTCGCCGGCAGCTGGAACTCCCGTCCCTGCGGGCGCTCGCACCTATCCCAGGAGTCATCGCATGTCTCGTCCGTTCCTGCGTCGCTTGGCCATCGTGTTTGCCGCTTCCGCCGTCCTGTCGGGCATTGGTGGCGCACAGGCCGAGGAGGTCCTGCGCATCGGCTTCCAGAAATCCTCGACTCTGCTGACCCTGATCCGCAGCCAGGGCACCTTCGAGCGCGAGTTGGCCAGGCAGGGCATCCGGGTGTCCTGGCATGAGTTCCCCAGCGGCCTGCCGTTGCTCGAATCGCTCAATGTCGGCAACGTCGATCTCTCCGCCGACGTCGCCGACACCGTGCCGGTGTTCGCCCAGGCGGCGGGTGCTCGCCTGACCTACTTCGCCCGCGAAACACCTTCGCCCGCGGCGCAGGCGATACTGGTCGGCGAACATTCGCCGCTGAAGTCCCTGGCCGAGCTGAAGGGCAAGCGCATCGCCGTGACCAAGGCCGCCGGCAGCCACTACCTGCTGATCGCCGCGCTGGCCAGCGCCGGGCTTGAGTTCTCCGACATCCAGCCAGCCTACCTGACGCCAGCCGACGGCCGCGCCGCCTTCGAGAACGGCAAGGTCGACGCCTGGGTGACCTGGGACCCCTACGTGGCAAGCGCCCAGCGCCAGCAACGCGCGCGGGTACTGGCCGACGGCCAGGGCCTGGCCAGCTACCAGCGCTACTACCTCGCCTCCAGCGACTACGCCAGGAAACATCCTGAAGTGCTCCAGCAGGTCTTCGCCGAACTGCAGCGCACCGGGCGCTGGCTCAAGAGCCACCCGGCCGACGCGGCCAAGGTGCTGGGGCCGCTGTGGGGCAATCTTGATGCCGCTACCGTCGAGCAGGCGAATGCGCGGCGCAGCTACGACGTACAACCGGTGAGCGCAGATGGTCTCGACGAGCAACAGCGCATCGCCGACGCCTTCCACGCCCAGGGACTGCTACCCAAACCGGTGGATGCGCGCGCCGTGGAGGTATGGCAGCCGCGGCACTGAGCGGCGCGGCTGCCCTGTGATGCGCGGCACCGGCGGCCAGCGTAGCTTGCCGCTGGCGCGCGTCCTTCAGGCCAGCCCATAGCTGATCTGCTCGGCCTTGACGTGGAACGCCTGCTCACGGCTCGGAAGATGCTGGTTGGCATCGGCGTTGCCCTGGCGCAGGCGTTCGGACCTCAGCGTCGGCAGGCGGAACACATCCTGCCGCTCGGTCTGCAACGCATTGCCGCGCATCAGTTCCATCAACGGAACCTGCATGGCCGGGGTGCTCTGGCCGAGGAAGTAGTTGGGCACCTCGTCGCACCACAGCAGCATGTAGTCGCTCACCGCATCGTGCTCGGCGTCGAGCACCACGTACTCGACGCGGTGGCGCAGGACCACTTCGGCGTCGATGCTCCAGCGGGTGTCCACGGTGAACAGCGGAACGTGCTTTTCCACGTCCACCAGCAGGCCATTCACCGCCTTGCAGCCGGACTTGCGGCAGGCCACGTGGTAGCGCTTGTCGGGGAGGGGGTGACGCGCCACCACGTCGCGCCCGCCAAGCAGGTGCAGGTCGAACTCCTTGATGCGGATGTCGATCAACTCGCACGGCAGGTCGAACCCCGCAGGCGTCAGCAGCCTGGGGCAGAAATGGATAAGCATGGTTTTCTCCATCAGGCATGCCCGGGGCTTTCCCGCCCTGGGGGAGAGGTATCTCTATCGGTCGCAGGTCAGCCGGCAAGCCGCATCCTGACGGACGAGGCAGAGCCTCGCCCGGTGAAAGACGCGAACGCCGGTCCTGGCGGACCTCGCTGGATTTTTCTGGCTCCGGGCGCTCCCGCGCTTCCAGGGGGCGTCTCGGGCGAGTGTCAGCTCCCGGTCTTGACCCGGCTCCAGACCCGGGTACGTATTCTCTCGACCTTCAGTGGCAGGGTTTCCAGCGGGAAGAGGGTCGCCATGGTTTCCTTGCTCAGGTAAACCGCCGGGTTTTCCCGCAGCTTCCGCTCTACCAGCGGCAGCGCCGCCTGGTTGCCATTCGGATAGCCCACGTAGTTGGAGGTCCTGGCGATGACCTCCGGACGCAGCAGGTAGTCGATCAGCGCATAACCCTGCTGCGGATGCGGTGCATCCTTGAGCAGCGCCATGTTCTCGGTCCAGACCAGCGAGCCTTCCCGGGGAATGCTGTAGGCGATATGGCGACCGTTCCCGGCCTGTTCGTTGTTGACCTGGGCCATGTAGGCCGTGCCCTGCCAGCCGACCACCACGCAGACGTTGCCGTTGGAGAGATCGGTGTCGACTCTGGAGGAGTCGAAATAGCGAATGTAGGGGCGAACCTTCAGCAACAGTTCCTGGGCTTTCTGGTAGTCCTCGGGATTCTGGCTGTTGTGCGGCAGGCCCAGGTAGTTGAGGGCGATGGACACCAGCTCGGTGGAGGAGTCCAGCGTGGCCACGCCGCACTGGCTGAGGCGGGAGATGTTCTCCTCCTTGAAGACCAGGTCCCAGGAGTCGACCGGCGCGTCGGGGCCGAGCAGCTTGCGGACCTTGTCCGCGTCATAGGCGATCCCGGTGGTTCCCCAGAGATAAGGTACGGCATAGCGATTGCCGGGATCGTTGGCCTGAAGCTTCCCGAGGATGTCCGCGTCGAGGTTCTTCCAGTGGGGGAGCCGGTCGCGGTCGAGTTCCTGGAGGACGCCCGCCTTGATCAGCCCGGGCAGGATGTTGGAGGTGATCACCACCACGTCGTAGCCGGAGCGGCCGACCATCAGTTTGCCCTGCGCGGTCTCGGCGCTGTCGAAGGTGTCGAGGACGACACGGGTGCCGGTTTCCTTCTGGAAAGCCTTGGGCGTTTCCGGGGCGATGAAGTCATACCAGTTGTAAAGATGGACGCTGGTTTGCGCAGCCCATGCACTGTCCGCCGCTGTCGCACCGATCGTCGTCAGGATCGATAACGCCAGTGCACAAACTTTTTTCATTGGATTTCCTTTCCGAAACGAAACAAGTTGGATTTTGCACCTACCAGAACTGGTAGTTCTGACCTGTGGCTATCTTCGAAGGCATCGATATTATGCACATTGGAACTCTTCATGACATAACGCCGAGTGACTAATCCCAGAGGAGTAGTTGTGTGGATATCGCATTGCACGGCGGCGCCTGGCACGAGTCACTGGGAAAGTTGCTCGAAGCGCTGGACCGGCCGTTCTTCTGGCGGATCCTGGCGCAGACCCTCGGCCAGTTCGCCCCCGTCGACAACTGGGCGGCCCTGATATTCAGCGATTCCAGTCCCTTGATTCTTTCCTTCATGGAGGAGGAGAGAGAAGAAGTCGAGCCGGACCCGCTGATCAGTCGATATATAACCGGACTTTATCTGCAAGATCCTTTCTACCAGGTATCCAGGAACTGTCGGCGCGGCGGGCTTTTTCATCTTGCGGATATCGTCTCCGAAGATTTCGAAACGACCGAATATTACAATACGTACTTTGCGCATTATGTGGTGACGGACGAAGTTCAATATAACGTCCCGCTGGATGGTGAAAGAACCCTATGCCTGTCGTTGGGCAGCGAGAGCCGCTTCGGTGCCGAGCAGATCGCGCTGTTCGAGCTGCTTCGCCCGTGGGTCATCGCGCTGATGAAAAAACGCATCCACTTCGAGGATGCGGTCAGGGAGGAGGCGAAACCGATCGCAGCGGCGGAGGTGGAAGTCCAGCCCTGGAGAGGGTTGATATCGCCGCTGACCGCGCGGGAGTCGGATGTCATCCGGCTGATGCTGGATGGATACTCGAACAAGGAAATAGCGGATCGGCTGACGCTGTCGATCGCCACTATCAAGGTGCATCGCCGGCACATCTACGCGAAGCTGAACGTGAAGTCCCACTCCGAGATATTCGCGCTGTTGATCAACCCGCCCGCGCCGCGGCTCGCCGACGCACGCTAGTGCGCCGCCTGCGGAGGAACCCGGGCGCATAAGGTTATGCGAAATTCATATTGCCCGGCGCTGAAAAAGCCGGCGTCGGATTGCACTCATGGGCGAATTCCATCCAGGACGATTCGACCATGCCCGATGTACGTCTTTCCTCTCGTTCGTTGACCCCCGTGCTCTGTGCGGTGGGGCTCGCCTGCGCGCTGCAGGGCGAGGTGCAGGCCGCCGACGGTGGGCCGCGCGACGTGGCCACGGCGCCCCGGGTATTCGACATAGCGCCCGGCGAACTGGCCGAGGTGTTGTTGAACATCGTGCGCCAGGGACACGTGCCGATCGCCTTCGACCAGCGCCTGGTGGCGGGGTTGCGCGGACCGGATATCCGCGGCCGGCTCAGTGTCGAGGACGCCTTGCGGCGTGCCCTGGCCGGCAGCGGGCTGGCATACGCGCAGGACGAAAGCGGTGCCTTCGTCCTGCGCCGCGGACAGGCGCCTGTGCAGGAGACGCGAGGTGCGGCGGTGGCACCGACCTTGTCCACCGTGGTGGTCACCGGCACGCGCAAGAGCGATGTGAGGGCGCAGGACAGCCTGAGCCCGATCGACGTGGTCAGCGCTACCCAGCTACGTAGCAGCGGCGCGGTCGACCTGCGCGATGCACTGGTCAAACTGCTGCCCTCGCTGACCCGCCAGGCCCAGCCGTTCAACGCCTCGGCGTTGACCCACACGCAGTCGCTGCGCGGGCTGAGCCCCAACCATGTGCTGGTGCTGGTGAACGGCAAGCGTCGCCACGAAACGGCCAATCTCAATATCAGCGGGGGGCTGGAGAAGGGCTCCACCGGGGTCGATCTGGACACCATCCCGATCAACGCCATCGAGCGGGTCGAGGTGCTGCGCGACGGCGCCTCGGCGCAGTACGGTTCGGACGCCATCGCCGGGGTGATCAACGTCATCCTCAAGTCCGCCGACAGCGGCGGGTCGGCGGCCGCTGACGTCGGGCAGACCGGCGACGGCGACGGCTTCACCCATGGCGGCGGGGGGAACATCGGGCTGGCCTTCGGCGATAGCGGCTTCGTCAACCTCACCGCCGAATATCGCGAGCAGGAGCGCACGATGCGCAGCGGCATCGATGAGCGCACCGGTCGGCGCGACAATATTTCCATGGGCGATCCCGCGTTCCACCGGCAATCGTTGGCGCTCAACTCGGGTTTCGGGTTGGGCGACGATATCGAGGTGTACGGCTTCGGCACCTATACCCGGCGCAAGGCCTCCTCGGCGGCCAACTATCGCCTGGCTTCGGTGGCGCCGACGCTGTATCCGGACGGCTTCACGCCGCGCCCGAACAGCGACGAGGACGACTATGCGTTCCTCGCCGGGGTGCGCGGCGAGCGTCTGCTGGATGCCTGGCACTGGGACCTGAGCAGTGGCTACGGCGCCGACCGTCCCGATATCGGCATGACCCAGTCGGTGAACGCGGCGATCTACCGTGAAACCGGCAACAGCCCGAGAAGCTTCGACCTGGCGCGCTACCGCAACAGCCAATGGACCAGCAACCTGGACCTGGGGCGAGAATTCGAACTGGATTTCCTCGCTGCTCCGCTGGCGTTGTCGCTGGGTGCGGAATACCGGCGGGAAAGCTACCGCATCGACGCCGGCGACCCGGCGTCCTACTACAGCGGCGGGGCGGAATCCCTGGCTGGCCTCTCGCCGCTCAGCGAGGGGCAATGGTCGCGGCACGCCTGGGCGTCCTACCTGGACCTGGGTACCTCCCTGACCCCAGCCTGGGAGGTCGACGTGGCGGTGCGCCACGAGAAATTCAGCGACTTCGGCAGCACCACCAACGGCAAGTTCGCCACCCGTTACCAGTTCGATCCGCGGGTGGCGCTGCGCGCCAGCGTAAGCAGCGGGTTCCGCGCGCCGTCCCTGGTCCAGGAGCACTACACCGGCCTCAGCGTCGGCCCGACCATCGCCCTTGGCCTGCTGGCGGCCAACTCGCCGGCGGCGAAGATGCTCGGCGCCGACGAACTGCAACCGGAGAAGTCGACCAGCTTCAACCTTGGCCTGGTACTCAGCCCGTGGGAAAACGTCGGGCTGAACATCGACGCCTACCAGATCAGCATCCGCGACCGCATCGTCGACAGCGCCACCTATTCCGGCCAGGAAGCCATCGATGCCCTGGCCGCGGCGGGGATCTCGTTGCCGGCCAGTGCCAGTACGGTCAGTACCCACTACCTGGCCAACGGTGCCGACACCCGCACCCGCGGTGTCGACATCACCGGTCACTACCTCGTCGCGCTTGGCGAGTACGGGCAGGTCGACTGGGAACTGTCGGCCAACTTCAACCGCACCACCTTGCGCAAGAACCATCGAGGCGCCAACGGCGAGCCGCTGCTCAATGCCCAGCAGGTCGCCTGGATCACCAGCTCCACCCCACGCAGCCAGGTTTCCCTCGGCGGCACCTGGAGCCGCCAGGACTGGGAGGTCAGCCTGCGCCTGACGCGCTACGGCCGGACCAGCTCGGAACTCGACTACACGGTAGGGCCGGACGCCTGGTCGACGGAGAAATTCAACCATTTCGTCAACGACCCGAAGTACATCACCGACATCGCCGCGCGCTACCGGCTCAGCGCCGACCTGACGCTGACCGCCGGCGCCGACAACCTGTTCGACGTCCGTCCGGACAAGCTGCCCGCGCAGAACACCACCTATGGCGACGTGCTGCGCTACGACACCTATGCCTCGCAGATCGGCTTCAACGGCGCCTTCTACTACCTACGCGCGGCATACCGCTTCTAGAGGGCCAGGCGTGGCGCAACGAGAATTTTCCGCGACCAGCGGCGGTGTGCTGCTGGCGTCGGTGGTGGCGATCATGCTCGGGCCCACCGGCATCCTGCTGAACACCTTCAGTCTGTTCATCGCACCGATGAGCGCCGAGTACGCCTGGGACCGCGCCGAGGTGTCGTTGCTGGTGACGCTGTTCGGACTGGCGGTCGCCATCACCAGCCCGCTCAAGGGCTGGCTGATCGACCGTTGGGGAGCGCGGCGGACAATGCTCGGGCTGACCGCCGCCCTGTCGCTGCCGCTGCTCGGCCTGGCGGCGGTGAATGCCGTCTGGCAACTCTACGCGCTGTTCCTGCTGATCGGCCTGCTGGCGCCAGGCAACCTGCCTTACGGACGTATCCTCGGACTCTGGTTCCGCCAACGCCTGGGCGTGGCCTACGGCCTGCTAGGCCTGGGCTTCGGGGTGGGCGGGCCGCTGGGCCTGCTGGTCGGCCACCAGAGCCTCGAAGCGTGGGGCTGGCGCGGCGCTTTCCTGGTCTACGGCGTGCTCGAACTGGGCCTGGCGCTGCCGCTGCTGGCCTGGCTGTTCCGCGAGCCAGCGCCGGATGCTGGCGTGGCCGCCGGCACGGCCGTAGCGGAAACCGCGCTGAGCGGATCGACGGCGCCCCAGGCCTGGCGCAGCGCCAGTTTCTGGCTGGTGCTGGGCAACCAGGTACTGGCGGTGTTCGTGATGTCCGGGATCATGACCCATGGCGTGCCGATGCTGGTGGAGCGCGGTTTGTCCCGGGGCGAGGCGGGCACCGCGCTGTCGGCGTTGTGGGTCGGCATGATGCTGTCGCAGCCGCTGATGGGCTGGCTTCTCGACCGCGTGGCGACGCCTCGGGTGGCGTTGCCCTTCGCCCTGGCGGCGGTGCTCGGCATGGCCTGGTTCCTGGTGGGCGATACGCCAGGCGGTCTATGGCTGGCGGTGTTCCTGGTCGGCCTGGGTGGAGGAGGGGAAAGCGGCACCACCAAGTACCTGTTGATGCGCTACTTCGGCCTGCGCAGCTTCGGTGTGATCTACGGTTCGATCCAGCCGTTCACCTTCGCCCTGTCGATCAGTCTCGGCGCTTACCTGCTGGGCTGGCTGTACGACCGCGCCGAAGGCTACGGGACGGCCGAATGGGTGCTGCTCGCGGCTTTTTCCCTGGCTGCGTGCAGCCTGTTCGCCTTTCGCCCCTATCCGCAGAAATTGCCCTGAAGGGAATCATGCCGGCTAGCGTTCGCCCTGGCGCCGCGCGGTCTTGCCGGCGAGGCGGGCCTGGCGATAGTCGTTGGCGCACTGTCCCGTCCAGCGACGGAAGGCGTGGCGAAAACTGGAGGTATCCATGTAGCCCAGCCTCTCGGCGACTTCCTCGATGCGCAGTCGCTCGTCCCGCAGCAGTTGGCGCGCCCTGTCGTGGCGGACCAGGTCGAGCACTTCCCGGTAGTTGGTGCCCTCGTCGGCGAGCCGTCGGCGCAGCGTCCGCTCGGTGACCTTCAACTGCCGGGCGACCCAGGCGATGCTCGGGTAGCGGTCCTGTAGCACCTCCAGCAGTGCCACGATGCGTTGGCGGTAGCCGCCCATCTCGCGGGTGACGCGGGTGTTGAAGGCCTTGCTGCCGAGCGCCAGCGAGGCCTGGAACACGGCGGAGTTGGCAGTGGCGATCTCGGCCTCGAGCAATTCCTCGGGGAGGGTGAAGGTAATGCCTGCGCCGGCGAAATACACCGGCACCCGGAAATACTCCTCGTATGCCCGCACGTCGCCGTTCCTTTCCGGGAGGCGCAGGCGGACCAGTTCCAGCTCGCCCAGCAGCAGGTCGCGGAACACCGCGTAGGCGGCCGACGCCAGGACGTTGGCGTGATACAGCCGGGCCGACTGCGGCCAGTCCGGCTTGTCCTGCAGGTCGATATCCACATCCACGGTGTCGCAACTGGAACGTCGCACCGCGATCCCGCGGATATCCTTGCGGAACAGCAGCATGTTGGTCTTGATCAGTTGCAAGGCTTCGCCCACGGTGCCGGCACTCTGCAATGCCAGCCCGGCGACGCCGTAGTCGGAAAGGCGGTAGTGCTCCCCCAGGCTCAGGCCTTCCAGGGGGGAGCGTCCGTTCAGCACGATCCACTCGTAGAGCGCTTCGCTGGGCAGGCGCGGCTCGGCAGCCGAACCCTGACGCATGTCCGGAGGCGTGATGCGTTGCACGGCGAGGTAGTTGTTGAGTGGTCGCCACTCGAAATCGTACTGGATGTTTTCGGACGGGCTCATCGGTTACCTCTTGCACGCGATGCTATCGCCCTGAAGGCGTCAGGGCTTCGTTATTCCATGCGGATGTCGTTTCGGTTGATTTTCGTACGCTGGGCTTCCGGCAATCACTACCTTGCGTAAGGGGTTGACAGGAGCGGGGTCTGCGTATAGCCGCGCCTCCGCGACGCCGTGCCGATCGGTCGTGCATGCTTGCCGTGGCCCGGCTGAGCACTGCCGTCCCGGCCACTCTCGCCGGGGTGGCTGCGCCTGGATGATCGTCGTGGGCGGTGGTGGCGCGGGCCGGTTGCCCTGAGCTTCAGGCGCCATCGCCGCTTGCCGGCGCTCGGGAGGCCGCTGGCCAAGGAAAACCGTAGCGCCGCGGCGGGCGGCGGCTAGCGGGGATTTCCGGCCACGCGTGCCGTGCCCGGGCCTCGCTTGCCTTCCCGGCGCGCCGGACTCCCGGTGGCCTGGAGGACAGGAAAAGCGAGCGGCGAGGTGTCGGCGAGCAGGGTCAACTCGATCTTCTGATAGGGTCGGTGGGCTGTCCGGGGCGGCTAGGATGGACATTTTCATCGTCTCGGGCAGGCCTGTCGCGACCGCACGAAGTCGCGACGGATGCCGCTGCTAAGGAGCAACGGATGACCGTTCTTATCCAGGGGGCCGGGATCGCCGGCCTGGCGCTGGCGCGCGAATTCACCAAGGCAGGCATCGACTGGCTGCTGGTCGAGCGGGCCAGCGAGATCAGGCCCATCGGTACCGGCATCACCCTGGCGAGCAATGCGTTGACGGCGTTGTCCAGCACCCTGGATCTCGACCGGCTGTTCCGCCGTGGCATGCCGTTGGCCGGCATCAACGTATACGCCCACGACGGTTCGATGCTGATGTCGATGCCTTCCAGTCTGGGTGGGAATTCCCGCGGCGGCCTGGCGTTACAGCGCCACGAACTGCATGCGGCGCTACTGGAGGGGCTGGATGAGTCGCGCATTCGGGTCGGGGTCTCCATCGTGCAGATCCTCGACGGACTCGACCACGAACGCGTGACCCTGAGCGACGGCACTGTCCACGACTGTTCGCTGGTGGTCGGTGCGGATGGCATTCGTTCGAGCGTGCGACGTTATGTCTGGCCGGAGGCGACCTTGCGTCATTCCGGCGAAACCTGCTGGCGCCTGGTCGTTCCCCATCGGCTGGAGGACGCCGAGCTGGCGGGAGAGGTCTGGGGGCACGGCAAGCGCCTCGGCTTCATCCAGATCAGCCCGCGCGAGATGTATGTCTACGCGACCCTGAAGGTGCGCCGGGAGGAGCCCGAGGACGAGGAGGGCTTCGTAACCCCGCAACGGCTGGCCGCCCACTACGCGGACTTCGACGGCATCGGCGCGAGCATCGCCCGGCTCATACCGAGCGCCACCACGCTGGTGCACAACGACCTCGAGGAGTTGGCCGGCGCCTCCTGGTGCCGCGGACGGGTAGTGCTGATCGGTGACGCCGCACACGCCATGACGCCGAACCTGGGGCAGGGCGCGGCCATGGCCCTGGAGGACGCCTTCCTGCTGGCGCGCCTGTGGTGTCTGGCGCCGCGCGCCGAGACGCTGATCCTGTTCCAGCAGCAACGCGAGGCGCGGATCGAGTTCATCAGGAAGCAATCCTGGATCGTCGGCCGCCTTGGTCAATGGGAATCGCCCTGGAGCGTCTGGCTGAGGAATACCCTCGTTCGCCTGGTGCCGAATGCCAGTCGCAGGCGCCTCCACCAGCGTCTTTTCACCGGTGTCGGTGAGATGGCCGCGCAGTAGCCGCCGGTGCCAGTGGCGTCTTGGTCGCCTGTTTTCGACTTCGGCGATGGTCGCTATGGAGGAGTCCCGGGCAACCAGGGCGCTTGCGCTTTACCAGGCCCGGCGTCGCTGGGCTCTCCACAGATTCGCCGGTTTTTGCTGCGATCCGGTCTGCCGCTCGCCGGGGGCTGGCGGTATACTTCGCAGCGCCCGTTCGATGCCGTCGAATGATGTTTCCATGACGCTTGATTTATGACGCCTTTGCGCCAAGCTAGGTCATGGGATGGCTTTCTGTTAAGGTTGCCGAAATCTCCTGGGGGCCCGTGTGGGCGGTTGTCTGCTAATGCGCGACGAGGTGCAGCGTGATTAAGGTGCTGGTGGTCGACGACCACGATCTGGTACGCACCGGTATTACCCGCATGCTGGCCGACATCGAAGGCTTGCAAGTGGTCGGCCAGGCCGACTGCGGTGAAGACTGTCTGAAACTGGCCCGCGAACTGAAGCCGGATGTCGTCCTGATGGACGTGAAGATGCCCGGTATCGGCGGCCTGGAGGCAACCCGCAAGCTGCTGCGCAGCCAGCCCGACATCAAGGTCGTGGTAGTCACCGTCTGCGAAGAGGATCCGTTCCCCACCCGCCTCATGCAGGCCGGCGCCGCCGGCTACATGACCAAGGGCGCGGGGCTGGAGGAAATGGTCCAGGCGATTCGCCAGGTCTTCGCCGGCCAGCGCTATATCAGCCCGCAGATCGCCCAGCAACTGGCGCTGAAGTCCTTCCAGCCGCAGCAGCACGATTCCCCCTTCGATTCGCTGTCCGAGCGCGAGATCCAGATCGCCCTGATGATCGCCAACTGCCACAAGGTGCAGAGCATCTCCGACAAGCTGTGCCTGTCACCGAAGACCGTGAATACCTATCGCTACCGCATCTTCGAGAAGCTCTCGATCACCAGCGACGTGGAGCTGGCGCTGCTCGCCGTCCGCCACGGCATGGTCGATGCCGCCAGCTAGATGAGCGCCGTTTTCGACGCAAGCGCTTTCCTCGCTACCTGCAGCAATCGTCCGGGCGTCTACCGCATGTTCGATGCGGACGCCAAGCTTCTCTACGTGGGCAAGGCGAAGAGCCTGAAGAAGCGCCTGGCCAGCTATTTCCGCAAGTCCGGCCTGGCGCCGAAGACCGCTGCGCTGGTGGCGCGGATCGCCCAGGTGGAAACCACCATCACCGCCAATGAAACCGAGGCGTTGCTGCTGGAGCAGACGCTGATCAAGGAGTGGCGGCCGCCCTACAACATCCTGCTGCGGGACGACAAGTCCTATCCCTTCGTGTTCCTCTCCAGCGAGGACGAGTATCCGCGGCTGTCCCTGCACCGTGGCGCGAAGAAGCGCAAGGGGCGTTACTTCGGTCCCTATCCGAGCGCGGGAGCGATCCGCGAGAGCCTCAACCTGCTGCAGAAGGCGTTTCTCGTCCGCCAGTGCGAGGACAGCTATTTCCGCAACCGTACGCGGCCCTGCCTGCAATACCAGATCAAGCGCTGCAAGGGGCCCTGCGTGGGGCTGGTCAGTCCTGAGGAGTACGCCGAGGACGTGCGCCACTCGGTGATGTTCCTCGAAGGAAGGAGCAACGCGCTGGCCGACGAGCTGAACGTCGGCATGGAGCAGGCGGCGATGCGCCTGGACTTCGAGAAGGCGGCGGAGTTGCGCGACCAGGTGGCGATCCTGCGGCGGGTCCAGGACCAGCAGAGCATGGAAGGTGGCAACGGCGACGTCGACATCGTCGCCGCCATCGTCACCCCTGGCGGCGCTTGCGTACACCTGATCAGCGTACGCGGCGGGCGGGTGCTGGGCAGCAAGAACTTCTTCCCGCAGGTCGCGATCGAGGAGGAGGTGGGCGAAGTGCTGCTGGCGTTCCTTGGCCAGTACTATCTCAGCCACCAGGAGCGCGACCTGCCGGCGGAGTTGATCGTCAACGTGACGCACGAGGATTTCCCGGTGCTGGTTTCGGCGATCGCCGAAGCGCGAGGCCGCGAACTGGAGATCAGCTACCGGGTGCGTGGTACCCGCGCACGCTGGCAGCAACTGGCGGTGACCAACGCCGAACAGGCCCTGGGCGCACGCCTGGCCAACCGCCAGCATGTGGCGGCACGCTTCGAAGCCCTTGCCGAGGCGCTCGACCTGGCGGAGCCGCCGCAACGCCTGGAGTGCTTCGATATCAGTCACTCCAGCGGCGAGGCCACCGTGGCTTCCTGCGTGGTGTTCGGCCCGGAAGGGCCGCTGAAGTCGGACTATCGCCGCTACAACATCGAAGGCGTCACGGCCGGCGACGACTACGCGGCGATGCACCAGGCGCTGACCCGCCGCTTCAGTCGCCTGAAGGACGGCGAGGGGAAGATGCCCGACATTCTCCTGGTGGATGGCGGCAAGGGGCAATTGGCCATGGCCCAGGAGGTGCTCCAGGAACTGGCGGTCGCCGGTCTGATCCTGCTCGGCGTGGCCAAGGGCGTGACCCGCAAGCCGGGGCTGGAAACCCTCTACCTGAACGATGCCTCCCACGAGTTCACCCTGCCGGCCGATTCGCCGGCGCTGCACCTGATCCAGCAGATACGTGACGAAGCGCACCGTTTCGCCATCACCGGCCACCGTGCGCGGCGCGGCAAGGCACGGCGGACGTCGACGCTGGAGGACGTCCCTGGCGTCGGCCCGAAACGTCGGCGCGACTTGCTCAAGCATTTCGGCGGGTTGCAGGAATTGTCGCGGGCGAGTATCGATGAACTGGCCAAAGCCCCCGGTATCAGTAAAAAGCTTGCCGAGCAGATTTATGCCGTCCTGCACAGCGAGTAGAATGCCGGCTCACCTCGCAGCCTAGATGGTCCGATGAATATCCCCAATCTGCTCACGTTACTGCGCGTCCTGCTCATTCCGATCTTCATTCTGCTGTTCTATCTGCCGACGTCCTGGAGCTACCTGACCGCCAGTGCCGTGTTCGCCCTGGCCGCCGCCACCGACTGGCTGGACGGCTACCTCGCCCGGCGCCTCGGCCAGAGCACGCCGTTCGGCGCCTTCCTCGACCCGGTCGCGGACAAGCTGATGGTGGCGGTTGCGCTGGTCTTGCTGGTGGAAGAGCACGCCAACCTGTGGCTGACCCTGCCGGCGGTGATCATCATCGGCCGCGAGATCGTGGTTTCCGCCTTGCGTGAGTGGATGGCCGAACTGGGGGCGAGGGCGCAGGTCGCGGTGTCCAACCTGGGCAAGTGGAAGACCGCGGCGCAGATGCTGGCGCTGGTCATTCTCCTGGCGAATCCGCCGCTGATGACCTTCTGGGTGATCCTCGGCTACGTGCTGCTGATCATCTCCGCGGCGCTGACCCTGTGGTCCATGGTGCACTACCTGCTGGCCGCATGGCCGCATCTGTCGACCACCCCGAAAGAGAAATAAACTTTTTTGAATCAAGGAGTTGACACGGCGCCGCGATGCTATAGAATGGCGCCCGTCACCAAGACGATGCGGGAATAGCTCAGTTGGTAGAGCACGACCTTGCCAAGGTCGGGGTCGCGAGTTCGAGTCTCGTTTCCCGCTCCAAATATAGATCTATAGAGTTCCAATGAAGTCTGTAGATCATTGAGAAAGGGCCTTCGGGCCCTTTTTTCGTTCCGCCTCCAAGTCCCGTACCCGTTCGTGGAACGTCTGCGCCGAGGGGCGGTTCTCCTTGCCGCTTTCCCGGCGACCGGGGCCGTACGTTTCGCGAAGCCCTTCGTCTCGCCAGCGAGGCGGCTTGCCGCAAGATGCTGCCTCGGCACATCAGAAGTGTGGCTGTCGCACTCCAGGGGGGGCTCGATTCATTGCACCTTGGACCGCCTTCGTGCGCCTGTTGCTTTGGCTGCCACGTTCGACCGAGCCGTCCCAAGGCCAGCGCTTCGGTATCGCAGCGCTTCGACGACCACTGAGAAGGTCGGCGAAGGTTGCCTCTGACTTGGGTGATAGAGGTAATAGCCCGGGAATGGATCGCACCAGCCTTCCAGCACGCTACCAGGTTGCCCTCGGCGATGTGCGGCTCGAACTGGGCTTTCGAGTGCAGGCATGCCACGGCCAGGGCGCACGTCATCGCAAGCGGCTTCATCGATCTAGCCGGCGACGCGAAAGAGTCGAGGGTTTTCGCGAGCCGGGCATAAGGCGGCTGTCAGAGCGAGTGTCGACAGGCGTGGGTTCCTGGGAAAAGTATCCATCTACCTGCTAACATGGCGGCATCGTTGCCGATGTATCCGCAGGCTCCGGGTCGCGGATGCGCTGCTTTCTGTCCGGCCGGAGAACTTTGCCATCGTAGACTCGACATGCTGACAAGGTCGTTGCTGTCCGCGGTCTTTTGCCTGTTGCTGATCGCTCTGCAGCCGCTGCCCGTCGAAGCCGAATCCATCCTGCCGGATGGGCGTACGACGACAACGATGCGTCCCTGGCTCGATAAACGAGCCAGGCAGTGGCTGGATGCACGGGAGCCGCTGACGGTAGGCGTGGTTTCCCCCGACTATCCGCCGTTGTCCATCTTCTACGCAGGCTCCTACAAGGGCTTCACGGCCGATTACCTGGCCCTGGTGTTCGAGCGGCCGTTGCGCGTCAGGGACTTTCCGTCGCGGCAGGCGGCAATCGACGCGTTGTCGCAAGGGGAGATCGACCTGCTTGGCGTCGGTAGCGAGGTCGAGGCCCGACAACACGGCTTGCTGGTATCCGCTGCGTATCTTTCCGACCGGCCGGTACTGGTGTCTTCCAGCGGTGCCCCGTTCGATTCGCAGGCGGAGTCCTGGCTGGCCACGGTCAAGGGCTATCTTCCCGCCGAACGTATCAAGGCTGCCTATCCGCACAGCAGGATCATCTGGTTCGACTCGCCGCAGCTTGCCCTGGAAGCGCTGAGCATGGGGGATGTCGATGGCGTGCTGGGGGACGCAGTTTCCACGCACTACCTCATCCAGACCCATTACCTGCTGAACTTGCGCATCGAGAACTTCGCACCCATCGACAGCCAGGGTTTCCGTTTCCTGCTCCGGCCAGGTGACGAACCTCTGCTCGCGCTCATCGATCGCGCCCTGCCGCATATTAGCGGGCGCTACGGCGACGAACTGTTGCGCAGCTGGAGCGCCGGGCGGCGCCTGCGCTTCGACGAGCCCCGGGTGACGCTGTCGCCGGCGGAACAGCGTTGGCTCTCCGCGCACCCGGTCGTGCCGGTGGTGATCAACCATTCCCTTGGCGCGCTCGGACAAGTGGACAGCGAGGGGAAGCTGAGCGGTATCGGGCGTGATTACCTGGAACTGATCGGTAAGCGCAGTGGCCTGCGGTTTTCCTTCACTGGAGCACGCAACTTCGTCGAGACGAAAAGTCGACTGGATGCGGAGGAGGCACTGGTTACGCCGACCATGCCTTCGTCGGAGCGCTTCGATTCCGGCCTCGAAGTGCTGACGCCCTATCTACGCAGCGCCACGGTGCTAATGGGCGCCCGCCAGGGTGGCCGGGATGAAAGGGTGGGGCGTGTCCATGGCCTCGCGGACCTGGCGGGCAAGCGATTGGCGACGACGATTGGCTATTTTCTCAACGACTTCATTCGACGCGAACACCCGGAGATCAAGCTCCAGGTCTATCCGACCTTCCTCGCCGCCATGCGCAGCGTAGACGCCGGCCAGAGCGAGGCCGCCATCAGCAGCGACTATACCGGTCGCTATCTGTCCGCCCAGCATTTCGACAACCGGATCCAGGTCGTCGGTATCCTCGATGACCTCTCCATCCCGATCAGCATCGGCGTGGCGAGGAACCAGCCGGAGCTGCAGGGCATCCTGGAGAAGGCGCAGCTGGCGATCGCTCCGGAAGAAGTGGCGGAAATCCTCCACCGCTGGGAGCCTCGCTTCGCCAAGGGAGGGGCGGACTTCTGGCGCGATCACCGGAGCAAGATTCTGCAGATCGGCGGATTGTTCGGCGTACTGATTTCCATCTCCCTCATCTGGGGTTTCTACCTGATGCGCCAGGTGCGCAAGACCCGCCAGGCAGAAGAGCAAGCCGACACTGCCAACCGTGCCAAGAGCGTGTTTCTTTCGACGATGAGTCACGAGATCCGCACGCCATTGAATGCGGTCATCGGCCTGCAGGAACTGGTGCTGAAAAAGGGCGAGAAGGGCGTGTTGGACCTGGACTCGCTGAGCATTGCCCAGGAGGCGGCCCAGGGGTTGCTGCTTCTGCTGGGCAATATTCTCGATTTGTCGCGGATCGAATCCGGTCGGTTCGATTCCGCTCCCGAACCAGTGCTTCCTGGCGAGTTGATCAGAGGAATCCTGCCGTTGGTTGGTGGGCTGACGCGGCAGAAGAATCTTTCCCTGGCACTGGAACTCGACGGGGATCTCGAGCACTGGGTGCTGGTGGATCCCCTGCATTTCAAGCAGGTGTTGTTCAACCTGCTGGGCAATGCCATCAAGTTCACCGAGCGCGGAGGGGTAACGGTGCGGGCGGTGGGGCGGCGCGAGGCGGAGAGGCTTCATTTGCTGCTCGAGGTAAGCGACACCGGCCTCGGTATTTCGGAGGAGGACCAGGCCAGGCTGTTCCGGCCATTCTCGCAGGTCGGCTCTCCTGCGCTTGGCCAGGCGTCCGGCAGCGGCCTGGGGCTGTACATTAGCCGGCGCCTGGTACACCTGATGGGCGGCCGGATCAGCCTGCGCAGCGAACTGGGCAACGGCTCCTGCTTCTCGGTCGAGTTCGATCTTCCGCTGACCGAGCCTCCGCCCAGCGAGTCCAGCGAAGCGCGTTCCGGAGTTGCCGAGGTCGAGGAGCGGAAAGAGGCAAGGGCGCTCTCGATATTGCTTGCGGAAGACCATCCGTTCAATCGGCTGACCCTGACCATGCAATTGGAAAGCCTTGGGCACCGGGTGACCTCCACGGAAGATGGCGAGGAAGCATTCGAACGTTGGCAGAGCGAAGACTTCGACGTCGTGATTACCGACGGCATGATGCCGCGGATGGATGGCTACGAGCTGGCGCGACGGATCCGGTCGCAAGAGGCCCTTGGCGGTCGGCGTCGCTGCTTGGTGATAGCGCTTACCGCCAGCGCCGAGAAGGATGCGCTGGAGCGTTGCCTGGCTGCCGGCATGGACCGGGTCCTGTTCAAGCCGACTACGCTCGATGAGCTCGCTCGGGCGCTGAACGGGGGAGAGCCGCTCATGCCTACGAGCGTCGATTCGCAATGAAAGTGCCCGACTGGTTGCCGTTTTGCGTGCCGCGAGCGGATGTATCGGGTAATCTCTCGCAGAAATGAACCAGCACTAGTGAAGCGAACGATGGGTTTTGAACAACTTGCCGAGCTGAGAGACCGTCTGCGCGCACAGGCGGCGCAGGCGAAACCGGCTCAAACCAAAAGCTCCGCGGGACGCGCGAAGAAACGTGAAGCCGTCGAGCCGGGAGTCGAGGCTATCTGGAGGCTGCAACGGCATTTTCCGCTGGCGTTTCCGAAAAGTCCCGCGGCCAAGGTTCCGCTCAAGCAGGGTATTCTCCAGGATGCGCAGCAGCACCTCGAACTACTGGGAATCACCGCCGAACAACTGAAACAGGCCATCGCCACCTGGTGCCAGGGCAGCCGCTACTGGAGTTGTATGGTGGAAGATGCGCCGCGACTGGATCTGCAAGGCCAGGTTGCCGGCAAGGTAACCGCCGAGCAGGCGGTGTATGCGCGGCGGCAGGCGTCTCGCCGGCAGCGCGAGCAGATGCGCGAGAAGCGCGCCAAGCGTGCACAGGCGGGTGGCGAAGCGCCGGCCGCCACGGAGGCGCCGACGCCTGAAGCGCCCGCAACCGAAGCGAGGCCCGAGGCGAACTGATCGCCGGGGCAGGGCGCGTCGGATCCTGGCGCGCTCCTCGGTTGCCGGTCGCTGCGGGCCCATTTCGCGGACGTCTGGGCCCGTTTCTCCCGGCTTGTGCTACGCAATAGCCTGATCTGCAAAGTTTTTTTCGTAGAGCGCTTGCCAAGCTCGGCGAATCCGTCCATAATTGCGTCCATTCCAGCGATGGGTGAGCTAAAAATCTTTTGAAATCAAAGGGTTATAAGTTCAAAATCGCGCCAGGAAAGAAATTTCAGCGATATGCCAAACGCATGTCGCTTCGCTCAAAGGCTGAGTAGCAGAGTGGTTATGCACCGGATTGCAAATCCGTGAACGCCGGTTCGATTCCGACCTCAGCCTCCAACAGGAAAGCCCCGTAGCTCAGTGAGTTACGGGGCTTTTTTCTTTCCTGTCCGGTATTGCTGAAGCAAGTTCCTTGGGGTGCCCCCATAACGCTTTCATACTTTTACGGTCTCGCAACCGCCTCCCTTTCCCGATAACCGCTCCGTAATTGCTACTTTCCCGGAGTGTCCGAGGAGTACCCCAGCACCTGTCACGTTTTCGGCCGTTGCCTGCAATCCAGCCCCGTGCGCGGCTTTCATCTGGACGCAAGATCCGGTCTGGGTCGGTCATCGGCTGGTCGTCATCGAACATGACCAGCCGAGCCGGTCTGTCCTGCCGCCTGCCTTCCGGGCCTCTATCGATCAACCGTTGTGGCGACCGCGAGCGGAAGGCGCTCGGCGGAGGGCCCGTTTCATCTTGCCTTGCGTTTCAAGGAAACCGGCAGGCCCCAGGTCAGGTCTTCCATGCCTGCTTCGCCGAGTATCTCGGTTTTCATCGGCTGGATGCGCGCGAGCACCTGGCGGCCCGTTTCATCCAGCCTTGGCTGCTCGTGATCGATGAACCTTTTCGTCAGCTCCATGGGCGCTGGCCTCATGAAGACCTGGATATCCTGCAAGGCGCACTTGATGTTTTGCGTGTCCACGGCCTTGCAGGTCTTCCTGTCATAGCTCACGGCCGGGGTCTTCAAGTGGAACCGATCGCTGAGCAGGATCTGCCCAGGCTGAATGGTGAAGGACAGCGGGGCATAGGCGTCGGGTATCTGCGCTTGCAGCTTGATGGAGGGAACATCCTCGATCTTCGTGCCTTCGGCCCAACCGGCATCCGAGACCATTTCCCGCTGGCTGTATTGCTGCTCGGTCCAGCCCACGCATTGGCCGGAGGCCATGTGCACGGCGCTGCAGACATTCTGTGTGTAGGTTTTGTCTGCATAGGAGGCGTCGCGCCAGTAGTTCTCCTTCACGAACCGGCGATACAGCACGGCGGACAGGTTCACCGAACCAAGTGGGCTGGCAGCCGGCTGCCCCTTTGGCGCCTTGATCTGGGCAAGGGTGCTGTCGATCTTGTAGTCGATCCCTCCGGACAGCAGGTAGGTTCCCGGCGGGACGATGTTGACCTCGAGGAAGTCCCACAGATAGACGGCTTCCTTGATCTTCTCCAGGTCGTTGTTGGCAAAGGCCTGCATGTAGGCGATCCCGGGCACGTCCTTGTTCTTGAATATGACCCGATGCGAGTAGCTGGAGAGGTCCGTCACGCTCTTGTTGGGCATGAGTGCCGGTACCAGCACCACGGACATACCTTCGCGGGTAGCCTCATCGATCATGTTCAGGAGCTGGTTGGTGGGGTTCTGCTGGGAGCCGCCGAGTCCGGCGTTGCCTAGGGAGGCGCAGGCTGACAACAGGCTTGCCGGGAGCAGGATCGCGAAGGGGCTCAGACGCCGAGCGATGGTTTTCATGAGATATCCTTATCTATACGGGCCAATGACTTAAGGCGAGTGCGGGAAGAATCCTAATCTACTCCTTGCGGATTCCCAAGGAGCGTTCGTCCCGCGCGTAGGAAGGAGCGTTTGAGTCGAGCGCGTCACAGCCTGTTGCTGCAATCCTGGGTACTCACATGCGTTCGAATGCTGGCGAGCCAGTGCGTACTGCGTTGGTGATGGCTCGCTGCGGGTAGAGTTCGTGCCGGTCATCGAGGGCTGGCTGCGTGGGGGCGCAATGAAGACGCGCATCCCAGCTCTTCTGGCGATTCGTGAGTGCGGATCAAATCTGTTTTACCGCCGTACGACTTTTTCCGTTCCCTGCGCCTATCTAACCTGCCGCTCTCTTCAACCCGGGATCGGCAGGCATCTCCGCTGCGGTTCCAGCATGTACGGAACACCATGAAAAACATTCTCCTGCTCAACGGCGGAAAGCGTTTCGCCCATTCCGACGGTCGCCTCAACCAGACCCTGCACGAAACCGCCCTGGCCCATCTGGACCGCCGTGGCTTCGACCTGCGCCAGACCTTCATCGACGGTGGCTATGACATCCCGACGGAGGTGGACAAGTTCCTCTGGGCCGACGTGGTGATCTACCAGATGCCCGGCTGGTGGATGGGCGCCCCGTGGACGGTGAAGCGCTACATCGACGAAGTCTTCACGGCCGGTCACGGCAGCCTCTATGCCAACGACGGTCGTACCCGCTCCGACAGCACGCAGAAATATGGCAGCGGCGGTCTGGTGCAGGGCAAGCGCTACATGATCTCGGCGACCTGGAATGCACCACGGCAGGCGTTCGACGATCCGAGCGACTTCTTCGAAGGAAAAGGCGTGGATGTGGTGTATTTCCCCTTCCACAAGGCCAACCAGTTCCTCGGCATGTCCGGCCTGCCGACGTTCCTCGCGGTGGATGTGATGAAGCGCCCGGACGTCCCGGCTACCGTCGCTGCCTACCAGGCGCACCTGGACAGGGTGTTCGGGCGCGCCGGCTGAGTTCGACGGCGGGCCTCGTGTCGCTTCGCTGGATGGAGTGGCGGGTCGAAATCCAGGCTCTCGGGACGAGGCCTAATGGTCACGGATCCGCTATCCGGGCTTTTCTCGGCCACGACCCGCGAGTGATCCGAAATTCGATTTTTCCATCGATCCGTCGAATTAGATTTCATCGGGGACGGGCAGGAAAGGATGCTTTGCACGAATATTCGAATGGGCGCATCGTAAAATGAGCGCGCTTCGACCGTGTCGAAGCCACCCCCGACAACGTTGCCGGCAGGTCGCTCATCGACTTCCGACGCCTGCCGCCGAATTCAGGAGATTCACATGTGTCCTTGCCCTCACTCCCAGGCCCAGGGAGAAGCGGACGGAGAGGCTGAGTGGCATAACGCCGCCCTGGACTTCACCCATGCGATGAGCTACGGCGATTACCTGAAGCTGGACAAGGTCCTGGACGCCCAGTTCCCGCTTTCGCCCGACCACAACGAAATGCTGTTCATCATCCAGCACCAGACCTCGGAGCTATGGATGAAGCTGATGCTCCACGAACTGCGGGCCGCCCGGGAGCACGTCAAGTCAGGCAAGCTCGGTCCGGCGCTGAAAATGCTCGCCAGGGTCTCGCGGATCTTCGACCAGCTGGTACACGCCTGGGCGGTGCTGGCCACCATGACGCCGACCGAGTACAACACCATCCGCCCGTACCTGGGCCAGTCTTCCGGTTTCCAGTCCTACCAGTACCGCGAGATCGAATTCATCCTCGGCAACAAGAACGCCACCCTGCTCAAGCCCCATGCTCACCGTGCCGAGCTGCTGGCGGCCCTGGAGCAGGCCCTGCATACGCCGTCGCTATACGACGAAGCGATCCGCCTGATGGCCGCCCAGGGGTTGCCGGTAAGCCAGGAGCGGCTCGCCCGGGACGCGGCGGCCGGCACCTGTTACGAGGCCTCGGTGGAGGCGGCGTGGCGACAGGTCTACCAGGCGCCGGAACGCTACTGGGACCTGTATCAGCTGGCGGAGAAACTGATCGACCTGGAGGACTCGTTCCGCCAGTGGCGCTTCCGTCACGTGACCACGGTGGAGCGCATCATCGGTTTCAAACCCGGCACGGGCGGAACCGAGGGAGTGGGGTATCTGCGCAGCATGCTCGATACCATCCTCTTCCCCGAACTGTGGCGGCTCCGTTCCAACCTGTAGTACCGGATGAGGCGCAGCATCCGCCTGCGCCTCAGTCGTTGCCGGCGCCTCCCGCCGCCCACTCTTGCCGCAAAAGCCCCATGAGAACGACATTCCAGCGTTCCCGGCCGACCCGGGTGGCGGAGCGGCGCAAGCCTTCTTCGCGGAACCCCGCGCGTCGATAGAGATGACGGGCGGCAGCGTTCCAGTCGTACACGTTCAATTCAACGCGCTCGATGTCGGCGTCGGCGAAGGCCTCGGCGAGCAGCGCCTCCAGCATCGGTAGCCCCAGGCCCTGGCCGCGCGCGCTTGGCGCCAGGACTATGCGAGCCAGGCGGACGACGCCGTTGCGGCGGTCGAACAGCAACTGGCAATGGCCGATGACCTGGTCATCCCGGCAAGCGCTCCAGAGCAGGCGCAGCGGCGGTCGCCGGCGGCTTTCCGCGAGGTCTTCATGCATCTGCTCGAGGCTCAGCGGATGCCGCAGGGCGGGGCCGGCCCATTGCACCAGCTCCTTTTCCGTGGCGAACCAGCGTTGCAGGATTGGGAAGTGTCCCAGCTGGAATGGGACGAGTTGCAATTCCGGGACGGAACCCGTGCCGGGTGTGGGCATGCGGAGTGCCTCGCTCAGGTCATCGGGGGGAGCCGGCGTTTAACCGGGGACTTCTTGACGATGGCGGTGTTGGTTTCCGCGTAGCCGTTGATCCTGTCCAGCAGCGTGTCGAGCTGTTCCATCGAACGAACCTGGAGGCGGGCGATGAAGCAGTCGTCACCGGTGACCTTGTCGCACTCGGTGAACTCGGCGATGTCCTGGATCTGTCGCTCGACCTCGTGCAGCCTGCCGGGCAGGGGGCGGATGCGCACGATCGCCTGGAACTGGTAGCCGAAACAGCGGGGGTCGACATCCAGGGTGTAGCCGCGGATCACGCCGCGTTCTTCCAGCTTGCGCAGGCGTTCGGCGACGCTCGGGGCCGATAGCCCGCTGACCTGGGCGAGAGCCTTGAGGGACAGTCGCGAGTCAGCCATGAGGGCGTTGATCAGGCGTTGGTCGATGTCGTCGGTCATGTCGGCCTCGAAAGTTTTTTTTCAAAATAGCCCTGATAAAAAAGGTCGTCACGGGTTTTTGCCTGAGTAATGCGATGGAGGGCTGGAAGACGACTTTGGATAATCATAGGCCTGTCTTGCGGGAGAACGCCCATGAACGATCCGATCCGTCGCGGTACGCTGGAAATGACTTCGGCCATGCTGATCTGCGGCACCATTGGCTGGCTGGTGCTGCTCTCCGGGCAGCCCGTGCTGGACGTGGTGTTCTGGCGCTGCGTATTCGGTTTCGCCACGCTGCTGGTCGCCTGTGCCGCGCTGGGTTTCCTGCGCCGCGGCAGCCTGGGGCGCGAGGCGTTCCTGCTGGCGCTCCTCAGCGGGGTGTTCATCGTCGGCAACTGGGTATTGCTGTTCGCATCCTACTCACGGGCTTCGATCGCCATCGGTACCGCGGTCTACAACGTCCAGCCGTTCATGCTGGTGGGGCTAGGCGCGGTGTTTCTCGGCGAGAAGGTCACGGCGCGCAAGCTGGGCTGGCTGGGGCTTTCGTTCGCCGGCATGCTGGCGATCGTCAGCGCCCACGGCGACAGCGACGCCCCGCGCGGGGACTACCTGTTCGGTATCCTCCTGGCGCTCGCTGCCGCGCTGCTGTATGCCTTTGCCGCGCTGATCGTGAAGCGCCTGCAAGGCACGCCGCCGCATCTTATCGCCTTGATCCAGGTGGGCACCGGCGTGCTGATGCTCGCACCGCTGGCGAACCTTGCCGAACTGCCCCGGGACGTTGCTCCCTGGGCCAGCCTGGCGACCCTGGGAATCGTCCATACCGGGCTGATGTACGTACTGCTCTACGGCGCCATTCAGAAATTGCCGACGGCGCTGACCGGTGCCTTGTCCTTCATCTATCCGGTCGCGGCGATCCTGGTGGACTGGCTGGTCTTCGAACATCGCCTGAGCCTGGCCCAGTGGCTTGGCGTGGCCGCCATCCTGCTCGCCGCGGCAGGCATGCAGCAGGGTTGGAGCGTGCGCCTGCCGAGGCCGGCGGTGCGTCGCGGCTGAGGCGCGGGGGAAAGAAAAAGCCCCGCGACGAGGCGGGGCTTTTCTACGGCGATCTCGGCCGATCAGTTGCCGAAGACCTTGAAGCGTTCGCTTTCGGCGATGAAGGCTTTCTCCCCCGCCGGAGCGGCGATGGCGCCGAAAGGCATCTGTGCGCGCAGCTTCCAGCTTTCCGGCAGGTTCCAGGTCTTGTGGGTCTGCGCATCTACCAGCGGGTTGTAGTGCTGCAGGCTGGCGCCGACCTTGTGCTCGGCGAGGGCGGTCCAGACCGCGAACTGGGCCATGCCGCTGGCCTGCTCCGACCACACCGGGAAGTTGTCGGCGTAGAGGGCGAACTGCTCCTGAAGCTGGCGCACTACCGTCTGGTCTTCGAAGAACAGTACGGTGCCGGCACCGGCGGCGAAGGAATTGAGCTTGGTTTCGGTGGCGGCGAAAGCGTCGGCGGGAACGATCTTCTTCAACTCGTCCTTGGCGATGTTCCAGAACTGCTCGTGCTCGGCGCCGAACAGGACGACCACCCGCGAGCTCTGCGAGTTGAACGCGGAAGGGCTGTGCGAGACGGCCTCCTTGACCAGTTCGACGATTTTCTCCTGGGAGACGGGCAGTTGCTTGTCCAGGGCGTAGATGGTGCGGCGGTTCTTGATGGAGGAGAGGAATGCGTCAGACATCGTGAGGCTCCTTGTTTGGAAATTGGATTCGATATTAGCGACGGCCTCGATGAGATCAATGGGAAATAACCGGTGATTCCTATCGGCTGATGCGATGGATACCCGGCTTCCCCAGGAAAGCCGGGTATCCACGGTCCAGCGCGGCCGGCAGCGAGAGACGGCCAGTACGGATGAAAATGGAATATCGAGAAAGTCGATGGGCATAAAACCGCGAGGACTTGGCCTTTGATTCAGGTCAAGCAGGGTGAAGGCGGGGGAGGCGGCCAACCTTTAGTGATGGTGACCTGGCAGCCCGGCTCGGTGATGGTTCGATTGTAGGATTGTCGGACAAAAACTGGAGCGCACGATGTTTGAAAATTTCTCTCCCAGCACCATGCTGGCCATCAAGAAGTACGCCTATTGGCTCTGGCTGCTGCTGGCGTTGTCCATGCCGTTCAACTACTGGATGGCCCAGGACAGCGCACATCCGGCCTTCTGGGCATTTTCCCTGGTGATTGCGGTATTCGGCATCGGGCCGCTGCTGGACATGCTGTTCGGCCGCGACCCGGCCAACCCCGACGAGGAAACCCAGACGCCGCAGTTGCTCGGCCAGGGCTATTACGTATTGCTGACCCTGGCCACGGTGCCGGTGCTCATCGGTACGCTGGTGTGGGCCGCTGGCGTGTTCGTCGCTTTCCAGGAGTGGGGCTGGCTCGGCCGGTTGGGCTGGATCCTCTCGATGGGCACGGTGATGGGAGCGGTGGGGATCGTCGTCGCCCATGAGCTGATCCACAAGGACTCGGCGCTGGAGCAGGCTGCCGGCGGCATCCTGCTGGCCGCCGTGTGCTACGCGGGGTTCAAGGTCGAGCATGTGCGCGGCCACCATGTGCATGTGTCTACGCCGGAGGACGCTTCGTCGGCGCGTTTCGGCCAGTCGGTCTACCAGTTCCTGCCGCATGCCTACAAGTACAACTTCCTCAACGCCTGGCGCCTTGAAGCGGTGCGGCTGCGCAAGAAGGGCCTGCCGGTGTTCGGCTGGCAGAACGAACTGATCTGGTGGTACCTGCTGAGCCTGGCGTTGCTGGTCGGTTTCGGTTGGGCGTTCGGCTGGCTGGGGATGGTTTTCTTCCTTGGCCAAGCGTTCGTCGCGGTGACCCTGCTGGAGATCATCAACTACGTCGAGCACTACGGCCTGCATCGGCGAAAGGGCGAGGACGGGCGCTACGAGCGGACCAACCATACCCACTCCTGGAACAGCAACTTCGTCTTCACCAACCTGGTCCTGTTCCATCTGCAACGGCATTCCGACCATCATGCCTTCGCCAAACGCCCCTATCAGGTCCTCCGTCATTATGACGATAGCCCGCAGATGCCCAGCGGTTATGCCGGGATGGTGGTGCTGGCGCTGATCCCGCCGCTGTGGCGGGCGGTCATGGACCCCAAGGTGCGGGCCTACTATGCGGGCGAAGAGTTCCAGTTGACGGCCGAACAGAGCGAGCGGCCGGCAGCTTCCTGAGAATGGCCGGCGTCTCCCGCTCCGTGCCCGAATAGCTCTTCGTTCGGGCAGTCCCGCCTTGCCTGGGGTTGACTATCCTTAGCGATATCTCGGCACGGAAAGGAGCCCAGGGATGAACATTCGGCAGAGGATCCTCGCTTCGGGCGCCATCGGCATCGTGGCTGTGGTGCTGCTCGGCGGGGTCGGCTTCTGGGGGCAATTGCGGTTGGGCAAGGCACTGTCGGAGAACGAGCTGAGCGTCAATGCGCTGCGCAACCACATGGAAGGCGACATGATGCACGACGCCTTGCGCGCCGACGTCCTCGCGGCGTTCGTGGTCCAGCCCGGCGACGGCGCGGCGGCCGAGCAGGTCCGCGAGGACCTGCAGGAGCACAGCCAGTGGTTTCGCAAGGTGGTCGAGCAGAACCAGGGGCTGCCTCTCAACGACGCCATCCACCAGGCGCTGGTCGAGTTGCGGCCCGACCTGGAAGCCTACATCGGCGCCGCCGAGAGCATCGTCGGCAAGGCGTTGCTTGATCCCGTGGCGGCGCGGGCCGAGCTGCCGCAGTTCGTCCAGGCCTTCAAGGAGCTGGAAGGGCGCAACGAAGCGCTCAGCAGCCTGATCGAGAAACACGTCGAGCAGACCAACCGGGCGCGCGAAGACAGCATGCGCTATTCCGCCTGGATGCTCGCGGGCGGCATCCTGGTCGCCTGCCTGGTCCTTGGACAGCTCTGTCGCCAGTTGCTGCGCGCCGTCCTGCAGCCGCTGCGCAAACTGGTCTCATCGGCCCGGGTGATCGCCCAGGGCAACCTGCAGGAGCCGATCGGCGTCGACAGCAATGACGAGGCCGGCCAGTTGCAGCGGGCGTTGGGCGAGATGCAGGAGAACCTGCGGCAGATGATCACCATCATCCGCCAGGAAAGCGAAGAACTCCACGACACCTCCCAATCCATCGGCCAGACCTCGCAGTCGATCGTCGACGGTGCCAGCCAACAGGCCGACAGCGCCACCAGCATGGCCGCGAGCATGGAAGAGATGATCACCAATATCTCGCAGATTTCCGACCACGCCGACAACGCCAGGGTGATCTCGGCCAAGTCCGAGGAGCTGGCCAGCAGTGGCGGGCAGGTGATCCTCAACGTGGTGGAAGGGATGAGCCGCATCGCCGACGTGGTCAACCAGTCCTCCACCAGCATCACCGCTCTCGGCCAGTCGTCGGACGAGATCCATTCGATCATCCAGGTGATCAAGGGGATCGCCGAGCAGACCAACCTGCTGGCGTTGAACGCCGCCATCGAGGCGGCGCGGGCCGGAGAGGCCGGGCGCGGTTTCGCCGTGGTCGCCGACGAGGTACGCGGGCTGGCGGCGCGGACCACCCAGTCGACGCAGGAGATCACCGCGATGATCGAGCGCATCCGCGCCAGCACGGGGCAAGCGATCAACAGCATGGAGGCCGGCGTGAGCCGGGTCAACGAGGGGGTGTCGTTCGCCCGCCAGGCAGGGGTGTCGATCAACGAGATCCTCGATGGAACCCGTCATGCCGCGTCGGTGGTCGATGAGATTTCCCAGACCATCCGCGAGCAGTCGCGCGCCAGTGATGAAATCGCCCAGCGCGTGGAACTCATCGCCCAGCGTTCGCAGCAGAACACCCAGGCGATGCACGAGATGGCCGCCACCGCCAGGCGCCTGAACGAGGTTGCAGCGACCATGCGCTCGTCGGTGGAGCGCTTCAAGATCTGACGGGAGCCGCCTAGGTCGTCGACTCCGGGAGGCGCACGAACAGCGTGTAGCGTGCGCCTTCGATCGCTTCGAAGGCGATCAGCTTCTCGATCAGCGCCAGGTTCAGGACCTTGCCCGCGTTGAGCAGCAGCATGCCGTTGTTGGCGGTGAGGTTGCGCGCCAGCACCATGCCCGGAACCAGGTCGCGGGTGCCATGGGCACGGACTTGCGGATCGGCCAGGGTGACATCGGCAAGGGTCGTCGCGCAGACCTGGATGAACGGTTCGATCAGCTCGGGGTCGTACAGCCGGCCGGCGTATTTGCGGATGTACATCAGTGCTTCGTCGCGATTCATGCGCCGTTCGAGGATCAGTCCGCGCTGCAGCTCGACGAAATCCACCGCCAGCTTCAAGAGGCGCGAGCCCAGGGGAATGGCCTCGCCCTTGAGGTGGTCCGGATAGCCGCTGCCGTCCCAGTGCTCCTGGTGATGGCGAATCAGGCGGGCGGCGTCCTGCATCGGTTCCAGCGACATCAGCAGCGACTCGCTGAGCTCCGGGTAGCCGCGGAAACGATCGCGGTCGTGGTGATAGAGCAGGTCCGAGGGCGAGCTGAGCAGGGTGTCGTTCCAGCTCAGCTTGCCGATGTTGTAGAGCGCCGCGGCCATCGCCAGGTCGCGACCATCCGATTCGTCGACGAGGCCGCTGGCACAGCAGGCGCGGACCAGTTCGATGATTTGCTGGTTGGTCTGCTTGTCCTTGGGCAGGCGCTGGTTGACCAGCAGCGAGAAGACCTCGGTGCCGACCACGTAGCTGCGCTTTAGCTCCTCATAGGCGAGGTCGAGCATGTCGGCGGTCTGCTGCAGTTCGGCGGTGCGCGCCTGAACGCGCTTTTCCAGCGTGGCGTTGAGTTGCTGGAGGCGGTCGTTCTGCTCCTGGGTAAGTCGCTCCAGGCGCCGCCGCTCGCGCTCGGAATGCAGGTATTCGAGCGACTGGCGCAGGGTCAGCAGCAACTCGTCGTCGTTCCACGGCTTGCTCAGGTAATGGTGGATGCGCCCTTCATTGATGGCCTTGGCGATGGTTGGCAGGTCGGCATGGCCGGTGAGCAGGATGCGAATGGTTTCCGGGGAGCGGCGATGGATTTCCGCGAGCAGGGCAGCGCCGTCCATGTTCGGCATGCGGGCGTCGGACACCACCAGGTCCACGGGCCGGCTTTCCAGCAGTTGCAGGGCCTGTTCGCCGCTCTCCGCCAGCAACAGGTCGTAGGGCTGGTTGCGTAGCAGCCGGCGCAGGCTGCTGAGGATCAGCGGCTCGTCGTCGACCAGCAGCACGCTGAAGCGGATCTCCGTCTCGTTGGAAGGAGGTGCGCTATCGTTCATGAGTGTCTGTCCACCGGGTGAGTTTTGCCTGAATACTTCAGGCAAGCATAGTCCGAGTCTGGCCTGGACGAGGGCGCATGCACGCGGCGGTTGGGCGAGCGGAGGTGCGGATCATGGAGACGTTACCCATCAGGAACCGGCGCTTGCTGGTGATCGATGAGCGGCAGGCGGATCGAGACCGTGTATGCGGGTTGTTGCAGGGAACCCTAGGGGCCGAATCGCCTCCCGTGGCGCCTGAGCGGGGCTACCAGGTGGATACGGCGGGAAGCGCCGAGGAGGCATTGGGGCGGATACGCTCGGCCCTCCAGGCCGATGCGCCGTATGCCGTGGTGTTTCTCGGGATGCCGTCGGTAGGCGCGGATATTCCCGTTCTAGAGCGGTTCTGGCGTCTCGACTCCCGCTTGCAGGTCGTGGTGCATGCGCCTCCCGCCGATTTTCCGCTATTGGCGCCGTGGGCTGCGGAAGAGCGCCTGCTGCTCCTCGGCCTGCCTTTGCAGGGACAGGAGGTCCGCCAGATGGCCGGCAATCTCAGCGCCAAGTGGAACGTGACGGCTCACCTCCAGTTGCAGATGAGCCGGATGGAGGCTGCCATCCAGGAGATCACCCGGGAAGTCGGCCAGGCCAAGGAGGCGCTGGAGAAAGAGATCGGCGAGCGCAAGGAACTGGAAAGCCAACTGGTGCAGACGGAGAAGCTTGCCTCGATCGGCCACCTGGCCGCCGGCGTCGCCCATGAGATCAATAACCCCATCAGCTACGTTTCCTCCAACTACACCACCCTGGAGGAGCACGTCAGGCGTTTGCTGGAGGTACTTGAAGCCTATGAAGAGGCTCGCCCCGCGATCCGCGACGAGGCGCTGGCAAGACGCCTGGAGCAGCTCGGTGAGCGGGTCGAACTGGCCTTCGTCAAGGAGGATGTCGCCGTGTTGCTGCGCGAATCCAGGGAAGGTATAGGGCGGGTGCGCAAGATCGTCCAGGACCTGAAGAACTTCTCCCGCGTCGACGCCGAGGACGACTGGCAGTGGACCGATCTGCACCAGGGGATCGAGTCGACCCTCAATATCGTCGCCAGCGAACTGAAGTACCGGGCCGACGTGGTCCGCGAATACGGCGATCTACCCGAGGTGAAGTGCCTGCCGTCGCAGATCAACCAGGTGGTGATGAACCTGGTGATGAACGCGGCCCAGGCGATGGGGCCGGAGCGGGGTCGCATCGTGATTCGCACGGGGCATACCGTGGAGCATGCCTGGATCGAAGTGGAAGACTCGGGGCAGGGTATCTCCCCCGAGATCCTGCCGCGCATCTTCGATCCGTTCTTCACCACCAAGCCGGTAGGCAAGGGGACCGGCCTGGGGTTGTCGCTCTCCTACGGCATCGTCCAGAAACACGGCGGCACCATCGAGGTACGCAGCCAGCCGGGAGTCGGCAGCGCTTTCCGGATCGTGCTTCCCCTGGAATCACCCGGCAACCTGGGCGGAGCCCACGGAAATTAACTGTTGCGCCGGCTAGAGTAACGTAAGACAATGATTTATCTACCGTTTGGGGTGGGTCTCGGGTTGGGATGCCGGTTTGGTTCCCGTTGCCGGCTCACTTGAAGCGAGATCCTGCCCGGATGGCGAAATCGGTAGACGCAAGGGACTTAAAATCTGTTTTGTCAAGTCCTTCCTGCTAGAACTACCGAGCCAGAAGGTCAATAGTGACAACGGTTTGCGGGCATCCGAGCTGTAGCTTTGTAGCTAGGCTTGACGGCCAGGGGCCAGCTAGGCGCCAGTAGATGGAGGTAGGTGTTTTCAGTGTGTTGAGCACTACGCCCGAGTGGTGAAATCGGTAGACACAAGGGACTTGAACAATTTGAGCCTTCGGGGGGAAACGCCCGAAGTGAAGCCCGTCAAAGTCGGCGAACGCCCTGGATGCTTTTGCATCCGAGCCAACGCCGAGCCAAGCCCAAGCTAAAGCTTGGGAAGGTGTAGAGAGCAGACGGCGGGCACCTACGGCCGCAAGGCTATGGTGAAGGCGTGCTCCAGACCACGAACGCCCTGCGTTGAGCAGGGCGGCGGCGAAAGTCGAAGTGGTAAGAAAATCCCTCGCCGAAAGGCGTGCCGGTTCGATTCCGGCCTCGGGCACCAATCCAGAGCCGTCCCTGTTCACGCAGGGGCGGCTTTTCCGTTTTTGGGCTGTGTGCGCTTGAATCCCCGATCCCCCGCCATGAACGCCTCCAGCATGTGCGGGATCAACTTCTCTGCATCGACGGCCTCGCCATACGCCTGCGCGTGCAGCGCGGCGTAGCGGTCGAGGTCTGCCTTCAGGCTGACCGGGCAGGCGAAGGTCAGCTTGACGTTCTCGGTCTTGGGCAGCGGCCCAAGCCGCAGCTTCTTGGTCGCGTTCATTGCGAAGCTCCCCGATTGAAGAACAGAGGCTGGTACGGCCGCAGCACCAGATCTCGGTTGACGATGATCCGCACCGGCAGGCCCGGTCGCTCGGTCAGCGTCGGCTGGATGTTCATGTTGCGCCGGGTGATCTCTTGGCCGATCTGATTGATGCTGTCCTGGGCGCTGTCGCGCCCGGCGATGACGATGCGGTTGCCGTCCTGGCGGTTCTCCGGCGCGGCCAGCTCGGCACCCACGCCCAGCAGCGTCGTCAGCACCGAGCCCGCGACGATGCGCTTCCAGTGCCAGTCCACGTCGTCCTCTAGGCCGGAGTAGCCCGCTGGATCGGTGCCCACAAGGTTGTCGAGCGTTAGCGATGACGTGTCCGGCAGGATGATCCGGTTCCACACCACCTGCACGCGGCTCTGCCCGTAGCTGACCTGGCTGTTGTATTTGCCCAGGATGCGCGATCCCTGCGGGATCAGCAGGAACTTGCCCTTGGCCGTGTCATAGACCGGCTCCGTGACGGTGGCGATCACGTCGCCCGGCAAGTCCGACTTGATGCCCGTCACCAGCGCGCCCGCGATCACGGTTCCGGCCATCACCTGATACGGTGACGCCGGCAGCGCCAGATTGCCGGAGTTGCGGGTTTCCGTAGAGCCACCTTTCAGGAACGCCTCTTTCTGGTCTTGCCGGTTCTGCACGGCGGTCGGGTCGGCAGGCTGCGCAGCTACCGACGCCGGCCCGGCGGCGAGCGGGTCGAAGGCCGCGAGCGTGTTTGCCGCGTCAGGCACAACCGGCGCTGCCTGCGCCACCGTGGCCACGGCTTGTCCGCCCGAGCGGAAGAACACCGACGAAGCCGCCGCGGCTTCCGCCTCCTTGCGCAAGGCGTCGTTGGGATCATGGCCGGGAGCCGCGTAAGCAGCCACGGCCGGCTGCTGCGAGTTCACGATGGCCGGGCCGAGATCGCCCGGTAGCGGCGGCCCCAGCTCGGGGATTTTCGGCGGTAGCTTCGAGTAGTCGGCCGGCAGGCCATCCAGCCTTTCGGACTTCGACACGCGATCGATGTTGTAAAGCTCGGTCTGCTCGTTGGCCCCATGCCGCTGCGGTTGCAGCGACCAGATCGTGGCCCCGAGCACGGCGACCGACAGGCCGCCGACAAGGATGGCGAGCGTTCGCCTGTTCAAGCGCGTGACCGGACGCGGCTGGACGCGCAGCGTCACCGACTCGGGCGCGACCTTGCCCGCCTGTGGCGTGGCGAGGTCGGGGGTGTCGTCCTGGCTCATGGTCAGTTCCTCCGCGCAACGCCGTCCGTGCGCTCGATTCGCACCACGTCGCCCTTGTCCCCGCCCAAGCGAAGTTCGGCGGCGCCGAACAGCCGATCCACGATGTAGTACGGCGAGCGGAAGCGGTAATTGACCAGTTGCCCGTCGCCTTCCGGCCCGATCACGAACAGCGGCGGCAGCTCGCCTTGCGCGATGCCGGCGGGGAACTGGATATAGACCTTCTGCCCATCGTCGAAGGCGCGCAGCGGCTTCCAGGGTGGATTGCTGCCGCTGACCGCGTAGCGGAAGCGCAGGTTTTCCAGCGACAAGCCGGAGTCCACCGGCGCGGCGGCGCTGGCCGCCTGCGCCTGGCGTTGCAAGGCCAGCATCCGGTCGCGCGGATACTCCCAAGAAGCCGACGCCATCCACGTCTTTTCCGTCGAAGCCAACTCCAGCAGGTACGTCCTGCGGTTGGTGGTGATGACGAGATTGGTCTTGAGGCCCGAGCGGATCGGCTTGACCAGCACATTGACGCGCAGGTCGGCACCGCTGCCGCTGGACGTATCGCCCACGATCCAGCGCACGGTATCACCAGCGGCCACCGTCACCAGCTCCTCGCCCGGCTGGAGCGAAACCACGGTCACGCGGCCCACGGCCGCATAGACCTGATAGAGCGCGCCATCGGTGAAGGGCCACACCTGAATTGCGTTGACGTAGCCCTCGCGCGTGGGCGCGACGCGGGCCTCTGCATTGGCGCGCGAGACGCGCACCTTCTCGTCGGCTGGCTCCGGCGTGGGCTTGGCGTCCTCGGCTTCGGGCAATGGCTTCAACTGCGCCGGCATCGGCAACACCTCGGGCACGGCCACCACCTCCACCGGCGCGGGTGGCTCGGGCAGCGGCTGGGCCTGCACCGGCTCATCGAGCGAGATGGTCGGCGGTGGCTTGCCCTGCGTGGCGCAGCCCGCCAGGGCAAGCAAGATCACCAGCAAGGCGGATTTACGGAAAAGATCATTCATTGCTTGGCTCCTTCGAAAGAATCCAGTTCGCGGCTCCACGACAGGCCGTTGACGTAGATGCCCAGGGGGTTCTTGCGCAGGCGTTCTTCGGTGCGCGGCGGCTGGAGCACGATGGACACCACGGCCGTCCACCGCTCCAAGCCCGCCGCGGCGCCGTTGACGTAGCGGCGTTCCGTCCAGCGCACGTTGAAAGACGTGTCGCTGGCGCGCACGACGCTGGTGATCTGCACCGTCACCGACTCCTTGCCGATGCGCGCGAACGGGTCGTTGACCCGTGCGTAGTCGTTGAGCACGGCCGCGCCCTTGTCGGTCGTGTAGTCGTAGGCGTCCAGCCAGTTCTGGCGGACGACGATGGGGTCGATGGACAGCGAGCGCACCAGCGTCACGAAGCGCGCGATGTGGTGCGCGGTCTGCGCGTCGTTGGGCCGGTATGGCGTGGCGGCTTCGCCCACGGCGCGTACCTGGCCCGCGTTGTCCACCTCCACGACGTAGGGCGTCACGATGGATTGCGCCGAGCGCCACACCAGGCCGCCGGCCATCAGCAGCGCAAGCGTCAGGCAGCCGAAGGCCATCAGGCGCCAGTTCTTCGCCTGGACGCGCGGCGAGCCGATGCGCTCGTCCCACACCTGGCCGGCAGCTTGGTACGGCGTGGCAGGCTGCGGCGTGTCGGCGTAGCGCACCTGCGGTTTCTTGAATCGCATGGTCAGTTCTCCTTATGAATCGGAATCGCGCAGGCTCGGCCCCTGGCCGGAGCCGCCGCCATCGCCACCGCGCAGCGCGTGGGCGGTGGTGGTCGCGGCATGGGTGAGTTGCTGGCGGCGATGCAGGCGTTTGGCCCAAGCGGGCTGTTCCTGTTTCTGTGCGGTAGCGGCGCTGGCTGCGGCCTCGCCTGCGCCACCCTGACCGGATGCCGCGCCGCCATCGGCAGCAGCGCCATTCCAGCCAGCGCGGAAGGGAGCGGCCATGCGTTGCCCGGCAGCGGAAGCGCGGGATGCAGCGCTTCGCCCGGCTGCCTGCGCGCCGGTCTTGGCGACGTTGCCCAGGCCCGCCATCGCGCCCTTTGCGCCGCCGCCAGCGGCGGCGGAACCGGCCTGGAACGCCGACTTCGCACTGCTGGCCGCCGACGTGGCGGCGCGCGCACCGCTACCGGCCAGCTTGGCGGCAGCCGGGGCCATGCGCGCACCAGCAGCCACGGCGCCACCCACGCCCGTCGCGGCGGCGCCGATGGCGACGGCCGTGCCGGCAGCGCCGACAGCAGCACCGGCCATTGCGCCCGCTCCGAGCTGCGGCGCACCGGACACGAGGCCCGTGGCGATGCCGGGGCCGAAGATCCCGAGCGCCAGCAAGGTGAGCGAGGCCAGCATGATGACCAGCGCGTGGTCGATAGACGGCTCGGCGGGATGGACTTGGAACTGAGCGAACAAGCCCGAGCCGATACCGACGATCACGGCCAGCACGAGAACCTTGACGCCGGAGGCCACCACGTTGCCCAAGACCTTTTCGGCGAGGAACGCGGTCTTGTTCCAGAGCGCGAATGGCACCAGCACGAATCCGGCGAGCGTGGTCAGCTTGAACTCGATCAGCGTGATGAACAGTTGGATCGCCAGCACGAAGAAGCACAAGACCACGACCAGCCACGCGAGGAACATCACCACGATGGGGTCGAGGTTCACGAACACTTCGGGAAAGCCCGCCATCTCGCCGATCTGCTCCAGAATCGGCGCCCCGGCGTCGATGCCGGTTTTCGCCAGCCGGCCCGGCTGCAAGAAGTTCTCCATCGTGATGGCCGAGCCGGTGGCGGTGATGCCCAATCCCGCAAACGAGCGGAACACGATGCTGGCCAGCCAGTTGAAGTTATTGATGATGTAGGCGAAGGCACCGACGTAGAGCACCTTGCGCAGCAGCTTGGCGATCACGTCCTCGCCCTGGCCGGTGGCATGGCTCATGGCCCAATACAGGCCGGCGATCGTCATGTCGATGACGATCAGCGTGGCAGTGAGGAACGCCACTTCGCCCCGCAGCAGCCCGAAACCCGAGTCGATATAAGCGGCAAAGGTGTTGAGGAATTGGTCGATGATGGTCACGTCATTCATGGCGTGTCCTCCGGTTCGGCGGGAACGGCCGGCGCCATGCCATCGGCCGGTTCCTCGAAGCTCGGCGGGATCGGCGGCAGGTCGGCCAGCGTCTGGTATTCATCCGGCCCGGCCTGGCCGGAGAAGAAGCGCCGCCGGAAGGCTTCGGCGGCGGCACGGCAAGCGTCCTCGCCCGTGGCCTGCCGGTCGGCCGCGCATTGCGCGCGCAATGCCTTCAGCCGCACGGGATCGGCGGCCAGGGCATCGGCAAGGTGGTCGGCCGGCTGCTCGCCGCAAGCGGCCAGCAGCGCGACACACAGGACGAGGACGCATCGCATGGCGGCCTCCCGTCAGTTGCCGTAGAAGTTCACGGACTGCGGCGTGTACGGCGTGCCTTCGCCCAGGAAACGCCGCCGCACTTCGCGGGCGCGCTCCGTGGCTACCGCCTGCCGCGCCAGCTCCAGCGACGCCGCCCGGTCTTGCGTGATCTGGAGCCGCTGCGACTGGATCGACTGCTTGGCCTGCAAGGCCAGCAACTGATTCATGGCCTGCATCGCCTGCAACGCACCTTCGGCCGACTGGCTCTTGCCCACAAGATCGGCCAGCACGCTTTCGTCTTCGCCCAGGTTCTGCGACACCTGCGCCTGCATCTGCATGGTGGTCTGCAAGCCGCTGAGCGTGTTCCGCCAACGCTCCTGCGCGTCGCGGTACATCTGGTCGCCGCTGACGGTGGCGGCGTACTGCTCGGGATACAGGCGCGCGAACTCCCGATCCAGATTCGTCACGTCGTAGGCCAAGCCTCTGGCCTGGGCGATCAGCCGCTCGGTCGTCGCCAGGTTGGCGCGCAACTGGTTCACCACGCTGGACGGCAGGCTGGCGAGGTTGCGCGCCTGGTTCATCAGCATTTGCGCTTCGTTTTGGAGCTGACGAATCTGGTTGTTGATCTGCTCTAGCGTGCGGATCGCGGTCAGCGTGTTTTGCACATAGTTGGTCGGATCAAAGACAATGCGCCAGGCCAATGCTGGTGAAGGCGTCAATATCGTCAGCGACAGTGCGGCAGCAAGCGAAATGGAAAGCGCACGGATCTTCATAGCTGGTTCTCCTATGAGTGGTCGGCGGTACGGAGGGAACCCGGCGCGAGGCCGGGGAACGAGGGCAGCAGGTCGGCCGCCCAATCGAGGCCGCGATGGCGCAGCCACGCGCCCGCGAAACCGGGTACGCCGGCGTCCAGCAGCACGCGGTCTATGTCGCGCTGGTCTTGCGGCGTGGATGCGCCCGCGAAGGCCAGCGCCGCCGGCCCCAGGTCGAGGTCGAACAGGCGGTTGCCGAGGCGGGATTGGTAGTAGTAGTCGCGCTTGGGCTGCGCGGTGGCGACGATTTCGATCTGCCGCTTGTTGAGGCCGAAGCCCTCGTAGATCGTGCGAATCTGCGGTTCGGTGGCCTGCGGGTTGGGCAAGAAAATCCGACTCGCGCAGCTCTCGATGATCGCGGGCGCGATGCTCGAATCCTTGATGTCGGCGAGGCTCTGCGTGGCGAAGATGACGCTGACGTTCTTCTTGCGCAGCGTCTTGAGCCACTGGCGGATACGCGCGGCAAACGCCGGGTCATCGAGGAACAGCCAGGCTTCATCGAGGATCAGCAGCGTGGGCGCACCGTCGAAGCGTTCATCGAAACGCGCAAAGAGGTAATGCAGCACGGCCATGACGGCGGCCTTGCTGTGCATCAACTCCTCCATCTCGAAGCACTGCACGTCGGCCATGCCCATCCGATCGTGATCGGCGTCCAGCAGCTTGCCGTGGGCGCCGCCGAGCACGTAAGGCGACAGCGCCTGCCGCAGCGCGTTCGATTGCAGCAGCACGGAAAGCCCCGTCATCGTGCGCTGCTCCAGCGGCGCACCGGCGAGACTTCCCAGCGCCGACCAGATGGCCGCTTTCTCATCGGGGCCGACCGCCACGCCTTCGTGCAGCAAGCGGCCTTCGATCCATTCAGCGGCCCAGGTGCGGTAGCCCTCGCGGTCGATGCGCGCGAGCGGCTGGAAGGCGATTTCGCCATCCGTGCCCAGGTCGTAGTGTTCGCCGCCCAGGCCGAGGATGGCGGCCCGCATGGAGCGGCCCATGTCGAAGGCGAAGATGCGCGAGCCGCGATAGCGGCGGAACTGCATCGCCAGCGTGGCGAGCAAGACCGACTTGCCCATGCCGGTCGGGCCTGCGACCAGCGTGTGGCCCACGTCGCCGATGTGCGTCACCAGCCGGAACGGCGTCGCGCCATCGGTGCGCGTGACGATCAGCGGCGGGCCGTCGAGGTGGTCGTTCTTCTCTGGCCCGGCCCATACCGCCGACACCGGCATCATGTGCGCCAGGTTCAGCGTCGAGACGATGGGCTGGCGCACGTTCGCATAGGCGTTGCCAGGGATCGAAGACAGCCAGGCATCCACGGCATTGAGCGTTTCGGGGATGGTGACGAAGCCCCGGCCCTGGATGGCGCGCTCCACCATGCGCAGCTTCTCGTCTGCGACGGCGGCGTCCTCGTCCGTGACGGTGACGGTCGCCGTCAGATAGCCGAAGGCAACTTGATCGCTGCCCAGCTCCTGCAAGGCAGCGTCGGCGTCGGCGGCCTTGTTGTTGGCGTCGGTATCGACCAGCGGGCTTTCCTGCTGGAAGATCGTTTCGCGTAGCAGCGCGATGACGTTCTTGCGCTTGGCGAACCACTGGCGGCGCAGGCGGGCGAGTTCTCTTTCCGCCTCGGCTTTGTCGAGGCAGAGAAAGCGCGTGCTCCAGCGGTACGCAAAGCCAAGGCGGTTGAGGTCGTCCAGAATCCCCGGCCAGGTCGAGGTCGGGAAGCCCCGCACCGACACCACGCGCAGGTGCTGGTCGCCCAGCATGGGCGCCAGGCCACCGACCAGCGGCGAGTCGGTCAGCAGCGCGTCGATGTGGAACGGCACTTCGGGCACGCCGACGCGATAGCGCCGCGTCGAGATGGTCGCGTGCAGGTAGGTCAGCGTCTGCGCGTCATCGAGCCAGTCAATCTCCGGCATCACGCCGTCGAGCAGGTCAAAGACGCGATCCGTTTCCGCGACGAAGGCTTGCAGCCGCTCGCGCCAGTCCACGCCATTCGTCGGCGTGTTCTCGTAGAGCATCTTGGCTGCACGGGCGCGGGATTCTTCCGGCGGCAGGTAAAGCAGCGTCAGGTGATAGCCGCTCTCGAAGTGATTGCCCGATTCCTCGAAGGCGGCCCGGCGTTCTTCCTCCACCACCCAGGAAAGCGGCTCGGGAAACTCCGAGTGCGGATAATCGGCCGCAGGCCGACGCTCGGCTTCGATGAACAGCGCCCAGCCCGATCCCATGCGGCGCAGCGCGTTGTTCAGTCGCGCCGACGTGGCGATCAGCTCGCCTTGCGTCGCGCTGTCGAGGTCAGGCCCGCGAAACCGGGCTGTGCGCTGGAAACTGCCGTCCTTGTTCAAGACGACGCCCGGCGCGACCAGCCCGGCCCAGGGCAGCCAGTCGGCAAGCAAGGCCGGCCGCTGGCGGTATTCGGCAAGGTTCAGCATGTCGGCATCCCCTCACACGTCCAGCAGCGGCTTGTGCTTGATGTGCCGGGCGAAGACCTGCATGAACTGCGGATCGACGCGAGCGCCCCACACGGCCAGCGAATGGCCGACGATCCAGAACACCACGCCGGGAATCCACAGTTGCAGGCCCAGGCCGACAGCGGCGGCCAGCGTGCCGTTGGCGATCGCCACGGTTCGCGACGCACCGCCCAGCAGAATCGGCTCGGTCAGCGAGCGATGCAGCGGTACCTCGAAGCCGTCCGCGAAGGTGTCGGGGGCACTCATACGACGGCCCCGCCGGAGAAGCTGAAGAACGACAGGAAGAAGCTCGAAGCCGCGAAGGCGATGGACAGACCGAAGACGATCTGGATCAGCTTGCGGAATCCGCCGGACGTGTCGCCGAAGGCGAGCGCGAGGCCCGTGGCGATGATGATGATGACCGCGACGATGCGCGCCACCGGCCCTTGAATCGACTCCAAGATCGACTGCAAGGGGCCTTCCCACGGCATCGAGGAACCGGCGGCCTGCGCGGTTCCGGCCAGGAACAGCAGCAGCGCGGCCAGCAGCAGCCCTTGCCCCGCAGGGCGGGCCAGGCAGCGCAGCCGCGCAAGACGCAAAGCCGGATTTGCAGAAAAACGGAAAGCAGGAACGTACATCTGCGTCATGGCAGTTCTCCAAGTGAGTGAGGGGATGGGGAAGTCGCCGCAGCGGGTGCGGCATCGGGAAGTGGCGGCAGCTCGGGAAACGGCGTTTCCAGCGCGTCCGCCAGTTGGTAGCCCACGCCGTCGAAGCCGACGACGCGGGCGATGCTCTCGATGCGGCGCTTGCGCCCGCGCCCGGCGATGTGGATCACCACGTTGACCGCCTCGGCGATCAGCGCACGCGGCGGGTTCACTGCCACTTCGAGAATCAGTTGCTCCAGGCGCAGCAGCGCGCCGAGCGCGGAGCCGGCATGGATCGTGGCGATGCCGCCGGGGTGGCCCGTGCCCCACACCTTGATGAGATCCAGCGCCTCGGCGCCGCGCACCTCGCCGACGACGACGCGATCAGGGCGCAGGCGCATGGACGAGCGCACCAGTTCGGTCATCGACACCACGCCTGCGCGGGTGCGCAGCGGAACGTGGTCGCGGGCCGCGCATTGCAGCTCCACCGTGTCTTCGAGCACCAGTACGCGGTCGCCGGTGGCGGCGATTTCGGCGAGCAAAGCATTGGCGAGCGTGGTCTTGCCGCTGCTGGTGGCGCCGGCGATCAGGACGTTCTGGCGCTCGCGCACGGCGCGAACGAGAAAGCCCGCTTGCGCGCTGGTCATCATCCCGTCGATGACGTACCGCTCCAGTGGAATCACGCCGATGGCGCGCTTGCGCAACGCGAAGGCCGGCCCCGGCGCTGCCGGCGGCAAGATGCCCTCGAAGCGTTCGCCCGTTTCGGGCAACTCGGCGGACAGCAGCGGCTGGCCGCGATGGACTTCCGCGCCGACGTGGGCCGCGACGAGGCGGATGATTCGCTCGCCGTCCGCCTCGGGCAGTTCCACGCCCATCGGCGCGCGTCCACTGGAAAGCCGATCCACCCAAAGGGTGCGATCGGGGTTCAGCATCACCTCCACCACGTCCGGGTCTTCGAGCGCGGCGGCGATCAGCGGCCCCATCGCCGTGCGCAGCATCTGGATGCGGCGGTCGAACGACGTGGCGGACATGGATTGGGGAACGGCGCTCATGACGCACGCTCCTGCGCTTTGGCGACTACCGCCGCGTCCTCCATCCGCATCGGGTCGGGGTGCAGTTCCTCCACCACATCGCGCACCAGGCTGCGCCCGCGCATCAGGTGGCGGCCAAGCTGCTCGGTGAACTGCTCGAAGCGTGCCTTGCCTTGGGCGCGGGCGGCTTCTTGGTGCGCCTCGGGAACCGGCGTGCTGACGGTCAGGTAGTAGCGGATGAACAGCGCCAGCGTCTCGATGGCGATGTTCTGGTCGCGCTCCATGCGCTCGGCCTGGCGAGACAGGCGATCAAGGCGCTTGGCGATGGCGGCCTCGCGCTGGTCGGCGGCATCGGGCGACAGCCACGAGGCGAGCGCCGCCGCGACGATGGACGACTTGGACACACCTTTCTTGGCGGCCAGCTCATCGAGCCGCTTGGCGTGCTCCGGCTGGATAAAGAGGTTCAGGCGGTAGTGGCTCATAGCTCGATTCCGTCGTTGGGGTCGAGGGAAGCCAGCCGGGCCGTGCGCTGCATGGCTGGATCGAGCTGGCGCGGAAGGGGAAGCGGCAAGTCGTCGTCATCGAGCAGCCCAAGGTCGGCCGTGGGCGCGGCCAATTCGGGGTCGTAGGCGACGGCCTCAGTTAGTTCGGGCTGGCGGCGCGGGCCACCGTCGTCGGCCGAACCCAAGTTCTCCAGGCCATCGGCGGATGCCGTGGCCGGCGCAGGGGGTGCAGCAGGAATCACCAGCCCGCTCCAGTCGTCGGCGCGGGCCGGCGGCGCGTCGGCGTACTGCCCATCCGCCGGCGTGGGCGGTGGCAGCACGCGGCGCTTGAAATTGGCGTCCGCGTAGTAGCGCAGCTTCTTCGCCTTGATCGGCGCGACGCTGGACACCATCACCACCGCCTCGTCAGGCGGAAGCTGCATCACCTCACCCGGCGTCAGCAGCGGGCGCGCTGTTTCCTGCCGCGACACCATCAAGTGGCCGAGCCACGGGGCCAATCTGTGGCCGGCGTAGTTGCGTTGCGCGCGCAGCTCGGTGGCGGTGCCCAGCGTTTCGGAGATGCGTTTGGCGGTGCGCTCGTCGTTGGTGGCGAACGTCACGCGCACATGGCAGTTGTCGAGGATGGAGTGGTTTTGCCCATACGCCTTGTCGATCTGGTTGAGCGACTGCGCGATCAGGAAGCTGCGGATGCCGTAGCCCGCCATGAAGGCCAGCGCCGTCTCGAAGAAGTCCAGGCGCCCCAGCGCCGGGAACTCGTCGAGCATCAGCAGCAGCTTGTGGCGGCGCGCGATGCCATCGGAACCATCGAGCGATTCGGTGAGGCGCCGCCCGATCTGGTTGAGGATCAGACGAATGAGCGGCTTCGTCCGCGATATGTCCGAAGGCGGCACCACCAGATACAGCGATACCGGATGCTCGGCCGCGATCAGGTCAGCGATGCGCCAGTCGCAGCGCGACGTGACTTCGGCCACCGTGGGATCACGGTAGAGGCCGAGGAACGACATGGCGGTGCTCAACACGCCGGAACGCTCGTTGTCCGATTTGTTGAGCACTTCGCGCGCCGCCGAGGCCACGACCGGATGCGGCCCATCGCCCAGGTGGGGCGTGGTCATCATCCGGTGCAAGGTCAGCTCGAACGGGCTGGCCGGGTCGGAGAGGAAGTTGGCGACGCCGCGCAGCGTCTTGTCTGCACCCGCGTAGAGCACGTGCAGGATGGCCCCGACCAGCAGCGCGTGCGAGGTCTTCTCCCAATGGTTGCGCTTCTCCAGCGCGCCTTCGGGATCGACCAGAATGTCCGCGATGTTCTGCACGTCGCGCACTTCATGCGCACCGCGCCGCACCTCCAGCAGCGGGTTGTAGGCTGCCGACTTCGCATCGGTTGGGTTGAACAGCAGGCAATGCGAGAAACGTGAGCGCCAGCCTGCGGTGATCTGCCAGTTCTCGCCCTTGATGTCGTGGATGACGGCCGAGGCCGGCCAGGATAGGAGCGTCGGCACCACCAGGCCGACACCTTTACCCGAGCGCGTGGGCGCGAAGGTCAGGACGTGTTCTGGGCCTTCGTGACGGAGGTACTGCCGATCATGCTGGCCCAGGAACACGCCGGCAGGCTGCGTGAGGCCGGCCTGGCGAATGTCCTGCGCGTTCGCCCAGCGCGCAGAGCCGTAGGTCGTGACCAGGCGCGCTTGACGCGAGCGCCAGACCGACATGGCGATGGCAACGCCCACGGCGACCATGCCGCTGGCGCCGGCAATGGCACCGCCGGTGTCGAAGACCTCCGGCGCATAGGCACCGAAGAAGAACCACCACTCAAACAGCTTCCACGGGTGGTAGATCGGCCTGCCAAGAAGATCGAACCAGGGCGAGCCAAGGCGTAGCTGATAGCCAAGGGCGGCTGCTGTCCATTGTGTGGCGCCCCACACGCCGGCGATCACGATGCCGAATACCACGGCAATCTGACCGAACAGCACGTTCGTCCCTTGCATGACCTAGCCTCCGATTTCTCCTGCGCCGATTCCTCATGGAAAAAGCGGCACAAGGACGTGCCGGAGGCGTCAGGATCGGTGCCGCGTCAGTGCCGGTCAAAGACCGTTTTAAGCAGAAAGATCGAGCAAAAAGAAAGAATTAGCGCGGTGGCGAGCCAACGAAAAACGTCGCAAGCGCAGGCGCGTTGCGGCGTGTCGGTCAGGAAATCCAATATTCGTGGCGAAGCGGCCACGATCAAAACTTAGGCGGCTCCTTCGGCGGTGTGTAGGGCGTTTCCCCGTCGCCATAGAACCGCTTGCGCGTGGCCTCGGCCACCCGGTTGCACAACACGTCGCCCAGCTTGGGGCGGTCGGTCTTGCACTGCTGGCGCAGTTCCTTGAGCCGTTCGGGGTTGGCCGCCAGCTCTTCCACTGTCGGGATGTTGGCTGCGGAACCGGCGGACTTCTGTGGCCCATCGGACTGGCCGCAGGCAGTCAACACGGCAACCAGCAAGAATGGGATGATCTTCTTCATGGCGTCAGTTCCTCCGGGTGATCGGGATTACGGCCTCGTATGGGCCTGGGGGTTTCCGGCTGTTCGATGGCCTGTGCGCGCTCAATAAACCGCGCCAACTCGTCGGACGGATCTCCGTCCAGCCGCAACAGATAGGTCGTGAGGGGCGACACGCGCGAAGCTAGCGGCCGGGCCACTACACCCGGCTCACGGCTGGCGGCAATGTGTGCACTGCCTGCTAGGCCGAGCGCAAAACCGGCCGAGACTAGGGCCATCATCAGGTCGGTGGACGAAACCCTCTCTGCAATCAGTGGCTCCACATCCGCACGGCGCAACACCCGTTCAACTTGCTTGGCATGGCCCTCACATGCCTGTGGATCGCACAGAACCAGTGGATAGCGAAGCAACTCATCCAAGGGGATGCGCTTGTGGGCCAGAAGCGGATGCCGAGCTGGCACGGCCACCATCAGCGCATCGCTCCATGCGGGCGTGGCGACGATACCGTCGCCCACTTCGTCGGATTGAGCAAACCCTACGTCATACAGATCGCTATGCAGCCCCTTGATCTGTTGCGATAGGGGCACCTCGAAGAACCGGATTTCGACCTCGGGTTCTTCCTGGCGGCAAAGTACGAGCAACGCAGAAAGGCGCGACGGCGTGATGCCGTCGGACAATGCCACGCGCAACTGGCCATGAAAACCGTTTGCTGCCGCTTTCACGCTATCGCGTGCCTGCTCCAAGGCGGAGAGCACGCGGCGCACGTGCTCCAGAAACAGCTCGCCCGCACGGGTCAGCCGAGTGCTGCGCGTGGTGCGGGCAAACAGCATCACGCCCAGTTCTTCTTCCAGTTCCTTGATGGCCCGTGACAGTGGAGACTGCTCGATGTGCAGCCGCTCGGCAGCGCGGGCGAAATGGAGTTCCTCAGCAACCGCAATGAAGCAGCGCAAGTGACGAAGTTCCATAGTCTTGTCCTTCCATGATCCATGTTGATTCGGGGGACGAGATGCACGCCTGCTGTAGCACCAGTCGAGCTGAGGCCAAATATTGAATAAACAATTATACATGTGTTCATATATTAGTCAAAGAAGCCTGCACCGTGCCGTGGTGATGTTCGATTGTGAGGAGATGAATGGTGCAAGCTGCACGAGGGCCAATGGGCATCGTGGAGGCCGCTTGCCAAAATAGTGCGAGCCCCACCGGGGCTCGCGAGATGCGGAAGGTGCTATGCCTTCAGGGGGAAAGCCCGAATCAGGCTGGGTTGATTTCCAGCGCGCCGCGGTTGATCTGGTCGCGCTCCATCGACTCGAACAAGGCACCGAAGTTACCTTCGCCGAAGCCCTCGCGGTAGTTGCCCTTGCGCTCGATGAACTCGAAGAACACCGGGCCGAGCAGCGGCTCGGAGAAGATCGGCCTCACGCTCACGGCCTACCTGAACGTGCGTCTCGAAAAGCACTCCGACTCGCACAAGCGCAATCCCATGGTATGCGTCCGCCGAACACACCTTGACGGTTGCAGCCCCGGGGCACGGTGCAGCAGATTCCCAGCCCCTGACGGCGGGGATGGGAATCGCCGTCCAACAGCGAAGAGGCTTCAGCTCGGTGACCAGCGGTGCGGCAGCAGTTCGTCGATCCGGCTGGCCGGGTGCGTCGGCAGGCGATCCAGCACGTCCTTAAAGTAGGCGTTCGGGTCATGCCCGTTGATGCGGGCCGAGTGCAGCAGGCTCATGATGGCCGCGGCGCGTTTGCCCGCCCGCAGACTGCCGGCGAACAACCAGTTCGATCTGCCGACCGCGATCGGACGGATCTGGTTCTCGACCCAGTTGTTCGAGATCGGCACGTCGCCGTCGCTGACGAAGTGCGTGAGCTCCTTCCAGCGTTTCAGGCTGTAGTCGATGGCCTTGATGGTCGCGGAGCCGGGTGGCACCAACTGCCGCTTTGCGATCAGCCATCGGTAGAACACGGCGAGCACCCTTCGTGACTTGCGCTGCCGGATCCGCTGTCGCTCGTCACTCGTGAACTTCTCAGCCTGGCGCTCGATGCGGAACAGGGTCTGATAAAAGCGCAGCGCCTGCTCGCCGACCTTGCTGCCGTGGTTGGCCCACAGCTCGTGGAACTTCCTGCGGCTGTGAGCCATGCATTGGGCCGAGGTCACTCCCTTGTCGACGCAGGCCGAGTAGCCACTGAAGCCGTCGGTCACCAGCGTGCCCCGCCAGGCGCTGGGAGTGTCCAGGCGCAGGAAGTCACGCACGTTCTCGCCGCTGCGGGTCTCGCTGAACTCGAACACTACCGCCTTGATGGGGTTGGTGCTCGGGGTGCAGTACGACCAGATGTAGGCCTTGTGGGTCTTGCCGTTGCCCGGCTTGAGCATGGCCACCGGCGTCTCGTCGGCGTGCAGCACCAGGTGGCGCCGCAGTTCGTCGGCCAGGGCCTGCACCAGGGGCTGCAACTGCGCGCCACAGGCCCCCACCCACTCGGCCAGCGTCGAGCGGGCGATCACGTGGCCGGCGCGCGCGAAGACGGCTTCCTGCCGGTACAGGGGCAGGTGGTCCATGAACTTGGCCACCAGCACGTGGGCCAGCAGGCCGGTCGTCGGGATGCCCTTGTCGATCACGTGGGCCGGCACCGGCGCCTGCACGAGGCGCTCGCAGCACTTGCAGACCCACTTGCCGCGCACGTGGCGCTCAACGGTGAACACGCCGGGCTGGTAGTCGAGCTTTTCGGCCACGTCCTCGCCGATGCGCTGCATGGCCTGGCCGCAACCGCAGCTCGTATCGGTCGGCTCATGGGGCACGTCGCGACGCGGCAGGTGGGCGGGCAACTGGGCGCGCTTGGGCGCCTTCTTCTCGTCCTCGTCCTTCTTGTCGGCTTTCTTGCGATGGCGCTGCAGCTCGGCGTCGAGCTCGTGGATGTCGGTGTCCAGCGTCTCCTCCAGCAGGCTGCGCTGCTCGGGCGAGAGGGTGCTGGCGAAGCGCTCGCTGGTAGCGGCGAACTTCATGCGCTTGAGGATCGCCATCTCGTGCGTGAGCTTGTCGATGAGCGCCTGCTTGAAGGCGATCTCCTGGTCACGCTGGCGGACCTGAGCGAGCAGCGACTGCACGGCCTGCCGCGTCTGCGGGTCCAAGGCGTCCAGTTGCTCTGCGCTGATCATGGACGGCCATCGTGCCGCGTCGACGACCTCAGCGCATCGGCATATCCGGCAATTGCCCGAGCTCGCGCAGAGCGCTTCAGATCGTGCGGATGATGCCGGCCTCGCCCAGGCGCTGCCACGGCAGGCCCAGCACGAGCGCGTCGAGTTGCACGCGCGTCAAGCTCTGCGTGCTGGCGCCGTCCAGCGGCCACACGAACCGGCCGGCATTGAGTCGCCTGGCAGCAAGCCACACGCCGATGCCGTCGTGCACCAAGCACTTCAGGCGATTGGCGCGCCGGTTGGTGAACAGGTAGGCGTGGTGCGGATGCGCGGCACCGAAGATGCCGACCACGCGGGCCAGTGCGGCTTCGGTGCCCAGGCGCATGTCCAGCGGCTGCACGGCCAGCCAGACGGCGTCCACGCGGATCAACCCAGAACCTCGCGCAGCCAGGCAGCGCTGCGCGCGTCCAGCGGCAGCTCGGCCTGTACCGTGGTGCTGCCACGGCGGATTTCCACGGCGATGCAGCGTGGCGACAGCGTCGGCACAGGTGGCACGGCCGGCGGCGCCTCGTGCGGCATGGGCAACTGCACGAATGCCGGCCCCGCAGCCGCTGTGTCCTTGTGTGCACCGACCGGCGCGCACTCGCCGGCCTCCCTCACCCAGCGGCGCAGCATGTTGGCGTTGAGGCCATTGGCCAGCGCCACCGCCGCCGTCGAGACCCCGGGCTGGCGCGCCAGCTCGATGACTCGGGCCTTGAATTCGGCTGAATGTCGCCGCCAGCTTCGCCCGGCCGGTGTCGCCGGTTCTCCTGTACTCTGGTTTGAAGTGCTCATATGTCCACGCTCGTCGTCGTGGACACAAGCATCCAAGTCCGCCTACCGGACTTCAAGGTGACTTGGCCGGACGCCTACATCCCATGGACGTGTTCCGCGCGTCGGTCCAGAAATGGCCGGAGGTCGTGGAATGCCATGCGCTGACCGGCGACATGGACTATCTGCTGCGGGTGGTCGTCAGGAACATGGCTCACTACTCTCGCTTCGTGCTCGACACGCTGCTCAAGCACCCCAGCGTGCAGGACTGCAAGACAAGCTTCGTGCTGGATCGGGTAAAGAGCACCACGGCCTTGCCCTATGAGCATTCGGCCGATTGGTGTAGCGGGGATGCAAATAGCGCTTGACCTTCCAACCGTGGCAAGGACCAGACTTCAAACACCCCAACCCGAAAGGAGTTTTCCATGCAATTCCATCTCGAAGACATGACCTGCGGCGGCTGCGCCCGCACCGTTACGAAAACGATCCAAACGATCGACCCCAACGCCAAGATCGTCACGGACCCGCCGACCCGCCGTGTCGAGGTCCAGACCTCGGCCTCGCAAGAGCAGATCGCCGCGGCCCTGAGCGAAGCTGGCTTCCCGCCGCGCGCGCAGTAACACCGCGTCGTGGCCGGCCTGCACACAGGACGGCCGATGCGAGCACGTGCGCTGCGCCGTACCTGGCGCGGCGCTCAGTGCATCCCAAGGTAGGCGACCTTGGCCCACATCCACAGGGCCATCGCCACCATCATCAGGTTCTCGGTCAGGGACACGAAGCCCAGCGGCACGTTGCTGTCCCCGCCCACACAGGCGCACTTGAGTTCCCGGCGATCGACATAGACCGCCTTGAAAACCGACACGGCCCCGACGGTCCCGATGAACAGCGCCAACGGAATCGACACCCACATCCCCACGCCCGCGACCATCAGGACGCCTGCGATGGCCTCCGCGAACGGGTAGAAATAGGCATACCGAACCCAGCGCTTGGCCAGCAGGTCGTAGTTGAGGAACATCGTCGCGAAGCCGTCCACGTCCTTGAGCTTCTGCAGCGCCAGGAGACACATGGCAAAGGCCACGAACCACTCTGCCGCCTGAATGCTCCAGAGCTGGCCGAAGGCCGCCCAGCTCGCCGCCAGCGCCATCGCGGCCGCCATGGCGAACAGCGCGATCACAGGGGTGTAGGTCACGGCGTTCTTGTCCTTCACGGACATGCCGAAGAATTTGCGCAGGTCGTCGTAGCCGCCCACGCGCCGCCCGTTTATGAAGACCTGGGGCGTGGTCTCGACGCCATGCTCCTTCTTGAACGCATCCGTCTGCTCGCGGCTCGCCAAGTGTTTGTCCTCGACCTCGTAGCCCTTGCGGTTGAGCAGATCGAGCGACTTCAGCCCGTAGGGGCAGGTATGGCCGGGCATGACCATCCGGTAGAGCGTGGCTTGTTTGGGCGCAGACATGCTGGACTTCTCCTGTGGGACTTTTCATGGGCCGGCCGCAGCGCCGACTATCACGGATTGAAGGACTTTGACGACATTTCCAGCCTAACCGGCGGTGGTGCAAGGGGGTGTAGGCATCTGGCTCCCGGGGCGGTCGTCAGGCTGCAACGCCGTCAGTCCTCCGTCTGCCAGAGCAACCCCGCCGCAGGCCGGCGCGCCCGCGGCGGCACGCTGGGTCCTAGTGGTTCTCCTTGGCATGGTTGATCGTGTACTTCGGGATCTCGACGGTCAGGTCCTCGTTCGCCACGATGGCCTGGCAGCTCAGGCGCGATTGCGCCTCTAGCCCCCAGGCCCGGTCAAGCAGGTCGTCCTCGCACTCCTCGACCTCGTTGAGGGAATCGAATCCCTTGCGCACGATGCAGTGGCAGGTCGTGCAGGCACAGCTCATGTCGCAGGCATGTTCGATCTCGATGCCGTTGTCTAGCAGCGCCTCGCAGATCGAGGTGCCGACCGGCACGTTCAGCTCGGCGCCCTCGGGCGCCAGTTCAGGATGGGGCAAGACGGTGATCTTGGGCATGGTCTCTCCCGGCTGCTCAGTGCGCACGCGGCTTCTTTGCCGCTGCGTTGCCACTTGCACGCCGTGGCACGGCGCCGGTGCGCGCTTCGGGCTCGTCGTCGCTGGTATCGAGTTGCTCCAGCGTGTGCAGGATCGGGCAGTCGGGCCGTTCGTCGCCGGCGCAGCACCGGATCAGCGCCTTGAGCGTCTCGGCCATCTCCAACATGCTCGCGATGCGCCGGTCCAGCTCGGAGATGTGCTGCTGCGCCAGGCGCTTGACGTCGGCACTCCGGCGCGACTTGTCGTTCCACAGTCCCAGCAGGTCCGTGATCTCGGCCACCGAGAAGCCGAGGTCGCGCGCACGCCGGATGAAGTGCAGCCGGTGTACGTCGTCCTGGCTATAGGCGCGGTAGCCCGAATCGTTCCGGTCGGCCGGGGGAATCAAGCCGATCTGCTCGTAGTAGCGGATCATCTTGGCCGAGACCTTCGAGGCCTTGGATGCTTCACCGATGTTCATGGTGTTCCTCCTTTCTCAATGAGCGGTATCCGCCGCCAGCGGCGGCTGGAAGCGGCGCAGGCGCAGCGCGTTGCCGAGCACGAACACGCTGGACAGCGCCATCGCTCCGGCCGCGAAGATCGGCGACAGCAGCACACCGTATGCGGGGTATAGGACGCCAGCGGCCACCGGGATCAGGGCCGTGTTGTAGCCAAACGCCCAGAACAGGTTCTGGCGGATGTTGCCGATGGTGGCCTTGGACAGCGCGATGGCGTTGGGCACACCCTGCAGGTTGCCGGACATCAGCACCACGTCGGCCGACTCCACCGCCACGTCGGTGCCGGTGCCGATCGCCAGGCCCACGTCGGCCTCGGCCAGCGCCGGCGCATCGTTGATGCCGTCACCCACGTAGGCGATCTGGCCGTGGGTGGCCTTTAAGCGGCGCACGGCTTCGACCTTGCCCTCGGGCAGCACTTCGGCCACCACCTCGTCGATGCCCAGTTGCTTGGCGATGGCCTGCGCGGTACGCGCGTTGTCGCCAGTGATCATCGCCACCTTCAGGCCGAGCTGGTGCAGCGCGGCAATGGCCGCGGGCGTGCTGGACTTGATCGGATCGGCCACCGCGATGATGGCGGCCAGTCGGCCGTCGATCGCGGCGTACAGCGGCGACTTGCCCTCATTGCCCAGGCGCTCGGCCGTGCGAGCGAAGCCGCTCACGTCCAACCCCAGCTCACGCATGAAGCGATCGGCACCGACCTCGACACGCGCGCCGTCCACGGTGGCGCGCACGCCCATGCCCGTGACCGAATCGAAGTCTGTCATCGTCGGCAGCGCGATGCCACCTTCCACGGCCGACTCGACGATGGCGCGTGCGATCGGATGCTCCGAGCGCGATTCGACAGAGGCGACCTTCGCCAGCACCTGGTTGCGGTCAAAGCCGTCGGCAATCTCCAGGTCGGTCAGGACCGGGCGGCCCTCGGTCAGCGTGCCGGTCTTGTCCACGGCCACCACCTTGGCGTCCTTGAGCAGTTGCAGGGCTTCACCCTTGCGGAACAGTACGCCCATCTCGGCGCCCCGGCCCGTGCCGACCATGATGGAGGTCGGCGTCGCCAGACCCATGGCGCACGGGCAGGCAATGATCAGCACCGCCACGGCATTGACCAGCGCGAAGGACAGCGCGGGCGACGGGCCGAACACCAGCCAGACCAGGAAGGTCAGCACGGCGGCCAGCATGACGGCGGGCACGAACCACAGTGTCACCTTGTCCACCACGGCCTGGATCGGCAGCTTGGAACCTTGCGCCTGCTCGACCATGCGGATGATCTGCGCCAGCATGGTCTGACCGCCCACGGCGGTGGCACGCAGCGTCAGCGCACCCTTCTGGTTGACGGTGCCGCCGACCACGGTGCTGCCTTCCGCCTTTTCGACGGGAATCGGCTCGCCGGTGATCATCGACTCGTCCACGAAGCTGCGGCCCTCGGTCACTTCACCATCGACCGGCACGCGCTCGCCGGGGCGCACTTCCACGATGTCGCCCTGCGCCACGTCGTTGATCGGGATGTCCACGATGCGGCCGTCGCGCAGCACGTGCGCCTCCTTGGCCTGCAGGCCGACCAGGCGCTTGATGGCCTCGGAGGTGCGGCCCTTGGCCCGTGCCTCAAGAAAGCGGCCCAGCAGGATCAGCGCCACGATGACGGCGGCCGCCTCGTAGTACACGTTCACCGTGCCGGCCGGCAGCAGACTGGGCGCGAATGTGGCGACCATCGAATAGCCGAAGGCTGCGGCCGTGCCGACCGCGACCAGCGAGTTCATGTCGGGACCCAGGCGGAACAGCGCCGGGAAGCCCTTCTCGTAGAAGCGCCAGCCCGGAATGGCGAGCACCAGCAGGGTCAGCACGAACTGCAGATACCAACTCTGCTGGATGCCGATGGTGGAAGCCACCCACTCATGCATGCCGGGAATCATGTGCGAGCCCATTTCGAGCACGAACACAGGCAGCGCCAGCACGGCGGCCAGGGTCAGGTCGCGCTTGAGTTCGGCGCGCTCGGCGTCCTTCTTCTCGGCGGCTTCCTCGTCGGCCTGCGCGCCGGTATCCACCGGGTTGGCCTCGTAGCCGACCTTCTCGATGGCCGCGATCAGGTCCGCCACGGCGGCCACGCCGCGCACGGTGGCACGCTCGGTCGCGAGGTTGACCGTGGCCTCGGTGACGCCGGGCACGGCCTTGAGTGCCTTCTCGACGCGGCCCACGCAGGAGGCGCAGGTCATGCCCTCGACCGCCAGTTCGACGGTGCCAGCCGGCACGTCGTAGCCGACCTTCTCGACCGCCTGGATCAACGCGATGCGATCGACAGGACTGGCCAGGCGGATGTCCGCCCGCTCGGTGGCGAGATTGACGGACACGCTGTCCACGCCCGGCACCTTGGCCAGGGCGGCCTCGACTCGGCCGACGCAGCTCGCGCAGGTCATGCCCTCGATGGGTAGGCTGATCGCTGCTGCGGTGGCACGAGCATCACTCGTTATTGGCATGCTCATGGTTGTTTCCCATAGTTGATATTCGACATGGGGGAGCTTAGGGTTTACCATCGTGGGAAGGTCAAGCGCTTTTTTCGGGTACTGTCAGGTTTCAGAAATGGCCCGGCGCACGGGGGAAACGAGGGGCCTTGGTCGCCAGGCTCGCCCTGGTCCCGGGCTGTGCGCGCGCTCAAGCGGTCGCAGCCTCGTTGATCCTGAAGGGCACGAACAGCCGTTCGAGGGTAGGAATTTTTGAGAGATGACTCCACGCAAACCAGCCAGTGCCCCACCGAAGGGCCCAAGCACCGATCTGGCCTCCCTGTCACAGAATGACGTGACCATCCTGGCCGAGACTTTCCGGCTCCTGGGCGATCCGTCGCGGCTCAAGGTCATGCTGTGCTGCATGAAGGGGTCCACGTCGGTAAGCGACATCGCGGAAGCCGTCGAACTCTCGCAGTCGTTGGTCAGCCATCACCTTCGACTGTTGCGTGGAGCCCGTCTGGTCAAGGGCGCGCGCCAGTCCAAGCAGATCTTCTATGAGGTAGCGGACAAGCACGTGAGCCAGGTGCTGCTGGACATGGCCATCCACATCGTTGAGGACAACAGCGACGACTAGCCTTGGTGCGAAACAGCCCTTACCGCGTCCCGTGAGGCCTATCCTTTCGGCCAGATCCGGTGCAAGTCATCCACGACCAGCACGTGATGGTGCCCGCCTTGGTTCGCGTGCTGACGCAAGTGGGGGTGATCCGCCGACAGGTTCGGATGGTCATGGGCCAAGTCCGACGGGTCGCTGGCCGGCCACAGCCGAAGCGCCAGCGCCACGCCAGCTAGGCCGATCAAGGACATGACGACGAACGTCGATTGCAGCCCCATGGCCGCGCCGAAGCGTCCGGCCAGCGGGTAGCAGATGAGCCAGCAGGCGTGCGACAGCGCGAAGTGGGCCGCGAAGATCGCTGGACGGTCCTCGGCGTGGGCCGAGCGGCGCAGAAGACGGCCGGATGGCGTCTGCGCCACGCTGTAGCCAAAGCCGATCACCAGCCACAGCGGCAGCAACAGCGCATAGCTCGGCAGCAGTGCGCCGATCGCCGTGCCCACGACGAGGACAGCGGCGCCGGTGAGCATCGCGGGTCGGTCGGCTACTTTCTCCAGTAGGGACGGCAAGACGAAGGCGGCCACCATCGAGCCGCCTCCGAACGCCGCCAGTGCCCACGCCACCTCGACTTCGCCCAGGCCGAAACGCGCCTTCACGAGCACCACCGTGTTCACGATCACCATCGCGCCGGCCGCCGAGACGGCCAGGCTGATCGCCAGCAGGCCCCGCAGGCGAGGCGTGGCGAGGTAGATGCGCGTGCCGCGCGTCGTTCGCTCCCAGATGCCGCGGCGCGGGCCGGGGACGGACGTGGGCAACCGCACGCTGACCACGAGAGCGGCTGAAACGAGGAAACCGAGCACCGTTCCCGCGAACAGGTTGTGAAAGCTGATGACGGTCAGCAGCGCGGCGGCCAGCATCGGGGAAATCAGGCTTTCCAGGTCGTAGGCCAGCCGGGACAGCGACAGCGCCTTCGTGTAGTCCTCTTCGTCGGGAAGGATGTCCGGGATGGTGGCCTGGAAGGTCGGCGTGAAGCCGGCGGATGCCGCCTGCAGAACGAAGATCAGCAGGTAGATCTGCCAGACCTCGGTGACGAAGGGCAGGCACAGCGCGACGGCCGCTCGCACGAGGTCCAGCGCCACGAGCAGCGAGCGCCGCGGGAGCCGGTCGGCGAAGGCCTGCGCGACCGGCGCGACCCCCGCGTAGGCCAGCATCTTGATGGCCAGCGCCGTCCCGAGCACCGCGCCTGCATCCGCGCCGGCCAGCTCGTAGGCCAGCAGGCCGAGCGCCACCGTCATCAGGCCGGTGCCGACGAGCGCGATCACCTGGGCGGTGAACAGGTGGCGGTAGGTGCGGTTATTCAGGACGGAGAGCATCGGACGGCCTCAGAGCAGTTTGGTCAGCGCCTTCATTTCGGTCAGAACGGAGTCCTCGTCATGGGACAGGCAGTGGTCGATGTGGTCGTGGATCAGGACGCGCTTGGCCGCCGTCACCGCGCTTTCCACCGCCGCGAGCTGGCGGGCGATGTCGAGGCAGGTTTCTCCCCCTTCGATCATCCCGATGACGTGCCGCAGATGCCCCTCGGCGCGCTTGAGCCGCTTCACCAGGTCGGGATGGGTGGTGTGCTTATGCATGTCTTCCATGCTGAAATCATATCCCCCCAGGGGGGATACTGCCACTGGATGTTAGATCAACGGCTGCTTGCCAGGCGGGGGGAATGGTCGCCGAGCCAGGCTAAGGCAATTGCCCGGAGCGGCATCCCGGCCGTGGTGAGACGCGAACACAAATGTGTACAACAATTCACATGAAAACATGTTCATGTGTTATATTTTGAGCCACAGTCAAAGACCCAGTTTCCCGAGGCCCCATGTCCCAATCCCACGCACATGACCATGGTCACGATCACGACCATGATCATGACCACACCCCGACCGTGACCAGCGCCAACGAGCGCAAGGTCCTGCTGTCCTTTTTCCTGATCTTCGGCTTCATGGTCGTGGAGGCCGTCGGAGGCGTGCTGTCGGGCTCGCTGGCCTTGCTGGCCGACGCGGGCCACATGCTGACCGACGCCGCGGCGCTCGCACTGGCCTACGCAGCATTCCGGTTCGGCCGCCGCGCGGCCGACAGCAAGCGCACCTTCGGCTACCTGCGCTTCGAGGTCATCGCCGGTTTCCTGAACGCCGTGACCCTGTTCGCGATCGTCGCTTGGATCGCCTACGAGGCGTGGGAGCGGCTGCAGGCGCCGCCCGTGATCCTGGCCGGCCCGATGATGATCGTCGCCGTGCTCGGCCTGCTGGTGAACGTGCTCGTGCTGTGGATCATGACCCGCGGAGAGACCGATCACGTCAACGTGAAGGGGGCCATCCTGCACGTGATGGGCGACCTGCTCGGCTCGGTCGGCGCCATCGTCGCTGCGATCGTCATCTACCTCACGGGCTGGACGCCGATCGATCCCATCCTGTCGGTCCTGGTCGCGGCGCTGATCCTGCGCAGCGCATGGAAGCTGCTCGCCAAGTCGATCCACATCCTGCTGGAAGGCGCGCCGGAGGATGCTTCGCCGGAGAAGGTGGAGCAAGGCCTGATGGGCGCCGTGCCGGGCCTGGCGGCCGTCAGCCACGTTCACGTGTGGCAGCTCACCTCCGGGCGCACGATGGCCACGCTGCACGTTCGCCCCAACGTGGACGAGGAAGCACGCGCCGTGGTCAAGCGCGTCGAAGCGGTGCTTCGAGAGCAATTCAGCATCGAACACGCCACGGTCGGGATCGACTGGAACTCGGGCACCGACGAGAACGTCTGCAGCTTGCAGCCCACGTCGGAGCGTCAGGACCACAGCGGCCACGATCACAGCGGTCATGACCACAGCGGGCACGACCACAGCGGCCATGATCATGGCAATCACAAGCATGGCGGCGGGCACAGCCACGGCCATGACCACGACCATTCCGCTCCTGGTCACAGGCATTGAGGCCGCGCGAGCCGGCTCGCACTCCACTTGAGGATTTGCATCCATGACGTCCCGCAAAACCACCAGCGCCGACACCGCGCAATGCTCGACCACCAGCCACGACGCGGCGACCGATGCCCTCGCAATGTCGCAAAGTGACGTCGCTGTTCTGGCCGAGACCTTCCGCCTGCTGGGCGACCAATCGCGATTGAAGATCCTGCTGCAGTGCATGCATGGCTCGGTCGCCGTGGGGGACATCGCCGAAGCGCTCGACCTGTCGCAGTCTCTGGTCAGCCATCACCTGCGGCTGCTGCGCGGTGCGCGCCTCGTGCGCGGCGAACGCCAAGCCAAGCACATCTTCTACAGCATCGCGGACCAGCACGTCAGCCAGGTGCTGCAGGACATGGCGGTCCACATTTCCGAGGACAAAGCCGACGACTGACCAGGCCCAAGCACCCAGGCGAATGGCAGGTTGCGAGGCGCCGGTACCCACGCCGCCGGTTAGCCTCAAGGACGTCCTCGATGCGGCCTGGGCGCAACACCCTGAATCGCGGGCCCTGCCTGGGCGCCGGGATGCCGCGCAGGCACAGCAATGGGCGGCGGCAGCTTGGACGCCTGAGCCTCCCGCGCTCGCAATCACCCACAAGACCGACCGGTTCAACCGCACAACGGCACTCGTGAGCTGGATGTCGGAGTGGCCACAGCGACGACGCGGGGTTTTCCCACCACCTTGTCCATGCAGCCTGCCCGCTAGGGCAACCCAAAGGGCTTGACCTTGCCTTCGTTGTAACGCCTAGCCTCCACACAAATTTCTGCAGAGCGCTTCGGAAGGGCCGGAGTCCTGCATCCAAGAAAGGGGCACTTCCATGCGTAAAAAAATCAGAATCGTTGTGGTGGCAGGCGTCATCGCAGCCGTCGGGGGCATAGCGATTGCCGCCCGCGACGCCAAGGACGAGGGCAAGGCCGCGGCGCCCCCGGCGGGCGCGCCGATGGCGCCGCAGGTGCCCGTGGCCGAGGTCATCACCCGCACGGTCGCGCCATCGGCCGAGTACACCGGCTTCCTGGCCGCGCCCAAGACCGTCGAGCTGCGCTCGCGGGTCGGCGGCGCCGTCGATGCTGTGAGCGTCCCCGAGGGCAGCCTGGTGCGCAAGGGACAACTGCTGTTCCAGATCGACCCCCGACCGTTCCAGGTCACGCTCGACACGGCTGCGGCGCAACTGCAACAGGCCGAGGTGCTGGCCAGTCAGGCCCAGGCCGACTTCGACCGCGCCGAGCGCCTGGTGGCGACCGGCGCTGTCGCGCGCAAGACCTACGACGATGCCGTCTCCGCGCGCAGTGCGCGCCAGGCCCAGGTGCAAGCGGCCAAGGCCGCCGTCGCTGCGGCGCGGCTGGATCTGTCCTACGCCCGCGTCACGGCGCCCATCGCCGGGCGCGTTGACCGCGTGCTCGTGACCGAGGGCAACCTGGTCAGCGGCGGTGTCGCCGGCGCGGCCACGCTGCTGACCACGATCGTGTCCATCGACCCGCTGCACGTGTACTTCGACATCGACGAAGCCACGTACCTCAACGTCGTGAGCCGCTCGCGGCCCGCTGCGGGCGCCGGCGGCAAGGCCTCGCTGCCCGTGCAGGTCGGGCTGACCACGGACAAGGGTTTCCCGCACAGGGGCGCGCTCGACTTCGTGGGCAACACCATTGACCGAAGCACCGGCACGATCCGCGCGCGCGCCGTTGTGCCCAACCCGGATGGGCGCATGGCACCCGGCATGTTCGCCCGGGCCAAGCTGTCCACCGGCGCGGCGCGCGAGGCCGTCCTGATCGACGATCAGGCCGTGGGCACCGACCAAGGGCGCAACTACGTGCTGGTCGTGGGCGAGAACAACCAGGCCCAGTACCGGCCCATCGAACTGGGGCCGGTGGTGGACGGGCTGCGCGTCATCAACGGCAGCCTGCAGGCCGGTGAGAAGATCATCATCAAGGGCCTCGTGCGCCCCGGCATGGCGGTCACGCCGCGCATGGTGCCCATGCAGCCGCCCGCGGCACCGGCCGCCGGCGCGGACCCCGCCAAGGCTGACGGCGCGGCCGGCTCGGCGGAGGCCCGCAAATGAATTTCCCCCGCTTCTTCATCAACCGGCCCATCTTCGCCATCGTCCTGTCGGTGCTGATGCTGATCGCGGGCGCGATCAGCTACTTCCAGCTGCCGCTGAGCGAATACCCGCAGGTCACGCCTCCCACGGTGCAGGTCACCGCTAGCTATCCCGGTGCCAACCCGCAAGTGATCGCCGATACCGTGGCATCACCGCTGGAGCAGGCGATCAACGGCGTAGAAGGCATGATGTACATGCAGTCTCAGATGTCCACCGACGGGAAAATGGTGCTCACCGTCTCCTTCGAGCAGCATATCAACGCCGACATTGCGCAGATCCAGGTGCAAAACCGGGTCTCGCGGGCGTTGCCGCGCCTACCGCCTGAAGTTCAGCGCATCGGTGTTGTCACCGAGAAAACGTCGCCGGACGTTCTCATGGTGGTGCATTTGCTTTCGCCTGGAGGTCGATATGATCCGCTGTACGTCTCCAACTACGCCACACTTCATGTGAAGGATGAGCTGGCTCGTACGCCAGGCGTCGGCGATGTCCTAGTCTGGGGCGCCGGGGAGTATTCGATGCGGGTCTGGCTCGAACCCGCCAAGGTCGCTGCTCGTGGGCTGATCGCGAGCGACGTGGTTGCCGCCATCCGCGAGCAGAACATACAGGTTGCCGCTGGTTCGGTTGGTCAGCAGCCGGATGCCTCGGCGGCGTTCCAGGTCACGGTCAACACTCTGGGCCGACTGTCGAGCGAGGAGCAATTCGGCGAGATCGTCGTGAAGACGGGCGCCGACGGCCAGGTAACTCGCCTGCGGGATGTCGCCCGCATCTCGATGGGGGCCGATTCCTACTCTTTGCGCAGCCTGCTCAATGGCGAGCCGGCGGTGGGGATACAGATCATCCAGAGCCCGGGCGCGAACGCGCTGGATGTGTCTAGCGCGGTGCGCGCGGCAATGGACCGACTTCAAGCTAAGTTCCCCGACGGCATTGAGTATAGGATCGCCTACGACCCCACGGTCTTCGTGCGCGCCTCGCTCCAGTCCGTCGCCGTCACGCTGCTGGAGGCCATCTTCCTGGTGGTGATCGTGGTGGTGCTGTTCCTGCAATCCTGGCGCGCGTCGATCATCCCGCTGATCGCCGTGCCGGTCTCGCTGGTCGGCACGTTCGCGGTGATGCACATGTTCGGTTTCTCGCTGAACACACTGTCGCTGTTCGGACTGGTGCTGTCCATCGGCATCGTGGTGGATGACGCCATCGTGGTGGTGGAGAACGTGGAGCGCCACATAGCGCTGGGCGAATCACCCAAGGACGCGGCGCGCAAGGCGATGGATGAAGTGACTGGCCCGATCCTGGCCATCACCTCGGTGCTGGCAGCGGTCTTCATCCCCTCGGCGTTCCTGTCGGGGCTGCAGGGCGAGTTCTATCGCCAGTTCGCGCTAACCATCGCGTTCTCGACCATCCTGTCGGCGATCAACTCGCTTACGCTGTCGCCAGCGCTGGCCGCCATCCTGCTCAAGCCGCACCACGGCGCGGCCAAGCCCGATCGCGTCACGCGCATCATCGACGGCGTGTTCGGCGGCTTCTTCCGCCGCTTCAACCGCTTCTTCGACCGCGCCTCGAATTCCTACGTCGGGGGCGTGCGCCGCGCGGTGCGCGGCAGCGCCATCGTGCTGCTGCTCTACGTCGGCTTCCTGGGCCTGACCTGGCTGGGCTTCCACAAGGTGCCTGCGGGCTTCGTGCCCGCCCAGGACAAGTACTACCTCGTGGGCATCGCCCAGCTTCCGACCGGCGCCTCGCTGGATCGCACCGAGGCGGTCGTCAAGGAGATGACCAAGATCGCACTGGCTGAGCCGGGCGTCGAGAGCGTGGTGGCCTTCCCGGGCCTGTCGGTCAATGGACCGGTGAACCAGCCGAACACCGCGCTGATGTTCGCCATGCTCAAGCCCTTCGATGAGCGCAAGGACCCGTCGCTGTCGGCCTTCGCCATCCAGGGCAAGCTCATGGGCAAGTTCAGCCAGATCCCGGACGGCTTCGTCGGCATCTTCCCGCCGCCGCCGGTGCCGGGCCTGGGTTCTATGGGCGGCTTTAAGCTGCAGATCGAGGACCGGGCGGGCCTGGGTCCCGAGGCGCTTGCACAAGCACAGGGCCAGATCATGGGCAAGGCCATGCAGGCGCCCGAGCTGGCGAACATGCTCGCCAGCTTCCAGACCAATGCGCCGCAGTTGCAGGTGGACATCGACCGGGTGAAGGCCAAGTCGCAGGGCGTGTCGCTGACCGAGGTGTTCGACACCCTGCAGGTCAACCTTGGCTCGCTCTACGTCAACGACTTCAACCGCTTCGGTCGCACCTACCGGGTAATGGCCCAAGCCGATGCGCAGTTCCGCATGCAGGCTGAGGACATAGGCATGCTCAAGGTGCGCAATGCAGCGGGCGACATGATCCCGCTGAGCGCGTTCGCGACCATCGAGCGCAGTTCCGGCCCCGACCGGGTGATGCATTACAACGGCTTCCCCTCGGCGGACATCAGCGGCGGGCCAGCGCCGGGCTACTCATCCGGCCAGGCCACCGCCGCGATTGAGAAGATCGTGAGCGAATCGCTGCCTGACGGTATGACCTACGAATGGACGGACCTGACTTTCCAGGAAAAGCGAGTTGGCAATACTGCTATCTATATCTTCGCGCTGGCGGTGCTGCTCGCCTTCCTGTTCCTGGCGGCCCAGTACAACAGTTGGTCGCTGCCGTTCGCTGTGCTGCTGATTGCACCCATGGCGCTGCTCTCGGCGATCGCCGGCGTCTGGCTCTCTGGGGGGGACAACAACATCTTCACGCAGATCGGTTTCGTGGTGCTGATCGGCCTGGCCGCCAAGAACGCGATCCTGATCGTGGAGTTCGCCCGCGCGAAGGAAAGCGAAGGGGCCGATCCGCTGGCAGCCGTGCTCGAAGCCGCGCGCTTGCGGCTGCGCCCGATCCTGATGACGTCGTTCGCCTTCATCGCTGGCGTGGTGCCGCTGGTGCTGGCCAGCGGTGCGGGCGCCGAGATGCGCCACGCCATGGGCATCGCGGTGTTCGCCGGCATGCTGGGCGTGACGGTATTCGGCCTGGTGCTGACGCCGGTGTTCTACGTCGTGGTGCGCAAGCTGGCGCTGCGCCGCGAAGCGCGCCATGCCCGTGTCGGCATGACCGACCAGCACGCATGACGGCCAGGAGGACATACGACATGAAAACATCTTTCGCATTCACACGACCCGCCAGGACGCTGGCGCCGCTCGCCCTCGCGGCGGCGTTGACTGGCTGCTCCATGGCACCGAAGTATGACCGGCCCGCAGCGCCGATCGACACGGCTTATCCCTTGGGCGCGGCCTATGTGGAACCGGCGGCCGCGACGCCCGACGACGCGATCACGGCCGAGATCGGCTGGCGGGACTTCTTCCGCGACCCGCTGCTGCAGCAGTTGATCGGCATTTCACTGGAGAACAACCGCGACATGCGCAAGGCCGCGCTCAACGTGGAGGCGGCTCAGGCGCTGTACCGTATCCAGCGTGCCGAGATGCTGCCGAACCTGGGCGTTTCCGCCCGCGGCGCGTCAGAGCGCGTACCGGCCGACCTCAGCACCACGGGGCAAAGCGACGTGCTCCGGCGCTACGACGTGGCCGGGGTGACGGCCGCCTGGGAACTGGACCTGTGGGGCCGCATCCGCAGCCTCAGCGACCGGGCGCTGGCGTCCTACCTGGCCCTCGACGAGACCCGCATCGCCACGCAGATGAGCCTGGTGTCCGAGGTGGCCAGCGCCTACCTCACGCTGCGTGCCGACCAGGAACTGCTGCGCCTGACGAGCGACACCCTCGCCACGCAGAAGCGCTCCTACGGGCTGACCACCCAACTGGTGGAAGCGGGCAACTCCACGCAGCTCGACCTGCGCCGCGCAGAGATCGCGTTGCGCACCGCCGAGGCCAACCATGCCGCCTACACACGGCAGGCGGCCAAGGACCGCAACGCGCTGGTGCTGCTGTTGGGCCAGCCGCTGACGCCGGAGCTGTCCCGGCAGCTTGACGAGGCCATGGCGCTGCCGGACGACATCGTGCCGACCGGCCTGCCGAGCGGCCTGCCGTCCGAACTGCTCGCGCGCCGGCCGGACATCCGCGCCGCCGAGCAGATGCTGATCGGCGCCAACGCCAACATCGGCGCGGCGCGGGCCGCGTTCTTCCCGACGATCAGCCTTACGGGCTCGGCGGGCACGGCCAGCGCTTCGCTGGACGGCCTGTTCGATTCGGGCTCGCGGGCCTGGAGCTTCCTGCCGCAGATCACGCTGCCCATCTTCCGCGGCGGCGCGCTGCGCGCCAACCTGGACGTGGCGCACGTACAGAAGCGCATCGAGATCGCCAACTACGAGAAGTCCATCCAGGCGGCCTTCGCCGAGGTGGCCGACGGCCTGGCGGGCAAGCGCACGCTCGATGAGCAGATCCGCGCGGAGCAGCTCCTGGTGGCGGCCAGCCAGAAGGCCTACGAGCTGGCCGAGCAGCGCTTCCAGGAGGGCGTGGACGACAACCTCACTGTACTCGACGCGCAGCGCACGCATTACGGCACGCAGCAGACCCTGGTGCGCACGCGCCTGACGCGGCTGAACAACCTCATCCATCTGTACAAGGCGCTGGGCGGCGGCTGGACTGAGCACACGGTGCAATCGGGCGCCACGGCGCAGCAGTCCGCCCGGTCGCCGGGATGAGGGCCGGCGCGCAGCGGTGGCGTCCCCCATCGCTGCGCGCGGAGAGCTGGATGAGGATTGGTGAACTCGCGCGCTTGACCGGCACGCCCCCTGAGAACATCAGGTTCTACGAACGGGAGGGCCTGCTGCCCGCTCCCGAGCGGTCCCGCAACAACTACCGGCGCTATGGCCCGGCCCATGTCGAGCGGCTTTACCTGATTCGCAACTACCGCGCGTCGGGCATCGGCCTGGATGACATGCGCAACTTGCTGGGCTGGACGCATCGCGAGTCCCCGGAACCCGAGCTGCTGACGCAGGCTGTCCGGGACCATCTCGCCTATGTCGAGGAACGCATGGCGCAACTGACCCGGGTGAAAGAGCACCTGCTCGCATTGGAACGGCAGGCTGTTCCTTCTGCCGCTCGGGAGATTTGCGAGGAGCGACCAGGTTGCGGCGGTTCATGAGCATCGCATGGCCGAATCATGGTCGGATAACTGAACATATATTCATGCGTGTAATATTTCCGGCCAGACAAACGAACAAGAAAGACCGCCCATGACCGACCAGAGCATCACGCGCCGAAACATCGGCGTTCTCACCGCCGCGCAGGCGCTCGGTGGCGCCAGCGCGCCCATCGTGATGTCGCTGGGCGGGCTGGTCGGCCAGCAGCTTGCCAAGGACTCGGCCTGGATCACCTTGCCCGTGAGCCTGTTCGGCCTGGGTCTTGCCATCGGCACCTTGCCTGCGGCGTTCATCATGCGGCGCCATGGCCGCCGCAACGGATACGTGGTCGGGGTCGGCTTCGGCGTGGCCTCGGGCCTGATCGCCGCGCTGGGCATCATGCTGGCCTCGTTCTGGATCTTCTGCGCCGGCACCTTCCTGGCGGGCTTCTACGGCGCGTATGTGCAGAGCTACCGCTTCGCAGCCGCCGACACCGCCGAGGACGCGCTCAAGGCCAAGGCGATTTCCTGGGTAATGGTGGGGGGTCTCGCGGGTGCCATCATCGGGCCGCAGTTGGTGATCTTCACGCGCGACGCGGTAGCGGGCACGCCCTACGTCGGCAGCTTCCTCAGCCAGGCGCTGCTGCCGCTGATCGCCCTGCCGATCTTGCTGATGCTGCGCACGCCGCGCCAGACCCCGGCCGAAGCCGCCGCCGACAGCGGCCGCACGGTGCTGCAGCTCCTGGCGATGCCGCGCTACGCGCTGGCCGTGGCCGCGGGCGTGGTGTCCTATGGGGTGATGGCGTTCGTGATGACCGCCGCGCCGGTGGCGATGGTCAACCACGGGCATTCGGTGGACAACGCCGCCCTGGGCATCCAGTGGCACCTGCTGGCGATGTTCGGGCCGAGCTTCTTCACTGGGCGGCTGATGGTGCGCTACGGCAAGGAGCGCGTGACCGCCGTGGGCATGGTGCTGCTCGCCGCCTCCGGGGTGGTGGCCCTGGGCGGGCTCGGCCTGTCCCACTTCTGGGGCTCGCTGGCGCTGCTGGGCATCGGCTGGAACTTCAGCTTCATCGGCGCGACGGCGGTGGTCACCGATTGCCACACCCCGGCCGAGCGCAGCAAGGCGCAGGGCATGAACGATTTCTTCGTCTTCGCCGCCACGGCGGCCGTGTCGTTCCTCGCGGGATCGATCCTGCACAGCTCGGGCTGGCAGGCGGTCAACTGGATGATCTTCCCGGCCCTGGCGCTGATCTTGGTGCCGCTGCTGTGGCAGACCGCGCGAAAGCCGGTGCGGCTAGGTCCGGGCTGATCGGGCCGATGCGGGAGGTGTTCCATCTAGCGGTCGCCTCAGGCGCTACATCACCTGCTTCCACCGCTGCAGCTTCGACAGCGCGTTGTCGTAGGCGGCGGAAGTGAAGGACTGGATCTTGCGCCGAGGGTCTTCATCGGCATCAACGGCGAAATGAGGGGCTTGACCTTCCAACAATGGGAAGCCCTACAGTGACTCCATCAATCTCATTCAAGGAGTTTTTCATGAGAGTCAACAAGTTCAGCCTGTTGTTCATTGCGGGCGCCGTCGTGGTCGCCATCGGCCTGATGGCCGTTCAGAAGAAGGTGGTCCCGTCGGGTGAAGTGATGCAGGCCAATGCGAGCGGAGATCACCAAGGGCACGCGATGCCCTCCAGCGCCTCGGCCAATGACAGCCCTTCCACGACCGCGTATCGCGCCGTGAACGACCAGATGCACGCGGGGATGGGAGCGCAGTTCACTGGCAACGCCGACGTCGATTTCATGCGCGGCATGATCCCGCACCACCAGGGCGCGATCGACATGGCCAAGGTGGCGTTGCAGTACGGCAAGGACCCGGAGGTCCGCAAGTTGGCTGAGGAGGTTATCTCTGCGCAGGAAGGCGAGATCGCCATGATGAATAAGTGGCTTGGAGAACGCGGCCAACAGGCGGCGACCGGCAGCTCGGGCGACGCCTCGACGACCGCCTACCGTGCCGGCAATGACCGCATGCACGCCGACATGATGATTGACTTCAGCGGCGATGCCGATGTGGACTTTATGCGCGGCATGATCCCGCATCACCAGGGCGCGATCGACATGGCCAAGGTGGCGTTGCAGTACGGCAAGGACCCGGAGGTCCGCGAGTTGGCTCAGGAGGTTATCTCTGCGCAGGAAGGAGAGATCGCCATGATGAAGAGCTGGCTTGCCGCTCGGGGAAAGTGAAGGCACGACCATGAACCAAGCCAGCACCCCGCGCATCATCATCTATAGCACTCCAGCCTGCCCGGACTGTCGGGTGCTGAAGGAGTGGCTGTCCCAGCAGAGCATCGTGTTTGAAGAACGCGACCTGACCGACCCGAAGATTTCTGCGGAAGCCAAGTCACGAACCGGCGTGCGCGTGGCTCCGATCACGCTCATCGGTAATGAGGTCTTCTATGGCACCTTTGCGAGCCAGAAGCCGGGGCTGATGAAGGCGCTCGGCCGTTCGACAAGTAGATGAAGGGTCTCAAGAAATACTTGGCCCGCGCTGCCGTCCAAGCTCCCAAGATACGCCGCCACCGCGCACCACGGCGGCGATATGCTGCCCCAGCCGCTGCTCGATCACCGGCCGCCACGGCACCAAGCTGAATCCCATGCCGTCGTCCAGCATCGCGTAGCGCCCGCTGGCGAGCATGACGCTGCGCCGGTAGATGCCAGCCACGCGCTGCCCGTCGGCCACCGGGCGATGCTCCAGGCCGGTTTCAGCGGCAATGCCCTTCGCGGCCTGTGCCAGTTCCCGGTTGCGCAGTGTGCCCAGCAGGTTGCGCGCCAGGATCACGCGCTGCCCGCGCCGCTCGGCCAGCCCCTGTTCGGCCAGGAAGTCGGCGCGCTGTTGCATGGCCTGTTTGGCCTCGCCACCAAAGCCCAGGTCGCCCAGGCCCGAGCCGCCGCCGATCAACTGCTGGTCGAGCCACGTGGCCCCGATCACGCGGGCCTGCCGCTCGATGGGCAAGTGCGATTTCAGCTCCACGGCCACGCCGCCCAGGCGCTGCGCGTCGTACTGGCGGCCACGCTCGGCCAGGTCGTCCGGCACCTTCCATAGCCCTTCGGCAACGCGCTCCACAATGCCGGCCCGACGCAGGGCCTCCAGCCGGCGGATGTGGGCGGCGACGACTTCTTGCGGGTCGCGTCCGGCCTTGGCCCGGCCCTGCCCGATCGCCAGGTGATGGTCAGTGCGGTACAGGCCATCGCTCGCCAGCGCGGCGATGTTCTTGTCGGCTGCGCGCACGTCGGCCGAGCCTTTCACCTCCACCACGGCGCCGCTCGGGTAGTTCGCCAGCTCGTCGCGGGCGTTGAGCGCGACGTAATGGGCCTTGCCGTCCACCCCGTCGATGACCAGATAGCCCCGGTCGCGCAGCTCGTCGGCCAGCCCCTTCGCGGCCACACGGCCGAGGATGGTTCGGCCATCGTCCCCCGGCTCGAACACGGCCAGCTCGCGCGGCTCGCCGCGCATGGCCCGCTGCACGGTGCGGATGATGTCGCCGCGCTCGCCCAGCGCGCGCAATGTCTTTTCCGCATCGGCATGGATGGCCCAGGTGCCGGGCTGCGTCTCGTCGGCCAGGCCCAGGCGCTGCAAGTGTTGCAGGCGGCCGATTAGCATCAGGCGTTGGCGCTGCAAGCGGGGGGCGTTGAACCTTTCGACGCGCACCAGGCCATCGCCGCCGGCCTCGCCTATCTCACGCTTGAGGGTGCGATCCAGGCTCGTCCACCGCTCTTGCTCCACCTCACGCTGCAAGGTCTGCTGGATCTCCAGTTCGGTGCGCGGCCCCAGCCATTCGGTCGCCAGCTCGGCGGCGCGATAGCGGAAGCCATCGGCGATGTAGTCGCCCGCGATGATGAGGTCTTTGCCGGTGTCGTCGCGCCCGCGCACGACGATGTGCGTGTGCGGGTTGTCGGTGTTCCAGTGGTTCACGGCCACCCAATCGAGGCCCGTACCCAGGTCGGCCTCCATGCGGCCCATGAGGTGCCGCGTGTAGGTGCGCAGGTCTTCCAGCTCCGCGCCATCCTCGGGCGAGAGGATGAAGCGGAAATGGTGCCGGTCGTCGGCGCAGCGTTCCTTGAAGGCGTCGAGATCGGCCACGTCTGTCTGCGGCCCGTAGGCTTGGCCCGGCTCGCCGTCGCGGCCCACGCCGTCGCGCTCGATGTAGCGCAGGTGCTTGGCGAGCGACTGCGGGCTGGCCCGCTGGTGGTTCACCAGCAGCGTCTTGATGGTCGCGCGCCGCGACATAGGCGTCAGCTTCGCCCCGGCGAAGCGTGCTGCCGTGTGGCCGCGCCCCAGGCGCGAGCCGGGCCGCTGGCCGGTGCCACTCGCCGATGCCGGACGGCGCACCGTGGACTTGCCGCTGCTGGCTTTGCCCGCCTGTTTGAGCACCTTGGAAACGAAGCTCTGCCCCTGGCCCTTGCCCCGGTTCTTCGGGGCGCTGGGGCGCACGCGGAAATCGTCGTCGCGGCGGTCGGTCATGGCTGCGCTCCCTGCAAGCTCTGGCGTGTCCTGTCGTGCGAAGCACGCGGACATGCCTGCATTGGCGCGACCTTCGCGCCGAACGCGGCACGGCGGCAAAGCCGCTCCGTGCCGCGCCACCCCCATGTGCAGACTGGCTTTCGACGCGGCCCGGTGCCGCGTCCTTTTGTCTTGCCTTCCGCTTTTGCCCTTCGCTGGCGCTCCGGGCAGCGGCGGCCCGGCGGCGCTGCGCGAGCAGCCAGCGCGCCGGCGAACGCGCGAACAAGCGCGATGAGGGCCGCAGGCCGGGCGCGTTCGAGGCAAGACGCCTGCACATGGGACGGCTGCGCCGGAGGCAGCGTGAAGTGCGGTAAGAATGCACCCGCACTGCACGCGCGACGACACGCCGACGAACAGCAGAACGTCACGCCCGATGGCACGACAAGATGCACGGCAACGTGCAGCGAGTCGGCGGCCATCATGGGCGTGACTCCAGCCAGACCGGATGCGCCACGCCGATCACGGCGGATGCGCTGACCGGCCCGAAATACCGGCTGTCGAACGACGCCGGGTTGGTCACACTCAAGAGGAACAGTTCGCCGGGTTCAAGGCGGCGGCATTGCTGCCAGGATGGCAGCGGCCGGCGCCAGCGGTCAGCGGGCAGCACGGCGGCCGAAGGCACGCTGTCGATGCGGACAACGCGGCCAGTGATGCACACCTCCTGCGGCGCGACGGCGCCCACACGCTTGAGCAGCGGCACGCGCGCCGGCAGGTAGCCGCGCTGCGCAGCCAGCGCGGCGGCATCTGGCGGCAGCGTGGTCAGGACGATGCTGCCTACGGACAAAGGACGTGGCAGCGAGCCGGTGCCGTGCTCCTGTGGATCGACGCGATACCAGCCTACCGCCACGCTGTCGGACGGGTTGTAGATCAGACGCGGCATCGGATGCACGAAGGACGCCCAGGCCAGCGCCGCGAGGCCACAGGCGGACAGACCCGCCAGTACGAGGCGGGCGCGCAGGCGCGAGCGAGGACGCGGCGCGGTGCCGGCAGTCGAAACAGCGGTCATGGCATCGCCCTCCCGGTCAGCCAGGCGGCGTGCCGTTCGGCCGTGTATTCGGGCAGAGACAAGCGCGCAGCGAGCCGGTTGGCGAGCGTGCGCCAGTACGCGGGCGAGACAGCGGCGGGTGCGATGCCCAGCACCTCGATGGCGTCGATGCGCTCCAGCACGGCGCGCACCTGGTTCTCGCCCTCGGCGTGCAGCAGCAGGCGCGCGCCCGGCTGGACGCCGGGGATGCGCTGCGCCGCGTCCAGCGGCGTGCATGCCTGCATCACCATGAGCTGCCAGCGCACGGTGCCGTAGTCGTTGGCCTGCCAGCGGATGCGGCAGAACATGGCGCCCGGCAGGAACACGGCGCAGCGCCGCCAGCGGTCGAGCTGGTGCGTGCGCGCAGGTTCGCCGAAGCGCAAGTAGAGCTTGAAGCGTGGTTCGATGTAGGCCAGCGCCACGCGCGTCAGCGGCGCGCTGGCCGGCCGGCCGGAAGGTGCTGCGAGCGCAGCCGTGGCCGCGCCAGCGGCAGGCGAAGCGGATGCGGTCATGGAGTGTTCTCCCTGCGGTGTTCTGGAAACTCGCGCTCCAGCAGGCCGCGCAGCAGATCGGCCACGGTCACGCCTTGCGTGAAGGCCGACACCTTGATGCGCGCCCGCATGGCGGGCGTGATGTCGAGGGTCAGGCGAGCCGTGTAGAGGTCGCCCTTGCCCAGCGCATCGGCGTCGCCTTGGCGAATCCACGCCTCGGCGTGCGGATTCGCGGGCGGACGCGCGCCGATGCCGACGCGCTTGGCCGTGCGTTTGCTGTTCGGTGGCGGCTTCGTTGTCATGCCGGCCACCACAGCAGTTCGTCCACCAGCGCGGTGATTTCGCGCGCGGCGGCGCTGTCCGGCGCCGTCTCGCGTGCAAGCCGGCCAGCGGCAACGCTGTCGGCGAACACGATGCGCTGATGCACTTCCGCGTGCAGCGCAGGAAGCGGCTGGTCGGCCAGCGCCTGGCGCGCTTCGCGCCCGATCACGGTGGTACTGACGCGCCGATTGATGACGAAGGCCGCGCGCAGCGCAGGCCGGAACACCTGCGCCTCGCGGATCAGCGCCACCATCTCGGCGCTGGCCCACAGGTCGTAGGGGCTGGGCTGCACGGGGATCAGCACGTGCTCAGCCGCCAGCAGCGCGGAGCGCGCCAAGGCGGCGATGCGCGGCGGGCCGTCGATGACGACGTGATCGGCCCGTCTGGCGAGTTCTGGTGCTTCCTGATGCAGCGTTTCGCGCGCGAGGCCCACGGCGCTGAACAGCCGTGGCAAGCCTTGCTGGCTTCTGCGCTGCGTCCAGTCCAGCGATGAACCCTGCGGGTCGGCGTCCAGCAGGACGACGTGCTGGCCGCGCATCGCAAGCTCCCCGGCGATGTGCGTGGCGAGCGTGGTCTTGCCCACGCCGCCTTTTTGATTGAGCAGAGCGACGATCATGGCACGGCCCCCCATGCTGGAAAGCCGGACTTTTGCTGCTGCGCTTGGAGCCGAGTGATGGTTGTCCACCGCAGCGGCGTTTCTCTACTAAAAGTTAGAGAAATTAAGTTAGGGAAGTTAGAGCGCGCGCAAACCCAATGCTGGCGCGGATTTGCGGCCGATCGGCACGCCTGATAGCACGATAGGCCCACGCCTGATAGCACGATACCCCGCACGCCTGATAGCACGACGCCATCCACAGGCTTTCCCGGAGTTATTCCCGTGCCGTATGCGGCACGGGCCGGAAGGTCAGCAGCTCCATGCCGTTGTCCGGCATCCGCTCGATGCCCAGGACGTAGCCGGGCAGCGACTGCCGCGCTACAAGCGCGCGCAGGTCGCAGGCGAAGTCGTAGGGCTTCGCGGTACTGCCCGATTTCCGGTGCAGGTAGCGAAAGTCGAACTGCCAGCCGTATGCCTGCTTGCCGCCGTGCTTGCGCACTAAGCGGTACAGCCACCGCTCGATGCCGCCCGTGAGCCGGAAATACGCCGGGTCGATGGTCAGCACTAGGGCGGCGTCGAGCACGCCCGCATAGAACCAGTCCGGCAGGATCAGCTCGATGCCCAGCGGCGTGCCATTGGCATCGGCCAGTTCCTTCCATTCGTTGATCCACGAGAAACGGTGCAGGCGCCGTCCGGTCGTCTCGCGGATGGACGTGGCCACCGTGGTCGATTGCAGCCGGTCGAGTGCGGCCTTGAGCCGCTGGTAGTCGCGCAGCGACTTGCCGCGCCCGATGAAGCGCAGGATCTCGTAGGGCGTCGCGCGCATCAGCCGCGACGGGCGCAAGCCTGCGTCCTTCGCCTCCACGATCTGCGAGGCCGCCCATATCAGCACGTCCGCATCCCAAATCGTGGCGATGCCGTGCTCCTGCGTGCCTTCCACGCGAATCGTCACGTTGCCCGCACGGAAGTCGATGGGCTTGACCCGCTTGGACTTGCCGAGCGAGAAGAACGGATAGGCCATCAAATCCTGGCTGTCGCGCGGCGCCATGTCGCCGGGCAAGGCGCGGAACAGGTCGAGCTGTTCGCGCTCCTGCAACGGCCGCTGCCGCATGGGCAGCGCAGTGCTGGACATGGCGATGGCCTGCCGCACGCCGCCGATCAGCGCGCACGGCTGTCGGCCGAGTGGTGCTCGGCGTATTCGGGATCAGAAGTCGTCTCGAAGCTGCGGTCGGCGGCCCAGGCATCGAGGTCGGCCACGGCGTACATGACGCGCCGGCCGAACTTGCGAAAGCGCGGGCCGCCGCCGATCACGCGCTGCTTTTCCAGCGTGCGCGGCGACAGCCGCAGGTACTCGGCGGCTTCATCGTTGGTGAGGTAGCGTTGGGGCTGCGCGGCAGCGGTCGAGACAGCGGCGGCAGGCCGCAAGGGAGCGGGACGCATGGTGTGAACCTCCATCGGTTGAAAGCGCCCGGCCACACAGCGCGACCGGATGGAGGCAGTCTCAGAAAACCAAGCTGTCCTGCTCAGGGCCGTTTTGCGTCGTCCTCAAAACGGCCCTTCTCAAGCGGCGGAAGCTGTGCTAGGCGGCGATAGCCGCCGCGCATCAGCGCATCGCCGCGCCGTACCAGGCGGCGCACCTTCGAGCGCAGGCCACCGTCGCTGTACCAGTCGGCCACGGCGTCGGCACCGAACAGTCCTTCGCCCACATCGCGCAAGGACGCGCCCGCCAGAGTCGCGTCGAGCGCCTGCAAGGTGTGCAGCTCCAACAGCGCGGAGGGTGTTGGCCTGGGCGTGGTGGCAGCGAAGGCCGTGCCGGACGCATGACCGCGCACAGCCGCGGCAGTGCCGCCCCGCCGGGCATAGGCCACGGCCATGCCGTCTTCCAGACCGGGCGCCAGGGCAAAGCGCAGGCAATGGCCTGGGCTGCGTGCGATCAGCGCCAGCTTCTTGCCGTCGTGGAATAGCTGTTTGTGGCCTGGGATGTGCCAGAACGCGAAGGCGGTGGCATCCTGCGGCGGATCAGTATCGGGGTAGAGCTGCACCACGGCGGCATGGCCGGGCAGCCAGGCCGGATGCGCGTCGCGCGCATCCAGGGCGGGGTCTTCCAGCAGGCGCAAACCCCAGCGATGCGCTTCAGGTCGGCGGTGACGGCGCAGCCAGTCGAGCCGGTAGTCGGGATGCCTGCGCAGGTATTCCCAGGCCAGTGCGAGCGCATCCAGCCACAAGACGTAGAGGTATGCCGCAGTTGGATACCAATGCGTGACGTGATGGGGATCGACCATGACGCAACCTCCCGCGAACAGGACTCGCCGCCACGGCAGGGCTACGCGCTACATCGCCATCGTCAGAACGTCATGGGTCAAAAAGTGGATGGGGGCTGTCAAGACCGATTGGCTCCGATGCGTTGCGGTATTCGTCTCAATGCTGCGGCGGCAGCGCCCCAATGTGGGGTGCCATACAAGCCAGCCTGCCGCAGCCCGCGCCGGGCATCATCTCTATTTGAATCAGATTGGTGCGGCTACGCCGCAAGAATCTCGATTGAGACCTATCCGGTATGACATCAGACTGAAAAAGTCACAGTAGGCCGTATTCAGTCCGGGATCGCTCCGTCACGCTCGGCCAGCCGGGTGTATTCCGACAGCGTGCGCGTGGGGCGGAAATAGAGGTCGCGCATCACGGGCTGCTGGCGCGGCCCGACGATGCCGGCCAGCTCGGACAGCTTGACGGTTCCCGGCGTCGGCATTCCGATTCCCAGGTCGATGAGTCCCCAGGCGGTGTCGCCATCGGCGGGATCGAGTGCGGCCAACAGCCAGGTCACATGCGCGTCCGGCGTGAACAGCCGCACCACGGGCACCGGGTCGATGACCCGGCCAGCGGCACGGGCCTCGCCGTTGGCGAGCAGTTGCGCGCGCTCCAAGGCGGTGGCGAGTGGCTGGGGCATGGTCGGCAATCCCACAAATCCAATGATGCACGGATACGGTTTCACGCCCAAGCGCAGAACCGCCAAACCGGATTTACGCCTTCGTGCGCAAGCACGAAGGCGCTTGCGTGGCTTTGCTGAAACCCGCCGATGCGGACTTCCGTAAAGGCACAAAAACGCAGAACACCAAATGAACACTATAGATTGTAGCCCTATAGGGCGCAATGGGCTGTCATCTTGGTTTTTGAAGGGAAACCATAGGTGGCGGCTGGGAACTCATTGGCGAAGGCGTTGAAGACCGTTAGAAAGGCGCGTGGCTTGAGCCAGGAAGCCTTCTCTGACGTGTCCAGCCGCACCTATATGAGCACCCTCGAACGCGACCTCAAAAGCCCGACCCTGCATAAACTGGCCGAGCTGTGCGAGGTGATGGAGATCCACCCGCTCACGCTGCTGACGCTGGCTTACGCGGGCGACAGCCCGCAGAAGGCCGACGAGTTGCTGGCGCAGGTGCGCCAGGAGCTGGAGGCGGTGTTGAAGGAACGCGACGCGGCGAAGCCGCACGCGTGACGCGGTGATGTGCTGCGAATAGCAGCACAGCGCCCCGCCGCGATGGGCGGGGCACTGCGGCGGTCACGCCGCCTGGGGCTTGCTGCGCGACCAGATCAGGTCGTGCGCGCCGTCCTCGCCTTCGATCAGGCGGGCATAGACCGGAGCCGGGAACGAAGGATCGTCGAGGGTCACGGATTTGTATTCCCGCCCGGCCTCGCTGGTCTTGTTCCACGCCGCGCCGATGTCGTGGCCGGCGGCCTGGAGGCGGAAGTCGGGGGCGTTCTCGCTGCTGCCCTTGTCGTTGGGAACCAGCTTGACCTTGACGTTGAGCGTCAGGGTGCGAAGCGTGCCGGCGAAGCCGTCTTTGTCTGCGGTGAAGGTGCCGATGTTGGCCATGATGTTTTCTCCTTTCGGTTGAACAAGGTTCGCGCCCATCGCGTCCTTGTTGTGATCCGACCTGCGGGGGACGGGCTGGCTGCACCGCTTGCGGTCGAAACGCAGTGGAGAGCCGGGAGGCGAAAAGAATTTGCTGCGCGAGGAAGCCGCGTAGCGGCGGGGAAATTGTTTTCGCCGGACGGTTGCAGCCATGAAGCCCGAGGCGCAGCCGTGCCACCGCCAGGATTCACAACGAGACAAGGACGCCTTGGGCCGAACCGCTCCGAAAGGAGATGGGGCCGACTCGGCATCCCCGCCCGAAGGCTTCTCCGGCTCGCCCGCTGACGCGGGCCAGGTCAACCATCCGACGACAAGTGAGAACGTCCCCGCCGCACCTTGCGGCGCCGGTCTTGAGGCGTGGCGTGGAAGCTCCATAGCGATGCCGGGCGGGTTGTCCGTGAACTGTCCTTCGTGACGTGATGGGCAGGAACCGCCAGCGTTGAGGACGGCACGCACCTGCACAACCTGCCGCAGCGAGCGCCAGCGTGTTCGCCAGCGCCCCGTCCATTGCGGCGGGGCGCTGGCCGGGCCGATCCGGCGCAGCCGGTTCGGCTGCATCGAGGGGAGCCAAGCATCGCGCGGCGGGGATAGCCCGCGGGGCTTTCCCCTGGAGGCAAGCGCAGCGCGCAGCGCCGCAGGCGCGAAGGCGTGAGGGATTGAAGCCGAATGGCCGTGACAGCGAAGTCGGCACGGGGCGCAGCCCGAAAGCCCGGCGGCGCTGTGCGCCGACACGCCCAGGCCGTTCCAGATTTCCAAACAGGAAACGCGGACATGCCTCTGATGAAATGGGCGCGGCCTACGCTGCGGGCTATGCACTCGGCAAGCCGAAAACTGCTGGTGATTCCTGCGCACTGCGGGCGCTTCGGCTTGCAGTCCCATGCGGGCCTGCTATTGCCGGGCGGGAAGCCCGGTCACGTCAACGCCGCCGCCTGAACTGCCGTGATGGCGGCGGCGTTCTGATTCGGCTGTTGGCCTTGAACACCGGGCGCGGCCACTGCCGCGCCCGGATTTTGCGTCCACCGCGCCCAGGACGGAACGGCCTGGGCGCGGTGCTGATCGCGGTTATTCCTTCGTCTCGATGAGCCACCACAGGGCACGCGGCAAGACGCGGCCCGTGATGGGATGAATGTCGGTGAGGTCGGCGCGAGCCGACCAGCCCGAGGGCGGGCGGTAGCCGCGCACGTCGCCTTCGCCGTGCCAGCGGCGGGCGCGTACCGTGCCGGGGGCGTAGATCGCCGCCATGCGCGGGCGGCTGGTGGTGGTGCGGGTCATGGGGGCTTCTCCTTGCAGCGAAGCGCCCCGGTCGAGGCCGGGGCGCTTGCCTTCGGCGCGGGTCAAGCGGCCAGCGCCTCGGCGGGTTCATCCGCCATTGCTTCGGCATCCTCCGGGGCGTCCTGCTCCGGGTTTGCCTCCTGCGCGGCATCCTGCGGGCCTGCGGCCGTGAAGATGGCGGGCATCCAGCCCGTACCATCGGCCAGCCGCTCGGCTTCGCTGGCAATGTCGGCCTTCTTGAGTTTCGCCAGCCGGGTGACGGATTCCGGTGCAAACGCGCCCACGGCATCCAGAATCACAGCCTTGGAAACGTGCTTGAAGTAGCCTTCTGCGGTCGGCTTCCACCATGCGGCCATGTCGAGGCCCACGGCTTGCGCCAGTTCCTCGCCGGGCCGGTGCGCCGTGGCGCGAGGCGTCACCACGTCCACCGTGGAAGCCACGCACACGGCCAGCAGCCGCACCAGCTCGTCTTGCGGCTTCGCCAGCAGCGCGGCGAACAGTTCGGCGCCGTCCTCCGGCAAGGCTTCACCGGCTACCTGTTGCAGTTCGCGCAGCGCCACGGCGGCAGGCGATTCCGGCCAGTCCGGGGCCATGCCTTCCAGTCGGTCTTGCGCCGTGAGGCGCACGCCCAGCGGCAGGTCGTGGCCGTAGTGGCTTTCCTGCAAGACGGTCTGCACCATGCCATGCACCAGCGCGGCCAGCGCAACATGCGGATGCCGGGCGACTTCGATTTGCAGCGCCGCCGTGCGGTGGGCGCTCAACCGCTGCGCCAGCCGGTCGGACAGGCTCGCGGCCTTGGGTGCGTCGTCGTCCTCGTGCTCGTCGTTGGCGGCTTCGCCTTCGGTGTTGCCGAAACCGCGCCGCAGCTTTTCCAGCGTGCGCAGCGCCTTGGCCTCGGCTTCGCGCAGCAGGCCGCGATGAATGACGGCCTCGCCGTTGCGGTCAATGGTGACGATCGCACCGGCCACCTCGCGCACCTCGGGGGCATAGCCTTGTAAGGCGTCCTCCGCGTCTTGCAGTTCCCCGACTACCTGATCGCGCCGCTGTTCCAGCTTCTCGGCCTTGGCTTCGTCCTCGCTGCTTTCAACTTGGCAGGCTTCTTCCAGTTCGGCGTCGATCTTTTCGAGGCGGGTTTCCAGCGAGGCGATGCGGCGGGCCTCGCGGGTGGTCGGCTCGCGGCGATGGCGCGGGGCGTTCTGGAACGCCTGCCGTTCCTCGTAGGCCAGATGCGGCACGGCCTCCACCCATGCCCAGCCCTCGGCACGCACGTCCTCGGCCAGCGTTGCCAGCTTGTCGCGCACCAGCGTTTCCAGCACTGCGGTATCGGTGAGGTAGGTTCCGGCATCGCCTTCTGCGAACAGGTCGCGGCGGATGCCGCCGCCTGCCTGCCGGTAGGTGTCCAGCCCGACGAAGCGCACCAGCGCGTGCGTGGCGTCGATTTCGCGCTCGGTCAGGCGCTCGCGCAGCTTGGACGGGCTGCGCTGCCATTCCGGCGCACCATAGAACGCGGCCTCCTGCGCGGCGTGGTCGTCGGTGATGGTCAAGGCCATCAACTGTTCCAGCGTCACGCCACCGGCCCGGTAGTCGGCCATCAGGCGCGGCGAGACATTCGCCAGCTTCAAGCGGCGCTGCACCACCAGCGGGGACACGCCGAAGTCGGCGGCAATGTCTTCGACGGGCCGGCCTTCCTTGACCAGTGCGGCGAAGGCTGCGAACTGGTCGGCGGGGTGCATGTTCTCGCGCTGCACGTTCTCCGCAAGGCTGACGGTGCGGGCGGACGCATCGGCCACCAGCAGGCACGGCACTTCGTAGCCGGCGGGGATGCGCTTCTTCTTCGCCAGCAGCTTCAAGGCGGTCAGGCGGCGGTCGCCTGCCACCACTTCGTAAGCCTCGCCATCGGCGGAAAGGATGACGATCAGGTTTTGCAGCAGGCCGATGCGGGCAATGCTCGCGGCCAGTTCGGGGATGGACTGGCGCGGGGTCGTCCGCACGTTGCGCTTGGAACGGCGCGGCAGCAACTGCGAGAGGGGAACCAAGATCAGGTTCTTGGTCGGATCGGCCACTTCCAGCGGTGCGGCGGCTTCGATGGCGATGGCTTCGGTTTTGAGTACGGCGTTCATGGTGATGACTCCTTGCGGTTGGGATGCAGCAGCGAGAGAAGCGGCAAGGGCTGCTGCCTGCCCCTGCCGCGTGGGGATTCAGGCTTTCAACTGGCGCAGGCCATCGGCCAGCAGCCACAGGGCGCGGTTCAGGCGCACGCTTTGGTCGATGCCCTGCACGGGCCGGGTGGTCTGGCGGCGGCCATTGGCGGCGCGGGCGGACAGGCCGCCTTTGGTCAAGTTCTCCTGCGTGCGGTTGAACACGCTCCACAGGTCGCGGCGGTCGTCGTCATGGCGGCGCGGCATCAGGATTTGCGATTCCGTGACGGGCGCGGGCTTGTCCTCGTCGTACTTCAACGCCAGCGCAGCGCGGGCGAACACTTCCGATTCCCCGGCGTCGAGCGTGATGGCGCGCATGGCATCGCGGGATTCCTGCGCCCGGTCGAAGCCGTGCAGGACTTCGTAAGCGCCTTCGATCACCTGCGCCGCCACGTCGCCCTTGTGCGGCACGCGCACGTCGGCCACGGTGTCGCCGCAGACAAGGCCATTGCTGCAAACGAAGCGGAACATCCCGGCCAGCATCTGATAGCTGCTGGTGCCGTCATGGGAGTTCAGCAGGATGATTTCGTTGGCCTCGCGGCCGTTGATCTGGCTGGCGTGGCGCAGCCGGATCATGTGCTTGGTGTAGTCGCGGCGGTCGTCGTGGCGCACGCGGGTTTGCGTCACCATGAAAGGCTCGAAACCTTCTCCGCGCAGTTCTTGCAGCACGGTGGCGGTGGGGATGTAGCTGTACCGCTCGGAGCGGCTTTCGTGCGGGGCTTCCGCGAAGATAGACGGGGCCACGGCCCGGATTTGGTCGTCGGACAAGGGACGTTCCGAACGCAGCACCGGGGAACGGGAAGCGAAGCGGGATGCGAGTTGCATGGCATTTCTCCTGACAAAGAAAAAAGGGTTTGCTGTTCACACCGCACACCGGATTCCTAGATTCGGAAGCCCAGCCTTTCGGCTGTTTGGTGCGGTCGGCACGAGGAACCCGGTTGGCCCTGTTGCCACCGTCTTTCCTGAGTTCATCGCCCGCGACGGTCAGGAGCGCGCGGACGGGGGCCGTCAAGGAGGCAAGCGCAGGGTTGGTGCGGCCCGCAGGCGCAGCCGAGGACACGGCCCTGCGCGCCTTGACGGCACACGGCCGCGGGCTACAGTCGCGGTGAAGGTGATGAAGTCAGGGGAGACGGCTGGACAAGGCAACGGCCCCTCAACACGCCGACCGCACGGCAAGCGAAGCGCGCAGGCCCGGATCTAGGAATCCGGGCCGGAGGCGTCAGCCGAGCGGAGCGAGGGAACGATGGAAGCCCGAAGGGGGCGAGACTCGCGTAGCGAGGCTCGATGCGCAGCACGACAGCGCGACCGGCCATGTTTCTTGGCCGGGGACGCACGACTGTCCTACGATCCCTCTATGGAGGAAACCATCATCAACAACGACGATCGTTTGGAGCACATGCTCCACCGCTCCAATGCCTTGCACGAACGTCTGGATGAACTACTGGGCGACGCCGATTTCGATGGATCGCCCCGTGGCGAGTCAGCTCTTGGCATGTGCCTGGTCGCTATGGAGCATGCAACAGCGATGCGAGCATTGATGGCGCTGCGACTACCCTCGTCCGCCGTCGGCCTCATGCGCCTGCAGTTCGAGGCCCTGACGCGGGCAATGTGGCTGCTCTACGCAGCCAGCGACGCAGCGATCGACAAGCTGCTGGCGCCACTGACGCTGCAGAGCGAACAGGCGGCCAAGAACTTGCCTGGCGCCAGCGAAATGATTGAGCAGATCGGCAAGCGAGTCGGACAAGGCGCGCCGGCGGCTGCGCACCAAATGCTTTCGCATTTCAAGGATGTGACCTGGCACGGCATGAACTCGTTCGTGCATGGCGGCATTCATCCACTGCGGCGCAGTGCCGACGGCTTCCCGGTCGATCTTGCGCTACAGGTACTGCGCAGCTCGAACGGTCTGACGACCATGACCGGCATGACGATGGCAGTCCTCACCGGCGACGAGGCCGTGGCCAAGCCCGTGAGTAAGATCCAGCCGGCATTCGCCGACTGCCTGCCGGATCTCCTGAAACCTTGAACGAGGCATCTTGCGACGCCCCGCGCGAAATCATTCGATGATCCGCCCGGCCAGCCGCGCATCGCGCGCATAGGCACTCAGGCGCTTCTCGGCACGGAAGTGCAGATCGCGTTCGACCGGCAACCCGAGCCGCCCGCGCACGGCCGCCAGCTCCTGCAGGCTGACCCAGCCGATTTCCGGCATCCCCAGGCCCAAATCGCACAGCCCAAAGGCGTGGTCGTGGTCATCGGGATCAATCTCGGTCAGCAGCCAGGTCGCGCCGGCGTCCGGCGTGAACAGCTTGACCACGGGGGCCGGATCGAAGTCCGGGTTCTCCAAGGATTCGCGGCCGTTGGCCAGCAACACGATGCGCTGCTCGTCGGTGATGAGTGCGTTGTTCATGGTGAACTCCTGAAAGGAAGCCGGGCGGAATTGCCCGACCCTTCCGGGGCACGGCGCAGCGCAAGCAGTCAGGGGTCAACGACGGCCGCCAGGACGCAAGCGCCATCGGCGCGCAGCCCTTGACGGCGAGAACGCCGTGGCACGATGAAGGGAACAGCAAGACCGCCTCCCTCGCACCTCCACGCACCCCGGTTTTCGGCAAGTGCGCAGCACGCGCAGGCCCGCGAGGGCCGGAGTCGCGCCGCCGGGCGCAGCAAAAAGGGGGCCGAAGCCCCCAATGGTCAAAGCAGGCCGCGTTCGGCGAATGACGTGGTGCGAGTCCCCGCAACGATGACGTGATCCAGCGTGCGAATGTCCACCAGCGCCAGCGCCTGCCGAAGCTGCGAGGTCATCGCCTTGTCGGCCGCGCTCGGCTCGGAGTTTCCGCTCGGATGGTTGTGCGAAACGATGACCGCCGCCGCATTGAGCCGCAGCGCCTGCTTCACCACCTCGCGCGGATGCACCTCGGCGGCGTCGATCGTGCCGCGGAACATCTCCACGTAGTCGATCAGCCGATGGCGCGTGTCGAGGAACAACACCGCGAAGACTTCGTGCTCGAAGCCGGCCAGCTTGGCGCGCAGGTAGTCCTTCACCGCCTCCGGCGAAGTGAACGCCTCGCCGCGCTGCATCTTCTGTTCGATGACCTGGCGCGCGGCTTCCAGAATCTGGTCGGCGTCCGCCAGCCGATAGCGCCCACGGCCATCGCGCACCATCAGCGGGGTGTCGAGAGTGAGGGTCAGTTGCGACATGATCGTGCTCCGGTTGCTCGGGCGGAATTGCCCGGAACCGGTGCCAGCACGGCGCAGCGCAAGCAGTCAGGGGTCGCAGACGGCCGCCAGGACGCAAGCGCGCATGGCGCGCGCCGCCCTTGACGGCGAGAACGCCGTGGTACGGTGAAGGGAAACAGCAAGACCGCCCCATGCCATACACGAACCCTGGCAAGCGGAGCGCGCAGGCCCAGCAGGGCCGGAGGCGTCAGCCGAGCGGCGCGAGGGAACGATGGAAGCCCGCAGGGGCGAGACTCGCGCAGCGGGGCTTGATGCGTAGCACGACAGCGCGGCCCGACCGGGGACGCCCGAAATCGGCTATCTTTGAAGGAGATTCCCGCATTGGGTTTCGTAAGGTCAGATAGGCGAGAACACTGAAATCACAAGGAAGAGCATGGCCGCCCTCTATCAACTTGCAGTGCTTGGTTCGCCAACCGACGCCCAGATTTCTGAGCTTGAAGAAATCGTCGGAACTGCCGTAGGCATGTTCAACTTGCGACTAGGACATGAAGTTGGATGGGAGGTGCGCCCGGAAGCGTTTAACCCCGACCAACAGCGCTCATCCGCTGCAGTATTTTTCGGGGGCGACAATCCACCTCTCGCCAACGTGGCGAAGTTGCTGGAGCGAGGCATCCCGCTACTGCCGATAGCATCCGACGTCAATCGAGTTAACGCAGAGATTCCTGAATTACTGCGACCTCTCAACTGCTTAGCCTATGCCGCCAACGGGTCACAGCGTGTCGCGACCGCTTTACTTGAGTGTGCGGGGTTGCTACCTCGCCAGCGTCGAGTGTTCGTAAGTTACCGCCGGGGCGAAGCCCGTGAGGCAGCCTTGCAGCTCTTTGACGCCTTATCTGCTCGGCTATTCGATGTGTTTCTCGATACGCATGGGATTCCACCTGCGGAAGATTTTCAGACGATGCTATGGCATCGCCTTTGCGATTCCGACGTTCTTGTGATGCTTGACACGCCAGGCTACTTTGAAAGCCGCTGGACAAGCGCAGAGTTCGGACGCGCTCTGGCGAAAGGCATCAGCGTCTTACGGGTTGGCTGGCCAGACTGCACGCCATCTGCGCGAACAGCCACCGCCAGTCGCGCAGAATTGTTGCCCGACGAAGTGGATGCGGCCACAGGACGCCTCGCGGACAGCGCTGTGGAGCGAATCTGTCTACAGCTCGAAGAAGTTCGCAGCCAAAGCCATGCGGTCCGTTCCGTCAATCTAGTGAGCAATTTGCGCAACGCTATTCAAACGATTGGCGGTCAACTTGTCGGCGTTGGACCGAACAAGGCGGTCTATATCCGACTGCCGGATGGCCGGAATGTCGTCGTCTACCCAACAGTTGGTGTCCCCACGTCGACCACGTTGCATGACGCATCCACCAATTCGCCAGATCAATCGGTTGCCGTCGTTTACGATCATGTTGGCTTGCATCCCCGGTGGCTGGGGCATTTGGACTGGCTGGGCCAGCATATCCACTCTGCGCGGTGGGTCAAAGCCAGCGAGGCTGGATGGCAATTTGCGGACTGGGAGGCCTGAATCGTGAGCGCAATCTTCCTTTCAGCCAGTGTCCCACTTATCGGCCGCGGCTCGTATCACGAGACCGCCAATCCATTCCTCATCCAATGCGCTGTGAGGGAACTGGTCATGGCCGTCATTCGTCAGCACAAGATCGTGTGGGGAGGCCATCCCGCTATCACGCCTATGATCTGGAGCATTTGTGAGGATTTGGGTGTCGATTATTCTGGGGCCGTGGTTCTGTATCAGAGCACGTTCTTCAAGGATCGTTACCCGGAAGAAAACGACCGTTTTCACAATGTAGTATTCACCAATGCAGTTGCCGGTGACAGAGAGGCGAGCCTGCTGCTAATGCGGGAAGAAATGCTGTCGCGCGATGATCTCGTTGCCGCTGTTTTCATCGGCGGCATGGAAGGAGTGGAAGCCGAGCATGAACTCTTCAGGCAATTCCACCCCGCCGCCAAAGTTCTGCCCGTACCGTCGCCAGGCGGGGCGGCCTTGAACTTGGCCAAAGATCAAGGTTATTTCGCCGATGCGGATCTTGGTGATGTGGACTTCGCGCAACTCTTTCACACGCACCTCGCATTGAACATTCAAGGTGCAGCGAGTTGAGTCTCCTCTGCAGATTTACATGATCCAACAAAGGACTCGCCATGCCACGGAGAATCTTCTATAGCTTCCACTATCAACGCGACAGTTGGCGCGCCTCCAAGATACGGAATATTGGTGTTGTTGAGGGCAACCAACCAGCAAGCGATAACAAATGGGAAGAAGTGAAGCGAGGCGGCGAGGCCGCAATCAAGCGCTGGATCGACGATCAGCTGCAAGGACGGACATGCACAATTGTTCTGGTCGGAGCCGAAACGGCGAATCGCCCCTGGATTCGATATGAGATTGAGCAGTCATGGAATAGTGGCAAGGGACTCTTGGGGATACGAGTCCATAAGCTGCTGGACCACAACCAGCAACCATCAGTTGCCGGGGCCAATCCATTTGACTCATTTACCTTGAACGACGGTAGAAAGCTATCCACCGTCGTCCGCATGTACGATCCACCAGGGGCCACGAGCAGTGCGGCCTATAACCACATCAGTGACAACCTGTCGGGCTGGATTGAAGCGGCGATCGCTGCGCGCTAAGAAGCCAAGCCTCCCGTCAAAACAACGACCCAGTGCTCATGGGGCGCCCATAGAGCTCCGAGATTTGCCTCTGGAACTGGGTCTGTCCTCCATAGCTAGGATGCCTCACGCAAATCACGGGTACGGAATCCGTGATGCGATGGGCCGCAGCGGCGGCATCGTTGCCGATGGCGACGATGCGAGAGGGACGTAGCAAGACAATGAGCTGTTGGAGCAGTTCTTCGCCGGCTCGCCTCTCACGCGCGTTGTGCTGCCGGTTGGTGAACGGATCTCCTGATTCGTGCGGATGCAGAGGGAAAACGTTCCAGAGGAAGATGCGGGCATCAATATGTTCCAGCATGCCCCATATGACCGCGGCGGTTCGTTCGGCCACAGCACTGCCTATCGTCGGCCGTTCGGCGACCTGGTCGAGATTCCAACGCCTAGCGTGCTGGCTTATGTGAAGGTCGTCGGTCAGGGCTAACCCAGTGCGGCGTCCTCCGCGATATCCGAGGTCTCGTCCAATCCATATCGCGTCTACGGGTTCCTCGGTTGCACGACGCAACATGGCGGACAGTGCAGCAGCACGGCGACGTGGTGCATCGCGTCGATCATGAACTTCACAACGATCCGAATACGGATTGAAGCAGTCTTCGAACTGCAGAGAAGCAACTGCATCAACGAACGGGTGGATCTTCATTTTTCAGACTCAAGTGGCATGTATTTGATGGTGCGTTGTTCTCGGTTTCCAATGATCCAGCCGCCTTGATTTTCCTTGAGCTGGCGAAAGACAGCATAGCCATCCAGGATTGCCTTTTCCCAGAGCTTTAGCGGACATTTCTCCACTTCGTAACCACTCACGAACTCACCAATGGTCTTGAGAACCCCAAGTGAGACCTTTTCCTGATTCTCGAAGAAATTCAGCTCCTTGGCTCTGGAGAAAATCCACGCTGAAAGCCCTTCTTCCACGACGATGGCCCGACCACTGTCCTGCTCTTCATCGTATTTCGGATTGCTCTTTCGCTTGTGCTTGATCAATGCCCGCATCACAGGTGACCAGTGCAGGATTGCTGCATAAGCAAAGTGGAAGACATCATGGAACCGGTAGCCATCGCGATCGGCAATGTTGTCCGTCAGAGGGTCTCCAATGAATACGCCCTTCCATTGGAGGTAACTCTTGCCGCTGCCTCGCTGATTGACCCGGATTTTGAAATCCCTGGGTAGCTGTTCCTCAATTCCAAACTCACTGTCGAAATCAAGGCCAGCCAGGTCTTCTGCCTGCGGCTCCAAGAACGCGCCGCGAGCTTTCCGGAGATTTCCGCGAGCCACCTCAGAGAACGCAAGTTCGGCCGCATGAATTGCATCCAGGTAAGCCCGTGCGAAAGCAATCAAGTCTGCGCGTGCAGGCGTACTTCCAAGTAGCGCTGCCGCTGACTGCCCCAAACGCACCAAGGTGGCATCCAACGAAGCAGTCGCGGCGACAGGCACAGCGATATAGGCTAACGCACCTTCGGTGATGTCACTTGCAGCGCCCACATTCTTGAAGTTTCCGTGGTTCGCAGCTTCCGAGAATATCTCTTCGAGAGGAATCTGCAGGCGCCTGCAGATTGCAGCCAAATACCAGAGGGTGTCGCCAAACTCTTCTTCTGCCGCCTTCTTGAAACCCGGGTAAGCCGTTCTCTCTCGAACACTTTTCTTGGCCGTAGCCATTATTCCGCCGACTTCTCCGTATAGACCTTGGAGGACAGGATTGAAGTCATTCGGGTTGAGTACGTCTGTGGCTGCAATTTCCGCAGCGTAATCCGAGAGCAAGAGGGAGCCTTCCTTTTTCATCGGTCACCTGCGAAGAGTCAGCCATTCGAATGGAGTGCCCTGATAACCGCTCACGTCAAAGCTGCGAATCCATTTCTCAAGGTTCGCAATCAGTTGCGCATCGTCAAAGGTGGTTAGACCTATTCCCGTTTTGCATAAGGGCCGATCTTGCTGGTCTTTCAGTTCCTCGGGAAATTCCGGACCCTCGCCCCCGAAGTACACAAAATCATTACTGATCAGGACCCTGTTGACGCCCGTATCACGGGCAACATGGTCCGGGTTGAGCGTGCCATTGGGGCGGGAATGAAATGAGTCTCGCTGCTGCCAAGCGGCTCCAGGCGCGGCCCTGAAGTAGATGTTGTCCCCGCAACTTTGCTTCCGACTCCCATTGCGGTACGGCATCTTGTATTCAAACCGTGGATCTGCGCCATATTCGTCGAATGTCATCGCCTCGGTAACGCGCATCGCGTACACGAGACGCCCGCCACGTCGGACAGTTCTATCATTGCTGCCACTGCCGACCACCCAATCACCGATGTCAGCGGATCGGCGGATATTGGGTTTGCAGGTCGCAAGCGTGCAGTAGCCATAGAAAGGGTTGGGCGCGAAACCACTGTCGTATCGCACCACATAGGAGTGAATGCGAGCCATCAGCAGGGATGCCGCTTGAGTGGAACCGGGTCGCAGGCACCACCGTCTGGCTTTTCCCACGAGTCCTTCCCGTTGATCGCGTCAATGATCGCATCGCCGTTCCACCCAACCAAGGCGTCGGCATATTCTTTCAGGGCCTCTGGAAGGTCGCATTCCTTCTCGCCATGCTCCCAAACACCGACAATGCGCTTGCCCTGTTTGGCCGCATATTCGATTTCCCAGTTCACCCAATCGCTATTCTTGGTCTGGGGCGAAACGTAGCAAATGAACACTCCAGCCCAGTTGATGGCAGGGGCAAGGATCTGCGTCTTTATGTAGTGCTCATCGGTGGCATTGTTGAACTTCCCTGTATGGATGGAGGAATCCCTGACCTCGATCCCTTTTGGAGCTAACAGATCTACAGGGACTTCCCCTTTCGTCAACAGCGGCTCATAGGTTTTCTTCCTGATAAACGGTATTCGCATTCATTGATCGCGGACGCACGATGAACTCAGAAGCCACCGCAAAAGGACAGACTGCACATCTACAGGCGGGCTTTTGTCGGCCAGTTGGTCCGAGGCCCCAGATACGAACCGCTCAGCAGGACTCCATTCATTCGTCGTGCTTGAAGCACGGACGAGTTATCGAGCTCACCTGCTGCCGGTCTGACCTGTGGTGGTTATCTGCTATCGCACGTCCAACTCAGAGAATCAGTTCATGCCAGTTGCGGCTTCTGCCGCGCCGCCGGTATTTGGGGCACATGGTTGGGGTCGAATGCACCGTCGCGCGTGAGCACCGCCCACAGAATGCGCGCGTTCTTGTTGGCCAGCGCCACCACGGCCTTTTGCCAGCCCACGCGCTCTTTCAGTTGCACCAGCCACTGGCTGATGCGGTCGCTGCGTTTGGCCGCGCTCATCACGGCCGACTTGGCGCCCTGGATCAGCAGCGTGCGCAAGTAGTCGTCGCCGCGTTTGGTGATGCCCCCGAGCCTGGCTTTGCCGCCGGTGGAGTTCTGGCTGGGCACCAAGCCGAGCCAGGCGCCGAACTGCCGCGCGTTGGCAAACTGGCCGAAGTTGCCCACGCTGGCAACCAGCGCCGACGCCGTGGTCGGACCGATGCCCAGCAAAGTGGCTGCCTTGGCCGCCCGCGCATCGGCGCGCACGTGGGCGGCAATGCGCTCGTCGCACCAGGCAATCTGCAGGTCGACGTCGATCCAGTGCAGATGCGCGCGTTGCAGCGCCAACCGTGCCACGCCGGGCAACTCGTTGCTGGCGTCCTCGATCACGCTGGCCAGCACCAGGCGCAGCGCGTCTGGACCTTGCGCGAAGACCAGCCCGAACTCGGTCAACAGGCCGCGGATGCGGTTGATCAACGCTGTGCGCTCTTCCTTGAAACCTTCGCGCAGCCGGTGCACGGCAAGCTGGCCTTGCTGCTCGGCCGTCTTGACCGGCACGAAGCGCATGTGCGGGCGAGCTGCGGCCTCGCAGATGGCAGCGGCATCATTGGCGTCGTTCTTGCCGCTCTTGCCAGCCATGCGGTAGGGCGTGACGAAGTGGCCTGCGATCAGCCGCGCATCCAGGCCCAGCACGCGCAACCGGCGGGCCACATGGTGTGCGCCACCGCAGGTCTCCATCGCCACGATGCAACCGGCCGGCAACTCCGCGCACCAAGAGAAGAAGCGGTCAGGCGGCAACGCGCGGGCTACGACCACGCGCCCAATCGCATCGACCGCGTGAACCTGGTAGACCCGCTTGGACAGATCGACCCCTACCCGCGCCACCGGCGCCCGTGTAATCTCTGCCATGGACTTCCCCTTTCCTGTTTCAGATTGAACTTCCGCGAGTCAATCTTGGTGCCTGGACACCGTGCTGGGATTGGGGAAGTCCCTTCGTATTCCTTCAGCTTCTGGAGTCCGTGATCGTCCTTATGGACATGGCTGATGAACACGTTCCTTTTCTCTGCCACCTGTCACCTCCATTGTTCTTACATGGTTTGAAGATCGTAACTGTGTTTTCGGCCGCTGTGGCAGGAAATGCTGACCCGTTTGCCTTGATCAAATAATTGCCTGCAAACCCTTGTCGGCGATGACGTTGAGCAGCTTGAGGGCCGGCCCGGTGGGATGGGTTTCGCCTTGCTCCCACTTTCGCACGGTCGACGCGGTGGTGTGCAGGTGAAGTGCGAACACCGGCTGGCTGAACTTCAACCGTTCGCGCAGGTGTTTGATGTCGGCAGCACTGAACTCCCGCACCGGCGGCGGGCAGATCGCGTCGAACTCGCGCATCGTCACCTTGCCGATCGCTCCCGCTTCGTGGAGCGCAGCCAGGTCGCCACGCAGGGATTCAATGATCTTGCTCACAATGCACCTCCAATAACACGCCCGAGTGCAACGCCTTCGACAAAGCCTCGGCGGACAGTTCCAGGAACACCTTGCCGGCGAATTGCAGCGCCTTCTTCTCGTCCTGCGTGATATTCGCCTTGTCGCTCTTGGGGAACCCATGCAGGAATACGTAGCGGCTGCCGATCCGGGCCGACAGCAGCGTGCGGTAGCCGCCGCTCTTGCCGCCGCCGGATCGGGCAACCCGCTTCTTGTAGAGGAAGCCGCCCAAGTCCGCGTCAATCAGACCGCTTTCCATCTCTTGAACCGCCTTGCACAAGGCAGCATCAGGCAGCTTTTCGCCCGCCTGCCACCGTGCAAAGTCCTTCCGCTTGAGGACGTGGGTCATCTTGACCTCCAAACTATACCCGTAACGGGCATGCTTTTCCAGTCCCCAGTGCGATGCACGGGCGGGGAGGGCTGCCGAGCCGATTGGCGTAACGGCGACACGGCAATCAGGGCCGACATGCCGAGGCACTGGTCACCGATCATGCGGTCACCTCTTTGGGTTCTTGCCGCGTGCCGACGACCGACTTGCGCCGGCTGGCTACCAACTCGGCTGCCTTACGCACCGGGTCGTCCTCGGTGTGGACGTAGCGCATGAACATCGCCACGGTCTTGTGCGCGGTTAGCGCCATGCCGACCTTGACGGGGATGCCGGAATTGGCAATGTCGGTCGCTGAGCGGTGGCGGATGCCGTGGGTGCCAACCTTCGGCACGCCGGCGCGATCAAGGATTCGGCGCCACGCCTGATAGTAGGAATGGGGGCCGAGCGGCTTGTCATGGTCGAGGATGGCCGGGCATACGTAGGGCGAATTGCCGTAGCGAGGTGCATTCGTCAGCAACCGGCGGGCTTCCTCGCTCAACGGCTTGGACATATCGCCCGTTTTGCTGTCCGGCCAGACAACCCGGCCGTTGGGCAAGTCGAGCCAATTCCACTGCAACAGCAGGATTTCCGACATGCGGGCCGCGAACTCGAATTGCAGCCGGACGGCCAGCAGATAGATGGGATGTTCCAGGCCCTCGGCTTCGGCTTTGTCCAAGTAGGCGAACAGGCTGACCATCTGCTCGTCGGTGATAAGGCGGGTCGAACCTTTCTCCGGGTACTTGGGTACGTGACGGCAAGGATTGGAGCCATCGGGCCGGTAGCCCCACAGTTCGGCCAGGTTGAACATCTTGCGGACGAGCGACAGTACGCGGTTTGCCTGCGTGGGGGACCTCTCCATGCGCTTCATCAGCGCGGTGATGTCGTGGCGCGTGACCTCGTGAACCTTCTTGCTGCCGAAGGCTGGGATGACGAAGTTGTCGATCTGGTACTGGTAGCCGGCCTGGGTGCTGGGCTTGTTGTGCAGTTTGGAGTGGTCATCCATGAACCGGCCGCACAGTTCCTTGACCGTCGGCGCCTTGCGGGCTTCGGCCTTGTCGAGTCCGGGATCGCCCCCGCGCCGGACTTCGGCCAGCCAGTCTTGGGCCAGCGACCGGGCCTGTTCGACCGTCAGCTCGCCGAACTGGCCGAGTGCCGGCTTGCGCCGCACGCCGGAGTTCGTGCGGTATTGAACCATGAAGACCTTGCGGCCCGTTGGTGTTATCTTGCAGAAGAAGCCCGGAACGAGCGTATCCCGGAGTTCCACATCGCAGGTTTGCGCCTGCGCCGTGTCAACGACGGACTTGGTGAGTTTGATCTTCGCCATGAGGTGCTCCTGAAAGGCCCCGATTCCAGGGGCCGGCTAGGAGCCAGGCGGAGGGGAACCGGAGCGGTTTGCATCGCGCACCGGGATATGATGGAAGGCACTGGCCTCGGGGAAAACCTGCTACAGCAAGCCTCATCCAAGTCCATCGTTAGCCCGGTGCGGATGCCATGCTCTGGCTTAAAATCCCTCGGGGGTAACCCCGTGCCGGTTCGACCCCGGCTCCGGGCACCATCGTGTTTCCTGGCGTTCAGCCGACTTCTGCGTTCCTTCCCCGATTTTCTTCCGGCCCGCCATCGCGCGGCAGTCAACGAGTCGACGTTGCCTTCTTTCCCTCCTCGGCCTTGGAGGCTTTTCATTCTAGTACGGCTCCGTATAGGGTTCGCCCTGGCTGGCGAGCGGGAGTGTTTGTTCAGCTTGAAGTAGTTGTCTTTGGAAGTTTGATTTTTTGTCGTTATCTTCTGCTCCTGCTTTTTAATTTCCTTTCCGAATATATTCAATTCACTGGCGGAATTATCCTCTTTTCTCCTGCATGAATTGGTAGGCGGTACTTCCTCGTTGCTGTGCTTTGCTGACAGGGAAGGATCGCGAATCAGGGTTTTCGCCTCTTTCGTTTATGAACAGGAATTCATATATCGGAGATCAATCATGGCTTGGAAAGGTGAGGTTCTGGCTAATAACGAAGCAGGGCAGGTAACGTCGATTATCTACAATCCGGGCGATGTCATTACCATCGTCGCCGCCGGTTGGGCCAGTTACGGACCTACCCAGAAATGGGGGCCGCAGGGCGATCGGGAGCATCCGGACCAAGGGCTGATCTGCCACGATGCGTTTTGTGGTGCGCTGGTCATGAAGATTGGCAACAGCGGAACCATTCCGGTCAATACCGGGTTGTTCCGTTGGGTTGCACCCAATAATGTCCAGGGTGCAATCACTCTTATCTACAACGACGTGCCCGGAACCTATGGCAATAACTCCGGCTCGTTCAGTGTCAATATTGGAAAGGATCAGTCCTGATAACTTGTCTCGGAAAAAAAAAGGGCCCGAATGGGCTCTTTTTTTTAATGCAAATAAAGTGAAGTTGCCCGTGTGGCCGTTATGAACGGACAGGCAGCGCTTCGCAGTTGCGACTACCAATGACAAGAGTATCGAACTCCTGGAGCTGCCGCGGTCGTGGGAAACCGAGCGAGTGGGGGCGGGGAACTGCTTCAACACGCTTCGGTCTGAACGGGAATATCGATTCCTGACCCGATTCAGAATTCCGTCCACATAGTAGACAGTACCGAAGCCGATGCCCTGCCGACTTTCCCTGGTTGTATTTCCCGCTCTCTTCTCCATTGCCGCTGGCGCCGCGGAGGAACTCAAGGACATGGCAGGTTCGACCATCGTCGTTGCCGGAAGACTCGAGGCCGTCGAATGCCCTGGCGCAGGCCTGTACGATTGCACGGGGTGGCCTGCCAACCTGTACCGTTTCGAGGGACAGGACGTGTGCCTCAGCATCGAGGCTGGCTGCGATTACAGTTGCGATGGCATTCTCAGCGAGAAGGGCGGCACGCAATCGATCCTGGTTTCCGGCTCCTATCGCGATCACATCCGCAAGGTGGAAGGCACGCAGGTCTCCTGCCCGCGCTAGAGACGCTCGGCCGAGCGCTGGAAACATCGCGAGGTGCAACGGACGGTCTGCCGCCCGCTGAAGAAGGCGAGCGGCGTGGGATGTGCTAGGGTGCCCGTTTGCAGGGAGGACCCAGGGCATGGAGCACCCATACAAGACCCCAGAAGCGGACCTGGCCGACGAGAGGCTGACTGCGGGAGGTTTCCTTTCCGGCGGGCAGCCGCTTTGGAAGGCATTCTGGCTGTTCTTCGCTGCGGGTTTCTTATTGCTCAGCGTCGCCGCCAGGCAGGCGATGGTGGCCATTGTCGATCCGCTGATGCAGGAAGCTCCCGGCGAACATGCGGTGGCCCTGACCTTGTGGGGAATGGTCGGTGTCGAGCTGGTTAGGCTGGCCTACCTGTGCCTCAGCCTCGTCGTGGTCTGGCGCTGCGGGCGCAATTCCCGCTGGGTGGCTGCGCGCCATGCCAGCAGGGCGGTGCTGTTGGCACTGATACTCCTGACCCTTTACTCGATCTATCTGGTCTGGGCCTTGCTCGCCAGTCCCTGAGCGACGCGCCGAGGCTGGCGAGCATGCTGGTACGGCCCATTCCACGTGCCTGCGTTGGCTAACGCCGCAGCCAGTCCTCCAGTTGCTCCGGCAGCATCGGCTGGGCGATCAGATAGCCCTGGCCCTCGTGGCAGCCCCATGCCTGCAGCAGGTGGAAGGTGTCGTGGGTCTCTATGCCTTCCGCGACCACCCGATAACCCAACTGGCTGGCCAGGCCGATCACCGCCTGGGTGACGCTCTGCGCCTTCGGCGAGCCGGCGAGGTCGCGGGTGAACGATTGGTCGAGCTTGATGGCGGTGATTGGCAGATCGCGCAGGTAGGTCCAGTTGCTGTAGCCGGTGCCGAAGTCGTCCACCGCGATGCCCATGCCAAGCTCCCGGGCACGCAGCAGCACCGAGCCGACCGCCGAGGCGTCGCGGATGAGTACGCTTTCGGTGAATTCCAGCTCGAGGGCGGAAAGGTCGATGTCGTAGGTTTTGGCGAGTCTGACGGCCTCTTCCAGGAAGCTGCTGTCTTCCATGTCCGATGCCGATACGTTGATCGCCAGCCTGAGCGGGATGTTCCGTGCGTTCCATTGCGCCAGCTGGGCCATGGCATGGCGCAGCACCCAGTCGCTGAGGGGGCGCATCAGTGCGGTTTTCTCCGCCAGGGGCACGAATTCGGCGGGGCTGACGAAGCCGAGTTGCGGGTGCCGCCAGCGCAGCAGCGCTTCCACGCCCGTGCACCTGCCTGTCGGCAGGTCGATTTTCGGCTGATACACCAGATGGAAGCCTTCTTCGGTTCCGATCGCCTGGGACAGCGAGGTCAGCAATGTGAAGGCACGCTGCTGGGCCTGGTCCAGCGGCGGGTTGTAGCGGGCCCAGCCGACACCGCGGTCGCGGGCGTCGTCGGCCGCGCTGACCACCAGGCGCAGCCAGTCCTGATCGCCGTCGAGGGTATCGTCGGCAAGCGGTAGTACGCCGAGGCCCACGTTGGCCTTGATCGGGATCCCGCGACATACGACGGGGCTTTCGAAGGCCCGCAGCAGGCGGAGGCAGACCGACTCGGTTTCTTCCTGTTGCTGCCGTGGCAGGAGCAGTCCGAAGCGCGTCGGGCTGATCTTGTAGAGAGTGAAATCCGGCAGTTCCGCGCGGATGCGGTCGCGCGCCTCGAGCATGAGGTCGTTGGAAAAGGGATAGCCCAGCGTACGGATGATGGTATTCAGCAGGGCGAGGGGCAGGAGGTCGGCGGCGATCACGGTGAGGGCGCCGTCGCGCTGCAGGCGCAGGGAAACGTCCTCCTGCAGGCGGAGACGGTTGTACAGGCCGGTTGGCTCGTCGATGTAGTTGGTCGAGCGGAGCGTATGGATACGGGCCATCACCAGCCGGGCGAAGTGCTCGAGCATGGCGACGTCCCGCTCGGCCAGCGGCCCGCGTGGTTCCCGGTCGATGACGCAGAGGCTGCCGAGGTTGAGACCTTCCGCGGTGGCCAGCGGAGCCCCGGCGTAGAAGCGGATGCGCGGTTCGCCTTGCACATAGGGGTTGTCCCGGAAGCGCGGGTCGAGGGTGGCGTCGGCCACCTCGAATACTCCCTTGCCCAGGATCGCATAGGCGCAGAATGAATCCCGTCGCGGCGTCTGCCGGATATCGAGGCCGATGCTCGCGCGAAACCACTGGCGCTGATGGTCGAGGATGGAAATGAGCGCGATGGGCGTCTGGAAGTAGGACGTAGCGGCGGCGAGGATTTCCTCGAATACCTCGTCCGCACCTTCTTCCAGCAGACCGAGTTGGTCGACGTAGGCCTGTCTCGAATGCTCGTCCTCGGGATAGGGTGGGGTTGCCATGCTGGACTCCTGGGCTACTGCGATGTCGGGCATCGGCAATCAATGATGTCATTGTGCCTTTATTTCGTGGAGCGCGGGCTCTTTTCCCAGATTGCAGCGATGAAAGGGCATGGAGGTTGATCGCGGTCATGCCGGTACGGCCTTCGACGCCGACGCCAGCTCTGCGAAATCGATTACCTGGTAAACGGACTCTTCCTATATCGGCCAGCATCACCGCTCGCTAAAACGGTCGCACATGCTTCCACCGAGAAAAGACATGTCCGACACGCTCTCCTTCGCCTCGCGCCTCTGCAAGTTCGTCATCCTTCTCGTCATCCTGCTGATCGGCGGCGCCAGCCTCTTCCTGTGGTGGCTGGGGCGGCCTTACCAGGACGCCATGTCCGCCTTCGTCCCGTTGCTCATGCCGATGCTGTTTCTGGTGCTGGCGTTCGACACCTTTCGCGCCTTCTCCCGCCCCGGGCGCTAGGCCTCCGGGCGCGCAGGCACCGATGCAGCGCTGTATCCCCGTGCTGCCCCCTGTCAGCACTGATACGTGGAGCGGCGGGCTCTCCGCCACAGCGGAAGGGCCAGCTCATGCCTGCCCGCCGAGTGGCGCTTCGCTCAATGGCCGGGGAGAATGTCCACGGCGCCCGGCTTGTCATAGGCGCCGAAGCGATCGACCAGGGTCGCGCTGGCGGCGTTCAGGCCCAGCACGTCGACCTGCACGCCGCGCTGGCGAAAGCCCAGGATCACCTTGTCCAGTGCCGCGACGGCGGTGACGTCCCACAGGTGGGCGTGGCGCAGGTCGATGAGCACATGCTCCAGCGTCTCTCTCAGGTCGAAGGCGGCGATGAACCTGCCGGACGACGCGAAGAACACCTGCCCGCTCACCTGGTAGTGGCGGCGGGTGCCGTCGGCGGAGCGTTCGCTGTCGATATCGAGGTAGTGCCCGATCTTGTTGGCGAAGAACAGCGAGGCCAGGAGAACGCCCGCGACCACGCCGAAGGCCAGGTTGTGGGTGGCGAGGACCACGCCGACCGTCACCAGCATGACCAGGTTGGTCGATAGCGGGTAGCGCTTCAGGTTGCGGATCGACTCCCAGCGGAAGGTGCCGATGGATACCATGATCATCACCGCCACCAGGGCCGCCATGGGAATCCGCCCGACCCAGTCGCTGAGGAACACCACCATCAGCAGCAGCGCGACGCCGGCCACCAGGGTCGAGAGCCGGCTGCGCCCGCCGGATTTAACATTGATCACCGACTGGCCGATCATCGCGCAGCCAGCCATGCCGCCGAGCAGGCCGGTGGCTATGTTCGCCAGGCCCTGGCCCTTGCATTCGCGGTTCTTGTCGCTGCCGGTGTCGGTCATCTCGTCGACGATGGTGGCGGTCATCAGCGACTCCAGAAGGCCGACCACCGCCAGGGCGGCGGAGTAGGGCAGGACGATCAGCAGGGTGTCGAGGTTCAGCGGCACGTCCGGCCAGAGGAACAGCGGCAGGCTGTCGGGCAACTGACCCATGTCGCCGACGGTGCGGATGTCCAGGCCCAGGTAGATGGATATGCCGGTGAGGACCAGGATGCATACCAGCGGAGAGGGCAGCAGCCGGCCGATCCGTGGCAGGTGCGGGAAGCCGTAGACGATCGCCAGGCCCGCGGCGGTCATCGCGTAGACCGGCCAGCCGACATCGGTGAGTTCGGGTAGCTGGGCCATGAAGATGAGGATCGCCAGGGCATTGACGAAACCGGTCACCACCGAGCGCGAGACGAAGCGCATCAGCGAACCCAGGCGCAGGTAGCCGGCGAGTATCTGCAGCACGCCGCAGAGCAGGGTCGCCGCCAGCAGGTATTGCAGGCCGTGGTCCTTCACCAGGTTGACCATCAGCAGCGCCATGGCGCCAGTCGCGGCGGAGATCATTCCCGGACGGCCGCCGGCGAAGGCGATCACCACCGCCATGCTGAAGGAGGCGTACAGGCCGATCTTCGGGTCGACCCCGGCGATGATGGAGAAGGCGATGGCCTCGGGGATCAGCGCCAGGGCGACGACCAGGCCGGCGAGCAGGTCGCCGCGGAGGTTGGAGAACCAGTTCTGTTTCAGCGTCTGTAGCATCGGGATACCCAGGGGCGAGGCACGGCCCGTGCAGTCGGTCGACAGCGCGGGCCGCGGGATGGCATTGGAAAAAACAAGGGATGACGACAGGCGTTCAGGCGAACGAACGCTGGCCACGGTCGTTCGGACCGTGGCCGGAAGGGGCAGGCATGGCTATGGCGGAGTGGGCAGCCAGGTCATCGGGGAGTAGCGGGTAGTCGCTTGCAGGGAGCGGCAGCATAGCCGATTCGACAGGTTCGACCAAGCCGGCAGCTCGGGCTTTCCCTGGGTTGCGTCGCGATCGACGGCATGGAACCAAACAAGCGAAACGGTTCTAAGCTATCGAGGGATCGTCCTCGCATGGAGAGAACATCATCATGTTCAACACTCGTTCTGTGCTCGCGCTGGTCGTGAGCCTGTCCCTGATCGGCGGTACGCCTGCCGTCCTGGCCGACCCGGGCAATGGCAAGGGCAACCCGCACGGTAACCAGATGGACGGCGGAAAGGGTAACAAGGGCAACAAAGGCAACCAGGGTGGCCACGACAACCATGGCGGCCCCGGCAACAAGGGCGGCGGCGCCGGCCAGAAGGGCAACGGCGGCGGCAACTGGGACTCGGGACCGCGTATCGACGTCGGCGGGGTACGGGTGATCCTCGGCGACAACCGCGGCTACTGGAACCCGGGGCCGGCCCTGCCGCCCGGCATCCAGAAGAACCTGGCGCGCGGCAAGCCGCTGCCGCCCGGCATCGCCAAGAAACTCGACGGCCGCCTGCTAGGCCGGCTGCCGCACTACGACGGCTACGAGTGGATGCAGGCCGGCACCGACCTGCTGCTGGTGGCGGTGGCGACCGGGCTGATCTACGAGGTGCTGGACAACGTCCTCGACTGATCGAACCCTGGCTGTGCATGGCGGATAGCGCCACAACGCTATCCGCCATGACCCCCCGTTGGAGCGGCGGATAATCGCGTTGCGGTTGTCCGCCTTACCTCATGGAAGTCGTTTCCTTACCCCAAGTCAGGCCCGCAGGCGTTGCAGGGCATCGCCCAGTTGCGCGGAGAGGCCGTGGAGATCGCGGCTGGCGGCTTCGGTCTGCTCCACCTGTTCCTGGTTGCTGGAGGCGATCGAGGCGATTTCCGTGAGGTTGCGGGAAATGTCCTCGGCCACGGCGGTCTGTTCCTCGGCGGCGGTAGCGATCTGGCGGTTCATGTCGCGGATCGATTCGACCGAGGCGGTGATCTGGCGCAGCATGGTGCCGGCGTTGGCAACCTGCTCGGCACCGGCCTCGCTGCGCGACTGCCCGCTTTCGATGGCGCGCGCGGCATTCACCGCGCCGTTCTGCACGGTATCGATGATCTGGTGGATCTCGGCGATGGACTCGGCGGTGCGCTGCGCCAGGGTGCGGACCTCGTCGGCGACCACCGCGAAGCCACGGCCGGCATCGCCGGCGCGGGCGGCTTCGATGGCCGCGTTGAGAGCGAGCAGGTTGGTCTGCTCGGCGATGCCACGGATCACGTCGAGGACCTTGCCGATCCTGCCGCTATCGCTTTCCAATTGGCGGATGACCTCCACCGTATGGTCGATCTCCTTGCGCATCTCGCCGATGCTGCGAATCGTTTCTTCCATCACGTCTTCGCCGCGCTGGGCGGAATCGTCCGCCTCGTCGGCGGCCCTGGCCGCGTCGCCGGCGTAGCGCGCCACTTCCTGGGCGGTGGCGGACATTTCCTGCATCGCCGTGGCGACCTGGTCGGTGCGGCTGAACTGCTCGCGGGTACCGGCCGCCATCAGGCTGGCGATCGCGTTCAGCGAGCCGCTGGCGCTGTCCAGGTCGCGGGTACTGCGCCGCAGCCGGTCGAAGATGTCCACCAGGAAGTCGCGCAGGGTGTTGGCGGCCAGGGCCAGCTTGCCGAGTTCGTCCTTGCGCCGGATCTCGATGCGCTCGCCGAAGTCGCCATGGCTGAGCTGGGCGATGTGCTCGATCAGGCGTTGCACCGGACGGACCAGGTTGCGGTTGACCAGCCACAGGCTGAGCAGGGCGACGGCCAGGCTGGCGCCGATCAGCACCAGGCTGCCGAGCAGCATGGTGCGCCGGGCCTCCGCGCTGATGGAGGAGGAATGGAGATCACTGGCCTGGTGCAGTTCGTCGCGCAGGGTCTGCATCTGCGCGGTGGTGGCGCGGTCGATGCCGGTCACCGCCTGGTCGCCGGCGATGGGGTCGGCGCCCGCCTCGAGGAACCGTTGCCTGCCTTGTCGGTAAGCCGTACCGAGTCGCCGGTGCTCTTCGCGCAGGCGCTCGACACGATCCTTCAACTCGCCTTCGGCCACGCTGCCCAGGCGCCCGAGGATGTCCTGCACCGCTCGCTCCTGGGCTTCGAACTGGCTCCAGTATTTCGTCTGGGCCTCCGTCTGGCGTCCGCGCAGCAGGACGTTCTTCCATTCCTGGACCTGGCCGCGGAATTGCAGGTTGGCCTCGTCGATCAGTTGCGCCGCCCGCACGGGGCCGCCGAGCAGCTCGCGGTAGGCGCGTACGTCGCCGGTCAGCGAGCCGAAGCAGGCCAGGGCTATGAGTAGCAGCGCCGCCAGGCTGCCGCCGAGCAGGACAAGGATTTGCGCACGTAGGGATTGTTGCAGCATGGAACGCCTCGATGGATTGCCAGGTTGGACCGGCACGCAGGCTGCGACGAGGCAGCCGAGGACGTCCCTGTGGCCCGGCGAGGCGGGCATGGCGCGTGTTCCGGCTCGCAGAGTATCGACAGCGGATCTGACAACTTGAGGACGACGCAGGGGCCGGGCCAGAGCCGACGAAGGGAAATAGCTGGCATGGATGTTCTGCGGGGCTTCGGTTAATCTCTGTGACGAATGTCACATTGTGCCAGTCGAAGGATCTGACTCATGGATGTCCCTCCCACCGTTCAGGATGAACAGGCCGTTTCCCGCCAGTTGCACTCGTTGAGTGTGCGCAATCTCGCTCACCTGGCCGCTGCCCTGACCCAGCTCGGCTTCGAGCTGTCGCGCAGCTCCGACCCTGGCACCCGCCAGGCGGCCAATGCCTTCATCGGCCAGTTGGCCAATATCAACCAGGACATTGATCGACAGATCGAGCTGCTCAGCGCGCTGGACGCCGACAACGTGGGGTTTCGCCTGCTGGACGAGGTGCAATACCCGGATGCGCCCGAATGAGCCGACGCCAGGAGCACGCAAAGAGTGGAGGGGGTGTGCGGGCCGAGAGCGGCAGTCTCCCGGCGTGGCGCTGATCAGTCTTCCTGGCGCAGGTCGCTGAGCATCTGCTCCCAGTACTGGTTGGCCTTGCGGTTGAGATCGAAGGCGGCTTGACGCAACTGGTCGTACTCGGCGCCGCTGTAGCCGCTTTCGCGCAGCTTCTGGCGAGCGGCGTCGGCTTCTTCGCGCAGACGGTTGTAGGTCGCCTGGTCGTCCGCCCAGGTCCTGCCTGTGCGCCGGGTGTACTTGTCCTGGGGTTCAGCCATGGGTTCTCCTTGCGGGCCGGATGGGACTTGGAAAAACGCTGCGCTGAACAGACTTTTTCCAATGGCAAAAATTCAAAAAAAACTGACGGATTGCGCGACTTCGCTATTGGTACCGATGTCCCATACCTGTACGCCAGCCGATGAAATTTGTGCGTTCCTCGCCAAGTCGGCTAGCTTGTTCAGGCTTGCGCCTTGGCGCTCGCCGTCTCTCCGGTAAGCTGGGAACGTTGTCGCCATGGGCTCGCAGACTGCGCGGACGGCGCCATGGCGACAGGTCCGACCTTTCCCTCCGATGGGTTTTGCGAGTAAGGAAATGCTATGAGAAGCAAGGCGTCCGGCTTGGCGCTGGTGGTAGTGGCGGGGCTTGTGGCGGGTTGCGCCAGCAGTGGCTATCAGCCCGAGGTCGACTGGCCGGCCGGCTGGCAGGTGATCACCGAGAGCATCCCACCCGAGGCCAGCGACGTGGAGCAACTGGGCTCCCGGCAACTGGCGACCAAGCTCGGGCCGGGAGGCGAGAAGGAAGCCAGCATCGAGTTGCTCAGCCTGAAGATGATGGAAGAGGAGTCGGTGGAGATCGACGGCCAGTTCCAGAGTGTCTTCGATGTCGTCCAATCGGGCTACCGCAAGGCCGGGCTGGGCTCGCGCTGCACCACACCGATCCGCTCGAACCTCGGCGGCCTGGCATCGCTGGAGACCCACTGCCGGATCAGCCAGGGCAACGAGGTGCTGCTGACCCAGATCGTGGCGATGGCCCTGGGACAGCGCGCGATGTACTCCCTGGTATATACCGCCAGTCCGGCCAACAGCGTGGTCTACCGGCAGAGCTACCTGCGCACCCGGGCCAGCCTGGTCCTGCGCTGAAGGGCCAGCCGCTCGACGCCTGGACGCGACCGGCGTCGCTCAGGCTTCCTCGGGCGGCGCCTCGACGCTGAGATAGCGATGGGCGCCGCAACGCCGGCAACGTTGGCGCAGCATCAGGTCGGGGCCTACCGTGACCAGGCTACCTTCGTCCCAGCGGCAACCTCGCAAGAAACAACGCAAGCGCATGACTCCTCCCCGCGGGGCGGCTCGCCCCGTCCACGAAACAGGCAGTGGTGGTGTGGTTCACTCCGGCTTGTTCTTGTCTGGAGGTGGGAAAAGCCTGCGGCGAAGCGTCTAGAATGGGCAACCTAAATTCGCCGGTTCATTCCGCGGCGGGATTCATCACCCAACTGGCGGCGGTGACCTGCGGTGCCAGGCACAGCTCGCCGACCATCTGTTCCACCAGCGAGTCCTCCTTGTGCAGGGTGAACACCACGGCGTTCACTTCCACGTTGCCGCTGCCTTTCAGCGCGTGGCTTTCCAGGCTCTGCAGGTTCAGGCGGTTGTCGCCCATGCGTTGCAGCAACTGCATGCGCACCAGCGCTTCGTTGCGCGCCTCGCAGGACACGCTGATCTGGTAGAAGCGCTCCTGCTCGGCCTCGCCCGAGGTGTGGCGGTCCACCACCCGGCCGAGAGCGGGCAGGAACAGGTTGGCGATGACGATCAGCGCAGTCGTCATGCAGGCCGCCAGGATGAAACCGCTGCCGGCCAGTACGCCGATCGCGCCGGTGCTCCAGATGCTCGCCGCAGTGCTCAGGCCGCGTACGCTGAGGCCGTCGCGCATGATCACGCCGGCGCCGAGAAAACCGATGCCGCTGACTACCTGGGCCGCCATGCGGGTCACGCTGACCTCGTTGTCGAGCAACAACGGCAGGATCGAGAAGCTGGCCGCACCGAGTGCGACCATCGCGTGGGTGGCCATGCCGGAAGAGCGCTGTCGCCATTGTCGCTCGAGACCGACCAGCGCACCGAGGCCGAGGGCCGTCACCAGGCCGATGGCGATTTCCGGGGTCATGCTGTGCTCCTGTGAAAAACCGCCCATTCTACGCCGTTCCGTTGGGCCGCGCCGGGGCCGACGGCCCTGGGCGGATAAGCCTCTTGCGTTTACCTTTACGTTAACGTAAACATGCTCTTCGACTTCACCGACACCGCTCGCCGGTGTCCGTCGTAGCGCCCTGGCGGCGCAGGACGACGGTTCAGCGACATTCCCAGAACAACCACAACAAGGGAAAGCCATGAATCAGCCGAGCTATACCTCGGGTCGCCAGGATGTCGCCTTGCTGGCGACCACCGTCGGCGACGCCTTCGATGCCACCGTCGCGCGTCATGCCGAGCGCGAGGCGCTGGTGGTGCGGCATCAACGCCTGCGCTACAGCTGGCGGCAACTGGCGGAGCGGGTCGATGCCTACGCCCGCGCCTTCATCGCGCTGGGCCTGCGCCCCGGCGAACGCCTGGGGATCTGGGCGCCGAACTGCGCCGAATGGTGCATTACCCAGTTCGCCAGCGCCAAGGTCGGTGCGGTCCTGGTGAACATCAACCCGGCATACCGCAGCAGCGAGCTGGAATACGCTCTCAAGCAGTCCGGTTGCAGTTGGCTGATCTGCGCCGACGCCTTCAAGACCAGCGACTACCACGCGATGCTCGGCGACCTGCTGCCGGAGCTGGCGCGGGCGCGTCCGGGCGAACTGGCCAGCGAGCGCCTGCCGGAACTGCGCGGCGTGATCAGCCTGGCCGAGCGGGCGCCGGCGGGCTTCCTGCACTGGCAGGGCCTGCCGGGGCTGGCCGCCGCGGTAGGCGCCGAGGAACTGCGCCAGCGCCAGGCCTCGCTGCAGTTCGACGAGCCGATCAACATCCAGTACACCTCCGGTACCACCGGCTTCCCCAAGGGCGCCACCCTCAGCCACTACAACATCCTCAACAACGGCTACATGGTCGGCGAAAGCCTCGGACTCGGCGCGGAAGACCGCCTGGTGATCCCGGTGCCGCTGTATCACTGCTTCGGCATGGTGATGGGCAACCTCGGCTGCGTCACCCACGGCTCGACCATGATCTACCCGGCGCCCAGCTTCGACGCCGAGGCGACCCTGCTGGCCGTGGCCGAGGAGCGCGCCACCGCGCTGTACGGGGTACCGACCATGTTCATCGCCGAGCTGGATCATCCGCGCCGCCGCGAATTCGACCTTTCCAGCCTGCGCACCGGAATCATGGCCGGCGCCACCTGCCCGATCGAGGTGATGCGGCGGGTCATTGGCGACATGCACATGGCCGAGGTGCAGATCGCCTACGGCATGACCGAGACCAGTCCGGTGTCGCTGCAGACCGGTCCGGACGATGGCCTGGAGCTGCGCGTGACCACTGTCGGACGCACCCAGCCGAGGCTGGAGAGCAAGATCGTCGACCAGACGGGCAGGGTGGTGCCGCGCGGCGAGATCGGCGAGCTGTGCACCCGCGGCTACAGCGTGATGCTCGGCTACTGGAACGACCCCCAGGCCACCGCCGAGGCCATCGACCCGGCGCGCTGGATGCACACCGGCGACCTGGCGGTGATGGACGACGACGGCTACGTGCGGATCGTCGGGCGCAGCAAGGACATGATCATCCGCGGCGGCGAGAACATCTATCCGCGCGAACTGGAGGAGTTCTTCTTCACTCACCCGGCGGTGGCCGACGTGCAGGTGATCGGCATCCCCGACGAGCGCTATGGCGAGGAAATCGTCGCCTGGATCAAGCTGCATCCGGGCCACCACGCCGATGACGAACAGTTGCGGGCGTTCTGCAAGGCGCGTATCGCTCACTTCAAGATCCCGCGCCACTTCAAGTTCGTCGACGAGTTCCCGATGACCGTTACCGGCAAGATCCAGAAGTTCCGCATGCGCGAGATCAGCATCGAAGAGATTCGCCTGCTCGCGCTGCGCCAGGGGCGCGATTGAGAGGATGGAGCCGCGCCCCGCTCCTGCGCTAAGGTGGCGGGCGGCGCGCAGCGAGGCGAGAGGGGCGGGTGAAGAACGACGGCGAGACTCAGGTGAGCACCAAGGGCACCATCTCGGTGCGCCTGGTCGGCGAGGCGCTGGTGGAGTGGCGCCGGCAGGGCGGCGAGGAGGGGGAGGTCCTCCAGGCCGCCGGTATCGATCCGCAGCTGCTCGGCAAACCCTACGCGCGGGTCACCTCGCACGCCTATTCGCGGCTCTGGCTGGATCTCGCTCGGCGCATGGACGACGAGTTCTTCGGCATGGACTCGCGGCGCCTGAAGAGTGGCAGCTTCGCTTTCATGAGCCGCTGCGCGATCCACGAGCAGACCCTGGAGCCGGCGCTGACCGGCATCCTGCGATTCCTCTGCCTGCAGTTCGACGACTTCCAGCCGCGCCTGCAGCGCCGCGGCGGCCTGGCGGAAATCGTCCTCGACGAGGCGCCGGGCCGGTACGGGCGAGCGCTGTCCTACTTCACCCTATGGATGATCACCCATGGCCTGGCCTGCTGGCTGGTCGGCCGGCGCATCCCGATCCTGGCCATCGACCTGCGCTGTCCGCAGCCGGACTACATCGAGGACTACCGGGTGATGTTCAGCGACAACCTGCGTTTCTCCCGTCCCCTCAGCCGCCTGCTGTTCAATGCCGACTGCCTGGCCTTGCCGGTCCGCCGCGACAAGCGGGAGCTGCGGCGCTTCCTGCTCGGCGCGCCGGCCAACATCCTGGTCCGCTATCGCGATCCGCAGAGCCTGGCGGCGCGGATCAAGGCCTACCTGCGCAGCCTGCGGCCGGGACGCTGGCCGGACGCGGACGCGCTCGCCGGGCATTTCTTCATGGCGCCCTCGACCCTGCGCCGCAAGCTGTCCCTGGAAGGGCAGAGCTACCAGGCGCTGAAGGACCAGGTCCGCCGCGACCTGGCCATCGCGCGGCTGGACGCCGGCGCGGCGAATTTCGCCGAACTGGCGCTGGAGCTGGGCTTCGCCGATGGCAGCGCGTTCCACAAGGCGTTCAAGAAGTGGACCGGCTCGACCCCCGGGCAGTACCGGACGCAGGTCGCGGCGGAAACCGCGTCGGCCGAGTCGTCAGGCGTCTTGTCCGAAACGCTCGGCCATCGATAGGGTGAATGCCCGCGCAGCGTCATCCGCCGTATGTCGCGAACGGTTCGGCGGGGGCAGGCGGCCAGCACGGATTGTCCAAACCGCTCAGGCAGATTGAAGCCTTTCGACATTGCCCCGCGTCGGCCACGGCGTGAAGATTCCGGCTACTCCATACAAAAACAAGCCGAGGAGTCCTGCAATGCGCGACTACGCCACCACTGCCGCCGGGTTCGACTTGCAGCGGACCGCCGCCGCCACGCTTTCCGGTACGCTCCAGGCGCTCAACGCCTGCGTCGAATGCTGCGACCGGCATACCCTGCCGGGTCGGATCGCGTTGTTCTGGGAGGGCAAGGATGGCAGTCGCGCCAGCTATACCTTCAGCGAGCTGAAAGCGCTTTCCGGACGTTTCGCCAATTTCCTCCAGGCCCAGGGCGTACGCCCGGGCGACTGCGTCGCCGGCCTGTTGCCGCGCACGCCCGAGCTGCTGGTCACCATCCTCGGCGCCTGGCGCCTGGGCGCGGTGTACCAGCCGCTGTTCACCGCCTTCGGCCCGAAGGCCATCGAACACCGCGTGGCGACCGCCGGCAGCAAGGTGCTGGTCACCGATGCGGCCAACCGCGACAAGCTCGACGAACTCGCCGATCCGCCTCTGGCCGTCACCGTCGGCGGACCGAAGGGGCAGGGCATCCGTCGTGGCGATTTCAGCTTCTGGGCCGAGCTGGAGCGCTATCCGGCCGAATTCGAACCGGTTCCGCGCAGCGGCGAGGATCCGTTCCTGATGATGTTCACCTCCGGCACCACCGGCCTGGCCAAACCGGTGCCGGTGCCGCTCAAGGCGATCCTCGCCTTCGTCGGCTACCTGCGCGAGGCGGTGGACCTGCGCCCCGAGGACGCCTTCTGGAACCTCGCCGATCCGGGCTGGGCCTACGGCCTCTACTACGCGGTTGCCGGTCCCCTCGCCATGGGCCATCCGACCACCTTCTACGAAGGGCCGTTCAGCGTAGAAAGCACCTGCCGGATCATCCGTGACTACGGCATCACCAACCTCGCCGGATCGCCCACCGCCTATCGCCTGCTGATGGCCGCCGGCGCGGCCGCGGAAACTGCGCTGAAGGGGCGCCTGCGCGCGGTCAGCAGCGCCGGCGAGCCGTTGACGCCGGAGGTGATCCGCTGGTTCGCCGACAGGCTCGGCACCACCATCCACGATCATTACGGGCAGACCGAGCTGGGCATGGTGCTGTGCAACCACCATGCCCTGGCGCATCCGGTGCGGGTCGGCGCCGCCGGGTTCGCCTGTCCCGGGCACCGGGTAGTAGTGCTGGATGACGATCTCAACGAACTGCCGCCCGGCCAGCCAGGCATCCTCGCCCTCGACCGGCGGCGTTCGCCGCTGATGTGGTTTCCCGGCTACCAGGGCCTGGAAACCGCAGCCTTCGTCGGCGACTACTACCTGAGCGGCGATACCGTCGAACTCAACGAAGACGGCAGCATCAGCTTCGTCGGCCGCGCCGACGACGTCATTACCACCTCTGGCTACCGGGTCGGCCCGTTCGATGTGGAGAGCGCGCTGATCGAACACCCGGCAGTGATGGAGGCGGCGGTGATCGGCAAGCCCGACCCGGAGCGCACCGAACTGGTCAAGGCCTTCGTCGTGCTCTGCGCCGGCCACCGGCCGACGCCGGAACTGGCGGACGCATTGCAGCGATACGTGCGCCAGCGCCTGTCGGCGCACGCCTACCCGCGGGAGATCGAGTTCCTCGAGGAACTGCCGAAGACTCCCAGCGGCAAGATCCAGCGCTTTCTCCTGCGCAACCAGGAGATCGCCCGGCAACGCGAGGCGGCCCCACGGGCGGCCGCCGCGAACTGATTCAGCAGGAGAAAACGACGTGCGTATCGAAAATCGAGTGTTCCTGGTTACCGGCGGCAGCTCCGGCCTCGGCGCCGCCACCGCGAAGATGCTGGTGGAGCAGGGTGGCAAGGTGGTGCTGGCCGACATCAACGCCGAGGCCGGCGCGGCCAAGGCCGCCGAGCTTGGCGCCCAGGCGCGCTTCGTCAGGGCCGACATCGCCAGCGAGGCCGACGGCCGCCAGGCCGTGGCCGCTGCACTGGAGGCCTTCGGCGGCCTCCATGGCCTGGCCAATTGCGCGGGCGTGGCGCCGGCCGAGAAGGTCCTCGGACGCAATGGCATCCATGCCCTGGAGAGTTTCCGCCGGGTCATCGACATCAACCTGGTGGGCAGTTTCAACATGCTGCGCCTGGCCGCCGAGGCCATGTCCCAGGGCCAGCCGGACGAGGGCGGCGAGCGCGGGGTGATCGTCAATACCGCCTCGGTGGCGGCGTTCGACGGGCAGATCGGCCAGGCCGCCTATTCCGCCTCGAAGAGCGGGGTGGTCGGCATGACCCTGCCCATCGCCCGCGAGCTGGCGCGCTTCGGCATCCGGGTGATGACCATCGCCCCGGGCATCTTCGAGACACCGATGATGGCCGGCATGCCCCAGGAGGTGCGCGACTCCCTCGGCGCCAGCGTGCCGTTCCCGCCGCGCCTGGGGCGTCCGGACGAATACGCCGCGCTGGTCCGGCAGATCATCGAGAACAGCATGCTCAACGGCGAAGTGATTCGCCTCGACGGCGCCATCCGCATGGCCGCCCGCTAATACAGGAGGAAGATCCCATGACCCGCGAAGATCCGATCGTCATCGTCAGCGCCGTCCGCACCCCGATGGGCGGCTTCCTCGGCGACTTCAAGGACGTCAACGCCGCTACCCTCGGTGCCGCGGCGGTGCGCGCCGCGGTGGAGCGGGCGCGCCTGCAAGCCGACGAAGTGGACGAGGCCGTGCTCGGCTGCGTGCTCGCCGCCGGCCAGGGCCAGGCGCCGGCGCGCCAGGCGGTGCTTGGCGCCGGACTGGCGCGCGGCACGCCGTGCTCGACGCTGAACAAGATGTGCGGCTCGGGCATGAAGGCGCTGATGCTCGCCCATGACACGTTGCTCGCCGGCAGCGCCGGGGTCGCGCTGGCCGGGGGCATGGAAAGCATGTCCAACGCGCCCTACCTGCTGGAGCGCGCCCGTAGCGGCTACCGCATGGGCCACGGCAAGGTGCTCGACCACATGTTCCTCGACGGCCTCGAAGACGCCTACGACAAGGGCCGCCTGATGGGCACCTTCGCCGAGGACTGTGCCGAGGCCTACGGCTTCACCCGCGAAGCACAGGACGAGTTCGCCGTGGCCTCGCTGACCCGCGCGCAGCAAGCCATGCGCGACGGGCGCTTCCAGGCCGAGATCGTGCCGCTGACGGTCACCGCCGGCAAGACCGAGCGCCTGGTGGATAGCGACGAGCAGCCGCCGAAGGCCCGGCTGGACAAGATCCCGACCCTGAAGCCGGCGTTCCGCGAAGGCGGCACGGTGACCGCGGCCAACTCCAGTTCGATTTCCGACGGCGCCGCCGCGCTGGTCCTGATGCGCCTTTCCGAGGCCGAGCGACGCGGGCTCGCGCCGTTGGCGGCGATTCGTGGGCATGCTTCGTTCGCCGACGCGCCGAACCTGTTCCCCACCGCGCCGGTCGGTGCGGTGAAGCGTCTGATGCAGCGTACCGGCTGGTCGCTGGGCGAGGTCGACCTGTTCGAGGTCAACGAAGCCTTCGCCGTGGTCGGCATGGCGGCAATGCGCGACCTCGACCTGTCCCACGAGCGCCTCAACGTCCACGGCGGCGCCTGTGCGCTGGGCCATCCGATCGGCGCGTCCGGCGCGCGGATCGTCGTGACCCTGCTCAACGCCCTGCAGCAGTACGACCTGGAACGCGGCGTGGCGGCGGTCTGCATCGGCGGCGGCGAGGCGACCGCGATCGCCGTCGAGCGCTTGCGCTGATGCAGGCAGTGAAGAAGAGGAACCCGCGATGATTCCCTGCGAAGAAGAGATCCAGATCCGTGACATGGCGCGGCAGTTCGCCCAGGAACGGCTGAAACCGTTCGCCGCCGACTGGGACCGCGAGCACCGTTTCCCGGCCGAGGCGATCCGCGAGATGGCCGACCTCGGCTTCCTCGGCATGCTGGTGCCCGAGGAATGGGGCGGCGCGCAGACCGGGCACCTGGCCTACGCCATGGCCCTCGAGGAGATCGCCGCTGGCGACGGCGCCTGCTCGACCATCATGAGCGTGCACAACTCGGTCGGCTGCATGCCGATCCACAAGTTCGGCAGCGCCGAGCAGAAGGAGCGCTTCCTCCGTCCGCTGGCCCAGGGTTCGATGCTCGGCGCCTTCGCCCTGACCGAGCCGCAGGCCGGTTCCGACGCGAGCTTCCTGAAGACCCGCGCCCGCCGCGACGGTGACCACTACGTGCTGAACGGTGCCAAGCAGTTCATCACTTCGGGCAGCCACGCGGGGATGGTGATCGTCTTCGCGGTCACCGATCCGGATGCCGGAAAGCGCGGCATCAGCGCGTTCATCGTGCCCACCGACACGCCCGGCTACGAGGTGGTGCGGATCGAGGACAAGCTCGGCCAGCACGCCTCGGACACCTGCCAGCTGGCCTTCAACGACCTGCGTATCCCGGCCACGCTGCGCCTGGGGGAGGAGGGCGAGGGCTACCGCATCGCCCTGGCCAACCTCGAAGGCGGCCGCATCGGCATCGCCGCCCAGGCGGTCGGCATGGCGCGCGCGGCGTTCGAGGCGGCGCGCGACTACGCCCATGAGCGGGAAACCTTCGGCAAGCCGATCATCGAACACCAGGCGGTGGCCTTCCGCCTGGCCGACATGGCCACCCGCATCGCCGTGGCGCGGCAGATGGTCCACCACGCCGCCAGCCTGCGCGAAGCCGGCCTGCCGTGCCTGACCGAAGCCTCGATGGCCAAGCTGTTCGCCTCGGAGATGGCCGAGGAAGTCTGCTCCGCGGCGATCCAGACCCTCGGTGGCTATGGCTACCTCAAGGACTTCCCGGTGGAACGCATCTATCGGGACGTGCGGGTCTGCCAGATCTACGAGGGCACCAGCGACGTGCAGCGCCTGGTGATCGCGCGCAGCCTGTAGCGGCGACTATCCGTCGTTTCCGCAACGGCGCCTTCTCCCTTCAGGGAGAGGGCGCACTGAGGCACCTCGGAAGCAAATGCCCGAGCCTCGTTCGCCCTACGCCCCTTGGCAGGCGCTCACGCCGGCTGCGCCGCCTTGTTCTCGCGCGCGGTGACCTGCTGGCACAGCTCGATGATCTGCTCGCGCATCCAGCGGTTGGCCGGGTCCTGATCGGTGCTCTCGTGCCAGTACAGGTGGGTTTCCAGCTTCGGCACGTCGCTCACCGGCAGCACCGCGTAGTGCAGGTCGTGGTGACGGGCGAAGCGTTCCGGCACGGTCATCGCCATGTCGGTCTGCTGGACCACCGTGGAGGCCATCAGGTAGTGCTGCGAGCGCAGCGCGATCTTGCGCTGGATGCCCATCTTGCCCAGCGCCAGGTCGATGTAGCCGAGGCCGCTGCGGCGGCTGGAAATATGGATGTGGGTCAGGCCCAGGTAATCGTCCAGGGCCAGCTTCGGCTTGCCCGCCAGTGGGTGGCCGCGGCGCATGGCGCAGACGTAGCGGTCCTCCATCAGCTTGACGTGGCGCACCTGGGGATCGGTGTTCAGCGGCGCGTCGACGGCGAAGTCGAGGCGGCCGGCGGCGAGTTCCTTGGTGGTCTCGCGGCGCTTGGCGAGGAAGCTCTCGATATGCACGTTCGGCGCCAGGCGGCGCAAGCGCTGGAACAGCGGGGGGAGGATGACCGCTTCGGTGAGGTCGGTCATGCTGATGCGGTAGGTCTTGTTCGCCTGCTGCGGATCGAAGCTGCGGCTCTCCTGCACCGAAACCCGCAGCAACTGCAGCGCGTTGCGCACCGGGCCGATGATGTTCTGCGCCATAGGGGTCGGCACCATGCCTTGGGCGGTGCGCACGAACAGCGGGTCGTTGAAGGTCTCGCGCAGCCGGGAAAGGGCGTTGGATACGGCTGGCTGGGTGATGCCGACGATCTGCCCGGCGCGGGTCAGGTTGGCTTCGGTATAGATCGCATCGAACACGATGAACAGGTTCAGGTCGACTTTGTTCAGGTTCATGGCACTGGCTCCGCGACTTTTCTTGTTATTGGGGGCTTGGATGACCCCCATATGGATCATGAATGTTCATGGACGGAAAAAATAGACTGGGCAAATCTTAAGCCCTGTTCCGGCATCGTTACCAGCGCCTTTGTCCGATGCCTCGCTTGCCAACCCGTCAGAAGGTATCCCCCATGGATTTCGCCTATTCCCCCAAGGTCCAGGAGCTGCGTGAACGCGTCAGCGCGTTCATGGAAGCGCATGTCTATCCCGCCGAAGCCGTGTTCGAGCGCCAGGTCGCCGAGGGCGACCGCTGGCAGCCGACGGCGATCATGGAAGAGCTGAAGGCCAAGGCCAAGGCCGAAGGGCTGTGGAACCTGTTCCTGCCCGAGTCCGAGTACGGTGCCGGGCTGGCCAACCACGAATACGCGCCGCTGGCGGAAATCATGGGCCGTTCGCTGATCGGGCCGGAACCCTTCAACTGCGCCGCGCCGGATACCGGCAACATGGAGGTGCTGGTGCGCTACGGCAGCGAGGAGCAGAAGCGCACCTGGCTGGAACCGCTGCTGAGCGGCGAGATCCGCTCGGCCTTCGCCATGACCGAACCGGGCGTGGCCTCGTCCGACGCCACCAATATGGAGGCGCGCGCCGAGCGCCAGGGCGACGACTGGGTGATCAACGGGCGCAAGTGGTGGACTTCCGGCGCCTGCGATCCGCGCTGCAAGATCCTGATCTTCATGGGCCTGACCAACCCGGACGCGCCGCGCCACCAGCAGCACTCGATGATCCTGGTACCGGTCGACACCCCCGGGGTGAAGATCCTCCGCCCGCTGCCGGTGTTCGGCTACGACGACGCGCCGCATGGCCATGCCGAAGTGCTGTTCGAGAACGTACGGGTGCCCTACGAGAACGTCATCCTCGGCGAGGGCCGCGGTTTCGAGATCGCCCAGGGGCGCCTCGGCCCGGGCCGCATCCACCACTGCATGCGCTCCATCGGCATGGCCGAACGCGCCCTCGAACTGATGTGCAAGCGCGCGGTCAGCCGTACCGCGTTCGGCAAGCCGCTGGCGCGCCTGGGCGGCAACATCGACCACATCGCCGACTCGCGGATGGAGATCAACATGGCGCGCCTGCTGACCCTGCAGGCCGCCTACATGATGGATACCGTGGGCAACAAGATCGCCCAGAGCGAAATCGCCCAGATCAAGGTGGTGGCGCCCAACGTGGCGTTGAAGGTGATCGACCGGGCGATCCAGATGCATGGTGGCGCCGGGGTTTCCAACGACTTCCCGCTGGCCTACTGGTACGCCATGCAGCGCACCCTGCGCCTGGCCGACGGTCCGGACGAGGTGCACCGCGCGGCGATCGGCAAGTTCGAGCTGGGCAAGTATGTGCCCAGGGAGATGCTGCGCAGCAGCCGCTGACGGCTGTGGTATACGGGAAAGGCCCGCGGATGCGGGCCTTTTTCATTCCGGGGACTCCGCCCCTTTTTCCTCGGCGTTGCGTTCCAGCTGCCACGCGCGACGGCTGTGCAGCAGGGCGGCGAACTCGCGGGCCGCCCGCTCGTTGCGGAAGCAGATCCCGCGCGTGCCGAGGCGGACCCGCCAAAAAGGTTCAGTGTGGGTGTCCAGACGTTCGATCCAGAGCGTGTTCGGCATTCGGTTCGGCCTTGTCCTCGACGGTGGCTTTCGGCGTGCGGGTCTTCAGCAGGGAGAGCAGGATGCCGCCCGCCAGCAGGCCGAAGGTTACGCCAAGCGAGAGGCCGGCGGGAATCTTGCCGATCACACCGTGGAGCATGATCTTCGCACCGATGAACACCAGCACCAGGGCCAGGGCGTACTTCAGGTAGACGAAGCGGTGGATCATCGCCGCCAGCGAGAAGTACAGGGCGCGCAGGCCGAGGATGGCGAAGATGTTCGAGGTGTAGACGATGAACGGGTCCTGGGTGATGGCGAAGATCGCCGGCACGCTGTCCACCGCGAACACCAGGTCGGCCAGCTCGATCAGCACCAGGGCGAAGAACAGCGGGGTGGCGTAGCGCACCAGCTTGCCGCTGGCGTCCGGCAGGCGGACGAAGAAGTGATGCTCGTGCAGTTCCTTGGTCACCCGCATGTGCTTGCGCAGGAAGCGCAGCACCGGGTTGTGCTCCAGGTCGGGTTCTTCCTCGTGCTTGTTGAACAGCATCTTCACGCCGCTGAACAGCAGGAAGGCGCCGAACACGTACATGATCCAGTCGAATTCCTTCACCAGCGCGGCGCCCAGGCCGATCATGATCGCCCGCAGGACGATGGCGCCGAGGATGCCCCAGAACAGCACCTGGTGCTGGTAGCGGCGGGGGATGCCGAAGAAACTGAAGATCATCGCCATGACGAACACGTTGTCCATCGATAGCGACTGTTCGACCAGGAAGCCGGTGTAGTACTCCACCGCGCTGGTGGGGCCGAAAGCGTACCAGACCCAGCCGCCGAAGGCCAGGCCGCAGGCGAAGTAGCCGGCGGACAGCAGCAGGCTTTCGCGCACGCCGATTTCGTGGTGGTCGCGTTGCAGCACGCCGAGGTCGAGGACCAGGAGAACGATGACGATGGCCAGGAAGGCCAGCCAGAACCAGGTAGCCGTACCGAGGAACGGTTCGGTGAGAAATGCATGCAGAGCTGCCATTGGGCCCCCTCGCTTCGAATTGTCGGATGGTCATGTGACTCCGACATGGCGGCAATTGCTTACCGTCAGAGGGGCCCGCAGTCACTCGGAAAAAATAAACCAGGCTCCGGGCGCCGGCAAAACGGCGAGGTTACAAAGTGCTACAGCGTTCAGTAGACCCAGACTTCCACCCGCCGGTTCTTCTGTCGGCCCAGTTCCTGGTCGTTGCTGGCGACCGGCAACTCGTCGCCGAAGCCGGCGATCTCGCGGAAACTCACGCCGCCGCGGGCCAGTTCGCGGCGCACGGCCATGGCGCGCAGGCGCGAAAGCAGGACCGAGCGCTCGGCGTCGGACTTGGGATCGCCGAAGCCCACCAGCACGGTGCGCTCCTGCAACTTCCGATTTTGCCGCAGGTAGTCCAGCAAACGCTGTACGTCGAGCAGTGCCTTGTTGTCGAGCAGCGCGCTGCCTTCCTGGAAGCGGAAGTTCACCGTCAGGCGCCGCGCCTGTTCCGCGAGCTTGCGGTATTCGGCGGGCATCTGCGGGCGCGGTGCGATCTGCACCGCCTGGATCTTCTGCGCGACGAAGCCGCTGCGGGTGACGATCGCCTGGCCGCGCGGGCCCTGGGCGAAACGTACCAGGGCCTGGGCCCAGGGGTTCTTCTCGCCGGGCTTCAGGTAGAGGAACAGGCGGCGCGACAGCGGATAGTCCTCGGTGGCGATCAGGCTTTCCTGGGGCGCCATCGGCAGCGATTCGCCGTCGGCGATGGCCAAGGCGCGGGCCCGGCCCACCGACGCGATGCCGACGAAGCCGATGGCGTGCGGATCGGCGCTCACCGCGGCCGCCAGCCGATCGTTGGATTCGAAGCGGCGGGCGTCGCTGGCCAGGCTTTTGCCGTGACTGGCCAGCACCAGTTCCTTGAAGGTGTCGTAGGTGCCGGACTGCTCGTCGCGAGCGTACAGGCGGATGGCGCCGCCCTTGCCGCCCAGTTCTTCCCAGGTACGCACCTCGCCGGCGAACACCGCCGCCAGTTGCGCGGTGTCCAGCGAGGCCAGCGGGTTGTCCGGATGCAGGATGATCGCCAGTCCGTCGATGGCGATCACCTGCTCGGCATATGGGCTGCGCAGGTCGCCGAAGCCGGCCAGGGCGCGAACTTCGCTGTCCTTGACGGGACGCGAGGCCGCGGCGAGTTCGGCGTGGCGTTCGAGGAGGGCGGTGAAGCCGGTGCTCGAACCGTGGGCGGATAGCTCCACCCTCACCAGGCGGCCGTCGCGGCTCTTGCCGATCAGATGGAGTTCGTTTTCCCGTTCTCCGGGGGTACGGCGGATATCCTCCAGGCCTTCCTCTTCCATCAGGCCCTCGACCAGGGCCGGCAGGAGCTTCGCGCCGATGGTGTTGGAACCCTGGATGCGCAGCGCCGGCGTGTCGTCCGTGGGGATCGGCAAGGGGGCGGCGAATACCGACCAGGGGAAGGCGTAACAGAGGAATCCGAGGAAAACCAGGCTCAGGGTACGGCTCCAGAGGTCTTTGTCACTGGCGCGCTGGCGGTGTGGCATCGCGGGCATCGTCTTCTATGGGGGAAGGGATTTGCCGGCGAGATTAAGTCAGACGGGTGACGCTAAGGTTACAGCGTTGGGGAATCATGGCCCTGCGCCATTGTCTCGGTCAGGAAGTCGAGAAACACCCGGGTCTTGCCGGCCAGTTGGCGCGATGGATAGACCGCGTGGATCGCCGTCTCGTCGGCCTTCCAGTCAGCCAGCAATTCAACCAGGCGGCCTTCGGCCAGTTCCGCCTGTACGTACAGCCGTGGGATCAGGCTCAAGCCGAAGCCGGCGAGCAGGGCATCGCGCACCGCCAGGCTGGAGGACACCCGGTAACGGCCGGCGATAGGCACCGCTATGCACTCGCGGTCCTTGCGGAAGGTCCAGCGGTCGGCATGGCCAGAGAGGCTGAAGCGGATGCACTCGTGTTCGCGCAGGGCCTCCGGCCGCAGCGGCTGGCCATGCTGACTGAGGTAGGCCGGCGCCGCGCAGAGCACGTGCTCCAGGACCAGCAGCGGGCGGGCGACCAGGCCGGAGTCCGCAACCCGGTCGCTACCACGCAGGGCCAGGTCGATGCCTTCGGCGATCAGGTCCTGGCGGCCGTCCTGCAGGAGCAGTTCCAGGCGCAGCTCCGGATAACGCTGGAGAAAAGCCGGAATGGCCGGGGTCAGGCAGGTGAGGGCGAGGGTCAGCGGGGCGCTGACCCGCAGCAGGCCGCTGGGGCCCTGCTGCATCGAAGTGAGCGCGGCGTCGGCGGCCTTGAGGTCGTCGAGGATGCGCTCCAGGCGCTGCCGGTAGACTTCGCCGGCCTCGGTCAGGCTCATGCTGCGGGTGGTGCGATTGATCAGGCGCACCTTGAGGTGCGCTTCCAGCTCGGCGACGTTCTTGCTCACGGCGGCCGGCGAGAGATTCATCTGCCGGGCCGCGGCGGCGAAGCCGCCATTCGCGGCCACGGCGCGGAAGACCTTGAGAGCGGTGAGGTGATCCACGGGGATAATTCACTGTCAGTAATCAATGAATCAGGGATTAAACCATTATCAACCCGAGGTGTGCTGGCTAAAGTCTTGCCATAGTCCACGGTCCAAGAGGTGAATGACCATGCAACCCTTCGTCGTTGAACGTCTCGATCACATCGTCCTGCGGGTCCGCGACCTGGAACGCAGCATCGCGTTCTATCGCGATGTCCTCGGTTGCGTGGTGGTGAAGTGGCGCGACGACCTGGAGCTGGCCCATCTGCGCCTGGGCACGTCGATGCTCGATCTGGTCGCGGTGTCCGGGGCGCTCGGCCGGGAGGGCGGTGCGGCTCCGGGTGGGGAAGGGCGCAACGTCGACCATTTCTGCGTGCGCATCGAGCCGTTCGACGAGGCCGCGCTGGTCGCCCATCTCGAGGGGTTCGGCCTGGTCCCGCAGGTTCCCGCGGAAATCCGCTTCGGCGCCGAGGGCGACGGCTGGTCGCTGTACTTCTTCGACCCGGATGGCAATCGAGTGGAGCTGAAGGGGGCGCGGGTGGACAATCCTGCCTGAGGGAAAGGCCCCGCGCCGGATAGGGGGGCGGCGTCGGCGAGATCGCCCGGACCAGGTAGCGATCGCCTGAAGGCTCATCCGGGGATGAGCCTTTTCCTTGGGCTGAGCCTCAGGCCAGTTCCAGCCAGATCGGGGCGTGATCGGAGGGTTTCTCCATGCCGCGCAGGTCGTAGTCGATGCCGGCGTCCTTGAAGCGCGACTGCAGCACCCGGCTGGCCAGGATCACATCGATGCGCAGGCCGCGCTTGGGGTTGTCCTCGAAGCCACGGCTGCGGTAGTCGAACCAGCTGAAGCGGTCGTTCACCTCCGGATTCAGGGCCCGGAAGCTGTCGACCAGGCCCCAGTTCTTCAAGGTAGCCAGCCATTCGCGCTCTTCCGGCAGGAAGCTGCACTTGCCGGTCTTCAGCCAGCGCTTGCGGTTTTCCTCGCCAATGCCGATGTCGCAGTCCTCCGGCGAGATATTGATGTCGCCCATCACCACCAGGGCCTGCTCGGGCTTGAAGCTGTTCTCCAGCAGCGACTGGAGATCGGCGTAGAAGCGCTGCTTGGCCGGGAACTTGGTCGGATGCTCGCGGTTCTCGCCTTGCGGGAAGTAACCGTTCATCACGGTGATCGGGTTGCCCTGGGCGTCGCTGAAGGTGCCCCAGATGAAGCGCCGCTGGGATTCCTCGCCGTCGCTCGGGAAGCCGCGATGCAGTTCCAGGGGCGCCTGGCGGGAGAGCAGGGCGACGCCGTAGTGGCCTTTCTGCCCGTGGTAGTGGACGTGGTAGCCGAGCGCCTCGATCTCGGCCTGGGGAAACTGGTCGTCGGCGACCTTGGTTTCCTGCAGCCCGATCACGTCGGGCTGGTGCCGCTCGATCAGCGCCGCCAACTGGTGCGGCCGGGCGCGCAGACCGTTGATATTGAAAGAGACGATTTTCATGGTGGGCGTCCTGGCAAAAACAGGAATGCTAGCCCAGCCGGGGGATGCCTGGCGACCCTGGAGGCGCTGTGCTAGTGTCCGCCGGGTACCCGATGGCTGTGTGGCTTGGCGCCTTGCCGGCCCTGTGGTCTGCCGCGGACGGGGATGGCCAGGCCATCCGCTCGACCAATCGCCGTGGCGAAGCGTGCGTGTCGCTGCGCCGGTGGCCGACAAGGAATGCGTTCCATGCCTGATCAGGTCTCCGATGTTCGTCTGCTCGACGACGGCTATAGCCGCGAAGTCCGCTCGCTTTTCTACCACGCCTACCGCCACGAACCGACCTTCGCCTACCTGATGGATGCGCAGCGCGCCGGCTACGACCAGCGCGTGCGTGCCTGCGTCCGGGAGATGGTCGAGCGCCATCTGGGCGAAGAGTTGCCGGCCATCGGCCTGTTCATCGACGATCGGCTGGTCGCGGCGGCCCTGATCACGCCGCCGCAGCGGCGCCTGGATATCACCGAGAGCTGGAGCTGGCGCCTGCGCATGCTGTTCAGCGTCGGCCTGGCCGCGACCCGGCGCTACCTGGATTACCACCGGGCGGTGCAGGCCTGCCTGCCGGTCGGCCCCCACCACCAGTTGCCGATGCTCGGCGTGCATCCCGAGTACCAGGGCAGGCAGATCGGCGAGCAGTTGCTGGCCGCCGTGCAGCGCTGGTGCGCCGAGGACTCCGCTTCGCAGGGGCTGGTCCTGGATACCGGCAATGCGCGCTACCTGGACTTCTACCAGCGGCACGGCTACCGCGAGATCGGCGAGGTGACGCTGGGAGCGGTGCGCGAGCACGTCCTCCTGCATCCTGGCGAGACGCCGGCGGCGACCTGAGCGTTCCCCCGGACGCGCGAGAAAAGCCATGCCTGTCAGGCGCTTGGCGTCATAAAACCCGAATGTCAGGAGGTGGTCGGCGGCGTCCGCGCAAATCTGGACGCGCGCCACCCGCCTGCGTAGCATCCGCGCCATGAGACTGACTCAAGGATTGTTCCGGTTCCCGCTGGCCGGGCTGCTGTGCCTGAGTACGGCCGCCTTCGCGGAGAGCCAGCTTAGCGTGCGCGTCACCCCCGCCAATGCCGCCCTGAAGGCCAATATCGAGGCCTATGTGGGTAGCCTCGGCGAGCGGGACGAGGCGGCGTTGCAACGTTTCCGCCGCAATGCCGAGGCACAGGCGGAAAAGGCGGCCCAGGCGCTCGGCTACTTCCAGGCGCAGATCGACAGCGAGGTGAAGGACGGCAAGCCGCCGAAGCTCACGCTCAAGGTAGTGCCCGGCGAGCCCGTGCGCCTGCGCCAGGTGAATATCCAGGTGCTCGGCGAGGCCGCCAGCCTGGAGAGCTTCCGCTTGCCGTCGGGCAAGCAGCTGAAACCGGGCGCGAAGCTGAACCAGGGCGTCTACGAGGACGCCAAGCGGCTGATCCAGAACCAGGCCTCGCGCTACGGCTTCTTCCAGGGCCGCTTCAGCACCCAGCGCCTGAGCATCGATCCGCGCGCCGGCATCGCCGACATCGACTTGGTCTACGACAGCGGCCAGCGCTACACCTTCGGCAAGGTGAGCTTCGACGGCGACTCGATCATCGAGGAAGAACTGTTGCGCCGCATGGTGCCGTTCAAGGCCGGCCAACCCTATGACTCCGAACTGATCGCCGAACTCAACCAGAACCTGCAATCCAGCGGCTACTTCGAGGGCGTGCGGGTCGACGCCGCGCCGACCCAGGCGCAGGCCGACGGCGCGCGCCAGGCGATCCCGGTAGCGGTCCGGCTGGAGGCGCGCAAGCCCCGGACCATGGGCGTCGGCCTCGGTTTCTCGACCGACGTCGGGGCGCGCGCGAGGTTCAACTGGACCCGCCATTGGGTGAATGCCGAAGGACATAGCCTGGGATTCGAGTCGGAAATCTCCGCACCACGGCAGAACGTCGGCGCCTGGTACGAGATTCCCCTCGATCCGCCGCTCACCGACAAGCTGCGCTTCACCAGCGGCTACCAGTTCGAAGACCTGGTCGACACCGAGAGCAAGCTGCTGACCCTTGGCGGCGAATGGCACAGCAAGCGGCCCGATGGCTGGCAGCGGGTGGTTTCGCTGAACTGGATGCGCGAGGAGTACAAGCTGGGCGACGACTCCGGGCTGAGCAGCTTCCTGATGCCGGGGATCGGCTACTCGCTGCTGGAGACCGACAACAAGGTCGACCCCAGCCATGGCTACCGCCTGCAGTTCAACGTCAAGGGGGCGAAGGAAGGCCTGCTGGCCGACGCCGACGTCCTCCATGTCGACGCCATGGCCAAGGGCCTGACCAGCTTCGCCGGCGGCCATCGCCTGCTCGGCCGCCTGCAGGTAGGCGGAATCGCCACCAACGACTACAAGTCGATCCCGCCCTCGCTGCGCTTCTTCGCCGGCGGCGACCAGAGCGTGCGTGGCTACGACTACCGGACGCTGTCGCCGGAGAATTCCGATGGCGACAAGATCGGCGGCCGCTACATGATCGCCGGCAGCGTCGAGTATCAATATCCGCTGGCCGAGCGCTGGCGCCTGGCGACCTTCGTCGACCAGGGCAACGCCTTCAACTCGCTGGACTTCCCGTCGATCAAGACCGGGGTCGGCTTCGGCGTGCGCTGGGTCTCGCCGGTCGGCCCGTTGCGCCTCGACCTGGCCCATGCGCTCGACGACGACGGCGGTTTCCGCCTGCACTTCTCCATGGGGCCAGAACTGTGAAGGCGCTGAAGATCACCTTGCTGGCCATAGTCGGGCTGCTCCTCGCGCTGCTCCTGGGACTCGCTGCGCTGCTCGGCACCCAGACCGGCAGCGCCTGGCTGCTCGGCCGCGTGCCGGGCCTGCAGGTCAGCGGCTTCGAGGGTCGCCTCGGTGGCGCCTGGCAGGCACAGCGACTGTCCTGGGCGCAGGACGGTACGCAACTGGTCGTCGAGCGGCCGGAACTGCGCTGGTCGCCGGCCTGCCTGGCGGGGCTGCGCCTGTGCCTGCAGCGGGTGGCCGCCGAACGGGTCGCGCTGAACCTGCCGCCGAGCGGCGACAGCGCCGACAGCGGGCCGATCAGCCTGCCGACGCTGAAACTGCCGCTGAGCATCGAGCTCGGCGAAGTGGCGGTCGGCAGCTTCCTGCTCGACGGCAACCAGCAGGTCGCCGAACTCAAGCTGGCGGCCCATTGGCTGGCCGATGGCCTGCACATCGACTCGCTGACGGCGCGGGGCTTCGGCCTGGACCTGGCGCTCCAGGGGCGCTTGCAGCCGAGCGGCGACTGGCCCTTGCAGGCCGAAGCCACGCTCGGCCTGCCCGCTCCCGAAGGCAAGCCGTGGAAGCTGGCCGTCCAGGTCGGCGGTGAGCTGCAGCAGGCGCTGACCCTGAAAGGCCGCAGCAGCGGTTACCTGGACGGCAGCCTGGAAGGACAGTTGCAGGCGCTGGCGGAAAACCTGCCGGCACGATTGCTGATCCGCGCCGACGGTTTCAAGGGTGCGGCCGGACTACCGGACACCTTGACCCTGAATGCCATCCAGCTCGATGCCGGCGGCGATCTCAAGAGCGGTTACCTGATCCGCGGTGGCGCCAGCCTGCCGGGCGAGGGCGGGGCGGTGGCGTTGAGCCTGGACGGGCGGGTCGACGCCCAGGGCGCGGATATCCGCCAACTGCGCCTGGACGCTGGCGGCGAGCAGCGCCTGGAGCTGGTCGGACGCCTGGACTGGCGCGAAAGCCTGGCCGCCGACGCGACCCTGGACTGGAAGGACTTCCCCTGGCTGCGCCTGTATCCGCTGGAGGAGCCGCCGCCGGTGACGCTGAAGACCTTCAAGGCGGAAGTGCATTACCAGGACCAGCGCTACCTGGGCAATTTCAGCGCGGCGGCGAGCGGTCCGGCGGGCGACTTCACGCTGGCCAGCCCGGTGTCCGGCGACCTCGTCCAGCTCAACCTGCCGTCGCTGCAGCTCCGCGCCGGGCAAGGCCAGGCCGAGGGGAGGGTGACGTTGCGTTTCGACAATGGCGTGGCTTGGGATACCGCCCTGCAGCTCAGCGAACTGAACCCGGCTTACTGGGTCGCCGAGCTGCCGGGTTCACTGGCCGGTCCCTTGCGTAGCCAGGGAAGTGTTCGCGACGAGCGGCTGGCGTTGGGCGTGGATCTCGACGTCAAGGGCCGCCTGCGCGGCCAGCCGGCTCTATTCCAGGCGCGCGCCGAAGGCGAGGGGCAGCGCTGGACGATGGGCAACCTCGACCTGCGCCTGGGGGATAACAAGGTTCAGGGCAGCGGGGCGCTCGACCAGCGCCTGCAAGGCCGCCTGGACATCGCCCTGAACCGTCTCGGCCAGCTTTGGCCGCAACTCTTCGGTCGCCTCGACGGACGCCTCGACCTGGCTGGCAGCCTCGCGGCGCCGCAAGGCAGGCTGAACCTCAAGGGACAGCAGATCGCCTACGCCGAGCAGCGCATCGCCGGCCTCGACCTGCAGGCGAACCTCGATGCCCGGCAGAACGGCACCCTGGCGCTGGTCGCTTCCGGCCTGCGCAGCGGCGAAACCGACCTCGGCCTGTTCAAGGCCAATGCCCGCGGCGACCAACGCCGCCAGCAACTGGAACTGGACCTGCAAGGTGCCTTGCTCAAGCTCGGCCTGGCCTTCGACGGGCAACTGGAGCGCGGCAACTGGCGCGGTCGCCTGGCGCGCGGCGAGTTGAGCAGTGGCGGCCAGGACTGGAAACTACAGCAGCCGGCGCGCCTGGAGCGGTTGGCCGACGGCAGGGTCAATTTCGGCGCACATTGCTGGGTATCCGGCGCCGCCAGCCTCTGCGGCGGCGAGCAGCGCCTGCTGCCCGAGCCGCGGCTGCGCTACACCCTGCGCGACTTCCCGCTGGACAGCCTGAAGCAATGGTTCCCCGAGGACTTCGCCTGGCAGGGCAAGCTGAACGGCGACCTGCAACTGGACGTTCCGGCCCGCGGCCCGAGCGGCGTGGTCAGCCTGGACGCCGGCAGCGGTACGCTGCGCCTGCGCGACCAGGGCCAGTGGGTCGACGTCGGCTACGACAGCCTGCGCCTGGAGAGCCGGTTGGCGCCCAACCGCGTCGATACCTCCCTCGACTTCCGCGGACCGAAGCTCGGCGAGTTGCGGGTGCAGGCGCAGATCGACCCGCGCCCGGCGAGCAAGCCGCTGAGCGGCGAGTTCAGCCTGGCCGGCCTCGACCTGTCGCTGGCGCGCCCGTTCGTGCCGATGGTGGAGAAACTGCAAGGCAGGCTGAACGGCAGCGGCCGGCTGTCCGGCGGCCTGCTGGCGCCGCGGGTCGACGGACGGGTGACGCTGAGCGACGGCAACATTGGCGGCGGCGAGCTGCCGACCAGCTTCGAGAACCTTTCCCTCGACGCTCGCATCGCTGGCGAAAGCCTGGAACTCGGCGGCGGCTGGCGCAGCGGCAGGTACGGCCAGGGCAGCCTGTCCGGCAACCTGAGCTGGGGCGACGCGCTGAACGTCGCCCTGAACATCCGTGGCAACCGCCTGCCGGTGGTGGTCGATCCCTATGCGCAACTGGAGGTGGAACCGGACCTGAAGATCGGCATGGCCGGGCAGGAGCTGGCGATCTCCGGCAAGGTCCTGGTGCCGCGTGGCGACATCACCATCCGCCAGTTGCCGCCATCCACGGTCAGGGTCTCCGACGACGCGGTGATCGTCGGCTCCGAGCAGCCCGAGCAGCAGCCGCTGAAGATGAAGATGGACATCGATGTCGAGGTCGGCCAGGACAAGCTGGCGTTCTCCGGCTTCGGCCTCAGCGCCGAACTGGCCGGCCACCTGCACATCGGCGACAACCTGGATACCCGCGGCGAGCTGAACCTGAACAAGGGCCGCTATCGTGCCTACGGCCAGCGCCTGACGATCCGTAGGGCGCGGCTGTTCTTCGCCGGACCGATCGACCAGCCGTACCTGGATATCGAGGCGATCCGCCGGGTCGACGACGTGGTCGCCGGCCTGCGCCTGACCGGCAGCGCCGAGCAGCCGACCAGCGCGGTATTCTCCGAACCGGCGATGAGCCAGGAGCAGGCGTTGTCCTACCTGGTGCTGGGGCGACCGATGAGCACCGGCGAAGACAGCAACATGCTCGGCGAGGCGGCCCTGGCCCTGGGCCTGGCCGGTAGCGCACCGCTCACCGGGGAAATCGCCAAGCAGCTCGGCATCCAGGACTTCCAGCTGGACACCGAGGGCACCGGCAACAGCACCAGCGTGGTCGCCAGCGGGAATATCACCGACAAGCTCAGCCTGCGCTATGGTGTTGGAGTGTTCGAACCGGCAAATACCATCGCCTTGCGCTACCAGTTGACCAAACGCCTCTATCTCGAAGCGGCGAGCGGCCTGGCCAGTTCGCTGGACCTGTTCTTCAAGCGCGATTTCTGACGGATGCGCTGATACGGACCATGCGTAACGCATAAAAGTGTGTCACTTTTAGCGGCGCATCGACGTCGTAGAATGGAGCGGGCGCCGACCGCCAGGTCGGTGCCCGAAGCAACTCGGCACAAGGACTGGCTGACATGATTTCCGTCTATCAACTCAAACCGCGCTTTCAGAATCTTCTTCGTCCCGGCGTGCAGCGCCTCTACCGGCGCGGCATCACTGCCAACCAGGTGACCCTGGCGGCCTGCCTGCTGTCGCTGCTGGTCGGCGCGCTGGTCGCCGGTTTCGCCAGCCATCTCTGGCTGTTCGCCCTCGTTCCGCTGTGGATGTTCCTGCGCATGGCGCTGAACGCGGTGGACGGCATGCTCGCCCGCGAGTTCGGCCAGAAATCCGACCTGGGCGCCTACCTCAACGAACTTACCGACGTGATCGCCGACAGCGGCCTGTACCTGCCGTTCGCCCTGTTGCCGGGAGTCAACCCGCTGTGGGTGGTGCTGGTGGTGCTGCTGGCGGTGATCAGCGAATATGCCGGCGCGCTGGGCACCATGGTCGGCGCTTCGCGCCGCTACGACGGCCCGATGGGCAAGAGCGACCGGGCGCTGTGTTTCGGCGTGATCGGCGCCGGGGTGGCCAGCGGCCTGTTGCCGCTGGCCTGGATCGACTGGCTGATGTTGCTGATCGCGGCCCTGCTGTTGCTGACCATCGGCAACCGCGTGCGCCAGGGCCTGGCCGAGCTGGCCGCGAGTCGACGGGGCAGCGACGGCCAGGCCTGAGAGGGAACGGGCGAACGCCATGGAGGTGGGCGCCCGCAGGAAGCAACCCCGCCGGGATCCCGGCCGGGGCAACGACATAGGGACATCACATGCGCGACGTACAGGAATTGCGTTTCACCACCCACGACGGGGTAGAGCTCTTCTACCGCCACTGGCCGGCCAGCCGCCCGGCGCCGGACGGCACGCGCCAGGCGGTACTGCTGTTCCACCGCGGCCATGAGCACTCCGGGCGGATCGCCCACCTGGTCGACGAACTCGACCTGCCGGAACACGACTTCTTCGCCTGGGACGCCCGTGGCCACGGCCTCTCGCCAGGCGCCCGCGGCGACAGCCCGAGCTTTGCCACCAGCGTGCGCGACGTACAGACCTTCGTCGACCATATCCAGGCCGTCCACGGTATCGCCGAAGAGCGGATGGCGGTGGTGGCGCAGAGCGTCGGCGCGGTGCTGGTTTCCACCTGGGCCCACGACTACGCGCCGAAGGTGCGCGCACTGGTGCTGGCTTCGCCGGCGTTCCAGGTCAAGCTCTACGTGCCGTTCGCCCGCAGCGGGCTGAAACTGATGCGCCTGTGGCGCGGCAATTTCTTCGTCAACAGCTATGTCAAGGCACGCTTCCTCAGTCACGACCCGCAGCGGATCGCCTCCTACGACAGCGACCCGCTGATCGCCAAGGCGATCTCGGTGAACGTCCTGCTCGGCCTCTACGAAGCTGCCGAGCGGGTGGTAGCGGACGCACAGGCGATCCAGATTCCCACCCAACTGCTGATTTCCGGGGCCGACTTCGTCGTCCATCGTGCGCCGCAGGAGCGCTTCTTCGAGCGTCTCGGCAGCCTGCGCAAGGAAAAGCACATCCTGCCCGGCTTCTTCCACGACACCCTTGGCGAGCGCGATCGTCACCTGGCCGTCGGCCGTGCCCGGCGCTTCCTCCTCGAGGCATTCGCCACGGCACCTGAACGACCGAGCCTGCTCGATGCCGACCGCCTGGGCCATACCTGCGCCGAGGCCGAGGCGCTGGCCGCGCCGTTGCCGAAGAACTCGCCGCGCGATCTCTACTGGCGCGCCACCCGTGCCGGGCTGCGCCTGGGCAGCCTGTGGTCGGACGGGGTCAAGCTGGGCTTCGACACCGGTTTCGATTCCGGCAGCACCCTCGACTATGTCTACCGCAACCAGCCCAGCGGCAGCGGCCCGCTGGGTCGCCTGATCGACCGCAACTACCTGGACTCCATCGGCTGGCGCGGCATCCGCCAGCGCAAGCTGCACGCCGAGGAGCTGCTGCGCCTGGCCATGCAGCGGTTGCGCGAGGAGCAGCGCGAGGTGCGCATCGTCGACATCGCCGCCGGCCACGGCCGCTACATCCTCGAAGCTCTGCAAGGCGTCGAGCCGCTGCCGGAAAGCATCCTCCTGCGCGACTACAGCGAGATCAACGTGCGTGACGGCAGCGCCCTGATCGAAAGCAAGGGCCTCGCCGGCATCGCCCGCTTCGTCAAGGGCGACGCCTTCGATCGCGCCGACCTGGCGGCGCTGCAACCGAAGCCGAGCCTCGGGGTGGTTTCCGGGCTCTACGAGCTGTTCGCCGACAACCGCATGGTCGGCGACTCCCTCGCCGGCCTCGGCGAGGCGCTGGAGGAGGGCGGCTACCTGGTCTACACCGGACAGCCCTGGCACCCGCAGCTGGAACTGATCGCCCGCGCGCTGACCAGCCACCGCCAGGGCCAGGCCTGGGTGATGCGGCGCCGGACCCAGGCGGAAATGGACCAACTGGTGGCCGCCGCCGGCTTCCGCAAGATCACCCAGCGGGTCGACCAGTGGGGCATCTTCAGCGTATCGCTGGCGCAGAAGGTCGCCCGCTGATGGCGCCGCGCGAGCCGGGGGTACTGAAGCGGGCGGTGCTCTGGCTGCTGTTCCTCGGCCCGTTCTTCTTCGCCAGCTATGGCCTGGCCAACTGGTTGACCAGCCAGCGCGGCGACGTCGGCAGCCTGGTCTTCGACTGGGAACGCGGGATGCCGCTGTGGCCCTGGACCATCCTGCCGTACTGGTCGATCGACCTGCTCTACGGCCTGTCGCTGTTGTTGCCGCGGGACAAGCGCGAGCTGGACACCCACTGCCTGCGCCTGCTCAGCGCCCAGGTGCTGTCGGTGACCTGCTTCCTGCTGTTCCCCCTGCGCTTCACCTTCGAACGGCCGGAACTGGGCGGCGTGTTCGGCTGGCTGTTCGACGTGCTGATGGGGTTCGACAAACCGTACAACCAGGCACCGTCGCTGCACATCGCCCTGCTGGTAGTGCTCTGGGTCTGCTACGCGCGCTACGCCAGCGGCGCCTGGCGCTGGCTGCTGCATGGCTGGTTCGCGCTGATCGGGCTGTCGGTGCTGACCACCTGGCAGCACCATTTCATCGACGTGCCCACCGGCGCGCTGGCCGGTTGGCTGTGCGTCTGGCTGTGGCCGCAGGCGCAGCCCGCGCCGTTCGCCCGCGCCAGTCTGAGCCGCGACCGGCAACGGCGGCGGCTGGCCGCTCGCTACGGCCTCGGCGCGCTGGCCTGCGCCGCCGTCGCCTTTGCCGTCGGCGGTGCGGCGTTGTGGCTGTGCTGGCCGGCGCTGGCGCTGGCGCTGGTGGCGCTGAACTACCTGCTGTTCGGCGCCGCCGGCTTCCAGAAGGGCAGCACTGGCCGCCTGAGCGCCGCCGCGCGCTGGCTGCTGGCGCCATATCTGCTTGCCGCGCGGATCAACGCCTGGCTCTGGACCCGTCGCCGGCCGCAGCCGGACGAGGTGCTGCCGGGCCTCTGGTTGGGGCGCCTGCCGTCGTCCGCGGAACTGGCCGACGGCCGCTTCCGCGCATTGCTCGACGCTACCGCCGAACTTTCCTGCGAGCCGCAGGGGCTGGCCTATCGCAGCCTGCCGTTGCTCGACCTGGTCGCGCCGGACGTCGAGGACTGCCGGCGCGCCGCGGTGCTGATCGACGAACTGCTGGCGCAAGGGCCGCTGCTGGTGGCCTGTGCCCTGGGCTATTCGCGCAGCGCCACGCTGGTCGCCGCCTGGCTGCTGCTCAGCGGCCGCGCGGCGGACGTCGAGTCGGCCGTGGCGGTGTTACGTCGGGCGCGACCGCAAGTGCTGCTGGGCGAGGCCCAGCGGCGGACCCTCGCGGCGCTGAGCGGGAGCGTGCCGGAGCCATCGGCGGAACTGGGCGAGGTGCGCCATGCCTGAGCAAACCCTGGCCCTGGTGGCGGCCCTGCTGCGCCGTGGCCGCGAGCTTGACCGGCTGTCCGCCGCACTGACCCTGCTGGCCATCGGGCTGGGCCTGTACCAGGCCGTGCAGGGCATCGGCTGGCGCTATTTCGCTGCGGCGATGCTGGCGATCGCCCTGCTCGGCCTGTGGCAGAAGTACTGGGCGCTGCGAGTGGCCCTGGACGCCGAACTGTTCGAACGTTTCAGCCGCGTCGGCGACAGGCTGGAAGCGCAGACCCAAGACCTGGACCGGGCCCTGGCCGATCTCGGCCTGGCCCGAGCGGACGCCGCAGGGCGCACCTGGCACCAGCGCAGCCGCGGCGCCCTGCGCCTGCTACGCTGGCAGGCGCTGGCCTGTGGCGCCCAGTTCCTGCTGGCCTTGTCGTGCCTGTTGTCGGTCCCTCTATTCAACGCTCAAACCTGAAGAGTCTTCCCATGCTCGAATCAGTCGTCGCCTATGGCATCATCGCCGGCGCCCGCGCCATCACCGGCTTGCGCAGCCTCTGGCTGGGCACCACGCCGATCCCCAAGCAACGCATCTATTACGCCAACCACAGCAGCCATGGCGACTTCGTCCTGCTCTGGGCCTCGCTGCCGCCGGAGGTGCGGCGGCGTACCCGGCCGGTGGCGGGCGCCGACTACTGGAACAAGGCCGGCCTGCGCAGCTACGTGATCAACAAGGTGTTCAACGGCGTGCTGGTCGACCGCCAGCGCAGCGAGGCCAATGCCAATCCGCTCGAACCCCTCGACCGCGCCCTGGACGGCGGCGATTCGCTGATCATCTTCCCCGAGGGCACCCGCAACCTGGACGACGAGGTCAAGCTGTTGCCATTCAAGAGCGGTATCTACCACCTGTCCCTGGCCCACCCGGACGTCGAGCTGGTGCCGGTCTGGCTGGCCAACCTCAACCGGGTCATGCCCAAGGGCCGCATGCTGCCGTTGCCGCTGCTCTGCACCCTGAGCTTCGGCAAGCCGCTGGTCGCCACGGCGGAAGAAGGCAAGGAGGCGTTCCTCGAACGAGCGCGCATGGCCCTGCTGGACCTGGCGCCGGAAGAGGAGGCCTGAGATGAACGAACAGACCTGGATGCTCTTCGGCGGGATCGGCGCGCTGCTGCTGCTCGCCTCGCTGGTCGGCTTCGTCCTCAAGTGGCGCGCCGGTCCCGGCCCGAACGCGGTGATCGACAACCTGAACGCGCGGATCAACGCCTGGTGGGCGATGGTCCTGGTGATCGGTTTCGCCTTCTGGCTTGGCCAGGCGGCGGTGATCCTGCTGTTCTATGGCGTGTCGTTCTACGCCCTGCGCGAGTTCATCACCCTCACCCCGACCCGGCGCAGCGACTACCCGGCGCTGGTGGCGGCGTTCTACTTCGTGCTGCCGATGCAGTACCTGCTGATCTACATCGACTGGTACAGCATGTTCTCGATCTTCATCCCGGTGTACGTGTTCCTGCTGTTGCCGATCCTCGCCTCGCTGGGCGGCGACACCAAGCACTTCCTCGAGCGCGCCTCGAAAGTGCAGTGGGGCCTGATGCTGGCGGTGTTCTGTATCTCCTTCGTGCCGGCGCTGCTGACCCTCGACATCCCCGGCTTCGAGGGGCGCAACCTGCTGCTGATCGCCTACCTGGTGATCGTCGTGCAGCTCTCCGACGTGATGCAGTACATCTGCGGCAAGCTGTTCGGCAAGCGCAAGATCGCTCCCAACCTGTCGCCGTCGAAGACCGTCGAAGGCTTCGTCGGCGGCATCGCCCTGGCCACCGCCATCGGCGCCTCGCTGTGGTGGATCACCCCGTTCAACCTCTGGCAGGCGGCGCTGATCGCGCTGCTGATCAACCTGCTGGGCTTCTTCGGCGGCCTGGTGATGTCGGCGATCAAGCGCGACCGTGGGGTCAAGGACTGGGGGCACATGATCGAAGGCCACGGTGGCATGCTCGACCGCCTGGACTCGGTGTGCTTCGCCGCGCCGATCTTCTTCCACGTGGTGCGCTACTGGTGGACGCCCTGAGGTTCGCCTGGCGCCGAGGGGAGCGGGGCGGTTGCCGATGGCGGCCGCCCCGTCGTCGTTTTCCCGCCGTGTAGGCAGCCAGGAAATTGCGAGCGATAGAGACCCGTAGGGCGGATACCGTCACAGGCGGTATCCGCCGAAACCCCGGATAAGCGGCGGATAACCGCAAGCGGTGATTCGCCCTACAACCAGGCTCCGGCATACGGGGACGTGACTGCAGCTTCACTGTCTCAGAGATTGACCAGGCGCATGCCTTCCTCGCTATAGCGACTGCCGGCGACCGCCTCGGCGGGGAAGATCGCATCCAGCTCGGCCAGTTCCGCCGCGCTCAGGCGCAATTCCGTCGCGGCGACGTTCTCCTCCAGGTAGCGCCGCTGCTTGGTGCCGGGAATCGGGATCAGGTCATCGCCCTGCGCCAGCACCCAGGCCAGCGCCAGTTGCGAGGGTTTCACGCCCTTGGCTGCGGCCAGTTCGCCGACCTTGTCCACCAGCTTCAGGTTCTTCGCGAAGTTCTCGCCCTGGAAGCGCGGGCTGAAACGACGGTAGTCGTCGGCGGCGAAGTCTTCCGGGCGCTTCAGGGTGCCGGTAAGGAAACCTCGGCCCAGCGGGCTGTAGGGGACGAAGGCGATGCCCAGGCGACGGCAGGCGGCGAGCACCCCGGTGTCCTCCGGATCGCGGGTCCACAGCGAGTACTCGCTCTGCAACGCGCTGATCGGGTGCACCCGGTGGGCACGCTCGAGGGTTTCCGCCGAGGCTTCGCTGAGACCGATGTGGCGGATCTTGCCGGCCTTCACCAGGTCGGCGAGGGCGCCGACGCTGTCCTCGATGGGTACCTGCGGGTCCATGCGGTGCTGATAGTACAGGTCCAGGCGGTCGGTACCGAGGCGCTTCAGGCTGCCTTCGATGGCGCGGCGGATGTACGCCGGGCTGCCGTCGACGCCGCGCGCCCGGGGATTGGCAGGGTCGCGGACGATGCCGAACTTGCTGGCCAGGAACACCTGCTCGCGTTTGCCGCGCAGGGCCTCGCCGAGCAGTTCCTCGTTACTGTGCGGGCCGTACATGTCGGCGGTATCGAAGAAGTTCAGCCCGAGTTCCACGGCGCGATGCAGGGTGGCGATGGCCTCCTGGCGGTCGCCGCCGGTGGTGTAGAAGTCGGTCATGCCCATGCAGCCGAGGCCAATGGCGGAGACGGAAGGGCCGTTGTGGCCGAGTTGACGGGTTTTCATGTGTCGAGCCTCGCGGGAGGGAAGGAAAACGTCGTCATTCTTCGCTCTGCATTTGTCTGGATAAAGCCCATAATTACGGTTTTACCATTCGTATTTTCCAAATAATCGAGGGTGTCCGATGGATCGTTTCCAGGCCATGCAGGCCTTCACCCGCATCGTCGAGCTGGGCGCCTTCGGCAAGGCCGCGGACAGCCTGGAGCTGCCGCGCGCCAGCGTGACCCAGGCGATCCAGCAACTGGAGGCGCACCTTGGCGTGCAGTTGCTGCAGCGCACCACCCGCCAGGTCAGCCTGACCCTCGACGGGCAGGCCTACTACGAGCGTTGCGTGCGCCTGCTGGCGGACCTGGAGGAGGCGGAAAGCTGCTTTCCACGCGTCCTGAACAACCCGCGCGGGCGCTTGCGGGTCGACCTGCCGGGCGCACTGGGGCGGATGCGGGTGATTCCGTTCCTGCCGGAGTTCTGCGAGCGCTACCCGGAACTGGAGCTGCAGTTGAGCAGCAACGATCGCCTGGTCGACCTGCTGCGCGAGGGCGCGGACTGCGTGCTGCGGGTCGGCGAGCTGCACGATTCCAGCCTGGTCGGCCGGCACCTGGCCGACCTGCCGCAGGTGACCTGCGCCAGCGCCGCCTACCTGGAGCGTCATGGCCATCCGCGGCAGCTCGCCGAGCTCGGCGGGCACCTCGCGGTGAACTACCAGTCGCCTTCCAGCGGGCGTACCTTCGACTTCGAGTTCAGCGTCGACGGGCGTCTGCGCACGTTGCCGATGCGCAGCCGGGTCAGCGTCAACAACGCCGATGCCTACGTCGCCGCCTGCCGGGCCGGGCTCGGGCTGATCCAGGCGCCGCACTATCACGTCGCCGCCGGCCTGGCCGACGGTAGCCTCCGACAAGTGCTCGGAGAATGGTTGCCGCCATCGCTGCCGCTGCATGCCGTGTATCCCTCGCAGCGCCAGTTGTCGCCGCGGGTGAGGGTGTTCGTCGACTGGCTGGTGGAACTGTTCGGTCGCCAGGCGGCCGGCGAGACGCAATGAGACGCAGGCTTTCCGGGCGAAGATTTTTCTCGATTTCGCCGAGAGAACCTCGTTAGGATCGGCAGCCTTGGCCTGTCGAGCAGGGATGTTCGTCCGAGTTCCGGATGCCCGCTGCCGCCAGGCCGCATTCATTCGAACAAGAATAAGGATCGCTGATGGAAAGCTTGCAGAAGTGGGTGGTCGACCTGAACGGCGTGGTCTGGGGGCCGTTGATGCTGGTGCTGATTCTCGGCACCGGCCTGTACCTGATGCTGGGGTTGAAGTTCATGCCCCTGGTGCGCCTGGGAGTCGGCTTTCGCCTGCTCTGGCAGGGGCGTAGCAAGGATGACGAGAGCAGCGGCGAGATCAGCCCGTTCCAGGCGCTGATGACCTGCCTGGCGGCCACCGTCGGTACCGGCAACATCGCCGGGGTGGCCACGGCGATCTTCCTCGGCGGCCCGGGCGCGCTGTTCTGGATGTGGTGCACCGCGCTGGTGGGAATGGCCACCAAGTTCTCCGAAGTGGTGCTGGCGGTGCACTACCGCGAGAAGGATGAGCGCAACGAACACGTCGGCGGTCCGATGTATGCCATCAAGAACGGTCTGGGCAAGCGCTGGGCCTGGCTCGGCGCGGCCTTCGCGCTGTTCGGCGGGCTCGCCGGCTTCGGTATCGGCAACATGGTCCAGGTCAACAGCATGGCCGATGCCCTTGAGGTTTCCTTCGGCGTGCCCGACTGGGTCACCGGGGTCGCCACCATGCTCGTCACCGGGCTGGTGATCCTTGGTGGCATCCGCCGTATCGGCAAGGTCGCCGAAGCCCTGGTGCCCTTCATGTGCGTCGGCTACATCGTCGCCTCGGTGATCGTCCTGGTGGTCCATGCCGAGGCGATTCCCGGCGCGTTCCAACTGATCTTCACCCACGCCTTCACGCCGATCGCCGCCACCGGCGGCTTCGCCGGCGCAGCGGTGATGGCGGCAATCCGTTTCGGCGTCGCACGCGGGATCTTCTCCAACGAGGCCGGCCTCGGCACCGCCGGCATCGCCCAGGCCGCCGGCACGACCCATAGCGCGGTGCGTTCGGGCCTGATCGGTATGCTCGGCACCTTCATCGATACCCTGATCATCTGCAGCCTGACCGGCCTGGCGATCATCACCTCGGGCGTCTGGACCAGCGGCGCCAGCGGCGCGGCGCTGTCCTCGGCGGCGTTCGAGGCGGCGATGCCGGGCGTCGGCCACTACATCCTGTCGCTGGCCCTGGTGGTGTTCGCCTATACCACCATCCTCGGCTGGAGCTACTACGGCGAGCGCTGCTGGGAGTACCTGGCGGGCACCCGGGCGATCCTGCCGTTCCGGATCGTCTGGACCCTGGCGATTCCGTTCGGCGCCATGACCCAGCTGGACTTCGCCTGGCTGGTGGCGGATACCCTCAACGCGCTGATGGCGATTCCCAACCTGATCGCCTTGCTGCTGCTGAGTCCGGTGGTGTTCCGCCTGACCCGGGAGTATTTCGCCAAGGCCAGGAGTTGAGCCTCGGGGGACGGCGACGCTCAAACCCGAGGTTTTCGCTCGGGTAAAGCGTGCTAGCATCGTCGCCGGCCCCGAATGCTTCCGCCGCCGGCCACAGGGCCGGCGGCTTCTCACTGACTAGAAGGATCAACGCAATGGCTCAAGTGACTCTCAAGGGCAACCCGGTCAACGTCGATGGCCAGCTCCCGCAGAAAGGCGCCCAGGCTCCGGCCTTCAGCCTGGTCGGCGGCGACCTCGCCGACGTGACCCTGGAAAACTTCGCCGGCAAGCGCAAGGTGCTGAACATCTTCCCCAGCGTCGACACCCCGACCTGCGCCACCTCGGTGCGCAAGTTCAACGTCGAGGCCGGCAAGCTGGCCAACACCGTGGTGCTGTGCATCTCCGCCGACCTGCCGTTCGCGCAGAAGCGCTTCTGCGGCGCCGAAGGCCTGGAGAACGTAGTCAACCTGTCGACCCTGCGCGGTCGCGAGTTCCTCGAGAACTATGGCGTGGCCATCGCCAGCGGCCCGCTGGCCGGCCTGGCCGCGCGCGCCGTGGTGGTGCTCGACGAGCAGAACAAGGTGCTGCACAGCGAACTGGTCGGCGAAATCGCCGACGAGCCGAACTACGCGGCGGCCCTGGCGGCTCTCTGAGCCCCACGGCCAACCCGCTTCGTCCCATGACCGTCAGCCAGGCTGGCTGGTAACGGGCGAACCCGAATCCCTTGGCTGCTCGCCTCGGGCCATGAGCAGGGCGGATAATCGCGGCGCGGTCATCCGCCCTGCGTCGCAGAGACGCAGCGCTAGCGCATGGCGACCTGGTGGCGCCGGCTGACGCTGGCGAAGGCGCTCCGGAACGCCTGCATCTCTTCCTCGCTGCCTACCGTCACGCGGACCCAGTTGGGCCAGGAGGCCCACGGGCGGCCGACGTGCACCCGCTGTTTCTCCAGTTCGGCGATGACCAGCTCGGCGGGACGGCGCATATCCACCATGAAACAGTTGGACTGTGAGGCGGTGCAGCGGAAGCCCTGCTGGCGCAGCCAGGCGATGGTGCGCTCGCGGACCTCTGCGTTCTGCTGCTTGCGCCGTGGCACCAGATCGTCGTCACGCAGGCTTTCCAGCCCGGCGTGGGCGGTCGGCGAGGGCACCACGTTGTGGCCGCCGAAGCGCTCCAGCCGCGCCAGCAGCTGCGGATGCCCGATGGCCAGGCCGAGCCGGGCGCCGGCCATCCCGTAGAGTTTCGAGAAGGTACGCAGGACCAGCACATCCTGGCGCTGGATGGCCAGGCCAACGACGCTGGGTGCGTCGGAAAAATGGATATACGCCTCGTCGACCAGCACCACGCTGCGCTCGGGCTTGCGTTCGATCGCCCTGACGATCCGCTCGTGCGGGGTGAGGGTGCCGGTCGGGTTGTTCGGGTTGCAGATATAGATCAGCCCGGCGTCGCGTTGCGCGGCGGCGAGCATGCGCTCGATGTCGTGGGCCGCCTCGGCGTCCAGCGGCACGGCAGCGACCTTCGCCCCCTGGACCTGGGCGGCGCCGACCACGGAGTCGTAGGAGGGATCGGCCATGACCAGTCTGCGCTCCTTGCCGGTGAACGCCGCGACGGCGTATTGCAGCGGCTGGCGCGAGCCGCAGTAGGCATGCACGCATTCGGCGGGGATGCCGTTCTGCTTGGCGAACAGGCCGACCAGGGCGTCCTGCGCGTCGTAGTCGTAGCGGCCGCAGAGCGCGGCCGCCCGCTGCATGGCGGCCCTGGCCTTGGCGGAGGGGCCGTAGGGGCTTTCGTTGAAATCCAGGAAGGTCTCTTGCGGCTTCCCGGCGGCGCTTGTCGCGCCGCTCCCGGCGAAGGCTCGCGGGCTCAGCAGGATGCTGCTGGAGGCCAGGGCGGTCAGGGTCACGAACGAACGACGACTCAAAGCGGGCATAGCTTCACCTCCGTGTACCGAATGGGATATGCGTGCGGTGGGTTCCTCTCGGGCGTGTGTCACCAGAGTGGAGAACGAGGAGGGAGCCGGTCCGTTTATGGTGGCGTGATAATGGCGCCAGAATATCGGCGGGTGTTCTTCGGATTGCGCACGCGGCGCTCCCGGGCGGCGAACCGCCGGGGAGCGCCGCGCGGGCTCAGAGCGTGAGGGTGAAGCGCCCGGTCAACGCGCCCGGCAGGTGCATCGAGTCGGTCTGGCGTTCGCCGTAGGTATTGCTGGACAGGCGCAGTTCGCGCTCGTGGCTGAGGTCTTCCAGGTGGGCGCCGAGGAAGCTGTACAGGCTGTCGTCGAAGCGCATGGTGCTGACCGGCGCCCGGATCTGGCCGTTCTCCACCCAGAAGGTGGCGAAGCGGGTCATTCCGGTCAGGCGTGCGGCGGGCATGTCCGAGTAGTTCAGGTACCACAGGTTGCCGATGTACAGGCCGGTATCCAGGGCCTCGAGGATGCGCGCCTGCTCCAGGCTGCCGCCGGCCATGTCCAGCGCCGTGGGCGCCTCGTTGGCGCCGGCGCCATTGGCTACCAGGCCATATTCGCGGGCGCTGCGCGAACTCACCAGGCGTCCGCTCAGGCGGCCGTTGCCGACCAGTTCGACCTCGGCGCGCGGCGAGCCTTCCGCGCTGAATGCCGGGGAGGGCGAGGTGGCAGGGCGCTCGGCGAGGTTCAGCAGCGGGCTGAGCAGGGCGTCGCCGTTCTGCAGGCGTTGCAGGGGGCTTTCGCCGGTAGCCAGGGCGCGCGCGGAGAAACCGCCCCAGCAGAGCATCTGCATGACTTCCTCGAGCGCCGCCGGCGCCAGGTAGGCGCGATAGTCGCCGGGGCGCAACTGGCGCAGCGGCTTGCCCAGGTGGCCGAGCTGCTCCCGGGCCTGTTCGAAGCGCCGGGCGAAGGCTTCGTCGTCCCAGCGCTGGCCGGCGTAGTCGGCCTTCACCGCCTGGCCGTTGCCATGGAACAGGCTCCAGTCGAAGTTGAAGCTGCTGCCGGCATGCCAGCCGAAGGCGCCCCAGGAGTTGGCGAAGCCACGGAACAGCGGTCCGGCGGCATAGATGCCGACCAGGTCGAGGTCGCGCGCCCGGCGTTCGAGGCTGGCCAGCAGCGCGCCGCTGTCGGGCGCTGCGCCGAGGTCCTGGTTCTCTCGCTGCCAGGCCGAGGTGTCGAGCAGCAGATAGGGATCGGCGGGAATCCAGGCCAGGCTCTGGCGCAGTTGCCGAAGGCCTTCGGCCAGACGCTGGCGGTCTTCTTCCGGCGCGCCGGAGAGCGTCAGGTCGAGGCTCGCCTGGCGTTCGTCGCGAATCAGCCGGAGCAGCGCGCTGGCCTGGCGCACCCGGCCGGCCTGGCGCACCCGCGCCCGGTTGAAGCGGATGAACTCGGAGTCCTCGGCGCTGTACCAGAGGGTGAAGTCCTCGCCCTCGGCCAGATGCCGGCGCAGGTCCTCGGCGAGGGCTTCGAAATGCTGTCTCTGGTGCATCAGGTATCTCCCCCGAATACGTCCACATCGCTGAATACGCAGGCCGGCGAGGCGTGGCCGACACGGATCACCTGGTTCGGCTCGCCCTTGCCGCAGTAGGGCGTGCCGAGCACCTCGAAGGTGCCGGCGTCGCCCACCGCGCTGAGGTTGCGCCAGAACTGCGCGGAGATGCCCCGGTAGTTGGGGTTCTTCACCACGCCCTTGAGTTCGCCGTCCTCGATCAACTGGCCCCATTCGCAGCCGAACTGGAACTTGTTGCGTGCGTCGTCGATCGACCAGGAGCGGTTGTAGGACATCAGCACCCCGCGCTCGATACCGGCCACCAGCTGCGCGAAGCTCTTGTCGCCGGGCTCCAGGTTGAGATTGGCCATGCGGTCGATGGGCGCGCGGTTCCAACTGCTGGCGCGGCTGCTGGCGACGCCCTCCAGGCCGCTGCGGTGTTGCGACAGGGCGCCGCCGAGCGGACGCAGCAGGCGGCCTTCGCGGATCAGGTATTCCTTGCGCGCGGGGCTGCCGTCGTCGTCCTGGCGGTAGCTGGCCAGCTCCTCGGGGATTTCCGGGTCGAAGCTGACGTTGAGCAGGCTGGAGCCGTACTGGTAGCGACCGAAGTCCTCGGTCTTGATGAAGCTGGTACCGGCGTAGTTGCGCTCGTCGCCGAGGATGCGATCCAGCTCCAGCGGGTGGCCGATCGACTCGTGGATCTGCAGGATCATCTGGTCCGGCATCAGCAGCAGGTCGCAGCGGCCGCTCGGGGTGTTCGGCGCCGCCAGCAGTTGCAGGGCCTGGTCGGCGATGCGCGGCGCGGCGCCGACCAGGCCGAGGCGCTCGATCACTTCGGCGCCGCCCTGCTGGCCGGCATGGTGGCCGCCGAAACTGCGGGTCTGGCTGTCATGGCCGTCGTAGGCGGTGACGCTGGCGCCAGGATAGACGAAGCGCTGCTCGTGGTATTGCTCGGCGCCGGCGCTGTTCAGGTAGAGCTGTTCCTGGCGGCTGACTTCGAGGAATACGCTCCAGTTCACCAGGCGCTCGTCGCGCGGCACCTTGGCGGACTCCTCGGCGAGCAGTTCGTAGCACTCGGCGAGGGAGGGGAAAGGGGCGTCCTGGTTCGGCGAGCGATACTGCGAGCGGCCGCTTGCCGGCGGCAATCCGCGGACGTCGAACAGGGCGTGCCGGGCGATCCGCTCGGCTTGCCGTTCGGCCTGCTCCAGGGCGGCCTGCAGGCCGGCCGCGGAGAGATCGTTGGTGGCGGCGTAGGCTTCCACGCCGTTCAGCCGTACGCAGAGCATGGCGCCGCGGTCCTGGCTGAAGTGCGGCGGTTCGCTGACGTTGCGGCGCACCGAGAGGTACTCGCCGCTACGCTGGACGTAGCGCAAGGAGTGGAATTCGGCGCGACTGCGGAGCGCCGCGAAGCGGTGTTTCAACGGGTCGATCATCTGTGCGTCCCTGGCCGATTGCGGAGTGGGCGAATGCAGAACGCTCTATTTCAAGCCTTCGCCCGTAACGGAGCAAGCCGTTTGTTGTCATAGCCTGGTGCCAGGCTGCGGGTGGCTCGCCGAAGCATGCGGGCGGAATGCCTAACTATCGGTAAAGCAAGGGTAAATAGCGGGTAAAGAGGCTTTGCCTGGGCCCCTGCAATGCTTATCGTGCAGCCTGGAAAAAGCGCCTCCGTTCTAAGCCTGAAGAAGAACCATGACTCCAACGACCGGTAAATCCAAGTTCCGTACCCTGCGCCCGTGGCTGATCACCGCCCTGGCCTTCGCCGCCGTGATCGGCCTGGTGATGTGGCTGGCGGCGCCCGCCTCGGCACCGTCCTCCGACGGGCGACCCGGTCGCGGCGGCAAGCCGGGCGCCGCGCTGCCCAAGGCCAACGCGCTCACCGTCGGCGTGGCCAGGGTGGAGCAGGGCGACCTGGCGCTGCATTTCAACGCGCTTGGCACCGTCACCGCCTTCAACACGGTGAACGTCAAGCCGCGGGTCAACGGCGAGCTGGTCAAGGTGCTGTTCCAGGAGGGGCAGGAGGTCAAGGCCGGCGACCTGCTGGCGGTGGTCGACCCGCGCACCTACAAGGCGGCGCTGGCCCAGGCCGAGGGCACGCTGATGCAGAACCAGGCGCAACTGAAGAACGCCGAGATCGACCTGCAGCGCTACAAGGGGCTGTATGCCGAGGACTCGATCGCCAAGCAGACCCTGGATACCCAGGAAGCCCAGGTCCGCCAGTTGCAGGGCACCATCCGTACCAACCAGGGCCAGGTCGACGACGCCCGCCTCAACCTGACCTTCACCGAGGTCCGCGCACCGATTTCCGGGCGCCTCGGCCTGCGCCAGGTGGACATCGGCAACCTGGTCACCAGCGGCGATACCACGCCGCTGGTGGTGATCACCCAGGTCAAGCCGATCTCGGTGGTGTTCAGCCTGCCGCAGCAGCAGATCGGCACCGTCGTCGAGCAGATGAACGGCCCCGGCAAGCTGGCGGTCACCGCGCTGGACCGCAACCAGGACAAGGTTCTCGCCGAAGGCACCCTGACCACCCTGGACAACCAGATCGACACCACCACCGGCACGGTCAAGCTCAAGGCGCGCTTCGAGAACGCCGACGGCAAGCTGTTCCCCAACCAGTTCGTCAACGTGCGCCTGCTGGCGCAGACCCTCAAGGGCGTGCTGACCATTCCGGCCAACGCCGTGCAGCGCGGCACCAACGGTATCTATGTCTACGTGGTCGGCGCCGACAACAAGGTCAGCCAGCGCAGCGTCGCCATCGGCACCAGCGAGAACGAGCGGGTGGTGGTGGAAAGCGGCCTGAAGGCCGGCGAGCAGGTGGTGGTGGAAGGCACCGACCGCCTGCGCGACGGTATGGAAGTGCGTGTCGCCGAGGCCTCCCCGCAGGTCCTCGAGGGCGAGCCGCAGAAACCGCAGACTGGCCGCCCCAGCGGCCTCCAGGGCGACTCGGTGGGTAGCGGGAGCGCTGAATGAACCCGTCCCGCCCGTTCATCCTGCGGCCGGTCGCGACCACCCTGCTGATGGTGGCGATCCTGCTCTCGGGCCTGATCGCCTACCGCTTCCTGCCGATCTCGGCGTTGCCGGAAGTGGACTACCCGACCATCCAGGTGGTCACCCTGTACCCCGGCGCCAGCCCGGAGATCATGACCTCGTCGATCACCGCGCCGCTGGAGAACCAGCTCGGGCAGATTCCGGGGCTCAACGAGATGTCTTCCAGCAGTTCCGGCGGCGCCTCGGTGATCACCCTGCAATTCAGCCTGCAGAGCAACCTCGATGTCGCCGAGCAGGAAGTCCAGGCGGCGATCAACGCCGCGCAGAGCCTGCTGCCCAACGACCTGCCGAACCAGCCGGTGTTCAGCAAGGTGAATCCGGCGGACGCACCGATCCTGACCCTGGCGGTGATGTCCGACGGCATGCCGCTGCCGCAGATCCAGGACCTGGTGGATACCCGCCTGGCACAGAAGATCTCGCAGATCTCCGGGGTCGGCCTGGTCAGCATCAGCGGCGGCCAGCGCCCGGCGGTGCGGGTGCGCGCCAACCCGACGGCGCTGGCGGCGGCGGGGCTGAGCCTGGAGGACCTGCGCAGCACGGTGACCAGCAACAACCTCAACGGCCCCAAGGGCAGCTTCGACGGCCCGACCTGTGCCTCGACCCTGGACGCCAACGACCAGTTGCGCTCGGCCGACGCCTACCGCGACCTGATCATCGCCTACAAGAACGGCTCGCCGCTGCGCATCCGCGACGTCGCCAGCGTCGAGGACGACGCCGAGAACGTGCGCCTGGCCGCCTGGGCCAACAACCTGCCGGCGGTGGTGCTGAACATCCAGCGCCAGCCGGGGGCCAACGTGATCGAGGTGGTCGACCGGATCAAGGCGCTGCTGCCGCAGCTGCAATCGACCCTGCCGGGCAATCTCGACGTGCAGGTGCTGACCGACCGCACCACCACCATCCGCGCCTCGGTCAAGGACGTGCAGTTCGAGCTGGCGCTGGCGGTGGCGCTGGTGGTGATGGTCACCTTCCTGTTCCTGCGCAACGTCTACGCCACCCTGATTCCCAGCTTCGCCGTGCCGCTGTCGCTGATCGGTACCTTCGGCGTGATGTACCTGTCCGGCTTCTCGATCAACAACCTGACCCTGATGGCGCTGACCATCGCCACCGGCTTCGTGGTCGACGACGCGATCGTCATGGTGGAGAACATCGCCCGCTACCTGGAGCAGGGCGACTCGCCGCTGGAAGCGGCGCTCAAGGGCTCGAAGCAGATCGGCTTCACCATCATCTCGCTGACCTTCTCGCTGATCGCCGTGCTGATCCCGCTGCTGTTCATGGGCGACGTCGCCGGGCGGCTGTTCCGCGAGTTCGCCATCACCCTGGCGGTGGCGATCCTGATTTCCGGCTTCGTCTCCCTGACCCTTACGCCGATGCTCAGCGCCAAGCTGCTGCGCCACATCGACGAGGACCAGCAGGGCCGCTTCGCGCGCGCCGCGGGGCGGGTCATCGATGGCCTGATCGCACAATACGCCAAGGCCCTGCGGGTGGTCCTGCGGCACCAGCCGCTGACCCTGCTGGTGGCCATCGCCACCCTGGCGCTGACCGCGCTGCTCTACCTGGCCATGCCCAAGGGCTTCTTCCCGGTGCAGGACACCGGGGTGATCCAGGGCGTCGCCGAAGCGCCGCAGTCGATCTCCTTCCAGGCCATGTCCGAGCGCCAGCGCGCCCTTGCCGAGGTGGTGCTGAAGGACCCGGCGGTGGCCAGCCTGTCCTCCTACATCGGCGTCGACGGCAGCAACCCGACCCTCAACACCGGCCGCCTGCTGATCAACCTCAAGCCGCACAGCGAGCGCGACGTCACCGCCAGCGAAGTGATCCAGCGCCTGCAGCCCGAACTCGACCACCTGCCCGGAATCAAGCTGTACATGCAGCCGGTGCAGGACCTGACCATCGAGGACCGGGTCGCCCGCACCCAGTACCAGTTCACCTTGCAGGACGCCGACCCGGACGTGCTCGCCGAGTGGGTGCCGAAGCTGGTGGCGCGGCTGCAGGAGTTGCCGCAGCTCGCCGACGTCGCCAGCGACTGGCAGGACAAGGGCTTGCAGGCCTACCTGAACATCGACCGCGACACCGCCTCGCGCCTCGGCGTGAAGCTCTCCGACATCGACAGCGTGCTCTACAACGCCTTCGGCCAGCGGCTGATCTCGACCATCTTCACCCAGGCCACCCAGTACCGCGTGGTGCTGGAGGTGGCGCCGCAGTTCCAGCTCGGCCCGCAGGCCCTGGAGCAGCTCTACGTGCCGTCCAGCGACGGCACCCAGGTGCGCCTGTCGAGCCTGGCGAAGGTGGAGGAGCGGCATACCCTGCTGGCGATCAACCATATCGCCCAGTTCCCCTCGGCGACCCTGTCGTTCAACCTGGCCAAGGGTTACTCCCTGGGCGAGGCGGTCGAGGCGATCCGTGGCGTCGAGGCCAGCCTGGAGCTGCCGCTGAGCATGCAGGGCAGCTTCCGCGGCGCGGCGCTGGCCTTCGAGGCCTCGCTGTCGAACACGCTGCTGCTGATCCTCGCCTCGGTGGTGACCATGTACATCGTCCTGGGCATCCTCTACGAGAGCTTCATCCATCCGGTGACCATCCTCTCGACCCTGCCCTCGGCCGGGGTCGGCGCGCTGCTGGCGCTGATGCTGGCGGGGCAGGAGATCGGCATCGTGGCGATCATCGGCATCATCCTGCTGATCGGCATCGTCAAGAAGAACGCGATCATGATGATCGACTTCGCCCTCGACGCCGAGCGCAACGAAGGCAAGCCGCCCCATGAGGCGATCTACCAGGCCTGCCTGCTGCGCTTCCGGCCGATCCTGATGACCACCATGGCCGCGCTGCTCGGCGCGCTGCCGCTGATGCTCGCCGGCGGCGCCGGCGCCGAGCTGCGCCAGCCGCTGGGCATCACCATGGTCGGTGGCCTGCTGCTGAGCCAGGTCCTGACCCTGTTCACCACCCCGGTGATCTATCTCTACTTCGACCGCCTGGCCCGTCGCTGGGCGGCCTGGCGCAAGCAGCGCGGGCTGGACCTGAACACCGAGGCCGGGTTCGACGGGGACGCCGGGCGATGAGTCTGTCCACGCCCTTCATCCGCCGCCCGGTCGCCACCACGCTGCTGACCCTGGCGTTGCTGCTGGCCGGCACCCTGTCGTTCGGCCTGCTGCCGGTGGCGCCGCTGCCCAACGTCGATTTTCCGGCCATCGTGGTCAGCGCCAGCCTGCCGGGCGCCAGCCCGGAAACCATGGCCTCGTCGGTGGCCACGCCGCTGGAGCGCTCGCTGGGACGGATCGCCGGGATCAGCGAGATGACCTCCAGCAGTTCGCTGGGCTCGACCACCGTGGTGCTCGTGTTCGACCTGGAGAAGGACATCGACGGCGCCGCCCGCGAGGTGCAGGCGGCGATCAACGGCGCGATGAGCCTGCTGCCCAGCGGTATGCCGAACAATCCCAGCTACCGCAAGGCCAACCCCTCGGACATGCCGATCATGGTCCTCACCCTGACCTCGGAGACCCAGAGTCGCGGCGAGATGTACGACCTCGCCTCGACCGTGCTGGCGCCCAAGCTGTCGCAGGTGCAGGGGGTAGGGCAGGTGAGCATCGGCGGCAGCTCGCTGCCGGCGGTGCGGGTCGACCTCAACCCGGATGCCATGAGCCAGTACGGGCTGTCCCTGGACAGCGTGCGCACGGCCATCGCCGCGGCCAACAGCAACGGCCCCAAGGGCGCCGTCGAGAAGGACGACAAGCACTGGCAGGTGGACGCCAACGACCAGTTGCGCAAGGCCCGCGAGTACGAGCCGCTGGTGATCCACTACAACGCCGACAACGGCGCCGCGGTGCGCCTCGGCGACGTGGCCAAGGTCAGCGACTCGGTGGAGGACGTGCGCAACGCCGGCTTTTCCGACGATCTGCCGGCGGTGCTGCTGATCGTCACCCGCCAGCCCGGCGCCAACATCATCGAGGCCACCGACGCCATCCACGCGCAACTGCCGGTGTTGCAGGAACTGCTCGGGCCGCAGGTCAGGCTGAACGTGATGGACGATCGCAGCCCGTCGATCCGTGCGTCGCTGGAAGAGGCCGAGCTGACCCTGCTGATCTCGGTGGCGCTGGTGATCCTGGTGGTCTTCCTGTTCCTGCGCAACGGCCGCGCCACGCTGATCCCCAGCCTGGCGGTGCCGGTCTCGCTGATCGGCACCTTCGCGGTCATGTACCTGTGCGACTTCAGCCTGAACAACCTGTCGCTGATGGCGCTGATCATCGCCACCGGCTTCGTGGTGGACGACGCCATCGTGGTGGTGGAGAACATCGCCCGACGCATCGAGGAGGGCGATCCGCCGATCCAGGCGGCGATCACCGGCGCCCGCCAGGTCGGTTTCACCGTGCTGTCGATGACGCTCTCGCTGGTCGCGGTGTTTATCCCGCTGCTGCTCATGGGCGGCCTCACCGGACGGCTGTTCCGCGAGTTCGCGGTGACTCTCTCGGCGGCGATCCTGGTGTCCCTGGTGGTATCCCTGACCCTCACGCCGATGCTCTGCGCGCGTCTGCTGCGTCCGCTGAAACGGCCCGAAGGCGCTTCCCTGGCGCGGCGCAGCGATCGCTTCTTCGCCGCCTTCATGCTGCGCTACCGCGCCAGCCTGGGCTGGGCGCTGGAGCACTCGCGGCTGATGGTGGTGATCATGCTGGCCTGCATCGCCATGAACCTCTGGTTGTTCGTGGTGGTGCCCAAGGGCTTCCTCCCGCAGCAGGACTCCGGGCGCCTGCGCGGCTACGCGGTGGCCGACCAGAGCATCTCGTTCCAGTCCCTGAGCGCGAAGATGGGCGAGTACCGCAAGATCCTCTCTTCCGATCCGGCGGTGGAAAACGTGGTCGGCTTCATCGGTGGCGGCCGTTGGCAGTCGAGCAACACCGGTTCGTTCTTCGTCACTCTCAAGCCGATCGGCGAGCGCGACCCGGTGGAGAAGGTCCTCACCCGGCTGCGCGAGCGGATCGCCAAGGTGCCCGGCGCGGCGCTCTATCTCAACGCCGGCCAGGACGTGCGCCTGGGCGGCCGCGACAGCAACGCGCAGTACGAATTCACCCTGCGCAGCGACGACCTGACCCTGCTCCGCGAATGGGCGCCGAAGGTCGAGGCGGCGATGCGCAAGCTGCCGCAGCTGGTGGACGTCAACAGCGACTCCCAGGACAAGGGCGTGCAGACCCGCCTGGTGATCGACCGCGACCGCGCGGCGACCCTGGGGATCAACGTGGAAATGGTCGACGCGGTGCTCAACGACTCTTTCGGCCAGCGCCAGGTGTCGACCATCTTCAACCCGCTGAACCAGTACCGGGTGGTGATGGAGGTCGACCAGCAGTACCAGCAGAGCCCGGAGATCCTCCGCCAGGTCCAGGTGATCGGCAACGACGGCCAGCGCGTGCCGCTGTCCGCGTTCAGCCACTACGAACCGAGCCGGGCACCGCTGGAGGTCAACCACCAGGGCCAGTTCGCCGCCACCACGCTGTCCTTCAACCTGGCACCGGGCGCGCAGATCGGCCCGACCCGCGAGGCCATCATGCAGGCCCTGGAGCCGCTGCACATCCCGGTGGACGTGCAGACCAGCTTCGAGGGCAACGCCGGCGCGGTGCAGGACACGCAGAACCAGATGCCCTGGCTGATCCTCCTGGCGCTGCTGGCGGTGTACATCGTCCTCGGCATCCTCTACGAGAGCTACGTGCACCCGCTGACCATCCTCTCGACCCTGCCTTCGGCCGGGGTCGGCGCGCTGCTCGCGCTGATCCTCTGCCGCAGCGAGCTGAGCCTGATCGCGCTGATCGGCATCATCCTGCTGATCGGCATCGTCAAGAAGAACGCGATCATGATGATCGACTTCGCCCTGGAGGCCGAGCGCAACCACGGCCTGAGCCCGCGCGAGGCGATCCTCGAGGCCTGCATGATGCGCTTCCGGCCGATCATGATGACCACCCTGGCCGCCTTGCTCGGCGCCTTGCCGCTGATCTTCGGCATCGGCGGCGACGCCGCGCTGCGCCGGCCGCTGGGCATCACCATCGTCGGCGGGCTGATCGGCAGCCAGTTGCTGACCCTGTACACCACCCCGGTGGTCTACCTCTATCTCGACCGCCTGCGCCACTGGGTCAACCAGAAACGCGGCGTACGCACGGACGGTGCGCTGGAGACACCCCTATGAAACACACCCCCTCGTTGCTTGCCCTGGCCCTGGTCGCCGCCCTCGGCGGCTGCGCCATCGGCCCCGACTACCAGCGACCGGACCTGGCGGTGCCCGCCGAATTCAAGGAAGCCGAAGGCTGGCGCCGCGCCGAGCCGCGCGACGTGTTCCAGCGCGGCGCCTGGTGGGAGCTGTACGGCGACCAGACCCTGAACGACCTGCAGATGCACCTGGAACGTTCCAACCAGACCCTGGCCCAGTCGGTGGCGCAGTTCCGCCAGGCCGAGGCGCTGGTGCGCGGCGCGCGGGCGGCGTTCTTCCCGTCGATCACCGGCAACGTGGGCAAGACCCGCAGCGGCCAGGGCGGCGGCGACAGCACCGTGTTGCTGCCGGGAGGCTCGACGGTGAGCAGCGGCGGCTCTGGCGCGATCAGCACCAGCTACTCGACCAACCTCAGTGTCAGCTGGGAGGTCGACCTCTGGGGCAAGCTGCGCCGGCAACTGGAGGCCAACCAGGCGAGCCTGCATGCCAGCGCCGCCGACCTCGCCGCGGTGCGCCTCAGCCAGCAGTCGCAACTGGCGCAGAACTACCTGCAACTGCGGGTGATGGACGAACAGATCCGCCTGCTCAACGACACGGTGACGGCCTACGAGCGTTCGCTGAAGGTGGCCGAGAACAAATACCGCGCCGGCATCGTCACCAGGGCCGACGTGGCCCAGGCCCGCACCCAGCTGAAAAGCACCCAGGCCCAGGCCATCGACCTGAAGTACCAGCGTGCCCAGCTGGAGCACGCCATCGCCGTGCTGGTCGGCCTGCCGCCGGCGCAATTCAACCTGCCGTCGGTGGCGAGCGTGCCGAAGCTGCCGGACCTGCCGGCAGTGGTGCCGTCGCAATTGCTCGAACGACGGCCGGACATCGCCTCGGCGGAACGCAAGGTGATTTCCGCCAACGCCCAGATCGGCGTGGCCAAGGCCGCCTATTTCCCCGACCTCACCCTGAGCGCCGCCGGCGGCTACCGCAGCGGCAGCCTGAGCAACTGGATCAGCACGCCGAACCGCTTCTGGTCGATCGGCCCGCAGTTCGCCATGACCCTGTTCGACGGCGGCCTGATCGGCTCCCAGGTGGACCAGGCCGAGGCGACCTACGACCAGACCGTGGCGACCTACCGGCAGACCGTGCTCGACGGTTTCCGCGAGGTGGAGGACTACCTGGTGCAATTGAGCGTCCTCGACGAGGAGAGCGGGGTGCAGCGCGAAGCCCTGGAGTCGGCCCGCGAGGCACTGCGCCTGGCCGAGAACCAGTACAAGGCCGGCACCGTCGACTACACCGACGTGGTCACCAACCAGGCCACCGCGCTGAGCAACGAACGCACCGTGCTGACCCTGCTCGGCAGCCGCCTGACCGCCAGCGTCCAGTTGATCGCGGCAATGGGCGGCGGCTGGGACAGCGCCGATATCGAGCGGACCGACGAGCGGCTCGGCCGGGTCGAGGAGGGCCTGCCGCCTTCGCCCTGAGTTCTTCTCGCTGCCTGTTCCTGACGAATGCCTTTCCCCGCTATTGCGCTTGCATGACACACCGCCGTCCGCGTCTCGGCTAGAGTGTGGCGGCGGATGTGGAGGTGAATACGTGTCGGGGAAGTTTCCGGAAATGCCCTCGCGCCGAGGCTACTGGCTCGGCTGGTTGTGCCGCCTGGCCATGCTTGGCGGCGTCGCCGCGATGTTCTGGGCGCTGCTGCAATGCTTCGTCCTGCTGCACGGTGAACCGCCGCTCCAGCGCGCCCCGCTGCGGACGCCCTGGACCCTGCTGGCGCTCGGCCTGGCGCTGTTCCTCGCCGGTTTCTGCGGCGAGTACCGGCTGTGGCGGCGCCGCGCCGGTTGCTGAAACCGGCGTCAGGCAGCGCCCGTCGAAGGGAACAGCAGGCGCAGGTGGGTCTTCTGCTGCGGTACGCTTTCCGCTTCGGCGCGGCCGCCGTGGTAGGCCATGATCGATTGCACGATGGCCAGTCCCAGGCCGGTGCCGGCCTGGGCTCCAGTCTGGCGTCCGGCGCGGCGGTAGAAGCGCTCGAACAGGTGCGGCAGGTACTCCGGCGGGATGCCCGGACCGTCGTTGCTGACCCTCACCTCGGTGTGCCCCGCGCGTTCCCCGATCCGCACGTCGATGCGCCCGCCTTGCGGGGTGTGGCGCACGGCGTTGGACACCAGGTTGGAAATGGCGCGCTGGATCATCAGGTTGTCGCCGTGGGCGAAGCCGTTGCCGGACAGGCGCAGTTCGACGCCCTTGTCCTCGGCGACCATCTCGTACAGGTCGATGACCTTGGCCGCCTGCTCGTGCAGGGCGACGCAGCCGAACTGGGCCTGGATCGCCGGGTTGTCCACCTGCACCAGGAACAGCATGTCGGTGACGATCCGCGACAGCCGCTCCAGTTCCTCGGCATTGGACTCCAGGGCTTCGCGGTATGCCGCGCCGTCGCGATGCTGGCTGAGCAGCACCTGGTTGCGCACCAGCAGGTTGCAGATCGGCGCGCGCAGTTCGTGGGCCAGGTCGTCGGAGAACTGCGAGAGCTGGCGTACGCCATCCTCGAGGCGGCCGAGCATGTGGTTGAAGCTGCGGGCCAGGCTGTCCAGCTCGCGCGGCAGGTTCTGCTCGGGGATGCGGTAGGAGAGATCCTGCGGGCTGACCTGGGCGGCCACCCGGCGGAAGCGGTTCAACGGTTCGAGGCCGGCACGCACCACCCACCAGGCGGCCAGGGCGATCAATGGCAGGAGGAAGGGCAGGGCCAGCAGGGTGGCGCGGAGGAAACCGTCGAGCAGGCGCTCGTCGGCGTTGCGCTCGCTGCTCAGCAACACCTGTACCGGGGTGCCGTTCTTCATGCGCATGGAAGCGCCGATGCTCAGCAGGCGCTGGTCGTTGCCGGTGCTCCAGCTCTGGAACACCGGCTGGCGGGCGTCCGCCTGCAAGCGGGCGAGAAGCGCGCGGTTGGTCGCGACGCTGGCCGCGGCCTGGTCGCCGAAGCTCATCAGCGGCTGGCCGCTGCGGCTGTCGAGAATGCTCAGGTGCAGGCCGCTGTGCGCCACCAGTTGGTCCTGCAGGGCATGCGCCTGTACGGCCGGGTCGCTGCGCAGGTCGAGATCGTCTTCCAGGCTGTGGCGGATCTGCTCCAGCTTCAATTGCAGGTTTTCCCGCTCGCGGGCTTCCAGCTCGCGGCCGAGGTTCCAGTGCGCCATTGCGCCGAGCGCCAGGGCCAGCAGCGCGCCGAGGGCGCCGACCAGCAGGGCCAGGCGCAGCGACAGTCGGCCTGGTGGCGTCATCGGCGCGCTTCCAGGACGTAGCCGACGCCGCGAATGGTATGGATCAGCTTGAGGTCGAAGCCGTCGTCGATCTTCGCCCGCAGGCGGCAGATGGCGACTTCCACCACGTTGGAGTCGTTGTCGAAGTTCATGTCCCAGATCAGCGAGATGATCTGCGTCCGGGTGATGACGTCGCCGTTGCGCCGCATCAGCAGGTGCAGCAGGGCGAACTCCTTGGTCGTCAGGTTGATCCGCACCCGGCCGCGGAAGGCCCGGTGGCGGCTGGCGTCCAGCTCCAGGTCGGCGACCCGCAGGACGTCCTGCATCGGTGCCTGGTCGTGGCGGCGCAGCAGCGAGCGGACCCGCGCCAGCAGTTCGGGGAACTGGAACGGCTTGACCATGAAGTCGTCGGCGCCGAGATCGAGGCCGCGCACCTTGTCGGTCAGCCTGCCATGCCCGGTGAGCATCATCACCCGCGCGCTGCTGCGTTCGCGCAGGCGGCGGAGCAGGTCCCAGCCGTCGATGCCGGGCAGGTTGACGTCGAGGATCACCAGTTCGTAAGGGTGTTGCAAGGCCATGTGCAGGCCGTCGATGCCATCGTTGGCGCGGTCGACGATGTAGCCGCTTTCGGTCAGGCCCTGGTGCAGGTAGTCGGCAGTCTTGACTTCATCTTCGATAATAAGGATGCGCATGTTCGCCCCTATATAAAGTATGGATTCATTTGCAAGTAAATGTTTAAGTGCATTGCTATAAAGTTACATTGCGGGCGTTGCCTGGATAGAGTCCTGGAAATGTAATTTCATATCGTTGCGCTGCTTCGATGATAATTATCGAATGACCGGGTAGTTCTCCCGGGAGTCCGCCTGAGAACTTTGGAAATGTCCGCGGCGCAAGCACCGCTGGGCGTGAGAGGCAATGCCTTTTGTAAGCGCATGTTGCTTTTGTCCCTATGTTTCATCCAACTATTGCCAGTCTCTTCGAAGGTTGCCGAAGTGTAACCGCTAATTGTCCGTGGAGAATATTCATTACCGACTTGTAATTCTTCCGTCACCTTGCCGATAAGCCCCGCTACCTAACATCTGCCGCATCCCGGAAGTGCAACTTCGAATATCGCCGGCGAGATATCGCCGATGAACGGTTGCGTGGTTCCGGGCCGGTAATGGATCGCCGTCGCCGACGACGATCAGCAGACGAGGAGCGGAACATGCCGATACTTCGGCCACTGGCCAGCGCGGGGAAACGCGCCTGCTGGCTACTGATGGGACTCTGCCTGGGCCTGCCGGCCCTGGCGAACGAGGCGCCGGTGAGTTTCAACGGCACTTCGATCAGCCTCGAGCAGGCGTTGGAGCGAGCCCTGCGGAGCAACCCCGAGCTGGCGGCGGTGGGGCGCGAGACCGAGATCGCCAGCGGCGCGCGGCAGCAGGCCGGGCTGATCCCCAACCCGGATCTGTCCTGGAGCGTCGAGGACACCCGCCAAGGCAATCGCCAGACCAGCGTCAGCATCGCCCAGCCGCTGGAGCTGGGCGGCAAGCGCGGTGCGCGGGTGGAGGTGGCGAAACGCGGCAGCGAGATCGCCTGGACCCAACTGGAAGTCCGTCGCGCCGAACTGCGCGCCCAGGTCCGCGGCGCCTACTACGCGGCGCTGACCGCGCAGGAGCGGGTGCGCCTGGCGAAGACCTCCCTGGACCTGGCCAGGCGCGCGCTGCAGGCCGCCGACCGACGGGTCAAGGCCGGCAGCATCTCCTCGGTGGAACGGGTTCGCGCCCAGGTCCTGGCGGACAACGCCAAGCTCGACCTGAGCCAGGCGGAGCTGGAGCAGCAGCGCACCTATGTGCAGCTGTCGAGCACCTGGGACGAGCCGCAGCCAGGCTTCGCCAGGGTCGGCGGCGCGCTCGACGCGGTGCCGGCGAGCATCACCCGTGGCGCCTTGCTGCGCCATCTCGACGAGTCGCCGACCCTGCGCCTGGCGGCCCAGGAGGTAGCGCGCGGCGAGGCCCAGGTCGACCTGGAGAAGCGCCAGCGCATCCCCAACCTGACGGTCAGCATCGGCAGCAAGTACGACCAGACCGCCCGCGACGGACGTGGCGAACGGGTCAACCTGATCGGCCTGTCGATGCCGCTGCCGCTGTTCGACCGCAACCAGGGCAACATCTACGCCGCCCAGAGCCGCGCCGACCAGGCCCGCGACCTGCAGCGCGCGACCCTGCTGCGCCTGCGCAGCGAAGCGGTACAGGCCTACGACCAGTTGCGCACCTCGGAACAGGAGCTGGCGCTGGTCCGTCGCGACCTGCTGCCCGGCGCACAGAGCGCGCTGGACTCGATGACCCGCGGCTTCGAGATGGGCAAGTTCAACTTCCTCGACGTGCTCGATGCCCAGCGCACCCTGGTTGGCGTCCGTGCCCAGTACGTGCGCGCGCTGGACGCCGCGGCGCAGGCGCGGGTGAGCATGGAGCGCCTGCTCGGTGAAGACATCGGCCACCTCGGCCAGTGAGATTTCCGGGGCGGGCCGCCGGCGCGCCCCCCGAACGGTTCGGGAGAACAGAATGGGCAAGAAGACGATTATCGCGGTGACCGCACTGGCACTGCTCGGCCTGGGCGGCGGCGCCTACCTGGAGCTGGGCGGCAAGGCGCCGGCCGGCGCCGGCGAAGCGGCCGCCGAGGGCGAGGGCAGCGGACCGCGCGGCGGCATGTTGTTGCGCCAGGGCGACCTGACCCTGGAACTGCTGGTGCCGGAGGACGGCAGCCCGCTCAAGGCCTGGGTCGAGCGCGGCGGCAAGGCGCTGGCGCCGCAGGAGGTGGTCCTCGGCGCCGACGTCGAGCGTGCCACCGGCGAGGTCGAGGACCTGCTGTTCAAGGCCAGCGGCGATGGCCTGGTGGCCAATGCCGGGATCGCCGAGCCGCATGCCTTCACCGCGCGCCTCAAGCTGATGGCCGGCAAGCAGGGCTACGACTTCGCCTTCACCCGCGAGGAGGGCAAGCTGGAGCTGGATGCCGAGCAGATCGAGGCCGCCGGCATCACCCTCGATACGGCGCGGACGATCAGCCTGGCCCAGGTGGTCTCGCTGCCCGGCGAGATCCGCTTCAACGAGGACCGCACCGCGCATATCGTCCCGCGCCTGCCGGGGATCGTCGACAGCGTGCCGGCCAATCTTGGCCAGGCGGTGAAGCAGGGCGAGCTGCTGGCGGTGATCAGCAGCCCGCAGTTGTCCGACCAGCGCAGCGAATTCGCCGCCGCCCAGCGCCGCCTGAGCCTGGCGCAGAGCACCTACAAGCGCGAGCAGCAGCTGTGGAAGGAGGGCATTTCCGCCGAGCAGGAATTCCTGCTCGCCCGCCAGGGTTTGCAGGAAGCCGAGATCGCGCTGAACAACGCGCGGGCGAAGATCGCCGCGCTCGGCGGCAATCCCAGCCTGCAGGGCGGCAACCGCTACGAGCTGCGCGCGCCGTTCGCCGGGGTGCTGGTGGAAAAGCACCTGACCCAGGGCGAGCCGGTGGACGGCACCGCCAACGTCTTCACCCTGTCCGACCTGTCCTCGGTCTGGGCCACCTTCAACGTGCCCGCGCAACTGCTCGGCCAGGTCCGCGTCGGCAGCAAGGTCAAGGTGCTCGCCCAGGCGCTGGATAGCGAGGTGGAGGGCACCGTGTCCTACATCGGCGACCTGCTCGGCGAGCAGACCCGCGCGGCCACCGCCCGGGTCACCCTGAGCAACCCCGAGAGCACCTGGCGCCCGGGTCTGTTCGTTTCCGTGCAGGTGGCCGAGGCGACCCGCAAGGAAGTCCTGACGGTCGCCGACGGCGCGGTGCAGAACGTCGACGGCGAGGACGTGGTGTTCGTCCGCGTGGCCGATGGCTTCGTGGTCCAGCCGGTCAAGCTGGGCATCAGCGACGGCCAGCGCGTCGAGGTCCTCGAGGGCCTGCGCGCCGGCAGCCAGGTCGCCGCCAGCGGCAGCTTCATCCTCAAATCCGAACTGGGCAAGGGCTCGGCGGAACACGGTCACTGAGTCCCGCTCCAGGAGTCTTCGCATGTTCGAACGCATCATCCAATTCGCCATCGAGCAACGCTGGCTGGTCCTGCTGGCGGTGCTGGGGATGGCCGGGGTCGGCATCGGCAGCTACCAGAAGCTGTCCATCGACGCGGTCCCGGACATCACCAACGTCCAGGTGCAGATCAATACCGCCGCCCCCGGCTACTCGCCGCTGGAAGTGGAGCAGCGGATCACCTACCCGGTGGAGACCGTCATGGCCGGCCTGCCGGGTTTGCAGGAAACCCGTTCGCTGTCGCGGCCGGGGATTTCCCAGGTGACGGTGATCTTCGAGGAGGGCACCGATATCTACTTCGCCCGCCAGCAGGTCAACGAACGCCTGAGCACGGCGCGCGAGCAACTGCCGGAAGACATCTCGCCGACCCTCGGGCCGATCTCCACCGGTCTCGGCGAGATCTACCTGTGGACGGTTGAGGCCGAGGAGGGCGCGACCAAGGAGGACGGCAGCGCCTACACGCCCACCGACCTGCGCACCATCCAGGACTGGATCATCCGTCCGCAGTTGCGCAACGTGAAGGGCGTGGCCGAGATCAACACCATCGGCGGCTACGCCAAGCAATTCCTCATCGCCCCGGATCCGAAGAAGCTCGCGGCCTACAAGCTGACCCTCGGCGACCTGCAGAACGCCGTGCTGCGCAACAACGAGAACGTCGGCGCCGGCTACATCGAGCGGCGCGGCGAGCAGTTGCTGATCCGCGCGCCGGGCCAGGTCAAGGACATGGACGATATCCGCGGGATCATCGTTTCCAACGTCGACGGCGTGCCGATCCGTATCCGCGACGTCGCCGAGGTCGGCCTGGGCAAGGAGCTGCGCACCGGCGCGGCCACCGAGAACGGCCGCGAAGTGGTGCTCGGCACGGTGTTCATGCTGATCGGCGAGAACAGCCGGGAAGTGGCCCAGGCGGTCGGCCAGCGCCTGGAGGAGATCAACCGGACCCTGCCCAAGGGGGTCAAGGCGATCACCGTCTACGACCGCACCACCCTGGTGGACAAGGCCGTGGCCACGGTGAAGAAGAACCTGGTGGAAGGCGCGGCGCTGGTGATCGCGGTGCTCTTCCTGTTCCTCGGCAACATCCGCGCGGCGTTGATCACCGCCACCATCATCCCGCTGTCGATGCTGTTCACCTTCACCGGGATGGTCGGCAACAGGGTCAGCGCCAACCTGATGAGCCTCGGCGCGCTGGACTTCGGCATCATCGTCGACGGCGCCGTGGTGATCGTCGAGAACGCCATCCGCCGCCTGGCCCACGCCCAGGCCCACCACGGCCGCCAGCTGACCCGCGCGGAACGTTTCCACGAGGTCTTCGCCGCGTCCAGGGAGGCGCGCCGGGCGCTGGTCTTCGGCCAGATCATCATCATGGTGGTGTACCTGCCGATCTTCGCCCTCACCGGGGTCGAGGGGAAGATGTTCCACCCGATGGCGTTCACCGTGGTCACCGCGCTGCTCGGCGCGATGATCCTCTCGGTGACCTTCGTCCCGGCGGCGATCGCGCTGTTCATCACCGGCAAGGTCAAGGAGGAGGAGAACTTCGTCATGCGCCGCGCGCGTCTGGCCTACGAACCGGCGCTGCGCTGGGTGCTCGGGCACCGCGCGCTGGTGGTCGGCGGCGCCCTCGGCGCGATCCTGCTCACCGGGCTGGTGGCCTCGCGGATGGGCAGCGAGTTCATTCCCAGCCTCAGCGAGGGCGACTTCGCCATGCAGGGCCTGCGGGTGCCGGGCACCAGCCTGACCCAGTCGGTCGAGATGCAGCAGACCCTGGAGAGGAAGCTGATGGGCAAGTTCCCGGAGATCGAGCGGGTCTTCGCCCGCACCGGGACCGCCGAGATCGCCTCCGACCTGATGCCGCCGAACGCCTCCGACAGCTACGTGATGCTCAAGCCGCAGAGCCAGTGGCCGGACCCGAAGAAGTCGCGGGAGGCGCTGCTGGAAGAATTGCAGGCCGCGGCCCTTGAGGTGCCGGGCAGCGTCTACGAGTTCTCCCAGCCGATCCAGTTGCGCTTCAACGAACTGATCTCCGGGGTGCGCAGCGACGTCGCGGTGAAGGTCTTCGGCGACGACATGCAGGTGCTCAACGACACCGCGGAGAAGATCTCCAAGGTGCTGCAAGGCATCGACGGCGCCTCCGAGGTGAAGGTCGAGCAGACCACCGGCCTGCCGGTGCTGACGGTGGACATCGACCGCGACAAGGCGGCACGCTTCGGCCTCAATGTCGGCGACATCCAGGACACCGTGGCCACCGCCCTCGGCGGACGCAACGCCGGTACCCTGTTCGAGGGCGACCGCCGCTTCGACATCGTCATCCGCCTGCCGGAAACCCTGCGCGCCGACCTGCCGGCACTGTCCAACCTGCTGATCCCGCTGCCGCCGAACAACCTGGCGCGGATCGACTTCATCCCGCTGTCGGACGTGGCGCGCCTCGACCTCTCGCCGGGACCGAACCAGATCAGCCGGGAGAACGGCAAGCGGCGCATCGTGGTCAGCGCCAACGTGCGCGGCCGCGACATCGGCTCGTTCGTGCTGGAAGCGCAACAGAAGCTGCAGGACGGGGTGAAGATCCCGGCCGGCTACTGGACCACCTGGGGCGGCCAGTTCGAACAGTTGCAGTCCGCCGCCAAGCGCTTGCAGGTAGTGGTGCCGGTGGCGCTGCTGCTGGTGTTCACCTTGCTCTTCGCCATGTTCAACAACGTCAAGGACGGCCTGCTGGTGTTCACCGGCATCCCCTTCGCCCTCACCGGCGGGGTGCTGGCCCTGTGGCTGCGCGGGATACCGCTGTCGATCTCGGCGGCGGTGGGTTTCATCGCCCTGTCCGGGGTGGCGGTGCTCAACGGCCTGGTGATGATCTCCTTCATCCGCAACCTGTTGCAGGAAGGACGCAGCCTCGACCAGGCGGTGTGGGAGGGCGCCATCACCCGCCTGCGTCCGGTGCTGATGACCGCCCTGGTGGCGTCCCTCGGTTTCGTGCCGATGGCCCTGGCCACCGGCACCGGCGCCGAGGTGCAGCGGCCGCTGGCGACGGTGGTGATCGGCGGCATCCTGTCCTCGACCATGCTGACCCTGCTGGTGCTGCCGGTGCTCTATCGCTGGACCCACGGGCGCGACGCCGGACCGCGCGAGGAGACGCCGGCGGCCGGCTGAAGCGGGCGCGCAAGCGGGCCGGCAGGGGAAACCCTGGCGGCCCTTTTTCGTTGGCCGTTGGACGGATTCCGTTCGATTACCGCACGCGATTGCCGGCCCGGATTGTCGCCGGCGGAGGGCTTGCGTAGTGTGGGTGGACGTTCCGCGCCCGGCGCTTGGCGCCGCGCGGCGATAACAACAACGATAGCAGCCTGAGTGTCCTGCCCATGAATGCCTCCTTGCTCAGCGAGCGCAGCCGGGTGTTCGAACGTGCCGACCCCTATGCGGTGTCCGGCTATGTCAACCGGCACGTCGGTACGCACTGCATACGCCTGCCGGCCGCCGGCAGGCCGCAAGCCAGCCTCGACCACCGCACCTTCGCCAGCCTCGACCTGTGCCGGATCAGCTACGGCGCGGCGGTACGGGTCACCTCGCCGGCGCTGGAGAGCATCTTCCACCTGCAGATCCTCCTGCGCGGCCACTGCCTGTGGCGCGGCGGCGGGCAGGAACACGCCCTGGCGCCGGGCGAGCTGTTGCTGATCAACCCGGACGATCCGGTCGACCTGACCTATTCGGCGGACTGCGAGAAATTCATCGTCAAGCTGCCCTGCGCGCTGCTCGAAGCGATCTGCGCCGAGCAGCGCTGGAGCCATCCGGCGCGCGGCGTGCGTTTCCTCGAACATCGCTATCGCCTGGACCAGCTGGAAGGCTTCGTCGGCCTGCTCGCCCTGGTCTGCCGCGAGGCCGAGTCCGGCGAGCGGCTGGCGCGGGTCGACAGCCACTTCGAGCAGATCCTCGGCAGCAAGCTGCTGACCCTGCTGAAGACCAACGTCAGCCGCGAGGACCCCGGCGATGCGCAGGTCGTCTTCGCCCGCCTCGATGCCTACATCCGCCGCCATCTGCAGAGCGAGATCGAGGTCGCGGCGCTGGCCGAGCAGGCGCACATGAGCACCCGTTCGCTGTACGCGCTGTTCGAGCGCCAGCTTGGCGAGAGCCCTCGGCAATACATTCGCCGGCTGCGCCTGGAGCGCATCCGCGCCTGCCTGGAAGACCCCGGCTGCCGGGTACGCAACCTCACCGAACTGGCCCTGGACTTCGGTTTCGCCCACCTCGGCCGCTTCGCCGAGCAATATCGCCGGCAGTTCGGCGAGCTGCCTTCGGAAACCCTGCGCCGGCGCGCCTAGCGCCGACCGCCACGGCGTGCAGGAATCGGCCAGCGATCCGCAGGCAACGGATATCCCCAGCAGCACGCGCTACCTAACCTGACCGGGCCTGAACAATAACAACGGAGGCCCCGGCCATGTCCCTGGGTAGCGATTACTTGCGTTCTCTGCTCGAGGAAGACCCCGAGCGCGGCGTCTACCGCTGCAAGCGGGAGATGTTCACCGATCCACGCCTGTTCGAACTGGAGATGAAGCACATCTTCGAGGGCAATTGGGTCTATCTCGCTCACGAAAGCCAGGTTGCCGGAGTCAACGACTACCTGACCACCCAGATCGGCCGCCAGTCGATCGTCATCGCGCGCAACCGCGACGGCCAGCTCAACGCCTTCATCAACGCCTGCAGCCACCGTGGCGCGATGCTCTGCCGGCACAAGAGCGGCAATCGCAGCAGCTATACCTGTCCGTTCCACGGCTGGACCTTCAACAACTCCGGCAAGCTGCTCAAGGTCAAGGACCCGGCCGAGGCCGGCTACCCGCAGGGCTTCAACTGCGAGGGCTCGCACGACCTGACCCGGGTGGCGCGCTTCGAGTCCTACCGTGGCTTCCTGTTCGGCAGCCTCAACCCCGATGTCAGGCCGCTGGCCGAGCACCTGGGCGAGTCGGCGAAGATCATCGACATGATCGTCGACCAGTCGCCGGAAGGCCTCGAGGTGCTGCGCGGCTCTTCCAGCTATGTCTACGAAGGCAACTGGAAGCTCACCACCGAGAACGGCGCCGACGGCTATCACGTCAGTTCGGTGCACTGGAACTACGCGGCGACCCAGAGCCAGCGCCAGCAGCGCGACGCCGCGGACCCGCTGCGGACCATGAGCGCCGCGGGCTGGGCCCGGCAGGGCGGCGGCTTCTACTCGTTCGAGCATGGCCACATGCTGCTCTGGAGTCGCTGGGCCAACCCCGAGGACCGGCCGGCCTTCGAGCGCCGCGCCGAGCTTGCCCGCGACTTCGGCGAGGCCCGCGCCGACTGGATGATCGAGAACTCGCGCAACCTCTGCCTGTACCCCAACGTGTACCTGATGGACCAGTTCAGCTCGCAGATCCGCATCGCCCGGCCGCTGTCGGTGGACCGCACGGAAATCACCATCTACTGCATCGCGCCGAAAGGCGAGAGCGCCGAGGCGCGCGCCCGGCGCATCCGCCAGTACGAGGACTTCTTCAACGTCAGCGGCATGGCCACCCCGGACGACCTGGAGGAGTTCCGTTCCTGCCAGCAGGGCTACCAGGGCAGCGTGGTCGGCTGGAACGACCTGTCGCGCGGCGCCGAACACTGGATAGAGGGCGCCGACGCGGCGGCCGCGGCCATCGACCTGCGGCCGCGCCTGAGCGGCGTGCGCACCGAGGACGAAGGGCTGTTCGTATTGCAGCATCGCTACTGGCAGGAGGCGCTGCTCGCCGCCCTGGAACGCGAACGGACGCAGCGCGTGGCGCTGCGGGAGGTGGCGTCATGAGCCTGGGCTACGACGCCCTGCGCGATTTCCTCTACCGCGAGGCGCGCTATCTCGACGACAAGGATTGGGACGCCTGGCTGGCGTTGTACGCCGCGGACGCCAGTTTCTGGATGCCGTCCTGGGACGACCGCGACCAGCTCACCGAGGACCCGCAGCGGGAAATCTCGCTGATCTGGTACGGCAACCGCGGCGGCCTGGAGGACCGGGTATTCCGCATCCGCACCGAGCGCTCCAGCGCGACCCTGCCGGACACCCGCACCTCGCACAACCTGAGCAACATCGAACTGCTCGGCGAGGACGACGGCATCTGCCGCGTGCGCTGCAACTGGCACACCCTGAGCTATCGCTACAAGACCGTGGACAGCTACTTCGGCACCACCTTCTACGACCTCGACGTACGCGGCGAGAGTCCGCTGATCAAGGCCAAGAAAGTGATCCTGAAGAACGACTACGTTCGCCAGCTGATCGACGTCTACCACGTCTGACGCCCGCGCCGGCGGGCTGTCGAGGGACATGCCATGAACCATCGGATCGCACTCAACTTCGAAGACGGGGTGACCCGCTTCATCCATGCCGCGCCCGGCGAGACCGTGGCCGACGCGGCCTACCGCCAGGGCATCAACATCCCCCTGGACTGCCGCGACGGCGCCTGCGGCACCTGCAAGTGCCTGGCCGAGGCCGGGCGCTATGCGCTGGGCCAGGACTACATCGACGATGCCCTCAGCGCCGAGGAAGCCGCCCGCGGCTACGTGCTGACCTGCCAGATGCGCGCCGAAAGCGACTGCGTGCTGCGCGTGCCGGCGTCCTCGACCCTGTGCAGGACCGGCCAGGCGCGCTACGAGGCGCGCATCAGCGAAGTCCGGCAACTCTCGCCGAGCACCATCGGCCTGTCGCTGCGCGGCGAGGCGCTGGCCAGCCTGGCGTTCCTGCCCGGGCAGTACGTCAACCTCCAGGTACCCGGCAGCGAGCAGCGCCGCGCCTACTCCTTCAGCTCGCTGGCGAAGGACGGCGAGGTCAGCTTCCTGATCCGCAACGTCCCCGGCGGGCTGATGAGCGGCTTCCTCAGTGGCACGGCCAGGGCCGGCGACAGCCTGGCGATGGACGGCCCGCTGGGCAGTTTCTACCTGCGCGAGATTCACCGGCCACTGCTGATGCTGGCCGGCGGCACCGGCCTGGCGCCGTTCACCGCGATGCTCGAACGGATCGCCGAACAGGGCAGCGCGCACCCGCTGCACCTGGTCTACGGGGTGACCCACGACGTCGACCTGGTCGGTCTCGAGCGCCTGGAGGCGTTCGCCGAACGGATTCCCGGCTTCACCTGGAGCGCGTGCGTGGCCAGCGCCGACAGCGACTATCCGCGCAAGGGCTACGTGACCGAGCACATCGCCGCGCAGCACCTGCACGAGGGCGACGTCGACATCTACCTGTGCGGGCCGCCGCCGATGGTCGAGGCGGTCGAGCGCTACCTGCGCGAGCAGGGCGTGCGCCCGGCGAATTTCTACTACGAAAAGTTCGCCGCCAGCGCGGCCTGAACCCGAGCGAGCCAAGGAGACTCCCATGAACGACAGATTCCGCGACAAGGTCGCCCTGGTCAGCGGCGCCGCCCAGGGTATCGGCCTGGGCGTGGTCCGGCGCCTGCTGGAGGAAGGCGCGCGGGTGGTGGCGGTGGACCGCTCCGAGCTGGTCCACGAACTGGCCGGCGACGCCTGCCTGTGCCTGACCGCCGACCTGGAGCGCTACGCCGAATGCCAGCGGGTACTGGAGCGGACCCTGGAGCGTTTCGGCCGGCTGGACATCCTGGTCAACAACGTCGGCGGCACCCTCTGGGCGAAGCCCTACCAACACTACGCCGAGGACGAGATCGAGGCCGAGCTGCGGCGTTCGCTGCTGCCCACCTTGTGGTGTTGCCGAGCGGCGCTGCCGGCGATGCTGGGGCAGGGCAGCGGGGCGATCGTCAACGTCTCGTCGGTTGCCACCCGCGGGGTCAACCGGGTGCCCTATGGCGCCGCCAAGGGCGGGGTGAACGCGCTGACCGCCTGCCTGGCGTTCGAGACCGCCGACCAGGGCATCCGCGTCAACGCGGTGGCGCCGGGCGGCACCGACGCGCCGCCGCGAAGGATTCCGCGCAACGCCGCGGCGCAGAGCGAGGAGGAGCGGCGCTGGTATCGACAGATCGTCGAGCAGACCCTCGACAGCAGCCTGATGAAGCGCTACGGCAGCATCGACGAACAGGTCGCGGCGATCCTTTTCCTCGCCTCCGACGAGGCGTCCTACATCACCGGCGTGACCCTGCCGGTAGCTGGCGGTGACCTCGGCTGAGCGCTTCAGTCGCCGCTTTCGGTGAACTTCTCCAGGTACAGCCGCAGATGCTCCAGGGAGTGCTCGCGCAGCCACTGGCGGACCGCCTCGACCATCGGCGGAGGCCCGCACAGGTAGAGGTCGAAAGCTTCGTCGCGCAAGCGGGCGGCGTCGAAATGCTCGTGCAGGTAGCCGCGCCGGCCATCCCAGTCGGCGTCCGCCTCGCTGAGCACCGGGACGAAGCGGAAGCCGGGAAGCCGCTCGGCGTAGCCGGCGATCCGTTGCAATTCGCAGAGATCGTCGGCGCGGCGTACCCCGTAGTAGAGATGCACCGGCCGCTCGCAACCGCGCTCGGCCAGTTCGTCGAGCATGCCGAGGAACGCCGACAGGCCGGTGCCGCCGGCCACCAGCAGCAACGGGCGCTCCACCTGGCGCAGGTAGAAGGTGCCCAGCGGCGCCTCGAAGCGGATCTCGTCGCCGACCCGGCACCCTTGGCGCAGGTAGTCGCTCATGGCGCCGCCCGGGAGCAGGCGGATGAGGAACTGCAGGTGGTTCTGCGGATTCGGCCGGTTGGCGAAGGAGTAGGCGCGCCGGCAGTCGCTGCCGGGTACTTGCAGGCGCGCGTACTGGCCGGGCAGGAAGTCCAGCTGGCGGCCCGCGGCGCCGGCGTCGAGGCGGAGCAGCGCGGTGTCCTCGGAGAGCAGGCGCAGTTCGCGCACCACGCCGCTGTGCGCCTGGGCCGCGGCGGCATGGCAGAGGGTCGAGGCGAAGTCGAAGTAGAAGGCCGCGTCGGAGCGCACCCGGGTCTGGCAGGCGAGCACCTTGCGCTGCTCCAGGTCGGCGGCGGAGAGGGTGTCCTCGTCGGCGTAGTCCAGGCTGTAGCTGCCCGCCTCGCAGCGGCCCATGCAGGTGCCGCAGACCCCTTCGCGGCAGTCCAGCGGCAGGTTGATGCCGTGGCGCAGGGCGGCGTCGAGGAGCAGGTCGTCGTGGCCGACGGGCAGGAACAGGGTCTTGCCGTCGGCGAAGCTGAGGGCGACTTTGTGATTCATCGTGACGGGTCCCGCCGTTCAGAGGTGGTAGAAGTCGAGGACCGAGTCGATCCGGTCGTTGAGCAGGACGATGTGCTTGCGCGCGATCAGCCAGGCCTCTCCATGGGGTTTCAGGCGGTAGGTGGCATGGCCGAAGAAGCTGCCGGTCTGGTCCAGGCGCTGGAACAGGGTCTGCCAGTTGACCCGCACTCGCAGCAGGCCTTCGCCTTCCTCGGCGATGCGCACGTTGCCGATCTGGTGCAGGGTGCGCGGCATCGGCACGGTGGACGCGGCCTTGCCGGTGCGGATACGGAACACCCGGTCTTCCAGGCCGGCACGGCTGGGGTAGTAGATCAGCGACATCTCGCGCTTCGGATCGCGGGTGTAGCGCTGCTCGGACTCCCACTGCGGCAGGTGGAACTCGCACTGTTCGTCGAACTGCGCGAGGTAGCCGTCCCAGTCCTGGGCATCGCAGAGTTCGGCGTGGCGGTAGAGGAATTGTTCGACGCGGTACTGCAGTCCGGCGTTCATGGGGTCACCTCCTTCGCGCGCAGGGCCAGGCGCTCCAGGCCGTCGAGGAGGAAGCGCCGCCAATGCGCGTGCTGGTTGACGTAGAGGCCTTCGTGGGTGATCTCGGTGCCGGTCAGCAGCGGCGCGATACCCAGCGCCTGGCTGTTCGGCGTCGCGCCTTCGAGCCACTTGCCGTGGCCGCGGGAGATGTCGCTCCAGCGCTCCAGGCGGGCCTGGAAGCCACGCTGGGCTTCGCGGAACTCCACCAGGTCGTCGGGCGTGCCCATCCCGGAGACGTTGAAGAAGTCCTCGAACTGGCGGATCCGGTTCTCCCGGTCGGCGTCCGACTCGCCCTTTACGCCGATGCACTGGCTGACGATCTCGGTACGGTTCCAGGCCAGCGGGCGGACGATGCGCAGCTGCGAGCTGATCTGGTCGATGACGAACAGGCTGGGGTAGAGATTGAGGTTGCGCAGGCGATGCATCATCCACTCGGCGCGGGCCTGGCCGTATTCCGCCACCAGCCGCGGCATCACGCTGGCGTAGCCGGGGCGTACGGCGGGGTTGGGCATCTCGCTGAAGAGCACGCTGTGGCCGTTGGCGAAGGAGAACCAGCCGTCGTCGGTGGCCGCGTCGCCGGCGCCGAGCTTGCTGTAGTCGAGGGTGGCGGCCACGCCGCCGCGCTCGGCCTCGACCTGCTGGCGGTGCTGCACGGTGGCTACGTAGTTGTAGTGCACTGTGCTGACGTGATAGCCGTCCAGGCCATTCTCGTTCTGCAGCTTCCAGTTGCCTTCGTAGGTGTAGGTGGAGGTGCCGGGCAACACTTCCAGCTCGCCGCTGGGAGACTGCGCCACCAGCATGTCGAGGAACACCCGGGCGTCGCCGAGGAAGTCCACCAGGTCGTCCTCGCCGGCGACGTCCAGGCTGACGAAGACGAAGCCCCTGTAGCTCTGGATGCGCGCTTTCTTCAGGCCGCGGGTGGCCTTGTCGAAGCCTTCCGGGTATTCGCCCGGCGCCTTGACCTTCACCAGCCGGCCGTCGTTCTTGTAGCACCAGGCATGGAACGGACAGGTGAAGGTCGACTGGTTGCCCTTGCCGACCCGCACCAGGGTCGCGCCGCGATGCTGGCAGGCGTTGACCAGCGCGTGCAACTGGCCGTTGCCGTCGCGGGTGACGATCAGCGGCTGGCGTCCGGCGCGCAGGGTGACGAAGTCGTGGGGCCTGGCCAGTTCGCTTTCGTGGCAGGCGTAGATCCAGTTCTTTTCGAAGATCAGCCCCATCTCCAGGTCGAACAGCTCCGGTTCGGTGAACATGTCCCGGGCGATGCGGAAGATGCCTTCCTCGGGACGGAAGTCGAGGCAGCCGCCGACATAGTCGCGCCACTGTTCGAGGCTTCTGCGGGTAGCGTTCATGCGTTCTCACCCTTGTGCGTTGTCGTTATGGGTGACCCATTCAACGGCCGCGAGCGGGGGCGGGCTATCCGCTTAGTCGACGATGCGCATCCCGAAAATCCGCAGCCGCCGAGGAGCGGCCGGGGGGCTCGCGGAGGGCTCGGCCGAGGTTCGAGCGGCGCTTGCGGCGGACGCTTTGTCCGGAAAGTCGGCGAACGCTATCCGGATAGTGGAGGATGCGGGGAGCCGGCCTTGCGCCGGCATATGCCTTGCATTTTGCTGAAAACAGAGCGCCAGCAGAGCGCACCCCCAGCCTTGCCGTGTCGAGTGCCGAACCATGATGAGGACCCATCCCGTCGCCGATCGTGGCGATCTCCATGCCGACCACCTGGACCTGGCCGCCGCCCGTTCCTGGATGTCGAAGGTCTGCGGGCCGCACCGGCTCGAAGCGGCGAGCCCGGGACTGGTGCAGTTCGAGCACCACGGCAACGTGCTGAAGTCGATGTGCACCACCCTTGGCTACATCGGCTACGGTACCGACGTCACCATCACCGTCGAGGATGCCGCGGCGTTCAACGCCTACAGCCTGAGCCTGCCGCTCAGCGGCGAGCAGGAGCTGTGCCGGGGCGGGCTGCGCCTGCTCTCCGACGTCCGCCGCGGGGTGATCATCGCGCCCAACGAGCGCCAGGAGCTGAGCATCGCCGGGGACTGCCGCAAGCTGCAGGTGGTGATCGGCCGCACGGCGATGCGCAAGGTCCTGGAGGAGATGTTGCAGCGGCCGATCGATACGCCCTTGCGCTTCGATCCGGAGATGGATGCCCTGGATGGCGCCTCCGCGTCCTGGTGGCGCACCGTGCGGCACATCAGCGAGGAGATGGCGCGCAGCGAACTCTACGCCCAGGCGTTTTTCAGCAGCGACCTGGAACGCGCGCTGATCAAGGGACTGATCCTGGCCCAGCCGAACAACTACAGCGAGGCCCTGCAGCAGGGCCTTGGCGGGCGCCCGCCGCACTACCTGCTGCGCGCCCGCGAGTTTCTCCAGGCCAACGCCCGCGAGACCCTGAGCCTGGAGGACGTGGAACGCGCCGCCGGGGTCTCGCGGTTCAAGCTGTTCGAGGGCTTCCGTCGCTACTTCGGGGTGTCGCCGATGAGCTACCTGAAGCACTACCGGCTCGCCGCGGTGCGCGAGGAAATCCTCGCCAGCGGCGGCGCCCGCAGCATCTCGACGATCGCCCTGGGCTGGGGCTTCAGCCACCTCGGACGCTTCTCCGTGGACTACCGCAAGCGCTTCGAGGAAACCCCGAGCATGACCCAGCGCCGCGCTGCGCGGCGCTCCTGAGAGGGCGTTCAGGCGTCCTCGCGGCCGATCAGCGCCAGGCAGCGCCGCAGGTGCGGGGAGCCGTCGCCCTGGCGCCGGCTGACGATGATCGGCGAGGTCAGGGAGGCGTCGGCCAGGGCCTGGTAGGCGACGTCGTCGCGGTGCTGCAACTGCACCGAGGCCGGCACCAGGGTCGCGCCGAGTCCGGCGGCGACCAGGCCGATGGCGGTCTGCATCTCGTTGGCCCATTGCGTCACGCGCAGGCTCAGGCCGTGGGTGGCGAACAGCGCCAGCACGTGGTCGGCGTAGCTCGGCCGCGGCTGGCCGGGGTAGAGCACGAACGGCTCGCGCGACAGGCGCTCCAGGCTCAGCGGCTGGCCGAGCAACGGGTGCCCGGCGGGCAGGGCGGCGACCAGCGGCTCTTCGCTGAGCACGCTCTGGCGGATCGCCGGGTCGTCGATGCGGATGCGTCCGAAACCGATGTCGATACGCCCGCTCTTCAGCGCCTCGACCTGTTGCAGGGTGGTCATCTCCAGCAGGCCCAGCTCCAGCTCCGGGTCGCCGCGCAGGTGGCGGATCAGCTCCGGCAGCACGCCATACAGCGCCGAGGGCACGAAGCCGATGCCGAACCACTGGCGCTGGCCCTGGCCGATCCGCCGGGTGCTGTCGCAGATGCTTTCCAGTTGGTCCAGGAGCGTCGCGCTCTGTTCGTGGAAGAAGCGCCCGGCTTCGGTCAGGCGCAGCGGCCGGCCGCGCTCCAGCAGGGCCACCCCGAGCATTTCCTCGAGTTGCTGGATCTGCCGGCTCAGCGGTGGCTGGGCGATGTGCAACTGCTCGGCGGCGCGGGTGAAGTTGAGGGTCCGGGCCAGCGCCTGGAAGTAGCGCAGGTGACGAAGCTCCATGATACCTCCAGGGTATGGTTCGAGAGGGAGATGATATTGGACCCCAGTGAAGAAGGCGATGGATGCTTGGCCGAAACGACGGCGAAACCCGCTCGGTATCGAGCGAGCCTTGAGCGGCGAACCGTCGAAAACCCGACCGCAACCCTGGTGGACCCCCGAGAATGAGCCAAGCCGTGATCCAAAGCCTCGAGTCGATCATCGTCGACCTGCCGACCATCCGCCCGCACAAGCTGGCCATGCACACCATGAACCGGCAGACCCTGGTGATCCTCCGCCTGCGTTGCAGCGACGGCATCGAGGGCCTCGGCGAAGCCACCACCATCGGTGGCCTGGCCTACGGCAGCGAGAGCCCGGAGAGCATCAAGAGCAATCTCGACGCGCATTTCGCCCCGTTGCTGCTGGGCCAGCCGGCGGACAACGTGAATGCCGCGATGCAGCGCCTGGACCGACACATCAGGGGCAACACCTTCGCCCGCTCGGCGGTCGAGACCGCCTTGCTCGACGCCCATGGCAAGCGCCTCGGCCTGGCCGTCAGCGAACTGCTCGGCGGCCGCCTGCACGACAGCCTGGAGGTGGCCTGGACCCTGGCCAGCGGCGACACCGGCCGCGACATCGAGGAAGCCGAGCGGATGCTCGACCTGCGCCGCCACCGGCATTTCAAGCTGAAGATCGGCGCCGGTGAGGTGGATGCCGACGTGGCCCACGCGATCGCCATCAAGCGCGCCCTCGGCGAGCGCGCCAGCGTGCGGGTGGACGTCAACCAGGCCTGGGACGAAGGCGTTGCCCAGCGTGCCTGCGCGACGCTCGGCGACAACGGCATCGCCCTGATCGAACAGCCCATCGCCCGCCACAACCGCGTCGGCCTGGCGCGCCTGAGCAGCCGCGGCGGCGCGCCGATCATGGCCGACGAGGCCATCGAGAGCGTCGAGGATGCCTTCCATCTGGCTCGCGAGGGCGCCGCCCCGGTGTTCGCCCTGAAGATCGCCAAGAACGGCGGACCGCGCGCGGTGCTGCGTAGCGCGGCGATCGCCGAGGCGGCCGGGATCGGCCTGTACGGCGGGACCATGCTCGAGGGCGGCATCGGCACCCTGGCCGCCGCCCACGCCTTCGTCACCCTCGACCGCCTGGCCTGGCACAGCGAACTGTTCGGCCCGTTGCTGCTGACCGAGGACATCCTCCTCGAGTCGCCGCGCTACCAGGATTTCCACTTGCACGTGCCGCGTGCGCCGGGTCTCGGCCTGGCGCTCGACGAGGAGCGCCTGGCGCGCTTCCGCCGGCGCTGAAGCCGTCCCGCAGACAGAGGAGAAACGACCGATGCTGTTCCACGTGAAGATGACCGTGAAGTTGCCCGTCGACATGGACCCGCAACAGGCCGAGCGGCTCAAGGCCGAGGAGAAGGAAATGGCCCAGCGCCTCCAGCGCGAGGGCAGCTGGCGGCACCTCTGGCGGATCGCCGGGCACTACGCCAACTACAGCCTGTTCGACCTGCCCAGCGTCGAGGCACTGCACGACACCCTGACCCGGCTGCCGCTGTTTCCCTACATGGACATCGAGATCGACGGGCTTTGCCGGCATCCCTCGTCGATCCATGCCGACGACCGCTGAGATTCCCTTCCCACGCCCGACAACAACAAGCAGAGGCAAACGCCATGACCGTGAAGATTTCCCAGACTGCCGATGTCCAGCGCTTCTTCGAAGAGGCCAGCGGCCAGCTCAACGAACGCGGCGATCCGCGCACCAAGGCCCTGGTGCGGCGCATCCTCGACGACACGGCGAAGCTGATCGAAGAGATGCAGGTCACGCCCGACGAATTCTGGAAAGCGGTGGACTACCTGAACCGCCTGGGCAGCCGCCAGGAAGCCGGCCTGCTGGCCGCCGGGCTGGGCCTGGAGCATTACCTGGACCTGCTGCTCGACGCCCAGGACGCCGAGGCCGGCCTCACCGGCGGCACGCCGCGCACCATCGAAGGGCCGCTGTACGTCGCCGGCGCGCCGCTGAGCGATAGCGAGGCACGGATGGACGACGGCCGCGACGCCGGCACCGTGATGTTCCTCCAGGGCCGCGTCAGCGGTCCCGACGGCCAGCCGCTGGCCGGGGCCATCGTCGATGTCTGGCATGCCAATACCCAAGGCACCTATTCCTACTTCGACAGCAGCCAGTCCGAATACAACCTGCGCCGGCGCATCCGCACCGACGCCGACGGCCGCTACCGTGCGCGCAGTATCGTGCCGTCCGGCTACGGTTGCCCGAGCGACGGCCCGACCCAGGAACTGCTCGACCGCCTCGGCCGCCACGGCCAGCGGCCGGCGCACATTCACTTCTTCGTCTCGGCGCCCGGCCATCGCCACCTGACCACCCAGATCAACCTGGCGGGCGACCGCTACCTGTGGGACGACTTCGCCTATGCCACCCGCGATGGGCTGATCGGCGACCTGCGCTTCAACGACGACCCCGCCGCGGCCCGCGACCGCGGCGTGGAGGGCGGACGCTTCGCCGAACTGGATTTCGACTTCCAGCTCCAGGCCAGCCCGGCACCCGCCGCCGAGCGCCGCAGCCAGCGGCCGCGGGCATTGCAGGAGTAAGGTGGGAAACGGGGAGGGCGGCTGGTCGCTGGCGACCATGCCGCCTTCTTCCGCCAGGCGCGACGGCGGATAAAAAAAGGCGCCATGACTGGCGCCTCAGGACTTGTCCAAAGGAGCAACCCAAAAAGGACAAGTGTATTGCTCGGTGAAAGGCTGCTCAGCCGTTGCCGTTCTTGCGCTCGGCGCATTTGCTGCGGTCGGTCTTCTGCGCTTGCGCTTCCAGTTGTTGCTTCTGCAGGCGCTTTTCGCGCAGTTCTTTCTGCGCGGCGCGGAATTCGGCGTTGTACTGCCAGGAGCGTTCGCTGCCGTCCTGGGCCTGGGCAGTAGCGGCGCCGGTCGCCAGCAGGGCGGCCAGCAGCATCGGGATGATCTTCATGGCAAACCTCTCGGGTTGGCTCGTCGCCGGGGCGAGGTATTCGTCCCGTTTGAGCAAAGAGTAAGAGCGGACGGATTACCCGAGGGTGAGTGGAAAATTACGTTTCCGATAACTTCGGCGATGCTCCGTTGCATGGCGGAGGAGTCTGCGCGAAGCGCATTAAGTGCGAGTTAAGATTGCGGAAAAGTAATCCCCGCCTCATGTCTGCGTCATTTCCCCGGTTCCAGAATCAGCCCCACGGTCAATGCCGGTTGCGGCAGGACTGCGCGGGGGCGCGATCGACCAGAAGTTCACGCACAGCCAGCGCCGCAAGGCATGGCCGCAGAAGAAAAACAGACATGAACCGATCTGGAGCAATCGCCATGCAAGGGGATGGAAAGAAACGACTGTGGACGCTTCCACTGCTGCTGGGCGCCGGACTGATGGCCTCGGCCGTCGCCGAGGAGAACGCCGAGCGGAGCAAGGAAGGTTTCATCGAGGGCAGCGAGGTCAACCTGCTGCTGCGCAACTTCTACTTCAACCGCGACTTCCGCAAGGGCCAATCGAGCCCGGCGGGCGGCGGCTACACCGAGGAGTGGGTGCAGGGCTTCATGGCCAACTTTTCCTCGGGCTTCACCCAGGGCACGCTGGGCGTCGGCATCGACGCCTTCGCCCAGCTCGGCGTGCGCCTGGACAGCGGCGGCGGGCGTTCCGGCGCCGGCGGTAGCGTCGACCTGCTGCCCTATGACGACCAGGGGCGGCCGCAGGACGACTATTCGCGAGCCGGCGGCGCGGTCAAGCTGCGCTGGTACGGCACCGTGCTGCGGGTCGGCGACGTGTTCCCGGAAACCCCGGTGATCCAGTACGGCAACAGCCGGCTGTTCCCCTCCAGCTTCCGTGGCTTCACCCTGGTCAACGACAGCCTGGCGAAGGGCCTGACCCTGCAGGCCGGCAAGCTGAACTCGATGACCCAGCCGAACAGCACCAGCGGCAGCGACGACTTCTACAGCTTCTACACCGGCCGGCGCATCGACTCGCCGTGGGTCGCCTACGCCGGCGGCGACTACCAGGCCACCGAGCACTGGAGCGTCAGCCTCTACGGCAGCCGCCAGAAGGACGCCTGGGACCAGTACTACGCCGGCACCAGCTTCAACTATCCGCTGGACGACAAGCTGTCCCTGCTCGGCGGCGCCAACTACTACAAGGTCAAGGACCAGGGCAGGCAGGTGATGGGCGAACTCGACAACGACATCTGGAGCGTGCGCGGCGGCTTCGCCTACGGTCCGCACCAGGTGCTGCTGTCGTACCAGCGCAACAACGGCGACGACGACTTCGACTACCTGCGCCAGACCGACTCCATCTACCTGGACAACTCGATCCAGTACAGCGACTTCAACTCGCCCAAGGAACGCTCGCTGATGCTCCGCTACGACCTCGACATGGCCGCCTTCGGCGTGCCGGGGCTGAGCTTCATGACCCGCTATGGCAAGGGCTGGGACGCCGATTATTCGAATGCCAACAGCGTCTACATGCGCACCGACGCCAACGGCAACCCGCTGACCAACCAGGGCCGCTGGGAACGCGACGTGGAGGTCAAGTACGTGGTGCAGGGTGGCGCGGCCAAGGACCTGGCGTTCCGCGTGCGCCAGGCCACCGTGCGCTCCGACAGCTTCGAGTCGGACCTCGACGAAGTCCGCCTGATCGTCGAATACCCGCTGCAAGTCCTCTGAAGGCGCGCCGCCGCCCCGTCCGGGGCGGCGCTCTGCGACAGCCCGTTGCTGGCGGCTGCGCGGCGGCGCTGCTACTTTCCTCTGGGTAGGCGGGCCGAAGGGCGGTTCCTGGCCGGGCATGGCTTCGACCTGCCGGTGGGCGCCGCGACCCGAACCTCGGCCACGCCATTCCACCCATGCCGCCCGGGCACCGGCGTGCCCGTGGCAGCCCAGGCTACGGGCGCCGCGTAGCCAGCCAAGCGGGAGTCGACATGGCCTCGTGGACCTTGGTGGACGCCAGTGCGATCGCTGTCCGCCATCCCTACACCTTCTACAAACCGGACGCGGAGACCATCGACCGGGTCGCCGCCGGGGAAAGCGTCAAGCTGATCTTCGCCTTCGATACCGACAACCCCGATGCGCCGCGCGCCGAGCGTCTCTGGGTGACGGTCGAGGGCATCGAGGCGGATGGCGCCTTCAGCGGCCGCCTGGACAACTATCCGCAATACATCCGCGACCTGTCGCTGGGCGAGCGCATCGTCTTCGAGGCGCGGCACATCATCAACACCGAGCACGACCCGCGGGAAACGCCGATCTCGCGCTATGCCCGGCGCTGCTTCGTGACGCGCCGGGTGATAGACGAGGGGAAGGCGGTCGGCTACCTCTACCGCGAGGCGCCGGAAGAGGAAAACGACAGCGGCTGGCGGCTGATGGCCGGCGACGAGTCGGACGACTACATGAATACCGCCGGGACCACCGCCTACGTCAGCCTGGGCTCGGTGCTGAACGCCGACGACAGCATCCTGCCGCTGCTCGACGCGCCGCCGGGACGGGCGTTCGAGCGGCTGGCCGACGGTTCCTTCATCGAGGTGCAGGGACCGGAGGGTTGAGCCTCAGCCAGGCAGCTCGGCGAGGAAGCGCTCCAGGCGCTCGGCCAGGGCCAGGTAGTCGTCGGGACTGCGGTTGCTGCCCATCTTTCCCGACCTGACCCGCCTGGCGTCGCTGCGCTCGCGCTCGGCGCGGCTGGCGAGGGCCAGGCGCAGGGCGCTGGCCCGCGACGGCGACTCCTCAAGCAGCGGTCGCGCCATGATCCGCGCGGCGTCGGCGTCGCCGTATTGCAGGGCGAGGAGCACCGTATTCGGGTCGGAGATCGCGCCGAGCCGCAACAGGCGTTCGGCCAGGAGCGCATCGAGGTGCGCGGCGCCAATCTGCAGGCTGTCCTGGTGCACCGCGACGCCCTGGTCGAGCAGCCATCTGGCGGCCTCCAGGCGCCCGCGGGCGAGGCAGGCCTCCAGCACACCGCCGCGTCCGCGCAAGGTTTCGGCGAAGTCGCAGCCGGCATCGCGCAGGCGTTGCAGCAGGTCGATGTCGCCGTCTTGCGCAGCTTCGGCCAGGGCCAGTTGACGCAGCCTTGGCTCGGCGGCCAGGCTGCCGTCGGCGAGGGCCGGCCGCCAGTCGAGGATGCGCTGGCGCAGCAGGACTTCCAGGCGGCCCTTCAGCGCCTTGCCGGGCTCCCCGGCGGCCTCCAGGGCGTCCAGCGCTTCCAGTAGCTCGTCGGCCACGCCGCAGGCGTTCTCGGCATCGAACGGATCCTGTTCGAAGGACAACAGGCGGAACAGCCCGCCGACATCGTCGGCCAGGCGCGTCACCGAATCCTGGTGCAGGCGTCCGGCCCAGGCCGGCGGCAGGCCGTGGCTCCAGGCGATTACCGCGCCATGCTCGGGGCCGGGTTCGACGCAGACGTAGAGCCGCTCCAGGTACTCGAAGCCACCGAACGGCAGGTAGGCCAGCTTGCCGTTCCAGTCGCGGCCTTCTTCTGCCGCGGCTTCCGCCGCCAGCTCGAGCTCGTGTTCGATCCAGCCCCAGAGGTCGTGGTAGCCGTCGCTGTCCGGATAGAACAGTTCGCTGAAAGAGAACGGGTGGCGGTGGCCGTCGTAGTCGACTTCCAGGTCATAGCCGAGGCGCCCGCCGAAACAGGTGCGCCAGAGGCGCAGCAGGTCTTCTGGAATCGGTCCGGCCAGGCCTTCGGCAAGACGCTGGACGTGTTCGGCGGACACCGGCGGTTGGGCGTCGTACACCACGCAGCCGTCGAACACGGCCAGGCGATGGGCCAGCAGGAGTTGGCGTTCGGCGGGGGAGAGTTCCATTCTCTGTGGTCCTGTCGATTCGGGGCGGCCACTCTAGCACGGCGAGGGTGCGCGTTCCGCAACGCCTTGGCTATCATGCGCGGCTTTCCATCCGCCCTGGCCGGAGTCCGTCGAACCATGCACACCTTGCAGCAACTGCGCAGCGGCGAACTGGCCGGCGCCACGCGCCTGGACCTGTCCTGCGGCCTGCGCGAGTTCCCCCGGGAAATCTTCGAGCTGGCCGACTCCCTGGAGGTGCTCAACCTCAGCGGCAACGCCCTGGACAGCCTGCCGGACGACCTCGGGCGGCTGCATCGTCTCAAGGTGCTGTTCTGTTCCGCCAACGACTTCGACGAATTGCCGGCGGCGGTGGGGGACTGTCCGGCGCTGAGCATGGTCGGCTTCAAGTCCAACCGCATCGAGCGGGTGCCGGCCGCGGCCCTGCCGCCAGCGCTGCGCTGGCTGATCCTCACCGACAACCGGATTGCCACGCTGCCCGAGGAACTGGGCCGCCGGCCGTTGCAGAAGCTGATGCTGGCCGGCAACCGCCTGGAGGCCTTGCCCGAGAGCATGGCCGCTTGCGAAGGCCTGGAACTGCTGCGGATCGCCGCCAACCGTTTCCAGCGCCTGCCGGCCTGGCTGGCGACGCTGCCGCGCCTGGCCTGGCTGGCCTACGCCGGCAACCCGTTGTGCCGTCTGCCGGCGCTGGCCGACAGCGGCATCGCTGCGCTGGACTGGAGCGAGCTGAGCCTGGACGGTTTGATCGGCGAAGGAGCCTCCGGGGTCATCCATCGCGCCGGCTGGCACCAGCCGGACGGTTCGACGCGCACGGTGGCGCTGAAGCTGTTCAAGGGCGAAGTGACCAGCGATGGCACCCCCGCCAGCGAGATGGCCGCCTGCCTGGCGGCGGGGCGCCATGCGCAATTGATCGAGGTGCTCGGCCAGCTCGCCGGGCATCCGCAAGGGCGCGACGGGCTGGTGCTGGAGCTGCTCGACGACGCCTATCGCAACCTGGCGGGGCCGCCGAGCCTGGAGTCCTGTACCCGCGACGTCTATCCGCCGGGACTGCGCTTCGAGCTGGCCACGGCGCTGCGCCTGGCGGCCTCGCTCGCCGCGTTGATGGCCCATCTGCATGGACGCGGCATCAGCCATGGCGACTTCTATGCGCATAACATCCTCTGGCGCGAGGATGGCGCCTGCCTGCTGGGCGATTTCGGCGCCGCGTCCTTTCTCCCGGACGACGCCGTGCTCGCCGGCGCCCTGCGGCGCCTGGAAGTACGTGCCTTCGCCTGCCTGCTGGAAGAGTTGCTCGAGCGCAGCGAGGCGCCGCCGGGGCAGGCCTCGCTACGTGCGGTGCTGGTCGAGTTGCAGCGACGTTGCGCGCTGCCACGGGTGAGCGAGCGGCCGGACTTCGGCGAGATCCAGGCGATCTTGCGCGACCTTGCCGCTCGCAGCCAGGCGTTTCCTCAAGTTCGATGAATTTGTCCGAAATTGACCGCAGGCTGATAAATATCAACGCAGTTCTAGCGGGCTTGGAGCTAGACTGACAAGTATGTCAGGAACGCGGCCAACGAGGGTAAACATGGATTCCTACGGCGTCACTTTCGCAATCATCGTGCTGGGCATGCTCTTCATCGGCACGGGTTTCACCAAGCGCGACACGCCGTTCGGCCTGTTCCTCATGTGGGTCGGGGTGATCTGCATGCTGGCCATCATCAGCTACCGCATCTATATCGCCACCCATTACTGAAGCGCCACCCGCGCCTGCAATGGCGGGCGCGGAGGTCCGCCGCTCAGTCGCGCGTCTCGCCCATGGCCCGGGCATAGCCGGACGGGGCGAAGCGCAGGGTCACCAGCAACATCGCCACCACGCTCGCCGCGAGCAGCAGCCAGGAGGCCTGGAAGCTGCCGGTGGCGTCGCGCAGCCAGCCGGTCAGGTAGGGCACGATGCCGGTGATGATGAAGCCGATGCCTTGCACGAAGGCCGCCAGGCTTCCCGCCGCACGCGGCTCGTGGAGGTGGTCGAGGGTCAGGGTCAGGCTGAGGGCGAAGCAGGCGCCCAGGCCGTAGCCGATCAACGCCACCCACAGTGCCGCGTGCTGTAGCGGCATCAGCAGCAGGCCGCAGAAGCCGCCGAGCTGGACCAGCAGCGCGGCCAGCAGCCAGGGCCGGCGGTCGAGGCGGCGGCGAATCAGCAGCGGCACGCTGAGCGCGGCGAGCACCTGGAAGATGGTCATGATCCCGACCAGCCCGCCGCTGTCCTGGGCGCTCCAGCCGAGCTGGCGGTAGTACACCGGCAACCAGGCCACCATGCTGGTGTAGCCGCCGTTGATCAGCCCGAAATACACCGCCAGCAGCCAGCCACGGCGATTGCCGAAGAAGTGCGGGACCGGCCCCTCGCCAGCGCTCGGCAGCACCTCCCTTGGCCGCGCGAACATCCACAGCAGCAGCGCCAGCAGGGCCGGTACGGCCCAGGCGCCGAGGCCGGCCTGCCAGTTGGAGAAGTGTTCGGCGATCCGCGGGCTGAGCACCGCCGCGGTTCCGCCGCCGGCCATCAGCGAGGCCGAGTAGAGGCCCATCGCCGCCGGGACCCGCCTCGGGAACCAGCGCTTGACCACGCCCGGTACCAGCGCCTGGATGATCGCCACGCCGCTGCCGGCCAGCGCGGCGCTGGCGATCAGCGCCAGCCCGCTATCCAGTTCCAGGCGCCAGAGGCAGGCTGCGGCGATGGCCAGCAGTCCGCAGACGATGCCGCGGTGCTCGGCCAGCCAGCGCCCGAGCCAGGGCAGCAACAGCGCCACCAGGCCCATGCAGAGCACCGGCAACACCGTCAGCAGCGACGCGCCCTGGAAGCCGAGACCGGTGCCGGCGGTGATTTCCTCGAGCAGCGGGCCGATGCCGGTGAGGATCGGTCGCAGGTTGATGCCGAGGCAGAAGATCACCAGCAGGCCGACCCAACTGACCTCCGCCGCGCCGACGCCGGTGGCGGCCTGGCCGCCGGAAGGGATTCGCGCGCTCATGCCTGGCGTTGCCGCCATTGCCGGTACAGACCCTCTTCGCCGGCAGGACGCAGGGCGCGTAGCGGCAGGCTTTGCCGCTGTGGCGGGCGCGCCATCTCGGCGTAGAGCGTGGCCGTGGACAGGCCGAACGGTTCGCCGTCCTCGTTGGAATAGGCGAACCAGGCCGCCTGGATGCCGCAGAGATGCATGGCGGCCAGACACATCGGGCAGGGATGGCCGCTGGCGTAGATCACACAACCGTCCAGACGCGGGCTGCCGAGCGCCTGACTGGCCTGGCGGATCGCCTGCAGTTCGGCGTGGGCGCTGGGATCGTGGGTCTCGTGGATCTGGTTGACGCCGCGGGCCAGGACCCGCCCGTCGCGCACCAGCACGGCGCCGAACGGGCGGCCGCCGGCCTCGACGTTGGCGCGGGCGAGGGCGATGGCCTCGCGCATGAAGATTTCATCGGACATGTCTTTCTCCTTCGCTTTCATTGGGCGCCGGCGGCCAGCAGCAGCCGCTCGATCCCGCCCTGGCCGCGCTGGCGGGCGTGGGCCAGCGGGCTGACGCCGTCGGCATCGGCCAGGTTGACGTCGGCGCCGGCGTCGATCAGCAGGCGCACGATCTCCTGGTGGCGCGGACCACCGTCACTCAGCAGGATCGCCTCGAGCAGCCCGGTCCAGCCGAGCTTGTTGACATGGTTGGGATCGACCCCGGCTTGCAGCAGCGTCTTCACCACTTCCACATGGCCGCGTTCGCAGGCCGGGATCAGCGCGGTGCCGCCATAGCGGTTGGTACTCTTCAGGTCGGCGCCGTGGAGCAGGGTCAGGCGCAGGATTTCCAGGCGGCCCTCGGCGCCGGCCAGCAGATACGGGCTGTCGAGCCGGCTGTTCTGCCGGTTGACGTCGGCGCCGGCCTCGATCAACTGGCGCGCCACCGCCAGGTGGTCGTTGGCGGTGGCCAGCAGCAGCGGGGTGCTACCGTCGGCGCTGGGCGCGTCGACCTCGACCTTGCGTTCGAGCAGGCTGGCGACCTGCGCGGTATCGCCGCGACGCGCGGCTTCGAGCAATGCTCCGGCGTCGCTCGCGCCGGCGCCTCCGCTGAATGCTGCGCAGACCAGCATGGCTCCGCTCCTGCATAGATTGGCCAGGGACATGTCGATGGGCTCCGATAGGCGTTGGCGAAAAGTATGGCGTCGATGTCATGTATGCTGAAATTAAATGATGTAATGCCTTTCAGTGGGAGTGTGCATGCTCGATCTGGTCCTGCTCCGTACCTTCGTCAGCGTTGTCGACACCGGCAACTTCACCCGCGCCGGCGAACACCTGCACCTGACCCAGTCCACCGTCAGCCAGCAGGTCATCCGCCTCGAACAGAACCTCGGTTGCCGCCTGCTCGACCGCAGCCAGCGGCAGGTTTTGCCGACCGAGGAAGGCGAGCGTCTGCTTGGCTACGCGCGGCGCCTGCTGCGGCTCTCGGACGAGGCCAGCGAGGCCCTCAGCCCGGCCCATGGCGACGGCGTGCTGCGCCTCGGCGTGCCGGAAGACCTCGCCGGCGAAGTGCTGATGCCGGTGCTGACGCGCTTCACCGAAGAGCGTCCGCGACTGCGCCTGGAGGTCGAGAGCGGTCTCAGCCATCACCTGCTGCGCCTCTATCGCAGCGGCGAGCTGGACCTGCTGCTGGTCAAGCAGTGGGGGGCCGACAGCGACTGCCATGCACGCTGGGCCGAGCCGCTGGGCTGGTTCGGCAGCGCCACGCGGCCGTTCGGCGAGGGTTCGCCGGAGGAGCCGGTGCCGCTGGTGGTGTTCCCGGTCGGCGCGCTGTATCGCCAGGAGATGATCCATGCCCTGGAGAGCATCGGGCGTCGCTGGCGCATCGGCTATTCCAGCGCCAGCCTGGCCAGCCTGGTGGCCGCGGTCGGCGCCGGACTGGGGGTCAGCCTGCTGCCGCTGGGCTGCGTCGGGCCCGAGCATCGCCTGCTTGGCGCGCAGGCCGGCTTCCCGCCCATCGCTGGCCTGGAGCTGGCGCTCTACGCGCGGCCCGAGCTGGACAGCGCCGGGCGCACCCTCCGCGACCGCCTGCGCGACCTCTGCGATGCACGCCTGGAAGGGTTGCAGGGCGAGCGCTGAGCGCTGTCTCCGGGCTATGATCCGGCTCCCTCAGCGAATGGACACGGAAGCCCGCCACATGTCCCGACCCACCCTGCAAGTCGACCTGCTGGTCGAGTCCTTCAACTACAAGGCCTGGTCCGACCGCCGCACCCTCGATGCCATCGCCCGGATCGACGCCGATGCGTTCCCGGCCTCGCTGGCCTTCGCCTTGCAACAGCTCAATCACATGGCGATCGTCGAGGAACTGTTCAGGGCGCGCCTGCTGGGCGAGCCGGCGCCCCACCAACAGACCAACAGCGAGGTGGTGCCTGGCTACGACGTCCTGCGTCGCCGGCTGGAGGATTCGGCCGCCTGGTTCGCCGGCTATGTCGCCGAGCTGCCGCTGGAGCGTCGCGGCGAATGGCTGCGCTTCCGCTTCGCCGATGGCCGCGACGGCGGCATGACGCGCCAGGAGATCCTCTTCCATATCGTCAACCATGGCACCTACCATCGCGGCGCCATCGGTCATGCCCTCGACCTGGCGGGCGCGCCCCGGCCGGCGGATACCTACACCCTGTATATCCACTCCGCGCAGCCGGAGCGGCGGGAATAGCCCGCGGCAATGGCCGCCGAGCCTCTACGCCATCGCCGAGAAACGACGTGGGGCTCGACCGAGCCCCCGCGCTGCGCATAAAAAAGCCCCGCGACCAGGAGCTGCAATCGCGGGGCTGGAGTGGCCGATTTCCATCGGCCGGGGGATAGCCGGTTCAGGCGCTGGGTTGCCAGCCACCGCCGAGGGAGCGGTAGATCGCCACGATGCCGCGGTACAGCTCGACCTCGGCCTGGGCCTGGGCATCTTCGGCGGAGAGTTGCTCGCGTTCGGCGTCCAGCAGCACCAGGAAATCGGTGGTGCCTTCGCGGTAGCGGATCGCCGCCTGTTGCGCGGCGGCGCGGCTGGCTTCCGACTGGCGGACCAGCGAGACCAGGCGCTCCTGGCGCTTGCCATAGTCGCTGAAGGCATTCGCCGATTCTTCCAGGGCCAGCAACACCTGCTGTTCGTAGCTGGCCAGCGCGGCGTCGGCGTCGGCCTTGGCGCCGCGCAGGCGGGCACGCACGCTGCCGAGGTCGAAGGCGGCCCAACTGATGCTCGGGCCGACGCTCCAGGCGCGGGCGGCGCTTGAGCCGATCTGCGAGCCCCGCCCGGCGGTGAAGCCGAGGAAGCCGCTGAGGCTGACCCGCGGGAACAGGTCGGCGGTGGCCACGCCGACGTCGGCGGTGCTGGCGGCCAGGCGCCGTTCGGCGGCGCGGATGTCCGGCCGGCGGCGCAGCAGTTCGCCGGGATCGCCGATCGGCAGGGCCTTGGTGATCGCCGGCAGGTCGCGCGGCGAAAGGTCCACTGTCAACTCTTCCGGCCGTTGGCCGAGGAGGGTGGCGATACGGTGCCTGGCGCGCTCGGCTTCCGCCTGCAGTTGCGGCACGCTGGCGGCGGTGGCCGCCAGGCGCGCATCGGCGCGCAGTACGTCGAGTTCGGCACCGACCCCGGCGTCGCGCAGTTGCTCGGTGAGCTGGCGCGACTCCTTCTGGTTCTCCAGGTTGCTCAGGGCAATCTTCTCGCGCAGTTGCGCGCCGCGCAGTTGGCCGTAGGCGTCCACCAGCTCGGCGATCAGGCTGACCTGCAGTTGCTGCAGGTCGGCCTCGGCCGCTTCGCTGAGGGCGTCGCTGGACTCCAGCTGACGGCGGATGCGCCCGAACAGGTCAAGCTCCCAGGCGCTATCCAGGCCAAGGTCGTAGCGCTCGCTGTTGACCCGGTCCTCGGTCACTCCCGGTTGCTGGCCCTTGCCGATGTCGGCGCTGGCGCGGCTGGTGACCACCGGGAAGCGATCGTTGGCCACGTCGTCGCGCAGGGCGCGGGCGGCGCGCAGGCGGGCGAAGGCCACGCGCAGGTCGCGGTTGCCGCTCAGCGACTGTTCGACCAACTGGTTCAGGGTCGGATCGTCGAACTGTTTCCACCACAGGCTTTCGAAGCGGCTGCGGTCGTAGGGCTTGCTCGCCGTGGCGTCGATCTTCGCCGCCGCGGTGTCGGGGGTCCGGTAGTCCGGACCCACCGTGCAGGCGCTGAGCGCCAGCAGACTGAACAGACCCAGGGCGGACGCGAGCCCGCTCCGGATCGACTGCGCGTGAATCATGCATGCACCTCTGGCAGGCCTTTGTCGTTGGCGGCGCGGCGCGCTTCGCGGTTCTCCACGAAGCGGCGGATGAGGACGTAGAACACCGGCGTCAGCAGCAGGCCGAAGAAGGTCACCCCGATCATCCCGGAGAACACCGCCACGCCCATCGCATGGCGCATCTCGGCGCCGGCGCCGGTGGAGATCACCAGCGGCACCACGCCCATGATGAAGGCGATGGACGTCATCAGGATCGGCCGCAGGCGCAGGCGGCAGGCTTCCAGCACCGCGGCGACGCGGTCCATGCCTTCCTCCTGCTTGTCCTTGGCGAACTCGACGATCAGGATCGCGTTCTTGCACGCCAGCCCCACCAGAACGATCAGGCCGATCTGGGTAAAGATGTTGTTGTCGCTGCCGGCCAGGATCACCCCGGTGATCGCCGACAGCAGGGTCATCGGCACGATCAGGATCACCGCCAGCGGCAGGCTCCAGCTCTCGTACTGGGCGGCCAGCACGAGGAAGGCCAGCAGCACGCAAAGCGGGAAGACGAACAGCGCGGTATTGCCGGCGAGGATCTGCTGGTAGGTCAGCTCGGTCCACTCGTAGGTCATGCCGTTGGGCAGTTCCTCCTTCAGCAGCTTCTCGATCGCCGCCTGCGCCTGGCCGGAGCTGTAGCCCGCGGCCGGGGCGCCGTTGAGTTCGGCGGTGATGAAGCCGTTGTAGTGCATCACACGGTCCGGACCGGAGGTGTCGCTGACCTTGATGAAGGACGCCAGCGGGACCATCTCGCCGAGGTTGTTGCGCACCTTCAACTGGCCGATCTGCTCGGGTTCGAGGCGGAACTGCTGCTCGGCCTGGACGTTGACCTGATAGGTACGGCCGAAGCGGTTGAAGTCGTTCGCGTACAGCGAGCCGAGGTAGACCTGCAGGGTGTCGAAGATGTCGCTGATCGCCACGCCGTGGGTCTTGGCCTTCTCGCGGTCGATGTCGGCGTCGATCTGCGGCACGTTGACCTGGTAGCTGGAGAACACCGAGCTGGGTTCCAGCTCAGGCAGCGCACGGGCCTTGGTGATGATGTTCTGGGTCTGCTTGAACAGCTCCTCGTAGCCCTGGTTGCCACGGTCCTCGATCTGCAGGCGGAAGCCGCCGATGGTCCCCAGCCCCTGTACCGGCGGCGGCGGGAAGATCGCGATGTAGGCGTCCTGGATGTCGGCGTACTTGGCGTTCAGCGCGGCGGCGATGGCCCCGGCCGACTGGCTCGGGTCCTTGCGCTCGTCGAACGGCTTCAACGGGGTGAACACGATGCCGCTGTTCGGGCTGTTGGTGAAGCCGTTGATCGACAGGCCGGGGAAGGCCACCGAGTCCGCCACGCCGGGCTGCGCCAGGGCGATCTCGGACATCTGCTTGATCACCGCCTCGGTACGGTCCAGGCTGGCCGCGTCGGGCAACTGGGCGAAGGCCACCAGGTACTGCTTGTCCTGCTGCGGGACGAAACCGGTCGGCGTGCTGGAGAAGCCGAAGTAGGTCAGCACCATCAGTCCGCCGTAGACCAGCAGGGCGATCGAACTGCCGCGCAGGACCCGGTTCACCGTGCCGACGTAGCCATGGCTGGCGCGGTCGAAGAAACGGTTGAACGGACGGAACAGCCAACTGCCGAGGAGCTTGTCGAGGAACACCGAGAAGCGGTCCTTCGGCTCGTGGTGGCCCTTGAGCAGGACCGCCGCCAGCGCTGGCGACAGGGTCAGCGAGTTGAACGCCGAGATCACCGTGGAGATCGCGATGGTCAGGGCGAACTGGCGGTAGAACTGCCCGGTGAGGCCGGAGATGAACGCGGTCGGGATGAACACCGCGCAGAGCACCAGCGCCGTGGCGATGATCGGCCCGGTCACCTCGCGCATGGCACGCTTGGTGGCTTCCACCGGCTTGAGGCCGAGGCCGATGTTGCGCTCGACGTTCTCCACCACCACGATGGCGTCGTCCACCACGATGCCGATGGCCAGCACCAGGCCGAACAGCGACAGCGCGTTGAGCGAGAAGCCGAGCATGTGCATCACCGCGAAGGTGCCGATCAGCGACACCGGCACCGCGGCCAGCGGGATGATCGAGGCGCGCCAGGTCTGCAGGAACAGGATCACCACCAGCACCACCAGCACCAGGGCTTCGAACAGGGTGTGCACCACCGCCTCGATGGAGCCGCGGACGAAGATGGTCGGGTCGTAGACGATGGAGTAGTCCATGCCCTGCGGGAAGCTGTGCTTCAGCTCGGCCATCTTCTCCCGCACCAGGTTGGAGATCTCGATGGCGTTCGAGCCGGGACGCTGGAAGATCGGGATCGCCACCGCCGGCTTGTTGTTCAGCAGCGAACGCAGGGCGTACTGGTTGGAGCCCAGCTCGACCCGGGCGATGTCGCGCAGACGGGTGATCTCGCCGTTGGCGCCGGCGCGGATGATGATGTTCTCGAACTCTTCCTCGGTGACCAGGCGACCCTGGGTGTTGATCGACAACTGGAAGCTGGTGTCGCTCGGCGCCGGCGGCGCGCCCAGGGTGCCGGCGGCGACCTGGCGGTTCTGCTCGCGGATGGCGTTGACCACGTCGGTGGCGGTGAGGTTGCGCGAGGCGACCTTGTTCGGATCCAGCCAGACGCGCAGCGAATAGTCACCGAGGCCGAACAACTGGACGTCGCCGACGCCGTCGAGGCGGGCCAGTTCGTCCTTCACGTTGAGCACCGCGTAGTTCGACAGGTAGAGCATGTCGTAGCGGTTATCCGGCGAGGTCAGGTGCACGACCATGGTCAGGTCGGGCGAGGCCTTGTCGACGGTGATGCCGAGCCGGGTCACTTCTTCCGGGAGCTTCGGCTCGGTCCGGGTGACGCGGTTCTGCACCTGCACCTGGGCGTTGTCCAGGTCGGTGCCGAGGGCGAAGGTGATGGTCAGGGTCAGCTTGCCGTCGGAGGTCGACTGGGAGGACATGTAGAGCATGTTCTCCACCCCGGTGATCGCCTGTTCAAGGGGAGAGGCGACGGTCTCGCCGATGACTTTCGGGTTGGCGCCGGGGAAGTTGGCGCGGACCACGACGGTCGGCGGCACCACTTCCGGGTATTCGCTGATGGGTAGCTGGAACAGGGAGATGGCGCCGCCGATCAGGATCAGCAGCGACAGCACCGCGGCGAAGATCGGCCGCTGGATGAAGAATTGGGAGAAATTCATCGGTTCTTCCTATCGCCGCGCTCAGCCGCGCGGCTCGTTGCGAGTGGCGTTGTCCTTGGACGCCGCCACCTTCGGTGGTTCGCTGTCGCCGACCGACTGCCGCAGGCGCGCGAGGGTGGCCAGGGTGTCGGCGCTGGCCATCTCGACCTTCTGCGGATCCACCTGCATGCCCGGGCGGACCCGCTGCAGGCCATTCACGACGATCCGGTCGCCCTTGCTCAGGCCGCTGCGGACGATGCGCAGGCCCTCCAGCTTCGGTCCCATCTCGACGGTGCGGTAGACGGTCTTGTTGTCGCCATCCAGGACCAGCACGAACTTCTTGCCCAGGTCGGTGCCGACCGCTTCGTCCTTGATCAGGGTGGCGGCGTAGGTCTTGCTGCCGACCAGCTTCAGGCGCACGTAGAGGCCCGGGGTGAACTCGCCCTTGGCGTTGTCGAACACGGCGCGGCCGCGGATGGTGCCGGTACGCGGGTTGACCTGGTTGTCGAGGAAGTCCAGCCGGCCCAGGTGCGGGTTGCCGTCCTCGCTGCTCAGGCCGAGGTACACCGGGCTCTCGCTGCGCGTGTCGCGACCGGCCTGGCGGGCCAGCTCGACGTACTTGAGGAACACGCGCTCGTCGGCGTCGAAGTAGGCGTAGACCTTGTCGGTGCTGACCAGGGTGGTGAGCAGGGTCTCCCCGGAGTTGACCAGGTTGCCGGCGGTGACCTCGGCGCGGCTGACGCGACCGTCGATCGGCGCGGTGATCCGGGTGAAGCTCAGGTTCAGGCGCGCCGCGTCCAGTTGCGCCTGGGTCGCGGCGACCGCCGCCTTGGCTTCCTGGGCGGCGGTGGTGCGGGCGTCGGCGAGTTCCGCGGAGATCGCGTTGCTGGCGCGCAGGCGTTCGCCGCGCTGGGCTTCGTTGACGCTCCGCGCCTGGGCCGCGCGGGCCTGTTGCAGCTGGGCTTCGAGGCGCTTGACCTCGGCCTCGAACGGGCGCGGGTCGATCTGGAACAGCAGGTCGCCTTTCTTCACCAGTGCGCCTTCATGGAAGGCCACGCGGTCGATGTAGCCCGACACCCGCGGGCGCAGCTCCACCGACTCCGGGGCCTCCAGGCGGCCGGTGAATTCGTCCCACTCGTTCAGCGGTTGTTCGATGACTTCGGCGACGCTGACCTTGGGCGCCGCCATGCCTTGGGTGGTTTCCGGGGCCTTGCCGCAGGCGCTCAGGACCAGTACGGCCGCGAGTGCGAGGGGGTAGCGCCAGGAGAAGTGGGATGACTGTTCCATGCTTGACTCCGCCAGTCGGTTTTTCGGGATTGGCGAAGTCTGCGGGCTGCTCCGGCAGGGAACTAATCGAACGACGAGATTTTGATTATCACGAACAGTGATACATGGTTTTTCGTTTTCTGTAACAGTCGATGGTTATGGACAGTGCTTTCGATGGAATAAGCCGCACACCCGCGGCGCGCGATCGATTTTCCCGTTGCGACGCCTCGTGCGGGTAGCTGCCGGAGGGCTCAGAGACTGTCCGGATCGCCGATGAACATGCTGATCCGCGAGCGCAGCCAGCGTTCGGCCGGATCGTTGTCCTGGGCGCCGCGCCAAGCCATCGACAGTTCGAAGGCGCGGGTCTCGAACGGTGGGTCCTCGGCGCGTAGGCCGCCGGCGGCGATCAGCGCCTGGGCGGCGTAGTCGGGCACGGTGGCGATGATGTCGGTGCCGGCCAGGAGGGTGCCGAGGCCGTTGAACTGCGGCACCGCCAGGACCACCTTGCGCTTGCGGCCGAATTTTTCCAGCTCCTCGTCGACGAAGCCGCTGAGGTCGCCGGCGAAGGACACCAGCGCGTGCGGTCGCGCGCAATAGTCGTCGAGGGTCAGCTGGCCGGGCGCGGAGTCGGCGCGGAGGATCTTCGGCTTGCTGCGGCGCACGGTCTTGCGCTTGGCGTTGGCCGGCAGTTCGTCGGTGTAGCTGACGCCCACCGAGATCTCCCCCGAGGCCAGCAGGTTCGGCATCAATAGATAGTTGGCGCGGCGCACGACGAGGACGATCCCCGGCGCCTCCGCGCGCAGGCGGCGGAGCAGGGGCGGCAACAGGCCGAACTCGACGTCGTCGGAAAGGCCGATGCGGAACACCGCGGTGCTGGTCGCCGGATCGAACTCGCTGGCGCGACTCATGGCGGTGGAGATGGAATCCAGCGCCGGCGACAGGTGGGCGAAGATTTCCTGGGCTCGCGCGGTGGGCTCCATGCTGCGTCCGGTACGGACGAACAGCGGGTCGTCGAACAGCGTGCGCAGGCGCGACAGCGCGGCGCTGATGGCCGGCTGGCCGAGGAACAGTTTCTCTGCGGCGCGGGTCACGCTGCGTTCGTGCATCAGGGTCTCGAACACGATCAGCAGGTTCAGATCGACGCGGCGCAGGTCGTTTCGGTTCATGGCGTTCCTCGTTTCCAGGGGCTAGAGGCTGCAACCGCGGGGGCTCGCCGTCAAGCCTTGCGTGCGAGACGGGGCGGGGCCTGGCGAGGTGCCGGAGGGGCATAGGATCACTGACAGGCATAGCCATTATCAATAACGACGGGTGGTTTTGTCAGGCATGGGCGGATACAGTCACAACCCATGAGGTTATTCACCCCGTGATGCACTGCAGAGGTTTGCGATGTCCCGAGTGATCCGTTTTCATCAGTTTGGCCCGCCAGAGGTCCTCAAATGCGAAGAGCTGCCGACCCCGGCGCCAGCCGCAGGGGAAGTCCTGGTGCGTGTCCAGGCGATCGGCGTGAGCTGGAAGGATGTGCTCTGGCGTCAGAACCTGGCCCCGGAGCAGGCTGCGCTGCCGTCCGGTCTCGGCTTCGAACTGGCCGGCGAGGTGCTGGCGGTCGGCGCCGGCGTCGGCGACCTGCCGCTGGGTTCCCGCGTGGCCAGTTTCCCCGCCCATACCCCCGATCATTATCCGGCCTATGGCGACGTGGTGCTGATGCCGCGCGCGGCCCTGGCGGTCTACCCCGAGGTACTCACCCCGGTGGAGGCCAGCGTCTACTACACCGGCCTGCTGGTGGCCTATTTCGGCCTGGTCGACCTGGCCGGGTTGAAGGCCGGGCAGACCGTGCTGATCACCGAGGCGGCGCGCATGTACGGGCCGGTCTCGATCCAGTTGGCCAAGGCTCTCGGCGCGCGGGTGATCGCTTCCACCAAGTCCGCCGAGGAGCGCGAGTTCCTCCGCGAGCAGGGCGCCGACAAGGTGGTGGTGACCGACGAGCAGGACCTGGTCCTGGAAGTCGAGCGCTTCACCGAGGGCAAGGGCGTCAATGTCATCCTCGACGAATTGGGCGGTCCGCAGATGACCCTGCTCGGCGATGTCTCCGCCACCCGCGGCAAGCTGGTGCTGTATGGCTGCAACGGCGGCAACGAGTCGGCGTTCCCGGCCTGCGCCGCGTTCAAGAAGCACCTGCAGTTCTACCGCCACTGCCTGATGGATTTCACCGGTCATCCGGAGATGGGCCTGGAACGCAACGACGAGTCGGTGAGCAAGGCCCTCGCGCACATCGAGCAACTGACCCGCGATCGCCTGCTCAAACCGGTGGTCGACCGGGTATTCGAGTTCGACCAGGTGGTCGAGGCGCACCGCTACATGGAAACCTGTCCGAAGCGCGGCCGGGTGGTGATCCACGTCGCCGATTGAGGACGACCCGCAGCGAAAGAGCCCGGCCATCGAGCCGGGCTTTTTCATGGGCGCGGTTTCAGATCCACAGATCGTTGACCGCCGTCCGCTCGCCGCCCTGGTCGCCGGTGTTGCGCACGCCGCAGGGCTCCACCAGGAGCATGCGCACCTCGCCCTCGGCGAACGGCTTGTGCTCCACGCCGCGCGGCACCACATACATCTCGCCGGGGCCCAGGTGCACCGCGCCGTCGCGGAAATCGATGCGCAGGCGACCGGCGAGGACGATGAAGGTCTCGTCGGTGTCGGCGTGGCTGTGCCAGACGAAGTCGCCTTCGATCTTCACCAGCTTGAACTGGTAGTCGTTCATCTGGGCGATCACCCTGGGTTGCCAGCGGTCGTCGAACAGGGCGAGCTTGGCGGCGAAGTTGATCGCTTGGGTTGTGCTGGTGGACATCGGTGCGCTCCGGTGGTTGGTCTCTGGCGCCAGGGTAGGCGGCTACGGAGCGGGCGGTCTTGGATGATCGTGCAACCTGGCTAGGCGCGGCCGAGCATACGCAGCCAGCGTGCCGGCGGCAGGCCGTAGCTCTGGCCGAAATGGCGGGTCATGTGGCTCTGGTCGGCGAAACCGGCGGCAAGCGCGGCTTCGGCCAGCGTCTGGCCGCCGAGCATCAGCCGGCGGGCGATGTCCAGCCGGCGCTGGATCAGGTAGCGGTAGGGGCTGGTGCCGAACAGCGCGCGGAAATCGCGCGACAGGCTCCAGCGTTCTCGCTGGGCGACCTGCGCCAGTTCGTCGAGGCCCAGCGGGCGCTCCAGGTGCGCGTGGATGTACTGCCGGGCGCGCTCGGCGGCGACGAAGTCGAAGTGGCGCCTGCCGCGCGCCCGGTTGCCGGCCACGGCGTCGAGGGTGTGGGCCAGTTCGAACAGGGCGTCCTGTTCTTCCAGCGGCTCCAGCGGGGTATCCATGGCCTGTAGCAGGGTCCGGCTGGCGGCGATCAGGCGCGGGTCGTCGGACAAGCCCCCGCGCACGAACGGCAGCGGCCGGCCGCCGAGGGCCTGCTGGATCAGCGCCGGCTCGACGTAGAGCATCCGGTAGCGGAACCCTTCCTGGCTGCCGGCCTCGCCGTCGTGCAGCTCGTCGGGATGCAGCACCAGGCAGCCGCCCGGCAGGCTGTGGCGCTGGCTGCGGCGATAGCGGAAGCTCTGCACCCCGGCCAGGGTCTGGCCGATGGCATAGGTGTCGTGGCGATGCGGATCGTAGCCGTGGCCGGCGAAGTAAGCCTCGATGCGTTCCACCGCACCGTGTTGCGGGGCGCGTCGAACCCAGTCGCGGGGCGTATTGGCGTGGCTCATGGGGAAAGGCTCGTGGCGCGGAAGGTTCAGGCTAGCGCTTCGTTGGCGCGACTGGAATAGCCGGACGGCGTCTCGCCGAATACTGCGCGGAAGGCACTGGCGAAGCTGCTCGGGCTTTCGTAGCCGAGCGACCAGGCGACCTCCCCGACCGCCTGGCCCGCTGCCAGCCGTTCGACGGCCGCGTGCAGTCGCGCCAGTTGCCGCCATTGCGCGAAGCTCATACCGGTCTCGGCGCCGAACAGCCGGCTCAGGCTACGGCTGCTGAGGCCCGCCCAGCGTGCCCATTCGGCCGCCGGCCGCGGATCGCCGGGGTTGGCCAGCAATGCCTCGGCGATCCTGCGCAGGCGCGAATCCCCCGGATAGGGCAGGCGGGTCCGCTGGGGCACGGCGTGGCGCAGTTCGTCCAGCAGCACGCGCAGCAGGTTCTCGCGTTCGGTGCTCCAGGCGGAGCCGGTCGGCCAGCGGGTGGCGCGTTCGACGATCAGCGCCACGAAAGCCGAGCAGGCGAGCACGCCGGGGTGCCGGGGCAGGTCGCGGCAGTGTTCGGCGGCGAGGTAGGCGCTCCAGCCCGCCAGGCTGCCGTGGGAGTGCGCCGAGTGTGGGTGACCCGGTGGGATCCAGGCGATCTGGCGCGGAGGCAGGGCCTGGCGGCCATGCTCGTCCTCGACCACCAGAAGGCCGCGCTCCAGGCAGTAGAGCTGGCCGCAGGCATGGCGGTGGGAGGCCGTGCGGCTGGCTGCGCGGTCGATGCGCAGGGCGAAGAGCGGGACGGGCAGGGGTTCCGGAAGCATTTGGCGGAAAAGCGACGATGATTGGCTCGGGATGGATAATAGGCCATTCGACTGCGGATGTAGCCTGGCGGCTCATCATTCTTGCCTGGAGCACGCCATGAAAGCCGAAGACATCCTTCCCGACCGACAGGACCGCATCCGCCTGGGCGGCGTGGAGATACGCAAGGGCAGCGTCGGCGCGTTCATCGCCAACGCCCGGCTGCTGCTTGAGGAGGAACTGCCCGCGGCGCAACGGCGGCAGGCTGAAGAAGACCTGCGCGCCCTGCTGCCGGCGATCCGGGCACTGGGGCTGCTGGAACTCTTCGAACTGCGCGACGCGCGACTGCGGACGCTGGTGGCGGATTGGGAAAACGCCGCTGGCCGCTCCTGAGAGCGGCACACGGGCACTGGAGGTATCAGTCGTCGATGCAGCTTTCGATCAGGCGTTGCAGGGCTTCGCGCTCACTGACCGGCGTGCGCATCGGCATGTGCGCGAGGCTGCCGTCGCGGCGCTCGATGATGTACTCGGTCTCGAAGTGCAGGGTGCAATCCTCGAGGCTCACATAGGTGACGCCATAGGTCGGGGCCTTGCGGGAGCGGGCTGAGAGCATGGATGCCTCCTTGGGCTCATTTCTTCTCGCTGGTCGGCGCGGGCGCGCTGGCCTGAACCGGGCGAGTAGGGGTCACTGCATTGCTGTAGAACGCGGAAGCGGCGAAGTAGCTGGCGAGGGCGCTGAAGCTGGACATGATCGGTTCTCCTGGGGAAGGGTGGGCGTCTGCCCTTGGAGAGCATGTTTGCCCAGCGGGAGAACCGGCAGAAGTAAAAAGCCTGCATGGTGTATATCGAGCGCGGTGATGGATCAAGCGACCCCCTCCAGCCTTGCGACTGTTCGCCGGTGTTACCATATGACGTGTTTTTTTCTCAGGAATTCCCATGGCCAAGCGTGGACGCCCCTGCGGCTTCGATCGTGAACAGGCATTGCGCCGGGCGCTCGACGTGTTCTGGGAGGCCGGCTACGAAGGCGCGACCATGGCCGCGCTGAAGGAGGCCATGGGTGGCATCTGCGCGCCGAGCATGTATGCCGCCTATGGTTCCAAGGAGGCACTGTTCCGTTCGGCGGTGGAACTCTACCTGAGCCAGGAATGCCAGCTTTCCAAGGGCGCCTTCGCCCTGCCGACGGCGCGCGAGTCGATCGCCGCGCTGCTGGAAAGCGCCGCCGTCAGCTACACCACGGAAGGCAAGCCGCGCGGTTGCCTGGTCGACCTCAGCACGACCAATTTCTCGCCGGCCAACAAAGGCGTCGAAGACTACCTGCGCGATCACCGGCGGCGCGCCGCGCGCCTGCTGCGCGAGCGTTTCGCACGAGGCGTGGCCGACGGCGACGTGCCGGCCGGAGCCGATCTCGACGCGCTCACCAGTTTCTACAGCAGCGTGCTCCAGGGCCTGTCGATCCAGGCCCGCGACGGCGCCAGCCGCCAGCAGTTGCTGGCCATCGGCTGCTGCGCGATGGCGGCCTGGGATTCCCTGCTGGCGGTCGAGGCCGCCTGACGCCACAGCGCGCCTTGACTGGAAAAAGCCCATGGATTCTCCGTGGGCAAAAACTATAACGCGTGATATAGAATTGATCCAAACCCCGGACGAGGTCCTTCCGCGCGTGTCTCGCGCCCTGGCCATCGCCCGCTGCCGATTGGAGCCTTCATGACAACGCTTGCTGATATTCCCCTGTCCATGCTCGACCTGGTGCCGGTGCGCACCGGCGGCAGCGTGGCCGAAGCCCTGCACAACTCCCTGGACCTGGCGCGCCATGTGGAGCGCCTGGGCTTCAACCGTTTCTGGCTGGCCGAGCACCACAACATGGATGGCATCGCCAGTTCCGCCACCGCGCTGCTGATCGGCCATATCGCCGGCGGCACCTCGCGGATCCGCGTCGGCTCGGGTGGGGTGATGCTGCCGAACCATGCGCCGTTGGTGGTGGCGGAAAACTTCGGCACCCTGGAGACGCTCTACCCGGGCCGCATCGACCTCGGCCTTGGCCGCGCCCCCGGCGCCGACCAGGCGACCATGCGCGCCTTGCGTCGCGACCGCCTGGGCAACGGCGACGACTTCCCCGAGCAGGTCGCCGAGCTGGAAATGCTGCTCGGCCCGCGCCGTTCCCAGCAGAGCCTGCTGGCGGTGCCGGGCGAGGGTACCCAGGTGCCGATCTGGCTACTCGGTTCGAGCCTGTTCAGCGCTCACCTGGCGGCGCAGAAAGGCTTGCCCTATGCCTTCGCTTCGCATTTCGCACCGCGTTACCTGCACGAGGCGCTGCGCATCTACCGCAGCAACTTCCAGCCCTCGGCGGTACTCGACAAACCTTACGCGATGATCGGCGTGCCGCTGATCGCCGCACCTACCGACGAAGAGGCCGAGTTCCTCGCCACTACCGCCTTCCAGCGCGTGCTGGCGCTGATCCGCGGCGAGAGCCTGAAACAGAAGCCGCCGGTGGAAAGTATGGCGCCGTTGTGGCTGCCCCACGAGCAGGATGCGGTCGGCAGCTTCTTCGGCCTGGCGGTGATCGGCGGTCCGGAGAAGGTTCGCGCGCGCCTGGAGATCCTCCTGGAGCAGACCGGCGCCGACGAGCTTATCTTCACCAGCGACTTCTACGAGCACGCCCATCGGCTGCGCTCTTGCGAAATCGTCGCGGGGCTGAAAGGGGCGTGATCCGGGGCCTGTAGGGAAAATGATGTAGACCTGCGTGCGGTAGGGTCTTTCGGCGATAGGTTTTTTGGTTCTAAACTTAGAACTAAAAACAATAAGCCAGAGAGGAACCCTGCCATGCCGGTTGCACACCGACTGCTGTTTTCATTGACCATCTTGCTGGCGGCGACGGCCCAGGCCGCCGTCGACGGCCAGAAACTCTACACACAGGGCGGCGCCAACCCGGCCGCCGCGGCCTGCGTCACCTGCCACGGCGCCGATGGCATGGGCCTGGCCGCCGCCGGCTTTCCGCGCCTGGCGGGCCTTCCCGCCGCCTACCTGAGCAAGCAGCTGCACGACCTCAAGCAGGGCGGCAGTCGCGAGCACCCGGTGATGAAGGGCATAGCCGATGCTCTCGGCGACGACGAGATCCAGGCGCTCGCCACTACCCTCGCGGCAATGCCGGCGCCCAAGCCGGTGGCGCTGTCGCGCGTGGCCACCCCGCGCAGCCCCGGCGAGACCCTGGCGGTGCGTGGCGCCTGGGAGCGCAACATTCCCGAGTGCGTGACCTGTCACGGTCCGGCCGGCAGCGGCGTGGGAGAGGCCTTCCCGCCGTTGCAGGGGCAGGGCGAGATGTACCTGAGCAACCAGTTGCGCGCCTGGCAGCTTGGCACTCGCCGCAACGACCCGAACGATCTGATGGGACATATCGCCAAATCCCTCAGCGAAGAGGAGATCCGCAGCGTCAGCCAGTTCTTCGCCACCCTCGGTCAGGCAGGAGGCCAGCCATGAACATGCCGTCGATCCTTTCCCTGGCCGTCGCCGGCCTGCTGGTCGCTCCCGTCCACGCGGCAACGGCGCCCTCGGAGCCGTTCCAGCCGCCGGCGGAAAGCAGCCTCCCGGACAACGCCTTCGGCGAAATGGTCCGCCAGGGCCAGGCGTTGTTCGTGGAAACCCGGAAGAACGCGCCGCATCTGGTCGGTAACCAGCTCAACTGCGTCAACTGCCATCTCGACCAGGGCCGCCGGGCCAACTCCGCGCCGCAGTGGGCGGCCTATCCGGTCTATCCGGCGTTCCGCGCCAAGAACAACAAGGTCAATACGTTCGCCGAGCGCCTGCAGGGCTGTTTCCAGTTCAGCATGAACGGCAAGGTGCCGGCGGCCGACAGCCCGGAGATCAAGGCCCTGACCGTCTACGCCTATTGGCTGGCGAGCCAGGCGCCGACCGGGGTCAGCCTGCCCGGACGCGGCTATCCGGACGTGGCCCCGCCGGAAGGCGGCTACAGCATCGAGCGCGGCGCCAAGGTCTATGCCGCGCAGTGCGCGATCTGCCACGGCGCCGACGGCCAGGGCCAGATGGCTCTGGGGCAGACGGTGTTCCCACCGCTGTGGGGCGCGCAGTCGTTCAACTGGGGCGCGGGCATGCACCGCATCAACACCGCGGCCTCCTTCATCAAGTACAACATGCCGCTGGGCAAGCCCGGTACCCTCAGCGACCGCGACGCCTGGGACGTCGCCGCCTTCATGAACAGCCACGAGCGCCCGCAGGACCCGCGCCTGGTGGACGGTTCGGTGGAGAAGACGCGGCAGAAGTTCCATGCCAACGACGGCGTCAACCTGTACGGACAGAAGGTCAACGGCGTGCTGCTGGGACAGGGAATCTGACCCTCGTGGCCTGGCGTCCGCAGGACGGAGACCCGGTCCGGCGGAAGCAGGTCGGCGCGGGGGTAGGGCGGATAACGCCAACGGCGTTATCCGCCGATGCCTGGGCCTCGGTCCGGCGGATAGCCGCGGGCGGCTATTCGCCCTACGGGGGCCGGTTGGCGGGTGGGCCCGCGCATCACTCGCGCAGCGGCATTTCCAGCGTCACCCGCAGGCCGTCCGCGCGGCTGTCGAAGTCCAGCCGGCATTGGCAGCGTTGCACGATAGCCTGGACGATGGCCAGGCCGAGCCCGCTGCCGCCGCTCTTGCCGTGGCGCCAGAAACGCCGGGTGAGGTGCGGCAGGTCGGTTTCGGCGATGCCCGGACCGTGGTCGCGGACGTGGAAGCGCGCGCAGCCTTGCGCGGTTTCCACCGCCAGCTCCACCCGGGTGCCGGCGGCGGTGTGGCGCAGGGCGTTGTCCAGCAGGTTGCGCAGCGCGGCGATGGCCAGCACCGAGGGGACTTCCAGCGGCGCCTCGGACAAGCCGTCGGCCAGCTTCAGCTCGAACATCCGCACGTTGCCGTGGCCGGCGTCGTGCATGGCTACCCGGGCGGCGTCCTCGGCGCTGCATTGCACGCCGTCGTCGAACGACAGGCTGCCTTCCACCCGCGCCAGCAGCAACAGCTGGTCCAGCGTCCGGTGCAGACGGTCGGCGCCTTCCTCGGCGTGGGCCAGGGCCTGCTCGGCGGCGGCGCCCTCGGTCATGCGCGCGACCTGCAGGTGGGTCTTGATCGCGGTCAGCGGGCTGCGCAGCTCGTGGGCGGCATCGCCGGTCAGGCGTCGCTCGCGTTCGATGGCCTGGGCGATGCGCTGGAACAACTGGTTCTGGGTTTCCACCAGCGGCTTCAGTTCGCTCGGCAGGGCCGCCAGCTCCAGTGGCTCCAGCGAGTCGGCGCCGCGCCGGGTGAGGGCGTCGCGAATCCGCTTGAGCGGCGCCAGACCCTGGCCGGCGCCGAGCCAGAGCAGGGCCAGGCTGCCGAGCAGGGCGACCGTCACCGGCACCGCGGCGGCCACCACCACCGAGCGTTGCAGCACGTCGCGCTCTTCCAGGCGGTCGGCGGTGCTGACCCGCAGATCGCCGGCCTGCACGGTGAAGCTGCGCCACAGCACGCCGTTGATTTCCTGGTCGCGGAAGCCGCTGGCGGTGCTGTCCAGCGCCCGCTCCGGGGTGGCATGGCTCTGCGCCAGGACTTCGCCGCGCAGTGAGCTGACCTGGCAGGCCATGCCGTTGGGAATTCCCAGTTGCTCCGCGCTCAGGCGCGTGGTCTGGCCGTCCGCCGGCTGCGGCTGCGGCAACTGCTGGAGCAGGCCGGCAACCATCCGCGCCGAGGCCGCCAGGCGTTGGTCGAAGGAGCGCATCATCTGCCCGCGCAGGTCGCAGAGCATCCAGGCCGCGGCCAGCGACCAGAGCAGGATGAAGGCCGAGCCGAGGATCAGGGTCAGGCGCAGGCGCAGGCTCATGCGTCGTCTCCGTCGCCGCGCGCCGGCCCGAGGCGGTAGCCGAGGCCGCGCACGGTCTGCACGATGGCGTTGCCGAGCTTGCGCCGCAGGTGATGGATGTGGACGTTGAGGGCGTTGCTCTCGACCTCGTCGCCGAAGCCATAGACGCTGTCCTTGAGCTGCTCGCCGCTGAGGATCCGCCCGCGGTTGTTGAGCAATGCCTGCAACAGCGCCTGTTCGCGTCGCGACAGTTCCACGGGGCGGCCGTCGAGCCAGGTTTCGCGGGTGCTCGGATCGTAGCTGAGGCGGCCGTGTTCGATGACGTTGACGCAACGCCCGGCGGAGCGCCGCTGCAAGGTATGCAGGCGGGCGCCGAGTTCGCGCAGGTCGAAGGGCTTGAGCAGGTAGTCGTCGGCGCCGGCCTGCAGCCCGGCGACCCGGTCGGTCACCGCGTCGCGCGCGGTCAGCACCAGCACCGGCAGGTCGACGCCCTGCTGGCGCAGGCGCTGCAGCAGGCGCAGGCCGTCCTCGTCGGGCAGGCCGAGATCGAGGACCAGCACGTCGAAGCGCGCCACCTGGAGCAGCGCCTGGGTATCGGCGGCGCTGGCCACCCGGTCCACGGTCAGGCCCTGGGCGTTGAGGCCGGCGACGATGCCGCTGGCGATCAGGTCGTCGTCTTCGGTGAGCAGTACATGCATGGCGGTATCGCTGGTTAAAGGGATAGGAGTCTGAAGCGGGCGAATTAAGCCAGGATTATGCCCCGCCCGGCGCGTCGCCGGGGTTTTCCCGTGGCCGCGTTAACGGCCTGTTAATCGTCGCTGGCCATGCTGCCGCCGAGTTCATCGTAGAAGGCGTTATCCATGCGTGTGTTGATCCTGCTCCTGATGCTCCTGCTGCCGGGCCTGTCCCAGGCGCAACCGGGCGACGACCTGTTCGCGCCGCGCGGCGCGACGCAGACGGATTTCCTGCCGGTGGAGAAAGCCTTCCGCTTCACCTGGGAGCGCCTCGACGACGGCCAGGTGCAACTGCGCTGGCAGATCGCGCCGGGCTACTACCTGTACCAGAAGCGCCTGCGCTTCGACGGACTCGACCCGGCCTTGCAGCCGCAGCTGCCGCCCGGCGAAAGCCACAGCGACGAGTTCTTCGGCGAGTCGCAGGTCTATCGCCAGAGCCTGGAACTGACCCTGCCGGCGGCCGCCGCCGGACAACTGCGCCTGGGCTGGCAGGGCTGCGCCGATGCCGGCCTGTGCTATCCGCCGCAGAGCCAGGCGCTCGACCTGGGCGGTACCGGCCCTGCCGCCGCCGGGACGAGCGGCGAAGTCGCCGAGGACCAGGGCCTGGCCGGCAGCCTGCAGGCCGGCAACCTGGCCTGGAGCCTGTTGCTGTTCTTCGGCCTCGGCCTGCTGCTGGCGTTCGCTCCCTGTTCGCTGCCGATGCTGCCGATCCTCGCCGGGCTGGTGGTCGGCAGCGGCGCCGGCCCTCGTCGCGGCCTGCTGCTGGCCGGTAGCTACGTGCTGAGCATGGCGCTGGTCTACGCCGGACTCGGGGTGGTCGCGGCGCTGCTTGGCGGCAACCTGCAGGCCTGGCTGCAACAGCCGTGGCTGCTGGGCAGCTTCGCCGCGCTGTTCGTGTTCCTCGCGCTGCCGATGTTCGGCTTCTTCGAACTGCAACTGCCGGCTGCCCTGCGCGACCGCCTCGACGGTCTCAGTCGCGGCCGCAAGGGCGGCAGCCTGGCCGGTGCCGCTGCGCTCGGCGCGTTGTCCGGGCTGCTGGTGGGACCGTGCATGACCGCGCCGCTGGCCGGCGCCTTGCTCTATATCGCGCAGACCGGCAATGCCCTGCATGGCGGCCTGGTGCTGTTCAGCCTGGGCCTCGGCATCGGCATGCCGCTGTTGCTGCTGGTGACGGTCGGCAGCCGCTTCCTGCCCAAGCCCGGTCCCTGGATGAACCTGGTCAAGGGCGTGTTCGGCTTCCTTTTCCTCGGCACCGCCTGGATACTCCTGCGTCCGCTGCTCGGCGAGGCGCTGTGGATCGGCCTTGGCGGCGCGTTGCTGCTGGTCCTGGCCTACGCCGCGCTGCACACGGCGCGAGGCCTGGCGCGGCACGCGGTGCTGTTCGGCGCGGCGGGCTGCATCTTCGGTCTCTGGGGCGCGGCGATGTTGCTGGGCGCCGCGGCCGGGGCCGACGACCCCTGGCGTCCGCTACAGGTGTATGCGGCGGCGAACCGGGGCGCTACGCCGACGGCCAGCGCCCACGAGGCGTTCCTCACGGTGAGCCAGCCGGCCGAGCTGGACCGTCAGTTGGCTGCGGCCAAGGCCGAGGGACAATGGGTGCTGCTCGACTACTACGCTGACTGGTGCGTGTCCTGTCGGATCATGGAGAAACAGGTGTTCGCCAAGCCCGATGTGCTCGCCGCCCTGCAGGGCGTGCGCCTGCTGCGGCTCGACGTGACCGCGGACAACGCCGCCAGCCGCGAGCTGCTGCACCGCTACCAGGTACCCGGCCCGCCGAGCCTGATCTGGATCGGCCCGGAAGGCGAGGAGCGCCGCGCGCGCCGGTTGACCGGCGAAGTCGACGCCGGCGGCTTCCTCGCCCATTGGCAGGCGACCCGGGAGCGCGGCTGATGCTGAGTTTTTCCCTGGGGCCGCTGGTGGTCTCGCTGCAACACCTGCTGCTGTTCCTCGCCCTCGGCGCCGCGCTGCTCGGTGGTTGGCTGGCGGCGCGCGGCGGCGGGCGCAACGCCGAGCCGGTGCTGTTCAACCTGTTGTTGCTCGGCCTGCTGGTGGCGCGCCTGGCCTTCGTGGTGCGCTACTGGCCGCAGTACCGTGGCGACTTCGCACAGATGCTGGATATCCGCGATGGCGGTTTTCTCGCCTGGCCAGGCCTGCTCGCCGCTGTGCTCGGCGCACTGTTCTGGGCCTGGCGGCGACCGGCGCTACGTCGCTCGCTGGGTGTCGGCGCCAGCCTCGGACTGGCGTTCTGGCTGCTTGGCAGCCTGGGCCTGGGCATCTACGAGCGCGGTACGCGCCTGCCCGAACTGAGCCTGCGCAACGCCGCCGGCGAGTCGGTGCAACTGGCCGATTTCCGGGGCCGCCCGCTGGTGATCAACCTCTGGGCCAGCTGGTGCCCGCCGTGTCGGCGCGAGATGCCGGTGCTGCAACAGGCGCAGGCGGAGAATCCCGACGTAGTGTTCCTCTTCGCCAACCAGGGCGAGAGCGCCGAGACCGTGCGCCATTTCCTCCAGGGCGAGAACCTGCGCCTGGACAACCTGCTGTTCGACAACGGCGGGCAGCTTGGCCAGCAGGTCGGCTCGGTCGCCTTGCCCACCACCGTTTTCTACACCGCCGAGGGCCGCCTGCTGGGCAGCCATCTCGGCGAACTGTCCCGCGGCAGCCTGGCGCGCTACCTCGAAGCCTTCGAGCCGGCCGCTGCCGCCCCCGCAACCAGGAGTTCCGAATGAGACTGCCGCGCAACCTGATCACCCTTGGCCTGGGCCTGACCCTCCTCAACGCCGGCCTGGCCACGGCGGCGGAGGAGCTGCCGGCGCCGATCCGCATGGTCCAGGAGAAGGGCGCCCGCATCCTCGGCAGCTTCGACGCCCCGGATGGCCTGCGCGGCTACGCCGCCGAATACCAGAACCAGGGCATGGCGCTGTACCTGACGCCCGACGGCAAGCACGTACTCACCGGCCACCTGTTCGACGCCCAGGGCAAGGACCTCAGCCGCGAACCGCTGGAGCGCCTGGTGTATGCGCCGCTGGCCAAGGAAATGTGGCAGAAGATGGAGCAGAGCGCCTGGATCGCCGATGGCCGTGCCGACGCGCCGCGCGTGGTCTACCTGTTCAGCGACCCGAACTGCCCGTACTGCACCATGTTCTGGGAGCAGGCGCGACCCTGGGTGGATGCCGGCAAGGTGCAGTTGCGGCATATCATGGTCGGCATCATCCGCGAGGACAGCGAAGCCAAGTCCGCCGCGCTGCTGGCCAGCAAGGACCCGCAGAAGGCCCTGCACGACCATGAGCAGGCGGGCAAGGCCAGCACCCTGAAGCCGCTGGCGAAGATCCCGGCGGCGGTGCGCAAGCAGCTCGCCGGCAACATGGAACTGATGGAGTCGATGGGCGCCGCGGCGACCCCGGCGATCTTCTATCTCAATGCCGAGGGGCGCATGCAGCAGCAACAGGGCGCGCCGCAGCCGGACCAGTTGGCGGAGATCCTCGGTCCGCGCTGATCCTCCGGGCCGGCGCCGAGCCGCCGGCCATCTATACTCCCTGCGTTACGCCAACCCAGCGGAGCAAGGGCCATGGACGACGCATTCAGCGAGGAAGGCAGCGCGCAGCCGCGCCATGACGCTCAGCGTCCGGCGCTCGCCCCGCGGAGCGACGGTTTCGACATCCACACCTACCATCCCGACTTCGTCGCCGATCCCTATCCGCTGTTGCGGCTGATCCGCTCCCGTGCGCCGGTCTGCCGCGACCAGGCCTCGATCTGGTGGATCAGTCGCTATGCCGATGTTTCGGCGTGCCTGCGCGACCGCCGTTTCTCCGCCGACCCCGCTCGCCTTGGCGCCGCCGGCGTCCGCCAGGGCGGCGCCAGCTGGTTCGGCCACCAGCAATTGCAACCGCTGGCGCGCTTCTACGACAACTTCATGCTGTTCAACGACGCGCCGCGGCACACCCGCCTGCGCAGGCTGTTCGCTCCGGCCTTCGGCCCCGACGCCGTGCGCCGCTGGGAAGCGCGCATCGAGGTGCTGGTGGAAGAACTCCTCGACAGCTTGCTGGAGCGCCGCGAGCCCGATCTGCTCAGGGATTTCGCCGAACCGCTGACGATCCGGGTGGCCGCCGAGCTGTTCGGCTTTCCCCGCGAAGATACCGGGCAACTGCTGCCCTGGGGCCGCGATCTGGCCGCCGGGCTCGATCTCGCCGCCAGCCACGGCGATGCCGGGCAGATCAACCGCAGCGCGGCCGCCTTCAGCGACTACCTGCAACGCCAGGCGCGCGGCTGGAGCGATGGCTCTTCGCGCCCGCCGTCCGGCGCGGCGCCGAGCATCCTCGACGGCGCCGCGATGCTGGAGGCCGGACTGGGCCTCGAGGACCTGGTAGCGGCCTATGCCATGGTGTTCATGGCCGCCTTCGAAACCACCATCAGCATGGTCGGCAACGCTACGCTGGCGCTGCTCACCCATCCCGACCAGCTCGACCTGCTGCGGCGGTGCCCGGAGTTGGCGGCGAACGCGGTGGAGGAACTGCTGCGCTTCGATGGCGCGGTGCGCGGCGGCGTGCGTTGCACCCTGGAGGAGGTGGAGATCGGCGGCCAGCGGATTCCGCCTGGAGAGAAGCTCTGGCTGAGCTTCCTCGCGGCGAACCGCGACCCGGAGATGTTCGCCGCCCCCGACCGCCTGCAGTTGCAGCGAGCGAACGCCAAGCAGCACGTGGCGTTCGCCCATGGTCCGCACTACTGCCTGGGCGCGTACCTGGCCCGGCTCGAATTGCAATGCGCATTGCGCGGCCTGGTGCGTCGCCGTTTCGCCCTGGCCTCGGAACCGACGGACCTGCGCTGGCGGCGCAGCTCGGTGTTCCGCACCCTGGAGCGCTTGCCGATCGTCCCGGAAGGCGACGCTCAGAAGACCTGCGAGTAGCGCAGGATCAGCCGGCTGCCCTCGCTGCGGTTGCGTGCGCCGTATTCGTGATAGGCGTTGAGGAACAGCCGCGACTTGCCCCAGCCGAACATCAGCGCCGGGCCGATGGCATCGACCCGCTCGCGGGAGTCCGGGCGGTCGTGGCCGTCGACCCGCTCGTCGGTGATCTGTCGCAGGCTGTAGCCGGACAACCCGAGCCGCCAATGCGCATCCAGCGCCAGCGATACCGAGTAGTTGGCGTGGAACGCCTGGCCCGGTTGCAGGTAGTCGTCGGCCAACGGCGCCGCCGGGTCGCGATTCTTGCCCGGCAACAGGTACTGCAGGCGAGCGCTGGCTTCCCAGCCTTCGGCGAATTCCCAGGTCAGCGCGTAGTGCGGGTTGAAGCTCCAGTGGTTGCTGCCGGGATTGATCGCCCGATGCCTGTCGTAGCGCCCGGTGGGTAACTGGAAGGCGAGGTTCAGGCGCTGCCAGTAGGGCCGGCCGAACAGCTCGGTCTGCGGCCATTGCAGGATGAACGGACTGACGATCAGGTTGCCGAGGCCGTTGGCGCTGCCGGCGTGGGGTTCGAAGTCGGGATCGGCGAGCAGCACCGGGACGAGGATTTCCGCGCCGTAGTAGGCGCCGAACAGCTGGTGCTGGCTGATGTGGGCGAAGTGGCTGGTGGCGAGCAGGGTGCGCAGGCGGTTGTCGAGCGGGCGCCGGTGACCGTTGGCGTCCATGAAGTCGTCGGCCTCGTAGATATTCACGAACTGCTGGAACAGCGTGCCGGGCAGGGCCTTGCCGTCGAGGAAGGAGGTCTGGCCGAGGTTCATCCCCGGCAGCGCGGCGATAGCCTGGAACGGAGGCAGCAGCAGGGGCAGGGCCAGCAGGCTGGCCCGGATGCGGGTGGTCATGGGCGTGTCCTTCTTGTTGTTGTTTTCCACGGGGCAGCGCGTCAGTCCGGCAGGTAGTCGGGCTGGCGCTCGGGGCTGGCGCGCTGGAAGGCTTCGAGCGCCAGGCAGCGCCCCTCCAGTTCGAGCAACGCCGGGTAGGGCGCCAGGTCACAGCCCATGCGCCGGGCGTTGGCCAGTTGCGGTACCAGGCAGCACTCGACGATGCCCGCTGCGGCGCCGGCGAAGAAGGCGCCGCGACGGTGTCGGTTCAGCAGGGTCTCCGCCGCCGCCAGGCCCTCGGCGACCCAGTGCGCGTACCAGCGCTGGCGGTCCTCGGCGTCTATGCCGAGGACCTGGGTCAGGTACTTGAGCACCCGCACGTTGTTCAGCGGATGGATGTCGCAGGCCACCAGCAGGGCCAGTTCCAGCGCCTGGGCGCGATGCAGTGGGTCGAGAGGGATCAGGCGCGGTTCGGGCTGCACGGCGTCGAGGTAGTCGATGATCGCCAGCGACTGGCTGAACCGGCGGCCGTCGGCGTCGACCAGGGTCGGCAGCGCGCCCATCGGGTTGCGCTGGCGGTCGGCCGGGCGCAGTTGCTCGCCCTGCCGCAGGTTGACCGGCACTACCTGGTAATCCAGGCCTTTCAGGGCCAATGCGATACGCACCCGATAGGACGTGGAGCTGTTGAAGAAGCTGTAGAGCTGCATGGAAAGTCCTGTTCAGAGAGTGGTGGGAGAAGGCCTGACCCGGCGCCGGCCCAGGCGATGCACGGCCACGGCGGCGAGCAGCGCCGGGATCACCAGCAGGGCGAGGATGCCGCTGAAGCCCAGGCCCAGGCCGAGCAGGGCGCCGCCGCTAAGGGAGCCGACGATCGAGCCGATGCGGCCCAGGCCGAGGGCCCAGCTGACCCCGGTGGCGCGGCTGCGGGTCGGATAGAAATCGGCGGCCAGGGCGTTGGCGCCGACCTGCGAGCCGCTGATGCAGAAACCGACGCCGGTGACGCACAGCGCCAGCAGGGCGAAGCTGTGGTAGAGGCTGGCGATGCCGAGGATGAACAGGGCGCCGCCGACGTAGGCCAGGCTCAGCACCCGGTGCGCGTCGAAGCGATCCATGGCGCTGCCCAGGAGGAGTGCGCCGAGGGTGCCGCCGAGCTGGAACATGGCGCTGATCGTCGCCGCCTCGCCGAGACTGAAGCCGGTGCCGCCGATCAGCGTCGGCAGCCAGTTGGTCAGCAGGTAGATGATCAGCAGGCCCATGAAAAAGGTGGCCCAGAGCAGCAGGGTGCCGCCGCGCAGCTCGGCGCCGAGGATCTGCCGCAGGGGCGAGGTGCCGTCGGACTCGTCGGCGGGCAGTTCGAGGCGTCCGGCCCAGCCGTCGGGCAGGCGCCCCAGGCGTTCGAGGATGCGCCGCAGGCGCGCCGCGTCCGGTGCGCGGCGGGCGAGGAAGCGCACCGACTCCGGCAGGCATGCCCAGAGCAGCGGCAGGCTCGCCAGGGGCAGGCCGCCGCCGAGCAGCAGCACGCTTTCCCAGCCCAGCGCCGGGACCATCCGCGCGGCGAGCAGGCCGCCCAGCGCCGAGCCGAGGGTGAAGCCGCAGAACATCGCGGTGACCATCAGCGCGCGGTGCCGGCGCGGGCAGTATTCGGAGGTCAGGGTGATCGCGTTGGGCATCGCCCCGCCCAGGCCGAGGCCGGTGAGAAAGCGCAGAAGGGCCAGGGTTTCCACCGAACCGGCGTAGGCCGAGGCAAGGCTCCAGCCGCCGAAGAACAGCACCGAGAGCAGGAGTACGCTCTTGCGTCCGAAACGGTCGGCCAGCGGGCCGGCGGCGAAGGCGCCGAGGGCCAGGCCGGCCAGCGCGGCGCCGAGGATCGGGCTGAGTTGCGCCGGGCTCAGTTGCCAGTCGTGGGCCAGGGCCGGGGCGATGAAGCCGATGGCGGCGGTGTCGAATCCGTCCATGGCGACGATCAGGAAGCACAGCGACAGGACTCGCAACTGGAAGGCGGAAACCGCCTGCGCATCGATGAAAGCCTGGACGTCGATCTTGTTGTTCTTGTCGGGCGTAGGCATGAGCGTTCCTCGGCCGTCGCCGCGGCGACGGCCCGGATGAAGGGCAGGGTGGGCCCGCGCCGTGCGCGGGCGGTGGGTCAGACCACGCGGACGCTGAGTTCGCCGAGGCCGTCGATGGCGCCGAGCATCCGCTCGCCGCGCTCGACCGCGCCGACGCCTTCCGGGGTGCCGGTGAAGACCAGGTCGCCGGGGCGCAGCTCGAAGAAGCGCGACAGGTAGCTGACGGTTTCCGCCACCGACCAGATCAACTGGTCGATGTCGCTGCGCTGGCGATCCTCGCCGTCGACCTGGAGGCTGATGGCGGCGTGGCGCGGATGGCCGACCTGGCTGGCAGGGTAGAGCGGGCCGATCGGCGCCGAGCGGTCGAAGGCCTTGCCGATCTCCCAGGGCCGGCCCATCTCGCGCATGCGCATCTGCAGGTCGCGGCGGGTCATGTCCAGGCCCACCGCGTAGCCCCAGACGTGTTCCTCGGCCTGCTCCAGGGGAATGTCGCAGCCGCCCTTGCCGATCGCCGCCACCAGTTCGATCTCGTAGTGGTAGTTGCCGGTCTGGCTCGGGTAGGCCAGCTCCAGGGTGCTGCCGGCGGCGACCGGGACCACCGCGTCGGCCGGCTTGCAGAAGAAGAACGGCGGCTCGCGCTCGGGATCGAAGCCCATTTCCCGGGCGTGGGCGGCGTAGTTGCGGCCGACGCAGTAGACCCGCCGCACCGGGAAGGTCTGGTCGCTGCCATGGATGGTGAGGCTGACGGGTGCTTCGGGCGCGAAGAGATGGTTCATGGGACGGGTCCTTCAGTGGGCGAGGGTTTCGCGGGATTCGCGGAGGATGCCGAGCGCCTGCTGCACTGGGCGGTCGGAGAAACTGAACAGCACGCAGTCGGTGGCGCCGGCTTCCAGGCGCAGCTCGGCCCAGGAGGGCACGACGAACAGATCCTTGGCCTCGAAGGCGAAGCGCCGGTCGCCGATCTGCGCCACGCCGCTGCCTTCCACCACCGAATAGACGCTGGCGTCGGTGCTGCGCGCGGGCTGCCCGAGGAAGCCGGCCGGCAGCAGTTGCAGGCAGGTGGCGATGGTCGGCATGGCCCAGCCGCCGGTGGCCGGGTTGACGTAGCGCAGCTTGTGGCCTTCCCAGGGATCGGGCCGTTCGAGGCGCGCCAGGCGCTCGAGGACCTCGCGGCTGCGCGCGTAGGGGTAACTGAACAGCGGCGAGGTCGGCGTCGTCGGCTGATGGCGCAGCGGCAGCATGTTGCTGCCGTAGCGGGCGAGGCTGTCGCCTTCGCCACGTCGCAACGGCTGTACCGGTTCATCATGGTTTTCGGCGAAGGTGGCGCCGAAGAAACGCAGCATCGGGATGTCCAGGCCGTCCAGCCAGACCACCGGCTCGCCGCCTTCCGCGGCGGCGCGGTTGCCGTGGTCGTGCCAGGTCCAGGACGGGGTGATGATGAAGTCGCCCGGCTCCATGCGGGTGCGTTCGCCGTCCACCGAGGTGTAGGCGCCGTAGCCCTCGACGACGAAGCGCAGGGCCGACTGGGTGTGCCGGTGGCTGGGGGCGATCTCGCCCGGCAGGATCAGTTGCAGGCCGGCGTAGAGGCTCGGGGTGATCGCCGACTGGCCGGGAAGGTCCGGGTTCTCCAGCACCAGCACGCGGCGCACCGCTTCCTCGGCGCTGATCAGGTCGCCTGCCTCGAGCAGGAACGGGCGCAGTTCGCGATAGCGCCACAGCGCCGCCTGGCAGCCGCCGGCGGGTTGCGCCGGGACCAGGCTGTGCAGGGCTTCCCAGAGCGGGGTGAGGTGCTGCTGGCGGATGCGTCGATAGAAGTCGGCGCGCTTCTCGGTGGAATTGTCGTTATGCATACCGATGAATCTCCGGCGGGAGGAGGCGGGGCCGCCTCGGTCTGGTAGTCATTATTCGAGGTGAAGGCATAACCGAATAATGATATTTAGACATCGACCTATACGTATTTGAGGATGGCTTGCGATGAACTGGACCCGCCGCCTGCGCCTGCAACACCTGCAACTGCTGGTCAGCCTGATGGAGACCGGCAACCTCAGCGGCACCGCCCGGGCCGCACACACCACCCAACCGGGCCTGTCGAAGTGGCTCAAGGAACTGGAGGAGGACGTCGGCGCGCCGCTGTTCGAGCGTCACGCCCGTGGCCTGCGCCCGACGCCCTATGGCATGACCCTGTTCAACCACGCCCAGCGCGTACTCACCGAGATGGAGCGGGCGCGGCAGAACCTCGAGGCGATGCGCAGCGGCAGCGGCAGCCGGGTGCTCCTCGGCACGTCGCCGGCCTCCGCGCCGAGCCTGGTGCCGCGCGCATTGCGGGCGTTCCTCGGACGCTACCCCGGGGCCCAGGTGGAACTGCTCGAAGGCACCATGAACGGCCTTCTCGAACGGCTGGAGAAACGCCAGCTCGATGTGGTGGTGGGGCGCCTGGACAACTATGCGCCGCGCGCCAGCCTGCGCTGCGAGGTGCTCTACAGCGAGGCGATCGTGGTGATGGCGCGCCCCGGTCACCCCCTGGCCCAGGCCGCCGCGCTGGACTGGGAAGACGTGCGGCGCTACGACTGGATCGTCTGGCCGCCCGGCTCGCCGATCCGCAGCAAGCTCGACATGGCCCTGACCCAGGGCGGCCGGCAGCCGCCGGCCTACCGCCTGGAGTCATCGTCGATGCTGGCCAACATCGAATTGTTGCGTGGCAGCGACATGCTGTCCATCGGCTCGGCGCGGGTGGTCGAGCACCTTGCCGGGCTCGGCCTGGTGGCCAGGCTGGCGCTGGAGATTCCCGGCGAGGGCGCGGTGGGCATGTGCTGGCGCGACGAACCGCACCGCGACCGTGCCAGCGAAGACCTGCTGGCCTGCCTGCGCGAAGGCGCGGCGGCCGAGTAGGGCGCCGGCCGGCGGGTGCTATTGCAAAAAGGCCGCGGCTTCTCGACAATGCGATTCATTATCATTCATGTGTCGCCCCGACTTTCCCATGTCCGCCCCGATCCTTCTCAGCGCCCACCATCGCGCCATGCATGCGCTGTACAGCGAGCACCATGGCTGGTTGCAGAACTGGCTGCGCGGCAAGCTGGGCTGCGCGGCGGACGCGGCGGACCTGGCCCAGGACACCTTCCTGCGCATCCTGCTCAAGCGCGAACTGCGTGAGATCGGCATGCCGCGCGCGTTCCTGCGGACCATCGCCCGCGGCCTGGTGATCGACCACTGGCGTCGCGAGGAACTGCAGCGCGCCTACCTCGAAAGCATCGCCCACCTGCCCGAGGCACAGGCGCCGTCGCCCGAGGCGCGGGAACTGGTGCTGGAACTGCTGGAGGAAATCTCGCGGATGCTCGACGGGCTCAAGCCGAAGGTCCGCACCGCCTTCCTCCTGGCCCAGTGCGAAGACCTCAGCCACCGGCAGATCGCCGAACGCATGGGGGTTTCCCAGCGTAGCGTCGAGCGCTACGTGGCCGAGGCGCTGTACCACTGCTACCTGCTGCGCTACGGCGAATGAGCGGAGCCGTGGACGGGACGCGCGGTAGGGTCGACGAAGCGGTGGTCAGGCAGGCCATCCACTGGCTGGTCCGCCTGCGCTCGCAGCCGGCCGACGATCGCCTGCAGCGCGCCTGCGCGGCCTGGCGCGCGGAGCACGGCGAGCACGAGCGGGCCTGGCAGCAGGTCAGCGCGCTCAACGAAGAACTGCAAGGACGCTTCAAGGCGCTGCCCGGCGGGGTCGCCTACGGCACCCTGGACAGTAGCGCGCAGCGCCTGCAGCGGCGCCAGGCGCTGAAACTGCTGTCGCTGCTGGTGGCCGGCGGCGCCGTGGCCTGGGTCGGTCGCGATAGCCTGCCCTGGCAGCGCCTGAGCGCCGACTACAGCACCGCCACCGGCGAGCGGCGCAGTATCGAGCTGGTCGACGGCACCCGCCTGCAACTGAACACCGACAGCGCGGTCGACGTGCGCTACGACGCCGGCCAGCGCCTGATCCTCCTCGCCCGCGGCGAGATCTTCCTCGCCAGCGGCGCCGATACGCAATCGCCCACGCACAGGCCGCTGCGGGTACGTACCGCGCAAGGGCTGTTCGAGGCCCTCGGCACCCGTTTCAACGTACGCCTGCAAGATGCCGCCACCTGTCTCAGCGTCAGCGAGGGTTCGGTGCGCATCGATGCCTTCGGCGCGCGTCCGCTGCAGGCTCCGGTGGCCGAGGCGGGGCAGAGCTATCGGATCGCCGCCGACGGCGTGCGGCGCCTCGAACGGCCGCAGATGGACGCCGTGGCCTGGGCCGATGGCCTCATCGTCACCCGCGACATGCGCCTGGCCGATTTCCTCGCCGAGGTCGCCCGCTACCGCAACGGCTACCTCGGCTGCGCCGCGGAGGTCGCCGACCTGCGCCTGTCCGGGGTCTATCGCCTGGACGACACCGACAAGCTGCTGCAGGTGCTCGCGCGGACCCTGCCGGTGCGCCTGCAGCGACATACCCGCTGGTGGGTGAGGGTGGTCGCCGCCTGAGTCGCGCCGGCGGCCGCGTGTACGCTTGCTTTCGTCCGGAGCGAAACGCACTGAAAATTATTTTCATTATTTTTGTCGGCTTTCCGCGACTGGTCCGGCTTTACCGATTGAACACCCTTCAACGACTCCAACGGATCCCGTTCATGACCGCCACCGCCGTCGTCCTCCGCAATGCCCCGTCGTCCCTCGATTTCCCCCGCGCCTCGCGCCTGAGCCGTTCGGTGCGCGCGGCCCTGCTGTCGTTGGCCATGGCGGCCGGCGCGGCGCCGCTCTGCGCCTCGGCCGCCGAAGCGGCGGCGGAACAGGCGCGGCCCTATGCGATCCCCGCCGGACAGTTGGGCGACGTGCTCAACCGCTTCGCCCGCGAAGCCGGCATCACCCTCTCGGCCACTCCGGCGCAGACCGGTGGCTACAGCTCCCAGGGGTTGCGCGGCAGTTTCACCGTGCAGCAGGGCCTGGCCCGGCTGCTCGCCGACACCCCGCTGGAAGCGGAAGACCAGGGCGACGGCAGCTTCGTCTTGCGCGAGGCGCCGGCAAAGGACGGCGATGTGCTGAACATGCAGGCGGTGGAGGTCTTCGCCCTCGGCAACAACCTGGGCAGCACCGATGGCTACCTGGCCACCCATAGCCAGATCGCCACCAAGACCAGCAAGCCGCTGCTGGAAACCAGCCAGACCGTCTCGGTGATCACCCGCGAGCAGATCGACGACACCGCCTCCAAGACCGTGCAGCAGGCGATGCGCTATACCCCCGGCATCTTCACCGGCCAGGTCGGCGCCTCCAACCGCTACGACTACGTGGTGATGCGCGGCTTCGCCGACAACAGCGTGGACAACATCTACCTCGACGGTCTCAAGGCCATGGGCGACAGCGGTACCTTCAGCTCGATGCAGGTCGACCCGTACTTCCTCGAACGCATCGATGTGCTCAAGGGGCCGTCCTCGGTGCTCTACGGCCGTAGCCTGCCGGGCGGCCTGGTGGCGCTGACCAGCAAGAAGCCGTTGTACGAGGACTACCGCCAGATCACCGGCAGCATCGGCAACATGGGCCAGAAGGAGATGGGCTTCGATTTCAGCGGGCCGCTCGACGAGGAGAAGCGCATCGCCTACCGCCTGATCGGTCTCGGCAAGGGCTCGGACACCCAGTTCGATCACGTCAAGGAGGAGCGCTACGCCATCGCCCCGACCCTGGCCATCGACTTCAGCGATGACACCACCCTGACCCTGCAAGGCTACCTGCAACACGATCCCAACGGGGGCTACCACGGCGGCGTACCGGCCGACGGCACCCTGTCGCACCACAACGGCCGGCACATCTCCCGCGAGTTCTTCGATGGCGAGCCGAGCAAGGACGACTTCGACCGCACCCAGCGGATGTTCGGCTACCAGCTGGAGCACCGCATCGACGACGTCTGGTCGGCGCGGCAGAACTTCCGCTACCTGGACTCCGACGTCGACCTGTCGCAGGTCTACGCCTACGGCTGGAGCGCCAGCGAGCCGAACAAGCTGAACCGCTACTTCAGCGGCGCCCGCGAGCACCTGCAGGCGTATATCGTCGACAACATGCTGCAGGCCGAATTCGCCACCGGCGCGGCGCGCCACACCCTGCTCACCGGCCTCGACTACCAGCGCCGGCGCACCGTGGTCGACTGGCGTTCCGGCTCGGCCTCGGCGCTGGACGCGTTCAACCCGGTCTACGGCGACGACGCCATCAGCTATTTCCCGGACGACAACCACACCCGCCGCCTGGAGCAGACCGGCGTCTACCTCCAGGACCTGATCGACATCGACCAGTGGCGCTTCTCGCTCGGCCTGCGCCAGGACTGGGTCAGCGTCACCGACAAGAACCGCAGCACCGGCAGCAAGGCCGACGACGACTGGGAGAAATTCACCGGGCGGATCGGCGCGCTGTACCTGTTCGACAACGGCCTGGCGCCCTACGTCAGCTACTCCGAGTCGTTCAATCCGAACGCCTATTCCGACGCCTCCGGCACGCCCCTGGCGCCCACCGAGGGCAAGCAGTGGGAACTCGGCCTGAAGTTCCAGGCGCCGGGCAGCAACAGCTTCTACACCGCCTCGCTGTTCCATATCACCCAGGAAAACGTCGCCTCCAAGGAACCCCAGGACAACTTCTACACCTCGGTCGGCGAAGTGCGCTCCCAGGGGCTCGAACTGGAGGCCCATACCCAGCTCAGCGACAACCTGAAACTGCTCGGCAGCTACACCTACACCGACATCACCTACACCAAGTCGCTGGACGGCAACCAGGGCCATACGCCGAACCAGGCGCCCAAGCACATGGCTTCGCTGTGGGCCGACTATGCCTTCGACGCCGGCCCGCTCAGCGGTCTGAGCATCGGCGGCGGCGCTCGCTACGTCGGCGAGACCTGGGCGGACAAGGAAAACACCTTGCGGGTGCCGGACTACACCCTGGTCGACGCGCGGATCGGTTACGACCTCGGCAAGATCGGCCTGAAAGGCCTGGACGTCAGCCTCAATGCCAACAACCTGCTGGACAAGGACTACGTGGCGTCCTGCTACAGCCTGGACTTCTGCTACTTCGGCGAGAAGCGCAACGTCACCGCGACGGTGAACTACCAGTTCTGACCGTCCACCCGGGCCCCGGCGCCAGCGCCGCGGTACCGGCCAAGCAGCCCGGCGCGCGACGTACGCGCCGGGCATTCGCCGGCGTCGCCGGCCGTACCCTGGTTACCTGGAGCCCCCATGCGCCCCGTCCTGGTCCTGCTGCACCGCTATGTCGGTCTGGCTACCGCGCTGTTCCTTTTCCTCGCCGGTCTCACCGGCAGCCTGCTGGCCTTCCATCATGAAATCGACGAATGGCTGAACCCCGGCTTCTACGCCGTGGGCGAGGGCGGCGAGCGCCTTTCCCCGGGCAGCCTGGTGCAACGCGTCGAGTCACGCTATCCGCGACAACTGGTGTGGTACATGGAGTATCCCGAGGCGGGCGGGCATCCGGCGTTGCTCGCCACCGTGCCGCGCGAGGCCGGCGCCAAGGTCGAGCACGACGTGTTCTACCTCGACCCGGTCAGCGGCGAGGAAGTCGGCAAGCGCCTCTGGGCGGCCTGCTGCTTCCAGCCGGCGAACCTGGTTCCCTGGGTCCTGGAGTTCCACCACAACCTGACCCTGCCGGGGAACTGGGGCCTGTACCTGATGGGCGGGGTGGCGATGTTCTGGTTCCTCGACTGCTTCGTCGGCGCCTGGCTGACCCTGCCGCGCGGCCGGCCGTTCTGGAGCAAGTGGACGACAGCCTGGAAGATCAAGCGCGGCAACGCCTACCGCTTCAACTTCGACCTGCATCGCGCCGGCGGCCTCTGGCTCTGGCTGCTGCTGGCGCCGGTGGCGCTGAGCAGCGTCGCCCTGAACCTGCCGAGCCAGGTGTTCAAGCCGCTGGTATCGCTGTTCTCGCCGATCGAACCGAGCGTCTACGAGGCGCGCGGGCGGCTGCCCAGGGAGCAACTGGGGGAGACCCGCCTGGACTACGACCGCACCTTCCAGTTGGCCAGCGTCGAAGCGGCGCGGCTGGGCATCGCCGAGCCGATCGGCGAGCTGTACTACAGCTTCGAATACAACTTCTTCGGCGCCGGCTTCGGCGACCACGACGACCCCATGGGCAAGTCCTGGCTGTTCTTCCACGGCAGCGACGGCCGCCTGCTAGGCCAGGAAGTCGCCGGGCAGGGCAGTTGGGGAGAGCGTTTCTACCGCTTGCAGTACCCGATCCACGGCGGGCGCATCGCCGGCCTGCCGGGACGCATCGCCATCGCCGCCCTCGGCCTGGCCATCGCCGGGCTGTCGCTGACCGGTGTCTACATCTGGTGGCGCAAGCGCCGGGCGCGCCACTGGAACGGCCGCTAGACGGCTGTTAGTCTGGCTGCCTCCCACACCACCAGAGGATGGACGAATGAACGCAAGGATCGCCGCATTGGGACTGCTCCTGCCCCTGGCCGCCGGCAGCGCCGTGGCCGCGGAGGAGGGCAGCTCGGTCAAGGATGCGGCCAAGGCCGCGGTGTCCTCGGCCATCGAGACCGGCAAGAACCTCCTCGGCGGGGTCAGCGAGGGCATCACCAGCGGCCGCCAGTCGGCCCAGGGCGCCGATGGCGCCAAGGTGGTCTCCGACAACGCCGGCTTCGCCGAGATCGGCCAGGTCGAAGTGCTCAAGACCGAGCCGCGCGACCAGCAACTGGCCGTCACCCTCGGCTTCAAGAACGACAGCGACGCCACCGTGCGCCTGATCAACCTGACCCAGACCGGCGCGCTGCTGGTGATCGACAACGACGGCTACTCCAACGCCCTGGTCGCCCTCGCCAACCCCGACGACGTCACCGTCCCGGCCAAGGCCGGCATCCGCCAGACCTTCGTCTTCGAAGGCGGCGCGGAAGGGATCAAGGCGGTGCGCCTGTGGGGCAAGGACCTGCCGGTGAAGTGAATTCGAGTCTGCGTCAAAGCAGCCCCGCCTTGGCGGGGCTTCTTTCTGCCGGGCCACGAGCGCAAATAATCAGCTCACCAGAACCCGGCCGAGCGCTGCCTGGAGACCGATAGGTCCTTCCCATTACGAAAATGACGACATCGCATCGATCCTGAAACGTCCGTACAGTCAGGACGACGCAATGAAGGCAAAGTGCCATTCCCTCCTGTCCCTGTTTGGATTAGCATTCCTACTTTTGGACTAATCCCCCCTCAACACGCCCATGTCGTTTAGCTATGCGGTGGATATTGAAGGGAACTCGCAGGACATCGGATGTTGCGTTCTAGCTATCGAGCGGTTGTCGCTGGCTTGGTTTTACTGCCGCTGCTTGCCAGCGCCGCCCCCTTCACCTCCCCCGGCGACCGCGACCTGATCCGCGACCGCCAGCAGCGCCTGCTGGACGAACAGCGCAAGCGCCTGGAGGAACTCCAGCAACTGCCCGGCAAGGGAGCGCCCGCCGCTGCGGATGCCTCCGGCGACGACGAGCGCTGCTTCGAGATCCGCCGCATCGAGCTGGAAGGCGCCGGGCACCTCGACGAAAGCGCGCGTCGCCAACTGCTGGCGCCCTACCAGGGGCGCTGCCTGGGCGTCGGCCAGCTCAATGCGCTGCTCAAGGCCGTCACCGACCATTACCTGGATCGCGGCTACGTCACCACCCGTGCCTACCTGCCACAGCAGGACCTGGCCTCCGGGACCCTGCGCATCATCGTCGTCGAAGGCCGCCTGGAGGGCCTGGACAGCTCCGCGCTGGCCAGCCCGCGCGAACTGGCGATGAGCTTTCCGGGCAGGACCGGCGAGCTGCTCGACCTGCGCGAGCTGGAGCAACTGGTCGACCAGTTGAGCCGCCTGCCGTCGCGCCAGGCGCAACTGGAGCTGGTGCCCGGCAGCGAGGTCGGCGGCAGCCGGGTGCGTCTCAAGGGCGAGCGCGACAAGCCCTGGCGGGTCTCCGCCACGCGCAACAACGACGGCGACGTCAGTACCGGCGAGCAGCAGATGGGCCTGGGCCTGGACTGGGACAGCCCGCTGGGCCTGGCCGACCAGCTCAACCTGCGCGCCAACCGCGACGCGGTGACCGACCGCTGGCGCCATTCCGACAGCCAGAGCCTGTTCTACAGCCTGCCCTGGGGCTGGTGGACCTTCACCTACGGCTACAGCCAGAGCGACTACCGCACGCGCAACGAGGCCAGCGGCTTCCCCTTCAAGCTCGATGGCGACAGCCGCAGCCACCAGTTCCGCGCCGAACGCGTGCTGCACCGCGACGGCGTGAGCAAGACCGCCATGAGCCTGGGGCTCAGCCACCAGCGCACCAACAACTATGTCGAAGACACCCGCCTGGAAGACCAGAGCACGCGGATCACCGAGACCCAGCTCGGCTTCAACCATGGCCGGCGGATCGGCAGTGGCTTCGTCAACCTCGACCTTGGCTGGCAGCAGGGCATCGGCGCCCTTGGCGCGCAGGGTCGCGGCCACCCGCACGCGGGCGATCCGAATGCGCGCTACGACAAGTACAGCCTGACCCTCAGCTACCTGCAGCCGTTCCAGCTATGGGGCGAGCGCTTCAGCTTCGACAGCCTGGCCACCGGGCAAAGGAGCGAGGACGTGCTGTTCAGCCCGCAGCGCATCAGCCTCGGCGGCAACAGCTCGGTGCGCGGCTTCAAGGACCAGACCCTGACCGGCGACAGCGGCGGCTACTGGCGCAACCAGTTGCGCTGGCGGCGTGCGGTGGAATGGGCGCCGCTGCGGCCCTGGCTGCAGGAATACGGCGTGGCCTTCGCCTACGACGTCGGCGTGATCCGCCACGACCGCTACAACGACGGCGCCAGCGGGCGCATGAGCGGCAACGCCATCGAACTGGATGCCCGCGGCCGCTATTTCGCCGCCAGCGTCGGCTTCGCCCGCTCGCTGGAGCGGCCCAGCGCCATCGAGCGGCGCGAGCACCCGATCTATTTCCGGGTCGACGCGTTCTTCTGAAGACGCGGCGACCTCCTGAACGCTTTAGGAAAGCGCCTACCTGCATCGAGGCCCTTTCCTTGGAAAACCTTGCTTAACCTCGCCGGGCCCCTACCCGCCAAGGAGTAACGATATGGACATCCGCAGCCCGCTGAACCAGTGCATCGCCCTGTCCCTGGCCGGCATCCTGTTCCTCAACCCGATCGTCGCCGCGGCGGCGGGGCTGGCGCTGGACAAGGCCGCCGGCGGCAACACCGGCCTGGGCCAGGCGGGCAACGGCGTGCCCATCGTCAATATCGCCACGCCCAACGGCGCCGGGCTGTCGAACAACCATTTCCGCGACTACAACGTCGGCGCCAACGGGCTGATCCTCAACAACGCCACCGGCAAGACCCAGGGTACCCAGCTCGGCGGGATCATCCTCGGCAACCCCAACCTCAAGGGCCAGGCGGCGCAGGTGATCCTCAACCAGGTCACCGGCGGCAACCGCAGCACCCTGGCCGGCTACACCGAGGTGGCCGGGCAGTCGGCGCGGGTGATCGTCGCCAACCCGCACGGCATCACCTGCCAGGGCTGCGGCTTCATCAACACGCCGCGCGCGACCCTCACCACCGGCAAGCCGATCATGGACGGCCAGCGCCTGGAGCGCTTCCAGGTGGACGGCGGCGACATCGTCGTCGAAGGCGCCGAACTGAACGTCGGCAACCTCGAACAGTTCGACCTGATCACCCGCAGCGCCAAGCTCAACGCCAAGCTCTACGCGAAGAACCTCAACATCGTCACCGGCCGCAACGACGTCCAGGCCGACAGCCTGCAGGCCACGCCGCGCGCCGCCGATGGCAGCGAGAAGCCGCAGCTGGCGATTGACAGCTCGGCCCTGGGCGGGATGTACGCCGGGGCGATCCGCCTGGTCGGCACCGAGCAGGGCGTGGGGGTGAAGCTGGCCGGCGACATGGCCGCCAGCGGCGGCGACATCCGCATCGACGCCAGCGGCAAGCTGAGCCTGGCCCAGGCCTCCAGCCAGGGCGACCTGAAGATCGCGGCCCAGGCCGTGGAGCTGAATGGCAAGACCTACGCCGGCGGCAGCGCCGAGATTCGCAGCGCGGAGGAACTGGTCAACCGGCAGAGCCTGGCGGCGCGCGAACGCATCGCGCTGGACGCCGCGCGCCTCGACAACGCCGGGGTGATCGAAGCCGGCGTCGAGCCGGACGAGCGGCGCAACGCGCGCGGCGACCTCGAGCTGCGCAGCGGCACCCTGCGCAACGCCGGCAGCCTGGTGGCCAGCCGCGCGCTGGAAGCGAAGGCGAGCCAGGCGCTGGACAACCAGGGCGGCAGCCTGAAGGGGGCGACCGTCCGGGTCGACGGCGGACACCTGGACAACCGTGGCGGCAAGCTGCTCGCCGAGGGCGAACTGCGGGTCGAGGCGAGCAGCCTGGACAACCGCCAGGACGGCCTGTTGCAGAGCCGGGACCGCGCCGTGGTCAAGACCCGTGGCGATCTCGACAACCGTGGCGGCCAGGTCGTCGGTCTGAACGAACTGCAGGTCCAGGCTGCCGCACTGGACAATCGCAGTGCCGGTCTCCTTTCCAGCAAGGGAGACATGGACATCGAGGTCGCTCGTCTGGACAACAGTGCGGGCGGCAAGCTGGTCAGCGAGCGCCGTACGCTCCTGAAGGCGGATCGGCTCGATAATCGCAGCGGTCGCATTGTCGCCGGCCAGGATCTCGACTTGAGCTCTCGGTTGATCGACAACCGAGCGGGCGATATCTCCAGCACGTCGAGGGTGGTGGCGAGCGCTCGCGAACAGTTGGACAACCGCGGTGGCAAGATCGTCGGTGACAGTGGCCTGGACATCACAACGCCACGCATGCTCAACCAGGACAAGGGGGTACTCGCCAGCCGCGATGGGCTGCGCCTGAGTGCTACGGAGTTGTTCAACGGCGCGGGGGGCCTGCTGTCCAGCCAGAAGGGTATCGACGTCTCCCTGGCCGGTGCGTTCGATAACCAGGCCGGCAGCCTGGACAGCCGGGGCTTCCTGACGGTGAAGTCAGCCTGGCTCGACAACCAGGGCGGTACGCTATCCAGCGCAGGGGCATTGGCAGTGACCAGCCAGGGCGCCCTGAACAATCAGGGCGGCAGACTGGCGAGCGACGCCGGAATTAGCTTGAGCAGCGCCAGCCTCGACAACAGCCAGACCGGTGCGATCAGTGGCAAGGGGGCCGTGGAGATTCGTACCGGCAACCTGAACAACAGCCGGAAAGCCAGTATCGGCAGCGATGCGGGACTCACCCTGGTCGCCGCTCGGGTAGACAACAGCCAGGCGGGCCGGATCGCTGCCAAGGGTGCGATCGATGCGGATCTCCAAGGGTTGGACCAGCATGACAGGGGCAACCTGGTCAGCGATACCGGCATCACGCTCGATCTGAACAAGGGAAGCCTGGTCAATCGCGCTCAAGGCCTGATCGCCACGCCTGGCACTTTGCTCCTGCGCCAACTCGGCGTGGTGGACAACAGCGGTGGGGAAATCTCCAGCGACCGCGCGTTCACTCTTGCCACCTCCGCGTTGAACAACCAGGAGGGACGCCTGCTCAGCGGCGGAGCCCTGACCTTGCGTATCGCGCAGGCCCTGGACAACAGCCTCGAGGGGATTGTCTCCGGTGCCGGAGGTCTGGATATCCAGGCATTCGTCCTGGACAACCGTAGTGGCTCCATCGGCAGCAAGGGTGCCATCGATATCGGTGTGACCCGCCTGGAAAACGACGCTGGCACGCTGATCGCCGAACGCGGCCTGAAGCTGGCGGCCGATGAGGCGAACAGTTCCAAGGGGCGTATCGCCGCCAATGGTAGCATGCATGCCAAGGTTGGCACGCTGAGCCAGAAGGGAGGAGAACTGACCAGTCAGGACTCGCTGACTCTCGACCTGGGCATCCTAAACAATAACGCTGGCCGTATCGCTGGCAACCAGGGCGTAGACATCACGGCCCGGCAGGTGGACAACAGCGTCGGCGAGATTGCCAGCCAGGGCGTGGTGGCGCTGAACCTCACTGAGCAGCTGGACAACCGTGGCGGCAAGATCGTCGGTGACAGTGGTCTGGGCATCACCGCGCCGCACGTGCTCAACCAGGACAAGGGGGTACTCGCCAGCCGCGATGGGCTGCGCCTGAGTGCTACGGAGTTGTTCAACGGCGCGGGGGGCCTGCTGTCCAGCCAGAAGGGTATCGACGTCTCCCTGGCCGGTGCGTTCGATAACCAGGCCGGCAGCCTGGACAGCCGGGGCTTCCTGACGGTGAAGTCAGCCTGGCTCGACAACCAGGGCGGTACGCTATCCAGCGCAGGGGCATTGGCAGTGACCAGCCAGGGCGCCCTGAACAATCAGGGCGGCAGACTGGCGAGCGACGCTGGACTTAGCTTGAGCAGCGCCAGCCTCGACAACAGCCAGGCCGGTGCGATCAGTGGCAAGGGGGCCGTGGAGATTCGTACCGGCAACCTGAACAACAGCCGGAAAGCCAGTATCGGCAGCGATGCGGGACTCACCCTGGTCGCCGCTCGGGTAGACAACAGCCAGGCGGGCCGGATCGCTGCCAAGGGTGCGATCGATGCGGATCTCCAAGGGCTGGACCAGCATGACAGGGGCAACCTGGTCAGCGATACCGGCATCACGCTCGATCTGAACAAGGGAAGCCTGGTCAATCGCGCTCAAGGCCTGATCGCCACGCCTGGCACTTTGCTCCTGCGCCAACTCGGCGTGGTGGACAACAGCGGTGGGGAAATCTCCAGCGACCGCGCGTTCACTCTTGCCACCTCCGCGTTGAACAACCAGGGGGGACGCCTGCTCAGCGGCGGAGCCCTGACCTTGCGTATCGCGCAGGCCCTGGACAACAGCCTCGAGGGGATTGTCTCCGGTGCCGGAGGTCTGGATATCCAGGCATTCGTCCTGGACAACCGTAGTGGCTCCATCGGCAGCAAGGGCGCCATCGATATCGGTGTGACCCGCCTGGAAAACGACGCTGGCACGCTGATCGCCGAACGCGGCCTGAAGCTGGCGGCCGATGAGGCGAACAATTCCAAGGGGCGTATCGTCGCCAAGGATGAACTGCGTGCCAAACTCGGTGCGCTGGTGCAGAACGGGGGAGAGCTGACGACTCAGGGCGCGCTGGCCCTCGACGCCGACAAAGTCGACAACGGCGCTGGTCGCATCGCCGGCAACCGAGGTGTGGTCATCGATGCCCGGCAGGTGGACAACCGTGCCGGCGAGATTGCCAGCCAGGGCGTGGCGACGCTGAATCTCACTGAGCAACTGGACAACCGTGGCGGCAAAGTCGTTGCTGACAGTGGTCTGGGCATCACCGCGCCACGCGTGCTCAACCAGGACAAGGGAGTAATCGCCAGCCGCGATGGGCTGCGCCTGAGTGGTACCGAATTGTTCAATGGCAATGCCGGACTGCTCAGCAGTCAGAGACATATAGAGGTCACTCTGGACGGCGTGCTGGACAATCAGGGCAAGGGCGCGCTGCTCAGCGACGGTACCCTGACGGTGAGCGCCGGGCGCATACACAACCAGGACGCCACTCTGTCCAGCGCCGGTGCGCTGAGACTGAGCAGCCAGGAGGCGGTGGACAACCGTGGCGGCAAGTTGGTGACGGACTCCAGCCTGCGCCTGACCAGCGCCAGCCTGGACAACAGCCGATCAGGGATCATCAGTGCCAACGCAGCGGCGGAGATCCATACCGGGGTTCTGAACAACAGCCAGAAAGGCAATCTTGGCAGCAATGACGGGCTCGGCCTGATTGCTACTGAGGTGGATAACAGCCAGGAAGGCCGGATCACTGCCAAAGGCATGATCGACGCAAATATCAAGGGACTCGATCAGCAGGGTAAAGGGCGGCTGGTCAGTAATGCCGGCATCATACTCGACCTGAACGAGGGAACCCTGGCCAATGGCGCTCAGGGCCTGATCGCCACGCCTGGAACCTTGCTCCTGCGCCAACTCGGCATGGTGGACAACAGCGGCGGGGAAATTTCCAGCGACCGAGCCTTCACACTCACCACCTCCGCGCTGACCAACCAGGGTGGCCGCCTGCGCAGCGGCGGTGTACTGACGTTGCGCATCGCCCAGGCTCTGGACAACAGCCTCGAAGGTGTTCTCTCCGGCACCGGAGGCCTGGATATCCGGGCGCTTGCCCTGGACAACCGCAGTGGCTCCATCGGCAGCAAGGGCGCCGTCGATATCGACGTGTCCCGTTTGGAAAACGATGACGGCGACCTGCTTAGCGAAGGTCGTCTGAAACTGACTGCCGAGCGAGCGAACAGTGTCAGGGGACGGATCGCGGCCAGGGGTGACCTGCACGCCAGCGTGACAGCCTTTAACCAGGCGGGTGGCGAATTGAGCAGCGAGGGTGCGCTGATGCTCGAGGCCGATAGCCTCGACAACCGCAGCGGCGGTCTGGTCAGTGCTGATGGCAACCTCACCGTTTCCGCCCGGAGGATCGACAACCGTGCGGGCGAAATCGCCGGCCCGGGCCAGGTGACACTGGACGTCGCCGAGCAGTTGGACAACCGAGGCGGCAAGGCCATCGGCGATAGCGGACTTCGCCTCGCCGCGCCACGGGTACTCAACCAGGACGGCGGGGTACTCGCCAGTCGTGATGGGCTGCGCCTGAATGGCGCCGAACTGTTCAATGGCAACGGCGGCCTGCTCAGCAGCCAGCAAAGCATCGACGTCATTCTGGACGGCGTATTGGGCAATCAGGCGGGCAGCTTGAGCAGCCAGGGACGCCTGAGCGTGAATAGCGGTCGGCTGGACAACCAGGGCGGTGCAGTCTCCAGCGCCGGGACCTTGTCGCTTTCCAGCCAGGGTGCGTTGAACAACCAGGGGGGCAGGGTGGTCACCGACGCCGGTGCCGTCCTGCGCAGCGCCAGCCTCGACAACAGCCAGGGCGGCATCGTCAGCGCCAAGGGGGCCGCGGAGATCCGTACTGGCAGCCTCAACAATAGCCAGAAGGGCGGCATAGGCAGCGGTGCCGGGCTCGCGCTGGTCGCGGACCTGGTGGACAACAGCCAGAACGGCCGGATCACTGCCAAGGGTGCGATCGATGCCAACCTGAAGGGGCTGGATCAGCAGGGCAGCGGCAGGCTGGTCAGCGATACGGCCATCGCGCTCGATCTGCGCGGGGGAGAACTGGTCAACCGTGCTCAGGGCCTGATCGCCACGCCTGGAGCCTTGCTGCTGCGGCAACTGGGTGTCGTGGACAACAGTGGCGGTGGCGAGATCTCCAGCGATCGAAGCTTTACCCTCGCCGCGACCGCGCTGAGCAACCGGGGTGGCCGCGTGATCAGCGGCGACTCCCTGACCCTGCGCATCGCCCAGGCACTGGACAACAGCCTCCAAGGCGTTCTTTCCGCAAGCGGAGGGCTGGATGTCGCTGCACTCGTCTTCGACAACCATAGCGGCATCGTTGCTAGCAAGGGCGATACACACATCGGGGTGAACCGCCTGGAGAACGAGGCAGGCCGCGTGGTCAGCGAAGGCGCCCTGGATCTGACCGCCAAGCAGGTGAGCAGCGCCAAGGGGCGCATTGCCGCGAAGGGCGATCTGCAGGTCACGGTTGGCACCCTCGAGCAGCAGGGTGGAGAACTGGCCAGTCAGGGGACGCTGACTCTCGACGCCGATAGCCTGGATAACCGCAATGGCGGCCTGGTGAGCGCCGATGGCGGGGTCACCGCCGAGGCACGCCAGATCGATAACCGCGGTGGGGAAATATCCAGCGTGGCCAAGGTGGCTCTGGCTGTCCGGGAACAACTGGACAACCGGGGGGGCAAGGTGATCGGCGACAGTGAGCTGAGCCTAACCGTGCAGCGCCTGCTGAACCAGGCCAAGGGTGTGCTCGCCAGTCGCGATGGATTGCACCTGGACGGCGCTGAACTGCTCAATGGCGATGGCGGCCTGCTCAGCAGCCAACGCCTGGTGGATGTAACGCTCAGTGGTGCATTGGACAACCAGGGGAGCGGTGCACTGGTCAGCGAAGGGTCGCTGACAGTGAAGGCCGACCAGGTCAATAACCAGGCGGGGACTTTCTCCAGTGCGGGTAGCCTGCTCGTTACCAGCCGGGGCGAGTTGAACAACCAGGGTGGCAGGTTGGTGACCGATGCTGGAGCCACCCTGAACAGCACTGGCTTCGACAACAGCCGTGCGGGCCTGGTCAGTGCGAAAGGGGCTGTGGCCATTCGTACCGGAGCCCTGAACAACAGTCAGAAGGGATCCATTGGCGGCAATACGGGCGTCACCCTGGTCGCCGGGTTGGTCGACAACGGCCGGGAAGGACGGATCAGCACCAAGGGTACGCTCGACGCCAACCTGAAAGGGTTGCTTCAGCAGGGGGGAGGCTCGCTGGTCGGCGAGCGCGGTGTCACCCTCGACCTCAACGGTGGCACCCTGGACAACCACGACCTCGGTCTGGTTTCAACGCCTGGCGCGCTCCTGCTGCGCCAACTCGGCATGGTGGACAACAGCGTCGGCGGAGAGATATCCAGCGACCGTGCTTTCACCCTCGCCGCCAACACACTGAACAATCAGGGCGGGCGGCTGATCAGCAGCGAAGCTTTGACCCTGCGCATCGCCAAGACACTGGACAACAGTCTCAAGGGGCAGGTCCTGGCGACCGACGGACTGGCCATCGAGTCTCAGGTCTTGGACAACCGTGCGGGAACCATCGGCAGCAAGGGCGATGCCCGTATCAGCGTGACCAGCCTGGACAACGCCGAACAAGGCAGCCTGGTGAGTGAAGGCCGCCTGGAGCTTGTAGCCGACCAGGTGAGCAACGGCAACCAAGGCCGTATCGCCGCCAGAGGCGTGCTGGAGGCGGCGGTCGGTACGCTGCTCCAGCAAGGCGGCGAACTGGTCAGCCAGGGGAGCCTGGACCTTCGCGCCGACACGCTCGACAACAGCCAGTCCGGGCTGATCGCCGCGAATGGCGGCATCGCTATCGAGGCGCGGCAGGTCGACAACCGCGCCGGCGAGATTTCCAGCACCTCGAAGGTCGCCGTGAACGCCCGCGAGCAACTGGACAACCGCGGCGGCAAGGTCATCGGCGACAGCGGCCTGCGCCTCACCGTGCAGCGCCTGCTGAACCAGGCCAAGGGGGTGCTGGCCGGGCGCGACGGCCTGAGCCTGGACGGCGGCGAACTGTTCAACGGCGACGGCGGTCGGCTCGACAGCCAGAACAGCCTGAGCGTGAGCCTCGGCGGCGTGCTGGACAACCAGGGCGGCGCGCTGGTCAGCGAAGGCAGCCTGACGGCGCGCGTCGCGCGCCTGGACAACCGTGGCGGAACCTTCTCCAGCGCCGGTGCGCTGGCGCTGACCAGCCAGGCCGCGCTGGACAACCAGGGCGGCAGGCTGCTCAGCGATGCCGGCGTGACGCTGAAGGGCGCCAGCCTCGACAACAGCCGTTCCGGCGTGATCAGCGCCAAGGGTGCGGTGGATATCCGCACCGGCGTGCTGGACAACAGCCGCAACGGCGGCATCGGCAGCAACGCCGGCATCACCCTGGTGGCCGCCCGGCTGGACAACGGCCAGCAGGGCCGGATCAGCGCCAAGGGCCTGCTCGACGCCAACCTGAAAGGCCTCGACCAGCGCGGAGGCGGCGTTCTGGTCAGCGAAACCGGCGTCACCCTCGACCTCAATGGCGGCACGCTGGTCAACCGCGACGGCGGCCTGATCGCCACGCCCGGCGCGCTGCTGCTGCGCCAGCTCGGCGCGGTGGACAACGGCGCCGGCGGGGAAATCTCCAGCGACCGCGCCTTCACCCTCGCCGCCGCCAGCCTGGACAACCGCGGCGGGCGCCTGATCGGCGCCGACAGCCTGACCCTGCGCATCGCCCAGGCCCTGGACAACAGCCTGGCCGGGGTGATCTCCGGCGCCGCCGGCCTGGACATCGCGGCCGCTCGCCTGGACAACAGCGCCAAGGGCACCCTGGCCAGCCGCGCCGGCATCGACCTGCGCGTCGATGGCGCGCTGGACAACCACGCCGAAGGCACCGTTTCCGGCGCCCGCCTGACGCTCGCCAGCGCCTCGCTGGACAACAGCGGCAAGGGCCTGCTCTCTGGCAACGCCGGCCTGAGCGTCGTCACTGGTGCGCTGGACAACGCCGAGGGTGGCCAACTGATCAGCCAGGGCGTGCTGGACGTCAGCAGCGCCGACCTCGACAACCGTGGCGGCGCCCTCAGTGGCAAGCAGTCGCTGCGCCTGAGCGCCGCCAACCTGGACAACCGTGGCGGCCTGCTCACCAGCGACGGCGAACTGGAACTGACGGCAGGGCGCGTCGATTCCGCCGACGGCGGCGAAATCTCCGCCCGGGGCGACCTGCGCCTGACGGTCGAGCGCCTGGTGCAACGCCAGGGCCGGCTGATTGGCGAGCGCGGCGTCAGTCTCGACCTGCGGGGCGGCGACCTGGACAACCAGGGCGGCCTGATCAGTGCCCGCGGCCCGCTGAGCATCGAGCGGCTGAACGTCCTCGACAACCGCCAGGGCGGCGAGATTTCCAGCCAGCAGGGCTTCGAGCTGCTGGCCAGGCGCATCGACAACGGCCAGCAGGGGCGCATCATCAGCGCCGGGAAACTGCGCCTGGACGCCGACGCGCTGGGCAACGCCGGCGCCGGCCTGCTCTCCGGATGGCAGGGCCTGACGGTGACAGGCGGGAGCCTGGACAACAGCGCCGGCGGCACCCTTTCGAGCAAGGACGGCGAGCTGGCCATCAGCCTCGGCGGCGCGCTGGACAACCACGGCCAGGGCGCCCTGGTCAGCAAGGGCGCGCAACGGATCGACGCCGCCAGCCTGGATAACGCCCAGGGCATCGTCTCCGGCGAAAGCGACGTGACCCTGAGCATCGTCGGGAAGCTGGACAACGGCCAGGGCGGCCTGGTCTCGGCGCAGCGCGCGCTGAGCTTCGAGCGCGACGATACGCTGCTGAACAACGCCGGCGGCCGGATCAACGGCGGCAGCCTGCTGCTCAAGGGCGCCAGCCTGGATAACAGCGACGGCCAGTTGATCAGCCAGGGCCGGCTCGACGCCATCCTCGGCGGCGCCCTGGTCAACACCGGCGCGGCGCGCCTGGCCAGCGGCGGCGACCTGCTGCTGCGCAGCGCCAGCGTCGACAACCGCGGCGGCAAGCTGGTCAGCCAGGGGCTGCTGGAGATCAGCGCCGGCAGCCTCGACAACAGCGCCTCCGGCACCCTCGCCAGCCAGGCCGACATGAGCCTGCGCCTGGGCGGCGGCGCCCTGCGCAACCAGCAGGACGGGCTGATCTTCAGCCAGGCCGGCGCCCTCGAGGTGCAGGCCGGCAGCCTGGACAACCGCCAGGGCACGCTCCAGGCCCAGGGCGACAACCGGCTGCGTATCGGCGGCGCGCTGGACAACCAGGGCGGCCGCCTGGACAGCCGGGCCGGCAACCTCGACCTGCAGAGCGGCAGCCTCGACAACGGCGCCGGCGGCGTGCTCAACAGCGCCAAGGGTTGGCTGAAGCTGGTCACCGGGCTGTTCGACAACAGCGCCGGCGTCACCCAGGCGCAGTCGCTGGAGATTCGCGCCGGGCAAGGCGTGCGCAACCAGCAGGGCCACCTCTCGGCGCTGGGCGGCGACAACCGCATCGTCACCGCCGACTTCGACAACCAGGGCGGCGGCCTCTACGCCAGCGGCCTGCTCAGCCTCGACGGCCAGCGCTTCCTCAACCAGGGCGCGGCGGCGGGTCAGGGCGGCAAGGTCGGCGCCGGGCGCATCGACTTCAGCCTGGCCGGCGCGCTGGCCAACCGCTTCGGCCAGTTGGAAAGCGAGAGCGAGCTGCACCTGCGCGCCGCCGCGATCGACAACAGCGGCGGCAGCCTGCGCGCCCTCGGCCGCAGCGGCAGCACGCGGCTGGTCGCTGGCGACCTGAACAACGCCTACGGCGTGCTGGAAAGCGCCAACCAGGACCTCGACCTGCAACTGGGCAGCCTGGCCAACGCCGGCGGGCGCATCCTCCACACTGGCAACGGCACCTTCGGCCTGGATTCCGGGCAGGTGATCCGCGCCGGCGGCGAACTGACCACCAATGGCCTGCTGGACATCCGCGCCAGCGAATGGACCAACAGCAGCGTGCTGCAAGCCGGACGCCTGAACTTGGACATCGGCACCTTCCGCCAGACGGCCGAGGGCAAGCTGCTGGCGGTGCAGTCCTTCACTGGCCGCGGCGGCGACTGGAGCAACGACGGCCTGCTGGCCAGCGACGGCAGCTTGCGACTCGACCTGAGCGGCGGCTACCGTGGCAACGGCCGCGCCACCAGCCTCGGCGACTTCGCCCTGAACGCCGCCAGCCTCGACCTCGGCAATGCCGCCAGCCTCGCCGGCGGCGCCAATGTCACGCTTGGCGCCGGCAACCTGCTGGTCAACCGTGGGCGGATCACCGCTGCCGGCGACCTCGTGGCCAGCGCCGCGAGCCTGAACAACTACGGCACCCTGGGCGGCGGCGGCAACCTGCGATTGAACGCGCCCGCCCTGCTCAACGAGCGCGGGTTGCTATTCAGTGGCGCCGACATGACCCTGCGCGCCGGCGACATCACCAACCTCTACGGGGATGTGTACAGCCTCGGCAGGCTGGATATCGCCCGCGACGATGCGGGGGGCTGGGCAAATCGCTTGGAGAACATTTCCGGGAATTTAGAGAGCACAGGTGATATGCGTTTCTCCGTGAGTTCACTTCTCAATAGAAGGGAAACCCTAGAGATTGAAGGTGACTTGCAGAATAGCGCTATTGGCGTCCGCTGTACGGGGTGTCAGCTTTCTGAGAGGTGGGGAAAAACTAGGTCTTCGAGCGAGCTTGTCTGGATCAGGGAATATAAGTCTACATTGGGAGAGTCTTCTGCCGCTGCTTCAATTACGGCTGGTCGAGATCTGCTTGTTGTAGGTGCAAGCCTGCAGAATATTGCTTCTAATATAAGTGCTGTAAGAGACGCCACGCTATCTCTGAGTAATTTCGAAAACAAAGGTTATGCGTTAGGGGAATATGCGGTCAGGGGCGTTTATTCGCCGCCGAGTAAATTTGGCGAAGAATTGCTTATGCGCATATTGGCGTATAACGCTGTCAACGATCCCAGTTATGGGGAGGGATATGCGAGCACAGGGGGGAGACTTCCGAATATTCATTATTTCGACAAGAATTTTAATGAAAAAGTCTCTCCGCTGGAGGTCATTCATGGAAACGGGAAAAATGGTGGGCCGGGTTGGCACCTGTACTTCGGTACCTTAGATGTTGAGTATCCGGGCACAGATCGCTGGAATAAGGCTATTGGACGAATACCGGCGCCGAATTATTCATCGAAAAAAACGGATGCTATTCCAGATCTACTTAAGGGATTGGCTCCTCTCGATGAGTTGACGATTAACAAAGGGGCGAACTCAACGGTTGGTGCTGTCGTGCAAGCTGGCGGTCGTGTAACGGTGAATGCTGCGGAGAGTTTCAATAACTCTGTCCTACAGGGATTTCAGGCCGTTCAGGAAACCCAGTTACCTCATCAGGACATAGCTGTTTCAAGCACGACGAGCGCCGTAGTGACTCTGAAGAGTCAACTGCCAGCGGATTTGGCAAGGCAACAGATCAATCCTCTCACCTTGCCGGGCTTCAGCCTGCCTCAAGGCCAGAATGGGCTCTTCCGCCTGGCGTCCCAAGGAGCCCAGGTGAACCAGGCAAGTGGTGCTCTGAAATCCGCCAGCGATCTCACCCAGAGCGGCCATGGCGTATCTGTATCCGCACAGGCAGGCAGTGACGCAAGTGGCTGGAGTACCCAGGCGCGTCGTGTCGGCGATGATCGGGTCACCTCGCTTACCGGTTCCGCCTATCAAGGCCGGGTAGCTGAGGCTATCGATGCGCTACGGGCTTCCGCGCCAATCTCGGGCGACGGGGGAAACACTGGCCGTTTCCAGGCCGGTGAGCACCAGGCGACCACGGGACTGGGTGGACTCGTCGAGGGCAATGCATCGGGTCACAGCGGCAATGGCGTCATCCTCGCCGATCTGCGCGGTGGTCTACCCTCGTTCTCAAGCCTTCCCGCGGCTGATCGTATTCAAGGCACAGCGCCCGGTCACGATGGGAATGGAACTATTCTCGCCAATTGGCAGGGTGCGCAGGCGACGGTCCAGGCCTCGCCTTCGACAGTGCGTGTAGAGGGGGTAGTTTCCAGTCCAGGTGGCAATGGCAGCATCCTTGCCGATCTGCCGGCTGAGCAGTCGTCGGTGCAGGCACTGCCTTCGGCCGTTAGGGCTCAGGGCAGCCTGCCTCGCCTCGAAGAGCGGAGCGCCGTTCTTGCCGAGCCTCCGGTTGGGCAGCCAGCGTTGCAAACCCTGCCGTCGGTTGCGCGCGTTGAGGGCGTGCCCAGCAATGCCACACCGAGCAACAGCCACAAGTATCTGATCGAGACCAACCCGGCGCTCACCGAGCTGAAGCAGTTCCTCAACTCGGACTACCTGCTCGGTGGCCTGGGTATCAATCCGGATGACAGCAAGAAGCGCCTGGGCGACGGTCTATACGAGCAGCGCCTGATACGCGAAGCGATCGTCCAGCGTACGGGGCAGCGCTTCATCGCCGGATTGAACAGCGACGAAGCGATGTTCCGCTATCTGATGGACAACGCCATCGCCAGCAAGGACGTATTGGGACTGACCCCTGGCGTCACCCTCAGCGCCGCCCAGGTGGCCGCGCTGACCCACGACATCGTTTGGCTGGAAGAAGTCGAGGTGAATGGCGAAAAGGTCCTCGCCCCCGTGGTCTACCTGGCCCAGGCCGAGGGGCGGTTGGGCCCGAACGGCGCGCTGATCCAGGGGCGCGACGTGAACCTGATCACCGGTGGGGACCTGAGGAACGCCGGTACCCTGCGCGCGCAGAACGACCTCAGCGCGACAGCCGGCAACATCGACAACAGCGGCCTGATCGAGGCCGGCAACCGCCTCGACCTGCTGGCCAGCGGCTCCATCCGCAATGACCAGGGCGGCATCATTGCCGGGCGCGAGGTAAGCCTCTCCGCCCTTACCGGAGACGTCATCAATGAACGGACGGTGACCCAGCACCAGTCTTCCTACAGGGGAACCGGTACCACTGAGGCATTTGCCGATAGCGCCGCGCGTATCGAGGCTGCGCAGAAGCTGACCGTTTCGGCAGGACGCGATGTAGCCAATATTGGCGGTGTCATCGACAGCAAGGGTGACCTCGCTTTGCAAGGCGGCAGGGATGTCCTGGTTTCGGCTGCGGTAGCGGAGCGGGGCTGGACGGCAGGAAGCCAGGCATACCAGACCCAGACGACCCAGATGGGCGCCGAGGTCGTGGCGGGACGCGACATCAGCGTCAGCGCCGGACGCGATATCAGCGTCGTGGGCAGCCGCATCGACGCTCGTCGCGACGTGACATTCGAGGCGGGTCGCGATGTGGGCCTGGTCGCGGCTGCCAACGAAGAGCATGCCTATGGCAAGACCAAGAAGGTCACTTTCCAGGACGACAAGATCACCCAGCAGGCCACTCGCGTGGACGCTGGCGGCGACCTGGCGATCAATGCCGGACAGGACCTGCGCCTGATCGCGAGCCAGGCCAGCGCCGGCGACGAAGCCTACCTGGTGGCCGGCGACAAGCTGGAGCTGCTGGCCGCCAACGACAGCAGTTACTACCTCTACGACAAGAAGAGCAAAGGCAGCTTCGGTAGCAAGAAGACCCGGCGCGACGAAATCACCGATGTGACGGCAGTGGGCAGCCAAATATCCAGCGGCGGCGACCTCACCCTGCTCAGTGGCGGCGACCAGACTTACCAGGGCGCGAAGCTGGAATCGGGCAACGACCTGGCCATCGTCAGCGGCGGCGCGGTGACCTTCGAGGCGGTAAAGGACCTGCACCAGGAAAGCCACGAGAAGAGCAAGGGCGACCTGGCGTGGCAGTCGTCGAAGGGCAAGGGCCAGACCGACGAAACCGTACGCCAGAGCCAGCTCGTCGCCCAGGGCAACCTGGCGATCAAGGCCGTGGAAGGCCTGAAGATCGACCTCAAGCACATCGACCAGAAGACCGTGAGCCAGACCATCGACGCGATGGTGCAGGCGGATCCGCAACTGGCCTGGCTGAAGCAGATGGAGCAGCGCGGCGATGTGGATTGGCGGCGCGTGCAGGAACTGCATGACAGCTGGAAGTACAGCAACTCCGGGCTGGGCGTCGGCGCGCAGTTGGCGATAGCGATCGTCGTGACTTACTTCACGGCGGGCGCAGCCAGCGGGGCGATTGCAACGGCCGGGGCCGGAACCTCCATGGCAGGCGCGACCGCAGCCGCTACCGCTACGACTTCGGCGGGCTGGTTGAACGCGGCAGGTACCGCAGCGCTCAGCGGCGTGGCCAGCAATGGAGCGATCAGCACCATCAACAACCGGGGAAACCTGGGGGATGTCGTCAAGGACGTGACCTCCAGCGATGCGCTGAGGGGCTATGTAGTCGCTGGCACGACTGCGGGGCTGACTGCCGGCGTCTACGACAAATGGACCTCGACCCAGACCGGCACCTCGACCGCTCTACCGAACACCGGGGCCGTGGCGCCCGCCGCAGGGTTGGGCACCTGGCAAGGCGTGGGCCAGTTCACCTCGAACCAGTTGCTGCAGAATGGTACTTCGGTGCTGTTGGACCGGGCGCTGGGCGGCAAGGGCAGCCTGGGCGATGCGTTGCAAAACAGCCTGGCAAATGCCTTTGCGGCCTACGGCTTCAAGCTGATTGGCGACACCACCCATGGTGTGCTGGACGACGGCAGCCTCGGCAAGATCGGCTTGCACGCCCTGATGGGAGGTCTGGCCGCCGAAGCGGCCGGTGGCGATTTCCGTACCGGAGCCTTGGCTGCGGGAGTCAACGAGGCGCTGGTGGATAGCCTCGCCAAGCAATACGCCAGCCTGCCCATCGATGACAAGAAGGGCCTGCTGACCATGAGTTCGCAGTTGATCGGCATGCTGGCGGCTTCGACGCAGGGCGATGCGGACGCCAAGAGCTTGCAGACGGGAGCCTGGGTGGCGGGGAATGCTACTCAGAACAACTATATTGAACACTCGGATGTTCTGGCTTTTGCCGAAGACATGAGGTCTTGCGGCAAAGACGAAGGTTGCCAAAAGGACAAGTGGGAGAAAGAAAGGTACAGCGACGAAAGTAAACTCAATGTACAGGAGGCCCAAAATACCTATGGTCCGCTGAGAGCAAAGGAGAAAAGGCTCCAAATCGTCGAGAGCATGGACACATTGGTGTCCATCCAGTGCGTGACGTCGCGATGCGAGTCGTACAAGACGGAATTGTTGGAGCAATCAGTCGATAGCTATATACACCTGAGCAAGGTCCTCGATGAATGGGTGCCGACGCTGGACCGATTGGCGCTTATCGGAGGTGCTGCTGCAGGTAAGCAGATAGACTCGAAAGTCAAACGTCCGGGTATGCCGGAGCCTGTAGAGCTTGCGCAGGTTCAGAAGGCTGTGGATTATCTTGCAGCCCTAAAAGCGACTGGGGCATCAGGAAAACCGCTGGTTTCAAAGGGCTCAGAGGTGACCCCTGAAGTTATTCAAAAAGCATTGCAGGGTGATCGTGTTATTACTGCGCAAGGCGCTGTGTCATTACCTGCGGTGCAAAGATATGTTGATCGGCTTCTTAAGGGCGATGTTGCCCCGGCAATAAAAATGGATGGCAATGTGATTGTTGATGGGAATCATCGTTATATCGCAGCAAAAATATTAGGGCGAAATCTAGATGTGACGCCGGGGTCTTTATCTCCTAATAAAGTCCATCAAACCAAACCTGTGTCTGAGCTGAAGATAGATCAAGTGGATTGGGGGAACAAATGATAACTATTTTTTTTGAAACTGGTGAAAAGCTGGATTTGCCTTTGGCTAGTTTTGCTAAGTCAAACTTAAGTGGGCTAGAGCTGCATCGGGCAATTTTTGATGGTTTAGATCTTTCAGAGGCTGATTTTACTGCCTCAAATTTGAGGAACGCTTCTTTTAATCATGCTCTGTTGGGTGGTGCTGTAATGAATAGTGCAGCGCTTATGAATGCAAGTTTTGTTGATGCTATAATGAAAGGTGTAAAACTTGTGGATGCTATGGCGGCTTATGTTGATTTTTCAGGGGCAGATCTTTGCATGGCTAGTCTAAAAAATGCTGATATAGGCGGTTCTAATTTCATAAATTCCAATTTGCGAGATGTTAATATTGATGTAGCGAGGATAGATGGCGCTGTTTTTCGGGGTGCCATATATAATGATAGAACGATTTGGCCTAAAGGATTTATTCCGGAAAATTTTGGTGCGATTAAAGGCTAATTTGACAGGGCCGTAAAGGGGCCGTAAAGGGGGGGATTTTCCCTGCTCTAATGCTCTGAAAAGGAGGCTCTAGACGCCGTAAGTGAATAAAGGGGACAGATTTATTTTTCGGTGTTTATGAGCTGGTCAAGAGCTGGAGGGAAACCTATGCAGCTCTGGAGCAGTTGGCCACTTCGCCAGAGTTCCGGCAGCAATTTGGCGATAACTACCTGAAGGGGCTGGAGGAGCGCGCCGCATTCTTGACCCAGGCTTACGAGGATGCCGGCTGGCAAGGTTCGGTCACAGCTGGTGTCGAGGGCGGTAGGTTCGCTGCGGAACTTGTTGGCGTTCTGACGGCAGTGAAAGGTGGCGCGCAGATAACCGCCAAGCTGCCAACAGCAGCCAAGAACCTGGTCAACGCGATTGCGGAGTCACCTGTTTCCGGTAGTATGAGTTCGCAGCTCGGGGCCGTGGGGGACTTGGGTCGGCTGGGTGGGGGTGCAAAAGCGACTGCGACGGTGATCGATACCGCTCCGATGGCCCAGCGGGTCATGGATGTTCGAGCTGGATTGCCGTCTAATTTAAGGCGCAGTGGTAATGTAGCTATCGCAGAAATAGATATTCCCGGAATACCTAGGCAGATGGCTGCGCACAGCCAAGTCTCTGATGCCGGTAAAGGGCTTATTGGCTCTGGAAGTGGAAATTTTGTGGCTCAATCTGTACCCAACAAGGCCGGAGATATGGTTTATCGGGGAATAGATACGGAATACAAAATACTAGACAATATTGCTGATCAATTAGGAAGCAACACCTCCGCAAGAGGGACTGTAAATATTCTAACGGAGAAAGCAGCTTGCGCAAGTTGTCTAAACGTGGCTGAGCAGTTTAAGGCGAAGTATCCCAATATCACAGTTAATATTCTTGATAATCAGGGCGTTATGCTCCGTCCGCCGAGGAAGACGCCGTAATGGAAGAACGTGTGACTTATGGAGAAATCCGGGCTTGGTTTCTGGGCAGCTATTACAACTATTGCAGGGTCAAACTCAACCACCAAAGCCCATGGGTTGAGGGAGAAAGTGAAGTAGGCTATGCCTACAGTGAGCTTGAAAACTCCTTTGATTTGCCTATTGAGAAATTAATGTTGGAAGTTTTAGCGCTTATTCTCTCGGCGGGTAGGTCTTCGGATAAAGTTAAGAGATATCATCTTGATATTATTCATGGATTGCTAAAGGAGATCAAGCTGTCTTCTGTTCTGGATGATTTGCCTTCTGATGAGGCAGCAGAGCTAAGAGACGATCTCAGAGTGTTAGGTCTTTATTAATTAGCCCAGGGCGGGTTATTTACTTGGTGCAAAAGGAACTGCTAATTTCCCGGAAGGGATGAGCTTCAATCCCAACATCAAGAATCACCTCAGCAATTTTGATGGCCTGACGCAGAAGAGTGGGATTAGCGGTACTCATAACCTAGATGCTTTCTCTCAGGCGGCATTCAGTAATGGGGTGAAGGTAATTAGTGAAACTCCTGGCTCGGTTAAGGGAATTACGACGATTGAATATCAGATTCCTGCATATGATCGTGCTGGGAATGTAATTGGCTATAAAGCGCAGCCTTTTACTAAAATCCTAAAGTTATTTCTGATCAGAAGGTTCTAGATCTCGGGCAGCAAGCTGCTGCCAGTGGTTATGTAAAAACGGTAGCTAGTGGTGATCGTTATTATGATAGTACGGCTGGAGGTATCACCTTTAGAGTTTATCTGGATGAGGGGGCTTGAATGATGGCTGCTTTCTCGCTGTCTTGGGTTTTTGGCGTGGGCGCTAAAGCTAAGGGGGGAAGGAATAGATTTCCCTCTTGGGATGATGTCCTCTCTTGTCTAGAGCTAATCAGAGAAGGTAAAGGTTCGGTCACTCTTGAACTTATTTCCAAGACGGCTGTGGGGCCGCAGTCGCTACAAGTACAGTCTGAAGGCGGAAAGTATTTCGTCTCTTTGGGGGAAGACGATGGGGTGGACTATATTGTTCGATCTTATAGAAATTTAAAGCTGCAAGGCATACCCTTCGAAGTGTTTGGGGATGTTTGGGATGGCGTCTTGATATGCGATGAATTTTCTATACTGAAAAAATATATTTGAAGAATTCTTCCTAATAGGTGATGTCAGTAAGGAGCTTCTCAATTAAGATTTTTTCTTAATAAAAACTCCAGCCAAGACCATAAAATGCGGCATAAAGGGGACCATAAAGGGGACAGTTTTATTTTCCCTACTCTAATTCTCTGAGCAGGGAGGCTCCAGTGCAGACGCCGTAAAGAGGCTCCGCGAAGCCTAGGCAGAGGCGAGTGGTTCTACTGAACTATCCGTTTCACGTGGTTCAGTGTGGGTAAGATCGGCAGTGGTATACAGTGGGAATGAGAAATATAAATACTAGCCAAAACTAGAGTAGGAGGAATAAATCTGTCCCCTTTTGGCTTATACTCTCATGACGAGTTTTTGAAGGAGTTTGGGAGATGACTCAGTGGCAATTGTTAGCTGATGATTTGTGGGGGGGTGAAAAAAATATATGCTTTTTTGTTCATTCTGGTGCGTGCTTCTGGGTTGTGGATGATAAATTCAACTTCATCTTGGATGCGGAGAAGGACTATCGTGCATACCTTGATAAGGGTCATATAACTCAGGAGCAATATGCGTCGGCATGCATGACGTTTAGAGGTGGGGTGCTTAAACTTACTGCTGAGAATTTTTTGAAATATTTGAGGGCGGAGGAACGGTGGGTGTTGTCGCGGCAAGACCTAAAAGATATGTTTGTGTGCGGGCTTGATATGAGCGAGTCTTTGCATGGAAGAATTGAAGGTTACTATATTTCTGGTGTTGAGTTGAGTGCAAGCTACTTTCATGACGCTAATACTGTTGCCTCTAGGCTTCCAATGTTCTATGTGAATTTCGATCGCAAAATTTACATGCATATGGACTGTAATCGGGCGCATGAAGAATTGGCTTACTCAGACTGGCTTGCTAAGTGTTCGGATTTTTGCCATTTAGTACCCGATAGGGAGAGGTATTGGGTTTTAGAGGGTATGGATTATTGGAAGTATAGATTTTTGCAATCGGCATAAGATGCAAAAGGAACTGCGAATACTGCTGATGCCTCTATTCAAGTTCCTGGACGTGTTCAGTCACGTGTTAACTTGATGGCCGGTGGCAAGATGCGGGTTGAGCGAATAAAGGGGGCAGATGTATTTTCCCTACCCTGATTTCTGAGCAGGGAGGCTCCAGTGCAGACGCCGTAAGGAGGCTCCGCGATGCCTAGGCAGAGGCGAGTGGTTTTACTGAACTATCCGCTTTACGTGGTTCAGTGTGGGTAAGATCGGCAGTGGTATACAGTAGAAATGAGAAATATAAGCACTAGACAAAACTAGAGTAGGGAAAATAAATCTGTCCCCTTTTCCCATAACATTTATTCCGATCAATAATTGAGGGTTAATTCATTGTCGATAAAGTATTATGAGTCGATGCCGTCATATAGTGCTGCGGAAGTGTTTTATGTGAGGGTTGATCCTGGTATATCTGTTCCGGACGAGCTATTGAAGGCTCTGTATTATTTGCTGTGGTTTCCAGGGTATTTTGGGTTTAATTGGGATGCTCTGTATGATTGTTTGAATGATTTTGAGTGGATTCCCTGCAAAAAAATTGTTGTTGTACATGAGCGTCTTCCAAATTTTGTAGACGAAGATTTGAAGATTTACTTGGAAATCTTGCGTGATGCAGTTGCCAGTTGGTCAGGAAGTGAAGCTCATGAGTTCGAAGTTTTCTTTCGAGAAAGCGATCAATGTAGAGTGGAAAGTATTTTAGCTAGCTAGTTGGTGCAAAAGAGCGAATAAAGGGGGCGGATTTGAATGGCACTTACTTAACCCTTTTCGGATGACCGTGTTTCTTGATCGCTGCCCGAGCAGATTGACGTGTGCAGGTCAGTAATGGGTAGGGCTTTGGCCTTCGCTTGAGGGCTCTGGGTTCAACTCGCCCGGAGCGATTGCCGACACGCTGTTGCGCGGCCAGAACCAGCAGGCCACGAAGAGTCGTACCTCCGTCAGGATCATCGTCGAATTGCCGCCACGCCAGCCATAGCTGGAGGCTGTGCTTGAAGCTCAATTCACGGAGTAGGCAGTCAGCCATCGAGGCCGATTGCGCCATGATCAGGCGAATCAGGTTGTGTGCCAGTAGGTAAATCCAGAACGGGGAAAACTTTCACTTGGACACGTGGTATTGATGGGTGGCGATAATGATACTTGATTATGAAGATGATTTGGAGCCGGTCCTTGAGTTGCACTGCGGTGACAATTCTGCCTCCTCTCTAGCGGTAGTGGTTGAGCAGCCAGTCTGGGAAAGCATAGAGAAAGGAATAGTTAACTCATTTAAGTTTGGCGGATTTGTAAGGGTAGAGGTTATTCGTCCGAAAAAATCTTTTGTTCGTCAGCTAAGTATGAAGTCTTTGCCTGGAAGTTTTAGGATAAATATACTGACTCGTTCAACTAACCCTAAAGAAGAATATCTTGAGTGGTGGGGGTTGGATGAGTCCCCTTATAGAGGGATGATAAAATTTGGTGATGATGATTTCGACTCCAGAACTGTATGTACAGATGTATCAATAGCTGAAGCGGTTTTTAAAGAGCTTTATGAAACAGGCGATCTGGATGTGGGTCTGTCTCAAATGCGTTCGCTCTGGAATCCCAAGCCATGACCACAAATAGACCACGAGCAGCAAAGGGGGCAGATTTATTTTCTGCCACTCTAAATCTAAAGGGCAGGTAGGCCTCCTCCTTTCAATAATCTCCTGCTCTTTAACAATTTACCTTTTCAGTTTAGAAGAAGAGCACTGTGCAAGACCTCACTGTCGCCACATCCGCAGAGTCCTGAACCCCCGACCCGGCCATCCCTGGCGGGTCGCTCGCCGGGGCAACGTATGCGTTGCCTGGGCCTGCTGATCATAAGTTCGCAGTTGATCGGCATGCTGGCGGCTTCGACGCAGGGCGATGCGGACGCCAAGAGCTTGCAGACGGGAGCCTGGGTGGCGGGGAATGCCACCCAACACAACTACCTCAGTCATTGGCACGAGGAGAAGAAGCGGCAGGAGGTCGATGGCTGCAAGGACAAACAGCTCTGCAAAACCGGAATAGAAGCCAAATGGGCAATTATTTCGGCCCAGCAGGATGTCGGTATCGTCGTAGGTGTTGGAGGAGGCATCGGTCTTTCGACAGCTGAAACCGCAGTGGGTGTTTATGAGCTGGTCAAGAACTGGAGGGAAACCTATGCAGCTCTGGAGCAGTTGGCCACTTCGCCAGAGTTCCGGCAGCAATTTGGCGATAGCTACCTGAAGGGGCTGGAGGAGCGCGCCGCATTCTTGACCCAGGCTTACGAGGATGCCGGCTGGCAAGGTTCGGTCACAGCTGGTGTCGAGGGCGGTAGCTTCGCTGCGGAACTTGTTGGCGTTCTGACGGCAGTGAAAGGTGGCGCGCAGATAACCGCCAAGCTGCCAACAGCAGCCAAGAACCTGGTCAACGCGATTGCGGAGTCACCTGTTTCCGGTAGTATGAGTTCGCAGCTTGGGGCAGTGGGGGACTTGGGCAAGCTGGGTGGGGGGCCAAAAGGGTCAGCAACGGCTCTTCAGAATTTTGGTGGACGCACTGCTAATGACCTTGTTGCTGCTGCAACTGAACCAATCAACAAGGAAGGTTTGACTAAGGCTGCTAGAGCCCTTACCAAACACGCATCCGGGCAAAGAGCGACAGGAACATTTCCAAAGCTTACTGGCGGAATTGAAAATCAAAATTCAGTGGCTCAGAAGATTGTTGATGAAATAGTCACTGATCCGAAAGCTGTGTACACAAACCTTAGTCGAGGAGGGCTTGAAATTCGAGTTCCTGATGGTCGGGGCATACGCTATAACAGTGATGGCTCCTTCTCTACATTCCTTGATCCGAAACTGTGATTATGAAACTCGAACGAAATCCCGATTTTGAAATTCTGCGCTCTAGTGATGTACGATACGAGCATCTCACGACCGAGGTTCAGTACAAAGGTGAGCCAGTTGCTCAGATCAACCAAGATAAAGGTAAAGAAAACTTAGAGCTGGAGATATTTGCAGACTTGAAGGATGCAGTTTTACGAGTTCCATTGGATGATTTTCTGGAGTCTCTGAGGTTGGCAAGGAACTCTTTGCTCAGTAATGATTAGTTGGTGCAAAAGGAGTTCGAAAACTTCCTGAACTCGGCGGGGTTGATACGTTTCTTAGCTCTCAAGCAGAAAATTTACAGCATAAAGGGGACAGATTTATTTTCCCTACTCTAATTCTCTGAGCAGAGAGGCTCCAGTGCAGACACCGTAAGGAGGCTCCGCGATGCCCTAGGTAAGGGCGATTGGTTTAGCGAGTTATTCGCTTTGAGGGGTTTGGCGTGGGCGGTTGCTGAAATTATAGTAGTAAAAATAAATCTGTCCCCTTTTTCCTTAGAGTCGGTTGAGATAACCGGTGCGAAGGTTTCCAATAAAATCACAGATGCTCGTTTCCCTGGGGTTGTTGAGTACAGCTATCAGTTGCCTAGAGCTAACACTAAGGGCGAATTTATTGGTGGGTATAAGTCTGTATCCACGAAAACGACTTACGACCCCAAAATTCTGCCAGATAGTAAAGTGGCTGATATGTCTAGTCGCGCGGCAGTCCAGGCGGAATCTGTATTCAAAGCCAATCCGGCCTTGAGGGAAACTAGTATCAAGGTTGATGGCTATTACTTCCAGGTGACACGTAACAGCAAGACTGGCGAAATAACAAATTCCTTCATCACTATGCCTCCGAGGATAAAATGATGGCTTGTTTGTCTTGGCTTGAAAAGCTCAAGGAATCATTCGCTTCCACTGGTCTGGACTATGAAGACCTATACGAGCTAATAGAGGCATCTATAACGAGGAAGAGGACTAACTTCCCTGCGTTTATAAATGAGGCTTCGAAGGGGGTTGGCTTCTCTGTGGGTGAGGGACATTTCTACTCTCTTGATCAGGATTGGGATGATCCTGAAGAGTTTAATGAGGTCAGTTTCTTTTTGGGGGAAGTGGAGACCTCAAGTATTCCAGTGCTCGACTATGTTTTTTTGATGAAGATTGCAGCCGATGTTTATTCTGATTTCTTCCCCGAGGAGAGGGATAGTGTTCTAAGTTCGGCTAAAAAATTGGAGGAGCGTTACTCAAAGAGATTCCCGGTCTAGCCGGAGGTTCTTATTTCACTCGAGTAAAGGGGCGAATAAAGGGGTAGATTTATTTTCCCTGCTCTAATTCTCTGAGCAAGGAGGCTCCGCTATGCCTAGGCAGATGCGAGAGGTTTTACTGAACTATCCGCTTCACGTGGTTCAGTATGGGTAAGATCGGCAGTGGTATTATACAGTGGGGGTGAGGAGTAAGCACTAGCCAGAATTAGAGTAGGGAAAATAAATCTGTCCCCTTTTCCGATCAAAATATTTACTGATCAGGGAATCCTTGATCTAGGGCAGCAGGCCGCAGCTGGCGGCTATAAGGACGCGCTATCTAAAGGGCTGAGTCAATATGACTCTGTTGCCGGGGGTGTCACTTTTAGGGTTTATTTAGATAAGTTCACAGGAACGGTGACAAATTTCCACCCGAAGTAAAGGAGGTGCTTGTGAAAGAATTGTTTGGTCAGCCATACAGCGAGTCAGACCCTTATTGGGTCGTTAAAGGGTATTTTGACAGGATGTATGATGATGGCTACTTCATTGAGGCGGTTGGCTATATCGTGAAGAGATGGGGGTTCAGTACGGATGGGGCGTACTGTAACTTCCCTGATGAAAATAGTCCGTTTGATGAGGAGCACTTCGAGGGGGTTGAGTTTTCTTATGGCTATCCCCCTAAGGATGAAGACACCATTGTTGTGAGCGAGGTTGTTTGTTCTAAGTTCATTCGGCTCGCTTGTGAAAAATATCTTCAGCGCCATCCTGAAGATGCTGAGAAAGTAAAAGAGCTTTTAGATAAGCTGTCTTTCTGATCCCTGACCGATATACTCCGTAGCCATGAACAGATTGAATCGTCAAAAGCCTCTATTCAAGTTCCTGGACGTGTTCAGTCACGTGTTAACTTGATGGCCGGTGGCAAGATGCGGGTTGAGCGAGTAAAGGGGCAGATGTATTTTCCCTACCCTGATTTCTGAGCAGGGAGGCTCCAGTGCAGACGTCGTAAGGAGGCTCCGCGATGCCTAGGCAGAGGCGAGTGGTTTTACTGAACTATCCGCTTCACGTGGTTCAGTGTGGGTAAGATCGGCAGTGGTATACAGTGGGAATGAGAGATATAAACACTAGTCAAAATTAGAGTAGGAAAAATAAATCTGTCCCCTTTTTCCCGAGGGTTGGCAGGGGCAGGCAAGGGCGTCGTTACGGATGGTCCGAAAGAAATACCTAAAGACTTAGGCAAGGTTTCTTTTGATGCGTCTAATGGTGTGGGAACTATTTATTCCCCCAGAGTCACCTTGAATTCCGGTGAGATAATATTTGATGGGTTCTCTGTAGGTACTTCGAAGGGACTCATTGGCGTCGGGGCTGATGGGGCGGCAAAATTGGTCGGGCCATTGAGAAAAATGCTCTCTTACTCTCAGTCCCAAGGCGCGCAGACAATTACCTTGAAGGGGCACTATGTATCCGAGCAAGGATCGATGTTAGGAACCGGCAGCGTTAATAATGTGAATCAAAAATTTTCCTTTAGTTTTCCCGCAACTACTGATGGGTTGAAAGCGTTCTTGAAGGAGCTCGGGAAGTGAAAATTCGTCGGTCTATTGAAAAAAGAATGAAGGATTTGGAGGGTTCAGGGCGAGGATGTTTTTATGAGAGGGAAGAAGAGGGGCAGATTTTGTTCTCCACCCACCTTGAAGAGGGGAGGCTGGATATATATATAAATGGGTTCGCTTTTGGGGTGGAAGGGAGGATGCGAAAGCTTCTATTTTCAGAGGTTGTTCGCATTGTTAGCCATTTGAGTATTGAGATGTTTTCAAGCGCTGGAGATCAGGGTGACTTGGATTTTTACGTTCCTTTAGATGTTGAGTGTGAGTCTCTTAATGTTACCTTGTCAGTGCCGTTTCTGGCTTACTCGAATATTATGAATATCCTGCTTGGACTTAGAGAAGACTGGATTAAACGAGACTATTCTGATGGCTAGTTGGTGCAGGAGCGACTTTAAATGCCGACTTGATTGTTAACTTGGTAAGCAGCCAAGGGCACAGCATATTTTGCTGGAGGATGCTGCTGGCGGAGGAAATCTGTGGCCGGGAGCCTCAGGAAGAACAGCTTTCCCTGCCTCTCTTTTTGAGCATAAAGGAGCAGATTTACTTTCGCTACTCTAGAAATAAAAGGTAGATAGGTTTTCCTCGTTCAGTAATTCCCTGTTCTTTAATAATTTACTTTTTCGATTTTAAAAGAAGAGCACTGACCTCCCTTTCGCTACTTCCGCAGAGTCCTGAACCTCCGGCCCCGCCATCCCTGGCGGGTCGCTCGCCGGGGCAACGTATGCGTTGTCTGGAGAAGAAGGGGCCTGCTGACCATGAGTTCGCAGTTGATCGGCGTGCTGGCAGCTTCGACGCAGGGCGATGCGGACGCCAAGAGCTTGCAGACGGGAGCCTGGGTGGCGGGGAATGCCACCCAACACAACTACCTCAGTCATTGGCACGAGGAGAAGAAGCGGCAGGAGGTCGATGGCTGCAAGGACAAACAGCTCTGCAAAACCGGAATAGAAGCCAAATGGGCAATTATTTCGGCCCAGCAGGATGTCGGTATCGTCGTAGGTGTTGGAGGAGGCATCGGTCTTTCGACAGCTGAAACCGCAGTGGGTGTTTATGAGCTGGTCAAGAACTGGAGGGAAACCTATGCAGCTCTGGAGCAGTTGGCCACATCGCCAGAGTTCCGGCAGCAATTTGGCGATAACTACCTGAAGGGGCTGGAAGAGCGCGCCGCATTCTTGACCCAGGCATACGAGGATGCCGGCTGGCAAGGTTCGGTCACAGCTGGTGTCGAGGGCGGTAGGTTCGCTGCGGAACTTGTTGGCGTTCTGACGGCGGTGAAAGGTGGCGCGCAGATAACCGCCAAGCTGCCAACAGCAGCCAAGAACCTGGTCAACGCGATTGCGGAGTCACCTGTTTCCGGTAGTATGAGTTCGCAGCTCGGGGCAGTGGGGGACTTGGGTAAGCTGGGTGGGGGTGCAAAAGGAACTGCTCCCACTGTAACTGCCGAAGGGCGTATTGGTAACTCTGTATTTACCGACGTTAACCAAACTGCCAGGCCTGCCGCTCAAGCGAATCCCAATCAGCCGACTTTGATTGCGGACCGAGTGGATGCAAAGATTGCGGCTAATGGAAAACCTCACCCGAATGGAAATATGGCGGATGCTCATGCCGAAATTGGAGTTATTCAGCAAGCATATAATGCAGGGAAAACCACTGGTGCAGATATGGCCTTGAAGGTTGAAGGTAAAGCTGTTTGCAGCTATTGCCGTGGTGATATCGCGGCAGCGGCAGAAAAGGCTGGTTTGAACTCTCTACAGATAAACGAAGTGACTACAGGAATAACTCTATATTGGAAGCCTGGTATGCGGTCTTTGAGGGAGCTTGAATGATGGCTGCTTTCTCGCTGTCTTGGGTTTTTGGCGTGGGTGCTCAAGCTAAGGGGGGAAGGAATAGATTTCCCTCTTGGGATGATGTCCTCTCTTGTCTAGAGCTAATCAGAGAAGGTAAAGGTTCGGTCACTCTTGAACTTATTTCCAAGACGGCTGTGGGGCCGCAGTCGCTACAAGTACAGTCTGAAGGCGGAAAGTATGTCGTCTCTTTGGGGGAAGACGATGGGGTGGACTATATTGTTCGATCTTATAGAAATTTAAAGCTGCAAGGCATACCCTTCGAAGTGTTGGGGGATGTTTGGGATGGTGTCTTGATATGCGATGAATTTTCTATACTTCAAAATATATTTGAAGAATTCTTCCTAACAGGTGACGTCAGTAAGGAGCTTCTCAATTAAGATTTTTTCTTAATAAAAGAAGGATAAAGGGGGCAGATTTATTTTTCGGTGTTTATGAGCTGGTCAAGAGCTGGAGGGAAACCTATGCAGCTCTGGAGCAGTTGGCCACTTCGCCAGAGTTCCGGCAGCAATTTGGCGATAACTACCTGAAGGGGCTGGAGGAGCGCGCCGCATTCTTGACCTAGGCATACGAGGATGCCGGCTGGCAAGGTTCGGTCACAGCTGGTGTCGAGGGCGGTAGCTTCGCTGCGGAACTTGTTGGCGTTCTGACGGCAGTGAAAGGTGGCGCGCAGATAACCGCCAAGCTGCCAACAGCAGCCAAGAACCTGGTCAACGCGATTGCGGAGTCACCTGTTTCCGGTAGTATGAGTTCGCAGCTCGGGGCAGTGGGGGATTTGGGTAAGCTGGGTGGGGGTGCAAAAGGGACTGCGACTGCCGGAAAAGTGGCCGATGAGTTCATTCCACCAGGAATGGAACGTCCGTTCCGTCCAGTTAATCCGGAGTTCCCACCAAACAAAGCTGTAGTGGATGCGATGGAAAGCCCGCGCATTAAAGGAATGACGGCTTGTGATGGTACAGACTGCTCAGAAATTGCGAGTAAGTTGCTTGCGGCAGCAGGCGGGAAGGGGAAAGTTATTGAGGTTAGGCCAACTCAGCGGAGTAACCTAAATTTGTATGAGAATGGTAATGAAGTCCCAGGGCAAGCTTATCACCAAGTCTATACAGATGGGCGGTACGTGTATGGCCCTCGGCTGTCATCTCAGCCAATACCTAAAGGCGACTGGGAACAGCATATAAAAGGCATGAATCCTGATGGGGTCACTATTTCTGATAAGTTGCAGGGGGTTGCGATGAATACTCCTGAAATCAAAAGAGAAAGTAGCTCCTTGCTCGAGTTAATCGAGGCTCTCGGTGAAACTGAATGGCGAAAATGTGTAAATAGCCAATTTGTCAATAAAGAGCGTGGGGAATGGGTGGTTAAAGATCAGTCTTCACATCCTCCTAGGGTTTGGTTTAGATTCATACAGGAAGACCCCGCCATAATTTCGCGCCTGCGAGTGGCTATAGAAAGCTATCAGGGGAGAGTTAAGTGGGTTCTTGATGAGCATAAGAGGGTTAATCTTCTTGGAACAAACTGGGGCATAGTGCCGAGCCGCTTATTAGAAGTCTGGGATCTTGCTCGTGCGTTAGATTTAGCCCCTAATCAATATATGGCTAAATACGAGCCGGAATTCGGGCCGATTGCCTATGAAGATATCATTGATCTGACAGAGCACGTCCGCCGAGCCTTTCCTGAAGTTACAAGCAAAAACCCCAGCTTATGAGCTGGGGTTTCCTTTGCGCACTATCACCAGCATAAAGGGGGCAGATTTATTTTCCCTACTCTAATTCTCTGAGCAGGGAGGCTCCAGTACAGACGCCGTAAGGAGGCTCCGCGAGGCCTAGGCAGAGGCGAGTGGTTTTACTGAACTATCCGCTTCACGTGGTTCAGTGTGGGTAAGATCGGCAGTGGTATACAGTGGGAATGAGAGATATAAACACTAGTCAAAATTAGAGTGGGAGAAATAAATCTGTCCCCTTTTCCCGAAATTTATTGCCGATACTGGCATTTATAGGGTTTCCCTGGAAAGATGAGGGGGCTTGGCATCCGTTTTCGTTGGGGATTCCCGCGTTCTTTCGATCGGAGACGTCAGTGGGGCACTCGTACCGGCCATTGAAAAGGTTGTATGGGCAGCCAGTTGGAGGAGCCTGAGTAACGTTTACAGCCGTGCCGGAGGCCCCTCACCAGTTAGGATTTCCGTAGGTAGCAGTGCCGGATGTAGCTGCTAGCGGAGACTTTCTGAATATGCTGATGCTGCAAAAAAATGAATTGTATCGGGCATCTATAAGTGTTTTTCTGCTGATGTACCCTAGAACTACGTGACCACCCTTCAGATTGCTATCTATATAGTACCTGTCGCTGGCCGCGCAAGCGGCTTCGAGCGAGGGTTGTCGCCTATCTGGATATGGCACGTGTTCAGGTTGTCCAGGGGCTGGTCCTGAAACTGAAAGCTCCCAGCCTTCCTCCGCATGCACTACGGCGATGAATGTATTTAACAGGAGAAAAGCGAGAGCTTTGTACATTTCCATTCCTTGAAGTCTATTTGCACTGCTGATTATCAACGAGACTCAGCATCAGACTATAGATTGAACACCAGATGAACATCCTCCGGCTCCAACCGATACAACTCCTCATCCGGTTCCATGCACAGCCGGCATCCGAGTCTCGTATAAAAATCCACCGTGTTCTGCGACGGCGTAGCCGAAACGTAGAGCGCGCTGGCGCCGAGGTGGCGGGCCTGGGTGGCGGCGAGGTGGAAGAGGTGGGCGCCGAGGCCGCGGCGGCGGTAGGCGTGGCTGAGGTGGAGGAACTTCAGTTGCAGCCAGTCGCGCTCGGGGCCGAGGCGGCGTGGGTCGAGGACTACCGCGCCGATCAGGCGGCCCTGGTCGAACAGGCCGAGGAACCAGCCGCCGCGGTCGAAGCAGTCGAGCAGGATCGGCGTGTAGTGCTCGGCCTCGCCCTCCGGCCAGCCGCGCATGTCGTAGAACTCGGGGCGCAGCACCAGTTGGCCGGCCTCGACGGAATACAGGTGTTCGATCACTTCGCTGCGGTCGATCTCCCAGACCAGGGGGATTTCGTCGCGGCGCAGCAGGCGTTCTTCGGTCATCGTGGTTTCCTTGCGCTGAGGCCGTACATCAGCGGCAGGCGCGGACGATCGGCGGGCGGCAGCATGCGTCCGCCGCCGCCGTCGCGCATGCCGTCGAAGCCGGCCCAGCCGTTGGCGTAGGGGTATTCCTCCAGCCGTTCGAGTTGCAGGCCGGCGCCGAGCAGGGCGCCGATCACATCGGCCAGGCCCCACTGGAACTCGTAGCTGGGATGAGGGTTGCTGAAGTTCTCGACGCCGGCGCGGTAGCCGGAGGGCGCCAGGCTGGCGCCGGACTCGGCGACGTAGTCGCTGACGCCGCTCTCGGCGATCGGCTCGCGGCTGAAGTAGTCGTAGGCCGGTTGCCAGTGTGGGTCGAAGTACAGGGCGAAAGGATGGAACTCCACCAGGACGAAGCGCCCGCCGGGAACCAGTACCTGGGCGATGCCGTCGGCCCAGCGCTTGAGGTCGGAGAGCCAGACCAGCGTGCCGTAGGAGGCGAAGACCCGTTCGAAGCGTTCGCCACGGGTGGCGGCGACGGGCAGCCAGCGGAGGATGTCGTCGCGCTGGAAGTCGGCGGCGATGCCGCTGTCGCGGGACAGCTGGCGGGCGAAGTCGATGGCGCTGTCGGCGATGTCGACCCCGGTGACGCGGGCGCCAAGGCGCGCCAGGCTCAGGCTGTCCTGTCCGGCGTTGCATTGCAGATGCAGCAGGCGCAGGCCGTCGAGATGGCCGAGCAGTTGCAGTTCCTCGGGATAGAGCGTGGAACCGCCGTTGCGGAAGAAGGCGGCCTGGTCGGCCTTGTGGCTGTTGTGCGCCCGGGTGGCGGCGTTCCACGACAGCCGGTTGGCCTCGTGCAGGTCGGATCTCATGGTTCGACTCCTTCCCTGGAGTGCGCCACCGCGCGGATGGCGGGTCCGGGGGATTACATGTCCTTGATGCTGCGCACCTGGTCCTTGTTGACGCGGGTGCGCTTGCCGTCCAGTTGCTCCAGTTCGTAGAAGCCGGAACTACGATCATAGCGCGGGGTATCCACCGCCTGGATCTCGCGGCCATCGTTGAGGGTGACGATGGTCGGGGTGGAGCAGCCGGCCAGGACGGCGAATGCGGACGAGAGCAACAGGGCGGGCAGCAGACGGGAGGTCATCGGAATTTTCCTTCGGACGGTTTTCGAGGCGGCGGATTCTACTCCAGTCGCGGCGCAACCGCTCTAGCCTGGATCACAGCGGCAAATTTCCGCTGCGATCGTACGTCTCTTCCGGTGAGCCGCCCGGAGGGCGGCGCCTATTCGAAGGGAGATTCCATGTCTGCCGTTTCCACCTCGTTGTTGCTTTTCCTCAACCTGCTGACCCCGGCCCAGGCCGCCCAGCCCGTGCCGCTGGCCGATGGCCGCATCGAGATCGCTGCCGGCGAGAGCCGCCAGCGCTACCTCGACCTTGCCCCCGGCGAGTTGCAGTTGCTCGACCTGGAGGTCGACCGCGGCCGCGTCCGCCTGCGCGCCACCACGCCCGACGGCAAGGCGTTGCGCGCGACGGAGCTGGCCGGACGCCAGTCGCTCGGCCTGCAGGCCGGCGAGCGCCAGGGCCTGCGCCTGACCTTCAGCGCCGACGAAGACACCGCACTGACCCTGATCCCCACCCAGCGCCTCACCCCGCAGACCCCGGCGCTTGATTCGCCGGCGCCGCAGAGCCCGACCCTGCAACGCCTGCAGGCGGAGCTTGCGGAAAAGCGCCCCGGCGCGCTGAAGGCGTTCTGGAAGCAGGTAGCGAAGCAGGGCACGCCGCTGGTGGAGCCGCTGGATGCCGAACGTGTGCTGGTCACCTTCCTCTGGCGCCAGCAGCGTCCCGGCGACGTGCGCCTGCTGTGGCCGACCCCGGAGGTCAACACCCGCCGCTTCGAGGCCCTGGCCGGCAGCGACGTGCGCTACCTGAGCCTGCCGCCGCGCCGCGACGCGCGGGTTTCCTACCAGCTCAGCGCCGACCTGCCGGACCTGCAACAGGCCGATCGCGGCACCTTGCGCCTGGCGTTGCAGGCGGCGGCGCGGCCGGACCCGCTGAGCCGTACGCCGTGGCTCAACAGCCGCGCGCTGCCGCGGGCCGAGCAGGCCTCGCTGGTGCAGCTCGGCGGCGCCCCTGCCGAGACCTGGGACCAGCCGCGCAAGGACGTGCCGCGCGGCAAGGTGGAGCGCCTGGGCTATAGCAGCCAGGCCCTGGCCAACCAGCGCCAGCTGACGCTCTACACGCCGCCGGGCTACGATCCCGAGGGCCAGCGCTATCCGCTGCTGGTGCTGTTCGACGAGGACCACTACGCGCGCGACGTACCGACCCCGACCATCCTCGACAACCTGATCGCCGCCGGGCGTATCCGCCCGACCCTGGCGGTGATTGTCGGCAATGTCGACGCCAGCAGCCGGGGCCGCGAGCTGCCCTGCAACGAGGCCTTCGCCGACATGCTCGCCCACGAGTTGCTGCCCTGGTTGCAGCAGCGCTATGCATTGAGCGAGGAGCCTGCCGATCGCGTGCTTTCCGGTTCCAGCTACGGCGGGCTGGCCTCGGGCTGCATCGCCTACCGTTATCCGGAACGCTTCGGCAAGGTGCTGAGCCTGTCCGGCTCGTTCTGGTGGGGGCCGGACGAGCAGCAGCCGCAGTGGCTGGTACGGCAGTTCGCCGCTGGCGAGCGTTTGCCGCTGGCGTTCTTCCTCAGTTCCGGCCTGCTCGAGGAGCCCGAGGCGGACGGCATTCTCGGCAGCAACCGCAGCCTGCGCGCGGCGCTGCAAGGCAAGGGCTACCCGCTGCACTACCGTGAGTTCCCCGGCGGTCACGACTACGCGGCGTGGAGCCTGGAGCTTGCCGAAGGGTTGCAGGCCTTGTTGCCGGCGCATTGAGCCGGCTGGCTGGCGTGGGGCGGATAGCCGCTTGCGGTTATCCGCCGTGCCGCGGCCTGGAGGTGGGGGAAGGCTGTCCGGAGCGTGTCCGCAATGCTCACCGCGTTGCGGAATCGGAAAAAATCGTCCAGGGCCATTTGCCAGCGTCGGCGGATAGGGGACAATCGGCGTTCGCCTCAATCGAACGACAAGGATGTTCTCGATGCGCCGACTCTTGCGCCCGGTATTCTGCGCCGCGCTCTTCTGCCTGTACCCAGCGCTGGTCCAGGCTGCCGCCGAAAGCGAAATCCTCGGCCTGTTCCAGCGCTGGCAGGCCGCCCACGGGCAACGCAGCGGCAAGGCCCTGGAAGGGGTCTATGCGCCGCGCCTGGACTACTATGGCCGCGCGCAGACGCGCGAGCGCACCCTCTCCGCCAAGCAGGCCTTCTTCGCCCGCCATCCCGACTTCGAGCAGCGCATCGTCGCTGCGCCGCAGATCGTGCCGGGCGACCAGGAAGGCAGCTACGAGGTGCGCTTCGTCAAGCAGGTACGCCTCGACGGACGCCTGCGCAACTATCCGGGGCTGCTCCTGGCCGAGCGCGCCGGGCCGGGCGATACCTGGCGCTTCGTCGGCGAGAGCGACGAGATCACCCGCTACGCCGTCGACCCGCGGTACACCCCGCTGGCTCGCGGCCGCTTCGCCGGTACCGAGGCGGACTTCGCCTGGGTAGTGGCCCACGCGCCGAACAGCGCCGCCTTGTGCGACGAATACGAGGATTGCCGCTGCGACCTCTGGAGCGCCGACGCGCGCGTCCCGCCCAAGCCGCTGGGCAGTTGCACCGGCGCGGTGCTCAGCGTCCTCGGCGACCTCGACGACAGCGGCCGCGAGCGCCTGCAACTGCTGCGTACCTGGTGGACCAGCACCTGGACCAAGTCGTCGCTGCTGGAAATCCGCGACGGCCAGTGGGTGCGGATGCTGCCGGACATCTCCACCACCTGGGACGATGCCGAGGCCGAGCTGGTGCTGTACAAGGCCGACCCGCAGCAGCCGGGCCGAGTGCTGGTGACCGAAACCGTGATGGACGACGAGGGCGACTGGAGCCACCGCACCCGCAGCGAGGCGCTGCGCCCCGTACCCTGACGCCGGCCCCTTGGGCTGGGCGGCGCCAGGCCGTACAATCGACGGCTTTATGGCGAGCGTCGCCGCAGTCCAGGTTCCCGCATGCGCATCCACGTCTCCTTCATCGACCGTGTCGGCATCACCCAGGAGGTGCTGGCGCTGCTGGGCGGGCGCAACCTGAACCTGGACGCGGTGGAAATGGTGCCGCCGAACGTCTACATCGACGCGCCGACCCTCAGTCCCGAAGTGCTGGAGGAACTGCGCGCAGCGCTGCTGGGCATCCGTGGCGTGCAGGCGATGACCGTGGTCGACATCCTTCCCGGCCAGCGCCGCCGCTTGCAGCTCGATGCGTTGCTGGCGGCGATGGCCGATCCGGTGCTGGCGGTGGACGGCAAGGGCCTGGTGCTGCTGGCCAACCCGGCCTTCAGCGAGCGCTGCGGACGCGACCCGGCCGGCGAGCGGCTGGCCAGCCTGTTCGACGATGAAACCCTGGAGGATGCGCTGGTCGAGCAGGGCTTCCGCCTGCCGCTGCGCGAAGTGACCTTCATGGGCCAGGCCCTGCTGCTCGATGCCACGCCGATCACCGAAGGGCCGGGCGAGGGCGAGCGGCACCTGGCCGGCGGCCTGTTGACCCTCTACGAACCGAACCGCATCGGCGAGCGCCTGGCGGCCTTGCACCATGACCATGCCGAGGGGTTCGAGATGCTCCTCGGCGATTCCCAGCCGATCCGCACCCTGAAGACCCGTGCGCAGCGCGTGGCGGCGCTCGACGCGCCGCTGCTGATCCACGGCGAGACCGGTACCGGCAAGGAACTGGTGGCGCGCGGCTGCCATGCCCTGAGTGCGCGGCACAACTCGCCGTTCCTGGCGCTGAACTGCGCGGCGTTGCCGGAGAACCTGGCCGAAAGCGAGCTGTTCGGCTACGCTCCCGGCGCCTTCACCGGCGCCCAGCGCGGCGGCAAGCCGGGCCTGCTGGAGCTGGCCCACCAGGGCACGGTGTTCCTCGACGAGATCGGCGAGATGTCCCCCTATCTGCAAGCCAAGCTGCTGCGCTTCCTCAGCGACGGCAGCTTCCGCCGGGTCGGCGGCGACCGCGAGGTGAGGGTCGACGTGCGGATCCTCAGCGCCACCCACCGCAACCTGGAGAAGATGGTCGCCGAGGGCAGCTTCCGCGAGGACCTGTTCTACCGCCTCAACGTGCTCAGCCTGGAAGTCCCGCCGTTGCGCGAGCGCGGCCACGACATCCTGCTGCTGGCGCGGCACTTCATGCAGCAGGCCTGTGCGCAGATCCAGCGCCCGGTGTGCCGGCTGGCGCCGGGCACCTACCCGGCGCTGCTGAGCAACCGCTGGCCGGGCAACGTGCGCCAGTTGCAGAACGTGATCTTCCGTGCCGCTGCGATCTGCGAGAGCAGCCTGGTGGATATCGGCGACCTGGAGATCGCCGGCACCGCCGTGGCGCGGCAGAACGACGGCGAAGTGGGCAGCCTGGAGGAGGCGGTGGAGGGCTTCGAGAAAGCCCTGCTGGAGAAGCTCTACGTCAGCTATCCATCGACCCGCCAGTTGGCTGCGCGCCTGCAAACCTCGCACACCGCCATCGCCCACCGCCTGCGCAAGTACGGCATCGGTCCGCGCGCCTGAAGCGGGCTCAGCCCTCGCTGGAATACACCGGCTTGCCGGCGAACCAGGTCTTCAGCACCTTGGTTTCGCCCAGTTGCGTCTCCGGCACCTCGAACACGTCGCGGTCGAGGACGATGAAGTCCGCCTGCTTGCCCGGCTCCAGGCTGCCGATCCGGTGTTCCAGGCCGATGGTCCGCGCAGCGTTGCGGGTGTAGGCGTAGAACATGGTCTGGCGGTCCAGGCGTTCGCCGGCGTTGAGCACGCCCTGCGGGCCCTTGCGGGTCACCGCCTGCTGGATGGCCTTCCACGGCGACAGGCTGGACACCGGCCAGTCGCTGGCCCCGGCGATGGTCGCGCCCTTGCTCAGCAGGGAGTGCGCCGGGTACTGGTAGCGGTAGGCGAAGGCACTGATATAGGGCTTCATCAGGTCCACCGTGGTTTCGTCGGCGGCGGCCCAGTACAGCTGCATCGAGGCGATCACGCCAAGCGGCCTGAAGCGCTCGAACTCCTTGGGATTGACCAGTTGCAGGTGGGTAATCGAATGGGCGATGCCGCTGTCGCGGTCGCGCCGCGCCTGCTGCATGCCGTTCAGCGCCTCGCGCACCGCGCGGTCGCCGATGGCGTGGACGTGGACCAGCCAGCCGCGGGCGTCGGCGGCGCTGACCAGTTCGCCGAAGTGCGCCGGGTCGATCAGCAGTTCGCCCGTCTTCCTGCTGTTGCGGTAGGGCTCGAGGAGCGCGGCGGTCTGCGCCGGGTATTCCGGTACGCCGTCGGCGAACACCTTGATTCCCGGCAGGGTCAGGTTGGGGCTGCCGAGGAAGCGCTGGCGCACCTTGTCTAGCACCTCGAGGTCGGCCGGCCGGCTGCGTGGATTGGCGACCAGGAGGGCGGCGACGTGGGCACTGAGTTCGCCGCCCTTGGCCAGCCGCTGGTAGACCGGTAGCACGCCGACGGTGTTCTCGTCGGGCCTGAGGCTGAACAGGGCGTCGCCCGGCGAGCCATTGGCGGCCGGGTCCATCCATGCGGTCAGGCCCAGCGAGTTGCTGTAGCGCACCGCGCTGCGTCCGGCTTCTAGCATCTGTTCCGCGCTCGGCGCCGGCAGTACCGCGAGCACCGCGTCGAGACCGGCATCGGCGAGGAAGCCGTTGGGGGTGGCGTCGGCGTCGTGGCCGATGGTGTTGCGCTGTTCCTCGGGCAGGGCGCGGACCCGCGCGGCGTCGATGCCGGCGCGTTTCAGCATGGCGGCGTTGGCCCAGCCGGTGTGGTGGTCGCTACCGATGAAGGCCAGCGGCTGGTCGGCCCATTCGCCGTGGTCGAAGCGCGCGCGGAAGTCCTTGACCTGGCTCCAGTAGGCGGTATGCATGCCGCTGACATTGAGCATGTCGCCATGTCGCGCCTTGCCGTTGTCGCGCCAGGCGCGCAGGCGCCGTTCCAGTTCGTCGAGGCCGACCTGTTCGTTGCCCATGTCCGCGCCGGCCAGCTCCAGGCCGCCGAACACCGCGTGCGAATGGGTGTCGATCAGGCCGGGCATCAGGCGCTTGCCGCCGAGATCGACGACCTGGCTGTCGCCATCGGCCAGGGCGCGCAGCCCGGCCTCGTCGCCGACCGCGAGGATCCGCCCGTCCTCCACCGCCAGGGCCTCGGCGAAGGGTTGCTGCGGATTGGCGGTGAAGATCCTGGCGTTGACCACCAGCAGGTCGGCGGCGCCGAGGGCGTGCAGGGGGATGGCCAGGCAGGCGCCGGCGAGGAGGGTGGGAATCCGTTGCTTCATGGTGGTTTCCTTTGCTTCTTGGTCTTGTGTAGCGTGGCCCGGGCAAGGCGAGACTAGCCAAAGCGCCGGCCCGGCAGAACCGGGCGCGACGCACAACACTTGTGCCGGAACGGAAGGAGTCGATGGACAAATTGAATGCCCTGGCGATGTTCGTCGCCACTGCCGAAACCGGTAGCTTCAGCCGTGGCGCCGAGCGCCTGGGCAAGACGCCCTCGGCGCTGACCAAGGCCGTCGCCCACCTGGAAGCGGAACTCGGTGCCCGCCTGTTCGAGCGCACCACCCGCAGCCTGGCGCTGACCGAGGCCGGGCAGATCTACCTGGAGGCGGCTCGTCAGTCCCTGGAAACGCTGCGCACGGCGGGGCAGGAGATCGAACTGCTGGAGTCGGAGTTGCGCGGCGAACTGCGCCTCGCCGCGCCGCCGTCGTTCGCCGCGGCGTTCCTCCAGCAGGCCTGCGCCAGCTTCCTCGAGGCGCATCCGCGGATCAGCCTGCGGGTGGACCTCGACGAAACCTTCCTCGATCTCAGCGAAGGCGGCTACGACCTCGGCCTGCGCGACGGCCCCATCGACCTGCCGGGGCTGGTGGCGCGGCCGCTGGCGCCGAACCAGATCGTGCTTTGCGCCAGCCCCGCCTACCTGGCGCGGCAACCCGCGCCGCAAGGCCCGGAGGACTTCGAGCGGCACGCCTGGCTGGTCTTCCAGCACCCTTCGCTGAACCAGAACTTCTGGTGGATGGAACGCGACGGCGCCCGCCAGCGTATCGACCAGCCGCGCCCGCGACTGGCCAGCGACAACTACGACTTCCTGCTCGCCCACCTGCTGGCCGGGCTGGGCCTGCAGTTCTGCCCGCAGTGGAGCGTCGCGCCGCTGCTCGGTGAAGGGCGGCTGGTGCGCCTGCTCGGCGACTACCACTTCGACCCGGGGCCGTTCGGGCCCTCCATCCATGTCCTCTATCCGGGGCACCGGCGCAACACGCGGAAGGTCCGCGCGTTCCTCGAGCACCTGCGCGCCAGCTTGCAGCGACAGGGGCTGTGCCATCGGCTGTAACGCTTCGGTTACGAGTGGAACGAATTCGTTCCGATTGCCGGAAAAACCTTTGCTGTCAGGCGTTTGCGCTCTGGTTCGGGAAATGTCCGGCGGGTCTGTAACGAAAGCGTTCCATGGCGGCCCTGTCCGGGTTTCCCCCGCGCCCGGCCACGCCCCGTGGCGACAGGGCCGGGGCCGCTTGGCACCCTGCTTGCTACGGGCAGCCGCAGAACAAAGTCCCGTCCCGACCGGGCGACCCGCTGACAATGAGGATCCAGCATGAGCAAGTTGCGCTTTACCACCGACCACGAATGGCTGCGCCAGGACGACGACGGGCTGCTGACCGTCGGCATCACCGCCTACGCCCAGGACGCCCTCGGTGACGTGGTATTCGTGCAGTTGCCGGAACTCGGCGAACACGCCGCCGGCAGTGAAGTGGCGGTGCTGGAGTCGGTCAAGGCCGCCAGCAACATCCTGATGCCGCTGGACGGCGAGGTGGTGGCGATCAACGACGCGCTGCCGGACGCCCCGGAGCTGGTCAACCAGGATCCGCTCGGCGAGGCCTGGTTCTTCCGTTTCCGTCCGGCCGACGCCGGCGCCTGGGAAAAGCTGCTCGACCAGGCCGCCTACGACCGCCTGCTGAACGCCAACGCCGACGCCTGAGGATCCCGCCATGACCGATAACCTGAACCTCGGCGCCATCGACCTGGGCACCGACGACGAATTCATCGCCCGCCATATCGGCCCGCGTGCCGCCGACACCCAGGCCATGCTCCAGCGCCTGGGCTACGACTCGCTGGACGCGCTGATCGGCAACGTGATCCCCGACAGCATCAAGGGCAGCAGCGTGCTCGACCTGCCGGCCGGCATGGGCGAGGCCGAGGCGCTGGCCAGCCTGAAGGCGATCGCCGCGCGCAATCGCGCGTTGCGTTCCTTCATCGGCCAGGGCTACTACAACTGCCACACCCCGGCACCGATCCTGCGCAACCTCCTGGAGAACCCGGCCTGGTACACCGCCTACACGCCGTACCAGCCGGAAATCTCCCAGGGCCGCCTGGAGGCGCTGCTGAACTTCCAGACCCTGGTCAGCGACCTGTCCGGCCTGCCGATCGCCAACGCCTCGATGCTCGACGAGGCGACCGCCGCCGCCGAGGCCATGACCTTCTGCAAGCGTCTGTCGAAGAACCGCACCAGCCAGGCATTCTTCGCCTCCCGCCATTGCCACCCGCAGACCCTCGACGTGCTGCGCACCCGTGCCGAGCCGCTGGGCATCGAGGTGGTGGTCGGCGACGAGAGCGCCATCGAAGACTTCTCCGCCTACTTCGGCGCGTTGCTGCAATACCCCACCTGCGACGGCGAGATCGTCGACTATCGCGAACTGGTCAGCCGCTTCCATGCGGTCGATGCTCTGGTCGCGGTGGCCGCCGACCTGCTGGCGCTGACCCTGCTGACCCCGCCGGGCGAGTTCGGCGCCGACGTGGCCATCGGCAGCGCCCAGCGCTTCGGCGTGCCGCTCGGCTTCGGCGGCCCGCACGCGGCCTATTTCGCCACCCGCGACGCCTTCAAGCGGGACATGCCGGGACGCCTGGTCGGCGTCTCCATCGACCGCCACGGCAAGCCGGCCTACCGCCTGGCCATGCAGACCCGCGAGCAGCACATCCGCCGCGAGAAGGCCACCAGCAACATCTGCACCGCCCAGGTGCTGCTGGCCAACATCGCCAGCATGTTCGCCGTCTACCACGGCCCGCAGGGCCTGCTGCGCATCGCCCGGCGCACCCACCGGCTGACCGCGATCCTCGCCGCCGGCCTGGAGCGCCTGGGCGTGGCCGTCGAGCAGAAGCATTTCTTCGACACCCTGAGCCTGGCCACCGGCGCGCGTACCGCGGCGATCCATGCCAAGGCCCGCGCCGCCGGGATCAACCTGCGCGAGATCGATGCCGGCCGTCTCGGCCTGTCGCTCGACGAGACCGTCCGCCAGGCCGACGTGGAGACCCTCTGGGGCCTGCTGGCCGAAGAGGGCCAGGCGCTCCCGGACTTCGCCGCCCTTGCCGCCAGCAGCGGGGACCGCCTGCCGGTCGAGCTACTGCGCCAGTCGGCGATCCTCAGCCACCCGATCTTCAACCGCCATCACTCGGAAACCGAGCTGATGCGCTACCTGCGCAAGCTGGCGGACAAGGACCTGGCGCTGGACCGCACGATGATCCCGCTGGGCTCCTGCACCATGAAGCTGAACGCCGCCAGCGAGATGATCCCGGTGACCTGGGCCGAATTCGGCAACCTGCACCCGTTCGCCCCGGCCGAGCAGAGCGAAGGCTACCGCCAGCTCACCGACGAACTGGAGGCGATGCTCTGTTCCGCCACCGGCTACGACGCCGTGTCGTTGCAGCCCAACGCCGGCTCCCAGGGTGAGTACGCCGGCCTGCTGGCGATCCGTGCCTACCACCAGAGCCGCGGCGACAGCCAGCGCGACATCTGTCTGATCCCGTCCTCCGCCCACGGTACCAACCCGGCTACCGCCAGCATGGTCGGCATGCGCGTGGTGGTGGTGGCCTGCGACGCGCGCGGCAACGTCGACGTCGAGGACCTGCGCAACAAGGCCAGCGAGCACAAGGAACGCCTGGCCGCGCTGATGATCACCTATCCGTCCACCCACGGCGTGTTCGAGGAAGCGATCCGCGAGATCTGCGCCATCGTCCACGACTGTGGCGGCCAGGTGTACATCGACGGCGCCAACATGAACGCCATGGTCGGCCTGTGCGCCCCGGGCAAGTTCGGTGGCGACGTTTCCCACCTGAACCTGCACAAGACCTTCTGCATCCCCCACGGCGGCGGCGGCCCGGGCGTCGGCCCGATCGGCGTGCGCGCGCACCTGGCGCCGTTCCTCCCCGGCCACGCTCGCGGCGAGCGCAAGGAAGGCGCGGTGAGCGCGGCGCCGTACGGCAGCGCGAGCATCCTGCCGATCACCTGGATGTACATCCGCATGATGGGCGGCGAAGGCCTCAAGCGCGCCTCGGAAATGGCCATCCTCAATGCCAACTACATCGCCCATCGCCTGGAGGAGCACTACCCGGTGCTCTACGCCGGCGGCAACGGCCTGGTCGCCCACGAATGCATCCTCGACCTGCGTCCGCTCAAGGACAGCAGCGGGATCAGCGTCGACGACGTGGCCAAGCGCCTGATGGACTTCGGCTTCCATGCGCCGACCATGTCCTTCCCGGTGGCCGGCACGCTGATGATCGAGCCCACCGAGAGCGAGTCGAAGGCCGAGCTGGATCGTTTCTGCGACGCGATGATCCGCATCCGCGAGGAAATCCGCGCGGTGGAACGCGGCGAGCTGGACAAGGAAGACAACCCGCTGAAGAACGCGCCGCACACCGCCGCCGAACTGCTCGGCGAATGGAACCACACCTACAGCCGCGAGCAGGCCGCCTATCCGCTGGCCAGCCTGGTGGAGGCCAAGTACTGGCCGCCGGTGGGCCGCGTCGACAACGTCTACGGCGACCGCAACCTGACCTGCTCCTGCCCGCCCATCGAGGCGTACAGCGAGGAGTGACGGACGAGGAGGGCGCCGCCAGCGGCGGCGTCCTCGCGTTTCCGGCGATACCCCTTTCCCGGCGCCGCGCTTGCGTAGCGGCGCCGCGGCCACGCTCGCGCCAGCGAGCGTCCTGACACCGACACGACAAGAGGCCAGCGCCATGTTCAGCAAGCACGACCAGCTCCAGGGCTACGACGACGAACTGCTCGCCGCGATGGACGCCGAAGACCGGCGGCAGGAAGACCACATCGAACTGATCGCCTCGGAGAACTACGCCAGCAAGCGGGTCATGCAGGCGCAGGGCAGCGGCCTGACCAACAAGTATGCCGAGGGCTATCCGGGCAAGCGCTACTACGGCGGCTGCGAACACGTCGACAAGGTCGAGCGGCTGGCCATCGACCGCGCCAGGCAGCTGTTCGGCGCCGACTATGCCAACGTCCAGCCGCATTCCGGTTCCTCGGCCAACGCCGCGGTGTACCTGGCGCTGCTCAACGCCGGCGACACCATCCTCGGCATGAGCCTGGCCCACGGCGGCCATCTCACCCACGGCGCCAAGGTGTCCTCCTCCGGCAAGCTGTACAACGCCGTGCAGTACGGCCTGGACACCGCTACCGGGCTGATCGACTACGACGAAGTCGAGCGCCTGGCCGTGGAGCATAAGCCGAAGATGATCGTCGCCGGCTTCTCCGCCTACTCCAAGACCCTCGACTTCCCGCGCTTCCGCGCCATCGCCGACAAGGTCGGCGCGCTGCTGTTCGTCGACATGGCCCACGTCGCCGGGCTGGTCGCCGCCGGCCTCTACCCGAATCCGATCCCCTTCGCCGACGTGGTCACCACCACCACCCACAAGACCCTGCGCGGCCCGCGCGGCGGCCTGATCCTGGCGCGCGCCAACGAGGAGATCGAGAAGAAGCTCAACTCCGCGGTATTCCCCGGCGCCCAGGGCGGCCCGCTGATGCACGTGATCGCGGCCAAGGCGGTGTGCTTCAAGGAAGCGCTGGAGCCGGGCTTCAAGGACTACCAGGCGCAGGTGATCCGCAACGCCAAGGCGATGGCCGAGGTGTTCATCGGGCGCGGCTACGACGTGGTTTCCGGTGGCACCGACAACCACCTGATGCTGATCAGCCTGGTGCGCCAGGGCCTGACCGGCAAGGAAGCCGACGCCGCCCTCGGCCGGGTCGGCATCACGGTGAACAAGAACGCCGTGCCGAACGATCCGCAGAGCCCGTTCGTCACCTCCGGCATCCGCATCGGCACCCCGGCGGTGACCACTCGCGGTTTCCGCGAGGGCGAGTGCCGCGAACTGGCCGGCTGGATCTGCGACATCCTTGACGATATCGACAATCCCGAGGTCGGCGAACGGGTCAGGAACCAGGTCGGCGAATTCTGCCGGCACTTCCCGGTCTACGCTGATTGAACAGGAACGCCGCCGTGGTGGCGGCCAATCCGCAAGCGGAGACGAGCATGTCCCTGAGTGTCTTCGATCTGTTCAAGATCGGCATCGGGCCGTCCAGCTCCCACACCGTGGGGCCGATGCGTGCCGCCGCGCGCTTCGCCGAGGGGCTGAGGCGCGAGGGGTTGCTGGAGGCCACTGCCAGCGTCAAGGTCGAGCTGTACGGCTCGCTCGGCGCCACCGGCAAGGGCCACGGCAGCGACAAGGCGGTACTGCTCGGCCTGGAGGGCGAGCAGCCGGACACGGTGGATACCGCCGCGATTCCCGCTCGGCTCGATGCCATCCGTTCCAGCGGCGAGCTGCGCCTGCTCGGCGAGCGGCCGATCCGCTTCGTCGAGAAGGAACACCTTGCGCTGATCCGCAAGCCGCTGGCCTACCATCCCAACGGCATGATCTTCCGTGCCTTCGACGCTGCCGGCCTGCAGGTCCGCAGCCGCGAGTACTACTCGGTGGGCGGCGGTTTCGTGGTCGACGACGAGGCCGCCGGCCTCGACCGCATCGTCGAGGACCGCACGCCGCTGGCGTTCCCCTTCAAGACCGCGCGGCAACTGCTCGACCATTGCGCCCGCGAAGGCCTGTCGATCAGCCAGTTGATGGCCGAGAACGAGAAGGCCTGGCGCCCCGCCGAGGAAACCCGCACCGGCCTGCTGCGTATCTGGCAGGTGATGCAGGACTGCGTCGAGGCCGGCTGCCGCAACGAGGGCATCATGCCCGGCGGGCTGAAGGTCAGGCGCCGTGCGGCGGCGCTCCACCGCCAGTTGTGCCAGCGGCCGGAGGCCGGCCTGCGCGATGCCCTCAGCGTGCTCGACTGGGTCAACCTCTACGCCCTGGCGGTGAACGAGGAGAACGCCAGCGGCGGCCGCGTGGTGACCGCGCCGACCAACGGCGCGGCGGGGATCATTCCGGCGGTGCTGCATTACTACGCGCGCTTCATCCCCGGGGCCGACGACGACGGCGTGGTGCGCTTCCTGCTCACCGCCGCGGCGATCGGCATCCTCTACAAGGAAAACGCCTCGATCTCCGGCGCCGAGGTCGGTTGCCAGGGCGAGGTCGGCGTGGCCTGCTCGATGGCTGCCGGGGCGCTCTGCGAAGTGCTCGGCGGTAGCGTGCAGCAGGTCGAGAACGCCGCCGAAATCGGCATGGAGCACAACCTCGGGCTGACCTGCGACCCGGTCGGCGGGCTGGTCCAGGTGCCCTGCATCGAACGCAACGCGATGGCTTCGGTGAAGGCGATCAACGCCGCGCGCATGGCCCTGCGCGGCGACGGCCAGCACTTCATTTCCCTCGACAAGGTCATCCGCACCATGCGCCAGACCGGCGCCGACATGAAAAGCAAATACAAGGAAACCGCGCGCGGCGGCCTCGCCGTGAACATCATCGAATGCTGAACCGCGCCGCTGCGCCGGCGCTTCTTTTTTCTTTCCCGACAATCGATCGCGGCTCTCCGGCAGAAAGGAGGCCGGGATGCCATGGAGTGAAACATGACCGCAGAAACCCTCGCCAAGACGCCCCTGCACGCCCTGCACCTGGAACTGGGGGCGAAGATGGTGCCCTTCGCCGGCTATGACATGCCGGTGCAGTACCCGGCCGGGGTGCTCAAGGAGCACCTGCACACCCGCGAGCAGGCCGGTCTGTTCGACGTTTCGCACATGGGCCAGATCCGCCTGGTGGGCGCCGATGCGGCGCTGGCCCTGGAAAGCCTGGTGCCGGTGGACATCCTCGACCTGCCGGTGGGCCAGCAGCGCTACGCGTTGTTCACCGACGAGCAGGGCGGGATCCTCGACGACCTGATGGTGGCCAACCTCGGCGATTGCCTGCTGCTGGTGGTCAACGCCGCCTGCAAGCACCAGGACCTGGCGCACCTGCGTCGTCACCTGGAAGACCGTTGCAGCGTCGAGCCGCTGTTCGAGGAGCGTGCCTTGCTCGCCCTCCAGGGACCGGCGGCGGTGCGGGTGCTGGAGCGCCTGGCGCCGCAGGTGGCGCAGATGACCTTCATGCAGTTCGCCCGCGTCGAGCTGCTCGGCCAGGACTGCTACGTCAGCCGCTCCGGCTATACCGGTGAAGACGGCTACGAGATCTCCGTGCCCGCCGCCCATGCCGAGGCCCTGGCGCGGCGCCTGCTGGCCGAGCCGGAAGTGGCGCCGATCGGCCTCGGCGCGCGCGACTCGCTGCGCCTGGAAGCCGGCCTGTGCCTCTACGGCCACGACATGGACAGCGCCACCACGCCGGTCGAAGCCAGCCTCGGCTGGGCCATTTCCAAGGCGCGCCGCGCCGACGGCGTGCGCGCCGGCGGCTTCCCCGGCGCCGAGCGGATCTTTGCCCAGCAGGCGCAGGGCGTTGCCAGCAAGCGCGTCGGTTTCCTGCCGCAGGGGCGGATGCCGGTGCGCGAGGGCGCCGAGATCGTCGATGCCCAGGGCCGGGCGATCGGCAAGGTCAGCAGCGGCGGTTTCGGTCCGAGTCTCAACGCGCCGCTGGCCATGGGCTACGTGCCGAGCGAGCTGGCCGGCCTGGGCAGCGAGGTGACGGCGATGGTGCGCGGCAAGCCGGTGACCCTGGTGGTCAGCAAGATGCCCTTCGTGGCGCAGCGCTACTACCGCGGTTGAGCACTGGCCCTCTCTCGCCTCGGCGGGAGAGGGCGGCGACCGGCCTCACGGGTGTTTCGGCCGCTGCCGTTGCAGGCCCAGCTTCTTGGCCCGGTGGAATACCGCTGCGCGGGTCTTGCCGGTCTGCTGCGCGCACCATAGCGAGCCGCGCTGCTGGTAGTGCTGGCGCAACAGATCTTCCTCGGACTTGCTCCAGATCGCATTGTTGCGGTCGCGCCCGCTGTGCGGGGAAAGCTCCTCGGCCTTGCTGGCGACACTCTGGTAGCTGCGGCCGAGCATGTAGGCGCACCAGGCCAGGCTGCGCTTGCTGCCGTGGCGGCGGATGAACTCGACTTCTTCGCTGGACCAGGCGGCCGGTGCCTTCGGCGGCGCCTTGCGGTCCAGCGAGCGGGCGAGGGCGGCGCGGGCGCGCGCCACCGCCTGGTCGCCGGGATTGTTGCGGCGGGTCACGCCGAGGGCGCGGCGCCAGCGCCCCACCAGGCTCGGACTGAAACCCCACCAGAACTGCACCGACTCGGCGCATTCGGTACGTACCGCGCGCAGCAGGTCGCCGCAGAGAATCGGCGAAGGGCGGCCGCTGCGCTTGCGCGTCGGCCAGCGGAACAGGCCGTCGGTGAAGCCGCCGACCTCCACGGCGCCTTCCAGCTCGTCGACCAGCCAGTCGCCGGGGATCACCAGTGGGCTGGTGTAGGGCGCGCCGAGCAGCAGGTGGTTGATGGTAGCGACAGAGGTAGGGGTGTCTGCAGTCATGGGACGATCCTTGCTGATACCGGGCCAGCTGGGCTGGCCATATCCCTGAGAGCGGCGTCGCTGCGGCGTGGCGGGCGACGGCGCGTTCGCTTCCCGTGGTTCGGGCGGTCTTCCGGCGGAGGGCGACTGCCTGTCGCGCCTCCTTGGGAACGGGCTGGAAGCCATGCTCATGGGCGGGCTCCACGATAGATGCGCCAGGCCAGCCGGCCGGGACGGGCGGCGATCGCCGCATCCACCTCGATGCGCGGCAGGTCCAGCGGGTCGCAACGGGTATCCACCAGGCCATTGCGCGCGCCGAAGGCGAAGCGGTAGCCAAGCCGACCGAGGGCGGCGCGCAGGCCGGGTTGCGCGGCGGGTGTGGTGCGAGCTTGGCAGAACACCGGCAGGGAGGCGGCGCAATGCTGCTGGAGCTGGCGGTGGGCGCGGCCGAGACAGTCCTCGGCGCAAAGGCCTGCCGATGGGTGCGGCTCCTGTCCGCGCAGGCCGAAGCGAAGCAGGCCGCTGTTTTCCAGGCGGCGGACCCGCTCCCAGTCGCCAGCGCTGTACGGTGCGGGAACCGGGCAGGCCGCGTGCAAGGCCTGCTGCGAGGCCGGGTCGAGGCGTTCCAGCTTGCGCAGGAGGAGGTCGAGGTTGCGGCTGCGACGCTGGTCGTCGCCGGTGCGTTCGAACACCGCCATGAGTGCCGCGCCGCTGTAACCCTCCAGCAGTTCCAGCAAGGGTCCGGCGGCAGTCGCATCGGCCTGCCAGAGCGTCTCGGCCACCGCTTCGCGCCAACTGCGCGGGTCACCGCCGATGAAGGCGCTCGCCGGCATTTCGTAGCGTTCCAGCAGCGGATAGACCTGCTCGGCCAGTTCCGCAGGGTTGCCGTCGACGCTCAGGGCGATCCGCAGGCAGGCTGGAGCGGGGCCTTCGAGCAGGTGTTCCAGGGGAACGCAGAGGAAGTGCCGCTGTAGCCATAGCAACAGGGTTTCCAGGTCCTGACGATCGAGGCAGTGGCCTTGCCGGTGCGGCAGGGTCGCGCGCCGGCGATCCGCGACTACCAGTCCCAGGCGCAGCACGATACCGTTCTGGCGCAGCCGGCGCTGGCCTACGGAGGAGTTCAGGAACGTCATCCCGATCAGGCTTCGCATGGCTTCCCCCGGCTCATCGACGATCCGTCACCGGCGATCGTTCCCTGCGCGCGGCAGGGCTTTCGCCAGCCTGTCCGGAGGCTGTGCCATGGACTCCGGCCCCGGCAGTCGATTCGGTCATGGGCGAGCCTCCTGGGGTAATCCGCACAAACGTTTGCTGCGACCACGCAATGCGTGGCTCGAACCGGGGCTTGGCGAGGCCCCGGCGGTTGTTCGATAAGGACTGCATGGCACCGGATAACGCTACAAAGGATCGATATGATTCTTTTTTGACGCTATCACAGTCGATGGTCGGATTATTGACGCTCTGCCGCTGTTATAAAACCGTCAGGCTATGCGAAAAGGCCTGCCGGCTACGCGTCGAGGCCCGGAATGGCGTGCCTTTGCGGGGGAGATGAGGGCTCCGGTAGGCCTATGCGGATTGGTTATAAGAAATCCGATTTGAATGAGAATTGCCGACGAATGGTCGTTTGCACGGATGTCCGGTGGTTTTTCCCGGCTGCTTAGAACCTTTCGATTGGTTAGGTGTTGCCCAGGGTGCTGCACACAGACTCTCGTCTTCCAGTCAAGAGCCTTGGGATGCAGACTGTTTTTCAAATCATGACAACTTCTTAACGCGCATTGTTATAAAGTTGCGGGCGTTTGCGCCGGCCTGGCCGGTACCTTCGAGTTTTGCCTGGAGTGAAGATGAGAGTCGACCTGGACGCCGAGGGCGTCGCCGCCGAATCGCTGCCGCGTTTCCAGCAGGCGCCCCGGCAGTTGCGCCAGCTGTGGCGATGGGCAGCGGCCAGCGTCGCCTTGGCCGCCGCCTGCGCCGTGCTGGGGTTCTTCATCGGCCTGTTCGCCGCCGACTCGCTCTGGCCGCCGCTGCTGTACAACCTCGGCGCGGCCTGGCTGGTCCTGTTCGCCGGTCTGCACGCGGCCTACCGGGTCGCGGCCTGGCGTTGCGTGGTCCTCGGCGCGGAGGCCAACGCGCGGCCTGCCTGGCTGCGCTGGCAGCGGGACGAACCCGACGCCACCGCCGACAGCGCCTATGAACGGCTGCTGGAGCGCCTGGGCCAGGCCATCGCCCACGGCCTGGCCCAGCTCGGGCACGCTGCGCTGTGGCTGGCGGCGAGCGCGGCGCTGGCGTTGTGCCTGGTAGCCGCCGGCTGGCGTCTCGACCTGCCGCCGGCCAGTTCCGGGCAAGCGGCCGACCTCGCCATCGGTATCTGCCTGCTACTGGCCTTCGCGGTGCTGGTGCTGGAACGTCGCTTCGCCAGCCAAGGGCCGGCGCAGTGGCCGGAAGCCCCGGTCCTCGGGCAACTGGCGCGGGCGTTGATCGGTACCCTGGTGCTGGCCGCCCTCTGTCTGTTCCTGGCTCGCCAGGGACACCCCTGGGCCCCGCGCCTGGCGGTACTGCTCGGCCTGTTGCCGGCGGCGCTGGCGCTGGAGTTGCTGGGCAGGGCGATCCTGGCGATGTTCGCGCCGCAGCGTGCCGGCCTCGAACCGCGCCTGGTCGCCACCAGCCTGCTGGCCGACCTGTTGCGCTGGCCGCCGCGTCCCCTGCAGCGTCTGCAGCATGAGTTGCACCAGCGCTTCGGCATCGACCTGCGCCAGGTCTGGGCCTTCGGTTTCATGCGGCGGGCGTTCCTGCCGGTGCTGGCGGTGGTGTCGCTGAGCGGCTGGCTGCTCAGCGGCGTACGCGAGATCGGCATGGATGCACGGGGTGTCTACGAGCGCTTCGGCAAGCCGGTCGCGGTGCTCGGCCCCGGCCTGCACCTGGGGCTGCCCTGGCCGCTGGGGCGGGTGTTGGCGGTGGAGAACGGGGTGGTCCACGAGTTGGCCACCAGCGTCGCCGCCGGCGACGGCGGAGCCGAGCCGCTCGCGCCCGCCGAAGGTCCGGCCCCGGATAGCGCCAACCGCTTGTGGGACGCCTCCCACGTCAGCGAGAAATCGCAGGTCATCGCCAGCCTGGCCGACCGTCGGCAGAGCTTCCAGATCGTCAACATGGACGTGCGCATCGTCTACCGCATCGCTCTCGACGACGCATCGGCGCTGGCGGCGACCTACCGCAGCGCCGACGTGCCGACGCTGGTGCGCAGCACCGCCAGCCGCGTACTGGTGCATGCCTTCGCCTCGCGGACCCTCGATGAGGTCCTCGGCGAGCAGCGTGCGGGCCTGGCCGAGCAGATCGGCCAGGCCGTGCAGGCCGATCTCGACCGCCTCGGCAGCGGCGTCGAGGTACTGGGCGCGGCGGTCGAGGCGATCCATCCGCCGGCCGGTGCGGCGAATGCCTACCACGCGGTGCAGGCCGCGCAGATCACCGCCCAGGCGCTGATCGCCCGCGAGCGCGGGCAGGCCGCCGCGCAACGCAACGAGGCGCAACTACAGGCCAGCGTGGCGCACGACCGGGCCAGCGCGCAGGCCCGCGAGGCCCTGGCCGCCGCGCAGGCCGCCGACCGGCGCTTCGCCGCCGAGCGGGAAGGCTATGCCGACGCCGGCCAGGCTTTCCTGCTGGAGGCCTACTACCGCCAACTCGGACGCGGCCTGGGCAAGGCCAACCTGCTGCTCATCGACCACCGCATCGCCGGCGCCGGCGCGCCGACCATCGACCTGCGCAGCTTCGGCCTCGGCCGCCTGGATTCCCCGTCTTCGTCCCGTCCGTCCGCCGCTCCGGCGTCCGCGGCCGGGCAATCCGCACCATGAGGAGAGCGCTCTTGAGCCTCGGTCACTCCCACTCGCACAGCCACCACGAGCATCATCACGATCACGATCACGATCACGATCACGATCACGATCACGGCCATGGCGCACAGGCCGCGTCGCCCTGGCGCCGGCTGCTGGTCGCCGCGCTGCTGGTGCTGTTCGCCGTCGCCGCCGCTTGCCTGGTGCAGGTACGTTCCGGCGAGGCGATGGTCATCACCCGTTTCGGCAACCCGGCGCGGGTCCTGCTCGAACCGGGCCTGGCCTGGCGCCTGCCGTTGCCGTTCGAGAGCGCGATCCCGGTCGACCTGCGCCTGCGCACCACCTCCAGCGGCCTGCAGGACGTCGGCACCCGCGATGGCCTGCGGATCATCGTCCAGGCCTACGTGGCCTGGCAGGTCCAGGGCGACGCCGACAACGTGCAGCGCTTCATGCGCGCGGTGCGCAACCAGCCGGACGAGGCTGCCCGGCAGTTGCGCACCTTCGTCGGCTCGGCGCTGGAAACCACCGCCAGCGCCTATGACCTGGCCGACCTGGTGAATACCGAGGCGTCGCGGGTGCGTATCGGCGACTTCGAAGCGCGCCTGCGCGAACAGATCGACCATCAGTTGCTGGCGACCTACGGGGTCAAGGTGGTGCAGGTCGGCATCGAGCGCCTGACCCTGCCCAAGGTGACCCTCGGCGCCACCGTCGACCGCATGCGCGCCGAGCGCGAGACCATCGCCACCGAGCGTACCGCCGAGGGCCGTCGCCAGGCCGCGGAGATCCGTTCGGCGGCGGAGCGCGACGCCCGGGTGATCCAGGCCGAGGCTTCGGTGAAAGCCGCGGAGATCGAGGCCCAGGCACGGGTCGAGGCGGCGCGCATCTACGGCAAGGCCTACGCCGGTTCGCCGCAGCTATACAACCTGCTGCGCTCGCTGGACACCCTCGGCACCATCGTCAACGGCGATACCCGGCTGGTCTTGCGCACCGATGCCGCACCGTTCCGCGTGCTGGTCGACGGGCCGCCGGCGCTCCCCGCCGAAGCGCCGGCCAACGGGCGCCGGCCATGAGCGGCGAAGCGCACGAGGGGCTGCGCAGCCCCTGGCTGCAGGCCGGACGCCTGGCGTTCCTCGCACTGTTCGGCGTGACCCTCCTGGCGGCGCTGGCCTGGGCGTTTTCCAACGTCCGCCAGATCGGCCCGGAGAACCGCGCCGTAGTGCTGCGCCTGGGCGCGCTGGAGCGCCTGGCCGGTCCCGGCCTGCTGCTGGCCTGGCCGCAGCCGCTGGAGCAGGTGGTGCTGCTGCCGTCCGCCGAACAGGTGATCGAACGCCGCGTCGAGGGCCTGCTGCGTTCCGAGCAGGCGCGTCGCGCCGATCTCGACGTCAGCCTGTCCAGCGACGCGCTGGCCGGCTCCGGCTACCTGCTGACCGGCGACGCCGGGGTGGTGCAACTGGACGTGCGGGTGTTCTACAAGGTCGACGACCCGTACGCCTACGTCCTCCAGGGCGCCCACGTGCTGCCGGCGCTGGACCGGCTGGTGGCGCGCAACGCCGTGCAGGTCTGCGCCGCGCGCGACCTGGACACCATCCTGGTGGCGCGCCCGGAGTTGCTCGGCAACGACAGCGCGGTCGCCGAGCGCCGCGAACGCCTGCGCGGCGACCTGGTGCAGGGCATCAACCACAGCCTGGCGGCGTTGGCCGCGGCCGGCAGCGGGCTGGGCATCCAGGTGGTGCGGGTCGACGTGCAGTCGAGCCTGCCGCGCAATGCGGTAAGCGCCTTCAACGCGGTGCTGACCGCCAGCCAACTGGCCGAGCAGAACGTCGCCAAGGCGCGCACCGAGGCGGAGAAACTCACCCAGGCCGCCACCGAGGGGGCCGACCGCACCCTGCAGCTCGCCCGCGCCGAGGCCGGCGAACGGCTGGCCCAGGCGCGCCGCGACACCGCCAGCATCGTTGGCCTGGCCCCGGCGCTGGGCGCGACCGATGCCGGCCTGCTCTGGCGCCTGTACCGCGAACGGGTGCCGGCGATCCTCGGCAAGGCCGGTTCGGTCGGCAGCGTCGATCCGCGCGACGATGGCCGCCTGATTCTGCAAGGTGGGCAGCCATGAGCCGCTGCCCGACGGTGCCCTTCGCGGGCTGTGAAACAATGGACGGACAAGCGAACGTGAAACGGCTACCCTGCGTCGGCATCAACCTTCGGTACGCGCTTCCGCCAGCGGAACGCGGCGCCGAGTCGAACAACCAGGCGAACGGGACGGGCAATGACGGCAGGCGGTATTCCATTCACGGGCAACGGTGCGCGGCTATCACCCGGCAGGGCCCTGCTGTGCGGGCTGGCGCTGTTGCTGTGCGGCGGCGAGGCGCTGGCGCGGCAGTTGCCGAGCGACATGCTGGTGGGCTTCGTGGCCAGCGCGCAGTACCCGGTCATCACCCTGAAGAAGCCCAAGCAGAGCCTGCTGCGCAGCGTGCTCACCCTGGGGCTGGGGAAGAAGACCGTCAGCTATTCGGTGGCGCCGTCGGTGCGCATCCGCACGGCGCAGAACCTGTTCATCGTCTATGGCCGCATGCCCCAGCTCAAGGGCAGTTTCGTCGGCCTGAAGAGCGACAACAACGGGCAAGTCAAGCAGATCTGGGAGCTCACCGAGAAGGAAGCCCTGGACTACGTACGCCGGCCGGACGCGCGCTTCCCGCAATAGCCGCCGCGGCTCGCCCCGGGAGGTGCGCATGAGCGAGCCGACCGCCCACGGCAGCCATGGCGGCTGCGCGCACCACCATCATCACCTGCCGTTCGGCGGCGGCCTGCTCAGCCGCGACGAGCAGCGCCGCGCCGCGCGCCAGCTGAGCCTGGCGATGCTCGCCCTCGGCCTGTTGCTGCTCGGCCTGGCCTGGCGCTGGCTGGCGGCGGACCAGGCCGGGGTCAGCCAGATCCTGCTCGGCGTCGCGTCGCTGCTGGTGGCGCTTCCGGTGGCCCGCTCGGCCTGGGACAGCCTGCGGCATCCGAGCCTGCACGGCGTCACCGACCAGTTGATCGCGCTGGCCATGCTCGGCGCCTGGGCCAGCGGCGACCTGCTGACCGCCGCGCTGCTGCCGATCATCATGATCTTCGGCCATGTACTGGAGGAGCGCAGCGTGATCGGCTCCCAGGAGGCCATCGCCGCCCTCGGCGAGCTGACCCGCAGCCATGCCCGGCGGATCGAGGCCGACGGCAGCCTGAGCGAGGTGGACAACGCCAGCCTGCGAGCGGGCGACCAGGTGGAAGTGCGCGCCGGCGACCGGGTTCCGGCCGACGGGCGGGTCCTGCAGGGCCAGGCCAGTCTCGACACCGCGCCGATCACCGGCGAGTCGGTGCCGCTCGAGGTGGCGCCGGGGATGGAGGTCTACGGCGGCGCGATCAACCTCGACGGCCTGCTGCGCATCGAGATAACCCGTACCGGCGAGGCCTCGACCCTGGGCAAGGTGATCGGCCTGATGCAACAGGCCGAGCGCGCCAAGCCGCCGATCACCCGCCTGCTGGAGCGCTACGCCGGGCAGTACATGTTGCTGGTGTTGCTGATCGCCGCGGTCACCTGGTTCGTCACCAACGATGCCCAGGCCATGCTCGCCGTGCTGGTCGCCGCCTGTCCCTGCGCCCTGGTGCTGTCCGCCCCGGCCACGGCTATCGCCGGGATCGCCGTGGCCGCCCGCCACGGTATCCTGATCCGCAGCTCGGCCTTCCTCGAGGAGCTGGCGGACCTGACTTCGCTGGTGGTCGACAAGACCGGCACCCTGACCCACGGCAGCCTGCGCCTGCAGGCGCTGCGCCTGGCCGATGCCGCCGAGGAGACGTCGGTGCTGCGCCTGGCCGCCAGCCTCGGCGCCGCCAGCAGCCATCCGGTGAGCCGAGCGCTGGCAGCCCTGGCGGCGCACGATGCCTATCATCCATTGAGCGATATCCGCGAACGCCAGGGGTTCGGCGTGGTCGCACGAACAGCGGCGGGCGAAGCCGCCCTCGGCCGGCCCGAACTGTTCCAGCAACTGGGCATCGACGCCAGCGAGGTGCCGGAGCATGAGGGACCGATCGCCGGAATCGCCCTGGACGGGCGCTTCCTCGGCTGGCTGCTGCTGGCCGACAGCGTACGCGCGGAGGCCGCCGAGGCCCTGGCCGATCTGCGCGAACTGGGTCTGGGCCGGCAACTGTTGCTGACCGGCGATCGCCGGGCGGTGGCCGACGCCGTGGCCAAGCAGGTGGGGATTCGCCAACTGGTGGCGCAGGCGTTGCCGGAGGACAAGCTGCGCCAGGTCGGCGCGGAGATCGGCAGCGGTTTCCGGCCGATGGTGGTCGGCGACGGCATCAACGATTCGCTGGCGCTGAAGGCCGGTGTGGTCGGGGTGGCAATGGGCGCTGGCGGCGCCGACATCGCCCTGGCCTCGGCGGATATCGTGCTGATCGGCAGCGACCTGCGCCGGCTCGGCACCTGCGTGCGGCTCAGCCGGCAATGCCGGCGGACCCTGCAGGTCAACGTGGCGATCGGCCTCGGCTGGACCCTGGCGATCGTCGCCGCGGCAGCCTTCGGCCTGCTCGGCGCGGCCGGGGCGATGGTCGCGGCGCTGCTGCACAACCTCAGCACCTTGCTGGTGCTGGGCAATGCCGGACGCCTGCTGCGTTTCGAGGAGCCCCTCGGGCAGCCCCGGCCGGCCGTGGAGGGACGCGAAGAGGAGGGTACACCGTGAGGCAGGCGCAAACGCGACGCAACGGCTGGCGCTGGCTGGCCCTGGCGGTCGGCACGCTGTCCGCGCTGAGCCTGGCCGAGGCGTCGATGGCGCGCTGGCCGGCGGGCTGGCAGGTCAGCGACCTGCCCGCCGCGCAGCCCGGCCAGGCCGGCGCCGGCCAGCGCCAGCGCGCGGTCAAGTTGCAGGCAGACGGCTCCCAGGCACTGGTGATGGAGGTGACGCGGATGCCCCTGCAGAGCGGGCAGGCAGTGAACCTGGAGAAAGTCCTCGGGCACATGCGCAAGCTGGTGCAGATCGAGTTCCTGCGCAACGGCCTGCAGACCGCCTGCACCTCGCCGCAGCCGTCCACCACCGGCGGGCTGGCGGCGCTGGAGACCACCTGCACCATTCGCCAGCGCGGCGCCGTGGTGATGAAGCAGACCTTGCTCGCCGCGGCCGGCAAGACCTCGGCCTATTCGCTGTCCTATGCCGGCCTGGCCGAGGCCTACGACGCCAGCCAGGCAGAAATCCGTGCGGTGCGGGAAAGCCTGCGCTTCGAATGAGCGAAATCGGACGCGGTCGGGGCGGGGGCTGGAGTGTCGGCGGATAACGCCTGCGGCGCTATTCGCCCTACGGAGGGTTGCATTGGGGTAGGGCGGATAACCGCTTGCGGTTATCCGCCTTGCGTCTGTCGCGGATCATTTCTTCCCGGCGTTCTGCAGGATCTGCAGGGCCTGGGTGGTGGCGGTGATGCAGCCCTTGGTGTCGCCGCTGGCCTGGTCCTGCCTGGCCTTGGCCTGGAGTTCCTTGACCTCGGTGACCCGCGCACCGGTGACCGAGGTCTTGCCGCGCACGGCGAGGATATCGTCCAGCTTCTGCAGGTTGGCGCCGCACAGGTCGGTGCTTTCGGCGGCTTGGGCGGTGCCGCCGAGCAGGGCGGCGGCGATGAGCAGGGTACGCACGATCATGGCAGTTCTCCTTTGTGGGCCGGGTGGCCGGACGGGGGAGAGACGACAGGCTCCTGGGAGTCTTCTCCGCATGCCCAGTATCTGACCGGAGCCTCGCGGGAATGGTTCGGTCGCTCAGCCGTTGCCCCAGGGCGGGATCGACAGCGCCTGCTGGAGATGCTGGATGAACGCCTTGACCTTCGGCGACATCGCCGCCGCCCGCGAATACATCGCGTAGATCACGTCGTCGAGTGGGCGCAGGCCGGGCGCGGCGTCCACCAGGCGGCCGTTCTTGAGGTCCTCGGCGACGATGAACAGCGGCAGCAACGCCAGTCCCTGGCCGCGCAGGGCGGCGTCGCGCATGGCCTGGCCGTTGTTGCTGCTGAAGCGTCCGCGTGGCGAGACGGCGCGGGGCTTGGCGCCGGGGAACGCCGGTTCGAAGGTCCAGACCTGGCTCGGCGTGGCGTTGTTGTAGCCCAGGCACTCGTGCTGCATCAGTTGTTCGAGGGTGTCCAGCGTGCCGTGGCGTTCCGCGTAGCCGGGGCTGCAGCAGACCACCCGCTGGCTGTTGGCCAGCGGCCGGGCGATCAGCGAACTGTCGTCCAGGCGGGTGACGCGGATGCTCAGGTCGTAGCCTTCCTTCTCGAAGTCGGTGAGGCGGTCGTCCATCTGCAGGACGATCTCCAGGCGCGGGTGCTGGCTCATGAAGTCGGCGATGATCGGCGACAGCCAGAGGGTGCCGAAGCTCATCGGGGTGACGATGCGCAATTCGCCGCACAGGTCGTTCTCGCGCAGGGCGACGATCTCCGCGGCGTTGTTGAGTTCCTGCAGCGAGGCCTTAGCGGCCTTGTAGAAGAAATGCCCGGCCTCGGTCGGCTCGACGTTGCGCGTGGTGCGATAGAGCAGGCGGACGCCGAGGCGTCGTTCGAGATCGCTGACACGCTTGCTGATCACCGACTTGGACAGGCTCATGCGCTCGGCCGCCGACGTCACGCTGTTGAGTTCGGCGACGTTGAGGAAGGCTTCGATATCGTCGAAACGCAGGCTCATCGGTGGGCCCACGATACAGTGGCAATCGCTCGACGCATTCTCGGCTCCTCCTGGTCGTTTTCCTTGGGCTTTCTATCCGCTTGATTCGCAAGCTAAATCGATCCAGCCCTGAGCAAGCTTACCCAATCGAAAGGCGCCGCAGCGTTCGTTCTCAGCGAAAACGGTTTTCGCCTGGACGCGCTACCGGGAAGGCCGTCGGGGCTTTTACCCTGTAACCGCGACTCGTCGCTCCGTGGCCGACCGCACCTGCCCGCCCCCGTAGGCGGCCACGGATTTCCTTGCGCCTTCTAGACTGGAAGCGAACCCGCCGCATGAACCCCGAACGAGAAACCAGCATGTCGAGTCGCTTCATCGCCGCCTGGTCCGCGGCCAACCGTTGCCTGGAGGTGTGGGGCCGGGCATGGAAGGGCTGAAATTCTACGCCCGCTTGCTCTGGCGGCCGCCGCGGGAAACCCTGCTGTTCGCCCTGCGCACCGTCGCCGCCGGGCTGCTGACCCTCTACCTGGCCTTCCTCTTCGACCTGGAGCAGCCGAAGTGGGCGCTGATGACCGTGGTCATCGTCAGCCAGCCGCTGGCCGGGATGGCTCTCAAGCGCAGTTTCGCCCAGGTCCTCGGTACCTTCGCCGGCGCCGTGGTGGCGGTGCTGATCATGGCGCTGTTCGCCCAGCAACCGTTGCCGTTCTTCGTCGCCCTGGGACTCTGGCTGGCGCTCTGCACCGCCGGCGGCACCTTGCTGCGCTACACCGACTCGCACGCCTTCGTGCTCAGCGGCTTCACCGCGGTGATCGTCGCCGTGCTGTCGATTCCCGATCCGGAAAACACCTTCATGCTCGCCGTGGTGCGGGTCACCGAGACCCTGCTGGGCGTCGCCTGCGTGGCCCTGGTCAGCCTGCTCAGCGCGCGACCGCAGGCGGTGGCGAAGGGCTACTTCGCCCAGGTCGACGGCCTGATCCGCAGTACCGCGCGGCACGCCGCGGCGGTGATCCGCGGCGACGAGGGCGACGAGTCGTTCAACCAGCGGCAGATGCAACTGGTCGCCAGCATCACCGCGCTGGACGGCCTGCGCCGGCACCTCTATTTCGACGCGCCGAACCTGCGCCGCGCCGATGGCCTGGTGCAGTTGCTGGGTAACCTGCTGGTGCTGATGGCCTCGCGGCTGTTGCTGCTGCGCCAGCATCGCCTGCTGGTGCGGGCGCACTGGGTCGGGCCGTTGCCGGCGGATATCCAGGCACTGCTGGATCGTGCGTTGCGGGTGCTGGACGCGCTGGCCGAGCAGGGGCGGGCGGTACCCTCCGAGGTGCTGGAGGAGTTCCAGGCGGTGCGCCAGGCCTTCGATGCCGCGGCGACGCGCGCGGAGTCCTACGACGAGGCGCTGAGCCCGGCGCTGCGCCCGCAGGTGGCGATCCTGCGCTGGGAATACGCGCGGCTGTTCCAGCGCCTGGGCGAAGTGCTCGAACTCAACGATGCGATCCAGTCCGGCCGCCAGGCCAGCAGTTTCTACCGCCGTGGCCAGGCGCAGGCGCTGCACCTGGACTGGGCGCTGGCCTCGATGAACGCCGTGCGCGCTTTCGTCGCCTTGTCCTGCGCCGCCTGGCTGTGGATCACCAGCGCCTGGAACGGCGCCCTCAGCAGCCTGCTGCTGGTCGGCGTGATGTGCTCGCTGATGGCGACCTTCCCGCGTCCGCTGCTGGCGGCGCAGAACTTCCTGCGCGGGCTGCTGCTGGCGATCCTGATCTCAGCGGCGCTGCTGTTCGTGCTGTTGCCGGCATCCGCCGACTTCGAGTGGCTGGCGCTGTGGATGGCGTTGCTGCTGTACGTGGTCGCGGTCGGCCTGAGCAGCCCGCTGAGCGCCGGGATCGCCATGGGCATCGGCCTGGAGACCCTGCTGATGGTGGCGCCGCAGAATATCGCGGTCTACTACAGCAACGCTTCGCAGTGGTTCGAGTTCGTCGGCGGCTTCCTCGCCGCGGCGGTCCTCGCCGTGCTGGTGTTCGCCCTGGTCTATCCGTTCCGCGCCGACCCGCGCCTGCGCCGGCTGCTCTACCTGTCGCGCCAGGACGTCGCGGAAATGTCGCGCTGCGAGGCCAGCGAGGCGCAGCGCTTCGCCTTCGAGACGCGGATGATCGATCGCCTGGCGGTGATGGTCGGCCTGCTGCCGGCGAGCCAGGAGCCGGCTGCGGCGGAACGTTTCCAGTGCGCCCTGGGCTGCGTGGTGATGGGCGTGGCGTTGAACCGCCTGCGCGAGCCGCTGCATGACGCCGGGGTGGTGCCGCTGGAGTTGCAGCCGCTGCTGGGCGAGGCGCTGCGCGAGGTCGCCGCCTACATAGCCGGCGGCGCGGACGCCCCGCGGCAGGACCTCGCCCTGGCCGCCCTGCGGCGTTTCGGCCGGGGCCTGGAGGCCTTGCTGGCGCAGCCGTCGAAGGACCTCGGGGCGACGCGCCAGCGCTTCATCATGAATGTCGCGGTACTGATCCTGCAGCAGTCGCTGCAACGCTATCGGACGTTGCTGGAGGAGGACCGCGGCGCACCGGCGGTCGTCGAAGAACCAGAAGAGGAGGGCGGACATGCCCGCTGATGTCGAGGTCGGGGGCGCCTACCTGCCGCCGATCGCCCAGGCGCTGCTGCTGGCCTGGCTGATCCTGCTGCTGCTCAACCCGCTGTTGCGGCGCTTCGGCGTGTTGCAGCGGGTCTGGCACGAAGCGCTGTTCCAGGGCGCGTTGTACTGCGCGATCTGCGCCGGTCTGATCCTGTGGATGGGAGAGATGTCCCGATGAACCTGTTGCAAGGCAAATGGCCGCGCCTGGCCACCCTGCTGGCGGTGCTGGTGGCGGCGGCGCTGGTGTTCCTCGCCTGGGAACGCTACACCCGCACGCCCTGGACCCGTGACGCGCGGGTCCGCGCCGATGTGGTGACGCTGTCGGCGGACGTTTCCGGGCTGATCACCCGGTTGCCGCTGAGCGACAACCAGCCCGTGGAGAAGGGCGAGCTGCTGCTCAGCATCGATCCGGCGCGCTATGAACTGGCGGTGCTGCGCGCCGAGCGCGCGGTGAACGTGGCGCGGGCGGCGCTGGGCGAGTCGCGCGCGGCGATCGAGGCCAGCCAGGCCCAGTTGCGCCAGCGCCGCAGCGAGGCGCAGCGGCGCTCGGCATTGCAGAAGCGCTCGATGCTATCGGTGGAAGAGAACGAAAAGGCCCAGACCGACGTCAGCCTGGCCCAGGCCGAGTTGCTGAGGAACCAGGCCAGCCTCGGCCTGGCCCAGGCCAACGTGGAGCTTGCCGAAGCCGCCTTGCAGCAGGCCCGTCTCGACCTCGAACGTACCCAGGTGCGCGCCCCGGTCAGCGGCTACGTGACCAACCTGCAGACCCGCGAGGGCGACTACGCCCACGCCGGGGTGCCATTGCTGGCGCTGGTGGACCGCGATTCGTTCTATGTCAGCGGATACTTCGAGGAGACCAAGTTGCCGGGCATCCACGTCGGCAGCCGGGCGCGGGTGGAACTGATGAGCGGCGAGCGCTTCGACGGGCGCGTGCAGAGCATCGCCCATGCCATCACCGACCGGGAGAATGCCGAGGGCTCGCGCCTGCTGGCGAACATCAACCCGAGCTATACCTGGGTCAAGCTGGCCCAGCGAATTCCGGTGCGCATCGCCATCGATCCCGCCTATCGCCAGCGCAACACCTTGCGCGCCGGCGTGACCGCGACCATCCGGGTGCTGCCCGCGGAGGACACCGCGAAAGTCGATTCCGCGGCGCCCGGGACTGCCTTGCGGCCTTGAGTCAGGCCGAACCGGTCAGTCTGTGCCGGTCATGGCTCAGGGTTGTTCGCGGACGATTTCCGCCAGGTGCAGGATCAATCGCTCGTCAGCCTGGTTGCCGCTCTGCTGGCGGAATTGCCTGGCCTCCTCGCGGGCGCGCTGGAAGGCCGCATCGACGCTGGCCTGGCCATGGCTGTCGCGAATCCACAGGTAGAGGCCCATGACCAGGCTCTGCAGGGTGGCCAGGTCGCTGCTCTGGGCGTTCAGCGCATCGATGAGTTGCTGTTTGGAAAACGCTTGCATGGTCGATCTCCGATCAATGGCGCCGCAAGGGCGCGGTTCGCCCCGGCGGTCGCCGGGGTGCGCGGAGCATGTGGAAAGTGCGGAGAGGCTGGCCAGCTTAGGCCAAGTCATTCAAATGATTAGGGAATTTTCTGACTTTCAGTGACCTTTCGACTGTTTTCGACGGCGGGCGATCGCTACGTTTTCATCGAACCGTCACCAAACCGTCATGAAGACGCGCCTAGCATTCGCGGTATTTCGGCATGACGTGGAGAGCAGCGCATGGACTCCTATGGCGATACCTCGGGCCGCATCGGTCGCGACTGGCTCGATCGACACGACGAAGAGCTGGAGCAGGAACTGCTCGACGACGAGCTGAACCTGGACGAGCTGTTCGGTCCCGAGCAGGAGGATGCGCCCGGCGAATTGAGTCGGCGCCGCTATTTCCGCGAACTGTTCCGCCTGCAACGGGAACTGGTGAAACTGCAGAACTGGGTGGTGCACACCGGGCACAAGGTGGTGATTCTCTTCGAGGGACGCGACGCGGCGGGCAAGGGCGGCGTGATCAAGCGCATCACCCAGCGCCTCAACCCGCGGGTCTGCCGTGTCGCCGCGCTGCCCGCGCCGAACGACCGCGAGCAGACCCAGTGGTATTTCCAGCGCTACGTCTCGCACCTGCCGGCCGGCGGCGAGATCGTCCTGTTCGACCGCAGCTGGTACAACCGCGCCGGGGTCGAGCGGGTCATGGGTTTCTGCAACGACGAACAATACGAGGAATTCTTCCGCAGCGTGCCGGAGTTCGAAAAGATGCTGGCGCGCTCGGGCATCCAGTTGCTCAAGTACTGGTTCTCCATCTCCGACGCCGAGCAGCACCTGCGCTTCCTCAGCCGTATCCACGATCCGCTCAAGCAGTGGAAGCTCAGCCCGATGGACCTGGAGTCGCGGCGGCGCTGGGAGGCCTACACCAAGGCCAAGGAAACCATGCTCGAACGCACCCACATCCCCGAGGCGCCCTGGTGGGTGGTACAGGCCGACGACAAGAAGCGCGCGCGGCTGAATTGCATCCACCACCTGTTGCAGCAGATGCCCTACCGGGAAGTTCCGCAGCCGCCGGTACACCTGCCGGAGCGCCTGCGCCACGCCGATTACGTCAGGCATCCGACGCCCGGCGAGATCATCGTGCCGGAAGTCTATTGATGGCCGTTCGGCCGGACGCCGGGCTGGACGGGTAAATTCGCGGCGGGATGCGACGTTACTCAGGCAAGCCCCACGAGTAGCCGGCCATGCTTCCGTCTCCAGCCTCCAGCCTGTCGTTTCCGTCGCCCCTCGAGCGCCGCGAGGCCGATCCATATGCCCGCTGCGACAGGCAGCGGCCTGCGTGCAACGAGTCGCACGAACCGGCGCAGGAGCGTCCTGAACCTGTCGCGACCTGCGCATTCATCGAGGAGGAGCGCCGGCGTGGCGATCCCACGGGCTTGCTTTACGCCCTTGGGCCGCGGGAGCGGGGAGAGCCGGAGCGGGTGGCGGAGTGGTTGGCGGCGCTGGTCCACCATTTCTACCTGGACGGTCCCGTTGAGCCGCCGAGGCCAACGCTGGGAAAGGCGCGCTGCGAAACCGCGCCGGGCCTTTGCCGCTGCTGCGGCCAACCCTTCGATTTTCGCCACAAGCGCGCGGCGCTGTTGCTGCTGGGAACCCATTTCGCCGCCAGGGCCGAGGCGCAGGCGGCGTCGGTGCGCCGCTACCGGCGCTGAGGAATGCTCGCCGCCGTCAGCGGCGGGCGCTGAGATGGGTGACGTTGTCGCCCTGGCGCTCGGCGGTGACCTTGCGGCAGTGCACCAGGGCGTCGCGGATCATGAAGTTGACCAGGATCGGCGAGACGCCCAGTTCCTTGGCGATGTCCTTCTGTGGCACGCCGTGCAGGCGGTACATCTCGAAGGCGTAGCGGGTGCGCTTGGGCAGCTCGGTGAGGGCATCCGCGATGTGTTCGAGGGTCGCGTAGTTGATGTGCGAGGTTTCCGGCGAGGCGCCCTGGATCACCACGTTCAGGCCTTCTTCCTCCGGCCCCGAGTATTTCTGTTCGAGCGCCTGCTTGCGGTAGTGATCGATGGCCAGGTTGCGGACGATCTGGAACAGGTAGCTGAGCTGTGCCTTGAACGACGAAGTGATCTGCGGCGCCGACTGGAGCCTGAAGAACGCATCCTGGACCACATCTTCGGCTCGCGAGCGGCAACCGGTAATGCGGGCGGCGATCTTCACCAGGATCGTACGGTTATCGACGAATGCCTGGAGGAGCGGGGTATCGCATCTGCGGGTAGACAGTTGTTCCGACATGGAAATCACCTTGCTGCGGAGGGGGCTGCAGAGCACTGGCGGTGGGGTAAGACCCACACATGGCGCAACAAATTATGTTGAATGATAATGATTGTCAATTACGAAGAAATAACCAATCTCACCTTTATTCGTGAATGGTCCGCATGCTGGCAAATAGCCGCTGCGAATGATGGAGGGGAGAAATTCTTCGGCGTTTCAGAAGGATGGCCGCGCCAATGTTGCAGTCATGCGTCGCAGACGAAATTTTTTTAATAATCTTTAGGAATCAGCTAGTTAGAAATCGGTATTGAATGCCTCGCCGCTCCTGCCGGCGTTCCGCGCAAGAACTGCGCTAAGGCGCTGCGACAACCGTTCCCGGCTGCTCCATGGCGTACATCGCTATCGCCGATGCGGCGATAGCGCCGGGCACAACCCATCAGAATGGATAGGGGTTGGCGTCCTTTCGCGCAATGCTCCGCGGTTGCCCGGAGATTGCGGTTACATGCGCTAATTATTTGCCGTTGTTATCCGTTCCCCTCTGTGACAGCGCGGGCAGGTGCCCGGCGCCCCGGCGTGCGCAGCAGGAGACGGAAATGCCGATCGATCATGGGAAAGCGCTCTGCCCCGGACGAGGGCCACGACAGCGGCGCAAGGAGGTCGGCAGGTGAGCCCGGCCGTTTCCCTGCAATTGTTCTGCCTGCCTTATTCGGGGGCCAGCGCCACGCTGTTCCGCCGCTGGCAGCCCAGCCTGCCGGGCTGGATCCGCTTGCTACCCCTGGAATTGCCGGGGCGCGGCCTTCGCTTCGGCGAGGCCCTGCATACCGATGCCGCCAGCCTGGTCGCGCAATTGGCCGGCGAGCTGCACGGCACCCTCGACAGCGCTTCTCCCTACGCCTTCTTCGGCCACAGCCTGGGCGGGCTGCTGGCCTTCGAACTGGCCCATGCCATGCGCCGGCGCGGCCTCGAAGGGCCGCTGGCGCTATTCCTCTCCGGCGTATCCCCGCCCGCCGAAAACGATGTCAGCGGCTACCGGCGCGCCAAGGCCGACGCCGAACTGGTCGCCGCGTTGCGCGACTACCGGGGTACTCCGGAGGCCGTCCTCAACGATCCGTCGCTGATGCAGATGCTGTTGCCAGTGGTGCGAGCGGACTTTCTCGTCACCGGCAGCTACCGCTACCAGGCGCATGGGCCGCTGGACGCGGCGCTGCACCTGTTCGGTGGACGCGAGGACAGCCTGCGCAGCGCCGAGTTGCTCGGCTGGCTGCATGAGGCCGGGGGCGACTTCACCCTCGACCTGCTCGACGGGCAGCACTTTTTCATCCGCGAACAGCAGGGGCAGTTGCTGCGCCTGCTGCGTCGCTACGCCGGCCAGCATCTGCTGCGCTGGCACAAGGACAAGGTCCGGGGAAGCATCCGCGCCGCCAGTTGAGGGGCGGCCGCGACGACTGTTTCCGGAGACTCACTAGAACTCGATTGCAAGCCGAATTCAGGCAGGAAAACACATGATGGACGCCTTCGAACTTCCCACCACCCTGGTCCAGGCCCTGCGTCGCCGCGCCGTCCAGGAGCCCGAGCGCCTGGCGCTGCGCTTCCTCGCCGAGGACGATGGCGAAGGCGTGGTCCTCAGCTATCGCGATCTCGACCTGCGCGCGCGGAGCATCGCCGCGGCCCTGCAGGCCCATGCGCAGCTGGGCGATCGCGCGGTGCTGCTGTTTCCCAGCGGCCCCGACTACGTCGCGGCGTTCTTCGGTTGCCTGTATGCCGGGGTCATCGCGGTGCCGGCCTATCCGCCGGAGTCGGCGCGCCGCCATCACCAGGAACGCCTGTTGTCGATCATCGCCGACGCCGAGCCGCGCCTGGTCCTGACCACCGCTGACCTGCGCGAGCCATTGCTGCAGATGAACGCGCAACTGTCCGCCGCCAACGCCCCGCAACTGCTCTGCGTCGACCAGTTGGACCCGGCCGTTGCCGAGGCCTGGGACGAGCCGCAAGTGCGTCCCGAGCACATCGCCTTCCTCCAGTACACCTCCGGTTCAACCGCATTGCCCAAGGGCGTGCAGGTCAGCCATGGCAACCTGGTCGCCAACGAGGTGCTGATCCGCCGAGGCTTCGGCATCGGTGCCGACGACGTGATCGTCAGCTGGCTGCCGCTGTACCACGACATGGGCCTGATCGGCGGCCTGCTGCAACCGATCTTCAGCGGCGTACCCTGCGTGCTGATGTCGCCGCGCTACTTCCTCGAACGTCCGGTGCGCTGGCTGGAAGCCATCAGCCAGTACGGCGGCACCGTCAGCGGCGGTCCCGATTTCGCCTACCGGCTGTGCAGCGAGCGGGTCGCCGAGTCGGCCCTGCAGCGTCTCGACCTGAGCGGCTGGCGGGTAGCCTTCTCCGGTTCCGAGCCGATCCGCCAGGACAGCCTGGAACGCTTCGCCGAGAAATTCGCCGCCAGCCGCTTCGATGCGTCCAGTTTCTTCGCCTGCTACGGCCTCGCCGAGGCGACCCTGTTCGTCACCGGCGGCCAGCGCGGCCAGGGCATTCCCGCCCTGGCGGTGGATGGCGAGGCGCTGGCGCGCAACCGCATCGCCGAAGGCGCAGGCAGCGTGCTGATGTGCTGCGGCCGCAGCCAGCCGGAACACGCCGTGCTGATCGTCGACGCGGCGAGCGGCGAGGTCCTCGGCGACGACAACGTCGGCGAGATCTGGGCCGCCGGGCCGAGCATCGCCCACGGCTACTGGCGCAACCCGGAAGCCTCGGCGAAGACCTTCGTCGAGCGTGACGGGCGTACCTGGCTGCGCACCGGCGACCTCGGTTTCCTCCGCGACGGCGAACTGTTCGTCACCGGGCGCCTGAAGGACATGCTCATCGTCCGCGGCCACAACCTCTATCCGCAGGACATCGAACGCACCGTCGAGAGCGAGGTGCCGTCGGCGCGCAAGGGCAGGGTCGCGGCCTTCGCGGTCACGGTCGATGGCGAGGAAGGCATCGGCATTGCCGCCGAGATCGGTCGCGGCGTCCAGAAATCGGTGCCGGCCCAGGAGCTGATCGACTCGATCCGCCAGGCGGTGGCCGAGGCCTACCAGGAAGCGCCGAAGGTGGTGGCGCTGCTCAATCCCGGCGCCTTGCCGAAGACGTCCAGCGGCAAGCTGCAACGTTCCGCCTGCCGCCTGCGCCTGGAAGACGGCAGCCTGGACAGCTATGCGCTGTTTCCCGGCCTCCAGGCCTTGCAGGAGGCGCAGCCGCCGGCAGGCGACGACGAACTGCTGGCACGCATCGGCGAGATCTGGAAGGCCCGGCTGGGCGTGGCGCAGGTAGCGCCGCGCGATCACTTCTTCCTGCTTGGCGGCAATTCCATCGGTGCCGCCCAGGTGGTCGCCCAGGTGCGCGACAGTCTCGGCGTCGCCCTCGACCTGCGCCAACTGTTCGAGGCGCCGACCCTGCAGGCCTTCAGCGCCACGGTGGCCCGCCAACTGGCCGCCGGCCTGCCGGCCGAGGCACCGATGGCGCACCTGCCGCGCGGTGTCGACCTGCCGCAGTCGGCGGCGCAGCAGCGTCTCTGGCTGACCTGGCAGATCGATCCGCAGAGCGCCGCCTACAACATCCCCGGCGGCCTGCGCCTGCGCGGCGAGCTGGACGAAGCGGCGCTGCGCGCCAGCTTCCAGCGCCTGGTCGAACGCCACGAAGCGCTGCGCACGCGTTTCCTCGAGCGCGACGGCGCGGCCTTGCAGCGTATCGACGAGCGGGGCGAGTTCGCCTGGCAGTTCGTCGACCTCGCTGCGCTGGCCGAGCACGAACGCGCCGCGGCTGCCGCGCAGCGCCGCGAAGCCGAGGCGCAGCAGCCGTTCGACCTGGAAAAGGGGCCGCTGCTGCGGGTCAGCCTGGTGCGCCTGGACGAACAGGAGCACCAGCTCTGGGTCACCCTGCATCACATCGTCGCCGATGGTTGGTCGCTGAACCTGCTGCTCGACGAATTCTCGCGGCTCTACGCCGAAGCCTGCGGCGGCCAGCCGGCCGACCTGGCGCCGCTGGAACTGCACTACGCCGAGTTCGCTGCCTGGCAACGGCAGTGGCTGGACGCGGGCGAGGGCGCCCGCCAACTGGCCTACTGGCGGGAACGCCTGGGCGACACGGCGCCGGTGCTGGAACTGGCCACCGACCATCCGCGCACGGCGCGCCAGGCGTCGCCGGCCGCGCGCTACAGCCTGCGGGTCGACGAAGCCCTGGCGCGGGCTATCCGCGAGGCCGCGCTGGACCATGAGGCGAGTGTCTTCATGTGGCTGCTGGCGGCGTTCCAGGCGCTGCTGCATCGCCACAGCGGGCAGGGCGAGATCCGCATCGGCGTGCCCAGCGCCAACCGCCAGCGCCTGGAGACCCAGGGGCTGGTCGGCTTCTTCATCAACACCCTGGTCCTGCGCGGCACGCCCCGGGCGCGCCAGCCGTTCGCCGCGTTGCTCGGCGAGGCTCGCGAGGCGACCCTCGGCGCCCAGGCCAACCAGGACCTGCCGTTCGACCAGGTGCTCGCGGCCTGCGGCCAGGGCGGCCAGTTGTTCCAGGTGCTGTTCAACCACCAGCAGCGCGACCTGTCGGCGTTGCGCCGGCTGCCCGGCCTGCTCGCCGACGAGCTGCCCTGGCACAGCCGCGAAGCCAAGTTCGACCTGCAACTGCAGAGCGAGGAGGACGCTCGCGGTCGCCTGACCCTGAATTTCGACTACGCCGCGGACCTCTTCGACGAGGCCAGCATCCGGCGTTTCGCCGCGCAATACCTGGAGCTGCTGCGCCAGGTCGCGGAAGACCCGCAGCGCTGCCTCGGCGATATCGCCCTGGTCGACGCCGAGCAGGCGGCGCGCCTCGCCGAATGGGGCAGCGCGCCCTGCGAGCCGGCGCGCGCCTGGCTGCCGGAGCTGCTGGAGTGGCAACTGGCGCAGTCCGCCGAACGCGTCGCCCTGGAGTGGGACGGCGGCAGCCTCGGCTACGCCGAACTGCACGCCCAGGCCAACCGCCTGGCCCACTACCTGCGCGACAAGGGCGTCGGCCCGGACGTGCGGGTAGCGATCTGCGCCGAGCGTTCGCCGCAACTGCTGGTCGGTCTGCTGGCGATCGTCAAGGCGGGCGGCGCCTACGTGCCGCTGGACCCGGACTACCCCAGCGAACGCCTGGCCTACATGCTCGCCGACAGCGGCGTCGAGTTGCTACTGACCCAGGCCCATCTGTTCGAACGCCTGCCTGGCGCGGAGGGCGTCACGCCGATCTGCCTGGACAGCCTCAAGCTCGACAACTGGCCGAGCCAGGCACCGGGCCTGCACCTGCACGGCGACAATCTCGCCTACGTCATCTACACCTCCGGCTCCACCGGCCAGCCGAAGGGCGTGGGCAACACCCACGCGGCGCTGGCCGAGCGCCTGCAGTGGATGCAGGCCACCTACGCCCTCGACGGCGACGACGTGCTGATGCAGAAGGCGCCGGTGAGCTTCGACGTGTCGGTGTGGGAGTGCTTCTGGCCGCTGGTCACCGGTTGCCGGCTGGTCCTCGCCGCCCCCGGCGAGCACCGCGATCCGGCGCGCCTGGTGGAACTGGTGCGGCAGTTCGGGGTGACCACGCTGCACTTCGTGCCGCCGCTGCTGCAACTGTTCATCGACGAACCCGGCGTCGCCGCCTGCGGCAGCCTGCGCCGCCTGTTCTCCGGCGGCGAGGTGCTTCCGGCGGAGCTGCGCAACCGCGTGTTGCAACGCCTGCCGGCGGTGGCCCTGCATAACCGCTACGGGCCGACCGAGACCGCCATCAACGTCACCCATTGGCAGTGCCGCGCGGAAGACGGCGAGCGTTCGCCGATCGGCCGGCCGCTGGGCAACGTGGTCTGCCGCGTGCTGGACGCCGAGTTCAACCTGCTGCCGGCCGGCGTCGCCGGCGAGTTGTGCATCGGCGGCCTGGGCCTGGCCCGTGGCTACCTGGGGCGCCCGGCGCTGAGCGCCGAGCGCTTCGTCGCCGATCCGTTCTCGGCCGCCGGCGAGCGCCTGTACCGCACCGGCGACCGCGCGCGCTGGAACGCCGACGGCGTGCTGGAATACCTCGGCCGCCTCGACCAGCAGGTCAAGCTGCGTGGCTTCCGCATCGAGCCGGAGGAAATCCAGGCACGCCTGCTGGCGCAGCCGGGGGTGGCCCAGGCGGTAGTGGTGATCCGCGAAGGCGTGGCCGGCAGCCAGTTGGTCGGCTACTACACCGGCGCTGTCGGCGCCGAGGCGGAAGCCGAGCAGAACCAGCGTCTGCGCGCCGCGCTACAGGCCGAACTGCCGGAATACATGGTTCCGGCGCAGTTGATGCGCCTGGCGCAGATGCCCCTCGGCCCGAGCGGCAAGCTGGATACGCGGGCGCTGCCGGAGCCGGTCTGGCAGCAGCGCGAGCACGTCGAGCCGCGGACCGAGCTGCAACGGCGCATCGCCGCGATCTGGAGCGAAGTGCTCGGCCTGCCGCAGGTCGGCCTGCGCGACGATTTCTTCGAACTCGGCGGGCATTCCCTGCTGGCCACCCGCATCGTCTCGCGCACCCGCCAGGCCTGCGACGTCGAACTGCCGTTGCGCGCGCTGTTCGAGGCCAGCGAACTGGAGGCCTTCTGCGAACAGGTCCGCGCAGCCCAGGCCGCCGGACGCACCGACAGCCACGGCGCGATCCGCCGCATCGACCGCGAGCAGCCGGTGCCGCTGTCCTACTCGCAGCAGCGCATGTGGTTCCTCTGGCAACTGGAGCCGGACAGCCCGGCCTATAACGTCGGCGGCCTGGCGCGCCTGAGCGGGCCGCTGGACGTGGCGCGCTTCGAGGCCGCGCTACAGGCCCTGGTGCTGCGCCACGAGACCCTGCGCACCACGTTCCCCAGCGTCGACGGCGTGCCGGTACAGCGCGTGCACGGCGATGGCGGCCTGCACATGGACTGGCAGGACTTCTCCGCGCTCGACCGCGACAGCCGCCAGCAGCACCTGCAGACCCTCGCCGACAGTGAGGCGCACCGGCCCTTCGACCTTGAGAGCGGGCCGTTGCTGCGGGTCTGCATGGTGAAGATGGCCGAGCGCGAGCACTACCTGGTGGTGACCCTGCACCACATCGTCACCGAAGGCTGGGCGATGGACATCTTCGCCCGCGAACTGGGCGCGCTCTACGAGGCCTTCCTCGACGACCGCGAATCGCCGCTGGAGCCGTTGCCGGTCCAGTACCTGGACTACAGCGTGTGGCAGCGCGAGTGGCTGGAGAGCGGCGAGCGCCAGCGCCAGCTCGACTACTGGAAGGCCCAGCTGGGCAACGAGCATCCGCTGCTCGAACTGCCGGGCGACCGGCCACGCCCGCCGGTGCAGAGCCACCAGGGCGACCTCTACCGCTTCGACCTGAGCCCCGAGCTGGCCGAGCGCGTGCGTCGCTTCAACGCCGCCCGCGGGCTGACCATGTTCATGACCATGACCGCCACCCTTGCGGCCTTGCTCTACCGCTACAGCGGCCAGCAGGACCTGCGTATCGGCGCGCCGGTGGCGAACCGCATCCGCCCGGAGAGCGAAGGGCTGATCGGCGCCTTCCTCAATACCCAGGTGCTGCGCTGCCGGCTCGACGGACAGATGAGCGTCGGCGAGCTGCTTGAGCAGGTGCGGCAGACCGTGATCGATGGCCAGTCGCACCAGGACCTGCCGTTCGACCACCTGGTGGAAGCCCTGCAGCCGCCGCGCAGCGCCGCCTACAACCCGTTGTTCCAGGTGATGTGCAACGTCCAGCGCTGGGAGTTCCAGCAGACCCGGCAACTGGCCGGGATGACCGTCGAGTACATCGCCAACGATGCGCGGGCGACCAAGTTCGACCTCAACCTGGAGGTCACCGACCTCGACCAGCGCCTCGGCTGCTGCCTGACCTACAGCCGCGACCTGTTCGACGAACCGCGCATCGCGCGGATGGCCGGACACTGGCAGAACCTGCTGGAGGCGCTGCTGGGCGACCCGCAGCGGCGCATTGCCGAATTGCCGCTGTTCGCCGCCGAGGAGCGGAAGCAACTGCTGCTCGCCGGCACGGCCGGCGAGGCAGGGCTCCAGGACACCCTCCATGGCCTGTTCGCCGCCCGCGTGGCGGCTAGCCCCCAGGCCCCGGCGCTGACCTTCGCCGGACAGACCCTGAGCTATGCCGAACTCGATGCCCGCTCCAACCGTCTGGCGCGCGTCCTGCGCAGTCACGGCGTCGGCCCGGAAGTGCGGGTCGGCCTGGCCCTGGAGCGTTCGCTGGAGATGGTCGTCGGCCTGCTGGCGATCCTCAAGGCCGGCGGCGCCTATGTGCCGCTGGACCCGGAATATCCGCTGGAGCGCCTGCAATACATGATCGAGGACAGCGGCGTACGCCTGCTGCTCAGCCACGCGGCGCTGTTCGAGGCCCTCGGCGAGCTGCCGGCGGGCGTGGCGCGCTGGTGCCTCGAGGAGGACGGCCCGGCGCTGGACGCCGAGGACCCCGCGCCGCTGGCAGCACTGAGCGGGCCGCAGCACCAGGCCTACCTGATCTATACCTCCGGCTCCACCGGCAAGCCGAAGGGCGTGGCGGTCTCCCACGGCGAGATCGCCATGCACTGCGCCGCGGTGATCGAGCGCTTCGGCATGCGCGCCGAGGATTGTGAACTGCACTTCTATTCGATCAACTTCGACGCCGCCAGCGAGCGCCTGCTGGCCCCGTTGCTGTGCGGCGCCCGCGTGGTGCTGCGGGCCCAGGGCCAGTGGGGCGCGGAGGAAATCTGCGAGCTGATCCGCGCGGAGGGCGTGAGCATCCTCGGCTTCACCCCGAGCTACGGCAGCCAGCTCGCCCAGTGGCTGGAGAGCCAGGGCCGGCAGTTGCCGGTGCGCATGTGCATCACCGGCGGCGAAGCGCTGACCGGCGAGCACCTGCAACGGATTCGCCAGGCCTTCGCCCCGGCGTCGTTCTTCAATGCCTACGGACCGACCGAAACGGTGGTCATGCCGCTGGCCTGCCTGGCTCCCGAACGACTGGAGGAGGGTGCCGCCAGCGTGCCGATCGGCAGCGTGGTCGGCGCGCGGGTCGCCTACATCCTGGATGCCGACCTGGCCCTGGTGCCGCAGGGCGCGACCGGCGAACTCTACGTCGGCGGCGCCGGCCTGGCGCGCGGCTACCATGAGCGTCCGGCGCTCAGCGCCGAGCGCTTCGTGCCCGATCCCTTCGCTGCCGAGGGCGGCCGCCTGTACCGCACCGGCGACCTGGTGCGCCTGTGCGACAACGGCCAGGTGGAATATGTCGGCCGCATCGACCACCAGGTGAAGATCCGTGGCTTCCGCATCGAACTGGGCGAGATCGAGGCGCGCCTGCTGGAGCATCCGCAGGTTCGCGAAGCGCTGGTCCTGGCGCTCGACAGCCCGAGCGGCAAGCAGTTGGCCGGTTATGTCGCCAGCGCGGTGGCCGAGCAGGACGAGGACGCCCAGGCGGCGCTGCGCGAGGCGCTGAAAACGCATCTCAAGCAGCAATTGCCGGACTACATGGTGCCGGCCCACCTGCTGTTGCTCGCCAGCCTGCCGCTGACCGCCAACGGCAAGCTCGACCGCCGCGCGCTGCCGGCGCCCGACCCGGCGCTCAACCGGCAGGCCTACGAGGCCCCGCGCAGCGTGCTGGAGCAGCAACTGGCCGGGGTCTGGCGCGAGGTGCTGAACGTCGAGCGGGTAGGTCTCGGCGACAACTTCTTCGAACTGGGCGGCGATTCGATCCTGTCGATCCAGGTGGTCAGCCGCGCCCGCCAGCTCGGCATCCACTTCAGCCCCCGCGACCTGTTCCAGCACCAGACCGTGCAGAGCCTCGCCGCGGTGGCCCGGCACAGCCAGGCCAGCCAGGCCGAGCAGGGGCCGGTGCAGGGCGACAGCGCGCTGACGCCGATCCAGCACTGGTTCTTCGACCTGCCGCTGGCGCGCCGCGAACACTGGAACCAGTCGCTGCTGTTGCAGCCGCGGCAGGCCATTGACCTCGGTCTGCTGCGCAAGTCCCTGCAACGCCTGGTCGAACAGCATGATGCCCTGCGCCTGGCGTTCCGCCAGGTCGACGGCGAGTGGCTGGCGCAGCATCGTCCGCTGCACGAACAGGAACTGCTCTGGCACGTTCCGGTGCAATCCTTCGACGAATGCGCCGAGCTGTTCGCCAAGGCCCAGCGCAGCCTCGACCTCGAACAGGGGCCGCTGCTGCGCGCGGTGCTGGTGGACGGCCCGGCCGGCGAGCAACGCCTGCTGCTGGCGATCCACCACCTGGCGGTGGACGGGGTGTCCTGGCGGGTGCTGCTGGAGGATCTGCAACAGGTCTACCGTCAGCTCGACGAGGGCGCCGAACCGGCGTTGCCGGCCAAGACCAGCGCCTTCCGCGACTGGGCCGGACGCCTGCAGGCCTACGCCGGCAGCGAATCGCTGCGCGAAGAGCTGGGCTGGTGGCAAGCCCGGCTGGGCGGGCAGTCGGCCGAGTGGCCATGCGACCGCCCGCAGGGCGACAACCGCGAGGCGCTGGCGGAAAGTGTCAGCCTGCGGCTCGACCCGCAACGTACCCGGCAATTGCTGCAACAGGCGCCGGCGGCCTACCGCACCCAGGTCAACGACCTGCTGCTGACCGCCCTCGCTCGCGTGCTCTGCCGCTGGAGCGGGCAGCCGTCGACGCTGGTGCAGTTGGAAGGGCATGGCCGCGAGGCGCTGTTCGACGATATCGACCTGACCCGCAGCGTCGGCTGGTTCACCAGCGCCTACCCGTTGCGCCTGACCCCGGCGCAGAGCCCGGGCGAGTCGATCAAGGCGATCAAGGAACAGCTCCGCACGGTGCCGCACAAAGGCCTCGGCTACGGCGTGCTGCGCTACCTCGCCGATCCGGCGGTGCGCCAGGCGATGGCCGCGCTGCCCACGGCGCCGATAACCTTCAACTACCTCGGACAGTTCGACCAGAGCTTCGCCGACGCCCTGTTCCAGCCGCTGGACCAGCCCACCGGGCCGATCCACGACGAGCAGGCGCCGTTACCCAACGAGCTGAGCGTCGATGGCCAGGTCTACGGCGGCGAGCTGGTGCTGCGCTGGACCTACAGCCGCGAGCGCTACGACGCGCGGACGGTGAACGAGCTGGCGCAGGCCTATCTCGCCGAACTGCAGGCGCTGATCGAGCATTGCCTGGAAGACGGCGCCGGCGGCCTGACCCCGTCCGACTTCCCGCTGGCGCAACTGAGCCAGGCGCAACTGGACGCCCTGGCGGTGCCGGCCGGCGAGATCGAGGACGTCTATCCGCTGACCCCGATGCAGGAAGGGTTGCTGTTGCACACCCTGCTGGAACCGGGCACCGGCATCTACTACATGCAGGACCGCTACCGGATCGACAGCCCGCTCGATCCCGAGCGCTTCGCCGCCGCCTGGCAGGCGGTGGTGGCCCGCCACGAGGCGCTGCGCGCGTCGTTCGTCTGGAATGCCGGCGAAACGATGTTGCAGGTGATCCACAAGCCCGGTCGCACCCGCATCGAGTTCCTCGACTGGAGCGAGCTGCCGGAGGACGGCCACGAGGAGCGCCTGCAAGCGCTGCACAAGCGCGAGCGCGAGGCCGGCTTCGACCTGCTCGAACAGCCGCCGTTCCACCTGCGCCTGATCCGCCTGGGCGAGGCGCGCTACTGGTTCATGATGAGCAACCACCACATCCTCATCGATGCCTGGTGCCGTGGCCTGCTGATGAACGACTTCTTCGAGATCTACGGCGCCCTCGGCGAAGGCCGCCCGGCGAACCTGCCGACGCCGCCGCGCTACCGCGACTACATCGCCTGGCTGCAACGCCAGGACCTGGAGCAATCGCGTCGCTGGTGGAGCGAGAGCCTGCGCGGCTTCGAGCGGCCGACCCTGGTACCCAGCGACCGCCCGTTCCTCCGCGAGCACGCCGGCGAGAGCGGCGGGATGATCGTCGGTGACCGCTACACGCGTCTGGACGCCGCCGACGGCGCGCGCCTGCGCGAACTGGCGCAGCGCTACCAACTCACCGTCAACACCTTCGCCCAGGCCGCCTGGGCGCTGACCCTGCGCCGCTTCAGCGGCGAGCGCGACGTGCTGTTCGGCGTCACCGTGGCCGGGCGTCCGGTGGGCATGCCGGAAATGCAGCGCACCGTCGGCCTGTTCATCAACAGCATCCCATTGCGCGTGCAGATGCCGGCCGCCGGCCAGCGCTGCACGGTGCGCGAATGGCTGAACCGGCTGTTCGAGCGCAACCTGGAGTTGCGCGAGCACGAGCACCTGCCCCTGGTAGCCATCCAGGAAAGCAGCGAGCTGCCCAAGGGCCAGCCGCTGTTCGACAGCCTGTTCGTGTTCGAGAACGCCCCGGTGGAAGTCTCGGTGCTGGACCGCGCGCAGAGCCTGAACGCCAGTTCCGACTCCGGGCGTACCCACACCAACTTCCCGTTGACCGTGGTCTGCTATCCGGGCGATGACCTCGGCCTGCACCTGTCCTACGACCAGCGCTACTTCGAGGCGCCGACCGTCGAGCGCCTGCTCGGCGAGTTCAAGCGCCTGCTGCTGGCCCTGGCCGACGGTTTCCATGGCGAACTGGAGGCCTTGCCGCTGCTCGGCGAGGACGAGCGTGACTTCCTCCTCGACGGCTGCAACCGCAGCGCCCGCGACTACCCGCTGGAGCAAGGTTACGTGCGGCTGTTCGAGGCGCAGGTGGCGGCCCATCCGCAGCGCATCGCCGCCAGTTGCCTGGAGCAGCGCTGGAGCTACGCCGAGCTGAACCGCCGGGCCAACCGTCTCGGCCACGCCCTGCGCGCCGCCGGCGTCGGCATCGACCAGCCGGTGGCACTGCTGGCCGAGCGCGGCCTCGACCTGCTCGGCATGATCGTCGGCAGCTTCAAGGCCGGTGCCGGCTACCTGCCGCTCGACCCCGGCCATCCGACCCAGCGCCTGACCCGGATCGTCGAGCTGAGCCGCACACCGGTACTGGTCTGCACCCAGGCCTGCCGCGAGCAGGCGCTGGCGCTGTTCGACGAACTCGGCTGCGTCGACCGGCCGCGCCTGCTGGTGTGGGACGAGATCCAGCAGGGCGAGGGCGCCGAGCATGATCCGCAGGTCTACAGCGGGCCGCAGAACCTCGCCTACGTGATCTACACCTCCGGCTCCACCGGACTGCCGAAGGGCGTGATGGTGGAGCAGGCGGGCATGCTCAACAACCAGTTGAGCAAGGTCCCGTACCTGGAACTGGACGAGAACGACGTGATCGCCCAGACCGCCTCGCAGAGCTTCGACATCTCGGTCTGGCAATTCCTCGCCGCGCCGTTGTTCGGCGCCCGCGTGGCGATCGTGCCGAACGCCATCGCCCACGATCCGCAGGGCCTGCTGGCGCACGTCGGCGAACAGGGCATCACGGTGCTGGAAAGCGTGCCGTCGCTGATCCAGGGCATGCTCGCCGAAGAGCGCCAGGCCCTCGACGGCCTGCGCTGGATGCTGCCCACCGGCGAGGCGATGCCGCCGGAACTGGCGCGCCAGTGGCTCAAGCGCTACCCGCGGATCGGCCTGGTGAATGCCTACGGGCCGGCGGAATGCTCCGACGACGTGGCGTTCTTCCGCGTCGACCTGGCCTCCACCGAGAGCACCTACCTGCCGATCGGCAGTCCCACCGACAACAACCGCCTGTACCTGCTCGGCGCCGGCGCCGACGACGCCTTCGAACTGGTGCCGCTGGGCGCGGTGGGCGAGCTGTGCGTGGCCGGCACCGGCGTCGGTCGTGGCTACGTCGGCGATCCGCTGCGCACCGCCCAGGCCTTCGTCCCGCATCCGTTCGGCGCGCCGGGCGAGCGTCTGTACCGTACCGGCGACCTGGCGCGGCGGCGCGCCGACGGACTGCTGGAATATGTCGGGCGGATCGACCACCAGGTGAAGATCCGCGGCTTCCGCATCGAGCTGGGCGAGATCGAGGCGCGCCTGCACGAACGCGCCGACGTCCGCGAGGCGGCGGTGGCGGTGCAGGAAGGGGCGAACGGCAAGTACCTGGTGGGCTACCTGGTTCCCGGCGAGACACAGCGTTCCAGCGCCGACTCGCCGGCCGGACTGATGGTGGAGCAGGGCGCCTGGTTCGAGCGGATCAAGCAGCAACTGCGCGCCGACCTGCCGGACTACATGGTGCCGCTGCACTGGCTGGTGCTGGACCGGATGCCGCTCAACGCCAACGGCAAGCTCGACCGCAAGGCGCTGCCGGCGTTGGACATCGGCCAGATGCAGAACCAGGCCTACCAGGCCCCGCGCAACGAACTGGAGGAAACCCTGGCACGGATCTGGGCCGAGGTGCTGAAGGTCGAGCGGGTCGGGGTGTTCGACAACTTCTTCGAACTCGGCGGGCATTCGCTGCTGGCCACCCAGATCGCCTCGCGGGTGCAGAAGGCCCTGCAACGCAACGTGCCGCTACGGGCGATGTTCGAATGCACCACGGTGGAAGAGCTGGCCAGCTACATCGAGTCCCTGGCCCCGAGTGAGATCAGCGAGCAGAAGGCCGAGCGCCTGAACGACCTGATGTCGAAGCTGGAAATGCTCTGAGGCACGCGCCCCGCCACAGGACGGATACCTGTGCGGGGCGCGTGGCGGAAAGGCATGAAAAAGGCCCGCCGAAGACGCCCGGGCGTCCTTGGCGGGCCTTTCTACAAATCCGCTCTAGGCAAACCAGCCCTCTGACCTTGAGGGAGAGGGGCGTTCGGAGCGGCGAACCCGCCCGCTAGGCGAGCGTAGCTCCTACAGGGGACGGTCCGGCCGGGAGTCGCGCAGCGTTCGCTTGCGCGGCTTCTCCTTGGTTTCACGACGCATCTTGCGAGGCTGACGGAGGCCCGTCAGGTCCTGGCTGCCCTGGTCATCCGTGTAGAGATCGTCCAGAAGGTTTCGCGTTATCTTCATGCCAGCGGTTTCGTGCTGTCCGTGGGAAAGGAGAGGCTAGGCCCGAGTCGTTGCTCTATTGTTAATGGATGGCGCCGCACCGCTTAAGCTGGCAGAACTGACAGGCCCCGCCCAACACGACGCCAGAGCGGCGCCTAGAGCGGGCGCAACTTGCGCAACCAGCGTCGCCAACCCAGTTGCACCATGGGTTCGCCCTGGCGTTCGAGGAGGTCGGGCATCTCGCTGAAATTCACCCAGAGCTTGCCCTGCCAGTCGAGCATGTGCACCACCTGGCGCTCCCAGCGCAACTTGACGTAGCGCGGCATGCCGCTGTCGTCGGTGGCGCTGCGCAACTCCGGCACCACCTCGCCGCTGAGCCAGCGGCGCAATTCGCTGCCATCGCCGCGCTGCTGGTAGATCAGCGCGGCATACGCGCCGGACTCGCTGATCAGCCACTGCGCCTGGTCTTCGCCACGTTCGGAACGCAACGACTCCCGGCGCGCCTGGTCGTCGTCCAGGCGGGCGAGCATCTGTTCGGGCTGGCTGTGTTCGATGAGCCGGGCGAAGTCGTCGAGGACGAACCAGGCCTGGTCGTCGATCAGCAGCGCGCGCAGCAATCGCTGCTGTCGGAAGAAGTAGTGCGGGGCAAGCTGGGTATGGCCGTGCATAGGAGAAATCCTTCTCTGAGCTGTCCGCTGCCTGGCTTCTGCCGGCGCGGCAGGGAGACAGGCCGCTCGTGGGTGTTGGGCCAGCAGGCTGTGGCCTGCCGGGAACCGAAGTCGCCGGCGAAAAAAGCCTACTGACAGCGCCTGTAGGACGGCAATGGCTAAGCCTTGTACGAAGTCTCCGATGGCACAAGCCCGCTGAACAGCTAGGCCTATGAGGGTAGGCTCTTGTCCACTGTCTATATGGCGGTGAACTGCTCGCAGCCGAACCCGTTCCCTGAGCATTTCCTGGTTATCTGCGTGGCACTGGGCTGGCCCGGAAAACCTATAGCCATTTGGCGGAAAACAGGAGCGGCGGGTTTTTCCCTGCCAGAAAACCTCTTTTTTCGAGGTCTCGTAACTTGCTGATTTATAAGGGCGTAAGAAATCGTCCGAAAAAAGGGTCGGAAGCTTCGGGCAATTGGCGGCCGTTTCGCGAGGACCGGGACGGCGATCAAGCGTGCCGTTCGGGCGCGAAAGGTCTTGTGATGGCGATGCCGCAAAGCCCCCGACCAGGCCGGGGGCGTCGCGCCAGGGAGCGGCGCTACAGGCTCGGGTGGCCCGCCTCGATTTCGGACAAGGCATCGCTGAGCAGCGACAGCAACGCACCGTTGATGTAGGCCAGGGTGCCGCCGGGCTCTTCTTTCTCATCGAGCAAACGGGTCATGGCCAGGATGTTGATCGCCGACCTCAAGCGCACTTTCGCGTTGTCGAACAAGTGCGTGGGGAGTGCATGGGTGTCTACGTACAGGGTGGCGCTACGCGGACACATGTCGGCCTGGGAGGTGGGGAGCAGCGGGACGAAGCGGGGGGACGATTCTGTTACCTCGGGGTTGGACGTATCATTCGGCTTAGCCATGGGTCAGCTCCTTTATAAGCTGGTTTGTGGTTAGCGGGTCGTAGGTGTTCCCGCACCTGCGGCCCGCGTCTTTTTTGCCCTCAGAAAATAGAGGGCAGTGCCGTTCGGTCCTGTCCCTGCGGGACGGATTTGCCGGCCCCTCCATCATCCTCCTACTGGGTTTTTATCCAATTCCCGGGCTTCTGAGAGAGCCTGCGGAAATGTCCGGGGGAGCTGTCCGGCGTTTCCAGGGCCTGTAGGGCGAATACCGCCACAGGCGGTATCCGCCGATACCCCGGATAAGCGGCGGATAACCGCGAGCGGTTATTCGCCCTACGGAGTTGGGACGCTGTCCGGCGTTTCCGGGGTGCGTAGGGCAAATAACACCATGGGCGTTATCCGCCGATGTCGCGGATAAGCGGCGGATAACCGCGAGCGGTTATTCGCCCTACGGAGTTGGGGTGCTGTCCGGCGTTTCCGGGGTGCGTAGGGCAATGAAATGGACTCCTCCCTCCTACGGCGTCAAGCGCCAGACTAATGGTGCAGCCACAAGTCCCGGAGGGGGAGTCAGCATGAACCTTAGTCGCATTGGTCTGGATCTGGCAAAACAAGTATTCCAGGTGCACGGCGTTGATCGTCACGAGCATGTGGTATGTCGTCGCCAACTCAAGCGGGCACAGGTGCGGGATTTCTTTCGCCAACTGCCGCCGTGCCTGGTGGCGATGGAGGCCTGCGGCAGTGCGCACTACTGGGCGCGCGAGTTGCGGGAGCTGGGCCACACGGTACGCCTGATCGCACCGCAGTTCGTAAAACCCTACGTCAAGGGTGACTGTAGTGGTCAACCCATCCCGGACAGTGGGTTGAGTTTTTCTTCGGCCACCGCAGGTGGTAACCCGTCGTTGAATTGATGCGGCCTGATCCAGTTGTAGCGGTGCATCAAGTAATGACTGATGTCCCGTTGGGCCTCCTGCGCCGTCAGGTAACCCGTTGACGGGACCCACTCCGACTTCAGACTGCGGAACAGGCGCTCCATCGGCGAGTTATCCCAGCAATTCCCTCGGCGACTCATGCTCTGCTGCATCCGATAGCGCCAGAGCCGTTGCCGAAACAGGCGGCTGGCGTACTGGCTGCCCTGGTCTGAATGGAACAGCACCTGCTGTGGCTTGCCGCGCTGTTCGTAGGCCATGTCCAGGGCCTTGATCACCAGTTCGGCATCCGGCTTGGCCGAGAACGCCCAGCCGATCACCCGCCGGGTATGCAGATCCAGCACCGCGGCCAGGTAGTGCCAACGGCCTTGCGCCCAGACGTAGGTGATGTCGCCACACCACACCTGATTGGGATGCTCGGTCGCGAATTTGCGGTTCAGCCGATTCGGGATATCCGGCCGCTCAACCGTGGCCTGTTTGTAGGCGTGCGAGCCCGGTTGCTTGCTGACCAGGCCCAGCTCACGCATCAACCGACGCACTCGGAAACGGCCGATGGTCACGCCCTCTTCGCGCAGCATGCCCAGAATGCTGCGGCTGCCGGCCGAGCCCCGACTCTGGCTGAACAACTGGTTGACTTGGCTGCGTAGCGCCACGCGGCGAGCATCGACACGCCGCCGTCGAAGACGGTGGACGTAGTAGCAAGACCGCGCCACATCGAAAGCTGAACAGACCACTTCCACCGACTCCTGCTCACTCAACTGGTCTATCAGCGCGTACGATCGAGTTCGTCCGACATCAAGAGAGCGGTAGCCTTTTTTAATATCGCTTTCTCCCGCTCCAACCGGTTGATCCGGGCTTCCAGCTCCTGGATCTTTTGCTGCTCAGGCGTCAACGCCTTGCTCTTCGGGGTCACACCCTGGCGCTCCGCCTCGAGCTGCTTCACCCAACGGCGCAAGGCCGAATCCACCACCCCCAGCGAACGGCAGGCGTCGATATGGCTGTAGCCTTGGTCCAACACCAGGGCCGCGGCCTCTCGTTTGAACTCGGCGGAAAACGTACGTCGTTGCTTGCTCATCAGACACCTCTCTCACGGCGAGGATTCTCGCCTAAATCGGTGTCCGGGATCAGTAGACCACTACAGACAAGCACGATGCACACGACGCCGAGGCGATCTGCGAAGCCGCCAGTCGTCCGAGCATGCGCTATGTCCCGGTGAAGAGCGCAGAGCAGCAGGCCGTGCAGTCGATGCATCGGGTGCGCAGTCGTCTAGTGCGGGCCCGCACGGCGTTGTGCAATGAGGTGCGTGGCTTGCTGGGTGAGTTCGGGCTGATCGCGACTCGACGTGGGCGAGCGGCGACGATGGCCTTGCTCGAAACGGTCATGGCTACCGAGCCGGCGCCCTTGCCGGCCCCGATGGGCGAGCTGTTGCGTGAATTGAAAGATGAATTGCAGACGCTGGAGGCGCGCATCGCTCGACTGGAGCGACAGATTCAGGCTCACGTACGTGGCGATGCCCGCATCCAGCGCCTGCTGGCGGTGGAAGGCATCGGCCCGATCAGAGCCAGCGCGGTGGCGGCATCCGCCGGTGATGCACGGCAATTCCGCACGGGCCGCCAGTTTGCGGCCTGGCTGGGCCTGGTGCCACGGCAGCACTCCACGGGCGGGCAGCAGCGCTTGGGCAACATCAGCAAGCGCGGCGATACCTACTTGCGGACCTTGCTCATCCATGGCGCCCGTGCAGTCGTGCGCTGTTGCGCCAACAAGACCGATGCCCGCAGCCGCTGGCTGCAAGGTCTGCTGCACCGGCGTCCTGCCAATGTCGTCGCCGTTGCCCTGGCCAACAAGAATGCCCGGATCCTTTGGGCCTTACTCAGCCGGGAGACATGCTACCGGCCCGGTTGAGCGTTCCTGCCACACCGTAGTTGAAACATCCACCACGATTGCTCAGTGAATGACAATGATGACGAACCGGTCGAACCGGCCTGCATGAAACCTGGTTTATACGTGGGCTCCCTGCTGCAGTGAAGCAAAGCCGTTAGGGCGATCAGGCATGTAGGCGCGCATTTCATCAGGGCTCGGGAGTTGCAACACCATTCCATGAAGCCGGATATACGGATGCAGTCGTACACAGGTTTGAAATCAAGACAAACACTGGCAAACCGGGAGGAGTCCATATACGAATAACGCCATGGGCGTCATCCGCCGATGTCGCGGTTAAGCGGCGGATAACCGCGAGCGGTTATTCGCCCTACGCACCCGGGGAGGTGTCGGCGTTTCCAGGGCGTTATCCGCCGATTCAGAACGCCAGCAGGTAGCTGTAGTGCGGTGGCAGTTTTGGCGCGGATTTGGAAAATCAATGACGCGGTAGAAATGGCCCCGGAAGACGCCCAGCCCATCGAATACCAAAGGAAACTCACCCGCCGAGGCCTCGGATTCACGCAAGCAAGGTCGTCCCAAACTGGTGGTATAGCTTCTGCCAGTCAGCATCCGAAATACCTTCAGGCGCTAGCGGGACGTACCTCAGAATATCCAACTCGGCGGCGGCTTGCTCAAGTGGCACGCCTATCATGCGCTCCAAATAGGCACGGGACTCCAGGCTCAAGCCTGCGAACTTATCACCCTGTTCTGGCGGAAGGGCACTAAGTGCTACAAGGCTAAGATCGGTTAAACCGTTGAGGGCAGGGTTATTTGTCAGAGCCACACTATGAAGCCCAGTTACCTCAAGACTAGCCGCATCGTAAGTAAGGGCTGGGGAGATATACCGATAGTGCCCGCCCCGGATCATTTGCCTAGCCTGATCAGTCCACTGAACGTCCACGGCATATAACCCGTCTACTCGCATTTCCATCCGCTTAATCCAGCCGGCAGCGGGGTTTACTTCACCTGCCTGCAACGTCTTGTGCTCGTAATCGATCACCAGAGCATCACCCCGATTCAGTAGCGCTTGAACGATGGCTTGCCCTCGAACCTCATTAAGCTGCCATCTCTGCCCTACGCCGGGGCGGCCATCGTTGGCTTGAAACTCGCCCAAAGGGACGACGCGAAACGCACCCGCCAAGGCCGCAGGGCTATCTAGCCTCAAAGGAGCCAGAAGATGTAGGTTAGCCATGCGCGCTACCTCGCACGAAAGGTACACCAACCAGAGGCTTGCGCGATTCCGGCTCGACAACGCCAAGCCCTGACAGTTGTTGATCTATTGCCGCGACTTGCTCCTCCAGCCCTTCAACTTCTCGGTCAATATCAGAGATTCGTGCTCGCCGCTCTTCAATTGACGTTCCCACGTCTTGCCGTTCTGCCGGTAACGCATAGCCAGAAAACAGACCGTCAAAAGCCTCGAACATTTTAGTCTTGATAACGTCTCCGAAGAAATAGCAAGCCGCTATGTCAGACCCCGTAATCAAGTGACCAGGGAAAAACTCAAGATTGCCGCCAAAGAAGCTTCTGACTTCTTCCGGTGTCTTTCCAGGAAATGAATTGACATCCCGCAGGTTCAAAGCCTTTCCCCGCACATAGGCTGAGGCTCCACGCGAGGGATTGGCCATACGGGAAAAGGTGTCGCCAAGTTTTGCCAATTTTGGAAACGCTTCCGCACGCGCATCTACATAGGTGGCAATGAACTGCTTTAAGTCATCTCTATTTAGTGGTTGACTTAACAGAAGATTTTTTTCTTCCAGTAGCATTTCCTTGACGCTCAATGCTTGAATGCGCTTGTCCTTTAACTCTGCAATGAACCGCTTTAGCTCTTTGGCTGCTGCCTGCGCTTGCGCTAACTTTGAATCCATGATGGATAGCCTCTAATAAATTCAGTTTCTATTGATGATTGCTGTGTAAAAAAGTGTGATCCCTTAAGGTTTCTCGACAACAATGGCCTCTACGAAGAACTGAGAATATTTAAGATTTGCCTGTCACAAAGATTGTACTCTTGACTAAAATCAAAAATTATCTCTCTAATAGAAACTCCATTCCTAATAAGGATCTCGGCCTTGTCGGCTATTTCCCTATTTCTTTTTTGAATACCTGCCTTGTAGGTGGCCTCAGACAAAGATAAAACATGTATTCCACATTCGCCAAAGTGAAAAGAAAGAGTTCTTGCAATCTTTTCACCAAGCAGACTCTTTATTTTGTTTGAAGTATTTCGATTGGTAAATCTTGGAATTGTGACGGTTTGCCCTTCAAATAATCTAACGAATTTCAGAGTGCTATCCATCCCTAGCAGATCAACCATTTCCTTGATATATGAACTTCTAGATTGATAAATTATTTCTTTGTAGTCTTCATCGGTGAATTCCATCGTCGCGCCCTGAGTGGAGTGTTGAACGAATTGGAAACGCTTCCACGGCTGACTGCGCGTTGATCTACTTCAACTACAGAGATGCGCCCTGTATCGCCGCAGGACGCTTTCGACGGACTACCCGCTACCCTGGGTGGGAAAGAAAAGATAGGCCCGTTAGACCCGCGTTAGATTTCGTTGCAGCAGTATAGATACCTTGCGCCCGAGGTTGGCGAGGTACTTACACGCCCCCAAAGCTCGATCTTATTCATTCGTTTGATAAAGGCTTATCTATTGATAGGTTTTTACTATTACCATAGCCAAAAAAACACCTGGGCGACTTTGGGTCGGCCAGGTGTCTTAAAGGAAGCGCCTACCGCTTACTTACTCGCCGAGCGACGAGCAGCAAGGTAAAGACTTTCGGCGTCACTCACGAGAAGCATTGCCGCCTGCGCCAGCCCCGTCAGGTGCTCACCATCCACACCATCGGACATTACGTTCCATGCCAACGCCTTAAGCATGCTACGCACTGCCCACTGGCGCCGTTCTGCCGCATCAAAAAGCACATCAGCAGGCAGGTCCTCACGAATGAACAGGACGGCTTTATCCTCGGTGTGAGAATGCTGACTGTCATCACCCAAGGCGGTGAAGTTTGCGGCAGGAGCAATATTGGGAAGGCGTTTTACAGATGCGTTCATTTCTCACCCCCTTGGAGGTAGAAGCGGCGGAAAAGGTCGTAGCGGGCGTAATTCAGCTCTTCAGATGGATGCCGAGAAAGGATTCCGGAGACCTCATTCTCGATGAGATGAGTGAATTTCTTTATATCTCCAATAGAGGCATGTTGGAGTAACTCGCAGACTAGAGCATGGCAATAAGCAACAGTGTTGTCATGAGTGATTGCCTTGGCTGACTTTGGCGAGCTTTTAGGGTGTGGACGACTTCCTGTTGATGAAAGACGCATCCCACCAGCATCCAACCATTTAATTACTTCAGGCACGCCAGTGGACTTAATGCTGCCACACACTTGAAGTACAGCAAGTTCACTGAGGTACTTTCCACCATCCTTTGTTTTGTGATCAGCACTCAGCTTTTCAGCATGCCACTGGACTTTTCGATATGGGCATTTAAGCGCCTTCACTAGGTCAGCTTGGCGAACCCACACTTTTCCCTCCGAGACGCCTAAACGAAGCAGCACATTATTGACGGTTACAACATTGTAAGGGCTCATACATCACCCCCAACAGCTACAGCATCACAACCGCCTTGCTGAGTAAAAACTCGGGCCGCTTGCATGTGATGGTTGTAGCGAGCCAGTCGAACCGAAAGGCTGGAGCTGGAGTGCAGAGAGGCCAAAGCACAAGCTCGGTGGTATGCCGCACGGGCCTTGGACGGATTGAGGGTAAGAATGCGACGCTTAATCATGGTCGGGTCCTTTCCAGCGGTTTTTTTCCCGCCACCCAAACGCCAATTTGGGAGGGCAGGGCCGTGCGGGTTGGCGTACCGGGGAAAGGGTCCGGCGTGCCCGAAGGCACCCACGCACGGCCCGCCCATACAAGGACGTAGCCATGCTACGGACACAAAAAAACCGCGCTTAGGCGGTATGTCCGCCTTTCCCAACGGGACGCCAATCCCGACCCCCGGATTTACGGAGGCACGGTCATATTTGCGCGATATTTGACGCATGTCAAGCGCCATCGCTGACCGAACCATGCTGCTTGAGGATATTCCAGAGGCTTCGCTCGCTCATGGCAAACTCATTCGCCAACTGGGTAACGACAGCTCTTATTGGCTTTCCTTCGCCTAACAACTCTTCAGCTTTCACGTTGATCCGTCTATGTCTGGCAAGCGTCTCTATCCTCTTCATTCTGGGAATGTAAATTTCTTTCCCCTGATAGCGTTTATTGATAAACCCCTCAACATCTTCTCCTATCATTTCGGCGAGCTGTTTTCGTCTTTCTCGCGCCTTGGGGGTCCTGCCTTCGGCTACCCAGTAAGTTCTGCCGCCAAGCTTACTTACTAGGTTGCTTGCCTTGTCTGAACCAAATTTTTCAATCACGTCCTTCAGTATATCAGGAAGGCTATTGATAACTTCGGAAGACATTGTGTCGATGGTGAACATTGGGATGCCCTTCAGTGGTTTTCCAAGGCAATAGATGAAGTCTTTCACCGGATGACTGATAGGTGAAACACTTCAACGAATGGCGGCATCCGATTTGTTCCAGCTTGTTTCGCTTTCCTGTTTGGCGGGAGTACCGAGCAAGGCGAAATAAGATTATGATTTATAAGGAATTTATAGCAACCGCAAGCTTTGTTTGCCTCTACCGTCCAGCGTTCCGATTACCATCCGTTGAATGCGAACTGAAATGGACGGGAAATAGCGTGTCCAAGGGAATAAGGATGGACCTTTTACATAGTGCGTAGAGTTTCAAGAAGGGTTTCAACGGCCAGACGTATAACTACCCGTTAGACCTAGACATCACGCGGGTTTAAGCCAATCTCTAGTATTGCCATCCGGCCTTTCAAGTAGCTTTGCGGAAGCTGAAAGTGCAAAATGGAGACCGCCCCTCTATTGAGAGCGCATTCCTGCCCGGTCTAGCGCCAATAAATATTCTGAATCTGGCTGGAATCTCGCAATCCATACCATTCTTCGGTTGGTATACGCGAGACGGTCAAACACCCCTAAACCCGCGCCACGCCTGGCTTCCAGCCATCCGACGCCACCCGCTCCCCCGCGCCAAAAGAACCACCCCCCCACAGTCTCAAGCCACCGCGTAGTAATGCTTGACGAAGCCGCCGTCGGCAACCTCCCAGAGCACCGGGGTGCCCTTGCTGACGAACCAGCTGTCGCCGGCCTTGTAGAGCGTGCTCTGGCCGGTGGACTCGTCGGTGAGGCGGACCTCGCCGCTGACCACCGTGGCCTGTTCGCTGAACGGATAGGTCATGCGGAACTTGCCGGCGGTGGTGCCGAAGTAGGCGGCGCTGACCGGGTCGGTGGGGGCTCCTGCGGTCATCTTGCCGAAGGCTTTCACCTCGCCTTCGAGGATCTCCGAGCCGAGGTCGGCGACGCTGCCCCAGGCGTCCAGTTCGTCGAGGGTGATGCCGTGGCGGATAACGGTAATGGCCATGGGAATGCTCCTTGTAGAGTGATCGGTAGGTTTCAGCGCCGGCCGTTCCAGTAGCCGGAGAGCTGGTGCCAGGTCTTGCCTGCGCTGAGCAGCAGCGGGCGGAAGTGGTCCTTGCCGTGGATCGGGATGCGGCGCACCGAGCTGAGCAGGTCGTAGCGCGCCGAGCCTTCGCTCATGCCTTCGGCGAGGACCTTGCAGACGATGTGGCTGGGGGTCACGCCGAACCCGGAATAACCCTGGACGAAGAACGCGTTGGGCCGCCCCGAGAGGCTGCCGATCTGCGGGAACAGGTTGGCGCTGCAAGCCATCGGCCCACCCCAGGCGAGGTCGATGCGGACGTGCTCCAGGTAGGGGAAGATCTTCAGCATCAGCTTGCGGTTCCAGGCCTTGAGGTCGCCGGGGATGCGTTCGACGAAGGGTGTGGCGGCGCCGAACAGCAGGCGGTTCTCGTTGGTCACCCGGTAGTAGTCGATGACCGGGCGGATGTCGCTGTAGGCGCCGCGGATCGGGCTGATCCGCTGGATCAGTTCGTCCGGCAGCGGTTCGGTCATCATCTGGAACGCGTAGGTATTGATGGTGGTGCGGTGCAGCTCGGGTTCGAGCCGGTTGAGGAAGCTGTCGCAGGCCCAGAGCAGCTTGTTCGCGGTGACCGAGCCCTTGGCCGTGCGCACGCGGATGCGCTCGCCGTATTGCACCTCCAGCGCCGGGCTGTATTCGAATATCCGTGCGCCGAGGCCGGCCAGCGCCTTGGCTTCGCCGAGCAGCAGGTTGAGCGAGTGCACATGGCCGCCGCCCATGTGCAGCAGGGCGCTGCCGTAGGCGTCCGAGCCGATGATCTGGCGCACCTCGGCACCGTGCAGGTAACGGATCTCATGGGGCGAGCCGAGCGACCGGAATTCCTTTTCCCAGGCCTGCAGGGTCTTCGCCTGGCGTGCGTTGAAGCCCATGTAGCCGTAGCCATGGCAGAAGTCGGCGTCGATGGCGTACTTTTCGATACGGCCCTTGATGATGTCGGCGCCGAGGTCGCTGATCTCGAAGATCGCCCGCAGGCCGTCCTCGCCGACGTCCTTGCGGATCTTCTCCAGGTCGTGGCCGATGCCGGCCATGATCTGCCCGCCGTTGCGCCCGGTACCGCCGAAGCCGAGGTGGCGGGCCTCCAGCACGACGATGTCGGTGATGCCGTGCTCGGCCAGCTCAAGCGCGGTGTTGATCCCGGAGAAGCCGCCGCCGATCACCACCACGTCGGCGTCCAGGTCGGTTTCCAGGGAGGGGAAGGACAATTCGTACTTCTTGGTCGCCGTGTAGTAGGTCGGCGTCTCGATGTTGATCATGGATGCGGCCTGGCAAGGGGTGGATGTACCTATTAGACGCTCCGTGGCCGCCGCGGTCTTGTTCCTGTCTGCCGCCGGCTTGACCGGCCCTGCCAGGCGCGCTTCAGCCCAGCGTGGCGATCACCCGTGGCGCGACGAAGTCGATGAAGGCGCGCAGCTTGGGCGAGACCTGGCGGCCGGACGGCCAGAGCAGGAAGAACCGCGCGCGGCGCTCGCAGAAGGTGTCGAGGACGCTGACCAGGCGCCCTTCGCGCAGCGCCTCGCGGATCGAGAAGTCCGGCAGGCAGGCGATGCCCTGGTCGCGCAGGGCGAAGCAGACGCGGGTCTCGATGTTGTTGCAGACCATCGACACCGGGATCTGTGGCGGGGCTTCGCCGTCCGCGCGGCGCAGCGGCCATTCCTCGAGGCGGCCGGTATTGGGGAAGCGGTAGTGCAGGCAGGTGTGCCGCAGCAGGTCTTCCGGGCAGCGCGGCGTGCCGTGGCGGGCGAAGTAGGCCGGCGAGCCGACCAGCTTCAGCTGGAACTCACCCAGTTCGCGCATGGACAGCCGCGAATCCACCGGCTGGCCGGTGCGCAGGACCACGTCGAAGCCTTCGTCGACGACATCCACCACGCGATCGCTGAAGTCGAGGTCTAGCTCGATGTCCGGATAGGCCTGCATGAAATCGGCGAGCGTCGGCAGGACCAGCCCGCTGACCAGCGGCAGGCTGACCCGCAGGCGCCCGCGCGGAGTCTCGCGGCTTTGCGACAGCTCCAGCTCGGTGGCTTCGATCTCGGCCAGGATGCGCCGGCTGCGCTCGAGGAACAGGCTGCCTTCGGCGGTCAGGGTGATGCTGCGGGTGCTGCGGTGGAACAGGCGCACGCCGAGTTTCTCTTCCAGGCGGGCGACCCGCTTGCCCACCGCCGAGGCGCTGACGCCGAGGGTCCGGGCGGCGCCGACGATGCTGCGGGTCTCGGCGACGCGGACGAAGACGGTGAAACCGCTGAGGCTGTCCATGCAAGGCTCCGATTACGGACATGACGGTCCGGATAGAACGGAACTCTATCCGTCTTTTTCCGCTTTTGCAGCGCTCTTAGCCTGTCCGCATCCTTCATCTGCGGAGAGTCCCGCATGTCCAGTTTCGAACGAGAGCCAGGCTGCGGCCTGGCGGAAAATGTCGATCAGGTGATCGAGGCGGCATTCGCCGACCAGCGCCTGGTGGGGGCGGTGGTGCTGGTGGCACACCGGGGGCAGTGGCTCTATCGACGGGCTGCCGGCCTGGCCGACCGCGAAGCCGGCCGGATAATGGGCGAGGACAGCCTGTTCCGCCTGGCCTCGGTGAGCAAGCCGATCGTCAGCGTCGCGGCCCTGAGCCTGGTGGATGAGGGCCGGCTGGCCCTCGATGAGCCGATCGCCGACTGGTTGCCGGCGTTCCGTCCGCGCCTGGCCGACGGCCGCGAGGCGCGCATCACGCCGCGGCAGTTGCTGAGCCACAGCGCCGGCCTCGGCTATCGCTTCCTCGAAGCCGACGCAGACGGCCCCTATGCCCGCGCCGGGATTTCCGATGGCATGGACCTGCCGGGTTTCGACCTGGCCGAGAATCTCCGTCGCCTGGCCTCCGTGCCCTTGCTCTACGAACCCGGCCGCGCCTGGGGCTATTCGCTGGCCACCGACGTGCTCGGCGCGCTGGTGGAGCGGGTCGACGGGCGGCCGCTGGCGGAAGCGCTGCGGCAGCGGGTCGGGATTCCAGCCGGCATGCGCGACAGCGGCTTCCTCTGCGCCGACGCGTGCCGACTGGCGGCGGTCTACGTCAGCGACCGGCCACGCCCGCGCCGAATGGCCGGGCGGGAGACCGTGGCGCCGTTCGAGGACAGCGTCGGCATTCGCTTCGAGCCGAGTCGGGCCTTCGAACCGTCTGCCTATGCGTCCGGCGGGGCGGGGATGATCGGCAGCGCCGGCGACGTGCTGCGCCTTTTGGAAATCCTTCGCCAGGGCGGCGCGCCGTTGCTGACGCCTGGCCTGGTGGAGGAGATGGGCCGCGACCAGGTACCCGGCCTGGAACTGCTGGCCAATCCCGGTTTCGGCTTCGGCCTGGGTTTCTCCGTGCTGCGCGACCCGGCTATCGCGCAATCGCCGGAGGCTCCCGGCACCTGGCGCTGGGGTGGCGCCTACGGGCATTCCTGGTTCGTCGACCGGGCCCGCGAACTGTCGGTGGTGGCGCTTACCAACACCCTGTTCGAGGGCATGTCGGGACGCTTCGTCAACGACCTGCGCGACGCCGTCTACCGTTCCGCGGAGCTGCGCTGATGGGACGCCGCGAAGCATTTCCGGAGAACGCCGGGGCCGCTGCGTCGGCCGTGGCGCCGCGGCTGCCGCTGAGTGCGCTGCTGGCGATGGCGATGTCCGGCTTCGTCGCCATTCTCAGCGAAACCCTGCCGGCCGGCCTGCTGCCGCAAATCGGCGCGGGGCTGGCGGTCAGCGAGGCGCTGGCCGGGCAACTGGTCAGCGTCTACGCCTTGGGTTCGCTACTGGCCGCGCTGCCGGCGGCGAGCCTGACCCAGGGCTGGCGGCGGCGCCGGGTGCTGCTGCTGGCGCTGCTGATCTTCTTCGTCTGCAACAGCCTAACCGCCGTTTCCTCGGATTACCGCCTGACCCTGCTGGCGCGCTTCGGCAGCGGCGTCGCCGCCGGCCTCGCCTGGGGCCTGCTGGCCGGCTACGCGCGGCGCCTGGTGCCGCCGGAGCAGCAGGGGCGGGCGTTGGCGGTGGCCATGCTCGGTGCGCCGCTGGCGCTGTCGCTCGGCGTTCCGCTGGGCACCTGGCTGGGCGGCCTGCTCGGCTGGCGCTGGGCCTTCGGCCTGTTGTCGCTGACCGCGCTGCTGCTGGTCGGCTGGGTGCTGCGCAGCGTGCCGGACTTCCCTGGCCAGCCGGCCGGGCGGCGCCTGCGTCTGCTCGGGGTGCTGCGCACGCCGGGCGTGCGTCCGGTATTGCTGGTGATCGTCGCCTGGGTGCTGGCGCACAACATCCTCTACACCTATATCGCGCCGTTCCTCGCCAAGGTCGGCCTGGGCGCCTCGGTGGACCTGGCCCTGCTGGTATTCGGCAGCGCCGCGGTGGCGGGAATCTGGCTGGTCGGCGTGCTGGTCGACCGGCACCTGCGGCGGATGGTCCTGGCCAGCCTGGCGCTGTTCGCCGTGGCGGCGCTGGCGCTGTGCCTGGGTGCTCGCTGGAGCTGGCTGGCGTTCGCCGGCCTGGCCCTCTGGGGGCTGACGTTCGGTGGCGCGGCGACGCTGCTGCAGACCGCCTCGGCGGACGCCGCCGGGGAGGGCGCCGACCTGGCCCAATCGATGATCGTGGTGGCCTGGAACCTGGCCATCGCCGGCGGCGGAGCGTTGGGTGGCATGGTGTTGCAGCGCTGGGGCAGCGAGATGCTGCCCTGGACCCTGCTACCGCTGATCGGCTTGGCCGCCGTGCTGGTCTGGGGCAATGCCGCGCACGCTTTCCGCGGCGGCCCGCGCGACTTCCGCAGGGCATCGTCCGAGCACCGGAAAGCGGCGCAATAGACGGGGCTGCGCCCGGCAAGGGGAAAAAGGCTGCGGGTCTTAGAACGTTTATTCACCTGGGTTATTTGGATAGGTCCGTTTCGAATATCCATCGCGTCGAAATACCGGCCGTGACGATGCGTTCCTCCGCCATGCAGCGGAATCCGCCGTCATTGCGCCGAACATCTTCGCTGTCTCGCCGCTAACCACCATGCAGCGCCCGGCTCGGCTGTTGCACCGGCATCTTGCCGGTGCGTCGGCGCTGCCTAGAATCGGCCCCATTCGCACCTACCCCCGCTTCGCCTACAGGAGTTACCACCATGATGAATGCCATGCAGATGCCGATGAACATGAATGCCGCCATGCCGATGATGCCCATGATGGGCATGCCGATGATGATGGCGACCATGCAGTGCGAAACGATGGACGACGGCATGCTGTGCAAGATGATGCCGGCGATGGGCATGGACATGGGCCAGTTCCGCAACAGCGCCGAGATGATGGCGATGATGATGAACTGCGGCATGCCCATGATGATGCAGTGCGGCAACCTGGCGATGATGGGCATGTCCCAGGCCTGCATGGCGATGATGCCGACGATGGGCATGGGGATGGGCATGCCGATGATGGGCATGGCTCCGATGAAGTGCATGATGGAGTGCTCCATGCAGGGCGACGCCATGCACTGCAGGATGATGCCGATGCAGGGCATGGACATGGAGATGTTCAAGAACTGCTGCATGCTGATGGCGAAGATGATGGAGTGCGGCATGCCGATGATGATGAGTTGCAACGGCATGCCGATGATGTGCTGCACCTGCTGATCCGTCGCCGGATGGAAAAGGCCCGCCCGGGATGACCGGGCGGGCCTTTCTTCGTCCATGGCAGCAGGGCCGGGGTCAGTCCAGGCGCTCCGGGTAGGTCATCACCAAGTACGCCAGGGCTTCGCTATCGGCGGGGTTGCGGTAGCTGTGCGGCTGGTCGGCGTAGAACAGGATCGAGTCGCCGGTGGCGAGCAGGAAACGCTCTTCGTTGACCCGCACTTCCAGTACCCCCTGCGCCACCACCAGGTTCTCCTGGGTGCCGGGGGCGTGGGCCTCGGCGTCTTCCTGGCCGAGGCCGCGCAGGCGCAGTTCGTAGAACTCCACCTGGCGCGCCACATCGAAGGGGAACAGCGCGCGGCTGGTGAAGGCGCCGTCGGCGCTGACCAGGCGCTTGCTCTGTTGCGCCGGCAGCACGGCGACGCCGGCGAAGGCGCGATCGTCGAGGAAGGCTGCCACCGACACCTTGAGACCCTGGGCGATCTTGCACAGCACCTTGATCGACGGCACGCTGCGCCCGGACTCGATCTGCGCCAGCATCGCCCGGCTGACACCGGAAATCCGCGCCAGGGCGTCCAGCGAGAGATTGCGCTTGCCGCGCAGGCGCAGCAGGTTGTGGGCGACGCGCTGGCCAATCAGATCATCGGGTTCGGTATGCACGCCGGCGGCCAGTTCCAGGTGGGCAACGCCATCGCTGGCGGGCAGGTTCATCGGTCAGGCCCGGCGGCTGCGCTCGTCGTGCCTGGCTGGCGGTTGCGGCACGGCGTAGCCGGCCCGCCAGGCGTACACCGCCCACATCATTTCGCCCAGGCGGCGTGCCTGGCGGCGCGAGCGGTAGCGGGCGAAATCGATGACGTTGTCGGTGCGGTCCATGAGGCATTCCTCGGGCGGCGGGTTCGATGGCAGCCAGACTATCCCTTCGCCGCTTAGAGCCATAAATACTAAGTTTTTATTTATTAATTCACTTTTGTGCTTACAAGGAACGCCGAACCGTACGGAGCAGCATATTTATATTCTTTAAAGATATTTAAATTAATTTTCTTATTCCAATAAATTAAAGACTCTCGCGTACCTGCCGACCAATCGGCGCGCCGCACCGAATCCATGCCGCCTTGCGCGGTATCTCGTGCCTGGCGTGTCCGGGCTTGCGTGGGAGTCAGCGATGTCCGTTTCCCTTCCGGCGCCAGCGCGCGCCGACGTTCCCTTGCAGATCCGTGCCCTCGATGCCGCATTCGGCGCCGAGGTGCTCGGCCTCGACCTCGGGTTGCCCCTGGCCGCCGAGGACTTCCGCCGTATCCACCGGGCGCACCTGGACCACCATGTGCTGGTGTTCCGCGAGCAGCGCATCACCCCGGCGCAGCAGATCGCCTTCAGCCGGCGCTTCGGTGAGTTGCAGATCCATGTGCTGAAGCAGTTCCTGCTCCCAGGGCATCCGGAGATCCTCATCGTTTCCAACATCGTCGAGAACGGCCAGCCCATCGGTCTCGGCGATGCCGGCAAGTTCTGGCACTCCGACCTTTCCTATAAGGAGCTGCCGAGCCTCGGCTCGATGCTGCATGCCCAGGAGCTGCCGGAGGAGGGCGGCGATACTCTGTTCGCCGACATGCACAAGGCCTGGGACAGCCTGCCGGAAGCCCTGCGCAAGGCCATCGAGGGACGCACGGCGGCGCATTCCTATACCGCCCGCTACAGCGAACCGCGCTTCGAGGGCAACTGGCGGCCGACCCTGAGCGCCGCCCAGCTCGCCGAGGTGCGCGAAGTGGTCCATCCGATCGTGCGCACCCACCCGGAAAGCGGGCGCAAGGGGCTGTTCGTCAGCGAAGGTTTCACCACCCGCATCGTCGGCCTGCCGGCCGACGAGAGCGCCCAACTGCTCGCCGAGCTGTATGCGCACAGCGTGCGCCCCGAGCACATCTACCGGCATCGCTGGCAGGCGCATGACCTGGTGTTCTGGGACAACCGCTCGCTGATCCATCTCGCCGGCGGTTGCCCGGCCCACCTGCGGCGCAAGCTCTACCGCACCACCATCCAGGGCGACGCGCCGTTCTGACGACGGCACGCGCTTCCCCCTTTTCGCCAGGAGCGTTTCCATGAACCGCATTCCCCGTTTCACCCGCCTGGTCGCCGCGCTCGGCCTGGGCCTGAGCCTCGCCACCACGCTGCTGGCCAGCCGGCCGGCGCAGGCCGAGGGCGAGATCCGCATCGCCGAGCAGTTCGGCATCGTCTACCTGCTGCTCAACGTGGTCCGCGACCAGCGCCTGATCGAAAAGCACGGCCAGGCCGAGGGCCTGCAAATCAAGGTCGACTGGACCCAACTGTCCGGCGGCGCGGCGGTCAACGATGCGCTGCTGTCCGGGGCGATCGATATCGCCGGTGCCGGCGTCGGTCCGCTGCTGACCATCTGGGACCGTACCCGCGGGCGCCAGAACGTCAAGGCGGTGGCTTCGCTGGGCAACTTCCCCTACTACCTGCTGAGCAACGACCCGCGGGTCAGGAGCATCGCCGACTTCGGCGCCGGGGATCGCATCGCCGTGCCGGCGGTGGGGGTTTCGGTGCAGTCGCGCTTCCTCCAGTACGCCGCGGCGAAGCAGTGGGGCGACAAGCAGTTCGACCGCCTCGACAAGTACACCGTGGCGCTGCCGCATCCGGACGCCACCGCCGCGCTGGTGGCCGGCGGCACCGAGCTGACCGGGCATTTCTCCAACCCGCCGTTCCAGGACCAGGCGCTGGCCAACCCGAAGGTCCACGTGGTGCTCGACAGCTACGAGCTGCTGGGGCCGAATTCGCCGACCGTGCTGTTCGCCACGGAGAAGTTCCGCCAGGACAACCCGAAGACCTACCGGGCCTTCGTCGAGGCGCTGAAGGAAGCGGCGGCCTTCGCCCAGAACGACAAGGCGGCCGCCGCCGATACCTATATCCGGGTGACCGGGGCGAAGATCGACCGAGCCGCGCTGCTGAAGATCATCGCCAATCCGCAGGTGGAGTTCAGCGTCACGCCGAAGAACACCTATCCGCTGGCGGAGTTTCTCTACCGGGTCGGTGCGATCCGCAACAAGCCGGCCTCCTGGCAGGACTATTTCTTCCAGGACGGCGCGCCGTTGCAGGGGAGTTGAGACGCCGATGAACGCCGCCTCCCGCCAACCTTCCACGCTCCCCGCCGACGCCCTGCTGGCGGTGGACGGAGTCAGCCTCGAATACCGCACCCGCTCGCGCGTGGTGCGGGCCACCCAGCGGGTCAGCTTCGAAGTCGACCCGGCCGATCGCTTCGTCCTGCTCGGCCCGTCCGGTTGCGGCAAGTCGACCCTGCTCAAGGCGGTGGCCGGCTTCATCACGCCCAGCGAGGGCGAGATCCGCCTTCAGGGACAGGCGGTCAGGGCGCCCGGCCCCGACCGTATCGTGGTGTTCCAGGAGTTCGACCAGTTGCCGCCATGGAAGACCGTACGGCAGAACGTGCTGTTCCCCTTGCGGGTGTCCGGCCAGGTGACGCGCGACGAGGCCGAGCGACGCGCCGACGAATGCCTCGAGAAGGTCGGCCTGGCGGGCTTCGCCGAGGCCTACCCGCACACGCTGTCCGGGGGCATGAAGGCGCGGGTGGCGATCGCCCGGGCGCTGGCGATGCAGCCGAAGATCCTGCTGATGGACGAGCCGTTCGCCGCGCTGGACGCGCTGACCCGGCGAAAGATGCAGGAAGAACTGCTGCGCCTGTGGGAAGAGGTGCGTTTCACCCTGCTGTTCGTCACCCACTCCATCGAGGAGGCGTTGGTGGTGGGCAACCGCATCCTGCTGCTCTCGCCGCACCCGGGGCGGGTCCGGGCCGAAGTGCACGGCCACCCGTTCGGGCTGCACAGCCTTGGCGGCGAGCCGCTGCAAGCCGCGGCGCGACGCATCCACCGCTTGCTGTTCGACGAGGGCGGCGAACCGACGGCGGCCGCGACCCTCGACTTCGCCGATATCCGGCTGGCCCATTGAGCAGAGGAATCGATCGATGAGTCGAGTCACGCGCGTTCGCGAAGAATACGAAGTCCAGCTCGAACCCCTGCTGGAGGTCTCCCTGGAGCGGCGCCTGCCCCTGAGCCAGCGTCTCTGGCAACAGGGCTGGCTGCGCAAGGGGCTGATCCTGGCGCTGCTGGCGCTGGCCTGGGAGCTGGCGGCGCGGGTCCAGGGCAACGACCTGCTGCTGCCAGGCTTCCTGCAGACGGCCAGGGCCCTCGGCGAGGGCCTGGCCAGCGGCGAACTGCCGGCCAAGGCGGGGATCTCCCTGCTGGTGCTGTTCAAGGGCTACCTGCTGGGGATCGTCCTGGCCTTCGTTCTGACCAGCCTGGCGGTCTCCACGCAGTTGGGCCGCGACCTGCTCGGGACCCTCACGGCGATGTTCAACCCGCTGCCGGCGATCGCGCTGCTGCCGCTGGCGCTGCTCTGGTTCGGCCTGGGCCAGAACAGCCTGATCTTCGTGCTGGTGCATTCGGTGCTCTGGGCGCTGGCGCTGAACACCTATGCCGGTTTCCTCGGTGTCTCGGAGACCCTGCGTATGGCAGGGCGCAACTACGGCCTGCGTGGCCTGCGCTTCGTCCTGCTGATCCTGGTGCCGGCGGCGCTGCCGTCGATTCTCGCCGGGCTGAAGATCGGCTGGGCCTTCGCCTGGCGCACGCTGATCGCCGCGGAACTGGTGTTCGGCGCGAGCAGCGGCAAGGGCGGGCTCGGCTGGTACATTTTCCAGAACCGCAACGAGCTGTACACCGACAAGGTATTCGCCGGCCTGGCCGTGGTGGTGCTGATCGGCCTGCTGGTGGAGAACCTGGTGTTCGGCAGCATCGAGCGCCTCACGGTGAAGCGCTGGGGAGTGCAACGCTAGGGCGGCGGACGGGTGGAGTGTTACGGCAACTTTCTCGGCAACTGTTGCGCTGGCGCGGCGGCAAAGCGGAGTAACGTCTTGCCCGCACCCACTTCAAAGGATGGAACGAATGTCGCTCTCCGTGGATCTGCTGCTGGCGTTCTCCCTGTTCGCCTTCGTCACCTCCGTCACGCCCGGTCCGAACAACACCATGTTGCTGGCCTCGGGGGTCAACTTCGGTTTCGTCCGCTCCATCCCGCACATCCTCGGGATCAGTTGCGGCTTCTTCATCATGGTGATGGCGGTGGGCTTCGGCCTGGGCACGGTGTTCGAGGCCTATCCGGTGCTGTACACCATCCTGCGCTACGTCGGCGCGGCCTACCTGCTGTACCTGGCCTGGAAGATCGCCACGTCCGGCCCGGCCGGCAACGACCCGGAGGGACGTGGCAAGCCGTTGAGCTACTGGGGCGCGGCGGCGTTCCAGTGGGTCAACCCGAAGGCCTGGGTGATGGCGGTCGGCGCCATAAGCACCTATACGCCGTTGCAGGGCTACTTCACCAACGTGGTGGTGATCTCGACGGTATTTGCCCTGATCAACGCGCCGACCATCGGAATCTGGGCCGGTTTCGGCAGCATGCTGCGCAACGTGCTGCGCGATCCGCGCTGGCTGAGGGTGTTCAACGTAGGGATGGCGCTGCTGTTGGTCGCGTCGCTGTACCCGATCCTCGCGGAAAGCCATTCGGCCTGACCTGTCACCACCCTATCAATTGTATTAGCTCGTAACTCGTCGCCATTTCGTGAAGAGTTTTTCGCTCGGTGCCCAGCCTCGGAAGGGGGAGAGCGATGCAGGAGCGACATGGCTTACCGTTACGCAGCTTTTCGTCGGGCAAGGCGCTGACCGCGGGACGCGCAGCGCGGCCGGAGGTTGCGCAGGAGCGGCGCTACCTGCAAGGCGCCCCGCTGGGGCTGGAGTTGCCGGGACGAATCGCCTTGCGCGACCCGCATTGCGCCTGGCAATGGTTCGAGCCGGAGGCGGCCGCGGAAGCGTTCCCGGCGGCGCACTGGCTGGCGGCGTTCCTGGTACTGCTGGGACGCTACGGCAACGAAGAGATCACCCTGGGCTTTCCCGAGCCGATCACGGTTCGCGGGCGGCAGGCGCCCGCGCTGCTGCGTTCCTCCTACCGGGCGATGGAGTCGTCCGCCGAACGTAGCGCGCGGCTGGCGGAAGAACTCGATGACGCCCGGCGGCAGCTATCCGCCGACGGCCAGGAGCGCGCCGCCCTGGCCGGGCGCTGCGCGGTCCAGGTGCTGGCGGCGCGGCCGACGGCGAGCAGCCCCGGCTGGCTGGCCCTGGTGCTGGCGGCGGACGGCAGCGTCGGCCTGGCTCTGCGCGATCCCCAGTACGACGAATTGCGGCGTATCGCCGGCCATCTCGCGCGCCTGGCGCGCGGCCTGGTCGACGCCCAGGCCTGCGTCGGCCGGCTGCCCTGGCTGGACGCCGACGAAGAGCGCCGTTTGCAGGCCCTGCGCAGCGAGCCCCAGGCCGCCCCGTCGCGCGGCGTACTCCACCATCTGTTCGAGGCCCAGGCGCGGCGCACACCGCAGCGCATCGCCGTGCACGCCGCCGACCGTAGCCTCAGCTATGCCGAGCTGGAGCGCGAAAGCGCCGCGCTCGCCGTGCGCCTGCGCGCCGCCGGGGTGGCTCCGGAGCAGCGGGTCGGGGTCTGCCTGCGGCGCGACAGCGGCCTGCTGGTCGGCCTGCTTGGCGTGCTCCGCGCCGGCGGTTGCTACGTCCCGCTGGACCCGGCCTATCCGGAGGAGCGGGTGGCCTACATGCTCGACGACGCCGACTGCCTGCTGGTGCTGGTCGACGCGAGCACCCGCGAGCGGGTCGCCGCGCTGGGCCGGCCATGCCTGACGCTGGAGGAGGGCGGCGACCAGGCGAACGACCTGGCGCTGCCCGCGAGCGAGGTCGGCGCCGACCACCTCGCCTACATCATCTATACCTCCGGATCCACCGGACGCCCCAAGGGCGTCGCCATCGAGCACGGCAGCGCCCATGCCTTCCTGCGCTGGGCCGGCCAGCACTATGCCGCCGAAGAATGGAGCGGGGTACTGGCGGCGACCTCGGTGTGCTTCGACCTGTCGGTCTACGAGCTGTTCGGCACCCTGGCCGAAGGCGGCACGCTGCACCTGGTGGAAAACCTGTTCAGCCTGCCGGACTACCCGCGCCGCGACGAGATCAGCCTGCTCAATACCGTGCCCTCGGTGTGTGCCGCGCTGCTCGCCCTCGGCGACCTGCCGGGCGGGGTGCGCACGCTGAACCTGGCCGGCGAACCGCTGCGCGGCCACCTGGTGCGACAGATTCGTGGCCAACCCCAGGTACGGCGCCTGGTCAATCTCTACGGGCCGACCGAGGACACCACCTATTCGACGGCGCACGAACTGGACCTGCACGCCGAAGCGCTCGACGAGCCGCCCATCGGCCGACCGCTGCCCGGCACCACGGTGGAGGTGCTCGACGGCTTCGAGGCGCCGCTGCCGCTGGGCGTGGCCGGGGAGCTGTACCTCGGCGGCATCGGCCTGGCGCGTGGCTATTTCGGCAAGCCGGAGCAGACCGCCGAGCGTTTCCGCGTCGATCCGGGCAGCGGCGAGCGCCGCTATCGCACCGGCGACCGCGTACGCATGCGCGAGGACGGCGTGCTGGAACACCTCGGCCGGCTCGACGACCAGGTCAAGTTCAACGGCTTCCGCATCGAGCTGGGCGAGATCGCCTCGTGCCTGGCGAGTTTTCCCGGGGTGAGCGAAGCCTGCGCCATGCTCACCGAGGACAGCGCCGGCCTGCGTCGGCTGGTCGGCTACCTGGCGGCGCCGTTCGCCCCGCCGCTCCAGGCGCTGAACGAGCACCTTGGGCAAAGTCTGCCGCACTACATGTTGCCGTCGGCGTTCGTGGTCCTGGCGGAGCTGCCCAAGACGCTCAACGGCAAGATCGACCGCAAGGCCCTGCCGCGTCCCCAGGCGAGCGGCGCCGAGCCGCAGGCGCTGCCCAGCGATCCGCTGGAGCAGGCGCTACACCAGGCCTGGCAGGCGCAGCTTGGTGCGCCGCCGCGCGCCGGACAGGGCTTCTACGCCGCCGGCGGCGATTCCCTGCGGGCGGTGCACCTGCTCGCGACGCTGCGCCAGCGACTGTCCCGACGCGTACCGTTGCAGGCGTTCGCCGGTGGCCCGGCGACCCCCGAGGCCCTGCTGGAACTGCTGCGCCAGGCCGCGCCCGAGGGCGACGAGCCGGAGCCGAGCGCCGGCGCCGCCGGGCTGAGCCTCGCCGAACGGCGCCTGTGGGTGGCCCAGCAACTGGCGCCGGAGGACACCTCCTACAACCTGCTGGCCCACCTGCGCATAGTCGGCGCCACGGCCGACGCCATCGAACAGGCCTTGCGCCAGTTGCTGGAACGGCATGTGGCGCTGCGCCGGCGTGTCGAAACGGGCGTCGACGGGCCGCAGCCGCATGCGCTGGCGGCGCATGCGGTGCCCCTGCAACGCCTGCTGGCGAGCGACGCCGTCCACGCCGAGCGGTTGCTGGAGGATGGCGTGCGCCGTGAGGGCGCGCGAGTCTTCGACCTCGCCCACGAGGCGCCGGCACGCCTGCTGCTGGTCGTCACCCGCGACAGCGCGCGCGCCGACCTCCTGCTCAGCGTCCATCACTACGCCTTCGACGATGTGTCGCTGGCGGTCTTTGCCGCGGAACTGAAGACGCTGCTCGATGGCGGTCGCCTGGGCGTGCTCGCCAGCACGCCGGAACAGGTTGCCGCCCGCGAGCGCGCGGCGTTGGCCTCGGGACGCCTGGACCGTGTCGCCGAGCGCTGGGCTGAGCGTTTGTTGCCGCTGGCGAAGGCTCCCGGCGCCGCGCCGGCGCGCCCGGAGGAGAGCGGCGGGCGCGCCGGCCAACGCCTCGCCCTGCCGGTTTCCGCCGCCGTCCATGCCGCCTGCCGGGCGCTGGCCGAACGCACCTCGGTAAGCCCGTTCAGTGCTGCGCTACAGGCCTTCGCCGAAGTGCTCGGCGCCGAACTGGGCGTCGACGACCTGCTCGTCGGCGTGGCCCTGGCCGGGCGTTCGCGCCTGGAAATGCAGGGGCTGGTCGGCTGCTTCGTCAACCTCCTGCCGCTGGCGGTCGGCCTGCGTCCGGAGCAGTCCGTGGAGTGGCGCCTGCGCCAGGTCGGCCATGATCTGCTGGAACTGCTCGAACACCAGGACGTGCCCCTCGAATGCGTGACCCAGGCCCTGCGCCAGCGCGGCGCCAGCGGCCTGCCGATCCGCATCGCCTGCGGCGCGCACAACGGTCGGGCGGCCCCGGCGGTGGATGCCGGGGTGCGCGTCGAAGCCGACTTCATCCCGGTGCCTGGCGCGCGCCTCGACCTGACGCTGTGGCTGGAAGACCAGCCGCAGGGTTGGCTGGCCGTCTGGACCGGGGTCAGCGCGATCTTCGACCTGCACCGCATCGAGCGCCTGCACCAGGCCTGGGAGCGGCGCCTGCTGGCGAATGCCGGCGAACCTATCTCGAAACGCATGTCGCCGGAGGGCTGCAACGCTTCCTGACGACCCCGAGCCTCCCACGGAGAACAGCGATGGAACGAACAGCTCCCAGTCTCACCGGTCGCGGCTTCGCCCGGCCGCGCAATCTCAGCCCGCGCAGCAGCGAGGCGCTGGTGCGGCGCCCGGCGGCGGAGCGCGACGGCCTGCCGCTGCTGATCGAGGCACAGGCTCCCGGCCTGTCCCTGGCCGACTGGATTCGCGAGCAGGGCCAGTCCCTGCACGACGACCTGAACCTGGCTGGCGGCCTGTTGCTGAGAGGCTTCGAGGTCGACTCGGCGGAGCGCTTCCGCGCAGCCGCCGCTGCCTTCGCCCCGCAACTGCTCGACTACAAGGAGCGTTCCTCGCCGCGTAGCCAGGTCAGCGGCGAGGTCTACACCTCCACCGATTATCCGGTGGACCAGCCGATCTTCCTGCATAACGAGCAGTCCTATACCGCCGACTGGCCGCTGTACATCATGTTCCATTGCCAGGTCGCGCCGCTCGAGGGCGGCGCCACTCCGGTGGCGGCCAACCGGCTGGTGCTCCGCCACCTGCCGGACGAATTGCTGGAACGCTTCGGGCGCCTGGGCATCCTCTACGTGCGCAACTACCGCGCCGGCCTCGGCCTGTCCTGGCGCGAAGCGTTCCAGACGGACAGCCGCGCCGAGGTCGAGGCGTTCTGCGCTGAGCACCGGATCGCCCATGCCTGGATCGGCGACGAGCACCTGCGCACCTGGCAGAGGCGCGCGGCGTTCCAACGCCACCCGTATACCGGCGAGCGCCTGTGGTTCAACCACGGCATGTTCTTCCATGCCACCAGTCTCGAGCCGGGCCTGCGCGATGCGCTGCTGCGCAGCGTCGCCGAGGAAGACCTGCCGTACCAGACCTACTACGGCGATGGCAGCCCGATCGAGGCGCAGACCCTGGCGACCATCCGCAGCGCCATAGACCGCGAGACGCGGCGCTTCGACTGGCGCGTGGGCGACGTGCTGATCCTCGACAACATGCTCGCCCAGCACGGCCGCGAGCCGTTCCGCGGGCCGCGACGGATCCTCACCATCATGTCCACGCCGTATTCCAGCCTGGCGCCCGCCGATGTCCCGCCGACACCTTCGCGCCTGGCGCTCGGAGGTGCCGCATGAGCGCCTCGTTCAGCGCGCCGCGCCTGCGCCCCCGGCAGCTCTCGGCCGGCGACCTGGTGGAGGAAAGCCTGCTCGACCCGGCCAACGACTACCTGCGCATCGTCCGCGCGCGCCAGCCGGGCATGGACCTGCGGCAATGGATCGCTGCCGCCGGCGCAGGGCTGCGCGACAGCCTGCTGCGGCATGGCGGCATCCTGTTTCGTGGCTTCGCGGTAGACGGAGCGGAGGGCTTCTCCCAGGCGGTACAAAGCTTTTCGCCGAACATGCTCGACTACCTGGAGCGCGCGGCGGCACGCCAGGAAGTGGCGCACCGGGTGTTCACCTCCACCGAGTTCTCGCCGGACGGCTGGATTCCGCCGCACCACGAGATGTCCTACTCGCACAACTGGCCGAGCTATATCCACTTCTACTGCCAGACACCGCCCGCCACCCAGGGCCGCACGCCCCTGGCCGACGAGCGCCGGGTCAGCGCTCGGATACCCGAGGCGATCAGGCAGCGCTTCCTCCGCCATGGGGTGTGCTACGTGCGCAACTACGGGCCGGAGATCGACCTGACCTGGCAGGAAGGCTTCCAGACCGACAGTCGCGCCGAGGTCGAGGCCTACTGCCGGCAGACCGGTACCCAATGGACCTGGCTCGACGACCAGCGCCTGAATACCCGCCAGGTACGCCAGGCGATGGTGCGCCACCCGCTCAGCGGCGAGACGCTGTGGTTCAACCACGCGCACATGTTCCATGTCTCCAACATGCCGCCGGCCCTGGCCCGGGCCTTGCTCGACGAGGTCGGCGAACAGGGCCTGCCGCGCAACGCCTACTACGGCGACGGCAGCCCGATCGAGGCGGAGGTGCTGGACACCATCCGCGCCGCCTACCGCGAGGAAACCCGCGCGTTCGCCTGGGAGCGCGGCGATGTCCTGATGCTCGACAACTTCATCAGCGTCCACGGCCGCGAGCCGTACACCGGCGAGCGCAAGGTGCTGGTGGCGATGACCGACCTGCATGTCCACCAACCCTGAACCCGTGCGAGGGATAGCCATGAGTGCGTCAGAAGACCTGCAATCCGCTGTGCAACCGGCCGCGAGCGAAGCGCTCGAAGGATTCCCGCTGTCTCCCTTGCAGACCCGCGCCTGGCGCCGCCATGCCGAGCGGCCGGAAAATACGGTTGTCGGCGTGCGCCTGCACGCCCCGGCCGATCCCGTGGCGACGCTGGAGCGGCTGCGCCGGGCGCTGGACGGCGAGGCGCAACTGCGCGTGGCCTACCGGACGATGCCGGGCATGAGCCTGCCGGTGCAGGTACTGGATGGGCGCGCGGCCGATCTGCTGGTCGAGCGCCTGCCGGGAGACGGCGACTGGGCCGGACGCTTCGCGCGCGAAAGCGCGCGTCTCGCCGCTTCGCCCTTGGGCGGGGAAGGCCAGCCGGTACTGGCGCTCGGCCTGCTGCTGGACGCCGCCGGAGAGACGCTCCAGGGGCTGTTGCTGGCGGCGCCGGCGTTCGTCGTCGATGCGGCCAGCCTGGTGGCGCTGCTGCGCCGCGGCCTGGGGCCGGCCGGCCAGGCGAGCGCGGACGAGGGAGACGAGGCGCTGCTGTTCCAGCATTTCTCCGAGTGGGCCAACGAGGCGCTGGCCGGCGAAGACGGCGAAAGCGCCAGCGGTTACTGGCGCGAGCAGGCGGCCGTTGCGGCGGAGAGTCCGCTGGCGCTGGCGGACGACCTGGGCGAAGGCGAGTGGACGGCGCGGCGCCTGCTGCCGCGCGCGCTGCTCGAACGCCTGGCAGCCAACGGCTTGCCGGAGGCGGCCGCCCTGCTGGCCTGGACCCAGGTCGCCGGGCAGTTCCAGGGCGACGAGGGACTGCCGCTGGAAATGGCGCGACTGGTCTCGGGGCGCCTGTTCAACGAGTTCGCCGAGCTGGCCGGACCGTTCGCCGGGGTCGCGCCGCTGTGCCTGGAGAATGTCCGCGCGGGCAGCGTCGGCGAGCGGCTCGACGCCCTCCAGGCGGCGATCCTCGCCCAGGAGGAGGCAGCGGCCCTGCGCGATCCCTTTGCCCCCGACTGGCCGCTCGCCGAGTTGGGCTTCGCCTGGCTGGCGGGCGAACTGGATGGCGCCGGGGTGGCCGAGCTGGATTGCCGTCAGCCGCCGCTGGGCGGGTTCCTCGAGTTGCAGGTGCTGCCCCACGGCGAAGGCAGGCTGGCCAGCCTGCGGGTCCGTCGCGACCATGACGGAACGCTGGCCGGGCGCTTGCTCGACGCCTGGGTCGAATGCCTGGAAAGCATCGCCGCCGACAGGCAACTGCCATTGGCCGGGCTGCCGTTGATCGGCGCGGCCGAGCGCGAGCGCTACCAGGCCTGGCAGGGCGAGCGCGTGGAGCCCGCGCCGGTGGAATCCCTGGTGGCCGCGTTCGATCTGCGGGCCGCCCTGCAGCCGCAGGCGCCGGCGTTGCTGGATGCCCACGGCAGCCTGGATTTCGCCACGCTGTGCGCGCGCAGCGAAGCGGTCGCCGAAGCGCTGCTGGCTGCCGGCGTGCGGCCCGGCCAGGCGGTGGCGGTGATGACCGGGCGCAACCGCGAGGCGATCGTCGCCCTGCTCGGGGTGATGCGCGCGGCGGCGGTGTACACCCCGGTCAATCCGGAGTTTCCGGCGGCGCGGGTGGAGCGGATGCGCGAAGCGGGCGGGATCGTCTTCGCTCTTGCCGATGCCGAGTGCGCCGGGCGCGCCCGCGAGGCCTTCGCCGGGGCCTGCCTGGACCTGTCGAGGCTGCCGCTTGCCGGCAGCGGTATGAGCCTGCCGGCGCCGGGCGGGCGCGATGCGGCCTACATGATCTTCACCTCGGGCACCAGCGGCCAGCCCAAAGGCGTGGTGGTCGAGCACGCCAGCGCGCTCAACCTGTCCCAGGCCCTGGCGCGCACGGTATACGCGAACGTGGTGGGCGAGGGCCTGCGGGTGACGGTCAACGCGCCGTTCTCCTTCGATTCCTCGATCAAGCAGATTCTCCAGTTGCTCTCCGGCCATTGCCTGGTCCTGGTGCCGCAGGAGGTGCGCAGCGATCCGCAGCGGATGCTGGGGTTCCTCGAAGAACGGCGCATCGACGTGCTCGACTGCACCCCGTCGCTGTTCCGCCTGCTGCTCCAGGCCGGCCTCGACGATGCCCACCCGGCGCTGCCCGGGCGCATCCTGGTAGGGGGTGAGCGCTTCGACGAAGCGTCCTGGGAGGTCGCCGCCGGCTGGCGCCGCTGCCAGGTGTTCAATCTCTACGGTCCTACCGAAGCCACGGTGAACGCCAGCCTGGCGCGGGTCGCCGAGCATGCGCGGCCGACCATCGGCCGCGCCCTGGCCAACGTCGATCTGCATGTGGTCGATGGCCTCGGTCGTCGCAAGACCCGTGGCGCCAGCGGCGAACTGTGGATCGGCGGCGCCGGGGTGGCGCGCGGCTATGCCGGCGACGCCGGCGAGGCGGCCGGACGCTTCCTCGAGGAGGGCTGGCCGGGCAGCGGCCGCCTGTACCGCAGCGGCGACCTGGTGCGCTGGCGCGCCGACGGTTGCCTGGAGTTCCTCGGGCGGATCGACGAACAGGTGAAGATCAACGGCTACCGCATCGAACTGGGCGAGATCCGCAGCGCGTTGCTGGAACACCCGGCGGTGGGCGAGGCGGCGGTACTCACCGACGAGGCCGATGCGGCCGAACCGGGCGCGGATCGCCGGATCGTCGCCTTCGTCACCGCCGCCGAGGAGACCGCGGACGAGTCCTGGCTGGAAGTCGACCTGCCCAGCGGGCACCGGGTCGCCGGACTGAACCTCAACGAAACCGAGTACGTCTACCAGGAAATCTTCGTCGACGAGGTCTACAGCCGCGACGGCATCGTCCTGCCGCCGGACGCGGTGGTCCTCGACGTCGGTGCCAACATCGGCCTGTTCTCGCTGTACATCGCCAGCCGCGCGCCGCGCGCGCGAGTGGTCGCCTTCGAGCCGCTGGCACCGATCCGCCGGCGCCTGGAGGCCAACCTCGGACGCTACGCACCGCAGGTCGAGGTATTCGGCATCGGTCTGTCCGACGCCGAGCGTGAGGAAACCTTCACCTACTATCCGGGCTACTCGACCTTCTCCGGGATCGCCGAGTACGCCGACGCCAGCGGCGAACGCGACGTCATCCGACGCTACCTGAGCAACCAGGGCGAGGAGGGCGGGGCCAACCTGCTGCTGGACAACATCGACGAAATCCTCGACGACCGCCTGCGCGCCGAAGCCCACCGCTGCCGCCTGCGCCGCCTCGACCAGGTGATCGGCGAACTGGGCCTGGAGCGTATCGACCTGCTGAAGATCGACGTGCAGCGCGCGGAAATGGATGTGCTGCTCGGTCTCGACGATGCGGCGCTGGCCAAGGTCCGGCAGATCGTCCTGGAGGTCCATGACAAGCGCGACGGTGCCACCGCCGGCCGCGCCGATGCCTTGAGCGACCTGCTGCGCCGCCATGGCTTCGAGGTGAGCATCCGTCAGGACGCGCTGCTGGAGGGTACCGACCGTTACAACTGCTACGCGGTGCGCCCGGGCTATGCCGAGTCGCTGGCTGAGCGCATCGACTGGCGCGCGGTCGCGCCGCGCCCCGCCGCGGCCCTCGGCGGCGAGCTGAGCGAGCAGGCCCTGCGTGGCTTCCTCGAGGCGCGCCTGCCGGCCTACATGCTGCCGAGCCGGATCGCCCGGGTCGAACGCCTGCCGCTGACCGCCGAAGGCAAGCTCGACCGTCGCGCGCTGTTGGCGGCGCTGGCCGCCGAGGCGGCCGCGCAGACCCTGGAAGCGCCGGCCAATGCCACCGAGGCGGCCCTGCTGGAGATCTGGAAGAGCGTGCTGAAACGCCCGGCGATCGGCGTCAGCGACAATTTCTTCCAGGTCGGCGGCGACTCCATCCGCCTGATCCAGATGCAGGTCATGGCGCGCGAGGCGGGGCTTGCCTTTACCCTGCGCGACGTGTTCAACCACCAGAGCATCCGCGAACTGGCGCGCCTGCTGGCCGCTCCGGCGAGTCCGGCGGATGCGCTCGGGACCTCGGCGCCGCAGTCGCTGGAGCCGTTCGCCCTGTTGTCGGCGGCGGAACGCAAGCGCCTGCCGGAGGGGCTCGACGACGCCTATCCGATGACCAGCCTGCAACAGGGCATGCTCCTGCAAAGCGAGGCCAGCGGCGATCCACGGCTGTTGCACAACGTCGTCCTGCACGAGGTGCATGGACGCCTGGACGGCGAGTTGCTGGCGCGCGCCTGGGCGATCCTGATCGGCCGCCACGCGATCCTGCGTACCGGCTTCGATCTGCACGGCGGCCAGGCGCCCTTGCAATGGGTCCACCCGGCCACGGCGGTCGCCGCCGAGGTGCCGGTGCACGACCTGTGTGGCCTCGATGGGGAAACACGGCGCCTGCGCCTGCGTGCCTGGATCGAGGAAGAGCAGGCCACCCCGTTCGACTGGAGCCGCCCACCGCTGGTGCGCCTCGCCGCGCTGGCGCTGGACGAGCGGCGCTTCGCCCTGGGCGTCGCCGAACACCATAGCGTGCTGGACGGCTGGAGCCTGCAAAGCCTGGTGGACGAGCTGCTGGCGGTCTACGCCGACCTTCTCGCCGGTGTCGTCGCGCGGGAAGCGGAAGCGCCCGCGGTAGGCTTCCGCGACTACGTGGCGCTGGAGCGTGAGGCCGAGGCCAACGCCGCCTCGGCGCTGTTCTGGCTCGACTACCTGGCCGGCGCCCGCTACCGGCCGTTGCCCGGCCTGGCGGAGGAGGGACCCCGGCGCATGGCGGCGGTCCGCGTGGACGTGCCGGCCGACAGCCTGTCGCGCTTGCGCGCCCTGGCCGAACGCAGCGGCTTGCCCTTGCGTTCGTTGTTGCTGGCGGCGCATGGCCGAGCGTTGTGCCGCTTCAGCGATGCCGATGAAGTAGTCACCGGCTTCGTCAGCCACGGGCGCCCCGAGGAGCCGGGAGCGGACCGCCTGCTCGGCCTGTTCCTGAACACCCTGCCGTGCCGGCTGTCGGCTTCCGTCGATCTGCTCGACAGCGCCCGTCGCGCATTCGACTACGAGCGCGCGAGCCTGGAACATCGGCGCCATCCGCTGGCGGCGATTCGCAGGCGCAACCGCGAGTTGCGCCTGGACAGCCTGTTCAACTTCGTCGACTTCCACCAGGACGACGCCGCGCCGGCGGCGGGAGTAAGGCACGGCGGCATCCTCGACCAGGTGGTGGTGGACGTCGACGTGCCGCTGGCGGTGGACTTCGAGGTGGCCGGCGAGCGCCTCGAGGTGGGCTTCCAGTATGCCGCCGGACGTTTCCCCGCCGAGCGCGCCGAGGCACTGGCCGGCGCCTACCGCGAGGCGTTGCTGGCGCTGCTCGGAGACCCGGTGCAGCCGCCCGCGGCGGCCCAGGCCGAGGACAGCGTGGAGCTGCGGCGGGTGCTCAAGGTGTTGTCCCGGGTGCTCGGCCGGCCGCTGGCGGCCGACCAGGGCTTCGCCAGCGCCGGCGGGCATTCGCTGCTGGGCGTGCAGGCGATCGCCGAATTGCGCCGGCTGACCGGCAGGCAACTGAGCCTGGGGCTGTTGCAGGGCGATCCGGATGCCCGCGAAGTGGTGCGCCGCTGCCATGCCGCCGACGCGCCGCCGTTGCCGCCCGCCACCGAGCGCGCCCGGGCCCTGTGGTTGCAGCGCAGCGGGAGCGCGCAGCCGCGCCTGCGCCTGATCGCGCTGCCGCCCGCGGGCGGCAACGCCGGCACTTTCCGTGGTTGGGACGCGCGCCTGCCGGCGGACGTGGAGCTGCTGGCGATCCAGTATCCGGGGCGCCAGGAACGCCAGGACGAGCCATTCGTCACCGATGTAGAGGCCATGCTCTGTGCCATCGACGACGCGCTCCTGCCATTGCTCGACCGTCCGTTCGCCCTGATCGGCGCCAGCCTCGGCGGCATGCTCGCCTACGAACTGGCGGCACGCCTGGAAAGCCTGCACGGCCTGCGCGCCAGGCAGTTGTTCGTGATCAGCAGCCGCGCTCCGGGGCCGGACCTGGAATACCCGCGCTTCCATGCGATGGGCGACGCCGAGTTGCTGCGAACCCTGCGCGAGTACGACGTGCTGCCGCTGGAAGTGCTCGACGACCCGGAGCTGCGCGAGATCAGCCTGGCCACCCTGCGCGCCGATTCGCGCCTGGCCGCCGACTATCGCTACCGCCCGCGCGAGCCGCTGGCCATACCGATCACCGCGATCCTCGGCGAGCAGGACTCGGGCGTCTCCAGGGTGGCCATCGACGGCTGGCGGCGGCACGCCAGCCGCTACGAGCTGGAGACCCTGGCCGGCGGCCACGGCCTGGTGGTGACGGCGGCGGAGGAGGTCTGCGCGATCCTGCGGCAGCGCCTGGCGCCCGATGTGCCTGGCGGCGTGCCGGCGAACCTGGCAACCTGAACCGCCGGCCCCTGCCGCCCCCCTGGCGGCAGGGGCCGGTGCCGTCCGTCTTCATTCGAGGTTGCCCATGGTTCTGCGCGAATACACCCAACGCCACCGGCTCGACGCCGTCGCCCCGGCCGACTACCACCGCCATCTGCCGGAGCAGGTCGCGCGCGGCCTGCCTTCCGCCGAGCTGGTGGTGTTCCGCGTCGCCGACGAGCATTCCGACACCGCGGCGTTCAGCGCACGCTACGGCTTTGGCCTGGAGGACTGCGCCAACACCCTGGTCCTGCGCTACAAGCGCGACGGCGCCGAAGGCTATGCCGCGGTGGTCAACCTGGGCTCGCGGCGGCTCGACGTGAACGGCGCGGTCAAGGCGCTGCTCGGGGCCCGCCGGCTGTCCTTCGCCGCCCGCGAGGTCGCCACCGAGCTGACCGGCATGCAGTTCGGCGGCATCACCGCGTTCGGCTTGCCCGAAGGCATGCCGCTGCTGGTCGACGCGGCGGTCTTCGAACGGCCGTTGGTGGTGATGGGCGCCGGGGTCCGCGAGACCAAGCTGCTGCTGTCCCCGGCACTGCTGAAAGACCTTCCCGGAGTGGTGGTCGCCGAACTCAGCGAAGCCGGTTGAACCCGGCGCGGAGCATCGCCGCCGCGGCTCTGCCAATTGTGGTAGGTGAAGCCTTCCGCCGTCTCTGCAACCATGCCCCCGCCCTGATCGCGACAAACGCCGGAATGCCCCGTGGTAGACGCTCGCGCCTGTTTTTTCTAAGCGTTCGCGGCGGCCACGGCGCGGTTCGTCGGACAGCCCCTCCGGATGCGTTTCCTACCTTCATCCGAGGAGCGGTAAATGATCAGGATCGACTTTTCCCAGTTGCACCAGGCCCGCGAAGATGCCGCGGCGGCCATGCCGAGCATCGCCGGCAAGAAGATTCTCATGGGCTTCTGGCACAACTGGCCGGCCGGCGCCGCCGACGGCTACCAGCAGGGCTCGTTCGCCAACATCGCGCTGGAAGACGTGCCGAGCGAGTACAACGTGGTCGCCGTGGCCTTCATGAAAGGGCGCGGCATCCCGACCTTCCAGCCATACAACCTGTCCGACGCGGAGTTTCGCCGCCAGGTCGGCGTGCTCAACGCCCAGGGCCGCGCGGTGCTGATTTCGCTGGGGGGCGCCGACGCGCACATCGAGTTGCACGCCGGGCAGGAGCAGGCGCTGGCCGCCGAGATCGTCCGTCTGGTGGAAACCTACGGTTTCGACGGCCTGGACATCGACCTCGAGCAGAGCGCCATCGACCTGGCCGACAACCAGCGGGTGCTGCCGGCGGCCCTCAAGCTGGTGCGCGAGCACTACGCCGGGCAGGGCAAGCACTTCATCGTCAGCATGGCCCCGGAGTTTCCCTATCTGCACAAGAACGGCAAGTACGTGCCTTATCTGCAGGCCCTGGAAGGCGTCTACGACTTCATCGCGCCGCAGTACTACAACCAGGGCGGCGACGGCCTGTGGGTCCAGGAGGCGAACGGCGGCAAGGGCGCCTGGATCGCGCAGAACAACGACGCGATGAAAGAAGACTTCCTCTACTACCTCACCGAGAGCCTGGCCACCGGCAGCCGCGACTTCGTGCGGATCCCGGCGCAGCGCCTGGCCATCGGCCTGCCGAGCAACGTCGATGCGGCGGCTACCGGCTACGTGATCGATCCCGCCGCGGTGAGCAACGCGTTTCGCCGCCTGGAAGCCGCCGGTCACGCGATCAAGGGCCTGATGACCTGGTCGGTGAACTGGGACGATGGCCTGAACAAGCGCGGCGAGCGCTACAACTGGGAGTTCCGCAAGCGCTACGCCAGCCTCATCCATGACGGCGAGGGCGGCGACCAGCGCCCGGCGGCGCCGCAGGGCCTGCGTCTGCTGGAGCGCGGCGAGACCAGCCTGGTGCTGGCCTGGAACGCCTCCAGCGGGCAGCGTCCGATCGATTACTACAGCCTCTATCGCGACGGCGCCATGGTTGGCCAGAGCGCCGCGCTGGGTTCCACCGACAGCGGCCTGACGGCGGACACCCGCTACAGCTATTTCGTCACCGCCACCGATACCCAGGGCAACCAGTCGCTGCCCAGCGAAGGCCTGGAGGTCAGCACCAGCGGCGGGGCGGTGGATCCGCAATTCCCGCAATGGCGGGAGAACCAGGCCTATCGGGTCGACGATGGGGTGACCTACGAGGGGCTGCGCTATCTCTGCCTGCAGGCGCACACCTCCAACAGCGGCTGGACGCCGCCGGTAGCCTTCACCCTCTGGCGGCCGCTGCGCTGAGGGGGCGGGCCGGTCCGCGCTGCGGGCCGGTCCTTTGGCCGGCGAGAGCCACGCACGGGTGGCGCCATATCCATATGCGTTTTCGGTATTTCCGCTTGATCGTTCATGGCGTTTACCATCACAGCATAACTTGTTATAACAAGTGTCCGAGCCACTCCGACAAGCGAATCCGACCATGGGCAAACTGCTCCCGCTTTCTCCCGTGCCGCTGTACAGCCAGCTCAAGGAGCTGCTGCGCGGGCGCATCCTCGACGGCGTCTACCCGCCGCTCAGCCGCATGCCCTCGGAGAACGAGCTGGGCAAGGCCTTCGACGTCAGCCGCATCACCGTGCGCCAGGCGCTCGGCGACCTGCAGAAGGAAGGGCTGATCTTCAAGATCCACGGCAAGGGCACCTTCGTCGCCCGGCCGAAGGCGTTCCAGAACGTCAGCACCCTGCAAGGCCTGGGCGAGTCCATGACGCAGATGGGCTACGAGGTCATCAACCGCCTGCATGGCCTGCGCTACGTGCCGGCCGGCGCGCGGGTGGCCGAGCGCCTGCGGGTGGAAGAGGGCAGCCCTGTGTGCGAGATCAAGCGGGTGCGGCTGGTCAACCGCGAGCCGGTTTCGCTGGAAGTCACCTACCTGCCGCAGGCGCTCGGCGAGCGCCTGGAGAAGGCCGACCTGGTGACCCGCGACATCTTCCTGATCCTCGAGAACGATTGCGGCATTCCCCTCGGCCATGCCGACCTGGCCATCGACGCGGTGCTCGCCGATGCCGACCTGACCCGCGCCCTGGCGGTCGAGGAGGGCGCGCCGATCATGCGTATCGAGCGCCTGACCCATGCCGCCGACGGCGCGCCGCTGGACTTCGAATACCTCTACTACCGCGGCGACGCTTTCCAGTATCGCCTGCGCATCGATCGGCAGAAGGGAGAGCGGGCATGAACACCCTGGAGCAGGAATACGACATCGTGGTGATCGGCGGCGGCACCGCCGGGCCGATGGCGGCGATCAAGGCCAAGGAGCACGACCGCGAACTGCGCGTGCTGCTGGTGGACAAGGCCAACGTCAAGCGCAGCGGCGCCATCAGCATGGGCATGGACGGGTTGAACAACGCCATCGTCCCCGGCCACGCCACGGCCGAGCAGTACACCCGGGAAATCACCGTGGCCAACGACGGCATCGTCAACCAGGCGGCGGTATACGCCTATGCCAGCCACAGCTTCGAGACCCTGCGGCAGCTGGATCGCTGGGGCGTCAGGTTCGAAAAGGACGAGACCGGCGACTATGCGGTGAAGAAGGTCCACCACATGGGCGCCTATGTGCTGCCGATGCCGGAAGGGCACGACATCAAGAAGGTGCTCTACCGCCAGCTCAAGCGTGCGCGGATCCCCATCGCCAACCGCCTGGTCTGCACCCGCCTGCTCACCGATGCCGAGGGCGCGGTGAACGGCGTACTCGGTTTCGACTGCCGCAGCGGCGACTTCCATGTGATCCGCGCCAAGGCGGTGATCCTTTGCTGCGGCGCGGCGGGCCGCCTGGGCCTGCCGTCCTCGGGCTACCTGATGGGTACCTACGAGAACCCGACCAACGCCGGCGACGGCTACGCCATGGCCTATCATGCCGGCGCCGAGCTGGCCAACCTGGAATGCTTCCAGATCAACCCGCTGATCAAGGACTACAACGGCCCGGCCTGTGCCTACGTCACCGGCCCGCTGGGTGGCTATACCGCCAACGCCAGGGGTGAGCGCTTCATCGAATGCGACTACTGGAGCGGGCAGATGATGTGGGAGTTCCACCAGGAACTCGAAGGCGGCAATGGCCCGGTGTTCCTCAAGCTCGACCACCTGGCGGAGGAAACCATCCAGACCATCGAGGACATCCTCCATGGCAACGAACGCCCCAGTCGCGGGCAGTTCCACGCCGGGCGCGGCACCGACTACCGCCAGCAGATGGTCGAGATGCACATTTCCGAGATCGGCTTCTGCTCCGGCCACTCGGCCTCCGGCGTGTGGGTCAACGAGAAGGCCGAGACCAGCGTGAAGGGCCTCTACGCTGCCGGCGACATGGCCGCGGTGCCGCACAACTACATGCTCGGCGCCTTCACCTATGGCTGGTTCGCCGGGCGCAACGCCGCCGAATACGTCGCCGGGCGCGCCTTCAGCGCGGTCGACCGCGCCCAGGTCGAGCGCGAGCGTGCGCGGATCGAGGCGCCGCTGCTGCGCGAGCATGGCCTGCCGGCGGCGCAGGTGGAGTACAAGCTGCGCCGGCTGGTCAACGACTACCTGCAACCGCCCAAGGTGACCCGCAAGATGGAATTGGGCCTGCAACGCATCCAGGCCATCGCCGAGGACCTGGAGCGGATCAAGGCGGACAACCCCCACGAGCTGATGCGCGCCCTGGAAGTCAGCGTTATCCGCGATTGCGCGGAGATGGCCGCGCGCGCCTCGCTGTTCCGCACCGAGAGCCGCTGGGGCCTGTACCACCACCGGGTGGACTATCCGCGGCGCGACGACGCTGCCTGGTTCTGCCACGCGCACCTGAAGAAGGACGAGCAGGGACGCATGGCCAGCTTCAGGAAACCGGTCGAACCCTACCTGTTCGCCATCGACGAGGGCGAACAGCAGGCCTACCAGCGCCTGCGGCTGAGGAACGACGCCGCCTAGGGCCCCACGCCCCGGCGTAGTACCGCTAGACACCGAGCCCGCCGCCACGAAAGCGGGCCAGATCGAACCACGAGGACCGCGTGCCATGGCCTACCGACCCCAGGACATCTTCTTCCGCAGCAGCGCCCCGGTGACCATCGACGAAGACCGCTGCATCGCCGACAAGGGCTGCACCGTCTGCGTCGAGGTCTGCCCGATGGACCTGCTGGCCATCGATCCGACGACCCGCAAGGCCTACATGGCCTACGACGAGTGCTGGTACTGCATGCCTTGCGAAAAGGACTGCCCGACCGGCGCGGTGAAGGTCGAGATTCCCTACCTGCTGCGCTGACGCCCGCTCCCGGCAAGCGAGGCAGAACCCGCCATCCGGCCACTCCCGGACGCCACCCTGAAGCACCCCTCGTTTCCCACCACCGTCCGGGTGGCGGAGACGATTCCCATGACCATGATTCGAGGGGAATCCCCATGCGACTGCGTGCAATCCTGGCCAGCCTGGCGCTGGCCCTGACTTCCCTGGGTGCCCAGGCGGAAACCATCCGCGTGGCCATCGGCACTCAGGACACCACCATCAACTGCGCCGCCGGCGGGCTGCTGATCCGCGAGCTGGGCCTGCTGGAGAAATACCTGCCGCGCGACGGCCGCTACAAGGATGCGGACTACCGGGTGGAGTGGAAGAACTTCACCAGTGGCGCACCGCTGACCAACGAGATGGTCGCCGGCAAGCTCGACTTCGGCGCCATGGCCGACTTTCCCGGCACCTTCAACGGCGTGGCCTTCGCCGCCGCCGGCAAGCGCAGCCTGTTCATCAGCGTGCTGTCCGGCAGCACCCGTGGCAGCGGCAACGGCATCGTGGTACCGAGCGGCTCGCCGGTGCAGTCGCTGGCCGAACTGAAAGGCCAGACCATCTCCGTACCGTTCGCCTCCACCGCCCATGGCATGCTGCTGCGCGCGGTGGCGGCGCAAGGCTGGGACCCGCAGCGCGACGTGACCATCATCGCCCAGCCGCCGGAAATCGCCGGTTCGGCCTTGCAGGCGAACAAGATTGCCGCCCATGCCGACTTCGTACCCTTCGCCGAGCTGTTCCCCAATCGCGGCTTCGCCCGCAAGATCTACGACGGTTCCCAGGCCAACGCGCCGACCTTCCATGGCGCGCTGGTGGACGCCGCCTACGCCGAGCGCTATCCGGAGGTGGTGGTGGCCTACCTGCGGGCGAGCATCGAAGCCAATCGACTGCTGGCCGCCGAACCGGAGAAATACAGCGAGCTGATCGAGAAGGTCACCGGCATCGAGGCCGAGGTCAATTACCTGTTCCACGGTCCGCTCGGCCTGCAGACCCGCGACCAGGCCTGGAAACCCGAATACCGCCAGGCGCTGGCGACCTCCATCGACACCCTGAAGCTGCTGAAGAAGGCCGACCGTGGGCTGGACGTCGAGCGTTTCGTCGACGACCGCTACATCCGCGAGGCCTACCGTCAGGCCGGGCTGGACTACCAGGCGGCGCTGGCAGACTACGCACCGTCGCCGCTGCGCGCCAGCGACGCGCGCAGCGGCCGGCCGATCGAGGAGTTCGAACGGGTAGCGCAGATCTGGGTGAAGGGCGAGGCCAGGGTGCGCCATTACGCTTCGCCGGAGTCGGCCCTGGCCGATCTTGCCGAGCTGAAGGCGCAGGGCAAGGCGATTCGTGCGATCTACGCCCAGGATCGTGACAGCGGGATCAAGCTGCTGGCCAACCAGGCGTGGTTCGTCCGCGACGGCGAGGGTCGCCTCAACGCCTTCCTGCTCCGCGAGCAGGCCCAGGACTATGCCCGCCGCCATGGCGGCGAGGTACGCGACTTTGCCGCCGCCAGCCAGCAGGCGCTGGCGCTCCGCTGAGGCGGGCGTCTTCGGAGTCCGCCCATGAGTTCGCTTCCGATCTCCCGACCCTGGCGCTGGGCCACCCGCGCCGCTTCGCTGGCGGCCTGCCTGGCGTTCTGGCAGCTCGCCGCCGGTCTGCAACTGAATCTGGGCCTGGTGACCTTCGCCAACGTGCCGACGCCCGGTGCGGTGTTGCTGGCGGCCTGCAACCTGGCCCAGTCCAGCGTGCTCCTGGCGCACCTCGGCGCCAGTCTGGCGCGGGTCTTCGCCGGCTATCTGCTGGCCGCCGCGCTGGGCATCGCCCTCGGCCTGGCGATCGGCCGCTCGGCCTGGGCCGAGGCCTTGCTGCTGCCGCCGCTGGAAGTGCTGCGGCCGATCCCGGCGGTGGCCTGGATTCCCCTGGCGATCCTGATGTTCCCTTCGTCGGAGGCCTCGATGATCTTCATTACCTTCACCGGCGCGCTGTTCCCGATCCTGCTCAATACCGTGCATGGCGTGGAGGCGCTCGATCCGCGCCTGCTGGCTTCGGCGCGCAGCCTGGGGGCGGGGCGCCGGGCGCTGCTGCGCGAGGTGCTGCTGCCCGGCGCCGGACCGGGCATCTTCACCGGCCTGGCGATCGGCATGGGCACCTCCTGGTTCTGCCTGGTGACCGCCGAGATGATCTCCGGGCAATGGGGACTGGGTTACTACACCTGGGCTTCCTACAACATCCAGAACTACGACGAGGTGGTGGTCGGCATGCTGCTCATCGGCCTCTTCGGCATGGGCAGCAGTGGGTTGGTGAAGCGCGTCGGCGCGTCGCTGACGCCCTGGTACGCGGCGGGAGGCAAGGTCCGATGACGACGGCCGGCAACAGCCTGGGGCGCATCCAGATCCGCGACCTGAGCATCCGCCTGGGGCAGGGGAGCGAAGCCTTCGAGGCGGTCCGCGATCTGAACCTGGAGGCGCGGCCGGGCGAGTTCGTCTGCCTGCTCGGGCCTTCGGGATGCGGCAAGTCGACCCTGCTCGGCGCCCTGGCCGGCCACCTGAGGCCAAGCGCCGGCAGCGTGAGGGTCGACGGCCGGAGCGTGGAAGGACCTTCGCCGCAGCGTGGCATGGTATTCCAGCAGCACACCCTGTTCCCCTGGCGGCGGGTCCGCGACAACGTCGCCTTCGGCCTGAAGATGCAGGGCCTGGCCCGCGCCGAGCGCAACCGGCGCGCCATGGAGATGCTCGGACTGGTGGGGTTGGCGGACTTCGCCGGGCGCTGGCCCGGCCAACTGTCCGGGGGTATGCAGCAGCGCGTGGAGATCGCCCGGGTGCTGGTCAACCGGCCGCGCCTGCTGCTGATGGACGAGCCCTTCGGCGCCCTCGACGCGCAGACCCGGCTGAAGATGCAGACCTTGCTGCTGGACGTATGGGCGCGGGTCCGCACCACGGTGCTGTTCGTCACCCACGACATCGACGAGGCCCTGTACCTGGCGGACAGGGTGCTGGTGATGAGCCCCCGTCCGGGACGGATCATCGCCGACCTGGCGCTGGACTTCCCGCGCCCTCGCGACACCCGGCTGGTGACCAGCGCCGACTTCGTGCGCCTGAAACGCCACTGCCTGGAACTGCTCGACCACGACGACGGCCGCCAGTTGCCGCGCCTGACCCCGCTCGGCTTGCCGCCGGGCATCACCCCGGACCGACTGCGGATCGCCATATGACCTGTAAAAACGCCACCCTGCCCGAAATCCTCGAACTGTCGCCGCGCCTGGAGGACGCCGACCCCGGCGTACGCCGCCTGGCGCTGATCGAACTGGCCGACCTGGAGCTGCCGGAGGCGCTGCCGTTGCTGGTTGCGGCCCTGCGCGGCGATCCCGACCCCGGCGTGCGCGGCGAGGCCGCGCGCCTGCTGGAGGCCTGGGAGGAAGACGCAGTGGTCGATGCGCTCTGTGCGGCCCTGGCCGATCCGGTGCCGGCGGTGGCCGATGCCGCCGCGCAGAGCCTTGGCGAACTCAAGGAACCGGCCGCCGGGCGGCGCCTGCTGCCGTGGCTCGGGCATGCCGATGCCTTCGTCCGCGCCAGCGTATTGCGTGCGTTGCGCGAACTGCGCCTGGAGGAGAGCGCCGTGCCGGCCCTGGCCGCCCTCGGCGATCCGCAGGCGGCGGTGCGCCGCGAGGCGGTGGCGGTACTCGGCTGGCTCCGCCACCAGCCGGCCCTGGCCGAACTGGCCAGGCTGGCCAGCGCCGATGTCGACCCGGAGGTACGCCGGGCGGCCACCGGCGCCCTCGGCCTGAGCCGCGAGGCGACGGTGCTGCCGGCGCTCTGCGCGGCGCTGGCGGACGCTCAATGGCAGGTTCGCGAAGAGGCGGCGACGACCCTTGGCAAGCTGGGCCGGGAGGAGGCCGGCGAGCCGCTGCTGAAGGCCCTGGCGGACGACTACTGGCAGGTCCGCCTGCGCGCCGCGCGGGCGCTCGGGCGCTTGCGCCACCGCCCGGCGCGGGAGGCGCTGGAAGCATTGCTCGGCCATCCCATCGGCAACCTGCGCAAGGAGGCCGCCCTGGCCCTCGGCGAACTGGCGGACCCGGCCTCGGCCCAGGCCTTGCGGGTCGCCGAAGGCGACGGCGATCCCGAGGTGCGCAAGGCGGTGCGCATCGCCCTGGCGCAACTGCGGATGCCGGCATGACCCAGCCGCCGCTGCGCCTGCGCAATGCCGCCAGGGACGGCTGGCTGATGCTCGAATGGGCGGACGGCGCGGTCAGCCGGATCGACCATGCGCGCCTGCGCGCCGCCTGTCCCTGTGCGCAATGCCGGGCGCAGCGCCTACGCGGACGGATCGTCGCGGCGGAGCAGGGCGTGCGCCTGCGCGATATCCGCCTGCAGGGCTACGGCGTGCAGTTGCTGTTCGACGATGGTCACGAGCGCGGTATCTACCCCTGGTCCTATCTGCGCGACGAACTCTGAGGCGGGTATTGTTCCGCTCCCGGCAACAACGTGAAGCGTGTTCATGGGTTTCAGATTGTTGCCAATCCCTGCGTTGTCCCCGTCCCGCCACGGCCACCACCCGGGTGACCCGCTCGGAGGCCCGCCGCCTGGCTTCGTTGTCGTTTCCGTAACACTGTTTTCCAGCCTGAAACGTTTCAGCTTTACTTGCAAAGACCTTATCATTCGCAAATTAACCATTGTTCTGCTTGGCTCAGATCATGAGTCCTCTTCATAAACCCTTGCTCCTTGCAAGGTTATCGAGGAAGTAGAGCGGTCGCTGCGTGCGGCCAGTCGATCATTCGCAACGAGGAAGCGTTCGCGTGAAATCCCATCTTCTCCGCCCGGCCCTGCGCCCCGTGGCCGGCGGCCTATTGTCCGCCTCCCTGCTGTGCAACGCGGCGCACGCCGCCGAGGCGTTCTCGCCGAACTCGAAATGGATGCTCGGCGACTGGGGCGGCAAGCGCACCGAGCTGCTGGAGAAGGGCTACGACTTCAAGCTGGAGTACGTCGGCGAGGCGGCGGCCAACCTCGATGGCGGCTATGACGACGACAAGACCGGACGCTACACCGACCAGTTCGCCCTGGGCGTGCACATGGATCTGGAGAAGATCCTCGGCTGGAAGGCTACCGAGTTCCAGTTCACCGTCACCGAGCGCAACGGCAAGAACCTTTCCAACGACCGCATCGGCGACCCGCGTGCCGGGCACATCAGCTCGGTGCAGGAGGTCTGGGGCCGCGGGCAGACCTGGCGGCTGACCCAGCTGTGGCTCAAGCAGCAGTACTTCGACGGCGCGCTGGACGTGAAATTCGGCCGTTTCGGCGAGGGCGAGGACTTCAACAGCTTCCCCTGCGATTTCCAGAACCTGGCCTTCTGCGGCTCGCAGGTAGGCAACTGGGCGGGGAGCATCTGGTACAACTGGCCGGTCAGCCAGTGGGCGTTGCGGGTGAAGTACAACTTCGCGCCGGACTGGTACGTGCAGGTCGGCGCCTACGAGCAGAACCCGTCGAACCTGGAGACCGGCAACGGCTTCAAGATGAGCGGCAGCGGGACCAAGGGCGCGTTGCTGCCGGTGGAGCTGATCTGGCAGCCGAAGGTCGGCGCCGAGCAACTGCCGGGCGAGTACCGGCTGGGCTACTACTACAGCACGGCGAAGGCCGATGACGTCTACGACGACGTCGACGGCCAGCCGCAGGGGCTGACCGGCAACGACTTCAAGTCGCGCGGCAGCAAGCATGGCTGGTGGGTGGTGGCGCAGCAGCAGGTCACTTCGCACAACGGCGATGCCTCGCGCGGGTTGAGCCTGTTCGCCAACCTGACGGTCCACGACAAGGCGACCAACGTGGTGGACAACTACCAGCAGCTCGGGGTGGTCTACAAGGGTCCTTTCGACGCGCGGCCGAAGGACGATATCGGCCTGGGCATCGCGCGCATCCATGTCAACGACGATGTGAAGAAGCGCCAGCGCCTGGTGAACCAGGTGAACGGCATCGACGACTACGACAACCCGCTGTACCAGCCGCTGCAGGACACCGAGTACAACGCCGAGCTGTACTACGGGGTGCATGTGACCGACTGGCTGACGGTGCGGCCGAACCTGCAATACATCAAGCAGCCGGGCGGGGTCGACGAGGTCGACAACGCGCTGGTGGCGGGGATCAAGATCCAGACGGTGTTCTAGGCTGTTGCTTCGGACAACCGCGATTCGGTCATGGCCAGCGGCCATTTCTTCAGCGCCGCCCAACGCGGCGCGGCGGGCTGAACAGCCCGGCGTGCAGAACGTAATAGGAGAGTAAGCAATGCCTGTCATCAACCCCGAAGGGAGTACCGGACGATGAGCGAAGGTAACCGCAGTCGATCGCGCCTGCTGCCGAGCCTGCTCGGCCTGTTGATCCTGCTGTCCGGCCTGGCGCTGCTGGCCGGCGGCATCAAGCTGGCGAGCCTGGGCGGCTCGCTGTACTACCTGCTGGCCGGCATCGGCCTGGCCCTGAGCGGACTGTTGCTGCTGCTGGGCAAGCGTGCGGCGCTAGGCCTGTACGCTCTGGTGCTGTTCGCCAGCACCGTCTGGGCTCTGTGGGAAGTCGGCCTGGACTGGTGGCAACTGGTGCCGCGCCTGGCTCTGTGGTTCGTCTTCGGCCTGCTGCTCTGGCTACCCTGGTTCCGCCGCCCGCTGCTGGCCGACGGTCCGGCGCCGCTGGGCACCGCGGCGCTGGGCGTGGCGGTGGTCCTGGCCGGCGCCGCCGCGGTGGGCAGCCAGTTCACCAATCCGGGGCAGATCGTCGGTCGCATCGACCGCGACAGCGGCATGACCAGCACCGCCCCGGCGATGCCGGACGGCGACTGGCAGGCCTACGGGCGCACCGAGTTCGGCGACCGCTACTCGCCGTTGAAGCAGATCACCCCGGCCAACGTCGGCCAGCTCGAGGAAGCCTGGCGCATCCGTACCGGCGACCTGCCGACCGCCGACGATCCGCTCGAACTGACCAACGAGAACACCCCGCTGAAGGTCAACGGCATGCTCTACGCCTGCACCGCGCACAGCAAGGTGCTGGCCCTCGACCCGGACACCGGCGCGGAAATCTGGCGCTTCGATCCGCAGATCCAGAGCCCGGTAGGCTTCAAGGGCTTCGCCCACATGACTTGCCGTGGCGTCTCCTACTACGACGAAGAGCAGTACGCCAGGAGCGACGTCGGCGCGCCGCCGGCCGCGCTCTCCGAGGCCGGCAAGGCGGTCGCCGCCAGTTGTCCGCGGCGCCTGTTCCTGCCCACCGCCGACGCCCGCCTGATCGCGATCAACGCCGACAACGGCAAGGTCTGCGAGGACTTCGGGGTCAAGGGCGCGGTCGACCTGACGGCCGGCATCGGTCCGTTCACCCCGGGCGGCTACTACTCCACCTCGCCGGCGGCGGTCACCCGCAATCTGGTGATCATCGGCGGCCACGTCACCGACAACGAGTCGACCAACGAGCCGTCCGGGGTGATCCGCGCCTTCGACGTGCACGACGGCAAGCTGGTGTGGAACTGGGACAGCGGCAACCCGGACGAGACCGAGCCCCTGGCTCCCGGCAAGTTCTATACCCGCAACTCGCCGAACATGTGGTCGCTGGCCAGCGTCGACGAGAAGCTCGGCCAGGTCTACCTGCCGCTGGGCAACCAGATGCCCGACCAGTGGGGCGGCAACCGCACCCCCGGTGCCGAGAAGTTCAGCGCCGGCCTGGTGGCCCTCGACCTGAACACCGGCAAGCTGCGCTGGAACTACCAGTTCACCCACCACGACCTGTGGGACATGGACGTCGGCAGCCAGCCGACCCTGCTCGACCTGAAGACCGCCGATGGCGTCAAGCCGGCGCTGATCGCGCCGACCAAGCAGGGCAGCCTGTACGTGCTGGACCGCCGCGACGGCACGCCGATCGTGCCGATCCGCGAAGTGCCGGCGCCGCAGGGCGCGGTGGAGGGCGACCATACCGCGCCGACCCAGGCGCGTTCCGACCTCAACCTGCTGCGCCCGCCGCTGACCGAGCGCGACATGTGGGGCAGCAGCCCGTTCGACCAGATGCTCTGCCGCATCCAGTTCCGCTCGCTGCGCTACGAGGGCCAGTACACCCCGCCGTCGGAGCAGGGCAGCCTGATCTATCCGGGCAACGTCGGAGTGTTCAACTGGGGCGGGGTGGCGGTCGACCCGGTGCGCCAGATCCTCTTCACCAGCCCCAACTACATGGCCTTCGTCTCGCAGATGGTGCCGCGCGACAAGGTGCCCAGCGGAAGCAAGCGCGAGGGCGAGACCAGCGGCGTGCAGCCGAACACCGGCGCGCCCTACGCGGTGATCATGCATCCGTTCATGTCGCCCATCGGCCTGCCGTGCCAGGCGCCGTCCTGGGGTGACGTGGCGGGTATCGACCTGACCACCGCCAAGGTCGTCTGGCAGCACAAGAACGGCACCAGCCGCGACAACACCCCGGTGCCGATCGGCCTCACCGTCGGCGTACCGAGCATGGGCGGCTCGATCACCACCGCCGGCGGCGTGGCCTTCCTCAGCGGCACGCTCGACCAGTACCTGCGCGCCTACGACGTGAAGGACGGCAAGCAGCTCTGGCAGGCGCGCCTGCCGGCCGGCGGCCAGGCCACGCCGATGAGCTACACCGGCAAGGACGGTCGCCAGTACGTGCTGATCGTCGCGGGCGGACACGGCTCCTTCGGTACCCGCATGGGCGACTACATCATCGCCTACGCCCTGCCCAGGCAATGACCCGCCCACCGGGAGCCCACAGCCGGCTCCCGGCCTTCCGGGCCTCGGCCCGGAAGGGGCTTTGCCAAGGGGAGGCGCGTTCCCGCCCTTGGCAAAGCCCCTTCGATACCTTGCGACCCGCGGAACCCTGCATGCCGTCCCGACCCCGACCCAGCTTCGTCTCCCACCTGTTGCCCGGCTCCCTGGCGCTCTGCGGCCTGGCCATCGCCTGCGCCGTCCAGGGCGAGGAGCGACGCAGCCTCGAACCCATGGTGGTGACCGGCAGCTACAACCCCAGCGACACCTTCGACCTGCCGTTCTCGGTGGATAGCATCGAGCGTCGGCAGATCGCCGACGGCCAGCTCGGCATCAACCTCTCCGAAGTCCTGCCGCGGGTACCTGGCCTGGTGGTGCAGAACCGCCAGAACTACGCCCAGGACCTGCAAATCTCCTCGCGCGGCTACGGCGCCCGCTCGGCCTTCGGTATCCGCGGGCTGAAGCTGCTCGCCGACGGCATCCCGGCCAGTACGCCGGATGGCCAGGGCCAGGCCGCGACCCTCAACCTCGACGTCGCCGAGCGCATCGAGGTACTGCGCGGGCCGGCCTCGACGATCTACGGCAGCAACGCCGGCGGGGTGATCCAGATGTTCTCCCGCGACGGCCAGGGCGCCCCGCGGGTCGGCGCGGAAACCACCGTCGGCAGCGATGGCCTGAGCCGCAACCACCTGTACACGGAAGGCGAGGGCGACGGGGTCGGTTTCCTGGTGGATGCCTCGCGGATGGACACCGACGGCTACCGCGACCACAGCGCCGCGCGCCGCGACCAGACCTTCGCCAAGCTCAACTTCAGGCCCGACGCCGACAGCCGCCTGGCGCTGATCTACAGCAGCCTGGAACAGAACGACACTGAAGATCCGCTGGGGCAGACCTGGGACGCCTACAAGCACGACCCGCGCTCCGTCACCGCCAACGCCGAGCTGTACGACACGCGCAAGAGCATCGACCACCAGCAGGCCGGGATGAACTACGAGCGCTACTTCGGCGAGGCGACCTTGCAGGTCAACGCCTACGTGGGCAAGCGCAGTGTCGTGCAGTATCAGGCGATACCCAAGCAGATAGGATGCGAGAGTAATCCGCGTTGCCAGAGAAACGGCGCGGTGATCGACTTCGACCGCGACTTCCACGGTGGCACCGTGCGCTGGCTGCAACCGGTAAGCCAGGCGCCGGGCGAGCTGAACCTGACCGTCGGCCTCGACTACGACCAGAGCCGCGACGACCGTCGCGGCTACCAGAACTTCAACGGCGACCAGCTCGGCGTGAAGGGCGAGTTGCGCCGCGACGAGGTGGACACCGCCACCAGCCTCGATCCCTACCTGCAGGCGAGCTGGGCCATCGACGCCTGGACCCTGCAGGCCGGGGTGCGCCACAGCACCATGAAGATGGAGGTCGACGACCGCTACCTGAGCAACGGCGATGCCAGCGGCTCGCGGCGCTACCGGAAGAACACCCCGTCGTTCTCGGTGATGTACGCCTTCACCCCCGACCTGCACGGCTACCTCAGCGCCGGCAAGGGCTTCGAGACCCCGACCCAGGCGGAGATGGCCTATGCGCCGGTGGCGGCGAACGCGCCGGACGCCTTCAACTTCGGCCTCAAGCCGGCCACCAGCAGCCAGTACGAAGCCGGGCTGAAGGCGCGCCTGTGGGGCAATACGCGGGTCAACGCGGCGATCTTCCAGATCCGCACCGAGGACGAGATCGTCGTCGCCAGCTCCCTCGGCGGTCGCACCAGCTACCAGAACGCCGGCAAGACCCTGCGCCGCGGCTTCGAACTGGGCGTGGAGAGCGAACTGAGCGAGCACTGGAACGCCAACCTGGCCTATACCCGGCTATCCGCCACCTACGATTCGGATTTCGAGGCCGGCGGCAAGACCATCGGCAAGGGCAAGCACCTGCCGGGCGTGCCGGCAAGCAGCCTGTTCGGCGAACTGGTATGGAAGCCCGTGGAGGGCATCAGCATGGGCTGGGAAGGCATGTACCGCAGCCAGGTCTACGTCGAGGACAGCAACAGCGAAAAGGCCGCGCCGAGCTATGCGGTATTCAACTGGCGCACCCGCTTCGAACAGCGCCTGGGGGCCTGGACCTTCCACCAGCTGGTGCGCCTGGACAACCTGTTCGACCGCCAGTACGTCGGCTCGGTCATCGTCGGCGACGGCAACCGGCGTTACTACGAAGCGGCCCCCGGGCTGTCCTGGTACGCGGGAGCCGGGGTCGAATACCAGTTCTGAAGTGCCGGGCGCGCTTGTTCGAGCTACCCGGCCAGCCCTTGTCAGCGTCGTCAATTCCGATTACTGTATGGATGTACAGTAATCGGAAATCGCCTGCCTGCGCGACAAGGAGCACCGATCATGAGCCACAACCTTGCCGAACTGCCGCTGTCCCGACGCCGCGCCCTGGAGCGCGAGAAACAGGCCTGCCTGCGCCTCCACCTGTCCCGCAATCGTGCCAGCGAACGCCTGGAGCGCGCCGTGCGCGACGAAGTCGAGCGCCTGCTGGGTGCTCGCGAGCGCCAGGGGACCGGCTGGCCGGAGTGGGTCAGCGCGGAACTCTGCGTGGCGGACGACCCGCTCTTCGTGCGCAAGGTGGTGGCGCGCCTGAAAGCTGCGGTGGACTGGCAACGCCAGCGCGCAGCCTGAGCGTTGCTCGCTTCAGGCCCCGCTGCCGTCGCTTCCGGGCGCGCGATGATGTTGCAGGGCGCGCTGGCGATGGCCGGCGAGGATGTACCGGTAGATCAGTCGTGCGAGCGGCTCCAGCTCCATTTTCTGGCCGTTCAGCGCGGCGCCGCAGAGTGCCAGCTTGACCCGCTTGCCTCCGGCCACCGCACGGGCTTCGGGGCGGGCGAAAGCCCGCGGGTCGAAACGGGCATGGCTGTCGAAACGCGGTGCCGTGCAATCGAAGGTGGTCGCGAAGGTGAGTTCCAGCCAGCGCCCGCGCTCGATCTCCAGCGACTGGAAGGTGTACATCGGCACCTGCGGCGCGTTGGCGAAGGCGATGCTCTCCGGCGTCAGGGTGAGCGCGACCTGGCCGTGGCGCCGGTAGAGGAACACGCCCGCCAGGCAGGCGTACAGGCCGCCGCCCAGCAGCAGCGCGGCTGGCAGCCAGAACAGCCATTGGCCACTGGCCAGGCGCCAGGCGTGGGGCAGCGAAGCGAGCCAGAGACCGGTGGCGCCAGCCACCAGGCCAGCGAGCAGGGCAACGCAGGCGGTGCCCCGCGAGACCTCGCGGATCTCGCAGCGGGCTTCCAGCGGCGGCAGTTCGTCGAGGGTTTCGTCAGTTTCTTGCATGGGGATTCTCACAGGTCTTGCCGAGCAGGTCGGCGCTGAGCGCTCGGCTCAACGCCAGGGGGGCGCCGAACCAGACGCCCAGCGCCTGGCTCGGCGGTCGTGTCGGAACGGCCCGGCCGGCGGTCCCGGCCCAGGTGCGTTCGAAGCTCTCTCCCAGCGCCGTGCAGCGCAGGCCCAGCGGAGGGTGGGTATCCTGCGGATGGACCTGGAGTCCCTCCGCCCCGGGGGCCGGTGCTTCCAGGCCGGACTGGCCCAGGTAGACGTGGATGGCGTCCACCAGGTTGTCCGGCGCGCGCGCCGGAGCGAGCAGGCAGTGTTCGAGGAACGCCCGTATCGGCGCGCCGGCCGCCGCGCTGCGCAGCAGGGCCGAGGCCATCGCCGGCGCACCGGCCAGTTGTGCGGCGCGGCGGTCGGCGGCGAATTCGCGCAGGCGGCTCCAGTGGTTCACGGCGAGGCCGAAACGTTCGAGGAAGTACCCGGCCAACAGTCGCGCCGGTTCCAGTGCCGCACGTTCGAAGACGTTGGCTTCCTGCTCCTCGATGGCGGCCAGTTGGCTCGCGGCGCCCTGGTAGATCGGCAGGAAGTGCAGGCTGTAATGGGCGTCGCGGCCGGCGAAGTGGGCCAGTTCGTGAGCGATCACTGCACTCAGTTCGGCGCGGTCCAGCAGGCCCAGCAACGGTAGCGAGAGGTATAGGCTGCGTCCTTGCAGATGCTCGCCGGAAGGTTGCAGGCAGACGCGGTTGGCGGTCACGTAGAAGCCGTCGCAGAGACCTACCAACAGGTGCTGCGGGGCTGGCGTGTCGAGGCGCGCCGCCAGCTCGCGCAGTAGCGTCCAGAGTTCCGGTACATCCTCTTCGCCCAGCCGGCGGCCGATGACATCCAGGGCCGGCGCCGGGCGCAGGCGCAAGCGGCTGATCTTCGCCAGCATTTGCCACGCCGACGCCAGCAGGCCGAGAAGGATCAGCGCCACGCTCAGTTGGGTGCGTCCTTCGCTGACCGGAACCTGGCCGACCCGCCACAGCCCGAGGATCTCGAACGTTCCGGCACAGGCCAGGGCCAGGGCGAGCAGGCCGATCTGGGCGAGGAGCAGGCAGGGCAGCAGGCGTCGGCCCAGCTCGAACCACAGGAGCAGGCAGCGACGCGAGCGCAGTGCGCTGCGTGCGGCGCCGGCGATGCCGGCCAGGGAGACGGCTCCCAATACGGCGACCAGCGCCGCCAGGCAGGCTCCGCTATCGGCGAGGACGGCGGCGAAGCGATTCAGGCGCTGTGCGCTTCGTGTGTCGGCGAGTCGCTCGTCGAGCCGCGCCAGGGCCAGGTCGCGCACATAGGCCCGGCCGTCCACCCGGACGCTGGCCCTCGGCGGCAGCGCCCGCGCTTCGGCGAGCGCGCGCTCGACCCGCTGCTGCGCGGCGCCCAGTCGCTCGGCCTGCTGCTCGGCGCGCCAGGACTGCCAGGCGCCGAGCCCCGCCAGCAGCGCTGGAACCAGCACCAGGCAAAGCAGCAGCCTTCGCGGATGGACCGTGCCCTTCACTCAGCCCTGGCTGCGCAGTTGTTGCAGGTAGCGCTGGGCGTGGGCGGCCTGGATGTAGGCGTCGAGGATCGCCGCCATGTCGTCGCAGTCCAGCTTCTTGCCATCGCTCTGCAGGCCGGCCGACATGATGGTGATGCGCGGGTCCTTGCCTTTGAAGGCCATGGCCTGGGAGGCGAACACCTGGCGTACGGCGCGATGGGTCGGCAGCGGCGTTTCGGGCCGCAGGTGGAGGGTCTGGGTGGTTTGCAGCATGTCGGCCTTGACGCTGAAATCGATGACGTCGGCCAGCTCGACCGGAGCCGACAGGCTGTCGGCCCAGAGCTGGGTACGGGTCAGGCGCATGAAGGGGGTCTTGCCTGAGTTGCGATGCTGGTAGCCGAGGAACAGCCCGAACAGGCCGAGCAGCAAGCCGACGACGCCGACCCCCGGCTTGCCCTGGGAGAACCACATGCCGGTCATGATGAAGGGCACGATGCTCAGCAGCGGACCCAGCACCACGTACTTGCGGGTATTGGTGAACTCGGTGGCCGGCGGTACGTTGGCGATCACCCGCTCCAGGTGGGCGATGACCTCGGCGGTCTTCGCCTGGTTCAGCTCTTCGTGTTCGGCACCGAGGGTTTCGGCGAGGTTGGAGACGAGGTCCCGGGGTTCCTGGTTGCTCATGGAAATATCCTTGGAGTTGGGAGTGAAGAGGAAGCACTGGGCGGGATCTCGCCCAGTTGGCGGAGCCGGGCCTGGGCGCGGGCGATGTCCAGGTAGAGGTCGATGACCTCCGCGGCTTCCAGTAGCGACAGGTTGCGACCGTTGAGGCGCCAGCCGGGGGACAGCAGGCGAACCCGTGGGCCGTCCCGGCATTCGCTGACGGCACGCGCGGCGAACGGATCGAGCGGGCGCGTGGATGGTGCCGGTAGCGCCTTGCCGTGCAGTTCGAGGACTATCGCGGAGAACCAGACCCCGTCCTCCAGGCGCAGGTCGGCGACCTCCAGCAGGTCCAGCGGCGCCGACAGGCTGCGGGCGCGCAGGCGCCCCTGGCCGAGGACGAGGAACGGCGCGCTCCTGGCGTTGCGCTGCAGGCAGGCCAGGCACATGAGGAGGGCGGCCGCCGCCAGCAGGCACAGCGCCGCCGCCTCATGGCCGGGACCGGGGTGGTCGCGCAAGGTCCAGGCGCCGCCGAGCAGCAGCAGGCCGAGCAGGGCGGACAGCGGCGCCGCGCCACGGGCGGCGCCGATGCTTATCCGGTTGGGGACGCTGGCGACGAAGCGCCGCAACTGCGTGGCTTCGTCGCCCCTTGTCCCGGCGGGGCAGGGCGTTTGCGCGCCCGGCGGGATCACCGGCTTTCCCCGTGGCCTGCATCGAGCAGGCGGTTGAGCCACTGCGTGTCGTCGGCGCTGACGATGCGCCTTGCCTGTCGCAGCAGATCGTCGTCGAGCGCCAGGGAAAGGTCCGCGATCCGCTGGTAGGTCGGCGGGTGACTGTCGAAGGGGTGTTCCAGGCGGCGAGCGCTGTCGTGTTCGTCCAGTTCCAGGGAGTTCCCGCGCAGATGGTCGGTCAGCGCATGCACCAGGTTGCGCGTCTGCGGGCTGGCCAGCAGGCGTTCGATCAGTCCTGCAAGGGCGCAGGTGCGTAGCAGCGCGATGGCGAAGACCCGCGCGCCGGCTACCCGCGCCCCGACCTTGTCGGCGGCCAGTTCCTGGCGGCGATTCCAGTGCAGGGAGGCGCGCTCGAAGCGATCGAGGAAGTACAGCGCGGCCCACAGGCCCGGCTTGCCGAGCAGGCCGACATGCCCATCCTCGGGGGCGGCGATGCGTTCGATGCGCAGGCGCACCTGCCGCTGCAGGAGCGACAGGGATGCACCGTGGGCGGTGTCGCCGGCGGCGAAGTGGCCCAGTTCGTGGCCGATGATCGCGGCGCTTTCGGCCTCGCTCATGACCGAGGCATAGGTCAGCGGGATGTACAGGGTACGCCCCTCCAGCGGAATGCCGCGGGGTGCCAGCAGGACCTTGGCCTGGGTGACGAAGTAGCAGTGCTCGATGCCGGTGACGACATGGTCCGGTAGCGGCGCTCCGGCGCGGTCGGCGATCTGTCCCAGCCATTGCCAGAGGCCGGGCGCGGCGACGCGGTCGAGTTCGCGGCCGAGCAGGTGGAGCACCGGTTCCTCCAGCGGCAGCAGTTCGCCGCGCAGGCGCCGCAGCATGAGCAGGCCGCCGAGGAACAGCAGCCACAGCGGCAGTGAGAAGAGCAGGGCGACGAAGCCGTGGCTGTGCCAGTGGCTGTAGCTCCACAGCGCTTCGTAGAGCAACTGGCTGACCAGGGCGGCGACCAGCAGGCCGGCGTGCAGCGGGACTAGTCGACCGAGGCGCCGCCAGGCCGGCGCGAGGTGGCCGAGCAGGTAGGCTTGCGAGCGCATCGAGCGGCGCCCGTCGTATTCCAGTCTCGCCAGCAAGGCGGCCGCGACCAGCGCCGACGCCAGCGCGCAGAGCTTGCCGATAGCGGCCAGCCAGCCGCGCAGAGCCAGCCAAGGATGGTCGCGGCGGATGGCCTCGGCGTCTTCGGCGAACTGGTGAAGATGACCTTCGACGCCATAGGCCGGACGGAACAGGTGACGGGGAATGGCGCCGGCGGCGTCCGGGTCGTTGCGCACCGAGGCGCTCCAGTCGCGCATGAACTGTTCGTCGCGCAGGGTCGAGTCGACCCGGAAGGCCTGCACGGCGGACCAGGCGTAGAGCGCCAGGGGAATCAGGAAGAGGAATGCGAGCAGCCTTACCCGCAGCGTATCGTGGCTCATCCGCGTTTATTTCTGCTCGAGGTAGTCGGTCAGGAATGCCTGGGGCTCGCCTGCGGACGACAGCGACTCGCTATAGGCGACCTGCCGCGTCTGCTGTTCGCCGGGCAGGTAGAGCTCGCCCCAGCCGTCGCGCACGATCAGGATCACATACTTGCTGCCGTTCAGTTCGGTGGAGTAGCGACTGTCCCTGGCGCTCTTTTCCACCTTTACCTTGTGGATCAGGCGGTCCCAGTCGTGGTCCAGACCTTCGACCTGCAACAGCGCTTCGCCGGCCGCCGCTTCGCCGATACGCAGGGTCCAGACCTTGAGCCCCTGCTGGCCCTGGTAGGCCACCACCTTGTCGGCGACTGGCGGCCGCGCCTCTTCGGCCTGCGCCGTGCAGGATCCCCACGCCAGTGCGCCCATCAGCAGTGCCGCAGTCCACTTTGCTATCATTCTCGCCCCCTTTGGCAACGCGATGTAAAAGGGGCGCATCTATTAATACAGGCGCGAGACACGAACAACCGAGGCGGCCGCCGCTCACAGGAAAAGCGTCGTCGCCCACAGGTTCGGTTCGATCAGCGCACGGAACCATCCTGGAAAGCCGCTGCCTGAACCGGTTCAGATGGTTGCGTCCCACCGATACCTACGCCATGGAAAGCTGGAATCCCTACCACGACACGGAGCTCTATTTCGACGCTCCTTCACCCCTGAGCCAGTCGCAGATCCTCGACGCGCGCGAAATGCTCGGCAGCGCCACCGGTCACTACCAGGCGCGGACGGTGCGCCCGTCGATGCAGTATTTCGATTGCGACCTGAGCTTCACCGAGCCGCTGCGAACCCACAAGGTGCTGCCGGAAGGCCTGTGCATCGTGCAGATGTTCGACGGCCAGTGGCGGCACAGCGTCGACGGCGGCGAGCCTTATCTCTACAACCTGGGCGGTCCTTCGGTGCTCGGCACCGGCGAGCCGATGGAGGCCTTCGATATCCTGCCGGCGGGCAGCCGCGTGCGCCTGGGCGGGCTGCGGATCGCCGCCAGCTATCTGGAAGAGGAACTGGAAACCGGCGATGGCGCCTTGCGGCCGCTGGCGCGGCTGAAGGGCGACGGCGCGAGCTTTACCCAGTTGTCCCGTTGCGGCGCCATCACCGCCCTGTTCGAGCGGCTCTACCAGAATCCATACCGCGGCGCCCTCGGACGCCTGCACGAAGAGAGCCTGACCCTGGGCCTGCTGGTGGAGCTGGCCGCCTACCTGGGCGGCGCGGACCTTCGTCGCGCGCGCACCCCACGCGCCCAGCGCGACCTGGCCCATGAAGCGCGCCGCCTGCTGGAGGCGAACCTCGGTGAGCCGCCGGCCAGCCTCGAACTGGCGCGCCAACTGGGGGTCGGCGAAACCACCCTGCGGCGGATTTTCAAGAACGAGTTCGGTCGCTCGATGTTGCAGTACGTCCGCGACCGGCGTCTCGAGATCGGCCGGCAGATGGTCCGCGAGGGTCGCTGGCAGATCGCGCAGATAGCCTATCGCCTGGGTTACTCCAGTCCGGAAAACTTCACCCATGCCTACCGCGCGCGCTTCGGCCATCCGCCGGGGCGCGAGTGAGGCGGACGCGGTTCAGAGCGAACGCTGGTCGACCCGCGCGGAAAGCTGCTCGGCGCTTTCCTTGCGCTCCGAATAGCGGTCCACCAGGAAGTCCGTGCGCTCGCGCAGGAGCAGGGTGAACTTGAACAACTCCTCCATCACGTCGACCACCCGGTCGTAGTAGGGCGATGGCTTCATCCGGCCCGCTTCGTCGAACTCCAGGTAGGCCTTGGGAACCGAGGACTGGTTGGGAATGGTGAACATGCGCATCCAGCGACCCAGCACGCGCAACTGGTTGACCACGTTGAACGACTGCGAGCCGCCGCAGACCTGCATCACCGCCAGGGTCTTGCCCTGGGTCGGGCGCACCGCCCCGAGTGCCAGGGGAATCCAGTCGATCTGCGCCTTGAATACCGCGGACAGCGCACCGTGGCGCTCGGGCGAGCACCAGACCTGGCCTTCCGACCACTGCACCAGGTCGCGCAACTCGCGGACCTTGGGATGCTCCACCGGTGCATCGTCGGGCAATGGCAGCCCGGATGGGTCGAAAATCCGCGTTTCGGCACCGAAGCGTTCGAGCAGGCGTGCGGCCTCCAGCACCAGCAGGCGGCTGAAGGAGCGCTCGCGGGTCGAGCCGTAGAGCAGGAGGATGCGCGGCCTGTGCCCGGAGACGGGGGGCGGGTCGCCGAGCAGCGCGGGATCGAGGTTGGGTAGTTGTTCGGACATGCTTCCTCCGGTCAGAGCGAGCCGATGCGCTCCAGCTCACGCTTGAGCTGGTCGCGATCCAGGGTAGCGAAGGGCAGGCCGAGGAAGGCTCGGCAACGCTGTTCGATGCGTGCCAGGGTGGCGTGGAACGCCGCATCCCGCAGGGCTTCGTCGCCATCCAGGGCGGAGGGATCGGCCAGGCCCCAATGGGCCTTCAGCGCTGCGCCGAGATACAGCGGGCAGGCTTCCCCCGCGGCGGCGTCGCAAACGGTGATGACGATGTCCGGCGGTGCGCCTTCGAAGGCTTCGCTGCCCTTGCTGTACAGGCCGTGGGTGGCGATGCCGGCCTGTTCGAGGGTCGCCAGGCTGCGCGGATGCACCCGCCCGCTGGGCTGGCTGCCGGCGCTGCATGCCTCGAAACCCGGCGGGGCCAGGTGGTTGAACATGGCTTCGGAAAGAATGCTGCGGCAACTGTTGGCCGTGCACATGAACAGGACTCGCATGGGATGCTCCTGCCGCCGTCGCCGGCGGCCGTCAGATGGCCAGGCGCAGGGCCAGGGCCGAAAGGGTCGCCAGCAGGACCGGCAGGGTCAGCAGGGCGCCGACCCTGAAGTAGTAGCCCCAGGTGATGCGCATGCCTTTGCGCGCCAGCACGTGCAGCCAGAGCAGCGTCGCCAGGCTGCCGATAGGGGTGATCTTCGGACCCAGGTCGCAGCCGATGACGTTGGCGTAGATCATCGCTTCGCGCACCGCGCCGGCGGTGTCGCTGGCCTGGATCGACAGGGCGCCGAGCAGCACGCTGGGCATGTTGTTCATTACCGACGAGAGGGCGGCGGAAAGCAGTCCGGTACCCAGCGCGGCCGCCCATACGCCGTGCTCGGCCAGGCGGTTCAGGAGCTGCGCCAGGAGGTCGGTGAGACCGGCGTTCTTCAGGCCGTAGACCACCAGGTACATGCCCAGCGAGAAGACCACGATCTGCCAGGGCGCTTCGCGCAGCACCCGCCGGGTCGAGATCACCCGCCCGCGCCCGGCCACCGCCAGCAGCAGCGCCGCACAGGCCGCGGCCACCGCGCTGACGGGGACGCCCAGCGGCTCCAGGGCGAACAGCCCGGCGAGCAGGACCAGCAGCATCCAGCCACCGACGACGAAGGTCGCGCGGTCGCGGATCGCCGCCCGCGGCGGCTTCAATTGCTCCAGCGCATAGACCGGCGGCAGGTCGCGGCGGAAATAGAGGAACAGCACCAGCAGGGAGGTCGCGACGCTCACCAGGTTTACCGGCAGCATGACCGCGGCGTACTCGCCGAAGCCGAGCCCGAAGTAGTCGGCCGAGACGATGTTCACCAGGTTCGAGACCACCAGCGGCAGGCTGGCGCTGTCGGCGATGAAGCCCGCCGCCATGACGAAGGCCAGGGTCGCCGCCGGGCTGAAGCGCAGGGCCAGCAGCATCGACATCACGATGGGCGTGAGGATCAGCGCCGCGCCGTCGTTGGCGAACAGCGCCGAGACCGCCGCGCCGAGCAGCACGCAGAAGGCGAACAGGCGCCGGCCGTCGCCGCCCGCCCAGCGCGCGACGTGCAGCGCGGCCCATTCGAAGAAGCCGGCCTCGTCCAGCAGCAGGCTGATGACGATCACCGCGATGAAGGTGGCGGTGGCATTCCAGACGATGTTCCAGACGGTCGGGATGTCGCCCGGCGCGACGCTGCCCAGCGCCAGGGCGAGCAGGGCACCGATACTGGCGCTCCAGCCGATGCCGAGGCCCCTGGGCTGCCAGATGACCAGGACCAGGGTGAACAGGAAGATGGCGAAGGCGATCAGCATGGGGCGGCTCGCGCTATTGGCAGCAGGCGGAGGCGCGCTGCGGGCGGCCGTCCATGTCGCGCAGGCGCGCTGCGTCGGCTTGCAGCCAGTCGCCGTTGGCCCGCAGGGTCACTTGCAGGACTTCGTGGATCCAGGCCGGCAGCGCAGGGTTCAGGCGGTAATACACCCACTGGCCCTGGCGACGGTCGAGGAGCAGCCCGGCACTGCGCAACTGGGCCAGGTGGCGGCTGATCTTCGGCTGGCTGTCGGCGAGGGCGCACATCAGTTCGCAGACGCACAGTTCGCCCTGGTCGACGATCAGCAGGGTGGCGCGAACGCGCGTCTCGTCGGCCAGGCACTTGAACACTTCGGCGGGGCTGGGCATCGCTGGGCCTTCCTGGATATATGGAAAGCTGAATATACGGATATCCGTATGTATTGCAAGCGCCCCCGCTCCCGCCGGCTAGCGGCGGGCGGCCTGGACTTCCTCGCTCGGCGTGCGCCCGAAGTAGCGCTTGAACTCGCGGCTGAACTGCGAGGGACTCTCGTAGCCGACCTGGTTGGCGGCGGTACTGGCGTTCAGCCCGTCCTGCACCATCAGGCTCCAGGCCTTGTACAGGCGCACGCTCTTCAGGTACTGGAGGGGCGAGGTGAAGGTCATCGCCTTGAAGTTGTGGTGGAAGGTCGACACGCTCATGTTCGCCTCGCGAGCCAGGGTGTCGATGTCCAGCGCACTGGCGTAGTCGGTGTGGATGCGCCGCAGGGCCCTGGCCATGCGCCCGTAGCCGCTGTGCCGGCCGGCCACCGCACGCAGGGCGTTGCCCTGCTCGCTGCGCAGGGCGCGGAAGATGATCTCGCGGACCAGTTGCGGGCCGAGGATATGGCTGTCCAGCGGGCTCTGCAGGCAGCCCAGCAGGCGCATCACCGCATCGGCCATCCCCGCGTCCAGCGGTACCGAAGCCATCGGCGCGCTGGGTGCCAGCTCATTGTCGTCGTCGCTGCCGGGAGCCTCTTCCATCTGTAGCAGCAGTTCCTTCAAGGTGCCGATATCCACGTCGACGCTCACTCCCAGCAAGGGTTCGGCGGCGGAGGCGTGGGTTTCGCATTCGAACGGCAGGGGCACCGACATCACCAGGTAGCGTTCGGCGTCGTAGCGGTAGGTTTCGCCGCCGAGGAAACCGATCTTCTGGCCCTGGGCGAGGATGCAGATGCGCGGCTCATAGAACACCGGGCTGCGCGGATAGGCCTGTTCGGCGCGCATCAGGCGAACCCCGGGGATGCGGGTGGCGTCGAAACCCGGTTCGTCTTGCAGGGTGGCGATCAGCGACGCCATGTCGGTGGAAGTAGTGCTCATGCCTTGGCTGTTTCTCCAGGAGAGAAGGCAAACGTAGCAACCCCGTGCGCGCCTGGGCAGTGGCGGCACGCAACATCGGCACGAATGGGCAAGGCTTCGACAGGAATGGACATTCTGCGGCGGCGCCCATCCGGCGAACAATTGCCCCCCGAACGGACCGCCGCCAGCAAGCCGTCGCGGCCCGCCATCCTGCGAAGAGGACACACCGATGACCCTACAGATCCGCGGCTACGCCGCCCAGTCCGCCAGCACCCCGCTGACCGCCCATCGCTTCGAACGCCGCGCGCCGCGCGCCGACGACCTGGTGATCGACATCCTCTACTGCGGCGTCTGCCACTCGGACCTCCATCAGGCGCGCAACGAATGGCACAACAGCCTGTACCCGCTGGTGCCGGGCCACGAGATCATCGGCCGGGTCGCCAGCGTCGGCGAGGCGGTGAGCGGTTTCGCGGTCGGCGAACTGGTCGGCGTCGGCTGCATGGTCGACTCCTGCCGGCACTGCGCCGCCTGCTCCGAGGGCCTGGAGCAGTATTGCGCGGAATACCCGACCCTGACCTACAACGGCCGCGACCGCCACGACGGCCTGCCGACCTTCGGCGGCTACTCGGAGCGCATCGTGGTCTCGGCCAGGTTCGTCCTGCGCATTCCCCAGGGGCTCGACCCGAAGGCGGCGGCGCCGCTGCTGTGCGCCGGGATCACGTCCTACTCGCCACTGCGTCACTGGAAGATCGGCCCCGGTAGCCGGGTGGCGGTGGTCGGCCTGGGCGGCCTCGGTCACATGGGCCTGAAGTTCGCCAGGGCGCTCGGTGCCGAGGTGGCCCTGTTCACCCGCTCGCCGGGCAAGGAAGAGGAAGCGCGGCGGCTCGGCGCCGACCAGGTGATCCTTTCCACCGACCCACAGCGGATGGCCGCCGTCGCCGGACGCTTCGACCTGATCCTGGACACCGTGCCGCACCAGCACGACCTCAATCCCTATCTGGCGACCCTCAAGCGCGACGGCACCCTCGTACTGGTCGGCCTGCTCGAGCCGCTGGAGCCGGCGGTGCACGGTGCGCAACTGGTGATGGGACGCCGCTCGATCGCCGGCTCGGCCATCGGCGGCATCGCCGAGACCCAGGAAATGCTGGATTTCTGCGCGGCCCACGGGATCGCCTGCGACATCGAGATGATCGAGATCCAGCAGATCAACCAGGCCTACGAGCGGATGCTGGCCAGCGACGTGAAGTATCGCTTCGTGATCGACATGGCCTCCCTGCAGAAGTCCTTCTGAGACGGGCCGTCGGCGCCGGCGGGCTCAGCAGCCCTCGGCGTCGACCAGGAAGGTCTCGAAACGCACGCTTTTCGCCCCCAGCCCCCAGCCGCCAGACGCCCGCGCTCAGCGGGCCTTGCGCGTCCTCCCGGGCCTGCCAGGCGCGTTCGCAGTCCTCGCGTGAACGCCAGCAGGTGTAGTTCAGTACGTGCTGGCCGTCCTCGCTGGGGTGCAGGCTGGCGGACAGGTAGCCCGGGCAGTTCCTGAAGCAGCGTTCCAGGCGTTGCAGGTGCGCGTTCTGTTCCAGCGCCAGCGACAACTGGCTGGCGGGTTCCACCTCGATATCGATGAGTTGCGCGTAGCACGGCGACCGCTCGCTAGCGGCCGGGCACTGATCGTCGGTGCAGCAGTAGGAGGAGGGGATGAGCATGGCGGGTTACTCCGGGTGACTTGTGTCGAGGGCCGGCCCAGGGTAAAACCTCAAGCAAACTTGAGGTCAAGCCAATCATGAAGAATTCCTGCGCATCTCGTGAACTGAGCGTCGGCGAACTGGCCAGGCGTGCCGGCGTGGCGGTCTCCGCCCTGCATTTCTACGAAACCAAGGGGCTGATCAGCAGCCAGCGCAACGCCGGCAACCAGCGGCGCTTCAGTCGCGAGACGCTACGCCGGGTGGTGGTGATCAAGGTCGCCCAGCGGGTCGGCATTCCCCTCGCGGAGATCGCTCGCGCCCTGCAGACCCTGCCGGCGGGGCGTAGCCCTAGCGCGGCGGACTGGGCGCGCCTGTCGGCGCAGTGGAAGGAGGATCTCACCGAGCGCATCGACAAGCTGCTGCTGTTGCGCGACCAACTGGACGGCTGCATCGGTTGCGGCTGCCTGTCGCTCCAGGCCTGCCCGTTGCGCAACCCCGGCGACCAGCTTTCCGCCGAGGGGCCGGGAGCGCACTGGCTGGACGCCGAGGGCCGCGAGCACGACGGCTAGGCAGCGGTCAGCCGTGGTGCTGGCGGTCGGCGACGGCCGGGCTGTCCTGCAGGTTGTCCGGCGAGATCGCCAGGGCGCGTAGCGATCCGGCCATGATGTCGCTGAAGGTGGGCGCCGAGACCAGGCCGCCGAAGTAGCCGATCCTGGTCGGCGAATCGATCATCACCGCCAGCACCAGTTGCGGGTCGGACGCCGGCGCCATGCCGACGAACAGCGAACGGTAGGACTTGTCCGCGTAGCCCCGGCCCGAGGCCTTGCGCGCGGTGCCGCTCTTGCCCGCCACGTGGTAGCCCGGCACGCGGGCGCGGACCACGCCCTTCGGGTCTTCCACCACGGTTTGCAGCATCGCCCGGATGCGCCGTGCGATCTGCGGGTCCATCGCCTGGCGCACCTGGTTCTGCGGGTTGTCGCGGAGCAGGCTGAGTGGCACCAGCTTGCCGTCGTTGGCGAACACCGAGTAGGCCTGGGCCAGCTCGGCGGTGTTCACCGCCAGGCTGTAGCCGAACGACATGCTGGCGGTGGCGATGTTCGACCATTTCTCGTGGAACGGCAGGTAGCCCGGGTTCTCGCCGGGGAAGCCCAGCGACAGCGGCGCGCCGAAACCGACCCGGCCGAGCTGTTCGAGGATCGGCTTGGGTCCGATCTGCAGGGCGACCTTGCTCATGCCGATGTTCGAGGAGTTGATCAGCACCCCGGTCATGGTCAGTACGTCGCGACGGGCGACGTCGTGGATGGTGTGCCCGTCGATGGTCATCCAGCCCGGTGCCACGCTGACTTGACTGTTCTCGTCGAACTTGCCGGAGGCCAGCGCCGCCGACATGCTGAACGGCTTGATCACCGAGCCCGGCTCGAAGGTATCGGTGAGGGTGCGGTTGCGCATGAAGGCCGGGGCGAAGCTGGCGCGGTTGTTCGGGTTGTAGGAGGGGAAGTTGGCCATCGCCAGGATCTGCCCGCTCTTCGGGTTCACCAGGACCGCCGAGCCGGAGTGCGCGCCGAACTTGAGCACGGCCTTTTCCAGCGCCTTGTAGGCGATGAACTGTAGTCGCAGGTCGATGCTCAGGGCCACGTCCTGGCTGGCCTTGGGCGTCTTCAGCACCTTGATGCTGTTGACCAGCGAGCCGCGCGGGTTGATCGCCACCTCGCGTACCCCGTCCTTGCCGCTCAGCCAGTCGTTGAAGCCCAGTTCGGTGCCTTCCTGGCCGCGGCCGTCGATGTTGACCAGGCCGATCAACTGCGCGGTCAGCTCGGAACTGGGGTAGAAACGCTTGTATTCCTTGATCTGGTGTACCCCCGTTATGCCCAGGGCCATCACCTCGCTGGCCTCGATCGGCGACAGGCCGCGCTCGAGGTAGAGGAAGCGCTTGTTCGGGTTGGCCTGGAGTTGGGCCAGCAGCGGCGCCGCGGGGCGGTGCAGGGCGCCGGCCAGGCGTGGCACCTCGTCGAGGTGGGCGGCCATTTCCCTGGGGTTGCACCAGATCGACGCGACTTCGGTGGATACCGCCAGCGGCTCGCCGTTGCGGTCGGTGATCATGCCGCGGGTGACCGGGATCGGCAGGTCGCGGATCGAGCGGAGGTCGCCCTGGTCGGCTAGGAATTCGTGGTCGTGGACCTGGAGATAGACCAACCGTCCGGAGACGGCCAGGGAGGCGAGGACGAACAGGGTGACGACAAGGATGAAGCGGTAGTTTCGGCGTTGACTGCTCATGCAAGGGCACACTGGGGAAGAGGGAGAGCGGAAGCCCGTCCGGGGCAGTGCTGAAACATCCTGTTGCAGTTGGCAACTGTACCGTCATCCGCCACCCGCCGGTCAAGCCCCTTGCCGCCGTCTAGAGCACCAGGCGCATCGCGCAGCGGCTGTCGGCGGCGAAGCCGATCTCCTGCTCGTGGCCGAGGATCGCGCGCAAGCGCTCGCCGGCTTCCTGCCAGGTCAGCCGCTGGAAGCCCAGGCGTGCGTAGAACGGCGCGTTCCAGGGCACGTCGCAGAAGGTCGTCAGGGTCAGCGCCCGGCAGTGGCTGGCGTGGGCGTAGGTCACCGCGCGCTCCAGCAGGCGGCGGCCCAGGCCCTGTTGCTGGTGGGCCTGGGCGATGGACAACTCGGCGATGTGCAACTCGTCGGCGCAGCGTTCGGCGGCGAGGAAACCGACCGGCTGGCCATCGGCGTCTTCCGCCAGCCAGTGGCTGCCGCGCTCGATCAGGCGGCGATGGAAGTCCACCCCGGCGACCCCGGCGTCGGCGATCCAGGCCAGCTCGGGCAGCAGGCGGAAGCTTTCCCCGGCTGAGCGCTCGATGGCCGGGAGCAGCGCGGCGTCCTCGTCGCGGCTGGTTCTGATGCGGTAGTCCATTGGCTTTTCACTCCATGAGCAGGCCGTCGAGCAGCACGTCCAGGGCCTGGCAGGCCCTGGCCAGGCTCTCCGGCGGGTGTTCGGCGTTGGCGATACGCAGGGCGGCGTCCACCAGCGCGCCGTTGAGCAGCCAGGCCAGGGCCTCGGCGTCGGTGCGGCGGACCCGCCCGCTGTCCATCAGTTCGCGCAGTTGCCCGGTCATCGAGCTTAGGCAGCGCAGTTGGCTGGCCTCGCTGCTGGGGCTGCCGAGGATGGCCGGGGCATCGCGCAGGACGATGCGCTGGATTTCCGCTTCCAGGGCCATTTCCAGGTAGGCCCGGTTGTAGGCACGGAAGCCGCTCCAGAGGTCCTCGCCGGCAGCCAGGATGGCGCCGAGGCGAAGATTCATCTCGTCGTCGATCTGCTGCACCACCGCGGCCAGCAGGCCTTTCTTGTCGCCGAAGTGGTGATACAGCGCGCCGCGGGTGAGGCCGGCGCTGGCGGTCAGTTCGTCCATCGAGGCGCCGGCGTAGCCGTTGTCGGCGAACGCTCGGCGCGCGGCGTCGATCAGCTTGGCGCGGGTTTCCTCGATCATCTCGGCGCGAGGCTTGCGGGCCATGCGAGGTCTCCGGGTGGCAAAGGGGCTTCAGGATAATTGACATACGCTGCGTATGTCTCCATGATTTTTGACATACGCAGCGTATGTTAATTTCGTCTTCTCCCATCGTCGCCGGTTCCGCTGGAGCCGGCCAGCCGAGGCTTTCCATGAGCAACCCCTATCTCGAACTGTTCGCCGCGCCCGGCGCCAAGGGCTTTTCAGCCGCCGGCCTGCTGGCGCGGATGCCCCTGTCGATGACCGGCCTGGGCATCGTCACCATGCTTTCCCAGGTGCATGCCGACTACTGGCTGGCCGGTACCGTGGCGGCCACCTTCGTGTTCTGCAATGCCTTGCTCGCGCCGCAGGTATCGCGCCTGGTGGACCGCTTCGGCCAGGGCCGGGTGCTGCTCCCGGCCGCGCTGGCCAGCGCCCTGGCGATGAGCGCGCTGTTGCTGTGTACGCACTATCGAGCGCCGAATGCCTGGCTCTACCTGTTCGCCTTGCTCGCCGGGGCGATGCCGAGCATGCCGGCCATGGTACGGGCGCGCTGGACCGAGCTGTACCGGGGCTCGCCGAAGCTGCACACGGCGTTTTCCTTCGAATCGGTGATGGACGAGGTGTGCTACATCATCGGGCCGGTGCTGGCGGTGAGCCTCAGCGTCGGCTGGTTCGCCGAGGCGGGGCCGCTGCTGGCGACGCTGTTCCTGGTCGCCGGGGTGAGCCTGTTCAGCCTGCAACGCGGCACCGAACCGCCGCTGCATGCCCATCCGCGGCGCCGCGCCGGCAGCGCGCTGGCCTATCCGGCGGTACGCGTGCTGGCGCTGGTGCTGGCCGCCATCGGGGTGATCTTCGGCGCGGTGGAAGTGGTCAGCGTGGCCTTCGCCGAGGCGCACGGCAACAAGGCTGCGGCAAGCCTGGTGTTGTCGGTCTATGCCGTCGGCTCATGTCTCGCGGGATTGCTGTTCGGGCTGCTGCGCTGGCGCCTGGCGCTTTCCCGGCAACTGCTCTGCATGGTTACGCTGATGGCCCTGAGCCTGATGCCGCTGCTAGGGGTGGAGAGCATCCTTGCGCTTGCCCTGACCGTGCTGGTGGCCGGCTTCAGCGTGGCGCCGACGATGATCCTGGCCATGGGCCTGGTCGAGCGCGCGGTGGACCCGGCGCGCCTCACCGAAGGCCTGACCTGGGCCATCACCGGGCTGGGCATCGGCATGGCCTTGGGCTCGGCGCTGGCCGGTTGGGTGGTGGAGGGCTACGGCGCCGCCAGCGGTTTCCTCGTCGCGGTCGGCGCCGGCTGGCTGGCCTGGCTGCTGGCCCTGGCCTGCTTCCGGGTGCTGGCTCAGGACGAGGCCGGAGACTGCGCGGTGTCCGGCTGAGCCGGGAAGGCGTATTCGCGTTCGACCCGGGCGATCCGCGCGCTGAAACCGGCGTACCAGTCGCGCCGGCCGCGCGCCTGGGCGTCGCGGTGCTCCGCGTGGCGGCTCCAGGCACGGATCGCCGCCTCGCTGTCCCAGTAGGAGACGGTGATGCCGAAACCGTCGGCGCCGCGGACCGACTCCACGCCGAGATAGCCCGGCTGGCGGCTGGCCAGTTCCAGCATGCGCTCGGCCGCTTCGGCGTAGCCGTCGTCGACGGCGCTGCGATGGGAGCTGAAGATCACTGCGTAATAAGGTGTCGGGCCGCGCCGGGGGCGGTCGCGGCGCTGCGTCCGGCACGCCTCGACGAATGCCTTCGGCAGTGGCGGCAGGACGCCGGCCAGGGCTGCCCGCTCGGGTTGGAACAGGGTGGCGACGAAGAACGGATGCTGTTCCAGCTCCACCGCGCGGATCGCTCCGTCGGCGCTCCAGGCGCTGGCCCGCAGTGCGCCGCCGGTAAGTTCCGCGGCGAAGCGCGGGGCGATTGCGTAGCGGCAATGGTAGTCCGCCTCGATCCAGTCGGCGGCATACGCCAGGGCCAGGCGCGAGCCGCGCAGCAGGCGGACTTCCTCGCGGGCTTCGAGCAGAGCGCAGGGCAGGGCGGCGATCACCGCCTGGTCGCTGTGCGGATGCTCCTCACCATGGGTCGCCGCCTGCCAGCCGAGGGCGTTGCGGGCGAACTCGAGGATCGTGTGCTGGAAGCCGGCGCAGGTACCGAGGAACGGCCGGCGCCGGCCCCGGGCATGGGCGATCAGGCGCAGCACCGCGTCGGCGTCGCGATAGGGGCTGCCCGGCACGCACCAGAACCCGTCATAGCGCTCCAGCGCCGGCTCGGCGGGCAGGCGGTCGCTGGCCAGCCAGTCGAATGCGATCTCCAGGCCGAGTGCCTCGCCGGCCAGGCGCAGGGCCAGGGGAATCGCCCGGTGGGCGGTGATGTGCGGGTCGTGGTCGCCGACCAGGGCAATGCGCAGCGGCGCCGCGGGAGGGGTGGACATCCGTTTTCGCTCCAGTTTCGCCACGCCGGTTGGCGGGCCCTGGCGCTCACTCTATAGTTGCGTTTCCGCACTCGATATCGGCGCCAATGCAAAAGATGAATGCACCGCTGCAATATCGCCTGGACCATGCCGATCTTGCCCTGGTCCTCGCCCTGGTTCGCGGCGGCAGCCTGGCGCGGGCCGCAGAGTTGCTCAGGGTCGATGTGTCGACGGTCTTCCGGGCCATCCGCCGGCTGGAGAAGAACCTCGGCAAGGCATTGTTCGACAAGAGCCGCAGCGGCTACCTGGCGAACCAGACCGCCCGCCGTCTGGCGCAGCAGGCGGAACTGGCGGAGCAGGCGCTGGAGGCGGCGCGCATCGGCCTCGAACTGGAGCGCGAGGTGCTCAGCGGTACCGTGCGCATGACCTGCTCCGACGCCGTCCTGCATGGCCTGCTGCTGCCGGCGCTGGCGCGCTTCATGCCTGGCTATCCGGCCCTGCAACTGGAGCTGGCGACCTCCAACGACTTTGCCAACCTCAGCCGGCGCGACGCCGACATCGCCCTGCGCATGACCCGCACGCCGCCGGAACACCTGGTCGGGCGCAACCTCGGCGAGGTGCGCTACGTGCTCTGCGCCAGCGAACGCTACCTGGAGGGCCGCGACGCGACGGAGCCCGCCATGCTGCACTGGATCGCCCCGGACGATTTTCTTCCCGACCACCCGAGCGTGGTCTGGCGTCGTCGACACTATCCCGGGGTGCTGCCGGCCTACCGCTGCAACGGCGTGCTGGCGGTCGCCGAGATGGCCCGCGCCGGCCTCGGCCTGGCGGCGATCCCTGCCTACCTGCTACGCGACGGCGACGGCCTGCGGGTACTGGACGCCGACCTCGAGGGCTGCGCCAGCGCCCTGTGGCTGCTGACCCGTCCGGACTGCCGGGCGTTGCGCTCGGTGGTCGCGTTGTTCGACGAGCTGGGGCGGCATGTGCGATTGAGAGATGAGTGAAGGGGTGGCCGTGCCTGGTATGGCAACCCTCTCCCGCGAGCGGGAGAGGGGCTGGAATGGCAGGCCTGGCGCTCAGCCGCGATCCGCCGCGGCCGATCCCGGCGGCGGAATGTCGCCCACCGCCGCCGCGCCGGTGTCCTTGCGCAGGCGCCTGACCTCGTCGACGCTGACGCTTGGCGCCTGGTTGCCCCAGCTGGTGCGGATGAAGTTGACCACGTCGGCGATCTCCTGGTCGTTCATCCGCCAGCCGAACGGCGGCATGGTGAAGCTCGACGGTGCCTGGTGGGTGGCCGGCAGGGTGCCGCCCTTGAGCACGATGTGCACCAGGGAGGTCGGGTCGCTGCCGGTCACTACCGGGTTGCCGGCCAGGGCCGGGAAGACCCGCGCATAGCCCTTGCCGTCGGTGCGGTGGCAGGCCCCGCAGTTGTCGACGTAGAGCGCCGCGCCGGTCTTGCTGTCGTCGCCGTGGAACAGTGCCTGGGCTACGCTCTCGTCGTAGACGTGCGGCTGGTCGGCGGGGTCCGCCGGCGGCAGCGACTTGAGGTAGCGGGCGATGGCGGTGAGGTCGGCGTCGGTCATGTACTGCATGCTGTGCACCACCACGTCGGACATGCCGCCGAACACCGCGCTGCGCTCGCTGCGGCCGGTACGCAGGAAGCTGACCAGGTCGGCTTCGCTCCAGCTGCCCAGTCCGGTCCGGTGGTCGCCGCGCAGGCTCTTGGCGATCCAGTTCTCCAGCGGCGCGCTGCCGGACAGGTAGGCCGCGCCATCGCTCGCCGCCAGGGCCTTCTCCTGCATGCCCAGCCCACGCGGGGTATGGCAGGCGCCACAGTGGCCAAGGCCTTCGACCAGGTAGGCGCCGCGCGCCAGCACCGGGTCCTGCCCGGCGGCGGCCTGGAAGTCCTTCACCTCGGGAGCGAAGGTCCAGCGCCAGAATGCCAGCGGCCAGCGCATCGACAGCGGCCAAGGGATGTCGCTGGCCTTGTTGGGCTGCTCCACCGGCTCCACGCCATGCATGAAGTAGGCGTAGAGGGCGCGCATGTCCGCTTCGCTGACTCGCGCGTAGGACGGGTAGGGCATCGCCGGGTAGAGCGTGTCGCCGGACCTGGCCACGCCGTGGCGCACGGCACGGTCGAAGTCCTCGAAGCTGTAGTCGCCGATGCCGGTCTTGCGGTCCGGGGTGATGTTGGTCGAGTACACCGCGCCGATCGGCGTTTCCATCGGCAGGCCCCCGGCGAACGGCTTGCCGTCCCTGGCGGTGTGGCAGGCCACGCAATCGCCGGCGCGGGCCAGGTATTCACCCTGCCTGACCAGGGCCGGGTCCGGCGCTGCGGCGGCCTGGGCGATGCCGCAGGCGAGGGCGGAGAGGGCGAGGAAGGCTGTCGGTTTCATCGTTGCGCTCCTCATGCCTGCACCAGCGGACCGGGGTTCTTCAGGTATTGCTCGCGGATCGCCTTGGCCGACCAGTAGGCCAGCGCCGCCACCAGCCCAGTGGGGTTGTAGCCGGTGCCCTGGGGGAAGGCCGAGGCGCCCATGACGAAGACGTTGTGCACGTCCCAGCTCTGCAGGTAGCGGTTGAGCACGCTGGTCTTCGGATCGCTGCCCATGATCGCCCCGCCGAGCAGGTGGGTGGTCTGGTAGACCCGTGTATTGAAGTGGTCGCCGAAGTTCTTGACGCTCACCGAGATGGCCTTCGGGTTCATCGCTTCGGCGATCTTGCGCATGTGCTCGGTGACGTAGCGGCTCATGCGGATCTCGTTGTCCTTCCAGTCGAAGGTCATGCGCAGCAGTGGCTGGCCGTAGGCGTCCTTGTAGGTCGGGTCGAGGTCGAGGTAGTTGTCGCGGTAGGTCATGTTGCTGCCGTGGGCGTCCATCGACACGGTGTGCGTGTAGGCGTCCTTGACCGCCTGTTTCCAGCCGCTGCCCCAGCTCGGCGTGCCGGGCGGCACGGCGAGGCCGCCGATCGGCTTGGAGCCGGCCTGGTTGACCCACATCGGCGAGCCGCCGACGAAGCCCAGCGGTCCGTGGTCGAAGTTGTCGGCGTTGAAGTCGTCCACCGCCACGCCGCCACCGCCGGTGCCGACGAAGGGGTTGGTATGCACGTCCTTGTCGAAGAACGCCTTGATGGTGGCCATGTTCTGGTAGGCGAAGTTCTTTCCCACCACGCCCTCGCCGGTGCGCGGGTCGTAGGGCTTGCCGATGCCGGAGAGCAGCAGCAGGCGCACGTTGTGGAACTGGAAGGCGCTGATGATCACCAGCTTCGCCGGCTGCACGATCTCGCGCCCCTGGGCGTCGACGTAGGTCACGCCGGTGGCCTGCCTGCCGTCGCTGTCGAGGTTGACCTTGAGCACGTTGCAGTTGGCGCGCAGTTCGAACAGCGGGGTCTGGCGCAGCGCCGGCAGGATGTTCAGGTTCGGCGAGGCCTTGGAATACATGTAGCAGGCGTAGCCGCTGCAGAAGCCGCAGAAGTTGCACGGCCCCATCTGCACCCCGTAGGGGTTGGTCCAGGGCCCCGAAGCGTTGGCCGCCGGCAGGTCGTAGGGGTGTAGGCCGAGTTCCTCGGCGGCCTTGCGGAACAGTTGCGCGGAGTACACCTGGCGCAGCGCCGGCAGCGGGAAGTCGTCCGAGCGGTCGGCGGCGAACGGATTGCCCTTGCCGACCACCTGGCCCTTGACCGTATGCGCGGTGCCGGAGGTGCCGAAGACCTTCTCGGCGAAATCGAAGTGCGGCTCCAGCTCTTCGTAGCTGACCCCGTAGTCCTGGATGGTCATGCCTTCGGGGATGAATTTCTTGCCGTAGCGTTCCTCGTAATGGCTGCGCAGGCGCAGTTCCTCGGGCATGATCCGGAAATGCACGCCGGACCAGTGCAGGCCGGCGCCACCGACCCCGTCGCCGGGAAGGAAGGCGGAGAGCTGGCGGTAGGGCAGCGCGGTATCGTTGATCCCGTGGCGGATGCTCACGGTGCTCTTGGAGAGATTCTGGAACAGCTTGCCGCGTGTGTTGTAGGTCAGCTCGTCGAGGGTGTTCGGGTAGGCGCCGTCGGGATAGGTATCGCGGTTCTCGCCGCGCTCCAGCGCCACCACGTTGAGCCCGGCCTCGGTCAGCTCCTTGGCCAGGATCGCTCCGGTCCAGCCGAAGCCGACCACCACCGCATCCACCGGTTTGAGTGTCGTCGCCATGTTCAACCCCTCTCGCCGGAAATCGCCACCGGCGGGAAGGGATACTTCTCGCCGCGGTCGGCCCAGTCCATGAAGTCGGCGCGGGCGCCGGGGAAACCGACCAGCTTCCAGCCCACCAGGCCGCGATTGCCGCCGTGCTGCGGATCGGAGAAGAAGCCTTCGTGGGTGTTTTGCAGCAACTGGCCGAAGAGCAGCTTGGCCGGCAGGTCCTGCAGGTCGATCTGGCCGGCTTCCAGGCGTTGCAGGATGTCGTCCTGCGCCGACGGCTCCAGCTCGGCGAACGGCTTGCCCTGGTTGGCCTTGCTCCAGCGTTCCAGGGCGGCGATGCCGACCCGGTAGATGTCGCGTGGCACCAGCTTCAACTGATGGCCGAACTCCGGCGCGGCGTCGGTGACGAACGGCCCCTGCATGTACCAGAGTGCGCCGTGCCCGTAGGGGGTTTCCATCTGTCGGTCGATGAACTCCGGCACCCCGGCCTCGATGGCGCCGGGGCCGTTGTCGTCGCTGGGGATCAGTCGCGCCACCGCGGCGTTGACGAAAGCCCATTCGGTGTTGGTGAAGAAGCGAGGCTGGTAGCGTTCGCGGGGTTTGTCCTGCTCGGCGGCGGGCGTCTGCATGGCATGGCCGACGCCATAGCCGGCCAGGGTCACCGCCGGGATCACGGTCAGGGTCTTGCGCAGGAAGTCGCGGCGGCCGTTGACGGCCTTGTCATCGGGCATGGTGGGGTCCTCTCTGGATCATCACGGTTTCGTCTTTCTGATAATGATTAGCAGGCTAATTATAAGTTCATGTGTCACGTTGAAAAAACGTTTCAGCAAGGATTCAGGCAGGCCAATACCGGCAAGTGAAGCAGAACGGCGCGCCGGGCGTCGGCCCGGCGCGGCCTTCAGGCGCCTCGCCGTCGCGCCCAGGCCGAAGGATTGACCAGGTTCAGCGGCCGCTCGCCGGCGAGGGCCGCCAGCAGGTTGTCTACCGCGCAGCGGGCCATGGCTTCGCGGGTTTCCTCGGTGGCCGAGCCGATGTGGGGAGTGGCCACCACGTTCGGCAGGCGCAGCAGCGGCGAGTCGGGAGACAGCGGCTCGCGCTCGAACACGTCGAGGCCGGCGGCGCGGATCCGCCGCTGGGCCAGGGCCTCGATCAGGGCCGCCTCGTCGACCACCCGGCCACGGGAGATGTTGATGAAGATCGCCTGCGGGCGCATCCGGGCGAACTGCGCGGCACCGATCAGGCCTTCGGTGGCGGCGGTCAGCGGCAGGGTCAGGCAGACGAAGTCGGATTCCTCGAGCAGCGCGTCGAGGGGGCGGTAGCTCGCTGCGTAGCGTTCTTCGACGTGGGGCTTCGGGCTATGGCTGTGGTACAGCACGCGCATGCCGAAGCCGTGGTGCCCGCGCCGGGCCAGGGCCTCGCCGATGCGGCCCATGCCGACGATACCGAGGGTCTTGCCATGCACGTCGGTACCGAACTGGGCGGCGCCGACGCTCTTCTTCCATTCCCCGGCGCGCACCCAGCCGGCCAGTTCCACTACCCGCCGGGCTGTCGCCAGGATCAGCGCGAAGCCGGTGTCGGCGGTGGTCTCGGTGAGCACGTCGGGGGTATTGCTGAGGAGGATGCCGCGGCGGTCGAGGTAGTCGATGTCATAGTTGTCGACGCCCACCGAGACGCTGGCGATGGCTTCCAGTCGCGGTGCCAGGTCGAGCAGGCCGGCGTCCAGGCGCAGGCTGGCGCCGAGCAGGCCGTGGGCCTCGGGCAGGGCGTCGCGCAGGCGGGCCAGGCCGTCGCGGCCGGGCTCCTCGACCAGGAGCACCTCGACCCGTTCGCGCAGGCGTTCCATCAGGGGCGCGGAGAGACGTTTGTAGAGAACCACTTTCTTCATCGGATGCTCCGGAGTCGGTCAGGGGTGGGCCGGCGCCGCCCGCCGCGAGGCGTGCGCGCGAGCGGCATCGGGCTCGCGCTTGTCGGCGTGCGGGTTGAGGAACACGGTGAGCAGCACCGACAGCAGCAGCGCTCCGCTCATGAACAGATAGGAAGCCCCGGGCCCGCCGGTGATGCCGTTCAGGTAGCCGACCAGCCAGGAGCCGGAGAACGAGCCCAGCGCGCCCATGCTGTTGATCAGCGCCATGGCGCCGCCGGCGACGTTGGCCGGGAGGACTTCCGGGACGATGGCGAAGAACGGTCCGTAGGGCGCGTACATGCAGGCCCCGGCCAGCACCAGCAGGGCGTAGGACAGCCAGAAGTGCTCGCTGCCGAGGGCGTAGGAACCGTAGAAGGCGATGGACGCGATGAGCAGCGGCGGCCAGACGAAACGCTTGCGTTTCTGCAACCGGTCCGAGGCCCAGGACACCCCGAGCATGGCGATCACCGCCGCCAGGTAGGGCAGCGCCGACAGCCAGCCGGCTTCTATGATGTCGATGTTGGCGCCGTGCTTGAGGATCGACGGCAGCCAGAGGACGAAGCCATAGACGCCGATGCTCCAACAGAAGTACTGCAGCGAGAGGACGATGACCTTTGGCGAACGGAACGCCTCGCGGTAGTTCTTCACTGGCTTGATGCCCTGCTGCTCGGCGGCCAGGGCGTCTTCCAGGTCGCGTTTTTCCGAGCCGCTCAGCCAGGCGGCCTGGCGCGGGCGGTCATCCACCAGGCACCACCAGATGAAGGCCCAGATCACCGCCGGCAGGCCTTCGATGATGAACATCCAGCGCCAGCTGAAATGCTCCACCAGGTAGCCGGAGACCACCGACATCCAGAGGATGGTCACCGGGTTGCCGAGGATCAGGAAGGTGTTCGCCCGCGAGCGCTCGGCGCGGGTGAACCAGTGGCAGAGGTAGACCAGCATCGCTGGCATCACCGCCGCCTCGACCACGCCGAGGAGGAAGCGGATGCCGATCAGCAGATAGACGTTGGCGACCATCCCGGTCAGGGTGGCCAGTCCGCCCCAGAGGATCAGGCTGACGAAGATCAGCTTCTTGACGCTGCGCTTTTCCGCGTAGATCGCCCCCGGCACCTGGAAGAAGAAGTAACCGAGGAAGAACAGCGCGCCCAGCAGCGAGGACAGCCCGGGAGTGATCCGCAGGTCGTCGGCCATCCCGGAGGCGGCGGCGAAGCCGTAGTTGGCGCGGTCCAGGTAGGCCAGGCTGTAGGTGACGAAAACGATCGGCATGATGTACCACCAGCGGCTGCTGGCGAGGCGAGGCATGGTCATGGTCGGGTATCTCCTGAGCTTGTCTTGTTCTTGTCGCAACAGGTGCCGTGTGGGCGGCGGGTTCAGGCGCTCCTGCGGCGCTCGCGGTCGAGCAGTTGGCTGCGTTTCGGCAGCCCCTCCATGTCGCCGCGGACCTGTACCGCGCGGCTGCCGATCCAGTTGCCGCGCGCCACCGCGTCGGGCAGCGGCAGGCCTTCCAGCAGCGCGCTGACCACCCCGACCGCGAAGCCGTCGCCGGCGCCCACGGTGTCCACCACGGTCGCCACCGGCACGCCGGGGACCAGCCCTTCGCCGTGGGCATCGCGATAGTAGGCGCCGCTCGGGCCGAGCTTGATCGCCACCGCGTCGACGCCCATGTCCAGGTAGAACGCGGCGATATCCGCGGGTTCCTGCCAGCCGCTGAGCAGGCGGCCTTCCTCCAGGCCCGGCAGGACCCAGTGGGCATGCGCGGCGAGGGCGTTGATCTCGGCGATCATGCGGCGCTCGCTGGGCCACAGCGAGGGCCGCAGGTTGGGGTCGAAGGACAGGCTGGCGCCCTTGCCGCGCATGCGCCGCATCAGTTCGTGGGACAGTTCGCAGGCACTCGCCGAGAGTGCCGGCGGAATGCCGGTGGCGTGCAGGTGGCGGGCGCCGAGCATTTCTTCGCGGATATGGGCGAGGCCCAGCCGGCTGGCCGCCGAGCCGCGGCGGAAGTACTCGACCCGCGGGTCGGCACCATCGACCTCGCGGGACTTCATCTGGAACCCGGTGGGCGCTTGCGCGTCGACCTCGACGAAGCGGCAGTCGAGGCCCTCGCGGGTCAGGCTGTCGAGTACGAAGCGGCCGAGCGAGTCGTCGCCGACCCGGCTCAGCCAGGCCACCGCGAAGCCGAGGCGGGCGAGGCCGATGGCGACGTTGCTGTCGGCGCCGGCGATGCGCTTGCCGAACTGCTCGACCCGGTCCAGTTCGCCGGGCTGTTCGGCGACGAACATGGCCATGGTCTCGCCGAAGCAGAGGATCTCGAAGTCAGCCATGCTGGCGTTCCTCCTGGGGCTGGCTGAGGCGGGCGAGGGCGGCGATGTGCCGGCGGCTGAGACTGAGCAGGTCGTCGCCCTGCAGCGGGTATTCGATGGCCCGCGCCACGCCTTCCGGGAAATGCTGCAGCAGGCGCTGCCAGTACTGCAGGTCGGCGGCCGACGGCGGCACCGCGACCAGCTTGCCGTCGCGGTTGCGGATCACCGCCTTGCAGTGCACGTAGCCGACATAGCGGCCAAGGCGCAGGGCGGCTTCGTCGGCCGCCTGCTCCTGCCAGCGCCAGTTGCCGATGTCGAAGGTCATCGCCAGGTTCAGCTGCTGGCGTTCGGCGAGGCGGAAGAAGCGTTCCAGCACCTCGATCCGGCCGCCCTGGGGCGTCTGGTCGTTCTCCACCAGCAGTTGCAAGCCGTGGCGCGCCAGGCGCCGGCCGAGGGCGGCGAGATCGGGCTGTTCCGGCAGAAGGCCGAGCGAGACCTTGAGCCATCCGGCTCCGCAAGCTTCGGCGCGGCGCAGGGTCGGCTCCAGCTCGGGGTTCAACTGGCCGTCTTCGCGCCACAGCTCGAGGGGTGAGGAGAACACGCACTCCAGCCCCTGCAACTGGATGGCGGCGGTCAGCGCCTCGGTATCCGGCGGGCCGGCGAAGAGTTCCTCGCGCAGTTCCACGCGCTGCGCGCCGGCCATCGCCAGCAAGGGCAGGAAGCTGGCCTGGCCGCGACTGCGAACGAGGTCCGCGCCATAGCTGGAAAGACTGATGGAGACGGGGTGAAGGGACATTGGCGATCCTCTGAAACCGGTTTCATTTCAAGCCGTGCGAAAGCCGCCGGCAACGCGCCGGCGGCGGGCCGCTAGCCGCGTGGATGGGTCGAGCCGCGAACGATCAGTTGCGCCGGGAAGGTCACCCGGCGCGCCGGCTCGCGGTCGCCTTCGAGTCGCGCCAGGAGGCGCTCGAAGGCGGTGCGGCCGATTTCGTCGGTGGGTTGGGCGAGGGCGGTGATGCCGCTGCCCACCAGTGGGTACCAGTCGAGTTCGTCCAGGGCCAGTAGGCCGACCTCATCGAACAGCCGGCAGCCGAGGTCGCGCAGTTGGCGGGTGGCGCAGAGGGTGGCGACGCCGTTGCAGGTGAACAGCGCCTTCGGCCCGGGGCCGCTGGCCGAAAGGAAGGCGCGCAGGCCGTCGCGGAAGAAGTCGTCGGTTTGCAGGACCTGGCCCTTGAGCGCCGGTCGCCGGCCGATGGAGGCATTGAAGGCCTGGACCCGCTCGATCCGCGAGCTGGTGCCGTCGAGCGGTTCGGTGACCAGCAGGATGTCGCGGAAGCCGCGGTGCTGCAGGTGGTCGAGGGCCTGTTCGACGGCGTCGGCGTTGTCCAGGCCGACCAGGTCGGTATCCAGCTCGGCCAACTGGCGGTCCACCAGCACCATCGGCAGTTCGCGGTGCAGGGCGCGCAATTCGCCGGGATGGTGGCCGAGGGTGTTCACGATCAGTCCTTCGACGTTGTAGGACTGCAGGGCGGCCAGGTGATGACGCTCCTGCTCGTCGTCGCGGTCGGTATTGCACACCACCAGGCTGTAGCCGTGTTCGCGGCAGGCGGTTTCCACGCCATGCATGACGGCCACGGAGTAGGGGTTGAGGATGTCCGCCACCAGCATTCCGATTAGCCGTGTGCGCCCGCGCTTGAGGCCTCGGGCCATCTGGTTGGGGCGGTAGTCGAGCTGGTCGATGGCGCGCTCGATGCGCCGGGCGGTGGCATCGGCGAGCAACTGGCGGTCGCCGCCGATATAGCGCGACACGCTGGCCTTGGAGACGCCGGCGGCCTCGGCCACCTGGTTGATGGTGACGCGGCCACGGCTGGGCAGTACTGAACCATTCACGGACCTGGTACCTCTTGGTGCTGTTCTTATTGGTGTGTCCGGCTGGTCTTCGCCAGCGGATGCCAGGATTTGAAACCGGTTTCAGAAAATACCAGAAGGCCGATGCCCGTCAACGGGAAAAAAACGCCTACCGGGGCCGAGCCAGGCATGAGGCCAGGACGTTGTTCATGAAAACCGAATAATCGTTTCGAATGATGGTTTGCAATTATTAATGTCGAATGGAATGAATGTGCCATATCTCCATAAATAAAAAGGAAGTTTGTCCAATACTTAAGAAACTACTTTAAGAAGGTTTTGTCGGTAGAAAGCGATCAATCAGGCGAGCTTCGCAGACATGAAAAGCACCCGGCCGACCGTCTGAAGCAGTTCTCATTTATCGGAATACGAAGGTGGCGCGCTGAAACTTATGCGCGCCTGGCGGTCTTTATCGACGACCTGACCGCCCGGTCGCGTCATCACGCTCACCGATCGTTGCGGGTCCTGTCGAATGCCGCCGTTCCGTCGCAGCAGGATTTTTCGACAAGACCCGTCCGGACCCACTTCCCGGCTAAGGAATGACAGGATGAGCGCCGCCCTGGAGCGATTGAATCATCTGAACCTGAATCACTTGTATGCCTTCGTCGCCGTCGCCGAACACAACAGCTTCACCGCCGCGGCGGAGGCCCTGGGCTTGTCGAAATCGCTACTCAGCGAGCAGTTGCGACGCCTGGAGGCCGACCTCGGGATCCAGTTGCTGACCCGTACCACCCGTCGCATGACCCTTACCGATCGCGGCGAACTGCTGTTCGGCGTGGCCCAGCGCATGCTCGGCGAGCTGGACGGCGCGCTCTCCGATGTGCGCGACCTGCAGGGCGAGCCCAGTGGCCGGTTGCGCATCACCGCGCCGCAGGACTTCGTCAAGTGGCACATCAGCAGCGTTTCCGCGGCGTTCATCCGGCAGTTTCCCAAGGTCCAGGTGGAAATGCTGGCCGATGACCAGTTCAGCGATCTGGTCGGCCAGCGCATCGATCTCGCAGTACGTATCGGCTGGCCGCGCGACTCCGGCCTGCATGCCAGCAAGCTGTGCGACTTCCAGCAGGTTGCCGTGGCGACGCCGGGATACCTCGCCGGCCTGCCGCCGGTGCTCCAGCCGCACGACCTGGCGCGTTGCGAATGGATCGGCCATACCCGCCTGAGCACGCCCTGGACCTGGACCTTCGAACGCCAGCGCGAGCGTGCCACGGTACAGACCCGAGGGCGCCTGCTGGCGAACAACACCCTGGCGGTGTACCGCCTGGTGCTCGACGGTGCCGGCGTCAGCGTGCTGCCGAGCTTCCTGGTAGCCCGCGAGATCGCCCGCGGACGGCTTGTCCGGCTGCTGCCCGGTTGGCGCCTGCCGCAGGGCGGCATCTATGCCCTGTACCCCTCGGCGCGCTACATGCCGGTGCGGGTCAGGGCGTTCATCGAGTCGCTGCGCGAGCATCTCGGTCGCGAGCCGTTCCGCCTGGCGCAGAGCGAATGAGGCCGGGCATCCGTGCCTGGGGATAGGGCGAATAACGCCACCGGCGTTATCCGCCGCCGATGCCAGGGATAGGCGGCGGATAACCGCGAGCGGTTATTCGCCCTACGGCCCCAGGCTGCCCAGGTAGCCGGCGAGCGCCTGGATGTCGCTATCCTCCAGGCCGCCGGCGACCGCGCGCATGGTCGCGCTGTTGCCGCGCTTGCCGTCGCGGAAGCCGTGCAACTGGGTTGCCAGGTATTCCGCCCATTGCCCGGCCAGGCGCGGCGCCTTCAGCGCCGCCAGGCCCTGGGCGGCGGGCCCGTGGCAGGTGACGCAGGGCGGTACGCCGCGCTGCGCCAGGCCATTCTTGAAGAGCTGGCGGCCGCGTTCGCGTTGCCTCGGGTCGGCCAGGGTCTGCTCGCCGGCACTCATGCGCTGGGCGGCGAACCAGGCGGAGACGTTGACCACGTCCGCCGCGCTCAGCTCCTCGCCGCGGCCGTTGGTGGCCGGGTTGCGCCGGCGCTGGGTCTTGAGGTCGTAGATCTGCTTGTACAGGTATTCCCGGTCGAGCCCGGCGAGCTTCGGGTAGCTGCGGTTCGGCCGCGGCCCGCCGTTGCCGTCGTCGTCGTGGCAGCGCGAGCACATTTTCTGCGCCATCGCCTTGCCGCGCGCCAGGTCGGCGGGCGCGTCCGGGCCCGGCACGGCGGCGGCCAGCGGCAGGGAAAGCAGGGCCGAGAGGCAGCCGGCCAGCCAGCGTTTGCGCTCAGTCATGCTGCCAGGGCCCCCGCAGCCAGCCGTGGATGTCGTAGTCGGCCATGCAGCGCTGGACCATCGCCTCGCAGTAGGCCAGGTGCCCGCGACGGCTGGCCCAGGCCAGCGAGTCGAGGCGGATCTGCTCGGCATTGCCGGAATAATGGCTCTCATAGACCGCGTGGCGCGCGCCGAACTCGCTGCCGGTGGCGTCCCAGATCAGCTTGAACAGCTTCAGGCGCTGCTCCGGCTCCAGCTCGGCACCGCGGTAGTAGCTGTCCACCAGCCGCCGCGCCTCGCCGTCGCGCAGGTCGGCGGCGCCCGAGACGGTGACCAGCGGGGCGCCGCCGAGAGCGCTTTCCAGCAGCTCGCGGACCCGCTTCCAGATCTGCGGCACCTGGATGCGCAGGGCATTGGCGTACTCCAGGCGCGGCACCGCCGACCCGGCGGCGTTGCGCTCCGGGTCGCGGGCCATGGCGGTGGTCAGCGCCTGCAGCAGGTGCTGCAGGGCGATCAGCTCGCCGAGGGCAGCCTGTATCCCGCGGAAGCCCTGGGTGCCATTGGCGCGCACGCCGAGGGAAAGCAGGCCGATCATCAGCTCCAGCTTCACCCCGAGGCGGATGCCGGACTGGAAGTTGTACAGGTTGGCGAAGCCCGACTCGGCATAGAAGCCGGTGGCGCGGCGCAGGTCGCGGTAGACCAGGACGTCCTCCCAGGGAATCAGCGCCTTGTCGAACAGCAGCACGCTGTCGTTCTCGTCGAAGCGGCTGGACAGCGGATAGTCGAAGGGACTGCTCGCGCGCTCCTCATAGGATGGCCGGCACATCAGGCGCAGGCCGGGGTTGTCCATGCGGGCGAAGAACACCAGGGCGAAGTCCTCGGCCTTGCCGGCCTCCATCTGCGCCGAGGCGACCGGGGCGACGAAGGTGGCGTTGGTGATGGCGCTGCCGGTGGCGAGCATCTTCGCCCCGCTGACGACGATACCCTGGTCGGTCTCGCGTTCGACGTGGACGAACACGTCGCGCATCTCGTGGATCGCCTTGCTGCGGTCCAGCGGCGGATTGATGATCGCGTGGTTGAGGAACAGCCCGCGGTCGGCGAAGGCGCGGTGCCAGGCGCAGGCGTTCTGCCGGTAGTCGCCGTAGAAGCCGGCGCCGGCCTCCAGCCCGGACATGAACGCCGCCTTGTAGTCCGGGGTACGCCCCATGAAGCCGTAGGTCATGCGCGACCAGCAGCCGATCGCCTCGCGCGCGCCGAGCAGGTCCTCGGCGTTCTGCGCGGGGGTGAAGAAGCGGTGGCTGCGGCGGCCCTGGGCATCGACCCGGGTGAGGACGTCGCGCTGCTCGCCGTGGAGGCCGTCGTAGAGCCCGGCGATGCTGCGGCAGGCGTTGCGGAACGCCCTGTGCCGGGTGACGTCGGCGACCCGTTCGCCGTTGAGGTAGACCTGGCGACCGTCGCGCAGGCTGTCGAGATAGTCGGCGCCGGTCATCAGCGCGTTGGGGACGGAATGGCTCATGCTGGTTCCTTGTCGGGACGCCGGCCGTGGCGCGCACGGCCGGCGGGGCGGTCAGTCGCGCTGCAGGTGCGGGTTGCGCAGCGCCGGCTCGGCGTGGATATGCACCCGCCGCAGGTGGCGCGGCGCGCGGTGGGCGAAGGCCTCGCGACCGTGCAACAGGGTCAGGTTGTCGGCGATCACCAGGTCGTCGCTGCGCCAGCGGTGGGCGTAGTGCGCCTGTGGGTGGTACAGGCAGCGGCGCAGGCTGTCGAGCAGTTCGCCGCGCTGTTCCGGGGCGATGCCGTCGTAGTGGAACTCGGAGGGGTTGATGAAGCTGGCGTCGCCCTCGACCGGCGGTTCGCAGAAACGCAGGATGGGGAATTCGCGGCGCGGGTGGCGCTCGACTATCGGCGCCGCCGAGCGGCTGCTGTAGTGCGCCGCGCTGCGCTGGTACCGGCCGCTGGCGCGGCGCCAGACTTCCAGCTCGCTACTGTCGGCCAGTTGCAGCGCCGCCGGGGTCGAGCTGAAGGTGGTGCGGCCGCCGTCGCTGTCGCCGGGCGCGTCGACACAGTGGAACACCTGGAATTCCGGGACCGTCTCCAGGTACATGCCGTCCCAGTGCAGCGGCACGTAGTTGTTGGCGAAGATGTGGTCCTCGGCGCCTTCCTGTTCCACCAGCTCGAGCACCGCGCCGAACGGCCACAGCATGACTTCGCCGAAGTCGTGGCAGTAGCGGGTCAGGCTCTCGGCGTCGGCGAAGGCGGCGAAGCCGCGCAGGAGCAGCAGGTGGTGGCTGCGAGCCAGGCCCTTGAGCCACTGCGCCGGCAGCTCGCCGACGTGCATGCCGGGGCGGCCGGGCTCCAGCAGCAGGCCGAAGCGCGGCTGGTTGCCCTGTTCGTCGCGCAGCGGCGAGAGACGTACCGGTTGATCGCTGAGATAGGCGTTCATCGTCTGGCTCCTCGGGCTCAGGCCACGGCGGCGCGCCGGGCGGCCCTGGCCGGCAGGCGGTAGTGACTGGGCTGGCCGTTGATCTGCACCAGCTCGCCGCCGAGTTCCAGCACCTCGCTGCGCTTCATCAGCACGAAGCGGTCCTCGGTGTTCACCGCCACGCCGTGCCAGGGCGTCAGCCAGTCGTCGCGGGTCGGCATCATGTGGATGCCGAACTTCAGACTGTCCGCCGGCTGCGGATGGATGGACAGGCGGATCGCGCGGGGGAACTGGTCGGCCAGCAGCGCGCCCCAGGCCCAGCTGCGCTGGATCACCCCGTAGGCGCGCTCCTTGGCGTCGCGTTGCAGGGCAGTCTTCGAGCCCTGGTAGTCGGGGGTCAGGCCGTCCTCGTAGAGGAAACGGGTGATGGCGCGGTACAGCAGCAGGCCTTCTTCGCTGGCCAGCAGGGTCTCGCGGATGCTTTCCAGCGGCTCGGCGTAGCCGTCGATCAGCAACTGGCGGAGCTGCTCGTGGTTGTCGCGCTGGGCCTCGAAGGCGCGTACGTCCTCCAGGTTGAACACGCCGATATGGGTGGCGCCGATCTCCTCGATCATCAGGCGCAAGGCATCCTGGTAGGCGCTGATGTGCGCATCGCCGATCCTCACCAGGTCGCCGAACACCCGGCCATCGGAGCAGACGGTGATCTTCGCGCCGGGTGCATAGAACAGCTGGATGCGCTGGCACAGGTGGTTGAGGAACGACAGCGACAGGCGCTCGGCCATGTCCGGACGGCTGTCGAGGACCTTACCGGGGTTCGGCGACTTGGCCGGAAACGCCGGCAGGACGAATTCAATGGGCTCGCCGGCTTCGATGAAGGCGGCGATGCGCGGCAACTGGACCTGTTCGATGCGGCGGATCTCGTCCGCTTCGCTGGCGCTCTGGCGATGCTCGGGGTAACGGCGGCGATAGAGCAACAGTTCTTTCAATACGCGTGCGGGAAGGGTGTCTTCGGCGATGGCGTACATGCAGGTGTTTCCTCCTTGTGGGCGGATGCCGGCGGGGCCGGCAGCGGAAGGCGACATCCTGTGGACTCGCCGCCGGGGGATAAACCGGGGAAGGCCGGAAACACTGTTCGCTGAAGCTTGACGATGGGCGCCGGGCACGGGCGGGCCGCCGGCGTTGTCGCGTATCGCGGGGAGGGCTGAAGGAAGCGGCCGCCGGCGGGCGGCCGCAGGGCGGTCAGTCGGCGTTCTCGCCGCACAGGTCGAGGGCGAACCAGCGTTGCGCTTCGTCGCGTCCGAGGCCGGCGCCGAGCAGGCCGAAGAGCTTGCCCAGGGCCGCCTCGCGGGTCATTCCGCCAGCCGAGAGCAGGCCGGCGTCGCGCAGGCGGCTGCCGGCGGCGTAGACGCCGAACTCGACCTGGCCGTAGGCGCACTGGCTGACCGCGGCGAGCAGCACGCCGCGGGCGTGGGCTTCGCGCAGCAGCGCCAGCAGCTCCTCGTCGTCGGACGGGCCGGTGCCGCTGCCATAGCATTCCAGCAGCAGCGCTTCCACGCCGCTGTCGAGCAGCCCGCGCAGGTGCGCGGCGCGCAGCCCTGGATAGAGCGGCAGCACGGCGAGGTTCACTTCCCGGCGCGGCTGGCGGTAGCCGAGCGCCGCAGGCACCGGCGCATGCTCGGCGTGGCGCGGTCGCGGCAGTTCGGCGAAGGCGTCGAACGCGTCGCTGCGCAGCTTGCTGACTCGCGCGCCGTGCAGCAGGGCATCGTTGAAATAGACCTGTACGCCGCGCGCGTGGCCCTCCTGGAGGACGCGCAGGGCGCCGACCAGGTTGTCCCAGGCATCGCTGCCCGGCGCGCCGGCCGGCAGCATGGAGCCGGTCAGCAGCACCGGGATCGGCAGGTCGAGGAGCAGGAAGGACAGCGCCGCGGCGCTGTAGGCCAGGGTGTCGGTGCCGTGCAGGAGCAGCACGCCGTCGTGGCCGGCGTCGAGCGCGGCGACGATGGCGTCGCGCATCGCCAGCCAGTTGCCCTGGGTCATGTTGGCGCTGTCCAGCGGCGGTTGCAGTTCGGCGAAGCGCCAGCGCAGGTCCGGGGCGTCGCCGAGGCTTTGCAGGTGGTCGCGCATGCGCGCTTCGAAGCCACCGGCCGGAGCCAGACCCTGCGGGGTCTGCAGCATGCCGATGGTGCCGCCGGTGTAGAGCACGAAGAGGTTCTTGACTGGGAGCATCCGTAATCCTTGTGTCGGGCCTTTTCGCGCCGGACGTGCGAAGAGGGGACACCATTGTGGCGCAGGCGCCGCTCCGGGGGGAGGGCGCCTGCGCGAGACTCAGCGATTGCCGCTCGGCAGCGGCTCGGCGTCCGCCTGCGCCGGGGGCTCGGCGCGCTGGCCGGCGGGCCAGGCTTCGCGGTCCAGGTCGAGGTCGGCGAACTGCGCCGAGTCGAACACCGGTTGCTTGATCCCGGCGCGGCGCTGCACGTCATAGTCGCGCATCACCCGCAGGCCGACCTTGAACAGCAGGGCCAGGGCCATCAGGTTGACGAAGGCCAGGCAGGTCATGGTGATGTCGGCGAAGGCGAACACGGTGGACAGGTCCTGCACCGAGCCCCAGACCACCAGGGCCAGCACCAGCGCGCGGTAGCCGATCAGCACCAGGCGGTTGCGGCTGAGGAACTGTAGGCTGTTCTCGCCCAGGTAGAAGTTGTAGAGGATGCAGGTGAAGACGAACAGCGACAGGGCCACGCTGACGAACACCCGGCCCCAGTCGCCGACCACTGCGGCCAGGGAGTTCTGGGTGAGGACGATGCCGTCGCCTTCGAAGCCCGGGGTGTAGAAGCCCGAGAGCAGGATCAGCAGGGCGGTGCAGGTGCAGATCACGAAGGTGTCGAGGAACACGCTGAAGGCCTGGACCACGCCCTGTGCCGCCGGATGGCGCACGGCGGCGACCGCGGCGACGTTCGGCGCGCTGCCCAGGCCGGCCTCGTTGGCGAAGACGCCACGCTTGACGCCCATCACGATGGCGCTGCCGAGCAGGCCGCCGAACGCCGGGTCTAGGCCGAAGGCGCTCTTGACGATGGTTTCCAGCATTGCCGGGACGTGCTCGATCTGGCTGGCGATGACGTACAGGGTGACGCCGATGTAGGCCAGGGTCTTGATCGGCACCAGCAGGTCGGAGACCGCGGCGATGCGCTTGATGCCGCCGATGAAGACCACGCCGAGCAGCACCGCCAGGGCGATCCCGGTGTGCTGCGGGGCGAAGCCGAAGGCGTTCTGCAGCGAATGGGTGACGGTGTAGGACTGCAGGCCGTTGAAGGCGAAGCCGTAGGTCACCAGCAGGAGTACCGCGAAGACCACCGCCATCGAGCGCAGCTTCAGGCCGTGCTGGATGTAGTAGGACGGGCCGCCGCGATACAGGCCGTCGCCGTCGCTGCGCTTGTAGACCTGGGCCAGGGTGCATTCGAAGAAGCTGCTGGACATGCCGACCAGCGCGGTGACCCACATCCAGAACACCGCCCCCGGACCGCCGAGGGTCACGGCGATGCCGACCCCGGCGATGTTGCCGGCGCCGACCCGGCCGGCGAGGCTCAGCATCAGGGCCTGGAAGGAACTGAGCTGGCCGGCCTGGCCGCGCAGCGATTCCCTGAATACGCCGAACATGTGGCCGAAGTGGCGGAACTGGACGAAACGCGAACGGATCGTGAAGTAGGCACCCAGGCCGACGATCAGGACGATGAGGACTTTTCCGGAAAGGAAATCGTTGAGCATTTCAAGCATGGAGGTCTACCTCGGTTCTTATTCTGGTACCGGCGTGCGCTGCGGCAGCGCCTTGGTGCGCGGCGCATGGTTGGCCATGACGCACCTGGTTACAATTTCGCGGGTTGCTCCTGCTTGATGCGACCTGATGCTAGAATCGCGTCCATAGCATCAGTTTTGGAGCCATCGATGTCCGAGCACCTGGGCGCCAATCTCAAGCTGCTTTGCAGCCATTACCGCTCGATTTCCGAGGTTTGCCGGCAATTGGCGATCAATCGCGCACAGTTCAACAAGTACCTCAGCGGCCAGAGCCAGCCGACGCCGTACAACCGCAAGCGGATCGGCGACTTCTTCGGCGTCGAGGACTACGAGCTGGGCTTGCCGCCCGAGCAGTTCGCCCGCCTGATCGGCGCCCGCACCAGCGCCCAGCCGCGCCAGCCCAGCAACGACCCGCTGTTGCGGCTGCTGCAACCGCTGCGCGCCGAGGCCGGCGACCTGGGCCGCTACTGCGGCTACTACTTCGAATATGCCAACTGCATGTCGGTGCCAGGCAGCATCCTGCTCTCCCTGGTGCATCTCTACGAGGAGGACGGCGTGTTCCTCTTCGAGCGCCAGGAACGCCAGGAGCGCACCAGCAGTACCGACGTGCAGGCGGAGGAGTGGGCGCGTTGCCGCTATCTCGGCGCGGCCTTCCAGTTGCAGGACCGGGTGTTCCTGATCGACTACGAGTCGCTGACTCTCAACGAGATGAGCCAGACCATCCTCATTCCCAGTTTCAAGAGCCGTATCACCCGCCTGAACGGCCTGAAGATGGGCGTTTCCAGCGGTGACCGGCGGACCCCGGCATGCAGCCGGGTGGTCTGGGAGTACCTCGGTGCGGAAATCAACCGGATCAACGCCTACCGCCAGGTGCGCCTGTACCGCCCGGACGATCCGCGGATCGACGAGGATATTCGCCAGCGCCTGGCGGCGGGGAGCTTGCGGCATGGGTTGCTGGAGACGGAGTGAGGGGCGGGGGATCGCGCAGGGCGGTGAGACCTGCTGACGACCCGGTTCGCGGCCACGAAAAAAGCCCCCTTGCCCGACGGGCAAGGGGGTAATGTGCGCCGGTGTTGGCCGGCTACCGAGGTTCGCGGGAATCAGATGTGCAGGGCGTGTCCCAGCGCGCGCAGGGCGGCTTCCTGGACCGCTTCGCCGAGGGTCGGATGGGCGTGGATGGTGCCGGCGATGTCTTCCAGGCGGGCGCCCATCTCCAGCGACTGGGCGAAGGCCGTGGACAGTTCCGAGACCGCCTTGCCCACCGCCTGCCAGCCGACGACCAGGTGGTTGTCGCGACGCGCCACCACGCGGACGAAGCCTTCGTTGGCCTCCAGGGTCATGGCGCGGCCGTTGGCGGCGAACGGGAAACTCGCCACCAGGCAGTCCAGGCCGGCATCCTTCGCCTGCTCCGGGGACAACCCGGCGACCACCACTTCCGGATCGGTGAAGCACACCGCGGGGATCGCCACCGGGGCGAACTGGCGACGCTTGCCGGCGATCAGCTCGGCGACCATCTCGCCCTGGGCCATGGCCCGGTGCGCGAGCATCGGCTCGCCGGCGAGATCGCCTATGGCCCAGACATTGCGCATCGAGGTGCGGCACTGGTCGTCGACCTTCACCGCCCGGCCGTTCATGTCCAGGCCCAGGCTTTCCAGGTTCCAGCCTTCGCTGCGCGGCTTGCGGCCGACCGCCACCAGTACCTGGTCGGCGGCGATCTCGCGCTCCTCGCCGGCGCCGTCGCGGACCCGCACGCCGTTCTCGCTCGGGCCCAGCAGGCTGTGCCCGAGGTACAGCTCGACGCCCAGTTTGCGCAAGGCCTGGGCTACCGGCTTGGTCAGTTCCTCGTCGTAGCCCGGCAGGATGCGCGGTTGCGCTTCCACCACCGCCACCTCGACGCCGAGCTTGCGGTAGGCGGTACCCAGCTCCAGGCCGATGTAGCCGCCGCCGACCACCACCAGGCGCTTGGGCAGGCTGCCGGGCGCCAGCGCCTCGGTGGAGGAGATCACCTTGCCGCCCAGCGGCAGGATCGGTAGCTCGACGCTCTGCGAGCCGGCGGCCAGCAGCAGGTGCTCGCACTCGATGCGCTGGCTGCCGCCGCCGGCGAGTTCGACCGCCACGCTTTTGCCGTCGAGGATCCTCGCCCAGCCCTGGACGACATCGACCCCGTGTTTCTTCAGCAGCGCGGCGACGCCGCTGGTGAGGCGGTCGACGATGGCGTCCTTCCATTCCACGGTGCGGGCGATGTCGATGCTCGGCGCCTGTACCTGGATGCCCAGCGCCGACCGGCCGGCATAGTGGCGGGCCTTGAGGTATTCCTCGGCGGCGTGGATCAGCGCCTTCGACGGGATGCAGCCGACGTTCAGGCAGGTGCCGCCGAGGGCGGCGCCCTCCACCAGTACGGTGGGAATGCCCAGTTGCCCGGCACGGATCGCCGCGACGTAGCCGCCGGGACCGCCGCCGACGATCAGCAGGGAAGTCTTCAGGATCTGGCTCATCGCTTACTCCAGGAACAGGGTGGCAGGATGTTCGAGCAGGCCGCGCACGGCCTGGATGAAGGCCGCCGCGTCCATCCCGTCGACGACCCGGTGGTCGAAGGAGGAGGAGAGGTTCATCATCTTGCGCACGACGATGTTGCCGCCGACCACCATCGGTCGCTCGACGATGCGGTTGACGCCGACGATGGCCACCTCCGGATGGTTGATCACCGGTGTGCTGACGATCCCGCCGAGCGCGCCGAGGCTGCTCAGGGTGATGGTCGAGCCGGACAGCTCCTGGCGTTGCGCCTTGCCGCTGCGTGCGGCTTCGGCCAGGCGCGCCACTTCGCTGGCGTTGCCCCAGAGGTCGCGCGATTCGGCGTGGCGCAGCACCGGCACCATCAGGCCGTTGTCGCTCTGGGTGGCGATGCCGACGTGCACCGCGCCGTAGCGGGTGACCACCTCGGCCTCGTCGTCGTAGCGCGCGTTCAACTGCGGGAAGTCGCGCAGCGCCACGACCATGGCGCGGACCAGGAACGGCAGCAGGGTCAGCTTGCCGCGCTGGCCACCCCATTTCTGGTTGAGATGGGCGCGCAGGGCTTCCAGATCGGTGACGTCGATTTCCTCGACATAGCTGAAATGCGGGATGCGTCGCTTGGCGTCCTGCATCTTCTGGGCGATCTTGCGACGCAGGCCGATCACCGGCACCGCCTGTTCGTCGTGTCGCTCGGCATACCCCTGCGCGGCGGCGCCGCTGCGCGCGACGCTGCCATCCTGGGTCAGGTAGGCATCGAGGTCCTCGTGGAGGACGCGTCCGGCGGGACCGCTGCCCTGCACGAACTGCAACTCGATGCCCAGGTCGCGGGCGCGCTGGCGCACCGCGGGGGAGGCCAGCGGGCGTTCGCCGGGCTGGCGCCGCTGCCGTGGCGCCTCGCTGTCGCGCAAGGCGCGCGGCGCTTCGGCGGCGGCTTTCGGCGCCGCGACCGGGGCTTCCTTCGGTTTCTCCGGGGTGGCGGCGACGGGCGCGGCCGGCGTCGCCGCGGCCGGACTCTCGGCGAGGTTGCCGGCGCCTTCCACCTCCAGGCGGATCAGTTCGCCGCCCACCGCCATCACCTGGCCCGGCTGGCCGCCGAGGGCGAGGATGCGTCCGGCCACCGGCGAGGGAATCTCCACCGTGGCCTTGTCGGTCATCACCTCGGCGAGGACCTGGTCTTCATTGACCGAGTCGCCGACCTGGACATGCCACTCCACCAGTTCGACCTCGGCGATGCCTTCCCCGATGTCCGGCATCTTGATCACATGGGTACCCATTCAGACCTCCATCACACGCTTGAATGCCGCGCCGACGCGCGCGGGGCCGGGGAAATACGCCCACTCCTGGGCATGCGGGTAGGGGGTGTCCCAACCGGTGACGCGCTCGATCGGCGCCTCCAGGTGGTGGAAGCAGTGCTCCTGCACCAGCGACATCAGCTCGGCGCCGAACCCGCAGGTGCGGGTCGCCTCGTGGGCGATGACGCAGCGGCCGGTCTTCTTCACCGAGGCGACGATGGTTTCCAGGTCCAGCGGCCAGAGGCTGCGCAGGTCGATGATCTCGGCGTCCAGGCCGGTCTCGTCGGCCGCGGCCTGGGCCACGTAGACCATGGTGCCGTAGGTCAGCACGGTCAGCGCCGCGCCGGGGCGGACGATCGCCGCCTTGTCCAGCGGCACCTTGTAGTAGCCGTCCGGCACCTGGCTGGCCGGATGCTTGGACCAGGGCGTCACCGGGCGGTCGTGGTGGCCATCGAACGGGCCGTTGTAGAGGCGCTTGGGCTCGAGGAAGATCACCGGGTCGTCGTTCTCGATGCAGGCGATCAGCAGGCCCTTGGCGTCGTAGGGGTTGGACGGCATCACCGTGCGCAGGCCGCAGACCTGGGTGAACATCGCCTCCGGGCTCTGGCTGTGCGTCTGCCCGCCGTAGATGCCGCCGCCACAGGGCATGCGTACGGTCATCGGCACGATGAAGTCGCCGGCCGAGCGATAGCGCAGGCGCGCCGCCTCGGAGATCAACTGGTCGGAGGCCGGGTAGACGTAGTCGGCGAACTGGATCTCCACCACCGGGCGCAGGCCGTAGGCACCCATGCCGACCGCGGCGCCGATGATGCCGCTCTCGGAGATCGGCGCATCGAACACCCGCGAGGTGCCGTATTTCTTCTGCAGGCCTTCGGTGCAGCGGAACACGCCGCCGAAGTAGCCGACGTCCTGGCCGAATACCACCACGTCGTCGTCGCGCTCGAGCATGATGTCCATCGCCGAGCGCAGCGCCTGGATCATGGTCATGCTGGTGACCGTCTGGGCGTTCTCGTGTTGCGGGTTCATGGCATTCATACCCCGAGCTCCTGGCGTTGCCGGCGCAGGTGCTCCGGCAGTTCTGCATAGACGTCCTCGAACATGCTGGCGGCGCTCGGCACCCGGCCGTCGATCAGGGTGCCATGGCTCTCCGCCTGTTTCTGCGCGGCCAGTACTTCGGCTTCGAGGGCCTTGTGGGTGGCTTCGTGCTGTTCCTCCGACCAGATGCCGAGGCCGATCATGTGCCGCTTCAGGCGGGCGATCGGGTCGCCCAGCGGGAAGTTGGTCCAGTCGTCGGCGGGGCGGTACTTGGACGGGTCGTCCGAAGTCGAGTGCGGGCCGGCGCGGTAGGTGACCCATTCGATCAGGCTCGGCCCGAGGTTGCGCCGGGCGCGCTCGGCGGCCCACTCGGAGGCGGCGTAGACCGCCAGGAAGTCATTGCCGTCGACCCGCAGCGAGGCGATCCCGCAGCCCACGCCACGGTTGGCGAAGGTGGTGCCTTCGCCGCCGGCGATGGCCTGGAAGGTGGAGATCGCCCACTGGTTGTTGACCACGTTGAGGATTACCGGCGCGCGGTAGACATGGGCGAAGGTGAGGGCGGTGTGGAAGTCCGACTCGGCGGTGGCGCCGTCGCCGATCCAGGCCGAGGCGATGCGCGTGTCGCCCTTGATCGCCGAGGCCATGCCCCAGCCGACCGCCTGGATGAACTGGGTGGCGAGGTTGCCGGAGATGGAGAAGAAACCTGCCTCCTTGCTCGAGTACATGATCGGCAGCTGGCGGCCCTTGAGCGGGTCGGCCTCGTTGGAGAGAAGCTGGCAGATCATGTCCACCAGCGGGTATTCGCGGGTGATCAGGATGCCTTGCTGGCGATAGGTCGGAAAGCACATGTCGCCGTCGCGCAGGGCCAGGGTGTGGGCGGTGGCGATGGCTTCCTCGCCGAGGCATTGCATATAGAAGGAAAGCTTTTTCTGCCGTTGCGCGGTGAGCATGCGCGCGTCGAACAGGCGGGTCTTGAGCATCGCCCGCATGCCGCGCAGCAGTTGTTCGTTGCTGAGCTGCGGATTCCAGGGACCGACGGCGTGGCCGTCGTCGTCGAGCACACGTACCAGGCTGTAGGCCAGGTCGCTGGTCTCGGCGGGCTCGACATCCACCGGCGGCTTGCGTACCTCGCCGGCGGGGGACAGGTGCAGATAGGAAAAGTCGGTCTTGCAGCCAGGACGCCCGGTGGGCTCCGGGACATGCAGACGCAACGGCTCGTAATCACTCATGACAGGCCTCCGGCCCGGTCCGGGCCAAACGGTTGGAGAGATCAGAAACGGGCGAACGGCGCTCGAAGCGGCGGACTGGGCGGATGGCGGGTTCCCGTCCTGTGGGTGGGGGCGGGTTGCAGGCATGCCGGGGTACGGCAGGCGCGGTCGTACTGGGTGACGTCACTCATGGTGAGGCCCTCGGGTTTTGTTTTTGTAATTTCAGTATAGGCTTCGGGTGCTAGTTTTTTGCTCCAAATTGACTAAGGTATTCCGGCAGTATTGGGTTGTTTGAACTACAAGAATCGCTAACAAGAGAAACAACGCACCATGGCTGAACTCGACCGCATCGACCTGAAAATCCTCCGTGCCCTGGCCGACGACGGCCGCCTGAGCTGGCGCGATCTCGCCCAGAAGGTCGGCCTGTCGCTGACGCCGACGCTGCGCCGGGTACGCCGCCTGGAAGAGGAACACTACATCCAGGGCTACTTCGCCCGGCTCGACGAGGAGCGCCTGTCCGGGGCGATGAGCGTGTTCGTCTCGGTGTCCCTGGAAAAGCAGACCGGCGACTACCTCGCTCGCTTCGAGGAACGCATCGTCGATGCGCCGCAGGTCATGAGCTGTTTCCAGATGACCGGCGATGCGGACTACATGCTGCGGGTTGTAGTCAAGGATCTCGCCGCCTACCAGGCGTTCCTCACCAATACCCTGACCTGCATTCCCGGCGTGGCTGGCATCAAGTCGGCCTTCGCGCTGAAGTCGGTGATGCTGCGCTCGGCCCCGCCGCTCTAAGCATAGACCCTGTCTATCTGCGTAACGTTACGCTATTCTGATTGCGTAACGTTACGCAGATAGAGGCGTTCATGAAAGCCAGCAAACCCGGGCCCAAGCCGAGCGGCAAGGCCAAGTCGGCCGCCCAGCGGATGCGCGAATACCGCGCGCGCAAGGCCGAAGAGGCCCTCGGCGCCGAGCATTCCGACAAGGAGCGCGAGCGGCAGATCCGCCGTGAGGCGCGCGCCGAACTCGAACGCGTGAAGCTGGAGCAGCAGCGCCGCGAACACACCCTGCGCAAGGAACTGGAAGCCTGCCAGACCGAGATTGGCCGCCTGCTCGGCCTGCTGCGCCGGCACGGCATCGGTCCGCACCCGGGCAACTGATCAGCCGGGCGTGTCGAGGAAGGCCAGCAGGGTCGCTTCCTCGGCACTCAGCCAGCGGCGCTTGCGGGCGCGCCTGAGCTGGCCCAGTTGCCCGGCCTGGTAGGCCTCGATGATCGCCGGGTGGATGTAGCATTGCCGGCAGATCGCCACGCTGTTGCCCAATTCGGCGGCGACCTCCGCCACCACCGCGCCAAGCCCGTCGGCTTCGGCACGCCGCAGGCGCTCCAGCGCCAGCGCGCTGCCGGCCCAGGTACGGTAGTCCTTGGCGCTGAAATCCTCGCCGGTATGCCGGCGCAGGTACTCGTTGATGTCGTGGGAGCCGATGCGGTGCGGCTGGCCGTCCTCGTCCAGGTACTGCAAGAGGTCCTGGCCGGGCAATTCCAGGCAGCGCCGCAGCACCCGCGCCAGGCGCGGATGCTCCAGGCTGACGTCGTGCTCGATGCCGCTCTTGCCCTTGAAGCGGAACCGGATGCGACTGCCGTTCACGTCCACGTGCCGGGTACGCAGGGTGGTCAGGCCGTAGGAGCGGTTGTCGCGGGCGTAGCGGTGGTTGCCGACGCGGATCAGGGTGGCGTCGAGCAGCGCAACCGCCAGGGCCACCACCTTGTCGCGACCGAGGCCGGGCAGGCGCAACTGGGCGTCGATGTGCCGGCGCAGCCGCGGCAGCGCCTGGCCGAAGCGCAGCAGGCGCTCGTACTTGTCGGCATCGCGTACCTCGCGCCAGCGCGGGTGGTAGCGGTACTGCTTGCGCCCACGGGCGTCGCGGCCGGTGGCCTGGAGATGGCCGTTGGGGTCGGGACAGATCCAGACCTCGCGATAGGCCGGCGGAATGGCCAGCTTGTCCAGCCGGCGGATCTCCTCGGCGTCGCCGATGCGCTGGCCGTCGGCATCGAAATAGACGAAGCGCTTGCCCTGCCGGCGTCGACGGATGCCCGGCTGGCGGTCGTCGACGTAGCAGAGGCCGGCGGGCAGGGCGGGGATATCCGGTGGCGCTGCGCTCATGCTTGGGTTCCGAAGGAAAGCTTGCCTGTTTAGGCCGCTGCGCCCGCTGGAACGTTCAACCGCGCTGCGCTTGCTCCTGCTCGTAGCCGAGGGCGCCGGCGATATGGCGGCCGGCGATGTAGCCGAAGGTCAGCGCCGGCCCCAGGTTGATGCCGCCGGAGGGATAGTGGCCGGCGAACAGGCTCGCCATGTCCGCGCCCGCCGCGTACAGGCCGGGGATCGGCTGCCCGCCGCCGTCCAGCACGCGGGCCTGGGCGTCGGTCTTCAGCCCGGCGAAGGTGCCGAAGCAGCCGGGCTCGACCTGCACCGCGTAGTACGGTCCGCGTTCGATGGGGGCGACGCAGGGATTCGGCCCCGGATACGCCGGGTCGCCCTGCTTGCGGTTGAATGCCGTGCCGCCGCGGCCGAACTCTGGGTCGCGGCCCTCGCGGGCGTGGCGGTTGTATTCGGCGACGGTGGCGGCCAGGCCGGACGGGTCGATGCCGCAGCTCCTTGCCAACTGATCCAGGCTGGTCCCGCGCTTGAGATAGCCGCTGCGCAGGTGCGCGGCGATCGGCAGCGGCGCCGGACGCACGTAGCCGAGGCCGTAGCGACGCAGGAAGCGCCGGTCGCAGACCAGCCAGGAGCGTGCCGGCTGCCCGGGCGGGGTGGCCTCGAGCAGGGCGGCGACATAGTCGTGGTAACCGTGCGCCTCATTGACGAAGCGCCTGCCGTTGGCCAGCACGCCGATCAGCCCGGGCTTGCCGCGCTCGATGATGTGCGGGAAGTGCCCGGTCTCGCCATCGCCGTGGGGAACTCGCGAGACCGGCGCCCAGGCGATCGGCGAGCGCAGGTCGTCGGCCACCCGGCCGCCGGCGCTTTCCCCCAGGCGCAAGCCGTCGCCGTTGCAGCCCGGCGGCGGCAGCGGCAGCAGGGTGTCCAGGGTGGGGGCCAGCTCGGCGCGGCGCTGCGGATCATGGGGAAAGCCGCCGCAGGCCAGGACCACGGCGCCTGCCTCGATGCGCAGGAGTCCCTCGGCGCTCTCGACCAGCGCGCCGACCACCTTGCCGTCACGCAGCAGCAGTTCGCGGGCTGGCGCCGATTCGATCAGGCGCACACCCAGGGCTTCGGCGGACTTGGCCAGGCGCGCTACCAGGGCCACGCCATTGACCAGGTGCATGGCGCGACCGTAGCGCAGCAGGTGCCAGAGGTGGCTGGAAAAGCGCCGGGCGACATGCAGGAAGGCCGGCAGCGAGCGGGTCAGGTCGAGGAAGGCGGCGAGGTCGGCACCGGCCATGATCGGCATGCCCATGAACGAGGTCTCCCGCAGGGTCTTGCGCAGGCGCGGCAGCAGCGGGCCCAGTTGCCGTGCGTCATAGGGCGCGGCGACCAACTGGTGGCCGCCCTCGGCGGCGCCCGGCGTGTCGCCATGCATGTCCGGGATGCCGTTGCCGTCGACGAACCGCAGGTGGGTGTGGCGCTCGAAGAAGGCCACCATGTGCGGGCAGGCTTCGAGGAAGGCGTCGATCCGCGCGGCGTCGTAACGCTCGCCCAGTTCGTGGCGCAGGTAGGTACGCGGTTGCTCGATGTCCTCCTCGATACCGGCGCGACGCGCCAGCGGGTTGCGCGGCAACCAGGCCCAGCCGCCGGACCAGGCGCTGGCGCCGCCGAACACCGGGTCCTTCTCCACCAGGACTACCCGGCGCCCGTGCCAGGCCGCGGTCACCGCCGCCGCCAGCCCGGCGGCGCCGGAGCCGACGACCAGCACGTCACAGGTTAGCGGGGTGGTCTCGACGGCCGCAGAGGTCATGGCTTCTCCCTTTTTCAAGATTTCGGAACGATGTTCCATATTCTAGGGAGGCAATGCCCGCGTACCAACCCGCTCAGCGAAAGGAGCGGGCGATCATCGGCCAGGTCGAAGCGAGGTCGGCCGCCCGTTAGGGAAAAGGGAGACGGGAGGGGAAAGGCCCGGCGCAGGCGCACCGGGCCGAGGGCGTCAGCGCGCTTCGCCGCCGCCCTGGACCGCGGCGGTCTTCTTGCGCACCGGGAAGGGAAAGTAGAGGGCGCGCAGCAGCGCGACGCGCTTGATCACTTCGCCGATCAGCAGCGAGACGATCACCGAGATCACCAGGGCGACGCTGGCAGCGGCCGGTTCCGACAGACCCAGGTGGACCAGCAGGTTGAAGGTCTTGTGCTGGATCTCGCCGTGGAAGATCAGCAGGATCAGGGTCGACTGGCCGATGTAGGTCATCGCCTTGCCCAGCCAGTCGATCTTCATCATCAGCCCGGACAGCGCCCAGCACAGGTAGACGCCGCTCACTGCCTGGACGGTGGCCCAGAACCAGTGGTCGTAGCGGCGCTGCGCCATGTCCACCACCGTCGGGTAGTAGAGGAAGCTGGCGGTGGTCACGGCAAGGGCGATGCACAGGGTCAGCAACGAACTCTGGTGGCGACGCAGGACGTCGCGCAGGACATAGCCGAACATGAAGTGGGCGCTGCTGATCAGGGTGATGTCCAGGCTGAACGGCAGGCCCGGCAGCAGGTACTGTTCGCCGCCGAACTCCACCGGGATCTGCCAGAACGTCTTGAGGAACAGGATGCCCAGGCCCAGTTGCACGGCCAGCAGCACGCAACTGGCGGCGAGGGACAGGCCGAGACGCTGGATGACGCGCAGCATGAACCAGGCGAACAGGGTCGCTACCCAGAAGTGCGGCAGGTACCAGAGCGCCTGCCAGGGCAGGGTGTCGACCGAGGCGTACAGCACTCCGCCGATGTCCGGCAGCAGCGGCTGGCCGCGCAGCAGGTCGCGGAGGATGACGTAGCCGAGCATGGTCACGAAGAACGGCTTGAGGAGGGCGTCGGCCTTGCGCAGGGCCATCTCGCCGAAGGGTTGCTCGGTCCTGAAGAACACCCCGGAAATGAAGAAGAACAGTGGCAGGATGAACGGAGAGAGCAACGGATAGAGCACGGTCGGCGAACTGGCGACGAACCAGCTGTGCCCGAAGACGATGATCAGGATGCCCACGCCGCGGGTCACATCCATCTGAATCCAGCGTTTTTTCACTTTGCAACTCCCGCTTGACGCGCTAACTCACAGTGGTTGTTCGAAGGCCCCCAGGGCCAGGCTCCCTACCCGGAGCCATGGGTCAATCGGTGCGCCAGGGCCGCAGCCAGAGCGCCATGCCGAGCAGCGCCAGGCAGCCGGCGACGGTGCCCAGGCCCAATTGCAGCCAGATACCGTCGATGCGGAACAGCAGGCCGGCGGCGAGCGCCATGGCCAGGGCGTTCAGTAGCCACAGCCGGGCCCAGGGCAGGGCGCCGAGCAGGGCCTGGCGACGCATCAGCAGCAGCGCGGTGCAGAGCACCCCGCCAAGGGCCGCGAGGGGAATCCCCGGCAGTCCGAAAATCAACGGCAGGACCGCCAGCAGCGCGGCGTTCAGCGCGCTGCCGAGCAGCTCGCAGCGCAGCGGCAGGCGAGTATCGCCGGCGGCGTAGGCGTAACGCGCCAGCAAGGCATTCCAGGCGCCGAACACCAGTGGCACGGCGAACCAGGCCAGCAGCGCCGGCAACGGCGAGCCGGCGGTCTGCCGCGGCAGCAACAGGGCCACCAGGCCGGGTGCGGCAGCGACCAGCCCGACCCCGGCCGGCAGGGTCAGCAGGCTGGCGGTCTCCAGGCCGCGGCGAAGCAGGGCCAGACGCTCGCCACCCTGGCGTCGGCTCATCATGCCGAGCAACACCTGGTTGAGGCTCATCAGGGCGATCAGCGGCAGGTTCATCAGCTTGCGCGCCAGGTTGACCCAGGTCACCGCGCCTTCGCCGAGCAGCGAGGCCACCAGCCGCTCGACCAGCGCCAGGCCCTGGCTGGCGGCGTTGCTCAGCAGCAGCGGAGCGATGCGCCCGCCAAGCTCGCCCAGTTCGACGCCGGAAAGGCGCCAGTGCCAGGGCCGCCAGCCCTCGATCCATAGCGAAGGCAGCAGCACCAGCGGCATCAGCAGGCTGCCGAGCAGGCAGGCCAGGGCCAGTTGTTCGGGCTGGCTGGCCTGGCCGTGCAAGGCCAGGTAGAGCACCGGCGGTAGATTGAACAGCAGCGAGCCGAGCCCGGCCAGGACGAAGCGCTCGGCGGCCTGCAGGGGGATGCTGAATAGCGCATGGAGCATCAGCCCCGGCACGCACCAGGCGAGGACCCGCAAGTTGGCCGCGGCCTGGGCGCTGGCCGTCTCGGCCAGGCCCGGGCCGAGCAAGCGCACCAGCCAGGGCGCCGCCGCCAGCAGCAGGAGGCTGAGCGCCACGGCGATACCGAGCAGCGCCGGGAGGATCGCCGCCAGCCAGTCGAGGCGACGTTCGCCCTGGCGTTCGAGAAACAGTGGCAGGGCCGCCGCGCTGAGCACGCCGCCGGCCAGCGACATGCGCAGGGCCTCGGGCAGGAACAGGGCGATGAGGAAGGCGTCGCTGCGCTCGCCGGCGCCCCAGGAGGCCACCAGCAGCCATTCGCGGGCGAAGCCCAGGCACAGGCCGAGCAGGGTGGCAAGGGTCAGCCAGAAGGCGGAGCCGAGCATCTCAGGCCTCGGCCCCGCGCTCGAGCTGTCGCTTGAGCTTGCGATAACCCACCGCCCGCGGTTGCGGCTGGCGTTCCGGGAACAGCCGGCGGGCTTCCAGCAGGTTGATCCCGACCAGCAGCCAGAACAGGCCGATCATCACCACGGCGAAGCTGAAGTAGTGGTCGAACAGGCCGCTGACCAGCGCCGCCAGGATGCCGCCCGTACTGCCCAGCCAGATCGCGTTGTCGCGGGTCAGGCGGATCGGGCCTTTCTCCGGACGGGCTTCGCGCCACCAGCGCCAGGTCACCGCGATGAACAGCAGCATGCCGCCGAGGCCGACCTTGTACATGAAGTTCAGCCACAGGTTGGAGATGCCCAGGAGGTCGGTGCCCGGCACCGGCGGGTCGACCTTGAAGCCGATTCCCAGCGGATAGCGGGCGACGGCCTTGGGGAACATCCGGTATTCGTCGAAACGCACCTCGGTACTGGCGTTCTGCGGCGAGAAGATGGTCGCCAGGCGCTCCTGCAACGGCGGGTAGCTGAGCACCAGGACCACCACCAGGCCGACCCCGAGCAACAGCAGGCGGCCGGTGTAGGGCACCTTGCGCAGGGACATCCAGAACAGCACCACCGCCAGGCTGAGCATCGCCCCGCGGGAACTGGCGAGGAGGATCGCGGCGGCGCCGAGGACCGCCACGGCGAGGCCCAGGCCGCGCCGCCAGCCCTGGTTGGCGACCCCGTAGCAGAACGCCAGGGGCAGCAGCAGGGCCATGATCCCGCCGGTGGCGTTGGGGTGCATCCATGGCGAGCCCATCCGCGAGGAAAGCGCCTCCAGGCCGAACTTGAGGGTGTCCAGGTTGGCGTAGTTGAACATCGCCAGGATCGGCGCCATCCCCGACGCCGAGCGGTAGCGGATGAACACCGCGATGGACATCAGCAGCATCGCCAGGGTGCCCAGCAGCAGGGCGATGACCAGTGTCTCGCGGTTCTTGCGCTCCACCAGCAGGCGTCCGGCGAGGAACACGATGGACAGGTTGAGCAACCAGCGCAGCCAGTTCGACAGGCCGCTGGCCTCGGCCTTGATGCTGACCTGGCCGACCACGAACGGCAGCACGGTGAACAGCATCAGCCACAGCAGCATGCGCTCGGTGGAGCGGTAGCGCAGCGCCGGCGCCGGCGGCAGGCGCGAGAGGAAGATGTGCCAGAGCACCGCGCCCCAGGTCAGGGCGAGGATCGCTTCGCTGACCGTCGAACGGATCCCCACGTTGACCGTGGAGTAGGGCATGAAGGTCGCCACCAGGGCGAACAGCAGCAGCCCCCAGAACGGGAAGCGCAGGATGGTGACCGCGGCCGCCAGGCCGACCATGGCGGCGCCGGCCTTGGCCGGGCTGAGCATCAGCAGCGCTCCGCCGAAGGCCAGGCCGAAGACGACAGCGACGAGGTTTCCCAACGACATTCTCAACTCAGTTCCTCGATCAGTGCGGCCAGCCGTTGCCGGTAGGCTTCGCGGTTGAAGCGCGCGGCCCAGGCGATGAGTTCTTCCGCCGAGGCTTCGCGCGGCGCATCGGCCAGGCGCAGCATCAGGCGTTCCAGGGCGGCGCCGTCGCTGGGCGAGAAGCGCGGCGCCGACGGCGGGGTGACTTCGTCCAGCGAGGTGCCGCTGGCCACCGCCACCGGCGTGCCGACGCTCAGCGCCTCGACCACCGGCAGGCCGAAGCCTTCCGCGTAGGACGGTTGCCAGAGCCGCTCGGCCTGGCGGTACAGCGCGTGCAGTTCGGCGTCGTCGAGCCCGCCGAGCGCGTGCAGGCCGGGCAAGCCGCGTTGTTCCTCGGGCAGGTGGTCGAGGCTGCCGACCAGCACCAGCGGCGGCACGCCGGGCGCCTGGGCGCGCGCCCGGGTCCAGGCACTGACGAACCAGGGCACGTTCTTGCGCAGTTCGCGGGTACCCACCAGCAGCCAGTAGCGTGGCGGCAGGCCGCGTGCCGAGAGGTCGGCGGGTTCGCCGGCGAAGCCGTCGACCTGGTTGGGCAGCACCCGGACTTTCCCGGCGACCCCGGGAAACAGCCGCACAGCCTCGTCGGCGCTGTACTGCGAAGGGGTCCAGACACGGTCGGCGACACGCAGCGCATAGGCGATCGACAGGTAGTCGCTGATCCGATAGACCAGTGCCTTGAGGCGGTTGGCGTGGTAGTTCTTCAGGGTGATCTGGAACAGATCGTGGATCAGCAGCGCATAGCGCACGCCCGGCGGACGCGGCGGTAGCGGCAGGCCCATGTTGAAGGTGCTGATGTACAGGTCGATGTCCTGTTCGCGCAAGGCGCGTGGGAGGAACCCGGCTTCGAAGCGCAGGCGCTGGTGCGGCTGGTGCATCGCGGTGCGCGGGCAGCCCCACGGCGGGCAGACCGCCCGCTGGCGCAGCGGGTCGTCGAGAGGGGCCACGGTGAAGCGGGTCACCTGCGTGCCGGGCAGGCTTTCCAGGGCCTGCTCCATGGCATAGACCTGGCGGCTGATGCCCGAGTGCGGCGAGCTGCCGACGGTGCGGTAGTCGAGTCCTATGCGCATGCCGGCGCTCCTTCGGCGAGGCCGGCGTAGACCTGTTCCAGTTGGCTGGCGGCGACGCTCCAGTCGTGCGCGCGACGTACGTAGGCGCGGCCGTTCTCGCCCAGCGCGCGGGCCTGCGCCGGGTCCTGCAACAGGCGCACCACGGCGTTGGCGAGCTGCTCGGCGGATTCGCCGCCGAGGTAGTCCTCGCCGTCCCGCAGTTCCAGGCCGGAAACGCCCTGCGCGGTACTCGCCAGCGGCAGCCCGGCGGCCAGGGCCTCGAGCACCTTCAGCTTCGAACCGCCGCCATGGCGCAGCGCGGCGAGGAACACCGAACTGCTCGATTGCAGTTGCAGCAGGTCGGGAACGAAGCCTTGCCATTCGATGCGCGGATCGCTCCAGCGTTGCGCCCACTCCGCCGGCAGCGCATAGCCGCAGACGCTCATGCGCGCCTCGGGGCAGTGTGCCCAGACCCGCGGCAGGATCTCGTCGAGCATCCATTCCACGGCATCGACGTTCGGTGCGTATTCGTAGTTGCCGAGGAACAGCACGCGCTGCGCTTCGGGCGTCGGCCGGGCGGCGGCGAAGTGCTCGCAGTCGACCCCGTTGACCACCACTGGCACCGGGCGCCCGAGCATCGCGCTGAGCTGCCGCGCATCTTTCTCGGTCACGGCGACGACCGCTGCCGCCTGGCTCATCACCCGGCGTTCCCAGCGGCGGTAACGCCACTGGTCGTAGCGCACGAAGGGCAGCGCCCAGCCCGGCAGGCGGTCGTAGGTGGCGGCACCGAGGGACGACTCGACGTTGTGCTCGGTGAGCACGAACGGCTGGCCGGCGTCGCGCAGCGGTCGCTCGTAGGGCTGGAAGCTATAGCTGTGCTCGACCTGGACCACGTCCCAGGGCTCGCGCAGCAACTCCGTGGCGGTGCGTTGCAGCTCCGCCGACAGGCCGTTGACGCTGGCCAGCAGCGGGTAGGGCGCGAACAGCGCGGCGAGCAGCGTGGAGAGGCTGCGCAGCGGTCGGCGCGGCAGCACGACCAGGCGTTCGAGGAAGGGCTCCAGGGCCTGGCGGTCCTCGGCGCTCACCGGCTGCTTGCTGTGCAGCAGCACGGTGATCCGGTGGCCGCGTGCCGCGAGGCTGCGCAGCAGGTGGTACTGGCGGGTCTTGCCGCCGCTGGTGGTGGGCCAGGGCGAGTAGGGCAGGATCCAGAGAATACGCATGGGTGGCTTCACTCCCAGACCAGCATCTGCAGGCTGGACTTCACCGGGACTTCCAGGCCGTCGCTGCCGCTCAAGGGCGTGACCTTGCCGCTGAGCGGATCGTGCAGGGTGGCCTCCTTGAGCTTCGGCAGGCGCACGTTGCCGCCGCGGGCCGACCAGAACAGCCAGACGTTGCGACCGTCCTCGCGGGTCCAGCCGATGCTGAAGGAACCGTCGGGCAGGTCCTCGGTGACCGGCGGGTCGGCCGGGCGCAGCTTCGGCCCGGTGACCTTGAGGAAGCGTTGCAGGGCCAGGTAGACCGGCTTGGGGTTGGCGTCCAGGTCGAGCAGGCCGTAGTCGCGGTCGCGCACGCTGGCGCGCTGGTCGAGATCGCTGAGGGTGAAGAGGAAGATCCGGTCGTAGTCCAGCGCACTCATCAGCGCCAGGCGGCGCAGCACGTAGTCGGCCTGGCCTTCGACGCCGATGATGTCCTGCAACTCCTTCGGCCCCTTGTAGGCCGACCAGCCCCACTCGGTGCTCCAGATCGCCGGCACGCCGGCGTTGCGCAGGGCGCGGTTGATCTGGTTGGCGTGGGAGACGAAGTCCAGGTTCCACGGGTAGTTGCCTTCCGGCAACTGGGTATAGGGGTGGTAGGTGGCGATGGTGCCGAGGCTCTCCACGCCCAGGTGGCCGAGGGCGTCGAACATGGTGCGGCCGTCGGGCATCTCGCTGAAGAAGGCCATGCCGGCGGAAACCACCGGCTTCTCCGGGTCGACCATGCGCAGGGCGATGGTGCTGGCCTGGAGCAGCTTGGCGTAGCCTTCCGGGTCGGCCTTGGGCCGCCAGAAGCCGATCAGGTTGGGCTCGTTCCATACCTGCCAGGCGGCCACGCTCGGGTAGCGCTGCGAGAGCATCGCCATGCGCCGGGCGAAGACTTCCGGGTCGCGCGGCGGATACTGGTCCTGGAAGGGCGAGTAGAACGGCGCGGTGGTGATGAAGCGGGCCGAGCCGACCAGGTAGAACACCGACTTCAGCTGGCGCGCCTCGAGATCCTTGACCAACTGGTCGAGGGAGGCCAGCTGGTACTGGTCCTCGGCGGTTTCCAGGCGGTCCCAGTGCAGGTCCAGGCGCACCCACTCCAGCCCCAGGTCCTGCAGGCGGTCGATCTGCTTGTTGTAGCGCTCCGGGCTGAACCAGAGGAACTGCGCGTTGACCCCGAGGAAGTCTTTCCAGACCACCGCGCGAGGCGCCTTCAGTACCTGGATCTCGGCGTCGGCGGGACGCCCCCAGAACACCAGCAGCAGTACCACGGCGAGCAGCAGCGCGCTGCCGCCCAGATAGAGTCCCTTACGTGCCATGAACGGTTCCCACCATGTCGTTGAACAGTGCCTGGAAGCGCAGCGCGGTGCGCGGCCAGGTCCGCGCATGGCCGATCGCTCCGGCGCGCTCGGCCCAGGCCTGTGCCAGGCGGGGTTCGCGAGCGAGGTTCAACAACTGTTCGGAGAGGGCTGCCACGTCTCCCTGAGGGTAGATGGCGCCGTTGCCGCTGGCGACTTCCTCGGCGAAGGCGCGAGCGTCCGAGGTGATCGCGCCGCGCCCGCAGGCTGCCGCCCAGGACAGGGCGCCGCTGGTGCCGCGCTGCTGGCCGAGCAGACCGAGTTTCTTCGACTCGCGGTACGGCAGGACCATCACGTGGTGGGCCTGGATGGTACGCGGGATGTCCGCGGCGGCCAGGTTCAGGTTCCAGTCGATGGCGTCGGCCAGGCCAAGCTCGGCGATCTGTGCCTTCAACTGGTCGAGGTAGTTGCCGCCGGCGCCGAAGGCCATTTCCGCGGCGGTGCCGCCGGCCAGGGTCAGGCGCACGCGCTGGCGCATCTCCGGCGCGCTGGCGAACAGGTCGGCGAGGGCCTCGAGCAGGTCCTCGATGCCTTTGCCGCGATAGATGAATCCGAAGTACAGCAGGCGCAGGGTGTCCAGCGACGGCAGCGGCACCGTGGCGATCTCCAGGTTGCCGTGGTTGATCACCTCGACCCGCCCGGGCGGCAGGCGCATCCGCCGGGCCAGGCACTCGCCGCCCAGGCCGGTGAGGGTCACCAGGCGCGTCAGGCCCTGGGCCACGGCACGCTCTTCGCGCAGGGTCAGCGGGTCGGCGAGCACCACGGCGGCCTGGGGCAGGGGAGAGGGCAGGCGTTCCAGCAGGTTCAGCGGCCAGGGCAGGCGCTCGCGGCGCCAGACCATGCGCTCCGGATCGTGCACCGTGGCGCTCAGCGGCAGGCGCGGGAAGCGCTTGCGCAGCTCGCGCAGGGCGATGAACTCGCCCAGGCGGCCGCCGCCGAGTTCGGCATGGACCAGGTCGAAGCCGTTCCAGTCGACGCTGTCCAGCCGGCTGGCGATATTCGCGCTGTCGGCCGCCACGCCGGCGAGCGGCGTGGCTACTTCGATGCCGAGACCCTGCAGGGCGTTGCGGAAATGACTGGCGTAGTCGGCGATGCCATTCTTTTCCGGCGGCAGGGGCGCGAGGAGGGCGATCCGCATCAGAACGCGCTCCGGTAGCGGGCGATGGTCTGCAGGACCTTGCTCGGCACCTCGAAGCGGCGCCGGTTGATGATGATCCCGTCGACCTTGCCGAACGCCGTGGTGAGGATGGTCAGCGCATGCTCGACCACCGGCACGGTGCTCTTCTGCGCCTCTACCACCAGGGCGATCAGGTCGGCGCGGCGCAGGGCGATGAAGGCCTCGCGGCTGTCCAGCAGGGCCGGCGCGTCGAGCAATACCACCTCACCCGGCTGGGCCGGTTCGCCGCCGATCCGCACGCGCACGCCGTTTTCCTCCAGCAGGCGGCGCAGTTGCTCGATGATGAAGGTCACGCCTTCACCGTGGCGCGCCGAGGTCAGGCCCAGGGTCAGGCCCTTTTCCTCGATGCGCGCGTAGGGCAGCAGCCCGTACAGCCGGTAGATGCTGGCGGTGAAGGCGTTGCTGCTCTCCGCGGTGCTGTTGCTCAGCTCCGGCAGGGTGGTCCACAGCGGCAGGCCGAATTTCTCCTCGACCAGGCCGCCGTCGTGGATGCGCTGGTCGAGCAGGTAGCAGAGATAGACCACCAGCAGGCCGACGGCGAGGCCGAAGGGCACGGCGAGGAACAGCATCAGCAGGGTTTTCGGGAAGATCCGCCCGGGGTTGTAGGTGGCTTCCTCGATCACCGAGATGTTGCTGATCTGGCTCTTGTCCAGTTCACGGTCGATCCGCGATTTCTCCAGGCTGTCGACGTACAGCGCGTAGTTGCGCTCGGTGGCGTTCAGCTCGCGCTGCAGGCGCGCCAGGGTCGGCTCGATGTCCAGCGCTTCGCGCCGTTGCGCCTCGAGTTCGGCGAGCTGCTTTTCCTGCTCCGCGAGCTGGGTGCGCAGGGCCGCGTTGTTGCTGGTCTCGTCCAGCAGGACCCGTTCCAGGTGAGTGGTCAGGGTGTTCGGCGCGCGGTCCTCGGAACTCTGCACGGTGGCGCCTTCGTCCTGGACTTCCTTCTCCAGGGCACGGATCGAGGCGTCCAGGGCCTTCACCGGCGGCGCGTCGTCGGTGTAGGTGCGCATCATGTCGGCGCGTTCCAGGCGCTTCTGGTTGAGCAGCCGGCGCAGGTCCTGCTGCGCCGGGTTCAGCGCGATCTGCCGCACCGTGACGATCTCCCTGGGCAGCCCCTTGAGTTGCTGGCGGGTGGATTCCAGGGCGCTGTCGGAGGAGGCGATCAGGCGGATCGAGTTGAAACGCTCGCCGCGCAGCACGTTGATCCGCTCGGACAGGTCCTGCAGGCGGTCCTCGATGCTGGATGCGCCGATCTCGTTGAGGTGCTTGAGGATCTGCGCCTTGTAGCTCTTGATCTGCGCCGCGCTGTCGGCAGTCTGCGCCTCGTAGAAGGCGTACAGGCTCTTGCGGCCGAGCGCCTGGGTGCGCTCTTCCATGTAGATCTCGATCCAGGCCTTGACCACTTCCTGGGCGACTTCCGGCTCGCTCCAGGTGAAGCTGATCTCCATCACCGTCGAGCCGGCCGCATGGGTGACCTCGAATTTCTTCTCGAGGTCCTTGGCCAGGCGCTCGACCGCGGTGGTTTCCTCGATCACGCCGAAGGTTTCCAGGGTCACGCGAATCCCGTCGAACACCGCGCCGATGGCCTTCTTCACATAGAACTTGGTGCGCTTCCACAGGCCCTCCGGCGGCGGCCGGTTGGCCAGCACCTCGAGGTAGCGCTCGGCCACCTGACGGACGATCGGCCGGCCGGTGAGCAGGCGTTCTTCGTCGACGATAGGGTCGCGCTGGGTGCTCGGCATCACCAGCGCCTGGCGGTTGCTGATCTCTATCGGCAGGGTCGAGTCACGGCCCGGCTTGACCAGCAGGCGTGCGTTGGACTCGTACTTGGCCGGCAGCAGGAAGGCGCCGAGGACGATGATCACCACCGCGCTGAGGGCCGCCAGCTTGAACTCGCGCTGGTAGATGAACAGCAGGCGCAACAGATCACGCAAGGAACGAATTTCTATCATGGCGATGTCGCTCCTCAGCGATCGTTGTTGACGGTGTAGCTGACGCCGACGCCGATGGACTTGGCGAAGGGCAGCAACTGGTTCAGGTAGACGTCGACGCCCTCGATACGGTCGCCGACCATCGACTTGGGCACGAAGACGATGTCGCCACGCTGCATGGCCAGGGGCTTGCGGCCTTCCGGCCCGATCTTCATCAACTGGCTGAAGTCGAGGAAGTAGGCGTGATAGCGGCCTTCCGAGTCCTCGCGCATGAGCGCCACGCGGCGGGCGTCGCCCACCGGCAGGATGCCGCCGGCGCCGAGGATCGCCTGCTCCATGTTGTTGGCGGCGGGGATCGGCACGGCCGACGGGTTGCGCACCGCGCCGCCGACGAACACCGTATTGCCCGGCGCCTGGTTGATGTTCACCGTGACCCGCGGCTCGCGGTAGATCGGCGCGAGCTTGGTGGTCAGCTCGTTGGCGATTTCCTGCGGCGTGCGGTGCGCGGCCTGGATGCGACCGATGAACGGATAGTAGATGCTGCCGTCGTTGAGCACGGTGTACAGCGTCAGTTCATAGATGGTGGCGACGTTGAACGCCGAGAGGGTCGGCATCTCCCCGGCATCGCGGACGATCCGCAGGGTGTCCCCGACGCGCACCCGCTCCATCGCCGGCGGTAGCCTGGCGAGTTCTTCCAGGGCACGCTTGCCGCTGTCCACGGTGTCGCTGTCCGGTGCGGGAATCCGTGCGGGGGTGTTGCATGCGGCCAGGGCGAGCATGGCGAGCATGAGGAGGGTGCGTTTCATGAGGGAGCACTTCCTGTAGGTCATGATGTTCACTTCCAGTAGCCTGGAAACATGCTGATGCGGCGCTTGAGGGCGACCGGCAGGTGGCGTTCCAGCTGGCCAAGGCGGTAGCCGAGCAGCTTGAACGCGCTACGCAGCGCTATTTCAGGTACGCGATACAGGGCACCGGCGGCACGCAAGGCCTGTATCTCGGCGAGGACATAGCGCTTGCCCTCGCCACCCGCGCCGCCGAAGGCGGCACGTATCCAACGCTCGCGGCCGTAGAACACGCCGATGTCGAAATAGCGGCGGAACTCTTCCAGCAAGCGGTAATCGTGGGAATGGTAGACCTCGGCGCTGGCCGCGTAGCGCACCGCGTAGCCGGCCTGCAGCAGGCGCGCGGCGACGTAGGCGTCCTCGCTGCCGATGACGTCTTCGGGGAAGCCGCCGACGGCCGCCAGGGCGTCGCTGCGGTAGGCGGAGAACGAGTCGGAACTGAAGCAGGTCTTGATCCCCAGTTCCGAGGCGTCGACCAGGCGCTTGCTGCGGCTTTCCGGCGGGTAGTTGAAGCGCCGCGCCTGGGCGCCGAGCAGGCCGGCGCCGGGGTGCGGCAACTGGCGGCCGTAGGCCACGCCGATGTCGGCCTCGGCATAGAGTTCGTCGAGCAGGTTGGCGAAACTGTCGGGCGAGGCGGGAATGGCGTCCTGGGTCAGGTAGATCAGCGCGTCGGCCTCGACCTGCTGGCTGGCCCAGCGCCGCGTCCCGCCGTGGTTGAAGCTGGCCGGCTCGATGACCTCGACCCGCGCGCCGAAGGCGCGGAAGCGCTCCACCGTGTCGTCGCTGGAGCGGCTGTCCACCACCAGGATGCTGTCCGGCTGCCGCCGTTGCGCGGCCAGGGCCGGCAGCAGCCGGTCCAGGTGCGCGCCGGCGTTGCGCGTGGGAATGACCAGGGCGCAGCGCATCAGGCTTTCTTCTCGTCGCTGGCGGGGGCGCGACCGTAGATGTCGTTGAAGCGGACGATGTCGTCCTCGCCGAGGTACTCGCCGCTCTGTACCTCGATCATCACCAGGTCGATGATCCCCGGATTGCTCAGGCGGTGGCTATGCCCGGCGGGGATGAAGGTGGATTCGTTGGTGTTGAGGAGAAACTCGCGCTCGCCGTTCTCCACCAGCGCCATGCCGCTGACCACGATCCAGTGCTCGCTGCGATGGTGGTGCATCTGCAACGACAGCGAAGCCTTGGGGCGCACCACGATGCGCTTGATCTTGAAGCGGCGGCCTTCCTCGAGCACGGTGTAGGTGCCCCAGGGCCGGCTGACCGTGCGGTGCAGGCGGAAGGCGTCGTGGCCGCGACGCTTGAGTTCCTGGGCGACGAACTTGACGTCCTGGCTGCGCGCCGCGTCGGCCACCAGCAGGGCGTCGGGGGTGTCGACGATGATCAGGTCGTGCACGCCGACGGCGCCGACCAGGCGCTTCGGCGAATCGATGTAGCAGTTGCTGACGTCGTGCAGCACGCTCTCGCCGCGTACCTGGTTGCCGTTCTCGTCCGCCGCGCTGAGTTCGCGCAGCGCCTGCCAGGAGCCGATGTCGCTCCAGCCGATGGAGCAGGGCACCACGGCGACCTTGTCCGAGCGCTCCATCAGCGCGTAGTCGACGGAGATGTCCGGCGCCTCGGCGAAGGCCCCGGCGGCCAGCTCGCGCTGGCGGCACTGGCCGTTCTCCAGGCTGCTGCCGTCGGCCAGGGCGGCGCGGGCGGCGATCAGCACCTCCGGCGCGTGGCGCTCCAGTTCCTGCAACACGGTGGCGGCCTGGAAGCAGAACATGCCGGCGTTCCACAGGTACTTGCCGCTGTCCAGGTAGGACTGGGCGGTGGCCTGGTCGGGTTTCTCGACGAAGCGCGCGACCCGGAAGCCGTTGCCCAGCGGGGCGCCCTGTTCGATATAGCCGAAGCCGGTCTCGGCGCGCTCCGGGGTGATGCCGAAGGTCACCAGGTAGCCTTGGGCCGCGAGTCCGCGAGCCTCGGCCACCGCCGCGGCGAAGGCCTGCTCGTCGCGGATCAGGTGGTCGGCGGGAAGGATCAGCAACTGCGCCTGGTCGCCGAAGTGCTCCTGCACATGCAGCGCGGCGGCGGCGATGGCCGGCGCGGTATTGCGTCCCACCGGCTCCAGCAGCAGGTCCTGGGCCAGGCCGCTGCGGTTGACCGCGCGGTAGTCGTCCAGGGTGCGGAACAGCAGGTCGCGGTTGGTCACCGTGAGCAGGCGGGCGACGTCCGGCAGCCCGGCGATACGCAGGAAGGTCTTCTGCAACAGGCTCTGGTCATCGGCCAGGCGCATGAAGGGTTTCGGCATGCTCTCCCGGGAAACCGGCCACAGGCGGGTCCCGGAACCGCCGGAAACGATGCAGGGGATCAGCGGGGCGACGGCGTTCATCAGTAGACTTCCTTGGTCAGGAGTACGGCTGGCACCGTACGGAACAGGATGTAGAGGTCGAACCACACCGACCACTTGGCGATGTATTCGAGGTCGTATTCCACGCGTTTCTTGATCTTGTGCAGGGTGTCGGTCTCACCCCGGTAGCCGTTGATCTGCGCCCAGCCGGTGATGCCGGGCTTGACCCGGTGGCGCGAGCTGTATTCGCTGACCGCCTCCTCGAAGGGAATGCCGGCGGCCTTGGTCGCGGTGGCGTGGGGGCGCGGGCCGACCATCGACATGCTGCCGGCGAGCACGTTGAACAGCTGCGGCAGCTCGTCGATGCTGGTCTTGCGGATGAAGCGGCCGACCCGGGTGATGCGGTCGTCGTCGCGGGTGGTCTGGCGTTCGGCGTTGGCGTCGGTCCTTTCCGTGTACATCGAGCGGAACTTGAAGACCCAGATCAGCCGGTTGTTGTAGCCGTAGCGTTTCTGCCGGAACAGCACAGGCCCCTTGGAGTCGAGCCTGATCGCCAGGGCCACCAGGGCCATCAGCGGGGCGAAGAGGACCAGCGCGATGCTCGCCAGGACCAGGTCCTCGCAGCGCTTGATCAGCGGCGACCAGCCGCGCAGCGGCAGCTCGGACGCGTTGAACATGGGGATTCCGGAAACGTCGACGATGCGGTTGTGGGCATGCCGGAAGGCAGCCATGTCCGGCACCAGCAGGACGTTCACCGGCAATTGCCGCAGGCGGTGGACGATGGCGCCGATGCGCCCCTCGGCGAACCAGGGCAGGGCGACCAGCACCTGGTCGACCTGTTCCTGGCGGATCAGCTTCTCCAGGTCCTTGGTGTTGCCCAGCAGCGGCAGCGAGTTGTAGTTCTCCGGGACCCGCTCGGAGCGGTCGTCGATGAAGCCGATGATGCCGGAGCGGATGTCGTGGTTGCGTACCAGGTATTCGGCCAGGTGCATGCCGCTCTCGGTGAAGCCGAGGATCACCGTGCGTTGCAGGTACATGCCGCGTTTCATCCAGGCCCGGTACAGGCGCAGCACCAGCAGGCGCTGCACGCCGAACAGCAGCAGGCTGCCGGTGAACCAGAAGATCACCAGCTTGCTGCTGAGGTAGGGAAACAGGCCCAGGCCCTGGTACATGAACAACAGCAGGCAGAACGCCGAGGCCCAGGCGAAGAACATGATGCGGAAGCGCAGGCGGTTGCTGAAGATATCGTCGGAGTAGACGTCCAGTGCCTGGAACATGATCACCGTGAGCGCGCCGAAGAACAGCAGCAGCCCGAGCATGTTGCTGCGCAGCTCCACGGGAACCAGGCCGGGGTAGTACAGCAGGAACAGCGCCGGGGCGATGGCGGTGAGCGCGTGTACCAGCTTGGTCGCGACCAGGAAGTACTCGATGAATCCAGCCCGTGTCAGCGACAGGCTATCTACCGACTTCGAATGCATGTTGTTTGCTCTGCCGATCACGGGCAGTCCATTGAGTGGATAGGGAAGAGCAAGGCGGTGAAGCGTCAATTTAGTGACTATTTTTCATTTGCCACGCGGTTTAGTCATTTTCCCGTCGAATAGGTTCATTCGTCGATAGTGGCTTTGTGATAGCTATCTTAGCATTCCCAGGGAAATATCCGTAGTCTGGGTAAGTTTTTTTAGTCAATTTATTGACGTATTTCTGGCGCCAAACTTTTATCCAAACAGTAGACGAGGAAATCTGACGCCGCCAATCCGCGAGCGCTCTGGCCTGGGAAGCGAAGCGGGGTGAAAGGTGAGGGCAGGCCGCTCGGCCAGGTGGCCAGCCGCCGGTTCGACGACCCGCCTGTTCACTGGCGCTGCGGGCTGCCTGGGCAGGATGCGCCTGCGGTTCCATGACGCAGGTTGGCCGTTCGAGCGTGCCGGTCCGACCTGGGGGGCTTGGCGGACGTTGTCCGTTGCCCTCGTCGAAGGCGGAATAGGTTCGGGCCTGCGGCGTGCGCGGACGGGCTACCAGAACCAGCCGCCGCGCGACAGTTCCTGCTGGCAACTGCGGTACTGGGCGCCGAACAGCGAGGCGCGGGACTGGACCTTCTGCGAGACGTTCTTCAGCCATGGCTTGGCGTCGTAGCTGCGGTTGCGGTAGCCGCCCCAGCCCTCGTGGTAGTTCAGGTACTGGCCGTAGGCGTCCCACTTGGAGACGCCGTTGACCCGCTGGCTCTTCTGGATGTACCAGCCCATGAAGTCCAGGGCGTCGGCGAAGTCGTCGCGGCTGGCGCCCCAGCCGCCGGCCTCGCGCTTGTAGTCGGCCCAGGTCTCGTCCTTGGCCTGGGCGTAGCCGTAGGCGGAGCTGACCCGGCCCCAGGGGATGAAACCGAGGAAGTAGTAGCGCGGCGGCAGGGCGTCATGCTTGAAGGAGGATTCCTGGTACATCATCGCCATCGGCACCTGGACCGGCGCGCCCCAGCGCTGCTGCATCTTCAGCGCCGCCTCGTGCCATTTCGGTTTTTCGCGGAAGATCTCGCAGAGGTTGTCGGGATTGGCGGGGGGCTTGGTGGCGCAGCCGGCAAGAGCCAGGAGCAGGGCCGGCATCGAGAGCCGCAGCATGAAAGGGGTCCTTTGGCAGACGTCTGGGTCGCTTAACGCTGGCGCTTTATACCCGCTTTCCGGCACTCCATGCATCCCCAGGCCGATTCCCTGCCTGCGGGGGGCGTCGGCGCTTCCTCAGGTCGGCCTGGGCGTCTCGGCCTGGCCGGGGGCTCCCTCCAGGCGCGGCCCCCAGTCCTCGACCTGGCCTTTTTCCAGGCGCCGCTCCAGGGTGCGCCGCCAGGATGGCGTCAGCGGCAGCGCCAGGCACTGGCGCAGCAGCTCGGCGTCGGCCCGCCTGTCGAACAGCACCTCGGACAGGCGCAACAACGACCAGTCCGGATGGCGCCGTTCGACCAGTTGCAGGATATCGCCAGCCGCCACCACGCCTTCCTCCAGCACCCGGTAGTACCAGCCGGTGCGCCCGGACTCCTGCACCCTCAGGGACATCCCGGCGACCTCGAAGCGGTCGTTGAGCTTCCAGCAGGGCATGCGCCCCTGGGACACCTCCAGCAGCGCGGTGCCGGCCCGCACGCGGTCGCCGAGGCAGACGTCGGCTTCGCTCCAGCCGCTGGTGCTGAAGTTCTCGCCGAAGGCGCCCGCCTGCATCAGCAGGGGGTGTTCGCCCAGTTCGGCGATCCAGGCGGCGTAGTGTTCGCGTGGGTAATGGTGGATCGCTTTCTCGACGCCGCCATGGACGCGCAGGTCGCCCTGTTCGTCGCCCTCCAGGCCGACGGGGGTGACCCTGAGCGCACCGTCGCGCGGAGACTTGGCGATGCCGCTGCGCGAGCCGGGGCGGGTGAAGGGCCGGGCGCGGCCGGTGAGAAGGGCATCCAGGGGTAGGGCAGGCAGGGGCATGGGAGGGTTCTCTAAGATGCGAGATGGTATCGACTAAATACAATATAGAGTCCGCCAAGCCTTCGCCCGCTGTCAAGCCGCCAGACCCTCCGGATGCGTCGATAGCCTCGGTGGGCGGGGAGTCCCCAGGACCTAGCTGAGCTGGCCGTGGGATTCTGAAGCTCGTCAAGAATCTTGGCGTAATGGTCACGCTGGCTTGCACGCTACGGTGCTTACGACATTACTTTGCGTACGGAACCTAGCGCAGAAGTAACACAAGATAAGTGTTCAATCGATATCTCCAAGCATGAAATGGATTTTCGAATCTATAAATTGTAGCGAATACCTCTAGTCGACTCATCTACGATAGTTACAATCTGGACGACAAGTCATTAGTACTCTCCATGGGGTGTTTAATGAAATAAAAGCGCAGATAAGACATGGTGCTGCTAAGGACCTGCCGAAGAGGGTGTCCGAAAATATCCGGCATTTGTCCGAAGATACTCTAGCAAAAAGATGCTTCATGCTGGTTTTATCAGCTTTCGGGCTAGTAGTACGCATGAGGCGGCGGATGGAAATAATGAAAAAGACTGAATCTATCCTGTTGCTGATCCTCCGGGATATGCGGTGATGTTGGGTCTTGTTTATTGCGGGCGTCTATTGATGAGTCTGCCGATTCATCCAAGGGCGATATCGATCATGCTGCAGTGTTTCGTGTTGCTAAATTGAAAGCATAGTCCAAGGGAGGCGGATACCTTCGTGACTCAGATAATAGTAGTGCATGGCATGCGTGCGGAGTAGTGTTAAGCGAGTTAAAATTAAATATCAGTAGATGGTGAAATGCCTTGATCTTCACCTTTAAGAGAAAAGTCCTTAAGGACTTAACCTTGCTCCACTACCGGATAGTCACTGGCTGTTAGCAGGGTCGAGACGAGCTAGCACAAACTGAGAGATCGACAAGAATGATAAATAAGAGAAATGCTATTTTCCTCTCAATGATTCTCATCTTTTTTAGCATCGCCTGCATTGGTAGTGCAGGTGTGAGAGTGTGGAATTTTTACACTTTGTTTGACTCGGGGAAGATTGCTGAAAATTTTCGAGCAATGCCGAGACTGTTTAACTCGGTCCCAATAAAGAAGAGCGGATCGGCTCATTTTTTTGAAAAAAACCTCAGGGATATGCCTGGCTCATTTAGCTTTCAAGATCACGAGATTGGCTTTAAAGACTGGTTGGCGAGCAGCAATACCACCGGCCTTATAGTTCTCAGTGATGATCGCATTGCCTTTGAGGAATACTACCTGGGCAATAGTGCGAAAAGCCTTGCTATTGGCTGGTCGCTAAGCAAATCACTAATGTCCCTCTTGATTGGAATGGCAGTTGATGAAGGATCAATACACAGTCTGCTAGATCCTGTGAACCTGTACGCCCCACAGCTTTCTGCTGGCGGATATGCGGGTGTTTCTTTGAGAGATGTGCTTGAGATGTCATCAGGAATAGCTTTCAGTGAGGACTACGGGAATTCGGACTCCGATATCAACCAGCTAGGTAGGACTATAGCGCTTGGCGGATCAGTAAATGAAAAAGTGAGTTCATTGAGAAGAGAAGATGTCCCGGGGAGAGTGCACCACTACGTTAGCGTAGATACCCAGGTGCTTGGTATGGTCTTATTGGGCGCGACTGGTATGGGCCCCTCACAGTTTATGAATCAAAGACTTTGGCCCCAACTGGGTGCCGAATGTGAAGGTGCTTGGTTAACAGACGATCGGGGCACAGAGCTAGCATTCGGTGGGGTGAACCTTTGCCTAAGAGACTTTGCACGCATTGGTCTATTATTTCTTCATGGCGGTCGCAGCCTGACTGGAAGTCAAATTGTAAGTGCTGAGTGGGTCAAGGCATCAACCAAACCTCGGAGTGCTCACTTGCGTCCTGGACGTTACATAGAGGATGGTGAGCCAAATCTTGGGTATGGTTACCAGTGGTGGATTCCAGAAGGCAAAGAAGGGGAGTTCTTGGCTATCGGAGTGTACGGGCAGTTTATTTATGTAAATCCACTTAGGCGTGTGGTGATTGCAAAGACCTCCGCGTATGTCGACTACAACGTTGACGGCATCCGTATGGAACATGAGGCACTTGCAGCGTTCAGGGCTATATCAAGAACAGTAGGGGTGAGGTGAATATAGACATGGTGACCGAACACATATTTGATTTTGAATGGCGCCCTCTGCAGAACTATCTTCGTGATCGTGATATCGCAATACCACCCTTTGCGGCAGAACAAGAGTCAAGAAGTGACGCACTTTACAACTGGATAGTCAGCAAGGGGTATTCAGGAAAAGAAGGACTGAATCTTGGAACTTATTACCATATATCTGATTATGGCGTGATAGGATTGGCGTTGCTATGTGCCGAGAACGTAGGTGATATTTTGAAAGTCATCAGGGCCTATGTCAAGTTGTTCAATCGTGATATAGCTAATGTTGGCGTCAAGCCTAGGGAGAATTACGAAGTAGAAATCCATATTTCAGTTAACTTTAAGCCAGAGTGGAATGACGCATCCCGTCAGTTTCATGTAAATGTTATAGCCTCTGCAACCTACAAGCTCATTATGGATCTGTTAGGTAATGACTTTCCCATCTCTGCATTGACAGTGCCTGTGCACGGCGCAGATAAAACAATATATGAAGGTTTCTTTTCTTTGCCTGTGAAGCATGAAGGAAATGACATAATATTTAGCTTTCCAGCTCATCAGTTGAATAGAACACTGGCGACTGCCAATCCGGCGGTATTTCAGTCGGCCCTGACTATGGCAGGTGAGAGTTTCAATGCTCTGTTGGAAGTAGAGATGGGAGGGCTTCGTCAGCGAATCGAGTTATTCCTTGATTCCATACCAGATCAATACCCTAGCTTGGTGACTACCGCAAAGTATTTACGCATGAATGAGCGGACGGTAAGACGTCGCTTGGCGGACGAGGGCTGCACTTATCGCCAGATTGTAGATAAGGCCCGCAAAGAACGAGCAATTGCACTGCTACTGAATTCATCGATACCAGTTGATCGTATTAGCGATATTCTGGGGTACTCGGAAACAGCGAGTTTTAGACATGCATTCAGACGTTGGACCGGGCAGTCCACTACAGAATTCAGAAACAGTTTCCACTGATCTATCTAGTTTGAGATTGGGCAAGGAGCATCTTATGAATTTCAATAATCGTAATAATCAGATTCTGTCTATGATTGCCGAGACTCAGTTCGATGCTTACGTTTTGGGCTATATTGCGAAGGCGCGGACAATCTCGATTGCTGATGATTCCCTTCGCATTGAGGCCGAAGGATCAGCAATGCTTGCTGGACTAATTAGCGACTCATGCAGGAAACGTCGAACTCAAAAGAATCCATTTCCATATTTGCTACTTCAGATCGCGCACGAAGCCTTGGATCGAATCAGGCTTAATCTCGCAAATATTCGTAATATATCTAGCGCTGATGCATTGTATAAAGAGCTGCTTAGTCAGGCTGCGTGGGACGCCTCAGTTGCTATGGATAATATATCGGAATTTGTCGAGCCAGATCAGGGTGGCGTCAGAGTAATCGAGCGACTTGTCGAGTTTGCACATAATTCGGGTATTGCAGAAGGTCAAAACCTGGCGCTGGAAGCTCTTGCAGTTCTTGGCTTAGACGTCAAGAGTCATTTTTAGATACTAAAATAAAAGACTGCCTCTTTTTCAAGGAGGAAGAGCGTTGAGGAGAGTTTGCCTATTGGTATTGCTGAGTCTGATCGGCGGCTGCTCCCATTCAGTCACTTTGCAGGAGCGAGCAGAGCAAGAGGCCATTTTTATCCAGGAATTCCGCCAGGAATTCGCCAAGAGGCTTCGTTACCCGCTGTTCGCACCGGGAGATGAGATCCCCGAGGCCGATGTTATGGTGTTTTTCCGCTTCGCAAGCTCGTCGGGGCGCATAAGCAGTTGCCGGGTACAGTACGGCGCGGGGAATGATAAGAGCCGCAGTACGCTCGATGAAGTCTTCGCCAAGCGCGTGATAGCCACCTGCCGCGAGCCCGATCTACCGGTTGCTCCGCCGGCGCTGCTGGATGGTGGCGGAGGTTTCAGCTTCAAGCAGAGAGTGATGTTTCGCAAGGAAGTGGAACGCCTCAGGTGAGCAGCGTTCAGCGTCTAGGGTCGTTGCCGCAACTTTTTCCAGTTCATGCTCAATGACGTCTAAACTTTAGTGATGTTGTACATGAAGTGCTGGTAAAACAGAATGACTCTTACAAGTCTGCTTGTGTTTTTTGGGCGGACTAGCCTGCTCGACGGAACTTATAGATCAGTCGATCTGACCAGCAAAAAAACCATCCTATATGGGATCACCCAGCGCCCCACCTAGCTGCTTTCATGCAGGGCATAAACATGAAGCTCAAAAGCATTAGCATTTTTGCCATACTCACCCTTTACTACAATATCACTCTTTGTGTCGCTGAAGAACCAAAGAGCTACTTCCCTCCTGGGGATTACTATAGGACTGGAAATAGTGGGCTGCTGACGATATCTCCGTTATTCGAAGGACTTCAAAAGTTTCGGATACGAAGCACTGGACACAATGCACATGCTTGCGGATTGAATGGAACTATAGAGTCAGGTCATGTGCAGGTCGACGTCCGTGGCATCGGCGATATGTCGTGCGATGTCGTTTTCAAACTGAATGATGACAGAATTACCATAGAGAAAGGAGCCGCAAGCAGGGACTGTCAGGGCTTCTGCGGGGCGGCAGCAGGTTTTACTGGTACGTATTGGAAGCCTTCCCCAATCTGCGAGCCCGCCTCTATAAGATTCAACGACAAGCAAGTGAAGAAAGCACTGAAGAATAACGAGACAGAGAAGGCCTACTGGATTTCTCGAAAACTGATAACAGAGTGTAGGGATATGTTTGAAGGTTTTGGTTATCTCTCTCGTGTTTTTCATACGGCACATCTCTCCTTGTCTGCCAAAAACCACCAATGCAAGAAGATACTAGAGATGGGCAGCTTCTTCAGAGACCTGAAGCGAGAGTATTTGCCGGAAAAAATGCAAAATGAATATGATAAGTATTCTACTGAGTTCAATCGTCTAGAAAGCGAGTGCGAACAGTCAATGAAATAAAAAATTGGCTTCACTAAGCAGAGGAGACTAAGGTGGATAGAGAATTGGATCAGACCCTTCAGCGCAATCTGGAGCGGCTATACAATTACCTAGAAAATCCAGAACGAGAGGAGGCACAGCGTGTTCTGCTCGCAGCGGAACCAGAGCCTATCCGAATTACTCACGGAATTCCTGACCTCTATACCGACTGGCTGTCATCCCCCAGCTACTCAGCACAAGGTGGGTTGACGGGGCAACTGACGCAGGTCATAAGCCAGACTGCCGGGCGGCCCGTTCTAGTCTTCGACGACTACTTCAAGGTTCATGAGGTCACTATTCGTACGGTCGCCGAAACCGGAGGAGCCAACAGTATTTCGGTGAGCGACCTCCAGGTGCAATTGAACCAGCAGATCAATACCTTTATCCAAGACCGCATCGATGGTGACAAAGCCGATAAGGTCAGCCGCCTCCAGTCCAATATTTCCTATCTGATTGAAATGGGTATTAATATCGATTTCACCGCCCGTCATGAGCTTCCACCTGGTGGGCGAGGCAACAGAGCTACTATTCCGACCTCTGACCCCAACGGTGAATCAGGTGTAACGATTGGCTATGGCTTCGATGTCGGCCAGCACGATGAATCCGGCATTCAGGCTCTGAACATTGCTGAATCCACGCGCAAAAAAATTCGCCCCGCCCTCGGCTTGAAAGGAGCGAACACCGCGACCTTCCAGGCATTAGCCCAACTCATCCCGGTACTCACAGATGAAGACGGGCTGTCCCTCTTTACCGCCAAGATGATCAAGGTCACTGATCGGATGAAGGTGAAGTTCCAGCAGTGGAGCACCTTACCTCCGGCGGTCAAAACCATAGTGACAGACCTGTAAGTGACCGATATGTACCGGAGGCGCTGAAGGTCACTGGGTTGTCTTTAGAGCGGCTTCGTTCCGACGGGCTAGATCCCGATGAAGCCATGCAGCGATTCAAGGTTTGGGTTGAACAGGTAACACCGGAGGGCGCTCGAGCTGTATTTGTCGGCTTTAATGCATCTTTCGACTGGTCGTTTGTGAATCATTACTTCCATTATTTCCTGGGGGAAAACCCTTTCGGTATCGCAGCCCTTGATATCAAATCGATGTACTTTGGCGCCGCGCGCAGCACCTGGGAGCAGACCCGCTCTAGCGAGATCGCCCAAACCGTCAACCCCCGCAAGAAAGGTGACCATGACGCTCTTCATGACGCGCTTTACCAAGCCGAACTGTTCAGGCTGATCAAAGCCCAGTTGATGAGTGACTAATCCGTCTGCTCTACGTCAGCAGCCCTCATGTTCTCCGCCAGATGTAAGGCGTTTGATGTCCCTGGTATGGGGAACATCGCTGGCGAATAATCAAGCAGCCAGCGAAGGGCACTTCCCGGTGTCGCTGGACCATCTAGATCGCCATGAGTGGCTCCAGTAAGGCATCGACCAGCTCCCAGGGGAGCATAGGGTACGAAGGCAATGTGGTTGGTCGTGCACCATCGCACAACGTCATCTGAGCTAGTATTGATCAAGCTGAAAGAGTTCTGGATGGCTGCTATTGGCGCAATCTTGGCCGCCTCAACAGCTTGCGCGATGGTCACTTTGGACAGTCCCAGCGCTTTGATCTTACCCTCCGCGCGCATCTGCTCCAGCTCTCCGACCTGATCGGCGAGCGGTACGTTTGGGTCAATTCGGTGAAGGTAGTAAAGATCGATGGCTTCGACGCCAAGTCGGCGCAAGCTAAGCTCCACGCACTGCCGCAGATAGGCTGGCACGCCGCACGGTGTCCATTGGCCCGGGCCCTGTCGGGTAAATCCGCCTTTCGTTGCAATGACCAAATCGTCTCTGTAGGGATGAAGTGCTTTGTGGATAAGTGTTTCCACTTCATGCGGACCGTATGCGTCAGCAGTGTCGATATGCTGGACGCCTGCTGCTACTGCTGAACGTAAGACTCGGATCGCGTTCTGCTGGTCCCAGGGAGGCCCCCATACCCCAGGCCCTGTCAGTCGCATGGTTCCAAAGCCCAGACGCCGAACCTTCCTCCCGGCCAGCATGCCGTGCGATGAATACATCATGCTAACCCCAAGCGTTGAAATACGTCGGCAGTGACATGCGCGAGAATCCCTTCACGCGCTGTTGGAGAGAGCACCTGGTGGGTAATAGCGTGTCGGCCAAGAATGTCATGCAGATGAGTGTCAACCGCTGTCCTGAATCGAGAGTCAGTATCTCGCCCAGGGCCGAGCGCAATTGTGTGATCCAACTTCGTGGCAAGAACAGTCGTGTAGTTTGGGACATGGTTCATCATCAAGTTACCTATCGCTTCCAGCTCATGCGGAGTGATACTCATGCCTCGATACTCGACTGCCGCACTCCAATAGGCCACTGCATCGATGACTGGCCTGTCGACAAGAACGACTTCGGCATTGGTTCGCGCAGCATGCTCCGCCTCAAGCGTCCGGTCGATGAACCACATTGTGGAGTCGTAAGTATGCTGGGTCAGCAGCGGGATGCCCTGTTGTGCAGCCAAAGCCCCAAAGGAAGGAACGGTTTCGACGCGAATGTCCCTTAACTCAAGGCCTGCTTTCAGCTCTCTGCAGAAGGTAGATTTGCCGGTCGAATGGGTACCAGCAACTCCGATAACGATTGAGCTCACCACAAGCTTCCTTGTTCTGGTGCTGGCTCTTCCTTTTCGATCTGAATCTTGAGCTGCGCGATTTTGCACAGCTCTATCCAGGACTTGATGAGCGAATCTTTGAGCAAGCGGCTCAGGAGGAGGGCAGTGACACGAGCATCCTCCCCGGCGCGATGTAGCTCACCAGAGACCTCACTGTCCAGGCCGGTCATAGCCAGAAGCGCAGAGAGGCTATGGCTTTCAGCATCCGGATACACATGGCGTGCGAGCTTCAGGGTATCTATCACTCCGACCGGAGCCCAATCGGGCAAGTGACGTTTCATCACTTCATAGTCGATGGAGGCATTATGCGCGACGAACCATTTGCCCTGAAGCTGCTGTTCGACATCGCCCCGCAGCTCCTCCCAAACGGGTGAACCTTTCACGCTCGAGTTGCCGATGCCGTGCACACGTTTGGCCTGCCAAGTGATAGGGTTCGGCGGCTTGATGAGCCAACTCGAAGGCTCTTCACCCTCAACGACTGGGAACGATGCGATAGCTAGCTCCACGAGGTCAGGGGGCGTGTGGCCATTTCCTTCAACGTCCACAATTACGATGGGCTCGGAGGGCCACCGGAAATCCGCGTCTGTCATCAGATATTCCTCTGCGCTTCCGCGCGTCCATGGCGATCATACTGATGCGGCTTGTCGGCATCGTGCACTTGATATCCAAGTGTGTGTTGCATGAAGTACCGTCGTTGTTCATCGAGACCGCGAACAATGATGGCGCGATCTGTGATCACCGGCTCACCCACAACGCCCAGCTGCTGACAAAGGCTGTTGAGAAGCGTCTCATCAGGCTTCTTCCAGACGGCCTCACACGTTGAATATTGGGCGGAAGGGCAGGTGCCACAAAGCTCGGTGATCCCAAAGTGGCCATTGTAGTCGGGCTGCTGATGAGCATAGGCCACCCCACAGGAGGTCTTGCGGAAGATTGGTGTACCTGAAGCGTGTGACTGATACAGCCTCAGCAGCTGTTGTTCTTCCTCCAGCGGCAACAGCTTGCGCCTTGCAGTCGAGGTGTAGGGTTCAGGAATACCCTGGCTTCGGTAATACTCGGCAATCTCTCGCCGGTAGAATAATCCGCTGAATACCGTCGCATGGGCGTATTTGGACAACTGAGCAGCCCGAGTAATGTGCTGCTCAGAATCGTTGAGTCCCGGGACAATAGGCCGCCAATAAAGCAACGTCCGATAACGTTGCGCATGCTTGAAAAGGGTACGTAGGCTATTAGCCGCGATCGAAGATTTGATTGGCTCGACCCTAGGGTCGTCAATCCCAGAGTAGGTCACCAATATCGTCAGCTTGATATTGCTCAGAGCGTTGAAGCGCTCGCAGTCCTCAGACGTCACTCGCCAACGCGTGATGACAAGCACGTTGTTAGTCAACCCTGCCTGATCCAGCAAGTGCAAAAGGTTATGGGTATGGCCTTTCACTTCTGGAAGCATCGGATCAGTCGCCCGATTAAACAGCTGAATTGGCGTGATGTGAGGCTGGAAGAAGCGATGCGAGACGAATCGTTCAAACGCCTCCTCATCAGGCATCAACGCTTGAGGCTTACGCTGATCGAAGTTACCGAACAGATGCCTTACGCAGTAGCTGCAATCCAACGGGCATCCTACGATGTGGTTCAGGCTTAAGCCGCTCTTGCGATACTCGACGGGATCTCTCAGGCTGGGGTTAACCAGTGGCAACTGCGTGGCATTGATGATCGCAACGTTCTTGTCCATTGACGCGCTCCTCGCAACTCGATTGGGTCGCGGCTATCCCTACGATGTATGTCCATTCGCCTATAGCGCGCCGTCGAAAGCAGCCTCTATCAGGTTCGCCAACTGTAAGGCTATCAATCTGCCACCAATCCAAGCAATGAATTGTGGTAGGTAAGCCGTTCTGGTGCGTGGGGGCGGTGGAGGGTCAGCGATCTTGCATAATGCGTCGTAGAGTCGCCCGCAAGACCTAACAAGAGAGCGTGCGAAATCAGCTAAGCAGACGGAAACATGAGCAGGTCGACAAAATTGCCGCCTGACCTATAGCATTGAGCCATCAAAGCTGCAACGCAGCTGCACTCCGCGAAGGAACGTCGATCGTGATCACCAAAATCCGAATCCGTGGTTATCGAATTTACAAGGATTTTCTTCTGAGGCCGAATCCCGGCGTAAATATCCTTATAGGAGACAATGACGCCGGCAAATCTACTCTGATGGAAGCAATTTCGCTGGCGCTCAACGGCCGGATTGGGGGGCGCGGCATTCTAGAGGAGCTAAACCCGCATTGGTTTAACACCGAGGTGGTGGCCGAGTTTCTTTCTCTCAGGCAAGCCGGGAAGAAGCCAGCCCTCCCGGAAATCCTCATCGAGCTATACCTACAAGACACAGACGAACTGCAGGGGCTTCTAGGCGCCGTGAATGCCGACGTCCCAACCAATGCCTGTCCCGGCGTATGCCTCTCCATCTTCCCCAGCGAGGAGTACCAAGACGAGCTAGATGAGTGGCTCAAGCATCCATCCGCACTGCTCCCCATCGAGTATTACACCTACGAATGGCGATCTTTCGCAGATAATGAACTCACACGGCGGCCCCGAGCTCTCTCGGTGGCCACTATAGACTCCCGGACGGTTAAATCAGCCGCCGGCGTTGACTATCACCTTCGCCAGATCCTAAGTGACCACTTGGAGTCATCCGAGAAGGCACAGATATCTCTGGACTACCGCAGCATCAAAGCATCCATGACGGATGGTGCGCTGGCGCCGGTGAACAAGCGACTCTCCGGTATTGATGCTGCGTTACAACAAGAGCCAATGGCTCTGGCGATGGATCAGACATCTCGTACATCATGGGAAAGTGTGGTCACTCCACATGTTGACGGCCTCCCATTTGCAATGGCAGGCCAAGGCCAACAGGCTGCTATCAAGATTTCACTCGCGATGAAGCGTCACTCTTCGAAGGCGAAGATCGTGATGATCGAGGAGCCGGAGAACCATCTCTCGCACACTAGTCTGACGACTTTGCTCGATCGTATCGAGGCTCTGAAGACGGAAGAGCAACAACTCTTCATTTCAACTCACAGTACCTACGTGCTCAACCGCCTAGGGTTGGATGCTTTGCTCTTACTGCATCGCAATAGCGCTGCCAAAATCACAGAGCTTGATCCAACCACAGTAAGCTATTTCCAGAGGCTGCCTGGCTACGACACTTTACGCCTGGTGCTCGCCAAAAAAGTCGTGCTGGTTGAAGGTCCATCGGACGAAATTATCTTTGAACGCGTCTATAAGGATTGTTTCAGTCAACGCCCAATGGGCCACGGTGTAGATGTCATCAGCATGCGAGGGTTGGCGCTGGCTCGATGCCTTGAGCTTTGTGCTGCGATCGATAAACCAGTAGCTGTAATGCGCGATAACGACGGCGTTGATCCTGAGGAGCTATCTAAACCGGTTGAAAAGTGGCTGGACCATAAACGGCGAGCACTTTTCATCGGAGCCGTCGCTAATGGCCGCACGCTTGAGCCGCAGCTCATAACCGCAAATGGCGAGCCTCACTTGCGCAAGATGCTCGGCATCACCGCCGCAGCAAACCTGGAAACGTGGATGGCTCGTGAGAAAACGGAAGGGGCCATTCGACTGGCGGAATCAGTCGAACGTCTTAGCCCGCCTGATTATATGAAGGCGGCAGCCGAGTTCATCCACAATGCCTAACCATCTAACTCTTGCGGTTGCTGGCGGTAGAAAAACTCAAGGACTGGTCGATCATTGCAAAGCATTGCCTACTGATCGGCACGTACTTCTCGTTACATTCACTCAAACCAATCAGCAAGAACTGATTCAACGGCTCAGCTCTCAGGTCGGTGACCGCCATAGCATGGAGGTTATGGGCTGGTACACCTTCTTGCTACGCCATTTCGCAAAGCCGTTCCTGCCATTCAAATTCCCAGGTGAGCGGGTAGGGGGCTTCAGTTTCGAAGGACGCCCCGGACAGTTTGCGAAAGGCAGGCACAGGTTTATGGACAGCAGTAATCATCTGTATGCCTGCGAGCTCGGCCGTCTCGCGAGTGAACTGATGGCAGCGACGCCGGCATTACTACGCAGACTGGAATGCCTTTACGACGAGATTCTGATCGACGAGGTCCAGGATCTCAGTGGCTATGACTGGGAGATTGTGCATGGGCTACTGCATTCACGAGTCGACATTCGCATGGTCGGCGATGTGCGCCAGGCGGTGCTCTCAACTAACCCGAGGGGGCAGAAAAACAAGCAGTACGGTTACGCAGGTGCACTTGAGTGGTTTTTAGAGCGCGAAGCAGATGGCCTGCTAAGTATCAGCTACGCGACTACAACCTACCGTTGCCGAGCCGAGATTGCGGCGTTCTCGGACACTATTTTTGATAAGTCATGGGGTTTCCCAGAGACCATCTCAGAGAACCACGTAGAGTCTGAGCACGATGGTGTGTTCCTAGTGCATTCGAAGCATGTCAGCCAGTACGTCGAGAGCTACCAGCCCCAGTGTCTGCGTAACACCGCATCTTCGGGCAAAGATTTCACTTTAGACTTCATGAATTTTAAGGTTTCGAAGGGAGCCACATTCGAGCGTGTGTTGATCGTGCCAACGGCGCCGATCAGGACATTTATACAGAAGCAGGAGTGCTTGGAGGCTACGCCCGCAGCGGCGTTCTACGTAGCAACAACAAGGGCAAGACAAAGCTTGGCAATCATCATCGATAATCCAGGCAAATCCAAGCTGCCAGTGTGGGTGCCATGAGAGTGGATGCGCATTTTTATTTAATGCATCAAGGAGCCAGGCTGGCTGCAATTTTCTCAGTAACCGTCTGATTTTCCTGCCGTTTCATTTTTATCTGTGTTTGCGCAGATTTATTTGATCTCGACAGTGACGGTGGTGAATTCTGGCAAGCCTGGGCTGCTGTGGTGATAACCCTTGCTTCGCATAATGTGCAGACGTTACGTTAGGCGCAGCCCGACCGAGGGGAGAGTCCAGCGCATGGACAATGCGCAGCCCAGGCGCTGGATTTACACGTAACGTCCGTTATGCGATGCCGCTTTGGTACCGTTGCAGGATCCTGCAGAACGACCTGGTCGAAAATATTGGTACCATTTTTCGGCGGCAGTGGTACCATTTTCGTCGAGCTCGAGCACGACCTGGTCGAGAATACGGTACCAAAAGGAGCCGCCATGCTTGTCAAACTCCCCGATGAATCCCCCGACTTCGTAGAGAAACTCAAGGAACAGACCGGTGCGACCACTGCTGCCGGTGCCTATCGGTTCGCCGCTGAGCGGTACGGGTCGCTGACCTATCAGCTCAAGCAAGCCATGGACGAACTGGCGAGGTTGCAGACCCGGTGCAACGTCCAGCAGCAGATCATCGACAACGCTCGCGCCTCTGCCTCTTCGCTGCTTGACCACGTCGCCCAGGGCGATCTTCTCCAGGGCTGAACGCCCCTCCGAACTTTCCCTAGTCAGGTGCCGCGCTCCCGGCTCGTCGGATCAGCTTCACCGATCCGGCGAACGGAAGCACGGGCGAAGCGAACACTTGACGTAACTCCCCCTGAAACAGCCTCCGCAAGGGAGGGAGGGGAAGCTCTATCTCCCCTGCCTCCCGAGCCCTCGGCGGGAAGAGCGGGATAGTAAGGGCAGCGCCCTTACGACCTTTCGGACGGTCCGCCTAGCTGATCAGCAGGCCGACAGTCAGGCCTGCCAGGAAGCCCATGAGGACGCCCGGCCAGAACCCGGCCAGGTAGTGGATGAACAGGACTCTGCGAGGCCGCTGCGGTGCGCTGGTGGCGTTTTTGGGCTTGTGCCGGCTTTCGTTGAACCATTCCCTGTCGTGCAAGCCCATGCGTTTCTCCGTTGGTTTGCGGGGCTCCGATCTGGCCCCGGAGGGGTGGGGGTGCTGTAACACCCCCAATTTGGTATGGACTTCCATACTTTGCGGGCCTTTCAAACGCCCCTGGCCCATGCCTTTAGCCTCTCTCGGCTTCGTATGCGGCCTCTTCTACGCCCCGGCTTAGTCCCTTTTTTTGTGGAAGCGCTCAAGGTCTTCCGGGGTCATTTCTTCAAGCCCTTTGAGGATCAGCCAGCGTAATACCTCAGTGTCTTTGACCGAGGCTTGCAGGTGGATCACCGCCTTAACGGTTTCCTTCTCAACCTTTCGCCATGTCGCGTCGTCGATGTGCTTGGTGGGCATCTCGTTCCTATGTCCGTCAAGTGTTTGGCGGGGACTATCGTAGCCTGATTTTCTAAGACCCTTGACATTGAGAATCTTAGAATCTAATTTTCCGCTCGAATCTAATTTCTTAGAAACTCAGGTTTGAAGGGAATTCAATGTCGCCTCTGATCGATCCGGCCCCCCGGATGTTCTACGACTACCTCACGGTAGAGCAGGTATTCCCGTACCAGCTCCCGCAGGTTGGCGATACTGGCATCTGCTACTACGACCGGCGGACCGGCGAGCAACTGCGCGACACGTCTCCTAGTTTCAAGGTTGAGGGCAGTCACTCGACGTCGATTCGGGTTCGGGTCGATGGGAACAAGCTCCGCGTTGAAGGGAATCCGAGTGCAGTCAACCGCTTGGACAACCTGCATGGGTTCCAGTCCATCGCTGAGTGTGTCGCGGTCTATAACGACATCCTCCATGAGATCAAGGACGACAAGGGCAACCGTTTGCCGCCGTTCACGGCTTGCACTGATTGGGGCCACCTCCAGACCGAGGACGGCTCGAAAACTCGGATGGTCGGCAACGGTGCGCGCCTGCGCCGGGTTGACTTGACGACGAATCGGACGGTGGGGAAGGGCAATGAACTGGCCTACATCCGCGCCCTGAGTACTCAGCGTGTGGGCTACAAGAATGGCCACCTCTACGAAGATGGTTGGACCTGCGACTGGCAGGCCCGCGACCACTACTACAAGGCCTACGGTAAGGCTCAGGCCATCCGCAAGTTCCTGTTTCCGAAGTGCAAACGGAACTTTGGCGAAGACTCCCCCGAATTCCGCTACCTGCTCGATCTGGCCGCGTACTGCGATCAGCAGGGCGTCGTGCGCATGGAACAGGAACTCAAGAGTGAGTATCTGGCCCGTGAGCGGCTGGAGTGGTGGGGGCTTTTTGATGAAGGCCGCTTTGCGGCGATCCATGGGGAGTTTTTGAGGGGATTCGACAAGCTCGAGGTGATGGCGATGGATTACGAGACGATTGCGGAAAGGCTGCTTTCTGAAGAGGTTGTAAGCAGCACTCAGGCGGCGAATGCGACCGCCAATATTGCGATGAAGTGGATGCACTGCCCTGGTATCAGCTTCGACTTTACGAAGTCGCAAATGAAGACCTACCGGGCGCGCTTGAACCGGATCGGCATCAACATCGCCCAGCCCTACGACGTGACCCGTCATTCGGTCGTGATGATTCGTCGTGCTGAGGAAATCGTCACCAGCGACGTGCTGGATTTGCCGGAGTTCTATCGGCATGCACCGCGCCCGCGTCACCTCCGGTTGGTGGCCTGACGTGCTCGCCCCGACTCTCGAAGCTCTCGCGTTGCTCGCCGGTGCTGCAACTCTGATTCACGCCCTGGGCGTGTGGGCTCGCTCATGAGCGCCTACAGCCTCCAGGGCGTGTCCCTATCTTCCAGCGAGCGTCGGTCGCTCCAGCTTCGTCGGCAGGCCCGCGCCGCTGTCGATCGCAGCGTGTTGCAACAGGCCGTCGCTCAAGCGCTACAGGCGCTCGAAAAGCATAAGGAGGAGGGCGGTAAGGCCTCCAATCCTTGGACCACTGTCACCAATGAAAAAGGCACGCCGTGGGTCGGTGATGCATTCGGGTGGCCGTGATGGCGATTGAGATCGGACGGCAAGCCTACCTCCAGTTGCGGGGCTCGGTAGAGCTCGTCCTGCTTGATGCCGGTATCGACTCGCCGGACCTGCTGAGTCAGGTCATGCGCCAGGTGCTGGCAACTGAATCCGCTGCTCGAACTGAGCGGCAACACCTGCGCCGGGCCTTCGTGACGGCTCGTCGTTCACCACCAGTAGCACCGGCCCGGCCGGGGATCACGTATGCGCCTGCTCGGCGCTGGAGAAAGAGACCATGAAGATTCTGAAAGGGTACGTCCTGGGCGTAGTGGACAAGGGGGAAGGGGACAAGCGTTGGGCCATCGTTGGCATCAAGGCGACCGACAAGGACCGTGACGGCTTTGACGTGGACACTACGTACAAGCTTCGTGTCTTCGGCGATGCCGTGAAGAACGGCCTGCATAACGCCTATCGCAACCTCGCTGGTGTCGAGGTCTACGCGCCCTATAACGATGAGTTCGACGAGAAGTACAAGCGCATTAGCTACTCGCTGGCAGGCGCGCCCTTGGCACTGATTGAAAAGCCCTTGGGGACCGCCCAGCCGAAGCCGGCTGCTCCGGCCCAGCCGCAGGCGGCGCAGCTGCCGAAAACGGCTACTCAGGCGGCCTCGTAATTCGGGCTAATTATTAAGAATCAGGGGTGATCGAAAATGGAAGCGGCAATGCAACTTTTAAGTTCGGTCACTTTTGAAAGTCTCACGGCGGTATACGGTTCCGGGTTTATCTTGACCTTTGCCGCATATGCCGTGGGTTTAAAAGTAGGAATCGTACTAAGTGCGATCCGCAAACTATGAAAGAGGTGAATCATGGCTGATATTTTCGGTGCGGTAGACTTTTCCAGCGTTTCCACCTGGGTCGTAAGTGCCGGTGTTGCGATCATCGGCATTGCGATGGCGTTCAAGGGGATCGACCTGGGCAAGCGCGGCGTTAAGAAGGCCTAAGGGCCAGGGCAGGGGGCTGAAAGGCCCCCTGTATCTTATGGAACCTTCTCAACTTACATTTACAGCGGCGGACCTTGCGCTGGTAGTTCACGCCCTGGTCTTCCATGGCGGGGTATTGGCAGCATGGGCATTTATCGCCGGTATGCGGCAGCGTTTCTAGCGTTCGCGTTTTTTCTCTCCTCTGAAGTTTCGTACTCCGCGACTCGAAAGAGCGTCACCGTGCCTAGTGCAAGTATTGTTGCGCGCGGTGGCGGCTCTCCTTCTGTTTCCGGTCCATCCTTAAAGATTCCTGGCCAGCCTGGCGTTGAGTACATTCCACGATCTGGTGGCGGGACTGCTGGTGTTCCGATAAAGATTATCCCGACGATTGATTTCTCTATTCCAAGGACGATTAAGGGTAGTGTTTCGTCGCTCAAGGGTGGAATTGCTGGTATTGCTGCAACTGCGGCCATGTCAATGGCTCTTGATAGTATCGGGGGCTTTATTGATGAAAATGGCAAGCCGGTTAAGAAAGTAAGTGACGCGCCTTCGGGTGCGGTGGCGGGCGTCTATTATGTTAGGCCGCCACAAAATGTTGGCGGTGTTTATCTTGATCTTAAATATGGCTTGACTCGTCAACAGGCTTGTGAATATGAGGTTACTCAGAGTGGTAACTGTGTAATTAGGATTAATGGCATTGTGAGTTCTTCTATTATTTACGCTAATAGCTGTGACCCTGGCGTGTGGTTTAATGTTTCAACTGGCAAGTGCGATAGTTTGTGGAAGCCCGGCGAGCATATAGAGTCGTTGACTGATCCGGATTATGACGATATTACGGACTCGCTGTCTGGCGTGGTTGATCCGAACTGGCTTAAAGATTTGTTAACAGCGACGTGTGAAGGGTCTTTGAATCCTGCCGCGTGCTATGAGCAGATGTCTGAAACCACGCATCTTAGCGGGCCTTCATCGGTAAACGGTCCCAAGACATCGACGACGACGACAACCACGAATCCTGATGGCACTACCAGCACGACGACAAAGGATACACAGACTAAGTATGAGATTAAGTATGGCGATAACTATATCGACTATACGGAAACCACTACGACTACGACCACGAAAGACGGTGATAAAACCGAGGAGACGACTACGACCGACACTGATGATGTGACAGCAGAAATTCCTCCCGAAGAGAAAGAGGAGGAGGGTGGTAGTTTTGAGGACTCCGAATTTCCGGAAGTTAAGCCGTTCTATGAGCAAAAATACGAGGACGGGCTTGAGGGTGTATGGCGTGACAAACGCGCGGAATTTGAAGATACGGAGTTTATGAAGTTTCTCCAGGGGTTCATTCCGTCGTTTTCGGGGCGTTGTCCGGCATTTGGGCTGGATATGAATATTGCGTCCTGGGCGAACTATGGTTATCAGCAGTTCGGGTCTATCTGCTATGTGCTTGATTTCGTGAAAGCGATTCTTATGGTTTCGGCCTTGTTTTTGTGTCGCGCTCTGATTTTTGGAGGTTGATATGGCTGGGGTTTTTAAGTTCTTTACTGCGCTGCTTGCTAAGATTGTCGGGTTTGCAAAATGGCTACTGCTGGTATTCGCTCAGATATTCAAAGATGCGTGGAATATGGTTACTGATGTTGTTTGCTGGGTGTTTGAGCAGACGCTTTCTATTGCGGCCTCGGCACTTGATGCAATCGCGATACCATTCAATCCGCAAACATATTATGCAATGATCCCAGCTGAGGCGGCCAACATGCTGGGCTATGTGGGTGTGCCTCAGGCTATAACGCTTATTGTCGGCGCTCTGGTCGTCCGATTCCTGTTGCAAACTATCCCGTTTGTCCGCTGGGGGTCGTAATGATTAACTTGATCCTGGGCCAGCCTGGTGGCGGAAAGTCTCATGAGGCTGTTGTTTATCATGTTGTTCCGGCGTTGAATCAAGGGCGAAAGGTCATCACGAACTTGGCCTTGGACATGGACAAGTTCAAAGCGTTTTTCCCGGAGTCTTGGCATTTGATCGAACTTCGGGACTCTACTGTTGAGGTCTTCGACAATGAGAGTGGCGAGGAAGAGAGTAGGGTAGTACGCCCGTTTAGCCGGGTTGATCATTATGCGGACCCTTGGCGGCATCCTGACGAGGGATTCGGGCCGCTGTATGTGATTGATGAATGTCACCTTTCGATACCGCTGCGCGGCACGCCTGTGCCGGTTGAGGAGTGGTATTCGCTTCATCGTCACGAACTGGCCGATGTGCTGTTGATCACTCAGAGTTACGGCAAGATCAACCGGGCAATTCGTGACCTTGTCCAGGTCGTGTATCGCTGTAAGAAGGCCACGGCTTTCGGCACCAATGATCGCTATATCCGCAAGGTCCAGGACGGTCTGCGCGGTGAGGTCGTGAATACCAGCATCCGGGAGTATCAGAAACAGTTCTACGGATTCTGGAAGTCACATACGCGGTCCTCGGCCGCAGGCCAGGAACTGGCCGCTAATGACATTGTGCCGATCTGGAAGCGCTGGCCGTTCAAAGGTGCTGCGCTGTGCTTCCTGATCGTCATCTGTCTGTCGACGTGGAACGTCACGCGGGAAAAGAAGCATGCGCCGCCGCCTAGGGTTCAGCCGGTGGTTGCGAGTGTCGATTCTGCGCCTGTAGGTGCGGCTCCAGCGGCTCCGGTGATCGAGGCCAAGCCTCGGGGGCCTGAGCAGAAGCTACACCCGTTCCAGGGGCTGTCGATGCATCTGATCGCAACCATGCGTGGTAAACGCTTTCGGGATGGTGTTGAGGAAGAGTTTCTGGGTGGTTTTATCCAGCTCGCGAACAACGGGCAGCCGGTCAGTAAGGTGTCGTTTGACGACCTACGCACCGCGGGCTACTCGATCACCTGGGAGTCGCCGACGGTCGTTTCGCTGACGTACAAGGGCTTCGATATCGGTTACGTTGTAACGGACATGCCGCTGGTATCCGCAGCAAAGGACATCGCAGTAACCACGCCTGTGCAGGCGCCTTGAGGGAATCGGGAGGGCTCCCGCTTGCGGGAGGGACCCGATTCCCGGCGGTGCCTGCGTTCTCGATTAACCCCTTTGACGGTCGCTCCAGGGACAGCCCAAAGGCTCCAGGCCTGGATATCTTCGCCCGTTGTCAGCGTCGATTTCGGCGTCGATGGCTCGGGGGTTCGTATCCCTGGCTTCGCATAATGTGCAGACGTTACGTTAGGCGCAGCCCGACCGAGGGGAGAGTCCAGCGCATGGACAATGCGCAGCCCAGGCGCTGGATTTACACGTAACGTCCGTTATGCGATGCCGCTTTGGTACCGTTGCAGGATCCTGCAGAACGACCTGGTCGAAAATATTGGTACCATTTTTCGGCGGCAGTGGTACCATTTTCGTCGAGCTCGAGCACGACCTGGTCGAGAATACGGTACCAAAAGGAGCCGCCATGCTTGTCAAACTCCCCGATGAATCCCCCGACTTCGTAGAGAAACTCAAGGAACAGACCGGTGCGACCACTGCTGCCGGTGCCTATCGGTTCGCCGCTGAGCGGTACGGGTCGCTGACCTATCAGCTCAAGCAAGCCATGGACGAACTGGCGAGGTTGCAGACCCGGTGCAACGTCCAGCAGCAGATCATCGACAACGCTCGCGCCTCTGCCTCTTCGCTGCTTGACCACGTCGCCCAGGGCGATCTTCTCCAGGGCTGAACGCCCCTCCGAACTTTCCCTAGTCAGGTGCCGCGCTCCCGGCTCGTCGGATCAGCTTCACCGATCCGGCGAACGGAAGCACGGGCGAAGCGAACACTTGACGTAACTCCCCCTGAAACAGCCTCCGCAAGGGAGGGAGGGGAAGCTCTATCTCCCCTGCCTCCCGAGCCCTCGGCGGGAAGAGCGGGATAGTAAGGGCAGCGCCCTTACGACCTTTCGGACGGTCCGCCTAGCTGATCAGCAGGCCGACAGTCAGGCCTGCCAGGAAGCCCATGAGGACGCCCGGCCAGAACCCGGCCAGGTAGTGGATGAACAGGACTCTGCGAGGCCGCTGCGGTGCGCTGGTGGCGTTTTTGGGCTTGTGCCGGCTTTCGTTGAACCATTCCCTGTCGTGCAAGCCCATGCGTTTCTCCGTTGGTTTGCGGGGCTCCGATCTGGCCCCGGAGGGGTGGGGGTGCTGTAACACCCCCAATTTGGTATGGACTTCCATACTTTGCGGGCCTTTCAAACGCCCCTGGCCCATGCCTTTAGCCTCTCTCGGCTTCGTATGCGGCCTCTTCTACGCCCCGGCTTAGTCCCTTTTTTTGTGGAAGCGCTCAAGGTCTTCCGGGGTCATTTCTTCAAGCCCTTTGAGGATCAGCCAGCGTAATACCTCAGTGTCTTTGACCGAGGCTTGCAGGTGGATCACCGCCTTAACGGTTTCCTTCTCAACCTTTCGCCATGTCGCGTCGTCGATGTGCTTGGTGGGCATCTCGTTCCTATGTCCGTCAAGTGTTTGGCGGGGACTATCGTAGCCTGATTTTCTAAGACCCTTGACATTGAGAATCTTAGAATCTAATTTTCCGCTCGAATCTAATTTCTTAGAAACTCAGGTTTGAAGGGAATTCAATGTCGCCTCTGATCGATCCGGCCCCCCGGATGTTCTACGACTACCTCACGGTAGAGCAGGTATTCCCGTACCAGCTCCCGCAGGTTGGCGATACTGGCATCTGCTACTACGACCGGCGGACCGGCGAGCAACTGCGCGACACGTCTCCTAGTTTCAAGGTTGAGGGCAGTCACTCGACGTCGATTCGGGTTCGGGTCGATGGGAACAAGCTCCGCGTTGAAGGGAATCCGAGTGCAGTCAACCGCTTGGACAACCTGCATGGGTTCCAGTCCATCGCTGAGTGTGTCGCGGTCTATAACGACATCCTCCATGAGATCAAGGACGACAAGGGCAACCGTTTGCCGCCGTTCACGGCTTGCACTGATTGGGGCCACCTCCAGACCGAGGACGGCTCGAAAACTCGGATGGTCGGCAACGGTGCGCGCCTGCGCCGGGTTGACTTGACGACGAATCGGACGGTGGGGAAGGGCAATGAACTGGCCTACATCCGCGCCCTGAGTACTCAGCGTGTGGGCTACAAGAATGGCCACCTCTACGAAGATGGTTGGACCTGCGACTGGCAGGCCCGCGACCACTACTACAAGGCCTACGGTAAGGCTCAGGCCATCCGCAAGTTCCTGTTTCCGAAGTGCAAACGGAACTTTGGCGAAGACTCCCCCGAATTCCGCTACCTGCTCGATCTGGCCGCGTACTGCGATCAGCAGGGCGTCGTGCGCATGGAACAGGAACTCAAGAGTGAGTATCTGGCCCGTGAGCGGCTGGAGTGGTGGGGGCTTTTTGATGAAGGCCGCTTTGCGGCGATCCATGGGGAGTTTTTGAGGGGATTCGACAAGCTCGAGGTGATGGCGATGGATTACGAGACGATTGCGGAAAGGCTGCTTTCTGAAGAGGTTGTAAGCAGCACTCAGGCGGCGAATGCGACCGCCAATATTGCGATGAAGTGGATGCACTGCCCTGGTATCAGCTTCGACTTTACGAAGTCGCAAATGAAGACCTACCGGGCGCGCTTGAACCGGATCGGCATCAACATCGCCCAGCCCTACGACGTGACCCGTCATTCGGTCGTGATGATTCGTCGTGCTGAGGAAATCGTCACCAGCGACGTGCTGGATTTGCCGGAGTTCTATCGGCATGCACCGCGCCCGCGTCACCTCCGGTTGGTGGCCTGACGTGCTCGCCCCGACTCTCGAAGCTCTCGCGTTGCTCGCCGGTGCTGCAACTCTGATTCACGCCCTGGGCGTGTGGGCTCGCTCATGAGCGCCTACAGCCTCCAGGGCGTGTCCCTATCTTCCAGCGAGCGTCGGTCGCTCCAGCTTCGTCGGCAGGCCCGCGCCGCTGTCGATCGCAGCGTGTTGCAACAGGCCGTCGCTCAAGCGCTACAGGCGCTCGAAAAGCATAAGGAGGAGGGCGGTAAGGCCTCCAATCCTTGGACCACTGTCACCAATGAAAAAGGCACGCCGTGGGTCGGTGATGCATTCGGGTGGCCGTGATGGCGATTGAGATCGGACGGCAAGCCTACCTCCAGTTGCGGGGCTCGGTAGAGCTCGTCCTGCTTGATGCCGGTATCGACTCGCCGGACCTGCTGAGTCAGGTCATGCGCCAGGTGCTGGCAACTGAATCCGCTGCTCGAACTGAGCGGCAACACCTGCGCCGGGCCTTCGTGACGGCTCGTCGTTCACCACCAGTAGCACCGGCCCGGCCGGGGATCACGTATGCGCCTGCTCGGCGCTGGAGAAAGAGACCATGAAGATTCTGAAAGGGTACGTCCTGGGCGTAGTGGACAAGGGGGAAGGGGACAAGCGTTGGGCCATCGTTGGCATCAAGGCGACCGACAAGGACCGTGACGGCTTTGACGTGGACACTACGTACAAGCTTCGTGTCTTCGGCGATGCCGTGAAGAACGGCCTGCATAACGCCTATCGCAACCTCGCTGGTGTCGAGGTCTACGCGCCCTATAACGATGAGTTCGACGAGAAGTACAAGCGCATTAGCTACTCGCTGGCAGGCGCGCCCTTGGCACTGATTGAAAAGCCCTTGGGGACCGCCCAGCCGAAGCCGGCTGCTCCGGCCCAGCCGCAGGCGGCGCAGCTGCCGAAAACGGCTACTCAGGCGGCCTCGTAATTCGGGCTAATTATTAAGAATCAGGGGTGATCGAAAATGGAAGCGGCAATGCAACTTTTAAGTTCGGTCACTTTTGAAAGTCTCACGGCGGTATACGGTTCCGGGTTTATCTTGACCTTTGCCGCATATGCCGTGGGTTTAAAAGTAGGAATCGTACTAAGTGCGATCCGCAAACTATGAAAGAGGTGAATCATGGCTGATATTTTCGGTGCGGTAGACTTTTCCAGCGTTTCCACCTGGGTCGTAAGTGCCGGTGTTGCGATCATCGGCATTGCGATGGCGTTCAAGGGGATCGACCTGGGCAAGCGCGGCGTTAAGAAGGCCTAAGGGCCAGGGCAGGGGGCTGAAAGGCCCCCTGTATCTTATGGAACCTTCTCAACTTACATTTACAGCGGCGGACCTTGCGCTGGTAGTTCACGCCCTGGTCTTCCATGGCGGGGTATTGGCAGCATGGGCATTTATCGCCGGTATGCGGCAGCGTTTCTAGCGTTCGCGTTTTTTCTCTCCTCTGAAGTTTCGTACTCCGCGACTCGAAAGAGCGTCACCGTGCCTAGTGCAAGTATTGTTGCGCGCGGTGGCGGCTCTCCTTCTGTTTCCGGTCCATCCTTAAAGATTCCTGGCCAGCCTGGCGTTGAGTACATTCCACGATCTGGTGGCGGGACTGCTGGTGTTCCGATAAAGATTATCCCGACGATTGATTTCTCTATTCCAAGGACGATTAAGGGTAGTGTTTCGTCGCTCAAGGGTGGAATTGCTGGTATTGCTGCAACTGCGGCCATGTCAATGGCTCTTGATAGTATCGGGGGCTTTATTGATGAAAATGGCAAGCCGGTTAAGAAAGTAAGTGACGCGCCTTCGGGTGCGGTGGCGGGCGTCTATTATGTTAGGCCGCCACAAAATGTTGGCGGTGTTTATCTTGATCTTAAATATGGCTTGACTCGTCAACAGGCTTGTGAATATGAGGTTACTCAGAGTGGTAACTGTGTAATTAGGATTAATGGCATTGTGAGTTCTTCTATTATTTACGCTAATAGCTGTGACCCTGGCGTGTGGTTTAATGTTTCAACTGGCAAGTGCGATAGTTTGTGGAAGCCCGGCGAGCATATAGAGTCGTTGACTGATCCGGATTATGACGATATTACGGACTCGCTGTCTGGCGTGGTTGATCCGAACTGGCTTAAAGATTTGTTAACAGCGACGTGTGAAGGGTCTTTGAATCCTGCCGCGTGCTATGAGCAGATGTCTGAAACCACGCATCTTAGCGGGCCTTCATCGGTAAACGGTCCCAAGACATCGACGACGACGACAACCACGAATCCTGATGGCACTACCAGCACGACGACAAAGGATACACAGACTAAGTATGAGATTAAGTATGGCGATAACTATATCGACTATACGGAAACCACTACGACTACGACCACGAAAGACGGTGATAAAACCGAGGAGACGACTACGACCGACACTGATGATGTGACAGCAGAAATTCCTCCCGAAGAGAAAGAGGAGGAGGGTGGTAGTTTTGAGGACTCCGAATTTCCGGAAGTTAAGCCGTTCTATGAGCAAAAATACGAGGACGGGCTTGAGGGTGTATGGCGTGACAAACGCGCGGAATTTGAAGATACGGAGTTTATGAAGTTTCTCCAGGGGTTCATTCCGTCGTTTTCGGGGCGTTGTCCGGCATTTGGGCTGGATATGAATATTGCGTCCTGGGCGAACTATGGTTATCAGCAGTTCGGGTCTATCTGCTATGTGCTTGATTTCGTGAAAGCGATTCTTATGGTTTCGGCCTTGTTTTTGTGTCGCGCTCTGATTTTTGGAGGTTGATATGGCTGGGGTTTTTAAGTTCTTTACTGCGCTGCTTGCTAAGATTGTCGGGTTTGCAAAATGGCTACTGCTGGTATTCGCTCAGATATTCAAAGATGCGTGGAATATGGTTACTGATGTTGTTTGCTGGGTGTTTGAGCAGACGCTTTCTATTGCGGCCTCGGCACTTGATGCAATCGCGATACCATTCAATCCGCAAACATATTATGCAATGATCCCAGCTGAGGCGGCCAACATGCTGGGCTATGTGGGTGTGCCTCAGGCTATAACGCTTATTGTCGGCGCTCTGGTCGTCCGATTCCTGTTGCAAACTATCCCGTTTGTCCGCTGGGGGTCGTAATGATTAACTTGATCCTGGGCCAGCCTGGTGGCGGAAAGTCTCATGAGGCTGTTGTTTATCATGTTGTTCCGGCGTTGAATCAAGGGCGAAAGGTCATCACGAACTTGGCCTTGGACATGGACAAGTTCAAAGCGTTTTTCCCGGAGTCTTGGCATTTGATCGAACTTCGGGACTCTACTGTTGAGGTCTTCGACAATGAGAGTGGCGAGGAAGAGAGTAGGGTAGTACGCCCGTTTAGCCGGGTTGATCATTATGCGGACCCTTGGCGGCATCCTGACGAGGGATTCGGGCCGCTGTATGTGATTGATGAATGTCACCTTTCGATACCGCTGCGCGGCACGCCTGTGCCGGTTGAGGAGTGGTATTCGCTTCATCGTCACGAACTGGCCGATGTGCTGTTGATCACTCAGAGTTACGGCAAGATCAACCGGGCAATTCGTGACCTTGTCCAGGTCGTGTATCGCTGTAAGAAGGCCACGGCTTTCGGCACCAATGATCGCTATATCCGCAAGGTCCAGGACGGTCTGCGCGGTGAGGTCGTGAATACCAGCATCCGGGAGTATCAGAAACAGTTCTACGGATTCTGGAAGTCACATACGCGGTCCTCGGCCGCAGGCCAGGAACTGGCCGCTAATGACATTGTGCCGATCTGGAAGCGCTGGCCGTTCAAAGGTGCTGCGCTGTGCTTCCTGATCGTCATCTGTCTGTCGACGTGGAACGTCACGCGGGAAAAGAAGCATGCGCCGCCGCCTAGGGTTCAGCCGGTGGTTGCGAGTGTCGATTCTGCGCCTGTAGGTGCGGCTCCAGCGGCTCCGGTGATCGAGGCCAAGCCTCGGGGGCCTGAGCAGAAGCTACACCCGTTCCAGGGGCTGTCGATGCATCTGATCGCAACCATGCGTGGTAAACGCTTTCGGGATGGTGTTGAGGAAGAGTTTCTGGGTGGTTTTATCCAGCTCGCGAACAACGGGCAGCCGGTCAGTAAGGTGTCGTTTGACGACCTACGCACCGCGGGCTACTCGATCACCTGGGAGTCGCCGACGGTCGTTTCGCTGACGTACAAGGGCTTCGATATCGGTTACGTTGTAACGGACATGCCGCTGGTATCCGCAGCAAAGGACATCGCAGTAACCACGCCTGTGCAGGCGCCTTGAGGGAATCGGGAGGGCTCCCGCTTGCGGGAGGGACCCGATTCCCGGCGGTGCCTGCGTTCTCGATTAACCCCTTTGACGGTCGCTCCAGGGACAGCCCAAAGGCTCCAGGCCTGGATATCTTCGCCCGTTGTCAGCGTCGATTTCGGCGTCGATGGCTCGGGGGTTCGTATCCCTGGCTTCGCATAATGTGCAGACGTTACGTTAGGCGCAGCCCGACCGAGGGGAGAGTCCAGCGCATGGACAATGCGCAGCCCAGGCGCTGGATTTACACGTAACGTCCGTTATGCGATGCCGCTTTGGTACCGTTGCAGGATCCTGCAGAACGACCTGGTCGAAAATATTGGTACCATTTTTCGGCGGCAGTGGTACCATTTTCGTCGAGCTCGAGCACGACCTGGTCGAGAATACGGTACCAAAAGGAGCCGCCATGCTTGTCAAACTCCCCGATGAATCCCCCGACTTCGTAGAGAAACTCAAGGAACAGACCGGTGCGACCACTGCTGCCGGTGCCTATCGGTTCGCCGCTGAGCGGTACGGGTCGCTGACCTATCAGCTCAAGCAAGCCATGGACGAACTGGCGAGGTTGCAGACCCGGTGCAACGTCCAGCAGCAGATCATCGACAACGCTCGCGCCTCTGCCTCTTCGCTGCTTGACCACGTCGCCCAGGGCGATCTTCTCCAGGGCTGAACGCCCCTCCGAACTTTCCCTAGTCAGGTGCCGCGCTCCCGGCTCGTCGGATCAGCTTCACCGATCCGGCGAACGGAAGCACGGGCGAAGCGAACACTTGACGTAACTCCCCCTGAAACAGCCTCCGCAAGGGAGGGAGGGGAAGCTCTATCTCCCCTGCCTCCCGAGCCCTCGGCGGGAAGAGCGGGATAGTAAGGGCAGCGCCCTTACGACCTTTCGGACGGTCCGCCTAGCTGATCAGCAGGCCGACAGTCAGGCCTGCCAGGAAGCCCATGAGGACGCCCGGCCAGAACCCGGCCAGGTAGTGGATGAACAGGACTCTGCGAGGCCGCTGCGGTGCGCTGGTGGCGTTTTTGGGCTTGTGCCGGCTTTCGTTGAACCATTCCCTGTCGTGCAAGCCCATGCGTTTCTCCGTTGGTTTGCGGGGCTCCGATCTGGCCCCGGAGGGGTGGGGGTGCTGTAACACCCCCAATTTGGTATGGACTTCCATACTTTGCGGGCCTTTCAAACGCCCCTGGCCCATGCCTTTAGCCTCTCTCGGCTTCGTATGCGGCCTCTTCTACGCCCCGGCTTAGTCCCTTTTTTTGTGGAAGCGCTCAAGGTCTTCCGGGGTCATTTCTTCAAGCCCTTTGAGGATCAGCCAGCGTAATACCTCAGTGTCTTTGACCGAGGCTTGCAGGTGGATCACCGCCTTAACGGTTTCCTTCTCAACCTTTCGCCATGTCGCGTCGTCGATGTGCTTGGTGGGCATCTCGTTCCTATGTCCGTCAAGTGTTTGGCGGGGACTATCGTAGCCTGATTTTCTAAGACCCTTGACATTGAGAATCTTAGAATCTAATTTTCCGCTCGAATCTAATTTCTTAGAAACTCAGGTTTGAAGGGAATTCAATGTCGCCTCTGATCGATCCGGCCCCCCGGATGTTCTACGACTACCTCACGGTAGAGCAGGTATTCCCGTACCAGCTCCCGCAGGTTGGCGATACTGGCATCTGCTACTACGACCGGCGGACCGGCGAGCAACTGCGCGACACGTCTCCTAGTTTCAAGGTTGAGGGCAGTCACTCGACGTCGATTCGGGTTCGGGTCGATGGGAACAAGCTCCGCGTTGAAGGGAATCCGAGTGCAGTCAACCGCTTGGACAACCTGCATGGGTTCCAGTCCATCGCTGAGTGTGTCGCGGTCTATAACGACATCCTCCATGAGATCAAGGACGACAAGGGCAACCGTTTGCCGCCGTTCACGGCTTGCACTGATTGGGGCCACCTCCAGACCGAGGACGGCTCGAAAACTCGGATGGTCGGCAACGGTGCGCGCCTGCGCCGGGTTGACTTGACGACGAATCGGACGGTGGGGAAGGGCAATGAACTGGCCTACATCCGCGCCCTGAGTACTCAGCGTGTGGGCTACAAGAATGGCCACCTCTACGAAGATGGTTGGACCTGCGACTGGCAGGCCCGCGACCACTACTACAAGGCCTACGGTAAGGCTCAGGCCATCCGCAAGTTCCTGTTTCCGAAGTGCAAACGGAACTTTGGCGAAGACTCCCCCGAATTCCGCTACCTGCTCGATCTGGCCGCGTACTGCGATCAGCAGGGCGTCGTGCGCATGGAACAGGAACTCAAGAGTGAGTATCTGGCCCGTGAGCGGCTGGAGTGGTGGGGGCTTTTTGATGAAGGCCGCTTTGCGGCGATCCATGGGGAGTTTTTGAGGGGATTCGACAAGCTCGAGGTGATGGCGATGGATTACGAGACGATTGCGGAAAGGCTGCTTTCTGAAGAGGTTGTAAGCAGCACTCAGGCGGCGAATGCGACCGCCAATATTGCGATGAAGTGGATGCACTGCCCTGGTATCAGCTTCGACTTTACGAAGTCGCAAATGAAGACCTACCGGGCGCGCTTGAACCGGATCGGCATCAACATCGCCCAGCCCTACGACGTGACCCGTCATTCGGTCGTGATGATTCGTCGTGCTGAGGAAATCGTCACCAGCGACGTGCTGGATTTGCCGGAGTTCTATCGGCATGCACCGCGCCCGCGTCACCTCCGGTTGGTGGCCTGACGTGCTCGCCCCGACTCTCGAAGCTCTCGCGTTGCTCGCCGGTGCTGCAACTCTGATTCACGCCCTGGGCGTGTGGGCTCGCTCATGAGCGCCTACAGCCTCCAGGGCGTGTCCCTATCTTCCAGCGAGCGTCGGTCGCTCCAGCTTCGTCGGCAGGCCCGCGCCGCTGTCGATCGCAGCGTGTTGCAACAGGCCGTCGCTCAAGCGCTACAGGCGCTCGAAAAGCATAAGGAGGAGGGCGGTAAGGCCTCCAATCCTTGGACCACTGTCACCAATGAAAAAGGCACGCCGTGGGTCGGTGATGCATTCGGGTGGCCGTGATGGCGATTGAGATCGGACGGCAAGCCTACCTCCAGTTGCGGGGCTCGGTAGAGCTCGTCCTGCTTGATGCCGGTATCGACTCGCCGGACCTGCTGAGTCAGGTCATGCGCCAGGTGCTGGCAACTGAATCCGCTGCTCGAACTGAGCGGCAACACCTGCGCCGGGCCTTCGTGACGGCTCGTCGTTCACCACCAGTAGCACCGGCCCGGCCGGGGATCACGTATGCGCCTGCTCGGCGCTGGAGAAAGAGACCATGAAGATTCTGAAAGGGTACGTCCTGGGCGTAGTGGACAAGGGGGAAGGGGACAAGCGTTGGGCCATCGTTGGCATCAAGGCGACCGACAAGGACCGTGACGGCTTTGACGTGGACACTACGTACAAGCTTCGTGTCTTCGGCGATGCCGTGAAGAACGGCCTGCATAACGCCTATCGCAACCTCGCTGGTGTCGAGGTCTACGCGCCCTATAACGATGAGTTCGACGAGAAGTACAAGCGCATTAGCTACTCGCTGGCAGGCGCGCCCTTGGCACTGATTGAAAAGCCCTTGGGGACCGCCCAGCCGAAGCCGGCTGCTCCGGCCCAGCCGCAGGCGGCGCAGCTGCCGAAAACGGCTACTCAGGCGGCCTCGTAATTCGGGCTAATTATTAAGAATCAGGGGTGATCGAAAATGGAAGCGGCAATGCAACTTTTAAGTTCGGTCACTTTTGAAAGTCTCACGGCGGTATACGGTTCCGGGTTTATCTTGACCTTTGCCGCATATGCCGTGGGTTTAAAAGTAGGAATCGTACTAAGTGCGATCCGCAAACTATGAAAGAGGTGAATCATGGCTGATATTTTCGGTGCGGTAGACTTTTCCAGCGTTTCCACCTGGGTCGTAAGTGCCGGTGTTGCGATCATCGGCATTGCGATGGCGTTCAAGGGGATCGACCTGGGCAAGCGCGGCGTTAAGAAGGCCTAAGGGCCAGGGCAGGGGGCTGAAAGGCCCCCTGTATCTTATGGAACCTTCTCAACTTACATTTACAGCGGCGGACCTTGCGCTGGTAGTTCACGCCCTGGTCTTCCATGGCGGGGTATTGGCAGCATGGGCATTTATCGCCGGTATGCGGCAGCGTTTCTAGCGTTCGCGTTTTTTCTCTCCTCTGAAGTTTCGTACTCCGCGACTCGAAAGAGCGTCACCGTGCCTAGTGCAAGTATTGTTGCGCGCGGTGGCGGCTCTCCTTCTGTTTCCGGTCCATCCTTAAAGATTCCTGGCCAGCCTGGCGTTGAGTACATTCCACGATCTGGTGGCGGGACTGCTGGTGTTCCGATAAAGATTATCCCGACGATTGATTTCTCTATTCCAAGGACGATTAAGGGTAGTGTTTCGTCGCTCAAGGGTGGAATTGCTGGTATTGCTGCAACTGCGGCCATGTCAATGGCTCTTGATAGTATCGGGGGCTTTATTGATGAAAATGGCAAGCCGGTTAAGAAAGTAAGTGACGCGCCTTCGGGTGCGGTGGCGGGCGTCTATTATGTTAGGCCGCCACAAAATGTTGGCGGTGTTTATCTTGATCTTAAATATGGCTTGACTCGTCAACAGGCTTGTGAATATGAGGTTACTCAGAGTGGTAACTGTGTAATTAGGATTAATGGCATTGTGAGTTCTTCTATTATTTACGCTAATAGCTGTGACCCTGGCGTGTGGTTTAATGTTTCAACTGGCAAGTGCGATAGTTTGTGGAAGCCCGGCGAGCATATAGAGTCGTTGACTGATCCGGATTATGACGATATTACGGACTCGCTGTCTGGCGTGGTTGATCCGAACTGGCTTAAAGATTTGTTAACAGCGACGTGTGAAGGGTCTTTGAATCCTGCCGCGTGCTATGAGCAGATGTCTGAAACCACGCATCTTAGCGGGCCTTCATCGGTAAACGGTCCCAAGACATCGACGACGACGACAACCACGAATCCTGATGGCACTACCAGCACGACGACAAAGGATACACAGACTAAGTATGAGATTAAGTATGGCGATAACTATATCGACTATACGGAAACCACTACGACTACGACCACGAAAGACGGTGATAAAACCGAGGAGACGACTACGACCGACACTGATGATGTGACAGCAGAAATTCCTCCCGAAGAGAAAGAGGAGGAGGGTGGTAGTTTTGAGGACTCCGAATTTCCGGAAGTTAAGCCGTTCTATGAGCAAAAATACGAGGACGGGCTTGAGGGTGTATGGCGTGACAAACGCGCGGAATTTGAAGATACGGAGTTTATGAAGTTTCTCCAGGGGTTCATTCCGTCGTTTTCGGGGCGTTGTCCGGCATTTGGGCTGGATATGAATATTGCGTCCTGGGCGAACTATGGTTATCAGCAGTTCGGGTCTATCTGCTATGTGCTTGATTTCGTGAAAGCGATTCTTATGGTTTCGGCCTTGTTTTTGTGTCGCGCTCTGATTTTTGGAGGTTGATATGGCTGGGGTTTTTAAGTTCTTTACTGCGCTGCTTGCTAAGATTGTCGGGTTTGCAAAATGGCTACTGCTGGTATTCGCTCAGATATTCAAAGATGCGTGGAATATGGTTACTGATGTTGTTTGCTGGGTGTTTGAGCAGACGCTTTCTATTGCGGCCTCGGCACTTGATGCAATCGCGATACCATTCAATCCGCAAACATATTATGCAATGATCCCAGCTGAGGCGGCCAACATGCTGGGCTATGTGGGTGTGCCTCAGGCTATAACGCTTATTGTCGGCGCTCTGGTCGTCCGATTCCTGTTGCAAACTATCCCGTTTGTCCGCTGGGGGTCGTAATGATTAACTTGATCCTGGGCCAGCCTGGTGGCGGAAAGTCTCATGAGGCTGTTGTTTATCATGTTGTTCCGGCGTTGAATCAAGGGCGAAAGGTCATCACGAACTTGGCCTTGGACATGGACAAGTTCAAAGCGTTTTTCCCGGAGTCTTGGCATTTGATCGAACTTCGGGACTCTACTGTTGAGGTCTTCGACAATGAGAGTGGCGAGGAAGAGAGTAGGGTAGTACGCCCGTTTAGCCGGGTTGATCATTATGCGGACCCTTGGCGGCATCCTGACGAGGGATTCGGGCCGCTGTATGTGATTGATGAATGTCACCTTTCGATACCGCTGCGCGGCACGCCTGTGCCGGTTGAGGAGTGGTATTCGCTTCATCGTCACGAACTGGCCGATGTGCTGTTGATCACTCAGAGTTACGGCAAGATCAACCGGGCAATTCGTGACCTTGTCCAGGTCGTGTATCGCTGTAAGAAGGCCACGGCTTTCGGCACCAATGATCGCTATATCCGCAAGGTCCAGGACGGTCTGCGCGGTGAGGTCGTGAATACCAGCATCCGGGAGTATCAGAAACAGTTCTACGGATTCTGGAAGTCACATACGCGGTCCTCGGCCGCAGGCCAGGAACTGGCCGCTAATGACATTGTGCCGATCTGGAAGCGCTGGCCGTTCAAAGGTGCTGCGCTGTGCTTCCTGATCGTCATCTGTCTGTCGACGTGGAACGTCACGCGGGAAAAGAAGCATGCGCCGCCGCCTAGGGTTCAGCCGGTGGTTGCGAGTGTCGATTCTGCGCCTGTAGGTGCGGCTCCAGCGGCTCCGGTGATCGAGGCCAAGCCTCGGGGGCCTGAGCAGAAGCTACACCCGTTCCAGGGGCTGTCGATGCATCTGATCGCAACCATGCGTGGTAAACGCTTTCGGGATGGTGTTGAGGAAGAGTTTCTGGGTGGTTTTATCCAGCTCGCGAACAACGGGCAGCCGGTCAGTAAGGTGTCGTTTGACGACCTACGCACCGCGGGCTACTCGATCACCTGGGAGTCGCCGACGGTCGTTTCGCTGACGTACAAGGGCTTCGATATCGGTTACGTTGTAACGGACATGCCGCTGGTATCCGCAGCAAAGGACATCGCAGTAACCACGCCTGTGCAGGCGCCTTGAGGGAATCGGGAGGGCTCCCGCTTGCGGGAGGGACCCGATTCCCGGCGGTGCCTGCGTTCTCGATTAACCCCTTTGACGGTCGCTCCAGGGACAGCCCAAAGGCTCCAGGCCTGGATATCTTCGCCCGTTGTCAGCGTCGATTTCGGCGTCGATGGCTCGGGGGTTCGTATCCCTGGCTTCGCATAATGTATATTATGTTAAATTAAATGCTATGTTAGAAGCCAGGATGATTCAGTCCTAAAGCGTCAAGCCCGATCTGGCGCTGTGCTGTACGGTGGTCGCTAAGCTGCTACCTTCAACGCTCAGGCGTCCTCAGATGTCATTGCCGAGGGCCTGGTGGTTGCGATGATGACGTCGTCCTCTGAGGTCACCGTTGCCAAGTACCCCTCAGATCTCATCTCGTTGACTAACCTCCGGTTTGACTCGGTGTTTCTTACCTTGATCTTCTTGACCTTCGCGCTCACGGTTTTGAAGTCCTCATCGTCGAGCAACCCTAGAGCTGCGGCAACCTCCGGCCACTTCATCCCAGGAAGACATTGTGTCAGCATTTCAGAGCGCTGCTCCGAGGTTAGGCTCGCGTTGCGAACCAGATGTCGCAGCACAGGCATCAGCGGATCAGCAAACCTTTCGCCAGCTTTATTGGCCAGCATAGATACACGGCCGAGCTCTGGAACCGCTTCCGGTTTGCTTTCAATCGTCTCTAGGCTAAGCCCTGACCACATCTGAATTTTCTGTGTGAGTGGCAGCGCTTTGCTTTTGCTCAGAGTGAGCATCGAGTCGAGCTGGAGAGAACTGATATCGATCTCTGCCTTTGCTAGATCCCACCGTTCAACCAGGTACTGGCCTTCGAGATGTGGGCAAGTATTCAGTACGATCTCCCTGACTTCCGAGCTGTATGGCAGAAATGATGAGGCTACCAGCATGACCCACCGCCCTTCAGGTAGCGCTGCTTTTATCATTGATAGGTCTTGAAGCACGACGCCATCGAGCAATATTTTGAGCACGTCATTACTGATACTGGTGGAGCTCAGAAGATACTGTTGCAGCGACCAGTCTGCGCTCGTTGACTGCCACAGCTTGCCCTTGAGAGACGATGCGTTCCGAACGATGAAATCGGTGAACACCGTTTGTAGTGGTCAACCCATCCCGGACAGTGGGTTGAGTTTTTCTTCGGCCACCGCAGGTGGTACCGCTGGACTTCCTGCGCCGTCAGGTAGCCAGTCGGCGGGACCCATTCCGACTTCAGGCTGCGGAACAGACGCTCCATCGGCGAATTGTCCCAGCAGTTCCCCCAGCGGCTTATGCTCTGCTGCATCCGGTAGCGCCACAGTCGCTGCCGGAACAAGCGGCTGGCGTAACTGGCTGAATCCGAATGGAACAGCACCTATTGTGGCTTGCCGCGCTGTTCGTAGGCCATGTCCAGGGCCTTGATCACCAGCTCGGCATCCGGCTTGGCCGAGAACGCCCAGCCGATCACCCGCCGTGCCTGCAGATCCAGCACCGCCGCCAAGTAATGCCAGCGGCCTTGCGCCCAGATGTACATGATGTCGCCACACCACACCTGATTGGGACGCTGGACCGCGAACTCGCGGTTCAGCCGATTCGGGATATCCGGCCGCTCAACCATGGCCTGTCTATAGGCGTGCGAGCCCGGTTGCTTGCTGACCAGGCCCAGCTCACGCATCAACGCGGCGCGCATCGACCCGACGACGTCGAAGACGGTGGACGTAGTAGCAAGACCGCGCCACATCGAAAGCTGAACAGACCACTTCCACCGACTATCGAGTTTGTCCGACATCAAGAGAGCGGTAGCCTTTTTTAGGATCGCTTTCTCCCGCTCCAGCCGGTTGATCCGAGCCTCCAGCTCCTAGATCTTCTGCTGTTCTGGGGCGAGCGCCTTGCTCTTCGGGGTCACGCCGTCGCGCTCCTGCTGGAGCTGTTTCACCCAACGGCGCAAGGCCGACCCAGCGAACGGCAGGCGTCGATATGGCTGTAGCCTTGGTCCAACACCAGGGGCGCGGCCTCTCGCTTGAACTCGGCGGAAAACGTACGTCGTTGCTTGCTCATCAGACACCTCTCTCACGGCAAGGATTGTCGCCTAAATCGGTGTCCGGGATTACAAACTGCCCTTCAAAGCTAGCTATTGGTCGTTCTCTGCCGGTCTCAGATCCGATGCAAATGCTTGGTCCAGTCAAATGCAATCAGGTGGTCAAGTAAGCGCAATTGCGCAGCGGCGAGCGGTAGTTCAGTGCGCTGCGGATGTTCCTCGTTGTAATCCTCTCTCCCCTTCAAGGCCTGACACAAGAAGGGCATAATGGCATAATGCAGCCACCTGCATCGCTTGCTGCCAGGAAGCGATGACGTAGCGATAAGGAAGTCGCCCCGCAATGCTCTTCCCTTGCTTTCCGTCATTTCTTGATATCCGTAAATCATCACTACCCTCTCGATGCAACGACCAGAGTTGCGGGTAGTTCAAGGAGAGACCGTGCGTTCGACTCTGCCACCACTCACTGGTTTGCTGATGCTTGGTCTGGGCGGGTGTGTTTCGTTCCATCCCGCCGGTCCCATCGGCGCACCTTCAGAAACAGCGCAAAGCACCTACCCGCACGCTGTTCAGGTGGAAGAGGTACAGATCACCGACAGGAAAATTACCAATGCTGACTGGCGCCGCACCGTCAGCGCGGCCCTGACCCAACAGATCGGGCAGCATGTCGAGCGCGGTGAGTATTTCGGGCGCTTGATCAGCTTTCCAGCGAAGGTCGAAGGCAATGACGTTGTGTTGAAGTTCAGCTTCTCCTCGCTAGAAGGCAAGCGAACCCCGCATCCCGGCTATATCCCAGGTGCCCTGCTGACACTGACTGCATGGATCTGGGTGAACGGCCCAATCTACGTGGACAAGTACGATCTGGTCGGTGACCTGTTGATCGAAAACGCTGAGGGCAAGGCGCTGGCCAGCAGCCACAAAGCACTGGACGTCCAGCAGAACACAGGCCTCTGGGATCACGACTATGCCGCCTTCTCCCTGGGCAGTGTGCAACTCACTCAACTGGTGGAGTCGCTGCTGAAGGATGCCACTGCGCAGTTGCCCTGCCCTGAGGGGGAGCCTTGTGAAAGCAAGCCGGATTGACCAGGGAACGGTTGCAGTCCGCCAAACCGGTAGTTTCACCATCCAAACAGCAACAACGGCGATTCAAAGCATTAGCCACTGCAAGATCATCCAGAAGGCCGATGGCTACGCCTTTTTCTCACACCCTACCGATAGCACCCCCCAGAAGGAGGCAGCGAGAGCAGGGTCACGCTTCGCGTGACGGGCTATCCCTCCTCGCCCAAGGACGAGGTTTCTCGCGCAAGACTGATGAAGAAATACCACCTCGCGCTATTAGGCGCTCTCTGCCTGCAACTCACCGGCTGCATTTCCTATTCGCACCAGCAGCAGGCAGACGCCAGCGCTTGGCCGATTCCACTGAACTCGGCCAAGCCCACCGTCAGCCTCAAGGTCGATACCGACTATCAGTTCAACGGTACCCCCAGTCAGCGCGGATTCAATCTACCTCGCCTGGAGAGACTGCTGATCAAAGAGTACCAGAGCAGTCAAGCGTTCGAGCAAGTCGCGCTCGGACTCAATACTGCGGACGTCTACGCCAAGGTGAAGGTTAGCAACCATGAAACCGGCAGCATGCTTCTGGCGATCCTCTCAGGCGCTACTTTACTGGTGATTCCGGGAACCTTTGACAATGAGTGGATCATGGAGACTCGTTTCTTCGATGCCAATGGCAAGGAACAAGGACGCGTGGTCAAACGGGAGATAACGACTACCTGGACGCAGCTACTGCTGGTGTTCGCCCTGCCCTTCAACGAATCGACTGATGAGATCTTGGCCAAGTTGGCACGGAGCACTCTGGAAGAAGCAAGTCAGCGCAAGTTGCTCTGAATGACGTTACGGTAGGGGGCATCAGTAGGCCGACCAAAACATCTTGGCGTAAGACTGGGTAGGTGTGATGATCAAGGCAGTCAATGTGCCCGCGTTGCAGTGACCTGCCCCCAGTTTTAGTACCGCTGCCTAGTTAGTAGGCCCTGGGGTTGATATTAATTTTTCCTGCTTCAGCTGCTGCTGGCGAGTTCGCCAACTTGCAGCAAATTCTGCCGGGGTGGGATTGCCAATCGCGCTGTGCGGTCGGTGTGCGTTGTAATCCCGCCGCTTTGCACACTGGCTCGCGGCTGGTAGCACAACACCGAGCGGGACAGCCCGATCAACTGACAGGCACGACGCTCGGAGATGCCGGTTCGCGCCTGCATCTCCTGCACCGCCTCCCGCCGTGCTGTCGGGCTTACCCTTTTCCCCGGGCGACCACTTTCAGCGACTCGATGTCGAGGTGGGCCTCGGCGAGCAATTTCTTCAATCGGCTGTTTTCCAGTTCAAGATCCTTCAACCGTTTGGCGTCCGCCACGGTCATACCGCCAAACTTGGCCCGCCAGGTGTAGAACGAGGCATCACTGAAGCCGTGTCGGCGACACAGTTCCTTCACCGGCACACCGGCCTCCGCCTGCTTGAGGAAGTCGAGAATCTGCTCTTCGATAAAACGCTTTTTCACTGCCGTCTCCTGCTCGGAAAACGGACTCTACTAAGTTTGACGTGGTACTGAAACCGGGGGCAGGTCACCGCCTCTGCACGGAGCCCACTGCATGAAATGCTGTATCGCCGATACGGGCCCGTCATGAGCAAATACTCATCCTCACGCTGAATGTCCCGCAGCCATGACGGTCCATCTATGCCGCATATTCGCAGCCTGCCGGCTGCTCTGGCACTCCGTCTGGACAATGGATTGGCAATCAACAGTCGAATGGATAGATCGACGTTGAATGCATTGGGACGACGTCCGCTGTCTTGAGTCGAAACCGGAACATGACATGAAGATGAAATTGTAGGTATGTTCCATTGACGATGACGGCGCTGCTGCAGCAAGCGCCGTCCTGCATTGAATATTCAAAAAGTGCTCTGGCGGGACTCATCTTTCTATTCGAAGATGAAACGAGCAGGCAACCATAGCAGAAGGACGACGGATGTCACCTAGCCCCTCCCCCGACGAGCGTCGGCTTGTATTCGAAGCGCGCCGACTGACCATTGAAGCACTGGTGAAAATCTATCTTGAGCAGGTTTCTTCCTCAAGGAACCTGGTGACGGTCTACCTTCGCCTCATGTTCACGTTGTCACTCGGTGCCCTCGCCGGCGTGATAACTCTATATGGGACCATGCTTCGCTTTGGCACTTCGGCCAGTATCAGCATGATCACTCCCCTGGAGGTGGTTCTTGCTATCGCAGCGCTTGCGGCCCTGGTCACTTCGGCTCTGCTTTCCGCGCGTGCGCTCCAGAAAAGTGCATTCGATGTCGCTCCGCTCTTGCATAACCCATTTCCAAGCGCGGACTCGGTGATCGATTCAATATTCGATGCAGACGATATCGATGAGCGGCAAATACTCAGAAAGCTTTATTTCGCCCTGGACAAGACTGTCGAGCATCAGCCTCCTCTCAGGCTCAGCACTCGTCTGATCACCCTCTTCCTTATTGGCGGTCTTTTCCTGACCGGGGCATCCTTTTTACTGTGAAGAGCGCGTTCGGTCTTTATGGTTATTTATCATCATCGATCAGGGGAGTACTCCAGATCACCAGTTCAAGGGCCGCGGCGATCTGAATGCGATGATCGGCAAGCCGGACGGGCAACAGGTCCTGGGCACGCTCCAGCCGGCGCAGCAATGTGTTGCGATGCGTGCCCAGCGCTTCTGCGGTCTGGGTGACATTGCAGCCATTGGCCAGGAAGGCGTGCAGCGAGCGCTGAAGCACCGAAGGCTCCGTCGCCAGCCGCCCCAGGGTGCTCAAGACGAACTGCCTGGCCGCGCGGTCGTCCTGGGTCATCAGCGACACCATCCTCACCTGGTCGATGGTGGCAACGGCGGGTGCGCCCGCCAGGCGGCCCATCAGCCTTTGCGTCGTCAGTGCCTCCAGATGCGAGCGACGGAAGCCATTGACTCCCGTGCCCGGCGAGCCGATTGCCGCGCGAATCCCTGAAAACCGCAGTGCGATGCCTTGCAGCAGGTTCAGGTCCAGCGGTTTCGCCGCATGGCTCCAGACCCACAGGGTCGCGGGGCCGGCGAATACGATCAACGGCGCCGCCGTGCCCGTGAGTTGCGCCAGGGTACGCGCCACATCCTCCAGAAGGCGGATCTCGGCGTCCGGGCTTTCGCACCAGACCAGGCCGGCGTAGTGCTTCTGGAAAAGGCTGTAGCCCAGCCGCCTGCCGAATTGCTCCGTATCCACATCCCTGCCCTCGAGCAGCCGACTGACCAGGCTTCGTTTGTCGATCGGGTCGTCATGGGCCTGGGCGCTCTTTTCTTCGAGGATGATCTGGGTCACCACACGCATGTTGCTGTCGATGAACTCCGAGATGGACCGCGACGAGACCTCCAGGAATTCCTCAAGCACCCTGGGATCCTGCGTCAGGTTGAAGGCCATCTTCATCCATAGCTCCCAGGCGGTATTCTGTGTCGACCTCGCGACATTCATCAGCAGCTCGGACAGCCCTCTGCGGGCGAGTTCCCTGGCCGTGTCTACCATGTCGGCCGAGACGTAGGGTTGCACCGGTTCTCCGGGGCGCTGCAGATTGGCGTTCGCCCAATGCAGCAACTCTGCGCGGTTGGCGCGCCGGCACGCCGCGAGGATGACCGGGTCCTCCAGCAGCTTGGCATCTTCCGGTGAAGAGAACAGCGCCTGATTGAGGCGCTCGACCCACTCCGGCGGCAGCGTCTGAGCGAGCTCGGCGCCTTTGCGCATGAGTTCACGAACGGCTTCCGATGGGCGTGGCCAGGAGGATGGCGTACTGGTCATGGGCGGTGCAAAACACTCAAAAATCACAGAGGAAATGGTGCAGTTCGTACCTTGGCGCAAGGTTGGGGGAAACCTAGCATGAACTCACTGCCTGAACAAAAAATACAAGGAGGCGCCGTGACGCTCCATGTTCTTTTTTTGGGGTTTAGCGCAGTGGCAAGCGGGCTTGTTCGCCGGTGCCCGTTGCCCGGGCAGCGACCCGCCTGCGCCAACCGTTCCTTCAATCCGGAGTTCTTTCAATGTCAGCCTCTCGCGATACCTTCAGCCTGCCCGTCGTAACCCGCTCGACTCCAGCGCAAGAGATTGCACTGCTGAGCGACCAGGCAGGTGCGGTGATCATCCGCAACTTCATGACCCCCGAACAAGTCGCACGGATCAACAACGAACTGGACGCTCCCCTGGCCGCGCTCGAGGCCGGCTCCAAGCACCAGCACGAGCTGATCGCCGAGTTCCATGGCCGCCAGACCAAACGGCTCACCAACCTCGTCACCCACAGCAAGACCTTTCGCGAGGAGATCCTCGATGACGACCTCTTTCACGACCTGGGGAATGTGCTCTACGCCGCGGAGTGCGGTGACTGGTGGCTGACCACGGCCCAGTTGATCGAGATCGGCCCAGGCAACAAAGCGCAAATGCTGCACCGCGACATGGCGCAGTACCAACCGTTCGTGGCCATGAATAAACATGCGCCGCGCACCATCACCAACCTGATGCTGGCGCTGACCGATTTCACCGAGGAAAACGGTGCCACGCGCTTGATCCCCGGGAGCCAGGACTGGGATGACTTCGACGATGTAGGAACCCCAGAAATGACGATCCCTGCCCTGTTGAAAGCAGGAGATGCCGTGCTGTTCGGCGGGAAAGTCGTTCATGGCGGCGGGGCCAACGTGACCGCTGACTTCTACCGTCGCGGGCTGACCATCCCGATGCAGGCTTCGATCATCACGCCTGAAGAGGCCTACCCGTTGATCGTGCCGCTCGAACTGGTCAGAACGCTTGCTCCGCGCGTTCAGAAGATCCTCGGCTTCCGCTCCCAGTACCCCAATGGCAGCCCAGGCCTGTGGCAACATAACTACGCAGACCTGGCCGACTATCTCCAGCTCTAGAAGCCTTCCACGCTGGCCGGCCTGGCCCCGAAGGCGCCAGGCCCAACCGCGTCCCCGGACAAGCAAAGAGGCCGGTGAACACTTTCATTCCTGGCGGGGCATTACTCCGCGACGTGAAAACAGCAGCGGCGTGCCGTCGGCGTTGAACAGTGCCGCCGTCAGCGAAAGGCCGTCAGCCGACGGTGCTTCCTGGAAACTGTTTCCACCATCCCTGCTCCGTACCTTCAGTCCGTCAAGCCCGACCGCCAATACCCGAGCGCCAGCCACTGCTATGGATGTGACCGAGCCCTTGCCTTGCGTCGGCACTCTGCGAAAAGCCTTGCCATCGGCAGAGCCCTGCAACAGGGTGCCACGCTGACCACCCAGCAGCAGACGCCCATCGGCCAGCACCGCGCCAGACCACAGGGTGCCCTCATAGCCGGTATCCAGGTAACGCCAGTTCTTCCCCTGGTCGTCGGAGCGCAGCACCTGCCCATGCTCGGCCGTGGCGTACAGGGTGCCGTGGTTGTCGGCAAACAGCCCCATCAGGTTGAGGTCGGCCCGCTTGGCTCCTGGAGGCGCTTGCAACGGCTGCTCCGTCCATGTCTTGCCGCCATCCTCGGTGGTCAGCACCAACGACCAGAGGCCTACCGCAACGCCCTGCCGGGCATCGAAAAAGTGCACGGCGAACAGCGGCCGGTCTTCTTCGCTCGACAGGCGCTGGACCTGCCAGGATTCCCCGCCGTCGGCGGTGGACAGGATCGCGCCCCAGTGACCCACCGCCCAGCCGTGCCTGGCATCCACGAAGGACACACCCGTCAATGGCGTGGATAGTGGGACCGAGCGTGCCTGGCGCCACTGCCTGCCCTGGTCGTCGGACAACAACACGACACCGTGGTCGCCCACGGCAACCACCCGCTCTCCGGCCCAGCCGGCGGCCAGCATGGTGGCCTGCGTGGCATTGCCCGCCTGCACGGCCGGCACGGCCTGCAACGGCGCGGCCTGGAGAGACATCAGCGGCAATCCTGCTGCGAGCAAGGCCGCGGTGAATGAAACCCTGAACTTCATGCTTCTCTCCTCAGTGCACCAGCGCGCCGATCATGCGCACGGGACGTTTGCGCGGGAACGCCCGCTCCAGCCATACGGCGAAGGCCGGCAGCACGGTCATGGCCATGACCATGTTGACGACGAACATGAAGGCCAGCAGCTTGCCCATGTCGGCCTGGAACTTGAGCTCCGAGAAGGCCCAGGTGGCCACGCCAACGGCCAAGGTGATGGCGGTGAAAATGGTGGCGACGCCCACCTCGAGCAGCGCGTACTCCACCGCCTTGGTGATCGTCTGGCCATGGGCCAGGTGCAGTTGCAGGCGGTTGTAGATGTAGAAGGCGTAATCGACGCCAATGCCCACTGCCAGCACCATCACCGGCAAGGTGGCGATGGTCAGGCCGATCTGCAGCTCCTTCATGAACCAGTAGCCAATGAAGGTGCCGATGGTCAGCGGCAGGCAACACACCAGGACTGCCCGCAAGTCGCGATAGACCACGAACACCAGCAAGGCGATGGCGGCATAGACGTAAAGCAGCATGGGGGTTTCGCTCTTCTCCACCTCTTCGTTGATCGCTGCCAGGACGCCGGCGTTGCCGGAGGCGAGGCGAATCGAAATGCCTGACATCGGATACTCGCTGCGGAAGGCCTTGGCGGCGTCCACCACTCGGTTGATGGTCGTGGCCTTGTGATCGGCCAGGTACAGGTGCACGGCCGACATGCTGCAATCGGTGCGCATCAGCCCGGGGGTTCGCGCAACCTCGGTGGCCAGCGCGGCGTAGTTCATCGGGTCGATGGGCACCGCCGCCATCTTCGGGTTGCCTTCGTTGTAGCCCTCGTTGAACTGACGCATGGTGGTGGAAAAGGACGCGACCGAGAGGACGCCGGGCACCCCCTGCATGGCCCACACGAAACGATCCTGGTACTGGCCCAGGGCAACATCCTCGCAGGCCACCTCGGAAGGAGCCTTGTCGACTTCGAACACCACGCTGAGCCAGTCCAGGCCAATGTCGTAGTTGCTGGCGATGGAGACCGCGTCGCGATTGAAGCGCGAGTCCTCGCGCAACTCCGGCGCACCCGCCTGCAGCGTGCCGACGACGCGGTCATGGCTTTGCCAGATCGCCGCCAGGAACACCGCCAAGGCCGCGCCGAGCACCCACTGCGCCTTGCGTGGCTCGGCGAGCCGGGCCAGGCCCCGCAGCCAACGGCTGCGACGCTGCCGGGAAACCTCCTGGGCGGCTGCGTACTTGTCGTCGACGCGCAGCAACGACGCCATCAACGGCAGCATCACCAGGTTGGTGACGATCTTGTAGGCCACGCCAAGCGAAGCCGTGATCGCCAGTTCCCGCACCATCGGGATCGGGATCAACAGCAGCGTCACGAAGGAAACCAGCGCGGTCACCAGCGCCAGCGTCCCGGGAACCAGCAACCCGGTGAAGCTCGAGCGTGCCGCCTCTTCGGCGCTCTTGCCGATGGCGATCTCGCGCACGATGAAGTTGATTTGCTGCACGCCATGGGAAACCCCGATGGCGAACACCAGGAAGGGCACCAGCACTGCCAGCGGATCGAGCCCGTAGCCCAACAGGCGCAGGCTGCCGAACTGCCAGACCAGCGAGGCCAGCGAACAGACCAACGCCAGCAAGGTGAAACGCAGCGAGTGGCAATACCAGTACACCGCCCCCGCCGTCAGCAGCAACGCCAGCAAACAGAACTCCAGCACGGCTGAAGCTCCGTCGGCGATGTCGCCGATCTGCTTGGCGAAACCGATGATCTGGATTTCGAAATCGCCGTCTTCGAAGCGCTGGCGGATCTCTTTCTCCAGCCGATGGTTGAAGGTTACGTAGTCCAGATGGGCGCCCTGGCTATCGTACTCGTTGAGTTCCACCGTGATCATCGCGCTGCTCTGGTCCCGGGAAACCAGCGTACCGATGAAGCCGCCCTGGGCAGTGGAATTGGCGATCTTCGCGATGATCCGGTCATCCAGGTGCTCGGGAGAAACCGTTCCGGGTACCAGCGGATCAGCACGAAAACCTTCCTCGGTGATTTCGTTGACGAAGGCGTTGGGCGTCCACAGGGAGCGCACGCTGCTGCGCGATACTCCCGGGAGGAAGGTCACCGCCTGGGTGACGTCATACAGCCGCTTCAGGCCCGGGGCGCTCCAGATATCGCCCTCTCGGGCCTTGACCACGATGGTCAGTCGGTTCGCCCCCAGCAGGTCATTGCGGTAGGCCTCGAATGTCTCGATGTATTCGTGGCCTACCGGCAATTGCTTTTCGAAGCCGGCATCCATGCGCAGCTGTACGGCGAACCAGCCCATGATCAGCGTGAATACCGCCAGGCTCGCCAGCACCAGCCGGCGATGCCTGAACAACACACCTTCGACATATGACAACAGGCCACGTGTCGGGGCCTCAGGTAGCTTTACAGAACCGTTCACGGCAAGCCTCACAAGGTGCGGGAGATCGCGATGCCGACATAATCGCGGTCACGATAAAGCTGGTCGTAGGGCGTCTCACCGCCCATGAACTTCGCGTAGTTGAGGGAAATCTGCCAACTGGCCGGGTTCCGCACGAAGTTCAGGTACAGGTTCATGCTGCTCGCGTCCTCGGTGAAGGTTGCGCTGAGGTTCGGTGTCCGTCCTCCCAGCGACCGTGCATAGAAGACGCCCGGCGTGACCTGCCAGCCCGGCAACAAGGTGCCGTCATAGGTCAGGCTGAAGTCCAGGTTGATCCCTGAAGAGGTCTTGTCGCCACGGGACTTCGGCGCTCTGGCAGGATCCAGCTGCCAGGCATTGAGTCCCGCGGCGAGCGGTTCGCCATTGACCTCGTCATGCAGCCCCGGGTACTTGATGACCACCAGTTCGGTCAGCAAGCTGCCCGTGCTGGCCCCGCTGAAATCCAGAAGCGTCGGGGAATTGGACGGCGTGAAGCTGTACAAGCCGGTCAGGTGCCACTGGAATTTCTTCTTGTCCTTCCAGCATTTGCCGCCGTTGCCGGTACACAGGTCGATGACCGGGTTGAGCATGACCGAGTCCTTCGGCCGGTACGACAGCTCCGTACCGACGGCCCAGTCACCGATCGGCATGTTGGCACTGATGCCGTACATCATCCGGTCTTCCTGGTACTCCCAGGTCGGTGCCGCCGCGAAGGTGTTCGGGTCGAGAATGGCGACACGCAACGATGGCAACTTGTCGTGATAACGCATCACGTAGAAGCCATAGGCGACGTCGCTGTCCTCCGGCTGCCAGCGCAGCGAAAGGCCCCACTGGCCGCTGTCGCGGGCGTCCTTTTCGGAGAATCCGTAGTCCCCCCTGCCCTCACCCAGCGCGTTGGTGGTGGACCAGTAGCTGCCCACCGGCGGCAATTCGCTTTTGTTCCAGCGGAATTGGTAGTAGGCCTCGACGTTGACACCCGAGCCCAGGCCCGACGCGACACTGAGCATCGGCGCCGGCAGCACGGCCTCCTTGAGCTGCACGCCGGGGCGCGCCAAGGCCTGGTAATCGTAGGCGTTGGTATTGTTGATGCCACCGGCCACGAACAGGCTTTCGCCCCAGTTGATCACCTGGTTGCCCAGGCGTGCGCGGACCCGCTGCCCGCCCACGTCGAAGCCTTTGCTCACCCACAGGTCCAGCAGGCGGGCCTTGAACGCGAGGTCGTCGCGGGCGTCGTCGCTCAGCCCGTTGCTGCCGACGCTCTCCGGGGTGTTGAACGACAGCGTGCCGGTGGTATCGGTGGCAGCGAAGTCGCGGATCCAGGTGCCGCGCGCCATGAAGGTGATGTCCTCGGGCATCTTCAGCAACAGCTCATGGGTGCCCTTGAGGTAGTTGGTGAACATGTCGCCGCGGTCGTAGTTCAGGTCGCCCTGGTCGGCCACGCCGGAGCTCTGCGCCAGGCAGCCGGAGGGCGCGTTGTGCCCGGTCGGTCCCTGGTTGATCAGGTTGCAGCCCCGTGACTCGGTACGCAGACCCATGCCTGCGGTGATCGTGGAGTCGAAGGAGCCATTGAGGGTTTCGGTTTCGAACGTGAATCCCATTGCCAGTGGGGTTGTGCACGCGATGACAAGGCCTGAGGCTTTCGTAATTATTTTTTTCATGCTGGCTCTCGATCTGGCGTCGGTTAGCGCTCGCTGATGGCTCGCAGATTGTCGGAGGTGAAGAAGTCACGCTTCAGGCGGGGGGAGCCGTTGTCTTCGGTGAGCCAGCGAATATCGTTCTTGCCCGCACCGATCGAGGTCATGTCGAAGAGGTAGCGGCCATCCGCCAGGTTGTACTGGACCTGGGCCTGGACGTCGCAGGCGCCTGTCTCGTACACGGGAATCGAGAACCCTTCGCGCACTTTCCAGATCTGCCCTTGCTTGTCGTAGTCCACCGCCAGCAACGGGTTCCAGCTGTCCTCGTCGATGTAGAACATGCGCTTCGGCGCCTGATGGCGCATGCCTTGACGGACATTGGCCTCGACGACCCAGACCCGATGCAGCTCATAGCGACGCGACTGCGGCGCGATCGAGTCGTTGCCGGCAAACGTCTCCACCTTGGCGCCAGTGTCGTAGGCACCGAAATCGTTGTAAGGCACCAGCAACTCCTGCTTGCCGATCAGCTTCCAGTCGAAACGGTCCATGGTGCCGAAGAAGACGTTCGCCTCGTCGACGGTGTACTGGTTATCCAGGCCGATCTGTGGCGCATCGTAGGAGTACGACGGCATTCGCCGCACGCGGCGCTGGCCGGGGAAGTAGTAGAAGGTCGTGGCCTGTTCGCCGGCCACGGCAGTCTGTACCGCGGACTGGCCGGCCAGAGCAGCCGGCTCGAGGTAGTTGAAGAAGGTCGCATTCTCCAGGCGGCCAACTGACGAGAAGAGCGCACTCCCCTTTTTCCCCCAGGGCGTGAAGAAGAAGGTATCTGTCGACTGACGTAACCATTCCCCCCCTTTGCGTGGAGAAATTCCGGAAATGGTCCGGGGAATTTCGACGCCAACGCCGCGGTAGCGCATCTTCATGTTCCACATCACCTCGGCACCGGTACTCGGCATGGGGAACGGGATGCCCGGAACGTGAGCCTCGTCCAGAGCGAGGCCGGCAGCATCGAGCTTGGCGAAACCAACGTTCTGCCGGGTGTTCTCGACCACGAAGTCCGGAGCGCTACAGGTCCGACGGGTCGGATACACATCCATGCGATAGCCGGGAATCCTCTTGAACAGCTCGACCTGTCCGGGGGACAGCTTGCTCGAGTGTTGCGCGAGATTGTTCGCGTCGATGCTGTAGAGCGGCTTGTCGCCCTTGAACTTCCAGTGCTCTCCTCGCACCTGGCCGTAGCTCCATCCCTCGTCCTGCTGTCCAGGCTGCGTCCAGGCAGGAATATCCCCGCTTGCACTCGCTGCGATCTCCCCGCCCAAGGGGGTCAGTTTCGACCCCAGCGCCTCGGGGCCCTGGGGCGCAGCCTGGACCGAACAGAGCACGGTCGATACCGCGAGGGTCATGAACAACTGCTGCTGGAAAACACGACGGGTGGGCGCTTCACCTTCCAGCCGTTCAGTTACATCTTTCATTGGATGGCTCCTCACACAGGGCATGGACCGGTTGCTCGACCTCCCAAGGGGATGAAGTCGGCTCTTGTCGATAATGATCATTTGACCTGATCAATTGACCATGTCGGACGATCATGAGGCAAACCATATGCCAGTTCTCTTTCATGTTTTTTTAATTGTTATAAATCAGGCGGTTATGGAAAAAGTTCTGTTCCAGGCCCAGTGCCCTGTGCACCACCTTGGGAAGTAAAGAAACATGTGTTACCTGGAGATGCTTGGTAACAGGGCACAAGAGAGCTTGAGGGGAACTTTCGTAGATATCGGCTCGGGCATTTTTAATTGTCGTTTCGCCTCGGGTCAGAGGGAGCGATCGGATATGACCGGTCATGAATCGAGCAACTTTATCCGACAATGCACGCTCCGCGGCGGAGCGGGACTATAGCGGATGTAATGCCTGCAAAAAAAACCGCCCCGAAGGGCGGTAAAAGGCAGGGCCAGGGCCTGCCATGGAGTTACAGCAGAACAGTTCTGCCAGGTTATCGGGTCAGAAAGAAAAACTTGTCGCGCCGTATTGTTTATCGTGGACGAGGAAACGCTTGGCCGTATACCTTGTTCGAACGCTCCAGCGCACCATAGGCATAGTACAACTGCACCATGGAATAGGACCAAGCCAGGAAGGCCATGGTCATGAAGACCATCTTCGTGTCGTCTCCCGGAATCGGGAAGAAGTCATATCTGAGCGCTACTACCAGGCCCGCCAGCCCGCCAGCGATGGTGGCCAGAGTATGGAGGGCTTCGCCTGCACGGGCCAGTTGCAAGGTGAAGTAGCAAAGATACAAGGTATAGGCTGACCACATGAATACATAGAAATAAGGGAGGAATCCCTCGATGATTCCAGACAGGAAATAGACGCCGGTAGCGGCAAAGCCAGCTACAAAAATGAGGATGTCCTTGGCGGGCGACGGTTTGTAATCGTGGGTAACTGCCATTAGCCCGAGCGTAGCGATAACTGGCACTCCCACCCCTCGCGAAAAGGCGTCGAGAAAGATCGCGATGTTGTAGTTGGCTTGCCAGCCGGTGGCTATGAATGTAGTGAAGTTCGATGCCGAGATACCTACGATCAAGAACTCCAGACCAAGCAAATAGTTTTTCCGCCTGATGAATGCAGCGCCATAAAACAATCCGGAAATCACCAGGAGAATACATGAGAGCAGAGCGAACAAGTCTCTCGGTTCCACGTTAACTGCCCCTTCAGATAGAGTTGTATCGATGCCTTGTGTCTAATCGGTGCAAGGGAGTACGGGCATAACCCCATTAACTCCCCGCATCGTTATCAGCCGTTCAAGGCTTTGTCTTTGCGCACTTTCTTGTCGGTCCATGCATCCAGTAGCCTGGCGGCCGCAAAGGCCGTCTTTATGGCGCACCATTGAAGTGGCTCGGGTAGCATGGATGGCGTCTTGTGTTCCAGCGCCGCTAGCAGCGGAGGCTCTCCACCGCCGATTCGCTCGGCGAAAAGCGCGCCCATGAGCGATTGAGTGGCAAGGCCATGCCCTGAACATCCCGCCGTATAGAAGATGTTCTGCCTGGCCCCTGTCACCCCGACCACGGGGAGGAAGTCGTAGGCCCCGCTGATATACCCGCTCCAGCAATGCCGAATGGCAAGGCCCTGCAAGGAAGGAAAACGCTCGCGCAACACTCTCGACAACGCGGCGTAGGCGGCGTGGTCCGGAACATTGGGTGTCTTCGAGCCGTAGGCATAACCCAATTGCTTCACGGTCAGCAGCAGGGTGTCATGGGCCGTCAGGCGATGACTTTCCATGGTGTAGTGCGGCGTAATGAGGCCTTCACGCTCTTGCCAACCCAGGGACGCCAGTTGCTCCGCCGATAGCGGCTGGGTTTCGATTGCCGAAACCCGGATCGGTGCAACCTTGTTGCGGAGCACTCCCAGCTGAGGCGTGTAGGCGTTGGTCGCCAGAACCATTACAGGGGCGGTGGCGATACCCTGGGCCGTATTGCAGGTAATCACCTGCCCTTCACAGTAGGAAAGCACCGGCGTGCGTTCGTACAATTTCACGCCAGCCTTGATTGCCGCACGACGCAGGCCGTTGACGTACTTTCCCGGATTCAAGGTGCCGCCACGCTGCTCGCTGCCAAACAGGAATGCGGGCGGTATGCCTCGCGCGCGCATCTCGGCGCTATCCACGAAGCGCGTGACAGAGCCCAGCGCGTGGCCAAGCTCCATGTTCGCTCGCAGTCGCTTTTCCTGGCTGGGATGGACGGCGGCCCGGATGATTCCCGAGGGCGTGTAATCGCAATCGATGTCCAGCGCAGCCAAACGCTCTTCCACATAGGTGACGGCCTCGTCATAGAAACCGACGAACTTACGTGCCTGCTCAAGCCCCACTCGCTTGACGAAAACCTCGCATTCTATGCCCATACTGCCGAGCAGATAGCCGGCATTGCGCCCGCTGGCCCCGAAGCCTGCGAACTGCTGTTCCAGAACGATGACGTTCGCTCCACGCGCCATTAGTTCCAGCGCCGTTGACAGGCCGGCGAACCCGGCGCCGACCACGACTACGTCTGCGTGCTCGTGGCCTTTCAGCGCCGGCTGCAGGTCGTCTGGCTGCTCCACCCATCCGCCAAGGCTGCGGAATCTCATGGGTTCTGCATTGTTGCGTGCCGCTCCGTTGAAGGCATTCATTCACATCACTCCCGGGTTGCCGGACGTTGTTCCTCTCATGGGCCGATCCATGGCAGTGCCGCTAGAACCCCTTACCCGCCTCGGAAAAGGAGGGCATGCCCAACAGCTCTTGCGGGTCACGCATCTGACCATCGATCTCCACCCAACCCAGTAGCGTGGAACTGGCACTCCACCCCAGCAGACGCTGCATTTGCGAGGGGAGCTGCCGAACGCGCTCGACGGGTATGGAAAGGAAGTGGTTTTCTTCCAGGCGCAGGAAGGCCAGGTCATAGGCCATGGTCAGGCCTGTGCGAGGAGCGTCGGATCTGTTGGCGCCACCGCCGTGATATACCGATCCCAGCCAGAGAAGCGCAGTGCCTGCCTTCATTTCTGCGCCGATGGTTTCTTCCTGGGTGGGCATCCGTTCGTCATCCCATTGATGACTGCCAGGAATGACCCGCGTCGCGCCGTTCTCTTCGGTGAAGTCGGTAATCGCCAGCATGAGCTGCAAGCGAGCCTCGCGACCATACTGCGGATGCCGCCAGAGCGAAGTGGCATCGTCGCGATGCAGGGGTTGAAGACCTTGTCCAGGCCCGATCTGTATCGCCTGGGTCATGCTCAGTTGGATATCGGGCGTGATCTCGACCCGATCGTTCCCTACCCAGACATGGGTGGGAGTCTGCAATACCTGCTTTGCCGTCTCGAGGAACAGGGGGTTCAGTGCCACTTCCACGGCGGAGTCGCTTTTCGCCAGGATCCGCGCGGTACGTCGAGTCTGGGTGCCGGCGAAGTAAGGGTCCATGCCGCAGGGGGTAACGCCCAGATAGCTGTCCAGGTCCTCGGTAAGAGACTTCAAGGTTTCTTCCGAGACGAAGTTGCAAATAGCGACAGCGCCATCACGCCTGATGATTTCCACTACCTGCTCGATCGGGGTGTCGCAGCTGACTGTCGTCAATCTTCGCGTACTCATCTGATGCCTACCTGTGTGGTGTTGTCATTGTTCTGCAGGGCTTCCGCAATCAACCTCAGCCCATGAGCGTTCACTCTCATGCGGTCAGACCGCCCTCTCCTTGCGCCTGGCGAGGAAAGGAGGTTTGATCATACGACATGATCACGTGATCAAGTCAAACGATTAATAATTCTGCGTGGCATCTCGGCGCTCAGGAAAGGCCAGCCGAATCAAGATCCGGCTCTACGCGGGTTCGCGCTGGCGATAGCGGATTGCCCAGGCTCGATCCTGTTTCGCTTCGGCTACGCATCGCCGGCGGTCGGAGCGAAACATCTGGAGAGACAAAGGGTCGCTGCCTCGGTCCTCAAGCGTGTCGACTCATGGATTGGGGGACGGCCATGCGTTAGCATTCGTCCCGGTCGACAGCGGACCAGTCGCCTGGCGGCAACACCGAAGAAGGAGAAGCTGAATGGCTCGAGTGGGCGCCGAAGTGCGCAGGCAAGACTTTATTGAGGCCGCCGTGAAGGTGATCGCGGAATATGGTGTGGCGAATGCCACAACCCGTCGCATCGCGGCCGCGGCGAATTCTCCATTGGCCTCCCTGCACTATGTCTTCCACACCAAGGACGAATTGTTCGACGCGGTCTATGAATCCCTGATAGACAAGCCACAGCAGTCCTTGCTGCACGTTACGGCGGGAGCCACGGCGGCAGACTCGGTAGCAGAGATATTGCGCCAGTTGGTCGGGTGGTTCACCACGCATCCGGAACTGGCGACTACGCAGTTCGAGCTGTTTTTCTGGAATCTGCGTAACAACCCCGCTATGGCGAGCAAGATCTACACCGATTCCGTCGAAGCGACGAAGCAGGCCATCGAACAGGTCGCTGGCTCGGTGCTGGACCAGGAAGCGCTGGCCACTGTCAGTCGCTTGCTCATCAACCTGTTCGATGGCTTGCTTCTCGCCTGGTCCGCCCATGGTGACCAGGAGCGGCTGAATGCCGAGACCGAAGCCGCCTGCCAGGCTGTGAAGCTGTTGGTGGCCAGCTTCTGATCTTTTCGAAGGCGCATCTCTAGAGAGGGGCATGGTGACACGGTTCGCCGTGCCCCTGCTCTTCGGGCCTCTTGCCAGTTCAGGTGCGGCGCCTCTTCTAGTTCTCCTCTCCCCGCCTCCGCTTCCAGCGGAATCCTGGGCGGCTATCTCGCCGGTCCTTCCCCCTCATAGTCCTGCAAGTTGACTGTGCGCTTCTCGTCCATGCAACAGGCCTTCCGCCATGGCCTGGCGGGAACTGGCTGCGGCACCTAGGTGCAAATAAACCCAAACCGATGGAAACCTGGTGCATTTCGCACCTTGTACCAGCAGCTCGCTCGCGCCTATTCTGGTCAAACGATCAAGTCAAAAGATCAAGTCTCTATAACACAACAATAGGAGGCGACATGTCCTCTCACACTGCTCTTCCAATTGAGCCGCTCGATGTTCTGATCATAGGAGCCGGTGTGTCTGGCATCGGCGCTGCGGCTTACCTTCGACGTCACCAGCCGCACAAGGTGTTTGCGATTCTCGAGTCCCGGGAGCGAATGGGCGGCACCTGGGACCTGTTCCGCTATCCCGGCATACGCTCCGACTCGGACCTGTACACCTTCGGCTTCGACTTCAAGCCTTGGACCAAGGCGAAATCTCTGGCGGATGCCGCCGACATTCTCGAATACCTGCGAGAAGCCGTCGCTGAATACCAGTTGGACCCCTTCATCCAGTACCGGCAGAAAGTGGTCTCGGCGAATTGGCAGAGCGACAAAGGGCTGTGGGCAGTATGCGTCGAGGACGGCCACACGGCAGAAACCCGCACCATCGAATGCCGCTGGCTGTTCAGCGCAGGCGGCTACTACCGTTATGACCAAGGCTTCAGCCCACGCTTCGAGGGCGCGGAGCAGTTCAAGGGGCAAATCATCCACCCGCAACACTGGCCCGAGCGCTTGGACTATCGGGGCAAGCATGTGGTGGTCATCGGCAGCGGCGCAACGGCGGTGACCCTGATTCCCGCCATGGCCGACGAGGTCGCCAGCATCACCATGTTGCAGCGGACGCCCTCCTATATCGTCAACCAGCCCGCCAACGATTCCGTTGCCGCTTTTCTTCGCAAGATTCTGCCGGCGCAAACCGCCTACTCACTGACGCGCTACAAGAATGCCAAGATCACCCTGGTCTTCTGGCGATTCTGCCAGCGCTTCCCCGGGCTCGCCCGCAAGCTGCTCATATGGCTGACCCGTAGAGAATTACCGAAGGGCTATCCGGTCGACGTTCATTTCAACCCGCCCTACAAGCCCTGGGACCAACGCTTGTGCTCGGTTCCCGAAGGCGATCTTTTCAAGGCCATCAGTGCAGGTAAAGCCTCGGTCGTTACCGACCATATCGAGCGCTTTACCGAGTCCGGTGTCTTGCTCAAGTCCGGCACGGAACTGAAGGCCGATATCATCATCACGGCCACCGGTCTGAACGTGCAGTTGTTCGGCGGTATCGCCCTGCACAAGGATGGCGAGCCGGTAGTGTTGAGCCAGACGCTGGCGTACAAGGGCACGATGCTTTCCGGCGTACCCAATTTTGCCTTTGCGGTGGGCTATACCAACTCATCCTGGACGCTGAAAGTATGCCTGCTGTGCGACCACTTCTGTCGCTTGCTGGGCTTCATGGACAGCCAGGGCCATAACGTCTGCGAGCCGAAGGCGCCGGATGGTGTCGAAACCCGTCCCCTGCTGGATTTCGGGGCCGGATATGTCCAGCGGGCATTGGATGGCATGCCGCGCCAGGGGCCTCGTGAGCCCTGGGTGATGTCGATGGATTACTTCCGTGACATCAAGCTTTTGCGCCGAGGGAAGGTCGCCGACGAATGCCTCCGGTTCAGCACGGTGCCTGACGCCTATCTGCACAGAAGCGTGGCGCTTCAGACTCAGGGCGGCGGGCGATGACTGCGGATCGGTTCTGCGAGCTACCGGGCAAGCGTAGCCTCTGCTATCGCAGCCACGGTCCGGAAACCGCGCCTGCGGTCATCCTCATCGTCGGCCTGGGGCTGCAATTGATCTACTGGCCTGAAGCGCTCATCGCCGGCCTGGTCGAGCGGGGCCTACGCGTGATCACGCTGGACAACCGTGACTCGGGCAGGTCTTTCTTCACCGAGGTCACCCCGCCCACGACCCTGCAACAGTTCTTCCGCAAACCGACTGCGGGGTATGACCTGGGCGACATGGCCGACGATGTGATCGGCCTCATGGATGGCCTGCGCCTGGGTGCGGCGCACGTCGTAGGGATGTCGATGGGCGGCATGATCGCCCAGACACTTGCCGCTCGTTATCCGCAGCGAGTCATGAGCCTGGCGTCCATCTTCTCGACGACAGGATCGCTTCGAGTAGGCCAGCCAGCGTTCAAGACCATCTTGCAGCTTCTCCGGCGTCCTCCCCGGAACCAGCGGGAGAGCGTTCGCGACTATGTGGAGATCATGCGTTCCGTCGGTACGACGCTGGAATGGGACGAGCAGGCCCATCGCGACTACGCCATGCAAGCCTGGGAGCGAGGCGGCGGGGAAGCGAGCAACCTCGGGATGGCGAGGCAGATCGGCGCCATCATCAACTCGGGCGACCGAACGCAGGAACTCCAGCGAATTCGCTGCAACACGCTGGTCATCCATGCTGAGAAAGACCTCATGGTCGCCACCAGCGGAGGCTTCGCCACGGCGGCGGCCATTCCCAGGGCGCGCTTGGTGCTGTTGCCGGGAATGGGGCATGACTTCCCCGCCTGCCTGACAGGAACACTGCTTTCCCTGCTCGCAGGCCAAATGCATTAGTACGGAGCATCCCTTCAGGGGCGGGTGGGTGCCGCCCCTCTTTTTACACCTCGGGACTTGCATGGGGCTTTTCGAAGTTCGTGCTTATCCCGGCCCACATAAGACAAAAAGGTTCCCGGTTGATTCTCGACCGCAGAGCCATGCATCACACGCCGGAGCCGTTGGTTCGCCCTGCGCGTGAATTCCTCCACTGCCGTTCAACAACGACAAAAATCGAGCAAGAGGTACGTATGGAATTCAAGTTCTTACTCCCCGCCAAAGTCGTGATGGGACCCGACCTGCGTGAGCGCACCGGCGAATACCTGCGGGAACTCGGCGTGGCGCATGTGCTGATCGTGACGGACGCCGGGGTAAAGGCCGCAGGCCTGTTGAATGGCGTGTATGCCAGCCTGAATGAGTGGGAGATCGCGTTCGACGAGATATCGGACGTCAAGGCAAACCCTCGCAGCGAAGACATCAACCAGGCGGCGCAGCTGTATCGCGGCAAAGGTATCCACGGCCTGCTGGCCATCGGCGGCGGCAGCGCGATGGACGCGGCCAAGGCGATCAGCCTGCTGCTGACCCACGAGGGTCGGATCGAAGACTACGAGGGCTCTTTCACCCTCAGGCACGCCATCCCGCCTATCGTCGCCATCCCGACCACCGCCGGAACCGGCAGCGAAGTGACCTGCTTCTCGGTGATCACCGATACCGCCCGGCATTTCAAGATGAGCGTCCAGGATTACCGGGTGGGCCCCGTTCTGGCATTGCTCGACTCCCGCATTCTCGACACGCTGCCTGCATCGATTGCCGCCGCAACCGGCATGGATGCCCTCACCCACGCCATCGAAGCCTACACCTGCCGTGTGTCGAATCCGATCAGCGACGGGCTGGCGCTGCATGCCATCCGCCTGATCAGCCAATACCTCAGGCCCGCCGTACTGGAGCCGGGCAACCTGCATGCACGCGAGCAAATGCTGGTGGCCAGCCTGATCGCCGGCATGGCCTTCGGTAACGCGGACGTCGGCAGCGTGCACTGCATTTCCGAAGCCATCGGTGGCATGTACGACACGCCACACGGCGTGGGCAACGCGATCTTCCTGCCCTTCGTGTTCGGCCATAACCGCGACGCCGACATCACCCGCCACGCGCAGGTCGCCTATGCACTGGGTATCGACCCCAACCTCTCGCCGGCCGAGGCCGCCGAGGCCGCTGTCGGCTACCTGTTCCAGATGAGCAAGGACCTGGGCATCCCCCGCTTCGCCGAGGTGAAAGGCGTGCGCGAGGAAGACTTCCTGAGCATCGCCGAAAAGTCGAAGAAGAATTTCTCCGACGGCAGCAATGCCAAGCAAATGACGGTGGAAACCTACCGTGAAATCGTCGCCGCCGCTTACCACTACGTAGCGTGAAGGAGGCCAGTCATGAGCGAATCAATCGCCGGCGCTTCATTGAAGCGCACGCTGGGTCCGTTTTCCGTTCTGCTGTTCGGTCTGGCGTTCCTCGCTCCGTTGATCGTGTTCGGCACCTATGGCGTGATCACGCAGGCCAGCGGCAACACCACTGCGATGGCCTACCTGATCGCGGCAATCGGCGTGGTGTTCACGGCCTTGAGCTATGGCCGGCTGGTCAGGGTGTTCCCGGTCGCCGGTTCGGCCTACACCTATACTCGCAAGATGCTGAGCGCGAACCTCGGCTTCATGGTGGGCTGGGCCGCCCTGCTCGATTACTTCTTCATCCCGATGCTGATCTGGCTGCTCGGCGCCAGCTACCTCAACATGGCCTTTCCAGAGGTGCCGCAATGGGTGTGGATCATCGGCTTCATCGTCTCCACCTCGCTGCTTAATATCCTGGGCATCCAGGTCGCCAACCGCTTCAACGTGCTGTTGATGGTCGCGCAACTGGCCATCATCGTCGTGTTCATCGGCCTGTGCGTGCACTACATCGTCGCGGTCAACGGCCCTGGCGGGCTGCTGTCGGCCAAGCCGTTCTTCAACCCGGACGTGTCCTTCGCCACCAGCATGGCCGGCGCCGCCATTGCCGCGTACTCGTTCCTGGGCTTCGACGCGCTGTCCACGCTCAGCGAGGAGACCCGCGACCCGGGCCGGACACTGCCGCGCGCGATCCTGCTGGTCGCATTGATCGGCGGCTCGGTCTACGTCGGCTCGTCGTACTTCATGTACCTGGCGCACCCCTCCCCCGCCTTCGAGCATGTGGACGGCGCCGCCTTCGAGATCGCCCGCATGATCGGCGGCGACCTGTTCTTCGCCGTGGTCCTGGCGGGGATCATCATCGCCCACTTCGCCGCAGGCATGTCGTTCCAGGCCAGCGTGGGCCGGCTGCTGTACGCCCTGGGGCGGGACAACCAACTGCCGCGCAAGCTGTTCGGTGCCCTGCATCCTCGCTACAAGACCCCGGCCTTCAACATTCTGCTCTGCGGCATTTTCGGCTGCGCGGGTTTTGCCCTGACGATCGCCACCGCGACGTCCCTGGTCAATTTCGGCGCGTTTCTCGCCTTCAGTGCAGTCAACCTTTGCGCGTTGCGGCTCTCCTTCGATACCCGCCTCGGAGACGGGGCGGGCTTGCTGCGCGGGGTGCTCTGCCCGCTCGTTGGCCTGGTCACGGCCGGGTGGATGCTGGTCAGCCTGGATAAAGACGCGCTGATCATGGGCTGTAGCTGGCTGGGCCTGGGGGCGGTCTATCTCGCTTGCCGGACCAGTTTCTTCCGCAACCCGGTGCCCGACGCGCTGGCGTAGTGACCACCCTTCTATCGAACGCTCTGACAACAACCACAAGGCCGGCTTCGAGCCTGCCCTTCAATGGCGAGAATCGATATGCAAACCAAACTTCTGATCAATGGTGCCCTGGTGGCCGGCGAAGGCGAGAGCCACGCGGTGTACAACCCGTCCCAGGGCAACGTCCTGGTGCGAATTACCGAGGCCAGCGGCGCCCAGGTCCATGCCGCGGTGCAGAGCGCGGATGCGGCCTTCGACGCCTGGTCGCAAACGCCGCCCAAGGATCGCGCGGCCCTGCTGCTCAAGCTCGCCGAGCGCATCGATGCCCAGGCGCACGTGTTCGCTCGCCTGGAGGCGGACAACTGCGGCAAGCCTTTCAACGCCGTGCTGCTGGACGAACTGCCCGCCGTGTCGGACGTGTTCCGTTTCTTCGCCGGCGCCGTGCGCTGCCTTCAGGGCTCGGCGGCGGGAGAGTACGTCGCGGGGCATACCTCGATGATCCGCCGCGACGCGGTGGGCGTGGTCGCCTCCATCGCGCCGTGGAACTATCCGTTGTTGATGGCAGCGTGGAAACTCGGCCCGGCATTGGCCGGCGGCAACACCGTGGTGCTGAAACCGTCGGAGCACACGCCGCTGAGTACCTTGAAACTGGGCGAGCTGCTTGCCGAGATCTTCCCCGCCGGCGTGGTCAACATCGTCCACGGTCGAGGTGCCTCGGTGGGTGAGCCGCTGACCAGCCATGCCCAGGTGCGCATGGTGTCGCTGACTGGCTCCGTGCGCACCGGCAGCCGGATCATCGAAGGTACGGCCGAGAGCGTGAAACGCATGCACATGGAGTTGGGGGGCAAGGCTCCTGTACTGATCTTCGACGATGCCGACATCGACGCCGCCGTCGAAGGCATCCGCACCTTCGGCTTCTACAACGCCGGCCAGGACTGTACCGCCGCGTGCCGCCTCTATGTGCAGAAAGGGGTCTACCAGGAGTTCGTTCGCAAGCTCGGCGAGGCCGTATCCAGCATCCGGTGCGGGCTGCCGGACGATCCGGCGACCGAGATGGGACCGCTGATCACCAAGGAGCATCTGGAGCGTGTCGAGGGGGTCGTGAACCGGGCCAGGGAGTTGCCGCACATCGAAGTGGTCACCGGCGGCAAGCGCGCCGAGGGTGCCGGCTTCTTCTTCGAGCCGACGGTCCTGGCCGGCGCTACGCAGGAGGATGAGGTGGTGCGCCGCGAGATCTTCGGCCCGGTGGTGACCGTCTCGCCGTTCGAGGATGAAGCCCAGGCGCTGGCTTGGGCGAACGACTCCGATTACGGCCTGGCGTCTTCGGTATGGACCGCCGATGTGGGGCGCGCTCATCGCCTGGCCGCCCGCCTGCAATACGGCTGCACCTGGGTCAACACCCACTTCATGCTGGTCAGCGAAATGCCCCACGGCGGGGTCAAGCTGTCCGGCTACGGCAAGGACCTGTCGATGTACGGCCTGGAAGACTACACCGTGGTGCGCCACGTGATGTTCAAGCACTGACCGCCCACACCCCGGACTACCCAGATCATTTTTCAAGAGGTTTGCATGAACAACATCGAGACGTTCGAAAGGCTCGAGTCCAACGTGCGGATGTACTGCCGCGACTTGCCCCTGGTGTTCGATACCGCCCAAGGCAGCAGGATCCGCGGCGAAGATGGCCGCGAATACCTGGACTTCTTCGCCGGCGCCGGCGCCCTGAACTATGGCCACAACGACCCGCGCATGCGCGATGCGCTGATCGCGTATCTGTCGGCCAACGGCGTGACCCACGCCCTCGACCTGCACACCACCACCAAGCGCCAGTTCCTGGAAGCGATCGAGCGCGACCTGTTCAAGCCACGCGGCTGGGACTACAAGGTCCAGTTCACCGGCCCGACCGGTGCCGACGCCGTCGAGGCGGCGTTGAAGCTGGCGCGCAAGGCGACCGGGCGTACCAAGGTCGTATCGTTCTACGGGGCTTACCACGGCATGACCGCCGGCGCCCTGGCCGTCACCGGCAACCGCACTCGCCGTGGCCCCGGGCTTTCCACCGACGTGGTGTTCGTGCCCTACGAAGACAGCCCCTATGGCGAATTCGACAGCATTGGCTTCCTCGAGCGCCTGGCCAACGACCAGGGCAGCGGCTCGGAGCTGCCGGCGGCGGTGATCGTCGAGTCGGTGCAGATCCAGGCCGGCGTCTACCCGGCTTCCAACCAATGGCTGCAACGCTTGCGCAAGTGGACCACCGACCACGGCGTGCTGCTTATCTGCGACGAGATCCAGGCCGGTTGCGGCCGCACCGGCGACTTCTTCGGCTTCGAGCGCTCCGGGGTGGTGCCGGACCTGATCACCTGCGCCAAATCGATCGGCGGCTTCGGCCTGCCGATGGCGATCGTGTTGCTTCGTGCCGGGCTGGATGTATGGCAACCGGGCGATCACATCGGCACCTTCCGCGGCAACCAGTTGGCGTTCCTGACCGCCCGCATCGCGCTCAGCTATTGGCACGATGAGCAGTTCCTGAAATTGCTGGCCGACAACTGCGCGGCCATGGAGCGCGCAGTTGCCGGCTTTGCGGAAATTCCAGGCGTCGCGTCCGCGCGTTGTCGCGGCATGATCGCCGGCATCGATTTCGGCCGCGGCAACGTCGAGGTCGCCAAGGACGCCCAGCAGCGCGTGCTGCAAGCGGGCGTGCTGGTCGACCGCTGCGGCCCGAATGGCGAAATCATCAAGCTGATGCCACCGCTGAACACTCCGACCGACCAACTCGAAGACGGCCTCAGGGCCTTCGGCGAATCGGTCGCGGCAGCGCTGGGAGAATAGCTGCCAGGGTCACCCTTCGGCCTGTGTTGAAGCGCAGGCCGGAGACCTGTTGGACATCAGCCAGAACAATAATCAGGAGACCTCGAGCGTGCGTGAACACAATGATGAAAGCTTCGAGTTCGAAGTGTCCGTGATCGGGCTCGGAGCCATGGGAACCATCATGGCCCAAGCGTTGCTCAGGCAAGGCAGGCGCGTGGCGATCTGGAACCGCTCGCCCGGCAAGGCCGCGGCGCTCGTCGCCGCTGGCGCTCACCTGTGCGAGAGCGCCGAAGCCGCGCTGGCTGCAAGCCCGGCCACGATCTTCGTGCTCCTGGACAACCAGGCGACCCACGAGGTGCTCGGGATGCCAGGTGTGATGCAGGCGCTGGCCAACCGTACGATCGTCGATTACACGACCAACGCCCGGGACGAGGGCCTGGCGCTTCAGAGTCTCGTCAACCGCGCGGGCGGCCATTACGTCAAAGGGATGATCGTGGCCTACCCGCGCAACGTTGGTCGTCGCGAAAGCCACAGCATTCATACCGGTGATCCTGAGGCCTTCGAACGGCATCGGGCGCTGCTTGAGGGGCTTGCCGGTCATACGACGTTCCTCCCCTGGGACGAAGCATTGGCCTTCGCCACCGTGCTCCACGCGCATGCGTTTGCCGCGATGGTGGCTTTCTTCGAGGCCGTGGGGGCTGGTGTCCACTTCGGCCTGCCGCCTTCGAAGACCGCTCGGCTCATGCTCGACACGTCGCGCTTTTTCGTCGCCGATGCACTCGAGGAAGCGGTCCGTCGGCTGGAAGCGCAGGATTTCGCAGGCGATCAGGCGAGGCTCGATGTGCATGCCCAGGCCTTCGCCCATATCGCCGGAGCCCTGCACGCACAAGGGGCCTGGACGCCGGTCTTCGACGCGCTGTGCCAGGCCGTGCAACGCGCGGCAGCCATGGGCTATGGCGACCAGGACATCGTAGCCGTCACCCGCCTGTTCGCCCGCGAATGCGACACCGCAAGCGCGGCGGGACAGTGACTGCGCTGCGCTTCTAAGGTCCTCGTGGATAGCGCCCGAAGACAACAACTATAAAAAATCGCTGGAGAATCATATGCGCCGATTCGGTTTTCTACTGGCTGTCCTTGTACTGGTCATCTTCCTGAGTGCACTGTTTTCGAAGCCTTCCGTCGTCAACCGCGGGACGGCTCAGCGCATGGAGCACTACCCCACCGTCGGTATCGGAGACATCTTCCGGGGGCACTAGCCAGGCCTCGGGCGACAGACAGCCTCAAAGCCTGCCATGCGGTCGCTGCCACCCGTTCGACAGCGACCGTGTGCGCCTCAGTGGTCTATGGCTCCGCTGGCGCCAAGGCCGGTCTGGCCTCGTACGTATTGGTCGGCGAAGGCTGCCCTTTCCGCCATGGCCCGCTTGGTCCGGTCCAGGCGGGAAACGCCATACGCCACCAGGAACGCCAACGGCATGGAGAACAGCGCAGGCTGGGTATAGGGGAACAGCGGCTCGGCGAAGTGCAACACATCCACCCACACCAGCCTGGAGAAAACCACGAAGCCCATGGCGCTGAACAACCCGACGTAGCCACCGGCCAACGCGCCACGGGTGGTCAGCCCCGACCAGAACATCGACAGGAACAGCACCGGGAAGTTGGCCGAAGCGGCGATGCCAAAGGCCAGGGCGACCATGAAGGCCACGTTGATGTTCTCGAACACGATGCCCAGGGCTATCGCCACCAAGCCAAGGCCCAGGGTTGCCAGCTTGGTTACCCGCAGCTCCTGCGCCTCGCTGGCCGCGCCCTTCATGATCACCCGCGCATACAGGTCATGGGCGATGGCGGACGCCCCGGCCAGGGCCAGGCCTGACACCACGGCCAGGATGGTGGCGAAGGTCACGGCGGAGAGGAAGCCCAGCAGCAGGTTGCCTCCCACTGCCTGGGCCAGGTGCATGACCACCATGTTGCCCCCGCCCAGCAGCTTGCCTCCCGCTTCCCCGCCCTCGAAGAACCGGGGCTGCTGGCTGACGATCACGATCGACGCCAGGCCCAGCAGGAAAATGACATTGAAGAAGTAGCCGATGAACCCGGTGGCGTAGAGCACCGACTTGCGCGCCTCCCGGGCATCGCCGACGGTGAAGAAACGCATCAGGATGTGCGGCAGCCCGGCGGTGCCGAACACCAGCCCCAGGCTCAGCGATAGCGCGGTCAACGGGTCGGCCAGCAAGCCACCAGGGGCCAGCAGGCGTTCGCCCAGGGCATGGCTATCCATCGCCTGGCTGACCAGCCTGTCATAGCTGAAGTCGAATTCGCGCATCGCCAGGAACAGCACCAGCGAGCCGCCGACCAGCAGCAGGAATGCCTTGACGATCTGCACCCAGGTGGTTGCCACCATACCGCCGAAGGTCACATACAGCATCATCAGCGCACCGACGATCACCAGGGCGATCTGGTAGTCCAGGCCGAACAGCAGCCTGATCAACTGCCCGGCCCCGACCATCTGCGCCACCAGGTAGAAACACACCACGGTCAGCGATCCGATGGCGGCCATGGTGCGCACCTTGCCCTGGTCGAGACGGTACGAGGTGATGTCGGCGAAGGTGAAGCGGCCCAGGTTGCGCAGCCGCTCGGTCATCAATAGCAGCAGTACCGGCCAGCCCGCGAAGAAGGCGATGAGATAGATGTAGCCATCCATCCCGGAGCTGTAGATGAGCGCGGTGATTCCCAGCAGCGTGGAGGCGGACATGTAGTCGCCGGCCAGCGCCAGGCCGTTCTGCCAGCCCCGGATACCGCCACCGGCGCTATAGAAATCCGCCGTCGAATGGGTCCGTCGCGCCGCCCACCAGGTGATGCACAGGGTGAACAGCACGAACACCATGAACATGCCGATGGCATGCAGGTTGAGCGGCTGGCGCTGGCCAGCGTCCAACGCGGGCGAGGCCAACAGCAGGCCGGAGTGCAGCGACAACGCCAGGGGAAGGAGCTTCTTCATGCGCCCTGCTCCTCTTCCAGCCCAGCGACCAGAGCCTGGGTCAGGCGATCGAATTCGCCGTTGGCGCGGTACACATAGAGCGCCGACAAGGCACAGAAAAACACGAACAGGAACACGCCGGCCGCGACGCCGAAGGTCATGTTCGAGCCCTGCGCCAGACGCCTGGCAATCAGCTCGGGGCAGAACGATACCAGCGCGATGTAGCCGTGGAACGTGGCCAGGATCAGCAGGAGCAGGCTCAGGGTGAAACGGTTTCGGCGCGCCACCAGTTGCTGGAACCGGGCACTGGCGCGGATACGCGCGTATAGCAGGCTGGACATGGGACACCTCGGGCAACCTAGTTATTGTTATGGAATATGCGGGTGCGGCAGCGCCATCAGCGGCCGGCGTCGCCGGCCTCCTCCTCCTGCCGGGCCCACTCGCGCAGGACGAACTTCTGGATCTTGCCGGTGGCGGTCTTGGGCAGTTCGGTAAGCGTCACATGCCGCGGTGCCTTGAAGTGCGCCAGGCGCTCGCGGCACCAGCGGACCAGATCGTCACCCGTGGTTCTGGGTAAGGCATCCGCCCGCAAGGCGACGAACGCGTGGGGTGTCTCGCCCCAGCGCGAATCCGGGCGCGCCACCACCGCGGCCTCGACCACCTCGGGGTGCTGGTAGAGCACTTCCTCGATCTCCAGCGAGCTGATGTTCTCGCCGCCGGAAATGATGATGTCCTTGGCCCGGTCCTTGATTTCCACGTAGCCGTCCGGGTGCAGCACGGCCAGGTCGCCGGTGTGCAGCCAGCCGTCGGCCAACGCGGCACGGGTGGCCTCGGGGTTGTGCAGGTAGCCTTTCATCACGGTGTTGCCCCGCACTACCAGTTCGCCAAGGGTGCGGCCGTCGGCCGGGACCGGACGGCCGGTGTCGGTATCCAGCACCGTGGCCTCCTCGAGCATCGGGTGGGCGACGCCCTGGCGGCTCATGAACTGGGCCCGGGCCTCCAGCGGCAATTCGTCGACCCCCGGCTGCCACAGGCACAGGGTGCTGGGGCCGTAGCTTTCGGTCATGCCGTAGGCGTGGGTGATGCTGAAGCCGCGTGCTTCCATGGCGGCGATGACCGCGCTGGGCGGCGCGGCGCCGCCGGTGATCACCGATACCGGCACGGCAGGGACGCTGGCATGCTCGGCATGGATCAGCATCGACATCACCACCGGCGCGGCGCTCAGGTGGGTCACCGCATGCTCGGCAATCGCAGCGTGGATCGCATCTGGCTGGACCTTGCGCAGGCACACGTGCGTGCCACCGGACAGCGTCACCGCCCAGGTATGGCTCCAGCCGTTGCAGTGGAACATCGGCAAGGTCCACAGGTAGATGCTGCGCGGCCCCAACTGGAAGATCAGCGCGCCGGCGCAGGCGTTGAGGTAGGCGCCGCGGTGATGCAGGACCACGCCCTTGGGATCCCCCGTGGTGCCGGAGGTGTAGTTGATGGCGATCGACTGCCATTCGTTCTGCGGCGCACTCAGCGGCCGCCCCGGGTCGCCCTGGGCCAGAAACGCCTCATAGTCCAGGTCGTGGGCGAGGTCGGCTCGCTCGGCCTGATCATCGTCGATGCCCACCAGCAAGGGCGGCGCATCGAGCATGGCCAGCGCCTGCTGGGCCACGGCACCGAACTCACGGTCGCAGATCAGCACCCTGGCCGCGCAGTGGCGCAGGATGAAGGCGATGCTGCGTGCCTCCAGGCGAATGTTGATGCATACCAGCACCGCCCCGGCACCGGGTACGCCATAGTGGGCCTCGAGCATTTCCGGGATATTCGGCGCCAGTATCGCCACCCGCTCGCCCGCTTGTACGCCGACCCGCTCCAGGGCACTGGCCAGGGCGCAACTGCGCTCGTGCAACTGGCGGTAGCTGTAGCGCCTTGCGCCATAGACCACCGCATCGCGCTGCGGGTACACCTGCGCGGCACGCTTGAGGAACGACAGCGGCGACAGCGGGACATGGTTGGCTTCGTTGGGAGCAAGCTCGTGCTCGAGGGTCGGAACCATCATGGCAGCCACCTCATCGACACATTGCTCGGGTCTTGCACGCACATACATACCTCCTGTTGTTGTTGTTATTGCGCCAGGGCGCGTTACAGGCTGCTGCACAGGTGGCCGCCATCGACCACGATCTCGGCGCCGCTCATGGCCCGCCCGGCATCGCTGGCGAGCAGCAGCAAGGCGCCGTCCAGGTCCGCCGGCACGCTGAAGCGGCGGCTGGGGATACGCGAGCGCAACTTGTCGCCGGCCTCGCTGGCCAGGAAGGCCTCGTTCAGGTCGGTCATCACGTAGCCGGGCGCCAGGGCGTTCACCCGGATGCCATGGCGCGCCAACTCCAGCGCCATGGCGCGGGTCAGGTGGGCCAGGCCGGCCTTGGCCGCCAGGTAGGGGCCGACGGCGCCGGCCACACGGCTGGCGAGGATCGAAGTGACATTGATCAGGCTGCCGCCCTTCCCCGCCGCGACCATGCGCCTGGCGCTTTCCTGGGCCACCGCCCAGGCGCCCTTGAGGTTGGTGTCGAGCACGCGGTCCCAGCTTTGATCGTCGCAGGCCAGCAAGGGCTGGCTGTCGCTCACCCCCGCATTGTTGACCAGCACATCCAGCGGGCCGGCGGCATCGAGCACCCGGCAGATATCCTCACGGCAGGTCACATCGAGGGCAAAGGCCTGCGCCCGCCCTCCCGCCACCTCGATGGCCTCCACCAGTGCCTGCAGCGGCGCCTGGCGCCTGGCAGTCACCACCACCTCGGCGCCTGCGGCGGCCAGGGTCATGGCGAAGTGGCGGCCCAGGCCGCTGGAGGCTCCGGTCACCAGGGCGCGGCGCCCGTCGAGGGCGAACAGTCGGGTCAGGTTCGGCTGCATCAGCGGGCCTCCAGGCGCTGGTCGAGCAGTTTCTTCGCCAGGCTCATGCGGTGCACCTCGCTCGGGCCGTCATAGATGCGGAACGGGCGAATGTCGCGGAAGATCCGCTCCACCACGGTGTCTCCGGTCACCCCGCGCCCGCCCAGTACCTGGACGCAACGATCGACCACCCGCCACAACGCCTCGGCGCTGATCACCTTGGCCATGCTGGAGTCGACATTGGCCCGCCGGCCCTGGTCGAGCACCCAGGCACAGTGCCACACCGCCAGGCGCACCACGTGCAGGTCCATCATGTTGTCGGCCAGCATGAAGCCCACACCCTGGTGCTCGCCCAGCGGCTTGCCGAAGGCGTCGCGGGTGCGCGCATAGTCGCAGGCGATGTCGTGGGCGCGACGCGCGGCGCCCAGCCAGCGCATGCAGTGGGTGAGCCGCGCCGGCGCCAGGCGCACCTGGGCATACCGGAACCCCTTGCCGATCTCGCCGAGCACATCGCTCGCCGGAATACGCAGGTTGTCGAAACGCAGCTGCCCGTGGCCACCGGTGAAGCAGCTGTCCAGCGAGTCCAGCTGACGCTCATGGATGATGCCGTCGCGTTTCATGTCGGTCAGGAACATGGTCGCCGTACCATCCTCCATGCGCGCCATGATGATGCCGAAGTCGGCGCCTTCTGCGCCGGTGATCAGCCACTTGCGGCCATTGATCAGGTAGTCGTCGCCATCGCGGGTGGCGGTGGTGCGCAGCATCGAGGGGTCCGAGCCGGAGCCTGGCGCAGGCTCGGTCATGGCGAAGCAGGAACGGGCATGGCCCTGGACCAGCGGGCGCAACCAGCGGTCTTTCTGCGCCTCGGTGGCGACCACGTCCATCAGGTGGATGTTGCCTTCGTCCGGGGCATGGATGTTCAGCGCCACCGGGCCCAGCGGCGAGTAGCCGGCCTCTTCGAAGACGATCGCCTTGGCCACGTGGCTCAGCGCCAGGCCACCCATTTCGCGGCTGGCGTGGGGCGTCAGCAAGCCGGCCGCGCGGGCGCGGGCCACCAGGTCCTGGCGCAGGGCGTCGCTGGGGCCGTGGCTGTCCTGGCGGGGGTCGTTCTCGAGCGGGATGACCTGCTCGGCGATGAAGTCTCGGGTCTTGGCCTGCAAGGCGAGCAGTTCGTCCGGGAGGGTGAAGTTCATGGTTGTCCTTCTGGGTGCTTGTCTGTCGGGAATGAGATGGCTGACGCCGTTCAGGGCAAGGCCTTGGGATTGCTGATGGCCAATCGGGCGAGGGTGACCTGGCGCAATGTCTCGACCAGGGTTCTATGGTTTTGCGGGGCGTCATGGCTGCCCAGGCGAATGGCCCGTGCCAGTTGGCGGCGCAGGTCGGGCAAGGCTGCGGGCGCCTCGTCGACCAAGGCGGCCAAACGTGTCCGCTCCTGGTCCTCGGCCAGAGCCCCCAGGCGGCTTTCGCGGGCTGCGATGGCCATGGCATTGGCGATCATCAGGGCCGGGTAACGCAGCTCGCCGGGCAGCGCTGGCAGCAGTTGCTCCAGAAGCGTCGAGCGAGCGATGTCGAGCAGTTCATGGGCATCGGGCTGGGTCATGGCGCTTCGGCTCCGGTCATGTGCAGGATGTCGAGCTCAAGCTCCGGCAGCAGTCGTGCGGTCAGTGCCAGCTCAATGGACGGCTCTTCGCCGGACAGGTGGCGCTGGCCTTGCTGCAGGGCGATCACCGCCCAGCGCAGGGTGGCCATGACCTGCCAGTAGTGCAGTTGGCTGCGCTCGATACGCAGCGGAGACACCTCGTGGTAGCCCCCCAGGAAGTCCTCCAGTTGGCCGATACCGCCGGCCTCGAGGTCTGGGCGGGTGAAGCGCCAGCAGCGGGCGGTGAACCAGCCGAGGTCTTCGCACGGGTCGCCCCAGCCGGTGAACTCCCAGTCGAGTACGGCTTCGAGTCCCTGTTCGCTGGCCAGGTAGTTGCCGGTGCGGTAGTCACGGTGCAACAGACACAGGATGCTGTTGCGCGGTGCGTGCAGCTCGCACCAGCGCAGGCCCCACTCCAGCACCGGATAGGCATCGGCGAGGGTGTCGAGGTAGTGGCGATAGGCGTCGATGGTCGCCAAGGCCGGTGAGCGGGTTGGCATCGGCAGGAAATCCAGCGCGGCGCACGGCGGGCGAACCTGATGCAGGCGCGCCAGGTTGGCGCCAAGCTGCGCCGCCAGCTGCGCCCGGCCCTGGGTGCCGGCGCCAGCGCTGAGCAAGCGACCGGCGGCGACACCCGGCACGTACTCCATCAGGAAGAACACCCGCCCATGCACGCGCATATCGCGGCACAGCCACAGCGGGCGCGGTACTTTCACACCGGCCTGATGAACCACTTGCAGCACCGCGAACTCCTGTTCGCGGTCAAGGCTGGCGGGTAGCGCGGAAAGCGCATCGCTGCGCAGCACCCAACGCCGGGCGCCAGCCCAGGGGCCGCCTTCGATCAGCAGGTCCAGCAGCCAGTTTTCCTGGATGGCGCCGCCGCTCAGGCGCTGGCGTGCCTGGATGACCACCCGCTTCGCTGCGGCGTGCTCGCGGATGAACTCGACCAGTGGCTGGTCGTCCGGGGCCACGAATGTCTCGCCGTCCCGTACGGTCGTAGGAGGAGTGCTCATGGGGTTGTAGGGCCTGCCTGTAGTCATGTTGTCAGACAGCTTTAGCAACGCCTGGGCCAATTTTCGGGATATGCCTGTAACCCGCGCGCTCTCTGGCGCCAGGTTTTTCCATGGCGCTCGACGAAGCAATCCGGGTTTCACTTTTGCAACGAACTGATTCAGTATCGAAACAATTCAATCCTGAACAGGTCTCGACATGCGTCCTCCCCTTTCCCAGGTCGTCGTGCTGGTCAGTCACCTTCAACGACCTCGGCAGCGCAGTCGCCTCGCCAGCCTGGTGGCCGGCCTGGCGGCGGGCTACCCGGACGTCCATATCGAGGTGCTCGACACCTCGGTATCCGAAGCCCTGCAAACCGCCCGCGATCTCGAACAGCGCGGCAAGGCCGACGTGTTCGTCTGTGCTGGCGCCACTGCCGCCTACCTGCGTAGACACCTGGCACGTCCGGTTCTGACGATGCGTGTTGGCGGCGGAGACCTGTTGCGTGCGCTGGAGCAAGCCCGCGAACACTCCTCCCATGTCGCCCTGCTCAGCTACAACCGCATCGACCGGGACCTGCAAGCCATGCGAACGCTGTTCACGGTGCAGGTTCACCAGGTCGCCTACACCACCCTGGAAGAGGCTCGCCAGGCTGTCCTGGAGGTATCCCGCCTGGGTTGCCGCAGCATCATCGGTTCGTCGACGGTGGTGGAGCTGGCGGAACAGGCAGGCCTGCACGGCGTGCTGTCGCTGAGCGAAGACACTGCGCGCAAGGCGCTCGAGGAAGCCATGGGAGTCCTCGACAGCCAGCGCCTGGAGATCGCCAAGCGGCGGCATCTGGACGCGGTGCTGCAACACATTCCAAGCGGTGTGGCAGCGGTCGACAACCAGGGTGTGGTGCAATCGCTCAACCCTGCCCTTGCCCAGTTGCTGGAGTTGCCGGTCAGCTCGGCTCTGGGTCGACCGTTACAGCAGCTATGCCCGGAGCTTGACCTGCAACAGGCGCTAGAGGATGGCGGTGGCGAGGAAAACCGGGTGATCCGGCTGGGCTCGCACGCCGTGGTCAGCAATCTCCTGCCGATCCTGGAGAATGGCGAGCGTACCGGCCTGGTGCTCACCTGCCAGGACATCACCGCCGTGCAGCGCGCGGATCAACGCATCCGCTCCACTCGCCGTCCAGGTGCCTTCACCGCGCGTTACCGGCTCGAACAACTCAACGGCGCGAGCAAGGCCAACCGTGAGATGTTGCAGCTGGCCAAGCGCTTTGCCGCCAGCCATTCGACCATCCTGATCACTGGCGAAAGCGGCACCGGCAAGGAACTGCTCGCCCAAGGGATCCATAACGAGAGCCCTCGCCGGCACGGGCCTTTCGTCGCCATCAACTGCGCGGCGTTTCCCGAGTCGCTACTGGAAAGCGAACTGTTCGGCTACGAGGAAGGCGCCTTCAGCGGTTCGCGCAAAGGCGGCAAGCCCGGCCTGTTCGAGGCGGCGCACCGTGGCACGCTGTTCCTCGACGAGATCGGCGACATGCCTGTGTCGCTGCAGACTCGCCTCCTTCGTGTATTGCAGGAGCGAGAGGTCTTGCGCCTGGGCGGCACCGAGCCGATCTCCATCGACGTGCGCATCATCGCCGCCACCCACAAGGACCTGGGGGCCGCCATGAAGGATCGCGAGTTTCGCACCGACCTGTATTACCGGCTGAATATCCTGCGCTTGCAGACCACTCCCCTGCGCGAGCGGCCCGAGGACATTCCTCTGATTTGCCAGGGAATCAGCCAGCGCCTGCTGGTCCAGGGCCAGCCACCGGGTGCCGCAGGCATAACGACGCTCCTGCTACCCTACCTCGTCCGCCATTCCTGGCCCGGAAACGTCAGGGAACTGGAGAATGTCATCGAACGGGCGATGCTCTCCGCCAGCGAAATCTTCCATGAGCACGGCGTGGATGAGCATTACCTGGCTCGCGTGCTGCCCGAGCTATTCGAAGGCCAGCCTCAGCCCAGGTCCCGGAAAGAGCCATCGCGCACAAAGGATTTGCACGCCATCGGCAAAACCGCGCAGTTGCGCTACATACAGGAGACGCTGGACAGCTGCCAGGGCAGCCTTGACGAGGCTGCGCGTCGGCTCGGGATCAGCCGGACCACGCTGTGGCGGCGGCTTCGCTCGGCACGCTGAGCAAAACGATGCGCCTGGGCGATGCGGAACTCGCCCAGGCATGGACGCGGCCGGTGCCGTGAAACTCAATTGATCAGCGGAACCTGCTTGCCGATCTGCAACGCCTCCAGCGCGTCCAGCTGCGCTTCGATCTGCAGGAAGCGCATGGCCCGCCGAGGTGACATCTTCTCGGCCACTTCCTGCACGTACCGGTGCAGCACGGCCAGCTGTTTCTCCTGCAATCCCCGATAGAGGTCGACCATCCTCGAAGCTTCCGCGTCGGTAATGCTGCCGGAACCATAGGCGCGGGCATATTCGAGCAGGAGCTGGAATGTCTCCTTGTGCAGGCTGTCCGTCTCGCCTCGGTAGCGTGAATAGATCGGCCAGAACGTCTCGGCTTCGGTGCCGTCCAGCGCCATGTTTGCCTCGACCATCCGTTTGCGCTTGTAGTTGATGGTTTCCAGCTGGTTCCTGATCTTTTCCTTGTGCTCGTTCATCACCTGCTCGACCGATGGCAGGGGTTCGTCGGCATGAGCGGCAAGGGAAAGGGTCGCGACCAGGGTGGCCACGAAAAGCAAGCGCCTGGACATCGGCGTTCTCCTTCTGGGTTGATCGAATGGATTCATGCTGCCGCGGTGCTGTAGCGCCGCGCGATATTTGACCTTGGTTTGCGCGATATTTGCCTAGGCAGTTCCGTTTCACATACGGCAAAGGAATTGTCTAACTGATACCGAGAACCGATCTCCAGCGCGCCGGATCACGACTAAGCATAACCGTAAATGCTTCCTGACCAGCTATCGGCGTATAAGCAGCAGCGATCCTTTCAGGGTCGTCAATCAAGTTGAATGTCATATCGTTCTTAAGCGTGGCACTCAGGAAAAAGCACACGCCCAGGTTGCGCAGCATGGCCGGCAGCGCGCTGGTCTCGAGCCGAATCTTCTCGGCGCTGCTATTGACATCGCCCATGCGCCGCCCGGCTCGGGAGACCGACTTGCCGGTGTCGCCCAGCGCACCAATCAGCCGCCGTAGCTCACGCTGACCTTGCTCCAGGTCAGCGCGCAGCCGCAGTGCGAACTCGATATTGCCCTTGCCACCCTTACCGATTATTCAGCGCATCACCAAACACGTGCCGCAGATTGGCCCAGTCTTCAGCAGTGACGCCTTCCGGTGGCGTGTCAGGCTTTTCAGCATGCAGCGCTGCCAGTGCCTCAGGAGACGTGCCGAACACATGCTCAAAAACCTCCCGATCTCGCGCAGTCATGCCGCTACCAGAAGCATCCTCACCGCTCTGCCGCTGAGCACTGGCCACGGCCACCTGAGACAGATCAGTCAGGCCCAGCAACGCCGGATCACCCGTCAGCGCAATGCTCTCCAGTGCCAGCACTTCCCCGGTTGCCCCATTGAAGCGGAACACGGGCGAGATAAAGCGTTTCTTGCCGCTGGCGATCTGGGCTTTCGCTTCAGCCGTCCAGCTCGCATCCGCGACATACAGCCCATCATCGCGCCACTCCAGCACCGTCGCGCGGCCAGCCTCGGGCGCGTCGGCCTTCTTCAAGCTCTCATGCTCGAAGTCGATCAGCAGCCCCTGGCTGTTCTGGTTGGCCAGCGCCGCGATCTGCCGACCACGCTCTGGCATCAGATACCAATGCCCACCTTCGCGCCCGTCATGTGCATGGAAGCGGCCTACCGGGATGATGCGGAAGGCCTTCGGCAGTTGGCTGGAGATACGCAGCACGGCCAGGCTCATCACTCACCACCTAGCAGGCGACGCGGCTCACGCACGCCCAACTGTCGCAGCTTGGCATCAATCTGGTTAATGCCGCTGTCCAGCTCACCGATCTGCCGATCCAGCTCCTGGATCAACGCACGGCGTTCAGCCATAGGCGCCCCGACCACGTCCGGGTTCGGTTCCGGGTACTTCGCATCGAAGTACTGCTCTAACTTCGCCTTGACCAGGTCACCGAAGAAGAAGCACGCCGCCCCGATGTGGCTAGCGTTCATCATGGCGATTCCATCGCCAAAAATCGGCAGTGGGAAGGCTTTGAAGATCGACTGCCCTTTGGGCATTTCACCCGAGTACAACACGGTCTCAACATCGCGCAGGCAGAGGTAAGGCACCGTCAGGTTGTTGGCCTCGGCAAACGTCTTGTCGCGATTCGGTGCGGCGATCATCTGAAACAGATCATCCAGCACCCCGCGCGCCAGGTATTGCTCGGCCCAGGCGTCGATATAGTCGAACAGGAACAGCTTGGCGTCCGCCTTGCTCAGCGCCTGGAGATACAGCGCCTCGCGCTGTGCGTGCAAACTGTCCTTTAGTGCCTGGAGCTTGCTGCGTTGCGAGCGCAAGTCAGCAGTAGCCGTACGGAGTGATTTGGCAGCCTCTTCCGCTGCATTGAAGTTAATGCCGAACATGATGTGCCTATCCTCTTGTGGCTGGCCTACTAGACCTGAGCGCCTTTCAGAATCTTGTAGATGTAGTTGACCGACAGCCCGAACTCAGCGGCCAACTCAGAATGGTTGGAGCCATCGAACGCTTCGACGATGGCCTGTCGCCGTTTAGCGCTCCGATAGTTGATGTCCTTGGGAACCGTGATGTACTGGCCACCCCAGCTCTCGGCCAGATCGTCGGCCACGTTGTCGGCGGCGGCCTGGGCCTGGGAATCATCGAGACCGTAGCGCTTCATAATCCGCATCGTCAGATCCGCCACATCGGCCAGAAATTCGTTGCGACGCACCTCCGCCCGCTTACTTTTAGCCATCTCATCACCCACCAATGCATGAATACCGGCATCAATATTTGCCGGATCAAAACAACCGAGTATTTTGGACGCGGTAAAAATATGGCCAGCGGGTGAAAAAGGTCGAACGCCAGAGCGCGCGCTACAGCGCGAGCAACGCATAATCGGCATCAGTTTTCCTGGCGCAGCAACTGGCAGTAGTCGTCGAAGCTGATAGCCGTATCGGAGAGTCCATACCGCTGGTGACCCAACTCCGCATGCTTGTCGCTCAGTTCATCAAGGCGTCGCTCCAGATCGGCGCGGGCGCTCGCGATTGAACCGACAGGTTAGAGGTGCTGCGGCGGGCTTGTTGGAACTAGTCAATAGATTCTCCTATCAGCCGTACTTGCGGCTGCGCAATGAGGGGTCGTTGGTGATCAGCAGTCCGATCAACTGCCGAGGGATATTGGTGTCGGCGTAGAACACCGGAGAGAAGTAGCGGTATTCATCGTTGACCACGGCAGAGACACCACGCTTGGCAAGCACCAGGTCGAGGACATAGAGGCCGTCCGCGCGCCAAACCAGTTGCTTGAACCAGCCGGCTGCCGGCGTATCACCCTCATTATCGATCCCCAAGCTGACCTTGAACGGTAGCGGCTGTGCGGTTGCCTGATCCGCCAACGCCTTGCCGCTGGCATCGTTCAGGTAGAAGTCCTGCTTTCGACCACCTCGACCGCCAACGCTGACGAAGTTGCCCGAGGGTAAGAGCCGGATCGGTTCTTTGAGTTTGGCGGGGATGGGGATGTAGAACTCTGCGGCCTGCTGAATGGCAAAGGACATGGCTAGAAGCCTCTTTCTGGATAGGTGGGGGTGGAAATGGAGAACTGCGCAGGAAGGCCCGTAGAGACTCCTGAGCGATAAATCCATGCCGTCGTATACCGATGCATGGGAAACGCGGCTGAGGGCGCTGCCAGGGCGTTTATAAACCGCTCCCGAGCGGTGCGAGAGGGACAACCGCGGCGAAATGGGCAATTCATGCCGATGCCCTCAGCGGAAGGTTGCGATATCGATCCAGAGCGCGCTGGATTTCATCGACAGGCAACTGATATTTCTCGGCCAGCGCCTGAACGTTGCTGCCGTCGAACTCCCGTAGAAGCTCAACATGCAAGTGCGCGGTTTTCAGTGAATAGTCCCAAGGGAGCACCAACTGGATTCCGCCAAACTCATCTGCAATGAAGTCGGCCACCTCATTGCCGATCTTTTCGGCCTCTGGTTGAGAAAAATTGTGCTTGCGCACCATCAGATTAGCAATACTCTCAACGCAGGTCCGCATAAACTCAGTACGCTCCGGAGTTATATTCGCACGCCTCTTGAACCTTTTGATGATGTCGTAAACGGTATTAACACGAACCCTGAATTTTCGAGATAGTTTGACAAAATTGGTGCCATCGAACTCCTTAAGCAGAACCTGGGCAATCATGGCGCGTCGATAAATGTAATCCATGGGGATGGTGAAATTCTCTCCTGCATACATGAAAGCAAGCTCTTCCACGTAGTGCCGAGCGATATCTTCGGCTTTGGCCTTGTCCAAGCCATGGCGCTCGAACAGCAGCAGAGCGACGCCCCGTTCGATCTCCAGCAGTAATTCTGTTCGTTCTATTTGCAGGATTGGATTAAGAACTGTCACGCCACGCGTTCCCTTTGTTTGATTACCGAAAAGTAATGGAGAGGCACGAAGAAAAACTTTCGGGAATTCAACAATTGGGCAGGCAAAGCGATTTAGGAGAGGATACGATGGCGCGAGCGGGTCGACTATAACAAAAAGCGCCCCGAAGGGCGCTTGAGATGGTGATGAGACTATTATTTACGGCGCGATCTTTTAGGCGGGGCTGACAAAGCTTTGTATTGCCGCCTGACCTTTTCGACCTGAGTAGTCAGCGCATAGAGCATGCAGTCCAATACAGACAACTCCATTTCAAACTCTTGGCGTGCCTGCGAAGTCCTAGCGACTTCATCAGGAAATGAAATGATCGTCATGTTACGCATGGGCTTTGAAGCTCCGTCAGCGCCAGAGTTCTTAATCACGCTCATTTTTCACCCCCTTGCAGCCAGTACTTCCGATAAAGGTCGTAGCGGGCGGCATTCAGGCCGGGGCAGTTGTGGGCTTCCAGATACGATGAGATTCGCGCCTCGATCATGGCCGTCAGATCATCCACTTCGTCCGGGCCGCAGTAGCGCACCATCGTTTTCACCAAGTCACGGCAATACGCCTTGTCCTTGGCCAGGCGCTGTTGCAGCACATCGACAACAGAGGGCACCAAATACGATGTAGCCGTGGGCGGCGGCTCTGGTGCGTCGGCCAACTCGATCTCTTCCGGGATGATCTCCTGCACACCAGGCAAGGGCGGTTGCTGGTCGAGCCTCATGCCCCCAGCTTCGATCCAGCGCATCAGCTCAATTGCGCATTGACGGTCGCGCCGCTGGCAAAAAAACATGACGGCTACTTCGTCAAAAAGACGGCAAGGACTGCCTGCATAGCCGCCTACGATAGCCTTGATTACATGACCTTCTAACGCTTCATGTTTCCGGTGACGGTAGTAAGCCTGCCTTATGGTTGACTCGGATTTGTAGCGGAGTACTTGGGCAAGATCCCGCGCTGCAACCCACAGCCGGCCCTGGGCACGGATGATGTCCAGGCAGGTGCCGAGAATGGTCACGGAACGGATAACGGTGGCAGTCATTTTCCACCTCCAGTGCGCAGGCCGCGAGCCAGACCCAGGATCAGTTCCAGAGAGCGAGCGCAGTTCATGTGGTGGTTGTACCGACTCATACGGCTGGAGAGACTTGAGTCGGCGCGAAGGGCGGCAAGCGCCATTGCTCGGTGAGCGGCGATCCGATCCGCAATCGCGGACGGAGCGGGGGCGTGTGATTTCGCCATGGGTACGGCTCCTGTATCTGGATGGAACCGCCAGCACCGTGACCAAACGATGGGTGGCGGACTGCACGCAGGTTGGTCAACCGGGGATACAGGAACCCGGCGCACCCGAAGGTGCCCCGCGCACAGCCGCCATAAAGCAGCATGCGAACACAAAAAAAGCGCCTGCATGCTATGGGGCGCTGTTGCGCCTGTATTCTCTCAGGTGACCAAACCTGGCTGCCGAATTTGCGGCAGCGATGTGAAGGTAGCACCGGCCTCCACAAACTGCAAGGTTGTTGCCATGAGTCATATGTGCCGTTGACGGCACATATGACCAAAAAGCATTTTTCAGTCACATTTCTCGTCGACGAGACATTTGCCATGAGCAACTCACCGCGACCGTCCCGGTGGAAAAGTTCTGAGGCAAATGTTGCGTCGTCGCATCATTTGCCAGGAGTCCTTGTCGGGTAGGCTAAAACGGCCAGCGCTGGCCATTTTGGCTGCCTCTGGTCTGCTGTGGAAAACGGACAACGTTGTCCGTTTTGACCTTTGGCAAAAGCGCCAACGTTGGCGCGTTCCTGGCGCTTTCGGAGATGAAAGCTCCAAACCGTTTGGAGTTCGCGAGGTGCTGACGTTGGCGAAAACTCCGAACGGTTCGGAATTTTCAGCCCCTTGGAATCCGCATAGGTACTGAGTTTCCGCTTACCACTGACTCCGAACGGTTCGGAGTTTTTCCCAACGTCGGCACTCAGTGAAGAGCCAAACGGTTTGGTTTTTCCGCACGGTGCGGAGTAGCCCGTCCCCCTTGCCAGAAGATCAAGGCTCTCCGGCTCGCCCTGGCTCCGCACCGTGCGGAAATATCCTGGAGCAAATGATGCGACGTCGCATCATTTGCAAAGAGCGACTCACCGGGACAGTCCCAGCTTGAAACTGCTGACGTCAGCACCCACTCCCTCAAACTACGCCAGTAATTCCGGGCTTTGTAGCCAGAGAACCGCTGACCGTCAGCACTTTTTTCCGTGGACTACCGCGACCGTCGCGGTAAAAAGGAAGTGAAGACGGTCTTCGGTTTTTTCAGCGTCACGACGCTGAAAAAGTCGTAACCGTCAGGAGTTTTTGAGGGCACTCGGATGACTTGGTTGCGTTGGAGGGCCCGGAGTTACTGGGTCATGGCCGCATAACCGGCATTTGTTTTTTCCTAACCGTTACGACTTTTCGCCTCGACTGGTCTGAAGACCGTCTTCAGTCCGACATCGACTTGAGCGCTAGTCCCACATCGCGGAAAACTGGTAACGGTTACCAGTTCTTCCTATCGACCAGCCCAGTAGACATGCGGTAACGGGCCTTCATCGGTGGTAACGGTTACCAAAATCGCCTGCGACGTATGGCGGTTTCCGGTCACGGTGACCAGTTTCCCATTCCGGACGGTCCGGAGAAAACCTACAGTGCGTTTCAAGTCGAGATGGCCGTCAACCCGCGCAAACATGGGCCTTCCCTGGGATGAGGCGTGAGACATGCTTCACTTTCGCGCTCCAGACAGTCCGGAGTTTTCTGGTCACGGTGACCAGTTAGCCAGTCTGCACCGTGCCGGGGGGATTCCGGCACGGTGACGACTTCTATTTTCACGAACGGTTCGCAGTTTTCAGAAACGGCTTCTAGTTTGAATCTCTGCAAACCCGCATGGTTGCTGGGCTTTCGTGATGGAGAAGTTGAAACGGTTTCTAGTTTTTCGCGAACGGTTCGCAGTTTCTCACCGTCCCAATCACTTCGCATAGGTGCGGTTTTTCCGACACGGTGACGGAATCCATTTCTCACGGACTGTTCGCGTTTTTCTGGTGACCGTCACCAGTTCATGATTTCACACACCCAGTAAAAACAAGGGTTCCCGAGAATGGAAACCGGTGACCGTCACCAGTTTTTCACGAACGGTCTGCAGTTTCCCACTACCCCAGCCACTTGCCATTTCTCAATTTAGCCGACCGGTTCGGCTTACCATGCTCGCCTCTGTGCGTGAAACAATCTCTATCGATCTATTGGCAGAAGATAGATGCCGAACGGTTCGGCGTTTCGACGCCTGGAAAACGGCAGGCGCTTGCCGTTTTGGATGAAGGTCCAGCCAGGCTACTCGCCACTATTCCAAAACGTCGGCTGATTTAGACGTGCTCCTGAAGCGACTGCCGAGGCCCTTCCAAACATGGCTGGGCGTTTGGAATAAACGAAAAGACACGCTGCGCAACCCGTTGCGTAATGCTGGCATCCAACAAAAAGGAAGCCAGAATGCCTAGGCCGTTTGTGATCGACAAAGCCCCCTCCAATATTCGAGAAATGCTCATAGGCCGTGCCTCCGACTGTCCCGGTCTCTCGCTCGACGACCATGTGAGTTGGCTCGCTGAGCAAGGTGTTAAGACTTCCCGATCAGCGGTTCACCGTTTTCTGAAGGCGAAACGGCGACCCGCAGGTCTGAGTCCTGCTCAGATCAGTGATCAGCAGCAGGACGAGCGATCAATTCGCCTTGGGTGCCTGATGGTGGCTGCGAACTACGCACTGCCAGGCGATAAGATTAGCTTGCTGAAGACAGCCGAAGAGCTGCTCGATTGGGTGGGAGAGGATCCAGCGGAATGATCAATTTCCGCTGTTTCATCTATGGAAAATCCTTTTCATTTCCTATCCCAATAAATCCTAGCTGCACCCAATAAATCCCAAAATTATCGCGCCCGGTGGGCAACCTTTTTCTCACTCCCTCTCACCGTTCAGCAGGTGGATCGCGCCCGGCCCCGAGGTGGCGAGGCACACCCCGACCTCTCCGGTGAACTTGGCGTGGGCGCCGGCCATGAAGGCCGCCATCTCCTCGTGGCGCACGCGGATATAGTCGAATGCCTCGGCGCGCCGGCCCATGGCGCCCATGATCCCGTTGATGCCATCGCCGGGGTAGCCGAAGACGCGCTTCACCCCCCACTGGCTCAAGCGTTCGAGCAATTGATCGGCAACCGTGCTGGACATTCTCGCCTCCTGGTCGTGTCTGGGGTCGTACCAGTGAGGACTGGCGCCGCGGGCGAGGGTTCAAGGCAATCGAGCGGCGGTGCCGACGGCGAAATCGACTGAACTGTCGGCATCGTCGACCGGCCCAAGGAACAGGGCCCGCATGGGCGCAATCGCCAGGAGGTGCCGCCATGACCCGCGCCATCAACGATCCCGGAAACGAAGACCCCGGCTCCCTGCTGGAAACCGACGCCGACGCCCTGCTCGGCGGTGCCGCCGTCCAGGCGCCGGAAGAGCGCTGCCGGCTCGCGTCCCAGGACTGCATCCGCGCGTGCGAGCGCTACCTGGCGCTCTGCACCGAGTCCAGCAGGGAACAACGCCAGCACGCCGGCGACTGCGCCGACCTCTGCCGCCTCGCCGCTCTGCTGCTGGAGCGCCGCAGCCCATGGGCGCCGGCCGCCTGCGAGCTGGCGGCGCGCTATGCCCTGGCATGCGCGGAGCGTTGCGATGGCGACGAGCCGCTGGAGCGCGAATGTGCGGGTGCCTGCCGGCGCTTCGTCGAGGCCTGTCGGCCGTTGTTGCCGGCCTGAGGCCCTCTGGCATTGCATGGAGCTGCCGGGCGTGGCGAGGGTGACCTGTGGCGTAGAATGGGAAACCGACGGCCATGTCGACGGTAGTCGCTCAACCCAGTACCAGTACCACCCTACGGGTGCGCGCTGATTTCTTCTCCATCTTGGAAACGCGCACCACCCCAACTTCTTCGGTATTCGCCACATGGGTTCCACCGCAAGGCTGCAGGTCGGTGTCTTTAATACTCACCAACCGAACCTGCCCGGCGCCCATCGGAGGTTGGACACTCATGGTGCGCACCAGATCTGGCCTAGCCCGCAGTGCATCGTCGCTCATGGTGTCGATCGAAACCGGATGTGCTGCCTCGACCATTGCCGCCAAGGCGCTATCAATGGCCTCGCGGGACAGCGGTTCACTCGTCACGAAGTCCAGGCGCGCATGCTCATCAGTGATGCTGCACCCATTGACCGGATAGGGCAGGACAGCACAGAGCATGTGCGCTGCGGTATGCAGTCGCATGTGCCGGTAACGACGCACCCAATCGATCTGCGCAAGAACCACCTCGCCAGGCTTCATTGCTCGGAGAACGGTTGCCTGGCCTTCAGCTGGGATATGCAGGATGGCATCCCTGCCAGCACCTGCTTCTGTCCCCTTGCGTGTATCGGCGATCCGGAGCCGCGTGCCATCAGCCAGCGTCAGCCAACCACTGTCTCCAGCCTGGCCACCCCCCTGGGGATAGAAAACGGTCTGGTCGAGCAGCAGGCCATCTTCAACGAGATCGGTGATTCTCGCCAAACACTCTTCCCGGTAGGAGTCCTGGAGAAAAAGGGAGGCGGTCTGCGTCATGATGCCTCCATTGGTTGAATTTGGGTCTGCGTGGCTGCCGGCTGTAGTTGCTGAACTATGTGGGGGCCTCGGATGACCTGTAGTTCAGAACGCAGGGTTACGACTGAACCGACAGGGATGTCGTCCTTGATGACACAATGCGGACCGACAAACACATCGTCGCCGATAGCGATGTCACCCAGTACACGCGTGAAGGCCCCGATTTGGACGCGGCTCCCTATGGTGGGGTGACGCTTACCGGCGGGATTAGCCGATATGCCAGTTGCCCCCAATACCACACCTCCGAGGATGTAACAGTCATCACCGATTACCGCTGTCTCGCCAATGACCGTGCCATGCCCATGGTCCAGGATGAATCGACTGCCAATCTTGCATCTTGGGTGGATTTCCGCGCCCGACAGGAGCTTTCCACGAGAGGAGACCAGGAGCGCGGTAGCCTCCAACGCTCTCTCAGGATCGCCTTCAGATGTGCTTCGCAGACACAGCATGTGGGAAAGCCGGTAGTGCAGCACTGCCTTGAACGAGCTGTAGCCAAACGCAATGTCGGATGTCCGTCCCTGTGCGGCTGGATCCTTGCTGGCGAATGCCTGCAGGTCTTCCTCGCACCAACGTCTGGCTTCTTCGAACATCGAATGAGCGACTATCCGCTCCACCAGTTGGGGTGAGCAGCACTCCATCAATGCCGCGCGCATCAGATTACCTACCAGTTTGTCCATCGCATGCGACCTCATTTCGACCATGCAAGCGTTATCGCCGTGCTCTGCTCTACAACTTCATCGAAAAGCGTCCATGTATGACTCGACGCCATCGTAGATCATCGTCAGTACACGAGCGCCTGACGGCATGGCAGATGCCATGTTCAGCACCGCGACCAGGTTGGCTGCGGAGGACAACCCCATGCTCACAGAGTCGTTTTGCAGGACTTCCCGGATCATCGACAAGCAGGCAGATTTCGACACCCCGACCATGCCAGTAACAATGCCGAGGTTGCAGACTTCCGGCACGATACCAATGGAAAGTCCCTGAATCTCATGCGGTGCGTGCCTATCGTCGAGCAAGTCGCACTGCTCTGGCTGCACGCCATAGATGGCCATATCCGGCCAGTGGTTCCTCAGCACCTCTCCAACACCCGTGATATGTCCACCAGTTCCAATGCCAGCGAAGAAGAAGTCCGGAGGTGGCTGGCCTGCAAAGTCCCTCAGGATTTCCAGGGCTGTAGCTTCGCGATGGGCTTGCGGGTTGGCTGGATTGCGCTGCTGGTTGAGCATGACGAACTCCGGATGTTCCAGCAGTATCTGGATTGCCAGCTCGCCATGCGAGTTGTTCCCTTTTCTGCTATCCGACAGCACGACGTGAGCGCCATACAGCTCGAGCAATTGTCTCTTGTCAGGGCTGTAGTTGTCGGGAACCACCAGGGTCACGCGGTACCCCAGGATGTTCCCCGCCATTGCCAGTCCAATCCCCGTATTTCCCCCGCTCGGCTCGAGAATGGTCTGCCCTTTCCCGCGCACCAGGATTCCTTTGCGTTCGGCATCCAGAATCATCCAGAGCGCGATACGCGCCTTATGACTTCCTCCTGGATTGAAGGATTCCAGCTTGGTGAATACGCTCACCCCCAGGCGAGCAGACAATTTGCTCAGCCGTATCACCGGCGTCCCGCCAATTAAATCGAGTAGCGAATCGTAGATCATGCTTTCCCTGCCTATGGTTCAGTACATCGGCATGTGCTGCTCTATCTCTTTCGCCCATCGCTTCATGCCGCCATCGAGCACTTGGACGTTGGAGAACCCTGCCCCCATGAGCTGTATGGCCGCGCGTTCGGCACGAGTGCCGGCGTAGCACACGAGGATGTAGCGCTTACTGAAGTCGAGATTGGCGAAATGGCTGGCGAGTTCGTTCAAGGGAACGTGGACGATCCCCGGCAACTGGCACACTTCGAGCTCGCCCGCGTCGCGTACATCCAGAAGGGCATAGTTTTCGCTGTTGGATTTCATCAACTGCAACAGGCAGCCGGGATCGATATAGCGATCGTCGTCGAGTCGTTGCGACGGTGCCGCGCTTGCCTGGCAGAGCAATCCCTCCCTCCAGTGGCGGGGATTCTCTGCAGCGGTTTTGCCGCAGGCCGGACAATCGTCGCGCCGATTGAACTTCACTTCATTGAAGTGCATGAGCAGCGCGTCGAATCGAAGAAGTCTGCCTGATAGGGACTTGCCCAGGCCGACGAGGGCCTTCACCGCCTCGGTTGCCTGCAGCAGGCCAATCACTCCAGGCAGCACACCAATAACTCCCCCTGCGTTACAGCTTGGAGCCATCTCAGGCGGGGGATTGTTCGGGAAGAGACATTGGTAGCAGGGGCCTCCCTCCAGATTGAAGACGCTGACCTGACCTTCGAACCGATAGATCGCGCCAAAGACGAGTGGTTTTCCGAGCTTGGCGCAAACCGCGTTGACCAAGTAACGTGTGGCGAAGTTGTCGGTGCCATCCAATACCAGGTCATAGCTCTGAATCAGTGACTGCGCATTGTCCGCGTCGATGGCGTAACGGTGGGTTACGACTTCAATGTAGGGGTTCAGGTCCTGCATCCGGCGCTGGGCGGACTCAACCTTCGGCATACCGAGCGTGCTATAGCCATGGACGACCTGGCGCTGGAGATTGCTCGACTCCACCACGTCAAAGTCAACCAGCCCGATGGTGCCCACTCCTGCTGCGGCCAGATAAAGGCAAGCGGGCGAACCCAGGCCGCCCGTTCCGATTATCAGCACCCTGGCCTGCTTCAGGCGCTGCTGGCCTTCCCTGCCAACGCCTGGCAACGTGATGTGGCGAACGTAGCGTTGAACTTCTTCGTCGCTCAACGCTTCAACGCCAGAACCGCCAGATGTCGCGAGCATGACTTCGACTTCATCTCCATCGGAAAGCTCGCCATCCAGATTGACTAGCGAACCTTTGTGGGTCAGCAGGAAGTGTTCTTTCAATTGACCGTTTTCGTAATACAGGTGCCCGAGTAATGAAGAATGCTTCCTGGCAAGGCCTGCCAGCAGCTCGCCAACCGTCAAGCCCGCTCCCTCCAGGCGCCCGCCTTCCAGTTGGGCGGCCCGTACCAGTACTTCCGGAAAAATTACCGTCTTCACTTTTCAGCTCCTTGCCAGATGTCTACTCGTCCTGGCTCGATGGCCCGAACTCTCGTGTGCATTCAAAGCGTCCGTTGCGCCAGGCAAACAGTTTTGCGCCGCGAACGTTGCCGGCGGCCACATCAACAACCAGGTAGTCGACCGGCAGCATTGGCTCCCCGGCATACAATGCCTTGTCGATATCCTCCCGGCTGAAGTAGGCACCGACGTCCGGGTGGGAGTGGTAGATGACGGATACCGGGCTGCACGTCTTGAAGCTGCTGTTGAGGAATACGGTATCCGTCACGGAAAACGTGTACCCGTTGGCGGCCGTGCGTGGGTACCTCCGGGGGTCAGCCATGTGCAGTTCATCCTGGATGTTCGTACCCTCTTTCACTTTTGCATCGGCGAGAACGAATCCGCAGCATTCCCTTGGATAGGTCCTGCAGGCGTGTCTGTAGATCACGCTCAATGCATGCTCGGTCAACACGTTCGTATTCATGTCACCTCCTGCCGAGCAGCTTCTCGATGGGAAGCTTGGTGATGGCAAATCCAGCCAATAGGAGCACGGTGAAGCCAATCAACTCGCGAGAGATGGCAACCCCTTCGTACCAGGCGCCGATGATCACGGCGAACACCGGGAAAATGATGAAGACGAACGACAGCACAACGGGACTCAAACGCTTGAGCAGGAAGAAGTACACGATGAATCCCCCGACTGATGCCACCAGACCGAGATAGATCAGGGCAGCCCAAGATCGGCTTGTGACGGCAGACAGGTTCGGGTGTTCCATCACGAGTCCGGCCATGAACAGCCCCAAGCCGGCGATGCCAATGGGCAGCGTATTGAAGGTGATCACGCCGATGTCAGCACCTTGCCTTTTGGTGATGACGTAGCTGAGTGCGTGCATGATCGCCGCGAGCAGGATGGCAAGTACGCCTAACAACTCCGTGTAGTCCAGATGCAGCCCTTGAGACCTGATGATCATGAACAGGCTGCCGAAGCCAATCGCAATACCAAGGATCTGCGACAGGTAGATGCGCTCGCGCAGGAAGATCGCGGAGAAGATCAGGATGAACACGGGCATGCTGCTGAACAGCAGCGCGGTAAGACCTGAAGCGACGTATTGCTCGCCATAGTTCAGCAGGTAGTAGGGCACGCTGAAGTAGCCGAGCGTCACGAAGACGAAGAAGGCCAGGAGTCGCCGCGGGAAAAAGATCGTCTCGTGGCGCAGCCGCGCAAAGAGCAGGAAAAGCGGAAATGCGATCAGAAAGCGCAATCCGGCGGCAGTTAGCGGCGGCACGCTCTCCACGGCGATCTTGATGCCGAGCCAGGTAGTCCCCCAGCTGATACACACCACTAGAAATAGAACAGCGGTCACCAGGCTGGCCACACGTACCTGCCGCCTGTTGATAGTCAGAGCTTGAATTGACATAAGTTGCACGTCTTTCCCCCATGTTATTCTTTGATTGACGCCCTTTATTGCTTATCAAACCTCTTTATTTGAGGTTAATTCGGAGAAAATATGCCGGTCAAAGCAAATATTGACACCGATTCAATTTTCAGATTCTTCCTACCAGAAGGGCCCGGCCTGAAGTACAAACGGCTGGCCCAGGGCATCGAAGAATCTATTCGCAATGGGGTTCTCCGGCAGGGAGTCAAGCTGCCGCCACATCGCATCCTCGCGGACAAGCTCGGTGTGACCGCGGGCACGGTGAGCCGGGCCTATGGTGAGCTGGAGCGCATGGGGCTGGTTGAGGCTCGGGTCGGCGACGGTACGTTCGTCCGCAACCGCGGTCGAGAACGTGCTCGGGAGGCGGGCTTTCGCAATTTCGTAGACAGCACCGAGATGTGCAACGACATGAGCCGGAATATGCATATTCCGGGCAATGAGACCGAACTGCTTTCCCGCAGCCTTCAGCAATTGAGTGCGGCCCCTGAGCTCCTGCAGGAGTTAATGCTCTACACACCCGACACAGGACTGCTCCGACACCGGCAAGCGGGAGCAACATGGCTGTCTCACGGTGAGTTTCAAGCGGAGCACCAGCAGATTCTGTGCGTCAATGGCAGCCAACACGGTCTGCTCGTCGTGCTTATGGCCATGCTGCGCGCCGGCGACACCCTGGTAACGGAGCAGCTCTCCTATCCTGGGCTGATCAGTGCCGCGCAACTGTTGGGCATCAAGGTGCTCGGCTTGGAAATGGATGAAGAGGGGCTACTGCCCGACGCCCTCGAAGAGGCCTGCCGCACGAACAGGATCACCGCCCTGTACTGCACACCCACCATCCAGAACCCGACCACTGCAGTGATGTCAGGCGCCAGGCGGAAGGAAATCGCGAAGATCTGCCGCGAGCACGGCTTGATCGTCATCGAGGACGAAACCCATGCTGTATTGATGGCCGAACGCCCCACCCCTCTCTGCCATCTGCTGCCTGAGCGGGGCATCCTCATCGGTGGCATGAGCAAGGCGGTCGCTGCAGGATTGCGGGTTGGATACGTTCATGCTCCTGCATCCATGGTAAGTCGCATGGCAGCAGCGCTTCGCAATTCGTGCTGGATGGCGACACCACTGGTTCTCGAGATTGCGAGCCGATGGGTCGAGGACGGTACTGCAAGCGCACTGCTCGAATACCAGAGAGGGGAAATCGCGCGTCGCCAAGCGCTGGTTGTGGACCTGCTGCAGGGCCTGACCTATCGCAGCCATCTATGCTGTCCGCATTTCTGGGTAGAAGTGCCAGCCCCCTGGCGCGCCATCGAAATAGAGCAAGGCATGCGCGGACAGCAGCATCTTGTCACCACCGCAGAGGCCTTTAGTACGGGCCGCGGTACGCTTCCCCAGGCCATTCGAATCAGCGTCAGCAATTCCCCAGGAGGGGGGAATACGTTATCTGACGGCTTCGCAGTCCTGGCAGCGCTCCTACGCGAAGGCCCCCAAGAGATGCTGACGATGCGTGCTTGATACGGGAGGCAACGGTCCCACCCGAGGAGGACTCTTGGGCTCAACGGTAGCGATAAGCACCGGCGCCTGGCTAAGGCATACCTATGGTCCGAGATCTACCATGGATTTCACTCGCCTGGGACGGCGAAACAAGAAGTCGAGGCAGCCACGAAAAGCAGCTAGACCAACCAGCGTGAAACCCACCCAAGCTTTAATCCGTTCTATCCATCCTGCGCAGAGCCTAACCCCGCGACAACCACGCCATCACCGCTCGGTTCACCCACGGCGGAGACAACTGCCCAGCCCAGTACAGCGCCGTGAACAACCCGCCCACCGGCCGGTGTACCCGCCGGCTGTGCGCCTGCCGCCAGGCCGCTTCGGCGATATCCTCGGCGTCCAGTCTCAGCCCCAGGCGACGCAACACCGGCGGCTGGTAGGGCTGCCCGGCGACCATCGGCGTGCGGACGAACGGCGGCATCAGGTCGGCCACACGAATACCGTGGCGGCGCCATTCCAGCTCCAGCGCCTCGGTAAGCCCGCGCACGGCGAACTTCGAGGCCGAGTAGACGGCCATCTCCGGTACGCCATACAGCCCCGATGCCGAGCCCATGTTGAGCACCTGCGCCTGCGGCGTCGCGCGCAGGAACGGAAAGGCCGCGTGACAGCAGTTGAGGACGCCTTGCAGGTTGATCGCCAGCAACCGCGCGTGGTCCTCCAGGGCGACCTCTTCGAAGCGGCCGAAACGCAGGACGCCGGCGCAGTTGAACAGCAGGCGCAGGCGGCCATCGGCACAGAACTGCGCAAGCGCCTCGCCGACCGCGTCGGGCTCGCTGACGTCCACGGCGCGGTGCCAGGCGCCCGGCAGTTGCGCGGCCAAGCCGCGCAACGCCTCGGCATCGATGTCCAGCAAACCGACCCGCCAGCCCCGGCGGTGGAACAGACGCGCGCTGGCGGCGCCGATTCCGGAAGCGGCACCAGTGATCAGGATGTTCTGCACCTGTCGCCCTCCGCGCTGCATTCGACGACGAACGCGGCCGCCTCGTCCAACGCCCGGTCGGCGCTGGCCAACACGCCGGCATGAGCCTGGAACACGTGCCAGCAACCGGCGTAGCGCTGCAATCGCACCGCGACGCCCTGCTCACCGGCCCGTTGCGCCAGGCGCAGGCTGTCGTCGCGCAGCAGTTCGTCCTCGCCGACCTGTACCAGCAGCGGCGGCAGCCCCGCCAGGTCGGCATGCAGCGGCGACAAGGCGGCCGAGCCTGGCTCCGCGTCGGCCGGCAGCAGCAGGCGCACCGCGCTTTCCAGCCAGGCCCGCGACAGCAGCGGGTCGCCGGCCGCCGGCGTGTGCAGGCGCTGGCAGCCGAGGTCGGTCCAGGGCGAGAACAGCAGCAACCCGGCCGGCAACGGCAAGCCGCGCGCCTTCAGCTCCAGGGCCAGGGACAGCGCCAGGTGGCCGCCCGCGGAGTCGCCGGCGAGCAGCAGCCGGCGCGGCGAATGGCCGGCCTCCAGCAATGCCAGGTAGACCGCCAGGGCGTCGTCGCGGGCGGCGGGGAACGGATGTTCCGGGGCGCGCCGGTAGTCCACCGCGCAGACCTCGGCGGCGCAGCGCCGGGCCAGGTGCGTGGTGATCGCCCGGTGGGTCGCCGGCGAGCCGATCAGGTAGGCGCCGCCGTGCAGGTAGAGCACCCGGCGCCGCGCCTCCACCCCGCGCGGCCGCAACCACTCGCAGGGCACGCCGGCGAGGCTGCGGCGCTCGCGGACGACGCCGCCGGCGCCCAGCGTCGCCAGGCTCAGCCCGCGCAACACGCCGCGTTGCAGCGCCACTGGCATGGGCGGACGGACCAGCCCGCGGAACAACAGGCGCAGGCAGCCGCGCAGGAGACCGGCGCGCAGGCGTTGCGGCGGCGACATCAGGGGCGCTTCAGCGGGCCAGGTCATAGTCGGCAAGCTCCGGCCGGCGCGTACGCCAGCGATAGACGAAGGTGTAGCCCGGCCAGTTGTTGGTGTTCTTGCCGGCGGCAGTCTTGTACCAGCTGTCGCAGCCACGCTCCCAGACGGTATGGCGCAACCCCTGTTGCACCTCCAGGTTGAAGCGCCGCTGGACCTCGGGCTTCACGTCGAGGTAGCGCAAGCCCTGCTCCTGGAGCTGGCGCAGGCAGCCGAGCACGTAGGGGAACTGGCTTTCCAGCATGTAGACGATGGAGTTGTGGCCGAGGTTGGTGTTCGGCCCGTAAAGGATGAACAGGTTGGGGAAGCCGCTGACGCTGATGCCCTTGTAGGCTTCCGCGCCATCCGCCCAGGCCTGCCGCAGGTCGCGTCCGTCGAGGCCGAGGATGCGCATCGGGGCGAGGAACTCGGTGGCGGCGAAGCCGGTACCGAAGATGATCGCGTCGACCTCGTGCCGGCGGCCGTCACGGCCGACCACGGCGTCTTCGGTGACTTCGCGAATGCCCGTGTCGACCAGTTCGACATTGCTCCTGGCCAGCGCCGGGTAATAGTCGTTGCTGATCAGGATGCGCTTGCAACCCAGCGGGTAGTCGGGAACCAGCCGCGCGCGCAGTTGCGGATCGGCGATCTGCCGGTGCAGGTGACGATGGAAGCTCAGCCGCATCACCTTCATCAGCGCCGGGAAGGTCGCGAAGGCGAGCATCCGCGATTCGTGGTGCAGGTACTTGAGCCCCCGATCCAGGCGTTGCAGCCACGGCCAGCGCGCCTTCAGGCGGCGTTCCCAGTCGGCGTAGGTGCGGTCCGGCTTGGCGATCACGTAAGGCGCGCTGCGCTGGAACAGCGACAGGCGTTGCACCTGCGGGGCGATCCGCGGGACGAACTGGATGGCGCTGGCTCCGGTGCCGATCACCGCGACCCGCTTGCCGGCCAGCTCGACCTCGGCGTCCCAGTTCGCCGAGTGGAACGCCGGACCCTGGAAGCGCTCCAGGCCGGGCAGGCGCGGCAGCAGCGGCCGGCTCAACTGGCCGGTGGCGCAGACCAGGGCCCGTGCGCGCAGCGTCTGGCCATCGGCGCAGCGCACCTGCCATTCGCCGCTGCCGGCGTCGAAACGGGCCTCCTCCACCTCGCAGTGGAAACGGATCTTCTCGCGCAGACGGTACTTGTCCGCGCAATGCCGCAGGTAGTCGAGGATTTCCGCCTGCGGGGCGAACTTGCGCGACCAGTCGGCCTTCGGCTCGAAGGAAAACGAATAGAGATGCGAGGGGACGTCGCAGGCGGCGCCCGGGTAGCGGTTTTCCCGCCAGCAACCGCCGACATCGGCGGCCTTTTCCAGGACCAGATAATCGTCGATGCCTGCCTGTCGCAGGCGGATCGCCAGGCCGAGACCGGCGAAGCCGGCGCCGACCACCAGCACCCGCAAGGGGGCTTCAGGGCGGGACTCGTTGTGCATTGTTGTGCTCCCGTTTGTTGCTTGCCACGCCGTCCGGCGCGATTCCGCCCAGCGGCGGATGGCAGCATCCTAGTTCGCCGGGGCGACTGGCGTTATGGCCGGGCCGGACATAAAGTTGTGATTTTCGGTCAACCTCGGACGCCACCATGCCCACTCCGCCCTGGTCTCCCCGCCGCAGCGCCATCAGCGCGCACCTGCTGATCCAGTTCGGCATCGACCGCGGCCTCGGCCTGGAGCAGTGCCTGGCAGGTAGCGGCCTGGATATCCGCCTGCTCGGCGATCCCTCCGGGGAAATCGACGCGGCCCAGGAACTGAGCGTAGTGCGCAACCTGGTCCGGCACCTGGGCGACGCCTGCGCACCGGGCCTGGCGGCAGGCCTGCGCTATCACCTCAACGCCTACGGCATCTGGGGCTTCGCCCTGCTCAGCAGCCCGACCTTCCTCAGCGCCGCGCAACTGGGCCTGCGCTACCTCGACCTGACCTTCGCCTTCCATGGCATCCGCCTGGAGGTACACGACGATGAAGCGCACCTGGTGCTCGACGACGCCGGCATTCCCGAGGACCTGCGGATTTTCCTCCTCGAACGCGACGCCGGTGGCGTGCTGCGCATCCAGCGCGACCTCACCGGGCAGCGCCTGCCGATCCTCCGCGCCGGCTTCCGCCGCCCACCGCCCGCCGATCCCGCGCCCTACGTGCGCGAGCTGGGCCTGTGCCCGGCGTTCGGCCAGGCGGACAACCGGGTGGTCTTCGAACGGCGCTTCCTCGACCTCCCGCTGCCCGGCGCCAATCCAGAGGTGGCGCGCGCCTGCGAGGAGCAGTGCCGCGCCCTGCTCGCCCGCCGCCAGGTGCGCGGCGGTCTGGCCGGACGCATCCGCGACCGCTTGCTGAGGACGCCCGGCCACTTGCCGGACATGCAGACCCTGGCCATGGAACTGCACCTCACCGTGCGTACCCTGCGTCGCCGCCTGGACGACGAGGGCAGCAGCTACCGCCTGTTGCTCGACGAGGTGCGCCAGGCCCTCGCCGAAGAGCTGCTGGCCACCGGCGCGATTCGCCTGGAGGAGATCGCCGAGCGCCTCGGCTACGGCGAGGTGTCCAACTTCAGCCATGCCTTCAGGCGCTGGAAAGGCATGACGCCGCGCCAGTATCGCCAGCGGCGACGACTCGACGCGATGTCCTGAGCCGCTCCGGGCTTATTCCACGAAGGCAGGACGCCAGCGCTCGATGTTCGTTTCGCCGCCGCCTGCCAGCGGCTAGATTGGCCGTTCACGCGCGGCATCCGGCGGCGCGGCAGCGGAGGCATCTCCGCTGGCAACGGGAGAACGACACATGGGTTGCCAGCAACACGCATGGCCGGCGCACGCGCCGGAGCAGGTCGAGGCCGAGGTCAACTATATCCGCGACAACGGCCAACGGCCGGTCGCCTACACCTATCCGGCCCCCGCCGGGACGCCGCAGCGCAGCGCGCTGTTGCAGCCGACCCGGGTGGCGATCCGCAATGCGCGTCTGCTGGCGCAACCGGCCAGCCTGGAGCGCGAGGGTTTCCAACTGGTGCGCGAGGCGAGCGCGGTGGGCGATTTCGAGGATGAAGCCCAGGTTCGTGAACGCTACTACCCGGAAAGCATCGCCCTGCTCCGCCGCCTGACCGGCGCCGCCGAGGCGGTGATCTTCGACCACACGCTGCGCGTCGACCAGGCCGGGCGCGAAGAACGCGGCCTGCGCGAACCGGTGCGCTACGTGCACAACGACCAGACCCTGCGCTCGGCGCCGCGCCGGGTCCGCGACCACCTGCCGGCGGAACGCGCCGAACGGCGCTTGGCCGGACGCTTCCAGATCGTCAACCTGTGGCGTCCGTTCGGCCACCCGGCGCAGCGCGCGCCGCTGGCGTTGCTGGACGCCCGCAGCCTGGCGTTCGACGACCTGGTGGCCAGTGACCTGGTGTACCGCGACAAGGTGGGCGAAACCTACTCGGTCAAGCCCAACCCGGAGCACCGCTGGTACTACTACCCGCACCTGCTGCCGGAGGAAGCGCTGCTGCTGAAGATCTACGATTCGCGGGAGGACGCGCAGACCCGCCTCGGCGCGCACACCGCCTTCGACGATCCCTGCACCCCGGCCGATGCGCCGCCGCGGCAGAGTATCGAACTGCGTTGCCTGCTGTTCTTCGACGAATGAGTCAGGCGGGGCGCAGGCTGATCCAGTAGTCGCTGTAGCGCAGCACGCGGATCGGCAGGCTGCGTCCGAGCATGTCCAGGGACGTGTGCATGTCGTCCAGCGGGAACAGACCGCTGACGCGGTTGCCGGCGATCTCCGCGTCGAGCTGGAGGATGCCTGGCAGATAGGGCCGGAAGGCCTCCGCGACCCAGGCCAGGGAGCGGTCGTGGACCTCCAGCCAGCCGCTGGCCCAGGCATCCTCTCCGGCCTGCATCGGGCCCTGTTCGAGCAGGCCGCCGGCATCGAACAGCAGACTACGTCGTGCCGCCACCGCCAGCTGGCGTCCCTCACCGGTGGTCAGCCGCGCGCTGCCGCGCAGGGTCACCAGGCGGATCGCCCCGCGCTCCTCGGCCAGCAGCAGGCTGCCGCTGGCGCAGTCCACCCGTCCGGCGGCGCAGTCGAGGGCGAAGGCGCCGCGCGGGTCCTCCTTCACTTCCAGGCGCATCGCGCCGCGCCGCAGCTCCAGGCGCCGCTGGGCGCCGTCGAGCAGCGGTCGCGCCTTGCTCCGCGCGTTCAGGCGCAGGCGGCTGCCGTCGGCCAGCAACCAGTCGCGGCGCTCGCCGGTGCCGGTCGCCAGTTCGCCGGGCAGACCCATGCCGGCCTGGACCCAGCGCTCCAGGCCGGCGCCGCCGGCGAGCAGGACGAACAGCCCGAGGGCGCCGCCGACGAAGCGCCGGCGGCTCGACGGCTGCTCCAGGGCGCGCAGCACGGTAGCGCTCGGCTGGCCGCGCCAGGGCGAGTCCTGTAGCGGCGCGAGGCTGCCAAGCAGTTGCCGGAACACCTCGGCATGCTCGCTCGACAGCGCCTTCCAGCGTTCCAGGGCATCGCCCTCGGCGGCGCTGAAGTCGCCGGATTGCAGGCGCACCATCCATTCGATGGCCTCCTCGACGATGCGTTGCCGTTCCGGCTTCTCGCTCATTCCTGGAATCCCCGGTAGCAGCAGTGCAAGGCATCCTTCATCAACTGGTGGATGCGCCCCAGGGACAATCCGAGGCGTTCGCCGATCTGCACGTAGGTCAGGCCTTCCAGCTGGCTCATCAGGAACACTGCCCTGGCCTGCCCGGACAGGCCGTCGAGCAGGCGGTCGATGGCTTGCAGGCTCTCGATCAGCATCCACTGCTCGTGAGGCGACGGCTGCACCGCCTCCGGCGCCTCGGCGAGGATCTGCAGGTAGGCGCGCTCCAGGTCCTTGCGCCGCCAGCTCTCGTACATCAGGCGTTGCGCGATGGTCGCGAGGAACGCCCGCGGCGAGCGGATCGACGCCGGGTCGGGGAGCATCCAGACCTGCAGGAAGGCCTCGGCGGCGAGGTCTTCGGCGCTGTGGCTACAGCCGGTCTGGTAGGACAGCTTCTTGCACAGCCAGTCGTAGTTCTGCTGGAACAACTGGGCGATCAGGGTGTTCTTGATGGAGCCTTGGCTATCCATGGTAAGCGTTCGCTGCTGGCAGGCCACGCCACGGATAGCGGTAGTGAGCCTGGAGGTTGAGGAACGGCGCCCGGGGCTGTTCCCGTGGCGCGCGGTAGGGAATCAATCGAGGCGCTCCCGGCAGTCCGCCGTGCCCGCCGGCCGCTGCGCGGACAGCCAGCCGCAGGCGGCGGCGCCGAGGATCAGCGCGGCGCCCCACCAGGGGAGCGCGCGCACCGCCACCTGGTCCACCAGGATCGCGCCGATGAAGGCGCCCAGGGCCACGCCGAGCTGGATCGCGCTGGTGTTGAGGCTGATCTGGATCGCCGCGGTGTCCGGGCTAAGTTCCACCAGGTATTTCTGGATCGCCGGCCCCGGCGCCATGTTGAACACGCACCAGAACACCACCGCGCCCAGCAGCAGCGGCAGGCCGTCGGTGGCGAACGGCAGCAGGACCAGGGCCAGTGCGTGCAGGAGCAGGAAGGCGACGAAGGTGGCCGGCCCCGGCCAGCGGTCGGCGGCGCGTCCGCCGAGCAGCGCGCCGAGGATGCCGCCGCCCCCGTAGACCAGCAGGACCAGGCTGATGGTCGGTTTGTCGAGGGCCATGCTGCCGACCAGGAACGGCACGATGTAGGTGTAGACGGTGAACTGGCCGGTCATCTGCAACAGCGATGCCAGGTGGGCGAACGGCACCCGGCCCCGGGCCAGCGCCCGCAGTTGCTCCGCCGGGGCGATGCCGGGCGCGCCGGGGATGGCCGGCAGCAGGCGCAGGAGCAGCGGCAGGCCGAGCAACGCGACCCCGGCGAGCAGCAGGAACAGGCTACGCCAGCCCCAGAACTCGCCGATCAGGGTGCCCAGCGGTACGCCCAGCACCAGCGAGGCGACGATGCCGGCGAACACCAGACCGATCGCCCGGCCGCGCCGTTCCGGCGCGACAATGGCCACCGCCAGGGTGATCGCCACCACCACGATGACCGAGGCGCTGGCCGCCACCAGCAGCCGGCTCGCCAGCAACAGGGCGAAGCTCGGCGCGGCGGCGCTGGCCAGGTTGGCGCCGATGAACGCCAGCAGCGCGCCGGCCAGCAGGCGGCGGCGCTCGATACCGGCGCTGAGGTAGACCAGCAGCGGGCCGAGCAGCGCATAGACCAGCGCGTACAGGCTCATCAGCAACCCGGCCCGGCCCTGGCTGACGGCGAAACTGGCGGCCAGTTCGTCGAGCACCCCGGCCACCACCAGTTCCACCGTGCCGACCACGAAGGCCAGTCCGGCCAGCAGCCAGACGCCGACCTCCGCCCTGCTCCGTTCAGTCTCGCCCATGGCTGCGTGCCTCCCCGTCGATGGCGTAGCGATAGCGCCCGAGCATGACCAGCAGCCCTGCCGCCACGCCGAACGCGCCGAGCAGGACCAGCGTCGAGCCCGCGTAGGAGCCCGCGCGGTCGTAGAAGTAACCCAGCAGCCAGGACCCCAGGCTGATGGCGATGGCGAAGGTGAAGGGCTGGATCGAGCCATAGATCACGCTGAAATGGCGCAGGCCGAAGTAGCGGCTGACGAAGTACTGGGTGGTGCCGGTCTCGCCGCCGGCGCCCAGGCCGATCAGGAACACCGCGCCCCAGAGCAGCGCCGGCGGTCCGCCAAGGAGCAGGAGCAGCAGCCCGAGCGCCGCCAGCAGGGCGAACGGCAAGGCGATGCGCGGGGTGTCGTAGCGGTCCAGCAGGTAGCCCAGCGCCGGTTGCGAAACGATCATGCCGACCCACAGCGCCGCCAGCACGTCGGTGGCGACTTCCCGCGACAGGCCGCGCTCCTGCAACAGCGGCACGCCATGCACCATCACGCCAGTGACGGCGAACACGCCGAGGATCAGGTTGCCGACGATCAGCCAGAAGTCCGCCGAGCGCCAGGCCTGGCCTGGCGTCGCTCCGGGCAGCGCGTCGGCTGGCGTGCGCCGCGCCTGCGGCAGGTCGCCGGGTCGCTCGCGGAACAACGCATAGAGCAGCGGCAGCGCCAGGAGGCCTTCGAGCAGGCCATAGACGAGGAAGGTGGCGCGCCAGCCGAAGGCGTCGATGCAGGCGCTGCCCAGGTACAGCGCCAGCGGCCCGCCGACGCCGAAGCCGAGTCCGAGGATGCCGTAGGCCGCGCCGCGACGACGCTCGAACCAGCCGCCGAGAATCCGCGCATAGGGAATGTTGCCCGGCGTCAGCAGGCCGAGCAGCGCGAACAGCAGGTATAGCTGCCAGCCGCTGCGCGCCAGCGCCAGGCTGGCCAGGCACAGGGCCAGCGCGGCGGTCAGCGGCAGGACCAGGGCGCGCGCGCCCCAGCGATCCACCAGCCAGCCCTTCAGCGGGCTGCTCAGGGCTACCGCCAGGCCCAGCAGGGTCACCGGCAGCGCCGACTGGCCGCGGTCCCAGTCCAGGTCGGCGGCGATCGGCTCGATGAACAGCGAGAAGCTGCTGATCACCAGCCCGGTGGGGCCGAAGATCACCCCCACTACCGAGGCCAGCAGCACCCCACAACTGGCCACGCCGAACTCGCCGACGCCAGGCGCCGGCGCGACGTCCTCCATGGCCTCGCGGGCGACGCCGCTCATGCGTCGCGCCTCAGGCGCTCGATCAGTTGGCGGCGCAAGCGGATGTCCTCGGCGTTCTCGGTGGTGGCCTCGAGCTGGACGATCTCGATGCCGGCGCGATGAAAGGCCAGGATCTGTTCCGCCACCTCGCCGACGCTGCCCACCAGCACCCCGGCGAAGCTGCGCTGCACGGTATTCGCCACCCATTCGCGCAAGGCCTCCGGCTCCAGCCGGGCGAGCCGGTCGCGCTCGCCGTCGCGGGCGACCTGCGGCGATGCCGCCAGTTCGTCGAGGGGCCGTGCCAGAAGCAGTTCGAAAGCGGCCTGGCGGTAGTGCTCGGCGATGTCCAGGGCCGCCGCCGGACTGTCGCCGAGGATCACCTGGAAGTGCTTCCAGAACTTCAGCCGCCGTCCCTGCTCCGCCGCCTCCTCGTTCAGCCTGCGCTTGAGCTCCGCGGTCTGCGTGGGGCTGGCGAAGTGGCCGGCGTAGACGTCGGCGAAGCGCACCGCCAGGCGTTGTGCCTGCGCCGAGGAGCCGCCAACGGATAGCGGCGGGCGCGGCCGCTGGATCGGCAGGAAGCCGCTGCCGGCGTCCTCCAGCCGGTAGAACTCGCCGTGGTAGTCGAAGGGTTCGCGGCTTTCCAGGGCGCGGGTGAAGACCTCCAGGTACTCCACGGCGCGCCGGTAGCGTTCGTCCTTGTCGGCGAAGTCGCCGTCGCGGCGCACGTCGGCGTCGCTGGAGCCGATCACCAGGTGTACGCCGGCGCGCCCGTTGGACAGGCCGTCGAGAGTGGCCAGGGCGCGCGCGGCAACGGTCGGCTGGGCGCTCCCCGGTCGGTGCGCGACGGTGGCGCGCAGGCGCGGCGCCGCGGCCAAAGCCCAGCCGGCGACCAGCCAGGGGTCGGGCCAGGCAGCGGAAACGGTGAACAGCGCGCCGTCGAGGCCGTCCGCCTCTTCCAGGCGGGCCTTCTGCTGGATGTCGAAGGCGCTCACCGCGCGACTGCGGGTGTCCGGCAGGAAACGCGCGGCCTGGCGGGCGAAGGCACTGTCGCCGATGACCGCGGAGGCGCGCACGCCGCCGCGCAGTTCGATGCTCATGGTTCGTCCTCCTTAGAAGGTGTAGGCCGCGCCGAGGTAGTAGAAGGCGCCGTTGAAGCTGATCTGCGAGGCATAGGTGTCGTACTGGTTGAAGCCGAGGTAGGCGCTCTCGGCCGGCAGCTTGTCGGGCTTCACGTCGAACAGATTGTTGGCCCCGGCGCTCAGGGTCAGGTTGCGGCTCGCCGCATAGCGCAGGGCAACGTCGGTGATGTACTTGGGCGAATTCTCGAAGCGGTTGAAGACCGTGGTCGAATAGGCATGCTCGCCGGTGTAGTAGTCCAGTTCGGAAACCGTCTTGCTGTAGCGCGTTTCGCGCAGGGTCAGGCCCCAGCGCCGGTAGCTCCAGTCGGCCTGCAGGCTGACCTGGCTGCGCGGCGTGGAGCTGGTGATCCAGGCCTGCTGCTGGTCGTTGAGCAGCGGCTGGCCGTTGCGCCCGCGATGATTCCTGACCAGCTTCGTGCGATTGACGTTGGCGCCCAGGCGCCAGTCGATCCGGCCCCACTCGCCGAGCCGGGTCAGGTAGCTGGCGGTGAGGTCGAGGCCGTGGGTACGGGTGTCGGCGCCGTTGGTCATGTAGTGGGTGCTGACCTGGGTCAGTCCGGCCGGGATGCTGATCCCGCCGGCGCGCAGCGCATCGATCGCCGGCTGTCCGGAATAGGTGGCACCGTCGACGATGCGGTCGCGGATCTCGATGCGATAGGCGTCGATGGCCAGGTTCAGGTCCGGCAAGGGATCGAGCACCAGGCCGAGGTTGTAGCTGATCGATTTTTCCGGCTCCAGGTCTTCGGCGCCGAGCAGCCTGGCCGCCGGCGAGTTGACCGCCAGCAGGCCGCTGGCGATGGTCGGCGAGACGCCCAGGCTTGTGTAGTTCTCCTGGGCCAGCGACGGCGCGCGGAAGCCGCTGCTGAGACTGGCCCGCGCCGATACCTCGGGGCTGAAGCGGTAGCGGCTGGCGAGCTTGCCGTTGGTGGTGCTGCCGAAGTCGCTGTAGTGCTCGTAGCGCGCCGCCGTCTCCAGTTGCCAGCGCTCGTCGAGGGCGATGGACAGGTCGAGATAGGCGCCGAGCACGTCGCGGCTCCACTGTCCGGCGGTGGCCGGCGCCTGCCCGGGGAGTGCCTTGGAACCGCCGTTGTAGTAGGACCAGGGATCGCCGGCCTCGACCTCGTAGAGCTCGCGGCGCTGCTCCAGGCCCCAGGAGAAATTCAGCGGCGCCGGCAGCCAGGCGAGGTCGAAGTCGCGGCGCAGGTCGAGATTGTTGGTCCACTGGGTGGCCTTGTAGCGCGCCAGGTCGAAGGAGCGCGGCGAATCGCCGGTCTCGCCGTAGAGGGCGAGGTTGATCGAATGGTCCATGCCGATCTCCGGGCGGTCGGCACCGTAGGTCGAACTGAGGTCCCAGTCCCAGGCGCCGAACAGCTCGCCGCCACGGGCGCCGAGGGTCAGCGAATAGTCGTCCTCGTCGCTGGTGATGCGCGGGGTGAAGCCGTTCGGATAGAGTCGCGGCGCCAGGGACGGCAACTGGTAGATCTGCGCCGAGGACACCGAGCGATGGGTATAGGTGGCGAAGCTGTACAGCTCGACGTTGTCGCCCAGCGCCACGCCGGCGTTGTAGGCCAGCGCCTGGCGGTGCAGCGAAGGGTCGCCGATGGACGGGTTGCCGTAGTGCCCGGTACGCTGGTCGATGCCGGCGCGGATGGTCCGCGCCTGTTCGCGGAACTGCGCGCTGAGGTTGAGGAAACCGCTCTCGCCGAAACGCAGGCCGCCATTCACCCCGCCGTTCTGGGTCAGGCCGTCGCCATCGCCGTAGCGACCGTTGTCGTAGGCGAGCCGGCCGCCGTGGTCGGCCGACTTGAGGATGACGTTGATCACCCCGGCGATGGCGTCCGAGCCGTACTGCGCCGAGGCGCCGTCGCGCAGCACCTCGATGCGCTCGATGGCGGCGAGCGGGATGGTATCCAGGTCGACCCCGGTGGAGCCGCTCTGCAGCCCGCCGCTGACATTGATGTTGGCGGTCTCGTGACGGCGCTTGCCGTTCACCAGCACCAGCACGTGGTTGGGACTCAGGCCGCGCAGCGACTGCGCGTTGGTCAGCGCCGAAGCGTTGTAGGCCTGGGCCTGGCGCGACAGCGAGGGCAGCAGGCGCACCAGGGCGTCGCGCAGGTCGCCGCTGCCACTGTCGCGCAATTGCTCGGCGCTGACCACATCGATCGGTGCCAGGCTCTCGCCGGCCTTGACATCGGCCTTGCGGGTGCCGGTGACCACCACCGTGGCCAGGGTCCCGGCGGGCTTCGCCGCCGGCAGCGCGGCATCCGGCGCCGTGGCGCGTTGCAGGCTGAGCACGCCGGCGGCGCTGCGGATGTATTCCAGGCCGCTGCCCTGCAAGGCCCGCTGCAGCGCCTGCTCGACGCTGTAGGAGCCCTGGATCGCCGGTGCCGGCAGGCCCTCCACCAGGTGCTGGTCGAAGGCGATCGGGGTGCGACTCTGGCGGACTATGCTCAGCAGTACCTGGGCCAGTTCGCCGGCCGGGATGTCGAAGCGCTGGATCTCGGCGCTGCTGGTGGCGCGGACCTCCTCTGCCGCCGACTCGCCGGGCTGGCCAAGGCAGGCCAGGCCGACCGCGCAGAGCACGGGGACAAGTCGAAGACGTGGCGAACGCGGGTTGGACATGGTCGGTTCATCCTTGATCGGTTGCGGATGCCACCGAGTGCAATTGCCCGTACCGATTTTCAGCCGCGCGGCAGACCGATTGCGCATAAGGTTATGCCTCGCCCTCCCGAGCCCGGCAGCGCCAGACACTGACCGGGATTTCGCTGACCTGTCCGTCGGCCTGCATGCGCCGCTCGGCGATCCGCCCGAGGCGGACGAAGAATTCCTCCAGGCGCGTCGCCGGCACCAGCGGTGCGAAATAGGTGCCGAAGGTGGCGGCGTGGAAACGCTGGTATTCGGCGGAGTCGGCGACACGCAGGACCGCCGGGCGGGAGACGATGGAGTCGACCCGGTAGTGTCGTTCGACGCGTTCGCGCAACGCCTCCCGGCCACGGGTGCGGGTGCCCATCGGCAGCAGCCCGGCTTCCGCGTAGAGCGCCGCCACCCGTTCCGGCGCAGCCAGGCCCATCTCGACCAGGGCCTGGGCGACCAGGTCGTCCTCGCCGCCGAGGCCATCCTCGGCGAACGGATGGTGCGAGGTGAACAGGAATACCCCCTGCGCCTCGAGGTGCCGCGCGACCCACCGGAACAGCCGCTCTTCATCGGGATACAGCCAGTGCAGCACGGCGGTCATGCTGATCAGCTCGAAGCGTTCCGCCAGCGGCGGCAGGTCGAGCAGGTCGCCCTCCAGCAGACGCGCCTCGACGCCAGCCCCGCGCAACTGCGCGCGCGCCTGCTCCAGGCGTAGCGGCGAACGCTCGATGCCCCACAACCGTTGCAGGCCGGGCCAGCGCCGGGCGCCGCCGAGCAGCAGCGAGCCGATGCCGCAGCCGAGATCGAGCAGGCTGCGCGGCTCGATGCCGGCGCGGTCGAGCACCCAGTCCTGGTCGCGACGTTGCAGCAGTTCGCTGGAATCCTGGTAGCCGTCCAGGCTGCGCGCCTGTTCAATGATCGCGTTCATGTACGCCTGCTCCTTGGTTGAGGCTGTCCGCCGTGATGGTCCATACGCAGCCGTGGCCTTGCGGCTCTTCGTAGAGCCGCCAGTCGGCGCGGCAATCGCTGGCGGCGACGAACGCCGACAGCAGCTTGGTGCAATAGGTGCAGGCCGACTCCAGGGTGATCGGCACGCCTCGGGCGCGGGCGCGCTCGCGGTAGTCCCAGATCGCGCAGTGACGGTTGTGGAATACCGCGCGCCCGTCAGCCTCGGCCTGCACCTCGAAACGCGAACCGTAGAGCGCGGCCTGGCGTGCCAGACGGTCGGCGGCGCTGGCCGGATCGCCCCGCCCCGCCGGTTCCAGCGCGCGATAGATCCGCGCGGTGGCGCGCGCCCAGTCGTCGAGCCGGTAATCCGCCGGGCGCGCGACGATGAACTGTTCGATCAGCGCCTGGGCGCGGAAGAACACCGCCTGCCAGGCTTCGGCGCGCAGGTCGTCGGTCGCCGGCAGATCGGCGAATATCCGCGCGCTGGTCGCCACCCAGTCCCCCAGGTCTTCACGCCGATGGCGCTCGGCGACGTAGGCGGACATCGCCGCGTGCACCTCGAACACCCGCTGTCGCCAGAGCGTCGCCTGCACCGCCGGATCGCGTTCGACGGCGCTCATCGGAGCGCCTCCCGGTGGCTGGCGAGAAACCCCAGCAGGTGCTCCAGCACGGCGTCCGGCGCGTCCTCGGGAAGCATGTGGCTGGCGCCGATGGCGGCGCCCTCGACCTGCCCGGCCCAGATCTTCCAGATTTCCAGCGGATGCTGCCCGGCGGCGTAGGGGCGCTCCTGCCAGAGCACCTGGACCGGGCATTGCAGGCGCCGGCCGGCGTCGCGATCGGCCTGGTCGGCGTCGGCATCGACGCCCACCGCGGCCCGGTAGTCCTCGCACATCGCATGGCGCACGGCGGGGTCGCGGAACGCCCGGCGGTAACTTTCCAGCGCCTGCGGGTGGTAGATGTCGCGGCCCTGGGCCATGCGTCGCAGGGTGTAGTCGAGGAAGTGCTCCGGATCGGCGCCGATCAGGCGCTCCGGCAGGTCGTACGGCTGGGCGAGGAGGAACCAGTGATAGGCGTTGAGGGCGAAGGCCTTGTTCACCGCGGCCCAGTTGTCGAGGATCGGCACCACGGTCAGCGAGACGAAGGCCGCGACCGCTTGCGGATGGTCCAGCGCCAGGCGATAGCCGACCCGCGCGCCGCGATCGTGGCCGATCACCGCGAAGCGTTCGAAGCCTAGCTGGCCCATCGTTTCCAGTTGGTCGCGGGCCAGCGCGGCCTTGGAATAGTCGGCGCCCTCCTCGTCCAGCGCCCGCGATTCGCCATAGCCGCGCAGGTCGGCGAGGACCACGCTGTAGTCCTCGGCCAGGCGCGGAGCGATGCGATGCCAGGCCAGGTGGGTCTGCGGATAGCCATGCAACAGCAGCAGCGGCGGGCCGCTGCCCTTCACGGCGACGCGGAGGCGCGCGGCGGAGGTGTGCAGGGTCAGGTAGTCGAAGCCGGGCAGCAACGGATCGGTATTCATGGGCGGCGCCTCACAGGATGATGCTGATGCGCCGCTGGGCGCTGATGGTCTCGTGGTCCAGGCGGATCTCCCGCGAGACGATGCGCAAGCCCCCGGGGCCGTCGCGCAGGACATGACTGGCTTCGCCGACGAAGCTCCAGGCCTCGCGGTTGCGGAACTGATGGACGACGAAGTTGCTGCGGCTGCTGACCAGTTCGCCCTCGACCCGCTTCAGCCGCACGTTGCCCACCAGGCGGCGGGTGCGCGAGCGCGGCTGCTCCATCCAGGTATGCCCGCCGAGGATGCTGTCGACCCGCTCGCGCAGGCGCACGTGGTCGTCGTCGATGATGTACAGGCTGTCCTCCGGCGCCTGGCCGGCCAGTTGCTCCTGCAAGGGCAGCACCCGGTAGCGTGCGGCGCGCTCGAACAGCGCGAACCAGGTATCCAGCAGGCGGTCGTCGAGCAGCTCGGCTTCGGCGACGAGGAAATCGCTGACCCGCGCCAGCAGGTCGCTGTCGGGACGGGACAAGGCAAGGCTCATGAGTATCCTCCGCTAAGAAAGTGCCGCTCAGAGGCTGATGTCGACCCCATGGCGGGTCAGCCAACGGTCCAGGTTCAGCAGGTAGGCCAGGCCGGCGGTCGGGCTCGCCGAGGCACGCGGGCTGGGCAGCGGCGTGCCCTGTTCGAGAGCCTGGCGGACCCGCCCGGCGTCCACCAGTTCGAACAGCGGCGAGCGGCCGTCGTCGAGCAGGCGGCCGACCCGCTCGCGCAGCAGCGCCAGGTAACGTGGGTCGGGGTTGGCCGGGAAACCGCTCTTGCGCCGCTCCAGGATCGCCTGCGGCAGGTGCCCGCGCAGGGCCCGGCGCAGCAGGCTCTTGCTTTCCCCGGCGACGCTCTTCAGCGCCCAGGGCAGGTTCCATACGTACTCCACCAGGCGGTGGTCGCAGAACGGCACGCGCACTTCCAGGCCGACCGCCATGCTCATCCGGTCCTTGCGTTCGAGCATCGCCGGCAGCCAGCGGCTCAGCGCCAGGTAGGCGACCTCGCGCTGGCGTCGCTGGGCGGCATCCTCGCCATCCAGCCGCGGCACTTCGGCGAGGGCCTCGCGGTAGCGCGCCCGGATGTATTCCGGCGCCGCCACCCGTTCGGCGACCTCCCGCCGCAGCAGTTGCCAGGGCCCGCTCTTGCCGGCCAGCCAGGGGAAGCCGTCGTGTGCGAGGGCGCTCGGGTCGTGGAAGAACGGGTAGCCGCCGAACACCTCGTCGGCCGACTCGCCCGACAGTGCCACCGTGGTGTGCTCGCGGACCTGGCGGAACAGCAGGTAGAGCGAGGCGTCCAGCTCGCCCCAGCCGGGCAGGTCGCGGGCCTGGAGCACCGCCTCGTCCTGTTCCAGCACCTCTTCCGGGGCGACCAGCACGGTACGGTGCGGCGTACCGAGGAAGTTCGCCGCCAGCTGCGCATAGGGTTCGTCCCAGCTGCTTTGCCAGGGCGTCGGGACGAAGCCGCGGCCTTCGCCGGGGAAGTCCACGGAGAAGGTCGGCAGGCGCCGCGCGTCGCCATCCAGCGCGGCCACCGCGAAGGCGCTGATGGCGCTGGAGTCGAGCCCGCCGGAAAGCAGGCTGCCCAGCGGGACGTCGGCCACCAGTTGCTCGGCCACCGCCTCGCGGAGCAACTGGCCGGCGCGTTCGGCGCTGTCCTCGGCGCCCTCTTCGTGACGTTCCGCGCGCAGCGCCCAGTAGACCAACTCGCGCACACCATTGCGGTCGAAGCGCAGCGCCTGGCCCGGCCGGACCTGGCGCAGGCCCTTGTACAGGCCGTGGCCGGGAGTCGGCGCGGTGGTCAGGGCGAACAGCTCGGCGATGCCGCTGGCGTCGAGCACCGGGTTGGCCTCGGGGTTGGCGAAGATCGCCTTGGGTTCCGAGGCGAACAGCACGCCTCCGGCGGTCGGGTAGTAGTACAGCGGCTTGACCCCGAAGCGATCGCGCACCAGCCACAGGCTCTGCTCGCGCTCGTCCCACAGGGCGAAGCCGTAGATGCCGCGGAGGCGGGCGAAGGAAGCCTCGCCCCATTGCAGATAGGCGCGCAGCACCACTTCGGTGTCCGAGCGGGTGCGGAAGACCTGGCCCAGCGTCTCCAGCTCGGCGCGCAGCTCGCGGAAGTTGTAGACCTCGCCGCTGTAGGTCAGCGCCACCCGCCCACCAGCCTCGGCAAGCATCGGTTGAGCGCCGTTCTCCAGGTCGATGATCGCCAGGCGCCGATGGCCGAGCAGCGCGTGCCGCGACAGCCACAGGCCTTCGGCGTCCGGCCCGCGCGGGGCCAGGGTACGGGTCATGCGTTCGAGGATGCTGCGCTGCTCGCCGAGGTCGCGGCTCCAGTCGGTCCAGCCGGTGATTCCACACATGGATGACGTTCCTTGCAGTGACCCTTTATTCCCCGCGTAGCCAGGGCGGCGCGCAGGGATCTGCAGGGAGCGATGGTTGAAGACGGCTCAGACGGCCACGGCGAGACGCCGCAGGGCGGCGGGCTGCTGCCCGAGCCGGCGGCTCCACTCGCGCCAGAAGCCGCGGTTCTGCTCCTCGTCGACGTGGCGGCGGGTTGCCGGTCCCATGCCGCGGGAAAAATCGCTGTAGCCGAGGGCGGCGTGGGCGTAGGCGCGCTGACAGGATTCGAGGATCTCGACGTCGTCGGGGGTGCCGAAACCGCCCGGGCCGATGAACGAGATCAACCCATTGATCCGCGCCGCCCGCTCCTCGCGGGTCTCATCGGCGAAGCCGGCGCCCCATACGGTGACGCTGACCTCATCGGCGGCAGTCGGGAAGAACGAGCGGATGTTCAGGCCGAGGATGTCGTTGATCACCAGGTTGGGAAAGATGAACAGGCTTTTGTTGGTGTGGGCGATGTCCTCTGCTCGCGCCTGCCCGAAGCGTTCCACCAGGCGTTCGAACTTGGCGGCGATGGACGGCTTGAGCGCTTCCGGGAACAACGGGCTCCAGTAGGCGATCGGCCGTCCGGTGGACGGCGGGCCGCTGATGATCAGCGCGTGGCCGTTGCCCAGCGCCTCGCCGCGACCGTGGCGCTTGTGCGACTCCGGATCGGTGCCGAGGGTATTCAGGTATTCCAGGTAGCGCTTGTGGGCGAACGGCAGGTGGTAGGCGTCCACGCCGTTTTCCGCGAGCAGCTTCCAGTTGGCCTTGATCGAATGCTCGAAGCCACCGGGGATGATCTCCAGTTCCGCCTCGGACTGGTCGCAGATCAGGTCGATATAGTCCTTCGCCTGGCCCAGGTAGGTTTCCAGGGACGGTTGCCGGGCGGCGTAGTGGATGAACAGGAAGTTGCGGTAGACCGCGTGTTTCACCCGTGTCAGGGACAGCTCCGGATGGCATTGCCCGGCATGCTGGTAGGCGGCCTTGTCCGGCAGGCCGATCAGGCTGCCGTGGCTGTCGTAGGTCCAGCCATGGTAGGGACAGGTGAAACGCTGGCTGTTGCCCTGGCGCTCGGCGCAGACCTTGGCCCCACGGTGCGCGCAGGCGTTCAGGTAGACCGCCGGCTCGCCATCGGCGCGACGCTGGATGATCAGGTTGCGCCCGCCGACGTCGCGGGTGATGAAGTCGCCGGGCTCGCGCAGTTCGCTGAGGTGGGCGGCATACAGCCAGCTGTCGTCGAATATCTCGTGCAGTTCGCGCCGGTGCAGTTCCGCGGAAACATAGGCCTGGCGCCTGACCCGGAAGTAACTTGCGTCGTCGGTCTCGATATATTCACTCACCGCCTAACCTCCGTGTAACGTTGACAACCCGGCAACGGGGACGGAGGAAACCTAGCACGGGGAAAATCAATTCCGGCAGACTATTTATTCATTAGCTAATAACTCGTAACCCCATGAAAAAAGACAAAATAATTATTTCCCTCGACGACTGAAAATTCCTCCCGCTCATTGCACTCATGCTTTTATGAGGGGTCGCCCCGTTCAACTCTTCAGGTTCACCAGGTCGAGCAGGTCGGCACCGGCCTTGATCTCCTGCAGGACGATTTCCGAGCGGATGTCGGTGACGCCGGCGGCGCGGTTCAGCTTGTTCACGATGAAGTCCGAATAGTGCTTGAGGTTGCGCGCCCGGACCCGTAGCACATAGTTGGTGGCGCCGGTCACCACATAGGCGGTGACCACCTCCGGCCAGTCCCGGACCCTGGCGATGAACGCCTCGTGCCAACCCTCGACGTCCTGGCGCAGCGACACATGGACGATGGCTTCCAGCTCCACGCCCAGTCGCTCGGCATCCAGCTCCACCGAGTAGCCGCGGATGATCCCCTCGCTTTCCAGCAGGCGCAGCCGGCGCAGGCAGGCGGATGGCGAGAGGGAGACCTTCTCCGCCAGGTCCTGGTTGCTCATCCGCCCGTCCTGCTGCAGGTGACGGAGAATGCGCAGATCGATGGCGTCCAGGGACATGTGCAATTCCTATCAGAATGAATAGCTATCTTCGAATTTTGTGCGAACAGATTGCCATGCGACCTTGCATTTCGCACGAAAATTCTCCGAAATCTCGTTCATTATCATTCGCTGGACTTCCGGAGAAAAACAATGACTTCGCTCCGCTACTGGGACATCAGTCCCGCCCTCGACCCGAACACGCCGACCTGGCCCGGCGACACGCCGTTCCAGCAGGAATGGGCGGCGCGGCTGGACGAGCAGTGCCCGGTCAACGTCGGCCGGATCACCCTTTCGCCGCATACCGGCGCCCACGTCGACGGCCCCCTGCACTACCGCGCCGACGGCCTGCCCATCGGCCAGGTGCCGCTGGACATCTACATGGGACCGTGCCGGGTGATCCACTGTATCGGCGCTAACCCGCTGGTGACCCCCGAACACCTCGCCGGCCAGCTCGACGACCTGCCCTCGCGGGTGCTGCTACGGACCTTCGAACGGGTCCCGGCGAACTGGCCGGAAGGCTTCTGCGCTATCGCTCCGGCCACCATCGAGTGCCTCGCCGAGCGCGGCGTCAGGCTGGTCGGCATCGACACCCCGTCGCTCGACCCCCAGCACTCCAAGACCCTCGACGCCCACCACGCGGTGGGCCGCCACGGCATGGCGATCCTCGAAGGCGTGGTCCTCGACGACGTGCCCGCCGGCGACTACGAACTACTCGCCCTGCCGCTGAAATTCACCCACCTCGATGCCAGCCCAGTGCGTGCCGTGCTGCGCGCCCTGCCTACCGCGGAGTAACCGATGACCACTCGTGACGACTGCCTGGCGCTCGACGCCGGCGATCCCCTGGCCGACCTGCGCCAACTGTTCGCCCTGCCCGACGGCGTGATCTACCTCGACGGCAACTCCCTCGGCGCCCGCCCCCGGGCCGCCGTGGAGCGCGCCGCCGAAGTGGTCGCCGCGGAATGGGGCGAGGGGCTCATCCGCAGCTGGAACAGCGCCGACTGGCGCGGCCTGCCGGAGCGCCTCGGCGACAAGCTGGCGCCCCTGATCGGCGCGCGCGCCGGCGAAGTGGTGATCACCGACACCACATCGATCAACCTGTTCAAGGTGCTCAGCGCCGCCCTGCGGATCCAGGAGGAAGACGCGCCAGGGCGCAAGGTGATCGTTTCCGAATCGAGCAACTTCCCCACTGATCTGTACATCGCCGAGGGCCTTACCGACATGCTCCAGCGCGGCTACCGGCTACGCCTGGTAGATGACCCGGAGCAATTGCCGGCGGCGATCGACGCGGATACCGCGGTGGTGATGCTCAGCCATGTCAACTACAAGACCGGCTACCTGCACGACATGCGCGAGGTCACCCGCCTGGTCCACGAAAACGGCGCCCTGGCGATCTGGGACCTGGCCCACTCGGCCGGCGCGCTGCCGCTGGACCTGCACGCGGCCGACGCCGACTACGCCATCGGCTGCACCTACAAGTACCTCAACGGCGGCCCCGGCTCGCCGGCCTACGTGTGGGTCGCGCCGCGCCTGCGCGAGCGTGTCTGGCAACCGCTGTCCGGCTGGTTCGGTCATTCCCGCCAGTTCGCCATGGAGCCGCGCTACCAGCCCGGCGAAGGCATCACCCGGTTCCTCTGCGGCACCCAGCCGATCACCTCGCTGGCCCTGGTCGAATGCGGCCTGGATATCTTCGCCCGGACCGACATGCAGCGCCTGCGCGACAAGTCGCTGGCCCTCGCCGATCTGTTCATCGAATTGGTGGAAAGCCGTTGCGAACGCTTCGGCCTGACCCTGGTGACCCCGCGCGAGCATGCCCGGCGCGGCAGCCATGTCAGCTTCGAGCATGCCCAGGGCTACGCCATCGTCCAGGCCCTGATCGACCGGGGGGTAATCGGCGACTACCGCGAGCCGGGCATCCTGCGCTTCGGCTTCACCCCGCTGTACACCCGCTTCGTCGAGGTCTGGGATGCGGTGCAGGCGTTGCTGGAAATCCTCCAGAGCGAAGCCTGGAAAGAGCCGCGCTACCAGGTCCGGCACAAGGTGACCTGAGTCCCGCCCGCGCGGACCGCGCCGGTATTCCCGGGGCGGCCCGCGAGCACCCACCGCTCTCGCGCACAGGAGCCCGCGACCGGCACCCGCACATCGCCACCGACGTTCCCTCGGCAATTCATAAGAACCCCAATAAGATTCCAGAGGACATCCAGATGAACGACCCCCAGGGCTTCGAGGCCATCTCGCGCCGCGAACAGGGCCTGCAACGGCGGCTCTCGGCCGCGCAGATGAGCATGATCGCCATCGGCGGCGCCATCGGCACCGGCCTGTTCATGGGCAGCGCCTTCGCCATCGGTTTCGCCGGCCCCAGCGTCCTGCTCAGCTACGCCATCGGCGCGCTGATCACCCTGCTGCTGATGGGCTGCCTGGCGGAAATGACCGTGGCCCATGCCACCCCCGGCTCGTTCGGCGCCTTCGCCGAGCACTACGTCGGCCCGCTGGCCGGGTTCCTGGTGCGCTACGCCTACTGGGCGGCCATCGTCCTGGCGGTGGGCACCGAGGTCACGGCGGTGGCCATGTACATGAAGTACTGGTTCGCCGGTATCCCGGAATGGGTCTGGATCATCTCCTTCTCGACCCTGCTGATCGGCCTGAACGCCAGCAGCGTGAAAGCTTTCGGCAACTTCGAATACTGCTTCTCGACACTGAAGATCGCCGCCATCGTCGCCTTCATCCTGCTCGGCGCCTACCTGGTGTTCGGCTCCGCCAACCCGGCCTACGGCGTGCACAACTACAGCGCCCACGGCGGCTTCTTCCCGCACGGCCTGAAAGGCATGTGGATCGCCGTGGTGGTGTCGATCTTCAGTTATCTCAGCGTGGAGATGATCGCGGTCGCCGCCGCCGAGGCCGAGCATCCGGAACAGGCGGTGAAGTCGGCGTTCCGCTCGACCATCGTGCGCCTGGTGGTGTTCTACCTGCTGACCCTGGCGCTGATGCTCGCCATCGTCCCCTGGGACCAGGCCGGGCAGAGCCAGAGCCCGTTCGTCACGGTGATGCAGGCGATCGGCCTGCCCGGCGCCACCGGAGTGATGAACTTCGTGGTGCTGGTGGCCGCGCTGTCGGCGATGAACAGCCAGCTCTACATCACCACCCGGATGATGTTCAGCCTGTCGCGCGCGGGGCACGCGCCGAAGGGCCTCGGCGAACTGAGCCGCCAGGGCGTGCCGCTGAACGCGCTGCTGCTGTCGAGCGTCGGTATCGCCCTGGCGACCCTGCTCAACCTGGTCTACCCCGAGCAGTCCTTCACCCTGATGATGGCGGTGTCGATGTTCGGCGCCCTCTTCACCTGGCTGATGATCTTCTTCACCCACCTCTGCTTCCGCCGCCACCGCGCCCGCCACGGCGGCGCGCCGCTGGCCTTCCGCATGCGCCTGGCGCCCTGGTCGACATTGCTCGGCCTGGCGCTGATGGCGGCGATCCTGGTCACCACCTTCTTCACCGAGGCGTTCCGCATGACCCTGGTCTTCGGCGTGCCGTTCCTCGCGCTGCTCAGCGCACTCTACCTGGTCTTCGTCCGCAAGCCCGGCAGGGATTGTCCGATAGAACGGGCAACGCCCTAGGCGCTCTCCGCCCTGCGAACCTGGCGCGCAGGGCGAAGCCCGACCGGCGCGCCCTTTCCGGACCGGGCGGTTCCGTTTCCCATACCTTTTCCGTCGCACAAAAAGCATTACCCGCCGGCCGCCGCGACTCCGTAGCGTAGTGCCCAACCGGACGTTCCGGCCCGCGGCGCGCCGCGGCCGGCGCGCTCCCGTCAGGGACGAAGTGGCGGCACGCCCAGCCATCGAGCGCACTGCATCGCTCTGCCCTGTGGGGACGCAGACGTCGTCAGCCATGAGGGGAACACGATGCATCCGACCTTTTCGCGGGTCCTGCTGGCCGCCGCACTGGCCGCCGCCGGCAGCCCTGCCGTCGCCACCGAAATCCAGCTCGAGCAAGGCTGGAACGCCGAGCAACGCGCCTCCTGGTACGACGCCTCGCTCGGTTCGCGGCTGCTGCCGCTGGCCTGGGCCCAGGCGCTGGAACGTCCGGACAGCGAGGAGCGCCTGTTCTCCGAAGACAACGCCCGGCGCCTCGGCTTTCCCCTGCGCAACTGGCAAGGCGGCGAACTGCGCCTGCCGCGCGGCTTCGCCCTCGACCAGCAGGACGACAGCCAGTTCTCCGACACCCGCCTGCGCTGGAAAGCCCGCCAGTCGTCCAGCGAACCCTGGGTCGGGCTGAATTGCGCCGGCTGCCACTCCACCGACATCAGTTACCGCGGCAGCGAACTGACCGTCGACGCCGGCGCCACCCTGGCCAACGTCCAGGCGATCTTCGACGAAGTGCTCGCCGCGCTGCGCCGCACCAGCGACGACGGCGACAAGTTCGCGCGCTTCGCCGGCAACGTCCTCGGCAGCGAGGACAGCCCGGCCAACCGCGAGCTGCTGAAGGCCGCCCTGGTCAAACGCGCGGCGCTGATCGACACCCTGCTGAGCATGTCCGCGACCGACCTGCAACCCGGCCCGGGGCGCCTCGACGCCACCGGCCAGTCACTCAACCGCGCGGCAATCAACTCCGGCGCCCGCCATCTGCAAGCGAACCCGACCGACGCGCCGACCAGCTTCCCGGCACTGTGGCACACGTTGCAGATGGACAAGCTGCAATCCAGCGGATTCGTGCCCAACGTCAAGGTCCTCGACCTCAACGGCCAGGTCTTCGACCTCGGCTACCTGGCCGGCGACATCGGCGTGGTCCAGGGCGACTACGGCGACGTGGTCAGCCATCCGCTGTCCGGCCTGGAGGGCTACATCTCGAGCATCCGCGTGGACAACCTGACCCGTGTCGAGGGCCTGATCCACAAGCTCAAGGCGCCGGCCTGGCCGAGCCAGCTGTTCGGCGCCCCGGACAGCGCCAGGCTGGCCCAGGGCAAGCGCCTCTACGAGGAGAACTGCGCGGCCTGCCATGCGAGCATCGGCCGCGACGACCTGCAAACCCCGATCAAGGTCCGCCAGGTGCGCCTGAAGGCCCATGGCGACGACGCGCCGATCGGCACCGACCCGTGGATGGCCTGCAACACCTTCACCTTCAGCAGCCCCAGCGGCAACTACTTCGGCCTGTTCCGACCGTCCCTCGGCACCCCCAGCGGCGTCGGCATCGTCGGGCGGACTTCGAAGATCGCCGACATGCAGGTCCCCGAGGTGTTCCAGATCATGCTCGGCAAGAAAGGCCAGCTGGCCGACGGCATCGCCGAGATCATCCACGCCATCGTCACCGGGCAGCAGACCCTGCCCGGCTCCGACAGCCTGCAAGCGCTTCCCACCGGGCAACTGCTGCTGGCCGGCGGCGACCCGGCCGGCAGCCAGGCGCCGAGCCTCGCCGCCGGCGAAGTCCCCGCCGACAAGAGTGCGCGCAAGGACTACTGCCTGAACACCGAGCATCCGTTCCTCGGCTACATCGCTCGCCCGCTGAACGGCATCTGGGCCACTGCGCCCTACCTGCACAACGGTTCGGTGCCGTCGCTGTACGACCTGCTGCTGCCCCAGGAGCAACGGCCGACCACCTTCTACACGGGCAGCCACGAGTTCGATCCGAGCCGGGTCGGCTACCTCACCGGGCCCGGCCCGGACAACGCCTTCCTCTTCGACACCCACCTGGAAGGCAACTCCAACGCCGGCCACGACTTCGCCCGCGAGTACGACGAAAGCCAGCGCCTGGCGCTGCTCGAATACCTCAAGACCCTGTGAGCCGGCCCCGCCCACATGCCCAATAGAGAGAACCGCCCGATGACCCTATCGCAACTCAGCCTTGCCATCCTTTCCGTCCTCGCCGGTGCCCCGGCATTCGCCGACGACAGCGGCGTCGACCTCGACCAGGGCTGGAACCAGACCCAGAAGACCGCCTGGCTGGAAGCCGGCCAGGGCTCGCGGATGCTGCCGCTGGCCTGGCTGGTGGCGCTGGAGCAGCGCGCCAGCGAAGAACCGCTGATGTCCGACGCGCTGATCCGCCAGTACGGCTATGTCCCGCACACCCTCGGCGGTTCCAGCGTGAAGGTGGTGCAGGGCTACGCGGTCGACCGCAGCGACGACAGCGACCTGACCTTCACCAAGCTGCGCTGGAAGGCCCTGCAGGGCTCCAGGGAACCCTGGGTCGGACCGACCTGCAGCATGTGCCACACCTCGCACATCAGCTACCAGGGCACCCAGTTGACCGTCTACGGCGGGCAGACCATGGGCGACCTCGCCGGCTTCCAGCTGGAGATCCTCGGCGCCCTGCAGAGCACCCGCGCCGACACCGCCAAGTTCGAGCGCTTCGCCCGCAAGGTGCTCGGCGCCGACGGCCTGGTCAGCGGCTACAACGACGCCAACAAGGCGCGCCTGCAGGCAGCCCTGGACGCCACCATCGTGCGCCTGCGCGACGGCTCGCACTTCAACCTGCCGCACGATCCCGAGTTCGGCCCGGGGCGCCTGGATGCCATCGGTTCGATCTTCAACTCGGTGGGCTACGAACTGCACGCCGACGAGCAGATCTACGGCGCCGAGGACGCCCCCGTGAGCTATCCGTTCCTGTGGAACGTACCGCAGCTGGACCGCGTGCAGTGGACCGGCTTCAACCCGAACCACATCAACGTGGTCGACATCGACAACCGCAAGTTCGACGTCGGCGCCCTGGCGCGCAACGCCGGCGAGGCGGTCGGGGTATTCGCCGACGTCAAGGTGCTCAGCCCGATCCAGTCGGCGCTGCACATCGGCTACCCGTCGAGCATCAACGTCGACAACCTGATCCGCATCGAAGACCAGCTCGGCCAACTGAAGCCGCCGGCCTGGCCGAACCAGCTGTTCGGCGCCCCGGAGCCGACCAGGGTCGCCGAGGGCCGCGAGCTGTACCGGCAACATTGCTCCAGTTGCCACACGCCGCTGGACCGCAACGACCTGCGGACCCCGGTGAAGACCGTGCTCACCCACCTGCAGGCGCGCGGCGAGGTCGCGCCGATCGGCACCGACCCGTGGACCGCCTGCAACAGCATCGCCCAACTGAAGACCGGCTATGTGCGCGGCAAGCCCTACCTGTCCTTCGTCGGCACCGGCCAGCGCGGTTTCTACGGCAAGCAGGCCTATGCGGTGGACGTGCTCCAGGAAGTGGTGGTCCAGGCCCTGGCCGCGCGCGGCCTGAGCGTCGCCCTGGGTGCCTTCCAGACCGCCGCCCTGGGCATCTTCGACGGGCAGTTGCCGCCGCTGATCAGTCCGGTGCCGGACAGCCCCGACGCCGACAGCGTCGAAGCGACCGCCGCGGACGCGCCAGGCGCCCTGCTCCTGGCCGAAAACGTCGCGGCCGACAGCGACAAGGCCCGGCGCCTGGAGCAGTGCCTGGCGATGACCAGCGACCTGATGGCCTACAAGGCGCGCCCGCTGAACGGTATCTGGGCCAGCCCGCCCTACCTGCACAACGGCTCGGTGGCGACCCTCTACGACCTGCTGCTGCCGCCGGACCTGCGGCCGCGGACCTTCTATACCGGCAGCGTCGAGTTCGACCCGGTCAACGTCGGCTACATCACCGATGCCGGCGGCGCCAACCGCTTCCTCTTCGACAGCGGCAAGCCGGGCAACGCCAATGGCGGCCACGACTACGGCAACGCGCAGTTCAACGAGCAGCAGCGCCGCGCCCTGGTCGAGTACATGAAGACCCTCTGAAGCCCCTCGCGCGGCCGGCGCTCCCGGCCGCCTCCCTCAACCGGCGGCGACCCGCCGCGCGGTCTCGACGAAGCATTCGAACTGGGTGTCGCTGGCACGAAGCCGCGAAGTCGGCGACACCGCCAGCCCCACCGGCAGGCGGAAGCCTTCGTTGACCGCCGCCGGCAGAGCGGTGAAGGCCACCCCCGGATAGGCGAACTTGGTCAGCGACAACGGTAGGAAGGCGAAGCCGTCGCCGCTGGCGACCTGGGCCAGGAGAATGCTCAGGTCGTTCGGCCGCACGCTGCGCCGGGGCGCGAAGGCAGCGGCATCCATCGCATCGTTCATGAACTGGCTGTAGGCGGGAAACAGCGAGTCCTTCGGTACCAGCAGCGGCTCGCCAATCAGGTCGTTCAGCGACCAGTCGGGCGCCAGTCGCCGGTGCAGGGTTTCCGACAGGGCGATGACGTGCTCGTAGCTGCCGATCTCCATCAGCTCGTATTCGCGCACCACCTTCGGCGGCGCGCCGATGATCGCCGCGTCCAGGGACGACTCGCGGACCAGGCTGAGCAGGTCCAGCGATGGCGCCCAGGATGGCGAAACGGCGCTGCACACCCGCGCTTCCTTCAACTGCCGGGCCAGCTCGCCGGACCAGCCGGGATCGAGGTAGCGGCTGAAACCGATGTGCAACTGGCGGTCGTCGCCGTCGCCGATGTCGCGGGTCAGCGCCTTGGCCTCGGCGATGATCTTCACCGCGCGGCAATGCACCACCCTGCCCACCTCGGTCAGGCTCACCCCGGCCGGACCGCGGACGAACAGCGCCTCGCCGATGTGCACTTCGAGCGCCTGGATCTGCCGCGACAGCGACGGCTGCGAAACGTGCAGCACCTCGGCGGCCTGGCCGATGCTGCCGTACTCGGCGACACAGGCGAAATACATCAGCTGGCGCAACGAAGGCATCGCCTTCGACCAGTTGATGATCGGGAAACTGGCATCGGTCACGGACATTGCGTACATACCCCTCGCTGGCAACACGGGTCGGATCGGCACGGGCAGGGAAACCCCGGGACGGCGCGACGAACGACCGCCGGCAGCCTGCTTCCGAAAGCCGTTTCGCGGCAGAAGAACGAAAGATAGGTAGCGGAGATGACAGGAAGCGCGACGTTCGGGGCCGGGACGCTCTTCATGGGCGGCGTCTTGTTCCCGCGCCGCCAGTATAGCCAGGCGGCATGGGGAACTGGCCATGCGGCGCGCCACCACCGCGGGCCACCCTCGCCGTTCGGATAGGTCCCCTTGCCAGGTCGGACCGAAGCTGCCAGGGACCGTCGCAAGCGCCGCGCCGTGGGCACCGGCCACGAACGCAGGCCACCTCGTCGGCAGCGGCTGAACCGCTTCGTCTTTTCGTGAACCGCTTCCGTGTCGGCGGAGCGCCAGGGGGTCTACGCTGAGTTTTTCAGGATCAGGAGTACCGCCATGCTGGATCACGACCTGACTGTCGCCCTGCTCTGCCGTCTCAACCAGAACCAGAGTGCCCTCGGCATGGCCCTGGAGGAGCTGGCGATCTGGGCGAAGCGCCATGAAGGCGGCGAAACCTACGATGTCGTCATGAACCACCTGCAGACCCTGGAGCGCAATGCCGACTTCGTCGCCGAGGCCATCGTCGTCCTGATGGCGGATCGCTGAAGCGCGCCGCCCCCGTACGAGCGGACGAGCCTGCGCGGTGTGCTGGGCACGGTGCGCAGTAAAATCTTCAAGATTTTTCTTACAAGGCAATAGGACTCGTCCAAGTTACCTCGCCCATAGCTCCCGGTACCCTCGCCCGTTACACCTTCCAAGCACCAACGGGATCTCCAGGGCTTATGCTTCTTCGAACCATCAGTGTGGAAACTGCCGAGCAGACGGAACTGAATGCGGCCTTGTTGTGTGGTTTCGCCATTCCCGCCAGCGACCGCAACTTCATCGCCTACAGCCTCAACGAACAGGTCGACGAAAACGACTCGCGCGTCTACATCGCCTCCCTGTTCAAGACCGACGACGGCTTCCGCCTGGGCCGCCTCGACACCGACGAGGCCTGCGAGGCGGCCATCCAGGTGTTCCGCCAGCTGGTCCGCGAAGCCACCACCGGCAACCGCCGGACCAGCGACCTGGCCTACCACCTCATCGACCTGCAGGACGCGGCCATCGCCCCCTCGCGGCGGGAAGAACACCGCTCCCTGGTGCTCGAGCGCGAGTGGGTGATGAAGCTCGTCACCTTCGAGTCCCCCCATGGCTACGGCCCCGCCCTGGATGGCGAGGAACCCTGCGCGGACGTCCCGCCGCTCGTCCATGAGGCCCTTTTCGAAGACGCCGCTCCCGATGTCCTCGCCGCGGACGATGCGGACGAGGCCTCGGACGGGCCGGCGGAGCCCATCGACGAGCCCGAGGCGGCGGAAGACGAAACCGTCACAGAGGCCGGCTGCGTCGAGCCCGAGCTGCGGCCGGAGGCGGAAACGGCAGTGCCCGAGGGTCGGGCGCCAGCCGAGTTCCCGGCGAATGCGGAGCAGTCCGCCAAGGTAGCGGATGCCGAGGCCATCGGCGCCTTCGTCGACAACGCCAGTCATCTTCGCGAGGAGCTTGCCGACCTGGCGCAGCTGCTCCACCCCGCGCTGCACGCCGCCGACGCCACGGGCAGCGCCAACCTTCCGTCTCCAGACGCCGCCGAGGAATCCTCCATGCCCCCGAGCCCCTCCCCCCTCGCCGCTTCCGCACCCGCGCCGGAACCGGTATCGGCCAGGGTCCCCAGCCTGTCGCTGCGCCTCCGGGTGCCGCCCGCACGCCTGGCCAGCGCCGAGGGCGAGGCCGACGCCAGAGAGGCGCCCACCCAGGCCGCCGCCGTCATTCGCCAACCCGAGGATGAAGCCCACGTGGATACGGATACCGCGCTCGATATCGGCAACGATACCGAGCATCTGCTACAGGACGTGCAGGGCACCCTGGCCGACCTCGCCGGCATGGCCCAGCAACTGAGCCAGCAGAAGCAGGAAGCGCTCAAGCAGCAGGAGTCGCTGGAGTCGCTCCAGACGCAATTGCACGAGAAGGAGCGGCAATTGCAGGAAAAGGAAAAGCAGCTCCGGCAGTGGCACAAGCGCCTGCAGGACGACCGCCAGGCGCTGGAGCGGGAAACCGAGCAAAGCAACCGTCTCCTGGCCGAGCGCAGCGCGGCCCTGCAACAACTCGCGGAAAGCGTCGAAGCCCGCGAGCGCAGCAGCGCGCGGCGAGCCGAAGTACTGCAGATCGAACAGGAACGCCTCGAAGAGTTGCGCAGCCAGCAGAACCTGCGTCAGGCCGAACTGGAAAAGCGCGAAGCCAGCGTCCAGCAGCGCAGCCTGGAACTCGGCGAGCGCTTCAAGAAGCTGGAAAGCGCCCGCGAGAAGCTGGCGCAGATCGTCAAGGGTTTCAACGAGACCGTACAGTTCAATACCGCTCTGCACGCCATCAGTCATACCGGGTTGAAGCGCCAGGAAGAGAGCGCAGCCGAACTGGAATAAGGTTCTCCTCCGGCAAAAGGGCGCGGCGCCGATACTGGCCCGCGCCCTTTTTCATTCGCCCAGCTGCGCCCGGCCGCTCGCCCTTGGGACGCGGTGCCGCCGGCCAGTTCACCGGCGCGCAGAGCAGTTGTGCGCCGGACAGCGCCGGCAGGCGCACCCATTCGGGAAACTCCAGGTCGTAGCAGACCATCACCGCGATTCGCCCGAAGCGGGGAGCGACCACCGGCGCAGGCCCTGGCACAAGGCCATGGGAAGGACGGAGTGTCGGCAAGCGAAGACGGGAAGGGAATCAGTCAGGTCAAATAATCAGTTCAGCATTTTCTGAACCATACGCAGGGCGATCGCTGAACCGAGGGTCGCCGAGGCACCGCGTGCGCCCTTCTGACGCCCGCTCAAGGCCGGCGCGCAGCATGGCCTTCGGCGGAAACCTGGGGCGCCTGGGTCTGCCCCGCCTCGCGCTCCAGCAGATCGCGCAGGCGCTGCGCATCCAGCGGTCGGCTGAGCAGGAACCCTTGCAGTTCGTGGCATTGCTCGTCGCGCAGGATGTGCATCTGCCCTTCGGTCTCCACGCCCTCGGCGGTGACCCGCAGGTTCAGGGCGTTGCCGAGATTGATGATGGCCTGCACGATCGAACGGTCGCGCCCGGTCTTCTCCATGCTGGCGACGAAGCGCTTGTCGATCTTGATGCTGTCGAAGGGATAGGTGCGCAGGTAGCCGAGCGAGGAATAGCCGGTACCGAAGTCGTCCATGTTGAGGCGGACGCCCAGTTCCTTGAGGGCCGTCATGGTCCGCAGCGCGCCGTCGACATCGTTGAGCATGACGTTCTCGGTCACCTCCAGCTCCAGCCGGCGGGCATCCAGGTGGGCCAGGCGCAGCGCCTCGCGCACCTGCCAGACGATATCGCCGGTCATGAACTGCGCCGGCGACACGTTCACCGAGACCATCACCTCGCCCGGCCAGGAGGCGGCGGTGGCGCAGGCCTCGCGCAGCACCCAGTTGCCGATCTGCACGATCAGGTCGCTTTCTTCCGCCAGGCCGATGAACTCGTCCGGGCCGATCAGCCCGCGGTGCGGATGGTTCCAGCGGATCAACGCCTCCGCCGAGGCGATCGTCTGTTCCTGCGCCAGGAAACGCGGCTGGTAGTACAACTCGAACTCGCCGTTCTGCAAGGCGGCGCGCAACTCGGTCTCGCGCAGCTTCTTCTCGGCGAGATGGGAGTCCATCGCTTCCAAGTAGAAACGCCAGGTATTGCGCCCCGCGGCCTTGGCCTCGTACATCGCCACGTCGGCGCAACGCAGCAGGCCCCGCGGATCGCCGCCGTGCTCCGGCGCCAGGGCCACGCCGATGCTGGCGCCGACATGGAAGCTGTGCCCTTCGTAGGCGACCTCGCGGTTGATCACGTCGATCAGCCGGCTACAGAACTTCTCGATTTCCAGCTTCGACGACACGTGGGTACTGACCACCACGAACTCGTCGCCGCCGAGCCGGGCAACCATGTCCTGGTCGCGGGTCGAGGCGCGCAGCCGTTCGGCGATGGCGTAGAGCACCGCATCGCCGGCGGGATGGCCGTGCTGGTCGTTGATCGGCTTGAAGCGGTCGAGGTCGAGCATCAGTACCGCTACCGGCGACTTGCCAGCCTTTTCCGCCAGCAGGCGTTCGAGGAACTGGAACAGCTTGTTGCGGTTCGGCAGGCCGGTCAGGGCATCGTGCAGGGACAGATGCTGGATCTTCGCATGGGCTTCGACCTCGTCGGTGATGTCGGCCGCCGTGCCGCGATAGCCGCTGGCGACGCCGTTGCGGATCGCGCTGGCGCTCAGCTTGCCGACCCGCGCCTGGCCCTGGCTGTCGCGGAAAGCGCAGACCAGGCTGGACGGCGCACCGGCATCGGGCAGCCCTTCCAGCCACTTGACGATGTTCACCGTATCGCTATCCAGCAACTCGTCCAGCCGCCGCCCGATCCAGGCCTCCGGCTGGTAGCCGGTGACGTCGCGGAAGCGCACGGAGAGATAGGTGAAGACGAAATGCCCGTCGACTTCCCAGATCCAGTCCGAGGCCGCCTCGGCTATCGACTTGAAACGTTCCTCGCTGGCCAGCAGGGCCTGGTTGCTGCGTTTCAGGACCTTCTGCTGGCGATCCACCGCGCGGGCGTTGAGCACGGCGCTGCGGCTCAGCCAGAACAGCAGCCCGGCGGCGAGCACGAAGATTCCCAGCAGCGGCAACGCGGTCTCCCGCAGCATGGCGCTACCCGGACGCGACGACACCCAGGCCAGGCGATGGGGAGTGCCCTCCAGGGCAAGGCTTTCCTTGTCGCCCGCCGCGCCGCCGGCCAGCAGGTGCAGGTTGGCGATGCCGTAGTCGCCGCCGAGCTTGGCCAGCTTCGCCGGGGTCAGCCGGTCGACGAAGACCATCACCGAGGCCTTGGCCAGGTCGATGGGCGCATGATCGCTGGTGGGCTTGATCGCCGAGGCGACCAGGATCGCCGGTGCGCCGTCGAAGTCGACGTAGCGGCTGATCGCCGCCTCGTCCACCGCGGCACGGCGTGCGGAGCGGAGGATGTCCCCGGTGTCGGCGTTCAGCGAGTCGGCCAGCGAGCGTTCGGAAAGCTCGCCCTCGAGCATGGCGTAGCGAGTGCCACGGTCATCGATGACGAAGACGCCGTCGTAGCCATTGGTGGTGTAGAGCACCGAGCCGAGGTTGTTCTTGGTGAAGGCCCAGTCCACGTCGACCCGGTTTCCCAGATAGACGTAGGCGTCGGTCCAGAAGGAATAGGTGGTGGAGAACTGCTCGGAATTTTCCCGGCGATTCTGCAGCGCCTTTTCCACGTAGAAATGGCTCTGCTCGATGGCGATGTCGTCCTGGTGCCTGGCGATGTGCAGGATCGCCCAGCCGCATGCACCGAGGGCGAGGAAAAGGGCGGCCAGGAACATTAGGAGATGCTTGGAGACCTGGGAGACTGCGGTACCGCTGGCAATCGCTGAAGCAAGCATCGATTCGCCATCCTTGTGACCGTATAGGTGCGGGCCTTGGTCACTGTCTTATAGTTAAGCATCCAGGGGGCGTCAAAAACCCCGCTTGGCAAGCGCATCGGCGCCGAAGATGCGGCTGCCGCTCCCGCAAAGGCGCGCGCCGCCGCTGGCCTCGGCGGCGCGCGGCGGCTCTCAGCGGCCCTGCCTGGCGACGATCGCCTCGGCCACGCTGGCCGGTACCTCGGCATAGCGGACGAACTCCATCGAGTAGCTCGCGCGCCCCTGGGACATCGAGCGCACGTCGGTGGCATAGCCGAACATTTCGCCCAGCGGGACCTCGGCACGGATCACCTTGCCCGCCGGGGTATCCTCCATGCCCTGGATCAGGCCACGCCGGCGGTTGAGGTCGCCCATCACGTCGCCCATGTAGTCCTCCGGGGTCACCACCTCGACCTTCATCACCGGCTCCAGGAGCACCGCTCCGCCCTTCTGCGAGAGTTGCTTGGTGGCCATCGAGGCGGCGATCTTGAACGCCATCTCGCTGGAGTCGACGTCATGGTAGGAGCCGTCGTACACCGTCGCCTTCAGGCCGATCAGCGGGTAGCCGGCGAGCACACCGTTCTGCATCTGGTCCTCGATGCCCTTCTGGATCGCCGGGATGAACTCGCGGGGAATCACCCCGCCGACCACCTCGTTGTGGAACTCCAGGCCTTCCTGCCCCTCGTCGGCCGGAGCGAAGCGGATCCAGCAATGGCCGAACTGGCCGCGGCCGCCGGACTGGCGGACGAACTTGCCCTCGATCTCGCAGGTGTTGCGGATGGTCTCGCGATAGGCCACCTGCGGCTTGCCGATATTGGCTTCGACGCCGAACTCGCGGCGCATGCGGTCGACGATGATGTCCAGGTGCAACTCGCCCATCCCGGAAATGATGGTTTGCGCGGTCTCCTCGTCGGTCTTCACGCGGAACGACGGGTCTTCCTGGGCCAGCTTGCTCAGGGCGATGCCCATCTTCTCCTGGTCGGCCTTGGTCTTCGGTTCCACCGCCACCGAGATCACCGGATCGGGGAAGTCCATGCGTTCGAGGATGATCGGCTTGTCGATGGCGCACAGGGTGTCGCCGGTGGTCACGTCCTTCATGCCGATCAGCGCGGCGATGTCGCCGGCGCGCACTTCCTTGATCTCGTCGCGCTGGTTGGCGTGCATCTGCACCATCCGCCCGACCCGCTCCTTCTTGCCTTTCACCGAGTTGAGCACCGCGTCGCCGGAAGTCAGCACCCCGGAATACACGCGGGCGAAGGTCAGGGTGCCGACGAAGGGGTCGGTGGCGATCTTGAACGCCAGCGCCGAGAAAGGCTCGTCGTCGTCCGCATGGCGCTCGTCGTGCTTCTCTTCGTCGTCCGGGTCGGTGCCCCTGATCGCCGGGATTTCCGACGGAGCCGGGAGATAGTCGATCACCGCGTCGAGCACCAGCGGCACGCCCTTGTTCTTGAACGAGGAGCCGAGCACCGCCGGTACGATCTGGTTGGCCAGGGTCCGCTGGCGCAGCCCGGCCTTGATCTCCTCGATGCTCAGTTCCTCGCCTTCCAGATACTTGTTCATCAGTTCGTCGTTGGCCTCGGCGGCGGCCTCGACCATGTGCGCCCGCCACTCCTCGGCCAGCGCCCGCAACTCCGCCGGGATCTCCTCCTCGCGGTAGCTGGTGCCCTGGTCGTCATCGTTCCAGTAGATGGCCTTCATCTTCACCAGGTCGATCTGCCCGCTGAAGTTTTCCTCCGCGCCGATCGCCAGCTGGATCGGCACCGGGACATGGCCCAGGCGTTGCTTGATCTGCGCGACCACGCGGAGGAAATCGGCGCCCTGGCGGTCCATCTTGTTCACGTAGGCCAGGCGCGGCACATGGTACTTGTTGGCCTGGCGCCAGACCGTCTCGGACTGCGGCTCGACCCCGTCGGCGCCGCTGAACACCACCACCGCGCCATCGAGCACGCGCAGCGAGCGCTCCACCTCGATGGTGAAGTCGACGTGGCCGGGGGTGTCGATGATGTTGAAGCGATAGCGGTGCGGGAACTGCTTGGTCGAGCCCTGCCAGAAGGCCGTGGTCGCCGCCGAGGTGATGGTGATGCCGCGCTCCTGCTCCTGGACCATCCAGTCCATGGTCGCCGCGCCGTCATGGACCTCGCCCATCTTGTGGTTGACGCCGGTGTAGAAGAGGATCCGCTCGGTCGTCGTGGTCTTGCCGGCGTCGACGTGGGCGACGATGCCGATGTTGCGATAAAGCTCGATGGGAGTGGTGCGAGCCATGATCTGCCCCTTGGGTGCTGCCCTGGATGATGGGAACGACTGCTGAAAGAAAAATGTAGCTGAAGAAAGGACGCCACAGCACCGCCGCGACGCCTGCTTTTCGACCTCGGCAGAGGGGACTGGTTCTGCCGCTCCGGCCCGCCGACGAAAGGCGCGACGGCAGGGCTTGTTCCCAGCGGACATAAACTCATGGCGCAAAGGTCTAAGCCGTCCCTGGAAAATCCCCCGGCTCGACGGACATCCCTGGACACACCGGAACAAGGGATGCCCCGACCATGCACCGATCGCTCCACACCGACGCGCCGCTGGGCGCCGCCCTGCTGCTGGCCCTGCAGCTCGCTCCCGGCAGCGCCGCCGCGGCGGAGGAACAGGCGCCTGTCGACCCGCCCACGGTCCAGTTGCAACGAATCGAGGTGACCGGCAGCGCGATCCGCCGGGTCGATGCGGAAACCGCGGTGCCGATCAGCGTCCTGCGCGCCGAGGAGCTGCGCCAACAGGGCGTGACCAGCACCGAGGAACTGATCGGCCGGCTTTCCGGCAACCAGGGCGTATACAACTCCAGTCGCTCGGTCGGCAGCGCCACCGGCGGCGCCTCGTTCGCCGACCTGCGCGGAATCGGCGCGAACAAGACCCTGGTGCTGCTCAACGGCCGGCGCCTGGCGAACAATGCCATCGACGGCTCCGCGGTGGATCTCAACACCATTCCCTTCGCCGCCATCGACCGGGTCGAGGTGCTGCGCGACGGCGCCTCCGCGCTGTACGGCACCGATGCCATCGGCGGGGTGATCAACTTCATCACCCGCAAGAGCCTGAACGAAGGCCGCTTCGACAGCGGCTACGCCTCCCCCACCCACGACGGCGGCGGCAACCAGCGCAACGTCAGCGCTAGCTGGGGCTTCGGCGAGCTGGAGGAGGATCGCTTCAATGTCTTCGCGGTGGCCAACTACGACAAGCAGGAGCGCCTCGGCGCCAAGGACCGTGGCTACACCTACAACTACCAGCCGGGACGCGGCCTCGACTACAGTTCCGGAACCGCCTTCCCCGGCAACTGGAGCCAGGGCGCCAACGCCAGCAATCCGCTGGCCGCCGGCGGTTGCAAGGGCGCCGACCTGATTCCGCGCAACGGCATCTGCCGGCAGAGCCTGTGGCGCTACCTCGACCTGGTGCCGGAAACCGAGAAGACCTCGGTGTTCAGCCGCGCCACCGGCAAGCTGGCCGACGAGCACAACGTCAGCCTGGAGTATTTCTGGTCGCGCAACGACAACGCTACCCAGGTCGGCCCAGGGACCCTCACCGGCCTGCAGATCGATCCCGGCACCGCCTTCTATCCCGGCAACGGCATCACTCCCGGACCCGGCGGCTTCGTCCTCGACCCGAGCCGGCCGGTGGAGGTCAACTGGCGACAGAGCGTGCTCGGGCCGCGCCTGCAATCCTCGCAGAACACCGGCCAGCGCCTGCTGCTCGGCTTCGACGGCCAGTTCGCCGGCTGGGACTACGATATCGGCGCCTCGTACAACCAGAACAAGGTGGTCGACCATATCCACAGCGGCTACGTCGATGATCGCGCCGCCGCCCTCGGCATCGCCAACGGGACGCTGAACCCGTTCGGGCCGCAGACCGACGCCGGCCTCGCCTACCTCGGCAGCCACGCCCTGAGCGGCGACTTCCGTACCTCGGTCGGCCGCGTCAAGGGCCTGGATGCCCGCGCCAGCCGGGAGATCGGCGACTGGTTCGGCGCCGGGCCGGCGGCCCTGGCGCTGGGCGGCGAGTTCCGCAAGGAAGCGTTCCACCAGGACATCCAGGACTTCGCCGGCAACGTGCAGAGCCTCGGCGTCGATCCCGCCGCCACGGTCAGCGGCGAGCGCAACCTGAAGGCGCAGTACGCCGAACTCAACGTGCCGGTGCTGGACAGCCTGGAACTCAGCGCGGCGATCCGCCACGACAAGTACAGCGACTTCGGCAGCACCAGCAACCCGAAATATTCGTTCCGCTTCCAGCCGTTCCGCCAGTTGGTCCTGCGCGGCGCCTACAGCGAAGGTTTCCGTGCGCCGTCGCTGTACGAACTGTACAACCCGACCTTCACCACCTATACCAGCGCCAACTACGACGACCCGCGCCTGTGCGCTGGCGGCCAGCCGAGCCAGGGCGGCATCGCCAACCGCGACTGCGCCCAGCAGTTCTACAACGCCACCGGCGGCAATACCGACCTGCGACCGGAAACCGCGCGCAACGTTACCCTGGGCCTGGTCTACCAGCCGCTGCGCGACCTTTCCGTCGGCCTGGACTTCTGGTGGATCAGGATCGCCAACCAGATCGCCGAGTTTCCCGAAGCGGCGATCTTCGCCGACCCGCAGGCCTACGCCGGACGCATCGTGCGCAAGGCCGACGGCTCGATCGATCACGTCGTCACCGGACTGGCCAACCTCGGCAAGGTAAAGACCAGCGGCGTCGACCTGAGCCTCGATTATCGTTTTCCGGCCAGCCGCTACGGGCAGTTCGGGCTCGACCTGCAAGGCACCTACGTGTCCCGCTACGACTTCCAGCAGCAGATCGGCGGCCAGTACCTGGACAACGTCGGCGACTTCCAGGGCGTCGGCGTGATCGCCCGCTGGAAGCACGTCGCCAACGCCACCTGGAGCCGCGACGCCTGGCAGGCCACCCTGAGCAACCGCTACACCAGCGGCTACAACGACTACGACCGCGCCAGCCACGGCAAGGTCGGCTCGTGGAACCTCTGGAACCTGGCCGGCAGCTACCGCCTCAGCCACGCGCTGGGGCTAACCCTCGGGGTGAAGAACCTGTTCGACCGCGAACCGCCGTTCAGCAACCAGACCTACACCTTCCAGAGCGGCTACGACCCGCGCTACACCGATCCCTACGGGCGCATCCTGTTCGGCCGCCTCAGCTACAGCTTCTGATGCCGGCGCGGGCGCCCGGCCGGTATGGCCGGCAAGCCCGTCGACGGCTGTCCAGCTACCAGATCCGGTAGCCCTGCCAGATTTCGCAGGCGACCAGATCTGGCAGGTTGTTGGGCTCCCGGTGCCATGCAACCTATTACGCCTCTCGCCCCCCACCCGTTCGCGCAAGAGGACACCGCATGATCATTCTCGGGATCACCAACAACGACCTGGCCGGCGCCTGCCTGGTGCGCGACGGCGGGATCGTCGCCGCCGCCAGCGAGGAGCGCTTCACCCGCCAGAAGGACCACAAGGCCTGGCCGAGCCGCTCCATCGACTATGTGCTCGGCGAGGCCGGCATCGACCTGGCCGACATCGACCGCATCGCCTACGGCTGGAACGCCGGGTTCGACGCCGGGCGGCACCTCGACCTCTACCTGGACCGGGTCCTCGAGGAAGCCCGCGAGCGTCCCGAGGGCCTGCCGCACCTGCGCAAGCGGATCGCCGACGAAATGGCCAACGACAAGGCCAAGCGCGGCGAATTCGATGCCTTCGTCCGCGCCAACGGCCTGCGCGGCAAGGTCGAGTACATCGACCATCACGAATGCCACGCCCTCGGCGCGTTCGTCTGCTCGCCGTTCGACGAGGCGCTGACCCTCACCTGCGACGGCCGCGGCGACTTCCAGTCGCTCACCGTCACCCACTACCGCGCCGACGGCGGCGAGGCGGTCCTGCAACGCGAGACCAGCGTCGACAGCCTGGGCTACTTCTACGGGCGCATCACCCGCCTGCTCGGCTTCAAGCCGAACCGCCACGAAGGCAAGATCACCGGCCTGGCGGCGTTCGGCGACGCGGAAAAGCTGCTGCCGCTGATGAACGACATGATCCGCCTGGAGAACGGCCGCCTGCGCGCCCGCTGCGGCGAACTGTACCTGCCCTCCTACGACGGCTACAGCGATCCGCTGCTGCAACGCTGCGCGGCGGAACGCCCGGCGGATGTCGCCGCCGCCGCGCAACGGCACTCCGAAGACCTGCTGGTGGCCATCGCCCGGGAGCACGTGGCGCGCACCGGCTGCGCCAACCTGTGCCTGGCCGGCGGGGTGTTCGGCAACGTCAAGCTGAACCAGCGCCTGCGCGAGATCCCCGGGGTCCGCGATGTCTACGTGCTGCCCTGCATGGGCGACGGCGGCCTGGCCCTGGCCGCGGCGGTGGCGGTGGCCTATCGCGAGAACGGTACGCGCTTCCCGGCGCCGAGCATGGCCCTCGGGCCGGACGCGCGCAGCGCCGCGCAGAATGCCGAGCTGATCGCCAGCCAGTACCCGCAGCTGGCCTACAGCCGGCCGGCCAACCTGATCGAGACGCTGGTCGAAGCGCTGCGGGAAAACCAGGTGCTGGGCATGTTCAAGGGCCGCATGGAGTTCGGCCCGCGCGCCTTGTGCAACCGCAGCATCGTCTACCATCCCGGCGATGCCAGCGCCAACGACTGGCTCAATCAGCGCATGGAACGCACCGAGTTCATGCCATTCGCCCCGGTCACCGCGGTAGAACACGCCGAGGCTTGCTACGTTGGCTGGCGTGAAGACCAGGTGGCGGCCGACTACATGACCATGACCTACGACTGCCATGCGGATTTCCGCGCACGCTGCCCGGCGGTGGTGCATGTCGACGGCACCGCCCGGCCGCAGATCATCCGGCCGCAGGCCGATCCGTTCATGCACGCCCTGCTGCATGCCTGGCATGCCCGCAGCGGCCAGCCGGCGCTGATCAACACCTCCTTCAACCGCCACGAGGAACCGATCGTCTGCGCCCCGCAGGACGCCCTCGGCGCGCTGGAGGACGGCATGGTCGACCTGGTGGTGCTGGGCGAGTCCCTGCTGGTCTGGCGCAAGGGCGAGAACGCCTTCGCCAGGGCGCGCTTCGAGTGAGGCGCAAACCGCAGCGAACCGGCACGGCGACGCGGGAACCGGCATGTACCTGATCTTTTCCGGCTACTTCGCCGCCGAGGGGCTGATCTATCCGTTCTGGCCGACCTGGCTGGCCAGCCTGGGCTTCGGCGCCAGCCAGATCGGCCTGTTGATCGCCGCGGCCTACTGGCCGCAGGTGATCGCCGGGGTGGCGCTGACCTACGTGGCCGACTGGCGCATCGACCAGTTGCGCCTGGCGACCCTGCTGGCGGCCCTGGCCGGCGCCTGCGCCCTGCTGTTCCAGCTGGCCGAGGGCCTGCCCCTGTTCATCGCCCTGAGCGTGCTCTACGGCGCATTCTGGACCAGCGTGCTGCCGCTCACCGAATCCTACCTGCTCAAGCGCGACAAGGCCGCCCTGCAGAACTACGGGCGGGTACGCGCAGTCGGTTCGCTGGCCTTCATCCTCACCGCGACCCTGGGCGGCCTGCTGCTCGGTCGGTTCGGCCAGCAACTGGTGCCCGCCCTGGTCGGCCTGACGATGCTGCTCACCGCGCTGGCCTGCCTGTTCCTCCGTCGCCGCAGCCTGCGCCGTCCGGACTCGCCGCTGCCGGGCGCCAGGCGCCGTCCCGACCTGCGCGGGATCCTCCGGCAACGCCCCCTGCTGCTGGCCATCGCCGCGGCGGGAATGATCCAACTGAGCCACTCGCTGTACTTCACCACCGCCTCGCTGGGCTGGCAGACGCTGGGCTACTCGTCGTTCTCGGTCGGCGCCTTCTGGGGCCTGGCGGTAATCGCCGAGATCAGCTTCTTCGCCGTCTCCAACCGCATCCTGGACCGCCACCCGGCGCTCCAGGTGATGCTCTTCTCCAGCCTTTGCGCGGCGCTGCGCTGGGGCCTGCTGGCCGGCAGCGAACACCTCGCCGCGATCCTCCTCGGCCAGTGCCTGCACGCCCTCAGCTTCGCCGCCTACCACGCCGCGGTGATGCGTTACATCCGCGACCACGCGCCGGAAAGCGCGCGGGTACTGACCCAGGGGATCTACTACTCTCTGGCGGTAGCGCTGCCCATGGGCCTCGCCAGTCCGGCCGCCGGCTGGCTGTACGAAGGCCTGCCGCAGTGGTCCTATCTGATCATGGCGCTGTTCGCCCTCGGCGGCGCGGTCCTGGTCTGGCTTGCCCTACAGAGTGCCCGAGATGCATCGACTAGCGTTTTCAGCCGTTCTGTTTGACATGGACGGCGTCCTGATCAGCTCCCGCGAAGCCATCGCCGCGGCCTGGAGCCGGGTCGCCGGCGAACAGGGCGTGGCGCTCGGCCCGGACTGCCTGCGCGACCACGTGCACGGTCGCCCGGGCGGCTACACCCTGGACTATCTGTTCGGCCACCTGCCGATGGAGCGCCGGCGGATCCTCAAGCAACGGGTCGATGCGCTGGAGGAAGGCGCCGACTGTCCCCTGCTGCCCGGCGTCGCCGCGGTGATCCGCCAGCTGCGTTGGCTGGACGTGCCCTTGGCGCTGGTCACCAGCAGTTGGCCGGCACGCATCGACCACGTGCTGCGCCAGCACGACCTGCAGGCGGCGTTCCGCACCCTGGTCAGCCGCGACGACGTGGTCCACGGCAAGCCGGCTCCGGATGGCTATCGCCTGGCCGCGGCCAGGCTCGGCGTGGCACCGTCGCGCTGCCTGGTGTTCGAAGACTCCCTCAGCGGCGTGCAGGCCGCCTGTGCCGCCGGCGCGACCTGCGTGGCGATCGGCGAGGAGAGCGGCCTGCTCGCCGCCGGCGCGCGCTGGTCGGTCCGGGATTTCCGCGAGCTACGGATCGTCCGCGAAGACGACCGGCTGTACTGCCAGCATCGGCACCCCGCCACGACCGGCAGCGAGAGGAGCGTTGGCGTCCCATGAGCCCGACCCTGCAAGATGCCCGGCTGCTCTGGGACTTCCTCGGCCAGGGCCGCTGCCATGTGCCCTGCGAACTGCTGGTGGTATGCGGCTCCTACGACCTGCGAGTCTGCGACCACGCCTGCGAACTGCTCGAACGCGGCCTCGCCGAACGCCTGCTGTTCACCGGCAACACCGGGCACTGGACGCGCCATCTCTGGGTCGAGCCGGAAGCCGAGCTGTTCGCCCGCCATGCCAGGGCACGCGGGGTAAGCGACAGCCTCATCGTGATCGAGCCGCGGGCGACCAACTTCGCCGAGAACATCGCCTTCGCCCGCGAGCTGTTCCCCGACCTGCGCCGCGCGACCTTCGTCACCAAGCCCAACTCGATCCGCCGCGTGGCGCTGACCCTGCCGGTCCGCTGGCCGGGTCTGGAGGGACACGTGGATGCGCCCGACTACGCATTTCCCGACGGCATCTCGAACCTGGTCGGCGTACTCGGGGTGATCGACGAGATGGTCGGCGACCTTGACCGCATCATGCGTTACCCGGCGCTGGGCTTCCAGGTCGCCTGCCCGATCCCGGCGCAGGTCATGGACGCCTGGGAACGCCTGGTGGCGCGCGGTTTCGACCGCCACCTGGTGAACCCGCCGCGCTGAGCTGACAGCACTGTAATCTTCCCCACAGCTTGCCGACAGGCGCGCGCCGCTAGGGTGTCCGCATCGCCGCACCGCCCTGGCGGGGCCGCGACCTCCCGGCTGCGCAGGCTCGCGCAGTCCGTCCTGCCACCTGCGTGGAAACCAGCGGATGCACAGAACTTCGCGACGCACCTTCGTCAAAGGCCTCGCCGCCACCGGTCTGCTCGGCGGACTGGGTCTCTGGCGCGCCCCGGCCTGGGCCCTGGCCGGGCCGGGCCAGCAGAACCTGCTCGCCGGCGACAGTTTCGACCTGTTCATCGGCGAGACCCCGGTGAACCTCAGCGGCTCGCCGGCCACCGCCATGACCATCAACGGTTCGCTGCCCGGCCCGACCCTGCGCTGGCGCGAAGGCGACAACGTGACCCTGCGGGTGCGCAACCGCCTCGCCGAGGACACCTCGATCCACTGGCACGGCATCATCCTGCCGGCCAACATGGATGGCGTGCCGGGCCTCAGCTTCGAGGGCATCGCTCCCGGCGGTCTCTACGAATACCGCTTCAAGGTCCGGCAGAACGGCACCTACTGGTACCACAGCCACTCGGGGCTACAGGAGCAGGCCGGGGTCTACGGCGCCCTGGTGATCGACGCCCGCGAGCCGGAACCGTTCAGCTACGACCGCGACTACGTGGTGCTGCTCAGCGACTGGTCGGACGAGAAGCCGCAGCGCATCCTCGCCAAGCTGAAGAAGCAGTCCGACTACTACAACTTCCACAAGCGCACCGTCGGCGACTTCATCGACGACGTCAGCGCCAACGGCTGGGCCGCGACCCTGGCCGACCGCAAGATGTGGGCCGAGATGAAGATGAGTCCCACCGATCTCGCCGACGTCAGCGGCTACACCTATACCTACCTGCTCAACGGACAGCCGCCGGACGGCAACTGGACCGGCCTGTTCCGCCCCGGCGAAAAGCTCCGCCTACGCTTCGTCAACGCCTCGGCGATGAGCTATTTCGACGTCCGCATTCCCGGCCTGAAGATGACCGTGGTGGCCGCCGACGGACAGCACGTCGAGCCGGTCAGCGTCGACGAGTTGCGCATCGCCGTGGCCGAGACCTACGACGTGATCGTCGAACCGGGCGGCGAGCGCGCCTATACCCTCTTCGCCCAGTCCATGGACCGCAGCGGCTACGCCCGCGGCACCCTGGCGCTGGCCGAAGGGCTTAGCGCGCCGGTGCCGACGCCCGATCCGCGCCCGCTGATCGGCATGGACGACATGGGCATGGGCGGCATGGACCACGGCGCCATGGGGCATGGCGCGGCGACGAGGCCCGCCAGCGAGATGGACCATTCGAAGATGTCGGGCATGGACATGAACGGCATGGACCACTCCAAGATGGCCGGCATGGACCACTCCAGGATGGGCATGGGCGCCATGCCGATGCAGTCCCATCCGGCTTCGGAGGACGGCAACCCGCTGGTCGACATGCAGACCATGACGCCGACACCGAAGCTCGCCGACCCCGGCCTCGGCCTGCGCGACAACGGGCGGCGGGTGCTGACCTACGCCGACCTGCGCAGCCGCTTCGCCGACCCGGACGGCCGCGAGCCGGGGCGCACCATCGAGCTGCACCTGACCGGACACATGGAGAAGTTCGCCTGGTCCTTCGACGGCATCAAGTTCTCCGACGCCGAGCCGCTGCGCCTGACCTACGGCGAGCGCCTGCGGATCGTCCTGGTCAACGACACCATGATGACCCACCCGATCCACCTGCACGGCATGTGGAGCGACCTGGAGGACGAGCAAGGCAATTTCCTGGTGCGCAAGCACACCATCGACATGCCGCCGGGCACCCGCCGCAGCTACCGGGTCACCGCCGACGCCCTGGGACGCTGGGCCTATCACTGCCACCTGCTGTTCCACATGGAGATGGGCATGTTCCGCGAAGTGCGGGTAGACGAAGGAGACAACGCATGAGCCGCCAGCCGAAACCCGCCCGCCTGGCCGCCGGTGCCCTCGCCCTGGGTCTGCTGCTGGGCCTGCCGAATCCCGTCGAGGCCGCGCGGGACAATGGCATGGACCACTCGGCCATGGACCACGGCGCGATGCCTGGCATGGACCACGGCCAGAGGACCTCCGCCCCGGCGAAACCCATGGACCACCAGGGGATGGGGCATGGCCGGATGCCGGGGATGGACCACGGCGCCGCATCGCCCGCCCCGGCACAGCCCATGGAGCACCAGGGAATGGACCATGGCCGGATGCCGGGGATGAGCCGCGCTGCGCGGCAACCTCCGGCGCAGGCCGCGCCCAGCCAGAGCCGTACGCCGATCCCGGTGCCGACCGAGGCCGACCGCCGTGCCGCCTTTCCGCCGCTGGAGGGGCACAAGGTGCACGACAGCGCGCTGAACAGCTTCTTCCTGCTCGACCAGTTGGAATACCAGGACGCCGACGACGGTAGCGCGCTGGCCTGGGACGCCAGCGGCTGGATCGGCGGCGACATCAACCGCCTGTGGCTGCGCAGCGAAGGCGAACGGCTCGACGGCAAGACCGAGGACGCCGAGGTCCAGGCGCTGTTCGGGCACGCCATCGGTCCCTGGTGGGACCTGGTCGCCGGCGTGCGCCAGGATTTCAAGCCCGGCTCGCCGCAGACCTGGGCGGCGTTCGGCGTGCAGGGCCTGGCGCTCTACGACTTCGAGGCGGAAGTCACCGCCTTCCTCGGCGAGAACGGCCAGAGCGCGCTGCGCCTGGAGGGCGAGTACGACATCCTGTTGACCAACCGGCTGATCCTCCAGCCCAGCGCCGAGGTCAACCTGTACGGCAGGAACGATCCCGCCCGCGGCATCGGTTCGGGCCTTGCCGATAGCGAGCTGGGCCTGCGCCTGCGCTACGAGATCCGTCGCGAGTTCGCGCCCTACATCGGGGTGACCTGGAACCGCTCCTACGGCAACAGCGCCGACCTGGCCCGCGCCGAGGGCGAGGACGACGACGAGGCGCGCTTCGTCGCCGGTATCCGCATGTGGTTCTGAACGCGATCGCGGCCAGCCGCTAGCGGTAGCCGTCGAGCAACGGCGAATCGTCGATGAGGTCGCAGCGTTCCAGCGCTGGCAGGTTGCACGGCCGGTAGTCGGGGCATTCGTCCAGCCGCCGCTGCACCGAACGGTGCAGCTTGACCCGGGTTTCCTGCCCGACCGGTTCCAGCGGCCGCGAGCGCGGCCGGCCACGCGACCAGCGCCAGGCGCGGTTGCCGCTGCGGCGGTCCCAGACCAGCAGCGGCAGCCACTCGGCCAGGCGCCAGGGCCGGGTCATCACCGGCAGGATCGGCGCGGTCGGGTCCGGGCCCTGCTTCGAACGTGCGCGCAACTGGTCGCGGCTGCGCGCCGGGTCGACATGCAGGCCGGCCTCCAGCGCCTCGCCGAGCATCCAGGTAAAGGCCACCAGAGCCAGCCGCGAGTCCTTCGGCGCATAGCCACCGCCGACATCGGAGTGCATGCCGGGGAACCACACCTGCAACACGTCGGACTTGAGGTCCTTCTCGCCGAACCAGAGGTTCTGCCGGAAGAAGCAGCGGCATTCGTCGATGGCCAGGGCCTGGCGGACCACGTCGACCATTTCGTTGTTCGAGGAATACGGCACGGTCAGCGGGTCGTAGACCCAGCCCACCGAGGTCACGGTGTCGAACAGGCCGAGGAAGTGCACCTTCACCTGCCGGCCGAAGACCTTGCGGAAGCGTCCCAGCAGGCCGAAGTCCGGTCCGCGGCGACGCGTGCCGGCCCGCTTGTCTTCGTCGCGGGGCGGCATGCGGGTGGTGAGCAGGGTCCAGGCGTAGTCGAAGAGGTGCGGCTGGTGCGCATCGATCAGGCCCACCGCGCGCAGCATCGCGGCCAGCACCCGCACCGCGTAGGCCCCGCGGGAAAAGCCGAAGAGGAATATCTGGTCGCCGGGCCGGTAGTGCTCGGCGAGGAAGCGATAGGCGCCCTCGACGTTGCGCTTGAGCCCCCAGCCGAAGGCCAGGCCGGCGATCCGCGAGGGAAACTTCTGCCACTCGAACAGGGTTTCCTTCAGGCCGAAGGTGCCGACGCCCTGGTCGTAGTAGGCCAGCACCCTGCGCGGATCGCGCGACAGCGAGCGGTACAGGCGCACCACGTTGGTCGGCTGGTCGCCGAAGCGGTTCGAGGTTCCGTCGATGCAGACCACCAACTGGCGCGGCGCGTCGTTGTCCTGGGCGCTGCCGGCAGGCGGCAAGGCGGAATCGGGGGAGAGATCGTCCATTGGGCTCACGCAGGCAAAGCCTGACTTCCGTCGGCGGTGGATGGGAATGGCGACGCATGATACCCAACCTGGATGATCCGCCAAGCGCACATTGCCGGGAAATGGCGGCAAAGACGAAAAGCCCCTGGAGCCGCAGGGCGAATAACCGCTTCGCGGTTATCCGCAGCCCCTGGCTTCGGCGAGGGCGGGTCGAGCCGGCCGCTCAGCCTGCCCTGGATACCCCGAGGAACGGCTGCCACGCCGGCGCGCCACTATCCGCCGCGGCCTTGAGGGCGGCCACCGCCGCGTCGACGTCGGCCTCGCGGGTGTAGCGACCGAGGCTCAGGCGCACGCTGCGGCCAGCGCTGGCGGCATCGTGGCCGAGGGCGAGAAGCACGTGGGACGGCGCCGGCCGCGCCGAGTTGCAGGCCGAGGTGCTGGACACCGCCAGGCTGGACTCCAGTGCCTGGGGGACAAAGGCCGGGTTGTCGAAGGTCAGGTTCAGGGTATGCGCGATGCGTGCGTCGGCGCTGCCGTTCAGGCGCCAGCCGTCGATCTGCGCCAGCCCCTCCAGCAGACGCCGCTGGAGTCCGGCGATGCGCCTGCCCTCCTCCTCGAAAAGCTCGCCGGCGAGGGCGAAGGCCTCGCCCATACCGACGATCTGGTGGGTCGCCAGGGTCCCGGAACGCAGGCCCTGCTCGTGTCCGCCGCCGTGGATCTGCGCCTTCAGCCGCCGCTCGGCGCGCGGCCCGACGTACAACGCGCCGATGCCCTTGGGCCCGTAGGTCTTGTGTGCGGAGAACGACATCAGGTCCACCGCCAGGCGGCCCAGGTCGATCGCCACCTTGCCGCTGGCCTGCGCCGCGTCGACGTGGAACAGCGCGCCGCGCTCGCGCACCCGTTCGCCGATGGCGGCGATGTCGGTCAGGGTGCCGAGTTCGTTGTTGACCCGCATCAGCGACACCAGACGGGTATCGGCGCGCCAGGCCGCCTCCACCTGTTCCGGCCGGATCAGGCCATCGGTGCCGGGCGCCAGCCAGGTCACGCTCCAGCCGTCATCGGCGAGTTGCTGCACGGTGTCCAGCACCGCCTTGTGCTCCAGGCGACTGGTGATCAGGTGGCCGGGTGCGTCCAGCGCCTGGGCCACGCCCTTGAGGGCCAGGTTGTTGGATTCGGTGGCGCCGGAAGTCCAGACGATCTGCCCGGCGCTGGCGCCGACCAGCGCGGCCACCTGCTCCCTGGCCCGCTCCACTGCCCGCCGCGCCTGGCGGCCGTAGGCATGGGAATTCGACGCGGGATTGCCAAAACACGCCTGGTAGCCGAGACACTCCACCATGGCCCGGATCACGCGCTCGTCCACGGGCGTGGTGGCGGCGTAATCGAAGTACAACGGTAACGAACTCATCGCATTCCCCCAATCGATCGGACGGACCCGGAAGCCGACATGGCTCCTTGTCCCTGACGGGCCCGCAGGCCGATCTTAAGAAAAGCGCCGGGGCGTCTGGAAAGAACCTTTCGGAACATCCTTAGAGTCAGCATGGTTTCCCGCCTCAGATTCCCAGCCCGGCCACCCGCAGGTGCTCTTCCAGGCGCAGCGCGGGTATCGCTCCGAGCAACTCGCGGGTATAGGGGTGGCGCGGCTGGCTGAACAGCGCAGCGGCGCTGCCCTGCTCCACCACCCGGCCGTCCTTGAGCACCAGGATGTCGTGGGCCAGGGCGCGTACCACGGCCAGGTCGTGGCTGATGAACAGGTAGCTCAGCCCGTGGCGACGCTGCAACCGACGCAGCAGCTCGACCACCTGGCACTGCACGCTGCGGTCGAGCGCCGAGGTCGGTTCGTCGAGCAGGATCAGCGCCGGCTTCAGCACCAGCGCGCGGGCGATGGCGATGCGCTGGCGCTGGCCGCCGGAAAACTCGTGGGGATAGCGTTCCAGGCAAGGCTCGTCGAGACCGACCTCGCGCAGTGCCTCCAGCACCCGCGCGCGGCGTTCGCCGGCATCGCCGATGCCATGGATACGCAGGCCTTCGCCGACGATCTGTTCCACGCTAAGGCGCGGGTTGAGGCTGCCGTAGGGGTCCTGGAACACCGCCTGGAACTGCCGGCGCAATGGCAACAGGCGCTTGCCGTGCAGCCGGTCGAGGCGCTCGCCCTGGAACAGGATCTGCCCTTCGGCCGGCAACAGGCGCAGCAGCGCCTGGCCGAGGGAGGACTTGCCCGAACCGCTTTCGCCGACGATCCCCAGGGTGCTGCCACGGCGCAGCCGCAGGCTGACCTCGTGCACCGCGCGCAGTCCCGCGCGCCGGCGCAGCCAGCCGCCGGGCGCGGGGTAGTCGAGGCTCAGCGCGCGCACCTCCAGGCAGGTCTCGCGGCACGCCACCGGCTCCGCCAGCCCACCCGGCTCGGCCTCGATCAGCAGGCGCGTGTAGGGATGCCGGGGCGAGCGGAACAGCGTCTCGCAGGCGTTCTCCTCGACGATCTGGCCATCGCGCATCACGCAGACCCGATCGGCGACCCGGCGCACCAGGTTGAGGTCGTGGCTGATCAGCAGGATCGCCATGCCCAGCCGTCGCTGCAAGCTTTGCAGCAGCTCCAGGAGGCGTTTCTGCACGGTGACGTCGAGAGCCGTGGTCGGTTCGTCGGCGATCAGCAGTTGCGGCTCGCAAGCCAGCGCCATGGCCAGCATCACTCGCTGTCGCTGGCCGCCGGAGAGCTGGTGCGGATAGGCCTCGAGCAGGCGTCGCGGCTGCTCGAGGCCGGCCAGTTCGAGCAGTTCCAGTACCCGCCCGCGCAGCGCGGCGCCACGCAGGCGGCGATGCAGGCGCAGGCCCTCGCCGACCTGGCGGCCGATGCGCTGCAATGGATTGAGCGAGGTCATCGGCTCCTGGAACACCATGCCGATGCGCTGCCCACGAATCGCCAGCAATGCCTGCGGCGACAGGGCGAGCAGTTCCTCGCCGTCCAGGCGCACGCTGCCGCCCAGGCGCGCCGCGCCCGGCAGCAGGCGCAGCAGGGCGTGGGCGGTCTGCGACTTGCCGGAGCCGGACTCGCCGACCAGGGCCAGGGTCTCGCCGGCGCGCAGGCTGAAGTCGATCCCCTTCACGACCTGCGTGTCGCCATAGGCGACGCTCAGGTTTTCCACTCGCAACAGTTCCCGGTTCATCTCATTTCCTCGGATCGAAGGCGTCGCGCACCGCTTCGCCGATGAACACCAGCAGGCTGAGCAAGGTCGCCAGGACCACGAACACGGTCAGCCCGAGCCAGGGCGCCTGGAGGTTGTCGCGGCCCTGCCCGACCAGTTCGCCAAGGCTCGGCGAGCCGGGCGGCAGGCCGAAACCGAGGAAGTCCAGGGCGGTCAGGGTGGTCACCGCGCCACAGAGCAGGAACGGCAGGAAGGTCAGGGTCGCGACCATGGCGTTGGGCAGGATGTGCCGGAACATCACCCCGGCGTCGCCGAGGCCGAGGGTTCGCGCCGCCTTGACGTACTCCAGGTGACGACCGCGCAGGAACTCGGCGCGAACCACGTCGACCAGGCTGGTCCAGGAGAACAGCAGCATGATCGCCAGCAGCCAGCCGACCCCGGGCTGCACCAGGCTGGCGAGGATGATCAGCAGGTAAAGCATCGGCAGACCCGACCAGACCTCGATGAAGCGCTGGCCGAACAGGTCGATCCAGCCGCCGTAGTAGCCCTGCACCGCGCCTGCGCAGATTCCCAGCAACGACGAGGCCAGGGTCAGGCCGAGGGCGAAGAGAATCGACAGGCGCAGGCCGTAGATCACCCGCGCGAGCACATCGCGGCCCTGGTCGTCGGTACCCAGCCAGTTCTCCGCCGAGGGCGGCGCCGGCGCCGGGCGCGCGTAGTTGATGCTGCGCGCGTCGAAGCGGATCGGCGGCCACAGCGCCCAGCCGTCGCGGGCGATGCGTTCGCTCATGAAGCGACCGCGGTAGTCCGGCGGGAACGGCAGCTCGCCGCCGAAGGCGGTTTCCGGATAGTCCCGCAGCACCGGCAGGAACCACTGGCCACGGTATTCCAGCAGCAGCGGGCGGTCGTTGGCGATCAGCTCGGCGAACAGGCAGGTGACGAACAGCGCGAGGAACAGCCGTAGCGCCAGGCGCCCGCGGCGGTTGGCGCGGAACGCGGCGAGGCGGCGGCGGTGCAGCGGGGAAAGGACGATGGCCATCTCACTGTTTCCTCGCGGCGAAGTCGATGCGCGGGTCGACCAGGCTGTAGGCCAGGTCGCCGGCCAGCTTCACCAGCAACCCGAGCAGGGTGAAGATGAACAGGCTGCCGAACACCACCGGGTAGTCGCGGCCGAGCGCCGCTTCGTAGCCCATCAGGCCGAGGCCGTCGAGGGAGAACAGCACCTCGATCAGCAGCGACCCGGTGAAGAACACCGAGACCAGCGCCGCCGGCAGCCCGGCCACCACCAGCAACATGGCGTTGCGGAACACATGGCCGTAGAGCACCCGGCGCTCGCTGAGCCCTTTGGCGCGAGCGGTGGCGACGTACTGCCTGGATATCTCGTCGAGGAAGCTGTTCTTGGTCAGCAGGGTCAGGCTGGCGAAACCGCCGACCACCAGCGAACCCACCGGCAGCGCCAGGTGCCAGAGGTAATCGGCGAAGCGCGCCAGCGGGCCGAGGCGCTCGGCGCCCTCGGAAGCCAGGCCGCGCAGGGGGAACCAGTCCAGGTAGCTGCCGCCGGCGAACAGCACGATCAGGACGATGGCGAAGAGGAAGCCGGGCACCGCATAGCCGATCACCACCAGCGCGCTGCTCCACAGGTCGAAGGCGCTGCCGTGGCGCACCGCCTTGGCCACCCCCAGGGGAATCGACACCAGGTAGGTGATCAGTGTCGCCCACAAGCCCAGGGACAGCGAGACCGGCAGCTTCTCGGCGATCAGGTCGATGACCCGCGCGTCGCGGTAGAAGCTCTCGCCGAAATCCAGCCGGGCGTAGCTCGACAGCATCAGCCAGAGCCGTTGCAGCGGCGGCTTGTCGAAGCCGTACTGGCGCTCCAGGGCGGCCACCAGCTGCGGATCGATGCCGGTCTCGCCGTGGCGCTGCGGTTCCAGAGCGCCATGCCCACCCTCCCCGCCACGCCCCAGCGGGCCGCCGCCGTCGACGCCCTGCAGGCGCGCGATGGCCTGATCCACCGGCCCGCCGGGTGCGGCCTGGACGATGGCGAAGTTGATCAGCAGGATGCCCAGCAGGGTCGGCAGGATCAGCGCCAGGCGGCGCAACAGGTAGCCGCCCATGTCACTGCGCCTCCCGGCTCGGCGCGGCCCGCTCGCGGACTTCCCACCAGGTGTTCAGCCCCAGGCTGTAGCGCGGCGCCTGCGGCGGTCGGCCGAAGCGATTCCAGCTGGCGATCCAGACCTCGTCGGAATACCAGGTCGGGATCAGGTAGTAGCCCCATTGCAGCACCCGGTCGAGGGCGCGCACGGCGGTTTCCAGGGCGGCCCGCGAGTCGGCCTCGACCACCGCCTGGACCAGCCGGTCGATGGCCGGGTCCTTCAGGCCGATGCGGTTGTAGCCGCCGGGATCGGCGTAGCTGGAGGAATGCCAGAAGCTGTACTGCTCGTTGCCCGGCGAATTGGACTGGGAGAAGCTCGAAACGATCATGTCGTAGTCCCGCGCACGTATGCGCTCGATGTATTGCGAAGCGTCCACCTGGCGCAGGCGCATATCGATGCCGATCCGCGCCAGGTTGCGCTGGAACGGCAGCAGCGCGCGCTCCAGGCTCTTGCCCTGGAGCAGGAGGTCGAAGCGCAGCGGCCGTCCGGCGGTATCCAGCAGGCGCCCGTCGACGGCATGCCAGCCGGCCTCGCCGAGCAGGCGGTAGGCCTGCACCAGGCGCTCGTGGATATCGCCGCTGCCGTCGTTCACCGGCGGAGCGTAGGCCTGGCCGAAGACCTCCTCGGGGATCTGCCCGCGCAGCGGCTCCAGCAAGGCCAGTTCGTCGGCGCCGGGCAGGCCGCGAGCGGCCATCTCCGAGTTGTCGAAATAGCTGCGCAGGCGCTTGTAGCGACCGCCGAAGAGCTGCCGGTTGGTCCATTCGAAGTCGAACAACAGGCTCAGCGCCTGGCGTACCCGGCGGTCCTCGAACAGCGGCCGGCGCAGGTTGAACACCAGGCCCTGGAGGCTGGCCGGGTACGGGTAGGGAAAGCTCTCCTGGCGCAACCGGCCATCGCGCAGGGCCGGCGAGTCGTAGCCGCTGCTCCAGGCCTTGACGCTGGTCTCGACATTGATGTCGGCCTGCCCGGCCTTGAACGCCTGCAAGGCCACGCCGCTGTCGCGGTAGTAGTCGAAACGGATCCGCTCGAAGTTGTACAGGCCACGCCCGACCGGCAGGTCGCGAGCCCACCAGTCGGGGTTGCGCCGGTAGCTCACCGAACGCCCCGCCTCGGCCTTCTCCAGCCGGTAAGGTCCGCTGCCCAGCGGCGGCTGCATGCTGCTGCGGTTGAAGTCGCGTCCCTGCCACCAATGCCTGGGCAGCACGTAGAGCTGGGCCAGCACCAGCGGCAGCTCGCGGTTGCCGGCATGACGGAAATCGAAGCGGATGCGCAGGCGATCCTCCACCACCGGCTCGCGGACCTCCTTGTAGTAGGCGCGCCAGAACGGGCTGCCCTGCTCGACCAGGCTATCGAAGGAAAACTTCACGTCCTCGGCGGTGACCGCCACGCCGTCGCTGAAGCGCGCCCGCGGATCGATATGGAAACGCACCCAGCTGTTGTCCGGGGCTTTCTCGATGTAGCGCGCCAGGTAGCCGTATTCGGTGAACGGCTCGTCCAGTGACTGGAAGCCGAGGGTTTCGTAGATCAGCGCGGCCTGGGTCATGCTGATCGGCGTGCCGCGGTTGGCGAAGGGGTTCAGCGTGTCGAAGCTGCCGCTTTCCATCCGCCGCAGGCTGCCGCCCTTGGGCGCCTGCGGGTCGACGAAGTCGAAGTGCTGGAAACCCGGCGGATATTTCGCCGGCTCGTCGTAGAGCGTGATGGCATGGCGCGGCTCGCTGCGGGCCAGGCTGGCGAGCAGGCAGCAGGCGAAGACCAGGATGCGTCCGGGCATGGCTCAACCACCGAAGTGATAGCTGAAGTCCAGCCACCATTGGCGGCCCATGGCGTCGTAGTTGCCGGTGGGATAGTACGGCCAGCCATCGGAGTCGTCCTCCTTGATCTGGTCGAGCAGGTTGTTCACCGTCAGGCCGACGCTGGCGCGTTCGTTGAGCCGGTAGCGGGCGCTGGCGTTGAACACCGTCCACGGGCTCAGGCGCCCGCTGCCAGCGGCGTTGGTAACGCTGCCGTAGCGCACCGCGAAGAGCGTCGAGGTGAACTGTGCGTAGTCCCAGGTCAGGCTGGCGTTGAGTTTGCTGCGCCAGTCGTGGGAGTCGAGGCTGTCGCGCTGGTTCTCGCTGGGGTAGTCGTCGGACTGCTTGTAGTCGTGGGACAACACCAGGGTGTAGCCGAGGGTCGAGGAGAAGGCGCCGTAGTCGCCGGCGCCCCAGCGGATGTTGCTGCGCAGGTCGATGCCGCTGGTGCGCTCCTTGGCCGCGTTGATGGCATTGACGTAGACCTTGTTCAGGCGATTCGGGTCGACGCTGGCGTCGCCGGCGTTGCGCTCGACCCGCGCCAGGGTGTCGCGGCACTGCGCCGAGTCCGGATCGAGCCCGCCGCTGCGGCAGGCCGCCTCGTCGCGCAGCAGTTTGTCCGGATCGAGGGTGGTCAGCAGGTCATCGATCTGGATGTGGTAGTAGTCGGCGGAAAAGTCGAACCTGCTCGACGGCGACCAGACGAAGCCGTAGCTCCAGTAGCGCCCGCGCTCGGACTTCAGGTCGGGCGTGCCGCTCTGCACGTAGTCGACCCGGCCGTTCTTGCAGGCGCCGTCGACGCCTTTCTCGCAACCGTAGTAGTCCTTCTGCGCCGGGTAGTAGCCGTTGGCGTCGGCCTGGTAGATGTAGTTCAGGTCCGGCGCGCGGAAGCTGGTGCCGTAGCTGCCGCGTAGCAGCAGGCTGGTCAGCGGGCGCCACTCCAGCCCCAGGTTGTAGGTGGTCTGCTCCTCGGTGCGACCGCTGAACCTGTACTGGTCCCAGCGGCCGGCGGCGGACGCCAGCAGCGTGTCGTGCAGCGGGATGCTGAATTCGCCGCCGGCGGCGTAACGGTCGCGCGAGCCGCCGGAGCTGCTGGCCTTGGAGACGTTGTAGAGAGAGCCGTCGTTGTATTGCGAGTCGGGACGGATCCTGTAGCCCTGCTTGCCCACCTCCAGCACGCCGGCGAAGGCCACCGGGCCGGCCGGCAGGTCGAACAGCTCGCCGTTGCCGGTGAAGCTGTAGGTCTGCGAGTAGGACTCGCTGTGCTGGGTCACGTTGCGCCGCAGGCTGCGCCACTCTTCCTCGCTCAGCGGACGTCCGAGGCGCGCCGGATCGGGATCGTAGACCGGGTAGCCGTCGCGTTCGCCGAGCTTGCGGCCCAGGTACAGGTCGAGGATCCCGGCCGCCGGGGTGTAGCGGGTAGTGCGGTCGCTGCGGTACTCGGAGCGGGTCGCGGCCAGTTCGTATTCCCAGGAAGTATTGGCGACGTGGTCGCTGTAGCCGAGGGTGCCGGTCCAGGACACCTCGCGCCACTTGCTGTTGTTGCTGCTCTTGCCGCCGATCTCCTCGGGCGAGAACAGCCGGTACCAGCGCTCCAGGTCGCCGCTGGAGGCATTGATGAAGTCCGGCGAGGTGAAGGACGGCCCGCGGGTATTGTTCTGCAGGTGGTCGAAGCCGAACAGCAGGTCGGCGAACAGCTTGCCGCTGTCGCTCAGGTGCCAGGTGCCGCCGGCGTAGCCGTCGTAGTTTTCCTTCTTGGTCTGTAGGGTCCAGTAGTTGTTGTAGTACTGGTCGGTCATGCAGCGATAGCCACCCCTGGCGCCCGGCACCGGCGCCACGTTGCCGCCGAACAGGCCGCCGAGGCCGGCGCAGGAGGCGTCGCCGAGGTAGCGTCCGCTCTGCGGGTTCAGCCGGTAGCCGACGTTGTTGCCGTCCGGGTAGCTGTCCATGAAACCGCGCTGGTTGGCCCAGACCGGCTGGCGCTGCTCGACCTGCAGGCCGAACAGGCCTTCGAAGTCGCCCGTCGCGCCGCCGCCGACCAGTTGCAGGCGCTGGTTGTCGCCGCCGCCGCGCTCGGTGGTGCCGGCGCGCAGGTTGACGTCGACGCCATCGAATTTCTTCTTCAGGACGATATTGACCACCCCGGCGATGGCATCCGAGCCGTAGATCGCCGAGGCGCCGCCGCTGAGGATCTCGATGCGGTCGATCATGACCGCCGGGATGTTCGCCAGGTTGGTGAAGTTCACCGAGCCGCCATAGGCGGTCGGGTAGTCGGCGACGCGCCGGCCGTTGATCAGCACCAGCGTGTGGTTGGGGCCGAGATCGCGCAGGTTGAGGGCGTTGGCCGCCGGTTGCCAGGTGTTGCCGTAGTCCTCGCCCTGGGTCATGCCGGTGTTCTGGGTCTGCGTCTGCAAGGCCTCGAAGACGTTGCGGTAGCCACGGTTCTGGATTTCCTCGCTGCTGATCACCGTGACCGGCGACGGCCCTTCCTGCTGGGCGCGGGGAATCCGCGAGCCGGTCACCACCACCCGCTCCAGGGTCTGCTCCGCTTTCGCCGCCAGCGGCTGCACCTTCGCCGCCGGTACGGCCGCGCGCAGCGGCGCGGCGGAAATCACCGCGCCGCGCTCGGAACGGCGGAACTGCAGGCCGCTACCGCGCAGGGCCTGTTCCAGGGCCTGGTCGACACTCAGCGGACCGCGCACCGCCGGCGCCTGCCGGCCGCGCACCAGCGACTGCTCGAAGGAGATCAGCAAGCCGCTCTGTCGCGAGATGCCCAGCAGCACCTGGTCCAGCGGGCCGGCGGCGACGTCGAAGGTGAGCGCCTTGGCGGCGGGCGCGGGCGTCTCCGCACGTGCCTCCGGCGGCGCGGCGTAGGCCGCCGCGAGCAGCGCGGCCAGGGCCAGGCTGGAAGGCAGGCGTGTGGATGGAGCATGGTGCGGCATCGTTCGGTTCCCCCCGAAAACATGGTTTCCAGGGGATGAGCGATGAGCGCGGGAGATTTGCAGGGCAGGCTTGGAACGCTTTGTTCTGAGCTTATAAGCGCGGGCGAATAAGCGTATCGGCGGATAACGCCTCCGGCGTTATTCGCCCTACCCGATAATCTTCCCCAGCTCCCCTACCGGCCTTGCCCCGCGTAGGGCGAATAGCCGCTTGCGGCTATCCGCCGGTTCAGGCAGGGCGTAGCGGCGGATAACGCCTCCGGCGTTATTCGCCCTACCCGACAATCTTCCCCAGCTCCCCTACCGGCCTTGCCCCGCGTAGGGCGAATAGCCGCTTGCGGCTATCCGCCGGTTCAGGCACGGCGTAGCGGCGGGTAACGCCTCCGGCGTTATTCGCCCTACCCGACAATCTTCCCCAGCTCCGCTACCGGCCTTGCCCCGTGTAGGGCGAATAGCCGCTTGCGGCTATCCGCCGGTTCAGGCAGCGCGTAGCGGCGAATAACGCCTCCGGCGTTATTCGCCCTACCCGACAATCATCCCCAGCTCCGCTACCGGCCTTGCCCCGCGTAAGGCGAATAGCCGCCTGCGGCTATCCGCCGGTTCAGGCACGGCGTATCGGCGGATAACGCCTCCGGCGTTATTCGCCCTACCCCAAAATCACCCCCAAGCTCGGCTACCGGCCTTGCCCCGTGTAGGGCGAATAGCCGCTTGCGGCTATCCGCCGGTCCGAACACGGCGTTATCCGCCCTGCCGCCCTCGGGTCAGTACGTCAGCGCCCCGCACCAGTGCGCGCTCTTCAGTTCCTCGTAGAGCGCGCCGATCTTCAGCGAGCACTGCCGCGACGGCGGGTAGATCAGCGACACCGGGCACAGCGGCGGTTCGAAGGGCTGGAGGATGCGTACCAGTCGACGCCGGCGGATCGCCTCCTCGGCCATGAAGCCCATCACCTGGACGATGCCCTGGCCGACCAGCGCCGCGTCGACCAGCGCGTCGGCCACGTCCAGCACCAGGTCGCCGCGCACCGCCAGGCTCAGCGGCTGGCCGTCGCGCTGGAACTGCCATTCCAGCAGCTTGCCGGTGTGCAGGTCGCGCACCGTCGGGCAGTTGTGCCCGGCGAGTTGCTCCAGGCGCTCCGGCGTGCCGTGGCTGCGCAGGTATTCCGGCGACGCCACCGTGACCCAACGCAAGGCCGCCAATGGCCGGGCGATCAGGCGCACGTCGCCGACCCGGCCGAGACGCACGGCGGCGTCGAAGCCTTCCTCGGTGAGGTCGACCAGGCGATCGGTCATCGCCGCCTCGATCTGCAATTGCGGGTAGCGCCGCGTCAGTTCGCGCAGCACCGGCATGATCACGATCCGCCCGAGCGCCTGCGGGGTGGTGATCTTCAGCGGACCGCTCGGCGCGCACTGGCGGTCCACCAGCAACTTCTCGACTTCCTCCAGTTCCGCCAGCAAGGGTGCGCAGCGCTCGTAGAACAGCAGGCCGTCCGGGGTCAGGCTGACGCTGCGGGTGGTGCGGTGCAGCAGACGCACGCCGAGTTCGGCTTCCAGCCGGCCGATGGCGCGCGACAGGCCGGACTGGGTCAGACCGAGGGAAACGGCGGCCTGGGTGAAGCTACGGGTCTCGGCCACGCGGGCGAGCAACTTGACGGCATTCAGGTCCATGGCGATCTCATCGATGATTATTTTCATCAGTGAAAGGACGGAGAGGCTATTTATCACGATTCCAGCATGAGAAACACTGGCCGCGCCCAACCCAGACCAGGAGTCCCGCCGTGACGGACCGTGCCGCCCCTTCCAACTGGATGCTCGCCCTGCTCGCCTGCGCGCAACTGATCATCGCCCTCGACGCCACCATCGTGTTCGTCGCCCTGCCGGAAATCAGCCGGGCGCTGGATTTTTCGGCGCAACGCCTGCAATGGGTGGTGAGCGCCTATACGGTGGCCTTCGGCGGCTTCCTCCTGCTCGGCGGGCGCGCCACCGACCTGCTCGGCCGGCGCCGCATGTACGTCCTCGGGCAAAGCCTGTACGCCCTCGCCTCCCTCGCGGGCGGCCTGGCCCAGAGCGAGTTGCCGTTGATCCTCGCCCGCGCCGTGCAGGGCCTGGGTGGCGCGCTGCTGTTCCCGGCGACCCTGGCGCTGATCGGCAATCACTTCGCCGAGGGCCCGGCGCGCAATCGTGCCCTGGCGATCTGGAGCATCGCCTCGGCGTTCGGCCTGGCCCTCGGCTCGGCGCTTGGCGGCGCGCTCACCGAGCTGTTCGGCTGGGCCTCGATCTTCCTGGTCAACGTGCCGCTGGCCGGCGCCGCGGCGCTGCTCGCCCTGCGCCTGATCCCGGCCGACGCCCGGCGCCAGCGCGGTCGGCGCTTCGACCTGGCCGGCGCGCTGACGGTCACCGCCGGCGCCACCCTGCTGGTCTTCGCCCTGGTCCAGGGCCCCGAGTCGGGCTGGGATGCGCCCTCGGTACGTTTCGGACTTTACCTTTCCGTCCCGCTGCTACTGGCGTTCCTCGCCATCGAACACTACAGCCGCGACCCGCTGATGCCGCTGCGCCTGCTGGGCAACCGCAACCTGCAGGTGGCGATGCTGCTGACCGCGATCTTCATGAGCAGCTACGGCGTGCAGTACTACTTCCTGGCCATCTACTTCCAGTCGGTGTACGGCTACAGCGTGTTGCAGACCGGCCTGGCGTTCCTCCCGGCGACTCTGCTCTGCACCCTCGGTATCCGCGTCGCCGAGCGCCTGCTGGCCCGCCACGGGGCACGCGCGACGCTGGTCGCCGGCCTGCTGCTGGGCGCACTCGGGCTCGGCCTGCTGGCAGCGTGCCTGCCGCTGGGGCGCGGCTTCCTGGCGCTGCTGCCGGCCATCGTGATCCTCAGCGTCGGCCAGGGCATGACCTGGACCGCCATGTGGGTCAGCGCCGCCAGCGGCGTCGATCCCGCCGAACAGGGCGTCGCCTCGGGGATGGCCTCGATGACCCAGCAGATCGGCGGCGCGCTCGGCCTGGCCCTGCTGGTGGCGCTGGCCAACGCCCAGGTGCGCGGCGCCGATGCCGCCAGCCTGCTGGCCAGCCAGGCGCGCGGCATCGAATGGGTGACCGCGCTCAGCGCCCTGCTCGCCCTGTTCGGCGCCGCCCTGGCCTTGCGGCTGCGCCGCGAGGAGCCCGCGGCGTTGCAGCCGAGTCGCGGCTGATCCCGCTCAGGCGTCGCCCAGCTCGGCGCCGAGTTCCAGCGCCAGGGCCTGGAAGGCCAGGCGCGCGGCACCGGGGTGGCTGCCCTGGCGCCAGAACAGCGCTACCTGGCGGGTCGGCAACGCCGGCCGCAGCGCCACGCAGCGCAACCCGGCCTGCTGGCGCGCCACCGCCTCCGGCAGGATGCTGGCCAGTCTTCCGCGGCGAACCACGTCGACGATGGCGCTGATCGAGTTCGCCTCCAGCGCCACCCGCGCCGTCACCCCTTGCTGGCGCAGGTAAGCGTCGATGTGCCGGCGCGTGGCGAAGTCGTCGCGCAACAACGCCAACGGCAACTCCGCCAGCGCTGCGGCGGCCAGCGGCGCGTCCGCCGCCGGGTGTTCCGCCCCCAGCACCAGGCCCAGGCGCTCCAGGTAGAGCGGCTGGCTGTCGATCTCCACCGAACCCGGCTCGCTGAAGGCCACGCCAAGGTCCAGGCGATCGTCGATCAGCGCCGCCTCCAGGGCGTCCTGGGGCAACTCCTCGAGGCTCAACTCGATGCCCGGATAGCGCTGATTGAACGGATCCACCAGGGCGCCCACCAGATAGCAGGTGAAGGTCGGCGTCATGCCCAGGCGCAGGCGGCCGCGACTGAGGTCGCGCACCTCGTGGATCGCTCGTTGCGCCGCTTCCAGCTCGCGCAAGGCACGCCGCGCATGAAGCAGGTACAGCTCGCCGGCATCGGTGGGACGCACGCTCCTGCCGGAGCGGTCGAGCAATTGCACGCGCAGTTGCTCTTCCAGTTGCCGCACCTGCTGCGACAGGGTCGGCTGCGAAACGTGCAGCGCCTCGGCGGCGCGGGTGAAGTTGCGATGCTCGGCGACAGCGAGCAGGTAGCGCAGGTGGCGAAGCAGCATGGAAACATCCAACTATAGGCCAGACCAATGATTGGAATAATAAACCGGTCTTGGACCCTATGGCTCAATCCGCGCATCCTGGCCCCACCATTCGACGGCCAGGAGCCCAGCGCCATGCGTGACATCATCGACGGCTTTCTCCGCTTCCAGCGCGACGCCTACCCGGCGCGCTCGCAACTGTTCAAGTCCCTGGCCACCCGGCAAGCCCCCAAGGCGCTGTTCATCGCCTGCTCGGACAGCCGGGTGGTCCCCGAGCTGCTGACCCAGCGCGAGCCCGGCGAACTCTTCGTGATCCGTAATGCCGGCAACATCGTCCCCGGCTACGGGCCGCAGCCCGGCGGGGTCAGCGCCTCGGTGGAATACGCGGTGGCGGTGCTCGGGGTCGGCGACATCGTGGTCTGCGGCCACTCGGACTGCGGCGCGATGGGCGCCATCGCATCCTGCGCCTGTCTCGACCAGTTGCCGGCGGTGGCCGGCTGGTTGCACCACGCCGAGGCCGCACGGGCGATGAACAGCGCCCACGAACACGCCTCCGAGGCGGCGCGGCTGGACGCCCTGGTGCGGCACAACGTGATCGCCCAACTGGCCAACCTGCGCACCCACCCCTGCGTCGCCCGCGCCCTGGAACAGGGTCGGCTGAACCTGCACGGCTGGGTCTACGACATCGAAAGCGGCCGCATCGACGCCCTCGACGGCGCCAGCCGGCGCTTCGTCTCCCTCGCCAAGCATCCCGAAGTGCGCGCGGTAGGCGGCGCACCCGGGCAGGCGGTCGCCTGAATCCCTTCCCTCACAACCACCCGCAAGGAGAGTCATCCCATGCAACACAGCCAAGTGTCCCCCAACGCGCGCCAGCAACTGGCCGAGACCGTGGTCCTGAACAAGGCCCGCCTGGGCCTGTCCTGGCAGGATCTGGCCGACGGCACCGGTCTCGCCCTGACCTTCGTCACCGCCGCCCTGCTCGGCCAGCATGCCCTGCCAGAGACGGCGGCGCGCAAGATCGCCGCCCAACTCGGCCTGGACGACGACGCGGTGCTCCTGCTGCAAAGCATCCCGCTGCGCGGCAGCATTGCCGGCGGCATCCCCAGCGACCCGACCATCTACCGCTTCTACGAGATGCTGCAAGTCTACGGCAGCACCCTGAAGGCACTGGTCCACGAACAGTTCGGCGACGGCATCATCAGCGCGATCAACTTCAAGCTGGACATCAAGAAGGTCGAGGACCCGGAAGGCGGCTCGCGGGCGGTGATCACCCTCGACGGCAAGTACCTGCCGACCAAACCGTTCTGAAGCGTCGCGCCGCCCGGCTCGCCGCCGGGCGCGCGCCTCAGCGGCTGGCGATGCTGACCCAGTAGGGCCCGTGGTAGTCGATCCGGATCGGCAGGCTCTGCTCCAGCAATGCCAGCGCCACGCCGCTGTCGTCCAGCGGGTAGATACCACTGACGCGCAGCGCCGCCGCGTCGTCGGCGACGCTGACGATGCCGCGGCGATAGGCGCGCAACGCCTCCAGTACCTCCCCCAGCGGACGGTCGCGGACCTCCAGCCGGCCATCCAGCCAGGCGCTCTCGCCGCCTTCGGCAGGACCTCGGGCGAGAATCGCCGAGGCGTCGAAACGCGCGCTCTGGCCGCGCTCCAGCAGGCATTGCCGTCCGTCGGCCGTGGTGATCCGCACCCGCGACTCGAGCACCACCACCCGCGAGCTGGCACCGTCATCGCTGACCTGGAAGCGGGTTCCCTGCGCCTCGACCTGGCCGCGCCCGGTGTCGACGACGAACGGCCGCGCCGGATCCCGTGCCACGTCAACCAGCAGGCGGCCCTCGCGTAAGCGCAGGCGACGCCGGTAGCCATCGAATTCGGGGCGTACCCGGCTGCGCGCGTCCAGCACCAGTTGGCTGCCATCCTCCAGGCGGAAACTCTGGCGTTGTCCGGTGCCGGTATACAGGTCGCCGGGCCAGGGGAAGCCGACGATGCCGATCCGCCCCAGCGCCAGCGTCGCCACGCCGAACGCCGCCAGGCCGAGGCTGCGCTGGAGAAACCGGCGACGGGCGGACGGCGCCTCGAGGGCTCCGATCAATTGCTCGGCGCGCAAGCCGTGCAAGGGCTCGTCGCGAAACGACTGCAAGCCCAGGCTGAGCCGGTCGAACACCGCACCGTGCTCGGCGTCGGCCTGGCGCCACTGCTGGAACGCCAGGCGCTCCTCGGCGCCGGCATGGCCGGATTGCAGCAGCGCCATCCACTGCGCCGCTTCGTCGAGGATGCGTTCGCGCCTTCCCTGGCTCATTCGGCAAGCACCTGGTAGCACTGCTTGAAGCCCTCGACCATGTACTGGTGGATGCGGCTGACGGAAACCTCCAGCAAGCCGGCGATCTCCACGTAGGTCAGTCCGCCGATCTGGCTATGGATGAAGGCGGCGCGGGCCTTCGGCGACAGCCCGGCGAGCATGCGCTCCAGGCGCAGCAGGGTTTCCACCACCTGGGCCTGCTCCTCGGCGGACGGCGCGAGGGCCTCCGGAAGCCCGGCCAGGCTTTCCAGGTAGGCGCGTTCCAGGTCCTGGCGCCGCCAGCCGTCGTACATCAGCCGGCGGGCGATGGTGGTGAGCAGCGCGCGCGGCTCGCGGATGCTTGCCGGGTCCGGCAGGGCAAGGACCTTGAGGAAGGTTTCCGAGGCGATGTCCTCGGCGCTGTGGGGGCAGCCGAGGTAGCGCCGCAGGCGCCCGCTCAGCCAGGAATAGTCGTTCTGGAACATCAGGCCGACGAGGCGATTGCGTGTCTGATCCATGCCCATTCCGCACTCTCGTGCTACGGGCCTGCGCCACCGGGCGTCGGGGTGGCAGGCGAAACCTTGATCGGCGGGAGGCGGCGCCGACGTCGGATTGCACGTGTCCCTCCCGCAAACAGCGATGGCAGGCCGCCGGGCCTGCGCGGAAGGCAATATGCCGCAGAAGCTCGAACGCAAAAAAGAATATTAATTAAGGTGTACTTAACTTTTTGGCATTAGAAGATCGCCATCCCGCGACGACTGTCGTCATTCCTTACGAAATGGCAACGCCGCGATCCGCCGAAAGCGGCATACTCGTCAGCTTGTTTCGCCGCGTCGACAACGCCCGTACCAATGTCCGCCTCGCTCCCCAACGACACCCCGCCTGACGAAGCCCTGCCCCTGGTCCTGGCCGGTCCCCTGCTGCGCCGCGCAGAGCCCGGACGCCTGGTGTTCTGGCTGGCCACGTCATGCCCGACGACCATCGAACTGATCCTCGCCAGCGAAGGCGAGGCGGAGCGTCGGGTCCGCCTCGCGGAAGGAACCCACTCGGCCATCCGCATCGGCACCCATGCCTGGCTGCACCTGCTGGATGTCGCGCTCGACCCGCCGTTGCCCTGCGCCCGCCTGGTCGACTACGACCTGCGCCTCGCCGCCGACGGCCGGGAGCCTGCGGGAATCGCCGAATGGGCGCCGCATCTGCTCTACCCCGGTCGCCAGCGCGCCAGCCTGGTGCTCAAGCCACGTCTCGACCAGTTGCTCCACGGCTCCTGCCGCAAGCCGCATCACCCAGCGGCCGATGGCCTGCTGCAGGTCGACCGGCTGCTGGAGGAAAACCTGCTGCAGGCCGAAAGCCGCCCGGCGTTGTTGATGATGAGCGGCGACCAGGTCTACGCCGACGACGTCGCCGGGCCGATGCTGGTGGCCATCCATGGGTTGATCCACCGCCTCGGCCTGTACGGCGAACACCTGGAAGGCGCACTGGTGAACGACAGCGAGGCACTCTACGCGCACCCGGCCACCTACTACCGGCGCGAGGACCTGCTGCCCGCCTTCGAGTCCAACGAAGCCCTGCGCGAGCGCTTCTTCGGCGGGGTGAAGAAGCCGATCTTCACCTCGGCCAACGCCCACAACCATCTGGTCGGCCTGGCCGAGGTGCTGGCGATGTACCTGCTGGTCTGGTCGCCGGCGCCCTGGCGCGTGGTCAGGCTGGAACCGCCGCCGGGGCTGGATGCGCGGCACGCGCAGCGCTTCGCCGGCGAGCGCCGGCACATCGAAGCCTTCCGCGATGGCCTGCCCCGCGTGGCGCGGGCGCTGGCGCATATCTCGTCGCTGATGATCTTCGACGACCACGACATCACCGACGACTGGAACCTTTCAGCACGCTGGGAGCTGACCGCCTACGGCCATCCGTTCTCCCGGCGGATCATCGGCAACGCCCTGCTCGCCTACCTGCTCTGCCAGGGCTGGGGCAACGACCCGCAGCATTGCGGCGAATGGCTGGCGCCGGTCGCGGCCCTGATGGAGGGTGCCGCGGCAGACGGCCGGCTGCCCTGCGCCGAGCAGGACCGCCTGCTCGATGCCCTGCTCGACTTCCAGCACTGGCACTACCGGTTGCCTGGCAGCCCGACCCTGATCGTCCTCGACACGCGCACCCGCCGCTGGCGTAGCGAGCGCAACCTGGGCCGGCCCTCCGGGCTGATGGACTGGGAGGCACTGAGTGAATTCCAGCAGGACCTGCTCGGCGAAAAGGCGGCGATCATCGTGTCGCCGGCGCCGATGTTCGGGGTCAAGCTGATCGAGGGCGTACAGAAGCTTTTCAGTTGGATCGGCCAGCCGCTGCTGGTCGATGCGGAAAACTGGATGGCCCATCGCGGCGCGGCCTCGGTGATGATGAACATCTTCCGCCACTCGCGTACGCCGGGTAACTACCTGATCCTTTCCGGCGACGTGCATTACTCCTTCGTCTACGACATCCGGATTCGCCATCGCGAGCGCGGGCCCCGGCTCTGGCAGATCACCAGCAGCGGGATCAAGAACGAATTCCCGCGACGCCTGCTGGACTGGTTCGACCGCCTCAATCGCTGGCTCTATGCGCCCTGGTCGCCGCTGAACTGGCTGACCCAGCGGCGCAGTCTGGAAATCCGCCCGCGCGTTCCGCAGCACAGCCAGGCCGGCGAGCGCCTGTGGAACAGCGCCGGGATCGGCCAGGTATTCATTGGCGAGGACGGCCGTCCGCGCGCGGTGTTGCAGGTCAATGCCGATGGCTCGCCGGCGACCGCCTTCGAGCGACATCGCGACGTCGAAGACGAACGAGCGGACCAGTCGCCGGTCACGCCGGGTCGCTGAGAGGCCAGAACAAGGGGGACGGGCGGACGCCGCGCCGCATCATCCGCCCGCCCGGTTTCAGAAAGGCCGCTCCTGCACGTCCAGGGTCGCCGCCAGCGCTTGCCAGAGCACCTCGGCGAAGACCCGCTGGGCGTCGCCGGCCAGGTACGCCTGCATGGCCGCGTCATCGCTCCACTCGCTGTGCAACAACCACAGGTCGGAGTCCCCGTCCGCCTGGCGCAGTTCGTAGCGCAGGCAACCGGGCGCGGCCTGGCCCGCCTGCGCCAGCTCTTGCAGGCGCAGGCCGAGGCGGTGCGACTGGCCGCTGCGGGCGCGAATGCTGACCAGGTGACTGGCCCGATTGAACGCTGGCATGCTCTCTGCCTCCTCGACATGGATTCGCCGCTGCGCAAGCGGCACCAGAAGTGGAAGGGCCGGCGGCGCCAAGACGCCGGCCGGCCGCTGTGGGGTGTAAGGGTGACGCATGTGCCCTGCCTCCGATTACCAGTTGCCGGGATGGGTCCGCCGCGCCAGCGTGCCGCCCGCGGCAGGGCCGGAAGGCGAACGGGAAGGCGCCTCGGGGACCAGCGCGCCGTCGCGCACCGGCCGCGAACGGAAGGCACCCGGCGCGCGCTCCGGCGACATGCCGCCCGATGACAGTCTGGCCTGTTGATTTGACATAGGTGTGTCCCCCTGCATGTGTTTCCCATCGGCATGACGGAGATTCCGCCATGCCAGCCAGATTAGGGGGATGGCGCGGGGAATCGGTAGACGGATACTGTCGGGTTCTTGCCTGAAACTGCCGCGTTCCGGTTTTTTCTCATCCGCTTGCGCCCCGTGCGACGAGCTGGCTTGCCTGTTCCTGGCGAATGCTTGCCTGATCCTGCCAACGCGCATCGCGATGAGTGCCTGCCGCCGCGGCGCGCGCTAGTCTTGGGAAGGTTTCCCCCGCGAGTCCCCGCATGAGCGAAAACACCCCGCTTCTTTCCGTCGATCTCCCCGCCGAACTGCGCCAGCGCCAGAGCGAACTGGCGCAGTTGCTGCTCGAGCACTGTCCCAGCGACGGTGTCTACGGCACCGCCGTCGACCCCCTCGCCCTGATTCGCGCCGACGGCCCCACCCTGCCGGCGCGCGGCATGCACAAACCTGCCCTGTGCATCATCGCCCAGGGCCGCAAGGAGGTGCAGTTGGCCGAGGAACGCTATATCTACGATCCGCTGCACTACCTGGTGGTCTCGGTCACCCTGCCGCTGGCCGGCCAGGTGATCGACGCCTCGCCGGACGCGCCCTACCTCTGCGTCCGGCTGGATATCGACCCTGCGGAAATCACCCAGCTGATCTCCGACGCCGGGCCCATGGAAGTGGCCAGCCGGCGCGGCGACCGTGGCCTCTACGTCGACCGTATCGACGCCAGCCTGCTGGATGCGGTGCTGCGCCTGATCCATCTGCTGGACAGCCCGCGCGACATCCCGATGCTGGCGCCGCTGATCCTCCGCGAGATTTTCTACCGGCTGCTGCGCAGCGGCCAGGGCCAGCGCCTGCACGAGATCGCCATCGCCGACAGCCAGGCCCACCGCATCACCCGCGCCATCGACTGGATCAACCAGAACTACGGCAAGCCGCTGCGCATCGAGCAACTGGCCCAGGTGGTCAACCTCAGCCCCTCGACCCTGCACCACCGCTTCAAGGCCGTGACCGCGATGAGCCCGTTGCAGTACCAGAAGCAGCTGCGCTTGCAGGAAGCGCGCCGGCTGATCTTCAGCGAGGGCCTGGAAGTGGCCGCCGCCGGCTACCGGGTCGGCTACGAAAGCCCATCGCAGTTCAGTCGCGAGTACAGCCGGCTGTTCGGCGCCCCGCCGCTGCGCGACCTGGCGCGGGCGCGCAACACCGCCTAGGGGAACGCGGCAGCGGCCGCGACGGTCAATCGGGAAGCGGCGGCATACCTTCGTCGCCCCGACCGACCTTGCGCAACCGTACCCGCCATGACCCGAGCCCTGCCCCTGCTCCTGCTTGCCCTGTCCCTTCCCGCCGCGGCGACGGACAGCGAGTCGTTCGCCCGCCGCTACCTGGCCTATGTCCATGCCGTCGGCCAGCACAGCGAACGACTCTGGCCCGGCTGGCGGATGGCCGACAAGGCCTTCCTCTACAGCGATGGCCGCAGTACCTGGGTCGCCGATGCCGAAGGCCGCGCGCAGCGCACCACGGCGGCGGGCGACAGCGACCCGGATCTCGACCTGAGCTATGCCTTTCCGCGTTACCGGGGCCGTCCGGCGGTGCTGCTGCAGATCAGCGCCGCGCACCTGCGGAGCAATACCGGCAATAGCGAGACGCTGGCCGCCATCGGCCCGCACGAAGCCTTCCATCGCTACGCCCAGGAAGACTGGCCGGGCCTGCGCAAGCCCGGTGGCTATCGCGGCGACCTGGCCACGCTCGACCCGCGCCCGCGGGAATACCGCTATGCCCTGTTCCAGTCGCTGCTCCAGGCCCTGCGCACGCCCGGGCAGCGCGACAGCTACCTGAGCGACGCCCAGGGCTGGCTGCGCCGCTGGCGCGAAGCGGCTCCCGAGGAAAGCCGGCTGGCGGCGCAGGTCGATCTCAGCGAAGGCACCGCGCGCTACATCGAGATGGCCGCCGCCGCGCGCTACCGCACCGATTTCGCCGAGGATCCGCAACGCTATCGGCAGGCGCTGCGGGAGTACGCCCTGGCCTTCTACGATGCCAACGAGATCGGCGTCGGCGTCGACAGCGAAGCCTACGAGATCGGCGCGCTGGCCGGAGTGCTGCTGGACCTGCGCGACGACGACGCGGACTGGAAGGAAGCCGCGACGGCCGGCACCTGGCCGCTGGACTACCTGCTGCGCGACCAGCCTCCGGCCTGGAGCGAACTTCCCGACGACGCGCGGGCGCGCGGCGAGCGCTACCGGCGCGAGATGGGCGCCACCCGCCAGCGCCTGGTCGAGTTGCAGGAGGCCTTCGCCGACCCACGGCGACCGCTGCTGGTGATCCCGCAACCGCGACGCACCATCGGCTTCGCCACGGCGGCCAGCGAGGTGCGCGGGGGCTTCTACGTCCTTGCCGACGGGCCGTTCCGCCAGGCCTACCTCGGCGCGCGCTGGAATGTCGGCGAGCTGACCCTGGACGGCGTCGACTACCTGGAGGGCGACGCCGAGGCGTACTGCCCGGGCTACGGCCGTTCGGCGCTGATTCCGTTGCGCGGAGGCGATTGGCGCGAAGGCACGCTGGCGCCGGAAGAACCCGGCCTGCGCGGCCGCCTGGCGACTGCTCGCAGCCTCGTCGACGGGCGGACCCTTTATTGCGCGGCGGAGAATGCTCCTTGAGGACCGACAACGGCGCTACAATGCCCGCTCGCCGCCGCAACCCCGCCGAGGGCTCGCCATGAAGTTCCTGCTGATCGGGCTGATCCGCTTCTACCAGTACGCAATCAGCCCGCTGATCGGTCCCCGCTGCCGCTTCTACCCCAGTTGCTCGCACTACACCCTGGAAGCCATCCGCGTGCATGGCGCGCTGCGAGGCGGCTACCTCGGCGCGCGCCGGCTGCTGCGCTGCCACCCCTGGCACCCGGGCGGCTACGACCCGGTTCCGGAGCGCCAGGAACAGGCGTGCGCCTGCCACAGAACGGCAAAGCCCGGCAAATGAAGCCGGCGAAAAGATCGCAACGGCGACATTCCGCACATAACCGGACCCGCCGGTCGACATGCGGAATTGATAAAACCTATCATTCAGGGTCCATCTCCCCGGCTATCGCCCGGCGCCCCCATGCGCCAGGCGACGCCTGGGAGCTCCGCTCAAACGTTTCATCCTGAGGCACCGATGCCCCGTCATCCCTTCTCCCCTTCCTTCCTCGCCGCCAGCGTCTTCTGCGCCGCCACCCCGGCCCTCGCCGCACTGCAACCGATCGCCGAGGCGCCGCTGGCCGGCGAAACCGAGTTCCGCTGCCAGTTCAACGCCGACAACAGCACCGATTGCGTGAGCACCTACAGCTTCACCATCCTCAAGCCGAGCGGCCGCGAGATGCTCTCGCGCATCGATCGCAGCTACGCGGAGACCGACAGCCTGATCGTGGAGAAGGCCGAGCTGACCCAGCCCGGCGGCAAGCCGGTGCCGCTGGACCAGTCGCAGATCGATACGCGCACCGCGCCGAACCCGGACCAGGGCTTCCTGCGCGAACGCCAGACCTCCCTGGCGTTCCCCAACCTGCGCGTCGGCACCCGCATCAGCTACACCCTGCGTGAGCACTTCACTGCCAAGCCGCTGAGCACCCAGTTCCACTACATTCTCAGCCGCCCGCCGATGCCGGTGCGCGACGACCGCTTCGTCGCCGAGTTCAAGGCCGAGCGGCCGATCTTCGTGCGCAGCGAGCTGATGGACGCCTATCGCATCGAACAGAGCGCCGACAAGAAGACCCTCAAGGTCAGCCTGAAAAAGCCGCAATACACCAACTACATCAACGAAGCCGGCAACGCCTACCTGCGCCATACCCCGCGCCTGGAGCTGGGCAGTTCGCTGGACCTGCAGGACAACTTCGGCCCGTTCGCCGCGCGCTACAACGAGATCCTCGCCGCGGAGCTGCCCAAGGGCGCCGCGGCGGCCGTCGCCGCGGTGAAGGGCAAGCCGGCCCGCGAGCAGGTCGCCGGCCTGATGCAGTACATCAACGACACCTACCGCTACCTGGGCGACTGGCGCGCCAGCGAGCGCGGCTACGTGCCCTTCTCCCTGGCGGAGATCGAGCGCAATGGCTACGGCGACTGCAAGGACCTGGCGATCCTCCTCGCCGCCATGCTCAAGGCCGCCGGGATCAAGGCCGAACCGACCCTGGTCAGCCGCGGCGACGTGGTCTGGGACCTGCTGGTGCCCGGCATGTACGCGCCGAACCATGCCATCGTCCGCGCCGAGGTGGACGGCAAGACCTGGTGGCTGGACCCGACCAACCCGGTGTTCGCTCCCGGCCGCATCATGCCCGACATCCAGCAGCGCTGGGCGCTGGTGCTGGGCGCCGACGGCAAGGTGCGGCGCGACGAGATTCCCCTGGAAGCGCCCGGCGACACCCTGCGCGTGACCCGCAGCGAGCATTACACCCATGACGGCGAAGCCCGGGTCGAGTCGCGCGTGGAGCTTTCCAACGCGCCGCTGATGCAGCTCAGCGTCGCCGATCGCCAGCGCGGCCGCACCAGCACCGACCAGGACCTGTGCCGCAACTTCGCCAAGGAAGGCAGCGACTGCGTGCTGGAGCGCGACGACAGCCAGTTCGTGCTGCCGCCCAGCTATACGATCAGTGCCAGGCTTACCGACCGCCGCGCCCTCGACCGGCTCGGCGGAGAGTATTTCTACAACCGCCAGGACCTGGCCAGCCAGTGGGATGCCTTCGCCAAGTACCGTAGCGAAGGCCAGTTGGCCGAGCTGTACCTGGGCGAACCGCAGATCACGTCCTACGACATCAGCCTGTCCGGCGGCAAGACTGACGAGCCGGCGCACAGTTGCGAGATCCGCAGTCCCTGGTTCGACATCGACCTGCAGGCCGAACCGGCCAAGGATGGCGGCTACCACTATCGTTATCGGGAAGTGCAGAAGACCAGTTGGCTCAACCACGACGAGATCAACAGCGCCGAGTTCGGCAAGCTGATCGAGCAGAGCCGCGGTTGCGTCGAGCAACTGCGCCTGGTGGTCAAGCTGGACAAGCGTCCCTGAGCGACCCGCGCCCGCTCCGGCGGGCGCGTCCAGCCGCACCAGCGGGCGATCCTTCTACTCGCCCGCGCAGCCCTCCAGGCCGAGCACCTGTTCATAGAAACGCGCCATGCGCTCCGGGTCGGCGACGTACGCCAGCATTCCGCTGGCGAGCCTGTCGCCTACACCTGCCAATCGAGCCGCAGCCCGGATTCGAACGTACGCCTCTCCCCGCTCAGCGGGTCGTCGAAGCGCAGCCCCCTGGCCAGCAGCTTGAGCGGCCGCAGGTAGTCGTCGGGGCTGCCCTCGGCGTCCAGCAGCTCGGGATAGAACCCATCGTTCTGGATACCCGCGCCGAGTGCCGCGAGGTGCACGCGCAGCTGGTGCTTCTTGCCGGTCACCGGATACAGCCGGTAGCGCCACCAGCGGCCGTTGCGCTCGACGACCTCGATGCGCGTCTCGCTGTTCGGCTCGCCCTCGCCTTCGCGCATGCGGAAGAACGGCTCGCCGGGCACCAGGCGGGTCCTGCGCAGCAACGGGAAGTCCAGTTGCGGCAAGGCCGGAGCGATCGCTTCGTAGCACTTGTCGATGCGCCGCTCGCGGAACAGCGCCTGGTAGCGCCCGCGGCTGCCGGGATTGGTCGAGAACAGCACCAGCCCGGCGGTATGCCGGTCGATCCGGTGCAGCGGCACCAGGTCTCGATTGCCGGTGCTGCGGGCCAGCCGCGCCAGGAGCGTCTGCTCGACGTAGCCGCCGGCCGGCATCACCGGCAGGAAGTGCGGCTTGTCCGCCACCAGCAGATGCTCGTCGCGGTACAGGATGCGCGCCTCGAAAGGAATCGGTGCCTCCACCGGCAACTCGCGGAAGTAGTGCACACGCAGGCCTTCGCGATATGCCGCCTGCGGGCCCAGCGCACGCCCCTCGGCGTCCAGCACCCGGCCCCGCTGCATGCGCGCCAGCCAGGTGTCGCGGTCGATGGCCGGGAAACGCGCGCAGAGACAGTCGAGCACGGTGCTCCAGGGACCGGCCGGCAGATGCAGGGTGCTGGCGCGGAGACTGGCATCGGGCAAGGAAGGAGACGACATGCGGCAACTCGGGAAGGACGGGCGACCATTAGGCCGCAGCGCGGCGCACAGGTCAAAGCACGCCGGGGCGAAACGAAGAAACCGCCCGAAGGCGGTTTCTTCCGTGACCCAGGGATCGAATCAGGCGGCGCTCGCCTTGCGCTCTTCCGCCTCGCAGGCGGCTGCGGTGAACAGCACGTCGGTCGAGGAGTTCAGCGCGGTCTCCGCGGAGTCCTGGAGGATCGCGATGATGAAGCCTACCGCCACCACCTGCATCGCCACCTCGCTGGGAATCCCGAACAGGCTGCAGGCCAGCGGGATCAGCAGCAGCGAACCGCCGGCCACGCCGGACGCGCCGCAGGCGCAGATCGACGCCACCACGCTGAGCAGGATCGCGGTCGGTACGTCCACGGCGATGCCCAGGGTATGCACCGCTGCCAGGGTCAGCACGGTGATGGTGATCGCCGCGCCAGCCATGTTGATGGTCGCGCCCAGCGGGATCGATACCGAATAGGTGTCTTCGTGCAGGCCAAGGCGCTCGCAGAGCTGCAGGTTGACCGGGATATTGGCTGCCGAGCTGCGGGTGAAGAACGCGGTCATGCCGCTTTCGCGCAGGCAGGTCAGCACCAGCGGATAGGGATTGCGGCGGATCTTCAGGAACACGATCAGCGGGTTGACCACGAAGGCCACGAACAGCATGCAGCCGAGCAACACCACCAGCAGGTGGGCATAGCCTTTCAGGGCCTCGACGCCAGACTCGGCGAAGGTCGAGGCGACCAGGCCGAAGATGCCCAGCGGGGCGAAGCGAATCACCACCTTGACGATCAGCGAGACGCCGTTGGACAGCTCGGAGAGCAGGTTGCGGGTGGTATCGCTGGCGTGGCGGAAAGCGATGCCGAGGCCGATGGCCCAGGCCAGGATGCCGATGAAGTTGGCCGAGATCAGGGCGTTGACCGGGTTGTCCACCACGCTCAGCAGCAGGGACTGGAGCACCTCGGCGATGCCGCCCGGAGGCGACATCTCGCCCGGATGGCTGGCCAGCACCAGGCTCGAGGGGAAGGCGAAGCTGGCGATCACCGCCACCACCGCGGCGCTGAAGGTGCCGACCAGGTACAGCAGCAGGATCGGCCGGATATGGGTCTGCTGGCCTTGCCTGTGGTTGGCGATGGATGCCATCACCAGGACGAACACCAGTACCGGCGCGACGGCCTTCAGCGCGGAAACGAAGACCTTGCCGATGAAGCCGACCTTGAGCGCGGCGGCCGGGAAGAAGCTGGCGAGCAGCAGGCCGGCGATCAGGCCGACGATGATCTGGCCCACCAGGCTGGTACGCGTCAGCAGATGAAGCAGGGGACGTTCAGGGTATGTCATGCAGATTTCTACTCTTATAGGTGTGTCGAAGGCCGGCCCAGGCAGCTTCCATGCCGAACGACCCTGTGCCGTTCCGCCCCCGCGAAGGGATGGTTCGAGCGAGCCGGGTAGTCTAGGGAAGGACGCACAGCACCACAGGAAACACCGACCAGCGGATACCGGGCTCCCCCGCCACGGCCATCGAACCGGATCGGGACGGCGTGGATTCTAGCCGTGTCTGCGCTTTTTGGGGGCGTCCAATTCTGTCTGGATTCGGACATGTCGTCGCAGGCGCATTGCCAGCCGGGAGGCCGGAAATCCCTGTGAAAAGGAGGAAAAACGCGAAATTCGCTGTCTGCAGATAGCCAAAGCCCGCCATGAGGCGGGCTTCAGATGGGGGGCTAGTCCGTTAGCCATGGGTCCATGATTGACCCGTCACCGTGAAAATTTCGTGAAGATTACCAATCTTTTTCCTTCACATTTCCGCTGAATCCATTCACCGCTCGCCTCACTGGGTCGGGCTCAGCTCGCTCTCCTGGAAGCGCGGCGGCGGACGGCTGAAGCTGCGAGTCAGGTAGAACAGGTAGCCGAAGCCCAGTCCGGCCCAGATCAGCCCCATCACCAGCGAGGTGCTTTCCAGGTTGAGCCAGAGCACCGCGACGATGGCCGCGCCGAGCAATGGCAGGACCAGGTAGTGGAAATGCTCCTTGAGGCTGCGGTTGCGCCCGCCGCGCACATAGAAATGCACGATCACCGAGAGATTGACGAAGGTGAAGGCCACCAGGGCGCCGAAATTGATCAGCGCGGTCGCGGTCACCAGGTCGAAGGAGATCGCCGAGAGCGCCACCATGCCCACGATGAGCACGTTGATCGACGGCGTACGCCATTTCGGATGGACGAAGCCGAAGATCCGCTCCGGCAGCACGTTGTCCCGCCCCATCACGTACAGCAGGCGCGACACGCTGGCCTGGGAGGCCAGGCCCGACGCCAGGGTATTGATGAAGGTGGCGCAGAGGAAGATCGACTGGAACAGCTTGCCGCCGACGTACAGGGCGATTTCCGGCAGCGCCGCGTCGGGTTCCTTGAAGCGTACGTTGGTCGGGAAATAGGACTGCAGGAAATACGACACGGTGATGAAGATCACCCCGCCGTACAGCGCGGTGAGGAAGATCGCCCGCGGGATCACCCTGCCGGCGTCGCGGGTTTCCTCGGACAGCGTAGTCACCGCGTCGAAACCGAGGAAGGAAAAGCAGAGGATCGTCGCCCCCGCCACCATCGCCGAGAGATGCGCGTGCTCGGAGAAGAACGGCTGGGTACTGAGCACCGTGGCGGTCCCCTCCCCGTTGTTCAGGCCGTGAATCACCAGGCCGATGAAGACCACGATGATCGCCAGCTGGACCAGCACGAAGACGGTGTTGAAATTGGCGACCAGGTTCACGCTCTTGATGTTGATGAGGGTCATGATCAGCACGAACATCACCACCCAGATCCACGGGGCGACCTCGGGGAACAATGCGGTCAGGTATATCTTCGCCAGCAGTGCGTTGATCATCGGCAGGAACAGGTAGTCCAGCAGCGACGACCAGCCGACCATGAAGCCGACATGGGGATTGATCGCTCGTTGCGCGTAGGTATAGGCCGAGCCTGCGGTGGGGAACTGGCGGACCAGCTTGCCGTAGCTGATCGCGGTGAACAGCACGCCGGCGAGGGCCAGCAGGTAGGCGGTGGGCACGTGTCCCTGGGAAATCCCGGATACGATGCCGAAGGTGTCGAAGACGGTCATCGGGGTCAGGTAGGCCAACCCGATCATGACGATCTGCCACAGCTTGAGGGACTTGCGAAGCTGGGTTCGTTCTGCGGTGGGGGGAGGATTCGACATGGGTATGCTTGCCTCGATTTCTTCTTTTTCTAATGCACAGCAAAGGAAGGCGGACGGGCGGAAACCGCAGGCTTGCCGCCGTCTACCTTCAGCAAGGGTGGGAACCTCGACGGAAGAACGGGCGGGCGGCGCCGGACCGGAGCCGCCCGCCCATGCTCACACGGTGTGCAGGTACCAGTTGTACTCGAGGTCGGAGATCGAGTACTCGAACTCCTCCAGCTCGCTTTCCTTGCAGGCGACGAAGATGTCGATGTACTTCGGATCGATGTACTTCGCCAGGATCTCGCTGTCGTCCAGTTCGCGCAGGGCGTCGCGCAGGTTGTTCGGCAGGCTCGGCTCCAACTGCTCGTAGGAGTTGCCTTCGATCGGCGCGCCCGGCTCGACCTTGTTGGTCAGCCCGTGGTGCACCCCGGCAAGCACCGAGGCCAGCAGCAGGTAGGGGTTGGCGTCGGCGCCGGCGACGCGATGTTCCAGGCGTACCGCGTCCGGGCTGCCGGTGGGCACGCGCAGGGCCACGGTGCGGTTGTCCAGGCCCCAGCTCGGCGCGTTCGGCACGTAGAACTGCGAACCGAAGCGGCGGTAGGAGTTGACGTTCGGGCAGAGGAAGGCCATGGAGGCCGGCAGGGTCTCGAGCACGCCGCCGATCGCATGGCGCAATGCGGCGTTCTGCTCGGGATCCTCGCTGGTGAAGATGTTGTTGCCGTGCTTGTCGAGCAGCGAGATATGCACGTGCAGTCCGTTCCCGGCCTGGCCCGGATAGGGCTTGGCCATGAAGGTGGTGTCCATCTCATGGTCGTAGGCGATGTTCTTGATCAGGCGCTTGAGCAGCACCGCATAGTCGCAGGCCTTCATCGGGTCGGCGACGTGATGCAGGTTGACCTCGAACTGCGCCGGTGCGGATTCGGCGACGATGGCGTCGGCCGGGATGCCCTGGGCGCGGGCGCCGTCGATGATGTCCTGGAGGCACTCGACGTATTCGTCGAGGTCGTCGATGGAGTACACCTGCACCGACTGCGGACGCTTGCCGGAGATCGGCGAGCGCGGCGGCTGCGGCCGGCCGTTCACGTTCTCCTGGTCGATCAGGTAGAACTCCAGCTCGAAGGCGGCGACGATGGTCAGTTCCATCTCGGTGAACCTGGCCACCACCTGGCGCAGGACTTCGCGGGGGTCGGCGAAGAAGGGATCACCTTCCAGCTCATGCATGGTCATCAGCAGTTGCGCGGTCGGGCGCTTCTGCCAGGGTTCCATGGAGAGGGTGCCGGGGATCGGGTAGCAGATCCGGTCGGCGTCGCCGATGTCGAGACCCAGGCCGGTACTCTCTACGGTGGAGCCGGTGATATCGAGGGCGAACAGGGAAGCGGGAAGGTTGATACCTTTTTCGAAGACTTTGGGCAGACTGTTGCGTTCGATTCGCTTGCCGCGAACCACGCCATTCATGTCTGAAATCAGAAGGTCGACGAACTGGACCTCGGGATGTTCCTGAAGGAACAGGCTCGGCTCAGTGAGCTGAACGGCACGCAGGGGTACCGACATGATGCAACACCTTTTTTGTTAAAAATTTCAATCATGCGGGGGCTGGAGCCAGAGTCAATCGGAAAGCCAATTTGTTGTCAATAGCCCTCTCATCGCCCTCGCGGCCGGCGAAATGGCCGTAGACAGGGCCTTCCAGCGCATCGCGAAAGCGGCCAAAGCCAGGCCAGGCAAGGTGTTCAACCTGGTGCAGCAGATATTTTACAGGCTCCGTTGTACGAAAAATTGAACAAGGCTAAGCTGTGCCAACCCTACAACAGCAATAAACCGGGTGTTCCATGTCCTACCAGCCGTCCCTCGGCGCCAAGTTCCGCGGCCACAAGATCGGTCAGCATCCGCGTTAGCTCCGCTCCGGTTCTTCTCTCCCTCGATTCTTCGCAGCGCCCTCAAGCGGCCCTCGCTCGTCCGCCGCCTGCCCTGCCCGTCCTCCTTATATAAGGAAGGACACCGGCCGCTTTCGCCTGCGTGGATAACGGATACGAAGAGCAAGATCGTTCAAGCCAGCCCGATGCGCCTGCTGGCATGCTGGACCGACGTTCACCACCGCCATGCCCCCATGACTGCCCACGACCTGCCCCGCCAAGCCTTTCTCCGCGGCGCCGTCGCCATCCTCCCATTGTCCCTGGCCGTCGCGCCCTGGGGGCTGCTGGCGGGATCGATGGCCATCGAAGCCAACCTCACCCCGGCCGAGGGCCAGGGCCTGTCCGCCATCGTCTTCGCCGGCGCCGCCCAGTTGGTGGCGATCGGCATGCTCAAGGGCGGTGCCGGGTTCTTTTCGATCATCTTCACCACCCTCCTCCTGACCTCGCAGCACCTGCTCTACGGCATGAGCTTGCGGCCGGTCCTGTCACCTCTGCCGGGACGCTGGCGGATCGGCCTGGGATTCCTGCTCACCGACGAGTTCTTCGCCCTCGCCAGCCAGCACGACCGGCGCAACTTCAACCGCTGGTACGCCCTCGGCGTCGGCCTGACCTTCTATATCGCCTGGAACCTGTTCACCCTCGCCGGCATCCTGCTTGGCCGCAGCATTCCCGGTCTCGAACACCTGGGCCTGGATTTCTCCATCGCCGCCACCTTCATCGCGCTGGTCGCGCCGCTGGTGCGCAACGTACCGACGCTAGTCTGCGTGGCCACCTCGCTGTTCTGCTCGGTGCTGTTCAGCCACTGGCAATGGAGTTCGGCGCTGGTCCTCGCCGGTCTCGCCGGGATGGCCGCCGGTTTCATCTGCAACAAGCTGTATCGGGAGGCGCCATGGTCTGGGCAGTGATCTTCGGGATGGGCGCGATCGTCTTCCTCAACCGCTACCTGTTCCTCGAACCGCGCCTGCCGATCCGTCTCGGCAGCAACCTGCGGCAGTTCCTCGGTTTCGCCGTGCCGGGAATGCTCACGGCGATCTGCGGCCCCATCGTGTTCATGCCCGAGGGCCGCATCGACCTCGGCTACGACAATCCCTACCTGGTCAGCGGCGCAGTCACCGTGGCGCTGGTGCTCTATACCCGCAATACCCTGGCGAGCATGCTGCTGGGCATGGCGTTCTTCTTCCTGTTCAAGTGGTTGGTCTGAGTGGACTCCATAGCAGCCACGTGGATAGTCGGGAGGAATCCATATAGAAGTCCGCAGCGACGAGTGCGGTAGACGAAAGCTCCCGACGCCTCGCCTGGCTGCCGAACTTCCTGTATGCCTTCGCAACAGAGGAATGCCAGGTTCATGCGCCACGGGAATGAACTCGCGAAGAAAGGTCGCTTGGCGCTGGCGCGCTTTGGGCCGAATATCGGGGCAACCACAACGTGCGCAGCGAGGCCCTCATGTCCGACTCCCTTCCCCAGCGCAACGGCGGGCAGATCCTGGTAGAGGCATTGCGGCGCAATGCCGTCGATACCGTCTACTGCATCCCCGGGGAAAGCTACCTGCCGGTGCTCGATGCGCTGCACGACGCCAACGGCATCCGCACCATCGTCACCCGCCACGAGGGTGCCGCCTCGAACATGGCCGATGCCTACGGCAAGCTGACCGGCCGACCAGGCATCTGCTTCGTCACCCGCGGCCCCGGTGCCACCCATGCGGCGAATGGCGTGCACACGGCGCAGCAGGACTCGACGCCGATGATCCTGTTCGTCGGCCAGGTGGAAAGCGCCTTCAAGGGCCGCGAGGCGTTCCAGGAAGTCGACTACGTGCAGATGTTCTCGGGCCTGGCCAAGTGGGCCGTGGAAATCGACCGTATCGAACGCATCCCGGAGATCGTCGGCCGCGCCTTCAGCGTCGCCACCTCGGGCCGACCGGGCCCGGTCGTGGTCGCCCTGCCCGAGGAAATCCTCTTCGGTTTCGCGCAGGTCGCCGATGCGCCGGAGCCAAGGGTGCTTCCGGGGCGGCCGGGCGCCACGGCGATGGCGGAACTGCGCGAACTGCTGGCGAACGCCAGGCGCCCCCTGCTGGTACTTGGCGGCAGCGGCTGGGACAGTGCCGCCAGGAAACGGCTAGGCGCCTTCGTCGAGGCCAATGGCCTGCCGGTGGCCACCTCGTTCCGTCGCCAGGACCTGTTCGACAACCGTGACCCGCACTACGCCGGACAACTGGGCTTCGGCGCGGCGCCGGCGCTATTGGAGCGGCTGCGCCAGGCCGACCTGCTGCTGGTGGTCGGGGCGCGCCTGGGCGAAACGCCGAGCGCCGGCTACAGCCTGGTGCGTAGTCCGGCCCCCGCGCAGACGCTGATCCACGTGCATCCGGACAGCGCGGAACTGAACCGCGTCTACCTGGCGCGATTGCCGATCCAGGCCACCCCGTGTGCCTTCGCCGAGGCCCTGGCCGACCTCGCGCCGTTGCCCTCGAGCACCTGGCAGGAGTGGCGCGAAGCCGCCCATGCCGATTACCTGGCCTACTCGACCCCGGCCGCGAGCGACCCCGCCGTCCAGGGCGTCGACCTGGCGTCCGTGGTCGCGTACCTCAGCGAAAACCTGCCGGACGACGCGGTGATCGCCAACGGTGCCGGCAACTATGCCGTCTGGGTGCATCGCTTCTACCGCTATCGCCAGGCCCGCACGCAGTTGGCGCCGACCAACGGCGCCATGGGCTACGGCCTGCCCGCCGCGATCGCCGCCAGCCTGCGCGATCCGCAGCGCAGCGTGGTGTGCTTCGCCGGCGACGGCTGTTTCATGATGTATCCGCAGGAGCTGGCGACCGCCGCGCAGTTCGGCGCGACGCCGGTGGTGATCGTGGTCAACAACGGCATGCTCGGCACCATCCGCATGCATCAGGAGCGCGAATATCCCGGGCGGGTATCCGCCACCCGCCTGGACAACCCCGACTTCGTCGCCCTGGCGCGAGCCTTCGGCGCCCACGCCGAACGAGTGGAATGCAGCGCCGACTTCCCCGCCGCATTCCGCCGCGCCCGCGAAAGCGGACGCCCGGCGCTGCTGGAGCTGCTGACCGACCCACGCCAGATCACGCCGCAGGCGCGCCTCGCCTGAGGCATCCTCAGCCGGCGCGGAAGGCGATCCAGGCCTGGTAGCCCACGGCCTGGAAATAGCGGCTGGGCAGGACGAAGCCGGTGTCTTCCAGCAGTTCGCCGAGGCGCTGCTCGGACAACGGATCGAAATCCTCGCGCAAGCGTTGCAGCATGCCGTCGCTGTCCTCCGGGGAAAGCCCGGCCAAGCGGCAGGCCTCGGCCTGCACCGGACGTTCGAAGGCGTCCCGGGCTTCCATCAGGTTGGCCAGCAGCAACGGCGCCGCTGGCGCCAGACGCTCGGCGACCGCCTCGAGAAAGCGCCGCTTGGCCTGGTCGCCGCGCAGGAAATGCAGCACCAGCAGGACCAGCGCCGCATCGCAAGGCGGCGCAGGCGGTAGCCCGGCGACGTCGCCGCAGTGCAGCTCGATCCGCTCCAGCAGGCCGAGCCTGGCGCAGCGCTGGCGGGCCAGGGCGAGCATGTCGGCCGACAGGTCCGCCGCGACGAAACGCCAGCCTGGACGCAACCCGGCCAGCTCCGCCAGTTCGCCGCCGGCGCCGCAGCCGACGCTGAGCAGGCGCGCCCGTTCCGGCAGACGGGCCAGCAACTGCGCGCGACTGAGCAGGTGCAGCAACTCGTAGCCCGGCAACAGGCGGCCGATCCGCGTCTCGTAGCCGTCCGCCTGTTTCCCGACGAAGCGGCCCATCAGTCGAACACCTTGCCCAGGCGCCAATAGCCCATCAGGGTCAGATGACGCTTGTCGATACCGCGCTCCTGCACCAGGTAGCGCCGGATCGCCATCACCGCCGCCGACTCGCCGGCGACCCAGGCGTAGAAACTGCCGCTCTCGGGGCTCGCCAGTTCCCAGAGGATCTCCTCGTCGATATCGATGTCCTCCAGTTCCTGGGCCGCACCACCCGCCACCTCGCGTTCCGGCAGCCGCGCCTGGCGCGCCGCCTCGATCATCCGCTCGCCGTTGCGCGAATGGATACCGGCCTGGTGGCGCGGCAGCCAGTGCAGGCGCGCAGCGGGAATCGCCGGCAGGTCGAGGATGTCGGCTTCTCCCGGCACTTCGAGAAAGGCCTCGACCACCGGCGGCTCGGTTTCGCCGGCCAGCTCCTCGAGAATTCCCGCCACCGCGGGCAAGGCGGTTTCGTCGGCGATCAGCAGGATATGGCGGACGCCAGCCGGCGGTTTCCATTCGTAGCCGCCGGGGTCATCGCCGTATTGCCGGTTGGGCGCGGCCAGTTGCAGGCGGTCGCCGATCCGCGCGTGGGTCGCCCAGGCCGAGGCCGGGCCGTTCTCGCCGTGGAGGACGAACTCCACGTCGACCTCTTCCTGCTCGGCGCGCAGCGCACGGATGGTGTAGGTACGCATCGGCGGCCGGCGGGCCGGCTCGACGCTGCGATAGGCCTGGTACCACTCGCTGCCGCCGGGCAGGCTGGGCGGCTGGCCGCTGGCATCGGGGAAGAAGATCTTGATCCGCTGGTCGGCGGCAAGGGTCTTCATCTCGGCGACCTCCGGACCGCCGAAGACGAAGCGGGTCAGCGCCGGGCTGAGTTGCTCACGGCGCTTGAGTTCGACATTGAACAGACGATAGGCGGGTTGCGACATGACGATGGTCTCCTGGTGACCGGCGCCCAGTGGAGCCGGCGGATGCATGCGTCAGACAACTCTAGCAAACAATGCGAATGATTAGCATTTGCTATTTGCGCAATCGTCGACTGCGTCGAAAGCACGACTGCCGCTCAGGCCTCGCAAGGCTCCAGCAGCTCGCAAGCGCTCTCCCCTACTCGCCTGACCGCCTGCTCGATGGCCGGGGTCGGCAACGCCGCGTAGTTCATCCGCAGGCAGTTCCGATACTTGCCGGAAGCGGAAAAGATGCAGCCCACCGCGACTTGTACGCCGCGGTTGCGCAAGGCCTTGTCCAGGCGCAGGGTGTCGAACGCCTCGTCCAGTTCGACCCAGAGCAGGAAACCGCCCTGGGGCCGGCTGGCGCGGGTGCCCTCCGGGAAATAGCGCGCCACCCAGTCGATCATCAGGTCGCGTCCGCGCTGGTACTGGGCGCGCATGCGCCGCAAGTGCGGCTCGTAGTGGCCGTTGCCGATGAATTCGGCGATCGCCAGTTGCGGTTGCAGGGCGCTGGCGCCGGTACTGATGTACTTCATGTGCAGCACGCGGTCGGCGTAGCGCCCGGGTACCATCCAGCCGATCCGCAGGCCCGGCGCCAGGACCTTGGAGAACGACCCGCAGAGCAGCACCCGGCCATCGTCGTCGTACGACTTGATGGTGCGCGGGCGCGGATAGGTGTAGGCCAGGTCGCCATAGACATCGTCCTCGATGATCGCCACGTCGTAGCGCTGGGCCAGGGCCAGCAGCGCCCGCTTGCGCGACTCGGGCATGATGTAGCCGAGCGGGTTGTTGCAGTTCGGGGTCACCTGGATGGCCTTGATCGGCCACTGTTCCAGCGCCAGTTCGAGGGCTTCCAGGCTGATGCCGTTGACCGGATCGGTGGGGATCTCCAGGGCCTTCATGCCGAGGCCTTTCAGCGATTGCATGGCGCCATGGAAGCTCGGCGACTCCACCGCGACGATGTCGCCCGGTTCGCACACCGCGCGGATGCTCACCGACAGGGCCTCGTGGCAGCCGGTGGTGATCACCACGTCGCTGGCGGTGGCCCGACAGCCGGAGTCCACCAACAGGCGGGCGACTTCCTCGCGCAGCAACGGCGAGCCGTGGATCCCGTCGTAGGCCAGCGCACGGGCGTCGGCGTGCCGGTTGAGCCGGGCCAGGCTGCGGGTCAGCGGTTTCAGCGAAGGGCTGGAGATGTCCGGCATGCCGCGGCCGAGCTGGACCACGTCCGGCCGCGGTACCGTGCTGACCAGGGCCAGCACCTGCTCCCATTGCGAGATTTCCACCGGCCGCTGGGCCAGGCGGGCGATCGCCGGCAGCGGCGGCATCTGTCGCGCGACCGGTACGAAATAGCCGGACTTCGGCCGCGGCTCGGCCAGCCCGCGATCTTCCAGCAGCCTGTATGCCTGTTGCACGGTGCTCAGGCTGACGCCGTGCTCGATGCTCATGGCCCGCACCGAGGGCAGCCGGTCGCCCGGACGGTAGAGGCCCTGTTCGATGCGCGAACCGAGGGTCTCGGCGAGTTGCAGATAAAGGGTCATGAGCGGGACTCCAGGGTGAGCGAAAGCGGGACCGGTACAGATGGTGGCGAAATCCACCATTCAGGCCGGGGAGCGCTTGATCTGTATGCAGTCAACCCACCTTTTCTGGACCTGTACGGAACAGCGCGCGATGGCCATTCTATCTCCGTCGTCCAGCCGATCAATATGGAGTACGCAGCATGACGCGACTCAGTGCGAAATCCGAGCGCCGCCAACGCCTCGATGGCCCCTTCCCACTCGCCGCGATGGACAACCTGGCGCAGGCCCTGCGTCGCGGCTATCGCCTGGCCCGGCAACGCCAGCTGACCCGGCGCGCGCTGCTGGACCTGGAAGCGGCGGAACTGAAGGATATCGGCCTGAGCGCCGAGCAGGCCCGCGAGGAAGCCTCGCTGGCGTTCTGGCAGGCGGGAAGGTCCGGCGGGAGAAAGGCATGATCCGCTGTCGCAACTGTGGCGAACGCCCAGCCAGCGAAGGGCATATCTGTATGGTCTGCAAGCGCCGATCCGACATCGACCCATACAAGGCGCTGATCGCCATGGCCCTGCTGGTCTACTGCGGCGTCAGCCTGGCGGCCTACCTCAAGCCGCATATGCCGGCACCGCCGCCTACCGCCGGCAGCAGCGTCCAGCCCGCCGAGGAGCTGGCCCAGCGCGCCCGCCAGGCCACCCTGGAACAGCGCGGCATCTGAAGAACGCATGCTCGGGAGGGGAGGCAGTTTGAGCCCCTCCTTCTTTTATATGCCTGTGGCCGCCAGCGCGTGGCTCAGTCCGCCGGATACTCCAGCGCCGCCGCGATTCGCCGATGCTGCTCGACCACCCACTCCCGCCGTACCGCCCCCCAGTCGCGGATGACATAGCCGCCCTGGTGGTTGCGCGCACCCTCCCGCTGCTCGAACTCGCAGACGATGTCCAGTTCCTCCAGCGCGGCGATGGTGTCCTGTGCGGTACGCCGGGGCATGCCGGTGGCGGCCATGATCTCCGGCACGCTGGCGGTGCCGCTGTCGATCAGGTAGGCGACGTAGAGGCGGCGGTAGAAGCTGGACTTGGTCTTGCTGATGGTCATGGGCAGGCGTTCTCCGGGAAGGCTCAGGGAGCGAGCAGGGGCAAGGTAGTGGTGGATTTGATTTCCGACAAGGCGACGATGGAGTTCACTTCCTGGATGCCCGGCACCGCCGACAGTTTCTCGAAGAAAAAGCGTTCGTAGGATTCGATATCGCGGGTGACGATACGCAGCATGAAGTCCACCGCGCCCATCAGTACGTGGCACTCCAGCACCTCGGGAAACTGGTGCATCGCCTCGGCGAAATCGGTGAGGTTCTTGCGCCCATGGGCGTTGAGCTTGATCTGGGCGAATACCTGGGTATTCAGGCCGATCTTCTTGCGGTCGAGCAGGGTCACCTGCTTGCGGATCACCCCCTCCTCCTTCAGGCGCTGGATGCGCCGCCAGCAGGGCGACTGGGAAAGTCCGATGCGCTCGGCGATCTCGGCGGTGGAAAGCGAGGATTCCTCCTGCAGCAACGCAAGAATACGCTGATCGTAGATATCCAATGGAATGGACATAAATATTCCCTACAAAGAAAAATATAGGAATCAAGTATGCACATATAGCGCAAAATCACGCAAAAACAGGAGAAAAAATCCGGCACGCCTCTGGGAGAATTTCTCTCGTCGAAACACTGCCTGGAGCGTCACATGTCAACCCTCGCCCCCCTTTTCATGGCCAAACACCCTGACGGCGAAGAACGCCAGGTGATCCGCCCGAACGTCTGGGAAACCTCCTGCGCAGATACCGAGACCCTGTCGATCTTCCATATCGAGGGCATGGCCGATCCGGACCTGCTGTGCCGGGTGCTCAACCTGTTCGCCGTGCAATCCTTCACCCCGGAGCGGGTTCGCGCCGACCGCGAGGACCACAAGATCCGCCTGCTGCTGACCTTCCCCGGCCTCAGCCAGCACCGCGCCAGCGTGATCGCGGAGAAGCTGCGCTCGCTGGTCACCGTGCTCGCCGTCCGCCTGGAGTTCTCTCCCCATGCCGGCAAGGTCCGTCCCAGCGTCAGCGAGCCGCTGCTGGCCAGCGTCGTCTGAGCCCCTCGGGGCGGCGCGGCGGCCGCCCTGTCCATTCGGCGTCATCGGCTGGCCTTCTGGCGTTAGCCGGTCGCCCAGCCCATGGCTACAGTGCAGGTTCGCCGGGCAGCCAGAAGACTGCCATGTGTTCCCCCGATCCTGCAGAGCGTGCCCATGTCCCGACCGCGTTTCCTTCCGGATAACTTCACCCTGGCGCTGATCGCCACCGTCCTTCTCGCCACTTTCCTGCCCTGCAGCGGCCAGACCGCCGTGGTCTTCGAATGGGTGACCAACATCGGCATCGGCCTGCTGTTCTTCCTCCACGGCGCCAAGCTGTCGCGCCAGGCGATCATCGCCGGCATGACCCACTGGCGCCTGCACCTGCTGGTGTTCGCCTGCACCTTCGTGATGTTCCCGCTGCTCGGCCTGGCGCTGAAACCGGCACTGTCGCCGATGGTCACCCCGGAGCTGTACCTCGGCATCCTGTTCCTCTGCGCCCTGCCGGCCACGGTGCAATCCTCCATCGCCTTCACCTCGCTGGCGCGCGGCAACGTGCCGGCAGCGGTATGCAGCGCTTCCGTGTCGAGCCTGCTCGGCGTATTCCTTACCCCGCTGCTGGTCAAGCTGCTGCTCGGCGCCGAAGGCGAGACCGGCAACGCGCTGGACGCCATCGGCAAGATCACCCTGCAACTGCTGGTACCCTTCATCGCCGGCCAGGTCCTGCGGCGCTGGATCGGCGCCTGGGTGGAGCGCAACAAGCCGGTGCTGCGCTATGTCGACCAGGGCTCGATCCTGCTGGTGGTCTACACCGCCTTCAGCGCCGCGGTGATCCAGGGCCTGTGGCACGAAGTACCCTGGCTGGCGCTGCTCGGCCTGACCGTCGCCTGCTGCGTGATCCTCGCCCTGGCCCTGGTGCTGACAACGGTGCTGGCGCGACGCCTGGGCTTCAGCAAGGAAGACGAGATCACCATCGTCTTCTGCGGTTCGAAGAAGAGCCTGGCCACCGGCGTGCCCATGGCCAAGGTGCTGTTCGCCACCAGTGCGGTGGGACCGATGGTGTTGCCGCTGATGCTGTTCCACCAGATCCAGCTGATGGTCTGCGCGGTACTCGCGCAACGCTACGCCAGGCGCCGCGACGACGCAGCGGCGGCGCTGGCCGAGGCCCCCTCGCGCTGAGCGCGAAAATGAAAGAAGCCGGCCCAGGGGCCGGCTTCTTCGTTCAGACGCGGCTCAGCGCGTCGGCGTGCGCAGGGTGACGAACTCTTCCGCCGCGGTCGGGTGGATGCCGATGGTCTCGTCGAACGCCTGCTTGGTCGCCCCGGCCTTCATCGCCACCGCAATACCCTGGAGGATCTCGCCGGCCTCGGCGCCGACCATGTGGCAACCCAGCACCCTGTCGTCGTGGGCATCCACGACCAGCTTCATCAGGGTCTTTTCCTGGTCGTCGGTAAGGGTCAGCTTCATCGGCCGGAAGCGGCTCTCGAAGATCTTCACCTTGTGCCCGGCGCTAAGCGCCTCCTCCTCGGTCAGGCCGACGGTGCCGATGTTGGGCAGGCTGAACACCGCGGTGGGAATCAACTTGTAGTCCACCGGGCGATACTCCTCCGGCTTGAACAATCGCCGTGCCACCGCCATGCCCTCGGCCAGCGCCACGGGGGTCAACTGGACGCGACCGATCACGTCACCGAGGGCGAGGATCGACGGCTCGCTGGTCTGGTAGTGCTCGTCGACCGCGATGAAGCCCTTGTCGGTCAGCTTCACAGCTGTGTTTTCCAGGCCCAGGTCGTCCAGCATCGGCCGCCGCCCGGTGGCGTAGAACACGCAGTCCGCCTCCAGCACCCGGCCGTCCTTGAGGGTCGCGGCCAGGCTGCCATCGGCCTGTTTGTCGATACGGGCGATGTCGCTGTTGAACTGCAGGTCCAGGCCCTTCTTGCCCAATTCGTCGCGCAGATGCTCGCGGACGCTGCGGTCGAAGCCGCGCAGGAACAGGTCGCGACGGTAGAGCAAGGTGGTCTCGGCGCCGAGCCCGTTGAAGATCGAGGCGAACTCGACGGCGATGTAGCCGCCGCCGACCACCAGCACGCGGCGCGGCAGGCGCTCGAGGAAGAACGCTTCGTTGGAGGTGATCGCGTGTTCCTTGCCGGGAATGTCCGGCACCTGCGGCCAGCCACCGGTGGCAACGAGAATGTGCTTGGCGCTGAAGCGCTGGCCGTCCACCTCGACGCTGTGCGCATCGAGCAGACGGGCGTGACCTTCGAGCAAGGTCACCCCGCTGTTCACCAGCAGGTTGCGGTAGATCCCGTTGAGCCGCTGGATCTCGCGGTTCTTGTTGCCGATCAGGGTCGCCCAGTCGAACTGCGCCTCGCCGGCGCTCCAGCCATAGGCCCGGGCCTGCTCGAAGTCCTCGCTGAAATGCGCGCCATAGACCAGCAGCTTCTTCGGCACGCAGCCGACGTTGACGCAGGTGCCACCCAGGTAGCGACTCTCCGCCACCGCGACACGGGCACCGAAGCCGGCGGCGAAGCGGGCGGCGCGTACGCCCCCTGAGCCGGCGCCGATGACGAACAGATCGAAATCGAAAGACATGTTCCTACTCCTGGATCAGATGCGTTCCAGCATAACCCATTCACCAGCGTCGGCTCCCGCCGGATCGACGCAGAAACCTGTCGAAACGGCTCAGCGCAGGGCCTGGCAGGCGATGGGCTATGCTTGTCCGTGGAGGTAAGCGCGATGTCCCCCACCCTCACCCACCTGGCGCTGCACGTCCCCGACCTCGACGCCTGCATCGCCTTCTACGAAACCTTCTGCGGCATGCGGGTGATCCACCGGCGCCCCGGCAAAGGCTCGCAGATCGTCTGGATGGCCGAACCCGGCCAGGAACAACGCTTCATCTTCGTCATCATGCCCGGCGGCCAGCCGCGCAACCTGGCCAGCGACGATTACAGTCATTTCGGCTTCGCCCTCTCCAGCCGCGCCGCGGTAGACGATCTGGCGCGCCGCGCCGAGGCCGCCGGCTGCCTGGTCTGGGCGCCGCGCGACGAGCCCTATCCGGTCGGCTACTACTGCGGCCTGCGCGATCCCGCGGGCAACTATGTGGAGTTCAGCTACGGCCAGCCGCTGGGCCCGGGTTCCGAGGCGCTGCCGATTCCCTGACCGGGCACGGAGGCGCCGCGTGGCCCAGGCCAGGCTGGCGGGGTTATTCGCCCGACGCCAACAACGCCACGCCCGCCGACAGCTCAGGTAGGGCGGATACCCCCATGGCCGTTCGCCCCATACGAAAAACGCCGCGCCCCCATCGGGGACGCGGCGTTCTTCATCGGGAACGGCGAGGCTCAGTGAGCCTTGCCGGTCTTGTAGAGGTTTTCGTAGCAGAAGTTGGTCGCCTCGATGTAGCCCTCGGCGCTGCCGCAGTCGAAACGCTTGCCCTTGAACTTGTAGGCCAGCACGCAGCCGTCCTGAGCCTGCTTCATCAGGGCATCGGTGATCTGGATCTCGCCGCCCTTGCCCGGTTCGGTCTGCTCGATCAGGTCGAAGATGTCCGGGGTCAGGATGTAGCGGCCGATGATCGCCAGGTTCGACGGCGCCTCTTCCGGCTTCGGCTTCTCGACCATGGTGTTCACCCGGAAGATATCGTCGCGGATCATCTCGCCGGCGATCACGCCGTACTTGTTGGTCTCTTCCGGCGGCACTTCCTGGATCGCCACGATGGAGCAGCGGAACTGGTTGTACAGCTTGACCATCTGCTTCAGCACGCTGTCGCCTTCGAGGTTCAGGCACAGGTCGTCGGCCAGGACCACGGCGAACGGCTCGTCGCCGATCAGCGGACGACCGGTGAGGATGGCGTGGCCGAGGCCCTTCATCTCCACCTGGCGGGTGTAGGCGAAGGTGCACTCGTCGATCAGCCGACGGATGCCGACCAGGTACTTTTCCTTGTCGGTGTTGCGGATCTGGTGTTCCAGCTCGTAGCTGATGTCGAAGTGGTCTTCCAGCGAACGCTTGCCGCGGCCGGTGACGATGCCGATCTCGGAAAGGCCGGCTTCCAGCGCCTCCTCCACCGCGTACTGGATCAGCGGCTTGTTCACCACCGGCAGCATTTCCTTGGGCATGGCCTTGGTGGCCGGGAGGAAACGAGTGCCGTAACCGGCGGCCGGGAAAAGACATTTCTTGATCATGAGAATCCTTCGACATGGACGAAGTATGCGGATGGCGCGCAGTCTAATCAGGCTGCGCTCGCCTTACAATGCCCGGCCCTTGGACGTCCTATGCCCTGGTAGATGAAGCCCAGTTCCGCCATCCGCGCCGGTGCGTAGAGATTCCGACCGTCGACCAACAGGGGAGTTCGCATGGATCCACGGATTTTCTGGAAGTCCGGCTGGCGGAACTGTTTCCACTCGGTCACCAGCACCAGGGCATCGGCGCCCTCGACGGCGGCGTAGGGCGAGTCGTGGAGCGTCAATCGGGCGCAGGCCACAGCTTCCGGATAGCGTGCCGCGACCCCGGCGTTGGCCACCGGATCATGGGCCCTGACCCGCACCCCGTGGCGCAGCAGCGCCTCCAGCAGGACCAGGCTCGGCGCCTCGCGCAGGTCGTCGGTACCCGGCTTGAAGGCCAGCCCCCAGAGCGCCACCGTGCGCCCTTGCCAGCGTCCCTGGAACAGCTCGCCGAGGGTCTCGAAGAGCAGCTCCTTCTGCCGCGCGTTGCGCGCTTCCACCGCACGCAGTATCTGGCTGTCGAAGCCCTGTTGCTCGGCGCTGCGGATCAGCGCGCGGACGTCCTTGGGAAAGCACGAGCCGCCGTAGCCGCAGCCGGCGTAGATGAAATGGGTACCGATGCGCTTGTCGCTACCCATGCCGCGGCGCACGTCCTCGATGTCGACGCCGGTGAGGGCGCACAGCCCGGCCATCTCGTTCATGAAGGAAATCTTGGTGGCGAGGAAGGCATTGGCCGCGTACTTGCTGAACTCGGCCTCGCGACGCCCCATCAGCAGGACCCGCTCGTGATTGCGCAGGAACGGCGCGTAGAGCTGGCGCAGGGTTTCCCCGGCCTGCGTCTCGGCGCTGCCGATGATGACCCGGTCCGGGCGCCTGAAGTCGTCCACCGCCGAGCCTTCCTTGAGGAACTCCGGATTGCTCGCCACCGCCACCCGGAAGCGCTTGCGCCGGCGCGCCAGGCCCAGGCGGATGATCTCTTCGACCCGTTCGGCGGTGCCCACCGGCACGGTCGACTTGTTGACCACGATGCAGGCCTGGCGCAGTTGCGCGCCAAGTTGCTCGGCGACCGCCAGCACGTGGCTGAGGTCGGCCGAGCCGTCCTCGCCGCACGGCGTGCCGACGGCGATGAACACCACTTCGGCGTCGGCCAGGCCTTCCGCCAGGCTGGCGGTGAAGGTCAGGCGGGCGGCGTCCAGCTGATCGCGCAGGATGCTTTCCAGGCCCGGTTCGTAGATCGGCATCTCGCCGCGTCTCAGCCGCGCGACCCGCTCGCGGTCACGCTCCACGCAACGCACCTGGTTGCCCATCTCGGCGAAACAGGCCGCCGTCACCAGTCCCACATAGCCCGCACCAATCACGCATAGCCGCATGGCGTCGTCCTCCGCTGGCCTCGCCCTCTCTCTGCGGACGATTGCAGCCAAGCGCGGTGGCAGGCGCGTGACGCTGGCGTGAAGCTACCGTGACAGAACCCGCGCGGATGCCTGGGGTCCACCCAAGGTAGGCGGAAAAAACAGGAGGCTCCCATGTCCATCGAAATCGATTCGGAACAAGGCGTCTGCAGCGTGGAGATCGAAGGCAGCCGGCATCGCGCGCCGGTCGACAGCCTGCGCATCGGTACCGACGCCGAGGCGCGCCTGTCGGTGCTCTACATCGACGGCAAGCGCCTGCACATCAGCGAGGAAGACGCCCAGCGGCTGGTGGTCGCCGGCGCCGAGGACCAGCGCAGGCACCTGATGGCGGACGATTGACGCCCTCAGGCGTCCGCCAGCAACAGGTAGGGAGAACTGCGCAGGCTGTCGAGTCCGGCGCGAAACATGCGTTCGGCGCGGTTCCAGGGATCGTCGCGCAGGCGCTCGGTCCAGGCCAGGGTGCCGCAGATGCCGTCCCAGAGCGATTGCAGATAGATGCTGGCCAGCTCGACGTCCAGCCGCGCCGGCAGTTCGCCGCGCTCCACCGCCCGGCGGATCTGCCGGAGGCCGAAGCGTTGCCCCTGCTTCTCGAGCAGCTCGCGGCGGCGCAACAGCGGCTCGTTCTCGTCGCTGCGTTCGCACTTGAGGTAGAGGATCTCCAGCACCCGCTGCACCGAACCGGGCTCGCAGCACTGGCGGAGAAAGCCCATGCCGGCGCGCAGGAGGATATCCAGCGCCGGCACCCTGGCGTTTTCGTCGGGTACCTCGATCTGGCCGAAGGCGCGGTCGCACATCGCCAGGCAGACCTCGATCTTGTTCTTGTAGTGGCCGTAGACCGCACCGCGAGAAACCCCGGCGGCGTCCGCCAGGTCGGCCATGGCAGTGGTGCCCACGCCCTTTTCCAGGAAAACCCGCTCGGCGGCATCGAGTATGCCGTCGCGGGTTTTCTGGGATTCCTCTTTGGTTTTCCTGGCCACTGAACGTCCTCACAAGGGAAAGGCGCCGCAGATCATAAGGATATGTTACAGAAACGCCAATTAATTAATCACTCATGATTGATTATATGCTACTGTCGCGCCGCTCGTGAGTTGCGGTGCCCTTTCCCGGGCAAGCTCGCGAGTTCACGAATCGAGGGACACCCATGCACATCCAATGGACCGGCTCGCTGCGCGGGCTGCTGGCGGCCCTGGTCGCCCTATTCCTGCTGGGCTGCGAAGAAGCAGCGGACGCCGGGAAGACTGCGGAGGCCCCCGCCGAGGTCGGCGTGATCGTCGCCAGGCCGGCGCCTATCGGCATCACCAGCGAGCTGCCCGGACGCCTGGAAGCGTACCGCCAGGCTGAAGTGCGGGCGCGCGTCGCCGGCATCGTCACCCGTCGCCTGTACGAGGAAGGCCAGGACGTCCGCGCCGGCACCGTGCTGTTCCAGATCGACCCTGCGCCCTTGAAGGCGGCCCTGGACATCAGCCGCGGCGCCCTGGCCCGGGCCGAGGCCAGCCACGCGGCGGCGGCCGACAAGCTCAAGCGCTACGCCGACCTGATCAAGGACCGCGCCATCAGCGAACGCGAGTACACCGAAGCGCAGACCGACGCGCGCCAGGCCCTGGCGCAGATCGCCTCGGCCAAGGCCGAACTGGAGCAGGCCCGCCTGCGCCTGGGCTACGCCACGGTCACCGCGCCGATCGACGGCCGCGCGCGGCGTGCGCTGGTCACCGAAGGCGCGCTGGTCGGCGAGGACTCGCCGACACCTCTGACCCGCGTCGAGCAGATCGATCCGATCTACGTGAACTTCTCCCAGCCGGCCGGCGAAGTCGCCGCCATGCAGCGGGCGATCCGCGAAGGCCAGGTGAAGGGTGTCGCCGACAAGGACATCGCCGTACGCCTGGTCCTGGCCGACGGCAGCGAGTACCCGCTGGCCGGCGAGCTGCTGTTCTCCGACCTGGCGGTCGACCCCGGCACCGACACCATCGCCATGCGTGCCCTGTTCCGCAATCCGCATCGCGAATTGCTGCCCGGCGGCTACGTGCAGGTGCGCCTGCAGCGCGCGGTGAACCCGCAGGCGATCACCGTCCCGCGCGACGCGCTGATCCGTACCGCCCAGTCCGCCGTGGTCAAGGTGGTCAACCCACAGGGCGTGGTGGAAGACGTGGAGGTCCGCGCCGACACCCTGCAGGGCCGCGACTGGATCATCAGCCGCGGGCTCAAGGGCGGCGAGCGTGTGATCGTCGAGAACGCCGCCCAGCATGCCGCCGGCTCCAGCGTCCAGGCGGTGGTCCGCCAGCCGGCCAGCGCCGACGCCCCCTCACCGCTGGCCGCCTCGCCGGCGGGCCAGTGACGGAGAACGCTACGAATGGCTCGTTTCTTCATTGACCGGCCGGTCTTCGCCTGGGTGATCTCCCTGCTGATCGTGCTCGCCGGGGTCCTGGCGATCCGCTTCCTGCCGGTCGCCCAGTACCCGGACATCGCGCCGCCGGTGGTCAACGTCAGCGCCAGCTATCCCGGCGCCTCGGCCAAGGTGGTCGAGGAAGCGGTGACCGCGATCATCGAGCGCGAGATGAACGGCGCGCCCGGCCTGCTCTACACCAAGGCCACCAGCAGCACCGGCCAGGCCTCGCTGACCCTGACCTTCCGCCAGGGCGTGAACGCCGACCTCGCCGCGGTGGAAGTGCAGAACCGCCTGAAGATCGTCGAGTCGCGCCTGCCCGAATCGGTGCGGCGCGACGGCATCTACGTGGAGAAGGCGGCGGACAGCATCCAGCTGATCGTTACCCTTACCTCCTCCAGCGGCCGCTACGACGCCATGGAGCTGGGCGAGATCGCCTCGTCCAACGTGTTGCAGGCGCTGCGCCGGGTGGAGGGCGTGGGCAAGGTCGAGACCTGGGGCGCCGAGTACGCCATGCGCATCTGGCCCGACCCGGCCAAGCTGACCTCGATGAACCTCAGCGCCAGCGACCTGGTCAACGCCGTGCGCCGGCACAACGCCCGCCTCACCGTGGGCGACATCGGCAACCTCGGGGTCCCCGACTCGGCGCCGATCAGCGCCACGGTGAAGGTCGACGACACCCTGGTGACGCCCGAGCAGTTCGGCGAAATTCCGCTGCGCATCCGCGCCGACGGCGGCGCGATCCGCCTGCGCGACGTGGCCCGCGTCGAGTTCGGCCAGAGCGAGTACGGCTTCGTCTCGCGGGTCAACCAAATGACCGCCACCGGCCTGGCGGTGAAGATGGCGCCCGGCTCCAACGCGGTGGCCACCGCCAAGCGCATCCGCGCCACCCTCGACGAGCTGTCGCGCTACTTCCCGGAGGGCGTGAGCTACAACATCCCCTATGACACCTCGGCGTTCGTCGAGATCTCGATCAGGAAGGTGGTCAGCACCCTGCTCGAGGCGATGCTGCTGGTGTTCGCCGTGATGTACCTGTTCATGCAGAACTTCCGCGCCACCCTGATCCCGACACTGGTGGTGCCGGTGGCCCTGCTGGGCACCTTCACGGTGATGCTCGGCCTGGGCTTCTCGATCAACGTGCTGACCATGTTCGGCATGGTCCTGGCGATCGGCATCCTGGTGGACGACGCGATCATCGTGGTGGAGAACGTCGAGCGGCTGATGGCCGAGGAAGGCCTGTCGCCGCACGACGCCACGGTCAAGGCGATGCGCCAGATCAGCGGGGCCATCGTCGGCATCACCGTGGTGCTGGTCTCGGTGTTCGTGCCGATGGCGTTCTTCAGCGGCGCGGTGGGCAACATCTACCGCCAGTTCGCGGTGACCCTGGCGGTCTCCATCGGCTTCTCGGCGTTCCTCGCGCTGTCGCTGACCCCGGCCCTGTGCGCCACCCTGCTGCGCCCGATCGACGCCGACCACCATGAGAAGCGCGGCTTCTTCGGCTGGTTCAACCGCGCCTTCCTGCGCCTGACCGGACGCTACCGCAACGCGGTGGCCGGCATCCTCGCCCGGCCGATCCGCTGGATGCTGGTCTACGCCCTGGTCATCGGCGTGGTCGCCCTGCTCTTCGTGCGCCTGCCGCAGGCGTTCCTGCCGGAAGAGGACCAGGGCGACTTCATGATCATGGTGATGCAGCCCGAAGGCACGCCGATGGCGGAGACCATGGCCAACGTCGGCGACGTCGAGCGCTACCTGGCGGAGCACGAACCGGTGGCCTACGCCTATGCGGTCGGCGGCTTCAGCCTGTACGGCGACGGCACCAGCTCGGCGATGATCTTCGCCACCCTGAAGGACTGGTCGGAACGCCGGGAGGCCAGCCAGCACGTCGGCGCCATCGTCGAGCGCATCAACCAGCGCTTCGCCGGCCTGCCCAACCGTACGGTGTATGCGATGAACTCGCCGCCGCTGCCGGACCTGGGTTCCACCAGCGGCTTCGACTTCCGCCTGCAGGACCGTGGCGGGGTTGGCTACGAGGCCCTGGTCAAGGCCCGCGACCAGTTGCTGGCGCGCGCCGCCGAGGACCCGCGTCTGGCCAACGTGATGTTCGCCGGCCAGGGCGAGGCGCCGCAGATCCGCCTGGACATCGACCGGCGCAAGGCGGAGACCCTCGGCGTGAGCATGGACGAGATCAACACCACCCTGGCGGTGATGTTCGGCTCGGACTACATCGGCGACTTCATGCACGGCAGCCAGGTGCGCAAGGTGGTGGTCCAGGCCGACGGCGCCAAGCGCCTGGGCATCGACGACATCGGCCGGCTTCACGTGCGCAACGAGCAGGGCGAGATGGTGCCGCTGGCGACGTTCGCCAAGGCCGCCTGGACCCTCGGCCCGCCGCAACTGACCCGCTACAACGGCTATCCCTCGTTCAACCTCGAGGGCCAGGCCGCGCCGGGCTACAGCAGCGGCGAAGCCATGCAGGCGATGGAGGAATTGATGCAGGGCCTGCCCGAGGGCATCGCCCACGAGTGGTCCGGCCAGTCCTTCGAAGAACGCCTGTCCGGCGCCCAGGCGCCGGCGTTGTTCGCCCTCTCGGTGTTGATCGTGTTCCTCGCCCTGGCCGCCCTCTACGAAAGCTGGTCGATCCCGCTGGCGGTGATCCTGGTGGTGCCGCTGGGCGTACTCGGCGCACTGCTCGGGGTGAGCCTGCGCGGTCTGCCCAACGACATCTACTTCAAGGTCGGCCTGATCACCATCATCGGCCTCTCGGCGAAGAACGCCATCCTCATCATCGAGGTGGCCAAGGACCATTACCAGGAAGGCATGAGCCTGCTGCAGGCGACCCTGGAGGCCGCGCGCCTGCGCCTGCGACCGATCGTCATGACCTCGCTGGCGTTCGGTTTCGGCGTGGTCCCGCTGGCGCTCTCCAGCGGCGCCGGTTCCGGCGCCCAGGTCGCCATCGGCACCGGGGTGCTCGGCGGGATCGTCACCGCCACGGTACTCGCGGTGTTCCTGGTACCGCTGTTCTTCCTGGTGGTCGGGCGCCTGTTCCGGTTGCGCAAGGCGCCGCGCACCGGCAACTCGCCCCAGATCCCCACGGAGCAAGCCTGATGCCCCTAGCGAAACTCTCGCTCCCCACCCTGGCACTGTGCGTCGGGCTGCTCGGCGCCTGCCCGCCGACGCCTCGCCAGCCGCGCGCGGCCCCCATCGTTCCGGCCAGCGGCCCCGACCTTCGGGGCAAGCTGGACGACTGGCAACAGCAGTTCACCGACCCGCTGCTGCGACAGATGATCGGCTACGCGCCGGCGCTATCCGGCGCGCAAGCCTGAATTCCGCCGTCCTTTTCCCACCCTAGTCGGCCGCTGGCAGCGCTCGGCTGAAGCGGTAGAACAGGTTCGGCTCGCTGACCACGTACAGGCTGCCCCGGTCGTCCATCGCCAACCCTTCGGCCTGCGGCACGTCGTCCGTCAGGCCATGGTTGCCGCCACGCAGGGTCAGGCTGCCGAGCGGATCCCCGGCGCGATCCAGTTCGATGACCACCCGCGACTCGTCGGAAAGCACCAGCAGGTGATCGCTGGCCTTGTCGTAGTAGAGGCTCGACAGATCGGTGAGGAACAACCCGCGATCGCGCTGCGGGTCGCCGCCGACGCTCAGGTCGAGCGCCTCGCCGCGGTCGTTGAAGAAGCCGTTTACCTCGATGATGCCCACCGGCGCCTTTTCCCGGGCCACGAACAGGCGCTCGCGCAGCGGGTCGTAGGCCAACCCCTCGAAGCCCTTGTTGCGCTTGTTTGCACTGCCCAGGGAGAACTTCCGGGCGTTGCGCGGATCGTCGATGTCGATCACCCGGGTGTCGGCGTCGACATGGATCTCCACCAGGCGTTGGCGACGCTCCTCGGCGACCACGTAGACGCCGGGCCGGATGTACTCGATAGCCTCCGGATCCTGGAAACCGCGCAGGGGGATGCGTCGCAGCAATTCGCCGTCCAGCGACAGCTCGAGGAAATGCGGGTCCTGGTTGGTCACGCTGACCAGGCTGCGCCGGCTGGGGTCGAAGGACAGCGCCGACACGTTGGACTCCGCGCCCAGCACGCGGGCTTCGATATCGACCCGATAGTCGGCCAGGCGCAGGGCGTTCTCGCGCGCAACATCGCCGCCGTAGCGCTGCTCCAGCTTGAACCAGATTCGCTCGAACGCGCGCTGCTGCTGGCCCGCCACCAGCAGCGCAAGCAACGCGGCGAGCAGGCAAGCCAGCAGCGTCCTGTAGGTCATCAGCCGACTCATCGTTACGACTCCTCCGAGAAACACAGTGTTCGGCGAAGCAGAACAGAGCCATCCGCGCCCTTTCATGAGGCGCCGATTAAATCTTTCTGACAAGCATCTTTCACGGCTGTCATTTTTCCCCCGTTCCAGGCGTTGACAGGATTTCGGCGCAGCTTTACGTTAACGTAAAGGTAAACAAGCAGGTGCCAGCGCATGTCCATCACCTACACCATCTCCGATCTCGCCCGCGAACTGGACATCACCACCCGCGCCATCCGCTTCTACGAGGAGCAAGGCCTGCTCTCCCCCGAGCGACGCGGCCAGGAACGCATCTATTCGCCGCGCGACAAGGTCAGCCTGAAGCTGATCCTGCGCGGCAAGCGCATCGGTTTTTCCCTCGCCGAATGCCGCGAACTGATCGAGCTCTACGACCCGGACCCGAGCAGCGGCAACCAGAAGCAGTTGAACACCATGCTGGAGAAGATCGCCGAGCGCCGCGCCCAGCTGGAACAACAGTTGCTGGACATCGAACAGATGCAGCTGGAACTGGATTCTGCCGAGGAGCGCTGTCGAGCGGCGCTTATCAAAAGCTATAACAAACAGACAGTTGAAACATAAACCTCATTCAAAGCTTTAAACCGGACAAGCACAATTACAGGTGAAAGCATGACCTATCCCAGCCTCAACTTCGCCCTCGGCGAAACCATCGACATGCTCCGCGACCAGGTGCGCGGCTTCGTCGCCGCCGAACTGCAGCCGCGCGCCGCGCAGATCGACCAGGACAACCAGTTCCCCATGGACATGTGGCGCAAGTTCGGCGAGATGGGCCTGCTCGGCATCACCGTCGACGAGGAGTACGGCGGTTCGGCGCTGGGCTACCTGGCCCACGCCGTGGTCATGGAAGAGATCAGCCGGGCCTCGGCCTCGGTGGCGCTCTCCTATGGCGCGCATTCCAACCTCTGCGTCAACCAGATCAAGCGCAACGGCAACGCCGAACAGAAGGCCCGCTACCTGCCGGCCCTGGTATCCGGCGAACACATCGGTGCGCTGGCGATGAGCGAACCCAACGCCGGCTCCGACGTGGTCTCGATGAAGCTGCGCGCGGACCGGGTCGGCGACCGCTTCGTTCTCAACGGCAGCAAGATGTGGATCACCAACGGTCCCGATGCCCATACCTATGTGATCTACGCCAAGACCGACCCGGACAAGGGCGCGCACGGGATCACCGCGTTCATCGTCGAGCGCGACTGGAAAGGCTTCAGTCGCGGGCCGAAGCTGGACAAGCTGGGCATGCGCGGCTCGAACACCTGCGAACTGATCTTCCAGGACGTCGAGGTACCCGAGGAGAACGTCCTCGGCGCGGTCAACGGCGGGGTCAAGGTACTGATGAGCGGCCTCGACTACGAGCGCGTGGTGCTTTCCGGCGGCCCGGTGGGAATCATGCAGGCGTGCATGGACGTGGTGGTGCCGTACATCCATGACCGCCGCCAGTTCGGCCAGAGCATCGGCGAATTCCAGCTGGTCCAGGGCAAGGTGGCCGACATGTACACCGCCCTCAACGCCAGCCGCGCCTACCTGTACGCCGTGGCCGCCGCCTGCGACCGCGGCGAGACGACCCGCAAGGACGCCGCCGGGGTGATCCTCTACAGCGCCGAGCGCGCCACCCAGATGGCCCTGGACGCGATCCAGATCCTCGGCGGCAACGGCTACATCAACGAGTTTCCCACCGGCCGCCTGTTGCGCGACGCCAAGCTCTACGAGATCGGCGCCGGCACCAGCGAGATCCGCCGCATGCTGATCGGCCGCGAGCTGTTCAACGAAACCCGCTGAAGCCTCGCTCTTCCCGGCCCTTTGCCGCCAGGGAGAGGGCATTCCATTGCATCGACAGGCGCATCGCCAGGTCGGGAGCGGGCGCCAACCGCTTCCGCCCACCTCGACACGGAGCCACCGCCATGGCCATCCTGCACACCCAGATCAATCCACGCTCCGCCGAGTTCGCGGCCAACGCCGCGACCATGCTGGAACAGGTCAACGCCCTGCGCACCCTCCTCGGCCGCATCCACGAAGGCGGCGGTAGCGCCGCCCAGGCCCGGCACAGCGCGCGCGGCAAGCTGCTGGTGCGCGAACGCATCAACCGCCTGCTCGACCCCGGCTCGCCGTTCCTCGAGCTTTCCGCCCTCGCCGCCCACGAAGTCTACGGCGAAGAGGTCGCCGCCGCCGGCATCGTCGCCGGGATCGGCCGGGTCGAAGGGGTGGAATGCATGATCGTCGGCAACGATGCCACGGTGAAGGGCGGCACCTACTATCCGCTGACCGTGAAGAAGCACCTGCGGGCCCAAGCCATCGCCCTGGAGAACCGCCTGCCATGCATCTACCTGGTGGACTCCGGCGGCGCCAACCTGCCGCGCCAGGACGAGGTCTTCCCCGACCGCGAGCACTTCGGCCGGATCTTCTTCAACCAGGCCAACATGAGTGCCCGCGGCATCCCGCAGATCGCCGTGGTCATGGGCTCCTGCACCGCCGGCGGGGCCTACGTGCCGGCGATGTCCGACGAAACCGTGATGGTGCGCGAACAGGCCACCATCTTCCTCGCCGGGCCGCCGCTGGTGAAGGCCGCTACCGGCGAGGTGGTCAGCGCCGAGGAACTTGGCGGCGCCGACGTGCACTGCAAGGTCTCAGGGGTCGCCGACCACTATGCCGAGGACGATGACCATGCCCTGGCCATCGCCCGCCGCTGCGTCGCCAACCTCAACTGGCGCAAGCAGGGCCAGCTGCAATGCCGTGCACCGCGCGCGCCGCTGTACCCCGCCGAGGAGCTGTACGGGGTGATTCCCGCCGACAGCAAGCAGCCCTACGACGTGCGCGAAGTGATCGCACGGCTGGTGGACGGCTCCGAGTTCGACGAATTCAAGGCGCTGTTCGGCACCACCCTGGTCTGCGGCTTCGCCCACCTGCACGGCTATCCGATCGCCATCCTGGCCAACAACGGGATCCTCTTCGCCGAGGCCGCGCAGAAAGGCGCGCACTTCATCGAGTTGGCCTGCCAGCGTGGCATCCCGCTGCTGTTCCTGCAGAACATCACCGGTTTCATGGTCGGCCAGAAGTACGAGGCTGGCGGCATCGCCAAGCACGGCGCCAAGCTGGTGACCGCGGTGGCCTGCGCGCGGGTGCCGAAGTTCACCGTGCTGATCGGCGGCAGCTTCGGCGCCGGCAACTACGGCATGTGCGGACGCGCCTACGACCCGCGCTTCCTGTGGATGTGGCCGAACGCGAGGATCGGCGTGATGGGCGGCGAACAGGCCGCCGGGGTGCTCGCCCAGGTCAAGCGCGAGCAGGCCGAGCGCGCCGGCCAGCAGCTCGGCGTCGAAGAGGAGGCGAAGATCAAGGCGCCGATCCTCGAGCAGTACGAGCACCAGGGCCATCCCTACTACTCCAGCGCGCGACTGTGGGACGACGGCGTGATCGATCCGGCGCAGACCCGCGAGGTCCTCGCCCTGGCGCTTTCCGCCGCCCTCAGCGCCCCCATCGAGCCGACCGCCTTCGGCGTGTTCCGCATGTGACGAGCAGACCAGCATGAGCGAATTCCAGACCATCCAGCTTGAGATCGACCCGCGCGGCGTAGCCACCCTGTGGCTGGACCGGGCGGAAAAGAACAACGCCTTCAATGCCGTCGTGATCGACGAACTGTTGCAGGCCATCGATCGCGTCGGCAGCGACCCGCAGGTCCGCCTGCTGGTGCTGCGCGGCCGTGGCCGGCACTTCTGCGGCGGTGCCGACCTGGCCTGGATGCAGCAGTCGGTGGACCTCGACTACCAGGGCAACCTGGCCGACGCCCAGCGCATCGCCGAACTCATGACCCATCTCTACAACCTGCCCAAGCCGACCCTGGCGGTGGTCCAGGGCGCGGTGTTCGGCGGCGGGGTCGGCCTGGTCAGTTGCTGCGATATGGCCATCGGCAGCGACGACGCGACCTTCTGCCTGTCCGAGGTACGCATCGGCCTGATCCCGGCGACCATCGCCCCGTTCGTGGTCAAGGCCATCGGCCAGCGCGCCGCGCGGCGCTATTCGCTGACCGCCGAGCGCTTCGACGGACGCCGCGCCAGCGAACTGGGCCTGCTCAGCGAAAGCTGTCCCGCCGCCGAACTGGAAAGCCAGGCCGAGGCCTGGATCGCCAACCTGCTGCAAAACAGCCCGCGCGCCCTGGTCGCCTGCAAGGCGCTCTACCATGAGGTCGAGGCCGCCGAGCTGAGCCCGGCGCTGCGCCGCTACACCGAGGCGGCCATCGCCCGCATCCGCATCAGCCCGGAAGGCCAGGAAGGCCTGCGCGCCTTCCTGGAGAAACGCACGCCCGCCTGGAGAAACGACGCATGAACCCGGACTACCGCAGCATCCAGCGCCTCCTGGTCGCCAACCGCGGCGAGATCGCCTGCCGGGTGATGCGCAGCGCGCGCGCCCTCGGCATCGGCAGCGTCGCCGTGCACAGCGACATCGACCGCCACGCCCGCCACGTCGCCGAAGCCGACATCGCCGTCGACCTGGGCGGCGCCAAGCCCGTCGACAGCTACCTGCGCGGCGACAGGATCATCGCCGCCGCCCTCGCCAGCGGCGCCCAGGCGATCCACCCCGGCTACGGCTTCCTCTCGGAGAACGCCGACTTCGCCCGCGCCTGCGAGGAAGCCGGCCTGCTCTTCCTCGGACCGCCGGCGGCGGCCATCGACGCCATGGGCAGCAAGTCGGCCGCCAAGGCGCTGATGGAAGAAGCCGGCGTGCCGCTGGTGCCCGGCTATCACGGCGAAGCCCAGGACCTCGAGACTTTCCGCCGGGAAGCCGGGCGCATCGGCTACCCGGTGCTGCTCAAGGCCTCCGCTGGCGGCGGCGGCAAGGGCATGAAGGTGGTGGAGCACGAGGCCGAGCTGGCCGAGGCCCTTTCCTCCGCCCAGCGCGAGGCCAAGGCCGCCTTCGGCGACGCGCGGATGCTGGTGGAGAAATACCTGCTGAAGCCGCGCCACGTGGAGATCCAGGTATTCGCCGACAGCCATGGCCACTGCCTGTACCTCAACGAACGCGACTGTTCGATCCAGCGCCGCCACCAGAAGGTCGTCGAGGAAGCCCCCGCCCCCGGTCTCGGCGCGGAACTGCGCCGGGCCATGGGCGAGGCCGCGGTACGCGCGGCGCAGGCGATCGGCTACGTCGGCGCCGGTACCGTCGAATTCCTCCTCGACGAACGCGGCCAGTTCTTCTTCATGGAAATGAACACCCGCCTGCAGGTGGAACACCCGGTCACCGAGGCCATCACCGGCCTCGACCTGGTCGCCTGGCAGATCCGCGTCGCTCGCGGCGAGGCGCTGCCGCTGACACAGGAACAGGTGCCGCTGAACGGCCACGCCATCGAAGTGCGGCTCTACGCGGAAGACCCCGAGGGCGGCTTCCTCCCCGCCAGCGGCCGCCTGGCGCTGTACCGCGAAGCGCCCGCCGGCCCCGGCCGGCGGGTCGACAGCGGGGTACGCGAAGGCGACGAGGTCTCGCCGTTCTACGACCCGATGCTGGCCAAGCTGATCGCCTGGGGCGAAACCCGCGAGGAAGCGCGCCAACGCCTGCTGGCGATGCTGGCGGAAACCTCGGTCGGCGGCCTGCGCACCAACCTGGCGTTCCTCCGCCGCATCCTCGGCCATCCGGCGTTCGCCGCCGCCGAACTGGACACCGGTTTCATCGCGCGCCACCAAGACGACCTGCTGCCGGCGCCGCAAGCGCTGCCGGAGCATTTCTGGCAAGCCGCCGCCGAAGCCTGGCTGCAGAGCGAACCGGGCCACCGTCGCGACGACGACCCGCATTCGCCGTGGAGCCGCAACGACGGCTGGCGCAGCGCCCTGGCGCGGGAGTCCGACCTGATGCTGCGCTGCCGCGACGAACGCCGCTGCGTCCGCCTGCGCCACGCCAGCCTCAGCCAGTATCGCCTGGACGGCGACGACCTGATCAGCCGGGTGGACGGTGTCACCCGTCGCTCGGCGGCGTTGCGCCGCGGACGCCAGTTGTTCCTCGAATGGGAGGGCGAACTGCTGGCCATCGAAGCCGTCGACCCGATCGCCGAGGCCGAGGCCGCCCATGCCCACCAGGGTGGTTTGAGCGCGCCGATGAACGGCAGTATCGTGCGGGTCCTGGTCGAGCCCGGCCAGACGGTCGAAGCCGGCACCGCCCTGGTGGTGCTGGAGGCGATGAAGATGGAACACAGCATCCGCGCGCCCCACGCCGGGGTAGTGAAGGCGCTGTATTGCAGCGAGGGCGAACTGGTAGAGGAAGGCACGCCGCTGGTGGAGCTGGACGAGAACCAGGCCTGACAGCCAAGACGAGGAACAGCATGAACCTGCCGAAGAAGGTCCGCCTGGTGGAAGTCGGTCCGCGCGACGGACTGCAGAACGAGAAACAGCCGATCGAGGTGGCCGACAAGATCCGCCTGGTCGATGACCTGAGCGCCGCCGGCCTGGACTACATCGAAGTGGGCAGCTTCGTCTCGCCCAAGTGGGTGCCGCAGATGGCCGGCTCGGCCGAGGTGTTCGCCGGCATCCGCCAGCGTCCCGGCGTGACCTACGCGGCGCTGGCGCCGAACCTGAAAGGCTTCGAGGCGGCGCTGGAGTCGGGGGTGAAGGAAGTGGCGGTGTTCGCCGCCGCGTCGGAAGCCTTCTCCCAGCGCAACATCAACTGCTCGATCAAGGACAGCCTGGAGCGCTTCGTACCGGTGCTGGAGGCGGCGCGCCAGCACCAGGTGCGGGTGCGCGGCTACATTTCCTGCGTGCTCGGCTGTCCCTACGACGGCGATGTCGATCCGCGCCAGGTCGCCTGGGTCGCCCGCGAACTCCAGCAGATGGGCTGCTACGAAGTGTCCCTGGGCGACACCATCGGCGTCGGCACCGCCGGTGCCACCCGCCGGCTGATCGAGGCGGTGGCCAGCGAGGTTCCCCGCGAGCGCCTCGCCGGGCACTTCCACGACACCTACGGGCAGGCCCTGGCGAACATCTACGCCAGCCTGCTGGAAGGCGTCGCGGTATTCGACAGCTCGGTGGCCGGCCTCGGCGGTTGTCCCTACGCCAAGGGCGCCACCGGCAACGTCGCCAGCGAAGACGTCCTCTACCTGCTGAACGGCCTGGAGATCCATACCGGGGTCGACATGCACGCCCTGGTCGACGCCGGCCAGCGCATCTGCGCGGTGCTCGGCAAGAGCAACGGATCGCGAGCGGCGAAGGCGTTGCTGGCCAAGGCCTGAGAAGCGGCGGATAACCGCGGGCGGTTATCCGCCCTACCTGACATCACCCTCAGGCTCGGAGACTGCATCATCCACCCTGGGTGCCGTCATACCCCATCCGCCAACTGATAGCCCGAGTCGTCGCAAGCAGCCGTTCCGCCGCCGGCCCCTGCTCCTCGGCCTGGAAGATGCTCGCCGGGCCGACCACCGTGAGCACCGCCGCCACCCGCCCGCGGGCGTCGAACACCGGTGCCGAGAGCGCCTCCACCCCAGGCATCAGCAGCCCATGGATCGCATGCAGGCCGCGCGCGCGGATGCCCTCCAGCAGCACCGCGTAGGCCGCCGGGTCGGCCAGCGGATGGTCGGCGCGCCCGGCCAACTCTTCCTCGCGCAGCTCGGCCACCTCGCGTTCCGGCAGGAACGCGGCGAACACCAGGCCGGTGGACGAACCGAGCAGCGGCAGCACCGAGCCGACCTGGGTGACCACCGTCACCGCGCGCACCGCCTGTTCCACCTGTACCACGGTGGCGCCACGGTTGCCCCAGACGGCGAGGAAGCAGGTCTCGTTGAGCTCGTCGCGCAGCTCGGCCAGCGGCGCGGCGGCGCTCTTCAGCACGTCCATGCTGTCCAGCGCCGCCAGGCCCACGCGCAGGGCCTCGCGCCCCAGCGAGTAATGATTGGTGGAGGCGTCCTGGACCGCGAAGCCGCTGGCGATCAATGCCTGCAGATAGCGATGGACCTTGCTCGCCGGCATCCCCACATGCTCCGCCAGGCGCGACAGCGAGGTCGCCGGGGAGAGTTCGGCGAGGGCCTTGAGGATATCGGTACCGACTTCGGCGGAGCGGACCTTCTGCTTGCCGGAGGTTTCGGCGGGACTGCTGTTCTTTTCCATGGACGCGGGTTCCTGCGGGCGGGGCCGACGTTATAGCTTGACGCTGCCTTCCACTCAAATTACGTTATGCGTAATTGAATTACGATAAAAATAACGCAGCCAGCGTGCCAGGTCCCCGGCGGATCGGCGGCAAGCTGCCCCCACTCCCCGGAGGCCTCAGATGAACCTCGACTCCACTGCCCTCGCCTATCAATCGGGCTTCGGCAACGAATTCAGCAGCGAAGCGCTCCCCGGCGCCCTGCCGGTCGGCCAGAACTCCCCGCAGAAAGCGCCCTACGGCCTGTACGCCGAACTGCTCTCCGGCACCGCCTTCACCATGGCTCGCAGCGAGGCCCGGCGCACCTGGCTGTACCGCATCACGCCGTCGGCCAAGCATCCGCCGTTCCGCCGCCTGGAACGACAGATCGCCGGTGCCGAACTGGATGCGCCGACTCCCAACCGCCTGCGCTGGGACCCGCTGGCACTGCCCGAGCAGCCCACCGACTTCCTCGACGGCCTGCTGCGCATGGCCGCCAACGCGCCCGGCGACAAGCCCGCCGGCGTGAGCATCTACCAGTACCTGGCCAACCGCTCGATGGAGCGTTGCTTCTACGACGCCGACGGCGAACTGCTGCTGGTCCCGCAATTGGGCCGTCTGCGCCTGTGCACCGAACTCGGCGCGCTACAAGTCGAACCGCTGGAGATCGCGGTGATCCCGCGCGGGATGAAGTTCCGCGTCGAGCTGCTCGACGGCGAGGCACGCGGCTATATCGCCGAGAACCACGGCGCGCCGCTGCGCCTGCCCGACCTCGGCCCGATCGGCAGCAATGGCCTGGCCAATCCGCGCGACTTCCTGACCCCGGTGGCGCGCTACGAGGACAGCCGCCAGCCGCTGCAACTGGTGCAGAAATACCTCGGCGAGCTGTGGGCCTGCGAGCTTGACCACTCGCCGCTGGACGTGGTCGCCTGGCACGGCAACAACGTGCCCTACAAGTACGACCTGCGCCGCTTCAACACCATCGGCACGGTCAGCTTCGACCACCCGGACCCGTCGATCTTCACCGTGCTGACCTCCCCCACCAGCGTCCCCGGCCTGGCCAACATCGACTTCGTGATCTTCCCGCCGCGCTGGATGGTGGCCGAGAACACCTTCCGTCCGCCATGGTTCCACCGCAACCTGATGAACGAATTCATGGGCCTGATCCAGGGCGCCTATGACGCCAAGGCCGGCGGCTTCGTGCCCGGCGGCGCCTCGCTGCACAGTTGCATGAGCGCCCACGGCCCGGACGCGGAAAGCTGCGACAAGGCCATCGCCGCCGACCTCAAGCCGCACAGGATCGACCAGACCATGGCCTTCATGTTCGAGACCAGCCAGGTCCTCCGGCCGAGCCGTGCCGCCCTCGAGACGCCGGCCCTGCAGAATGACTACGATGCCTGCTGGGCGTCGCTCGTATCCACCTTCAACCCGCAACGGAGATAACCCCATGAACCAGCCAACCCCCACTCGTAGCTGGGTCGCCTCCGCCAATGGGCATGCCGACTTTCCCCTGCAAAACCTGCCGCTGGGCATCTTCAGCCGTGCCGGCCTGAGCCCGCGTTGCGGCGTGGCCATCGGCGACTCGATCCTCGACCTGGACGCGGCGCTGGCCGCCGGGCTGTTCGAGGGTGCCGCCGGCGAAGCCGCCGAAGCCACCCGCGGCGGCGCGCTGAACGCCTTCTTCGCCCTCGGCAAGCCGGCCCGCGTGGCGCTGCGCCAGCGCCTGCTGGAGCTGCTCGGCGAAGGCGCCGCGGAGCGCCCGGAACTGCTCCATCCGGCCGCCGAGTGCCAAATGCACCTACCGGCCAGGATCGGCGACTACACCGACTTCTACGTCGGCATCCGCCACGCCGAGAACGTCGGCAAGCTGTTCCGCCCGGACAACCCACTGTTGCCCAACTACAAGCACGTGCCCATCGGCTACCACGGCCGCGCCTCGACCGTGCGCGTCTCCGGCAGCGAAGTGCGCCGGCCCAACGGCCAGACCCTGCCGGCCGGCGCCAGCGAGCCGGTGTTCGGCCCCTGCGCGCGCCTGGACTACGAACTGGAGCTGGGCATCTGGATCGGCCAGGGCAACGCCCTCGGCGAAGCCATCCCGGTTTCCCGCGCCGCCGAGCACATCGCCGGCTTCTGCCTGCTCAACGACTGGTCGGCGCGCGACATCCAGGCCTGGGAATACCAACCGCTCGGCCCGTTCCTGTCGAAGAGCTTCATCACCAGCGTCTCGCCCTGGGTGGTCACCGCCGAAGCCCTGGAGCCGTTCCGCCGTGCCCAGCCAGCGCGCCCCGAAGGCGACCCGCGGCCGCTGCCGTATCTCTACGACGACAACGACCAGGCCCACGGCGCCTTCGACATCGAGCTGGAGGTCCTGCTGCTCACCGAGGGCCTGCGCGAGAAAGGCCTGCCGCCGCAGCGCCTGACCCTGAGCAACAGCCTGAGCATGTACTGGACGGTGGCGCAGATGGTCGCCCACCACAGCGTCAATGGCTGCCAGTTGCAGCCCGGCGACCTGTTCGGCTCCGGCACCCTGTCCGGCGCCGAGCCCGGCCAGTTCGGCTCGCTGCTGGAGATCACCGCTGGCGGCAAGCAGCCGGTGCAACTGGCCTCCGGCGAGACCCGGCGCTTCCTCGAGGACGGCGACGAGGTCATCCTCCGCGCTCGCTGCAAGCGCGAGGGACATGTCTCGATCGGTTTCGGCGAATGTCGCGGCAAGGTGCTCGCGGCCCTTCCGGGGGCGCGCGGATGAAGCTCTATACCTACTACCGTTCCACCTCCTCCTACCGGGTGCGCATCGCCCTGGCGCTGAAGGGGCTGGACTACCAGTCGCTGCCGGTCAACCTGGTCCGCGACGGCGGCGAACACCGCCAACCCGCCTACCTGGCGCTCAACCCGCAGGGCCGCGTACCGGCCCTGCAGGTCGACGAGGGCGAGCTGCTGATCCAGTCGCCGGCGATCATCGAGTACCTCGAGGAGCGCTACCCGCAACCCGCCCTGCTCTCCAGCGATCCGCTGCGCCGCGCCCGCGAGCGCGGAGTCGCGGCGCTGGTCGGCTGCGACATCCACCCGTTGCACAACGCCAGCGTGCTCAACCTGCTGCGTCAGTGGGGCCACGACGAAGAGCAGGTCCGGCAGTGGATCGGCCACTGGGTCGGCCAGGGTCTCGCCGCCGTCGAGCAACTGATCGGCGACCAGGGCTGGTGCTTCGGCGACCGGCCGGGCCTGGCCGACGTCTACCTGGTCCCGCAGCTCTACGCCGCCGAGCGCTTCGGCGTGGCGCTGGACGCCTGGCCACGGATCCGCCGGGTCGCCGACCTGGCCGCCGCCCATCCGGCGTTCCGCCAGGCCCATCCGGCCAACCAGCCGGACACCCCGGCCGCCTGAGGGACCGCAGAGTCCCGCTCCTGAAGATAAAGGGGGGCGTCCGCCGGACGCCCCATCACCAATAAGAACCTCAGGTACCTTGCGATGCACAACCAGATCGCCAGCTTTCGCGCGGCGCTCGACGCGCGCCCCGTGTCCCGCTACCAGTGGCTGTTGCTGCTGCTCCTCGCCCTGTTGCTGGTCACCGATGGCTACGATGCCCAGGTGCTCGGCTACGTGGTGCCGACCCTGGCCCAGGAATGGGGCCTGGACAAGGCCGCGTTCGGCCCGGTGTTCAGCGCCAACCTGTTCGGCCTGACCGTCGGTTCGCTGCTGGTGACGCCGCTGGCGGACCGCTTCGGCATCCGCCGGGTGCTGCTCTGCTGCGTGCTGATCTACGCCAGCCTGACCGTCCTGATGGTCTTCGCCGGTTCCCTGGAAAGCCTGATGCTGGCGCGCTTCGTCTGCGGCATCGGAATGGGCGGGGCGATGCCCAGTGCCATGGCGCTGATGGCCGAGTATTCGCCACCGCGCCTGCGTACCCTGATGGTCACCCTGGCGGCCTGCGGTTTCTCCTTCGGCGGCGCCGCCGGCGGTTTCGTCGCCGCCGCCTTCATGGACGGCTTCGGCTGGCAGGCGGTGTTCCTCGCCGGCGGCGTCACCCCGTTGCTGCTGTTCCCCTTCCTCCTCCTGTTCCTCCCGGAGTCGCTGCCGCGCCTGCTCCGCGACGCACCGCCCTATGCCCGCCTGCGCCAGCTCAGCGAGCGTATGGCGCCGGGCTGGCAGCCGCCGCCGGCACAGGCCGACGCCGAGCCGGCGGCAAGCCTGACCGTGCTGGAGCTGTTCCGCCACGGTTACGCGCGGCCGACCCTGCTGCTCTGGGCGACCTTCTTCGTCAGCCTGATCCTGCTCTACTTCATGGTCAGCTGGCTGCCCTCGCTGCTCCAGGAAAGCGGCCTGACACGCAATGCGGCGAACCTGGCGACCTCGATGTTCCTCTTCGCCGGCACCCTCGGCGCGATGCTCCTGGCCTGGCTCGCCGACCGCCTGCGCAGCAAGGTCCGCCTGCTGGCGGCGATTCTCGCCGGCGCCGCGCTGTTCACCCTGCTCCTCGGCCTCAACCACGACCAGCCGCGCTGGCTGCTGGCGTTCGTCTTCGCCGCCGGCTTCTGCATCATCGGCGGGCAGTTGACCCTGAACGCCTTCGCCAGCAACTTCTACCCGGCCCAGGTACGCGCCACCGGCACCGGCTGGGCGCTGGGCGTGGGCCGCTTCGGTTCGATCCTCGGCCCACTGTTCGGCAGCCTGCTGCTGGGCATGCACATATCCGTGGAGAACATCTTCATGCTTGCGGCGATTCCCGCCGGGCTCGCCGCGCTACTGATCCTCCAGGTCCGCTCGCCCGCCGCCCAGGCGCAGCGGGAAAGCGCCGCCGCGCTGGCCGTCGAGGAATCCTGAGCCTTCACCGCGAGCGGCTTCCCGGCTACAGTGGCGGGCCGTTTCGCCGTCCGCCGCAGGAGCCGCCGATGAACGACGCCGACAGCCTCCAGGATTACCAACGCGTGCGCCAGCAGGCGATCCGTTCGCTGTTCGAGATCGTCGAAGGCTCCAGCGAAGGCACGGTGATCGTCGACCGCGAGGCCCGCATCGTCTGGATCAACCAGCGCTACGCCCAGCGTTTCGGCCTCGCCGACCCGGCGCAGGCCATCGGCCGGCCCTGCGAAAGCGTGATCCCCGGTAGCCTGCTGCGCGAAGTGGTAGGCAGCGGCAAGCCGATCCTGCTGGACATGATGGACAGCGCGAAGGACCCGCTGGTGGTGATGCGCCTGCCGATCCACGACCACGCCGGCGAAGTGATCGGCGCCATCGGCTTCGCCCTGCTCGACGAACTGCGTTCGCTGTCGCCGCTGGTGACCCGCTACCTGAGCATGCAGCGCGAACTGGCCTCGACCCGCTCGCAATTGCAGGCGCGCCAGGCCAAGTACAGCTTCAGCCACTTCGTCGGCACCAGTCCGGCCAGCCTGGAAGTCAAGCGCCGCGCCCGTCGTGGCGCGGCCAGCGAAGCGCCGGTGCTGTTGCTCGGCGAGACCGGCACCGGCAAGGAACTGCTCGCCCACGCCATCCACAGCGCTTCGCCGCGGGCGCACAAGGCCTTCGTCAGCGTGAACGCCGCGGCGATCCCGGAAAGCCTGCTGGAGGCCGAATTCTTCGGTACCGCCCCGGGGGCCTTCACCGGTGCCGAGCGCAAGGGCCGGCCAGGCAAGTTGCAGGTGGCCCAGGGCGGCACGTTGTTCCTCGACGAGATCGGCGACATGCCGCTGGCCTTGCAAGGTAAGCTGTTGCGCGTGCTACAGGAGAAAGAGTTCGAAGCGGTGGGTTCCAACGAAGTGATCCGCAGCGACATCCGCCTGGTCGCCGCCACTTCCATCGACCTGCAGCAGGCGATGCGCGAAGGCCGTTTCCGCGCTGACCTCTACTACCGGCTGAACGTCCTGCCGATCGAGATCCCGCCGTTGCGCCAGCGCCTGGACGACCTCCCGGCGCTCTGCGAGTCGATCCTCGACAGCCTCGACCACGGCCGTCTCCACGAACTCGGCGGCGACGCCCTGGCGCTGCTCGCCCGGCATGCCTGGCCGGGCAACGTCCGCGAACTGCGCAACGTGCTGGAACGCGCGCTGCTGCTGGCCGACCAACGGTTGCTGGACGCCGCCGCCCTCGGCGCGGCGCTGGGGCCCCTGCAACCGCTGCCGGAGCTGCCTCGAGCGGCGGACGACAGGCCGGTCGGGGATTTCCAACAGGCCCGCGAAGCCTTCGAGCGCGACCTGATCGGACGGGCCCTGGCGCAGAGTGCCGGCAATGTGGTGGAAGCGGCGAAACGCCTGGGCCTGGGTCGCTCGACCCTGTACAAGAAGATCGTGGCGCTGGGCATTCGTCTCGACAGCGGGACTCGTCTCGAAATAGAGACGAACTGAGACCTGCATAGCCACTGAACTTTCGCTCGATTACGTCTCCATTTTGAGACAACGCTATTCCCCACGCTCCCCTTCGTCTCGCCGCAGCCCGCGAAAACCGCGATTCTGGGGCCTGGCACGGTTATCGCAACGTGCCTTTCCGACGGCCCTGCCCCGTTCCAGGCCGTCACGCCGGTGCCCGCACCGTTCGACAACAAGAAACAGGCCCGGAGCGCCTTCCCCATACGAAGCGCGCCCCGCAGCGCCGTGGAGATATGCCCGATGAGCGTGATCATCGCCCTTGCCGCCCTGGGCCTGCTGATGCTGGCCGCCTACCGGGGCTACAGCGTCATCCTGTTCGCCCCCCTCGCCGCCCTCGGCGCCGTCCTGCTCACCGATCCCAGCGCGGTCGCGCCGACCTTCACCGGGGTGTTCATGGAGAAGATGGTCGGTTTCATCAAGCTTTACTTCCCGGTATTCCTGCTTGGCGCGGTGTTCGGCAAGCTGATCGAGCTGGCCGGCTTCTCCCGTTCCATCGTCGCGGCGGCGATCCGCCTGCTCGGCACCCGCCAGGCGATGCTGGTGATCGTACTGGTCTGCGCGCTGCTCACCTACGGCGGCGTCTCGCTGTTCGTGGTGGTGTTCGCGGTCTACCCGTTCGCCGCGGAGATGTTCCGCCAGAGCGACATCCCCAAGCGGTTGATTCCGGCGACCATCGCCCTCGGCGCGTTTTCCTTCACCATGGACGCGCTGCCCGGCACCCCGCAGATCCAGAACATCATCCCCTCAACCTTCTTCGGCACCCACGCCTGGGCCGCGCCCTGGCTCGGCACCCTCGGCGCGCTGTTCGTCTTCGCCGTGGGCATGCTCTACCTGCGACGCCAGGCGAACAAGGCGCGGCGCAACGGCGAAGGCTACGGCAGCGACCTGCGCAACGAGCCGGAGACCGCCGATGACCTGCGCCTGCCGAATCCCTGGCTGGCGCTCTCGCCGCTGGTGCTGGTCGGGGTCGCCAACCTGCTGTTCACCCACTGGATCCCGCAATGGTACGGCCAGGTCCATACCCTGCAACTGGCCGGCATGGCCACGCCGTTGCAAACCGAGGTCGGCAAGCTCACCGCGATCTGGGCAGTGCAGGCGGCCCTGCTGCTGGGCATCCTGCTGGTGCTGGCGAGCGGCTTCGCGGCGATCCGCAGCCGCCTCGCCGAAGGCACCCGCAGCGCGGTGGCCGGCTCGCTGCTGGCGGCGATGAACACCGCCTCGGAATACGGCTTCGGTGCGGTGATCGCCTCGCTGCCGGGCTTCCTGGTGCTGGCCGACGCGCTCAAGAGCATTCCCAATCCGCTGGTCAACGAAGCGATCACCGTCACCCTGCTGGCCGGCATCACCGGTTCCGCGTCGGGCGGCATGAGCATCGCCCTGGCGGCGATGTCCGATACCTTCATCGCCGCCGCCAACGCCGCGCAGATCCCCCTGGAAGTCCTCCACCGGGTCGCCGCCATGGCCAGCGGCGGGATGGATACCCTGCCGCACAACGGCGCGGTGATCACCCTCCTGGCGGTCACCGGCCTGACCCATCGGGAGGCGTACAAGGACATTTTCGGTATTACCCTGATCAAGACCCTGGCGGTGTTCTTCGTCATCGGGCTGTTCTACGCCACCGGCCTGGTCTGATCCGCCCTTTTTTCATCCAGCGGGAGAAACAGCATGACCCTGAAAGGCAAGACCGCCCTGGTCACCGGTTCCACCAGCGGCATCGGCCTGGGCATCGCCCTGAGCCTGGCCGAGGCCGGCGCCGACCTGCTCCTCAACGGCTTCGGCGAGGTCGACGCGGCACTGGCGCAGGTCCGCGCCCGCGGCGTGCGCGCAGAGCACCACCCGGCCGACCTCTCCAGCCCGGAGCAGATCGCCGAACTGATGGCCTTCGCCGAGCGGACCTTCGGCGGCGTCGACATCCTCGTCAACAACGCCGGCATCCAGTACGTGGCGCCGGTGCAGGAATTCCCCACGGAACGCTGGGACGCGATCATCGCGATCAACCTGTCCTCAGTGTTCCATACCACCCGCCTGGCCCTGCCGGGCATGCTCGCGCGCGGCTGGGGGCGGATCGTCAACATCGCCTCGACCCACGGCCTGGTCGCCTCGGCCGGGAAGAGCGCCTACGTCGCCGCCAAGCATGGCGTGCTCGGCCTGACCAAGAGTGTGGCGCTGGAAACGGCGCGCACGCCGGTGACCTGCAACGCCATCTGCCCCGGCTGGGTGCTGACCCCGTTGGTGCAGAAGCAGATCGACGCGCGCACCGCCGAGGGCGTCTCGCCCGAACAGGCGGAACATGACCTGCTGGCGGAAAAGCAACCCTCGCTGGCCTTCGTCACCCCCGAGCAACTCGGCGGACTGACGCTGTTCCTTTGCAGCGAAGCCGCCGACCAGGTGCGCGGCGCGGCCTGGAACATGGATGGCGGCTGGGTGGCGCAGTAGCCGGGGCGGCCAGCCTCTCCCCAGACCCTCTCCCTGAAGGGAGAGGGAACCATCCGGAGTTCGCCCGCCCCATTGCGTAGGGCGGATAACGCCACAGGCGTTATCCGCCGATACCTCGTTTCCCGGCGCGGCTGCCCTCGCCCCAACCTTCTCCCTGAAGGGAGAGGAAGTTATCGGGGGGGCGATGCGCTACGGCATCACCGGCGGGATGTACGCCAGGGTGCTGCCCAGGGCCCAGAGCAGCACCAGCACCAGCGGGATGTGCACCAGCAACTGGACGAACGAGAAGCCGATCAGGTCGCGCGCCTTCAGCCCCAGCACGCCGAGCAACGGCAGCATGTAGAACGGGTTGATCAGGTTCGGCAGCGCCTCGGCGGCGTTGTAGATCTGCACCGCCCAGCCGAGGTGGTATTGCAGCTCGTTGGCCACCTGCATCACGTACGGCGCCTCGATGATCCACTTGCCGCCGCCGGAGGGAATGAAGAAGCCCAGCACCGCCGAGTACACGCCCATCAGCAGCGCGTAGGTGTCGTGGGAGGCGATCTGTACGAAGAAGGTCGAGATATGGTGGGCCAGGGTCTCGCCGTCGCTGCCGTTGACCGTGGTCATGATCGCCGCGATCGAGCCGTACAGCGGGAACTGGATCAGCACCCCGGTGGTGGTCGGCACCGCGCGCGCCACCGCGTCGAGGAAGCTGCGCGGGCGCCAGTGCAGCAACGCGCCGAGCATCAGGAACAGCAGGTTATAGGTGTTCAACCCGGAGATCGCCAGGATCGCCGGCTTGGTCGAGAACTCGTGGACCAGCCAGCCGCCGGCCAGCAGTACCAGCAGGATGATCAGCAACGGGCTGTGCTCCAGCCACTCGCCGGGCCGGGTCGGCGCCAGCCTGGCCGGAGCGGTGAAGCTCACGTCGACCCCGCAATCCTTGGCGTCGCGGGCGCTGGCGGCGCTCGGCGCGGTCATGTAGGCGATCACCAGCGAGACCAGGATCAGCGCCAGCAGCATGACCCCGGACTGCCAGAGGAAGATGGTCTCGGTGAAGGGGATCACCCCGGTGATCGCCAGGATCGACGGTGGCAGGCTGGCCGGGTTGGCCTGCAACTGCGCGGCCGACGACGACAGGCCCAGCGCCCACACCGCGCCCAGCCCGAGGTAGGCCGCGGCGCCGGCGGCGCGGTAGTCCATGCGCAGGTCGCTGCGGCGCGCCAGGGCGCGTACCAGCAGGCCGCCGAAGACCAGGCTGAGGCCCCAGTTGAGCAGCGAGGCGAGCATCGACACCAGCGCCACCCAGCAGACCGCCGAGCGGCCATTCTTCGGCACCCGCGCGAGCAGGTCGATGAGACGCGAGGCGGGGCCTGAACTGGCCACCACATAGCCGCCGATGACCACGAAGGCCATCTGCATGGTGAACGGGATCAGGCTCCAGAAACCGTCGCCGAAGGCTTTCGCCGTGGCGGTCGGTCCGGCGCCCATGGCCAGCGCGGCCAGGCTGACGATGAGGATGGCCAGGGCGGCGAACACCCAGGAGTCGGGAAACCAGCGCTCGGCCCAGTTCGAGCAACGCATGGCGAAGCGCGCGGAGCGGCTTTCTTGGATGGGAAGGATAGCGGTCATCGCGGATTCTCTCGGTTTTATTGTTATTCGGCGACTACGGGGCCGCCTGTGTGTGCTACGGCTCCCTGGGCACCCGGCCGTCCCGAGGGGCGGAACGGTACGGGGCCGGTCGGACGGTCAAGGCCGTCCGCCGCTCGTTCCCTGGACACGAGCGCGCCATGCCCCCGCGAAAGGACATGGCGCGATCACGCCGCGAGCGGCAGGTCGATGGATCAGTCGCGGGCCAGGGTCAGGGCGACGCCCTGCCCGCCGCCGATGCACAGGGTGGCGAGGCCCTTCTTCGCGTCGCGACGGATCATCTCGTGCAGCAGGGTCACCAGCACCCGGCAGCCGGACGCGCCGATCGGGTGGCCAAGGGCGATGGCGCCGCCGTTGACGTTGACCCTGGCGGCATCCCAGCCCAGTTCCCGACCCACCGCCAGGGACTGCGCGGCGAAGGCCTCGTTGGCCTCGATCAGGTCCAGTTGCTCCAGGCTCCAGCCGGCCTTGTCGAGCGCGCGACGGGTGGCGGAGACCGGGCCGATGCCCATGATCGCCGGGTCGACCCCGGCGCTGGCGTAGCTGGCGATCCGCGCCAGCACCGGCAGGCCCAGGGCCTTGGCCTTGGCTGCGCTCATCAGCAATACCGCGGCGGCGCCGTCGTTGAGGCTGGAGGCGTTGCCGGCGGTGACGCTGCCGTCCTTCCTGAAGGCCGGCTTGAGCTTGGCCAGGGCCTCGACGGTGGTGCCGGCGCGCGGCTGCTCGTCGGTATCGAAGCTCAGCGGCTCGCCCTTGCGCTGCGGGACCTGGATCGGCGTGATCTCGTCGCGGAAGCGCCCGCCCTCGATGGCGGCGATGGCCTTCTGCTGCGAAGCGGCGGCGAAGGCGTCCTGCTCCTCGCGGGTCAGGCCGTACTTCTCCGCCAGGTTCTCGGCGGTGATGCCCATGTGGTAGTCGTTGAAGGCGTCCCACAGGCCGTCCTCGATCATGCTGTCGACCAGCTTCGCATGGCCCATGCGCAGGCCGGTGCGGGCGCCGGGCATGACGTAGGGCGCCAGGCTCATGTTCTCCTGGCCGCCGGCGACGATCACCTCGGCGTCGCCGCAGCGGATCGCCTGGGCGCCCAGGTGCAGGGCCTTGAGGCCGGAGCCGCAGACCTTGTTCAGGGTCATGGCCGGCACGCCGACCGGCAGGCCGGCCTTGATCGCCGCCTGGCGCGCCGGGTTCTGCCCGGAACCGGCGGTGAGCACCTGGCCGAGGATCACTTCGTCGACCTGGCCGGCATCGAGACCGGTCTGTTCGAGCAGGCGGCGGATCACCGCGGCGCCCAGCTCGGGGGCGGGAATGCCGGCCAGCGAGCCCTGGAAGCTGCCGACGGCGGTACGGGTAGCGGCGACGATGACGACGTCTTGCATGGATGGTTCTCCTGGATTCGCCCGTGGCCGGGCCGAATCGCTGCGGGTGGACGTAGGCGGTGCGACAGGCTCCTATCCTACGCCCTCTGGAAAGGACGGTCCGCGCGGCCGGCGCCTTGCGTGGAGGCGCCGGCCGCGCGGGCCGCGATTCAGAAACTCATTTCCGGCACGTGCTCGGGGACGATCAGCTTGCCGGCGGTCTTCGCCACGATCTCCTCGACGCTGACCCCGGGGGCGCGCTCGCGGAGGATGAAGGCGCCGTCCTCGATCTCCAGGTAGGCCAGGTCGGTGAGCACCTTGCGAATGCAGCCGCAACCGGTCAGCGGCAGGGTGCAGTACGGCAGCAGCTTGGACTCGCCGTCCTTGGAGGCGTGGGTCATGGTGACGATGATGTTCTCGGCGCCGGCCACCAGGTCCATGGCGCCGCCCATGCCCTTGACCAGCTTGCCGGGGATCATCCAGGAGGCGATGTTGCCGCGCACGTCCACCTCGAAGGCACCGAGCACGGTGAGGTCGACGTGGCCGCCACGGATCATGGCGAAGGACTGCGCCGAGTCGAAGATCGACGCGCCGACGCGGGCGGTCACGGTCTGCTTGCCGGCGTTGATCATGTCGGCGTCGACTTCCGCCTCGCTGGGGAACGCGCCCATGCCGAGCAGGCCGTTCTCCGACTGGAGCATGACGTCGATGCCCTCCGGTACGTAGTTGGCCACCAGGGTCGGGATGCCAATGCCGAGGTTGACGTAGTAGCCGTCCTTCAATTCGCGCGCCACGCGCTGCGCCATCTGTTCGCGGGTAAGTGCCATCTGGGGAAACCTCTTGTCGTTGTAGCGGCCGCCGTCAGGCGCGCAGCGTGCGTTTCTCGATGCGTTTCTCGAAGCGACCCTGGATGATCCGGTCGACGTAGATGCCGGGGGTGTGGATCTGCGTCGGGTCCAGTTCGCCGGGCTCGACGATCTCCTCCACCTCGACCACCGTGATGCGCCCGGCGGTGGCGACCAGCGGGTTGAAGTTCTGCGCGGTGTGGCGATAGACGACGTTGCCGAAATGGTCGGCCTTCCAGCCCTTGACGATGGCGAAGTCGCCGGTGATGGCCGGTTCGAGGATGTAGTGGCGGCCATTGAACTCGCGCGCCTCCTTGCCCTCGGCGACCGGGGTGCCGTAGCCGGTGGCGGTGAAGAAGGCCGGGATGCCGGCGCCGCCGGCGCGGATCTTCTCGGCCAGCGAGCCTTGCGGGGTCAGTTCGACTTCCAGCTCGCCACTGAGCAGTTGTTGCTCGAACAGGGCGTTCTCGCCGACGTAGGAGGCGATCATCTTGCGGATCTGCCGGTCTTCCAGCAGCACGCCGAGGCCGAAACCGTCGACGCCGCAGTTGTTCGAGACCACCGTGAGGTCCCTGACCCCGCGCCGGCGGATTTCCGCGATCAGGTTCTCGGGAATCCCGCAGAGGCCGAAGCCCCCGGCGAGGACGGTCATGCCGTCGGTCAGGCCTTCGAGGGCCTCTTCGTAACTGCCTACTCGCTTGTCGAGTCCGCTCATGCTGCTGTGCCTCTTCCGGCTCTTGTGATTGTGCGTGCGGCAGTCTGACTGCCGGGTCGCACAGAGCTTCTCCGCTGCGGACTGATTTGTTAAGTTTGTTTTTCCAATCCATTGATGAGAAAAACAAATAAATGACCGTCAAGCAGTTGCGCGCTTTCCTCGCCGTGGCGCAGAGCCTCAGCTTCGCCCAGGCCGGCGAACGCCTGCACCTCTCCCAGCCGGCCCTGAGCCTGGCGATCAAGAGCCTGGAGGAAAGCCTCGGCGGTCCGCTGCTGGAACGTACCACCCGCAGCGTCAGCCTCACCCCCGAGGGCGAGACCCTGCTGCCGCTGGCGCTGCGCCTGCTGGCCGACTGGGACAATACCGAGGAATTGCTGCGCCAGCACTTCACCCTGCAACTGGGCAAGGTCTCCATCGCCGCCATGCCCTCCTTCGCCGGCAACCTGCTGCCGCTGGTCTTGAAGACCTTTCGCGAACGCCACCCGCGGGTCAACGTGGCGGTGCACGACGTGATCAACGAGCAGGTGCTGGAGATGGTCCGCAACCGACGCGTCGAGCTGGGCATCGCCTTCGAACCGGAGTCCCTGGAAAACCTCGAGTTCACCCCGTTCTACAGCGACCGCTTCGTCGCCGTGGTGCCGGCCGGCTCGCCGCTGTCCGGGCAGGAGCGGGTCAGTTGGCGCGAACTGCTCGGCGAGCCCTTCATCACCCTGCAACGCCCCTCGGCGGTGCGCCTGCTCCTGGAAGAAAGCGTGGCCGCCGAGCACGGTCGCTTGCCGGTGGCGTTCGAGAGCCACCAACTGGTCACGGTCGGGCGGATGGTCGCCCAGGGACTCGGTGTCAGCGCCGTGCCGACCCTGTGCATCCAGCAGATGCAGGAACTCGGCGCGCGCTGCCTGCCGCTCTACGCGCCGCAGGTGCAGCGACGGGTCGGCCTGCTGCGGCTGAGCGAGCACAAGCTGTCCACCGCCGCCCAGGCCCTCAGCGACGTGCTGCTGCATGGCACCGACTGGCGCTCGCTGGCGCTGCCGCAGGACCAGTCCACGGAGTGAGGCAGGCAGCGGCGGGTCCGGTTATGCTTCCTGCATGTCCCGGAACAACAACAAGGACGGACACGCCATGCCCGCACCGCTCTGGAGCCCTTCCGCCGAACGCATCGCCGCCAGTCGCATGGAGGCCTTCCGACGCTTCGTCAACCAGCGGCACGCCCTCGGCCTGGTCGACTACCCGGCGCTGCATGCCTGGAGCGTGCAGCGGCGCGAGGCGTTCTGGCAGGCCATCGTCGACTTCTTCGAGGTGCGCTTCCAGCAACCGCCGCGTGCGGTCCTCGAGGAAGGCGCGCAGATGCCCTCGGCGCGCTGGTTCCCCGGCGCCACGCTGAATTTCGCCGAACACCTGCTGCGCCGCCGCGATGATGCCCCGGCGCTGATCGCGGTGAGCGAAGACGGTCGCCGCGAGGTGCTCAGCCACGCCGAACTGGCCCGTCACGTGGCGGGCCTGCAGAAGCGCCTCGCCGCCCTGGGCATAGGCCCCGGCGACCGGGTCGCCGCGCTGATGCCGAACACCTGGCAGACCGTGGTCGGCATGCTCGCCACCGCCAGCCTCGGCGCGACCTGGTCGAGCTGCTCGCCGGACTTCGGTACCCAGGGCGTGATCGACCGCTTCGGCCAGATCGAACCGCGCGTGCTGATCGCCTGTGCCGGCTACCGCTACGCCGGCAAGTCGCTGGACCTGACCGCCAAGCTCAACGAGGTGCTCGCCGGCCTGCCCGGCCTGGAGCAACTGCTGGTGGTGCCCTACGACCGTCCGCAGGCGCAGCCGCAGGACTACCGCTGCCAGGCGCAGGTCGCGCTGTGGGACGGGTTCTACCAGGCCGAGGGCGAGCCGGTCTTCACCCCGGTGCCCTTCGAGCAGCCGCTGTACATCCTCTATTCGTCGGGCACCACCGGAGTCCCCAAGTGCATCGTCCATGCCACCGGCGGCGTGCTCCTGCAACATCTCAAGGAGCACGGCCTGCACACCGACCTGGGCGACGGCGACCGGCTGTTCTACTACACCACCTGCGGCTGGATGATGTGGAACTGGCTGGCCTCCGGTCTGGCGGTGGGCGCCAGCCTGGTGCTCTACGACGGCTCGCCGTTCCACCCCGGCCCCGAGCGCCTGCTGGACCTCATCGACGCCGAGGACATCGCCGTGTTCGGCGCCAGCGCCAAGTACCTGGCGGCGCTCGAGAAGGCCGGCGTGCGCCCGCGCCACAGCCACCGCCTGGACAGCCTGAGGACACTGCTCTCCACCGGTTCGCCGCTGGCCCACGAAAGCTTCGACTACGTCTACCGCGAGCTGAAGAGCGACCTCTGCCTGTCGTCGATCTCCGGCGGCACCGACATCGTTTCCTGCTTCGCCATCGGCAACCCGGTGCTGCCGGTGTGGCGCGGCGAACTGCAATGCAAGGCGCTGGGCATGGCCGTGGAAATCTGGGACGACGACGGCCGCCGCCTCGCCAGCGGCAAGGGCGAGCTGGTCTGCACCCGGCATTTCCCGTCGATCCCGCTGGGCTTCTGGAACGACCCGGATGGCACCAGGTTCCACGACGCCTACTTCGCCAGCTTTCCCGGCGTCTGGGCCCATGGCGACTACGCCGAGGAAACCGCCCACGGCGGGCTGGTCATCCACGGCCGCTCCGACGCGGTGCTCAATCCCGGCGGCGTGCGCATCGGCACCGCGGAAATCTACCGCCAGGTGGAAAAGGTCGAGGAAGTCCTCGAGTCCATCGCCATCGGCCAGGACTGGCAGGGCGATGTGCGTGTGCTGCTGTTCGTCCGCCTGCGCGACGGCGTGCGACTCGACGAGCCGCTGCGCGAACGCATCCGCCAGACCATCCGCGCCAACGCCACGCCGCGCCACGTACCGGCGAAGATCATCCAGGTCGCCGATATCCCGCGCACCCTGAGCGGCAAGATCGTCGAGCTTGCGGTGCGCAACGTGATCCACGGCCGCCCGGTGAAGAACACCGACGCCCTGGCCAACCCGCAGGCGCTGGAGCTTTATCGCGACCTCGCCGAACTGCGCGACTGAAGCCGCGGCGAGCCTGGGCTAGAATGCGCGTTCCGTCCTACCGCAAAAGGTAATTCCATGCCCGTCGCCATGGCCCGCCACATCCTGGTCAAGACCGAAGCCGAGGCCGCGCAACTGAAGCAGCGCCTGGCCAAGGGCGAGGACTTCGCCACGCTGGCGAAGAAGCATTCGACCTGCCCGTCCGGCAAGCGCGGCGGCGACCTCGGCGAGGTGCGCCCGGGGCAGATGGTCAGGTCCATCGACAATGCCATCTTCAGGAAACCCGTGGGCGTGCTCCAGGGTCCGCTGAAGAGCCAGTTCGGCTACCATCTCCTGGAAGTGTATTTCCGCGACTGAACCGCCACCGGAGCGTCCATGACCGCCGACCAGATCGCCGCCTTCTGCCTGCAACTGCCCGGCGCCCGGGAAGACCTCAAGTGGGGTTCGAACCGGGTGTTCTCGGTGGCCGGCAACAAGATGTTCGCCATCCTCGACTTCGTCGACAAGGACGGCGGCCTGGCCTTCAAGGTCGGCAGCGAGCTGTTCCTCGGCTATGTCGACCGCCCCGGCATCCGTCCGGCGCCCTACCTGGCGCGCGCGCACTGGATCGTCATGGCCCGCCCCTACCCGATGAAGGCGGCGGAGTTGCGCGAGGCCCTGGTCCGTTCCCATCAGTTGGTGGTGGCGCGCCTGCCCAGGCGCCAGCGCCTCGGCCTGGTACTCGACGCATGAGTCGCGACCGTCTGTACACCTGGGCCGGCCTGTGGCGCTCGCCGTCGTCCAGCTGGGAGGCCCTGCGCCTGGAGGACGACCAGGCGGAAAGCCAGTTGCGCGCGCCGGACGAACGCAGCGGCCTGCCCTACCAATTGGACTACCGGCTGCGCTGGGACGCCGACTGGCATCTGCGTGAGGCGGTGTTCCACGTCGAAAGCGAAACCGGGGTGCGCAAGCTGCACCTGCTCGCCGATGGCCGCGGCCACTGGCAGGACGGCGACGGCGAAGCGCTACCGGCATTCGACGGTTGCCTGGACATCGATATTTGGCCAAGCCCCTTCACCAACACTTTCCCGATCCGCCGCCTGGGCCTGGCCGATGGCCAGCGCGCGGAAATCCGCGCGCTCTACATCGAGGCCCCGGCCCTGGAGCCGCGTAGCATGCGCCAGGCCTACACCCGCCTGGACGCCAGCCACTACCTCTACGAGAACCTCGAAGGCAGCGCGTTCAAAGCGGTACTGCTGGTGGACGAACAGGGCCTGGTGATCGATTACCCGGGTCTCTTCCAGCGTCTCTGAACGCGCTAGCGCCGGGCACCGCGCGTCGCCGATAGCCCGGCGAATCCGTTAGCCTGCTTTCATTCGTCATCCGCAACGGTCATCATGGCGGACCGCGACAACCCACTGCGACCGCGTTTCCCACATGTCCGTCGATATCCGCCCCACCCCGCCGGCGCAGGACAGCGCCCGGCAAAACGTCACCCTGCAGATCGTCTCGGTGGTGATGTTCACCTTCATCGGCTACCTGACCATCGGCATCCCGCTGGCGGTGCTGCCCGGCTACGTGCACGACGACCTCGGCTACGGCTCGGTGCTGGCCGGCCTGGTGATCAGCCTGCAGTACCTCGCCACCCTGCTCGCCCGACCCTACGCCGGGCGCGTCATCGACGGCCTCGGGCCGAAGCGCGCAGTGCTCTACGGCATGGCCGGCAGCGCCGCGAGCGGGCTGTTCATGCTGCTCTCGGTGGCGATCCAGGGCTGGCCGGCGCTGAGCCTGGCCAGCCTGCTGGTCGGCCGCCTGGTACTCGGCGCGGCGGAAAGCCTGGTCGGCTCGGCGGCGATCGGCTGGGGCATCGGCCGGGTCGGCGCGCCGCACACCGCCAAGGTGATTTCCTGGAACGGCATCGCCAGCTATGGCGCCATCGCCCTCGGGGCGCCGCTAGGGGTGCTGCTGGTGCACTGGCTGGGGCTGTGGAGCATGGGCGCGTCCATCGTCCTGCTCGGGGCGCTCGGCTTCGCCCTGGCCTGGCCGAAGTTGCCGGCGCCGCTGGTGCACGGCGAGCGACTGCCGTTCCACCATGTGCTCGGCCGGGTCACCCCGCACGGTATGGGCCTGGCGCTGGGGGCGATCGGCTTCGGCACCATCGCCACCTTCATCACCCTTTACTACGCCAGCCGTGGCTGGGCCAACGCAGTGCTCTGCCTGAGTGCCTTCGGCGGTTGCTTCATCGGCGCCCGGCTGTTGTTCGCCAATAGCATCAACCGGCTCGGCGGCTTCCGCGTGGCGATCATCTGCCTCGGCGTCGAAAGCCTCGGCCTGCTGTTGCTGTGGAGCGCGCCGAATCCCTGGGTCGGCCTGGCCGGCGCGGCCCTCACCGGCTTCGGCTTCTCCCTGGTGTTCCCGGCGTTCGGCGTGGAAGCGGTGAACCTGGTACCGGCTTCCAACCGTGGCGCGGCGCTGGGCGCCTACTCGCTGTTCGTCGACCTGTCGCTGGGCATCACCGGGCCGCTGGTGGGCTTCGTCGCCAACCTGTTCGGCTTCCGCTCGATGTTCCTCTTCGCCTGCCTGGCCTCGCTCGGCGGGCTGGCCCTGGCCGTCGCACTGCACCGGCGCAGCCGCCGGCCTGGCTAGGGCGTGCACCGTCCCAGGCGGCGGTACGCGTTCTAGAGCTCGCCGAGCAAGGCGCTCAGGGCCGCGCGCAGCTTGCCGGGCTTCAGCGGCTTGTTGAGCATCGGCACGCCCAGGCGGGCCAGCGCGCGGCGGCAATCGTCGCTGCGGTCGGCGGTGATCATCACCGCGGCGATCTCCGCGCCGTAGTCCTCGCGCAAGGCGCCCAGCAACTGGCAACCGGTAGCGCCGTGGTCCAGGTGGTAGTCGACCAGGATCGCATCCGGCGCGCGGCCATCGAGCGCCTTGCGCGCGCCTTCCAAGTCGGTGGCGGTAAGCACCTCGCAGCCCCACTGGCAGAGCAGCGCGGACATGCTGAAGAGAATCTCGGTCTCGTTGTCCACCACCAGCAGCAGCCGTCCCGGCAGCGGATCACCAGCCGAAACCCGCGCAATCGCCTCGCCGGGTGCTGGCCGCGCCGGCTTGCGGACCAGCGGCACCTCGATGGCGAACAGCGAGCCTCGGCCTGGAGTCGAATGCACCTCGATGCGGTAGCCGAGGATGCCGGCGATACGGTCGACGATGGCCAGCCCGAGTCCGACGCCACGGCGCTCGGAAGCGCGCCCGGCGTCCAGTTGGTTGAACTCGAGGAAGATCGCCTGCAACTGGTCGGCGGGGATGCCCCGGCCAGTGTCCCACACCTCCAGGCGTACCTTGCCGCCACGCCGGCGCGCCCCCAGCAGCACGCTGCCGCGCTCGGTGTAGCGGCAGGCGTTGCTGAGCAAGTTGCGCAGGATCCGCGACAGCAGGCGCGCGTCGGTGCGCACTGCCAGTCGCGGGATCCGCGCACGCAGGGCCAGGCCGGCGGCACGCGCGACTTCCTCGAACTCCGAGGCCAGCGGAGCGAGCAGTTCGTCGAGGGAATAGTCGTCCAGGTCCGGACGGATCGCGCTCTGGTCGAGCCGGGCGATTTCCAGCAGGTCGGTGAGCAAGGTCTCGGCACCTTCCAGGGCCAGGTGGGTGCGCTCCACCAGTTGCAGTTCGGCGGCCGGCAGGCCCCGTTCGCGCAGGGTGTCGACCAGCAGCCGCGCCGCGTTGAGCGGTTGCAGCAGGTCGTGGCTGGCGGCGGCGAGGTACTTGTCCTTGCTGTGGTTGGCGGCTTCGGCGGCGTCGCGCGCCTGGCGCAACTGGCGGTTGAGCTCTTCCAGCTCGTGGGTGCGCTCGGCTACCCGCCGCTCCAGCTCCTCGTTCATGGTCTGCAGGCGCTGCTGGGCCTGGACCCGCTCGGTGATGTCGGCGACGAAACCTTCGACCAATTCTTCCTCGTCGTGCCTGAGCAGCAGGTTCATCAATACCTCGATGTGACTGCCGTCCCTGCGCCAGAGGCGCGTCTCGTAGCCGAACAGGCCGCCGCGCTCGCGCAGCAGCGCGCGGATCCGTCGCATCTCGGCCTCGCCGCCGACGAACAGTTGCCCGGCCATGTCCTCCAGCGACCAGAGCACCTGTTGCGGATCGTCGTAGCCGAGCATCTGCGCCAGCGCCGGATTGGCGGCGCGCAGCCCCTGGCCGAGGCTGGCCTGGAAGATGCCGTGCACCGCGTGCTCGAACAGCCATTTGTAGCGGTTGCGCTCGGCCTCCAGCTCCTCCAGGCGCGCCAGCAGCTCCGGGTAGTGGCTCTTGCGCGCGGAGTGGCTGCCCAGGCCGAGTAACCCGGCCAGGGCCTCCTGCTGCTGCTCAGAGGGCCTCGCCATAGACCACCTCGACATCGCGCTGGCTCGACTCGCGCGGGTTGGTAAGGATGCACGGGTCCTGCATCGCGTGGCGCGAGAGGAAAGGAATGTCGGAGCTGCCGACCCCGTGCAGGGCGAGGCTCTCGTGGAAACCCACGGCGTGCTTGAAGGCGATCAGGTGGTCCACCAGGCGCTGGCGGACCTGCCCCTGGGTCAGACCGCGGCAATCGATGCCGAAGGTCTCGGCGATCACCTTGAAGCGTTCCGGCGCGGCGCTGTAGTTGAACGCCACCACGTGTTCGACCAGCGCCGCGTTGCACAGGCCGTGGGGCAGGTCGAGATAGCCGCCGAGGCTGTGCGACATGGCATGCACCGCGCCGAGGATGGCGTTGGAGAAGGCCAGCCCGGCCTGCATGCTCCCGAGCATGATCTTCTCGCGCAGGGCGATGTCGCCGGGATTGGCGATCATCTGTACCAGATTGCCATCGATCAGGCGCATCGCTTCCAGCGCGTGGGGATCGGTCAGCGGCCCGTGGCCGGTGGAGACGAACGCCTCGATGGCGTGTACCAGTGCATCGATGCCGGTACAGGCCGAAAGGAAGGGATCCATGGTCAACGTGGTTTCCGGGTCGATCAGCGAGACGTCAGGCACAACCGCCTTGCTCACCACGGAGAACTTCATGCGCTCGTCCTGGTTGGAAATGATCACGAACTGCGAGACGTCCGCCGAAGTCCCGGCGGTGGTCGGGATCAGGATCAGCGGCGGACTCGGCACCCGCAGCCGGTCGACGCCTTCGAACTCGAGGATGCTGCGGCCATGGGCGGCGACGATGCCGATGCCCTTGGCGCAATCCATCGGGCTGCCGCCGCCCACCGCGACGATCACGTTGCAGCCCTCGCTGCGATAGAACTCGGCGCCGAGCATCACCTCGTCGACCCGGGGGTTGGGCGAAACGTCGGTATACAGGCAGTAGTCGATGCCCTGCCCCTCCAGGCTTGCCTGGATGTCGGCGACCCAGCCGGCGGCGAGCACGCCGGGGTCGGAGACCAGCAGGACCTTGCGCGCACCGAAGGTCTTCACGTAGTTGGCGACGCTGTGCCGGCAGCCGGCGCCGAAGATGATCTCGGGCGAGACGAATTTACGCAGTTGGCTGAGGTCGTGGCTCATCTGACAGACCATTCTTATTGTTATCGGACATTGCCGGCAGCCTACTGCATTCGTCGGTTATTGCAATGCGACCTTGGCGGCCCTTTCAATCCTCCAGCAGGCCCAGGTAGAAGCGCCATTCCGCCAGCAGCGCATGGGCGCGATTGGCCGGCTGGCGGAAACCGTGGCGCTCCTGCGGATAGCGGTGGCACTCCACGCGCACGCCGCTGCGCCGCAGGCCGGCGACCATCGCCTCGGTCTGCTCCGGCACCACCACCGCGTCGAGCCCGCCCTGGAAGAACACTACCGGCGCGCGGATACGCCCGACCTGAAGCACCGGGCTGCGCACCAGGTAGCGACGGCGCTGGCGCAGCGGGTCGCCAATCAGCCAGTCGAGGTAGTCACCCTCGAACTTGTGGGTGCAACGCGCCAGTGCCAACGGATCGCTGACCCCATAGAGACTGGCGCCGCCGCGCAGGCCATCGAGGCAAGCCAGGGCGCGCAACGCGCTGTAGCCTCCGGCGCTGGCGCCACGGACGAAGACCCGGGCGCGGTCGATCCGTCCCTCCGCGTCCAGCTGCGCCAGCGCGGCCTCGATATCGCGCAACTCCAGGCGCCCCCACTGGCCGCGCAAGCGCTGCCGATAGGCGCGGCCGTAGCCGCTGCTGCCCCGGTAGTTCAGCGCCGCCACGGCGAAACCGCGCTGGGTCCAGAACTGCAGGCCGGCATCGAACGCCGGCGAATGCATCGAGGTCGGTCCGCCATGCAGCCACACCAGCAGCGGCGGTGGTCGTCGGGGATCGACGCAGCGGCGGGCATTGCGCGGCGGATAGAAGAAACCGTGGCCGTTTTCGCCGTTGCCCAGCCCATAGACGAAGGCCTGCGGATGCGACAGGTCGTCCTCCGCCAGCGGTCGCTCGCCGCCACGCAGCACCTCGACACGCAGCTCGTCGCGATGGATCGCCAGCAGCGCCGGCAGGCGCCCGGCCGCCGCCGCGATGCAGTAGAACGCCCGGGCATCCGCGGCCAGTCCGGCGAACCGGTTCCAGTCCGCGGCCAGGCGCCGCTCGCTGCCGTCCGCTTCGCGCAGGAACAGTTGCCCGCCGCCGGCCTCGACGCGACTGAGCAGCAGCCTTCCCTCTCCCTGCGGCAGGTAGCTGCAAGCGCCCAATTGCCAGGGCGCGCCAGCGTGGTCGGCATCGGCGAAGCGGCCGGCCAACGCGACCTCGGCGCAGGGACGCCACCAGCCGTCGCGGTCGCTCAGCCAGTGAAGGCGGCCGGCGGGATCGAAGCGTGGTTGCTGGATCGACTCGCCGCCTCCGGCTCCGGCCAGGCAGCGCGTACGCCCATTCTCCGCCAGGCCCAGGCGGGTCTCGGTCCAGGGCTGGTGCGGACGGTCCCATTCGATCCAGGCCAGCCGCCGCCCCTGGCCGGCGGCACGCGGCGCGGCGTAGAAATCGGCACCCTCGACCAGCACCCGGCGCGCGCCATCGGCGTCCAGGCGCACGATGCGATGCACGACCCCGGTCGGCCCATGGCTCTCTTCCACCGCCAGCAGGGCATCCCAGGCATCGACGTAGGCCAGGTCGCCGTAGCGACACTGCGCCCCGCCGCCCAGCACTTGGGCTGCGCGGCCCGCTCGCCAGCGGCGTACCTGCTGGTCGGTTTCGTCGACCCAGGCCAGCCCGTCGAGCGTCACGCAGCAGGCGCCGCCGCCGTACTCGTAGACCCGGCTGCGCACCGAGCCGTCCGGCGCGGTGGGCTCCTCCAGCACGCCGTCGCGCCACAGGTACAGGCGCGAGCGCGCGCTGGCCGGATCGAATTCCACCCAGGCCAGCCCACCATGGGCCGCCTTCAGCTCGCTGAAATCGCGCCCGGCGGCCACCGCGCGCTCGGCGCTCCAGTCGCTCGGCCAGTCGCCGTAGTCGACCATTGCCTCAGGCCTTGCAGATCAGGCGTGACGCGCGCTGGTTGCGCCAGGTCAGCGCGTCCAGGCCAAGCGGCGCCTCCTCGGCCTGGCGACGGGCCGCGAGGATCAGGTCGTGCCGTGCCGACTTGGCGCAGACCGGGTCGGTGGCGTCGGCATCGCCGGTGAGGAGGAACGCCTGGCAGCGGCAGCCGCCGTGGTCCCTCTCCTTCTCCTCGCAGGAACGGCAGGGTTCGGGCATCCAGGCGTCGCCGCGGTAACGGTTGAAGCCGAACGATTCGTACCAGATGTGGCGCAGGCTGTGCTCGCGCACGTTGGGAAACTGCACCGGCAATTGCCGCGCGCTGTGACACGGCAGCGCGGTGCCGTCGGGGGTGATGTCGAGGAATACGCTGGCCCAGCCGCCCATGCAGGCCTTCGGCCGTTCCTCGTAGTAGTCGGGGGTGACGAAGATCAGCTTGCACGGATTGCCTTCGGCGGCCAGCCGCTGGCGGTATTCGGCGGTGATCCGCTCGGCGCGCTCCAGTTGGGCGCGGGTCGGCAGCAGCCCGGCACGGTTCAGCGCGGCCCAGCCGTAGAACTGGCAAGTGGCGAGTTCGACGTAATCGGCTTCCAGCTCGATGCACAGCTGGATGATCCGCTCGATGTTGTCGATGTTGTGCCGGTGGGTGACGAAGTTGAGCACCATCGGATAGCCGTGCGCCTTCACCGCGCGGGCCATCGCCAGTTTCTGGGCGAAGGCCTTGCGTGAGCCGGCGAGCAGGTTGTTCACTTCTTCGTCGGCGGCCTGGAAGCTGATCTGCACGTGGTCCAGCCCGGCCTCGGCGAAGCGCGCCAGGCGTGCCTCGTCGAGGCCGATGCCGGAGGTGATCAGGTTGGTGTAGAAGCCCAGGCCGCGCCCTGCCTCGATCAGTTCGGCGAGGTCCTGGCGCAGCAGCGGCTCGCCGCCGGAGAAACCGAGCTGTGCGGCGCCCAGCTCGCGGGCCTGGCGGAACACCTCGATCCATTCCGCGGTACTCAGCTCGGCGCCCTCGCGGGCGAATTCCAGCGGGTTCGAGCAGTACGGGCACTGCAACGGACAGCGATAGGTCAGCTCGGCCAGCAGCCAGAGCGGCGGCCCCACGCTTTCACTGCAGCTCGATCCAGAATTGCGCATGGGCCACCTCGAGGAACGCCAGGATGTCTTCGTCTATGCCGGGGACTTCGGGGAAACGCTCGCGCAGCGCCGCGACGATGGCCGCCACGTCGCGGCGGCCATCGACCAGCTTGAGGATTTCCCCGGCGCTGTCGTTGAGCTTGACCATGCCTTCGGGGTAGAGCAGCACATGGCAGTCCTGGGCCGGTTCGAACTGGAAGCGGAAGCCCCGGCGCAGCATCGGCACGCTGTCGAGCGACGGCAGGCTCATGATGCCAGCCCCCGATGCCAGACCCGCTCGCGGGTCACCGTGTGGTACGGCGGGCGTTCGAGTTCGTAGGCCATGCTCATCGCGTCGAGCATGCTCCACAACACGTCCAGCTTGAATTGCAGGATATCCAGCATGCGTTCCTGTGCCTCGCGGGTCCGATAGTGCTCCAGGGTGATCCGCAGGCCGTGCTCGACGTCGCGCCGGGCCTGGGCCAGGCGACTGCGGAAATACTCGTAGCCGGCCGCCTCGATCCACGGATAGTGGCGCGGCCAGCTGTCCAGCCGCGACTGGTGGATCTGCGGGGCGAAGAGTTCGGTCAGCGAACTGCTCGCCGCCTCCTGCCAACTGGCGCGACGGGCGAAGTTGACGTAGGCGTCGACGGCGAAGCGCACGCCGGGCAGCACCCGCTCTTCGGAGAGCACCTGCTCGCGCTCCAGGCCCACCGCTTCCGCCAGGCGCAGCCAGGCCTCGATGCCGCCCGCCTCGCCGGGGGCGCCGTCGTGGTCGAGGATGCGCTGGATCCACTCGCGGCGGACCTCGCGGTCGGGACAGTTGGCCAGGATCGCCGCGTCCTTCAGCGGGATGTTGACCTGGTAGTAGAAACGGTTCGCCACCCAGCCCTGGATCTGTTCGCGACTGGCACGGCCCTCGTACATCGCGACATGGAACGGATGGTGGATATGGTAGTAGCGTCCCTTGTCGCGCAGCGCCCGTTCGAATTCGGCGCGATCCATGGCGGCACGGCTCATGTTGGCCCCCTACAGCTGGATGTGCATGCCATCCCAGGCCACTTCGATGCCACTGGCATCCAGTTCGGCGCGTTCGGCCGAAGCGGTGTCGAGGATGGGATTGGTGTTGTTGATGTGGATGAGCACCTTGCGCGCGGCCGGCACCTTCGCCAGCACCTCGAGCATGCCGCCCGGCCCGCTCTGCGCCAGGTGCCCCATCTGCCGGCCGAGCTTGTCGCCGACCTCGCAGACCAGCATCTCGTCATCGCGCCAGAGCGTACCGTCCACCAGCAGGCAGTCGGCGCGGCGCATCCATTCGAGCAGCGCCTCGTCCACCTCGCCGAGGCCCGGCGCATAGAACAGCGTACCGGCGCTATCGAGGTCCTCGACGAACAGGCCGATGTTGTCGCCCGGATGGGGGTCGCCGCGATGCGGGGAATACGGCGGCGCGCTACTGCGCAGGGGGATCGCGGTGAAGCGCAGGCGCGGACAGGCCGGGATGGCGAAAGGCTCGCCATCGAGGGCGATCGGCCGGTGGCGCAGGCCGCCGTTCCAGTGGGAAAGCATGGGGAACAGCGGGAAGCCTTCGCTGAGGTCCTGGTGGACCATCTGCGTGCACCAGACTTCGTGCGGGCAGCCTTCGCGCAGGCTGAGCAGGCCGGTGGTGTGGTCGATCTGGCTGTCGAGCAGGACGATCGCGCCGATCGCCGTATCGCGCGGCCGACGCGCCGGCTGGAGGGCCGGGAAGGCGGCGATCTGGGCACGGATGTCGGGCGAGGCGTTGCAGAGGATCCAGCGCTCGCCGTCGTCGGACAGGGCGATGGAGGATTGCGTGCGTGGCTGGGCCGCTACGCTGCCGTCGCGGACCCCGCGACAGTTGCGGCAGTTGCAGTTCCACTGGGGGAAGCCGCCGCCGGCGGCCGAACCGAGAATACGGATGTGCATGGGTCTGCCCCGCGGGCTGGAGGGAGGCCCCGGAAGACCGGGGCCGAACGGATCAGCGGTTGGCGAAGTAGAGGGTCACTTCGAAACCGAGACGCAGGTCGGTGAAGCTGGGCTTGGTCCACATGGGGTCGATCCTCTCTGGTGGGGCCGGGCGATTCCGGCAGGTCGAGTTAAACATCAGCGGGGCTCGCTCCGAATGAGACTTTCGAAGGAGTTTTCCCCCTGATTTGGTAGGGACTGCCTGTTCCGCCCAAGGTTCGCCGGGAGATCGCCGTTGCGCCCCCCTGGTTCGCCCTGGTGCAGGGCAGAAGCCTAGTCCATGCCGGGGCGGCGGCGAGGCGAAAAAAAAGACGCGGCCAGGGCCGCGTCGCGCCAGAACCCGCCATGGGGAAAGCCGCGTCGGGACGCGGGACGAGCGCACCCGCAGGTGCCTTGGCGGAAAGGCCGCGGGTCGGAGCGATCCGCGGCGGCTGAGGACCGCTCAGAAGAAGCCCAGCGGGTTGATGTCGTAGCTCACCAGCAGGTTCTTGGTCTGCTGGTAGTGGTCGAGCATCATCTTGTGCGTCTCGCGACCGACGCCGGACTTCTTGTAGCCGCCAAACGCGGCGTGGGCCGGGTACAGGTGGTAGCAGTTGGTCCACACGCGACCGGCCTTGATCCCGCGGCCCATGCGGTAGGCGCGGTTGATGTCGCGGGTCCAGAGGCCGGCGCCGAGGCCGTACTCGGTGTCGTTGGCGATGGCCAGGGCCTCGGCTTCGTCCTTGAAGGTGGTGACGCCGACCACCGGGCCGAAGATTTCCTCCTGGAACACGCGCATGCCGTTGTGCCCCTTGAGCAGGGTCGGCTGGATGTAGTAGCCGCTGGCCAGGTTGCCTTCGAGCTTCTCGACGCTGCCGCCGGCGAGCAGCTCGGCGCCTTCCTGCTGGGCGATGTCGAGGTAGGAGAGGATCTTCTCGTACTGCTGCTGGGAAGCCTGGGCGCCGACCATGGTCTCGGTGTCCAGCGGGTCGCCGCGCTTGATCGCCCTGACCTTTTTCAGCACCTCCTCCATGAACGCCGGGTAGATCGACTCTTGGACCAGCGCGCGGGACGGGCAGGTGCACACCTCGCCCTGGTTGAAGAAGGCCAGCACCAGGCCCTCGGCGGCCTTCTCGATGAACGCCGGCTCGGCCTGCATGATGTCTTCGAAATAGATGTTCGGGCTCTTGCCGCCCAGCTCGACGGTGGAGGGAATGATGTTCTCCGCCGCGCACTTGAGGATGTGCGAGCCGACCGGGGTGGAACCGGTGAAGGCGATCTTGGCGATGCGCTTGCTGGTGGCCAGGGCCTCGCCGGCCTCCCTGCCGAAGCCCTGGACGACGTTGAGCACGCCCGGCGGCAGCAGGTCGCCGATGAGTTCCAGCAGCACGCAGATGCCCAGCGGGGTCTGCTCGGCCGGCTTGAGCACCACGCAGTTGCCGGCGGCCAGCGCCGGGGCCAGCTTCCAGGCGGCCATCAGCAGCGGGAAGTTCCACGGGATGATCTGCCCGACCACGCCCAGCGGCTCATGGATGTGGTAGGCCACGGTGCTGTCGTTGATCTCGGCAGCGGAGCCTTCCTGGGCGCGGATGCAGCCGGCGAAGTAGCGGAAGTGGTCGGCGGCCAGGGGGATGTCGGCGTTGAGGGTCTCGCGCACGGCCTTGCCGTTGTCCCAGGTCTCGGTGACGGCGAGCAGTTCCAGGTTCTGCTCGATGCGGTCGGCGATCTTCAGCAGGATGTTCGAGCGCTCCTGCACCGAGGTGCGGCCCCAGGCGTCGGCGGCGGCGTGGGCGGCGTCGAGGGCCTTGTCGATGTCCTCGGCGGTGGAACGGGGGAACTCGGCGATCGGCTGGCCGTTCACCGGCGAGGTGTTGGTGAAGTACTGGCCCTTGACCGGAGGCACGAACTCGCCGCCGATGTAGTTGCCGTAGCGAGGCTTGAAGGTGACGACGGCACCGGGGGTTCCGGGCGCTGCGTAGATCATGGCGAAGCTCTCCTGTGTGGTCGTTCCGCCGTGGCGCGGCGGACTCGTGCAAGGGCGCCGCGGTCGGCGGCGAAGGGTCGGGCGCGTCACTCGTCGACGTGCACGCTTTCCAGATAGCTGCGGATCGCCCAGAGGCCTTCCTGGCTGATGAAGTCGGCCATCTTCGGCATGTACACCGCGCCATCGCGCACCGCGCCGTTGATGACCCGCTCCTTGAACCATTCGTCGCCCTCGGCGCCGGTCTCCAGCAGGCGCAGGTCCGGGGCGATGCCGCCGGACTTGGCTTCCAGGCCGTGGCAGCGCGCGCAGTTCTGGTTGTAGGCGGAGGCGCCGATCTCGACGGCGAGGTCGTGCTTGGCGTAGGGCTTGCGGTAGGGGTTGGTGTCGCGCCATTCCTTGCCCAGCGGCTCGAGTCCCTTGGTGTCCACTGCCTGGGGGGTCACATCGCCGTGGGCCAGCGCCAGGCTCGAGAGGCTGAGACCGGCCAGCACCAGCAGGCCGCGCAAGGCGTTGTTCTTGTTCATCACTTCATTCCTCCGGGGAGACAGGACAAGGCACGGGCGCCAAACGGCGCTCATCGCCATCCTAGGAAGCTCCGCCGCGCGCCCGAATCCTGCTTTGGGCGTCCTCGCCTACTCCCTTCGGAGTAGAGCCTCGGAAGGCCTTACGCGGGGCTTTGGCAGCAAGTCCAAGTCATGCCCCGTCCGGGAAGTCTTCCCGGACGAATCGGGCGATCTTCCGTTCCCGTCGGCGCGCCCCGCTTCCACCATGAAGCCGCCGCGGCCCGAGCAGCGGCCTGCCGTTTCTCGACCCTCACTCCAAACGGGAACCCGATCATGACAACAAGAACCTCACCCGCCCCTGCCGGCCTCCTGCACCCGAGCCTGCACTGCCTCGCCTTCGCCGTCGCCCTGGGCAGCGCTGGCGCCGCGCTGGCCAAGGATGTGACCTGGGAGGACATCGCCAACGACGACAAGACCACCGGCGACGTGCTGCAGTACGGCATGGGCACCCACGCCCAGCGCTGGAGCCCGCTCAAGCAGGTCAACGCCGACAACGTGTTCAAGCTGACCCCGGCCTGGTCGTACTCCTTCGGCGACGAGAAACAGCGCGGCCAGGAGTCCCAGGCCATCGTCAGCGACGGCGTGATCTACGTGACCGCATCCTACTCGCGGCTGTTCGCCCTCGACGCGAAGACCGGCAAGCGCCTGTGGACCTACAACCACCGCCTGCCCGACGACATCCGCCCGTGCTGCGACGTGGTCAACCGCGGCGCCGCGATCTATGGCGACAAGGTGTTCTTCGGCACCCTCGACGCCTCGGTGGTGGCGCTGAACAAGAACACCGGCAAGGTGGTGTGGAAGAAGAAGTTCGCCGATCACGGCGCCGGCTACACCATGACTGGCGCGCCGACCATCGTGAAGGACGGCAAGACCGGCAAGGTCCTGCTGATCCACGGCAGTTCGGGCGACGAGTTCGGCGTGGTCGGCCGCCTGTTCGCCCGCGATCCGGATACCGGCGAGGAAATCTGGATGCGTCCCTTCGTCGAAGGCCACATGGGCCGCCTGAACGGCAAGGACAGCACGGTGACCGGCGACGTCAAGGCGCCCTCCTGGCCGGACGATCGCAACTCGCCGACCGGCAAGGTCGAGTCGTGGAGCCACGGCGGCGGCGCTCCCTGGCAGAGCGCCAGCTTCGACGCCGAGACCAACACCATCATCGTCGGCGCCGGCAACCCCGGCCCGTGGAACACCTGGGCGCGCACCGCCAAGGGCGGCAACCCGCACGACTACGACAGCCTCTACACCTCCGGCCAGGTCGGGGTGGACCCGAGCAGCGGCGAGGTGAAGTGGTTCTACCAGCACACCCCCAACGACGCCTGGGACTTCTCCGGCAACAACGAACTGGTGCTGTTCGACTACAAGGCCAAGGACGGCAAGATCGTCAAGGCCACCGCCCACGCCGACCGCAACGGCTTCTTCTATGTGGTCGACCGCAGCAACGGCAAGTTGCAGAACGCCTTCCCCTTCGTCGACAACATCACCTGGGCCAGCCACATCGACCTGAAGACCGGCCGCCCGGTGGAGCGCGAGGGCCAGCGCCCGCCGCTGCCGGAACCGGGGCAGAAGCATGGCAAGGCGGTGGAAGTATCGCCGCCGTTCCTCGGCGGCAAGAACTGGAACCCGATGGCCTACAGCCAGGACACCGGCCTGTTCTACGTGCCGGCCAACCACTGGAAGGAAGACTACTGGACCGAGGAGGTCAGCTATACGAAGGGCAGCGCCTACCTTGGCATGGGCTTCCGGATCAAGCGCATGTACGACGACCACGTCGGCAGCCTGCGCGCCATGGACCCGGTCAGCGGCAAGGTGGTCTGGGAACACAAGGAACACCTGCCGCTCTGGGCCGGGGTGCTGGCCACCGCCGGCAACCTGGTGTTCACCGGCACCGGCGACGGCTACTTCAAGGCCTTCGACGCGAAGAGCGGCAAGGAGCTGTGGAAATTCCAGACCGGCAGCGGCATCGTCTCGCCACCGATCACCTGGGAACAGGACGGCGAGCAGTACCTCGGCGTGACCGTCGGCTACGGCGGCGCCGTGCCGCTGTGGGGCGGCGACATGGCCGACCTGACCCGGCCGGTGGCCCAGGGCGGTTCCTTCTGGGTATTCAAGCTGCCCAGCTGGGACAACCGCACCGCCAGCCGCTGATCCCCGCGCCGCGCCCTGCGAGGCGCGGCTTTCCCCGCCTGCGGAGTATCCCGATGAAGACCTTCCTCCTCTGCGCCGCCCTGCTCGGCGCCGGCCTGGCCCAGGCCGCCGACGACATCGACGACGTCCGCGTCATCGCCGGCTGCCGCCTGGAGCCCGGCGCGCGCTGCGCCAAGGCCGACTTGCGCGGCGCCGACCTGCGCAACCTCGACCTCGGCCGCATCGACCTGGCCGGCGCCGATCTCTCCGGCGCCGACCTGCGTCACGCCAGGCTCGACCTGGCCAACCTGGAAAAAGCCAACCTGCGTGGTGCCGACCTCACCCGCGCCAGCCTGCAGCAAGCCAACCTGCGCGGCGCCGACCTCTCCGGCGCCAGGGCGGTGGCGATCCAGGCCTGGGGCCTGTTCGCCCAGGGCGCCCAGTGGCAAGGCGCCGACCTCACCGCCGCCTACCTGGAGTTCGCCCGTCTCAGCGGCGGCCGCCTGCACCAGGCCACGCTGCGCGCCGCCGACCTGGAGATGACCTGGCTGTCCCGCGCCGATCTCAAGGGCGCCGACCTGCGCGACGCCAACCTGCAGGAAGTCAAGCTGGCCGAGGCCAACCTGGAAGATGCCGACCTGCGCGGCAGCAAGGTGCGCTTCGGCAACTTCCAGGGCAGCAACATGCAGGGTTGCAAGGATTGCCCCGCGGGCTGGCAGTGAAGCGCCGGACAGCAGCGACGGCCCCCTAGCCGAGGCTGCCGCGAGCCTCCTCGGCGAGCGGCAGCGGCAGGCCCAGCCGCAGCACGCCGCTGTCGATGGCCCGGTGCACCAGTTCCGCCTGGGTACTCACCTGCAACTTCTGCTTGAGCAGGCTGACATGGTTGGACACGGTCTTGGCGCTTACCCCCAGGTGCTCGGCCACCTCGCGCAGGGCCAGGCCACGTGCGAGCAGGCGGAAGATCTCGAACTCGCGACGGGTCAGCCCGCGCAACGCTGCCCCGCCCTGCTCTTCCCACGACTGGCAGGCCAGGCGCGTGGCCAGGGGCTGCTCCAGATAGAGCTGGCCGGCGAGCACTCGCCGTATCGCCTCCAGCAGCACCGTCGGCGCCGCTCGCTTGGTCACGTAGCCGCGGGCACCGGCATCCAGCGCCTGGCGCACCAGGGCCAGTTCGTCGTGGAGGCTGAAGAACAGCACACGCAACTGCGGCAGGCGCTGGCGCAGCCGGCGAGTCAGTTCCAGGCCGCTGATGCCCGGCAGGCCGAGATCGACGATTACCAGCGAAGGAATTTCCCGCTGCACCGCCTGCAAGGCTTCTTCGCCGTCGCCGGCCTCGTTCACCTCCACGTCGGGGAGCAGCCCGCGCAACAGCGCGGCCAGCCCTTCGCGGACCACGAAATGATCGTCCACCAGCAGGATCTTCATCGTCCTCTCCTCTCAGTCGTCGCGTTCCAGCGGCATCCGCAGGCGCAACGCCAGGCCCTGTCCGGGACGGCTGCGCAGGCTCAGTTCAGCGCCCAGGCAGCGCGCGCGCTGGCGCATCGAGTCCAGGCCGAAGCCGGGTGCCGGGTCCGCCGCGCAGCCGCGACCGTCGTCGCGTACGCTCAGGTAGAGAAAGCCGCCACGGCATTGCAGGCGGATCCGCACGCGGCTGGCGCCGGCATGCCGGGCGACGTTGTTCAGCGCCTCCTGCAACAGGCGGTAGAGATGGGTCCCGGCCGCCGCATCCAGGGGCGGCAGCGGACCGCCCAGGCGCAGCTCGCAGGCGATGCCCTGGCCTTCCTGCCAGTCCGCCACGCAGGCGCGCAGCGCCTCGTCCAGCGACTGGCGTTGCAGGGCCGGCGGCGGTAGACCGCGCAGCAGCGCGCGGAAGCTGTCGTCCAGCCCCTGGCAGTAGCGCTCCAGGCGTGCCAGCGCCGGCTGCCCGTCGCCTGCCGTGCAGCGCAGCAATAACAGTTGGGTGCGGATGCCCGTCAGGTACTGGCCGATATCGTCATGCACCGCCTGGGCCAGCAAGCGCCGCTCGCGCTCCTGCACGGCGAGCAGCCAGCGGTACTCCGCCGGGCCGGCGGGTCGCAGGTCATCCATGGCGTGGCTCAGGGGGCGATCCGACAGGCCTGTCCGACGGCGCAGGCGGCAGGTCTTTCCTGGCCGAGGTGGCGGGAATAGAGGAAATCGAACCCGAGCAGGCTGAGGATCAGCAGGATGGGCAACACCAGGGTGACGGCGATGCGCATGGCGGCGACTCCTGTCCATTGTCGTTGTCGAGACATGCTAGGACGCGCGGAGCCACGGCGTGCTACTACCTTGGTACTGCCGGGCCGCTACTTTTGCGCGGCCACCCGCCTCCAGCCGCCCTTGCGGGCGCCGCCGATGCAGCAGGAGCGCTGCGCAAGCGCCTGGTCCTGCTACTTTGGTACTGGTTCACCCCTCCGGACGTCGAATTTCCAAAGCAGCGCGCCTGCCCTGTAATGACGCATACAAGAAGAAACGACGAGAAGCCGCCATGCCCCGCCTTGCCTTGCCCCGCGTAGCGCCCGACTACCCTGCGGCGGTCCCGCCGCAGTACCGAGTTCGCCTTCTCCGCCTACCCGGCTGCCGACCGTCCGCGACGCGTCCCCGGCAGCGCGCGGCGGAACGCCCGCCCGCTGGGCTATCGCGCCCACGACTGCTACCGTGAGCGCATTCGCATCCGCCCGCGTGCCCCGAGCCGCCACCAGCCGCCCATAACGACAATAACGAGGTGCAGGCCATGTACAAGATCCTGATCGCCGACGACCACCCGCTGTTCCGCGAGGCCATCCACAATGTCATCGCCGACGGATTCCCCGGCAGCGAAGTGATGGAAACCGCCGACCTCGACAGCGCCCTGGGCCTGACCCAGGAACACGACGACCTCGACCTGATCCTGCTCGACCTGAACATGCCCGGCATGCACGGCCTCAACGGCCTGATGAACCTGCGCAACGAGGCCCCGACCATTCCCGTGGTTATCGTCTCCGCCGAGCAGGACAAGCAGGTGGTGCTACAGGCCATCACCTACGGCGCGGTGGGCTTCATCACCAAGTCCTCGCCACGCGCGCAGATGACCGAAGCCATCGAGCAGATCCTCAACGGCAACGTCTACCTGCCCTCGGACGTGATCCGCACCCAGAAGAGTTCGCCGCGACGCAGCGGCCACGAAGAACACGGCATCTCCCCGGAACTGCTCCAGGCCCTGACCCGCAAGCAGCTGCTGGTGCTGGAGCGGATGACCAAGGGCGAGTCGAACAAGCAGATCGCCTACAACCTGGACATCGCCGAGACCACGGTGAAGGCGCACGTCTCGGCGATCCTGCGCAAGCTCAAGGTACACAACCGGGTCCAGGCGATCCTCAGCGCCGGCGACATCGACTTCGCCGCCTACCTGCGCCGCTGAGACCCGCCGATGCCCGACCGCCGTACCCTGCTGCTCACTGTCCTGGCGATGCTGGCCTTCGCCGGCAATTCGCTGCTCTGCCGCGCGGCGCTGAAGGACACCGCCATCGACGCGGTCAGTTTCACCGCCCTGCGTCTCTTCTCCGGCGCCCTCATGCTCGCCGTCCTGCTGCATCTGCGCCGGCGCCCGGCCACGCCCGCGCGCGGCGGCTGGCGCGGGGCGGCGGCGCTGTTCGTCTACGCGGCCGCGTTCTCCTACGCCTACGTGCAGCTGGACGCCGGCACCGGCGCGCTGCTGCTATTCGGCGCGGTACAGGTCACCCTGCTGCTGGCCGGCCTGCTGCGCGGCGAACGGGTGGGCGGACAGGCGCTGCTCGGTTTCCTGCTGGCCCTGGGCGGCCTGCTGTTCCTGTTGCTCCCCGGAGCCAGCGCGCCGCCGCTGGGCGGTGCCCTGCTGATGCTCCTGTCCGGCCTCGCCTGGGGTCTCTATACCCTGCTCGGCCGCGGCGGCGGCGATCCGCTGGCGGTCAGCGCGGGCAACTTCCTGCGTGCCCTTGCCTTCGCCGCCCTGCTGCTCCTGGCATTCCACGGGCAGTTGCGGCTGGACGGCGCCGGGCTGGCCTATGCCCTGCTTTCCGGCGCCCTCGCCTCCGGCCTCGGCTACGCCGTCTGGTACAGCGCACTGCCGGGGCTGACGGCGATCCAGGGCGCCTCGGTGCAGCTCAGCGTGCCGGTACTCGCCGCCCTCTGCGGCGCCCTGCTGCTCGGCGAGCCGCTCGCCCCGCGATTGCCGCCGGCGACCCTGGCGGTGCTCGGCGGGATCGCCCTGATCCTCGCCCCGCGCCTGGGCCGCGCGGCGCGCGAAGGCGCCTGAATCAGACCGAGGCTTCGCGCTCCAGCAAGTGGCAGAGCGCGGTCTTCAGCTTCATCGGCCGCACCGGCTTGTGCATCAGGGTATGGCCAAGCTCGCGGACCTGCTGCTTGAGCTCGTTGCTGTAGTTGGCGGTGATCATCAGCGCCGGCAGCGGCGAGCCGCGCCGGGCGTTGATCGCGGCGACCGCGTCGACGCCGTTGCGCTGGTCGTCGAGGTGATAGTCGACGATCAGCAGGTCGGCCTCGGCATGGTAGTTGTCGACCTGTCGCGCCAGGTCTTCCTCCGACAGCGCCGTCACTACCCGGCAGCCCCAGGCTTCGAGCAACGTGCGCATGCCTGCGCAGATCGCCGCATCGTTGTCCAGCACCCACACCCGCGAACCACGCAGGCGCTCGCGCAGGTCGTCCGCGCTGGCCAGCGGCTCGGCGCGACTGCGCGGGGCATGGCGGGCCAGCGGTACCTCGATGGCGAAGCATGAGCCCTTGCCCGGCAGCGAGCCGACCCGGACCCGGTGGCCGAGCATGCGGGCGATCTTGTCGACGATCGCCAATCCCAGGCCGAGCCCGCGGTCTTGGTGACAACGCTGTGACTCGCCGCGCTTGAATTCCTGGAAAATCTCGCCGAGCTTGTCGGCGGCGATGCCCACCCCGGTGTCCCAGACCTCGATCGACAGGCGCTGCCGATGCCGGCGGCAACCCAGCAGCACGCGCCCTCGCGGGGTATAGCGGATGGCGTTGGAAAGCAGGTTGCGGAGGATTCGCGCGAGCAGTTGCTGGTCGCTGCGGACCAGCGCCCCGCAGGCCACGAAGTCCAGGCGTAGCCCTTCGCTGGCGGCTACCTGGCGGTACTCCGCGGCCAGGTTGCCGAGCAGTTCGCCAAGCTCGAACGGGGCGATGTCCGGGGTGATCACGCCGGCGTCCAGCTTGGAAATGTCCACCAGGGTGCCGAGCAGGTTCTCCACGTCCTCCAGCGAATGGCTGATGTTGTTCACCAGCGCCTCGTTGTCCCGCGCCGCGCTGCCGCGCTCCTGCAAGGCGCTGGTGAACAGCCGCGCGGCGTTCAGCGGTTGCAGCAGGTCGTGGCTGACCGCCGCGAGGAACTTGGTCTTCGACAGGTTGGCCTGTTCCGCCTCGCGCTTGGCCTCGCGCAGGCGCGCCTCGACCTGGCTGCGCTCGTGGATCTCGCGCTTGAACTGGTCGTTGAGGGTGGTCAGCTCGGCGGTCCGCTCGCGCACCCGCTGTTCGAGGTTCTGGTAGGCCTGGTGCAGCGCCTCGGCGGTCCGCCGGCGCTCGGTGATATCCCGAATCAGCACGAACAGCCCGGCGACCCGGCCGTCGGCCTGGCGGTTCGGCACGTAGGAGCGCTGCATGTAGCGCTCCTCGCCGGACAACGCGGTCTCGGCGATCTCGAAGGTCACGCTTTCGCCGGCCAGGGCCCGCTCGAAGTACGGCTCCAGGCGCCGGCAGTGCTCGGCGCCATGCACGTCGCGCAGGCAGCGGCCGAGCATCGAGCCGCTGGGCCAGCGGTACCACTCCTCGTAGACCTTGTTGGTGAATTCGTAGACCAGTTCGTCGCTGAGATAGGCGATCAGCGCCGGCACCTGGTCGGTGATCAGGCGGATCCAGCGCTCGCTGGCGCGCAACGCCTCGGCGTGGCGATAGCGTTCGGTGATGTCGGTGAAGGTGTTGACGAAGCCGCCGGTGGGCAGCGCATGGGTACGGATCTCCAGCACCCGGCCATCGAACAGGCGCTGCTCGCGGGCGCTCAGCGGACTCCCCTGGGAGTCCTGGCTGCGCGGCGTGAGCAACGGCAATTCGCTCTCCGCCATCACTTCGGCGAAGGCCCGGTGCCCGGCGATCGGGGCCAGCCCGCAGAGCTCCAGGAAGCGCCGGTTCCACAACTCCAGCACGCCGTCGGCACCGACCATCGCCACGCCCTGGGAGAGATTGTCCACCGCCCGCTGCAACAGGTGCGACTTCTGCGCCAGCGCCTGCTCGCGGCGCGCGGTCTCGCTGAGCTTGATCTCGGTGACGTCGCTGTAGAGCACCGCCAGCCCGCCGTCGCGGGTCGGTCGCTCGCTCATCCGCAGCCAGCGCTCGTCGCGCAGGCGGTACAGGGTCTGCTGGTCGCCGCCGCGCTGCTCCTCGACGATCAGCCCGCCGCTACGCGCCAGTCGGTGCAGTTCGGCGCGACGCATGCCAGGACCGATCCGCGCCCGGCTGTCGATCCACAGCGCGCGGAAGCGCTCGTTGAACAACACGATGCGTTGCTGCGGATCGAACAGGACGAAGGCGTCGGAGATGCTTTCGATAGCGTCGAGCAGATGCTGGTGGGCGGTCTCGGCACGCAGGCGAGCGTCGCTGAGCAACTGGTTGCTGGCCTTCAGTTCGAGCATCGTCTGGCTCAGCGCGTCGGTGCGCTCGCGGACCTGCTCGGCCAGCACCACGGAATACTGGAAGGCGCCGTAGGCCTCGTCGCTCTGCGCGGCGCTCGACTCGATGCGTCCGATCAGCGCCTGGTTGATCCGCTGCAACTTGTGCCGCTCTTCTTCGAGGGCGACGACCCGCGCCTGCAGCTCAGCGACGGACACCTCCGCGGGGTCGGCCAATGGCGACCCCGGTGAAGGTCTGGTTGATATGCATGCCATTGAATTGCTCTCCGTAGGTGTTGAAGCCGATCACCTGCTGGCTGCGGAGAAACGCGGCGGTAGCTTGCGTGTCACCGCCGACCTCCAGCTCCAGGCGCCGCAGGAAGCAGTCGCAACCGATGGTCAGCAACGGCGGTCCGAGGCGCTCGTGGAGGCGGCGGAACTGCGCCTCCAGGTTGGGCAACAGCGGACCGGTGCTCATCGCGGTGAGAACGATGCCGTTCTCCACCGCACAGTAGAACGTCAGGCTCAGGTCCTCGTTGGCCTGCTGGATCGAGCGCACGTAATAGCGTTCGTCGACCCGCACCGCCAGCGGATGCGCAGAGAACAGGGCGAAATCCAGCGCCTGCGGTGGCACCCCGACCAGCCGGGCGTATTCCAGCGCCGCCGGCTCGGCGTTGAGTTCGTGGACCCGCCGGCTGCCGCTGTCGGCGCGGGTCACCACCAACTTTTCGGCGCGCGGCACCACGTGATGGGTGGTGAAGACCTCGAAGTCCAGCCAGGTGTTGACCAGCACCACCACTGCCGCCCCAGTATGGAACTGGCCCTGGTGGTAGACATGGGTGTGGGTCAGGTGCCGGTCGTCGCCGGCCGAGCCACCGAAGTGCGGGATCGCGCCGAGCGCCGCGCCAAGCGCGGCGAGCACCACCTCTTCGCGGCTGGACAGGCCGTCGAGCAAGGTCAGGGCGAAGCTGTGGTCCTTGATCGGCGCCAGGCCGCCGCGGCGACAGCCGGCCACCAGGGTCTCGACCATCTGCTGCGCGTCCAGCAGGCTGAAGCGCTCCATTTCGTCGATCAGCGCGCTGCTGATGGCGAAGCTGCGCACGTCGAAGCCCACCGCGCTGACGCAGCCGCGTCCGTAGCCCGCCGGAGTGATCTCGCCGGCTGTGGTGCAGCCGACCAGGTCGATGCCGCCGAAGTAGCGTTCGAGCATCTCGGCAAGGGCCGGCAGGTCGTATTCCGCGGAACAGAAGAACAGCACGAAGCCCAGGTGCGGATGGATAAGCTGGCGCGCCAGGTCCTGGGCCACCACTTCGACGTCGCGCGCGCTGGACATGCCCCTGCAGACCCCTTCCCCCTGCCCTTCGTACATGCCCGCTCCCCCGTCGTTCCGCCTCGCCAGCATTCTACGAAGGGCGCCGCCGCGGCCCCTATCCTACTTGGGTCGCGGCGGGGTCCTTCGAAAGTAGCGGTATCACCAGTTCAGTACGGCGCCGAGGGCCACGGTGTCGGTGTCCTCGTCGAGCGCGGCACCGTCGCGCCCGTCGATCCGGTAGCGGTTCAGCTCGGCGACCAGCTTGAGGTTGTCGTTGATCGTACGGAAATAGGCGATGCCGCGACTCTCGTAGTCGGCCGCGGAACCCAGGCCGTTGCCGTCGTCGACGGTCTTGCCGTAGGACAGCGCCAGGCGGTTCTTGCCCCATGAATACGAGCCCTGCAGCAATGCGCCGCGGCTGTCCACCTCGCGCAGCGCGGCTTCGCCGGCGTTGTTGGTGAAGAAGGGATTGATGCCCTTGGCGGTGAACCCCGAACCGGTCACGGAGAAGCCGCCCATCTTCACCTGCAAGCCATAGCCGACCCCCTTGGAAGTCACGCTGTCGACGCTGTCGCTGGTGTTCTTCGAAGTCTGGTAGCCGCCGTTGATCCAGCTGTAGACCTGCGCCCCGGCCAGGTCGAACTGGTAGCTGACCTCGCTCTCGTAGCGCGGGTTGTCCTGGTAGGCCTTGTCGTCGAGGCCGTCGCTGGCATCTTTGTCGATCTGGTTGGAGTCGATCGGGTCGAGGATGCCCACGGCGATGCGCAGGCCGGGCAGCAGGTTGTTGTTGCGGTAGGTGATCTGCGAGGTGGGGAACGGATACGGATAGCCGGTGCCGATGTTGCCGAAGGAGACGCCCTTGCCGTCCACCAGGCCGAGGGTGTCGCTGGGGTTGCCGAAACCGGCCAGCAGTTCGTCGAGGAAGATGTTCGAGCGCGAGAACAGGCCGAAGTCCTTGCCGATCAGCACCTCGCCCCAGTCGCCGGCGACCGTGCCATAGAACTGACGGACGTCGATGGCGGTATCGGTGCCGTCGGTCTCGCTGTCGTTGATGGTCACCCAGAAGGAAGCGCGACCACCGAGGCTCAGCTCGTCGACCTTCCTGCCGAAGTTGAAGCCGATGTAGTTCGGCAGGAATCCCATCTTCACCCGCGACTGGCGGCGATCGTAGGTCTCGCCCTGGCGGTCGACGTCGCTGTTGACGTAGAAGGCATTGAAGTAGCCGTCGGTGGAAAATGTGGTCTCGTCCTTGTCGTACAGCAGGATATCGGCGGCGGCCGGTTGCAGGCCGCCCAGGGCACCCAGCGAGGCCAGGGTCAGCGGCAGGATTCGGCGAACGGCGGTGTTGTTCTTGTTCATGGCGCACTCCGCGAGGTGAAACGACCGGGCCGGTCGTGGCGGAGCCGATTATCGAAACCGGGAAAGCCCTGCCATACGCTTCCTTGGGCCTGCTTCGACGCTTCTTCATGGTGGGCGTGGGTGCCGCTGCGCAAGGCGCGGGCAGCGCTCCTCCGGCGGTAGCGCAACCTTGGTCGCGGCGGGAGCGCCACCGAAGCAGCGCGGCTTTCGACCTAACGCCGCAGTGACGCCGGCAAGGCTGTCGTCGAGTTACCGCGTGGCTCGCTTCAGCGCCGGCTGGAAAGCACCCACCAGCCGCCGCGCGCCTCCAGCAACCGGGCCTGGGCCGCGAGCAGGTCGTCGCCGCTCAGGCCGAGGGCGGCCTCGGCGAGCAGCCGGGAGCGACCGGCGCCACCGCCAAGGTGCTCCGCCCAGGCGCGCCGTGCTCGCTCGGCGAAGCTACCCGGCGCTCGGCGCAGGTCGTCGGCGAGGGCTTCGCGCAGGCCGGCCAGGCGTCGCGCCGGCAGTTGCGCGAGCGCCTCGGCGGAGCGCTGGAGGAAGGTCTCCATATGCTCCAGCAGGCGTTCCGGGCAGGCACGCGGAGATTGCGCGGCGAACAGCAGGCCGCGCCGGGCGCCGACCTCGCGGAAACCGCAGAACAACGCGTAGCCCAGTTGCAGCTCGTCGCGCAGGCGCCGCTGGAAGGCCGGTTCGTGCAGGCGCGCCAGCAAGCGCCAGGCCGCCTCCATCGGCACCTCCTGCGTGGGCAGCGGACAGAACAGCAGCAACGCCGACTCGCCGTCCACGGCCAGTTCGCGGCGATGCCGTCCGGGCCTCGGTGGCAGAGGCTCCAGGCGCTCGCCGGCAGCCTGGCCGGGCATCCATCGGGGATCTGGCATCGCGGCCTGCATGACCAAGGCGTCCCAGCGCGTCCGCCGCCAGTCGTCGACCTCCGCCAGCGGCTCGCCGAGTAGGCCGGGCAAGGCGTCCAGCAACTGCCGGATCGGCAGGCCAGTGGCGCTGCGGCGCCGCTCGGCGGAGGACAGACGCTCGCCGCTCGCGCGCCAGTCGGGCGGCGCCGCGAGGAGCCGGGCCAGGGCCGGGCGCACGGCGGCCTCGAGGCGATCGCGCGGACCGAGCAGGCTCAGCGACCAGTCTTCGCCGAGCGCCTCCAGGCCCATCTCCACTCCCCCCAGGCGCGCCTGGCCGCACAGCGGACGCAACGCCTGGCGCAGCGCCAGGAAGCGTAACCGTGCGGGCACACCGGGAAAGCGCCAGCGCAGGAACAGCGCGCCCTCGGCGGCGGCACTGGGCGGCAACGGCAGTTCGAAGCGCCAGGCATGCCGCTGCGCGGCCAGCGGCGGCGCTGCGGCAACCGGCGCCACACTCAGGCGGAAGCCCGCCGACCAGCGCGCTTCGGCACCGTCGAGTTCGCTGTCCAGGTGCAGCCGCAGGCAACGGTCGGCGCGCAGCGCGTCCAGGCAGGCCGGGCGAATCTCCGCTGGCAGGCCAAGAACGCGCTGGCGTAGTCGCTCCAGCGGTGCAGTGGGCTCCGCCAGCAACGGCCGGCGCGCCGCCAGCAGGCTGGCGGCATCGTCGCGCAGGGCGCCCAGCCAGTCGAAAAAGGCCGCCTCCAGCGCCGCCGCCGCGCTGCCGTCGAACAGTTCGAAGGTCAACGCCAGGAGCGCCTGCCGCGCATCCCGGTGAACCACCCGCAGCGCCGCCGATTCGCCCAGGCCCTGTTCGCCGAGTGCCGCCAGCAACCCGCCCGGCGAGCGATCGCCGAGCAATTCGGCGAACGCCTGCAGGGTCTGTTCGTCGGCCTCCCGCAAAGCGTCGAGGGCAAAGCCCAGCACCAGCCGCGGCGGTCCCGGCAGGCGCAGCGCCAGCGCTTCGCCGGCGAAGGGCAGCAACGGCGGCGGCGGCGGACTCGCGCCTGGCGCGCGCCCCGGCAGGTCGGCGCAGGCACGCTGCGCCAGCCTCTCCAGCTCGTCCAGTGCCTGCGGCCCTTGCAGCCATAGCTGGCAATTGCCGGCGTGATAGTGGGCGGCATGGAATTCGCGCAGGGCCCGCTGGAACGCATCGTTCTCCAGGGCCAGGCTGTCGCGGCGCCCGGCAGCGAAACGCCGCAGGGGGTGTCCGGCGGGCAGGCCGAGGGCCAGCGCCGCGTCGATCAGGGTCTGCTCGTCGGCCGAGCGCGCCAGGTATTCGGCCTCGAGTACTTCGCGCTCGCGCCGTTGCGCATCGATGTCCAGCAAGGGGCGGGCGAGCATGTCGATCAGCCGTGCCAGACCGGCGCCAAGGTGCTCCGCCGTCACCTCGAAGAAATAGTCGGTGGTCCTGCCCCGGGTGCTGGCGTTGACCTGGCCGCCGCGCACCTGCAACCACGGCATCAGGCGCTCGTCGCCGGGAAACGCCGCGCCACCGAGAAACGACAGGTGCTCGAGGAAGTGGGCCAGGCCGGGATGCGCGCTCGGCTCGTCGTGGCTGCCCGCCGCCACCCGCAGCCAGGCAGCGGCGCGCGATGCCGCCGGATCATGCGCCAGGTGCAGGCGCAGGCCGTTGGGCAGCACGCAGGCGCGGCTCCTGGGGTGGTGTTGGGCGTGGCGATCCATGGGCGTCCTCGCGGGTTCCGAGGCTGAACCTTACCCTTCCGCGAGGCGAAGGAAATAGTCCTTTCGCCGAGTCGTATCAGGAAGCCGGCGGCTCCTGGCCAGACGCTTCCTCGGAGTACAGCGCCCGTCCGCCGTCGGCCTTGAGCGCCTGCAGGACCTCCGGCGCACGGCACGGGGCGAACAGGTCGAGGCCGGGATCGTAAGCGCCGGTGCGCACTTCCAGCAGGCCGAGCATCGAGTGGAACAGGTTGTCCTGGGACAGCTCCTCGTTGCTGCGCTGGCGCAGGCAGCTACTGTCGAGGCCGAAGGCGCTCTGGTAGCCGGGCGAGAACCAGGCCAGCATGCCGACGTGCTTCTGCTGGTCCGGCGCCAGCAGGTAAGGCGTGCCATGCAGGTAGAGGTTGTACTCGCCGAGCGACTCGCCATGGTCGGAGAGGTAGAGCATGCCGGTATCGATGCGCTCTTCGTTCTTGCGCAGCAGGTCGATCAGGCTGGCCAGCACGTGGTCGGTGTACAGCAGGGTGTTGTCGTAGCCGTTGATGATGCTGTCCCGCGAGCAGGCGCTGAAGTCGTTGCTGGCGCAGACCGGGGTAAACTTCTCGTACTCCCTGGGATAGCGCTTGAAGTAGGCCGGGCCGTGGCTGCCCATCTGGTGCAGGACCAGCACGGTGTCCTGTTGCAGCCCGTCGATGAAGGCCTGCAAGTCGCGCAGGAGGATCTCGTCATGACACTCGCCGCCGGCGCACAGGGCCGGATCCTTGCTCTCGCTCAGGTCCTGGAAGGCGACGCGGTCGCAGGTGCCCTTGCAGCCGGACTGGTTGTCCCGCCACAGGACCCGCAGGCCTGCGCGCTGCAACACATCGAGAAGGCCTTCCTGGGTGCGCGCGCGAGCGTCGCTGTAGTCCGCGCGGCCCAGGTTGGAGAACATGCAGGGCACCGACACCGCGGTCTCGGTACCGCAGGAGTGCACATTGGAGAAGTTGATCAGGCCCTCCTCGGCCTTCAGCCGCGGGTTGGTCTCGCGAGCGTAGCCGTTGAGGCCGAAGTTCTGTGCCCGCGCGCTCTCGCCCACCACCAGCACGGTCAGCGACTTGCGCGCATGGCCCTGCCACAGGTCGGCGCGCCGGGCATCGACGGCGATCGGCCGGAGTGGCTGGCTGGCGGCCTGGGCCTGGCCCTTGGCGTAGCCGATGGCGGCGCCGACCAGGTTGCTCGGGGTGACCTGCAGGCGCAGTTCCTTGTTGTTGCGGAACAGCGAGGACAGCCCCTGGTAATTGGCCAGCGCCACCCCGGCGAGCAGGGCCAGGCAGGCGAGCGCCACCAGCAGCTTGCTCAGCAGCTCGCGTGGCCACGGCCGGTAGCGCACCGGCGTGCGCCACAGCAGCCAGACCGGCAGCGCGCCAAGCAACGCCAGGTAGACGGCGAGCTTCGGCGAAAGCAGGTCGGCGACCTCGGCCGGGTTGGTCTGCATGACGTTGCGCAGCATGCCGACGTCCATCAGCACGCCGTACTGGGTCATGAAGTAGGTGGTACCGGCGGCCGCCAGGATCAGCAGGGTCAGCGCCGGCTTGAGCAGCCAGCGGAACGCCAGCAGGGTCAGCGCCAGGTTGAAGATCGCGGCGATCATCAGGCCGACCGCCAGCATCATGCCGAGGCCCTGCCAGCCCGCCGGGGTGATCGCCAGCAGGCGCTGCCACAGCGGCAGGTTGTAGAACAGCAGGAAGGCGAGGCTGACCAGCAGGGTCAGCAGTTCGGGACGGACGGCGCGGGCTTTCGACATGGGCACGGATCTTCACTGACTTCCGGGTTGCCGTGCGCAGCGTTGCCCCTGGCAGCACTCGACGACGGCGGCAGTCTGCTCGGCGATCCGTCAATCTTTCGTGAAGAATACCTACAGAAAACGTAACCCTTCAGAAGCGCCGCAGCCCTTGTGTTCCGGGGCTTTCAGCCGGATTGCAAAAAGTTCGCGGGAAGCTTTCCGGGCGTTTTCCGGGTTCGCCGGCATACCCCCCGCATGGCGCCGCCGACGCAGGCGGAAGACAACAAGCGGCAAGGAGCGCGGAGCGCTCCGGCGCTGGCGCCTACGGACTGTTCTGATTGCGACGTCGTTTTTCAACAAAAGGACAGCCAGACCAATGTCTATCCCGCGACCCCGGCATTTTCGTTAGCATGCCAAGTTTCCGGCCCGGCTCCCACAAGGACAGCGGCCGCCTCCCCTGCTCGTCCCATCCAGATGAGTGCCGTTTCCCCTACCCCCCGGGAAACCCTTCTGTGAATTTCCTCGAGCAGCGCGGTACCTCTCCAGCATGAACGCTTTGAAAGGCCGGGACATCCTGGCGCTTGGTTTTATGACCTTTGCCCTGTTCGTCGGGGCCGGCAACATCATCTTCCCGCCCATCGTCGGCTTGCAGTCCGGCCCCCATGTGTGGCTGGCGGCGCTGGGCTTCCTGATCACCGCGGTGGGGCTGCCGGTGATCACCGTGATCGCCCTGGCCAAGGTCGGCGGTTCGGTCGACGCCCTCAGCCATCCGATCGGCAGGTATGCCGGCGGCCTGCTGGCGGCGGTCTGCTACCTGGCGGTCGGCCCGCTGTTCGCCATTCCGCGCACCGCCACGGTGTCCTTCGAGGTCGGCGTGGTGCCGCTGCTCGGCGAGAGCGGCACGGCGCTGTTCGTCTACAGCCTGGCGTACTTCCTCCTCGCCCTGGCCATCTCCCTCTACCCCGGTCGCCTGCTGGACACCGTCGGACGCTTCCTCGCCCCGCTGAAGATCCTTGCCCTGGCGATTCTCGGCGTCGCCGCCTTCCTCTGGCCCGCCGGCCCGATCGGCACGGCCCAGCCGGAGTACACCCAGGCCGCGTTCTCCCAGGGTTTCGTCAACGGCTACCTGACCATGGACACCCTCGCCGCGCTGGTCTTCGGCATCGTCATCGTCAACGCCATCCGTTCCCGCGGCGTGCAGTCGCCGCGGCTGATCACCCGCTACGCCATCGTCGCCGGGCTGATCGCCGGCGTCGGCCTGGTGCTGGTCTACGTCAGCCTGTTCCGGCTCGGCGCCGGCAGCCATGCCATCGCCGCCGACGCCAGCAACGGCGCGGCAGTCCTGCACGCCTACGTGCAACATACCTTCGGCAGCCTCGGCAGCTCGTTCCTGGCGGGACTTATCGCGCTGGCCTGCCTGGTCACCGCGGTCGGCCTGACCTGCGCCTGCGCCGAGTACTTCTGCCAGCGCCTGCCGCTGTCCTACCGCAGCCTGGTGATCATCCTGGCAGGGTTCTCCTTCATCGTTTCCAACCTCGGCCTGACCAAGCTGATCCAGGTCTCGATCCCGGTGCTCACCGCGATCTATCCGCCGTGCATCGTGCTGGTGGCGCTGAGCTTCTGCATCGGCCTCTGGCATTCGGCGACGCGCATCCTCGCCCCGGTGATGCTGGTTTCCCTGGCGTTCGGCGTGCTCGATGCCCTGAAGGCGGCGGGCCTGGGCCAGGACTTCCCGCAATGGCTGCTGCACCTGCCGCTGGCCGAACAGGGCCTGGCCTGGTTGATCCCCTCGGTCGCCACTCTCGCCGCCTGTAGCCTGGTCGACCGCCTGCTGGGCAAGCCTGCGCAAGTCGCCGCCTGAGCAGGCCCCAGCGGCCTGCCGCTTGTTCTCCCGGCCGAGCGCGGGACATGCCGGCGGGCGGCGCCAATCGCGGCGTCCGTCCCCCGGCCCGGCTGGCGCCTGCCGCCGCCGGCAGCGCTTCTTCCCGCGTTCAGCCGAACGAATAAGCACTATCGAGCGGGATGATTTCTAGCGCAGCGACGCGGTTGTTAGCCTTTCGACCATTCCCCCAGGAAAGCGAATCCAGGAGCCGGTCATGGCCAAGGCACTCATCAGCGTACTGTTGTTCTCCCTCGCCCTCGCCGGCTGCGCCAGCGACTACAACCCCTCTCGCCCGTACAGCAGCGACGAGGTCAGGCAACTGGCGCTGGAAGACCTGGCCCGGCGCAGCCTGTCGTTCGAGGAATACCAGGCCAAGCGTCAGGCGATTCTCGAGGAAAAACCGCAAACCGCCGTCAGCCAGTCCAACGCCGCCCTACGCAGTACCGCCATCTGAGGCCTCTTCGAACGGCCAAGAGAAAGCCCCGCGATGCGGGGCTTCTTCGTATTCGAGGCTGGACGGTCAGCCGCAGGACAGGCGCTTGATCACCAGCGTGTCGTCGACATCGATGTTCAGCCGGCGCGGGTTGTAGTCCATGGTCACGGCATCGTGCGGGCGCAGCGCCCGGGCGACTTCCGCTCCGGCGGCGCGGCGGGCCTCTTCGACGATGGCTGCGGAAGCCTGCTTGCCGACATAGGCCTGCACCGCGTTGGCATCGCAACGGCCGTCCGCTGCCGGGGTGGCCGCGGGCGCGCTGGCGCTGCCGGTGGCTACGCTGGCGCCTTCGGTGGACGGGCTGTCGCCGTTGCTGCTGCAACCGGCGAGCAGGGCCGCGAGAACGAGTGCACTGGAAAACTGCTTCAAAGGCATACCGCCTCCTCTGATCTTCTGGGATCGCCACCTTACCAGTGGCATGGGTTTCCTGGCGAAACTGCAATCCGCGCTGACAAATTCGCCAGCTTCAGTCGCCGCTCAGGCGCTGCAGTTCGCGACGCACCATGGCCGCGTATTCCGGCGGACGCAGGAGGTAGAGTTGGCCCGCGACCCAGTCCAGCCAGCGGCCGCCCTGTTCGGCGCGGGCGTCGAGCAGGCGCCGCGCCTCTTCCTCCGCCCGTTGCCGGTGCTGCCGATGGAATGCCTGGCGCTTCGACAGGCCGGAAGCATCTCCGGTTCGATCGTCGGGAGTGTCGGTCATGGCTCTCTTCGCAACCTGCTGCACAAGCCGGGCATTCTAACCGCGGAACGCCGTTGCCGTTCGCGGCAAGCGCTTGCCTCCGCCCCGCCCTGCGCCATGCGCCGAGCCCTCTGGCGCGGGGTTCGGCGACCTGGCACGGCCCTTGCGACGGAGCGGCGGTCATTCATTTCCATGGAAGCAGGTCATGAACAGCATAGGTCCCGCCAGCCTTTCCGGCTGGTCTGCGCGTTACCTGAACAACCAGCGGCAAGCCAACACCGAGATCGGCAAAGGCGATCTGCTGAAACCGCGCCCCGCCCTTGGCACGCCATTGCGCAACGAGGCCGTCGATCCCGCCGCGGAGTCCGCCCGCCAGGCCCTGGACGAGGGTTTTGCGAAGCTGAACCTGACGCTGAAGCAGAACCAGGCGAATACCCCTGCCGGCGCCAGCGAAGGCAAGTCGGCCTATGAAGAGTTCAAGGAGTACATGCAGAAATCGCCTGCCGAGCGGATGCGCGAGCAGGTCCTGAAGAGCCTCGGCCTGACCGAGGAGGAACTGGACGCGATGCCGCCGGAGAAACGCGAACAGGTGGAGAAAGGCATCGGCGAACGCATGCGCGAGATGATCGCCATGCAGAACGGCCAGGCGCCGGGACGGCAAGAGGACCCGACGCAGGCCCGCGCGACGCTGAACGCCTGGATCTGAGCCAGGCGCGCGCCAGTCTCTCAGCGCTGCCGGGCGACGACGCGCTTGGCGTAGCTGGCGCGCTCCATCTCGCGCACTTCGACGCTGACGTGCACGCCCTCCTCGCCGCCGCCCGCCACCGCTCCGGCGAGCACCTCGCAGAGCGACTCGCCCAGCGCCTGGCGGGTCGCCGCGTCGCGCCCGTCGAGGATCGACAGGCAGGCATGCAGGTAGGCGCGCTCGACCGCCGCGGTTCCCTGCCGGTAGGCCTCCAGGGTGACGAAGCGCGACTTGATGTCCGCCTCGCCGAATTGCCCGGAAGCGAACAGCGCGGCATTGGCCTGCTCCAGCAGTTCGCCGGGGGACGTTTCGAGGCGGAGGTTGGCAGTGGCTTCGATAACGAGATGCGGCATGCTGGCGGGCCTTGCGGGGAATGGAGAGCGGGATTCTAGCGGCTCGACGAGCGATGCGACAGCCGGCCTGCGCCTGCGTGGCTCAGATCAACCCGGCGGCCGCGAAAGCCCGCGCGTAGATGGCGCGGATCAGCGCGTCTCGCAGGCCTGCCGCTGGCCTTTGGCCGGCGTGTACAGGTAGCCGGGCGTGTCGCCCGCCTGGCGGTACAGGACCGAACCGTCGCTATAGGAAATCGCGCTCAGCGCCTGGCCATCGGCGAGGCTGCGGACATCGCCGCCCAGCGACTGGACGCTGCTGCCGTCGGGCAGCTTTAGACTGGCGAAACCGTCGATCACCTCGAGTTTGCCGAAGTCTCCACAGTGCAACGCCAGCGGCCCGGAAGCGGCCTTTCCGTCCGACGATGAATCCCCGCAACCGCCCAGCAGCGACAGAACCAACAACGCGGGGAGAACAGCGGGCTTCATCGGGGAGTCCTTTGCGGATGAGCGGAAGACGGGACTCTACCACCTGCCGGGCAGCGGGAAAAACCGCTTCGGCGTACGCTGTCATGCAACGGCAGGCGCACCTGTGAGACAATTCGCCGAATGCCAGGCATCACACCCCGCCTTCATCGCGCTACAGCCACGTCATGACGCTGGCTGCGGCACTCCACGAATGCCCGCAGGATCGCCCCATGCTCCAGATGGAGCGCAGCGGAAAGCCGAGACCGGTAGCAGACCGGTATCGCCATGGTCCAGGCGTGCGTAAGTCCTCTATAGGTAAAGAAGTTGATCTCCACCGCGAATATCACCATGCAGTTCGGCGCCAAGCCGCTGTTCGAGAACGTTTCCGTCAAGTTCGGCAACGGCAACCGCTACGGCCTGATCGGCGCCAACGGTTGCGGCAAGTCGACCTTCATGAAGATCCTCGGCAACGACCTGGAGCCGAGCGCCGGCCAGGTCATGCTGGAACCCAACGTGCGCCTGGGCAAGCTGCGCCAGGACCAGTTCGCCTACGAGGACTTCAGCGTCATCGATACGGTGATCATGGGCCACGAGGAACTCTGGGCGGTGAAGGCCGAACGCGACCGCATCTACTCCCTGCCGGAAATGAGCGAGGCAGATGGCATGGCGGTGGCCGAGCTGGAAGTCCAGTTCGCCGAGTTCGACGGCTACACCGCCGAGTCCCGCGCCGGCGAGCTGCTGCTCGGCCTGGGCATCCCGCTGGAGCAGCACTTCGGCCCGATGAGCGCCGTCGCTCCCGGCTGGAAGCTGCGCGTACTGCTGGCCCAGGCGCTGTTCTCGGACCCGGACGTGCTGCTGCTCGACGAACCGACCAACCACCTGGACATCAACACCATCCGCTGGCTGGAAGGCGTGCTCACCGCGCGCAACAGCACCATGATCATCATTTCCCACGATCGCCACTTCCTGAACAGCGTCTGCACCCACATGGCCGACCTGGACTACGGCGAGCTGCGCCTGTTCCCGGGCAACTACGACGAGTACATGACCGCCGCCGAACAGGCCCGCGAGCGCCTGCTGTCGGACAACGCCAAGAAGAAGGCGCAGATCGCCGAGCTGCAATCCTTCGTCAGCCGCTTCTCGGCCAACGCCTCCAAGGCCAAGCAGGCCACCAGCCGCGCCCGGCAGATCGACAAGATCCAGTTGGAAGAGGTCAAGCCGTCCAGCCGGGTCAGCCCGTTCATCCGCTTCGAGCAATACAAGAAGCTGCACCGCCAGGCGGTGACCGTGGAAAACATCAGCAAGGGCTATGACGGCAAGCCGCTGTTCAAGGGCCTGAGCCTGCAGGTCGAGGCCGGCGAGCGCGTCGCCATCATCGGCCCCAACGGCATCGGCAAGACCACCCTGTTGCGCTGCCTGGTCGGCGACCTGCCGGTGGACGGCGGCGAGGTGAAATGGACCGACAGCGCCGACGTCGGCTATTTCGCCCAGGACCATGCCGACGACTTTGCCGACGACATGAGCCTGTTCGACTGGATGGCCCAGTGGACCCAGGGCGGCGAACAACTGGTGCGCGGCACCCTCGGCCGCATGCTGTTCTCCAACGACGAGATCAAGAAGTCGGTGAAAGTGATCTCCGGCGGCGAGCAGGGCCGCATGCTGTTCGGCCGGCTGATCCTCAAGCGCCCCAACGTGCTGGTGATGGACGAGCCGACCAACCACCTGGACATGGAGTCCATCGAGGCGCTGAACCTGGCGCTGGACAACTATCCGGGCACGCTGATCTTCGTCAGCCACGACCGCGAATTCGTTTCCTCGCTGGCTACCCGCATCATCGAGCTGGGCGAGAACGGCGTGACCGACTTCAGCGGCAGCTATGACGACTACCTGCGCAGCCAGGGCGTAATCGTCTGAGTCCCCGTCGCGCAACGCGAAAGCCCCGCATCCGCGGGGCTTTTTCATTCCGGCATGGACGCGCAGGGCCTATGGGGAGCGCGACTCAGTCGACGTAGCCGGCCATCATCGCCGCGCGGGTCGCCAGGCGCTGGCCCTCGGCGATCTTCTCGCGCTGTTCGGCGGTCAGCTCGCGGGGCGGGTGGTCCTTGATGTAGGCAGCCACGTTCACCCCGATGTAGACGATCAGGGCGGCGGCGATCAGGACGTTCTTCGGATTGATGTCCGAGCGCCGCTTGCAGGCTTCGCAGATGCCGTTCTCGACGAGACGGGTCGCTCGGGCGCCGCAGTTGCGGCAGTAACACGCGCTCACAGGGCGGTTCCTTGTGCTTGTAATTGTCCGGCCAATCTACACGCAGCGCGCCGCTGCGCACAACGCGAAAACCCCGCCGAAGCGGGGTTTTCCGATGACGCGGGGATCAGGCCGCGGCGAACTGCCCGGCGATCTGCCGGCGGGCGGCGGCGATGGCCTGGGCGCGGGGCTCCTCGCCATAGGCCAGGCCTTCGGCGCGAACCACTTCGATATCGGTGATGCCGAAGAAACCCAGCACGGTGCGCAGGTAGCCTTCGTGGGCCGCGCCGGTCGGCTGGCCGGCATGCACGCCACCGGCGGTGGAGACGATCACCACTTTCTTGTCGCCGGCCAGGCCAACCGGGCCGTTCTCGGTGTAGCGGAAGGTCTTGCCGGCGACCGCGATGCGATCGATCCAGGCCTTGAGCTGGCTGGAGATGGTGAAGTTGTACATCGGCGCGCCGATTACCACGACGTCGGCGGCGAGGAACTCTTCCAGCACTTCTTCACCCACCGCGACTTCATGCTTCAGCGCGGCATCGCGCAGCTCCGCCGGGGTGCTGCCGGCGGCCAGGGTCAGGGCGGAGAAATGCGCCACCGCGTCGGCGGCCAGGTCGCGGTAGGTGACGTCAAGCCCGTCTTCGTTCTGCCGCCAGGCCTGGACCAGCTCGGCGCTCAGTTGGCGGGAAGCGGAGGCGTCGCCGAGGATGCTGGAATCGATATGCAAAAGTTTCATGTCTCGCTCCTGAAAGTGGGGGATCGCAGTGTGGCGATCGAGTGGTTTGCATCCTACCGACAAGGCCAATCGACGATTAGTCGGTAGAAACATGACTATTCGTCCCACACATAGGACAATCTGTTTTTCCCCCCAGCGGAGCGCCTGCATGCCCCACGACCTCAACGACCTCTACTACTTCGCCAAGGTGGTGGAATGCGGCGGCTTCGCCGCGGCCGGACGCGAGACGGGGATTCCCAAGTCGCGCCTGTCGCGGCGCATCGCCGAGCTGGAGGAGCGCCTTCAGGTGCGCCTGCTGCACCGCACGACACGCAAGCTGGCGCTCACGGAGGTCGGCGAACGCTACCTGCAGCACTGCCGCAACCTGCTGCTGGAAGCGGAGATGGCCGAACAGGTGATCGCCGAGCTGAGCGTCGAGCCGCGTGGCCGGCTGCGCCTTTCCGCACCGGTGGCCATGGCTTCGAGCAACCTGGCCGACCTGTTGCCGCGGTTTCTCGAACGACACCCGCAGGTCCAGCTGGAAATCCTCCTGACCAACCGCCGGGTCGACCTGCTCAACGAGGGGGTGGACGTGGCACTGCGCGTGCGCGAACTCGGCGACGAGGACCCTGCGCTGGTCTGCCGGCGCCTGGCTCCGGCGACCACGCAGATCCTCGCCGCCCCGTCGCTGATCGCCGGGCGTCGCCTGGAACATCCGGAAGACCTCGAAGACCTGCCCTTCCTCGGCGCTATTCATAACGACCGCAAGGTCCACGCGACCCTGATCGGGCCGGATGGCAGCCGCTACCAGTTGGAACGCGAACCGCGCCTGGGCGTCGACGACTTCGTCCTGCGCAAGAAAGCCGCCGTGGCCGGCCTCGGCGTCACCCTGCTGCCCGAAGGCTACTGCGACAGGGAACTGGCCGATGGCAGCCTGGTGCGCATCCTGCCGCAGTGGACCTTGCCGAAAAGCACCATGCAGGCCGCCTACCTGCCGCGCAGCAGCCAGATTCCGGCGATCCGTGCCTTGATCGACTTTCTCGTGGAAGCCCTGCAACGCCCCTCGGGCGAGACCGGCCCGGCCTACCGCCGCGCCCGCGAGTGAGCCGCGCCGTTCAGCCGATCCGCTGCAACAGCGCGGCGGACAGGCGCCCGCCGAGCAGGCTGTCGAGCCAGAACGACTGGTGCAGCAGGACGATGCCCCAGAACACCAGTTGGAACGAGAGCTTGCGGGTCTTGTGGCGGAATACCTGCTGCGCGACCAGCGCGCCAGGCCAACCGCCGAGCAGCTCGAACAGGTGCAGGCGGACCTCCGGGGTACGCCAGTCGCCGCGTGCGGCGCTGCGCTTGTCCCGCCAGTAGAGGGCGAATGCGAGCAGGCTGGCCAGCGGATAGGCCAGCAGCGGCCAGAGGGCCTGTCCGTCCAGGTACATCCGCCAGGCGCCAGCGGCCGGCAGCACGCAGAGGATCAGCAGGACCAGCAGCTTCGCCAACGGGCGCTGCAACGCGCTCGGCGGAGTCGGCGCCGGCCGCGCCTGGGCCCGCGTCACCGGCGCCTGGGCGCCACGGCGGACAGTTGGCGGATCGATGGTCAGCGCGTCCAGCCGCGCCCTCTCGGCGCGCAGGCGGCCCTGGGCATCCTGGCTGGCGAGAAACCACACCTGGTCGCCCTGGCGGGGACGGCGGTCGCCGCGGAACGCGGAGATATGCAGGAAGACTTCTTCCCCGCCGGTCTTCGGCAGGATGAAGCCGAAGCCCTTGTCGTCATACCAGCGGCTGATCATGCCCGGCTTTTCCATATCCACATCCACTCGCTCGCTACCCGTTTCGCGCTGCATTCTAGCCACCCGCGGCGGCCAGACGAAAAAAGGCGCGGCTCGCGCCGCGCCTTTTGCCTGGTTCCCGGGCCTCACATTTCGCCGGCGGTGCTCCAGTCGATCAGGTGGAATTGCCAGGTCGCCAGGATCAGCAGGCCGAAGGCGATCCGATACCAGGCGAAAGCCGCGTAGCTGTGGTTGCCGATGAACTTCAGCAAGGCACGCACCGCCACCATGGCGAAGACGAACGAGGTGACGAAGCCGACGGCGAACACCGGCAGGTCTTCGGGGCGGAACAGGTCGCGGTACTTGTAGCCGGAATAGACCGCGGCGCCGACCATGGTCGGCATCGCCAGGAAGAACGAGAACTCGGTGGCCGCCTTGCGCGAAAGGCCGAACAGCAGGCCGCCGATGATGGTCGCGCCGGACCGCGAGGTGCCGGGGACCATCGCCAGGCACTGGGCACAGCCGATCTTCAGGGCGTCCTTCCAGGTCATGTCGTCGACGTGTTCGGCGTGGATCACATGCTTCCGGCGCTCGGCCCAGAGCATGACCACCCCGCCCACCACCAGCGCCAGGGCAACGGTGATCGGATTGAACAGCCACTCGTGGATCAGGTCGGCGAACAGGACGCCGAGGACTACCGCCGGGAAGAACGCGATCAGCAGGTTGGCGGTGAAACGCTGGGCCTGGCGCTGGCTCGGCAGGTCACGGACGACTTGAAAGATCTTTCCCCGAAATTCCCAGACGACAGCGAGGATCGCCGCCAGCTGGATGATGATGTTGAACGCCTTGGCGCGTTCGCCGCCGAAGCCGATGAGGTCGGCGACGATGATCTGGTGCCCGGTGCTGGAAATCGGCAGGAACTCGGTCAGCCCTTCCACGACGCCCAGGATGAACGCCTGGAAAGCAGTCCACCACTCCATGTTTCTCCCCCTTCTACTACTGTCCCGAACGAGCTTTCGTTGTTCTCGGCGATACACTCGCCGTCTTTTATGAAGGCCTTACGACTCCGAAGAACCCGACCAGTTCCCCCACTGCCGAAGACGAAACCGGCGGGCATGCTACCAGAGCGGCCGGCCAGGAATCTTGGAATTCTTGCCAGCCGGCGTCTGAACGAATCTTTCCGCGCCCGTCCCCTCCGCCCTGGTCTTCGCGAAGCGCCGGATACATTCGCTACAATGCGCCCTCGTCGCATGAGGGCCTTCCGTGTCACCCCTTGAACTCTTCGCCGCTTCGCTCGGCGCCATCGCCGTCTACCTGACCGTCCGCCAGAATCCCTGGTGCTGGCCCATCGGACTGGTGATGGTGACGCTCTACGCCTGGATATTCTTCGAGGTGAAACTTTATTCGGACATGCTCCTGCAAATGGTCTACGCGGCGCTACAGCTCTATGGCTGGTGGCAGTGGACCCGCGGCGGGCAGGACCACGACGGCCGCGCGGTGAGCCGCCTGAACGCCGCGCAGCGCCTCTACGGGCTCGGTGCGGGCCTGGTCGGCAGCGTCGCGCTCGGTTACCTGATGGCCAACCACACCGATGCCGCCAGTCCCTGGTGGGACGCCGGATTGACCGCCTTCAGCCTGGTGGCGCAATGCTGGATGGCGCAGAAGCGCCTGGAATGCTGGGCCCTGTGGATCGCCGTGGACGTGCTGTTCGTGGCGCTCTTCGCCAGCAAGGCGCTGTACCTGACCGCCGCCCTCTACGCCCTCTTCACCCTGCTGGCGATCCACGGCTGGCGGACCTGGCGCCGCGACCCGGCATTACGCGAGGGCGTCGCCGCATGAAGGTGCTGGTACTCACCGGGCCCGAATCCAGCGGCAAGAGCTGGCTTGCGGAGCAGCTCCAGGCCCGCTTCGGCGGCCGGGTGGTCGGCGAGTACGTCCGCCACTTCATCGACGAACAGCGCCGCGACACCTGCTACGCCGACATCCCCGCCATCGCCCGCGGGCAACTGGCCTGGGAGGATGCCGCCCGCGCGGAGCGGCCGGCGCTGCTGATCCTCGATACCCACCTGCTGAGCAACATCCTCTGGAGCCGGATTCTCTTCGGCGCCTGCCCGGACTGGCTCGAACCCGCCCTGCTGCGGCGGCGCTACGACCTGCACCTGCTGCTCTCGCCGGAGGGCGTAGCCTGGAGCGCCGACGGCCAGCGCTGCCAGCCGGAACTGGCGCAGCGCCAGGCCTTCCACCGCGAATGCCAAGCCTGGCTGGAGCGGCATCGGCAGCCCTACCGCGCCATCGCCGGCGACTGGGCCGAGCGCCGGCGCCAGGCTTTCGCCGCAGTGCAAGGGCTGCTCCGGGACGGCTGAAGGGCCGGCCCTGTCACGCCAGCGATACACCGCCAGCACAGTCCGGCCCTTGGCGCAGAGCGTTTCGCGACGGCGCCGCGGAAAGCTGTCTCGGCGCTGAAACAGCTCCGGGCGCTTCCCCGGCAGGCTTGACCCCATGGTCGGCGGGCCTGCTGTTGCACGGATGCAACACTGTCCGCCAGGTTCCCCCGGCGCTCACCTCCAAGCCCTTGATTGACAAGGAAAACGCAAAACCGGCACGCCCCATGCTCGCTCCCTGCCAACGCTGATTAGGGCTCAGCGCCAACGAAGGAAGCGCCATCATGTCGGGGAGTTCGCTACGCATCGTCGTTCCAGCGCTGCTGGTCATCGTCGGCTCCGTGCCGGTGAGCCTCCCCGCGCATGCGGCGGACGGTACGATCGTCGTCCAGCGCCAGGTCCAGCCACGGGTCGCCTACCGTCCGAGCATGGTGCCCGACCCACATCCCACCGTCGTCGACACCAACGTCTCCGCCGAGGTCAACGCCCTCGCCAACGGGGCGGCCAGCGGCAATACCGTGAGCCGCGAACTGGGCGATGCCGACTTCGCCATCGTGACCAGCGGTTCCGGGATTCGCAGCATGATTCTCACCGGAAGCGCCCTGCCGGGTTTCGCCAGCCAGCCGGCGAACCCGGCGACGGTCCAGGCCGTCGGCAACCTCGGCACCACCCACGGCGCGGGAGGCGGCGCCGGCGCAGGCCTCGCCGGGCAGATCAACGGCAGCCTCAAGCAGGGCCTGGCGCCGCTGCAGATGCTCGGGGGTGGACAATGAAGCGCCTGTCCGCCCTCCTCCTCGCCTTCGCCTGTATCACGTCGCTCCAGGCCGACCCGCTGGCCTCACGCAATCGCGCCAGCATCGATGCCAGCGGCACCTACCGCGGCAACTTCGCCCTCAACCAGGCCGCCGGCGACGCCCAGCAACAGAGCAACGTTCGTGTCGTCGCGGTCGGCTCCGCGGCCCTCGTCGGCAGCGACCAGCGCCAGCATCTGCAACTCGACGCCAGCCAGCCGATCGCGGCCAGCGCCAGCATCTCGGGGGCGGCGCTACGCGGCAGCGGCATCCTCGGCGTCAACCAGGGCGCCGGCCTCGGCAACCAACAGATCAACGCCTTCCGGCTGAACGTCAGCAACGGCCCGGAAAGCCTGGATGACAGCGTTCTCGCGCAAAGCGTGGCGCTGACCAAAGTCTCCGGTTCGGCCACTCCGGTCCCGGGAGGACGCAGCGTCTCGACGGACGATCGCGCCTTCGCCGGGAGCAGCGGCGTGGTGCAGGTGAACCAGAGCGCTGGGGTGGGCAATCAGTCGATGAACACCCTCAGCGTCAGGGTCATGGAATGACTCTGCCAAGCCAACACAAGCCCAACACTAAGCACAGAAATGCAAGGAGAAACGCCATGAAAGCGACTATGGTCCTGACCCCGCTGGCCCTGGCAATGGCTGCAGTGCTGTCAGTATCGGCCTACGCCGGAAACGAAGGTGGCTGGCACCCGCCGAAACCCAACCCGCAGTCGAACAACAAGGGCGGAGCCACGGCCCTGGTGGTGGATACGCAGCAGAACTACAACAACAAGGTCAGCAACTTCGGCACGGTGAACAATGCCTCGGTGAGCGGCTCGATCAAGGATGCCTCGGGCAACGTCGGGGTCAACGTCGCCGCCGGCGACAACAACCAGCAGGCCAACGCCGCCGCGCTGGCCAGCGCCGACGCCAGCTTCGTGTTCGGCACCGCGACCGCCAGCACCAGCGTGCTGCAGAGCGGCTACGGCAATACGTTGAACAACTACTCCAACCCCAACACCGCATCGCTGAGCAACTCGGCCAACAACGTCTCGGGCAACCTGGGCGTGAACGTCGCCGCTGGCAACTTCAACCAGCAGAAGAACGACCTGGCCGCCGCCGTCTCCAACGGCCAGTACAGCACTGCCGGTAGCGCCGCGTCGCAGACCTCCACCGGCAACACCACCGTCAACAGCGCCAACTACGCCTATGGCGGCACCTACGTGTCGCTGAAGCTGAACGCCGACGGCAGCTACAAGGGCACCTCCGACCAGATCGGCAACGTCTACCTCGACACCTGGGAAGGCCAGACCCATCCGGGCGGCAGCAATACCGGCCACATCGACGTGGACAGCCAGGCCCAGGGCGCCAAGGACCTGAACCACGACGGCGGTGCGTTCGCCTTCAAGGAAAAGGGCGACGTCGACCTGAAAGGCACGGTGTCCGGCTTCATCCCGGCGATCGTCGGCTTCAAGACCCCGGTCACCAACAACGCCAGCCTGAGCAACTCGTTGCAGAACGTCTCGGGCAACGTCGGGGTGAACATCGCCGCCGGTGGCGGCAACCAGCAGAGCAACTCCCTGTCCATCGCCGCCGGTTGCAGCAGCTGCCCGGCCGGTGGCGAGAGCCTTGGCTTCTGATCCTGGCCCAGGGGTTCCGGCGCCAGCCGGAACCCTTTTCCATCCGACACAGGAACCGGCCATGCGCACGCTCATCCTTTCCCTGCTGCTGCTCGTCGACCTCACCGCCCAGGCGGCGACCCTCGGCTTTCCCGCCCTGCCCGGCGGCGGCCTGGTCTACAAGCAGGTGCAGAGCATCCGCGAGCGGCGCTTCGCCGACCTGGTCGAGCAGAAGACCGATTTCAGCTGCGGCGCCGCGGCCCTCGCGACCATCCTGGAGAAGGCCTACGGCGCCCCGCTCGACGAGCAGGCGGTGATCCAGGGCATGCTCGCCCACGCCGACCCGGAGATCGTCCGCACCCAGGGCTTCTCCATGCTCGACATGAAGCGCTACGTCGAATCCATGGGCATGCGCGCGCGCGGCTACCGGATCGAGGCGGCGCAACTGGAACAACTGAAGATCCCCGCCATCGTGCTGATGGAAATCCGCGGCTACAAGCACTTCGTCGTCCTGCAACGCACCCAGGGCGAGTACGTGTACGTGGGTGACCCGGCGCTGGGGCACAAACGCTACGCGCTGACAGAGTTCGCCAAGGGCTGGAACGGCATCGTCTTCGCCGTGATCGGCCAGGGATACGACCGCGGCAATCCGCTGCTGACGCCGCCCGAACCGCTGACCGCGCGCAATCGCCTGGACCGCTTCAAACCGGTCAGGGACGCCGAACTGATGGAATTCGGCTTCATCCAGAGCGATTTCTTCTGATCGCAGGAGCCGGATGCTCCGGGAGCACGCCATGTACACGCACCACTGCTTCGTCCTCGCCTGCTGCCTCGGCGCTGCGCTGCCCGCCCCCGCCAGCGACCTGTTCGCCCCCGCCGAACTGAGCGACCAGGAGCTTTCCCATCTGCGCGGGCGCTATGTGCTGCCGGGGCGGATCGTCAGCTTCGGAGTGACCATGAGCAGCACCTGGCAGAACGCCAGCGGCCAGGTCCTCGGCGCACGCGTCGACCTGCAGGTGCGGCAGAACCTGGCGCGCCCGGTCCTCAACGTCACCCTGGTCGATCGGCCAGGCGACGCCCCACCACCCGCCGCCGGCAACGGCCAGGTCCTCGGCGGCGCCGGACTGGCGCAGACCCAGGGGGTCAGCCAGAGCATCCGCACCGCCGGCGACCACAACAGCGCCAGCAATGGCGTCAGCATCGAGGTCCGCCACGGCGACGCGCCGCCGCCACTGCCGGGCGGCACGCCGCTGGAAGGTGCGCTGGCCCTCAGCGGCGAGGCCGGCACGGTCAAGGTCACGCCGAACGGCGGCGCCCTGCAACTGGCGATTCAGGCCAGCGGCCAGGGCGCCAGCCTGCAAAGCCTCGGCGCCGGCGGCCTGGTGCAGAGCGTGGCGCTCAGCGGAAACCGCAACCTGGTGCAGAACCTGGCGGCGCTCGAGGTGATGCTCAAGGACCGGCCGGGCGCCGATCCGGCACTGAATTGCGCCTGGGAGCAATTGCGCGCGCTGCGCCCCAGCGGCTACTGAAAGTTGATCTAGTCTGAAATCACTGTGCTATCGGAAGGCCATAAAAACGGAACGGCAAACATGACCCAGACACTCTCGCTGCGAGCTGTCCTCTGCGCCACCACCCTGGTTTCCCCGTTCCTGGCGCAGGCCGCGACGGAGTCCGAGGTCGAGGCGCTGAAGAAGGAACTCCTGGAGCTGCGCCAACGCTACGAGGCCCAGCAGAACGCCCTGATGGTCCTCGAACAGCGCGTGCGCCAGGTCGAGGCGCAACCCCAGGCGCCGCAGCCGCAACGCCTGGTCAAGTCGATCCAGCCGCCGGCGCAGGCGCGCAACGACGCCAACGCGGTCGCCGGCACCTACGGCGCCAGCCTCAAGGACGATGGCGCGCCCGCGCCCAGCGTGGAAAACATCTACCAGGACGCCAGCGGCTTCTTCGGCGGCGGCACCTTCAGCCTGGAGACCGGCCTCACCTACAGCCACTACGACACCCGCCAGTTGTTCCTCAACGGCTTCCTGGCGCTGGACTCGATCTTCCTCGGCAACATCGGCGTGGACCAGATCGATGCCGACATCTGGACCCTCGACCTGACCGGCCGCTACAACTGGAACCAGCGCTGGCAGGTGGATATCAACGCCCCGGTGGTCTATCGCGAATCGACCTACCAGTCCGCCGGCGCCGGCGGCTCGACCTCGCAGATCACCGAGAAATCGGTGACCGGCGACCCACGCCTGGGCGACGTCAGCTTCGGCGTCGCCTACAAGTTCCTCGACGAAAGCGAGAGCACCCCGGACGCGGTGGTCAGCCTGCGGGTCAAGGCGCCCACCGGCAAGGATCCCTACGGCATCAAGCTGAAGCAGGTACCGGGCAACAACAACCTCAACGTGCCCGACGACCTGCCCACCGGCAACGGCGTCTGGTCGATCACCCCGGGCATCTCGCTGGTGAAGACGGTGGACCCGGCGGTGCTGTTCGGCAGCCTGTCGTATACCTACAACTTCGAAGAGTCGTTCGACGACATCAACCCGCAGCAAGGCGTGAAGACCGGCGGCAAGGTCAAGCTCGGCAACTGGTTCCAACTCGGCGTCGGCGTGGCCTTCGCGCTGAACGAGAAGATGAGCATGTCGTTCTCCTTCTCAGAGCTGATCAGCCAGAAGAGCAAGGTCAAGCAGGACGGCCAGAGCTGGCAGACCGTCAGCGGCAGCGACGCCAACGCCGGCTACTTCGGCCTGGGCATGACCTATGCGGTGAGCAACAGGTTCAGCATCGTGCCCAGCCTGTCCATCGGCATCACTCCGGACGCGCCGGACTTTACCTTCGGCGTGAAATTCCCCTACTACTTCTGAGGGGCCACCGTTCGAGCCTGGGCATGCCCTACCCCTCGAAGGGATGCGTGAGCCTGGGAGCGATCCTCGCCTAGCTGCGCAGGGCGGATAACGCCGCAGGCGTTATCCGCCGGTAGCAACGGCACCGTCCCTCTCAAGCCTCGCCAGCGAGCGCCCGCTCGACTTCCTCGCGCGAGGGGATCGAGGTCTGCGCGCCGAGGCGGGTCACCGAGATCGCCGCGGCGGCCTGGCCGAAACGGATCGCCGCCGCCTCGTCGAGGCCGCGCGCAAGGGCCGCGGCGAAGCCGCCGACGAAGGTGTCCCCGGCCGCCGTGGTATCCAGCGCCTTGACCCGCGCCACCGGGAAATGCTCGACCCGCCCCTCGCCCACCAGCAGGGCGCCCTGTGCGCCGAGGGTGACGATCACCCTGCCGGCGCCCATTTCGCGCAGGCGCTCGGCGGCACGCCCGGCGCTCTCCAGGGAGTCCACCGGCAGGCGGCAGAGCAGTTCGCTTTCGGTCTCGTTGGGGACCAGGTAGTCCACCAGCGGCAGCCACTCCGCCGGCACGTCGCGGGTGGCCGGCGCCGGGTTGAGGATCACCGTCTTGCCCAGCGCATGGGCCCGGCGCAGCACATGGCCAACCGTCTCCAGCGGGCTTTCCAGCTGGCAGACCACCACCTGCGCCTGCTCCAGCAAGTGCTCGTGGCGCGCCAGCACGGCCGGCGACAGGTGGCCGTTGCCGCCGGCGACGATGACGATGGCGTTCTGGCTGCTGTCGTCGACCACGATCAGCGCCACTCCGCTGGACTCCCCGGCCACCCGCTCGACGCCCTGGCAGTCGATGCCCTCGGCCTGTAGCGCACGGTACAACTGGTCGCCGTAGGCATCGTCGCCAAGGCAGCCGATCATCGCCACCTCCGCGCCGAGACGCGCCGCGGCGACCGCCTGGTTGGCTCCCTTGCCGCCGGGAACGGTGATGAAGGACTGCCCGGCGAGGGTCTCGCCGCCCCGTGGCAGGCGCGGCGCGCGCACCACCAGGTCCATGTTCAGGCTGCCCACCACCAGTACTTTCGCTTGCATCGTTGCGTCCTTGTTCCAGCCTCTCTCTAGCGAGGGCGCCCCCGGCGCCCGGTTCAGACCCGCACCAGCGGCGGCGCGGTGGATTCGCGCAGGACCAGCGCCGGCGCCACCACCCGCCGCTGCATCGGCTCCTCGCGCTCGGCGATGCGTTGCAGCAGCAATTGCGCAGCGATCTCGCCAAGCAGGCGGATCGACTGGCCCACGGTGGTCAAGGCGGGAAACACGAAGCGGCTCAGCTCGATATCGTCGAAGCCGATCACCGACAGTTCGTGCGGCACCCTGATATTCAGCTCGGCCGCGGCGCGCAGCACGCCGATGCCGATCATGTCGTTGCCGGCGACGATCGCCGTCGGTCGCTCGCCCTCGCCGCCCAGCAGGCCGAGCGCCGCGTGGTAGCCGCCGGGGCTGCTGAACTCGCTTTCCAGCAGCCACTGCGGGCGCACCTCCAGGCCGGCCTTGGCCATCGCCCGCCGGTAGCCCTCGACCCGCAGCGTCGAGACCTTGGTCGACAGCGGCCCGCCGATGCAGGCGATGTCGCGATGGCCCAGTTCGAGCAGGTGGCGGGTCGCCAGGTAGGCGCCCATCTCATGGTCGATCTGCACCCGGTCGGCTTCCACGCCTTCCACCTCGCGGTCGACGATCACGGTCGGCGTGCGCATGTTCGCCAGTCCCTTGGCCAGCGCGCCGTCGCCGCCGGCGGACGCCAGGACCAGGCCGTCGATGCGTTTCTCCTGGAGCACGCGCAGGTAGTTGGCCTGCTTCTGCGGGTTGTCGTCGGAGTTGCAGAGGATCACGCAGTAGCCGTTGCGCTCGCAGCAATCCTCGATGCCGCGCGACAGCTCGGCGAAATACGGGTTGGTGCTGTTCGGCACCAGCAGGCCGATGATCGAGGTGGTGCGCACCTTCAGCGAGCGCGCCACCGCGCTGGGCACGTAGTGCAGCTGCGCGATGGCGTCCTCGACCTTCTTGCGCACCGCGTCGCTGACCGGCCGCGTCCTGTTCACCACATGCGATACGGTGGTGAAGGAAACCCCCGCCATCGCCGCCACGTCCTTCATTGTCGCCATCGTTCAGCCCTGTCTGCGGGCGCGATGGCTGCGATAGGTATCCAGCACCACCGCTACCACGATCACCGCCCCGGTAATGATTCGTTTGGTCGGCTCCGACGCACCGATCTGCGCCAGCCCCGCCGCCAATACGGAAATGATCAGCACGCCGAAGAAGGTGCTGACCACCGAACCTCGCCCGCCCATCAGGCTGGTGCCGCCGATCACCACCGCGGCGATGACCTGGAGTTCCAGGCCGACCCCGGCGTTGGGATCGGCCGCTTCCAGACGCGAGATCTGGAACAGCGCGGCCAACCCGGCGAGCAGCCCCATCAGGGCGAATACTGCAATCTTATAGGGTTTCGGGTTCACACCGGCCAATCGCACCGCTTCTTCGTTGGTGCCGATGCCGATCAGGTAGCGGCCGAACACCGTGCGGGTGAGCACCGCCTGGGCGGCGAACATCACCAGCAGGGCGATCACGAAGGCCGGCGAAATGCCGAACGCCAGCGGATTGGACAGCCAGGCATAGGCGTCGCCGATATAGGCCGTGCGCGAGTCGGTCATCTGGTAGGCCAGCCCACGGGCCATCTCCAGCACCCCGAGGGACACGATGAACGAGGGAATCCGCCAGGCCACCGTGATCGAACCGGTGACGCAGCCGGCCAGGGTCGCGCAGGCCATCCCGAGCATCGCCGCCGGCAGCACGCCCCAGCCCCAGCCGAGCGTCGCCAGGCTTACCGCCGAGGCCGCCAGGGCCAGCACCGAACCTACCGAGAGATCGATGCCGCCGACGATCAGAATGAAGGTCATGCCCACCGCCAGCACCACCAGGTCGGGGATCTGGTTGGCGATGGCGAGGAAGGTGCCATAGCTGAGGAAGTGGCTGCTCAGCGCCGAGAACAGCGCGATCATCGCCAGCAGCGCGCCGGCCAGGCCGAGGTAGGTGCCCAGGCCGAAATAGTTGCCGCGTCGCAGGGTTGGCGCTGCGGCGGCGGTAGCGGAAGACGTCGGGTCGCTCATTTCTGGTTCCTTGCGTTGCGTGTTCACGACGTCGCCAGCAGCGCGTCGCGTTTCTTGTAACCGGCGAAGGCCGCCGCCAGCAGCGCGTCCTGGGTCCAGGCGTCGCGCTCGAAGGTGTCCACCATACGTCCCGCCGAGAGCACGCCGATGCGATCGCAGATCAGCATCAGCTCGCGCAGGTCGCTGGACACCACCACCAGCGCCTTGCCCCGGCGGGTCAACTCGGCGAGCAAGGCATAGATATCGAACTTCGCGCCGACATCGATGCCACGGGTCGGCTCGTCGAACAGCAGCACCTGGCAGTCGCGCTCCAGCCAGCGGCCGATCACCACCTTCTGCTGGTTGCCGCCGGACAGTTCGCCCACCGCCTGCGCGGTGTCCGCGCAGCGCACCCGCAGCGCCTCCACCTGGCGCCGCGCCAGGGCTTCCTCGCGGCGCCGGTCGATCACCCCGTGGCGCGCCAGCGCCGGCAGGTTGCCCAGGGCCAGGTTGGCGCTGATCGACTGGTCCAGCAGCAGGCCCTCGCCCTTGCGGTCCTCGGTGATCAGCGCAACCCCCTGGCGCACCGAGTCGGCCGGCGAACGCAGGCTCAGGCGCTGCGGCGGATCGCCGAGCAGGACCTGCCCACCGTCGGCGCGGTCGGCGCCGTAGATCAGGCGCAACAATTCGGTGCGCCCGGAGCCGATCAGTCCGGAAATGCCGAAGATCTCCCCCGCGCGCACCTCGAACGACACCTCATGCACCTTGCCGCGCCGGCTCAGCCGCTCCACCCGCAGCAGCGGCGCACCGGTCTGCCGTGGGCCCAGGTCGAAGCGCTCGCCCAGTTCGCGGCCGACCATCAGGGTCACCAGTTGGTCGGCGTCGTAGCGCTCGATCGGCTCGACGCAGACCAGGCGGCCATCGCGCAACACCGCGATGCGCTGCGAAATCCGCGCCAGCTCTTCCAGGCGATGGGAGATGTAGACGATCGCCACGCCGCGTTCGCGCAGCCGCTCGACCTGCTCGAAGAGCATGTCCACCTCGCGCGCGGTAAGCATCGCCGTGGGTTCGTCGAGGATCAGCAAGCGGCAGTCGCCGATCAGGTTGCGGGCGATCTCGACCATCTGCTGGTGGCCGATGCCGAGGTCGCCGACCAGCGTGTCGGGATCGATCGCCTCCAGGCCGACCTGAGCCATCGCCTCGCGGGCCGCCGCGCGCAGGCGCCGACGGTCGATCCAGCCGGCGCGCCGGGGCAGGTCGTGGAGGAACAGGTTCTCCGCCACCGACAGGGTCGGCAGCAGGTTCAGTTCCTGCATCACCATGCGCACGCCCAGCGCCTCGGCCTCGCGGCGGCTAGCGGGGGCGTAAGGCCGGCCGAGGAGCTCCAGGCTGCCGGCGCCGGGACGTTCCAGGCCGCCGACGATCTTCGACAAGGTGCTCTTGCCGGCACCGTTCTCGCCGGTCAGGGCCAGCACCTCGCCGCCGAACAGTTGCAGGTCGATCTCCGCCAGCACCGGCTGCGCGTAGGTCTTGCCGACCCCGCGGATGCTCAGCAGCGGCAATGCGTCGCTAGACATGGGAAGGCTCCATCGGACGGCTCAGGGCGCGGTCACCAACTCGACAGGCGTCTCGACCACGCCGTCCTTCTCATGTTCCGGGGTTTGCCCGGCGAGCAGCTTGAGCGCGGTCTGGATACCGAACACCGCCTGCTTCGCGGCGAACTGGTCGGCAGTGGCCAGCACCCGGCCATCCTTGAGCATCGGCTTGATCGCCTGGATATTGTCGTAGCCGACCACCTTCACCTGCCCGGCGCGGCCCGCCGCGCGCACCGCCGATACCGCGCCGAGGGCCATGCTGTCGTTGCCGGCGAGCAGCGCCTTGAGGTCCGGATGCTCGTTGAGCATCGCCGAAGCCACCGCGTTGCCCTTCTCGATTTCCCAGTTGCCCGACTGCAAGGAGACGATCTTCATCCCCGCCGCGTCCATCGCATCCCTGAAGCCGGCGGTGCGCTGCTGGGCATTGGTGGTCGTAGAGACCCCTTCGATGATGCCGACCTCGTCGCCGGCCTTCAGTCGCTTCGCCAGGTACTCGCCGACCAGCCGCGCGCCCTTGCGGTTGTCGGGCCCGACGAAGGGCACGCCGATCTTCTTCGCCTGCAGCACCTGCGGGTCGAAGCGGTTGTCGATGTTGACCACCACGATGCCGGCGTCCAGCGCTTTCTTCACCACCGGCACCAGCGCCTTGGAATCGGCCGGCGCGATCACCAGTGCGTCGACCCCGGAAACGATCATCTGCTCGACGATGCGGATCTGGCTGGAGGTATCGGTCTCGTCCTTGATGCCGTTGGAAACCAGTTCGAACCGGTCGGCATGCTCCTTCTGGTAGGCCTTGGCGCCGTCCTCCATGGTCAGGAAGAACTCGTTCGCCAGCGACTTCATCACCAGCGCGATCCTGGGCTTCTCGGGAGTTTCCGCGTGGACGGCGGACAGGGGCAGGAACGAGGAACAGGCAGTCAGCACAACGGCAGCCAACAGGCGCCGGGAAGCGACCCGCTTCATGGTGTATCCTCCAGCTTTTCTTATCGTTGTATTGAGGCTTTTCCAGGAGATTATCCAGACGCAAACGTTTGCGTTAGGTGAATATGCGTCTATCTGACAGATTCTGTCAATCGCCATGAGCAACTGTCGCGAACCGGTCGGGATCGGTTGGATTCTAGTTCGCTACGGCTGGGAAACGCAGGATATTTTGCTTGGCCGGCACATCTCCCGCCGCCCGCTCAGCGCAACCGGTGCTTGTGCAACAGGCGGTAGAAGGTCGGCCGCGACACCCCGAGCATCCGCGCGGCCACGCTGAGGTTGTCGCCGTAGCGGGCCAGCGCGTCGCACATCGCCTGGCGCTCGGCGCAGAGCTTGTAGACCTCCAGGCTGGACAACGGCGGGCCGTCGCCGCGCGCGCATTCCAGGCCGAGGTCCTGGGCCTCGATCTGCCGCCCCTCCGCCAGGACCAACCCGCGACGCACCCGGTTGGCCAGTTCGCGGACGTTGCCCGGCCAGGCGTGCATCGCCATCGCCGCCAGCGCGTCCTCGCTGAAGCGGCGCGGGCGGCGGCCGGTCTCCAGGCTGTAGAGCCGGGAGAAATGATTGGCCAGCAGCGGCAGGTCCTCGCTCCGTTCGCGCAACGGCGCGGTGCCGACCTGCAGGACATTGAGCCGGTAGTAGAGGTCCTCGCGGAAGGTCCCGGCGTCGATCGCCGCCTCCAGGTCGACATGGGTCGCCGCCAGCACCCGCACGTCCACCTCGACCGGCCGGTTACCGCCGACCCGCTCGATCTGCTGTTCCTGGAGAAAGCGCAACAGGTTGGCCTGCAACTCCAGCGGCAGGTCGCCGATCTCGTCAAGGAACAGAGTGCCGCCGTCGGCCGCCTCGATCCGTCCGACCTTGCGCTGGTGCGCGCCGGTGAAGGCGCCCTTCTCGTGGCCGAACAGCTCGGACTGGATCAGGTGCTCGGGAATCGCCCCGCAGTTGATCGCGACGAACGGCTTGTCCGCGCGCCGCGACTGCCGGTGCAGGGTACGCGCGACCAGTTCCTTGCCGGTGCCGCTCTCGCCACGGATCAGTACCGGCGAGTCGGTCGGCGCCAGCTTCGCCAGCAGCCGGCGCAGGTCGCGTACGGCCAGGCTCTCGCCGAGCAGTTCGTGCTCGCCCTCGGCATCGCCGGGCACCGTGCCGCGCCCGCGCAGGCGGGCCATGCCAAAGGCGCGGCCGAGGGTCACCTGCACCCGCGCCATGTCGAACGGCAAGGTATGGAAGTCGAAGAACCATTCGCAGACGAAATCGCCGACGCCATTCAGCGGCAAGGTGTCCGGGCTGAGCACGGCGATCCACTCGGTGCCGCTGCGGCTGATCAGGTCCTTCACCGTCTCCGGCCGCTCCAGGTGGAACGGCCGCAGGCGCAGCAGGCCGACGTCGCAAGCGCGTTCGCGCGCCGTTTCCAGCGCGCAGCTGTCCACTGCCCAACCCGCCTCGCGAAGGCCCGGCAACAGGCGCCGGCAATCGTCGCACGGGTCCACCACCAGCAGACGGCGGAGGTTCGATGCATCTAACATGTGTGCTCCTTTGCGGCGCCAATTCTTTGAACCGTCATAAAAACGGCATGTTGGCGCTCTGAAAGGAAAATCTAGCAATTTTTTGACGCGCGAAAGTGAATCTTTGTTTATATCGCCAATGCCGAAATCGTCTTATCAGTCGTAGCCGCGACGCTTGACTTCCAGGCGCCGGACGAACTCCTCCAGGACCAGCTTGTAGAGGTCGTCGCCGAGGTAGACATCCTCCACCCCGCAGTCGATGTTCGGGTTGTCGTTCACCTCGATCACCACCACCTTGTCGCCGGCCTGCTTCAGGTCCACCCCGTAGAGGCCGTCGCCGATCAGGTTGGCGGTCTTCACCGCCAGCTCCACCACCTTGCGCGGCGCCTCGTGCACGGGCATGGTGCGGAAATCGCCGCTGACCTCCTCGGCGTCCGGGCTGTGGTCGTAGATCTGCCAGTGGCCCTTGGACATGAAGTACTGGCAGGCGAAGATCGGCTTGCGGTTGAGCACGCCGATACGCCAGTCGTACTCGGTATAGAAGAACTCCTGGGCAAGGATCAGCACCGAGCGCTCGAAAAGCTCGGCGCTGGCTGCCAGCAACTGCTCCTGGTCCTCCACCTTGATCACCCCGCGCGAGAAGCTGCCGTCGGGAATCTTCAGCACCAGCGGGAAGCCCAGGCGCTCGCCGACCTTCTCCAGTTCCTGCGGGTTCTCCTTGTAGAGAATCTCCGTGGCCGGCATGCCCAGCTTGTGGCTGCGCAGCAGGTCGGCCAGGTACACCTTGTTGGTGCAGCGCAGGATCGACACCGGGTCGTCCATCACCACCAACCCTTCGCTCTCGGCCTTCTTGGCGAAACGGTAGGTGTGGTCGGCGACATTGGTGGTCTCGCGGATGAACAGCGCGTCGTACTCGGCGATCCGCGAATAGTCCTTGCGCTCGATCAGGTCGACGTCGATGCCGAGGCTGCGGCCGACCCGCACGAAGTTCTTCAGCGCTTTGGCATCGGAAGGCGGGAACGCCTCGCCGGGGTCGTGGAGGATCGCCAGGTCGTAGCGGAACGGCTTGCGCGAACGCGGCTTGCGCCAGATCTGCCGGCTGAAGCTGTCCAGGGCGTTGGCGAAGAGGTCTTCCTGGTCCTCGCGCAGCTTGTGGATGGCGCCGGGCTTGATGCCCTCGATGTGCCAGGTGCGGTTGCGCTTGAACTCCACCAGCAGCAACGGGCAGGGAAACGCCTCGAACAACTGTCGCGCCAGGTCCTGCAGCGGCTCGATATCGGTACGGCCGAAATACAGGGTCAGGGTGAAACCATCGGTGCTGCCGTAGGGGTGCGCGGCCAGGGCCTTGTCCAGGGTGCGATCCAGATCTTCCAGGACCAGGCTGTACAGCGACTTCCTGGCCAGCTCGCTGATCGTCCGCACCGAGGGGATCACCTTGTGCCCGCGCGCCTCGGCGAGCAGCGAGCAGTAGTAGCCATGGCGCAGGTACTTGTAGTGCCGGCACAGGTTGATCACCTGGACCCGCTTGCCAGTGTCGTCGTCGATGGGCAGTTCCAGGTATTCCTGGGCGGTGACCACATCCTCGCTGGGGTAATAGGACGTCCAGTCTTCCTTGCGTTCCACGATGATGAACAGCTTGCTCACGACACCTCCCGGGGGGACAGCGAAACCACGGCGCATTCGGAACCGGCTTGCCGGCGCACGCATCCCGGCCAATACTCGGCGGGAATCCCTTGCGAAACCGCTCTATGGCGCCTGCCAGCAAACCGAAGCGTACAGCACCCATTACAGCACGCCCGCGCGGAAGTTCCCGCCCGCGGCCGTGGAGACCGCTATGAACCTGACCCTCCGCCCGGCCGGCGCGGACGACCTGTCCGCCCTGGTCGAGCTGGAAAACCGCTGCTTCGACTACGATCGCCTGTCCCGCCGCAACTTCCAGTGGATGCTCACCCGCGCCCACGCCAGCCTGACGGTAGCCGAGGGCGACGGCGGCGTGCTCGGCTACGCCCTGGTGCTGTTCCACGAAGGCACCTCGCTGGCCCGCCTCTACTCCATCGCCATCGACCCGCGCGCCCGCGGCATCGGCCTCGGCCAGAAGCTGCTGGAAGCCGCCGAGCAGGCCGCGCGGGACAACGACCGCGCCTACATGCGCCTGGAAGTGCGCCCGGACAACCGTGGCGCCATCGCCCTCTACGAGCGCAACGGCTACCGTCCCTTCGCCACCGTGCGCGACTACTACGAGGACCACAGCGAAGCGCTGCGCTTCGAGAAACGCATCCGCAACCCCGGCCACGACCAGCGCCGCCACGTGCCCTTCTACCGGCAGACCACCGATTTCACCTGCGGCCCGGCCTGCCTGCTGATGGCCATGGGCGCGCTGCAACCGGAGCGCCAGTTGATCCGCCGCGAGGAACTGCGCCTGTGGCGCGAGGCGACCACCATCTACATGACCGCCGGGCACGGCGGCTGTAGCCCCCAGGGCCTGGCGCTGGCCGCCTGGCGGCGCGGCTTCCGGGTCAAGCTGGTGCTGTCCGCCAGCGGCCCGCTGTTCCTCGACGGCGTACGCAACGAAGACAAGAAGGCGGTGATGCGCCTGGTCCACGAGGACTTCTGCGAGGAACTGGACGCCTCGGGCGTCGAGCAGAAGCGCTCGGCCAGGCTCGACATCCCACGCCAGCTGGCCAGGGGCGGCCAGCCGCTGGTGCTGATCAGCAGCTACCGCCTGACCCGCTCCAAGGCCCCGCACTGGGTGCTGGTCACCCACTACGACGAGGACTTCGTCTACCTCCACGATCCCGACGTCGACCACAGCCAGCACCGCCAGCCGCTGGATTGCCAACACATCCCGGTAAGCCACGCCGAGTTCGACAAGATGAGCCGCTTCGGCCGCAGCAAGCTGCGCGCGGCAGTGATCCTGTTCAACCCGGAATGATCCGCATCGCCCCGTCCTGCGGCGGGGAGATGTTCTCGCCTATCAATCAATTCCATCGATAGTGGCTAGTGAGACTATCCATTTTTCATTCGCCAACGCCGATGTTTACATAGTCGCCAGATCCCCGAATAACCAGAACGGAACTGGAGACGACACCATGAGCTACTCCGCCAAATCCTTCTCGGCCCTGATCAATGCCATGCGCGCCGACGGCATCACCCGCCTGGAACAACTGGCCCGCCAGCCCTTCCGCAACGCCCAGGGCTTCTGGAGCGCGGAGGCGAAGAAATGAAAGCCCTGCTCGACCGCCGTACCGATCCCACCTGGATGCTCTATGCCGCAATCATCGCCTGGCTGGCCTTCTCCGGTCTCTGACCGGCAGGCCACCGGCGCCTCGCCCTGCCGTTCCAAGACGCTCCGGCGTCCGCCTTTCTCCGGTGAAATACCGAGCTTTCGTCGCCAACATCGCCAGGCGAGGCCTGCGCAAACGTTTCACCCGTTCGCTGTCAAGAAAACCTTGTCAAAAAAGCTGATAGCAGCTTGCCAATATGCCAACGCCTTGGCATAACGGTGCCCAAAAAAGGCCTACAAGGACGTTCCTGATGCGCACCGTGAAAAAGGCTCTGCTGGTTGTCGGCGTGATCGTGCTGGCGGTCGTCGGGGTGGTGGTCTACTACGTCGCCAATCCCAACCTCCCCCACTACCAGGCGCCGAGCGAGGTACGCTACCTGCCGCAATGGCAGGACGAGGCCCGCCAGCGCTTCTACTACACGCCCCAGGGCACCCTGGTGAAGGGCCTGCACTACGACTGGTTCACCGCCCTCGAACTGCCCTTCTCCGAAGACCCCTTCGCCGCCCCCGAATACCTCGCCCGCTTCGGCTTCCTCGTCGATCCGCAGCAGAAGGCCAGCGACCTCAACCCCGGCAACCTGCCGGTGGGCTTCAGCCAGCACCGCGACGAGAAGACCGGCACCCGCTACCTGGACATCACCTGCGCCGCCTGCCACACCGGCGAACTGCGCTACCAGGGCAAGTCGCTGCGCATCGACGGCGGCGCCGCCATGCACTCCATCGCCGCCACCGTGCCGACCCTGCGCGGCGGCGCCTTCGGCCAGGCGCTCGGCGCGAGCATGGCCGCCACCTACTACAACCCGTTCAAGTTCAAGCGCTTCGCCAGGAAAGTCCTCGGCGAACGCTACGAACAGGACAAGTCGCAACTGCGCGCCGACTTCAAGGCCGTGCTCGACACCCTCCTGCGCACCGCCTGGAACGACACCCGCCGCCACCTCTACCCCACCGAGGAAGGCCCCGGCCGCACCGACGCCTTCGGGCGCATCGCCAACAGCGTCTTCGGCGATGCCATCGACCCGGGCAACTACCGCGTCGCCAACGCCCCGGTGAGCTATCCGCAGGTCTGGGACATCTGGAAATTCGACTGGGTGCAATGGAACGGCTCGGCCATGCAGCCGATGGCGCGCAACATCGGCGAGGCCCTCGGCGTCGGCGCGCGCCTGCAGATCTTCGACGAGCACGGCCAGCCGCTGCGGGGCGAGCAGCGCTACGCCTCCAGCGTACGCCTGCACGACCTGCACGCCCTGGAAGAAACCCTGCAACAACTGAAACCGCCGACCTGGCCGGAAGACCTCTTCGGCCGCATCGACCTGCAACGCGCCTCCCAGGGCCGCGCCCTGTTCGAAGCCAACTGCGCCTTCTGCCATGCACCCAAGGTGCAACCGGCGGAATACGCCGCCCCCGGACGCAATCCCGAGTGGCGCATGCACATGGTGCCGACCGAGGTGATCGGCACCGACCCGACCACCGCCGACAACATCGCCGACCACCGCTACGACCTGCGCAAGCTCGGCTGGAGCGTCGACGAACTGGCGCGGATGAACGTCCAGCTGATCGGCGCCGATCCGCAGCAACTCGACCTCTCGCAACTGTCCTCGGCCAAGGGCCTGGCCTACATCACCGCCTTCGTCGAGCAGCGCGCCTACCGGGACGCCGGCATCCCGCCGGAACAGCAGAAGACCATGAACGGCTTCGACCTGCCGATCGGCGTACAGGAACTGCGCGCCTACAAGGCCCGCCCGCTGGACGGCATCTGGGCGACCCCGCCGTTCCTGCACAACGGCTCGGTGCCCAACCTGTTCCAACTGCTCTCCCCGGCCGCCGAACGCTCGCCGCAGTTCTACGTCGGCACCTTCGAATTCGATCCGAAATTCGTTGGATTCCGCACCGAGAAATTCCCCGGCGGCTTCCTCCTCGACACCCGTCTCACCGGCAACCGCAACAGCGGCCACGAATTCCGCGACGGCTGCCGGCAGAACGGCGTGATCGGCCGCGCCCTCAGCCCGGAAGAACGCTGGGCGCTGGTGGAATACCTGAAGGTGCTCGGCAACCCCGAATTCGAGCGCCGCCTGGTCCCGGCCCAGACCCCACCCTGGACGCCCGGCCCGAAATGCCCGGCGCCGGAGCAACGGACCGCGCAACGCTGAACCTGGGAAATGGAGAAGCGCGAGGCATGGCGCCGCCGCCCCTCTCCACCCCGAGCAGCCCCTCTCCCTTCAGGGGGGACGCCTGGCCAGAGGACGGGGAGAAGCAATCGTGGCGCACTCCCCGCCCAAGAAGAATAAAAGCCCACAGCCAACGCACACCACCAAGGACACCCACTCCATGCGAGCACTCCTCACCCACGCCTGGCTGTTCCTCGGCAAATGGCTCGGCCGCCTGCTCCTCCTCCTGCTGGCCGTCGGCCTCGGCGGCTGGGCCATCGGCAGCCTCTACTACGCCTGGAAATTCTCCGGCCCGGTGTCCGCGGAAGAGCAGATCGCCGCGGACGAAGCCCGCATCACCCAGGCGATCATCCAGGACGCCATCCGCGTGGTCGAACAGCACCGCGACAACACCCGCGTCCTGCGCGATGCCCACGCCAAGGCCCACGGCTGCGTGAAGGCCGAGTTCAAGGTACGCGCCGACCTCGACCCGACCCTGCGTCGCGGCGTGTTCGCCGAAGCGGGCAAGAGCTGGAACGCCTGGGTGCGCTTCTCCAACGGCAACGCCTACCCGCAGTTCGACAGCAAGAACGACGCGCGCGGCATGGCCATCAAGCTGCTCGACGTGCCCGGCGAAAAACTCCTGCCCGGCCGCGGCCATGACGGCGAGCAGGACTTCGTCATGTTCAACCAGCCGGTGTTCTTCATCCGCGACATCGCCGAATACCGGCAGAACTTCGCCGCCCAGGCCGACGGCAAGAAAGCCCTGGCCTTCTTCCCCAACTGGAACCCCGCCAGCTGGGAACTGCGCCACCTGCTGATCGCCCTACGCACCCTCGCCCCCGCCCCGGACAGCCCGCTGCACGCCGGCTACAACGGCATCTCGCCGTACAAGCTGGGCGAACACAACATCAAGTTCCGCGTCGTCCCCGCCCCGGAGAAGTGCCCGGCCTACCAGCTACCGAAGCAGAACCAGGACCTGCCCAACTTCCTCCGCGCCGCCCTGTACCAGCAACTCTCCATCGACCGCACCCCCGCCTGCTACGCCTTCCAGGTGCAGCGCCAGGACCCGGCCAAGTACATGCCCATCGAAGACACCAGCGTCGAATGGAAGGAGTCGGACGCGCCCTTCGCTACCATAGCCGACATCATTGTGCCAGCTCAGGATTTTGATAGCCGGGAACAGAACCTGTTCTGTGACAACCTCTCATTCAACCCCTGGCACGCGCTGCCGGAGCATCGGCCGATCGGCGGGATCAATCGGTTGCGGAAGGCGGTTTACGAGGCGGTCAGTGGGTATAGGTTGGGGAGGAATGGGTGAGGGGTTGGGAAGGTGGAAGGTAGCTGCGTATGGCGTCTCTCTTGGTATTGATTTCGCCAATTTGGGCTGTCAGAAAACGGCCGATTCTGTTGAAAAAGTAGGTTTAGCGGCGGCCTGCCGATCAGGTGTGCCTGCTGTCGAAGTGACTGCAAGCCACTTCAGGTTGCCTTTCGGCGTTTCGCTGAGCGTCCTTGCTCAGGCCTGAGGGTTAATTTGAAGGTTTCTGCTCTCAGCAGGCGTACCTATCCCGTGAGCGGTGGCCCTTGAGGCAAAAGCTTGGCCATGCGTCGCAGGTTCTGCACCGCCGCCGCCAAAGTGAATTCGTCAGTGGCACCTGTCAGGCCGCGCAGTCGTAAACGATCGAGTTTCATGATCCGTTTGAGGTGGGCGAACAGCATCTCCACCTTCTTTCGTTCGCAGCGAGAGACGAGGTATTCCGGTGTCTTGGCGATGCGCCTGGCCACATCGCGGGCAGCCTCATGGATACTGCGGACGATCTTCCGATTCGGCGTGTTGGGGCAGCATTTCGCTTTCAGCGGACAGGTAGTGCAGTCGGTTTGGCTGGAGCGATAAATGATGGTGTGGGCCTTGGTCACCCGCGATCTTTTCTGGGTGAAGGCGCGCCACTCACTGCGTAGTGGTTTGCCGGCTGGGCAGCGGTATTCATTGGCCTCCTGGTTCCAGTGGAAGTCGTTACTGGAGAGGCTGTCGTCCTTGCGCTCAGTCTTGTCCCACACCGGCACATGCGGCTCGATGTCCTTTTCTTCGACCATCCAGGCCAGCATCGGGGCGGTGCCATAAGCGGTATCGCCGATAAGGCGTTCCGGTGTGAGATCGAACTGAGCTTTGACACGCTCAACCATCGTCCTAGTCGAATCGACTTCGGCGGTACGGTGCGCCGGGGTAGCTTCCACGTCCATGATCACACCGTGCTCAGTGTCGATCAGGTAATTCGTGGAGTAGGCAAAAAAGGCCGGCCCACCTGGCGCTGCTGTCCAACGGGACTGAGGATCTGTGAGCGAAATTTTCTTGGGAAGAGCCTCAGCCAGCGCCTCTTCATCAAGGGCTTCGAGGTACTCGCGCACTGCGCGGCTGCTGAGCTTTGGATCGTTCCAATCGACCTCATCTCCCGCTACCCCACGTTGCCGGCTGGCATCCGCCTTGATGATGCTAGCGTCGACGGCAAAACCTTCGCCCTTGACTAGGCCGGCTGCCATGCAACGCCGCAGCACCTCATTGAACAACCAGCGGAACAGATCGCTGTCACGAAAACGCCCATGGCGATTCTTCGAGAAGGTCGAGTGATTGGGGACTTCGTCTTCCAGACCCAGCCGGCAGAACCAGCGATAGGCCAGGTTCAGGTGCACCTCTTCGCACAATCGCCGCTCGGAACGAATGCCATAGCAGTAGCCGACGACCAGCATGCGCACCATCAATTCCGGGTCAATCGAGGGGCGTCCGATGGGACTATAGAAGTCCGCCAGGTAGGCGCGCAGATCACTAAGATCCAGGCACTGGTCGATGCTGCGCAGGAGGTGTTGAGCCGGGACGTGATCTTCTAGGTTGAACGAGTAGAACAGGCGCTGCTGTCCTCCCGGTAACTGCCCCATCATGCTGTTCGCCCCCACGCTCGCTGACAGAGCAATTTTGCCAACGGTATGGAGAGGCCGCTACTTTTTCAACAGAATCGGCCAGAAGCAGACACTCCTAATCTTGAGCAGGCCAGCATTGGCAGGCTACCCTCCCTAAAATACGAGCGGAACGCATTGGCTGTGCCAGTACTAGCGATCCACTGCGTGGAAAAGTGGAGGAGATATCCCTTCTTGCCTCCTGAGAGCGTCCCAGCTATGACTGGAGTGTCGATCGTTTGGCGGCGTGATGGCCCCTTGCTGCATTCTCTGCTGGCGCCTTATTTTCCACTTTGTGAAATACACAGTGAGATCTTGCCATTGTGTCGGCAATGGGTCTTAGTCCAAGCAATGTCAATGAACCATGGTGGCGGCGTACTGCTTGCTATCGAATGTCGTGCTGGCGAACAGCATAGCCAGAGATCTTTGGAGATCTAATGAGCTTTTTTACGGATGAAGAGCAGGCCTCGCTGACCATTAAACGAATGATCCTTCACGTGGTTGGCAACAAGGATTTCCTGGCCATGCCCGAGCGAGCGCTGGAGGAGGAGAGCTTCTTCAAAGAGAAAATCCTCGATACGGCTGCCGCGCCAGTATTCATGTTTAAGAATCATTCAAGCACTAAGCAGCAGCTGGAAACCATAGCTAACGGCGAGGCAACGTTTGAGCGAGGAGCCCAGGCTCTAGCATTGAACTTCAACAACAAACATGTTGGGGGGAGTGCTGATGGGGTATTGTGCATGTTCGAACTCGCTGTCGACGATCCCGATGTCACCATCTTCAGCTTGATCAAGTATGACTATAAGCTAGCGCTTGAGCAGGATGATGCTCAGCCAGCGAATGCATTGCGACGTATCCTGACTGCCCTCGTCGACGACAAGAAGGCTATTCAGAAGACAGCCTTGATTCGCATAGTGAATGGTATTGCCAGCCAGGACGTATCCGCCACTGACAGGACAAAGCAGGGCCCGGATATTGCCGATTACTTCGCTGACTTTCTTGCTGTCACGCGAAGCATTTCGGACACCGAGCTCAGCGAAATAACTAGGAAGCTGCTGAGGAGTACCCTGCAAGCCTGTAAGAAAGACCTGCCGAGCGAGGACGTACCTAAGGCTATCAAAGTGGCCCAGGGTGTTTTAGGCAGACGAATGAAGATCGATGAAGATGCAATCGTCGAAGCTGTGCTCGTTGCTGCTAACTCTCCTGTGGATGAGAAGGTAGCAACCCGTTTGGAGAGGGAAACACGCAGGCGGGTTAAGAGCAGCAAGCTTCATGAACTCAGCTTCAAACCCGACCGAAAGATTCTTCGACAACCCTACATGCGCAAAATCATGACGGTTGAAGGTGTGACAATTCTCTTCCCTGACAAGGAGGACAATCCCAATGTGACGGTGATTGACCTTGAGGGTGATAAGAAGACGATCATTGTCGAGACCAACAAGGTCACGGAGAATAGCGTTGTCGCACCTAAACTTGGCAACCCTGCTTAACGCGCTAGCACGCAACCGGCAGACTCTGGTCTCTGAGGGGGAGTTGACGCTCTCTGCTTCGAGCCTATCAGCGAACGTTGCGATTGAACTGGCAGAAGCTACAGTGGCTGCTGGTTGGCCGCTCAGCATTTTTGACCAGCAGGGAAATGAGTACGAGCTCAACGAAGTCGAAGATGACTTCGCCCCATTTCGATTGGAGCTTCAAAAGTCTGTGTCGTCAGCTAATGGTGATCTGTTCCTAGTCACTGAGGCTGGCTTCAAGAAATATCTCGAGAAAGGGCACGCCTCAACGACATGGCGCCTGCTAGGCCTGAGCCATCCGTTCTGCTGTCGATCGAGAGCGTTCTTGAGATGGGAGGATGAACTGAGTTTTGAGGTTGGACTTCCGTCAAAGCCTCCCAGACTGCTGGTAAAGGAGTCTTCTTCAGTCCGAACCGTTCCTGAAGATGTACTGCCTTGGCTTCTGCTAGACGGTCAGATGCTTGATGCCGCCAATCCTTTCCATGCGTTATGGATGGTGCACGCTTTCGATGCGCTTAGTCGTTGTATTGCGAACGAGATCGATCCATCGGGCTCGACCTTGCTTTTCAAGGGGCCACCAAAGCTGAAGCTTGCGTTTGATCCTAGTCTCAAAATAGATGCTTCACCTATAACACTGGAGCGCCTCTTGATTCTCCAAGAGGCTGCCGGATGGGTGTATGACAATCCTAGAGAGGCAGAAACCAAGCACATCCTACTCTCAGCTGAAATTGCTCGCTCAGGGCGTGCTGATGGGGAGGTGGTTTCATACTTTGGCGAGCATCTGGAGGCCGCCCTAGAATCTGCGAAGATTGCCTATCAGATGGCAATTTCCGATATCGCAAAGGACACCCTGAAGTCCTTGGGAGACCTTCGTAAGGCCGTAACTGACGAGACCTCGAAAGCTACCGACGCAACGCGGCAGGCGGTCACTGCTATTGCGACTGCCCTTACTGTGGGTTTGGGTATTGTAGCTGCACGCTTAAGCGTGCAGATCAACCCGTATCTCATTACTGCCGCTGTGCTCGTGGCGTTCACCTATACGCTGATCAGTGTGTTCTCTGGATGGAAATTCATTCGTATTCAACATGCACTACGGGAGGAATGGCAGCCAAAGCTTTACAGATTTCTGGCAGCTGCAGAGTTCGACAAGATGGTCAGGCGGCCCATTGCTCGTGCAGAGCGCGTCTTCAATGGGGTTGCAGTTGTGGGTCTGGCGGTGTTGCTCTCAATGGTAATTGCAGTGAGCCATTTCGCCTTCACCCGAGTGGATCCGCCGCTTAGCGGAAAGGACGATGGTGCCACGCCGTTGCAGAGTCCTTCTTCCTCTCCAGCATCGTCCGCCCCAAAGCAACAAGAATCTGAGGGCAATCGCTCTCGAGAAGAGCAACCAGACGGTTGGCCATCTCTGATTACAGCTTCCCTATGATTATGTGATCGTGCAGCGCAGGATACGGAATGAATCGTCCCTAGTTTCATAGATATCTTCCAGCTTCAAGGATGGTCTGCTTAGCCTCTGTGAGACCGGCCGCTTTTGGCCGAAAGCGGGGGCTACGGCTGCAACATCTGGCGGAGGAGTGGGCGTTCAGATAGGAGCTTTGAATGGATCGCCGTCGCCATTGCGCATTTGAATGCGAGGGCTAACCTCAGCTAAAAGCTTGGTGGCTGAATATGGGGGTTGAAATGGACCTATTCCTCGCGGGGCTGAAGGAGATCGCCGCCGCTTCGTCGCAGCTCACCACATGGGCGCTGGCCATGCTCGGTGGCTCGGTAGCTGTCGTTATTGGATCGTCACATTACAGCCCTGTCGGCCGGGGATGGCGTAGCTTCTACTTTCTCCTAACCCTAACCTGGATCTTCTTGCTGGTATCCGTGCAGGCGGGCAATGAACTCTCGCGTAGTTACCTGGCTGCGCTGTTTACCAAGGGCGCGGTCCAAGATAAGGCGTTCAATCAGATTAACGCCGACTTCCAGGCTCAACTGGATTACCTATTCTACGGGGTCATCGCGTTTGCACTTTGGCTCACAGCTTATCTTTTTTGGTGGGTGCTGTTTCGCGACGTTGACCGCGGTGAGGGTGATGCATGAAATCGAGTTGGGTTGTCGGAATGCTTTTCTGGATGGTTGCGATGAGCGCTTTTGCGGACGTCACATGCAAGTGTGAGTCCTTCCCATTTTTGCCTTCGCCTCCCTGTCCAAAGGTATGCAGGACCCTTTTGTTCGAGAAAGCAGACATTGGTACGCTGACGACAAACTTGGAATTATCTAACGACGAAGTCCAAGCAGTTGAGCGATATCGCCTACGCTTTGGGTTCACCGATACACCGGTTGATTGGGATGTGGAGCTTACACCTGAAGAAATTGCCGATGTCACGAAGGTAAAGCAGAAGGTTGTCAACCTCGATAGACAGCAGATCAAGCCTTTGATCAAGACAATCAAACCAGCCGATCGGATAGTCCCCTACTCTGAGTGGATAGAGCATAGACAAGAACTTAAGGTCCCGATTGAGATTAAGGATGGCGTGAAATAGCCCTGTATTCTTGACTGGCCGCCTCTGGCCGGATTGCAGCCAGTGACGACAGACAGCTATTGGCTGTGGATTCAACCGGTCGTTATAGGCTGGGGTCGACTCAAACCGGCCAGGCGCCAATGCCCTCAATCGAGATGTATTTTGCCTAGCCGAAGGCTATTTAAAGTGCTAAGTTCGTCATACTACAACCTTGTGCCTAGAAGGAAAGAGGCCAGTTTTTGGCCTAACAAGATTTTTGGGGGACTACAATGCAGGCTGTAAGAAAAGTAGAGGCTTTAAATGTCGACTTTGGATATATATAGCAAGCGCGCACCGAATGAAGGCTTAGCTCGCATCGACTTATTGCTGCGTAATATCAGCAGCAAAGAGCTCAAGAAAAGAGTCAAAGAGTTTAACGATGACTATAGAAATTTAGCCATCAAAGACATCTATGAGAGAATTAAAGATGTCGTCATGATCTCGATAGGGCCTATGCGAGCGGGTGCATTCTCCGCGCAAGAAAAAGAATATTTTCCCGGTGGAATTTTTTACCGTGCGCGAATTTGGAGTTCGGAATTCAAAGACCTTTCGGAATCAGAGTTCTGGGCGCCCCCCGACGATCGCGTAAAATACTACGGTCGTGTCAATCGGCCATCTCAAGGGTTACTATATACCTCTGAGGGTCAAATACCTACAACATTTGCCGAGGTTCGAGTCAAGCCCGAATCCAATGTGCTTCTGATGGCTTATCAATCTAAAGAAGCGCTCACTGTGGCAACGGTGGGCAATAAATTTTATACCGGCCTGGCGTCAGATACTAAGAAAAAACTCTCCATCATTCGGAAGTTTATCAACCAAAACTTATTAGCTGCTGGCGAAGGCGCCTACCTTTTCAGCAGCGAATTTACCAACTCAATGTTAAATTTCAGTCCTGATGGTTGGGCATACCCATCTACGGTTTACCAAGGCGGTGAGAATGTGTGTTTCCGCCCCGAATCTCAACACAAGCTTGAGTTACTCGAGATTTTTGCATTCAAGGCTAAAGAGAGTGGGCTAAGGGTGCCTGTAGGGTATTTCCTACGGCAGGAAGATGGATCCTATAAATATCACGCAGAGGCCCAAGCGGCAGCTGCACGTTTCACTAAATTTATGATAAGGCACCGGAGAGTTTGCGCATCGAATGACCGTTCTACCTTGGAGCAGAGGACTACTATAAACACGCCGATCAGGTTAATCCCCTAGCCAGTGCTTCGCGCGCCCCTACGAACAAGTTCCGCCTGCGGACAGCAGATCATTCAACTACCCCGCAGTCGTTACCTGTAGGCCAGAGCGGGCCGGGTTGTCGTCTCTGGCGCGATTTAGTCCAGGTTGCTGGTTTTCGCAGGCACATAGACCGGGGATGTCTACCGGGTCAGAGAGAATCTGGCCGTCACCAGCTGCAGTCGGCCGATTCTAACTCTTGACGCAATGGGCTCAAGAGGCTCCGGAAAGTAAAATTACGCGACACAAATGGCTGATAACATTACGCCTTTTTCACTCGCAGATTGTTAGAGCGTTTTTGGTTAATGGATATTATTGCGACCCTTCGAGGAAAGATCGATCAAGCTGGTGCTGGTGATCACACGCCTGGACTGATGGCGATGCTCGCGCACGTAGAAATTGCTTATAAACATTTAAGGAGGGGACAAAGGGACGCCGATGATTCGGCATTCACTGATGCAGTGTATAGAACAAATCAAGCATTCGAAGGTGGCCTCAAAGAGGCTTACGGTGTTCTAGCCAAGAAAAGCCTTGATAAAACGCGAGTATTTGATATTGAGCAGTTCTTTAGCAAATCTAATGTCTTCAGGAAGAGAGTGCTGGATCAATTTACGAACTACAGACAGGAGTGGAGAAACCCATCTACTCATGATCACAAATTGGACTTCAGCGAGAGTGAAGCTTTCCTCGCTATCGTGTCAGTAACAGCGTTCTCTTGCCTTCTTGTTGACGAGATGGCCTTACAGCTTGCACGCGACCGTGAACAGGAGTCCGCAAAACTATTGGCGCGGACGATAAAAAGCAAGTTAAATTTTGTGGAGGGGGATCTTTGGGGGCGTGTTACTGAGGCCCTTAAATCGTATTTTACTCTCCGTCCCGTGGATGAGTTGGAAAGTAACTCGTATCCTCAGTGGCTAGGGTCAGTAGCGGGTTTTTTGTCCGCTATCTTTCCTAATGCAGAAGTGCTGTCTGAAGCTCCAATTGGCGGGGGAAAACGGAAGATTTTTGCAGACGTCCTAGTGAAGAGTGGTGGTCAGTCAGTAGTTGTGGAGATCAAGAATAGATTAAATATACGCACATACGAATCGATGCTAATTCAGCTTGAGAGCGTGATCGCCAGTTCCGGACATCGAGACGGTATCGTTTTCTATCTCCCAACCATGGTTACTTCTGGGCACGTATTTGAACAAGATAGACTTTTCAACGGCGGAGAAGGCCGTCTCAAAGTGCTCAGCGCGGTACCCCTAAAAACGCGTTTGGAGTGACATGCATTTTGCGTCAGAACGTCGCCGTCACATGCCACCAATCGATAAAATTCATCTAAGCGTACATCGAAAACGGCTTTACGGAGCGGCTGCTATTGGCCGATTCTGTTGAAAAAGTAGCGGCCTCTCCATACCGTTGGCAAAATTGCTCTGTCAGCGAGCGTGGGGGCGAACAGCATGATGGGGCAGTTACCGGGAGGACAGCAGCGCCTGTTCTACTCGTTCAACCTAGAAGATCACGTCCCGGCTCAACACCTCCTGCGCAGCATCGACCAGTGCCTGGATCTTAGTGATCTGCGCGCCTACCTGGCGGACTTCTATAGTCCCATCGGACGCCCCTCGATTGACCCGGAATTGATGGTGCGCATGCTGGTCGTCGGCTACTGCTATGGCATTCGTTCCGAGCGGCGATTGTGCGAAGAGGTGCACCTGAACCTGGCCTATCGCTGGTTCTGCCGGCTGGGTCTGGAAGACGAAGTCCCCAATCACTCGACCTTCTCGAAGAATCGCCATGGGCGTTTTCGTGACAGCGATCTGTTCCGCTGGTTGTTCAATGAGGTGCTGCGGCGTTGCATGGCAGCCGGCCTAGTCAAGGGCGAAGGTTTTGCCGTCGACGCTAGCATCATCAAGGCGGATGCCAGCCGGCAACGTGGGGTAGCGGGAGATGAGGTCGATTGGAACGATCCAAAGCTCAGCAGCCGCGCAGTGCGCGAGTACCTCGAAGCCCTTGATGAAGAGGCGCTGGCTGAGGCTCTTCCCAAGAAAATTTCGCTCACAGATCCTCAGTCCCGTTGGACAGCAGCGCCAGGTGGGCCGGCCTTTTTTGCCTACTCCACGAATTACCTGATCGACACTGAGCACGGTGTGATCATGGACGTGGAAGCTACCCCGGCGCACCGTACCGCCGAAGTCGATTCGACTAGGACGATGGTTGAGCGTGTCAAAGCTCAGTTCGATCTCACACCGGAACGCCTTATCGGCGATACCGCTTATGGCACCGCCCCGATGCTGGCCTGGATGGTCGAAGAAAAGGACATCGAGCCGCATGTGCCGGTGTGGGACAAGACTGAGCGCAAGGACGACAGCCTCTCCAGTAACGACTTCCACTGGAACCAGGAGGCCAATGAATACCGCTGCCCAGCCGGCAAACCACTACGCAGTGAGTGGCGCGCCTTCACCCAGAAAAGATCGCGGGTGACCAAGGCCCACACCATCATTTATCGCTCCAGCCAAACCGACTGCACTACCTGTCCGCTGAAAGCGAAATGCTGCCCCAACACGCCGAATCGGAAGATCGTCCGCAGTATCCATGAGGCTGCCCGCGATGTGGCCAGGCGCATCGCCAAGACACCGGAATACCTCGTCTCTCGCTGCGAACGAAAGAAGGTGGAGATGCTGTTCGCCCACCTCAAACGGATCATGAAACTCGATCGTTTACGACTGCGCGGCCTGACAGGTGCCACTGACGAATTCACTTTGGCGGCGGCGGTGCAGAACCTGCGACGCATGGCCAAGCTTTTGCCTCAAGGGCCACCGCTCACGGGATAGGTACGCCTGCTGAGAGCAGAAACCTTCAAATTAACCCTCAGGCCTGAGCAAGGACGCTCAGCGAAACGCCGAAAGGCAACCTGAAGTGGCTTGCAGTCACTTCGACAGCAGGCACACCTGATCGGCAGGCCGCCGCTAAACCTACTTTTTCAACAGAATCGGCCGTATACAGCCCTTCCCTCCCTAAGCCATAGCCTCTCCCATACCTGGTGGGCACCTCTATTGCCACCCGCAGAACCACAACCTCCCTCACTGCTAACCGCAATAGTCGCGGCTTGAGTGGTGCTGATTTGGTTTTTGAAATGTGGTGTTGGCGGTCCTCACCCCAACCCTCTCCCGCGCACGGGAGAGAGGGCCGGGCGTGCCTTGTGGATCGAGCGCCTCGCTCAGGCGCAGCCTGGAACGATGTCTACCCTCCCCTCGCCCGGGGCATTTGGCATTTGGCATCTGGTATCTGGAATTCGGCCCCAGCCCAGGCAACCAGAAGCACCGGAAACGCGCCCTGAATGATTTCAGATTCGCGCCGAAACCTTCGAAAGCCGTTTCCTCGCACCCGAAAGCCGCCGAGGCTGCCCTGCGGCTTTCGCTGCGCAACGGCTACCCGCCTACTTGCACCGGTCGCTCAGCCTGACCAGCGATGCGCCGTACACCGCGTCGTCCTCAGAGGCGAAGATCGCCTCGCCTTCGACGGTGGCCCCCGGCTTGAGGGTCTCGGCGGTGAGTTCCTCGTCCACGGTATCCAGCCTGAAGGACTGGCCGGCGGCGGACTGCGCCACCAGGCAGCTGTTCTTCAGGCTGATCTCGCTCTTCGCCGCATTCACCAGGCGGACCTTGAAGGCCTGGGTGCGGAAGTGCTTGTCGCCGACGGACACGCTGCCCTTGTCGCCCTGGCGGGCGAAGACCATCACTGCGTCCGGCGCGGCGGCGAAGCCGAGGGAAGGAGCGGCCAGCAGGCCGGCCAGGGTCAGGGCCATTGCGTTCTTCATACTGATTTCCTTTGGCAAAGACTGAACGACCCGGTGATTTTCCGTGGGTCTTTTCGCCGCGATCAAGCGCAGTGCCAAGGAATGCGGGGCGCCTCGTGTTCTGCAAGTCGGAGGGTTTCCAGCGGAACTTTTCCCGCAACCGTGCTTCCAGGCGAAAACCGCTCGCTACGCGGAACGCCGGTCTTCGAACCCGCACGATCCTCGCGCCCGCCAGGCTGCCCTCGAACGCTTGCAACCACAGGCCGGACGCTCGGCCCAGGCGATGGCCCAATGGGCGACGGGCAGGTTCGCTTCGGCGTGGCCGCGATGCAACAAGTGCGCCTGGACCGGCATCGCGGTAGCGCTCGGCGAGGGCGTCACCGAGGCTGTCGGCGGCATGTCGTGTTCGACTCCGTTGCGGGTGGCGAGCGGGGCCTGCGATCTTCCCCTTGGGGGAGAGTCAAGCCCGGCGACCCGGCGGGTGGCCGCCAAGCCGCTTGCGCAGGCTGCCGGGCTCAGCCGAGCAACTTGTCGACGGTCAGCGGGAAGTCGCGCAGGCGGCGGCCGGTGGCGTGGTACACGGCATTCGCCACTGCGGCGGCGACGCCGACGATGCCTATTTCGCCGACGCCCTTGGAGCCCAGTTCGTTAACGATATCGTCGGGTTCGTCGACGAAGATCACCTCGATATCGCCAATATCGGCGTTAACCGGGATGTGGTACTCGGCGAGGTTGTGGTTCATGCAGCGGCCCAGCGCATGGTCGACCTGGGTTTCCTCCTGCAAGGCCATGCCCAGGCCCCAGACCACCCCGCCGAGTATCTGGCTGCGAGCGGTCTTCGGGTTGATCACCCGCCCCGCCGCGACCGCGCTGACCACCCGGCTCACACGCAGGGTACCGAGGGCTTCATCGATCCGCACCTCGACGAATACCGCCGAATGGGTCGCGGTGGCGTACCCTTTGCGCCGCGCCGAGGGTTCAGCTTCCACCTCCACCTGCAACGCGTCTTCCGGCAGCCCTTGCAGCAGGTCGGCCAGGGCGTATCGCGTATCGCCCGCTTCCAGATGGCCACGGCATATGCGGAAGCGTTCTTCGGCGGTGCCGGCCAGCTCCGGATGGCGGGCCCTGGCATGGGCGACCAGGGCCTGGCGCAGGCGCAGGCAGGCCAGGCGGACGGCGGAACCGACCGACGAGACGGTGAACGAGCCGCCCTGCAATGGAGCCTTGGGCAACGCACTGTCGCCAAGCTGGAAGCGCACCTCTTCCGGCGCCATGCCAGCGGCGTCGGCGGCGATCTGGGTCATCACCGTGTAGGTGCCGGTGCCGATATCCGTGGTCGCGCTGGCCACCCGCAGCAGGCCGTCCGCCTCCAGCCGCGCCCTCGCGCTGGCCTTGCTCTGCATGGCCTCCCAGACGCCGCCGGCCATGCCCCAGCCGAGCAACTGGCGCCCTTCGCTCATGCTCCGTGGCCGTGGGTCGCGGGCCTGCCAACCGAAGCGCCGGGCGCCCTCCTCGTAGCAGGCCAGCAGCGCCTTGCTGGAGTACGGCTTGTCCTCGTTGCCGTTGCGCTCGGCGAAGTTGAACCGGCGCAGCGCGATGGGGTCCATGCCGAGCCGCACCGCCAGTTCGTCCATCGCGCATTCCAGCCCGATCAGCCCCAGCGCCGCGCCGGGGGCGCGCATGTCCAGCGGGGTATAGACGTCCAGCGGCACCAGACGGTAGGCCAGGGAAAGGTTCTCGCAGCGATAGAGCATGCCGCTCCACTCCACCACGTGCTCGGTGAAGTCTTCGAAGCGCGAGGTCTGCGCTGTCGCCTGGTGGCCCAGCGCAAGGAGGCGCCCCTCGGCATCGGCGCCCAGTTGCAGGCGCTGCAGGGTGCGCGGCGAACATCTGCTGGCGGGTCAGCACTACGCGCACCGACCGCCGCAGTTGCAGCGCCGCCATCACCGCCAGGGCCAACTGGTATTGCGGACGCAGGCCGGAGCCGAAGGCGCCGCCGACGTAGGCGGCACAGACCCTTACCTTGTCGGCGGGCAGGCCGAAGACCTTTTGCAGGTAGGCCTGGCTGTTCTGCGTCCCCTGGGTCTTGTCGTGCACCAGCAGGCTGCCGTCGGGCTGGACGATGACCGTGGACGCGTGCGGTTCCATGGGATTGTGGTGCTCGATCGGCGTGCTGTAGCTGGCCTCGACCCGAATCGGCGCGGCGCCGTAGGCGGTGTAGAAATCGCCGCGCTCGGCGGGCAGTTGGGCGGGAGCCTCATGGGCCTGGTCGAGGGCGGCCAGCAGGTCGGTCTGGTGCGGCTCGGGCTCGATATCGATGCGCAGCAGCGAGCCCGCGTAGCGGGCCAGTTCCAGGCTCCGTGCCAGGACCAGGGCAAGGGGCTGGCCGCTGTACAGGACGCGGTCGTCGAACAGTGGGCGGAAGGGTTCGCCTTCGGCGGCATCGGCGTCCTTGTAGGGCTCGTCGTCGCCCGCCATCGGCGGCCGGTTCAGGTGATGCAGTACCGCGACCACCCCGGGTACCGCCAGGGCCGCCGCACAGTCGATGCCGCGCACCCGGCCGCGGGCGACGTCGCTGCTGACCACGCTGCCGTGGAGCAGGTCGGCGGCAGGATATTCGGCGGCGTAGCGAGCCTGGCCGGTGACCTTGGCTGGCCCGTCGACGCGATCCAGGGCTTGCCCGGTGCTGTGTGGCAGGCTGCTCATTGGCCGATCCCTCCCGAGTGGGCTTCTTCCAGTGCGCGAACGATGGCGTTGCGCGCCAATCCGATCTTGAAGGCGTTGTGGGCCAGCGGCCTGGCGTCACGCAGCAGCGCTTCGGCGAAGCGGACATAGCTGTCCCGGTTCGCCGGGTGGCCCCTGAAACGTTCCTCCAGCTCTGCGACGCGCCATGGCTTGTGGGCCACGCCGCCGAGCGCCAGGCGCAGTTCGCCAATGCGCTCGCCGTCCGGTTCCAGGGCCGCCGCCACCGAGACCAGGGCGAAGGCGTAGGAGGCCCGGTCGCGCACCTTCAGGTAGTGGCAATGCCGGGCGAAGCGCGGCGCTGGCAGCTCGATGGCGGTGACCAGTTCGTCGACGGCCAGGCAGTTGTCGCGCTCGGGCGTGTCCGCCGGCAGGCGATGGAAGTCGGCGAAAGCGACCCGCCGCTCGCCAGCGCGGCCGCGCACCAGTACCTGAGCCTCCAGCGCCGCCAGCGCCACGCACAGGTCGGATGGATGTACCGCCACGCAGTGTTCGCTGGCGCCGAGGATCGCATGGTTGCGGTTCAGCCCGCTGCGCGCGGGGCATCCACTGCCCGGCTCGCGCTTGTTGCATGGCGTGCCGGTGTCGTAGAAATACTGGCAGCGGGTACGCTGCAACAGGTTGCCGCCGGTGCTGGCCATGTTGCGCAACTGCGGCGAGGCGCCGGCGAGGATCGCCTGGGCTAGCAAGGGATAGTCCGCCTCCACGGCGGGATTCCAGGCCAGTTCGGCGTTGCTGACCAGGGCTCCGACCAGCAGGCCGCCGGTGGGCGTCCGGCGGATGTCGCGCAGCGGGAGGCCGGTGATGTCGATGAGTCGCCGGGGCCTGGCAACGTTTTCCTTCATCAGGTCGAGCAGGTTGGTGCCACCGGCGATGTAGCGCGACTCCGGGCCGGCGAGGCCCAGCGCCTGCTCGATGTCGGCCGGCTTGGCATAGGCGAAGGGCGTCATGCGCGCTGCCCTCCCTGTCCGTCGCGATCGAGCAGCGGCAAGGCGTCTTCCACGGCGTCGAGGATATTGCCGTAGGCGCCGCAGCGGCACAGGTTGCCGCTCATGCCCTCGCGGATCTCCGCCCGCGAGCGCGCCCGCCCCTCGCTCGCCAGGCCAAGGGCCGAACAGATCTGTCCGGGCGTGCAGTAGCCGCACTGGAAGGCATCATGGCGGATGAACGCCTGTTGCAGGGGATGCAGGCGATCACCCTCGGCCAGACCTTCGATGGTAGTCAGTGCATCGCCGTCGCACATCACCGCCAGCGTCAGGCAGGCGTTGATCCGGCGACCGTTGCGCAACACCGTGCAAGCGCCGCATTGGCCGTGGTCGCAGCCCTTCTTGCTGCCCACCAGGTCGAGCCGCTCGCGCAGCAGGTCGAGCAGCGTCAGCCACGGGGGTACTCTCAACTCTCGGCGCTGGCCATTGATCAGCAGGCTGATCGGCAGGTCCGCCGGCTCCGGATTGGTCATGGTACAAGCCTCACGGTCGGTGCATCGGCGCGGCGGATGCCGCTTTTTCAGGTCCGACCGAACGGCTCGAAGATACGTTCAAAGTAAATGACGGCCATGGCCATGCCACAAAGGCGGGCGGATGCTCGACGCCTGCGCCGCTATCGGCCGCCGGAGCCCTGCGCCGAGGTCACTTGAACAGGCTCGACACCACCCGCGCCACGTGCTCGGCGCCCTTGCTGATCTCCTGCATGATGCCGGCCACGGTGGTGATCTGGTTGTTGTTCTCCTGGGCGCTGGACTCGATGGTCTGCATGTTGTGGTTGATCTGCTGGGTCAGCTTGACGTTCTCGGTGACCACGTTCTTGATCTCCACCGTGGCGCCGCTGGTGCGCGCCGCCAGTTGCCGCACCTCGTCGGCGACCACCGCGAAGCCGCGCCCCATGTCGCCGGCGCGAGCCGCCTCGATGGCGGCGTTGAGGGCCAGCAGGTTGGTCTGTTCGGCGACGCTCTGGATGGTGGTGACGATGTTCTCGATGTCCTTGGTCTGGTGGGTGAGCTGGGAAATCAGGCCGACGGCGGTGTTGACCATCGACAGGGTCTTGGCCGACAGGGCGACGGACTGGTCGAGGGAGTCGATGCCGCGGGTGGAAATCTGCGCGGTCTCTTCCGCGGTGGAGAACGACAGCTCGGCGGCGCGCCGTACCTCCTCGTTGCGATTGACCTGCTCGGTAACGTCGATGGCGAACTTGATGACCTTGATTATCCGCCCCGAACTGTCCTTGACCGGGTTGTAGGTGGCTTCGATATGTACCCGCTCGCCGGCGGCGCTGCGGCGCTCGAAATGCCCGCGGGAGAATTCGCCGTGCCGCAGCCGAGCCCAGAAATCCGGGTTCTCCCGATAGAACTCGTCGAAGCAGAGCATGCGGTGGTGCTGGCCCTTGAGCGACTTGAGGCTGTAGCCGAAGAGACGCAGGAAGTTCTCGTTGGCATCGAGTATCTCGCCGTCCGGGGTGAACTCGATGACCGCCATGGACTGGCGTATGGCGTCGTTGATCGCGTTGAGCAGGAGCAGTTCGGAATGGTTGCGGGTCACGTCGGCGGCGATCTTCAGCACCTCGACGACCGCCCCTTCGGCATTCTTCACCGGGAAATAGGTGGCCTCCAGCCAGACCGGCGTACCATCGCGCCGCAGGCGCTTGAACACGCCGCGCTGGGGCGTGCCGCTGGCCAGCTCCTTCCAGAAGCGCACGTAGGCGGCGGAGGCCTGGAAGTCCTCTTCGCAGAAGATCCGATGGTGCTTGCCGACCAGCTCGTCCGCCGAGTAGCCGACCACCGCGAGAAACAGCGGGTTGGCGGACAGTATCTGGCCATCGGGAGTGAAACGGATGGTGGCGACGTTCTGCCCGATGGCATCGAGTCGCCACGCCAGGTCTTCATCCTTGGCGGCGCTTTCCACCGCCCTGCTTTTTCTGCCGAAGAGCATCGCGCACGACTCCTTGATGGCGCCTGTCCATCGCGAGGGAGTGGAGAACCGGAGATAGCCGTCCTACCGCTAAACGCCAGTGTAGATCGGGCTCCGGCAACTTTCCTCGGCGCCCGCATCGCCGTCCGTCCCCTAGCGGGCGGGACCCAGCGGGGCGCGCGATGCCAGGATCGCCAGGCCGGCCAGCCCGACTACCGAGACGCTCTGGTTGAGGCAGGCATTGGTACGCCCAGACAATCGCCCCGCGCCCGCGCATCAGCCAGGCTGCGAGCCATGCCAGCGCCGGTCCGCGCTATGATCGCTGCGCCCGGACTGACCGAGCTCCGACCTCGCGCCGTCGTATCCCGAAACCCACTTCCAGGAGGAAGCACATGGCAACCGATCTCTACGCGCTGGCCGAACAGGTCGAGGACGAAGCGGGCTACCTGCGCTTCCTCGCCGCGCTAGCGGCGGACTGGGAGGAAGACCGCCGCCTTGCCGCCGCTAACCCGCCGAAGCCGTTCGGCCCCAGCCCGCTGGGTTGGGAGAACGGCAGCATCGGTGGCTTCCTCGATGCCGCCGCGACCTGGGGCGAGGACTCCCGCGACGGCCTGCCGGGCTATTCCAGGCCGGAGAATGCCTGGCGGCGCGCGGCGCAGCTGATGCTGGCGGGCAAGTTCTATGAATGACTTCAAGTCCGCCCTGGCGCCCTTCCCGCCCGACTACCCGAGGGGCTTGCCGGGCAACCGACGGCAGGTGCCGATACTGCATCGCGACGCGGACTTCCTCCTGCGCGCGCTGCAACCCGACGATTTCGTCCGGACCAGCCGCTACGAGAACGCCAACCGCGAGCACCTGGCGCCATGGGAGCCGCTGCGCGACCCGGGGTATTTTTCCGTGGACAACGCCCGCGCCCGCACCCTGCTACAGGTGGCGAGCATGGACGACGGCGAGGCGCTTCTCCTGCTGTTGCTCGATCCCGACGACGGCGAGGTGCTGGGGCGCTGCAGCTACACCAATATCGTCCGCGGGGTATTCCAGGCCTGCCACCTGGGCTTTTCCCTGGCCGCTGCGGCGCAGGGCCGCGGCCTGATGGCACGAGCCCTGCGGGTAGCCAACCGGTATTGCTTCGAGCAGCTCGGCCTGCACCGGATCATGGCCAGCCACCTGCCGCGCAACGCACGCAGCGAGCGCCTGCTGGAAAGCCTCGGCTTCGAGAAGGAAGGCTACGCCCGCGCCTACCTGAAGATCGCCGGGGTCTGGGAAGACCATGTGCTACGGGCGCTGGTGGACGCTCCGCGCTGAACCGACGTGCAAATGCAGAACGGGACGCCTGGCGTCCCGTTCTGCTCACCAGGCCTGCCGGTCAGCCGCGGGCGAGATCGCCACGCAGTTCGCGGGCGGCGGCGACCATGTTCACCAGCGCTGCCTCGGTTTCCGGCCAGGCGCGGGTCTTCAGGCCGCAGTCCGGGTTGACCCAGAGCCGCTCGGCGGGTATCCGCCGGGCTGCCTTGCGCAGCAGCGCGACGATCTCTTCCCGGCTCGGCACGCGTGGCGAGTGGATGTCGTAGACGCCCGGACCGATCTCGTTCGGGTAGTCGAACTGCTCGAAAGCCTCCAGCAGCTCCATGTCCGAACGCGAGGTCTCGATGGTGATCACGTCGGCGTCCATGGCGGCGATGGACTCGATCACATCGTTGAACTCGCTGTAGCACATGTGCGTATGGATCTGGGTTTCGTCGCGGACTCCGGAGGCGCACAGGCGGAAGGCCTCGGTGGCCCACTCCAGATAGTGCGGCCAGGCGTTGCGGCGCAGCGGCAGGCCTTCGCGGAAAGCCGCCTCGTCGATCTGCACGATCCTGATGCCGGCGGCCTCCAGGTCGACCACTTCGTCGCGGATCGCCAGGGCCAACTGGCGCGCCTGCACCTCGCGAGACACGTCCTCGCGCGGGAAGGACCACATCAGCATGGTCACCGGGCCGGTCAGCATGCCCTTCATCACCTTGTCGGTAAGGCTCTGGGCGTACCTGATCCACTCCACGGTCATGGCCCGCGGACGGCTCAGGTCGCCATAGATCACCGCCGGCTTCACGCAGCGCGAGCCGTAGCTCTGCACCCAGCCGAAGCGGGTGAAGACGTAGCCGTCCAGTTGCTCGGCGAAGTACTCGACCATGTCGTTGCGCTCGGCTTCGCCGTGCACCAGCACATCCAGCCCCAGTTGTTCCTGGATCTGCACCGCATGGCGGATCTCGCTGTGCATCGCCTCGATGTACTCGGCCTCGCTCAGCTTGCCCTGCTTGAACGACTGGCGGGCCAGGCGGATCGACGAGGTCTGCGGGAAGGAGCCGATGGTGGTGGTCGGGAACGCCGGCAGGTCGAGTCCGGCGCGCTGCCTGGCGATGCGTTCGGCGAACGGCGAGCGGCGCTGGGCGTCGCAGGCCTTGATCGCGGCCAGGCGCGCCTGCACGGCCGGCTTGTGGATTCGCGGCGAAGAAGCGCGGCTGGCCTGGACCGCACGGCTCTCTTCCAGGGCGGCAAGCACCTCGGCGGCTTCCGGCTCAATGGCGGCACGGGCCAGCACCGCGACTTCGCGGCACTTCTGCACGGCGAAGGCCAGCCAGCTCTTCAGCTCGGCGTCCAGCCCGTCTTCGCGCTCCAGGTCCACCGGGCTGTGCAGCAGCGAGCAGGACGGCGCGACCCACAGCCGCTCGCCCAGGCGCTCCCGGGCATGGCGCACCACCTCCAGGGCTTTCTCCAGGTCGCAGCGCCAGACGTTGCGCCCGTTGACCAGGCCCAGCGAGACGACCTTGTAGGCCGGCAGGCGGTCGAGGATGCTCGGATACTGTTCCGGCGCTCGCACCAGGTCGATGTGCAGGCCGTCCACCGGGAGGTTGGCGGCCAGGCCCAGGTTGTCTTCCAGGCCGCCGAAGTAGGTGGCGACCAGCTTCTTCAGCGGCTCGCCCTGTAGCAGGTTGTAGGCGCGCTCGAAGGCGTTCTTCCATGCCTGCGGCAGGTCGAGGACCAGGATCGGCTCGTCGATCTGCACCCACTCCACGCCCTGGCCGGCGAGACGGCGCAAGATCTGGCCGTAGAGCGGCAGCAGGCGGTCCAGCAGGTCGAGCCTGTCGAACTCGGCGCCCTTGGCCTTGCCCAGCCACAGGTAGGTCAGCGGACCGATCAGCACCGGCTTCACCTGGTGGCCGAGGGCCCTGGCCTCGTCGACCTCCTCGAACAGTTGTTCCCAGCTCAGCTGGAACTGCTGATCGGCGCTGAACTCGGGGACCAGGTAGTGATAGTTGGTGTCGAACCACTTGGTCATTTCCTGGGCATGGGCACCGCCGCAACAACTGTCGTCGCTGACGCCACGGGCCATGCCGAACAGGGTATGCAGGGTCGGCCCGGCCTCGCCGTGCGCCCGGAAGCGCTCGGGGATCACGCCGAAGGTCAGCGAATGGGTCAGCACCTGGTCATACCAGGCGAAATCGCCGACCGGCAGCAACTGGATGCCGGCATCCTTCTGTACCTGCCAGTGGGCAGCGCGCAGCTGCCGACCGACGGCCCGCAGGCCGGCCTCGTCCAGCTCGCCCTTCCAGAACGCTTCCTGGGCTTTTTTCAGTTCGCGATCGCGTCCGATGCGTGGGAAGCCGAGAGTGTGGGCCAGGGCCATGGGTGTTCCTCCAGTCGAAAGGTCGATGGAGGGATTCTCGTGAGGCTCATGCCATGAGACAAACTCAATTTCTTCGTGATGAAATCAAGTTTCCCTCATGATCATCCTCGCGCCCTGACCTCGGCGCCCTCCTCACTTGCGCTTGCGGATCGCCATGCGCCGAGGCTTGAGACCGCCAGCCGCGGCAGCGCCGGCCTCGCCGTCGACCACGGGCTGCATCCTGGCTCGCGCCGCGTGCAGCTTCTTGTAGCTGTCGATCAGCCGCAGGTGCCGGTCGAGCCCTTCCAGCTTCATGCTGGTCGGCGTCAGGCCGAAGAAGCGCACGCTGCCGTCCACCGAGCCCAGCGCGGCGTCCATCCGCGCGTCGCCGAACATGCGGCGGAAATTGGCCTCGTAGTCGGCGATCTCCAGCTCGTCGTCGAGGACGACCTCCAGCACCACGTTCAGCGCCTGGTAGAACAGGCCGCGCTCGACGCTGTTGTCGTTGTACTGGAGGAACGCCTCCACGCCTTCCTTGGCGTCTTCGAAGCGCTTCAGGGCGAGGCCGATGAGCACTTTCAGCTCGAGGATGGTCAGTTGGCCCCAGACCGTGTTGTCGTCGAACTCGACGCCGATCAGCGTGGTGATGTCGGTGTAGTCGTCCACCTCGCAGTCTTCCAGGCGCTCCAGCAACGCCCCGAGCGCGGCGTCGTCGAGGCGGTGCAGGTTGAGGATGTCCTCGCGGAACGCCAGGGCCTTGTTGGTGTTGTCCCAGATCAGGTCTTCCACCGGATAGATTTCCGAGTAGCCCGGCACCAGGATCCGGCAGGCCGTAGCGCCGAGGTGCTCGTACACCGCCATGTAGACCTGCTTGCCCATGGCTTCGAGGATGCCGAACAGGGTCGCGGCTTCCTCGGCGTTGGCAGCCTCGCCCTGCCGGGTGAAGTCCCACTCGACGAACGGGAAATCGGCCTTGGCGCTGAAGAAGCGCCAGGACACCACGCCGCTGGAATCGATGAAATGCTCGACGAAGTTGTACGGCTCGGTCAGCGCATGGCTTTCGAAGGTCGGCTGGGGCAGGTCGTTCAGGCCTTCGAAGCTGCGCCCCTGGAGCAGTTCGGTCAGGCTGCGCTCCAGGGCCACCTCGAAGCTCGGGTGGGCGCCGAAGGAAGCGAACACGCCGCCGGTGCGCGGATTCATCAGGGTCACGCACATCACCGGGAATTCGCCGCCCAGCGAGGCGTCCTTGACCAGTACCGGGAAGCCCTGCTCTTCCAGGCCGCGGATCCCGGCGAGGATGCCCGGGTACTTGGCCAGCACCTCCGGCGGCACGTCCGGCAGCGCCAGCTCGCCTTCGAGGATTTGCCGCTTGACCGCGCGCTCGAAGATCTCCGACAGGCACTGCACCTGCGCCTCGGCCAGGGTATTGCCGGCGCTCATGCCGTTGCTGAGGTAGAGGTTCTCGATCAGGTTGGAGGGGAAATACACCACCTGGCCGTCGGACTGGCGCACGAAGGGCAAGGCGCAGATACCGCGCTGCACGTTGCCCGAGTTGGTGTCGTACAGGTGCGAGCCGCGCAGCTCGCCGTCGGGGTCGTAGATCGCCAGGCAATGGCCGTCGAGCAGTCCCAGCGGCAGCGCATCGTCGCGGCCGGGCTTGAACCAGCGTTCGTCCGGGTAATGGACGAACGCCGCATTGGCGATCTCTTCTCCCCAGTACTGGTCGTTGTAGAAGAAGTTGCAGTTCAGCCGCTCGATGAATTCGCCCAGCGCCGAGGCCAGCGCGCTTTCCTTGCTCGCGCCCTTGCCGTTGGTGAAGCACATCGGCGACTGCGCATCGCGGATGTGCAGCGACCAGACGTTGGGCACGATGTTGCGCCAGGAGGCGATCTCGATCTTCATGCCGAGGCCGGCGAGGATGGCCGACAGGTTGGCGATGGTCTGCTCCAGCGGCAGGTCCTTGCCCGGGATGCGCGTGCAGCCGGCGGCATCGGTGCCGGGCATCAGCAGCGCCTGGGCGTCGGCATCGAGGTTGTCGACCTCCTCGATGACGAACTCGGGTCCGGTCTGCACCACCTTCTTCACCGTGCAACGGTCGATGGAGCGGAGGATGCCCTGGCGGTCCTTCTCCGAGATGTCGGCCGGCAGTTCCACCTGGATCTTGAAGATCTGCCGGTAGCGGTTCTCCGGGTCGACGATGTTGTTCTGCGACAGGCGTATGTTGTCGGTGGGGATGTTGCGCGTCTGGCAGTACAGCTTGACGAAGTAGGCGGCACACAGCGCCGACGACGCCAGGAAGTAGTCGAACGGCCCCGGCGCGGAGCCGTCGCCCTTGTAGCGGATCGGCTGGTCGGCGATCACCGTGAAATCATCGAACCTGGCTTCCAGTCGAAGGTTATCGAGAAAATTGACCTTTACTTCCACGGCGAGCACCAAGAGAAACGGAAACCGGCCATTATCCGGGAACTCCGGGCAAAAGTCCCAGCTCTCCGCCGTACGCGTCGCTACTTGCCGGCCTCCCCGCCGCTCTCCGGCACGTAGATCATCCGTCCGTCGGCCAGGCGGTAGGTCACTCCGGCGCGGCTGCCCTGCCCTTCGCCGATCTCGCCGCTGGCCTGGTAGCGCTTCAGCTCCTTGCCGTCCTTGACCAGCATGCGCATGTCCGCCTCGCCGGGATTCTCGACCACCACCACCTTGTCCTGGCTGAACGGGTTGAGCGGGTTCTGCACGATGACGATCAGGAGGATGCCGATCACCACCAGGAACAGGTCGATCAGGTTGACCATCGAGAGGATCGGGTCGTCCGCCTCGTCGTGTTCGAGGAAGCGCATCAGCCGGCCTCCCGCGCACGTTCGACGGCGCGCAGTTCCTGGAGCAGCCAGCGGCGACGCACGGTGAGTATGAAGAAGGTGATGCTGGCGGCGACCAGGGCCAGGATCACCGCGGAAAACGCCACCACCAGGTTCTCGCCGATCCCCTGGGCGTCGTTGCGGGTCAGCGCCAGCAGCGCCGGCCCCATGGGGATCATGGTCGCCACCAGGCCGAGCATCGGCGCGCTGCGCGAGGTGATCCGCAGCCATTCCAGGCGCTGCATGATCCACAGTTCGAGGTCGTCGCTGTTGCCGCCATGCAGCGCCTGCCAGGCCGCCAGGCGCGAGCGGTAGCGCCCGCGACGGCGCTGCCAGGCTTCCATGGCGAAGCCGCCGAGGGCGACGAAGGCGTAGGCCAGCGCGGCGAGGATCAACAGCAGCACCGGCAGCAGGAACAGGCGGGTGAGTTCGTAGAGGCTGGTTTCCAGACCATTCATGAGCGATTTTCCATCGGACGACGATTGACTACGGATTGCCGGACGGCGCCGGCGGCGAACAGCGCGAGCAGCACGGCGGCGGCCAGCCGGAGCCAGGGCTGCGGCTCGCCGGACGGCGGCGGCGCGACTTCTTCGAGGACGCGGCCGCTGACCGTTTCGCCGGCACCGGACGCGGCCGCGCCCTCTGCCTGCGCCGCGGCCTCGCCGAAACCGCCGGCCATCCGTTCGATGAATTCACGGGTGGTCGCCGCGCCGACCTCGCCGGCGCCGGCGGCCGCCAGTTGCCGCCAGCGCTCGGCCAGTTCGCGGCGGGTCTGCTCGCTGGCGTCCCAGTAGCCCTTGCGGATGGCCTCGGCCATGCGCGCGATGATCTGCGCCTGGGCGGTCGGATTGTGCGTTTCGAACCACTCGGCGAGACCCAGCTCGCGGCGGTCCATGACGAAGGTGTCGTGCAACGCCTGCCACTGGTCGGCGCGGACCATGGTGCGATCCGCCGCCTGCCAGCCCCACAGGTTGTTGGCCAGGTCGAGCATTTCCAGGCTGCCGGCGTAGCCCTCGCGCTGCATCGCGGCGATCCACTGCGGGCTGAGGTAGCGCCCGCGCAGCTCGCTGGCGAGGAACTGCGCGGCGGCCGTGGTGCGCGGCTGGCGCTGGCGCAGGTCGGCGATGTACAGCGCCGGGCTGGCGCCGTCGAGGTGGCGTACCGCCAGCGACAGGCCGCCGAGGTACTCGAACGGGTGGTCGGTGGAGAGCACGCCGTTGAGCGTCGAGGAGCGCGAGAGGATCGCCGCCTGTACACCCTTCAACTGTTCGGCGAACAGGTTGCCGCCATCCAGCTTCACGCCCCAGTCGCGACTGCCGTAGGCGTACTGCAAGCGCCCGAGGAACTGCTCGGCGAGCGCCGAGTCGTCGTCCCAGCGGGTGGAATCGAGGGTCAGTTGCGTTACCCCGGTGCCGTAGTCGCCCGGCGCATTGCCGAACAGCCGCAGGCGCGACAGGCGCTGCGCCAGTGGCGCTTCGACGCCGCGTTCGCGCAGGCGCCGCTCCAGCGCCTGGCTGTTGCGCGCCAGCGGGTTGCCCGGCTCGTCCAGCGCGGCGAGGCGCTCGATGGCCTCGGCGAGCAGGCGCATGAAGCCGTCGAACTGGTCGCGGTAGACACTGGTCACCTGTAGCACCACGTCCACCCGTGGACGCCCCAGTTCCGCCGCCGGCACGATGTCCAGCGCCAGCAGGCGGCCACCGGCGTCCCAGCGCGGGCGCAGGCCGAGGGCGTGCAGCGCCTGGCTTTCGACGATGCCCAGGTGGCGCATGGTTTCCGACGACCAGAGGCTGAAGGCGAGCTTTTCCGGCGCCCTGCCCTGGTGCTCGGCGCGGTAGCTTTCCAGCAGTTGGCCGAAGGCCTCGGCGCCGGCTTCGTAGGCGGCGCGGGTCGGTACCTTGTCGGCCTCGAAGGCGAACAGGTTGCGCCCGCTGGGTACCTGCGGATTGCGGATCGGATCGCCGCCCGGCCCGGGCGCGACGAAGCGCCCGGCGAGGCCGGCGAGCAGCGCCTCCAGTTCGCCGGTGTCGGCGAGCTGGCGGTCCAGTTCGCGGGCGCGCAGCAACTGCTCGCGCAGGCGCGGATCGGCCACCTTGGCGATCTCGCCACCGTCGCGCAGGTAGCGTTGCAGCGTGCGGTAGGCACGACCTTCCCGCAGCGCCCTGAAATCGGCGGCGAACAGTTCGTCGGGGTCGAGACCGAGCGCGCGGTAGTAGGGCTCGCCGAGCTGCTGCATGACGGTGCCCAGGCGCAGCTCCGGCGAGGCGGCGACACCGAAGGTGTGCAGCCCCAGCGGCATCGCCGAGCCGGCCAGTCGGTGCAGGTGGTCGTGGAGCACGCCGAGGAACGCCGGGAAATCCTCGCGCATCGCTGCCTCGCTCCAGCCCAGGTCGTCGTTCATGTGCGCCGCCCGCACCGCCGCGCGGATCTGCTCGGCGCTGCGTTCGCGCACCGCGCCCTCGTCCAGTTGCTGGTATTCGTGGATCAACTGGTGCAGGTCGCGCAGTTCGTCGTACAGCCCGGCCGGGGCGAACGACGGCGTCTGGTGGCTGACGGTGACCGCGCGCCCGCGCCGGCGCGCCTGGATCGCCTCGCCAACGTTGTCCTGGATGTACGGGTAGAACACCGGCAGGTCGCCGAGCGCCCGCAGCGGGTAGTCGCCCACCGCCAGCCCGCGGTCCTTGCCGGGTAGCCATTCCTGGGTGCCATGGGTGCCGAAATGGATCAGCGCGTCGGCGCCGAAACCCTCGCGGACGAACTGGTAGACCGCCAGGTAGAGATGGTCCGGCGGCACCGCGCTGTCGTGGTAGGCCTCGCCCGGACGGCCGGCACGCGGCGGCTGCGGCAACAGCAGCAGATTACCCAGGCGCGCCGCCGGGAACACGAAGCGTCGCTGGCCGTCGATATCGCGCAAGGCCCAATGTCGACGCGGGTCGCCCCAGCGCGCGCGCATCTCCTCGCGCAGATCCGCCGGCAGCGCCTCGAACCAGTGCAGGTAGGCGTCCAGCGGCAGGCTCGCGGCGAGGCCGTCGCGATGCAGCGCGTCCAGGGTCTGCGGCCGGTAGTAGCCGCCGAGCAGGCGCTGGGCGGTATCGATCAGCGCGCTTTCGTCGCTCGTCGCAACCCGGTAGCCGGCCGCCCGCAGCGCTTCGCCGAGACGGGCCAGGCTGGCCGGTACATTGAGATGCGAGGCGGCGACGTTCTTCTCGCCCTCCGGGTGGTTCCAGAACATCAGCGCCAGGTGCTTGTCCGCCGCCGGCAGGCGACGCAGGCGCAGCAGCCGGTCGAGCTTGTCCAGCAGGGCCTCGGCCTGCCCGGCCATCAGCTTCGGCTCGCCGTTCTCCAGGGCGCTGATCACCAGCGGATCGCTCATTCCCCAGGTTTCCGGCATGCCGAGGAAGGCCGCCACGGTACGCGGCGCCACCCCGCTGGCGGCGGCCAGCCAGTCGGCCTCGTTGCCGTCGCGGTAGCCGAGGGTCTGCAATACCGGCACGTCCAGCGCGAGGAACTCGGCACGGCGCGCCGGGCCGTTCTGCAGGTGCTGCAGGTTGACCAGCGCCTGGACATCGGCGCCAGCGAAGGACTTCCTCAACGCCTCCGGATCGCTGTCGTCGAACCACACCGCCAGCGGCGCCTGGCCGTGCCGCTCGCTACGCCGCAACAGTTCGTCGATGGCGCCGGTCTGGGCGTCGGCGATGGCGCCGCGCGGGATCAGGAAGGCGATGCGCGGGGCATCGCTGGCCCAGCGCGAGGCGCCCCAGGCCAGGTAGTCGGCGAGGCCGGCGAACGGCGCCGGTGCGTCGGGATGATAGAAGCCAGCCTGCGCCAGGGGCTGCGGCGCCGGCAACGCGTCGACGGGCAGGCCGGCATGCCAGCGTCGGACCGCCTCGAACAGCCGGCGCAGGTTGGCTTCGCCGCCGTTCGCGTAGTAGCCGACCAGGCGCCCGCCCAGCGCCGCCGGCAGGTTGCCGAAGCCCGGAGGACCGCCGCCGACGCGGATCCAGGGTTGCGTCCCGCCTTGCAAGCGCTCGCCCAGCGCCTCCTCGACCTGGGCGCGATCGGTCGGCCGCGGCGTGTCGAGGATCAGCAGGTTGCCGCCGTCCAGCCACTCGCCGGGCGGCGCCTCGCCGATGCCGAGGCGCAGGCCGCGCAACTCGACACCGGCCTCGCGCGCCCAACCGGCTAGGCGCTGGTGCTTGCCCGGGAGGACGAAATCGCTGCTGAGCAGACGCACCTGGGCCGACTCCGCCCAGGCACAGAGACTGGCCAGCAGCGAGCCGCAGAAGAGTAGCGAACGGCGCATCAGAAGCTCGCCACCAGGCCGAGATGGAAGGTCCGCCCAGGTTCGGCATAGGTGAAGTGCGTGTCGTCGTCGGCCAGGCGCTGGTCGCCGAGGTTCTCGATGCCGCCGCGCAGCGTCAGGTTCTCGCTGAGTTTCTGGCTCAGCTCCAGGTGCCACAGGCTGTAGGCCGGCAAGGCGTAGCCGACGTTGCTGCTGTAGGCCACCTGGCTGCCGACGTATTCGGTGCGCAACTGGGCGCTGAAGCGGGCATTGGGGCTCCAGCGCAATTGGCTGTTGGCGAGGTGCCGGGAGCGATCGCCGAGGCGCTGGCCGGCGGTGCGGTTGCGCGCGTCGAGGTAGGTGTAGTTGAGTTCCCAGCGCAGGTCCGCCGGCAGGTCCACGCCGCCGCCCAGCTCGAGGCCGCGGATCCGTGCCCTGTCGACGTTCTCGTAGTTGCGTATCTCGCCGCCGCGCACCCCGCAGCGCGCTACGCAGACGGTCTGGATCAGGTCGCGGACATCGTTCTCGAACACCGTGCCCTTCAGCGACCAGCCATCGCCCTGGTAGTCGGCGCCCAGTTCGTAGGACGTATTGGTCTCCGGCTTCAGGTCGGGATTGCCGTAGATGGTGAAGCGCCCGCCGCCACCGACCGCCGCATACTCCGGCGATAGCTGCTTCAGGCTCGGCGCCTTGTAGCCGCGGCCGACGCCGGCGCGCAGGGTCAGCGCATCGGAAAGGTGGTGCAGCAGGTACAGGCGCGGACTGCTTTCCCAGCCGAACGCCTCGTGCTTGTCGAAGCGGCTGCCGAGGGTCAGCGACCAGTCCGGGCCGAAGGCGATCTCGTCCTGCAGGAACAGCGCCTTGTGTCGCGCGCTGGCGTCGCCGGCGGTATTCACCGAGCGATCCTCCAGTTCTTCCTTGCGCCATTCGCCGCCGAGGGTGAAGAGATGTCGCTCGAAGGCCGGCACGCTGAGGTGGCCGTCGACCACGCTGTCGGTAAGGCGCTGCGGGTTGCTCGGCGGTTGTCCGTCGGAACGCGCGTTGTGCCGCTCCAGGCGGTTGCGGTAGGTGCGCAGCTGGCTGCTGCCCCAGTCCCACTGGCCATTGTGGGCGAGCGACCAGCGCTCGCGTTCGATCACGTCGCGCGACTCGTAGTAGCGCGAGCGCGGCCCTCCGGTCTCGCTGTTGCGCCAGCGTCGTTCGCGCCCGCGCTGGTGGCCGAGGTCGATGCGCTGGGCGTCGTCCGGGGTCCAGCTGAGGTTCAGCCCACCGCTGTCGGCGTTGCCGCCTTCCAGCTCGGAGAGCCGGCGCTCGTCGGCGTCCGGGGTTTCCTGCTGGCGGCGGCTCTCGCCGTTCAGGGCGAGGCCCAGCTTGCCGGGCACCAGCGGCCCGGCGAGATAGGCGCCGAGCTGGTGGCTCTGCCCGCCGAGGCCGTCCTCGCGCACGCCGCCATCGAGCAGACCGCTGCCCGTCCAGGTATCGGTGGCGCGCCGGGTGATCACGTTCACCACCCCGCCGAGGGCTTCCGAACCGTAGAGCGAGGACATCGGTCCGCGTACCACCTCGATACGCTCGATGCTCTCCACTGGCACCCAGCCGAGGTCGAAGTCGGAATGGGCGATGGCCCCGGACGAGGTGGAGATCCGCTGGCCGTCCACCAGCACCAGGGTGTGCTCGCTGGACATGCCGCGAACGCTGATGCCCCGCCGGGACATGCCGACGCCGTTGAACTGCAGGCTTTCCGAACCGCGCAGGGCTTCCTGCAGGTCGCGCACCGGGCGCCGCCGCAGGTCCTCGGCGGCGATCAGCGAAACGCTGGCCGGGGCGTCGCGCAGCTTGCGCTCGGTAGTGGTGGCGCTGACCACGGTCGGCTCCAGGTCGACCGGCGCGGCCAGCGCCAGGCAGGGAAGCAGGTAGAGGAACGGCACGGCGCGGGCCAGCCGCAGCGGAGGAAGACGGTGCGGGGAGGAATGGGGGGTCATGGTCGGCAGGTATGAATTATGAATACTTATAAGTTATAACATAACATTTCTTCGAATGAAGAATGCCCGCCGTTTCTTCTTCATCGAGGCGAGGGAACGTCTCGCTCGCCGTATCCCTCGAAGCACAGGACCCCACTCTCAACCGGGCATGCCCCCCAGGAGGAAAGATGACCGCAACCGAGCAGATCATGGCGCTCCTCGAACGCTGGGACCGCCAGCAGGAGGGCTACATCCGCCAGCGCGAGGAGCGCTACGAGGCGATGTTCCAGTTGCTCGAAGACCTCTTCGGCCGCGACGGGCGCTTCACCGCCATCGACGCCGCCTGCGGCCCGGGCTCCCTCGGCCGGCGCCTGCTCGAACGCTTCCCGGCGGCGCGGGTGGTGGCGCTGGACGCCGACGTCATGCTGCTGGAGATCGCGCGTACGGCGCTGGCCGGTTTCGCCGAACGGGTCCGCGTGGTGGAGTGCGACCTCACCGATCCAGGCTGGACCGAACGGGTCGCCGAAGCGCGCGAGTCCCTCGCCGGCGAACGGCCCGCGGCGCTGCTCTCTTCCACCGCGTTGCACTGGCTGTCGCCCGCCGAACTCGCCGGGTTCTACGCCCAGGCCGGCGAGCTGCTCGCCCCCGGCGGCGTGCTGCTGAACGCCGACCACATGCGCTACGACCGACGCTGGCCGGGACTCGCGGAATTGTCCCGGAAGCACCGCGAGCGGGTCCTCCAGGCGTCCGTGGCCAGCGGCGCGGACAGTTGGGAAGACTGGTGGCAACGCGCCGCGCAGATCCCCCGGCTGGCCCCGCTGAAGGCGCAGCGCGACGCCCATTTCGCGCGGCGCCCGCTCAGGCGCGCCAGCGAAGACGAAGACTGCTCGCTCGATTTCCATCTCGCCGCCCTGCGCCAGGCGGGTTTCGCCGAGGCCGCCACGGTCTGGCAGCAGTTGGACAACTACGTCGTCTTCGCCCGCCTCGCCCAGGCCTGATACGCCGTCACCCGAGCACGGGGAATACCTCCAATGGAACCCGGCCAATCCGCCGGACGTTGACGCAGATCAACGCCGGCTCGGCATCGCTCGCCAGAATCCACAACATATTGTTGTTTTGCAAAATCAAAACACATCATGTTGTGGAGAAGTTGAAATGACCCAGCCCCGGAAGGCTACCTGGCCGGCCACCCTGCTCAAGCGCAACGGACGTGAAGTCCCTTTCGATCCCGGCAAGATCGAACGCGCCATCGCCGCCGCCGGCCAAGCCACCGGCGAGTTCGACCCGCAGCAGGCGCAGGCGCTCGCCGAACGCGTGGTGGAACGCCTGCCGGAACGCGCCTGCCTGGATATCGAACGGGTCCAGGACCTGGTCGAACGGGTGCTGATGGAGGCCGGCCACTACCCTACGGCGCGCGCCTACGTGGTCTACCGCGAACGCCACGGCCGGCTGCGCCGCGAGCGCAAGACCCTGGTGGACGTCGCCGCGTCGATGAACGAATACCTGTCCCGCGAGGATTGGCGGGTGCGCGCCAACGCCAACCAGGGCTATTCCCTCGGCGGGCTGATCCTCAACGTATCCGGCAAGGTCACCGCGAACTACTGGCTGGATGAGGTCTACGATGCCGACATCGCCGCCGCCCACCGCGACGCCGACCTGCATATCCACGACCTCGACATGCTCGCCGGCTATTGCGCCGGCTGGTCGCTGCGCACCTTGCTGAACGAAGGCCTGAACGGCGTGCCGGGGCGGGTCGAGGCCGGTCCGCCGAAGCACCTGGGCAGCGCCCTGGGGCAGATGGTCAACTTCCTCGGCACCCTGCAGAACGAGTGGGCCGGGGCCCAGGCCTTCAGCTCCTTCGATACCTACCTGGCGCCCTACGTGCGCAAGGACCGCCTCGACTACGCCAGCGTGCGCCAGGCCCTCCAGGAGTTCATCTACAACCTCAACGTGCCGTCGCGCTGGGGCACCCAGACGCCCTTCACCAACCTGACCTTCGACTGGGTCTGCCCGGACGACCTGCGCGACCAGGTGCCGCGCATCGGCGGCGAGGAGATGCCCTTCGCCTACGGCGAGCTGCAGGCCGAGATGGACCTGATCAACCGCGCCTACATCGAGGTGATGCAGGCCGGCGATGCCCACGGCCGGGTATTCACCTTCCCGATCCCGACCTACAACATCACCCACGACTTCCCCTGGGACAGCGACAACGCCACGCGCCTGTTCGAGATGACCGCGCGCTACGGCCTGCCCTACTTCCAGAACTTCCTCAACTCGGACATGCAGCCCAACCAGGTGCGCTCGATGTGCTGCCGCCTGCAACTGGACGTGCGCGAACTGCTCAAGCGTGGCAACGGCCTGTTCGGCTCGGCGGAGCAGACCGGCTCGCTGGGCGTGGTGACGATCAACTGCGCGCGCCTGGGCTATCGCCACCGTGGCGACGCCGCCGGCCTCTACCGCCAGCTCGACCACCTGCTCGAACTCGCCTTCGCCAGCCTGGAGCTGAAGCGCAAGGTGATCCAGCAGCACATGGATGCCGGCCTCTATCCCTACACCCGACGCTACCTGGGCACCCTGCGCAACCATTTCTCCACCATCGGCGTGAACGGCCTGCACGAGATGGTGCGCAACTTCAGCGACGACCGCGAGGGACTGCACAGCGAAGCCGGGCGCGAGATGGCCCTGGCCCTGCTCGATCACGTGCGCGCGCGGCTGGTGGGTTTCCAGGAGGACAGCGGGCACCTCTACAACCTGGAAGCCACGCCCGCCGAGGGCACCACCTATCGCTTCGCCCGCGAGGACCGCAAGCGCTATCCGCGCATCCTCCAGGCCGGCACGCCGGAGGCGCCCTACTACACCAACTCCTCGCAACTGCCGGTGGGCTTCACCGACGACCCGTTCGAGGCGCTGGAGCTGCAGGACGCCCTGCAATGCAAGTACACCGGCGGCACCGTGCTGCATCTCTACATGGCCGAGCGGATTTCCTCCGCCGAAGCCTGCAAGACCCTGGTGCGCACCGCCCTCGGTCGCTTCCGCCTGCCGTACCTGACCGTCACCCCCACCTTCTCGATCTGCCCGCGGCACGGCTACCTGGCCGGCGAGCACGAGTTCTGCCCGAAGTGCGACGAGGAGCTGCTGCAACGCTCCACGCCCAAGAGCTGTTGCGGCGGCTGCGGCGGTTGAGTCGCCTGTCGTTCCTTTCATCCACCAGCAAGGAGTACCACCGATGAACCCCAACCAGTTGCCCGAAGGCCAGCGCCAGCGCTGCGAAGTCTGGACCCGCGTGATGGGCTACCACCGTCCCGTGGCAGCGTTCAATGCCGGCAAGCAGTCCGAGCATCGCGAACGCCGCCATTTCCGCGAGACGCGATGAGCGCCACGCTCAGGGTCGGGGGCCTGGTGCCCCTGACCACCCTCGACTACCCCGGCCTGCTCGCCTGCGTGCTGTTCTGCCAGGGCTGCGCCTGGCGCTGCCGCTACTGCCACAACCCGGAACTGATCGCGCCGCGCGGCGCGGAGGAAATCCCCTGGTCACGCCTGCTCGACTTCCTCCGCCGACGCCAGGGCCTGTTGCAGGCGGTGGTCTTCAGCGGCGGCGAGGCGACCCTGCAGGCGGCCCTCGGCGACGCCATGCGCACGGTCCGCGAACTGGGCTTCCGCGTCGGCCTGCACAGCGCCGGCATCAACCCCCGCGCCTTCGCCCGGGTGCTGGCGCAGAGCGACTGGGTGGGCTTCGACGTCAAGGCGCCGGCCGAGGACGTCGCCGCCATTACCGGCGTGGACGGCAGCGGCGCGGCCAACTGGCGCAGCCTGGAATGCCTGCTGGACAGCGGCGTGGCCTACGAATGCCGGACCACGGTGCACTGGCGCTTGTTCGATAGCGAACGCCTCTGGCGCCTGGCGACGCGCCTGCGCGAGATGGGCGTGGAGCGCTTCGCCGTACAACTGGCGCGCCCGGCCCGCCAGCTCGATCCGCAGCTTCTCGCGAAGCCCGCGCCGCAGGGCGCTGCGCAGCTATGGCGAGAACTGGAAGAGCTGTTTCCCGCCTTCGAACTGCGCGACGCCTGAGCCTCCGGTTCAGCGGCGCCGCTCGGGCCTGCCAGCTCGCTCGGACAGGGCGGGCAGTCCCGACCAGGCCTGCCCTTCACAAGACTCATACGATCGTACGAGAGCACCTTCTCGATTCCTAGTTGCGTCCAATTGTCGCGGCCGGCGCCGCTCGCCACCCTTGCTCCAGATTCAGCGACCCCGGACCCGCGCCATGAAACTCACGCTCACCCCTCCCCTGACCCCCAGCCACTGGATGCGCTCGACCGACCTGGCCGACGCCGCCAGCGCCCCCCTCGTCGGCACCCACTCGGCGGACGTGGCGATAGTCGGCGGCGGTTTCGTCGGGCTCTGGACCGCCATCACCCTCAAGCAACTGGAGCCGGACGCACGGGTCCTGCTGCTGGAGCAGGACGTCTGCGGCGGCGGCGCTTCCGGCAGGAACGGTGGTTTCGTGATGTCCTGGTGGCCGAAGATCGGCACCTTGCTGGGCTTCTGCAGCGAGGCGCAGGCGCGCTTCCTTGGCGAAAGCGCGGAGCGGGCGATCCAGGAACTCGGGGAGTTCTGCGCGCGGCATGACATCGATGCGCACTTCCAGCAGAAGGGCTGGCTGTGGACCGCCACCACGGCGCACCACCTCGACGCCTGGAACGATACCCTCGCCGCCTGCGAACGGCTCGGCGTCAGTCCCTTCGAACGCCTCGACGCCAGCGAAGTGGCACGCCGGACCGGTTCGCCGGTGCATCTCGCCGGGGTCTTCGAGCGCAGCAATGCCACCGTGCAACCAGCCTTGCTGGTGCAAGGCATGCGCCGCGTGGCGCTGGCCCTCGGCGTGGAAATCCACGAGCGTTGTGGCGTCAGCCAGATCGTTCCCGGCCAGCCGGCACAGCTGCTGAGCGCCGGGGCCCGGGTTCAGGCCAAGGCGGTGGTTCTCGCGACCAACGCCTGGTCGGCCGCCCTGCCCAGGCTCTCCAGGCTAATCGTGCCGGTGAACAGTTCCATCGCGGTTACCGAGGCGATACCGCAACGGCTAGAGCGAATCGGCTGGACCGGCGGGGAAGCCATCACCGATTCCCAACTGATGGTGGACTACTACCGCACCACCCGCGACGGGCGCATCGCCTTCGGCAAGGGCACCGGCGCCATCAGCTACGGTTCGCGCATCGACCGGGTATTCGACGTCGACCGGGAGAGCCTGGCCCTGACCGAGGCCGACTTCCGCCGCACCTATCCCTCGCTAGGCGACATCCCGCTGGTCGACGGCTGGTCCGGCCCCATCGACCGTACCTACGACAGCCTGCCGGTCTTCGGCCGCCTGCACGAGAACATCCACTACGGCATCGGCTGGAGCGGCAACGGCGTGGGACCGAGCCGCCTGGGCGGGCGGATCCTCGCCAGCCTCGCCCTCGGCCGCGACGACCCGTGGAGCCGTTGTCCGCTGGTAGAACGCCGCTGCCGGAGCTTCCCCCCCGAGCCGCTGCGCTACCTGGGTGGCTCCCTGGTGCGCAACGCCGTCCTGCGCAAGGAACGCGCGGAACTCGCCGGTACCGCGCCCTCGGCCACCGACCGCTTTCTCGCACGCTTCGCCCCCGCCGGCCTTGAAGACAAATCCTGAGGAGCCCATGGCATGAACCCTTCGCTCATCCGTCTCGACGACGAAAGTCCTTTCACCTCGCCCACGCCCGTCGGCCAGCCGCTGGGCGAACCGGTAGCCCTGACCCGTACCGCGGCCCACCGCCCGCTCGCCGACGGCAACGGCGTGACCGGCATCTGGGAATGCACCCCGGGGCGCTTCCGCCGACAGGTCGAGCAGGCCGAGTACAGCTACATCGTCAGCGGTGAAGGTCGCTTCACCCCCGACGAAGGCCAGGCCGTGGAGTTTCGCGCCGGCGACGCGCTCTATTTCGCCGCTGCCACCCAGGGCACCTGGGACATCCGCCAGACCGTGCGCAAGACCTACCTGATCTTCGACTGACCCCGAAGAACCGAACTCCACCGCCCTGACAGAGGAAACAAGAAATGGGTATGCGAGAAGCGAACGACAACGCATCGGGCCTCAAGGCCCATCCCCTGGGCTCGCTCGAGACGATCGCGATCATCATCGGCACCAACATCGGCGCCGGCGTGCTGAGCATGGCCTACGCCGCCCGCAAGGTCGGCTACGTGCCGTTGCTGGTATGCCTGGCCCTGACCTGCCTCTTCTGCATCGTCACCATGCTCTACGTGACCGAAGCCTGCCTGAGAACCCGCGGCAACAACCAGCTCAGCGGCCTCTCCCGGCGTTACCTGGGCCCGCTCGGCGGCTGGCTGATCTTCATCGCGGTGGCGGCCAACAGCTACGGGGCCCTGGTCGCCTACATGACCGGCAGCGGCAACATCATGCTCGAGTTCTTCGGCCAGTACGGCCTCACGCGCGAGGTCGGCAGCCTGATCTTCTTCGTCCCCTCGGCGCTGGTGCTCTACCTGGGCCTGAAGGCGCTCGGCGTGGGCGAGAAGCTGATCAGCGCCGGCATGGTGGCCATCGTCTGCATCCTCATCGGCGCTACCCTGATGCACGACGACGCCCGTCTCGCCCACCTTTGGCAGAGCCAGTGGCAATACGTGGTTCCAGTGTTCAACCTGGCGGTCTTCGTGTTCGGCGCGCAGTTCCTGGTTCCGGAGCTGGTGCGCGGCAACCTGGCAACCCCCGGGCGCGTGCCGCGCCTGATCGTGGTCGGCATGCTGCTGACCTTCCTGCTGGTGGCGGCCATTCCTGCCTCGGTCATCGCCCTGGTCGGCCCCGACAACCTCAGCGAGGTGGCGACCTTGAGCTGGGGACGCTCCCTCGGCCAATGGGCCTACTACGTGGCGAACACCTTCGCCTTGCTGGCGATGCTGACCTCCTACTGGGGACTCGGCGGGTGCCTGTTCACCAATATCTTCGACCACTTCCGCCTGGGCAGCGAAACCAACCGGCGCAAACGCCTGGCGGTGCTCGCCGCGGTCTCGGTCCCGCCGTTCCTGCTGGCCTATGCGGGGCTCGGCGGCTTCGTGAACGCGCTGTACTTCGCCGGTACCTTCGGCGGCGTACTGATGGGCATCATCCCCATCCTCCTGCTCAACGCGGCGCGGCGCCACGGCGACCAACTGCCGGCATTCAGCTGCGGCTGGTATGCCCATCCGCTGATACAGGGGCTGATCGTCCTGGTGTTCGCCTCCAGCGGGGTCTACGCGATCGCCTCGGCACTGGGGATGCTGCCCGCCAGTTGGTGACAGGGCGCGCTGCCTGCGCCCGGGGCGATTACACTGAAGGCCCATGCCTGGAGTTTCCTGGACATGCCGCAGAGCATCCGCCACCTGATCGCCCTCCCCGAACTCCGTTCGCGCCTGCTGAGCGGAGCCGGCGGCCTCGACCGCCCGGTTCGCTGGGCGCATGTCTGCGAACTCGACGACCCCACCGAATGGCTCGGCGAGGGTGACCTGCTGATGACCACCGGGCTGGGCATACCGAGCGACGCCGAGCGGCAACGGCGTTACGTCCGAAGACTGGCCGAGGCCGGCCTGGCAGGCATGATGATCGGCGAGAACATGGAAGCCCCGAGCGACCTCGATGCCCTGCGCGAGACGGCCGAGGCCCTGGGCTTTCCGTTGATTCTCACCCACTACGGCGTCCCTTTCGCCGCCGTGACCCGGGCCATCGTCGATGCGGGACAGAAAGACGAATACGAGCGCCGCAACGCCCTGGCCCGGATATACGAAAGCGCCCGGTTGAGCATGCAGGGACTGGGCCTGCCGGCGCTGCTGCAACGCCTCGGCAAGGACGTGCGGAGCAGCCTCTACCTCATCGTTCCCGACACCCTGGCGGCCTGGCAGCCAGGCCTGCCAGGGCTGCCCGCGGAGTTGGCCGACGCGCTGCGCAACCGCCGTCGCGAGCAGGCGGAGCCGCAGCCGATGGTCCTTCGCCATCCGCTCGCGGAAGGCGAAGCGCTCAGCATCGGCATTCCTTCCGACCGGAACTGCCTGCTGATAGCCCTGGGCGAGCGGCTGCCGGACTACAGTCTCCTGCACCACCTGACGGCAGTGCTCGGCATAGAGATCGAACGGCTGCGCGTCGAAAGCGAACGCCACCTGCGCCTGGGTTCGGAATTGCTCGACGACCTGCTGCAACGACGGCTATACCGGGAACAAGCCGAGGAGCGGCTGGAGGAACTGCTGCCCGGGCTCGATCTCGACGATGCAGTCGTTTCCGTGGCAAGTTCCGAGGGGCTCGCGACCGACCCTATCGGTCTTTTCCGGGGCCACGACTCACGCCTGCTGGTTCGCGCGCAGGGCCAGGAAATCATTCTGCTGCACCAGGCCGGCCTCGCCTCGACACTGCAGGAAGCCCTGGACAGCTCGCTGGGCGTGAGCGCCCCGCTCCGTCGTGCCGAACGTTGCGCCGAGGCCTTGCGCGAAGCGCGCCTGGCCCTGGCCCACAGCCATTCCCGGCGGCCATTGTGTCGCTACGCGGAACTGGACGACGAGGCGCCCTGGCTACCCAGAAGCCTCGCCGAGGCCGAGCGGGCGTTCCGCCTGGTCCTCGGCGCCCTCCACGACTATGACGCGGCCAATGGCTCCGCACTGCTACACACGCTGCAGGTCTTTCTCGAGGAAAACAGGTCCTGGTTGAACGCCGCGCAGCGGCTACACATACACAAGCAGAGCCTGGTCTACCGGATACGCCGCATCGAGGAAATCAGCGGTCGCTCGCTGGACAGCACCGCCGATGTGGCGACCCTCTGGTTCGCCTTGCAGGCAACCCGGCTGTCGCCGGAAGCGAGGGGCAGGACGGCGAAGAGCAGCCTCCTGGAGCAGTCCGCGCACCATGGCGGCGACATGGACTGACGGCGGAGCCCGATACCTGGCGCTTGCAGGGCGACGCCGCCGCCAACAGGCGCGGCCAGGAACGGTTGCCCGGCAGCGGCGTGGCCTGTGGATGCCGGACCACGGTGCATCGCAGCGAGCGCCGTTGCGAATGCATTAATCCCCCTTGCTAGCTAGCCACCCCGCCGCTGGAGCGGCGCGGCCCGCGCTTCTAGGCTCGAACGGTAAGACGGAAGCCCATCGGCGCGGCGCAAAGGAGGCCTGCGATGCGTAACGGAATCGACGCTGTATCCGCCCCGCTACCCACCCTGTTCGTATCTCCGCCGGCGGTCTTCACCGCCTCCCTCGAGCGACTTCCCCCACGCGCTCGGCAGGCCCCCGCCGCCCAGCGCCCGCCGGGGTCGCCCGGCATTCCCGGCAGCGCCCGGTTGCAGACTGGGGCCACCACGTCCCACTGACGTCCCAACGCCGACGGCCATGCCGTCGCAAGCGCTTCATCCCCCGCGATCCGCCCGTCGCGCTCGTCCCCATCGGGACCAACCGGGCCGCCCCCGGCCCGCTCCTTCGAACCTGCGTGGAGTCCATCCCATGAACGGAAGCAGATCCACCTTTCTCTACCTTCTCGCCGCCGCCGGCCTGGCGCTGACACCCGCGGCCCAGGCCGACCGGGGCAACGACGTGGTCGCCCGGCTCAACCAGTTGTACAACGACACCCGCCAGGATTGCGGCGGACCGTCGAAGCCGGCATTCCTCTGTTCCGGCGTGCTGTTCCGCGCCACCTGGCCTTCGACCGACTACATGTTCTACAGCATCAGTCCGAAGAGCCAGAAAAGCGGCGGCGTCTCCGCCTCCTACCTGCGCAAGGACGCCAAGTACCGCAAGCTCGCCTATGGCCTGAAGAGTGGCTTCATCTTCGACACCATCTTCGGTAATCCGAAGGACCACCAGGACTATGCGGTGCTCTGTTCCTTCCCCATCGACGCCGCCACCGACGACCGCGCCCAGCAGGGTTGCACCGATTCGCGGCGCACGCCGAACAGCGTCGAGAAGTCCTGCCAGGACATCAACGTCAGCACCGCCGAGCAGTGGGCGGCGAACTACCGGCAGAACCGCGGCGACCATTCGCGGCAGTGCTCCTTCGACGTCCGCGACGAGCGCAATACCGCCGCCGGCCCGGCCTTCTACCAGAGCATCCGGGCGATGGCGCAGATCGCCGACGAATCCTTCACCACCCAGAACGAACTGCGCCTGGCCAAGTGGGAGGAAAACCCGCCGAAGTCGCCGTCGATCCTCGCCGCGTTCTACACCGAGGACGCCGGCCTGGAGGGCGCTCGGCTCAACCAGATCCAGTGGTATCAGTCGGTCCAGGCATTCCTCCCGATCATCAACATGCGACTGCCGCAGACCCGCCAGCAGGACGCGCAGTTCGCCTACGACGGGCGTAAGCAGGCGATCTACCCGACCAGCGAGAAGAATGCCTGCGAGCGCTATGTGGAAAGCGCCACCTGGGTGGAGCGCGACGATCCGGGCTTCAGGAAGAAGATCATGACCCTGGAAGTGGTACCGACTGATTGCGGGCGCAAGATCCAGGACAACCAGACCAACAATTTCTTCAACGAGCTGGTGGTCGACCACTACCTGGACAGCGAATGGAAGGACAACCCGGACAACCGCGACAGCAATATCGGCAGCATGCGCCGACAACTGGTCTGCCACTTCAACGTCGCCCGCAACAAGCCCGAGTGGAACCTGGAACCCTCGCGGCCGTACACCTCCAACGAGGACTCCATCGCCAAGGGCTGCAATAACACCTGAGGCCGCTCCGCGGGGGCGCTAAGGCGTCCCCTGCGAACAGCGATATGGCCTTTTGATATCACACGCTCTACCATGCCGTCTTTCCAAGCCGCCAGGGAACGAACGCATGGCTTTCGATGCCGCCCGCTATGTCCACCGCTACTACGCCAGCCTGGCGCCCGCCCCGGGCAACGAATACCCGCGCCTGAGGGCCTGGGAGTACCTCTGGGAGTATGTCTGGGACCCCAGTCGCAGCTGGGACGACCTGACCGCCCCCGAACAGCTCGACACCACCGCCCTGCACCTGGGTTTCTACCTGGCCAACTGGGGCATGTTCCGTGGCTCCTCGGGACTGCTGCAGAACAGCAACCTGGACCTGATGAAAGCGCTGGCCCGGCAGCTCTTCAGCGGTGCCGGAGCGGAACTCTTCGAGCTGTCCCTGGTGGATTTCGCCGGCAACGGCGCGCGCCTGGCGCACAACCGCAAGCTGCTGGAAACGGTACTCGGGTCGATGGACGCCCTCAGCAGCCGGGTGAGCTGGACCGACACCCTGAAGAGCAAGATCCTGCTCGGCGTCTGGGGCGAGTTTCCCGCCCTCGACCGCCACTACGTGGCCGCCTGTCGCGCGCTGTATCCACGCCGGGGCCTGACGAGCGTCAACGGCGGGACCCTCACCGCGCTGCACCGCCTGATCGGCGAAGAAAGGCTGTCGTTCCCGCGCCTGGAGACCGCCCGCAAGGGGCTCCTCTACCCCACCGGGCGCCTGGCCGACATGGCTTTCTTCCAGTACGGCCTGGAAAACGCCTGAGGCGCTGCGCCGCCGATCCGGGGGACTTGTAGGCATGCCCTCGCTGTAAGTAGTATGAGACTCATTCTCAATTACAACAGCGATCCCCTCCATGCCGCCGGCCGACGCCTCCCTGCACGACGCTGTGAGCCATCTCTACCAGGACCACCATGGCTGGCTGCAAGGCTGGTTGCGGCGACGCCTGGGCTGCGCGGAAAACGCCGCCGACCTGGCCCAGGACACCTTCGCCCGCCTGCTCGCCTCGCGCCGGGTACTGGATGCGCGCGAACCGCGCGCCTACCTGACCACCGTCGCCAAGGGGCTGATGATCAACTGGTTCCAGCGCCAGTCGCTGGAGCGCGCCTACCTCGATGCCCTGGCCAACCTCCCGGAAGACCTCGCGCCGCCGCCGGAACAGCGGTTGATGGTGCTGGAAACCCTGCATGAAGTAGACGCCCTGCTCGGCAGCCTGCCGGACAGGGTCCGCCAGGCGTTTCTCCTGGCGCAGATCGAAGGCCTGAAGTACGAAGCCATCGCCGAGCGCCTGGGCGTGTCCCTGGGTTCGGTCAAGCGCTACATGCAGCAGGCCTTCCGCCAGTGCCTGGAGCTGATGGAATGAACGCCGCGGACGAAGGCCGGATTCCCTCGCCGATCCTCGACGAGGCCGCCGAGTGGCTGGTGCGCCTGCAGGACAGCGGCTGCACCGACGACACGCGCCAGGCCTGCGCCCAGTGGCGGCAGCGCAGCCCGCAGCACGCCCATGCCTGGGAGCGCGCCGAGCGCCTGCTGCAATGCCTCGGCCGACTGCCGCCGGCGCTGGCCCTGCCGACCCTCGGCCGCGAGCGCGGGCTGGACCGGCGGCGCGCGATCAAGCACCTCGCCCTGGTCCTCGGCGGCGCCTCGCTGGGGCTCGCCACCTGGCAGGCCGAACCGTTGCGCGACTGGCTGGCCGACCAGCGCACCGGCGTCGGCGAACAGCGCCGCCTGACCCTGCCCGACGGCAGCCTGCTGACCCTGAACACCGACAGCGCCGTGGACCTGGCCTTCGACGCCAGCCAGCGGCTGGTACGCCTGCTGCGCGGCGAGATCTTCGTCGATAGCCGCGCCGACCCGCGTCCGTTCCGCGTCGCCACCGCCGAAGCGCGGCTGCATGCCGGTGCCGCCCGCTTCAACGTACGCCAGGAGATGGCCGCGACCCGGGTCGCGGTACTCGCCGGGCGGGTCGAACTGAGCCCGCTCCACGGACGCGGGCGCTGGCTGGAAAGCGGCGAATCGGTGCGCCTGGGCGCCGACGGCGAAGCGCGCCGGCTGGCCTTCGACGGCCTGCCGGACGCCTGGACCCGCGGCATGCTGATGGCCGACCGGATGCCGCTGGCCGAGGTGCTCGCCGAACTCGCCCGCTACCGTCGCGGCGTACTGCGCTGCGACCCGCAACTGGCCAGGCTGGCGGTGTCGGGCGCCTATCCGCTGCTGGACCTGCGGCGCACGCTGGGCATGCTGCAGGCCACCTATCCGCTGAAGGTGCGCGGGGTGACCGACTACTGGATCAGCCTGGTGCCGGCGTGACGGCGCGGCCGCCATCCCCGTGGCAACCGCCCCCTCGCGTCCACCCCGGCAGGCCGTCCGCGGTTGCGCCGGAACAGACGTTGCCATCGACATACCGTGCTCCGCAGAAAAATAACCGCCTCGACCTGAGACCTTTTTCCTTCTCGGCTGGCAAGTAGAGGAATCCGCCCCGACCCAAGGTCCGCAGAGACCACGAGGAACCCTGTACATGCCCGTACGCACGCTTCGCCCCCGTTCGCTGTCCCTGGCCATCCACGCCGCCGCCATGACCCTCGCCCTCGCCGGCGCGGCCCCCGCCCTGCTTGCCGCCGAGGCGCCCGCCGCCAGCTCGGCGCGCAGCTATGACATCGCCCCCGGCCCGCTCGGCCGTACCCTGTCGGCCTTCGCCAGCGACAACGGGGTATCCCTGGCGTTCGACCCGGCGCTCACCGAGGGTCGCCGCAGCGCCGCCCTGCGCGGCCGCTACGCGCCGGTCGAGGCGCTGCACCGCCTGCTGCTGGGCAGCGGCCTGGAGTTGCAGCAGCGCAGCGATGGCAGCTACACCCTGGTGCCGGCAGCCACCGATGGCGCGCTGGAACTGCAATCCTCGCTGATCACCGCCCAGGCCGCCGGTGCCGAGACCCTGCCCGCCGAGTACGCCGGCGGCCAGGTGGCCCGTGGCGCGCGCCTGGGCATGCTGGGCAACGCCGACGTGATGGATGCGCCATTCAGCATCACCAGCTACACCGCCAGGACCATCGAGCAGCAGCAGGCGCGCAGCGTCGCCGACCTGCTACAGGCCAACGATCCGTCGGTGCGGGTCGTCGGCGGGCGCGGCGACCTGGTGGACAGCTACACGATTCGCGGCTTCAGCGTGCAGAACGCCGACGTCGCCTTCAACGGCCTCTATGGCCTGCTGCCGTTCTGGCGGGTACCGATCGAATTCGCCGAGCGCGTGGAAGTGCTCAAGGGACCGAACGCCCTGCTCGGCGGGATTTCCCCCGGCGGCAGCGTCGGCGGCACCATCAACCTGGTGCCCAAGCGCGCCGACGACCAGCCGCTGACCCGCGTCAGCGTCGACTGGACCCAGCGCGGCCAGCTCGGCACTCACCTCGACATCGGCCGGCGCTTCGGCGAGAACAACGCCTTCGGCGTGCGCTTCAACGGCGTCTACCGCAACGGCGATACCGCCGTCGACCATCAGAGCCGCGAGTTTCCCATGCTCTCCCTGGGCCTGGACTTCCGTGGCGAGCGCCTGCGCCTGTCCAGCGACCTGCTGTACCAGAAGGAAAGCCTGGAAGGCGTGGTGCGCCCGCTGCTGACCGGCCCGGGAACCACCCACATCCCCCACGCCCCGGACTCGAAGACACGCTTCGGCCTGCGCGATTCCTACCTGGACCAGGAGGATTACTCCATGGTCAACCGCGGCGAGTACGACCTCGCCGACAACCTGACGGCGTTCGCCAGCATCGGCGGCCGCCAGAGCAACTACGAAACCATCGCCGCCAACAGCATCCTCGTCGGCAACCAGGGCGATATCGTCAACAGCCTGGCACGCCAGCGCGGCGACCGCCGCACCTATTCCGCCGAGGTCGGCCTGCGCGGCAACTTCGACACCGGCCCGCTCCGCCACGACTGGACGCTCAGCGCCAACCGCCTGCACGAACGGCTGGGCATGGTCTATGCCTTCACCGGGATGCAGCCGGGCAACCTCTACCAGACCTCGCCGCATACGCCGCTGCCGGACTTCTCCAGCCTCGACGGGAGCATTCCGAAGACCAATGAAACCGACCTCGGCGGCGTGGCGCTGGCCGACAGGCTGTCGTTCCTCGAGGATCGCGTGCAGGTCACCCTGGGCGTGCGCCGCCAGCAGATCGAGTCGCGCAACTACGACCAGACCAGCGGCGCGCGCACCAGCCACGACAAGCGGCACGTGTGGACGCCGATGGCCAGCGTGCTGGTCAAGCCGCTGCAGGACCTGTCGCTGTACGCCAACTACATCCAGGGCCTCAGCCAGGGCGAGGCGGCGCCGATGACCGCGGCCAACGCCGGCCAGGTGCTGGCACCGTACAAGGCCGAGCAATACGAGATCGGCGCCAAGTACGACCTGGGCGGCTTCACCACCACCCTGGCGCTGTTCGAGATCAGGAAACCGAACGCCTATACCGACGCCAGCAACGTCTTCCGCGCCGACGGCGAGCAACGCAACCGCGGCGTGGAGCTGAGCCTCTATGGCGAACCGCTGGACGGCGTGCGGGTGATGGCCGGCGCCACCTACATCAAGCCCGAGCAGAACAAGACCGGCGACCCTGCCAGCGAAGGCAAGGACGCGCCCGGCGTGGCCCGCCGCCAGGCCAACCTGGGGGTCAGCTGGGACACCCCGTTCGTCGACGGACTGACCCTCGACAGCCGCTGGATCTACACCGGCTCGGCCTATGTGGACAGCGCCAACGCCCTCGCCGTGCCGCACTGGAACCGCGTCGACCTCGGCGCCGCCTACGCCTTCCAGGTCGCCGGCAAGCCGCTGGTGGCGCGCGCCAACCTGGAGAACGCACTGGGCAAGGACTACTGGACCGCAGCCAACGGCTACCTGTCGATCAGCTCGCCGCGCACCCTTTCCCTTTCCCTCACGGCGGACTTCTGAGTCCGCCCCACCATAACCAGAAACCGCCGATGACCAGCCAATGACCGCGAAAACCCTGCGCACCTGGTACCTGGTGCACAAATGGACCAGCCTGATCTCCACGATCTTCCTGCTGATGCTTTGCCTCACCGGGTTGCCGCTGATCTTCCACGAGGAGATCGAGCACTACTTCGAGCCGCATCCGCAGCTCGAGCCGCTCACCGCCGAGTCGCCGCGCATCGACTACGACGACGTGATCGTCCGCGCCCTGGCCGCCCGGCCGGGCGAAGTGGTGCGCTTCCTGGTATTAGAAAAGGACGACCCGCTGGGCCTGGTGATCAGCGCGCCGAGCCTGGTACCGCCGCCGGAGAACGGCCACATGCAGCCGTTCGACGCGCGCACCGGGGAATTCTTCGACGCACTGCCGCCGCCGGGCGGCTTCATGTACCTGATGCTGAAGCTGCACACCGACCTGTTCCTCGGCCTGCCCGGCTACCTGTTCCTCGGCCTGATGGGCCTGCTGCTGGTGGCCTCGCTGGTGTCCGGGGTGGTGGTATACACGCCGTTCATGCGCAAGCTGGACTTCGCCACGGTACGCGCCGAACGCAGCCGTCGCCTGAAGTGGCTGGACCTGCACAACCTGCTGGGCATCGTCACCCTGTCCTGGGTACTGGTGGTCGGCGTGACCGGAGTGATCAACACCCTGGCCCTGCCGATCCTGATGCTCTGGCAAGGCGGGCAGTTGGCGGAAATGACCGCGCCCTACAAGGACGCGCCGCCGCTACAGCGCCTCGGCTCGCTCGACGCGGCCCTGGCCACGGCACGCCGGGCGGCGCCGGACATGGAGGTCAGCTTCGTCGGCTTCCCCGGCACCCAGTTCAGCAGCCAGCATCACTATGCGGTGTTCATGCGCGGCAACACGCCGCTCACCGAGCGCCTGCTGAAGCCGGCACTGATCGACGCGCAGAGCGGCGAACTCACCGACATGCGCGAGATGCCGCTGTACGTGAAGACGCTCCTGCTGTCGCAGCCGCTGCACTTCGGCGACTACGGCGGCATGCCGCTGAAGATCGTCTGGGCGCTGCTCGACCTCGTCAGCATCGTCATCCTCGCCAGCGGTCTCTACCTCTGGCTCGGCCGACGCAAGACGCCATTGGAGAAGCGCCTGGCGGAACTGCCGGACGGCAGCCTGGCGACGGAGGGCAAGGCATGAGGCGCGGTCTCTGGATGATCTTCCGCTGGCCCCTGCTACTGGCCCTGCTCGGCCTCTTCGGGCTGCTCTCGGCGCTGCTCGGCGACGGCCTCTACGACCTGCTCTCCTGGCTCGCCCTGGGCACTCCGCTGGTGCTGGTCGGCTGGGTCTGGCTGCGCCTGCCGCGAACCCGAAGGAACCCCTGAGATGACCACCCCGCCGCCCTCCGCCAACACCCTGGACCTGCGTCCGCTGATGTTCGAGACCTTCGTCTGCACCCTCGCGGTGATGTCCTTCGTCGCCCTGGTCGGCCCGCTCGCCCGCAAGCTCGGCCTGGCGCCCTGGCAGGCCGGCGCCGCGGTGACCGTCGGCGGCATCGCCTGGATGCTCGCGGCGCGGCCCTGGGGCATCGCCAGCGACCGGCATGGGCGACGGCGGATACTGCTCGGCGGGCTGGCCGGCTTCGCCCTCTCCTACGGCTCGCTCTGCCTGTTCATCGTGCTCGCCCTGCACTGGACGTTGCCGACCCTGCTCGCCTTCGCCGGTATCGTTCTCCTGCGCGGCCTCGCCGGCGGTTTCTACGCCGCGGTGCCGGCCTGCACGGCGGCACTGGTGGCCGATCACGTCGAGGCGCAACGACGCGCCGCGGCGCTGGCCGGACTCGGCGCGGCCAGCGCGATAGGCATGGTGATCGGGCCGGGGCTGGCCGGACTCCTGGCGACTCACGGGCTGGTCCTGCCGTTGCTGGTCACCGGCGCGCTGCCCCTGGTCGCCCTGCTGGCGCTCTGGCGCTGGCTGCCGCGCGAGGAGCGTCGCCAGCCGAACCGCGGCGCCGCCCTGGCGATCGGCGACCGCCGCCTGCGGCGGCCGCTGGCGGTGGGCTTCGTGGCGATGTTCAGCGTCACCGTGGCGCAGATCACCGTGGGCTTCTTCGCCCTCGACCGGCTGCGCCTGGATTCCGCCGACGCCGCGCGGGTGGCCGGCATCGCCCTGACCGCAGTGGGCGTCGCGCTGATCCTGGCCCAGCTCCTGGTGCGCCGCCTGGACTGGCCACCGCCGCGACTGATCCGGGTCGGCGGGCTGGTCGCCGCCATCGGCTTCGCCGCCGTGTGCTTCGCCGACTCGCCGCCGCTGCTCTGGCTGGCCTTCTTCGTCGCCGCGGCGGGCATGGGTTGGGTGTTCCCGGCAGTCTCGGCGCTCAACGCCAATGCCGTGCGCGCCGAGGAACAGGGTGCCGCCGCCGGCACCCTGGTGGCCGTACATGGCTTCGGCCTGATCAGCGGGCCGCTGCTCGGCACGCTGCTCCACCAATTGGACAGCCGCGCCCCCTACGCGCTGGTCGGTCTGCTGCTGGCGCTGGCGGCGTTCTGGCCGAGCCAACCGACGCGCCCCGTGGAAACGAGGAGCGAAGCACCATGACCGCTGTCGACCTGCTGCTGGTCGCGACCCTGCTGGCGGCCCTGCTCGCCTGGTGGATACCCGCCCTGCCCGGCCGCCGTGGCCTGCTGGCGCTCGCCTCGACGCTGGCGCTCGGCGCCGGCCTGTACGCTGCATGGGACGACCGCTGGCAAGCCGGCGTCGGCGCCTTCGCCGGTTTCTCCCTGCTGCTCGGCGCCTGCCTGCGCCGGAAGCCCGTGCGCGGCCTGCCGTTCCGGACCGGTTCGCTATACGGCCTGCTGGTGCTGCTGGCAATCGCCGCGCTGTACCTGTTCCCGGTCGCGCCGCTGCCGGCGCCGAGCGGCCCCTATGCGGTCGGCGTGCGCGATTTCGAACTGGATGACCCCAGCCGGCCCGGCCTGCTCGGCGCCCCGGCCGGGCAGCCGCGGCGCCTGCTGGTACGTGCCTGGTACCCGGCGCGCCCGATCGCCGGCGCCGCACCACGCCACTACTTCGACCCGGACGAGGCACGCAGCACCGCGCGGGGCTTCGGTGAAATACTCGGCTTTCCGCCGTTGCTCGCCTACCTCAAGCACCTGCGCACCAATTCCTATCCGGACGCCCCGCTACGCGACGACTCCGCTCGCCTGCCGGTGGTGTTCTACAGCCACGGCTACAGCGCCTTCGCCGGCGGCAACTGGACCCTGATGGAAGAACTGGCCAGCCACGGCTACGCGGTCTACGCCATCCAGCACAGCGGCGACGCGTCGCCGACCCGCCTGCCCGACGGCACGCTGCTGCCCATGGACCCCGGGCTGGTCGAACACCTGCGCCGGGCCGCCCACGACGGCTTGCCGCAGGCCATGCGCCAGGGCTATGTCAGCGACGATCTCGACCAGCGCCTCGACGGCCAGTTGCACACCGCCCTCGACCTGCCCGCCCCGGCCAACCGCGCCGTCAACCTCAGCGCGCCGGTATGGCTGGCCGACCGCCTGTTCGTCCATGACCGCCTGCAGGCCGGCGAGGTCCCGGACAGGGTCGCCGACCTGGTGGCCGCCAGCGACTTCGCGCACACCGGCGAGATGGGCATGTCCTTCGGCGGCTCGACCACCGGCGCGGTCTGCATGGTCGACCGACGCTGCGCGGCGGCCGTCAACCTCGACGGCGGCGACTTCGACTTCGCGCCCTTCGACAGCGATTTCCCGGCACCGCTGCTGATGCTGCACGCCGACCTTGGCAACTTCTACCGGCTGTTCGGCATCGAACCGCCGGCCCGCCCGAGAAGCTTCAACGACTTTTCCTACGAACGCTTCGAGCACGCCGGCCAGCGCCAGGACATTCATCGCCTGGTACTGCGCGATTCGGCCCATGCCGGGCTTACCGACAATCCGCTGTTCATCCGCCGGCCGCTGCGCGACGGGCTGCTCGGCTCGGCACCGACGGAAGTCCTCATCCAGGCTCCCAACGCCCTGGTGCTGGGTTTCTTCGATCACTACCTGCGCGGCCGCGCCAACGACTTTCCGCAAGCGCAGATGGCGCGCTTCCCCGCCTGGCTGACGCGCTACGACAACTCGGCGGTGCGCGACTGGTGGCTGGCCAAGCCGGAAGCCCAGCGCCTGGCGCTGCGACAACGCATCGACGAAATGAAACGGCGCAAGACCGGGCTGGATCTTCCCTGACGACGGGTTACAGTGGGCGTCCCATCTGCGGAGCGCCGTCCATGCATATCCCGCCCGAGCTGATCATCCACCAGACCCGCCACTGGACGCTGAACCAGCGGATCGACTCGGCCCTGCCCGGCTACTGCATGCTCGGCTCGCGGCAACCGGCGACGGCCTTCCACCAACTGCCGGAACAGGCCCTCGCCGAATTCGGGCCGCTGCTGGCCAGGGTCGAACGCGAAATGGACGCGCTGCTGCGGCCGCGACGCATCTATGTCGGCCGCTACGGCCACATGCCCGGTCTGCCGGTGCATTTCCACCTGATTCCACTGTACGACTGGGTCGAGGAACTGTTCTGGGAGGACACGCGCTACCGGACGCTCCAGCAGTTCGGCGTGCCGACCGCCGACCCCCTTACCGATGGCGCCGAGCTGACCCTGTTCGTCTGGCGCGAATTCTGCGAACGCGCCGATCCGCCGGCCGTGCGCGGCATGGATCGGCAACAGGCGATCGCCGGATTGCGCCGGGCATTCGGCTACGGCGTCCAACCCCGAACATCGTCTGGGCCGGACTCCGAGTCCGCGCAGGACGCATGACCGCGTGCGGTTGGGTGGGCTTCGAGGCCGCGTAGGGCGGATAACCGCTTGCGGTTATCCGCCATGAAACCTCGGCGCAGCGGCGGATAACGCCGGTGGCGTCATTCGCCCTACGACCCGGCTCCGAGGCCGCGGTACGCATGACCGCGTGCGGTTGGATGGGCTCCAAGGCCGCGTAGGGCGAATAACCGCTTGCGGTTATTCGCCATGAAACGCCGGCGCAGCGGTGTCGTCACGGTTGCAGGTAGCGGTGCTTCCAGCCTCCTTCGTCGCGGTCGTAGCGCAGGCGCTCGTGCAGCCGCTCGGTGCCGTTGCCCCAGAACTCCACCGACTCCAGGCACAGTTCGAACAGGCAGTAGCCCGGCGGGCGCGGCAGCGGGCCGTCGGTTTCCGCCAGGCGCCGGGCTTCGGCGCGCAGGGCGTGGATGTCGGCGAGGGTTTCGCTCTGCCGCGAGGCGATCGACATCGGGTGGGTCTGGTACGGGCGGCTCAGCCACTGGGCGTCGGCGCGCTCGTCGGGCAGGCGTTCGGCGCGGCCGTTGAGGATGATCTGCTGGCTGCTCTCGCGCCAGTACAGCACCCCCGAGGCCCAGGGGTTCTGCGCCAGTTCGCGGCCCTTCTGGCTATCGGCGTGGGTGGCGAACACCACCCCGCGCTCGCCCAACTCGGCGATCACCACGATCCGCGTCGACGGCCGGCCCTGCCCGTCGACCGTGGCCAGGGCCAGTGCCCGCGGCTCGCGCACGCCATAGCGGCGGGCGCGTTCCAGCCAGTTGCGCAGCACCTCCATGGGGTTCGCCGGCGGCGCCTCGAACTCCGGGAAAGGGGCTTCGATGGTCCCGGTGAGGGACTCGGAAATGTTCGCGTTGACGCCCATCACGGCGTTCCTCCGTTCTGCCCGTTCACAGGTAGGCGCGGCCTTCGGCGAAGGCCGCGCCGTTGCCCGACACTTCCACCGCCGAGACCCGCTCGCCGGCGCCCTCGGCGCGGGCGTACATGCGCGACGGCCGGCCGATCTCGACGCCCTGGAGGATCTCGATCTGCTGCCCGTAGGGAATCTGCCGGTGGCGCGCCAGGTGGATCGCCAGCGGCCCGGCGGCGGAACCGGTGGCGGCGTCCTCGACCACGCCGTAGGCCGGCGAGAACATGCGGCTGCGCCAGTGCCGCCCGGCGCCGGCGAAGCAGTTCACCGCCAGGTCCGGGAAGTCGCACAGCGCGCGGTGGTCGGGGTGCAGCGCGGACAGCGCGGCGACGCTCTCCAGGCCGACGAACACGTGGCGCGGGCCGTTGCGGTAGACCTCGATGGGAAAGGTCGAGCCCTTCAGGCCGAGGGCGGCGAGAAGCTCGGCCGGGCGGCTGAAGTGCTCCCAGGTGGGGATCGGCTGCTGCATGCTGCAGGCCACCACCTTGCCGTCCTGGCGCTCCAGGGCGAAGGGCACGGTGCCCATCCTGGTCTCCAGGAACAGCCTGTCCTTGTCGGTCTCGGCGCCCAGGGCGATGGCGGTGCCCAGCAGCGGGTGGCCGGCGAACGGCAGTTCGTTGACCGGGGTGAAGATGCGGATGCGCGCGTCGCCGTCCTGTTGCGGGCGGAGCACGAAGGTGCTCTCCGACAGGTTCATCTCCCGCGCCATGCGCTGCATGCGCTCGCCGCTGAGGTCGTCGCAGTCGAAGAACACCGCCACCGGGTTGCCTTGCAGCGGTTCGCTGGCGAAGGCGTCTATCACGACATATCTGTGCATGGGTTCTCCTGGCTCAGGGCCGCCGCTCGACCAGCGCGTGGCGCAGCAGGTCGGCGATGATGCGCGGACCCTCGCGGGTCAGCACCGATTCGGGGTGGAATTGCATGGAGGCGAAGCGCGGCCCGCGCAGGGCATGGACCTCGCCGGTCTCGCGGTCGCGGCTGATCTCGATCGGGCCGACCTCGGGAATCTCGATGCGGTCCTGCAGGGCGCGCGCGGCGAAGGTGTTGTAGAAGCCGACGCGCTCGGCGGCGCCGAACAGGTCGATCTGTTTCTGCACGCCCTGGTTGGGCTCCTGCCGGCGTTGCAGGTCCAGGCCCAGGCACAGGCTCAGCACCTGGTGGCTCAGGCACACGGCGAGGAACGGCCGGCGCTCGCTGAGCAGCGAACGGATGGCCAGGTGCAGGTGGCCGATCTTCGGCTGGCCGATCTCGGTGGGGTTGCCCGGGCCGGGGCCCATGATCACCAGGTCGTAGCCGTCGAACGAGTACGGCTCCTGGAAGCCGCGCACGGTCACCGTCAGGCCCAGCGACTTGAGCTGCTTGGCGATCATCGAGGTGAAGGTGTCCTCGGCATCGACGATCAGCACCTCGCGTCCGGACAGGTCGGCCTGCAACTGCTGGCGCTCGCTGGCGCCGCGCAGCCAGAAGTCGGCGATCGGCGCGTTGCGGCTGGCCAGCGCCGCCACCACGTGCGGGTGCGAGCCCAGGCGCTGCGGCGCCTGGCTCTTCAGCGCGGCGATCAGCCCGGAAGCCTTGGCCCGGCTTTCCGCCGCCTCGCCCAGGGGATCGGAGTGACGCACGATGGTCGAGCCGACGCCGATGCGCAGGCGGCCGTCGCCCTCGATCTCGGCGGTGCGGATCAGGATCGCCGAGTCCAGCGTGCGCCCGCCCTGGCCGTCACCGCCGATCAGCGCCGCCACCCCGCTGTAGTAGCCGCGACCCTGCGGCTCGTAGCGGCGGATCACCCGGCAGGCGCTTTCCAGCGGGCTGCCGGTGACGGTCGGGGCGAACAGCGTCTCGCGCAGCACCTCGCGCACGTCGCGGCTGGTCTGGCCCTCGATGAAGTACTCGGTGTGCGCCAGGTGCGCCATCTCCTTGAGGTAGGGACCGAGCACCCGGCCGCCGTCCTCGCAGATCCGCGCCATCATCTTCAGCTCCTCGTCCACCACCATGTACAGCTCGTCGGCTTCCTTGCGGTTGTCGAGGAATTCCATGACCTCGGCCAGGTTCGGCCCGGCCGGCGGGTAGCGGTAGGTGCCGCTGATCGGGTTCATCACCGCCAGGCCGTCGCGCACGCTGATGTGTCGCTCGGGCGAGGCGCCGACCAGGGTGCGTTCGCCGGTGTGGACGATGAAGGTCCAGTAGGCGCCCTTCTCGCGCAGCAGCAACTGGCGGAAGAAGCTCAGCGCGCTGGCCGTGGCGTAGCCGTCGATGCGCGCCTGGAAGCGCCGCTTGATCACGAAGTTGGCGCCTTCGCCGCGACCGATCTCGTCGGCGATGACCCGCCCGACCACTTCGGCGTAGGCCTCGTCGTCGAGGTCGAAACCTTCCTCGCTCAGTTCCAGCGCCTGGTTCGGCAGCAGCGCCAGGGCCTGCTCCAGCGGCAGCAGCTCCTGCTCCAGGACCTTCAGCGCCAGCAGCGGCGTGCCGTCGTCGAGCGCCTCGAAGCCGCGCTCGGCGATCTGCCGGTAGGGAATCAGCGCCAGCAGGTCATGGCGCGGCAGGCCCGGGCCGGGCTCGTCCAGCGGCAGGTCGGCCAGGCCGTGCAGTTCGAGCGCCTCGCCGCGGATCACGTCGAGCAGGCCCGGGCCATTGCTTTCCGGGCGGTAGAGCAAGGCGAACGGCGCCGGCCGTTCGAGCAGGCGCTGCAACAGCGATGTGGGCAGGGCGTTCATTCCAGCACCTCGTCGGTGGTGACCACCATCGCGCAGCGGCTGGCGGCGTATTCCAGGGCCATGCGGTGGTGCGCCTCGCTGAAGTCGGCGATGGCGTCGGCCACCAGGAACGGCTGGATGTCGTTGGAGTAGGCGTCGACCGTGGAGATCAGCACCCCGACGTGGGCGTATACGCCGCACAGCACCAACTGGTCGCGGCCGGCGGCGCGCATCCGCTGGAGCAGGTCGGAGTGGAAGAAGGCGCTGTAGCGCCACTTGGTCAGCAGCCAGTCGTCCGGCCCCGGCGCCAGCTCCTCGACCACCTCGCGGTCGGCCGGACTGGCGCGCATGCCCGGCCCCCAGAAGTCCTTGAGCAGGCCGCGCTGCTCCTCGGTCATGCTGCCCGGCTGGGCGGTGTAGGCGATCTGCACGCCCTGCTCGAGGCACCAGCGGCGCAGCCGCGCGGCGTTGGCCACCAGTCCGGCGCGCAGGCTCTCGGGCAGCGGGCGCAGGAAGTAGCGCTGCATGTCGTGCACCAGCAGCACCGCGCGCCGCGGCTCCAGGCTCCAGCGCGCCAGGTTGGCCGGCAACTGCTGAGCAGTCGGCAAGGGATAGGCGGTGATTTCGGGAATGCCGCTCATGCCACGGTCTCCAGGGGGAAGGTTGCGCTCGGGATCGCTTCTGCGCCGGACCAGGCCATCACCGCGCTGAGCGCCTGCCAGGGGTTCAGCCGCGGATCGCAGAGGCTGGTGTAGTGCCGGCTGACCTGGTGCAGGCCGCTGGAATCGGCGACGCACTCGGTGACGTCGTCCGGGGTGGTTTCCAGGTGCAGCCCGGCGGCCACGCCGCCGGAGCCGGACACCGCCAGGCGGAACGCCGCCACCTCCTCGGCGATGCTGCGCACCAGGCGGGTCTTGTTGCCGCAGGGCGCGACGATGGTGTTGCCGTGCATCGGGTCGCTCAGCCAGATCACCGGGTGCCCGGCCGCGCGCACCGCCTCCACCAGCGGCGGCAGGCGCTCGCCGACCTTCTGCGCGCCCATCCGCGCGATCAGCGTCAGGCGCCCCGGCTCGCGGCGCGGGTCGAGGCGCTCGCAGAGCGCCAGCAACTGGTCGCGGCCGATCTCCGGGCCGACCTTGCAGGCCACCGGGTTGAGCACCTCGGCCAGCAGCGCCACATGGGCGCCGTCGACCTGGCGGGTGCGCTCGCCGATCCACGGCCAGTGGGTCGAACCGAGGTAGACCCGGCGCTGCTCGTCCTCGCGCAGCATCGACAGCTCGTAGTCGAGCAGCAGCATCTCGTGGCTGGTCCAGACCGGCGAGGCATTCGCCTCCTGCCCGGACGCGGCGTCCCAGCCCAGGTGGCGCATGATGTTGCGCGCCGCCGCATAGCCCTTGAGGATCCGCTGCGGATCGGCCCGGCGCTGCTCGGCATGGGCCTCGCGGCCGTTGACCATGTCGCCGCGATAGACCGGCAGGGTCTGCTCGCCGACCTGCTCGTGCGGCTTGGAACGCGGCTTGGCGTACTGCCCGGCGATGCGCCCGACGCGGATCACCGGCCGCCGGCCGGCCAGGCGCAGGGCGCCGGCCAGCAGTTCCAGCACGGCGGCCTTGCGCGCCACGTTCTCGGCATGGTGGTCGTCCATGTCCTCGGCGCAGTCGCCGCACTGCACCACCAGCGCCTCGCCGCGGGCGACCCGCGCCAGGGTCGCGCGCAGGGCCAGGATGTCGCCGGCGCGGATCAGCGCCGGACTGCCGCGCAGGTACGCCTGCACGTCGCGCAGGCGCGACGGATCGCCCCATTCGGGTTGCTGCAGCGCTTCGCAGCGCCGTACGCGTTGCAATAGATCGTCCATAGTTCACCCCTTCCAGGATGGCCTCAGGTGGGAATGCCTTCGCGTTTGATCTGCGGGACCGGAATGCTCAGGGCGCGCAATTGCTGGAAGACGTTCATGAATTCGCGGTTGCGCTTGATCTTGCCGTCTTCAAGTTCGAAGGAATGCAGGAAGTGGTTCTCGTAGTAACCCTCGGGATACCCGGGGAAGAGGATCTTGCCGTGGCCGTCGCACTCGACCCAGAAGTGGTTGGGATCGTCGGTCTCGAAGACCTTGATGTTGTACCACTCCCAATCCGGGAAGCATTTCAGCGACCACACCGCGTGCTCGGCCAGCTTGTCCTTGCCACGAATGACGATGGGCGAACCGGTATCGGTGGTCCATAAACCGCCACAGCCGTCCTCGACGAAAAGTTCATGGCGGCGCAGGCGATCCTGGCCTTTGGTGTTCATATACTTGACCACCGTCTCGCGATTCTTCCTGCGCAACTCCACGGCGTCTTCGAAACCTTGGGGAATGGCATTATCGAGCATCGTCATATCTCCTCTTGAATTGGAATAAACATTAATCAGGTGGGAATACCGTCACGTTTTATTTGTGGAACGGCTATTCCCAATGCACGCAGTTTCTGCATCGGGTTCATGAACTCGCGATTGCGTTTTATCCGGCCGTTCTCGAGTTCGAAGGAATGGATGTAGTGGTTCTCGCAATAGCCCTCCGGATACCCCGGGACCAGCGCCTTGCCGCGCCCGTCGCACTCGACCCAGAAGTGGTTCGGATCCTCGGTCTCGAAGATCCGCACGTTGTGCCACTCCCAGTCGGGGAAGCAGCGCTCGAGCCACTCGGCGAGCCGCCTGAGGCTCTCATGGCCCCGGAAAACCAGGGGTTCGCCGCTTTCCGTGGTCCAGTTGCCGGCGCAGCCGTCCTCGACGAACAGGCTGTGCCGCTGCAACCGTTCGGCCCCCTTCATGCGCATGTAGTGCTCGACCGTGGCACGGTTGCGCCGACGCAATTCCAGGTTGTCGGTAAACCCTTTCAACCGTTGGTACTCTCGCATGGTGCGAATCTCCGCCAGTTCGAATCGACTGGCATCCATACCGGAAAGAAGACATCGGGATGACAGGCCGGAGAAATTGCCGTGAAGCTTTTTCCGGGCAAAAGTTGCCCGCTTCGGAGCGTCTCCAAAGTTTCAACTAATGCCGAATTGCCATGACCGAATGTTTCGCCTGAAACCCAGTTGTAACCAGATTTGACAGGGGACAAACTTATAAACGCTTTTTTGCAATAGCCATAACCCCTTAAAAATTACAGGTGTGGGGCATCGATTCCGTTCTATTCTTTGGCCGGTTTGCCAAGCGCCCGGAAAGTTGCACTAGCGTGCCGGACAACAGGAGGACGGGCGCAATGGCGAAGGGGGCAGCGGGGAAACGCTGCCGGTGGGAAGGCTGCGCTCAGGCGACCGGCGCAAACGCTATCCGGCCATTCGGTGAATGGCCGGACGCTTGCGCGGCGGCCTCGCTAGGCGACGAGGCGTCGATTCAGTTGAGCAGGCCGATGGCGTAAGCCTTCATGGTGGCCTCCGCCTTGTTGCTGGAGTTGAGCTTGCGCATCGCATTGACGATATGGAACTTCACCGTGCGCTGGTCGATCGACAGGATCAGGCCGATCTCGCCGTAGGTCTTGCCCACCGCGGTCCACTTGAGCATCTCGGTTTCCCTGGCGGTCAGGCGCACATTGCTTTCCGGGACGATGCGCGGCGCCAGCAGGTCGCCGAAGGTAGCCTGCAGCATGCTGGTGATCCAGAGCAGGAAGGATTCCTTCTCCAGGATTTCCGTGGCGGCGATGCTCTCGCTGGAACGCACCAGGGACAGCATGCTGATCAGCCCGTACTTGCCGCGGACCGGGATCGACCAGCCGTGACGGATGCCGTGATGCAGCGCTTCCTCCCAGAAGAAACGGTTCTCCTGGAAGTCTTCGCCATTCCAGATCAGCGGGGTGTATTCCAGGAGACCATGGCGCACGATCGGGTCGATGGATGTGTAGTCTTCGGAGATATATCTGCTTTTCCATTCCCCTGGGTAATTGGACAAGAAATGATATTTAGGTGCGGTCAGCGGGAAAGGCGCCCGCGCACCGAATGAAAAGAATTCGAATCCATAATTACCGCATATCTCGAGAACCAGGGAGAAGAACTCTTCCTCGGTTGTTATTCTTGACAAAATCTCGAGATATCCCTCTCTCTCATCATGCATGCCAGCTTCACCAGTCAACAATCGATCCCGGCAGGATTCGGTTCTTCAGCGTTTTTATTCTTTTTTGTTTCCGTCTTATCCACTCATGACAATTCCCTTTATCAAGCCGGACCTGGAAGTACATATCGCCACCAGCCCTGTGCGGGTGTTCCGGACGAGGTCTAGCCCATTCGCCGCCCGCCGGGCGACGACGAAACGAGGCTGAAGAGAACTTCTCGATGAGCACGGACACGAGGCGCCGCGTAGGAACTGCGCTGGGCTGGAGGGGACGGCGCCCCGGATCTTTGCGGAAACCGTAAAACGGCTCTCCGATGGGCCTCACGGCGGTCTTTCTCATTGTTCTTCTCGCACGCTCCATCGTCGTCGGGAGAGCCTCCCGACAACAAACCTTGGCCCATGGCGGGCCTCGTCGACGAGGCTCCCCGGGGACCAGAAATGGCAACTACATACTTCCCCCCCTAACTCTCCGCAGATACCTGCCCGGAAGGGCAGGTTGTCCCTGCCGGGCTGTGACAATTTAATTCGACCAGGCATTTCATTGTCCGTGCCGATTTTCACGAAGCGCATTCTGAGGCAATTAAAAAGAGCGCTCCATTCGACCATGGACAAGCTATCCACGCCTGACCGAGATCGCCTTCCGAATATAGCGAAGCGATAACCGCAGCCTGCCGAGAAGTGCTTCAGACAATAAACAGGACGCTGGCCTTTCGTATCGATGAAAGTTCCGCATGGCGTCCGCCCCTAAGGAAGAGGAGATAAATATGATTTATTACTTGATCGGAGTGGCGCTATTCATCTTCATGCTGGAACAGTTGGTTCCCGGCTGGAAATTGCCCAAGGTGAGCACCTGGGTGGCCCGGGTGATCTTCCTCAACATCGTCCAGGTGTCGATCGCCCTGCTCGCCGGCATCACCTGGAACAAATGGATGATGGGGCACAGCCTGCTGCACACCTCGGATGCCCTGCCACCACTGCTGGCCGGCTTCGCCGCCTACTTCGTCAACACCTTCGTCACCTACTGGTGGCATCGCGCGCGCCACGCCAACGACACGCTCTGGCGGCTGTTCCACCAGTTGCACCACGCGCCGCAACGCATCGAGGTATTCACCTCCTTCTACAAGCATCCGACCGAGATGGTCTTCAACTCGCTGCTGGGCAGCTTCGTCGCCTACGTGGTGATGGGCATCAGCATCGAGGCCGGCGCCTACTACATCATGTTCGCCGCGCTCGGCGAGATGTTCTACCACTCGAACCTGCGCACCCCGCACGTCCTCGGCTACCTGTTCCAGCGCCCGGAGATGCACCGCATCCACCACCAGCGCGACCGCCACGAGTGCAACTACAGCGACTTCCCGATCTGGGACATGTTGTTCGGCACCTACGAGAACCCCCGCCGCATCGACGAGCCGCAGGGCTTCGCCGGCGACAAGGAGCAGCAGTTCGTCGACATGCTGCTGTTCCGCGACGTGCACAGCCTCCCCGGAAAAACCCAGCCCGCTCCCGTCCTGGTCAAGCCCGACGTCAGGTGAACGCCATGATTCCAGACATCGATTCCCGTCTCAGCCGGAACATATTGAAATCCATCTCGTATGGCCTCCCCCTCGCCGAAGTGGTCCCCGACCATACCTATGCGCAACTGGAAACGCGCCTCGGCGAACTGAAACGCAGGTATCTGGAGCTGCGCATCTCCCACGGCGCGCGCGAGCTGCCGTTCAGCAACTACCTGTTCTACCTGATCCTCCAGTCGCGCCACCAGGAATTCGACTTCAAGCTGCGCCAGGGCAACTCGGTGGTCACCAACATCCACCGTTTCAAGAGCAAGGGACGCATCCCGTCCCTGACCACCCTGCTCCTGGCCGATGCGGTCAACGCCAAGAGCGAGCTGGAGCTCAAGCATCCGGACATCCCGCAGCTCGACCGCCACGCTCGCGACATCGAGCGCTGGCTGGCCGCCGGCAACGTCATGCCGCCCAGCGAGCGGGCCCTGCGCGGCCTGGTTGAGGCGCTGGAGCGCGCCGCTGGCGAAGGCCGTCCGTTGCACCTGGTGAGCGCGGTATGCCCGGACTACTCGCACTCCAGCGATGCCGAGGGCAAGCCGCGCTACACCTTCGAGCGAGTCGGCGACCAGCCCGGCCTGGCCGGCGCCAAGCTGGTCAGCGCCGGCCAGGCGGTGGCGGAGCTGGCCAGGGCGCGCCAGGTGGAAATCCGCCACGCGATCCTCGGCGGCGAGTTCGAGTACCTATCGTTCAACCGCAACCCCGCCACCGGCGAGACCCGCGAGGGTTTCCTCGGCAAGGTCGAGCGCCAGCTCGAGCGGATCGCCGGGGCCCTGCCCTGCCCGGCCGCGACCTGCTCGTTCTTCGAGATGTGCGGCGGCGAGGACGGCTGGCACCGGGCCCACGGCGAGATCGTCCAGCGCCTGGAACAGGGCGACTACGGCCAGACCGGGCTGGACTACCCGGCCCTGGAATCGATCTTCCTGTCGCGCCTGCCGCTCTACGAGAAATGGTTCGCCAGCCAGTCGCGCGAGCAGATCTGGGCCAGCTTCGTCTCCCAGGCCGCCGAGTACGCATTGATGGGAAAACTCTTCGGCGAGCGCTTCGACAACTTCGTCGTGCTGGCCGTCGATCACTACCGGATGGAGCCGTTCTACTCGTTCTTCGCGACCGTCCCGACGCTCTACATCCGAACCGACTACCTGTAACGAGGGAGCGCCTGCGCCATGCAAGATGAACTGTTCAAGACCCGATACTCCAAGTACGGATACGGCATCGACGTGCGCCGTACCTACAAGGACCTGCCCTGCCAGCCGTTCTGGACCTGGGTCACCGGCAAGTCGCTGAACGACCGCCCGCCGCGACGGCCGAAAGACACCCTGCTCAAGCCCTGGCAGCTCTACCTGCACATCAGTTGGGGCTACGCGGTGTTCTTCCTCGCGGTGATCTACGGCCAGCAACTGCTCGCCTCGCAGCAGCCACTGTGGCTGAAGTGCCTGTTGGGCGCGCTGATCATGTGCCTGGTGGTCAACCGCCAGCGTGGCTTCCTCCATACCTTCCACTACACCACCCATGGCGCCAGCCTGGAGAACAAGGCGCTGGCCCGCTTCACCTGCAAGTGGATCCTGTCGATCCCGATCCTGCACACCCCGCGCGACGAGTACGTGAAGCTGCACGTGAACGAACACCACAGCGTGCGCACCTTCAATACCGAGCACGACGTCGACCTGGTCTTCATGAAACAGCACGGCTTCTACAAGGGCATGTCCGAGAGCGCCTTCTGGACCCGCCTGGTGCTCGCGCCCTTCCATCCGGCGCGGATCCTCGAGCACCTGAAGTTCCGTTTCGACGTCAGCTTCGTCTCCGCCCCGCGCCACGAGCGCGTCAGCCGGGCGCTCTACTGGGCTGCGCTGCTCGGCCTGGTGTACGCCAGCGGCTACCTGGAGGCGTTCGCGCTGTTCTACCTGTTCCCGATCTTCATCCTCACCCAGTACTCGTCGTGGATCCAGCACGTCTCCGAGCACCTCTGGTTCGCCCGCAACGAGCACGGCCTGCCGCGCTTCCTGCACTACGGCTCGCTGAGCTGGGGACGCTTCCTCGGCCGCCCCTACCCGGCCGACAAGCAGGGCCTGGCCTTCGCCCTGGCGTTCGTTCGCTGGAGCCTGGGCGTGCTGCTGATCGACATCCCGCTGCGGGTGTTCTCCTTCATGCAGGACCTGCCCAGCCACGACTTCCACCATCGCAAGCCGGGAGTGAACTTCTGGCGCATCGCGCCGGAGCGCGCGGCCAACGAGGCGCGCCCCTCGAAGTTCGGCCCGATGACCGAGACCTGGGGCATGTGGGAGAACTTCCTGATCCTGCGCGACCACCTCTGCCGCGGCCAGTCGGACCCGTTCGGAATCGTCGACTGGTACCGCGAGAACCATGCCCGGCTCGCTCCGGAGACCGATGCCGCCAACCAGCCCCACACCAACCAACCCGCATCCCAGGCTACCGCCTGATCACACAGGAAACCCCATGAATACTCAGATTGCCCAGATCACCCAGAGCCTGGCAGCCAACGGCTGCGCCTATATCACCCCCAGCGACGCGCTCTACGACGAGCAGGACTGGGAACTGATGAACCAGGTCCTGGCCAACTCGACCCTGCCGTGGGAGAAGATCCTGATCGGCGACGCCGACGAGGAGAACGACCTCTACGTGGCCCGTTTCATGACCGACCGCGACCGTCCCACGGTGGTCAACCATGCGCTGTCGGAGCTGATCATCCCGCGCGTCTGCAACGACAACGTGATGAGCCTGTTCCGCAAGCTGATGGGCGACGACGCCTTCTACGTCCGGCGCATGCAGGTGAACCGGATGAAGGCCGGCTCGTTCATCGGCCGGCACCTGGATACCGACAGCAACCCGGACTACCAGTACTCCATCGTCCTGCAGCTCGGCACCTACTTCTCCGGCGGCCAGTTCGTGGTCTACGACCGCGACGGCAACCTGCGTAACGACATCAAGCCGGAGCCGCGCTCGGTGATCATCAGCGACTGCAGCTATCCCCACGAGGTCCAGCAGGTGACCGCCGGCGAGCGCGTCTCGCTGGTGTTCTTCGTCAGTCGCCATGCGGACCGGAACCGGCGGGTCTATTGACCCGTCGGCGTGGAGACTCGAAGCGATGTCGAAGAACGCACGTTACGCCTGGCGCCTGTCCCTCGGCGGTCTGCTGCTGGGGCTACTGGCCTGCGCGCTCTACCTGCTGGCCGTCCCGCTGGGCTTCAAGTACGGCGAGATCCAGGTCGGCCATGGCCTGGAACACGAGGGGCGGATCGCCTGGGACGCCGCCGGCGTCCCGCATATCCGCGCGCAGAGCCTGGAGGACGGCTATTTCCTGCTCGGCTACAGCCACGCCAGGGATCGCCTGTGGCAGATGGAGTTCGCCCGCCGCTATGCCGGCGGGACGCTCTCCGAAGTGTTCGGCGCCAAGACCCTGCCGATGGACAGGTTCGCCCGCACTCTGGGCTTCCGACGCACTGCCGAGGGCATCTACGCCAACCTGGACGCGCCCACGCGCGTCCTGCTGCAACGCTACAGCGACGGGATCAACGCCTACCTGGAGCTGGCCCCGGCGGCGCTGCCGCTGGAATTCAGCCTGGTGCGCCACGAACGGCCGGGGCCCTGGGGGCCGGTGGACAGCCTGTCCCTGCACCTGCTCTATTCCTGGACCCTGAGCGCCAACCTGGGCATGCAGTTGCAGCGCCTGGCGCTGGCCGAGCACCTGGACCTGGCGCGGATCAACGAGGTGTTCGCCCCCTATCCGGGCGAGCGGCCGCCGGCCACCCGCGACTACGCCAGCCTGTACCGCTCCCTGCACGGCACGCCGGACGCCGGCAAGCTGCTGGGGCAACTGCCCGGTTCCAACGTCGAAGGCATCGGTTCGAACAACTGGGTGGTCTCCGCCAGCCGCAGCGCCACCGGCAAGCCGCTGCTGGCCAACGATCCGCACCTGCGCCTGACCAACCCGGCGGCCTTCTACCTGGCCAGCCTGAAGATCCCCGGCCTGAGCCTCACCGGCGCCAACTTCGCCGGCGCCCCGCTGTTCGTCATCGGCCATAACCAGCGCATCGCCTGGGGCTACACCAATACCGGCTCGCACATCCAGGACGCCTACCTGGAGCGCGTCGATCCCCAGGACCCGCGGCGCTACCTGACCCCGGACGGCTACCGGCCCTTCGAGACGCGCCTGGAACGCATCGCCGTGCGCGACGGCGAGACGGTCTCGCTGGAGGTCCGCAGCACCCGCCACGGCCCGGTGATCAGCGACATCTACGAACCGGCGCGGCTGCCGCAGGCGCAGCGCGACCGGCTGGTGATCGCCCTCGCCTGGACCGGCCTCGACCGTCACGACAAGACCTTCCCGAGCCTGCTGGCGATCAACCGGGCCGAAGGCTGGGAACAGTTCCTCGACGCCGCCGCCGACTTCGGCGTACCGCCGCAGAACATGGTCTATGCCGACGTCGAGGGCAACATCGGCTACGTCTCCGCCGGTCGCGTACCGCTCCGCGGCGCCGACGACGACCTCCATGGCCTGGCCCCCTCGCCCGGCTGGGAGAGCCGCTACGACTGGGTCGGCTACGTTCCGGAAAGCGCCAAGCCACGCAGCCTCAACCCCCGCGAAGGGTTCATCGCCACGGCGAACCAGCGCATCGTGCCGCCCGACAATGCCTTCGACTTCGGCCACGACTGGGTCCTACCCTACCGCTACGAACGCATCCGCGAGTGGCTCGGCGGCCCCGGCCAGCGCACCCTGGAAGACAGCCTGGAGTTGCAGAACGACGAGTTCTCCAGCGTGATGGCGAGCCTGTTGCCGAAGATGCTGGAGCAGGTCAGCGACCCCGAACTGCGCGCCAGCGAGGCCTTCGCCCTGCTCCAGGGCTGGAACCACCAGGCCGCCGCCGACCTGGCCGCGCCACTGATCGCCGGCTACTGGGTACGCGCCTTCACCCGCGAGCTGCTGCAACCGAGGATCGGCACGCAGTTGCTGGCCAGCGGCTGGAACCAGCGCAACTACGACGGATTCCTCCGGCTGATCCTCGACGGCCAGGCCGACCTGCGCTTCTGGTGCGGCCAGGAACAAGGCTGCGACCTCAAGCTGAACCAGTCGCTGCGCCGCGCCCTCGACGAACTGCGAGCCGCCCACGGAAGCGCGCCGAGCGGCTGGAAGTGGGGCGAGGCGCACGCCGCCCTCGCCGAGCACGTGCCCTTCCACAAGACCCCGTTGCGCGCGCTGTTCGACCTGAAGAACAACAAGGGCGGCGACAACTTCAGCGTCAACGTCGGGCGCTTCGACTACAGCGACCCGGCCAACCCGTTCAACACACGGATCGCCGCGACCCTGCGGATGGTCATCGACCTGGCGGACTTCGACAACTCGCGCTACGCGCTGTCCACCCGCAATTCCGGCCTGCCGTTCGACGGCGCCACCGACCTCAACGAACTCTGGGCCCGCGGCGCGTACATCCGTATCGCCGACGACGCCCCCGACGCGACGGACCGCCAGTTGGTCCTGCGCCCTTCAGCCTCTTCCTCCGGCGAGCCACGACCATGACCAGCGATCCGCATAAAAACGCCTTCGACCTCGACTACTCCAGCCGCGAACGGCAGTTCCCCGAGGGCTTCAAGCGCAAGATAGTCGCCGACCTGCAAGAGGGAATGCCGCAGTTCGACGTGCTGCAATACTTCGGCAACCAGCCGGATATCTTCGAGACCTACGACCACCTGGTACTGGCGACCGATCCGGAGGGCGAACGGATCATCGGCATCCTGGGCGCGAAGGACTTCGTCCGCGGCGCGACGCGTTTCCTCTACCTGTGGACAGCGATGGTGGTCGACCGCTACCACCGCACCAGCCTGTTCAAGCGGATCAACCAGTTCTTCCTGCGCCAAGTCAGCGAGCGCAACGGCGGGCTGCCGCCACTGATCGTGGCGAAGACCTACAACCCTGTGGTCTACAACATGTTCCGCGCCCTCAGCGCGCGGATCCCGGGAGCGACGCTGTACCCGGACCTGGAAGCGCCACGCCAGAACCCGGACATGGTCGACCTGGCCCTCGACGTGGTCGGCACGCTGTCCGCCAACCTGCGTCTGGATGCGGAAACCGGCCTGATACCCGGCGGGCAACGCAGCGTCGCCCCGGATTTCTTCCCGCGCATGGCGATGTCCAGCCACGCCAGGACCAACGACCACTTCGTCGCCCACGTCGGCAGCAGCGACCAGATCCTCTGCATGGTCCGCCTCGCGCCCGGTGCCGAACCCTACGTGCAGCAGAGGATCATCCGGTGAGCGGACTCGCGCAGCGCTCCGACGACCCGTGGCTGGCGGCGCTGCCGGCCGCGGTGCTCTACGGCGCCTGGGCGGCCTATGCCAACCAGGACGGCGGCCTGGCCGGGATGGGCGTCGCCGCCCTGCTCCAGGGCGCCGCGAGTCTCCTGGCGACGCGCTTCGGCCTGTACCTGTTGCAATGTCTCGGCCGCCGCCACGGCCTTGCGCAACGCCAGGCGCCCCTGCTGGTGGTGCTCCTGCTGACCGCGCCGATGGCCGCGCTGCACTGGCTCTCGGGCACGCCGCATCCATTGGCGAGCGTGGCGCCATCGTTCGTCATCGGCTGGCTCTACTTCGCCCTCTGGGCGCGCCACCGCCCGGGCCGCCGGCAAACCAGCCGCGCCTAGCCGGCGCCCCCGCTCGAGCCGCTCCCCGTCGGCGGGATCGGCCCGTATACTCGGAGCCTTCCTATCCGCCCAAGGACGCGCCATCGCCATGCTGGAGATTCTCGGAAAGGCCTCTTCGATCAACGTGCGCAAGGTGCTCTGGACCTGCGCCGAACTGGACCTGCCCTACCGCCGCGAAGACTGGGGCAGCGGCTTCCGCGACACCCACGCGGCGGAATTCCTCGCCCTCAACCCGAACGCCATGGTGCCGGTGCTGCGCGACGGCGAACTGGTGCTCTGGGAATCCAACAGCATCATCCGCTACCTGGCCAACCGCTATGCCGGCGAACGCCTCTATCCGCAGCAGGCGGCGCCGCGCGCGCGGGTCGACCAGTGGCTGGACTGGCAGGCCTCCGACCTCAACCGCTCGTGGAGCTATGCCTTCATGAGCCTGGTCCGGCAGTCGCCGGCGCACCGCGACGCGGCCCAGGTGGAGGCCTCGTTGCGCGGCTGGACGGGCTTCATGGAAATCCTCGAGGGACAACTGCTACGCACCGGCGCCTATGTCGCCGGCGAGACCTTCAGCCTGGCCGACATCGCCATCGGCCTGTCGGTCAACCGCTGGTACGAGACGCCGTTCGAGCATCCGTCGCTGCCAGCGGTGCGCGCCTATTACGAGCGCCTCGGCGCCCGTCCCGGCTTCCTCGCCCACGGCCGCAACGGCGTACCCTGAGCGAGGCGCGCGATTACTGGCCGAGCGCCTTGTTCAGGCGCTGCGCCAGGGCGGTGGTGTTGGCGCCGGCGGTATCCAGCAGCAGGTAGTCGTAGTCGGACTTGGCCACCGGGGCGATGCGGTATTGCAGGACGCCCTCGACCACCTGCTGGCCGGCCGGCACGCTGAGGGTGCCGACGCAGGACAGCACGCCGCTGTCGGGATCCTTCTCGAGGATCGCCACGTCGCGCAACGCGCTGTCCTTGAACTCCGGCGAGCGCTCGGTGATCGCGCCCTGGAGGAAGATCCGCATCAGTTGGTCTTTCACGTCCGGCGAGGCACAGGCCTCGGCCTCCTTCTTCGCGCAGGCGCTCAACAGCAGCGCGGCGCCCAATACAGCGAGCACGGGTAGCTTCATCATCCCCTCGGGGGTCGGTTGGTGATGCGCAGTTGGACTGCGCCGCCGGCGAATGATTCCCAGGCCCCGCGCGGCGCCTACCGCAGCCAGCACTGGCCAGCCGGCGCGTCTGCCAGTAGTCTGTCCGCCGCGCTGGCGACGCCGGCCCCACGCCAACTGGAGCAAGACATGTACCGAGACACCGTGACCCTCACCGTCAGCGCCGAGCAACGCGGCCGCGAAAGCGAGGCCGTGGACAACCCGAACGTCGCCATCGGCCTGGAAAGCGTCGAGCCGGGCGTGCTCAAGCTGCACTTCGAAGGCCAGCTGGACGCCCCGGAGAACGCTACCCACATCTGCTTCAGCCTGACCATCGGCCTCACCTACTACGGCCCGATCCTCGACGGCGCGGCCAGCGAGAACGGCGGCTGGATGACCTTCGAAAGCGACATGCTCGACCCGGCGCAACTGGCCTGATCGACTCTCCTTCGCAGCCATCCACCATGCGGAAGGCTGCGAAGTGGCACTTTGACACCCACCCCCCGGCGGTCTATAGACAGTTGCAGAACAGACACGGAAGTGGTGGTTCAGCATGTCAACGTCTTCGACAGTTCGCCCCACGACGAGCCTTTCTGGGATATCCCAGGCCCGCTTCCAGGGGACCCTGACACACGCCTCCCCAGCCTTTCGCGGGACGACTTCTCCGCCTGCGCTCTCCCATCCCCCATGACAGCACCCGGCCGGCGACACGGGCACCGACAGCGCCAGAGCGTACCGACCGGCCTGCGTAACGGGTAGCGACCGGTCGAGTTCTGGCGCGCCGGAAAAGAATCTCCACGCGGGAATCGTCATGAAAATACTCGCCCTTCTCGCAGCCTGCCTGCTGGCAGGCTGCGCCGCCAACGCCCCGCTGCGCGATGACAGCGAATCGACCTGCGCCGACATGCGGCCTTGCAGCGACAGCTACTACGAACGCCATCCGAACTACGAGATCGGCTTCGTCGAATACAGCGAGCGCGGCAACGACTTCGCGCCTGCCAGAACGCAACGCCTGATCGACCAGCTAAAGCGCTACTCCGCCCGGGGGGACATCGCCATGGTGGTGTTTATTCACGGTTGGAAGCACAACGCGGGACGGGACGACGGCAACGTCGCCAGCTTCAACAAGGCACTCGCCAATCTCGCCTCCTCCGGGGTGCTGGGCAAACGCAGGCTGGTCGGCCTCTATGTTGGCTGGCGGGGCAAGTCGATGCATGGCCTGTATAGCGAGAACCTGACCTACTGGGACAGGAAGGCCGTCGCCGAGGAAGTCGGCCGGGGTGGCGTCGCCGAGTTGCTCGCCCAGTTGGAACGGATCGATCGCAAGGACAGGAACTATCTGGTGATCGTCGGCCACAGCTTCGGCGGCGCAATCACCCTCGGCGCACTTCACGACCCGTTGCTCGAACGCCTGCTGGCTCTCCAGGACGGTCAGCGGATACGCGCCTTCGGCGACGCGGTAATCATGCTGAATCCGGCGATAGAGGCCAATCAGGGCCTGTTGCTCAAGGAGAATAGCCTCAAGGTCGGCGCCCTGGGAGCCCGGCCGCCGCCGCTGCTGTACGTCATCAGTTCCCACGGCGACAGCGCCACCCACTTCGCCTTCCCGCTCGGCCAATGGGTCGGCGTCAACCTCACCTGGAGCCAGGTGGACCTGGACAGGACCTACAACGGAACCCGCTATCGCCTCCGGGAAGAAGACCTGGATACCACCGCCCTCGGCAACTACAGCCTGTATCGGACCGCCCTGCTGATCGACCGCGAGTGCCCGCTGCCGGATGGCAGCGACAACTGCGCGCCAAGACCGCCCGAACCACGGGTGATCGACGACACCGATATCGGCAAATGGCGCTTCAGGAGCTTCTGCAGCGCGGACGGCGGCAACGCCGATCCGGCGCTGCCGCGCATGCCCTGCTACAGCAACGAGCCGGTCAACTTCATCTACACCTCGCAGTCCTTCATCGCCGACCACAACGATATCTTCAACGACCAGGTGATCGCCTTCATGGCCACCGCCGTCAGCAAGGCCATCTACGAACGTACGGCTGGCGCCTCCTACTACCGGGAGTGCCACGACCCGGTGCGGAAGAACTTCTCGTTCGGCAAGTGCTTCGACTTCCACTACCTCAAAGCCACGGCCATGCACCGGCGGCTGCAACGGCAACTCTCGGAACCCGGCACCCGCAGCGAACAGGACGTCCTCTATGAAAACCCTCTCTAGCCTGCTCCTGATCGGCTTCGCCGTCGTTCTGCTCGCCCCGCGGATGGCGCCCGCCGCCAGCGCCGCCGAAGACAAGGCCACCTATTGCGGCTCCGGCTTCACCCAGTATCTGGTTCCGGACGACGTCGCGGGCTGCTCGCTCAGCGAGGCCTGCCGCCTGCACGATATCTGCTACGGCCGCTGCGACAAGGACGGCGACCTCTACGGCAGCGCCTACTGCGCGCAAAGCGAAAAGTCCGAAGCCCGCAACATGAGCAAGCAGCAGTGCGACGCCAGGCTGCAGGCCGACATCGCCGCACAGAACGGCAACAGCCGCCTGTGCCGCGCGGTGGGAGGCGTCTACCGGGTATTCGTGAAGCACCTGGGGCAAGGTCCGTTCAATGGCCGGGAGGCACTGGACATCTACCTGAAGGTCATGCAATCGGCGCCCAGCGCAGCCGACGCCGACGCCCGCCTCGAAGCCATCCATCAGCTACAGAAGCAGGGCCTGACCGACGCCAAGGAAATCCGTTACGACGCCGAGCGTATCGTCATCCCACTCAACAGGCCCGTGGAATCGCCGTTGACCAACGGCTCGGACACTCTCGTCCTGCCGCGCAACCTCGACCGGGAACGGCTGCGCCAGCTGGACCAGCGGCTCATCCGCCAATGAGCCTCAGAATAGTGCCATCTGCCGGTCGACCAAAGTGGCGAAATCGTCGCCGACGAACGGCAGGATGGCGTCGGCCACCGGCTGCAACTGCTTGCCCACGTAGTGCTCGTAGTCGATGGCCGAACGCCGCGCCTCGAGCGGCTCGGGACCGGCGACGCTGATCACGTAGCTGATCCAGCCGCCGCTCTGATACTGCCGCGGGCGCCCGCGCTCGAGGTTGTAGTCGTCGGCGATGCGCGCCGCGCGCACATGCGGCGGCACGTTGCGCTGGTAATCGTCGAGGCGCCGGCGCAGGCGCTTGCGGTAGACCAGCAGGTCGTCTAGCTCGCCGGCCAGGGTCCGTCGTACGTAATCGCGCACGTAGTCCTGGTAGGGCTGGCGATTGAAGATGCGCAGGTAGAGTTCCTGCTGGAAGCGCTGGGCCAGCGGCGACCAGTCGGTGCGCACGGTCTCCAGGCCCTTGAAGACCATCTCCTCGCCACCGTCGGCGCGGCGCACCAGGCCGGCGTAGCGTTTCTTGCTGCCCTCCTCGGCGCCGCGCACGGTGGGCATGAGAAAACGCCGGTAATGGGTCTCGAATTGCAGCTCGAGGGCGCTGTCGAGGCCGAATTCTTCTTTCAGGTGCTCGCGCCACCAGTCGTTGACCCGCGCCACCAGCGCCCGGCCGATGGCCGCGGCCTCCTCCTCGGCGCGGGGGCTGCCGAGCCAGACGAAGGTGGAGTCGGTATCGCCATAGATCACCGTATAGCCCTCGGCCTCGATCAGCTCGCGGGTACGGCGCATGATCCGATGCCCGCGCAGGGTGATGGACGAGGCCAGGCGCGGGTCGAAGAAGCGGCAGCCGCTGGAACCCAGCACCCCGTAGAAGGCGTTCATGATGATCTTCAACGCCTGCGAGAGCGGCTGGTTGCGTTCGCGCTTGGCCGCCTCGCGGCCCTCCCAGACCCGTGCGACGATGGCCGGCAGGCAATGCCGGGTACGCGAGAAGCGGGCGCCGCGAAAGCCTTCCACCGAGTGCTCGTCGTCCGGCTGGCGCAGGCCTTCCACCAGGCCGACCGGATCGATCAGGAAGGTACGGATGATCGACGGATACAGGCTCTTGTAGTCGAGCACCAGCACCGATTCGTAGAGGCCCGGCCGCGAGTCCATGACGAAGCCGCCGGGACTGGCTTCCGGACGCTTCTCGCCGAGGTTCGGGGCGACGAAGCCGGCGCGGTGCATCAACGGCATGTACAGGTGGGTGAAGGCCGCCACCGAGCCGCCGCTGCGGTCCGCCGGCAGGCCGGTGACGGTGGCCCGTTCGAGGAGGAAGTCGAGCAGTTCGGTACGGGCGAAGATCCGCGTCACCAATTCGCAGTCCTTCAGGTTGTAGTGCGCGAGGGCCGGCTTGTCCTCGGCGAACATGCGATCGATCTCGTCCATCCGCTGGTACGGATTGTCGATCGCCTTGCCTTCGCCGAGCAGGGTCCGGGCGACGTTCTCCAGGCTGAACGAGGGAAAACTCCAGGTCGCCGAGCGCAGCGCCTCGATGCCATCGATGATCAGGCGGCCGGCCGCCGCGGCGAAAAAGTGGTTGTTGCGGCTGCCGTGCTCGCGCCAGCCCATTTCGTCGCCGCCACGCCCCAGGCGCAGCGGCACCTTCAGGCGCTGGGCATGCTCATGCAGGACGCGCAGGTCGAACTGCACCAGGTTCCAGCCGATGATGGCGTCGGGATCGTGCTCGGCCAGCCACTGGTTGAGGCGTTCAAGCAGCCCGGCACGGCTGTCGCAATAGTCGAGGCGGAAATCCACGGCCGCGGCATCGCCGTTGGCCGGGCCGAGCATGTATACCTGGCGCTGGCCGCGGCCTTCCAGGGCGATGGAGTAGAGATCGCCGCGGGCGTTGGTCTCGATGTCCAGCGACACCAGGCGCAGGCGCGGGCGATAGTCCGGAGCCGGCTTCAGGCGCCGGGCGAGCAGGCTGCCGTCAGCCTCGACACTCGCCTCCAGGCTGACCGGCGCGGTGATGAAGCGCTCCATCAGGTAGCGCTCCGGCGGCCGGATATCGGCCTCGAACACCTCGACGCCGGCCTGGCGCAAGCGTTTCTCCAGATTCATCAGTTGGCGATGCTGCTGGCAGTACAGGCCGAGCACCGGCCGCTGCTGGAAGTCGCGCAGCGCCAGCGGCCGCAGCTCGGCGCCAGTCTCCCCGGCGAGCAGGGACTCGACGCGCCCGCGCTGCTCGGCGAGGACGAACGCCACCGACGGCTGCGGCGGCAGCCGCACCTGCCGCGGGCCCTGCTCGGTCGCCAGCCAGAACGCGACTTCCGTGCCGGCCGGCGTATCGCGCCAGTGCCGGGTCAGGACGAACCCTTGCAGTAACTCCACCATCGACCCCGAATCTCTCGCATCCGCCGATTCTACCCGGCCTGCCTTGGGAACGCTGGCATCTTCGGTCAGCCGGCAACAGCCAGGCGCTTGTAGAAATAGGTGGTGGGACAGGGCGTGCCGTCCGGCATCAGGGCGTAGTCCGGGATTTCCCCGACCCGTGTCCAGCCGGTCTTCAGGTACAGCCGTTCGGCGGCGCTGCCGCTGACCGTATCCAGCACCAGCAGGGACTTGCCGCAGGCCCGGGCGAGCCGGTCCAGCTCGCCCATCAGCGCCTCGCCGATGCCGCGCCGACGCGCACGCCGGTGCACCAGCATCTTCGCCACGTCGGCGCGGTGCGACTGGTTCGGCGGTTGGTCGAGGAGCAGTTGCACGGTACCGACGATCCGCCCCTCCGCTTCCGCCACCAGCAGCAGGCGTTCGTCGCCCGCCACGCTCTCGCCGACGCCGCGCCAGAAGGCCAGCGCCCGCTCCCGCGGCAACGGCCACATGAAGCTGACCGAAGCCCCGCCTTCCACGCAGTCCAGCAGTACCTCGGCCAGTTCGTCCAGGCGCGCCAGGATCTCCTCGCCAGCCAGGCGGCGAATCGTCGGTTCGGTCATCGCGGGCAAGCTCCAATGCAAGGGCGAATTTCCAATATATTGGACAGTGACTATCATGGACGAGAAAAATCCGCCAGGGCCACTCATGGATATCGACGAACTGATTGCCCGACGCCTAGCCGCCCTGCGCAAGGAGCGCGAGCTGACCCTCGCCCAACTGGCCGAACGCTGCGCGGTGAGCAAGGCGATGATCTCGCGCATCGAGCGCAACCAAAGCAGCCCCACCGCCAGCGTCCTCGGCCGTCTCGCCGGCGGCCTGGGGGTCGCCCTCTCCGAGCTGCTCGGCGACGCGCAGGCACCGGCCGAACCGCTCTGCCGGCGCGCGCAGCAGGAAGTGTGGGAAGACCCGGCCAGCGGCTACCGCCGCCGCCAGGTCGGCGCTCGCGATCCGCGCAGCGGCTGCGAGATGGTGGAAGTGGAGATCCCGGCGAACGCCCGCCTCGACTATCCCCGCTGGGGCGGCCGGCCCTACCGACAGCGCCTGTGGCTGGTCGAGGGTGCGCTGCGGGTGGATTACGGCGAGCAGTCGTTCCACCTGCAACGCGGCGACCGCCTGGACTTCGGCGTCGACCGCGCGGTGACCTTCGCCACCGCCGGGCAAGCCTGCCGCTACCTGCTGGTGATCCTCCACGACTAGTCGTGCGGCTTTTTCCGCCGGCGCTCCGGCGACCAGTCGAGGGCGCCGACCCGGTGCAGGTAGAACAGTCCGACCAGCAGCAGGGAGACGAACAGCGTCGCCTCGACGAAACCCGCCCAGCCATTCTCCCGCAGCGACACCGCCCAGAGGTAGAGGAACGGCATCTCGATGCCGAAGATCACGAACAGCATGGCGACCAACGCGTACTTGACCGAGAAGCGCAAGCGCGACGAGCCGGTGGAATCCACCCCCGACTCGAACGGCAGGTTCTTCGCCCGGCCATGCGATCGGCCGCCCAGCACCCGGCCCAACCCCAGCATGAGCAGGCAAAGGGCGAGCGCGCCGAAGAGGTAGGCGAGCAAGGCCCAGGTCGCGGGAGCGAAGGATGCGTACATGATGGTCGCCCCTCAGCCCTGACGGGTCGCCAGCTTGAGAATGACGATGCCGGCCACGATCAGCCCCACCGCCAGCAGCCGCAACGGGCTCGGGCTTTCGCCGAAGAGCAGGATGCCCAGGGCGAAGGCGCCGACCGCACCGATGCCGACCCAGATGGTGTAGGCCGTGCCGAGGGGCAGGGTTTTCATGGAAACGGCCAGCAGGCCGAAGCTGAGGATCATGAACAGCAGGGTGACCAGGCTTGGCCACAGGCGGGTGAAGCCGGCCGACTCCTTCATGGCCGTGGCCCAGACGATTTCGAAGACACCGGCGAGCAAGAGATAGATCCACGCCATTTTCAGCCTCTCTGCAGGGTCGTCCCCGCGCAATGAAAGAGGGAAAACGGGTCGTCCCGCTTCCGGCTGAAAGTGCGTGCCGCCCGGGCGGGCGTCAGTCACCGACGGCAGCGATCCTAGCGCGTTGCCGATGCCGGGTGAACGCCTGCGCCGACGGAGTTGTTTCGCCGCGTTTCCGCGCCGCGCCCGCCGGGACGCTCGGCAGGATTGATCTAGACTTTCGCAGGATCGTGCAAGGCGTCCGTTTCGTCCTTCGCGCACACTTCGCCCGATGCATCCCTGCCTGATAAGAGATAACGCCCTGCCCGGGCCTTTCCGTGGAGAATCAGCATGCCCACCTCGCTCGTCCTGAACGGCAAGAACGTCACCCTCGACGTCGATCCCAACATGCCCCTGCTCTGGGCCATCCGGGAAAGCGCCGGCCTGCACGGCACCAAGTTCGGCTGCGGCATGGCCCAGTGCGGCGCCTGCACCGTGCAGCTGGACGGCACCGCGGTACGTTCCTGCGTGCTGCCGGTCTCCGCGGTCGCCGGCAAGCGCGTCACCACCATCGAGGGTATCCAGAGCAAGCCCGGCAAGGCCGTGCAGGACGCCTGGGTCAAGCTCCAGGTACCGCAGTGCGGCTACTGCCAGTCCGGCCAGATCATGTCCGCCACCGCGCTGCTGGAGCAGAACGCCAGCCCCAGCGACGCCGACATCGATGCCGCGATGAACGGCAACATCTGCCGCTGCGCCGCCTATGTGCGGATCCGCGCCGCCATCCACGAAGCCGCCGACACCCTGAAGGCCTGACGCCATGAACAGCAAGATCGATCTGAGCAACGCCCTGCCCGGCTCGCGCCGCGGCTTCCTCAAAGGCGCCGCGGTGGTCGGCCTGACCATCGGCTTCCAGTGGAGCGGAGCCCGGCGTGCCCTCGCCGCGGCCCTGCCGGACGCCGGCTTCGCGCCCAACGCCTTCCTGCGGATCGCTCCGGACGACAGTGTCACGGTGATCGCCAAGCACGTGGAGATGGGCCAGGGTGCCTATACCGGTATCGCCACCATCGTCGCCGAGGAACTCGACGCGGACTGGAGCAAGGTCCGCGTGGAAAGCGCGCCCGCCGACGCCAAGCGCTACGCCAACCTGGCCTTCGGCACCATGCAGGGCACCGGCGGCAGTTCGGCGATGGCCAACTCCTGGATGCAATTGCGCGAGGCCGGGGCCAAGGCGCGCGCGATGCTGGTCGAGGCCGCCGCCCGCCAGTGGCGAGTGCCGGCCACCGAACTGCGCACCCGCGACGGCTTCGTCGAACATCCGGCCAGCCAGCGCAAGGCCAGCTACGGTTCGCTGGCCGCTGCGGCGGCGGAACTGCCGGTGCCGGAAAAAGTGCAATTGAAGGATCCCAAGGACTTCCGCCTGATCGGTCACCAGGCGCCGCGCGTCGACGTTCCCGGCAAGACCGACGGCAGTGCGCAATTCACCCTCGACGTCAGCCTGCCCGGCATGCTGGTCGCCCTGCTCCAGCGCCCGCCGCTGTTCGGCGCCACGGTGAAATCGTTCGACGCCACGGCGACCAGGGCGATTCCGGGGGTGGTCGAGGTGGTCCAGGTGCCGCACGGCGTGGCGGTGGTCGCCAAGGGCTTCTGGGCGGCGAAGCAAGGCCGCGACGCGCTCAAGGTCGAGTGGGACGAGAGCAAGGCCGAGAAGCGTGGTTCCGAGGCGCTGATGGCGGAGTACCGCAAGCTCGCCGAGCAACCCGGCAAGCCCGCGCGCAGGGACGGCGACGCCGCCAAGGCGGTGGCCGGGGCGACCCGCAGGATCGCCGCCAGCTACGAGTTCCCGTTCCTCGCCCATGCGCCGATGGAGCCGCTGGACGCGGTGGTCAGGCTGACCGCCGACAGCTGCGAGATCTGGGCCGGCGACCAGTTCCAGACCGTCGACCAGGGCAACGCAGCGCGCACCGCCGGGCTGAAGCCGGAGCAGGTGAAGATCAATACGCTCTACGCCGGCGGCAGCTTCGGCCGGCGCGCCAACGCCTGGTCGGACTATATCGTCGAGGCGGTATCGATCGCCAAGGCGCTGGGCGCCAACGGCGTGCCGGTGAAGCTGCAATGGACCCGCGAGGACGACATCCACGGCGGTTTCTACCGGCCGATGTACTACCACCGGCTCGAAGCCGGGCTCGACGCCGACGGCAAGCTGGTCGGCTGGCAACATCGCATCGTCGGCCAGTCGATCCTGGAAGGCACGCCGTTCGCCGCGGTGATGGTCAAGGACGGCATCGACGCCACCTCGGTGGAAGGCGCCGCCAACCTGCCCTATGCGGTGCCCAATGTCTCGGTCGAGCTGAGCACCACCCAGGTCGGCGTGCCGGTCCTGTGGTGGCGGGTGGTCGGCAGCTCGCACACGGTCTACGCGGTGGAGGCGTTCATCGACGAGGCGGCGCAGGCCGCCGGCAAGGACCCCTACCTGTTCCGCCGCGACCTGCTGGCAGAGCAGCCGCGCCTGCGCGGCGTGCTCGAACTGGCTGCGGAAAAGGCCGGCTGGGACCCGTCCAGGCCGCTGCCCGCCGGGCGCGGGCGCGGGATCGCGGTGACCGAGGCATTCAAGACCTTCGTCGCCCAGGTGGTCGAGGTCTCGGTGGACAAGGACGGCAAGCTGAAGGTCGAGCGGGTGGTCTGTGCGGTGGACTGTGGCATCCCGATCAACCCGGACGTGATCGCCGCGCAGATGGAGGGCGGCATCGGCTTCGGCCTCGGCGCGATCCTGCACAGCGCGATCACCCTGAAGGACGGCAAGGTCGAGCAGAACAACTTCGACGGCTACCAGGTGCTGCGGATCGCCGAGATGCCCAAGGTCGAAGTGCACATCGTGCCCTCCGGCGAAGCGCCCACCGGGGTCGGCGAACCCGGTGTGGCGCCCATCGGCCCGGCGCTGGCCAATGCGATCTTCGCCGCCACCGGGCAACGCCTGTACAACCTGCCCTTCCCCACCTCCTTCGCCAAGGCCTGAGCGAGACGCCCGCCGGCAGCTCCACGGCTGCCGGCGCGGCGCGGGCGGCCCTCCGAGGTTCGCCGCCGACCATACGGGTCCCCCCGGTGTCGCGCCGATTTGCCTCCGCCCGGCGTCGGGCGCAGACTTCAGCGTCCATTCGCCCGCGTAGCCAAGCATGACCGAGCCTCTCCCTTCTTCGTCCCTGGGCCCCGCCCTGCGTCGCTGGCGCCTGCTGCACCGGGTCAAGCAAACGCATGCCGCCGAATTGCTCGGCGTGGCGCAATCGACCATCTCGCGCTGGGAGTCCGGTACCCAGGCGCTGCTGGTGGAGGAACGGGCACGCCTGGAGCGTCTGCTCGGCGCCCGCCTGGAAGCCGCCGCCGACCAGGCACTGGCCCGCCTGGTCGAGGCCAACCCGCAACCCGTGCACCTGATCTGCGACCTCACCCATCGCCTGTTGGCCTGTTCGCCGGCACGCGCCGCGCAATTCGGCGTGCCTCTCGGCGAACTGCTCGACCGTTCGCTGTGGCCCTATTGCAGCGAGGAAATCCTCCGCCAGGAAGCCACCCTCGAGGAACTCGGCTGGCGCGAACTGCTGGCACCGCCGGCGCTGGAGTTCGCCAGCGGAGCGAACGCCTCGGCCATCGTGCCGATCCGGCGCAGCCGTTGCCGCTGGACCCGCATGACCCTCTCGGACGGACGCGCGGTGCGCCTGGTGGAAACCCTCTGAACGTCGCCGCGGATATTTTATCCATGGACCTTCAGCACCGCCGCGCCTAGGCTTGCAGGCTCGTTTCACCGGTAGCGGAGCCCGCGCCATGTCCCTCGAACTGCTGAGCAACCGCCTCGAATTCCTCCGCGAAGCCGAACGCCTGAAAGACGTCCTGCGCTCCGCGCACACCTCCTCCGGCCGCCCGGAAAGCACCGCCGAACATAGCTGGCGGCTGTGCCTGATGGCACTGGCCTTCGAGGACCAACTGGCCGGCCTGGACCTCGGCAAGGTCCTGCGCATGTGCGTGGTCCACGACCTCGGCGAAGCGATCCACGGCGACATCCCCGCCGTCGAGCAGGCCGCGCACCCGGACAAAGGCGAACAGGAACGCGCCGACCTGTTGCAGCTGACCCGTCACCTCGACGCGCCGCTGCGCGACCGCCTGCTCGCCCTGTGGGACGAATACGAGCGCGGCGAGTCCGCCGAAGCCCTGGCAGTGAAGGCCCTGGACAAGCTGGAAACCCTGCTCCAGCACACCCAGGGCGACAATCCGGCGGACTTCGACTATGCCTTCAACCTCGACTACGGCCGTCGCTATACCGACCGCGCACCGCTGTTCAAGACCCTGCGCGAGCTACTCGACGCCAGGACCCGACAGCGCCTCGCAGCTCGGCGCGACGCCTAGCGTGCGCCCGCCCGGGCAGCGTTACCAGCGCCACCGCCTACGTAGCTCGCCATGGCTACAGGGAAGCGGCTGGCACGTTTCCACCGACCGGGGCCTGTCCTGCACGCCTCAGTAAAGGCGCGCCTTGATCAGCGGTCGCAGCAGGTAGTTGAGCACGCTGCGCTTGCCGCTGAGGATGTCCACCTCGGCGACCATCCCCGGAATGATCGGCAATACCTCCTCGCCGCGCTTCAACTGGCTGCCATCGGTCTTGATCAGCACCTGGTAGTAGGACTCCTTGCCATGCGGGGTGTCCTCCTCGATGGTGTCGGCACTGATCTGCTCCAGGGTGCCCTTGAGGTCGCCGTAGATGGTGTAGTCGTAGGCGGTGATCTTCACCTTGGCCGGCATGCCGGGAACCAGGAAGGCCACGTCGCGCGGCTTGATCTTCGCCTCCACCAGCAGACGCTCCTCTACCGGGATCACTTCCATGATCGGCTCGCCGGGCTGGATCACCCCGCCGCGGGTGTTGATCAGCACGGTGTTCACCCGCCCGCGCACTGGCGACAGGATCTCGGTGCGGCGCAACTGGTCCTGGCGCTGCTGGACGATCGGTTCCAGGGCGCTGAGATCGGCCTTGCGCTGTGCGCGCTCGGTATAGGCATCCTGGAAATAGGTGCTTTTCAGCTCGGTCAGCTTGCCGCTGAGGGTGGCGATGTCCTGGCTCAGCTTGAGCGCCTCCATCTGGCTCACCGCACGCTTGGCCACCAGCGGGCGAACCAGGTCGAGCTGGCTCTGCGCCAGGTGGATCTGCCGCTGGATCGCCTGGGTGCCCTCCACCAGTTTGTCGCGGCGCGACTTGAACAGCTCGCGTTCGGAACGCGCCAGCGGCCCCTCGGGATCGACGTCCGGCGGGAACTCGATGCTCTTCTTGCCTAGCACCTCGGCGTCGAGCCGGGCAATGGCCGCGCGCAGCACGCTGGCCTGGTTCGCCGACTCCTGGAAGTTGGTGAGGAAGCGCGTCTCGTCGAGGCGCACCAGCGGCTGGCCGACTTCCACCAGGTCGCCCTCCTTCACCAGCAGGCGGTCGAGGATGCCGCCCTCCAGGCTTTGGATCTTCTGGATGCGGCTGAACGGCACGACCCGACCGTCGCCGCGGGTCACCTCGTCCAGTTGCGCCCAGGCCGCCCAGCCGATGAACAGCAGCACGCAACCGAGCAGGGTCCAGAGCAGCGGCCGGTAGACCGGGTGGGTAGCCGCCAGCAACGGGTCGGCCAGTTGCCGGCGCAGGGCGGCGGCGTCGCGGTCAGAGTCCATGGTTGCCTCCTTCGGCGGCCTGCGGTGCCTGTACCTGGTTGCCCTGCACCACCTGCTCCAGCGGGCCGTCCATGATCACCCTGCCCTGGCGCAGGACCACCGCACGCTCGACCAGGGCGAGCATGCTTTTCTTGTGGGTGGTGATGACCAGGGTGCGCTTGCCCAACCATTGCTGCAGGTAGTCGATGACCTGTTTCTCGCTGCCCTGGTCGAAGGCCGCGGTCGGCTCGTCGAGCAGCAGGATCGGAGGGTCCTGTAGCAGCACCCGGGCCAGCCCGACGGCCTGGCGCTGGCCGCCGGACAGGCTGGCGTTGCCCTGGATCGGCATGTCCAGCCCCAGCGGGTGGCCGCGGACGAAAGCGCCCAGGCCGACCCCGTCGAGGGTCTCCAGCAGTTCCTCGTCGCCCAGCGCGGCGTTCTCCAGGTTGAGGTTGTCGCGCAGGCTGCCATGGAACAGCGCCACGTCCTGCGGCAGGTAGCCGATACCGCGCTGGCGGTCGGCCGGATCGATCTGGGTCAGGCTGACGTCGTCCAGCAGCAGGCGTCCCGCCTGCGCGTCGAGCAGGCCGCTGAGCAGGCGCAGCAGGGTCGACTTGCCGGCGCCGTTGCCGCCGAGCAGCGCCACCCGCTCGCCGGCGCGGATGTTCAGGGCCTGCACGTCGACCACCGGCGGGCTGTCGCCGTGGGCCAGGCGCACGCCCTCCAGGCGGTAATGTCCCTGCAGGCGCTCCTTGTGCACGAAGCGCTTGCCCTGGGGTCGCTCCTGCTCGGCGCTCATCAGTTGGTCGAGGCCTTCCATCGCCACCTTGGTGTGCTGCCAGCGACCGAGGATGCCGGCCGCCTGCGACAGCGGTGCGATGGCCCGCGAGGCGAGGATCGAGCAGGCCACCAGGCCGCCGACGGTCATCGCGCCCTCGCTGATCCGATAGACGCCGAAGACCACCACGCCGACGTAGCAGAGCTGCTGGACGATGCTCGCCGAGTAGCTCAGGGTCGAGGCCAGGGTATGGGTCTTCATCGCCGTACCGGCCAGTTCGCCGGTCAGGGTTTCCCACTGGTGCAGGCAGCGGCCTTCGGCGCGGGTCGCCTTGACCGTCTCCAGGTGCTCGAAGGCTTCCAGCAGCACGCCGTTCTTCATCGCCCCTTCGCGCAGGTTCTGCCGCGACAGGTGGCCGAGCAGGCGCTGGGTCAGCAGCCCCGGCAGGATCATCAGCACGCAGGCCACCAGCGGCACCCAGACCACATGGCCGCCGATCACGGCGATGATCAGCAGGAAGATCGCCACGAACGGCAGGTCGCTGATCAGCGCCGCGCTGGACGAGGTAAAGAACTCGCGCACCGACTCGAACTCCCGCACCTGGGTACTGAAGGCGCCCATCGACGCCGGCTTGGCGGCGACCCGGGTGCTCAGCACGCGGGAGAACAGCAGGGTCGAGAGTTGCAGGTCGAGGCGCTTGCCGAGCACGTTGAGCAGGTGGCCGCGCATGATCCGCAGGACACCGTCGAGGACGATCGCCAGGGCCACGCCGCTGGCGAGGATCCACAGGGTGTCGAAGGCCGCGTTGGGCACCACGCGGTCGTAGACCTGCATGGCGAACAGTGCCGAGGCGACCGCCAGGACGTTGGCCACCAACGCTGCGGCGGCGACCTCGGCGTAGGAACGCCAGAGCCGCTTGAGCGGGCCGAAGAACCAGTGTTCGGGCAAGGCGCTGGCGTAGTCGCCGACCCGCCCGTCCGGGCGGTAGCGGCACTTGGCGAAGATCGCCGTGCCGCTGTACAGCGCTTCCAGCTCGGCCAGCGGCATCCTCTGGCTTCCGCCGTCGCTCTGCGGTACCAGCACCTCGGCATGCTCGCCGTCGTTGCCCACCAGCACCAGGGCGCGGCCGTCGTCGAGCAGCAGCAGGGCCGGCAGCAGGTAGCGATCGATCCGGCGCAACGGCTGGCGGGTGACCTGGGCAGTGATGTCGGCGCGGCGCAACGCGCGGGCCACCAGGTGCAACGGCAGGCGACCGTGCTCCAGCGGCATGCCGTCCACCAGTTCAGCGTCGCCGAGCGGTCGGCCAAGCTGCCGGCAGAGCAGCAACAAGCCCTGGCGCAACGGGTCGACGATGGGGTCGTGGTTGAGGATCACGACGTTATCCGGGGTTTTCTCAGCTTCCATGATTCAGCCGGTTCTCCAATAGCGGACCCAACAGGCCGACTTGCGCGGCCGCCCGATACTCGATGCGCTTGCGTTCGATCCGCAGGTTGATCAGTTGCCGCTCTGCCTCGAACCGCTCGCGCTGCACGTTGAGCAGGTCGATCACGTCGCGCCGGCCAACCTCGAACTGTTCGCGATACAACTCGCCGACCTGCTCCGACTCGGTCACCTGCTGGGTCAGCGACTGTTCTCGCCAGCGCAGCGTGTCGCCGTTGTCGAAGAGGTTCTGCAGTTGCCGGCGGATGTCGCGCTGCATCGCGTCGGCGCTCCATTTCGCCGACTCCAGGCGCTGCTGCGCGGCGGTCGGCCGGCGGAAGTTGGAAAGCCCCTGGAAGGTGTCCATGCGGAAGCGCAGGGATACCACCGAGTCGCTTTCCGGATGCCCGCCGATCTCCCGGCGCAGCGCGCTGGCCTCCAGGTTCAGTTGCGGCAGCAGCGACGCCTTGGCCTCGCGGACCTCGGCCTCGGCGACATTGGCGTCCTCCAGGGCCTTGCGCTGCAAAGGCGATTCGCGGATCACCCGCGCCATATCGCTGGCCGCCAGGTAGCGTTGCAGCGACATCGGCTCGGGCTCCACCAGGTCGGCGGGCTCCTGGCCGACCAGGATCGCGTACTGGTTGCGCGCGTCCTGCAGGTTGCCCTTCTCCAGCGACAACTGCTCCTGGGCCCGCGACAGTTCCAGATTGGCGCGATCCAGCTCGCTGCGGTCGGCGTAGCCGTCGCCGCCGCGCGCCTGGGTCATCTCGCGGATGCCGTCGAGGCGCTGGATGTGTTCGCGCACCGCCTCCACCCGGCGCTCCGAGGCAAGCACGTCGAGGTAGGTCTCGACGATATCCAGCGCCGCATCGTCGCGCGCCACCAGCACCGCCTCGGACAGCTTGCGCTGGGTCGCGCTGGCGCTGTCGACCTTGCTCGTCACCCGACCCCAGTCGTACAGCATCTGCGACGCGGTGAGATCGTAGACGATCTCGCCGAAGTCGAACTCCTGCGGCCCCCCGGACATCGTCACGGAGGGGTAGTACCCCCCTTTGGCCATCTCCACCTCGGTGCCTGCACGGTCCGCTTCGGCCATCGCGGATCGTACTTCCGGGTGGATCGCCAGCCCTGCCCTGACCGCCTGGTCGAGGGGCATGGCCGACGCGAACATCGGCAGCCCCAGGGAAAGGAGCCAGATGGCTCCCTTCCCATGCCGCCGTCCCTTGCGCGCGTACTGCCTGCGCCCGCGCATCAGACCACGACCTGTACCGTGTTGTCCTCGATCAGCAGGGTGGTACTGCCGAAGGTGTAGACGTCGTAGGTAATGCCGTTGATCAGTTGCGTGGTACCGGTATTCACCGCGCCCACCACGTTCAGGGTGTCGTTGTTCTCGCCGGTGATCTGCAACGTGTTGTTGGCATCGGTGATGGCATCCACCTCCGCCGCGGTCAGGGTCAGCACGCTACCCGAATCGCCCTTGCCGAGGTCGATGCGCTCGAGGTTGCTGAGCGTGCCGACGCCGACGGCGTTGTAGTCGAGGTCGATGCCGTTGGCCAGGACCAGGGTGTCGAACCCGGCGCCGCCATCGATGCTGACGAAATCGGTCGCGGTGATCTGGATGGTGTCGTTGCCGTTGCCGGCCACCACGTGATCGCCGGTGCCCACGTTGAAGATCAGGTCGCTGCCGTCGCCACCGTTGATGTGCTCCGAACTGCCGTTGGCGCCGGACAGCACGTCGTCGCCGGAAGTACCGTTGACATCGATCTGGCCGATATTGAGCGACAGTCCGTTGGGGGTCAGGGTGATCCCGTAGGCGGCGCTGTCGTTGCCATTGGAGTCGGTGGACACCAGGTTGAACGAGATCTGCGAGCCGAGGTTGAGGATGTCGGTGATGTTCAGCCCCAACTGGGTGAGGATGGTCGGGCTCAGCAGGTTCAGCGAGAAGTTTCCGGACGAATCCGCCTGGATCGGCAGCAATTCGACGTTCAACGCCGGGGTGATGACCCGGATCACCACGCTGGAGTCAGGCTCGGTGGTTCCGCTGAAACCGAAACGCGGGTTCAGCGGGTTGAGGCTGACGTCGAGGCCGAAGTTGCCGATGGTCACCGGTTGCTCGATGCTGGTGCCGACGCCGATGCTCGCCGTGTTGCTCGGGTTGCCGGCCGGGTCGCGTCCGACCACCGACACCTGGGCATTGAGCAACTGGTCCCAACTGAAGTCGATGTCCAGGTCGGTGAGCAGGTTCAGCGACGCCAGCCCGCTGTTGTCGGCGGTCACCGTGGCGGTGGCGGTCACCCCGCCGACGTCGACGGTCACCGTCAACTCGGTCCCTGGCTCCGCCGAGATGGTCAGGATGTTGCCGACCAGGGACAGCACCGGGGTCGCCGGCGGAATGGTGTCGATGGTGAACGGCACCGGGGTCGACGCGGTGCCGCCGTTGATGTCGGCGGTGACGGTCGAGGCGCCCTCCGGGAACGGGCCCATGCCGCCGGGAGGCGTCAGGGTCAGGGTCAGGTTGCCGGCGGCGATGTCGCCGGCGGTGAGGGTATGGCTGACCTCGGCCTCGTAGCCGTTCTGCCCGGCGAACTTGACCGTGACCACCTGGCCGACCTGCATGGTCGGACGGACCGTCACATCGACCTGGATGCCGTCGCCGATCTCCGCGGCGTTGATCCAGGTATCGGCGGCTTCCGGCACGCTGATGGTCGGCGGCGCCAGGTCCGGCGCGTTGATGGTGGCCGGCCCGCTGACGTTGCCGGCGGCGTCCACGGCAACCCCGGCGATCAGTTCGCCGGTGATCAGCGGCGGCGCGAACGGCAGGCTGAAGTTGCCGGCGCCGTCGACGGTGACCGTGATCGGGTTGGCGGTGTCGCCGTTGACCACGATACGCACCTGACTGTTCGGCTCGGCGGTGCCGGTCAGCAGCGCGCCGTCGGCGCTGATGCTCAGCAGCGGAGCGGACGGCGCCACCGAGTCCACCGTGGTGCTGGCCGGACCGCTGGCGTTGCCCGCGGCGTCTTCGGCGACGGCGTTGATCACCGTACCGTTGGCCAGCGGCGTGCCGGGGGTGAAGGTCCAGTTGCCACTGCCGTCGGCGGTGGTCTCGCCGATCGGGTTGCCGTTGCCGTCGGTGAGGATCACTTTGGCGCCGACCTCCGCGGTGCCGGTGATCACGCTGCCGTTGCTGGCATTGATCACCGGCGTGGCCGGCGCCACCGTATCCACCGTGGTGCTGGCCGGACCGCTGGTATTGCCGGCCGGGTCCTGGGCCACGGCGTTGACCACCGTGCCGTTGGCCAGCGGCGTGCCCGGTGTGAAGCTCCAGTTGCCGCTACCGTCGGCGAGGGTCTGGCCGATCGGGTTGCCATTGCCATCGGTGAGGATCACCCGGACGCCGGGTTCGGCGGTGCCGCTGAGTTCGACACCATTGCTCGGGTCGATCACCGGGGTGGCCGGGGCCACCGCGTCCACCGTGGTGCTGACCGGACCGCTGGTGTTGCCGGCGGCGTCCTGGGCCACCGCATTGATCACCGTGCCGTTGGTCAGCGGTGTGCCCGGAGTGAAGCTCCAGTTGCCGCTGCCATCGGCGGTGGCCTGCCCTATCGGGTTGCCGCCGCCGTCGGTGAGGATCACCGTGGCCCCGGCTTCGGCGGTACCGCTGATCACCGTACCGTTGCTCGGATCGAGCACCGGGGTGGCCGGGGCTACCGAGTCCACCGTGGTGCTGGCCGGGCCGCTGGTGTTGCCGGCGGCGTCCTGGGCCAGCGCATTGATCACCGAGCCGTTGGCCAGCGGCGTGCCCGGCGTGAAGCTCCAGTTGCCGCTGCCGTCGGCGGTGACCTGGCCGATCGGGTTGCCGTTGCCGTCGGTGAGGATCACCGTGGCCCCGGCTTCCGCCGTACCGCTGATGACGACTCCATTGCTCGGATTGATCACCGGCGCCGGCGGGGCGATGGCATCGACGGTGACGCTGGCCGGACCGCTGGTATTGCCGGCCGGGTCCTGGGCCACGGCGTTGATCACGGTGCCGTTGGCCAGCGGGGTGCTCGGGGTGAACGTCCAGTTGCCGCTGCCGTCGGCGGTGGCCTGGCCGATCGGGTTGCCGCCGCCATCGGTGAGGATCACCGTCGCACCGGCTTCCGCGGTACCGGCGATCACGCTGCCGTTGCTCGGGTCGATCACCGGCGCCGCCGGGGCCACGCCATCCACCGTGATCACCGCCGGCGCACTGTCGACATTGCTTGGGCTGCGCGCCACCACGTTGACCACCGTGCCATCCGGCAGCGGGATGCCTGGAGTGAAGGACCAGTTGCCGCTGCCGTCGGCGGTGACCTGCCCTATCGGGTTGCCGTTGCCATCGGTGATGATGATGGTGTTGCCGGCGTCGGCGGTGCCGCTGATCACCGAGCCGTTGCTCGGATCCACCTGCGGGATCGACGGCAGCGAGGAATCCACCGTCGTGGTAGCGGGAGGGCTGGTATTGCCGGCGGCGTCGCTCGCGGTCACGTTGACCACGGTGCCGTTGGGCAGTTGCGAGCCGGGCGTGAAGCTCCAGTTGCCGCTGCCATCGGCGGTGGTCTGGCCGATCGGGTTGCCGTTGCCGTCGGTCAAGGTCACGGTGCTGCCCGGCTCGGCGGTACCGTTGAGCAGGTTGCCGTTGCTCGGATTGACCACAGGCGTGTTCGGCGCCACCGCGTCCACGGTAGTGCTGCCCTGCGGGCCGGTATTGCCCGCAGGGTCCTGGGCCACGGCGTTGACCACCGTGCCGTTGGCCAGCGGCGTGGCGGGCGTGAAGGTCCAGTTGCCGCTGCCGTCGGCGGTGGTTTCGCCGATCGGGTTGCCGCTGCCATCGGTGAGAATCACCTTGGCCCCGGCCTCTGCGGTGCCGCTGATCTCCGCGCCGTTGCTCGGATCGATCACCGGCGCCGGCGGCGCCACCGCGTCCACCGTGGTGGCGGCCTGCGGGCTGGGATTGCCGGTCGGGTCGGTGGCCGTGGCGACGATCACCGTGCCGTTGGCCAGCGGCGTGCCCGGCGTGAAGCTCCAGTTGCCGCTGCCGTCGGCGGTGACCTGCCCTATCGGGTTGCCGCTGGCATCGGTGAGGGTCACGGTGGCACCGGCCTCGGCGGTGCCGCTGATGACGACGCCGTTGCTCGGGTTGATCACCGGCGCCGGCGGCGCGCTGGAATCGACGGTCACCGTCGCCGGCGGGCTGCTGTTACCGGCGGCGTCCTCGGCCACCACGTTGACCACAGTACCGTTGGCGATCGGCGTGGACGGGGTGTAGGTCCAGTTGCCGCTGCCGTCGGCGGTGACCTCGGCGATCGGATTGCCGTTGCCGTCGGTGAGAATCACCGTGCTGCCCGGTTCCGCAGTGCCGCTGAGGCTGCTGCCATTGCTCAGGTTGACGGTCGGCGTGGCCGGCGCGATGGCGTCCACGGTGGTGCTGCCCTGGCCGCCGGTATTGCCGGCCGGGTCGGTAGCGGTGGCGTTGACCACGGTTCCATCCGCCAGCGGCGTGGACGGGGTGAAGCTCCAGTTGCCGCTGCCGTCGGCGGTGACCTGCCCGATCGGGTTGCCGTTGCCATCGGTCAGAGTCACGCTGCTGCCCGGCTCGGCGGTGCCGCTGAGCGTGGTGCCGTTGCTGGGGTTGACCACTGGCGTGGCCGGGGCTACCGAGTCCACGGTGACACTGCTGCCCGCACTGGTATTGCCGGAGGCGTCGGTGGCCGTGGCGTTGACCACGGTGCCGTTGGGCAACGGCGTGGTCGGAGTGAAGCTCCAGTTGCCGCTGCCGTCGGCGGTGACCTGGCCTATCGGGTTGCCGTTGCCGTCGGTCAGGGTCACGGTAGCGCCTGGCTCGGCGGTACCGCTGAGCGTGCTGCCGTTGCTCGGGTTGACCACTGGCGTGGCTGGCGCCACGGCATCCACGGTGACGCTGGCCGGCGAGCTGGCGTTGCCGGACGGGTCGGTAGCCGTGGCGTTGACCACCGTACCGTTGGGCAACGGCGTGCTCGGGGTGAAGGTCCAGTTGCCGCTGCCGTCGGCGGTGACCTGCCCTATCGGGTTACCGTTGCCGTCGGTCAGGGTCACGCTACTGCCCGGCTCGGCGGTGCCGCTGAGGGTCGTACCGTTGCTCGGATCGACGGTGGGCGTGGCCGGCGCGACGGCATCCACGGTAACGCTGGCCGGCGGACTGCTGTTGCCGGCGGCATCCCTGGCCACCACGTTGACCACGGTACCGTCCGGCAGCGGGGTGGACGGCGTGAAAGACCAGTTGCCGTTGGCATCGGCGGTGGTCTGGCCGATCGGATTGCCATTGCCGTCGGTCAGGGTCACGCTGCTGCCCGGTTCGGCAGTCCCGCTGAGTTCGCTGCCGTTGCTCGGCTCGACCACCGGCGCGCTCGGCGCCACGCCGTCGACGGTGATGGAGGTCGCCGGGCTGCTGTTGCCGGCGGCGTCCCTGGCCACCACATTGACCACGGTGCCATCCGGCAGTTGGCTACCGGGGGTGAAGCTCCAGTTGCCGTTGGCATCGGCGCTGGTCTGGCCGATCGGATTGCCGTTGCCGTCGGTGATCACGATGGTCACGCCCGCTTCCGCCGTACCACTGAGGACGCTGCCGTTGCTGGCATTGACCTGGGGCGCGTCGGGGAAGTCGGGGGCTTCGGCGGTGACCGGGGTGCTGCTGTTGCCGGCCGGGTCGGTAACGATCACCGTCACCGTCTCGCCATTGGTCAGCGGCGGGTTCAGCGGAACCTCGAAGCTGCCGCCGGGACCGACCACCACGGTGGTGTCCGGCTGGCCGTCGCCGTCAGTGTCGACACCGACGGTGGCGCCCGGCTCTGCGTTGCCGGTGACGCTGCTGCCGTCCGGCGCCACCTGCACGTCGGTGGCCGGCGCCGGGGCGGTGGTGTCCGGCGCCTCGACGGTCACCGGGGTGCTGTTGTTGCCGGCCGGGTCGGTAACGATCACCGTCACCGTCTCGCCATTGGTCAGCGGCGGGTTCAGCGGAACCTCGAAGCTGCCGCCGGGGCCGACCACCACGGTGGTGTCCGGCTGGCCGTCGCCGTCGGTATCGACGCCCACCGTCGAGCCGGGTTCGGCCTTGCCGGTGACGCTGCTGCCGTCCGGCGCCACCTGCACGTCGGTAGCCGGCGCCGGGGCGGTAGTGTCCGGAGCGGTGACCTGGGCCGGCGGGCTGGCGTTGCCAGCCGGGTCGGTGACCACCACGGTGACCGTCTGGCCATTGGTCAGCGGCGGGTTCAGCGGAGCGGTGAAATTGCCGTTGGCATCGGCGATCACGGTGAGGTCCGGCTTGCCGTCGCCATTGGTATCGATGCCGACGCTCGCGCCGGCCTCGGCCTGGCCGCTGATGCTGCTGCCGTCAGGCGCTATCTTCAGGCCGCTGGCCGCCTTCGGCGGAGTGGTGTCCGGGGGCACCGAAGAACCGCCGCCGCCACCGCCGCCGCTGCTGTTGGAAATCGCCACCCCGGCGCCGATGGCCGCCGCACCGACCAGCAGCGCAGTCCCTGCGCTCATGCCACCGAGCACACCGGCGCCGGTCAGCGACTCGAAACCGGCCAGGCTTTCCTGCGGGATGTAGCCGGCCATCAGCGGCCCGTCGGCAGCGACCGGCGGCAGATCTACCGCCACCAGCTTGTCCTTGTCGGCCAGGAACAGTTGGCTGGAAGGCTGGCCTTCCGCATAGAAGTTGGCGATCCGGACGCTTTCCCCGGTCTTCAGCTGGACGATCAGGTCCGAACCGCTCTTCGAGTATCCCGCCACCGACTCCGGTGCGACATCGAGCGCGACATTACTGCTCTGGGAGAGTTTGAGTATCCCGTTTTCCGGAACCTCGACGGCAGCCGCAGAAGAAATACTCTGATCGATAGGGGTAACTTTCGCCTGGATCGACATTTCCGACATTCCTCTTGTCAAGCAGCGACCGAACGGCCGCACCATGTAATCCAGAAATAGCAGCTTTTAAATAAAAGGCGAGTCTGACTTTATATATAACGACTAAGAAAACCCCCATGAAAAATTCAATTTAGATAACCCCTGGAAAACATGCAGCCATTTAGCCATCACACGCCTATCTAATTGATAAACAATATATAATCAAAAAGTTATAATACTTTATAAACAACCCCCATCACCTGGCACGGCAAATCGACTAAATAACCCAGCGGGCAAATATCAGAACTCTACGATGCGTATTTCATAAAAAACCGGGAGAAATGAAATAGCACTTCCCGGCACCTCGTAGTTCGTCGGCGCGAGGCGACGGCAAGACGACCCCGACAGTTCCAACGGAAAGCATCGCCGGGCATCCCGCGAAGCGGCCTTCATCGTCCTGCAATCAAAGCGTCATCGTCACGATGCCAAGTTATCCAACCGATCCTCTCCCGCGAGCGACCATGCATCACGGTATCTCCCCGCCCCAGGACGCCGACCTGTTCGGCCTGATCTACGGTTTCCGTTTCCGCCCCGGCGAAGCGGGGCGGGAAATCGACTCGGTTACCGCCCTCGCCTGCCTGCGGCAGGCTCGCGAGGAGGCGCCGGACGAGTTCCTCTGGCTGCACCTGAACCTCGCCCATGCCGCCTGCGAGCGCTGGATGAAGAAGCATCTGGAACTGCCGGAGTATTTCTTCGAAAGCCTGCGCGAGGGGTCGCGCTCGACGCGCATCGAACACGTCGACTCGGCGCTGCTGGCAGTGGTCAACGACGTGGTCTTCAACTTCGGCCTGGTCTCTTCGGACGTCGCCACCCTGTGGGTCTGCGCCCGTGGCCGGCTGCTGGTCAGTGCACGAGCGCAACCGCTGCGCTCGGTGGACAAGCTGCGCTCTTCGGTGAAGCACGGCGAACCTTTCCGTTCGCCCCTGCAGTTGCTGATCCACCTGTTGCGCGACCAGGGCGACGTGCTGACCCAGATCGTCCGCGAAACCAGCGTCGCAGTGGACCGCATCGAGGACCAGCTACTGGCCCTGCGCCTCTCCGCCAACCGCGCCGACCTCGGCGCCATGCGGCGCGTGCTGGTACGCCTGCAACGCCTGCTGGCGCTGGAGCCCGGTTCGCTGCTGCGCCTGCTCAACCGACCGCCGGAATGGCTACAGGATGCCGACCTGCGTGAGTTGCGCGAAGCCACCGAGGAGTTCTCCCTGGTGATCAGCGACCTGACCGCCCTGGGCGAACGGATCAAGCTGCTGCAGGAAGAGATCGCGGCCAAGCTCAACGAACAGAACAACCGCATCCTCTTCACCCTGACCATGGTCACGGTGCTGGCCCTGCCGATCAACATCGTCGCCGGCTTCTTCGGCATGAACGTCGGCGGGATTCCCTTCGCCGACGATCCTGAAGGCTTCTGGATCATGCTCGTGCTGGTCGCCAGCTTCACCTTCCTCGCCGGCCGCTGGGCCTTCCGCAAGCGCGGCGACTATTGAGCGTGGACAACGCCGGCGGACAGTGGTTAGGTTGACCGACCACCGTCAGCCGGACCTTCCATGAGCCTTTCCCCCGCCGATCTCAAGCAACTCCAGGCCGCCAAGAACCTGCTGGAGAACCCTGGACTCACCGCGCAACTCACCAGCCTGCTGGGCACGCCGATCGAATACGGCCTGAAGAAGCTGCCACGGAAGGTCAACGAGAAGCTCGGTTCGGTGATCGAGGGAGCGCTGCTGAAAGTCGCCCGCTCGGCCACCGCCACCCTCCAGGAAAACGCCAGCGGTCAGCCGGCGAACCGCCTGCATACCCTCGGCGCCGCCGTTTCCGGTGGCGTCGGCGGCTTCTTCGGGCCGCTGGCGATGCTGGTCGAGGTGCCGGTCACCACCGGCATCATCTTCCGTTCCATCGCCGACATCGCGCGCAGCGAGGGCGAGTCGATCAGGGACATGGACACCCTGATGGCCTGTATCGAAGTCTTCGCCCTCGGCGGCAAATCCGCCTCGGACGACGCGTCGGAGTCCGGCTACTACGCGGTGCGTACGGCGCTGGCCCAGCAGGTCAAGGCGGCCGCCGACTTCCTCGGCAAGGACGCCGGCAGCAAGAAGGCCGCGCCGATGCTCCTGGCCCTGGTGCGCAAGGTCGCCGAGCGCCTGGGCGTGCAGTATTCGGAAAAGCTTGCGGCGCAGATCGTGCCCATCGTCGGTGCCCTCGGCGGCGCGGCGATCAACACGGTGTTCATGAACCATTTCCAGGCCATGGCGCGCGGTCACTTCGTCGTCCGCCGCCTGGAACGCCACTACGGCAAGGATGTGGTTCGCGACGCCTACTCCCTGCTGCCCCGGCGCGGCTGAGCATGCCGGCCCACGCGGTCAGCCTGGCGCCGGGCGCGGCGGCAGCGACGCGCCAGCTGTTCAGCGCCGTTTCGCTCGCGGCGGGGCCCGGCTGGAGCCGGGCCCCGCGCCGACTCAGAGCGCCAGGCCGGGGTTGTACAACGGACGGAAAGCGCAATGGGTGGTGCCGGCGCTCTGGTTGTAGAAATAGTAGCGGCGACAGTCGTTGTCGTAGTTGCTGGTGCCGACGTTGATCCGGTACGGACCGAAGCTGGCGCCCTGCAGGGAAACGAAGGCGCCGTTGTAGAGCAGCGAGAAATGCAGGTGCGGTCCGGTGGAGCTGCCACCCTCGCAGAGCGCGGTGTTGATGTTGCCGGCATAGACGCCGAGCTTGGTGTCGGCGCTGACCTGCTGGCCGTTGCTCACCTGGATCTGGTCCATATGGTAGTAGTTGGTGGCCCAGCCGCTGGGGTGGGTCACCCGTACCTGGCAGCGCGACAGCACCCGTACCGTACCGGCGTGGGCGGCGACCACGCTGTAGGTCGCACTGCCCCAGCGCGGCCAGTCGTAGGACGCATCGAAGGACGAGTACGGATAGCCCGAGCCGGTGTTCGAATGCGCTCCGTTGGGCTGCCAGGAATAGCCCTGGCGCCAGGGCAATTGCATCAGGTTGGATGGCGGCGCCAGCGCGGCCTTCGCCTGGAGTTGCCGGGCCACGCGGTTGCGCGGCTGCAGGAGTTCCGCGGCCGGGGTGCCGAACAGGCGCTGGAAGGTCTGCGCGTAGGCGCCGAGCGGATTGCCGCCTTGCACGGCGGAGGCCTTCGCCCCCTCTCGCAACAGACCGAGCAGCGCGGCCGATGCCGCGTTCAGGCCGTCCTCGCCGACGGCCTTGCGCGCAGCCGCCTGGCGCAACTGGTATTCCTCGAAACCGTAGTAGCGCCGCGACAACTGCTGCAACACGTCGCGGACCTGGGCATCGAAGCCGCGTTTCGCCGACAGCCGTCCCAGCGGCGCCGCCAAGGCGCGCTCGTCCGGCGCCCCCAACGGCCCGGATTGCATGACCATCAGGGTCAGCAACACTTTCGGGTTGATGCTGTAGTAGCCGCTCCAGTGCTCCAGGTATTCGCTCTTGTCGCGCAGCGCCGGCGCATTCACCGCCAGGTAGGCCTCGAGGTCGAACGCCTCGGCGTCGCGACCGTAGAGGAACAGGTCGTCATTCAGCGGCAGGGCCACGCTGGGCAGTTGCAACTGGCCGAGTAACTCCGCCGAATAGCGGAAGGCCGGCAGGCCATCGTCATGGGCATTGGCCGTACCGCCCACGGCGAGCGCCAGCAAGACGAAGAGGAACGGCGAGCGCGGACTCGCCATCGCGCGGGATCTTTTGTGCTGCATGGGTAGCTCCTGGTCATCGAAGGGAAACCTTGAAAGCCAGCAGCCCGGCGACATCGCCTCCGACGGGATAGCCTGGTCCGCTCCGCCGGTATTTCGCCCAGGCCGGGTTGCACGCCGCAGGACCGTGCAACGCCGTCACCCGGGAAGACAACTATCAGCTTTTGCAGTAGATCCGGTGCCCCGCTCCGTCCGGCTGTAAAGCGTGCGGCAGCGCACTCCAACCGAGCCGAATCGATCACAGAACGCCAGGCGTCGGAAATACTTCGATACAGTCTGCGCGCTCAGCGTTCCTCGTCGGAGGAACCGTCGAGCGGATCACGACGCGCCAGCTCGGCCTCGTCGAGGCCGTGGCCGGCTCCGATCTCGTTGCCATGCACGACCCTCAGGCGCTTGTCCGCAGGCGATTCGCCGCCGCGCTCGGCCGGCGAGCGGGCGCCGCTTTCGTCGATCAGGGTTTCCGGCGCCAGATCGTCCATGCCGACGTTATCCTGGTAACCATCGTCCTCGTCCGGCTGCCCGCCAGCGTGGCCCGCCTCGCGTACCCGCCGCGAGGAAAACTCGGCCTCCACCTCGGCCTCGGGCCGCTCGTCGCCGATCCGCGCCTTGCGCGCCTTGCGCGCCTGGCGGCGCTCGTCGAAATCGAGCTCGCGCATCGAACCCATGCGGTCCTGGATATCATCGATTTCCTGGGGTGTTGTTTTCCGTCGTGTAGCCATGACGACCTCCGTTACGAATGGCGGGCACGCGCCGGGAATGGCACGCTGCCCTTGTTCGGTCGACCGGCGAGGCGCGGGAAGATTCAGGAAATCCAACCGACGGCGGCCGCCTCGCAATCTCGGCGGCGGGCAAAAAAAAGCCGGATCGGCCCGGGGCGGGCTGGACGATCCGGCGTAATCGAAGCGCGGGACGTCGCGCACCTTGCCGCCGGCAAGGGCGGGAGGTGGCGCACAGCGTTTCGCAGGGAATGACCACGGCATCGGCCGGTGGTCCAGGGGGAGTCAGGTCGGCACGGCTTCCTCGAGATAGTCGATGGCCTGGCGCACGGTCTCGATCCGTTCCGCATCGTCATCGGCGATCTCGACGCCGAACTCCGCTTCCAGGGCCATGACCAGCTCGACCACCTCGAGCGACTCGGCACCGAAGTCGTTACGGAAGTCGCTGTCCAGCCGGATGTCGCATTCCTCCACGCCGAACCGGGCGGCTACCAGTTTCCTCACTCTGGTCTCGATGTCGTCCATGCATTGCGGTCCCACTGCCCGGCCCTGGAAAAAAGTGCGGCTACTAAAGCCTCCGTCCCCGCCAGCGACAACTGCCAGATCTGGCAGTGGCGCTGCGCTGGAGCGCGGCCGCCGCAGCGCGCCGGACAATCCGGTGGACGGAGCGCGATGCGAGGATTCGAAGTCCGTCACAGGGCGCTTCCCGGCGTATGCGCAATCACCCGCGCCTTCCCTCGCGGCAGGCTTTCGGGCAGTTCCGCCAGGGCCCGGCGAGCCTGCTCCGGGTCGAGGTAGTCGCCCCGCTCCACCGCGAACAGCTCCTGGCCATCGCGCAGTTCGCGGCGCAAACGCAACGACAGGCCCGGATGCCGCTCGATCAGCGCGCGCATGAAGGCTTCGCTGCTGCCCTCGACCAATCGCACGGCGTAGCGCTGGGGTGACGGCGGCTGCGGCGCGTGCGTGCCCTGGCGAACCTCCAGCACCTCGCCGCCGCGACCGTCGCCCAGGGACGCCGGGTCCGCCAGGCGCGGCTTCTCCATCAGCACCGGGGCTGGAGCCGGATAGCTGCGCGGCGAGCCAATAGGTGCCGGTGCGCCCTGGGCGGCGGGACGCAGGTCGATGGCGCCGGCATCCTCGAACAGCGGGCGCGCCGGTTCGCCGGCGGCACCGCGCAGCAACTGGATGGAACGGTAACGGCCATGGCTGATGCGCTCCAGGCCGGCGGCATCGCGGACGATGCTCGGGCGCAGGAAGACCATCAGGTTGCGCTTCACCCGGGTCTCGCGGGACGAGCGGAACAGCCGGCCGACGCCGGGGATGTCGCCCAGCAGCGGTACCCGCGAATCGCTGCGCAGCAGGTCGTCCTGGATCAGTCCGCCGAGGACGATGACCTGGCCGTCGTCGGCCAGTACGGTGCTCTTGATCGAGCGCTTGTTGGTCACCAGGTCCACCGCCTTCGCCGCCAGGGTGGCGGTTGGCGCGATGGAGGATATTTCCTGCTCGATCTCCAGGCGCAGCATGCGGTCCTCGCCGATGTGCGGCGTGACCTTGAGGGTCACCCCGATATCCTTGCGCTCGACAGTGGTGAACGGATTGCTCGAACCGCTGGCGCTGGTGGTGTAGCTGCCGGTCTGGAACGGCACGTTCTGGCCGACCAGGATTTCCGCCTTCTGGTTGTCCAGGGTCAGCAGGCTCGGCGTCGACAGCAGGTTGCTGCGGCTATTGCGGCTCAGCGCGGTGACCAGTGCGCCGAAATCGCGACTGCCGAGGCCGACTATCGCACCGTCGGGCAGCTCTGCCGGCGGCTTGCCGGCCTGCAACGCGCCTAGCAGGGTGCCGATGGACAACCCGCTGTCGGCGAAGCCAGCGCCGCCGGCGACATGCCCGCTACGCAGCGCCCATTGCACCCCGAGGGCGTCGCCGATCTCGCCGGACAGCTCGACGATCGCCGCCTCCACCAACAGTTGCGCACGCGGCACGTCGAGCTGGCGGACGATGTCCTCGAGCAGACCGACATCCTCCGGGTCGGCGAGGATCACCAGGGCATTCAGCGATTCGTCGGCGCGCACCAGCAGGCCGCGCTTGCCGCTTCCCCGGCCATCCTGGCCCCGCTCGCCGCGCAGCGATTCGCCGATCTCCCCGAGGGTGGCGGCGAGGGTCTTGGCGTCGCCATGGCGCAGGCGGATCACCCGGCTGTTCGCCGACCGCGACGAGGGGACGTCGAGCGACTGCGCCAGCCGCAGCAAGCGCGCTCGCGCCTGCGGCGGCCCGAGCAGGACCAGGCGGTTGCTGCGGCTGTCGGCGAGGACCTGGACGGTGGCGGCGCTCTTCCCGGCGGCCGGGGTGACGCTGCGATCGAGCACCTCGGCGATTTCCGCGACCCAGGCATGGCGCATGTCGTAGATGCTGTAGTCATGTTCGCCGGCCCGGTCGAGGCTGCGCACGATCGCCTCGATGCGCTCGATGTTGGCGCGGCGGTCGCTGACGATCAGCGCGTTGGCCGACGGCACGGCGGCCAGATGGCCATGGGCCGGGACCAGCGGCCGGATCATCGGGATCAGTTCCGCCACCGAGGTCTGCTGCGCCTGGACCACCCGCGTCTCCAGGCTGCCCGGCCCATCGCGGACGGTCTTCTGCGCGGCGTCCTGGCGTGCCTCCATGTTCGGCACGATACGCGCCTGGTCGCCCTGCGGCAGCACCGCGTAGCCATGGGTGGCGAGCACCGAAAGGAACAGTTGGTAGACCTCCGCCAGGCTGAGCCGCGCCTGGGATACCACCGTGACCCGCCCCTTCACCCGCGGATCGACGACGAAGGTCTGGCCGCTGATGCTCGATACCTGCTCGATGAAGTCGCCGATCTCGGCATCCTTCATGTTGATCGTCCACTGCTCTTCCTCTTGCGCGGCGGCAGTCTCGGCAGGTGCCGGATGGACCGGCGGCGCCAGGCCGAGGACGGCCAGCGACAGGACCAGGAACAGCGGAGACAGGCGCTGGGCGGAACGGGTACTACAACGTGGCATGGGTGGTTTCTGCCCCTTCGGCTTTGGGGAAATACAGACGTTCTTCATAACCCTGGTCGCGCAGCACCACATGGTCGCGATGAACCGCCAGCAGCACGGTGCCGGGGCGCACTTCGGCGCCCGGCAGGAAGCGCTGCGAGCGCCCGGCCACCGCGATCAGCGCCGCCGAGCGGTCCTCGCGACGCGCCAGGAAGCAGGCCAGCAGGCGCAATTGCAGACGCTCGCCCGCCGTCGCGCCGCACGGCGACGGAGCGCCACCGAACAAGCCGGCTAACGCCGCGCGCGGGGCCGCTGAAGGGTTGGCTGGCGGCGCCGGGGCCGCTGCGGCGGGCAATTCCGCCAGCTCGCGGCGCAGCGAGCGCGTCTGGCTGGCCAGGCTGGCGCTGAGCAACGCCAGCAGCAGCACGCAAAGCACAGCGGGCGCATGCCCGGCCAGGCTGCGCAGGGAAACGAAAGACGATGGAAGGTGACGCGACATGCAGCAGGCGGATTCCGGCAAACGGGCGCGCTGCATCGACGCGGCTCGCCCAGGGGCGGCGAGCATAAGGGATGGGGCTGCGGCCTACGGCCGCGAAAGGGCAAAACTGTTAAGGCTGCCCGCTTTGATCCTTCGTGGCGGGAACTGGCCCACAAAACGCCAGGCGCGGGAAAGGCCTCAGCGCTTGCCCATCGAACGACGGGTACCGCGCGGCGCCATGCCGGGACGCTGGCCCTTGTCGTGGATCTTCCGCTGCGGATAGAGCTGGGCCTGGTTCTTCTTCGCCAGGGCGGCCTTCAGCAACGCGCTGGCGTCGCTCGGCGCGGCCTGGGCCGGAGCGTCGTCGGAGGAAAGGGCCTGGGGAAGAGCGTCGGGAGCGGAAGCCATGGCGTATCCGGATCGGGGGAAATCGTGGGGACGCGATTATACATGGCTGTCCGGCTGTCCGGCAGCACCTGCCGGCGTATCGCCACGGGTCAACGCAGTTGCCACCAGCCCGGCAGCAACCGGCGCACCTTGGCCTGGGCGAAACGGTCGTCGATCAGGTGCACCACGCCGCGATCGCTGCGGCTGCGGATCACCCTCCCGGCGGCCTGGACCACCTTCTGCAGTCCCGGATACAGGTAGGTGTAGTCGTAGCCGTCACCGAACAGGCGCTGCATGCGCAGGCGGATCTGCTCGTTCACCGGATTCACCTGGGGCAACCCGAGGGTGGCGATGAAGGCGCCGATCAGGCGCTCTCCAGGCAGGTCGATGCCTTCGCCGAAGGCACCGCCGAGCACGGCGAAGCCGATGCCCTCGCCGCCCGCGACGAAGCGTTCGAGGAAGGCCCGGCGCTCCGCCTCGTCCATCCGTCGCGTCTGGCTCCAGCACGGCACCCACGGGTATGCCTGGCGGAAGACGTCCAGCGCCTGCTGCAAGTAATCGAAGCTGCTGAAGAAGGCCAGGTAGTTGCCCGGCCGCTGGCGAAACTGCTCGCCGAGAATCGCCGCGATGGGCGCCAGGGAGGCCTGACGCTGCGCATAGCGCGTGGAAACCCGACGCTGTATGTGCACCTCCAGTTGCTCGGAGCTGAATGGCGAGTCCACTTCCAGCCAGGGCGTGCCCGCCGGCAGGCCAAGCAGGTCGGCGTAATAGTCGCGCGGCCCGAGGGTAGCGGAGAACAGCACGGTGGAGCGGCTGGCGGCGAAGCGCTCGGCGAGAAACGCCGCCGGCACCACGTTGCGCAGGCACAGCCGGGCCAGGCTGCGGCCGTTGCGGCCTGGGCGCTTCTCGATGTCGAACAGCGAATGCTCGCCGAACAGTTCGGCGAGACGGCCGAACTGCAGGATCGCGAAGTAGAACTCCTGCAACGCCGGCTCCAGCGCCTGCGGTTGCTCGGCGAGCAGGTCGTTGATCGCCGCCACCGCGTTCTGCAAGGCCAGGAGCAGCTTCTGCGGAGGCTCGTCGTAGGCCTGGTAGTCGTCCGCCTGGGTCTTGGCCAGTTCGTTCCAGGCACGCTGGATGCGCTCCAGCGGTTTCCTCAGGGCCTCCGGGGCGGTTTTGCGCACACCGAGGAAATCGCCCTGGTCGAGTTCGGCGGAATACATCCGCCGGCCGCGCTCCACCAGGTTGTGCGCCTCGTCCACCAGTACCGCCACCCGCCACTGGTTGACCTGGGCCAGGCCATGGAGCATGGCGCCAAGATCGAAGTAGTAGTTGTAGTCGCCCACCGCCAGGTCGCACCAGCGCGCCAGTTCCTGGCCCAGGTAGTAGGGACAGACCCGGTGCGCCAGCGCCACCTCGCGCAACCGCGCCTGGTCCAGCCAGCGCGCCTCCACGGCGGCGGCGCGGGCCGCCGGCAGGCGTTCGTAGAAGCCCTGGGCCAGGGGACAGGACTCGCCGTGGCAGGCCTTGTCCGGGTGCTCGCAGGCCTTGTCCCGCGCCACCAGTTCCAGCACCCGCACCGGCAGTCCGCCGGTCTCCCCTTCCAGGCTGCGCAGGGCATGCAGCGCGAGGGCCCGGCCCGGGGTCTTGGCGGCCAGGAAGAACAGCCGGTCCAGGCGCTGCCCGGGCATCGCCTTGAGTTGCGGGAACAGCGTGCCGATGGTCTTGCCGATCCCGGTCGGCGCCTGGGCCATCAGGCAACAACCGGCGGAGGCGGCCTTGTACACCGCCTCCGCCAGTTGCCGCTGGCCGTGGCGGAATTCGGCGTGGGGAAAGCGTAACGCGGCCAGTTCGCGGTCGCGCCGCTGGCGGTGCGCCAGTTCCTGCTCGGCCCAGGCGAGAAACGCCTGGCACTGGCTCTCGAAGAACAGCCGCAGCTCGTCGGCCCGCACCCGCTCGACGAAGCGGGTCTCCTTCTGGCTGCCGACCTCCAGGTAGACCAGCGCCAGTTCGACTTCCTCCAGCTTCCGTTCGGCGCAGAGCAGCCAGCCGTAGACCCTGGCCTGGGCCCAGTGCAGGTGCCGGTGGTTGGCCGGTTGCAGGGCGAGGTCGCCGCGGTGGGTCTTGATTTCCTCCAGGCAGTTCGCCTGCGGATCGTAGCCATCCGCCCGGCCGCGCACCTGCAAGTGACGGTAGCGTCCGTCCAGCGCCACTTCGCGCTGGTAGTGAGCGGGGCGCCGGGAGGTCACCAGGGTATGTCCGGCGATGCCTTCCAGGGCGCTGGGCGACGGGGTGAAGCGCAGGTCGAGGTCGCCGCGCTTGGCGCTGAACTCGCAAAGCGCGCGCACCGCCACCTGGTACAGCGCCTCGCCGCCCTGCTCAGTCATCGAAATGCCAGCGCACGTAGCAGACCGCCACCGGCATCTCCCGCTCGCGGCAGAATTGCAGCCAGCGCAACTGGTTGTCCTGCAGGCGGTCGCCCGGTCCCTTGACCTCGACCATCCGGTAGCGCCGCTGCGCCGGCCAGAACTGGATCAGGTCCGGCAGGCCGGCGCGGTTGCCCGGGATATCCTCCAGCAGGCGTTCGAACCAGGCGCGCAGGTGGGCCGCCGGTAGGCAATCGAGCGCCTGTTCGAGCAGTTCCTCGCCAAGCAGTTCCCAGTAGACGAAGGGCGACTGCAGGCCGAACTTGTCGCGGTAGCGACAGCGGATCGCGTCGCGGTAGCTGCCGTCCTCCAGCCGTCCCAGGCAGGCCTCGAACAGGGCGGCGCGGCGCTGGCGGAAGTCGGCGCTGTGCAGGTCCGCCGGCGCGCTGTGGAAGGGATGGAAGAACGCCCCGGGAATGGCGGCGAAGATCGCCTCCCAGCAGAGCAGTCCGAACAGCGAATTGATCAGGCCGTTCTCGACGTAGTGCACCGCGCAATCGGGCTCTTCCAGGTGCTCGCGGACCGCCCACTCGACGCTACAGGGTTCGCTCGGGTACGCCAGGCACAGGTCCAGGCGGTCGATTTCCGGAGCCGCCGCCCGCGCCTGTCGCGGCAGGCCGAGCTTGCCTTGCAGGCGCGGCAGCAATCGGGCCAGGCCCTGGCGTTCGGCGTCGCTTTCCGGCGCACAGCTGGCCTCCCGCGCCAATGCATGGGCTTCGGCGAAGCGCTCGCCGCGTTCCAGGCTGCGAATCGCCCGCAGGCGCGCGCCGGGGTGGCTGGATTGGCGATAGAGCCGCTGGGCCAGGTCGAAATCCCGCTGCTTTTCGCAGTGCTGGGCGAACTGGAACAGCAGCTTGACCCGCCGCCCTTCCAGCCAGGGATTGGCGTAGGGTTCGCCCGGCAGGCCGGCGAGCAGTTCCTCCAGCGGCTCGCCGAGGTCGAAGCGCTGTCGGCAGTCGAACAGGTGGAGATAGGCGTCGACGTCGGCGCGCAGGCGAAAGCCGCGGGAATCGGCGGAAAACTCGACGCTTTCGTAACGATAGATACCCAGGTCGGCAAGGACGAACTCCGACCAGTCCTGCCACAGGTTGCCGAAATACATCAACCGCAAGCGGTCGCAGAGCGCCATGCAGCGCAACTCGTAGACCGGTTCGGCGAAGTCGGCCTGCCACTCGGCGAGCCGCCGCGCCTCGGGGAACAACGGCTGGAGCCGTTCCAGCAGCGCATCCTTGCGCAGGTTCGCGCGCCCGAGATGGTCCCTGAACAGCTGCGACAATTCGTCCTTCTTCAGCAAGCCGAACAGTTGCGCCAGTTCCAGGGTCGGCTGCGCGTCCACCCAGCCCAATGCCAACAGCGGTTGCACGGCGGCGCGCGTGTCGCCGATCTCGGCATAGGCCAGCTTGCCTTCGCGGAACAGCGTGCCCTTGCGCATCACCATGCGCACCAGCAGGGCCTGGCTGGCCTCGGGCAGCTCGGCGAACGCGGCGATGAAGGCACGTTCCTGATCGTCGAGCAGATCGGCATAGCGTTCGCCGATCCAGGCGAGCACCGCGCGGAAGTTGTGCAGGTAGTAGAAGGGTTCGGGAAGCGCTGGGGAATTCACGGGAAGCGGAGCCTGGTACTGTTCATGCATACAGATACCAGCGCCCCCACGGCTTGGCAATGCGCATCCGATCAAGCGTCGCCGGCCTGACGACGACTATCCAGGCACAAGGCGTTCGTTATATAAAAATATTAACAACGAAACCTGCCCCGTATCGGTCCCGATGAAGAAGATCCGCCAACGCAACCTGCAACTGATCCTCGACGCCGCCTGCGAAGTCTTCGCCGACTGCGGCTTCAGCGCCGCCCGGCTCAGCGACGTCGCCGAGCGCGCCGGCGTGGCGAAGGCCAACGTGCTCTATTACTACCGCTCCAAGGCGCAACTCTACGAGGCGGTGCTGGACAGCATCGTCGAGCCCCTGCTGGAAGCCTCCCGGCCATTCGCCGGCGACCAGCCGCCCGCCGAGGCGCTACGCGCCTACGTCGACAACAAGATGCGCATCGGCGCCGAGCGGCCGCACGCGGCCAGGGTCTTCTCCTGCGAGATCATGCGCGGCGCGCCGCGCATGCCGGCGGCGCTGCTGGAACGCCTCGACGCCCAGGCGGAACGCAACGCCGAGCGCATCCGCCAGTGGATCGACGAAGGCCTGCTGGCGCCGCTGGATCCGTACCACCTGCTGCTCAACCTGTGGGCGATGACCGAGTCCTATGCCCTTGGCGGCTGGCAACTGGCGCGCCTCACCGGCCAGGCCGGGCTGGACGCGAGCGACTACCGGCAGGCGGCGGAAAACATCGTCCGCCTGGTCTGCGCCGGCTGCCTGGCACTCCCCGACGAGGCCGCGCCGCGTCGGCGTTTCCGCGCGCTGGCCGGCTGAGCGACTTGCGCCGGATCAATTTCCGCGTAGCGCTATATTCCAAAAGCCATAGCGAACCCCTAAGCTTGCGCCAGCCCCGTCCGCCAACTTCGTTCGCCCCCACAGGAGCACTCCATGACCACCCGCCTGCCCCAGCTATTGCTCGCCCTCCTCGCCAGCGCCGTATCCCTGGCCGCCAGCGCCGACGAGGTGCAGGTCGCCGTCGCGGCCAACTTCACCGCGCCGATCCAGGCCATCGCCAAGGAATTCGAGAAAGACACCGGGCACAGGCTGGTCGCCGCCTACGGCGCCACCGGCCAGTTCTATACGCAGATCAAGAACGGCGCGCCGTTCCAGGTTTTCCTCTCCGCCGACGACAGCACTCCGGCGAAACTGGAGCAGGAAGGCGAGATCGTGCCCGGCTCGCGCTTCACCTATGCCATCGGCACCCTGGCACTCTGGTCGCCCAAGGCCGGCTACGTCGACGCCAAGGGTGAGGTGCTGAAGAGTGGCAGCTTCAGGCACCTGTCCATCGCCAACCCGAAGACCGCGCCCTACGGCCTCGCCGCCACCCAGGCGATGGACAAGCTCGGCCTCGCCGCCACGCTCGGGCCGAAGCTGGTGGAAGGCCAGAACATCAGCCAGGCCTACCAGTTCGTTTCCAGCGGCAACGCCGAACTGGGCTTCGTCGCCCTGTCGCAGATCTACAAGGATGGTAAAGTCGCAACCGGCTCGGCCTGGATCGTTCCCGCCGAGCTGCACGACCCGATCCGCCAGGACGCGGTCATCCTCAACAAGGGCAAGGACAACGCCGCCGCCAAGGCCCTGGTCGACTACCTGAAGGGCGCCAAGGCCGCCGCGCTGATCAAGTCCTACGGCTACGAACTCTAAGGCGGGACCTGCATGGCGTTGCCACTCGACAGTACGGACCTGGCGGCCATCTGGCTGACCATCGAGCTGGCTTCGCTCACCACCCTCCTCCTGCTGCTGATCGGCACGCCCATCGCCTGGTGGCTAGCGCGCACCCGCTCCTGGCTGAAGGGGCCGATCGGCGCGGTGGTGGCCCTGCCGCTGGTGCTGCCGCCGACGGTGATCGGCTTCTACCTGCTGGTCAGCATGGGTCCCAACGGTTTCATCGGCCAGCTCACCCAGAGCCTCGGTCTCGGCACCCTGCCCTTCACCTTCGCCGGTCTGGTGGTCGGCTCGGTGTTCTACTCGCTGCCCTTCGTCGTGCAACCGTTGCAGAACGCCTTCGAGGCGATCGGCGAGAAACCGCTGGAGGCTGCCGCGACCCTGCGCGCGAGCCCCGTCGACCGTTTCTTCAGCGTGGTTCTGCCGCTGGCCCGGCCGGGTTTCGTCACCGCCGCGATCCTCGGCTTCGCCCATACCGTCGGCGAGTTCGGCGTGGTGCTGATGATCGGCGGCAACATCCCGGAGAAAACCCGCGTGGTCTCGGTGCAGATATTCGATCACGTCGAAGCCATGGAATACGCCCAGGCCCACTGGCTGGCCGGCGGCATGGTGGCGTTCTCCTTCGTCGTCCTCCTCGCCCTCTATTCGGGCCGGCGCCGCCGGCCGGGCTGGGCCTGAGATGGATGGCCTGCGCCTGCGCTTCCGCCGCGCCTACCCCGGCTTCGAACTGGACATCGACCTGGCTCTTCCCGGTCGTGGCGTGACCGCTCTGTTCGGCCATTCAGGCTCCGGCAAGAGCACTTGCCTGCGCTGTATCGCCGGCCTGGAAAAGGCCGCCGAGGGCAAGGTGACGATCAACGGCGAGACCTGGCAGGACAGCCGCCGCAACCTCTTCGTCGCGCCCCACCGACGTGCCCTCGGCTACGTGTTCCAGGATGCCAACCTGTTCCGCCACCTGACGGTGCGGCGCAACCTGGCCTTCGGTCTCAAGCGCATCGCCGCCGCCGAACGCCGCGTCGAGCTGGAACAGGCCTGCGCCCTGCTGGGCATCGAGCACTTGCTGGAACGCATGCCGGAACGCCTCTCCGGCGGCGAGCAGCAACGCGTCGGCATCGCCCGGGCCCTGCTCACCAGCCCGCGCCTGCTGCTGATGGACGAGCCTCTGGCATCCCTCGACCTGAAGCGCAAGGGCGAGATCCTGCCCTATCTCGAGCGCCTGCATGAGGAACTGGACATCCCGGTGCTCTATGTCAGCCACTCGCCAGACGAAGTGGCGCGCCTGGCCGATCACCTGGTGCTGCTGGAGAACGGCAAGGTCCGCGCCAGCGGGCCGATCGGCGAAACCCTGGCGCGAGTCGACCTGCCGCTGGCGCTGGACGACGACGCCGGGGTGGTGATCGAGGGCACGGTCAGCGACCACGACCCGGCCTACGGCCTGCTGACCCTGGTCCTGCCCGGCAGTGCGCTGCAAATGCGCGTCGCCCACGCCCCGCTGGCCCCCGGCAAGCGCCTGCGCTTCAAGGTACAGGCGCGCGACGTCAGCCTGAACCTGCGCGACGACGCCCAGAGCAGCATCCTCAACCGCCTGCCGGTACGGGTCCTGGAATTGGTCGATACCGACACCGCGGCCCACGTCCTGGTGCGCCTGGATGCCGGCGGCAATCCGCTGCTGGCGCGGATCACCCGTTACTCGCGGGACCAGTTGCAACTACGACCCGGCCAGCTGTTGTGGGCGCAGATCAAGTCGGTGGCGGTGCTCGCCTGACCCCGGCCTCGCCTGCGGCGCCTAGACCCTGGGCCAACGGTAGCGGATCAGCCGGCCCATCCGCCGCAGGAAGGCGAAGCCGTTGTAGATCGGCAGCATCAGCCGCGACGACTGCGGCAGCTTGGCGACGTCCTGCGGGTCATAGTCGGTGACCTCCTCGATGAAGCGCAGGGCCGGATGCCACCGCTCGAGTTCGCGCGGGTCGTCGATGCTCCAATGCACCTGCGCCCCGGTCTCGCGCAGCGGCGGATACAGGCGCAGCAGCATGATGCCGAGGCGGCCGTAGCCGTCGAACAGCAGCTCGCCGCTACCCAGGTGGTCGACCAGGCGTTCCACCAGGCGTCGCACCTGGGACTCCCGCAGATAAGGCATCAGCCCCTCGGCCAGGACCAGGGCGGGCCGCTCGCGCGACACCCCTTGCAGCCAGCCGTCGTCGTCCACCGAGTGGCGCAGCGCCCGATAGGCGCCGGCGCGCGGCGGGTAGAGTCGCTCGCGCAGGTCCATGACCTCCGGGTAGTCGAGGTCGAACCAGGGCAGCTCGGCCGGCGGGTCGACCCGGTAGATACGGCTGTCCAGGCCGCAACCGAGGTTGAGCACCTGCCCCTCGGGATGGTGGTCGAGGAACTCGCGGCAGGCCTGGTCGAAGTAATGCGAGCGCATGGCCAGGGCCCGTTCGTTGCCCTTGCCGAGGGCGACCCTGGAGAAGTCGAAGTCGATCTGCCGCACCGCCGCCTCGGCGAAACGGTCATGGAGGATGGAATCGTCCAGGCGGCTATCCAGCGCCTTGGCGTAGAGGGTGATCAGGAGCGTCTGCTTTTCTCCGGTGAGGGTAATGCGGTGGCCGGGCATGAAAACCTCCTGCGGGCACGCGTGCCTCTTCAGTCCTTGCCGAAAACATCGCTATGCTTCGGCAATGATTGCCCTGGAGTCACGAATGAAAGCCAACTCCGATGAACTGCAAAGCTTCGTCAGTGTAGTCGACAGCGGTTCCATCAGCGCCGCCGCGGAACAGATGGGACTGACCGCCTCGGCCGTCAGCCGGACCCTTTCGCGCCTCGAGCACAAGCTCGGCACCACCCTGCTCAACCGCACCACCCGGCGCATGGAGCTGACCGAGGAAGGCCGCTACTTCCTCGACCAGGCACGGCAGATCCTGCAGCAGATGGAGGCGCTCGAGGAACGCCTGGCCCTGCGCCGGCAGAGCCCCGCCGGGCGCCTGCGGATCAACGCCGCCTCGCCCTTCATGCTGCACGCGGTGGTGCCGCACATCGGCGAGTTCCGCCGGCTGTACCCGGACATCCAGCTCGAACTCAACACCAACGACCTGATCATCGACCTGTTGGAGCAACGCACCGACGTGGCGATCCGCATCGGTGCGCTCAGCGACTCCACCCTGCACGCGCGGCCGCTGGGCGCCAGCCGCCTGCACATCCTCGCCAGCCCGGAGTACCTGGCCCGCCACGGCACGCCGGCGAGCATCGAGGGGCTGCGAGGGCACACCCTGCTCGGCTTCACCCAGCCCGAGCATCTCAACCGCTGGCCGGTGGTGCACGCCGACGGCGATCGCCTGGAGATCCAGCCGGATATCTCTGCCTCCAGCGGCGAGACGCTCCGCCAACTGGCCCTGAGCCACCAGGGCATCGCCTGCCTGGCCAGCTTCATGACCGACCGCGATATCCAGGATGGGCGCCTGGTGCCGCTGTTCGCCGAACAGATGAGCGAATACCGGCAACCGATCCACGCCGTCTACTATCGCAACTCGCAACTGGCGCTGCGCATCCAGTGCTTCCTCGACTTCATCCAGCAGCGCCTGGGCGCCTGAGACCGACCGTGAACGAATCCCTCGATTTCTCGCCCTACCTCGAGCGCTGGGCGTTGCAACCCGACGGCGAGCCCTTCGCCACCCACAGCAGCCGCCTGCTGCCGGTGCGCCATCGCGGCGCAGCGGCGATGCTGAAGATATCCAGTGCCGAAGAAGAGCGTTTCGGCCACGTACTGCTCAACTGGTGGGACGGCCAGGGCGCGGCCAGGGTGCTGGCCTACGACCACCAGGCGCTGCTGATGGAGCGTGCCACCGGCGGGCGCTCGCTGCTGGAAATGGTCAGGCGCGGCGACGACGACGAGGCTACGCGTATCCTCTGCCAGGCCATCGAACGCATCCATGCCCCGCGCCCGGGTCCGTTGCCGGAGCTGACCCCGCTGGAGCGCTGGTTCGACTCGCTGTATGCCGCCGAGCGCCGCTACGGCGGGCTCTACGTCGACTGCGCGAATGCCGCCCGCTACCTGCTGGAGACCGCTCGCGAACAGCGCCCGCTGCATGGCGACATCCACCACGGCAATGTGCTCGACTTCGGCGAGCGCGGCTGGCAAGTCATCGACCCCAAGCGGCTCTACGGCGAGCGCGGCTACGACTACGCCAACCTGTTCACCAATCCCGACGCGAAGACCGCCCAGGCGCCCGGCCGTTTCGAGCGCCAGCTGGAGATCGTAATCGCCGCCAGCGGCCTGCAGCGCCGCCGCCTGCTGCAATGGATCCTGGCCTGGACCGGACTCTCGGCGGCCTGGTTCGACGAGGACGGCAGCCGCGAGGAGACCGAAGCCGAGCTGGCCATCGCCCGCCTGGCCCTGGCAAACCTCGCTCGAACGCCTGCGCAATGAACTGTGCGGCGGCTCCCGCGCTCCAACGCGAGGCACTGTTCCGCCGCCGCGATCCGGTGTCAAATACACACCCCGCCAAGATGGCGGTGCCCACCACCCAGTAAGGAAACCCAAGATGGCCGGAGCCAGCCTCCTCACCCTCCTCGACGATATTGCCGCGGTGCTCGACGACGTCTCGCTGATGACCAAGGTCGCCGCGAAGAAGACCGCCGGTGTCCTCGGCGACGACCTGGCCCTCAACGCCCAGCAGGTCACCGGGGTCAACGCCGACCGCGAACTGCCGGTGGTCTGGGCGGTAGCCAAGGGCTCGCTGCGGAACAAGGCGATCCTCGTCCCCGCCGCGCTGTTGATCAGCGCCTTCGCGCCCTGGGCGGTGATCCCGCTGCTGATGCTCGGTGGCGCCTACCTGTGCTTCGAAGGCTTCGAGAAGATCGCCCACAAATACCTGCCCCATGACGACGAGCACGCCGACGAGGCAGCGCTGGCGGCCAATGTCGACGTGGCCGCCCTGGAAAAGCAGAAGATCGGCGGCGCGATCCGTACCGACTTCATCCTCTCCGCGGAAATCATCGCCATCACCCTGGGTACCGTCGCCGAGTCCAGCTTCACCACCCAGGTACTGGTGCTGGTCGGCATCGCCCTGGTGATGACCATCGGCGTCTACGGCCTGGTCGCCGGCATCGTCAAGCTGGACGACGCCGGCCTCTACCTGTCCAGGCGCGACAGCGGCTTTGCCCAAGGGCTCGGCGGCGCCATCCTGCGCACCGCGCCATACCTGATGAAAGGCCTGTCGGTGGTCGGCATGGCGGCGATGTTCATGGTCGGCGGCGGCATCCTCACCCACGGTATCCCGGTGGTCCACCACGCCATCGAACAGGCCGCGCAGAGCGTCGCCGGCATCGCCACGCTGGGCCCGCTGCTGGCGGCGATCACCCCGACCCTGCTGAACTTCCTGTTCGGCATCGTCGCCGGCGCGGTGGTCCTGGCGGGGGTGCTGCTGGTCAAGCGCCTGCTGCCGAAGAAGAAAAAGACTGGCTGAGCCTGCCATCGCCGGCAGCGCCATCGCGGAGGGGGGATAGCCGCCCTGGCGCACATCCCACGAAGCGGTTGTGCGCCCTGCCCCGGAAGTCCTCCTCCGTTTCAATTCAATAATTTTGCACTGTAATAGCAACATTATTCGTTGGAGACGAATAAAGCTCCCCTCCTAGAATTGCCACCAGTGCCATGAGCCGTCTGTTCCGAGCCTTCCAGACGAAGATCCGACCTCCGCACTCCATCGACCCGGCAACGGGATACCCAGAAAAATACCGATAACCCAACGAGGACCCGAGGGTCGCGCCTGCTCGCCAGCCGGCCGGACCCCGGGGCCCGGCGTGCCAGCGACCATGAACGATACGGATAGCAGAAAAGATCCGGACGGCTACAACTACGACGTCGTCCGCCAGTTCACCCTGATGACCCTGGTCTGGGGCATCCTCGGCATGGGCCTCGGGGTGTTCATCGCCGCCCAACTGGTCTGGCCGGCGCTCAACCTCGACCTGCCCTGGACCAGCTTCGGCCGCATCCGCCCGATCCACACCAGCCTGGTGATCTTCGCCTTCGGCGGCAGCGCGTTGTTCGCCACCTCCTTCTACGTGGTGCAGCGCACCAGCGGCGTGCGGCTGATCTCCGATGCCCTGGCGCGCTTCGTGTTCTGGGGCTGGCAGGCGGCGATCGTGGGGATGATCGTCAGCTACCCGCTGGGCTATACCACCTCCAAGGAATACGCCGAGATGGAATGGCCGCTGGCGCTGTGGATGGCGATCGTCTGGGTGGTCTATGCCTACCTGTTCTTCGGCACCATCGCCCGTCGCAAGGTGAAGCACATCTACGTCGGCAACTGGTTCTACGGCGCCTTCATCATCGTCACCGCGATGGTCCATATGGTGAACCACGCATTGCTGCCGGTGAGCCTGGGCAAGTCCTACTCGGCCTATTCCGGCGCCACCGACGCGATGATCCAGTGGTGGTACGGGCACAGCGTGGTCGGCTTCATCCTCTCGGTCGGCTTCCTCGGCATGATGTACTACTTCGTGCCCAAGCAGGCCGGGCGACCGATCTACTCCTATCGCCTGTCCATCGTGCATTTCTGGGCGATCATCTCGATCTACATCTGGGCCGGTCCGCACCACCTGCACTACACCGCGCTGCCGGACTGGGCGCAGTCGCTGGGCATGGTGATGTCGCTGATCCTCCTGGCACCGAGCTGGGGCGGCATGATCAACGGCATGATGACCCTCTCCGGGGCCTGGCATAAGTTGCGCGACGACCCGATCCTGCGCTTCCTGGTGGTGTCCCTGGCGTTCTACGGCATGTCCACCTTCGAAGGCCCGATGATGGCGATCAAGACGGTCAACTCGCTGTCCCACTACACCGACTGGACCATCGGCCATGTCCACGCCGGCGCCCTCGGCTGGGTGGCGATGATCTCCATCGGCACGCTCTACCACATGATCCCGAAACTCTGGGGCCGCGAGCGGATGCACAGCGTCGGCCTGATCAACGCGCACTTCTGGCTGGCCACCATCGGCACCGTGCTGTACATCGCCTCGATGTGGGTCAACGGCATCACCCAGGGCCTGATGTGGCGGGCGATCAACGAGGACGGCACGCTCACCTACTCGTTCGTCGAGGCACTGGTGGCCAGCCATCCGGGCTACGTGGTGCGCCTGCTCGGCGGCGCCACCTTCGCCAGCGGCATGCTGCTGATGGCCTACAACACCTGGCGGACCCTGCGCAGCGCGCAGGACCAGCGGCAGCCGGTCCTGGCGGCCGGCCAGGGGGCCTGAACATGCTGTTGTCCCTGCTGTGCCTCTCCACCCTGGCGCTCGGCCTCGCCGGCGGTACCCGCGAGGAACGCGAGCAGGCCGCCCTGCTGCCGTTCGCCGACGATCCCGAGGCCGCCCGCCGGGTCGCCCGGGATACCGGCAAGATCTGCCGGCAGGTGGTCCGCCCCCTCGAGGAATCCCACGAGGCCGCCGGCCCGCCGTTCCTCGCCTGAACCGACTCCATCATCCAGGGATGGATGCCTCCAGCACGAAAGTGCCTTACGGGGCCGGCAACGGCCCCTTTCTTTCGCTTCGAAGAGTTCCATGAACGACTCCCCCAGCACCGCCGTACGCACCTGGCTGAAAGGCTTCCGCCCCCTGACCCTGAACGCTCGACCGCGCGACTGCCTGCGCGCCGGACTCGGTGCCTGCATCGGCGCGCTCGCCGCGGTATTCGCCTGCCAGGCGTTGTTCGGCAGCGAACTGGCGCTGCGCCTGGCAGCGCCGCTCGGCGCATCCGCCGTACTACTGTTCGCCCTCGCCTCCAGCCCCCTGGCGCAACCCTGGTCGATGCTCGGCGGCAACCTGGTCGCCGCCCTGGCCGGCGGCCTCAGCGCCTATTGGTTCGGACACGATCTGGCCCCGGCCCTGGTCGGCATGGCCCTCGGCATGCTGCTGATGTTCGCCCTGCGCTGCCTGCATCCGCCGAGCTGCGCGCTGGCCCTGAGCGTGGCCCTCAACCCGCCCCTGAGCGAACTCGGCATCGACGTGGTCTGGCCGATCCTGCTCTCCACCCTGGTGCTGATCGGCTGCGCGCTGCTCTACAACAACCTGATGCGCTCTCCCTACCCGCGCCCCTACCAGTCGCCGCGGGCCAATCTCCATGGCACCCGCGACCTGGCGCCGAGCGCGCGTACGGACTTCTCCGCCCGGGACCTGGACCAGGCGCTGCAGGACTTCGGCGAATACGTCGACATCACCCGCGACGATCTCGAGCGACTGATCCACCATACCGAGCGCTACGCCTTGCGCCGGCGCATGGGCGAGCTGACCGCGGCACGGATCATGTCCCGCGACGTGCAGACCGCCAGCACCGAGACCTTCATCGACGACGCCTGGAAGCAGTTGCAGGAACACCGTCTGAAGGCCCTGCCGGTGCTCGACGAGCATCGGCGGCTGGCCGGCATCGTCACCCAGAGCGACCTGCTCAAGCACTTCCGCCCCGACGGCAGCCCGTTCAAGCGCCTGCGCTTCCTGCGCGGGACCAAGCTGAAGACGATCATGACCATCCCGGTGGTCTGCGTACAGGCCGACACCCACGCCGTCGAACTGGTCTCGCTGCTATCCGACGAAGGCCTGCACTGCCTGCCGGTGCTCAACGAGGCCGGCTACCTGGTCGGCATCGTCAGCCAGACCGACCTGATCGCCGCGCTCTACCGCAACTGGCTGCAGCACCTGGGCCAGGCCGATCAGATCACGTAGTCCCAGCGCTGCGACCAGTCGCTGTCCTCGCGGACCACTTCGCGCAGCAACTGGAACGCATGGCGCAGGGTCGGCGACAGGCGCTCGCGGGAGTACACCAGGTAGGTCGGGTAGGCGAACTCCGGCGCCTGCTCGACCCGTTGCAGGGTGCCGCCATCCAGGTAGCTGCTCACCACCCGGGTACGGAAATAACCGCTGCCGCCGTTCTGCATGATGTACTGCAGGGCCAGCGGACCGAGGTTGCAGGCCAGCGCGGCCTTGGCCCGGTCCGGCAGCGCGACATCGTGCTGGCTGCGGAAATCCGGGCCCCAGTCGACATACAGATAAGGCTCCGCGGATAGCACGGAACGCACCATCACCAGCTTTTCCTCCAGCAACTGCTCGACCTGCAGCCCCGGCCAGTATTCCGGCTGGTAGACCAGCGCGGCGTCCAGCGCGCCCTGCTCCAGTTGCTTGAGCAGGTCGGCACCCTGGCCGATCTCGACCCGCACGGCGTGGCCGGGAATCGCCTCGCGCAGGCGCCGCATCCAGTTCAGCAGCAGCGGATTGCACAGGCTGACCTCGCCGCCGAGGTTGAGCAGGTTGCGGAAGCCGTCCGGCAGCGGCAGGTCGCGTCGCGCCGCATCCCAGGTCTGCACCAGTTGGCTGGCGTAGCCGAGGAAGTGCTCGCCGTCGGCGGTCAGGCGCGCGCCCGCGCGGTTGCGCACGAACAGCCGGCAGCCGAGTTGCCCTTCGAGGTTCTGGATGCGCGCGGTGACGGCGGTCTGGGTCAGGTGCAGGCGTTCCGCGGCAGCGACGAAGCTACCGCTGCGGGCGATCTCCAGGAAGGTACGGGCGAGGTCGATATCCATGCGAAGCGGTCCGCTGCCACAGGTGGGCCGCCATTCTAGGCTGTGCAGGCGCGGGCGGCGAGCGCAAGGCGGCCTGGCCGCCCTCCTGGAAATCTGCGACAAAACACCGCGCCTAACCGCTTCGGCACGCCTAAACCCTTCGAAAAAGCGACAACCTGTTGCATAAACGCGCCACGCCGTGACTTTTTCGCTTTCGAAAGCATCAGTTAGCGTGACCGAACACGGTGGAGCCGGGAAGCGCCACCCATGTTCCACACAGACATGAACGAGAGAGACCGACTCCCATGAACGCTACGCTCCGTTTCAACGAGGCTTTGCTGATCACCGGGCGCGCCTTCCAGCCATACCAGTGCGTTGCCTGGTCCGAGCTAGGCAGTGACGGCGGCCTGAGCCTGTCCGTAGTCGATCGCACCGGCACCCGCCTGCTGGGCCGTGCGCGCATTCCGAGCTCCGCCTACTCCGATCCGGAGCAGCTTGCCGGCCTGCTGCAACAGGCACGCGAAGAACTCAGCCACAACGGCTACAACCTGCAGGACTGGAGTATGCCCAGCCAAGGCTGAGCCGCTCCATACGACGAAAGGCGCCCATGGGCGCCTTTTTCGTTTCCTCTATTCGAGGCGGTCGTGCTGCCGGAACGCCACGCGCACCGCGTTGCGCCCTGCATCCTTGGCCTCGTAGAGCGCGCGGTCGGCCTCGCGATAGAGCGCGTCCAGGCCCATGCCGGAGGTCGAATAGGCCACCCCCAGGCTGATGGTCAGGCAGGGGCCGGCGCTGGAGCCCAGGTGCTCGATGCCCAGCGCCTCCACCGCCTGCCGCAGGCGCTCGGCAATGGCCAGGGTGTTGCCCTCCTCGCTGTCGTAGAGCAACACGGCGAACTCCTCCCCGCCCAGGCGCGCGGCGATATCCAGCGGCCGCCGCGCGCCCTGCCGGAGCACGACGCCAAGCTGGCGCAGGGCGGCATCGCCGGCCGGATGCCCGTAGTGGTCGTTGTAGGCCTTGAAGTCGTCGACATCCACCAGGATCAGCGCCACCCCCTTTTCTTCGCGGGCGCCCTGCTCCAGGGCCCGCTGGGCGAGCAGCTCGTAGTAGCGCCGGTTGACCAGGCCGGTGAGGCTGTCCTGTTCGGCCATCATGCCCAGCAGCCGCCGGCCGAGGAACTGCTCGCGCTGGGCGTAGTCCTGCAGGTACAGGGCGAACGAACAGATCAGGACCACCAGGCCGTTGTAGAGCGTATTCAGCAGGTTGGTACGCAGGTTCTCTTCGCCGCCGAAAAGCAGGAATACCGCCAGGTTCAGGGCCAGGCACAGCAACGCCAGGCGCACGCAGGCCCAGAACGCCAGGCCGAGCGGGAAGAACACCGCGAGGATGCCCAGGGTCGCGCCCAGTTGGGTGAAGCGCGGCACCCCATGCCACTCGAACAGCACGTCGCAGGCCAGCACCGCCAGGTTGATCAGCAGCAGGCAGTAGGGCGCGATGGCATCGCCGACCTTGCGCAGGCTGGGCAGGAAGGCCGCCGGCCAGACCACCAGCAGCAGGCCGATCATTCCCAGGCGCACGCCCAGCAGTTGCTCGAACAGGCTGGGGTGCAGGCGGATGTCCACCATCATCCAGTCGGCCACGATGAACAGCGCCCAGATCAGGAACGCCACCCCGATGGCAGCGCGCCGCTGCATCAGCGAGTTCCAGCTGAGAAACTCGCGAAACTCGTTTTCCAGCTCCTTTTCGAACCGCAACCAACGAAAGCCGTTGCGCAACTGGCGCGCATACGGATTATCCGGCAGACCAGCCTGTACCAGGCTGTCGCGTGCAAGCATGCTGACTCCCCTACCTCGGACCGAACGCTGAAACAGGCCTGGACGACAATACCCTGGCGCCTCTGCAGCGATGAGTCAAAAAGCCATCACCCGTTACCAGACAATAGGGCATGCGGCGTGCCGAGGCGATACCAACCATCGGCGCAGCGGGACGCCCCGGCGAGCGAATGGCAAGATCCGTGGGCCGACTGGCATTGCGGCCAGGCCCGAAGGACGCCAGACTGCCGCCATCGCCATGAGGTTGTGCCATGCCCGAACCGCGCCTGATTGCCTGCCTGATCTATCCCGACGTGATGAGCCTGGACGTGACCGGACCGCTGCAGGTATTCGCCTCGGCCAACGTCGAACGCCAGCGCCAGGGCCTGCCGCCTTTCTACCGGATACAGGTGCTCGGCGAGCGTAGCGAAGCGGTGCCCAGTTCCGCGGGCATCCGCATCTGCGCCGACCTCGCCTGGCGCGACTGTCCGCCGGAAAGCCTGGACACCCTGTTGGTGCCCGGCGGCCTCGGTGTCGAGGCGCAGACCCGCAACGCCGACCTGCTCGCCTGGCTGAAAGCCGCCGAACCGTGCATACGGCGGCTCGGCTCGGTGTGTTCGGGAGCGCTGATCCTGGCCGCCGCCGGGGTTCTCGACGGGCGCCCGGCGACCACCCACTGGGCCGACGTGGCGACGCTGCGCCAGGGGTTTCCCGGCGTCCATGTGCAAGGCGACCGCCTGCACACCTACGACCCGCGGTGCCGCGACGGCGACGCCCACATCTTCACCTCGGCCGGCGTCACGGCGGGAATCGACCTGGCCCTGGCGCTGGTCGAGGCCGACCTCGGCCGCAGCCTGGCGCTCAGCGTCGCGCGACGCCTGGTGATGTTCCTCAAGCGTCCTGGCGGCCAGGCCCAGTTCAGCGCCTGGCTGACCCCGGAACCGAGCCGCACCCCGCGCCTGGCCGCGCTGCTGGAGTGGATTCCCGCCAACCTCGCCGGCGACCTGTCCCTGGAAGCCCTCGCCGACCAGGCCTGCATGAGCCCGCGTACGCTGTCCCGGGTATTTCTCCAGGAACTGGGCGTGGCGCCCGGTCGCTACGTCGAGCGGGTTCGCCTGGAGGCCGCGCGCGCCCTGCTGCAGGACGCCCAGGCGTCGATCGCCACGGTGTCCCGGCTGTGCGGCTTCGGCCATCCGGAAAACCTCCGGCGGACGTTCCACAAGCATCTTTCGGTCAGCCCCCAGGAATACGCCGAACGCTTCGGCATGCTGGCCTGACGCTCCCACCGAGGACCTTCCCATGCTGGAACTGCGCCCCAACTGCGAGTGCTGCGACCGCGACCTGCCCGGCGACAGCGGCGACGCGCTGATCTGCACCTTCGAGTGCACCTTCTGCCGCGATTGCGCGACGACCCGCCTGGGCGGCCAGTGCCCGAACTGCGGCGGCGAACTGCTGGCCCGGCCAAGGCGTCCGCGGGATGCGCTGGTCCGTCAGCCTGCCTCCAGCCGACGCGTCGTCAGGCCCGGCGGTTGTCCGGAGTGACGCCATGCTGCTACGCAACCCGACCCTGCTCCTGCTGTTCTGCGGCCAGGCCCTGTACTGGTCCTGCTCGCTGATCGGCATAACCCTGACCGCCCTGGTCGGCGTCCAGCTGGCGCCGTTGAACAGCCTGGCCACCCTGCCCCTGGCCCTGCTGGTGCTGGGCAACCTGCTGGCGGTGCAGCCGTTGTCGCACTTCATGCAGCGCCACGGCCGACGTCCCGGGCTGATGCTCGGCGCCGGCGGCGGCGTGCTCGGCGGCCTGGTCTGCGCCGCCGGTGTCTGGACTGGCGATTTCCTCTGGTTCTGTCTCGGCGCGCTGGGCATCGGGGTCTACCAGGCCTCGGCCATGTACTACCGGTTCGCCGCGCTGGAGGCGGTGGATGCCGGGCGGAAAGGCCGCGCCAGCGCCTACGTGCTCGCCGGCGGAGTACTCGCCGCGCTGCTGGCGCCGAGCCTGGCGCTGTGGTCGCGCAACGCGCTGGCCCAGCCCTTCGTCGGCGCCTATCTGCTGATCGCCGTGCTGGCCCTCGCCGGCCTGCTGCTGATGGCCCTGCTCCGCGAAGGCCAGGCGCCACGCCCGGCACGACTCGCCTGGCGCGACATAGGCGGCCTGTTGCGGCGGCCGGTGGTCCGCGCGGCCATCGCCTGCACCGCGACCGGACACGGATTGATGATCCTGATCATGAACGCCACGCCGCTGGCCATGAGCTTCTGCGGCCTGCCGCTGGAACAGTCGAGTCGGGTCATCCAGTGGCACGTGCTGGGAATGTTCCTTCCGGCGTTCTTCGCCGGACCGCTGGTCGACCGCATCGGCAACCGTCGCGTCGCCCTGCTCGGCGCGTTCCTGCTCGCCGCAAGTGCCGGCATCGCCCTGGACGGGCAGTCGGTCACGCATTTCCTGCTCAGTTCGCTGGCCCTGGGCAGCGGCTGGAACCTGATGCTCATCGCCGGCACTACCCTACTCGGCGAGGGCCACGCCGAAAGCGAGCGCGGCGCCGCGCAAGGATTGATGGAGCAAGGCAACAGCCTGGTGGCGGCGCTGATGTCGTTCGGCTCCGGCGCCCTGATCACCAGCCTTGGCTGGAACGCGATGAACCTGCTGGTCTGGCCGGCGCTGCTGGTGGCGCTGGCACTGCTCTGGCCGGTACGACGAACGCGGACGCTGTCGCGCTGAAACGCCGGCAACGAAAAAGGCGACCTTGCGGTCGCCTCTTCTGCCTTACGGAAACGCCTCAGTAGTAGGCGTTCTCCTTGTTGCTGTGGTCGGTCACGTCACGCACGCCCTTCAGTTCGGGAATACGCTCGATCAGGGTCTTCTCGACGCCATCCTTGAGGGTCATGTCGACCATCCCGCAGCCCTGACAACCGCCGCCGAAACGCAACACGGCGATGTTGTCCTCGACCACGTCGACCAGGCTCACCTGTCCGCCGTGGCTGGCCAGCCCGGGATTGATCTCGGTCTGCAGGTAGTAGTTGATGCGTTCGGTGATCGGGCTGTCCTCGTTGACCATCGGCACCTTGGCGTTCGGCGCCTTGATGGTCAGTTGGCCGCCCATGCGGTCGGTGGCGTAGTCCACCACCGCATCTTCGAGGAAGGGCTCGCTGACCGCATCGATCCAGGCAGTGAAGTCCTTCAGGGCGATGGCGGTGTCCTCGACCTTTTCCTCGCCCGGCTTGCAGTAGGCGATGCAGGTTTCCGCGTACTGGGTACCCGGCTGGGTGATGAAGATACGAATGCCGATACCCGGGGTGCTCTGCTTCTCCAGCAACTCGGCCAGATACGCTTGGGCAGCTTCGGTAATGGTGATGGCGCTCATGGCAACTCCTCGCAAATATGCCGACAGTTTACGCCAATCGGTACTTGCGGATAAAGCCCTAGTAAATTAGTAGGAATAATTCGCGATAACCGACCCGCCCCTTGTGGAGCGGGTCGCGAGACTCAGAGGTTCTCGTATCGGTTCATGTCCAGTGCGCCCGCCTCGACCGGCTCGGTTTCGCGGATGTACGCCTCGAGATCGTGGAAGTAGCTCCAGAACTGCGGATTGCTGCGGCGCACGCCCCAGCGTTCGACCACCTTGTCGAAGTCCTCGCCGCTCTTCGCCGCCTCCAGGGCGCCGACGAAGGCCTCGGCATCCGTCGCCGGCAGATCGAACATGAAGTTCGGGTAGCTGGACAGCACGCCCGGGTAGATCGTCAGGGTGTCCAGGCCCGGCTGGTAGCGCAGCGACTCGCCGAGCATGAAGGCGACATTGCTGTGCGCGCGGTTGCGCAGCACGGTATAGACCTCGCGCTTGCCGCTGGACGTACGTATCCGCAGCATGGTCGCCTCGGGGAAGCGCTCGATGACCTTGAGGCCGGCCGCCGGCCGGCTCACCAGGCGACTGAAGGCCTGCTCGGCGTCCTGCAGTTCGCGGTCGATGCCCGGTCGATAGCAGTTGCCGTCCAGGCAGCGGTTGATCGGGTCGGGACGCGCATTGAGGTCGCCGTAGCGACGCAGCAGTTCTTCGGCGAAGGCCTTCTTCGGCTGCTTCTCCGGCAATCCCAGCGCGCTCGGCGTGTCGTCGTCGAAGGCCTGGTAGTCCATCCACATCTTCAGCTTGCCGCTGTTCTGGTACCAGTCGTCGAGCAACGGCTGGCGCGCGTCGACCGGCATCAGGCGGAGGAAGTTCTGCTCGGCGCCGTTGCGGATCAGGTCGAAGTACAGCCGCGTCTGCGCCTGGTGCGAGACGTTGCCGAAGACATCGAAGTTCACCACCAGCCCGTAGTAGGTTCGCTCGAACAGCGGATAGTCCATCAGCCACAGGGTCTGCGGTACCTCGCCAAGCAGGCCCTTGCGCACCGAGGCGCTGTCGAACTGGCGGAAGATGCTCAGCAGGGCGTTGTCGTTGCCGTGCCAGAGCGTGTTCCAGGTCGGCGGCGGCGCGTCGGCGTAGACGTCCTGGCGCAGGTCTTCGTACTCGTTGCGCTTGTCCCGGTAGGCGCTCCACAGGCCGAGCAGGTTCTTCAGCTCGTCGATCTGCCCCGGCAAGGCCAGCAGCGGCTCGCTCTGCGCGCGGAAGTTGGCGTCGGTGACGAACAGGTCCTGCTCGGGGTCCTGGAATACCACCCAGAAGTTGTCGCGGATCACGTCGGTAGCGATCTGTCCACGGCACACCGGCCCGCGGATGAAGGTACGGGTGAAGTATTCGGCGTTGTCCAGCATGAACTGGTAGCGCGCCCGTGGCGGGATCGCGGCAAAGGTGGCGAACGGGTTGGCGCGGCTCTGCACGCCGTAGCCGGGAACCTTGTCGGTGTTCCACTGGGTGCCGAAGAACAGCTCCTGGACGCGTTCCAGCTTCTTCGCCGTCAGCGGATAGGTGATGTGCGTCTTGTGTACGATCACGCCCTGGATCGGCCAGAGGCGGTAATAGAAGCTGTTGCCCGGATCGTCGTTGGGACGCCGGGTCGGGATCGGGTCGATCGGCTGGCCGCTGGGCGTGCGCGAACGCACCAGCTGGAAGAAGTGGCCGGGCGCGCCCTGCTCCGGGAAATACAGGTGCGCCAGGAACAGGTGCTCGTAGAGCCAGCGCGAGACCAGGCTCTGCTTGGCCCCAGGCTGGTTGAGGAAACGCTCCCAGCTGGCCACCTGGCGCGCCTCGGCGGCGGTCGGCCGCAACGGCTGCTGGTCGACCGGGGCGCCCGCGGCCAGCCACTTCTGCAAGGTGGCGTATTCGTCGTCGCTCAGCCCGGCCACCGCGAAAGGCATGCCGGAACCTGGGTTCTTGCGGATGAACGCATCGATGCTGGCCGGCGTCGGGCACTGGTTGGCGCGGTTGATCGAAATGTCCAGGCCTTCGGGGATCTTCGCATTCGGCTGCAACGGCTGGCTGTGGCCAAGCTCGAGCATCCGCGCCATCAGTGCGGCCTGGCCGTCCTGCGATTCGAGCACCGACCAGAAGTCCTTGCGCCGCCAGGCGTCGGCACCGTGCGCATCGAGGTACAGGCGGGTGGTTTCCTGCGCCTTGGTCCGAGTGCCGTCGTAGACCGGCAGTTGGTTGGCGCCGCGCTGCGCGCCCTCGGCGCTGCTCAGGTTGAGCTGGCAGGGCGAATCGTAGCAGGCGTGGCAGGCGACGCATTTGGCGGTAAAGATCGGCTGGACGTCACGGCTATAGGAAATTTCAGCAGCGGAAACAGACTGGATAAAAGACGACAAAACGAAGGCCAACCCAACCAACGGTCTTGGCAACATGAACCACTCCTCACTCGGCGACGGGCGATTCTAGCAAACCCGCCTCTCTACGCCGCACTTTCACAACGGCGGGCGAACGCGCCCCGGATATGAGCCGCCATTTCGCCAGCATTCCACCGGCTTCGGCCGCCACGTATGCTAGCCGGGCTCCCAGGCCCGCCCTGGCGATCAAGGACGATGACTTCGAGGAAACAGGGATATGTTTCGACTCGCCGCGCCCCATCCGCGCCGGTTCGCGTGCGCCCCACGTCCCCTCTTCGCCGCTTTCCGCCTGCTGTCGTCAGGCGGCGCTTCCGTTCGCGCCCGGCGCGGCCTGGTCCATCCTTTCGCCGCCCTGGCGGCCCAACGGAGAACCCGCCCCATGAAACTGCTCGCCGGCAGCTTCGCCGCTCTCTTCCTGAGCCTTTCGGCCCAGGCGGCGGACTGTACTTTCACCCAGCTGGAAATCGTGCCCCAGTTCGGCTCGCCGAACATGTTCGGCGGCGAGGACGAGCACGTCCGCGTGATGTTCAGCAACGAGGATCCCAACGACGACAACCCCGATGCCTTTCCCGAACCGCCGGTCTACCTGGCCGACCGCGTCAGCGGCAACGATTGCCGCATAGAGGACGGCGGCATCTGGTCGCGCGGCGGCGTGTTCCTGAGCCAGGACGGTCGGCGCGTGCTGATGCATGAATTCAGCGGCTCCAGCGCCGAGCTGGTGTCCTACGACAGCGCTACCTGCAAGGTGGTGCACCGCGAGGACATCTCCGGCCAGCGCTGGGCGGTGGACAAGGACGGGCTGCGCCTGGGTCAGAAATGCTCGGGCGAATCCGTCGACAGCTGCGCGAAGGTCGTGAAGCGTTCGCTCGCGCCGTTCTGCCAGACCGCAAAGAAATGATCCGGGCCGGAGCGCCCCTTATCGACACGCATAGGTGATACATGGACAGTCTCGATCAATGCATCGTCAACGCCTGCAAGAACAGCTGGGACAAGAGCTACCTGGCCGGCACCCCGAACAAGGACAACTGTTCCGGCTTCGTCCAGTCGGTGGCCGCCGAGCTGGGCGTACCGATGCCCCGCGGCAACGCCAACGCCATGGTCGACGGCCTGGAGCAGAGCTGGACCAAGCTCGCCTCCGGCGCCGAGGCCGCGCAGAAGGCGGCCCAGGGCTTCCTGGTGATCGCCGGCCTGAAGGGCCGCACCTACGGGCACGTCGCGGTGGTCATCAGCGGTCCGCTGTATCGGCAGAAGTACCCGATGTGCTGGTGCGGCAGCATCGCCGGCGCGGTCGGCCAGAGCCAGGGCCTGAAGTCGGTCGGCCAGGTGTGGAATCGCACCGACCGCGACCGCCTCAACTACTACGTCTACTCCCTGGCCAGTTGCAGCCTGCCCAGGGCCAGTTGATTCAGGCCGTGCTGCGAATGAGCCAGACTCATTCGCAGCACGATTCCCCACGAGCATCCCGACTCCACTCGCCCGTCCCTTCGCCGCCCGCCTGCGCACTCCGACCTCCGCATTCCGCCCGTATGCTGCGACAAAACGGCGCCAGGGATTTTTCCGGCCCGCGAATGAACATCCTTCAACTTGAATGAAATTCATGGTCCGACCACCCCCGGCCGGAAAGCCCCTGCCTTTGTTATGCTTTTCACCTTTCCGCCCACTGACGCCAGGTCCATCCATGTCCAGCCCGCTCACCGATCGCAGCGCCCGCCTGCAAGCCCTCCAGCACGCCCTCAGGGAACGTATCCTGATCCTCGATGGCGGCATGGGCACCATGATCCAGAGCTACAAGCTGGAAGAGGCCGACTACCGCGGCGAGCGCTTCGCCGACTGGCCGAGCGACGTGAAAGGCAACAACGACCTCTTGCTGCTGAGCCGCCCGGACGTGATCCAGGCCATCGAGAAGGCCTACCTCGACGCCGGCGCCGACATCCTCGAGACCAACACCTTCAACGCCACCCAGGTGTCCCAGGCCGACTACGGCATGCAGTCGCTGGCCTACGAACTCAACGTCGAAGGGGCGCGCCTGGCCCGCCAGGTGGCGGACGCGAAGACCGCCGAGACCCCGGACAAGCCGCGCTTCGTCGCCGGCGTGCTCGGCCCGACCAGCCGCACCTGCTCGATTTCCCCGGACGTGAACAACCCCGGCTACCGCAACGTCACCTTCGACGAACTGGTGGAGAACTACGTCGAGGCGACCCGCGGCCTGATCGAAGGCGGCGCCGACCTGATCCTGATCGAGACCATCTTCGACACCCTCAACGCCAAGGCGGCGATCTTCGCCGTCCAGGGCGTGTTCGAGGAACTCGGCGTGGAGCTGCCGATCATGATCTCCGGAACCATCACCGACGCCTCCGGCCGCACCCTGTCGGGCCAGACCACCGAGGCCTTCTGGAACTCGGTGCGGCATGCCCGGCCGATCTCGGTAGGCCTGAACTGCGCCCTCGGCGCCAAGGAATTGCGGCCGTACATCGAGGAACTGTCGACCAAGGCCGACACTCATGTCTCGGCCCACCCCAACGCCGGCCTGCCGAACGCCTTCGGCGAATACGACGAATCGCCGGCGGAAATGGCCGTGGTGGTCGAGGAATTCGCCGCCGCCGGCTTCCTCAATATCGTCGGCGGCTGCTGCGGCACCACCCCGGCGCACATCGAGGCGATCGCCAAGGCAGTGGCCAAGTACCCGCCGCGGGCCATCCCGGAGATTCCCCGGGCCTGTCGCCTGTCCGGCCTGGAGCCGTTCACCATCGACCGCAGCTCGCTGTTCGTCAACGTCGGCGAGCGCACCAACATCACCGGTTCGGCCAAGTTCGCCCGGCTGATCCGCGAGGAAAACTACGCGGAAGCTCTCGAGGTCGCCCAGCAGCAGGTGGAAGCCGGCGCCCAGGTGATCGACATCAACATGGACGAAGGCATGCTGGACTCGAAGGCGGCCATGGTCACCTTCCTCAACCTGATCGCCTCCGAGCCCGACATCTCGCGCGTGCCGATCATGATCGACTCCTCCAAGTGGGAAGTGATCGAGGCCGGCCTGAAGTGCATCCAGGGCAAGGGCATCGTCAACTCGATCTCGATGAAGGAAGGCGTCGAGGCCTTCAAGCACCATGCCCGCCTGTGCAAGCGCTACGGCGCCGCGGTGGTGGTGATGGCCTTCGACGAGGACGGCCAGGCCGACACCCAGGCGCGCAAGGAAGAAATCTGCAAGCGCTCCTACGACATCCTGGTCGACGAAGTCGGCTTCCCACCGGAAGACATCATCTTCGATGCGAACATCTTCGCCATCGCCACCGGCATCGAGGAACACAACAACTACGCGGTCGATTTCATCAACGCCTGCGCCTACATCCGCGACAACCTCCCCTACGCCCTGAGCTCGGGCGGGGTGTCCAACGTGTCCTTCTCGTTCCGCGGCAACAACCCGGTACGCGAGGCGATCCACTCGGTGTTCCTCTACTACGCGATCCGCAACGGCCTGACCATGGGCATCGTCAACGCCGGCCAGCTGGAAATCTACGACGAGATTCCGAAAGCGCTGCGCGACCGGGTCGAGGACGTGGTGCTCAACCGCACGCCCGAGGCCACCGAGGCCCTGCTGGCGATCGCCGACGACTACAAGGGCGGCGGCGCGGTCAAGGAGGCCGAGGACGAGGAATGGCGCAGCTACAGCGTCGAGAAGCGCCTCGAGCATGCGCTGGTCAAGGGCATCACCACCTGGATCGTCGAGGACACCGAGGAATGCCGCCAGCAGTGTGCGCGTCCCATCGAGGTCATCGAAGGTCCGCTGATGTCCGGGATGAACGTGGTCGGCGACCTGTTCGGCGCCGGCAAGATGTTCCTCCCGCAGGTGGTCAAGTCCGCGCGAGTGATGAAGCAGGCGGTGGCCCACCTGATTCCCTTCATCGAGGCGGAGAAAGGCGACAAGCCGGAAGCCAAGGGCAAGATCCTGATGGCCACGGTGAAGGGCGACGTGCACGACATCGGCAAGAACATCGTCGGCGTGGTGCTCGGCTGCAACGGCTATGACGTGGTCGACCTCGGCGTGATGGTGCCGGCGGAGAAGATCCTGCAGACCGCCATCGCCGAGAAATGCGACATCATCGGCCTGTCTGGCCTGATCACGCCGTCGCTGGACGAGATGGTCCACGTCGCCAAGGAAATGCAGCGGCAGAATTTCCAGTTGCCGCTGATGATCGGCGGCGCCACTACCTCGAAGGCGCATACCGCGGTGAAGATCGATCCGCAGTACAGCAACGACGCGGTGGTCTACGTCACCGACGCCTCGCGCGCGGTAGGCGTGGCCACCAGCCTGCTGTCCAAGGAGCTGAAGGCCGACTACGTGGCCCGCACCCGCGCCGACTACGCGGTGGTCCGCGAACGCACGGCCAACCGCAGCGCCCGCACCGAGCGGCTGAGCTACGAACAGGCGATCGCCAACAAGCCGGCGTTCGACTGGGCCGGCTACCAGGCGCCGACGCCTTCCTTCACCGGCGTCAGGGTGCTCGACGAGATCGACCTCGCGGTGCTCGCCGAGTACATCGACTGGACGCCGTTCTTCATTTCCTGGGACCTGGCCGGCAAGTACCCGCGCATCCTCACCGACGAGGTGGTCGGCGAGGCCGCCACCTCGTTGTTCAACGACGCCCAGGCGATGCTGAAGAAGCTGATCGACGAGAAGCTGATCAAGGCCCGCGCGGTGTTCGGCTTCTGGCCGGCCAACCAGGTCGAGCACGACGACCTGGAGGTCTACGGCGCCGATGGCGAGACCCTCGCCACCCTGCACCACCTGCGGCAGCAGACGATCAAGCCGGACGGCAAGCCGAACCTGTCGCTGGCCGATTTCGTCGCGCCGAAAGAAAGCGGCGTGCGCGACTACATCGGCGGCTTCATCACCACCGCCGGGATCGGCGCCGAGGAAGTGGCCAAGGCGTACGAAGCCAAGGGCGACGACTACAACAGCATCATGGTCAAGGCGCTCGCCGACCGCCTCGCCGAAGCCTGCGCCGAGTGGCTGCACGAGCGGGTGCGCAAGGAGTACTGGGGCTACGCCCGCGACGAACACCTCGACAACGAGGCCTTGATCAAGGAGCAATACGTCGGCATCCGCCCGGCACCGGGCTACCCGGCCTGCCCCGACCATACCGAGAAAGGCACTCTGTTCGAACTGCTCGATCCGCAGGGCCTGTCCGGCGTCAGCCTGACCGAGCACTACGCGATGTTCCCGGCCGCGGCGGTCAGCGGTTGGTATTTCGCCCACCCGCAGGCGCAGTACTTCGCGGTCGGCAAGATCGACAAGGACCAGGTGGAACGCTACAGCCAGCGCAAGGGCCAGGAAGCCAGCGTCAGCGAGCGCTGGCTGGCGCCGAACCTTGGCTACGATGACTGACCAGGAAGGCGACGATGAAATTCCTCACTCCCGAGCAGATGGAAAAGCCGCGCAAGCGCCGCCTGCGCAAGAAACTGCGCCTGGGCGAGTTCCAGGAGTTCGGCTTCAGCTTCGAACTGACCTACGACCGCAACGCCCTCTCCCACGACGATGCGCTGGACCATCTGATCGACTTCGTCGAGGCCCAGGGCTGGGTGTTCGGCGGTGGCGGCTCGCCGGAACAGGCGGAGATCAGCGGCTACCTGTGCCTGGCGCGGGTCGGCAGCCTGGACGAGGCGGACCGGGAAAGCGCCCGCCTGTGGCTGGAAGCCCAACCCTGGTGCAAGACCTTCGAGGTCGGCCCGTTGAGCGACTGCTGGCACAACTTCTTCGAGTGAAACCGGCGCCGGCACGACCTGGCCTGGCGCCGGCAGGCGCGAAGCTGCGACCTACACCCGGATCAGGCGCGGTTCATGCCCCGTGTGGGCGAGGAAAGCCAGCAGGTCTGCGTAGCGGATGCACTCGGTGGCGGTATTCACCAACGGGTGGAAACCGAGCAACTGGTCCTGGCGGATGGCATCGTCGAGCAACACCTCGACCCTGTGCTGCGGATCGTTGACCAGCGCGAAAGGCGTCACGCAGCCCAGTTCGACGCCGAGGTATTCGCGCAGGCGCTCGACCGAGGCGAACGACAGGCGGCTTTCGCCGATCTGTTCGGCGATGCCCGGCAGGTCGGCCTCCTTGCGCTCGTCGAGCAGCACCAGGTAGTGGCGAGTACCCTTGCGGTTGCGCAGGAACAGGTTCTTGATGCCCTGGTCGGGCAATTCGATGCCCTGCGCGTAATATTCCTCGATGGAGGCGATCGCGGGATGCTCGACCCGCTGGCTGTCGATGGCCAGCTCGCGGAGCAACGCCAGAAGCGCCTGCTCGTCCATTTTCGCACTCATGGGACGCGCGCCCTCAGGTGAACTGCGAACCGGAACGGCGCACGAACTTGATCGACCACTTGAAGTTCGGCTTGCGCGTCACGCTGATCGGGCGCCGGGTCACGGTATCGATGGTGATGTTCCAGAACCCGGTGCTGGGCACCTTGATCTTCGCCGGGAAGCGGTCGAAGGCGCCGCCATGGTAGCTATGCCGCCCGCCATTCTTGAAACTGCGGAAATTGGCGTCGTTCATCAGGCGGATATTGCATTGCTGCGAGCACTCGATGACCACGATGTCGTCTTCGTTGAGGTGTTCGCGCTGGTGGACGAATTTCATGGAACGGTTCCGTTGCTGCGGTGGAGCGGAGCGCAACGATAGCACGTCGGCGCCGGCCATACCGCCTCATGACGGGCAATGGTAGGATGCGCGCCCCATGCGTAGCCAAGACCTCCACCAGCGCCTCGCCGATCTCGGCGCCAAGCCCCTGCATTGCGGGAGGATCGTCCGCGCCTGGCTGCAGGGCCGCGCCCTCGATGCCTGCACCGCCCGCCAGCGGGCCGAGGACTTCCTGCCGCTGGGCGTACGCCATGGTCTGCCCCAGGTAGCAGCGGAACTGGAAGGCATCGCCCGCCTGCACAGCGAGCATCCGGCGAGCGACGGCTCGTCGCGCCTGCTGGTGGAACTGGCCGACCGGCAGATGGTGGAAAGCGTGCTGCTGCCGCGCGGTGGGCTGTGCGTCTCGACCCAGGTCGGCTGCGCGGTCGGCTGCGTGTTCTGCATGACCGGCCGCAGCGGCCTGCTGCGCCAGGTCGGCAGCCTGGAGATGGTCGCCCAGGTGGTCCTGGCGCGCCGTCGGCGAGCGGTGAAGAAAGTGGTGTTCATGGGCATGGGCGAGCCGGCGCACAACCTCGACAACGTCCTCGAAGCCATCGACCTGCTCGGCACCGATGGCGGCATCGGCCACAAGAACCTGGTGTTCTCCACCGTCGGCGACCCCCGCGTGTTCGAGCGCCTGCCCCGGCAACGGGTGAAGCCCGCCCTCGCCCTGTCCCTGCACAGCACCCGCGCCGAACTGCGCCGGCAACTGTTGCCCAAGGCGCCGCCGCTGAGCCCGGAAGAACTGGTGGAAGCCGGCGAGGCCTACGCCCGCCGGGTCGACTATCCGATCCAGTACCAATGGACCCTGCTCGAAGGGATCAACGACAGCCTGGAGGAAATGGACGGCATCCTGCGCCTGCTCAAGGGCCGCTTCGCGGTGATGAACCTGATCCCCTACAACAGCATGGACGGCGACGCCTACCGGCGCCCGAGCGGGGAGCGGATCGTCGAGCTGGTGCGCTACCTGCACAGCCGCGGCGTGCTGACCAAGGTGCGCAACTCGGCCGGCCAGGACATCGACGGCGGCTGCGGGCAACTGCGCGCCAGGGCCACGCAGGGCACGGTGGAACGGCGCATCCCCGCCCGCCAGGCCTGAAGCCACCCTCCTCCCGCCAAGGGTCTAGACTCTCAGGGCAGGTATGGAAAAGGGAGGACCACCGATGGGTATCGAGACGGAAGAACCGAACCAGAAGCCGCCGACCTTCTGGCAGATGCTGCATAGCGTGATGGCTGCCGCCTTCGGCGTACAGAGCGGGCGAAACCGCGCCCGCGACTTCACCCACGGCAAGCCCGTGCACTTCATCATGCTGGGCCTGCTCTTCACCCTGGTGTTCGTGCTGTTGCTGGCCGGGATCGTGAAACTGGTGCTGAGCCTCAGCGGCCTGTGACCTCTGCGCCGCCGAGGCGGGCTTTCACTGGTGGCTGACCCAGAACACCGCGGTAGCCACCACCAGCAGGATCAGGACGAAGGCCGCGCGGGCGTCGACCACGCTGTCGCGGTTTTCCTGGGTTTTGCTCGGCTCGCTCATGACTCCCCCTGTTTCTTGTGGGTATCGGGACGAAGACATCGAAAGGCACTCTCCAGTTAAGACCAGCGCCGCCCATCGCTCAAGAAAGGCGCCGTTGCGAAGCGGTTATGCTTGCCTGGCGACTTAGTCTTTTTGGTTCTTACCATATACTCAAACATCACTTTTACGCATAAATATGAACTGGTATCGTGCGCCCACTCCGCGTGGAGCGCGTAGCCGTGCGCGCTGGTTAACGCAGTAAGCCGCATAGCCTGACAGCAGGAATATTCATGTACGTATACGACGAGTACGACCAACGGATCGTCGAGGACCGCGTCAAGCAGTTCCGCGACCAGACCCGCCGTTACCTGGCGGGTGAATTGACCGGTGAGGAGTTCCGCCCGCTGCGCCTGCAGAACGGTCTCTATATCCAGCGCTATGCCCCGATGCTGCGCATCGCCGTTCCCTATGGCCTGCTCTCCTCGCGCCAACTGCGCAAGCTGGCGCAGATCGCCCGCGACTACGACAAGGGCTACGCCCACATCAGCACCCGGCAGAACGTGCAGTTCAACTGGCCGGAGCTGGAAGACGTGCCGGAAATCCTCGCCGAGCTGGCCACCGTGCAGATGCACGCGATTCAGACCAGCGGCAACTGCATCCGCAACACCACCACCGACCAGTTCGCCGGCGTCGCCCGCGACGAGCTGGTGGACCCGCGCCCCTGGTGCGAGATCATCCGCCAATGGTCGACCTTCCACCCCGAGTTCGCCCACCTGCCGCGCAAGTTCAAGATCGCGGTGAACGGCGCGGTGAGCGACCGTGCCGCCATCGAAGTGCACGACATCGGCCTGGAGGCGGTGAAGAACGAGGCCGGCGAGCTCGGCTTCCGCGTCTCGGTCGGCGGCGGCCTGGGCCGAACCCCCATCGTCGGCAGCTTCATCAATGAATTCCTGCCCTGGCAGCACCTGCTCGGCTACCTGGATGCCATCCTGCGCGTCTACAACCGCTATGGCCGGCGCGACAACAAGTACAAGGCGCGGATCAAGATCCTGGTCAAGGCGCTGACCCCGGAAGTCTTCGCCGAGCGCGTCGAGGCCGAATGGGCCAACCTCAAGGACGGACCGAGCACCCTCACCGAGGCGGAAGTCCAGCGCGTCGCCGCGCATTTCGTCGATCCGGCCTACAAGGCCCTCGACGACCTCGACGAGTCCCTCGCCCGGCTCGACGCGGAGCACCCCGGCTTCGCCCGCTGGCGCGCACGCAACACCTTCGCCCACAAGAAGCCCGGCTACGTCGCCGTGACGCTCTCGCTGAAGCCCACCGGCACCGCGCCGGGAGACGTCACCGACAAACAGCTGGAGGCCATCGCCGATCTCGCCGACCGCTACAGCTTCGGCGAGGTGCGCAACAGCCATAACCAGAACATCATTCTCGCCGACGTCGAGCAGGGCGAACTCTTCGCCCTCTGGGGCGAACTGCGCGAACTGGGCTTCGCCACCCCCAACGTCGGCCTGCTGACCGACATCATCTGCTGCCCCGGCGGCGACTTCTGCTCCCTGGCCAACGCCAAGTCGATCCCGATCGCCGAAGCCATCCAGCGCCGCTTCGACAATCTCGACTATCTATTCGACATCGGCGACATCGACCTGAACATCTCCGGTTGCATGAACGCCTGCGGCCATCACCATGTCGGCCACATCGGCATCCTCGGGGTCGACAAGAAAGGCGCGGAGTTCTACCAGGTCTCCCTCGGCGGCAGCTCGGCGCGCGACGCCAGCCTCGGGCAGATCCTCGGCCCGTCCTTCGCCCAGGAGCAGATGGCCGACGTGATCGACAAGATCATCCAGGTCTACGTGGAACGCCGGACCGAGGAAGAACCCTTCATCGACACCTTCCGCCGTATCGGTATCGACCCGTTCAAGGAGCGCGTATATGCAGCGAATCATTAAGGACCGCCAGGTGGTCGACGACCGCTGGCACTTGCTGCCCAAGGACGCGACCCTGGAAAGCGTACCCAACAGCGACGACGTGATCATCCCGCTGGCCCTGTGGCTCGAGCACGGCCCGGCCCTGCGCGGCCGCGACGGCGGCCTGGGGGTCTGGCTGGACGCGGACGAGGAGCCGGAAAGCATCGCCGGCGACCTCGACAGGTTCCAGGTGATCGCGGTGAACTTCCCCGCCTTTACCGATGGCCGCGGCTTCAGCAGCGCGCGCCTGCTGCGCGAGCGCTACGGCTACAAGGGCGAGATCCGCGCGATCGGCGACGTGCTGCGCGACCAGTTGTTCTTCATGCGCCGCTGCGGCTTCGACGCCTATGCCATCCGTGCCGACCGCAGCCCGGAAGACGCCCTGGCCAGCCTGGACGACTTCAGCGAGGTCTACCAGACCTCGGTGGAGCAGCCGCTACCGCTGTTCCGCCGCCGCGGCTGACCCCCGCCCTGACGGAAAAGCCCCGCAGCCGCGGGGCTTTTTCACTCCCGAGGTCACGGACGCCTCAGGCCGCCCGCACGCTGTCCCAGGCCACCTGCGCCAGCAGTTCGCGACAGTCGGCCAGCGCCACCCGGGTTCGCCCGGCCAGCCACTGGCGGGCAAGGTCGTGGGCCGGGCCGATCACCACCGAAGCAAAGCAGTCGTCCGGCATCTCGCGGAACAGGCCCTCGGCCCGATATCCCGCCAGCGCCGCATGGATCCGCGCGAAGTGGGCCTGGTTGTCGGCCCGCAGGCGCTCGCCCAACTCCCCCGCCTCTACCCGCCCGCGGCTGTGCAGGATGAAGCGTGCCCAGTCGGGATTCGCCACGACCCAGTCTATGTAGCTGGTGACCAGCAACCTGACCGTTTCCTCGGCGCTGCGCGCCCTGGCGAAGCCGGCTTCGAGCAACGCCGCGTACTGGCCGATCCCGGCCAGGTAGAGTTCGCCATGGATGCGTTCCTTGTTGCCGAAATGGTGGTAGAGACTACCGATGCTCGCTCCGGAACGGTCGCGGATCATCTCGATGGTGGTGGCGTCTACGCCATGCTCGCTGAAGCAGGCCAGGGCGGCCTGGAGAATCTCGTCTTTGCGGGAAGAACGGCCCATGTCGGTCCTTGTCGATAATCGTCGAAACGCTGACTAGAATATTTTTCTAGAATAAATTTCTAACCTTCGTATACTGCCCCGGTGCGCACACATCTTCAATCCTGAAACGCCCGGAGTTTTCCATGAGTCAGATGATGCAGATGTACCAGCAGGTCGGCCCGGCTCAGTTCAGCGCCATGATCGGCCAGTTCGCACCCTATTTCGCCAGCATCGCCCCGCAGTTCGTCGAACTGCGTCCCGGCTATGCCGAAGTCACCTTCCCCAAGCGCCGCGAGGTGCTGAACCATATCGGCACGGTGCATGCCATCGCCCTGTGCAATGCCGCCGAACTGCCCGCCGGGACCATGACCGACGCCTCGATTCCCGCCGGCCATCGCTGGATTCCGCGCGGCATGACCGTCGAGTACCTGGCCAAGGCCACTGGCGACGTGCGCGCAGTGGCCGACGGCAGCCAGATCGACTGGCAAGCCACCGGCAACCTGGTGGTGCCGGTGGTCGCCTATGTTGACGACAAGCCGGTATTCCGCGCCGAGATCACCATGTACGTCAGCCAGGCCTGACCGCCAGGGCGCCCCGGCCGTGCTTTCGGCCGGCTGGAGGCGCCCTGGCGGCCAGCCCTATTCTCGAAGCCGCGAACAGACCACGGAGACCGGCATGAACCCTCCGCAACCACGCCTCATCGATAACGGCAACGGCCATCCGCTGGCCAGCCATTGGTACCGGCCTGCCGGGGAGCCGCGCGGCTATCTCCTGATCGTCCCGGCGATGGGCGTGGAACAGCGGTTCTACGCGCCCTTCGCCGCCTGGCTGGCAGAGCGCGGCTACCTGGCCATCACCTTCGACTACCTGGGCATGGGGCAATCGCGCAACGGCTCGCTGCGCGGTCTCGAGGTCGATGTGCTGGGCTGGGCCCGTCATGACTGCAGCGCCATGCTCGCCGCCGCGCTCGCCGAGAGCGGGAGCAAGCCCCTGTACTGGATCGGCCATAGCCTGGGCGGCCAGATCCTGCCCTTCGTCGAAGGGCGCGAGCGTATCGAGAGGGTCTTCAGCATCGCCAGCGGCAGTGGCTACTGGAAGGAAAACAGCCCGCGGTTGCGCAACAAGGTCTGGTTGTTCTGGTACCTCGTCGCGCCCCTGCTGACGCCGCTGCTCGGCTATTTTCCCGGGCGCCGCCTGGGCATGGTCGGCGACCTGCCGCGCGGGGTGATCGAACAATGGCGACGCTGGTGCCTGCATCCGCAGTACGCCCTCGCGGATGGCGAGGCCATCCGCCGCGCCTTCTCCGCCGTACGCACGCCCATCGTGTCGCTGTCGTTCACCGACGATGAAATGATGTCCCGACGCAGCATCGAGTCGCTGCTGGGCTTCTACCGCGAAGCGCCGAAAACCGCCTGGCGCATCGCTCCCGAGGAAATCGGCGCCCGCCATATCGGCCATTTCGGCTTCTTCCGGCCGCAGTTCGCCGAATCGCTATGGGCGGGCTACCTGTTGCCGGAGCTGGGCTCCGGCAACGCCCTCAGCCGAGGTTGACCAGCACCCGGCCGACCAGCTTGCCGGCGAGGATCTGGTTGATCGCCCCCGGCAGCTCTTCGAGGGCGATCTCGCGCGCCACCTCTTCGAGGTTGTCGAGCTTCCATTGCAGCGACAGCTTGTCCCACATGGATGCCTTGACCACCAGCGGCAGTTCCACCGAGTCCACCCCGAGCAGGTTGACCCCGCGCAGGATGAACGGCAGCACCGAGGCCTTGAAGCCGGCGCCGGCGGTCAGGCCGCAGCAGGCGACGCTGCCGCCGTACTGCAACGACTTGACCACGTTGAAGAGGATGTCGCCGCCGACGGTGTCCACCGCGCCGGCCCACTGTTCCTTGAGCAACGGCTTGTCGACGCCATCGGCCACGGTGGCGCGATCGAGGATCTGCTTGGCCCCCAGGCGGTTGAGGAACTCGGCCTGCTCCAGCTTGCCGGTGGCGGCCGCCACGGTGTAGCCGAGCTTGGCCAGCAGTTCCACGGCGATACTGCCGACCCCGCCGCTGGCGCCGGTGACCAGCACCGAGCCATGGTCGGGGCGCAGGCCGCTGCGCTCCAGCTTTTCGACGCAGAGCGCCGCGGTCAGGCCGGCGGTGCCGAGGATCATCGCCTCGCGCAGGCTCAGGCCTTGCGGGCGCTTGATCACCCAGGCCGCGGGCACGCGGATGTACTGGCCGAAACCGCCGGCGGTGTTCATGCCCAGGTCGTAGCCGGTGACGATCACCTCGTCGCCGGCCGCGAACTCGGCCACCGAGGACTCGGCGACCACACCGGCGGCATCGATGCCGGGGGTATGCGGGTACTTGCGGGTCACCCCGCGGTTGCCGCTGGCGGACAGCGCATCCTTGTAGTTCAGCGAGGAATACTGCACGCGGATCAGTACGTCGCCCGCCGGCAGGTCGCCGGTATCGCGCTCGACCACCTGCGTTTCGTAAACGCCGTGGGGCGCTTCCGTCACCCACAACGCCTTGAATACAGCCATTTCGACCTCCTCTCGTGAAAACCCTGAAGACAGCGTGTTCGTCCCTGTCGGCGCCGGCCTATTGCCAGAACTTCTGCTGGTTGAGCCGCCCCCACCAGGTCACCAGCACGCGGTCGATAACCACGCTGGCGGCCAGGCCGACGCGTTCCTGCAGGCTCTTGCGCTCGACGAATTGCACCTGGTAGACATCGCGCTCCCTGGCCTGCTCGGCCAGGTACTCGTCGCTGGTCTTGAGTTCGTCCACCAGCAGCTTGCCCAGTGCGGCCTGGCCCAGCCAGACCTCGCCGGTGGCGATCTCGTCCATGTTCAGTTGCGGCCGGTAGTGGGCCACGAAGTTCTTGAACAGTTCGTGGGTCACCTCCAGGTCCTCCTGGAACTTTTCCCGGCCCTTCTCGGTGTTCTCGCCGAATACCGTCAGCGTACGCTTGTATTCGCCGGCGGTAAGCACCTCGAAGTCAATATCGTGCTTCTTCAACAGCCGGTGGACGTTGGGCAACTGCGCCACCACGCCGATCGAGCCGAGGATGGCGAAGGGCGCGGAAAGGATCCGATCGCCGATGCAGGCCATCATGTAGCCGCCGCTGGCCGCCACCTTGTCGACGCACACGGTCAGCGGCACGCCGGCCTGGCGGATGCGCGCCAGTTGCGAGGCCGCCAGGCCGTAGCCATGGACCATGCCACCGCCGCTTTCCAGGCGCAGCACCACCTCGTCGTCCTTGCCCGCCATGCTCAGCACCGCAGTCACTTCGTGGCGCAGTTGCTCGGTAGCCGAGGCCTTGATGTCGCCGTCGAAATCGAGCACGTAGACCCGCGACTTCTGTTCAGGATGTTTCTTCGCCTGCTTCGCCGCCTTGCTCTCCTCCTTGCGCAAGGCCTTGAGGCTGGCCTTGTCGAGGACGCTGTGGCGGACCCGCTCGCGCAGGTCCTTGTAGAAATCGTTGAGCTTCTGCACGTCGAGGTGCCCGCCTGCGCCGCGCCGGCCGCGGCCGCGCAGGGCGACGATCACCACCAGCACCACGATGATCGCCGCCAGCACGGTCACGGTCCTGGCCAGAAAGCCCGCATATTCGGCAATGAACTCCACACAACCCCCTCTCTACTGTTGACGCACCCGTCTACGGGCGACACGATTGCGCAAGCATACCCAGGCCACCGACGGGCGGCCAGCGATGCCACTGCCTGGAGAGCCTTTGCAGGGCGCGCCCGGAGCAGCCGATAAAGGCAGCGAATGACATTCAAACAAGCGTATGTTTTTTCGTTGACAGCCCTGGGTGATCCTCATACCCTCGCGGAACTTTCACCCGCCGAGGTCCGCCCGTGGGCAGCATCTACCTGATTCGACATGGCCAGGCGTCGTTCGGTGCCGACGACTACGACGTGCTGTCGCCGACCGGCATCCGCCAGGCGGAAATCCTCGGCGACCACCTGCTGAACCTCGGCGTCCGTTTCGACCGCGTCCTCAGCGGCGGCTTGCGCCGCCAGCAGCACACCGCCCGCGCCGCCCTCGAACGCCTGGAGTCCTCCGGGCTGGCCACGCCGGAGCTGGAAGTCGATCCGGCGTTCAACGAATTCGAAGCCGACGCGGTGATCCGCGCGCACCTGCCGGACCTGCTCGAGGAGCAGCCGGAAGCCCTGCACATCCTTCGCCATGCGGCCGAGCATCGGGCCGAGTTCCAGCGCCTGTTCTCCACCATCATCGCGCGCTGGGTTTCCGGCAACCATGAGAAAGATGGGCTGGAAAGCTGGCAGGAATTCCTCGATAAGGTCCATGACGGTCTTCGTCGTCTGCTGGCGCAGGCCAGCGGCAAGGACAGGGTCGCCGTGTTCACCTCCGGCGGTACCATCACCGCCCTGCTCCAACTGATCGTCGGCGTTCCGCCGCTCAAGGCCTTCGAGCTGAACTGGCAGATCGTCAATACCTCGCTGACTCGCCTGAAATTCCGCGGCGAGGAAGTGTCCCTGGCTTCCTTCAACAGTCACGTGCACCTGGAACTGTTGAAGGCGCCGGAACTCATCACCTATCGATGAGCCGGCCTACCGCGACCGTTCCGGTCGCCGAAAAAACCCTAGAAGAAAGGAATAGAACCCATGACCACCGTTGCTGACATCGTCTCCACCATGAAAAGCAAGTTCAACGCCAGCGCGGCCGCCGGCCTGGATCTGGTGTTCCAGTTCAACATCGAAGACGGCGACAACCACTACCTGGTCGTCAAGGACGGTACCTGCGAAGTGGTACAGGGCGACGCCGAGAACCCCAACGTCACCCTGATCATGGACAGCGAAACCCTGAAGGGCATCACCAGCGGCGAGACCGACGGCATGCAGGCCTTCATGGCCGGCAAGCTGCGCGCCGAAGGCGACATGATGCTGGCGATGAAGCTGGGCGAACTGTTCCCGGTCTGACCGTTTCCGGCGCCATGCCAGAAGGAAAACCGGAGTCCCTCGCGGCTCCGGTTTTTTTTCGTCCGGCATTCCTCCAGGCCGACGATCAGGGACCGTGATGGAGCGGCAACACGCTTGCCCATAACGCCCGGCGGCGGCTTGTGAGGGCCGGGACAGGGCATTAGATTAGCCAATTATCGCCGGTCACCATCATTGCGCAGCCTGATGCGCGCACCGGCTCCCGCGGCTCCGCCGTGGCACCACGAGAAGGGAACCCCATGTCGCTGACCGACCAATCCACTCGCATCCGCGCCGGCGAAGAACTCGACGCCGCCGTCATCGACCCGTACCTGAAAGCCCATATCCCCGGCCTCGAAGGCACCCCGAAGATCAGCCAGTTCCCCGGTGGCGCGTCCAACCTGACCTACCTGATCGAGTATCCGCGCCAGGAGTTCGTCCTGCGTCGCCCGCCATTCGGCCACAAGGCCAAGTCGGCCCACGACATGGGCCGCGAATACCGCATCCTGAACCAGTTGAACGCAGGCTTCCCCTACTGCCCGAAAGCCTACCTCTACTGCACCGACGAGTCGGTGATCGGCGCCGAGTTCTACGTCATGGAACGGGTCAAGGGCATCATCCTGCGCGCCGAACTGCCGCCTGAGCTGAATCTCGACGAACAACAGACCCGCAGCCTGTGCAAGAGCTTCATCGACAAGTTCGTCGAACTGCACAACGTCGACTACGCCGCCTGCGGACTGGCCGACCTGGGCCGCCCGGACGGCTACGTGCAGCGCCAGATCGCCGGCTGGACCGACCGCTACGAGAAGGCCCTGACCCCCGACGCGCCGCTCTGGGAACCGGTCAAGGCCTGGCTCAAGGACAAGCAGCCGGCCGATCACCACAAGCCGGGCATCGTGCACAACGACTACCGCTTCGACAACGTGATCCTCGACCCGGAAAACCCGATGCAGATCATCGGCGTGCTGGACTGGGAACTGGCCACCCTCGGCGATCCGCTGATGGACCTCGGCAATACCCTCGCCTACTGGGTGGAAGCCGGCGACCCGGCTCCGGTGCAGCTGACCCGCCGCCAGCCCAGCCACCTGCCGGGCATGCTGACCCGCCGGGAGTTCGCCGACTACTACGCCGAGCGGGCCGGGATCCCACCGATCGACAACCTGGACTTCTACTACACCTATGGCCTGTTCCGTCTTGCCGGCATCGTCCAGCAGATCTACTACCGCTACTACCACGGGCAGACCCAGGACAAGCGTTTCGCCCAGTTCGTGCAGATGAACAAGCTGCTGGAGCAGATGAGCCTGCAGGCCATCGAGCGCTCCCGCCTGTAACCGACCACTACAAGGGGATAGCCCATGTCCAAGACCCACCTGTTCGACCTCGACGGCAAGATCGCCTTCGTTTCCGGCGCCAGCCGCGGCATCGGCGAGGCGATAGCCAAGCTGCTGGCCCAGCAAGGCGCCCACGTGATCGTCTCGAGCCGCAAGATCGATGGCTGCCAGGCGGTCGCCGACGCGATCACCGCGGAGGGCGGCAAGGCCACCGCGATCGCCTGCCACATCGGCGAGATGGAGCAGATCCAGAACGTCTTCGCACAGATCCGCGAGCAGTTCGGCCGCCTCGACATCCTGGTCAACAACGCCGCCACCAACCCGCAGTTCTGCAACGTACTGGAAACCGACCTCGGCGCCTTCCAGAAGACCGTCGACGTCAACATCCGCGGCTACTACTTCATGTCCATCGAGGGCGGCAAGCTGATGAAGGAACACGGCGGCGGCAGCATCATCAACGTGGCCTCGATCAACGGCGTATCGCCCGGCGAGTTCCAGGGCATCTACTCGGTGACCAAGGCCGCCGTGATCAGCATGACCAAGGTCTTCGCCAAGGAATGCGCGCAGTTCGGCATCCGCTGCAACGCCCTCCTGCCAGGGTTGACCGACACCAAGTTCGCTTCGGCGCTGGTGAAGAACGACGCGATCCGCAACCTCGCCCTGCAGCGCATCCCGCTCAAGCGCGTGGCCGAGCCGAGCGAAATGGCAGGCGCCGTGCTCTACCTGGCTAGCGAAGCGTCCAGCTACACCACCGGCGTGGCGCTGAACGTCGACGGCGGCTTCCTTTCCTGACGGAACGGCGAACGCGCGAAGAGGGAGCCAGGGCTCCCTCTTTTCATTTCAGGATTGCCAATGCCTCGCACCAGCGCGGGACAGGCGCCCCACGGCTATTCACCTGCGTTCTCGGGTAGCCGGACGAGTACCCCCATAGGCGTTACCCGCCGCTTCCACTTCAGTTGCCGACCCGCCAGCCACCGTTCACCGACACCACCGTTCCGGTGACGAACCCCGCCTCGGGCGAGGCCAGCCAGGCCACCGCCGCGGCGATGTCCTCGACCCGGCCGGTCCTGCCCAGCGGGGTCTCGCCGACGATGGCGGCGACCCGTTGCGGATCGAGGCCGCCGGGAAAGAACCGGGTGTCGGCGATGTAACCCGGCGCCACGCTGTTCACCGTGATCCCGCGCGAACCGAGTTCCCGCGCCAGGGCCACGCCGAAGCCATGCAGGCCGGCCTTGGCTGCCGCATAGCCCAGCGCACCAGGACTGCCGCTACCGGTCTGCGCAGCGATCGATCCGATATGGATGATCCGCCCGCCCTCTTCCGTGAAATGCGGCAACACCGCCAGCGACATGAGGAACGCGCTTTTCAGGTTGCCGTCCAGCAGCGCATCCCATTCCCGCTCGGCCTCAGCCAGCGGAGTGGTGGCGGCGATCTTTCGGGTGAACCCGGCGTTGTTCACCAGCACGTCGAGCCCCTGGAAGGTGTCGCCAACCCAGGCGGCCACCGCCTCGACAGCTTCGCGGCGGGAAAGATCGGCGGCCATCCAGGGCACACCGCCCAACTCGGCGGCAGCGCGTTGCAGGCGCTGGGAATCACGGGCCACCAGGGCGATCCGATAACCCTGTTGCCGAAGGCGCCGGGCGATGGCCAGGCCGATGCCCGACGAGCCGCCGGTGACCAGGGCGGTACGGGGGATTGGAGAATGAGTGTGCATGACGGGCTTCCTCTGTAATGGATGGAACGCCTCGTCTGGCCAGAGCGAGCGTACGGATGGATTTTCGACGGATCCGCCGCGATATATCCAATACTGTCTTTCTTAACTCACCATATCCGGGAGATATCGCAATGGCCGACTTACGCCAGTTCCGCCAGTTCGTCGCGGTTGCCGAGGAGCTGAGCTTCCGCCGCGCCGCTGAGCGCCTGCACATGGCCCAGCCACCGCTGACCACTGCGATCCGGCGGCTGGAAGAAGAAGTCGGCGCCAGCCTGCTGGAGCGTGACAACCGTATCCACCGCCTGACGCCGGCGGGCCGCGCGTTCCTCGACGAAGCCCGGCGCACCCTGGCCCAGGCCGAACGCACCCTGGCGGCCGCGCGCAGCGCCGCCAGCGGACGCAGAACGTTGCGCCTGGCGTTCGTCGACAGCACCATCAATATTCTGCTACCGCGCATACTCCAGGCGTTCCGCCACCAGCATGGCGCGCTGGACTTCCAGCTCCAGGAAGACACCACCGCGGGGCAACTGGAGGCGTTGCGCGAAGACCGCATCGATGCCGGCCTGATCGTTCTGCCGGTCGACCGCCAGCCCGGCCTGTACACACATCTACTGGTGGACGGCGACATGCGCGTGGCATTGCCCGAAGGGCATCGGCTGGCACGCCATGCGCGCCTGCGCCTGGAACAACTGGCCGGAGAACCCTGGCTGCTGTTTCCACGGCACTATGGGCCGGGCATGCACGACCTGATCGTCGCCGCCTGCGCGGCAGCCGGCTTCGTCCCGGAGGTGGTGCAGGAGGCGCGGCAGATGCAGACCATCGCCGGGCTGGTGGCCGGCGGCATCGGCGTCGCGCTAGTGCCTTCGCTGCTACAACCGTTGCGCCCGCCGGGGGTCACCTTTCGTCCCCTGCAAGGGCGGCGGGCGCGAATTCCCTATCGGCTGGCGCTGGCCTACCGCACGCCGTCGGAACTCATCGAACGCTTTCGCGAAACCGCCCAGGCGATCGCCGCCGCCCCGGCTTTTCGCATGGCCTAGCGCCAGTCCCTGAGCGCCTCCTCGGCCGCCAGGTTCATCGGCTCGGCAAGCAGCCCGGCGACGCCGTAGTTCACCGCGAACACCGCCTTGTCCGCCATCGGCAGGAAAGTCACCCGCCCCGCCAGCGGCTCGAACAGGAACAGGTCGTGCTCGCCGGCCCGCAGCCAGCGCCAGAGATCGACCCCCAGCGGACTCTGCGACAAGCCCAGGCGGCGGCCCCGGGACTGCTGCTCGAGGGCCAGGAAGCGGCCGCTGAGCGCGTCGAGGCGATAGCCCGGCGCCAGACCGATCAACGCGGCCAGCCCCTTCCAGCGGAAAATCCGCGCGTCCAGTTGCCAGAGTTCGCCGTCCAGCACCACGCTGCGCTCGTTGGCGCCCTCCTGGATCAGCACCCGGTAGCGCTGCGGCCCTTCGGCCTGGAAGCTCAGGGTGGCCATCGGCTGCTCGGGCTTGAGCAGCGAATAGCTGCGCAGGTCCCAGGCGAGCACCAGCAGCAGCGCCGCCACGGCGACGAAGGCCAAGCCGCAGGTGCCGCGCAGCCAGCCGAGGAACCAGGTGCGTTCGAAGAGGATGCGCACCGCGACCAGGGCGGCCAGCAAGGCCAGTAACGCGAATGCCCAGGCCAGACCGTCGTACTGCATGCAAGCGATTCCTTCTGCGTGAAATTGCGGGCATTATGCGCACCCCTCCTCCCGACGGCCAGCGAGGCCGTTTCCCGATTGGAAGCAGGTCCGGTTTTTCATGCCCTTCGAACTCGCGATAGACCCCAGCACCCTGATCATCCTGGCCGTGGTGGCCTTTCTCGCCGGCTTCATCGACGCCATCGCCGGCGGCGGCGGCCTGTTGACCATCCCTGCGCTGCTCACCGCCGGGGTCCCGCCGCACCTGGCGCTGGGTACCAACAAGCTGAGCTCGACCTTCGGTGCGGCGACCGCCAGCTACACCTTCTACCGGCGCAAGCTGTTCCATCCCGGGAAGTGGCGCAACGGTCTGCTCGCCACCGCGATCGGCGCCGCCATAGGCGCCTGGGCGGCTCACCTGCTGCCCGCCGAGTGGCTGAACCGGATGCTCCCGGTGGTGGTATTCACCTGCGGCCTCTACATGCTCTTCGGCGGCACGCCGAAGGCGCCGCTGGACGCCGATGCGCCGCTCGGACGCAAGCGCCAGTGGCCGCAGGGCCTCGCCCTGGGCTTCTACGACGGCGTGGCGGGACCGGGCACCGGAGCGTTCTGGACCGTCAGCTCGCTGCTCATGTACCCGCTGGACCTGGTCCGCGCCAGCGGTGTGGCGCGGAGCATGAACTTCGTCAGCAACATAGTGGCGCTGGCGGTGTTCATCGCCTCCGGCCAGGTGATCTGGTTGCTCGGCCTGTGCATGGGTGCGTCGCTGATGGTCGGCGCCTATTTCGGCGCGCGCACCGCCATCGGCGGCGGGGCGAAGTTCATTCGCCCGGTGTTCATCCTGGTGGTCCTGGCGCTGACCGCGCGGCTAGCCTGGCAGCACTGGTTCAGCGGCGCCTGAGCGGCGCGCCAGGTACAGGTCGATCAGGTGCCGGGCGATCGAGCGCTGCGCCGGTAGCGGCGGCAAGGCATCGAGGGAGAACCACTGGGCGTCCTCGATCTCGTCTTCCTGCGGGACGATCTCGCCGGACACGTACTCGGCGTGGAAACCGAGCATCAGCGAATGCGGGAACGGCCAGTTCTGGCTGCCGATGTATTCGAGATTGGCGACCTCCACCCCGACCTCTTCGCGCACCTCGCGGACCACGCACTGCTCCACCGACTCGCCGGCCTCGACGAAGCCGGCCAGGGTACTGTAGACCCCCGGCACGAAGCGCGGCGAACGCGCCAGCAACACCTCGTCGCCCCGGGTCACCAGGACGATCATGCTCGGCGACAGGCGCGGGTACTGGTGCAGCCCGCACTGCGGACACTGCATCACCCGCTCGTGGTCCTGCGCCTGCATGCGTGTGCCGCAATTGCCGCAGAACCGGTTGTGACGTGCCCAGATGCCGATCTGGCTGGCATAGCCGAGCATGCAGAACTGATCGAAATCGCCGTGCAGCATGAACTGCCGCAACGGCGCCCAGGCCATGCCCGGCAGCTCGATCGGCTCGTCCAGTTCCAGCACGTAGACCGGCTCGCCCTGCCAATGGCCGACCCCATGTTCGGCGAGCAGCGGGAGTTCCTGGCGCTTCAGCCATTCGCGGGGGAACAGCAGGCCGTTGTCGTCCTGGAGGAAGCGCTGCTGACAGTGCGCGAGCACCCAGCCGCCGACCTGGGCGGTAGCCGGCCGACCTGCCTGCCAGCGGAACTCGCCGGCCATCAGGCGGCCACCGGCAGTCCGAGCGCCTTGACGCTGGCGCTGGCCAGGTCGAGGACGTCCGGCTGGCCCTGCGGACGCAGCACGGCACCGCCCTCGAGATAGTATTCGAGACTGGTCAGGGCGTCGGCGAGGGTTTCCAGCATCTGTTCCGAAGGCATCTGCGCGGTCTCGATCATGCGCTGCTGGATGTAGTCGGCGCAGCCGCCGACCAGCAGCGCGGCGCGCTCCTGACCGAGGAACCAGAGACCGCCCCGGACCGCCTGCAGGCTGGCCGGGACGTTGGCCAGGTTGAGCTTGTCGCCATTGGATTCCAGGTACGCGGTGATCGCACGCTTGGCCAGGGCCAGGCCGGCCTTGGCCTCCTCGATCACCACGATGCGCGCCTCGGCCAACTGGTGCACGGCGAACGCATCGGCTTCCTGCCCGGGCTCCGCCGGAGTCGGCCGGATGATGCGGCGCTCGCCGCGCTCGAGGTTGCCGACCATGCTTTCCACGTAGAGCACCGCATCGGCCAGGCGCAGCAACGCCGGCGGCGAATCGGCGACGCCGCTGGCAGCCCAGGCGGCCACGGTGGGTAGCTGGGTCTGCAGGGCGGTGCCGGCCGAGTTCAGGCCGACCATGCCGAGGGTCTTGCTCAGCTTGCCCAGTTGCGCATGCAGGTTGGTCAGGCTATCCGGCTGGGCCACGCCGCGCTCGATCAGGTCGAGCATGTCCTTGACCCCGGCGAGTTCCTCGCGGATCGCCGTGGACAGCGAACGCATCACCGACTGGCCGGGGCCGGACAGGCGCTGCGATTCCTCTTCCAGCAGGTGGTCGGTGAACGGCAGCGGCGCCAGCCCATGCAGTTCGCGGACCTCGCGCGAACGCGGGCCCTGGCCGTCGGACAGCGCCACCAGGTAAAGCAGTTCCTTGAGCAGATGGCGCGGCGCCTCGTAGGCCGGGCCGATCAGCAATTGCTTGAGCTCGCGGTCGATGCGCGAGAACAGTTGCTTGCGCGACTTGCGCGGCAACAGTTGGCCATCGACGATCGACTCGATCGCCGCGGCGCCGATCCAGCACAGCCGCGAACGGGCCACCCCGCCGTGCAGGCTGTCGAGGCGCGCCAGCGCGCGGCCCATCAGCTTGAGGCTGGGATAGAGGTTCTGTTCGCGGATCAGGCCGAGCAGGCCGATCTGGTACATGTGGCGCATCCGCCGGCTTTCCTCGCCCAGTTCGGCTTCGGAAGGCAGGTGGTCGATGGCAGTGCTCGGCGGCCGCGGGATATCCAGGCGGGCGCTGAAGAAGAAGCTTTCCGGCAGCGCCGGCTGCCCTGCGGCACAGCGCACTTCGTTGATCGCCGGCAAGAGCAGCTCGGGGATCTCCTGGCGATTGGCCTCGACGTTCTCCAGGTAGCGGCGCAGCACGTACAGGGCGTTGCCCAGGGCTGCCAGCTGGCCGTCGCGCTCCTCGCTGACGCCGGTGGGAATGTCGGTCGCCAGCTGCAGGGCTTCCTGGGCCAGCAGCTCGGCGCCGGCCAGCTCGATCAGGTTGAGGGTGCCGCGGATCTGTTGCAGGCATTCGACGGCGTGCTGCAGCAGGCTGCCGTTCTGCCGCTCGGCAATGAACTGCTCAAGACCCTGTTCGGCCTGTTCCATGGTGGCGAACAACTCGTCGCGCACCAGACTGAGGGACGTGGCTCCTGTGACCATCGGTCTAGTGCGCCTCCCGCGCAAGAATATACAACGGCATCAATCAGCGAATTCCGGCTTCTGCTTGGCCATATGCGCGGCCATCGCCACCCGCAGGTCGGCGGACTGGAGCATGGCGGCGTTCCAGGTAGCGACGTACTCGAGGCCGTCGTCGACCCGGTGGTCGCGCATATAGCGGATCATTTCCTTGGTACCACGGATGGCGATCGGCGACTTCGCGGCGATCTGCCGCGCCAGTTCGAAGACCCCATCCATCAATGCGGCCTGGTCCGCGTAGGTACGATTGACCAGGCCGATGCTCCGTGCCTCTTCGCCGTCGACCATGCGCCCGGTGTAGGCCAGCTCGCGCATCATGCCATCGCCGATGATCCGCGGCAGGCGCTGCAGGGTGCCGACGTCGGCGGCCATGCCGATGTCGATCTCCTTGATCGAGAACTGCGCGTCGGCGGTCGAGTAGCGCATGTCGCAGGCCGAGACCAGGTCGATGGCGCCGCCCAGGCAGTAGCCCTGGATCGCCGCGAGCACCGGCTTGCGGCAGTTGTCGACCGCGTTGAACGAGGCCTGCAGCTCGAGAATCTTGCGACGCAGGGCGTCGGCGTTGCGGCCGACGTCCTTGCCCAGTTGGCTGCGGACCTGGGCCAGCAGCATCAGGTCGATCCCCGAGGAAAAATGCTTGCCCGCCCCGGACAGCACGACCACCCGCACTTCGTCGGTATCGTCGACCCAGCGGAAGATCTCGATGATCTCGCGCCAGAAGTCCTGGTTCATGGCATTGATCTTGTCCGGACGGTTGATCTGGACGTGGGCGATCTTGTCTGCCAGCTCCACACAGAATGCGTTGTACTCGGTCACGGCGATAGTCCTCGGCAGAGCAACTGCGCTGTCAGAACGCAGAGATTTTTGTTGTGCGGAAAATCCCGCAACTATAACAAGGGCGAGCCAAATGTCGATGCTGCACTATGTGATGCACGGCACGCCCATTGATACCGCAATCTCTTCGATGATTGCGCTAAACGCTTGATCCAACGAAAGTCCTGCTGGCATTTTCAGTCTTTTCCTTGCCGTGGAGTCCATCGTGAGCAGTCCCCTGAGCCAGGCTTTCGCACAGAACTTCCTCGGGCATTCGCCGCGCTGGTACAAGCTGACGGTGCTCGCCTTCCTCTTGCTCAACCCCCTGCTGCTATGGCTGGCCGGGCCGGTGACAAGCGCCTGGGTGCTGGTCGGCGAGTTCATCTTCACCCTGGCCATGGCGTTGAAATGCTATCCGCTACAGCCGGGTGGCCTGTTGGTGCTGGAGGCGCTGCTGCTTGGCCTGGCTACCCCCGAGGCGCTCTATGCGGAATTGCAGCACAACTTCCCGGTGCTCCTGCTGCTGATGTTCATGGTCGCCGGCATCTACTTCATGAAGGACCTGCTGCTCCTGCTGTTTTCCCGCCTGCTGCTCGGCGTGCGCTCGAAGACCCTGCTATCGCTCCTGTTCTGCCTGCTGGCCGCCCTCCTCTCGGCCTTACTCGACGCCCTCACCGTGACCGCCGTGGTGATCAGCGTGGCGGTGGCATTCTTCGCCGTGTATCACCGGGTCGCTTCGGGGCAGCGCGCCAGCGAGGACTACGATCCCGCCACCGACCGCCAGGTCCCCGAGCTGCACCGGGCCCATCTCGAGGAATTCCGCGCCTTCCTCCGCAGCCTGCTCATGCACGCGGCGGTCGGCACCGCGCTGGGCGGCGTCTGCACCCTGGTGGGAGAGCCGCAGAACCTGCTGATCGGCCACGAGGCCGGCTGGCATTTCGTCGAGTTCTTCCGCCAGGTCGCGCCGGTATCCATGCCGGTACTGGCGGCCGGCCTGCTGACCTGCGTGCTGCTGGAGAAGAGCCGCCGCTTCGGCTATGGCGCCCAGTTGCCGGCGGCGGTGCGCCAGGTGCTTGCCGAGTACGCCGCCAGCGAAAGCCGCAAACGCGGAGCGCAGCAGAAGGCCGCGCTGCTGGTGCAGGCCCTGGCGGCGCTGGTACTGATCGTCGGGCTGGCCCTGCATGTCGCCGAGGTCGGCCTGATCGGCCTGTTGGTGATCGTGCTGATCACTGCCTTCACCGGCGTCACCGACGAACACCAGATCGGCCGCGCCTTCCAGGAGGCCCTGCCGTTCACTGCGCTGCTGGTGGTGTTCTTCGCGGTGGTCGCGGTGATCCACCAGCAGCACCTGTTCACCCCGATCATCCAGGCGGTGCTGGCGCTGCCGGCGGAACGCCAGCCGGGCATGCTGTTCATCGCCAACGGCCTGCTCTCGGCGATCAGCGACAACGTATTCGTCGCCACCATCTACATCACCGAGGTGAAACAGGCGCTGGATGCCGGCCACATGAGCCGCGAGCATTTCGATACCCTGGCGGTGGCGATCAATACCGGCACCAACCTGCCCAGCGTAGCGACGCCCAACGGCCAGGCGGCGTTCCTCTTCCTGCTGACCTCCTCCATCGCCCCGCTGGTGCGCCTGTCGTACGGCCGCATGGTCTGGATGGCGCTACCCTACACCCTGGTGATGGGCGGCCTGGGCTGGTGGGCGGTCAGTCATTGGCTTTGAGCGTCGGCACTCCGTTGACCTGGTTGCGCCATTGCCGCCAGGTGTACATTGGGATACCGGCCATCAGCACCAGGAAGCCCCAGAAGATCGCCTGCTGGCCGGTGCCATACAGCGCCCATAGCGAGTAGGCGAAGCCCAGCGAGCCGATCACCAGCAATTGCCGGCGTGAACGCGGCGAGAACTCGTCCGGTCGCACCGCCAGCAGTTGCAACAGCGCGGCGGTGCAGAACGCGTAGGGGACCACCCCGGTCATGGTGCCGAGCAGGATGATCACGTTGAACACATCGACCAGGTCGCCATGCCCGTCGACCATCACCAGCGCCGTCACCAGCAGCCCCGAGGCCAGCAGGCCGTGGGCCGGCGCGCCGTTCTTGTTGAGCTGGCCGAGCGACTCCGGGAACAGCCCGTCGCGCGCCGGAGCCACCGGGATCTGGCCCTGCAACAGGACCCAGCCATTGAGCGCGCCCAGGCAGGCGATGACCGCCCCGGCAGCCACCAGGTAGTAGCCCCAGTCGCCCATCAGGATCCGCGCCGCGTCGGCGAACGGCGAGGTGGAGCGGGCCAGCACCTCCGGCGGCATCAGGCCCTGCACCGCAGTGATCGAGAGGATGTAGAGGGCCGCCGCGGCCAGCGTGCCGAACAGGGTCGCACGGGGAATGGTACGGCGCGGATCCTCGACGTCGTCGGCCGGCACGGTGGCCGACTCCAGGCCGATGAACGACCACAGGGTCAGCGCCGCGGTGGTGGCGATCGCCTGGGCATAGCCCATGTTCGGCAGCTCGCTGCGCGCCGGGATCGCCAGGTGCTCGGGATTGAAGTGGAACCAGCCGAGGATACCGACCAGCAACAACGGCAGCAGCTTGAGGATGGTCAGCAGGTTCTGCACCACGCTGAAGGTGCCGATGCCTCGCAGGTTGATCAGGGTGCACAGCCAGATCGCGGCGATGGCCACGCTGACCATCAGCAGCGGATCCGCCAGCGCCGGGATGAATACCCGCAGGTAGCCGACCAGGGTCACGGCGATCGCCGCGTTGCCGATCCAGGCGGCTTTCCAGTAGGTCCAGGCGCACAGGTAGCCGGCGAAGCTGCCGAAACCGTCGCGGGTATAGGCGTAGGGGCCGCCGGCGCCGGGGTTGACCCGCGCCAGGCGGGCGAAGGTCAGCGCCAGCAGCACCGCGCCGGTGCTCGACACCAGCCAGCCGAACAGGCTGAGCCCGCCGAACGCCGCCAGGCTGGAGGGAAGCAGGAAGACTCCCGAACCGACCATGTTGCCGATCACCAGCGCGCTGCAGGTCCAGAACCCCATGCCGCGCTTGCCGGCCTTCTCTCCCCCCGCCATCGACACCCCTTAGCCTGTCGGCTTCATTCCTTTATGCATTCAACGGTATAGCAGCGCCCGGACGGTCCGTCCTGATGCTGCAGGCCATGCACATCGGAGTCGAAACCAGGGAAGGCGCGCTCGAAGGTCCGCGCGAACTCGAGATAGTCGAGGATCGAGCGGGTCGCCTCGGTGAAGCGCTCACCCGGCATGATCAGCGGGATACCCGGCGGATAGGGTACCAGCATGACGGCCGCGATGCGCCCTTCCAACCGAGCGATCGGTACCGCCTCGACCTCGCCGCGCACCAGCTTGTCGTAGGCCTCGGACGGCCGCATCGCGACCTCCGGCAGCACCGTGTACATGCGCTTCATGGCCTTCGCCGTGGCGTTGTCGCGGTAGCTGGCGTGCATGGCGTCGCTGAGGTCGCGCAGGCCCACTCCGTTGTAGCGCTTGCCGCCGGCCTGGGCCACGGAGGGCAAGACGTCGAGCAGCGGCAGGTTGGCGTCGTAACAGCGCTTGAATTCGAGCAGTTCGGTGACCAGGGTGCTCCACTTGCCCTTGGTGATGCCCATCGAGAACAGCACCAGGAAGGAGTAGAGACCGGTTTTCTCCACCACCAGCCCGCGCTCCCAGAGGAAGCGGCTGACGATGGCAGCCGGAATCCCCTGCTCGCTGAGCTTGCCGCCGGCGCTCAAGCCCGGGGTGGTCAGGGTGACCTTGATCGGATCGAGCAGCACGTAGTCTTCGGCGATATCGCCGAAGCCGTGCCAGTCGGCGCTCGGCTCCAGTACCCAGTCATGGGTGCCGACCTGATCGGTGCCCTCCACCTGCTCCGGCTGCCAGACGCCGAACCACCAGTCGTTCCGGTCCAGGTTCTGCCGTACGTTGGCCAGGGCCCGGCGGAAGCTGAGGGCCTCGTCGAAGGTCTCCTGGATCAGCGAACGCCCGGCGGGCCCTTCCATCATCGCCGAAGCCACGTCCAGCGAAGCGATGATGCCGTACTGCGGCGAGGTCGAGATGTGCATCATGAAGGCTTCGTTGAAGCGCGCCACGTCCAGCTTCCGGGTCCCGCCATCCTGCACGTGGATCATCGAGGCCTGGCTGAAGGCGGCGAGCATCTTGTGCGTGGAGTGGGTGGCGAACACCAGGGGTCCCTCCTCGCTGCGCGAGGTGCCCATGCCATAGCGTCCGTCGTAGAACTCGTGGAACGCGGCATAGGCGTACCAGGCCTCGTCGAAGTGCAACACTTCGACGCTGTCGCCGAGGGTCTGCTTGATCAGCTCGGCGTTGTAGCACAGGCCGTCGTAGGTGGAGTTGGTCACCACCGCCAGCTTCACCTTCGGCTCGCGACCGCGCGCCAGCGGACTGGCGGCGATCTTCGCGGCAATCGACTCCTTGCTGAATTCGCTCAGCGGGATCGGCCCGATGATTCCCAGTTCGTTGCGTTCCGGAGTCAGGTAGAGCGGTATCGCCCCGGTCATGATGATCGAGTGTAGGATCGACTTGTGGCAGTTGCGGTCCACCAGCACCAGGTCTTCCCGACCGACCATGGAATGCCAGACGATCTTGTTCGCGGTGGAAGTGCCATTGATCACGAAGAAGGTATGGTCGGCGCCGAAATTGCGCGCGGCACGGTCCTCGGCCTCGGCCAGGGGGCCGGTATGGTCGAGCAGCGAGCCCAGCTCGGGGACCGAGACCGACAGGTCGGAACGCAGCGTGTTCTCCCCGAAGAACTGGTGGAACGCCTGTCCCACCGGACTCTTGCGATAGGCGACACCGCCGCCGTGGCCCGGCGTATGCCAGGAATAGTTGGACTGCGCGGTGTGCTCGACCAGCGCACGGAAGAATGGCGGCAGCAGCCCGGCCAGGTAGTTGCGCGCCGCCCGGGCGACCTGGCGGGCGAGGAACGGCACGGTGTCTTCGAACAGGTAGAGGATGCCGCGCAACTGGTGCAGGTCGGCCATGGACTCGGCCGGCGCGTTCTCGATGGTCACCTGCTCGCCGAGGGCGAAGATCGGCAATTGCGGCGCCCGCACGCGGGCCACGCGGATCAGTTCGACCACATCCTGCAGCAGGCGCTGGTTTTCCCCGGCACCTTCGGCGGCGACCAGGATGCAGGCCAGGCCGTGGTGGGTGGAAGCGACGATGCGCCCCTCGGCGGAGCTGGCGGTGGAGAGAATGCTGAAGCCGTCCTGCTCCAGTTCGTGGGCGATGCCCCGCACGCGTTCGCCGGCAACGGTGTCGGCCTTGATGTCGCGATGGACGATGAGGACGGGAAATTTGAGGTCTTTATACATTGTTGATCCCGAGCAGCAGGCGGGCGAACCCCGCCGGTCGGCTCAGGGTAGAGACTTGCCGGCACGCGCGTAACCCCCGGCGGCTTGCCCTTGTAAGAAAAGGTCGCGGCAACACAAGTCGGCGCGCCGCGCTTGCCTCCGCTCCCGCCAGCGAGGAGCATGGACCTCTCTGCCCTGCTACGGAGCGACAACGATGCGCAGCGCTTATCGGATCGTCAGCGATCACTATGCGGCCTCTAGCCGTGGGGACCTCGCCGGAATGCTGGCGGACATGGACGAACGCACCGAATGGACGGAAATGGCCGGTTTCCCGCTGGCCGGCACCTATGTCGGCGCGGCCGCCATCGGCGCCGGTGTGTTCCAGGCCTTGCAACGGGACTGGGAGGGCTTCAGGGTCGAGATCGAGCGCCTGATCGACGGCGGCGACAGCGTGGTCGCCGTCGGTCGATATGCAGCGACCCACCGTCGCAGCGGCAAGTCGTTCGAAGCGCGTGTGGCACACGTATGGACGGTAGAGGACGGCAGGATCCGCCGTTTCGAGCAGTTCTGCGACACCTTGCTGGTGGACCGGGCGACACGCTGAACGCGGCGCCCGTGGTGCATGGGCAGGCTATTCGCCGACCGGCGCCTCCAGTTGCGCCCAGAGTGACGGACCACCTGCCGACTTCTCGATCACCGCCAGCCGCGCCGCATGCGCAGCCAGCTCTTCGGCGTTGGCGCGCAGCACCGGGGTGGCTACCCGCGCCGGATCGAGCCGACGGATCGGGCTGACCATCGGCCGGCCGCTGCCGTCGCCTTCCGCGCCGCTGCCGGCCAGCGACAGGCTGGTCTGGCCGCCGGTCATCGCCAGGTAGACGTCGGCGAGGATCTCGGCGTCGAGCAACGCGCCGTGCAGGTCGCGACCGGAGTTGTCCACGCCGTAGCGCTTGCACAACGCATCGAGGTTGTTGCGCTGGCCCGGATGGCGCTCGCGGGCCATCAGCAGGGTATCCAGCACCGAGCAGTACTCGGTCACGTCCGAGCGGTCCTGCTGGCCCAGCAGGGCGAACTCGTTGTTGATGAAGCCGATATCGAACGCCGCGTTGTGGATGATCAGCTGGGCGCCGCGGATGAATTCGAAGAAATCGTTGGCGACCTCGCGGAAGCGCGGCTTGTCCTTCAGGTATTCGTTGGTGATGCCGTGGACGGCGATCGCCCCTTCGTCGACCTCGCGATCGGGTTGCAGGTAGACGTGGAAGTGGCGACCGGTCAGGCGGCGCCCCTCCAGCTCGACACAGCCGATCTCGATGATCCGGTGACCATCGGTCACCGGCATGCCGGTGGTTTCGGTATCCAGTACGACGCTACGCATCTATAGAGCCTTTCTCTGTTTCGCTGCAGCCGCGGCTGCTGAACGCTTGTTTCGGTGTGGCCGCTCAGCGCGGCAATTCGGCGACGCCACGGTTGGCCAACTGGTCGGCCCGCTCGTTGCCGGGATCGCCGGTATGCCCGCGGACCCACTGCCACTCCACCTGGTGCCGGGCGACCTGCTCATCCAGGGCCTGCCAGAGGTCGGCATTCTTGACCGGCTGCTTGCTGGCGGTCTTCCAGCCGCGCTTCTTCCAGTTCGGCAACCATTCGGTGATGCCGCGCATCACGTATTCCGAGTCGGTGATCAGACGGATCGGACAGGAACGCTTGAGTGCCGCCAGCGCCTGGATCGCCGCCATCAGCTCCATGCGGTTGTTGGTGGTGTCCGGCTCGCCGCCCCAAAGCTCTCGCTCGGCGCCCTTGTAGAGGAGCAACGCCCCCCAGCCGCCGCGCCCAGGGTTGCCCTTGCAGGCGCCGTCGGTATAGATCACTACCTGTTCTTTATCTGTCATGCCTAAATTTCGGAATCTCGCCGGCTGACTTTCGCCACCGGCATGGGCACCAGCTGACCGCGCGGTTCGCGCTTGCTCTGGCGCAACGGGCGCAACCCCACGACCAGCTTGCGTGCCACCAATAGATAGAAGCCGGCGCCCGAAGACTGCCAGGCGTCGCCCCAGCGCTCCAGGCGAGCCAGGCGCGATTGCCAGGCTGCCGACGCAAGCGGCGGACGATAGCACCCGAAGCGCCGTTTCTCCAGCGCGAAGCCCAGCAGGTTGAGCCAGTCGCAGGCCCGCGACGGAGGAATGCAGCGGGCCTGGCGCAAGGCATCCCCGGCGAAATAATGACGGATGCCCCACAGGCTCCATGGGTTGATGCCGATCAGCAGCAGGTGGCCGCCCGGACGAACGGTACGCGCGGCTTCGCGCAGGAGACGGTGAGGCGACAGGCAGAAATCCAGGCCGTGTTGCAGCAGGACCACGTCCGCGGCATGTTCGCTGAGCGGCCAGGCGCCCTCTTCGCAGGCGATGTCCACGCCCGGCAGCGGCGGCCCCAGGCGCACGCCGCGCTGAATCTGTCCGGTGCTCGGCGGCAGTTCGGCATGCGGCCCGTAGTGCACCAGGTAGCCACCGAAGTAACGGGTCAGCTCGTCGCACAACAGGCGTCGCTCCTCGGCCAGCATCAGGCTGCCCAGCGGCCCCTGGAACCAGTCGCGCGCCCGGTTGATCGATGCCAGCCACTCGGCATCGGTCTGGGCGAAGGCTTGCGGTTCGTTCATGCGTACCTCCAGCGTCTTCCCCTTCGCGGCGACGGACGCCGGCACGACGGGAAAATAAGCAATACTATGCGCCAATGACTTCTGCTTAGCGACATCGACCCATGATACAGATCGACGCCCTGCCCGCCTTCAACGACAACTACATCTGGCTGTTGCAAGATGCGACAAGCCGTCGCTGCGCGGTGGTCGACCCCGGCGACGCCAAGCCGGTGGAAGCCTGGCTGGCCACCCATCCCGACTGGCGGTTGAGCGATATCCTGGTGACCCACCACCATCACGACCACGTCGGCGGCGTCGCGGCCCTGAAGGAACTGACCGGCGCGCGGGTTCTCGGCCCGGCCAACGAGAAGATCCCGGCCCGCGACCTGGCGCTGGAAGACGGCGAACGGGTCGAGGTGCTCGGCCTGGTCTTCGAGATCTTCCACGTGCCCGGCCATACCCTCGGCCATATCGCCTACTACCACCCGGCGGAGACGCCGCTGCTGTTCTGCGGCGACACCCTGTTCGCCGCCGGCTGCGGCCGTCTCTTCGAAGGCACCCCGGCGCAGATGCACCATTCCCTGGCGCGACTGGCCGCGCTGCCGGCCAACACCCGGGTCTACTGCACCCACGAGTACACGCTGAGCAACCTGCGCTTCGCGCTGGCGGTGGAGCCCGACAACGCGGCGCTGCGGGAACGCTTCGAGGAAGCGACCCGGCTGCGCGAACGGGACCGCATCACCCTGCCGTCGGAAATCTCGCTGGAATTGTCGACCAATCCATTTCTTCGCGTTTCGGAAAAATCTGTTAAGAAAAAAGCCGACCAGCGGAGCGGCCAGCAAAACCGCACCCCGGAGGAGGTTTTCGCCGTCCTGAGGGCCTGGAAGGACCAGTTCTGAAGGTTGGCGAAATCTTGACCACTCTTGAGGTCATTTCTAGAATCGGCTGAATTTTTGCCCGGAACAGCACTCAGCCGATGCCGCCACAGACACGTAAAACCCCCGATCTAGACGCCCTGGCTCGCGCCGTTCGGGTGTCCATCCTGCTCATCGCCGGTGCGCTCGCCGGCTGCCAGGGCAGCGGCCAGATCAAGGGGGAGGCCCAGGCCAAAGCAGCACGTCCCGGCGCCCGAGCCGTCGACGTCCAGTTCAACCCCTCCTGGCTGCATACCCAGCCCGGCCAGAACGCCGCCTACAACGACATCTGGGACCGCATGCGCGACGGTTTCCAGCTCCAGGATGCGATCAGCACCAACCCGCGCATCGAACGCCAGCGCCTCTGGTTCCTCAGCAACCAGTCGTTCCTCGAACAATCGAGCGCGCGCGGCAGCCTCTACATGCACTACGTGGTCGAGCGCCTGGAAGAACGCAACATGCCGCTCGAACTGGCGCTGCTGCCGGTCATCGAAAGCGCCTATAACCCCTTCGCCCTGTCGCGCAGCAACGCCGCCGGCCTCTGGCAGTTCATTCCCGCCACCGGCCAGCATTTCAACCTGCGCCAGACCAATTTCTACGACGGTCGCCGCGACATCACCGCCTCGACCAATGCCGCCCTGACCTATCTCGAGCGCCTGCACGACATGTTCAACGGCGACTGGATGCTCGCCCTGGCGGCCTACAACGCCGGCGAAGGCACTGTCAGCCGCGCCATCGAACGCAACGAGAAACTGGGCCTGCCGACCGACTACTGGAACCTGCCGCTGCCGCAGGAAACCCAGGACTACGTACCCAAGCTGCTCGCCCTCTCACAGATCGTCATGGCGCCGGATTCCTACGGCATCAGCCTGAACCCGATCAACAACGAGCCCTACTTCCAGGCCGTCCGGGTCAAGCGCGGGATCGACCTGTCCAGCGTCGCCGCGCTGGCGAACCTGGACGAGGACGAGCTGTACCAGCTGAACCCGGCCTACAAGCGCCGCGTGACCATGGACGGCCCCCAGCAACTGTTGGTGCCGATGGAGAAAGCGGCGTTCCTGACCGCCTCGCTGGACACCCTCAAGCCGAAGGAAGTCACCGCCTGGCAGCAATACCGGGTGCGTAGCGGCGACAGCCTGCACAGCATCGCCAACCGCTATCGGATCACCGTAGCGGAGCTCAAGAGCGCCAACCGCCTGTCCAGCAACCACCTGCGCAAGGGCCAGCAACTGAGCATCCCCGGGCAGATCGCCGGCGGCGCCGTCAAGCCGGTCTACCAGCAACTCGCCCGACAGGCTTCCACCCCGGCCAGGACCCGCTCCTATAAGGTCAAGAACGGCGACAGCCTGTGGCAGATCGCCCGCAACAACGGCGTCGACGTCAACGACCTGAAGCGCTGGAACGGCCTGGACAAGCACGCCCTGAAGGTCGGCCAGACCCTCAAGCTGCAAGGCGGCCCCCAGGCCCTGGCGGCCCGCAAGGGAAACGCCGCCGGCAAGCGCGACAGCGCCACCTACTACAAGGTCAAGCAAGGCGACTCGATGTACCTGATCGCCAAGCGCTTCAATGTCGAAATGAAGCACCTGCAGCGCTGGAACCCGCGCAGCAAGCAGGCGCTCAAGCCCGGCCAGACCCTGACCCTGTACCTGGACACCGCGAGCCGCTGACAGCCCATTGCAGGCCGTCCCGAAACGCCACGCCCGCTCCTGCCGGCGTGGCGTTTTCGCAAGCGCGGCCAGAACCCCGGACCCTAGGCCGGACAGGCCCGCGCTCCCTCTTTTTTCCTGTGCGGGCAAGGTGTTACTGTTGCCTGACGATTCGTTGTCAAAAATAGCCAAGGACCCGGACACACGCCTGATGCGTCGCCTCTCCTTCCTGATCCTCGGCCTGGCCGTGAGCCTGCCCAGCTTCGCCGCGATTACCCAGAGCCATGGTTATGCCCAATTCGGCACGCTCAAGTATCCGGCCAATTTCCAGCACTTCGACTGGACCAATCCCGACGCCCCCAAAGGCGGCACTTTGCGCCTGATGGCCTCGGGCAGCTTCGACACGCTCAACCCCTACACCCTGAAAGGCACCAGCCCGATCGGCACCGGCGATTTCCTCCAGTACGGCGTCAACGAGCTGAACGAACCATTGATGGTGGGCACCGGCCTGTACGACCCGTCCGGCGACGAACCAGCCTCCAGCTATGGCCTGATCGCGAAGAGCGTGGAATACGCGGAAAACCGCAGCTGGGTGGTATTCAACCTGCGGCCGGAAGCGCGCTTCCACGACGGCAGGCCGATCACCGCCAGCGACGTGGCCTTTTCCTATCGCACCCTGGTCAAGCAGGGGCACCCGATGTACCGCACCTACCTGCAGGAGGTGAAGCGGGTCGATATCCTCACCCCCCACCGGGTGCGCTTCGTCCTGCGGCGCTCCGGCAACCCGCTGCTGATCCTGCGCCTGGGCGAGCTTCCGGTGCTGCCGCAGCATTACTGGAAGGATCGCGACTTCCGCGCCACCACCTTCACCGCGCCGCTGGGCAGCGGTCCCTATCGCATCGTCGAGGTCGATCCCGGGCGCCGCCTGGTGTTCGAACGCGTGAAGGGCTGGTGGGGCGAAAAACTGCCGGTGAACCGCGGCAAATACAATTTCGACCGGGTCGTGGTGGACTTCTACCGGGACAACGGCGTCGCCTTCGAAGCCTTCAAGGCCGGCGAGTTCGACTTCTACATCGAGCACCAGGCGAAGAACTGGCTGAACAACTATCGCTTCCCCGCGGTTCTGCGCGGCGATGTGATCCGCACGGAAATCCCGCACCAGATCCCCAGCCAGACCCAGGCGTTGTTCATGAACACCCGTCGCGCCGTGTTCAAGGAGCGCGCGCTACGCCAGGCGCTGGGCGAGATGTTCGACTTCGAATGGACCAATCGCGCCCTCTTCAGCAATTCCTACCTGCGCTCGTGCAGCTACTACCCGAACAGCGAATTCGCCGCCAGCGGCGTCCCGGAGGGCCAGGAATGGCTGTACCTGTCGCCGTACCGCAAGCAATTGCCGGCGCAGTTGTTCAAACAGCCGTTCAGCCTGCCGACCACCGAGGGGCGCGGCATTCCCCGTGAAACCCTCAGGCATGCACTCGGTCTACTGGCCGATGCCGGCTGGAAGCTGTCCGGCGACCGACTGCTGAATAAAAAGGGCGAACCGCTGCGCTTCGAAATCCTGCTGGTCAATCCGAGCCTGGAGCGTATTCTCCAGCCCTATCGCGAAAACCTCGCCAGCATCGGCATCGACGCGCGCCTGCGCACCGTCGACCGCGCCCAATACAAGCAGCGCCTGGACCAGTTCGACTACGACATGATCCTCATGACCCTGCCGCAGACCCTCAGTCCCGGCCTGGAACAGTGGCAGTACTTCCACTCCAGCCAGGTGAAGGTCAAGGGCAGCAAGAATTACGCGGGAATCGCCAACCCGGTGGTCGACGCCATGCTCAACCGCCTGCTCGGCGCCCACAGCCGCGACGAACAGGTCGCCGCCGCGCGCGCCCTGGACCGGACCTTGCTCTGGCAGTACTACAGCATTCCCAACTGGTACCTCAATTCGCACCGTCTGGCGTACCGCAACCGCTTCGCCTTCGTCGCCACCCCGCCCTACACCCTGGGCCTGCGCGCGTGGTGGCAGAAAAACCTGGAGACGTCCCGATGATCCGTCCCCGCTTCACCCCTCTGCTGGCAGCCCTGCTGCTCGGCTGCTGCGGCCCGCTCCTCGCCGCCCCGAAACATGCACTGACGCTCTACGATGAGCCTCCGAAGTATCCCGCCGATTTCAAGCATTTCGACTACGTGAATCCGGATGCGCCAAAAGGCGGCATCCTCCGCCAGGCCGACTTCGGCGGCTTCGACAGCCTCAACCCGTTCATCGGCAAGGGCGTCTCGGCCCCTTCGCTGGGCCTGATCTACGACACCCTGGCCTTCCAGTCGCAGGACGAGCCGTTCACCGAATACGGCCTGCTCGCGGAGAAGATCGAGAAGGCACCGGACAACAGCTACGTGCGCTTCTACCTGCGTCCCCAGGCCCGTTTCAGCGATGGCACGCCGGTCACCGCCGAAGACGTGGTGTTCACCTTCGAGACGCTGGTGAGCAAGGGCGACCCGATGTACCGCAACTACTATGCGGACGTCGACAAGGTGGTCGCCGAGGACAAGCTTCGCGTGCGCTTCGACTTCAAGCACGCCGGCAACCGCGAACTGCCGCTGATCCTCGGGCAGATCGCGATCCTGCCGAAACACTGGTGGGCCGACCGCGACTTTTCCAAGACCGGCATGGAAATCCCGGTAGGCAGCGGTCCCTACCGCATCGCCAAGGTCGATCCGGGACGCTCCATCAGCTACGAGCGAGTCAAGGACTGGTGGGCCAAGGACCTTCCGGTCTCCCGCGGACTCTATAACTTCGACACCATCACCATCGACTCCTATCGCGACATGTCGGTCGCCCTGGAAGCCTTCAAGGCCGGCCAGTACGACGTCAACCTCGAATATTCGGCGAAGGACTGGGCCACCGGCTACGAGTCGCCGGCATTGCGCGACGGGCGCTTCATCAAGGCCAGCATCCACAACCACAACCCGGTGGGGATGCAGGGCTTCGCCTTCAATATCCGCCGCCCGGTGTTCCAGGACCGCCGGGTACGCCAGGCGATCAGCCTGCTGTTCGACTTCGAATGGTCGAACAAGCAGCTGTTCTTCAGCTCCTACAAGCGCACCAACAGCTATTTCGAGAACTCGGAGATGGCCGCCCACCAGTTGCCCAGCGAAGCCGAGCTGAAGATCCTCGAACCGCTGCGCGGCAAGATTCCCGACGAGGCCTTCGACCACGTCTTCCAGAATCCGGTCAATGACGGCAGCGGGGTGATCCGCGAGCAGCGACGCAAGGCCTACCAGTTGCTCACCGAGGCCGGCTACAGGATCGAGAACAACCGCATGGTAGGTCCCGACGGCCAGCCACTGAGCTTCGAATTCATGCTGTTCCAGGCCAACATGGAACGGGTCATCCTGCCGTTCAAGCGCAACCTGGCCGAACTTGGCATCGACATGCAGATCCGTCGCGTCGACGTCTCGCAGTTCGTCAACCGCCTGCGCTCGCGGGATTTCGACATGACCTCGGCGACCTGGCCGCAATCCAACTCGCCAGGCAACGAACAGCGAGAGTTCTGGCATTCCAGCAGCGCCGACAAGGCCGGCAGCCGCAACTTCATCGGCCTCAAGGACCCGGCCATCGACAGCCTGGTGGAAAGCCTGATCCAATCCGACTCGCGGCAAAGCCTGATCGACCATACCCGCGCCCTCGACCGCGTACTGTCGTGGGGCTACTACGTGGTTCCCAACTACTACGTCGATACCTGGCGGGTCGCCTACTGGAACCGTTTCGGCCGGCCGAAGGTGACGCCACTCTACGACTGGGGCCTGATGACCTGGTGGCAGACCAGCGACAAGGCGCTGCCGAGCAAGGCGCAAGCCGAAGCCACGCAAGACGCCGAGCCGGAACGGGAGTAACGCCGCATGCTCTCCTATATCCTGCGGCGCCTGCTGCTGATCGTCCCTACCCTGTTCGGCATCCTGCTGATCAACTTCATCATCATCCAGGCCGCTCCCGGCGGTCCGGTGGAGCAGATGATCGCCAAGCTGGAAGGCTTCGACGCCGCTTCCGGCGGCGCCACCGGGCGCATCTCCGGCGGCGGCGGCGAAGTCGCCGTGGCCGGCTCGCAATACCGCGGCGCGCAAGGCCTGGACCCGGAGCTGGTGAAAGAGATCGAGCGCATGTACGGCTTCGACAAGTCGGCCCCCGAGCGCTTCATGATCATGCTGAAGAACTACCTGCACCTGGACTTCGGGCAGAGCTTCTTCCGCGACGCCAAGGTCACCGACCTGATCATCGAGAAATTGCCGGTGTCGATCTCGCTCGGGCTCTGGAGCACGCTGATCATGTACCTGGTGTCGATCCCGCTGGGGATCGCCAAGGCGGTCCGCCATGGCAGCGTCTTCGACATCTGGACCAGCTCGGCGATCATCGTCGGCTACGCCATTCCCGCCTTCCTCTTCGCCATCCTGCTGGTGGTGCTGTTCGCCGGCGGCAGCTACTGGGACTGGTTCCCCCTGCGCGGCCTGACCTCGAACAACTTCGACCAGCTCAGCCTCGGCGGCAAGGTGCTCGACTATTTCTGGCACCTGGCCTTGCCGGTAACCGCCCTGGTGATCGGCAACTTCGCCACCATCACGCTGCTGACCAAGAACAGCTTCCTCGACGAGATCGGCAAGCAATACGTGGTCACCGCCCGCGCCAAGGGCCTGACCGAACGCCGCGTGCTCTACGGGCACGTATTCCGCAACGCCATGCTGCTGGTGATTGCCGGCCTGCCGGCTGCGCTGCTGGGGATCTTCTTCACCGGTTCGCTGTTGATCGAGGTGATCTTCTCCCTCGACGGCCTCGGCCTGCTCAGCTTCGAAGCGGCGATGAACCGCGACTACCCGGTGGTCTTCGGCACGCTGTTCATCTTCACCCTGTTCGGGCTGGTCATGAAGCTGATCAGCGATATCGTCTACACCCTGGTCGATCCGCGCATCGACTTCGAGAACCGGGAGTAATCCGATGCGCCTGTCTCCCATCAACCAGCGCCGCTGGGCCCGCTTCAAGAGCAACAAGCGTGGCTGGTGGTCGCTCTGGCTGTTCCTCATCCTGTTCGTCGGCAGCCTCGGCGCCGAACTGATCGCCAACGACAAACCGCTGGTCGTGCATTACGACGGCGGCTGGTATTTCCCGGTCTTCAAACGCTACCCGGAAACCACCTTCGGCGGCGAATTCCCCCTGGAAGCCAACTACAAGAGCCCCTACATCAGCCAACTGATCGCCGAGAAGGACGGCTGGGTGCTTTGGCCGCCGATCCCCTACAGCTATGACACCATCAACTACGAGCTGAAGGTTCCCGCCCCCGCCCCGCCGTCGGCGGAAAACTGGCTGGGCACCGACGACCAGGCCCGCGACGTGCTCGCCCGGGTGATCTACGGCTTCCGCGTGTCGATCCTCTTCGCTCTGACCCTGACCGTGCTCAGTTCTCTGATCGGCGTCACCGTCGGCGCCCTGCAAGGCTACTACGGCGGCTGGGTCGACCTGCTCGGCCAGCGTTTCCTGGAAGTCTGGTCGGGGCTGCCGGTGCTCTACCTGCTGATCATCCTGGCCAGCTTCGTCCAGCCGAACTTCTGGTGGCTGCTGGGCATCATGCTGCTGTTTTCCTGGATGAGCCTGGTGGACGTGGTCCGCGCCGAGTTCCTCCGCGGGCGCAACCTGGAATACGTCCGCGCCGCCCGGGCCCTCGGCATGCGCAACAGCGCCATCATGTTCCGTCACATCCTGCCGAACGCGATGATCTCGACCCTGACCTTCATGCCGTTCATCCTCACCGGCGCCATCGGCACCCTCACCTCCCTGGACTTCCTCGGCTTCGGCCTGCCGCCTGGCGCGCCGTCGCTGGGCGAGTTGGTCGCCCAGGGCAAGTCCAACCTCCAGGCACCCTGGCTGGGCATTTCCGCCTTCGTGGTGCTGGCGGTCATGCTGAGCCTGCTGGTGTTCATCGGCGAAGCCGCCCGCGACGCTTTCGACCCGAGGAAATGAGATGAGCGAGAACATTCTGGAAATCCGCGACCTCGCCGTCGAATTCCTCTCCGGCGAGCAACGCCAGCGGGTGGTCGAAGGCGTCAGCTTCGACATCCGCCAGGGCGAGACCCTGGCCCTGGTCGGCGAAAGCGGCTCGGGCAAGTCGGTGACCGCCCACTCCATCCTGCGCCTGCTGCCCTACTCCGTCGCCAGCCACCCAGCAGGCAGCATCCACTACCAGGGCGAGGATCTGCTCAAGCTCCCGGAACGGCGCCTGCGCGGGATCCGCGGCAACCGCATCGCCATGGTCTTCCAGGAACCCATGACCTCGCTCAATCCGCTGCATACCATCGAGAAGCAGCTCGCCGAGGTCCTCGCCCTGCACAAGGGCCTGGGTGGCGCCAAGGCCAGCGCGAGAATTCTCGAACTGCTCGAGCTGGTCGGCATCCCCGAGCCGGCCAAGCGCCTGAAAGCCTATCCACACGAACTCTCCGGCGGCCAGCGGCAGCGCGTGATGATCGCCATGGCCCTGGCCTGCGAGCCGCAACTGCTGATCGCCGACGAACCGACCACCGCGCTCGACGTCACCGTCCAGTTGAAGATCCTCGATCTGCTCAAGGACCTGCAGGCACGCCTGGGCATGTCCCTGCTGCTGATCACCCACGACCTCAACCTGGTCCGGCGCATCGCCCACCGCGTCTGCGTCATGCAACAAGGGCGGATCGTCGAGCAGGCTTCCTGCCAGGAACTCTTCGCAGCCCCGCGACACCCCTATACCCGCGAGCTGCTCAACGCCGAGCCCAGCGGTGCGCCGGCAAGCAACCCGCCGGGTGAAACCCTGTTGGCGGTGGACGACCTGCGGGTCTGGTTCCCGATCCGCAAAGGCGTGTTCCGCCGCACCGTGGACCACGTCAAGGCGGTCGACGGGGTCAATTTCGAACTACCCCGCGGGCAGACGCTGGGCATCGTTGGCGAAAGCGGCTCGGGCAAGTCGACCCTTGGCCTGGCGATCCTGCGGCTGCTGGAAAGCCAGGGCGGCATCCGCTTCGAAGGCACCCGGCTGGACGGTCTCGCGCAACATGACGTGCGCCCGCTGCGCCGCGAGATGCAGGTGGTGTTCCAGGACCCGTATGGCAGCCTCAGCCCACGCATGTGTGTCGGCGAGATCGTCGGCGAAGGCCTGCGCATCCATAGGATCGGCAGCGAGGCCGAACAGGAGCAGGCGATCATCGACGCGCTGGTGGAGGTCGGGCTCGATCCGCAGACCCGCTACCGTTACCCCCACGAATTCTCCGGCGGCCAGCGCCAGCGCATCGCCATCGCCCGGGCACTGGTGCTGAAACCGGCACTGATCCTGCTCGACGAACCGACCTCGGCGCTCGACCGCACCGTGCAGCGCCAGGTCGTGGAATTGCTGCGGCAACTGCAGGGCAAGTACAACCTCACCTACCTGTTCATCAGCCACGACCTGGCGGTGGTCAAGGCGCTCAGCCACCAGCTGATGGTGGTTCGACATGGCAAGGTAGTGGAACAGGGCAGCGCCGAAGCGGTTTTCGCCTCGCCGCAACATCCCTATACGCAGCAATTGCTGGAGGCTGCCTTCATGGCCCCGGCAAGCGCGGAAAACTGAGTAGCAGACAAGGAACGGACAATGGGATTTCTCACAGGAAAACGCGCCCTGATCGTCAGAGTCGCCAGCAAGCTCTCCATCGCTTCCGGCATCGCCGCCGCCATGCACCGGGAAGGCGCCGAACTGGCCTTCACCTACCAGAACGACAAGCTCAGGGGCCGGGTGGAGGAGTTCGCCAGTGGCTGGGGCTCGCGGCCGGAGCTGTGCTTCCCCTGTGACGTGGCCGACGAGAGCCAGATCGAAGCGGTGTTCGCCGCCCTGGGCAAGCACTGGGACGGCCTGGACATCATCGTCCACTCCGTCGGATTCGCTCCAGGCGATCAGCTCGACGGCGACTTCACCGCGGTGACCACCCGCGAGGGCTTCCGCATCGCCCACGACATCAGCGCCTACAGCTTCATCGCCCTGGCCAAGGCCGGACGGGAAATGATGAAGGGCCGCAACGGCAGCCTGCTGACCCTCTCCTACCTGGGCGCCGAACGGACCATGCCGAACTACAACGTAATGGGCATGGCCAAGGCCAGCCTGGAGGCCGGGGTCCGCTACCTGGCCGGCAGCCTGGGCGCGGAAGGCACCCGGGTCAATGCGGTTTCCGCCGGGCCGATCCGAACGCTCGCCGCCTCCGGGGTCAAGAGTTTCCGCAAGATGCTGGCCGCCAACGAGCGGCAGACGCCGCTGCGGCGCAACGTCACCATCGAGGAAGTCGGCAATGCCGGCGCCTTCCTCTGTTCAGACCTGGCCAGCGGTATCAGTGGCGAGATCCTCTACGTCGATGGCGGCTTCAACACTACCGCCATGGGCCCGCTGGACGACGACTGATCACCCCGCCCATGAAAAATGGCCGCTTCGAGCGGCCATTTTTCATGGGAGGAATAAAGAAAAGGCCGCGTAAGCGGCCTTTTCTCTGCATCTCGGTCTCAGTATTTCTCGACTTCCGCCTTGTCCTGCAACTGACGGCGGAAGGCGGCGAAGTCTGCCTGTCCGCTGCGCGAAGCCAGGAAGCGGCGGTACATGGCCTTCTCGTCGTCGGAGATAGCCTCCTCCGGCTCGCTGACGCCATTCAGGCGGATCACCACGTAATCGCCATTGGCCAGGGTCACGCCAGAGAGCGAAGGCTTGTCCTTGGCCTCCGGACGCTGCATGCGGAACACCGCCTGGAGCAGTTTCGGATCGACGCCTTCCTGGCCGCGGGAGGCCGCCTCGACCACTTTCCACGACTCACCCGCTGCGGAAGAGGTACGGCCTTCACGCAGCTCTGCGATCAGGGCCTCGCCACGCTTCTGCGCCTCCTCGGCGGCCTTTTCGGCAGCCAGGCGCTCGCGGATGTTCGCCGCGACCTGCTCCAGCGGTTGCTCCTTCGGCTTGTTGTGCTCCTTGACCCGCAGTACCACCACGGTGTCCGGATCCAGCTCGATGGCGCCACTGTTGGCCGCTTCTTCCAGCACCTCGGGGCTGAACGCGGTCTGCACGATCTGGCGGTTGGCAGCGATGCCGTCGCCCCCCGAACGTCCGAACGGCTGGCTGGTCTGGACCTTCAGGCCCATTTCCTGCGCCGGCTGGCTCAGGTCGGCGGCTTCGTAGGCGGAGCTTTCCAAGTCCTTGGTAGCCTCGACGAAGCGCTGCTCGACCATCTGTTTCTTCAGTTCGTCCTCGAGCTTCGGCTTGAGGCTTTCCAGGCTCGGTACTTCCGGCGCCTGCACGCCCAGCAGCTTGATCAGGTGGTAGCCGTACGGAGTCTTCACCGGGGCGGATACCTCACCTTGCTTCAGCGCATACAGCGCCTCCTCGAACGCGGGGTCGTACACGCCGCGACCGGCGTAGCCCAGGTCGCCGCCGGTGGCGGCCGAGCCGATATCCTGGGAGAACTCCTTGGCCAGCGCGGCGAAATCCTCGCCCTTGGCCAGGCGAGCCTTGATCTCGTCGATCTTCGCCTTGGCCTGCTCGTCGCCGACCTTGTCGTTCACCTCGATCAGGATGTGGGCGGCATCGCGCTGCTCGGAAAGGTTGGCGATTTCCTTCTGGTACAGCGCCTCGAGGTCTTCCTGCTTCACCTTGACCTGGTCGAAGAAGGAGGACTTCTTCAGCTCCACGTATTCGACGACCACCTGCTCGGGAGTCATGAACTCGCTCTTGTGGCCTTCGTAGAAGGCCTTCACCTCGTCGTCGCTCACGCTGCTCTTGGAGGCGTCGGCCTTGATCGCCAGGGTGGCGAAGTCGCGGGTCTGCTTCTCGAGGCGAGCGAAGGACTGCAATTCGTTGTCGGTGACGAAACCGGTGCCCGCCAGGCCGGCGCGAAGCTGGCCGATGAGCATTTCCTGGCCGAGCATCTGGCGGAACTGCATGCGGCTGTAGTTCATCTGGCGGATGACCTGGTCGAAGCGATCCGCGTTGAACTTGCCGTCGACCTGGAACTCGGGAGTTTGCAGGATCAACTGGTCCAGCGCCTGGTCGGAGAAGGCGAACTTGTCGTCCTTGGCGGCCTGGAGCAGCAGGGTACGCTCGATCAGCCCCTTCAGGGCCGCTTCCTTGAGCAGCTTGTCATCCAGCATGGATGGATCGAAATCCTTGCCCAGGCGTTGCAGCAGCTGGCGACGCTGCATGTCCACGGCCTGTTGGACTTCATTGAGACTGATATCGTCGCCGTTGACCTTGGCGGCCACGTTGGAGTGGTCGGTGGCCCGGATGATCGCGTCGAAGCCGGTCAGCGACAGGAGAACGATGATCACGCCAATGATGGTCTTGGCGATCCAGCCCTGGGAATTATCCCTGATGTTCTGCAGCATGCAGCCCCCAAAAACTGCCACGACCAGCCGTCTTGGGCGGCGCGGCGTGGGTAAGAGATGCGGATATAAGAAAGGCGCATCCGAGGATGCGCCTTCTCGTAACTGGCGGAGCGGACGGGACTCGAACCCGCGACCCCCGGCGTGACAGGCCGGTATTCTAACCGACTGAACTACCGCTCCGCAGCCAGGCCAGCCTTGGCCGACCTGGGTAGATCGAGTCCAAAAAGACGCTTAGTTGACAGCATCCTTCAGGGCTTTACCGGCTTTGAAGCCCGGGATCTTGGCAGCGGCGATCTTGATCGGCTTGCCAGTTTGCGGGTTGCGACCGGTGCGAGCAGCGCGCTCTTTGACAGCGAAGGTGCCGAAACCAACCAGCACGACGGAGTCACCAGCCTTCAGGGCGCCAGTGACGGACTCGATCACTGCGTCCAGTGCGCGACCGGCAACAGCTTTCGGGATATCAGCAGATGCGGCAATTGCATCGATCAGTTCCGACTTGTTCACTCTAAGTCCCCTTATTTCTGTTGAGTATGTTTCTATGTGTTAGGTGTAAGGAAATTCTGCGCTGGTAGGCCAACTGACTCAGCAAGTGCCGCTTTATAACAAGGGCCCAAAAACAGTGTCAAGAATACCTACCGACTAATGCGTGCTAATTCGCTCCTTGGAATCAGGCTCGCGTTTTTCATCCTTTGCAACCATCTCCGGAGCCGCATCGGGCAAGGGCTCCGGGGCGTATTGCAGCGCAATTTGCAGGACTTCGTCAATCCATTTAACCGGTTTAATAACCAGATCACTCTTAATATTGTCCGGAATTTCCTTCAGGTCGCGAACATTTTCCTCGGGAATGATCACCGTCTTGATCCCGCCGCGGTGCGCCGCCAAAAGTTTTTCTTTCAGCCCGCCGATCGCCAGCACCTGCCCACGCAGGGTGATCTCCCCGGTCATTGCCACGTCGGCGCGCACCGGGATCTGCGTGATCGCCGAAACCAGCGCCGTGCACATGCCGATGCCTGCGCTCGGGCCATCCTTCGGCGTAGCGCCTTCCGGAACGTGGATATGGATGTCACGCTTCTCGTGGAAGTCCGCCGCGATTCCTAGGCTCTGGGCGCGGCTGCGCACCACGGTCAACGCCGCGGTGATCGATTCCGCCATCACGTCGCCCAGCGATCCGGTCTTGGTCAACTGGCCCTTGCCGGGTACCACGGCCGCCTCGATGGTAAGCAGCTCGCCGCCGACCTGGGTCCAGGCCAGCCCGGTCACCTGGCCGATCTGGTCCTGCTGTTCGGCGAGGCCATAACGGAACTTGCGCACGCCGAGGTAGTTCTCCAGCGTCTCGCTGGACACCACCGCCTGGATACGCTTGAGCTTGGCATGCTCCTTCACCGCCTTGCGGCAGACCTTGGCGATCTGCCGCTCGAGGCTGCGCACCCCGGCTTCGCGGGTGTAGTAGCGAATGATGTCGCGCAGGGCGCCTTCCTCGAAGGTCAGCTCGCCCTTCTTCAGGCCGTTGGCCTGGACCTGCTTCGGAATCAGGTACTTGGCGGCGATATTGACCTTCTCGTCCTCGGTGTAGCCCGGCAGGCGGATGACTTCCATCCGATCCAGCAGGGGCGCCGGGATGTTCATCGAGTTCGCGGTGCAGAGGAACATCACGTCGGACAGGTCGTAGTCGACTTCCAGGTAGTGATCGTTGAAGTTGTGGTTCTGCTCCGGGTCGAGCACCTCGAGCAGCGCCGAGGCGGGATCCCCGCGCATGTCGCTGCCCATCTTGTCGATTTCGTCGAGGAGGAACAGCGGGTTGCGCACGCCGACCTTGGTCATCTTCTGGATCAGGCGGCCCGGCATGGAGCCGATATAGGTACGACGGTGACCGCGGATCTCGGCCTCGTCACGCACGCCGCCGAGCGCCATGCGCACGAACTTGCGATTGGTGGCGCGGGCGATGGATTCGGCCAGGGAGGTCTTGCCCACGCCGGGCGGTCCCACCAGGCAAAGGACCGGGCCCTTGAGCTTCTTCACCCGCTTTTGCACGGCGAGATACTCGAGAATGCGCTCCTTGACCTCTTCCAGGCCATAATGGTCGGCATCGAGGATGTCTTCCGCCTTGGCGAGATCATGGCGCACCTTGCTCTCGGCCTTCCACGGCACGTTCAGCAGCCAGTCTATGTAGGAACGCACCACGGTGGCTTCCGCCGACATCGGCGACATCTGCTTAAGCTTGTTCAGCTCGGCAGTGGCCTTGGTGTGCGCCTCCTTGGTCAGGCCGGCAGCGTCGATGCGCTTCTTCAGCTCCTCGACTTCGTTGTGCCCTTCGTCGATATCGCCGAGTTCCTTCTGAATGGCCTTCATCTGCTCATTCAGGTAGTACTCGCGCTGGCTGCGCTCCATCTGCTTCTTGACCCGGCCGCGGATACGCTTTTCCACCTGCAGCAGGTCGATCTCGGCATCCAGCAGCGCCAGGACATGCTCGACCCGCGACGACAGGTCGGTGATCTCCAGGATGTCCTGCTTCTGCTCGATCTTCAGCGCCATGTGCGCGGCCATGGTATCGACCAGCCTGCTCGGCTCGTCGATGCTGTTCAGCGAGGAAAGCACCTCGGCGGGGACTTTCTTGCCCAACTGGACGTATTGCTCGAACTGGCTCAGCAGGCTGCGAGTGAAGACCTCGGCCTCGCGCTCGCCGACATTGGCGTCGTCGATGGCCTGGACCGCGGCACGAATGTGCCCTTCCTCCTCGATGAAGCGCTCGACCTGGCCGCGCTGCTCGCCTTCGACCAGCACCTTGACGGTGCCATCCGGCAGCTTGAGCAACTGCAGCACGGTAGCGACCGTACCCATGCGGTACAGGCCATCTTCGCCCGGATCATCGTCCGCGGGGTTTTTCTGCGCCAGCAGGAGGATTTGCTTGTCGCCGGTCATCGCTGCCTCCAGGGCCTCGATGGACTTTTCCCGACCGACGAACAACGGGATGACCATGTGCGGGTACACCACCACGTCACGTAGCGGCAGCAAGGGCAATTCGACGAGTGTTTTCATAATGTCGGCTCTACAGCGGCACTTGGCCACGAAACAGATAGGAAGACCTTTCAGCCTAAGATGGGGTTAGGCCCGGGAAAAAACAAGCGTGCCAGTCGGAAAAGAAAAGGGGCCCGAAGGCCCCTGGTCTTTCATGCCTCAGGCGCAGCCTTGGCTGGCTTTTCGCTGTTCTCGTAGATCATCAGGGGTTGCGACGAGCCATCGATGACACTCTCATCGATGACCACCTTGCTGACATCCTGCTGGGAGGGAATCTCGTACATGGTATCGAGAAGGATACCTTCGAGAATTGAACGCAAGCCACGTGCACCGGTCTTGCGTTCGAGCGCCTTGCGGGCAACCGCCTTGAGTGCGTCCGGACGGAATTCGAGATCGACGCCTTCCATTTCGAACAGCTTGGCGTACTGCTTGGTGAGAGCGTTCTTCGGCTCGGTCAGGATCTGCATGAGCGCAGCCTCGTCGAGCTCATCAAGAGTCGCGATCACCGGCAAACGCCCTACAAACTCGGGAATAAGACCGAACTTGACGAGATCTTCCGGTTCGACTTCCTTGAACGCCTCGCCGACCTTCTTGCCCATCTCCTGACTGCGCACTTCGGCATTGAAACCGATGCCGCCGCGCGCGGAACGGTTCTGGATGACCCGCTCCAGACCGGCGAAAGCGCCGCCGCAGATGAACAGGATGTTGCGCGTATCGACCTGCAGGAACTCCTGCTGCGGATGCTTGCGACCGCCCTGCGGCGGTACCGAGGCAACGGTGCCCTCGATGAGCTTCAGCAGGGCCTGCTGCACACCCTCGCCGGAAACGTCGCGAGTGATGGAGGGGTTGTCCGATTTCCGGGAAATCTTGTCGATCTCGTCGATGTAGACGATGCCCATCTGGGCCTTCTCCACATCGTAATCGCACTTCTGCAAGAGTTTCTGGATGATGTTCTCGACATCCTCGCCCACGTAGCCCGCTTCCGTCAGCGTGGTCGCATCGGCGATGGTGAACGGCACGTTCAGCAGACGTGCGAGGGTCTCGGCCAGCAGGGTCTTGCCCGAGCCGGTTGGGCCGATCATCAGAATGTTGCTCTTGCCGAGCTCGATATCGTCCTTCTTGTCACGCTGGTTGAGGCGCTTGTAGTGGTTGTATACCGCTACCGCCAGAACCTTCTTGGCCCGCTCCTGCCCGATCACGTACTGATCGAGGATGGTGCGGATCTCTTTCGGCGCCGGAAGTTTGTGCCCACTACTTTCCGCCTGCGCTTCCTGCACCTCCTCGCGGATGATGTCATTGCACAGGTCGACACACTCGTCGCAGATAAAGACCGAGGGGCCGGCAATCAACTTGCGCACTTCGTGCTGGCTCTTGCCGCAGAAGGAGCAATACAGCAGCTTGCCGTTGTCCTCGCCGTTGCGGGTATCAGTCATTCGATCGATCCAATGGGTAGCTTCAAACACAAGATGAAGGCAATTGTGGGCATTTTCAAGCCCACGAGGCGGCCGAATGTCTCGACCGCCAGTATTGCGGAGCCTTAGACGGCCAGGTCGCGCTGGGTCATGACCTTGTCGATCAGGCCATACTTGACAGCTTCGTCACCGCTCATGAAGCGGTCACGATCGGTATCGCGGGCAATGACGTCCAGGGGCTGGCCGGTGTGGTGCGCCAGGATCTGGTTCAGACGCTCCTTGATGAAGAGAATTTCCTTGGCATGGATCTCGATATCCGAGGCCTGGCCCTGGAAACCGCCCAGCGGCTGGTGGATCATCATCCGCGAATGCGGCAGGCAGTAGCGCTTGCCGGCGGCACCGCCCGCAAGCAGCAGGGCACCCATGCTGCACGCCTGACCGATACAGGTGGTCGAGACGTTGGGCTTGATGAACTGCATGGTGTCGTAGATGGACATCCCGGCAGTCACCGAGCCACCCGGCGAGTTGATGTAGAGATGAATGTCCTTCTCGGGATTTTCAGCCTCCAGGAACAGCAACTGGGCAACCACCAGGTTGGCCATGTAGTCCTCGACCTGGCCGACCAGGAAGATGATCCGCTCCTTCAGCAGGCGCGAATAGATGTCGTAGGCGCGCTCGCCGCGGGCGGACTGCTCCACCACCATGGGCACCAGGCCACCGGCGGCCTGGATATCGGGAACGTGCGGAATAAAAGAGTTGCGAGACATGTCTTGCGATCACTCCCTAACAGATAGTGAAGCCTCAAAGACGCACAAGCCAGCACTAAGGCTGGCTTGTGGGATTCGAACGAGAGGAACGAATCAGGCCGCTTGCGGAGCTTCGGCCGGCTTGACCGCTTCTTCGTAGGATACCTGCTTATCGGTCACAGTGGCCTTTTGCAGGACAGTATCTACGACTTGTTCTTCCAGTACAACAGAACGGACTTCGTTCAGCTGGGGCTCGTTCTTGAAGTACCAGGCGACGACCTGCTCGGGCTCCTGGTAGGCCGAGGCCATTTCCTCGATCATTTCGCGAACGCGACCTTCGTCGGCCTTCAGCTCGTGCTGCTTGACCACTTCGGCGACGATCAGGCCCAGCACCACACGGCGCTTGGCCTGCTCTTCGAACAGCTCGGCCGGCAGTTGGTCAGGCTTGATGTTGCCACCGAACTGCTGGACGGCCTGCACGCGCAGACGGTTCACTTCGTTGCCGATCAGGGCCTTGGGCACTTCGATCGGGTTGGCCTGCAGCAGACCTTCCATAACCTGGTTCTTGACCTTGGACTTGATCGCCTGGCGCAGCTCGCGCTCCATGTTCTTCTGCACTTCGGCGCGGAAGCCATCGAGACCGGTTTCCTTCACGCCGAACAGAGCGAAGAACTCTTCGTTCAGTTCCGGCAGCTTGGGCTCGGCTACGCTATTGACGGTAACGGTGAACTCGGCAGCCTTGTTGGCCAGGTCCAGGTTCTGGTAGTCCTCGGGGAAGGTCAGGTTGAGCACACGCTCTTCACCGGCCTTCGCCCCCACCAGCCCTTCTTCGAAGCCGGCGATCATGCGACCGGAGCCCAGTACCAGCAGGGTGCCTTTGGCGGAACCGCCGGCGAAGGCTTCGCCGTCGATCTTGCCGACGAAGTCGATGTTCAACTGGTCATCGTTCTGGGCGGCACGCTCGACTACTTCGAAACGGGTGTTCTGCTTGCGCAGGACGTCGAGCATATTGTCGACATCAGCATCGGAAACTTCGGCCTGCAGGCGCTCGACCTTGATGTCTTCCAGGCCGGAAACGGTAAATTCCGGGAAGACTTCGAAGGTTGCGATGTATTCCAGGTCCTTGCCTTTCTCGAAGGACTTGGGCTCTACCGACGGCGAACCGGCCGGATTCAGCTTCTGCTCGACCACGGCTTCGTAGAAGGTTTCCTGAATCAGATCGCCCATGGCTTCCTGGCGCGCGGAAGCTTCGTAGCGCTGACGAATGACACTCATCGGCACCTTGCCGGGGCGGAAACCTGGAATCTTGGCACGACGGGCGGTCTGCTGCAGACGCTTGTTGACTTCGGTCTCGATACGCTCGGCAGGCACACCAACGGTCATGCGGCGCTCAAGAGCGGAAGTGCTTTCAACAGAAACTTGCATGGATATTCCTCGTTGCACAGACGTAAGCCGGTCCTTCCGGCTCCCAGAATCAAGGGCATGCATTCTAGTAGAGGGAAAAGCAGAAGTCACCCCGCCAGGGTGCAGGCGGATCCCCGGGGTGTTTCCGGCCGCTTCCGCCGATCGCAGCCCGATCTCGAACGAGTCGCTGGAGCTTCGCCGGAAGCGGGCGCATATAATGCCAGCCGATTCCGCTCCGACCGATGAAACCCTATGGACTGCCCTACCCTCAGCAAGGTATTGCTCGTCGAAGACGACCAGAAGCTCGCCCGCCTGATCGCCAGTTTCCTTTCCCAGCATGGTTTCGAAGTGCGCCAGGTGCATCGCGGTGATGCCGCGTTCGCCGCCTTCCTCGACTTCAAACCGCAAGTGGTGGTTCTCGACCTCATGCTCCCCGGACAGAATGGTCTGCAGGTGTGCCGGGAGATCCGCCGGGTCGCGAACCTGCCGATCCTCATACTCACCGCCCAGGAGGACGATCTCGATCACATCCTCGGCCTGGAGTCCGGCGCCGACGACTACGTGATCAAGCCGATCGAGCCACCGGTGCTGCTCGCCCGCCTGCGCGCCCTGATGCGCCGGCACGCGCCCCTTCCCGCGTCCCCGGAAAGCCTGACATTCGGCAAGCTGAACATCGACCGACGGCGGCGCGAAGCGGAACTCGAAGGCCTCGGCATCGAACTGACCACGATGGAGTTCGAGCTGCTCTGGCTGCTGGCCAGCCAGGCAGGGGAAATACTTTCCCGCGACGAGATCCTCAACCAGATCCGCGGCATCGGTTTCGACGGACTGAACCGCAGCGTCGACGTCTGCATCAGCAAGCTGCGCAATAAACTGAAGGACAATCCGCGCGAACCGGTCCGGATCAAGACCGTCTGGGGCAAGGGCTACCTGTTCAACCCGCTGGGCTGGGAGCTCTGAATGCTGCGCCTGTTCCTGCGCCTCTACCTGCTGCTGGCCCTGGGGTTCGCCGCCGCGATCTTCGTGGTCGACCATGTCATCGACGCGTTCTACGACAGCATCGTCGAGAACTATCACCGCGACGCCGTTCGCGGCCAGGCCTATTCGCTGGTGGAAAAGCTGGCCCCGCTGGACCAGGCCGGACACCAGCGACAGCTCGAAGACTGGCGTCCCCACTACGGGCTCGAGCTGAGCCTGACGGATGCCAGGCAGGCGAAGCTGACGCAGGAAGAGCAGGCCCTCCTCGACAAGAACCTGCTGGTGGTACGCGAGGACTTCACGGAATTCATCAGCCGCATCGACGCGGGCCCGCAACTGCTCGACATCAAGCTGCCGCCGGAACCCTCGCTGACCCCACTATTCACCGTGCTGGCCTACATCCTGCTCGGCGTGCTGGTCGGCATCGCCCTGCTGGTATGGGTCCGCCCGCACTGGCGCGACCTCGAGACCCTGCGCCTGGCCGCGCAACGCTTCGGCGACGGCGACCTGTCATCGCGCACGCGCATTTTCCGACGCTCCGACATCCGCACCCTGGCCCAGCACTTCAACCAGATGGCCGACCGCATCGAAAGCCTGATCAGCAACCAGCGTGAACTGACCAACGCGGTATCCCACGAATTGCGCACGCCGATCTCCCGCCTATCCTTCGAACTCGAGCAATTGAACAAGCAGGTCGACGCCGAAGTACGCCACGACCTGATAGAGGACATGCGCGCCGATCTCGGCGAACTGGAGGAAATGGTCTCCGAACTGCTGACCTACGCCCGCCTGGAGCACGGCAACGTCGGGAGCCACCGGGAAATCGTCGACGCCGCGAGCTGGCTGGATAGCGTCGTCGCCGACGTCGCCCTGGAAGCCGAAGCCGCCGGAGTCACCTGCGAGATCAGCGCCTGCCAGGTCGAACAGATCCGCATCGAGCCTCGCTTCATGGCGCGCGCAGTGATCAACCTGCTGCGCAACGCCATTCGCCACGCACACTCGCGCGTCGAAATCGCCCTCCTCGATCAAGGCGACAGCTGTCAGATACGGGTCAACGACGACGGCCCCGGGATACCGGCGGACGCCCGGCAGAAGATCTTCGAACCCTTTTCGCGCCTGGACGACAGCCGCGATCGCAGCACCGGCGGCTTCGGCCTGGGCCTGGCGATCGTCCGCCGGGTCGCGCAATGGCACGGCGGCTATGCGGAAGCGCTGGAAACTCCGCAGGGAGGCGCCTCCTTCCGCCTGACCTGGGAGCGACCCCGTTGACAGCGGAGGCTTAACAATCTTTCACAGATTGCTGACAAAGCCGTAAGGACTGCCAGCCAGGCCCGCCCTAGCATGGGACACCTCGCCTTTCCGCCAGGTGTTCCATGTTTCGTGCAATGCATCTTTCCCTTCTCGGCTGCCTGCTCGGCACCAGCGGCTGCCACGGACTGCCGCCCGCCCCGCCAGCGCCGAGCGCCGCCGTGGGCAACTACGGCGAGGTCATCGACTATCTGCAACGCCACATCCGCCGGGAAATGGAAAGGCAGGACGTGCCCGGCCTGGCCCTGGCATTGGTCGACGACCAGCAACTGGTCTGGGCCCGCGGTTTCGGCTATGCCGACCGACAGCACAGGATCAACGCCAGCGAGCACACCGCATTCCACGCCGGCGACCTGTCCAAGCTACTGATCGCCAGCGCGACCCTGCAACTGGCCGAACGCGGCCAACTCTCTCTCGACGCTCCGCTCCAGGACACCTTGCGCGAGTTCTACGTACGCTCACGCTTCCATGCCGACCAGAGCGAGGCGGATCGCGCGATCACTTTCCGCCGGCTGCTCAGCCATCAGTCCGGCCTTCCTGGCGAACAACTGCCGCCCCTGTTCGGCGAACGCCCGAACTCACTCGGCCAACTGCCGGCGAAAGTATCCGGTGTCTGGCTGAGCAATCCGCCGGGAACCCAGGTCGCCCATTCCAACCTTGGCTACGAACTGGTCGGCGCGACCATCGAGCGCAACACCGGAAAGCACTTCGAGCAGCACATGCGCGAGCACCTGCTGGACCCTTTGCAGATGACTCGCTCCAGCTTCGCCAGGAACGCCCTGCCCCAGGCGCAACGCGCCCACGGCTACAGCGGCGGCGGTCGCCCCGGCTCCGCCAGCGACCTCCCGGTCAACGATCTGTGGAGCAGCCCGGTCGACCTCAGCCGCTTCGTCCGCATGCTGTTCGCCAAGGGGCGCCACAAGGAGCGCCAGCTTCTCAGGAAACACTCCGTCGAGGAGATGTTCCGCCAGCAGAACGCCGGCAATGCCCTGGACTTCGACTGCCAGGTGGGCCTGGCCTGGTTCCTCAGCCCGTGCGGCTCCGCGCCGCTGGAAGGAGGCATCCGTCACTATGAGTACGCCAGCGCCACCCCAGGATTCAGCGCCCATCTGATTCTGCTGCCGGAACAGCGCCTCGCCGCCATTGTCATGAGCAACGCCGATGACAGCGGGTCGCTCACTGCCTCCCTGGCCCGGCAAGCGGCGTCGCTCATGCTGCAGGTCAAACAGGGCGCTCGTCGCCCCGCCGTACAGCCCACCCCCGCGCGCGCCCCCGCACTGGAGGTGCCGAGCCCGGAGGACCGGCGACAGCTATACGGTCGCTACGCAACCCGCCAAGGCCAGATTCGCCTGTACGAGCGCAGGGGTCGCCTGTACGCGGATTTCGGCGAACAACGCGTGGAACTGTTGCGCGACACCTCGGGCTGGCTGCAGATGAGAAAAAGACTGCTGGGGTTCTGGCCTGTCGGCGTGGACAGCGCCGGACAGTTGCAACTGGACGTGGTCAGCTACGGCCAACGCCGAATCCTGGTGTCCCGCCGCCACGACCAGACCGCCTACCTCGGCGAGCGCATCGAGCCGACATCCCTGCCCCAGGCCTGGACCGAAGCCGTCGGCACCTACCGCGTCGCCAGCACGGGCCGGCACAGCTACCTGAACGGCCTGAGCATCAGGATCGAAGACGGCTTCCTGCTGGTGCGCGGGCAAGCCGGAGGAACCCGCTCCGGCGAGTTCATCCTGCAACCCATCGACAGCGCACACGCCGTCCTGGCCGGCAGCGGCCAGGGCCTGGGAGACACCTTCAGTCGCGACTTCGACGGTCTGAACGCGCTCGGCTACCGCTTCGCCCAGCAAGGCACCAAGGCACGTCCCTGGCTGCAACGGAAGGAGTCCCCATGAGAAGCCCCTCCCTGTGCCTCGCCGGCACGCTCGCCAGCCTCTGCTCCGCCGCTGTCGCCGAAGAGTGGCATGACAGCATCGGCCCGAGCGCCCTGGTGGAATACCGTTTCTGAAACGCACCGAGAGAGAATACGAACATGTTCACCGCCTTCGCCTTCCGCGGCCGCCAACCTTATACCGTTCGCCGGAACACAGCCCAGGGCGCGACCTTGCGCCCGAAACTGGCGAACCGGCCGGATGCGCCGGTTTCAGCCGGGAAGTCCTGAACTGCGGAGCGTCTACGGCCTCATTGGCAACGGATCACGCCGCTGGCGATTTCGTCGTCGATGGAGCGCAGCGCATCGGCATCCTGGTGCATCTGCTCGATCACCTCGAGCAGGCGCTGCGCCAGCTTCGGATCGTTCGCCCGCTCGACGGCGCGCATGACCTCGACCGCAGCCGATTCATGATTGTTCGCCATCTGCTTGAGAGCCTTGCGCAAGCGCTGCTCGGTCCATTTCATCGACATGTCGCTTCACCCAGACTGCATATACGGACCCGCCAGGAACGACAGGCTCGCTTAAGAGCGCCGGACCCGGAACAAGTTCAACCTGCCGTCGCGCCCATGAGGGCAGATTGGGTACCGGAAAGGCACGCGGAGAAGAGATCGTGAAGCGCAAACGAAAACGCCAGGCACAAGGCCTGGCGCTTCGAAATATGGGGTGGACGATGGGAATCGAACCCACGACACCAGGAGCCACAATCCTGTGCTCTACCAACTGAGCTACGCCCACCATATCGTGAATCGTGCCGGACGTTCCGGCTTCAACCGCAGCGGCCGGACAAGCCGAGCCTGAAGGTGGTGCGGACGGAGAGACTCGAACTCTCACGCCTTGCGGCGCTGGAACCTAAATCCAGTGTGTCTACCAATTCCACCACGTCCGCGGGACACTGCTTGGAAATGAAAACGCCAGGCCCCGGGCCTGGCGCTTCGGAATATGGGGTGGACGATGGGAATCGAACCCACGACACCAGGAGCCACAATCCTGTGCTCTACCAACTGAGCTACGCCCACCATATTACGACTTGCGGTAAAACATCGCCTGCTTCTTGCCGATTCGCCGAATGGCGCACCCGGCAGGACTCGAACCTGCGACCATCCGCTTAGAAGGCGGATGCTCTATCCAGCTGAGCTACGGGCGCTTTATTCATCTGCATTCAATGCTGAGCGCAAACTTTAAGCTCTGGCAATCACAAAGTCAGCAACCGACTTGCTTTACCTCTTACCCTGCGTCCGGCTGTGCTCGGCAAGCGGGGCGCATGTTATACAGGGGGCGAAAGGCCGTCAACGGGTTTTTTAAAAAAATTCAGCTATATAAAGGAGTTACGGCAAATCCACGGGTCGCCTCCTTTGCCCCGGGCGGCGTCCATGCGAAAATGCGCGTCCTTTTTCCACCCGATTCGATGGTTACCCTTCCGACATGACCGCACAACTGATCGACGGCAAAGCGATCGCCGCCAACCTTCGCCAGCAGATAGCCCAACGCGTGACCGAGCGCCGCCAGCAAGGCCTGCGCGTTCCCGGCCTGGCGGTGATCCTGGTCGGCACCGATCCGGCCTCTCAGGTCTATGTGGCGCACAAGCGCAAGGACTGCAAGGAAGTCGGCTTTCTCTCCCAGGCCTACGATCTTCCCGCCGAAACCAGCCAGGACGACCTGCTGGCCCTGATCGACCGCCTGAACGACGACCCCGCCATCGACGGCATCCTGGTCCAGCTACCCCTGCCCGCCCACCTGGACGCCTCCCTGCTGCTGGAGCGCATCCACCCGGACAAGGACGTGGACGGTTTCCATCCCTACAACATCGGCCGCCTGGCCCAGCGCATGCCCCTGCTGCGCCCCTGCACCCCGAAAGGCATCATGACCCTGCTCGCCAGCACCGGCGCCGACCTGTACGGCATGGATGCGGTCGTGGTCGGCGCCTCGAACATCGTCGGCCGGCCCATGGCTCTGGAGTTGCTGCTGGGTGGCTGCACCGTCACCGTGACCCACCGCTTCACCCGCGACCTGGCCGACCATGTGTCGCGCGCCGACCTGGTGGTGGTCGCTGCCGGCAAGCCGGGACTGGTCAAGGGCGAGTGGATCAAGGAAGGCGCCATCGTCATCGACGTCGGCATCAACCGCCAGGCCGACGGCCGCCTGGTCGGCGACGTGGAATACGAAGTGGCAGCGCAACGCGCCAGCTGGATCACCCCGGTGCCGGGCGGCGTCGGGCCGATGACCCGCGCCTGCCTACTGGAAAATACCCTGCACGCCGCCGAACACCTGCACGACTGAGGTCGCCGGTAATGAAAAGCCCCGCGTTCGCGGGGCTTTTCATTTATCGCTGCGGGTTCAGTCGGCCAGGCGCCAGGTAGTGCCGCCCTTGCCATCCTCCAGCACTACGCCCATGGCGGTGAGCCGATCGCGAATCCGGTCGGACTCCGCCCAGTTCTTCGCCGCCCGCGCCTCCAGGCGCGCCTGGATCAGCGCCTCGACCTCGGCCGCATCGACCTTGCCCTCGGCGCCCGCCTGCAGGAAGGCTTCCGGCTCCAGTTGCAGCACCCCCAGCAGGCCAGCCAACTGCTTCAGGCGCGCGGCCAGCGCGGCCGCCGCCGACAGGTCGCTTTCGCGCAGACGATTGACCTCCCGCGCCAGCTCGAACAGCACCGAGCAGGCACCCGCGGTATTGAAGTCGTCGTCCATCGCCGCGGCGAAGCGCTCGACATACTCCGCCGCTTCCGCCGGCGCCGCCTCGGGCAGCCCCTTGAGCGCGTTGTAGAAACGGTCCAGGGCCGCCTTGGCCTCGCGCAGGTTCTCCTCCGAGTAGTTGATCGGACTGCGGTAATGGCTGGCGATCAGCAGGTAACGCACCACTTCGGGGTGATATTTCTCCAGCACTTCGCGGATGGTGAAGAAATTGCCCAGCGACTTGGACATCTTCTCGCCGTTGATGGTGATCATCCCGCAGTGCAGCCAGGACTTGGCGTAGGGCTTGCCGGTCGCGGCCTCGCTCTGGGCGATCTCGTTCTCGTGATGAGGGAACTCCAGGTCGTTGCCACCGCCATGGATGTCGAAGGAATCGCCCAGGCAGCAGGTGGACATCACCGAGCATTCGATGTGCCAGCCCGGGCGCCCCTCGCCCCAGGGCGACGACCAGCTCGGTTCGCCAGGCTTGGCGCCCTTCCAGAGCACGAAATCGAGCGGATCCTCCTTCGCTTCGCCCGGCTCGATCCGCGCACCGATGCGCAGGTCCTCGACCCGCCGCCGCGACAACTTGCCGTAGCCAGCGAACTTGCCGACCCGGTAGTACACGTCACCGTTGCCCGGCGCGTAGGCATAGCCCTTGTCGATCAGGGTCTGGATCATCGCGTGCATGCCGGCGATGTGATCGGTGGCGCGCGGCTCCTGGTCCGGCTTGAGGATGTTCAGCCGGGCCTCGTCCTCGTGCATCGCCGCGATCATGCGCTCGGTCAGCACATCGAACGGCTCGCCGTTCTCGTTGGCGCGATTGATGATCTTGTCATCGATATCGGTGATGTTGCGCACGTACGTCAGGTCGTAGCCGCGGTGGCGCAACCAGCGGGTGATCACGTCGAACGCCACCATGCTGCGGCCGTGGCCCAGATGGCAGTAGTCGTACACGGTCATGCCACACACGTACATGCGCACCTGGTTGCCGACCAGCGGCGTGAAGACTTCTTTGGTCTTGCTCAGCGTGTTGTAGATCTGCAGCACGGTTTTTCCTCAGCCCTGTCCCCAGGAGTCACGCAGGGTGACGGTACGGTTGAACACCGGCTTGCCCGGCCTGGAGTCCTTCAGGTCGGCGACGAAATAGCCTTCGCGCTCGAACTGGAAGCGATCCTCCGGGTTCGCCTGGCCCAGCGACGGCTCGGCGCGACAGCCGGCCAGTACCTGCAGGGAGTCGGCGTTGATGTTGTCGAGGAAGCTGCCGCCCTCTTCCGCCTTCTCCGGATTGGCCGAGCGGAACAGCCGATCGTACAGGCGCACTTCGCACTCGACGCTGCCCTCGGCCGGCACCCAGTGGATCACGCCCTTGACCTTGCGGCCTTCCGGGTTCTTGCCCAGGGTGTCCGGATCGTAGCTGCAGCGCAGTTCGACGATATTGCCGTCGGCATCCTTGATCGCTTCGTCGGCACGGATCACGTAGCTGCCGCGCAGACGCACCTCGCCACCGGGGATCAGGCGCTTGTAGCCGGCCGGCGGGACTTCCTCGAAGTCACCGGCATCGATGAACAGCTCGCGACCGAACGGCAGTACGCGCACTCCCATGTCTTCCTTCGGATGACGCGGCAACTCGAGGTTCTCCACCTGCCCTTCGGGGTAGTTGGTGATCACCACCTTGAGCGGTTTCAGCACGCACATGGCACGCGGCGCGGTGGCGTCCAGGTGGTCGCGGATGCTGAACTCGAGCATGCCGATGTCGACCACGCCGCTGGCACGGTTCACCCCGATCATCTCGCAGAAGTTGCGGATCGACTCCGGGGTGTAGCCACGGCGGCGATAGCCGGACAGGGTCGACATGCGCGGATCGTCCCAGCCGCTGACATGGCCTTCGTCGACCAATTGCTTGAGCTTGCGCTTGCTGGTCACGGTGTAGTTCAGGTTGAGCCGGGAGAATTCGTACTGGCGCGGTTGCGCAGGTACCGGCAGGTTGGCCAGGAACCACTCGTAGAGCGGACGATGGTCTTCGAATTCCAGGGTGCAGATCGAATGGGTGATGCCCTCGATGGCGTCCGACTGACCGTGGGTGAAGTCGTAGCTCGGGTAGATGCACCACTTGTCGCCGGTCTGGTGGTGATGCGCATGGCGGATGCGGTACAGGATCGGATCGCGCAGGTTCATGTTCGGCGAACCCATGTCGATCTTCGCCCGCAGCGAACGGGCGCCGTCGGGGAACTCACCGGCCTTCATGCGGGCGAACAGGTCGAGGTTCTCCTCCACCGAACGGTCACGGTAAGGGCTGTTGCGGCCCGGCTCGGTGAGGGTGCCGCGGTATTCGCGCATTTCCTCGGGACCGAGGTCGCAGACGAACGCCTTGCCGGCCTTGATCAGCTCGATGGCCCAGGCATGCAACTGGTCGAAATAGTTGGAGGCATAGCAGACCTCGCCGGACCACTGGAAGCCCAGCCACTTGATGTCGGCCTCGATGGCATCGATGTACTCCTGGTCTTCCTTGGCCGGGTTGGTGTCATCGAAGCGCAGATGGCAATCGCCAGCGAATTCCTGGGCCAGGCCGAAGTTCAGGCAGATCGACTTGGCGTGGCCGATGTGCAGGTAACCGTTGGGCTCCGGGGGGAAACGGGTGACGATCTTCGCGTGCTTGCCGGCATCCAGGTCGGCTTGAACGATCTGGCGCAGGAAGTTCGGGGCGGCGGTGGTCTCTGGCTTGCTCATGGGATCCTTGGTCATGCTCTCGCCCGACCAGGGTAGGCCGGGCAAATCAAAGCGCTTATCATAGCCGAAGCTGTCAACCCCCTGACAGGCCTTCGATTTTCACGACAAAGCGGATTACCCACATGATCAAGCTGCATACCAACCATGGCGTCATCACCCTGAAGCTCGATGAAGAGAAAGCCCCGGAAACCGCGGCGAACTTCAAGGAGTACGTGAAAAGCGGCCACTACGACAACACCGTCTTCCACCGCGTGATCAACAACTTCATGATCCAGGGCGGCGGTTTCGAGCCGGGCATGAAGCAGAAGCCCACTCGCGCACCGATCAAGAACGAAGCCAACAACGGCCTGACCAACAAGGTCGGCAGCATCGCCATGGCTCGTACCATGGACCCGCATTCGGCCAGCGCGCAGTTCTTCATCAACGTCGCCGACAACGATTTCCTCAACCATACCGCCCCCACCACCCAGGGCTGGGGCTATGCCGTCTTCGGCGAAGTGGTCGAGGGCATGGACGTGGTCAACAAGATCAAGGGCGTGGCCACCACCATGCGCAGCGGCCACCAGGACGTGCCGGCCGAGGACGTGATCATCGAGAAGGCCGAAATCGTCGAAGAATGAAGCGATGAGCGTCCTGTTCATCTCGGACCTGCATCTCGAAGCGGAACGCCCGGACATCACCCGGGCGTTTCTGTCTTTCCTCGATGAGCGCGCCCGTCGGGCCGAGGCCCTGTACATCCTCGGCGACTTCTTCGAAGCCTGGATCGGCGACGACGGCATGGACGCCTTCCAGCGCTCCATCGCCCAGTCCCTGCGCCAGGTGGCCGACGGCGGTACGCGCATCTACCTGATGCACGGCAATCGCGACTTCCTCATTGGCAAGGCGTTCTGCCGCGAGGCCGGATGCACGCTGCTGCCCGACCCGAGCGTGATCGACCTGTACGGCGAGCCGGTATTGCTGATGCACGGGGACAGCCTGTGCACCCGAGACGAGGCCTACATGCGCCTGCGCCGCTGGCTGCGCAACCCGCTCACGCTCTGGGTACTGCGCCACCTGCCGCTGGCCACCCGGCACAAGCTGGCACGCAAGCTGCGCAAGGAAAGCCGCGCGCAGACCCGCATGAAAGCCGTCGACATCATCGATGTCACGCCCGAAGAAGTGCCCCGGGTCATGCGCGGGCATGGCGTGCGTACCCTGATCCACGGCCACACTCATCGGCCGGCCGAACACCCGCTGGACATCGACGGCCAGCCCGCCCGGCGCATCGTGCTCGGCGACTGGGACCGCCAGGGCTGGGCCCTGGAGATCGACGCCAACGGCCATCGCCAGGCGCCCTTCCCGCTCTGACCCACCCCAGGCCCGCCATGCGGGCCTTTCAGCGAAGCATTATGCGATTCGCATTTTTTCCGCCGTCCATCTTGACGTCGCGGGCCACCTTTCAGCAGGATCGCGCTCCCCCACCCCGCATCAAGGAATGATCGTGATCATCTCGAAGGGAAACCTGATCAAGTTCGTCGCCGCCCCCCTCGGCGTGCTCGCCCTCGGCTTCGGCCTGTTCAACGGCGTGTTCTTCTATAACGAAGCCGGCTTCATGACCCACGTAAGGACCATCTTCGGCGACGAGAAGATCGTCGATGACGTCGGCTACGCGACCAAGTGGTTCGGTCGCGCCACCACCTGGAAGAAGGCCATCAGCGTGCAGTCCGTGCTGGTCATGGACGATAACGACACCAATCCGGACAACGACGGCCTCGGCGCCACCATCGAGGCTTTCCCGATCGTGTTCCTCGGCAACGTCGACGCCAAGGTCGAATCTTCCGCGCGCTTTCGCCTGCCCGGCGGCGAGCCGTTCCTGAAGATGGCCCAGGAATACCGCAACCCGGACAATTTCATCCGCACCGCACTGGTGCCGGCGATCAAGGAAACCCTCCAGGCCACCGCTTCGCTGATGAGCGCCGACGACTACTACGCCGGAGCCCGCAGCGAATTCGCCGCCGAGTTCGAGAACCAGCTCAACGACGGCCTGTACCTGATCAAGCGCAAGGAAGTCCGCGGGCCGCGCGGCGCCATTCCGCACCAGACCGCGATCCTCCAGGCCGGCACCGAGCAGGGAGCGTTCGGCGACAACAACGCCAGCCAGTTCGTCACCGAGAAGGTCACCGATGCCAAGGGCATCCCGGTACGCAAGCAACAGCAGTTCCGCAAGTTCGGCGTCGAGGTGGTGGAAGCGCGGATCACCAACGTCGATCCCAACCCGCAGTACAAGCAGCGCATGGTCAAGGTCCAGCAGGCGCTCGCCGAGCTGGCGGTGGCGCGGCAGAACCGCCTGAAGGAAGAAGAGGAAAAGCTGCTGGTCACCGCCCGCGGCGAGAAGGAAGTCGAGGCCAAGCGCCAGGAAACCCTGCGCGACCAGATCGAACGCACCACCCAGGCGGAAACCGACAAGCAATTGGCGGTGATCAACGCCGAGCGCGAGAAGCAGCGCGCCGAGATCGAGAAGCAGACCGCCGAACTGCTGCGCGACAAGGCCACGGTGACCGCCCAGGCCACCAAGATCACCGCCGACGCCGAGGCTTACGCCCGCGAAGCGGTGATCAAGGCGGACGGCGCGTTGCAGCCGAAGCTCGACGCGCTGATCGCGATCAACAAGGTCTGGGCCGAAGCCGCCGCCCAGGCCCCCGTCCCCAGCGTAATGATGGGTGCCGGCGCCAACGGCGCGGCGAGCCGCCAGGACGAGATCGGCCAGCTGATGGGCGTTCTGGCGACCAAGGCCGCCCGCGACCTGGCCCTCGACCTCAAGGTCAAGGACTGATCCAGGCAGCAAAAAAAGCGCCCCGCGGGGCGCTTTCTTGTTTCCGGCTCAGGCCACCAGGTCCACCGGGAGGCCGCTGTGGAAGCGGAATTCGTTGTCCGGACTGCTGATCAGCTCGGCCTCCTTGGCCCGCACCACCTCGATCGTCCGCTCCACGTCGGCCTCGTCGCCGTACTGGTAGGCCAGCTTCAGGTAGTCCTGGAAATGCCGCGACTCGGACTTCAGCAAACCGCCGTAGAATTTCGCCAGCTCCGCGTCCAGGTGCGGCACCAGGGCGGCGAAGCGCTCGCAGGAACGCGCCTCGATGAAGGCGCCGACCACCAGCGTATCGGTCAGCCGCTGCGGCTCCTGCTTGCGCACCAGGTCGCGCAGCGCCGAGGCGTAGCGGGAGGCGCTGACATTGACCACCGGGATACCGCGTTTCTTCAGGATCGCCAGCACCTGCTCGAAGTGGCGCAGCTCCTCGCGCGCCAGGCGGCTCATCTTGTTCACCAGGTCCAGGCGGCCGGAGTACTTGCCGATCAGTTGCATCGCCGTCGCCGCGGCCTTCATCTCGCAGGCCTTGTGGTCCAGCAGCATGACGTCCTGGCGCTCCAGGGCCGCCTCGACCCAGGCGGCGGGAGTGGAACAGGCAAGGAATTGGTCGATCTCGGGCAACATGGTGCAGGTCACTCATTCTGGAAAGAGCCTGCCATGACGCTGGTCGGGGCAGGAAAGGCGGAGCATTATACGGAAGCTGCGGCGGTCGGGCAGGCCGACCCGTTTGATATGCATCAAGAGCAGCGGCTGGATTGCGTCTAGAGTTGTTTCAGCGATAACCACAAGCACTCAGGGAGACGATCATGCAAGCCATTCGCAGCATCCTCGTGGTGATTGAACCGGACCAGCTGGAAGGTCTCGCCCTGAAACGGGCACAACTGATCGCCGGCGTGACCCAGTCGCACCTGCACCTGCTGGTCTGCGAGAAGCGCCGCGACCACAGCGCCGCTCTCAACGACCTGGCCCAGGAGCTGCGCGAGGAAGGCTACAGCGTCTCGACCAACCAGGCCTGGAAGGACTCCCTGCACCAGACCATCATCGCCGAGCAACAGGCCGAAGGCTGCGGGCTGATCATCAAGCAGCACTTTCCCGACAACCCGCTGAAAAAGGCCATCCTCACCCCGGACGACTGGAAGCTGCTGCGCTTCGCGCCCTGTCCGGTACTGATGACCAAGACCGCCCGGCCCTGGACGGGCGGAAAGATCCTCGCCGCGGTCGACGTCGGCAACAACGACGGCGAGCACCGCTCCCTGCACGCCGGGATCATCAGCCATGCCTACGACATCGCCGGCCTGGCCAAGGCCACGCTGCACGTGATCAGCGCCCACCCCTCGCCGATGCTCTCCTCTGCCGACCCGACCTTCCAGCTCAGCGAAACCATCGAGGCCCGCTATCGCGAGGCCTGCCGCACCTTCCAGGCCGAGTACGGTTTCAGCGACGAACAATTGCACATCGAGGAAGGTCCGGCCGACGTGCTGATCCCGCGCACCGCGCAGAAGCTCGACGCGGTGGTCACCGTGATCGGCACCGTGGCGCGCACCGGGTTGTCCGGCGCGCTGATCGGCAATACCGCGGAAGTGGTGCTGGATACCCTGGAAAGCGACGTGCTGGTGTTGAAGCCGGACGACATCATCGCCCACCTGGAGGAGCTGGCCAGCAAGGAGTGACCGCTGGTCGGACGAAAAAGCCGCCCAAGGGCGGCTTTTTCGCTGGAGACACCGCCTATCTGTCGATCGCCTGCAGGAACGAGGGCGCGATGTAGCGCTGGTAATGCGCTTCCGACAGCAGGAAGAATTCCCGGTCGATGGCATCGCGCAGGTCCGGCAGGCTCCAGTCGCGGAATTCCGGCAGCAGTGCCACGCCGTAGGCTTCGATCTGGTTGATCAGCCGGGAACCGCGGGCGATCAACTGGTAGGCCCAGCAATAGGGGGACTGCTCGGGGACGAAACGGATCTGCCGCTGCTCCAGTTGCAGGCGCAGGCGCGCGGCGTCGAAGACTTCCAGCTTGGCGGCCATCACCTGGGCCAGCAACTGCTCAAGGCGACTCCAGACAGCCCGCTTTTCCTCGGCGTCGTAGAGGTTCCAGTTGACCACCTCATGGTGGAAACGCTTGCAGCCACGGCATACCAGGTCGCCGTATACCGTGGAGCAAAGCCCTACGCAGGGGGTTTTGATTCTTTGCGAAGACATGGCCGGGACAACGAAAACAAAGCGGCATCTTAGCCCTTTGTCTAATCAAGTTCACCCCGTGGTTCCTAGGGTTTCCGACTTAACTTTGCGTCGAGTTTCCAGTAACATTGGCCCGCCTTTTTAGGCGCCAATGTCCGTTAGAAGCTGTTTTCAAAGCGTCACGAGCACAGTTTCCGGCAGGTACGCTGGCGACGGCGCCTCCCTCAAGCGTCTCGCCAGCCCCACCGCAGCCCGCCGGCGTAAAACTTTGAAAACAGCTTCTGTCTGGAACCTGCCGATGCCCTCGTAGGTTGGTGGATTACCGTCCACCTGGGCCTGACGAGCGGATCTGCGTCGGTTCCTGGATACGTGTCCCCCGGGACCACTGATGAGGGAAATACTGTGCTTGAAGCCTACCGCAAACACGTAGAAGAGCGTGCCGCCCAGGGTGTCGTGCCCCAACCGCTGAACGCCGAACAGACCGCAGGCCTGGTCGAGCTGCTGAAGAACCCGCCGGCCGGCGAAGAAGAATTCCTCCTTGACCTGATCACCAACCGCGTACCGCCGGGCGTCGACGAAGCCGCCTACGTCAAGGCCGGTTTCCTTTCCGCCATCGTCAAGGGCGAAGCCACCTCCCCCCTTATCGACAAGCAACGTGCCGCCGAGCTGCTGGGCACCATGCAGGGCGGCTACAACATCGCCACCCTGGTCGAGCTGCTGGACGACGCCGAACTGGCCAACACCGCCGCCGAACAGCTGAAGCACACCCTGCTGATGTTCGACGCCTTCCACGACGTCGCCGAGCGCGCCAAGAAGGGCAATGCCGCGGCCAAGTCCGTGCTGCAATCCTGGGCCGATGGCGAGTGGTTCAAGGCCAAGCCGGAAGTCCCGGAAAAGCTGACTCTCACCGTATTCAAGGTCCCCGGCGAAACCAACACCGACGACCTCTCCCCGGCCCCCGACGCCTGGTCGCGCCCGGACATCCCGCTGCACGCCCTGGCCATGCTGAAGATGGCCCGCGACGGCATCGAGCCGGTCCAGCCGGGTTCGGTCGGTCCGCTGAAGCAGATCGAAGCGGTCAAGGCCAAGGGCTTCCCGGTCGCCTACGTCGGCGACGTGGTCGGCACCGGTTCCTCGCGCAAATCCGCCACCAACTCGGTGCTGTGGTTCTTCGGCGACGACATTCCGTTCGTGCCGAACAAGCGTGCCGGCGGCTTCTGCTTCGGCACCAAGATCGCACCGATCTTCTACAACACCATGGAAGATGCCGGCGCCCTGCCGATCGAGTTCGACTGCACCAACCTGGCCATGGGCGACGTCATCGACGTATACCCCTATGAAGGCAAGGTCGTTCGCCACGACAGCGGCGAAGTGGTCACCACCTTCGAGCTGAAGACCCCGGTCCTGCTCGACGAAGTCCGCGCCGGCGGCCGTATCCCGCTGATCGTCGGCCGTGGCCTGACCGAGAAGGCCCGCGCCGAGCTGGGCCTGGGCGCCTCCGACCTGTTCCGCAAGCCGGAAGCACCGGCCGATAGCGGCAAGGGCTTCACCCTGGCGCAGAAAATGGTCGGCCGCGCCTGCGGTCTGCCGGAAGGCCAGGGCGTGCGCCCGGGCACCTACTGCGAACCGAAGATGACCACCGTCGGTTCCCAGGACACCACCGGCCCGATGACCCGCGACGAACTGAAGGACCTCGCCTGCCTCGGCTTCTCCGCCGACCTGGTGATGCAGTCCTTCTGCCACACCGCGGCCTATCCGAAGCCGATCGACGTCAAGACCCACCACACCCTGCCCGACTTCATCATGACCCGTGGCGGCGTGTCGCTGCGTCCGGGCGACGGCATCATCCACAGCTGGCTGAACCGCATGCTGCTGCCCGATACCGTTGGTACCGGCGGCGACTCGCACACCCGCTTCCCGATCGGCATCTCGTTCCCGGCCGGCTCCGGCCTGGTGGCCTTCGCCGCCGCCACCGGCGTGATGCCGCTGGACATGCCGGAGTCGGTGCTGGTGCGCTTCAAGGGCAAGCTGCAACCGGGCATCACCCTGCGTGACCTGGTCCATGCGATCCCTTACTACGCGATCCAGCAGGGCCTGCTGACCGTCGAGAAGAAAGGCAAGAAGAACATCTTCTCCGGCCGCATCCTCGAGATCGAAGGCCTCAACGACCTGACCGTGGAGCAGGCCTTCGAGCTGTCCGACGCCTCGGCCGAGCGTTCCGCCGCCGGCTGCACCATCAAGCTGCCGGAACAGGCGATCGCCGAGTACCTGAAGTCCAACATCACCCTGCTGCGCTGGATGATCGGCGAAGGCTACGGCGACCCGCGCACCCTGGAGCGTCGCGCCCAGGCGATGGAAGCCTGGCTGGCCAAGCCGGAGCTGCTGGAAGCCGACAAGGACGCCGAGTACGCCGCGGTGATCGAGATCGACCTGGCCGACGTCAAGGAGCCGGTGCTCTGCGCGCCGAACGATCCGGACGACGCGCGTCTGCTGTCGAGCGTACAGGGCCGCAAGATCGATGAAGTGTTCATCGGCTCCTGCATGACCAACATCGGTCACTTCCGCGCCGCCGGCAAGCTGCTGGACAAGGTCAAGGGCGGCATCCCGACCCGTCTGTGGCTGGCTCCGCCGACCAAGATGGACGCCCACCAGCTGACCGAGGAAGGCTACTACGGCATCTACGGCAAGGCTGGCGCGCGCATGGAAATGCCGGGCTGCTCGCTGTGCATGGGCAACCAGGCTCGCGTCCAGACCGGTTCCACCGTGGTCTCCACTTCGACCCGTAACTTCCCGAACCGTCTGGGCGATGCCACCGATGTGTTCCTGGCATCGGCCGAGCTGGCGGCGGTCTCCTCGATCCTCGGCAAACTGCCGACCGTGGAGGAGTACATGGCCTACGCGAAGGACATCGACAGCATGGCTGCCGACGTCTACCGCTACCTGAGCTTCGACCAGATCGCCGAGTTCCGCGAAGCGGCTGCGAACGCCAAGATCCCGGTCGTCCAGGCCTGATCCAGCGACGCGTCGAACAAGCCCCGCCCCGTGCGGGGCTTTTTCTTGCCCGGCGAAAACCCCCGCGCCGCCTGGCATAGCGCTTGCTGTGGCAGCTATGGAAAAGCGCACCGACGACGGCGCCTGCGCACTGGAAAACGGGACGGCCCGCGCCGCCCTCCCGCACTCGAGGTGGTGATGACAGACAGAGCGATACGCAGCCAGGCCTGGGCCGGCGGTTCCGACGCACCGGAAAAGAGCGCCCTGGACATCGGTTTCATGGCGCTGACCGATTCGGCCTCGCTGATCGTGGCCGCCACCCAGGGCTTCGCCCAGCCCTACGGCCTCACGCTCAATCTCAGGCGCCAACCGTCCTGGGCCACCTTGCGCGACAAACTGCTCAGCGGCGAGCTGGATGCCGCGCAGTGCCTGTACGGGCTGGTCTACGGCGTCCAGCTCGGCCTCGGCGGCAGCGCGGCAAGCGAGATGGCGGTGCTCATGGGACTGTGCCAGAACGGCCAGGCGATCAATCTTTCCGAACCGCTGAAGCAGGCTGGCGTGACCAGTGCGGAGGCACTGCTCCGGCATCGGCGCCAGAATGGTGCACGCCTGACCCTGGCGCAGACCTTTCCCACCGGTACCCACGCGCTCTGGCTGAACTACTGGCTGGCGAGCATCGGTCTGCATCCGCTGCACGACGTGCACAGCGTGGTGGTTCCACCGGCGCAGATGGTCGGCCATCTCCAGGCCGGGCGCATCGACGGGTTCTGCGCCGGCGGACCCTGGGGCGCCCTGGCCGTGGACCAGGGCCAGGGCTTCACCATCGCCACCAGCCAGGCGATCTGGCCGGACCACCCGGAAAAGGTCCTCGGCACTACCCGCGCCTTCGTCGACGCCTACCCGAACACCGCCCGCGCGCTGGTCATGGCGGTCCTCGACGCCAGCCGCTTCATCGAACAGAACGCCGAGAACCGCCTGGGCACCGCGCAACTGATCAGCGGCCGCGACTATGTCGACGCTCCGCTCGGCGCGATCCAGCCGCGCTTCTTCGGCCGCTACCAGGACGGCCTCGGCAACGCCTGGCAGGACCCGCATCCGCTGCGTTTCTATGCCGACGGCGAAGTCAACCGGCCCTGGCTCTCGGATGGCATGTGGTTCATGACCCAATTCCGCCGCTGGGGCCTGCTGCGCGAAGACCCGGACTACCTGGGCATCGCCCGCAGGGTCCAGCAGACCGCGCTGTACCGCGATGCCGCGACGGCCCTTGGCCTGTGCCTGGACGGCGCCGACATGCGCCGCTCGACACTGATCGACGGGCGCACCTGGGACGGCAGCGACCCCGCCGGCTACGCCCGCAGCTTCCCGATCCACGCCCTGGCCGAAACCGGCCAGGGCATCGACTTCTGACCCTGGTGCGCCCGCCATGCTGCGTATCCTGCTGATCGACGACACGCCGAAGAAAGTCGGACGCCTCAGGGCCGCCCTGCTCGAGAGTGGTTTCGAAGTGGTGGACGAGTCGGGGCTGACCATCGACCTGCCGGCGCGCGTCGAAGCGCTGCGTCCCGACGTGATCCTGATCGACACGGAGTCTCCCGGCCGCGACGTGATGGAGCAGGTCTGCCTGGTCAGCCGCGACCAGCCGCGCCCGATCGTGATGTTCACCGACGAGCACGATCCGGGAGTGATGCGCCGCGCTATCCAGTCCGGGGTCAGCGCCTACATCGTCGAAGGCATCCAGGCCAGCCGCCTGCAACCGATCCTCGACGTCGCCATGGCGCGCTTCGAGAGCGACCAGGCGCTGCGCGCTCAACTGCAGGCGCGCGAGGCGCAGCTGGCCGAGCGCAAGCGCATCGAGCTGGCCAAGGGCCTGCTGATGAAGATGAAGCATTGCGGCGAGGAGGAGGCCTACACGCTGATGCGACGCCAGGCCATGAGCCGCCAGCAGAAGCTGATCCAGGTCGCCGAGCAGATCATCGCCATGCACGACATGCTCGGCGGCTGAATCCGGCTGGGCAGCTGGCGATCATATCGCCAGCCACCCTGCTGGCCCCCGGCGCAGAGCGGCGCGGCTATGCTCGTGCGCCCGGAACGGCCCTATCCGTTCTGGGAGCTACCCCCTCGCCACCCTCGACTAGCATGACCAGGGAGGCCCGCAGTGGACGCCCAGGGCTAGGAGCCGCAGGCGTCCGCCCGAACCGCACCGCCGACTCAGCGGTCAGGAGATGCTCAGCATGATCGATCTCAGCACCTGGAACCTTACCATTCCCACCGAACCCACCCCGCAGGTGATCACCACCCAGCAACTCAACAACGGCTACCAGAGCCGGTACTTCCAGCAAGGCAACGATGGCGGCCTGGTCTTCTGGGTGCCCATCGACGGCTCGCACACCGAGGACAGCACCTATCCTCGCACCGAACTGCGCGAAACCCAGGCCGACGGCAGCCTCGACAACTGGTACTACTGGCAGGCCGACAACGAACTGCGGGTGACCATGAGCGTCGAGAAGGTCCCCTCGAAGAACAAGGTGATCATCGGCCAGATCCACAGCAAGTCGCCACAGACCGACGACGGCGAACCTCTGGTGAAGCTGCAGTACTACTACAAGCCCGAGGAAGGCCTCGGCCGGGTCGAGGCGCTGGTACGCAACCACCCGGACGATTCCTATAGCCGCAACGTGTCGATCCTCGAGCAGGTACGCCTGGGCGAGCGTTTCAACTACAGCCTGCGCGTCACCTCCAGCGGCGAGTTGGCGGTGCGCGCACGCAGCCAGGACGGCGAAGAGGACGCTTACTACCAGACCCTCGGCAGCGCCTGGAACGACCAGTTGCTCTATTTCAAGGCCGGCGCCTACGTGAACGACAACGCCGGCGACAGCGGCGAAGGCAGCCGCGTGACCATCTACCACCTGAACACCGCCCATCGCTGAACCGCCGACGGCGCACGGACGCGCCGCCCCAGCCCTGTGCAAGCCCCCGACGCCTGCCACCGCGGCGTGCACGCCGACGCCATGGTTGTCCCTGCAACCGCTCTACGCCGCGCTTTCGACAACTTGGCAAAGAGCTTGCTACGTCCTGCCTGACGGTAGCCAACGGCGGTTACCCATCCCCGACAAAGACGTCGCGCGGCCTCTCCTTCCCGGCAGAGGCCCGTGGCGTCTTCGTCGTTTCGCCCCAGCGTCGGGGCGGGTGGGTGGTCCGCTGTCGGACGCTCACCTTGTAGCGATGCAACTTCCGCCGGGCGGCCGTTCCGCCCCGATTCCGCTGGATACGAGGTGTTCGATGAACAACAGCTTCTGGAAGGCCGGCCATGCGCCGACCCTGTTCGCGGCGTTTCTCTATTTCGACCTGAGCTTCATGGTCTGGTACGTGCTCGGCCCGCTGGGGGTGCAGATTGCCGGCGACCTGCAACTGAGCACCCAGCAGCGCGCGATGATGGTCGCCACGCCGATCCTCGCCGGCGCCGTACTGCGCTTCCTGCTCGGCCTGCTGGCCGATCGCTGGTCGCCGAAGAGCGCCGGCATCCTCGCCCAGGTCATCGTCATCGCCGCCCTCGCGGCCGCCTGGCTGCTGGGCGTGAACAGCTATGCGCAGGCACTGCTGCTGGGGTTGTTCCTCGGCTTCGCCGGGGCATCCTTCGCCGTGGCCCTGCCGCTCGCATCGCAATGGTACCCGCCGCAACACCAGGGCAAGGCCATGGGCATCGCCGGCGCGGGCAACTCCGGCACCGTGCTCGCCGCCCTCTTCGCCCCCGGCCTGGCCGCCGCGTTCGGCTGGAACAACGTGTTCGGCTTCGCCCTGCTGCCGCTCGTCCTGACCCTCCTGGTGTTCGCCATGGTCGCGCGCAACGCCCCGCAGCGGCCGGCGCCCAAGGCCATGGGCGATTACCTGAAAGCCCTCGGCGACCGCGACAGCTGGTGGTTCATGTTCTTCTACAGCGTCACCTTCGGCGGCTTCCTCGGCCTGGCCAGCACCCTGCCCGGCTATTTCCACGACCAGTACGGCCTGAACCCGGTGACCGCCGGCTACTACACCGCCGCCTGCGTCTTCGCCGGCAGCCTGATGCGCCCGCTCGGTGGCGCCCTCGCCGATCGCATCGGCGGCATCCGCAGCCTGCTGATGGTGTACACCCTGGCCGCCATCTGCATCGCCGCGGTCGGTTTCCACTTGTCCAGCGCGATGGCCGCCCTCGGCCTGTTCGTGGTCGCCATGCTCAGTCTCGGTGCCGGCAATGGCGCGGTGTTCCAGTTGGTACCGCAGCGCTTCCACAAGGAAATCGGCGTGATGACCGGGCTGATCGGCATGGCCGGCGGCATCGGCGGCTTCTGCCTGACTGCCGGCCTCGGCGCGATCAAGCAAAGCACCGGCGACTACCAGCTCGGCCTGTGGCTGTTCGCCAGTCTCGGCGTGCTGGCCTGGTTCGGCCTCCACGGGGTGAAGCGGCGCTGGCGCACCACCTGGGGCTCGGCCGCGGTCACCGCCGCGCGGGTCTGAGCGTGGGGCTGCGACTGAGCATTGGCGAGGCCAGCGCCTGCGGGCCTCGCACGGAAAACCAGGATGCGCTGCGGGTGGTCACCCCGGCGCCGGCCCTGGCCGCCAGCAAGGGACACCTGCTGGCCATCGCCGACGGTGTCAGCCAGTGCGCCGATGGCGGCCTGGCGGCGCGCAGCAGCCTGCAAGCGCTGGCCCTGGATTACTATGCGACTCCGGAAACCTGGGCCATCGTGCAGTCCCTGGACCGCCTGCTGCTGGCGCAGAACCGCTGGCTACAGGCCAACGGCGGCGGCCAGCCGCTGCTCACCACCCTCACCGCCCTGGTGCTGCGCGGCACCCGCTACACCCTGGCCCACGTCGGCGATTGCCGGGCCTACCTGTGGCGCGACGGCGAGTTGCTCCGGCAGACCAGCGACCACGTCTGGGAACAGCCGCACATGCAACACGTGCTGACCCGCGCCCTGGGACTGGACCAGCATCTGGTGGTCGACTATCTGGAAGGCGATCTGGAGCCCGGCAGCCAGTGGCTACTGGTCAGCGACGGCGTCTGGGCGACGCTGGGCGACAGCGGCATCCGCAGCATCCTGCGCAACGCCGAAGAGCCGCAGCGCAGCGCCGAGGCTCTGGTTCGCGCCGCCCACCTGGCAGGCAGCCAGGACAACGCCAGCGCCCTGCTGGTGCGCGTGGAAGCCGTGCCCGCAGGCAGCCTCGGCGACGCCCTCGCGCAACTGGGCCACTGGCCACTGCCGCCACCGCTGAAGCCCGACCAGCTCTTCGAAGGCTGGCGGGTCCGGCAGTTGCTCGGCGAATCCCGCCAGTCCCTGCTCTACCGGGTCGAGGATGGCCAGGGCCAACCCTGGCTGCTGAAGACCCTTCCCGCCGCACGTGCCGACGATCCGCTGGCAACCCAGGCCCTGCTGCTCGAGGAATGGTTCCTGCGCCGCGTCCAGGGCCGGCATTTCCCCGAGCTGCACGGATTGGCGCAACGCCAGCATCTGTATTACCTGATGCGCGAGCACCCCGGAGAGACTCTCGCCGAGCGCTTGCGCAACCATGGCCCGCTGTCGCTGCCGGAGTGGCTGGGGCTGGCCAACCAGCTGCTGCGCGGGCTTGGCCAGTTGCATCGACGCAACCTGCTGCACCGCGACCTCAAGCCGGAAAATCTCCACCTCGGCCGCGACGGCGAGCTGCGCCTGCTGGATTTCGGCCTGGCCTGGTGTCCGGGATTGTCGCGCGAAGACCCCCATCTGCTACCGGGTACGCCCAGCTACCTGGCGCCGGAGTGCTTCTCCGGCACCTCGCCCTCGGTGCGCCAGGATCTCTACGCCACCGGCGTCTGCCTCTACCAGGCGCTGACCGGGCGCTATCCCTATGGCGAGATCGAAGCCTTCCAGCACCCGCGCTTCGGTCGCCCCGTCCCGCCCAGCCGCTATCGCCCCGACCTGCCGGCCTGGATCGACGACCTGCTGCTGCGCGCCGTCGCCTGCGACCCCGCACAGCGCTTCGAGACCGCCGAGGAATGGCTGCTCTCGCTGCAACAGGGAGAAGCGTTGCCGGTCGCGGCGCCCCGCCCATTGCTGGAGCGCGAACCGCTGCAGACCTGGCGCGCCATCGCCCTGCTGTCCCTGGCCGCCAACCTGGCGCTACTCCTGGTCTGGCTGAAGGGCTGAGAGGCACCAGCCCGGTGCGATACGCCCCGGCACGGAGCAGAAAGACCGCGGTGAGGCCCCGCGTTATCCCTGCAAGGCCATGGAGATAGGCAATAGCGCAAGTTGGCACGGCGCCTGCTTGGGTTCTCCCGACAATCGACAACAAAGCGCCTGCCTCAACGACGAGGCGGCGTTTCCCGACCGAACGGGACCTGGACAAAGGCGTCCTGCTGGCAACAGCGGGACGCCTTTTTTGTTTGCGCCAACCTTATGCAGGAGCTACTCCGCATGAAGAAGATCAAGCTGGTGATGGTCGGCAACGGCATGGCCGGGGTCCGTACCCTGGAAGAACTGCTCAAGCTCAACTCGGACTTCTACGACATCACGGTGTTCGGCGCCGAGCCCCATCCCAACTACAACCGCATCCTGCTGTCCCCGGTGCTGGCCGGCGAGCAGACCTTCGAGGAAATCGTCCTCAACGACCTCAACTGGTATGCGGAAAACGGCATCAAGCTCCTCCTCGACCGCAAGGTGGTGCAGATCGACCGGGTCCGCCGCAGGGTGGTCGCCGCGGACGGCAGCGAGGCCGAGTACGACCGCCTGCTGCTGGCCACCGGCTCGGTCCCCTTTATCCTGCCGATACCCGGCAATCGCCTGCAGGGCGTGATCGGCTACCGCGACATCGCCGACACCCAGGCCATGATCGACTGCGCCCGGACCCACAGCCACGCGGTGGTGATCGGCGGCGGCCTGCTCGGCCTGGAGGCGGCCAACGGCCTCAAGCAACGCGGCATGGACGTGACCGTCGTGCACCTCTCCGACTGGCTGCTGGAACGCCAACTGGACCGCACCGCCGGCAAACTCCTGCAAGGCGCGCTGGAAGCCCGCGGCATCCGCTTCCGCCTGAACACCCAGACCCAGGAACTGATGGACAACGGCAGCGGCCGGGTCTGTGCCGTGCAGTTCAACGACGGCGACGTGATTCCCGCCGACCTGGTGGTAATGGCCGCCGGCATCCGCCCCAATACCGAGCTGGCCGAAAGCGCGGGCATCCCCTGCAACCGCGGCATCCTGGTCAACGACACCCTGCAGACCTACGACCCACGCATCTATGCGGTCGGCGAATGCGCCAACCACCGTGGCATCGCCTACGGCCTGGTTGCGCCGCTGTTCGAGCAGGCCAAGGTCTGCGCCAACCACCTGGCTCATCTCGGCTACGCCCGCTACCAGGGCTCGGTGACCTCGACCAAGCTCAAGGTGACCGGTATCGACCTGTTCTCCGCCGGCGACTTCATCGGCGGCGAAGGCAGCGAGACCATCACCCTTTCCGACCCCATCGGCGGCGTCTACAAGAAGCTGGTGATCAAGGACGATGTACTGGTCGGCGCCTGTCTCTACGGCGACACCGCCGACGGCGGCTGGTACTTCCGGCAGATCCGCGAGAACCACAACGTCGCGCAGATCCGCGACCACCTGATGTTCGGCGAGAACGCCCTCGGCGATGTCGGCCACCAGGGCCAGAACAGCGCCGCGAGCATGCCCGACACGGCCGAAGTATGCGGCTGCAACGGCGTCTGCAAGGGCACCATCGTCAAGGCGATACAAGAACACGGCCTGTTCAGCGTCGACGAAGTCAAGAAACACACCAAGGCCGCCAGCTCCTGCGGTTCCTGCGCGGGATTGGTGGAACAGATCCTGATCAGCACCGTCGGCGGCGCCGCCGACGTCAAGCCGAAGAGCGAGAAGGCCATCTGCGGCTGCAGCGACCTCAACCACGGGCAGATCCGCAAGGCCATTCGCGAACACCGGCTGACCAGTCTCGACGCCGCCATGCGCTTCATGGACTGGAAGACCCCGAACGGCTGTGCCACCTGCCGCCCGGCCCTGAACTACTACCTGATCTCGACCTGGCCGGGAGAAGCCAAGGACGATCCGCAGTCGCGCCTGATCAACGAACGCGCCCACGCCAACATCCAGAAGGACGGCACCTACTCGGTGGTACCGCGGATGTGGGGCGGCGTGACCAACGCCGCCGAGTTGCGGCGCATCGCCGACGTCGCCGACAAGTACCAGGTGCCGATGGTCAAGGTCACCGGTGGCCAGCGCATCGACCTGCTGGGGGTGAAGAAGGACGACCTGCCGGCCATCTGGAAAGACCTCGACATGCCCTCCGGACATGCCTACGGCAAATCCATCCGCACCGTGAAGACCTGCGTCGGCAGCGAATTCTGCCGCTTCGGTACGCAGAACTCGACGCAGCTGGGCATCGATCTGGAACACGACCTGTTCAACATGTGGTCGCCGCACAAGGTCAAGCTGGCGGTCTCCGGCTGCCCGCGCAACTGCGCCGAGGCCGGGATCAAGGACGTCGGCATCATCGGCGTGGACTCCGGCTGGGAGATGTACATCGGCGGCAACGGCGGGATCAAGACCGAGGTCGCGGAGTTCTTCGTCAAGCTCAAGACCGCCGAAGAAGTGCGCGAATACAACGGCGCCTTCCTCCAGCTCTACCGCGAGGAAGCCTTCTACCTGGAGCGCACGGTGCATTATCTGCAGCGGGTCGGCATGGAGCACATCCGCAAGGCGGTGGTCGAGGACGCGGAAAACCGCAAGGCGCTCAACGACCGCCTGCAATTCGCCCTGTCCTTCGAGCAGGACCCATGGAAGCAGCGCATCGAACAGCCGCAATTGAAGAAGGAGTTCGAACGGATTCCGCTCAAGCAACTGGAAAACGTCTGAATCCCTTGTCCGGGCCGTCCCACGGCGGCCCTCCCCCTACCGGAGTGAACCGATGAACTGGCTGGATATCTGCGCCCTCGATGAAATCAACCCGCTGGGCTCGCGCGTGGTCGCCGGCCCGAAAGGCGACATCGCCATCTTCCGCGCCGCCGACGACCAGGTCTTCGCCCTCGATGACCGCTGCCCGCACAAGGGCGGCCCGCTGTCCCAGGGCCTGATCTACGGCAAGCGAGTGGCCTGTCCGTTGCACAACTGGCAGATCGAACTGGAGAGCGGCGAAGCCGTGGCCCCGGACCAGGGCTGCGCCCATCGCCACCCGGTGCGGGTGGAGAACGGGCGGGTGCTGCTCGGCCTGGACAGCGTGGCGCTGTGCGCCTGATCTCTCGCCGATAACAGGAGCCGAGCATGTCGACAGATTCCCCGCTGCGCACCACCGCTTCGACCTGCTGCTACTGCGGCGTGGGTTGTGGCGTCCTGATCGAACACGACGGCGAACGCATCCTCGGCGTGCAAGGCGATCCTCGGCACCCGGCCAACTTCGGCAGACTCTGCAGCAAAGGCGCCAGCCTGCACCTGACCGGCGACCTCCAGGCCCGCGCGCTGTACCCCCAACTGCGCCTCGGCAAGCAACTGGCGCGGGCTCGCAGCGACTGGGAGAGTGCCCTGGAACATGCCGCCGGGCGTTTCGCCGAGACCATTCGCGAACACGGGCCGGACAGCGTGGCCTTCTATATCTCCGGCCAGTTGCTGACCGAGGACTACTACGCCTTCAACAAGCTGGCGCGGGCCCTGGTCGGCACCAACAACATCGACAGCAATTCGCGCCTGTGCATGTCTTCGGCAGTGGTCGGCTACAAGCGCAGCCTGGGCGCCGACGCACCGCCCTGCAGCTACGAAGACCTCGACTGCGCCGATTGCGTGCTGATCGCCGGCAGCAACATGGCCTTCGCCCACCCGGTCCTGTTCCGTCGCCTGGAAGCCGCCAAGGCCGCTCGGCCGGAGATGCGCATCGTGGTGATCGACCCGCGGCGCACCGACACCTGCGAGCTGGCCGACCTGCACCTGGCGCTGCTGCCCGGCACCGACGTCGCACTGTTCCACGGCATCCTGCATATCCTGCTCTGGGAGGACTGGATCGACCGTTCGTTCATCGCCGAGCATACCGAAGGTTTCGCCGACCTGAAGGAACTGGTGCGCGACTACACCCCGGCCGCCGTCGCCGACATCTGCGGCATCGACCGCGCCGACCTGCAGCGCTGCGCCGAATGGATCGGCCGTTCGCCGCGCTTCCTTTCGCTCTGGTGCATGGGGCTCAACCAGTCCAGCGCCGGCAGCGCCAAGAACAGCGCACTGATCAACCTGCACCTGGCCACCGGCAAGATCGGCCGCGCCGGATGCGGGCCGTTTTCCCTCACCGGCCAGCCGAACGCCATGGGCGGTCGCGAGACCGGCAGCCTGGCCAATCTGCTGCCCGGCCACCGCGAAGCCGCCGATCCCGGCCATCGCGCCGAAGTGGCGCACTACTGGGGTGTGGAACAGTTGCCCACGTCCCCCGGTCTCAGCGCCATCGAGCTGTTCGATGCGGTCCACGACGGCCGGATCAAGGCGCTCTGGATCGCCTGTACCAACCCCGCGCAATCGCTGCCGGACCAGCGCAAGATCCACGAGGCCCTTGCCCGCTGTCCCTTCGTGGTGGTCCAGGAAGCCTTCGCCGGCACGGAAACCTGCCAATACGCCGACCTTTTGCTTCCAGCCGCATCCTGGGGAGAAAAGGAAGGCTCCGTGACCAATTCGGAACGGCGGATCAGTCATGTCCGTCGGGCCGTTCCGCCCCCCGGTGAAGCGCGCCAGGACTGGAACATCGTCTGCGACTTCGCGCGCCGCCTGGAAGGGCACCTGCGTCCCGCTAAACCCGGCCTGTTCGCCTTTGCCGACAGCCGCAGCCTGTTCGACGAATACAAGCTGCTTACCGCCGGCCGCGACCTTGATCTTTCCGGCCTCAGCTACGCACTGCTCGACCGCCTGGGGCCGCAGCAATGGCCATTTCCCACTGGCGCGGAGCAAGGCACCGCACGGCTCTATGCAGACGGCCGCTTCCCTACCGCCTCGGGACGCGCGCAACTGGTCGCCGAACCCTACCGCGCCGCCCAGGAAAAACGTGACGCGCGCTACCCGCTGACCCTCAATACCGGACGCTTGCGCGACCAGTGGCACGGCATGAGCCGGACCGGCACCTGCGCACGCCTGTTCGGCCATGAAGAGGAGGCCCTGGTGCACCTGCATCCCGAGGAACTGCGCCGCCGCCAACTGCGGGACGGGCAGCTCGTGCGCCTGAAGAGCCGGCGTGGCGCCCTGATCCTGCCAGTGAGTGCAGACGACTCGGTGCGCCCCGGCCAGGCCTTCCTGCCGATGCACTGGGGCGATCGCTTCCTCAAGGGCCTGGGCTGCAATGTCCTGACCCTGCCGGCGTTCGACCCCCTGTCGAAACAACCCGAACTCAAGCACGCCGGGGTTCAGGTCGAATCCGTCGAACTGCCCTGGCGCCTGTTCGCGCTGGTGGAAACCGATATCCAGGCGCGTTTCGAGGCCCTCCGTGCGCTGTGCGAAGTCTTCGACCACGCCAGCTTCAGTCTCGCCGGACGCGAGCGCCCCGCCCTGCTGGTCAGCGCCGCACACCATGAGGCACCTGGCGCAGACCTGCTGGAGCGGATAGATCGCCAACTCGAATTGCTCGACGGACCGATCCTCGCCTACGACGACCCACGGCGCGCCATCGGCAAGCGCGTGCGCCTCGAAGACGGGCGCATCGTCGCCGTCCGGCTCGCCGGCGAAACCCTCGCCCGCGACTGGTTGAAAGAACTCTGGCTTACCGGCCGGGCCGATAGCGAGCTACGCCGCTGGCTGCTCGCGCCACTCGGCGCGGCACCGGGACGCCCCAGCCAGGGTGCGGGCGGCAAGACCCTGTGCAGTTGCCAGAACGTCAGCCAGCACACGGTGCTCGGCGGCATCGCCCGCGGATTGGACCTGGACGGATTGAAGCGCGAGTTCGGCTGCGGCACCGGCTGCGGCTCCTGCGTACCGGAAATCAAGAGACTGCTGGCGGCCCCCCGGCCCATGGCGGCGAATGCCTGAGGAGAACGACGATGAGCGGTAAGGTCTGGCTGGTGGGTGCGGGTCCCGGCGATCCGGAACTGTTGACCCTGAAGGCAGTTCGCGCCCTGCAGGACGCGGATGTGGTGATGGTCGACGATCTGGTCAACCCGAGCATACTGGAGCACTGTCCGTCCGCCCGGCTGGTCCGGGTCGGCAAACGCGGCGGCTGCCGCTCCACACCGCAGGACTTCATCCAGCGCCTGATGCTGCGGCATGCCCGCCAGGGACGCAGCGTGGTGCGCCTGAAAGGCGGCGATCCATGCATCTTCGGCCGCGCCGGCGAAGAAGCCGAATGGCTGGCCCGGCACGGGATAGACAGCGAGATAGTGAACGGCATCACCGCCGGGCTGGCTGGCGCCACTGCCTGCGGCATACCGCTGACCTACCGCGGCATCAGCCGCGGCGTGACCCTGGTGACCGCGCATACCCAGGACGACAGCCCGCTGGCCTGGGAAGCCCTGGCACGCAGCGGTACCACGCTGGTGGTCTACATGGGCGTCGCCCGACTCGCGGAGATCCAGGCCGGGCTGCTGGCTGGAGGCATGGCCGAGGATACGCCGCTGGCGATGATCGAGAACGCCACCCTGGGCAACCAGCGCGAATGCCGCAGCAACCTCGGCGAGCTACTGCGGGACGCCGGACGTTTCGCCTTGAAAAGCCCGGCGATCCTGGTGATCGGCGAAGTAACCCGCGACATCGTGTCGCAACCGATTTCCCTGAGCGCCTGACGAGCGGTCTTTTTCCAGGCAAAGAAAAACCCGGCCTGAGCCGGGTTCTTCCTTAGAGGCTCAGCCGATTACTTGGCTTCAGCTTCTACTTCGGCTTCAACGCGACGGTTGATAGCGCGGCCTTCAGCGGTGGCGTTGTCGGCAACCGGGCGGGACTCGCCGTAACCAACAGCGTTCACGCGACCACCTTCTACACCGTACTCGTTGACCAGTACGTCACGAACGGCGTTGGCACGACGCTCGGACAGCTTCTGGTTGTAAGCGTCGGTGCCGACGGAGTCGGTGTGACCTTCAACGGTGGTGGAAGTGGACGGGTACTGCTTCATGAAGTCAGCCAGGTTCTTGATGTCAGCGTAGCTGTTCTCTTTGACCTTGGACTTGTCGAAGTCGAACTTCACGTCCAGCTGTACGCGTACGACTTCGGCGACAGCCGGGCAGCCGTTGGCGTCAACGGTGACGTTGGCCGGGGTATCCGGGCACTTGTCGACGTTGTCGCAAACGCCGTCGTTGTCGGAGTCGGAGCAAACGTCGGCAACCGGTTCCGGAGCCGGAGCGGCTTTCGAACCACCGAAGTTGAAGCCGACGCCCAGGCCAGCCATCCACTCGCCCTGGTGACCGTTGTCACGCTTCTCCAGACCATACTGGCCGTCGAGGCTGGCCTTGGCGAAGAAGTTCTCGGTGAAGTAGTACTTCAGACCAGCGCCGATGTTGGCCATGGTCATCTGCTGACGGCCTTGGCTGTCGCTGTTGATGTTGGTGATGTTCTGGTGAGCCAGACCAGCCGACACGTACGGACGCAGACCTACGCCCGGGGTACCGAAGTGGTAGATGGCGTCCAGAGAGGTCAGGTTGCCATGGACCTTCTTGTTGCCGGTTTCGTAGGTGCCACGAACGTCATGGTACTCACCGTAGGACAGCGCCAGCTCGACGTCGTCGGTCAGGAAGTAACCGATCGAGCCGCCGTACAGGTCCGCGTTCTTCATGTTGCGAACGCTGTCGGTGAAGTAGCGCTTGCCGAAGGCTTCGATCTCTACCGAGTTCTGGCCCTGGGCAAAGGCGTTCATTGCCGAAGCGGCAACCAGCGAGCCGATGACAACGCCTAAGGTGTTCTTCAGTTTCATCCGTTAAATCCCCATCTTGATGGTCAGTTAGTTGTCCAACAATCAGCCGCACAACTTGGGTGGCAAGTTTATCAGAACTTCCCGCATAGAGAGACAATATTTACCCAACTATGTTTCGGTCGCATCTGAAAACTTTTCGCGCAGGCGGTCCAGTGCCCGCTTGTAGCGCATTTTCGTCGCACTCAGACCCATGTGCATGATATCCGCTATCTCCTGAAACTCCAGTTCCGCGACGAAGCGAAGAACCAGAATCTCCCGATCTATCGGATTGACATGGACGAGCCAACGATCCAATCCGCCCCGCTCCTCAACCTTCGGCGACTTCTCCTCGGAAGCCTCCTCCAGCGGGTCGAGGCTGAGCGCATCCATCAATCGGCGCTTGCGGCGCTCCTTGCGGTACTGCGTGATGCACTCGTTGTACGTGATGCTATATAGCCACGTTTTGAACTTCGACTTGCCCTCAAAGTTCTTCAACCCGTACAAAACTTTCAGCATCACCTCCTGGCACACGTCGTCCGCGTCGCGGTCGTTGCCCAGGTAGCGGGCACAGACGTTGAACAGCGTGCGCTGGTAACGCCGCATCAGTTCTTCATAGGCGCGCGTCACGTGGAACAGCTCCGAGTGCGCACGCTCGACCAGCTCTTCATCGGAAAGCTGGCGTGGGTCATACCGCTGTGACAGGGGGTGAGGCTTATTCAAGTGAGATCAGGCCAGTCATATCGTAAGCCGGGCCGCCCTGCAGAGCAGCCACGTCCATTATCTCTCCCGGATCAGCGGCTGGTAACTCGCTGATCGAGCAGTAGACGGTTGGCCAGCGACACAAGCTCTCCCTCTTCCGTCAGCAGGATGGTCTTGACCGTACCTATCTCTTCAATAGTGCCTTCAACGTCACCCACTTTCACCTGTTGTCCGACCTGATACAGCTCGCGGACGTAGATTCCTGCAATGATCTGCCCGGCGACCTCGCGGCTGCCCAGGCCCAGGGCCAGCGCAGCGGCCAGGCCGACGGTGATCAGGACGATGGCGATGATGTAGTTGAGCAGGTCGGTCTTGACCTCGAGCTGCCCCACCGCCACCGAGATGCTGATGATGATGACCAGCCACTGGGCGATCCGCCCCAGGCCGTTCGCGTATTCGAGGCCGACGCCGTCCGCCGCGCCGCGCACGACGCTGTTCACCAGTTGCGCCAGGAGCACGCCGACGATCAGCACCAGGGCCGCGCCGAACACCTTGGGCAGGTACAGGGCGAGGACGTCCAGCGTGGCGGATACCCGCTGCAGGCCGAGCGACTCGGCGGCGGATACGAGGAAGACGAGCAGCACGAACCAGTAGACGATCTTGCCGACCAGCGTCGAGACCGGAACCTGGATGCCGACCCGGGCCAGCAGCTTGGTCAGGCCGGTGCCACCCATCAGCCGGTCCAGGCCCAGCTTGGCCAGCAGCTTGGAAAGCAGCGCATCGAGCAGCTTGGCGATGACGAAGCCGAGCAGAACGACCACCAGGGCGCCGAGCAGGTTGGGAATGAAGCCTGCCAGCTTGCCCCACAGGGTGTTCATCGCGGTCAGCAAGCTCTGGGTCCAGATATCGAATTGCATGTTCACTCAGCCTTGTCAGCAGAAGATGCGTTTTTCGCGGAAATACGGGAAACCGGCGCCAGATGCGGCGAACCGTTGTTGATGCCGATCATCAGCGCCTGCAGCCAGTGCCCCATGAGGCTGAACAGGTCACCGGCGCCAACCTGGCGATTGGCGGTCTTCAGCACCCGTCCCAGACGCGCGTCGTCGTCCGGCTGGGGAGCCGAAGCCTTGAGCAGGTCCCGCAGGGACTCTTCGAACGGATCGTGCATGCACACCTCATGTCTGTACGAGGGAGTGACGCCCTCTCCTCACCCCAGGTCACGTCAGAGCCAGCGCAGCCGACGAAATACCCACCACTGGAAGGTGGCGACCCCGCCGATCAGCAGGCAGGCCAGCCAGAACCCATGCGGTGCATCCGCCCCTGGAATGCCGCCGACATTGATTCCCAGCAGGCCGGTGACGAAGCTCATCGGCAGGAAAAAGCCGGTGATTATACCAAGGAGATACATGGTGCGGTTCATCCGTTCGGTGATTCGCCGCGACTCGGCTTCCTGCAGGACGCTGATGCGCTCCCGTATCAACTCGAGTTCTTCGAGATTCCGCGTCAGCCGGTTGTTCAGCTCGTTCCAGTAATCGGCGTCGTCCTCGACGAACCAGGACAGCTTGTAGCGCGCCAGTTGCGAGTAGATGTCCCGCTGCGGCGCCAGGTAGCGCCGCAACCCCGCCGACCGGCGGCGCAGGGTACGCAACTGGTGCTGGTCGGGACTGGCGCGTTCGTCCGCCTCGACCAGCTCCTCGACAGCATCGAGCTGGTCGGCTATCCCGCTGATCAGCGTGTCGACGCGATCGGTCAGGTAGTGCGCGAGGTAGTACACGACCTCGGATGCTGTCTTCGGCCCTTTCCCCGCCTCCAGGTCCTCGAGCAGATCGGCCACCGCCTTCAGCGGCCGCAGGCGCAGCGAGATCACCCGGCGCGCGTCGGCGAATACCCGCAGCGAAACCATGTCTTCCGGCTCCGCGCCCGGATTCAGGTTCACTCCACGGAGGAACACCAGCAGGCTTTCGGCCCCGAGATCGAGCAAACGGGGGCGGGTCGCCTCCTCCAGCAGCAGATCGCAGGCGAACTCGCTGAGCCCCGCGGAATCCCGCAGCCAGGCCTGTGCCTCCGGTACGCCGCGGTCCCAGTGCAGCCAAAGACTTTCCTCCGGCAGCAGGTCGAGCACCGCTATCTGGTTACGTCCGACACGGCGTCCGCCGCCGCGCCCGTTGAGGACGTAGCCATAGATCAGGCCGCGCTCGTCACCCGACTCGTACGCTTGCATTGCGCTTCCCTTGGTAAAACGACCATTTCGACAGTAAAAACACAAGTCCGGTACCAGTCAATTCATGGACTTGCGGCACAACCTTAAAGCCAGTCCTGAGACCCGTATGCGCACCCCGGGTTCATTCCAGCAAAAAGCCCCGGGACGCTGCCTGCGTCACCGGGGCCGGAACGGCTGTTAAAAAGCCCTATTCGGGCATCTTCAAGGCCTGCGGAGAAACGATGATGCCGTTGTTGTCGGCATACACGAACTCGCCGGGGCGGAAGGTGACGCCGCCGAAGGTCACGGCGACGTTCAGATCGCCGATGCCGCGCTTGTCGGTCTTCAGCGGATGACTGGCCAGGGCCTGGACGCCGAGGTCGGTCTGGGCGATCACGTCGACGTCACGGATGCAGCCATACACGACGATCCCTTCCCAGCCGCTCTTCGCCGCTTTCTCGGCCAGCATGTCGCCCAGCAGGGCGCGGCGCAGCGAACCACCGCCATCGACGACCAGGACCTTGCCCTTGCCGTCCTTGTCGACCTGCTCCTTGACCAACGAGTTGTCTTCGAAGCACTTGATGGTGACGATCTCGCCGCCAAAGGAGTCGCGGCCGCCGAAGTTGCTGAACATGGGTTCGACGACCTGGACCAGCTCAGGATAGGCATCGCACAGATCGGGAGTGACGTAATGCATGGGAAGCTCCTGTGGGTGAAGGGATCGGCTCGGGCAGCTCCGGAGGATCATCGGCCGCCCGCCCCGGCGGCGCCGGCGTGACCGGAGCCGCCATTTGCGCCACATGTTAGCCGCTGATTCCGGCTTCCGATACGTCTAGCGCCTCACTCCACGCGGATTCGTCGCCCGCCGGCGATCGCTGGCGCAGCCAGCGCTCCACCAAGGGCCAGACCTCTAGCTGGGCCGCCTTGCCGATCAGCATCTCGATATGCCCGTAGTCCTCGGCGTAGCCAGCCTCGCGTCCGAGCAACAGGTATTCGCGCTCGGACGAGGCGAACTGCTCGAACAACTTGCGACAGGCCCAGGACGGGTCCTGCCGGTCCCCAGCCCCGGCGACCGCCAATAGCGGCACGTCGACCGCGGCGAGCCCCTTCCACCAGTCGTTGCCCGGCTCGCCGAAGCGGCCGAACAGCCCATGCCAACGCAGGACCTCCAGCGCCACGCCGACCGGCTCGTCTTCCGGGCCCTGCCGCCAACGGCTTCCGGATAGCGCGTCGACGCGGCGCAGCAGCAGGCGCGCGAGGATGCCTGCCATGGGCAACCTGAACAGCCAGTGCGCGGTGCTGACCTGGCTACCGAACAACGCCACGGAAGCGATCCGTGCCTGGTCCAGGTAGCCCCCGCCCAGCCCCGCCGCCAGCACCACCCCACCGAGGGAGTGGCCAATCCAGTGCGCCGGCTGCCCGCACTGCTCGTGGATGAAGGAGGCCAGCGCCGGCAGGTCGTAGCGCGCGTAGTCGGCGACCCGGTTGTCCCGGTAACCATCGTTGCGAATCGACAGGCCATGGCCGCGCATTTCCGGCAGCCAGACATCGAACCCCGCCCGCGCCAGGTAAGGACCTAGTCCGAGCGCACGCGGCGAGTACCAGAAGCGGCGGTTGGAAAAACTCCCGTGCAGGAGGATCACAGGCGGTCCGCGCCGCTCGCCGGCGGCCTGCTGTCCGAGCCGGGTTACGACCAGCTCGACGCTGGCATCGGGGCTGTTGCCGGGCTTCAGGCGGTAGATGTCTTCGGTAAGGTCGGCGCGCAATTCGGCGCTGACCAGGGCGACAGGAAAGAGGCGGCTACTGCTTTGCATGCTTGTCTTGTACAGGAGGCACGAAAAAGGGCGGTGTTACCCGCCCTTTCCGGATACAGCGAGGACCGATCAGGCCTGGTCTTGCCCCTCGGCGAGGAAGAACCAGGTATCCAGCACCGAGTCGGGGTTCAACGAGACGCTCTCGATGCCCTGCTCCATCAGCCAGCGGGCCAGGTCCGGGTGGTCCGACGGACCCTGGCCGCAGATGCCGATGTACTTGCCGGCCTTGTTGCAGGCAGCGATGGCGTTGGCCAGCAGCTTCTTCACCGCCGGATTGCGCTCGTCGAACAGGTGGGCAACGATGCCGGAATCGCGATCCAGGCCCAGGGTCAGTTGGGTCAGGTCGTTGGAACCGATGGAGAAGCCATCGAAGAACTCGAGGAACTCGTCGGCCAGCAGGGCGTTCGACGGCAGTTCGCACATCATGATGACCTTCAGTCCGTTCTCGCCGCGCTTCAGGCCGTTCCCGGCCAGCAGCTCGACCACCTGGCTCGCCTCGCCCAGGGTGCGCACGAAGGGCACCATGATCTCGACGTTGGTCAGGCCCATTTCGTTGCGGACCTTCTTCAGCGCACGACACTCCAGCTCGAAGCAGTCGCGGAACGACTCGCTGATGTAGCGCGAGGCGCCACGGAAGCCGAGCATCGGGTTCTCTTCTTCCGGCTCGTAGAGCTTGCCGCCGATCAGGTTGGCGTACTCATTGGACTTGAAGTCGGACAGGCGCACGATGACCTTCTTCGGCCAGAACGCCGCGGCCAGGGTGCTGATGCCCTCCACCAGCTTCTCGACGTAGAAGCCGACCGGATCGGGATAGCCGGCGATGCGTTTCTCCACGCTTTCCTTGATGTCCGCCGGCAGGCCGGCGAAGTTCAGCAACGCCTTGGGGTGCACGCCGATCATGCGGTTGATGATGAATTCGAGGCGGGCCAGGCCCACGCCTTCGTTCGGCAACTGGGCGAAATCGAAAGCGCGATCGGGATTGCCGACGTTCATCATGATCTTGAACGGAAGGTCGGGCATGGCGTCGACCGAGTTCTTGCGCACATCGAAACCGAGTTCGCCTTCGAAGATGAAGCCGGTATCGCCTTCGGCACAGGAAACGGTCACCCCCTGGCCATCCTGCAGGATCTGGGTGGCATTGCCGCAACCGACCACCGCCGGGATGCCCAGTTCGCGAGCGATGATCGCCGCGTGGCAGGTGCGCCCGCCGCGGTTGGTGACGATGGCGCTGGCGCGCTTCATCACCGGCTCCCAGTCCGGGTCGGTCATGTCGGAGACCAGGACGTCACCCGGTTGGACCTTGTCCATTTCCGACACGTCGTTGATCACCTTGACCGGACCGGCACCGATGCGCTGGCCGATGGCACGCCCTTCCACCAGGACGGTCCCCTTCTCTTTCAGCAGGTAGCGCTCCATGACCGTGGCGCTGGCGCGGCTCTTCACGGTTTCCGGGCGTGCCTGGACGATGTACAGCTTGCCGTCGTCACCGTCCTTGGCCCATTCGATGTCCATCGGGCGGCCATAGTGCTTCTCGATGATCATGGCCTGCTTGGCCAGCTCGGTGACCTCGGCGTCGCTCAGGGCGAAGCGGGCGCGATCGGCGCGATCGACGTCCACTACCTTGACCGAGCGACCGGCCTTGGCTTCGTCGCCGTAGATCATCTTGATCGCCTTGCTACCCAGGTTGCGGCGCAGGATGGCCGGACGCCCGGCTTCCAGGGTCGGCTTGTGGACGTAGAACTCGTCGGGGTTCACCGCGCCCTGGACCACGGTCTCGCCCAGGCCGTAGGCACCGGTGATGAAGACCACGTCGCGGAAGCCGGATTCGGTGTCCAGGGTGAACATCACCCCGGCGGTGCCGGTTTCCGAGCGGACCATGCGCTGCACGCCGGCGGACAAGGCGACCAGCTTGTGATCGAAGCCCTGGTGCACGCGGTAGGCGATGGCGCGGTCGTTGAACAGGGAGGCGAAGACCTCTTTTGCTGCGCGGATCACATTGTCCACGCCGCGGATATTGAGGAAGGTTTCCTGCTGGCCGGCGAACGAGGCGTCCGGAAGGTCTTCGGCGGTAGCGGAGGAACGCACTGCCACGGCGAGGTTGTCGTTGCCGTTGGCCAGGGCGGCGAAGGCCTGGCGGATCTCGCTGTCGAGACGGGCCGGGAACTCGGCTTCCATCACCCACTGGCGGATCTGCGCGCCGGTCTTGGCCAGGGCGTTGACGTCGTCGACGTCCAGGGCGTCCAGGGCCGCGTGGATACGGTCGTTGAGGCCACTCTGCTCGAGGAAGTCACGGTAGGCCTGGGCGGTGGTGGCAAATCCGCCGGGTACGGAAACGCCGGCACCGGCCAGGTTGCTGATCATCTCGCCGAGGGATGCGTTCTTGCCCCCCACATGCTCTACATCATGGACGCCGAGCTTATCGAGGGAAACTACGTACTCTACCAAGGTGATCTCTCCACTATTGAATTGGAAAAGCTCAAGCGGGGCCAGGAGCAGCTCCGCTGGATTCTGGCCTGGCCCTTAGAAATAAGTGACAATGCTGCGACAGAAAGGCCTCTGACAACGCGCGGCCTATCATAGCCAAGAATCGTTCCTACCTTAAGGCTTTCGGTGCAAATGAAACGAACCGCATTCTTCATCTCGGACGGCACCGGTATCACCGCCGAAACCCTGGGCCAAAGCCTTCTGGCACAGTTCGAGAACATCAGCTTCGTCAAACTGACGAGACCGTACATCGATACCGAAGAAAAAGCGCGCGCCATGGTACAGCAAATCAATAATGCTGCCGAGTCGGACGGGGCCCGCCCGATCATCTTCGATACCATCGTGAACCGCGACATCCGGGCGGTCCTGGCGCAATCCAACGGTTTCATGATCGATATCTTCGCCACCTTTCTTTCGCCTCTGGAACAGGAGCTTTCGGCCGACTCGTCCTATTCGGTCGGCAAGTCCCACTCCATCGGCCACAACTCCAACTACATGGATCGCATCGAGGCGGTGAACTTCGCCCTCGACAACGACGACGGCGCCCGCACCCACTACTACGACAAGGCCGACCTGATCCTGGTCGGCGTCTCGCGCTGCGGCAAGACGCCCACCTGCCTGTACATGGCCCTGCAGTATGGCATCCGCGCCGCCAACTACCCGTTGACGGAAGAGGACATGGAGCGCCTGCAACTGCCGAACGCCCTCAAGCAGTACAAGCACAAGCTGTTCGGCCTGACCATCGACCCCGATCGCCTCACCGCGATTCGCAACGAGCGCAAGCCCAACAGTCGCTACGCCAGCTTCGCCCAGTGCGAATTCGAGGTACGCGAGGTCGAAAGCCTGTTCCGCCGCGAAAACATCGCCTACATCAACTCCACGCATTTCTCGGTGGAGGAGATTTCCGCAAAGATCCTCGTCGAAAAAGGCGTGGAACGGCGCTTCAAATAACCGCTCCGGGGCCAGCGGCTCGGCACCGCCAAGGTCCCTTGCCCGCTTCCGGTAACGCTTCGAGCCCCTGGATGGAATTTCGTTTCATCCCAGGGGCAAAACCCCGACCAAGTGGTATAAGCGGCTGTCGCTGCCGAAAAACCGCGTGATAGAATGCGGCCCGCATGCGCCTGGCGGGGCGCCCGGCATGCCCGGCCTGCCGAGCGCAGGTCGATGACGCAGGGTTTTCCGTCACGGACTGGACAGCGATCGCAAGATCGACCCGCCGAACGCGACACCAACCAGGACTTATGAAACTCAAGCCCTTAGCTCCCCTGCTCTGCCTATTCATCGCCGTACCAGGCCTGAGCGTAGCCGCCGAAAAGACGGTCTACGGCCTGAACGAATACGCGCGCATCAACGACCCGGACATCCAGCTGGCCGCCAAGCTCGACACCGGCGCCAAGACCGCCTCCCTCAGCGCCCGCGACATCAAGCGTTTCAAGCGCGACGGCGAAACCTGGGTGCGCTTCTACCTGGCCACCGACAACGCCGACGACACCCCGATCGAGAAGCCCCTGGCGCGGATCAGCAAGATCAAGCGCCGCCACGGCGACTTCAACCCCGACGAGGGCAAGGCCTATACCGCCCGTCCGGTGATCGAGCTGCAGGTCTGCATGGGCAAGGCGATTCGCACCATCGAAGTGAACCTGACCGACCGAAGTGCATTCCAATACCCGCTTTTGATCGGCTCGGAGGCCTTGAAGAAATTCGACGCACTGGTCGATCCGAGCTTGAAATACTCGGCCGGGAAACCCGGCTGCAAACCTGATGCAAAACCTGCTGAGTAAACGACATGCGCTCTCTCAACCTGCATCTGAAAGTCCTGATCGCCATCCTGCTGACCCTGGGTGTGGCGATCACCGCCTATCAGATTTTCGTCCAGGGTATTCCCGTTACCGAAGCCGAAACCGATGACCTCTGGAACATCGATGCCAAGGTCGACTTCGTCGCCACGCCGAAAACCCCGGTCAAGGTGCAGATGTTCGTTCCGCCGTTGAGCCAGGACTACGTCAGCCTCAACGAAAGCTTCGTCTCCAACAATTACGGCGTCAGCATCAATCGCGCCGACGGCAATCGCAAGGTGACCTGGTCCGCCCGCCGCGCCAACGGCAAGCAGACCCTGTACTACCGCCTGGTGCTGACCAAGCGCTACACCGGCGAGAAGACCAAGGAGAAAGGCCCGATCTTCCGCGACAGCCTGCCCCTGGAAGGCCCGGAGAAGATCGCCGCAGAAGCCCTGCTGGCCCCCATTCGCCAGCACTCGGCCGACGTCGAGACCTTCGTCAGCGAAGCCATCAAGCGCGCCAACAACGGCAACGACGACAACGTCAAGCTGCTGATGGCCGGCGACACCAGCCTGGAAAAGAAAGCGCATATCGTCGAAACCCTGCTGTCCATCGCCCACGTGCCGATGGAGCGGGTCCATACCATCCGCCTGGTCGCCGACCTGCAACAGAGCCCGGAACTGTGGCTGCGCAGCTTCAACGGCGAGAACTGGCTGTATTTCAACGTGGTCACCGGCGAACAGGGCCTGCCCTCCGATCGCCTGATCTGGTGGCTTGGCGATGAGCCGCTGATGACCATCGACGGCGGCAAGAAGGCCCAGGTCAGCTTCAGCCTGAACAGCAGCGAGATGAACGCCATCCGCCTGGCCAAGCTGTCCGACGAGAACACCGAGGCGGCCTTCCTCGAGTACTCCCTGTACGGCCTGCCGCTGTCCACCCAGCAGACCTTCCAGATCATGATCATGATCCCGATCGGCGTGCTGGTGATCCTGATTCTGCGCAACCTGATCGGCCTGCAGACCCTTGGCACCTTCACCCCGGTTCTGATCGCCCTGGCCTTCCGCGAGACCGGCCTGCAATGGGGTATCGCCCTGTTCACCGTGATCACCGCCCTGGGCCTGTCGCTGCGCTCCTATCTCGAGCACCTGAAGCTGCAGATGCTGCCGCGCCTCTCGGTGGTGCTGACCTTCGTGGTGGTGATGATCGCGGTGATCAGCCTGTTCAGCCACAAGCTCGGCTTCGAGAGCGGCCTGTCGATCGCCCTGTTCCCGATGGTGATCCTGACCATGACCATCGAACGCCTGTCGATCACCTGGGAAGAGCGCGGCGGCGGCCATGCGATGAAGGTGGCCATCGGCACCCTGTTCGCGGCATCGCTGGCGCACATCCTCATGCGCATCCCGGAACTGGTGTACTTCATCTTCACCTTCCCGGCCGTGCTGCTGATCCTGGTCGCCTTCATGCTCGCCATGGGCCGCTACCGCGGCTACCGCCTGACCGAGCTGTTCCGCTTCAAGGCCCTGCTCAAGGACTGAACCATGTCGATCTGGAAGACCTGGAAAGACCTGACCGCGAAAGGCGTGATGGGCATCAACCGACGCAATGCCGATTACGTCCTGAAGTACAACAAGCGGCACCTGTATCCGGTGGTGGACGACAAGATCATCACCAAGGAACGCGCGCTCGAGGCCGGCATCCACGTGCCGGAGATGTACGGCATCATCGAGACCGAGAAAGGCATCGACAAGCTCAACGAGATCATCGGCGAGCACAACGACTTCGTCATCAAGCCGGCGCAGGGCGCCGGCGGCGACGGCATCATGGTGATCGCCGACCGCTTCGAGGGCCGCTACAAGACCGTGTCGGGGAAGATCGTCAGCCACGAGGAGATCGAGCACCACATCTCGAGCATCCTCTCCGGCCTCTACTCCCTCGGCGGTCATCGCGACCGCGTACTGATCGAGTACCGGGTGACCCCCGACCAGATCTTCAAGAGCATCAGCTACGAAGGTGTGCCGGACATCCGCATCATCGTGCTGATGGGCTACCCGGTGATGGCCATGCTGCGCCTGCCGACCCGGCAGTCGGGCGGCAAGGCCAACCTGCACCAGGGCGCCATCGGCGTGGGCGTCGACCTGGCCACCGGCGTCACCCTGCGCGGCACCTGGCTGAACAACAAGATCGCCAAGCACCCGGACACCACCAACGCGGTGGACGGTGTGCAACTGCCGAACTGGGACGGCTTCATGAAGCTGGCGGCCGGTTGCTACGAGTTGTCGGGCCTCGGCTACATCGGCGTGGACATGGTTCTCGACCAGGAGAAAGGCCCGCTGATCCTAGAACTCAACGCCCGCCCGGGCCTGAACATCCAGATCGCCAACGACAGCGGCCTGGTGCACCGCTGCCACGCCGTCGAGGCACGACTGGAAGAACTCAAGGCGAAAGGCATCGAAGAGTCCGCGGAAGAGCGCGTACGCTTCTCCCAGCAACTGTTCGGCCACGTCCAGCAGCAACAGGGCTGACGTGCTTCCGATATGAAGAAGCCCGGCTCCGGCCGGGCTTTTTCATGTCTCGGATTTCAACGCACCACGGCCAGCTCGAAGCCGCCCTGCCGGGCGTGCTCATGCACCTGCATACCCGCCTCGTTCACCGCCAGGCCCTGTAGCGGACGCTTGAACGGCTTGTTGTCGAGGGTTTGCAGCGAGCGGTCCTCGTCGGTGGTCAGCAGCAGCACGTAGCGCTCGCCGCGATTGGCCCGCACCGGCACCGTACCCTCGATGAAAGCGTAGCGATACCAGGTTTCCGGGTTCAGCTTGTACACCGCGTCGCTGACCAGCCGGGTCGGCCGCTTGTGCTCGTCGAGGAACAGCAGCGACGGGTAGACCACCTGGCGGTTGGCGAAACTGCGGATGCGCAGGCCGTAGACCCCCTGGGAGCGCGGCAGCCGGATCGCCGCGTAGAAGCTCCTGCCCATGGGAAAGTCGAAGCTCGGCGAGAAGCGGTTCAACTCCTCGTAGCGCGGTTCGTCGGCATCCAGTTCGGTGAAGTCGCTCTCGGCGATCTGCTCGCAGCAGCGCCGTTGCAGGTCCTGGTAGAGATCGTCGATGGTCATCTCGGTGCCCTTGAGCAAAGCCTTCAGCGCATCGCTCTGCTGGCCGGCGCCATCCAGGCCGGGCAACGCCGCCGGACGCTGCTTGAACTCGATCTGCCGGCCCTCGGTGAAGGCGATCTGCGACGAAGGCGCCGCCTCCCGCTTGAAGCGCGCCGCGCGCTCCTCGGGCGGGATCTGCGAGTTGTGCATGCGGCCCTTCTCGTCCACCCAGGTGTAGTAGGGACTGCCGTTCTCGCTGCGAACGAAACCCTTGCCCTCGAAGGCCTCGGCGTCGATGTATTCGGCGGAGTGTTCGCCGTTGGGCAGGACGTAGTCGGCGCGCTGGCCGGCGACCTGGGCGCCGGCATAGAAGCTGTTCTGCACGTTGCCGTTAGCATCGATCCAGGTGTAGTAGCGACGCTTGCTCTCCCCTCCGCTGCTGTTCCCCGGCCACTGCGTGGCGTTGTCCGCCTTGTTCAGCACCCGCGCCTGGTCGCTCTGGCCGATGCGCTGTCGCGCCTGGCGCTGCTGGCGGTCGAACTGGCCGTCGACGAAGGTGTTGTGCACCCCGCCATTGTCGTCCACCCAGGTCAGGTAGCGCCCGCCGGAGGCCCAGCCCGGCGAAGATGCCGGCAGCGCCAGGGAGAAGACGCAAAGTACGATGGATGCGCGCATCATGCTCCAGCCCTCAGAAGGTCGTACGGTAGGTCATGGCGAAAATATAGGCTTTCACCGTGGTGTCCACGTCCAGTCCCGCGTAGGGGTTGTACACCAGGTTGTCGAGCCCGGTGCAGTTCAGGTTGCAGCTGGTATCGGCCTTGACGCTCTGCTTGGTGACGAAGTAGTTGAAACCGACATCGATCACCGTGTCCTTGTCCCACTGGTAGCCCAGTCCCAGGCCGTAGAGATTGGCATCGCCGATCGGCACCAGGATGTCCGCCTGGCCCTTGGGGATCGCCGAAGGCCGGTATTCGTAGCCGGCGCGTAGCTGCAAACGGTCGTTGACGTCGTACTGCACGCCCATGGCCCAGCTCCAGGTATCGCGGTAGCCGCGGTCGAGGGTGATGCTGTGGCTGGTGGCGTCCTTCGAGTCGAGGTACTTGGCGATGCGCAGCAGGTCGAGCTCGCGGTCGAACTCGATCTTGAACTCGTTCCAGTCGCTGTAGCCGTTCCATTTCAGGTCGAAGTTGAATTGCCACTTCTTGAACGGGCGCAGCTTCACGCCGGTGGAGAAGGCATCCGGATAGACCATGTTCATCGTGGCGTTGCCATGCTCTTCGTCGACGTTCCCGTAGGGGAACATCTGGCCGAGGATCGCACCGCCGAGCGACTTGTGCACCCCGGTCCAGAAACCCTGCCAGCCCTGGCCGTAGTCGACCCGGTACTTGCCCTTGAGCTTCATCCGCGACTCGCTCTGGTAGGTCGCGCCCCAGGCGAACCAGTCGGTGGGCTCCCAGAGCACGCCGAGGTTGAAGCTGGGCGAAAGCGACTGTTGCATGTCCAGGTCGATATTGGCCAGGTTCTGGAACGGACCGATATTGCCGCCGCAGACGTTGAAGAACACCTCGAGGATCTCCTGCATTCCCGGCAGGCAACCGATCTCCTTGGTCTGCTGCAACAGCCCGAGCAACTGGTTCGGCGCCCGGAAATCCTCGTTCAACGCTACTGCCTGGTGGGAGAAACCCACCGACAGGCCGACCGACAGCTCGTCGTTGACCTGGTAGGCCAGGGTCGGCGAGAAGTAGGTGAGCCGCTGCAACGACACCTCGCGTCCCTGGTAGCGCGCCGGATCGCTATCGGAATCGCGGCTGTAGCCCAGCGCTTGCGGGGTGTAGACGTTGGTGGCGAAGGTGAACTTGGAGCCCGGCGGGTTGATCGAGATCCCGGCCAGCGGCGCCACCAGCAACGGCACGTCGGTCATGCCGCCGAGACCGGGCAGGTACATGGTCGGGGTCAGGGTCCGGCTGTGGCTGTTGGCGACCGGGTCGTCGCGCAGGCCGAAGGTGCCTTCGCCGTAGTTCGGCGGCGCCTTGAAGCCGGCGCGGATGTCCATCACCCCGGTGAGCAGCTTCACGGTCGCCTGGCGGCCCTTCATCCTGGTCAGCGCCGCCGGGTTGTAGTGCACCGAATCGATGCCGGTCTCGTCGGCGGTCACGGCGTTGCCGAGGGCCATGGCTTTCGGGTTGCCGATGGTCAGGTCGTTGGCCATCTGCGCGCCGGCCGGCGGAATCCAGGCCAGGCACACCCCTGCCAGCGCCAGCCAGAGCGGCGCAATGCGCATCTTCATAACAGGCCTCGCTCGCGGGTTACTGGGCCTTCAGCCCTTTGATATCGAGGGGTACGGATAACCCCAGCAGTACATCCGGCGAGTCTTCCGTGAGGCCGAAACCGGCGTTGACGTTGACGATGTAGTCCGGTGACGTCCGCAAGCCGAGCGAGAAGTTCATGATGCTACTGGTCTGTTCGGACGACTCGAACGTACCGGCAGTGGTGTGGTAGCGGTTCTTCAGCGTGTAGGCCATCTGGTACGAAGTCGCCAGCGAGACGTCGTAGGACAGCGCGTAGGCCATGCCCATGTTGAAGTTGATCGTGTTGCCGGGCGAGACCTTCTCCAGCTGGGAGTTGTCGGCCAGGGTCTGGTGCACGTCGTCCACCGGCAGGTTCCAGGTGTAGCCGAGCGAGCCGTAGAGGACCACCGGGTCGATCACATAGGACATGTTCGCGCCGAAGCCCAGGCTGTAGTAGCCGTTGCCGGTGGAGATGTCCTTGTCCAGGTTGGTCTTGTAGGGACTGTCGCCGGTCGGCAGGCCGATGGTGGTATACAGCGTGGTGACCGGCCGCCCGCGCACCGCCGCCCAGGGCTGCCAGCGCAAGGTCGCGGAAACGTCGCCGAGGCTGTAGGCGTGGGTATCCATCTCGGTGTCGTACTTGGCTACCAGCGGCAGGCGGAAACTGAAGGTGAGGTTGTCCCAGATCCCGTAGTCGAAGGTGAAGGAGTTGGTGAAGGTGTGCTGGGACTGGCTCTGCCGGCCGGCGAGGCCGTAGATCTGCGTGCCGCCACTGGTCTTGGTCAGCGGCACCAGGGTCAGCCGCTGGTCGCGCACCAGCGCGTAGTCGAAACCGTAGGTCAGGGTCCGCTCGCCCTTCTTCAGCAAGGTGTAGCTCTTCTCGGCGGCCTGGAAGACCTCCTCCAGCGCCTTGGCGCTGTCGGCATCGTCATTCTTCTTGGCCAGCGCGTCACGGGCCTGGTCGACCGAGGCTTCCTCGGCAACGGACAAACCGCTGATAGACAGCATCAGCGCCGCCGCGCATGTGTACCCCCTGATTCTCATGGCGCTATCCCCAGAGATTGTTCTTGTTTTTGGGTATCTGCTACTTGGTGCGCAGGTGTATGACGTCGCCACCAGTGCCCAGCTCACGGACCTGGTTTTCAGTGATCTTGTTGATCTGCGGAAACTCGCGGAACGCCAGCAGGCTGACGGTGCGGTCGTCCACCAGGCGCATGTCGCGATCGTTCAGCGCCAGCGCGTTGCGGGGCTCCTGCCCACTCGGGAAGATCACGAACAGGACGTTCTGGTCCCAGATTTCCTCGAAGCGCGTCCGGGTGAAGCTGATGTTGCCCAAGGCCGGATCGGCGACGAAGACGTGATCGTTGTAGACATCGCGCACCACCACGAAATGCTTGAAGCCGGCATAGTGGATGGGGACCAGCGCCGGATGCTCGAGAGCGTCCAGGTCGCTGAACTCGGCGCGAAAACCACCGCTCTTGTAGCCCAGCGCAGCGGCGTAGCGCTTCATGTCGAGCAGCGAGAAACCGCGGCGCTGCACGATCTTATCGGCCTCGCCATAGCGCAGCAGCCCTTCCATGACCTGGCGTTCCTCGAGGTTGCGCCCGAGGTAGTAGTCCAGCAGCGTGGTAAGCGCCGCCGAGCCGCAGCTGTAGTCATAGGCCTGGCGGATGACGTTGCGGAACTGCAACTGGCTCATCGGCTCCAGCTGCACCGATTCGCGGTAGGGTCCATTGGGGGTCAGAGGCTGGCTGAGGTTGACCGTGCCCTGCGGTTGCGGCTTGGTATCGACCGTCTGGGTGAACCCGAACAGCCCGATCAGACTTCCCAGCAAAATCTCGAACATCGCCCCGTCGTACCTCTTTCGGAGAAAGACCCCGCCGATGCCTCGGCGAGGTCTTCGCGTCTCGACTCGGTTCCTGGATCAGTGACCCCAGACCTTGATGGTGGAACCGGCCATGTTCAGCCCGGAGACGGTCAGCGAGCCGATGCTGGCGGCGCTGGTGTCGCCCACCTTGATGGCGCCAACGGTCACGTCGCCGGTGATGGCCGGCAGGCCGATGGCCAGTTGCTGGGTCGACTTGCCGCCGATATCGGTGGTGACGACGTCGATGGTCAGCGGCTTGGTATCGTCGATGGTCAGCGCCGGCAGGCTGATGTTCTCCAGCCGCAGGGAGCCGCCGTTGGTGTCGGTATCGGTGTAGGTCACGGCCCCGACGGAGCCCTGGAAAGTACCGGAAATGCTGATGCCTGCCTGGCCGGTCACGTCGGACAGCGCGCCATCGTCCATGGCTTTCAGGTCGGCATGCGCCAGCAAGGGAGCAGCCAGAACAGCAGTTGCAAGGAACAGGTGCTTTTTCATTGTTATTTCTCCAGTGTTCAGGTGTGGTTTGCCCCAGGGCACTGCCGTTTGCATCCTGTCCCCGGCAGATCGACCGGCATCTCGCCGGTCTCCAGGTCCGGTACTGCTTCCCTAGGCGTCCCGGACATGGATTCGGTAGAGCCTCATGCTCTCTCGTCCTGGATTCCAAGCTACTGGGCCACCCCTTCCGCCGCCAGCCCATCCAAGGGATGGAGCGATGGCGGCTGCCGCTCACGCCTCGCTCAGCAGTCCCAGGCTTTTACCCTTTAGTACGGCTTGCGTTCTGCTCTTCACACCCAGCTTGGCGAACAGGTTGTGCAGGTGCCACTTGATGGTGGCTTCCGACAGGTGCACCGCCTGCGCGATATCGCGGTTCGACAAGCCCGCCGCCACCAGTCGCAGGATTTCCCGTTCGCGATGGCTAACATCCTGATTTTCATCGAAACTTTCCGGGTCCACGGAGAGCTTCCGGCACTGTTCGCGGAGCAGGTCGGCCAGCCCCTGCCAGGCCGCGGCACGCTTGGGTTCCGCTTCCCTCCAGCTTTCCCACATCGGCAACAGCCACAACGCGTCGTCCTGGAACAGCCGGCGGTAGCCGAGATTCCAGGCTTCCTCGAGCGTGGCGAGGAACAGGCCGATGGCTTTTTCGCTGTTACCTTTCTGCCAATACGCCACAGAAAGTAACAAGGACAAACGCAGCCGCCGATCCCTCTGGTAAGCGGAAGAGTAGCCGGCCAGACAGCTTTCCAGCTTGCTCTGCGCGCGTTCCGCGTGACGCTCGGACAATGCCAGCCGAGCCTCCGCCAGGACCAGGGCGGTCTGTGCGTCGGCATGCCGCTCGCCGGAGAGCCCGGCAAGATGCCGCTCCAGTTGCAGGCAGACCCGTTCGGCTTCGTTCGGACGGCGCAGCCACAGCAGGAACTGCACCTTGCAGCTCATGGCGTGAGCATAGACACGCTCGTAGCCGGGCGAGAGCAGACCGCTCAGCCATTCGTCGAGTTGCGCCAGCCCCTGCTCGGCGGCGCCGGAGAAGAAGCGCGCCTTGGCCATGACCAACTGGCCGCGACTGAGCAGTTCCACCGGCGTCGCGACATCCCGCCAGACCGTCGCCAGCGGTAGTTCGGCGAGCACGCCGGCATGCCGGTCCTGCTCGTAGAGCAGGTCGGCATAGGCCAGCGACAAGGGCCCGCCGACCCGGCTGCGCCGGCCGAATACCTGCTCGACCCGGTTGCGCGCCGACTCGGCGATCGCCCTGCCCCGCTCCAGGTCGCCACTCTCCTTGCAGATCAGGGATTCGATCAGGCTGGTCACCACCTGCAGGTACTCGCTGTCGGCGACTTTCAGGTCCTCCCGCGCGGAACCGATGGCGCCGGCGGCCTCGGCGTAGTCGCCGAGCAGCGCATGCGCCGAAGCCTGCACGCAGAGCAGGCTGGCGCGGAACACCGGCTGGTTGCTCGGGACCATGGACAGCCAGTGGCGGGCGACCTTCAGGCAGGCTTCGAGCTTGTCCTGGTAGAGCAACACCAGGGCCTTGAGCACCTGGGCGGCGGCGAGCAACTCGCCGAGCCCGAAGTGCATGACCTTGCCGCGCCCCTGCAAGAGGCGGTGGCTGACCTCCTCGATCAACGCCTCGGCCTCGGCGAAGCGTTGCTCGAACGCCAGTTGCCAGGCGTAGAAGATCTGGAACACCGGATGCTCGCGGATCACCTCGGCGGGAATGCCGTTGAGCATGCCGAGGATGCCGTACACCCGGTTACCGGCGATCAGGCGCGCGCCCTGGCGCTCCAGCAACTCGGCGGCGAACAGGTAGTCGCGGGCGCGAAGGGCGTACTTGATCGCCCGGTCGGCCAGGTCGCGCCCCTCGCACCAGCGCGCCGCCGCATGCAGCAACGGGGTCGGATCAGCATGCCGGGACAGCCGCCCCTGGAGGAACTCGGCGAACAGATGGTGGTAGCGGAACCATTCGCGCTGGTCGTCCAGGGCGATGACGAACAACTGCTCGTTCTGCAGGCGCATGAGCATGTCCAGGCCGTCGCGACGCCCGGTCAGCGCATTGCACAGTTCCGCATTGAACTCGTCGAGCACCGAGGTCTGGTCGAGGAACAGCTGCAGGTCGGCGGGCAGGCTGGCCAGCACGTCTTCCGCCAGGTAGTCGGCGATGTTCCGTTCGGTCCCGGAGAGCCCGCGGAGGAAACCTTCCCGGTCGGTATTGCGACTGAGGGCCAGGGCCGCCAGGTGCAACGCCGTGATCCAGCCTTCGGTGCGCTTGAACAGCAGCTTCAGCTCGCGCTCGCCCAGCTCCAGCCCCTTGAGGTCGAGGAGAAACGCATCGCTCTCCTCGCGCGAAAGTCGCAGGTCTTCCGCGCTCAGACAGAAGGTCCAGGGCTTGAGGGTCGGCTCGTCGACCAGGAAGCGCGGGCGGAAGCGGGTCGAGGCCACCACCCGCACGTGATCGGGCAGGTTCTCGATCAGGTAGCGAACCCCATGCGGCAAGGCGGCGTGGCGGATGCGGTGGAAATCGTCGAGGAACAGGTACAAGGGGCCTTCCAGGCGACGCAGGTCGGCGAGGAAGGCATCCAGGATACCCTCCAGCGGCACCGCGACGTCGGTGCCGAGCAGATTGGCGGTATTGCCGCCGAATGCCGGGACCACTCGCTGGATGCTCGCCAGCAGGTACTGGATCAGACGCTGCGGTTCGCTGTCGGTCTCGTCGCAGGACAACCATGCCACCGCCGCGCCCTGCTCCAGCAGGCGCAGGCGCAACTGGCAGAGGATGGTGCTCTTGCCGAAGCCGGCCGGCGCGCTGAGCACCATCGCGCGTCGCCCGCGGGCCTCGTACAGGCGGTCGATCAGCGCCTGGCGGGGCAGCAGCGGCAGCCCTCCGGCGCCTGGCGGGAACAGCTTGGTCTGCAACAGCGGGATGGTGCTGGCGGGAACCCCGTCGCGATGGCCCATGGTCAGAGCAGGCTCAGCTCGCGGGCTCGCCGGATCGCCTGGGTGCGATTGCGCACCTTGAGCTTTTCGTAGATGTTGTGCAGATGCCATTTGACGGTCCCCAGGGCCAGCGACAAGCGCTGGCCGATTTCTTCGTTGGATAGGCCCTGTGCGGCCAGGCAGACCACTTCGCGCTCGCGCTCCGTCAGGCCTTCCTCGAGCGCATCCTGGGGCTTGCGCACGCCCTGCCCGGGCCAGATGCCGAGCAGGCCGCGAATGAAGGTCTGTAGCGCCGGCTGGCGCTCGGTGGATTCGAGTTGCTGGAGCAACTGGCGAATGCCGTCGCCTTCCTCGATGAAGAGGCTGCGCACCCCTTCCCGTTCGGCATTGATCAGGCATTCGCCGAGCAGGCTGTTGGCCCGTTCCTGGTAGCCCAGGCGCTGATAGCTGAGCGCCGCCAGGATATCCAGGCGCAGGCGCTGCAGGCCGTGCCAGCCGGGCTGCAAGGTGCCGCGCAACTGAGTGATCTCGTGCAGCGCCTCGCTGAAATGTCCTCGCCCCTGCAACAGGCGCACGCGGCTCACGCCCAGCGACCAGTTGACCGGGTTGAAGGCCATGTTGCGGTAGTGTGCCGCCATCTTGTTCCAGTCCACGCTCTTCAACCGCTGCTCGGCGCGCTTCAGGCGGTCGGGGCCGCTGTCCTGGAGGATCAGGTTGATCTCTTCGGCCATGGCCTGGGCGAAGAAGCGCCACGACTGATTGCGCGAGGCCAGGGCCTGCATCGCCGCCAGGCTGGCCAGCGCCTCCTTCGGCCGTCCCAGCAGGCGCTGGGTGCGCGCCAGGCAGATCTGCCCCTGGGCATAGAAATCGATCGGATTGATCACATCCACATGCCCGAGCGCCCAGCCCAGGCGCTCTTCCAGCCCGTCCAGCTCGATCCTGTAGTAGGCGGTCAGGGCCTCGGTGATGGTCGGCAGCGCCAGCGCGCTCCTGGACTTCTCGAACAGCGGCCGGGCACGCTGGCGGAGCCGCTCGATGAGCAGTTGCGCCTGTTTCACCTGGCCCTGCTCGAGTGCGAGGATCACCTCGACGTTGGCCAGTTGCATGTCCAGGTAGCGCCCTTCGAGGAAATGATTGCGCTGCTGCGCCAGCCCCAGCAGGCGCCGCGCCTGGTCGCCCTGGCCACGGACCACCTGGGCCAGCGCGGCGGTGATCAACACCGCCACTTCGAGGAAGGCAGCGTTCTGCCCGAGCTGGACTTCGACCCGGCGAGCCAGGGCGATGCACAGTTCCAGATCGTCCTTCTGCAACGCCACCACCGCCTTCACCGCCAGCGCGGAGAGGTACTGGTCGCCCATCGGCCCGTCGCCGCGGCTCTCCCCCCAGCGCGCCAGCAGTTCGTCGATGATCCGGTTGGCCTCGCCCAGGCTGAGGTCGCTGGCCCGCGACCAGACATCGGTAAGGACCAGGATCGGATAGCGCTCGGCGATTTCGTCCGGCACATGCTTGCGCCAACGGTAGATCAGGCTGAGCTGGCCGCGGTTGATCAGCTCCAGTCCGCATCCGTCGACCAGCGCGGCGATCATCTCCGGGTCTTCCGCCGCACAGGCATGCTCGATGGCGAACGTCGGCATGTGGTGGTTGGTGAACCACAGGCTGGCGTTGAAATGCAGTTGCTTGAAACGGTCCGGATCGGAGTCGCGCAGGCGGTTGCGGAGGAAATCGGCGAACAGCAGGTGGAAGCGATACCACTGGCGTTCGCGATCCAGCGGCAGGAGGAACAATTGCATGGACTCCAGGCGCTCCAGCAGTGCCTGGCCGTCCTGGCGCCCGGTCAGGGCGTTGGCCAGGTCGCCGCTCAATTGGCTGGCAACGCCAAGGGCCAGCAGCGCTTCCTGCAGGTCGCCAGGCAAGCGTTCGAAGACCGCCGCCAGCAGATAGGCGCTGACCGCCTGCTTGTCGCCGTCGAGCAGGGCCATTTCCTGCACCTGCGGTTGCTGGCGCAGCCACAGGCTGACGAGATGCACGCCCACCACCCAGCCTTCGGTCTGGCCATAGAGCGCCTTCAGGCAGGGCTCGTCCAGATAGAGACCGCTGCGCTCGAGGTATTCGCGGGTTTCCTCGAAGCCGAGGCGCAGCTCCTCGAGGCCGATTTCCAGCAACAGTCCCTTGGCCCGCCAGGTAGCCAGGCTCAGCGCCGGCTGCGAACGCGTGCCCAGGGCCAGGACCAGCCCGGGCGGTGCGTACTGCACCAGGCGGTTGAGGCCGGTGAAGATGTCCGGGTTGCTAACCAGGTGCAGGTCGTCCAGCACCAGCAGCAACGGCCGCGCATAGCGATCGAGATCGCCGAGCAGGCTTTCGATCACCGCCACCACCGGGACCCGCATGGTGTTCTGCAGGTAGGTCTGGGCGTCGTCGCCAAGCTGCGGCACGGCTTCGCCCAGCGCCTCGATGAGCTGCCGGCAGAAACGGGCGGGGTCGTCGTCTTCTTCGGCCAGCGACAGCCAGGCCACCGCCTGGTCTGCTACAGTGCGCTCCCTGGCCAGGGCGGCGAGCGCGCAGGTCTTGCCGAAGCCGGCAGGTGCGGAAAACATCAGAACGCGTGAATGGGGATTGCGATCCAGCAGGTTGCGGATCGCGGGGCGAAGAGAATATTCGGCTGGCACCTGAGGCGGCACTATTCTGGAGCGCGAAAGGCTGCCGGCTGCTGGATCCTGTACTGCATCCACGGCCTGTATCCCTGTGTCATTATCATTGTGGTACGGAGCCAAATCTCCGTGGGATATTTCCATAATTAGCAGATCACCCTTCTTACGTAAACTGAAGAAATGGCTCTAGGATCGACGATTCCGGCGAACTAGAATTCCTGACTGTCCCACTACCCCCACTTTCCATGCCCAGTTGTCATGTTCACCCCCTGCCCTACCATAGCGACCCAAGCTGTCTCTTTGCCGTCATCCATGAGGCGCCCGGTGCGGTGATGCTCGACTCGGGTCGCCCCATCGCTACCCGTGGACGCTATGACCTTATGAGCGCCTGGCCATTGGCAGAACTGGCGCCGCTGCCCGACGAATCGGCCAACCGCTTCTTCGCCCGCCTACGCGAAGCGGCCGGAAGCCTGGGCCCCGCGCAGCTGCCAGCGCCGTACGAACTGCCCTTCGCCGGCGGTCTGCTGGGCTATTTATCCTACGACCTGGGTCGGCGCATCGAGCGCATCGGCGAACACGCCCGCGATGACCTGGGCCTGCCGCTGGCCTCCGTCGGCCTGTATGCCTGGGCGCTGATCAGCGACCACCAGGCCGGCACCAGCCAACTGGTATTCCACCCGCGATTGGACGAGCGCGAACGCCAGCGCCTGATCGCCCTGTTCAGCGAGGAAGCGCAAGGCACGGCCGGCAACTTCAAGCTTCTGGGAAAATTCCGACGGAGCATCAGCGCATCCGACTATCGGCAGGCGATCCGCCGCATCCAGGACTACATCCAGGCAGGCGACTGCTACCAGGTGAACTATAGCCAGCGCTTCCAGGCCGCTTGCAGCGGCTCGCCGTGGCCGGCCTATCGCGCCCTGCGCGAGGCCTGCCCGACGCCGTTCTCCGGCTACCTGCGACTGGCCGACGGCGCGATCCTCAGCCTGTCGCCGGAGCGCTTCCTCAAGCTCGGCAAGGGCAAGGTGGAAACCCGGCCGATCAAGGGCACCCGCCCGCGCGGCAAGACGCCCGAGGAGGACATGGCGCTGGCGGCGTCGCTGCTGGCCAGCCCCAAGGACCGCGCGGAAAACCTGATGATCGTCGACCTGCTGCGCAACGACATCGGACGCAGTTGCCAACCTGGCAGCGTGCGGGTACCGGAGCTGTTCGCCCTGGAAAGCTATCCCAACGTGCATCACCTGGTGAGCAGCGTCACCGGCGAACTGGCGCCGGGCAAGGACGCCCTCGACCTGCTGGAAGGCAGCTTCCCCGGCGGCTCGATCACCGGCGCGCCGAAGATTCGCGCCATGCAGATCATCGACGAGCTGGAACCGAGCCGACGCGGCATCTACTGCGGCAGCCTGTTCTACCTCGACGTGCGCGGCGAGATGGACAGCTCGATCGCCATCCGCACCCTGCTGGTCAGGGACGGCCAGGTCAGTTGCTGGGGCGGCGGCGGCATCGTCGCCGACTCGCACTGGGAGGACGAGTATCAGGAAACCCTGGACAAGGTCCGGGTGCTGCTGGAAACCCTGGAAGGAATGGCCGGGACAGCGTCCCCGGAATAGAAAAGAGCCCGCGTTCCGCGGGCTCTTTCATGGGCGGCGCAGCTACAGGCTCAGCGAACGGCTGGAAGCCTTGAGGAACTCGCGCTTGAGGTCTTCGTAGGTATGCACCGCGGGGAACTGGGGAAACTCGCGGATCACGTTTTCCGGGGCATGGAACAGGATGCCGGCGTGGGCCTCGGAAAGCATGGTGGTGTCGTTGTAGGAGTCGCCTGCGGCGATCACCCGGTAGTAGAGGCTCTTGAAGGCGATCACCGACTGCCGCTTGGGATCCTTCTGGCGCAATTGATAGCCGACCACGCGGTCGCTGTCGTCGATCTCCAGCTTGTGGCACAACAGGGTCGGGAAGCCCAGCTGGCGCATCAGCGGCTGGGAGAACTCGTAGAAGGTGTCGGAGAGGATCACCACCTGGAAGCGCTCGCGCAGCCAGTCGACGAATTCCACCGCCCCCTCCAGCGGCTTCAGGGTGGCGATCACCTCCTGGATGTCGCCCAGCTTCAGGCCATGTTCGTCGAGGATGCGCAGGCGCTGCTTCATCAGCACGTCGTAGTCCGGAATGTCCCGGGTGGTCGCCTTCAAGGCGTCGATACCGGTTTTTTCCGCGAACGCGATCCAGATTTCCGGAACCAGCACGCCTTCCAGGTCAAGACAGGCAATTTCCACAGGACTCTCCTCGAAATTCTCTGAACGATGGGGTGACGACGGACGCGGCACTCTAGCCCCTCGCCGAGGGCAAGGCAACGCCGGCTTATTCCTGGAATCAAGGTCGACAGGGGTAAATGGTTATTTAGGGCCATATGCCGCCCTTTGCTACCATTCCCGCCACAGAGCGCAACAGCGCCGCCCAGCACCAGGACCCCAGCCCGATGAGCCAGCCTTTCGACCTTCCCGCCCTCGCCTCCAGCCTTGCCGACAAATCCCCCCAGGACATCCTGAAAGCCGCCTTCGAGCACTTCGGCGACGAGCTGTGGATCTCCTTCAGCGGCGCCGAGGACGTCGTCCTGGTAGACATGGCCTGGAAGCTCAACCGCAACGTGAAGGTGTTCAGCCTCGACACCGGTCGCCTGCACCCGGAAACCTATCGTTTCATCGACCAGGTCCGCGAACACTACGGCATCGCCATCGACGTGCTTTCCCCCGACCCGCGCCTGCTCGAACCCCTGGTGAAGGAAAAGGGCCTGTTCAGCTTCTACCGGGACGGCCACGGCGAGTGCTGCGGCATCCGCAAGATCGAACCGCTCAAGCGCAAGCTCGCCGGCGTGCGCGCCTGGGCCACCGGCCAACGCCGCGACCAGAGCCCCGGCACGCGCAGCCAGGTGGCGGTGCTGGAAATCGACGGTGCCTTTTCCACGCCGGAAAAGCCGCTGTACAAATTCAACCCGCTGTCGTCCATGACCAGCGAGGAGGTCTGGGGCTATATCCGCATGCTCGAACTGCCCTACAACAGCCTGCACGAACGCGGCTATATCAGCATCGGCTGCGAACCCTGCACCCGTCCGGTGCTGCCCAACCAGCACGAGCGCGAGGGCCGCTGGTGGTGGGAGGAAGCCACCCACAAGGAGTGCGGGCTGCACGCCGGCAACCTGATCAGCAAGGCCTGAAACCGTCGATAGAGCGTATGCAATCGGGGTAAAGTGCAGGTCGAACCCCGAGCGGAGACCCAGCATGCGCATCACCATGGTCAAGAAAGTCCTCGCCAACGGCGAGGACTGCCGCAAGTGCAAGGAAGTCCGGCAACGCCTGGAACAAGGCGGCTACCTGCCGCGCATCCATCGCACCCTGGTGGCCGACGAACGCGACCCGAACAGCGCAGGCTGGATGGTCGCCGCCCAATATGGCGTAGAGACCGCGCCGTTCTTCGTGGTTCGCCACGACGACGGGCGCGAACAGGTCTACACCGTGTTCATGAGCTTCCTCCATGAAGTCCTCGAACCGCGAGCCGAGCAGTCCGCGGACGCTGATCGCGAAGCGCTGGCCAGGCTGGCCGGTCGCGACAATCTCGACATGCTCTGAGGGCCAGCCATGAAAAAGCCCGGCACCAGGCCGGGCTTTTTCATGGGCCGAGGCGATCAGTAGACCGGCAGTTCGATGCCGTCGAACAACTCGTCCAGCTCGGCCTTGTTGTGGCATTGCACGGCCTTGGCCAGCAGCTCGCGGGTCAGGTGCGGAGCGAATTTCTCGATGAAGTCGCACATGAAGCCGCGCAGGAAGGTGCCGCGGCGGAAGCCGATCTTGGTCACGCTGGACTCGAACAGGTGGCTGGCGTCGAGGATCACCAGGTCGTTGTCGAGCTTCGGATCGACCGCCATGTGCGCCACGATGCCGACCCCCAGGCCCAACCGCACGTAGGTCTTGATCACGTCGGCATCGGCCGCGGTGAATACCACCTTGGGCACCAGGCCGCGCTGGCTGAAGGCTTCGTCGAGCTTGGAGCGGCCGGTGAAGCCGAACACGTAGGTGACGATCGGCTGCTCGGCCAGGGCTTCCAGGGTCAGTTTCGGCAGCTTGGTCAGCGGATGCCCGTGGGGCACGATGACGCAGCGATTCCAGCGGTAGCAGGGCATCATGATCAGGTCGCCGAACAACTCCAGCGCCTCGGTGGCGATGGCGAAGTCGACGGTGCCGTCGGCGGCCATTTCGGCGATCTGCATCGGCGTGCCCTGGTGCATGTGCAGGGAGACGTCCGGGTACTGCTTGATGAAGCCGCTGATCACGTTGGGCAGCGCATAGCGCGCCTGGGTGTGGGTAGTGGCGATGGACAGCGTGCCCTTCTTCTCGTTGGAGAATTCCTGGGCGATCTGCTTGATGCTCTCGACCTTGCGCAGGATCTCGCCGGCGGTATGGATGATCCGCTCCCCCGCCGGCGTCACACGGGTCAGGTGCTTGCCGCTGCGAGCGAACACCTCGACGCCCAGTTCGTCCTCCAGCAGGCGGATCTGCTTGCTGATGCCCGGCTGCGAAGTATAGAGGCTCTGCGCCGTGGCGGAGACGTTGAGGTCGTGGTGCGCAACCTCCCAGATATAGCGCAATTGCTGAAGCTTCATGGAGATTCCTCGAAAAGGTTGTCGCGACCGGCGATCAAGAACCGAAGGTATATAACCATATTAATGGTTTGAGGAATAAAATTAGACGTTTTTTTTGATTTTGCACGCTTTTTCACCAGCCGACCGCTGGCCTACAGGTCGCGACTACGGTGCTGCAACATCGGCACCAGGTACACCGGTACCTCCGCCAGTTGCACCAGACGCGCGGCAGTCCGGCCCAGCGGCGTGTCGAGCTGGGTGCCGTGGCTATGGCTGCCGGCGACGATCAGGTCCACGGCCAGCTTTTCCGCCTCATCGAGGATCATCTGCGGCGGGTCGCCCTGCACCACCCGCACGCTCTTGACCAGCGCCGCATCCTGGGGCAACTCGCCGAGTTCATCGCGAAACCCTTCCAGGACCCGCTTCTCGATGCTTTCCATGACGTTGTCCAGCCCTTGCGCCCGCAGGTCCTGGAGACGCTCGGTGTCAAGGTAGGTCTGCAGGACCGACTCGGCGAACAGCCCGAGGGGCTCCACCACATGGACGACATAGAGCTCGGCGTTGTAGGCGCGGGTCAGCGACAGGGCGTGTTGCAGGACATAGGGAGCATAGAGCCCCAGATCGGTGGCGTAGAGAATCGAACGAATCATGCGGCCTCCTCGACAGCCTGCGCGGCGGGCCTCATTAGCAGATTAGCAGCAAGCATCCATTCTCCTAGCGTTCCCTGCTGTTTCAGGCTTTTTCCGGCCCGTTGGGGTAAATCCCTTTTCTCCCTGCGAGCGCGGCGCCGGCTGGTCGCCGCGCTCGGCCCTTCAGCGCGGTTGCGCTTCGAGGAAGCGCAACGCCTGGTGCAGCGCCTCGACCCTGGGCATCCGGTAGCCCGCAGCAGCAGCGCGGGCCAGGGGCGCGGCATAGATCGCCGCCAGCTCCAGTGGCCGCCCATGGGCGAAGTCGTGGTACATGCTCGGCCGATAGTCGGGCATCCGCTCGGTCGCCGCCAACAGTTGGTCCGCATAGCCCTCAGGCAGGATGAAGCCGCAGGCGCCGGCAGCACCGATGACTTCCTCCATGATCGCCTCGATCAGCGACCGACTGTCCGCGTTGGCCATCAGCGGCGCGGTGCTGCTCTTCAGCAATACCGACAGCCCGTTGTAGGGGATGTTCCAGACCAGCTTCTGCCAGCGCGCCTGCTCCAGGTCGGGCATCGCCGTGGACTCCAGCCCGGACTCGCGGAACAGCGCGGCACCCTCCTCGACGATCTCGCGCCGGCGTCGCTCGTCGGCCGGTCCGGAATGATAGCCGAGATTCACTCCGCCGTAGGCCTGGTGCTCGATCACGCCCGGTTCGCCGCGATGCACACAGATGAAGCAGAGGCCGCCCAGCAGATGCAGGCTTTCCGGCAGCAGCGGCCGCAGCCGCTCCTCCACGCCCAGACCGTTCTGCAGCAGCAGAACCTTGGCTCCCGGCGCCGCCGCTGCGCGGATCAGGGGTGCCAGTTCGTGATTGCCGGTGGTCTTGGCGCCCACCAGCAACCAGTCGCAGGGCGGCATGTCCTGCGCCGAATGGTAGGCCTGGACCGGCGCCAGGCGCCGGAAGCCATGCACCGCACTATTCAGGCTGAGTCCGGCGCGATTGACCGCCTCGAACTCGCTGCGCAGGAGAAAATGCACGTCGTGACCGGCATGCGCCAGCATCAATCCATAGAAGCCGCCGATGGCTCCCGTACCGATGACGCCGATCCGTTGCTGCTTTGAATCCATCAGGGCAACTCCTCAGGTAAAGCGGTCGACCCCGCCAGCACCGCACCCCGCAAGGCTTCCTGGTGCAGCGGAACGTTCAGTGCGCCATGGAAGCGGCCGTCGCGGACCATGAACAGGGCCGGCAGGTGAAAGACGCCGTAGCGTTCCACCAGGCCGCCATTGCGGCCGGCGTCCACCCAGCACAGGCGCTCGATGGGCAGGTCCATCGCGGGGAGATGGCGCCGGGCCCAGCGGCACGACGCGCAGCCTTCGCTGGTGAATACCAACAGCGAAACCCCTTCCAGGGCAAGCAACTGCCGGTCGGCGTCCAGATCGGTGAGTTCCAGGGACGGCACGCTGCTGACCTCGATAGAAAGGAAGAAATGGGGCCCGACCATCATCCGTATGCTTCGGCTCCTGCGATAGCGCTGGCGCCCTCCTCGGCCAGCGGATACGCGCAAGGCGCGCCCCTCCGCAGCACCTGCACAATATCGTCCGCGGCGGCCTCACCTGCAACTCCGCTGGCAGCCTTGGCCCGGAGCAACGAAGAAAACGTGCGCAGAGCGGGGAAAACACCGGCGAACCGCGTCCCGCCCATTGTCTAGGCCCGGCCCGACACGTTAAGGTTCGTCTCCCCGTTTGCGAACTTCATGCCTGCGCCCTTTCGCAGGGGGCCTCCCGGCGACCGGCGCCCGTGACCTGATTGAGTACCACGATGGCTGATTTACAGATCGACGACCTTAACGTTGCCTCCAACGAGACCCTGATCACGCCGGAGCAGCTCAAGCGTGAAATTCCCCTGACCGACAAGGCCCTGCAGACCGTGGCCCATGGTCGCCAGGTGGTGCGCGACATCCTGGATGGCAAGGACCACCGTCTGTTCGTGGTGATCGGCCCCTGCTCCATCCACGACATCAAGGCCGCCCACGAATACGCCGACCGCCTCAAGGCGCTCGCGGCCGAAGTGGCGGATACGCTGTTCCTGGTGATGCGCGTGTACTTCGAGAAGCCGCGTACCACGGTGGGCTGGAAAGGCCTGATCAACGATCCGTACCTGGACGACTCGTTCAAGATCCAGGATGGCCTGCACATCGGTCGCCAACTGCTCCGCGACCTCGCCGAGAAAGGCTTGCCCACCGCCACCGAAGCGCTCGACCCGATTTCCCCGCAGTACCTGCAGGACCTGATCAGCTGGTCGGCGATCGGCGCCCGTACCACCGAATCGCAGACCCACCGCGAGATGGCCTCCGGCCTGTCTTCCGCGGTCGGCTTCAAGAACGGCACCGATGGCAGCCTGACCGTGGCGATCAATGCCCTGCAGTCGGTCTCCAGCCCGCATCGCTTCCTCGGCATCAACCAGCAGGGCGGCGTATCCATCGTCACCACCAAGGGCAACCGCTATGGTCACGTGGTGTTGCGCGGCGGCAACGGCAAGCCGAACTACGATTCGGTCAGCGTCGCGCTCTGCGAGCAGGACCTGAACAAGGCGAAAATCCCGCTGAACATCATGGTCGACTGCAGCCACGCCAACTCCAACAAGGACCCGGCCCTGCAACCGCTGGTGATGGACAACGTCAGCAACCAGATCGTCGAAGGCAACAACTCGATCGTCGGCCTGATGGTGGAAAGCCACCTGGGCTGGGGCAGCCAGCCGATTCCGAAGGATCTCGACCAACTTCAGTACGGCGTCTCCATCACCGATGCATGCATCGACTGGGCGACCACCGAGAAGAGCATCCGCAGCATGCACGCCAAGCTCAAGGACGTGCTGCCGAAACGCCAGCGCGGCTGAGCGAGGCGGAAACGAAAACGCCGGGCTGATGCCCGGCGTTTTTCATTGCGCACCTGCTCAGGCGGCCGGATCGGCCTGACGCTGGCGACGCTCGATGTAACGCTCCACGTAGGAGCAGGACGGGATCACGCTGTAGCCCATGCGGTCGGCGTACTGCAGGGCGTGTTCGGTCAGCGCGGCGGCGATACCGCGACCCCGCAGCGAATCCGGTACGAAGGTCCGGTAGATGTCCAGCGTCTGCTTGCCCAGGTCCATATACGCCAGATAGGCACGATGGCCATCCACCGTCGTCTCGAACTGATGGCCGCCCACGTCATGATGGATGGACAGGGACTCGCTCACTTTGGATCTCCTCAACGGGTTCGTAACCCGACCCGCGCCTGATTGATAGGGTTCCTCGCGAGGATGCCCCCGCGTACCGGCCTTCAGCAGGCCGCCGGATAACTTCGTCCGTTCTCGTCCCGGCGGCTGAGCGCGCCTGGCGGACATCCTCGAAACGGGTGACCTGCACCGCATGCAAGGCCGGACTAACGATAGGGCCCATATTGCTGTCTTCCCCGGCCAGACTCAACCGTTTCTTCTGCCAGGAACGCGCAGGCGTCACTGGAGCCCTGCTCGGGAGGCCCGCGCAAGCACAATCGCGCATGACCCGCGGGTCAGCCAAAGCGCTTTACGCCGACGACGCCCATCAGTAAGGTCTGCGCCACTCCACCAAAAGGAATCCTGCCATGAGCGAGTTGATCAGCTACCAGTTCGAAGACGGCATCGCCACCCTGACCCTCAACAACGGCAAGGTGAACGCCATCTCCCCGGCGGTGATCGACGCCTTCAACCAGGCTCTCGACCAGGCCTTGCAGGACAAGGCCGTGGTCATCGTCACCGGCCAGCCGGGCATCCTCTCCGGTGGCTACGACCTGAAGGTCATGACCTCCGGCCCGGAGAATGCCGTCAACCTGGTCGCTGCCGGCTCGACCCTGGCTCGCCGCCTGCTCTCCCATCCCTACCCGGTGATCGTCGCCTGCCCCGGGCACGCGGTAGCCAAGGGCGCCTTCCTGCTGCTCTCGGCCGACTACCGGATCGGCGTCGACGGGCCGTTCCAGATCGGCCTGAACGAAGTCGCCATCGGCATGACCATGCACCATGTCGGCATCGAACTGGCCCGCGATCGCCTGCGCAAGTCGGCGTTCACCCGCTCGGTCATCAATGCCGAGATGTTCAGTCCGGCCGCTGCGGTGGATGCCGGCTTCCTCGACACCCTGGTCAGCGCCGACCAGTTGCAGGAAAGCGCGCGTGCAGCGGCCCAGCAGTTGAAGAAACTCAACATGACCGCGCACCGCAATACCAAGCTCAAGGTGCGCAAGGCACTGCTGGAAACCCTCGACCAGGCGATCGAGCTGGACAAGAAGCACCTGGGCTAAGGCCCGCTCCAGCGAAAGCCCGGTTGATACCGGGCTTTTTTGCGCCCAATAATTACTTATTACGCAAAGGTAACTCTCCAGAACTGCTATTTTTAAAAAATTATTACGAATTATCCTGATGACATTCCCAAGGAAAACCGGAGGTCATCATGAAACGCAATGTCTTCGCCGCCATTCTCCTCGGCATGGCTACCACCCTCGCAGTGCAAGCCAGCTTCGCCGACGAATCCAGCCTGATGGAAAACCGCATGGTCCAACTGAACCAGCACGCCATCGAGCAGGCCCAGCAGCAACAGGCTACGGCGCCAACCGCGAGCGACACCGATGCGCAGGGTTGAACGCCGCCTGCCAGGAACGTTTTTCTTTTCCCCGCAACCCTGAAAAGCCCGGCTCACGCCGGGCTTTTCGTTCAGGCCAGCTTTTCCTCGGCCGCCACGCCCTTGCGATAGACCTCGTAGAGAATCACCGGGATCTCCAGGTCGCCCAGGTGGCGAACCACCAGCGGCTTGACCTCGGACCAGTCCAGCCCGCCCACTCCCGTCGCCACGCAGGGCAGAGCCAGGCTGCTCACCCCTTCGCTGCGCACATAGCGGGCCAGCTCGCGCAGGGCATGGCCGACATCCTCCAGGCTCGCCTTGCCCGGCTTGGCGCTGCGACCGCTGTGCAGCATGCCCTGGGTGATCAGGTTGACGATGCACTGGGTCTTGCCCTGCTCGTCGACCCCGGCCCAGACCCAGATGCCGCCCGGCTCGGGCGCTCTGGCATGGGCGGCATGCCGGTAGTCGCGAACCATCGACGGCCAGCGTTCGCGCAAGGCGAGGGCCAGGCCGCTGTCGAAATGGTCCTGGGGCGCGATGCCGTGGGCGATCACCTGGGCCCCGGAAAGCAGAATGTCACCTTCAACTTCACGAATCATGAGCGTTTCCTTCTTGGCTTCGGGACAGGCGCTTCGTGCGCCGCCCTGCATCTTTCACCGTACGCCTTGCCCGCCGGCGCCAGTTGATGCGTATCAAAGACGGCCGGTCCCATCCGCTACGGGCCGACTAGACTGCATGCGAGGGAACCTTGGAGGCGCCTCGCCTCTCCATTGGATTCCAGCCTCGTGCCGTCTCATCCATGACAAGGAAACAACCGCCATGCCGAAATGGATTGCACTTTGCCTGATCCCGCTGTTGGCAAGCTGCGCCACCTGCCGCCAGGACAGCGACAGGGAAAAACTGCTGTACGAGAACGACATGCTGCAGGCGAAACTGATCATCGTCGCCAACGACCGCGATCGCCTGCCGCTGGCCCAGGCCCTGCTGGAGCGCGCGGCGCGCGACGACCGCAGCGGCGAGGCGGACTTCTACCAGGCCGTGCTGTTCGCTCGCCGCGACGGCCAGGCCAGCGATTGCGAGCGCATCACCCGCCTCCTCGAACGTTCCGCCGAGCGACGCTACCCGCTGGCCAACGCAATGCTCTACAAGATCTACGCCGAGCCCTTCCTGTTGCCGCGCGCCGACATTCCCAAGGCCGAGACCTATCGCCAGGCCTACGCCGAGCTGCCGGTCGCGCGCAGCGGCTACCCCTCCTTCGAGCGAGCCCGGCAGGTGGTCGATCGCCTGCTCGCGCCGACTTCGTCCTGATCCATCGGGCCCGAACCCGGGCCCCGCAACCCGTACCGGTCGTTCGGCCAAAGCATCATTTCTGTCGATATTTAATAGCGCGAAAATTCGTTATCCAATCGAATTCTTCTCCGCGATCCTATGCCCATCCGAGGTATCGATCACGGAAGCCGCCATGAAACGTCGCAGCCCACGCCATTACGCCCGCAACACCGCCCTGGCCACCCTGGGTCTGTACGCCATCCTCATGCTGGTCGTGCTGAGCCTCGTCGCCGGCGCCGAAAGCGCCAGGAACGCCATACCGGACAACGACACCGCCACGACCTTCTCCAACCAGATCGGCCAGGCCCTGCCAGGCCTGCTCTCGGGGTTGAACAGTCGACGCGCCGGTTGAACGCCGGCTTCTTTCCCGGGAAACAGCATGAGAAGGCAAACACGGAAATTCTGGATCGTCGCCGCCCTGGCGATATTGACCAATGGCTACTCGCTACTCGGCCTCGCCCAAGGCTCGGCAGGCGCACTGGCGCGCACCATCGAATGCAACCAGGCGATGGTCCGCGCGCTGGCGGCCAACCTGGCGCTGAAGCTGCAGAGCGGCACCCCGCCGGCACGCCCGCAGCGCTGGATCCCGGAGCGCTTCATCCTCGACTGCCCGGCCTGAAACGAAAACGCCGCCAACCCCGGGAGGCTGGCGGCGCTCGCATGGCGCGGAGCCGGCTCAGGCGCCGGTCGGCTGGCGCGCGACGAAACGCATCATCCATTCGGCGACGACGGTGCCCTGGTGGTCCCCCGCCAGGCTATCGACCCCCTTGCGATAGAGTTCCTCGCCCAGGTGCTGCTGGCGCAGTTCGAGCAGTTCGCGGGAGTAGTCGTGGACGAACTCGGGATGCCCCTGGAAGCACAGCACCTGGTCGCCGATGGCGTAGGCGGCATAGGGACAGAAGTCGCTGGAAGCGATCACCCGCGCGTTTTCCGGCAGCCGGGTGACCTGGTCCTGGTGGCTGATCAACAGGGTCAGGTCCGACAGCGCCGGGCTCATCCAGTCGGCCCGTTCGTTCAACTGGTACTGGTGGATGCCCATGCCCCAGCCCTGGCTGGCGCGCTCGGCCTTGCCACCGAGCAGCAGGGCCAGCAACTGGTGGCCGAAACACACGCCGAGGAGCTTGTCGCCGCGCTCGTAGCGGTCCAGGAGGAAGGTCTTCAGGGTCTGGATCCACGGGTCGGGACCGAAGGAGTCGGCCTTGCTGCCGGTCACCAGGTAGGCGTCGAAGCGCTCGTCGTCCGCCGGATAGCGCCCCTCCACCACGTTGTAGATGACGAATTCGGCGGCGATCGGTTGCTTGGCGAACAGTTGCTGGAACATCCGGCCGTAGCCTTCGTAGCGCTCGATCAGCTCGGGACGAAGGATATCGGTTTCCAGGATACAGATGCGGAGCGACATAAAGACTCTCTGAAGAAGTGGGGTTATTGTCGTTTTCGTTTGATTTAATTAACACAGGAGCGCGGGCAAGGGAACCGTCGCCCTGGCCTCGAAAGGAATATCCGGACGATTCGCCAAAAAACAAGCAGCCGGCAGAAAGATTCCCGAGACGCCCAGCCGTAAAGAAATCTGCACAGGAGACGGAAGGACTCCCCATGCCCGGAACCGCCACGTAAACTGGCGGTTTTCCCGCGAGGCACACGCCATGTTGCTCAAGGCAGTACGTAACGGACTGGGTCAGGCGATTATCCTCGCCGACTTCGTCAGCCGCCCCCGCAAGCTGCAGCGCAGCGCCGAGGCCCAGGCCGAGGTCGAGCGGGCGCTGCGGAACCTGTCGCTCTACCAGTTCCGCGCCTGTCCGTTCTGCGTGAAGACACGCCGCGCCATGCACCGGCTGAACCTGCCGATGCAACTCAAGGACGCCATGAACGATCCGCAGGCCCGCCAGGCTTTGCTGGAAGGCGGCGGCAAGGTCAAGGTGCCGTGCCTGCGCATCGAGGAAAACGGCCAGGTGCGCTGGATGTACGAATCCAGCGAGATCATCGCCTATCTGGAGGGTCGTTTCGCCAACGCCTGAGCGGCCGATCAACCGCCCCCGGCCGCGTCCAGGGGCAGCCGGTGGATCAGGAAACGCGCCGGCACCTCGCCCTCGCGCCCCGGCAACAGGCGGTGGCGAATGCGTGACTCGCTGACATAGGCGCAACCCTGTCCGGTGACGGTCAGGTTGACCGGCGACTCCAGGCCCTCGCGTATCACTTCGATGCCGCGCCGCCCTGGAGCGAGCGGCTCGGCGATCCGCAGCACCTTGCCGGCACCGCTGCGGATGGCGTTCTCCAGCACGATCAGCGAGCCGTCCGGAGCCAGCGCCATGCCGTCCGGATTCTCCAGCGTTCGGGGCAGCTCCATCTCGCGCAGCCGCGGACGCGAGGCGACCCCTTCGACGACATGGATCGCCCCGCTACCGAAGTTGCCGACCAGCAGGGTGTCGTCGTCCACCCGGACGATGCCCGCCGCGCCCAGGCCGCCGGGGCCGGCCAGGCGGCTGTCGCGCAGCAACACCTGGAACGCCGGTTCCCCGGGCCGCAGCCGCATCAGGCTGCCATCCCGGGTTTCGCTCAGGTAGACCGTTCCGTCCGGCGCCACCGCGAGATCGTTACCCATCCCGTCGCCGGGCAGGGTCAGATATCGGCGCACGGCACCGGCCGCGAGATCCAGGGCGAACACCCCATGCGGCCGGCGCCGGCCAGCGGGTAGGAAGTCCGGCGAATTGCCCCAGAGCAGGCCACGCGGCTCGTCCAGCCGCAGCGCGGTGGCAGCGAAGATCGCCGGGCTGCCGGCGAAGAAGGTTTCCCACTCGCCCCCGGGAGGCTTGCGCAGGATGCGCCCGCTGGTGACCAGACCGACGTACAGCGTTCCATCGGCGGCATGGGCGATGCCGTTGGGATACCGGGCCCCCGCTGGCAGGACGATGCTCGTCGCGGCGCAGGACGGCTCGCGCTCGCCCGGCGCACGGGCGAAAACCGGCAAGACGGTCGCCGATACCATGGATACCAGCAGCAACACGGAAGCCTGTCGTCTCATCATGCTTTCTCCGTCGATGTGCGCCCTACCAGCGCGGGGTCCGGGCGCGCACCGTGAGCGGCGCCTCCAGCGTGGCGCACTCCTCTTCGGCGAGGTCCAGCGTCAGCGCCGCGAGGGCATCCTCGAGGTGATGCGGCCTGGACAGGCCGACGATCGGCGCGGCGACACCGTTCCGGCCAAGCAGCCAGGCCAGGGCGAGTTGCGCCGGTGGAAGCCCGCGGGCAGCGGCGAGTTTCTCCAACGCGCCGAGTGTCGACTCGACTTCCTCCCTGCCGCCGTACCAGCGCGGGGCCTGTTCGTCCGTCCGGGTCCGCAGCGTGCCGGCGCTTCGCGCTCCGGCCAGCAGCCCACGCGCCAGCGGCGACCAGGGCGTCAACGCGATCCCCTCTTCCCGGCACAGCGGCACGAGGTCCTCCTCGTCCTCGCGAACGATCAGGTTGTACTGGCTCTGCATCGAGATGAATTGCGCCAGGCCGTGGTGGCGCTGGAAGGCGAGCATCTTCATGAAGCGCCAGGCCGGCATCGACGAGGCGCCGAGGTAACGGACCTTGCCGGCACGCACCAGGCTGTCGAGGGTTTCGCAGGTTTCCTCGATCGGGGTTTCCGGATCGAAGCGATGGATCACGAAGAGATCCAGGTAGTCCGTACCCAACCGCCGCAGCGAGGCATCCACGCTGGCAAGCAGATGCTTGCGCGACAAGCCGCAGGCGTTGGGCCTGTCGCTCATGGGAAAGAACGCCTTGGTGGCGATTACCAGGTCCTCGCGCTGCGCGAAGTCCCTGAGCGCGCGTCCGAGGATCCGCTCACTCTCGCCGGTGGAATAGATATCGGCACTGTCGAAGAAGTCGATCCCGGCTTCCAGCGCCTCGCGAATGAACGGACGCGCCCGTTCCTCGTCCAGCACCCATGGACGCCACGCCGGATCGCCATAGGTCATGCACCCCAGGCAGAGTCGGGAGACTTTCAGGCCGCTGTTGCCAAGACGGACATGCTGCATCGTACGACCTCGTCGGAGGGCTCTGAAAAGAGCGGTTTCCCCGGCCCCACCCTGTTCATGAGCCAGGTTTCCCGACGATGCTATATTGCTGCCGAATAGCTAACTATCCTGGAAAAATCTCTTTCATTGATCGAGTTATTTTAATAATCCAATGAAGAAGCCCGATCTCGCCGGTCTCGCCGCCTTCGTCGCCATCGCTCGCGAACGCAGTTTCCGCCGCGCCGCCGCCACCCTCGGCGTAACCCCGCCGACGCTCAGCCACACCCTGCGCGAACTGGAAACCCAGCTCGGCATCCGCCTGCTCAACCGCACCACTCGCAACGTCTCGCCGACCGAGGCCGGCGAGCACCTGCTGGCACACCTGGACCCGGCGTTCGAAGACATCGCCGCCGCGCTGGACAGCCTTAACCGCTTTCGCGAAACGCCTCACGGCCTGGTACGAATCAACGCACCGCGAAACGCCATCGGTCTCGTCCTCGCGCCACGTTTCGGCGAACTGGCCCGCGACTATCCCGGCATCACCCTGGAAGTGGTGGCGGACGAGGGTTTCGCCAATATCGTCGAAGCCGGTTTCGACGCCGGCATCCGCCTCGGCGAAGACCTCCAGCACGGCATGCGCGCCGTGCGGGTCGGCCCGGACCTGCGCTTGGCCATCGTCGCGACCCCGGCCTACTTCCGACGGCAAGGCAGGCCGGGTAGCCCGGAGGAATTGCTCGGCCACCGTTGCATCGGCTGGCGCAAGGTGTCTTCCGGAGAGCTTTACAAATGGCAATTCAGCAAGGGCACGAAAGCGCTTTCGGTGGCCGTGAGCGGACCGCTGGTCCTCGACGACCCGCGCCTGATGCTACAGGCGGCGCTGGCCGATGTCGGGATTGCCTTCGCCATCGAGGAGGAAGTCGCCGAGCACCTCGCCGCCGGCCGCCTGGAACGGGTCCTGGCGGATTGGTGCGCCCCCTTTCCCGGTTTCCATCTCTATTATCCGAACCGCCGCAACCACCCGGCGGCGTTGAGCACCGTGATCGACCTGCTGCGCTACCCCGGCGAGGAACACCCAGGTCCCGCGTAGGCACATCGGCGGAAGCGCCCGTGGCGGCCTGGAGGCAAGCATGGAGGCTGGCCTGTATCGACGCACGGCGTAGGGCGGATAACCGCATCGCGGTTATCCGCCGAACCTCGGCATATCGGCGGATAGCGCCCATGGCGCTATTCGCCCTACCCGTGGCGGCCTGGCTGGCAAGAACCTGGGCATACCGGGGTGGCGTCATCCGCCGCGGAAAGCCGGCCCGAAGGCCGGCTCTCCATGCGACGCCAGGACTCAGAACAGCTCGCCCTTCGCCGCCTTCTCCAGCAACAGCGCCGGCGGCTCGAAGCGCTCGCCGTACTGTTCGACCAGGTATTGGGCGCGGGCGATGAAGTCCTTCAGGCCGTACTGGTTGATGAACTGCAAGGCGCCCCCGCTCCAGGCGGCGAAACCGATACCGAAGATCGAGCCGATGTTCGCGTCGGCGGTGGAGTGCAATACCCCCTCCTCCACGCAACGCACGGTCTCGATGGCCTGGATGAACAGCAGGCGGTCGCGTACGTCCTCGGCGGATATTTGCGCATCGGGCTTCTCGAAGCGGCTCTTGAGTTCCGCCCAGAGATGTTTCCTGCCGTTCGCCGGGTAGTCGTAGAAGCCGGCGCCGGCCGCCTTGCCCGGGCGCTTGTACTCATTGACCATCAGGTCGATCACGGCGAACGCGGGGTGCGTCGGCAGAGCCTTGCCCTCGGCCTCGAGGTCACGGGCGGTCTGGTTGCGGATGTGGGTCATCAGGCTCAGCGAGACTTCGTCGGAAATCGCCAGCGGCCCCACCGGCATACCGGCCTGGCGCGCCTGGTTGTCGATCATCGCGGCGCTCACGCCTTCGCCGAGCATGGCGATGCCTTCGTTGGTGAAGGTGCCGAATACCCGCGAGGTGAAGAAGCCGCGGCTGTCGTTGACCACGATCGGCGTTTTCTTGATCTGCAGCACGTAGTCGAAGCCGCGCGCCAGGGTTTCGTCGCTGGTCTTTTCGCCGCGGATGATCTCCACCAGCGGCATCTTGTCCACCGGGCTGAAGAAGTGCAGGCCGATGAACTTCTCCGGCCGCGCCACCGCCTGGGCCAGCCCGGTGATCGGCAGGGTCGAGGTATTGGATGCCACCACCGCATCGGCCAGGGCATGCTTCTCGGCCTCGGCGGTGACCTTGCCTTTCAGCGCGCGGTCCTCGAAGACCGCCTCGATGATCAGGTCGCAGCCTTCGAAGTCGGCTTCGCTGACGCTCGGCACGATCCGCGCGAGGAAGGCGTCGCGCTTCTCGGCGGACAGGTGCCCACGCGCAACTTTCTTGTCCAGCAGCCTGGCCGAATAGGCCTTGCCCTTCTCCGCCGCTTCCAGCAAGACGTCCTTGAGCACCACCTCGATGCCGGCCGCCGCCGATACGTAGGCGATGCCCGCGCCCATCATCCCGGCGCCGAGCACGCCGACCTTCTTCGTCGCCCGCACCGGATACCCCTGCGGCCGCGACTTGCCGGCGTTGATCTCGTTGAGCTGGAACCAGAAGGTGCCGATCATGTTCTTCGCCACCTGGCCGGTGGTCAGCTCGGTGAAATAGCGCGCCTCGATCAGTTGCGCGGTGTCGAAATCGACCTGGGCGCCTTCCACCGCCGCGCACATGATCTTCTCGGGCGCCGGGAAGCAACCCTTGGTCTTGTCGCGCAGCACCGACGGTGCGATGGCCAGCATCTGCGCCACGTTGGGACTGGCAGGCGTACCGCCGGGAATCTTGTAGCCGGCGCTGTCCCAGGGCTGCTTCGCCGCCGGGTTGGCGAGGATCCAGGCGCGGGCCTTCTCCAGCATTTCCTCGGGGCTGTCGGCCAGTTCGTGGATCAGCCCGGCCTTGAGCGCTTCCGCCGGACGCACCTTCTTGCCTTCGGCGAGGTACGGCAGGGCTTTCTCCAGGCCAAGCAGTCGCACCATGCGCACGATCCCGCCGCCGCCCGGCAACAGGCCGAGAGTCACCTCCGGCAGGCCGAGCTGCACGCCGGGATTGTCCAGGGCGATGCGGTGGTGGCAGGCCAGGCAGATCTCCCAGCCGCCGCCCAGCGCAGCGCCGTTGATCGCGGCGACCACCGGCTTGCCGAGGGTCTCCAGGCGCCGCAGTTGGCCCTTGAGTTCGAGGATGCCCTGGTAGAAGACCGGGGCGTCGGCCTTGGTGACCTTGATCAGCTCGTTGAGATCGCCGCCGGCGAAGAAGGTCTTCTTCGCCGAGGTCAGCACCACGCCGGCGATCCCCTCTTTCTCCGCCTCCAGCCGTGCGATGGTCTTCGCCATCGCCTCGCGGTAGACACCGTTCATGGTGTTGGCGCTCTGCCCGGGCATGTCCATGGTCAGGACGACGACGTTGTCCTGGCCTTTTTCGTAACGGATAGCGTCAGTCATTCCGGTTCTCCCTTCACACGCGCTCGATGATGGTGGCGATGCCCATGCCGCCGCCTACGCAGAGGGTGGCCAGGCCGTAGCGCAGGTTGCGCCGCTCCAGTTCGTCGAGCAGCGTGCCGAGGATGATGCAGCCGGTGGCGCCGAGCGGGTGGCCCATGGCGATGGCGCCGCCGTTGACGTTGACCTTGCTTTCCGCCACGCCCATGTCCTTCATGAATTTCATCACCACCGAAGCGAACGCCTCGTTGACTTCGAACAGGTCGATGTCTTCCACCTTCAGGCCGGCCTTGGCCAGGGCCTTGCGGGTCGCCGGCGCGGGGCCGGTAAGCATGATGGTGGGGTCGGTGGAGGTCACCGCGGTAGCGACGATCCGCGCCCGCGCCTTCAGGCCCAGTTCGCGGCCCTTGGCCTCGGAGCCGATGAGCATGGCGCTGGCGCCGTCGACGATCCCCGAGCTGTTGCCCGGCGTATGCACGTGCTCGATGCGCTCGACCTGGCTGTACTTGCGCAGCGCGGTGGCGTCGAAGCCCATCTGCCCCATCATCTCGAAACTCGGTTTGAGCGCGGCGAGCCCTTCCAGGGTGGAGTCGGCGCGAATGAACTCATCGTGGTCGAGCAGGACGATGCCATTCTGGTCGGCGACCGGCACCAGCGACTTGCCGAACAGCCCTTCGGCGCGGGCCTTGGCGGCCTTCTGCTGGGAGCGCAGGGCGAAGGCATCGACATCGGCGCGACTGAAGCCTTCCAGGGTGGCGATCAGGTCGGCGCCGATCCCTTGCGGGACGAAGCTGGTGTGCAGGTTGGTTTCCGGATCCAGTGCCCAGGCGCCGCCGTCGGAGCCCATCGGCACGCGTGACATGGACTCGACGCCACCGACCAGGACCAGGTCCTCGAAGCCGGAGCGTACCTTCATCGCCCCCAGGTTCACCGCCTCCAGGCCGGAGGCGCAGAAACGGTTGATCTGCACGCCGGCAACCTGTTCGTCCCAGTCGGCCACCAGCGCCGCGGTCTTGGCGATATCGGCGCCCTGGTCGCCCACCGGCGTCACGCAGCCGAGCACGATATCGTCGACCTGGGCGGTATCCAGGTCGTTGCGCCGCTGGACCGCGCGCAACAGCCCGGCCATCAGGTTCACCGGCTTGACGCTGTGCAGCGCGCCATCCTTCTTGCCCTTGCCGCGGGGAGTACGCACGGCGTCGTAAATGAATGCGTCGGTCATGGCGGTCTCTCTTATCCTGTTCTCGTCCGGCCGAGCGGGCCTCCGCCTACCTTAAACAGGCTCGCCGGCGGGACAATGACCGAACCGCTCAGGCTGATTGACCGCCCAGCTCAGCCTGCAACGCCGGGAAGATAGCACCATGCCATCTTTCGACCGGAAACCCGGACACCGGACGAACGGTCGAGACGCACGCCAGAGCCGTCACCACGCTGTCATATAGAGGGAATATGTCTAGACCGCAGCAGCTTGTATCCAAGTGGTCTAAGCCCGCGCAGGCCGGGGCTTAGACTGATTCATGCAAGCGTTCGAAAGGGAGGTCGACGCCGGGGATGCCGGGCCGACCGAAGAGTACGCCACTGCGTGGCAAGCCGTTCCGCCGGGCCGTAGCGCGGAGCAGGCAGCCACCCGACAACAAGAAAGGCAGACAGGCCATGTTGAACGAGCAGCCAAAAAGATGGCGGCAAGCGAGCCTCATCGTCTTCGCCACCACAGTCATCCTGATCCTTCCCAACCTTAACAGTCTGATCCGCTAGGGCACCTGCTGCCTGCACGCTGCGCACCGCCTCGCGGTCAGCGCAGCGCAGGCAGCCACCAGGTCAGCAGCAGCGGAATGAAGGCGAACGACAGCAGGGTCGAACACAGCACCAGGCTGGCGACCTGATCCGGCGAACGATTGCCGCGCAAGGCGTAGAGATAGTTGAACACCGCCACCGGCATCGACGACTGCACCACCAGCACCCCCTGCGCCAGCGGCGGCAATTGCAACGCCAGCGCCACCGACCAGCCCACCAGCGCCCCCAGCAGAAGACGCAGGCCGCCATAGAAGAAGCCATTGCCCAGTTGCCGCGGGCGGATGCTGGCCAGGGACACGCCGAGGGTGATCAGCATCAGCGGAATGGTCAGCCCGGCCATCAGGTCGACGGTATTCGCCATCCAGCGTGGCAGTTGCAGGTCGAGCCCCATCAACAACAAGGCCAGCAGCACGCTGAGCAGGATCGGATTGCCCAGCAGCGAGCGCCAGGAGCGCTCGCCGCTCATCCAGAACACGCCGAGGCTGAAGTTGCCGATCGACATGATCAGGTAGAACGCCACCGCCAGGGTCATCCCCGCCTCGCCGAACGCATACAGGCACACCGGCAGGCCCATGTTGCCGACATTCGGGAAGCTGTAGGCCGGCACCAGCACCTGCCACTCCTGGCGCCCGAGGCGCGCCGCCGCCCAGCCCAGCGCAGCCATGCAGACGCAGATCAGCGCGCTGGCCAGGGCCATCCGGCCGAAACTGTGCAGGTCCACCCGGGTATGCGCCAGGGTGGCGAGGATCAGGCATGGCGAACCGATGTTGAACACGATGCGCGAAACGAACTCGGTCGGATAGGCGTGTCCGAGACGGACCCAGACGTAACCGACACCGGCGCCGAACAGCACGGGCGCCATCACGGCGAACAACTCGGCGAGCACGGGAACCCCTTGGTTAGCCAGCTATGCAATGGCCCGCATGCTACCGCGAGGCCCCCGTTCCGTGCCAATCTCTCGCTCCATGCCATAACCGGCGGATGCACGAGGAACCCGCATGCCTGTCACTCTCCCGCGCCTGGCGTTGCTAGGTGCCCTGCTCTTCCCTGTGGCTGCCGCCTGGGCCGCCGAGCTCCGCCTGGAACTGCCGGGGGGCACGCAGACCTGGAGCAGCGAAGAACTGCTCAGGCATCCGCAGGCCCGCGACCTGGACATCCCGGCCGACGTCGCCTACCGCCGGAACATGCGCTACCGCGCCGTGCCACTGGCGGCGTTGTTGAAAGGCGTGCATCCCGAAGACCATTTGCAGGCCGTGGCCAGCGACGGCTTCGCCGCCGAGTTGCCGGCCGCCCCGCTGCTCGCCGAACAGGGCTCGCAAGCCTGGCTGGCGATAGAGGATCCGCAGCGCCCCTGGCCGCCGCTGGGCGCCGGCAAGCCGTCCGCCGGGCCGTTCTATCTGGTCTGGAGCAAACCCGAGGAAAAACGCATCGGTCCGGAGCAATGGCCCTTCCAGGTCGTCCGCATCCGCTACCAGTCCCCTCTGGCCGAACGCTTCCCGGCCCTGCTGCCGGCCGCCGACGCCAGCGCGGAGGTGCGCGCCGGCTTCGCCGTGTTCCAGAAGAACTGCCTGGCCTGCCACCGTCTCAACGGTGCCGGCGACGCCCAGTTCGGCCCGGACCTGAACCTGCCGTACAACCCCACCGAGTACTTCCAGCCGCAATTCCTCGCCCGCTACATCCGCGACCCGCAGGCGCTGCGGCAATGGCCGCAGGCGAAGATGCCGGCGTTCCCGGAACGGGTGATCGACGACCAGGAGTTGCGCCAGTTGATCGGCTACCTGCGCCACATGGCCGGCCGCAAGGCGGGCGCGGCCGGCTGAAGCGGCGTCAGATGTTGTACACCGAGGGCGGCGACGGCAGGCGCTCCAGCAAGTCGTGCAGGCCGGCGCTCCACTGGCGGCGGATGGCGCTGAAATAGGCGTCGTCCTCTGTGACCCGGTAGCCCTCCGGCAGGATCAGGCTGTCGCGGTGGTAGACCAGCAGGTCCAGCGGCATGCCCACCGAGAGGTTGCTGCGGATGGTCGAGTCGAACGACACCAGCGCGCAGCGCAGGGCCTGCTCCAGCGGCGTGTCGAAAGTCAGGTTGCGGTCGAGGATCGGCTTGCCGTACTTGCTTTCGCCCAGTTGCAGGAAAGGCGTGTCCGGCGTGGCCTGGATGAAGTTGCCCTGGGGATAGATGCTGTACAGCGCCGGCGGTCCGCTGGCGATCTGCCCGCCGACCAGGAAGGAACAGCTCAGGTCGGTATTGCCGGCCAGATTGCCGCTGTCGCGGGCCAGCACCTCGCGGGTGGTCTCGGCGACCAGCGCCGTGGCGTCGTAGACCGAGGGCACGTTGAGCAGGCTGGCGCCGTCCCGGCGGATGCGCTGCTGCAGCAGGTTGATCACCGATTGCGAGGTCGCCAGGTTGCCGGCCGTCTGCACCACCAGCAGGCGCTCGCCGGGCGTGCCGAAGGTGAACAGCTTGCGGAAGGTGGCGATATGGTCGATCCCGGCGTTGGTCCGCGAATCGGAGGCGAACACCAACCCATCGGCCAGGTGCATCGCGACACAGTAGGTCATCTCGAATCTTCCTTATTCCGTCCGTCCCCGCCCCTCAAGCGTAAAGGCAATCGCCGATAACGCCAGGCGCGCAATGGATCGTCACTGTTGCTGCACCTGCAGCAGCGGCACGCTGACCAGCACCCTCGCATGCATCTGCTCGCAACCGCCGCCACGGCGCAAGCCGCGCACCGGGCAGGCATCCAGGTAGTCGAGGCCGACGGCCAGCTTGAGATGGCGCTCCGGACGGCCGAGCCGGTTGGTCACGTCGAAGCTGTACCAGCCGTCGCCGAGCCAGGCCTCGGCCCAGGCATGGCTGGCCAGGTGCGTATCGTCCTCGGTGTAGAGGTAGCCGGAGACGTAGCGCCCCGGCACGCCCTGGCTGCGGACGCAGGCGAGGAAGGCATGCGCATGGTCCTGGCAGACCCCGGCGCGTGCGCCGAAAGCCTCGATGGCGGTGCTGTCGACGCGGGTCGCCCCCGGCTGGTAGAGGATATGCTCGTGCAGCGCATGCATCAGGTCGAGCAGGCCGCCGCGGTCCTTGCGGCCGCCCATGGCGCGTTCGGCGAAGGCGCGCATCTCGGCATCGGCGCCGGTCAGGCGGGTGCTGCGCAGGAACGGCAACGGCGACTGGCGATCGTGCTCCACCTCGCGCTCCTCGTCGATCTCGACCAGGCCGTGGGCGGCGATCAGGACCGACTCATGCGGTTCGTCCAGGGTCAGGACGTGCAGGATGTTGCCGTACGGATCGCGCAGCGGCCGCGCCGGGCGCGGCAGGTCCAGGCGCCAATCGACCACGTGCTGGCGCTCGCTGTCCTGCGGGGTCAGGCGCAGGTACTGGATGCTGGCGCGCACCCGGTCTTCGTAGCGATAGGTGGTGTCGTGGGTGATCGAGAGTCTCATGCGGCCTCCAGGTAGGAGCTGTGAATGGCGTTGGCCAACTGGCGAACCAGCAGGATGTAGTCGGTGATCCAGGTATGCAGGCCCTGTTCCAGCACCTCGTCGATGCCGGTGTAGCGCACCCGTGCCTCCAGCTCGGCGGCCAGGCGCTGCGCCGGCCGGCCGTTGACGCCGGGCAGGCCGGAAAGGATCTCGCTCAGTTCCTCGATGCAGGACAGCAGCGAACGTGGCACGTCCTCGCGCAACAGCAGCAATTCGGCGATGTTGCGCGCGTTGGGCGAGGCGCGGTACAGCTCGGTGTAGCCCTCGAAGGCGGATAGCGCCCGCAGCAGCGCGCTCCACTGGTAGTAGCCGCGCGCGGTGCCCTCGTCCGCCCCGGCGAGCGCCGCTTCGCCCTGGGTCTGGTAGCGCGCATCGAGCAGGCGCAAGGTATTGTCGGCGCGTTCGATGAAGGTTCCGAGACGGATGAAGCGGAACGCATCGTTGCGCATGCTGGTGGCGAAGGTCGCGCCGCGGAACAGGTGCGAGCGGTCCTTCACCCATTCGCAGAAACGACTGATGCCATAGCGCAGGATGCCCTCGGCGGCGATGCCGCGCATTTCCAGCCAGGTGGCGTTGATGTTCTCCCACATGTCCAGGGTGATCCGCCCGCGTACCGCGTGGGCACTGGCACGCGCAGCGGCCAGGCAGCTGTATATGCTCGCCGGGTTGTCCGGGTCGAGGGCGAAGAAACTCAGCAGGCGCTCGGCGGCCAGTTCGCCGTGGCGCTCCAGGTAGGCGTCGAGGGTGCCGGTGATCAGCAGCGGCATGGCCAGTTCGTCCAGGCCGCCGCCGTTGCGGTCCTGCGGCAACAGCGACAGCGAATAGCTGACGTCGAGCATGCGGGCGAGGTTCTCCGCGCGCTCCAGGTAGCGCGACATCCAGTACAGGTCGGAAGCGGTCCGGCTGAGCATGCTTATTCCTCCACCACCCAGGTGTCCTTGGTGCCGCCGCCCTGGGACGAATTGACCACCAGCGAGCCTTCGCGCAACGCCACCCGGGTCAGCCCGCCAGGCACCAGGCGAACCCGATCCGGCGCCGACAGGACGAACGGCCGCAGGTCGATATGGCGCGGCGCGACGCCGCTCTCGACGAAGGTCGGGCAGGTCGACAGGGACAGCGTCGGTTGCGCGATATAGGCCTCCGGGCGAGCCTTCAGGCGCTCGCGGAACAGCTCGATTTCCTCCCGGCTGGCCGCCGGTCCGACCAGCATGCCGTAGCCGCCGGAACCCTGGGTCTCCTTCACCACCAGCTCCGGCAGGTGCGCCAGGACGTGCGCCAGTTCCTTCGGCTTGCGACATTGCCAGGTCGGCACGTTGTGCAGTAGCGGGTCTTCGCCGAGGTAGAAGCGGATCATGTCCGGCACGTAGGGATAGATCGACTTGTCGTCGGCCACCCCGGTACCGATCGCGTTGGCCAGCACCAGGTTGCCGGCCCGGTAGGCGGCCAGCAGGCCGGGCACGCCGAGCAGCGAATCCGGGTTGAACGCCAGCGGGTCGAGGAAGGCGTCGTCGATCCTTCGGTAGATCACGTCCACCGGTTGCGGTCCGGCCGTCGTGCGCATGTAGACCCGCTCGTCGCGGACGAACAGATCGGCGCCTTCGACCAGTTCCACGCCCATCTCGCGGGCGAGGAAGGCGTGTTCGAAGTAGGCGCTGTTGAAACGTCCCGGCGTCAATACCACCACGCTCGGCGATTCGACGTCACTGGCCCGCTTTAGGGTGTCGAGCAGCAGGTCCGGGTAGTGGTCGATCGGCGCCACGCGCTGGCGGACGAACAGCTCGGGGAACAGGCGCATCATCATCTTGCGGTTTTCCAGCATGTAGGAAACACCGCTGGGCGTGCGCAGGTTGTCCTCCAGCACGTAGTAGTTGCCGCTGCCGTCGCGGACCAGGTCGACCCCGGCAATGTGCGCGTAGACGTTGCCCGGCAGGTCCAGTCCCTGCATCGCCAGTTGGTACTGGTCGTTGGCCAGGACCTGCTCGGCAGGAATCACCCCGGCCTTGAGGATGCGCTGTTCGTGGTAGAGGTCGGCGAGGAACAGGTTCAGCGCCTGGACGCGCTGGATGCAGCCGGCCTCGATGTGCGCCCACTCCGCCGCGGGAATGCTGCGCGGGATGGTGTCGAAGGGGATCAGGCGCTCGGTGCCCTGCTCGTCGCCGTACAGGGTGAAGGTGATGCCGGCGCGGTGGAACAGCAGGTCGGCTTCACGCCGGCGTTGCAGCAGTTGCTCTTCAGGGGTGTCGGCCAGCCAGCGAGCGAATTCCCGATAATGCGAGCGGCATTCGCCGCCAGCATCGTGCATCTCGTCGTAAAACATGCGTGCCATGCCGGACTCCTTGTCGTCACGAACGATGGGGAACTCGCAAAGCCCGTGCCAGCGCGCGGATCACGGCTCGTCGGCGATTCGCAGGGTCGGCGCGGCGGGTTCGCCCCAGTCTGGTGCATCCTGCCCACAAGGAGAGGAAGGGCGCCCCGTTCGACGGCATGCGCGCCCCGCGGCCACGGACCGGCATCGACCTGCCGATCGCGAAGCGACCTGTGGGACCGATAAGTCTAGAACAGACCCGGAAGGGAGACGGCTTATCCCCTCCCTTCCATGCAGACAGCCGTCTCGCTCGAACGAGCGATAAAGCGGACCGGCGGTAGTGCCAGGGGGGCGCCCGCGGCCGGGAAGGTCAATCGATCAGCGACAGCCAATGACGGTAGAAACCCTCGGCCACCCGATTCAGCCCGGCAATCCTGGCAGGCAACCCGGCCAGCATGTCCTCGGCGGATTGCTGGCTGGGCTGGGAGGGATCGAGCAGGTGCGGCCAGCCGGCGATCCAGCGCCGCACCAGTTCCTCGGTCATTTCCGGATGGCCTTGCAGGCCGAGTACGTGACCACCCCAGGAAAACCCCTGGTTCTCGCACCACGGGCTGGACAGCAGGCGCTCGGCGCCCTGCGGCAGGTCGAAGGCATCGCCATGCCACTGGAAGATCGAGAAGCGCTCCGGCAGCCCGGCCAGCCATGGACTGTCGCGGCTTTCCCGCTGCATGGGCTGCCAGCCCATTTCGGTGTAGGGCTGTTGCCGCACCGTCGCGCCCAGGGCGCGGGCCAGCAACTGGCCGCCGAGGCAATGGCCGATCAGCGGGATGCGCCGCTCGATGAAGCGACGCAGCAGCGCCAGTTCGTCGCGCAACCAGGGCAGGTCGTCGTTGACGCTCATCGGCCCACCCATGATCGCCACCGCTCGCGGGCGTTCGGCGTCGAGACCGGCGAGTTCGCCGAGATCGGCGCGGATCACGCGGAAGTCCAGGCCGCGCTCCGCCAGCACGGCACCCAGATGGCCTGGCGGACAGAACTCGGCATGGGTCAGGATCAGAATATCGCTCATGGCTTACCTCCTTCCCCAGTCTGAAGGAAAGCCTTCGAGGAAGGAAAGCCCGACGCAGGAGCCCCGGCCCAGGATCGCGGCCGGGGTCCCGCCGCCGTCACGGACGCAGCGAAGTGACCTCCTGGGTCACGCCCCACCCGTCCAGCACGCCGCCCAGCGGCACCACGACTTCCTCCAGGTCGTGTTCGAAGGCACCGATGGCGGCATGGGTGGCGTACATCACCTTGCTGACCTGCAGGTTCCAGGAGCCATCGTCGCGAGCGACGACCTGGGCCCTGAGGGATTCGCCGCGAAACTGGCCCGCTGCCTGGCGGGCCTCCCGCTCACTGGGAAAGATGGCGAAGAAGTCGATGGGATGGATGCGCGCGAAGTCGAAGCCGCCTTCTTTCATGCGACGCAGGACATTCACGCTGACATCATCCGAGAAGGGCTTTTCCATGAGACGCACCTCCTGTCGAGACATTCAGAAAGTTCACCGATTCCCCATTCAGCTGAAGCCATCGTCGGCGATCATGAGAGTTTTTTGATCAAGCCAGAGGAAGATCGGACGACCATGGCTTCTTTCAGGGTAGCGTCAACCTGCCAGCGCTGCCGAGCTTTCCGCCGCCTGCCCCGGCGGGCGGCGACCGGCGGCAGACAAAGCGCTGTACAAAAGGCCCGGCCGTTGAGCAAGATTCCGCCTGCGCCGGCAACCGTTGGTCCTGCCCGATGGCATTGGCGAAAGCGACTCGTGCAATAATATCAGGTTGATATCAACCACTTCTCTCCCGCTATCCCGTTCGGACGCTTTCATGCTTATCAGCAGCTACAACCAGGTTCTTGTCGCCTTTTCCCTGATTGTGGCCATCCTGGCGTCCTACACCGCTCTCGACATGGCCGGCCGGGTGACCCTGGCGAAAGGCCGCGAGGCGCTCTCCTGGCTGATCGGCGGCGCTTTCGCCATGGGCTTCGGCATCTGGTCGATGCATTTCGTCGGCATGCTCGCCTTCAGCCTGCCGATCCCGCTCGGCTACGACCTGGGCCTGACCCTGCTGTCGCTGCTACTGGCCGTCGGCAGTTCGGCCTTCGCCCTCTGGCTGGTGTGCCAGGCGGAACTCCCCTGGCAACGCCTGGCGCTGGGCGCCCTGCTGATGGGCAGCGGCATCGCCGCCATGCACTACACCGGGATGGCCGCCCTGCTGATGATGCCGGGGATCGTCTACGACCCGCTGTGGCTCGGCCTCTCCATCCTGATCGCGGTGATCGCCTCCGGCGCCGCGCTGTGGATCGCCTTCCGCCTGCGCCATGGCAGCCGGCGCATCGTCCTGGTCCGCGCCGGCGCCGCCCTGGTGATGGGCTGCGCCATCGTCGGCATGCACTACACCGGGATGGCCGCCGCGCAGTTCCCCCTGGGCAGCTTCTGCGGCGCCGCCGGCCGAGGCATCGACAACGGCTGGCTGGCGGTGCTGGTCATCGTGATCACCCTGGCGGTGATCGCCATCGCCCTGATCGTCTCGGTGCTGGACTCGCGCCTCGAGGCACGTACCTCGGTGCTCGCCACCTCCCTCGCACGAGCCAACCGCGAGCTGATCCAGTTGGCCCTGCACGACAACCTGACCAAGCTGCCCAACCGCATGCTCCTCGACGACCGCCTGGAGCAGGCGATCCAGCAGGCGATCCGCGACGATCGCCGGTTCGCCGTGCTGTTCATGGACCTGGACGGCTTCAAGGCGGTCAACGATGCCTACGGCCATCACCTCGGCGACCTGTTGCTGATCGAAGTCGCCGAGCGTATCCGCGCCAACGTCCGCGCCCAGGACACCATCGCCCGCCTCGGCGGCGACGAGTTCGTCCTGCTGATCGAGGCCCGAGAGCCCGCCGACGCCGCGACCCTGGCCGAGAAGCTGGTGAAGCGGATCAGCCAGCCGTACCAGATATCCCGCCACGAGGTGCGGATCTCGGCGAGCATCGGCATCGCGCTCTACCCCGGCGACGGGCAGACCCGCCACGAGCTGATGATCAATGCCGACGCGGCGATGTATCACGCCAAGGACCAGGGACGGAACGGCTACTGCTTCTTCGAGAGTTCGATGAACGCCAACGCCCAGGAACAGTTGCAACTACTGCATGACCTGCGCCAGGCCCTGGAGCGCCGGCAACTGGTCTTGCACTACCAGCCCAAGGTACTGGCGCCGAACGGACCGATGATCGGCGTGGAAGCGCTGCTGCGCTGGGAGCATCCGCAACACGGGCTGATCACCCCCGGCCAGTTCCTGCCGCTGGCGGAAAAGACCGGCCTGATCGTGCAGATCGGCGAGTGGGTGCTCGACGAAGCCTGTCGGCAGATGCGCCTCTGGCTGGACGGCGGACATGCGGACTGGAACATCGCGGTGAACCTTTCGGCCCTGCAGTTCGCCCATGCCGGCCTGGTCGACTCGGTACGCAACGCACTCCTGCGCCACAGCCTGGAGCCCAGCCACCTGATCCTCGAGGTGACCGAATCGACCGCCATGCGCGATGCCGATGCCAGCCTGGTGATCCTCGAGCAGTTGTCGGCGATGGGCGTCGGCATCTCCATCGACGACTTCGGCACCGGCTACTCCAGCCTGCTGTATCTCAAACGCCTGCCGGCGAGCGAACTGAAGATCGACCGTGGCTTCATCAACGAGCTGGCCCACGACAGCGACGACGCCGCGATCGTCTCGGCGATCGTCGCCCTCGGCCGCACGCTGAACCTGAAGATCGTCGCCGAGGGCGTGGAAACCGAGGCCCAGCAGGAGTTCCTGACCCGCCTCGGCTGCAATTCGCTGCAAGGCTTCCTGCTCGGCAGGCCGATGCCGGCCGAGCAGTTGCTCGCCAGCGTCGCCTGAGCGCCGCCAGCGGCGCGCCACGGGACCTGTCAGAACCGGCAGATTCGCCCATCGCCGTCTCGTTGACTTCCGCCCGCGCTGCGAACACCTTATGTCGCGCCCGCCGGGCGGCATGCCGCGACATGTCACGCCGCCACGACGAGCGTCTATCCAATAACGAGAAAACATGCATGAACAGGCTGTGTGTACTGGGGCTTCTCATCGGGCTGAGCGGGAGCCCGGCACTGGCGGCTGGCCAGGGCGAATCCGGCAATCCGCCGGCCACCGACAAGGAGCGTTTCATCGCCAGCCTGATGGCTCGCATGAGCAACGCGGAAAAGATCGGCCAGCTACGCCTGGTCAGCGTCGGCGCCGACCATCCCAAGGAAGCGCTGATGGCGGATATCCGCGCCGGCAAGGTCGGCGCCATATTCAATACCGTGACCCGCCCGGACATTCGCGCCATGCAGGACCAGGTCCGCCATAGCCGCCTGAAGATCCCGCTGTTCCATGCCTACGACGTGGCCCACGGGCACCGCACCATCTTTCCCATCAGCCTCGGCCTGGCCGCCAGCTGGGACCCCGAGGTGGTCGCCCGCAGCGCGCGGATCTCCGCCCTGGAAGCCAGCGCCGACGGGCTCGACATGAGCTTCTCGCCGATGGTCGACATCACCCGCGACGCGCGCTGGGGGCGGGTCTCGGAAGGCTTCGGCGAAGACACCTACCTGACCTCGCTGCTGTCCGGCGTGATGGTCCGTGCCTACCAGGGCTCCAACCTGGCCGCCCCGGACAGCATCATGGCGGCGGTCAAGCACTTCGCCCTGTACGGCGCGGCCGAAGGCGGCCGCGACTACAACACCGTGGACATGAGCCTGCCGCGCATGTTCCAGGACTACCTGCCGCCCTACAAGGCCGCGGTGGACGCCGGCGCCGGCGCGGTGATGGTCTCGCTGAACACCATCAACGGCGTGCCCGCCACCGCCAACCGCTGGCTGCTGACCGACCTGTTGCGCCAGCAGTGGGGCTTCAAGGGGCTGACCATCAGTGACCACGGCGCGGTGAAGGAACTGATCAAGCACGGCCTCGCCGGCAACGAGCGGGACGCCACGCGCCTGGCGATCCAGGCCGGTGTCGACATGAACATGAACGACGATCTCTACTCGACCTGGCTACCGAAGCTGCTGGCGGCCGGCGAGATCGACCAGGCCGACATCGATCGCGCCTGCCGCGACGTGCTGGCGGCGAAGTACGACCTCGGCCTGTTCGCCGATCCCTACCGGCGCCTGGGCAAGCCGGACGACCCGCCGTTCGACACCAACGCCGAGAGCCGCCTGCACCGCCAGGCCGCCCGCGAGGTGGCTCGCGAAGGACTGGTCCTGCTGAAGAACCGCGACGGTCTGCTGCCGCTGAAGAAACAGGGGCGGATCGCCGTGATCGGCCCCCTGGCCAAGAGCCAGCGCGACGTCATCGGCAGTTGGTCGGCAGCCGGCGTGCCACGCCAGGCGGTAACCGTCTACCAGGGCCTGGCCAATGCCGTCGGCGAGCGTGCCACCCTGCTCTACGCCAAGGGTGCCAACGTCAGTGGCGACCAGGCGATCCTCGACTACCTGAACAGCTACAACCCGGAAGTCGAGGTCGATCCGCGCTCCGCCGAGGCGATGCTCGAGGAGGCCTTGCGCACCGCGCGCGACGCCGACCTGGTGGTCGCCGTGGTCGGCGAATCGCAGGGCATGGCCCACGAGGCCTCCAGTCGCACCGACCTGCGCATCCCGGCCAGCCAGCGGCGGCTGCTGAAGGCACTGAAGGCCACCGGCAAGCCGCTGGTGCTGGTGCTGATGAACGGCCGACCGCTATCGCTGGGCTGGGAGCAGGAAAACGCCGACGCGATCCTGGAAACCTGGTTCAGTGGCACCGAAGGCGGCAACGCCATCGCCGACGTGCTGTTCGGCGAGCACAACCCCAGCGGCAAGCTGACCATGTCCTTCCCCCGCTCGGTGGGCCAGGTTCCGGTCTACTACAACCACCTGAACACCGGCCGGCCGATGGACCACGACAACCCCGGCAAATACACCTCGCGCTATTTCGACGAAGCCAACGGCCCGCTCTACCCGTTCGGCTACGGCCTCAGCTACACCGAGTTCAGTCTCTCGCCCCTGCGCCTGTCCAGCGAACGGCTGGCCCGCGGCGCTACCCTGGAAGCGCGGGTCACGCTCAGCAACAGCGGCAAGCGCGCCGGCGCCACGGTGGTCCAGCTTTATCTGCAGGACCCGGTCGCCAGCCTCAGCCGTCCGGTGAAGGAACTGCGCGGGTTCCGCAAGGTGATGCTGGAGCCCGGCGAATCGCGGGAGATCGTCTTCCGCCTCGGCGAGGCAGACCTGAAGTTCTACGACAGCCAGCTCAGGCACACGGCCGAGCCAGGCGAGTTCAAGGTCTTCGTCGGCCTGGATTCGGCGCAAACCGAAAGCCGCAGCTTCACCCTGCTCTGAAGGCGCCGACCGCACCGCCAGCGTCGCCGCCGCGGGCGAACGGCAGCGCCTCAGCCCTCGGCCCGGAGCCAACGCCCGGGCCGGGGGCGGCGCCTGGTTCCCTCAACCGGCGTCCCCTTCCTCCTCGCCGCTCCGCGCCACGCTCTCCGTCAATGCGGCCTGCAACGCCGCCAACTGGCTGTCGAGCGAAGCGTCGATGATCCCGATCTCGGTTTCCAGGATGCAACCGCCCTGGTCCAGCCGGGCATCGCCGACCACTTCCAGGTAGCCCACCTCGGGGAAATCCTTGAGCACCCGGGCGACCTGCTCGCGCACCGCGGCCAGTTGTTCCGGCTGGACGTGCAGGATCACCTGCTTCTGGTTGCTCACCAATGCCAGTGCCTCGCGCGTGGCCGCCAGGGTCAGCTCGACAGCGTCGTAGTGGCGCAACACCTTGCGCACCGCCTGCAGCACCACCTCGCCAAGCTGGCGATCGACCTGCCGGTAGTAGCGATTGCAGCGCAGTAGCGTTTCCTGGATCAGCCCGGCCTGGCGCAGACGCGCCTCCTCCAGTCCGGCCTCCCAGCCCAGGCGCTTCTGCTCCTGGTAAACCTCGTGGGCCTCGCGCTCGATTTCGGCGGCACGCTCGCGGGCCGCTTCCACCAGGCGGTTGGCGCTGAGGTAGTCCTGGAAGTCGCGGGCGCGCAACAGGGCCTGCCCGGGGGCCAGCCGTACGCGACTGGCGTCTAGTTCAACAAATGGAAGCATTCATCGCTCGCTTGTCGGGCGACCTTCAGGCACAGGGTCCGCGCCAGGGATCGCCGTTGTTCGTCGAAGGTCCAGTCCGCCGGGGCCGGCATGGCCTCCAGGCGCAGGCGCAGACGCCGCGAGAAACCGCAGTCGGCATCGCTACAGGCGGCCAGCCAGAAAGCCAGGCCGCAGCGCCGGAAATAGCCTTCTTCCGGGTTTTCCGGCAAGGCCCGCTGCCAGCCGGGCGGCCAGCGACCGATGAGCAGGTCGAGCTGTTCCAGGCAGAAACGCTGGCCCTGTTCGCCGATCTGCGCGCGGATGCGCCGAACCCGCGCACCATCCAGCACCTGCCGCAAGGCCTGGCCGTGCAGCAGCGCGCCGAGCCAGCCCAGGGTCCGTTCCAGCGCCGCCTGCGGGTAAAGGGCCAGCCCGCCCAGTTGCGCGGGCATGCGGAACGCGCAGTCCAATTCCAGTTGCTCCAGCAGCCAGGCGTTGAGAACGCTCTGTCGCCGCCAGTCCGGCAGCGCCGGCAGCAACCGCAGCAATACCGCGGGCAGGTGCGACTCGTGAATGTAGCAGGCCGGGCAGAAGCGCAACTGGTAGGCCGTCAATGGCATCGCGCCGCTCAGCCCCGTTGCCGGTGCCAGAAGAACTGCGCCAGGTTGCTCGCCAGCAGCAACGCCAGCAGCAGGCCGAACAGACCGAGCAGGCGTCCGCGCGAGTGCTCCGCCACCTGGATCGAGAAGACACTCTCGAAGCGTGGCGCCAGCGGGACCTGGCGGACCCCGGCCGACGGCACCAGGACCACGCTGATGCGGTCGTAGCTGAGTCCTTCGATGCCGTTGTTCACCAGTTGCTTGATCTGCGGCACGTAGGCATCCAGTTGCACGTCGGCGGCGTGCTTGATGAACACCGAGGCCGATGCCGGCGAGGACTTCCTGCCCAGTCCGTCGCGCTCCTCGGGCAGCACCACATGGACCCGCGCCACCAGCACGCCATCGATCTCGGAAAGGGTATGGGAAATCTCCTGGGCCTTGGCGTAGTTGAGCCGCGCGCGCTCTTCGATGGGCGAGGAAATCAGCCCGTCCTTGGGAAACACATCCTTCAGCGTGGAGAAGTTCTCCCGCGGATAGCCCTTGCGCTTGAGCACCTCCACCGCCTCGGCGATATCCGATTCCTCCACCAGCAGGCGCACGGTGCCATCCTTGTCCGCCTGCTTGTCCGCGGAAACGCCCTCCGAACGCAACAGCGCCAGCATCTCGTTACCTTCCTTCTGGCTGATCCCGGTATAGAGTTCGACCTTGCACCCGCCCAACGCCAGGACCAGCGCCAGGAGCGCCATGCGCGACAGACCTTTCCCGTTCGCCTCATTGGGTCTTCATCAGGGTTTCGACGTTCTGGCTCATGCGCCCGACGGTCTTGGCGATCAGCTCTTCCTGCATGGTGATGCGCATCAGCGACCACTGCATCTGCATCAGGCTGTTGGGATCGTCGCCGGGCGTCGACAGCTCCACCTGCAACTCCTGCTTGGCCTGGCTGAAACGCTCCCTGATCTGCCCCAGTTCGCTGAGCAGGTCGCCGCCCAGGCTGCCGGCACCGCCCATCGCCCGTTCGAACTCGGCGACGTGGGCCGCGCCGGCCGGGCCGCCGGAGAGTTCTTCGAGACTGGTGATCTGCGCCTGGGCGCCCATCCGAGAGATATCCATCATGACTCCAGGTCGAGTTTGTGGCTGTTGCGCACGAGGTTGTCGAGCATGCCGTTGAGCGGGATCAGCACCTGCAATTCGCGACGCGCCATTTGCGCCAGGTATTCGCCGCCCGGCGCATGCTCGACTGCACCGAGCAACTGGAGGAGAAAGGTTTGCTGCTGGCGCCCCAGCGGCAGTTCCGCACGGAGCATCGCCTTCAGCTCCAGGCGGTCCGCCTCCAACCCTTGCAGCGGCTGGGCAAAGCGCTGCAGCAGGCGCTCGCCGAGAGCGCCGTTCTCCAACCCGGCCAGGCGGCGTCCGGCCGCCGGCGGCTCGCCGCCGAGGGCCTGCTCGAAAGCCAGCACCTGATCGACAGCCGGCAGGTTCGCCGCCTTTGGACTGGCCGACGGATAGACGGCGAATCCCGGCGGCGTGTCGATGCGGCTCATGTCCGCACCTGGGCGCGCATGCCGGCGGCGAAGTCGGCCAGGGCAGGATCGCTGCTGCCGCCCAGCCCGGCCAGCCTGCGGTCCAGCGCGGCGCCCAGCCCCAGGTGCCACTCGCACAAGGCGAACCAGGGCTCCAGCGCCGGCCAGGGATTGCCATGGGCGAAGGCCAGGGCTTCCTGATAGCGCCCCTGGTTGGCCAGGCTGGAAATCCGGATCAGCCGCGCCGCTTCGTCCTGTCCGAGGCGCTCCAGCCACTCGGCGATGCACAGCGCCTCTTCGTGGCAGTGCTGCCCGCTGCCGGCCAGCGCCAGTTCCGCCAATTCGCGTATCAGTGAAGTGTCCATGTTCAGATCTTCTGCAGGATGCCTTGCATCAGGTCGCGCAGCGCACGGGTCACCGTCGAGTTGATGTTGTAGATGACCGACCACTTGTTGATCTTGTGTTGCAGCTCGGCCAGCAGCGCCGGGTTGTCGGCATTGTCGGTCCCCTGCAAGGCCTTGATCGCGTCGTTGACGTCCTTGTTCGCTGCGTTGGCCTGCTCCTTCAGGGCATTGGCCACGGTATCGAGGGTATTCCCCGGGTTGGGGTTGAATATCTGCGCCATGCTTAGTCCTCTGTGAGCTGCGAAAGAATGCCGAGACCGCCTTCGAGGGCCCGGGCCTGCTGTTGCAGGAACTGGAAACGCTCCGGGCCGGCGCCTCTGGCCAGTTCCCGGCGACACTCCGCCAGCGCCGCCTGCAGACGCTGCCGGAGCGCTGCGGCATGCGTGCCGTCAGCGACCGACAGTCGCGTTTCCAAGGCTGTCATCATGGAGCACCTCCCCTTTGAGATTGATGATGAAACGCTGCTTGCCGCGGGCCACCAGGATCGACTCCGGCTCGATGGCGAGGATTCGCACACCGCGGGATGTCGAGGCGCCCACCGGGTATTTCTGGCCGTCGCCGAGCACTACATAGGGCACCCGCCCCAGCGACACCGAGCGAATCGTGAACTCCAGTTCGTCGCCGCTGGCGCGCTTGCCGCGACTGAGCAGCTCCAGGCTCGGGCGGTTGCCGAATTCCTGCTGGAACTCGCGCTGCAGGCGGTAGAAGGCGCTGAGCTGGACCTCGTCGAGCGTGCCGCTCAACTCGATGCGCTCGCCGCGCTCGCGGAAACTCAGTTGCCGGTCGAGGCCGGCGTCCGCCAGCAGGCGCTCGAGGCGGCGCAGGTGCGAGCCGGCCACCCGGACCTGGTTTTCCACCCCGAGCAGGCCCGGCACCTCGGACTCCAGCAATGCGTCGATCCGCGCCCAGCGTTCGTCCTGTTCCGCCAGTTCGCCGTTGAGCCGGACCCAGCCAGGCTTGTCCGCGTTGCTGCTGAGGATCTGCCGATAGCCGAATTTCTGCAGGATGAAATCCACGCCCTGGCGAATGTCTTCCATGCTCCGTGCTTCCAGTCGGTAGTCCACGCCGCTGCCATCGAGGTAGCGCTGTAGCGCCAGGCGCCGGGCGTTGTCCTCCAGGTAGCCGCCGAGCAGGAGACTGTCGCCCTGGCGCTGCACATCCACCTCGCTCATGCCCTGCTCGCGCAGGTAGGCGCGCACCTTCGCCAGGGGCTCCTCGCCGGCCATGCCGTGCTGGCGGGCCGACCAGGGTTCGACGAGCATGCCCAGCAGACACAGCGCCAGCGCCAGGCTGACGCCGAGCAGCCAGGCCCCGCCGGCACGGGCGGACGACTTGCGGCGCACTGGCGCGGTCTGCACCTCGGCTTCGGGGAAACGCTCGGGAAAACTCCGCTGCGGGTCGCAGAATGCCCAGCGCAGCGGGCCGCAGGTCTGCCCGGCAAGCGCCTGCAGGATCGCTCCGGCGACTTGCGCCTGGCCGTCCTGGCGAGGCTCGCAGCCCTCCGCCCATTCCAGCAGGCGCACGCCCTGGGCATCGACCTCGAGCACCAGGTGGACTGCCGCGATGCCCTCGTCGAGCAACACCAGGTCGGCCTGCAACGGATCGCTGCCAAGCGCCACCCGGCCCTCTCCGAGCGAGACTTCGGCGCCCTGGTTCAGCCCGCTGTAGAAGCGGATCTTCCAGGCCATGCTAATTCCCGCGCTCCGCGCCGACGCACCAGGCGCCGTCCTTGGGACAGGCGCCGTCGGTCACCCGCCAGCCCTCCTGCGCACCCATCCGGCAGGGCGTGAGGAACGAACCCTGGCCGGCCTGGCGCAAGCGCTCCTGTTCGGCCCTGGCCGGCGCCAGCGCCTGGCAGCGGGCGCTACCGAGCAGCTTGCGCAACGACAGGCTCTGGTTCGACAACTCGTCGATTTCAAGCAGGCCGCCGCGCAGGTCGCGACGGTTGTTCAGCGCCAGGTAATGGCCGACGCCATCGTCGATCAGCCGCGGCTCGATGAGGAACAGCCGCACCGAGCGGCGCACGGTGTCCGCGGTAGTGCGGAACAGCGCGCCGAGATAGGGAATGTCGCCGAGCCAGGGTACCTTGCGCTGGCTCTGGCTCAGTTCGTCGCGGTAGATGCCGCCGATCAGCAGGCTCTGGCCATGGCCCACGCGGGCGATGGTATCGATCACCGTGCGGTTGATCGTGGGGATCTTGTCCAGGCCGGCGCTATTGGGTTTCTGGCTGCCGTCCTCGATGTGCAGACTGAGGCTGATCTCCGGCGTATCGCCGAGAGTCACCACTCGCGGCGTCATTTTCAGCATAGTGCCGTAGGTGATCGCCTTCAGCTCGGCCACCCGCTCGCCCGTGACCCGCACATAGTAGGTTTCGCTCTGGTCGAGCACCGCCTGGGTATTCTCCTGGGTCAGCAGGGTCGGCCGGGATCCGATCTGCGCCTGCCCCTGGCTCTGCAACAGGGTGACCTTGGCCAGCAGGAAATCCAGCCCGCGACTGTCCACCAGGCTGCCGACCGCCCCGTTACCGGCGCCGCCGCCCTCCTCGCTATCCTGGCCGGTGGTGCGGATCTGGATCGACTTGTTGTTGCCCAGGCGAATCCCGGCGCTCCAGTCGACGCCCAGCTGGGCGAGGTTCTCGGCATTGATGTCGATGATCGACAAGCCGACCTCGATCCGCGCCGAGGGCCGGTCGAGGGCTTCGATCAGGCGGCGATACATGGGCAACCGGTCCTTGTGGTCGCGCACCACCACCGCATTCAGCGACGGTTCCGCCTGGACCACCGCATGGCTCGATTGCGGTCCCGGGCGCAGCTTGCCCGGCTCGTCGCCCACCGCAACCACGTTGGCATCGCTGAGCACCCGCGAGAGGATGCTGGCGATGCCCGGCGCCTCGATCTCGTCGTCGCGGTACTCGATCTTGCGGTCCTCGGCGACCGCATAGCGCAGCGGGAAGATCTCCACGCTGAGGTCGCCGGTCTTTTCGCTGCGCAGGGTGTATTGCTGCTCCAGCACCTGGGCGGTCTGCTCGACCAGTTCGAGATAGCGCCCCGGACCGGACACGTGCACCAGCCGCCCGGAAGGGTCGGCACGCCAGCCGAAGCGCGGCTCCCAGATGCCGGCGGCGGTCAGCGCGCGCTTCAGCTCGGCCTCGCCGACCTGCTCCAGCCTCACCAGCCGCGATTGCATCTCGGTGGTCTTGAATACGTACAGCACGGTGCCGTCGTAGTACCAGCCGAGGTTGTAGAGGGAGGCCATCAACTGCAGGAAGGCCTGCGGGCTTTCCAGGTCGAAGCGACCGCTGACCTGGTCGTTGACCTTGTCGCTGACGATCACCGAGGCATCGTAGTTGGCGCCGAAGTTGGCCAGCACGTCGCGCAGGCTTTCGCCCTGCGCCACATAGTCGTAAGGCAGGCTGGGCCAGTCCAGCGGCTGCGCGCGCAAGACCGCGCCAGGCAGCAGCGCCAGCAGTCCGCCGATCAGCAGGCGGCGCATCAGGGACGCCACACCGGAGCCTGCGGCGGCAACCCGCGGGGCAGCGGTTCCAGCTCCGGCGCCAGCGCCTCGAGCAGCCCCACCTGGGCGGCCAGGGCCCGTTCGAGTCGCTCGGGATCGAGGCCGTCGAGGCCCAGCCGCGCCTGCAACAGCAGGCGCCCGTCCGCGTCCAGGACGATGGCCTGGGGATAGCGCCGGCTCCAACTGGCGACCCGCGACAACAGCGCCCGCAGCAACCCCAGCTGGTCGCGCTGCGGATCCAGGGGGGCGTGCTCCAGCGGGCTTTCCAGCAGCAGGTCGTCGCCCTGGCGCAGCAACAGGACGCTCTGTCCGTCGATGCGCAGGTGGTACGAACCCGTCCGATCGGCAACAAAGGGCCCTTGGCCCAGGCGAGTGGCCAATCCGCTCAACAGATGATCCATGATTCCTCGGTAGGGCCGGCTTTCGCCGGCCGCTCAGCTCTGCCAGTAGAAGTGATCCTGTGCCTGGCACAGGTTGCGTTCGTGCAGCCAGGCCTGGACGGCGTCCGCCGCGCCGACGTCGTCGTCCAGCCGGCAGAGAGGTTGCCAGAGGCATTCGAGGACCTCGGGGATCGGCTCGAAGCCGGCCAGCCCGCCGCTGGCGAGCAGCGTCGCCATGCCCCGCTGCCAGTTCGGCCAGGCGCTCTTCGCCAGTGCCGAAGCCGTCTCCAGCTTGCCGGCCAGTTCGGCCACCTGTTCCTGGGTGCGCGCCTGGCACTTGGCGACCCTGGCCAGTTCCTCGCGGGCCTGCTCCGGCTCCAGCTCGGCCACGCGGGACCAGAATTCGGACTTGACTCGCAGTTGCCGGGACTGGGTCTCCAGCTCCACCAGCGACAGGCGCCAGCCGGGGATCGCCTGGTCGAGCAGGCTTTCCCACCAGCCATAGACCGGCAGCAGGACCCAATCGATCATCGACTGCGGCACGGCGAGGTTGACCCGGTCGCCCAGTTCGGCGCACCAGCCGTCGTCGTCCTGCGCCGCGCAGAGGAGAATCTGCCGCACCTCTTCGCGCCCCAGCGCCAGGCCGCGCGCCAGGCGCTGCTGCAACCACTCGCAGCGGAACAGTTGCTCCAGCCGCAGGCGCGGCAGCATCCGCTGCAGCAACGCCAGTTGCCGCGCACTGATGATTCCGGACTCACGATACAAACTGCTCGATGCGTAACCCGGCACCCGACCCCGCGAGCGGGCGTCCGAGCCCACCACGGATACCCGCCTGCCAGCGAACACCGCTTCTCGGGAGTATTGCTTATCGTCTTCCTGCTCCATTCTCTGCCTTGGCTTCCTCACTACATTGCGCGCTCGTCAGAGCCTGCAATTTGGGCCGATTCTACTCATGCAGCCGCTACCGGGCTTTCAAAAAACGTCAGTTATTTTTAGCCCGGCATTCGTCCTTCCCCTGCCGCGAGCGGCTCGGTGTGCAGCCGAAACGGCGGCGATAGCTCTGGGTGAAATAGGACTGACTGGAAAAGCCCGCCTCCATGGCGATATCGACGATGCTCATGTCGCTGTTGAGCAGCAACTGATGGGCATAGAGGATTCTCCGCTCGCTGATCCAGGCGCGCGGCGAAACCCCATAGACACTGCCGAACAGCTCCTTGAAGGTGGTCAGCCCCATGCCGAACTCGCGGGAGAAGTCGGACAGCTTCCACTCGTTGAGGTAGTGCTTCTCCATGAATAGCTGCAGACGCTCGACATGCCGGTTGCTCAGTTGCCGCAGGACCGACATCAGCAGCGGCCCCTGCGGACTGAACGCGAAGAGCATCAGCAACTCCTCGATCTTCAGGCAGGCGAGCATCGGCGGATGCTCATGCACAAGCAATTCCTTCAACCCCTTGACGCAACCGGCCAGCAGAGGCGTGGCAGCGAACGCGATGATGCCCGGCACGGGCTCGTCGCAACGCTCGACTTCACTCAACAGCGCGCCGAAGCGCTGGACGAAGCCTTGTAGAAACTGGGCAGATAATGGAATCCAGAGTATTCGGCTGTCCTTTCCCTTGGTACTTACGACATAGCTTCCGCGGCGGACGAAAAGCAACTCGCCAGGCGCCAGGCAAAAAGTGGAATCGATGTCCTGGACGGTCAGTTCGCCCTCGAGCAGAACATATACGCCCTCTTCCTTGTTTACCCTGTATTCGAAAGTTGGAATGTTCCAATGACAAGACGTTATCTGCTTTCGGCCAAGAGATTTGGCTCCTTGCATATTATAAGAACCCCAACACTTCCCGTCGTACCTTGAATGCCCCGCCTAGCGGAGAGGCATGAATACGCTCCGTTTTATTGATTTTCAAAGCCATGAGCACGGAGTCGATTTTATAATAATCAGGATTATCCGACGTGCGCTGATTCGCAGAGCGAGTCGGCTTCCGCCAATTAATCCAGCCTTCTTTAGAAGCGGAACAAAAGTACCAGCTTTATTATTCGAGGCCTTCCCTGAAAACGAACGAGACTTGCACTTCTTTAATCTCCATACGCACTTTCCGAAACAGCAGGCAATGTATCAATCGTTGCCAGATCTTTCTTCCGGGCGAGCGGCCGTACAATTCGGAAAACAGTCGCGCCGAACCAGCCGGACCCGCTCATCGACGCCCGCCGCCACCTGTTGCCAGGCGCTCGCCTGGACCGCCGCGACGCCCACCCAGGAAAGCTCGGTACGCAGGTACAATGCCTCGCCCTCCAACCTGTCGACCTCCAGATCGAAGGCATAGCGCAACGGCAACCCGGACACCCAGTAGCGCCGCTCGGCAATCGTTTGCATCCTTCCCTGAACGACGGCATACAGGCGCAGCCTGAGTTGCGCCTGGCGCGCCTGCAGGGAAACGCCGCCCACCGAACCACCCACCGTCACCTTCGGCGACATCGGCGCGGGCTGGCTGACGCAACCGCCGAGCAGCAACGCCAGCGGCAACAGCATCCAGCACCTCACCTGCGCCGGACCGTGCGCGCCTCCAGCGGCGTGCCGTCACCGTCGGCGAGACGCTGCAAGGCCTGCTCACTACGCGGATCGCCAGCCACGTTGCGCGCCAGCCAGCGCGCCAGCCCGGCCACGCTGGAACGGTCCTCGCCGCGAACGGCCGCGCGGGTCACCGAACGCCCCTCGAAATGCCCCACCGCCTCAGCTCCAGCGTCTTGGGACGGCTGCACCGGCGAAATCGATTCGATTTTCATGGGGCCGCTCAAACCCTCATGCCGACCGCAGCGACCGCCTCGCGATCACTGTCGCACGGCAGCAGGCGCTGCCAGAACTCGGCGTGATCGAGCAGGTTGGCCAAGGTCGCCTCAAAGCATTCGAGGGTCAGTTGCGCTGCGAGAATCTGCGCATACAACTGGACCTTGCCGGTCAGCTCGTCGAAGCCGAAATGCAGATCGAAACGGTGCCAATGGCGGTTGAAGCTGGCGAGCTGGCGAAAGATCCCCTCGCCCAGCACATCGATGCCCACCACATCGGCCTCCAGCAACAGACGCTCGCGCTCGGCGAGCAGCAACAGGGTGACGCCCACCTGTTCGTCGAACAGGAGGCTCGCCATGCCCTCCTCGTCGAGGGACAGGGAAGGCAAACCGATACGGCCTGCGAACTCGGCAAGCAGTCGGTTGACCTTGCTCGTTAAATCCATGGGGGCGCCTCCTAAAGCTCAGCGCATGCTAGCACCGGGCTATGCATCGCTTTTGTCACTGAGAGACTTTTCTTTTAAGAAAAAAGCCACATCGCTGTGGCCTTTTCCTCCCGCGCGGAGACGGCTCAGACCACTCCGGCCGCCGCACGCCAGGCCTGGTTATGGCTCTGGGTGTACTGCTGGATGAGCTGCAGGACGTCCTTCATGAAGCCGGCATCGAAGCTCATCTGGTCCTCGACCTTCTGCTTCTGGCTCTGCCCGATGGTGGCGTTGACCTCTCCTTCCCGGGCGCTCGCCTGCGATTCGCCCTGGCGCACCTGGACCGAGGCGTTGGCCATCTGGACGAAGGACTGGATCACCGTGTTGGCCACCTGTAGGGCGCCGTTGCGGCTCTCGAAGGCACGGCCCGCCGCACGCAACGCCACACTGTCCTGCACCTGGTCCGCCGCCCAGACCTTGCCGACGATCTTGCGATCCTCGTCGGAGGTCTTGCCAAGCGCCTGCATCTTCGCGTCGATCAGTTCGTTGCGCCCATCGATGTTCTTCTGCAGGGTCTTCTCCTGGCTGATGGCCTTGCCGTTCTTCAACGCGCCGAGACTGCCGACCACTGCCGAGGCCAACGCGCCGACGCCGGCGATCACCGCCATGGCGATCATCAGCGTGGCGCCGCTGCGCATCTCGTCCACCTGCGCCTTCTGCGCATGGATGATCGCCTGGTTCTCGTTGTCGCGCTGGAGCACGCCCAGCTCGCGCGCCTTCTGCGCGATGCGGAAGAGAATCAGCAGAAGCTCGACGCTGCTGTCCAACTCGCTGCCGGCCGCTTCCATGCGCACCGGGTCGAGCGCCTGGCGCGGAGCGTTCAGCTCGACCCGGTCGGCCCGCGTGGCCGGCGCCTGCGCCAGTTCCGCAGCCGCTTGCGGCGTGCCGACGGAACGCCCGGCAGCGCCGGGAGCGATCGGCTCGGAGGGGATCGCGGCCTGGGTAGCCGCCAGGGAATATTGCGTATCGATCATGTGACGCCTCCTCAGATCGCTGCCGGTCGGCTGGACAGGTTGTGCAGGGTTTCACCCTTGGCCTGGAGCATGGCGAAGATCCGCTCCATGATTTCCTGGAATGCTTCCAGCATGCGGCTCAGCTCTTCCTTCAGGCGCTCGATCACGCCCTGCAGGGTGGTCAGGTCGGCACGCGATTCCTGCACGTCGGCCTGGCGGTTCGCGGCCTTCGCCTGGAATCCCGAATGAGTGGCCTGGGCCGCGCCGTTGGCGACGTCCAGGGTCAGGTCGGAAACCTGCACGCCGAGTTTCAGCGAGTGCGACAGCGATTGGCCGGCCAAACTGCCGAACTTGCCGCCCAGGTCGGCGACCTTGCTCGCCAGGCTGGCGGTCATCTCGGCCGCCTTGCCGCCGATCTTCGCGCCCAGCTTGGCCAGCCCGCCGACCGCTGAGCCGCCGAAGCTGACCACCGCCGCCAGCAGCGCGACGGCGATCTCGATACCCATCAGTGCCGGGCCGAGCTTTTCCATCACTTCCTTGCTGATCAATCCGTCCGCGGCTGCCTGCTGTACCGACTGGGAGACCACTCCCATGACACCGCCCGCGATCATCAGTGCACCCGCGGCCGCGCCGACGCCGGTTGCCACCATGATTGCGCCGACGATGATCGAAGCTATTGCACTGATCCAACCAAAGATTTTGGCTGCCAGACCGGACTTCTGGGCTTCTTTCGCGGCTTCTTCCGATTCCCTGATCTTCTGCTGGTTGTCCTCCATCTTCTGCAGGTTCTGCTTTCGCGCCTGCTCGATTTCGGTCAGCTTGAGTTTCTTCTGCTGGTTCTCGACTTCGCCGGTGATTTTCGCCAGCTCGATCTCGAACGCCTGCGGCGACATCAGGCCGGTGGACAACAGCGTCGAAGCGCCGGCCAGCACAACCTGCCGCGCCAGTCCGGCATCCTCGCCCACTGCTTGCACCAGGCTGGCGATCTCCGCACGATTGGCGACCTCCAGGCGCTGCTGGCTGGCTGCGGACGGCGGCGTCAGCGCCACCCCCGTGCCGCTCGCGGAAGCCGCGGCCGGCGCCGCCAGGCGCTCCACCCGCAGACTCTCGACATCCCTCGCGACCGGCCTGCCGAGCGCCGGGATATCCCCGGCGTCGGCCACCCCGTAGGGCAGTCCGGCGCGTTCAAGCGTTATCGGATTCATATGCTCGATCCTTTCTCGCGGTTACGGCTTCCAACATGGCGCCGGCACGCGCGGCCAGGGCCTCGTGCGCCGGCTGTGCCGCGGCCAGGGCCCGGGCCGAGTAGAAGCCACTCTCGGCTCCGTCGAGATCACCCAGTTGCAGGTGGCACTCGGCGGCATGGAAGGGAAAGCGCGGCTCGTTGATGTCCATCAGCGCGCCGTAGCTGTAGCTCTGCAGGGCCTGTTCATAGAGACCGAGGGACTGGCGGCAGGCGCCCAGGCCGAGAAAGTAGCGGGCGTCGTAGTGGTCGAGCATGCACAGTGCCTGGAAGATCTTCTGCGCGTCGTCCCACTTGCCCGCCTGGTACTGGTTGAAGCCCAGCGCATAGAGCTGCTCCAGGGTGTCCTCGCTGAGTCCGCGAAGCATCGCCAGGGTGCCGCCGTCGCGCAGGAAGGCCTCCAGCGCCTGTTGCTGGTCGGTGTCGGAAGGGGTCGCTTGCTGGTTCATGGATACCTCTAGATCGCGCTGAGAATGTCGCGCAGGACGCTGTCGTATTTCTGGATGAAGCGGTTGAGCGCCTCGACCGCCGAGTTGTAGCGGGAGCTGGTGTCGTTGAGCAGGGTGGTCTTCTCGTTGACCTTGTCGTTCAGCGGACGCGAGCGGTCGCTCACCGTGGTGGCGAAATTGCCGACCGGGTTGTTGTCCTTCTCGAAGGGGTACTCATCCTTGAGGCCCTTGAGTTCCCCGCTCTGCTTCGGCGAGCCGCTGAGAAAATCCTTGATCGACAGCTTGCCGCTGAAGGTATCCAGATTGCTCAGCAGCGCATACTCGGGGCTGTCCTTCCACCTGGGATCGCCGACGGCATAGCCATAGAGCGTGGGGTCGACCAGATCGATACCGCCAGCGTCGATCCTGATGCCCTGCTTGGCCGACAGCGCGGCGTTGATCTGCGACTGGATCACGCTGTAGACCTTCAACTCCGCGGTCAGCGCCTTGAGCTCGTCGAGCAGCGCCTTGCGCTTGCCGTCCTGGGTCTGCAGGACATCCTTGTAGACACCGATGACATCCTCGTCGAGACGGCCGTGCAGGCTGAAATAGGCCGACACCAGGAACTCGCGCAGATCCCACTGCGCACCGGGCTGCCGACGTGCCTGCAGGACTTCGCGGAGTACCTCGAGGCCCTGCCCCGGAGGCGCGGACGGATTGGCCGCGAGCAACCAGGCGAGCGCCTTGAGCACTTGCGCCTCGCTCAGCGGCTGGCCGGCGTGGGCCAGCACGATCCGCTCGCTGCGCAACAAGGCCAGCAGTTCCTCCTGCTCGGCACTGGCAGGCGCCGCCGGCGCGGCCAGGAGTTCGTCCAGGAACAGCTCGCGAGCGGCATTAAAGTTTCTGACTTCCATCGTGATTCCTCAGATCAACAAGCCACGCATCGGCGTCGGACGCCGCGGCCGGGTACCCTGCTCGCCCTGCGTCGGCTGAGAACTGCGCATGCGCCGCAGTTCGGCCAGCAGCTCCTCTTCGGCGGCTCGCGCCAGCTCTCGCTCCGGCGCCTGGAACAGCAGCTCGCCGGCGTCCGCGGCAAGCCCCAGGCCTTGCCACATTTCCGCCAGCAGGCGGCCGCGTTCCTCGCTGTCGCGAATCGCCAGTTCGGCGGCCTGGACGGTCGCCCGCAGGGTGTCTTCGGTGTATTCGTTCATGTCGCCCATGGTAGGGATCGACGTTGCCGGAGCCTGTCAGGCACGGTCGGGTTTTTGTCGTTTTCGCAGGCTTCGCTGCGTCACCACCCGCCCGGCCTCCAGCTCGAACCAGCCGTCGGCGGGCTCGGCGGCGCCGGTCCAGCGGCGATAGAAGCGCGCCATGCGCTCGCCAGGCAGTGGGCTGCCGGCCAGCGCCAGGACCTTGCCGTAGAGACGCTGGCGCGGCCCCAGCGTATCGAGCGTGGCCTCCGCCAGCAGGTACAGCGCGGCGAATGGATTGGCCAATCCGCTGCGCGCCTGCCGCCGACGCAACATCACGATCCAGACCCGCTCGCCGTCGCAGCGCCAGGCCAGTTCGCAGCCATAGGCCAGGACCTGCCAGCCGAGCGCGATCGAGGTGTCGCGCAGGCAATGCGGACGCACCGCCAGGCCGCGGGCGAGAAACCAGGGAATCAGCGGATCGGCGCTCACAACACGATCCTGCCAAGCGGCTGGATGTTGATCTGCTGGGTCAGCTCCTGGTAGGACAGCACCGGCAGCCCGGCATAGTCGCTCTCCACCAACTTGCGCACGTAGCGGCGGATATCCATGGAAACGATCAGCACCGGCCGGTTCTGCATCTGCGCGAGATCGCCGACGGTCTGCCGCACGCGCTCGAGGAAGGCCTGGGTTATCGCCGGGTCGAGGGCCAGGTAGCTGCCGGCGCTGGTCTGGCGGATGCCACCGCGGATCTGCTCCTCCACCGCCTGGTCCAGCAGATAGGCGGGAAGGATATTGTTGCCGCTGGAGTACTTGTAGCAGATGTAGCGCTTGAGGCTGCTGCGGATGTACTCGGTGAGCTGCACCACGTCCTTCTCCTTCTGCCCCCACTCCACCATCGCCTCGAGGATCGCCCGCATGTTGCGGATCGAGATGTCCTCGCCGACCAGGCGCTGGAGAATCTCGGTCATCCGCTGCAGGGGAACGATCCGCTGCGCCTCCTTCACCAGCTCGCCGTAACCCTGCTCCATCTGCTCCAGCAGGTAGCGCGTCTCCTGGATGCCGATGAAATCCTCGGCGTACTCCCGCAGCACATGGGACAGGTGCCAGGTGAGCACCTGCTCCAGGCCCAGGCAGGCACAGCCGGAACGCTCCAGGCGATCCTGATGCGCCTGCTCCACCCAGCTCGCCTCTTCTCCCGGCACCTGCAGCTCTGCCGGCTCGTGGGGGACCGCGAGCAGTTCCAGCTGCGCGGCGCGTTCGCGCACCAGCAACCAGCCCGGCCGCAGGCATCCGCGCGCGACCGGGACCTCCTGTAGCTGCACCAGGTATTCGCCATCGCCCATCGCTTCGTTGAAGCGCAAGTGGATACCCGGGAACGGCACGCCGAAATCCAGGTACAGCGCGCGTCGTACCCGCACCAGCTCCTCGTTCAGCGACATCGCCTCGAGACGTTCCTGGAGGCTGGCATCGACGTCGATCAGCAACGGCACGGTGAGGGCGAATTCTTCCTGCTCGGCGAGACGCCCGGCCTTCGGCTTGCCGCCGCCAGCCTTGCCACGCGCCTTGGCCGATGGCGCTCCGGCGCCCTGCGCGAGCAGCGCCGGCAGGTCGCGGGAACCGGCGCTGGCCTGGGCCCGCTGGCGCCAGAGCATGAAGTAGCCGCCGCCGCCGACCAGCAGCGCGAGAGCCAGGAAGGTCAGGGTCGGGAAACCGGGAATCAGGCCGAACAGCACCAGCAACAGGCCGCCGATCAGCAGCGCCTTGGGCTGCGCCACCACCTGTTCGCCGATGTCGCTGCCGAGGTCCGCCGATTCGTCGGAAGACACCCGGGTGACGATGATCCCGGCGGTGATGGCGATCAGCAACGCCGGCACCTGCGAGACCATGCCATCGCCGACGGTCAGCACCGCGTACAGTTGCAGCGCGTCGGCGGTGCTCAGGCCCTTCTGCGTGACGCCGATGGCGATGCCGCCGAGGATGTTGACGACGATGATGATCAGCCCGGCGATGGCGTCGCCCTTGACGAACTTCATCGCGCCGTCCATGGAGCCGAACATCTGGCTTTCCTTTTCGATCACCGCGCGCCGCGCCCGCGCCTCGTTGACATCGATCACGCCAGCACGCATGTCGCCGTCGATGCTCATCTGCTTGCCCGGCATGGCATCCAGGGAAAAGCGCGCGCTGACCTCGGCGACCCGCTCGGCACCCTTGGTGATCACCAGGAACTGCACGATGGTGATGATCAGGAAGATGATGATGCCCACCACCAGGTTGCCGCCGACCACGAAGCTGCCGAAGGTGTTGACGATCTGCCCCGCGTCGGCCTGCAGCAGGATCATCCGTGTGGTGCTCACCGACAGCGCCAGGCGGAACAGCGTGGTGATCAGCAGCACCGCCGGGAACACCGAGAACTGCAACGGCGAGCCGATGTACACCGACATCATCAGCAGGACCACGGAGATGGTGATGTTGACGGCGATGAGGATGTCCAGCAGCAGCGGTGGCAGCGGCAGCACCATCATGAACACCACCGCCAGCAGCAACACCACCAGCAGGATGTCCTTGCGCTCGCCGACCCGGCCGAGAAGCCCGCTCAGGTCGTTCATTCCCGCGCCTCCAGCTCCAGCGCCCGGGCGTGCGCGGCACGCGCCGCGTCGAGACGCCCGGCGAGCTGTTCGGCACGGCTCAGGCAAAGCCACAGACCGGGCTCCTCCTCGCCATCCTCCTGCAACTGCCGGCACAGGCGCACGGCGGGCTCGCCGAGGCCTTGCTGGAGCAACGCCAGGAGCAAGGCGCGGCGCCCGTCGCGGCGCTCCGGCGCAACGCTCAGCAAGGCCTCCAGCAACACCTGGGCGCGTCGCGGCTGGCCGCATTGCAGGTGCAGCCAGCCCAGCATCAGCAACAGGCGCTGTTGCGTCGGTTTCAACGTCATCGATTCATACCTTGTGCAACAGGTTCAGGGCCATTTGCAGCAGTCGCTCGTCTTCGTCGCGCTCGCCGAGCAGGCAGGCCGCAGCCTGCAGGGCTGGCTGGCGGGGCAGCGTGAGGGCCAGGCGGAGATCGCGCAGCGCCTGGCGGAAGTCGCCGGGGCGCAGCAGGCCGTGGAACTCCAGCTGGGGCCGGGCGTAGTCGAACAGGCGCTGTTGCGCCTGCTGCGCGGGATACAGGCTGGCGACGTGGGTCTCCACCGGCCGGCCGTCGGGCGCCAGCAGATGGCGCTCCGGCAGGGGCGGCGCGAACGGCTCGGCATGCGCCAGGTCGAGTCGTTCGATGCCGATGTGCCAGGCACCGACCCGGCTCATGCGGCGAGCACTTCGCTGCGCGCCGAGTGCAGCGCCTGCAAGGCCTGGTGCAGCGTCGGGATGCCGACCTGCCGGGCTTCCAGGGTGATGCACAGCAGCAGGCGCGATTCGCCGCTCCAGGCGCAACGCAGCGGCAGGCTCCCGGCCGCGCGCGCATGGCACAGGCGCAACGCCCGCAGGGTGCCGCGATAGGCCTGGTGCCAGGCCAGGTCACAGGCCAGCCAGAGCGACAACTGTTCGCCATGGCGTTCCAGCTGCAAGGTGCCGCTGTCCTCGAAATCCAGTTGCACCACGCGCGCCAGCGGCGCCGGTACGCTCACCCGCAGGTCCTGGCAGAACTGCGCGACGGCCAGCTCAACCCAGTCCATGCTGCTGCTCCTCTTCGCGCTCGATCGCCAGGTCGAGTGCCATCTGGCAGGCATTCAAAAGATTCTGGCGCTGCTCGTCGTCGCCGAACACTTCGACCGGCAACAGGCGGTAGAGACGCTTCAGTTCGCGGAAGAAATGGATCTGCCGGGCGACGTCGGCCAGCGGCAACGGCTCGAGCAACGCCTGCACCTCGGCGACGCCGACCCAGCGCTTCTCGAGCAAGGCGATGACTGCGCCGGTCAATTCAGAAGGCCCGTATGCCATGGCCCCGCTCCCCCGTCACCAGCACCTGCCAGAGCGCCCCCACCTGCTCCGCCAGGCCGCCGAGCACGCGCAGCTTGTGCATGTCGCTCATGACCCGCTCCAGCTTCACCGGATCGAGCCGGCTCGACTGACTGTCCAGGTCGGCGCTCAGGGCTTTCTGCAGGAAGGCCACGACCCGCTCCAGCGGCGTCGCGGCGAAGCGCGCCTGGATGTCCTGCCAGGCCGCCGACAGGCCCCGGTAGTCGAGTACCGCGTCACGGTAGGTATCGCGCAGCGCCTGGATATCGCCGACACCGGCGGCGGAAGCCTCGGCGGCCAGCGGCTCGATGCGCAGGCCGAGTTCGATCTCCAGGCCCTGCTCGTCGGCCATCCGCAGCAACGCCTGGTCGACCAGCGCCAGCATCGCCCGCGCCTCCGGCCGCCCGGCCAGGACGTCGCGCGCCCGCGACAGCGCCAGGAAGCGCTGGCTGATCTCGCTGGAGAAGCCCTCCAGGTAAGCGCTGAGCTGCGCCAGGCTGCTCAGTTGACCGCTGCCCAGGTGGGCGATCAGCGCCTCGAGCTTCTGCTGGCTTTCCAGGTCCGGAATGCGCTTCCAGTACTCCTGCAGCATGGCCTGGACTTCGCTCAGGCGCGCATGGGCGTCGCTCAGGCGGCGCTTGGCCAGGGATTTCTCGGCGCGCTCGGAAAAGGCGAAGGTCAGCTCTTCCGCGGCATCGGCCAGCGACTGCGAAACGGAGACGTAGTGGACGCGCTCGCCCTGGAAGCTGCCGCCGGCCTGCTGCGCGGGGGCGTTGGCCGCTTCCCGCGGCGCGAGGGGCGCGGCGGAGGAACTCTGGAGGATGTCCATCGTGGCTGTGGCTCCTGGTCTGCAAAGGCGGCGCAGTATAGGAACCGGCCCGGTGCCGCCGATGCCAATATCGGCCGGTTTTTTTTAGCCGCGGCGGCAACCGATTTCTAAAAACTCCCGGCTGGCACTGAAATTCGTCGCGCGAGGCTTTCTCTATAGTGCGCGCCGACTCCAGCCGAACCGATCCGCCATGCCCGCGCCTCTCTCTCCTCTCATCGTCCGGATGCGCCACGCCATCGAAGGCTGCCGGCCGATCCAGATCCGCGGGCGGGTCACCCAGGTCACCGGAACCCTGCTCAAGGCCGTGGTGCCCGGCGTGCGCATCGGCGAACTCTGCCAGTTGCGCAATCCCGACCAGAGCCTGGCGCTACTCGCCGAGGTCATCGGCTTCCAGCAGCACCAGGCGCTGCTCACCCCGCTCGGCGAGATGCTCGGGGTTTCCTCCAACACCGAAGTCAGCCCTACCGGCGGCATGCATCGCGTGGCGGTTGGCGAGCACCTGCTCGGGCAGGTGCTCGACGGCCTCGGCCGCCCCTTCGACGGCAGCCCGCCGGCCGAGCCGGCGGCCTGGTATCCGGTCTACCGGGATGCCCCGCAACCGATGAGCCGGCGCCTGATAGAGCGGCCGCTATCGCTGGGTGTGCGCGCCATCGACGGCCTGCTGACCTGCGGCGAAGGCCAGCGCATGGGCATCTTCGCTGCCGCCGGCGGCGGCAAGAGCACCCTGCTGGCCAGCCTGGTGCGCAATGCCGAGGTGGATGTGACGGTACTCGCCCTGGTCGGCGAACGCGGTCGCGAAGTCCGCGAGTTCATCGAAAGCGACCTCGGCGAACAGGGGCTGCGCCGCTCGGTGCTGGTGGTCGCCACTTCCGACCGACCGGCGATGGAGCGCGCCAAGGCCGGTTTCGTCGCCACCAGCATCGCCGAGTATTTCCGCGACCAGGGACGCCGCGTCCTGCTGCTGATGGACTCGCTGACCCGCTTCGCCAGGGCCCAGCGCGAAATCGGCCTGGCGGCCGGTGAACCGCCCACCCGCCGCGGCTATCCGCCATCGGTGTTCGCCGCGCTGCCACGCTTGATGGAGCGTGCCGGGCAATCCGAGCGGGGCTCGATCACCGCGCTCTACACCGTGCTGGTGGAAGGCGACGACATGAGCGAGCCGGTGGCCGACGAGACCCGCTCGATTCTCGACGGGCACATCGTGCTGTCGCGCAAGCTGGCCGCCGCCAACCACTATCCGGCCATCGACGTGCTGCACTCGGTGAGCCGGGTCATGAACCAGATCGTCGACGACGATCAGCGCCATGCGGCCGGACGCTTGCGCGAATGGCTGGCGAAGTACGAGGAAGTCGAGTTGCTGCTGAAGATCGGCGAATACCAGAAAGGCCAGGACAGCGAAGCCGACCAGGCCATCGAGAAGATCGCGGCGATCCGCCAGTGGCTGCGCCAGGGTACCCACGAAACCAGCGATTACGCACAGGCCTGCGCGCAGTTGCGGAGCCTCTGCGCATGAGCCTGGCGCTGCTGTTGCGCGTCCGACGCCTGCGCCTGGACCGGGCCGAGCGCGCCCAGGGCCGCCAATTGCTACGGGTTCGCGCCGCGGCGCAGGAACACACCGAGCGCCAGGCGGCGCAACGGGACTACCGCGACTGGCGACTGGCCGAAGAGCAACGGCTGTTTCTCGCCTGCCAGGCGGCCATGCTCGACCGCCGGCGCCTGGAAGCCTGGCAGCAGCAGGTAGGACTGCTGCGGGAAAAGGAAGCCGGCCTGGAACAGGACTGCGCCGAGACCGCGCAGCGCCTCGAAGGGGAGCGCGAGCGCCTGCGGCAGTGCCGGCGAGAACTGCTGGAACGCCAGCGGCAACTGGAGAAGTTCGCCGAACTGGAGCGCCACGTCGACGCCGAGCGCCAGGGGCTGCGCGAACGCAGCGAGGAAGGCGAACTGGAAGAATTCACCCGCCACGAGACCTGGCCATGCTCAAGCTGAACGCCGTGGATACGGCTCCGCTCGTGTCGTCCGACACCCCTGCCCCCCTTCCGCCGCTGCGCGCGCAGCAGATCGCCTTCGAACAGGCCCTGCCCGCGCACCGACCGCCGGCGCCCAGGCCACCGTTCGACAAGGGCGACGAAACGACAGAGGCCGAAGAGCCCGCCGCGACAGCCGACGCGCCGACCTCGACGCCTCTCGCCGACCAGCCCGCGGCGCCTGCCGCCGACCGGCCGCCGACCACTCGGCAAGCCCCCGTGCCAGTTGCCGCGGACGCAACGCCAACGCCAACGCCAACGCCAACGCCAACGCCAACGCCAACGCCAACGCCAACAGTGTCGCCGTCCGGATCGGTAGCACGGCAAGCGCCGGCGGTCTCCGCGCGCGTCGCGGCGTCCACGCAAGCCCGGGAGCCGGCCAGCGTTTCGGCGCCTCCGGTCGACGAACCGCCGCTGGTGCCGGTGTCCTCCCACCCGCAAATCGCAGGTCGGACGCATGAGCGGCCACAGCCCGGCCCCGGCTTCCCGGCGAAAACCGCAGCCGAGGTCGCGTCCACGGCGCAGGCCAGTGTCCAGGCTTCGCCGCCCGCGCCGACAGCGGGCGGCGAAGGCCGCGGAGAGGAGCGTCGGCAACCCGGAGAAACCGATCCATCCGCACTGCCCCCCGACGACCAAGCGCCTGTGCCACTGCCTGCCATGCAAACCCCCGGCGACCGCCTGCTGGCACGCCTGCTGGCATCGAGCGGGAGCCGGCCACTGCCGCTGGCCGATCTCGCGCGCCTGCTCGATGCCGTGCAGGGGCGCATCCAGGTCGCCAGCGCAGCCGAAAGCCATGCGGCGCGCCTGCAGGTGCGACTGCCCCAGCTCGGCGCCGTGGAGGTGCAGGTCCTGCATGGCCATGGCCAGTTGCAGGTCGAGATCAGTGCCAGCCCCGGCAGCCTGGCGTTTCTCCAGCAAGCCCGTGGCGAGTTGCTCGAACGCCTGCAACGGCTGCATCCGGAACAACCGGTGCAACTCACCTTCAACCAGCAGCAGGACAGCGGCCAGCGCTCGCGGCAACGTCGCTACCTGCATGAAGAGTGGCAAGCCGAATGAACGGTACGGACCTCGACCTGCCGCTCGCCAGCCGCGCCGAACTGGATCTCCAGCGACGTCTCGCGCGTTGCCGTCGCCACTATGCCGGCAACGCTTTGCAAGCGCGCCTGGACATCGCCCAGGCCGCCCCCGACGTCGATCTCGAACTGAGCCTGGCGTGGGACGGCCTGCCCCTGCGCTTTCTCTGCCAGGCTCCGGCGCTCGCCCACTGGCTCGCGCCGAACCTGCAGGAGGCAGCCTTCGCCAGCCTGCCGGCGGCCCTGCAACTGGCCTTGCTGGAGCGCGAAGGCAACGTCTTTCCCGGCCTGGTCTGGTACGGCCTGAGCCCGGCGCAACCACGCGCTGCGATGGGCCTGCGTTTGAGCCTGGAACGCGACGACCAGCGCCTGGCGCTCTGGCTCGACGGCGATCCCGCGACGCTGCTGGCACGCCTGCCGCCGCGCCCCTCGGCGCAACGCCTGGCCATACCGCTGCGCCTGTCGCTGCAATGGCCCGGCCTGCCGCTGGACGCCAGCGAGCTGCGCACCCTGGAGCCCGGCGACCTGTTGCTGCTGCCTGCCGGTCATCGCCCCGACGCAGCGCTGCTGGGGGTTCTCGAAGGACGCCCCTGGGCGCGCTGCCAACTCCACTCCACGCAACTGGAACTGCTCGACATGCACGACACCCCCTCCCTCGCCGACGGCGAGGACCTGCACGAACTCGACCAACTGCCGATCCCGGTCAGCTTCGAGGTCGGCCGCCGCACCCTGGACCTGCATACCCTCTCCACCCTGCAGCCAGGCTCGCTGCTCGATCTCGACAGTGCCCTGGACGGCGAAGTGCGCATCCTCGCCAACCAGCGCTGCCTCGGTATCGGCGAACTGGTCAGGCTCCAGGATCGGCTCGGGGTGCGCGTAACCCGCCTGTTCGGACACGACGAAGCATGATCCAATTGCCCGACGAGCTCGGCCTGATCCTCGGCCTGGCCCTGCTCGCGCTGGTCCCGTTCATCGCGGTGATGGCGACCTCCTTCATCAAGATGACCGTGGTCTTCTCGCTGCTGCGCAACGCCCTGGGCGTCCAGCAGATTCCGCCGAACATGGCGATGTACGGGCTGGCGATCATCCTCAGCCTGTACGTGATGGCACCGGTCGGCTTCGCCACCCGCGACTACCTGCGCAACCACGACGTCAGCCTGAGCGACTCGGCATCGGTGGAACGCTTTCTCGACGAGGGCATGGCGCCCTACCGGAACTTCCTCAAGCGGCAGATCCAGGAGCGCGAACACACCTTCTTCATGGAAAGCACCCGCCAGGTCTGGCCCAGCGAATACGCCGAGCGGCTCGACCCGGACAGCCTGCTGATCCTGCTGCCGGCCTTCACAGTCAGCGAACTGACCCGTGCCTTCGAGATCGGCTTCCTGATCTACCTGCCCTTCATCGCCATCGACCTGATCATCTCCAACATCCTCCTGGCGATGGGCATGATGATGGTGTCGCCGATGACCATTTCCCTGCCGTTCAAGCTGCTCCTGTTCGTCCTCCTCGACGGCTGGGCGCGGCTGACCCACGGCCTGGTCATCAGCTACGGAGGCTGACCATGAGCAGCGCCGACATCCTCCACTTCACCAACCAGACCCTGTGGCTGGTGCTGGTCCTGTCGCTGCCGCCGGTACTGGTCGCGGCCCTGATCGGCACCCTGGTATCGCTGGTCCAGGCGCTCACCCAGATCCAGGAGCAGACCCTCGGCTTCGTCGCCAAGCTGGTGGCCGTGGTGGTGGTACTGTTCGCCACCAGCGGCTGGCTGGGCGGCGAGCTGTACCGTTTCGCCGAAATGACCCTGCTGAAGGTGCCGCTGGTGCGATGAGCGTCCAGGACCTGCAGCAACTGCTGCTGACCTACAGCCTGCTGCTGCCGCGGATCATCAGTTGCTTCGTGGTCCTGCCGGTGCTGGCTAAGCAGACCCTGGGCGGCGGCCTGGTGCGCAACGGCGTGGCCTGTTCGCTGGCGCTGTTCGCCTACCCGATCGTCGCCGGCAGCCTGCCGCCGGCCCTCGGCGCGCTGGACATCGCCCTGCTGATCGGCAAGGAAGTGCTGCTCGGCCTGCTCATCGGCTTCGTCGCCACCATTCCCTTCTGGGCCATGGAAGCGACCGGCTTCATCATCGACAACCAGCGTGGCGCGGCACTCGCCTCGACCTTCAACCCCAGCCTGGGCAGCCAGACCAGCCCCACCGGGCTGTTGCTGACGCAGACGCTGATCACCCTGTTCTTCTCCGGCGGCGCCTTCCTCGCGCTGGTCGGCTCGCTGTTCAGGAGCTATGCCAGTTGGCCGGTGAGCAGTTTCTTCCCGCAGCTCGGCAGCCAATGGGTGGCATTCTTCTACGCGCAATTCTCGCAGATGCTGATGCTCTGCGCGCTGTTCGCCGCGCCGCTGCTGATCGCCATGTTCCTCGCCGAGTTCGGCCTGGCGCTGGTCAGCCGCTTCGCCCCGTCGCTGAACGTGTTCATCCTCGCCATGCCGATCAAGAGCCTGGTGGCCAGCCTGCTGCTGGTGCTCTACCTGGGCATCCTCATGGAGCACGCCTACGATGCCCTGCTGCTCGCCGTCGACCCGCTGCGCCTGCTGCGTCCCGTGCTGGAGACGCCATGAGCGCCGAGAAGACCGAGCAGCCCACGGCGAAGAAGCTGCGCGACGCCCGCCGGCAAGGCCAGGTGGTGAAGAGCAAGGAAATTGTCTCCAGCGCGTTGATCCTGTCGCTGGTGGCGCTGCTGATGGGCTTTTCCGACTACTACCTGGAGCATCTCGGCAAGCTGCTCCTGCTGCCCGCCGAGTACATCGACCTGCCGTTTCGCCAGGCGCTGGAGACCATCCTGGAGAACCTTCTCCAGGAGCTCCTCTACCTGCTGGCGCCGGTCCTGCTGGTCGCGGCGCTGGTGGTGGTGCTCAGCCATGTCGGCCAGTACGGTTTCCTGCTCAGCCTCGACAGCGTCAAACCGGACCTGAAGAAGATCAACCCGGTGGAGGGCGCGAAGAAGATCTTCTCGATCCGGAGCCTGGTGGAGTTCCTCAAGTCGACCCTGAAGGTCGCCCTGCTCTCCCTGCTGGTCTGGTTGACCTTGCAGGGCAACCTGGCCAGCCTCCTGCGGATTCCCGCCTGCGGGCTGGACTGCGTGGCACCGGTGAGCGGGCTGATGCTCAGGCAACTGATGCTGGTCTGCGCGGTCGGCTTCCTGGCGATTGCCGTCGCCGACTACGCCTTCGAACGCCACCAGCACTACAAGCAGTTGCGCATGAGCAAGGACGAGGTGAAGCGCGAGTACAAGGAGATGGAGGGCAGTCCGGAGATCAAGAGCAAGCGCCGGCAATTCCATCAGGAACTGCAATCGAGCAACCTGCGCGCGGATGTCCGGCGCTCCTCGGTGATCGTCGCCAACCCGACCCACGTCGCCATCGGCATACGCTATCGACGCGGCGAAACGCCCCTGCCGCTGGTCACCCTGAAGCACACCGACGCCCTGGCCCTGCGGGTCCGGCGCATCGCCGAGGAAGAAGGAATCCCGGTGCTGCAACGAATTCCGCTGGCACGGGCGCTGCTGCGCGACGGCAATGTCGACCAGTACATACCGGCGGACCTGATCCAGGCCACCGCCGAAGTCCTGCGCTGGCTGGAAAGCCAGCAGACGGATACGCCCTGATCGCTATCGGGCAGGGCGGCCGCCGCGGCACCGGCGACGCAAGACGCTGCGACCTGGCGCCGAAAAAAAGGGGCCCGAAGGCCCCTTTCACATGCTTGCTACGGGTCAGTCCTTGTCCGGGATCCCGTGTACCACGCCCGCGGTATTCTCCAGCAGGCTCTTGGTCGCGGTCTGGATGAACGACTCCAGCTTCTTCTGCAGCTCGGCCTGGTCCGGCACTTCCTTGGTGATCACCGCCTTGGCATCGCCGCCCAGCTGGTAATCGTAGACGCGCACGTCACCGTCCTTCGGCCGCACCAGGATGCGGTTGCCGGAGACGATGGCGACGTTCTGCTCGCTGCCCGACGGCTTGATCACGCCGAAGCCCTTGTCGCCTTCCGGCAGGTTCAGCAGGTCGCGGCCCCAGCACTGGTGGACGGTCTCGCCGCCGAGCAGGCCCATGATGGTCGGCACGATGTCGACCTGGGTACCGACGGTCGGCAGGTGGGTACCGAACTTCTCCTGGATGCCGGGGGCGATCAGCAGCAGCGGCACGTTGAAGCGGTGCAGGTCCATCTCGGTGAGCTGCTCGGGGCTGCCGAAGCCATGGTCGCCGACCACCACGAAAAGGGTGTCCTTGTAGTACGGCGACTTCTTCGCCTTCTCGAAGAACTGGCCCAGCGCCCAGTCGGAATAGCGCATGGCGGTCAGGTGCTCGTCGAGCGAACCGTAGCCGGTCACGCGCTCCACCGGCAGGTCCTTCGGCAACGCATAGGGCACGTGGTTGGAGAGGCTCTGCAACAGCGCATAGAACGGCTTGCCGGTGCTCGCCAGCTTGTCCAGTTCCTCGTTGCCACGGGCGAACATGTCCTGGTCGGAGACGCCCCAGGTCGGATCGGAGAACACCGGGTCGACATAGTCGTTGCGGCCGATGAAGGTGGTCATGCCCTGGTTGCTGAAGAAGCCGGACTGGTTGTCCCAGGCGAAATCGCCGTTGTAGACGTAGACGTCCTCGTACTGGCGGGCGCTGAGCAACTGCGGCAGGCCGGAGAACTTGTGGCCGCCCTCCGGGGTTTGCATCAGGTATTCGAAGCCCGGCAGGTTGGGGAAGCAGGCCATGGTGGCGAACATGCCCTGGTGGGTATGGGTGCCGTTGGAGAAGAACTGGGTGAACAGCAGGCCTTCCTTCGACAGCTTGTCGAAATACGGCGTGATGTTGCCCGGCGCGCCCAGGGCGCCGACATAGTGGCCGGCGAAGCTTTCCAGCAGGACCACCACCACGTTGCGGATCGGCAGGGTATTCGCCGCCGGCGGGGTGAACTCGCGGCGCACCGCGGCCTCATCGGCGTCCACCAGCTTGTCGTTGGGGGTCAGCAACATCTGCCGGGTGGTCTCCAGGGCGACCTTGTCGTCCAGGGTGGCCTTCCAGATGTTCGCGCGGTCTTCGGAGAAGCGCTCCTTGGCCGCCTTGACCAGGGTCAGGGTGCCGTTCAGGCCCAACTGGTTGGCGAACATGGACTCGGTGGTGAAGGCATCGCCCCAGCGCAGCGGCGGGCCCTGGCGCAGGGTGCCGCGGGCGGCGAGGACGCAGACCAGCACGCAGAGGAACAGCACCACGCCGCGCACGTACCAGGGCGCGGCAGCGCTCGGCCGGGCGATCACGCTGTCTTCGCGCGGCTTGCGCTGGCTCGGGCGGGTCGCCAGGTCGATGGCCTTGAACACCCGGTACAGCACCCAGGTGGCGAAGGCCCAGGCCAGCAGGTAGCGGACCACCGGGAAGCCGTACCAGAGCATGCTCATGACGGTCTTCGGGTCTTCCGACATGTACTGGAAGACCAGGCTGTTCAGGCGCTGGTGGAACTCGCGGTAGAAGTCCAGTTCGAGTACGCCGAGGAACAGGGTGATGCTGGCGAACAGCGTCAACCATGTACGGAACAGGCCGCGAGCGGCCATCGCGCGTACCGCGAACAACGACAGCACCAGCGGCGCCACGGCATAGACGACGACCCGCAGGTCGAAACGCACGCCGTTGCCGAACGCCTCGAGGAAGGTGCTCGCCGGGGTCGCGCCGATCAGTTCGCGGTTGTAGATCAGCAAGGCCAGGCGCAGCAGGCTGAACATGACCAGCAGCACCAGCGCGCTGAGCGCGGTGAACGCCAGGTGGCTGCGGATGGTGGGCTGGAACAGCCGTGGGGGCGATTGGGTGGTTCGGACTTCCGTTTGGTCCATGTTTACAATTCGCTCTTCTGTCGTTCGATTTCGAGAATGCGGTCCCGCCCCTGCTCGGCCAGCAGGTAGCGGCCGGGCCCGATGGGCAGTAGGGACTGTGCGGAACGCAGGCGCCGTGCGATCACCTGCAGCGGCCCGTCGGGCGGCAGCAGCAAGGCTCGCGCGTTATGCGTCGAGTCCTCGGTGATCCACAGGCCTTCGCTGTCGCACAGCAAAAAGCTCGGTGCATTCAGTCCGTTCAGCACCACCTCGTCCTCGGCCCCCTCATGCAGACGCATGACGTGGCCACGTTTCTTTTCCGTGTAGAAGACGCTTCCGTCCGGGCAGGCGGCCACCCCTTCGGAGCGCTGCAATCCCTCGCGCAGTACCGTCAGTCCGCCGGTCTCCGGGTCGTAGCGGAGAATCCGCCCGTCCAGGTCGCGATCCTCGGCGGCGTACAGGTAGCGGCCGTCGCTGGCGACGCCCTCCACCTGGATGCCGTCGAACAGCGGCCGGGCCTGCTGGGCATGCCACCAGAACACCGGCGAGGCGCCCTGCTCCTGGCTGATCGCGATGCCGTTGCGGAAGCTGGCCATGCCGTCGGGCTTGGACAGCCCGTCGAGCACCGTATCGCGGCTGCCATCGGCGGCGATGCGGAACACCAGGCCCTTGCCGTCCTGCAACTCCTGGCTCACGTAGAGCAGGCCGTCCGGGTCGCGGGCCAGGGCGCTGACGTGGGGAATGTCCTCGAGCACTACCCGGTAGGTCCAGCCGGATACGGTGGCTGCCGGGGCGAAACGCTGCCAGCCGAGGAAGGCCAGGGCGATGAAGAGGACGCTACCGAGCAGGCAGGAGACTACTACGCCGCTCTGGCGCAATCGTTTGGTCAGCATTCGATGCACTCAAGGACAAAACTGCCATTTATAGCCATGGCAACGGAAAAAAGCGCGCAGATTTTCCCGGATCGATTGTGAAAAAAATGTTAGCTGGCAGTAACAGGGGATGTCGGAGCGACGCATGAAAAAGGGCCTTGCGGCCCTTCTTGGTGAAGCGTCAGTCGTTGTCCTGCTTGCCGATGGCCTGCAGCACGTACTGCGGCAGAGCAAACGCGCCCAGGTGGATATCGGCGTTGTAGTAGCGGGTGGCGATGCCGCTGTCGCGGAAGCGCTGGCGCAGCGTTTCCAGCGGAAGGCGACGCAGGCCTTCGCGGGTCGAACCCCAGGCGAAGGTCATGGCGCCGCCGATATAGGTCGGCACCGCCGCCTGGTAGAAATGCCAGTCGGCGAACAGCCCGTCGGTACGTGCGGCGGTGGTGCGCACTTCCTCCAGTTGCATGAACGGCGTGCCGTTCTGGGTGACCAGGATGCCACCCTCGTTCAGGCAGCGCCGGCAGGCCTGGTAGAAGTTCTCGGAGAACAGCACCTCGCCAGGGCCGATCGGGTCGGTGGAGTCGGAGATGATCACGTCGAAGCGTTCTTCCGTGGTAGCCACGAAGCGCATGCCGTCGTCGATCACCAGGTTCAGCCGCGGGTCGTCGAAGGCGCCCTGGGAGTGGTTGGGCAGGAACGCCTTGCACATGTCGACCACGGTGCCGTCGATCTCGACCATGGTGATCCGCTCGACGCTCTTGTGCTTGGCCACCTCGCGCAGCATGCCACCGTCGCCGCCGCCGATGATCAGCACGCGCCGGGCCGCGCCGTGGGCGAGGATCGGCACGTGGGTGAGCATCTCGTGGTAGATGAACTCGTCGGCCTCGGTGGTCTGGATCACTCCATCGAGCGCCATCACCCGGCCCATCCGGGCGTTTTCGAAAATCACCAGGTGCTGGTGCTCGGTGCGCACCTCATGCAGCATGTTGTCGATGCTGAAGCGCTGGCCGTAGCCCTGGTACAGAGTTTCCTGATAATCGCTCATGGGCCGGGATCTCCCTGGTAAGGCTGCAATCTGGCAGCGGGACTTGCCCGCGCCGCGAAGAAAGGCGCGCATTCTACGCTGGCGGCAATGACAGGTCGAACCCCGCCGGCGGATGGCGCCGGCTGCGCCGGACAGGTATCGTCTGCCCATGAGCCAGCCTACCTCTCCCCTCGTCCTGCACCTGCCCTACCAGTCACCCTGGGAATGGCGCCAGTTCCACCAGCATTTCGCCCTGCGCCTGCTCGCCGGTGTCGAAAGCCTGGGTGACGACCACTATGCCCGCAGCTTCCGGGCCAACGGTCGCCCGGCCTGGTTCGAGGTGCGACCGCTGGCGGAACGCCAGGTCCTGGCGCTGAGCCTCAGCCCGTCCGCCCATGCCCTGGCCGCCGAACTCGAGGCACGGGTCCGCCGGATGTTCGACCTGGACAGCGACCCGGCCGCCATCGCCCGGCATTTCGCCGGGGATCCCCTGCTCGGCCCGCTGGTGGCCGCCAATCCGGGACTGCGCCTGCCGGTGGCCTTCGATCCCTTCGAACAGGCGGTGCGCGCCATCGTCGGCCAGCAGGTCACGGTGAAGGCCGCGGTGACCATCACCGGGCGCCTGATCCAGCGCCTCGGCGAGCCGCTGGAAGATCTCGGCTACGACGGCATCAGCCACCTGTTCCCGACGCCCGCCGCGCTGGCGCAAGCCAACCTCGACGGCATCGGCATGCCCGGCAAGCGGGTACAGACGCTGCAACGCTTCGCCGCGGCGATCGCCTCGGGAGAGCTGAGCCTGGACCTGGCGGACGGCCCCGAGGCCCTGGTGGAGCGCCTCTGCGCGTTGCCCGGCATCGGCCCCTGGACCGCCGAATACATAGCCCTGCGTGCCATGGGCGAAGCCGACGCCTTCCCCGCCGCCGACCTCGGCCTGCTGAAATCCACGGTCTGGGGGCCGCAAGGCATCGATGCGCGCAGCCTGAAGGCCCGCGCCGAGGCCTGGCGGCCTTGGCGCGCCTACGCCGCGATCCACCTGTGGAACCACTACGCCGCAGGCGGCTAACGCCGCGGCGGGAGGCTACAGCCTGACGTTGCCGCGCGGGCCGGCGATGGCCCAGATGATCAGGCCGAGCACCGGCAGGACGATGATCACCAGGACCCAGATGATCTTCATCCCGGTTTCCGCAGCGCTTTTCAGGATGTTGACGATGGCCCAGATATCCAGGGCCAGGATGACCAGGCTGATCAGCCCGCTGAGGGTGGAACCCATGGCGCGATGCTCCCGAGCAAGAGTGTTCCCTCAGGATAGCCGGCGCGTTCACTCCACGAGGATGTCGGCGAAGCTGGCCACCGTCGGATGGCCGTCCAGGCTGCCGCCTTCGCGGGCCAGGCCGAGCGTGCGCATGCCCGCGTCGCGCGCGGCATCCAGTTCCTGCACCACGTCGGAAAGGAAAAGGATTTCCGCGGCCGGCAGGCCGATGGCCCCGGCGATCCGCGCATAGGAGGCGCTTTCCCGCTTCGGCCCGCTGGTAGTGTCGAAGTAGCCGGAAAACAGCGAGCCCAGGTCGCCGGCCTCGGAACAGCCGAAGATCAGCTTCTGCGCCTGGATCGAGCCGGAGGAATAGACGTACAGGTCCAGCCCACGGGCCTTCCACTCGCGCAGCGCCTGCACCGCGTCCGGGTAGACGTGGCCCTTCAACTGACCGTCGCGGTAGCCCTGGGCCCAGACCATGCCTTGCAGGGCCTTCAGCGGCGTCACCTTGCGGTCCTCGGCGATCCATTGCAGGAGGATCGCGATCACCCGCTCGACATCGGCGTCCGCCTCACCGCTCTCGGCACGCACCGCCGCCAACTGTGCGGCTACCTCGGTCTCTCCGGCGTGTTCGCGGACGAAGTCCGGCAGGTGCCGGGCGGCATAGGGAAACAGCACGTCGAAAACGAAGCTGACCGCGCTGGTGGTGCCTTCGATGTCGGTGAGGATGGCTTTGATGGTCATGCGGACTCCGGATGAAACCGCCCCCGGCAGGACCGGGGGCGCGGATGGTGACGGATGGGACGGTGCCTCGCTCAGTCTTCCAGCAGGGGGAAGCGGCTGGCGATGTCGTCGCCGGTGAACTGGGCGACCCAGCCCTCCGGGTTGTTGAACAGGCGCACGGCGACGAAATGCGGGTGCTCGCCCATGTCGAACCAGTGGCGGGTGCCGGCCGGCACAGAGATCAGGTCGTTGCGCTCGCAGAGCACGGCGTAGACATGCTCCTCGATATGCAGGACGAACAGGCCGCGCCCGGCGACGAAGAAGCGCACCTCGTCTTCGCCATGGCGGTGCTCGTCGAGGAACTTGGCGCGCAATTCGGCCTTCTGCGGGTGGTCGCTGTTCAGGCTGACCACGTCCACGGTGATGTAGCCGCGCTCGCGCTTGAGCCGCTCGATCTCGTGGGCGTAGGCGGCGATCACCTCGTCCTGGCTGGCGCCGGCGGCGATCGGCGCGGCGGCTTCCCAGCGTTCGAAACGGACGCCGACCTCGGCCAGGGTCGAAGCGATGTCCTCGGCATGGGTCAGCAGCTTCAGCGGCTGCTCCGGCTGGTTCTCGTGATAGACGGTAAGGCTGCTCATCGGCTCAGACTCAGTACTTTCAGTTCACACTCGAACAGAAACTCGAAAGCTTCCACCTGACGCAGGGCATCGCTCATGCGCGCGCCCCAAGTGTACAGCCCGTGGCCGCGGATCAAATACCCCGGGCAGTGCGGATGCGCCTCCAGCCAGGGCTGCACGCGGCTGGCCAGGCGGGCGATGTCCTGGTCGTTGTCGAAGATCGGCACCTCGACCTGGCCTTCGTGGGTGGTGACCCCGGCGAAGGCCTTCTGCAGTTCGTAGTCCTGCAGCACCAGGCGGTCGCCGCGGACCAGGCGGGAAAGCACGGTGGCATTCACCGAGTGGGTATGCAGCACCGCGCCGATCGCCGGGTTCCAGGCATACAGCTGGGTGTGCAGGAGGGTCTCCGCCGAGGGTTTCTTGCCCGGTTCCAGGCTGTTGCCGGCCAGGTCGGTGGCCAGCACGTCGTCGAAGCCCAACTGGCCCTTGTGCTTGCCCGAGACGGTGAGCAGCGCGCGCTGTTCGTCCAGGCGCGCGGAGTAGTTGCTGCTGGTTGCCGGCGACCAGCCGCGGCCGTAGAGGAACCGGCCGGCGTCGATGATCTGCTGGGTCAGCTGTTCACGGTTGTCGTTCATGCCCGCACCTCTTGCAAACGGGTACTGATGATAGCGGCTGCCAGCAAGGCTGCCAGGCTGGCGATGGCGAAGGTCCAGGCAGGGCCCAGGCTGTTCCAGCTATAGCCGGAATACAGCGCGCCCAGGGCTCCGCCGGTACCGGCCAGCGCAGCATACAGGGCCTGGCCCTGGCCCTGCTGGCGCGGGCCGAAGCTACGCTGCACGAAATGGATGGCAGCCGCATGAAAACTGCCGAAGGTGGCGGCATGCAGCGTCTGGGCAAAGACCAGCAGCGCCAGGCTGTCGGCCAGGTTGCCGAGAAGCAGCCAGCGCAACGACGCCAGCAGGAAGCTCGCGGCCAGCACCTGGCGCAGGCTGAAGCGTTGCAGCAGGCGTGGCATGGCGAGGAACAACATGACCTCGGCGACCACCCCCAGCGCCCAGAGCAGACCGATCAGCGCCCGGCTGTAGCCCAGCGATTCCAGGTGCAGGGTCAGGAAGGTGTAGTACGGCCCATGGGACAGCTGCATCAGGCACACGCACAGGTAGAACGCCAGCACGCCCGGCTGGCGCAACTGGGCGAGGAAGCCGCCCTCGCCTTCGCGCGGTTCGCGATGGGCCGGCTGGGCATTGGGCACCCACCAGCTGCACAGCACGATGCCGAGCATGATACCCAGCAGCGTCGCCGGGTAGACATCCAGGCTCAGGCGCTCGAACAGCGCGCCGAGACCGACCACGGTGCAGATGAAACCGATCGAGCCCCACAGGCGAATCCGGCTGTAGCTGGCGCTGCGCTCGCGCAGGTGGGCCAGGGTGATGACCTCGAACTGCGGCAGCACGGCGTGCCAGAAGAACGCGTGCAACGCCATCACCAAGGCCAGCCAGGCGTAGCTGTGGCTGACGAAGATCAGCGAGAAGCCCAGCGCCGTGCATACCGCGCCGAAGCGCACGATAGCCAGGCGCTGGCCGCTGCGGTCGCCCAGCCAGCCCCACAGGTTGGGCGCGACGCAACGCATCAGCATGGGAATCGCCACCAGCTCGCCGATGCGCGGGCTGGGGAAGCCCAGGTGATGGAAATACAGGGCGAGGAACGGCGCCGTGGCGCCGAGCAGGCTGAAATAGAAGAAATAGAAGCTGGACAGGCGCCAGTAGGGAACCGCGCTGGTCACGATCCGCCGTTCACCCGTCCCGCATCGCTGCCTGCCACAGCCCTCACAGCTGCGGCAGGACCGGGGTGTCGACGCGCACGTCGGCGTTCTGCCCACGCTGGCGCAGCAACTGGTCGAGCAGGACGATGGCCATCATCGCCTCGGCGATCGGCGTGGCGCGGATGCCGACGCACGGGTCGTGACGGCCCTTGGTGATCATGTCCACCGGCTCGCCGGCGGTATCGATCGAGCGCCCGGGAGTGGTGATGCTGGAGGTCGGCTTCAGCGCCAGGTGGGCGACGATCGGCTGGCCGGAGGAGATCCCGCCGAGGATGCCGCCGGCATTGTTCGACAGGAAGCCTTGCGGGGTCAGTTCGTCGCGGTGCTCGGTGCCGCGCTGGGCGATGCTGGCGAAGCCGGCGCCGATCTCCACGCCCTTCACCGCGTTGATGCTCATCAGCGCATGCGCCAGTTCGGCGTCCAGGCGGTCGAAGATCGGCTCGCCCAGGCCCGGCGGCACGCCTTCGGCAACCACGGTGATCTTCGCCCCGACCGAATCCTGGTCGCGGCGCAATTGGTCCATGTAGGCCTCCAGCTCCGGCACCTTGTCCGGGTCGGGGCTGAAGAAGGCATTCTGCTCGACGCTGTCCCAGCTCCTGAACGGAATCTCGATCGGCCCGAGCTGGCTCATGTAGCCGCGCACCTGGATGCCCAGGCCCGCCAGGTATTTCTTGGCGATAGCCCCGGCGGCCACGCGCATGGCGGTCTCGCGCGCCGAGGAACGGCCGCCGCCGCGGTAGTCGCGCACGCCGTACTTGTGGTGGTAGGTGTAGTCGGCATGGGCCGGGCGGAACAGGTCCTTGATCGCCGAGTAGTCCTTGGACTTCTGGTCGGTGTTGCGGATCAGCAGGCCGATCGGCGTGCCGGTGGTCTTGCCCTCGAACACCCCGGAAAGAATCTCCACCTCGTCGGCTTCCTGGCGCTGGGTGGTGTGCCGGCTGGTGCCGGGCTTGCGCCGGTCGAGGTCGCGTTGCAGGTCCCGGGCGGACAGTTCCAGCCCCGGGGGGCACCCATCGACGATGGCGACCAGCGCCGGGCCGTGGCTTTCGCCTGCGGTGGTGACGGTGAAGAGCTTGCCGTAGGTGTTGCCGGACATGCGAGGCTCCGCGTGAGAACGAGAGGGAAAGACATCGGAGTATACCCGTCAAGGACGGGCCTGCGAACCTTCCCCGGAGGACGCGATCAAAGCGCTATCATCGGCCCATGAAGACCTCCATGCCGCGCGCCCTCCTCGCCCTGTTCTGCCTGCTCGCCAGCCTGGCCCACGCCGCTCCCAACAGCATCCTGCACCGCCCCTACGACCTGGACACCGGGCACGGCGTGCTGCGCGGCTCCTTGCTGCTGCCGCGCAGCGCCGTGCCGCCGCCGGTGGTCCTGCTGGTCGCCGGCTCCGGTCCCACCGACCGCGACGGCAACAACCCCTTCGGCGGCAACAACCGCTACCTACTGCGTCTCGCCGAGGCCCTGGCCGAACGCGGAATCGCCAGCGTGCGCTACGACAAGCGGGGAGTCGCCCGCAGCCTGGCGGCGGCGCCGCGCGAGGAAGACCTCAGCGTCGGCGTCTATGTCGACGACGTGGTCGCCTGGAGCGAGCGGCTGGCCCGCGACCCGCGCTTCTCCCGGCTGATCCTGGTCGGCCATAGCGAAGGCGCGCTGATCGCCAGCCTGGCGGCGCCTCGCACGCCGGCCGAGGAATTGATCGCCATCGCCGGCAGCGGCCAACCCATCGACCGGGTGTTGCGCGAGCAACTGCGCGGTCGCCTGCCGCCGGCGCAACTGCGCCAGGCCGACTCGGTGCTGGCTTCGCTGAAGGCCGGGGAGACCCGCGGCGATATCCCGCCGGCGCTCGCCAACCTGCTCCGCCCCAGCGTGCAGCCGTACCTGATCTCGCTGTTCCGCGAAGACCCGGCCCGCGCGTTCGGCAGCCTGCGCATCCCGACCCTGATCGTCCAGGGCCGCAATGACATCCAGGTCGGCGTCGCCGACGCCGAGGCGCTCCAGCGAGCCAAGCCCGACTCGCAACTGGTGCTCATCGACGGCATGAACCACATCCTGCGGATCGCCCCGAGCACCGGTCTCCAGCAGCTTTCCGCCTACAACGACCCGAACCTGCCGCTGGCCCGGCAACTGGTCGAGGCGGTCAGCCGCTTCATCCTGCGCGGCGCAGAGGCGGAAAAAGGCCGCTGAGCCGCTACAGAAATCGCTTCCCGCGCCGACAAGTTCTGAAAGCCGGCCCGTGAAGGCGGCCGGCCAGAGGATGTCCGATGATCGATAGCGATACCCAACCGGCCGCAGAAGAAGCCGAGAAGAAACCGCCGCACCCCTGGGCCGAACTGGCGCCGGAGCATTTCCGCCTGCTCCGCCTGGCGCCACTGCCCACCGACCGCGCGACCGGCGCCCGCCCCCTGCGCTTCGTCCAGCTCGGCAGGGTCGAACGGCACAGCGCGGACCAGAGCCTGCTGCGCCTGAGCATCCAGGTGCCAGGCCTGATGCTGCGCAAGGAGCAGAACCTGCTGGAGGTCTGGGCCGATCATCGCAACAAGGAAGTGCGTTTCGGTTCGGACGCCGGGCTCAGCCTGGAACCCTTGAACCGCGGGCTGGGCCGTTTCCTGCTGGCCCAGGCGATCGCCTGGGCGCAACGACGCTGGGCCCACTACAAGGTGGAAGGCGGCGCACTAGCGCTGAAGGATGGCCTGACCGAAGACGCACGCCTGCGCCGCGACCATTTCATCCGCGCCCAGGGCTTCGACGTCAGCTATGAGGACCAGCGGTTGCTCAAGGCCCGCTACAGCGCCGGCCGGGTCAGTGAGCTGCACAGCGATTGGCACAAGGACAAGGTGCAGATCGTGCCGCTGCTGGACGCCGCGGCGATGCTGGAACAGGCCGAGCAGACCCTGCAGGCCCAGGATGCTGAGATCCGCCAACTGGAACAGCGCATCAACCACTACCGCCGCGACGACACCAGCCTGCGCTTCACCATCGCCTGCCTGACCGCCTTCGCGGTGTTCCAGGCCGGCCTGCTGATCTGGATCGCCACTCACTGAACCGGCGGCACCAGCCGCCTCCGATCACTTTTCCAAGCGCGAACGGAACAGTTCCCGGTGCTCGCGGCACTGCGCGGCGGACAGCATGAACACCCCGTGGCCGCCGTGCTCGAACTCCAGCCAGGTGAAGTCCACTTCCGGATACAGCACCTGCACATGGACCTCGCTGTTGCCCACCTCGACGATCAGCAGGCCTTTCTCGCTGAGGTGGTCGGCCGCCTCGGCGAGCATCCGTCGCACCAGGTCCAGGCCGTCGTCGCCGCAGGCCAGGCCGAGTTCAGGCTCATGATGGAACTCCGCCGGCATGTCGGCGAAATCCTCGGCATCCACGTAGGGCGGATTGGACACGATCAGGTCGAAGCGCTGGCCGGGAAGCCCGGCGAAACCGTCGCCCTGGACGGTGTAGACCCGCTCGCCGAGGTCGTGGCGCTCGATATTGACGTTGGCCACCTCCAGCGCATCGAAGGACAGGTCGGCGAGCACCACCTCCGCCTGCTCGAACGCATAGGCGCAGGCGATGCCGATGCAGCCGGAACCGGTGCAGAGGTCGAGGATTCGCGCCGGCTCGGCCGGCAGCCAGGGCGCGAAGCGCTGTTCGATAAGTTCGGCGATAGGCGAGCGCGGCACCAGCACGCGTTCGTCGACGCTGAAGGGAATCCCGCAGAACCAGGCTTCGCCCAGCAGGTAGGCCGCCGGAATCCGTTCCTCGATGCGCCGCCGGAGGATCTCCGCCAACTCGGCGCGTTCATCGTCTTCCAGGCGGCAATCCAGGTAGCTGTCAGAAATTTCCCAGGGAAGGTGCAGGGAACCCAGAACCAGGTGGCGCGCCTCGTCCCAGGCATTGTCGGTGCCGTGACCGAAGAACAGGCCGGCGGCGTGGAAACGGCTGACAGCCCAGCGGATGTAGTCGCGCAGGGTGAGCAGACGGGACTCGGACATGACGGAATTGCTCCTCGCAACGCACAAAAGGGCGACATTCTAGCCGATCGCGCCGGAGCTGGCCTCCAGCGCGGGAAGTCCATACCACTTTAGTGCGCATGCGGCAAAGGTTCACAGGCTCGCCGATAGGGGCCAGAATGAAAGGCATGTGCCTTCTCAGGAGTAGTGACATGCCTCATCCGCTCACCCTTTTGCAGATCAGCGGACGCGGCTACCCGCCAGCCCCCCTTCGGCAGAGCACCTTGCTGATCATCGATGCCCAGGAAGAGTACCGCAGCGGCGCCCTGCGCCTGCCAGGCCTCGACGCCGCCGCCGCGGAGATCGGCGTGCTGGTGCAGGCGGCCCGCGCCAGCGGTACGCCCATCGTGCATGTACGCCACCTGGGTATCCAGGGCGGCCTGTTCGATCCGCAAGGGCCGCGCGGCCAGTTCCTCCCGGAACTGCAACCGGAAGCCGGGGAAAAGGTCGTGGAGAAACGCCTGCCCAATGCCTTCTCCGGCACCGAGCTGCACGACCTGCTGCAGAACCACGGCCGTCTCGACCTGATCGTCTGCGGCTTCATGACCCATTCCAGCGTCAGCACCACCGTGCGCGCGGCCAAGGACTACGGCTACCGCTGCACCCTCGCCGATAGCGCCTGCGCCACCCGCGACATACCCACCCTGAACGGCGGGGTCCTGAGCGCCGCGGATCTGCAACGCGCCGAGATCGCCGCCCTCGGCGACAACTTCGCGGCGATCGTCGCCCAGGCCCGGGAACTGCTCTGACCGCCCATCCAGCCGCCCTCCCGTCCCGCCCTGCGGAGGACTAGTCTGCCTGCAGGGCCATGGCTTGCGGCGAGAAGACGAGTGGCGCACGGTTTGCCCACGGCTCCCGGGAATCCGGGAACCCGGCCGGAAGGTTCCGGTCCTAGCCCCGATGACACACGAGGAAGTCGGGATGAAGTTGTCCGATAGTTTCGATGCGCGCCGGCTGCGCCCGCGCCGGCCGAGAGTCTGGCGCTGGCGCCTGGCGGCGGCGTTCGCGGCCCTGGTGGCGAGCCTGGGCGTGCTGCTGTCGCTGGCCGGCACCTCGGCCTTGATCGGCCGCCAGCCGGCTGTCGGCATGCTGCATATCGAACCCGCCGCTGGCGGCGTCTTGCTGGCCCTTGGCCTGCTGTCGCTCTGCCTCGGCGTGTTCTTCTGGCGTTTCAGCCGCCGCCGCAGCCGCCGCAACAGCGACCTGAGCCTGTCGCCGAACCTGATGAAAAAGCGCGACTGAGCGGGCTGCCGGCGTCCGGCCGATCCGGTAAACTGCGCCGCTTCGCGGAGGCTCCCATGCAAGACGACGACTTTTCCCTGTTCAAGAGCGAGATGCGCGGCGTCAAGCGCATCTCGGTCGATCGAGCCGATACCGGCAAACCTCGCAACGACCGCCAGCAACTCAAGCAGCGCCAGCTCAATGCCAGCGTGCGCAACGACGAAATCCGCGTCGATGGCCTGTCCGACCAGTTCGTCATCGACGTCGGCCCCGAGGACGAGCTGTCCTGGGCCCGCGACGGCGTCCAGGAAAGCCAGTTGCGCAAGCTCAAGCAGGGCCTGGTGCCCTTCGACGGTAGCCTCGACCTGCACGGCATGAGCGTGGAGAAGGCCCGGCAGACGCTATGGGACTTCCTTGCCGAGGCCACCCGCCTGGAAATCCGCTGCGTGCGCGTGACCCATGGCAAGGCCGCGCGCAAGGACGGACGCAGCCCGCTGGTGAAAAGCCACGTCAATACCTGGTTGCGCCAGCACCCGCAGGTGCTCGGTTTCACCTCCTGCCTGCCACGCCACGGCGGCACCGGCTCGGTCTACGTGATGCTGCGCAGGACCATGCTCGAAGGCCGCGACGAGTAGCCGGCAAGCGCCGAGTCTTGCCAGCGGCCCGGCGACGTCCTACCCTCCGCGCTGGTAATCGTCTGACTGGAACGCCCATGTCCCTGGAACAACACTACTCCTCGATCCTCACCCAGCTCGGCGAGGACGTTAACCGCGAAGGTCTGCTGGACACGCCCAAGCGTGCCGCCAAGGCCATGAAGTACCTGTGCCGCGGCTACCAACAGAGCCTGGAAGAAGTCGTCAACGGTGCCCTGTTCAGCTCCGACAACAGCGAAATGGTATTGGTCAAGGACATCGAGCTGTACTCGCTCTGCGAGCACCACCTGCTGCCCTTCATCGGCAAGGCCCACGTGGCCTATATCCCGAACGGCAAGGTGCTCGGCCTGTCGAAGGTCGCGCGGATCGTCGACATGTACGCCCGCCGCCTGCAGATCCAGGAGAACATGAGCCGGCAGATCGCCGAGGCGGTCCAGCAGGTCACCGGCGCCCTCGGCGTCGCGGTGGTGATCCAGGCCCAGCACATGTGCATGATGATGCGCGGCGTGGAAAAGCAGAACTCGTCCATGGTCACTTCGGTGATGCTCGGCGAATTCCGCGACAACGCAGCCACCCGCAGCGAATTCCTCAGCCTGATCCGCTGAGGCCAGGTCCGCTGGCGAAAGAACCGGCCCCACTGGGCCGGTTTTGCGTTTCCCTCCCCGGCGATCAGCCGAAGAAGCGCTTCATCGAGCGCGACAACCAACCGCCCTCGCTCTTGTCCTTGACCAGTTCGGACATGCTGTGGCGTACCGCATCCACATATCCGGCGTCGTCGTTGCGGATGTGGTTGAACAGCCAGCGCGAGAGCAAGCCCTTGAGTTCGTCGCCGACATCCTCGCCGGCCTGGAAGCGCACCCGGTATTCGGAGACCCGGCGGATGAACAGCTCGTGGATCTTCTTGTGCGCCCGGGAAAACTGGTAGCCGGCGTCCTCCATCAGGGTTTCCTCGAAGGCGAAGTGCGACAGCGTGTAGTCCACCAGCTCCTCGATCACCTCGGCGATCGCCGCGTGTTCCTTGCCTTGCTGGGCGTCGTGCAGGTGATTGATCATCTCGACGATGCGTTTGTGTTGATTGTCGATGACCTGAATACCGGTATTCAGGTCATCCTGCCAGACCAGATGCGCCATGATGACTTCCCCCAAGCGAACAGCGAACGGCCTTTCCGAACGGCCTGGGGCCAGGGTATTTTTGTGACGCAGTACGGGTATTGACGCCGATCAAGCGGGACAAGATGTTAATGAATTTCGCATGAATTCATTCGCCCCCCTCGCGGCGGCATGCCCGCTCGATCCGCTCGGTTTCGCGCGGCTGAACATCGGCCATCGTCGCCGGAAAGCAGCGTCACCAGTGGTCCCGACAGGACAGGAAGGAAATGAACCTGATCGCGCACGTGGAAATACCGGTGTCCGACCTGGAGAGGGCGATGCGTTTCTACGCCTCGGTGTTCGGAGTGGCGTTCGGCGAGGTAGCCACCCTGCACGGAAGCAGAATGGCGCATTTCCCCTTCGAGGAAGGCCGTGACGGTGCCAGCGGCGCACTCGCCGAGGGCGACGTCTACGTGCCTACGCTACATGGGGCGATCATCTACCTGAATGTCGCGGACCTGGATGCCGTCATTGCCCGGGCCCTCGGCGAAGGCAGCGAAATCCTCTTCCCGAAGACGCCGCTTGGCGACGGCGTGTTCATCGCCGAGATCAGGGACAGCGAAGGCAATCGTATCGCCCTGCAGAGCGCTTGCGGAGAGCGGCCGTAGAGGTCCTGCAAACCGAGCGCCGCCGGCTCAACGGGCAAGAACGCCGGCCAGCCAGGAACGCCGCGCGCCCAGCGCTTCCTGCAATTCGCGGACGCCGATGCAGCGCCGTTCGGGGTCGAGGCTCAGGGCGGTACGCAGCGCCGGCCAGCAGCGCCGAGGCAGGTGTCCGGGCGCGCGCAGCTGGCGCTCCAGCCCCTGCTCCCGGGCCTGGTTCGAGGGCAGGCGGCGGAACGGATGGCGACCGTCGGCCAGTTCGTAGAGGACGCAGGCCAGCGCATACAGGTCGGCCGCCGGCGACAATGGCGCGCCCTCGAGCAGTTCGGGAGCGGCGTAGCCCGGAGTCCAGGCGTCGATGCGGCCCCGGCTGAGCTGCGGCAGGCCATCCAGGATGCCTGCCTGCGCCTGGCCGAGGCCGAAGTCGAAGAGCCGCACGCCCTCTTCGCCGAGCATCACGTTGCTCGGCTTCAGGTCGCCATGCAGTACTCCTTGTTCGTGGACGTAGGCCAGAACATCCAGCAACGGCCGGGCGATCGCGCTCAGCTCGGACCAGGGCAGGCCTTCGGGACGCTCGCAGAGCAGGCGGTCGAGCGGCAGGCCAGGCATGAGTTCCATGACGATGTAGGCGCGCTGGCATGCGGTGTCGACGTCGAAGGTGAACAGACGCACGACGTTCGGATGGCGCAAGCGCCGGGTCAGGGCGAACTCGCTATAGAGCAAGGCGCTGGCGTCGGGTGACTCGGCGACCGACTCGTTGAGCAGCTTCAGCGCTACCAGCGGCGCCGGGTCGCCGAACTGCTCATGGAGCAGGTCCCGGGCACGGTAGACCGTCCCCATGCCGCCGGCGCCGAGCATCCGCTCCAGACGGTAGCGCCCGGAAAGAACGTCCGGCAGCGGACCGGGCAACACCGCCGGCAGGTCCGGCGCCGAGGCGGTCGGGGCGGCGAAGGCGAAATAGGTCAGGTTCGCGCCGCCCTCCTCCTCCGGCAGCAGCTCCAGCGACGACAGCGGTTCGTTCATTGGCGGATCACCACTGCCGTCAGGTTGTCCCGTGCGGCGCCGCTCAGGGCACCGTCGAACAGCCGCTCCACCGCCACCTGCGGCGATGCCAGGCTCAACGCGCGACCCAGCGCATCGGCGCTCAGCTCTTCGTAGAGCCCGTCGCTGCAGAGCAGGAAGACATCACCGGGATGCACCTCCAGTTCCAACACGTCCAGCACCAGTTGTTCGCTAGCGCCGACGGCACGGGTCAGCGCGCGCGCCGAGGGATAGGCGCGGGCCTGCTCGATATCCATCCGCCGTTCGTCGACCAGTCGCTGCAACAGCGAGTGGTCGCGGGACAGCTGGTACAGCCGCTGGCCGCGCCACAGGTAGCAGCGGCTGTCGCCGACCCACACGCAGGCCGCCCGCGAACCCTCCACGACCAGCGCCACCACCGTACTGCCGATGATCCTGTCGCCGCGTTCGGCGCTGAGGGTGAGTTCCTCGCCCAGGCGCCGGTTGAGCCAGTGCAGGCACTGGCGCATCGCGTTCAGGCGCTCGTCGAATCCCGCCCGGGCCGGCAGTTCCGCCAGGCTGGTGACGATCATCCGGCTGGCCAGGTCGCCGGCCTGGTGCCCGCCCATGCCATCGGCGACCGCCCAGAGCCCGCGATCCGGGCAGTCCAGGAAGGCATCCTCGTTGCGCGCGCGGACCTTGCCGCGATCCGTGCGTGCCGCGCTGCGCCAGGGCTCGGTGCGTTGCATCAGAGCTGCACCGGCATGCGGAAGCTGCGCAGGACCGCGAGATCGAACGGATTCGGCGTGCGCTGGGCGAGCAGCAGGTAGTTGGCGCGCAGGCCGCCCAGGTCGGCCTTGAGCACCATCACGTCACGCCCGCTGAGGTACTCGGTCTGCATCAGGTCGAACAGCCTGAACAGCGACCAGGGCCCGGTATTGCGTTCGATTCCTACCGGTCGTCCGGCCATCTTCTCCAGCACCAGGCTGGTGCGGCCGCCGTCGGCGTCGCTGGGCCACTTGAACGACATCGGCACGATCGGGCCGTGGCGGTACTCCATGGACTGACCGTCGAAACGGAACTCGGCGCGGCTGACGCCAGGATCGAGGGTATAGGGCTCCAGGCGGAAGCGCACCTGTGGCTCGGCCGGGTTCTCGGCGAAGAAGCTCTGGCGGATCACCTGGGCCGTGCCCATCTGGTCGAGATAGACCTTGGACATCGGCAGACTGTAACCGTCCACGCTGCGCAGGCGGTAACTGCCCGGGTCGCCGCTGACGAAGGGCCGCATGTAGGTTTCGAAGAAGCGTTCGGCGACGCCCTGCGCCTTGAAGAACTCGCGGAAATCGCTGACCGCGACATCGCTGGCGCTGTGCGCGTTGAACGGGTAGCGCTTGTTGATCGCCTTGCTGTAGAAACCGTACAGCTCGCTCTGGTAGCGCTGGTTGAGGTACAGGTAGGCATCGCCGAGGACCAGCCGCCAGGCGTCTTCGGCCAGCACGCTGAACCATCCGCCGAGCGGTCGCGGCAGTCGCGCGGAGGCGTTGCGCAGGTTGCTCAGGGCATCGCGCTGGCCGCCCATGCGGCTCTTCGCCATGTCGAAAGCCGCCTGCTCCGGCTGGCTGGCGCGCGCCAGTCCGGCGAGTTGCAACTGCAACTCGTTGAGCGCCTGCAACAGCGGGGTGAGGTCGGCCGCCGGGCCGTTGTTATCGTCGAGCAGGCGATGCAGGGGCTCGAAGCGGCGTTGCAGGGACTTCTTCGCGGTATCCGGCAGGTTCTTCGCCAACGCGTCCCTGGCCTTGCCGGCCGCCGCGGCGGCCGCCTTGCCCAGCTTGCCGCCCTTTTCCGCGGCCTTGTCGCTGGCCTCTGCCAGGGCCTCGGCGCTCTCCGCCAGGACCGGGAAACGGGTGTTCTCACGGACCTCCAGCAACAACTGGAGGATCGGCGAGTTGGCGGCGAGCAGCCCGGAAACCTGGTCGGCGCCCTCGCCGGCATCGTTGAACGGCAGCAGGCCCAGGCGTCCGACCGCCTCGCTCCAGAAGTTCGCGTAGTCGCGGAAATACAGCTGCTCGAGTTCGACCATCAGGCGCCGCAGGTCCATGTCGCTGATCCCGCTGCCCTCGCCCAGGACCCAGTTGTCGCGAAGGATGTCGTTGACCAGGCTGGCGCCCTGGACCACGAAGTACTGCTGGTAGCCCTGCTGGGTGTAGAACCCCGGAATCACGTAGTCGGTGCCGACGAACAGACCGGCCTGCGGCCCCAGGTGCTGGCCGAAGCGATACTCGGGCAGGCTTCGCGCCTGTTCGCGCAGCACCCGGTAGACCACGTTGGCCAGGGACTCGCTGCGCAGCACCTGGCGTGCCTGGGCCACCAGGGTCTCGTTCAGCGGATAGCTGAACGGTTGCTCGAGCAGACGGGCGAAATGCGTGTTCAGGCCATTCTGCACGGTGCCGTTGCCGGCATAGCGCTGCGACCAGTCGGTAGCCACCCAGTCCTTGAGCCATCCGTTCTCGCGGCGCTCGCGCAGATTCAGCATCAGGTAGGCCCGCAGGCTGTTGAGCAGGCGTTCGCGATTCTGCATGTTGCCGCGGATCTGCGCTTCGAGCATCCGCGCCACGCGCGGCAGCAGTTGCGTCTCCAGCTCGCGGCGATAGGCCGCGGCCAGCGGCGGGTTGACCTCGTTGCCCTGGTACAGCCCGGCGCGCTCGTGCAGCGAGACTTCCCCTTTGGGCGGAAACACGGTGGTCGCCGCATAGCTGCTATCCAGCGTCTTCAGCGCCGCCATGGCGTCATCGCGCTCGCCAAGCGCCTGGCGCTGCTGGGCCCATTGCTGCGCCAGCTCGCGGACCCGCTCCAGGCGCTCGTGGTTGGCCGAGAAACCGCCAGCCCAGAGCAGGCCGAATAGCAGAAGGAGCGCCAGCGAACCGACGTACAGGGCTCGCTGGCCCCAGTGGATGCGCGTGCGTTCGCGGCGATCGAGACCTGCCAGGTTGGCCTCGGGGAAGATCACCTGGCTCAGCAGGTGATGGATGAAGCGCGAGCGCCCGTTGCGCAGGGTCGGCAGCAGGCCGCTGGCGATCCCCAGGTTGGCGCCGATGCCGGCGGTGTCCTCGTCCAGCTGCTGGGCCAGGTGCGGCGCGCTGGTCAGGTAGAAGCCGCGCAGGCGGCTGGCGCGCTGGTAGCGGTTGCCGGTGAAGGCGAGTTCGACGAACAGGCACAACCGCTCGCCGATCTGGCCAAGCTGGTGCGGGAAGTCGAGGATGCGACCGCGACGCAGGGTATCGCGCTCCTGGTGGATGCGCATGATCACCTGGCTGTTCAGGCGTCGCAGAAGGTCCTCGAACGCCTGGCGCAGGACCGTCACATTGGTGCCGTTCTGCTCCTTGCCGAAGCTGGTGCCCAGAACCTGGTCGCTCTCCTCGCGGCTCAACTGGTCGAAGAACTCGTCGAAGCCGAGCAACTGGTCGGCCTTGCTCAGCACCAGGTAGACCGGCAGATCGAGGTGCAGGGTCTGCTGGATTTCCTGCAGGCGCGCGCGCACCTGGCGAGCCAGCGTATCCAGCGCCATCTCGTCGTCACTGAGCAACGTTTCTACCGGAATCGACACCATCACGCCATTCAGCGGCCGTGCGCGGCGGCGCTTGCGCAACAGGCCGAGCAGGGTCGCCCAGGCGCCCCCGTCGACCTCGCCGTCGGCTTGGGTCAGGTAGCGCCCGGCGGTGTCGATCAGGACGCCGTGGTCGGCGAAGTACCAGTCGCAGTAGCGCGTGCCGGCGGTGTCGCGGGTCAGCTTGCGGTCGATCCGGTTGATCGGGAATTCCAGTCCGGAAAAGTCCAGCAGGCTGGTCTTGCCGCTTCCCTGCGGGCCGATCAGCAGGTACCAGGGCAGCTCGTTGCGCCAGCGCTCGCTGCGACCGCGGTACAGGCTGGAGGTCTTCAGGGTGCGCAAGGCATCCTTGAAGCGGCTGCGCAATTCCTTCTGTTCGTCTTCGATCAGACCGTCGCGGCGCAGGCGCTCCTGGCCCTCGTCGCTGTCCTCGACGGCCTTGCGCCGCACTCCGGCGCGCCAGCTGACGAAGACCATCGCCAGCCCCCAGACCAGGAACATCAGGCTGATGCTCAGCAACCGCGAGGTCGGGCTTTCCCAGAACTTGTAGTCGGCGACCGCCAGCAGCGGCCCGACGAACCACACCAGCAATGCCGCCAGGAGTACCAGCAGCAGCGTCCAGACCCACGTCTTGCGCAGGAAGGCGCCGACTTTCTTGAAGAAGTTTTTCATTTCGCGTCCCTGTGTTTACGAACCGGGCTGTCCTGCCGCAGCATCGAGCGACTGGTAAGGCTGCAGCACCGTGTCGCGTTGTTCGCCGAGAACCCAGGCGAATCCCAAATACATCACCACCAGGCAGACCAGGGTGAACAGCGCCACCATCCACCAGGGCACGATCCGCACCAGGCCGCGACGCTGGTCGCTGAGCCCCTGCCAGTGCGGCGACAGTTCGCGCGGCACGTCGCCGCGCAACTGGCGGATCTGCCGGTAGAGCGCATCGGAAATACCGTCCAGGTCGAGCACGCCGCGAGCCATCACCCGGTACTTGCCCTCGAAGCCGAGGGCCAGGCAGAGGTACATCAGCTCCAGCATCGGCAGATGCTTGACCGGGTTCTTCGACAGCCGGTCGAGCAACTGGAAGAACTTCTCGCCGCCGAAGGTCTCGTTATGGAAGCTACTCAGCAGGCTGATCTTCGACCATTCGCTTTCGTTGCCCCACGGGGTGGTCACCACCGCCTCGTCGACCACCGTGCACAGCACGTAGCGCGCCGCCATGACCTGGCTGTTTTCCACGCCATCCTGCACGGCGCGGAATTCGAAGAGCTTCATGGCGGAGGTCAACCGCTCCTTGAGCGCCGCAAGGTTCTCCAGCACGCTGCTGTGCTTGAGCCGGACCACTTCCGAAAGCAGTTCGGAAGCCGCCGCCACCAGCGGGTTCAGGCTGACGTTGAAGGCCTCGCCCGGACGCAGGCGTGCCGCGTAGATCATCCGCTCCTCGAGCTGCTCGAAGCGCGGCGGTTCGGCGAAATCGGTCAGCGGCCCCTGGGCCGGTACCTGTCCCTGGTGATCGAGGAGGACGGTCTTCTCGTCCTCGTGGTATTCCCTTTCCTTGATCATGTTCAGTTCCTGATGGCCCAGAATTTCAGTTCAAGCTCGGAGAACTCGCCGGATACGTGGAACGCGAAACCGCCGGAGCGCTCCAGCTGGGTCATATCCTCGGCGTTGGGTTCGAGAATGAAATAGGTCTTGTTGGAGTGGAACGGGATCTGCCGCGGCGCCACCGGCAGCGGCTTGACCCGGATCCCCGGCAGGTGCAGGTTGACCAACTGGCGAATGTGCTCGACCGCACCCACCTTGAGATGCGCGGGCAGGCGCTGGCGCAGTTCCTCCGACTCGCAATTGGCACTGGCGGCGAGCACGAACGAGGCGCTGCCGAGCAGCTTGTGGTCGTGCAGGGGCGAGACCAGGATGCCGTACTGGCGGGCCTGGAGAGGCAGTTCGATGGCATGCTGCTCGAGCACCATCGACAGGACCTGGCGAATCGCCTCCATCAGCCTGCGGAAGCTGGCGCCCTGGTCGCTGTGCTGGTAACGGCTGTCCAGGCGCGGACGCTTGCTCTCGCTGCCGAAGGTGGCGAGGTCGCCGAGCATGGTCAGCAGCACCCGGTACAACTGCTCCGGATGCACCTGCTCCAATCCCAGGTAGTGGCGCAGCAGCAACTCGGTGCGATTGATCAGTTGCAGCATCATGAAATCGCCGACCTCCGCGCCGCCGACCTTGCCATTGGACCGGATACGCTCGGCGATGGTGTCGCCGCGATGGCCGAGCATGCTAATCACCTCCTTCAGGCAGGACAGCAGGTAGGCGGATGCGTGGGCATGGAGGTAGCTCGGCACGAAGTCGGGGTCGAGGCTGATCACCCCGTCCGGCGTGGTATCCAGCACCACCGCCACCTTCAGTTTGACGTAGGCCTGGTCGCTCTGCTGCTCGCCGAGCAGCAGGCGAAAATCCGGCCGCGCGCAGCTGACCTGCACCATGGAATCCTCGCCGGCGTTGGAGTCCGCCACCTCCAGATCGTAGGCGGTATAGCGCGCCAGGACCTCGGCCTGCTCCGGCCGGCGCGCCTCGATGTGGTTACCGGTGACCAGCGGCAGGGCCAGGTAGATCGGCACGTTCGAGGTATTGGGCGGCACGTCGAGGGCGAGCGGCTCGGTGTTGCCGCCGAGTTCGAACAGGCTGCCGTCGGGCAGTACGCCGGAGGCCTGGCTGATCACCAGCTTGCCCATGTTGAGGAACTGGCGGTCCAGCTCCAGGGCGAGGAAGCCCCAGTTGTAGCTGCCCAGCAACTGGGTCCGGGCCTTCATCTGGTTGTCGTAGTAGCGGTCGTTGTGTTGCAGATGCTGCGGGCGCAGCAGCATGCCTTCCTGCCAGACGATCTTGTGCACGTTCATCGCGCGTCACCCGCCTTGCCGAGCAGTTCGCCGGCATTCAGGATGCCCTTCCGGCCCAGCTTCAGCTCTACCCGGGTCAGCTCTTTCGCCGTGACCGGCACCACGTAGCGCCAGCTTGCCTCGCCGAGATCGCGGTAGGCGGCGAGCACGCCCACGTAGCGGCTCCCCTCCTCCACGCTGAGCTTGAGTTCGACCCGCTCGCCGGGCCGCAGCTCCAGCTCCTCGCTGGTCACCAGGTCGGGGTCCAGGGTCTCCTTGGGACGTTCGTAGAGGCTGAAGAAGTCGGCGTTCTCGAACGCCACCGGGTGCTTCAGCTCGAACAGCCGCACTACCACCGGCGACGGCCGGCCATTGAGGTCGGGATTGACCCGCTCGCCGGCGCTCAGGGCGAGGTCGAGCTTGGTCAGTCTGGAATACGGCGACAGCGTGGAACAGCCGGCCAGCAGCGCCAGGACGGCGAGCATGGCCAGCGCCCTGGCTGGCGGAATCGGGCGACGAGACATGGCGATCATCCTTGGTGCTCGGTGTAGAGGGTGGAAATCAGGCGAACCTGCTCTTCGTAGGCCTGGGCGAAATCACGTGCCAGCAGGCGCTCGCTCCAGTCGTCGTCCTGGCATAGCGACTGGTGGTAGCGACCATAGGCACGCCAGCGGCTGCCCGAGGTGGCCAGCAACGGCCGGCGGCCGTCGCGCTCGAAACGCAGGGTCAGCTGCTGCGGCGAGAAATGCTCGAGGGTCGCGCGCACCGCCGCCCGGCTGGCGCCGAGCAGCGCCACCTGGTGCGCCTGGAGGTCGCGGAAACTGCGTGCGACGGCCTGTTCGCCACTCAACTGGCCAGGCTTGCCATCCCGTAGCAGATGCCCCAGCGCCTCGCCGGCATCGGCGCTGAAGCGCAAGGGATTCTTGCCGGTATCGCGCAACGTGCTCAGCGACAGGCGCAGTTCGTTCTTCAGTTCGCTGCGGGTCCGCAGGCTCTGCTGCAAGCCGCCGATGCACTGCCGCAGCAAACCGGCGGCGTTGATCGCCAGCGCTTCGCGCGCAGCGCCGTCGAGGCCTTCGAGGTCCATTCCCAGAGCCTGGCCGAAACGCTGCCAGAAGGCTTCGTCGCGTTCCGGAGGCGGACTTTCCACGGGTTCCTGCGGAGCCGCCGGGGCGGGCACCAGCTCCGGTACGACCAGGCTTTCCATGTCGATCCGCGCGTAGTCCGCACGCGCCCCGGCCTCCTGGCTGGGCTGGGTGATCGCGCTCAGGTCGTCGAGTTCGTAGGCATCTGCACCGTCCTGGTCGAGCGCCTGCAACGGATCGAGGGCCAGGAAGGCATCGTCCGGAATGATGCTGCCCGCCGGCTGCGGCCGCCCGACGTCCATGGCGAACTCGTCGGGCTCGCGCAGCAGCCGCGCGCGGATCTCGAAGTCGCCGAGCAGGAAGACGCTGTCCTGCTCGATGCGCTGCGGCTCGCCATGCGGCAGGCGGCTGCCGTTGCCGGCGCGGATGCCGTTGCTGCTGGTGTCGGTCAGGTAGAACGCGCCGTTGCGATAGCTGACCCGCGCATGCTGCTTGGACAGGTGCCGCTTGCGATCGGGAATCGCCCAATCGCACTCACCGCCGCGGCCGATGAGGCCGCCGTTCCTGCCGAAGGTCTTGCTGCATAGCTCCGTCGGTACGAATTGCTTGGCGCTGAGCATTTCCAATACCAGTTCCATGAGATCGCTCCTTGCGGTCACTTGCCGCGATTGACCGCCTGCGGATCGCCAAGCGGGCGATAGTCGCCGTCGTTGAATTTGTAGTTGCCGCTGCAACCGGCGAGGCCGCAGAGGACGGCCAGGGCCAGAAGCACGGCGGGCCAGTGACGAACAGGCATCAGGGAGTCTCCATGGAAGGGCCGCGGACGCCGCGCTCCAGGCGCGCGCCCGGCTGGGCTGGTTGGAAGGAAATCTCGATCATGGGCTTCAGGTCCGGGGATCGCCGAAATGAATGTTCAGGCGTCCCATGCGATAGATCAGGGTTCGTCGCGGCAGACCCAGTTCGCGCGCGGCGAGGGTCTGGTTGCCAGCGTTCCTGCGCAGGCAGGCGAGCAGCAGGTCCCGTTCGATCTGCTCCAGATGCTCGCGCAGCTTGAGCGGCGCCTCCGCTTCCGGGGGCGCGCGCAGGGAAAAGTGTTCGGCCAGCAGCACCTCGCCTTCGCAGAGCAGTACCGCGCATTCCACCAGTCCCTTCAGCTCCCGAACGTTGCCGGGAAAGCCATATCCGTCGAGCAGTTCCAGCGCTTCCGCGGACCAGCCCAGCGGCGCGCGGCGCAGGAACACGCAGGCGCGCTCGGCGAAATGCCGGGCCAGTTCGAGGGCGTCGCCCTCGCGCTGGCGCAACGGCGGCAACTCGATGGGAAACTGCGCCAGCCGGTAGTAGAGGTCTTCGCGGAACTTGCCATCGCGTACCAGCAGGGCGAGGTCACGGTGGGTAGCGGCGATGATGCGTACATCGACCTTGTGCGTGTCGTTGCCGCCGAGCGGGCGAATCTCGCCTTCCTGCAACACGCGCAACAGCTTGGCCTGGAGCGAGAGGGGCATGTCGCCGATTTCGTCGAGCAGCAGGGTTCCGCCATCCGCGGCATCGAACAACCCGGGACGATCGCGCTCGGCACCGGTAAAGGCGCCCTTGCGGTAGCCGAACAGCTCGCTTTCCAGCAGGTTTTCCGGAAACGCCGCGCAGTTCTGCACCACGAACGCCTGTGCACGCCGCGGGCCGTACTCGTGGATCGCCCGCGCGACCACCTCCTTGCCGGTGCCGGTCTCGCCCTGCAGCAACACGGTATAGGGGTTGTGCAGGACCTTGCTGATCAGGCGGCAGGTCTCACGCATCGCCGCGCTCCTGCCGATCAGCCCGTAGCCGCTGACCACCGGTGCGCTGGACGGTCCCTGCGGCTCGCCGGAGGGTTGCGAGAGGCGTTGCAGCAGATGCAGCTGGGCCAGCACGAACGAGCCCAGCTGGCCCAGTGGATGGGCGAATCCCTGCAGGTCCAGTGGGCGCCGGGTAGCGCAGACCACCATGCCCTCGACCGTTTTCTCCGGGCTCACCAGCGGAACGCAGAGCAGGGACAGCCAGGGCTGCTCCCCTGCCGGCAGGAAGCCGGTCTCGTGCAGCCGCGACGGCAGGTCGACGAGACTGACCACGCGGTTCTGGCACAGGGCGAACTGCAGCAACTGCTCGCCGGTGTAGTCCGCCGGCAGGCTCGACGGCTCCAGCGCCTGCAACAGGCCGTCCCGGCATTCGGCGTTGAGGGTGAGCGCGGTATGGGTCTGGTCGAGCAGATACAACTGGCTCAGCTCGCAGCCGCTGAGTTCGCCGACTGCGCGTGCGAAACCGCCCAGCAGGGCCGTGATGTCGGTTTCCCGCGACAGCGCGCCGAACTGAGCGAGCAGGGCTTCGGCGAAGGCCAGGGGTTGCGGTACGCGGCTGAACATCGCACCCACCTCAGGCGAACTCGCAGAGCACGCGGCCGTGCTCGCCCAGCGTCGCATGGACCCGCTCGAGACGCTCGTCGCGCGCCATCGCTTCCAGCAAACGGTCGGCCACCAGCGGCAGCAGGTGCGTGTCCAGCAGGTGGTCGATCAACCGTGCGCCGCTGTCGCTCTGGGTGCAACGCTCGGCCAGGTGGCCCACCAGCGCCTGGCTGTAGTCGAAAGCCAGTTGACGGCGCGCCAGGCGCTCGCCGAGGCGTTGCAGCTTGATCTCGATCAGCTCGCGCAGTACCGGGCCGCCCACCGGGTAGTAAGGCACCACGCGCATGCGCGCCAGCAGCGCCGGCTTGAAATGCCGGCTGAGCGCCGGCCGGATGGTTTCCTCCAGGAGTTCGGCGGAAGGCCGCGCGCCGTCCTGGCAAAGCGCGGCGATGTGCTCGCTGGCGAGGTTGGAGGTCATCAGGATCAAGGTATTGCGGAAATCGATCTCGCGCCCTTCGCCATCGTTGGCCACGCCCTTGTCGAAGATCTGGTAGAACAGGTTGAGCACGTCCGGATCGGCCTTCTCCACCTCGTCCAGCAATATCACCGAATAGGGCTTCTGGCGTACCGCCTCGGTGAGCATGCCACCCTCGCCATAGCCGACATAGCCGGGCGGCGCGCCGATCAGGCGCGAGACGGTGTGCTTCTCCTGGAACTCGGACATGTTGATGGTGGTGATGAAACGCTCGCCGCCATACAGCAGGTCGGCCAGCGCCAGCGCGGTCTCGGTCTTGCCCACCCCGCTCGGGCCCACCAGCAGGAACACGCCGACCGGCGCATCGGGCTTGTTCAGCCCGGCCGCGGTGGCGCGCATCGCGCGGTCCAGGGCACTGACCGCCTGTTCCTGGCCACGGATCCGCGCCCGCAGGTCGTCGGCGAAACCCATCACCTTGGCGTTGTGTTCCCGCGCCAGTTGTTCCACCGGTACGCCGGTCCAGGCGCCGATCACCTCGGCAACCAGGCGCGGGCAGACCTCGAAGCTGACCAGCCGCCCCTGGGCCTGGGCATCGGCGAGCGCCTGGCGGGTTTCGTGAAGGGCCTTTTCCAGGGCTTCGACACCGCCATGCTCGTCGGCCGGGAAAGTCTCCGCGTCCGCCTCGCCGCCCTGCTCTTCCCGGTTCGCCTCGCGGGCCCTGGCCAATTGCTGGCGCAGGGCGAGCAGGCGCTCGGCGAGTTCGCGCTGGCGGCTCCACTGGTCCTCCTGTACGTGCCGCTCGCTTTCCGCCTGGGCCAGGCGCTCCTCCAGCGCCTGCAGGGCATCGTGGTCGATCGGCAGGCCTACCTCGGCATCGCGGCGCAGGGCCTGGCGCTGGCGCTCGCCTTCGGCCAGCTCGCCGCGCAGGCGCTCGAGGCTCTCCGGCGCCGCCGCCAGGCTGATGCGTACCCGCGCACAGGCGGTGTCGAGGACGTCGACGGCCTTGTCCGGCAACTGGCGACCCGCCAGGTAGCGGGCGGACAGTTCGGCGGCGGCCACCACCGCGTCGTCGCGCAGGTAGATACCGTGGCTTTCCTCGTAAACCCGGGCCAGGCCACGCAGGATCGTCACCGCCTCGGCAACGCTCGGCTCATGCAACTGCACGGGCTGGAAGCGCCGGGCCAGCGCCGGGTCCTTCTCGAAATACTTCTTGTATTCGGCCCAGGTCGTCGCCGCGATGGTGCGCAACTCGCCACGTGCCAGGGCCGGCTTGAGCAGGTTGGCGGCATCCGAGCCGCCGGCCTGACCGCCCGCGCCGATCAGCGTATGGGCCTCGTCGATGAACAGGATGGTCGGCCTGAGCGCTGCCTTCACTTCGTCGATGACGCCTTTCAGGCGCCGCTCGAACTCGCCCTTCACGCTGGCACCGGCCTGCAACAGGCCCATGTCGAGGGACAACAGCTCGACGTCCCTCAGCGCCGGCGGCACTTCCCCTGCGGCGATCCGCGAGGCCAGGCCTTCGACGATGGCGGTCTTGCCGACGCCGGCCTCGCCGACCACGATGGGGTTGTTTTTCCGCCGACGGGCCAGGATGTCGACCATCTGGCGAATAGCCCCGTCGCGACAGAGCACCGGATCGAGCTTGCCGTCGCGCGCCTGCTGGGTAAGGTTGTGGGTGAAACGCTGCAACAGGGACTCGCCGCCGCCCGGCTTGCCGCTGGGCGCGCCCTCCAGCGGCTGCGAGAGCGCGAAATCCTTCAACCGCTCGATGTCGAGCCGCGCCAGCAGCGGCTGGTAGCGGCTGCCGGCATAGCGCAACGGGTTGCGTAGCAGGGCCAGGATCAATGCCGCCTGGTCGATCTGGCTACGGCCCAGTTCGAGGTTGGCCAGCAACAGCGCATCCTGCAGCCACTGCACCAGCTCGGGCGCGAACACCGGATTGCGCGAGGCACTATGCTCGCCCCGCGCTTGCAACGCGGCGTTGAGTTCGCCGGCGTCCACCGCGGCATCCTGCAGGGCGCGCGCCAGCAGTCCCTGGGGACGCTCCAGCAGGCCCAGCAACAGGTCCTCCACCAGTACCTTGCTGCCGCCACGGGCTACGCAGCGCTCGGCCGAGCCTTCGAGGTCGCGCCGGGTGTCGGCATCCAGCGCCTGAATCAGTTGTTGCAGGTCTACGTTGATCATGCTCATCCATCCTTAATGAATCTTGCTGCCCAGCGTCACCACGCCATCCGCGCGCTCCCGGCCCAGCCAGCTGGTCCAGCCAAGGCGGCAGGCGTTCTGCGCGCCGATGCGGAACTCACGGATTTCCTCGTGGCGCAAGACCAGCCGGATGTCGTAGTCGAGCGGGTCGCGCAGGGTGAAGCGAACCAGCGCGCAAAGCGGCTGGTAGCCGGGACCGATCGGCAGGAACTCGTGGAAGCGCTGCCAGTCGAGCTGGCGGATATGAATGCGGAACTTGCCGCTGCGGTCGCGGACCCGTTCGCCCAGCACCGCGTCTTCGCCAAGCTGGCTGTTGAACAGGCCGAGCCGGTTGCGCTGCTCTTCGAGGATCGCGACGCGCCGTTCGATACACTGCTCGGCGACCAGTTCGGCATGCTTGAAGTAGTAGCGCAGCACCGACTCGATCAAGGCCGCCGAGTGCGCCCGCAGGCTGAGCAGGCCCAGGTAGGGCAGCAGGCGTTTCCAGTTCAGTTCCCTGGCCTTGCGGATCTCTTCCCCGCCCAATCCGACGAGGGCGAACAACTGAGCGGAGAACGCATCGCTCGCACCGCTCTGGAAGCTCACCCGGTAACGGTACTTGCGCCAGATCGGCAACAGCAGCCGATGCAGGCGGTGATGGAAGAGATCGAGGAAGTTCCGCGTAGGATTGCCCTCCTCGCTGTCGCCCAGGGCCTGCTCGCTGTAGAACGCCGGCAACGGCGAACTGGCACCGAACAAGCCGATCAGGTTGAAACGCAGCCGCGCCCGCAGCATGCCGCGCTCTTCGAAGAACTCCACCCGATCGACATCGCTGCCCGGGAAGCCGAGGCTAGGATTGGCCTGGAATTCCAACTGATCGTAGAGCGCCTCGTCTCCCAGGCCGGGATGTTCCTGGCGCAGGCGATCCATGACCAGCAGGACCGCCTGGAACAGCGAGTACTCGCGAATGCCCAGGGCCAGCGCGCTTACAGCAGGGGCTGCAAACCCATGCGCGGTTTCCATTGGTACACGTCTCCCTGTGTGCTCCTCACCCGCAACTCGTGGTAGGAGTTGATGCTGGCGTAAAGCGCGAAAAATTCGTTCAGAACCGAAGCGAACACGAACAGGTCGCCCTCGCCGATGTAGCCTTCCGGATCGATCGCCAGCTCGGTACGCAAGCCGCGCAGCGGCAGGCCCCGATGCAGGCGGTCGACATGCTCGTGGCGGACCGACTTGAGCCCGCCCAGCAGGCGCTTGCTGACCTTCGCCGCATGCTGGTCGTAGTAGCGCGGCAGGTCGTAGGTTTCGAGGATCACCTTGAGCGCGTCGACGTTGGCCAGCGACAGGTAGTTGAGCGACATGTTGCTGATCAGTTTCCAGAGGAAATCGCGGTTCAGCGGCGGCGCGTAGCTCGGCGTCGCCGGGGTGATATTGCGGAAACCGAGGAACTCCGGCGTGCCTTCGCAGGCGACGCAGATATCGCCCAGGCGCAGCCGTTGGGGCAGGTTCTGGTTGGTGCAGGTCAGTTCCACCGACAGCGTCTCGATCTGCTCGGGATGGCGGATGCCGAAGCTCAGGTAGGTGTCCAGGCCATCGTGCAGCAACGAGGTACGTTGCCGGACGCTGTAGTGGGGCCGTGCTTCGGGAACGTCGAAGCTGGGATCGTGCTCGAAGGACTCGAACGGCACGTAGGCCTGGTAGCCGAGCCCACCCGGCCGCCAGCCGGTGACGCCCTCTACCGAGAACACCCCGCAGTCCTCCAGGCTGTATTCGGCCGGCATCAGCAGGTATTCGTCCTGCTTGCCGTCTAGGCGGATCGGCAGCGCATCGTGGCGGAACAGGTTGGCCACCGGCGTACAGTACAGCTTGACGTTCTCCAGCGTCGGGTGCAGGCGCTGGATGCCGCTCTTGCGGATATCGAAGCGCAACTCGAGGCCGCGGACCTGCTTGAGGGTTTCCTCGGGCAGCGCGCCGAGCAGGTCCAGGCCATCCACGTCGACGAACAGGAACTTGTCCTGGAACGCGAAGTACTCCTGCAGGTAGCGATAGCCACGGAAGGTATTCAGCGGATAGGGAATCAACGCCTCGTCTTCGGCGAAACCCACCGGCTGCACCCGCTCGCCCGTCAGGCGGAACGACATCGGCTTGCCGGCCACGCCATCCAGCGGCCGCCCATGGGCGTCCAGCGGAATCAGCTGGATGCTCTCCAGGTTGCGCAGCAGGCACAGGTAGAGCATCTGGCTGATGTAGCGCTCGCCGGCCAGGTGCAGGCGCAGCCGACTCAGGCCCAGCTCGCCGAGGTGCCCGTCGCAGTTCATCGCCAGGCGCAGGCCGAGCAGCGCGCCTTCGCCGGTCACCGAATAGTTGAGCGCCTCCAGCACCAGCGGCAGGACCTCGGTGGCGTAGCAGGTACGGAAGCGACAGGCGACCTCGCCCACCGGCCGGCTCTCGACCGGCGTATCGCGCTCCACGCGCAGCGCCCCGCCCGGGCGGGTCAGGGGGTCGAACTGGAGAATGCTGAAAGCCGGCAGCGGGCGCATATAGTTCGGCCACAGCAGGTGCATCATCGAGTGGCTGAGTTCCGGCAACTCGTCGTCCAGCTTCTGCCGCAACCGCCCGGTCAGGAAGGCAAAGCCCTCGAGCAGGCGCTCGACATCCGGATCGCGTCCGACCTGCCCGAGAAACGGGGCCAGGGCCGGGCTACGCTCGGCGAAACGGCGCCCCAGCTGGCGCAGTGCGGTGAGTTCGCTCTGGTAGTAATGATTGAAGGACACGGCCTACCTGCTGGATATCGTTTCACTGATGGCAGTCGTCTGACCGCTGCCGCCAAAACCGCAATGACATTTCTGGCCTGAAGATCGGAAACCCACGGTGTCCGTTGTCTTTCCGTAATCGACCCGATTCGCGCCCATCTCAGAAGACCTCATGGACGAACCAGGCATCGAAGCGCGCCAGGCCGAGGCGTCACCCTGGCGGGCCGCCGCGAGGCCGTCGAAGAACACGTCGGCGGAACCGACGACGATTGGATTGCTGCCGTGCCCGGGGAGCGGACAAGCGGTGGGATCGGAAACGCGGGCTGCGGGTTTGCCGGACATCGAAACCTCCTTAGCTGACCTTCACCTGGCCGCTGCCATCCAGGCATGCGGAAAAACTCACCTGGCGCTTGAAACCTTCCACCTCCAGCAACCCTTCGATGCTGAAGGCCAGGCGGAGCTGGTCGTTGTCGCGCGGCAGGGAAACGACACGCACGTCGCTCAAGCGCGGTTCGTAAGCCTCGATGAAACCTTCGATGGCCGAGCGGGCCTGGCTCAGGGAGTCGTGCAGGCTCAGGCGCATGTCGTTGAGATCGGGCAACCCGTAGTCGGACAGCGTCTGCACGCTGCCCGCCCGGGTGCTGAGCATCTTGCCCAGATGGGCAGCCACCGACGCCATGGCGGAAACCTCGCGGCTCCAGCCGACGCGCTTATCCGCGTCGCCGTTCAGGCGCTCGAACAGGCTGCCGTATCCGGTCATGGAAAGCTCCGCTTACTCTTTGTCCAGCTTGCCGACCAGCGACAGGGTGAAGTCCGCCCCCATGTACTTGAAGTGCGGGCGCACGTTCAGGCTGACGCGGTACCAGCCCGGCTCGCCCTCGACGTCACTGACGATGATCTGTGCAGCGCGCAGCGGGCGACGGCCGCGCACTTCGGCGCTGGGGTTTTCCTGGTCGGCGACGTACTGGCGGATCCACTTGTTCAGCTCCAGCTCGAGGTCGGTACGCTCCTTCCACGACCCCAGCTGTTCGCGTTGCAGGACCTTCAGGTAATGGGCCAGGCGGTTGACGATCATCATGTACGGCAACTGGGTGCCGAGCTTGTAGTTCAGCTCCGCGGCCTTGCCTTCGGCGCTGATGCCGAAGAACTTCGGCTTCTGCACCGAGCTGGCGGAGAAGAACGCGGCGTTGTCGCTGCCCTTGCGCATGGTCAGGGAAATGAAGCCTTCCTCGGCCAGTTCGTACTCGCGGCGATCGGACACCAGCACCTCGGTGGGGATCTTGGTCTCGATCTCGCCCATGCTCTCGAAGTGGTGCAAAGGCAGGTCCTCCACCGCACCGCCGCTCTGCGGCCCGATGATGTTCGGGCACCAGCGATACTTGGCGAAGCTGTCGGTCAGCTTGGTGCCGAAGGCATAGGCGGTGTTGCCCCACAGGTAATGCTCGTGGCTGTTGGCCACGGTCTCCTTGTAGGCGAACGACTTGACCGGATTCTCTTCCGGATCGTAGGGCGTGCGCAGCAGGAAGCGCGGTACGGTCAGCGCCACGTAGCGGGAATCCTCGGACTGGCGGAAGCTCTGCCACTTGGCGAACTGCGGGCCTTCGAAATGATCCTTCAGGTCCTTCAGGTCCGGCAGGCCGGTGAAGCTTTCCAGGCCGAAGAACTTCGGACCGGCGGCCGCCACGAACGGCGCATGGGCCATGCAGGCCACGCTGGAGACGTATTGCATCAGCTTGACGTCGGGCGAACTGGGCGACATGTAGTAGTTGGCGATGATGGCGCCGACCGGCTGGCCACCGAACTGGCCGTATTCGGCGGTGTAGATGTGCTTGTACAGGCCGGACTGCATCACCTCGGGCGAGTCCTCGAAATCGTCCAGCAGGTCCTGCTTGGAAACGCTGAGAATCTCGATCTTGATGTTCTCGCGGAAGTTGGTGCGGTCGACCAGCAGTTGCAGGCCGCGCCAGGCCGACTCCAGCGCCTGGAAATCGGGATGATGGAGGATCTCGTCCATCTGCGTGCTGAGCTTGGCATCGATCTCGGCGATCATCCGGTCGACCATCGCCTTCTTCACCGGCTCGCCGTCGTTCTGCGGCTTGAGCAATTCCTCGATGAAAGCGGAGACGCCGCGCTTGGCGATGTCGTAGGCCTCGTCGTCCGGGCTCAGGCGGGTCTCGGCGATGATGCTGTCGAGAATGTTGTATTCGCCGTTCTGGTTCCGGCCTTGCTGTGCGGCACTGGTGCTCATGTATCTGCTTCCTTGGCTAGGGGTGGCTCAGGCGTCCTGGGAGGGGGCGGCGCTCAGCCCCAGCTCGCCCAGCACACGGCTACGGGACTCGTCGTCGGCGAGTACGCTTTCGATGGCCTTGCGGAACGCCGGGGCGTTGCCCAGCGGGCCCTTGAGGGCCACCAGCGCATCGCGCAACTCCATCAGCTTCTTCAGCTCGGGCACCTGCTCGACGATGCTGGCCGGGTTGAAGTCCTTCATCGAGTTGATCTGCAGCGCCACCGCCAGCTCGTCGCTGCCGCCCTCCTCCTGGAGACGATTGGGTACGCTCAGCGTCAGCCCCAGCTCCTGCTTGGCCAGGACCTCGTCGAAGGTCATCTTGTCGATGCCGATCGGCTTGCGGTCCTCCACCTTGCGCTCATCCGCGCGCTGGGTGTAATCGCCGATCGCCAGTAGCTTCAACGGCAGTTCGATTTCTTCCTGGGCACCGCCAGTGGCGGGCTTGAAGGTGACGTTGATGCGTTCCTTTGGGGCTACCGAGCCTTCTTTGGCCATGGCTTTTTCTCCTTGAGAATTGAGGGCGCGAAGCCCTATTCGAGCACCACCTCGAGATCGAGGTGGCACAGCCTGCGATAAATGTCTTCCTTGCGTTCTCGCACGGCGTGGTTCTGCGGCAACAGCTCGCAGCAGCTATGCAGCAGGTGCAGTACATCCAGCGCCAGATCGGGCTCCCAGGCGTGCAATCCCGATTCGTGCAACTGATGGTCGAGGCTCTCCAGCTGGGTCTTGGCCAGCTCGTACTTCTTCGCCAGGAAGCACAGTCGCGCGAGGCTCAGTTGCCAGAAGAACCGGGCGCGCCCGCCGTGGGCGCGCTTCATGCCCTGCTTCAACACCTGTACCGCCGCCTTCAGGCCGTCCTTGCGCAACACCGGCTGGACCTCGTCCAGGGCGACGTCCCATTCGGCCTGCAGGGCCACGGTCTCGACCTTGCGCGGCGCACTGTCGTTCTGGAGATGGGGCATGACATGGGCGCTGATCCAGCCGCGGGTGGCCGCATCGGCGAATGCGCTGCCGTCGTGGAAACGCAGCTCCACCAGCCCCGGCAGACGCTGCAGGAGCAAGGCGAAATGCATTTCGACTTCCCGCATCGCCTGCTCGGCGTTGAGCCCTTGCAGGCACTCCCAGACCAGGCGCTGGCCGTCGAACCAGAACGGCGCCCGTGCCAGGCTCGCCTCCAGCTCCACCAGGAGATCGGCGTACAGGCCCTGGGCGAAACGCTCCTGGTAGCTTTTCAGCTTGTCCGCCGGCACTCCCCTTAGCGCGGTGACCTGTTCGGCATTGCGCTCGGGCATGGACTCGATGGGCAGCCAGAGCATCGTCCGGTTGAGGCGCAGCGCGCGCAGATCGGTGGCTTTCTGCTTCAGCCACCAGGCGCACAGGGGGCGTGCAGCCTCCTGCTGGGCGCGCATGGCCTTGTGGGCGTCGCGCTCGTTGTCGATGGGCGCACCAGGCGCCAGCAACTGGCTGGCCGCCTGCTTGACCTGGGCCACCACGGCGCCGACCACGCCAGGTTCGGGCTGGTTGTCGGCGGCGCGCTGGAGCATGCCCGAAAGGCGTCGACTGATCGGCAGCAACAAGGGCGCGTCGTCGCCCAGTTGCGCGGTCAGCGCGGTATCGAGTTTTTCCAGGTGCTCGGCGAGACGCCGGAACAGGGGGAGTTGCTCCTTGATCGGTACGTTCTCGTTCAGCGCCTGCTCCAGCCGGGGCACCAGCCAGGCAATGGCCGCGGCGCGAGTGCGCGCCTTGAGCGGATGGATCTCGACCCAATGCCGGCTGCACAGACGTTCCAGCAATCCCAGTCCGGCCAGCAAACCGGGAAAGGATTCCCGTTGGTAGAGGGCCCAGGTCAACCAGGCTGCAACACGCAGGTCCTTGGATTGGGCACGAAGCAGCGCTTCGCTGTTTTCCAGGATTTTCAACCAGTCAGTCTGGCCGTTCTCATGGAGCGAGAGCGCCTTGCCCAGCTCATTTTCCAGCGCCTCGTATTCGCTGGAAAAACGCACATCCTCACCCGCAAAGACATCCTTTGAAATCGGCTGTTCCGCGAGTTCCAGATAATGCGAGGAGAGCTTGCTCGAATAGGTCATCCTAACCCTTCAATGCACACCATGTGCGCCAATGAATATCTTAACAATTCAACTAGTTGGCATAAAAACCGAACGAAAATCCCAATAGCCTGAAAAGCTCTTTGCCTTTTCCATGAAAACAACATAAAAACTGGCAAGCAACAGGACATTCCCTCTTTGGGAATTTTCCTATTCATTGATACGAATCAATGAAAGATTTTCAGCCAAACGTCAGGCGTCTGCGTCCATGCCCTTTACGGCTTGGCTATAGCCATCATAACGACATTGATGGCCATTTGGAAAACCCTACCAAAACAGGTAGTTAAAAATTTATAAAAAATAAGGCAGGCAACAGTGGATTCCTCTGGAGAGCCTCGAAACATAGGCCTTCCAAGCGGACCAACAGCTGATTTAGAGCGTAATAGCGATTGTGCAAGAAGTTGCACAATGAAAACCAAGAAACATCCCCAATAACAGCCCACAGCCCTTGAAAATACTGGCCTGGACACTACTGCGCAAAAAGTTGCACAGCACTGCGCAACTTCTTGCTCAATTCACTTGTTATTTTTCATTCAAAACGAGACATGGATAACAATTATCCGTCGGATGCGTTTGATTTATAAGGATAGTTAAAACACTGGCATGAGAATTGTTAGGTGAAGTTGCCCGAGGGGTGGTCCAACCCGCGGGATTTCCTACTCACGCAAGGAGAGCATCCATGGCAACCCCCGCCTATATGTCCATCACCGGCACCAAGCAGGGCCTGATCACCGCCGGCGCCTTCACCGAGGACTCGGTCGGCAACACCTACCAGGAAGGCCACGAGGACCAGGTGATGGTCCAGGGCTTCAACCACGAAGTGATCATCCCGCGCGACCCGCAGTCCGGCCAGCCGACCGGCCAGCGCGTGCACAAGCCGGTGGTCATCACCAAGGTCTTCGACAAGGCCTCGCCGCTGCTGCTGGCCGCCCTGACCTCCGGCGAGCGCCTGACCAAGGTCGAGATCCAGTGGTACCGCACCTCCGCCGCCGGCACCCAGGAGCACTACTACACCACCGTCCTGGAAGACGCGATCATCGTCGACATCAAGGACTACATGCACAACTGCCAGGACCCGGGCAACGCCCACTTCACCCACCTGGAAGACGTGCACTTCACCTACCGCAAGATCACCTGGACCCACGAAGTCTCCGGCACCTCCGGCTCCGACGACTGGCGCTCCCCGGTCGCCGGCTGAGCCGCGACCGCCGCACGGGGCCAGCCTTGCTGGCCGTCGTGCCCTCGATGACCCATAGCGCCGTGGTCAGGAAAGCCCGCGCCGGGTCGATGCCGCTTTGTTTGTTGTAGGCAGCTTCCGATCGAGCCTGCGCGCCCTTGTCTCGCCCGCGCCAGGCAGGACAATCGAATCGGTCGCCTGCGCCAGTGAGGGACAACGGATGTTCGCAGCAGCCAACCAGACCCACTTCAGCCTCGCCATCGACGGCCTCGCCATCGACCTGCAGGTGCTCTCCTTCAGCGGCCGCGAAGCCATCAGCCAGCCGTTCGCCTTCGACCTGGAGCTGGTCGGCGAACGCCCCGTGCCGGACCTCGAAAGCCTGCTGCACAAACCCGCCTTCCTTACCCTCGGGCCCGCCGGCAACGGTATCCACGGCCTGGTGCGCAGCGCCGGACAGGGCGACTCGGGCAAGCGCTTGACCCGCTACCGCATCACCCTCGTCCCGCAACTGGCCTACCTCGCCCAGCGCACCAACCAGCGCATCTTCCAGCACCTCACGGTGCCGCAGATCGTCGGCCGGGTGCTGGAGGAACACGGCATCCTCGCCGACGCCTACCGCTTCCAGCTCGGCACCCGCTACCCCGAGCGCGAATACTGCGTGCAGTACGACGAGAGCGACCTGCAGTTCGTCCAGCGCCTGTGCTGCGAGGAGGGCATCCATTTTCATTTCCAGCACAGCGCCACGGCGCACCTGCTGGTGTTCGGCGACGACCAGACGGTGTTCCCGCGGCTCGCGCCGGTGGCCTACCAGCAGGACTCCGGCCTGGTCGCCGACCGGCCGGCGGTCAAGCGCTTCGGCGTACGCCTGGAAACCCGCACCAGCCGCGTCACCCGCCGCGACTACGACTTCGAGAAACCGCGCCTGACGCTGGAAAGCGCCGCCCGCGGCGAAGCCCGGCCGGACCTCGAGGACTACGACTATCCCGGTCGCTTCGTCGACCGCGAGCGCGGCAAGCACCTGGCCAGGCGTGCCCTCGAACGGCAGCGCAGCGACTACCGCCTGGCCGAGGGCCGCAGCGACCAATCGTTGCTGCTCAGCGGCCACTTCCTGCCGCTGGCCGCCCATCCCCAGGCGGGCTGGAACGACCTCTGGCTGCTCACCGAGGTGATTCACGAGGGGCGGCAGCCGCAGGTGCTGGAAGAAAGCATCGTCTCCGACGTCTCTGCGAGCCCGGACGACTTCCGGCAGGGTTACCGCAACCGCTTCCAGGCCACGCCCTGGGAGGCGTTCTTTCGTCCCCCGCCGACGCCGCCGAAGCCGCGCATCCTCGGCACGCAGAGCGCGGTGGTGACCGGACCGAAGGGCGAGGAAATCCATTGCGACCGCTACGGTCGGGTGAAGGTGCAATTCCACTGGGATCGCGAGGGCCAGGCCGACGACAGCAGCAGTTGCTGGTTACGCGTTGCCTCCGGCTGGGCGGGAAGGAACTACGGTGCCATCGCCATCCCGCGGGTCGGCATGGAGGTGCTGGTGACCTTCCTCGAAGGCGATCCCGACCAGCCGCTGGTCACCGGCTGCCTGTTTCACAGGGAACATCCGGTGCCCTACGAACTGCCGGGGCACAAGACCCGCAGCGTCTTCAAGAGCCTCAGCAGCCCTGGCGGCGGTGGCTACAACGAGCTGCGCATCGAGGACCGCAAGGGCCAGGAGCAGATATTCGTCCATGCCCAGCGCGACTGGGACGAAAACATCGAGCACGACCAGAAGATCCGCGTCGGTCACCAACGCCACGACACCGTGCAGGCGAACAGCTACAGCGAGTTCAAGGCCGAGGAACACCGCACCACCCACGCCGAGCGCAAGGTGGAGATCCGCGCCAGCGACCACCTCACCGTAGCCAACGACCAGCACCTGAAGATCGCCAGCGGCCAGTTCGTCGAGGCCGGCCAGGAGATCCACCTGAGCAGCGGCCTGAAGGTGGTACTGGAGGCCGGCGCCGAACTGACCCTCAAGGGCGGCGGCAGCTTCCTCAAGCTCGACGCCAGCGGCGTGACCCTCTCCGGGGCCAACGTCCGGGTCAACTCCGGCGGCAGCCCGGGCAGCGGCAGCGGCGCGGCGCCGCTGTTGCCGGGGCCGCTGCGGCAGGCCGACAGCGACAAGGCCGGCGCCCTCCTCACCCCGGCCCAGATCAATACCCTGAAGCGCAACGCGCCCTTCTGCGAAGAGTGCGAGAAGTGCAAGGACGGTGCCTGTGACCTCTGACGCCCTCTCCCCGCGAACCTGGCTGGCCCGACATCCGCTTCAGGCAGGCGAATGCTTGTACGCGATCTTCGGCAGCGCCAGCGATGCCGCGCCCCTGCAAGCCTACTACCGGGAAGACAGCCCACCCCTACCGCTCCCTCTCTGGAACGGTACGCCATATGCCGACTGGCAACCGGTGATGCCCTACCTCGCGAAGCTGTCCCCCAGCAGCGTATTCCTCGATTGGGCTGCCAGCGAAAAGTCTCGCGACTGGGGTTGGCTGGCAGTTTCCACCTGGTCGACAGACGCAATCCTAGAGCACCTACGCAGCCTCACCCAGGTACGCATGCCGGATGGCAGCGAAGTGTTCTTCCGTTTCTGGGACGGCCGTCACCTGCTACCGATACTCGCCCACCTCGGCGAGAAAGCGCACGAAGTACTGCCGATGTTCGGCCGTTACCTGATCAATGGCAAAGCACTCGAAACCGGCCAGGGCCATCTCCATGCCGCCCGTCCCTACCCCTGGTGGGAGGTTCCGCGGGCACTGGTCGACACGCTGCATGCCGACGACCCGACTACCGCTATCGACAACCTGCTGCAGTGGCTGCGCGAGAACCACGCAGATCTGTACTTCGCCTATCCCGAGCGAAGCCTGCAATTGCGCGCCAGACGCCTCATCGCGAAAGCCGTCGCCATGGATGAGATCGGCGGCCTGTTGTTGAACCAGTTGGAAAAGGACCTGACCCCATGATCTCGTCGTTCTACGCCATGTTCATGCTGCGCGGAGTGAACGCGAAGCAGCCGGATGCCAGCCAGTTGATCGGCGAATTCAGCTCCGGGGTGCTCAACCGCTATGAGGAATATGCGAACAGTTGGCTCTGGGGCTGGGCACTCGACGTCCAGCAGACCATCGCCCTTTCCGATGGGAACGGCAACGAGTTGACCAGGCTGAAAGCCGACAAAGACGCCAACATCCTCGAAGACGTCGCCTCATGTCCGGTCAACGGTCAACTGAAACTGCTGCATACTTTCGAATCGACCAGTTTCGTGCCCATCGGCAACACGCCTTACGAAATCACTCGGATAGGCAGCAGGACACCGCAGTTCAAGGGCGTACTGGATGCAGATGGGATGGCGAGCATAAGCGGCTGCGCTCCCAATACGCTGTACCAGGTCAAGTTCTACCCAGAGGTAAGCATCCAGGAGATCGACGCGCTCTACCGCTCCTACGACGACGTAATCGCCAAGCTGAACGAATGGCTTCTGGAGCAATGGAACGGCCCGCTTTCCGCCGAATGGAAAAGGCTCGCGCCGGTTGGCGACCGTAGGCGGATGGAGCAGATAAACGACGCCTATCTGGACGGCATGGGCAAAGCGCTGGTCAATCTCTGGGATGATGTGGTCGAGCTGTTCAGCATCCTCGCGAACCTCGACGAGCACGCGGCGAAACTCCTTGAGTTCATCAACGAAGCGGATTTCGAAAAGCTCAAGGCTCAGGCCAAGGAACTCCTCGGTACCGCCTTGCTGATCGCCAGCGACGAACCGCTTCTGTTCATCTATGCCAGCGCCATCGTGTGCTGGACCCAGTTGCTGCCGCCCACGACTGCCGCGGAAATGGTCGCGGAACTCTCCACCGGCCTGCTCCTCGATATTCTGCTCGGCATCATCCTGACCGGCGGAGCCGGTCTCGCCGTTCGCCTGGCCGTCAAGGGCTCGAAAGCGATCAAGGCCTCCGAAGGTGCGATGCTGCTGCGCAAAGCCATGCAGGTGCTGATCGATACCAGCTGTCGGCATTCCCTCCAGTTGCACGCGGAAAAGCTGAAACCTCTGGCCGTCCGCGGTGAAGTGATGGCCAACAGCTCCAACAAGATCACCGCACAGATCCAGAGCACCGCCCAAGGCATCGCCCGCACCGAGCCCGACACCCTGCCGCTGAGCCGAGGAAAGCGCGCGAACACCTCGCTCTCCAGCAGTCATGCGACGCCCGATGCCTCCGCACCCGGTAGGACGCCCGCCGGCAAACCCGCCGACCAGGCCGCCCAGACCTGCGTCAAGGACTGTCCCGTTTCGATGGTCACCGGCGAGGAGCTGCTGACCCTGACCGACTGCGAGCTAGACGGTCCGCTGCGTTTCGCCTGGACGCGCCTGTACCGCACCAGCGCGGCGGAAATCGACAATGGTCTGGGCTTCGGCTGGAGCCATGCCCTCTCCCATCGCCTCGATCGCGACGGCGACGAGTTGGTATGGACCGATCACGAGAACCGCCGGACCCGCTTCCCGATCCCTGACGCCCAGCGCCCGGCGATCACCAACCGACTGTCGCGCGCCGCCATCTACCTCGGCGGCGACCCATCCGAACTGATCCTTGCCCAGGCCGGCGAAAAGCCGCGCTTCTACCACTTCCGCAAAGACCCGGACGGCGCTTACCTGATCGCCATCAGCGACGCCTACGGCAACCGCCTGGAACTGAGTCGCGACCGCCTCGGCCGGCCGCGCCGCCTCAGCCACAAGGCCGGGCGCGCGCTACTGCTGTGCTACCAGGGCAGGCACATCGAGCGCGTCGAGTACCAGGTGTACCAGCCCGCCGATAACCTGGAGGCCTGCTGGCACACCACCCAGGTACTCGCCCGCTACCGCTGCAACGAACGTGGCCAGTTGATCGAAGCCGGAAACGCACTCTACGAGGCCGAACGCTATCGCTACGACGCGCGCAATGTCATCCTCGAGCGCCAGTTGGCCGGCGGCGCCTCGTTCTTCTGGGAATGGGAAGGCGAAGGCAAGCAGGCCCGCGCGGTCCATCACTGGGCCAGCTTCCCGCAGATGGACTCGCGCTACGTCTGGAACGAAGACGGCAGCGTTACCGCGATCAACGCCGACGGCAGCGAGGAAGTCTATGTCCACGACGACAACGCGCGCCTGGTACGCCAGGTCGATCCCGACGGAGGCGAAACCCTCAGGCACTACGACGAGAAGGGCCAACTGGTCGCCGAACGCGATCCGTTGGGAACGATCACCGAGTACCGCTACGACCAGGCCGGACGCTTGGAGGCACTGCTCCCGGCCGAAGGCGAGCCAACCTGCTATAGCTACTTCGACGGCTTCGTGCGCCGCGGCGAGGCGCAGTGGAAGTACGAGCGCAACGCTCAGGGCGACATCACCCGCCAGACCGATCCCGAAGGCAACGTCACCCACTACGCCTACGACCACCGCGGCTGCCTGGTGGAAATCACCCATGCCGACGGCAGCCTGCACCAGTTGACCTGGAATCCGCTCGGCCAGTTGATAGAAGAACAGCTTCCGGACGGTAGCGTGCGCCGCTATCGCTACGACACACTGGGTAGACAGATCACCCGCCAGGACGAAAGCGGCGCCATCACCCGGTTCCAATGGGATGCAGCAGGCCGCCTGAGCCAGATCACCCTGCCCGGTGGCGCCAGCCGCATGTACCGCTACAACGCTTACGGCAAGGTCACCAGCGAGTGCGACGAACAGGGCCGGATGACCCGCTACGAATATCTTGACGACCTGCACCTGGTCAGCCGGCGGATCAACCCGGACGGCAGTCAGCTGCGCTACCGCTACGAAAACGCCCGGCTACTGCTCAGCGAGATCGAGAACGAACGCGGCGAACGCTATCGCCTCGATTACCACGGCAACGGCCTGATCAGCCAGGAAACCGGCTTCGACGGCCGCCGCACCGCCTATCGCTACGACCTCAAAGGCCAGCTTCTGGAGAAAACCGAGTACGGCGACGACGGCAGCGAACTGCGCACCACCTACCAGCGCGACAGTACCGGGCGCCTGCTGGCGAAGACACTGCCCGACGGCAATCGGGTCGACTACCGCTACGATACGCTCGGACGCCTGGTCGCCGTCGACGACGGCACCTGGCCGCTGGCCTACGAATACGACCTACGGGACCGCCTGGTCCGCGAGCACCAGGGCTGGGCCACCCTTCACTACGCCTACGACGCCCTCGGCCAGTTGATCCACTGCCGACTGCCCGACGGCAACCGCGTCGACTACCGCTACCAGACCGGCGGCACCCTCTCGGCAATCGATCTCAACGGCCAGTCCCTGACCCGGCACCAGTTCGGTAGCGGTCGCGAACGCCAGCGCCAGCAGGGCGAACTGCTCAGCCAATACCACTACGATGAGCAGGGCCGCCTGCTGGCCCACCAGGTCAGTCAGCGGCAGCGCCATCTCTACCAGCGCCAGTACCGCTATGACGCTAGCGGCAACCTGGCCGCCATCGAGGACAGCCGCAAGGGCATTCGCAGCTTCCACTACGACCCGCTGGACCGCCTGCTCGGCGTACGCGGTGAAACCCCGGAAAGCTTCGTGCACGACCCGGCCGGCAACCTGCTCGCCCAGGGCGGGCAATTCGACGCGCGACAGATGGAGGTTCGCGGAAATCGCCTGCTGACGCAGGGCGACCGGCATTTCGACTACGACGCCCACGGCAATCTCGTTCGCGAACGCCGCGGCACCGGGCAGAAGCTGGTCACCGAATACAGCTACGACTGCCAACACCGCCTGATCGGCGTCAGCCTGCCGGACGGGCGCCAGGTCGTCTACCGCTACGACGCCTTCGGCCGACGCATCGCCAAGCAGGTCGACGGGCGCAATACCGAGTTCCTCTGGCTCGGCGAACGCCTGCTCGCCGAGAGCGGCGACCGGCACTACCGCACCTATCTCTACGAACCCGACAGCTTCCGCCCGCTGGCCCTGCTCGACGGCGAAGGCCCGGAACAGGTCGAACCCTGCTACTACCAACTCGACCACCTCGGTACCCCGCAGGAACTGACCCGCGCCGATGGCCGCCTCTGCTGGTCGGCGCGCTACCGGGCTTACGGCAATGTGCTCAAGCTGGACATCGCCGAAGTGGATAACCCACTGCGCTTCCAGGGCCAGTATTTCGACGCCGAGACCGGGCTGCACTACAACCGCCATCGCTACTACAATCCAAGCACGGGACGCTACCTGACCCCCGATCCGATCAGGCTGGCAGGTGGGTTGAACAGCTACCGGTACGTGCCGAATCCGACGGGGTGGGTGGACCCGTTGGGGCTGGCCTCAAATAAAACTCGCTGTCCCGAAGCATTAGACAATAATCCCCGCAAAGGGATTAACTCCACATCCGGCAGCAAAAAGCCGGCAGGACCAATCGTAGAGCTGGATGCGCAGGGAAACGAGATTTACTACCGAACACTAAGCGAGCAGCACCTTGAGATACTGAGGAACAACTTTGAAGTACCTCCGACGAGTGAGACCTTCATCTCCCCGCTACAATCCTACTCCCAAGAGTATGATGGGAAATTAGTAAGACTTACAGCCAGTCCAGGCACCATGAATGAGCTGTCTAAAATTGGAGTAACTGCAAATTCCGGAACCGGCCTATTGCTTCCAGATCTCCCTCCCGCCCGAAAGGGCTGGAAACAGAACAATGCACTATTCAAACTCGAAGCACTAAAAAAGCCAACGATAAATGAAGGAGGCGGCGTTATCAACACTGGCCTTGGGGATGGAAAAGCCCTAGAGATTTTCAACAAGAACCTAATAGACTTCGAAGTAATAGACTAGAGAAACCTCATGAAAACCATTTACAACTTCAAACAGCGTATCAAAGAAGACCCCGAGTACATTCGAAAAGCCCATGAACTCACTTTGAATACAACGAAGCCTAAAGCTGGCCTTAAAGGGACTTATGGACTACTGGGCTCAAAGGAATGGTGGGACAATCTTGAAAACGGATCAATTCCACAAAAAGAAATTTCCGGAACCATAAAGAAAGTATATTTAACGGGGCAAGACAACACCGAAGATTTCAACACGATAGATATAGAAACAGAAAACAAAACCCTCTGCACGGAGGGCACTTACACAAACAAGAATACCGACAGAAAGCATTACGAAGCAGGAAAAAAAATCACCATAAAATATGCTTTCGACCCACTAAAAAAGCCCAAGCCAAATGGAGAAATCGACTATTCAAAAATAGTTGTTGAGATATCAATATCCGAATAACTGAAAATCAGCCTTAGGGAAGGTTATATAAAAAACCAAAAGACAGAAGCAAATGAAAATCCCCTATCCATGGGAATCATACATCGGAAAGTTGACATGTTCTTTTCTCGAATAACCAGAAAAGCTGGAGGATGCCAGCGAATCAGGATCGCTCCGACGAAACGCTAGCAAAGCACCATGAGCAAGTATGAATCCAGCTGAGATAACGCACACTTACTCATGACCTGGCCCAACACTGCCGGGAATTTTCCCTGGCACAGGAAGTTCACGCATCTTGCCCAATGAGTGGAAATTTCGCTCTACCCGAAATTCCCGCTCATGACAGAAATCACTGCCTCGCCAACCGCTGATCGAATCTCCCCTCAATCCAGCATCCCCACATACCCCGGCACCTCCCCCACTCGCTTGATCCACGCGCGGATCGCCGGGTAGGCCGTCAGGTCGAAGCCGCCTTCATGGGCGACATGGGTGTAGGCGTAGAGGGTGATATCGGCGATGGAGAACTGTTCGCCGACCAGGAATGGCGTGCGCGACAGCTGTTTCTCCATGACGTCGATGGCCTTGTAGCCGCCGATCTTCTTCTCTTCGAACTCGGCGCGGCGGGCTTCCGGGAGGCCGAGGTAGAGCTTGATGAAGCGCGCCACGGCCACATAGGGCTCATGGCTGTATTGCTCGAAGAATTGCCATTGCAGCACCTGGGTGCGCAGGCGCGGTTCGCTGGGCAACAGGGCGCTGCCGTCGGCGAGGAAGTTGAGGATGGCGTTGGACTCCCACAGGCAACTGCCGTCCTCCAGCTCCAGCACCGGTATCTTGCCGTTGGGGTTCTTCGCCAGGAACTCCGGGGTCTGGGTCTCGCCCTTGAGAATGTCCACCGGTACCCACTGGTAGTCGATGCCGAGCAGCGACATGGCCAGCTTGATCTTGTAGCAGTTGCCCGAACGGTAATCACCGTAGACCTTGTACATCGTGTCGCTCCTCGGATCGGATGGCCGGCGCCCTCGGAGGAGCGCCGATGAGGGTTCAGGCCGCTTCGGCGGCCTGGGCGTCGCGGACGACCTTGGCCAGGCGCCGCAGGCCTTCGTGCAGGCGCTCCGGGGCGACGTGGCTGAAGTTCAGCCGCAGACGCCCGAGGTTCTGCTCCGGCTCGGCGAAGAAAGGTTCGCCGGGCATGAATGCGACATCGGCGGCCAGCGCCGGCTGGAGCAGGGTGCGGGTATCCAGCGGCTGCCTGAGGGTCAGCCAGAAGAACAGCCCGCCCTCCGGGATATTCCATTCGGCCAGCTCACCGAAGTGTTCCAGCAGCGCCTCCTGCATGGCGTCGCGGCGGACCCGGTAGAACTCGCGCAGTTCGGCCAGGTGCTGGCGGTAGGCCTCGCTGCCGAACCATTGCAGCGCCTGCCACTGCCCTACCCGGTTGGTATGCAGGTCGGCCGACTGTTTCAGCCGCAGCAGGTGGGGGAACAGGTCCGGGGTGGCGATCAGGAAACCGACGCGCAGGCCCGGCAGCAGGGTCTTCGACACCGTGCCGGTATAGATCCAGCTGGACTTGCGCAGGCGGCTGACCAGCGGGGTTGCGCGGCCCTCGTCGAACACCAGTTCGCGATAGGGTTCGTCTTCGATCAGGGTCACGCCGAATTCGTCTAGCAGCGCCGCCACCGCGTCGCGGCGTTCCTCGCTGTAGCGCACGCCGGACGGATTCTGGAAAGTCGGGATCAGGTAGGCGAAGGCCGGCTTGTGTCGCTCCAGGCGCTGCCGCAGGGCAACCAGGTCGGGGCCCTCGGCACCCAGCGGCACGGTCACGCAATCGGCGCCGAACAATTGGAAGGCCTGTAGCGCGGCGAGGTAGGTCGGCGCCTCGAGCAGCACCTCGGTGCCCGGATCGATGAACAGCTTGCTGGCCAGGTCGAGGGTCTGCTGCGAACCGCTGACGATCAGCACCTGGCTCGCCTCGCAGGGGACGCCGAGGGCGCGCGCTTCGGCGGCGATGGCTTCGCGCAGGGCAGGCTCGCCTTCGCTCATGCCGTACTGGCCCATGGAGGCCGGCATCTGCTCCCACTGCACCTTCGGCAGCATCGGCTCGGCCGGCAGCCCGCCGGCGAACGACATCACCTCCGGACGCTGCGCCGCGGCAAGGATTTCGCGGATCAAGGAGCTTTTCAGGCGGGAGATGCGTTCAGAGAAGGCCATGGGATCACCGGTAGCGTAGGCGGGAAAAAATGAGTCAAACTGCTTGACCGAAACTACGATGCCGCGCCCGGAAGCGTCAATATGCCTGACCTGAAAAACCACGCCGTCCAGCAGCAGGCCATGATGGAAGCCTTCTTCTTCGCGTACCAGGCCTTCACCACCAAGCCTGACGAGATGCTCGCCCGCCGCGGCCTGGGTCGCGTGCACCACCGCGTGCTGTTCTTCATCGCCCGCTATCCGGGCCTCAGCGTGAAGGAACTGCTGGCCCTGCTCGGCGTGACCAAGCAGGCGCTGAACATCCCGCTGCGCCAGTTGCTGGAGATGAACCTGATCGGCAGCGCCACCGCCGACGACGACAAGCGCAAACGCCTCCTCGGCCTCACCGCCGAGGGCGTGCGGTTGGAAAAGGCGCTGCGTCGCGAGCAGTCGCGGCTGCTCCAACGCTGCTTCGAGGAAGCCGGCGGCGAAGCGGTCTCCGGCTGGCTGGCGGTCAATCGCACCCTGGCTCGGGCGCATGCAGGCAGCCGCGGCGAAGCGGCGACGGAGGCCGCCGACTGACGCCCATGGGCCTGGCGCCTGGACGCTCGGCAAGCCGACCGGCTGCCCGCTAGCCCCGCTCCAGCTCCCGCGCCGCGCGCCAGCAGGCCAGCGCCATGGCCAGGGTGGCGGCCAGCAGCGGCAGTACCGCCAGCACCAGCAACAGCACCGAAGCCAGCATCGCGCCGCCGGCGATGTCCAGCCAGGCCATGATCCGCAGCGACGGATAGAGGTTTTCCTGCTTGAGCAGACGCAGGCCCAGCCAGAGGGTGGTAGCGCCGATCAGCGCAAGCAGCGCGAAGTACACCAGCGCCTGCCAGTTCCAACCCTGCAGCGCATCGTCGGTAACCGCCAGCAGGCTCCAGCCCTCGCCCAGCAGGGTCAGGAGAATCGACAACCATACCGGCCAGGCCAGCGAGGGGCCGCGAAAGCGCGACTCGACCAGGTGCTTGAGCCGCAGCAGCAGGTAGGCGCCGAGCAGGCTGAGGAGCAGGCCCAGCCAGTCGGCGTAGACCCCGAACGCGGCGCCATCGCCGAATGCCTCCAGCAGGCTGAGCACCATCAGCACCACGCCGCCGGCTATCGAGGCCACGCAGAGCCAGGCGAGGATGCGCAGTTGCGCGGGCGTCCAGCGCCGGCGGAAAGCATCCGGTATGCCCTGCTCGACCAATTCGACACGCGGCGTGGCGTAGGGGTTTGCATCCATGGCGAAGCTCCTCGGCAAATGCCGGGAAGTTACCAGCTCCGCCAGCTTCCGGCAGCTGCGACTGTATGGCCAACTATGTCCGCGGCTGTACCGGGACAGCCCCTGGCCGGCTGTTTAGGCTGCGCAAAACAGAAAAAGATGATCGGCACTCCGCGCCTCGCGCAACCTGCCCCGTGGCTCCGCCCACCGCCGTGCCCGGTCGTCCCGCACACTCCATGGAAGTACCCGGCATGACCGAAACCACCCAGCCCCAGCCTCGTCTGCGTCCGTTCGCCGACTCCTCTCCCGCCGCCGTGGTGGCCGGCTTCGTCGCCATGCTCACCGGCTACACCAGCTCGCTGGTACTGATGTTCCAGGCCGGGCAGAACGCCGGCCTCAGCAGCGCGCAGATTTCCTCGTGGATCTGGGCCCTGTCGATCGGCATGGGCCTGGCGACCATCGGCCTGACCCTGCGCTACCGGGTGCCGATCGTGATCGCCTGGTCCACCCCCGGCGCGGCGCTGCTGATCAGCAGCCTGCCCGGAGTGCCGTACAGCGAGGCGATCGGCGCCTTCATCGTCTGCGCCCTCCTGATCACCCTGTGCGGCGTCACCGGCAGCTTCGAACGCCTGATGCGCCAGGTTCCCTCCTCGCTGGCCTCGGCGCTGCTGGCCGGGGTGCTGTTCCGCATCGGCATCGAGATCTGCAACGCCGCCGAGCAACAGACCCTGCTGGTGCTGGCGATGTTCTTCAGCTATCTGCTGTGCAAACGCTTCTCGCCGCGCTATGCGGTGTTCGCTGCGCTACTGGTGGGGGTGCTGCTGGCCGGGATACTGGGCCAACTGGACTTCAGCAGGTTCCGCCTGGAACTGGCGGTACCGGAGTGGACCACGCCGAGCTTCTCCCTGGCCGCCACCATCAGCATCGGCATCCCGTTGTTCATCGTCGCCATGGCGTCGCAGAACATGCCCGGCATCGCCGTGCTGCGCGCCGACGGCTACCAGGTGCCGGCCTCGCCGCTGATCTCGAGCACCGGCATCGCCTCGATCCTGCTGGCGCCGTTCGGCTCCCACGGGATCAACCTGGCGGCGATCAGCGCGGCGATCTGCACCGGTCCCTCGGCCCACGAGGACCCGCACAAGCGCTATACCGCGGCGCTCTGGTGCGGCTTCTTCAACTGCGTCGCGGGAACCTTCGGCGCCACCCTGGCAGCGTTGTTCGCGGCGTTCCCCAAGGCACTGGTGCTGTCCATCGCCGCCATCGCCCTGCTCGGCTCGATCATGAACGGCCTGGCCAACTCGATGGCCGACGAGCGCCAGCGCGAGGCCGCGCTGGTGACCTTCATGGTCACCGCCTCCGGCTTCACCCTGCTGTCCATCGGCTCGGCGTTCTGGGGCCTGGTGGCCGGCCTGCTGACTCAGTTCGTGCTCAACTGGCGGCGCGGCTGACCGACCTCAGTCCGGCGCCGTCACGGGCGCCGGCGCGGCCTGGTGGCCACGGCTGACCCACCAGCCGAAGGCCGCCGCGGTGAAGAACATCAACACCCCGTAGATCGCCGGCGGAATCGCCATGGTGCTGTTGTTCAGCAGGCTCGGACTCAGCGCCAGGGCGATCGCCAGGGTGCCGTTGTGGATGCCGATCTCCATGCCGATGGCCACCGCCTGGGCCTTCGGCAGGCGCAGCAGGCGCGGCACCCAGTAGCCCACCGCCAGGCTCAGCAGGTTGAAGGCCAGCGCGGCCAGCCCGACCACCGGCGCGTAGGTGACGAAGGTCTGCCAGTCCTTGGCCAGCGCCAGCAGGATGATCACCAGCAACAGCAGCGCGGAAAGGATCTTCACCGGCTTCTGCAGGCGATCCGCCACGGCCGGCAGGCGGTTGCGCACCAGCATGCCGATGGCCACCGGGCCGAGGACGATGACGAAGACCTGCACGACCTTGCCGAACTGCAAGGGAATCGCCTGCCCGTCGCCCATGAAGTATTGCAGCGACAGATTGACGATCAGCGGCATGGTGAGGATGGCGATCACCGAGTTCACCGCGGTCAGGGTGATGTTCAGTGCCACGTCGCCATGCGCCAGGTGGCTGTAGAGGTTGGCGGTGGTGCCGCCGGGCGAGGCCGCCAGCAACATCATGCCGACCGCCAGGGCCGCCTCCAGGGCGAAGCCCTGGACGATCAGGAAACAGGCCAGGGGCAGCAGGACGATCTGGCACACCAGGCCGACCAGCACCGGCTTCGGGTAGCGCACCACGCGGAGGAAGTCGGCCGGGGTCAGGGACAGTCCGAGACCGAGCATGATGATGCCCAGTGCGATGGGGAGGAACAGGGTCAGGATGGGATCGGCGGTCATTATTGTTATTGCTCCGATGCGATGGAGACGGGCTCAGGCCCCGGATTCTCGACCCAGGTTAGTCCCCCGGCAGTGGCCTGGCGCGCCAAACCGCGCACCGACCTGTAACAGAATGCGAATGCCCCGCGCCGGGGCATCCCGATTGTATCGCCGCCCGCTCAGATCGCCGTCGCCCCGCCGTCCACCGGCAAGGCGATACCGGTGGTGAAGCCCGCGTGGTCGCTGCACAGGTAGAGCACCGCGGCGGCGATTTCCTCGACCCGTCCGACCCGACCCAGCGGATGCATCGCGGCGGCGAACTCGGCCTTGCGCGGATCGGCCTCGTAGGCGCGGCGGAACATGTCGGTGTCGATCACCGCCGGACACACGGCGTTGACGCGGATGCCCTTCTTCGCGTACTCGATCGCCGCCGATTTGGTCAGGCCGATCACCGCGTGCTTGGAAGCAGCGTAGATGCTCATCTTCGGCGCCGCGCCGAGCCCGGCGACCGAGGCGGTGTTGACGATCGCGCCGCCGCCCTGGGCCAGCATCAGCGGGATCTGGTGCTTCATGCACAACCAGACGCCCTTCACGTTGACAGCCATGATGGCGTCGAACTCGGCTTCGTTGCCGTCGGCCAGCTTGCCCTGCTCGATCTCGATGCCGGCGTTGTTGAAGGCGTAGTCGAGACGGCCGTAGGCCGCCGCGCAACCCTCTACCAGCGCCTTGACCTCGGCGTCGCGGGTGACGTCGCAGCGAATGAAGAGGGCTTCGCCACCTGCCTGGCGGATCGCCTCGACCGTGCCCTCGCCGCCGGCGCTGTCCAGGTCGGCGACCACCACCTTGACCCCGGCGGCGGCGAAGGCCAGCGCGGTAGCGCGGCCGATGCCCGCCGCACCGCCAGTGACCAGTGCGACCTGGCCGGAAAGAAGTTTGCTCATCTGCTGCTCCTCGGAAAATCGCCTTCCGCCAACCGCGACGGAACCGGGCCGCGCCAGTCTAGCCAGGGCCGGCGCAAGGCATAGCACTATCAGGGGACTGGAGGATGGGCCATCCAGCCCGCTGATAAGACTGATGGCGGCGAATCATCGGCATAGATGACCGGTCATTTCCGCACTCGCCTTCGCTTGCCGCCGGCGCCGGCGCCAGCTATCCCTAGGGGCCTGTTTCCCGACATTCGAGTGCCCTGCCATGACCTCCCAGATCAATCGGCAATACCAGTTGGCCCAGCGTCCCAGCGGGCTGCCCGGCCGCGATACCTTCAGTTTCGTCGAAACCCCGCTCGGCGAACCGGCCGAGGGCCAGATCCTGGTGAAGAACGAGTACCTGTCGCTGGACCCGGCGATGCGCGGCTGGATGAACGACGCCCGCTCCTACATCCCGCCGGTGGGGATCGGCGAGGTGATGCGCGCGCTCGGCGTCGGCAAGGTGCTGGTTTCGAAGCACCCCGGCTTCCAGGCCGGCGACTACGTCAACGGCGCCCTCGGCGTGCAGGACTATTTCGTCGGCGAGCCCAAGGGTTTCTACAAGGTCGACCCGTCCCGCGCGCCGCTGCCGCGCTATCTCTCGGCGCTGGGCATGACCGGCATGACCGCCTACTTCGCGTTGCTCGACGTCGGCCAGCCGAAGAACGGCGAGACCGTGGTGATCTCCGGCGCCGCCGGTGCGGTGGGCAGCGTTGCCGGGCAGATCGCCAGGCTCAAGGGCTGCCGGGTGGTGGGCATCGCCGGCGGCGCCGAGAAATGTCGCTTCCTGGTCGAAGAACTGGGCTTCGACGGCGCCATCGACTACAAGAACGAAGACCTCGCCGCTGGACTCAAGCGCGAATGCCCGAAGGGCATCGATGTGTTCTTCGACAACGTCGGCGGCGAAATCCTCGACACGGTGCTCACCCGTATCGCCTTCAAGGCACGCATCGTCCTCTGCGGGGCGATCAGCCAGTACAACAACAAGGAAGCGGTGCGCGGCCCGGCCAACTACCTGTCGCTGCTGGTCAATCGGGCGCGCATGGAAGGCATGGTGGTGATGGACTATGCCCAGCGCTTCCCAGAAGGCCTGAAGGAGATGGCCACCTGGCTGGCGGAAGGCAAGCTGCAATCGCGCGAGGACATCGTCGAAGGCCTGGAGACCTTCCCCGAGACCCTGCTCAAGCTGTTCAGCGGGGAAAACTTCGGCAAGTTGGTGTTGAAGGTCTGAGGTCCGCCGCCGGCGCGAAGAAGCGGCGGATAGCGCCTTGCGCTATCCGCCCTGCGCCTCGCCTCGAAGAGCGTGTGCACTGAAGAAATAATGATTCCCGGCAATCCTGCCGCCTGTCCTTCGGGCTAAGCTGCGGCATCCGCGCCTGCAAGGAATCAGCCGCATGCCACTCGCCCGCTGGGTACCCGGACTCGATAGCCTGCTCCACTACCGCCGCGCCTGGTTCCGTCCGGATGTCCAGGCCGGGCTGTCGGTGGCGGCGATCCAGATCCCCACTGCCATCGCCTACGCCCAGATCGCCGGCTTCCCGCCCCAGGTAGGCCTCTATGCGTGCATCCTGCCGATGCTGATCTACGCCCTGATCGGCAGCTCGCGACAGTTGATGGTCGGCCCCGACGCGGCGACCGCGGCGATGGTCGCCGCCGCCATCACCCCGCTGGCGGCGGGCGACCCGCAGCGCCTGGTGGACCTGTCGATGATCGTCGCGATCATGGTCGGGCTGTTCTCCATCGTCGCCGGCCTGGCCCGCGCCGGATTCATCGCCAGCTTCCTCTCGCGACCGATCCTGGTCGGCTACCTCAACGGCATCGGCCTGAGCCTGCTGGTCGGGCAACTGGGCAAGCTGTTCGGCTACGAGGCGGCGACCAGCGGCTTCGTCGCCGGCATCCTCGCGCTGCTGGAGAACCTGCTGCACATCCATTGGCCGACGCTGATCCTCGGCAGCCTCTCGCTCTTGCTGATGGTGCTGCTGCCGCGGCGCTTCCCGCAGTTGCCCGGGGCGCTCTGCGGCGTCCTCCTGGCCAGTCTCGCCGCGGCGCTGCTGGGCCTGGATCGCTACGGCGTGGAACTGCTTGGCGAGGTACCGGCCGGGCTGCCGCAACTGAGCTGGCCGCAGACCAGCCTGGAGGAACTGAAAAGCCTGCTGCGCGACGCCACCGGCATTACCGTGGTCAGCTTCTGCAGCGCCATGCTCACCGCGCGCAGCTTCGCCGCCCGCCACGGCTACAGCATCAACGCCAACCACGAATTCGTCGCCCTCGGCCTGGCCAACATCGGCGCCGGGGTCTCCCAGGGCTTCGCCATCAGCGGCGCCGACTCACGCACCGCGGTGAACGACATGGTCGGCGGCAAGACCCAACTGGTCGGCGTGGTCGCCGCGCTGGTGATCGCCGCCACCCTGTTGCTGCTGAACAAGCCCCTGGGCTGGGTGCCGATGCCGGCGCTCGGCGCGGTCCTGTTGCTGGCCGGCTGGGGCCTGATCGACGTGCAGGCGCTAAAAGGCTTCTGGAAGCTCAGCCGCTTCGAGTTCAGCCTCTGCCTGCTGACCACCGTCGGCGTGCTCAGCGTCGGCGTGCTGCCGGGAATCTTCGTCGCCGTCAGCATCGCCGTACTGCGCCTGCTCTACTACACCTATCGCCCGAGCGACGCGGTGCTCGGCTGGATGCACGGCATCGACGGCCAGGTCGAGCTGGCCAAGTACCCGCAGGCCACCACTCTTCCCGGCCTGGTGATCTACCGCTTCGACGCCCCCCTGCTGTTCTTCAACGCCGACTACTTCAAGCAGAGGGTGCTTGCCGTGGTGGACGGCAGCGAGCGGCCGAATGCGGTGCTGCTCAACGCCGAAGCCATGACCAACCTCGACATCAGCGGCCTGGCCACCCTCCACGAGGTGCAACAGATCCTCAAGGCCCAGGGCGTGCACCTGTCGCTGGCGCGGGTGACCGGGCAGACGCTGGACCTGCTGCAACGCTCGAGCATGCTCGGCGAGATCAAGCCGCCGCTGGTGTTCAGCTCGGTGCGCTCCGGGGTCAGTGCTTATCGCTACTGGCTGCGCCAGCAGGAAAGACTCGCCGCCCAGGCCGCGGCTACAAGCGGAAATGCCTGACCATGCCCTGTAGTTCGCGCCCCAGCTCCGCCAGTTGTTCGCTGGACGAAGCCGTCGACTGCATGGCCTGGGCCGACTGATCGGCCACCTCGCGGATCGCCGTGACGCTGCGGTTGATCTCCTCGGCGACCGCGCTCTGCTGCTCGGAGGCCGCGGCGATCTGCTGGTTCATCTGCTGGATCAGCGCCACCGCCGTGGCGATGTTGCCCAGCGCCGCCTCGGTCTGCAGCGCGTCGTCGACGCTCTGGTCCACCAACTGGTGGCTGCGCTGCATACGCTGCACCGCCTGCTGCGTGCCATTCTGCAAGGCACCGATCAGGGTCTCGATCTCGGCCGTGGACTGTTGGGTGCGCCGCGCCAGCGCCCGCACCTCGTCGGCGACCACGGCGAAGCCTCGACCCTGGTCGCCGGCCCGCGCCGCCTCGATGGCGGCGTTCAGCGCCAGCAGGTTGGTCTGCTCGGCCACGCTCTTGATCACGTCCAGCACGCTGCCGATGCGCTGGCTGTCGGCGCTCAGCGCCTCGACGCTGGCGGTGGCCGCGCGCACCGCCTCGGCCAGTCGCTCGATCCGCTCCAGGGTCTGGCGTACCACCTCCTGACCGACGCTGACCTTGCCGTCGGCGCTTTCCGCCGACCCCGCGGCTTCCTCGGCGTTGTGCGCCACTTCGTGGACGGTGGCGGCCATCTGGTTCATCGCCGTGGCCACCTGTTCGGTTTCCGCCCGCTGGCTGTCGATTCCCAGGCGGGTGCGCGTGGTAACGCCGGACAGCGCCTCGGAGGCGCCGGCAATCCGCCCGACGCCGTCCTGCAACTGGCTGACGATACCGCGCAGGCTACCGGTCATGGCGCGCATCGCGGCCATCAGTTGGCCAACCTCGTCGCGCCGCTCGCTGTCGACCCGCACCGCCAGGTCGCCTTCGGCGATCCGCTGCGCCACGCCCATCGCCTGGCGCAGCGGACGGACGATCAGCAGGCTGATGCCGAAGGCTGCGCCCAGGCCCACCAGCAGCGCCAGCACGGCGGCGCCGACGATCAGCAGGGAGTTTGTCCGCAGGCTGTGGAGCATGGCCTGCTGCTGCGCCTCCCAGCTACGGTCGACACGCGCCATCACCTGCCCGGCACGCTCGCCCATGGCGGCGTACATCTGCCGCTCCTGGCGCTGGCTGGCGCGGTACTCGGCGAGCTTGTCGGCGAAACCGCGGATATTGGTCAGCACGTCCTTGACCACCGACACGTAGGCATCGTCAGTGATCGCCTGCTCCAGCCGGGCGGCCAGCTCCAGCGCCTCGCGCAGCGATTTCGGCGGCCCCTCCTGCGCATCCGCGGCGCGCGCTTCGAGACGCGAGCGGGCCTCGTCCAGCCCCTGCAGGACCAGGCGATTGACCTGGGCGACCTGGGCCGCCTGCTGCAACAGCGGTTCGCCGTCGCGTCCCTGGCTCTCCTTCAGCGCATAGGCGCCATCCTCGGCCAGGCTGGACTGGAGGATATCGAGGCTGTTGGCGGCGCCGTTCAGCGACCAACTGGCGCTTTCCCAAGCCAACTGGCGTCCCTGGATGGACTGCTCGAAGCGGCCGAACGCTTCGAGGTACGCTGCCAACACCTGCTCCACCTCGGCCATGCCAAGCGCCTGATCGGCGTCGCCGTCGGCCTTGAGCCGGCCCACCCGTTCGAGGGTCGCGGCCAGGCGCTGGCGCAAGCGCTCGGCGTCGCTCTTTTCCCCGTGCAGGGCAAAGTCCTTCTCGGCCTGGCGAACCTCCAGCACGTCGCGATTGATCGCGCTCATCTCCTGCAGGCGCGCGAAGCGCTGCCCCAGCGCATGCAGCGAGAGCACCGCGAGCGCGGCCACCAGCGCGGTCAATAGCAGGACCAGGGTAAAACCGATGGCCAGTTTCTTCGCCGTGCCGAGATCGGCCAGACGCCTGCGCAGCAACCCCAGCATGACTCCCCTCCCCCGTGCGCGCCGTCTGCGTGCGCATTTCCCGCTGTATCGCGCGTTTTTCGCCGAACCTGAGCGGCCGGGCAAGGTAGTGGCACGATAATGGCCAGGAGAGATATGCGCAGGTCGTTTCCAGGATATCCGGGCTGACGTCGGTCGAGCGCGGAGCCATACTGGGCGCCCCATGGAAAAAGGAGCTTGCCATGCGTCCCGTATTGCCGCTGTTGCTGTCGCTGAGTCTGTGCGCCCCCGCCCTGGCCGACTGGAGCGGCCCGATCGAGCAGCCGCTCTGGTCATTGCCGGCGGCGCCGGGCCTGTCGCGCTGGCTGATCGTGCACAACCTGTCGAGCGCGGCGGCCGACGGCCTGTACCACGTCGAGGTCCTGGAGCGCCGCCAGGGCCAGCAGCCCTGGCAGTTCCAGCGCCTGGCCGCGCACCTGGCGCTGACCGAACAGGCGCTGCGCGCGAGTATCGTGGCGCCGCTGAAACGCGGCGGGGTGTATCCGGAAAGCTACCAGTTCGCCTATCGCCAGTGGCAGGAACGCCAGGCCGCGGGCCAGGCGCCGGTGTGCCGGCGCACGGTCGACGAGTGCCTGCGGGCGCCGGACTGAGCCCGACTACCTGGGCCGGATCATGCTGAACGTGTCGCGGGTATAGCTGTAGTGGCTGCCGCCCAGGCGACCGACCAGGTCGAGCCTGTCGCTATCCACATGGCGCTCGTCGGCCAGCACGGCATCATCGACATGGGCCAGCAGCACGCGGGCGAAGATCAGGTGGCAATTGGGGTTCTCCGCCGGATACGGCTTGATCTCCGCCACCTCGCACTCGAAGGCCACCGCCGCCGCGGCGATCCGCGGCGGCGCCACGCGTACGCTGGACACGGTAGGGATGCCGACCGTCTCGATCTCGCTCACGCCATGGGGTAGCCAGGCGGAGGTGGCGTTCATGGTCTCGGCCTGGGCGGCGCCGACCAGGTGGATAACCAGCTGCCCGGTGGCCTGGACGTTGCGCAGGGTGTCCTTGAGGCTGCCGTCGTCGCGCAGGCTGACGTTGACCATCAGGGTCGGCGGCTCGTCGCTGATCACCTGGAAGAAACTGAACGGGGCCAGGTTGCTGGCACCCTCGGCGGACAGGGTCGAGACCCAGGCAATCGGTCGCGGGGTGACGGTGGAAGCCAACCAGCGATAGGCCTCGGCGGGAGCGATGGTGGTGAAGTCCAGTTGCATGGCGGTCTCGCGGAAATCGACGGAGGGGACGCCGATTATGCCGCAGCCCCGCAGCTCTCGCGACCGTCTGCGCCGCGGCCCTGCGCCACCTGGAGGCAGCGGCTAGACTTGCCCTACCCTCACCCAGGAGCCCTGCCATGAACTATCGAGGAAGCTGCCACTGCGGAACCATCGCCTACGAAGTCGAAGGCGACCTCGACCAGGTGATCCAATGCAACTGTTCACTGTGCAGCCGGCGCGGCTGGCTGCTGTGGTTCGTCCCGCGCGAGCGGCTGGCGCTGAAGACGCCGGCCAGCGCGATGCACACCTACACCTTCAACACCCATCGCCTGCAGCACCACTTCTGCCCCACCTGCGGCTGCGCGCCGTTCAGCGAAGGCATAGGCCCGGACGGCCAGGCGATGGCCGCGGTCAACGCGCGCTGCCTGGAGGACATCGACGCCAACGCGCTCCCGGTACAGCACTACGATGGCCGCAACGCCTGACGCTGGCGCAGGTAGCCGATCACCTCGGCCTGGTTGCCGCGGAACTCGACGCGGTCTTCCTTGCTCTGCCGCTGGAAGGCGTACATCGGGTCGTAGTACTCCTTGAGCAGCCCCTCGATCCAGCCGCGATGGGTATCCACCGAGCCGTCGCGGCCCTGCTCTTCCAGCGCCTGCACGAGGATCGCCGCCAGCCGCTGGTAGCGCTCGCCGCCGAGGCGCTTGACGATGCCGGCGAGGCTCTTCTGCAGGTAGGCGGAGAAGGCGGCGAAGCCCTCCTCCACGCCCACCACACGCTCGAACTCGCTGCGCAGATCGATCACGTAGTCCCTGAGGATACGCTCGACACGCTGCTCGAAGGCATCCTCCAGCCAGACCAGCGGGTAGCCCTGCATACCCTGGTACAGCTCCAGCGGCAAGGAGCAGCTGCCGACGATCCGCCCCTCGTCCTCAAGGACGAACTGGCCGACGCCACGATGACGCTTCTTCAGGATGTCGATGGCCAGGCGGTTCTCGAAGTCTATCTGCGCCGGCTGCGGCGTGGCTCGCCGGCCAAAGCTGGAGCCGCGATGGTTGGCGTGGCCTTCGAGATCGAGGCTGTTGTCCAGCGCCGCGATCACCTCGGTCTTGCCGCAACCAGTGAGGCCGCCGACCAGCACGAAATCGCACTCGTCGACCGCCGCGCGGGTGGTTTCGAAAAGGAAGTTGCGCAACGCCTTGTAGCCGCCGATCACCCGTGGGTAGTCGATGCCGGCGTCCTGCTTCAGCCACTGCTGGACGATCTGCGAGCGCAGGCCGCCGCGGAAGCAATACAGGTAGCCGTTCGGGTTGGCTTCGGCGAAGGCTTTCCAGGCCGCCAGCCGTTCGGCCTTGAGCGCCCCGCAGACCAGTTCGTGGCCAAGGGCGATGGCGGCCTGCTGGCCGTGCTGCTTGTAGCTGGTGCCGACCTTCTGCCGCTCGATGTCGTTCATCAGCGGCCGGTTGACAGTGTTGGGAAAGGCGCCCTTGTGGTACTCCACCGGGGCGCGCACATCCATCAGGGGGATATCGTCGAGAAACAGTTCGCGGTAGTGCTGGGTGTTGTCGCGCATTACAGCACCTGTACCGCGAGACTCTGTCGCTCGACCAGCTCGCCGATCGGCGCCAGTTGCAGGCCGAGTTCCGCCGCCACGGCGAGGAACTCCGCCTCGCCTTCCGGAGCCACCGCCACCAGCAGGCCGCCGCTGGTCTGCGGATCGCAAAGCAACAGCTTCTGCACTTCCGGCAGTGGCGCGATGCGCTCGCCATAGCTGTCGAAGTTGCGCAGGGTGCCGCCAGGCACGCAGCCCTGCTCCAGGTAATATTCGGCACTGGCCAGGCGCGGTACCGCGGCGTACTCCACGCGTGCGGTGAGCTTGCTGCCGTCGGCCATTTCCACCAGGTGGCCGAGCAGGCCGAAACCGGTGACGTCGGTCATCGCCTTGACCCCCGCCAACCGGCCGAAGCGCGCGCCGGGCCTGTTCAGGGTGCACATCCAGTCACGCGCCACGCCGACGTCCTCGGCGCGCAGCCTGGCCTTCTTCTCGGCGGTGGTGAGGATGCCGATGCCCAGCGGCTTGGTCAGGTACAGCCTGCAGCCGGCCTCGGCGGTGTCGTTGCGTTTCATGAAGCGCTTCTCCACCACGCCGGTCACGGCCAGGCCGAAGATCGGCTCGGGGGCGTCGATGGAGTGTCCGCCGGCCAGCGGGATGCCGGCTTCCTCGCAGACCTTGCGGCCGCCGGCGATCACCTCGCGGGCGACTTCCGCGGCCAGCACGTTGACCGGCCAGCCGAGGATGGCGATGGCCATCAGCGGGTCGCCGCCCATGGCGTAGATATCGCTGATGGCGTTGGTCGCGGCGATACGGCCGAAGTCGAAGGGGTCGTCGACGATCGGCATGAAGAAATCGGTGGTGGAGACCACCCCGCGCTCCTCGTCGAGGGCGTAGACAGCCGCGTCGTCGCGCGAGGCGTTGCCGACCCAGAGCTTCGGATCGAGGTTCTGCGCGCCGCTGCCGGCGAGGATCACCTCCAGTACCTTGGGCGAAATCTTGCAGCCGCAGCCGGCGCCGTGGCTGTACTGGGTCAGGCGGATCGCCTCGCTCATCGGTGTACTCCCGTGGATGTCGGAAAAGTGCCCATTCTAGCAAAGCCGGCGCCGCCGCCAGAGGACCGATCGCCGCGCCCGGCTCAGCGCCCGGCGCGCGACTCGCGGATATAGAAGCGCGCCTTCTCGGCCTTGCTGGTGCAGCCCTCGTAGGCCTCGAACTGCTGCTGGGTCTTGGCCCCGGTGAGCAGGGTCAGGGCCTTCGAGTAGCTGACGGTGCCGGCGAAGCCTTCGGCCTTGGCCAGGTCGAGTTCCTTCCAGGCCGCGTCCAACTGGTCGGCGCAGTTCTCCCGGTAGGCGGTCTTGCCGGCGCAGCCGGCCAGGGTCAGGGCAAGGACGGGCAGAACGATCCAGGTTTTCATCGAACGATCTCCGGACAGGGAAAGGGCCGCGCATCGCCGCGACGCACTTGGCGGCGGCCGGGCGACACGCGTATCGTTTTCGCTTCGTCACGCAGTATTGGCAAGGGGTTGCAGATGAGCAAACAGGTCGCCCTGGTATTGGGCTCCGGCGGTGCGCGCGGCTACGCGCACATCGGCGTGATCGAGGAACTCGAGGCACGCGGCTATGAGATCACCTGCATCGCCGGTTGTTCCATGGGCTCGGTGATCGGCGGCATCTACGCCGCCGGCAAGCTGCGCGAGTACCGCGAGTGGGTGGAAAGCCTGGATTACCTCGACGTGCTGCGCCTGCTCGACGTCAGCTTCCGCCTCGGCGCGATCCGCGGCGAGCGGGTGTTCGGCAAGATCCACGAGATCCTCGGCGAGGTAAACATCGAGGACCTGTCGATTCCCTACACGGCGGTTGCCACCGACCTCACCAACCAGCAGGAAATCTGGTTCCAGGAAGGCTGCCTGCACCAGGCCATGCGCGCCTCGGCGGCAATCCCCAGCCTGTTCACACCGGTCATGCAGGGCAGCCGCATGCTGGTCGACGGCGGCCTGCTCAACCCGTTGCCGATCGTGCCGGTGGTGTCGGCCCACAGCGACCTGATCATCGCGGTCAATCTCAACGCCACCAACCAGAAGCAGTACCACCTGCCGGTGATCGAGCGTCCGGCCGCGCTCAAGGGGCGCTTCGACAGCATGATCGAGAGCCTCGGCCACAAACTCTCGTTCTTCCGCCGCCACGGCGACGACAATACCCCGCCGGAGCTGAGCGCCGACGCCCTGCTCCATCCGGTTCCGGCGGAATCCGAGGAGCCCGCCGAGCCGCAACTGCAACAGCCAGCCGCGGCGCCGCAAGGCAAGGACTCGCCGAAGTCGGCCAGCGGCACCACGGTGGTGGAAAGCAGCGGTCCGGCATCGCTGCTGGAACTGGTCAACCAGAGCTTCGAGGTGATGCAGACCTCGCTGGCGCAGTACAAGATCGCCGGCTACCCGCCGGACATCCTGATCAACGTGCCGAAGCGGGTCTGCCGCTTCTTCGAGTTCTACAAGGCGCCGGAATTGATCGCCCTCGGCCGGCAGATCGCCAGCGACACCCTGGACCGCTACGAGGAAGACAACGCCTGAGCCTCAGCGGCTGAACTCGAGGACCTCGTAGCCGCCGCGCCGTTCCGGGAACAGCAGGAGGAAGCCACCGGCGTGCGGGCGCAGCAGCGCGACCACGTCGGACTCAGCCGGCGCGCCGTGGGCCAGGCCACTGAAGGCCACCTGGGGCTCGTCGTTGACCGTGGCGCCGCCGAGGAACACGTAGCGCTGCGTGCCTTCGCGGAACAGGTAGCCGCTGACCCGCTGCGAACCGCTGGTCTTCTCCAGGAACAGGCCGCGGTCGGTACGCCGGATGCGGCACTGGAAGTTCGGATAGCGATAGATGCCGTACTGGTCGGCCTGGGTCGAGCGGCACTTCCAGTCGCCCAGCAGGCCTTTCTCGTCGACGGCGACGACGGGCTGCGCCAGGCTGAGTTCCAGTTGCTCCAGTTCCGGCAGGAATTCCTCGAAGGCACTGTCGTAGTAGCGCTTGTTGATGGCCTGGGCGTCCTGCTCGACGGCCAGCACGCTGCGCTGCTGCTGTTCGCTGGTGTAGCCACGCCAGTCCGGTTCGGCGGCGCCGGCATGCGCGCAGGCGGCGAGAACGGTGAGGCAGGCGAAGACACGGGAAACGGGGATCGGACGGGACATGGCGACCTTCCTGGCGAGTGGACCGGCGCATCCGGCGCCGGCAAGCGGTAGCCGCAGAACATAGCGCAGCGGCGCCGGGAATTCGAGCGCCGCCACGACGGGCGGCGGTTTCAGAAGATCGACCAGCCGATCCGCTCGCTGAGTTTCTCCAGCGCGGCGATACCCGCCAGCGAATTGCCCGCGGCGTTCAGTTCCGGCGACCAGACACAGACCGTGAAGCGCCCCGGCACTACCGCGATGATGCCGCCGCCGACACCGCTCTTGCCCGGCAGGCCGACCCGATAGGCAAAGTTGCCGGCCTCGTCGTAGAGCCCGCTGGTGGCCATGATCGCGTTGACCTGCTTGGTCTGCCGCTCGTTGAGTACCTGCTCGCCGCTGTGCTTGCAGAAGCCCTTGTCGGCGAGGAAGCAGAACGCCCGCGCCAGGTCGACGCAGCTCATGCGCAGCGCGCAATGATGGAAATAGCTGAGCAGCACCGCCTCGACGTCGTTGTGGAAGTTACCGAACGATTTCATCAGGTAGGCCGCCGCCGCGTTGCGCGAGCGGTGCTGGTACTCCGAGCGCGCCACCACCGAGTCCGACACCACTTCCGGGTTGCCGCACAGGCGCCGGACGAAATCGCGCATCGATTGCGCCGGCGCGGCGAAACGCGACTGGTTGATGTCGCAGATCACCAGGGCGCCGGCATTGATGAACGGGTTGCGCGGCTTGCCGCGCTCGAACTCCAGCTGCACCAGGGAGTTGAAAGGCTGGCCGGAGGGCTCGTGGCCAAGGCGTTGCCAGATGTCCTCGCCGGAATGCTGGATCGCCTGGACCAGGCTGAACACCTTGGAAATGCTCTGGATGGAAAACGGCCGAAGGGCGTCGCCGGCATGGAACAGCTCGCCGTCGCGGCTGTACACGGCGATCCCCAGCTGGTTCGGCTCGACGCCGGCGAGCGCGGGGATGTAGTCGGCGACCTTGCCGCGCCCGATCAGCGGGCGGACTTCATCGAGAATCTCGTTCAACAGTTGCTGCATGATGACCTTCGTGGTGACACCGGGGCACCGACCCGGGCGCATCCGGGCCAGCGCGAATGCGCGGCATCATAGGCGATGAACGCACGGGAGGCATGCCCCTCGCGCAGAATTGCGCTGCGCGTCAGCTGTCGCGCAGGCGATAACCGACACCCGCCTCGGTCACCAGGAAGCGCGGGCTGGCCGGATCGTCGCCGAGCTTCTGGCGCAGGTGGCCGACCACGACCCGCAGGTAATGGGTGTCTTCGACATGGGTCGGCCCCCAGATATCCTTGAGCAGTTGCTGCTGGGTCACTACCCGTCCGAGATGGCGTGCCAGCGCGGCGAGCACTGCATACTCCTTGCGCGTCAGCGCCACTTCCGCACCCTCCAGGGTGACTCGGCGATAGGCGAAGTCCACCTGCAACGGGCCGACCGCCACCGACGCCTCCGGGCTTTCGCCCTGCGCCGCCTGGCGCAGCAGGACGCGCACGCGGGCGAGGAACTCCTGGATGCCGAACGGCTTGGTCACGTAGTCGTTGGCGCCGCCGTCCAGGGCCAGTACCTTCTCGCCCTCGCTGGCGCGCACCGACAGCACCAGCACCGGCACCTGCGACCATTCGCGCAGGTCGCGAAGGATGTCCTGGCCGTCGCGGTCCGGCAGGCCGAGGTCGAGCACCACCAGGTCCGGTCGGTTCAGCGCGGCCTGGGCCAGCCCCTCTTCGCCGGTGCCGGCCTCGAGCACCCGGTAGCCCTGGGCATTGAGGCTGATACGGAGGAACTTGCGGATCTGCGGTTCGTCGTCGATCAGCAGGATGCTGTTCTGCAATTGGGTCATGGCACTCGGCACGGCAGGTGAACACGGCGACAGGCCAGCGGCGGCGTCGCGGAAACGGCAGGAATAGCGCGAGCGCAGGCGCCAGGCAAGTGCGCCGGGCTCATTCGTCGCCCTCCAGTTGCCCGAGGTCCGGCTGCGGATGCAGCGGCAGGTGCAGGACCAGCGTGGTGCCGCGACCGTCGAGGCCTTCGCCGACGCTGATACGCCCGCCGTGGGCGCCGATCATGCCCTGGCAGATCGCCAGGCCCAGGCCGGTGCCCTGGCCACCGCGGTCGCCACGGGCAGCGGTGTAGAACATGTCGAAGATCTTCTCCCGCTCGGCCTCGGGAATCCCCGGCCCCTCGTCGCTCACCGCGAAACGCAGCTCGGCGGCATCCTGGCTGACCTCGATGCGCAACCGGCCGTGGTTCGGCGAGAAGCGCGCGGCATTTTCCAGCACGTTGATCAGCGCCTGCTCGATCAGCGCCGCATGCACGTAGAGCAACGGCAGGTCGTTGGCCACGATCGCCTGCACCCGGTACGGCGCCAGCACCGCGCGCAGGCGGTTCAGCGCGCTGCCGACGATGTCGCCCGGCGCCACCCAGTCGCGCGCCAGCTTCAGGCCACCGTGGCCGAGACGGGTCATGTCGAGCAGGTTCTGGATATAGCGGTCCAGTCGCTCGGCCTCGTCGCGGGTGCTTTCCAGCAGTTCGCGACGATCCGCCGGCGGGATCGCCTCGCCCAGCGCCAACAGGCTGTCGATGGAGCCGCGCATGGCCGTCAGCGGCGTGCGCAGGTCGTGGGAGACCGAGGCGAGCAAGGCGCTGCGCAGTTGCTCGGTTTCGCCGTGCAGGCGCGCGGCCTCCAGGTCCTCGGCCAGGCGAGCCCGCGCCAGGGCCTGGGCCAGGGGCTGGCCGAGGGCGGCGAGCAGGCGCCGGCGCTGCGGGCTCAGCGGCTGGCCGTCAAGCGGCGCGACACCGAGCAGTGCCAGCGGTCCCTCTTCCGCCGACAGCGGCCACCACCACCAGCGTCCTCCGGGCAGCGTGCCAGTACCGAGGCCGGCCGGCTGGTCGTGGGCCCAGGCCCAGTCCGCGGCGACCCGTTCCTGGTCGGCGAGTTGCCGCTGCACGCCGGCCTCGGTCTTCCACTCGCCATTGACCTGACCGAGCAGGCAGACCTCGACGTCCTTCCAGTCGTCGAACTGCTGGGCGGCGGCGGCCAGCACCGCCTGGCGGTCGGTGGCGGCGGTGAGCTTGCGCGACAGCTCCAGCAGCAGGCTGGTTTCCTCCTGGGTATCGCGCAGCGCCTCCAGCTGGCGCCGCTGGCGTGCCGCCAGGTTGCCGGTGAGGCCGGCCATGAACAGGAAGAACGCCAGGCTCAGCAGGTCTTCGTGGCGATGGATGGCGAAGGAAAAATGCGGCGGGATGAACAGGAAGTCATAGGCCAGGAACGACGCCACCGCGCACAGCAGTGCCGGCATCAGGCTGCTGCGCACTGCCACCAGCAGCACCGCCATCAGGAACACCAGGGAGATGTTCGGCAGCTCCAGCAGGTGCGCCACGATCCAGGCCAGGCCGCTGGCCAGGGCGGTCGCCAGCAGCGCCAGCAGATAGTCGTTCCACACCACCGGATAGCGTGGCCGCGGTTCCGCCGGGCGCAGGTCGGCCTCGCTGTCCAGGGCACTGATCTCCAGGCCCTGGCCGTCGCGCAGCAGACGCCCGGCGAGACCACCGCCGAAGGCCCGGCGGTACCAGCGGCGCCGCGACTGGCCAACCAGGACCAGGCTGGCGCGGCGCTCGCGGGCATGTTGCAGGAGGGTCCGCGCCACCTCGCCGGCGCGCAGCACGACGATCTCGCCGCCGAGCCGCTCGGCCAGTTGCTGCGCACCCTGCAGGCGCATCCGCGCCTGCTCGCCGCGCAAGCCGCCGGTATCGACGTGTACCACGCTCCAGGGCAGGTGCCGACGTTCGGCGACCCGGCAGGCGTGGCGCACCAGGCGTTCGGCCTGTTCGTCACCGTCGATGCCCACCAGCAGCCGCCCGCGCAACGCCGGCGCTTCCTCGCCGCGCTGGCGGTAGCGGTGGTTGAGGTCGGCGTCGACCCGCGCGGCGGCGGTCTGCATCGCCAGTTCACGCAGCGCGGTGAGGTTGGTCTGCGAGAAGAACGCATCGATCGCCGCCCGCGCCTGTTCCGGCACGTAGACCTTGCCCTCGCGCAGGCGCTCCAGCAGCTCGCGCGGCGGCAGGTCGATGAGGACGATCTCGTAGGCCTCCTGCAACACCCAGTCCGGCACCGTCTCGCGGACCTGCACGCCGGTGATGTCGCGGACCTGGTCGTTGAGGCTCTCCAGGTGCTGGACGTTGACCGTTGTGTAGACGTCGATTCCCGCCGCCAGCAACTCCTGGATGTCCTGCCAGCGCTTGGCGTGGCGGCTGCCGGGAACGTTGCTGTGGGCCAGTTCGTCGACCAGGGCCAGCGCCGGCGGGTCGGCGAGGAGACCGTCGAGGTCCATTTCCTGCAGTTTCATCCCTCGATACTCGAGGCTGCGCAGCGGCTGCTGCGGCACGCCTGCGAGGAGGGACTCGGTTTCCGCCCGCGAGTGGGTCTCGACCACCCCGGCGCGCAGTTTCACGCCCTGGCGCAACTGGGCCTGGGCGGCCTGCAGCATGGCGAAGGTCTTGCCCACCCCCGGCGCCGCGCCGAGAAAGACTTTCAGGCGGCCGCGCCCGTCAGCGGGCAGGTCGGCCAGCAGCGCGTCGGCGCGTGCGGTGTCGGTCATGGATCGGTCGTACTCCGTTGCTCTGCGCCGCGCAGGGCGGACGATCGCCGGCGATCATCCGCCGATGCGGCGATATTGCAAGCCCTTGCGCGGGTCTCTGGGGAAACCTAGCGCTTCAACCCCGCCAGCGCCATGTTCAGCGCCAGCACGTTGACCACCGCCGGCCCCACCAGCGGCCGCTCGGTGTGGCTTTCCACCAGGTCTTCCACCAGCCGCAGCGGCAGCCCGCGCGCCGTGGCCACCCGCAGTGCCTGGTAACGCGCGGCCTGCGGCGGCAGTTGCGGATCGAGTCCGCTACCGGAGGTAGTGACCAGCGCCAGCGGCACCGGCCCCTGGTCGGCGATACGCTCCTGGGCGGCGTCCCTGGCGATACGCTCGGCCAGTGCCGGGTTGCTCGGCGCCAGGTTGCTCGCGGCACTGGAAACGGTGGCGTAGTCGCCCGCCGAAGGCCGCGAATGGAACCACTCCTCGCCGTCGAACTTCTGCGCGATCAGCCGCGAGCCGAGCACCTTGCCCTCGGCGTCGCGCAGCAGGCTGCCATTGGCCTGCTCGGGGAACGCCAGTTGGGCGATACCGGTGACCAGCAGCGGATAGGCCACGCCGGTGACCAGGCTCAGCACCAGCAGTGACGCCAGTGCCGGACGGAGTTGCTTGAACATGTGCAGATCCTCTCTTCAGTCCCAGGCCCTCGCCCGACGGCGAGGGCCGTTGTTCATGCCAGGCCGACGGCGGTCAGCAGCAGGTCGATCGCCTTGATCCCGAGGAACGGCGCCACCAGGCCGCCGACGCCATAGATCAGCAGGTTGCGCTGCAGCAGTTGCGAAGCGTCCGCCGCCTGCACCCGCACGCCGCGCAAGGCCAATGGGATCAACGCGACGATGATCAGCGCGTTGAACACGATGGCCGACAGGATCGCGCTCTGCGGGCTTTGCAGGCGCATCACGTTGAGCACGTCGAGCTGCGGGTAGATGCCGACGAACAGCGCCGGCAGGATGGCGAAGTACTTGGCCACGTCGTTGGCGATGGAGAAGGTGGTCAGCGCGCCGCGGGTGACCAGCAACTCCTTGCCCACCTGGACCACGTCGAGCAGCTTGGTCGGGTCGCTGTCCAGGTCGACCAGGTTGGCCGCCTCGCGGGCGGCCTGGGTGCCGTCGTTCATGGCCATGCCGACGTCGGCCTGGGCCAGCGCCGGGGCGTCGTTGGCACCGTCGCCGCACATCGCCACCAGGCGACCTTCGCCCTGCTCCTGGCGAATCCGCGCCAGTTTCTTCTCCGGGGTAGCCTCGGCGATCACGTCGTCGACCCCAGCCTCGGCGGCGATGGCAGCGGCGGTCAGCGGGTTGTCGCCGGTCACCATCACGGTGCGGATGCCCAGCCGGCGCAGTTCGGCGAAGCGCTCGCGAATGCCCGGCTTGACCACGTCCTTCAGGTGAATGGCGCCGAGCAGCCGGCCGTTGGCTACCACCAGCAGCGGGGTGCCGCCGCTCTGGGCGATCTTGTCCACCTCCCGCGAAAGCACCTCGGGCATCTTCTCCCGCGGCAGGTCGATGAAGCGCAGCGCCGCATCCACCGCCCCCTTGCGGTACACCTGGCCGTTCCAGTCGACCCCGGACAAGCGGGTTTCCGCGCTGAAGGCGATCGGCGTCAGCTCCTCGCGGCGCGGCTCCTCGATCGGATGCAGGATGCGCAGGTATTCGACCATCGACTTGCCTTCCGGGGTGTCGTCGGCCAGCGAGGCCAGCAACGCGCCCTCGGCCAGTTCCTTGCCGCTCACCCCCGGCGCGGCGTACAGCGCGCTGCAGCGGCGGTTGCCGAAGGTGATGGTGCCGGTCTTGTCGAGCAGCAGCACGTGGACGTCGCCGGCCGCCTCCACCGCGCGACCGGACTTGGCGATCACGTTCAGGCGCACCAGGCGGTCCATGCCGGCGATGCCGATGGCCGAGAGCAGGCCGCCGATGGTGGTCGGGATCAGCGTCACCAGCAGCGCCACCAGGAACACCAGCGGCAGGTTGCCGCCGGCGAACAGGGCGAACGGCTTGAGGGTCACCACTACCAGCAGGAAGATCAGGGTCAGGCCGATCAGCAGGATGTCCAGCGCCACTTCGTTGGGGGTCTTCTGCCGCTTGGCGCCTTCCACCAGGGCGATCATCCGGTCCAGGGTCGACTCGCCCGGGTTGGCGCCGATCCGTACCAGCAGCCAGTCGGACACCACCTGGGTGTTGCCGGTCACCGCCGAGCGATCGCCGCCGGACTCGCGGATCACCGGCGCCGATTCGCCGGTGATGGCGGCCTCGTTGACCGCCGCCACGCCTTCGATGACTTCGCCGTCGCCGGGAATCATCTCGCCGGCCTGGACCCGTACCACATCGCCCTTGCGCAGGCTGCTGGCAGCGACGCTCTCGAAACTGCCGTCGGCGCGCCGCTTATTGGCGGAGAGGCCCTGGCTGCCGGCCTTGAGACTGTCCGCGCGGGCCTTGCCACGTCCCTCGGCGAGCGCTTCCGCGAAATTGGCGAAGAGCACGGTGAACCACAGCCAGAGGGCGATCTGCAGCGCCACCGAGGTCGGCACCGCCTGGTCGGGGACGAAGCACAGCAAGGTGGTGAGCACGGCGGTCAGTTCGACCACCAGCATCACCGGCGAGCGCAGCAACTGGCGCGGGTCGAGCTTGACGAAGGCTTGCAGCAGCGCCGGCCGCCACAAGGCGGCGAGGCTGGTGGACGCGTTGTGGCGACGTTCGAGCGATTTGTGCAAGGCGTTCTTGGACGCCTGGGTCTGAGCGTTCATGTGCGATTCCTTCAGAAGCCGAGGCTCAGTTGTTCAGCGATCGGGCCGAGGGCCAGGGTCGGCAGGAAAGTCAGGCCGCCGACCAGCAGGATGGTCACGGTGAGCAGGCTGGCGAACAGCGGACCATGGGTCGGGAAACTGTTCGGCCCCACCGGGCTGGCCTTCTTCGCCGCCAGGCTGCCGGCGATGGCGAGGATCGGCAGGATGTAGCCGAAGCGGCCGATGAGCATGGCCAGGCCGATCATCAGGTTGTGGAACGGCGTGTTGGCACCGAAACCGGCAAACGCCGAGCCGTTGTTGGCGCTCCCCGAGGTGTAGGCGTAGAGCAGTTGGCTGAAGCCGTGCGGGCCGGGATTGGTCACCGCCGAGGCCGGCCCCGGCAGGCTGGCGGCGATGGCGCCGAGCACCAGCACGCCGACAGGCATCACCAGCAGGGTGAATACCAGCAGGCGGACCTCCTTCGCCTCGAGTTTCTTGCCCAGGTACTCCGGCGTCCGCCCGACCATCAGGCCGGCGAGGAACACCGCGATCAGGACGAACAGCAGCATGCCGTAAAGGCCGGCGCCGACGCCGCCGAAGATCACCTCGCCGAGCATCATGTTCAGCAGCGGCAGCATGCCGCCCAGGGGGCTCAGGCTGTCGTGCATGGCGTTCACCGAGCCGTTCGAGGCGGCGGTGGTGGTGATCGCCCAGAGCATGCTGGCGGCGGTGCCGAAGCGACTCTCCTTGCCCTCCATCGGTGCGCCCTGCTCGACCGGCAACTGCGCCAGCGCCGGGTTCGGCTGGTATTCGGCCCACAGCGACAAGCCCAGGCCGAGGCAGAACAGCAGCAGCATGCAGCCGAGGATCGCGCGGCTCTGGCGCAGGTCCTTCACGTAATGGCCGAAGGTGAATACCAGCGCCGCCGGGATCAGGATGATCGAGGCCACTTCGAACAGGTTGCTCCAGGCGCTCGGGTTCTCGAACGGATGGGTCGAGTTGACGCCGAAGAAGCCGCCGCCATTGGTGCCCAGCTGCTTGATGGCGATCTGGCTGGCCGCCGGGCCGAGCGGGATGGTCTGCTCGGCGCCTTGCAAGGTGGTGGCATGGACATAGTCGAAGAAGGTCTGCGGCACACCCTGCCAGACCAGCAGCAACGCCAGCAGCAGGCACAGCGGCAGCAGCACGTAGAGGGTGCCGCGGGTCAGGTCGACCCAGAAGTTGCCCAGCTGTCGTGTGGAGCGGCGGCTGATGCCGCGCGCCAGGGCCACCAGCACGCAGAGGCCGACCGCCGCGCTGACGAAGTTCTGCACCGTGAGGCCGACCATCTGGCTGAAGTAGCTCAGCGAGGCCTCGCCGCTGTAGGCCTGCCAGTTGGTGTTGGTGACGAAACTGACCGCGGTGTTGAACGCCAGTGTCCATTCCAGGCCCGGCAGGTGCTGCGGGTTCAGCGGCAGGCTGCCCTGCAGCATGAGGATCGAGAACAGCAGGACCAGGCCGGCCAGGTTGAATGCCAGCAGCGCCAGGGTGTAGGTCTTCCAGTCCTGCTCGCTCGCCGGATCGACGCCGAACAGGCGATAGCAGACGCGCTCCAGTGGCGCCAGCGGCGCGCTGAGGAGATTGCGTTGGCCTTCCATCACCTTGAAGCAGTAGCGCCCGAGGAACGGTGCAGGCACCAGGACCAGGGCGAAAAAGGCCAGGATCAAGAGAATCTCGTGGCTGTTCATGTGCCCTCCCCTAGGCACGGTCGGCGCGTAGCAGCGCCACCAGCAAATAGACGAACAGTCCCGTGGCCAGGGCCAGGGACAACCAATCCAGAACGGTCATGTGTGCGATCTCTCCTTCGAGCGGCCTCTGCCGCTTGAGGGAAAGTCTCCGCAAAGGGGGCGTAAAGAAGCGATTCAGGGCCGCGTCGGACGGCATAAAGAAAGCGTAAAGAGTGGCGCGGACAGCGCCTGGGACAGCAACCGGCCGGGGACTGCGCCACGGCCGGTGACAAGGCGAAGGATCGACGCTAGCCCTGGGCGGCGCGGATCATGTTGCGGGCGATCAGCAGTTGCTGGATCTGCGTGGTGCCCTCGTAGATGCGGAACAGCCGCACGTCGCGATAGAAGCGCTCGATCCCGTAGTCGCCGATATAGCCGGCGCCGCCGAAGATCTGCACCGCGCGGTCGGCGACGCGGCCGCACATTTCCGAGGCGAACAGCTTGGCGCAGGACGCCTCGGTACCGACATCGCGGCCTTCGTCGCGCTGCCGCGCGGCGTCGATGACCATGCAGCGCGCCGCGTAGGCTTCGGCCTTGCTGTCGGCAAGCATCGCCTGGATCAACTGGAACTCGGCGATCGGCTGGCCGAACTGCTTGCGTTCCAGGGCATAGCGCAACGCATCCTCGAGCATCCGCTCGGCGACCCCCACACAGACTGCGGCGATGTGCAGGCGGCCCTTGTCGAGCACCTTCATCGCGGTCTTGAAGCCGACGCCCTCGACCCCGCCGATCAACTGACTGGCAGGCACCCGGCAGTCGTCGAAGATCACGTCACAGGTATGCGCGCCCTTCTGTCCCATCTTGCGATCCGGCTTGCCCAGGGACAGCCCGGGCGTACCGCGCTCGACGACGAAAGCGGAGATTCCGCCGGCGCCACGGATCACCGGGTCGGTGCGCGCCATCACGGTGTAGATGCCGGCCTGCGGGGCGTTGGTGATGAAGCGCTTGGTACCGTTGAGCACGTAGTGCTCGCCGTCACGCACCGCCGTGGTCTTCAGCGAGGCGGCGTCGGAACCGGAGTCCGGTTCGGTGAGGCAGAACGAACTGAGCAGTTCGCCCGACGCCAGGCGCGGCAGGTAGCGCCGCTTCTGTTCTTCGGTGCCGTCGATGACGATGCCCTGGGAGCCGATGCCGTTGTTGGTGCCCAGCAGCGAACGGAACGCTGGCGAGGTCCGCCCCAGCTCGAAGGCGATGCTCACCTCTTCCTCCATGGTCACCCCGAGGCCGCCGTAGGCCTCCGGGATCGACAGGCCGAACAGGCCCATCTCGCGCATGCGGGCGATGATCGCCTCGGGAATGCGGTCGGTTTCCGCCACTTCCTGCTCATGAGGCACCAGGCTTTCGCGGACGAACTGGCGGATGCTGTCCAGCAGCAGGTTCAGGGTTTCCGGATCACGAATCATGCTCACTCCAATAGGCCCCTAGGCCGGTTGCCATGATTCCGTCACCGGCCTCGGTCAGCGGGTGGCGGCCTCGATGTTGTGGACCATGTGCAGCAGGCGCGGGCCGATGTCGTCCTCCAGTTTCTCGCGCTTGAGATGGAAACTCGGCCCGCCGCAATTGAACGCCAGTAGCCCATGGCTCTCATGGTGCAAGGCCACGCCCACCGCGTTGACGTCGCGTTGCCACTCGCCGAGCGACAGGCAGAAGCCGTAGTCGGCATAGTCGCGGAAGGCCCGCTCCAGCCCCTTGCGCACTTCCGGCCAGTCTTCCGGGTGGCGCTTGCGGATGTGCCCGAGGATGAACTCCCGCTCGTCCTCCGGCATCGCCGCCAGGCAGGCCCGACCGATCGCGCTGCGGTGCAGCGAGAGGTGGCTGCCGACCTGGCGACGCATGGTCAGGTTGGCCTCGCCATGCACCACGTCGAGGTAGACCATGCTCAGCCGGTCGCGGGCCGCCATGGCCACCGCGGCCTTGGCGTAGCCGGCCATCTCTTCCATCAAAGGGCGGGCGAGCGCGCGAATCGACAGGTTCGAGAGCATCGCGTAGCCGAACGACATCACGCCCACTTCCAACTGGTACTTGCCGCTATGCGGCAGGTGACGCAGATAGCCCAGCCGGGTCAGGGTGTGGGTCAGACGCGACACCGTCGGCTTCGGCAGGCCGGTCTTCTTCGCCAGTTCCTGGTTGCCCAGCAGGCTTTCCCGTGGTGTGAAACAGCGCAGCAATTCCAACCCGCGGGCCAGCGCGGTGACGAACTGGCGGTCCTTGAGTTCCTCGTCTTTCTCCTGCATCGGGTCGATCAGCACAGCTTCGAAGGCGGACACTTCCGCTTCCGTACTGGCACCTTCCGCCGGACTCCGGCGCTCGTCGTTGCCGCGCATAGTAGGGACCCCTTTTTCAAAAAATCAATAAAACAAAATCATATTTCGCATAGCGAAACTAATAGAAGAACCCATGCACTTTCAACAACGAAAATAAAATCCTTTTAAAACAGTAAATTGTATAAGTAGATCGTCCAAAATCCGACGCGAGTATTTACAACGCCCCGGCTGGCGCTGATTATTTTCGATAAATCATGAAACTATATTTCGCATAGCGAAATATCAATTCATCGGAGCTTCCATGTCCGCCGATCCTTCGCCCGTGGTCCTGCTCGAATTTCCCGCAGCCGATATCGCCCTGCTTCGCCTCAATCGTCCGCAAGCCAGGAACGCGCTGAACGACGAAGTGCGCCAGCGCCTCGCCAGCCACTTCCAGACGCTCGGCGCGGATCCGGCGATCCGCGTCATCGTGCTCACCGGCGACTCGCGCTGCTTTGCAGCTGGCGCCGATCTCCGCGATCTCTCGACGAGCACGGCGATCGGCCTGTACGGCCGCCACAGCGAGCGCTACTGGGAAGCCATCGCGCGCTGCCCGAAGCCGGTGATCGCCGCGGTCAACGGCTTCGCCCTGGGCGGCGGCTGCGAACTGGCGATGCATTGCGACCTGATCGTCGCCGGCGAGTCGGCACAGTTCGCCCAGCCGGAGATCAAGGTCGGGGTGATGCCGGGTGCCGGCGGCACCCAGCGCCTGGTACGGGCGGTGGGCAAGTTCCAGGCGCTGCGCATGCTGTTCACCGGCTGCCTGGTGAAGGCTCCGCAAGCGCTGGCCATGGGCCTGGTCAGCGAAGTGGTGGCGGACGAGTCGACGCTGGCGCGCGCCCTGGAACTGGCCACGGAGATCGCCCGCCTGCCCCCTCTGGCGCTGGCGCAGATCAAGGAGGTGGTCCTGGCCGGTGCCGACCTGCCGCTGGACAGTGCCCTGGCCCTGGAACGCAAGGCGTTCCAGTTGCTGTTCGACTCGCAGGACCAGAAGGAAGGCATGCACGCCTTCCTAGAGAAACGCCCGCCGAACTACCAGGGGAAATAGACGATGCCCGATATTCGTTGTATCGCCGTGGTCGGTACCGGTGCGATGGGCACCGGGATCGCCCAGATCGCCGCCCAGGCCGGCCTGACTGTGTGGCTGTTCGACAGCCGCGCCGAGGCCGCCGCCAAGGCACGCCAGCGCCTGCGGCAGACCTTCGAGAGCCTGTGCGGCAAAGGCAAGCTGAGCGCCGCCGACGCCGAGGCCGCGCAAAACCGGCTGCGGGTGGCGGAACGCCTGGAACAACTGGGCGACTGCGAACTGGTGGTGGAGGCCATCGTCGAGCGCCTGGAGGCCAAGCAGGAATTGCTGCGCCGGCTGGAAGCCATAGTCGCGCCGGAGACCATCCTCGCCAGCAATACCTCGTCGTTGTCGATCACCGCCATCGCCGCCGCCTGCGAGCGGCCGCAGCGGGTCGCCGGCTTTCACTTCTTCAACCCGGTGCCGCTGATGCGCGTGGTCGAGGTGGTCGACGGCCTGGCCAGCGCTCCGGAAGTCGGCGACGCCCTGCTCGCCCTCGCCGCGCGCCTGGGCCACCGCGGCGTACGGACCAAGGACAGCCCCGGCTTCATCGTCAACCATGCCGGCCGCGCCTATGGCACCGAGGCCCTGCGCATCCTCGGCGAAGGCGTCGCCGAATGCGCCGAGATCGACCGTGTGCTGCGCGAGTGTGCCGGCTTCCGCATGGGGCCGTTCGAACTGCTCGATCTTACCGGCCTCGACGTGTCGCACCCGGTAATGGAATCGATCTACCAGCAGTACTACCAGGAACCGCGCTACCGCCCGCACCCGCTGACCCGCCAGTTGCTCGCCGCCGGCCGTCTCGGGCGCAAGAGCGGCCAGGGCTTCTATCGCTACGTCGACGGCCAGCCGCAGGACAAGCCCGGTCCGCAACCGGTGCCGCAGGCCGCCATCCGGCCCCCGGTGTGGCTGGGCTGCGAAAACGAGGACGACCGTCGCACGCTCGCCGAACTGCTGCATCGCCTCGGCGTCGAGCCGGAAACCGGCGAACGCCCTTCCGCCGCAGCGCTCTGCCTGCTGGCCGCCTGGGGCGAGGACCTGAGCAGCGCCGTGCAGCGCTTCGCCTGTCCCGCCGAGCGCAGCGTCGGCATCGACCTGCTCTGCGACCTCGAGCGCCGGCGCTGCCTGATGCTCTCGCCACTGACTACCCCGGCCATGCGCGACGCCGCCCACGCGCTACTGGCTGGCGACGGCGTCGGGGTCACGCTGCTGCGCGACAGTCCCGGCTTCGTCGTCCAGCGGGTACTGGCGATGATCGTCAACCTCGCCTGCGACATCGCCCAGCAGGGCATTGCCAGCGTCGAGGATATCGACCAGGCGGTGCACCTCGGCCTCGGCTATCCCCACGGCCCGCTGGAATGGGGCGACCGCCTCGGCCCGCGGCGCCTGCTGAGCATTCTCCAGCGCTTGCAGACGCTTACCGGTGACCCGCGCTACCGGCCCAGTCCCTGGCTGCGCCGACGAGCGCAACTGGGCATCTCCCTGCGCGCCGGCGAAACCGCCGCCGTAGGCTGACGCATCGGCGACCTGGCGGCGCAGCGTCATGCGTCTCGCCGCCAAGCCAACGCTTTTTCCCCGAGCGACGCTTTCCGGGCTTGCAGCTGCCGAGGTATCCTGCGCGCAAATTCATCCGATGATTGGATGTTTCTTCCGTGACCATTCCCCTCAAGCGCTCCCTGGTGGACATCGCCCTGGAGCAGATCCGCCAGCGCATCGACGCCGGCCATTGGCCGCTCGGCCAGCGCCTGCCGCCGGAGCCGGAACTCGCCGAGCTGCTCGGCATGAGCCGCAACACCGTGCGCGAAGCGGTGCGGGTGCTGACCTTCTCCGGCGTGCTGGAAGTCCGCCAGGGCGACGGCACCTACGTGCGCGCCTGCGCCGATCCGCTGGAAACCATGCTGGTGCTGGCGCGCAGCGCGGTGCAGCACTCCCTGGAGGCACGCGGGATGATCGAGATCGAGGCGGCGCGCCTGGCAGCCGTTCGCCGCGACGACAGCGACCTGAGCGCATTGCGCGAACATCTCGACGCTTCGCGCCAGCGCTACGGCAGCGCCGACCTGCAGGACTACATAGAGCACGACGTCCGCTTCCACCAACGGATGGTCGATGCCGCCCACAATCCGGTGCTCAGCGAACTCTACCGCTATTTCTCGCAGGTCATCCGGACCTCGCTGGAACGCACCATGGCCGACCCACAAAGGGCCCAGCCCTGCTTCGAGCTGCACCAGCAACTGCTCGACGCCATAGAACGCGGAGACCCGGACGCTGCCGCCGCGGCCAACCGCGCACTGCTGATCTGAACCCGGGACAGACCCATGACTCACGCCTTGAATGCCCGGCCGGGAGCGCATCCCGGCCATCCTCCGGAAGAACTGCTGATCGATGCCGAAGTCGACGACGAACCAGTTCCGCCGGCGCCGCCACTACGCCCCTGGCTGCTCCTGCTGGGCCTGGTGCTGGTGGCGCTGAACCTGCGCCCGGCGCTGTCCAGCCTCGCCCCCCTGCTCAACCAGGTGCGCGACGATACCGGCCTCTCGGCCGCTGCCGCCGGCCTGCTGACCACCGCGCCGGTACTCTGCCTGGGGTTGTTCGCGCCGCTCGCGCCGCGCCTGGCCCGGCGTATCGGCGCCGAGCGCAGCGTGCTGCTGATCCTCTTCTGCCTGGCCGGCGGCATCGTCCTGCGCAGCCTGTTCCCGGTGTTCGGCCTGTTCGCCGGCAGCGTCCTGGCCGGCGCCAGCATCGGCATCATCGGCGTGCTCCTGCCGGGCATCGTCAAACGCGACTTCCCGCGCCAGGCCGGGGTGATGACCGGGGTCTACACCATGGCCCTGTGCCTCGGCGCAGCGCTCGCCGCCGGCGCTACCGCGCCGCTGGAGAAGCTCTTCGGCAACTGGGAACTGGCGCTGGCGTTCTGGTCGCTGCCGGCGATCCTCGCCGCCGCCTTCTGGCTGCCGCAGACCCGCCAGGGCCAGCACGCCCATCGCCAGGCCTTCCGTGTCATCGGCCTGTGGCGCGACCCGCTGGCCTGGCAGGTCACGCTGTACATGGGCCTGCAATCGTCCCTGGCCTACATCGTCTTCGGTTGGCTGCCGTCGATCCTGATCGACCGCGGCATGACTGCGGTAGAAGCCGGCCTGGTGCTGTCCGGCTCGGTGATGCTGCAACTGATCACCGCCCTGCTCGCGCCCTGGCTCGCCGCTCGCGCCAGGGACCAGCGCCTGGCGGTGGTGCTGGTGATGGCGACCACCCTCGCCGGCCTGCTCGGCTTCCTCTATGCGCCGCTGCAGACCATCTGGGGCTGGGCGGTCCTGCTCGGCCTCGGCCAGGGCGGTACCTTCAGCATCGCCCTGGCGCTGATCGTCCTGCGCTCGCGCGACGCCCACGTCGCCTCGCATCTGTCGGGCATGGCCCAGGGCGTCGGCTACACCCTGGCGGCCATGGGGCCGTTCATGGTCGGCGTGGTCCACGACCTGACCGGCGGCTGGAACGCGGTCGGCTATATCTTCATCGGCGTCGCCATCGCCGCCACCCTGTTCGGCCTCGGCGCCGGGCGCAGCCAGTACGTGGGGGCCCGCAGCGAACACCTGTAGCCCCGCAGACGCAAAAAGCCCCGCATCGCGGGGCTTTTTCTCCTTCGTCACTCAGGCATCCGGGCCGCGCCCTTCGGCGGGCGGCGTCCGCGGCGTGCTGGCGATCCAGTCGCTGAGCAGGTTGTAGGCCACTGCCAGCAGGATCGGGCCGAGGAACAGGCCCATGAAGCCGAACGCCAGCAGGCCGCCGAATACCCCGAGCAGCACCACCACCAGCGGCAGGTTGCCGCCACGGCTGATCAGGTAGGGTTTGAGGATGTTGTCCACCCCGCTGATGATGAAGAAGCCCCACAGGCCGAGGAACACCCCGTGGCCATAGTCGCCCTTGAAGAACAGCCAGGCGGTGGCCGGCCCCCAGACCAGCGGCGGGACCATCAGTAGGCTGCAGGCGAAGGTCAGCAGGCCGAGCAGCATGGCTCCCGGTACGCCGGCGATCATGAAGCCGATCCAGGCCAGCAGGGCTTGCGCCGCGGCGGTACCGATCACCCCGTTGACCACCCGCTGTACGGTGCCGGCGACAAGGTCGCGATAGTGCTCCGCGCGGTTGCCGATCAGGCGTTCCAGGGCACGGTGGACGATGGACTCCAGGCGCGGCCCGTCGCGGTAGAAGAAGAAGATCAGGATCAGGCTGAGGACCAGTTCAAGGATCCCTCCGCCGATCTTCGCGCTGCGCGCCAGCAGCCAGTTGCCGACCTCGCCGACATAGGGCTTGAGCACGTAGAAGAACGCCACGCCCTGTTGGTCGATGGAGTCCCACCAGCCGATCAGGCGGTCGCCGATCAGCGGTACGCCGGCCATCCACGAAGGCGGCGGCGGCAGGCCCTCGACCTGGAGATTCTTCAGCAGCTCCATCAGCGAGCGAACGTTGTCCGCCAGGCCGAAGCCGAGCCAGATCAGCGGCAATGCCACCAGGACGATCCAGCCCAGGGTCAGCAGGCCCGCCGCCAGCGACTCGCGGCCACCGAGCAGGCGCGTGAGCATGCGCATCAGCGGCCAACTGGCGAAAGCCAGCACCGCGGCCCAGAACAGCGCCGACCAGAATGGCGCCAGCACCCAGAGACTGGCACCGAGCAGACCGAACAGCAGCACGCGAAGCAACAGCCGATCGTTATCGAACATCAAGGCAGGCCTTCCTCAAAGGGGGATACACCGATAGACAGCGCTCGGCGTGCGCCGTTTCCAGCCGGAGCGTGGGGCGCGGGGGAAAGGCAGTCTACTCTGGCGGGCGGCCTTGCCGAAGGCATTTTCGCCATCGCCCGGGCCCGCAGGCCCGGGCGAACGCGTTCAACGCAGCCAGTTGAGGTGCAGGCCCTCGACCTCCGACTGGCCCAGCTCCATGCGGCTGTTCAGCACGCCCTGCCCGCGCAGGGCGTCGCGCCACTCCTGGGCGTGCTTGCCGGACAGCTCGACCCGCACCCCGGTATCCAGGCGCAGGGTCCGCACCAGCAGCTCCAACCAGGAGCCGGCCGGCTCCGCCGGCACATGGCTGAGGGTCAGTTCGCCGTTGGCCTTGAGCAGGCGCAGCAGGGTCGCCGGGCTCGGCAGCAGTTCCGCCAGCGGCGCATCGGCCTTGAGTTCCTCGGCCTGCAGGTAGGCGCGGCGATTGCCACGGGTGATCGAGTAGACCGCCACCAGGCTGTTCTCCTGCGGCGCCGCCAGACGCACCAGCAGGTAGGCCTGCTGCTCGTCCGGGCCGTACAGCTTGGCATTGCCGAACACGGCGTTGGCCAGCAGGCTGCTGGAGCCGCAGTCGCGTCGCTCGCACCAGAACAACGGCGTGGCGTCGGCCTTGAGCAGCGCGGTGCGCGCCGCGGCGAACGCCTCCTGGCTGCTGTGCTCGGGCGGCAAGCGGTAGGTCAGTGCGGTCAGCTCGCCTTCGGCGCGCACCTCGCCCTCCATGCGCAGGCGACCGCTGATGCGACTGATCGCCCCTAGCGGGTAGATCCGTTCCTCACTCGGCGCCTGACGGAAGTCGACGATCTCGGCGCGCGGGAAGCGCGGCAGGATGTCCAGGTCATGGCTGCCGGGAAGGTCGGCGGCCAGCGCCGAAAAGCTGAAAACGCCCAGGGATAGCAACAGGAACCCTCGCATACCGGCCCTCAACGGGTCAGCATCGACTGGGCGGTACGGATGGCGTCGTCGCCCTCCTTCTCCCGCCGCGGCACCAGCAGTCCGCGCTGCACCGCGGGACGCGCCTCGATGGCGGCGATCCAGCGCTGCAGGTTGTCCAGCCCGTCGACGGCGACACCGGACCAGTCGTGGATGCGCACCCAGGGATAGGTGGCGATATCGGCAATGCTGTAGTCGCCGGCGAGGTACTCGGCCTCGCCCAGGCGACCGTCGAGAACTTCGTAGAGGCGCCGGGTCTCATGCTGGTAGCGGTCGATGGCGCCCTGCAACTTCTCCGGGAAATAACGGAAGAACACGTTGGCCTGCCCCTGCATCGGGCCGACCCCGCCCATCTGGAACATCAGCCACTGGATCACCCGCGAGCGGCCCTTGACGTCGGTGGGCATCAGTTGCCCGGTCTTCTCGGCGAGGTAGATGAGGATCGCGCCCGACTCGAAGACGGCGAAGTCGTCGTTGTCGCGGTCGACGATGGCCGGGATGCGGCCGTTGGGATTGATCCTGAGGAATTCCGGAGCCTTCTGCTCCTTCTTGTCGAACGACAGCGCGTGCACCCTGTAGGGCAGGCCCATTTCCTCGAGGGCGATGGAAACCTTGTGGCCGTTCGGCGTGGCGGCGGTGTAGAGATCGATCATGCGGTGACTCTCCGTAACGATCCGTCCAGCCTTACGGCTGGACCCGGAATAGTCAAGGAAACAACGGCAAGCCGGTGTTTCAGCGCGCGAAGAAGGCCGCGAAGACCCTGGCCACCGCCTGCGCCCCGGCCTCATCGTCCAGATGCAGGTGATGCCCGCCCGGCAGGTGGTGCCGCTCGAACGGCAGGGTCTCCAGCAGCGCCCGCATGCGCGGCTCCACCGCCAGCATGCCCTGTTCGGCCAGCACCAGGCTGACCGGGCATTCCACGCTGCGCACGAAGTTCAGCGCGTGGGCCTGGGTCAGGCGCAGCGGCGACGGTAGGGTCAGGCGCGCGTCGGTGCGCCAGGTATAGCCACCGGGCACCGGTTCCAGGCCGCGCTGGGCGAGCAGTTCGGCGGCCTCCCGGGAGATCTCGCCGACCCCGCGCATCCGCGCTTCCACGGCTTTTTCCAGCTCGGCATAGACCGGCTTGCGCTTGTGGCGTAGCGCCAGTTGCGCCTTCAGCGCTTCGCCGAGCTTCTGCGGCGCCTTGTCGGCTTCGCCAGTGTAGGGAATCAGGCCATCGATCAACGCCAGCCGCTCGATGCGCTCGGGCAAGGCCCCGGCGAGCAGCACCGAGACGATGGCGCCCATCGAGTGCCCCAACAGGGAAAACCGCTCCCAGCCCAGTTGCTCGGCCACCATCAGCACGTCCAGCGCGTAGTCCCAGAGCAGGTAGCTGGCGCCCTCGGCACGATGCGCGGAATGCCCGTGGCCGGCGAAGTCGAGGGCGACGATACGCAGCCCGGCGAGCTTCGGCGCCAGGCGCGAGAAGCTCATGGCGTTGTCCAGCCAGCCATGCAGGGCGATCACCGGCTTGCCGTCCGGCGGACCGAACAGATGCGCGGCCAGTTCGATGTGCGGCAGGCTGATGCGTACTTCCTCGACCTGCAGGCTCATGCCGAACGCTCCTCGGTCGCCCGCGACCAGCGATCGAACACGCCTTTCAGCAGTTCGGCGGTTTCCCGCGGGCGCTCCAGCGGGAACATGTGGCCGCCGGGCAGCGACATGAACTCGCCGCGCGGCATCGCCCGGATCAGCCGGGTGTGGTGCGGCAACACCACCTTGCTGTGCCGCCCGCGCACCATCGCCAGCGGCACCTGCAACTGTCGTGGACGCCCCGGACTGCTGTGCGGCACGCTACGGTAGATGCTGATCTCGGTGGCCGGATCGAAGCGCAGGCGCAGGCCGGAACCGCCGCCGCTGTCGGCCAGCCCGTGGCGTACGTAGGCCTCCAGGCAATCGGGGTCGAAGCGGCGGAACAGCGCCTTGCCGGAGAAGTACGCCCGCGCCTCTTCCAGGTCGGGGAACGCCTCGCGACGCCCCAGGGTGCGCCCGGCCGGAGTGATCCGGTCGATGAAGCCGAAGCGCTTGGCGGCACGGATCATCAGGCGGTCGGCGAGGGTCAGCACCGGCGAATCGAGCATCACCACGCCGCGGTAGAGTTCCGGCCGGCGCAGCGCCGCGTGGTAGTGCAGCACGCCGCCGAGGGAATGGCCGACGCCCCAGACCGGCTGTTCCAGGCTGGCGAGGTGGTGCAGCAGTTCGTCCACCAGGTTGTCCCAGTTGTCGTTCACCGGGAAACGCGGGTCGTGCCCGTGCATTTCCAGGTGATCCACCCGGTACTCCGGCGCCAACGCCTCGAACAGCTTGGCGTAGGTAGCCGACGGGAAGCCGTTGGCGTGGGCGAAGAAAACCGATTGCGACATGCGCGACGTCTCGACAGGGCTGATGCCAGGGATTCTCCGGCAGCCTCGCCGAGGCGGCAATGGCTTTGCCGGCTGCCTTGCACGGCGAAGCGGCCAAAACCTCAGGCAGAGCGGACGAGATGCTCGAGGATCGCCGCCGCCACCAGCAGGAACACCACCCCGCAGGCCGCGTCCAGCCAGGGCACCGCGCGCAACAGGCGTGCCTGCAGGGCCGGGCGGGTAAGGGTCAGGCTGAGCAGGCCGAACCAGCAGGCGCCCATGCCGAACAGCAGCGCCGCCACCGCCAGTTTGCCGCCGAGCGACATCTGCGCGGGAATCAGGCTGCCGAGCAAGGCGATGAAGAACACCAGCGCCTTGGGATTGAACAGATTGGTCGCCACTCCGCGCAGCCAGGGCCCCAGGGGCGACGGCGGCAGTGCCCCGTCGAGCCGGCCCGGCTGGCCGTCGCCGCGCCGCAGCCAGGCGCGCAGCGCGCCGACGCCGAGCCAGGCCAGGTACAGCGCGCCGAGCGCCTGCAGGATGGCGAACAGCACAGGCGTACGGCTGAGCAGCAGCGACACGCCGGTCAGCACCAGGGTGGTATGCAGGAGAATCCCGCAGGCCAGCCCCAGCGCGCTGGCCAGGCCGGCCCGCCGCCCTTGGTGCAGGGACGTGCGCACCACCAGGGCGACATCGGGACCGGGGCTGACCAGGGCTATGGCGAACACTGCCGCCAGGGTCAGCAAGACAGACAATTCCTGCATGGCTACTCCACGAAAAAGGGATCGGAAAGGAAAACGCGAATCAGCGCTGGCGCAGGCGCGCCGGCGGTAACCCATAGGTGCGCCGGAACAGACGGCTGAAGTGCGCCTGGTCGTAGAAACCGAACTGCTGGGCCACCTGGCTCAATGGCTGCTCGCCGCGCAGAACCAGCGGCAAGGCGCGCTCCAGGCGCAGTTGGGTCAGCCACTGATGGGGCGGCAGGCCGCAGTGACGGCGGAAGCGCCGCAGCACCTGCCAGGGGCTCAGGCCGCAGAAGGCGGCCAGTTCCTCCAGGTTCGGCGGGTACTCCAGGCGCGACTCCAGCCAGTCGCGCAGCCGCGTCCAGTCGCGCTGGCCGAAGCCTTCCCGGTCGCCCTCCTCCAGGCGCAGGCTGCTGCCCAGGCTGAGCAGGCAGGCCAGCGCCTGCCAGAGGTGCTCTTCCAGGGCCAGACGGTTCTCCAGCGCCGCCGCTCCGCCGAGCATGCCCAGGTGCAACTGACGCAGGCGCTGCTGCAGACGCTCGTCGCGGACCAGGCTGCTGGTCAGGCGCGGCGCCCCCCGGCGGCCGTCGCTGAAGTCACGGCTGGCGCGCTCCAGCCAGTCGGCATCGAGCGCCAGGACGCGGATACGGTAGCCCTCCTCGCCGGCGCTGCTGCCGTCGTGGATGCTTTCCGGCGCCATCAGCAACGCGTCGCCGGCCCCGGCCAGGCGCCGTTCGCCGCCGGCGGCATAGCGATGCCGGCCCTGCAACAGCAAGCCGATGTGGTACTCCAGGTGGAAGTGCCGGGGAAAGGAAAAGCGGTTGTGCTCGGCGTCGATCAGGCGTACGCCGGGAATTCCGCTGCTGAGATGGGTGATCTGTTCCATCCCGCTACTCTACCGCCCGCGGGACGGAACGATCTTGGACAAAATTGCGGACCGCGCTCAGCCCGCCCTGCCCGCCAATGGCACCACCGCCATGGTCAGGCGGGCGATGCAGCTCGGCTTGCCGTCGTCGCCACTGAGGCGGATGTCCCAGACATGGGTGGTGCGCCCCAGGTGGATCGCCCTGGCCACCGCGGTGACCCGGCCGCTGCGCAGGCCGCGCAGGTGGTTGGCGTTCACTTCCAGGCCGACGCAGTAGTACTGGCTGGTATCGACGCACAGGTAGCTGGCCATCGAGCCCAGGCTTTCCGCGAGGACCACCGAGGCGCCGCCATGCAGCAGGCCGAACGGCTGGTGGGTACGCGAGTCGACCGGCATGCTGGCGGTCAGCGACTCGTCGTCGAAGGCTTCGAAGCGGATGCCAAGCAGGTCGCCGATGCTGTTCTTCTGCGAGGCGTTCAGTTGCTCCAGGTCGGGCGTTTGTCGCCAGAGGCTCATGGGAATTCCTTGCGCAAGGGGGAAGCCAAGGGCTTCCCGTCGGTGGGAGTCATTCGTGCCAGAGCACGGCCTCGCGGCGTTCCACCCATTCGTGGAAGCGCGAGCCATAGGCACCTTCCACCATATTGCGCTTGATCTTCAAGGTCGGTGTGAGGAAACCGTTGTCCACCGCCCAGGTTTCCTGCACCAGGACCAGGCCGACCAGGCGCTCGTGCTTGTCAAGCGCACCGTTGACCTGTTCCAGGTGCGCCCGCAGGCTGCTTTCCAGCGCCCCGCGGGTCCCGTTGAGGGCCTCCCGGCGACCGACCTCGGAGAGCACGCAGAGCCCCAACGGCGCGCTGAGGCCCTCGCCGACCACGCAGACCTGCTCGATGCGATCGTGCACCGCCAGGCGGTTCTCGATCGGCGCCGGCGCCACGTACTTGCCCTTGCTGGTCTTGAAGATTTCCTTCATCCGCCCGGTCAGGCGCAGGTTGCCTTCGGCGTCCTGCTCGCCCTTGTCGCCGGTGCGCAGGAAACCGTCGGCGGTGAGCACCTCTGCGGTCTTCTCCGGCTCCTTGTAGTAGCCGACCATGGTCGCGCCGCTACGCACCTGCACCTCGCCCTCGTCGCTGATGCGTACCTCGACGCCGGGGCTGTTCTGGCCGATCCAGCCGGTCTTCTGCCTGCCGGGCCGGCAGACGTGGGAGTAACCGCTGTTCTCGGTCATCCCGTAGACCTCGAGCACATCCAGGCCCAGGCGGCGATACCAGAGCAGCAGCGCCTCGGGTACCGGCGCCGCGCCGCAGAGCGCGTAGCGCACCGCGTCCAGGCCTAGCCCGGCGAGCACCTTGCGACCGACGATGCGGCCGAGGAACGGCAGCTTCAGCAGGCGGTCGAGCTTCTGCGCCGGCATCTTCGAATACACCCCCATCTGGAACTTGGTCCAGATGCGCGGCACGCCGAACAGCAGGGTCGGCCGCGCACGCTTCATGTCCTCGACGAAGGTGTCCAGGCTTTCGGCGAAGAACACCGTGGTTCCCCCGTAGAGCGACCCCATCTCGACGAACATCCGCTCCGCCACGTGGCACAGCGGCAGGTAGGAGAGCATCCGGTCGTCTTCGCGGGTGCCGAACAGTTCCACGCCGCGGCTGGCGGCGAAGGCGAAACTGCTGAAGTTGTGCATCACCCCCTTGGGCACGCCGGTGGTTCCGGAGGTGTAGATCAGGGTGGCGAGTTGCTCGGCGGCGGTCGGCGTATCGCCTTCGAGCGGCGCGCAGGCCTGCAGGTCGCTCCACTGGCGGTCGAAACGCCCTTCCGGGTGCAACGGCATGGCCACGGTCGGTATGCCCTCGGGGACTCCGGGCGCCATCGCCGGCCAGTCGTCGAGCTTGCCGACGAAGACCACCGCCGACTCGGAATGCTCCAGCACCTGGCGCGCCGACTCGGCGGTGAGATTGGGATAGAGGGGGACGGAAACGTGCCCGGCCATCCAGATCGCCAGGTCAGTGACGATCCAGTGCGCACAGTTCTTCGAGATGATCGCGATACGGCTGCCGGCGGGGAGATCCAGGCTGCGCAACCAGGCGGCTGCACGCCGCGCCTGGTCGCCCACCTCGCCCCAGCTCAGCTCCTCGACCCGGCCGCCACCGATGGGCTGCACCAGGTAACGCCGTTGCGGATGACGCTTTTCGCGCTCGAAGAAGACTTCGAGCGGCAGACGATTTGCAGTGACCACGTACCGCCTCCGTTGTTGTTGTTCTGGGAGATCGACCAAGCACTTGCTTGGTCGAATATTCCATCACAGCCAACCGCAGGCAAGCCGGGAAATGTTTCGGTTTGTAGTCGTTGTGCCAGGCGCTTCCTAGCCGTGCCGCGGGTGATGCAGCGAGACCAGGGTCATCAGCCCGGCGGCGGCGAAGTCGCCTTCCAGCTCGGCCAGCGAGGCAGTGCTCATCGGCAACGGATCGCGCCGGTTGCCATGCACCAGCAGACCGCCCAGCGCCCCGACCAGGGGCTGGTGGCTGACCAGCAGGAGATTGCGCTCGCTGCGCTCGTCGAGGAAACCGAGCACCTCGCGCGGATCGTCGTCGGGGGTCAACCAGGGCGCGGTGCCGACCGGCTCGACCAGGCCCAGTGCCTCGCGCACCAGCTCGGCGGTCTGCTGGGCGCGCACGTAGGGGCTGGCGAGAATCCCGTCCAGCGGCAACCCGGCCAGCCGCGCGGCGCTCTGCAGCACCTCCTTGCGTCCATGGGCGGTCAGGCGCCGCTCGGAATCCCGGCTGGCGTGCGGTTCGGCCTCGCCGTGGCGCAACAGCCAGAGTTTCACAACTTCGGCTCTTCGTCGCGCGCCGGGTGCGCGGCGGGCGGCACGCTGTGGGCGGCCTCGCCCTCGGCGGCGCGGGCGCTCGGCCAGTCGGCGAACGGCCAGGGTTTCTCGTCGCTGTGGAAGGTACCGAAACGGCCGATCTGCGCCAGGTACTGGCTGAGGCTGTCGCCGAAAGCCATCAGGCTGCCGTTCGGCGCGCCGTAGATCAGTCGGTAGACCAGTTGGATCACCACCACCGCCCCGAGGAGCAGTTCGGCGACCTGCCAGACCAGGACGAACAGCAGCATCCAGAGGATGCGGATGGCGATCGATTCGCGTGCTTGCGGGTCTGCGGACATGGCGGTCTCCTCGTCAGAAGCCGGTGGTGGGAATGAAATCGACGTCGGTCTTCGGCTCGCCGCGCATCAGCAGCTGGATGACCTGCGCCAGGGTGCGGCCTTCGAAGAGGATCGCATGGAGACCGGCGACCAGCGGCATGTACACCTGCATCTCGTCGGACTTTTCCTTGAGTACCTTGAGCGTGTTCACACCCTCCGCGGTCTCGCCCATGCGCGATACCGCCTCCTCCAGGCTGAGCCCCTCGCCGAGGGCGTGGCCGACCTGGTAGTTGCGGCTCTTCGGCGAGGAACAGGTGACGATCAGGTCGCCGACGCCGGCGAGGCCGAGAAAGGTCATCGGGTTGGCACCGAGCTTGACGGCGAACCGGGTCATTTCCGCCAGCGCGCGGGTAATCAGCATGCTGCGGGTGTTCTCGCCCATGTCCATCGCCGCGGCCAGGCCGGCCATGATCGCGTAGACGTTCTTCAGCGCACCGCCGAGTTCCACTCCGAAGCGGTCGCGGCTGGCGTAGACGCGGAAGGTGCGGCCGTGCAGGGCCGCCTGGACGCGGGCGCACAGCTCGTCGTCCTCGCTGGCGACCACCGTGGCGGTCAGCTCGTGCTCTGCGATCTCGCGCGCCAGGTTCGGGCCGGAAATCACCCCGATGCGGGCTTGCGGGGCGATTTCCTCGAGGATCTCACTCATCAGCTTGAAGGTGTGCGCCTCGATGCCCTTGGTCAGGCTCACCAGCAGCTTGTCCGTCAATGCCGCCTGGTGTGGTTGCAGCACCTTGCGCAGGGCGCTGGAGGGCAAGGCGACGAAGATCAGTTGGCAATCGGCCAGGGTGCGCTCCAGGTCGGTGACCGGCTCGACCCCGGGATGCACCTTGACCCCTTTCAGGTAGCGCGGGTTCTCGCGTCGGCTGCGGATCGCCTCGGCCTGCTCCGGGTCGCGCATCCACTGGCGGACCGCCTGGCCGTTCTCGGCCAGCAGGTTGGCGATGGCGGTGCCGAAACTGCCGCCGCCGAGCACGGCAATCGGTTGCTGCTCTGTCATGATTCATCCATTTCTGGCCGCCACGCGGCAATCACGCCATTATACGGTCGGCCAGCCGGCCGACCAGTCTTGACGCCGGCGCTGGCAAAAGCCCGCGCCTCGTTTACCATGCCCGGGCCAGACAATACCTATCGAGAACAAGGTCGTTCCGTGCCCATCGCTTCACGTGCTCCCGCCTCCCTGACCCTGCTGGCCCTGCTGTTCGGCGGCAAGCTCGCGGCCGCCGACCTGTTCAACGATCCCAGCGGCGTTCCCGAAGTATTGACCGCGACACGCCTGAAACAATCCCCGGCGGAAGTTCCCGGCAGCATCAGCGTGCTCGACCGCGAGCTGATCGTCGCCAGCGGCGCCCGCGACATTCCCGAACTGATGCGCCTGGTCCCGGGCATGATGGTCGGCTACCTGTCCGGCAACCAGCCCACGGTCAACTACCACGGCACCAGCATGTCGGGGGCGCGGCGCCTGCAGGTGCTGATCGACGGCCGCTCGGTGTACCGCCCGGGCCTTGCCAGCGTCGACTGGAGCGACCTGCCGCTGGCCCTCGAGGATGTCGAGCGGATCGAAGTGTTCCGTGGGCCGAATACCGTCAGCTACGGCGCCAACGCATTGATGGGGGTGATCAACATCATCACCCGCGCCCCCGGCGAGTCGCCCGGCACGCGCCTGAAGTACACGGCGGGCCAGCGCGGCATCCGCGACTGGTACGCCAGCCAGAGCATCGCCCTGGAAGACAGCGACTTCCGCCTGTCGCTGTCCGGCCAGGAAGACGACGGCTTCGACCGCGACCACGACGGTCACGCCCTGCGCGACGGCCGCCGGCTCAGCCGCTTCAACCTCAACGCCAGCCACAGCCTGGCGCCGAACCAGAGCCTGGAGTGGCAACTGGCGGCCAAGGAAGGCTCGAACCAGCACCCCTACGCCTACCGCTCGCCGTTTCCCCAGGTTCCCGACGACATCGACAACTCCGATACGCTCGCCCACGACTATGCCGGTTCGCTGCGCTGGAATGTCGACCTCGACCCGCGCCACAGCTTCTATATACAAGGCTACGCACAGCACTGGGAGCGCCGGCAGGAATGGAACGCCTGCGAGGCGGCCATTGCCTTCAGCCCGCAACTGGCGCAGCTCTGGGAACTGAACCCGGACTACCTGCGCAGGTTCGCCGACGATCCGACCCGGCTGCCGCCCGGCAGCGCCCAGGAGTTGCAACTGGCGACCCAGGTCCTCGACCAGCTACGCAATGGCGGACTGCGTCCGGTCTGCGGACGGGTCGACCGCAACATCCGGGAAAGCCGCTACGACCTGGAGATGCAGGACACCCTCAGCCTGGGCGACAACCTGCGCCTGCTGAACGGCCTGAGCTACCGCTACGACCAGGCAAACTCCGAGACCTTCTACGGCGGCAGGGTCAGCAGCCAGATCTGGCGGCTGTTCAGCCAATTGGAGTGGCATGCCGGCGAACACTGGCTGCTGCAGGGCGGGGGGATGCTCGAAGACGTCGAGGGCTCCGGCAGTTCGTTCAGCCCGCGGCTGGCGGTGAACTACCTGTTCAACCCCCAGCACAGCCTGCGCGCGGTCTATTCGGAGGCAGTGCGGTCACCGGGCATGTACGAAAACGACGTCGACTGGCGCTACCGGGTCCGCCACCTGACACCGACGCCCTATGGGCAGAGCGAAGCCTACTACTTCGCCAGCGCCCACGGCCCCGGCGACCTGGGCAAGGAACACACCCGTTCGCGCGAGATCGGCTACAACGGTTTTTTCCGCGAGACCGGACTGGCCGTGGATGTACGCCTGTTCCACGAGGAAATCACCGGACTGATCAGCGATCCGCTCAGCGTCGTCGACTTCAGTCCGGACAACGGCGATCGCATCCGCTTCTCCGGCGCGGAAGGCCAGCTCGACTGGCGCCTGGGCCTACGCGACCGCCTGCGCGCCACCTACGCCTATCTCGACTACGACGCCACCAGTCGCTACGACCGGCGCCTGACCGCCCGCCACGGCGGCTCGGCCGGCTGGATGCACGACTGGGGCCAAGGCTGGTCCAGCGCCCTCTTCTATTACGGCGACGATTCGCTCAATGGACATCGTTTCGAACGCGTCGACCTGCGCCTGGCCAAGCGCATTACCCTGGGCAAGGCCGCCCTGGAATTGGCCGGCGTGCTCCAACAGCGTCTCGACGACCAACCGCTGACGTTTCCCGACAACCGCTACGACAGCCGCCACCTGCTCTACTTCAGCGCCGAGGTGACGTTCTAGATGCGTCGCTTGCGCCCCGCCCGTCGGGCTTTCCAGGCGCTGCTCGCGCTCGTCGTCTGCTGTCTCGCGCATGTCGGCGAGGCCGCGCAACTGGTCCTGGTCAGCGCCAACCAGGGGGCCGCGGTGAACGCCTTTCGCGACGCCCTGTCGCAGCGACGGCCGCAGGACCAGGTGGAACTGCGCACGCCCGCGGCCCTGGCGGAGGGGATGGTCTTCAACGACGACACCCGCCTGCTCCTGCTCGGCCCCGAGGCCCTGGCCTGGCGCCTGCGCCAGCACCGGGCGCCACCGACCCTGGCGCTGCTGCTCAACCGGGTCGATGGCCAGCGCCTGCTGCCAGGCGCCAACGGGCATGGCGGACACGGCGTCGGAGGGCTCTGCGTACTCTGGAGCGACCCGCCGGCGGCCCGCCAGCTCCGCCTGGCGCGCCTGATCCTGCCGGGCATCCAGCGCATCGGCGTGCTCTACGGCAAGGACAGCGAATTCCTCCTCGACGAGCTTCGTCGCGAGGCCCGCAGCCAGGGGCTCGAGCTGTTCGTCGCCAGCAGCAGCGGCAACGACGACCCGCGCCCGCTGCAGTTCCTGCTCGGCAATAGTGACCTGCTGCTCGGCATCGACGACAAACAGCTGTACAACTCGCAGAGCATCAAGAGCCTGCTGCTCGGCAGCTACGCCAAGAACCGCGCGCTGCTCGGACCCACCGCAGCCTTCGTCAAGGCCGGCAGCCTGGCGAGCAGCTACAGCGACCAGGAGGACTGGCTGGACACCCTCGACGAATTGCTCGGCCAGGCGCCCAGGCACTGGCCCCTCAGCCTCTATCCAGGGCATTTCAAGGTGCTCGGCAATCGGCAGGTAGCCCGTTCCCTGGGTATCGACCTGGCCAGCGACGCCGACCTCGGCCGGCGCCTCGCCGAAGGAGAAGAACCATGAGCCAGCGCCACGGCTGGGACATCCGTACCCGCATGCTGGCGATCAGCCTGGGCCCGGCGCTGCTGCTGACCCTGTTGCTCACCGCCTACTTCACCTACTCGCGCCTGCAGGACCTGCGCCAGGAACTGACCCATACCGGCCAGTTGATCGCCGACCAGTTGGCGCCGGCCGCCGAATACGGCGTGATCGCCGGCAACACGCCCGTGCTGCAGAAGCTGCTGCAGGCCACCCTCGACACCCCGCATGTGCGCTTCATCGAGGTACGCGACCGCAACGACAATATCCTGGTGTACGTCGAACAGTTGCCCGGCGCGTTGCAGAACGCCGCGCCGATCGACATCTTCCACTCCACCATCCAGCGCCAGCGTATCGCCCTGGCCAGCGACCCGCTGCTGGATGGCGCCAGCGAAGGCGACGGCCAGTCCGGCGAGGACTACCTCGGCCGGGTGGTGGTCGGCATGTCCAACGACGCCTTCAGCCAGCGGCAACAGGAAATCCTCCTGAAGGCCGCCCTGCTGGCCGCCTTCGCCCTGATCCTCACCTTCCTCGTCGCGCGCCGCCTGGCGCAGCGCCTGTCGGCGCCGATCAGCACCATGGGCCAGGCGGTCGAGGCGATCCAGAGCGGCGACTACAAGACCAGCCTGCCGATCCTCGACGACGGCGAGATCGGCGACCTGGCCCGTCACATCAACAATCTCGCCAGCGGGCTGGACCGCGCGAGCCGGGAACAGGAACAGGCGATCAGCCAATTGATCAGCGCCCGCGAGGAAGCGGAGCAGGCGAACCGGGCGAAGTCCGACTTCCTGGCGATGATGAGCCACGAGCTTCGCACCCCGATGAATGGCGTGCTGGGCATGCTGCAACTGCTGGAAACCACCGAGCAGACCCGCGAACAGGCCGAGTACACGGCGCTGGCCACCGAGTCCACCGAACACCTGCTGAAGGTCATCAACGACATTCTCGATTTCTCAAGGATCGAACGCGGCGCGCTGGAACTGGAGTGCATCCCCTTCAACCTGCTGGAACTGGTGCAAGGCTCCGCCCTGGTGTTCCAGCACAGCGCCCAGCAACGCGGACTGGCGCTGGAATTGCAGATCCAGGCCGGCCTGGAGAATATCGAGGTCTGCGGCGATCCGACGCGGATCCGACAGATCCTGGTGAATCTGCTGGGTAATGCGCTGAAGTTCACCGAGGAAGGCGCCATCCATCTCAGCCTGGAGTGGCAGGCTCTCGATCACGACGTACTGTGGCTGACCTGCGCGGTGCACGACAGCGGCATCGGCATCTCGCCGGAACGCCTGGAACATATGTTCGACGCCTTCCAGCAGGCGGATTCGTCGATTTCCCGACGCTACGGCGGCACCGGGCTCGGCCTGGCGATCGCCAGGACCCTGGCGGAACGGATGGGCGGCACCCTGCAGGCAGAGAGCAAGGAAGGCTCGGGATCGACCTTCACCCTGGAGATTCCGCTGCCCTTCCAGCAGTCGCCGGCGCACCGGCAGCAGGCCGCCGGCGACGCTGCCCCGGTCGCCGCCGGTCAGGAAATCCTCCTGGTCGAGGACAATCCGGTGAACCAGACAGTCATAGAAGCCATGTTGCGCAGCCTCGGCTATCGCGTCACCCTGGTCGCCGACGGTATCCAGGCGGTACGCAGCGCCGAGCGCCAGCGCTACGACGCGATCCTGATGGACTGCCGCCTGCCGGTGCTCGACGGCTACTCGGCGACACGGGAAATCAGGGCCCAGGAGAACGGCCGGCAGGTACCGATCATCGCCCTGACCGCCAACGCCCTGCAGGGCGATCGGGAGAACTGCCTGCAGGCGGGAATGAACGATTACCTGGCCAAGCCATTCAAACGGGCGGAATTGCAACGCATACTGCAACGCTGGATCGGCTCGCAGCCGGAACTCCCCGTGACATCGAACGAAACCGGACGAGGGGAGCCGGAATGATCTACGACAAGGGCGGCAAGCGGACGCGGGAATAAAGTGAACATCTGTTCGCCGGACACTGTGACTTTCACCGCAACGCAACAGTCTATGACTAGGCTGCCGCTGCGACGCCGATACAATAACCCGGCGCGACGGCCGCTGGACGAACCGCCACAACCCTGCAGTTCAGGGATTTTTGAGGAGCTCGCATGACCAAACAACACGCCTTCACCCGAGAAGACCTGCTGCGCTGCAGTCGCGGCGAGCTGTTCGGCCCGGGTAACGCGCAACTTCCCGCCCCCAACATGCTGATGATCGATCGCATCGTTCACATCAGCGATGTCGGCGGCAAGTATGGCAAGGGCGAGCTGGTCGCCGAGCTGGATATCAACCCGGACCTGTGGTTCTTCGCCTGTCACTTCGAAGGCGATCCGGTCATGCCCGGTTGCCTGGGCCTGGATGCCATGTGGCAGCTGGTCGGTTTCTACCTCGGCTGGCAGGGCAACCCCGGCCGCGGCCGCGCCCTGGGTTCGGGCGAAGTGAAGTTCTTCGGTCAGGTTCTGCCGACAGCGAAGAAGGTCACGTATAACATTCATATCAAGCGCACGATCAATCGTTCGCTGGTCCTGGCCATCGCCGACGGCACCGTCAGCGTCGATGGCCGCGAAATCTACAGTGCCGAAGGCCTCCGCGTCGGCCTGTTCACCTCCACTGACAGCTTCTAAGGGTTATCCGCATGCGTCGCGTCGTTATCACCGGTCTGGGCATCGTTTCCTGCCTCGGCAATGACAAAGACACCGTTTCCGCCAACCTCCGTGCGGGTCGGCCCGGCATTCGCTTCAATCCGTCCTACGCCGAGATGGGCCTGCGCAGCCACGTTTCCGGTTCGGTCGACCTGAACCTCGAAGAGCTGATCGATCGCAAGGTCTTCCGCTTCATGGGCGATGCCGCCGCTTACGCCTACCTGGCGATGGAGCAGGCGATCAAGGACTCCGGCCTGACTCCGGAACAGATTTCCAACCCCCGCACCGGCCTGATCGCCGGCTCCGGCGGCGCTTCCACCCTGAACCAGATGGAAGCCATCGACACCCTGCGCGAGAAAGGCGTCAAACGCATCGGCCCATACCGCGTGACCCGCACCATGGGCAGCACCGTATCGGCCTGCCTGGCCACGCCGTTCCAGATCAAGGGCGTCAACTACTCGATCTCCTCCGCCTGCGCCACCAGCGCGCATTGCATCGGCCAGGCCATGGAACAGATCCAGTTGGGCAAGCAGGACGTGGTCTTCGCCGGCGGCGGCGAAGAGGAACACTGGAGCCAGAGCTGCCTGTTCGACGCCATGGGCGCCCTCTCCACCCAGTACAACGAGACGCCGGAAAAGGCCTCCCGCGCCTACGACGCCAAGCGTGACGGCTTCGTCATCGCCGGCGGCGGCGGCATGGTGGTGGTCGAGGAGCTGGAGCATGCGCTCAAGCGCGGCGCCAAGATCTACGCCGAGATCGTCGGCTACGGCGCCACCTCCGACGGCTACGACATGGTCGCCCCGAGCGGCGAAGGCGCGATCCGCTGCATGCAGCAGGCGCTGGCCACCGTCGACGCGCCGATCGACTACCTGAACACCCACGGCACCTCCACCCCGGTCGGCGACGTCGCCGAGATCCGAGGCGTGCGCGAAGTGTTCGGCGACAAGGCGCCGGCCATCAGCTCGACGAAGAGCCTGTCCGGCCACTCGCTGGGCGCCGCCGGCGTACACGAGGCGATCTATTGCCTGCTGATGATGGAAGGCGGCTTCATCGCCGGCTCCGCCAACATCGACGAACTCGACCCGGAAGTGGCCGACCTGCCGATTCTCCGCGAGACCCGCGAGAACGCCAAGCTCGATACCGTCATGAGCAACAGCTTCGGCTTCGGCGGCACCAACGCCACCCTGGTCCTCAAGCGCTGGCAGGGTTGATTCCCTCCATAGCCGCATGAAGCGCCCTTCGGGGCGCTTTTTTGTACCCAGCGTTTCTTTACCCGGACTGCATGAACGGGCTAAACCTCCCGCCCTGCCTGCCGATAGTACTGGTCAGCCCCGTCCCTCTTCCTGCCCCCTGGAATCCGCCATCATGTCTTTGCGCAGTATGCCCATCGCGACCCGTGCCGCCCTGAGTTTCGCCCTGATCACCGCTCTGCTGGTCATCACCGGCATCTTTTCCCTGAACCGGATGGGTTCGCTCAACGAAGCCTCTTCGGACATCAGCGACAACTGGCTGCCTAGCGTCCGCGAAAGCGCCGAGTTGAACGTTCTGCTCGCCGAACTGCGGCAGGTGCAACTGGCCCATGTGCTGGCGGCGGACGATAGCAGCAAGCGCTTCCTGGAAAGCCGCATGACGGAAATCGGCAAGGAACTGACCGATCGCGAGGGCGCCTACCAACGGCTGATCAGTGGTGCCGACGAGCGCTCGATCTACGAGCGCTACCTGGCTACCCGGCAGACGCTCCTGCAAAGCCAGCAGACCCTGGTGCAGATGTCGCGCAGCAAGCCGCTGGAAGAGACCCGCCAGTACACCGAAAGCACCTTGCTCGACCAGTACCGCGCCACCCAGCAGCAACTGCAGGCGCTGATCGACTTCAACGTCAAGGGCGCCAGCCAGGCCAGCCACACGGCCGATGAGGTCTATGACAGCGCCTTCGCCGCAGTGATCGGCGTACTGCTGGTCGCCGGCCTCGCTACCGTGGTACTGGCCTGGCTGTTCACCCGCAGCATCACCCAACCGATCGGCGAGGCGCTGCGAGTGGCCGAGGTGATCGCTTCCGGTGACCTCACCAGCCGCATCGACACCTCTGGCCGCGACGAACCGGCCAAGCTGCTGGTCGCCCTCCAGGGCATGCAGGCACAACTGCGCCAGACCATCCAGCAGATCGGCAGCTCGGCGACCCAACTGGCCTCCGCCGCGGAGGAACTCAGCGCCGTCACCGAGCAGGGCAACCGCTCGCTGACCCAGCAGAACGACGAAATCCAGATGGCCGCCACCGCGGTCAACGAGATGACCGCCGCCGTCGAGGAAGTGGCGCGCAACGCCAGCTCCACCTCGGACGCCTCGTCCGCCTCCGAGCAATCGGCGCAGAACGGACGCCAGCGGGTACTGGAGACGGTCCAGGCGATCCGCCTGATGAGCGAAGAAGTGGACAATACCTCGGCGCTGGTCGGCGGCCTGGCGGAAAAGGCCCAGGACATTTCCAAGGTCCTCGACGTGATCCGCGGTATCGCCGAACAGACCAATCTCCTGGCGCTCAACGCGGCCATCGAGGCGGCTCGCGCCGGCGAGCAGGGCCGCGGTTTCGCCGTGGTCGCCGACGAGGTTCGCGCCCTCGCCCATCGCACCCAGGAATCCACCCGCGAGATCGAGCAGATGATCGCCAACATCCAGGAAGGCACCGGCGCCGCGGTCGGCGCCATGGACAGCAGCAGCGTACGCGCCCGCAACATGCTGGAGATCGCCGAAGCCGCCGGCCTGGCGCTCAACGAGATCGCGGAGCGGGTCGGCCAGATCAACGAGCGTACCCTGGTGATCGCCAGCGCCTCCGAGCAGCAGGCCCAGGTGGCCCGCGAGGTCGACCGCAACCTGGTGAACATCCGCGACATCTCGCTGCAGACGTCCGCCGGCTCCAACCAGACCGCCGCCGCCAGCCAGGAACTGTCGCAACTGGCCATCGACCTGAACAACATGGTCACCCGCTTCGTCGTCTGACCATGCCGTGCGCCGTCTCACGGCGGCGCACTTCCTCCGGTTGCCCAGCGTGGAGCCCGGGTTTTACCATGAAACCCGATCCTCTCCCCCTCCGGAGCCGCCCAGATGGTCAAGCGCACCAGCCACAAGCAAGCCAGTTGTCCAGTCGCCCGCCCGCTGGACGTGATCGGCGACGGCTGGTCGATGCTCATCGTGCGCGATGCCTTCGAAGGACTGACGCGCTTCGGCGAATTCCAGAAGAGCCTCGGCCTGGCCAAGAACATCCTGGCGGCGCGCCTGCGCAACCTGGTGGAGCACGGCGTGATGGTGGCGGTCCCGGCCGAAAGCGGCAGTCACCAGGAATACCGTCTGACTGACAAGGGACGCGCGCTCTTCCCCCTGCTGGTGGCGATTCGGCAGTGGGGCGAGGACTATTTCTTCGCCCCGGACGAATCCCATGTCCGCCTGGTCGAGCGCGACAGCGGCCAGCCGGTGCCGCGCCTGCAGGTACGCGCCGGCGACGGCAGTCCGCTCGCCGCGGAAGATACCCGGGTCAGCAGGGACTGATCGAAGGACGAACAGGCTACCGACGGCATCCGTTCGTACGCCGCCCAAACGGCGGATAACCGCAGGCGGTTATTCGCCCTACCGCACGCAGGCAACCCTTGCCCGGTAGAGCGAATGGCGCCCCCGCGTTATCCACGCCACACAAGAAAACCAGCGCTTTGCATGGCTCGCGCTCAGCGCACGTCGAAGGATTTCTCCGCCAGCAGGCGATCGCCCTGGAACACCATCAACCGCCATTCGCCCTTCACCACTTCGTGCGGCTCGGTGAATTCGTAGGCCATGACATCGGTCGGCGCGCCCGGCACCAGCTTCTGCACCACTTCGAACTTGTCATGCCGCTGACCATCCGGAGTGACCACGCCCGGGGTGAGGTAGAGCAGCGTCAAAGGCGTATCGCCTTCCTGCTTGCCGCTGAGTTGATAACGCATGCCGAACTTGGTGCCGAGCTTGGCCGGGACTTCGGTGGTCTGCTGGATGTTCTGCTCGCTACGGGTCAATACCCGTTCGCCGGGCTGGAAGTCCTGGTAGCGGCTTTCGAACACGCCATATTCGATGGGGCCGTCGATACGCACCTCGGCCTGCGCCGCCACGGCGACGCCGGCGCCGAGCAGGAAGACGGAACGACTGATGCAAGAACGGATGAAGGACATGACTCACTCCTGGATGGGACTGGCGCGAGCCTATGACGCCGGCATGACAGACTGATGACGAATCCGGGTTATTCGCCTCGCGGATCGGCGGGCTGGCGCGGCAGCACCGCCAGAAAGTTGTCCCGCGCCACCTGGCGAGCGACCTGCTCGGGCAAGGCGTCGAGGAACGGATCGAAGCTCGCCATCAACTCGGGCAGGCTGTCGAACTGGCCGACCACATCGGAACCGAGCATGAAGCGTTGCGGAAACCGCTCGACCAGTGCCAGCCACTGCGGATCGGGCTTGCCCTGCTCGTCCAGCAGGTACGGGCGCAACACCGACCAGGACAGGTCGATGTAGAGGTTCGGGTAGCGCTGTAGCAGACGCCGAAGGGTCGGCAGGAGGAAGTCCAGTTTCTTCTGGTGGCGATGGATCTCCATGCTGGTCCCGGCATGGGCCCAGATGAACCGCACATGCGGGTGATTGCGCAGGGGCTCCTCGATTTCCGCCAGGTACAGCGGGTTGCGTTCGCGCTTGGAAGTGACGTTGGCGTGCAGCAACACCGGCAGGTCGAATTCGGCGGCCAGGTGATAGACCCGCGCCAGCGCCTCGTTGTTGGCCCTCGGCACGTCGCCGTAGGTCAGCGCGGTGAGGTCGTCGTGACGGGTAAAGATCTCGCCGATGCCCTGCCAGAGTCCCGGGTCCAGCTCCAGCATGCGACGGATGTGCGCGTCGGCGTTCTTGTCGGTCGGGTTGAAACCGGTCAGGAACGGATGCACGCGCCGCCGCTGCTCGGCTGGCAGGGATTTCACCGCCGCCGCCACGATCACGTCGGTGGCGCTGTACCAATAGGCTCCGGCATCGTCACCAGCGTAGTAGCGCGGCCGCTTCGGCTCGTCCTCGTGCCATTTCTTGGCGACCGCGACGCCGCTGAGCATCACATGGTCGACCCGGCCTTTGTCCATCGCCTCCAGCAGCCGCGGCATGCCTTCGCTTTCCTGGAAAAAATCCACATAGTGCACGTGAGCGTCGCTGTAGCGATAATCCCTGGCATGGGTCAAGGATGTCACCAGGGACAGGGCGAACAATGTCGAAAACAGGGCACGCGTACGGGGGCCAGCCATGGCATTCCTCCTGATAGGCCTGAGTGAACATAGACCGCTGCCGCTCGGCCAGGGTTCGCCGCTCCGCTGGCTGGCCCTGCTGTTCGGCCTGCTGGCCTGGCATGCCGGGGCTGGCGAACGGGTGATCTATCCGCGCCACTCCGAAGGGCGCAACCCCGAACCCTACGTCGTCGAGCTGCTGCAACTGGCGCTGGCCAGGAGCGGCGGCGACTACCGCCTGGAGCCCAGCGCGCAGCCCATGCCGCAGTCCCGTGCGCAACTGCGCCTGGAGCAGGACGATCCGGGCCTGCAGGTGATGTGGGCGCAGTCCCGCGACGACCTGGAAGAGACCCTGCTGCCGATCCGCATTCCGATCTATCGCGGCCTGATCGGCTGGCGCATTCCCCTGGTCAGCGCCGCCAACAAGGATATCCTGGCCTCGGCGCGGACCCTCGACGATCTCCGCCGCCTGCGCTTCGGCCAGCGCCAGGACTGGGCCGACACACCGATCCTGCGCGCCAACGGCCTGGAGGTGAAGACCAGCCAGAACTACGAGAGCCTGTTCCGCATGCTCGATGCCGGTCGCTTCGAGGTCTTCCCCCGCGAGGTCGTAGTGATCGACGGAGAACTGGAGGACGCCTCCCGCGCCGGGCTGCACCTGGCGATCGACCAGCACGTGGCCCTGCACTACCCCGCGGCCTTCTATTTCTTCGTTTCGCGTCAACGCCCGGAACTGGCCGAGGCCATTCGCCAGGGCCTGGAGAAGGCGATTGCCGACGGTAGCTTCGAACGGCTGTTCGAGCGACATTTCAAGACGCGGCTGGGCAAGCTTGCCCTTCGGCAGCGGAGAATAATCGAGCTGAAAAACCCCTATCTTCCAGGAAAAACTCCTTTTCAGCGCGAGGCGCTCTGGTACCGGCCGTGAGCTAGAATGAAGCCCTCACGCCACCACCGATGTCCAGCATGTCCCGTAACGCCCCGTACCGCCTCGACGACCAGATCGGCTTCATCCTGCGCCAAGCCAACCAGCGCTATGCGGCGTTGTTCGCCAATGGCATCGGCAACGGCCTGACCCCCACCCAGTGGGCCGCCCTGGTCCGCCTCGGCGAGACCGGACCCTGCCCGCAGAACCAGCTCGGCCGACTCACCGCCATGGACGCCGCGACCATCAAGGGCGTCGTCGAGCGCCTGGACAAACGGGGACTGATCCAGCGCAGCGCCGATCCGGACGACGGCCGGCGCCTGCTGGTCAGCCTCAGTCCTGCCGGACGCGCCGAACTCGAGGCCGGCCTGGCGGCCGCCCGCGAGATCAACCGGCAGGCCTTGGCCCCCCTCTCCCCGCAAGAACAGGAAACCCTGCGCGGGTTGCTCGCTCGCCTGACCTGAGGCCATTGCGGTCTATCCTTTTGTCCGCGTTGCGTCGCCCGGAGCTGCGCCTTTCGTCGTAGCGGCCTGCCATTGACAGTTCGCCGCAGGCGTTCATAACATGTTTGTATACAAACAAATTCCCGCATAGCCGCATGCTACCAGGCACGGCTGACGGGATATACGCCTGATGAACAGCCATGCCGCCGGCATGGGGAGAAACCGCCATGAGCGATGCCCTTGCCCTGACCGTCAACGGTCAGTCCCTGCGCCTCGATGTCGCCCCCGATACCCCCCTGCTCTATGTCCTGCGCAACGACCTGCAACTGAACGGTCCCAAGTTCGGCTGCGGCCTCGGCGAGTGCGGCGCCTGCACCGTGCTGATGGATGGCGTCGCCACCCGCTCCTGCATCACCCCGGTGGAGGCCGCCGTAGGCCGCCGGGTGGTTACCCTCGAAGGACTCGGCGATGCCGCCCATCCCCATCCGCTGCAACAGGCCTTCATCGACGAACAGGCCGCCCAATGCGGCTACTGCATCAACGGCATGGTGATGACCGCCAAGGCGTTGCTGGATCGCAACCCGAACCCCAGCGACGGCGAGATCCGCCAGGAATTGGCCTACAACCTGTGTCGCTGCGGCACCCATGTGGAGATTCTCAAGGCCGTGCGGCGTGCCGCCGAGAGCCTGAAGGAGCATCAGGAGGAGCACCCGGCATGAGCCTGGCCAATCCCTCGCGACGCGGCTTCCTCAAGGCCGGCGGCCTGCTGCTGGTCACCGTCAACCTGCCCGCCCCGCTGCTCGCCCTTGCCGAGCAGGGCGCCACCGACCTGCCGCTGGACCAGGTCGACTCGTTCATCGCCATTGCCGCGGACGGCAAGGTCACCGCCTTCTGCGGCCACGTCGACCTTGGTACCGGCATCCGCACGGCACTGGCGCAGATCGTCGCCGAAGAGTTGGACGTCGCGTTCGAGCAGGTCGAGATGATCCTCGGCGACACCCGTCGCACACCGGACCAGGGGCCGACCATCGCCAGCGCCAGCATCCAGGTCAGCGCCGTGCCGCTGCGCCAGGCCGCCGCCGAAGCCCGGCGCTTCCTCCTGCGTCAGGCCGGAAGCCATTTCCCGGTGCATCCGGACAGCCTGCGCAGCGAAAACGGCCAGGTCTTCGCCGCCGCCAATCCGCAGCGACGGATCGGCTACGGCGAGTTGCTGCGAGGCCAGCGCTTCAACCTGAACATCGACGGCAAGGCGCCGCTCAAGCCGCGCAGCGAGTACCGTCTGGTCGGCAAGCCGGTGCGTCGGGTGGACATCCCGGCGAAGCTGACCGGTCAACTGACCTATGTCCACGACATGCGCTTGCCCGGCATGCTGCATGGACGAGTGGTACGCCCGCCCTATACCGGCGCGGATGTCAGCGCCCCGCTCGGCAGCGGCCTGCTGGCGGTGGACGAAAGCTCGGTCGCCGGGCTGCCGGGGCTGGTCAAGGTGGTCGTGATCGGCGACTTCGTCGGCGTGGTCTGCGAACGCGAGGAGCAGGCGATCCGCGCCGCGCGCCAGCTCAAGGTGCGCTGGAAGGACTGGCAGGGCCTGCCGCCGCTGGAACCCGACCGGCTCGAGGACACGCTTCGCCGGCATCCGAAGAAGCCACGCACGCTGCACGACTCACCCGGTCTCGAGCAGCACCTCGCGGGCATCGCCCGGCCGCTGTCGGCCACCTATGTCTGGCCCTACCAGTTGCACGCCTCCATCGGCCCTTCCTGCGCCCTCGCCGAGGTCGATGCGCAGCGCGCTCGCGTCTGGTCCGGCACGCAGAACCCGCACGACCTGCGCAACGACCTGGCCAGGCTGCTGCAGCGCGAGACCGGGGACATCGAGGTGATTCGCATGGAAGCCGCCGGCTGCTACGGACGCAACGGCGCCGACGACGTCAGCGCCGACGCCGTGCTCCTGGCGCAGGCAGTGGGCCGGCCGGTGCGGGTACAACTGATGCGCGAACAGGAACATGGCTGGGAACCGAAAGGCACCGCGCAACTGATCGAGGTCCGCGGCGGTCTCGACGAGCAAGGCCGGGTGGCGGCCTACGACTTCGCCACCTGCTACCCCTCCAACGGCGCGCCGACCCTGGCCCTGCTCCTCACCGGGCGGATCCCGGCCACCCCGCAGGTGGCCGACATGGGCGACCGCACCGCGATCCCGCAATACCGCTACCCGCGGATGCGGGTGGTGGCCAACGACGCCGCCCCTATCGTCCGCGCGTCCTGGATGCGCGGCGTCTCGGCGCTGCCGAACGTGTTCGCCCATGAGTCCTACGTCGACGAACTGGCGCACCTGGCCGGCATCGACCCCATCGCCTTCCGCCGCCGCTACCTGGACGACCAGCGCGCCCTGGCGCTGATCGACGCCCTGGTCGCCCGCGCCGGCTGGCAGCCACGCACCTCCCCCAACCCAGAGGCGCGCCGGGACGGCTTGCTGAAGGGACGCGGCTTCGCCTATGCGCGCTACTTCCACAGCAAGTTTCCCGGTTTCGGCGCCGCCTGGGCCGCCTGGATCGTCGACGTCGAGGTGAACCCGGAGAACGGCGCGGTGCGCGTCGCCAAGGTCTGGGTCGCCCATGACTGCGGGCAGATGGTCAATCCCGATGGGGTCAGGCACCAGGTCCACGGCAACGTCATCCAGTCCACCAGCAGGGTACTCAAGGAGTTCGCCACCTTCGACCGCCGTGGCGTCACCAGCCTGGAATGGGGCGGCTACCCGATCCTCGGCTTCCCCGAACTGCCGGAGATCGACGTACTGCTGCTCGACCGCCCCGAGCAGCCACCGATGGGCGCTGGCGAGTCAGCCTCGGTGCCCAGCGCCGCGGCCATCGCCAATGCGATCTTCGACGCTACCGGGGCGCGCCTGCGACAGGTGCCGTTCACTCCGGAACGCGTACTCGCGGCGCTGCGCAGCGCGCAGGCCTGATCCTTTTCCCCGGGGCGCCGCGGCGCCCCGCGCAGTGGATGACTGACAGATGAAGAAGGCAACACGCATCGGCCTCTGGGCCTCCGGCAGCCTCGTCGCGCTCGCCGCCATCGCCCTCGGCTACGCCTGGCAACCGGCCATCGGGCCACTGGAAGGCACACCCGGTCCCTTCAGCGCCGAGCAGATCGCCCGCGGCGAACGCCTCGCCGCCCTCGGCGACTGCGCGGTCTGCCACACTCGCGAAGGCGGCCCGCGCAACGCCGGCGGACGGGCCTTGCCGACGCCGTTCGGGACGATCTACAGCAGCAACCTCACGCCGGATCGCGCGAGCGGCATCGGTGGCTGGTCCTACCCCGCCTTCGAGCGGGCCATGCGGCATGGCGTGGCCCGCGACGGCAGCTACCTGTATCCGGCGTTCCCTTACACCGCCTTCACCAGGACTCGCGACGAAGACCTGAAGGCCCTGTACGCCTACCTGATGAGCCAGCCGGCGGTGCACAGCGAAACGCCTGCCAACCAGCTGCCGTTCCCCTTCGACCAACGCCAGCTGATGGCCGGCTGGAACCTGCTGTTCCTGGAGCCCGGCGCCTACCGCGACGAGCCGACGCGCAACCAGCAATGGAACCGCGGCGCCTATCTCGCCGAAGGCCTCGGCCATTGCAGCGCCTGCCACTCGCCGCGCAATGCGCTCGGCGCGGAAAAGTCCGGCAGCGCGCACTTCGCCGGCGGCGAGGCGGAGGGCTGGACCGCGCCAGCCTTGAACGCCAGTTCGCCGGCGCCCATCGCCTGGAGCGAGGAGGCCCTCTACGCCTACCTCCGCCACGGCTATTCGGCCTACCACGGGGTCGCCAGCGGGCCGATGGCGCCAGTGGTCGGCGAAGGCCTGGCCAAGCAGTCGGACGAGGACCTGCGGGCCCTGGCCCATTACCTTGCGTCCTACGCCGCTGCCCCGGCCGGGGAAACCGATCAGCAACAGGCGCAACGCCTCGACCGGCAGGGCTACGGCCGCGTGCAACCGCCCAGCGGCAGCGGCGCGCGCCTGTTCGCCGGGGCCTGCCTGGCCTGCCACCATGACGGCGACGGACCGCGCTTCTTCGGCGTGCGTCCATCCCTGGCGCTGAACAGCAATGTGCATGCGGACAGCCCGGACAACCTGCTGCGGATCATCCTCGACGGCATCCACAGCCCGGCCACCGGCGACCTCGGCTATATGCCCAGCTTCCGCCACAGCCTCGACGACCGGCAAGTCGCCGCCCTGGCCAACTACCTGCGCGAGCGTTTCGCCGGCAAGCCCGCCTGGCCGGACCTCGCGGCCAAGGCGGCAAGCCTGCGCCGACAGGCGGCGCCCTGAAGCATGCGGCTCAGTTGGGCAAGCGCAGGGAGCGGGCGAAGCAACCGGGGGTCTGGCCGAAATGACGCTGGAACAGGCTGATGAACGCCGAGGTGGAGTCGTAGCCAAGGTCGCTGGCCACCCGCGTCACGCTGGCGCCCTCCTCCAGCGCGGCGACCGCGTTGAGCAGACGCAGGCGCTGGCGCCACTCGCGAAACGACAACTGGGTCTGCTCGCGGAACAACCGCGCCAGGGTCCGTCGGGACGCCCCCACCAGTCCCGCCCAATCCGAGATGCCGCGCGGATCGGCGGGATCCGCCTGTAGCGCGTCGGTGATCCGGCGCAAGCGCGGGTCGCCAGGCAACGGCAGGTTCAGCGGCGCCTCGCGAAGGCGCCCGACCTCATCGGCGACCACCTGCATGAGACGCTCGGCCTCGCCACCCGGCGGATATTCACGGGGAAACTCCGCCGCCCGCAGCAACAGTTCGCGCAGCAGGCCGGACACCTCCAGTACCCGGCAACCGCCGGGCAGCGAACGATCCAGGTAGAGACTGCGGAACAGCACAGGGTTGCAAGCCTCCGCGGCGTGCCGGACGCCCGGCGGAATCCACAGCGCCCGCTGCGCCGGCACCAGATAGCTGTGCCGCTCGGTGCTGGCGCGCAAGGTGCCGCTGGCGGCGTACATCAGTTGGCCCCAGGGGTGCTCGTGCATCTCCACCCGGTGCCCGGCGGGCATCTCGAAGGCGCGCAGGTACACCGCGCAGGGCAGGCTGCGGAATCGCGGCAGGTCGCGTTCTTGTCCCGTTTGCGGCATCGGTTGTCCCCATCCGTCGAGTGAGCGGTGCGCGGCCGATGGTAGCGTGTGGCTCCCCATAGACAAACCGGAGCCACGCCATGAGCAGTCATCGCCCGCAACATCGCCTGTCCGTTCCCGATATCCGGCGCCGCAAGGGTGCCGGCAGCCTGGTGGCGCTGACCGCCTACAGCACGCCCATGGCCCGCCTCCTCGATCCGCATGCCGACCTGCTGCTGGTCGGCGATTCGCTGGGCATGGTGCTCTATGGCATGCCCAGCACCCTGGGAGTGAGCCTGGAGATGATGGTCGCCCACACCCTGGCGGTGATGCGCGGCAGTCGGCGCGCCTGCGTGGTGGCCGACTTGCCGTTCGCCAGCTACCAGGAATCGCCCCGACAGGCGTTCCGCAACGCCGCACGCCTGCTGGCCGACAGCGGCGCCCAGGCGGTGAAGCTGGAAGGCGGAGAGGAAATGGAAGAAACCGTGGACTTCCTGGTACGCCGTGGCATACCGGTGCTCGCCCATATCGGCCTGATGCCGCAGCAGGTCAACGCCATGGGCGGCTTCAAGGCCCAGGGGCGTGACCCGGAAAGCGCAGAACGGGTACGCCGCGACGGCCTCGCCATGCAGCGCGGCGGCGCCTTCGCGGTGGTCATCGAAGGCGTAGGCGAGCCGCTGGCCCGTCGCCTTAGCGAAGAACTGGCGATCCCCTGCATCGGTATCGGCGCCTCGCCGGCCTGCGACGGCCAGGTACTGGTCAGCGAGGACCTGCTCGGGCTAAGCGGCGAACAGGTACCGCGCTTCGTCGAACGCTACGCGCGCCTCGACCGGGAAATCGACGAGGCGGCCCGGCGCTTCGCCGAAGACGTGCGCGAACGGCGCTTCCCCGAGGCCAGGCATTGCTTCGCCATGCGCGAGTGAGCCGGCGGTCTCAGGCGAAGACTTCCGCCAGCAGGTCGTCCATCGCCTGGAAGGCACGCCGGGAGGTCCTGGCGTCATAGTGCATCTTGCCCGGCAGCTTGGCGTTCGGATCGGTGAAGGAATGCACCGCGCCGCCGTAGCTGGTGAGCTGCCAGTCGACGCCGGCATCGGTCATCTCCCTGGCGAAGGCCGGCAACTGCTCGCGCGGCACCAGCGGATCGGAGGCGCCGTCGAGGACCAGTACCGCGCCCTTGATGTTCCTGGCATGCGCCGGGTCCGGCGTATCCAGGGTGCCATGGAAGGACACGAAGGCCTTCAGCTCGGCGCCGTCGCGAGCCAGCTCCAGCGCGCAGCAACCGCCGAAGCAGAAACCGAAGGCAGCCTGGCGGGTCGTATCGACAGCCGCGAGCGCCTGTCCGCGCAAGGCCGCCAGCGCTGCCTGCATGCGCTTGCGCAGCAGGGCCCGGTCGTTCTTCAGCGGCATCATCGCCGCGCCCGCCTCGTCGCCGTTCTGCGGACGCACGTCCCTGCCGTAGAGGTCCGCCACCAGCACCACGTGCCCACGGCCGGCGACCTGCCGGGCGATGTCCAGCGCGGCGGCGCTCACGCCCATCCAGTTCGGCGCCATCAGCAGGCCCGGGCGCGGCCCCGCGTGGCTGGCGTCGTACACCAGTTGACCTTCGTACGGCTGCCCATCGATGTCGTAGGCGACCGGCTCTACACGAATCTCACTCATGGGTACTGCTCCTGCGAGAGTTGGAAAAGACAAAGCCCGCCGAAGCGGGCTTTGTCGGGGCTACTGCTTAAGCGGACAGCTCCACCAGCAGCTTGTTCAGTCGGCGTACGTAGGCGCCCGGATCCTTGAGGCTGTCCCCCGCGGCCAGGGCGGCCTGGTCGAAGAGAATATGCGACAGCTCGCCGAAGCGGTCCTCGTCCGGCTCCGCATCCAGCTTCTCGATCAGCGGATGCTGCGGGTTGATCTCGAAGATCGGCTTCGAGTCCGGCACTTTCTGCCCGCTGGCCTCGAGGATCTGGCGCATCTGCAGGCCAAGGTCCTGTTCGCCGATGGCGAGGATCGCCGGCGAATCGGTCAGGCGGTGGGAAACGCGGACTTCGCTGACCTGCTCGTCGAGCACCTTCTTCAGGCGCTCGATCAGGCCTTCCTTGCTCTTGGCGACTTCTTCCTGGGCCTTCTTGTCCTCTTCCGAGTCCAGGCTGCCCAGGTCCAGGTCGCCGCGGGCGACATCGACGAACTGCTTGCCGTCGAACTCCGGCAGGTAGCTCATCAGCCACTCGTCGATGCGATCGGTGAGCAGCAGCACCTCGATGCCCTTCTTGCGGAAGACTTCCAGGTGCGGGCTGTTCTTCACCTGCGAGTAGCTCTCGCCGGTGAGGTAGTAGATCTTGTCCTGGCCTTCCTTCATCCGACCGATGTAGTCGGCCAGCGCTACGCTCTGCTCGCCCGAATCGTCGCCGGTGGAGGCGAAGCGCAGCAGGCCGGCGATCTTCTCCTTGTTGCCGAAGTCTTCCGCCGGGCCTTCCTTGAGGACCTGGCCGAAGTTCTTCCAGAAGGTCTTGTACTGCTCCGGCTCGTTCTTCGCCAGCTTCTCCAGCATGTCCAGCACGCGCTTGGTCAACGCCGACTTCATCGAGTCGATCACCGGATCCTTCTGCAGGATTTCCCGGGAGACGTTCAGCGACAGGTCGTTGGAGTCGACCACACCCTTGATGAAGCGCAGGTACAGCGGCAGGAACTCGTCGGCCTGGTCCATGATGAACACGCGCTGTACGTACAGCTTCAGGCCCCGCGGCGCTTCGCGATGGTACAGGTCGAACGGCGCGCGGCCCGGCACGTAGAGCAGCGAGGTGTATTCCAGCTTGCCTTCGACCTTGTTGTGGCTCCAGCTCAGCGGATTCTCGAAGTCATGGGCGACGTGCTTGTAGAACTCCTGGTATTCCTCGTCCTTCACCTCGGCGCGCGGACGGGTCCACAGCGCGCTGGCGCGGTTGACCGTTTCCCATTCCGGCTCGGCCGGCTTGTCGGCCTCTTCGCCGTGGAATTCCTTGGGTAGCTCGATCGGCAAAGCGATGTGATCGGAGTATTTCTTGATCACGTTGCGCAGGCGCCAGCCATCGGCGAACTCCTCCTCGCCCTTTTTCAGGTGGAGGACGATGCGGGTGCCGCGCTCGGGCTTGTCGATGGTGGCGACGTCGAACTCGCCCTCGCCCTTCGACGACCAGTGCACGCCTTCGCTGGCCGGCTGGCCGGCGCGACGGGAGTAGACATCGACCTTGTCGGCGACGATGAAGGCGCTGTAGAAACCGACGCCGAACTGGCCGATCAGGTGCGAATCCTTCTTCTGGTCGCCAGACAAGTTCTTCAGGAAGTCGGCGGTCCCGGACTTGGCGATGGTGCCCAGGTGAGTCACCACATCCTCGCGGCTCATGCCGATGCCGTTGTCTTCCAGGGTGACGGTGTTGGCTTCCTTGTCGAAGCTGACGCGGATCTTCAGCTCGGCGCCGCCCTCGAGCAGCTCGGGATTGGCCAGGGCTTCGAAACGCAGCTTGTCGGCGGCGTCCGAGGCGTTGGAAATCAGTTCGCGGAGGAAGATTTCCTTGTTCGAATAGAGAGAATGAATCATCAGGTGAAGCAGTTGCTTCACTTCAGTCTGAAAGCCCAGTGTCTCTTTTTGGGTTTCCACGCTCATCGCTCCAAGCTCCATCAATGACATAAGCCGCGTACCACGGCGGATGTCCCCTAGGTGGGGCCTTCTTCCGGCTTTTCAAGCGCTTATGCGAAAAAACCGCGCACCGTCGTACGACGACTAGCGTTCGAGCAGTTCGAGACGGGCGATCTCCGCCGGGCGCAACAGGTAGCTCGCCTCCCCCGCACCGGGCATTTCCCGGCGGATCACCAGGCGCCCCTCGCTGTCGAGGCCGGTGAAACGGCCCTCGGCGATACGCCCGCGTACCGTAGTGGCCTTGACCAGGCGCTGGCTGTAGCGCTGCGGTTCGACCTGGACCAGCTCCAGGTCGAGGGTGGCGTTGCCCGGCGCCGGCAGCGCCTGCGGCTCGGGCGGCGCCACCGCGGCCACGGTCGCAGGCTCCGCCGGCAAAGCGGGGAACGCGTCGCCGCGCACCGACCACTCCCGCCGGGCGTTCTTCTCCAGCGTCAGCTCCAGTACCTGAGCCTGGCCGGCCACCAGGGCCTCGATACGCAGCGGCCGCGCATGGCTGGCCGCGCGCCAGGACGGCGCCCGCACGAGGCTGACGTCGCGGCTGGCGAAACGTCGCTGCAGATAGTCGCGCAAGACCAGGGCTAGGGTATCGTCGGAGTCGTAGCCCAGGTCGACCTTGCCGTGCCGATAGCGCAGCCGGTCGGTATACAGCTCGACGTGGCCGCTGAGGGTGGTCCGGTAGTCGCTCGGCAGGCTCAGGTGGAACTCGCCCTCCAGGCGGTTCGGCGCCTTGGGCCGCAGGTCCAGGTGCAAGGTATAGCCACGCAGGAGACGACGCGCCTCGGGCAGGTCCTGATCCGGTTGCAGCCAGCTCAGCTCGACTTCTGGCAACGCGCCGCCGTCCTCGGGCAGCACGTCCAGGCGCAGCGCCCCGAGCGGCTGTGCCGGAAGGCGGATCTGCAGCTCGCGCTGGGCGTAGAAATCGTGCCCCTGGCGCAGGCTCAGCACGCCGCCGATCAACTCGCCGCTCTGCGGCGCGAAAGGCTTGCCGTTGAACTCCCCGCTGAGCGCGATGGCCAGTTCCGCCGGCGGCCTGGCCTCCGGCTTTAGCCAGCGCAGGCTGAGGATCGCCTCCAGTCGCGCAGCGTCGTGACTGGCCAGCAGCGCCAGGCCGACCACCAGCGGGATGCAACCCAGCGCGGCCAGCCCGACGCCCTTGCGCGCCGTACGCCAGTGCACGCCGATATAGGCCAGCGCCACCGGCGGGAAAAGGCTGCCGTAACCCCACAGCAGACCGGTACCGAAGGCCAGGACGATGACCCAGATATAGCCGGCGACCATCAGCAGCAGGCCGCCCAGAATCAGCAAGGCATCCATCGCGATATCCTCAGCCCACTTTCCGCAGCGTACGGCTCACGGCTCGTCCACCTTGAAATGCGCCCGCGCAGTGGCGATGGGCTCGCCCTGGGTGGTCTGCCAGGCGTTGATCGCGACGTTCGCCACCCGTCGCCCCTGGCGCCAGACCTGGCATTGCGCGTAGGTATCGCGGAAGTGCCCGGCACGCAGGTAGTCGATGGAGAAATCGATGATCTTCGGCAGGTGCGGAATGCTCATGAAGGTCAGCAGGTGCAACATCGCCGCATGCTCCATGAAGCCGGCGATCACGCCGCCATGGATGGCCGGCAGGGTCGGGTTGCCAATGTTGTCCTTGTTCGCCGGCAGGCGGAAGACCATGTCGTCGCCCAGGCGCAGACATTCGATGCCGAGCAGCTTGGCGTACGGGATCAGCTCCACCAGCGGGCTGTAGTCGTTGTTCCGACGCGCGTCGCGGACCAGTTGCTCGAGGCTGGTCGGGCTCATGCCGCACCTCCCTGCGCGGCCGGCCTGGCCGCCCCGGCGCGGGCCGAACCGCCCATGCGCATGAAAGCGCCGACGACATGGGCGATGGGCTGGCCCGGATCGTCCTGGTAGGCGAAGCCGCGGGTGAAGATCACGTTCGGCGTGACCCGGTAGCACTCGGCGAAGCCATAGACATCCTTGTGCGGTTCGGCGGGATGCATGTAGTCGATGCGCAGGTCGAGCGTCGGGCAGATCTCGAAGTCCGGCAGCACGCAGACCGTGGAAATACCACAGGTGGTGTCCATCAGGGTGGTGATCGCGCCGCCGTGGACGACCCCGCTTTCCGGGTTGCCGATGATCGCCTGGCTGTAGGGCAGGCGCAGGGTCAGTCCTTTCTCGTCGGCGGCCTCGACCGTCAACCCCAGCACCTGGCAATGACGCAAGGCCGAGAGAAAGCGCCGGGCGCGCTCGAGGAGAGGATTTTCCGACATGACGGCGACCTTGCTGGGAGTTTTCTGGAGGGCGAATCATACCCTGCCGCCAAAGCCCCGGCAGCCGGGGTTTTGGACATAACGATCGAAATAGTCGAAGTGTGTGGAACTTCACGCCAGCGCAAATGTTCAAAGGGCTACAACGAGGAAAGCCGCACATGGAGGCTAAACGATGAAAAAGACCGTAACTCTTGCCCTGCTGCTCGCTGCCAGCCTTGGCCTGGCCGCTTGCGACAAGAAAGAGGAAGACAAGGCAGCGGCCCCGGCAGCTCCGGCTACCGAGACCCAGCCGAGCGCTCCGGCTACTCCCCCTGCCGAGCCCAGCGCCCCGGCGCCGTCGAGCGACACTCCGGCAACCCCGCAGACTCCGGCACCGACTCCGGAGCAACCGCAACAGAACCAGCAATAAGTTCTCGTTGACGTACCCTGAAAGAGCCCGCGCAAGCGGGCTTTTTCATGCCCGGGATTCAGCCCCTGGGCACCTCGCCCTCGCCTTCCCGCGGGCTTTCGGCGATTGCGGTCTCGGTGTAGACCATCACCTCCAGCACGTCCGAATGGAATTCGCGGCGATACAGGACCAGCACCACGCCGGCCGTCACCAGCATGAAGAACCAGGAATTGATGAACCAGGCGAGCATGGCCAGGCCGAAATAGTACGAGCGCAAGCCGAAGTTGAACTGGTTGGCCGCCAGCGAGATGACCCGGGCGGCACGCTCGGCAAAGGATTTGCGCTCCAGCTCGCCGACGTTGCGCTCGCCGATCATCGGTGCCGAGCCGACCAGGATCGCCGCGAAGTTGTATTGGCGCATGCACCAGCTGAAGGTGAAGAAGGCATAGACGAAGACCACTGCCAGGCACAGCAGCTTCAGTTCCGACAGTCCCCGGCTGGCCTCCTCCACGAACGGCAGGTCGGCCAGTACCGAGACGGCGCGATCGGTGGAGCCCAGCAGGGTGAGGATGCCGGCGAGGATGATCAGCGTGCTGGAGGCGAAGAACGACGCATTACGCTCCAGGTTACCGATCACGCTGGCGTCGGCGATACGGTTGTCGCGCAGCAGCAACCGGCGCATCCAGTCCTCCCGGTAGAGGTGCAGGACGCTGGCCAGGCAGGCGGTGTCGCGACCCTTCCAGGTGGCGTAGCGGGTGTAGCCCACCCAGCAGAACAGGAACCAGAGCGCCGCCAGCAGGTGTTGCAGCAGGTGCCCGTTGAAAATGCCGAGTTCGGCGGTCATGAAAACTCCCTCTTGAGCCGGCCGGGAATCGCCCCGCCGTTGTTTCGCGCCGTTGGGACGCCGCTCGCCGCGGCCAGGACACGACTTTCGTCGGCTCATGAAAAAGGCCGCCCGGAGGCGGCCTTCCTGGGGTTCGCCTGACGTCTCAGGCGACCGCTTCGCGCGGCTTGCCCAGCAGCCGATCGCAAACGACTGCCAGGACCAGCGCAATGGATACCGGCAGCAGCCAGCCAAGGCTCTGATCGGCGAGCGGAAGCTTGGCGAAGACGTCCGGCACCCACCCGTTCAGCTTGGCCGCCCCCAGCCCGTCGACGATGCCGAAGAGCAGCGCGACGATCATCACCGGCACGAACACCCGCGGGGCCGACACCCAGAGCCGGTCGAACAGGCTCAGGGCGATCAGCACGATGGCGAGCGGATAGAGTCCCACCAGAACCGGTACCGAAAGGCTGATCAACTGGGTCAGTCCCTGGTTGGCGACCAGCAGGCTGAACAGCGAGAACACGATCACCACCGTCTTGTACGAAACCGGCAGCAGGTCGCTGAAGAACTCGCCGCACGCCGTGATCAGCCCTACCGCCGTGGTCAGGCAGGCCAGGGTGATGACCACCGCCAGCAACAGGCTGCCGGAAACGCCAAAGGTCTGCTGCACATAGGCGGTGAGGATCTGTACGCCATTCTGGGCGTCGCCGGCGATGCCCTGGCTGGTGGCGCCAAGATAGAACAGCGCCAGGTAGACCAGGGACAGGCCGGTGGCGGCGATGACCCCGGCGATCATGGAATAGCGCGTGACCAGCCGGCTGTCGCTGATGCCGCGGTCGCGAATGGCGGTGGCGATGACGATACCGAAGACCAGCGCACCGAGGGTATCCATGGTCAGGTAGCCCTGCAGGAAGCCCTGCACCAGGGGCGCGCTCTGGTACTCGCCGGAACTGCTGCCGATCTCTCCCGCCGGCGCGAAGATCGCCGCGCCGCCAAGGACCAGCAGGGCCGACAGCAGCACCGGCGTGATGACCTTTCCGACCCGGTCGACAAGGCGACCCGGGTTCAGCACCAGGAACAGAACCACGGAGAAGTAAGCGACGGTATAGATGAGCAACGGCACGCCGCCGTCCCCGGTGAAGGGCGCGACGCCCATCTCGAAGGACACCACGGCTGTACGCGGGGTGGCGAACAGCGGGCCGATGGCAAGATAGACGGCGATGGCGAACGCCACTCCCGCGCGCCGCCCGATCGGCTGGGTCAGGCGGCCAATACCGCCTCCGACCCGGGCCAGGGCGACCACCGTCAGCAACGGCAGGCCGACACCGGTAAGGAGGAAGCCGAAAGCCGCGCTCCATACGTGTTCGCCCGCCGCCATGCCGGCACTGGGAGGAAAGATGATGTTACCCGCGCCGAGAAAAAGCGCGAACGTCATGAAGCCAAGGGCGAGCAGGTCGAACCCTTTCAAATGAGTCATAGGAGGATGTACCACTGGCAGAAGTCTCGGTTGTTCGGGGTTTCCCTTTGGGGGTGTTAGGAAACAACGTCCTTCCGGATGAGGAGGACCGGTCAAGCCGCCCGACCCCTTTTGAGGGCCATGTGGCGTTATAGCTGCAGGCGCACTGGCCTGCGGGATGATGCGTGGCGCGCCCGGGGTTTTGTCGGACACGAACCGTTGGCAATGATAGCGCATCGCGGCAACATTCGTTTGACGGATGCGATAGAACGACGAAGGCCACCGCTGTGAGGCGGTGGCCTTCGTCCTGGAACTCAGAAAACCCGGGAAATCAGGCCTTCTTCACTTCCCAACCGGTCAGCTCGGCCAGGGCCTTGCCGATGTCGGCCAGGGAACGCACGGTCTTCACACCGGCGTCCTGCAGGGCGGCGAACTTCTCGTCCGCGGTGCCCTTGCCGCCGGAGATGATGGCGCCGGCGTGGCCCATGCGCTTGCCCGGAGGGGCAGTCACACCAGCGATGTAGGACACCACCGGCTTGGTCACGTTGGCCTTGATGAAGGCCGCGGCTTCTTCTTCGGCGGAACCGCCGATCTCGCCGATCATGACGATGGCTTCGGTCTGCGGATCTTCCTGGAACAGCTTCAGGATGTCGATGAAGTTGGAGCCCGGGATCGGGTCGCCGCCGATGCCCACGCAGGTGGACTGGCCGAAGCCGGCGTCGGTGGTCTGCTTCACGGCTTCGTAGGTCAGGGTGCCGGAACGCGACACGATGCCTACCTTGCCCGGCAGGTGGATGTGACCCGGCATGATGCCGATCTTGCACTCGCCGGGAGTGATCACGCCCGGGCAGTTCGGGCCGATCAGGCGTACGCCCAGCTCGTCGCACTTGACCTTGGCGTCCAGCATGTCGAGGGTCGGGATGCCTTCGGTGATGCAGACGATCAGCTTGATGCCGCCGAATGCCGCTTCCAGGATCGAGTCCTTGCAGAACGGAGCCGGAACGTAGATGACCGAGGCTTCGGCGCCGGTGGCTTCCACGGCTTCCTTGACGGTGTTGAACACCGGCAGGCCGAGGTGGGTGGTGCCGCCCTTGCCGGGGGTCACGCCGCCGACCATCTTGGTGCCATAGGCGATGGCCTGTTCGGAGTGGAAGGTGCCCTGGCTACCGGTGAAGCCTTGGCAGATGACTTTGGTGTCTTTGTTGATCAGGACGCTCATTACTTACCCTCCGCGGCCTTGACGACTTGCTGGGCAGCGTCGGTCAGGCTGGTTGCCGCGATGATGTTCAGGCCGCTTTCGGCCAGGACCTTGGCACCCAGTTCAGCGTTGTTGCCTTCCAGGCGGACGACAACCGGAACCTTCACGCCGACTTCTTTGACGGCGCCGATGATGCCTTCGGCGATCATGTCGCAACGCACGATGCCGCCGAAGATGTTCACCAGGACAGCCTTCACGTTGCTGTCGGACAGGATGATCTTGAACGCTTCGGTCACGCGCTCCTTGGTCGCACCGCCGCCAACGTCGAGGAAGTTGGCCGGCTTGCCGCCGTGCAGGTTGACGATGTCCATGGTACCCATGGCCAGGCCGGCGCCGTTGACCATGCAGCCGATGTTGCCTTCCAGCGCGACGTAGTTCAGCTCCCACTTCTGCGCATGGGCTTCACGGGCGTCGTCCTGGGACGGGTCGTGCATGGCGCGCAGCTTCGGCTGACGGTACAGGGCGTTGCTGTCGATGTTGATCTTGGCATCCAGGCAGTGCAGGTTGCCGTCTTTCTTGATCACCAGCGGGTTCACTTCCAGCAGGGCCAGGTCGTAGTCCTGGAACAGCTTCGCCAGGCCGACGAAGATATGGGTGAACTGCTTGATCTGGTCGCCCTTCAGGCCCAGCTGGAAGGCCAGCTCGCGGCCCTGGTACGGCTGCGCGCCGACCAGCGGGTCGATGGTAGCCTTGAGGATCTTCTCGGGAGTGTCGTGGGCGACCTTCTCGATGTCCACGCCACCTTCGGTGGAAGCCATGAACACGATGCGGCGGCTGGAACGATCGACGACGGCGCCGAGGTACAGCTCCTTGTCGATGTCGGTGCAGGACTCCACCAGGATCTTGCTGACCGGCTGGCCGTTGGCGTCGGTCTGGTAGGTCACCAGGTTCTTGCCCAGCCACTGCTGGGCGAACGCCTTGGCGTCCTCTTTGCTCTTCACCAGCTTCACACCGCCCGCTTTACCGCGGCCGCCGGCGTGCACCTGAGCTTTGACGACCCACTCGCTGCCGCCGATCTTGTCGCAGGCTTCTGCGGCCTCTTCGGGGGTGTCTACGGCAAAGCCCTTGGATACAGGCAGGCCGTATTCAGCGAACAGCTGCTTACCCTGATATTCGTGGAGATTCATGCTTGTCTACCGTTATTCGTCTAGGTATTGCGCATTTCGGCGGAGCGCTCGTGGCGCCCCACCACCTGTGACCGTCGTTTCGCGAACCACCCGGCTCGCGAAAAAACAGTCCGGCGGCATACGCCCGCGGCCACCTCGCAACGGTCGCCGGCGCTCACCCGCCGTGGTTCTTCTGAAAGTCTGCCGCCTGCGGCATCCCGACGCAGGCGGCAAACCGTGGATTCTACAGAACCCGGACCCGACAAGGCCAGGAACCTGTCCTGGCCTGACGGACGACGCGTCCCGCGTCGCTGTGACGCCCCGGATCACTCAGCGCTTCTTGCGGTTGGCGATGTGGATGGCATGGCCATTCACTGCCAGGGCAGCTTCGTGCAGGGCTTCGGACAGCGTCGGGTGAGAGAAGACCATCATGCCCAGGTCTTCGGCGCTGGTGCCGAATTCCATGCCGATCGCGCCTTGCTGTACCAGCTCGGCGGCGCTCGGGCCGATCACGTGGACGCCCAGGACGCGGTCGGTCTTCGCATCGGCGATGACCTTGACCAGGCCGGTGGTGTCATTGGCAGCCATCGCGCGACCGCTGGCGGCGAACGGGAAGGTGCCGACGTTGACTTCGACGCCCTCGGCCTTGAGGGTCTGCTCGGTCTTGCCGACCCAGGCGATTTCCGGGTGGGTGTAGATGACCGACGGAATCAGGTCGTAGTTCATCTGCGCCTTGTGGCCGGCGATGCGCTCGGCGACCATCACGCCCTCTTCCGAGGCCTTGTGCGCGAGCATTGCGCCGCGAACCACGTCACCGATGGCGAAGACGCCCGGAACGCTGGTCTTGCAGTGGTCGTCGACGTAGATGAAGCCACGCTCGTCCAGGGTCACGCCGCTGTCGGCGGCCAGCAGGTCGGTGGTCACCGGGCGACGGCCGACCGCGACGATCAGCTTGTCGAAGGTTTCCTTCTGCTCGCCGTTGGCGTCGGTGAAGGTCACGGTGACCTGCTTCTTCTTCACTTCCGAAGCGGTCACGCGGGCACCCAGGCGAATGTTCAGGCCTTGCTTGGTCAGGACCTTCAGGGCTTCCTTGGCGATCTGCTCGTCGGCAGCCGGGAGGAACTTGTCCAGAGCTTCCAGCACGGTCACCTCGGCACCCAGGCGGGCCCATACCGAACCCAGCTCCAGGCCGATGACGCCGGCGCCGATCACACCCAGCTTCTTCGGCACGGCCTGGAATTCCAGGGCGCCGGTGGAGTCGACGATGATGTCGTCGGTCAGCGGGGCCGGCGGGATCTCCACCGGGCGGGAGCCGGAAGCGATGATCACGTTCTCGGCTTCCAGGACCTGGGTCTTGCCGTCCAGGCCGGTCACTTCCACCTGCTTGTTGGCCAGCAGCTTGCCGTGGCCTTCGAAGGAGGTCACGCCGTTGGCCTTGAACAGGGTAGCGATGCCGCCGGTCAGGTTCTTGACGATGTTGGCCTTGCGCGCAACCATCGCCGGAACGTCGATGGTGACGCCCTTGGCTTCGATACCATGGACTTTGAAGGCCTCTTTGGCCTCATGGTACTTGTAGGAGCTGTCCAGCAGCGCCTTGGACGGGATGCAGCCAACGTTCAGGCAGGTACCGCCGAGCGCCACCTTGCCTTCCTTGCCGATGTACTTCTCGATGCAGGCGGTCTTCAGGCCCAGCTGGGCAGCGCGGATGGCGGCAACGTAACCGCCGGGGCCGGCACCAATCACTACCACGTCGAATTTCTGGCTCATATCTCAATCCTTATTCGGGTGAAACCGGACGGCCCCACGAGGGGGCCGCCGTGAAGAGAAACGCTAAATCAGACGTCCAGCAGCAGGCGAGCCGGATCTTCCAGCAGGTCCTTGATCGCCACCAGGAAGCTCACCGCTTCCTTGCCGTCGATCAGACGGTGGTCGTAGGACAGCGCCAGGTACATCATCGGCAGGATCACCACCTGGCCGTTCACGGCCATCGGGCGCTCCTGGATCTTGTGCATGCCGAGGATGGCGGTCTGCGGCGGGTTGACGATCGGGGTCGACAGCAGGGAACCGAACACGCCACCGTTGGAGATGGTGAAGGTGCCGCCGGTCATGTCTTCGATGGTCAGCTTGCCTTCCTTCGCCTTCTTGCCGAAGTTGGCGATACCGCCCTCGATCTCGGCCAGGCTCATGAACTCGGCGTTACGCAGTACCGGAACCACCAGGCCGCGGTCGCTGGAAACGGCAACACCGATGTCCTGGTAGCCGTGGTAGACGATGTCGTTGCCGTCGATGGAAGCGTTGACCCCCGGGAAGCGCTTCAGCGCCTCGGTGGCGGCCTTGACGAAGAAGGACATGAAGCCCAGGCGCACGCCGTTGTGCTTCTTCTCGAACAGGTCCTTGTACTTCGAACGCAGGTCCATGATCGGCTTCATGTTGACCTCGTTGAAGGTGGTCAGCATGGCCATGGCGGACTGCGCCTCGACCAGGCGCTCGGCGACCTTGGCCCGCAGGCGGGTCATCGGCACGCGCTTCTCGACACGGTCGCCGGCGGCGAAGATCGGCGCCTCGGCAGCCGGGGCGGCAGGCTTGGCCGGGGCGGCCGGGGCGTTCTTCTTCGCTTCGACCGCAGCGACCACGTCTTCCTTGGTCACGCGACCGCCCTTGCCGGTGCCGGCGATGCTGTTCGGATCGATGCCGGCTTCCTCGGCCAGCTTGCGCGCGGCCGGGGACAGGATGGCGTCGTCGCCGCCAGCGGCGGCCGGAGCGGCGGCCTGGGCAGCCGGAGCGGCGGCGGGCGCAGCGGCAGCCGGAGCGGCCGGAGCGGCGGCACCGCCTTCGTTCAGCTTGCCGAGCAGCTCGTTGCTCAGAACGGTGTCGCCTTCGTTCTTGATGATCTCGGCCAGCACGCCGTCAGCCTCGGCGAGAACCTCGATGACCACCTTGTCGGTCTCGATGTCGACGATCAGTTCGTCGCGCTTGACTGCTTCGCCCGGCTTCTTGTGCCAGGTGGCGACGGTGCCGTCGGCGACCGATTCCGGGAAGGTTGGGGCTTTGATTTCGATAGCCATTGTGTGCGTTTCCTTAAATTCGGTTTCTTCAGCGCGTAGGCGTTAAACAGTAAAGGCGTCTTGCAGCAGTTTTTCCTGCTGCTCGGCGTGCATCGAGGCGTAGCCGCAAGCCGGAGCAGCGGAGCCTTCGCGGCCGGCGTACTCGAGATTGAGGCCCTTCTTGTGCGCGGCGATGACACGACGCATGTGATGCTGGCTGCAGAACCAGGCGCCCTGGTTCATCGGCTCTTCCTGGCACCAGACGATGTGCTTGAGGTTCTTGTACGGAGCCAGAACTTCCGCCAGGTCGTCTTCCGGGAACGGATACAGCTGCTCGATACGGACGATCGCGGTATCTTCGCGGCCTTCCGCGCGACGCTTCTCCAGCAGGTCGTAGTACACCTTGCCGCTGCACAGCACGACGCGGTCGACCTTCTTCGGATCCAGGCTGTCGATTTCCGGGATCACGGTCTGGAAGGAACCGTTGGCCAGATCTTCCAGGGTCGAGATGGCGAGCTTGTGACGCAGCAGGGACTTCGGCGTCATCACCACCAGCGGCTTGCGCAGCGGGCGGATCACCTGACGGCGGAGCATGTGGTAGACCTGAGCCGGGGTGGTCGGCACGCAGACCTGGATGTTCTGCTCGGCACAGAGCTGCAGGTAGCGCTCCAGGCGCGCGGAGGAGTGCTCCGGGCCCTGCCCCTCATAGCCGTGCGGCAGCAGCATGGTCAGGCCGCAGAGTCGGCCCCATTTGCTTTCGCCACTGGTGATGAACTGGTCGATGACCACCTGGGCGCCGTTGGCGAAGTCGCCGAACTGGGCTTCCCAGATCACCAGCGAGTTCGGCGTGGTGGTGGCGAAACCGTATTCGAACGCCAGCACGGCCTCTTCCGAAAGGAAGGAATCGTAGATATCCAGGCGCGGCTGGCCGTCGAACAGATTGGCCAGCGGTACGTAGACCGAGTCGTCCTTCTGGTTGTGCAGCACCGCGTGACGGTGCGAGAAGGTGCCACGGCCGACGTCCTGGCCGGTCATCCGTACCGGATGGCCTTCGAACAGCAGGGTCGCGTAGGCCAGGGTCTCGGCGAAGCCCCAGTTGATCGGCAGGCCACCGGCCGCCATCTTCTGGCGATCTTCGTAGATCTTCGAAACCTGGCGCTGAACCACGAAGCCTTCCGGCACTTCCAGCATCTTGCTGGACAGTTCCTGCAGGGTCTTCAGGTCGAAGCGGGTGTCGTGACGCGCGGTCCAGGCATGACCCAGGTACGGACGCCAGTCGACGAACAGTTCCTTGTTGGGTTCCTTGACCAGGCTCTTCACCACGTGCAGGCCGTTGTCCAGGGCGTCGCGGTAGTCGTCGATCTTCGACTGAACCTGCTCGGCGCTGAGCACGCCGGCATTCACCAGGGCATCGGCGTACAGCTCGCGGGTAGTACGCTGCTTGGCGATCTGCTGGTACATCAGCGGCTGGGTGCCGCTCGGCTCGTCCGCCTCGTTGTGGCCGCGGCGACGGTAGCAGACCAGGTCGATGACCACGTCACGCTTGAACTGCATGCGGTAGTCGACGGCCAACTGGGTGACGAACAGCACGGCTTCGGGATCGTCGCCGTTGACGTGGAAGATCGGCGCCTGAATCATCTTCGCCACGTCGGTGGCGTACTCGGTGGAACGCGCATCGTCCTGGCGGCTGGTGGTGAAACCGACCTGGTTGTTGATCACCAGGTGGATGGTGCCACCGGTCTTGTAGGCGCGGGTCTGCGACATCTGGAAGGTTTCCATGACCACGCCCTGTCCCGCGAAGGCGGCATCGCCGTGGATGGAAATCGGTACCACCTTGTCGCCGGAGCTGTCCTTGCGGCGGTCCTGGCGAGCACGAACGGAACCCTCGACCACCGGGGAAACGATTTCCAGGTGCGACGGGTTGAACGCCAGCGCCAGGTGGACTTCGCCACCGCTGGTCATCACGTTCGAGGAGAAGCCCTGGTGGTACTTCACGTCACCGGAGCCCAGCTCGACGATCTTCTTGCCTTCGAACTCGTCGAACAGGTCGCGCGGGTTCTTGCCCAGGGTGTTGACCAGGACGTTCAGGCGACCGCGGTGAGCCATGCCGATGACGATTTCCTTGGCGCCGTAGGAACCGCAGCGCTGGATGATCTCGTCGACCATCGGGATCAGGCTTTCGCCGCCTTCCAGGCCGAAACGCTTGGTGCCCGGGTACTTGGTGCCCAGGTACTTCTCCAGGCCTTCGGCCGCGGTCAGGCGCTCGAGCAGGTGCGCACGCGCCTCGGCGGAGAAGCCGGGACGGCCACGCACGCTTTCCAGACGCTGGAGGAACCACTTGCGCTGCTCGGAATCGACGATGTGCATGAACTCGGCGCCGAAGGTACCGCAGTAGGTGCTCTTCAGGCTGTCGACGATTTCACGCAGGGTCGCCTCTTCCTTGCCGATGTAAAGCTCACCGGTGCGGAAAGTGGTGTCCAGGTCGGCACCCGTCAGACCGTAGTGGTCGATCGACAGGTCGGCAGGCGCGGGACGCTGCCACAGGCCGAGCGGGTCGAGGGTGGAAGCCTGGTGGCCGCGGAGACGGTAAGCGTGAATGAGACGAAGGACTTCGACCTGCTTCTTCTCGTGCTCGCTGCTCACGCTACCGGCGGAAACCGGCTGGGCACGGCGCTGGTTCTTGGCCAGCAGGACGAAATGATCGCGCACTGTGGAGTGCGAGACGTCGGGGGCGGGATTGCCATCGGCGGGAAGCTTCTGGAAATACGTGCGCCACTCTTCTGGCACAGCGTTAGGGTCGTGCAGGTAGAGCTCGTAGAGCTCTTCGACGTAGGCAGCGTTACCACCGGATAGATGGGCACTGTTCCACATCCGCTGCATTACGCTTTCGTGCATGCTAGGTCACCCTCGGTAAGGGGACAACCACCTGGCGAAACCTTGAAGGCTCCGAAGTCCTCAGGCAGCGACATCGGTATGGCCACTACAGATCCCGCAGATAGTCCGGGTACCAGCCCGGATGCCCCTGCTGGTCATATTTTTCAAATCTGGGCCATGGCTTTGTGAGCTTGGCCCGCTTAGTTGCTGCGACGCCGGAAGAACTCCGGCGCCACAGGTGTTGCTAGGTACAACTCATATAACAACTGCGAGAGGATCAGGTTCCGCTCTGCAGCAGCATATTACGCACGTGGCCGATCGCCTTGGTCGGGTTCAGACCCTTCGGGCAAACGTTCACGCAGTTCATGATTCCGCGGCAGCGGAACACACTGAACGGGTCGTCCAGCGAAGCCAGGCGCTCTTCGGTCTTGGTGTCACGACTGTCGGCCAGGAAACGATAGGCTTGCAGCAGTGCGGCCGGACCGAGGAACTTGTCGGGGTTCCACCAGAAGGACGGGCAGGAGGTCGAGCAGCAGGCGCACAGGATGCACTCGTACAGACCGTCCAGCTTCTCGCGCTCTTCCGGGGTCTGCAGACGCTCGATGGCCGGGGCCGGCGTATCGTTCTGCAGGAACGGCTTCACCTTCTCGTATTGCTTGTAGAAGATGCTCATGTCCACGACCAGGTCACGAATGACCGGCAGGCCGGGCAGCGGACGGATCACCAGCTTGCCGCCCTTCAGGCCGGCGGCCGACAGCGGGGTGATGCAGGCCAGGCCGTTCTTGCCGTTGATGTTCATGCCATCGGAGCCGCAGACGCCTTCACGGCAGGAACGACGGTAGGAGAAGCCCTCGTCCTGTTCCTTGATCAGCGCCAGCACGTCGAGGACCATCACGTCCTTGCCGTTGGTGTCGACCTGGAAATCCTGCATGTACGGCGCAGCATCTTTGTCGGGGTTGTAACGATAAACACTCACTTGCAACATGGCGGGCACCCTTAGTAAGTCCGAACCTTGGGTTCGAATGCCGGAACGGTCTTCGGCGCGAAGTTGACGGAACGCTTGGATACGCGCTTCTCACCCGGGAAGTACAGGGTGTGGCACAGCCAGTTCTCGTCGTCGCGCTCCTCGAAGTCTTCACGGGCGTGGGCGCCACGGGACTCCTTGCGGTGCTCGGCCGCGATCGCGGTGGCCTCGGCCACCTCGAGGAGGTTTTGCAGTTCCAGCGCTTCGATGCGCGCGGTGTTGAATGCCTGGCTCTTGTCGTTGATCTTGACGTTGGCGATACGCTCGCGCAGGTCGGCCAGCTGGGCGATGCCCTTCTGCATGTACTCGCCGGTGCGGAACACACCGAAGTAGTTCTGCATGCAGCTTTGCAGCTCGCGCTTGAGCGGAGCGACTTCTTCGCCGCTGGTGCGCTCGTTCACGCCGTTCAGGCGCTTGAAGGAGGCTTCCAGGTCGCTCTCGGAAGCGCCGCGGGCGTCGATGCCCTCTTTCAGCGCTTTTTCCAGGTGCAGACCGGCGGCACGGCCGAATACCACCAGGTCGAGCAGCGAGTTGCCGCCCAGGCGGTTGGCGCCGTGTACCGATACGCAGGCCACTTCGCCCACGGCGAACAGGCCTTCGACGATCTGGTCGTTGCCGTTGGCGTCCTGGGTGATGGCCTGGCCATGGATGTTGGTGGCAACGCCGCCCATCATGTAGTGGCAGGTCGGGATCACCGGGATCGGCGCAACGACCGGGTCGACGTGGGCGAAGGTCTTGGACAGTTCGCAGATGCCGGGCAGGCGGCTGTGCAGGACTTCCTCGCCGAGGTGGTCGAGTTTCAGCAGCACGTGGTCCTTGTTCGGGCCCACGCCGTTGCCGGCCAGGACTTCCTTGACCATGGAACGGGCGACCACGTCGCGACCGGCCAGGTCCTTCGCGTTCGGCGCATAACGCTCCATGAAGCGCTCGCCGTGGGCGTTGATCAGGTAACCGCCTTCGCCGCGGCAACCTTCGGTGACCAGTACACCGGCGCCGGCGATGCCGGTCGGGTGGAACTGCCACATCTCGATGTCCTGCACCGGCACGCCGGCACGCAGGGCCATGCCCACGCCGTCACCGGTATTGATCAGCGCATTGGTGGTGGAGGCGTAGATACGGCCGGCACCGCCAGTGGCCAGGACCACGGCCTTGGAACGGATGTAGACGGTCTCGCCGGTCTCGATGCAGATGGCGATGATGCCGACCACCGCGCCGTCCTGGTTCTTCACCAGGTCAACCGCGTACCACTCGTTGAGGAACGAGGTGCCATTCTTCAGGTTGGCCTGGTACAGGGTGTGCAGCAGCGCGTGGCCGGTACGGTCGGCGGCGGCGCAGGTACGGGCGGCCTGGCCACCCTTGCCGAAGTCCTTGGACTGGCCGCCGAACGGACGCTGGTAGATGCGACCGGTTTCGGTACGGGAGAACGGCAGGCCCATGTGCTCGAGCTCGAACACGGCCTCGGGGCCGACGGAACACATGTATTCGATCGCGTCCTGGTCACCGATGTAGTCGGAGCCCTTGACGGTGTCGTACATGTGCCAACGCCAATCGTCGTTCGGGTCGGCCGAAGCGATCGCGCAGGTGATGCCACCCTGTGCGGATACGGTGTGGGAACGGGTCGGGAAGACCTTGGTCACCACGGCGGTCTTGTGGCCGCCCTGGGCCAGTTGCAGCGCGGCACGCATGCCGGCGCCACCGCCACCGACGATGATGGCGTCAAAGGAAAGTGTACGAATGCTAGCCATGGATCACATACCCCAAAGAATCTGCACACCCCAGACGAAGAATGCGAACATCGCCATGCCGCAAACCGCCTGGAAGAGGAAACGCACGACTGTCGCCGCCTTGCCGAGAGCCATCGAAGTCAGGTAGTCGGTGGAGATGGTCCACATACCGACCCACGCATGGACGCTCAGGGCAACCAGGGTCAACAGGCTGAAGATGCGCATCCAACCCTGCGAGAACAGGCCGTGCCAGTCCGCGTAGGAAATGTTGGGGTGAGCAATGAGGTAGCCCAGCAGGAAAATGACATAAGCCGCGAGAACGACCGCGGAAACGCGCTGGGCCATCCAGTCGTAGAGGCCGGAGCGCGAGAAGTTTGTGACGTTAGTTACCATACCCATACCCCCGCCAGAACGATCAGCACCACCGCGATGGCGATGACGATTTTGGAGCCACGCTTACCGCCTTCCAGCGTCTCGCCGACGCCAGCGTCCATGACCAGGTGGCGAACACCAGCCACCAGGTGGTACAGCAGCGCAGACAGCAGGCCCCAGATCACCAGCTTGGCCAGGGGACTGGTCAGGCACGCCTTCACCTGCTCGAAGCCTTCTTCCGAACTCAGCGACTTGTCGAGCGCGAACAGCAGCACGGCAATACCGAGGAACAGGATGACGCCAGAGATACGGTGGAGAATGGACGTGTAAGCGGTGACAGGGAGTTTGATGGTCCTTAGGTCTAGGTTTACAGGTCGTTTGCTATTCACGGCTTTTTTCACACTGAGAGCCCTAACGAACAGGGCTAGTTGTCGGGAAGTGCACTTGTCAGGTACCCATCACCAGGGAGTGGCGACCGTCTATGAAAGCGGGCCAGGAATACCCCTTGCGGTCGGACGCCGAGTATAGACAGTTAGGCTACTAATGACAACGAAAACACCCATCGCCAAATGGTTGATTGCGGGCCTTTTATAAAAGGCGTAAATAGCCCCCTTTTTCTGCGAAAACCCCGCCACGGAAGGCTCTACGGCATGGATTCGCGCAAATTGACTTTCGAATTTATCCCTCTATAGTGGTGCGGGCCCTGCGTGGGGGGTACTGATGATTTCAAGCATAAATAGGAGGCCATCATGGCTGACAAAAAAGCGCAGTTGATCATCGAGGGCTCAGCCCCCGTCGAACTGCCCGTCCTATCCGGTACCATGGGTCCCGATGTAGTGGATGTACGGGGCCTCACCGCCACGGGCCACTTCACCTTCGATCCTGGCTTCATGTCGACCGCCTCCTGCGAGTCGAAGATCACCTATATCGACGGCGACAAAGGCGTCCTCCTCCATCGCGGCTACCCCATCGAGCAACTGGCAGAGAAATCCGACTACCTGGAAACCTGCTACCTGCTGCTGAACGGCGAGCTGCCCACCGCCGCGCAGAAGGAACAGTTCGTCGGCACCATCAAGAACCACACCATGGTTCACGAGCAGTTGAAGACCTTCTTCAACGGCTTCCGCCGCGACGCCCATCCGATGGCCGTGATGTGCGGCGTGATCGGCGCCCTCTCGGCCTTCTACCACGACTCCCTGGACATCAATAACCCGAAGCATCGCGAAGTCTCCGCGCATCGCCTGATCGCCAAGATGCCGACCATCGCCGCCATGGTGTACAAGTACTCCAAGGGCGAGCCGATGATGTATCCGCGTAACGACCTGAACTACGCGGAAAACTTCCTCCACATGATGTTCAACACCCCCTGCGAGACCAAGCCGATCAGCCCCGTGCTGGCCAAGGCCATGGACCGCATCTTCATTCTCCACGCCGACCACGAGCAGAACGCCTCCACCTCCACGGTGCGTCTGGCCGGCTCCTCCGGCGCCAATCCGTTCGCCTGCATCGCCTCCGGCATCGCCGCCCTGTGGGGACCGGCCCATGGCGGCGCGAACGAAGCGGTGCTGCGCATGCTCGACGAGATCGGCGACGTGTCCAACATCGACAAGTTCGTCGAGAAGGCCAAGGACAAGAACGATCCGTTCAAGCTGATGGGCTTCGGCCATCGTGTCTACAAGAACTTCGACCCGCGCGCCAAGGTCATGAAGCAGACCTGCGACGAGGTCCTCCAGGAGCTGGGCATCAACGACCCGCAACTGGAACTGGCGATGAAGCTGGAAGAAATCGCCCGCCACGACCCCTACTTCGTGGAACGCAACCTGTACCCGAACGTCGACTTCTACTCGGGGATCATCCTCAAGGCGATCGGCATTCCGACCAGCATGTTCACCGTGATCTTCGCCCTGGCGCGTACCGTCGGCTGGATCTCGCACTGGCAGGAAATGCTCTCCGGCCCCTACAAGATCGGCCGCCCGCGCCAGCTCTATACCGGCCACACCCAGCGCGACTTCACCGCCCTCAAGGATCGCGGCTGAAACCCGTCACGTCCGGCGAGAAAGGCTGCTTCGGCAGCCTTTTTTGTGCCCGCCCCTTTCCGCCGGACACAAAAAAACCGCCCCGGAGGCGGTCTTTTTGCAGGGAAGGCGCGCTCAGCGCTTCTCGGCAGCGCTACGCAGGCCCTTGAGGGTGTTCAGCGGCGCGTCGACCACGAAGCTGTTGGCCAACCAGGAAGGAATGCTGCCACCCGGCTCGGTTTCCACCTGGTAGGTCACTTCCGTCACGCCCTGCCCCTTCGGCTGCAACTTCCACTCGCCGACCAGCTTGGGCACGCGGATCTGGCCCTTTTCCTCGGGGATATAGGTCGGATCGGCCTTAAGGTGACGGATCACGGTGCCATCCGCAGTCTTCTCGGTGGTGACATGGATGACCACGTCGCGACCGGTAACTGGCCAGGGCATGTCGATCTTCGAGTAGGTCCAGGCGTCGGCGCCTTCCTGCTTCAGGAGTTTCATCTCGGCGCAGGCATGGATCCACTTGCAGGAACCCTTGACGTCCTCCTGCAGCGCCTCGATGGTCGCCACGTCGGCCTTGATGTCGGTAACGCCGCGATAAGCCTTGTACTTGGAGCCCTGGACACTGCTGAGGTAGACCTTCACGCCATCCTCGTCCTTGGCCAGCTTCCAGTCTTCGGCCAGCGCATTGCCGGCCACCCCGAACACTGCGGCAGCCAGCACGGTCATACGCAAAATGCCACGCATCGTTCCTGTTCCTCTCTTTATGGTTATTTTCGGTTCGCCGGCCGGGCGGTCGACGCCCTGCAAGCCGCGATCCTGAGCCTTCGGCGCAGGATGCGCAGCAGTATGGCGTGAGACAGCCAGACTTCCAACCCGTTCAAGCGGCAGTGATGACTTCCCACTCCGCGATCAGGGCCAGCGCCTGCTCACGGCTGTCGCCGCAGATTTCCGGATCGGCGCCGAACTGGCCGCATACGGCCGGTCGCTCCGGTCGGCCGAACAGCCCGCAGAGATGGTTTTCGTCCAGGTGCAGGCAGCGTACGCCCGCAGGCTTGCCGGCCGGCATGCCCGGCAGCGGAGAGGAAATCGACGGTGCTATGCAGCAGGCGCCGCAGCCGGCTCTACATTGCATGGGAAGGATCTCGCCCGAAAGTTGGCAGAGGAGCGGCCAGGACAGCCGTCCGAAACGGGCGCAAAGAATACGGACCGGCCAGGCCGCCGCCAAGCCCGGCGGATCAGCGGCGCGTTTCCGCCTCGAGACGCGCGCTGCGAAGCTGCCACTGCTCGCGGTTGCCGGCAGCGAACAGCCAGGCCCTGGCCGACTCCGTCGCTGCCCGCCATTGCACGCGGCCCGGCTCGCGCAGGTCGAGGGATTGCGCCGCCGTCGAGTGGCCGAGGAAGGCGTTGCCAGCGGAACTCCAGTAGCCAGCGATCCCGGCCGGCAAGACCCAGGAGCGACCTTCCGCCTCGTCATCGACGATACCGGACAAGCGCTCCCCCGCTCCACGCCGCCAGGACAGGGCGACCCGGTTCAGCTCGCTGTCCGCCAGCGCGACGCGCACCTCCACGCCGCCCTGGCGCGGCTCGAACGACAGCTCGTAGGCGCTGAGCCGGCCATCGGCGCAGCGCAGGTGCCCCTTCAGGGACAAGCGTCGACCGACCAGTTCGAAGCTCTCCAGGCTCTGCTCCTGGCAGCGCAACTGCAGGCGACCGGCGCTTTCCCGCCCGGCCCCGAGAAAACCGCCCTCGCTCTCCCACAACGGCGGCCGAGCGCTACCCGCCACTGACAGGGCGAGGCTCTTGCCGCCCCAGCTCAAGCGGTATTCGCCCAGGTCGAAATTGCGCGGGATGGCAAACGCCGGCGGCACCCGCAGCTCGCTCCACAGAGCCGGCTCCCGCGACGCCTGGCTCGCCCACCAGGCGGCTGCCAGCACGACGGCCAGCCCGCTCAAGGCGAGCCCCCACACCAGCGAGCGTTTGTGCAACCGCATACCTTTCATCCTTTTCCGAGCACCAGCCCCTACCGGTCGATGCCTGCCCACTTGGATTTATCGCCGCAGCCAATTAGGCTGCGGCGCCGTCCCAATCCCCCGGAGCCCACCCATCATGCCCGTCTGGCTGCAAACCGCCTTGTTGCTAGCCTGTTCCAACCTGTTCATGACCTTCGCCTGGTATGGTCATCTGAAGACTCTCAACAGCAAGCCCTGGATCATCGCCGCCCTGATCAGTTGGGGTATCGCGCTGTTCGAATACCTGCTGCAGGTACCGGCCAACCGCATCGGCTACACCGAACTCTCGGTCGGCCAACTGAAGATCATGCAGGAAGTCATCACCTTGGCGATCTTCGTCCCGTTCAGCGTCTACTTCATGCAGCAGCCGCTGAAACTGGACTACCTCTGGGCCGGCCTGTGCCTGCTCGGCGCGGTGTACTTCATCTTCCGCGCCTGAGCCGCGTCACGAACGCAGCCGGGCGATCAGGCTGGAGGTATCCCAACGACCGCCGCCCATCGCCTGCACTTCGGCGTAGAACTGGTCGACCAGCGCCGTGACCGGCAACTGCGCGCCGTTGCGCCGCGCCTCGGCGAGCAGGATCGACAGGTCCTTGCGCATCCAGTCCACGGCGAAGCCGAAGTCGAACTCTCCGGCCAGCATGCTCTGGTGGCGGTTTTCCAGTTGCCAGGACTGGGCCGCGCCCTTGCCGATCACCTGCATCGCCGCCTCGCCATCGAGACCGGCGCACCGGGCGAAGTGCAGCGCCTCGGCCAGGCCCTGGAGCAGCCCCGCGACGCAGATCTGGTTGACCATCTTGGTCAATTGCCCGCTACCCACGTCGCCCATTCGCCGGACCATCCGCGCATAGCTGCGCAACAGCGGTTCGGCGCGTCGATAGAAGGCCTCCTCGCCACCGACCATCACCGTCAGGGCGCCGTTGACCGCGCCTGCCTGGCCGCCGGAGACCGGCGCGTCGAGAAAGCCCAGCTCACGCTCGGCAGCCAGCAGCGACAGCTCGCGGGCGACTTCCGCCGAAGCGGTGGTGTGGTCGACGAACAGGCTGCCCGGCGCCATTCCGGCGAAGGCGCCCTGCTCGCCCAGCGCCACGGCACGCAGGTCGTCGTCGTTACCGACGCAACAGAACACCAGCTCGGCGCCAGCACAGGCCTCGCGCGGCGTATCGGCGCGCCGTCCGGCGTACTCCTCGACCCAGCGCAGCGCCTTGGCCGACGAGCGATTGTAGACACAGACGTCGTAGCCCTCTCGTTGCAGGTGCCCGGCCATCGGGTAGCCCATCGTGCCCAGGCCGAGAAATGCGACCGCAGTCATTCCGTCATCTCCTCGAAATCCGATCCCGCAGCCTAGCACAGCGGTTTGCCGAGGTCCGGAAGCCCCGCCATACTCAGCGCGGACCCTGGTATGGATAGCTCCGATGCCTCACTGGCTGGTAATCGATCTGGAGGCCACCACCGCGGAAGGCGGCTGGCCCCTGGAGGAAATGGAAATCATCGAGATCGGCGCCACCCTGGTCGCCGCCGCGGACGCCCGCGAACTGGACCACTTCCAGCGTTTCGTACGGCCGGTCAGGCGGCCGCTGCTGACCCACTTCTGCCGCGACCTCACGCATATCAGCCAGGCCAACGTCGATGGCGCAGCCCATCTCAATACGGTCTGGGAAGCCTTCGAGCGCTGGCTCGCCCAGCATCGTCCGCGACTGGCCGGCTGGGCCAGTTGGGGCGACTACGACCGCCGCCAGTTGGAGCAGGAATGGCGCCAGCACGGGCTGACCAGCCAGCTCAGCGAAGTGCCGCACGTCAATCTCAAGCAACGCTTCGGCGAAGTCCGCCAGTTGCCCCGCCCAGTCGGCCTGAACGCGGCCCTGCAACTGGCCGGGATGAGTTTCCAGGGCCAGCAGCACCGCGCCCTGGAGGATGCCCGCAATACCGCACGGCTGCTGCCGCTGGTATTGCCGGTGGAGCATTGAACGAGGCCCGCGCCGCCTAGTGACGCCTTTCCGAGGCTTGGGCATACTGGCGGGCCTTTTCAAACCCGCCTGTTCACCCCTTCAGGAGAAGCCCATGTTCAAGGTCAACGAATACTTCGACGGCACCGTCAAATCCATCGCCTTCGACATGACCGCCGGCCCGGCCACCATCGGCGTGATGGCGGCAGGCGAATACGAGTTCGGCACCAGCCAGCTGGAGATCATGCATGTGGTCGCCGGCGCGCTGACGGTCAAGCTGCCGGGCAGCGACGAGTGGCAGGAATACGCCAGCGGCAGCCAGTTCACCGTCCCGGCGAACAGCAAGTTCCAGCTCAAGGTCGCCCAGGACACCGCCTACCTCTGCGAATATCGCTGAGCCCGGGCAGACAGGAAAACCGGCCGCAGGCCGGTTTTTTCTTGCCCGTCGTCCAGCGGCTGCGGCGGAGGAATCGAGCTGCGCTCATCCGCCGCTGGAACGGCTTGCCCAGCCCATTCAGCCCTGCGGGAAGCGGTAGTGGCCGATGACCTGGTAGCGGAACAGCAGGTCCTCTTCCCGCACGCCGGCACCGATGTTGTGCAACACCAGCGGCCTGCCCTCCAGCCTGCGATCGGAAAGCACGCCGATATGCAGCAGGCCGTTGTCCAGGCGCCAGGCGACTATGTCTCCGGCCCGGTAGGCGGAAGCGTCGCGGCTAGGCGCCAGGGCCAGGCCCTGGCGGCTGAACCAGGTCATCAGGTTCGGTACGCGGCGGTGATCGATGTTGCGGTCGGTACCTTTCATTCCCCATTGCTGCGGGTAGGCCGCGAAGTGGCGACGCATGTCCTCGTGCACCGCCTTCTGTAGATCCAGCCCCTGTCCGCGCAGCGCACGGACCACCACGTCGGTGCAGACCCCGGTCTGCAGCGGCACGTCGCCGCCCGGATAGTCCAGTCGCCGGTAGGCCGGGTCGTAGCCCAGGGTAACGCCCACCTGGGCACGCGCCGCATCCACCAGTCGCTGCGGTTCGACCGCAGCGGCCGCCACCAGCGGCAGTCCGAGCATGGCGAGCAGCAACAGGCGGCGCAGCGCGCCGGATACGTCCTTGTCCATCCTTTTCCTCCTAAGCGCCCGCGGGCGCGTCCTGGTCCTTCGCGTATCCCAGCGGATACAGCAGTTCTTCCTTGTAGCCGGCCCAGACCCGGATGGCGTCCGGGAAGCTGTCGTCCAGCACCGGGTCGCCGCTGTCGACCAGCAACGGGCGGCCCCCGAGGGTCCCCAGCTTGCGCTTGGTGGCGACCACCCGCATGCGCTCCAGGCCGATGGCGCGCAACACCCGGGGACTGATCTGCTGGTTGCCGCGACCGATCACGTGGCCCTGGCCGCCGATGGCGGTGACCAGCAGGTACGCCGGATGACCGTCCACCAGTTCGAACAGCCGCGCCTCGTCGACGTCGCGGGCAATCACCGCGCCATTCTCCAGCACGTCGACACCCAGCAGGGTGGTTTCCAGGCCGAGGTTGCGCGCCAGGCCATGCAAGGTCGAGCCCGGTCCGAGCACATAGCGCACGCCGTCTTCCCAGTTTTCCGCCAGCCAGTCGGCGAGGTCCACCAGCACCAGCTCCTCGGACTCCATCCCTGCCTGCTTCACGTGCTGCATGAAGTGGCCCTCCTCCGGCACTGTCATCTCGCCGTACCAACGCGCGGCGACGCGGCCGGCGCGCAGCGCCTCTTCGTCGAGGTCGCGCACCTCGCCGCTGGCCAGGCGCACCAGGCCGCCCTCGACCAGGCACCTGGCCAATTCGCCGGCCGCGCGCGGACTGATGGCATAGACCCCGGAGTGGATCTTCACCCCGGCCGGAATGCCGAGCACCGGCTGTTGCTCGCGCACCACCCCGGCAACATCCCGTGCTGTGCCATCACCACCGGCGAACAGGATCAGGGCGACACCGGCCTCCTGCAGGCGCTCGATCGCCAACCGGGTATCCGCCGCGCTGCTGACCGCTCCCTGCCACTCGCCGAGCAGGCGATGGCGGAAGCCCATGCGCTCGAGCAACTCGCCACCCATGGCCCCGGGAAAGGTCAGGAACTCGATCTTCTCGACCAGCGGCAACAGGCACTCCAGGGCTATCCGGGTGCGCTCCAGCGCACGTGGTTCGGCGCCTCTGGCCAGGGCCTCGGCGGCCACCCCGTCGCTACCCTTCAAGGCGACCGGGCCACCCAGCCCGGCCAGGGGATTGACCACCAACCCCAGGCGAAACATGTCCATACTCATCCTCGGGCGAACTCCAGGACGCCCACACCGGTCGGACCACTATAACCAGAAAAACCCAGCGGTAGCCGGCAAGCTGGCACGCCGACTGCAAGATTGCTATGGTCCATGGCTTTCGCGTTGGAGCGGCACGACATCCGCCGTTTGTCACGGCGGTTTCATCTGCGCTCCCTAGACTGCCGATAAACCTGATGAGGAGACGGGCAATGAATTCGCAACACACCGATACCGCCAAGCGCCGCGTGATCCCCTTCAATACGCAGCAGCACACCGGTGGCGCCATCATCGACGCCCAGGGCCGGGAGATCCCGATCACCGAGGTGATGATCCAGCGCGCCTGCCGCGAACTGGACAGGTCCCTGGAGCAGGAACAGAAGCAGGCCTGAGCGCCCGCCAGCACGACTTCGAAGCCCGGCATCCGCCGGGCTTTTTTTCGCTTGCGCGAAGCCGCGCCCTAGCTCGGCGCCGGCAGGTCCTCGCCGACCAGGTCGAGGAAGGTCTCGACGATCCGCCGCGAACGCTGTTCGCGCAGGCACACCAGGGTCTCGGTCAGGCGTCGCTGGCAATCGACGATGGGTAGCGCATGGACCCGCGTGTCGGCGCCGAACTCCGCGGCCGACACCACCCCCACGCCGATCCCCGCCACCACCGCCTCGCGCGAGGCCTCGCGGCCCTCGACCTGGATCGCCGGACGGATCCGCAGGCCGGCGCGGCTCATCTCCTCCTCCAGGGTCTGGCGGGTCACCGAGCCCTGCTCGCGCAGCACCAGCGGCATGTCGTCGAGATCGGCGAGCCGGATCGACTCGCGCCCGGCCCACGGATGGCTGAGCGAAACGAAGGCGACGATCGGGTCGTTGCGCAGGGTCAGCGAAAGCAACCGCTCGTCGCTGACGTCCCGGCCCAACAGGGCCAGGTCGGCCTGGTAGCTGAACAGTCGCTGCAGAGACTCGTCGGTATTGCCGGTCTCCACCCGCACCGCGATGCCCGGATAGCGCTCGCAGAAACGCGCGATCTGCGGCAATACGTGCACCGGCGCATCCACCGCCAGGGTCAGGGTGCCGGTCTGCAGGGCGCTGGAGGCGGACAACAGCTCCTCCGCCTCGGCCTCGATCGCGAACAGCCGCTGGGTCACCGCGAGCAGGCGCTCGCCCAGTTCGCTCAGGCGCACCGAGCGCTTGTTACGGTGGAACAGCAGCACGCCGTAACGCTCCTCCAGCTTGCGCACCTGGTCGGAAACCGCCGGCTGGGTGAGAAACAGGCGCTCGGCGGCGCGCGTGAAGCTGCCGTACACGGCGACCGCATGGAAAGCCTTCAACTGTGCATGGGATACCGACATGGACCTTCACCATTCCAGGCAGGACAAGGGGTTCCGCGCCATGGGCGGCGCACACGGGAATGACCGTTCGGTCAACTTCCTCGACCCACGCCGCGCCAGGCTTACGGACAAACAAGTAAAACTTATATTTAAAATTTGATAAATCGATTTCATTTATTTATCCGGAATTGTTTCCATCGCTTCACCACAGCGCGCCAGCGCCTCGGCAGCCAGCCCCTGCCAGGGCAGCCGCAACCCTTACCCAGGAGGTGAAGCCGACTCCAGATACCTCTGACCAGGCACCGCGACATGGCGGTGCGGAAGTGCTCATCAGAACAACAACAAGGCGTGTTCCCCTCACACCTGCCGGCACCGATAACAAGATCGAGGTCAGATCCATGAATCAACGTCCCGGGACGGCGCTGCCGTCCTCTCCCGTGTCCAGCTTCCAGCGCTGGCGCCTGCAGATATTCGCGATCACCTGGCTGGCCTACGCCGCCTTCTATTTCACCCGCAAGGCCTTTTCCGTCGCCAAGCTCGGCATCGCCGAAGATCCGGACTTCCAGTTGGACAAGATGGCGATGGCCGATCTCGACGCCATCTATCTCGCCGCCTATGCCGTCGGCCAGTTCACCTGGGGCGTGCTGGCCGACCGCTTCGGCCCGCGCATCGTGGTGTTCGGCGGCCTGCTGATCTCCGCACTGGCCGCGCTGGTCATGGGCACCTTCGCCACCCTGCCGATCTTCGCGACCTGCATGGTGGTCCAGGGACTGGCGCAGTCCACCGGCTGGTCGGGGCTGTGCAAGAACATCGGCAGTTTCTTCGCCACCCACGAACGCGGTCGGGTGCTCGGCCTGTGGAGTACCTGCTACGCCTTCGGCGGCCTGGTCGCCTCGCCGTTCGCCGGCTGGTGGGCGTACAGCGTGTTCGGTACCTGGCACGCGGCGTTCTACTCCAGCGCCGCGGTGGTCGGCGGCGTGGCCCTGCTGTTCCTGCTGTTGCAGCGCAACCGCCCGGAAGACGTCGGCCATCCTCCCGTCGAACCGCAGGCCGCGAGCGAAGCCGTGCGCTATGCCGGCTTCAGGCCGGAAGGCGGCAACGGCGGCAGCCTGCAGGTGCTCGCCAAGGTGGTGCGCAACCGCACGGTGCTCTGCCTCGGCCTGGCCTACTTCCTGCTCAAGCCGGCGCGCTACGCGATCCTCCTGTGGGGACCGGTGATCGTCTACGAACGCATGCCGGCGCTCGGCAAGGTCGGCGCGGCGATCGTTCCCACCGCCTTCGAGGTAGCCGGCCTGCTCGGCCCGATCCTGATCGGCTTCGCCTCGGACAAGCTGTTCGGCGCACGGCGCATGCCGGCCTGCGTGATCAGCCTGCTGGCGCTGACCGTCTGCCTGGCGCTGTTCGTCCCGGCGATGACCACCGGCAGCATTCCGATAGTGGTCGGCCTGCTGTTCATGATGGGACTGACCCTGTACGGCCCGGACTCGATGATCTGCGGCTCCGCCGCCATCGACTTCGGCACCAGCGAGGCCGCCGGCACCGCCTCCGGCTTCGTCAATGGCTGCGGTTCGGTGGGCGCGATCCTCGGCGGTCTGTTGCCCGGCTATTTCGACACCTACACGGTGTTCATCGGCTTCACCATCGCAGCCCTGATCGCCACCGCGGTGCTCCTCCCGCACTGGAACAGCCGGCCCGGCGGCGCACGGGAAAGCCTGCGGAATATCCCCAGCCTGGCGGACTTCCGTCCCATCCGCTCCTGACCGTCCGCGGCGGGAACCTCCGCCGCGTCCTTCTCCACGAACCGGGAACCCCCTCATGCATATCGAACGTTTCGAAGTCGTCAAGCGTCGGGCCGAGATGGCCCTGCACGGCAACACGGTCTACATCGGCGGCCAGGTCGCAGACGACCCCAGCGGTGACATCCAGGACCAGACCCGCCAGATCCTGGAGAACATCGACCGGCTGCTCCAGAGCGTCGGCAGCGACCGCGGCCAGGTGCTCTCGGTACGCATACTGCTAGCCCACCGGGAGGACTACGCCGGTCTCAACCAGGTCTGGGACCAGTGGTTTCCCGAAGGCCGGGCGCCGACCCGCGCCTGTAGCCTGGCCGAGTTGATCGACCCGCGCTGGCGGGTGGAAATGATCGTCGTCGCCGCCCGCCCGCAGTGAGAGCACAGCCATGACCTTCCGACCCTTCTGGCTGGACCAGGCCCTACGCTCCGAACATGCAGCACCCTGCCCGCCGCTGGCCGGGGATACCCGCGCCGACGTGTGCATCGTCGGCGGCGGCTACACCGGCCTGTGGACCGCCATCATGCTCAAGGAGCACGATCCCGGGCTCGACGTGGTGCTGGTCGAGGCCGATCTCTGCGGCGCCGGCGCCAGCGGCCGCAACGGCGGCTGCGCGCTGTCCTGGTCGGCCAAGTTCTTCACCCTGGAACGGCTGTTCGGACTAACCGAGGCGATCCGCCTGGTCAAGGCCTCCGAGGACAGCATCCGGGCCATCGGCGCCTTCTGCCAGCGCTACGACGTCGAGGCCGACTACCGGCTGGACGGCACCCTCTATACCGCAACCAACCCGGCCCAGGTCGGCAGCACCGACAGCGTGATCGCCGCTCTGGAGCGCCACGGCATCAACTCCTTCGCCAAGCGCCCGCTGGCCGACGTGCAGCGCCTGGCCGGCTCGCGCAGGCACCTGGAGGGTTGGTTCTCGCCGGCTGCCGCGACGGTGCAACCAGGCAAGCTGGTTCGCGGCCTGCGCCGGGTCGCCCTGCAACTGGGGGTACGCCTGTACGAAGGCACGCCGATGCGAGGACTGGAGCACGGCCGCCCGGCGGAAGTGGTCACCCCCCACGGGCGGGTCGTCGCCGGCCGCGTGGTGCTGGCGCTGAACGCCTGGATGGCGAGGGCCTTCCCGCAGTTCGAACGCAGCGTGGCGATCGTCTCCAGCGACATGCTCATCACCGAGCCACGACCAGACCTGTTGCAGGAGATCGGCCTGACCAGCGGGGTCAGCGTGCTCGACTCACGGATCTTCGTGCATTACTACCACAACACCCCGGACGGCCGGCTGATGCTCGGCAAGGGCGGCAACACCTTCGCCTACGGCGGACGCATGCTGCCGGTGTTCGACCGCCCCTCGCCGTATCTCGGACAACTGCGCGGCAGTTTGCGGGAGTTCTTCCCCGAGTTAGCCGAGGTCGCCATCGAGGCCAGCTGGAACGGTCCGTCGGATCGCTCGGTGACCGGCCTGCCGTTCTTCGGCCGGCTCGACGGCCGCGACAATGTGTTCTACGGCTTCGGCTACTCCGGCAGCGGCGTCGGTCCATGCCACATGGGCGGGCAGATCCTTTCTTCGCTGGCGCTCGGCCTGGACAATCCCTGGACCCGTTCGCCGCTGACCCAGGGGCCGCTCGGCCGCTTCCCGCCGGAGCCGATCCGCTATGTCGGTTCGCTGATGGTGCGCAACGCGATCCGTCGCAAGGAGCACGCCGAAGACGCCGGCCGGCGCCCGCGTCATCTCGACGTACGCCTGGCCAGGTTCGCCGCCGCCGCGGGCAAGGCCGACAAGGGTTGAGCCGCTTTCCGGGCGTCTCTTCAGCCCATTCGGGGGCGCCCTTCTTTTTCCTTCGGTTTCGATTTCGCTCAAGCAAAGGTCGTAAAAAGCGCATTTAATTCACCCGTCAGCCTGTGCGAGGCTGTTCCAACCCCTGGCCCAGTTTTCCTTCATGCACCTACCGACGACGCGCACCCTGCCCTACCAGCCTTCCGCCAACCCGGCCGGAACGCCCGCGCGTCTACCCCGCAAGCACAGCCGCTGGCTGGAACTGGAGCCGCTCTCCCTCCCTCTCGAACTGGCCTTCTGGGCGCTCTGGCATTGCCGCCACGCGCGTCCGCCGGACGCTCGTCACGCCTGATATCCCTCCGGCCCCGCGCAACGGCGGGGCCGGCCTGCCGCTTGCATGCCGTTCCGCGACGCTGCCGTCGCCGGAGCGCCGCTGCGAGCGTCGCGACGCTACCGGACAAGACCGACAAGAGAGCCCCATGAACTTCGCCTGCGAACAAGAAGCCCAGGATTTCCTGGCCGCCAACCCCGACATCGAACTCTTCGAACTGTTCATTCTCGACGCCAACGGCGTGCCGCGCGGCAAGCTGCTGCACCGCGACGAGCTGCTGGCCGTCTACCGCAGCGGCCGGCCGCTGCCGAGCACCATCCTCGGGCTGACGATGAACGGCGAGGACGTCGAGGACTCCGGCCTGGTCTGGGACGTCGGCGACATCGACTGCCGCGCCTACCCCCTGTCCGGCAGCCTGGTGCGCCTGCCCTGGCGACAGATCCCGACGGCGGCGGTGCAGGTCAGCATGCACCCGAGCGAGGGCCTGCCCGCCAGCGTCGCCGATCCGCGGCACCTCCTGGTGCGAACCATCGACGCGCTGAAGAGCGAGGGCTATCACCCGGTGATGGCCGCCGAGCTGGAGTTCTACCTGCTCGACCGTGAGCGCGACGCCAACGGCCGCCCGCAACCGGCCCGCGACGCCGATGGCGGCCGCCCACGGGCGACCCAGGTCTACGGCCTGCGCGAACTGGAGCAGATCGAGCCGTTCCTCGCCGACCTCTATGCCGCCTGCAAGGCGCAGGGCCTGCCGGCACGCACGGCGATCTCGGAATATGCCCCGGGCCAGGTGGAAATCACCCTCGACCACGGCGACGCCCTCGCCGCCATGGACCAGGCGATCCGCTACAAGCGCCTGGTCAAGGGCATCGCGCACAAGCACGGGATGCTCGCCTGCTTCATGGCCAAGCCGTTCGACGACCTGGCCGGCACTGGCATGCACCTGCACGTCAGCCTGGCCGACGAACAAGGCCACAACCTGTTCGCCAGCGACGACCCCGCCGGCACGCCGTTGCTGCGCCAGGCGGTCGGCGGCATGCTCGCCAGCCTGCTCGACTCGCTCCTGCTGTTCTGTCCCAACGCCAACTCCTACCGGCGCTTCCAGGCCAACAGCTACGCGCCGCTGGCGCAGACCTGGGGCGTCGACAACCGCACCGTGAGCCTGCGCGTGCCGGGCGGCCCGGCCTCCAGTCGGCATATCGAGCACCGCATCTGCGGCGCCGACGCCAACCCCTACCTGGCCGCCGCGGCGCTCCTCGCCGGGGTCCACCGCGGCATCCGCGAAGGCATCGATCCGGGTGCGCCGGTGGAGGGCAACGGCTACGCCCAGGCCGGCAAGCGCCTGCCCACCGACTGGCTGACCGCCCTCGATACCCTGCAAGGCTCCGAGTGGGCGCGGGAAGCCTTCGGCGAGCCGTTCCTCGGCGTCTACCTGGCGGTGAAGCGCGCGGAATACCGGCAATTCATGGGCGAGGTCGGCGAGCAGGACTGGCGCTGGTACCTGACCCAGGCCTGAGATCCCGGACCCGCCCGCATACGGCGGCGCGCCGGCAGGACGCTCCGCACTGGAACAAGGAATACCCGATGAACGCAGCAATCCATCCCCGTCCGGCCGCGGAACGCGCGCCGTCCTACTACGCCGCCACGCTCAACGAGGAAACCGACTATCCGACCCTGCTGGGCGCGGTGACGGTCGACATCGCCATCATCGGCGGCGGCTTCACCGGCGTCGCCACGGCGGTCGAACTGGCCGAGCGTGGCTACAAGGTAGCCCTGGTCGAGACCCATCGCATCGGCTGGGGCGCCAGCGGGCGCAACGGCGGCCAGGTCACCGGCAGCCTGTCCGGCGACGCGGCGATGCACAAGCAGATGCGCCAATGGCTGGGCGCCGAGGTCGAGGACTTCATCTGGCACCTGCGCTGGCGCGGCCACGAGATCATCCGCCAGCGGGTGGAGAAGTACGGCATCGCCTGCGACCTTCGCCATGGCCACCTGCACGCGGCGATGAAGGCCAGCCACATGGGCGAGCTGCAGGCCTCCTACGAGGAGGCGGTGCGCCGCGGCATGGGCGACCAGGTGGTCCTGCTGGACAAGGCCGGCGTCCAGGCCCACCTGGAGACCGAGCTGTACTGCGGCGCGCTGAAGAACACCCGCAACATGCACCTGCACCCGCTCAACCTGTGCATCGGCGAGGCCAGGGCGGCGGCCGGCCTCGGCGCTCTGATCTTCGAACATTCCGAGGTGCTGGATATCGTCCACGGCCCGCGGCCGGCGGTGATTACCCGCGAGGGAAGGATCGAGGCGCAGCAGATCCTGCTTGCCGGCGATGTCTACCACAAGCTCGAACGCAGGCAGCTCAAGGGGATGATCTTCCCGGCCATGGGCGGAATCGTTACCACCCGGCCGCTGGGCGAGCTGGCACGGGAGATCAACCCGCAGGGGCTGGCGGTCTACGATTGCCGCTTCGTCCTCGATTACTACCGCCCCACCGCCGACGGCCGCCTGCTGTTCGGTGGCGGCGCCAACTACTCGGGCCGCGACTCGCGGGACATCGCCGCCGAGCTGCGGCCATGCATCGAGCGCACCTTCCCGCGCCTGAAGGGCGTGGAGATCGAGTTCCAGTGGAGTTGCGCCATGGGCATCGTGATGAACCGGATCCCCCAGCTCGGCAAGCTCTCCGACAACGTCTGGTACTGCCAGGGCTACTCGGGGCATGGCGTGGCCACCAGCCACATCATGGGCGAGATCATGGCCAAGGCGATGAGCGGGAGCCTGGAGCAGTTCGACACCTTCGCCCGTTGCAAGCACCTCAGGGTGCCGCTGGGCGACCTCTTCGGCAATCCGATGCTGGCCGCCGGGATGTGGTACTACCAGCTCATGGAGAAGCTGCGCTGAAGCGCGAGGGATGGCGGGATCCGCGGAAGGCCTAGTCGGCCTTCTTGCGGATCCAGTAGAGATAGGTGCCCGCCTCTTCCTGCTGCTCGACCAGCTCGTGGCCGAGGAACACGCAGAACTTGGGGATGTCGCGGCGGGTCGAGGGATCGGTGGCGATCACCTTGAGCAGGCCGCCGGGCGCCAGGTCGCGGACCTTGTTGTGCAGCATCATCACCGGCTCGGGACAGTTCAGGCCGGTGGCGTCGAGAATGGCGTCGACAGAATGGGTCATCGGGAAACTCCGCAACAGAATCCGCGCATTGTCGCGCATGCGGCGCGGCCGGTCACCTGTCCCCGGCCGGAATGCCGCCGCCCCTCAGCGTTCGAGGCGGCGTAGATGGCAGGTCACTTCCTCGCGGTCGTGATACAGCTGCTTGCAGCCGATCGCTACCTTCAGGCCGCGCGCGTCAAAGCTCTCGCGCAGGCGCTGGAGGATCTTGCGCACCTCGGCATAGCGCTGCTTCATCGGCAGCTTGAGGTTGACCACCGCCTCGCGGCAAAGCCCTTCGCCGATCCAGGTCTCGATCAACGCACCGGTGCGTGCCGGCTTCTCGACGATGTCGCAGACCATCCAGTCGACCCGCTGGCGCGGGCGGTACTGGTAGCCGTCGACCTTCTGGTGGTCGACCAGCCCGGAATACATCAGGTTCTCCGCCATCGGCCCGTTGTCCACGGCGGTCACCCGCATCTCCCGGTTAACCAGTTGCCAGGTCCAGCCGCCCGGCGCCGCACCGAGGTCCACGGCGAGCATGTCCGGCGCCAGGCGCTTGTCCCATTCGCTGCGCGGGATGAACTGGTGCCAGGCTTCCTCCAGCTTCAGCGTCGAACGGCTCGGCGCCTCGCGGGGAAACTTCAGGCGCGGGATGCCCATCGGCCAGAGCGCGCTGTTGCGCGGCTCGGCGAGGCCGACGAAGACTTCCCGGCCGGAGCGGAAGGTCAGCAGCAGGCGCGGCAGCGCCGGGTCCTCCTGCAACCGCCCGGCCTTCACCAGCGCCGCGCGCAGCGGTTTCTCGAACTTGCGGCAGAAGGTCGACACCTCCTTGCCGGCATTGGTGTCCAGCACCTCCAGCCAGAGGCTGCCGCAAACCGGATAACTCGCCAGCTCCGCCAGCAGTACCTCGATGCGCTGGCTTTCCGGCAATTCGATGAAGCCGGGCCCGCGCGCCCACTGGCGCGGGAAGATCAAGTCGGCGAAACGCAGGCGGCGCATCAGGCGCTCGGCGCCGTCGGCGTCCTGGCAGACGAACTCGACGTGGGCGCTGGCCGGCTTGCTCTTGGCGTAGCCGGGAATCTCGAGAGTGGCTGCATGCTCGGCGATTTCGGCGCAGACTTCACCTTCGAAGCCTGGCCGGCAGTGCATCAACAGGGTATTCATGGGGTTGTCTCCTTGGCCGCGCACTATAGTGCCGGGCATGCCTCAAGGGAACTGCAGCGACCGTTCGTCGGTCCAGTGTATATGGCAGGAGCCCTCGAGCCGGTCTAGCTTGAAGGTTTCGAACAACGCTATCCCAAAGTCTGACTCTCGCCAGCGGCCGGTACCGATGGGATCGGGCCACCGCGCATTACCGAGGTAACGGCACCCTGGCGTCCGCGGACGCCGCGGGTCCCGGGCGAAGCCAGGCACTATCGGCTCGACGACGGGCCTGGCGTCAGGACGAGGCCAGGCCCGCCGCCCCCGGGCCCGCCGTGAGGAAATCAGAAATGCCTGCTTTGGACAGCCTGAAAACCCTTCGCAGTCTCGCTGTGGACGGCAAGACCTACCACTACTACAGCCTCCCGGAAGCCGCCCGGACCCTGGGCGATCTCGGCAAGCTGCCGATGTCGCTGAAGGTCCTGCTGGAAAACCTCCTGCGCTGGGAGGACGGCAGCACCGTCACCGGCGACGACCTCAAGGCCCTCGCCGGCTGGCTCAGGGAGCGCCGTTCCGACCGCGAGATCCAGTACCGCCCGGCGCGGGTCCTGATGCAGGACTTCACCGGGGTGCCCGCGGTGGTCGACCTGGCCGCCATGCGCGCGGCCATGGCCAAGGCCGGCGGCGACCCGCAGAAGATCAACCCGCTGTCGCCGGTGGACCTGGTCATCGACCACTCGGTGATGGTCGACAAGTTCGCCAGCGAATCGGCCTTCGAACAGAACGTCGAGATCGAGATGCAGCGCAACGGCGAACGCTACGCCTTCCTGCGCTGGGGCCAGAACGCCTTCGACAACTTCAGCGTGGTACCGCCGGGCACCGGCATCTGCCACCAGGTCAACCTGGAGTACCTGGGCCGCACGGTCTGGACCAAGGACGAGGATGGCAGGACCTACGCCTTCCCCGACACCCTGGTCGGCACCGACTCCCACACCACCATGATCAACGGCCTCGGCGTGCTCGGCTGGGGCGTCGGCGGCATCGAGGCGGAAGCCGCCATGCTCGGCCAGCCGGTATCGATGCTGATCCCCGAGGTCATCGGCTTCAAGCTCACCGGCAAGCTGCGCGAGGGCATCACCGCCACCGACCTGGTGCTGACCGTCACGCAGATGCTGCGCAAGAAGGGCGTGGTGGGGAAATTCGTCGAGTTCTACGGCGACGGCCTGGCCGACCTGCCCCTGGCGGACCGCGCCACCATCGCCAACATGGCCCCGGAATACGGCGCCACCTGCGGCTTCTTCCCGGTGGACGAGATCACCCTCGGCTACCTGCGCCTGTCCGGACGTCCGGAAAGCACGGTCAAGCTGGTCGAGGCCTACAGCAAGGAACAGGGCCTGTGGCGCGAGAAGGGCCACGAGCCGGTGTTCACCGACACCCTGCACCTGGACATGGGCGAAGTCGAGGCCAGCCTGGCCGGACCGAAGCGCCCGCAGGACCGCGTGGCCCTGCAGAACGTCGCCAGCGCCTTCAACGAGTTCCTCGGCCTGCAACTGCATCCCTCCAGCACCGAAGAAGGCCGCCTGCTCAGCGAGGGCGGCGGCGGCACCGCGGTCGGCGCCAACGCCGCCTTCGGCGAGATCGACTACCAGCACGACGGCCAGACCCACCGCCTGAAGAACGGCGCGGTGGTGATCGCCGCCATCACCTCCTGCACCAACACCTCCAACCCCAGCGTGATGATGGCCGCCGGCCTGCTGGCGAAGAAGGCGGTGGAAAAAGGCCTGCAACGCAAGCCCTGGGTGAAGAGTTCGCTGGCGCCGGGCTCCAAGGTGGTCACCGACTACTTCAAGGCTGCCGGCCTGACCCGCTACCTCGACGAACTCGGCTTCGACCTGGTCGGCTACGGCTGCACCACCTGCATCGGCAACTCCGGCCCGCTGCTGGAGCCGATCGAGAAAGCCATCCAGCAGGCCGACCTGACCGTCGCCTCGGTACTCTCCGGCAACCGCAACTTCGAAGGCCGCGTGCACCCGTTGGTGAAGACCAACTGGCTGGCCTCGCCGCCGCTGGTGGTGGCCTACGCCCTGGCCGGCAGCGTGCGGATCAACCTCAGCGAGGAACCGCTGGGCACCGGCAAGGACGGCCAGCCGGTCTACCTGAAGGACATCTGGCCGAGCCAGAAGGAAATCGCCGAGGCGATCCAGAAGGTCGACACCGAGATGTTCCACAAGGAGTACGCCGAGGTCTTCGCCGGCGACGAGAAATGGCAGGCGATCCAGGTGCCGCAGTCGGACACCTACGAGTGGCAGGCCGACTCCACCTACATCCAGCATCCACCCTTCTTCGAACACATCGCCGAGGCGCCGCCGGCCATCGCCGACGTCGAGCAGGCGCGGGTGCTGGCGGTGCTGGGCGACTCGGTGACCACCGACCACATCTCCCCTGCCGGCAACATCAAGGCCGACAGCCCGGCCGGCCGCTACCTGCGCGAGCACGGCGTGGAACCGAAGGACTTCAACTCCTACGGCTCCCGTCGCGGCAACCATGAGGTGATGATGCGCGGCACCTTCGCCAACATCCGCATCAAGAACGAGATGCTCGGCGGCGAGGAAGGCGGCAATACCCTGTACGTGCCCAGCGGCGAGAAACTGGCGATCTACGACGCGGCCATGCGTTACCAGGAGGACGGCACCCCGCTGGTGATCGTCGCCGGCAAGGAATACGGCACCGGCTCGTCGCGCGACTGGGCGGCCAAGGGTACCAACCTGCTGGGCGTGAAGGCGGTGATCGCGGAGAGCTTCGAGCGCATCCACCGCTCCAACCTGGTCGGCATGGGCGTGCTGCCGTTGCAGTTCGAGAACGGCCAGGACCGCAAGAGCCTGAAGCTGACCGGCAAGGAGGTGCTGAACATCCGCGGCCTCGGCGGCGAACTCAAGCCGCACATGCCGCTCAGCGTGGAAGTGACCCGCGAGGACGGCAGCCAGGACAGCTTCAAGGTCCTCTGCCGCATCGACACCCTCAACGAGGTCGAGTATTTCAAGGCCGGCGGCATCCTCCACTACGTGCTGCGCAGCATGCTCTGAGGCAGCGGCGGTACGCGCGGAGGGGTGGCTTCGGCCACCCCTTTTTCATTCCGGCGCCCGGGGCCGCGGGCGCTTCGCAGGGCGAACGACGCCCCGGCGTCATCCGCCGATACCCCGCAGGACCGGCGGATGGCCGCCTCGCGCTTATCCGCCAGGCCCCTCCCCAGCCCATGCGCGCCGCCGGGAACGACACGAAACCGTAACGCATTGACCTCCATCAGCGAATCCGCCATCTATCCGACCACGTGGTCGGTTCTCATGCTTTGGGTCAATAGCTATCTGTTTTTCCTCGTGAAAGCATTCACAAATCCCTCATGTGAAAGGCGTTTTCGCCGATGCAGAGGTAAATGCTTCACTTGTTTTGGAAGGCCCATGCGCAACAATCAGCCCATCACCCAGCACGAGCGCGTCTATCCGGCGGAACAACGCCTGATCACCACCACCAATCTCAAAGGCATCATCACCTACTGCAACGAAGCCTTCATCGACATCAGCGGCTTCAGTCGCGAGGAGCTGATGTCCGCGCCGCACAACCTGATCCGTCACCCCGACGTCCCGCCGGCGGTGTTCGCCCACATGTGGACCACCCTCAAAGCCGGCCGCCCGTGGATGGGGATCGTCAAGAACCGCTGCAAGAACGGCGACCACTACTGGGTCAGCGCCTATGTCACGCCGATCTACGACCAGGGCGCGGTGGTCGGCTACGAGTCGGTGCGGGTCAAGCCGACCGCCGAACAGATCCAGCGCGCCGAGGCCCTCTACCGTCGCCTCGGCGCCGGCAAGCCGGCGATCCCCCGGCGCGACCGCTGGCTGCCGGTACTGCTCGACTGGCTGCCGTTCATCCTGATCAGCCAGATCGGCTTCCTCATCGGTATCTGGCTGAACTCCTGGTGGGGCTTCATCCTCGCCGGCCTGCTCGCCGTTCCGCTCGGCCTGGCCGGACTGCGCTGGCAGAAGCGCGGGCTGAAGCGCCTGATGCGGCTCGCCGAACAGACCACCTCCGACCCGCTGATCGCGCAGATGTACACCGACAGCCGCGGCGAGCAGGCGCGCCTGGAAATGGCCATCCTCAGCCAGGACGCGCGCCTGAAGACCTGCCTGACACGCCTGCAGGACACCGCCGAATACCTCACCGAACAGGCGCGCCAGGCCGACACCCTGGCCCACCACAGCTCCGCCGGTCTGGAACAGCAGCGCGCAGAGACCGAACAGGTGGCCACCGCGGTCAACGAGATGGCCGCCACCACCCAGGAAGTGGCGAACAACGTCCAGTTGACCGCCGACGCCACACAGAAGGCCAACGAACTGACCTCGCGCGGCCGCGACATCGCCGCGGAGACGCGCAACGCCATCCAGCGCCTGTCGGAGTCGGTGGGCGAGACCGGGGCCGCGGTGAGTCGCCTGGCCCAGGACAGCAACGAGATCGGCGGCGTGGTCGATGTGATCAAGGGCATCGCCGACCAGACCAACCTGCTCGCTCTCAACGCCGCCATCGAGGCGGCGCGGGCCGGCGACCAGGGACGCGGCTTCGCCGTGGTGGCCGACGAAGTGCGCTCGCTGGCGCAACGCACCGCGGCCTCCACCGAGCAGATCCACCACCTGATCGCCAAGTTGCAGAACACCGCCAACGATGCGGTACATACCATGGAGAGCGGCCTGCAGCAGGCCGAAGCCGGGGTCCAGCGGGTGCTGGAAGCCGACAGCGCGCTGGTCGGCATCAGCGAGGCGGTCAGCAACATCACCGAGATGACCACCCAGATCGCCGCTGCCGCGGAGGAACAGAGCGCGGTGGCCGAGGAAATCAACCGCAACATCAGCACCATCGCCGCCCTGGCCGAGCAGACCTCCGACGAGGCGCTGCGCACGGCGAAACTGAGCGAGGAACTGACCACCACCGCGCAGAGCCAGTATTCCCTGGTCGAGCGCTTCAACCGCTGAGATCAGGCCGCGGGGAGGAAGCTCCCCGCACCTGCCGTCACTTGAAGTCCCATTGCATCTGCGCCGGGATGCTCACCGCGCTTGACGACTGCACGCAGACGTCGAGGTAGTCGGTGAAGCGCGGCGGCGCGGAGATTCCCTCCTCCAGCAGACGGCTGTTGTCGAACAGGTAGTTGAGGTCGGCAAAGCCGCTGTACAAGCGCAACGCGCGCAGGACCAGACGCGGATTGGCCGGGCCGATGCGCGACTCGAAGCTCTTCGCCAGTTCCTTGAGGTCGTCCACCTCCACCTTGCGGTAGCGCTCGCCTACCGGCGCCGCCCCGTTGGCGCGGGCGAAGGCCTCGTCGATCTCGCCGAAGGTGCAGGCCGCGCGATGGCCGGCGGAGATATGATAGAGGCTGTGCCCCAGGCACGGCTTCAGCGCCAGGCCGATCAGCGCCTCGGCGCAGTAGTCGACCGGAATCACGTCGATCTGCTCGTCCAGGCCGCAGGTGAAGCTTTCCAGGGCGAAGCCCATGCGGAAGACCCAGAAGATGCTGCCGGAGGCCTGGCAGCCAAGGGTACGGTGGCCCACCACGATGGATGGCCGCGCCACCACCAGGGGCAGGCCCGGCAGTTCCTCGCGCATGCGCCGCTCGATTTCCGCCTTGGACGCGGTGTAGTCCACCAGTTGCTGCTCCGCCGCCGGGAATTCCCAGGACTCGCTGATCGGCGACTCTCGCTGCGGTCCGCAGCACATCGCGGTACCGACGTGGAGGAAACGCTTCAGTCGCTTCGAACGGCTCAGCACGTCGGCGAAGGCGAAAGTGCCGTCGACGTTGACCGGCCAGATGGTCGGGTTCTTCGAGAACGACGCCACGGCGGCGCAATTGATCACCCGCTCCACCTGCATCAGGCGCGGCGTCTCGCGGGCCAGCCAGGAGGTGTCGAGGAAATCGCCGCAGAGGATCTGCTCCGCCCGCAGTGCCAGGCAGTCGGCTTCGTCGACGCCATGCATCAGCAGGTTGCCGCGCAGGCGTTCGAGCCCCTGCTGGCGGGATTCGGCGCGGACCAGGAAGGACAGGTTGGCGCCGTGCCCGGCGGCGATCAGCTGGGCGGCGACCGAACCGCCGAGAAAGCCGGTGGCCCCCGTCAGCAGGATGCGTTCGCGGGTATCGATAGCGGTGATCTGCTCACCGTCGGCATGCATGTTCATGTCTTCCCCCCTCAGAGAAGTCAGTCGCCCACGCCTCGATGCGAGGGTGGTTGCGCCGCAGCTTATGAGGGGATGCCTTAAGGAACCGTTAATGGCCCTGGAGCCCGCGAAGGAAGCCGGCCACCTCCCGCGCCGTTGCCGCCAGGTGCTGCTCGTGGGTCAGGCCGGAGGCCTTCAGCGGCTTGAGGTCGTGGTCCGCCGCGGCCAGCCAGTGCAGGCGGATCGTCGGCGCCAGCGCATAGCCCGCCACCGCCTCGCGGTTGCCCAGGGCGTCGCGCTCGCCCTGGACGATCAGGGTCGGCGTGCGCAGCCCGGCGAGGTGCGCGACCCGCGGCTTCTCCGGCTTGCCGGCGGCGTAGAACGGGTAGCCGAGGCAGACCAGGGCATCCGCGCCCAGCTCGTCGGCCAGCAGGCTGGCCATGCGCCCGCCCATCGACTTGCCGCCCAGGGCCAAGGGCCCGTCCAGGGTCTCGCGGACCTGCGCATGGACTCGCCGCCAGCAGTCGAGCAACTGCGCCTGCGGATTCGGCGGACGCTTGCGGCCGTCCTCGCGGCGCTGGGCCATGTAGGGAAACTCGAAGCGCGCGACGGCGATGCCCTGGGCGGCGAGCAGTTCGGCGATGCGCTCCATGAACGGGCTGTCCATCGGCGCCCCGGCGCCATGGGCGAGAATCAGGGTGGCCGACAGCGAGCCGGCCGGGCGGTTCCATTTCAGCGACAACTTGCCACACCTCGTATGCAGTGGGGGTCGGGAAGCCAATTGATCCCGATCAATATTTCATAACGCCCCATTATCCATGCTTCCTCTCGCTAATTACGCCAATTAGACCAGCCCCAATGGGGGGACGCCCGGCATCCCAACTGCCGGAAAAAGCCATAGCGTATAACCGTGGATGGAAGCCCATAGCATGAGCACCACTAACCCAGAGTCCGCCTATAACTACAAGGTGGTCCGCCAATTCGCCATCATGACCGTGGTCTGGGGCATCGTCGGCATGACCGTCGGTGTCCTGATCGCCGCCCAGCTGGTATGGCCCGACCTGAACTTCGGCTTGCCGTGGACGAGCTTCGGCCGCCTGCGCCCGCTGCACACCAACGCGGTGATCTTCGCCTTCGGCGGTTGCGCACTGTTCGCCACCAGCTACTACGCGGTGCAGCGCACCTGCCAGGTGCGACTGTTCTCCGACACCCTCGCCTCCTTCACCTTCTGGGGCTGGCAACTGGTGATCCTGCTGGCCGCCATCAGCCTGCCGCTGGGCTACACCTCGTCCAAGGAGTACGCCGAGCTGGAATGGCCGATCGACATCCTGATCACGGTGGTCTGGGTCGCCTACGCGGTGGTGTTCTTCGGCACCCTGGTCAAGCGCAAGGTCAAGCACATCTATGTGGGCAACTGGTTCTTCGGCGGGTTCATCCTCACCGTCGCCATGCTCCACGTGGTGAACAACCTCGAGCTGCCGGTGACCTTCACCAAGTCCTACTCGCTGTACGCCGGCGCCACCGACGCCATGGTCCAGTGGTGGTACGGGCATAACGCCGTGGGCTTCTTCCTCACCGCCGGCTTCCTCGGCATGATGTACTACTTCGTGCCCAAGCAGGCCGAGCGTCCGGTCTACTCCTACCGCCTGTCCATCGTCCACTTCTGGGCGCTGATCGCGGTGTACATCTGGGCCGGCCCGCACCACCTGCACTACACCGCGCTGCCGGACTGGGCGCAGTCGCTGGGCATGGTGATGTCGCTGATCCTCCTGGCGCCGAGCTGGGGCGGCATGATCAACGGCATGATGACCCTCTCGGGCGCCTGGCATAAGCTGCGCAGCGACCCGATCCTGCGCTTCCTGGTGGTGTCCCTGGCGTTCTACGGCATGTCCACCTTCGAAGGCCCGATGATGGCGATCAAGACCGTCAACGCCCTCTCCCACTACACCGACTGGACCATCGGCCACGTACACGCCGGCGCCCTCGGCTGGGTCGCGATGGTTTCCATCGGCTCGCTCTACCACCTGATCCCGAAGGTCTTCGGCCGCGAGAAGATGTACAGCCTGGGCCTGATCAACGCGCACTTCTGGCTGGCCACCATCGGTACCGTGCTTTACATCGCCTCGATGTGGGTCAACGGCATCACCCAGGGCCTGATGTGGCGCGCGGTCAACGAGGACGGCACCCTGACCTACTCCTTCGTCGAAGCGCTGGCCGCCGGCCACCCCGGCTTCATCGTGCGCATGCTCGGCGGTTTCATCTTCCTGCTCGGCATGTTCCTGATGGCCTACAACACCTGGCGCACCGTCAGTGCCGCCAAGCCGGCCGAATACGAAGCCGCCGCACAGATCGCCTGAGGAGCCGAGCATGAAACACGAAATACTCGAGAAGAACGTCGGCCTGCTGGCGCTATGCATGGCCGTGGCCGTGAGCATCGGCGGCCTGACCCAGATCGTGCCGCTGTTCTTCCAGGACGTGACCAACACCCCGGTCGAAGGCATGAAGCCCTATACCGCGCTGCAACTGGAAGGCCGCGACATCTATATCCGCGAAGGCTGCGTCGGCTGCCACTCGCAGATGATCCGTCCGTTCCGCGCCGAAACCGAACGCTACGGCCACTACTCGGTGGCCGGCGAGAGCGTCTGGGACCACCCCTTCCTGTGGGGTTCCAAGCGTACCGGTCCGGACCTGGCCCGCGTCGGTAGCCGCTACTCCGACGACTGGCACCGCGCACACCTGTTCAACCCGCGCAACGTGGTGCCCGAGTCGAAGATGCCGGCCTACCCGTGGCTGGTGGAGAACAAGCTCGACGGCAAGGACATCGAGAAGAAGCTCGAAGTGATGCGCACCCTCGGCGTGCCCTATACCGACGAAGACATCAAGGGCGCCAAGGACTCGCTGAAAGGCAAGACCGAGATGGACGCCGTGGTCGCCTACCTGCAGGTGCTCGGCACCTCGATCAAGAACAAACGGTGACGGCAATGGATATCGGGACGCTGCGAGGACTCGGCACGCTGCTGATCATGGTCGCCTTCATCGGTCTGGTGATCTGGGCCTACAGCGGCAAACGCAAGAAGAGCTTCGACGAAGCGACGATGCTGCCCTTCGCAGACGATCCCGAAGCCAAAAAGCACGTCGAGCAAGCTTCTAGGAGTAACAAAGAATGACCACCTTCTGGAGTCTGTACATCACAGCTCTTACCGTCGGTACCTTGATCGCCCTGCTCTGGCTGGTCTTCGCCACCCGCAAGGGCGAGGCCAAGGGTACTACCGAAAAGACCATGGGCCACTCCTACGACGGCATCGAGGAGTACGACAATCCGCTGCCGAAGTGGTGGTTCATGCTGTACATCGGCACCATCGTCTTCTCCGTCGGCTACCTGGTCCTGTACCCGGGCCTGGGTAACTGGAAAGGCGTGCTGCCGGGCTACGAGGGCGGCTGGACCCAGGACAAGCAGTGGGAACGCGAGATGAACATCGCCCAGGAGAAGTACGGGCCGATCTTCGCCAAGTACGCCGCCATGCCCATCGAGGAAGTGGCCAAGGACGAGCACGCCATGAAGATGGGCAGCCGCATGTTCGCCACCTACTGCTCGATCTGCCACGGTTCCGACGCCAAGGGCGCCCTCGGCTTCCCCAACCTGGCCGACAACGAGTGGCGCTGGGGCGGTGACCCGCAGAGCATCGAGACCACCATCCTCGGCGGTCGCCACGCGATCATGGCGGCCTGGGGCGACATCCTCGGCGAAGACGGGGTGAAGAACGTCGCCGCCTACGTCCGCACCGAACTCGCCGGGCTGAAGCTGCCGGAAGGCACCAAGGCCGACGTCGAGGCCGGCAAGCAGATCTTCTCGGTCAACTGCGTCGCCTGCCACGGCCCGGAAGGCAAGGGTACCGCCCTGGTCGGCGCGCCGAACCTGACCAACCCCGGCGCGTTCATCTACGGCTCCAGCTACGCCCAGCTCCAACAAACCATCCGCCATGGCCGCCAGGGCCAGATGCCGGCCCAGGAGCCCTACCTGGGCAAGGAAAAGGTGCACATCCTGGCCGCCTACATCTACAACCTGTCGCACAACCAGGGCAGCAACTGACCCCTCCCCCCACCCGCGCCCTCCCGGGCGCGGGTCCTTCCCCCGGTCTCAGACCTTAGTCCCAGGCGGCGCGACGAAGTGTCGCACCAGCGGACGCCTTTCCTACCCTTCCTTTTCAATCGCGTCTAAGCTGCTCTGCATTCGTCCCTCTCCGGCAGAGCGACGGGACACCTAACTTCACCGGCCGAACCCACTCGCCCGGATAGCGCCAAAAAGCCATACGGCCGCCTTGGAAAGCGCTCTGAAGCAGGCATCAAACTGGCGTCGCCCCTGGCCTGGCGCGTTGCAATGCCCACCCGCTTTCTCCATACTTGCCGCCGATTTTTTGTCCCTAAAAAAGTCCATTAACCGTGGAACCCCTAGCATGAGCACAGCAATCAGTCAGACTGCTTATAACTATAAGGTGGTCCGCCAGTTCGCCGTTATGACGGTGGTCTGGGGGGTCATTGGAATGGGTCTCGGTGTCCTGATCGCCGCCCAACTGGTATGGCCCGAATTGAACTTCGACCTGCCGTGGACGAGCTTCGGCCGCCTTCGCCCCCTGCACACCAACGCGGTGATCTTCGCCTTCGGTGGGTGCGCCCTCTTCGCCACCTCGTACTACGTGGTGCAACGTACCTCGCAAGCCCGACTGATTTCAGACACGCTGGCGGCCTTCACCTTCTGGGGTTGGCAGGCCGTGATCGTGGGCGCCGTGCTGACCCTGCCGCAGGGTTTCACCACCTCCAAGGAATACGCCGAACTGGAATGGCCGCTGGCCATCCTCCTGGCGATCGTCTGGATCACCTACGCGATCGTGTTCTTCGGCACCATCGTCAAGCGCAAGGTCAAGCACATCTATGTGGGCAACTGGTTCTACGGTGCCTTCATCCTGGTGACGGCGATGCTGCACATCGTCAACCACATGTCGCTGCCGGTGAGCTGGTTCAAGTCCTACTCCGCCTACTCCGGCGCCACCGATGCGATGGTCCAGTGGTGGTACGGGCACAACGCCGTGGGCTTCTTCCTGACCACCGGCTTCCTCGGCATGATGTACTACTTCGTGCCCAAGCAGGCCGAGCGTCCGGTCTATTCCTATCGCCTGTCCATCGTCCACTTCTGGGCGCTGATCTCCCTGTACATCTGGGCCGGCCCGCACCACCTGCACTACACCGCGCTGCCGGACTGGGCGCAGTCGCTGGGCATGGTGATGTCGCTGATCCTCCTGGCACCGAGCTGGGGCGGCATGATCAACGGCATGATGACCCTCTCCGGCGCCTGGCATAAGCTGCGCACCGACCCGATCCTGCGCTTCCTGGTGGTATCCCTGGCCTTCTACGGCATGTCCACCTTCGAAGGCCCGATGATGGCGATCAAGACCGTCAACGCCCTCTCCCACTACACCGACTGGACCATCGGCCACGTGCACGCCGGCGCCCTCGGCTGGGTGGCGATGATCTCCATCGGCTCGCTCTACCACCTGATCCCGAAAGTCTTCGGTCGCCCGCAGATGCACAGCATCGGCCTGATCAACGCGCACTTCTGGCTGGCCACCATCGGCACCGTGCTGTACATCGCCTCGATGTGGGTCAACGGCATCACCCAAGGCCTGATGTGGCGCGCGGTCAACGAGGACGGCACCCTGACCTACTCCTTCGTTGAAGCACTGGTCGCAAGCCACCCGGGCTTCATCGTGCGCATGATCGGCGGTGGTTTCTTCCTCACCGGCATGCTGCTGATGGCCTACAACACCTGGCGCACCGTGCGTGCTGCCAAGCCGGCCGAATACGAAGCCGCCGCGCAGATCGCCTGAGGAGCCCGACGTAAATGAAGAACCACGAAATACTCGAGAAGAACGTCGGCCTGCTGGCCATCTTCATGGTGATCGCCGTCAGCATCGGCGGCCTGACCCAGATCGTTCCGCTGTTCTTCCAGGACGTGACCAATACCCCGGTCGAAGGCATGAAGCCGCGTACCGCCCTGGAACTGGAAGGTCGCGACATCTACATCCGCGAAGGCTGCGTCGGCTGCCACTCGCAGATGGTCCGTCCGTTCCGTGCCGAGACCGAACGCTACGGCCATTACTCGGTCGCCGGTGAAAGCGTCTGGGACCACCCGTTCCTGTGGGGTTCCAAGCGTACCGGCCCGGACCTGGCCCGCGTCGGCGGCCGTTACTCCGACGACTGGCACCGCGCGCACCTGTACAACCCGCGCAACGTGGTGCCCGAGTCGAAGATGCCTGCCTACCCGTGGCTGGTAGAGAACAAGCTTGATGGCAAGGACACCGCCACCAAGATGGAAGTCCTGCGCAAGCTGGGCGTGCCTTACACCGACGAGGACATCGCCGGTGCACGTGAAGCCGTGAAGGGCAAGACCGAGATGGACGCCCTGGTGGCGTTCCTTCAAGGCCTGGGAACCTCTATCAAGAGCAAACGGTGAGTGTGATGGATATCGGGACTCTGCGTGGACTGGGCACCGTGGTGATCATGGTCGCCTTCATCGGCCTGGTGATCTGGGCCTACAGCGGCAAGCGCAAGAAGAGCTTCGACGAAGCGACGATGCTGCCCTTCGCAGACGATCCCGAAGCCAAAAAGCACGTCGAGCAAGCTTCTAGGAGTAACAAAGAATGACGACCTTCTGGAGTCTGTACATTACAGCTCTCACCCTCGGCACCCTGCTGGCGCTGACCTGGCTGATCTTCGCCACCCGCAAGGGCCAGCGCAGCAGCACCACCGACGAGACCGTGGGCCACTCCTACGACGGCATCGAGGAGTACGACAACCCGCTGCCGAAGTGGTGGTTCATGCTGTTCGTCGGCACCCTGGTGTTCGCCGTGGGGTACCTGGCCCTGTACCCGGGCCTGGGCACCTGGAAAGGCCTGATGCCGGGCTACCAGTCCGCCGACGAATTCGCCGACAAGGAAAAAGGCTGGACCGGCGTCCACCAGTGGGAAAAGGAAATGGCCAAGGCCGACGAGAAATACGGCCCGATCTTCGCCAAGTTCGCCGCGATGCCCATCGAGGAAGTCGCCAAGGATCCGCAGGCGGTGAAAATGGGCGGTCGCCTGTTCGCCTCCAACTGCTCGATCTGCCACGGCTCCGACGCCAAGGGCGCCTACGGCTTCCCCAACCTGACCGACGCCGACTGGCGCTGGGGCGGCGAGCCGGAAACCATCAAGACCACCATCATGGCTGGCCGCCACGCCGCCATGCCGGCCTGGGGTGAAGTGATCGGCGAGGAAGGCGTGAAGAACGTCGCCGCTTTCGTCCTCACCCAGATGGATGGCCGCAAGCTGCCGGAAGGCGCCAAGGCGGACATCGAGGCCGGTAAGCAGGTCTTCGCTACCACCTGCGTCGCCTGCCACGGTCCGGAAGGCAAGGGCACCCCGGCGATGGGCGCTCCCGATCTGACCCACCCCGGCGCGTTCATCTACGGCTCCAGCTTCGCGCAACTGCAGCAGACCATCCGCTACGGTCGCCAGGGTGTGATGCCGGCGCAACAGGAACACCTGGGCAACGACAAGGTGCACCTGCTGGCCGCCTACGTATACAGCCTGTCGCACGGCGAGAAGAGCGCCGAATAAGCGCTCCCTCCCCCACGACCCAGACGGCGCCGGCAACCCCGGCGCCGTTTTATTTTGTGCAAAAGAAAAGCGCGAATGGGACAATACGCGACCAAAAGTCGCACAGTTACCGCAAAAAGCCTGATAGATCAGGCGTATAATCAGTAGGCGTGCAACTATTTTCTGACCCTGTCGGCATGTACCGGCCGGGCGCCCCCCACTGCCGTGGTACGCACTGATGAGCAAACAGATTCCCGTTCAAGACGTCACCCCGCCTGCCAAGGGCGACACCAATAACAACGATCTCTACGCCAAGCGCGAGAAGATCTACACCCGGGCCTTCACCGGTATCTTCCGCCGACTGCGCATGGTGGGCGGTGCGGCGCTCTTCCTCCTCTACTTCGGTACCGTCTGGCTCAACTGGAGCGGCCGCCAGGCCGTCTGGTGGGACCTACCCGAGCGCAAGTTCTATATCTTCGGCGCCACCTTCTGGCCGCAGGACTTCATGCTGCTGTCCTGGCTGCTGATCGTCTGCGCCTTCGGCCTGTTCTTCATCACCGTGTTCGCCGGTCGCGTCTGGTGTGGCTATACCTGCCCGCAGAGCGTGTGGACCTGGATCTACATGTGGTGCGAGAAGGTCACCGAAGGCGACCGCAACCAGCGCATCAAGCTGGACAAGGCTCCGATGAGCGGCAACAAGCTGCTGCGCAAGACCGCCAAGCACAGCCTGTGGCTGCTGATCGGCCTGGTCACCGGCCTGACCTTCGTCGGCTACTTCTCGCCGATCCGCGAGCTGATTCCCGAGCTGCTCACCGGCCAGGCCGACGGCTGGGCCTACTTCTGGGTCGGCTTCTTCACCCTGGCCACCTACGGCAACGCCGGCTGGCTGCGCGAGCAGGTGTGCATCTACATGTGCCCCTACGCGCGCTTCCAGAGCGTGATGTTCGACAAGGACACCCTGATCGTCTCCTACGATCCGCGTCGTGGCGAGAAGCGCGGCCCGCGCAAGAAGTCCCTCGACTACAAGGCCCAGGGCCTGGGCGACTGCATCGACTGCACGATGTGCGTGCAGGTCTGCCCGACCGGCATCGACATCCGCGACGGCCTGCAGATCGAGTGCATCGGCTGCGCGGCGTGCATCGACGCCTGCGACAGCATCATGGAGAAGATGAACTACCCGAAAGGGCTGATCAGCTACACCACCGAGCACAACCTCAACGGCCAGAAGACCCACCTGGCCCGGCCGCGCCTGATCGGCTACGCCATCGCCCTGGTGCTGATGATCTCCGCCCTGATCACCGCGGTGGTCCTGCGTCCGCTGGTCGGCTTCGACGTCAGCAAGGACCGCGTGCTCTACCGCGAGAACGAACTCGGCCGCATCGAGAACGTGTACAGCCTGAAGATCATGAACAAGGATCAGCAGGACCACACCTACATCCTCGGCGCCAAGGGTCTCGAAGGCCTGACCCTGGAAGGCCGGCGCGAGCTGAAGGTGGCGGCGGGCGACATCCTCAACCTGCCGATGGAACTGTCCATCGAGCCGGAGAAGCTGCCTTCGACCACCAACGAGATCGTCTTCACCATCGAGTCGGCCGACGACCCGAGCATCCATAAAGAAGCGAAGAGTCGCTTCATTGGCCCACGCACCCGTTGAGTAACTTGAGCATGCAGTCCGAGACCCACCCTCAACCCTGGTACAAACACTTCTGGGCCTGGTTCATCGTGGCCCTCCTGGCGACCTCGGTGGTGCTCGGGCTGAGCCTGGTCACCATCGCGGTGCGCAACCAGGACACCCTGGTCACCGACAACTACTACGAGGCCGGCAAGGGCATCAACCGCTCCCTGGAACGCGAGAACCTGGCCGTACGCCTGCAGGTGCACGCCAAGGTCAAGGTCGACGACCTGACCGGCGAAGTCGAAGTGCGCCTGACCGGCAACAGCCGTCCGGATCGGCTCACCCTCAACCTGATCTCGCCGACCCAGCCGGAGAAGGACCGCCGCGTGGAGCTGCTGCGCAGCAACTCCGACCGCGAGCGCTACGTCGGGCAACTGACCGACGCCGTCGAGGGCCGTCGCTTCGTCGAACTGCTCGGCCAGGAAGGCAGCGGCCAGTGGCGTCTTTTCGAGGAAGAGGTGGTATCGCCGACCGTGGTCATGGAGCTGGGTGACGAACCGCTCCAGGGAGCAGAAGCGAAGCGCCCATGAGCGCCCCCCTGCCCTGCTACCACTGCGGCTTGCCGGTCCCCGCCGGCAGCCGCTTCGAGGCCCGCGTGCTCGGCGAGACGCGGGCCATGTGCTGTCCGGGCTGCCAGGCGGTGGCCGAGGCCATCGTCGCCGGCGGCCTGGAAAGCTACTACCGGCACCGCAGCGAAAACGCCGCCAATCCCGAAGCCTTGCCCAAGGCGCTCAGCGAAGAGTTGCAGCTCTACGACCGCCCGGACGTACAGGGCGGCTTCGTCCGCCATGAGGGCGAGCTGGCGGAAACCAGCCTGATGATCGAAGGCATCAGTTGCGCCGCCTGCGGCTGGCTGATCGAGAAGCACCTGCGCCAGTTGCCTGGCGTAGCCGAGGCGCGGCTCAACCTGTCCAACCATCGCCTGCACGTGCGCTGGCAGGACAGCCAGTTGCCGCTCAGCCAGTTGCTCGGCGAACTGCGCCAGATCGGCTATGCCGGCCATCCCTACCAACCCGACCGCGCCACCGAGCGCCTGGCCATGGAGAACCGTCACGCCCTGCGCCAGCTCGGTGTCGCCGGGCTGCTGTGGATCCAGGTGATGATGGCGGTGATGGCGACCTGGCCGGAATTCAACCTCGACCTTTCCGCCGGCATGGACCGCATCCTGCGCTGGGTCAGCCTGATCCTCACCACGCCGATCGTCTTCTACTGCTGCGGCCAGTTCTTCCGTGGCGCCCTGCGCGACCTGCGCACCCGCCACCTGACCATGGACGTCTCGGTGTCGCTGGCGATCGGCGGCGCCTACGTCGCCGGCATCTGGTCGACGATCACCGGCCAGGGCGAGCTGTATTTCGACGCGGTCGGCATGTTCGCCCTGTTCCTCCTCGCCGGCCGCTACCTCGAACGCCGCGCGCGGGAGCGCACCGCCGCCTCCACCGCGCAACTGGTCAACCTGCTGCCGGCGTCCTGCCTGCGCCTGGACGCCGCCAACCAGGGCGAGCGCATCCTGCTCAGCGAACTGCGCGTCGGCGACCGCGTACTGGTACCGCCAGGCGCCGTGCTGCCGGCCGACGGAGTGATCCTCGACGGCCAGTCCAGCGTCGACGAGTCGCTGCTCACCGGCGAGTACCTGCCCCATCCACGCCAGGCCGGCGACGCCGTCACCGGCGGTACCCTGAACGTCGAGGGGCCGCTGACCGTCGAGGTCGGCGCCCTTGGCGACGACAGCCGCCTGTCGGCCATCGTCCGCCTGCTGGAACGCGCCCAGGCGGACAAGCCGCGCCTGGCGGAACTGGCCGACAAGGTGGCGCAGTGGTTCCTGCTCATCGTCCTGCTGGTCGCCGCAGCGGTCGGCGCGCTGTGGTGGCAGGTCGACCACCAGCGCGCCTTCTGGGTGGTGCTGTCGCTGCTGGTCGCCACCTGCCCCTGCGCCCTGTCGCTGGCCACGCCCACCGCGCTCACCGCGGCCACCGGCAGCCTGCACAAGCTCGGCCTGCTGATCACGCGCGGGCACGTGCTGGAAGGGCTGAACCACATCGACACGGTAATCTTCGACAAGACCGGCACCCTCACCGAAGGCCGCCTGACGCTCAAGCAGGTGCTACCCCTGCGCGATCTCGACGCGGATCGCTGCCTGGCCCTCGCCGCCGCCCTCGAGAACCGTTCCGAACACCCCATCGCCCGCGCCTTCGGCCGTGCGCCGGAGGCCGCCGACAGCGTCGCAAGCCATCCGGGACTGGGCCTCGAAGGCCTGGTGGAAGGCCGCCGCCTGCGCATCGGCCAGGCCGCCTTCGTCAGCAACCTGGGCGGCAGCGCCACGCCCGCGATGCCCGGCGACTCCGGACAGTGGCTGCTGCTCGGCGACGAGCAGGGACCGCTGGCCTGGTTCGGTCTCGACGACCGCCTGCGCAGCGACGCCCCCGCCCTGCTCGCCGCCTGCAAGGCGCGCGGCTGGCGCACCCTCCTGCTATCCGGCGACGCCTCGCCGATGGTCGCCAGCGTCGCTGCCGAACTGGGCATCGACGAAGCCCGCGGCGGCCTGACCCCGGACGACAAGCTGGCCATGCTCGAACGCCTGCACGGCGAGGGCCGCCGGGTGCTGATGCTCGGCGACGGAGTCAACGACGTACCGGTGCTCGCCGGTGCCGACATCAGCGTCGCCATGGGCAGCGCCACCGACCTGGCCAAGACCAGCGCCGACGCGGTGCTCCTGTCTAACCGCCTGGACAGCCTGGTGCAGGCTTTCCGGCTGGCGCGCCGCACCCGCCATATCATCATCGAGAACCTGGCCTGGGCCAGCCTGTACAATGGCCTGGTCCTGCCCTTCGCCGCGCTCGGCTGGATCACCCCGGGCTGGGCGGCGATCGGCATGTCGGTCAGTTCGCTGCTGGTGGTGGTCAACGCCCTGCGGCTGACCCGAATCCCTTCGCCGAGGTCCGTATGGCCGCGCTCTACATCCTGATCCCCGTCGCGATCGTCATCGTCGCCATCGCCATCTACGTGTTCTTCTGGGCGGTGGACAGCGGCCAGTACGACGATCTCGACGGCCCCGCCCACAGCATTCTCTTCGACGACGAAGACCCGAAGCACCAGGCCGGCGTCGACGAAGCGGAGAAGCCGTCGAAACCCGAGGACCGACCGCGTGGCTGAACTGGCGCCGCTGCTGGTTTCCGCGCTGATCCTCGGCCTGCTCGGGGGAGGCCACTGCCTGGGCATGTGCGGCGGCCTGATGGGCGCCCTGACCCTGGCCATTCCCGCCGAACAGCGCGGCCGTCGTCTGCGCCTGCTGCTGGCCTACAACCTCGGCCGCATCCTCAGCTACGCCTGCGCCGGCCTGCTGCTCGGCCTGGCCGGCTGGGCGGTGGCGCGCACCCCGTTGGCCGGCGCGCTGCGGGTGGTCGCCGGGCTGCTGCTGATCGCCATGGGACTCTACCTGGCCGGCTGGTGGAGCGGCCTGACCCGCGTCGAGGCGCTCGGTCGCGGCCTCTGGCGCCACCTGGAACCCTTCGCCCGGCGCCTGCTGCCGGTCTCCAGCCTGCCACGGGCCCTGCTGCTCGGAGCGATCTGGGGCTGGCTGCCCTGCGGGCTGGTCTACAGCACCCTGCTCTGGGCCACCAGCCAGGGATCGGCACTGGACAGCGCGCTGCTGATGCTGGCGTTCGGCCTCGGCACCTGGCCGGTTCTGCTGGCCACCGGCATGGCCGCCGAACGGGTGACCGCCCTGCTGCGCCGTCGCGGCGTACGCATCGTGGGCGGCCTGATGGTCATCCTCTTCGGCCTCTGGACCCTCCCAGGACCGCACCAGGCCTGGCTGATGGGGCATTGACGGACGCCCGTCCCAACATCGGGCGACACATCCTGTATACATTCACCCGCTTGATACAAATCAACAGGCCTTCCCGGCGCAATCCCTAGACTTCCCGACTAAAGCTCGCCAACTGGGGATCTCTGGCATGCTCGACACCATTCGCTGGGACGCTGACCTGATTCGGCGCTACGACCTTTCCGGCCCGCGTTACACCTCCTATCCGACCGCCGTGCAGTTCCACGAAGGCATCGGCCCGTTCGACCAGTTGCACGCCCTGCGCGACAGCCGGAAGGCCGGACACCCCCTGTCGCTCTACGTGCACATCCCGTTCTGCGCCAACATCTGCTACTACTGCGCCTGCAACAAGGTGATCACCAAGGATCGCGGGCGCAGCGCGCCGTACCTTGCGCGCCTGGTCCGCGAGATCGAGATCGTCAGCCGCCACCTCTCCCGCGAGCAGGTGGTCGAGCAACTGCACTTCGGTGGCGGAACCCCGACCTTCCTCAGTCCCGGCCAGTTGCGCGAACTCATGTCGCAATTGCGCACCCACCTCAACCTGCTGGACGACGATTCGGGCGACTACGGCATCGAGATCGACCCGCGCGAGGCCGACTGGTCGACCATGGGCCTGCTCCGCGAACTCGGTTTCAACCGCGTCAGCCTCGGCGTACAGGACTTCGACATGGAGGTGCAGAAGGCGGTCAACCGCATGCAGACCCCGGAGGAGACCCGTACCATCGTCGAGGCCGCGCGCACCCTGCAATACCGCTCGATCAACCTCGACCTGATCTACGGACTGCCGAAACAGACGCCGGACAGCTTCGCCCGCACGGTCGACGAAGTGATCGCGCTACAGCCGGATCGCCTCTCGGTGTTCAACTACGCCCACCTGCCCGAGCGTTTCATGCCGCAGCGGCGGATCAACGCCGACGACCTGCCGAGCCCGGGCCAGAAGCTGGAAATGCTCCAGCGCACCACCGAGCAACTCGCCGCGGCGGGCTACCGCTATATCGGCATGGATCACTTCGCCCTGCCCGACGACGAGCTGGCCAGCGCCCAGGAAGACGGCACCCTGCAACGCAATTTCCAGGGCTACACCACGCACGGGCACTGTGACCTGGTAGGTCTCGGGGTCTCGGCGATCAGCCAGATCGGCGACCTCTACAGCCAGAACAGCAGCGACATCAACGACTACCAGACCAGCCTCGACAACGGCCAGTTGGCGATCCGTCGCGGCCTGCACTGCAACAGCGACGACCGGGTGCGGCGCGCGGTGATCCAGCAACTGATCTGCCACTTCGAACTGGCCTTCGAGGATATCGAGACAGAGTTCGGCATCGACTTCCGCAGTTACTTCGCCGAGCTGTGGCCCGATCTCGAACGCTTCGCCGCCGACGGCCTGATCCGCCTGGACGCCAAGGGCATCGACATCACGTCTTCCGGACGTCTGCTGGTGCGTTCGATCTGCATGCTGTTCGACCGCTACCTGCCCAGCCTCAACCGGCAGCGCTTCTCCCGGGTGATCTGAAAGCGCACCGCCCTGCCCGCACGACAGGGCGGTGAATCCCCGCCCCTTCTACCGGCTGCCCATGACCTTCATGATCAGCGCCGGGTCGCTGATACCCATCTCCTTGATGGCCGATGCCATCGCTGCCGTCGCCGTCTGCAGGGCGGAGTTGAGTTGTTGCAGCTCCTTCTGCAACTCAGGCACGCGAGCCTCCTTCGCCCCCGGATCGGACGACCTCATGGCCTCCTGCAGCTCCCTGAGCTTCTCTTCGATCTTCTTCTTCAACTGGCGGATCATCTTCACCATCGGCCGCAACTCCTGCGGGATATCCTCGTCCTCCTCCTCCACCGGCACCCCCATGGTAGCGGCCAGCTCGCGCCCTGCCTGGGAAAGCTGTACATGCTGATCGGCGGCGTCGGTGCCGGCGGCCGGGTCTTCCGCCTGCTCGGCGGTGCCGGTCCGCGCGGCCTTGGCGTCCGCGGCGGCGCGCGACGAGGGTGGCACCTGGGTGGTGATCCAGCCACTGAGGGTCAACATTCCAGTCACTCCGGGAAAAATGGAATTCTTCCATTGGATCGGCCCACGCGTCGCGAACTTGAGCCCCCCTTTTCGTCGCCCCTTGACAGGGTGCGACAGGTAGTCGCAGTTGTTTGACGCAAGTCACTGATTGGAAACGCCATCGGCCTGTCAGAAATGGTCGTTGCCAGACCTATGGCTGGCACCCGCATCGCGGCTGCGTTACCCTTACTCCTGTTGTGCCTTTAACCTAGCAAGGACCCCTCAATGGCCGAAACCATCAAGGTGCGCGCACTGCCCCAAGCACACTGCAAGGATTGCAGTCTGGCCCCGCTGTGCCTCCCCCTGTCGCTGACCGTGGAAGACATGGATTCGCTGGACGAGATCGTCAAGCGCGGTCGTCCCCTGAAGAAAGGCGAATTCCTGTTCCGCCAGGGCGATCCTTTCGGCTCGGTCTTTGCCGTGCGCTCCGGCGCCCTGAAAACCTTCAGCATCACCGATGCCGGCGAAGAGCAGATCACCGGCTTCCACCTGCCCAGCGAGCTGGTCGGCCTGTCCGGGATGGATACCGAGACCTATCCGGTATCCGCCCAGGCCCTGGAAACCACCTCGGTCTGCGAGATTCCCTTCGAGCGCCTGGACGAACTGTCCGAGCAGCTGCCGCAACTGCGCCGCCAACTGATGCGCCTGATGAGCCGGGAAATCCGCGATGACCAGCAGATGATGCTGCTGCTGTCGAAGAAGACTGCCGACGAGCGCATCGCCACCTTCCTGGTCAACCTGTCGGCGCGCTTCCGTGCCCGTGGCTTCTCCGCCCAGCAGTTCCGCCTGGCCATGTCGCGCAACGAGATCGGCAACTATCTCGGCCTGGCCGTGGAAACCGTGTCGCGGGTCTTCACCCGCTTCCAGCAGAACGGCCTGATCAGCGCGGAAGGCAAGGAAGTGCACATCCTCGACTCCATCGAGCTGTGCGCCCTCGCCGGCGGCCAGCTGGAAGGCTGAAGCGCCTGCGAACCGCCAACGGGCCCGCCTCAGCGCGGGCCCGTTGTATGATGGGCCCCGAAAAACGCCCAGCCCAGGATCTTCCATGATTTTCGACGAGTTCACCCTCAAGTCGCAGATCCGCGCCGTGCCGGACTTTCCCAAGCCCGGCGTGGTGTTCCGCGACATCACCCCGCTGTTCCAGTCGCCACGCGCGCTGCGCATGACCGTGGACAGCTTCGTCCAGCGCTACATCGAGGCCGATTTCAGCCACATCGGCGCCATGGATGCCCGCGGCTTCCTCATCGGCTCGGCGGTGGCCTATGCGCTGAACAAGCCGCTGGTCCTGTTCCGCAAGCAGGGCAAGCTACCCGCCGACGTACTCGCCGAGGGCTACCAGACCGAATACGGCGAGGCCTTCCTCGAAGTACATGCCGACAGCCTCTGCGAAGGCGACAGCGTACTGATCTTCGACGACCTCATCGCCACCGGCGGGACCCTGCTGGCGGCCGCGAGCCTGGTACGACGCCTCGGGGCCAGGGTCTTCGAGGCCGCGGCGATCATCGACCTGCCGGAACTCGGCGGCTCCACTCGCCTGCAGGACGCCGGCATCTCCACCTTCAGTCTCACCGCGTTCGCTCTCGACGAGCGTTGATACGCCGGGGCGCGCCCTGGCGCCCCGCGTTCGATCCTTGCGCCCCATCTTCCGTCTGGTCGAGCCGACCTGGCCATTAATGACTTCGAAATGGCCAGGAATGACCTCCCACTGTTGGACAACCCTGCAATAATTACATCAGCTAATGACACATTCAGAGGTGTTATAGCGAACTCGCCATAGGGAACCCGAGGAAACCTGTGCGTTTCCCCTCCCCAGAACAACAAAAGGAGTTAGCCATGACTGCCACTGGCACCGCCTCCCCGGTTCGCGCCAATTTCCCCGTGCGGCGGATGGATTTCAGCTTCAGCGAAACCCCGAAGTACTGGTGGGACGGCCAACCCTTCATGACCCAGTTCATGAACAACCTGTCCTCGCTCTTCCCCTACGGCGAAAAATTCTTCGTCGATAGCGTACGCGCGGTGCGCGACCGCCTGGAGGATCCGCAACTGAAGAAGGACGTCAGTGCCTTCATCGGCCAGGAGGCGATGCACTCCAAGGAGCATGCCGCCTACAACGAATATGCCGAGGAGCACGGGGTCGACCTGGAGTGCCTCGAACTGCGGATCAAGGTCCTGCTGGAAAACGTCAGCAAGGTCACCACCAGGAAACACCAGTTGGCGATCACCTGCGCCCTCGAGCATTTCACCGCGACCATGGCCGCGCAGCTGCTCAAGCGCGAAGACCTGACCATCCAGATGCAGTCGCCGAAGATGTACAAGCTGTGGATGTGGCATGCCATCGAGGAGAACGAACACAAGAATGTCGCCTACGATGTGTACCAGAAAGTCTACGGCGGCTACTTCACCCGGGTTCTGGTGATGATGCTGACCACCCTGATGTTCTTCGGCGTCATCGGCTGGTTCCAGCTCGACCTGCTACGCAAGGACGGCCAATTGTTCAACTGGCGCTCCTGGAAGCATGGCCTGGGCACCCTGTTCGGCCTGCGCAAGGGCTTCTTCACCCGCCTGCTGCTGCCCTACCTGGACTACTACCGGCCGGGCTTCCACCCCAGCGACCACGACACCGCGAAACTGGAGAAATACTGGAAGGACAAACTGGCCTTCGCCGATTGAAGCCCGCCTCCGCCAGTGCCGCTCCGCCCCCGACGCCAGGCCCCGCCTGGCGTTTCTTATTCGAGAGAAGAACAGGATATTGCACACGGAAAGCCTCCGTTTCGACTACCGTTCCTGAATCCGCCATTTTACGGAGGAAATAATTAGTCAATTCCTATCGATTGGCTTTTTACGATGCCCTGAGGTAATATCATGTTCATTATGTTGAACACTAAGGCATTACCTCTCCCCACTTCCCGTCTGGTCTCCCACGAGCGTCACTGGACCGGCGACCTCTAGCTCCCTCCCTCGACACCTGCTGTCGGTGGCGACCGCCCCTGCGCTTCGCGGTCTTTCCCGCCCCTCGCCACCGCTCTTCGTCATCTTTGGCCGCGGCCTCCATTCCGCGGTGCCCATGGGAGGGCAACATGCGTTCCTGGATCTATCTGTTACTGGCTATCGGCGCCGAAGTGATCGGCACCACCTCGATGAAACTGGCCGCCACCCACGCCCCTGTCGCAGGCATGCTGCTGATGTACGGGATGATCGGCCTGTCCTATTTCCTCCTCGCCCTGGCGGTCAAGCGTGTCCCCGTCGGAGTCGCCTACGCCCTTTGGGAAGGCATTGGCATCGTCCTGATCACGGCGGTCAGCGTCGCCTGGCTGGGCGAAAGCATCGGCCTGTACAAGGCCGTCGGCCTCGGCGTGATGATCGCCGGCATCCTGCTGATCAAGTCCGGCACCCGCAACGCCAGCGGCACGCCGGCGCAGTCCCGTGGGGAGGCCGTCACATGCTGACCCTGAACTGGATTCCCTTCGCCTGGCTCGGCCTGGCAATCGCCCTCGAGGTCGTCGCCAACCTGCTGTTGAAATACTCCGACGGTTTCCGCAGGCGCGGCCTCGGGATCGCCTCGATCCTCTGCGTGATGGCCGCCTTCACCGCGCTGGCGCAGGCGGTGAAGGACATCGAGCTGTCACTCGCCTATGCGATCTGGGGCGGCTTCGGCATCCTCGCCACCGTCGCCATGGGCTGGGCGCTGTTCGGCCAGCGCCTGGCCTGGCGCGGCTGGCTCGGCCTGTTGCTGCTGCTGGCCGGCATGAGCCTGCTCAAGCTGGCCTGACGCCTCGGCGTCCAACGAAACGCCCATCATCTGCAGGACCGCGGCGCCGGTGAACAACAGCAGTATCTGTTCCTCACCCAGGGCGCAGATTTCCCGACGCCGCTCCGGCTGGCCGATATAGTCCAGCGACAACTGAAACAGCTGGCGGCCGATCAGGCTGGAGAGGCGACGGATGGTCGCCTCGCTCACCGCCGGCAACAACCTGAATTCGATGATGTCCTCCGACATGTCCTCGGCGAACTCATCCATGATCTGACGCAGGGCACCACGCAGCACCGGCGAAGCCCCATGCAGTTCGCGCACGCCGACGATGAACGCGGCGGGATTGCTCTCCACGAAGTCGAAGAACAGCCGCACCGTCTCCCGGCAGACCCGCCGCCCCCTTTCCAGGTCCAGCCCGAACGGCGTCGTCTGCGCTCGGGCGCCGGGCGCCGCACGAGTCGCGGCCTCGCGGCGAAGCTGGCGCAGCGGCTGGCGCAGCTGGGTAGAGATGTCGCGGATCATGGTCAGGCCAAGATCGTCGATATCGCGGAAATGCCGATAGAAGGTGTTCGGATTCAGGCCCGCCTCGCGCGCCAGCTCGCGCAAGCCGATGGCCCCCAGGCTGCGGCTGCTGCTGCCCAGGCGCAAGGCCGCCTCCAGCAAGGCGCGTTTGCCGGGAGCGTCGGCAACCCTGTCCTTCGTTTCGTTCATATCGCTCATGTTCCACCTGGTTGTTTCCATGCGCCACAAGTTCGGCCGTTGCGCCGCGCCGACCCTACCTAAGGTTGGCTTGACCCTGAAGTATACAGATGTCTACATTCGCAGGTAGACGAGTGTATACGCCAGCAAACAATCATAACAGGAGCTTGGCCATGAGTACCCAACCCACCCCTGCCGCCGCCCGGCACTGCAAGGTCGCCATCATCGGCACCGGTTTCTCCGGGCTGGGGATGGCGATCCGTCTCCGCCAGGAAGGCGAGGACGACTTCCTGATCTTCGAAAAGGACGCCGGCGTCGGCGGCACCTGGAGAGTCAACAACTACCCTGGCTGCGCCTGCGACGTGCAATCCCACGTCTATTCCTTCTCCTTCGAAGCGAACCCGGAGTGGACGCGGATGTTCGCCCGCCAGCCGGAAATCCGCGCCTATCTGGAGAAGTGCTGGGAAAAATACCGCTTGCAGGAAAAGACCCTGCTGAACACCGAGATCGGCAAACTGGCCTGGGACGAGCGGCAAAGCCTCTGGCACCTGCATGACGCCCAGGGCAACCATTACACCGCGAACGCCGTGGTTTCCGGCATGGGCGGCCTGTCCACCCCGGCCTATCCACGCCTCGATGGCCTGGAGAACTTCCAGGGCAAGGTCTTCCATTCCCAGCAGTGGGACCATGACTACGACCTCAAGGGCAAGCGCGTGGCGGTGATCGGCACCGGCGCCTCGGCGATCCAGTTCGTCCCGGAGATCCAGCCGCTGGTGGCCGCGCTCGATCTCTACCAGCGCACTCCGCCATGGATCCTGCCCAAACCCGACCGGGCAATCAGCGAAACCGAGCGCCGGCGCTTCCGGCGCTTCCCGCTGGTGCAGAAGCTCTGGCGCGGCGGCCTCTACAGCCTGCTCGAAGGGCGGGTGCTGGGCTTCACCTTCGCCCCGCAGGTAATGAAGCTGGTGCAGCGCCTGGCGATCCGCCACATCCACAAGCAGATCAAGGATCCGGAACTGCGCCGCAAGGTCACGCCGGACTACACCATCGGCTGCAAGCGCATCCTCATGTCGCACAACTACTACCCTGCCCTGGCTGCCGCCAACTCCACGGTGATCACCGAAGGCATCCGCGCCGTCACCGCCAATGGAATCGTCGACGGCAACGGCCGGGAACGCGAGGTCGACGCGATCATCTTCGGTACCGGCTTCACCGCCAACGACCCTATCCCCCGCGGAGTGGTCTTCGGTCGCGACGGCCGCGACCTGCTGGACAGCTGGACCAAGGGCCCGGAAGCCTACAAGGGCACTACCACCGCCGGCTTCCCCAACCTGTTCTTCCTGATGGGACCGAACACCGGCCTCGGCCACAACTCGATGGTCTACATGATCGAGTCGCAGATCGCCTACGTCCTCGATGCGCTGAAGCTGATGAAGCGCCGCGAACTGCTCAGTCTCGAGGTCAAGGCCCCGGTGCAGGAACGCTACAACGAATACCTCCAGCGCAAGCTGGACCGCAGCGTCTGGAGCGTGGGCGGTTGCAAGAGCTGGTACCTGCATCCGGTCAGCGGCCGCAACTGCACCCTGTGGCCGGGATTCACCTGGCGCTTCCGTGCCCTGACCCGGCAGTTCGACGCCTACGCCTACCACCTCACCACGACACCGCTCGCCGCCCTGAGCAACGAAGCCCGCCAACAGGCCGAAGGGGTACCCGCATGAAGTCGTTCGAAAACAAAGTCGCCGCCATCACCGGCGCAGGCTCGGGCATCGGTCGCGCCCTGGCCGTGGAGCTGGGCAGGCAGGGTTGTCACCTGGCCCTGGCCGACGTCAATGCCGCAGCTCTCGAGGAAACCCGCCAATTGCTCGCCAGCAGCGGGGTACGCGTCTCCACCGCGGTCGTCGACGTGGCCGACCGCGAGCAGGTGCAGGCCTGGGCCGACAAGGCGGCCAGCGAACATGGCCGGGTGAACCTGATCTTCAACAACGCGGGCGTCGCTCACGCAGGTACCGTGGAAGGCAGCGACTACTCGGAATACGAGTGGATCATGAACATCAACTTCTGGGGCGTGGTGAACGGTACCAAGGCGTTCCTTCCGCACCTGAAGGCCTCCGGCAACGGCCACGTGGTCAATGTCTCCAGCGTCTTCGGGCTGTTCGCCCAGCCCGGCATGAGCGCCTACAACGCCACCAAGTACGCGGTGCGCGGCTTCACCGAGTCGTTGCGCCAGGAACTGGACATGGAGGACTCCGGCGTCTCCGCCAGTTGCGTGCATCCCGGCGGGATCAAGACCAACATCGCCAAGACCGCGCGAATGAACGAGAGCATGGCCAAGGTCACCGGCCAGGCTCCGGACAAGGCTCGCGAGCAATTCAACGACCAGTTGCTGCGGACCACCCCGGAGAAGGCCGCCCAGGTCATCCTGCGCGGCGTGCAGCGCGACAGCCGGCGCATCCTGATCGGCACCGACGCCCACGCGATCGACGTGATGCTGCGCCTGGCACCAGTGCTCTACCAGCGCCTGGTCACCGCCAGCATGCGCCTGGCAGCGCGCTTCGCGCCGCGCCCGAAGAGCCCCCAGGGCGCCCGCGAAGCCAGCGAGTGAACAGGCCCGCCGGGTAGCCGCTAGGCTGCCCGGCACGTCATACTCGACGGCCAGTCTCCAGGGTACGGCCGTCATGAACCCTCCCCTTCCTCACTTCCGCTACCATCCCGAACCGCTCGCCAGCAGCAGCATCGAGGCTTCCGCCACCACCTGCCAGTGCTGTGGCAAGGCTCGTGGCTACGTCTACACCGGTTCTCCCTATTCCCGCCACGAGTTGCCGCCCGGCAGCCTTTGCCCCTGGTGCATAGCCGACGGCAGCGCGGCCGCGCGCTACGAAGCGAGCTTTTCCGACGACTATCCGCTGCTCGACGCCGGCGTCGCCGCGGATATCGTCACCGAAGTCTGCGAGCGCACGCCCGGCTACACCTCCTGGCAGCAGGAGCGCTGGCTGGTTTGCTGCGAGGATGCCTGCGCCTTTCGCGGCGACGCGGGGCGTGAGGAAATCGGGCAACTGGGAGCCGAGGGCCTGGCGCAGCGCTTCGCCGATTTCGCCTGGCCGGCTATCACCTGGCAACGCCTCGTCGACGCCTATACGCCCGGCGGCAATCCGGCCATCTACCGCTTCGACTGCCTGCACTGTGGCCAGGCGCATTACGACCTGGACTTCACCTGATAGAACGCGGCCCTACAACCCCATCTGCTTGCCGATGATCTCGTTCATGATTTCCCGCGAACCGCCGCCGATGGAGAGAATCCGGTTGTCGCGATACAGCCGCTCCACCAGGCTTTCGCGCATGTAGCCCATGCCGCCGAGCACCTGCACGGCATCATAGGTCAGGCGATCGGCGACATCGGTGGCGAAGTTCTTGGCCATCGATATCTCCTTGATCACGCTCTTGCCGGCGGCCATCTTCGCTGCCTGGCGATAGGTGAACTCCCGGGAAACCTCCAGTTGCGTGGCCATTTCCGCGAGACGATGGCGCAGCACCTGGAACTTGCCGATCGGTTTGCCGAACGCTTCTCGCTCGCGCGCCCAGCGCAGCGACTCCTCCAGAGCCAGTTGCGCGGTCATGTTGGCCATCACCGCCAGGGCCAGGCGCTCGCTCTGGAAATTGGCCATGATGCAGGCGAAGCCGGCATTCTCCACGCCGATGAGGTTTTCCGCAGGCACCCGGCAGTCGTCGAAGAACAGTTCGGCGGTATCCGACGCCCACCAGCCCATCTTCTTCAGCTTGCGGCCGACACTGAACCCGGCAGTGCCCTTCTCCACCAGCAGCAGGCTGATGCCGGCGAAACCCTCGCCGCCGGTACGCACCGCCACCGTGTAGTAGTCCGCGCGCACGCCGCTGGTGATGAAGGTCTTGCTGCCGCTGACGCGATAGTGATCGCCATCGCGCACCGCACGGGTCTTCAGGTTGGCCACGTCGGAGCCGCCAGAGGGCTCGGTGACCGCCAGGGCCATGATCTTCTCGCCGCGCAGCACCGCCGGCACTACCCGCTCGCGCACCTCGGGACGGGCCCACTTGACCACCGGAGGCAAGCCGATATCCTGCGATCCCAACCCGGCGACCAAGCCGCCGGAACCGCAGCGCATGAGCTCTTCGCTGGCCGCCACCTTGGCGAACAGATCGCCTTCGCAACTGCCGCCGTAGGCTTCCGGGTAGCCGATGCCGAGGATCCCGGCCGCGCCGGCCTTGAGATAGAGTTCGCGGGGAAATTCCTCGGCCTCCTCCCATTCATCGATGTACGGCAACACCTCGCGCTCGACGAAACGGCGCACCGAATCCCGGATCAGTTGATGGGACTCGTCGAAGTACTGCTGGAAGTCAGTCATGGCCGGGCTCCTGATGGGAGCCTCAGAACTTACCTAGCGCTTGCTTGGTTTTCAATACGGGAAACTGGCCATCGGCGAGGGCGTATAGGCCGCCCGTCCTACGGATACGGGAGGCACAGAGCTCAGGAGATCGGCCGCCGTCCGGCCAGGGCGTGGGCCAAGGTGCCGCCATCGACCAGCTCCAGCTCGCCGCCCAGCGGCACGCCATGGGCGATACGCGACAAGGTCAGGCCGCGGCCGGCCAGTAGCTGGGCGATATAGTGGGCGGTGGCCTCGCCTTCGACGGTGGGGTTGGTGGCGAGGATCACCTCGCTGAAGGCTCCGTCCCTGATCCGCGCTTCCAGTTCGGGAATGCCGATCGCCTCCGGCCCCAGGCCGTCGAGCGGCGACAGGTGTCCCTTGAGCACGAAATAGCGGCCGCGGTAGCCGGTCTGCTCCACCGCGAATACGTCCAGCGGGCCTTCCACCACGCAGAGCAGCGAGTCGTCGCGTCGCGGGTCGGCGCACTGCGGGCACAACTCCTCCTCGCTGAGGGTACGGCACTGCCGGCAATGACCGACCCCTTCCATCGCGGCGGTCAACGCCTGGGCCAGCTTCAGGCCGCCGCTGCGATCGCGCTCCAGCAGCATCAGCGCCATGCGCTGGGCCGACTTCTGCCCGACACCGGGAAGAATGCGCAGGGACTCGATCAGTTGGCGGATCAGCGGGCTGAAACTCATGCAGGACTCGTCGGATAGAGGGAGGGGAATGGCTGCCGGGCGCCGTCCGAAGAAGGCGGACCCGGCACGAACGCGGGATCAGAAGGGCATCTTGAAGCCGGGCGGCAGTTGCATGCCCGAGGTGAAGCCGGACATCTTTTCCTGGTTGTTCTGCTCGATCTTGCGCACCGCATCGTTGACCGCGGCCGCGATCAGGTCTTCGAGGATTTCCTTGTCTTCCTGCATCAGGCTGTCGTCCAGGCTGACGCGCTTGACGTCGTGGCGCCCGGTCATCACCACGCTGACCAGACCGGCGCCGGATTGCCCGGTCACTTCGGCGTTGGCCAGTTCTTCCTGCATCTTCTGCATCTTTTCCTGCATCTGCTGCGCCTGCTTCATCAGGCCGGCCATGCCACCTTTCATCATGTTCTTCACCTCGAATGTCGTCTTGTTGCGTGCGCCAAGCGCCGGTCAGGCCTTGGCTTCCAAAGGTTCGATGGTACCGTCACGGACCACCGCGGCGAACTGCTCGCGCAACTGCCGGACCAACGGGTCGGCATCGATCGATGCCTCGGCCGCCCGCTGGCGCTCGGCACGCCGGCGTGCCGCTGCCTGGGCCGGGGTCTCCTGCTCAGGCTTCTGCAGGGTCACCTCCAGTTTGAGGGTGCGCCCCAGGTGCTGGTTCAGCGCATCGTTCAGCCGCCGCTGCTGGGTGGCGTTGAACAGCGCGCTCTGGCCCGGATCGAGATGCAGATGCCAGTGGTCGCCGTCGGCAGCTACCAGCGTACAGTTGGCACCGATGCTGGCGGTCAGGCCGCCGAGGCCGAGCCGCGGGAACAGCTCCAGCCACTCCGCGGCCAGGCCGGTGGCCGGCTTCGCCGCCGGCAGCGGCTCCTCCACCACGACCACGTCAGGCTCGGGCGCGGCATCCAGGTAGGCCAGGGTATCCATGTCGACTTCGTAGTAGTCGTCTGCGGGCGGTGGCTCGTCGTCCTGCTCGTCCTGCTCGTCCTGCTCGTCCTGCTCGTCAGGTGCTACCGGCAACGCAGCCGGCAGGGCTTCCAGAACGGTTTCCACCACCGCCTCGACCGCCACTGCCGGAGGGGCCGAGGGAGCCTCCACGGCTAGCGGCTCGGGCTCGGGCTCGGGCTCGGGCTCGGGCTCGGGCTCGGGCTCGGGCTCGGCAGCGAGGCTCGGCGCCGGCGGCGCGGATGGCGCTGCCGGCGGGGCAGCCGGGGCTTCGACGGGCGCAGCCACGACAGGCGCGGGAGCAACGGTAGCGACCGGCGCAGGCGAGGCCGCGCCGGCCACGGGGGAGTTGGCGGGATCAGTCGTGGCCTTGCTGATCCCCAGGTCCTTTAGCGGCGTCCTCGGCACGCCGTCGGCGTCCGCCGGGCGGAACGCGAGCATCCGCAGCAACACCATCTCGAAGCCGCTACGCGGATCGGGCGCCAGCGGCAGGTCGCGGCGGCCGATCAGGCCCATCTGGTAATAGAACTGTACGTCTTCCGCCGGCAACGCCTGGGCCAGGGCCAGCACCCGCTCGCGGTCGCCCTGGCCATTGTCGATCGCTTCCGGCAGGGCCTGGGCGATCGCGACGCGGTGCAGCACGTTGAGTATTTCGGCAAGCACGCCGCCCCAGTCCGGGCCCTGCTCGGCCAGGTGGCGCACCGCTTCGAGCAGGGCGCGCGCATCGCCCTCCAGCAAGGCCTGGAGCACGCCATAGACCTGGCCGTGATCGAGGGTACCGAGCATCGCCCGCACGTCTGCGGCCAGCACCTTGCCCTCGCCGAAGGCGATGGCCTGGTCGGTCAGGCTCATGGCGTCACGCATCGAGCCGTCGGCGGCGCGCCCGAGCAACCACAGGGCGTCATCCTCGAAGGGCACGTTCTCGGCTCCGAGCACGTGGGTCAGGTGCTCGACCACCCGCTCCGGCGGCATGTTCTTCAGGGAGAACTGCAGACAGCGCGAGAGGATGGTCACCGGCAACTTCTGCGGGTCGGTGGTGGCCAGCAGGAACTTGACGTGCGGCGGCGGCTCCTCGAGGGTCTTGAGCAGCGCATTGAAACTGTGCGACGAGAGCATGTGCACTTCGTCGATCAGGTAGACCTTGTAGCGTCCGCGGGTCGGCGAGTACTGCACGTTGTCGAGCAGCTCGCGGGTATCCTCGACCTTGGTCCGGCTCGCGGCGTCCACTTCGATCAGGTCGACGAAGCGGCCTTCGTCGATTTCGCGACAGACCGAGCATTCGCCGCACGGCGTGGAGCTGACCCCGGTCTCGCAGTTCAGGCACTTGGCCAGGATCCGCGCGATGGTGGTCTTGCCGACCCCGCGGGTACCGGTGAACAGGTAGGCATGGTGCAGCCGCTGGTTGTCCAGGGCGTTGATCAGAGCCTTGAGCACATGGGTCTGGCCGACCATTTCACGGAAGGAACGGGGACGCCATTTACGCGCAAGAACTTGATAACTCATCGAAAACCGTCGCAGAAGGGAAGCACAAGTCGGCCAATGCTAGCGCAATTTACCCCTTCTGCGCTCGCCGACTTGGCAAACTGCGTGCTAAGAATTCCCCTGGCCCTTCAGCAGCCCTCGTCGGTGGCAATGACTCTACCTTCCCTGACATCGTTCATGCCTCATTTCGGCGCACCTGCGCTGCTCCTGCTGCAGTTGCTCGCGGCCCTGCCAGCGACGGCCGCGGAGACCGACGCGACGCCATTGCGCTTCTCGGTGATGGAAAGCTGGAGCATGCCGTTGGTCCGCCTGCAACGGGGCCAGCCGATCGACGGCATCGTCTACGACATCACCCGCTCCCTTGCCCGGCAGGTCGGCCGCAAGGCGCTCTACCACCCCTACCCGCGCGGGCGCATCGAGCAGGCGATGAACGCTGGCGAAATCGATGTCCGCTGCTACATCAGCCCCGCCTGGCTCAGCCACGACTTCCCCGGCTATCGCTGGAGCGTCGCGCTGCTGGTGCAACGCGACATCCTGGTCGCCCGCGAAGGCTTCGCGCCGATTCCCGAGGCGCTGCCGGCCCAGCGTATCGGTACCGTCCTTGGCTACAGCTATCCCCACTTGCAAGCGCTGTTCGACATCGGCCGACTGCGCCGCGACGATGCGCGCACCCAGGATCTGGTGCTGGAAAAGCTGCGCGCCGGCCGCTACCGCTACGCGGTCAGCCATCAACTGTCGCTGCACTGGAGCAACCGCCAGGCGCCGGGGCAGCCGCCACTCCAGGAAGCCGCGCAGCTCGAAGAGACGGCGGTGAGCTGCATGGTGCGGGACTCCGCAGAGGTTCCGGTGGAAGCGATACTGAAGACGTTCGAGGAAATGAAGCGCAGCGGAGAGATCGAGGAGATACTGCAGCGCTACCGATAAGAGCGGCGGCGGCGTGCGGAAAATGGCGGGCCTGAAATGGAGGCGGCCCCGCCAGCCACACCCCGGCACACGATGTTCCCGCTGTGGCTGCTTCCTTCCGGACCTGACCAGGTTGACGGGTAATCGTTGCGGGGGGACCGACAGGGCCACCATTGCAGCCTACCCTCGGGTAGGCCGCGCCATTCTACCGGCTTGCGCGTAAGTTACAACCACTTCAAGCACTTACGTTTGCAATCCATTTCGCGAAAGCGGTTCATTGCTGCTGGATCAGACCCTCCGGCGGCGGCTGGGTCGATACGCTCAGCTCGGTATCGACATACAGGTCCAGGGTGCCCCAGCCCGGCTTGGTGCTGAACGACGCATACTTCTCCTCACCGCGATGGAAGGAGAAGGCGATCCGGTAATCGCTGCCGCCGAACAGCTTCACCGGAAACTCGCGGACCTGGCCGGGCCGGATCTCCCCGGAGAAGGTTTCCACGCCCTGCTCCTTGTAGCTGTAGGCGATCGGCGCCGAAGCCTGGCCACTGTAATGCAGCAGGATGCGCGGCCGCTCGCTCCAACCCACGTAGGCGCCGAACAGCACCACCAATGCGAGCACGCCCAGCAACCGCTGCTTTCTTGCCTTGTCCATCGTTAACTCCAGTCTTCGGAAATCTTTCGCAGCAGCGCCGCCGCTTCAGCGGGCGACGCCGTGCTCGTCGAACAGTTTCAGCAGGCCGTCTTCGTCGAGCACCTTCACGCCCAGCTCGTTGGCCTTGGCCAGCTTCGAGCCGGCGCCGGGCCCGGCGACCACGCAGTGGGTCTTGGCCGACACCGAGCCGGCCACCTTGGCGCCGAGCCCTTCCAGCTTGTCCTTGGCCACGTCCCGGCTCATCGCCTCCAAGGTGCCGGTCAGCACCCAGGTCTGCCCGGCCAGAGGCAGGCCTTCGACCGCCTTGCGCTCGCTCTGCCAATGCATGCCGAACTCACGCAACTGCGCCTCGATGGCCAGGGCACGCTGCACGTTGGCCGGCTCGTCGAAGAAATCGCGCAGGCTTTTCGCCGCTCGCTCGGGCAGACGCTCCACCTGGCGTAGATCGAGCCAGTCGGCGCGGATGATGCCGTCGAGCGAACCGAAGCGGCTGGCCAGCTTTTCCGCGCCGGTGGCGGCGATGAAGGGAATGTTCAGCTTGTCGATGAAACCGGCCAGCGAGGCACAAGCGGCGAACTCCGCGGCGACCTCGCCCTCTTCCTGCAACTGCACGCCATGTTCGGCATCGCGCAACTGGGCGATCACCTGGCGGTTGTGCTCGTCGGCGAAGAAGTTGTGGATCTCGTAGGCCACCTCGGCGCCGACGTCCGGCAGGTAGGTCAACACTTCCGGCAGCGCCTTGCCGATCCGCTCGAGCGAACCCAGCGAACGCGCCAGCAGCTTGGCGGTTTCCTCGCCGACGTCGGGAATCCCCAGGGCGAAGATGAAGCGCGCCAGCGAAGGCTTGCGGCTGTCGGCGATGGCCGCCAGCAGGTTGTTGGTGGACAGCTCGGCGAACCCTTCCAGCTCGAACACCTGTTCATAGGTCAGGGTATAGAGATCCGCCGGCGAGGCGACCAGCCCGCGATCCACCAGTTGCTCGACGATCTTGTCGCCAAGACCGTCGATGTCCATTGCCCGGCGCGATACGAAATGGATGATCGCCTGCTTCAACTGCGCCTGACAGGAGAGGCGGCCGACGCAGCGATAGATGGCGCCCTCGCTGATCGACTCCTTGCCCTTGCTGCGCTTGACCAACTGGGTCCGCTCCACGGCCGAGCCGCAGACCGGGCAATGCTCGGGCACCTCGATAGCCTGCGCATCCGCCGGGCGGCGCTCGAGCACCACCTGCATGACCTGCGGAATCACATCGCCAGCACGGCGGATCACCACCGTATCGCCGATGCGCAGGCCCAGGCGGGCGACTTCATCCATGTTGTGCAGGGTCGCATTGGACACCGTGACGCCGGCCACCTGCACCGGCTTGAGGCGTGCCACCGGGGTCACGGCGCCGGTGCGGCCGACCTGGAACTCGACACCCAGCAGCTCGGTCAGCTCCTCGCGCGCGGGGAACTTGTGGGCGATCGCCCAACGCGGCTCGCGCGCGCGGAAGCCCAGTTCGCGCTGGAAGGCGATGCGGTTGACCTTGAACACCACGCCGTCGATCTCGTAGGCCAGCGCATCGCGTCGGCGACCGATGTCGTCGTAGTAGTCGCGGCAGGCCTGGGCGCCCTTGACCAGGCGCAGCTCGCGACTGATGGGGATACCCCAGCCGCGGAACGCCTCGAGGATGCCCACCTGGGTGTCCGGCAGCGTCCCGCTGACTTGGCCGAAGCCGTAGGCACAGAACTCCAGCGGGCGACTGGCGGTGATCTTCGAATCCAGCTGGCGCAGGCTGCCGGCCGCCGCGTTGCGCGGGTTGGCGAAGGTCTTGCCGCCGGTTTCCACGGCCTTGGCGTTGAGCGCCTCGAAACCGGCCTTGGACATGAACACCTCGCCGCGCACTTCGAGGATCTCCGGCCAGCCTTCGCCATGCAGCTTCAGAGGTACGTTGCGAATGGTGCGTACGTTGCTGGTGATGTCCTCGCCGGTGCTGCCATCGCCGCGGGTGGCGCCGCGCACCAGTTGGCCGCGCTCGTAGAGCAGGCTGACGGCCAGGCCGTCCAGCTTCGGCTCGCAACTGTACTCGACCTCCGCGCCACCGCCGAGCAGGTCGCCGCCAGGCAACAGGTCGGCCAGTCCTTCGCGTACGCGGCGGTCGAAGTCCAGCAGGTCCTGCTCCTCGAAGGCGTTGCCGAGGCTGAGCATGGGGATCTCATGGCGCACTTCGCCGAACGCCGAGGCCGGCGTGCCGCTGACCCGCTGGGTCGGCGAGTCGGGCGTCAGCAGTTGCGGGTACTCGGCCTCCAGCGCCTGCAACTCGCGGAACAGGCGATCGTATTCGGCGTCGGGAATGCTCGGTTCGTCGAGCACGTAGTAACGGTAATTGTGGGTGTCCAGTTCGGTTCGCAGTTGCGCGATGCGTTCGGCGGCAGCCTGGGTGTCGGTCATGGTGGGAGTCCGTGAAACGAAAAGAGCAGCCTCGGCTGCTCTATAGAGTAGTTCGCCCCCTCCCGTACGAAGAAAGGGGCTGTGGCCGGATCAGCGCTTCTGCATCAGGCTGCGACGCTCATGGTCGATGATGCGCTGGCGGTAGTGCTCGATGGTCTGGGCGGTCAACACGCTGCGCTGCTCGTCCTTCAGCTCGCCGTTCAGCTCGTGGGCCAGCTTGCGCGCGGCGGCAACCATCACGTCGAAGGCCTGCTTCGGATGGCGCGGCCCCGGCAGGCCGAGGAAGAAGCTCACGGCGCGGGTGCTGAAGTTGTCGATGTCGTCCAGGTCGAAAGTGCCCGGTTTCACCGCATTGGCCATGGAGAACAGGATCTCGCCATTGCCGGCCATGCTTTCGTGGCGATGGAAGATGTCCATGTCGCCGAAGCGCAGGCCGCTCTCGAGGATGTTCTGCAACAATGCCGGCCCCTTGAAGCCGCTCTCGTCGCGGGCGATGACGTTGATGATCAGCACCTCGTCGACCGGGGCAGGTTCGGCAGCAACCGCAGGGGCTTTCTCCCGCTCTTTCTCCTTGCGGCCCTTCGACTTGCCCTTGCGCGGCTCCACCGTCTCGGCGGCATCGCTCGGGTCCGCCTCCAGGGCCAGCCCTTCGTCGAGGTCCAGATCGCCCTGGCGCGGCTCTTCCTGGCGCTTGCCGCCCTTGCGTTCCTTGGCTTCGCGGGCGCTGACGCTGGGCAGGTCCTGTTCGTCGAAGGATGGCTCGCGATGCTCGACCACGCGCGCCGGCCCCAGCAGTTCAGCCGAGTCGCCGTCGTCGTCCGGCAGATTGGCGAAACTGCGGTCGAGCTTGAACTTCAACTTGCCCTTGCCGCCCCGCATCCGCCGCCAACCGTCGAAGAGAATGCCGGCGATCACGATAAGCCCGATAACGATAAGCCATTCGCGCAGACCGATATCCATGTAATTCCGTAGCCCCTAGTGAAAATGGTGAATAAAAAATGAAAAAAGGACGTCCTGTCCCTTGAAACGTGGAGCCAACCTTGTTCTGACAGAACTTTCCCACGCGATACAAAAAGTGGCCATTAAACTAACATGCCCATGCACAAGTTTACACTGCCTGACACTCAGGCTTCAGCCAATGCGACCGCCTCTTCCACGTCAACTGCAACAAGCCGTGAACAGCCCGGCTCATGCATGGTCACGCCCATCAACTGATCGGCCATTTCCATGGCGATCTTGTTGTGGGTGATATAGATGAACTGCACCTTTTCCGACATCTCCTTCACCAATCGCGCATAACGTCCGACGTTGGCATCGTCCAATGGCGCATCGACTTCGTCGAGCATGCAGAACGGCGCCGGGTTCAACTGGAAGATGGCGAATACCAGCGCCAGCGCGGTCAGCGCCTTTTCCCCGCCGGACAACAAGTGGATGGTGCTGTTCTTCTTGCCCGGCGGGCGCGCCATGATCGCCACACCGGTATCGAGTAGATCTTCGCCGGTAAGTTCCAGATATGCCGTACCGCCGCCGAATACCTTCGGGAACAATGCCTGAAGGCCAGCATTGATCTGGTCGAAGGTTTCCTTGAAACGATTGCGGGTTTCCCGGTCGATCTTGCGGATGACGTTTTCCAGCGTCTCCAGCGCTTCGGCCAGGTCGTCGTTCTGCGAGTCCAGGTAGCGCTTGCGCTCGGACTGCTGCTGGTACTCCTCGATCGCCGCCAGGTTGATCGGCCCCAGACGCTGGATGCGCGCCGCGAGACTCTCGAGACGCTCCTCCCAATCGCGTTCGCTGGCATCCAGGGGCAGGTTGGCCAGTACCGTATGCAGGTCGTAGCCGTCTTCGGCGAGCTGCTCCTGCAAGGCTTTGCGCCGCACCACCAGCCCCTGCCACTCCAGGCGCTGCTGCTCCAGCTGGCCACGCAGCAGTTGCGATTGCTGCTCGGCCTGGCCGCGGCGCTTCTCCACCTCGCGCAGTTCGCGATCGGCGTCTTCCAGGGCCAGCCGCGCCTGCTTGAGTTCGTCCTCGACGGCCATCCGCCGCTCCAGCAACTCCTCGAGCTTCATGCGCAGCTCTTCCAGCGGTGCCGCCCCCTCCTCCAGATTGAGGTTGAGCTGTTCGCAACGCTCGTTGAGGCGCGCCGACTGCTGGTCGAGGCGCTCCAGGGCCTGCTGGGTGGAATTGTGCTGCGCCTTCAGCGAGCCGACCCGCACCGCCAACTGGTGCGCATGGTCCTTGTGGGTGCGGGCATCCTGGCGAATCCGGTCGAGCCGTTCGCGCAGGGCGTCACGCTCCGCCAGCAGGGTTTCCCGGCGCTCGGTGTCCAGCGCCATGCTATCCAGCGCTTCCTGCAGGGTCAGGCGCGCCTCGCTCAGTTGCTCCTGTTCCAGCGCGCGCTGCTCGGCCAGTTCCGCCACTTCTTCGTCGAGACGGCGGCGACGCAGTACCAGTTGCTCGACCTTGGCCTGCTGCGCGGACAACTGCGCCTTCAGCTCGCCGTGCCGGCGCCCCTCCTCCTGGACCTGGCGCCGCACCTGCTCGCGCGCGCCTTCCAGCTCGCGCTGCTCGTCGCGGGCCGCAGCCAGACGCTCCTCGCCTTCGGCGACACGGGTTTCCAGGGCCTCCCGCCGCTCCTGCAACGCCTCCAGTTCCTGGGCGCGGGCGAGCATGCCGCCCTGGGCCTCGTCGCTGCGCCGGACCCGCAGGAAGTGCCGGCCGACCCAGTAGCCATCGCGACTGATCAGGCTCTCGCCGTCGTCCAGGGCGCCGCGCTGGGCGAGCGCCTGTTCCAGGGTCTCCACCGGTTTCACCCGGGCCAACCAGGGACTCAGGTCGGCGTCGGCGCGGACCTTGTCCAGCAGCGAACCGGCCGCCGTCGCGGCTCCGCGAGCGGGGCTGAGCAGGCGCAGCTCGCCCTTGCCGAAGCCGGCCAGGGCGAGCCCGTCGAAGCCGTCCAGCAAGACCGCCTGCAGATCCGCGCCGAGCACGGTCTCCACCGCCAGCTCCCAACCCGGCTCGACACGCAAGCCTTCGGCGAGGCGCGGACGTTGTTCCAGGCCCTGCTCGCGCAACCACTCCAAGGCGCCCTGTCCGGGATCGAGAGCGGCCTGCTGCAGGGCCTCCAGCGAAGCGATGCGCCCGTTCAGGCGCTGCAACTCGCCCTGCGCCTGGTGCTGTTCGGCGGCCAGTTGCTGCAATTCCTGGCGCAATTGTTCGAGTCGCTCGGCTTGGCCCTGCTCCTGCAATTGCAGTTCTTCCAGGGCCAGTTCGGCGATCGCCACCTGTTCGTTGAGTTCGAGGATCGCCGCGTCCTCGGGGTCGGCCGCCAACTGGCCACGCTCCTCCTGCAGGCGCCGCTCGCGATCCTGCAGGCGCTCCAGGCTCTGCTCCAGGTGCTGGATGCGCGACTGCTGCACCTCGGCCTGGCGGCGGGGTTCGGCGCTCTGCTGGTTGAAGGCATCCCACTGCTGCTGCCAGGCCTGCATGCCCTGCTCGGCCTGTTCCAGGGCGATGCCCGCTTCTTCCGCGGCGGCCGCGCTGAGTTCCTGTTCCGGTGCGAGCATGGCCATTTCCTCGGCCAGGGTCGCGAGCAAGGTACGGTCATGCCCGAGGTGCGATTCGGTTTCCTGGCGGGTCCGTTCGGCTTCGCGCAAGTCGTCCTGCAACTGGCGCTGGCGCTGCTGGCCATGCTGGATGCTCTGCTCGACCCGGGCGATGTCGCCGCCGACCGAATAGAAGCGTGCCTGCACCTGGTTGAAGCGTTCGGACAACTCGTGATGGCCGTCGCGCAGCCGTTCGATGCCGGCATCGGCACCGCGCTGCTCGGCCACCAGGGCCTCGAAGGCGATCTCCTGGTCGCCGATGACCCGCTCGCGCTGACCGACCTGCTCGTTCAGGTCGCGCCAGCGCACGGCACCCAGCTGGGCTTTGAGCTGGCGCTCCTCGGCCTTGTGCTCCTGGTATTTTTCCGCCGACTGGGCCTGCCGGTGCAGGCGTTCCAGTTGCCGCCCCAGCTCTTCGCGCAGGTCGGTGAGGCGTGCCAGGTTTTCCTGGGTCCGACGGATGCGGCTTTCGGTTTCGCGGCGGCGCTCCTTGTACTTGGAAATGCCCGCGGCTTCCTCGATGAAGTTGCGCAGGTCTTCCGGACGCGCCTCGATCAGCTTGGAGATCATGCCCTGTTCGATGATCGAGTAGCTGCGCGGCCCCAGGCCGGTGCCGAGGAAGATGTCGGTGATGTCGCGCCGCCGGCACTTGGTGCCGTTGAGGAAATAGGTGTTCTGCCCATCCCGCGAGACCCGCCGGCGAATGGATATCTCGGCGTACTGGGCGTATTCGCCCACCAGTGTGGTCTCGGCGTTGTCGAAGATCAGCTCGATGCTCGCCTGGCTCACCGGCTTGCGGGTATTCGAGCCGTTGAAGATGACATCGGTCATCGACTCGCCGCGCAGGTTCTTCGCCGAGCTTTCGCCCATCACCCAGCGCACCGCGTCGATGATGTTCGACTTGCCGCAGCCGTTCGGCCCTACCACTGCCGCCATGTTGCTGGGGAAGTTCACCGTGGTCGGATCGACGAAGGACTTGAACCCCGCCAGCTTGATGCTCTTCAGGCGCATGCGTGCGCTCCCGCCAGGGTCGCCATCAGCGTTCGGCGAGCGCGGCCAGCACCAGCTGGCAGTTGTGGCGGCCGTATTCCAGCAGGACCTCGCGGATCCTCGCCTCGTCACGGGCGATCACCGCTTGCAGGAGCTGAGCAAAACTGCCGAGGAACTGGTTCATTTCCGCCTTGCGCCGTTCCAGCGCCAGGTGGTAGGCGCGACTCACCGCCGGCAGCAGGTTTTCGACGGTCTCCTGCAGGTAGGGATTGTTCGCGAAAGGAAAGGCCGCGCGCATGATGTCGAAGCTGGCCTCGACGAAGCCGTCGATATCGCTTTGCGCCAGGTTGTTCAGCAGGCGCTGCTGGATGACCAGGAACGGTGCCAGCTCGGCTTCGCTGCGCCAGCGCCGGGCGACGCTTTCCGCCAGCAGGATGTAGAGCTGCACGATCAGCGCGTAGAGGCTTTCCACATGTTGCGGGGACAGTTCGGACACCTGGGCGCCGCGGCGCGGCAGGATGTTCACCAGGTGGCGGCGTTCGAGAATCAGCAGCGCCTCGCGGACCGAGCCGCGACTGACGTTGAGGGTCTGGGTGACCTTCTGCTCCTGGATACGTTCCCGTTCCTTGAGTTCTCCCCGGATGATGCGTTCCGCGAGGTGGTGGGCGATCTGCTCTGCCAGGCTGTCCGGGGCCTTGAACGTCATGGTGATCCTTTTATCCAGGGGCGCGTTTTCCGGGGGTATATGGATGGGAAGTGTAACACAGGGCGTTACCCCGCCGGCTTCCCGGCGAAGCGGCGGACAGAACGAAGGTTGGGATGGGGCAGGCCGGTCAAGGGAGGACAATTGTCAGACAATCTAACAAGATAAATACGAGGACTTCCCATGTTTGCCTCGCTTTCCTCTGCCTGGATGCTGCGTCTGAAAAAGTACGGCTACTGGATCTGGCTGATCGCGGTGCTCGGCATCCCGCTCAGCTACTGGTGGTCGCTCGGTAGCGACTACCCCAACGCCTGGCCCTGGCTGGTGATCAGCGTGGTGTTCGGGCTGATCCCGATCCTCGATGCCATCGTCGGCCGCGATCCGGCCAACCCCGAGGAAGCCAGCGAAGTGCCGGAGATGGAAGCACAGGGCTACTACCGCGTACTGTCCCTGGCCACCGTCCCGCTGTTGCTGGGCATGCTCGTCTGGTCCGGCTGGATCCTCGCCCACGAGACCCGCTGGGACTGGGTCGGCCAACTGGGCTGGATCCTGTCGGTGGGCACCGTGATGGGCGCCATCGGCATCACCGTCTCCCACGAACTGATCCACAAGGACCCGCAACTGGAACAGAACGCCGGCGGCCTGCTGCTGGCGGCGGTGTGCTATGCCGGCTTCAAGGTCGAACACGTGCGCGGCCACCATGTACACGTCTCGACCCCGGAAGATGCCTCGTCCTCGCGCTACGGCCAGAGCCTCTACTCGTTCCTCCCGCACGCCTACAAGCACAACTTCCTCAACGCCTGGCGCCTGGAGGCCGAGCGCCTGAAGCGCAAGGGCCTGCCGGCCCTGCACTGGCGCAACGAGCTGATCTGGTGGTACGCCATCAGCGCCCTCTTCCTGCTCGGCTTCAGCCTGGCCTTCGGCTGGCTGGGAGCGATCTTCTTCCTCGGCCAGTCGGTGATGGCCTTCACCCTGCTGGAGATCGTCAACTACGTCGAGCACTACGGCCTGCATCGGCGGCGCCTGGACAACGGCCGCTACGAACGCACCACGCCGGAACACTCGTGGAACAGCAATTTCCTCCTGACCAACCTGTTCCTTTTCCACCTGCAGCGCCATTCCGACCACCATGCCTACGCCAAGCGCCGCTACCAGGTGCTGCGCCACTACGACAGCAGCCCGCAACTGCCCAACGGCTACGCCGGGATGATCGTCCTCGCCCTGTTCCCACCGCTCTGGCGCGCGGTGATGGACCCGAAGGTGCGCGCCTACTATGCCGGCGAGGAATACCAGCTTACCGACACCCAGCGCATCTGAGCGTCCCGCCCCTGGGAAACGGCACCTTCGGGTGCCGTTTTCGTTTATGGGCAAACTGACTGACCTACAGGTCAAAAAATTATTTGACTCAAAAGTCAGTTTTTTCTAGATTCGCCTCCATAGCTCCTACCGTGGAGCCCTGTGCGGAAACCGCCCCACTCCGGCCGGTTCTCCTGCAAGGCCTAGAATTCAATAACAAGAACCCGCCTGGAGGCACGCCTTGATCAGGTTCCTGCTCAACCGGGAGATCCGCGTCGAAGAACGCCTGGACCCCAACCTCACCGTCCTCGACTACCTGCGCCGGCACCTCGGCAAGACCGGCACCAAGGAAGGCTGCGCCTCCGGCGATTGCGGCGCCTGCACCGTGGTGGTCGGCGAACTGGTCACCGGCGAGGATGGTGCCGAACGCATCCGCTATCGCAGCCTGAACTCCTGCCTGACCTTCGTTTCCGCCCTTCACGGCAAGCAATTGATCACCGTCGAGGACCTCAAGCACCAGGACCGCCTGCACGACGTGCAGCAGGCGATGGTCGACTGCCATGGCTCGCAGTGCGGGTTCTGCACGCCGGGTTTCGTCATGTCGCTGTTCGCCCTGCAGAAGAACAGCGCCGGCGCCGATCCGGCCAAGGCCCACGAGGCGCTCGCCGGCAACCTCTGCCGCTGCACCGGCTACCGGCCGATCCTCGACGCCGCCGAGCAGGCCTGCTGCCACAAGCGCGCAGACCAGTTCGACGCCCGGGAAGCCGCCACCATCGAGCAATTGCGCGCCATCGCTCCGCGCGAAACCGCCGAGCTGAACAGCGGTGACCGGCGCTGCCTGCTGCCGCTCACCGTCGCCGACCTGGCCGACCTCTACGGCGCTAATCCGCAGGCACGCCTGCTGGCCGGCGGCACCGACCTGGCGCTGGAGGTCACCCAGTTCCATCGCGAACTGCCGGTGATGATCTATGTCGGCCACATCCGCGAAATGAAACGCATCGAAGTGGGCGCCAACTGCCTGGAAATCGGCGCCGCCACCCCGCTGACCGACTGCTACCAGGCGCTGGCCGCGGACTACCCGGACTTCGGCGAGTTGCTGCAGCGTTTCGCGTCCCTGCAGATCCGCAACCAGGGCACTCTCGGCGGCAATATCGGCAACGCCTCGCCGATCGGCGACGCCCCGCCGCTGCTGATCGCCCTCGGCGCGAAGATCGTCCTGCGCCGCGGCGAACGGCGCCGCGAGCTGCCGCTGGAGGAGTACTTCCTCGACTACAAGGTCACCGCCCGCGAAGAAGGCGAGTTCATCGAGAAGATCCTGGTCCCGCGTGCCCGGCCCAGCCAGGCGTTCAAGGCCTACAAGGTCTCCAAGCGCATCGACGACGATATTTCCGCGGTCTGCGCCGCCATCAGCCTCGACCTGGAAGATGGCCGGATCGCCCGCGCCAGGGTCGCCTTCGGCGGCATGGCGGCGATTCCCAAGCGCGCCGCCGCCTGCGAAGCGGCGCTGCAAGGCGCGCGCCTGGAAGCCGCCAGCTTCGAACGCGCCGCCGCCGCCCTGGCGAACGACTTCACCCCGCTCAGCGACTTCCGCGCGAGCAAGGAATATCGCCTGCTGACCGCGCAGAACCTGCTGCGCAAATGCTTCCTGGAGCTGCACGCTCCCGCCGTCGAAACCCGGGTGACCGCCTATGTCTAACCATCGCAAGCCGCACAAGAGCCAGGAAGAGCTGGCCGACCTGTTCCGCGCCGAGTTGACCACCGGGGTCGGCCGCAGCGTCAAGCACGAAAGCGCCCCCAAGCACGTCAGCGGCGAGGCGATCTACATCGACGATCGCCTGGAGTTTCCCAACCAGTTGCACGTCTATGCGCGCCTGAGCGAGCGCGCCCACGCTCGCATCACCCGCCTCGACGTGACGCCCTGCTACCAGTTCCCCGGCGTCGCCATCGCCCTCACCGCCGCCGACGTTCCCGGCCAGTTGGACATCGGCCCGGTGGTGGCCGGCGACCCGCTGCTGGCCGATGGCAAGGTGGAGTATGTCGGACAGATGGTCCTGGCGGTCGCCGCCGACAGCCTGGAAACCGCGCGCAAGGCGGCCATGGCGGCGGTCGTCGAGTACGAAGACCTGGAACCGGTGCTCGACGTGGTCGAGGCCCTGCGCAAGCGCCATTTCGTCCTCGACAGCCACCAGCACCGCATCGGCGATTCCGCCGCCGCGCTGGCCGGCGCGCCGCATCGCCTGCAAGGCACGCTGCACATCGGCGGCCAGGAGCATTTCTACCTGGAGACGCAGATTTCCTCGGTAATGCCCAGCGAAGACGGCGGCATGATCGTCTATTGCTCGACGCAGAACCCCACCGAAGTGCAGAAGCTGGTGGCCGAGGTCCTCGGGGTTTCCTTCAACCGCATCGTCATCGACATGCGCCGCATGGGCGGCGGCTTCGGCGGCAAGGAAACCCAGGCCGCGGCGCCGGCCTGCCTGTGCGCGGTGGTCGCCTACCACACCGGGCGTCCGGCGAAGATGCGCCTGCCGCGCATGGAGGACATGCAGATCACCGGCAAGCGTCACCCGTTCTACGTCGAATACGACGTCGGTTTCGACGACGATGGCCGCCTGCACGGCATCCAGATCGACCTGGCCGGCAATTGCGGCTATTCGCCGGACCTCTCCGGCTCGATCGTCGACCGCGCCATGTTCCACTCGGACAACGCCTACTTCCTGGGTAACGCCACCATCAACGGCCACCGTTGCAAGACCAACACCGCCTCGAACACCGCCTACCGCGGTTTCGGCGGGCCCCAGGGAATGGTCGCCATCGAGGAGATCATGGACGCCGTGGCCCGCAGCCTGGGCAAGGACCCGCTGGAGGTGCGCAAGCTCAACTACTACGGCAAGGACGAGCGCAACGTCACCCATTACCACCAGACCGTCGAGCACAACCTGTTGGCGGAGATGACCGCCGAGCTGGAAGCGAGCAGCGAGTACGCCCGCCGCCGCGAGGAAATCCGTGCCTTCAATGCCGCCAGCCCGGTCCTGAAGAAAGGCCTGGCGCTGACCCCGGTGAAGTTCGGCATTTCGTTCACCGCGACCTTCCTCAACCAGGCAGGTGCGCTGATCCACATCTATACCGACGGCAGCATCCACCTGAACCATGGCGGCACCGAGATGGGCCAGGGCCTCAACACCAAGGTCGCCCAGGTGGTCGCCGAGGTCTTCCAGGTCGACGTGGAGCGCATCCAGATCACCGCCACCAATACCGACAAGGTGCCCAATACCTCGCCCACCGCCGCCTCCTCGGGCACCGACCTGAACGGCAAGGCCGCGCAGAATGCCGCCGAAACCATCAAGCGGCGCCTGGTGGAGTTCGCCGCGCGGCACTGGAAGGTCAGCGAGGAAGACATCGAGTTCCGCAACAACCAGGTGCGTATCCGCGAGCTGATCCTGCCGTTCGAGGAACTGGTCCAGCAGGCCTACTTCGGCCAGGTTTCGTTGTCCAGCACCGGCTTCTACCGCACGCCGAAGATCTTCTACGACCGCGAGCAGGCCCGTGGCCGGCCCTTCTATTATTTCGCCTACGGCGCCGCCTGCTCGGAGGTGATAGTCGATACCCTCACCGGCGAATACCGCATGCTGCGCACCGACATCCTGCATGACGTCGGCGACTCGCTGAACCCGGCCATCGACATCGGCCAGGTCGAAGGCGGCTTCGTCCAGGGCATGGGCTGGCTGACCATGGAGGAACTGGTCTGGAACGCCAAGGGCAAGCTGATGACCAGCGGCCCGGCCAGCTACAAGATTCCCGCCGTCGCCGACATGCCGCTGGACCTGCGGGTGAAACTGCTGGAGAACCGCAAGAATCCGGAGCAGACCGTGTTCCATTCCAAGGCCGTGGGCGAGCCGCCGTTCATGCTCGGCATCTCGGTCTGGTGCGCGATCAAGGACGCCGTGGCCAGCCTCGCCGACTACCGCGCGCAACCCGCCATCGACGCGCCGGCGACGCCCGAGCGGGTGCTCTGGGGCGTGGAACAGATGCGCCGGCTGAAGGCCGCCCAGGCGCAAGCGGCGGACGCCGCGGTCGAACCGGCCTGAACCGCCGCGATCGGGAGGATGACGAGATGAACTGGATCAGCGCCCTGGCCGAGTTGCAGCGTAGCGGCGAACCTTGCGTCCTGGTGACCATCATCGAGGAACGCGGCTCGACCCCGCGCAACGCCGGCTCGAAGATGGTGGTCAGCGCCGAGCGGCTCTACGACACCATCGGCGGCGGCCACCTGGAATACAGGGCCCAGGCCATTGCCCGGGAAATGCTCGCCGCGCGGACCCAGGACACCCGCCTGGAGCGCTTCAGCCTGGGCGCCAGTCTCGGCCAGTGCTGCGGCGGCGCCACGGTGCTGCTGTTCGAGCCGATGGGCCAGCCGCAGGCACACATCGCCGTGTTCGGCGCGGGCCACGTCGGTCGCGCCCTGGTACCCTTGCTCGCCAGCCTGCCCTGCCGGGTGCGCTGGATCGATTCGCGGGAACACGAATTTCCCGCGCTCCTGCCCGACGGCGTGGAGAAAGTGGTGAACGACGAAGTGCTCGACGAGGTCGAGCGGATGCCGCCCGGCAGCCACTTCATCGTCATGACCCACAATCACCCGCTGGACCTGGAGCTTACCGCGGCGATCCTGGCGCGCAACGACTTCGCCTACTTCGGCCTGATCGGCTCGAAGACCAAGCGCGTCAAGTTCGAGCACCGCCTGCGCGAACGTGGCGTCGACGCCGAACGCCTGCAACGGATGCGCTGCCCGATGGGCCTGGAGCAGGTGAAAGGCAAGCTGCCGGCGGAGATCGCCATCTCCATCGCCGGCGAGGTGATCGCCACCTACAACGCCGCCTTCGGCCTGGAACGCAAGCAGGGGCCGTCGAGCGTCACCCGGCTGACCCCGGAGTCGCGCCGCGCCCACGAATCCTGAGCGGCCCCCGCTCCCCCGCGTCCGCCGCCAGGCGGCGGACCTCCCACGAACCTTTTTTCGAGACTGCCATGACCCGCAACGCCAAAGCCTACCGCGCCGCCATCCTGCACAGCATCGCCGACCCCGCGGAGGTCGGCGTCGAACGCTCCTACGAATACTTCGAGGACGGCCTGTTGCTGGTGGAGGACGGCAAGGTCGCTCGCCTCGGTGACGCCGAAACCCTGCTCGGCGAGATCGGCGAGGTCGAGGTCTTCGAGTACCGCGACGCGCTGATCACCCCCGGCTTCATCGATACCCACATCCATTTCCCGCAGACCGGGATGATCGCCTCCTACGGCGAACAACTGCTGGACTGGCTGAACACCTATACCTTCCCCACCGAGCGCCAATTCGGCGACCAGGCCCATGCCGACCAGGTCGCCGAGATCTTCCTGCAGGAACTGCTGCGCAACGGCACCACCACCGCGCTGGTCTTCGGCAGCGTGCACCGGCAATCGGTGGAATCGCTGTTCGAGGCCGCCCGGCGCCTGGACCTGCGCCTGATCGCCGGCAAGGTGATGATGGACCGCAACGCGCCGGACTACCTGACCGACACCGCCGAGAGCAGCTACCGCGACAGCAAGGCGCTGATCGAGCGCTGGCACGGCCAGGGCCGTCTGCTCTACGCGGTGACCCCGCGCTTCGCCCCGACCAGCACCGCGGAACAGCTGGACATGGCGGCGCGGCTGCTGCGCGAGCATCCCGGCGTATACCTGCACACCCATCTGTCGGAGAACCTCAAGGAAATCGAGTGGGTGAAGGAGCTGTTCCCCGAGCGCAGCGGCTACCTGGACGTCTACGACCACCACGGCCTGCTCGGGCCGCGCTCGGTGTTCGCCCATGGCGTGCACCTGTGCGACGGCGAATGCCAGCGCCTGGCGGAGACTGGCTCGGCGGTGGCGTTCTGCCCGACCTCCAACCTGTTCCTCGGCAGCGGTCTGTTCGACCTGCCGAAGCTGGAGCGCTACAAGGTCAAGGTCGGCCTCGGCACCGATGTCGGTGCCGGCACCAGCTTCTCCCAGCTGCAGTCCCTGAACGAGGCGTACAAGGTCATGCAGTTGCAGGGCGCCCGCCTCGATCCGTTCAAGTCGCTCTACCTCGCCACCCTCGGCGGCGCCCGTGCGCTGGAGCTGGACGACCGGATCGGCAGCTTCGCCACCGGCAACGAGGCGGACTTCGTGGTCCTCGACTACCACGCCACCCCGCTGCTCTCCTACCGCCTGAGCCAGGCCGGCAGCCTGGCCGAACGGCTGTTCGCGCTGACCATCCTCGGCGACGACCGCACGGTGAAGGAAACCTTCGCCGCCGGTCGCTCGGTGCATCGCCGCGACTGACACGCTCATGAAAAAAGCCCCGAAGGTGTCCGAACTCTAGCTGGGGGGAGCCACACTTCTGCACTGCTGAGTTTCGCGTGGCTGAGTCACCTGTATCGGTGGGCTGGAGCGGTCCTTAAATAGGCCACTGCTGGCCGGAGGCAGTCTCCCGGCCACCCTCACTCCCCCACCCGCCCCTCGACCCTCCGCAAGCGCGCCATGCTGTACACGTCCACGAAGCGCCCATCCCGCACCGCGTAGTCGCGCATCTCTCCTTCGGTCTCGAAGCCGAACTTGCGATACAGCGCCAGCGCCGGGGCGTTGTCGGTGTAGACGGTGAGTTCGACGCGGCGCAGGTTCATCCAGTTGTCGGCGATGTCCAGCAGTTCGCCGAGCAGGCGGCTGCCGACGCCCTTGCCCTGCCAGGCAACGGCGACGCCCATGCCGATGCTGCCGCTGTGGCTGCGGCGGATGCGCGGGTGCTGTTCGAGGCTGGCGCTGCCGATGACGTCGCCCTGGTGCAGGGCGACGAGGATCAGCAGGCGGTCGTCGTCCGCGCTGTCGTGCAGGCGCTTGCGGCGCTGCTCCACCGACTGGTAGGGCATCTGCAGGACCTGGCGGGCCACGGCGGGGTCGTTGTACAGGGCGGTGAGACCTTCCACGTGGCGTTCGCTGTAGCGTTCGAGGCGGATCGTCGGCGATTCGGCGGTCATTGCGGTCATCCCTGGGCTGTCTGGCCACCCAGCATAAGCGTCTGCGCCGGGCTCGACCAGCCGGTCGGAGATCGCGCTTTCCCTGCCGCGCGGCTCTGGCTAAGCTCGACCTTCGAACAACGAAAGGACGCCAGCATGGTCCAGAGCGCCCCAGCCAGCGAAATCGCCGCCCTCATCCTGCGCGGTTTCGACGATTACCGAGAGCAGTTCCGCGAGATCACCGACGGCGCCCGTGCCCGCTTCGAGCAGGCGCAGTGGCAGGAAGCGCAGCGCGCCTCGGCGCAGCGGATCAACCTCTACGAGGAAAAGGTCGCCGAGACGGTGGCCGGGCTGCGCGCGGGGCTGGCCGACAGCGAGCTGCTGGACGTGGAGCGCTGGCCGATCATCAAGAGCGCCTACATCGCGCAGATCGACCTGCGGCTGGACGACGAGCTGGCCGAGACCTGGTTCAACTCGATCTTCTGCGGGCTGTTCAGCCACGACAACATCAGCGACGGCACGATGTTCGTGCACACCACCCGGCCCTCGCTGCGCGCCCACGCCCGCGCGCCCTACACCCGCACCTACCGGCCGGGCGGCGACCTGCGCCAGGCGCTGGAGAAGATCTTCGACGACTACCGCTTCGACGTGCCCTACGACGACCGCGAGCGCGACCTCGAACGGATCGACGCACTGCTGCACAGCAACCTGCCGGACTGGGTGTGCAAGGACCCGGACCTGGCCATCGAGCTGATCGGCTCGGTGTTCTATCGCAACAAGGGCGCCTACCTGGTGGGCCGCCTGTTCACCCCGGACGAGCAGTGGCCGCTGGTGTTCCCGCTGCTGCACCGCGAGGGCCACGGTATCCAGTTCGACACGGTGATCACCGACGAGGCGGAAGTCTCGATCATCTTCTCCTTCACCCGCTCCTACTTCATGGTCGACGTGCCGGTGCCGGCCGAGCTGGTGGCCTTCCTCAAACGTCTGCTGCCGGGCAAGCACCTGGCCGAGCTGTACACCTCGATCGGCTTCTACAAGCAGGGCAAGAGCGAGTTCTACCGCGCCCTGATCAACCACCTGGCGACCACCGACGACCGCTTCGTCATGGCCCCCGGGGTGCGCGGCATGGTGATGAGCGTGTTCACCCTGCCCGGCTTCAACACGGTGTTCAAGATCATCAAGGACCGCTTCAACCCGTCGAAGAGCGTCGACCACGCCACGGTGATCCAGAAGTACCAGTTGGTGAAGAACCACGACCGGGTCGGACGCCTGGCCGACACCCAGCAGTTCGCCGACTTCCGCTTCCCGGTGAGCAAGTTCGAGCCGGAGTGCCTGGCCGAACTGCTGGAAGTGGCGCCGTCGACGGTGGTGATGGAAGGCGACGTGGTGCTGATCCGCCACTGCTGGACGGAGCGGCGCATGACCCCACTGAACATCTACCTGGAGAACGCCAGCGAGGCGCAGACCCGCGAGGCGCTGAACGACTACGGGCTGGCGATCAAGCAACTGGCGGCGGCGAACATCTTCCCCGGCGACATGCTGCTGAAGAACTTCGGCGTGACCCGCCATGGCCGGGTGGTGTTCTACGACTACGACGAGATCTGCTACCTCACCGAGGTGAACTTCCGCTACATCCCCGAGCCGCGCTTCCCCGAGGACGAGATGTCGTCCGAGCCCTGGTATTCGGTGGGGCCCAACGACGTGTTCCCGGAAGAATTTCCGCGCTTCCTGTTCGTCGACCTCAACCAGCGCCGGCTATTCGCCAAGCTGCACGGCAACCTCTACGACGCCAAATACTGGCAGGGCCTCCAGGAGCAGATCCGCGAGGGCAAGGTGATCGACGTGTTTCCCTATCGGCGGCAGGAGACGCCTGAGCAGTTGCTCGGGTAGGTGCGGAGACAGGAATCGTACCAACACGTAACGATCTGAATTCAATGGGTATTATTCTTAAGGGTACAGCTCTTTATCTCTAAAATTATCCCCAGCCTACTTTCAGGATCCCGGCCACTGCGAAAAAGGCATGACAGGATGATGGAGGACGGCTACCCAATCGCCAAAGCCAGGCTCAGGCTCATCTGGGTAAAGGCAGCTATCGATGCAAAGCGGCCCTTAGACGCTGGAAAATACCAACACATGGAGCAGTGAGCACTGGAGTAGATAAGCGGGTGGAAATGTGGATTAGTGTGATCAACTGAATCCCGCTGATGCGAATCCAGACGCCAGATAAAGTACCGCTGAACAATCTGAAGCGCCAAACGGATGCTGAATTTCCGTCGACCCATAGAAGCATAATCAAGGTACTCAGCCTTAGTAAAATGCGCATGAATCTAGCAATATTCGTATGCATATGGCTGCGGGGACCGATAGTAGATAGTTTATGTGTCGAACGTGCTTGATTTGGCGAGTGGCAATCTGCAATCATCTGCTCTACCCTAGTCGATAAGGGGTGTTTGGGTGCGAATGGCTGCAACTAGGCATAATTGAATGGAGGCATAGCTTTTGATCAGAATTGACAAAATCAGGCACGATGGCTATCTAGTTAATCTAGTGCCGGAACATCATTCACCCTCAGGAGATAATACATATACTGTCATAGTAGGTAAAAATGGCGTAGGCAAGAGCCGCTTGCTAACCAGCATCGCCAAAGCTGGTTTGGAATATTCCGAGTCCGAACGAGCTTTTTTTGATTATCCCCACGTGCATCTCGATCGTGACCCTCTGGTGATTGCAATATCAACTAGCCCATTCGACAAGTTCCCAACAATATCTAGGACTAGTTCTCGCCGGGACAAGTACAAGTATATTGGTATGCGAGGCGACTCTAGATTTTCTGCCTCTTCAGCGGTAGCATTAATTGCATCAGCATCAAAGGGATTGCTTCATAAAATCATAAGTGGGGCCAACAGCGCCGATTTCCTAGAAGTCTTCAACGCACTTTCGTTCTCGCCGCGAGCAGATTTTATTTTTAAACCTGCGTTTACCAGGGCCAAGGTTCAGCATGACCATGATCGCCCCGGGCCTCCTTTATATTTTGAAGTCGTCACGACCGATGGTGAAGATAAGCTAAGAGTGGATGGCCGATACCAGCGAGCTTTTGAAGAGTTAACCACGGAAGAGAAATCCAATGCCGGGTATGCTATGGCCAACATTGCTAGATTCTTTGATGAGCGTAAAGCCATAGATCTTGCTATCGATTTTGAGTTGAATACGATTGATCTTGATGGTCAGTTGGCGAGCCCATATATTGTCAACTCAATCCTGATGCTGATGGATGTTGGACTTATTCGACTGATGGATCTGCGACTGTACAAGCACGAATTCGGATTACTCAACCTAAAGCGCGCGAGTTCTGGTGAGCAATGCCTAATCGTATTAATGTTAGGTATTGCAGGCCATATCGAAGATGGTTCTTTGATTCTCATAGATGAACCTGAGATAAGCTTGCATCCACGTTGGCAGGAGGAGTTCATGCAACTACTTTCGCGCTCATTCTGGAGATATAGTTTTTGTCAATTCATAGTGGCGACTCACTCCCCTCAAGTGGTGTCTCAAATCGGTAGGCAAAACTCATTTGTATTGTCACTTCCAAGTGGTTACCTGCACGAAGGGGACAGCTTTAAAAACAAGTCAGCTGACTTCCAGCTGGCTGAATTATTTGACGCTCCGGGCATGATGAATGAGTACATCTCAAGAATTACATTTGATCTAATTGCCAAATTAAGATCCCGAAAATCAGTATCTGATGAGATGCTTCGTGACATTCATCAATTAAGGTGTCTCAGACGCAAGTTAAACCATGAAGACCCAATGGTAAAACTGATCGATTCCGCTGATGAGCTAGTGTCTTACTATGCCAACGATATCTAATTCAATCCAGTACAGTGACTCAACACAGACGATAATTACTCAGATTAGTCTTGAACCAGGATATAGTCATACGCGCTGGGGGGATGACGATCTTGAGCAGGTGCGGTGCGAGATTCGCGACTTTTACCGGCGGGAACAACGTGCCAACTGTCCCTATTGTCGTGAGCCGATAGGACTCAGGGCCGCTGCCAATGCGCCTGTTGAGCATATTGCGCCTAAGTCTAGATACTTGCAGTTTATGTTCGAACCGAAGAATCTTTGCGTGGTTTGTGCGGACTGCAACGAAAACAAGAGCAACAGAGATGTTATCGACCCACTGATAACTGGTAATCCTGGGCGATCCTACCCGACGAATGCAACTCGATACAGAATTGTTCATCCACATTTTGATGAGTACTCGGATCACATCATCAAAGCGAAATTTTTATATTTTGAAAAAACGCCGAAAGGAGGGCACACGATTTACATATGTAATCTAAATCGATTCATCCGAAATTTTGGTGTATCGCAGGAGTTCTGGGATGATCTGGAAATCCTTGCCGAGCGCGAAAGGTTTCATGGCGGTTGAGCGTGGCTTAGGTCACTCCACTGCGCGGAGAGCTTCGGCGTTCTAAGCTTCAGACGCTTACTACACCGCCCGATCATAGACCAGCAGTTAGATTAGCACTTGGCTAGTTGAAAACCATTTGGTGACTAGCTGGCCACTGCTCCATTGCCGAGTCAGTAGACACCGCGTCTGACCGAGGCTGTCCTTCGCGAGCGTCCGCTATGGGTCCAGGCTGTGTGAAAACCCAAACGGATCTCTGAAGAAGGCGAGCGTACGTGAAATCTGTATTGGCTTGGTTATTCAGCTGACCAGATTTCGCACAGGAGCGTGAAATTCTGGTCGTTTTCTAACCGCCCGGATCACGCCCAACGTTTTCACACAGCCTGGGTCGATACCGATCATTCGCGTCTGACCGGTATCGACCCATAGCAGACTATTTTGGATGGAAGCTAACGGCCAAAATTGGACATTTTTCTGACGTTTTTCATTAAGGAGTCAAATTTTTGCTTCAATTTTCTTAACAATCTCGGAAATGCTCCCGCCTACGATTGAGTTGTCTCGCCTCCAGTCTCCCCCGTTCTTCGACTTCTGGACATAAAGGCTCCCATCATCATTGCAGATCCTAAACGAAATGTTGCCCCCAAGCGTTGGCTGCCCTGCGACTACCGACCAGTCAGGAATTTCTGATTTGATATTATTGAGATGCGTATGAAAAGCGGAGGCTGACAGATATCTCTTGGCGGGATCTATATGGGTAGCCTTCCTTATTGTTCTTTTTAGATTGTCAGGCACCCAAGAAGGAAGCGAGGCGATATTTACAATTTTTCCTCTTTTGATTTTGGCCTGAATGCAGGAATCAATATAAATTGATTTATCGGCCCTGGACTCTTGGCGATTGTGCTCGAGCTTTTCAGTCTTACTCAGCCACGCCATTTCCTCATAAGGCAAATAACCTCCTAATAGCTGGTAGAGGATGATCCCGCACTGGTATATATCCCCTCCAAACCCATAGGAGTTCGCATCAATCGATTCAGGCGGTCTATAGAGCACAGCATGGCTAGAGGCGGGTATTGCGTTAAGATTTTCTGGTATGTACTTGATCGACCCAAAGTCACCGATTATTGATCTTCCGTCCTCGCCGACGTAGATGTTAGACGGTTTCAGATCTCTGTGTAGATAGCGCCGCTGGTGCAAATTCGTTACACCACACAATATTTGACTGGTGCGCTCAACGGCCTGAAGATTGCCGTGCTCAGTTTTTTCAAGCACATCATCTAGATCACCATTGGGACAGCGAGGAGTCACGAAATACGCCCATTCCCCATCAAGTAGACCAGCGTTTTTTACTTGAAGAATGTTAGGCGCCTCAATTGCAGCTAAGGTGCTAGGTTCTGCATGGTACTTTGCATCACCTCCCCAGTAGTAGAATTTAACTGCAACCTCGTTTTTCAGAATCCTATTTTCACCAAAAAAAAGATAGCCGTTTCCACCCTTGGTTATTTCCCTCGTAAATTTTATATCCTTACTTAAGGAGTTGAGCTGCGCTTTTATGTTTGGAGGGGCGCTGACATTAGAGATCAATATTTCGCTCATGCATTCAACTTCCGAATGTATAGCGAGGCAGACTTAAATGATTCTTCTTGGTATTTCTTAAGATTCGGAGGCAGCCTGAACGGCACCTTTTTCTCGGCGGCAGCAATACCTTGACCGGTTTCAAAACTGACCTCGGCAATTCCGTTCAGTTGAATGAGTGCCTCCATCTTGAAAGAAATTGCGCCTCCTGCCATTTGCCCTTTTTGCGCACGCTTCTTAATCACTACCATGCCAATATCATGCTGCCTGACAAAGTTTTGAAATGTTTCAAAAAACGACTTTACGTGTCTACTCGACTCATCTTCACCGAGTTTTATTTTGCGAGGCTCGATATCAAGATGCTCATAATCAGCACCATTTTTTTTCAACAGCACAATAATTGCTTCGGACCCCTTAAGCTCGACACCACAAATTTTGTCCATGAAATTCCCTTTATAGAGATCAGAATTACGTTACGATTCTGGTACAAGCTAAGCAGTAAAAAAGCTAGCACGTGGCCATCAAGGAGTCCATGCCACTTTTGGCCGCCTTAAGGATCCTTGAGCGGCATCAATTGCCGACAGTCGCCCCCTCTAAAGGGTTGCTTTGGGTCGAGATCCGTCATTCAAGACTCGTCAATCTGCCCGAATGTGGCTTGTCGTGACTATCAATCACGTCTTTGGCACTTGAAGACCCATGGCTTTTCTAAACGACCTGCAAGCAGCCGCACCGTCAACAGGTAGTAATACTGAGTCGACTCGCATCGTCTAGCCAGGCGATGCTCAAGAAACCAAGCCACATGTTTTCTCCGCCAGGCCCAAGGTGTATCGAGCTGCCACCGTTCTGCTATCTCCGCTTGGATGATCTTTGCTTGACGTAAATGGCGATGCCGCGTTGCGTACGACCCCGTCAGCACCGCAGATAAGAACAGTTCCATGTCGAATGGTTTACTCACGCGCGCCCTCCAATGTAAGCAGCTACCACGTCGATCCGAGCGTGCCCCAGCTCGTAGCTGATCTGCTTCCGGGCCTCACGATCAAGGTTCCTATCTACCTGGCATAAGTCGCCGCCATTGATAGGCGCACGGTGTTGGGTGATTTGCTCATAGCGCTCACAAGCGTATGCCGCTCGTAGCTCATGGAAGCCTTTGAGCTTGTGTGCATGCAGGACGTCCCGTGCAGGCCGGACAACTTCCTTCACAAAGCTCAGGTAATTTTCATTTGGGGCAATCAAGTTGCGGCTACCTGCAGGCGACACCTGCCGTGCAAACTCAAGTGCACATCGAACATGTTCGACCACCGCAATCCAACGCGGTGCCGAGGCACCAGCGCGGCCGCCCTTGGTGCCATCCTGAATGTTAATCCTAGCCAGATCGTTAGCTTCACGGCTTAGCCGTGGCAGGTCAGCCAAGATGGCCTCACGCAAGCGCATGCCGGTGGCTCGCGCCAGCAGGATGATCGCTGCGACCCGTCTCTGGTCAAGGCTGCAAAGCGCATCGACGATCTGCTTCACCTGTTCGCGGTCTTGACCCTGCGGCACCGATTGGCGAACCCCAGTGCGCTGCATACCCAACGCCTTGCTCGAACTTGGCAACTTCACGTACTGATCACCGCGAAGCGCCGCCATGGTCCTGTTAACGCTGGATAGTCGGTTTTGCGCGGTGCTGACGGCGATATCACCGCGCTTAACAATGTCGCGCAGATACGCCGCGTAGTCGGCCAATACCTTTCGATCAATCTGCCGCGCATCATTGATATCGGGCCCCTGTTCGGAGCGGCACCACTTTACGAATGCCAACCACCGGTCACAGTGTGCCTTCACCGTGCCGTAGTGGCCGCCGCCGAACATGTCTTTCAAAGCCTGCGGTCCTGCATAGCTCAGTTGCCTGCCGTAGCCGAAATTGCGGCCATCGCGTCTACCCACCAATGCCATATCGATCACCTCATCTTCTGCTCTACAGTCCTCTCCCCACGTCATCCCGCCAGGAATGTTGAGTGTTATCAGGGATCAAGGCCCCTGCGACCTGTGGGGAATGTCCTCTACGCGGGACTGGCGGCTCCTTACGTCCGGGAGCACGGGCATCTCATGATCTGGCCTCCTGAACACCGTTACCGGTGGGCGGGTGGAGGCAGTGCTGGCTGACTAGACCAGCGCCTGAAGATCCTGAGCCGGGTGAACGCAGCAATGGGACGACCGGGGCATGCCTGACTGTCAGTCAGGTGCAGTCCATTCCTTGGTCTGCGGCACCATCATCTACAGCGCTGTTGCTGGTGACATCGGCGTTTGTCACGCCAATTGTCACGAGGGGAATTGCCGCAAAGCCATGTGCGATGAGGGCTGCAGCCGTGGTAGAAGTGCCCGTCTCTTTCCAGAAGAAAGAGACGGGCACAGGTTGGCGCAATATTCGGCCAAGCGGATAGGTTGCTGCAGGGCAGCGAGATACGGTGTATCTGGCGCACGAGCGCTATATGTGTAAGAGCATCCATCACATGGGTAGTGACCGGGCGAGCTGCCGGATGCGAATCGCCCTTGGGGAGAACCACCGCGAGAGCGGCGTGACCTTGAAGGTTCGGGTCACCTGGGGTGCTGTCAACGACAGCCTTTGCACTGTCTTTTCTACGCCCGCAATCCGGGAGGGTCAAGCGACTCGCCCACTGGATTTTGCAGTTGAAAATGGCATTGGGCGTGTACGGAATCCCGTGGTTTCCAGTGGCCGATTGGGTGCTTTTGATTTTTTAGGTGAGGTCCATCCAAACAGGGCGGCTTTGCAGCCCTGTTTGGATGGACCCGCATGGAAAGCGGATCATCGGAACCTCAAAGCCGTGCGCTCACTCGACTGCGCCACGCCTTGCTCTAAGGCTCGATACGTTTGCCCCGGTCTGATTCGCGAACTCATGCGGCGAAATATGCTCCTGCCGGTTCGCTTCGAGGTAACGGCTCCACCAACTCATGATCATTCGCCGCTCCTCCAGGAACTCAGCCTTGTGGATATACGCTGCCCGAACGTTGTTGCGCTCCCTATGGCTCATCTGCCGCTCGATAGCCGTCTCTGACCACAGCCCGGATTCGACCAAGGCACTGCACGCCATGGACCGGAAGCCATGCCCGCAGATTTCGGTCTTGGTGTCATAGCCCATGTTCCGCAGAGCGCTGTTGACCGTGTTCTCGGACATAGGCTTCCACGAGCGAGCGTCACTGGTGAACACCAGATCGAAGTACCCCGTGATCGCATGAATCTGTTCGAGTAACGCCACCGCTTGCGGTGACAGAGGGACTAGATGAATGTCGCCCGCCATCTTCGTCCCCCTTGTCGAATACGGGACGCCATCCAAAGCGGGCCGCGTGTCAGGTATCTCCCATATGCCGCGCTTCAGATCAAACTCACTCCAACGTGCGAAGCGCAATTCGCTGGAGCGGACAAACACATGAAGCGACAGCATCACAGTCAGCCGAGTGAGCATGCGTCCCTTGTAGTTCTCGATGCGGTCCATCAACTCAGGCAAACGTGACAGCGGGAGTGCAGGCCGGTGCGTAACCCGTGGTGCGCTGATGAAGCCCTCAAGGTCATATGCCGGGTTCACCGTGATCAGTCGCAGCCGCTTCGCCTCACGCATGATGCTTTGTAGGTAGTTTTGCACCCTCAACGCCACATCAATCGTGCCGCGCTTCTTAATCGCCTCAAGCGGCTGCATGAGGTCGAAGGTATCCAGATCAACGATGGCGCGTGCGCCTAGCAGCGGGAATACGTGCGTCTTCAAGCGACTCAGCACCGTCCTCGAATGGCCAGGCGCCCACTTCACGGACATTTCCTTATGCCAGTCCAAGGCAACGCGCTCAAAGGTGTGCCCTCTGACAACCGCCTCGGCCTTGGCCTGCTGCTTGGACGCAATCGGATCGATGCCCTCAGCCAGCATCCGCTTAGTCTCCAGGCGCTTCTGCCGAGCATCTGCGAGACCAATGACGGGATAATTGCCAAACGAGGTCAGCCCCTCTCGTCCATCCGGTTTCACATACCGGAAGCGCCAGCCTTTGCGGCCATTGGGTAAACGAGGAGGTAAAGACCGTCGCCATCGAAAAGCTTGTAGGGGCGGTCAGTAGGCTTGGCCGAACGGCAGGCGGTGTCAGTCAAGGGAGCAGTAGTACGAGCCATAAGGGTAAACCCCTTTATCGAATCGACTTTATCCCAAACGTTACCCCTAAATCGGCTGGCAGCTGCCGGATTCCGACGGAACGCCATAATGAAAAAACCCGCCAGAAGGCGGGTTTTACGGGGGTTCCAGAGATTTTGGTAGCTTTCGCTGGAACCTGAACTGGTGCCGGAGACAGGAATCGAACCAGTCGCACGTTCCTACACCAACTGCGCCCCCAGCGCCCGCACCACCCGCTGCAACTCCGCCCGTCCACCGGTGGCGACGCGCAGGCCGGTGATCTCGCGGCGCGGCGGGTAGTGTTTGCGCAGGGCGTCGAAGGCGGCGCGGCGGGTGGCGCTGTCGCCGGTCAGGCTGCGACGGAAGGCGGCGTCGTCGCTGCGCGGGTCGTATACCGCGCGGCACAGCGTGGCCAGCGCCCAGGCCGGGTCGCAGCCGGGGTTGAGTTGCAGGCCGGCGAGCCAGGTTTCCGGCAGCACGTCTTGCAGGCTCACGCGTTCGGCGATGCCGCGCCAGGCGCAGTAGGCCTGGTAGATCTGTGCGGTGCCGCGCAGCTTGCCTTCCAGGCTGTAGCCGGCGATGTGCGGCGTGGCGATCAGGCAGCGCGCGGCCAGTTCGGGGTCGGCCTGCGGTTCGCCTTCCCAGACGTCCAGCGCCACTTCCAGGTCGGCGCCGCCTTCGAGCAGGCGGCGCAGGGCCTGATTGTCGACCACCGCGCCACGGCTGGCGTTGACCAGCCAGGTGCCGGGACGCAGGGCGGCCAGGCGGGGTTCATCCAGCAGGTGGCGGGTCGGGTGTTCACCGTCGCGGTTCAGCGGAGTGTGCAGGCTGATCACGTCGGCCTCGGCCAGCAGCCGTTCCAGCGAGACGAATTCGCCGTCCGGCTCGCGCGCCTGGCGCGGCGGATCGCAGACCAGCACTTTCCAGCCCAGCCCGCGCAGCACCTCCACCAGCCGCCCACCGACCTGCCCAGCGCCGACCACCCCATAGGTGCGTTCGGCCAGGTCGGCGCCGCGCACCTCGGCCATCGCCAGCAGGCAGCCGAGCACGTAGTCCACCACCCCGCGGGCGTTGCAGCCGGGCGCGCTGGACCAGGCGATGCCGGCCTCGGCGAAGTAGTCGAGGTCGAGGTGGTCGGTGCCGATGGTGCAGGTGCCGACGAAGCGCACCGGCGAGCCGGCCAGCGCGGCGCGGCTGACCTCGGTGACCGAGCGCACCAGCAGCACGTCGACCTCGGCCAGCGCCGCGCGGTCGATGGCGCGCCCGGGCAAGCGGCGAATGGAGCCCTGGTCGGCGAAGAAGGCGTCGACCACGGGAATGTTTTCATCGGCGAGAATACGCATGCAGACCTCCGCGAACGAGGCTGCACACTCTAGCAGGCCGAGGGCTCGCGGTGTTGCCGAACGGCTCGCGAGGCGGACCTGCCAGCGCCATGCGCAAGCCTCGACGATCGCGTTTTTCCCAACCACGACCGCGAACGATGGCCAGCTACAAGGAACAGAACCGCGAACGCCTCGTCCGTCTCCTCGACCAGGCGGCGGACGCCAGGGAGCCCGTTCATCGAGCCGGTAGCTCGCTCCGCTCCGGCATGGCCGCCAGGCGCTGGCGCATTTCCTCGCTGGCGGCAGGCCCGGCCTGCACGGTGCATTGCTCCAGCGGTACCGTTCGGCCATCGGCGAGAGCCGCCATGAACGAGCGCACCGGCCGCCCGCTTGTTCGCTCGACGAGCTGCACGCTCTGCCCTTCCTCTGCGTAGTGGCGATTGCCCCAGGCGACGAAAGCCATGAGCACGACGCGAAAATCCTCGCCCTTGGCCGTGGGCACGTACTGATAGCGCAGCGGGCGCTGGCTGTAGGGCTGGCGTTCGAGCAGGCCCGCCTCCACCAGCGCGTTCAGGCGCCGGGTGAGCATGTTCGGCGCGATATCCAGGCTGCGGGAAAATTCGTCGAAGCGGCGCAGGCCCTGTAGCGCATCGCGCATGATCAGGATGCTCCACCATTCGCCGACCCGTTCCAGGCTGCGGGCGATGGGGCATTCGGCATCGGCGAAGGTCTTGCGTTGCATGGTTCTTCCTTGGCGAGGCTCACAAAGTGCTGGTCCGCATGTTACTTTCATGATGATAGTTACGTCCACTGACTGCTATTCCAACGGAACAGAAGGACTCGGACCCTCATGAGCAAACGTATCGTCGTCACCGGCATGGGCGCGGTCAGCCCGCTGGGCTGCGGAGTCGAACCCATATGGCAACGCCTGCTGGCCGGGCAATCGGGCATCGCCACGCTCCCGGCGGAGCTGATCGGCGACCTGCCCATCAGCATCGGCGGCCAGGTCCCCGACCGTGTCCAGGACCCGCAGGCCGGCTTCGATCCCGACCTGCTGCTGGCCGCCAAGGAACAACGCAAGATGGACCGCTTCATCCTCTTCGCCCTGGCCGCCGCGCAAGAGGCCCTGGCCCAGGCCGGCTGGGCGCCGCAGAGCGCCGAGGCGCAGGAGCGCACGGCGACCGTCATCGCCTCCGGGGTGGGCGGCTTCCATGCCATCGCCGAAGCGGTGCGGACCACAGACGGCAAGGGACCGCGACGCCTGTCGCCCTTCACCATCCCGTCCTTTCTCTGCAACATGGCGGCCGCCCATGTGTCGATCCGCCATGGCTTCAAGGGACCGCTGGGCGCCCCGGTGACCGCCTGCGCGGCGGGCGTGCAAGCCATCGGCGACGCGGCGCGGATGATCCGCGCGGGAGAGGTCGACGTGGCGCTCTGCGGCGGCGCGGAAGCGACCATCCACCGGGTCAGCCTGGCCGGCTTCGCCGCCGCGCGCGCCCTGTCCAGCGATTTCAACGACAGCCCCGAACGCGCCTCGCGCCCCTTCGACCAGGCCCGCGACGGCTTCGTCATGGGCGAAGGCGCCGGCCTACTGGTCATCGAGGAACTGGAGCACGCCCTGGCGCGCGGCGCCAGGCCCATCGCCGAGCTGGTGGGCTACGGCACCAGCTCCGACGCCTACCACATGACCGCCGGGCCGGAAGATGGCAGCGGTGCCCGCCGGGCCATGCAGCAGGCGCTGCGCCAGGCCGGCGTGGAAGCGGCCGCGGTGCAACACCTGAATGCCCACGCCACCTCCACCCAGGTAGGCGACAAGGGCGAACTGGCCGCCATCAAGGCCGTGTTCGGCGCTGGCAGCGGGCTCGCCATCAGCGCGACCAAATCCGCCACCGGCCACCTCCTGGGCGCCGCCGGCGGCATCGAGGCTATCTTCACGGTCCTGGCACTGCGCGACCAGCTCGCCCCCGCCACACTCAACCTGGAAACGCCCGACACCGACGCCGAGGGCCTCGACCTGGTTCGCGGCGAAGCCCGGCGCTGGCCGATGGAACACGCGCTGTCCAATGGCTTCGGCTTCGGCGGGGTGAATGCCAGCCTGTTGTTCCGGCGCTGGGTGTAGCGCGTCCTACTCTGGAAGCGATCGTGCCAGATGCCTGCCCTCTGCCAGCAGCCCAAGCTCCCGCTGGTGGAGGGACATCAGTTCGCCGCCAGGCCATGTCGAGCATGAGCTCAGACACATGAGGTCTTTTCCGATGCGGCAGTTACATCATGACGGCTTTTACGAGCGATCTGGAGCAAGTATCAGGAGGGTAATGTTTAGGTAACGCACCCAATTAGCGTTTTCGCTCCAAGCTAGCCATGAATATCTACCAAGGTTATTTACAATCTCAAATATCAGGGGCTCTGGTATTCTTCATGGGAAAAAAGTTTCAGGTTTAACTCGCAGGCTTTCAGATTCAAGAAATCTCCACCACAGGGAGGACTCGCAGAAAAAACCAGCCTTCCAACCCAACCAGACCAACGCCATGCTTATCGACTTGAAATTTCGCCGACCTGAACTAGTATGCCTATTAAACTCTTGGCTCATTTACTACAACCAGAAAACAGGGAGACTTGCATGAGAGTTAAAAATGTATTTATATTCACGGTTGGACTCAAGGGCTGCAGCCCAATACCTAGCGTACTTGGCATTTACCACAAATATGCATCAAGAAGCGAAGTCAAATTCATTGGTTGGTACCACCTTTCTGCGAAGCGCTCGCAGAGCGATATCCAGGAAGTCTTCTCGAATAATAGCGATGAGCCTTTGAAAGGTTTCGAAGTGTTGGAGGCCGAAGCCGTTACAAGGCATGCCACTGAAGACATTCACACTCCAGACTTGTCAACACTTCAAGGAGATGCGGGCGCAATAATTCTTGCTCACGGTGGAGGGGCTCAGGCGGGAAGCAGCAGTGCCGAGGCCGTGGCGAAAGCGGTCGCTGACTTCAGAAAGAAAACAAAACTGCCTATGCAATTTAGAAAAATAGTATTTGACGTATGCAACATGGCCTCCCCCATCAAGACGGTCACTGCCGACCAGGGCAAGTTCTCCGGAATAGGTTTTTACGACAGCGAAGAAAATGCAATCGCCAAGTCAAAAGAATTTCAGTTAAACTTCCTACAGGCATTCACCGCCATCTATGGAGCACTGACACACGATGCCGGATCAGTAAAAGTTGCGGGATGGGACTCTGGAATTTCGGTCTTTCATCCAGCCAACGAATATGTCATGGGCACACCTGCGCCAGCTAATGGCTGGACTGCAACCGTCAGCAATCGCGAGCTCGTCGCGACACTCAAGCATGGGCAGAAATTCCTCAGCAATAGAATCAGTGACGAGGAGAATTCAAAAACCACCTACACGCTCAAATTGATTGACAATGGCGTCAGGGCCTCGCTTAAAAAAACCTATCAGTATGTATCAGTTCAGAATGAAGGCGAAAAGGGCAAAGTAATCCAGACAAAACTGGAAGGCTGGTCGGACAAAGAACTGTAGAGAAACGAGCCTAATCATTATCTACTCTAACCAACCAGCTCTTATGATTTTCCAGCCCCCACGCCACCATCATGCCGCTCCCCGCAAGCCGGCCAACTAACGCTCAAATCCGAAGATATTTCGAATAAGAAGAGAGCACACTGGCCCCTTTTTACCGCACGCTGTCCCTAACGAAAACAACTACCGTCCCGCGGCAGCCCCTCGAAAGTTCCCCCTCCGGTTTCGGACGGCAGCTCTCTAGCCTATCCTCCCCCGCCACAACAACAGGAGGTTCCATGCCGGTTTCGTTACCCTTCGAGCAAGTCGATGTCTTCTCCGAACAGCCCTTCAAAGGCAACGCCGTTGCCGTGGTGATTGGCGCCGACCGCCTGAGCAGCCAGCAGATGCTCGAGTTCGCCGCCTGGACCCAGTTGAGCGAGACGACCTTCCTGCTGCGGCCGACCGTTGCCGAAGCCGACTATCGCGTGAGGATCTTCACCCCGTTGCGGGAGTTGCCCTTTGCCGGGCATCCGACGCTGGGGAGCTGCCAGGTCTGGCTGAACCAGGGGGGCGGCAATGCTGCTGACGAGATCGTCCAGGAGTGTCTGGCGGGCCTGATCCGCATCCGCCGCAAGGGCGCCTTGCTGTCGTTCGCGGCGCCTCCCCTGCTTCGTGGCGGAGCGGTCGAAGACGAGGTGTTGCGACGGATCGAGAGCGGGCTTGGCCTGTCCCCGGGGCAGGTACTCGGCAGCCAATGGGTGGACAACGGACCCGGCTGGGTCGCCGTTCGGCTGGCCACGCGTGACGAGGTCCTGGCCATTCGCCCGGACTACGCGAAGCTCGACGGGCTCAACGTGGGCGTGGTCGCGCCCTGGCAAGGTCCCCAGGCGGAGGCGGATGTGGAAGTGCGCGCCTTCATGGGCGAGGAACTCAATGAAGACCCCGTTACCGGTAGCCTCAACGCGAGCCTGGCGCAATGGCTGATCGGCACGGGAGTCATGCCCGGGCGCTACACGGCGAGCCAGGGCACGGCCTTGGGTCGCCGGGGGCGGATAAGCGTCGAGCAGATCGGCGGCGATATCTGGATCGGCGGTGAGGTGCAGCCGGGCATGTCGGGGCAGGTCGTGTTCTGAGCGGGACGGCGTACCCTGTCCTTCCCCATTACCTGGCCGACCTGGATCGGCGTCCGGCATTGGACGGAAATGCCCGCCCATGACAACGGGGCCGCCTTCCCTCTGGAAGCACCCTCCCTGCCCACCGGGCCCGCCCAGGCCCGGTGGCTCCGCCCTCCCCTCACCAGTTGTGCGTATAGCTCGCCGTCAGCACCGTGCCCGGCGCCGGCAGGTGGCTGGTGTTGTTGTTGTTGCGCAGCAACTGGCTGTAGAGCGGGTAGTAGTCGCGGTTGAACAGGTTCTGGATGCCCAGGCTCAACTGGTCGTCGGGGGTGATGCGGTACTGGCTGACCAGGTCGACCGTGGTGTAGGTGCTGACCTGGCGCCGGCCGAAGCTTTCCACGCCGTCGAGACGGTAGTCCTTGGAGTCGAAGAAGGTGGCCTGCAGGCGGTTGTTCCAGTCGGCATCCGGCTTGTATTGCAGGTAGGCGGTCAGCTTCAGCGGCGGCACGCGGTAGCCGGTCATGTCCTGCCAGTCCTTGCCGTCCGGCTTCTCGCGTCCGCGCATCCAGGTGGCGCTGCCGCCCGCGCCCCAGACTTCGTCGTCGCTGAGCCAGTCGGCGCTGGCCTCGACGCCGTAGATGCGCTCCTTGGTGCGGGTGAGGATCAGGCCGTTGTTGAAGCTCTGCACGTCGCCCAGCTTGGAGGTGGTGTAGAACAGCGCCAGGCTGCCCAGGGTGTTGCCGCCGATGGCGCCACGCCAGCCGAGTTCGTAGTTGTTGGTCTTCACCGGTTCGAGGTTCGAGGAGCCGATATCGAAGCCACGGCGGGCGTTGCGCAGCTGGATGCCGACATCGGGCAGCTGGAAGCCCTGGCTGAAGGAGGCATAGATTTCCTGGCCAGCCACCGGCGAATAGACGATGCCGAGGTTCGACAGCACCGCGTCGTAGTCGAGGTCGCCGCCCTTGACGGTCACCGGCGAGGCGGCCTTGGACTCGGAGAGCGGGACGAAGTCGTCGAATTCGGCGGTGGAGTATTCGTAGCGCAGGCCGCCGTCGATCGACCAGTGTTCGTCGAAGCGATGCTGCAACTGGGCGAACGCGCCGGCGCTGCGGGTGCGTAGCGGCGGCATGTAGGTGAGCTTGCCGATCTTGTCGAAGACCAGCCCGCCGCTGGCGTCGTAGGCCGCCGGGTCGAACACGTCGAGCGGCATGTCGCTGCGTTCCTGGTTGTAGTCGCCGCCCCAGACCAGTTCGGTATTGCCGCTTTCGCCCAGCGGCGTGCGCAGGGTCAGGCGGCTGCCGAACACTTCGCTGTTCTGCATGATCTGGTCGACATTGCCGCCGCGGGTGGAGACGGCGCGGGCGTCGAACGGAGTGAAGCGGGTGAAATAGTCGCGGTAGTAGAGCTGCGCGGAGAGCCGGCTGCCGAGGATGTCGAGGTTCTCGTACTCGAGGTTCGCCAGGGTGTTGCGGATTCGGTTCTGCTCGTCCAGCTCCAGGCCTTTGATCGCGTTGGCCGGGACCGAGCCCGGCGGCAGCCTGGCGACCCTCGGGTCGGTGGCGTAGTCGGTGTCCTGGCGGGCGTCGTAGTGGCTGAGGGCGAGCTGCACGCGCTGGTTCTCGTCGATGCGCAGGCCGAGCTTGCCGCCGATGTTGTAGACGTTCGAGTCGAACAGGTCGCCCTGGCTGGGTTCCGGGGCGATGCGGTCGCCATGGGCGTCGTAGGAAGCGCCGACGTGACGGGTGCCGAAGTCGAACGAATAGTCGAGCGCCCCCAGGGAGCCGGCGAAGTATTGCTGGAACTGGCCGCCGAGGCCATCGCTGCCCAGCCGGGTCAGCGGCGAGGTGGCGCTGAGGCGGGTTTCCGCGCGGTTCTCGCCGCCGGCCGGACGGGTGGTGATGGAGATGATCCCGCCGGTGGCGCCGCTGCCGTAGATGGCGCTGCTGCCACGGATGACCTCGATCCGCTCGATCAGCGCCGGGTCGATGTTGGCCAGGTTGCGCGAGGAGTCGCGGTTGGTGTTCAGCGGCACGCCGTCGACCATCACCAGCATGCTGCGCCCGCGCAGGGTCTGGCCGTATTCGGTGATGGTGCGGCTGGAATCGGACATCCCCGGCACCGCCTTGGCCAGCACCGTGGCCAGGCTGTCGGAGCCCTGGCGCAGCTCCTCCAGTTGGGCATGCTCGATGACGGTGGACTGGCGCGTGGCGGAGACCAGGTCGCTGCTGGTGCGCGAGGCGGTGATTTCCATCTGCTCCATGTCCAGCGGTTCGCTGCGGGCTTGCGTAGCGGGCACGGCGGCTTCGCTGGCCGGAACGACGATGAAGGTATGTTCGTCCCTGGCCTGCGCCTTCAGGCCGCTATCCCTGAGCAACTGGCGCAATGCCTCTTCGGGAGTGAAACTCCCCTTCAGCGCGGGCGCCTGGCGGCCGGCGCCGAGATCGCCAGCGAAAAGGATCTGTACCGAGGATTGTTGCGCGAGGGCGTTGATCGCCTGGCCGAGCGGCGCGGCGGGCAGATCCACGTCGAGCTTTTCCTGGCCCTGGGCCGACACCGCCAGGAGCAGGCTGCTGGCGAGCAATGAAGGACGCAGGTGGCGACTGCGGAGGGAAAAATGCACGTCTCGATTTCCTATGCAGGTTGGCTTTTCCTGGATAGCCGCCACGGCGCGCGGGAAACCCTACCTGCGTCCGAGAATTATTTTCGCGTCGATTTGCGTTGGATCTCGACGCTGCCGTCCTCCTGCCGCGACACGGCCACGGGAAGGATGCTCGGCAGCAGGTCGAGCAGCCGGTCGACGTTGTGCGCGGCGAAGACGCCGGTCAGCCGGAGGGAGGCCAGGCTGGGGTCGTCCAGGAGAATGGGCGCCTTGCGGTAATGGCGCAGCAGCGCAACGGCTTCGCCCAGGGGCGTGCGCTCGAAGACCAGGCGGTCGTCTTTCCAGGCCATCGCCGTGGCGGCATCGACCTTGGCCAGCGGCATCAGTTGCCCGCCAATGGCATCGACCTGCTGGCCCGGCAGGAGCACGACTGGCGCTTGCGCCGTAGCCGAGGTGCCAACCTCCACCCGGCCACGCTCCAGGGTCACGCGGACGTCGTCGTCCAGGCGGCGCACATTGAACCGGGTGCCGAGCACGCGGATGTCGGTCGAACCCGCGGACACCACGAAGGGCCGATAGCGCGCCGGGGATACCTCGAAAAGCACCTGCCCCGCGCGCAACGCGACCCGACGGCTGAGCGGGTGCCAACTGACCTCGATCTGGCTGCCGCTGTCGAGCAGGAGCTGGCTGCCGTCGGCCAGGGTCACGTCGCGCCGCTCACCGATGGCGGTGGCGAAGCGCTCGCGCTTGTAGGCCGGGTCCAGCCAGGCCAGGGCGCCGATGGCCAGCGCCAGCAATAGCGCGACGCCGGCCGCCTTGCTTGCCTTGCGCGATTTCGGCCGGGAGGGCGGCAGCGGGAACAGGTCCTTCAGCGCGTCGCGATGGCGCTCCAGGGCGTCGTCCAGCGGAACCTGCCCATTCCGTTTCGAGGGCTGGGTCATGGCCGTGCCTCGCCGCGGCCGAGCCGTTCCCGGCAGGCCGCCAGTCCGAGGCGCAGGTGCTTTTCCACGGTCTTGACGGAGATGCCGAGGCGGTCGGCGACTTGCGCCTGGGGAACTTCGTGGATCTTGTGCATGACGAAAACGGCCTGGCAGCGAGGAGGAAGCGTGGCGATGGCGTCGACCAGTGCCTGGAACTCGCGCTCGGCCTCATGGCGACCCATGGGCGTCGCCGCCATGCAGGCGACTTCCGGAAGCTCGGCGACGGCTTCCACCCAGGCGGTTCGACGACGGTCGCTACGATAGCGGCTCACGGCGGCGTCGTGGGAGATTTTCCGCAGCAGGGCCAGGGGCGTGTGCACGTCCTCCTTCTCGTCGCGTTCGAGCAACTGCACGCACACGTCGTGCACCACTTCGCGCGCCATGCCCCGGTCGCCGAAGCGCCGGCGAACATGGTCGACCAGTTCCTCGTAGTGACGAACCAGTGTGGACAACAGCGTCGGCTTGGCGGGATCGAACGGCACGATGCACCCAGGAAAGGAGCCTGGCTCCGAAGAATGGGGGTCGAGTGTAAATGAGAAACAGTCGCAGATGAAAGACCGGTCATCGTCAGGGATTGCCTGGGTTGGCGTGCGTAGCGGGCAGGTGGCTTTCGCCCGCCCGCGCAACTGCCGAGCCAGGGCGGAGAGGGATCCCCTTTTCGCCCCGCTACTCAACCCCCCGGCCTTGCCGGGGGGCACCGCCTCCGTCGGTTATCGGTGTCTGCGTGCGTATTCCGCCTCGAACAGCGACAGGGCGTCGCTGAGCAACGACAGCAGGGAGCCGGTGATGCGGCAGATGCTTTCGCCGGGCTCTTCGGTTTCGTCGAGCAGGTCGAGGACGCTCAGCGTTCCGATCGCCGACTCCAGCCGGCGGCGGGCGGTGTCGAACAGGTCTTCGCTGGCTGCGCTGCTGTCCAGGTAGAGGGTGGCGCAGCCGGGGTGCTGGTTGCATTGCGAGATGCGTCGCAGGGGGATGAAGGTGGAAGGGGACTGTGCGGTTATTGCGGGATTCGACGTATCATCGGCCTTAGCCATGGGTCAGCTCCTTTTAAGCTGGTCTCTGGTTAGCGGGTCGTAGGTGTTCCTGCACCTGCGGCCCGCGTCTTTTCTGTCCCCAAGAAAACAGATGGACTTGGCGACCCCCTCCATCTTCCTCCTACTGGTTTTTTATCCAATTCCTGGGCGTCTGAGAGAGGCTGCGGAAAAGTCTGGGGGAGATGTCCGGCGTTTCCAGGGCATGTCATCTGCCGCTGTCACGGGTATCCGGCGGATAACCGCTAGGCGGTTATTCGCCCTACGGGGCTGGGTAACCGGCACGACCCTGCTGACCCTTCCTGACCACCCCGTCAACCCGTAAACTACGCGGTTCCCCTGCCCAGACAAGGACTGCCGTGAACAGCCCCGCCCTGCCCCTTTCCCGTGGCTTGCGCATCCGCGCCGAACTCAAGGAACTGCTGACCCTCGCCGCGCCGATCATGATCGCGCAACTGGCGACCACCGCCATGGGCTTCGTCGATGCGGTGATGGCCGGGCGCGCCAGTCCGCACGACCTGGCAGCGGTGGCGCTGGGCAACTCGATCTGGATCCCGATGTTCCTGCTGATGACCGGCACCCTGCTCGCCACCACGGCCAAGGTCGCCCAGCGCCATGGCGCCGGCGACCAGCCCGGCACCGGGCCGCTGGTGCGCCAGGCGCTGTGGCTGGCGCTGCTGATCGGACCGCTGTCGGGGGCGGTGCTGTGGTGGTTGTCGGAGCCGATCCTCGGCTTGATGAAAGTGCGCCCGGAACTGATCGGGCCGAGCCTGCTGTACCTCAAGGGCATCGCCCTGGGCTTCCCGGCGGCGGCGCTGTACCACGTACTGCGCTGCTACACCAACGGCCTGGGACGGACCCGGCCGAGCATGGTGCTGGGGATCGGCGGGCTGCTGCTGAACATCCCGATCAACTACGCGCTGATCTACGGCCACTTCGGCATGCCGAAGATGGGTGGCCCCGGCTGCGGCTGGGCCACCGGCTCGGTGATGTGGTTCATGTTCCTCGGCATGCTGTTCTGGGTGAACAAGGCCTCGATCTACCGCGCCAGCCAGTTGTTCTCGCGCTGGGAGTGGCCGGATCGCGCGACCATCGGCCCGCTGGTGGCGGTCGGCCTGCCGATCGGCATCGCGGTGTTCGCCGAGTCGAGCATCTTCTCGGTGATCGCCCTGCTGATCGGCGGGCTCGACGAGAACGTGGTGGCCGGCCACCAGATCGCCCTGAACTTCAGCGCGCTGGTGTTCATGATTCCCTATTCGCTGGGGATGGCGGTGACCGTGCGGGTCGGCCACAACCTCGGCGCCGGCCTGCCGCGCGACGCGCGCTTCGCCGCCGGCGTGGGGATGGCCGCGGCGCTGGGCTACGCCTGCGTCTCGGCGAGCCTGATGTTGTTGCTGCGCGAGCAGATCGCCGCGATGTATTCGCCGGACCCGGCGGTGATCGCCATCGCCGCCTCGCTGATCGTGTTCTCCGCGCTGTTCCAGTTCTCCGACGCCCTGCAGGTCACCGCCGCCGGGGCCCTGCGCGGCTACCAGGACACCCGGGTGACGATGATCATGACCCTGTTCGCCTACTGGGGCATCGGCCTGCCGGTGGGCTACAGCCTCGGCCTCACCGACTGGTTCCAGGAACCCACCGGACCGCGCGGTCTGTGGCAAGGCCTGGTGGTGGGCCTGACCGGCGCGGCGATCATGCTCTGCATCCGCCTGGCGCGCAGCGCGCGGCGCTTCATCCGCCAGCACGAGCGCCTGCAGCGGGAGGACGCGGAGGCCGCCTCAGTCCTTGGCCGGTAGCGCCGGGGCGGCGCCACGCGACTTGACGCTGAGGGTAGTGCCGACCGAGGCGAGGATGATCGCGCCGATGGCCAGCCATTGGGTCGGGCTCAGCCGCTCGCCGAGGAACAGCAGCCCGGAGAGCGCGCCGAAGGCCGGCTCGATGCTCATCAGGGTGCCGAAGGTGCGCGCCGGCAGGCGGGTCAGCGCGACCATTTCCAGGGTGTAGGGCAAGGCCGTGGAGAGCACCGCGACGCCCAGCGCCAACGGGATCAGCGCCGGGTCGAGGAGGTCGGCGCCGGCGTGGGCGACGCCGATCGGCACAACCAGGATCGCCGCCACCAGCACCCCCAGCGCGGCGCCCTGGGCGCCATGGTCGGCGCCGGCGCGCTGGCCGAAGAGGATGTACAGCGCCCAGCACACGCCGGCACCGAGGGCATAGGCGGCGCCGACCAGGTCGAGCGGCTCGGCGCTGTTGCCCAGCGGCAGCAACAGCCAGATGCCGAACACCGCCAGGCCGATCCAGAGGAAGTCCAGCAGGCGCCGCGAGGAGAGGATCGCCACCAGCAGCGGCCCGGTGAACTCCAGGGCCACCGCGATGCCCAGCGGCACGGTGCGCACCGAGAGATAGAACAGCAGGTTCATGCCGCCCAGGGCGATGCCGTAGATCACCACCGAGCGCAGCGATTGCAGGCTCAGGCGCTTGCGCCAGGGACGCAGGAGCAACAGCAGGATCAGCGCGGCGAAGAACAGCCGCAGGGCCGTGGTGCCCTGGGCGCCGACCAGGGGGAACATGCTTTTCGCCAGGGAGGCGCCGCTCTGGATCGAGGCCATGGCGATCAATAGCAGGCCGACCGGCAACAGCGTTCCGGCGAGGCCGCGGGAGGTGGAGGTCATGGAAGAGGTCCGGCAGTGGGAAGCAGCCCGATGGACTGCGGGAAACGGGATGTGCACTATAATGCGCAAAACCGCGACAGTGAGCAATATATTGCCCAACCCTACCGAACGCCCCAGCGTCCTCGAACATGTCTCCGGCAACGTCCGCCGCCTGCGCCTGCAAGCCGGCCTCAGCCAGGAAGCGCTGGCCCGCGCGGCCAGTGTCAGCCGGCGGATGCTGGTGGGCATCGAGAGCGGCGACGTCAATGTCAGCCTGTCGACCCTCGACCGTATCGCCGCCGCCCTCGGCGTGCTGTTCCCCGACCTGGTCCAGGCACCGGCCACCGACCGCTCGCGGATCAATGCGGTGGCCTGGGTCGGCCACCACCCCGAGAGCCGCGCCACCCTCCTCGCCAGCGCACCGGCGCGGCGCGAGGTGGAACTCTGGGCCTGGTCGCTGGGACCGGGCGAGCGCTACGTATCGGAACCCGACGCCGCCGGCTGGCGGGAGATGGTTCTGGTCATCGAAGGTCGCCTGCGCCTGGAACTGGCCGACGGCGAACGGCGCATCGAGGCCGGCGACTTCCATGCCTTCGCCAGCGACCAGCCGTACGCCTACGTCAACGACGGCGACGAGGTGGTGCGTTTCACCCGCAACGTGGTGAGCTAGGCTCTAGCCTCGAGCCAGCCTTCCAGAGGAGACCGCGATGAGCGCACGCGTACGACCCTTCCTGATGTTCCAGGGGGTCCAGGCCGAGGCGGCCATGAACTTCTACCTGTCGCTGTTCGACGACGCCGAGATCCTCCAGATCCAGCGCTACGGCGCCGAGGGGCCGGGCCCGGAGGGCTCGGTGCTGAAGGCGCTGTTCCGCCTCGGCGACCAGAGCGTGCATTGCATCGACAGCCATGTGCGGCACGCCTTCGATTTCACCCCGGCGTTCTCCTTCTTCGTCGACTGCGAGAGCAACGCGCAGATCGAGCGCCTGGCCGAGGCCCTGAGCGACGGCGGCAAGGCCCTGATGCCGCTCGGCGACTACGGCTTCAGCCAGCGTTTCGCCTGGCTGGCCGACCGCTTCGGGGTGTCCTGGCAGCTCAATCTGGCCTGAGCCCGGCAGTTGCCGTCAGGCTTCCTGGAGGACTTCCTGGCACACATCGACCCACTGCGCATCCACCAGCTCGGCCATCCGTTGCGGGGCGATGCGGACCGCGCTGTGCACCGCCCCGGCGGCCGGAAGCACTTCGTCGAAGGCTTGCAGCGAGACATCGCAGTACACCGCCAGCGGCGTCGCCAGGCCGAACGGGCAGACTCCGCCGACCGGGTGCCCGGTCAGCTCGACCACGTCCTCGGCGCCGAGCATCTTCGCCTTGCCGCCGAAGGCGGCCTTGATCTTGCGGTTGTCCAGCCGCGCGTCGCCGCGCGCCACTACCAGTACGGTGCGCTCGCCGACCCGCAGCGACAGGGTCTTGGCGATGCGCCCCGGCTCCACGCCATGGGCCTCGGCGGCCAGGGCGACGGTGGCGGTGCTGGTTTCCAGCTCGATGATGCGCAGGTCCGGGGCTTTCTCGGCGAAGAACCGCCGGACGGATTCGAGGCTCATGGGGTGGGCTCCTTGGCGAAAACCCACGAACTTATGCAAGCGCGCCGAGGCTGTCCAGCACCGCGCGCTCAGGCGAAGCGCACGCAGTAGATAGGCGGCAGGTTGGCGGAGAGCTGCTGCCAGTCCTCCCCGCCGTTCTCGCTGAGCCACAGGCCGCCGGTGGTCGAGCCCATGGCCAGGCGCTCGCCGCTGGGGGCGATGTCCAGGCCGTGGCGGTAGACCAGGTCGTAGGCCGGGCCATCGGGCAGGCCGCGCTCGAGGGTCTCGAAGCTGTGGCCACCGTCGCGGGTGCGGGTGACCACGAAACGGGCGTCCCTGGGAATGCGGCATTCGTCCTTGGTCGCCGGGACGAACCAGGCCGTGTCCGGCTGCCGCGGATGCACGGCGACGGCGAAGCCGAAGCTGGACGGCTCGGCGACCACGCCCTGCCAATGCAGGCCGCCGTCGCGGGAACGGAAGATGCCGTTGTGGTGCTGCACCCAGAGGAACTCCGGGCGCGCCTGGCACTGCACCAGGCGGTGCGGGTCCTGGATCGCCGCTTCCTCGCTCTGCTCCGGCGGCATGTAGTCGGCGCGCATGCCTCTGGTGGTGCAGGTCCAGCTGCGGCCGTCGTCGTGGCTCTGCCAGACGCCGCCGCAAGACACCGCGACGGTGAGGTGGCGACTGTCGCGTGGGTCGACGCAGATGGAATGGATGCCGGGATGGTCGTAGCCGCCGCCGAACCACTGGGCGCGTTCGGGTCGTTCCCAGAGTTCGCGGTTGAGGCGCCAGCTGGCGCCACGGTCGTCGGAGCGGAACAGGCCGCCGGGGATGGTCCCGGCCCACAGCGTGCCGGGCCGGTCGGCGCCGCCTGGCTCGAGGATCCACAACTGCTGTAGCGACCAGGGTGGCTCCGCCGCCTGGCCTTCCAGCGGTTCGGCCGCTGGCGGCTGCGGCGGATAGACCGGCACCGCGCATTCCATCCAGTCCGTCGCGCCGGCGTCGCGACGCCACAGCTTGACGCCGAAATGGCCGAGGTTCAGCGCCGCGTAGAGCGCGCCATCGCGCGGGTCGGCGAGGAGCATGCTCAGCGGCTCGCCGAGGAAGTGGCTGGCCATCGGCAGCCACTGGCCCGCCGCGTTGCGCCGCAGCTCGAACAGGCCCTTGCGGGTGCCGACATAGAGTCGCTCGCTCACCGGATGTCCTCCTCTGTTGGTCAACCGCCGCTCAGCGCCTGCACCACGTAGATCTCGCTATCGTCTTGGAGCGGATCGCCCAATCCCCGGCGATCGCGGACCTGCACGCCATCGACGAACAGCGCCACATGCCGGCGCAGACTGCCCTGGTCGTCGAGCAGGTAGCCGCGCAAGCGCGGCTCGCGGGCGAAGGCCGCCTGCAAGGCGGCGGCGACCGTGGCGGCGCCGACGTCCAGCGCGGGCATGGCGACGTGCCGCTGGATGGCCGGGGCGAAGACGATACGGGGCATGCCGAGGCTCGCGGAAATGGCTCTGCCGGAACAGTGTAGAAGCCCTGCAGGCCACGGCTGGCGCGGCCCGCCCAGCGGTCAGCACACTCCGCAGCGACGCTCGTCGGCCATCCCGGCCGCTCGGCGCGGGCCTCCTATACTGCCCCGGCCAGCGAAAAAACCGCCGTCGCCTGTCGATCCGCCGGCCTGCCGTTCGACCAGTTCGGGAGGCGGGCCAGAACGGGCCGTCATTGCGCAGAACAACAAGGAGAACGCAGATGAGATTCATGGTGATCGTCAAGGCCACCCAGGCTTCCGAAGCCGGCGAGATGCCCAGCGAGGAACTGCTCGCGGCGATGGGCCGCTACAACGAGGAACTGGTCAAGGCCGGGGTGATGCTCGCCGGCGAAGGGCTACAGCCCAGCGCCAAGGGCGCCCGGGTGCGTTTCTCCGGCAACGCGCGGACGGTGATCGACGGCCCCTTCGCCGAGACCCGCGAGCTGATCGCCGGTTTCTGGATGTTCCAGGTGGCCTCCCTGGAAGAGGCCATCGAGTGGGTCAAGCGATGCCCGAACCCATTCGACGGCGAATCCGAGATCGAGATCCGCCAGGTCTTCGAGGCCGAGGACTTCGGCGAGGAGTTCACCCCGGAACTGCGCGAGCGCGAGGAGCGCCTGCGCGCCGAGCTGGAAAAACGCAACTGAACCGCCCCGCACTCCGCCAAGAACGAGGAAAGCGCCATGCAAATCGTCCCCTACCTGATCTTCAACGGTAATTGCCGGGAGGCCTTCAGCTGCTACCACCAGCACCTGGGCGGCACCCTGGAGGCCATGCTGCCGTTCGGCGACAGCCCCGAGTGCGGCGACATCCCGGCCGACTGGAAAGACAAGATCATGCACGCACGGCTGGTGGTCGGCAGCTTCGCCCTGATGGCCTCGGACAATCACCCGGCCTATCCCTACGAAGGCATCAAGGGCTGTTCCATCAGCCTCAACGTCGACAGCAAGGCCGAGGCCGAGCGCCTGTTCAACGCCCTCGCCGAGGGCGGCTCGGTCCAGATGCCGCTGGGCCCGACCTTCTGGGCGGCGAGCTTCGGCATGTTCACCGACCGCTTCGGCGTGGCCTGGATGGTCAACTGCGAGCAGGACCGGTAGCGTCCGCTACGCGGGCCCGCCGCGCGCGAGTCGCGATCGATAGACGCACTGCTGCGATAATTTAGGTTGCATTTTAAAACCAAAATTCCTAGCCTCCGCTTTAGTTTCATATTGAAACCTTACGGAGCGCTTCGCATGCCATCCTCGCCATCCTCCCTCCCCTCCGCGCTGGTGCTGCTGTTCGCCGTCGCCTGCGGTCTCAGCGTGGCCAACGTCTATTACGCCCAGCCGCTGCTGGACGTCCTCGGTGCCGAGTTCGCCATCGGCCAGGCCGGGGTCGGCCTGCTGTTCGGCGCGACCCAGGCCGGTTGCGCCCTGGCGCTGCTGCTGGTGGTGCCGCTGGGCGACCTGCTGGAGCGGCGCCGGCTGATGTTCGTCCAGCTCCTGCTGCTGGTGCTGTCGCTGCTGCTGGTGGGCTTCGCCGGCGATACCCTCGGCCTGGCGCTGGGGCTGCTCGGACTGGGCCTGCTCGGCACCGCCATGACCCAGGGACTGCTGGCCTACGCCGCGGCGCTGGCGGCGCCTGGCGAGCGCGGGCGGGTGGTCGGCGCGGCGCAGGGCGGCGTGGTGATCGGCCTGCTGCTGGCGCGCAGCCTGGCCGGGCTGCTCGCCGACCTCGGCGGCTGGCGCAGCGTCTACCTGGTCTCGGCAGCGAGCATGGGCGGGCTCGGCCTGCTGCTCTGGCGGGTACTGCCGGCGGCGCCGAGCAACGAACTGGGGCTGACCTACCGGCAACTGCTCGGCTCGATGTTCGACCTGCTGGCGAGCCAGCGCGTGCTGCAGGTGCGCGGCCTGCTCGGGCTGTTGATGTTCGCCGCCTTCGGGGTGTTCTGGAGCAGCCTGGTATTGCTGCTCGGCGCGCCGCCGCATTCGCTGTCGCACAGCGCCATCGGCGCCTTCGGCCTGGTCGGCGCGCTCGGCGCGCTGGGCGCGGCGCGGGCCGGCAGCCTGGCCGATCGCGGCCACGCCCAGGCGCTCAGCGGCGGCGCCCTGCTGCTGTTGCTGCTGTCCTGGCTGCCGCTCGCCCTCGGCGCGCATTCGCTGGCGGCGCTGATTCTCGGCGTGCTGCTGCTCGATCTCGCCGGCCAGGCGATCCATGTGCTCAACCAGAGCCTGGTCTTCGCCATCGACCCGCGCGCCCACAGCCGCCTGGTGGGTTGCTACATGCTGTTCTACGCCGCCGGCAGCGGCCTCGGCGCCAGCGCCGGCACCGCCATGTACGCCTGGGCCGGCTGGGACGCGGTGAGCCTGCTCGGCGCGGCGATCAGCCTGGCGGCCCTGGCGTTCTGGTGGTTCACCCGTGGCGTTGGCGGCGAAGCGCGTACGGCCTGCGCCAACGGCGCCTGAGCCGGCTTCAATCGAGTTCGCGCAGGCGCTGCTCGATGAAGCGCCGCTCCGGCTCCTGGCGCGCCAGGGCCAGCGCCGCGCGGTAGGCCTCGCGGGCCTCGCGGCGGCGACCGAGACGGCGGCAGAAGTCGGCACGCGCCGAGTGCGCCAGGTGGTAATCGGCCAGTTCACCTCGCGCCAGCAACGCATCGACCACGGCCAGCCCGACCTCGACGCCATCGCGCATGGCCAAGGCCACGGCGCGGTTGAGTTCGACCACCGGCGACGGCGCCAGGTACAGCAGCGCGTCGTAGAGGGCGACGATCCGTGCCCAGTCGGTGTCCTCGGCGCGCGGCGCCTGGGCATGCACCGCAACGATCGCCGCCTGCAGGGTGTAGGGCCCGACGCGGCGGCTGGCCAGGGCCCGCTCGACCAGGCCGAGCCCCTCGACGATCAATCCACGATCCCACAGAGCGCGGTCCTGCTCGTCGAGCCGCACCAGTTCGCCGCTGGCCGAGATCCGCGCCTGGCGCCGCGAGTCGTGCAGCAACATCAGGGCGAGCAGGCCGAGGGCCTCGGGGTCGGGCAGCAGCTCGACCAGCAGGCGGCCGACGCGGATCGCCTCGCCGCTGAGATCGGCGCGGGTCAGGCTGGCGCCGGTGGAGGCCGAGTAGCCCTCGTTGAACACCAGGTAGATCACTTGCAGGACGTTGCCCAGCCGCTCGGGGAGTTCCTCTAGGGTCGGTACCTGGTAGGGAATCCGGGCCTCGCGGATCTTGTTCTTGGCCCGCACGATGCGTTGGGCGATGGCGCTGGGCGCGGCGAGGAAGGCGCGGGCGATCTCCTCGGTGCGCAGGTCGCAGACCTCGCGCAGGGTCAGCGCCACCTGTGCCTCGGGGGTCAGCGCCGGGTGGCAGCAGGTGAAGATCAGGCGTAGCCGGTCGTCTTCCACCGCATCGCCCTCCTCCGCCGGCGCCTCGGCCTGCTCTTCCAGTTGCTCGGCGAGCAGTCGCTGCGAGGCGTCGAAGCGCGCTCGCCGGCGCAGGTTGTCGATGGCCTTGAAGCGCCCAGCGGAAACCAGCCAGGCGCGCGGGTTGCGCGGGATACCGTCGCGCGGCCACTGCTCGACGGCGGCGATGAAGGCGTCGTGCAAGGCCTCCTCGGCCAGCTCGAAATCGCCGAGCAGGCGGATCAGGGTCGCCAGCACGCGCCGCGACTCCTCGCGGTACAGCGCCTCGATGCGGCTGCGCAACGGCTCGCCGTGCTCCCTCAATGGCTGGCCTGCGCGTGGCAGCAGGCGCTTTTCGGCGCCTCGTCGTAGCGGTCGTGGTGACGCAGCCAGTCCATGATCGCGTCCTCGTTGCGCCCCTTGGGCGTCAGGTCGAGGAAGGTGTAGGTGGTGAGCAGGATGTCGAGGCCGCGCGCATAGGCCGAATAGGTGTGGAACACCTCGCCCGCCGGATTGCGCAGGAACACGCTGGCACCCGGCATTTCCTCGCCGGCGTCGGGGGTCGGCTGGTAGTTGTAGTCGACGCTGCCGGCGGCCAGTTGCGCCTTGTCGAAGGACACCCCGAAGTCACGGTTGAAATCGCTGCCGTACGAGGAGTACCAGTCGAAACGCCAGCCCATGCGCCGGCGGAACGCCTGGAACTCTTCCAGGGGCGCGCGCGATACCGCCACCAGGCTGACGTCGTGGTGCGCCAGGTGCCGGTTGGCGCCGTCGATGTGGTCGGCGAGGAACGAACAGCCGACGCAGCCTTCGCTCCAGCCCGGCGCGAACATGAAGTGGTAGACGATTAGCTGGCTATTGCCGCCGAACAACTCGGCCAGCGAACGCTCACCGCGCTCGCCCTGGAAGCGGTAGTCCTTGTCCACCCTGACCCAGGGCAGTTCGCGTCGTTCGGCGGCGACCTGGTCGCGCAGGCGGGTGAGTTGCTTTTCCCGCGCCAGCAGGCGGCGACGGGCGTCCAGCCATTGTTCCCGGCTGCTCACCGGGTGGTCCTGCAAAGAAGGATTCATTGCCGATTCTCCACGGAAATTCTCGGTTTTCCAGCCTGCCCGGGGTCGTTCCGCCAGCGGCGCCGGCGCCCGGTCGCCAGGGCGAAGCCGGCCAGCGAAGCGCCGCCGGCGCACAGCAGGGACAGGGATGCGATGCACAGGGGGCACATGCTTCACCTCCGGCGCCGGGCGCCCTCACTCCCATTCCTTGACCGGTCGCACCTCGACGCAGCCGAGCCGTCCCGGCGGAATCTTCGCGGCGATCTGCAGGGCCTGGTTGAGGTCACGCGCCTCGATCAGGTAGAAGCCGCCGAGTTGCTCCTTGGTCTCGGCGAACGGCCCGTCGGTCATCGCCAGCCGCCCGCCCTGGTGGCGCAGGGTGGTGGCGGTCTGCACCGACTGCAGGGCGTGCGAGGCGATGTAGTGGCCGGCCTTGCCCAACTGGTCGGAGTAGGTCATGCACTCGTCGACGATGGCGGCAAGCTCCTCGGCCGGCACGGCGGCCAGCTTCGCTTCGTCGAAATAGATCAGGCAGAGGTATTTCATGGCGGTGGGCTCCTGGTGCGGATCGACGATCCGTTCGTTCGGTAGTCGCCCGGCGAGGGCGCCTTTCGACAGTGGCGGGGAAAAAAGCCCGCGGCGCGGACGAACGGTCGGCGCTCGCCGTGGAACGCCGCCGACCGCAGCACAAGCCTAGACCCGCCCGACCACCGGGCGCGGGCCGTCGGTCAGGGCTGACGCGGTGCGTAGGGATTCAGGCGGGGATCGCGCAGCGGGCTTTCCCGGGTCGGCCCGGGATCGTCCTGGCGCAGGCGGAGACTGCCGTTGCCGATCTTCAAGCCGTCCTTGGTCGTCGCCTCCCCGTCGGCGCTGGCCGCGTCGCTACCCGGCAGGTCCGGCTCGGCGGCCTCCGGTTGCGGCTGTGGCGCGCTGCCCATGGGCAACGGCGCGACCGGCGGCGCGGCGGGCAACGCTGCCGGCAGCTCGTCCGGCAGGGGCGCGGCGAGGGTCGGTTGGCCCAGGCCGGCGAGCACCATGGCCAGGAGCAGGAAAAGCACACGCGACATGACAAAGCCTCGATAGGCCTCGGGACTTCCACCATAGCCGCGCAACGGCCCCGGCGAGCGAAGTACGGACCGGTGGCATCGCGCATTGGAAAAAGGGAATTCCTGGAATTGTTCGATAGGACCCTGGCCACCTCCGTCAGTTGTCAATCGACTTTTCGAACAACGCGCCCGCCCCTATTAGAACAGCGCAAAAAAACTCGATCAAAAGTACAGCCTGGGCATGAGGTCGCGGATATAACCTGAAATCGAATTGCGCCCCGGCGTAGTTGCTCCGGTAACACTTCGCAGACGCAGGAGTCGAACGCCACCGAAAAGAAGATAGCACTTGCCAGAGAAACTTCCGCAGGTCCCAACGAACATCCCGGCACGCACTCGCCTCGCCATCTTTCTTCCATTCAAAGACCCGCCCACATGTAAATGAGTGGAGTAGCCAATGACGCTATTGGATATCGAAAAGCTGCTGGACATGACTCACCACATGTCGGTGCACATTCCCATCGAACTGATCATTTCCTGGGAGCAGAGCGAAGAGGCCTGGAGTGTGAAAGACAACTGTCTCAACTTCGTCTATGTCAATCGTCGCTATACCGAACTGATCACCCCGCGGTTCGGCCAGAAGAACTCCCTGCTGTCCCCCTTCAGTGCCAGCATCGAAGAGCACGACAAGCTGGTCATCCAGACCGGCAAGCGCATCGAGGCCCTGGCGCTGCTCAGGCCGGACGACCATCCGGCGCCCTGCTGCCTGTACTTCGAGCGCATGCCGCTGTATGACCGGCGCGGCAACCGCACCGGGGTGATCGCCCATGCCAAGACCCTGACCTCGGTCGCCCCGCGCGGCTTCATCGCCACCGACGGCATCGGTACCTTCACCTTCACGCCCCCCTCGGAGTTGTTCACCTCGCGCGAATGGGACGTGATCTACCTGCTGCTTTCCGGCCTCTCGGAAAAAGAAATAGCCGAACAGATCAGCCGCTCCCTGAGTACCGTCAAGTTCCACAAGAGCAACATCTTCCAGAAGGTCGGTTGCAGTTGCATCGGCGCCTTCAAGGCACTCGCCCGGCAAAAGAAGTGGAACTTCTATATCCCGCCGACCTTCGCCAGCGCCAAGTACATCATCAATCACTAGTCGCGCCTCGCGAGAGCCTTCGGCGTGCCGGGCGACGCTTTTGCCGGCGAAACCGAGCGGTTCGAATGGACAAGGACAACAGCATGTCTCGAAACAATCCTTCGCGTCATTCAATACTCGTCACTTCCAACATAAACGCGGCCAATGATGCGAATCGTCTTTCCGAGCTTTGTCGACAACTGGAAATACGCGGCTATAGGCTCTTCCAGGCGCCAAGCCGCAAGGTCGCCCTGGATTTTCTCGGCAACGCCGCGCACCCCGCCGGCATCCTCCTGCTCGTCGCGGAGCCGACAGGCGAGAACGAAGCCGCACAATTAGCGGCCCTCGATGAACTCCGCCAGGTCGCGCCGTCCATCCCGCTGTTCCTGTTGTTTCGTCAACTGCGCATCGAGCAGTTGTCCAGCCAGCTACTGGACGAGGTCCAGGGATGCTTCAACCTGGCCGCCGGCCCCGCACGCTTCATCGCCGAGCGCATCGACAGCGACCTGCGCGAATGGCGCGCCCCGGCAGGCCCCAGGCGGCTGCGCGACTATGCCCCGCCGGTCCCGCGCACGCCGGTGAGCGCCCGCTACAACGGCCGCGCACGCCTCGACCTGGCGCCGGCCAAGCAGTGGCGGATCGGCTCGGGGAGCACCGCGGAGCGCCTGGCGACACCGCTGAACGACCTCTCCACGGCCTACCGCAAGACGTCCGCAGGAGCCCCGGCGGCGCACGCCGGCGACATCGCCGAGGCCTTTCGCCGGGCGCTCTGGGAAGCCGCTGCGCGGCTCGCCAGGGAGGATGGCGATACGTGGTTCTTCGAGATACTGCGGGGCAACCCGGGGCCTGGCATCGAGGCCGGCCGGGAGACGCCGGCGAAGCGCTGGCACGGGCTCGCCGAGACACTCGACAGCAGTCCTCGGCTGGACCCGCTGCGCGTCGCCCTGAGCGCCCCCGGCCTCGATTCGCGCGGTCGCCCGGCCAGCTTCGGAGTACCCGCCGCGGTGGTCTGCCGCTACCTGCGCCGGCACGGCATCGCCCCGTTGCGCACCGGCGACTATCGCTTCCTGCTGCTGTTTCCCCAGGGCGCCAGGGCGGAACACGCGCAGCCGCTGGTGGACAGGCTGTGCGAATTCAAACGCCGGCACGACGACGATGCGCCGCTGAAGCAGGTGTTGCCGGAGTTGCTCGACAGCTCGCCGCTGTACCGCTACATCGGCCTGCGCGAACTCTGCGCGATGATCCACGAAGCCAGCCTGCGGCTGCACCTGACCGCCCTCGCCGACGCCGCCGCCAGGGCTGCCGGCCACGCCGCGCTGGCGCCGGCCACGGTCTATGGGCACCTGGTCAGGGACGAAACCGAAGCGGTGGCGATCGACAGGCTCGGCGGCCGTGTGGTCGCCAGCCTGGTCGGCGTCCATCCGGCGGCCACGCCGCTGCTGTTGCCCGGCGAACGGGTGGCCGAGGAATCACCGGCGCTGATCGACTACCTGCTGGCCTTGCAGGCCTTCGGCGAGCACTTTCCCGGTTTCGCTCCCGAGTTGCAGGGCATCGAGATCGATGAGCGCGGCCGCTACCGGGTCCGTTGCGTCAGGCCGGCAGCCCTCGCCCGCGGCTCCGGCCTGCGCCTGGCCACGCGCCGGCCGGACTGAGGCGCGCCGTTCAGCGCAGCGCCTTGCTCAACTGGCCACGGTGCTTGAGTTCCAGGCGCTGGACGAAGGCCTGGAGGATGCGCCGGTAGAGTTCGTCGCCGAGCTGGCCGTCCTCGACGCCGGCATCGATATTCGGGTTGTCGTTGACCTCGATGACCAGCACCTTGTCGCCGGCCTGCTTCAGGTCCACCCCGTAGAGGCCGTCGCCGATCCGCCCGGCGGCCTCCAGGGCCAGCTCCAGCACCGCCGGCGGCACCTGCTCCAGCGGCACGGCGCGGCACTCGCCGTTGACGTCTTGGCCGTCGGCCTTGTGGTTGTAGATCTGCCAGTGGCCGCGCGACATGAAGTACTGGCAGGCGTACAGCGGTTGGCGGTCGAGCACGCCGATGCGCCAGTCGTACTCGGTGTAGAAGAACTCCTGGGCCAGCAACAGGACCGAGCGCTCGAACAGCTCGCTCGCCGCCGCCAGCAGTTCGCTGTCGTCGTTGACCTTGACCACGCCACGGGAGAAGCAGCCATCGGGAATCTTCAGCACCAGCGGGAAGCCCAGGCGCCGGGCCACCCGCTGCCAGTCCTGCGGGCGTTCCTTGTAGAGGATCTCGGTGAGCGGCATGCCCAGTTGCCGGCAACCAAGCAGGTCGGCCAGGTAGACCTTGTTGGTGCAGCGCAGGATCGATGCCGGGTCGTCCATCACCACCAGGCCTTCGCGCTCGGCCTTCTCGGCGAAGCGATAGGTATGGTGGTCGACCCGGGTGGTCTCGCGGATCAGCAGGGCGTCGAACTCGGCCAGGCGCGCGTAGTCCTTGCGTCCGATCAGTTCGACGTCGATGCCGAGGCTGGCGCCGACCCGTACGAAGTTGGCCAGCGCCTGCGGGTTGGACGGCGGCAGCGCTTCGTCGGGATCGTGGAGGATCGCCATGTCGTAGCGTGCCACCCGCCGCGAACGCGGCATGCGCCAGGCGCGCCGGCTGAAACCGTCGAGGGCGTCGGCGAAAACGTCCTCCTGGTCGCTGCGCAGGCGGTTCAGCACGCCAGGGCGCACGCCCTCGATATGCCAGCCCTGCTGGCGACGGAACTCCACCAGCAGGATCGGACAGGGAAAGGCTTCGAACAACTGGCGGGCGAGGTCGGCCAGCGGCTCGAACTCGGTATGGCCGAAATACAGGGTCAGGGTGAAGCCGTCGGTGGCGCCATAGGGCGTACGGCACAGCGCCTTGTCCAGGGCCTTGTCGAGGCCACCCAGGGCCAGCCCGTACACCGACTTGCGAGCCAGTTCGCTGATGCAGCGCAGCGACGGGATCACCCGGTGGCCACGGGCCTCGGCCAGCAGCGAACAGTAGTAGCCGAGGCCGAGGTACTTGTAGCCGCGGCACAGGTTGATCACCTGCACGCGGCGGCCGCCGTGGTCGCGCGCCGATTGCTCGAGGTATTCCTGGGCGGTGAGTACTTCCTCGCTGGGCAGGTAGGAGGCCCAGTCCTCGCGTCGCTCGACGACGATCATCAGGCGGCTGCCGAGGTCGGCGAGAGCCGGCGGTCGGGGTTGCTCGACGGGGGTCATGCGGAGCGACCCGTCGAGGGTGGCTAACGAGGCTGCTGACATGAGTGGCGGTATCCTCTGAATGACGGTACCTGCCGTTCTAGACCTGCCGGCGCCTCCTGTCGCGCCTCGTTACGCAAGCTTTACGAGCGCCGCCGCCAGACGCCGGCGCGGCAACCGGCCAGGGCCGCCGGGCACCGCGCCGCGAGTGCCGAGGAGCATTTTTACGCTGGCGTTGCGCGCTCGTCAGGCCAGGCTGTCGAGCACCCCGCCGTCGACCCGCAGGGCCGCGCCGGTGGTCGCCGAGGCCTGGGTCGAGCAGGTGTAGACCACCAGGTTGGCGACTTCATCGGGCGTCGCCAGGCGCTGGATGATCGAACTGGAACGGTGCTGCCGGACAAAGGCGGTGCCGGCCTCTTCTATGCTCTGCCCGGCCTTCTGCGCATCCTCGCGGAGCATCTCGGCGACGCCTTCGGTGAGGGTCGGTCCGGGCAGCACCGCATTCACCGTCACCCCGGTGCCGGCCAGGCGCTTGGCCAGGCCGCGCGACACCGAGAGGTTGGCGGTCTTGCTGAAGCCGTAGTGGATCATGTCCGCCGGGATGTTCAACGCCGATTCCGAAGACAGGAACACCACTCGCCCCCAACCGCGCTCGACCATTCCCGGGACGTAGGCGCGGGCCAGGCGCACCCCGGACATCACGTTGACCTCGAAGAAGCGGCTCCACTCGGCGTCCTCGATGTCGAAGAAGTCCTTCAGCTCGAAGATGCCCAGGTTGTTGACCAGGATGTCCGCCTTCGGCTCGGCCGCAACGAAAGCCGCGCAGCCTTCCGCCGTGCCCAGGTCGCCGGCGACGCCGCGCACCCTGGCATCCGGCTGGCCGTTCCGGATCGCCGCGATCGCACGGTCCACCGCCGCCTGGCTGCGTCCGTTGACCACCACGGTGGCGCCGGCGGCGGCGAGGCCGCTGGCGATGGCGAAGCCGATGCCGGCGGTGGAACCGCTGACGATTGCCAGTTTGTCGCTCAGATCGATCTGCATGGGAGTCTCCTGTCGAGTGACGAACCGCTCAGGAACGCGGCTCGGGGAACAGACGACAGCCTAGACCAGCCAGCGTTCCGTGCTCGTTCCTGGCCTCAGAGACGCAGGCCGAGGTTGATCATCGCCGCCGAATTGCCGAGCAGCACCAGCTCGCTGCCCAGCGGGCCGAAGCGAACGCCCACCGAGGGGATGATCGCCGGCGCGACGCCGAAGCGGTTCAGCGGGATCTTGTCGCGGTATTCGCCGCGATAGCCCTGCAACAGGCCGCCGGTGAGCTTCAGGTAGACCGGGTAGCTGTCACTGTCGAAGCGCTTGCCCAGGTAGGCGTAGTTGGAGCGCTGGCTGAACGAGTTGCGGAAGGTCGCGCCGCCGGCCAGCACGCCATCGGCGCGGTTGTATTCGAGGCCGAGCAGGTCCTGGTGATTGTTGTGTTCCGGATCCGGGTTGAAATGCCGGGTGTAGACGCTGGTCTGCAGGTACCAGAAGTCGCCGTCGTCGGCAGCCCAGGCAGGTGCGGCGAGCACGGCCAGCAGGCTGAGGATGAGATAGCGCATGGGGACTCCAGGCGGCCGTCGCCAGGTAAGGAAGGCAAGACGTGACGGCTTGCGCCTCGCAGCGTGAATTCTGCTGAACCCGGCCTGAATCGGGCCTGAACGAAGCCTGAACAATTTCTGAACGAACCGTCAGAAAAACCCGGAATGGCTCAAGAACGGACCTCGGCGAAACGTTCGGAAAACCGAACGCCATGCCCCGAAAATATTCGGAAGAGCGGACGAAAGGCCATTTCGGGGCATTTTCATCCAAATTTAATTTCTTTTACTTTCAAATATTTAGGCTAAAAAAAGCCGGATTTCATAAGCTGGCATGCATCCTGCCACTACACTGTTCGGCAAGCACGATACTCTCGTGGCTTCCCCCGCCGGGGAAAACCGCGAAACACCCTGTCCCGGAGAGGCCAGGCGCTCGCGGCTCAATAAAAATCAAAACAAGTCGAGGAAGAAATTCATGCGTATCGCTCCCAGTCTGCTGAGCACCGCCATCGTGGCCGCTCTGTTGTCCGCTCCGGTCGTCGCTGACGAGCTCACCGGCACGCTGAAGAAGATCAAGGACACCGGCACCATCACCCTCGGTCACCGTGACGCTTCGATTCCCTTCTCCTACCTCGGCACCGAGCCGGGCAAGCCGATCGGCTACTCCCACGACCTGCAACTGAAAGTGGTCGAGGCGGTGAAGAAGGAACTCAACCTCCCCGAGCTGAAGGTCCGCTATAACCTGGTCACCTCGCAGACCCGCATCCCGCTGGTGCAGAACGGCACCGTGGACATCGAGTGCGGCTCCACCACCAACAACGAAGAGCGCCAGAAGCAGGTCGACTTCTCCGTCGGCATCTTCGAGGTCGGCACCCGCCTGCTGTCGAAGAAGACCGCCAACATCAAGGACTTCGACGACCTCAAGGGCAAGAACGTGGTGACCACCGCCGGCACCACCTCCGAGCGCCTGCTCAAGGCCATGAACGCGGACAAGAAGATGGGCATGAACATCATCTCCGCCAAGGACCACGGCGAGTCCTTCATGATGCTCGAATCCGGCCGCGCGGTGGCCTTCATGATGGACGACGCGCTGCTCTACGGCGAAATGGCCAAGGCCAAGAAGCCGGACGACTGGGTCGTCGGCGGCACCCCGCAGTCCTTCGAGATCTACGGCTGCATGGTGCGCAAGGGCGACGCGGCGTTCAAGAAAGTGGTCGACAAGGCCATCACCGATACCTACGCCTCCGGCGAGGTCAACAAGATCTACGACAAGTGGTTCACCCAGCCGATCCCGCCGAAGGGCCTGAACCTCAACTTCCCCATGAGCGAAGAGCTGAAGAAGCTGATCGCCAGCCCGACCGACAAGGCCGCCGAGCAGATGTAACGAGCGCCTGGCGTTCCTCCCGGAGCGCCAGCGCTTCGCGCGTCGCCCCCGCCTCGCAGCGGGGCCTCGGGGACGCGGGAGGGGCCTGCCCCTCCCCAGCCGTCTCCCCCGGAAGAGCAGCGCCGCCGGCCCGCACGGCCGCGCCGGCGCCTGCCTTCCCCGCCAGTGTCTGCAACCGATTGAACCGAGGGGAAACCCCAACATGAATTACAACTGGGACTGGGGCGTGTTCTTCAAGTCCACCGGGATCGGCAGCGAAACCTACCTCGACTGGTACATCGCCGGTCTGGGCTGGACCATCGCCATCGCCCTGGTCGGCTGGATCATCGCCCTGGCGCTGGGCTCGCTGCTCGGCGTCATGCGCACCGTGCCGAACCGCCTGGTATCGGGGATCGCCACCGCCTACGTGGAAATCTTCCGCAACGTGCCGCTGCTGGTGCAGCTGTTCATCTGGTACTTCCTGGTACCCGACCTGCTGCCCGAGGGCCTGCAGACCTGGTTCAAGCAGGACCTCAACCCGACTACCTCGGCCTACCTCAGCGTGGTCGTCTGCCTCGGCCTGTTCACCGCCGCGCGGGTCTGCGAGCAGGTGCGCACCGGCATCCAGGCGCTGCCCTACGGGCAGACCTCGGCGGCCCGCGCGATGGGCTTCCGCCTGCCGCAGATCTACCGCCACGTGCTGCTGCCGCAGGCCTTCCGGATCATCATCCCGCCGCTGACCTCGGAGTTCCTCAACATCTTCAAGAACTCCTCGGTGGCGTCGCTGATCGGCCTGATGGAGCTGCTGGCGCAGACCAAGCAGACCGCCGAGTTCTCCGCCAACCTGTTCGAGGCCTTCACCCTGGCCACGCTGATCTACTTCACGCTGAACATGAGCCTGATGCTGATCATGCGCCTGGTGGAGAGAAAGGTCGCCGTACCGGGCCTGATCTCCGTAGGAGGTAAATGATGGACTTCAGTGGAATCGTTCCCGCCCTGCCGAGCCTCTGGGAAGGCATGCTGATGACCCTCAAGCTGATGGTCCTCGGCGTCCTCGGCGGCGTCGCGCTGGGTACCGTGCTGGCGCTGATGCGGCTGTCGCACAGCAAGTTGCTGTCGAACATCGCCGGCTTCTACGTCAACTACTTCCGCTCAATCCCGCTGCTGCTGGTGATCACCTGGTTCTACTTCGCGGTGCCCTTCATCCTGCGCTGGATCACCGGCGAGGACACCCCGGTGGGGGCGTTCACCTCCTGCCTGGTGGCCTTCATGATGTTCGAGGCGGCCTACTACTGCGAGATCGTCCGCGCCGGCATCCAGGCCATCCCGAAAGGCCAGATGGGCGCCGCCCAGGCACTGGGCATGACCTACGGGCAGACCATGCGCCTGGTGATCCTGCCGCAGGCGTTCCGCAAGATGACCCCGCTGCTGCTGCAACAGAGCATCATCCTGTTCCAGGACACCTCGCTGGTCTATACCGTCGGCCTGATGGACTTCCTCAATTCGGCCCGTTCGCGCGGCGACATCATCGGCCAGGCCAACGAGTTCCTGATTTTCGCCGGCCTGGTCTACTTCGTCGTAAGCTTCACCGCCTCGTTCGCCGTCAAACGTCTGCAGAAAAGGTTAACCGTATGATTTCCATCAAGAATGTCAGCAAGTGGTATGGCGACTTCCAGGTCCTGACCGACTGCTCCACCGAGGTTGCGAAAGGCGAAGTGGTGGTGGTCTGCGGGCCGTCGGGCTCGGGCAAGTCGACCCTGATCAAGTGCGTCAACGCACTGGAACCCTTCCAGAAGGGCGACATCGTCGTCGACGGCACCTCCATCGCCGATCCGAAGACCAACCTGCCCAAGCTGCGCTCGCGGGTCGGCATGGTGTTCCAGCATTTCGAGCTGTTTCCCCACCTGAGCATCACCGAGAACCTGACCATCGCGCAGATCAAGGTACTCGGCCGCAGCAAGGAAGAAGCCACCAAGAAGGGCCTGGCCCTGCTCGAGCGTGTCGGTCTCAAGGAGCACGCGCACAAGCACCCCGGCCAGCTCTCCGGCGGCCAGCAGCAGCGCGTGGCGATCGCCCGCGCGCTGGCGATGGACCCGGTGGTGATGCTGTTCGACGAGCCGACCTCGGCGCTCGACCCGGAAATGGTCAACGAAGTGCTCGACGTGATGGTCCAGCTGGCCCACGAAGGCATGACCATGATGTGCGTGACCCACGAGATGGGCTTCGCGCGCAAGGTCGCCAACCGGGTGATCTTCATGGACCGCGGGCAGATCGTGGAAGACTGCGAGAAGGAGGAGTTCTTCGGCGACGTCAGCGCCCGCTCCGAACGTGCCCAGCAGTTCCTCGCCAAGATCCTCCCGCACTGATGTACCCGCCCTCGCCGGCCCGCCCGGCGGGGGCCTGCTCCACCCTCGCCTGCGATAACAATAAATAGGGAAAGCCCATGCAACCTGTGCTCTTCAGAACCCTGTCCCTCGGCGTCGCCATTGCCGCCGCATCCTCCTCGGCCTTCGCCGCCACGCTCGACGGCGGCGCCGTCGCCGCGCCCGACGAGTACGGCGCCAAGGTCGCCGCGCAGATCCTCAAGGCCGGCGGCAACGCGGTGGATGCCGCGGTGGCCACCGCCTTCACCCTGGCGGTCACCTACCCCGAGGCCGGCAACATCGGCGGCGGCGGCTTCATGACCCTGTACATGGACGGCAAGCCGTACTTCCTCGACTACCGCGAGGTGGCGCCGAAGGCCGCGAGCAAGACCATGTACCTGGACGACAAGGGCGAGGTGATCGAGAACCTCAGCCTGGTCGGCGCCAAGGCCGCCGGCGTGCCGGGCACCGTGATGGGCCTCTGGGAAGCCCACAAGCGGTTCGGCAAGCTGCCCTGGAGCGAGCTGCTGACCCCGGCCATCGGCTACGCGCAGAAGGGCTTCAAGGTCGCCGACAAGCAGTTCCAGTACCGCCAGGACGCCGTCGCCCTGTTCAACGGCAAGACCAACTTCGGCGACTACTTCGGCCACATGAAGGCCGGCGAGGCGTTCCTCCAGCCGGACCTGGCGAAGACCCTGGAGCGTATCGCCGACAAGGGCCCGGACGAGTTCTACAAAGGCCATACCGCCGACCTGCTGGTGGCACAGATGCAGCAGGACAAGGGACTGATCACCCACCAGGACCTCGCCGACTACAAGGTCAGGTGGCGCGAACCGATGCGCGTCGACTGGCAGGGCAACACGCTCTATACCGCGCCGCTGCCAAGCTCCGGCGGGATCGCCCTGGCCCAGTTGCTGGGCATCAAGGAAAACCGTGCCGCCGACTTCAAGGGCGTCGAGCTGAACTCCGCGCGCTACATCCACCTGCTGGCGGAGATCGAGAAACGCGTGTTCGCCGACCGCGCCGACTACCTCGGCGACCCGGACTTCTCCAAGGTCCCGGTGGCGCGCCTGACCGATCCGGCATACCTGAAGCAGCGTGCCGCCGAGGTCAATCCGACGGCGATCTCGCCGACCGAGAAGGTCCGTCCCGGCCTGGAGCCGCACCAGACCACGCACTTCTCCATCGTCGACGCCGACGGCAACGCGGTGAGCAACACCTACACCCTCAACTGGGACTTCGGCAGCGGCGTGGTGGTCAAGGGCGCTGGCTTCCTGCTCAACGACGAGATGGACGACTTCAGCGCCAAACCGGGCGTGGCCAACGCCTTCGGCGTGGTCGGCAGCGACGCCAACGCCATCGAGCCGGGCAAGCGCATGCTCTCCTCGATGAGCCCGAGCATCGTCACCCGCGACGGCAAGGTCAGCCTGGTGGTCGGCACTCCCGGCGGCTCGCGGATCTTCACCTCGATCTTCCAGGTGCTGAACAACATCTACGACTTCCACCTGCCGCTGGAGAAGGCCGTGGCCGCGCAGCGCGTGCACCACCAGTTGCTGCCCAAGGACACGATCTACTACGACGCCTACGCGCCGCTCGCCGGCAAGGTCGCCGAGGAGCTGAAGGCGATGGGCTACACCCTGGAGGACCAGGGCTGGAACATGGGCGATATCCAGGCCATCCGCGTCGACGGCAAGGCCCTGGAGACCGCCTCCGATCCCCGTGGCCGCGGCGTCGGCCTGGTGGTGAAACCCTGACAGGACGGCGGGCGGCCGACGCCGCCCGCGCCTGATTGCGTGCAACGACGATAACCCTACCAACCTACCGACACGAGATATCGCCATGAAGCCATTGCTCCACGCGTTCGCCCCCGGTGTTATGGCCCTGATGCTCCTGCTGCCGCAGGCCGCCCAGGCCAAGGAAGTCGCACCGCAACAGAAACTGTCCAACGTGGTCATCCTGGCCACCGGCGGCACCATCGCCGGCGCCGGCGCCAGCGCCGCCAACAGCGCCACCTACACCGCCGCCAAGGTGCCGGTCGACCAGTTGCTGGCCAGCGTGCCGCAGCTCAAGGACATCGCCAACGTCCGCGGCGAACAGGTGTTCCAGATCGCCTCGGAAAGCTTCACCAACGAGAACCTGCTGGAACTGGGCAAGACCGTCGCCAAGCTGGCCGATAGCGACGACGTCGACGGCATCGTGATCACCCACGGTACCGACACCCTGGAAGAGACCGCCTACTTCCTGACCCTGGTCGAGCACACCGAGAAGCCTATCGTGGTGGTCGGCTCGATGCGCCCGGGCACCGCGATGTCCGCCGACGGCATGCTCAACCTGTACAACGCCGTGGCGGTGGCCGGCGACAAGTCGGCACGCGGCAAGGGCGTGCTGATCACCATGAACGACGAGATCCTCTCCGGCCGCGACGCGAGCAAGATGGTCAACATCAAGACCGAAGCGTTCAAGAGCCCGTGGGGCCCGCTGGGCATGGTGGTCGAGGGCAAGAGCTACTGGTTCCGCGCACCGGTGAAGCGGCACACGGTGAACTCCGAGTTCGACATCAAGCAGATCTCCGCGCTGGCTCCGGTGGAAATCGCCTACAGCTACGGCAACGTCAGCGACACCGCCTACAAGGCCCTGGCCCAGGCCGGCGCCAAGGCGATCATCCATGCCGGCACCGGCAACGGCTCGGTGCCCGCGCGCGTGGTGCCGACCCTGCAGGAACTGCGCAAGCAGGGCGTGCAGATCATCCGCTCCTCGCACGTCAATGCCGGCGGCTTCGTCCTGCGCAACGCCGAGCAGCCGGACGACAAGAACGACTGGATCGTCGCCCACGACCTGAACCCGCAGAAGGCGCGCATCCTGGCCGCGGTCGCGATGACCAAGACCCAGGACAGCAAGGAGCTGCAACGGATCTTCTGGGAATACTGAGTGAACCCTTCCGGCGCCGCCTGCCGGCCGTGCCGGAAAACCGCCCGCTCCGCCGCCCATCGTGGCGGCGGGCTGGCCTAGCCGCGACGACTGTGATGGAATCCCCCGACCCGCCCTGCAGCGTACCTCCGTCACTGACCGTGAAGCCCCGCCTCGTCCGCCAGTTGCTGCTCCCCATTCCCCTGCTCCTGCTGATGCTCGGCTTCGGCTACGGCGGCTACCGGATCAGCGAGAGCGCCGGCATCCGTGCCCTCGCCGAGAATGGCGAACGCCAGCTGGAGCTGCATGCGCGGACGGTCGAGAGCGAGATCAGCAAGTACACCTACCTGCCCAGCCTGCTGGAGCTGGAGCGCAGCGTCAGTCACCTGCTCACCGACCCGACGCCATACCGGCGCAACCAGGTCAACGCCTACCTCGAAGGCCTCAACCGCCGCGCCGGCAGCCGCGCGGTGTACCTGCTGGACACCAACGGCCGGGTCCTGGCCACCAGCAACTGGAGCGACCCGGACAGCTACCTCGGCGAGGACCTGTCGTTCCGCGCCTACTGGCAGGACGCGATGAAGGGCAAGCCGGGCCGCTTCTACGGCATCGGCAGCACCCGCGGCGAGCCGGGCTACTACCTGGCCCACGGCCTGGTCCACGGCGGCCGGATCATCGGCGTGGCGGTGGTCAAGGTGAAGATGGACGCCCTCGAGGAACGCTGGGAGAAGGCGCGCCTGGAAGCCTTCGTCAGCGACGAGAACGGCATCATCATCCTCTCCAGCAACCCCGCCCTGCGCCTGAAGGCGGTGCGCTCCCTGAGCGCCGACGACAAGGAGCGCCTGGCGCGCAGCATGCAGTACTACTGGTGGGCGCTGAACGAGTGGCAACCGCTGCAGCGCGAGCCGCTGGCCGCCGGTGTGGAGAAGCTCAGCTTCCCCGCCGATGAGCAGCATCCGCGCGGCGAAGCGGTCACCTACCTGGCGCAGACCCGCGCGCTGAACGACACACCGTGGAACCTGACCCTGCTCAGCCCGCTGGAAGACCTGCGCCGCGACGCGGTACGCAACGGCATGCTGGCCGCCATCGGTTTCGCCCTCCTGGCATTCCTGCTGATCGCCTGGAACGAGCGGCGCAAGGTACTCGCCACCCGCCTCGCCGCGCGCGAGGCGCTGCAACGGGCCAACGGCGAGCTGGAAGTGAAGATCGCCGAACGTACCGCCGACCTGCAGGCCAGCAACGCACGCCTGACCGCCGAGATCCACGAGCGCCAGCAGGCCGAGGACACCCTGCGCAAGGCCCAGGACGAACTGGTCCAGGCCGGCAAGCTGGCGGTGATCGGGCAGATGTCCACCAGCATCGCCCACGAACTCAACCAACCGCTGGCGGCGCTGCGTACGCTGTCCGGCAACACCGTGCGCTTCCTCCAGCGCGGCAAGCTGGAGACCGCCAGCACCAACCTCGCCACCATCAACGAACTGGTCGACCGCATGGGCCGCATCACCGCCAGCCTGCGTGCCTTCGCCCGGCGCAGCGACGACGCCGGCCAGGCCAGCCTGGCCAAGGCGGTGGACGCGGCGCTGCTGATCCTGCACGGGCGCCTGGAGCAGGACCCGCCGACCCTGCACCGGCATTTCGACGACGTGCGCCTGGGCATCGACCAGACCCGCCTGGAACAGATCCTGGTCAACCTGCTGGCCAACGCCCTCGACGCCATGAGCGGGCAGGCCGACCGCCAGCTCTGGCTGGAAGGCCGGCGCGAGGAGGAGCGCTACGTCCTGCGCGTGCGCGACAACGGCCCCGGTATCCCGCCGGCGGCGCGCGTCCACCTGTTCGAACCCTTCTTCACCACCAAGCCCGGCGAACATGGCCTGGGCCTCGGCCTGACCCTCTCGGCCAGCCTGGCCACCGCCGCCGGCGGCAGCCTCAGCGTGCAGCACCCCGAAAGCGGCGGAACCGCCTTCGAGCTGAGCCTGTCCCTGGTTCCCGATTCCCCGACTGCGAGTCCCGCCCGATGAACGAGCCGCTTTCCGTCCTGATCGTCGAAGACGATCCGCATGTCTTGCTCGGCTGCCAGCAGGCGCTGGAGCTGGAGGACATCCCCTGCATCGGCGTCGGCAGCGCCGAGGAGGCGCTGCAACGGGTCGACCGCGACTTCGCCGGCATCGTCGTCAGCGACATCCGCCTGCCCGGCATCGACGGCCTGACCCTGCTGGAGCGTCTCAAGTCCCTCGACCCGAGCCTGCCGGTGGTGCTGATCACCGGTCACGGCGACATCTCCATGGCGGTACAGGCGATGCACGCCGGCGCCTACGACTTCATGGAGAAGCCCTTCTCTCCGGAACGCCTGGTCGAGGTCGCCCGCCGCGCCCTGGAGCAGCGCGGGCTGGCCCGCGAGGTCAGCGCGCTGCGTCGCCAGTTGGCCGGCCGCCAGGACCTGGCGCAACGGATCATCGGCCGCTCGCCGGCGATCCAGGCGTTGCGCGAGCTGATCGCCAACGTCGGCGACACCTCGGCCAACGTGCTGATCCTCGGCGAGACCGGCACCGGCAAGGAGCTGGTGGCGCGTTGCCTCCACGACTATAGCCGGCGCCACCAGCATGCCTTCGTCGCGCTGAACTGCGGCGGCCTGCCGGAGAACCTGTTCGACAGCGAGATATTCGGCCACGAGGCGCACGCCTTCACCGGTGCCAACAAGCGGCGGATCGGCAAGATCGAGCATGCCAACGGCGGCACGCTGTTCCTCGACGAGATCGAGAGCATGCCGGTCAACCTGCAGATCAAGCTGCTGCGGGTGTTGCAGGAACACACCCTGGAACGCCTCGGCTCGAACCAGTCGATCCCGGTGGACTGCCGGGTGATCGCGGCGACCAAGGCAGACCTCGCCGCCATGGGCAAGAGCGGCCAGTTCCGCAGCGACCTCTACTACCGGCTCAACGTGGTGAGCCTGGAACTGCCGGCGCTGCGCGACCGCCGCGAGGACATCCTGCTGCTCTTCGAACACTTCCTCCAGCAGTCCTCGCTGCGCTTCGACCGCCCCGCGCCGGAACTCGACCGTGCCACCGTGGCCAGCCTGATGGCCCACGACTGGCCGGGCAACGTACGCGAACTGCGCAACGTCGCCGAACGCTTCGCCCTCGGCCTGCCGGTGTTCAACAAGGGCGGCCAGGCCGTACAGACCGGCGGCCCGCGCTTCGCCGAAGCGGTGGAGGCATTCGAGAAGGCCCTGCTCGGCGACGCCCTGGCCCGCCACCACGGCAACCTGACCCAGGCCAGCCAGGACCTGGGCATGGCCAAGACCACGCTGTTCGACAAGGTGAAGAAGTACGGCCTGCAATAGGCCGGAGCGCCCTCTTCGCCCTGCCCGCCTGGCGCAGGGCGCGATGCTTCATCCGACATTTCTCACCCGCCTGCGATTCCGCTCGGCGGATAGCGCCGGGGGCGTTATCCGCCCTGCCCGCCTGACGCAGCGCGTCATAGGCCATTCCTCCTCCCTCGGTGCGCCCGCGCTATCCGGGCATTCATGAATTGAACTCAAGTGTCATTTTCCCCGGCAGCTGTTTTTCGCACGAATCGTTCCGCCAATAATGCGCCCACCTTCTTCCAGTACGCCGCGCCGCGGCCGGCCTCACGAGCGAGATCGCCATCATGCTGTTCAGCCCCTATACCCTTGGCCACCTGACCCTCCCCAATCGCATCGTCATGCCGCCGATGACCCGTTCCCGCGCCGCCAGTGGCGAAGTCGCCACCGCGCTGATGGCCGAGTACTACAGCCAGCGCGCCGGCGCCGGCCTGATTGTTTCCGAAGGCACCCAGATCAGCCGGCAGGGCCAGGGCTACGCCTGGACGCCGGGCATCCACAGCGCCGAGCAGGTCGCCGGCTGGCGCCAGGTCACCGACGCGGTGCACGCCGCCGGCGGGCGCATCTTCGCCCAGCTCTGGCACGTCGGCAGGGTCTCGCACACCTCGCTGCAACCGGGCAACGCCGCCCCGGTGTCCTCCTCGGCGCTGGTGGCCGAAGGCGTGAAGGTCTTCGTCGATCCCCAGGGCCGCGGAGCGCAGGCCGGCGGCGGCGAGATGGTCCAGCACTCGGCGCCGCGCGCACTGGCAGTGGAGGAAATCCGGGAGATCGTCGCCGACTATGCCCAGGCCGCACGCAACGCCCTCGACGCCGGCTTCGACGGGGTCGAACTGCACGGCGCCAACGGCTACCTGATCAACCAGTTCATCGACTCCCAGGCCAATGCGCGCAACGACCAATACGGCGGCTCGCTGGAGAACCGCCTGCGCTTCCTCCGCGAAGTCGCCGAGGCGGTCACCGCGGTGGTCGGCAGGGAGCGCATCGGCGTGCGCCTGGCGCCGCTGACCACCCTGCAGGGCGCGGTCGACGACACCCCGCAAGCCACCTACCTGGCCGCGGCGCGGCTACTGGACGAGATCGGCGTGGCCTACATCCACATCGCCGAGGCCGACTGGGAAGACGCCCCGGCCATGCCGGCGGCGTTCAAGGAAGCGTTGCGCATCGTCTACCGTGGCAGCCTGATCTACTCCGGCATGTACACCAAGGCGCGCGCCGAGGAAGCCCTGGCCAGGGGCTGGGCCGACCTGATCGGCTTCGGCCGGCCGTTCATCGCCAACCCTGACCTGCCCTACCGCCTGGAGCACGACCTGGCGCTGGCCGACGGCGACCGCTCGACCTACTTCGGTGGCGGCGCCGCCGGCTACACCGACTACCCGAGCCTGCCGCAGGCGGCCGGTTGAAACCCCTAGCCGACCGGACCGCGAGCGCGCGGCCGGTTGGCGAAACATGCCGCCACAACCTCGCCTTTGGTCGACTAGAACCCACGGCTGGCGGGACCTAGACTCAATTCGCCAGATATTCATTATTAATAGGCCTGATTTCCTGGACAGGGGGGACCACCGATAGCATCGAGGAACATTTCGAGGAATCCGCCATGAGCAAGTCCCTGATCGTCTCCCTGGCCGCCAGCCTGGTCGTCCTGGCCGGTTGCGCCAACCCGCCGCGCAGCGTCGAACGCCCCTACAGCGACGCCGAAATCAAGTCCTACGCCCTCGACAGCCTGGAACGCAGCGACCTCTCGCCGAAGCGCCTCGACCAGTACCGCAGCGTGCTCGGCACGCCGCACCGGCAGACCCTGTAGCGCCTTCAGACGGGGCGCCGCCAGACGCTCGCCAGCCAGGGCTGCTGCTCGCGCGGCAGGCCCGGCGGCCGGTAGTAGTGCTCCAGCTCGACGAAACCGGCTTCCTCCAGCAGGCGTTTCCAGGCCGGGTAATCGTGGTAGGCACCGTAGCGTTGGCCATTCCAGCCCTCGCGGTTGTCGCCGCGCGGGTTGGAGCTGAACAGCACGCCGCCCGGTCGCAGCGCTTCGAAGAGTTCGCCGAGCACCCGCGGCAAGGCGCTGCCGGGCACATGGAACAGGCTGGCGTTGGCGAAGATGCCGTCGAAGTGCCCAGCCGGCAGTCGCAGCGCCAGGAAATTCTGTTGCCATACCTCGCAACCGCTGTCGGCCCTGGCCATCTCGACGAAGCGCGGCGTGCCTTCGAGTCCCACCGGCTGGTGGCCGAGGCGGCGGAAGGTGGCCAGGTCGCGCCCGGGACCGCAGCCGAAATCGAGGATCCGGTACGGCGGCGGCCCGTCGATTTGGCGCAGCAGCGCCTCGACGTTCTGGCTCACGTCGTGGCCGCGGGTGCCCTCGCGGAAGCCTTCGGCGTTGCGCTGGTAGTCGGCCAGGGTGGTGGCGGTGATCGCGTCGAAATCCTCGGTGCTCATGTCTGCTCGCAGTGGCGGGGTTCCGCCCAGTCTAGCGCCGGCACGGGTTTCGCCTAAGGTTTTGTAATAGTTTCCCGCTGTGGCGAGGGCCCGCGACACAGTAGGATCGACTTCCCTTTGACTCTCAATGGCCATCATGACCACCCTTTCGGAGCCCCCCAGTCGTCCTTCCGGACAACCCTCCCCGCTTCGCCTTCGCCACCTGCGTCCGCCCCTCGACGCCGAATCCCTCGCCTCGTCCCCCTCCGTCACCGCCGGCTGCCGCAGCCGCGCCGTGCAGCGTCGCGCCAGCGCGACGGCCAGCCGGACCGGGAGGTAAGCGCACATGGAATGGATAGCTGACCCGACTGCCTGGCTCGGCCTGGCGACCCTGATCGTGCTGGAGATCGTCCTCGGCATCGACAACCTGGTGTTCATCGCGATCCTCGCCGACAAGCTGCCGCCGCACCTGCGCGACCGCGCCCGGGTCCTCGGCCTGTCGCTGGCGCTGCTGATGCGCCTGGGCCTGCTAGCGAGCATCTCGTGGATGGTGACCCTCACCGAGCCGCTGTTCGAAGTATTCGGCAAGAGCTTCTCCGGCCGCGACCTGATCATGCTGTTCGGTGGCGTGTTCCTGCTGTTCAAGGCCACCATGGAGCTGCACGAACGCCTCGAAGGCCATGTCGCCCAGCACGCCGGCAACAAGACCTACGCGCTGTTCTGGCCGATCGTCGCGCAGATCGTGGTGCTCGACGCGGTGTTCTCGCTCGACGCGGTGATCACCGCGGTGGGCATGGTCGAGCACCTGGAAGTGATGATGATCGCGGTGATCGTCTCCATCGGCCTGATGATCGTCGCCAGCAAGCCGCTGACCCGCTTCGTCAATCGTCACCCGACGGTGATCATGCTGTGCCTGGGCTTCCTGATGATGATCGGCTTCAGCCTGACCGCCGAGGGCCTGGGCTTCCATATCCCGAAAGGCTACCTGTACGCGGCCATCGGCTTCTCGATCCTCATCGAGGTGTTCAACCAGGTCGCCCGCAAGCGCCGCAAGAAGAGCCTGCAGGGCCACCGCCCGCTGCGCGCGCGTACCGCCCATGCGGTGCTGCGCCTGCTCGGCGGCCAGCGCCTGGAGGCCGACGAGGTCGGCGAGGAAGTCGCCGACCTGTTCGAGGAGGGCGACGACCAGGTGGTCTTCGACCGCCGCGAGCGGGTGATGATCAGCGGCGTGCTGCAATTGGCCGAGAAGCCCATCCGCAGCCTGATGACGGTACGCGCCGAGGTCGACTGCATCGACCTCGACAGCGGCCGCGAGGCGATCCGCGCGGCGCTGCTCGAATCGTCCTACTCGCGCCTGCCGCTGGTGCGCGACGGGCGCGTCGAGGAGCCGCTGGGCTACGTGCACAAGAAGGAACTGCTCAAGGAGCTGCTCGCCGGCGCCCAGCCGGACCTGGAAAGCCTGGCCCGCCAGCCGCTCAACCTGTTGCAGGACTGCTCGATCCTCAACGCCCTGGAGCAGATGCGCGAGGCCTCGACCCACGTGGCCTTCGTGGTCAACGAGTTCGGCGAGTTCATCGGCCTGCTGACCCTGACCGACATTCTCGAATCCATCGCCGGCGAGCTGCCCGACGCCAGTGAGATCGACGGTCCGGACGTGGTCGAGGAGAACGACGGCTACCTGGTCAGCGGTGCCATGAACCTCAGCCAGGTGCGTCGACGCGTGGGGTTCGACGCGCGCGCCACGGAGGACTACCAGACCCTCGCCGGGCTAGTGATGAGCCTGCTCGACCGCCTGCCGGTGATCGGCGACCGCCTGCAGTGGCAGGACTGGGAACTGCGGGTGGTGGAAGTGGAAGAACGCCGGGTGACCCGGGTCCTGCTGCGCAGGGGCTGAGCGAAGCGGCGGCCGCCGATCCGGCCGCCGTCCTCCCCGGCGCAGCGGCAGACCGCTACAGGCGGCGCTGCCAGGCCTGCGCCTGCTCGTCCTTCACCACCTCGACGAAAGCTTGCGGCAACAGGGTGCGGAACGGGCCTTCGTCAGCCTCGGCCAGCTCGACCATCCGCGCGATCATTTCCTCCGGATCGTACTGCTCGAAGGGAAAGCGCACGCCGCTGTGGTCGGTGAAGTGGCGCTGCGGGTCGTACCAGCGTTTCCAGGTTTCCATCATGCGATCGTTGAAGCCGGTCTGGTACGGGCCGGGATTGATGGTGCCGACCTGGATGCCGAACGGCTTCAGTTCGGCATGCAGGGCCTCGGCGAAGGCCTCCAGGGCATGCTTGGAGGCGCAGTAGGGGCCGGTATAGGGTCCGGTGATCAGGCCGGCGATGGACGACACGAAGAGCACCTTGCCGCCACGCTTCTGCTCGACCATGCGCCGGACGAAACCCTGGGTCAGTTCCAGGTTGGCGAACACGTTGGTCTCGAACAGCGCGCGCACCAGTTCCAGCGGGATCTCCGCGCTGGCCCCGGCCTCGGCGCTGCCGGCGTTGTTCAGCAGCACGTCGATATCCCATTCCCAGGCGCGTTCGCGATCGGCGGCGACGGTGATGTCGAGGGTTTCCACCCGCAGCGGGACGCCACGTCGCCCGGCCTCTTCGCGCAGGTCGGTGGCCTGCCCGGCGCCGCGCACGCCGGCGATCGTCCGATGGCCGCGGGCGGCCAGGCGCAACGCCACTTCCCGACCGAAGCCGCTGCCGGCCCCGGTCACCAGGATTCGCTTCTGTTTCATCTCGATTACCTCTGGATTGTTGCCATGGCCACGGCGGCCTCGGCGATGGATTGGTCCTGGGCCGCGCTGGCGCCGGAGACGCCGACGCCACCCAGGCAGGAACCGCCGGCATCGCCCAGCGGCATGCCGCCGGCGAAGCAGGCCAGCCCGCCGTTGCTCTGCTCGATGCTCCACAACGGCTGGCCCGGCCCGGCGAGTCGGCCCAGCTCGCCGCTGGGCAGGCGGAACAGCGCGGCGCTGCGCGCCTTGCGCTGGGCCAGGTCGATGGCACCGGGAACGCTATCGTCCATCCGTACGAACGCCAGCAGGTTGGCATGGGCGTCGACCACCGCGACGCAGACCGCCAGGCGCTGCCGCTGCGCTTCGGCAATGGCCGCCGCGATGCAGCGTTGGGCATGTTGCAGAGACAGGTGGGTAGACATGGCCGGCGTCCTCATCGAGTGCTTGCGGGCCAGTCTAGAAAGGTCGAAGCTTTAACAGAACCGGCCTTCTCCTACGTAGACTTTCAAGTTTTTCTAACAATGAATCGACGCGATCCCCTCGCCGGCCTGCATGTCTTCAGGCAGGTCGCCGACACCGGCAGCTTCACCCGCGCCGCCGCCCTGCTCGGGGTGACGCCGGCAGCGGTGAGCCAGGCGATCAACCAACTGGAAGCCGAGCTGCGTCTCAAGCTGTTCCACCGCACCACCCGCGGGGTCAGCCTGAGCGAGGCCGGGCAGCGCTACCACGAACAGACCGAACAGCCCTACCGCGACCTGGTGCGCGCCCGCGAAGCGCTCGGCGAAAGCCTCGCGGAACCCTCCGGGCAGCTGCGCATCAGCGCCCTGCACCTGGCGAAGAACCTGGTGATCGCACCGATGCTCAACGAGTTCGTGCGACGCTACCCGAAGGTACAACTGGAGATCCGCTACGAGGACCAGTTGGTGGATATCGTCAGGGAACGACTGGATGCCGGCATCCGCCTGGCCGACGCCCTGCAGCCGGGCATGGTCGGGGTGCAACTGACAGCGCCGCTGGCGTGCCTGCTGGTGGCCACTCCGGCCTACCTCGCCGAGTACGGTACGCCGGCCAGCGTCGCCGACCTCGATGGGCATGCCGCCGTGCGCTTCCGTTTCCCGCGCAGCGGCCGCCTGCACAAGTGGCGCTTGCGGGAAGACGGGCGGGAACTGGAAGTGGACCTGCCGGCACGCTTCGTCAGCACCGACACCGAGGCGATCATCGAGGCGGCCCGCGCCGGCGCAGGGATCGCCCAGGCATTCATCCGCGAGCGGGTCGCCGCGGACCTCGCCGCCGGGCGCCTGGTGGAAGTGCTGCCTGGCAGTTGCCTGCCGCTGCCGCCGATGTGGCTGTATTACCTGAACCGCCGCCACGTACCGGCCAAGCTGCGCGCCTTCATCGAACTGCTACGCGAGTGGCGGCAGCCGGCCTGAACCTCAGCGGCCCTTGCCGGCCGGCCCCGGCCGGCTCAGCAGGAGGTCGTCCGGTCCGTCGATCTCGATGAAGCGACCGCTTTCCAGCGCCTCCTCCAGCGGCGTGCCGGCGAGCACGTCGGCCTTGCGCAGGGCGCTGGAGAAACGCAGGTCGGCGCTGGCCTCGACCTTCGCCAACGGCACCTGGTAGGTCTTGAACGCACCGTAGCGGAAGCCTTCGCTGGGCATCATCCCTTCCTGCCCCAGCAGGTAGGCGGACACTCCCAGTTCGCCGCTGTCGGCGTCGATCATCGCCACCACCTTCCAGAACTCCAGCGGCACCTGCACGCCCTGGTAGAGCGGATCGTCGTCGCGGAACACCGGGCCGGTGAACACCGAGATGCGGAAGCCCTCGCTCCTGGCGTTCTGCAGCACGTAGTCCTCCAGCGACAGCCAGCTGCGCTGGTTGAGCTGCGCCACCTGGGGCACCGCGTTGGTGTAGACGAAGGTGTCGTCCTCAGCCTGCCGGGCGACGGCATCGCTGTCGCCCCAGCCGGGATCCTCGCGACGCACCATGTGGCCCTTGTCGAACGAAGCCGGGCCGTAGAAGTCCTTGTGTCCGACCTGCGCGGCCGCCTCGATGCGCGGGTCGAAGCCCCAGGAATCCTTGCGCTTGAGCGAACGCTTGAGCGCGCCGTCGATATTCACCGCGGTGAGGATCGGCAAGCGCCGGCTGGCGCTCATCACCACCGAGAAATGCAGATAGTCCAGGCGCGTGCCCTTGCCCACCGGCAGCACCTGGTGGCTCTTGCCCGGCTTGGGCAAGGCCGCCTTCGGCCCGAGGAAGGCCTCGTCGAAACCCTTGCGCTCGGCCAGGTCGGCGACGCTGCGCTGCTTTTCCTGGAAGCGCGGCACGCCGCGCTTCAGCTCCGCCCCGGCCACCGGCACCCAGGCGCGACGCGCCAGCAGGCTGCGGATCACGCTGGCCTTCACCGCATAGTTGGTCTTGCGGAACTGGCCGCCGAAGTGCAGGCCGACCACCTCGCCGCCGTCGATCGAAAGCACCGCCGAGCCGGAATTGCCGCCCAGGGTCGAGCAGTCGTGGGTCAGGTACCAGGCGTCATGGGGCAATCCCACGACTTCGCCGGGAGCGAAGCGCTTGACGTCGTAGATGTTGCCGAAGATATCTTCCATCGCCCCGGCGTCGTTGCGGCTGTCGCGCGCCGGATAGCCGACCACCGCCACCGCCTGGCGCGGCTCGGCATCCTGGCGCGCGAGGACCAGCGGCGGCGGCAGCAGGTCGCCCTTCACTACCTGGAGGATCGCCATGTCCGGCGCCTCGGAGACGTCCGGGGCGATCCACAGGACCCGCGCGATCACATGCTCGTCGCTTTCCGGCTGGCGGTATTCCTCGCGGAAGTCCACGCGGGTGCGCACCTGCTTGCCGGCCTGGTTGAGACGGAAGCGGAACAGGCTGCCCTGGCGCTCGGCGAACAGGCTGGCGACATGCCGGTTGGTGACGATCAGGTCGTCCTCGATGCGCCAGCCGGTACCGCACCAGTCCATGCTGTCGTGGTCGATCAGTTCCAGCCGACCGACCGAGCGGATCGGCGTGGCCAGCGCGGCGCGATGCTTCTTCAGGCGCTGCTCCAGGCCGGCCAGCGGCGCTTCGTCGAAGATACCGTTCTTCACCAGCAGCACCGGCCGGCTCTTGAGCAGGACGATCGCCTCGCTGAAGCGCCGCGAGTCGAAGAACGAGGCGTCGGATTCCGGCGACACGCTCTTGCCCAGGTGGTCGGCGATCTGCTCGCGGCTGGCGTTGTACGCCGGCACGTTGCTCCACTCACCGCGGGCGGCGAGGTGGGCGAGTTCCTCGCGGGTGCCCTTTTCCTTCAGTACCGAGCAGACCCGCAGTTCTTCCGGCGTGGCCCGCCGGGGGTTGCGCTTGCGCATGGCCATGTCCCTCGCTGGGCGGATATCCCTGGCAGGAGTCTAGCCGAGGGACATGACAGGGCCATGTCCCGCTGGCGCACCGCCGCGCAGCTCAACCGGCGAACAGCCGGTAGGCCGGGTTGTGGGTTTCCTCCCAGTACGGATAGCCGATGGCTTGCAACGCCGCCTCCAGCTCGCCGCGCTCCTCGTCCGGCACCTGCAATCCGGCCAGCACCCGACCGTCGGCGGCGCCGTGGTTGCGGTAGTGGAACAGGCTGATGTTCCAGCGCGAGCCGAGCTTGTCGAGGAAGTTCAGCAAGGCCCCGGGGCGTTCGGGAAACTCGAAGCGGAACAGCCGCTCGCGGCGCACCTCGGTACCGTGGCCGCCGACCATGTGGCGGATGTGCAGCTTGGCCATCTCGTTGTCGGTCAGGTCGAGTACCGGGAAGCCCTGCTCGCGCAGGCCGGCGAGCAGGTCGGCGCGGCTGTCGGTGAGCGGATGGGTCTGCACGCCGACGAACAGGTGGGCCTGGCGGTCGCTGTGGTAGCGGTAGTTGAACTCGGTGATCTGGCGCCGGCCCAGCGCCGCGCAGAAGGCCTTGAAGCTGCCCGGCCGCTCGGCCACGGTGACGGCGATGATCGCTTCGCGCTGTTCGCCCAGTTCGGCGCGCTCGGCAACGTGGCGCAGGCGGTCGAAGTTGATGTTGGCACCGGAGTCGATGGCCACCAGGGTCTGCCCCTCGGTGCGTTCGCGGGCCACGTACTTCTTGATCCCCGCTACGGCCAGGGCGCCGGCCGGCTCGGTGATCGAACGGGTGTCGTCGTAGATGTCCTTGATCGCCGCGCAGATTTCGTCGCTGCCGACGGTGATCACCTCGTCGACATGGTCCTTGCAGACCTCGAAGTTGCAAGCGCCGATCTGCGCCACCGCCACCCCGTCGGCGAACAGCCCGACCTGGCCCAGCACCACCCGTTCGCCGGCGGCCAGCGCCGCCTGCAGGCAGTTGGAATCCTCCGGCTCGACGCCGATCACGCGAATATCCGGACGCAGGTGCTTGACGTAGGCGGCGATCCCGGCGATCAGGCTGCCGCCGCCGACCGGCACGAAGATCGCGTCGAGGCGGCCGCTGTGCTGGCGGAGGATCTCCATCGCCACCGTGCCCTGTCCGGCGATCACGTCCGGATCGTCGTAGGGTGGGACGAAGGTCATGCCTTCGCGCTCGGCCAGTTGCAGGGCATGGGCCAGCGCATCGGGGAAGGCGTCGCCGTGCAGCAACGCCTCGCCGCCGCGTGCCAGCACGCCCTTGACCTTGAGTTCGGGAGTGGTGCGCGGCATCACGATCACCGCCCGCACGCCCAGGCGCTGCGCCGCCAGGGCCAGGCCCTGGGCATGGTTGCCGGCGGAGGCGGTGATCACCCCGCGGGCCTTCTGCTCGTCGCTCAGGCGCGCGACACGGGTGTAGGCGCCGCGGATCTTGAAGGAGAACACCGGCTGCAGGTCCTCGCGCTTGAGCAGCACCCGGTTGCCCAGGCGCTGGGACAACTGCGGCGCGACCTGCAAGGGGGTTTCCACGGCGACGTCGTACACCGGCGCGGCCAGGATGCTTTCCACGTAGCCGGCCAGCAGGGGTTTGCTTGCGCTGAGGGTCGAGGCGCTCATCGGCTGGCCTCCGCGCTCGCCGCCACCGAGGCCAGCAGGTCGGTGCCGTAGGAGTTGTCCACCGCGCAGCGCCACTGGCCATCGGCCTCCTGGCGGAACACGTAGGTGGCCCGACGTTGCAGGCGTCCGGCCTTCGACTCGATCAGCGCCTCGGCCATGACCAGCGCCGTATCTCCCACCTCGATCACCCGCAGGTCGTGCTGGCGCACTCGCAGGCTGTGCTCGAAGTGCCGGGCGATGGCGTCGAACGCCTGGCGGATCTGCGCCTTGCCGCAGGCGTTGAGGCCCGGCTTGACCACCAGGGTGGCGTCGTCGCAATAGAAATCCATCAGGGCATCGAACTGCCCGGCATTGATCAGGGCGTCGGCCCGGCCAACGAGGTTCTGGAGGGTCTGGTGCTGCATGCTGTTCTCCCGGTTCGGTGGTTTTGGCCCAGGAGACAGAACGAAGAACCCGCCTCGAGGGCGGGTTCGGAGTGGACGCTGGCTAACCCGCCATAGCTGGAATGGCGGTAATAATGCTGCGGCGGGTAAGCAGGGTCGCGAAGGTCATGGGTATCGAAACTACGGCGCAGGCCCGTTGGCTGTCAAGCGGTCCGGCCGCGCCGGCAGGAAAAAGCCCCTGCCGCGATGGCAGGGGCTTGCCGTTTTGGCCGAACACCGCCGGAGGTCAGCGGGTCAGCAGCACCTTCTGCGGCTGCGAGCCGCTCACGGTGACCAGCTTGGTGACGGTGCCGCCCTCGGTGATGGTCTTGCCATCGCTCTGGGCGCTCCAGGTCAGCTCGCTGGAAATGTAGTAGGTGCCGTTGGGGATGTGGTCGAAGTCGAAGCGACCGTTCTGGTCGGTGGTCGCCTCGCGCACGTAGGTGGCGCGTCGCGGGTCGAGCACCGGCGGTTGCACGTCGGGGTCGCGCTTGGCGGCATCGAGGTTGCCGAACTTCGCGTAGTAGGCCTTCATGTAGCTGGTCGCAGGCTCCAGGGTGACCTTGGTGTTGGTCCCCTTCTGGATCGCACCCGACGCGCTGGTCAGGTACAGGTCGCCGTTGATCACGCCCTCGCCCACCTGCTGGGTCGCCGCGTATTCATGCTCCGGGAAATCCGGCAGGTCGTTGGGATTGGAGGCGCAGGCCGCCAGGGCCACGGTCATGGCCAGGAGGCCGAGGTTCTTCTTGATCGAAAGCATGGGCAATTCCTTTTTTCAAGCGAAGGTAACGAGTCCGTTGTGCGGCACCGACCGCGTGCTCAGGAGCGACGCCCGAGCAGGAAGCCGGCGAGCAGGCCCACCGCGGTGGTGATGGCCACGGTCTGCCAGGGATTGGCGCCGATATAGCTTTCCGTCGCATCCACCGCGTGGCGGCTGCGTTCGGCCACGGCGCTACCGCCCTTGCCGAGGGCATCGTTGGCCTTCTCCAGCAGCGCGCCGATCCGCGCACGGGCGCTATCGGCCTTGTCGCCGGCGAAGGCGGCGCTGTCGGCGAGCATGCTGTTGGCTTCGGAGAGCAGTTCCTGCAGCTCGCTGTAGCTCTGGTGCTGGATCTGCTCGAGGTTGTCTTTCACTGCGTTCTTGCGTGCCATCGAAGAGGCTCCCTGAAAAATGACTTGCAAAGGAGTTGATAGGCGCCGCAGTGAAAAAGTTCAGAGGAAATCGCCGGGAAGAACCGGCGCCCAGGCAGTGGGCGCCGGCTTCCATGGCCTGCCTGCCGTCAGAACGCGTAGATCGCCGAAAGAATCGCCGTGCGACCGTCGCCATACTCGATGGCCGAGGAGCGCGACTGGTTGCCGTACACCTGGCGCACCCGCTCGACGTAGGCCTTGTCGAACAGGTTGTCGAGGTTGAGTTGCAGTTTCAGGTCGCGCGTCGCCTGGTAGCCGAGCATCATGTTGTGCACCCAGTAGGCATCCAGCTTGCCGTTGTCCACCGAGGTGACGTTGCGCTGGCTGACGTAGCGTGCGCCATAGCCCAGGGTCACGCCCTCGGGCAGTTCGTAGGTGCTCCAGAGGCTCAACGAGCGCGGCGGGGTATTGCCCAGGGCCTGTCCCTCACGCTGCGGGTTGCTGGATTTCAGGGTTTCGCTGTCGAGGTAGGTGTAGGTGGCGAAGAGATCCCAGTGCTCGTTCAGCTTGCCGCTGGCGCTCAGCTCCAGGCCACGCACGCGCTGTTCGCCGGCAAGCACGTAGCTGCCGTCGGCCAGGCGTTCGCGAGCGTCCTCCTTCTTCACCTGGAACAGCGCCGCGTCCAGCTCCAGGCGCCGTCCGAGGAACTCCCACTTGGTGCCCAGCTCGTAGGTACTGTTCTTCTCCGGCGCCAGGCCTCCGGTCGCCTCGGTCACGCCCGAGCCGGTGGTGACCAGGTGTTCCGCCGAGGGGTTGAAGGAGGTCCCGTAGGAGAAGTACACCCGCCCGTTCTCCAGCGGCTTGAATACCAGCCCCGCCCGAGTGCTCAGCTTGCCGTCGGAACTGTCGGCGCGCACCGTCGGCTTGCCTGAGGGCGTGCTCCGCGAGGTGCCGTCGATCCAGTCGTAGCGCAGGCCCAGGCTGAGGTCCCAGCGCTCGTCCAGGGCGATGGTGTCGAAGGCGTACAGCGCCTTGACCTCCAGTTCGGTCCGGTTGCGCGCGCTGTCGCGCTTGTCGGTGGGGCCGTTCCAGTAGCCCGGCGGGTTGTGCAGGTCGAAGCCGTTGGCCGGGTAGAACTTGCCCAGGTTGTAGGAGTAGGTGGTGCGGTCGTAGGTCTCGCGGGACAGCTCGAAGCCGCCGATCAGCGTATGCGCCAGGCCGAAGGTATCGAAGCAGCCGGTGAGGTTGGTCTGGTTGATCCACATCCGCGTCTTCGAATCGCGCCCGTAGGCTTGCGGTCCCGCCGGCAGGTAGCGACCCGGCGGCAGGCCCTTCTGGTTGACGTGGGAGGCGGAGATCACCGTGTCCCGATGCAGGTGGGAATAGCGGATGAGGTTCTGCAACTGGAAGTCGTCGCTGAAATCGTGTTCGAGCTTGAGGGTGGCGACGTCGTTGTCGATCCGTTCCTCGTCCAGGTTGCGCCAGCCGAAATAATCGTGGCGGCTGACGCCGTCCAGCTTGCGCCCGTTCAGCGCCGGCACGCCATAGTCGGGAAGGTTGTCGTCGCGCTGGTGGAAGTAGCTCAGGGTCAGGCGGGTCGGGGTGTCCAGGCCGAAGGTCAGGGATGGCGCGATGCCCCAGCGCTGCTTGTCGATCTGTTCGCGCCCGGCGACGTCGTTGTGGTGGGCCATGAGGTTGAGGCGGAAGGCGGTCGATTCGCCAAGCCCTTCCAGCGGCTGGTTGGTGTCCAGGGTCAGGCGCCGGTAGCGGTCCGTGCCCAGCCCGGCGCCCAGGTGGGTGAAGGCTTCGGCCTTGGGCTGCTTGCTGACCATGTTGATGCTGCCGCCGCTGGTGCCGGCGCCGCCGAACACCGAGTTCGGTCCCTTGATCACTTCCACCGCCTCCAGGTTGAACAGGTCGCTGCGGCTGGTCTGGGCGCTGTCGCGCAGCCCGTCCACCTGCATGTTGGCGTTGGCGCTGAAGCCGCGGATGTTGATGCTGTCGCCGGAACCGCCGCCGCCCTCGCCGGCGTTGAAGGTGATGCCGGAGACGTTGGACAGCACCTGGCGCAGGCTCAGGGCGTTCTGCTCCTGGATCACCTTTTGCGGCACCACCGTGACGGTCTGCGGGGTATCCAGCAGCGGCACGGCGTACTTGGCCGAGGCCGAGCGTTCGACCCTGGACGAGGCCTGCTCGCCGGTGACCGTGTCGGCTCCCAGTTCCAGGGGATCGTCCTTGCGCGCCGCGTCCTCGGCCAGGGCCGGCGAGGAGCAGGCGGCCATCAACAGCATCAGCGGCGCCAGCGGGCGTTTGGTGGGCAAGGGGGACGGCTCGTTGCGACGATCCATGAAGTACTCCATCTTGGTTATTGAGAATCATTGGCATTTGATTGATGGAGGTTTTTTTCCACAAGCCGGACAGCTCCGAAAAAGCTCCCGGAAAAATCTGATAACCAACGGCAGAGTCCCGGAACAGAGGGCTCGCCGCGCGGCCCTTCTGCCAGGCGGCGACCGCATCCCTGCCATCGCGCAGACAAAAAAAAGCCCCGCCAATCGACCGGCGGGGCTTTCCCTAAAGCGTGTCGCCTCAGAACAGCGAGGCGACCAGATGGGTGGCGGGCGCCACCTGGAAGTCGATGGACATCATCACGCTCAGCGCGGTGATGGCGACGATGGAGAAGGCGAACAGCTTGCGCGCCCAGACCCGGTCGTCGGCGGTCCAGTAGCCGGTCAGGGCGATGGCCAGCCACCACAGGCTCACCGCCACCGCCACCAGCAGGTAGCCGTAGCCGGCGTAGCCGCCCAGGCACAAGGCGAGGGTCGCCGCCATGAAGGCGAGGATGTAGAGCACGATGTGGATCTTGGTCACCGCGATGCCGCGCGCCACCGGCAGCACCGGGATGCCAGCCGCCTCGTAGTCCTTCAGGCGGAAGATGGCGATGGCATAGGAGTGCGGCATCTGCCACAGGCAGAAGATCGCCAGCAGCGAGGCGGCGCCGGCGTCGAACTGGCCGCTCACCGCGCAGTAGCCGACCACCGGCGGCATCGCCCCGGAGAGGCTGCCGACCAGCGTGCCGTACTGCGAACGACGCTTGAACCACAGGCTGTACAGGCCGACGTAGACGAAGTAGCCGAAGCCGGCCAGCGCGGTGGTCAGCGGGTTGGTCCGCCACCACAGCAGGCCGAAGCCGGCGACCCCGAGGACCAGGCCGTGGGCCAGGGCAGCCTTCAGCGAGATCTGCCCGGTCACGGTGACTCGCCCGCGGGTCCGCTCCATGTGCCGGTCGATGTCGCGGTCGATGCAGTTGTTCAGTACGCACCCACTGGCGACCACCAGCGACAGGCCGATGACCGTGGCCAGCAACAGCATCGGCTCGACGCTGCCGCGGGCGGCGAGGAAGTATCCCCCCGCCACCGCGATCAGGTTGCCGAAGATGATTCCCGGCTTGGCCACCAGGAGATAGCGTTTCAGCTTCACGTCATGGCCCTCAGGGCATCGGCATCATCAGCATGTCGGCGCTGAAGATGATCCACAGCGAGAGACCGACCACCAGCAGGATGACGATCACCGTGAAGATGAACGCCATCACGTTCCAGCGCCCTTCCGACGACATGTTCATGTGCAGGAAGCAGATCAGGTGCACCACCACCTGCACCAGGCCGAGGACGACCATGGTGAGGATGGTCGCGTGGCGCGAGAAGCCGCCGTCCATGACCATGTAGAACGGGATCGCGGTGAGGATCACCGAGAGCACGAAGCCGATCGCGTAGGAACCCAGGCTGCCGTGGCCGGCGCCGTGGTTGTCGTGTGCAGCGCTGCTCATTACAGGGCCCCCATCAGGTAGACGACGGTGAAGACGCAGATCCAGACGATGTCGAGGAAGTGCCAGAACAGGCTCAGGCACATCATCCGGGTGTTGTTCTGCGCGGTGAGGCCGCGGGTCCAGATCTGCGCCATCAGCACCAGCATCCACAGCAGACCGGCGCTGACGTGCAGGCCGTGCATGCCGACCAGGGTGAAGAAGGACGACAGGAAGGCGCTTCGGCTCGGGCCGAAACCTTCGGCGATCAGGTGGTGGAACTCGTTGATCTCCATCCCGATGAACGCGGCGCCGAGCAGGAAGGTGACCCCGAGCCAGGCGATCGCCTGGCCCTTGGCGCCCTTGTGCGCAGAGAGCATGGCCAGGCCGTAGGTGCAGCTGGAAACCAGCAGGATGGCGGTTTCCACCAGCACGTAGGGCAGCTCGAAGATGTCCTTGCCGCTGGGGCCGCCGGCGGTGTGGTGAACCAGCACCGCGTAGGTGGCGAAGACGCTGGCGAACAGCACGCAGTCGGTCATCAGGTAGAGCCAGAAACCGAATACGGTGTTGCCGCCGCTATCGTGTGCATGATCGTGGTCGTGGCCCACTTCGTGGGCGTCGGCCAGATGCTTGTTCAATACTGCCGTCGACATGGTTCAGACCTGCTTGGCGAGTTGCTGGAAACGGGCGCTTTCGATCTTCTCGATCTCTTCGGGCTGGACGTAGTAGTCGACGTCCTGGTTGTAGCTGCGCACGATGAAGGAGCCGATCATGCCGACGAAGCCGACCGCCATGAGCCACCAGATATGCCAGATGGCGGCGAAGCCGAAGACGAAGGCGAACACGGCGATGGAGAAGCCCGCGGCGGTGTTCTTCGGCATGTGGATCGGCTGGTAGGCCGGCAGCTTGCGGTAGGCGGTACCGGCCTTCTTCATGTCGTGGAAGGCATCCACGTCCTGTACCTTCGGCAGCTCGGCGAAGTTGTAGAACGGCGGCGGCGAGGAAGTGGCCCATTCCAGGGTGCGGCCTTCCCACGGGTCGCCATTGACGTCGGCCAGTTGCTTGCGGTTGCGGACCGAGACGAACAGCTGGATCAGTTGGCAGGCGATGCCGCAGAAGATCAGCACGGCGCCGAAGAACGCGACCACCAGGTAGGGCTTCCACAGCGGGTTGTCGTAGTGGTTCAGGCGACGGGTCATGCCCATGAAGCCGAGGATGTAGAGCGGCATGAAGGCCATGTAGAAGCCCACCAGCCAGCACCAGAAGGAACGCTTGCCCCACTTCTCGTCGAGGGTGAAGCCGAACGCTTTCGGGAACCAGAAGGCGAAGCCGGCCAGGTAGCCGAATACCGCGCCGCCGATGATGGTGTTGTGGAAGTGGGCGATCAGGAACAGGCTGTTGTGCAGCAGGAAGTCCGCGCCCGGGATGGCCAGCAGGACGCCGGTCATGCCGCCGATGGTGAAGGTCACCATGAAGCCCAGGGTCCACAGGATCGGCGTGCTGAAGCGCAGGCGGCCCTTGTAGATGGTGAACAGCCAGTTGAACAGCTTCACCCCGGTGGGGATCGAGATCAGCATGGTGGCCACGCCGAAGAAGCCGTTGACGTCACCGCCCGAACCCATGGTGAAGAAGTGGTGCAGCCACACGGTGAAGCCGAGGAAGGTGATCGCGGCGCTGGCCCAGACCATCGACTTGTAGCCGAACATGCGCTTGCCGGCGAAGGTCGCGGTGACCTCGGAGAAGATACCGAAGGCCGGCAGGATCAGGATGTACACCTCGGGATGGCCCCAGGCCCAGAAGAGGTTGATGTACATCATGGCGTTGCCGCCGAGCTCGTTGGTGAAGAAGTGCATGTCCAGGTAGCGGTCGAGCGACAGCAGGCCCAGCGCAGCAGTGAGGATCGGGAACGAGGCGACGATCAGGATGTTGGCGAAGGTGCAGGTCCAGGTGAAGATCGGCATCTGCATCAGCTTCATGCCCGGGGCACGCATCTTGAACACGGTGACCAGGAAGTTGATTCCCGTGAGCAACGTGCCCATCCCGGATATCTGTAGCGCCCAGATGTAGTAGTCCACCCCTACCCCGGGGCTATAGGCCAGCTCCGACAGCGGCGGATAGGCCACCCAGCCGGTACGGGCGAATTCGCCCAGGCCCAGCGACACGTTGACCAGCATGGCGCTGACCACGAGCAGCCAGAAGCTCAGCGAGTTGAGGAAGGGGAACGCCACGTCGCGCGCGCCGATCTGCAGCGGCACGGCCAGGTTCATCAGGCCGGTCATGAACGGCATGGCCATGAAGATGATCATGATCACGCCATGCGCGGTGAAGATCTGGTCGTAGTGCTCCGGCGGCAGGTAGCCGTGGTTGGCGCCTTCGGCCAGGGCCAACTGGCCGCGCATCATGATCGCGTCGGCGAAGCCGCGGACCAGCATGACCAGGGCGACGACGATGTACATCACGCCGATCTTCTTGTGGTCGACCGAGGTCAGCCACTCGGTCCACAGGTAGGTCCACTTGCGGTAGTAGGTGATCGCACCGACCACGCCGAGGCCCAGCAGGGCGACGACGGCCAGTGTGACCATGACGATGGGCTCGTGGTAAGGCACGGCCGAGAGTGTCAGTTTCCCGAACATCTGCGCTTACTCCTGGGTACTCGGTTGCATGTGCATGTCCTTCATGTCTTTCATGCCCTGCATGGCTTGCATGTCCATGTCCTGCATGTCGTGACCGGTCATGGCGGCTTCGTGCTCAGCCCCGGCGTGCTCGCCGTGCGCGGCACCCTTGGCGTCGCCGTGGTGCTCGTACTTGGTGAGGATGTGGCCAAACAGTTCCGGGCTGACCGAAGAGAAGTAGGTCGGCGGAACGTTCTCGCTCGGCTTGACCAGTTCCGGATAGGTGCCGATCGACAGGCTGGCCGGTGCCGCCTTGACCTTGGCGACCCAGTCCTGGAAGCCCTGCTCGGAGGTGGCGATGGCCTTGAAGCGCATGCCGGAGAAACCGCCGCCGCTGTAGTTCGCGGAGATACCGTCGAATACGCCTTCTTCGTTGGCGATCAGGTGCAGCTTGGTCATCATCCCGGCCATCGAGTAGATCTGGCTGCCCAGCTGCGGGATGAAGAACGAGTTCATCACCGAATCCGAGGTGATCTGGAAATTCACCGGGGTGTCTTTCGGGAAGGCGATCTCGTTGACCGTGGCGATACCCTGCTCCGGGTAGATGAACAACCACTTCCAGTCCAGCGAAACGGCCTGGATGGTGACCGGCTTGACCTCGGAGTCCAGCGGACGGTACGGGTCGAGCTTGTGGGTGCTTTCCCAGGTGATCCAGCCGAGGATCGCGATGATCACGCAGGGCACCAGCCAGACCACCGCCTCGATGCGGTTGGAGTGGTGCCAGTCCGGCTTGTACTCGGCCTGGGTATTCGAGGCGCGGTACTTCCAGGCGAACGCCAGGGTCATCACGATCACCGGGATGACCACGATCAGCATCAGCAGGGTCGCGGTAATGATCAGGGTGCGCTCGTCCATGCCCACCTGCCCTTTCGGGTTGAACAGGGTCATGTCGCAGCCGCCGAGCAGCAGCGCGGGCGCCAGGGAAAGCCATTTCAATGCGGCAAACGGGTTTGCTTTGGTCATCTTCCGGCCTTAATCGATGGAAGGAGCGAGTGGTCGCTCATGGATGTCTCCTTGCAAGGCTTGTGGCGGAGACCGCTGGCTTCAGCCAGTTCCAGACATGCAGTCGCCGCCGGGGTACGGAACGGCCATTGCCCGGCCACGGGAGAAGGCAAGCGGATACCTTTCCCGATTCCGGTGGCGGACTCGTTCCACGCGCTGAGTCGTTCCTTGATGAACAGCGTTTTCGAAGCTGTGCCGGAAGAGGCCAAGGGCGGCCAAGGCACGTGCATGCCTGGGCGAGAAGGATTGCCCTTCCCGCCGGGTGATCAGGTCGCAGTTATCGGTCGGCTATTTGTTGTGCAACAGGCAAGGCAGGAACCCATTTATCGCGATGCGGAGCAGAGACTCGCGCGACGCTCGTTGGACCGAAACTGAGCGTCAGTTATTACAATTCATTTCAGCTGAGGAGCCTATGACACATCTTGCAATAGACTTTCTCAAACATAGATAAAGTAGGGCTTTTACCTGCCTGCGACAGGTTGTCGCAGGCCATACCCTAGCACAACAGTTGGAATACGCGAATATTCTTCGCTTCGAGCAGCATAACGCAAGGAAATCGCCCCCGCGCCAGCATCGTGACCCGAGAGTCAGCGTCTATCGGCCTGCAACTGTACCCCTGCCGTTCGTCCAGATGCGCCAACTGTATCCGCCGCCGGGCCGGCGCTAACGCGCAGGCGCCAGAGCAGCGCGGCGGCCAGCAGGGCGCTGGCTCCGGCCACCAGCATAGCCAGACGGAAGCCCTCGGCCAGCGCGGCCGGCAGCTCGGCGTCGAGCCCCGCCAGGGAACCAGGCAAGCGATGGGCCGTGATCGCCTGGGTGGCGAGCCGTTGCGCATCGGCAATCCCCAGCTCCTCCAGCCGATCGCCCAGGACGACGATCGCCCGCCCGCTCAGCAGCGCTCCCAGCAACGCGATGCCGACGGCCATGCCGGCCTGGCGCAGGGTATTCATGGTCGCCGAGGCCATCCCGGAACGCTCGCGGGCCACGCTCGCCATGACCGCCAGACCGGTGCCGGGAACGGCCAGGCCCATGCCCAGGCCGAGCGCCACCAGCAACAGGCCGACCCAGGGATACGCGGTTCCCGTACCGCAAGCGGCCAGCGCCAGCATGGCCAGGCCGATCACCAGGTAGCCCAGCACCAGCAGGCGTCGCAGCGGTACGTGCCGCTGCAACCGGCCGAACAGCATGGACAGTGCGCCCATGGCGAGGAACTGCGGCGCCAGGTAGAAGCCGGCCTGCTGCGCCGAGGCACCCTGCACCTGCTGGAAGAACAGGGAGAGGAAGAACAGGCTGGCGTAGCCGGAAAAACCGAGGACGAACGAGGCCAGGTTGCAGACGGCGAACCCGGCCTGGCGGAACAACCCCAGGGGCAGCAGCGGTCGGGCGGTCCGCCGCTCGACGAAGAGGAAGCCAAGCAGGCCGACCCCGGCCAGGAGCAGCGCCGGCCAGGCCGTGGGAGACAACCAGCCGCCCTCTCCCGCGGCGATCAGGGCGTAGGTCAACGCTCCCAGCCAGACCACGCTGAGCAACTGCCCCAGGGGATCGAAGGCGGCGTGCTCGGGGTGCGCGGTTTCCTCGATGCCCCACAGGCCCAGGGCGAGCGCCAGCAGGCCGAGCGGCAGGTTGATCAGGAAGATGCTCTGCCAGCCGGCGTGCTCCACCAGCAGGCCGCCGAGCAGCGGGCCGAGGATCAGCGACAGCGCGCTGAAGGAGGTCCAGCCGCCGATCACCTGGGCGCGCTGGCCGGGATCGTGGAAAGCCTGGGTAAGGATCGACAGCGCGCCGGGTATCAACAGCGCCCCGGCGATGCCCTGGACCGCGCGTCCGAACAGCAGCAGCGGCAGCGAGGTGGCCAGCGCGCAGAGCAGCGAACCGAAGCTGAACAGGCCGACCCCGAGCAGCCAGGTCAGCTTGCGACCGTAGCGGTCGCTCAGCGGTCCGGAAGACAGCATGAAGGCGCTCAGGCACAGCGCATAGGCGTCGACCACCCACTGCAGGCCGGCCAGGTCGGTATCCAGGGCGTACTGCAGCGTCGGCAGGGCGAGGTTGACGATGCTGATGTCGAGCGAGGCGATGAAGGTTCCCAGGTAAATGGCGGCGACCAGGGCGACACGACGCGAAGGGTTCATGGAGTACTCCGATGAGAGGGCGCTGGCCCAGGAATAATCCATTGACCGACGGTCAGTCAATAAATATCGCGAAACATTCTCATCTTCCTGTCATGCCTCGTCTTCCCCTCCACGCTCTTTTACACTGCGGCCAACCCAACCACCGGATCCGCGCTCCATGCCCGATCGCCACGCCGAACAGCCTGCCCGCCAACCGCGCACCAAGCCTGCGGAGGTTCGTCTCGAGGAACTGATGGCGGCGGCGCAGCAACTGTTCCTAGACAAGGGTGTGGACGCCACCACCATCAGCGACATCGTCGCTGCCGCGGGGGTCGCCAAGGGTACCTTCTATCACTACTTCCAAGCCAAGACCGACATCCTCCTGGCCCTGCGCGAGCGCTTCACCCAGGCTTTCCAGCAGCGCATCGCGAATGCCGTCGAGGCCTGTCCGGCGAACGACCATCCCGGCCGTCTGCGCGCCTGGACCGAGAGCGGCCTGGCGGGCTACCTGGAGGGCTACCGGCTGCACGATGTGGTCTACAGCGAGCACCATCACCACCAGCGCGGCAACCAGGAGCGCGACCGCGTGCTGGAGCAATTGGCGGAGCTACTGGAGAACGGCGCGGCGGCCGGCGCCTGGCCGCTGCGCAACCCACGGCTGAACGCCCTGCTGCTCTACTCCGGGCTGCATGGCGCCGCCGACGACGCCATCGCCGGCGGCCGCCTGGATACCCAGCCGCTGGCCGGCGAACTCGCCGATGCCTTCCTGCGCCTGCTCGGTGCCAGCGACTGAGGCAGGCTCAGCCGCAGAAGGTTTCCTGCAGGTGGCGCCAGTACAGCCGCCCTTCGTCGTCACGGTGCAGGACTACGGTGGACAGGCGCTCGCTGCGACCCGCCGCGTCGGACTGGATTTCCCGATAGGCCAGGGTCGCGCCATCCACGCCTGAAGCCAGCAGACTCTCGCCGTCGATCTCGATGCGCAGCCCAGGACGGGTGCCGCCCTTGCTGCGGAACAGCTCGCCCAGAGCAGTCTTGTCCAGGACCACGCCATGCGGCGTGACCATCGAGAAGTCCTCGGCGAAACGCGCCATCAACGCATCCAGCGCGTCAGCCCGTGAGTCGCCGGCCAGCCAGTCGCGGATCGCCACGTGGGCATGGTGGATTTCCCGGCGGTAGGCACAAGTCATGGTGTAGCTCCTTTCAGGTCTGGACCAGGGCGCGAACCCCGGCGGAATCGATACGCCTCACCCACGGCAGAGGCAATAGCGTGAAAGCGGCGGCGAACAGGAAGCAGTGGACGAAGGCCGCGGGGTCGGCCCGCGCCTGCAACAGGTTGAGCAACCCACCGAGCACGGCCATGCCCAGGCAGAACGCCAGTTGCCGATTGATGTTCCACAAGGCGCTGGCATGGCCCATGCGCGCCGCCGGGACGTCGAGCAAGGCCATGCCCTGTGCCGCGCTGCTACACAGGCTGCCGCCGAATCCCATGGTCGCGTAGGCCCCCGCCAGTTGCCAGAAGCCGCTCCCCTCCCCGCTTCGAGCCAGCCACAGCAGGCCGCCGGCCTGTATCGCCATGCCCGCCAGCAGCAAGGATTTCGGCCCCCAGCGATTGAAGCGTCGCCGGGTCAGGCCGATGGCCAGGCCGGCCGCCAGCGCCCAGGGCAGCATCAGCGCACCGGCACGGCTCGCGCTGAGGCCGAGGGGGCCTTGCAGATAGAGCATGGCGACCAGGTTGGCGCCCATGAAGGCTCCCGGCACGCAGAGATAGACCAGCATCGCCGTACGCAGCAATGGCGCCTCCAGCAAGCCAAGGTCGAGCAGCGCGTCGGTACGAGCGCGCCCGTCACGCCAGTAGCAGCAGCCCAGCACGCAGGCCAGCAGCGCCAGGAGCAGGCCACGCCCGCCGCCGCCGGGCGATCCCAGCCAGGCGAGCGCCACCAGCAGCGTGGCCAGCGCCGCCGAGCCGAGCAGCAGGCCGCGCAGGTCCAGGCGCTGCGCCGCATGCTTGTGCCTGGGCAGCCAGCGCATCGCCAGGGCCAGCACCAGCAGCGCCGGCGCCACGCTGGCGAAGAAGATCCCACGCCAGGACAGGCTGTCCACCAGCCAGCCGCCGAGGGCAGGCGCCACGGCGGGAACGATCAGCGCCACCAGCATCACCCGTGCGGTCAGGCCGGCCCGTGCCGACGCCGGGACATTCCGATAGGCCATGGCCTGGCCGAGGGGGATCAGCAACCCGCCGGCCAACCCCTGGCACAGGCGCCAGACGATCAACGTCGCCGCCGATCCAGCCAGGCCGCAACCCAGCGAAGCGCTGGCGAAACCGGCCAGTGCCAGCAGCATCAGTCGCCGTTCTCCCAGGCGCGAAGCGAGCCAGACGCTCAACGGAATCACCAGGGTCAAGCCGAGCAGGTAGGTGTTGCCGATCCACGCCAGGGTCGCCACCGAAGCGCCAAGGGAACGCCCGATGTCCGGGTAGGCGACGCTGGCGATGAAGATGTTCACCAGGTCTAGGGCGAACCCCAGCAGGTACAAAGTGGCCAGGCGGGACGGTTGATTCATGGGCGCTCCGGAGGTTTGCCGGGGAGCATAGCGAGGCGCTCGCGCTATCTGGAGAGGCTAATCGCGCATAGACTGTCAAATCGAATTTGACAATAGGGTCGCCTTCCATGGTCAGCCTCGACCGCTTCGAAACCTTTCGCGCCGTGGTCGACTGCGGTTCCCTCAGCGCCGCCGCCGACACCCTCGGCCAGACGCGTGCGGTAGTCAGCTTCAACCTCAAGCGGCTGGAGGCCGAGCTGGGCGTTTCTCTGCTCAGCCGCAGCACCCGGCGGATGGCCCTGACCGATGCTGGCGAACGCTTCTACCAGCGCTGCGTGAAGGTGCTCGACGAGGCGCGCCTGGCCATCGACGACGCCCGCGCCGAGCATGGCGAACTGCGTGGCAGCCTGCGCGTCACCACCACCCAGGAATACGGCCTGCGCCAACTGGTGCCGGCCCTGCAGGCATTCGCCCGGCTGCACCCGGCGTTGCAGGTACAATTGTCGACCTCATCGCTGCATGCCGACCTGATTGGCGAACGCTTCGACGTCGCCATCCGCCTGGGGCGCCTGGAGGACTCCACCCACCATGCGGTGCAACTGGCCAGCTTCGAGGTCCTGGCGGTGGCCAGCCCGGCCTGCCTGGCGGCGCTCGGCGAACCGCCGCCGACCGACCTGGAGAGTCTGGAGCGCCTGCAGAATCTCGGTCACAGCCGGCTGGCGGACTCCCTGCCCTGGCAAGTACGCGCCCCCGACGGCGCCCTGCGCAGCTACCGCGGACCGCGCCATCCCATGCTGCTGGCCGACAACGCCGCGGCCCTGCGCGCCTTTGCCCTCGACGGCCTGGGTATCGCCGTGCTGCCGGACTGGCTGGTGCAGGCCGACTTGCGCTGCGGCGCACTGCAACGCCTGCTGGCGGACCACGGGTTTCCGCTCCAGGGCGTGCATGCCGTTTATCCGCCGACCCGCCACCTGCCGTCGAAGGTCCGCGCGTTCATCGACTTCCTCAAGACTCGCCTGGGGCACCCGGACGCCGGTTAGAAAACCGAGGCCGCCGCGGTTGCCCGCGGCGGCCTCGGCACAGACGTGGCTCAGTTACCCTGCGGCATCTCGCCGCGCGCCAGGCGCGCATTGATGTCGCGGACCACCGCCGGCAGCTCGGCGATGGTCTCGATCAGGTAGTGCGGACGCGAACCTTCGAACATCTGTTCGATACGCGTCCGCTCGCGCTCCAGTTCGGCCGCCGGCAGCGCCTTGTACTGCTCGTAGGTGAGGCCCAGGGCATTGCCCGAGCAGGTCAGCGCCACCGTCCACATCCCGGCGCGGCGCCCTTCGAGGATACCCGGCCAGGTGTCGTCGACCTTCACGCAGGCCGCCACATCGTCGATCCCCAGGGCGATCACGTTGGCCAGCGCCTGGGCCGGCCATGGCCGGCCGTTGGGCACTTCGTCGGTGGCCACCACGTGGTCGGCGACGTAACCGTTGGTCTCGGCCAGGGCTACCACCTTCTCCATCACCACCGCCGGATAACCGGAACAGGAACCGATCTTCAGGCCCATCCCGCGGAGTTCGGCGATCGCCTGCAGGGCGCCGGGGATCAGCGCCGAATGTTCGGCGATCTTTTCGATCTGCAGCGGCATGAAGCGCTCGTAGATGGCGGTGACATCGTCGTCGCTGGGCAGGCGGCCGAAGACGGCGCGGTAGCGCTCGGCGATCGCCGGGATGTCGCAGAGGGTGCGGATGTGGTCCCACTTGCCCATTCCCATCGGACCGCGCGCTTCCTCCAGGCTGACCTGGACGCCGAATTCGGCGAAAGCCTCGACGAAGATCTGGGTCGGCGCGAAGGAGCCGAAATCGACCACGGTTCCCGCCCAGTCGAGGATGGCGGCCTGGAGGGTGGCTGGCTGGTTGTAATTCATTGTCGTGAACCCTTTTCTGCTCGTTGTCGTTCAGTTCAGATCTCGAGGACTTCCAGTTCGCGCAGCGCCTCGCCGATGGCGGCGACCGCCTGCCGCATCTCCGCGGCGTCGACGTGGCCGATGCAGCCGACGCGGAAGGTTTCCACCTGGGTCAACTTGCCCGGATAGAGGATGAAGCCCTTCTCCCGCACGCGTTGGTAGAAGTCGGCGAAGCGGTAGCGCGGATCGCGCGGCGCGTGGAAGGTAACGATGATCGGCGCCTGGATTTCCGCCGGCAGGAAGCTGCGGAAACCGAGCCGGGCCATCTCGCCGAGCAGCGTTTCGCAATTGCTCGCGTAGCGCCGCTGGCGCGCCGGCAGGCCGCCCTCCTCTTCGTACTGGCTGAGCGCTTCGTGCAGGGCGGCGACCACATGGGTCGGCGGGGTGAAGCGCCACTGCCCGGTCTTGCGCATATAGGCGTGCTGGTCCTGCAGGTCCATGGCCAGGGAGTGGCAGTTGCCGGCGCTGGCTTCCAGAGCGGCGCTGCGGGCGAAGACGAAGCCCATCCCGGGGACGCCCTCCAGGCACTTGCCGGAGGCGGCGATCAAGGCATCGAACGGAACTTTCCGGGCATCGATCCCGATCGCCCCGAAGGAGCTCATGGCATCGACGATCAGGCGCTTGCCGTGACGCTCGACGACCTTGGCGATGGCCTCGAGCGGATTGAGGATGCCGGTGCTGGTCTCGCAGTGGATCAGCGCCACATGGCTGATCGCCGGATCGGCGGCCAGCAGACGCTCGACGTCAGCGGCGGTGGTCGGCACGTTCTCTTCGGTCTCGAAGGTGCTGAAGGGCCGTTGCAGAACCTCGCAGATCTTCGCCAGGCGCTTGCCGTAGGCACCGTTGATCAACACCAGGACCTTGCCGTCGCGCGGCACCAGGGTGCCGATCGCCGCTTCCACGGCGAAGGTGCCGCTGCCCTGCAACGGTACGCAGGTGTGGCTGCCTTCGCCGCCTACGATCTTCAGCAGGCGCTGGCAGACGCTGGCGGTGAGTTCGTTGAAATCGCTGTCCCAGGAGCCCCAGTCGACCATCATCGCCCCACGGGTACGGTAGGAGGTGGTCAGCGGACCGGGGGTCAGCAGGATGGGTGCGCGTTCGGCAGTGCTCATGCTCATTTCCTCTGCGGGAATCGGCCAAAGAAACCGGATCGGGCTTCGCGGTCCGGGCGGTCGTTCCGCGCCGGCGTTCCAGGGAAGCCTGGAGACATAAGGTGAGCGCCGCGCTACTATCGTTCAAATTGTTTGTTCCGATGCCAGCCATAAGCCAGGCCGATACCATGAATCTCTTCCAGCTCCGCGCCTTCGACGCCGTCGCCCGCGAAGGCAGTTTCACCCGCGCCGCCGAGCGCCTGTGCATCAGCCAGCCGGCGGTGACCGGACACGTCAAGGCACTCGAGGAGCACTACCAGGTCACCCTGTTCCGGCGCACCGCCCGGCGCATCGAACTGACCGAGGAGGGCTCGCGCCTGGTGGCGATCACGCGCACCCTGTTCGCCCTGGAGGAAGAAGCCGAGGCCCTGCTCGACGCCAATCGACAATTGGTCTCCGGCCGCCTCGAAGTCGCCGCCGACGGCCCGCACCTGGTGATGCCGATGCTCGCCCGGCTGCGCGCGAGCTATCCGGGAATCACCGTCAACCTGCGTCTGGGCAACGCCCAGGAGACCCTCGCGGCGCTGCTCAGCGAACACGTCGACGTCGCCGTGCTGACCGAGGTCGAGGCGCGTCCCGGGCTGTTCCTGGAGGAGTTGGTGAATTCGCGCATCTGCGCCCTGTTGCCTCGCCAGCATCCCTGGTGCGAACGCAACGAAGGCGTACCGCTGGAAGAGCTCGACCAGCAGATCATGGTGCTGCGCGAACCCGGTTCGATCACCCGCCGCACCTTCGACCGCGCCTGTGCCGAGCAGGGCGTGCAGCCGCGGGTGCTGCTGGAGCTGGACAGCCGGGAAGCGGTGACCGAAGCGGTGGCCGCCGAACTGGGCGTCGGCGTGGTGTCTTCCCTGGAGGTCGGCAACGATCCGCGGGTTCGCGCGGTGCCGCTGGTCGGTCCCGAGCTGACCAACCGCCACCTGATCGGCTGCCTGGAGAAGCGCCGCGGCCTGCGGGTGATCAGGGCATTCCTGGAACTGGCGGCGGCCTGAGTCGCGCCTCAGCTCCAGTGACGCTCGCGGGTGCGGCGGTCTTCGCCGAAGCCGAACAGCGAGGCCAGCGAATACACGATCAGCTCGGCGATCCAGGCGACCAGCAAGGCGCAGCCCAGGCCCCAGGCGATCACCTCGGGCTTGAGCAGGACTTGGTAGCTGTAGCTGGCATAGGTTTCCATCAGCAACTCATGGTTCGGTGCGCGCAGCATGTGCCAGGCGCGGGCGTACCAGGGACCCTGCATGGCCTGCCACTCAGCGTCGAGCATGCGCGCGCGACGCATCAGGCGGTCGAGGTTCTCGCCGTCGCGCTGGAACACCGGATCGCTGTTGCTGCGGTAATGCCTGACCAGTTCCTCCAGGCTACCGTTGAAGAACTGCCCGGCGGTCTGCTGGAAGCCCTGGATGTTCTGCGCGGCCTCCAGGCGATGGGCGTCGACGCGCTTGGCGTAGTCGTCGATGAAACCGGGCACCTGCACCCCGAGCAGCAGGCCCAGGGTGAACAGCAGCAGTCTCAGGTAACTGCGGAACATGCGCTCTCCTCGTTCACGGCGGCGATTCAGACCCGCCCCTTGGCCAACACCTCGCCGCCCCACCAGAGGACCCACTCGCCGCTCTGCTGCAAGGTCCAGTTCTCGTTGTCGGTGAGCGGCTCGGTGGCGATCACCGTGACCACATCGTCCGGCGTGGTTTCCGCATGGAAGTCCACGGTCAGGTCGGCATCCTTCAACCGCGCCGGGCCGAATGGCGCACGGCGGGTAATGTAGGCGAGTTTGCTGGAGCAGAAGGTGAACAGCCAGTCGCCGTCGCTGATCAGGGCATTGAACACACCTTTCTTGCGATATTCGTCACAGGCCGAGATCAGCACCGGCAACAGCACCTCCACCGGCACCGGCTCGGGGAAAGCCCGGCGCACGCGGTTCAGCAGGTCGCAGAAGGCCGCCTCGCTGTCGGTCTCGCCGACCGGGCGGTAGAAACCGGGCTTGGGCTGGAAGTCGGCCAGTTGGCCATTGTGCGCGAAGGTCCAGTAGCGCCCACCGAGTTCGCGGATGAAGGGGTGGGTGTTGCTCAGCCCGACCTTGCCGACGTTGGCCTGGCGGATGTGCCCGATGACCGTCTCGCTCTTGATCGGGAAGCGCTGCACCAGCCGCGCCACCTCCGAATCGACGCTCGCCAGCGGGTCCTGGAACAGCCGCACGCCGCGTCCTTCGTAGAAGGCGATGCCCCAACCGTCGCGGTGCGGGCCGGTACCGCCGCCGCGCTGCATCAGTCCGGTGAAGCTGAAGACGATGTCCGTCGGGACGTTGGCGCTCATGCCCAATAGTTCACACATGGCTCAAACCTCCCTGAGCAAGGCTGTACGTAGTAGTTCTCGTTCCCGCTGCAGACGCGCCTGCAGGCTCGCGCGACCGACCGGCAGGAAACGGGTCAGGGCGCGCCAGAGCAGTCGCGGCAGGTCGCCGCGACGCCGGGGAATCAGGTGCAGATGCAGGTGCGCCACGTGCTGGTTGGCCGCCACGCCATCGTTGAGCAACAGGTTGATGCCTTCCACGCCGAAACCGGCCCGGCGCAATGCGCGACCGATACGCTCGGCGAGCGCCAGGAGGGCGTCGCGGGCGGCGGCGGAAAGATCGCTCAGGTGCGGGGCGTGCTCGCGGGCTACGATCAGCACGTGCGCCGGTCGCAGCGGAAAGATGTCCAGCAGGACGATGAAATGCTCGTCCTCGAAGAGTCTGTGCGCCGGCTCGCGGCCACCCGCTATGGCGCAGAACACGCAATCCATGGGAAATCCCGACATAGGCCTCGCCTCATGCTGAACGCCTGCCGGGCGTAGCGCAAGAATGGATTTCGTCGCGAAAGGCTACAGGCGCGGCTCGATGCGCATGCGCCGGTCGCCGTGCTCGTCGGTGCGGGTGTCGACGTCCGGCATCAACTCGGGCTGCAACATCTGCCGCAGGGTCGGCTCGTCCTCGGCGTCCTGCGACGGATGCCGACGATTCTTCCAGGCCCGCTCCAGCGGCCAGCGGATGGCGGCGATCAGCAGGTACAGGCCGAAACCGAGCAGCGCCACCAGGGCCAGGTCAGAGACCGCGCGCCAGGCGTTGTTGCCGACCTTGAACACGACATCCAGCGCGGTGATGGCGATGGCCGGGGCGTAGAGGTCGTTCTGCGGGTCCACCGGAGTCGGCGTGAACAGCAGGATGAAGACGATCAGCCGCAGGGGTTCGCGCAGCCAGCGCCACATCCAGCCGGTCATCAGCCAGAACACCAGCATCAGACCAAGTCCGGCGATGGCGTAGGCGCCCCAGGCGATCAGATAGTCTTGTTCATTCATGCGGCGTGCGTGGCGATAGCGGTGATGGGGGGCTTATGATAGCCGCTTTTGCATGCCGACGCGCCTACCCACCGATGGCGGGCGCCGCGCCGCCAGTTTTATTCAGATTTCCCGGCCTCGCGCATGGCCGGATCGACGAGGATTCCCGATGCCCCATCCGCAGCCCCCCATCGCCCGCCGCGACGCCGGAAGCGACCCCTACGCCTGGCTGGAGGAGCGCGACGCCCCGGAGGTGCTCGACTACCTGAAGGCCGAGAACGCCTACCTGGATAGCGAACTGGCCGACCAGGCCGGGTTGCGCGAGACCCTGTTCGAGGAGATCAGGGGACGCATCCGCGAGACCGACCTGTCGTTGCCCAGTCCGTGGGGTCCGTGGCTGTACTACCAGCGCACCACCGCCGGCGACGAATACCCGCGCCACTACCGCTGCCCACGTCCGGAGGACGGCAGCCTGGCGGTCGACGAAGGCGCCGAGCAACTGTTGCTCGATCCCAACCAGTTGGCCGACGGCGGCTTCCTCTCCCTCGGCGCCTTCAGCATCAGCCCCGACCAGAGCCTGCTGGCCTACAGCCTGGACACCAGCGGCGACGAGATCTACCGCCTGTTCGTCAAGGATCTCGCCAGCGGCGCGGTGCAGGCCCTGCCCTTCGAGGACTGCGACGGCAGCCTGACCTGGGCCAACGACAACCGCACGCTGTTCTTCGGTGAACTGGATGACACCCACCGCCCGCACAAGCTCTATCGCCACCGCCTGGGCGAGGCCGGCGCCGAGCTGGTGTTCGAGGAAGGCGACGGGCGCTTCTTCCTGCACTGCTACCGCTCCAGCTCGGAACGCCAGCTGATCCTCCTGCTCAACAGCAAGACCACCAGCGAGGCCTGGGTGCTCGACGCCGACCAGCCGCAGGGAACGTTCCGTTGCCTGGCGCCGCGCGAGGAAGGCCACGAGTACTACCCCGACCACGGTCGCCTCGACGGCCGGGGCCTGTGGCTGATCCGCAGCAACCAGGCGGGGATCAACTTCGCCCTCTACCAGGCCGAGGAGCCGCGGTCGACTCGCGAGCACTGGCAACTGCGCGTGGCCCACGACCCGCAGCGGACCCTGGAAGATGTCAGCCTGAACGCCGAGGCGGTGATCCTCGGCCTGCGCGATGGCGGCCTGCCGGTTATCGAGGTGCAACCGCAGGGCCTGCCGGCCTACCGCGTGCAGTTGCCGGACGCCGCCTACAGCCTCTACGTGCAGGACAGCCTGGAATTCGACAGCCCCTGCGTGCGACTGCGCTACGAGGCCCTGAACCGTCCGGCGCAGGTACGCCAGCTGAACCTCGCCGATGGCACGCAGACCGTCCTCAAGCAGACCCCGGTGGAAGGCCCCTTCGACGCCGACGCCTACGCCAGCCGGCGCATCTGGGCCAGCAGCGGCGACGGCACGCAGGTGCCGGTCAGCCTGGTGGCGCGCAAGGAAGTCCTCGACGGCATCGCCGCCGGGCGCCCCGCGCCGCTCTATCTCTATGGCTACGGCGCCTACGGGCATAGCCTCGATCCCTGGTTCTCCCACGCCCGCCTGAGCCTGCTCGAACGCGGCTTCGTCTTCGCCATCGCCCATGTCCGTGGCGGCGGCGAACTGGGCGAAGCCTGGTACCGGGCCGGCAAGCTGGAACACAAGCAGAACAGCTTCGACGACTTCATCGCCTGCGCCGAGCACCTGCTCGCCGAGGGCTACTGCCGTCCCGAGGGCCTCGCCATCAGCGGCGGCAGCGCCGGCGGGCTGTTGATCGGCGCGGTGCTCAACCAGCGCCCGCAACTGTTCGGCGCGGCCATCGCCGAGGTGCCGTTCGTCGACGTGCTGAACAGCATGCTCAATCCGGACCTGCCGCTGACCGTCACCGAATACGATGAGTGGGGCAACCCGCAGGAGCCCGAGGTGCATGCGCGGATCGCCGCCTACGCGCCCTACGAGAACGTCAGGGCCCAGGACTACCCGCACCTGCTGGTGGTCGCCGGCTACAACGACAGCCGCGTGCAGTACTGGGAAGCCGCCAAGTGGGTGGCGAAACTGCGGGCGACCAGGACCGACGCCAACCTGCTGCTGCTCAAGACCGACCTCGGCGCCGGCCACGGCGGCATGAGCGGCCGCTACCAGGGGCTGAAGGACGTGGCGCTGGAATACGCCTTCCTGCTCAAGGTCCTCGGCCTGGTATGACCACCGCGGGGGCCGGCGACGCCGGCCTTCCGCCACGAAAAAGGGAACCTTCGTGAAACGACGCTTCTGGCCCGCCATGGGCCTGCTCGCCGCGATCATGCTGGCCGTCTACCTGGCGAATCCGTTCGGCACCGCCAGTCTCGACCCGCGCGCACGGCTCCTCGGCGTGGCGCTGTACAAGATCCCTTCGCGCTCGATGGAACCGACCTTGCAACAGGGCGACTTCATCCTCGCCAACGCCGCGCGCTACGCCTTCGCCGACCCGCAGGTCGGCGACCTGGTGGTGTTCCGCTTCCCGCCGCAGCGCAGCATCGCCTATGTGAAGCGCATCGCCGGGATACCCGGCGATCGCGTGCGGATCGATGGCGGCCGGCTCTACGTCAATGAGCGCCCGGTGACGGAGCCCTACCTGGCGCAACAGGCGCTGCGCCAGCCGGACTCCCTGCGCATGGCCCAGCGGACCGTCCCCGCCGGCCACTACTTCATGCTCGGCGACAACCGCGACAACTCCAACGACAGCCGCTACTGGGGCTACGTACCGCGCGCCGACCTGGTCGGCCGGGTGTTCGCCGTCTGGTATGCCGAGGACACCCGGCGCATCGGTTCGGTGCGCTGACGCCCCTCAGAAGAACTGGGTGACGCTGATCTTGGCGTTGCGTCCCTGGCTGTAGACCAGGTCGCCGCCCAGCGGCTGGCGATAGGAGCGGTTGAACAGGTTGTCCACGGTGAAGTCGATGCGGGTGTCCTTCAGGCCCAGCTTGGCCGGGACCCACTCGGCGAACAGCCGATGAGTGTCGTAGCTGTCGTTGGCCGCGTGATCCCAGTAGATATCGCCGGAACCGGTACCCATCCCGCCGCTGTAGCGATCGCTGGGCAGGCGGTCGGTCTTGCGCACGAACTCGCCCTGCCAGCCGAGCTTGGCATCCCATTCCGGAACCTTCAGGCCGAGCATGGCCACCCACTTCGGCGGCGGGATGTCGCGCGCCCACACGTTCGGTCCCCAGGGATTGCTGTAGGCCCCATCGTGCTTGCCGGTCATCCACGAGTAGGACAGGCTGCCGAACAGCCGCTGGCTGTCGTAGAAGCTCTCGATCTCGAAGCCCTTGATGGTCAGGCCCGGCAGGTTGCGGTAGTTGCTCAGCGGCAGCATGTCGCCGCAGCTACCGCCGATACTGCCGTTGTCGATCGACTGCTGGCGGCAGCCGACGCTGCGGGTGCGGAATATCTCGTCCTTGATGCGGTTCTGGAACAACGTGGTGCGGATCTGCAGGCTGTCGCCGGCGACCAGCAGGTCCGGCAGGTTGATCACGCTGCCGCCACGGATCGCATGGATGCGCTCGGCGTCCAGGTCGCGGCTGCTGCCACCGATGGTCGAACTGTTCTGCACTTCGTACTGCTCGTCGATCACCGGCGCTCGCCAGGTCTCGGTGTAGTCGGCGAAGAACGCCAGGTTCGGCGTCGCGGTCCAGAACACCGACAGCCGCGGCGACCAGCCGGAGTAGGTCTGGGCGCGATAGTCATGGCCGAGCTTGGGATTGTCGTAGATCGGCGCCAGGTTGGCCTGGCCGTCGTTGCGCACGCTGTCGAAGCGCATCGATGGGGTGACGGTCAGGCTGCCGTAGGTGATCGCGTCCTGGATGTAGAAGCTCTGCGTGTCCTGCTTGCCGGCCGGCATGAATGCCGGTTGCAGCCAGCCGTAGTTGTAGCGCGGGGTCTCGTAGGTCTTGCCCGGCATGTGCATGAGGATGTCGCGCTTGTGCTTGTGCAGCGCCGCGCCCAGGGTCAGCTCGTGCTGTAGCGCTCCGGTATCGAAACGGCTGGTGTTGCGCAGCTCCAGGACCTTGTCCTGGTACTCGGTACGCATCCGTTTGCCACCGGTGGCGAGCTGGTAGAAGGCGGTGTCCTCGCGACGGTCGAGTTGCTCGGTGCGGGCGTCGGAATAGCTCAGTTGCAGGTCGATCCAGGGGTTGTCCAGCGGATGGTAGTTGTACTTGCCGGTCCAGGTGGTGTCGGTGGTATCGCGGTGGGCCAGCAGGCGGGTCAGGCCCAGCTCGTAGCCGTAGCGGTCGATGGTCCACTGGCTCGGCGGGGTCGGGTAGCTGCTGGCGGAGAACGGCGTCCAGCGCGAGCTTTTCGAGCGCAGGTAGGTGAAACCCAGGTCGTGCTCCTCGGTGGGGTGCAGGTTGAGCTTGAACAGGCCGGTCTTCTCGTCCTGGGCGCTGTTGGGCAGGCGCTTGGGGTTGATCGGGTAGTCGGTGGGCGACAGCGGCAGGTTGTCGGCCAGCTTCATGTCGCGGCCGTCGCGACCGTTGAGATAGAGCAGGGCATCGACGCGGCGGTCTTCGCTGCGACCGAACACGGCGCCGGAGTAGATCTTCTGCTGGTCGTTGGAGTGATAGCCGTACTTGAGCATGGCGCCGACGTCGCGGCCTTCGCGCAGCAGGTCCGGCGCGTCCTTGGTCTCCATGTGCACGGTGCCGCCGAAGCCGCCATTGCCGGTGAACACCGAGTGCGGTCCCTTCTCCACCTCGATGCGCTTGATCATTTCCGGTTCGATGAACACGGTGCCCTGCTGGTAGCGCTCGAAGCCGCTCTTCTGCGCGCCGTCCAGGGTATAGGGCACGTCCTCGGCGTCGCCCAGGCCCCAGATGTTGGTGGTCTGTCCGCCCGGCTTGGGCGAGCCGCCCATGGTCACTCCGGGCAGGGTCTGCAGCAGGCTGGGGATGTTGTCCGCCTGCTGGCGTTCGATATCCCGCCGGGTCAGGGTCGAACGGCCGACGTTGCTGGCGTCCACTTCGCGACCGTTGCCGACGATGGTCTGCGCGTCCAGTTGCAGCGCGTTGTCGCTGTAGGCGTCGACCTGGCGCCGGCGCACCACGTAGCCGCCGCCCGCCTCCACCAGCTCCAGCTCGGAACCGACCAGCAACCGCTCCAGCGCCTCGCGCACCCCGTAGCTGCCGCTCAGCGCCGGAGCGCGCAGGCCCCGCAGGAGCGACTCGTCGAACAGCACCTGGACCTGCGCCTGCTGCGCCAGGCGCGACAGCGAGGCGGCCAGCGGCTGCGCCGGCAGGTCGAAGCGTCGTTCGGCAGCGCTGGCGCCGGCGGCCCACAACGCGGCGCCGAGCACGGCGGCGGAACACAGCGGGCGCCAGGCGGCGCGGGTGAAAGGCAAGGTCATGCTGGAACTCTCCCCAAGTGACTGCTGGATGTCGCCGGCAGCGGCGACGGACAGCAGAGAAGACGCAGCAGGGAGAAAAACCCACATATGCGAATGAAAAATATTTTCATTAATGCTGACGACGCGCCTCAGCGCGCCAGGATCAGCACCTCGCCACCAGCCTGCGGCTGCACCCGCACCGGCAATAGCGCCGGCAGGGCGAGGAGAAAATCGTCGGGGCGGGCGATCCGCACCGTACCGGAGACCCGCTTGCCGGCAAGCCGGGGATCTCCCAGGCGGATCGGCGCGGCGCGATAGCGCGACAGTTCCTCCACCAGTTCGCCCAGCGGCTTGTCGCGGAACACCAGCTGCCCATCGCGCCAACTGGCGACCTGCTCCGGCGCCACATGGCCGAGTTCCAGGCGCTGCTCGGCGAGGTCCAGGCGCGCGCTGTCGCCAGCCAGCAGCACATGTTCGGCATCCTTCTCCAGGGACGGCTGCAACGCCACGCGCCCCTGTTTCACCGCCACGGCGAGGGCCTGCGCGTTGCGCCGGACGCTGAACTGGGTACCGAGTACGGTGACCCGGCTGTCGCCGCTGCCGACCCGGAAAGGCCGGGCCGGATCGTGGCTGACCACGAAGAACACCTCGCCTTTCTTCAACAGCACGTCGCGGGTGCGCTCGGCGTAACGCACCTGCACCTGGGTATCGACGTCGAGGAACAGCTTCGAGCCGTCCGCCAGGACCACCTCGCGCTGCTCGCCAGGCGCCGTGCCGTAGGCGAGGTTCGGCCCGAGCGACTGGTCGCGCCAGAACAGGGTGGCGACGAGTAGCGCGCAGAACACGAAGAACGCCGCCGCCAGCGCCCGTGGCAGGCGCCAGGCCGGCACCGGCTCGGGAATATCGTCCAGCGCCGGGCGCGGCAGGCCGTCGAACTCGCGCCAGAGCCGCTCCATGCCCTCGAGCGCTTCGCGATGGCGCGGATCGGCGCGTAGCCAATCCTCCAGCTCGGCCCGGCAGGCAGCGCTGAAATGCCCGGAACGACGCCGGCTGAACCAGTAGGCGGCGCGGTGATCGATGTCCTCTTCGGTTTCGTCTGCGAACAGCGGTTCCAGTCGTTCCAGCGGCTTCATCCTTCGCCTCCCTGGCCAAGCCGCCGCTTGCAGTGCAGCAAGGCGCTGGCGATGTGCTTTTCCACCATGCTCAGGGAGATTCCCATGCGCTCGGCCACTTCGACCTGGGACAGGCCGTCGAACTTGTGCAGGACGAACGCTTCGCGCCGCCGCGGCGGCAGCTCGGCCAGCGCGGCCGCCAGGTGGCTGAGACGCTGCTGCTGTTCGAAACGCTCGCCCGGCCCGGCCGCCTCGCCTTCCAGCGCGGCGGGTTCGTCGTTCGCCGCCGGCCGGTCGAGATCCTGGCCGCGGCTCTGCTGCCGGCGCCAATGGTCGCGCAACAGGTTGCGGGCGATCTGGAAAAGAAATGCGCGCGGCTGCTCGACCGATTGCCGGCCCGGCCATTTCAGCCACTGGGCGAAAGTATCCTGGGCGAGGTCGGCGGCGTCCGCCGAACTGCCCAGGTGCTTGCGCAGGAAGCGCAGCAACTCGCCATGGAACGCCTGATAGGCATGCGAGACGGAACCACGGAAGCGCTCATCCATCCGTGCATCCTCCGGCGGCGCCCCCCGCGCCGTTGACCCGCTGCAACACCTCGCCTCCCCGCTTCCGTCGGATACGGAAGTCCCTTGCAAATATGCGAATGATAATACATATCATTTCACAAGGTAAGGAAGTGCGACGGACGCGAGCTCAGCCGGCGCGGAAGATCAGGTAGTCCTCCCAGTCGTCCTCGGCCACCTGGGTCTCGCTGAGCATGCGCCCGGACTGGGAAATGCGTTCCTTGTGGACCCGCTCCGGGTCGCCGCAGACCAGGTGGTGCCAGAGCGGCAGGTCCTTGCCTTCGGCAACCAGGCGATAGCCGCAGGTCGGCGGCAACCACTGGAACTCGTCGGCCTGCGCCGGGGTGAGCTGGATACAGTCGGGGACGAAACGGATGCGCTCGGCGTAGTTGGTGCAGCGGCAGCTTTGCAGGTCGAGCAGCTTGCAGGCGATACGCGTGTAGTAGACGCTGCCGTCGTCCTCGTCCTCGAGCTTCTGCAGGCAGCACAGGCCGCAACCGTCGCACAGCGACTCCCACTCGTCCTGGTCGAGTTGGGCGAGGGTCTTGCGTTTCCAGAAGGGTTCGACTTTGGCGGCCATGGCATCGGGGGCTGGTGAAAAGGCGCGATAGTCTAGTCCCCCGCCCCCTCCAGGCCAAGCACCGGCCGGCACATGGCTACTTCAGGTAGGAACGCAGCGCGGTCACCACCAGTTCCAGGTCTTCGCGACGCTGCTCCGCGCTCGCCTGCTCGGCGCCGAGGTGTTCGCGGATGTGCCCCTCCAGCACTTCGTTCATCAGGCCGTTCACCGCACCGCGGATCGCCGCGATCTGTTGCAGCACCGCCGCGCATTCGCTGCCCTCTTCCAGCGCCTGCTCCAGCGCCCGGGTCTGCCCGGCGATGCGGCGCACCCGCGCCAGGAGCTTCTTCTTCCCATGGATGGTATGGGCCACCGCTCTCTCCTCAAGGTAATATACTGGGGTATAGTATATTTTCGACGTCTCGACAGGACAGTAGCAAATGCCCGGCACCCCGACTACCCAGCCCCTGCGCCATTCCCATCGGTTCGACCAGGGCAACCCGCTGGCCGAGCACAACACGCGCTGGGCGGTATTGCTCACCGCCTGCATGATGGTCGCGGAAATCGCCGGCGGCTGGCTGTTCAACTCCATGGCCCTGCTCGCCGACGGCTGGCACATGAGCTCCCATGCCCTGGCCCTGGGTCTTGCGGTACTCGCCTACGGCGCCGCGCGGCGCTATGCCAACGACCCGCGCTTCAGCTTCGGTACGTGGAAGATCGAGGTGCTCGGCAGCTACACCAGCGCCCTGCTGCTTCTGCTGGTGGCCGGGCTGATGCTCTACCAATCGGTCGAACGCCTGCTCGACCCCAGCCCGATCCACTACCAGCAGGCGATGCTGGTCGCCGCGCTCGGCCTGCTGGTCAATCTCGCCTGCGCCTGGCTGCTGCGCGACGGCCATGCCCACCACGGGCACGGCCACTCGCACCACCACCACCACCACCACCACCACCACCACCACCACCATCATGCCCACCGGCACGATCTGAATCTGCGCGCCGCCTACCTGCACGTGCTGGCGGATGCCGCCACCTCGCTGCTGGCGATCGTCGCGCTGGCCGGCGGCCTGCTGTGGAACGCGGCCTGGCTGGACCCGCTGATGGGTATCGTCGGCGCGGTACTGGTCAGTGTCTGGGCATGCGGCCTGATCCGGCAGAGCAGCCGGGTATTGCTGGATGCGCAGATGGACGCGCCGGTGGCTGCGGAAATCCGCGCGGCGATCGCCAGCAGCCCGCTGCCGGCGGAACTGCTCGACCTGCACCTGTGGCAGGTCGGCCAGGGCAAGTACGCCTGCCTGCTGAGTCTGCTGACCACCGAGGAAGGCAGCGCCGACTATTTCAAGCGCCGCCTGGCCGAGCATGAGGAACTGGTGCACATCACCGTCGAGGTGAACCCGCTGCTCCCGCTCGCCGCCTGAGGGAACGCGGCTCAGTAGCCGCGAGCGAAGTCCACCTCGCCGCGCATGGCGGTACCCGCCCAGAAGCGCGCGAGGTTGTCGCGGAACAGTTCGACCATCGCCCCCGGCAGGGTCGGCGCGGCGGTGTGCCCGGTCAGCAAGAGGCGCGGGGTATGCCAGAACAGGTGGTTGGCCGGCAGCGGCTCTTCGCGGCAGACGTCGATCACCGCGCCGGCCAGTTGGTTGTTCTCCAGTGCCGCCACCAGGTCGGCGTCCACCACCGCGACACCACGCCCGGCATTGATAAACAGCGCCGTGGGCTTGAGCCGGGCGAACAGCGCACGGTCGTAGATGTCGTGGGTATCGGGGGTGTCGGGCAGCAGGTTGATCAGGTAGTCGGCCGTCTCCACCAGGCGACCGAGGTCGTCGAGCGACCCCATGCGGTTGAACGGCACCAGCGAACGCGGATTCTTCGCCACCCCGGTCAGGTCCATGCCGAAGCCGGACAGGGTATGCGCCACCGCCTGGCCGATCTCCCCGGTGCCCACGATCACCACCTGCCGGCCACGCAACCCGCCAGGCGTGCGGCTATCCCATTGCGAACCGACCTGGCTGGCCAGGCGACCGAGGAACTGGCGCTCGTGGGCGAGCATGTAGGTCAGCAGGTATTCGCTCATCACCTGGCCGAAGATGCCTACCGCGCGTGTCAGGCTGTAGTCCTTCGGCAGGTCGGCGGCCAGCAGCGGCGTGATGCCCGCCCAGGTCGACTGCACCCAGACCGGATGCACGCCCTGGCGCAGCATCTGCGCCACCAGGTCGGGCTGGCCGAGCCAGATCGAGCACTCGCTGGCGGCGTCGATGAGTTGCAGGGGATCGTCCCCCGCCACCACCTTCAGGCTGGGGTCGGCCGCCATCAGCAGCGCGGCATAGAGAGCGTGGTCACGTTCGAGAATCAGCAAGCGCATGGGTCACACTGCCAAGCCGGACAAGGGCTGGCGATCAGGCCGGAGAATATTGTTCTTTCATGCATCACGGCTCCTGGAGGGAAGCCCTCGAGAGCAGCAGGTTTGGCGCTGGTAGACCACGGTCGCTGCCAGGGGTTCCGCTATCGTGCGACATCTTGCGGACATCATGCACCGAAGGCGCAACCTTGCACAGAGCGGGTTTCACGTCGTGAAAGTGGCGCCGGGAAGCCGGCGCCAGCGGGGTACGGCTCGCGTCAGAGCGGGTCGTTCATGCGCAGCAACTCTTCCGGGAGATGCTCGATGTACTCTTCTTCGCCCGGCGGCATCTGCAAGTGGAAGCCCTGCTTCTCGATGTTCTCCAGGACCTTGGCGACATCCTCGCGGGCCAGTTGGCGCTCGGGGGTGAGCAGCAGGTCGAAGACATGTTGCGGCGCGCCGAACGGCACCAGCAGGGCCTCGGGTACGCGGCTCAACGCCTCGCGCTTGTCGACGTAGAGGTACATCTCGTTCTTGCGCGGGCTCTTGTAGACGGAACAGATTCGTTTCATGCGCTCTCCAGGGCGTCCAGCAGGGCCTGGCCCATGCGTTCGCGGCGCCAGCCGCGGAGGGAATCGGGCAGTTCGTAGGGACCGTCGGGATAGCCGCTCTTGAGCAGTGCCTCGAGGATCTTCTTGCGCAGCATCAGCTCAGGCGCCATGCCCAGGGTCTCCGCTTCGCGCTGGCCGATGGCGCGCAGGCTCTTGAGCAGCGGGGTGACCTCCGGCGGCAGCGGCTCGGGCAGCGCCTCGGGCCATTCGCTCTGCGGCAGGCGCGAAGCCTGGGCGATCAGTTCGATGAGGAAGTCGCCGTCCTGGCGCACGGTGCGCGGATGCATGTCTTCGATCGCCGCCAGGTCGGTCTTGTTCTTCGGCAGCAGGCGCGCCAGCGGCCACAGGGTACGTTCGCGCAGCACGTGGTTGCGCGGCCGGTTGCGCAGGCGTGCCTGCTCCTCGCGCCAGGCGCAGAGTTCGCGGAGCACCGCCAGTTGCTGCGGACGCAGCCGCCAACCCAGCTTGACCTCGCGGTAGGCCTCGCGCGGATCACTCTCGCGGCAGAGGTTGGCGACCAGCTCGGCGCCGTCCTCCAGCAGCCAGGCGCGTTTCTCCTCGCTCAGCCGCGCATCCAGGGCCAGGTAGACCTGGGCGAGGTGCTGGACGTCGTCGGCGGCGTAGCGCATCTGCATCTCGGTGAGCGGCCGTTGCAACCAGTCGGAACGGGTCTCGTCCTTGGGCAGGTCGATGTCCAGCACCTCCTTCACCAGCTTCGAGTAGCCCATCGAATGGGCCATGCCGAGATAGGCGGCGGCCAACTGCGTATCGAACAGCGGCACCGGCAGGCTGCCGGTGAGGCGCAGGAACACCTCGAGGTCTTCGCTGCAGGCATGCAGCACCTTCACCACCCGCTCGTCTTCGAGCAGCTCGGCGAAGGGGCTCCAGTCCTGGATCAGCAGCGGATCGATCAGCCACTCCTGCCGGCCATCGCCCACCTGCACCAGACCGGCCGCGGGATAGAAGGTATCGACGCGCATGAACTCGGTATCGAGCGCGAGGTACGGCTGTGTGCGCCATTCCCGGCATTGCTGCGCCAGGCTGGCATCATCGCGGATCCACTGGATTTCGGGCGCGGTCACGAACATCTCCTTGGTCAAGTGCGGCGCATTATATAGAGCCTGGCGCCATGCGAGCATTCCGCTCGGCACCGCGCTTGCCGATGAGCGTAGCGAATGTCCATACTCCGCCCTTTGTCCGACAATCCGAACAAGGGAACTGCATGAAGAAGCTCAGCGGAATAATCGTCCTCCTGCTGGCTGGCGCGGCTCTTTACCTGGCCCTGAAGACCAGCCCGATCGACCCGCTCGCCTGGGATGCTCCGGCCGCTCCGCAGATGACCGGGGTCCTCGAACCCAACGACACCCTGATGAAGGCCGAGCTGCTTGGCCAGGGCCAGTTGCACGGCCCCGAGGACACCGCCGTGGACAGCCAGGGCCGCGTCTATGCCGGTCTCGCCGACGGCCGCGTGGTACGCCTGGACGCCAGCGGCAAGGTCGAGACCTTCGTCGACACCGGCGGCCGCCCGCTGGGCATGGACTTCGATGCCGCCGGCAACCTGATCCTCGCCGACGCCTGGAAAGGCCTGCTGCGCATCGATCCGCAGGGCAAGGTGGAAACCCTCGCCACCGAGGCCGACGGTGTCCCCTTCGCCTTCACCGACGACCTCGACATCGCCAGCGACGGCCGCATCTACTTCAGCGACGCTTCCAGCAAGTTCCACCAGCCCGACTACATCCTCGACCTGCTCGAGGCCCGACCGCACGGCCGCCTGCTGCGCTACGACCCGTCCACCGGCAAGACCGAGGTGCTGCTCAAGGACCTGTACTTCGCCAATGGCGTGGCACTCTCGGCAAACGAGGACTTCGTACTGGTCAACGAGACCTACCGCTATCGCATCACCCGCTACTGGCTGAAAGGCGAGAAGGCTGGCCAGCACGAGGTGTTCATCGACAACCTGCCGGGCTTGCCGGACAACCTCCAGGGCGACCGCAAGGGTACCTTCTGGGTGGCCCTGCCGACCCCGCGCAAGGCCGACGCCGACTTCCTCCACCGGCATCCCTGGCTGAAGGCGCAGCTGGCCAAGCTGCCGCGCATGTTCCTGCCCAAGCCGACCGCCTACGGGCTGGTCATCGCCATCGACGAACAGGGCAGGATCGTCCGCAGCCTGCACGACACCAGCGGCCACCACCTGCGCATGATCACCTCGGCGAAGCCGGTGGGCGACCAGCTCTACTTCGGCAGCCTGGAAAACGACCGGATCGGCCGCCTGGCGATCCCCTGAAAAAGCCGAGCGTCTAGTCCTGAAGTAGGTTTACACCTTGCTCCATCTAGTTCTCCGGAAAATCGGCATGGGAGGTGTAAACCTTATTTAGGACGGGACAGCGGAAACGAAAAAGCCCCGCATCGCGGGGCTTTTCAATGCTTCGGATCAGGCCGCCGAATCGCTGTCGGCCTTGGCCCGGCGTGGCTTCTTCTTGCCGCCGAGGAGGTGCGAGAACACCGCGTGCAAGTCGCCGGAAGCGTTGTCGCTCTCCAGGTTGAGCTTGCTGTCGATGTGCTCCATGTGGTGCATCATCAGGGTCACCGCGCGCTCCTTGTCGCCCTTCTCGATGGCGTCGAGGATCTCGTTGTGCTCGTCGAACGAGCAGTGCGAGCGACCGCCGCTTTCGTACTGGGCGATGATCAGCGAGGTCTGCGACACCAGGCTGCGCTGGAAACTCACCAGAGGAGCGTTGCGCGCCATCTCGGCAAGCTTCAGGTGGAACTCGCCGGACAGGCGGATGCCGGCGCCCCGGTCGCCACGGGCGAAGCTGGATTGTTCCTGCACCACCATCTCGCGCAACTCGGCCAGACGCTCGGCGGTGGCGTTGTCGGTGGCCAGTTCGGTGATGGCGCGCTCGACTGTGCGGCGGGCGAAAAGGATCTGCCGGGCCTCGTCGATGCTCGGGCTGGCGACCACCGCGCCGCGGTTCGGCCGTAACAGCACCACCTGCTCGTGGGCCAGGCGCGAGAGGGCGCGGCGAATGATGGTGCGGCTGACACCGAATATCTCGCCGAGCGCCTCCTCGCTCAGCTTGGTGCCGGGGGCCAGGCGTTGTTCGAGGATGGCGTCGAAGATGTGGGCGTAGACGATCTCGTCCTGGGTACCGCTGCGGGCAGCCTTGCCGGTGCGCGGCGGCTTCCTGATGTGTTGCAACTGATCGGTCATCGGTCTCGAACCTTGTGCGTCCGGCTTGTGGCCTGGGCTGATCCTCGCTCACGGGCGTGGGTGAGGCACGCCGGCGGCTGATAGCGAAATAGTGTACACAAGCAGCGGCATCCGACGCACCACCCCTTTCCGCCCCTCGTTCCGAGCGCGCGGCACCGCCCGGAAGGGGGCGTGACGGAAAGCTGATAAAAATGTGGCGAAACACCCTCAAACATTCTTTGACCTTTTTGTATACAAAGGCATAATCGCTCGCACGAGTTCTTGACCCAGAGGTCAGAAAATCGTGCCCTCACATCACCTTCGAGCCGCGTCAGGGACCTGGTAACCAACCGGCCCGCAGGACCTAACAACAAGAGCGATGAGGAGTACCTGCTGTGGAAAGCACCAAACAAGAAGAACAAGGGATCTACGCTGCGACACCGCCCGCCACCGGCCTGCTCGAACGCCTGTTCAAGCTCCGCCAGCATGGTACGACGGTCAGGACCGAGCTGGCGGCCGGGCTGACCACCTTCATCACCATGGCCTACATCATCTTCGTCAATCCCAACATCATGGCCGACGCCGGCATCGACCACGGCGCGGCGTTCGTCGCCACGTGCCTGGCGGCCGCCCTCGGCTGCTTCCTGATGGGCCTGTACGCCAACTGGCCGGTGGGCCTGGCGCCGGGAATGGGACTGAACGCCTTCTTCACCTACACCGTGGTCGGCACCATGGGCTACAGCTGGCAGATCGCCCTCGGCGCGGTGTTCATCTCCGGGGTGATGTTCATGCTGCTGACCTTCTCCCGGGTCCGCGAATGGCTGCTCAACAGCATCCCCCGCAGCCTCAGGTTCGCCATGGGCGCGGGAGTCGGCCTGTTCCTCGGCCTGATCGGCCTGAAGACCGCCGGCATCGTGGTGGCCAGCCCGGCGACCCTGATCAAGCTCGGCCACCTCACCTCGCCCGGCCCGCTGCTGGCAGCACTGTGCTTCCTGATGATCGCCGTGCTCGAGTACCGCCGGGTGTTCGGCGGCATCCTCATCAGCATCCTCAGCGTCACCCTGGTCGGCTGGGCCCTCGGCCTGGTGCAGTACGGCGGGGTGTTCTCGGCGCCGCCGAGCCTGGCGCCAACCCTCCTGGCGATGGACATCGCCGGCGCGTTCAACGTCACCATGATCAGCGTGATCCTGGCCTTCCTCTTCGTGCACATGTTCGATACCGCCGGCACTCTCATGGGCGTCGCCCAGCGCGCGCACCTGGTGAAGGAGGACGGACGTATCGAGAACCTGTCGAAGGCGATGAAGGCCGACAGCGCCTCCAGCGTGTTCGGCGGCATGCTCGGTGTCCCGCCGGTGACCAGTTACGTGGAGAGCGCCGCGGGCGTGGCCGCCGGCGGACGTACCGGGCTCACCGCGGTGGTGGTCGGCGTGCTGTTCGTCGCCGCGATGTTCTTCGCCCCGCTGGCCGGGATGATCCCCGCCTTCGCCACCGCCGGCGCGCTGATCTACGTGGCCATGCTGATGATGGGCGGAATGGCGCACATCGACTGGGACGAGCACACCGAGACCATCCCGGCGATCGTCACGGTGATCATGATGCCGCTGACCTTCTCGGTGGCCGACGGTATCGCCCTGGGCTTCATCACCTACGTCGCGATGAAGGTCCTCACCGGCAAGCACCGCGAAGTCTCGGCCAGCCTCTATGCCTTGTTCGTGATATTCGTCGCCAAGTTCATCTTCCTCTGACCCGCCCGGATGGCGGATGGCCGCACGCGGCTATCCGCCTCGAACCTGTCGTTGCCCCGCAGGGCTCGCGACGCGCAGCTTCATCCCCCGCCCATTCGTACCCTGCGCCGCATTTCCCTTCCTGCCCACGAGTGGCGGATAACCGGCAACCCTCGGCGCACTCCCCGCGAACGAAAAAAAGCCCGCTCGATGGCGGGCCAGGGAAAAGGACTCGGAGAGTCAGTGTTTCGTGGCACGCACCTAGCTGCCGCGATAGGTCGAATAGCTGTAGGGCGAGATCAGCAGCGGCACGTGGTAGTGATCGTCGGCGGAGGCGATGCCGAAACGCAGCACCACCTGGTCGAGGAAGGCCGGCTCCGGCAATTGCACGCCGCGGGCGCGATAGTAGTCGCCGGCGTTGAACACCAGTTGATAGACCCCGGGACGGAAGTCCTCGCCTTGCAGCACCGGCTGGTCGCAGCGGCCGTCGTGGTTGGTCAGGGTGGTGGCGATCAGTTCTAGTTGCTGGCCTTCTACCCGGTACAGCTCGATCTTGATGCCATGGCCGGGGCAGCCGTGTGCGGAATCCAGTACATGCGTGGTCAAACGTCCCATGGGTTGCGGGCGCCCGCTGGCGGACACCACTCCTCCTCTTGCCTTCGTTCGATGGGGATCGCTCCGGGACCTGCCCGGCGCCGCTCGCTTGCAGCCCGCCAGGGAGCCGCTTGCGAAGCAATATAAGTTATCCTTCGATGAATTGTATACAAAAAACACCGCCACAACCGAAAATGCGGCAGCCGCCCCGAAATCGGGCATTCCTTCCACAAGCCCCACCCCGCAGGGCCTCATTCTTCGCTAACCGACCAGTCGGGCAGGTTTTTTGCTGGATGAATGGCAGGGATCGGCAAGCAGGATTGTATTTACAGACCGCAGGCAAACTTGTATACAATAAATCCATCACGGCATCCCCGGCCCGTCCGGCCCGCCGCCCCATCCACAATAAGGAACACTGCTGTGAGCGCTGACTACCCACGCGACCTGATCGGATACGGCAACAACCCTCCCCACCCTCACTGGCCCGGCGATGCCCGCATCGCCCTGTCCTTCGTGCTCAATTACGAAGAAGGTGGCGAGCGCTGCGTCCTGCATGGCGACAAGGAGTCCGAGGCGTTCCTTTCCGAGATGGTGGCTGCCCAGCCCTTGCAGGGCGTGCGCCACATGAGCATGGAATCGCTCTACGAATACGGCAGCCGCGCCGGGGTCTGGCGCCTGCTCAAGCTGTTCAAGCGACGCAACGTGCCGCTCACCGTGTTCGCCGTGGCCATGGCGGCGCAGCGCAACCCTGAGGTGATCAGGGCGATGGTCGCCGACGGCCACGAAATCTGCAGCCACGGCTACCGCTGGATCGACTACCAGTACATGGACGAGGCCCAGGAGCGCGAGCACATGCTCGAAGCCATCCGCATCCTCACCGAACTCACCGGCCAGCGCCCGGTGGGCTGGTACACCGGACGCACCGGCCCGAACACCCGGCGCCTGGTGATGGAGGAAGGCGGCTTCCTCTATGACTCCGACACCTACGACGACGACCTGCCCTACTGGGACCCGGCCAGCACCGCGGAGAAACCGCACCTGGTGATTCCCTATACCCTGGACACCAACGACATGCGCTTCACCCAGGTGCAGGGCTTCAACAATGGCGAGCAGTTCTTCCAGTACCTGAAGGACGCCTTCGACGTGCTCTACGAAGAAGGCGCAACGGCGCCGAAGATGCTCTCCATCGGCCTGCATTGCCGGTTGATCGGTCGCCCGGCGCGGATGGCCGCCCTGGAGCGCTTCATCCAGTACGCGCAGAGCCACGACAAGGTCTGGTTCGCCCGCCGCGAAGACATCGCCCGCCATTGGCACCGTGAGCATCCTTTCCAGGAGACCGAGGCATGAGCCGTTTCCAGACCCTGACCCCCGCCTCGCTGTCCCGCGAGGCCTTCGTCGAAGCCTTCGCCGACATCTACGAACACTCCCCCTGGGTCGCCGAGAAGGCCTATGACCTGGGTATCGACGACAACCTCAACGATATCGAGGGCCTGCACCAGCGCATGGCCGACATTCTCCTGTCGGCAAGCCGCGAGGCCCAGTTGGCGCTGATCAACGCCCACCCGGACCTCGCCGGCAAGGCGGCGATCCGTGGCGAACTGACCGCCTCCAGCACCTCCGAGCAGGCCGGCGCCGGGATTCACGAATGCAGCGCCGAGGAGTTCGCCCGCTTCACCGAACTCAACGACGCCTACAAGGCCAGGTTCGGCTTCCCCTTCATCAAGGCGGTGAAGGGCAGCAACCGCCATCAGATCCTGGCGGCCTTCGAGGAACGCATCCAGCACTCCGCCGACGAGGAGTTCGCTACTGCGCTGGCCGAGATCAACAAGATCGCCCTGTTCCGCCTGCAGCAGCTCTGAGGCCTGCGGAGACGAGCATGAACGCCGAACACGCGCCCTTCCGCCACTACCTCGACCTCGCCGACGCGCGCCTGGGCAGCCAGGTGGTCGCCGTCAGCGACGAATGGTTCGCCCCCGCCAGCCGCATGCTGCAGGCCGGCGAACCGGTGTGGAAGGAAGGCGTGTTCGACGACAGCGGCAAGTGGATGGACGGCTGGGAAACCCGCCGCAAGCGCTTCGAGGGCCATGACCAGGCGGTGATCCGCCTGGGTGTGCCGGGCGTGCTGAAGGGCGTCGACATCGACACCCGCTTCTTCACCGGCAACCATCCGCCGGCGGCTTCCCTGGATGGCTGCTTCTGCGCCGAAGGCGACCCGGACGACAGCACGTCCTGGAGCGAAGTGCTGCCGGCGGTGGGGCTGCAGGGCGATAGCCATCACTACCACCCGATAGACGACGAACGTCCCTGGACCCACCTGCGCCTGAACATCTACCCGGACGGCGGTATCGCCCGCCTGCGCCTCTATGGCGTGCCCTACCGCGACTGGAGCAGCCAGCCGCCGGGAACGGCGCTCGACCTGGCCGCAGCGGTCAACGGCGGCCGGGCGCTGGCCTGTTCCGACCAGCATTTCGGACGCATGGGCAACCTGCTCAACCCCGGACGTGCCATCAACATGGGCGACGGCTGGGAAACCGGCCGCCGCCGCACGCCGGGCCACGACTGGGTGATCGTCGCCCTCGGCCATCCCGGCAGCATCGAGGCGGCGGTCGTCGATACCTTGCACTTCAAGGGCAACTATCCGGAAAGCTGCAGCATCCAGGCCGCCTTCGTGGAAGGCGGGAACGAGGCCCGGATCGAGGCGCAGAGCCTCTTCTGGCGCGAGCTGCTGCCAGCGCAGAAGCTGGAAATGCACCAGGAACACCGGTTCGAGCGGCACCTCAACGCCCTCGGCCCGATCACCCATGTACGCCTGAACATCTTTCCCGACGGCGGCGTCAGCCGCCTGCGCCTGTTCGGCAGGCCACAATTACCGTGAGACCCGGGCCCCGCGTGCGTCCGGAATACAACAAACAGAATCGACAGGATCAGTATGCGCACTCTCAAGATCGAGCCGTTGACCAAGGAAGCCTTCGCCCCGTTCGGTGACGTGATCGAAACCGCCGGCAGCGACTATTTCATGATCAACAACGGCTCCACCCGCCGTTATCACAAGCTGGCCACGGTCGAGACCGCGCAGCCGGAAGATAACGCGATCATCAGCATCTTCAGCGCCGAGAAGCTGGAAATGCCGTTGCGCATCCGCATGCTGGAACGCCATCCGCTGGGCAGCCAGGCCTTCATCCCGCTGCTCGGCAACCCCTTTCTGGTCGTGGTCGCGCCACTTGGCGATGTACCTGTACCGGGCCTCGTCCGCGCCTTCCTGACCAACGGAAGGCAGGGCGTCAATTACCACCGCGGCGTCTGGCACCATCCGGTGCTGACGATCGAAAAGCGGGATGACTTCCTGGTGGTCGATCGCAGCGGTTCCGGGAACAACTGCGACGAGCATTTCTTCACCGAGGACGAACAGCTCCTCCTCGACCCCCAATCAAACCAATAAGAGAGGTCCTGCCGCCGGTCCGCCGGCCAGGGCAAGAGGTACAAGACTGTGGAAGCACATCTCATCGAATGGCTGAACCTGCTGGTGCGCTGGATTCACATGATCGTCGGGATCGCGTGGATCGGCGCTTCGTTCTATTTCGTCTGGCTGGAGAACAACCTCAACCGCAGCAACCCGCGTGAAGGCCTGTCCGGAGACCTCTGGGCAATCCACGGTGGCGGCATCTACCACCTGGAGAAGTACAAGCTGGCTCCGCCGAAAATGCCGGAGAACCTGCACTGGTTCAAATGGGAGGCCTACTCCACCTGGATGTCCGGGGTGGTGTTGCTGACCATCGTGTTCTACCTGAACCCGACCCTCTACCTGATCGCCCCCGGCAGCGACCTGGCGCCGGCAGCGGCCATCGCCATCGGCATCGGTTCGCTGGTCTGCGGCTGGTTCGTCTACACCGTCCTCTGCGATTCGGCACTGGGCAAGACCCCTGCCCTGCTCGGCCTGGTCCTGTTCGTCCTGCTGGTCGCCGCCGCCTACGGCCTGACCCAGGTGTTCAGCGGCCGCGGCGCCTACCTGCACGTCGGCGCGATCATCGGCACCATCATGGTCGGCAACGTGTTCAGGGTGATCATGCCGGCCCAGCGCGCGCTGGTGAAAGCCATCGAAGAAAACCGCGAGCCCGATCCGGTGCTGCCGGCCAAGGGCCTGCTGCGCTCCCGGCACAACAACTACTTCACCCTGCCGGTGCTGTTCATCATGATCAGCAACCACTTCCCGAGCACCTACGGCAGCCAGTACAACTGGCTGATCCTGGCCGCCATCGCGGTGCTCGCGGTACTGGTACGCCACTACTTCAACACCCGCCACGAAAGCAACCGCTTCGCCTGGGCACTGCCCGCCGGCGCGCTGGGCATGATCGCCCTGGCCTTCGTCACCACGCCGAACTACCAGCAGGCTTCCGCACCGCTGGCCAGCACCCCGGCGGCGGCACCGGCACAACCGGCGACCGGCGGCGACGCACCAGCCGCGCCCGCCGCGACCCAGGCCTCCAATGCCGGGGCCGCGAGCGGAGCCGACTTCGACAAGGTCCATCACGTGATCCAGGAGCGCTGCACCGTCTGCCACTCGGCGAAACCGACCAGCCAGCTGTTCAGCACCGCGCCAGGCGGGATCATGCTCGACACCCCGCAGCAGATCCAGCAACTGGCACCGAAGATCCAGGCCCAGGCCGTGGCCTCGCAGATCATGCCGCTGGGCAACATCACGCAGATGACCCAGGAAGAACGCAACCTGATCGGCAGCTGGATCGCCAAGGGCGCACAGATCAACTGAGCCTTGGCCGAAAGGCTAAGAACCGTACCTCCGGTTCCCCGCAGCAGAACAACCCTGCTGGCCCTACCCCAAAAGCCCTCTCCATAGAGGGCTTTTGGCCATAACTGGCCATATCTTTCAGCCCCCAACCTCTCCGATAACTCACTTTCCTTCACCCTGGGCCGATGGAACGAAACCGTGCGGCGCTCCACCATTGAAAGCGACCAACCAACCATCGCTATCCGCAGGTACGTGTCGTCTCGTATTTGCCCAGCAAACTTCGCTCGGGTGATCTGTGTGGCCGGGGGACCTGTGCTGCGTCGTGTGATAGTGCGCGCCCCATCTTCGGCTGCCTTGCCAATGAAGAACTGTGCAACTTTTTGGTTGATAACGTTGTGGATAGAACGCTAGGGAACAAATACCCAAAGGGTTCCGAGAGAATGCGCAACTTTTTGCAAGCGGTGCGCAAAAAGTTGCGCAATTTTCAGTGTTCTTCCTATGAGAATCGCCAGAGAATTTCTGGTTTCCCCCAATAACGCCTTGATGGAAAAGAGTTTCAAGACCAGTGGCACAGTTCTTGTCTAGCACTGGTGCCCCCGGCATGTCGCCTGGGCACTTTCAAAGACAAGGAACGTATCCATGGCAACCCCCGCCTACATGTCCATCACCGGCACCAAGCAGGGCCTGATCACCGCCGGCGCCTTCACCGAGGACTCGGTCGGCAACACCTACCAGGAAGGCCACGAGGACCAGGTGATGGTCCAGGGCTTCAACCACGAAGTGATCATCCCGCGCGACCCGCAGTCCGGCCAGCCGACCGGCCAGCGCGTGCACAAGCCGGTGGTCATCACCAAGGTCTTCGACAAGGCCTCGCCGCTGCTGCTGGCCGCCCTGACCTCCGGCGAGCGCCTGACCAAGGTCGAGATCCAGTGGTACCGCACCTCCGCCGCCGGCACCCAGGAGCACTACTACACCACCGTCTTGGAAGACGCGATCATCGTCGACATCAAGGACTACATGCACAACTGCCAGGACCCGGGCAACGCCCACTTCACCCACCTGGAAGACGTGCACTTCACCTACCGCAAGATCACCTGGACCCACGAAGTCTCCGGCACCTCCGGCTCCGACGACTGGCGCTCGCCGGTGGCAGGGTGAGTTGACAGGCACACCGGTCGTACACCTGTGCGGCCGGTTCTCCGTCGAGCCGAAAATGTCCGCGACTTCGCGAAATCGACACAGAGCCAAAGACTTTCGGCGCCGGCTGAGCAAGAGTAACGTGGCTTGCTCCTCCAATGGATTGGAAAGGAACTGCCCACCCGGAACAGGGAACGATCCATGCGTCAAAGAGACCTGAAATTCACCTTCGTCGTTGGCGAAGGGAACCTTGCGTTCGATGTCGTCGAGTTCGAACTGGAAGAAGCGCTCTGCGAGCCTTTCCGCCTGAGCCTGAAGCTGGCCAGCGACAAGAACGCCATCGATTTCAAGCAGGTACTCGACCAGCCGGGCACCTTCACCCTCTGGCAGGACGGCCGTCCGGCCCGCTACGTCCATGGCATCGTCAGCCACTTCACCCAAGGCAGCTCGGGTTTTCGCCGGACCCGCTACGAACTGCTGCTGGAACCACAGTTGGCGCGCCTGGAGCTGTGCTGCAACTGGCGGATCTTCCAGGAGAAGAGTGTTCCGGAGATTCTCCAGGCGCTGCTCAAGGAACACCGGGTGCTCGACTACGAACAGCGCATCTACCATGAGCACCTGCCGCGCGAATACTGCGTGCAGGCCGGCGACAGCGATCACTACCTGCACGACCGGCTGGCCTTCGAGGAAGGCCTGGTCTACTACTTCCGCTTCGACGAACACCGCCACACCCTGGTCTGCAGCGACCGGCTCTACGTCCAGGAGCGTATCGCCGGCGGCCCGGTGCTGTTCAGCGCCCAGCCGGAGGGCGACAACCCGCAGCCGGTGCTTCATTCTTTCCGCTACAGCGAAAATGTTCGTACGGCTCGACAGACCCAGCGGGACTACAGCTTCAAGCGCCCGACCTACGACCAGGAGCATCATCTCGCTGGCGAGGCGCTCGAGCATCAGGACTCGTCCTACGAGCGCTACGACTACCCCGGTCGCTACAAGCGGAGCGGCGCGGGCCGGCCTTTCAGCGAAAGCCGCCTCAGAGGACATCGGCGCGATGCACGGGTGGCATCGGTCAGCGGCGACGACCCGCGGCTGATCCCGGGCCACGCCTTTGCCCTGGAAGGTCATCCGCGTGCCGACTTCAACGCCTGGTGGCGGCCGGTGCGGGTGGTCCATCGCGGCACCCAGTATGCCGGCCAGGAGGAAGAGTCCGCCGACGCCCCTCTGGGGGTGAGCTACGACCTGCGCGCCGAACTGGTGCCCGAGGACGTCGAATGGCGTCCCGCACCGCTGCCTCGGCCACGTATCGATGGTCCGCAGATCGCGACGGTAGTCGGCCCGGCAGGGGAAGAGATCCATTGCGACGAGTGGGGACGGGTGAAAGTCCAGTTCCCCTGGGATCGCGAGGGACGTCACGATGAGTTCAGTACCTGCTGGATACGGGTCGCGCAGAACTGGGCAGGTGCCGACTGGGGGCACATGGCGATCCCGCGGATTGGCCAGGAGGTGATCGTCGATTACCTGGACGGCGACTGCGACCAGCCGATCGTCACCGGGCGCACCTACCGGGCGACCAACCGGCCGCCCTACGCGCTGCCCGACCACAAAATCCTCAGCACCATCAAGAGCAAGGAGTACAAGGGCAGTCGGGCCAACGAGCTGCGCATCGACGACACCACGGCGCAGATCAGTGCGGCGCTGATGAGCGACCACGGTGCCAGCGCGCTGCACCTGGGCTACCTGACCCATCCTCGGCCCGAAGGCGGCAAGCCGCGCGGCGAGGGCTTCGAACTGCGCACCGACGAACATGGCGCGGTGCGTGCGGCCAAGGGGCTGCTGCTGAGCACCGAGGAGCAGCTCAGGGCCGGCGCCGGCCATCTCGACCGAGGCGTCGTGGTGCAGGTGCTGGAGGCGGCGCTGGAGCTGGCCCGCGAGCTGGGCGACTACGCCGGGGAGCACCAGGGCGTGGGGCACGACGCGGCGCCGCAGCAAACCCTCCAGGAAGCCGTGCGCGACCTCGGCCACGGCGCCAACGACGAGTCCGGCAAGAGCAACGGAGGCAAGCCGGCGATCGCCTTGAGCGGTCCGGCAGGGATCGCTGCGGCGACGCCGGCGAGCCTGACCCTGGCCGCCGGCGAGCACGTCGACAGCGTGGCCCGGCAGAACCAGCAGGTGACCGCCGGGCAGAAGGTGGTGATCAACGCCGGCAGCGACATCGGCCTGTTCGCCCAGGGCGGCGAGCTGCGCCAGATCACCCACCAGGGGCCGATGCTGCTGCAGGCGCAGAAGAACGACATCCGCCTGGAAGCCGAGCAGAGCGTGGAGGTCAGCGCCAGCCAGCAGCACGTGCTGGTCACCGCGAAGGAGCACATCACCCTGATGTGCGGCGGCGCCTACCTGACCCTCAAGGGCGGCAACATCGAGCTGGGCATGCCCGGCAACTTCGTGGTCAAGGCGGCGAAGCACAGTCATGTCGGTCCCGCTCATGCATCGACCAGCTTCAACGCCTGGGATTCGACACCGTTCGATGACCGGTATGTCCTGCGCGACGAAGCCACGCTGGAGCCGTTACCCAATATCGCCGTTGAAGTGATACGAGGCGATGGTGGTGTGGTGAAACTGATGACCGACAGCCAGGGCCGTTTACCCAAGCAACAACACCTGGCCATGGACCCGGTGCAGATACGCATCCTGGGCAAGGGCAGTCACAACAGCGACACGGAGTCCAAGACATGAGCAGCGAACCGCTCGAGCCGAATCAGGATGTGATCATCCCTCGCTCTCGCGACAGGCTGGGACGGCCTGTCTACAAGGCGCAGTTGACCCGTACCGACAACCAGAGCGAAAAGGTGGCACTGATTCGGCAGACCGCTCCCCTGCCGGTGATCTTCATTCCGGGGATCATGGGAACCAACCTGCGCAACAAGGCAGATAAAAGCGAGGTCTGGAGGCCGCCGAATGGTCTGTGGCCCATGGATGACCTGTTTGCCTCCATCGGTGCGTTGTGGACTTGGGCCTGGAGGGGTCCAAAGGCCCGTCAGGAGCTCCTGAAGGCTGAGCAAGTAGAAGTCGATGACCAGGGTACGATCGATGTCGGTCAATCTGGTTTGTCCGAAGAAGCTGCCCGCCTGCGCGGCTGGGGCAAGGTCATGCGCAGTGCGTATAACCCGGTCATGGGATTAATGGAGAGGCGACTGGATAACATCGTCAGCCGGCGGGAACTCCAGGCATGGTGGAATGACGAAGCCCTCTCTCCTCCTGGAGATCAGGGTGAGGAGCAGGGAAAGGTTGGGCCGATCGATGAAGAGGAATTGCTCAGGGCCAGCCGATACCAGTTCGATGTCTGGTGCGCCGGCTATAACTGGCTACAGTCCAACCGGCAGTCGGCGCTGGATGTACGCGACTATATCGAGAATACCGTGTTGCCTTTCTACCAAAAGGAGTGCGGTCTCGATCCCGAGCAGATGAGACGTATGAAGGTCATTCTGGTCACCCATTCGATGGGAGGGCTGGTGGCTCGCGCCCTGACGCAGTTGCACGGCTATGAGCGCGTATTGGGGGTGGTGCATGGCGTACAACCTGCGACAGGTTCCTCGACCATCTACCATCATATGCGCTGTGGCTATGAAGGTATCGCACAGGTCGTGCTGGGGCGAAATGCCGGTGAAGTGACAGCCATTGTCGCCAATTCGGCCGGCGCGCTGGAATTGGCCCCTAGCGCGGAATACCGGGAAGGGCGTCCCTGGCTGTTTCTATGCGACGCGCAGGGGCAGGTGCTCAAGGATATCGATGGAAAGCCTCGGGCTTATCCGCAGAATCAGGACCCTTATGAAGAGATATACAAGAACACTACGTGGTATGGATTGGTGCCTGAGCAAAATTCACAATATCTGGACATGTCAGACAAAAAAGAAGGTTTAAGAGTTGGCCCCCGTGATAACTTTGAAGACTTGATAGATAGCATTGCTAATTTTCATGGTGAATTGTCAGCAGCAGGATATCACTCAGAGACCTATGCCCATTACGGAGCTGACGATAGCCGCCATAGTTGGCGCGACCTGATCTGGAAGGGTGACCCTACCCCTCTGGAGACCCCCGGTGCCACACTCAACGACGATGAGAACGGCACTTACAACAGTTGGTTCCGCCGGGGCTTGCCCACCATAGTGCAGGGTCCGCTGGAGACGGGAAATCCTCTGGACGCTTCCGGTAGCGGAGGTGACGAAACGGTACCGACCGACTCCGGCCAGGCGCCTGCCCTGGCGGGCGTCAAGGCCAGCTTTCGGCATGGCAGCAAGGGCAAGGGACAGGCCAATACCAAACGGGGCTATGAGCACCAGGAGAGTTACAACGATGCTCGTGCTCAATGGGCAGCGCTATATGGGGTGATCAAAATCACCCAGTTGGCGGATTGGCATCCTAATGACAAAGGAGGGACATGATGCATCCCCGTCGGTTGCTTGCTGTACTTGGAGTGGTGGTCTTGACCAGCATGACCAGTTGCACTTCGTTTTCTTCTTCTCGGAGCTCTTCCATGGACAAGACCGGATGGATTACTCATTGCTTTGGTCGCTTTCTGATTGATCTGCCACCTGACGCGGTAATCAATGCCGGATACTACCTATGGGGAGACAGAATTGAGTACTTAGATGATAAACCTACCGAACTGGCAGCCAGGGTTGATCGTCTTGAACAAGAGTGGAGGACTCAGAGACATAAATCCAAAGGTAACATGTTTCTTCGTAAAATTGACTTTGGCAATGAATCAGTAGGTTTATTGTCTTGGTCTTCAGAGGTTGCCTCTAAAACCTATTTATTGGATACCTATGTTACATCTAAGCCTACGTGGCATGCCTATCGTTGGAAAGGGAAAGTTTCGGTAGACAGAGAGCAACATGCTGTGGAGATATCTAGGGCTTTAGCTCGAAATCTACGTTCTCGCGCGCCAAAAGAAATCCCCAGCGAGCCGGGCTTTTGCATCGACCACGCTTATATTGCAGGGGATAGTTTTCAAGTGGAGAGGTTTGGAGTGGGAGTCACTTTCCCTGAGCACCCCGGCGCGCGCTTTGAATTCCGCTCCTCCACGGGAGCTGAGCTAAACAGCCTTCTTGAGCGAGTCGACGGCTTCGTGCAGAACATGCTCGCTACGGTTGCTGGAGTCGAGAGATTGAGAAAGGGGAAGCACCCTGTGGGGAGCCTTCCGGGAGAGGAGTACTTGGTTGCGGGAAGCAACAAGGGACAGCGCGCCTACACATTCATGTGGGAGGTTCAAGGCAAGGAGGAATCGCTAACCGAGCCCAATCTTACTGCGGGACTGGCGGTACTGGAACGCAGCAATGAAAACGGTAAACCACCGCCCCCTGCCTTCAAATCGGATAAAGAAGCATTGGAACTGTGGGACACCATTGTCGATTCGATTCGCGTGCGCCCGACTTCTTCATCACCGCGAGATGGAAATGCCGGTCCTTCCCCTGCTCCGAAACCCGCTACGCCTGGCGGCCAAACGCTCGGTGATGACTATGTCTACGAGGAATTCCTCTCCAGCCTGAAGCCGAAAGACAGCTGGCTGGACGACCTATAGGAGCAACCCGCGATGGACATCATTCGCCTTGGCGACACCACCAGCCATGGAGGCACGGTGATTGAGGCGTTCGGCCAGACCGACCTCAACGGCAAGCCGATGGCCGGTGTAGGCCACCAAGTGGTTTGCCCCTTGTGCAAGGGAACCTTCCCCATTACCGAAGGTAGCGCCCTGCTGGATGTGAATGGGGTCCCGGTCGCGCTACATGGGATGAAAACAGCTTGTGGTGCCAGCCTGATTGCCAGTGGCCCGTTGGGCGCTGCCGAAAACTGAAAAAGGGGGACGTTCGATATGCCGAAAGACTTCGGCGACCTCCTTCGTGCCTCTCCTGTAGAACGCTCAGGAAAACTCCGCCGGCTTCTTGTCCAGCATGACCTGCCCAGAGCCTTGGCACCTTGGCCAGTCTGCCGTTGTGCACTCCAGCAAGCGCTGGCGGCATTCTCTTTGCTCGTTGAGCGTCTCCATTGCCGCCAGGATCTACTGGCGCTCAGATAGCCGGTTGCTCTCGCGCACGTCGCTGCTTGTAGTCGCCAATGCAAGCAGGCGTTCCGCAAAGACCCATGGCTGATCCCGGGCGACAGGGTTCAAGGCCTTGCTGCACCGGGCTTGTGCCCACTGAGGTAGGGGTCGCTGAAAACTCCCAGCGGCTAGAGCACGTCGGCTATCCGACCAATGTCGTACACCGCCGGGCGTCCCGGGGGTAGCCGGCGCCAGTTCTATGGATACAGTGGAAGCAGCTCTGGAAAGCCTGTAGTAGACCGATTGGTCAACTACAAAAAATTACTTTGTATACAAAAAATCGATTGAATCGAGCACACAACGGGGATATAAAACACCCCACCGCATCGCCCTGAAGCCTGGGGTGGATGTTCGGCCAGAAATACCCGGCCGCCGGAACCTGCCTTTTCCGGTGTCCGCCTGCGACTGACAACAATAAAAACGCCTGAGGTGTTGCATGTCCGTGGTAACTGATCGCCGCATCCCCGACTCGCCCGTAGACCAGCGCCTGCCGCTGACGCAGCTGCTGCTGGTGGGCTTCCAGCATGTGCTGCTGATGTACGGTGGCGCCGTCGCCGTGCCTCTGATCGTCGGCCAGGCGGCCGGCCTCTCGCGCGAGGAAATCGCCTTCCTGATCAACGCCGACCTGCTGGTCGCCGGCATCGCCACCCTGGTCCAGTCGCTGGGCATCGGCCCGATGGGCATCCGCATGCCGGTGATGATGGGCGCCAGCTTCGCCGCCGTCGGCAGCATGGTGGCGATGGCCGGGATGCCCGGCGTGGGCATCACCGGGATCTTCGGCGCGACCATCGCCGCCGGTTTCTTCGGCATGCTCATCGCCCCCTTCATGTCGCGCATCGTGCGTTTCTTCCCACCGCTGGTGACCGGCACGGTGATCACCTCGATCGGCATGTGCCTGTTCCCGGTGGCGATCAACTGGGCCGGCGGCGGCAAGGGCGCGGAAGACTTCGGCTCCCTGCACTTCCTGTTCCTCTCCAGCCTGGTGCTCTGCACCATCCTCCTGATCAACCGCTTCATGCGCGGTTTCTGGGTCAACATCTCGGTGCTGATGGGCATGGGCCTGGGCTACGCGATCGCCGGCGGCATGGGCATGGTCGACCTCGGCGGTCTGGCCGAGCGCCCCTGGTTCGACATCGTCACCCCGCTGCACTTCGGTGCGCCGACCTTCGACCTGGCGCCAATCCTGTCGATGTGCCTGGTGGTAGTGATCATCTTCGTCGAGTCCACCGGCATGTTCCTCGCCCTGGGCAAGATCACCGGCCGCGAGATCACCCCGACCGAACTGCGCCGCGGCCTGCTCTGCGACGCCGGCGCCTCGTTCTTCGCCGGTTTCCTGAACACCTTCACCCATTCCTCGTTCGCCCAGAACATCGGCCTGGTGCAGATGACCGGGGTGCGCAGCCGCTACGTCACGGTGGCCGCCGCCGGTTTCCTGATCCTCCTCAGCATGCTGCCCAAGGCCGCCTTCCTGGTCGCCTCGATCCCGCCGGCGGTACTCGGCGGCGCCGGCATCGCCATGTTCGGCATGGTCGCCGCCAGCGGCATCCAGATCCTCCACGAGGCCAACATCACCGACCGCCGCAACCAGTTGCTGGTGGCGGTAAGCATCGGCATGGGCATGGTGCCGGTGGTGCGCCCGGACTTCTTCGCCCGCCTGCCGGTCTGGATGGAGCCGATCACCCATAGCGGCATCGCCATGACCGCGATCTGGGCGGTGGTGCTGAACCTGCTGTTCAACATCCTCAGCCGCAACGACCGCAGCCACTTGTGCGGCAGCCACGCGCCGGCGCCCAAGCACTCCTGACTCCCTGGCGGACCGGCGACACTCCCGGTCCGCCCTTCCCTCGGGCCGGACTTCGTCCGGCTTCTTTTTCTCCGCTCGCGGTCCGCACCACTCAGTCCCGCCGAAGGAAAGGCCCCGCCTTGCGCTCCAGCAGATGCAGCAATTCCGCCTGCATGTAGGCGTAGTCGTCCGGGATATCCAGGCAGACCAGGCGCTTGCCTTTCATCGCCGCGGCGTGCCGGCGCAGCAGCGCCTGCCGGTGGCGGCGCTCCATGACGACGACCAGCGTCGCCCACTCCAGTTGCTCCCGCTCCAGGGGCGTCTCGGCGTCCGCCGCCAGCCCGGCGGAATCGGTCTCGACGCCCGGCCAGTCGGCGAACAGCCGTTCGGCGCTGGGACTACGCAGGCGGTTGCGGCTGCAGATGAACAGGACCCGGTGCATGGGAGGCTTTCCTTTGCTGGCGCGGCAGGCAGCATGACGTCTTCGCCGCGTTTCGGCGTTGCGCCGCGTCGCTTTTCCCGGGACGGGGCAGCGAGCGGTGCGTGCCGGAACACGGTCGCCCGGGTGGCATGGGAGAGGAAGCGGCGGATGGCGCCGTTGGTGCCATCGCCCCAGGAGGATACCGTCAGCCGCCGGTCATGCTCATGAAACGCAGCACCTGGACCTGCTCCTGGGCGTCGAAGTGATGCCGCTCCGGCTTCAGGTTCAGCGCCGCCACCAGTGCCGCGCTCAGGCGCTCGCGGTCGCCGGGATGACTGCGCAGCAGTTCGCGCAGGTCGAGCGCCCCCTCGTGGCCGAGGCAGAGCACCAGCTTGCCCTCGGCGGTGACGCGCACGCGGTTGCAGTCGCCGCAGAAATTATTGCTGTGAGGTGAGATGAAGCCGATCCGGCTGGGCTCGTCGCCGATCTGGTAATACCGCGACGGCCCGCCGCTGCGCGCCAGGCTCGGGGTCAGCGGCCAGCGGCGCTCGATGATCGCCCGGACTTCGTCGCTGGTGCAGAGAGTCAGTTCGCGACGGTGGCTGGTGATGCTGCCCAGCGGCATTTCCTCGATGAAACTGATGTCCAACTGGTTGGCCAGGGCGTACTCGACCAGGTCGAGGATCTCGTCGTCGTTGCGGCCCTTCTGTACCACGCAGTTCAGCTTGATCCGCTCGAAACCGGCTTCGCGCGCCGCCTGGATGCCGTCCAGCACCTGCTCCAGGCGATCGCTACGGGTGAAGGCGGCGAAGCGTTCGCGCTGCAGCGAGTCGAGGCTGACGTTGAGGCGGCGGACGCCGGCGGCCTTCAGCTCGGCGGCGCGCTCGCGCAGTTGCGAACCGTTGGTGGTGATCGCCAGGTCTTCCAGTTCCGCACGCTGCCCCAGGCGTGCCAGCAGGCCGGTGATGCCCTTGCGCACCAGCGGCTCGCCGCCGGTGATACGAATGCGCCGCACGCCGAGGCCGATGAAGGCGTCGGCCACCGCGTACAGTTCTTCCAGGCTGAGGACCTGGTCGCGGGGAAGGAACTGCATGTCTTCGCTCATGCAGTAGGTGCAGCGGAAGTCGCAGCGATCCGTCACCGACAGGCGCAGGTAGGTGATGCGACGGCCGAAGGGATCGACCAGGCGGGAATCGGACATAGTGACTCGTTCTGTTCCGGGGGGCTCGCCCGGCGCTCGGTGGGTGAGTGCGAGCGGGCGACTCGATACCCCTAACGAATACTCCAAATACCGGGAAATGTATAGGGCAAATGAACCGGCGGGTCAGGATTTCCCGGGCCTCCGCCTCGCTCGCACCTTGCTTGAGGGGCGCTCCGGGCGGGTGCTACCATCCTCGGCTTCCTGCCGCCGTTGCAGCAATGAAGAACAAGGACTGATGACCAGCATCCGCGAGCGCAACAAGCGCCTGATCCTCCGCGCCGCCAGCGAGGAATTCGCCGACAAGGGCTTCGCGGCGACCAAGACCAGCGACATCGCCGCCCGCGCCGGCCTGCCCAAGCCCAACGTCTACTACTACTTCCAGTCCAAGGAAAACCTCTATCGCTGCGTGCTGGAAAGCATCGTCGAGCCGCTGCTACAAGCGTCGGCGCCGTTCCGCGTGGAAGACGACCCGCTGCTCGCCCTGCCCGCCTACATCCGCTCGAAGATCCGCATCTCCCGCGAGCTGCCGCATGCCTCCAAGGTCTTCGCCAGCGAGATCATGCACGGCGCGCCGCACCTGCCGAAGGAATACCTCGACGAACTGAACGCCCAGGCCCAGCGCAACGTCACCTGCCTGCAGACCTGGATCGACCGTGGCCAGCTCGCCCCGGTGGACCCGCATCACCTGCTCTTCGCCATCTGGGCGGCGACCCAGACCTATGCCGACTTCGATTGGCAGATTTCCATCGTCACCGGCAAGGAACAGCTCAGCGACGCCGACTACGACGCTGCGGTGGAAACCATCACCCGCCTGGTCCTGAAAGGCTGCACGCCCGACGGGCAATCCGGCAAGAGCGCCGGCCGGCTTCGGCCGCTGCCGCTCTGACCCGCCCCAGCGCCGGCTTCGCACCGAGCGGCGTGACGCGGTATTCGACCCGTGGCGGCAGCTCCGCATACACCTCGCCTGGACGCTATCGGCGGAGTTGCTCGAGCGCGGTATCCGGGTCAACGCCCTGAACCCGGGGCCGACCCGGACGCCAGCGCTGGACAAAGCCGCTACCGATGTCGAGGCCACCCAGGCGCTGAGGGAGAAGATTGGCCGGGACGCCTGGGGGAGCCGCTGGAGATCGCCAGTGCCGCGCTATTCCTGGCCTCGAACGAGCCCCGCTGCAGGTATGGCACGGAGATCCTGGTGGATGGCGGCGTACGCCACCTGAAGAAGGGAGCGAAGGCCCGGTCCTGGTGAGCGGGCCGCAAGCTCAACCGGCGTCGGGCACCAGCCCGACCGCCAGCACGCCCTGGATCGCGCATTGCTCGTCGATATCCGAGGTATCGCCGCTGATACCGACCGCGCCGACCACCTCTGCCTTGTCGTTGCGAATCAGCACCCCGCCCGGCGCCGGAACCAGATTGCCATGGGCCAGGGTGTTCACCGCGGAAATGAACGAAGGCCGCTGCTGCGCATCCGCCGCCAGCAGCCGCGACGACTTGCCCAGGGCCACGGCGCCCCAGGCCTTGCCGATGGCGATCTGCGGTCGCAGCATGCTGGCGCCGTCCTCGCGCTGCAGCGCCACCAGGTGGCCGCCAGCATCGAGCACCGCGATGGTCAGGGGCGCGGTGGACAGCTCGCGCCCCACCGCCAGCGCCTGGCGGGTAATGCCCAGCGCGGTTTCCAGACTGATGGTGGTCATGGTCGTTCCTCTCGAGTTGTTAAGGCTAGAAATCGGGAAACCACCCGCGATGCGGGCGCGTTCGAAAATTTGTACCCAATCTAGTAGCCGACCGGCCCTACGAAAGCAACATTCCAGAACAATATGAACATAATTTTGTATACATTTTTTCAAACGCTGGTTTTATAAGCCTGCTAACAAAAATGGTAATTCATTGTTTTTATTATGGAAAAATTGATTTCAGCGGCTTTTTCCAGCGTATACAACCCATCTTGACCTTGCGCTGCCCCTCTGCCTAGAATCGTTCCAACTTTTGTACACAATTAGTATAAGAACGAGGAACAAAACGATGGCCAGAATGAGAGCAATCGAAGCCGCCGTACTGGTGATGCGCCGCGAAGGCGTGGATACCGCGTTCGGCGTCCCCGGTGCCGCGATCAACCCCATGTACGCCGCGCTGAAGAAGATCGGCGGCATCGACCATGTCCTGGCCCGTCACGTCGAAGGCGCCTCGCACATGGCCGAGGGCTACACCCGTACCAAGGCCGGCAACATCGGCGTCTGCATCGGCACCTCCGGCCCTGCCGGCACCGACATGATCACCGGCCTCTACTCCGCCTCCGCCGACTCCATCCCGATTCTCTGCATCACCGGCCAGGCACCGCGCGCCCGCCTGCACAAGGAAGACTTCCAGGCGGTCGACATCTCCAGCATCGCCGCGCCGGTGGCCAAGTGGGCGACCACCGTGCTGGAACCGGCCCAGGTCCCCTATGTATTCCAGAAGGCCTTCCAGCTGATGCGCAGCGACCGGCCCGGCCCGGTACTGATCGACCTGCCGTTCGACGTACAGATGGCCGAGATCGAGTTCGACATCGACGCCTACGAGCCCCTCCCGGTGAGCAAGCCGAAGGCCACCCGGGTCCAGGCCGAGAAGGTCCTGGCCATGCTCGACGAAGCCGAGCGCCCGCTGCTGGTGGCCGGCGGCGGCATCTTCAACGCCGACGCCGCCGAGCGCTTCCGCGAATTCGCCGAGCTGACCGGCATCCCGGTGATCCCGACCCTGATGGGCTGGGGCGTAATCCCCGACGACCACCCACACATGGCCGGCATGGTCGGCCTGCAGACCTCGCACCGCTACGGCAACGCCACCCTGCTGGAATCCGACCTGGTGCTCGGCATCGGCAACCGCTGGGCCAACCGCCACACCGGCAGCGTCGAGGTCTATACCGAAGGTCGCCGCTTCATCCATGTCGACATCGAACCGACCCAGATCGGCCGGGTGTTCATGCCCGACCTGGGCATCGTCTCCGACGCCGGCGCCGCCCTCGACGCATTCCTCGAAGTGGCCCGCGAGTGGAAGGCCGCCGGCAAGCTGAAGTCGCGCGCCGCCTGGCTGGAAAGCTGCCAGCAGCGCAAACGCACGCTGCAGCGCAAGACCCACTTCGACAACGTGCCGGTGAAACCGCAGCGCGTCTACGAAGAGATGAACGAGTTCTTCGGCAAGGATGCCTGCTACGTCAGCACCATCGGCCTGTCGCAGATCGCCGGCGCACAGTTCCTCCACGTCTACCAACCGCGCCACTGGATCAACTGCGGCCAGGCCGGCCCGCTGGGCTGGACCATTCCCGCCGCGCTGGGAGTGGTCAAGGCCGACCCGAGCCGCCAGGTGGTGGCGCTCTCCGGCGACTACGACTTCCAGTTCATGATCGAGGAACTGGCGGTCGGCGCGCAGTTCAAGCTGCCCTATATCCACGTACTGGTGAACAACTCCTACCTGGGCCTGATCCGCCAGGCGCAGCGCGGCTTCGACATGGACTATTGCGTGCAGCTGGCCTTCGACAACATCAACGCCCCCGAGCTGGAAGGCTACGGCGTCGACCACGTCGCGGTGGTCGAGGGCCTGGGCTGCAAGGCGATCCGGGTGTTCGACCCGAACGAGATCGGCGCCGCCCTGGCCAAGGCCCGCGAACTGATGCAGCAGCACCAGGTGCCGGTGGTGGTCGAGGTGATCCTGGAGCGCGTCACCAACATCTCCATGGGTACCGAGATCAACGCCATCAACGAGTTCGAGGAACTGGCCGAGAAAGGCGCCGACGCGCCGACCGCCATCTCGCTGCTCGACTGATCGCCGGCCTTTCCCGGAGGCGCGGACGGTGCGTGCGGCACCCCGCCCCCGGCGAAAGGCCTCCCGAACGTTTGACCGAACGATAGGAGCAAGACATGCCCCGTTTCTGCGCCAACCTGTCCATGCTGTTCACCGAGGTGGATTTCCTCGAACGCTTCGACGCCGCCGCCAAGGCCGGCTTCGCCGGCGTCGAGTACCTCTTCCCCTATGACGTCGAGGCCGAGGCGATCAAGGCCCGCCTGGAAGCCAACGGCCTGGAACAGGTGCTGTTCAACCTGCCGGCCGGCGACTGGGCCAAGGGCGAGCGCGGCATCGCCTGCCACCCGGATCGGGTCCAGGAGTTCCGCGAGGGGGTCGACAAGGCCATTGCCTACGCCAGGGTGCTGGGCAACCGCCAGGTGAACTGCCTCGCCGGGATCCGGCCGCAGGGGCACGACTGCGCCAGCGTCGAGAAGACCTTCGTCGACAACCTGCGCTACGCCGCCGACAAGCTGGAAGCCGCAGGCATCCGCCTGGTCATGGAGATGATCAACACCCTCGACATCCCCGGCTTCTACCTGCAGAACACCCGCCAGGCCCTGGAGATCCGCGACAAGGTCGGCAGCGCCAACCTGTTCCTGCAATACGACATCTATCACATGCAGATCATGGAAGGCGACCTGGCCCGCACCCTGGAAAACCAGTTGGCGGCGATCAACCACGTGCAACTCGCCGACAACCCCGGCCGCCACGAACCGGGCACCGGCGAGATCAACTACCGCTTCCTCTTCGAGCACCTGGACCGCATCGGCTACCAGGGCTGGATCGGCTGCGAGTACAAGCCGGCCACCACCACCGAAGCCGGCCTCGGCTGGATGAAGACGCACAACGTCGTCTGATCCGCACCCACGAACAAGACGCTCCCGCTTCCCTGCGCGGAGCCACTCGACAGACAGAACCAGGAGACACTCTCATGGCCAAGATCGGATTCATCGGCACCGGAATCATGGGCAAGCCCATGGCGCAGAACCTGCAGAAGGCCGGCCACAGCCTGTTCCTTTCCACCCACCACGACGCCGCTCCGGCCGACCTGCTGGAGGCCGGCGCCATTGCCCTGGCCAACCCGAAGGAAGTGGCCCAGGAAGCCGAGTTCATCATCGTCATGGTGCCGGACACCCCGCAGGTCGAGGATGTGCTGTTCCGCAAGGACGGTATCGCCGAGGGCGTCGGCCCGAACAAGGTGGTGATCGACATGAGTTCGATCTCCCCCACCGCCACCAAGGGCTTCGCCGAGAAGATCAAGGCTACCGGCGCGCAGTATCTGGACGCCCCGGTCTCCGGCGGCGAGGTCGGCGCCAAGGCGGCGACCCTGAGCATCATGGTCGGCGGCTGCCCGAACACCTTCGAACGCGCCCTGCCGCTGTTCCAGGCGATGGGCAAGAACATCACCCGCGTCGGCGGCAACGGCGACGGCCAGACCGCCAAGGTGGCCAACCAGATCATCGTCGCGCTGAACATCCAGGCGGTCGCCGAGGCCCTGCTGTTCGCCGCCCGCAACGGCGCCGATCCGGCCAAGGTGCGCGAGGCGCTGATGGGTGGCTTCGCCTCCTCGCGGATCCTCGAGGTACACGGCGAACGCATGGTCAAGGGCACCTTCGACCCGGGCTTCCGCATCAGCCTGCACCAGAAGGACCTAAACCTGGCCCTGGCCGGCGCCCGCGAGCTGAACCTGAACCTACCCAACACCGCCAACGCCCAGCAGGTGTTCAGCACCTGCGCGGCCATCGGCGGCAGTAACTGGGACCACTCGGCGCTGATCAAGGGCCTGGAGCACATGGCCAACTTCTCGATCCGCGACGAGTGATCCGCAGTCCGCGCGGGCCGTCACCCCGCGCGGAGCGACGAACCCCTTTTCGAAGGGCTCGGGGAGAGGAACGGTCGGCGAACTCCGGTGTTCGCCGCCGCCCTCTTCCTTCCCCGCCCACAAGGCGGGGTAAAGGAAGCGAACGCCCGGCCGGGAGATTCACGGCCTCTGCGTCCGGGCGCCTCGCTTCCATTCCCCAGTTCCCGCCGGCGCGGGTGCTGCGGAATGGAAGCGTCGACGACGCTGCGACCGCCGGCCCGACCGGCGGCACGACAACAAGAAATTCGGAGCCTGTCATGAGTACCGATCCACGCGCCTTTCTCACCGAGCTGTTCAATACCGCGGTGGCAGCCGGCCATCCCTACCAGGTGCTGGCCGACCACCTGCCGGAAGATCGCAGCGGGCGCGCCATCGTCATCGGTGCCGGCAAGGCCGCCGGAGCCATGGCCGAAGTGGTGGAGAAGCACTGGCAGGGCGAGATCCAGGGCCTGGTAGTGGCGCCTTACCGCTACGGCGCGCAATGCAGTCGCATCGAGGTGGTGGAAGCCTCCCATCCGGTGCCCGACGACGCCGGCGAGCGCGTCGCCCGTCGCGTGCTGGAACTGATCAGCGGCCTGAACGAGAGCGACCGGGTGATCTTCCTTCTCTCCGGCGGCGGCTCCGCACTGCTTTCGCTGCCTGCCGAAGGCATCGGCCTGGCGGACAAGCAGGCGGTGAACAAGGCGCTGCTCAAGTCCGGCGCCGCCATCGGCGAGATGAACTGCGTGCGCAAGCACCTCTCGGCGATCAAGGGCGGTCGCCTGGCCAAGGCCTGCTGGCCGGCCAGCGTCTATACCTACGCGATTTCCGACGTTCCCGGCGACGAGGCCACGGTGATCGCCTCCGGCCCCAGCGTCGGCGACCCGACCACCTCCGCCGATGCCCTGGCGATCCTCAGGCGCTACGCCATCGACGTGCCGCAGAACGTCCTCGACTGGCTCGCCGACCCGCGCTCGGAAACCGTCAAGCCCGACGACCCGTGCCTGGCGCGCAGCCACTTCCAGTTGATCGCCACGCCACAGAACGCCCTCGACGCAGCAGCGGTGAAGTGCCGCGCGGCCGGCTTCTCGACGCTGATCCTCGGCGACCTGGAGGGCGAGGCGCGGGAAGTCGCCAAGGTCCACGCCGGCATCGCCCGGCAGATCCGCAAGCACGGCCAGCCGCTGGCGGCGCCCTGCGTGATCCTCTCCGGCGGCGAGACCACCGTCACCGTGCGCGGCAACGGTCGCGGCGGACGCAACGCCGAGTTCCTCCTCAGCCTCACCGCCGAGCTCAAGGGCGAACCGAACATCTGGGCCCTGGCCGGCGACACCGACGGCATCGACGGCTCGGAAGACAACGCCGGCGCGCTGATGACGCCCTGCTCCCATGCGCGCGGCGAAAAGGCCGGGCTGAAGATCCGCGACGAGCTCGACGACAACAACGGCTACGGCTATTTCCAGGCCCTCGGCGACCTGCTGGTGACCGGACCGACCCGCACCAACGTGAACGACTTCCGCGCCATTCTCATCCTCGAGTCCTGACATGACAGCCGACAAGAAAGCCAAGATCCTCGCCACCCTCGGCCCGGCCACCCGCAGCCGCGACGATATCCGTGCCCTGGTGGAGGCCGGCGCCAACCTGTTCCGCCTGAACTTCAGCCACGGCGACTACGCCGATCACGCGCAGCGCTTCGCCTGGGTGCGCGAGGTGGAAGCGGAGCTGAACTACCCGATCGGCGTGCTCATGGACCTGCAGGGTCCGAAGCTGCGAGTCGGCCGCTTCGCCGCCGGTGCCGTGCAATTGCAGCGTGGGCAGACCTTCACCCTCGACCTCAGCGACGCCCCCGGCGACGAGCGGCGGGTCAACCTGCCGCATCCGGAGATCATCCATGCCCTGGAACCGGGCATGAGCCTGCTGCTGGACGACGGCAAGATCCGCCTGGAAGTGGTCAACTGCCACAGCGACGCCATCGAGACCCGCGTGGCGGTGGGTGGCGAGCTGTCCGATCGCAAGGGCGTCAACGTGCCGGAAGCGGTGCTGCAACTCAGCCCGCTGACCGACAAGGACCGCCGCGACCTGGCCTTCGGCCTGGAACTGGGGGTCGACTGGGTGGCGCTGTCCTTCGTGCAACGCCCGGAGGACATCGACGAGGCCCGTGGGCTGATCGGCGACAAGGCCTTCCTCATGGCCAAGATCGAGAAGCCCAGCGCGGTGAGCGCCATCGAGGCGATCGCCGAGCGCGCCGACGCGATCATGGTGGCGCGCGGCGACCTCGGCGTAGAGGTGCCGGCGGAGAGCGTGCCGGGCATCCAGAAACGCATCGTCCAGGTCTGCCGCCAGCTCGGCAAGCCGGTGGTGGTGGCCACCCAGATGCTCGAGTCGATGCGCTTCTCCCCCGCCCCGACCCGCGCCGAGGTGACCGACGTAGCCACCGCGGTGGGCGCCGGCGCCGACGCGGTGATGCTCTCGGCGGAAACCGCTTCCGGACAATACCCTCGCGAGGCGGTAGAGATGATGGCGAAGATCGTCCGCCAGGTGGAGGCCGAGCCGGACTACCACGTCCAGCTCGAGGTCAACCGTCCGCAGCCCGACGCTACCGTCTCCGATGCGATCAGCTGCGCGATCCGCCGGGTCAGCCGGATCCTCCCGGTGGCGGTGCTGGTGAACTACACCGAGTCGGGCAACTCGACCCTGCGCGCCGCCCGCGAGCGGCCCAAGGCGCCGATCCTCAGCCTGACCCCGAACCTGCGTACCGCGCGGCGACTGACCGTGGCCTGGGGCGTGTATTCGGTGGTCAACGAGCAACTGGCGCACGTCGACGAGATCTGCTCGACCGCCCTCGACATCGCCCTGGCCCAGCGCATGGCGCGCCGCGGCGACACCGTGGTGGTCACCGCCGGCGTGCCGTTCGGTCGCCCCGGCTCGACCAACATGCTGCGCATCGAGACCGTGGCGCCGCCGCTGGGAGATCTCTGAAGCAACGAGTTCGGTCCGGCTCGCGCCGTCCCCCCGGGCATGCGGGTCGGGCCACCCTTGTCTCTCTCGGATGGATGGGGCCGGAAATACGGGGCCGCGTCTCCATCCATCCGGGAAAGACCTTCTTGTCGGACCATGGCCTCCCTCGCGCACTCCCATGCAGGCCATGGACATTCAAGGCCTCCGGTTCAACTCCTGCCGGAGGTCTTTTTTTCTTCTTGGAACGCCCTGCATGCATGACCCTCGCCTGGCCTTCTCGTCCGGGGTGCGTCGCCTCCGCGCCAGACCCTACAATGACCGCCCCCGCCCCTCGCGCAGGCCTGGCATCTCCGTGCCTGCCGAGCGGCCCTTGCCGCACTGACCGCCATGCCCCTGCAATCTCTCCTCAATGCATCCCGAATCCTCCTGCGCGGCATCAGCCAGGTGTTCCTCCAGGGCGACCCACGCCTGGGCCTGGCCTGTCTGCTGGCGATCGCCGTCGGCGCGCCGCCGCTGCTCGCCGGCGCCCTCCTTGGCGGCGCCCTCGGCCCGTTGCTGGCGCGCCTGTTGCACTGCGCCGACAGCGACATCGAGGCCGGGCTGTACGGCTACAACGCCGTGCTGATCGGCATGCTGCTGGCATTCCGCTTCGCCTGGTCGCCGGGGCTGGTGTCGCTGGTAGCGCTCGGCTGCCTGGCCAGCGTGGCGTTGCAGCGCCTGTTCCTGCATGGGCTGCGCCGACGCCGCTGGCTTCCGCCCTATACCCTGGGCTTCGTCCTCAACGGCTGGTGGCTGGTGCCCCTCGGCGCCTGGCTAGGCCTGGCCCCGGCGACCCATGGCGGCTGCTTCAGCTGCGCCTGGAGCGGCACGGCGGAGCTGGCGGCGCTAGCGCAGGGGATCGGCGAGATCATCTTCCTCGGTGAACCGCTGGCAGGGCTGCTGGTCTGGCTCGGCCTGCTGCTGGTCTCGCGTCCCTCCGCCGCCTGGGCCCTCGCCGGCGCCGCGGCCAGCCTGCCGCTGGCCTGGCTGCTGGGCTACGACTGGGCGAGCGCGCTCGCCGGGTTCTACGGCCTGAACGCCGCCCTTGCCGGGCTGGCCCTGGCCTTGCGCTACCGCAGCGTCTGGCCGCCACTGCTCGGCATGGGCCTGGCGGTGGCGCTGCAACCGCTGTTCGGCCTGCTCGGCCTGCCGGCGCTGACCGCACCGTTCATCCTCGCCTGCCTGCTCTGCATTGGCGGCGAGCGCCTTTACCTGCGCCTGGCCGGCAGCCTCGGCGCGCGCCTCGGCCGGCGGCGCTCCTGAGCGGGGAACGCTGGCGCCGGCGGGCTAGTCTGGTAAGGTGCCGCATCCATCATCAGGAGCCACGATGAGCGCACCCGACAGCTGGCGCGAACGCCTCTACATCGTCATCTTCCAGACCGACACCCGCGACGGCCGGCGCTTCGACAGCGCGCTGCTGCTGGTGATCCTGGCCAGCCTGCTGGTAGTGATGATCGACAGCATCGACGAGATCCACCAGGACTACGGCGACCTGCTGGCCTACATCGAATGGGGCTTCACCGGCATCTTCCTGGTGGAATACCTGCTGCGCCTGTACTGCTCGCCCAAGCCGCTGCGCTATGCCTTCAGCTTCTACGGCCTGGTCGACCTGCTGGCGATCCTCCCCGGCTTCCTCGCCCTGCTCTACCCCGACGCCCAGTACCTGCTGATCGTCCGGGTGATACGCATGCTGCGGATCTTCCGCGTGCTCAAGCTGCGCCAGTACCTGAGCCAGGCCAATTTCCTGCTCACCGCCCTGCGCGGCAGCAAGCAGAAGATCATCGTGTTCTTCCTCACCGTGATGACCCTGGTCACCGTGTTCGGCGCGCTGATGTACGTGGTCGAAGGCCCGGAGCACGGTTTCACCAGCATCCCCCGCGGCATCTACTGGGCGATCGTCACCCTCACCACGGTCGGCTTCGGCGACATCACCCCGAAGACCCCGCTCGGCCAGGCCATCGCCAGCCTGGTGATGCTCACCGGCTACTCGATCATCGCGGTGCCCACCGGGATCTTCACCGCCGAACTCGCCACCGCGATGCGCCAGGACCCGGCCAACCTGTTGCAGCGGGATTGCCCGGTGTGCCGCAAGGCGACCCACGAAGTGCAGGCGGCATTCTGCTGCCGCTGCGGCAACCCGTTGTTCCCTCGCGAGGAAGGCAGCCATGGGAAGTCTTGACCGGCAGCGCTGGGACGCCCTCTGGCAGCGACTCGGCGGCAACCCGCCGGCGGATGCCTTCGACGCGCTGCTGGCGGCCTATGGCGGGGCCGACCGGCACTACCACAGCGATCGCCACATCCTCGCCTGCCTGGAGCACTTCGACCGCTGGCGCCAACTGGCGCTGCGGCCGGACCTGGTGGAGCTGGCGTTGTGGACCCACGACCTGGTCTACGACACCCAGCGCCAGGACAACGAGGCCGCCAGCGCCGCCAGCACCGAGCACTGGCTCGACCAGGCCGGGCTGGCGGCGCTGCGGCCGGCCCTGCGCGAACTGATCATGGCCACCTGTCACCAGGCGCCGCCGGGAGACGCCGACGCAGCCCTGGTGGTGGATATCGACCTCGCCATCCTCGCCGCGCCGGCGCCGGTCTACGCGCGCTACGAGGCGGACGTCCGCGCCGAATACGCCTGGGTGCCGGAACCGCTGTTCCGCGCCGGGCGCGGCAAGTTGCTGCGCCAGTTGCTGGAGCAACCGGCGCTGTACCACTGCGAACCGCTGCGGCAACGCTGGGAGGCCGCCGCCCGCGCCAACCTGCGCGGTGCCCTGGAGCGCCTGGAACAGCCGGCCTGAGCCGCACGGGAAAATTTCTTCGCGCCGCTTAACCCGTCTTTCGCCGCACTTGCGTCTTAGGCAGCAGGAAGGGACCGCACGCACGGGTTCCTCGCCCCTCCATCCGCCCAAGGAAGAGATATCGTGAATCGACTCGCCGCCTCTCCGCTCCTGTTCGCCGGCCTGTTCGCCAGCGCTCCGTTGCTGGCCGCGCCACAAGCGGTCGACAGCCGCATCAGCGCGGTCACCGTCTACGCCGACCGTGCCGTGGTCACCCGCACCGCCCGCCTGCAATTGCCCAAGGGCCAGCATGAGATCGCCCTGGAGCAACTGCCCTTCCAGCTCGACGACACCAGCCTGCGCGCGTCCCTCGGCGCCAGCGCCGCCGCCACCCTGCTCGACGTCAGCAGCGCCGCGCAACGGGTCGAGCGCCCGGACGACAATCGTGTGCAGCAGCTCGACCAGCAACTGCGCGAGATAGACCGGCAACTGCGGGAAATCCATGACCGCGGCAGCGTGCTCGAAGCGCAGAAGAAGTTCCTCGCCGACATCCAGAGCGGCAGCACCCAGCCCGGCAAGGATCGCCCCATGCCCGGCATCGACGAGCTGAAAAGCCTGCTGCAACTGACCGAAGGCAACCTCGAACGCCTGCTCGCCGAGCAGCGCCAGCTGGACGACCGCGCCGCCGAACTGGAACAGCGCAAGCAGCAGTTGCAGGAGCAGCGCGGCACCCTCAACGGCGACGGCAAGCGCTTCAAGCGCGCGGTCCTGCGGGTCGCCCTGGAGCAACCGGCACAGGTCGAGGTGAAGCTCGACTACACCCTGCGCGACGCCTCCTGGCAGCCGACCTACGACGCACGCCTGCGCGACGGCGCGAAGACCATCGAACTGACCTACCAGGGCCTGGTCCGGCAGAGCAGCGGCGAAGACTGGACCGACGTCGACCTGACCCTCTCCACCGCCCGTCCGGCCCTGGGCGGCAACGTACCGCGGCTGAATCCCTGGATCGTCGACATCGACGCGCCCAACGCCTACTACGGTGCCGAGATGGCCATGCAGGACGTTCCGGCGCCCATGCCGCAAGCCGCTCCCATCGCCAGGACCTCGGCGCAGATGGCCATGCCGGCCCCGGCGCCGAAGCTGGCCGAGGCGCGGCTCGCCACCGCGGAGGTCAGCAGCGGCGCCGCCAGCGCCTCTTTCCACATCCCCGTGCCGGCGACCCTGAACAGCGACGGCAGCGCGCAGAAGGTCACCATCGCCCGCCTGGAAATGCCGGCCAAGCTGCGCTATCTGGCGGCCCCGGCCCTGCGCGAAACCGCCTACCTGGAGGCGGAGACCCGCAACGACAGCGACTACCCGCTGCTCCCCGGCACCCTGAATACCTTTCTCGGCAACAGCTTCGTCGCCAGCGGCCATCTGCGCGGGGTGATGCCCGGCGAGAGCTTCGAACTGGCACTGGGCGCCGACGAGGGCATCGGCATCGAACGCAAGCTGGTCAAGCGCTATACCGACAGCAGCGGCCTGATCGGCAACCGCACGCGGGTCAACTACGAATTCCGCATCGACGTGCGCAACAACCACAAGAACGCCGAACGCGTGCAGTTCGAGGACCAGTTGCCGGTCTCGCGCAACGAGCAGATCCAGGTCACCTTGCTGGAACCCAAGGCGCAGGAAGTCAAGCGCGAGGACGACGGCAAGCTGAAGTGGGACTGGACCCTGCAACCCGGCGAGAAACGCAGCGCCACCCTGAAGTTCAGCGTGGAGTATCCCAAGGACCTGGCGGTCAGCGGCCTCGACTAGCGCTGGCCAAAGCGCCGGCCGCGGCATAGGCTCGAGCGGGTAATAAGCAAAGCAGTTTTTGATATTTACCCTGCATATAACCCGACGTTATAGTCGAGCCACTACAACATGCTCAAAGGAACTGCCCTGTGAAACGACTGTTCAGCGCCTCCCTGCTGGCCGCCGGCCTGGCGCTCGGCGGCGCCGCTCACGCCGCCCAGCCCCTGCTCAACGTCTCCTACGACGTGATGCGCGACTTCTACAAGGAATACAACCCGGCCTTCCAGAAATACTGGAAAGCGGAGAAAGGCGAGAACATCACCATCCAGATGTCCCATGGCGGTTCCAGCAAGCAGGCGCGCTCGGTGATCGACGGTCTGCCCGCCGACGTCATCACCATGAACCAGGCCACCGACATCGACGCCCTCGCCGACAACGGCGGCCTGGTGCCGAAGGACTGGGCGACCCGCCTGCCGAACAACAGCGCGCCGTTCACCTCGGCCACCGTGTTCATCGTTCGCAAGGGCAACCCCAAGGCCCTGAAGGACTGGCCGGACCTGCTCAAGGACGGCGTCCAGGTAGTGGTGCCGAACCCCAAGACCTCCGGCAATGGCCGCTACACCTATCTCTCCGCCTGGGGCTACGTGCTGAAGAACGGCGGTGACGAGAACAAGGCCAAGGAATTCGTCGGCAAGCTGTTCAAGCAGGTACCGGTGCTCGACACCGGCGGCCGCGCCGCCACCACTACCTTCATGCAGAACCAGATCGGCGACGTACTGGTGACCTTCGAGAACGAAGCCGAGATGATCGCCCGCGAATTCGGCCGAGGCGGCTTCGAGGTGGTCTACCCGAGCGTGTCCGCCGAGGCCGAGCCCCCCGTGGCGGTGGTCGACAAGGTGGTCGAGAAGAAAGGCAGCCGCGCCCAGGCCGAGGCCTACCTGAAGTACCTGTGGTCGGACGAGGGCCAGACCATCGCCGCCAACAACTACCTGCGCCCGCGCAACCCGGAGATCCTCGCCAAGTTCGCCGACCGCTTCCCGAAAGTCGACTTCTTCTCGGTGGAGAAGACCTTCGGCGACTGGCGCAGCGTGCAGAAGACCCACTTCATCGACGGCGGCGTATTCGACCAGATCTACAGCCCCAACTGATCCCTCGCCGCTTGACGAAAAAGCCGGAAGCGCTCGCGCTTCCGGCTTTTTCATTCGGCTTGCAGTTCAGCCACTGCCGCCTCAGCGAAACTCGTGCTCCACCTCGGACCAGAGGCTGACCCGCTGTCCGCCGGCCTCGAAGAACTCCATCTCGCGGCGGATGCCGGCGCTGTCTCGCCAGCCCGGCAGGTCGAGGACGATCAGCTCTTCCAGGTGATCCATGTAGAAGGCGTCCACCGGCGCCCACAACCTGCCGATCGCCGCGCGGTCGAGCTCGGCCAGGCACAGGTTGATCGGGTGGGACATGGAGACCTGGCTGAATACCACGTGGCCGGCGCGGACGATGGTCGCCGCGACCTCGTTGCAGGCACGGAAGCGCTGCTCGACCACCTCGGCGTCGGCATGGCTGTAGGGACAGGCTAGGAATATCTTGCGCATGGTTACCTCGTTGCGGAAAGCGACGCCGCGATGGCTCGCGGCGCTCGTCGGGGGATGTTTCAGGCTGCGTGCAGGGCGCTTTTTTCCGCCTCGTCATGCTCCTGCTCCTGCCGCGCATAGCGCTCGGCGGCAGGCACCGAGATGCGGATGGCGATGAATACCGCCAGCAGGCCGCCGAACAATTTGCCGAGCAGGATCGGTAGGATCAGCGTCGGCTGGAAGTTGGCGGTGAATGCCAGGTGATCGCCGATGGTGGCCTGGGCGCAGACGCCCAGGGCCACGCAAAGCACCTTGTCGCGAGCATTCATGTATTTGAACAGGTGGTAGGTGGCGATGATGTTCGCCAGTACCATGACAAAGGCGGTGGCGCCCGGCTGGGACAGCCCCAGGTAACGGCCGAGGACCGCCATCGGGCGCTTGCAGTAGCGCTGGAACAGGTAGCAGATGGGGAAGGTCCCGGCCAGCATGATGCCGATGTAGCCAGCGATCTCGATGGCGCGGAACAACTCTTTCTCGTCGGCGAACATCGGGTCGAAGCCCCAGCCGCCGAAGACCTTGGTGAAGACTCCGGTGAAGTGCTGGACGATGGAAAGCGCCAGGGCCATCTTGATGAACGCGTCCATCACCTTGCCGAATACCAGGAACCCGGTGACCATCGCCGTCGCCCGGTACTTCAGGCCGGCGGCCAGCAGGAAGCAGAAGACGAACAGCGGCGCCAGCAGCCGAAGCATGTCGAGGAAGTCCAGCGACAGGTAGTGCAGGGCCGGCGAACCGGTCGATACCAGTTCGCGCACCGGGATGTGGTTGAGGGTAATCAGCAGCAACGCCGCCAGCACCGCGAACGGAATGCTGATCAACCCGGCCATCGCCCCCAGCGCCAGGTACTTGTGGTCCTTGCGCTCGAGCATGGTCAGGCCGACCGGGATCAGGTAGACGATGGTCGCGCCGGAGGTGTAGCCCACCAGCATGGCAGTAATCCACATGTCGCGGTTGGCGGTCAGGGCATCGGCCAACTGGTAGCCGCCCATGTCCACCGCGATGATCGACAGCGCGGCGATGGATACGTCGGAACCGAGGGTCTGGAAGAACGGGCCGAGGGCATGGGAAATCGCCTTCGACAGATAGGGAATGGCTACCATGATGCCGGCCTGGGCGAGGAACACCGGACCGATGGCGTGGATGCCGTTGACGAACTCGCGGCCCAGACCGCTTTCCGGGCGCAGGATGGAAGCCAGCGCGCCAAGTACCGCACCCAGCATGATCAGGTAAATCACATAGTTTCCGAACTCGGCCATCTGCGTCGTTCTCCCCTCGGCAGGCTCCCGTAGCGGGATGCGTTCTTCTGGTTGTCTGGTCGGGAGGCCGGCCACGCCGGTCGCTCCGCCGAAGCGAACACTCGCATTTCGCGTGCCACAATTTGGTTTTCGTGTTGATTTGAAGGTTCGTTTTACCTAAATTGGTCACCCATACGGTCAAGTAGGCGGCCAATCCAAGAGCGTACCTGCCTTACGGACCTGTGGGATTTTCCGCCGGGCCTGCGCAAAGCCTCGCCCCGCCCCCTTCCGCCCAGCGCCGCCAGGCGCTACCGGGCGATTCACGGTAACAATCGCCGCACCAGGATGCGGCCCATGGGAGAACACGATGCGCCCCGAGGAACGCCGCCGCCACATTCTCGAATTGCTGCGCCAGCGCGAGCGGATCTCGGTGGACGAACTGGCGCGGACCCTTTCCACCTCTCAGGAAACCATTCGCCGCGACCTCACCGCGCTGGCCGAACAAGGCCTGGTCAGCAAATTCCACGGAGGGGCCGCCCTGCCGCCCAGCGGCGAGCACGAGAACGCCTTCCAGACGCGAATGAACGAGCACGCCCAGGAAAAACGCGCAGTCGCCCGCTACGCCGCCGGCCTGTTCGGGCCCGGTGACAGCATCTTCATCGACACCGGCACCACCACCCTGCTGTTCGCCCGCGAACTGGCGCGCCAGAGCCATCTGACGGTGATCACCAACTCGCTGTTGATCGCCGGCAGCGTCGGCGCCTCCGGCAACCGTGCATTCATGATCGGCGGCGAATACCGCCCGGAATCCGAACAGAACGTCGGCGCCCTGGCCATCGAGCAGATCGCCCGGTTCAACGCCGAGCATGCGGTGATCACCGTCGGCGCGCTGAACGGCGATGGCGCCATGGATTTTTCCATCGAGGAAGCCGAGATCGCCCGTGCCATGATCGCCCAGGCCCGCCAACTGACGGTTATCGCCGACTCCTCGAAGCTCGGCCGGCGCGCCCTGTTTCAGGTCTTCCCGCTGAGCCGGATCAACCGCCTGGTGGTCGACCGCAAGCCTACCGGGGAACTCTGGGAAGCCCTGCAACAGGCGCGGGTGGAAGTCCACGAAGCCCCCCTGCGCACCCCGCAGGCCTGACTCCCCTCGCGCGCAGCCCCGGAGACAGGCCGGGGCTGTGCCGGTGGCTGCCCGTCGATTAATCGATTGACTGTTTCTCTTTCAGTTGCCACATTAAAACAACAAATTTCACATAGAATTCTGTGTGAAAAATCAGTGTTACGGTCAAAAAGCAAACTGATACCAAAAGAAACAGGCAGAAACGATGACTGAGCCGCTTGCGACAAAGACCGCGATCTTCGACGTTGCAGTGATCGGCGCTGGCGTGGTGGGTTGCGCCATGGCCCGCCGCTTCGCCCTGGAAGGTGCACGGGTGGTCCTGCTGGAAAAAAGCACCGACATCCTCTCCGGTGCCAGCAAGGGCAACAGCGCGATCCTCCATACCGGTTTCGACGCGCCGCCCGGCAGCATCGAACTGGCCTGCATGCAGGAGGGCTATCGCGAATACCGCGACATCCATGCGCGCCTCAACCTGCCGCTGCTGGAAACCGGCGCCCTGGTGGCGGCATGGAGCGACGAGGATCTGGCGCGCCTGCCGGCCATCGTCGAGCAGGCCCACGGCAACGGTGTCGATGACGTCCGCCAGGTCGGTCGCGACGAGGTCCTGGCGCTGGAGCCGCAGTTGGCCGGCAACGTGCTCGGCGCGGTGCGGGTCCCCGGGGAACATCTGGTCGACCCTTGGTCCGCGCCGCTCGCCTATCTGCAACAGGCGCTGGCCCATGGCACCGAGGCCTGTTTCGACGTCGAAGTGCTGGACGGCGCCTTCGACGGCGGCGAATGGCTGTTGCATACCCGCCGCGGCGATCTGCGCGCGCGCCAGGTAATCAACTGCGCCGGACTCTTCGGTGACCAACTGGAACAGCGCCTGCTCGGCGCGGCGAGCTTCGCCATCCATCCGCGCAAGGGCCAGTTCGTGGTCTTCGACAAGGCCGCCGCGGCGCTGCTGCGGCACATCCTGCTACCGGTACCCAACGAGCGGACCAAGGGGGTGGTATTCACCCGTACTGTCTTCGGCAACCTGCTCGCCGGCCCCACCGCCGAGGAACAGGACGACCGCGAACAGGCACGGGTCGACAGCGACACCCTGCAGCGACTGATCGACGCCGCCGTCGAGCGGATCCCCGGCCTGCGCGGCATGCCGGTCACCGCCACCTACGCAGGATTGCGACCGGCCAGCGAAAAGAAGGAATACCGCATCCGCCAGGTCGACGGACGCAACTGGATCAGTGTCGGCGGCATCCGTTCCACCGGTCTCACCGCGGCGCTGGGCATCGCACGCCACGTCTATCGTCTCTACCAGGGCGAGCGCTTCCACGAAGCGGTTCGCGAGCCGCTCTGGCCACAGGTACCGAACCTCGCCGAACACCTGCCGCGCGACTGGCAGCGTCCCGGCTACGACGAGATCGTCTGCCACTGCGAGATGGTCACCCGCCGGGAAATCCTCGCCGCCCTGGAAGGCCCGCTGCCAGCCGGCGACTTCGGCGGTCTGAAGCGTCGCACCCGCGCCTGCATGGGACGCTGCCAGGGTTTCTACTGCAACGCGCGGGTCGCCGAGCTGAGCGCCGGCCGCCTCGCCCAGCCCCTCGCCACCGGGAGTTGCCATGAGCATCACTGAACAGGTCGACGTCGCCATCGTCGGCAGCGGTCCCGCCGGATTGGCAGCCGCCATCGAACTACGCCGCCAGGGCGTCGCCCGGGTCTGCGTGCTGGAGCGCGACGGCGAGGCCGGCGGTATACCCCGGCATTGCGCGCATCCGCCGTTCGGCCTGCGCGAACACGGCCGCCTGTTGACCGGCCCGGCCTATGCACAGCGTAACGTCGAACAGGCCGAACGGGCCGGGGTGGATATCCGCCTGCGCCATAGCGTGGTTGCTCTCGCCGCCGCCGGCCTGCTGCAACTGGCCACCCCCGAAGGCCCGCGCAGTCTGCGCGCGACACGCGTGCTGCTGGCCACCGGCGCACGCGAGACGCCGCGCTCGGCGCGCCTGCTGGGCGGCGACCGGCCGCTGGGCGTGATCAATACCGGCGCGCTGCAAGCCTACCTCCATCTGCAAGGCCTGAAGCCGTTCGAACGGCCGCTGATCGTCGGCACCGAGCTGGTCAGCCTGTCCGCCGTGATGAGCTGCCGGCGTGCCGGCATCCGCCCGGTGGCCATGCTCGAACGCAACGCACGGGCCACCGCGCGTTGGCCGCTATCGCTGTTTCCCAGGCTGTGCGGAGTGCCGATGCACTTCTCCAGCGAGCTGCTGGAGATCGAAGGCCGCGGCCGGGTCGAGGCGGCGCGGGTACGCCTGGGCGACGGGCGCGTCGAACGGATCGCCTGCGACGGCATCCTTCTCAGCGGACGCTTCGTTCCCGAATCGAGCCTGGTCCGCCTCAGCCACCTGGAACTGGACCCGGCCAGCGGCGGCCCGCGCATCGATCAGTTCGGCCGCTGCTCCGACCCCGCCTATTTCGCCGCCGGCAACCTGCTCCGGCCGATCGAGACCGCCGGCTGGTCGTTCCGCGAGGGACGAAGGATCGCCGGCCTGCTGGCCGCCGACCTGCGGGCCGAACTGCCGAGTGCCGCACCTGGCATAGCCATCGATTGCAGTGGTCCGCTCAAGCTGTGCGTGCCGCAGCGGCTGCTGGCCGACCCGACACCCGGCCTGGCGCATCTGCAGCTACGCGTAAGCGAGGCCGCCAGCGGCCGCCTGCGGATCCTGGCCGATGGTCGCCCGGTGTGGGAGCGTGCCCTGTCCTGTCTGCCGGAGCGCCGCCTGCTGGTGCCGCTGGCCGCCCTGCGCCTACCGCCGGACACCCGGCGCCTGGAAGTCGCCTTCCTCACCTCCGGCCACTGAACCCGCGAAGAGAACCGACCATGCGAATCGCCGCCCTCGACCAGGGAACCACCAGTACCCGCGTGCTGGTCGCCAACCAGGACGGCAGCGCCGATATTCAGTTGGCGCTGCGTCACCAGCAACACCATCCGCAGTCCGGCTGGGTCGAGCACGATCCGCTGGAACTGCTGGCCAACCTGCAACGCTGCCTGGAGGCCAGCGGCCGGGTCGACGCCATCGGCCTCGCCAACCAGGGCGAAAGCTGCATGGCCTGGGACGCCCGCAGCGGCGAGCCGTTGTCGCCGCTGATCGTCTGGCAGGACAACCGCACCACCCCGCACATCGAGCGTCTACGCGCCAGCGGCGCCGAGGCGCTGGTCCTGGAACGCAGCGGCCTGCCGCTCGACGCCTATTTCTCGGCCAGCAAGCTGGGCTGGATCGTCGAGCACCTTCCTGCCGCTCGCAGGGCTTTGAAGGCAGGCCGCCTGCGCCTGGGAACCAGCGATGCCTGGTTTCTCGACCGCTTGTGCGGAACCTTCGCCACCGACGTCACCACCGCCTCGCGCACCGCATTGATGAACCTCGCCGAGGGCAGCTGGGACCCCGAGCTGTGCGCCCTGTTCGGCGTGCCGATCGAGTGCCTGCCGGACATCCGCGACACCGTCGGCCATTTCGGGGTGATCGGCAACACCCCGCTGACGGCCTCGGTGGTCGACCAGCAGGCCTCGCTCTACGGTCACGGCTGCCGCCAGCCCGGTGATGCGAAGATCACCTTCGGCACCGGCGCCTTCGCCCTGACCCTCAGCGGCGAGCGGATCATCCGCTCGCCGGAGACAGGCCTGCTCGCCACCATCGCCTGGCAGATCGATGGCAAACCGGTGTACGCCATGGACGGCGGGGTCTACGACGCCAGCGCCGCGGTCGAGTGGGCCGGGCGTCTCGGCCTGTTCAGCGACTTCTCGGAACTGGCCGGCTTCGACCGGCCGCCGGCCATCGAGCGCGGCCTGGCCTTCGTCCCGGCCCTGTCGGGACTCGCATGCCCGCACTGGGACCGCAGCGCCGGCGCGATGTGGCTGGGAATGGACGCCGGCACCCGCCGCGAGGACCTCTGCCAGGCCCTGCTCGAAGGCGTGGTGCTACGCAGCGCCGAGGTGATCCAGGCGATGGACGGCTACCTGAAGGTCACCGACCGCCTGTCCATCGACGGCGGCCTGGCGCGCAGCCCCTACTTCGCCCAGTTCCTCTCCGACAGCCTGCAACGGCGCATCGTCACCCAGCGCTTCGACGAACTCACCGCCTTCGGTTGCGCCGCCCTTGCCGCGCGTGGCCTCGGCTACGAGCTGGCGGAGCCGCGCAACACCCGCACGGAGTTCCAGCCGCGGGTCGACGCCGGCACCGCCCGGCGCTGGCAGGTGCGTTTCAGCGAAGCGGTGGCGCGCACCCGCGGCTGGCGCTGAGCCGCTTTCAGCGTCCCGGCCAGCCGGTCTCGCGCAGCGCCGCCAGGAGCCTCTCCCCCTTCAGCGCGGGCACCAGCCGGCCGTCCTCGGTGCGCATGTCCTCGCCGGCCAGCAGCACGTTGACGATGGCTTCTTCCACCGCCTCCGCCGCCGCGGCGAACAGCGGCGAGATGTGGTCGTTGTTGAGCATCCGCAGCGGCGTGCTCTGCGGCAGGTCCTTGCGCGCATAGTCGGCTGGCGGCAGGTCCTGGTTGCCGGTGGCGAAAGCGAGGAACACGTCGCCGCTGGAGTCCTCGGTACCGCCGCCGGTGCGCGCGACGCCGATCGAGGCGCGCTGCGCCAGGCGCTGGCACTGGTGCGGCAACAGCGGCGCATCGGTGGCCAGGATCACCACGATGGAGCCCATACCCGGGGTGCCTTCCTCGCTGAACGGCGAGGGGATGTCGCCCAACCGGCGGCCGACAGGATAGCCGTCGACCCGCAGCTCGCGGCGCTGGCCGTGGTTGGCCTGGACCAGCGCGCCCACCGTCCAGCCGCCCTGCTCCGCCGGAAGCCGCCGCGATGCGCTACCGATGCCACCCTTGAACTCGTGGCAGATCATCCCGGTACCGCCGCCCACCGAACCTTCGCGGACCGGTCCGGACTCGGCGCAGGCCAGCGCCTCGCCGACCTGGCGGGCGCCGACATGCTGGCCCCAGATATCGTTGAGCAGGCCGTCGAAGGTCTCCATCACCACCGGCATGCACCAGTACAGCCCGCTGTCGCCGAGTTCGGCGCGCTCCTCGGCGATCAGCGCGTCGCGCACCGCGCCGACGCTGTGGGTATTGGTGATGGCGATCGGGGTGGTCAGCAGGCCGGCTTCGCGGATCCACTCCAGGCCCGTGGCGTCGCCGTTGCCGTTGAGCACATGGCAGCCGGCGAAGCAGGGTTGCAGGCGCGCCGCACCGGCGCGCGGCTGGACCAGGGTGACGCCGGTGCGAACCTGCCTGCCGTCGATCCGCTGGTTCAGGGTGCTGTGGCCGACGCGCACGCCGGGAACGTCGGTGATCGCGTTGAACGGGCCGGGAGTGCCCAGGCCGAGGGTGATGCCAAGTTGTCGAGCGCGCATGCGGACTCCTGTTTCAAAGCTTCTGGAACGCCGGACTGAGCTTGCCGTAGGTGCAGTAGAGAATCACCGACACCGCCAGCAGTCCGACAATGATCATCACGTCCCTGGCCGAGGCCGCCAGGAACAGGTTGAGCAGCAGGTATCCCGCGCCGCTCACCGCCAGCAGCGCCGGCAGCGGCCACAGCGGCATCCGGTAGGGATGCTCGCGGTCGCGCCGCAGCACCCGGCTGAACAGCGCGCAGAGGGCGACGATCAGGTAGACCATGACGATCAGCAACACGGTGAACGAGGTCAGTTCGGCCAGGTTGGAGCTGAAGCTCAGCGCCGCCGAGGGAATGGCGAGGAACAGCGTGGCCAGCCAGGGCGATTCCCAGCGCGGATGGATACGGGTGAAGGCACGGTTCAACGCTGGCATCCAGAGCGCGTCGCGACCGCTGCTGAAGATCACCCGGGCGCTCTGGATGACGATGGCGACGATGGCGTTGAACACCGAGAGGAAGATCCCGGCGCTGACCAGGCGCGACAGCGTCTCGTTGCCATGGCTGTTCAACAGGTAGCCGATCGGGTCGGGGCTGGCGAGCATCGCCGGGAGCGACGGCGCGCCGATCAGCAGCGCGGCGAGCGGGACGATCTCGATCAGTACTACCAGCGCCAGCGACCAGAGCACCGCGCGATGCACGCTGTGACCGCCGTCCTTCATGTCCTCGGCGAGCAGCACCGCGCCGCCGAAACCGTTGTAGGAGAACAGCGCGGTACCGACCGCTCCGATCACCAATGCCCAGGGTGCGATCGCCAGCAGCCCGCCGTCGCCGACTACCTGCGGCTGCAGAAGGACGCTCGCCGGTTGCTGTGCATGGCCGAAACCGAGGCCGACGATCACCAGCAGCGCCGCCACTTCCAGCAGCAGGCAGGTACCCGTGACCCAGGCGTTGACGCGGATGTTGAGGATGCCCAGCAGGTAGCTGAAGGCAACGATCGCCAGGGCCACGGTCTGCGCATCGAAGTGGGTGCCGAGGGCAGCGTTCAGGTAAGTCGCCGCGCCGGTGGCGAGCACCGGCGGGATGAACAGCAGCATCGCCAGCACCGTGAGGAAGGTGGCGTAGCCGGCCAAGCCGCCGAACACCCGCTTGGCGTAGACATACTCGCCGCCGGCGGTGCTGTGCGCCCTGCCCAGCTCGGCATAGCACCAGGCGAACATCAGCGCCAGCACCCCGGCCAGGGCGAAGGCCCAGAAAGCGCCGGTGCCGGCCTGCTGGATGGCGAAGGGGGCGATGACGAAGACGGAACTGGCGGGAGTGACTGCGGAAACGGTGATGGCGACCACGTCGAACACGCCCAGCGTGGGTTTCAGCGCACTTTCGGGCGCGGGGGAAGAGCTCATGTCGTTGTCCTCTGATTGTTATTGAAGTTGAGGCAGTAACGGAGACTCGCGGCGGCCCCTTGCCGGGGCGCTGGTTATGCGCCGACTCTAGGAGCGCGGAACCGGCGGGCCAATCACCCTTTGGGGTTACGCCCCTTGACGCGGCGGGTGGAAAAGCCGCAAACCGGAGCCTGCGAAAACCCACCGTGGAGCGAATACGGATGCACACCCTGTTCCGGGACATCGGCATGCACGCCAGCCTGGGCCGCGCCATCGAACAGATCGGCGGCAACCGTTTCTGGAAGCAATTGATCCTGCTGCTGCGCCAGCACCTGCCGTTCGACAACGCCCTGGCGATCTTCTACCCCGCCAACGGCGTGCCGGTGGCCCTGGAGGAATACGACGCCGAACCGCACGCCGGGCCGGCCTCGATGCTCGCCTACCTGAACGGGCTGTACCTGCTCGACCCCTTCTACCAGGCTTGCCGGGAAGGCCTGGCCAGCGGCCTGTACCGCCTCGAGGAGATCGCCCCGGACCATTTCCGGCAGAGCGAGTACTACCTCAGCTACTTCCACGACAACGTTCTGGAGGACGAGGTGCAGTTCATCCTACAGGTGCCCGGCCAGGGCGCGCTGTCGCTGTCGCTGGGCATGCAGAGGATGTTCGCCGACGAGGAATGCGGGATGCTCGGCTTGCTCTCGAGCTGGGTCCTGGCGCTGATGCAGCAGCACTGGCAGCAGCGCAGCCAGCGCCTGTTGCCGGCTGCACCGCAGGAAGAGATGGCCACGCAGATACGCGACGCCCTCAGCCACTTCGGCGCCAGCGTGCTATCGGAACGGGAACTGGAGATCGCCCGCCTGATCCTTCGCGGCTACTCGTCGAAGGCCATGGCCGAGCGCCTGGCGATCTCGCCGGAGACGATCAAGGTCCATCGGCGCCACCTGTACGCCAAGCTGGACATTTCCTCGCAACCGGAGCTGTTCTCGCTGTTCATCCAGTCGCTCGGGCACGACCCGGAGAACCCCTAGGGATCATGGATTGGCGTAGCGCCGGCTGAGACCGGGCGGGATGCCGCGAGCGTCGGTCTCGGTCCATGGACCCTGCGGGCTGGTGGACCAGAACCAGCCGCCGTCCCACCGGTAGTAGGTGCGCTGGCGGTAGTAGAGATCGCGCTCGCCACGGATCACGTAGACCCCCAGGCTGCCGTCCCAGACGCCCTTGCCGCCTGGCGGCGGGGCGAACTGCGGACGCGAGCGGCTGGGCTGCGCCGGAGTCTGCGGTTGCGGGGTGATGCGCGGCGGGGTGGCGCCGGGCGCGCTGGACGGACCGGGCTGCGGCTGGCTCTGCGGCGGCAGCGAGGCCGGCGGTTCGCTGGTCTGCGGCGGATGCACCACGCACCCGCCGAGACCGCCCAGGAGAATCGCCAGACCCAGATACTTCGCCTTCACCGCCGCACCTCCCCAACCGATTGTCGTTATGGCCGGGCCGCCTGGGGCTGGTCCGGGCCGTCGATGGTCAGCGCTTGCGCCGACGACTGGGCAGTAGACAACGGTTTGCCGCGTCCGATCCACTCGCCGGAGATGGCGTTGCCGGCGCGGGATACCCGTGCCACCAGCTCGACCTGCGGGAAACCGCTGAGCTTGAGCTGCGGCATCATGGCGTCGGCATCGCTCAGGCTGACCTCGGCCGGCAGGTCGGCGACGGTCAGGCGCTTCACTGCCAACGGCATCGGCGGGCCGCCGACGGCGCGGGCGAAGACGAACACGCTGTCGTCGGCCTTGACCTGGCCCTTCACCGCGTCGCTGATATCCACCTTCACCGTCAGGGTCACCCCGGCGGCAGCGGGCGCGGCCGGCGCCGGCGGAGTCTGCCCGGCCTCGGTCATGCGCTCGCGGGCGCGCTGGATGCCGCCCTGGATCGCCGAGCGTGCCGGGTCCTCGTTCGGCAACACCGACACCAGGCGCTCCCAGAAGCCGATGGCGTCGGCGTAGCGCTGCTCTTCGAAGGCGGCGATGCCGAGCAGGCCAAGGGTGGTCACTTCGGCCGGGTCGCCCTTCAGCGCCTCGTCGGCCAGGGCCTTGATCTGCGCGGTCATTTTCTTGCCACCGGAGAAATACAGTGCCTGCGCCCACTGGCCGAGCACTTCCGGCTGCCGCCCGCTGAGTTCGGCGGCGCGTTCGAAGGCCCGCGCCGCATCGGCGCCGCGTTCCTGGGTCATGTAGGTGCGACCGAGGAAGTACCAGCCCTGGGCGGAATCCGGCTGGGCCTGTACCGCGCGCTCCAGGCGCGCAGTCATCTCTTCCATGGAGTGCGGCGCCTGGGCGAATTCGCGGGCCAGCTCGACCTTGTCGCTGGCGCCCCAATGCAGGTACAGGCCGAGCGCGACCAACGGCACCAGCAGCGCCGCGACCAGCGGGACCGCCCGGCCCAGGCGCGAGCTACGCTCTTCGCCGCTGCCCTCGGTGTCGGCGAGCAGTTCGCGGGCAGCCTCGGCGCGGCCATTCTCCAGTTGCTCGGCGGTCAGCGTGCCGGCGGCCTGCTGACCGGCCAGCTCGGCGATCCGCTCCTGATAAAGCGCGACGTTCAGGGCGGTACGGTCTTCCTCGGCCTGGGCGCGACGGCCACGCAGCAGCGGAATCAGCAGGAATGCCAGGGCCGCCAGCAGCAGCAGGCCGGCAGCGAGCCAGAAATCGATCATTTGTCGTTCTTCAACAGGTTGGCGAGGCGCGCTTGCTCCTCGGCGGACAGGGTGGTTTGCACCTTGGCAGCGGTGCGCCGGCGGCGCAGGACGATCACGCCGATCACCAGCACGCCGAACAGCAGCAAGGCGCCCGGACCGAACCAGAGCAGCCAGGTACGCTCGTTGACCGGCGGCTTGTAGCGAACGAAATCACCGTAGCGGGCAACCATGTAGTCGACGATCTCGCCGTCGCTCTTGCCCTGCTGCAACTGGCCGTAGATCTGCTTGCGCAGGTCGGCGGCGATCGGTGCGTTGGAGTCGGCGATGTCCTGGTTCTGGCACTTCGGGCAGCGCAGTTCCTGGGTCAGGTTGCGGAAGCGTTCGCGCTCGGCGTCGCTGGCGAACTCGTAGGTGTCGATGGCGGCCCGGGCCACGCCGCAGAGGGCGAGACCGAGCATCGCGGTGGCGAGGAAACGCTTCATCGGGCCTCCGGCTCGTCCAGCAGTTGCTGGTACAGCGGCGCCAGTTGCTCGCGCCAGACTTTCTGGTCGACCACCCCGACGATCTTGTGGCGGATGATGCCCTGTTTGTCGATCAGGTAGGTTTCCGGCGCACCGTACACGCCCAGGTCCAGGCCCAGGGTGCCGTCGGCGTCGCTGATGCTCAGCAGGTAGGGATTGTGCAGCTCGTTCAGCCACTTGATGGCGGCGGCGTTGTCGTCCTTGTAGTTGATCCCGTAGATCACCACGCCCTGCTCGGCCAGTCGGGTCAGTTCCGGGTGCTCGACCCGGCACGACGGGCACCAGGTGCCCCAGACGTTGACCAGCGCCGGCTTGCCCTTGAGGTCGGCCTCGGTCAGGCGCCGGGCCGGGTCCTGCACGCTGGGCAGGTCGAAGGCCGGGAACGGCTTGCCGATCAGCGCCGAGGGCAGCTCGCTGGGGTCCAGCCAGAGGCCGCGGAAGAGGAACACCGCGACGATCAGGAAGATCCCCAGCGGCAGCAGCAGAATCGCTCGTTTCAAGACTCAGGCTCCCTGACCGGCGAGGCCCAGGGCCTCGCGCACACGTGTTTTCACCTTCACCCGGTAGCGCCGGTCGAGCGCCGCCAGGGCGCCGCCGAGGCCCATCAGCAGGCCACCGAACCAGATCCAGCGGACGAACGGCTTGACGTGCACGCGCACCGCCCAGGCACCGTTCTCCAGCGGCTCGCCGAGCGCCACGTAGAGGTCGCGGGTAAAGCCGGCATCGATCCCTGCCTCGGTCATCATCGAACTCTGCACGGTGTACAGGCGCTTCTCCGGATGCAGGGTGGCGATCTCCTTGCCGTCGCGGCTGACGTGGATGCTGCCCTTGTCCGAGGTGTAGTTCGGCCCTTCGTGGTGCTTCGCGCCGTCGAAGAGGAAGTGGTAGCCGCCCAGTTCGACGGTGTCGCCGGGCGACATGCGCAGGTCACGCTGGGCGCTGTACTGGCTGCTGAGGACGATGCCGATGGCGCACACGGCGATGCCCAGGTGCGCCAGTTGCATGCCCCAGTAGCTGCGGGTCAGGCTGCGGGCGCCGGCCAGCACGCCCTTGTGCCGGGTCTTGTCGAGGAAGTCGCGGAAACCGGCCAGGACCACCCAGGCGGACAGCAGGAACACCGCCAGCACCGCCCAGTTGAAATCGCCGAAGTACATCGAACCGGCCGCCGCCAGGACCGCGCTGGCCACCAGCACCGGGGTCAGCATGCCGAGCAGCCAGCGGCTCGGGGTGTCCTTCCAGCGCACCAGCACGCCGACCGCCAGGGCCGCCATCAGCGCCGCCATCAGCGGCAGGAACATGGCGTTGAAGTACGGCGGGCCGACCGACAGCTTGGCGCCGCTGAGGGCATCGAGCAGCAGCGGGTAGAGGGTCCCGAGGAGGATCATCGAGGCCGCCACCACCAGCACCAGGTTGTTCAGCAGCAGCAGGGTCTCGCGCGACCACAGGGCGAAGCCGACCTGGCTCTTGACCACCGGCGCGCGCAGGGCGAACAGGGTCAGCGAGCCGCCGACCACCAGCAGCAGGAAGGCGAGGATGAACACCCCGCGCTCCGGGTCGGAGGCGAAGGCGTGCACCGAGGTGAGCACGCCGGAGCGGACCAGGAAGGTGCCCAGCAGGCTCAGGGAGAAAGCGGCGATCGCCAGCAGCACGGTCCAGCTCTTGAACACGCCGCGCTTCTCGGTCACCGCCAGCGAGTGGATCAGTGCAGTGCCGACCAGCCAGGGCATGAAGGAGGCGTTTTCCACCGGATCCCAGAACCACCAGCCCCCCCAGCCCAGCTCGTAGTAGGCCCACCAGGAGCCGAGCACGATGCCGATACCGAGGAAGGCCCAGGCTACCAGGGTCCAGGGCCGCGACCAGCGCGCCCAGGCGGCGTCCAGGCGGCCGCCGAGCAGTGCGGCGATGGCGAAGGCGAAGGCCACCGAGAATCCGACGTAACCCATGTAGAGCATCGGCGGGTGGACGATCAGGCCGACGTCCTGCAACAGAGGGTTGAGGTCGTTGCCGTCCATCGGGGTCTGCGGCAGCAGGCGGCTGAACGGGTTGGAGGTGATGATCAGGAACAGCAGGAAGCCGGTGCTGATCATGCCCATCACCGCCAGCACGCGGGCCAGCATGACCTCCGGCAGTTGCCGGGAGAAGATCGACACGGCGAAGGTCCAGCCACCGAGGATCAGCGCCCAGAGCAGCAGCGAACCTTCGTGGGCGCCCCAAACGGCGCTGAACTTGTAGTACCAGGGCAGCGCGCTGTTGGAGTTGCCGGCCACGTAGGCCACCGAGAAGTCGTCGCGCAGGAAGGCCCAGGTCAGGCAACCGAAGGCGAAGGCGAGGAAGGCGAACTGCCCCCAGGCCGCCGGGCGCGCCAGGCTCATCCACTGGCGGTCGCCGCGCCAGGCGCCGACCAGCGGCAAGCTCGACTGCACCAGGGCCAGGCAGAGGGCGAGGATCAGGGCCAGGTGGCCGAGTTCGGGGATCATCTACTTGCCCTCCTGGTTGTACGAGGTCTCGCCGGCGGCCTTGCCGTTCTCGTAGTGCTTCAGTTGGCCGCTGTCCTTGAGCGCCTTGGTGACTTCCGGCGGCATGTAGTTCTCGTCGTGCTTGGCCAGCACTTCATCGGCCACCAGCACGCCGTCGCCGCCCAGCTTGCCGAGGGCGACGATGCCCTGCCCCTCGCGGAACAGGTCGGGAAGGATGCCATGGTAGGCGATGGTCACTTCCTTGGCGCCGTCGGTGACCACGAAACGCACGTTCAGCGAATCCTCGCTGCGTTGCAGAGAACCCTTTTCCACCAGGCCGCCGGCGCGTATGCGGGTGTCGGTCGGCGCTTCGCCGTTGGCGATCTGGGTCGGGGTGTAGAACAGGTTGATGTTCTGTTGCAGGGCCGACAGCGCCAGGCCCACCGCGGCGCCGACGCCCACCACGATGGCGAGGACGATGATCAGACGTTTCTTGCGGACCGGATTCACTGCTGGGCCTCCCGGCGCAGACGACGCGCCTCTTCTTGCAGGTAGCGGCGCCGGGCCAGCAGCGGCTCGGCGACATTGATCGCCAGCACCAGCAGGCTGATGCCGTAGGCCGACCAGACGTAGGGACCGTGATGGCCCATGGCGAGGAAGTCGCCGAACGATTCGAAGCTCATCGTGCCTTCTCCACCAGGGCCTTCACCTCGGCTTTCGCCCAGGCGGTGCGGGACTCGCGCTTGAGCACTTCCAGGCGCATGCGCACCAGCAGCATGGCCGCGAAGAAGCAATAGAAGCCGAGGACCATGATCAGCAACGGCAACCACATCTCCACCGGCATCGCCGGTTTCTCGGTGATGGTGAAGGTGGCCGGCTGGTGCAGGGTGTTCCACCACTCCACCGAGTACTTGATGATCGGGATGTTCACCACGCCGACGATGGCCAGTACGGCACAGGCCTTGGCCGCGCTGTCGCGGTTACTGATCGCCTGGCCGAGGGCGATGATGCCGAAATAGAGGAAAAGCAGGATCAGCATCGCCGTCAGGCGCGCGTCCCAGACCCACCAGGCGCCCCAGGTCGGCTTGCCCCAGACGGCCCCGGTAAGCAGCGCGACGAAGGTCATCCAGGCGCCGATGGGAGCGGCGCACTGCACCGCCACGTCGGCGATCTTCATCTTCCAGATCAGCCCGACGGCACCGGCCACGGCCAGCATGACGTAGCAGGACTGGGCGAGGAAGGCCGCCGGCACATGGATATAGATGATGCGGAAGCTATTGCCCTGCTGGTAGTCCGGCGGCGCGAAGGCCAGCCCCCAGACGCAGCCGGTGACGATCAGCAGCGCCGCCGCCACGGCGAACCAGGGCAGCCAGCGGCCGCTGATCTCGTAGAACCACTTGGGCGACCCAAGCTTGTGAAACCATGTCCAATTCATCATCAGGCTCTGTTTACAGGGCTCTTTGGAAATACCGGGCAGACCTTCCGCTGCCAGCCCGGGTCAAGCGTGGGCGGCACAGCCGCCCGGTACCGCACGCCCGCCGATGCCTTCGGCGGGCGGACTCACTCGCCTACGCTGATCTTCAGGCCGGCAGCGATGGCGAATGGCGTGAGTGTCAATGCTAGCGCCGTCAGGCTCGCCAGCCACAATAAATGTCCGCTGCTGGGCAGTCCCTGCAGCGAAGCCTGCAGCGCCCCGCTACCGAGAATCAGCACCGGGATGTACAGCGGCAGGATCAGCAGCGCCAGCAACAGGCCGCCGCGCTTGAGGCCCACGGTCAAGGCCGCGCCGACGGCGCCGAGCAGGCTCAGCACCGGCGTACCGAGCAACAAGGAAAGCAGCAGCACCGGTATGCAACGGGCCGGCAGGCCCAGCATCAGCGCGAACAGCGGCGACATCAGGACCAGGGCCAGCCCGGAAAACAGCCAGTGTGCCAGCACCTTGGCCAGCACCAGAAGAGCCAGGGGGTGCGGCGAAAGGACCCACTGCTCCAGAGAACCGTCCTCGAAATCGCTGCGGAACAGCCCTTCCAGCGAGAGCAGCACGGCCAATAGCGCCGCCACCCAGACCAGGCCGGGCGACAAGGTTTGTAGCAATTGGCTCTCCGGCCCGACCGCCAGGGGGAACAGGGCGATGACGATGGCGAAGAACACCAGCGGATTGGCCAGCTCCGCCGGTCGGCGGAACAGCAGGCGCGCCTCGCGCGCCAGGAGCAGGCTGAAGACGTTGCTCATGCCGGGTCGCCCAGCGCCGGCTCGACCGTCGCGCCGCTGGCCGCCTTGAGCGCACCGAGGTCCAGCTCGCGGTAGCCGGCGGGCATCTGCTGCAGGCTGTGGTGGGTGGTCAGCACCACCATCCCGCCGCGCTGGCAATGCCCGGCCAGGTGCGTTTCCAGTTGCGCCACCCCCTGTTTGTCGAGGGCGGTGAAGGGTTCATCGAGGATCCACAAGGGCGGTGCGTCCAGGTACAGGCGGGCCAGCGCCACGCGGCGTTGCTGGCCGGCGGAAAGGGTGTGGCAGGGAACGTCCTCGAAGCCACGCAGGCCGACGTCGGCCAGGGCCTGCCAGATCGCCTCGCGGCTGGCCGGCTGGTGCAGCGCGCAGAGCCAGGTGAGGTTCTCCTCGGCGCTGAGCAGGCCCTTGATTCCCGCGGCGTGGCCGATCCACAGCAGGCTGCGGGCCAGTTCGCCGCGCTGTTCGGCGAGCGGCCGGCCGTTCAGGCGGACTTCCCCGGCGGTCGGCTGCATCAGTCCGGACAGCAGGCGCAGCAGGCTGGTCTTGCCGCTGCCGTTGGGACCCACCACCTGCAACATCTCACCGGCGGCCAGGCGCAGGTCGAGGCGCTCGAACAGCATGCGCCAGTCGCGCTCGCAGGCGAGCCCGACGGTTTCCAGCAAGGGGCTGGCTGTGGGGACTTCAGCAGGATCGGACATCGAACAACATCGCCAAGCGTCTCTCCTCGTCGCGGCGCCGGAGGCCTTCACGGAACAGACCCTAAAGTCGGGATAAACACGGCCGCTATACTGGTGACGACGCGGCCAGCCTGTTTGACAGGCGCGGCATTATACACGCCCTTCCCCAGCCTCCGCAGGGTCGTTTAAGACAGGTTGTTACCCATGCCAGCCGAGATAGGCGCTTCCCCGCCACTACCCCCGGTCTCCGCCCCACGCCCGCTGCCGCCGGCGCAATCGCAGGGCAACGCCCAGGCCGACGCCGAGATGACCCTGAAGCTGGTGCAGACCCTGGCCGGCCTGCTGGGCGAAGGCGAGTCGGGCAAGGCCGAGGTGCTGGCGGTCAAGGAAGGCCTGGCGAACAATTTCCAGGTCCTGCTCAAGCTGACCCTGGCGAACAGCGGGCAGAGCCTGGTGGAAGTGCAGAGCAATCGGCCGCTGGTGCCGGGCAACCTGCTCAACGTCAGCGCCACCAGCAACACCAGCGTGGTTGCAACCCTGCTCGACAGCATGGCCGGCGCTGGCCCGCTGAGCAGCCTCGACCTGGAGCAACTGCCGCCCGGCACCCTGCTCCAGGGCAAGGTCCTGTCCAGCACCGCGCTGCCGGCGGACAAGGCCCAGCAGGTGGTCTACCGGGTCCTGCTGAACCTGCTCAACACGCCGCTCGCCGGCAGCAAGCTGAGCCTCGACTCGCCCCAGGCGCTGCCGGTCGGCAGCCTGCTCACGGCGCTGGTGAAAAACAGCCAGCAGATCGACTTCCTGCCGCTCAGCGGACGCCTCGACCAGCTTGCGCTGGGCCAGCAACTGGCCGGGCAGAGCGCCCGCCAGGCTTCCCTGGAAGGCCTGTTCGCCGCCCTGCAGAGGCTGAACGGCCGCAACGACCTGCCGGACAGCCTGCGCCAGGCCGTGGAGCGCCTCTTCGCCGGCCTGCCGGAGGCGCAGAAGATGGGCGATTCCAAGCTGCTCGGCCAGGCCCTGCAGCAGAGCGGCCTGTTCCTCGAGGCGCGCCTGATGCAGGGCGCCACCGATCATCTCGGCCAGGACCTGAAGGCCAACCTGTTGCGCCTGTTCGCCCAGCTGTCGCCGCTGCCGCCGACCGGCGCCCAGGCGCCGGGCATGTTCGCCGGCAACACGGCGAACCTGGCCCAGGCGCTGCCGGCCTTTGTCCGCAACGCCCTGGGCAACCTGGGACAGAGCGCCAACAAGACCCAGGCACTGAACTTTCCCCTGCCGAGCAAGGTTCTCCAACTGTTCGACGAGGACATGGAACTGGAGTCGCTGCTGCGCCTTGCCGCCGCGGCGATCTCCCGCCTGCAGACCCATCAGTTGTCGAGCCTGGCGCAGACCAGCACCCTGCCGGATGGCACCCAACTGGCGACCTGGCAGATGGAGGTGCCCATGCGCCATCAGCACTCGGTGGTACCGTTGCAGGTGAAGTTCCAGGAAGAACAGCGCAAGACCGGCGAAGAGGCCCGCGAAAGCCTCTGGCGCGTCGAACTGGCCTTCGACCTGGAGCCGCTGGGACCGCTGCACGCCCAGGCGACCCTGCTACGCGGCAGCCTGTCCAGCCAGCTTTGGGCCGAGCGAGACGCGACCGCACGGCTGGTCGAGCATGAACTCGGCCACCTGCGCCAACGCCTGCGCGACGCCGGCCTGACCGTTGGCGAGATCACCTGCCAACGCGGCCGCCCGCCCCAGGGCCCGCGAGCGACCATCGAACAACGCTGGGTAGACGAAACCGCATGAACAGAAAGCAGTCACCCGCCCCGCGCCAGGCCATCGCCCTGAGCTACGACGGCCAGGCCGCGCCGACCCTTTCCGCCAAGGGCGACGCCGAACTGGCCGAGGCGATCCTGGCCATCGCCCGCGACTACGAGGTACCGATCTACGAGAACGCCGAGCTGGTCCGCCTGCTCGCCCGCCTGGAACTCGGCGACGCCATTCCGGAAGCGCTGTATCGCACCATCGCCGAGATCATCGCCTTCGCCTGGCACCTGAAAGGCAAGTGTCCCGAGGGATTCGCGCCGGACGCCGCGGATGGCAACCAGATGCTGCTACTCGGCGGTCCCGGCGACTGAGCCAGCCCGCACGGCGAAACATCCGCACGCACATCAGCTCCAGGACCTCGCCGCTGCGCGCTAAGCTGCGCAGCCTCCGACCTCGGCAAAGGAGCGCCCGATGAACTTCGTCTTTCCCCACCCGTTGGACACCCCGCGCCTGCGGCTACGCACTTTCCGAGAGGAAGACGCCGCGCCGCTGTTCGCCATGATGTCCGACCCGGAAGTCATGCGTTACTGGAACACACCGCCGTGGACGACCCCTGCGCAGGCCCGCGAGGCGATCCTGCGGGACAGCCAGGCGCTCGTCGACGGCGAATACCTGAACCTGGCCATCGAGCGTCGAGAAGACGGCCAATTGCTCGGCAGTTGTATCCTCTTCCATTTCGAGAAAGGCTCGCGCCGCGCCGAACTCGGCTACTGCCTGGCACGTGCAGCCCAGGGCCGGGGTTACATGGGCGAGGCGCTGCGCAGGCTGCTGGCGTTCGCTTTCGATGAAATCGACCTGAACCGCCTGGAGGCGGAGATCGATCCGCGCAACCGGCCTTCGGCCGCCAGCCTGGAGCGCCTGGGCTTCCGCCAGGAGGGCCTGCTCGCACAACGCTGGATCGTTTCCGGAGAAGTCTCCGACTCGGCGCTCTACGGATTGCTCGCCGAGCACTGGCGCAACCGCTGAAGGAGGAACCACCGGCAGGGCCCGCCATCCGTCGCTTTCCACAGAACCTGTCGTTCGCGCAACGGTCTTTAGACGGCACACCACATGCCTGCGGAGGCATCCCTCAAATGAAAAAACATACCCTGTTCGCCGTAGCTGCTCTCGGCCTGCTGTTCGCGGGCAGCACCCTGCTGCCTGGCGAGCTTTCTCCTGTCGGCTCCGCCTATGCCAAGGGCGGAAATGGCGGCGGCAACGGTGGCGGTCATGGCGGCGGTCATGGCGGCGGTCATGGCGGCGGCAAGGGCGGCAGCCATGGCGGCAACCTCGGCGGCCACTCCAGCAAAGGCCATGGTTCAGCCACCTCCGGCATCGCCAGCTCCCGCGACAGCCGCGGGCTGTCGCAGGCCAGCGCGATCTCCGCCACCACCCCCGGCGATCACAACAGCAAGGGCTTGAGCAACGCCATCGGCTCCTCGACCAAGAACGACCGCTGACCGCCAGTGGCGACCACGAAAAAGCCGGCCTTCGCGCCGGCTTTTTCGTGCCCCGCCCACACGGCTCAGGCGAAACCGCCGTTGACCCGCAGCACCTGGGAATTGACCCAGGCCCCGTCCGGCCCGGCGAGGAAGGACACCGCCGCGGCGATCTCGTCCGGCTCGCCGAGACGCTCCAGCGGCGCCAGCCTGGCGATCTGGTCGATCTGTTCGGCGCTCTTGCCGTTGAAGAACAGCTCGGTGGCCACCGGGCCGGGCGCCACCGCGTTGACCCTGATGTCCTGGCCGCGCAACTCGTTGGCCAGCACGTGCACCAGCCCCTCGACCCCGGACTTGGACGCGATGTACGGACCGTAGCTGGGCAGCGCCCGGGCGATCACGCTGGTGGACAGGGCGATGATCCGTCCGCCGCGCTCGACATGCCGGGCAGCCAGGCCGAGCACGATGAAGGCGCCGCGCAGGTTGGTGCGGATCACCCGGTCGAAGCCCTCCAGGTCGCCGTCGGCGATCTTCAGGTAGGGCATCGTGCCGGCGCTGTTGACCACCACGTCGATGCGGCCGAAGGCGCCCCTGGTGGCTTCGAACAGCTTGTCCATGTCCTCCGGGCTGGCCACGTCGCCCTGTACGGCGATGGCCGTGCCGCCGGCGGCGACGATTTCGGCCACGACCTCGTCGGCCATGGTCTGGTTGCCGGCATAGTTGACCGCGACCGCGAAACCGTCGGCGGCCAACCGCCGGGCAATGGCGCGACCGATGCCGCGGGAGGCGCCGGTGACGATGGCGGCTTGGGTGATGTCAGGCATGCTGGGACTCTCCTGGAATGAGCGTGGCGACAGCCACGCATCGACAGGGAAAGTCTAGAAGCCGGGTATTGGCGGATAAACAGCAGACAACCGTCATGACTATCCAGGATTTCCGGACAATACCGATACGCGGTCACGGCTTGCGCGCGATCCAGGCGTACTGCTGACGCTTCTCCTCGCCCAGGCGCTGGCGTCGGCGATGACTGGCGAACGCATCGCCGGAACAGTAGGTGCAGACGGCGCTGGCTTCGATCTGCGCCGGCCCGACGCCGGCGGCCTGGAACAACTGGCGACAGAAGGCTACCAGGTCCAGCCAGGCGCCCTGCTCCGCCTGCCTTGGCTCGGGCGGAGCGAACCGGGGTGGCCGCTCGGGGAGCGGACGACGCTGGCTCCAGGGCGGCACCGCGCCCTCCCAGAGGCGGCCGTGGCCGACCTGCAACGCCTCGATGAACCCGGCACTCACCTCGTAGCAGCAGGCTTTGATCCCGGGACCGATGGCGACCCGGATGTCCGCGCTGGCGACGCCGCGCGCATTGAAGCGCGCCACCGCCGCGCCGACGATACCGGCGACGAGCCCCTGCCAGCCGCCGTGCAGGGCGGCCACCACCCGACCGTCGCGACTGCTCATGAGAATCGGCAGGCAGTCCGCGGTGACCACCGCGACCGCCAGCGGCCCTTCGCTGAAAACACCGTCGGCGGCATGCCGTCCCGATTCCGACAACGAGCGCGCGTCGACGATCTCGGCGCCATGCACCTGCCGGCAATGGAATATCCGTTCGGAGAGTGCCTGGCCGGCTTGCTGGAAGCCATGCTCGATGCCTTCGATCGCCTTGAGGATGTCGGCCTGGACGGTCATGCTGTCTCGCCATGGAAGGTTGGAAAACGACCTTACCTCATCTTCCCGGAAGCCGCCTCAGGCGATGCCGCGCAGGAGGTCGGGGCAGCCGCGATCACGCTTGATCAACGCAGCCAGGGCGACCTGGCCCAAAGGCCGGTCGGACACCGCGCCGATGCTCAGGCCATGGCCTCTGCTCCACTCGAACAACAGACGCTTCTCGCGGCAATCGAGTTCGCCCACCAGCAGGAAGCGCCGGATGCTGCCGCTGCGTCCCAGCATCGCCAGCGTGCCCTTGCAGCCCTGGTCCAGGCGGAATCCGTCGTAGAGGCAATAGTCGTACGGGTAACCCTGGTCCAGGGAGCGCCGCAGCTCCCGTCGGTCCAGGCACAAGCTCAGGTGGAAGTAGCCGCAGCGGTTGAACAGCGCTCCGTACCTGAGCAGACGGCCGGGGTTGGCGCACAGCACCATGGCGCGCAGGGGTATTGCAGGCATCCTTGTGGCCTCCTGGAAACGTGCGGGTTGACCAGGACCGATTCTAGAAAGCGACAGCCGCGCAATTAATAGGACTTTTCCTCTAAATGCCTACCTGTGATCCGAAGCTTCCTCCTGGCCCAGGTTACGCAGGACACGCTCGGCCTGGCGCCTCAACGGCTCGCGCAACTCCAGCGGCTGCCTGACCTCGAAGTCGAACGGCAGGCCGCACAGGCGCCGGGCGAACCAGTCCAGGTCGTCGGTGCTGGCGCGCAACAGCGTACCGCCATCGACCTCGGCGAGCAGACCGAGGGGCTCGCCGAGCACCGCGACCACCTGCTCCCTCGCCGCCCGCATCAGGATTTCCACCGGGTAGGCGCGCGGCATCCGGGCGAAGCTCTCCCGCAGGTGGCGGAGGGTATCGAAATCCGCCGGTCGCTCGAAGCGCTCCGCCAGCATGCGCGGCGCGTCCAGGCGATCGAGACGGAACGAGCGCAACGCCTGGCGCAGGTGGCAGAAACCGCTGACGTACCAGCAGCCGTTGCGATAGGCCAGGCCGTAGGGATCGAGTTGGCGGAGGGTTTCGGCGCCCTGCGGGTCGCGATAGCGGAACTCGACCCGCGCACGGACCTGGGCGGCTTCGGCGAGGGTCGCCAGCGCCGCCACACTGGTTCCCGCCCGGGCGCGGGCCAGGTCCAGGCTGGCGGTCTCGCGGAGCGCCACGAGGCGCCGCCGCAGCGCAACGGGCATCACCCTGCTCAGCTTGGCCTGCGCACTTTCCAGGGCCAGCTCGCTTTCGCCCAGGCCGAGACTGCGCACCGCCAGCAGGCCGAGGGACACGGCCAGGGTTTCCTCCGCGCTGAACATCAGCGGCGGGAGCTTGAAACCGGCCACCAGGTGGTAACCGCCATGGCGTCCGCGCTCCGCCGAGATGGGTATGCCCAGCTCCTCGAGGGCGACGATATAGCGACGCAGCGTCCGTCCATCCACCTCCAGGCGCCTGGCCAGCTCGCTACCGCTGAGCTGGCCGTGGCTCTGCAGCAGTTCGAGCAGGGCGAGCACGCGCACCGTGGGCTTGGACATTTTTCGATCCACCGGAAAAATCAGGACCGAATATAGCCTATATCCCCCCTACCCTGCGTTCAGCCCGGTTGCGATGCGCAACGTGCGTTACCTGAACGGAGATGGAAAATGGAACCTGTACTGTTTTATGGCGTACCCCACGGCTGTTCCTTCGGCTCGATCGTGGCCCTCGAGTGGCTCGGCCGCCCCTATCGCCTGTGTCGGATCGAGATGCCGCTGGAGACCGGCGAGCGCACCTACGTGCGCCTGAACCCGGCTCGCCAGACGCCCACCCTGCTCCTGGAGGACGGCCGCGCGCTCAGCGAAAGCCTGGCCATTCTCCAGCACCTGGCGGCGCGCGACCTGTGCAGGAAGCTCGGTTATCCGCAGGGCAGCGCCGAGTTCGACGAACTGAACTTCGCCCTCGCCCTCCTGCATACCGAATGCCATTCGGCCTGGGGAGCCCTGTTCTATCTGGAGGACGCCGACGCAACCACGACGGCAAGGGCGCTGACGCGCGCGGCGCGAGCCTATGGCCGGATCGACAAGCTGCTCGGCGACCGCAAGTGGCTGGCCGGCGAAGGGCCGAGCGTGGCCGACGCCTACCTCGCGGGTACCGCTCGCTGGGGACGGGAGCTGGGCTACTTCGACCTGCAACACGACTTTCCGCGCCTGCATCGACACCTGGAGAAGCTGGAGCAGGACCCGGCGGTGCGCTTCGCCCATGCCATCGAGGATCGCCTGCCGGCGCAGAGCTGCGGGGAGTTCAGGGGAGAGGTGACACTGGCAGAAGTGGCGAGCCGCCTGCTCGCCTGAAAAGCGCCAGCGCCAGCGCCGGGCCGGCGACCGTCACTTGCCCTTGGCTTCGTGCAGGCGCGCCACCAGCTCGGCCTCGGCCTGCGACAGACCGCAGGCCTGGGTCAGGTCTTCGGCGCTGGCGCCGAGCCCGACCAGGCGTGCGGCCTGGCTGAACGACAGCGTGGTCGGATCGCGCTGCTCCAGGCGCGCGACCCGGTCGGGAAGCGGCGCGAGTTGCTTGCCGAGGTCCTGCAAGGCCTCGCCCATGCGCACGTTGACCTGCTGGTAGGACTCGATGCGCTTGCTCAGCTCCTTGAGCCGGCGCTCGCGCGCGGCGCCCTCCTCCGCCTGCTGCGCCAGCGCAGCTTGCAGGCGGCGCAATTCACGGCGCAGCCACAGGCACGCCGCCGCCAGGCCGAGGCAGGCGGCGAGCGCCAGTGCCAGCGCGACGACCTCCATCTCAGCAGGCCCTCGTGTCGGTAGAACGCATCAGATGCTGCCCAGCTCCGACCATTCTTCCTCGGTCATCATCTTGTCCAGCTCGACCAGGATCAGCAGCTCGCCGTTCTTGTTGCAGACACCCTGGATGAACTTGGCCGACTCTTCGTTGCCGACGTTCGGCGCGGTCTCGATTTCCGACTGCTTCAGGTAGACCACCTCGGCGACGCTGTCGACCAGGATGCCGACCACCTGCTTGTCCGCCTCGATAATGACGATCCGCGTGTTGTCGCTGACCGGCGCAGGGTCCAGGCCGAAGCGCTGGCGGGTGTCGATCACCGTGACCACGTTGCCGCGCAGGTTGATGATGCCCAGCACGTAGCTCGGCGCGCCCGGCACCGGGGCGATCTCGGTGTAGCGCAGCACCTCCTGGACCTGCATCACATTGATGCCGTAGCTCTCGTTGTCCAGGCGGAAGGTGACCCACTGCAGGATCGGATCTTCGGCGCTTTGCGCGGTGGCTTTGCTCATTCCCCTAACCTCTCGAAAACCGCCGCAAGTGGCGGAAGCTGTCTATCAATGGTCGCCGTGCAGGCGCTTGACGGCGCCGCTGGCGATCAGTTCGGCGAGCGCCGCCACATCCAGCAGCGCACACATGTGTTCGATGACCGTGCCGGCCAGCCAGGGCCGCTGGCTACGCTGGCTGCGCCATTTCACCTCGGCCGGGTCGAGGCGGATCGAGCGGCTCACCTGGTGCACCGCCAGCCCCCACTCGTAGCCCTGGACCGAGATCACGTACTTGAGGCCGTCGCGATAGTCGTCGCGGTAGCGTTCGGGCATCACCCAGCGTGCGGTGTCCAACACCTTCAGGTTGCCCGCCTGCGACGGCAGGATGCCGAGGAACCAGTCGGGCTGGCCGAACAACGGGGTCAGTTCCTGGTTCTCCAGCGGATAGATCGAGCCGAGGCACACCAGCGGCACCGCCAGGGTCAGCCCGGCGACGTCGAACAGCAGGCACTCGAAGGGCTCCGCCGCCCAGGCCGGACGACCGTCGTCGAGCAGCGGCAGGTCGAGCAGCGGCGGCTCGCCGACGCTCGCCGGGGCGCTCGGCACGCGCAACTCGATGACTTCGTGGGGCCGTGGCTCGACCGGCAGCTCGCGCAACGTCGTCGGTTCGTCGAGCAGGGCCGCCGGCGCCGGCGGAACCAGGCGCGCATCGCGGACCTGCTCCTCGAGCACCGCGGCCTCGAACTCGTCGAACCCGGGGTCGACCGGCAGCGTTTCCAGCGCCGGGGCCGGTGTCGCCACTTCGGCGACCGCCAGCGCGACAGGCTTCAACGGCGCGGGCGCAGGCGCTGGCGGCGTCTCGACGAGAGGTTCCAGGTCCTCGAAAGTGGCCTCCTGGAGCAACGCATCCAGGTAGGACTGCAAGGCCAGTTGCGAACGGGTGGCGGTGGCGGCGCTCATGTGGGTATTCCGCGACAGGGGTCTACAACGGTTATCGGCCGCACTCCGGTGCGGCTTGAATGCGCCTGTCGGCGCGGCGACCGGCGCGCCATCAGGCCACCCGGGTGGCCGGCTGCTGCGCCAGCAGATGCTTGAGCAAGGCGCGGTAGGCGATCACCCCGCGACTCTTGCCGTCGTGCTGCGACGGCGTGACCCCGGCCCGGCTGGCATCGCGCAGGCGGGTATCGATGGGAATGAACGCCTGCCACAGGTTGTCCGGGTAGTTCTCGTTGAGAATCCGCAGCGTGCTCAGCGAAGCCTGGGTCCGCCGGTCGAACAGCGTAGGTACGATGGTATAGGGCAACGCCTGTTTGCGCGACCGGTTGATCATCGCCAGGGTGTTGACCATCCGCTCCAGCCCTTTCACCGCGAGGAACTCGGTCTGCACCGGGATCACCAGGTGCTGGCTGGCGGCCAGGGCGTTGACCATCAGCACGCCGAGCAGCGGCGGGCTGTCGATGATCGCATGGTCGAAATCCTGCCAGAGCTGCGCCAGGCTCTTCGAGACCACCAGGCCGAGACCGCTCTTGCCCGGCGACTGGCGCTCCAGGGTGGCCAGCGCGGTACTCGACGGCAGCAGGGAAATGCGTTCGTTGCTGGTGCTGCGCAGCAGCGAGGCCGGCAGCCCCTCGGGGACGTTGCCCTGGTGCAGGAACAGGTCGAAGGCGCTGTGCTCGAGGGTGTCCGGGTCATAGCCGAAATAGCTGGTCATCGAGCCGTGGGGGTCCAGGTCGACCACGACCACGCGCTTGCCGGCATCCGCCAACAGGCCGGCCAGGGCGATGGACGAGGTGGTCTTGCCGACCCCTCCTTTCTGATTGGCGACTGCCCAGACTTTCATTGCTCTACTCTTCCTGGCATGGGTCTACCCGGTTGGGGCCGCGCTAATGGCCAGTTCGGCCCCGGCGCCCGTACGCAAACCATGGTTCGCGCGCTCATGGCGAAGGCGACGGGGAATTGACGGTTGCCGACGCGGGCGCCGGCGTACCGCCAGTATCTGCAGCTTGCGTGCCAGCTGCCGAGCCTGCGTGGCGGAGCGCCGAATCCGGTTGCGCCTTGCCGCTGCCGACCCCGCTGACGCTGCGTCGCACCTCCAGGTTGCGCGAGATCACCAGCACCACCCGGCGATTCTTCGCCCGCCCCTCGGCGCTGGCATTGTCCGCCACCGGCTGAAATTCACCATAGCCCACCGCAGCCATCCGCGACGGCTCGACCCCATCGTTGCCGAGCAGGCGGACGATGCTCGCCGCCCGCGCCGCCGACAGTTCCCAGTTGGTGGGATAGCGCGGGCTATGGATCGGCACGTCGTCGGTGAAGCCCTCGACATGGATCGGGTTCTTGTAGGGCGCCAGGATCTTGGCGACCTTCTCGACGATATCGAAGGCGGCATCGTTGGGCAGCGCATCGCCGCTGGGAAACAGCAGGCTGGAATTGAGAGTGATCTCGATCCACAGCTCGTTACCGCGCACGCTCAACTGGTCGGAGGCGATCAAGTCGCCGAAGGCATCGCGCACGCTGTCGGCGATCCGCTCCAGCGAGTCGGCGCTGGCCGCGTTGTCGCTGGGCTGCTCCTCGACGCTGGTGCGCTCCGGCTCGGTGGTGCGCGGCCGCTCGTCGCCGATGGGAATCGGCTTCAACGAGCGGTCGGGCTGGTTGAACACGCCGGTGAGGGTCTCCGAGAGGATCTTGTACTTGCCCTCGTTGATCGAGGAAATCGAATACATCACCACGAAGAAGGCGAACAGCAGGGTGATGAAGTCGGCATAGGAAACCAGCCAGCGTTCGTGGTTCTCGTGTTCCTCCTGGTGGCGACGGCGGCGCTGCATGCTCGGCTCCGGTCAGTCCATGAAGCCTTGCAGCTTCAACTCGATGGAACGCGGGTTCTCGCCCTCGGCGATGGACAGCAGGCCCTCCAGGAGCATCTCGCGGTAGCGCGACTGGCGCAGTACCAGGGTTTTCAGCTTGTTGCCGATCGGCAGCAGGAGCAGGTTGGCGAAGCCGACGCCATAGATGGTGGCGACGAAGGCCACGGCGATGCCGCTGCCGAGCTGCGCCGGGTTGGCCAGGTTGCCCATCACATGGATCAAGCCCATTACCGCGCCGATGATGCCGATGGTCGGCGCATAGCCGCCCATGCTCTCGAACACCTTGGCGGCCTGCAGGTCGCGACTTTCCTGGGTGAACAGGTCGACCTCGAGGATGCTGCGGATGACTTCCGGCTCGGCGCCGTCCACCAGCAGTTGCAGGCCCTTGCGCGCATAGGGATCGGGCTCCGCATCGGCGATGCTCTCCAGGCCGAGCAGGCCTTCCTTGCGCGCGGTCATGCTCCAGGAGACGATCCGGTCGATTCCCCCGGAAAGATCCTCGCGCGGCGGGAAGAACACCCAGCCGAGCATGCCCAGGCCGCGCTTGAGCACGTTCACCGGAGTCTGCAACAGCGCCGCGGCCAGGGTGCCGCCGATCACGATCAGCGCCGCCGGACCGTTGAGCAGGGCTCCGGCGTGGCCGCCCTCGAGAAAGTTGCCGCCGACGATGGCGACGAACGCCAGGATGATCCCGACCAGGCTGAGCACATCCATCAGCGCGTCCCCTCGGCTTGGCGAAGGCGCGCGCAGGTCGTCACGTGGGTGGCCATCGAAGGCAGTCTCCTCATTCCTGCACGCACGCTTACTGGCACGCCTCGACCAGGTGCCGGCCGATGTCGTCGAGCCCGTACACCGCGTCCGCCAGGTTGGCCTTGACCACGGCCATCGGCATCCCGTAGATCACGCAACTGGCCTCGTCCTGCGCCCACACCTGGCTGCCGCCCTGCTTGAGCAGGCGCGCACCCTCGCGTCCGTCGGCGCCCATGCCGGTGAGGACCACCGCCAGGACCTTGTCGTTGTAGGCCTTGGCCGCCGAGCCGAAGGTCACGTCGACGCAGGGCTTGTAGTTCAGGCGTTCGTCGCCGGGGAGGATGCGCACCGTGCCGCGGCCGTCGACCATCATCTGCTTGCCGCCCGGCGCCAGCAGCGCCAGGCCGGGACGCAGGATGTCGCCGTCCTCTGCTTCCTTGACGCTGATCCGGCACAGCTTGTCGAGGCGCTCGGCGAAGGCCTTGGTGAAGGCCGCCGGCATGTGCTGGATCAGTACCAGCGGCGCCGGGAAGTTGGCCGGCAACTGGGTCAGCACCCGCTGCAAGGCAACCGGTCCACCGGTGGAGGTACCGATCGCGACCAGCCGGTAGGCCTTGCGCTTCGGCGCCGCCGAGGTCGACGCCGGGGCCGGCGACGCGCCGGCACCAACACGCGCGCTCGCGCCGACGCTGGAGGACGACGCCGGCGCATGGCTGGACGAGGTGGCCGAAGGCAGCGGCGGCAGGCTGATCGAGCGACGATTGCTACGGGCGATGGTCAGGACCTTCTCGCAGAGCAACTGGCGGACCTTGTCCGGGTTGCGCGAGATGTCCTCGAAATTCTTCGGCAGGTAGTCGACCGCTCCAGCGTCCAGTGCATCCAGGGTCACCCGCGCGCCCTCGTGGGTCAGCGAGGAGAACATCAGGACCGGGGTCGGGCAACGCTGCATGATGTTGCGTACCGCGGTGATGCCGTCCATCAGCGGCATCTCGTAATCCATGGTGATCACATCGGGTCTCAGGGCCAGCGCCTGCTCGATGGCCTCGCGGCCATTGGTGGCGGTGCCGACCACCTGGATCTGTCCATCGGCGGAGAGAATCTCCGAGACACGGCGGCGGAAGAACCCCGAATCGTCCACCACCAGGACTTTGACTGCCATAGCTACTCCTCAGAGGGCGACGCTCCTGCGCCGCCGGAAACCCATACGCGGCGTCAGATGCGCCGTGCGTAACGCTTGAGCATGCTCGGCACATCGAGGATCAGGGCGATGCGCCCGTCCCCGGTGATGGTGGCGCCCGCCATGCCGGGGGTGCCCTGCAACATCTTGCCGAGTGGCTTGATCACCACTTCTTCTTGTCCCACCAACTGGTCGACGACGAAACCGATGCGCTGGGTGCCGACCGACAGGATCACCACGTGCCCCTCGCCCTGCTCCTCGTGGGCCGCGCTCGGCACCAGCCAGCGCTTGAGGTAGAACAGCGGCAAAGCCTTGTCGCGGACGATCACCACTTCCTGGCCATCCACGACATTGGTGCGCGACAGGTCAAGATGGAAGATTTCGTTGACGTTGACCAGCGGGAAGGCGAACGCCTGGCTGCCCAGCATCACCATAAGGGTAGGCATGATCGCCAGGGTCAGCGGCACCTTGATGACGATCTTCGAGCCGGACCCCTTCTGCGAGAACACGTTGACCGTGCCGTTGAGCTGGGAAATCTTGGTCTTCACCACGTCCATGCCGACGCCGCGGCCGGACACGTCGGAAATCTCGGTCTTGGTCGAGAAACCCGGGGCGAAGATCAGGTTGTAGCACTCCAGGTCGGTCAGGCGGTCCGCCGCGTCGCGCTCCAGCAGGCCTTTCTCCACCGCCTTGTTGCGCAGCACCTCGGCGTCCATGCCCTTGCCGTCGTCGGTGATCATCAGGAGGATGTGGTCGCCCTCCTGCTCCGCCGACAGCACCACCTGGCCGACCCGCGGCTTGCCGGCGGCCTCGCGCTCCTCCGGACTCTCGATGCCGTGGTCGACGGCGTTGCGCACCAGGTGCACCAGCGGATCGGCGAGGGCCTCGACCAGGTTCTTGTCGAGGTCGGTCTCTTCGCCCACCAGCTCCAGGTTGATCTCTTTCTTCATGTTCCGCGCCAGGTCGCGAACCAGGCGCGGGAAGCGGTCGAAGACCTTCTTGATCGGCTGCATGCGGGTCTTCATCACCGACATCTGCAGGTCGCCGGTGACCACGTCGAGGTTGGCCACGGCCTTGGCCATGGCCTCGTCGCCACTGTTCAGGCCCAGGCGCACCAGGCGGTTACGCACCAGCACCAGCTCGCCGACCATGTTCATGATCTCGTCGAGACGCGCCGTATCCACCCGCACGGTGGTCTCCGCCTCGCTTGCCGCGGGCCTGTCGGGCGCCGCCGGACGCGCGGCGGCGGCCTTGGCCGGAGCGACCGGTTTCGCCGCGGGACTCTTCGCCGCGATGTTCTTGGCTACCGCCGCGGCGGCCGCCACGGCCTCGGAGGCGCCGTTGAACTTGCCCTTGCCGTGCAGTTCGTCGAGCAGCGACTCGAACTCGTCGTCGCTGATCTCATCGCCGCCCGCGGCGGCCGGCGCCTTGCCCTGCTCCGCCGGCGCAGCCGCTGGAGCCGCGGCAGCCGGTGCGGCGGGTGTGCCGGCGGCTTCCGGGACATCGCCGAACTTGCCCTTGCCGTGCAGTTCGTCGAGCAGCGCCTCGAACTCGTCGTCGCTGATATCGTCACCAGCGGCAGCCGCGGCCGGCTCGACCGCCTCGGCGGGGACTTGCGCAGGCTCGGCCGAGACCGCCGGCGGGACGAACTTGCCCTTGCCGTGCAACTGGTCGAGCAACGCCTCGAACTCGGCGTCGCTGATCTCGTCGCCAGCGGGAGCCGCGGGCGCTTCTGCAACGGCGGAAGCCGGCGCTTCGTCGCCCTGGAGAGCATCCAGCAACTGCTCGAACTCGTCGTCGGTGATATCGCTGGAGACACTCTGCGCGGGCGCTTCCGGCGGCGCCGCAGGCTCGGCTGGCGGAACGGCCGCCGGCGGCGCTTGCACAGGTTCCGCAGGCGCGGCGCCCTCAGGCTCGGCCAGGCGGGCAAGGGCCGCCAGCAGCTCGGGCGTCGCCGGGGTCGGTTCGGACTGCTCGCGCACCTGGTCGAACATCGCGTTGACCGTATCCAGCGCCTGCAGCACCACATCCATCAGTTCGGAGCTGACGCGCCGCTCGCCCTTGCGCAGGATATCGAAGACGTTTTCCGCAATGTGGCAGCATTCCACCAGCGCGTTCAGCTGGAGGAAGCCGGCACCGCCCTTGACCGTATGGAACCCACGGAAAATGGCATTGAGCAGGTCCATGTCGTCCGGCCGGCTCTCCAGCTCGACCAGTTGCTCGGACAATTGCTCGAGAATCTCGCCGGCCTCAACCAGGAAGTCCTGGAGGATTTCTTCATCGGCGTCGAAGCTCATTCGGCTGCTCCCAGAGACGTGTTACTCGAAAGGATCGGCAGGACCGCTGTCCTGCCGGAAATACCGGCCCGGCTTTCCGGACCGACTTCAGCCCGCCCGCCGGGATCACCGGCATGACGAAGGCTGTGCCAGCAGCCCGCGGATGCCAGCGTTCAATGCTTACTTAACGGCAGCGATGCCGCAGTCTTGAGCCGGGCGGGTCAGAAACCCAGGCTGGACAGCAGATCGTCCACGTCATCCTGCCCGGACACCACATCCTCTCGTTTTTCCGCGGCGACCTGCGGCCCCTCGCCCTTGGCCGAACGCTCCAGCGCGGCCTGGTGGCGCATGCTCACGTGGTCGTGCTCGATTCCGGCGTAACGGTCCACCTGGCCGGCCATCCAGACCAGCTTCACGAGGTTGCTCTCGACCTCGGTGACCAGCTTGGTGACACGCTTGATCACCTGGCCGGTCAGGTCCTGGTAATCCTGCGCCAGCAGGATGTCATTGAGCTGCGAGGACAACTGGCCGGCGTTCTCGCCGCTGCGCACGAGGAACTGTTCGATGCGCTTGGCCAGCTCGCGGAAGCCGTCAGCGTCGATTTCCCGGCGCATGAAGCGTTGCCACTCCTGGTGCAGCTCCCGCGAATCGTCGCCCAGTTGGTTGACCAGCGGGGCGCTCTGCTCCACCAGGTCCATGGTCCGGTTGGCGGCCTTCTCGGTCATTTCCACCACGTAGGAAAGACGATCGGTGGCATCGGCGATCTGCGACATTTCCTGCGCGTGGGGGGAATGCGGGTCGATCTGGAAATCGACGATGGCGTTGTGCAGTTCGCGGGTCAGCTTGCCCACTTCCTGGTAGAGGCCACGGTCCCTGGCCTGGCTGAGCTCCTGGATCAATTGCACCGCCTGCTGGAAGTGCCCCCGTTCGAGACAGTCCACCAGTTCGCGCGCGTGTTTTTTCAGGGTCGATTCGAATTCGTCGCCCGTGGAATCGTTACCAAGCACCATGACACCCTCTTGGCCGGCTTCAGCCGTTGACCCGCTCGAAAATCTTCTCGATCTTTTCCTTCAGGACCTGAGCGGTGAAGGGTTTGACCACATAGCCGTTGACCCCGGCCTGGGCCGCTTCGATGATCTGGTCGCGCTTGGCCTCGGCGGTGACCATCAGCACCGGCAGGTGCTTGAGGCGCTCGTCGGCGCGAACCGCGCGCAGCAGATCGATGCCGGTCATGCCCGGCATGTTCCAGTCGGTGACGAGAAAGTCGAAATTGCCGCTGTGCAGCATCGGCAGCGCCGTGGTGCCGTCGTCGGCCTCGGCGGTATTGGTGAAGCCCAAGTCCCGCAAGAGGTTCTTGATGATGCGTCTCATCGTGGAAAAGTCGTCCACGATGAGAATTTTCATGTTCTTGTCCAAGTAAACCTCCGTACAGACCAGAGCGCGCCCCAGGGGACGCGCCACACATTCTTTTGCGTTAACGGTTACAAGCTGCGGTCGAGGCCGGTTCAGGCCGACCGCCAATCGGCCAGGCGCGCGCGCAAACGCGCGGCGCACTGGCTGTGCAACTGGCTGACCCGCGATTCGCTGACGCCCAGTACCTCGCCGATCTCCTTGAGGTTGAGTTCCTCGTCGTAATACAACGCCAGCACCAGGCGCTCGCGCTCCGGCAACTTGGCGATGGCATCCGCCAGGGCCGCCTGGAAACGTTCGTCGAGCAGGCCGTGGATCGGTTCGTTGTGACTGAGGCTGGTGTCTTCCGGCAATCCATGTTCGCCGTCCTGCAACAGGTCGTCGAAGCTGTACAGGCGGCTGCCCTGCGTGTCGCTGAGGATGCCGTAGTAATCTTCGAGGCTCAATTGGAGTTCGGCAGCAACTTCGTGATCTTTAGCGTCGCGTCCGGTTCTCGCCTCGATCGCGCGGATCGCGTCGGTCACCATGCGCGTGTTGCGGTGCACCGAACGCGGCGCCCAGTCGCCCTTGCGGACCTCGTCGAGCATGGCCCCGCGGATACGGATGCCGGCATAGGTCTCGAAGCTGGCGCCCTTGCCGGCGTCGTATTTCTTCGCGGCCTCGAGCAGGCCGATCATGCCGGCCTGCATCAGGTCCTCCACCTGCACGCTGGCCGGCAGGCGGCCGAGCAGGTGATAGGCGATGCGCTTGACCAGTGGTGCGTAACGCTGGATCAGTTGCTCCTGGGAGTTCTGCGCTTGCGCCTTGCTATACATACGCACTCCAGAGGCCGCTGTCATACGGCCGAACCTGTCGCGGGGTGTTGGACCAGTCGTTCGACGAAGAACTCCAGGTGCCCGCGCGGGTTGGCCGGCAGCGGCCAGCTATCGACCTTCTGCGCGACCGCCTTGAAGGCCAGGGACGCCTTCGAGCGGGGGAATGCCTCGTATACGGCTCGCTGTTTCTGCACGGCCTTGCGTACCGACTCGTCGTAAGGGATGACACCTACATACTGTAGTGCGACGTCGAGGAAACGGTCAGTGACCTTGGTCAGTTTGGCGAACAGGTTGCGTCCTTCCTGCGGGCTGTGGGCCATGTTGGCCAGGACCCGGAAGCGGGTCATGCCGTGGTCGCGGTTGAGCAGTTTGATCAGGGCGTAGGCATCGGTGATCGAGGTCGGCTCGTCGCAGACGACCAGCAGCACCTCCTGCGCGGCGCGGACGAAACTGACCACCGAATCGCCGATTCCGGCGGCAGTGTCGACGACCAGGACATCGAGGTTGTCGCTGATATCGCTGAACGCCTGGATCAGCCCCGCATGCTGCATGGGCGAGAGGTGCACCATGCTCTGCGTGCCGGAGGCCGCGGGAACGATGCGCACGCCACCGGGACCGAGGAGGAGGACATCGCGCAGTTCGCAGCGTCCCTCGATCACGTCGGCCAGGGTGCGCTTGGGCGTGAGTCCCAGCAGGACGTCGACGTTGGCCAGGCCGAGGTCGGCATCCAGCAGCATGACGCGACGGCCGAGATCGGCCAGAGCCAGTGCCAGGTTCACCGACACATTGGTCTTGCCGACGCCGCCCTTGCCGCCAGTTACTGCGATCACCTGTACGGGATGCATGCTACCCATCTGCTTCATACCTTGTGTTGTCGTCTTCCCGGAACGCCCCTTCCAGCGCTCTCCGGTTTTGGCGGGAACGATGCGCCATCGCTCCCGGCCCGGCGGAAGCCACCTTCGCTTCCGTCACCCGCGCCACGCGCGGTTCTTCCCACGTCCTCAGCCGGCACGCCGCGCCGGTTGCTGGTAGAGCCCGGCGAACATCTCGGCCATGGCGTCCTCGCTGGGCTCTTCCGGTGCCTGCAGGCTCACCGCCCGGCTGACCAGTTGGTGACTGCGCGCCACCTGCAGGTCGTCCGGAATCCGCGGCCCATCCGCCAGATAGGCTACCGGGAGACGCTGGGCGATAGCCAGCGCCATCGATTCACCGAGGCTGCCCGCCTCGTCCAGCTTAGTCAGGATGCAACCCGCCAGCCCGCAGTGCCGATAGGTCTGGTAGGCCGACTTGAGCACCTGGCTCTGGCTGGTGGTGGCCATCACCAGGTAATTCTTCACGTTCAGGCTCGGCGACGCCAGTGCCTCGAGCTGCATGCGCAATGCCGGGTCGCTGGCCGGCAGGCCGGCGGTATCGATCAGCACCATGCGCTTGCGCGCCAGCGGCGCCAGGGCCTGGATCAGCGACTGGCCGGGATCGACCAGGGTCACCGGTACGTTGAGGATCCGACCGAGGGTCTTGATCTGCTCCTGGGCGCCGATCCGGTAGCTGTCCATGCTCACCAGCGCCAGGCTCTGGGCGCCGTACTTGAGGACGTAGCGCGCGGCCATCTTCGCCAGGGTGGTGGTCTTGCCGGCACCTGCCGGGCCGACCAGGGCCAGTACGCCGCCCGCGTCGAGCGGGTCCTGCTCGGGGGTCTGCACGGCACGCGACAGGTGCGCCAACAGCATGCGCCAGGCCTGGCGCGTATCGCCCACCGCGGCGACCCGCTCCAGCAACGGCTTGCTCAGCTCCGCCGGCAAGCCCATGCGCTGCAGGCGCCGCCAGAGATTGGCCTGCTGCGGACGCTGGTGCTGCAACTGGCCCCAGGCGATGGAACCCAGTTGTACCTCGATCAGCTCGCGCAGGCCGTTCAGTTCGAAACGCATTGCCTCGAGGGTCTGGCCGCCCGCCTGGGGCTTGGCCTGCGCCGCCGTCATGGACTCGGCCAGGGACGGACGCGCCGGCTTCTCCTCGGCGAACAATTGACGGTCCTTGCGCTGGGTTTCCGCCGGACGCGCCGTCAACTCGGCGCGCGCCTCTGCGATCCGCGCCTGGGTCTTGCGCAGCTCCACTTCCAGCGCCGGGTTGGGCTTGCTCGGCGCCGGCGGGGCCTGGTAATCCAGCGCCGCGGTCAGCTCGATGCCGCCGGCGACCCGGCGGTTGCCGAGAATCGCGGCGTCCGGACCCAGTTCGTCGCGGACCAGTTTCATGGCCTGGCGCATATCGGCGGCGAAGAAGCGTTTGACTTGCATTGCCCGAACCCCTCAGTTCAGTAGTCTTGCCGGCAACCTCAGGTTGCCCGGTGTGCCGGCCCTGGAGCCGGCGCAGCCCTCGTTCAGTTCTGTCCCACCGTCGCGACGATGGTGACTTGCTTGTTGTCCGGGATTTCCTGGTAGGCCAGCACATGCATGCTGGGCACCGCCATCCGCGCGAAGCGCGACATCATCGAGCGGATCGGTCCGGCAACCAGCAGGATCGCCGGCTTACCGAGCATCTCCTGGCGTTGTGCGCTCTCGATCAGCGAGCGTTGCAGCTTCTCGGCCATCCCCGGCTCCAGCAACATGCCGTCCTCGGAGCCTTGTCCGGCCTTCTGCATGCTGTTCAGCAAAATCTGTTCCAACCTCGGCTCGAGCGTGATCACAGGCAGCTCCGGCTCAAGCCCGACAATGCTTTGCACGATTGCGCGGGACAACGCGACGCGAACCGCGGCGACCATCGCGCCGGGATCTTGACTCCGTGGAGCGACGTTGGCGATGGCCTCGGCGATGGTACGGATGTCGCGCACCGGCACCTGCTCCTGGAGCAGCGCCTGCAGGACCTTGAGCAGGGTGGACAGGGAAATCAGCCCCGGCACCAGCTCTTCCGCCAGCTTCGGCGAGCTGCGCGCGAGCAATTGCAGGAGCTGTTGCACTTCTTCATGGCCCAGCAGCTCGTGGGCGTGCTTGTGCAGCACCTGGTTCAGGTGAGTGGCGACCACGGTGCTCGCATCCACCACGGTGTAGCCCAGCGACTGCGCCTGGTCGCGCTGGCCGGGCTCGATCCATACCGCCTCCAGGCCGAAGGCCGGGTCCTTGCCGGCGATGCCGTTGAGGCTGCCGAATACCTGGCCGGGGTTGATCGCCAGCTCGCGATCGGGATAGATCTCCGCTTCGGCCACGCTGACCCCCATCAGGGTCAGACGGTAGGCGTTGGGCAGCAGGTCGAGGTTGTCGCGGATGTGCACCGAGGGCATCAGGAAGCCCAGCTCCTGGGACAGCTTCTTGCGTACGCCCTTGATCCGCGCCAGCAGTTGCCCGCCCTGGTTGCGGTCGACCAGCGGGATCAACCGGTAGCCGACTTCCAGGCCGACCATGTCCACCGGGGTGACGTCGTCCCAACCCAGTTCCTTGACCTCCTGGGCGCGCTGCGCCGGCAGCAGCTCCTGCTGGCGCTGCACCTCCTGCTCGGCGACCTGCTTGGCCTTGTTCTGCCGGTGCCAGATCCAGTAGGCGGCAGCACCGGCCAGGGCGCCGAGGCCGATGAAGGAAACGTGCGGCATGCCCGGCACGGCGCCCATGGCGATCAGGATCGCCGCGGAGATCGCCAGCGCCTTGGGCGAGGCGAACATCTGCCGGTTGACCTGCTGGCCCATGTCCTCGGAACTGGAGACCCGCGTCACCATGATCGCCGCCGCGGTCGACAGCAGCAGCGACGGCAGTTGTGCCACCAGGCCGTCACCGATGGTCAGCAGGGCGTAGACCTTGCCGGCATCGCCGAAGGACATCGAATGCTGGATCATGCCGATGGCGACGCCGCCGATCAGGTTGATGAAGAGAATCAGCAGGCCGGCGATGGCGTCGCCGCGGACGAACTTGCTGGCACCGTCCATCGAACCGTAGAAGTCGGCCTCCTGGGCCACCTCGCTGCGGCGCTTCTTGGCTTCCTCCTGCTCGATCAGGCCGGCGTTGAGGTCGGCGTCGATGGCCATCTGCTTGCCGGGCATGGCATCCAGGGTGAAGCGCGCGCTGACTTCGGAAATCCGCCCGGCGCCCTTGGTCACCACCACGAAGTTGATGATCATGAGGATCGCGAACACCACCACCCCGACCACGTAGTTGCCGCCGATCACCACTTCGCCGAAGGCCTGGATCACCTTGCCTGCGGCGCCATGGCCGTCGTGGCCGTGGAGCAGCACCACGCGGGTCGAGGCAACGTTCAGCGCCAGGCGCAACAGGGTCGCCACCAGCAGGATGGTCGGGAACACGGCGAAGTCCAGCGGCCGCAGGGCGTACACGCAGACCAGCAGGACGACGATGGACAGGGCGATGTTGAAGGTGAACAGCACGTCCAGCAGGAATGGCGGGATCGGCAGGGTCATCATCGCCAGCATGGCCAGCAGCAGGACCGGCACGCCGAGGCTGCCGCGCCCCAGTCCCGCCAGGTTGCTGCGCACATTGCTGATCAGTTGCGTGCGATCCACTCTCGACTCCCCTGCCCTGCGTATGGCGCCCGTGGGTGGGCGCCGAACAAACTTTTGACGCCGGAATGCGCGTCGGGCGGGTCATTGCAGGAACCGTTCCAACTTTTCAATTCATTGATTGAAAAGGGTTTTCGCCAATCACCAACTACCGGAGGCGCCACCGCCGCCACTCGAGCCTCCGCCGCCGGAGAACGAGTCCGAAGACGAACTGGACGAACTCGACGACGAGGAACCCGATGAGCTAGCGTAATCGCCGCCGCGTCGACGCCCTCCCCCCGAGCCGCCGGCGCTGAAATTGCAACCGATGAGCAGCGGCAGGCAAGCGGCGGGCAGGATGATCAGCGCCTCGATGCTGTTCAGCGGGTCGTCCACCAGCAACAGCAGGCACTCCAGGGCCAGGGTCAGCAGCAGGCCGAGCAGGCCCGGCAGGTAGGCCCAGCGCCGTCCTCTGCGCAGCCCCTGCCAGGCACCGGCCAGCATCAGCAGGGTCAGTCCCAGCGAAAGCGGCACGGCCAATCCGTAATGGAGCACCGGCAGGCCATAACGGCGGTAGGCCCAGAACAGCCCCAGCGCATAGAGCACAAGAATGGCGAAGAACCAGCGGGCACCGCGCGAATACTTGAGCAACGCGCCGAAGCCGACGCCCAGGACCGCCACCATCTCCGCCAGCGCCACCATCGCCCCTGCCGGCCAGTGCCGCCCCAGTGCCAGCGCCGCAGCGAGCGCCACTACCGCCCCCAGGGTCCAGTACCAGGCGCGCGGACGTACCAGCAGCGCCACCCCGCCGAGAGCGCCGAGCAGGAATGCGATAGCCAGGGTCTGCCGTACCGCGCCGGGCTCCAGCGGGTCGCGCGGCGGCGGCGGCAACGCCTCGCCGTCGATCAGTCGTACCAGGCGCTGCGCCGCCGCTTCCAGGCCGCCGGCGTAGTCTTGCTGACGGAACGCAGGGGTCATGTATTCGCGGATGATCCGCCCGGCATCGATGTCGGTGATCGTTCCTTCCAGGCCATAACCGACTTCGATGCGCATGCGCCGGTCGTCCTTCGCCACCAGCACCAGGACGCCGTCATCGATCCCCTTGCGCCCCAGCTTCCACGCCTCGAAGACCCGCGTCGCATAGGCCTCGATGCTGTCCGGATAGGTGCTGGGCACCATCAGGATCGCTACCTGGGCACCCTTCCGGGCCTCCAGCGCGGCCAGCGAAGCTTCCAGGCGGGCACGCCCGGCGGCGTCGAGGGTCGCGGTAAGGTCGGTCACCCGCCGCGCCAGCGCTGGAACCTCCGCGGACTCGTAGCCCGCATCGCGCGCTGCCTCGGCCTCCTCCTCGACATCGGACGCTGCCACCGCGACGGTGACCGGCACCGTCGCGGTGGCAACGGAGGGAATCGCGGCGGCGCAGAGCAGCATGCCGAACAGGCGAAGCATGGCGAGATAACGCGTGATTGCAGACATCCTTGTCTCCGAATGAAATGAACGGGAACCCATTACCAACTGCCCGAGGCACCGCCTCCGCCGCTGGAACCACCGCCCCCGGAAAAGCCGCCGGACGACGAGGAGGAAGAGGAGGAGGAACCGCCGCCGGAGCTTCCCGACGAGCCTCCACCACCCCCACTCAGGCGTACCTGGCCGAACACCAGCAGCCCGAGCATGAGCTGGAACGGTAGCAGGGCCAGCCAGACCAGCGGTGCGTCCAGGCCACCGGACAGCAATCCGAGCAGCAGGTAGGCCGCCAGCAACGCCCATAGTCGGCGGTGGAAACTTTTCCGCCGCTCGCGCCACAGCGAGCGCATCAGGCGGTAGTTCGACCAGCAGAGAACCGCCAGCATCAGCACCCCGGCCGGCCACAGCAGGCCGTAGATGAAGGACACCGCGCTGAACCAATGCGCCGCCAGCCCGAGCAGGGCTACATAGACCAGTACGCCGATCACTAGGTAGAAGGCCGGGCGCACCGTCCACAGCGCGCCGAAGGTCGCGCCGCCGACCAGCATGCACAGCGGAGCGACCAGCAGCACGCTCATCCATTCGCCGGAAGCGCCGGCCAGCGTGCCCAACAGCCAGCAGAGCAGCGCCCCGCCGAGCAGCCAGGGCCAGCGCAGCGCCCGGGCACTCAACAGCACTCCGGCCAACGATCCGTAGATGAAGGCGACCAGCAGCGCCCAGGCTTCCGCCGGCAATTGCCCCAGCGAGACTTTCGGCGCACCCGACGACGCGGCCGCCGGCAGCGTTTCGCCGTCGACCAGGCGGATCAGCTCGTCCACCGCGGCCTCGATCCCGCCGGCGTAGTCACCCTCGCGAAATGCCGGAGCCATCCGCTCGCGAATGATCCGTCCGGCGACCACATCGGGCACCGCACCCTCCAGGCCGTAGCCGACCTCGATGCGCATGCGCCGGTCATCCTTGGCCACCACCAGCAGCAGACCGTCGTCGACCGCCTTGCGGCCGAGCTTCCAGGCCTGGAACAACTTGTCGGAGAAGGCTTCGATATCGAGGGTACCGGTAGTCGGCAGCATCACCACCGCGATCTGCGCACCGCGTCGCCGCTCCAGCGCCTCGAGCTTCTCCACCAGGCGTTGGCGCGTCGCCTCGTCCAGCGTGTGGGTGGCATCCACCACCCGCTCCGACAGGGGCAAGGCGACCCATTCCGCCGGCGCTTCGGCGTGCGCAGGCATCCAGGGCAGCAGCCAGGCCAGGGCGAGCAACAGGAGGACAGGCGGGAAAATACGATCAGACAAGGTTCGATCCATGAACGGCAAAGCTCTCATCCCGAGCGGGTATCGGCCAAGGCTGCCACAGCGCGGCGCGTAGCTCCAGCCAGGTCACTCGTCGCGACGCAGGTCCGGCGGGATCGGCAGGTCCTTCAACGGGCTCGGCCGCTTGCCCTTGCCGGCCTGGTACTGCTTGAGCTGGTAGACATAGGCCAGCACCTGGGCCACGGCGAGATAGAGCCCGGCGGGAATCTCCTGGTCCAGCTCGGTGGAGTAGTACACCGCTCGCGCCAGCGCCGGCGACTCCATGACCATCACCTTGTGCTCCTGGGCCACCTCGCGGATCTTCAGGGCCAGGAAATCGTTGCCTTTGGCCAGCAGCAGCGGCGCCCCGCCGCCCGCCGGGTCGTACTTCAGGGCTACGGCGAAGTGGGTCGGGTTGGTGATCACCACGTCGGCCTCCGGCACCGCCGCCATCATCCGTCTCTGCGCCATCTCGCGCTGCATCTGGCGGATCTTCGACTTGACCTCGGGCTTGCCCTCGGAGTCCTTGTATTCGTCGCGGACTTCCTGCTTGGTCATCAGCAGCTTCTGGCGGTTGTCCCAGATCTGGTAGGGCACGTCCACCGCGGCGATCAGCAGCAGGCTGCAGGCCATCCAGAAGGCGCTCCAGCCGACCACCCGCACGCTGTGCAGGATCGCCTGCTCGAGCGGCTGGTGCGCCAGCGCCAGGAGGGCGTCGCGGTCGGCGGAGAGCACCAGCAGGGCCACCGCCAGCACCACCAGGAACTTGATCAGCGCCTTGCTCAGTTCGAGCAGCGACTTGGCGGAAAACATCCGCTTCAGCCCCGACAGCGGGTTGAGCCGGCTGAACTTGGGTTGCAGGGCGTCCATCGAGAACAGCCAGCCGCCGAGGGCGATCGGCCCGACGATCGCCGCCACCAGCAGCATCAGCAGGATCGGCCAGAGCCCCTGGGCAGCCAGGTAGGCCGAAGCGCCGAGCAATTGCAGCATGCTCTCGGTATTCATCGCGGTTTCCCGGGACAGCTCGAAATTGCTGCGCATCAGGCGCAACAGGGCGCCCGCCAGGTCGGCGCCGTAGATCAGCAGGCCGCCGGCGCCGGCCATGAGGATGGCCAGGGTGTTCAGCTCCCGCGAACGCGGCAACTGCCCTTTCTCGCGCGCCTCGCGGCGGCGTTTCTCCGTGGGTTCCTCTGTCTTGTCCTGCCCGCTTTCGCTCTCGGCCATGGCTATTTCGCCCGCACCAGTTCACGGAGGAATTGCAGGGCCTCGCCGGCCAGCACCTGGTACTGGCTGAGCAGGTCGGCGGTGCCGATCCAGAGGATCACCAGGCCCAGCACCAGGGTCAACGGAAAGCCGATGGAGAAGATGTTCAGTTGCGGCGCCGCGCGGGTCATGGCGCCGAAGGCGAGGTTCACCACCAGCAGCGCGGTGATCGCCGGCAGCGCCAGCAGCAGTGCCGCGCCCATCACCCAGCCGAGCTTGCCGGCGATGATCCAGAAATGGTTGCCGCTCAGGCCCTCGCCCACCGGCAGGGTGACGAAGCTCTCGGCGATTACCTCGAACACTACCAGGTGTCCGTTCATCGCCAGGAACAGCAGCGTCACCAGCATGGTGAAGAACTGGCCGAGCACCGGCACCGAGACGCCGTTGGCCGGGTCGACCATGGAAGCGAAGCCCAGGCCCATCTGCATCGAGATGATCTGCCCGGCGATCACGAAGGCGTGGAACAGCAACTGCAGGGAAAAGCCGAGCAAGGCGCCGACCAGGATCTGCTCGCCGATCAGCAGCATGGCCTTCATGCTCAGCGCGTCCACCTGCGGCATCGGCGGCAGGTTCGGCACCAGCACCACGCAGACGCCCAGCGCCAGGTACAGTCGCACCCGCACCGGCACCAGCTGGGTGCCGATCACCGGCATGGTCATCAGCAGCGCCGCGACCCGGAACAGCGGCAGCACGAAGCTGGCGATCCAGCCGCCGATCTGCGCGTTGGTCAGCTCCAGCATCAGCCGATCAGCAGCGGGATGTTGCCGATCAGCGTCTGGGTGTATTCCATCAGCTGCCGCAGCAGCCAGGGACCCAGCACGATCAGGGTGAGCAGGATCACCATCAGGCGCGGCAGGAAGCTCAGGGTCTGTTCGTTGATCTGGGTGGCGGCCTGGAACATCGCCACCACGAGACCGACCAGCAGGCTCGGAACCACCAGCACGCCGACGATCATCGCCGTCAGCCACAACGCCTCGCGGAACAGGTCGAGTGCCACCTCAGGGGTCATGTCTCTCTCCAGCGCGCCAGCGGCGCGTCAAGCCGGCGGCACCGCTAGACGGTGCCGAAACTGCCCGCCAGCGTCCCGATGATCAGCGCCCAGCCATCCACCAGGACGAACAGCATGATCTTGAACGGCAGGGAAATGATCAGCGGCGACAGCATCATCATGCCCATCGCCATCAGCACGCTGGACACCACCAGGTCGATGATCAGGAACGGGATGAAGATCATGAAGCCGATCTGGAACGCGGTCTTCAGCTCGGACGTGACGAAGGCCGGGACCAGGATGGTCAGCGGCGTCGCCTCCGGGCTGCCGATGTCGGTGCGCTTGGACAGGCGGACGAACAGCTCCAGGTCGGAGGTGCGAGTCTGCGCCAGCATGAACGCCTTCAGCGGTACCTCGGCCTTTTGCAGGGCTTCCTGGGCGGGAATCTGCTCGTTCAGGTAGGGCTGCAGGGCCTGGCTGTTGATCTTGTCGAACACCGGGGCCATGACGAACATGGTCAGGAACAGCGCCAGCCCCACCAGCACCTGGTTCGACGGCGTCGATTGCAGGCCCAGCGCCTGGCGCAGGATGGAGAAGACGATGATGATCCGGGTGAAGCTGGTCATCAGCATGACGAACGCCGGGATGAAGCTCAGCGCGGTCATGATCAGCAGGATCTGCAGGCTGACCGAATACTCCTGCTGGCCCTGGCCGTTGGTGGTCACGGTGATCGCCGAGATCGATGTCGGGTCGGCGGCCAGCGCCGGCCACGGCGCCAGCAGCAGAAGGCAGAGCGCGGCGAGCGCGCCGGCCAGGGAGATGCGCGGAGTCATGGCTTGCCCTTGGGGTCCTTGTTCAGCAGCTCCAGCAGGCGCTGGGCGAATTCCGGCGTGGCCGGCTCGCCGTCCGGCAGGTGTACCGGCTCCTTGAGCACGTGCAACGGCGTGATCCGGCCGGGCGTCAGGCCGAGCAGGATCTGCTCCTCACCGACCTGCACCAGCACCAGCCGGTCGCGCGGACCCAGCGGCTGGCTGGCAAGGGTGCGGATCAAGCGGTTGCCGCGCGGACCGGCCTGTTGCACCCGGCGCACCAGCCAGGCGAGCAGGAAGATCAGGCCGATCACCAGGCCCAGGCCGAGCACCAGTTGGGCCAGTTGCGCGGCGGCGCCGGAAGCGGCGCCCACCGTCGGCGCGGCGGCACCCGTCGTCCCCTCGGCGGCGCACAGCGGCGCGCTCAGCGAGGCGAGTGCCGGCAGGAAGCCGGCGAACAGGTAGCGACGCATGTCAGCGCAGCTTCTTGATGCGTTCGCTGGGACTGATCACGTCGGTCAGGCGGATGCCGAACTTCTCGTTCACTACCACCACCTCGCCGTGGGCGATCAGGGTGCCGTTGACCAGTACGTCCAGCGGCTCGCCGGCCAGGCGATCGAGTTCGATCACCGACCCCTGGTTGAGCTGCAGCAGGTTGCGGATGCTGATGTCGGTATGCCCGACCTCCATGGAAATGGTCACCGGGATGTCCAGGATCACATCCAGGTTGGGCCCCTCCAGGCCGGAAATGGTCGGTGCCTTCGGCGAAGCGCCGAACTCTTCCATCGGCGCCCGCGGGGTACTCGACTCCGCCACGGGAGTCGCGCCGCCCTGGGCCATCAGCGCATCGATGTCGTCCTGGCTGGCGTCGCCCGCCTCGGCCAGCGCCGCCGCCCACTCGTCGGCCAGTGCCTGTTCCTCGGTGGTCACTTTTTCTTCGTCTGCCATGGTTCGTCTTTCCTCCGGGGGAAGCGGTCAGCGCGAGCGCTCGACCGCTTCGAGAATCTGTAGCGCCAGGTTGCCCTTGTGGGCGCCCAGCTTGACCTTGAAGGCGGGCACGCCGTTGGCGCGCATCACCATGTGTTCCGGCATCTCCACCGGGATCACGTCGCCCGGCTGCATGTGCAGGATGTCGCGCAGCTTGAGCTGGCGGCGGACCACGGTGGCGCCGAGCGGTACCTGGACGTCCAGCACGTCCTCGCGCAGGGCCTTGATCCAGCGCTCGTCCTGGTCGTCGTGGTCGGACTGGAAACCGGCGTCGAGCATCTCGCGGATCGGCTCGATCATCGAATAGGGCATGGTGATGTGCAGGTCGCCGCCACCGCCGTCCAGTTCGATGTGGAAGGTGGAGACCACCACCACCTCGCTGGGACTGACGATGTTGGCCATGGCCGGGTTGACCTCCGAGTTGACGTACTCGAAGTTCATCTCCAGCACCGCCTGCCAGGCTTCCTTCAGATCGACGAAGGCCTGCTCCAGCACCATCCGCACCACCCGCAGTTCGGTCGGGGTGAACTCGCGGCCCTCGATCTTGGCGTGGCGGCCGTCGCCGCCGAAGAAGTTGTCCACCAGCTTGAACACCAGCTTGGCGTCGAGGATGAACAGCGCGGTGCCGCGCAGCGGCTTCATCTTCACCAGGTTGAGGCTGGTGGGAACGTACAGCGAGTGCACGTACTCGCCGAACTTCATCACCTGCACGCCGCCGACCGCGACGTCGGCCGAACGGCGCAGCAGGTTGAACATGCTGATGCGGGTGTAGCGGGCGAAACGCTCATTGATCATCTCCAGGGTCGGCATGCGGCCCCGGACGATGCGGTCCTGGCTGGTCAGGTCATAGGACTTGACCGATCCCGGCGTCGCCTCGACTTCGGTTTCCACCAGGCCATCGTCGACGCCGTGCAACAGCGCGTCGATTTCATCCTGGGAAAGCAGATCTTGCACGGCCATGGGATACCTACTGCAGCACGAAATTGGTGAACAACACTTGTTCGATAGCCAGTTGGCCGGTTTCCTTCTTGGCCAGTTCCTGCAATCCGGCGGTCGCCTGCTGGCGGAGCATTTCCTTGCCCACCGGAGTCACCAGCGAGTCGAAACTCTGACTCGAGAACAGCATCACCAGTTTATTGCGAACCAGCGGCATGTGCTCGCGCAATGCGTCCATCTGCGCCTTGTCGCGCCCCATCAACGCGACGCCGACCTGCATGTAGCGCTGCCGGCCGTTCTGGTTGAAGTTGACGACGAAGGCCGGCGCCAGGATCTCGTAGAGCGCCGGCTGCTTGCCCGGCTTCGCCGCCTCGCTGGCGACTTCCTCGGTCTTCTCGGCCTTCAGCGACTTGCTGAGGAAGAACCAGGTGCCGCCCACCGACAGGCCGATCGCCAGCAGCAGGCCGACCACGATCAGCAGGATCAGCTTCAGCTTGCTCTTGCCGCCGCTCGGAGCCCCCGCGTCGGCGGGTGTCGCCTCTTTCTTAGCCATGCCAAAAATCCGTCGCTATAGCGTCAAATGAAGGGTTTCACAGGGGCAGAGCAAGGGTTGTGCCATTTCTGCAACGCCGCCCCGCCTCCTGGGACCAGCCCCGGAGGGCTGTCCGAGATGATAGACGGCGCGGATATTACAGCCTGGCCACAGGAAATCATCCCCGTCTTTTGCGAAATTGCCCGCTCCGGAAAAAGAAAGGCCTCCCGCAGGAGGCCCAAAGGGGAAATGCAGTCGTTCGCCTCAGGCGTAGTAGTCGACCAGACCGCGCGCCGCCGACGCACCCGGCCGGCTGCGGATCTCGCTGAATCCGGCGAGGGTTTCCTCATCGCCCGAGGCCTCGCCGGCCAAGCCGCGTCCGCGCGCCGATCCGCCCTCGCCCTGCTGCTGGCCCTGCCAGCCCCGCGCCAGCGACTGATCGGAGACGTTCACGTCGAGCTGGTTCATGCCCTGCTGGCTGAACATGTCGCGCAGCCGGTGCATCTGGCTTTCCAGGGCGTCGCGAACGCCGGCGTTGGGACTGGCGAAGGTCACCTGGGTCTGGTCGGCGGTCATGTGGATGCGCACGTCCAGGCGTCCCAGCTCGGCGGGGTCGAGCTGGATCTCCGCCGACTTCAGGTTCTGGCTGGACATCCACATCACCCGGTCCACCACCGCCTCGCTCCAGCCGTTCTGCTGCATCGCCACCGGCTGGCCGGGCACCGTGCCGTTCACCGGACGGTTGGTCAGGGCCTGTTGCGCCATGGCCTGAGTCAGCCCGTTGAGCTTGGCCGCGAAAGGTTCACCGCGGGGTTCCGCCTTGCTCTCCAGCAGGCTCTCGGAGGCGGCGCTGGCGACGGCCGGCTCGGCGGTCTGCTGCAACTGGGCCTCGAGCGCCTTGCCGTCGACGGCCTTGGTCAAGGAATCCGAGGTCAGGCCGGCAAGGGCATCGCCGAGGTTCGCCTGGCGGGGATCGGCGCTCTTCGCCGGCCCGCCTTTCGCCGTCTGCGCGGCGTCCTGGGCGCCCTGCTCCAGGGCCATGTTCACCGCCGGCACGCCGTTGAGCTTGACCAGGGTCGGGTCGCTGCTGGCTTCGGTAAGGCTGGCCGGAGCACTGCTGGCCGTCGGCACGGCCGGTGGCAGCAAAGTCGCCTGGGTATTCTCGTCGAGCAACGGTACGGCACCGCCGAGGCCGAGCAATTGCAGCGGATCGACCGGCGTTTCGACTTTATCTTCGCCGTCGGCCTTGGCCTGGCCGTCGGCCGGCAAAGGCTTGCCGTCTTCGGCAACGGCCGGCTGCCTGGCGGCATCCGTCGGCTGCGCTTCGACGGCGTCCTTGCCGGCGTCCCGTGGCTTGTCCCGCGAACCCTTCGCGGGACCGTCAGCGCGCTCGGCGGGCTTCTTCGCGGTCTCCTTGGCATACATGTCGGAGAAGCTGGAAGTCTTGTCGTTACTGGGCTCAGGCGTTTTCTGCTGGCTCTTCGGCGCAGCGGCCTTGGGCTTTACATCAGGCGTCGGCGGCAACAACACACCAGGGGCGACGGCCATGGGAATTCTCCATTTGCGAAGGGATTGCATCGTGGCTTGCGCAAGGGATGGAGCAAGGTCCGGGCCAACTTCGCCGAGAGCGTCCGCGAAACGCTCGCCAGGGCGCCGCAGCAGGCACGCTCGCTTTGCCCGCAGGTCCCGTCTGGACTACAATCCAGAGCCGCATCCCTCCCGAGGTAGTACCCTGATGTCCTTCGCCGAAAAACTGTCCCGTCTGCAAGCCTTCCTCGATGCCGATGACCTGCACGAAGAAGCGCTGGACTACGTGGCGACCCACGGCTACCTGACCGCCCTCTCCATCTGCCCGGAGCAGGTGCCGGAGCGGGAGTGGATCGACGCCCTGTTCGCCGAACCGCCGCACTACCGCAGCGATGAGGAGCGCCAGGAGATCGAGACTTCCCTCGAGCAGCTCAAGGCGCACATCACCCGCGTGCTGGCCAGCGACGAAGACCTCGAGCTGCCCTGCGACCTCGACCTCGGCGACGAGCCGGACGACTCCGACCTGCGCGGCTGGTGCATCGGCTTCATGGAAGGCGTGTTCCTTCGCGAGGAAGTCTGGTTCGAGCAGGCCGAGGAGGAAGTCAGCGAGCTGCTGCTGCCTATCATGGTCGGCTCCGGCCTGTTCGACGAGCAGCCCGAGTTCGACGAGATCGCCCGCGACCGCCACCTGGTGGACGACATGGTCGCGCAGATTCCCGACCTGCTGACCAACCTGTTCCTGCTCTGCCAGGCGCCGGAAGAAAAGCCCGCCCTGCTCAAGCCGCGCACGCACTAAGGAGCGCCGCGGTGGCGCAGCGGGAAATTCGCCCGAGCGCTCGCGCCTGGGTGCGCTATAGCCTCCAGGCCGTGGGTTTCCTAAGCGTAGCCCTGGGCGTGATCGGCATCTTCCTGCCGGTGCTGCCGACCACGCCTTTCCTGCTCCTCGCGGCGGCCTGCTTCATGCGCAGCTCGCCGCGCTTCTACCACTGGCTGGTCGGCCATCCACGGCTCGGCCCGTGGATCCGCGACTATCTCGACGGCGAAGGCATCCCGCTCAAGGGCAAGGTCTACGCCATCGGCCTGATGTGGGCCAGCATCGCCCTTTCCTGCTACCTGGTCCGACGCCCCTGGGCCCAGGGCTTCATGCTGACCAGCGCGGTACTGGTCAGCATCTATATCCTCCGCCAGAAGACCCGCCCGCCGCACGACGCCTGATGGCCCGCTCAGGACAGCGCCGGATCGCCCTCGCCCAGCGGCAAGCGGTCGCCGGACCCGCGCCGCTCGGGGCTCAGCACGGTGAAGCCGAAGGTGTTCCAGCCGTCCGCGCTGTCGACGAACACCGAACCGCCGTGCATGCTCGCCACCGCCTTGACGATGGACAGGCCGAGGCCGTGGTTGGCCTCGCTGTTGCTGCGCGCCGCGTCGACCCGATAGAAGCGTTCGAACAGGTGCCTGCGGTGCTCGTCGGCGATCGGCACGCCGGGGTTGCTCACCGCCACCCGCACTTCGTCGCCGCGCCGCTCGACGCCGACCCGCAGCGTGCCGCCGGCGGCGGTGTGCTGGGCGGCGTTGTACAGCAGGTTGGTCACCGCCCGCTGGAACAGGGCGCGCTCGACCAGCGCGCGGGCCTCGCCACGCACCTCGATACCGACCCCGGCCTCGTCGAAGATCACCTCGAGGAAATCCACCGTGGTGGCGATCTCGCCGGCCAGCGAGGTTTCCTCGCGCTCGCAGGCCAGGCGTCCCTGGTCGGCGCGGGCGAGGAACAGCATGTCGTTGACGATCGCCCGCAGCCGCTCCAGCTCCTCCAGGTTGGATTGCAGGACCTCTTCGTAATGTTCGCCGCTGCGTTCGCGGGACAACGCCACCTGGGTCTGGCCGATCAGGTTGGTCAATGGCGTGCGCAGCTCGTGGGCGACGTCGGCATTGAACGACTCCAGGCGCACGTAGGCCTGCTCCAGGCGGTCCAGGGCGCCGTTGAACGCTCCCACCAGCTCGCGCAGCTCGGCCGGCAGCGGCGAGAGCTGCAAGCGCTGCGACAACTGCCGCGGGCTGATCCGCCGGGCCTCCTCGGACAGCCGATGCACCGGCCACAGGCCCAGGCGGGCGATCCAGTGGCCAAGCAACGAGGCCAGCAGCACACCGAGGGCGGACAGGCCGAGCAGCCATTTCAGGGTGGAGGTCCGCGCCTCATGGAACGCCGCGCTGTCGATGGCGGTGACGTAGGTCAGCCGCGGCCGCCCCTCGCGCGCCGGCAACACGCCGACCCGCGCAGTCAGCGCGTACCGGTGCTCCGGCAACTCCAATTCGTAGCGGCCGGCGCCATCGGCGATCAGCCGCTGCACCGGTTCGCTGAAGCGCCCGTAGTGATAGCGCGGGTCGTCGCTGTCGATCCAGAAACGGATCAGCTCGTACTCCTGGCTCAGGTTGTCCAGCTTGCCCTGCAGGTGCGGCCAGCGCTCGGCCAGGTCGGGATGGTCGAGCATCCGCGAGACCATGTTGAAGCGCACGTCCACCTCGCCCTGCTGCAGGCGCTCGGTCTGGCGGTCGAGGATGCAATAGAGCATGGTGCCGATGAGGGCGAAGATCACCACCGCGGCGCCGGCGAACATTCCCGCCAGGCGGGTCGACAAGGACATGCCCACCTCAGCCCGACTCCGCCAGCGCACGGTTCTCCAGGACGTAGCCCATGCCCCGGATGGTATGCAGCAGCTTGTTCTCGAACGGACCGTCGAGCTTGGCGCGCAGGCGCTTGATCGCCACCTCCACGACATTGGTGTCGGTATCGAAGTTGATGTCCCAGACCAGTTCGGCGATCGCCGTCTTCGACAGGATCTCGCCGCTGCGCTGGGCCAGCACGCAGAGCAGCGCGTACTCCTTGGCAGTCAGCTCCAGACGGGTGTTGCCACGGAAGACCTTGCGGCTGAGCAGGTCGATGGACAGGTCGGCGATGCGCATCTGCGAATGGCTTTCATGGTTGCCGCCGCGCCGGGTCAGGGCCTGCAGGCGGGCGACCAGTTCGAGGAAGGAGAACGGCTTGATCAGGTAGTCGTCGGCGCCCTCGCGCAGCCCGCGCACCCGGTCTTCCACGCGCTCGCGCGCGGTGAGCATGATCACCGGGGTCTGCCGCCGCTCGCGCAACGCCCGCAGAACGCCGTAGCCGTCGACGCCCGGCAGCATCACGTCGAGCACGATCACGTCGTACTCGCCATGGAGCGCCAGGTGGCGACCGTCGATGCCGTTGTCCGCCAGGTCCACGGTGAACCCCTGTTCGCTGAGGCCACGGTTCAGGTAGTCCGCCGTCTTCGCCTCGTCCTCGACAATCAGTACCCGCATCTATCGCCCGATCCTCTGTTCGCCTTCGCATCCCGGGCGGGACGCATGCCTGCCTGCATCCTAGCCACGCGCCGCCGTCCAGGAAAGCCGCGTCCGTTACGCCTCATGTCGCCGTCGCCCCAGCGGTTCCGCCGTCCGAGGTCGTCGTCCCGCGCCGGTGGAACAGCCGCTCCAGGGCCAGGTATACCACCGGCGTGCTGAACAGGGTCAGCACCTGGCTCACCAGCAGCCCGCCGACCACCGCGATGCCCAGAGGCTGGCGCAGCTCGGAACCGGTGCCGAAGCCGATCATCAGGGGTATCGCGCCCAGCAGCGCGGCCAGGGTGGTCATCATGATCGGCCGGAAACGGGTCAGGCAGGCCTGGTAGATCGCCTGCTCCGCGCTCATGCCCTGCTCGCGCTGGGCGACGATGGCGAAGTCGACCATGAGGATGCCGTTCTTCTTGACGATGCCGATCAGCAGCACGATGCCGATCAGCGCCATGATCGAGAAGTCCTGGCCCCAGGCCCAGAGCAGGAACACCGCGCCGATCCCCGCCGAGGGCAGGGTCGAGAGGATCGTCAGCGGATGTACGAAACTCTCGTAGAGCACGCCGAGGATGATGTACACCGCGATCAGCGCGGCGAGGATCAGCAGCGGTTGCGAGGCCAGCGAGCTCTGGAAGGCCTGCGCCGCGCCCTGGAACACGCCGATAATGGTCGAGGGCATGCCGATCTCCTCCTGGGCGCGCTGCACCGCCTGCACCGCCTCGCCGAGGGACACCCCGGCAGCCAGGTTGAAGGACAGGTTGACCGCCGGGAACATGCCGTTGTGGTTGATCTGCAGCGGCCCGGAGCGCGGCGCCGCGACCTTGGCGATGGCCGACAGCGGGACCATCTCGCCGCTCAGCGGCGAGCGCAGGTAGAACCAGTCCAGGCTTTCCGCGCGGCCGCGCTGGCGCGCATCGAGTTCGAGGACCACCTTGTACTGGTTGACCTCGGTCTGGTACTCGCCGACCTGGCGCTGGCCGAAGGCGTCGTAGAGGGTCTGGCTGACATCCTCGGCGCTGAGGCCGAAACGCGCCGCGGCCACCCGGTCGATGTCCAGCGCGGTGACGCTGGCGCCGACCTGCAGGTCGTTGGACACATCCATCAGCCCCGGCACCTGCTTCAGGCGCTCGGTGAGGCGTTGCGCCCAGAGCGCCAGCTGGGTGCTGTCGCTGCTGCGCAGGGCGTACTGGTACTGGGTCCGCGAGGGTCCGGAACTGAGGTTGATGTCCTGCGCCGCGCGCAGGTAGAGCATGATTCCCGGCACCTTCGCCAGTTGCGGGCGCAGCCGGTCGATGAACTCGCCGACCGAGACATCGCGCTCGCCACGGTCCTTGAGGACGATCCAGAAACGTCCGTTGGCCAGGCTCTGGCTACCGCCGGTGACGCCCACCGCATGGTTGTAGCTCTGCACCGCCGGGTCGCTGGCGATGATCTCGGCCAGTTGCCGGTGCTTGGCGACCATGTCGTCGTAGGAGATATCCTCGGCAGCCTGGCTCGTGCCGAAGACGAAGGCGGTGTCCTGCAAGGGGAAGAAACCCTTGGGAATCCCGACGTAGCCGGCCACCGCCACCAGCACGGTAAAGGCGAAGCCGACCAGCATCAGCCGCTGGTGCCCGAGCGCCCAGCGCAGGCCGCGCTCGTATCCGCCGGTCAGCCATTCGGCGAAGCCCTTTCTCGGCGCGTCGGCATGCCGCAATGCCGGCATGAAGCGCGAAGCCAGCATCGGCGCCAGGGTCAGCGAAGCGAGCACCGAGATCAGGATCGCCACCGTCACGCTGACCGCGAATTCGCGGAACAGCCGGCCGACGATCCCGCCCATGAACAGCAGGGGAATGAACGCGGCGATCAGCGAGAAGCTGATGGAAATCACGGTAAAGCCGATCTCCGCCGCGCCCTTGAGCGCCGCCTCGACCTTCGAGGCGCCCGCTTCCAGGTGTCGGTGGATGTTCTCCACGACCACGATGGCGTCGTCGACGATGAAGCCGACGGCGATGATCAGCGCCACCAGGGTCAGGTTGTTGAGGGTGAAGCCGAGCACGTACATCGCCGCGAAGCTGGCGCTCAGGGACACCGCCAGCACCGTGGCGACGATCAGGGTCGCCGACAGCTGGCGGAGGAACAGGCCCATCACCAGCACCACCAGGCCAATGGTCAGCAGCAGGGTCAGTTCGACCTCGTGCAGCGACGAGCGGATGGTCCGGGTACGATCGTTGAGCACGTCTACCTCGATGGTCGCCGGGAGCATCTCGCGCAGGCGCGGCAATGCGGCCTGGATCGCGTCGGCGGTATCGACGATGTTCGCCCCAGGCTGGCGGAGGATCACCAGTGCCACCCCGGGCACACCGTTCGGCCAGGCCTGCACGTAGTCGTCCTCGGGCGCCGAGACGATCCGCGCCACGTCCTTGAGGAACACCGGCGCGCCCTGGCGGTAGGCGACCACCAGGTCGTCATAGTCGCTGGCGTTGAACAACTGGTCGTTGGCCGCAAGGGTCGACACCCGCCCCTCGCCGTAGAGCGCGCCCTTGGCCAGGTTGACGCTGGCCGACTGCAACGACTGGCGCAGGTCGGCCAGGGTCAGCTGGTAGGCGGCGAGCTTCTCCGGCTGGGCCTGGATGCGGATCGCCGGGCGCTGCTGGCCGACCACGAAGATCTGCCCCACGCCGTTCACCTGGCTGAGCTGGCGGGCGAGGATGGTCTCGGCGTAATCGCTGAGTTCGATCAGCGGCATCATCTCCGAGTTGACCCGCAGGATCATGATCGGGCTGTCCGCCGGGTTGACCTTGCGCCAGGTCGGCAGGTTCGGCATGTCCACCGGCAGCCGCCCGGCCGCGGCGTTGATCGCCGCCTGGACCTCCTGGGCGGCGACGTCGATGCTCTTGTCGAGGCTGAACTGCAGGGTCAGGGTGGTGGTGCCCAGGGCGCTGCTGGAAGTCATCTCGGTGATCCCGGGAATCGCGCTGAACTGCACTTCCAAGGGGGTGGCCACCGACGAGGCCATGGTTTCCGGGCTACCGCCGGGCAGCAAGGCGTTGATCTGGATGGTCGGGAAGTCCGCCTCCGGCAACGGCGCCACACCGAGCCGGAGGAACGCCAGCAGCCCCAGCAGCAGCGAGGCCAGGGTCAGCAGCGCGGTGGCGATCGGGTGCCGTATGCACCAGCCGGAAATCCCGGCGCGCGGCGTCACGGCTGCCGCTCCGCCGCCTGAGCCAGGCTCGGGCGCGGCTCCTGGATATCGACCAGGGCGCCGGGCATCAGCCGCGAGTGGCCGTCCACCACCACCTGGTCACCGCTGGCCAGGCCTTCCACCACACTGAGGCCGTCGATGTCCTGGAGCACCCGCACTGGCACCGCCTCGACCCGGTCGGCGGCGACCCGGTAGACGAAATTGCCCTCCAGGCCGCGGCGCACCGCTTTGCTCGACAGCACCAACTGGTCGCGCCGGACCCCGGTGTGCAGGCTCACCGCGACGAACTGCCCGGGCCAGAGCCGGGCCTGGCGGTTATCGAAGGAGGCGCGCACGCGGATGGTACCGGTGGAACTGTCGATCTGGTTGTCGATGGTCAGCAACCGGCCCTCGCCCAGCGCGCTCCCGCCGTCGCGGCTGTAGGCGCGCACCGCCGCCTCGCCGCCGAGCAGCGCCTGCAACTGGGGCAACTGTTCCTGTTGCAGGGAGAAGACTACGGAGATCGGTGCGATCTGGGTCACGCTGAACAGGCCGAGACTGTCGCCGACCCGCACCAGGTTGCCGACATCGACGTTGCGGATACCGACCTTGCCGGATACCGGCGAGGTGATCCGGGTGTAGGACAGGCGCACCCGCTCGGCGTTGATGGTGGCATCGTTGGCCTTCAGGGTCGCGCGCAACTGGTCGACCGTCGCCTGCTGCTGGTCCAGCAGTTGGCGCGACACCGCACGCTCGGCATACAGGCTGCGGTAGCGTTGCAGGTCCTGCTCGGCGGATTTCAGCTGGGCCTGGTTGCTCGCCCTGGAGGCCTGAGCCTGCTCCAGCGCGGCGACGACGGCGCGGTCATCGATGGTCGCCAGCAACTCGCCCGCCTCGACCATCTGCCCTTCGCTCACCAGCAGGCGGGTCAACTGGCCGTCGATCTGGGTGCGGATCACCACGTTGTGCAACGAAGTCACCGTGCCGATGCCGCTGACCTGTTGCTCGACGTCGCGCCGCTCCACCCGCGCCACGTTCACCGGGACCCTGGCCGGCGCGGGCGCCGCCTTCGCCCCGGCGTCGCCGCCGAGCCATGCCCAACCGCCGAAGGCGACCAGGCCCGCCGCCAGCACGCCCACCAGGACCCGTCCCCCACCACTGCGCAACGCCTGCATCTGTCCACCTTTCCCAGTGGCCGGCCTCGCGCGGCCGACTTCGTTCTTCTTTATAAGCAGCGCAGCGGGACCCCACCCTGACCCCTGAATGACAATCCTGTCAGTTTCGCCGGACACCCCGCGCTGGCAGGCCGCCCGGCGCTCTCGTAGACTTCGCTGAGTCCTTCCGGAGCCCGCTCGATGTCCCCAACCCCCGGCGCCCGCCGGCCCTGCCCCAGGGCCTACGCCCCCTGGCTGCTGTCGCTGGCGGCGACATTGCTGCTGGCAGTCGGCGCGGCGCTGGCGCAGTGGGACCTGGAGTCGATACTGAGCCGTGCCGAGCAGCGCTACGGCGAGCTGGGCGCGGCGAAATCACGCCTGGGCGACTGGGGCCGCCTGCTCGAACAGGGCGGCACGCTCGACGAAGCGGCCAAGCTGCGCGCGGTCAACGACTTCTTCAACCGGTCGCTGCGTTTCACCGACGACATCGAGATCTGGCAACAGGAAGACTATTGGGCGACTCCGGTCGAGGCGCTGGTCAAGGGCGCCGCCGACTGCGAGGACTACGCCATCGCCAAGTACGTGACCCTGCGTCGCCTCGGCGTCGCCAGCGACAAGCTGCGCATCACCTACGTCAAGGCCCTGCGCCTGAACCAGGCGCACATGGTGCTGACCTGGTACGCCAGCCCGGGCGCCGACCCACTGGTGCTGGACAACCTGATCGGCGAGATCCGCCCCGCTTCGCAACGTGACGACCTGTTGCCGGTGTACGCCTTCAATGCCGAGGGCCTCTGGCTGCCCGGCGCCGACGGCGGACGCCGGACCGGCGACAGCAAGAAGCTGTCGCGCTGGCAGGACCTGCTGACCAAGATGCGCGCCGAAGGCCTCGACCTCGACGCACCCAAGGAGGATTGAATGTCACTGCTCAAGCAATTGTTCCTCGCCATCTGCCTGTTCCTCGTCGTCGCCTTCAGCGGCAGCTTCGTCAGCAGCGTGGAGAACTCCCGCGAGCAGTTGCGCGGCCAGTTGCGCTCCCACGCCCAGGACGCCGCCACCGCCCTCGGCCTGTCCCTGACGCCACACGTGGACGACCCGGCGATGGTGCAACTGATGGTCAGCTCGATCTTCGACAGCGGCTACTTCGCCAGCATCCGGGTGATCGACATCAAGAGCGGCAAGCCGCTGGTCGAGCGCGTGCAGGCGCATGCCGAGCGTACGGTGCCCGGCTGGTTCGAACGCCTGGTGGATCTCCAGCCCCAGGGTGGCGACGCGCTGATCATGCGCGGCTGGGAACAGGCGGCGCGGGTCGAGGTGGTCAGCCATCCGCAATTCGCCCTGGCGCGCCTGTGGGACAGCGCCCTGGGCAGCCTCTACTGGTTGCTGGCCTGCGGCGCGGCGAGCCTGCTGCTTGGCGGCTGGCTGCTGCGCCGCCAACTGCGCCCGCTCGACCAGATGGTGCGCCAGGCCCATGCCATCAGCCGGCGGGAATTCCTCAGCCTGCCCAGGCTGCCGCGCACGCCGGAGCTGCGCCGCGTGGTGCAGGCGATGAACCAGATGGTGGAGAAACTTCGCACGCTGTTCGCCGAGGAGGCTGCGCGTAGCGACAAGCTACGCGCCCAGGCCTACCAGGACAGTCTCACCGGCCTGCCCAACCGGCGCCTGTTCGACGCCCGCCTCAACGAACAGCTGGGTGCCGGCGAGCACGAGCATGCCGGGCAGCTCCTGCTGGTGCGCCTGAACGACCTGAACGGGCTGAACCAGCGTCTCGGCGGGCAACGCACGGATGAATTGATCCAGGCGGTCGCCCGCTTGCTGGTCGACTCCTGCGGCCAGCAAGGGCGCGCCGACTGGCTGCTGGCCCGCAGCCGCGGCGGCGAGTTCGCCGTGCTGGCTCCCGGTTGCTCCCGCGAGCAGGCCGAACGCCTGGCCGAGGAACTCTGCGAAGGCCTGGAGAACCTTGCCCGCACCGGTGCCAGCGATCTCACGCCGGTCGCCTATCTCGGTATCAGCGCGTTCGCCGAAGGCGACTCGCCCGCGGATCTCCTGGCCCGTGCCGACCAGGCCCTGGCCCAGGCCGAAAGCCAGCCCGCCCAGCCCTGGGCGAGCCAGGACGGCACCGCGCTCGCGGCGCTCAACGATAGCCAGGACTGGCACGACTGGATCGACCAGGCCCTGACGGAGCGCCGCCTGCTGCTCTATTTCCAGCCGGTGGTGGACTGCCTGGACACCCAGCGCGTCCTCCACCACAAGGTCCTCGCGCGTCTGCTCGACCCGCAGGCCACGGCCATCGCCGCCGGGCGCTTCCTGCCCTGGATAGAACGTTTCGGCTGGGCCGCGCGCCTGGACCTGGCGATGCTCGAACAGAGCCTGGAGCACCTGCGGCGCCATCCACGGCCGCTGGCGCTGAGCCTGTCGGCCGCCAGTGTCCGCAATGCGCAGACGTTTGCCCCGCTACTGGCCCTGCTCAAGGCGCATCCGCAGGAGGCGCGCCAGCTGACCCTGGAACTGGACGAGCGGCACCTGCCAGCCGCGGCCGAACTGGAACGCCTCAGCCAGGTCCTGCGCGAACTGGGCTGCGGTCTCGGCCTGCAGCATTTCGGCGGCCGCTTCAGCCTGATCGGCAACCTTACCCATCTGGGGTTGGCCTACCTCAAGCTGGACGGCTGCTACCTGCACGCCGTCGACCGGGAAGGCGACAAGCGGTTGTTCATCGAAGCGGTCTATCGCACCACCCACAGCATCGATCTACCGTTGATCGCGGAACAGGTGGAAACCCTCGGTGAACTCGAAGTACTGCGGGAAATGGGTTTGCGTGGCGCCATGGGACGCCTGTTCGGCAGCCCGGCGCCCTGGTCCGGGGATGCCTGATAGCGAGTCCGGAGCGGGTCGGACTCGCTTTACAGCGGATTCGGCATCGACGCCAGGCGCTCCCTCTCCGACAGAGAACGCGCCGGCGCGAGCCGACAGGTCCCCGTCATGAAACCGCCAGTCGCTGTTCCACCAGCACTCCCCCGTAAAGCGCGATCTGGGTCTTGGCATTGAGTTCGATGCGCAAGGCCACCGCGCGCTCGATGCCGATCTTCAGGTGCGGACCGAAGCGCGATACGTCCAGGCCGGCACGGATCATCATCTTCTCCACGCCTACGGTGGTTACCGTCACCAGCGTCTGGATGTCGTTCTGCAGGCTGTAGCGGGCCAGCGCGCGCATCGCCTCCAGCGTACAGTCGGAAAAGCCCAGCGAGCCTTTCTGTCCAGAGTTGATGGCGAAACGGCTGAGTTCCCAGATGTGCGGCGAGCAAGGCGCTTCCTTGCCGTGCAGAAGCTCCGGGAAGGTGTTCTTCAGCATGTAGGGGCCAGTGGTATCGAGAATTCGCCAGCAACCGAAAACCTGGGCTTCAGGAGTATCTTCCTGGATCAACATGTAATAAGGACTGAGTGCGTCATAACCATCGATTTCCATCTCGTCGATGACACTAACGTCCCAGCCTTTGCGCTCCTTGAACACTTGAGCACGCAACTTGTGCATCTCGCCCAGCAGTTTTTTATCGAACTCTTCGCGCCGACCAATTTGTACGATCATCTTCACTTCCTCCAAATAGGAAGCTGAAGAATTTATGCAAATTTCATAATTTTATAACTAGCAAATGAGATAGATTTCGGTGAACCCGGACCCTTGCTAGGCTCGAAGAAACGTCCGAAAAGATCAGAGCAATGGCTTCACACGAGAGAACACAGCCCCAAAACATGGCCTTCCGGGCAAAGGCCACCCGCACCGCCCGACGGGAAAGCCAGGAAACTTTCTGGAGCCGCTTCGGGATAAGCCAATCCTGCGGCAGTCGTTTCGAGAATGGCGAGAACCTGCCCTTCCCTATATATCTGCTTTTGCATTTCTATATAGAAGGGCAAATTACCGATCGCCAGCTCGCCGACCTGAGAGGCAAGATCAGAGAGTAATAAGACCCAAATTAACGGCCATAATGGCCGCTACGCGGCGGGAGGTCACACCGAACTTCCGCCGAATATTTCCCATATGGAAGTTCACATTGGCTTCCGAGCAGTTGCAGATAACCGATATCTCCCGCCTGGTCTTGCCGATGGCGCACCACTGCAACACTTCCTTCTCCCGGCTGGTCAGAACCACCGGTTTGCTGACCGGATGTTCGAAGGCCAGTCCGGCACCGCTCTGCAGTGCGTAGTCCTTGAGCATCCACAGGGTCGGCAGGACCGACTCCATGAAACGGTTGGCCTCGGCCCGGTTTTCCGCTTCCACGCTGAGGCTCAGCGCGCCGAGTTCGCCGCGAGCACCATGCAGCGGCATGGTCAGCCCATACACCAGGCCGGCGGCCGAGGCTTCCTCGAAGAACTCGTGCTGCTTTCGCGTCTGGTAGATGGACGGTTCCCAGAAAATCGGCAGTACGCTCTGGGTACAGTGACTGACCGTCGGGTCGACCCGCGCGTAGCCAGCCCGGTCGTAATGCTCGCGCCAGGCGGCCGGGTAGTTGCCGACGATGAAGGCGTTCTCGTAGTCCTGGCTGTCCTTAGGCAACAGGCCGAACAGGATCTTCGAGAATCCAAGGTCGCTCGCCATCTTCTGCAGGATGGCGCTCCACTCCAATTTTCCACTTGAGCGTTCCAGCTCAAGAAAACCGTCAACCAAGGCCATAGCGCTACGTTCTTCTTAAACTATTAACCAATCAGCCAAATATGGATTCGGCACCCGATATCCGGCACGTTGTACGGCAGTCCGAGAATCCCGGCTTCCTGCCGAGGCGCATGCGCCCGTGCCCGACGACCCCTGAAGATGTCCAGTCAGCCCACTCTATAGAGTTGGCGTTGTGCCGGAAAGGCACATTTCAGTCCCACTTAACAATAGACCGCAGCGTTTGATGCACCTAGTACGATACCCGTCCTAGAGGGTAAGCAAACGTTTAAATGTGATATAGATCACATTTTATGCGAACTGAATACCCAGTCACACCTGGTCCCCGGGTTCACTGTCGGCCCATCGCCACGCGTGCGACCGCTCTCGGCCGGGCGATCCGAGGCGCAGACGTCTGTGCGCGGCGCACGCGCAAAGGCACAGCGCCGCGGCCAAGGGGGCGACCTCGCGGCGTCAGGCCTGCCGGGCACGGACCCGGCGACATAGCCACTTTTCCAGTTCGGCGACGCAGAACAGGCCGAGCCCGGCCAGCAGCACCCGCGCCCACTCGCCCGGGGCCAGGCCGACCGAGCCGAACAGCGCCTGCAACGGCGGCGCGTAGGTATAGAGCAGTTGCAGCACCACGCAGGCGGCGATCGCCAGCAAGACCTGGCGGTTGCCGAACAGGCCCTCGCGGCTGAGCACCGAATCGTAGATATGCCGGCTGTTGAGCAGGTAGAACATCTCGCACACCACCACGCTGTTCACCGCCATGGTCCGCGCGCTCTCCAGCCCGGTGCCATGCTCCAGCTCCCAGAGGAACAGGCCCAGGGCGCCCGCCATCATCAGCAGCGAGACCAGCAGCACCCGCCAGACGAAGAACAGCGACAACAGGGGCTCCGCCGGCGGACGCGGCGGACGCTGCATCAGGCCGCGCTCGGCCGGATCGAAGGCCAGCGCCAGGCCCAGGGTGCTGGAGGTGACCATGTTGATCCAGAGGATCTGCGCCGGCGTCATCGGCAGGGTCAACTGGAACAGGATCGCGGCGATCACGATCAGCGCCTCGCCACCGTTGGTCGGCAGCATGAAGAGGATGAATTTCTTCAGGTTGTCGTAGACCGCCCTTCCCTCGCGCACGGCATTGGCGATGGTGGCGAAATTGTCGTCGGCGAGGACCACCTCGGCCGCCTCCTTGGCCGCCTCGGTGCCCTTGTTGCCCATCGCTACGCCGACGTCGGCGCGCTTCAGCGCCGGCGCATCGTTGACCCCGTCGCCGGTCATCGCCACCACCTCGCCGCTGGCCTGCAGGGCCTGCACCAGGCGCAGCTTGTGCTCAGGGCTGGCGCGGGCGAACACATCGACGCCCGGCAGCACTTCGCGCAGGCGCTGGTCGTCGAGCAACTCGATCTCCGCGCCGGTCAGCGCCGGCCGGTCGATGCCGATCCCGAGCATGGCGCCGATCGCCCGCGCGGTGTCGACGTGGTCGCCGGTGATCATCTTCACCGCGATACCCGCCGCCTGGCATTCGGCGACCGCGGCCACGGCTTCCTCGCGCGGAGGGTCGATGATGCCCACCAGGGCCAGCAGGGTGAAGCCATGTTCCACGTCGGCGAAATCCAGCGTGCGCTGCTCCGCCGGCATCGCCCGTCGGGCGATGGCCAGCAGGCGCAGGCCGCGAGCGGCGGTGTCGGTGGCCAGGCGCCGCCAGTAGTCCGGGTCCAGCGGCCGCACCGAGTCGCCCACCCGTTCAGCCTCGCACATGTCGAGGATGCGCTCCGGCGCGCCCTTCAGGTAGACCATCGCCTGGCCTGCGTGGTCGTGGTGCAGGGTGGCCATGAAGCGATGCTCGGACTCGAACGGAATCGCATCGCTGCGTGGCCGTTCCGCCGCCAGCGCCTGCGGATCGAGGCCCAGCTTGAGGCCGAGGCTGAGCAGCGCGCCTTCGGTGGGGTCGCCCTCCAGTTGCCATGCCTCGCCCTCCTGGTGCAGGCGCGCCTCGTTGCACAACAGCGCCGCGCGACCGATCTCCTGCAGATCGTCGCGTCCGGCGGGATCGAGGCCTTCGCCGTTGTGGCTGAAACCACCCAGGGGGGCGTAACCGGCGCCGCTGACCTCGATTACCTGGTCGGCGGTGACGATACGCTGCACGGTCATCTCGTTGCGGGTCAGGGTGCCGGTCTTGTCCGAGCAGATCACCGTCACCGAACCCAGCGTCTCCACCGCCGGCAGGCGGCTGACGATGGCGTTGCGCCGGGCCATGCGCTGTACGCCGAGGGCGAGGATCACCGTCATGATCGCCGGCAGTCCCTCGGGAATCGCCGAGGCGGTCAGCGCCACCACCAGCATGAACATGTCCACCATCGGCTGGCCCTGCCAGAGGGTGCCGAGGACGAAAGTGGCGCCGGCCAGCAGCAGGATCGCCAGGGCCAGCCAGCGACTGAAGCTGGCGATCTGTCGCAGCAGCGGAGTGGCCAGGGTGCGGACTTCGCGCAACAGCGTACCGATCCGGCCCAGTTCGGTATCCCCGGCGGTGGCGACCACCACTCCGCGCGCCTGGCCGCTGGTCACCAGGGTGCCGGAATAGGCCATGCAACGGCGGTCGCCGAGCAGCGCGTCGATGGCCACCGCGACGCAGCCCTTCTCCACCGGCACCGACTCACCGGTCAGGGCCGACTCGTCGACATGGAAGTTCTTCGTTTCGAACAGCCGCAGGTCGGCCGGCACCCGGTCGCCGGAGGCCAGCAGCACCACGTCGCCCGGTACCAGGCGTTCGGCGTCCAGCGCCTGGCGCTGGCCGTCGCGCAGGACCAGGGCATGCAGCGAAAGCATGTCGCGGATGGCGTCCAGCGCGTTGGCCGCCTTGCCCTCCTGGACGAAACCGATCAGCGCGTTGACCACCACCGCCAGGAGGATTACCGCACTGTCCACCCAGAAGCCGAGCAGCGCGGTGACCAGCGAGGCGAACAGCATCATGTACAGCAGGACGTTGTGGAACTGCCGCAGCAAGCGCAGCAGCGGCCCCTGGCGTTTCGGCGCGGGCAATCGGTTGTAGCCGTGCGCCGCCAGGCGGCGGGCGGCTTCGTCCGCGTCCAGACCGGCGGCGGAGCTGTGCAATCGTTCCAGCACCCGTTGCGGCGGGCTGGCATGGGCGTCGCGGGAAGACAGGGGTGGGATGCCGTTCATGGGATTCCTGCGCCTCGTTCTGATGAACAGAACTATCGGGCAGGCCTGCGCCGCAACGTTTGACCTGTCTCAAACGGATGCTTGCAGTTGAAAGCATCTGGCCGGGGAAAACTTTTCCGGATGTTGCGCGGCACCTCGCTCCACAGGGCGAGGTGCCGCGTCCTCCTACAGGCTCATGTGCAGCAGCGGGAACGGCCGCCCCGCCGAGTCGGTCGCGGAGCGGCCGGTCTGGCGGAACCCATAGTGTCGATAGAAGCCGCAGGCCTGCGGGTTCTGCTCGTTGACATCGACGCTCAGGCGCGGCCAGGTCGCCCGCGCATGATCGAGCAGGCGTCGGCCGATACCCCGGCCGCGCAGCCCGGGTTCGACGAAGAGCATCTCGACATGCGCCTGGTTCAGGCCGATGAAGCCCTGGGCCACGCCGTCGTCGTCGACCAGCACCCAGACCTCGACGGCCGGCAGGTACAGGTCGCGGACCTGTGGGTAAAGCTCGACGATGTCCGCTTCACTGAGAAAATCGTGGGTCGCGCGGACGGAACGTTCCCACAGGTCGACCAATGCCGTGTTGTCGGCGTCGACGCGCTTGCGAATGTGCATGCTGGATTCCTTTATCCGAAAGATTCTAGGTAGAACGAAAGGCAGCCGCGACCGCCAGGCCGGGCGCCACGCTGAGGTTCGTCGCCTGGATGCCCGTGGCGCGAATCAACGCATGGACGGTGCACAGCGGCGGCGACGAGGGAGGAAGGGAGCGCCATCCTAGAAGAAAACGACCGGTCGGAACAGCCGCTCTTCCCATGCTTTTCCCGAAACGACGAATGAACGACACTGCGCCCGACTCTTTTTCCCGGTATCGCCCATGCCCAACTCCCCGCTTCCTTCCGGCCGCAGGCTGCCCGCTTGCGCCTTCGCCGACATCGGCGAGCCCTACGCCGTGTTCCAGGCTCCCGGCGGCGCGCTCCTTGCGGTGGCCAGCGCCTTTCATGGGCAACACCCGGGCCGACAGCTCGACGTCTACGAACAGAGCCTGCGCCTGTACCGCAGCGGCGACCTCGAATGCATCGCCGTCCTGCCGGACCTGGGCTTTCCGCTCAACGCCATCGCCTGGCACCCGAGCCGGCCCGTACTGGTGATCGGCGGCGGACGCTACGACGGCGGCGCCTTCTTCGAAGGCGGTCTGCTGGCCTGGGACTACGCGAGCGGCAAGACCCAATCGCTGCTCGCCGACAACCGCGAAGTGCTCGCCTGCGACTTCGAGGACGACGGCCGGCGCCTGACCTTCACCGTCGCCCCCAGCGACGACCTGGAGGACCGACCGTTGTTCCGCCAGCGCCATTCGCTAGCCTTTCCGGTCGACGCCCCACTGGTGCTGGACGACCTGCCCGGCACCCGCCTGCCCTTCGACTGGGCCCTCTACCCTGCCTCGACACAACGCGAAGCAGCGCTGCCGATCCTGGAAAACCTAGCCCTGGGCAAAGATCGGCGGTTCCTGCATCGTCCACCGGTGTGGGACCTGTGCTTTCTCGACGGCCAACGCCTGGCCATCGCCCGCGCCAACCCCCGGCTCGAGCTCTGGAATCTGGCCGACGACAGCCTGCGCAGCTTCGAACTGGCCGAACGGGGCCAGTGCCTGCAGGTCTTCCATAACGCCACGGACGACAGCCTGCTGGTCAATCTGCAACTCGGGTATGCCGCCCAGCGACTGTTCAAGGTGCCGCTGACACCGGGACAACCGCTGCTCCTGAGCGACTGCCGCCATCTGCTGGCGCAATCCGCCCAAGGCGGTTTTCTCGCCCGCCAGATCGCCCTCGAGGGCAAAGACCTGGAAGACCTCGTGCTCGACCCGGCCGGCCGGATCATCCACAGGCGCCGTCTCGGACACTACGACCTGTTCAACCACCATCTGCGCATCGACCGTGACGAAGCCTTCTTCTACCTGGCCGGCAATCCGCCGGAGCAGCACCAGGACAAGGGCCTGTTCCGCCTCGACCCGCAGACCTTCAAGACCCGCGAAGTGCTACGCCTGGAGCGCCACCCGGAGCACTTCAACAACCTGCACGGCTGCCTGCTGGGCAATCGCCTGCTGCTCAACGCCAAGGTCTACAACTCGCCGCATCACGCCTACGGTACCCAGCGCCTGACCTGCTACGACCTGGAGAGCCGCGGCACGCTCTGGGGCGCGACCCTGTCCGCCCAGGTCAGCGCCTTCGCGCCGTTGCCCGGCGGACAATGGATCGCACTGGCGCTGGTCGATGGTCAGGTCGAGGTACGCGACCTCGCCAGCGGCGAATGTCGCTGGCGCTACCGCACGGCAGACGCCATACCGCTGTGCCTGGCAGTCAGCGACAAACTCCTCGCCATCGGTTTCAGCCACGGCGGAGTCAGCCTCCTGCAGGTCGCGGCGGATGGCCAGCTCATCGGTCCTCCAGGCGCCAACCCGCGGCAGTAGCCCGCAGTTCGCCATCCAGCGCCAGTCGCCGGAGAAACACCGGGTCGTGGGACACCACCAGCAAGGCCCCACGGTACTGCCCGAGCATGCTTTCCAGGGCCTGCCGCGCAGCCAGGTCGAGGTGGTTGTCCGGTTCGTCGAGCAGTAGCAGCTGCGCCGGCCGGTCGGCGTAGAGCACCAGGGCCAGGGCCGCCTTCAGGCGTTCGCCGCCGCTCAGCGTCGCGCACGGCTGGGCGAGCCGTTCAGCCGGCAAGCCGAGTTGCGCCAGGCGCGTGCGCAGCCAGCTTTCGCCGCGACTGCGATTGACCTCCAGCAACTGCTCCAGCACGCCTCGCCCGTGGTCCAGCACGCTCAGCCGCTGGTCGAGATAGGCGGCGCCCACCGTCACCGCGCAGGTTCCCGCCAGCGGCGCCCGTTGCCCGGCCAGAAGCCGCAGCAGGGTCGACTTGCCGCTGCCGTTCGGGCCGACCAGTGCCAGCCGTCGCGGACCGCTCAGGAGCAGGTCGATTTCGCGCAACGGCCCGCGCAGATGCGGCAGGACCGCGCCCTTCAACTCGACGATCCGGCGCTGTGCCGCCAGTTCGGCATCGGGCGAATCGAGCAGCAGCGGCGACGCCTCCTCGACCTCCCGGGCAGCCTCGCGCACCTCGCGGTCGAGACGCTCGCGCTCCGCCTGGTGGGCGTTGCGCAGCTTGCCGGCGCTGACCTCGCTACGTTCCCTGAACCCACCGAGCAGGATCTTCGCCTGGTTCGCCGTCTTGCCTTCGCGCCGGCCGCTGGCCTGGCGCCGCTCCTGGCGCTGCTGCTGTTCGCGCATGGCCAGGGTCTGCCGCTTGCGCTCCAGACGACGCTGGTCCAGGCGACGTTCGGCGGCCTCGCGCGCCTCCTCCCGGCTCTGCGCGTAGAAAGAATAGCCGCCGCCATAGCTGCGCAGGCCGAGGGTCGACAGCTCGACGATCCGCTGCATGCCCTCCAGCAGTTCGCGGTAATGGCTGACCAGCAGCAGGCCGCCGTCCCATGCCGCCAGGCGCGCCCGCAGCAAAGCGCGTGCCGGCCCGTCGAGAGGGTTGCTCGGTTCGTCGAGGATGAGAAAGTCGGCGTCGTCGAGGAATGCGCCGAGCAGCGCCACGCGCATGCATTCGCCGCCGCTCAGGCGTTCGCTCGGGGTGTCCGCGCGGAGATGGCCGAGCCCCTCGGCGGCCAGGGCGTCGGCCAGGCGTTGGCGGATGTCCCAGCGCTCGCCCAGGCATTCGTAGTCGGCGGCGTCGAGGCTACCCGCCTCGATCCGCGCCAGCGCCTCCAGCCATGGGCGGACGCCGGCCAGATCGGCGACGGTCGGGTAGTCGGCCGGTTCGAGCTGCTGCGCCAGGTAGCGCACGCGCCCCTGGCGCCGGACGCTGCCGCTGGACGGCTGCAAGTGTCCGGCGAGCAGGCGCGCGAGCAGCGACTTGCCGACGCCGTTGCGTCCCACCAGCCCGGTGTGCCGGGTGTCGAAGGTTTCGTCGAGATCGGAAAACAGAAGGCTGCCGTCCGGCAGCTGGAAAGAGACGCCATCGAGCGTCAGGGTCGACGTATTCGTCATGGATACCCCCTTGATGCCATGCATTCCCCCGGGCCCTCGGGCCAGGGACGGAAAACCGGCCGTGCAGACACGGCAGCATCAATTGCGCATCGGACGAACACCTCGTACGGAAGGAAAGACCGCGGCAGTCTACTCCGCCCATGCGGCCCTGCCAATCGGGCATACTTTTCGTTTCCGACAGACACGACCGACCGACATGGCCAGACCGCGCATCTCCGAACTCTTCGAACAGGAACCCTCGCGCTGGGGCGGCCGTGGCGACCCCTACCTCTGGCAGGAAATGGCCGGGCAACTGGCGGACGCGTCCTGGCCGGCTTCCGCAGCGGCCCTGGAACACCTGCTCGGCGAGACCTTCGAGCGCCTCAGCGGCCATCCGCTGGAATACGATGCCTTGATCTACCTCGCGCGCCACGCCCACGGCGGCATGTCCAGCGGCATGGTCAGCCCGGAGTTCTGGCGCGAAACGGCAATCCCGGAACTGCTCGACCGCTATCGGCGGCGGCGCTCCTGGCTGAGATGGTTGCGCCGATAGGTGTCCTCGCCCATCGCCGCGATCTGCCCCTCGATCAGGGCATCGAAGGGTTTCAGCAAGGCTTCGTGGGTACGCGGCGCCTCCAGTTCGTCGAGCGCCGCAGCGATTGCTTCGATGGTCGACAGCGCGCCCTCTCCCGGCGCCTTGCGCAGGCGATAACGCGACGCCATGCCTTCGGCCAGGCTCACCCGCGGCAGGGCCGCCAGGGCCGGGTTCAGGTGCAGGAGCTTGCGCGCCTTGCGCCAGGTGCCGTCCGGCACCACCAGCAGGAGGGGCTCGCCGGCGGCCTCGGCGGCCATCTCTGCCAGCGCACGCGCCTGCTCGCCGGGAAACAGCAGGCAGGCCCGGTAGCCCGGTACCCGCCAGGTCTCCTCGGCGAAACGCTCGCCAACCCGCAGCTCCGCATTGCACAAGCCGAGGACGGCCAATCCTGCGGTATTCAACGCGTGCCCGACCTCGCTGGGGTGCTGCAGGACCAGCACCCGCGTACGCGACGGCAAGGAGGGAATCAGCGCGCAGAGGCAATGGCTGGCGGGGCGAGCGCAACGCTCGCAGCGGATACGTGGCATGGGACGACTCCTGGAAGGGGCCCAGTGTGCCACAGGCGGAGGGGCTTCCTCTCACTCGCAAAAACGTCATATTTCCGACGAATGGCGGTAATTTGTTTCACCCATTAAGAATAACGACGAATTTTTGTCGTTCGATGAAAAAATACAATCGTCCCACCCTCTCAACTCCCGCCCATCGGCGCCGAAGACAGGGATGAGCCCCTCTCTCTATCCAAGGATTTTTCTCATGTTCACTCGCAAGTACCGACAGATGAACGCCGACTTGCAACAGCAACTCGCCGCCGAGCGCCTGCACATGGCGGCCCTGGACCGCTCCATGGCGCGCGTGGAGTTCGATCCGGACGGCAATATCACCGATGCCAATGAGAATTTCCTGACCCTGCTGGGCTACCGCCGCGACGAGATCCTCGGCAAACCGCATCGCCAGCTTTGCGACGGCGCCTACGCGCAATCGGAAGACTACCGGCGCTTCTGGGAACGCCTGCGGCGCGGCGAACACTTTTCCGGCCGCTGCAAGCGCATTACCCGCGAGGGCCGGCCACTCTGGCTGGAAGCCACCTACAACCCCGTACGCGACGGGCAGGGTCGACTGCTCAAGGTGGTCAAGTACGCCAGCGACATCGATGCCATCGTCCACCAGGAACACGAGATGCAGAGCAAGCTGGATGCCCTGTCCCGCTCGATGGCGATGATCGAGTTCGACCTCGACGGCAATGTCCTCGCGGCCAACGACAACTTCCTCGCCACCATGGGCTATGGCCGAGCCGAGCTGGCCAGCGCCAACCACCGTCAGTTCTGCGAACCGGGCTACCGCGACGGCCCGCAGTACGCCGACCTCTGGCGCCGCCTGAACCGCGGCGAGTACGTTACCGGGCAGTTCCGCCGGGTCCACCGCAACGGCCAGCCGGTCTGGCTGGAAGCCAGCTACAACCCGGTCTACGACGCCGACGGCAAGCTCTACAAGGTGGTCAAGTTCGCCAGCGATGTCAGCGACCGCATGCGCCGCTACCAGGCCGAGGCGGACAACGCCCACCAGGCCCATACCCTGTCCACCGAGACCCGCACGGTCGCCGAACACGGCGCGCTGATAATCCAGAGCGCGGTGGAGGAAATGCTCAAGATCGCGAATACCCTGGATGCTTCCTCGCTGAACATCGGCGAACTGTCACAGCACTCGCAACAGATCACCTCGATCGTCAACACCATCCGCGAGATCGCCGAGCAGACCAACCTGCTCGCCCTCAATGCCGCCATCGAGGCCGCCCGCGCCGGCGACCAGGGTCGCGGCTTCGCCGTGGTGGCCGACGAGGTGCGGCAACTGGCGGAACGCACCAGCAAGTCGACCAAGGAGATCGCCGACATGATCGGTCGCATCCAGACCGGCACCCGCAGCGTCATCGACGACATGCAGCACAGCCAGGAACAGGCGCGGCGCGGCGTGGAGCTGGCCAACGAGGCCGGCGCGGCGATCCTCGGCATCCGCGAGAGCACGCACAAGGTGGTAGAAGCGGTGCAGCAGTTCTCGCGCACCCTCAACGCCGATCTCTAGGGCTCAGGCCAGGCTCATCTGCGTCCGCAACTGGTCGCGGAAGGCCTGGATCAGCGGCTCGCGCGAGCGGCCGCGACGGAGGATCAGGGAGAATGGCGCCTGGTAGCCGAAGGTCGCCGGCAGCAGGGCGTGCAGGCGCCCCTGCTCGACCCACGGGTGAGCGTAGTGCTCCGGCAGGTAACCGATGTAGCCGCCGGAAAGGATCAGGATCAGTTGCGCCTCCATGCTCTCCACCGTTCCCGCGCTGTGCTTGAATCCGTGCCGAGCCAGCTCGGCCTGGCTCCAGTAGCCGCGGCCGACCATGCGTTGCTGGGTGATCAGATCGGCGGGAATTCTCCGCCCGTCGAACAGCGGATGCCGGTCGCTGCAGTACAGCCAGTGCTGTTCGCGGTACAGCGGCTGGTAGACCAGTCCGTTCATGCGACTGGAAAAGGCGCCGATAGCCAGGTCCTGGCGGTTCTCCAGCACGCTCAGTTGCAGTTCGTAGGGGCTCTGCACCAGCAGGTGCAGGTGAACCGCCGGGTGTTCGCGGCTGAAGGCGCCGATCACCTCGGCCAGCGGCAGCGCCGGGTCGCTCACCGTGGAATCGAGCACGCCGAGGTTCAGGGTGCCGCGCAGCTCGCCCTTCAACGCCAGCGCGTAGCGTTCGAAGCCTTCCAGTTCGCCGAGGATGCGCAAGGTTTCCTGGTGGAACAGCTCGCCCTTGCTGGTCAGGCTGAAGCCACCGCGGCCACGGTGGCAGAGCACGATGCCGAGCTGGTTCTCCAGCTGGCTCATGTAGGTGCTGATCGCCGAGGTCGACAGGTTCAACTCCTGCTGGGCGGCGGCGAAGCCCTGGTGGCGCACCACCGCGGCGAAGATGCGCAACAGGCGCAGGTCGGGCAAGGCGTTGGACACGGCGACTCCGGTTTGCGGGCGAGGATTTCGGACTGCGGGCCGAGGCAAAGGCCGCCGTCCAGGCTCGGCGGCGAAGTCTAGCCGCTTCGCCGTTAGTTTAGAAATCTCTGAACTGATTATTTGTAGCCAGCGATTTGACTCGCTACCGGCTGTGAAGAGAATCCATCCGACCCCTAAAACAACCACAACGACCGTGAGGCCACCCCGTGGACAAGAATCTCCACCAGCCCCTGGGCGGCAATGAAATGCCCCGCTTCGGCGGCATCGCCACCATGATGCGCCTGCCCCATGTCCAGTCCCCCGCCGAACTCGACGCCCTCGATGCCGCCTTCGTCGGCGTGCCCCTCGACATCGGCACCTCCCTGCGCTCCGGTACCCGCTTCGGCCCCCGCGAGATCCGCGCCGAATCGGTGATGATCCGTCCCTACAACATGGCCACCGGCGCCGCCCCCTTCGACTCGCTGAACGTGGCGGACATCGGCGACGTCGCGATCAACACCTTCAACCTGCTGGAAGCCGTGCGCATCATCGAGCAGGAATACGACCGCATCCTCGGTCACGGCATCCTCCCGCTGACCCTCGGCGGCGACCACACCATCACCCTGCCGATCCTCCGCGCGATCAAGAAGAAGCACGGCAAGGTCGGCCTGGTCCACGTCGACGCCCACGCCGACGTCAACGACCACATGTTCGGCGAGAAGATCGCCCACGGCACCACCTTCCGCCGCGCGGTGGAAGAAGACCTGCTGGATTGCGACCGCGTGGTGCAGATCGGCCTGCGCGCCCAGGGCTACACCGCCGAGGACTTCAACTGGAGCCGCAAGCAGGGCTTCCGCGTGGTGCAGGCCGAGGAGTGCTGGCACAAGTCGCTGGAGCCGCTGATGGCCGAGGTCCGCGAGAAGGTCGGCGGCGGCCCCGTCTACCTGAGCTTCGACATCGACGGCATCGACCCGGCCTGGGCGCCCGGCACCGGCACCCCGGAAATCGGCGGCCTGACCACCATCCAGGCGATGGAAATCATCCGCGGCTGCCAGGGCCTGGACCTGATCGGCTGCGACCTGGTCGAAGTCTCGCCGCCCTACGACACCACCGGCAACACTTCGTTGCTGGGCGCCAACCTGCTCTATGAAATGCTCTGCGTCCTCCCGGGCGTGGTGCGTCGCTGAGCCGTAGCGCGACCATGACCGACGACCGCGTCGAACAGGTGCTGGAGGCCGCCCGCCGACTGGTGGCGGCCTTCGCCCGCAACGATGCCGAGGCCTATTTCGCCGCCTTCAGCGAGGACGCCAGCTTCATCTTCCACAACTGGCCTCAGCCGCTGCGCGCGCGCGCGGCCTACCGCAAGTTGTGGGAGCGCTGGCGACGCGAGGACGGCTTCGAAGTGCTGGCGTGCGAATCCAGCAATACCTGCGTCAGCCTGCAAGGCGACCTGGCGATCTTCAGCCACGATGTCGCCACCCGGCTGCGCCTCCAGGGAACGGAAAGCCTGAACCGGGAACGGGAAACCATCCTGTTCCGCCTAGAACAACAAGAAGGCCGTTGGCTGGCCTGCCATGAGCACTTGTCGGCGATGCCGGAGTACCTGCCATCGACTAGCTAGCTCTCCCGGGAGAACGTCATGGATAACAACAATAACCAACACGCAATCACACGCATCGAAACCTTCGGGGTCGAACAGATTCCCGACCACGAACGCAACGCCACGCCGGTCGATCTGTTCCGCATGATCTTCGGCGGCGCCAATACCTTCGCCACCGCCGTGCTCGGCAGCTTTCCGGTGCTCTTCGGGCTGTCCTTCCAGGCCGGGCTGTGGGCGATCCTGCTGGGCGTCACGCTGGGCGCGCTGATCCTCGCCCCGATGGGCCTGTTCGGCCCGCTCAACGGCACCAACAACGCGGTCTCCTCCGGCGCGCACTTCGGCGTGCACGGGCGCATCGTCGGCTCCTTCCTCTCGCTGCTGACCGCCATCGCCTTCTTCTCGCTCTCGGTGTGGAGTTCCGGCGATGCCCTGGTCGGCGGCGCCCGGCGCCTGGTCGGCCTGGAAGAGAGCGAACTGAACCTGGGCCTGGCCTACGGCCTGTTCGCCGTGCTGGTGCTGACCGTATGCATCTACGGCTTCCGCTTCATGCTGCTGGTCAACAGGATCGCCGTGTGGGCCGCCAGCCTGCTGTTCCTGCTCGGCCTGTTCGCCTTCGCCGGCCCCTTCGACGCCGCCTACGCCGGCAGCGTGCAACTCGGCCAGCCGGGCTTCTGGGCCGCCTTCATCGGCGCCACCCTGCTGGCCATGAGCAACCCGATCTCCTTCGGCGCCTTCCTGGGCGACTGGGCCCGCTACATCCCGCGCCAGACCTCGCAGGCACGGATCATGCTGGCGGTGATCGGCGCGCAGCTGGCGACCCTGGTTCCCTTCCTGTTCGGCCTCGCCACCGCGACCATCGTCGCCGTCCGCGCGCCGGACTACATCGCTGCCAACAACTACGTCGGCGGCCTGCTGGCCATCGCTCCCGGCTGGTTCTTCCTGCCGGTATGCCTGATCGCGGTGATCGGCGGCATGTCCACCGGCACCACTTCGCTGTACGGCACCGGGCTGGACATGTCCAGCGTGTTCCCGCGCCTGCTCTCGCGGGTGCAGGCCACGGTGCTGATCGGGGTCGCCTCGATCGGCTTCATCTTCGTCGGCCGCTTCGCCTTCAACCTGGTGCAGAGCGTCTCTACCTTCGCCGTGCTGATCGTCACCTGCACCACCCCGTGGATGGTGATCATGCTGATCGGCCTGCTGACCCGTCGCGGCTTCTACCGCCCGGACGACCTGCAGGTGTTCACCCGCGGCCAGCGCGGCGGCGCCTACTGGTTCGAGCACGGCTGGAACTGGCGCGGAATGGGTGCCTGGATTCCCAGCGCGGCAGCCGGCCTGGCCTTCGTCAACCTGCCGGGGCAATTCGTCGGTCCGCTCGGCGAACTGGCCGGCGGCATCGACCTCAGCCTGCCGGTCGCCCTCGGCCTGGCCGCCCTGCTCTACCTGGCACTGCTGCGCCTGTTCCCGGAACCGCCTTGCGTCTATGGCCCGCGAGGACCGCGCTGGGTGCGCGCGCACGGCACGTGGAGGGCACCGGCGATAGCCACCGCCTGAGGTGGGGGACACACACGGCGGGACGCCAGCGTCCCGCGCTTCCGGCGCCTCGCCGGATACAACAATGACAATGAGAAACTTGGGAGACCTGATATGGCCCTCGACATATTCGTCGTTCTGATCTACGCCGCGGGCATGATCGCGCTGGGCTGGTACGGCATGCGCCGCGCCAAGACCCGCGACGACTACCTGGTGGCCGGCCGCAACCTCGGCCCCGGCTTCTACCTGGGAACCATGGCCGCCACCGTCCTCGGCGGCGCCTCCACCATCGGCACCGTGCGCCTGGGCTACGTCCATGGCATCTCCGGCTTCTGGCTGTGCGGCGCGATCGGCCTCGGCATCGTCGGCCTCAGCCTGTTCCTGGCCAAGCCGCTGCTGAAGCTGAAGATCTACACCGTCACCCAGGTCCTGGAGCGTCGCTACAACCCCGCCGCGCGCCACGCCAGCGCCCTGATCATGCTGGTCTACGCACTGATGATCGGCGCCACCTCGACCATCGCCATCGGCACCGTCATGCAGGTCCTGTTCGGCCTGCCGTTCTGGGTCTCGATCCTGATCGGCGGCGGCGTCGTGGTGCTCTACTCCACCATCGGCGGCATGTGGTCGCTGACCCTGACCGACATCGTGCAGTTCCTGATCATGACCGTCGGCCTGGTGTTCCTGCTGATGCCGCTGTCGATCAACGACGCCGGCGGCTGGGACGCCCTGGTAGCCAAGCTGCCGGCCAGCTACTTCGACTTCACCGCGATCGGCTGGGACACCATCGTCACCTACTTCCTGATCTACTTCTTCGGCATCTTCATCGGCCAGGACATCTGGCAGCGGGTGTTCACCGCCCGCAGCGAGACCGTGGCCAAGGTCGCCGGCTCCGCCGCCGGTATCTACTGCGTGCTCTACGGCATGGCCGGGGCGCTGATCGGGATGGCCGCCAAGGTCCTGCTGCCGGACCTGGAGAACGTCAACAACGCCTTCGCCAGTGTGGTCGAGCACAGCCTGCCGAACGGCATCCGCGGCCTGGTCATCGCCGCCGCCCTGGCGGCGCTGATGTCCACCGCCAGCGCCGGCCTGCTGGCGGCGTCCACCACCGTCACCCAGGACCTGCTGCCGCGCCTGCGCCGCGGCCGCGGCCAGTCCGACAACGGCGACGTGCACGAGAACCGCATCGCGACCCTGCTGCTGGGCCTGGTAGTGCTCGGCATCGCCCTGGTGGTCAGCGACGTGATCAGCGCCCTGACCGTGGCCTACAACCTGCTGGTAGGCGGCATGCTGATCCCGCTGATCGGCGCGATCTACTGGAAGCGCGCCACCACCGCCGGCGCCATCACCAGCATGACCCTGGGCTTCCTTACCGTGCTGGTGTTCATGATCAAGGACGGCCTCGACGCCAATACGCCGATCTACTACAGCCTGGCGGTCGGCCTGCTCAGCTTCGTCCTGGTCAGCCTGTTCTCGCGGCGCCCGACGGGTGTCGCCAGCGCCGCCTGAACCAGGCACAACCCCGACAGGCGAGGGACTTTCCCTCGCCTTTTCCATTCCCGAGAACATGAAAAAGGAACGGCCATGACCACCTGCGGCGAATTCCTCGTCAAGCAACTCGAAGCCTGGGGCGTCGAGACCGTCTTCGGCATCCCCGGCGTGCATACCGTAGAGCTCTATCGCGGCCTGCCCGGCAGCCGTATCCGCCATGTCACCCCGCGCCACGAGCAGGGCGCCGGCTTCATGGCGGACGGCTACGCACGGGTCACCGGCAAGCCCGGCGTGTGCTTCATCATCACCGGCCCGGGGATGACCAACATCCTCACCGCCATGGCCCAGGCCTACGCCGACTCGATTCCGATGCTGGTGATCTCCAGCGTCAACGAACGCGCGCGCCTGGCCCACGGCAACGGCTACCTGCACGAGCTGCCGAACCAGCGCAACCTGGTAGGCAACGTCTGCGCCTTCAGCCATACCCTGATGAGCGCCGAGGAGCTGCCGGCGGTGCTCGCCCGCGCCTTCGCCGTGTTCGACAGCGAGCGGCCGCGGCCGGTGCACATCGAGCTGCCGCTCGACGTCATCACCGCGCCCGCCGAACACCTGGCCCTGCGCCCACGCACCCTCGCCAGCCGCCCGGCGCCGGCCCTCGCGCCCTTGCGCGAGGCCGCGGCGCGCCTGCGCAACGCGAAAAAGCCACTGCTGCTGCTCGGCGGCGGCTGCGTCGAGGCCGCCGCCGAAGCGCGTGCCCTGGCCGCCGCGCTGGACGCGCCGACCGCCCTGACGATCAACGCCAAGGGCCTGCTACCGGCCGACCACCCGCTGCTGCTGGGCAGCAACCAGTCCTGCGTGCCGGTACGCGAGCTGGCCGCCGAGGCCGACGTGGTGCTGGCCATCGGCACCGAGCTGGGCGAAACCGACTACGACGTGGTGTTCGACGGCGGCTTCGCCCTCGATGGCGAGTTGATCCGCATCGACATCGACCCGCAGCAACTGATGCGCAACTACACGCCGAGCCTGGCCATCCACAGCGACGCCCGGCTGGCCATGCGCGTGCTGCTGGCCGAACTGCCGGGCGGCGAGGCCTCGCCGGACAGCCCCGGGGCCCGGCGCGCCGCCGCCGTGCGCCAGCGCCTGGCCGAAGACTTCGCCGGCTGGTCGCACTATCGCCAGCTGTTCGCCGCGATCCTCGCCGAGTGGCCGGACGCCCGCTTCGTCGGCGACTCGACCCAGACCGTCTACAGCGGCAACCACCTGGTCGATCTCGACGAGCCGCGCCGCTGGTTCAACGCCTCCACCGGCTACGGCACCCTCGGCTATGGCCTGCCCGCCGCCATCGGCGCCAAGCTCGGTGAGCCGGGACGCCCGGTGGTCAGCCTGATGGGCGATGGCGGCCTGCAGTTCACCCTGCCGGAACTGGCCAGCGCGGTGGAAGCCAAGGTCGGCATCGTCGTGCTGCTGTGGAACAACCACGGCTATGGCGAGATCAAGCGCTACATGGAGCGGCGCGAGATCACTCCGCTCGGGGTCGATATCTACACCCCGGACTTCCTCGCCATCGCCCGCGGCTTCGGCTGCGCCGCCGAACGCGCGCGCGATCTCGAGCACCTGCGCGAACTGCTGCGCGGCGCCCCGGCGGACCGTCCGCTGATCGTCGAGGTGCTGCAAGCCGCGCCCTTCCATCCCTGACCCGGAGCCCGCCATGGACGATTCCGAACTCTACCGCTCCCTCTGCGAGATCCTCGGCGCCCGTGGCGTGCGCGACAGTGCCGCGCTCGCCGGGCAGGACCCCGGCTACCATCCGCAGAACCTCGCCGGAAGCTTCCTGGTCCTGCCGGAAAGCACCGACCAGGTCGCCGCCGTGGTGCGTCTGTGCCACCAGGCGGGACGCGCCCTGGTACCCCAGGGCGGACTCACCGGCCTGGTCGGCGGCGGCGCCGCACAAGCCGGCGACGTGCTGCTCTCGCTGCGCAGGCTGAACCGCATACACCGGCTGGATGCGGCCAGCCAGACCCTCGACCTCGACGCCGGCGTCACCCTCGAACAGGCCCAGGCGCTGGCCGCCGAGGCCGGACTCGACCCCGGCATCGATCTCGCCGCGCGCGGCAGCGCCAGCGTCGGCGGGCTGGTCGCGACCAACGCCGGCGGCATCCGCGCCTTCCGCTTCGGCACCATGCGCCAGCGCGTGCTCGGCCTGGAAGCGGTACTCGCCGACGGCAGCGTCTACAGCGACCTGCGCGGGCTGCTGAAGAACACCACCGGCTACGACCTCAAGCAGTTGTTCATCGGCGCCGAAGGCACCCTCGGCATCGTCACCCGTGCGGTACTGCGCCTGGAGCCGTTGCAGCGTCCCGGCGCCACCGCCCTGCTCGGCCTGCCCGACGTCGACGCGGCGATCACCATCGCCGCGCGCCTGCGCCGCGAGCACGCCGAACGCCTGTTCGCCTGCGAGATCCTCTGGCACGACTACCTGCAATGCACCGCCGCACCCATGGGCGACAGCGCGCCGAGCCTGGCGCCCTGCCCTCTCTACCTGCTGGTGGAACTGGCCGAGGACCGCCACCTGGATGCCGGCGAGGCGCTCACCGCCCTGCTGGAAGACTGCTTCGAGGACGGGCTGGTGGAAGACGCCCTGCTCGCCGCCAACGAAACCCAGCGCCTGGCCATCTGGCGCCTGCGCGAAGACTCCGACGCGGCCATCCACGCCGGCGTCGACAGCCTGTCCTTCGACGTATCGCTGCCGGTGCCGGCCCTGGCCGGCTACGTCGAGCGCATCCGGCGGCGCCTGGACGACCTGGTGAAGGGCATGCAGGTCTTCCTCTTCGGCCATTTCCTCGACGGCAACCTGCACGTCATGCTCGCCGCCGACGTCCCGCTGCTGCCGCTGCACCAGGCGGTGGAGGAAATCCTCTACGGCGAGTTGGGCGAATGCGCTGGCGTGATCTCCGCCGAGCACGGCATCGGCCTGGAGAAGAAGGAAGCCCTGGGACGCTACGCCGATCCGCTGAAGCTCGCGCTGATGGCGCAGATCAAGGAACTGCTCGACCCCAGCGGGCTGTTCAACCCGGGCAAGGTCATACCCTGAACGCCTATCCTTCTGGGATAGCCTTTCCACCGACAGAGACCGCGATGAGAATCGTCAGCCGCGACCGCTGGTTCGAAACCCGGCACTTCTACAACGGTATCAGCCTGATCCACGAGCCCTACGTGCGCCCCTTCTATCGCTGCAACATGTGGCATGTCCAGGGCCGCGAGCGCGACGTGCTGGTGGACAGCGGCTCCGGTCTGGTCAGCCTGCGCGAGCAACTGCCCTGGCTCACCGAACGACCGCTGCTGGCGGTGGCCAGCCACACCCACTTCGACCATATCGCCGGCCACCACGAATTCGCCGAGCGCCTGGCGCATCCGGCCGAGGCGGAGATCCTCGCCGCGCCGGACGGCGACAACACCCTGGCGCGCGCCTATGTCGGCGACGAGATGTTCGAGGCGCATCCGGAGTGCCCGCTGTGCTACGCCGAATACCGGGTGCGAGCAGCGCCGGCGACCCGACTGATCGACGAAGGCGACGTGCTCGATCTCGGCGACCGCGTGCTGCAGGTGCTGCACACGCCCGGGCACTCGCCGGGCGGCATCAGCCTGTGGGAAGCGGCAACACAGACGCTGTTTTCCGGCGACATCGTCTACGACGGTCCGCTGGTCGAGGACGCCTATCATTCCAACCTCGACGACTATGCCTCCAGCCTCGCGCGCCTGCGCGAGCTACCGGTGCGCACCGTGCATGGCGGGCATTTCGCGAGCTTTTCCGGGGAGCGTTTGAGGGAAATGATCGTCGCCTGGTTCAGGAACCACGATCGATAGACCAAAACCGGGACTCTGGCCAGCACCGCAGGCGGAGGCCAGAGCGTCGGGGAACCGGCTCAGCGACGTTGCCGCGCGGCGAGGCGCCGGCGTTGCTCGTCGTTTTCCACCGGGATGGGTTGCATGCGCGGGGGCTCGATCAGGCCAAGGGCGACACCGAGTTGCCACGCCAGGTTTTGCAGCCAGAGTTTCATGACAGGCCCCTTGTCCAAGGGAAGGAGAATCGGGCGACCTGACAAGTCAGGTCGCCCTAGGAAAGAGTAGACCGGCGTCCCACTCTCCGCACGTTCCACTCCGTCCTTGGAAACAACTTTACTGCGGGAAACCGGCCCCGGACCCTGACCTGAATCAAGCCAACGCCGATTCCCGCCCTTGCAGGAGACCGATCCAGGCCTTCAGGTTGGCGCCGACCATGCCCTTGCGCCAGACCAGCCAGGTATTCGCCCGGGCGAACGGTTCGGCCAGCGCATGCACCGCCACCGACTCCCGCCCCGGCAGGCTTTGCAGCATCGACACCGGCATCAGCGCCACCCCGCCGCCGGCCACCACGCAGGCCAGCATGCTGTGGTAGGACTCGATCTCCATCACCCGGCCCATGCTCACTCGCGCGCTGGCGAACCAGGACTCCAGCAGCAGGCGATAGGAGCAGCGCGGGCGGAAGGCGATCACCGCGCTGCCGGCCACGTCCTCGGGACCGCGCACCGGCGGGTGGCCATTCTCGGTGACCAGCACCATGCGCTCCTCGAACATCGGCAGGCCCTCCAGACCGTCGAAGTCCAGCGGGCCGTCCACCAGCACGGCATCCAGGCGCCCGCCCAGCAGCGACTCGACCAGCTCGCCGCTGGGCGCGGTCTGCAATTGCAGGTTCACCGCCGGATAGCGCCGGTGGTATTCCGCCAGGCGCGGCGGCAGGTGGATCGCCGCGGTGCTGTACATCGAGCCGAGGGCGAAGTCGCCCACCGGTTCGCCCCCCTGCACCGCCGCGCGCGCCTCCTCCTGCAGGGCGAACAGCCGCGCGGCGTAGTCCAGCAGGACCTTGCCGGCCGGCGACAGTTGCAGGCGCTGGCGTTCGCGGAGGAACAGGTCGACGCCAAGCTGTTCCTCCAGTTGCCGCAGGCGCGTCGACAGGTTCGACGGCACCCGGTGCAGGCGTTCGGCGGCGCGGGCGATGGAGCCTTCCTCGGCGACCGCCTGGAAAATCCTCAACTGGCCGAACTCCACGACTAATTCTCCAAAACAGAACAAGTAATTCACGATTATTCATTTTTACAGAATTTCCGCAAGACCTAACCTGCTGCCATTCATCCCCCGGCAGGAATCCGCACATGTCCCGTGATTTTCTTCGTTCGCCGCTGGTCGGCCTGCTCGCCTGCCTGCTGGCACTGGTGGTCGCCATGGGGGTCGGGCGCTTCTCCCTGACCCCGCAACTGCCGCACCTGATCCGCGAAGGCCAGCTCGACCTGACCGGCGCCGGCCTGCTGGCCGCCGCCAACTACCTCGGCTACCTGGTCGGCGCGCTGGACGCGCTGTTCGCCCGCGAAGCGCGGCAGGCGCGCTTACGCCTGCTGGTCGGGCTATGGGCCTGCTTCGGCCTGACCCTGGCCTCGGTCTGGGCCGAGGGCTTCTGGCCGCACGCGCTGCTGCGCTTCGGTCTTGGCGTGGCCAGCGCCTGGGTACTGATCATGGTCACCGCCCTCAGCCAGCGCCTCGCCGCGGAAAGCGGTCGGGCCCGGCTGGGCGCGCTGGTGTTCGCCGGCCCCGGCATCGGGGTGATGGTCACCGGCCTGCTGGCGGCATTGGGCAACGCCCTGGGCCAGGACTCGGTGTTCATCTGGAAGCTCTTCGCCGACCTCGCGCTGGTCCTGATCCTCATGCTCCTGCCGCTGCTGCCGCGCCCGGCCGCACGCAGCGCCGGCCACGACGCGCCTGCCACGGCAAGCGAGAACGCCGGCCTCGGCCGCCTGACCTGGGCCTACGGACTGGTCGGCCTCGGCTACATCATCCCGGCCACCTTTCTCTCGCAGATGGCCGCGGCGCGTTTCCACGGGCAATGGCAGGCCGACCTGTTCTGGCCCTGCTTCGGCCTGGCCTCGGCCACCGGGGTAGTGCTGATCAGCCTGCGCCGGCAGCGCCCGGACGGCACCCGCCGCTGGCTGGTCGGCGCGCTCTGGCTACAGGCCCTCGGCGTGCTCGCCTGCCTGCTGCCGGGGATCGGCGGACTGGCCCTGGGGGTAGTGCTGACCGGCCTGCCGTTCCTCGCCGGCATGCAACTGGTGATGCAATACGCCCGCGAACTGGCGCCGCATACGCCGCAGCGCAACGCCGGCCAACTGACCACCGGTTTCGCCCTCGGCCAGTTGCTCGGCCCGCTGCTGGCGGCGCTCAGCACGCATTTCGCCGGCGGCCTGCAACCGGCGCTGGCGCTCGCCGGGCTCGGCCTGGTCTTCGCCGGCCTGCTGTTGCGCCGGCCGCACTCGCTCAGCGTCGCAGCAGGCGTCGCAGCCACTGCTCGCCGCTGACCAGGGTGATGCCGGCGAGGACCAGCGCCGCGCCGGCGACGAAGTTCAGGCTGAGCGGCTCGCCCAGCAGCAATACGCCGAAGGTGACGCCGAACAGGGGGGTCATGAAGGAGAAGATCGCCAGGTTGTTCGCCAGGTAGCGACGCAGTAGCCAGAACCAGCAGAAGTAGCTGGCGAACGACACCACCACGCCCTGGAACAGCACGCTGGCGGTGCTCACCGGGGTCCAGCGGACCTCGCCGAACTGGCCGCTGAAAAGAGCGATCAGCAATAACCCGGCGCATGCCACGAACAATTGGTAGAACAGCGTCAGGCTTGGCGGTGCCTCGGACAGCCGGGTGCCGCGCACTGCCACCGTGGTCGCGCCCCAGGACATCCCGGCGAGCAGGCCGAAAGCGTCGCCGAGCAGCATCCGCCCATCCATTTCCGCCCACGACAGGCCTCCGCCGAAGGCCACCGCTATGCCGCCGAAGCACACCGCCACGCCCAGCCACTGCAAGGGCCGCAGGCGTTCGCTGGGAAGCAGGAAGTGCAGCCCGAGGGCAGAGAAGATCGGCGCGGTATAGAGGAACACCGACATGTGCGAAGCCGTGGTGTATTGCAGGCCGAGGGCGATGAACAGGAACTCCAGGGCGAACAGCGTGCCGGTCAGCAGGCCGGCGCTCAGGGTGCCCTGGCGCAAGCCCTCCCAGCCGCCGCGCCAGCACATCAGCAGGCCGACCAGGGCGGCGGCGATGCCGGAACGGATGGCCGCCTGCATGACCGGCGCGATGTCCGTCGCCGCCCACTTGATGGTCACCTGCTGGATGCCCCAGATCACGCAGAGCAACAGCATGGTCTGGAAGGCGAAGGCATCGGCGGACTTACGCATGGCGGACTCACAGGCAGGCATGGAAGGAAGCGGCCGCCAGCGGCGACCGTCGGGCAGCGCCATTATGGACAAGCCGGCGCGCCCGGTCGAAGCCTGGAAGCGACCTCCAGCGGGCCGTGGGCGGCGGTTCCGGCCTGCTTGCCTGGCCTGGCCTGGGGGACGCTATCCGTCCTGCGAACCCGCCATCTGGCCGCGGCCGCTCACTTGCCGGTCTTGATCTTGCTCCAGGTCCGCGTGCGCAGCCGCTCCAGCTTCGGCGGCAGCATTTCCACCGAATACAGCCTGGCCTGCACTTCTTCCGGCGGGTAGACGTTCGGGTTGTCGCGCAACTCCGCCGAGATCAAGCCGTCCGCCGCCTTGTTCGGGTTGGCGTAGGCCACGTAGTCGGAGATCGGCGCCACCACCTCCGGGCGCAGCAGATAGTCGAGGAAGGCGTGCGCCTGCTCGACGTTCTTCGCGTCGCGCGGGATCGCCAGCACGTCGAACCAGGCCGCGGCGCCCTCCTTCGGGATGCGGTACTCGATGCGTATGCCGTTCTTCGCTTCCCTGGCCCGGTTGGCCGCCTGCATCGCTCCGCCGGACCAGGCGATGGCCACGCAGACGTTGCCGTTGGCCAGGTCGCTGACGAACTTCGAGGAACTGAAGTAGGTGATGTACGGGCGCAGCTTCGCCAGGTGCTCCTCGGCTCGGCGGTAGTCTTCCGGTTGGTGGCTGTTGGGCGACAGGCCGAGATAGTGCAGCACCTCGGGGATCACCTCGGTGGGCGAGTCGAGGAAGGCCACGCCGCACTGTTGCAGCTTCGCCAGGTTCTCCGGCTTGAACACCAGGTCCCAGGAGTCCAGCGGCGCATCGTCGCCGAGCACCGCGCGGACCTTGTCGAGGTTGTAGGCGATGCCGTTGGTGCCCCACATGTAGGGCATCACGTAGCGGTTGCCGGGGTCCTTGCCGGCGAGCACCTTGAGCAGGGCCGGGTTGAGGTTCTTCCAGTTCGGCAGCTTGCTCTTGTCCAGCGGCTGGAACACCTCGGCCTTCAGGTAGTTAGGCAGGAAGCTGTCGCTGGGCACCACCAGGTCGTAGCCGGAATGCCCGGACAGCAGCTTGGCCTCCAGCACCTCGTTGCTGTCGTAGACGTCGTACTTCGGCGCGATGCCGGTCTGCGCCTGGAAGTTCTTCAGGGTGTCCGGGGCGATGTAGTCGAACCAGTTGTAGATCCGTACTTCCGGCGCGGCCTGGACCAGCCCGGCGGAAACGGCCAGCGCGAGGCCGGCCAGCAGCTTGCGAGTCGATTGCATGCTTCGCTCCTCAGCGGGCCGCGCCTTCGTAGCCCTGCAGCACGTTGACCGCGTTGATGCCGATGGCTTCCACCGCATAGCCGCCTTCCATGATGAACAGGGTCGGCAGGCCCAGCCGGGCGATGCGCTCGCCCATCCGCAGGTAGTCCGGCGAATCCAGCCTGAACTGGGAGATCGGGTCTTCCTTGTAGGTGTCCACGCCAAGGGAAATCACCAGGGCATCCGGGGCGTAGCCGGCGATCCGCACGCAGGCGTCGTCGAGCGCCGCCGACCAGAGGTCCCAGCCGCTGCCATGGGCCAGCGGATAGTTGTGGTTGCAGCCCTCGCCGGCGCCTTCGCCGCGCTCGTCTGCGTAGCCGAGGAAGTACGGGTATTCGACCCGCGGATCGCCATGGATCGAGGCGAACAGCACATCGTCGCGGCGGTAGAAGATATCCTGGGTGCCGTTGCCATGGTGATAGTCGACATCGAGGATCGCCACGCGCCGGGCACCCTGGTCGAGGAACGCCTGGGTGGCGATGGCGGCATTGTTGAGGAAGCAGTAGCCGCCCATGAAGTCGCCACCGGCGTGATGGCCCGGCGGACGGCAGAGGGCGAAGGCGCTGCGGGCGCCCTGGCGCATATGCTCCTGGGCGGTCAGCGCGACCTGGGCGGAGCTGTAGATGGCCTGCCAGGTGCCGGCGGTGATCGGCGCCTCGGTGTCGAAGCTGTAGTAGCCCAGCTCGCCCATCAGCGCCGTGGGGATCGGCCCGTCGCGGCGCAGGCGGCGGCCGGGGAAGGTGGTGGACACCAGGTCGCCGCTGTGGCCTTCGGCGGTCCAGCGGGCCCAGGCGCCCTGGAGGAAGTCCAGGTAGGCGGCGTCGTGGATGCGCAGCAGCGGCTCGCGGCCGAAATCCTTCGGCGCGATCACCTCGCCAAGGTTCTGCGACTTCACCCGGGCCAGCACGGTGTCGGCCCGGCTGGGCATTTCGAAACAGGGTTGCAGCTTGCCGTCGACCAGTTCCGACTGGCCGAAGTGCAGACGATGATCGTCGCTGTAGACGCTCAGCATGGAGAGACCTCGCAGGTTTCTTGTTCTTGGTGGAGGGATTCTGCCCAGCGCGCGGTCGCGGCAAAACGGCGGCGGCGGCCAAAAAGGGATCGATATGGCCAGAATCCATGTCCCTTTAGCGCCGCCTGGCGATTATCGACGCGGGGAATTACTCGGCGCCCGCGCCGGTCCATACTGCTTGAGCCAGTCAGGATCGAAAGGGGGATTCGATGAGGCGCGCCAGCCTGCATATGTTGCTCTGCCAGTTCGCCATGGCCCTGGGCCTGCTCCTGAGCCTGGGCAGCGAGGCCTGGGCCGCCAGGCCGGCTCCGCAGGCGGCCGTCGACCTGGAAGCGCCGCCCGCCCTGGCCGAGGACGCCAGCCTCGACCAGCTCAACGCGCAACTCGACCTGATCCGCCAGCGCGTTACCGCCGACGCCAGCGACGACCTCCTCGCCGAGTTGCGCCAGAGCGCGCTGCAAGTCCAGCGTCAGGCCGACGCCCTGCTCGCGCTACGGGTGGCCGACATCGAGCGGCTCGACGATCAGTTGAAAGTGATCGGCCCGCCGCAGCCCGACGAGGCGGAAAGCCTCGCCGCCCAGCGCCAGGCCCTGACCCGGCAGAAGAACGCCCTGCTCGATGACGAACGCCAGGCCACCCAGCTCGGCCAGTCGTCCCGCGACCTGGCGGCACAGATCGTCAACCTGCGCCGCAGCCTGTTCAACTCGCAGATCAGCAGCCGCGCGGCGACACCGTTCAGCCCGAGCTTCTGGTCGACCCTGATCCGTCCCACCGACGACGACCTGCGCCGGCTGGACAAGCTGAAGGCGGAGGCCCTGGTCGCCTTCGACAGCGCCATCGCGCCCGGACACCGCTGGGCCTTCGCCGGAACCCTGCTGGCCACCGTGCTGGTCTGGAGCTTCGGCCGCCGCCTGCTGGAGCGCATGCTTACCTGGGCGATGATCCGCTGGCTGCCGGAAGGCCGCCTGCGGCGCAGCGCCCTGGCCCTGGCGGTCGGGCTGGCGACCATCCTGACCATCGTCGGCGCGGTGTCGCTGATGCGCTGGGGCCTGGAAAGCAACGCCAGCCTGAGCCCCGACATGGCCAGCCTGACCGATCAACTGGTGAGCCTGGCGACCTTCTGCGCCTTCATCGCCGGCCTCGGCCGCGCCCTGCTGATGCTGCCGCGACCATCCTGGCGGCTGCCGGCGATCCCGGACAGGATCGCCAGCGCCCTCGGCCCGTTCCCGGCGATCCTCGCGGTGGCGCTGATGCTGGTGGCCACCGAGGAACGGATCAACAGCGTCACCGGCACCAGCCTGGCCCTGACCGTCGCCCTCAACGGCCTGACCGCGCTGGTCACCGCGCTGATCTTCGCCGCCGCCCTGCTGCGCTACCACCATGTGCGGCGCAAGCACGACCTGGAGCGGCCAGGCGGGATCGCCGGGCTGATCCCCTTCGTCGCCTCGGTATGGATCGCGGCGATCCTCCTCGCCCTGTTCACCGGCTACCTCTCGCTGGCCTACTTCCTCACCGGCAAGCTGCTGTGGATCAGCGTGATCGCGGCCACCACCTACCTGCTGATCGCTTTCTTCGGCGACATCTGCGAAACCCTGCTCTCGCCCAAGCATCCCAGCGGCCTGGCGCTGGCCAATGCGCTCGGCCTGTCGCCGCGCCACCAGGCCCAGGCCAGCACGGTGCTGGCCGGCGTCGGCCGCACCCTGCTGCTGCTCACCGCGCTGCTGCTGGCCTTCCTTCCGGTCGGCTCGAGCCCCAGCGAACTGCTGCAGGGCTTCGCCCAACTGGGCGAAAGCAGCAAGACCCTGGGCAACCTGAACATCGTCCCGCAGGACATCCTGGTCGCCCTGCTGCTGTTCGTCGGCGGCCTGTTCGCCCTGCGCATCGTCAAGCGCTGGCTGAGCGAGCGGTTGCTGCCGGAAACCAACATGGACGCCGGCATGCGCGCCTCGCTGGTGACCCTGGTCGGCTACCTCGGCTTCGTGCTCCTGGCGATGCTGGTGATGTCCACCCTGCGCATCAACCTGACCAGCCTGACCTGGGTGGTCAGCGCCCTCTCGGTAGGCATCGGCTTCGGCCTGCAGGCCATCGTGCAGAACTTCATTTCCGGCCTGATCCTGCTGACCGAGCGGCCGGTGAAGGTCGGCGACTGGGTCAGCCTGGGCGGGGTCGAGGGCGATATCCGGCGGATCAACGTGCGCGCCACCGAGATCCAGATGGGCGACCGCTCCACGGTGATCGTGCCGAACTCGCAGTTCATCTCCCAGACCGTGCGCAACGTGACCATGGGCAATGCCCTCGGGGTGGTCGGGGTGAACCTGACCCTGCCGCTGGACACCGACGCGATGAAGGTCCGCGAACTGCTCCTGCAGGCCTTCGCCGAACACCCGGCGATCCTCGACGCACCGGCGCCCTCGGTGACGTTCAAGGATCTCGCCAGCAACGGCCTGGTGCTCAACGCCAGCGGCTTCGTCAACAGCCCGCGTTCGGTGGCCGGCGCGCGCAGCGACCTGCTCTTCACCATCCTCGACCGCTTGCGCAGCGAAGGCATCGCGCTGTCCTCGCCACAGAGCCTGCTGATGATCCAGGATGGCGGCCCGGCCAGCGCCGCGCCTGCGCCCGCGACGCCCGATTGAAGCGAAGGGGCGGACTGTCCGTCACGCAACGGGTAGAATCCGCCCCTTTTTCAACGCCGAACCGCCATGAATCGCGAAGCCCTCGATACCCTCCTCCAACACCTGCTCGCCGCGCTGTCCCCGGCGCCGGCGGAGACCCGCCGTCTGTTCCATGGTCGCGGCCGCTGCTGGCCGGGCCTGGAACAATTGACCGCGGACTGGCTGCAGGGCGTCCTGCTGGTGACTCTGTTCAAGGAGCCGCAGCCGGAGGAACTGGAGGCCTTGCGTCGGACCCTGGGGCAACTGACCACGGCGCCGGCCTGGGCTGCGAGCCAAGGCCGGCATCTGGTCCTGCAGCACCGCTACCGCCCAGACAGCGCCTGCGAATGGCTGTCGGGCGAGCCGCTGGAAACCTGGGACATCGTGGAAAACGGACTGCGCTTCCGCCTCGACCTGGGACGCAACCAGAACACCGGGCTATTCCTCGACATGCGCCTGGGCCGCCGCTGGGTGCAGGAGCAGGCCGCCGGCCGCCGCGTGCTCAACCTGTTCGCCTACACCTGCGGCTTCTCGGTGGCGGCCATTGCCGGCGGCGCCAGCCAGGTGGTCAACCTGGACATGGCCCGCGGCCCGCTCAACCGCGGCCGCGACAATCACCGCCTGAACGGCCACGACCTCGGCCGGGTGAGCTTCCTCGGCCACGAACTGTTCAAGTCCTGGGGCAAGCTGCGCAAGCTCGGCCCGTACGACCTGGTGATCGTCGATCCGCCGAGCTTCCAGAAAGGCAGCTTCGTCCTGACCCAGGACTACCGCAGGATTCTCCGCCGCCTGCCGGAACTGCTGGTGCCCGGCGGCACCCTGCTGGCCTGTATCAACGACCCGGCCATCGGCCCCGACTTCCTCCTCGAGGAAACCGCCCGCGAGGCGCCGTCGCTGCACTTCGTCGAACGCCTGGAGAATCCGCCGGAGTTCCCCGATGTCGACCCCGCGGCGGGCCTCAAGGCGCTGCTGTTCCGCAACGCAGGCTGATCGACGCGCGGGCGGCGTGTCGCTAGGCTGTCGGCATGGACATGCCCGATGGCTTCATCCCCCTGCCGCCACGCGTCGAACCGCAGGCGGCCTTTCGCCCCCTGCTCGACGACCTGCGCCGAACCCTGGCCCGGCCTCCGTTCGAGCGGGCCGTGCACAGCATCTACCTGTACGGCAGCGTCGCCCGCGGCGAGGCCATCACGGGGCGCTCCGACCTCGACCTGACCCTGGTCCTGCGCGACCCGCCCAGCCCCGAACTGACCGCGCAACTGGAAACCGCGCGCCTGGCATTGCAGGCGCGCCACCCGGAAGTCAGCAAGATCGATTTCGATATCGGCCACCTGGACCAGGCCCGCGATCCGGCCAACCGCGATAGCTGGGGCTATTGGCTCAAGCACCGCTGCCGCTGCCTGTGGGGCGAAGACCTGGCCAGCGACCTGCCGCCCTTGCGTCCGGCGAAAGCCATCGCCCTGGCCCTCAACGGCGACTATGCGCAGGTGCTGGAAGACTATGCGCGACGCCTGGAAAGCGCGTCCTCGGAGGAGGAGCGCCGCCGCCTGCAACGAGAAGCGGCGAAGAAGCTGATCCGCTCCAGCGACATCCTTCGCGGGGAGACGGAGAGCGTCTGGCCGGAAACCCTGGAGCATTACCTGGCGCTGTTTCGCGCGCGGCACCCCGGACAGGCGCCGGCCCTGGAATATTTCAAGGCCGTGCTGGACGGCCAGGTCGAAGACCCAGCGGCGTTCATCGAGCGCCTGCGCGCATTCAGCGCCTGGATGCAGCGCCAGGCGTAGCCCGCCGAGACGGTCGTCCTCAGCGTCGGGCCAACAGGGCCGTGGCGCCCTGGGCCTTGCGCGTGTACCAGAGCACCCGGCTGACGCCACGGGTGATCGCCACGTAGGCCAGGCGCAGGCTTTCGTCCTCCATGGCCTGGTCGTAGCTGTTGCGGAAGAAACCCGAAGCCGCGTACAGCGCGTTGCGCAACGGATGCTTCTCGCCCGGCAGGCAGTCGTCGACGACGATCGCCACTTCGGCCTGGAGGCCCTTGGCGCGATGGATGGTCATGCCCTTCACCGGCAGCGCGCGATCCAACTCCGCCTGGATCGCCTGCAACGGCTCGTTGCGCCGGCTCAGCAACAGCACCGCGGTGCGCTCGCTGCTTTCGCGAGCGGCGGCGTGCTCGCACTGGGCGCGGATTTCCGCCAGCAGCTTCGGCAGTTGCGCACGCAGGTCGAAACGCTGCACCAGCTTCACGCCATGGTCGCCCGGCTGGATCGGGCGGAACGCGCGGCAGGTCTTGTCCTGCTTGAAACGCACCCCGGCCAGCACCTTCTCGCCGTCGCGAATGATCGGTTCGACGGAGCGGTAGTTGGTTTCCAGCACCAGCAGCGCGCTCTTGCGTCCCCGCCCACGCGAAGGGAAATGTCGGTCGAAGTCGATGAACAGCTCCGGCGAACTGCCGCGCCAGCCGTAGATTGACTGCCAGTCGTCGCCGATGGCCATCAGGCTCGGCGCGGTGCCCTGGGTCGCCAGGCGACGGTGCAACGCCTGTAGCCAGAGGACGATCTGCGGCGAGACATCCTGGAACTCGTCGATCAGCAGATGGGTGAACGGCGCCAATGCCGTTTCCGCCAGAGCCCCGCCGGCCATCCGCTCGCCGAGCTGCTGGAACGCGGCGTCGAAGGTCATCAGGCCCTCCTCGCGCAACAGTGCCTGGAACCTCGCCCAGAACAGTGCCATGGCTTCGACGAAGATCTTCTCGCGCAACCCGCATTCCAGCTTGCCGCTGTCCAGGCGTTCGACGCGCAGGCCCAGGCTCTCGGCGAACCCGGCCTGGGCATGGAAGGCTTCGTACAGCGGCAGCGCCTGGAACTCGCCGGCCAGCTTGAACGGCTCCAGCGGCGCCTTCGGCTGCCGCCGCGCGCCCTCTTCCGGCTCCGCCGGCGGCGGCAGTTCCAGCAGTTTGTGGGTCTTGGCGCGGAACGCCGGGCTTGCCGCGTAGCACTGCTGGTAGGCCTGCTTCAGCAGGCGCTGCTGGGCCGGACGCAGGCGTCCGGCGGCAAGGGGGTTGTCCGGCTCGGCGGCGGGGTCGCGGTCGTCCAGTTGTTCGAACCAGCGCGGATTGCCGAGCACCTCGCGGGCCAGGCTGCCGAGCGCCGAATGGAAAGTGCGCACGCACTGCCGCGCCTGGGCCGCGTCGAACGGGTATTGCCAATGGGCGAGCACGCGCAGCAATTGTTCGCGCAACTGCGCGCAGGAGGCGTTGGTGAAGGAAATCACCGTCAGCCGCTGCGGCTCGACGCCCAGGTGGCAGAGCATGAACACCACCCGCAGGACCAGGGTGGTCGACTTACCCGAGCCGGCACCGGCAAAGATCCGCGCCAGCGGCTGGCGGCAGAGGATCATCGCCCACTGTTCCTCGGACGGCGGGCTGACCACGCCGAGCGTCGCGGCCTGCGCCACCTGCTCGCGCATGGCGCGCTCCTGGGATTCGTCGACCTTCAGTGCGGCAGCCGGATAGATTCCCTGCGGCGCGCCCCGCGAGGCGGCAGCGGGCTTGCGCGGGGTCCCCCGAACGGCGCCCTTCGCAGGCTTGCCGGCGGCCTTGGCCGGAGCCTTCGCGGCGTTCTTCCTGGAGCGGGCCTTGGCCGGCTGCAACAAGGCTTCGCGAGCCTCGCGCTCGGCCTGCAGGTAGGCGGTGGTACGCGGGAAACAACGCGCCAGGGCGCTGGAGAGCATCGACTTGTAGCGCCGTACGGCAGACAGCATCGGGGACCGGTCCAGACAAAGCATGTGGCTGAATCATAAGTGTTTTCCGCCCTCGGCCGACAGTCGGACGGGGACCGCCCATCGCGCCAGGGCAACCCTTGCGCGACCGCACCGGTCTACCCTTCGGGCCCTGCCGGCCTGCCAACTCAGCGAAAACAAGGAGCCTACCCATGAGCGATTGGGCAATCACCTACAGCAAGGACGAAGCCACCGAGCGCCAAGTCCTGCCGTTCCCCCACAAGCCGAGCCCCGAAGAGGTCGCCGAGCACCTGCTGGAATGGGCCGAGGCCAACCTCAAGCCGGGCCACTACAGCACCGGCAAGCTGGAAAGCGACGAGCCGGCGGAACTGCTGCTGCGCCGCTTCGGCATCGTCGTCACCGGCATCGCCGAAGCCTGATCCCTCCCGCGACCGGCAGACGCCGGTCGCTTCCGCCGATAAACGCCTGCTCCGCCAAGCCTACGCACGCGCCAGCCGCGTACCTGGGCCGCTGGGCCAAGCGACGGTTTTGCTCCGGCCACACAGCATCTCAGCGCTCGCCAAGGGCGGCGAGATAGGCGCAGAGCATATCGGCCAGGGCCTCAGCGTAACGCTCGATCTCCGCCTCGCTGCGCGGCTGTTCGGAGAACTGCTTGCCGACCGCGCCGAGGGTGGTGGTGAGCAAGTCGCCGGCCAGGCTGCGCTCGGCCTCGGCGACCTCCGGCAAGGCCTCCCGGAGAAACGCCTGGAACACCCGCGCGCCCTCCGCCTTCACCTCCCGCGCCTCGTCGGCGTCGCGATACAGCGGCGCCGCGTCGCTCAGCGCCACGCGTATCGCCGCCTCTTCGCACTCCGAGCGCACGAATGCCAGCACCAGCCGGCGCAAGCGCTCCAGCGGCGGCCGGGTGGTGTCCTCGAGGATCTCGCCGAGCAGACGCGTGGTGCGCCGCCACTCGTCGCTTTGCAGGCGGAAGAGGATCGCCGCCTTGTTCGGGAAATACTGGTACAGCGAACCGATGCTCACCCCGGCGCGCTCCGCCACCCGCGCGGTGGTGAAACGTTGCGCGCCTTTGCTGGCCAGAACCTGAACAGCCGCCTCCAGGATGCTCGCCACCAACTCGCTGGAACGGGCCTGCTGCGGCTGCTTGCGCGAGGAAATACGCGGGTTTCGCTTGTCGCTCATGGAAGGCTCCGGAATGCGAATGGCGGAATGCGATGAATCCGTCGCATTCTAGGTCCACGCACTTACGCGCTCAAACATTCCCGGAGCCATCCATGAATACCCTCACCAACGCCCCGCTCGCCGATCTCCTGCAACGCCTGTTCGCCGAAGCCGAAGCCAGCGCACCGGGCGACAGTCCCGCCCTCGCCGACCTCTCGGAGGCCGAACTGAAGCGCCTCATGGGCAGCAAGACCGAATACCGCGAGTTCTACGGTCGCCTGAAGGACCTGGCGCTGCCCGTCTCCCGCGAAACCGGCAGCCTGCTCTACATGCTGGCGCGCAGCAGCTCGGCGCGCAGCATCGTCGAGTTCGGCACGTCCTTCGGCCTGTCCACCCTGCACCTCGCCGCGGCGCTGCGGGACAACGGCGGCGGCCGCCTGATCGGCAGCGAGTTCGAACCCTCCAAGGCCGAGCGGGCACGGCGCAACCTGGCCGCCGGGGAGCTGCTCGACCTGGTGGAACTGCGCGAGGGCGACGCCCTGCAAACCCTCGCCAAGGACCTGCCGGACAGCATCGACCTGGTCCTGCTGGACGGCGCCAAGGCGCTCTACCCGGAGGTCCTCGCCCTGCTGGAAAGCCGCCTGCGCCCCGGCGCGCTGGTGATCGCCGACAACGCCGAGCATAGTCCCGAGTACCTGGCCCATGTCCGCTCGCCGGCCAACGGCTACCTGTCGACGCCCTTCGCCGAAGATGTCGAGCTGTCCATGCGCCTGGGCTGAAGCCTAGCGACTGACGGCGTCTCGCGGGTTTGCTAGGGTCTGGCTCATGCCGCCCGGACAGCTCGAAGGAGACCCGCATGACCCGTGACCGACTCGCCGAGCGCTACCGCGCCTACATCGACTGCCTGAACCGCCAGGACTGGGCGCGCCTGGGCGACTTCGTCCATGACCGGGTGCGCTACAACGACGTGCAGATCGGACTCGACGGCTACCTGCGGATGCTCGAAGGCGACTTCCTGGCAATCCCCGACCTGCGCTTCGAGATCGAACGCCTGCTCGTCGATCCGCCGGGCGTCGCCTGCCGCCTGCACTTCGACTGCACACCCAGCGGCCGGCTGTTCGGCATCCCTGTCAACGGCCAGCGGGTACGCTTCGCCGAGAACGTCTTCTACGAATTCGAAGACGAGCGCATCGCCGGCGTCTGGTCGGTGATCGACAAGGCGGCGGTCGCCGCGCAGGTTCAGGTGGCGCCGCCGTCGTCCTGAGGCGCCAGGGCACTGCGGGCCGACCATCTACCAGGTATCCACGAACGGCCGCTTGCGCCCCGCCCTCGGCGCCGGTTCTCCGGCGACGGCCAGGCCGCGCAGGAGCCAGGCGCGGGTCTCCGCCGGGTCGATCACCGCGTCGATCTCCAGGTAGCTGGCCATGTTCAGCGCCTTGCCGTTGCGGTAGGCCTTGTCCACCATGCCGCGGAACAGCGCCTCGCGCCGCTGGGGATCTTCCTCGGCCGCCAGCTCCTTGGCGAAGCCCAGCCGCACCGCGCCTTCCAGGCCCATGGCGCCGAACTCGCCGCTGGGCCAGGCGACGGTGAACAGCGGCGAATGGAAGCTGCCCGCCGCCATGGCCTGGGCTCCCAGTCCGTAGCCCTTGCGCAGGACCACGGTGAAGAACGGCACCGTCAGGCTGGCGGCGCTGACGAACATCCGCGAGACGTGGCGCACCGTGGCCTGTTTTTCCGCCTCCGGGCCGACCATGAAGCCAGGGGTGTCGCAGAGCGAGACGATCGGGATGTCGAAGGCGTCGCACAACTGCATGAAGCGCGCGGCCTTGTCGCCAGCCGCGGCATCGATGGCGCCGCCGAGATGGCCAGGGTTGTTGGCGATCAGGCCGAACGCCCGGCCCTCGATGCGCAGCAGCGCGGTGACCAGGCCGGGAGCGAACTGGCGCCGCAGTTCCAGCACGCTGCCCCGGTCGGCCAGGACCTCGATCGCCTGGCGGATGTCGTAGGCGCGCAGGCGGTTCTCCGGCACCAGGTGGCGCAACTCGCGCTGGTCGGCGCAACTCCAGTCGGCCAGCGGGCCCTGGTAATAGCCGAGGTAGCGCTTGGCCACCGCGACCGCTTCGGCTTCGTCCGCCACCAGTACGTCGATCACTCCGTTGGGCCCCTGCACGCCCGTCGGACCGACCTCCTCGGCGGCGAAACGGCCCAGGCCGCCGCCCTCGATCATCGCCGGGCCGGCCATGCCGATGGTCGCGTCGCGGGTGGCGATGATCACATCGCAGCAGCCCAGCAACGCGGCATTGCCGGCGAAGCAGCGACCGGAGACCACTCCCACCAGCGGCACCAGCCCGGAGAGCCGGGCCATGCCGACGAAGGTATGGCAATCGAGGCCGGCGACGCCGACGAAATCGGTATCGCCCGGGCGCCCGCCGCCACCCTCGGCGAACAGCACCAGCGGCAAGCGCCACTGTTCGGCCAGGCCGAGCAGGCGGTCGGTCTTCTTGTGGTTCATCACCCCCTGGGTGCCGGCGAACACCGTGTAGTCGTAGGCCAGCACCAGGCAACGCGCGGCCTGCGCGCCGAAGCTGGCGGCCCCCACCGTACCGGTGCCGGCGACCAGGCCATCGGCGGGGCTCAGCTCCAGCAACTCCTCGGCGGAGCGCCGGCGACGCTGGGCGGCCAGGGCGAAACCGCCATATTCGCTGAAGCTGCCCTCGTCCAGCAGGTCGAGCACGTTCTCCCGCGCGGTACGCTGTCCGGTCTTGCGCCGCCTGGCCAGCGCCTGCGGACGACGCTCGTCGCCCAGCGCTGCCTGGCGCTCGAGTACCTCGGCGAGATCGGCGCGGATATGCGCCAGGTCCAGCGCCTGTTCGGTCGGTGCCTGCTCGTCGTCATCCTCCGTCGGTTCGACGAACAGCAGCGTCGCGCCCTCCTCCAGCGGCTCGCCGAGGCTCGCCGCGAGCCGCCGGACGATACCGCCGCCGGGTGCCTTGACCTCGAACTCCATCTTCATCGCTTCCAGGATCGCGACGCGCTGTCCGGCACGCACCCGTTCGCCCTCGGACACCTCCAGAGCGACCAGCACCCCGCTGCTCGGCGCAGGCAGCGGCAGGCTGCCGAGTGGCGCCTCGACCCGCGCAGGCGCGGCGTCCTCGGCGAGCGGGCACTCGGCGCGGAGCCGCGGATGGCTCGCCGGGATAGGCGCCAGCAGTGTCTCCAGGTGGCTTTCGACGAAGCGGGTGTCGACCCGGTTGGCCTGTACCGCCGGATGCAGCAGAAGGTTGCGCAGCAGGTCCAGGTTGCTCGCCACGCCCTCCAGGCGGAACTCGCAGAGCGCCCGGTAGGCCCGGCGCAACGCGGCGGGATAATCCGCACCGCGCACGACCAGCTTGGCCAGCAGCGAATCGTAGCTGGGGCTGACCCGATAGCCGGCATAGCCGTAGCCGTCCACCCGCAGGCCGGGACCGCTCGGTGGTTCGTAGGCGCCGATAGTGCCCACCGCCGGACGGGCGCTGCCGTCGGCCGCCAGGGTCTCCAGGTTGATCCGCAGTTGCACCGCGCAGCCGCCGATCGCCGGCGGTCGCTCCAGGCCGAGGGCGGCAAGCTCCATGCCGGCGGCGAGACGCAACTGGGCGTGCAGCAGGTCGACCCCGGTGACTTCCTCGGTGACGGTGTGCTCCACCTGGATGCGCGGATTGGCTTCCATGAAATAGAAGCGCCCGGGGCGCTCGTCGTCGACCAGGAACTCGAAGGTACCGATCCCCCGATAGCGCACCGCGCCGGCCATGCGCAGGGCGCAATCGATCAGCGCCTCGCGAGTGGCCTCCGGCAGGTCCGGGCTGGGGGCGATCTCCAGCAGCTTCTGCTGGCGCCGTTGCAGGCTGCAATCGCGCTCCCAGAGGTGGCTGACCGCACCGCTGCCGTCGCCGAGCACCTGCACCTCGATGTGCCGCGCCCGCGCTACCCGTTGCTCGACGTATAACTCGTCCCGGCCGAACGCCGCCTGCGCCTCGGCACGGCAGCGGCGGTAGGCATCGGCCAGTTGCGCAACCTCCTCCACCGCGCGCATGCCACGTCCGCCGCCGCCGGCAAGGGCCTTGAGCATCACCGCGGCGCCATCGCCCAGCCCTTCCAGGAACGCCTCGGCCTCTTCGACGCTGACCGCACGGTTGATCCCGGCCACCAGCGGCACCTCCAGGCGCTCGGCCAGGGCGCGCGCGGCAGCCTTGTCGCCGAACAGGTCGAGCACTTCCGCTTGCGGCCCGACGAAGTGGATGCCCGCGCGCTGGCAGCGACGGGCGAATTCGCCGTTCTCGGCGAGGAAACCGTAGCCCGGATGGATCGCCTCGCAGCCCTCCTCCAGGGCCAGCGCGACCAGCCGATCCATGTCGAGATAGGCCGCCACGCCACGGCCGGCCAGCGGCAGCGCGACATCGGCCTTGCGCACGTGCAGGGACGCGGCATCGTCTTCCGCGAACACCGCCACCGAGCGGATACCCAGGTCGGCGCAGGCGCGGGCGATGCGAATGGCGATCTCGCCGCGGTTGGCGATCAGCAAGGCGTTGAAGGGAGCGGTCACGGCAGGTTCTCCGGGGAGCGGGTCAGGCGGCCGGCGAAAGGAGCTGGCCCGGCGGCGCGTTGGTCATCGTCGCAGGCATCTTAGGCAGCCGAAGGAAGCGGCAGAACTGAGGCTTATTCATCGACATCCATGAAGCCTATACATGGTTCTATCGGCGAGCATGCCTGCTAGGCTGGCGCCTTCCCCAGACAGGCGCGCGCAAACATGAATCAGCCACATGAATGGTCGCCCCTCAGCCGTTTCGATCTGAACCTGTTCCGGGTCTTCGAAGTGGTCTATCGAGAACGCAACCTGACCCGCGCGGCGGGCCTCCTGCATCTCAGCCAGTCGGCCGTCAGCCACGCCCTGGCGCGCCTGCGCGACCAGCTCGGCGACCCGCTGTTCGTCCGCCAGGGGCGCGGGGTTGCGCCGACGCCGCTGGCCGAGCGACTGGCGCCGGGCATCCATGACGCCCTCGCCGGCCTGCACCGCAGCATGAATCGCTGCCAGACGTTCGACCCTCGGCGCGACGCGCGGACCTTCCAACTGAACATGCCGGAGCAACTGGAGCCGCTGGTGCTCCCGGCGATCCTCGCCCACCTGCGCCAGGCCGCGCCGCGCATCGAGATACGCTGCAACAGCCTGCACTGGGCGGACCTGAAGGCGGAACTGGGCGCCGGACGCATCGACCTCGCCATCGAGATCGCCCGGCCCACCGACGCCGCCCTGCGCCGCCAGCACCTGCTCGACGACAGCCTGTGCGTGATGGCCGGGCCGGGCTTCGCCGGCGACCTGAGTGCGGAGGAGTACCTGGCGGCGGACCATGTCGCGGTGACCTCGCGGCGACGCGGCATCTGCATCGAAGACCTGGCCCTCGGCCACCTCGGCCTGACCCGCCAGGTGCGCCAGCGCTGCCAGCACTACCTGTCGGCGGCGTTGCTGGTGGCCCAGGGCGGCTACCTGCTGACCCTGACCCGAGGCTACGCCGAACTGATCAACCGCGGCCTGGGCAACCGCCTGCTGCCGATGCCGCTGGCCCTGCCAGCGGTGACTCTGAATCTCTACTGGTCGCGCCAGGCCGACGACGAAGCCGGCAGCCTCTGGCTGCGCGGCGAACTGGCGGAGCTGGCGACGCGCCTGCGCTGAGCGCGGGCGCTGCGACTAGGGCTTCGCCGCCTTGGCGCGGGCCTTCTGCAGCCACTGCCCGGCCTTCGCCGAACACTCCGTGACATAGGTCGTATCGATCGCGCAGCGCTCCCCGGTGGCCTTGAGCAGGTAAGCGGCATCGGCTACCTCGTAGTCGGTGTGCCGGCGCGGCGTACCGTTCGCCTGGGATTCGCGTTCGTCCTCGCGGATGTCGCAGTACAGCGCATTGCTGCGGGCGAACAGTTCGAGGCACTCGGCATCCTTGCCCAGCAATGGGTTGGCGCTGTCCTCGGCGGACTTGGAGCAGCCGCCGAGCAGCAGGCAGGCGCAGGCGATCGTGGCAAGCGGGCTACGCATGTGTCCGTTTCCTTGGCCATGGAGAGAGCGCCATTAAAACAGCCCCGGCGCCTCGGCGCCTCGGCGCATCCGCCATCGCCTCAGAGCCGCTCCCGCGCGGCAAGCCGTGCCCAGCCAGCCATTTCTCCCAGCGGCAGATGGCGGCCGAGCGGCTAGCCTGTCCGATGGTCCTCGGCCTGGAGATGACCCACAAGCCACGCCTGCTGCGCTTCTTCACCGCGCTTCAAACCGATGCCCTGAAAGACGGGCGTCGCCAGCACGTGTCGGTATTGCGCGAACGTCGCTACGACGCGCGCCTGCCCATGTGGCTTGGAACAGGTCCCAGGCAAAAAGCCGAGGGGAGGCGGATATGGATAGAGCCCTCGATAGGGTTTGTTTGACTCCGCTCTATCCAAGCATATCGATGTCCAGATCGAACACCGCTCCAGGGGCATGGCCGCCTACCAGGGTAGCGATCGCGCGCTCATTGCTGTCGGCATCCGGCGGGGCCATCGCGAGTTGTTCATGCGAGCGATTGAACGAGTGCGCCAGCCAGCGCTCCAGGCTCACCGCCAGCGCCTCGGGCCGCTCGGCAACCCGGCCGTAGACCTTGGCCTCGCTGACACGTTCGACACTCAATGCTTTCAGTCGCACAGCGGTCTGTTGCAACCTGCCGATTTCAGCGCGCAATGGCCCCGTTATCTGTTGTTCCCTGGCAGAACCGTAGGCCGCCGCCTCCTTTTCCCGCAACTGCGCCTTGAAGTCCTGCAGCGCTTCCCCGACCCGCTCATACTCGGTCGGAGTCACCACGGTGCGGCCTTCCTCCAAGGCCTCTTGTGCACGGCGCAAGGAAGCCCAGCAATGTGGAATGTAACTGGCGACCATCTTGTGATCGGCATTATCCAGCATCTGCCGCAGCAGCCCGCCCCGCTCCGGCAAGCCATTCCTTGCAGACAGTGCCTTGGCGCAAACCGCCGCGCCGCCGCGCTCGGTAATGCTTTCGCAGCCGGGCGTCCACAGGATCGCGGACTTGTGGCCATCGGCAAACGACACGGGCATGAAATGACGCAGTTTGCCGTGGTGCGTGTAAGGCTCGCCGACGATGTTGACGGGACTCAGGAGCACCACCGCCCCTCCGATGGCCGGGTTGAAGAGCATCAGCAGGACGCCCGCCCCCGACATGCGCCAGGACGTTTTCATCCAGGCCGCCGGGACACTGGGCACCGGATCGTTCTGGTTGACCATGCGGTGATGTACCAGAGGCCTGGCGTTTTCCACGAAGGTCTTGTCGCCTACGCGCGGGCTGCCGTAGGTGTAGAGCACGATTTGATATTTCTCCGGTCTTTGCCGCAACATCTCGGCGATCAGCAGTGCAACTGCGCCACCAAGGCTGTGACCGGTGAGCAACAGCTTCTGCCCGCTGTAGAACTTATCCAGGTAGGTTGTAAAAAAATTGAAGGCCACCTTGGCCGACTCGTAAAAGCCGTTGTGTACCTTGCCGCTGGTTTCCTCGAACGGCGTCTGCGCAGCATCCACATCGCGCAGAACGTCAGCCATACTCGCGGTGCCGCGTACTACCAGCAGGATCAGCTCATCATTGTGGGTGATATAGGCTTGCGTATCGGTACCACCCCTTGTATCCGAGTCATCCAAGTAGTGGAGCCTGGCCGGATGTTCCTGATCCACCCCAAGCTCGGGGCTGTTCACTTCGGGGTAGAACTCGGGGTCGAACGGTATGACCTCCAGGCGCCTGGAGTAGGCCACGTCTTCATACAGGGGGTAGTAAGCCTTCCCGCCGGCCTGAGTTGCGTCCACTTGCCACAGCTCATCGGACCTGACCAGGGCATCGCCGAACCAGTTACCGACACTGGGTTGCGCCGGAAAGCTCACGCTGTCGGTTTCCACCGGTTGCGTATCGGGCTCCTGGCCAAACGGGCTATAGCTCAGGGACGACATCAGCGCCAACTGGTACAGGTTGAGGTAGCAGAACGCTTCGCCCGTGGACAGGAGCGGAGTCAGCGCCCGCAAGGGGCGCACCTCCAGCACATGGTGCCGGTTCGGCAACAGCGCGATACCGCGAACCCGGGGAGGCCTGGGAGCAAATCCCAACTCCGCCATGGCGGCCGAGGGACGGCGCATCAGCGCATGCACCTGGTGCCGAGGCGGAAAGTACCGGAGCGCCAGGGGCGGAAGATGGGCCCGGTGCTCCACCAGTTCGCTCACCTCGACCTGGCAGAAAGAATCGGCCTGGCCTTGGGCGGGGTTGGACCGGGTGCGGGCGCCGTCAGGGTTTACAAAGCGGGTCTTCTCGGCACGTACTTGCAGCTCAGTGATGGGGAGCGGGTAATGTGGCCTCTTTTGTAAAAACGTGTAGCTCTTCTCACTCCCTTGATAGGCTTGAGCGAGCTTAAGAACCACCGGCCCGCAATAGTGCCGATTGACTCGGCCTGTCCCTGTTTCGTCCAGAACACCAAGGTAGACAACCTCCTCAGAATCGCTGACTTCATAAGCCAGGCCGGCATAGGGCCTGCCATCCCCCCGCTCATCCACCAGTTGAAAACTGGTCGAGTGGGTGCGTCGCGGGCAGGCATGGATACGTTCACTGAAGAACGGCTTTTCCCACTCCTCCATCGGCCCAGGGGTCATGGGGTCACCGCCTTGTTTTCCGTACAACCGGGATAGAGGGTGCAGTTGCGTCCATCCGGCATTCTGAAGGAGCTGAAGTCCTTATAGTTTCCATAGCAAAATGCGTATTGATCTTCAAAGTTATCACCCAAGCAGCGTTTCCACCCTCCAGGTACCTTGACCCACGTGTCGCCGATAGCTGGCAGCTCTTCGTCAGCCAGCTTGATCCTCAACCTCACCGTCTTGCCGGGCAGTTGGTCCAGGGTGTAAGCCACGAAAGGTTTCGCTTTGCGCCGTACACCCGTCTCATCCATCCTTTTGCAATCGAGGAGCTTTCTCAGAACACGGGTCTTCCCGGCTGTACGAAACAGCCACTGGCATTGCCCGGCAAACTCGCTTTCCCCGGCCGCATTGAAAGTGCCTTTTTTCACCTCGACCAGCTTGTCTCGTACGACGATCAGGGCCGAGTCACGCCCGAAATCCCTCCAACTCTTGCCATACCAGCCATAGATATAGAAATCGATGTTTTGCAGTACCAAAGGGCAGCCACTGACCGTACGACGTAATAATATCTTCGAATCCCGTTCATATTTTTCCCGACCCGAGTTGTAGCCAACTTGGGTATCCTTTCCCCCCGGCACCGTGCAGGTTTCACCTTTGGCCGGCACATAAGTTGCCGTGGCTTCGTAAGTGAACTCAGGTGGCAGGTCCGCCGTAACGGTAAAACTGTTGGACGTGCCCAGGGCAGTGCAGCCCTGGGCCAGCGCAAGGCAACTGGCAAGGGTCATGCTTTTAAGGGTGCGGTTCATCTGGAGGCGTCTCCTTGCCAATAACTGCAGTCTTGGACGTTATTCGTCCACGGGTTGAAAGTTGCTGGAGTGCGAGCGCAGCGGGCAGGTATAGATACGCTCAGCGAAGAATGGCTTTTCCCATTCCTCCATCGGCCCAAGAGTCATGGGGTCACCGCCTTGTTTTCCGTACAACCGGGATAGAGGGTGCAGTTGCGTCCATCCGGCATTCTGAAGGAGCTGAAGTCCTTATAGTTTCCATAGCAAAATGCGTATTGATCTTCAAAATTATCACCCAAGCAGCGTTTCCACCCTCCAGGTACCTTGACCCACGTGTCGCCGATAGCTGGCAGCTCTTCGTCAGCCAGCTTGATCCTCAACCTCACCGTCTTGCCGGGCAGTTGGTCCAGGGTGTAAACCACGAAAGGTTTCGCTTTGCGCCGTACACCCGTCTCATCCATCCTTTTGCAATCGAGGAGCTTTCTCAGAACACGGGTCTTCCCGGCTGTACGAAACAGCCACTGGCATTGCCCGGCAAACTCGCTTTCCCCGGCCGCATTGAAAGTGCCCTTTTTCACCTCGACCAGCTTGTCTCGTACGACGATCAGGGCCGAGTCACGCCCGAAGTCCCCCCTAGCCTTGCCGTACCAGCCATAGATATAGAAATCGATGCTCTGCAGTACCAGAGGGCAGCCGCTGACCGTGCGACGTAACAAAATCTTCGAATCACGTTTGTACTTTTCCCGGCCCGAGTTGTAGCCAATTTTGGTATCCCGCCTACCCGGCACTGTGCAAGTCTCACCTTTGGCCGGGACATAGGCCGCCGTGGCTTCGTAAGTAAACTCAGGTGGCAGGTCCGCCGTAACGGTAAAACTGTTGGACTTGCCCAAGGCAGTGCAGCCCTGGGCCAGCGCAAGGCAACTGGCAAGGGTCATGTTTTTAAGGGTGCGGTTCATCTGGAGGCGTCTCCTTGCCAATAACTGCAGTCTTGGACGTTATTCGTCCACGGGTTGAAAGTTGCTGGAGCGCGAGCGCAGTGGGCAGGTATGGATACGCTCAGCGAAGAACGGCTTTTCCCATTCCTCCATCAGACCAAGAGTCATGGGGTCACCGCCTTGTTTTCCGTACAACCGGGATAGAGGGTGCAGCTGCGTCCATCCGGCATTCTGAAGGTGCTGAAGTCCTTGTAGTTTCCGTAGCAGAATGCATATTGATCTTCAAACCCTTTCCCCATACAGCGCTTCCACCCACCAGGAACCTTGACCCAGGTATCCTTCATATAGGGGCGCTCTTCATCAGCCAACTTGATCCTCAACTTCACCGTCTTGCCGGGAAGTTGGTCCAGGGTGTAGGCCACGAAAGGTTTCGCTTTGCGCCGCACGCCCGTCTCATCCATCCTTTTGCAATCGAGGATTTTTACGATACGGCGCAATTTTCCTACCGTGCGGAATAGAAACTGGCACTGCCCGGAGAACTCACTTTCCCCGGCGGCATTAAAGTACCCTTTTTCACTTCGACCAGCTTTTCGCGCACGGCAATCATTGCTGAGTCTCGTCCGAAATCCCCCCAATCCTTGCCATACCAACCATATACATAAAAATAGATATTCTGCAGTACCAAGGGGCAGCCACTGACCGTACGGCGTAACAATATCTTCGAATCCCGTTCATATTTTTCCCGCCCCGAGTTGTAGCCAATTTGCGTATCCTTTCCCCCCGGCACCGTGCAGGTTTCACCTTTGGCCGGCACATAAGTTGCCGTGGCTTCATAAGTGAACTCAGGCGGCAGGTCCGCCGTAACGGTAAAACTGTTGGACGTGCCCAGGGCAGTGCAGCCCTGTGCCAGCACAAGGCAACTGGCAAGGGTCATGTTTTTAAGGGTGCAGTTCATACGGGGGCGTCTCCTTGCCAGAACCGCACCTCCTGATACACACGCTCGAAATGCGTCGTGGGGGTTTCGTCAGGCAGGGGTGACCAGGACCTGGGCAGAGCGTCATCCGATGCGAACAGGCGTTGAAGCAGTAGAAAGCGGATCTGTTCAGGCGCCCGCCAGCCCCATGTGCGGGCCAGTTCCAACTGCGCCCGAAGCCAGGCGTCGGCATCCCGCTGCCCGGCCAATTCCGCAAACGGCTCCGTCCACTCGGCAATCAGGTAGCGCCAGGCGTTGTCGAACTGAATACCTGCCGCCGTCTCCGAAGCCGTGGGGACAACGAGCCACGCCGGTTCGGCCGGCACGGGATGGTCGCCAGGGGCAGGGTTGTCGGCATGGAGCCATCGCCCGGCCAGCCAGTAGCACGCGCTGGAGATCGGTCCAAGGAACGCCGGTCGCTGCTCCGGCTGCAGGTGTGCCAGGGCGCGACCCAGCACGCGACTGTCGTGAAAGCGATAAAGCGCCTGGTTCGGCCGCTCGCCCGTTACCAGGCGAGTGCGCCAATGCCGGGCCAGCGACTCCAGATCACTGCTCACGCTGCTGGCCAGCCAGCCCCAATGACGTTCGGGCGACTTGAGCAACGCCTGAATGACCGGATGGTCCAGCGCATCGAGCCGGAACAGGTAGGGACCTATCGCCGCCAGCGAACTGGCAGGCGTACCGCTATACAGATTGCCGTACTGATGGGGTTCGCGCCCTTCGAGCAAGGCATCGCGCTCGTCGAGATGGCCATCGGAGTCCAGTACCAGGTACAGGTATCGGCCCAGCTCGCCTTGTTTCTGCAGCCATTGTTCGGCCGTGGTCATGCGGCACCTCCAACACGGCACAGTCCATCGCGACAGATTTCGCAGAGCGGGCAGAAGTCCGCGGCGCGTTGCCTGGCGGCAGCCACGAGAGGCAGCGAATTGGCGACGACGGTCTGTGCTGCTTCGGCCAGAGCCTGGAGTGCCTGCTGCGGTGCGATGCCGGCCATCGGGGCTCCGCCCTGCACGATCGGCACGCTGCTGAAAATCCCTGCGGAGTTGATGACGATATGCTGTCCACCGGCCTTGAGTGTCAGGTTCACGCCGGCATCGACTAGCACATTGGTGGCGGTGACACGGGCCTGTGATCCGGCCTGCACGACCCAGGTACCGTCCACGGCGATGCTGCCGGCGCCGCTGATGGAAAGCAGTTCGTTGCCGCCGATCCGGGTGTGGCGCTCACCCTGGGTGGTATGCAGCTCATCGCCCTTGATCAGGCTGGAACTGTTCATGTTCACCTGCTCAAAGCGGTCGTTTTCGACCAGGCTGCGGCTGTCCCGGCTTATCCGTTCGTGACGGTCATTGCCGATGCTGGTGTGACTGTCGTTGAGGATCAGTTGCTCGATATCACGCTGCGCGCGCAGGAAGATCTTTTCCTGGCCTGCCCGGTCTTCGATCGAAAGTTCGTTGTAGCCGCCGCTGTTCGGCGTACTTCGGCTACGCAATACGGTTCTGCTTTTGTTCGCCGGCAGCGCGTAGGGCACAGGCGTGGTCTTGTTCGGCACGACACCGGTAATCAGCGGGCGGTCCGGGTTGCCTTCGAGGAAGCTCACCACCACTTCCATGCCAATGCGCGGAATGGTCACCGCGCCGAAACGCTCGCCTGCCCAACTGGAAGCAACCCGCAGCCAGCAACTGCTTTTGTCGCTTCCCAGTTCCCGTCTGTCCCAATGCAGCTCGACCTTCACCCGCCCGTATTCATCACAGAAGATCTCCTCGCCGGCCGGACCGGTGACCCGAGCGGTCTGGCACCCCGGCAGGGGTCGGCGCGTCAGCAGCGGCGGCCGGAAAAACACATCCCATGGAATGGCGGTGAAGGTATTGCGATAACCCTGGGTGAAGCCGTCTTCTGCCTGGCTATCCCCGGTCACGGACTCTTCGAGTGACTGGGGTTGCCGACCAGAGTGCGTGACGCTCAGCAACAACCACAGTTCGTTGCATGTCTTGCGCGGATGTTCGGTCAGCTTGAAGAAGTGACCACTGCGCAACGTCGGCTGATCGCTCTGGCCTTCGGCCAACTGGTAATCGACACGATGCCGTTCCAGAGCCTGTCTGGCCAACACCTGTCCACGCTCCAGCGTGGTGATCGGCGAAGGATAACGATAGTCCTCGAGGGCCGGCTCGAACTCCGCGGTGAACTGGCTTTCCAGCAACAGGCTTGGCCGCTTCAGGTCGTAGTCGCGGCGAGTCACCTTGCTGGTGCGGGAACTGAAACGCTGGGAAAACCGATTGACCACCGGATGATCGGCGACCGTCCCAGTATCCTGGCGGTATGGCGTACATCCCAGCAAGGGGAACCAGGCCTGGTCCTCGGTGAACACCAGCAGGTGATTATCCGCTGAATGCTGGTGGTGCCAAGCGATGCCGTCCTCGGCACACAGCCGCTGGATGAAATCGAAATCGCTTTCACCGTACTGGGTGCAGTATTCGCGTTCCGGGCTGGAGTGGACATTGAAGACGTAGACATCAGGCTGGATACCATGGCCTGCCAGCACCTGAGCGATGATCTGCGGTACTGTCAGGTGCTGGAAAATGCGCTGGTTGAAGCTGAACTGCAGGTAGTGCAATACCGGCACCAGGGTCAGGTGATAGCGCGCCAGGCGCCTACCGGCTTCGCCCACGTACACGTCTTCGATATGCCCATGGATCCCTTCGCCGCTCAGGCCGAACTGGAGAAATGCCGGTTGACCGAGCAAACCCTCCAGGTCGAAATCGGGGTTCTCGCTGACCAGTTCGATACGGACGGCATACAGGGTGCTGATGGCTTCGGTGCCATCGAAAGCCAGTACCTTGAAGTCGTTGCGTACGGAGGGGATCGATAGCGCAAAGTGCGCACTATTGGCTGGCGCGAACATTTTGCTTTTCCTTAAGCTGGACAGCGCACTTGTAAAAATGCAGCTGCGCGGGCATGGAGCGAGGACTCTAGCAAGTCGCCCTTCGAACGTATGCGCAGAAAATTCTGAAAACGCTGTCTGACCAGAAGTGGTTCTGTCGGGACCTGCTGCCGTCTCACTCAGGCAGTCAAGCGACTGTCAAGCCATGCTCGCAACGCTACTGAACGTGCCGAGCCGCATGGTCTTGGCCTGTTAGGACCAAGGCCCCATGCCGGCGGCAGGACAAGGCGCACGACGTCTGATCGGCGCCGGGCCCATCGCTGCCGCTACTCCCCGTCGCCATGCCCCAGAGCCGCCCGGTACTTCACCGCCGCCGCGGTCCGCGACGGCACGTCCAGTGCCCGCAGCAGCGACGACACATGGATGCGCACCGTGTAGTGGGAGATGTCCAGGGCGCGGCCGATCTCCTTGTTGCTCTTGCCCTGGGCCAGCAGGCGCAGGACATCCAGTTGGCGCTCGGTGAGCCCCTCCAGGCGCGGGCTGGGCTGCAGCGGCAGGAGACCGGAGGGTTCGTAGCGCACCAGCACTTCCCCGGCGCGGATGGCCAGAATCGCCTGGCCGAGTTCCTCGGGCGCGATGCTCTTGCCGAGGAAGCCGTCGGCCCCTGCATTCATCACTTCGCCGATGAGCTGCGGGTCGTCGACCATCGAGACGACGATCAGGGTGGTGCGCGGGAACTGGCGGCGCAGGTCGGCGAGCATCTCGATGCGGGTCAGGCCGGGGAAACGCAGGTCGAGGATCAGCGAATCGGGCTGCTCGCCTTCGCCAGCCAGGCGCAGGACCCCGGCGAGATCGCCGGCCTCCTCGATCCTGGCCTCGGGCAGCAGGCGCTGGAGGATACTCAGCATGCCCTCGCGAAACAGCGGATGATCATCGGCGACGATGATGCGGCCAGTCATTCTTGTAGTCTCCAGGAGTCGCAGTTTCCGCCGCGCATGCTACCTTAGCCCGCTACCGCCGCGCCCACCCTTCGTCCGTCTTCGTGACGAAGGGGGCGAAACAGAGGAAAAGGCGCGCGGCGCTCCCATGCACACGGAGGTGCACATGAAGTTCGAGAAGAATACCGAGCTGGACCAGGCCAACCTGCGACTGATCGTGGCCACCTGCGCGATTCTCTACGTGGTGCTGATCGGCCTGCTGCCCGGCCTGAAGGTCGAGACCTACCTGCCGATCGTTGCCTACTACGGCCTGTTCCTGATCGCCTCCATATTGCTGCGCCAGGCCATCGTGCGCTGGCCGGGGCACTACCCGGCGCGGCGGATCTTCTGCATGCTGCACGACTACGCCGGCACCTCGTTCGGCCTGATCGTGGGCGGCGAGGCAGCGCTGCCGCTGTACGCGGTGATGGTCTGGATCAACCTGGGCAACGGCATGCGCTACGGCTCGCGCTACCTGGCCATCGCCACCGCCCTGGCGCTGCTCGCGCTACTGGTCATCTATCGACTGACCCCGGCCTGGCAGGCTCAGCCGTTCATGGTGCTGATGCTGATGACCACCAGTACCGTCATTCCCTTCTACGCGCACCTCCTGCTGGAGCGCACGCGCAAGGCCACCGAGGAAGCGTTGCAGGCGAACCAGGAGAAATCGCGCCTGCTGGCCCAGGCCAGCCACGACCTGCGCCAGCCGATCCACTCCATCGGCCTGTTCACCGCCTGCCTGCGCGACGCCCGCCTGGGCGACGAGGAACGGCGCCTGGTGGACAACATCGACCGCTCGCTGCTCAACGTCTCGCAACTGTTCCGCTCCATCCTCGATCTCTACACCCTCGACAACGGCCGGCTCCAACCCAAGCAGGAGAACGTCCACCTGGGCGAGTTGCTGCGCGACCTGGTCCGGCGCAACGCCGAAGCGGCGCGCTGGGCCGGGGTGGAACTGCGCCTGCGCCCTTGCCGCCTGTGGACGCGAACCGATCCGGGGCTGCTGTCGACCATGCTGCAGAACCTGCTCTCCAACAGCCTCAAGTACGCCGCCGAGCGCCCGCTGCTGATCGGCGTGCGGCGGCGAGGCGACGGCCTGGCCGTAGCCATCTACGACCAGGGCCGGGGGATCGCGGAGGAACACCTGCCGCGGGTGTTCGAGGAGTTCTACCGGGTACGCGAGACGCGCGACCGCGACGTCGAGGGAATCGGCCTGGGGCTGTCCATCGTCCGCCGCCTGGGGCAGTTGACCGGGATCGAGGTGACGCTGCGCTCGCGGGTCGGACGCGGCACCGCGGTGACCCTGCACGGCCTGCCGGCGGTCGCCGCGCAAGCCCTGCCCCGCCGCGACGATCCCCTGCAGGCCGGCCTGCTCACCGGCTTGCGGGTGTGCCTGGTGGAAGATGATCGCAACGTCCTGCGCGCCACCTCGGCGTTGCTCGAACGCTGGGGCTGCACGGTCCAGGCGGAAACCGAGGCGGACGGCTGGCGAACCGATTGCGACATCCTCGTCGTCGACTACGACCTCGGCCCCCACGCCTCCGGCGTCGAGTGCATCGAGCGGGTACGGCGGCAACGCGGAGAGGCGATACCGGCGCTGGTGATCAGCGGCCACGACATCGAGCGTATCCAGGCCAGCGTCGAAGACACCGACATCGCCCTGCTCTCCAAGCCCGTGCGCCCCACGGAATTGCGCGCCACCCTGCGCGCCCTGCGCGAGCGCCCGGTGGCCGCCAGCCACGCTTCCTGAGATAAGGCAGGTCGAGGAACGCAGGCCTACGGCGGGCCGTACTTGATGCCAGCGCAGCCGTGGGACAGCAGCAACTCGCCGTCGTCGGCCTCGAACTGGGTGATCCGCTTGCTCTTGTCGACGGTGACGGAAATGATGCAGCGATTGGGGTGGTTGACGGTATCCCAGTAGTTGGTGTTCACCATCACGTTGCCCTGCATCTCCGAGCTGGAGCCCACCACTTCATAGCGGGAATAGCTGGTGTCGGTGTACCACTGCATCACCACCTGCGAGCCGTCAGCGGTGCGCTCCATGTTCTGCGGCGTACCGAAGAAGGCTATCGCTTCCTCGGCGGAACGGCCCTTCCACTGGCTGCGGGCGTAGACCTCGGGCAGCGTGTCCATCTGGATACAGCCGCCCAGGGAAAGCGACGCCAGTAACGGCGCGATGAATATCCGGCGCATGGGTTGACTCCGTGTCTAGGGGTTCTTCGGCGGGTTGCCAGGCAGCAGGTCGAAGGTTCGCAGGCCCGGCGCGGCGTCCTGCCCGGACGCTTGCGCGCGGTTCGCCTGCTCGGCCACGGCCATTCCGCTCTGTGCGCCGACGGGTTTCCTCGACGCCGCAAGCGAACGCCCACCGGCAGAGAACGACTCGCGCGCCGGCTCGTCGCCGCTTCCGAAGCACCACCAATCGCAGGCCTCCGGGCCGGTGGCGAGTACGGATTGCCGAGTCATGGTTCCTTCCAAGTCGCGTGCGTCCTGCACAACCGGTTTCCGCGAAACGCGGGGATCAAGGGCGGGACTATAGCGTCGCGGCGAAGAAGCTCGAATAGCACAGAGGTACTATTTTCTCGGCTCGTCCGATCGGGAAGTCACCTCGGTGAGTTCCGGTCGAAGCTGCGCCATGCCATCGACCAACTCTGCGCCCCGGAAAACGCTGGATGCGTTCCCCTGCTTTCTCGGTCTCCAACAGCACCCTCGCGACCGAACACTGCACGGCCATGGCTGGAAGACAAGTGAAACCAGCCACTTGCTTAAATACCTAAGGGAAAGAACATCCTACCGGAAAATCGGCATGGGAGGTGTGAACCTTATTCAGGACGGGACAGAGGCGAAAAAAAGCCCGGCGCAAGCGTCGGGCCAAGCCAATCGGACAAGCGTCCCGAGGGATAGAACACAGGAGCGGGTATCTCGGAACGAGCCGATTCTGCATGTCTGGACAAATCCCCCGCTGCCGGGCGAGGCTGATGACCGAGTAGGAATCTTCCTCGCCTGGAGCCAGCCCTTTCCTTTCGCCATTTCTCCACCTCGCCGCGCGACGCCGGGATGACGCGACGCGGTCCAAGGGGCATGATCCACCCATTCGCCACCGGCTTTGCTTCCCGACCCAAGGAGTCCGCGATGTCGTCCGCCCAACTGCTAACCGCGCAACAACTGGCCGCCCGCCTCAGCGAACCCGACCTGCTGGTCCTCGACTGCCGTTTCGCCCTCGAAGACCCGTCCTACGGTGCCCGCGTCTATCAGGAGAACCACATTCCCGGCGCGCATTTCGCCGACCTCGAACGGGATCTTTCCGCTCCCGTGCGCAAGGGCGTGACCGGTCGCCATCCGCTGCCGGATCCCGCCGAGCTAGCGCTCAAGCTACAAGCCTGGGGCCTGCGCCAGGATAGCCAGGTGGTGCTCTACGACGACGGCCCCGGCGCATTCGCCGCCCGCGCCTGGTGGCTGTTGCATTGGCTGGGCAAGCGCGATGGGGTCTACCTCCTCGATGGCGGCCTGGCGGCCTGGAAGGCTGCGGGACTGGCACTGACCAATGGCGAAAGCAACCTTCGACCCGGCGATTTCCAGGGCCAGCCCGATGCCTCGCTGCTGATCGACGCCGCCACCCTCCAGGCCCAACTGGGCCAACCCGGACTGGCGCTGCTCGATGCTCGCGCGCAGCCGCGCTTCCGTGGCGAAGTCGAGCCCATAGATCCGGTCGCCGGGCACATTCCCGGTGCCCAGTGCGCCGCCTTCACCGACAACCTTGGCAGCGACGGCCGCTTCCTTCCGCCGGAACAATTGCACCAGCGGTTCTCCGCCCTGTTGCGCGGTCGCCCGGTGGACGAGCTGGTCGCCTACTGCGGCTCCGGCGTCACCGCCTGCCACAACCTGTTCGCCCTGAGCCTCGCCGGCTTCCCGCTTCCGCGCCTCTACGCCGGCTCGTGGAGCGAGTGGATCACCGACCCGGGCCGCCCGGTCGCCACCGGCGACTGACGACGCCATACGCTCGGACGCGGCTTACGCCGCGTCGGGCAGCTTCCTGAAGTAGTCGAGCAACTCCTTCTGCAACGCCTCGTTGCGGAACAGCCCGAAATGCCCGACCGCCCCCTCGGCCCGTCCCTTGCGACGCAACTCCAGGTGCGCCGCGGCATAGACCTGGTGAAGCTTTTCCGCCGCAGCCCACGGCACGTAGTCGTCGTCCTCGAACAGGAAGCTGGCGACGGGGATGTCCAGCGCCTCGTAACCCTGCCGCTGCAATCCGAAGCGCGGTGCCAGGAGGTAGTCCGGCTGCCGCACCCAGCGCGCCCAGTCGCGCATGAAATGACTCGGCATATCCAGGCTGCCGAGGCCGAAGAAACGACTGGGAAAGCGTCGGAGCAGTCCGGTCAGTAGCGGCACCGCCACGCAGAACAGGCCGAACATCTGCCAGCGTTGCCTGCCTCGCCAGCGCCTCCAGTACGGAAACGAACCGGCGACGAACGCGGCGCCGCTCAATCCGCTGGCCTGACCAGCCAGACCGAGCAACTGCGCGCCGATGCTGTGGCCGACGAAATAGCGCGGTAGCTCCGGCGCGCGCGCTCGGCACCAGGCCAGCGCCGCATCGATGTCCTCGCGTCCCCAGTCGGCCAGGCGATAGCTAGCCACGGCAGGGTCGTCGCCTTCGCTGCCGCGGTAGCTGAACAACAGCACCTCATAGCCGGAAGCCACGGCCAGGACGGCGAAGCGCTGGTAGAAGGCGCGCCTGACGCCGAGCGCGCAGGCCACCACGATGCTCCCCTGCGCATCGCCGACGGCCGGGAAGTGGTCGCCGGCCAGGCGCACACCGTCACGGCAGGCGATCTCCACTGCGGTACTCATTCGCTCCCTCCTTTGCCGTGCGGGTTCGAGCAGCCGGGACGGACGCAATGCTCGACGGATCGCCAGGCGTGCTAGCATGAACATACCGACGGTATGTAAGAAGGCAGCAGTATGAATGTCAAGAGCAGGCAGCAGGAAAATGCCGAGGCGACCCGCGAGGCGCTGCTGGAAAGCGCCCTCTCCGCCTTCATCGAACATGGCTATGGCGGCGTCTCCATCGACGCCATCGCCCGCGAGGCGCGCGTGACCAAGGGCGCGTTCTACCACCACTTCGGCAGCAAGCAGGAACTGCTCGCCGAATGCTACGAACGCCAGGTACGGACGATCGCCGAGGACCTGGACAGGGTGCCGGCGCATGTCGACAAGTGGGCGGAGGCCGCCGCACTGGCCGAGGCCTTCATCGACAGCGTGATGGCGCGCGGCAAGCGGCAACTGTCGCTGCAGGAGGTGATCACGGTCGTCGGCTGGGAGCGATGGAAACGCATCGACTCGCGCCACACGCTGCGCTACGTCGGGCGCCTGGTGGACGAACTGGCGGCCAGTGGCGAACTCAAGGACTACCGCCGGGAAACCCTGGTCGGCCAGCTCTACGGCTTCCTTACCCAGGCCGCGATGAGTCTTCGCGATGCACGCAGCAAGCGGCAAGCGGCCAATGAAGTGAAAGCCATCATCCGCGACTTCCTCTACAGCCTGCGCAGGGGCTGAGAATGCCGCCCAGCACAAGCGAAGCAAGGACGCGCCGGTTTAATTTCCAGCGGGCATATCAGCTGTTCTCTAAAGCTGGAAACAATTTAAAAACAGTCCTTTACAGCTGACTTGTTTCACTACACTTCAAATCAAGCGGCTAAGTCCGCTATCGGCGGGGCCATCGGAATAGAAGCTGCCAAACTGCCCGGCCCCGCCGATCCACCTTGCGCGAGGCCGTCATGGGTATTTCCGCCAACGATCTTTGCCAGCACGTGATACGCCCGACCCTGGACTACCTGTCCTGCCACAGCCCCGCCGCCGAAGCGCTGCTGCTGGGCGCGGCGGCCTGCCAGTCGGCGCTGGGGAGCGCCCTCGACGACCGCCGTGGCCACGGCCTGTACCGGATCGCCAGCGAACGCCACCAGCAGCTCTGGGACCAGTACCTGGCGCTGGACCCGGAGCGCGCCAGCCGGGTCCGCGGCCTGGCCAGCCAGCATGCCTTCCTCGCCGCGCCGCACCTGGAACTGACGGTGAACCTGCGCTACAGCACGGCCATCGCCTGGTCGCTGGTGGAAGCCGCGCGACTGCCACTGCCCGACCAGCACGACCACCTCGCCCAGGCTCGCGTGTGGCGCCAGGTATTCCAGCCGCACGGTCGCCTGCACGAGTTCATCGACGCCTGGCAACGCTGCATCGGCAGCCTCAGCCAGGTCGCCTGACGGCGAATGGAAAAATCCCGCGTCCGAAACAGACCAACCGGTCAGAAAATTTTTTACATACAGACACGAACGGTTGCGCTACCTTCGCTTCACTGGCACCGGAGCCAACCGCTCTGTTCCGCACCCTGCGGAACTTCGGAACACTGGCGCCGGTCTGGGAATCTTGGTAGTTTGCGCGCCGTTATACACAGGAGTTGCTCCAACAATGAAAACAATATGGTTTAAAACCTCTCTCGCACTGACCATTAGCGCTGTCTCCACCTACACCCTCGCCAACGGCATCGCCATCAACGAACAGAGCGCCAGCGGCGCCGGCACCGCCTACGCCGGCCGCGCCTCGTCCGCGCTCGATGCCAGCACCATCTACGGCAACCCGGCCGGCCTGTCCAAGCTGAAACGCACCGAAGTCAGCGGCGGTCTGGCCATCGTCAAGGCCAAGGACGACATCAGCCAGGCCCACAGCACCGCCCAGGGCAGCAACAAGGGCGACTCGGTACCGCTGGCCGCCGTACCGTTCGGCTACTTCTCCACGCCGATCAACGAAGATTTCACTTTCGGCCTGGGCATCTACGTGCCCTACGGCATCATCAACGATTACGAAAACGGCTTCATGGGCAGCTCCCACGGCTCCTATAGCAAGGTGCAGGTGATCACCGTGCAGCCGACCATCGCCTGGAAGATCAACGACAAGGTTTCCGTCGGCTTCGGTCCGACCTTCAACCGCATCGACGGCCAGTTGAAGAACACCCTGGCCACCAATGGCCTGCTCGGCAGCAACGGCGATACCAAGATCAACATCAAGGGCGACGACACCGCCATCGGCTACAACGTCGGCGTGATGGTCGACCTGACCGACGACACCACCTGGGGCCTGACCTACCACTCCAAGGTCAAGTACCACCTGGGCGGCAACACCGAAGTGAAGAACGCTCCGGGTGCCCTGGGCCTGAACGGCAAGTACGATGCCAAGCTGGACATCACCCTGCCGGAATCGGTGGATACCTCCATCACCCACAAGTTCGACGACAAGTGGACGGGCTACCTGGGCGCCGTCTGGACCCGCTGGAGCCGCCTGGAGAAGATCGAGGTGCGCAACAGCGGCGTACCGGCGCTCGGCCAGGCCCTGGGCTTCAACACCATCGGCGAAGACCTGAACTGGCGCGACACCTGGTCCTTCTCGGTAGGTACCTCCTACCAGGCCACCCCGGAGTGGGTGCTGCGCACCGGCTTTGCCTACGAGCCGTCGCCGACCTCCAACGAGGACCGCAACGTACGCATCCCGGTGGGCGACCGCAAGGTCTTCACCGTCGGTGCCGGCTGGTCGCCGAACCAGGACCTGACCGTCGACGTGGCCTACGCCTACCTGTGGGAAACCACCGCCGGCGTCAACCAGGAAGGCAGCGCCCTGCAGCCGGCCTACAGCGCCAAGTACGACAACAGCGCGCATGGCCTGACCGCCCAGGTCACCTATCGTTTCTGATCGCACGCGCCAACGAAGAAGCCGGGCAATGCCCGGCTTTTTCATGCCTGGCCGCCCCTCAGGGCTGGCTGGCGATGGCCTTCTCGATGGCGGCCTGGAGCTGCGGATCGTCCGGGGTGGTCTTGCTGGAGAACTGCGCGACCACCCTGCCCTGGCGATCCACCACGTACTTGTAGAAATTCCAGCGCGGCGCCTGGCCGCTCTGCTCGGCCAACTGGCGGAACAGCGGGATCGCCTCGTCGCCGCGCACGTGCTGCGGCTGGGTCATGGCGAAGGTCACGCCGTAGTTGCCATAGCAGATCTTCGCGGTCTCGGCGGTATCCGCGGCTTCCTGCTTGAAGTCGTCGGAAGGTACCCCGAGCACTTCCAGGCCCTGCCCCTTGTAACGCTGGTAGAGCGCCTCGAGCCCCTTGAACTGCGGGGTGAAGCCACAGTGGCTGGCAGTGTTGACCACCACCAGCGGCTTGCCGGCGTAACGCTGGCAAAGATCGATGCTTTCCTTGGAACGCAGCTTGGTCAACTGGCCCTGCAACAGTTCCGGGCAATCGGCGGCCCAGCCGCTCAGCGGCAGCCCGGCGAGCGCCAGGACGGACAACAGCACGCGAGGTTTCATGGAATGGCTCCTTGGCGACGAATGTCCCAGCTTACCCTTCCCCGCGCCTATCGCCACCTATCAGCATGCGCCCATGCCCAGTTCCAGCAGCGCCAGTCCGCCACGCTGCCAGCCCCACCAGGCGAGTCCCAGCAGCGCCCCGGCGGCGAGCAGCCAGGCCAGCTTCACGCCGCGCCTCCGGCCACCTGCAGGCGCGCCACCGGACGCTCGCGCACCGGCCAGTTGAGCAGCGCCGCGAGCAGGCTTAGCAGGATCGACAACTGCCAGACCAGGTCGTAGCTGCCGGTGCGGTCGTAGACCACCCCGCCCAGCCAGCCGCCGAGGAAGGCGCCCAACTGGTGGAAGAGGAACACGATGCCGCCGAGCATCGACAGGTTGCGCACGCCGAACAGGGTCGCCACGGTGCCGTTGGTCAGGGGCACCGTGGACAGCCACAGCAGCCCCATGGCCACGCCGAAGGCGTAGGCGCTGTAGACGCTCAGCGGCAGCCAGAGGAACAGCACGATCACTACCCCGCGCACCAGGTACAGCGCGGTCAGCAGGCGCGGCTTCGACCAGCGCCCGCCGAGCCAGCCGGCGATGTAGGTGCCGAACACGTTGAACAGCCCGACCAGCGCCAGCACCGTGGTGCCGACCTGCGCCGGCAGGTGCTGGTCGACCAGGTAGGCCGGCAGGTGTACGCCGATGAACACCACCTGGAAGCCGCAGACGAAGAAGCCCAGCGCCAGCAGCCAGAACCCGGAATGCGCGCAGGCCTCGCGCAGCGCTTCGCCGAGGCTCTGTTCATGGCCCTGCGGCGGCAACGGGCGATCCTTCATCAGCCCGGCCAGCGGCACGATCAGCGCCACCAGCAGGCCCAGGGCGAGCAGGGCCGAGGACCAGCCCAGCCAGCCGATCAGGGCGAGGGTACCGGGCAGCATGGCGAACTGGCCGAAGGAGCCGGCCGCGCTGGAGATACCCATCGCCATGCTGCGCTGCTCCGCCGGCACTGCGCGGCCGACGGCGCCGAGGATCACCGAGAACGAGGTGCCGGAAAGGCCCAGGCCGATCAGCAGGCCGGCGCTCAGCGACAGCCCACTGGCCGACTGCGAGAGTCCCATCAGGACCAGACCGAGGGCGTACAGCAGGCCCCCCACCAGCACCGCCCGCGCCGCGCCGTAGCGGTCGGCGAGCGCCCCGGTGAACGGCTGGGCCAGGCCCCAGACCAGGTTCTGCAAGGCGATGGCGAAGGCGAAGACTTCGCGGCCCCAGCCGAAGTCGGCGCTCATCGGCGCGAGGAACAGGCCGAAGCCATGTCGCACGCCGAGGGACAGGGCGAGGATCAGGGCTCCGGACAGCAGGATCCAGAAGGCGGCACGCGGCATGGGTCGCTCCATCTACGGGTATATACCCGCTTTATCGTGAACGAAGCGCCTCGGCGAGAGGCTTCGTCGGTTGTCAGTCCAGTCGCTCCAGTTCCGCCAGCAACGCCGCCAAGGCGCCGCTGCGCTCCTCGCCAAGGCGCCCGGCGAGACGCCGCTGAGCATCTTCCCAGGCCGGCGTTCCGCGCTCCAGGGCATCCAGCCCGGCAGGAGTCAGCTCGACCAGGCGGTTGCGCTGGTCCTCGCCACCGGTCAGGCGCAGCAGGCCGTCGCCTTCCAGCACCCGCAGGTTGCGACCGAGGGTGCTGCGGTCGAGTCCCATGGCTTCGGCGAGTTCGGAAATGCTCGGCCGGTCCAGGCGCCGCAGGTGCCGCAGCAGGGAAAACTGCGCCACCTTGAGGCCGGTATCGGCCAGCGCCTCGTCGTAGAAGCGGGAAACGCTGCGGGCGGCGCGACGCAGTTTGGTACAGAGGCATTGGGTCGGTAGCATGGATGCGTGTATATACCCGTACCTCTCGTCGGTCAAGCGGATTGTCCGAACTGCCAACGCCGCCTGTTGCCCCTGCCAAGGCCGGACGCCGGGCGCTGGCCTATAACTCGCGCTGTCAGCGGCGACCGGGAGCACCCGGCGCCCTCCATCCATCGCCGAGGTAGCCATGCCCGTTTACAAAGCCCCGCTGCGCGACACGCGCTTCCTGCTCAACGAAGTCTTCGATTTCCCCGAGCATTACCGCAACCTGGTCAACGGAGCCGAAGCCACGCCAGACATGGTCGATGCGATCCTCGGCGAATGCGCGAAGCTCTGCGAGGAAGTGATCGCCCCGCTCTACCACAGCGGCGACGAGGAAGGCTGCCACCTGGAGAACGGCGAAGTACGGACGCCGAAGGGCTACAAGGAAGCCTACGAGGCCTATGTCGCCGGCGGCTGGCAGGGCCTCTCGCACCCGGTGGAGTACGGTGGCCAGGGCCTGCCGATGAGCCTCGGCGCGCTCAAACAGGAGATGATGGGCACCGCCAACTGGCCGTTCTCCATGTATCCCGGCCTCTCCCTCGGCGCGATGAACACCCTGATGCAGCACGGCACCGAGGAACAGAAGCAGACCTACCTGGTTCCGCTCACCGAGGGCCGCTGGGGCGGCACCATGTGCCTCACCGAGCCGCAGTGCGGCACCGATCTCGGCCAGGTGAAGACCCGCGCCGAGGCCAACCCCGACGGTAGCTACGCCATCAGCGGGACGAAGATCTTCATCTCTTCCGGCGAACACGACCTGACCGAGAACATCGTCCACATCGTCCTCGCCCGCCTGCCGGACGCACCGAAGGGCACCCGCGGCATTTCCCTGTTCATCGTGCCCAAGTTCCTTCCCGGCGAAGGCGGCGCGCTCGGCCCGCGCAACGGCGTGAGTTGCGGCGCGCTGGAGAAGAAGATGGGGATCAAGGCCTCGGCCACCTGCGTGATGAACTTCGACGGCGCCACCGGCTTCCTCATCGGACCGCCGAACAAGGGCCTGGAATGCATGTTCACCTTCATGAACAGCGCCCGCATCGGCACCGCCATCCAGGGGGTGGCCACCGCCGAGCTGGCCTACCAGGGCGCCCTCGCCTACGCCCGCGAACGCCGCTCCATGCGCGCGCTCTCCGGGACCAAGGAACCCGACCAGGTCGCCGACAGCCTGATGCACCACGGTGACGTGCGGCGCATGCTGCTGACCCAGAAAGCCATCGCCGAAGGCGGCCGGGCGCTGGTCTACCTGGCCACCCAGTACGCCGACCGGATGATCCAGGGCATCCTCAGCAACGACGACGCCGAATACGAACGCTGGGACGACAAGCTCGGCTTCCTCACGCCGATCCTCAAGGGCTGCCTGACCGAACTCGGCCTGGAAAGCGCCAACCTCGGCATGCAGGTGTTCGGCGGCCACGGCTATATCCGCGAACACGGCATGGAGCAGATCGTCCGCGACGCGCGGATCGCCACCCTCTACGAAGGCACCACCGGCATCCAGGCCCTCGACCTGCTCGGCCGCAAGGTCCTGCTGATGACCCAGGGCAAGGCCGTGCGCGACTTCACCAGGGGCGTGGCCCGGTTCGCCGTCGACCTGCTGAAGAACGAGCCGCGCATGCGCGGCCGCGCCCTGGTGCTGCTCAAGCTCTGCGCCCAATGGAACCTGCTGACCCTGCGCATTGCCCTCACCGCGCGCAAGCAACGCGATCTGGTGAGCACCGCCAGCCACGACTACCTGATGTTCTCCGGCTACGCCACGCTGGCCTATTCCTGGGCCCTCCAGGAAGCCGCTGCGCGCCGGCGACTGCGCCAGGGCGGCAGCGAGTCGGCGGACTTCTACAAGGCCAAGATCGCCACCAGCGAGTTCTACTTCGCCCGCCTGCTTCCGCGCGCCAAGGGCCACGCGGCGGCAATGGCGAAGCCGACGGGTTCGATCATGGACCTGAAGAGCGAGCACTTCGCCTTCGACTGAGGCGACCACCCGCAGCGCGCGCCAGCGGAGCCTCAGTCTCCGCTGGCGCCAGCCGGGGTCAGCAACAACGCACGAACGTCGTCGAGCATCGAGTCCCATTCCTCCTGGCCAATGTCCATCAGGCGGAAGTAGCGCAACATGAAAGCGCCCTCCACCGCCAGGAACGCCAGGCGCGCACGGCGTCCCTCAGGTGCGGACAGGTCCAGGCCTTCCAACCGGCTGCGATACCACTGGTTGCTGCCCTCCAGGTGCTCGGGCGTCTGGATCAGCGCCGCCATCAGCGCCGCCGCCTTGCTGCTGGACAGCTCGTCCGAACGCTGGGTCGCCTCGGCATGTGCGCGAACCCGCGTCAGTGGCGTCGGCTGCTTCCCTGCCACCGCTTCGAACAGGCTGTCGTAGGCCTTGCCCCAGCGCTCGAAGATCGCGTCGATCAGCGCATCCTTGGTACCGAAGCAGTACTGCACGCCGCCCTTGGTAATGCCCATTTCCTTCGCCACCGCATCGATGGTCAGGCCGGCCGCGCCTTCGCGGCCGATCACCGCCTCGGCGGCATCGAGCAACTGGTCACGGTCGATCGTTCGTCGGCGTCCCATGGCTACCTCTTGAGTTTAAATCCATACGTATGTATTTATATTTTCACGCGCCCGCCCGTGGCGCGCAATTCCCGTTATCCACGGCGAGCGATGAACCGTTCGCCACAGAGGTTATCCCATGTTCCGGCAGAACCGCTGGCTGGTCCTGGCCATCGTCTCCAGCGCCCTGTTCCTCATCATCATCGACATGACCGTGCTCTACACGGCCCTGCCGCGCCTGACCCACGACCTCGGCGCGACGGCCGCGGAGAAACTCTGGATCGTCAACGCCTATCCGCTGGTGGTCGCCGGCCTGCTGCCCGGCGCCGGCTTGCTCAGCGACCGCCTTGGCCACAAGCGGCTGTTCCTCACCGGCCTGCCGCTGTTCGGCCTGGCCTCGCTGTGCGCCGCCTTCGCCCCCAGCGCCGCGGCGCTGATCGCCGCCCGCGCCGGGTTGGCGGTGGGCGCGGCACTGATGATGCCGGCGACCCTGTCGATCGTCCGCCATGTCTTCCAGGACGAACGCGAACGCGCCCTGGCCATCGGCATCTGGGCCTCCGTCGCCTCTGCCGGCGCGGCGCTGGGGCCGGTGGTCGGCGGCGTGCTGCTGGAGTTCTTCTGGTGGGGCTCGGTGTTCCTCATCAACGTCCCGGTGGTGGTCGTCGCTTTGTTGCTGGCGCTGCCGGCCATCCCGGCCTGCGGCGGCCAATCGCGGCGCCCATGGGACGCCCTCGGCTCGCTGCAGGTGATGTTCGGCCTGGTCGGGGTGGTGTATGCGATCAAGGAACTCAGCACACGCGCCCCGGACTTCGGGCTGGCCGTCCTCGCCGCGCTCGGCGGCATGCTCTGCCTGTACCTGTTCGTCCGCCGCCAGCGCCGCGCCCGCGAACCGATGATCGATTTCACGTTGTTCCGCAACCGGCGCTTCGCCCGCGGCGTCGCGGTGGCCCTGGTGGCGACCATGGCGCTGGTCGGCATGGAACTGGTGTTCAGCCAGCACCTGCAACTGGTGCAGGGCCTGACGCCGCTGAAGGCCGGCCTGTTCGTCCTGCCGATCCCGCTGGCCTCGCTGGTGGTCGGGCCGCTGGCCGGCTGGCTGGTGCCGCGCTGGGGCGAGAACCGGGTGATGTGCGCCTCCCTGCTGTTCGGCAGCGCCGGATTGCTCGGCCTGGCCCTGTCCTACCAGTCCGCCACCGGAGCGCAACTGGCCAGCCTGGTGCTGCTCGGCGTCGGCTTCGGCGGCGCGATGACCGCCGCCTCCACCGCGGTGATGCTCAACGTGGACGAACAGAGTTCCGGAATGGCGGCCGCCATCGAAGACGTGTCCTACGAATTGGGCGGGGTGATCGGCGTGACCCTGCTCGGCAGCCTGATGAGTTTCGTCTACGGGATGTCGCTGAGGCTGCCCTCGGCCGAGCTGCCGGCGCGGGTCCGCGACAGCCTCGACGACGCCCTGTTGGTCGCCGAGGGCCTGGCGCCGGAGGTCGCGTCGCGGCTCGTCGAGCTTGCCCGGCAGGCTTTCGACCAGGCCTTCGTCGCCGTGCTACTGGCCGCCGCCGCGCTGCTCTTCCTCAGCGCCATGGCGGTCCTGCGCCAGCCGCGTCCGGCTACAGAGCCAGCGCCACCAGCACCGCACACTCGGTAAGTTCGACCAGCGCGCCGGCGGTGTCCCCGGTGGTGCCGCCGAGGCGCGCGAGGAAACGGCTGCGCAGCCAGGCGAAGAGCATCAGCGTCACCAGCAACGCCAGCAGGCCGGCCAGGCCGAACGCCAGGGCCAGGCCGAAACTCACCCCCAGCACCCACGGCAGGCTGCGCGCCGGCAGGTGCTCGGCGATGGCCTGGCCGAGGCCGCCGGGGCGCGCGTATGGCGTGGTCAGGAACAGCAGCGGCAGGCTGCTGCGCGCCAGCCACGGGGCCAGCGGCAACAACCCGGCCTCGCCCTGGCCGAGCAGCGCCGCCAGGGAGGAGAACTTCAACAACAGGACCAGTACCAGGACCACCACCGCCACCGGGCCGCTGCGCGGGTCCTTCATGATCGCCAGGGTCCGCTCGCGGTCGCCCAGCCCGCCGACCCAGGCGTCCGCCATGTCGGCCAGGCCGTCCAGGTGCAGCGCGCCGCTCAGCGCCACCCACAGGCTCAGCAGCAAGGCTGCCTGCAACAGCGGCGGCGTACCATCGAGCGACAGAGCCGCGGCGTACAGCACGACGCCGATCAGCACCCCGACCAGTGGATAGCAGAGCACCGCGCGGCCGAACTGTTCCGGCGTCGGCATCGCCGACAGGCGCACCGGCAGGCGGGTGAGGAACTGCAAGGCGACCAGCAGTGAGCGCAAGGCTTCGCGCATGGCTATTCCCCTTCCCGGCATTCGTGCCAGCGATCGTCGCCCTCTCCGGCGCGCAGGCCGAACAGTGCGCCATGACCGACGTCCACCTGCAGCAAGCGCTCGCGCGGCAAGCCACGGGCGCAAGCGAGCAACAGGCGTATGACGCCGCCATGGGTCACCAGCAGCACACGACGGCCGGCGTGACGCTGGCGCAGGCGTCGCTGGGCGGCCAGCACCCGCGCCTCGAACTCGGACAGCGGCTCGCCGCCCGGCGGGGTAAAGGCGTAGGGATCGGCCCAGAAGCGGCCGAGCGCCTCGCTGTGGCCGTCCATCAGGGCGGCCGCCGAGCGCCCCTCCCAAGCGCCGAAATGCAGTTCGCGCAGATCGTTTTCCAGTTCCAGCTCGATCCCCTGGCGCTGCGCCAGTTCCTCGGCGAAGGCGCGGCAACGTTGCAATGGCGAGCTGACCAGCAGGTCCCAGCGTCCGCCTTCCACCGCCGTGCGCATCTGCGCCCAGCCACGCGCGGTCAAGGCGTCGTCGAGGCTGCCGCGGAAACCGCCGCCGGACTCGGTTTCGCCATGCCGCAGGAGGTCCAGGCGCAGGCTCATGCCGGGCGGTCCGAGACCGCCGCTTCGGCGAAGGTCGCCATCCCCGCGTGCAGCGCGCAGGCCTGGCGCAGCAGCGGCACCGCCAGCGCCGCGCCGCTGCCCTCGCCCAGGCGCAGGCCGAGGTCGAGCAGCGGTTGCGCCGCCAGGGCTTCGAGCACATGGCGATGGCCCGGCTCGGCACCGCTGTGGGCGAACAGCAGCCAGTCGCGGCAGGCCGGGTTCAGGCGCACCGCGCAGAGCGCCGCGACGCTGCAGATGTAGCCGTCGACCAGGGCGACCATGCCTTTCTGCGCGCAGGCCAGGTAGGCGCCGGCCAGCGCGGCGATCTCCAGGCCACCGAGACGGCGGAGGGTTTCGAAGGGGTCGGCGCGATGGGCGCCGTGCAGGGCCAGGGCACGCTCGATCACCGCGGCCTTGTGCGCCACGCCGCTGGCGTCCAGCCCGGTTCCCGGCCCGACCAGCGCGCTCGCCGGCGCATCCAGCAGCGCGCAGGCCATGGCCGCCGCCGCGGTGGTATTGCCGATGCCCATCTCGCCGCCGATGAACAGCTGGCTGCCGGCCTGCTCGGCGCGGCGCACGCTTTCGCGCCCGGCCTCGAGCGCCAGCAGGCACGGTTCGGCGCCCATCGCCGGGGCCTCGACGAAGTTCGCGGTGCCCGCCGCCAGGCGCAGGTGACGCACGCCGGGCAAGGCTTCCAGGGGGAACGCGGTGCCCAGGTCGACCACCTCCAGGCCGGCGCCGAGTTCGCGCGCCAGCACGCTGATCGCCGCGCCGCCGCGGACGAAGTTGCGCAGCATCTCGCCGGTGACCGCCTGCGGATAGGCCGAGATGCCCTCGGCGACTACCCCGTGGTCGCCGGCGAAGACCGTCACCCAGATCCTCTCCAGGCTCGGTCGTTCGTGCCCCTGCAACGCCGCCAGGTCGATCGCCACTTGCTCCAGGCGGCCCAGCGAGCCGCGCGGCTTGGTCAACCGGTCCTGGCGTTCGGCCGCGCGCCGGCGCATCTGCGGGTCCGCCTCGCGGCAGGTGTCGCGCCACCATTGCAGACTCATAGCGGTTCTCCTTTCAACGGCATGGGCAGGCCGGCGACGGTGAAGGTCACCCGTTCGCAGCGTTCGGCGATGGCCTGGTGCAGCCAGCCGGCCTCGTCGACGTAGCGCCGGCTGAGTTCGCCCAGCGGCACCACGCCGAGCCCGGTTTCGTTGCTGACCAGGATGATCCGTCCCGGCAGCTCGCCGAGACATTCCAGCAGCGCCTCGCGCTCGCCGTCGAGACGCTGGGGATCGTCGCAGAGCAGCAGGTTGGTCAGCCACAGGGTCAGGCAGTCGACCAGCAGGCAGCGTCCGGCCTCGGCCTCGCTGCGCAGCGTCGCCGCCAGCGCCAGAGGCTCCTCCAGGGTTCGCCAGTGGGCCGGGCGGCGCGCGCGATGCTCGGCGATGCGCCGGCCCATTTCGCCGTCGCCGGCCTGGGCGGTGGCGATGTAGCTCACCGCCAGCCCGCTCTCGGCGGCCAGGCGCTCGGCCAGGCGGCTCTTGCCGGAACGGGCGCCGCCAAGGATCAGGTCACGCATGGGGTTCTCCGCAGAGGGCGAGCAATCGCCCGGTATCCAGGTGGCGCTCGACCAGGTCGGCGAGCCGCTCGATGTCGCGTTCGCGCAAGGCCTGGTAGTCCACCGCCTGGACCTCGCGCAGGCCGGCCCAGCGCAGCAGCGCCGAACAGGCCGCGGTGGATTCGAACAGGCCGTGCAGGTAGGTGCCCATGACGTTCCCGTCGACGCTGCGGGCACCATCCGCGCGGCCATCGTCGAGCACCACCGCCGGCCGCGCCAGGGCCTCGCCACGGGTGACCCCGGCATGGATCTCGTAGCCCGACAGCGGCGCATCCTCCAGGCTCAGGCGGCCCTGTACGTTGCGCAATTGCTTGTCCGCCTCAAGGGTCGTTTCCAACGCCAGCAGGCCGAGGCCAGCGCTGCTGCCGGCCGCGCCTTCCAGGCCGAGCGGATCGTGCAGGCGCTCGCCGAGCATCTGCAGGCCGCCGCAGATCCCCAGCAGGCGACCGCCGTAGCGCAGGTGACGGAGGATCGCCTCGTCCCAGCCACGCTCGCGCAGCGCCGCGAGGTCGGCGCGCACGCTCTTCGAGCCGGGCAGGACGATCAGGTCCGCCGACGGCAGCGCCTGGCCGGGGCCGACGAAGCTCAACTCGACCTGGGGGTGCAGGCGCAGCGGATCGAAATCGGTGTGGTTGCTGATCCTCGGCAGCACCGGCACCACCACCTTCAGGCGCGGCCCGACCTTGGCCGCCTGGCGCGTGTCGATGGCGTCCTCCGCCTCCAGGTGCAGGTCGCTGACATAGGGCAGCACGCCGAGCACCGGCTTGCCGGTGCGCGCCTCCAGCCAGTCGAGGCCGGGTTGCAGCAGGGCGATGTCGCCGCGGAAGCGATTGATGACGAAGCCCTTGACCCGCTCCCGCTCCGAGTCGGAGAGCAGTTCCAGGGTGCCGACCAGGTGGGCGAAGACCCCGCCGCGGTCGATATCGGCGACCAGGATCACCGGGCAATCCACCGCTTCGGCGAAGCCCATGTTGGCGATGTCGTTGGCGCGCAGGTTGATCTCCGCCGGCGAGCCGGCGCCCTCCACCATCACCACCCGGTAGGCGGCGGCGAGCCGCCCATGGGAAGCCAGCACCGCTTCCATCGCCACGCGCTTGTAGTCGTGGTAGGCGGCGGCGTCCATGCTGGTCACCGCGCGGCCATGGATGATCACCTGGGCGCCGATGTCGGTGTTCGGCTTGAGCAGCACCGGGTTCATGTCGGTGTGCGGCGCCAGCCGGCAGGCCTGGGCCTGGACCGCCTGGGCGCGGCCGATCTCGCCGCCGTCGGCGGTGACCGCGCTGTTCAGCGCCATGTTCTGCGGCTTGAACGGCACCACCGCGACGCCGCGCCGGGCCAGCCAGCGGCACAGCGCGGTCACCAGGGTGCTCTTGCCGGCGTCCGAGGTGGTGCCCTGGACCATCAGGGTCCGTCCGCGATCACTCATGAGCAGGCTCCTTGAAGCCGAGCAGCGCGGCATCCAGCCGGGCCCAGGCGGCCTCGTCGGCGGGCAGGCCGAGGCGCAGGCTGGCCGGCTGCTCGAACTGGCGGGTGAGGATGCCGCGCCGCGCCAGGTAGTCGTGCAACGCCGCGCAGCGTGGATCGACCAGGCGCTGGAACAGCGCGCTGCCGCCCGCCGGCGGCCAGCCGTGGCGGCGCAGCAGTTCCTCCAGGCGCTGGCTGGCGGCCAGCAGGCGCTCGCGCTGCTGGCGCTGTTGCTGGCGGTCGCGCAAGGCACTCTGGGCCACATGGCGCACCGGGCCATTGACCGTCCACGGACCGAGCTGCTCGGCCAGCGCCTGCAACAGCGGCCGTTCGCCGAGGGCGAAGCCGAGCCGCGCGCCGGCCAGGCCGAAGAACTTGCCGAACGAGCGCAGCACGATCAATCCGGGCCGGTTGCTGCAGGCCGCCAGGCTCGACTGCGGGGTGCAGTCCATGAACGCCTCGTCGACCAGCAGCCAGCCGCCGCGACGTTGCAGGCGGGCATGCCAGGCCAGCAGCTCGGCGGGCTCGAAGACCCGCCCGGTGGGGTTGTTCGGGTTGACCACCAGCAGCACGTCGAGGCTGTCGAGATAGGGCTCGACCTCGGCCTCGCCGATCTCCCGCACCAGGTGCCCGGCCTGGCGCCAGGCGTGGGCGTGCTCGGCGTAGCACGGCGACAGGACGCCGACCCGCCCGCCCCGCCGCAACCTTGGCAGGGCCTGGATCGCCGCCTGGCTGCCGGCCAGCGGCAATACCCGTTCGGCGCCGTAGTAGAGGCAGGCGGCGGCTTCCAGGCCGTCGTCGCTCTCCGGCAGGCGGGTCCAGGCCTGCTCGGGGATCGCCGGCAGCGGAAACGGCCAGGGCGCGATGCCGGTGGACAGGTCCAGCCAGTCCGCCAGCGGAATGTCGTAGCGGCGCGCCGCCTCGCGCAACCGCCCTCCGTGTTCAAGCATGCAGCCACCCCATGGCCCAGAGTCCGGCCAGCACCAGCAGCCAGAGCAGCACGCCCTGGCGCACCAGCGCCAGGGCCCGATAGATGTCGCGGCCCTGCGGCTGCGGGCCGCTGCCGAGGAGCGGCCGCTGGTGCAGCTCGCCGTGGTAGATCGCCGCGCCGCCCAGGGAAACCCCCAGCGCACCGGCGCCGGCGGCCATCACCGGGCCGGCGTTGGGGCTGTCCCATTGCGGCGCCTGCTCGCGCCAGCAGCGCAGGGCCTGGCGGGTGTCGCCGAGCAGCGCGTAGGTCAGCGCCACCAGCCGCGCCGGCAGGTAGTTGAGGATGTCGTCGATCTTCGCCGCGGCCCAGCCGAAGCGCTCGAAGCGCGCGTTGCGGTAGCCCCACATCGCGTCCAGGGTATTGCTCAGGCGATACAGCACCACCCCCGGCGCGCCGGCCACGGCGAACCAGAACAGCGCGGCGTAAACCGCGTCGCTGCCGTTCTCCAGTACCGATTCGGTGGCCGCGCGGGCGACCCCGGCCTGGTCCAGCTCGCGGGTATCGCGGCTGACCAGGTAGCCGACACGTCGCCGCGCCTCGTCCAGGTCGCCGGCGCGCAAGGCCAGCGCCACCGGTTCGGCGTGCTCGCCGAGGCTGCGCAGGCCGAGCGCGGCGTACAGCGCCAGGGCCTGGACCAGCCAGCCGAGGTAGGGAAGTTCAGCGAGCGCCCAGGCCAGCAGGGTCAGCGGCAGTACCGCGAGGACCCAGGCGGTCACCCCGTGGCTGCGCCAGCCGACCCCGGGATCGGCCTCGCCGGCCAGGCGCGAGCGGTTGAAACGGCGCTCCAGGCGATCGGCCAGGCGGCCGAAGGCGACCAGCGGGTGCCAGCCCTGCGGCTCGCCGAAGCGCGCATCCAGCGCCACGCCGAGGATACCCAGCAGTGCGCTCATGCTCGCTCGCCCCAACGGTTCTGGTAGACCAGCTCGGCCAGCGGACGCGGTTCGCTCCAACCCTCCAGCGCCAGCATCGGCGCCGGGTAGAACTCCGCCACCGGGCCCAGGCAGAGCACCGCCACCGCCTCGCTGCCGGGCGGCAGGCCGAGCAACTCGCCCAGCGCGGCCGGATCGAACAACGATACCCAGCCCATCCCCAGGCCCTCGGCGCGACTGGCCAGCCAGAGGTTCTGGATCGCGCAGGCGAGCGACGCCAGGTCCATCTGCGGCAGGGTCCGGCGACCGAACACATGGCGTTCGCGGTCGTCCATCAGGGCGGCGACCAGCAGTTCGGCGCAATCCAGCACGCCCTCGACCTTGAGCCGCATGAACTCGTCGGAGCGCTCGCCGAGGGCTTCGGCGGTACGTCCGCGTTCCTCCTCGACCAGCCCGTGGATGGCCCGGCGCAACGCCGGCTCGGTGATACGGATGAAGCGCCAGGGTTGCATCAGGCCGACGCTGGGCGCCTGGTGCGCGGCCTCCAGCAGCCGCGCGAGCAGCTCCGGCGCCACGCTGCCGCCGCTGAAGTGGCGCATGTCGCGGCGCTCGGCGATGGCCCGGTAGACGGCGGCGCGCTCCGTGGCGCTGAAGGCGTGGGAAGAATCGGACATGTCAGTCGGCGTCTCGCGCGGGCGCCAGCAACGCAGCGGCGGCCTGCGGGTTGGAAGGCAGGTAGAAATGGATATAGGAAGCCGTCAGCCGGCCAAGACGGAACACCGCCTCCGCCGTGTTCCGGCCGTTCGGGCAGACGCCACGGGCCAGAGGCTCGACGGCGCAGTCGAGGGTCGAGTGATGGAAGGTATGCCCGCGCAGCCGCCCTTCCGGCAGCTCGACCTCCTGCAAGGCCAGGGCGGTCAGGCGCTTCTGCAGGCGCGCCCGGCCCGGCAGCAGGCCGAGCAGTTCGCCGCGCTCGCCGTCGGCGTCTTCCAGGCAGTCGAGCAGGTAGAGCATGCCGCCGCACTCGGCCAGCAGCGGCTTGCCGGCGGCATGGTGGGCTCGGATCGCCTCGGCCATGGCGCGATTGCCCTGCAGGCGCCCCAGGTGCAGTTCGGGATAGCCGCCCGGCAGGTACAGGCTGTCCACGGCGGGCAACGCCTGGTCCTGCAGCGGCGAGAAGAACGCCAGCTCGGCGCCGAGTTCGCGCAGCAGGTCGAGATTGGCCTGGTAGAGGAAGGCGAACGAGGCGTCGCGGGCCACGCCGATGCGCACGCCTTCCAGGCTGCGTTGCAGCGGCGCCGGAGCGGGCACCTCGAAGGTCACCGGCTCCGGCAGGTCGGTCTCGGCGCTGGCCAGCAAGGCGTCGGCGGCGGCGTCCAGGCGTACATCGAGATCGGCCAGTTCCTCGGCCTGGACCAGGCCCAGGTGGCGGCTCGGCAATTCGAATTCGGCCGAGCGCGGCAGACCGCCGAACCAGCGCATGCCGGGCGGCAGGCAATCGCGCAGGATGTCGCTGTGGCGCTGGCTGCCGACGCGGTTGCCGAGCACTCCGGAAAACGGCAGGTCCGGCTGGAAATGCGCCAGGCCGTAGGCCAGCGCGCCGAAGGTCTGGGCCATCGCCGCGCCGTTGATCACTCCCAGCACCGGCACGCCGAAACGCCGCGCCAGGTCTGCCGCCGAGGGGTTGCCATCGAACAGGCCCATCACCCCTTCGATGAGGATCAGGTCGGCCTCGCCGGCGGCCCGCGCCAGCAGGCGTCGCGCTTCGGCCTCGCCGACCATCCACAGGTCGAGCTGGTAGACCGGCGCGCCGGAGGCGCGAGCGAGAATCATCGGGTCGAGGAAGTCCGGTCCGCACTTGAACACCCGCACCCGTCGCCCCTGGCGCGCATGCAGGCGGGCCAGAGCGGCGGTGACGGTGGTCTTGCCCTGGCCGGAGGCCGGGGCGGCGATCAGCAGGGCCGGACAGCGTGCCTGGGTCATGGGCGAAGCGTCTCCGCGCATGGCGCCGGCATCAGAACTCCACTCCTTTCTGCGCCTTGATCCCGGCCTTGAACGCGTGCTTGACCAGGCTCATCTCGGTCACCGTGTCGGCGGCCTCGATCATCCCCGGCTGCGCGCCGCGGCCGGTCACCACCACATGCTGCATGGCCGGGCGCGCCTGGATGTCGGCGAGGACCCTGTCCAGTTCCAGGTAGCCGTGCTTGAGGGCGATGTTCAGTTCGTCCAGCACCACCAGGCCAACGTCCGGGTCGGCCAGCAATTGCGCGGCGACCTTCCAGGCCGCCTCGGCCTTGGCGATGTCGCGCTGGCGGTCCTGGGTCTCCCAGGTGAAGCCCTCGCCCATCACGTGATAGCTAACTTCCTCGGGGAAGCGCCGGAAGAAGGCTTCCTCGCCGGTGCTGGCGGCGCCCTTGATGAACTGCACGACACCGACCTTCATGCCATGGCCCAGGGCCCGCGCGACCATGCCGAAGGCCGAGCTGCTCTTGCCCTTGCCGTTGCCGCTATGCACCAGGAGCACGCCGCGTTCGTCGCGGGCCTGGGCGATCTTCTCGTCGACCACGGCCTTCTTGCGCTCCATCCGCTCGCGGTGGCGCTGGTCCTTCTCGGGGGATTCGTTCATCGTCGATCACTCCTTGCGGCGACGCGGCCGCGCCGTCGCCTCGTTCATTCGAAATACCCGGCCTCACAGGGCCTGGTAGCGCACGCTGAGGTAGACCGCCTGGCCAGGCTGGTTGTAGCCATACGCGGTTTCGTAGTCGGCACCGAACAGGTTGGCGATCCGGCCCTGCAGGCGCCATTCGTCGTTCAGCCGGTACTCGCTGCGCAGGTCGAGGGTGGCGTAGCCGCCCAGGCGCACCTCGTTGGCCGGGTCATCATAGCGTCGGCCTTCGGCGTGCACGCTGGCGCCCAGCGAAAGACGCTCGAAGCGCCGGTCCAGTTCCAGGTTGAACATCCGCTGCGCCCGGCGCGGCAGTTCGTTGCCGTCGTTGACGCCGCCGGAACGGTTTTGCGGGTCGAGGAAGGTCGCGTTGGCGTTCCAGTCCCAGCCCAGCCACTGGCTGCCGAGGACCAGTTCGACGCCACGGATGCGCGCTTCGTCGATGTTGAACGGCACATAAAGCCCCTGACGGGTTGTATAGGTGATCAGCGAGTCGATGTCCGTACGATAGGCATTCACCGCCCAGTGCCCCCAGTCGTGCGTACCGCTGAGACCGACCTCCAGGCTGCGCGAAGTCTCGGCGTCCAGGTCGGGATTGCCGTAGTCGGGGAGGTAGAGTTCGTTGAAGGTCGGCGCCTTGAACGCCGTCCCGTAGCTGACGGTGAAGCGCAGCGCGTCGCTCAGCGCGTAGCCCCAGGCGGCGCTGCCGGTGTCGTGCACGCCGAACTGCTGGTTGTCGTCGCGGCGCAGGCTCAGTTGCCAATCCTGGCGACCGTACCGGCCGAGGTACTGGGCGAACCAGCCTTTGTTCAGCCGCGAGTCGACGCTGAAGGCTTCGCTGCTGCTGATCTCGTCCTTCTGCCAGTCGTAGCCGAGGGTCAGCACATGGCCTTCGGCCAGGGTCAGGTCGTTCTGCCAGGACAGGCTGTCGCGACGGGTATCGAAGCGCGAGTAGAAACGGCCATCCTGATAGGCATCGGCCTTGTCCTCGCTGCGCCCTGCCTGGAGGGTCACCAGCCAGGGATCGAGCGGAGTGAAGCGGGCACGGCCGCCGACCAGGTTCTGCTCGCCGTCGGCGTTGGTATTGAAACCAGAGTTGCCGAGGACCTGGTCATAGTCGTTGTGCGACTTGGCCCTGACCAGGGTGCCGTCGAGTTCCAGGCCATTGTCGAAGCGATAGCCGCCGCGCAGGTTGCCGGACAGGTTGCGGTAGCCGTCTCGGTCTGGCTCATAGCCCGCAGTACCGGCGCGCTTGGTATTGATCCCCGCCGTATCGAAGCTGCTCACCCCGAGGCTGTACCAGCCGTTGCCGGCGCCGCCGCTGACCCCGGCGCTGCCCTCCAGGGTCTGATGGGTGCCGTAACCGGCGGAGAAGAACGGCTTGGCGCCCTGGCCGTCGCCGCGCCGGGTGAAGATCTGGATCACCCCGCCGATGGCCTCCGAGCCGTACAGGCTGGAACGCGGCCCGCGGACCACCTCGATGCGCTCGATCAGCTCCACCGGCAAGTCCTGGAACGCGGTGAGGCCAGCGCTGGCCGAGCCGACCTTGATGCCGTCGATCAGCACCAGCACATGGTCGGACTCGGTGCCGCGCAGGAACAGCGTGGTGTTCTTGCCGAAACCGCCGTTGTTCGCCAGCGACACGCCGGGTACCTGGCGCAACAGCTCCGGCACGCTGCGCGCCTGGCTGCGCTCGATATCCTCGCGGTCGATGACGCTCACCGCCGCCAGGCTCTGGGAAGCGGTCTGGGCGGTACGGGTGGCGGTCACCACCTGGTCGGCAAGGCTGACCGGTTCGGCCAGGCTCAGGGAAGACGCGCCGCACAGCGCCACGGCTGCCGGGGTCAGGAAAACTCTGTTCATGCTCTGCGCTGCTCCGTCGCTCTCACCCGCGCGACCTGGGTCGAGGCAGACGGAGGACGAAGCGACGGCAGGAGACGTCCGACAGCGCCCTCCGCGATGCCGTGGGTGCGTCAGGCCGGTCTCCGGGCTCGCGAGCGAAGCGCTGGACGCTTCCAGCCGCGCCTTCCCATGCCGGAGCACAGTGGTCATCGAGCGGCTGTCTGATTCGCCTACCGTTGCGGGGGCAGCGCTGGCCTGGTTCCGACGGAACGCACCAGCTTCCCTGTTTCACCCCTTGCGGGGCACCTGTCGCAAGGCGCGCAGCTTAGTGGTTCGGGGCTTGCGCGGTCAATGTGGGCGGCCACCGCAGAACTAGCGCCCGGCTCCGGGGAGCGGGTCCGCGCGCAGCGCCGTCCCGGCCGGAGCATGGCTGCGGCACCACTGCCGCCAGGTGGCCTGCAACTGCACCAGCGCGGCGCCGGCCAGCTCGCCGCGTTCGCTGCCGGCCAGCGGGCTGGCGGCCAGGGCCTTGAGCAGGCGCGCGGTCGGCGGGTCGAGGGCGTGTTCACGCTCAGCCCGCGGGCCATCGCCCAGCAGCGCCAGGCGCAGGCGCCGCAGGTAGCGGTCGCGGGCCTGCGCCAGGGACGCCGGGACCTCCTCCAGGCACTGCCGCAGGTAGAGCAGCTCGTCGCCGAAGTCGAGTCCCATCAGGCCGTCCGACCAGGGCTGGCGGCGCCCCTCCGGCAAACGGTCGTAGCGCTGCGCCAGGCGGATCAGGCGATCCGCGGTGCGCCCGCCGAACCAGGCCTCGGCCTGCGCCGGCGAGCGCAGGGTGAGCCGCGCCAGGTCGCCGAGGGTGGCCTGCAGCATGCGCCGGTAATGGCGTTCGCCCGGCCGCAGGCTGACCAGGTTGAACACCAGCACGGCGAAGGCCACCCCGAGCACCGTCGACAGGGCGTTGTTGAGGAAGTGCGCGAGGTCGTAGCTCATGCTGTTGCTCGGCGCGACGTTCTTCACGAAGAAGATGCAGAACGGCGAGGCGATCCCGGCCAGGCTCGCCCGGTTCACGCACAGCGCGGCGAAGAACAGCGGTACGCCCAGGCCCAGGCAGAGCAGCGGGAAGCCGTCCACGCCGGGCAGGTAGAACAGTGCGACGAAGCCGGCCAGCGGGATCGACAGGAGGATCCCGCGAAGGAAGTTCAGGCCGGCCTGGGCCGGGTTGTCGCGGCTGGCGAAGAGACTCAGCACCACGCCGGTGATCGACACCGCGCCCAACCCGCTCGGCCAGGCGCTGGCCAGCCAGAACGCGGCCACGCAGAGGAACGCCAGGGCGCTGCGCAGGCCGAACAGCACGCCGCGCTCGATGTCCCGGTGCCAGGCGATGGCGCCCGGCGCCTGGCGGGTGGGCGCGCCATAGACCAGCGCCTCGACGCTGCGCCCGGCCGCCCTCGCCTCGCCGAGCAGGCGTTCGAGGCAGACCAGGCACAGGTGCAACTGTCCGTGCGCCGCGTCCAGCGCCAGGCGCAAGCGCTGCCGGCAGGCCTCGAACTCGGCCTGGCGGCCCTCGCGCAACAGTGCCTCGAGTTCTTCCAGCCAGGGCTGCAAGGCGTGCGCGCTGGCCGGATCGAGCAGCCTCCGCTCGCGAGCCACCTTGCGCGCCGCGCGCAGCAGGCCGAGCAGGTCGAGGCCTAGCACGCGCAAGGCCTGGGAACGGGCGCGGCCGAGCGCACCCTCGAACCAGGCGTGGTCGCGCTGGGCGTCCGCCGCGGCGATCCGCCCCAGCGCCGCGAGCAGCTCGCCGCGTTCGTCGGCACCGCGCAGCTCCGCCGCGGCCGCCTGCAAGCCGGCCTCCCAGGCCGCCTTGCCCTGGTTCGCCAACTGGCGTTCCAGGCGCCGCGGCCAGAGCAGCACATTCACCAGCGCCGCGCAGAGGATGCCCAGGCCGATCTCCGAGCAGCGGGCCACCGCCTGGTCGAACACCGTCGCCGGATCGGCGCTGGCCGGCAGGGCGACGATGGCCGCGGTGTAGCCGGCCAGGACGAAACCGTAGGACGCATGATTGTGCAGCAGCGACGCGCCGGCGGTGCAGAACGCCAGCCAGAGGGCCATCAGCAGGAGGAAGGGCAGCGATGCCTGGCCATAGAGTGCGACCATGCCGATGGACACCAGCGCACCGGCGCAGGTGCCGATCAGGCGGAACATGCCCTTGGCCAGGACCATGCCGCTATAGGGCTGGCTGACCACGAACACCGTCATCAATGCCCATTGCGGCTGCTCCAGCTCCAGGCCGAAGACCAGGTACAGGGCCAACCCGCCGGCCAGCAGGGCCTTCACGGCGAACTGCAATTCGTGCAGACGCGGGCACAGCAGCACCTGCACCAGGTCGGAGGAAAAGAAGGAAGGCTTGGCCATCGCGGACGCCCCGAAATACATGAGCAAGCGAATTATTAGCAAGCTAATTTTCTATTGTCCAGCCTCTCCGCGAACTTTCCGGAAGAGCGTTTCGCCCTGCGAAACCTGCGCCACGGAGGCCCACTGGAGCCGACCAACACGCCTGCGCAGAAGGCGCCAACCGGCAGCGGCACGCGCCAAGCGTTCGTATACAATATCCCGCACATTCCCAACGCCATGCAGGTTGTCCCGCTTGCCTCTCTCCATGCTCAACGCCCCTAACCTGGGCATCGCCCCTTCGGCCTCCGAGATCATCGCCAAGCACCTGCGCGAAGCGATCATCGCCGGGCATTTCGCCGAGGACGAACCGATCCGCCAGGACGACATCGCGCAACTCTTCAATGTCAGCAAGATTCCCGTCCGCGAGGCCCTCAAGCGCCTGGAGGCGGAAGGCCTGGTGCTGTTCCAGCGCAACAAGGGCGCGGTGGTGACGCGTATTTCCGAACCGGAACTGGCGCAGATGTTCGAAGTGCGGGTGCTGCTCGAGGCGCAGGCGATCCGCCTGGCGGTGCCGAACATGAACGAGACCACCTTCGCCCGCGCCGAGGCGATCTGCGCCGACTTCGTCGGCGAAGACAACGTCGGCCGCTGGGCCGAACTCAACTGGCAACTGCACGCCTGCCTCTACGAACCGGCGCAGCGGCCGTTCCTGGTCAACCTGATCCGCTCCATCCACGACAAGCTGGAACGCTACCTGCGCATGCAGATGAGCCTGTCCGAAGGCAAGCAGCGCGCCGACCAGGAACACCGCGAGATCGTCGCCGCCTGTCGCGCCGGCGATGCCGAACGGGCCGCGGCACTGATCGAGGCACATATCGTCGGGGTCTGCCGGACCCTCTACGAACACCTGCCGAACCGCCCGGCCAGCACCTGAGCCGGGCCATCCCGGCTATGCCGCTTTCGTCATCCGCCTGAGCGAAAACCCTCAAGCGCCCCGCCCCGCCGAAACGCCACCCTGTGGCGCATTCCCCGGCACAGGCGAGGGCCACCATGCAACGCATCCGCATCATCGATTCGCATACCGGCGGCGAGCCCACCCGCCTGGTCATCGGCGGTTTTCCCGATCTCGGCCAGGGCGACATGGCCGAGCGCCGGCGCCTGCTCGGCGAGCGCCATGACGCCTGGCGCGCCGCCTGCATCCTCGAACCGCGCGGCAGCGACGTACTGGTCGGCGCCCTGCTCTGCGCACCGGTCGATCCCGAAGCCTGTGCCGGAGTGATCTTCTTCAACAACAGTGGCTACCTCGGCATGTGCGGCCACGGCACCATCGGCCTGGTCGCCTCGCTGGCACACCTCGGGCGGATCGGTCCCGGCGTGCACCGCATCGAGACGCCGGTCGGCGAGGTCGAGGCGACCCTCCACGAGGACGGTTCGGTCAGCGTGCGCAACGTGCCGGCCTACCGCTACCGTCGCCAGGTCAGCGTCGAAGTGCCCGGCATCGGCCGGGTCAGCGGCGACATCGCCTGGGGCGGCAACTGGTTCTTCCTGGTCGCCGGACACGGCCAGCGCATCGCCGGCGACAACCTCGACGCCCTCACCGCCTACACCGTCGCCGTCCAGCAGGCGCTGGAAGATCAGGGCATCCGCGGCGAGGACGGCGGCGCCATCGATCACATCGAACTGTTCGCCGACGATCCCCACGCCGACAGCCGCAACTTCGTGCTCTGTCCCGGCAAGGCCTACGACCGCTCGCCCTGCGGCACCGGCACCAGCGCCAAGCTGGCCTGCCTGGCCGCCGACGGCAAGCTGCTGCCCGGCCAGCCCTGGCGCCAGGCGAGCGTGATCGGCAGCCAGTTCGAGGGGCGTTACGAATGGCTCGACGGCCAGCCCGGCGGGCCCATCGTGCCGACCATCCGCGGCCGCGCCCACGTCAGCGCGGAAGCCACCCTGCTGCTGGCGGACGACGATCCGTTCGCCTGGGGCATCCGCCGGTGAACGCCGAGGTCATCGTGGTCGGCGCCGGCATCGTCGGCAGCGCCTGCGCCCATGAACTGGCGCGTCGCGGCCTCGACGTACTGGTGCTGGACAGCCGCCGCGGCGGTGCCACCGCGGTGGGCATGGGCCATCTGGTGGCGATGGACGACAACCCGGCCGAACTGGCCCTCAGCGACTACTCGATCCAGGCCTGGCGCGCCTGGGCGGCGGATCTGCCGGAAGACTGCGCGTACCGCAATTGCGGCACCCTCTGGCTGGCCGCCGACGCCAGCGAACTCGCCGAGGCCGAACGCAAGCGCCAGGCGCTGCAAGCCGCCGGCGTTGCCTGCCGGATGCTTGGCGCCGCGCGCCTGTACGCCCTCGAACCGGCCCTGCGGCCGGGCCTGGCCGGCGCCCTGGAGGTGTCCGGCGACGGCATCCTCTACGCGCCCAACGCCGCGCGCTGGCTGCTCGACCAGGCCGGGCCGCGCCTGCGCCGGCTGTACGCCGAAGTCAGCGAAGTGGACGGCAGCCGCCTGCGCCTGGCCGACGGCCGCTGGCTGAGCGCCGAGGCGCTGGTGCTGGCCAACGGCATCCATGCCGGCGAGCTGTGCGCGGAGCTGCCGATCCGCCCGAAGAAAGGCCACCTGCTGATCACCGACCGCTATCCCGGCACCCTCCGCCATCAACTGGTGGAACTCGGCTATGTCAGCAGCGCCCACGCCAGCAGCGGTACCTCGGTAGCCTTCAACGCCCAGCCGCGCCCCACCGGGCAGGTCTTCCTCGGCTCCTCGCGGCAGTTCGACACGCTCGACCCGCAGGTGGAAGGCCCGGTGCTGGCGCGCATGCTGCGGCGTGCCCTGGACTACCTGCCGGGGCTCGCCGGCCTCAATGCGATCCGTGCCTGGACCGGCTTCCGCGCTGCCACTCCGGACGGCCTGCCGCTGCTTGGCGAGCACCCGGCGCAGCCGGGCCTGTGGCTGGCGGTCGGCCACGAGGGCCTGGGCGTGACCACCGCGCCGGGCAGCGCGCGCCTGCTCGCCGCCCAGTTGTTCGGCGAAACGCCGCCGCTGGATGCCACGCCTTATCTGCCGCAACGCTTCCTCTCCAGCTCCAGGAGTGCCCGGCCATGATCGAACTGTTCATCGACCGGCGTCCGCTGCGGGTCGCCGTCGGCACCAGCGTGGCGGCCGCCCTCGCCCTCGGCGGCGACGGCTGCTCCCGCAGCGCGGTCGGCGGCGGGCGGCGCGCGCCGTTCTGCGGCATGGGCGCGTGCCAGGAATGCCGGGTATTGATCGACGGTCGGCGACGCCTGGCCTGCCAGACCGTCTGCCAATCCGGCATGCGCGTGGAGACCCAGGCATGAGCGCCGACTACGACCTGCTGATCGTCGGTGCCGGCCCCGCCGGCCTGGCCGCAGCGCTGGCCGCCGCGCCGAGCGGCGCGCGCATCGCCCTGGTCGACGACAACCCGGCCGCCGGCGGACAGATCTGGCGCGACGGCCCGCGTGCCAGCCTGCCGCCGCGTGCCCATCAGATGCGCCAACGCCTGGCCGGGCAGGCCAATGTCGAGCACTTCCCGGCGACCCGGGTGGTCGCCTGCGGTCCCGGCAGGCGCCTGTTGCTGGAAGACCCGCAACGTGGCTGGCAGGTCGGCTACCGACGCCTGGTCCTCTGCACCGGCGCCCGCGAACTGCTGCTGCCTTTTCCCGGCTGGACCCTCCCCGGCGTCACCGGCGCCGGCGGCCTGCAGGCGTTGGCCAAGGGCGGCCTGCCACTGGCCGGCCAGCGCCTGGTGGTGGCCGGCTCCGGCCCGCTGCTGCTGGCCAGCGCCGCCAGCGCCAGCCAGTGCGGGGCGCGCCTGCTGCGCGTCGCCGAACAGGCGCCGGCGAGAACCCTGGCCGCCTTCGCCGTACGCCTCCCGCGCTGGCCCGGCAAGCTGTGGCAGGCCGCCGGCCTGTTCGCCCGTAGCTACCGCGCCGACAGCTACGTGCTCGCCGCCCTCGGCGAGGAGCGCCTGGAAGCCGTGCGCCTGCGCGAAGGCGGTCGGGTCCGCGAGATCGCCTGCGAACGCCTGGCCTGCGGCTTCGGCCTGGTGCCCAACGTGCAACTCGGCCAGGCCCTCGGCTATCGCCTCGACGGCCCGGCGCTCGCCGTCGACGAATGGCAGGCCGGCAGCCTGCCCGACCACTACGCCGCCGGCGAATGCACCGGCTTCGGCGGCAGCGAACTGGCCCTGGTGGAAGGCACCATCGCCGGCCATGCCGCCGTCGACGAGCGCGACGCGGCTCGCCGCCTGTGGCCACGACGGCGACGCTGGCAGGGCTTCGCCGACACCCTGGCGCGACACTTCGCCCTGCGTGCCGAACTGCGTCAACTGGCGGAGGCGGATACCCTGGTCTGCCGTTGCGAAGACGTCCCCTTGGCCGCGCTGGCCGGGTATGCCGGCTGGACCGAGGCCAAGCTGCACAGCCGTTGCGGCATGGGCGCCTGCCAGGGGCGGATATGCGGCAGCGCCGCGCAATTCCTGTTCGGCTGGACGCCTCCGGCGCCGCGTCCGCCGTTCAGCCCGGCGCGCCTGGAGACCCTGGCCCGCTGGCAGGGCGACGCCGGCTAGCGACGCTCGGCGCGATACAGCCAGCCGAGGCCGGCCAGCGACAGCAGCAGACCACCCAGCAGCATGGGTGTCAGCGGCTCGGCGAACATCCAGTACGCCCATAGCAGGGTCAGCGCCGGGCTCAGGTACAGCGCCGCGCTGCCACCCTGTGCGGAAAGATGGCGCAGGCCCAGCCAGTACAGGCCGTAGCCGCCGAAGGTGGGCAGCAGCACCAGCCAGGCGAGCCCGAACAGGAATCCGCCGGACAGCGGCGGCCGCAGGCTACCCTCCGCCAGCGCCAGGCCGGCGAACGCCGGCAGCGCGGCGCCGATCTGCACGAACAGCACCACGGCCAGCGATCCCGGCGCATCGTCCCAGCGCTTCTGCAACAGGGTGGCCAGGGCCAGCGCCAGCATGCCCAGCAGCGGCAGGCCGTAGGCCCAGCCCGGCGCCCGCCCCAGCGCCAACGCCGCATGCCCGGCCCAGAGCACCCCGGCGACGCCCAGGGCGATCCCCGGCCACTGCCCCGGCCGCGTTCGCTGCCCCGGCAGGACCAGCGCCAGCAAGGCCACCAGCAGCGGCAACAGGTCGGCCATCAGCGCCGCCACGCCCGGCGAGACGCCGAGTTCGATGGCCTTGGCGATCGGCGCGATGTAGCCCGCGTAGGCCAACGCCCCGATCAGCGCCTGGCGCCGCCACTGGCGCGCCGACAACCGGCGCAGCCCGGCCCAGGCGAAGGGCAGCAGCAGCGCCAGGCAAACGGCGAAGCGCCAGAAGCTGGTGAGGAACACCGGCGCCTGTTCCATGGCATAGCGGTAGCCGACGAAGCCGGAACTCCAGGCCAGTACCATGCCCAGTTGCACGGCCAGCAGGCGGGTCGCCCCGGGCATCGCTCGCGGGGTGCAGGTGGTCGCGCGCATCGCTCGCCTCCGTCGGTCAGGTTCGAGTCGAGGCTAGGCGGCCTCCGCCGCTACTATCAAACGAAACTATCTGCACCAGTCATGCAGGAAATCGGAACCATGAGCGCCAACCTGGATATCGAGCTGCTGCGTACCTTCCATGCCATCCTGCGCTTCGGCCGCTTTCTCGCCGCGGCCAGCCACCTCAACCGCAGCCCCTCGGCGGTGAGCACCCACGTCCGGCGCCTGGAGGAACTGGCCGGCGGCCGGCTGTTCGAGCGCGACAACCAGTCGGTGCGGCTGACCCCGCTGGGGCAGCGGTTCCAGCGCCAGACCGCCGAGCTGCTGGAGACCCACGACCGCGTGCTCGCCGGGTTGCGCAGACGGGAAGAGCCACTGCGGGTGCGCTTCGGCATTTCCGAGGAATACGCCGGCAAGCTGCTCGGCCGCCTCCTGCCACGCCTCGGCGCGGAACTGCCGGCGCTGGAGCTGGAGGTGCTCACCGACGCCAGCGGCAGGCTGGCCGGACGCCTGCGGCGCGGCCAGCTGGACCTCGCCCTGCTGGTGCAAGCGCAAGACGAAACCCCGTACGACGGGCACTCCCGCGAGATCGGCGGCACCCAGCCGGTGTGGGTCGCCGGCCACGGCCTGCGGATCGATCCGCAACGCCCGCTGCCGCTGGCCCTGCACGGCCAGGGTTGTCCCTATCGGCAGGCGCTGCTGGAAGCCCTCGGCGCGACGGGCCGGCGCTGGCGCACGGTGGTCAGCAGTCCCGGCGCGGCGGCGCTGGAAGCGGCCATCGAAGGCGGCCTGGCGATCGGCGTGATCGACCGTGCGCGGGTCGGCCCGACGATGCGCGTGCTGGGGCCGGCGGAGGGCTTCGCCGAACTGCCCGCCCACCGCATTCGCCTGGCCTTCGCCCCGGGAGAGCGGCCGCCGGCGCTGGAGCGCCTCGGCGAACTGATCGCCGAGGAGTTCCGGCTCTGAGCCGCTACAGCGCCGGGCGCTAGACCCGCAGGCGGTGGCCGTCTGTCAGTTTCCGGCAGCAGTCGCTCACTGCGCGGCGATGCTTTCCCGTTCACGCCACTCGCGCAGCAACGCCTGGCGCCGGCGCCGCCCTCGATGTGCGCGCCCTGCTGTCGCAGGATGGCGATATCGCGGTAGAGGGTGCGCAGGCTGATCCCCAGTTCGCCGGCGAGCACATGCCCGGCCACCGGGTAACGGTGCCGGCGCAGAATCTGCAGCAGGTCGAGCAGGCGCTGGCTACGGGACAGGGCGCCGACTCACAGTTGCTCCAGGCAGTCGCGGGCGTGGTCGTCGAGGGGGACGAAGACCAGCAGGCGATCGCCGTTCTTCGGCGCCGACCACCAGTTGGTCTGCTGCAGTTCGAATTCGCCGCAGCGCGCATGACGGAAGCGCTTGAGCTGGTTTTCGATACCCATCACCTCGTTGCGCCGCCAGATCTCGCGGAACTCCGCCGAAGCCTCCAGGCAGCGCTGCAACTGCCGCTCCCACAGCGGATCGCCCATGCGCTCGACCATTGCCGCGCGGAAGAAGCCGACCATCCGCGGCAACGCCTCCTCGCGGTTGGCCATGCAGTAGCGCCAGCGCTCGTGGGTCAGCGCCAGGTAGATGCAGTTGCGGTCTTCCTCGGGGATCTCCGCCAGGTCGATGCCCACCAGCCGGCAATAGGCGCGGTTGTAGCCGCGGATGTCGAAACGGGCGTTCTGCACCATGGCCGGCAACGGGTCGAGGGCATCGAGGATGGCCTGGGTGGCGGCCGAGGGCTTCTCGCAGACCGCCCGCCGCGCCGAGGTCGGCGCGGCCAGCCCGGCGAGGTTGAACAGGTGGTGGGTTTCCGTCTCGTTGCACAGCAGGGCCCGAACGATGGCTCCGATCACCTGCTCCGAAGCGCGTACCGCGCGGCCCTGCTCCAGCCAGGTGTACCAGGTCACGCCGACCCCGGCGAGCTGCGCCACCTCCTCGCGACGCAGGCCCGGCGTGCGTCGGCGGCCGAGGCGGGAAATGCCGACCCGCTGCGGCTCGATGCTTTCCCGCCGGCGGCGCAGGAAGGCCCCCAGCTGTTCGGCGCGGGACGGCTGCGCGGGGCTTTCCGCAGAGTGGCTGGCAGGGGCGTCGAGGGGCATGGCGAAGTCCTCCGAAGGGCAGACGGGTAGCGCCAATACCAGGATAAGCAAGAACTGGTACCGGGTTAGCCAGAAGCGCATGCTGCCAGCCCACTCCCCTCCGCACAAGGACTCCGCCCATGCCCAGCGCCGTCTCGTCGTCGCGGCTCGGCCTCGCCGGGCTCTGCATCCTGCTGGCGGGGCAACTGTTGCCGATGATCGATTTCTCCATCGTCAACGTCGCCCTCGACGCCCTCGCCCATTCCCTCGGCGCCAGCGAAACCGAACTGGAACTGATCGTCGCCGTCTACGGCGTGGCCTTCGCCGTGTGCCTGGCGATGGGCGGCCGGCTTGGCGACAACTACGGCCGTCGCCGCCTGTTCGATCTCGGCGTCGCCCTGTTCGCCGTCGCCTCGTTGCTTTGCGGGCTGGCCGGTTCGGTCTGGCTGCTGTTGGTGGCGCGCGCCCTGCAGGGCGTCGGCGCGGCGCTGGTCGTGCCGCAGATTCTCGCCACCCTGCATGTCAGCCTCAGCGGCCACGCGCATTCCCGCGCGCTGGCCGCCTACGGCGCCATCGGCGGCCTGGCCTTCGTCGTCGGCCAGGTGCTCGGCGGCTTCCTGGTCTCCGCCGATATCGGCGGCCTCGGCTGGCGCAGCGTGTTCCTGATCAACCTGCCGATCTGCCTCGGCATTCTCCTTTGCAGCCGCCGCTGGGTACCGGAGACCCGCGCCGAGCATGCCGCCCGCGTCGACGCGCCGGGCACCCTGCTGCTCGCCGCGCTGATCCTCTGCCTGCTGCTGCCGCTGGCTCTCGGCCCATCGCTGCACTGGTCCTGGCCCTGCGCCCTGCTGCTGGCGGCGGCGGTGCCGCTGCTGGCCTGGCTGTGGCGCACCGAGCTGCGCCAGGAACGCCGCCAGGCCTGGCCGTTGCTGCCGCCGTCGCTGCTGCGCCTGCCGAGCATCCGCTTCGGCCTGTTACTGGCGATCCTGTTCTTCGCCTGCTGGAGCGGCTTCATGTTCGCCCTCGCCCTGGCCCTGCAGGCCGGCGCCGGTCTCTCGCCGGTACAGGCCGGCAATGCCTTCATCGCCCTCGGCGCCTCCTACTTCGTCTCGGCGCTGCTCACCGCCCGGGTGGCGGCGCGGATCGGCCCGGTACGCCTGCTGCTGCTCGGCTGCGTCATCCAGATGTGCGGCCTGCTCGGCCTGATGCTGACCCTGCAACGGGTCTGGCCGCAGCCGGGCATCCTCAACCTGGCGCCGGCGACCCTGGTGATCGGCTTCGGCCAGGCGTTCATCGTCAGCAGCTTCTTCCGCATCGGCCTCTCGGAGGTGCCGGCCGCCCAGGCCGGCGCCGGCAGCGCCATGCTCGCCACCGTCCAGCAGGCCTCCCTCGGCCTCGGCTCGGCGCTGCTCGGCGCGGTGTTCGCGCACAGGCTGGAGCGCCATGGCGACTACCTGGAAGCGACGCAGACGACCCTGGCCGTCGAGTTCGTCCTGATGACGCTGCTGCTCGGCGCCACCTGCCTCTTCTACCTGCGCCGCGTGCGCACGGTGCCATTGCGCTGCGACTCGCCGGGCAACTGAGGCGCGCGGCCGGGCCCTGTTCCCGGCCGCCGGCGCCCCGTATGCTGGCGCGGTCCCCCAGCCAGGCCTTCGCCCCGATGCACGACCTGCTCGCCGCCCCGCCCCCCGCCGACCTCGCCAGCCTGCTGGCCAGCCTGCGCCAGGTCGAGGCGCTGCTCGACGCCATGCCCGGCGTGGTGTTCTTCGTCAAGGACGAGCGCGCCCGCTACGTCCTGGTCAACCGCACCCTGGCACGCCGCTGCGGCGTGAAGGACAAGGCCGAACTGCTCGGCCGCAGCGCCGACGAGGTCTTCCCTTCCAGCCTCGGTCCGCTCTATGCCGAGCAGGATCGGCGCGTGCTGCGCGGCGGCGCGACGCTGGAGAACCAGTTGGAGCTGCACCTCTATCCCGGTCGCCAGCCGGGCTGGTGCCTGACCCACAAGCAGGCGCTGCGCGATGCCGACGGGGCGATCATCGGCATGGCCGGCATCTCCCACGACCTGCCGGCGGCGCAGTCGGCGCACCCGGCCTACGGGCGGCTGGCGGCGGTGGATGCGCATATCCGCGAGCACTACGACCAGCCGCTCAGCCTCGCCGATCTCACTACCATCGCCGGGCTCTCGGTGGCGCAACTGGAACGTCACTGCAAGCGCATCTTCCAGCTCACCCCACGGCAGATGATCCACAAGGCGCGGCTCGGCGCCGCCTCGCAACTGCTCGCCGGCGACGCGCCGATCACCGAGATCGCCCTGCGCTGCGGCTACACCGACCACAGCGCCTTCAGCCGCCAGTTCAAGGCGCTCACCGGACTCTCGCCGAGCCAGTACCGCGAGACCCATCGCCAGCCCCGAAAAGCGTAACGCCTCGCCCCGCCACGGGGCGGCGGTAGCAATCCTGCTCCCTTTTGTAACACCGCCGGCCGCGCCCGAGCGGGGCGCAGTCCGGCGCGGCCTGGCACAGCGACGCGCCAGCCAAAGCGGTCGCGCTCCAGCGAAAGGTTTTTTATCGCCGTCGGACGAGGTTCTGGCACAGCCATTGCTCACTTAAAAATATCGTATACGAAATCACAAATACGGGATTTGCCGCCCTCCCACTCAACCGCATCGCCAGAGGCCCCCATGAATACCAAGAAGACCCTTGCCCTAGCCCTCACCGCTGCCCTGGGCTGTTCCCTCGCCGGTCTCGCCCAGGCCGACAAGCTCGACGACATCATCGAGTCCGGCAAGCTGCGCTGCGCCGTCACCCTGGACTTTCCGCCGATGGGCTCGCGCGATGCACAGAACAACCCGGTGGGCTTCGACGTCGATTACTGCAACGACCTGGCGAAGGCCCTGGACGTCAAGGCGGAGATCGTCGAGACGCCCTTTCCCGACCGCATCCCGGCGCTGGTGTCGGGTCGCGCCGACGTGATCGTCGCATCCACCTCGGACACCCTGGAGCGGGCCAAGACCATCGGCATGAGCATCCCCTACTTCGCCTTCGTCAAGGTGGTACTGACCCGCGAGGACACCGGCATCGCCAGCTACAAGGACCTCAAGGGCCGCCCGGTCGGCGGCACCGCCGGCACCTTCGAGGCGCTGGCCCTGGAGAAGGACAGCAAGGCCTGGGGCGACGCCAAGGGCAGCTTCCGCGCCTACCAGTCCGAGGCCGACACCGCCCTGGCGATCAGCCAGGGGCATATCGACGCCACGGTCGTCTCTTCCACCGTCGCCGCCTCGTGGATCAAGTCGGGCAAGTACAAGGGCCTGAAGATCGCCGGCGACGCGCCCTATGACATCGACTACGTGGCCCTCGGCGCCAAGCGCAACGAATACGGCCTGCTCAACTACCTGAACCTGTTCATCAACCAGCAGGTGCGCACCGGCCGCTACGCCGAGCTGGCGCAGAAATGGGTCGGCGGCACGGCGCCGGAGCTGACCACCAGCGCGGTCTACCGCTGAAGCCGAGGGCGCGGTCCGCCGCCGGGCCGCGCCGTTTCCCCCCGTCCTGGATGCGCCGATGAAGCACGCACACCTCATCGTTCCCCGTACCCTGGTCGCCGGCAGCGCGTCCGGCGAACTGCTGTACGCACCGACCGGCCTGAGCTTCTGGGGCGGCGTCGACCCGCGCAGCGCGGAAGTGATCGACCGTCACCACCCGCTCAGCGGCCGCCATCTACACGGCAGGCTGCTGGCGATTCCCGGTGGGCGCGGCTCCTGTACCGGCAGCAGCGTACTGCTGGAACTGATCCTCGGCGGACGTGCGCCGGCGGCGATCCTCCTGCGCGAACCGGACGAAATCCTCGCCCTCGGCGCGATCGTCGCCGAGGAACTGTTCGGCCGCTCGCTACCCATCGCCTGTCTCGGCGAGCGCTTCGACGAACTCGCCGCCTATCCCTGGGCGCGCCTGGCCGACGGACGCCTGGAACTCCACCGCGATGCCCCGCCGCCGCTGGAGGCCCGACCCGCCGAAGCGCTGGCGACCGATGCCGGCCCGCGACTGGACGCCTTCGACCAGGCCCTGCTCGCCGGCAAACACGGCGAAGCCGCACGCCTGGCGATGCGCATCGTCCTGCGCATGGCGGCGTTGCAGGGCGCGCAACGGCTGATCGACATCCAGCGCGCGCACATCGACGCTTGCATCTACACCGGCCCGGCCGGCCTGCGCTTCGCCGAGACCCTGCGCGACCTCGGTGCCCGGGTGCGGGTACCGACCACCCTCAACGCCATCTCCGTGGACCAGCGCCGTTGGCGCGAACAGGGCGTACCCGCCGCCCTCGGCGAGCCAGCCGCGGCCCTGGCCCAGGCCTATCTCGACATGGGCGCGCAGCCCAGCTTCACCTGCGCGCCCTACCTGCTCGACGACAGCGCGCGGGCCGGCGAACAGATCGTCTGGGCCGAGTCCAACGCGGTGCTCTTCGCCAACAGCGTGCTCGGCGCACGCACCAACAAGTACGCCGACTTCATGGATATCTGCTGCGCCCTCACCGGTCGCGCGCCGCTGGCCGGCTGTCACCTCGACGAGCAGCGCCAGGCGCGGGTACTGATCGAAGTGGAAGACCTCGGCAGCGTCGACGATGCCTTCTACCCGACCCTCGGCTACCTCTGCGGCCTGCTCTGCGACGGACAGATCCCGGCGATCGACGGCCTGCGGCAGCGGCAGCCGGACCACGACGCGCTCAAGGCCTTCGGCGCGGCGCTGGGCACCAGTTCCTCGGTGCCGATGTTCCACGTCATCGGCGTCACCCCGGAAGCCCCTGACCTGGCCAGCGCCTTCGGCGGCCGCGCGCCGCGGCGGACCCTGCGGGTCGGACGCGAGCGCCTACGCGACGCCTGGCGCGAGCTGGACAGCGCCGGCGAGACGCGGATCGCCCTGGTGGCGCTGGGCAACCCGCACTTCTCCGCCAGCGAATTCGCCCAGCTCGCCGCGCTCTGCCACGGCCGCCGCAGACACCCGGAGGTAGCGCTGGTGATCACCAGCAGCCGGCAGGTCGTCGCCCAGGCCGAAGCGGCCGGGCACCTGGCGACGCTGCAGGCGTTCGGCGCGCGGCTGGTCACCGACACCTGCTGGTGCATGCTCGACGAACCGCTGGTGCCGCCGGGCGCGCGCACCCTGATGACCAACTCCGCCAAGTATGCCCACTACGCCCCCGGACTGGTCGGCCGCCAGGTGCGCTTCGCCGGCCTCGCCGGCTGCGTCGAGGCCGCCGTCGGCGGGCGGGCCCCCGCCGGGCTGCCCGCCTGGTTGAGCGAGGACTGCTGATGTTCGACTACACCTTCCACTGGCGCTCGGCATTCAACGCCCTGCCGGAGATGCTCGCCGGCAGCCTGGTGACGCTCCAGGTCACCGCGCTGTCGATGCTCTTCGGCATCCTCATCGCCCTGCTCCTGGCCTTCGCCCGGCTCGGCGGTAACCGCCCGCTGCGCGCCGCCGCCGGAGCCTGGATCTCCATCGCGCGGAATACCCCGGCGCTGTTCCAGATCTACATCCTCTACTTCGGCCTGGGCTCCTTCGGCCTGCACGTCAGTTCCTGGTTCGCCCTGCTCGCCGGGGTCACCTTCAACAACGCCGGCTACCTCGCCGAGACCTTCCGCGGCGGCCTCCAGGCGGTGCCCGAGACCCAGTTGCGGGCGGCCCGCTCGCTGGGCATGAGCGCGCCGCAGGCCTATCGCCTGGTGGTGATCCCGCAGCTGCTGCGGGTGGTGTTCTACCCGCTGACCAACCAGTTGGTCTGGGCCATGCTGATGACCTCCCTCGGCGTGGTGGTGGGCCTGACCGACGACCTCACCGGCGTCACCCAGGCACTCAACGTCAAGACCTTCCGCACCTTCGAATACTTCGCCCTGGCCGCCGTCCTCTACTTCGCCATGGCCAAGCTGCTGGTGCTGGCCGCCCGCCTGCTGGGCTGGCGCCTGTTCCGTTACTGAGGGGAATGCCGTGTTCACCACCAGCCTCACCGCCAACGACCTGCTGTTCCTCCTGCAAGGCGCCTGGACCACCCTCGCCATCACCGCCATGGCGATGCTGATCGGCACCCTGCTGGGTGTCGTCTTCGGCCTGCTCCGCGCCCTGCTGCCACGCGCCAGCCTGCCGCTGGCGGCGCTGCTCGACGTATTCCGCAGCGTGCCGCTGCTGATCCAGTTCGTCCTGCTCAATTCCTTCAAGAGCATCCTCGGCCTCGACTGGAGCGCCTTCGCCGTGGCCTGCCTGGTGCTCGGCGTGTACGCCGCCGCCTACTGCACCGAGGTGGTCCGCGGCGGCGTCCTCTCGGTACCGCCGAGCGTGCGCCGGGCGGCGCGTTCCCTGGGCCTGAGCTATCGCCAGGACCTGTTCCACATCGTCCTGCCGATGGCCGCCCGGGTGGCCTTCCCCGGTTGGGTCAACCTGACCCTGTCGGTGATGAAGGACACCTCGCTGGTGCTCTGGATCGGCATCGTCGAACTGCTGCGCGCCTCGCAGACCATCGTCACGCGCATCCAGGAACCGCTCTTCGTGCTCTGCATCGCGGGGCTCGTCTATTACCTCATGAGCTGGGTGGTCGCGCGACTCGGCGCCCGGCTGGAACGGAGATGGCAGCAATGATCGAGATCAGCGACGTGCACAAGGCCTACGGCCAGTTCGAGGTGGTCAAGGGTGTCGACCTGAGGGTGGACAAGGGCGAGGTGCTGTCGATCATCGGCGGCTCCGGTTCCGGCAAGTCGACCCTGCTGATGTGCATCAACGGCCTGGAGCCGATCCAGCGCGGCAGCATCCGCGTCGACGGCATCGACGTGCATGCCCGCGGTACCGACCTCAACCGCCTGCGGCGGAAGATCGGCATCGTCTTCCAGCAGTGGAACGCCTTCCCCCACCTGACCGTGCTGGAAAACGTCATGCTCGCGCCGCGCAAGGTGCTCGGCAAGAGCCGCGCCGAAGCCGAGGCGATGGCGCTGAAGCAACTCACCCACGTCGGTCTCGGCGACAAGCTCAAGGTCTTCCCCCAGCGCCTTTCCGGCGGCCAGCAACAGCGCATGGCGATCGCCCGGGCGCTGGCGATGTCGCCGGACTACATGCTGTTCGACGAAGCCACCTCGGCGCTCGACCCGCAGTTGGTCGGCGAGGTGCTGGACACCATGCGCCTGCTCGCCGAGGAAGGCATGACCATGGTCCTGGTCACCCACGAGATCCGCTTCGCCCGCGACGTGTCCGACCGGGTGGCGTTCTTCCGCAATGGCCTGGTCCACGAGATCGGCACCCCCGACCAGGTGATCGGCAACCCGCAGCGGCCGGAGACGGTGGAATTCCTCCGCTCGGTGCTCTGAGCCCGCCCCCGCACAGGAGATAGCCATGCGTTCGCAGCGGATCGTCCACATCGTCAGTTGCCATGCCGAAGGCGAGGTCGGCGACGTGATCGTCGGCGGCGTCGCCGCGCCGCCCGGCGCCACCCTCTGGGAACAGTCGCGCTGGATCGCCAGAGACCAGGACCTGCGCAACTTCGTCCTCAACGAACCGCGCGGCGGAGTGTTCCGCCACGCCAATCTGCTGGTGCCGGCCAAGGACCCGCGCGCGCAGATGGGCTGGATCATCATGGAGCCGGCCGACACCCCGCCGATGTCCGGTTCCAATTCGCTGTGCGTGGCCACCGTACTGCTCGACAGCGGCATCCTGCCGATGCGCGAACCGCTGACCCGGCTGCTGCTGGAAGCGCCGGGCGGGCTGATCGAGGCCCGCGCGGAATGCCGCGACGGCAAGGCCGAGCGGGTGGAAATCCGCAACGTGCCGTCGTTCGCCGACCGCCTCGACGCCTGGATCGAAGTCGAGGGCCTCGGCTCGCTACAGGTCGACACCGCCTACGGCGGCGACAGCTTCGTCATCGCCGACGCCCGGCGCCTGGGCTTCGCCCTGCGCGCCGACGAGGCCGCCGAACTGGTCGCCACCGGCTTGAAGATCACCCACGCGGCCAACGAACAACTGGGCTTCCGCCACCCGACCAACCCGGACTGGGACCATCTGTCCTTCTGCCAGCTGGCCGCGCCGCCGGAGCGCCGCGACGGTGTCCTCGGCGCGAGCAACGCGGTGGTCATCCGCCCCGGCAAGATCGACCGCTCGCCCTGCGGCACCGGCTGCTCGGCGCGGATGGCGGTGCTCCAGGCGAAAGGCCAGCTGCGGGTCGGCGAACGCTTCGTCGGGCGCTCCATCATCGGTTCGGAATTCCACTGCCACATCGAGTCGCTGACCGAACTCGGCGGCCGTCCGGCGATCCTCCCGTGCCTGTCCGGGCGGGCCTGGATCACCGGCATCCACCAGTACCTGCTCGACCCGGACGATCCCTGGCCGCAAGGCTATCGGCTGTCCGACACCTGGCCCGGCGGCCACTGCTGACCACCCCGCCCGACCGCAGGCAGCGGCCGGGCGGAAACCGATCCGGCGCGTACCGGATCGCCCACGACGGCGAACGCTGCCGTCGCCCTGTGACTCGGACCGCAGCGGTCCGATTGAATTCGTATACGAAATACGAACAAAGGAGAAACCATGAGCAAGCACGTCAACTGGAGCGGCGTATTCCCCGCGGTCACCACCCAATTCAACGCCGATTTCTCGGTGAACCTGGAGGAAACCCACACGGTCATCTCCAACCTGGTGCGCGACGGCGTGTCCGGGCTGGTGGTATGCGGCAGCGTCGGCGAGAACACCTCGCTGACCATCGAGGAGAAGATGGCCGTCACGGAGGTCGCCAAGGATGCCTCCGGCGGCCGCGTGCCGGTGATCTGCGGGATCGCCGAGTTCACCAGCGCCGGCGCGGCGAAGGTGGCCAAGGCGGTGGAGCGGGTCGGCGTCGACGGCATCATGGTGATGCCGGCGCTGGTCTATTCCTCCAAGCCGCACGAGACCGCCGAGCATTTCCGCAGCGTGGCCAGCGGCACCGACCTGCCGGTGATGGTCTACAACAACCCGCCGATCTACCGGAACGACGTCACCCCGGACATCCTGGTTTCCCTGGCCGACTGCGAGAACATCGTCTGCTTCAAGGACAGCTCCGGCGACACCCGCCGCTTCATCGACGTACGCAACCAGGTGGGCGAGCGCTTCATCCTCTTCGCCGGCCTCGACGACGTGGTCCTGGAAAGCGTGGCGGTGGGTGCCCAGGGCTGGATCTCGGGAATGTCCAACGTGTTCCCGAAGGAAGGCGAGACCATCTTCCGCCTGGCCAGGGCCGGGCGCTTCGCCGAGGCGATGCCGATCTACGAGTGGCTGATGCCGATCCTCCATCTCGACGCCCGTCCCGACCTGGTGCAGTGCATCAAGCTCTGCGAGCAACTCGCCGGTCGCGGCAGCGCCCTCACCCGTCCACCGCGCCTGGCCCTGCGCGGCGCCGATCGCGAGCACGTCGAGCGGATCATGGCCAAGGCCCTGGCCAGCCGGCCGGCGCTGCCGGACGTCGGCTTGTAGCCGACGCCCCGCCCTCGCCGCCTCGCTCCCCGGGGAGCGGCCGGCGAGGGCCAGCGGCAGAGCATTCCGTCCACCGTCCCCAGGGAGGCCCCATGCCCAGCATCCTCGGTCACAACTACGTTGGCGGCGCTCGCAGCGCCGCCGGCAACCTCACCCTGCGCAGCCTCGACGCCGACAGCGGAGAAGCGCTGCCCTACGCCTTCGTCCAGGCCACCGAGGCGGAGGTCGACGCCGCCGCCCGCGCCGCCGAACGCGCCTATCCACACTACCGGCAACTGTCCGCCACGCGCCGCGCCGGATTCCTCGAGGCGATCGCCTCGCGCCTCGACGCCCTGGGCGACGACTTCGTCGCCCTGGTCCGTCGCGAGACCGCGCTGCCCGCCGCACGTATCGAGGGCGAACGGACACGTACCGCCAACCAGTTGCGGCTGTTCGCCGAAGTCCTGCGGCGTGGCGACTTCCACGGCGTGCGCATCGATCGCGGACAACCCGGGCGTACCCCGCCGCGCCCCGACCTGCGCCAGTGGCGAATCGGTCTCGGCCCGGTGGCGGTGTTCGGTGCCAGCAACTTCCCGCTGGCCTTTTCCACCGCCGGCGGCGACAGCGCCGCCGCCCTGGCCGCCGGCTGTCCGGTGGTGGTCAAGGCCCACGGCGGACACATGGCCACAGCCGAATGCGTGGCCGACGCGATCCTCCAGGCGGCGGCCGACAGCGGCATGCCGGACGGGGTATTCAACATGGTCTACGGCAGCGGCGTCGGCGAGGCGCTGGTGCGCCATCCGGCCATCCGCGCGGTCGGCTTCACCGGTTCGCTCAAGGGCGGGCGCGCACTGTGCGACCTGGCAGCGGCGCGGCCGCAGCCGATCCCGGTGTTCGCCGAGATGAGCAGCATCAATCCGCTGGTGGTGCTCCCCGAAGCCCTGCGCCGGCGCGGCCGGCAGGTGGCGGAGGAGCTGGCCGCCTCGGTGACGCTCGGCTGCGGCCAGTTCTGCACCAAGCCGGGCCTGGTGCTTGGCCTGCGCTCCCCCGGCTTCGACGCCTTCGTCGCGGCCCTGGGCGAGGCACTGGCCGCCAGGCCGGCACAGAGCATGCTCAACGCCGGTACCTTGCGCAGCTATGTCGAAGGACTGCAACGCCTGGAGCGCCATCCCGGCATCCGGCGCCTGGCCGGCGCGCCACAGGAAGGACGGCAGGCCCATCCGCAGTTGTTCAAGGCCGACGTGGGCCTGTTGCTGGAAGGCGACGAACTGCTCCAGGAAGAGGTGTTCGGCCCGGCCACCGTGGTCGTCGAGGCGGCCGACGAGGAACAGCTTGCCCGCGCGCTGGACAACCTGCACGGCCAGTTGTCGGCTACCGTGATCGGCGAAGCGGACGACCTCGCGGCGTTCGCCGGGCTGGTCCCGCTGCTCGAACGCAAGGCCGGGCGCCTGCTATTCAACGGCTATCCGACCGGCGTCGAGGTGTGCGACGCCATGGTCCACGGCGGCCCCTACCCGGCCACCTCCGACGCTCGCGGCACCTCGGTGGGAACCCTGGCCATCGAGCGTTTCCTGCGCCCGCTGTGCTACCAGGACTACCCCGACAGCCTGCTCCCGGACGCCCTGAAGAACGCCAACCCGCTGGGCCTGCTGCGCCTGGTCGATGGCCGGAGCACGCGCGAGGCGCTGGATTGAGCACGCCTGGGAGCCTGGATGGCGGATAGCGCCGTTGGCGCTATCCGCCCTACGCAGTCGTCCTCGTTGCGCCACGCTGTCCGGTCGGCCCCTCGCCTTGCGCTCACTCCAGCAACGCCAGCAGCTCCCGGTGCAACGCCTCGGGAATCGTCACACCGTCCCTGGCGCTGCGTTCGCGCGCTTCGAAGCGTCGCTGCGAGGGCAAGCGCGCGCCCTGTTCGACGATGCCTTCGAACAGCGTCTCGGCGCGCGCCAGGTGCTCCTCCGCCGAGGCGCCGAGCATGCGCCGCGGATCGATGGCGATCAGCAGTTCGCCACCGTAGGGAGAAGAACGGCTGCCCTCGTCGTAGGCCAGCGACTCGGCACTGGTCAGGTCGCCGATCAGCGGACCGGCGAGCAGTTCGACCATCGCCGCCAGGGCCGAGCCCTTGTGCCCGCCGAAAGTGAGCATGGCGCCTCGCAACGCGGCGCTGGCATCGGTGGTCGGCTCGCCCTGCTCGTCCACCCCCCAGCCCAGCGGGATTGGCTTGCCGGCGCGTTCGTGCAACTGGATCTCGCCACGCGCCACGGCGCTGGTGGCGAAGTCGAAGACGAACGGCGGGCCGTCCGGACGCGGCCAGCCAAAGGCGATCGGGTTGGTGCCGAAGATCGGCTTGCGTCCGCCCGCCGGCGCCACCCAGGCATGACTCGGCGTGGTCGCCAGGGCCACCAGGCCCGCCTCGGTGAGTGCCTCGACCTCAACCCATAGCGCGGAGAAATGCACACAGCGGTTTACCGCCATCGCCGCGATACCCTGGCTGCGGGCCTTCTCCAGCAGATGCGGCAGCCCCAGCCGGAATGCGCACTGGGAGAACCCGCCATGGGCGTCGACCCGCAGCAGGCCGGGAGTGATGTCGTGCAGTTCCGGCTCGGCGTCGGCGGATACCTTGCCGGCCTTCAGGGTGGCGATGCAGCCGAGCAACCGCCAGATACCGTGGGACGCGCATTCGTCACGCTCCCCCGCCACCAGGGTATCGGCCACCGCCTGTACATGGGCTTCGCTGAAAGCGTGCCGGCGCAGGATGCGCACGGCCAGCTCGCGGACCTCGTCCAGCGTCATTCGGATCACGGGCTTCTCCTTGTTCGACCAATCCCTAGGGTGGCCTGCCGCGACAGCCTTCTCTTGACCTCAATCGACCCGGAGCATGCCGAAAACGGCACAACCGGCGAAAACTTACAGAAAATTCCTAGCAATCATGTAAGGCAATTCCAAATAGCCCCGCAGACCATCAAGAAACCCTTCCGCGCCCCGCTACAGGACCAAGCACCTTCCCACAGCCCGGTCGGAGACCACCCCATGCTTCTTCGTCGTATCGCCATCACCCCACGCGCCGTCATCGGCTTCGCCATCCTCGCCTCGCTGCTGGTGGCGCTCGGCCTCTTCGCGCACAACCGCATGGGTTCGCTGAACCGCGCCGCCAAGGATATCGGCGAGGTCTGGCTGCCCAGCGTCGAAGCCTCGGCCCAGCTCAGCGGCCTGATGAGCGAACTGCGCCTCGGCGAGATGAACCACGTGCTGCTGCACGACGCCACGCGCATGCGCCAGCAGGAACAACGGATGGACGAGGTCATCGCTACCCTCGCCAGGGTGGAAAGGGAATACCGCCCCTTGCTGGTCCTGGACGAGGAGCGCGCGTTGCTCGACCAGTTCGTCCAGCGCCAGCAGGAATACCTCGAAGGACACGCCGCCCTGCTCGCGCTGTCCCGTGACAACCGTACCGACGAAGCCAGCGTGCTGATGGGCGGGGCCCAGTTGCAGCGCTACGAGCAGGTGCAGCGGACCCTGAAGCAACTCATCGCCCTCGACCGCGAGGCCGCCCGCGCCTCCACCGCCGAAGCCGCCGATGTCTACTCCCGGGCCTCCACCGCGATCCTCGCGGTGCTGCTGGTGGCCCTGGCGGCCAGCGTGACGATCGCCTGGCTGCTGACCCGCAGCATCGTCGTGCCGATCCGCCAGGCGGTGTCCTGCGCCGACCGCATCGCGGCCCGCGACCTGACCGGCGAGATCGCCAGCGACGGCGACGACGAGCCGGCGCAACTGATGAAGGCCATGCGCAGCATGCAGGCCAGCCTGCACGACACCATCGAGCAGATCGGCGATTCCGCCGCGCTGCTGGCCGCCGCTGCCGAGCAACTGAACGCGGTGACCGAGGAAGGCAACCGGTCGCTGGCCCGGCAGAACGATGAGATCGAGATGGCCGCCACCGCGGTCAACGAAATGAGCGCGGCGGTCGAGGAGGTCGCGCGCAACGCCAGCTCCACCGCCGAGGCCTCCAGTCTCTCGGAACGGGCCGCCGGCAACGGCCGCGCACGGGTCGGACAGACCGTCCGCTCGATCCGCCAGATGAACGCCGAGATCGGCCAGACCGCGCGCCTGGTGGAAGGCCTGGCCAGCCAGGCGCAGGATATCGGCAAGGTGCTCGACGTGATCCGCGCCATCGCCGAGCAGACCAACCTCCTCGCCCTCAATGCCGCCATCGAGGCCGCCCGCGCCGGCGAGCAGGGCCGCGGATTCGCGGTGGTCGCCGACGAGGTGCGCGCCCTCGCCCACCGCACCCAGCAATCGACCCATGAGATCGAAGGCATGATCGCCAGCGTCCGCGAGGGCACCGACACCGCGGTGTCCGCGATGCGCGAGAACGACCAGCGCGCCCGGCAGATGCTCGACGAGGCCGAGGCCGCCGACCACGCGCTGGGCGAGATCGCCGAGCACGCCACGCGGATCAACGAGCGCACCCTGGTGATCGCCAGCGCTGCGGAGGAGCAGGCCCACGTCGCCCGCGAGGTCGATCGCAACCTGGTGAACATCCGCGACGTTGCCGTGCAGACCACCCAGGGCGCCGAGCAGACCCGCGGCGCCAGCCACGAGCTGTCGCGCCTGGCCAACGACCTCAAGGGCATGATCGGTCGCTTCGTGGTCTGACCCGCAAGCGAGCTAGGGCGTCGCGCGGCGCAGCACCAACTGCCCGCCGTCGCCCTTCTGCACCCGGTAGTCGCCCTCGCCCTGGCGACCGAGGAGCATCAGGGTCAGGCCGCCGCGTTCGAGCAGCGCGATCCCGGCCGGGGTAGGCCTCCAGGCGCGCGGCTCGCTGGGCAGCCAGCGCGTGAGGCAGGCGGTATCGCCGCCCAGGTCGTAGCCACTGGCTTCCGCCACTTCGCTGTCGCGCAGCTCCAGGTGGCAGATCGCGGGCGCCTCGTCCTGCTGCAGGGTCCATTGCCCGGCGAGATCGGAAGCGCTGAGAAGAATCAGACTGCTGGCCATACTGATACCTGTGCTGAAAAAACCGCAGAGCAAGCAAACCATCCTGGAGAGCTTCGCGCTTGCCGACATCGAGAGATCTCCTTCAAGCCTGGAACATCGGATAACACGGCGAACGCCGCCCGCCATCCTCGCTTCGAACGCCAGCGCGCGCCAGGCGCCGCGGGCCTCCGTTCGTCCGCCAGGCCGCCGGCCCACGGGCGCGCCACAGTTCACAACTTCGCTCCTGTGGAAGACACCTATCAATTCGAACAGTGCCCGGCCGGCCGAAGGGCCGCGGTTCGTACCGCCGCACCGAACCGCGCCCGCTTCAGCGCGTCAGACGACGATGTCGGCCTGGGTCGCCTGGCCGATCAGATTGATCGCGAAATCGGCATGGGCGTCCCCGCTGAAGTCGATCGCCAGGCTGCCGGCCTTGCTCGCCGCGTCGTAGGACAGGATCGCCTGGCCGGCCTTGCCGGCGAAGGCGTCGACGTATTGCAGCACCAGCCCGCCGTTGACGAAGGCATCCAGCCCGGACAGGTCGATCTTGTCCTGGCCGCTGACGAAGTCGCGCAGGGTATCCGGCGCCGCCGCGGAGGACTCGGCGATATCGCCGTAGACGAAGGTGTCGGCTCCCGCGCCGCCCCACAACTGGTCCGCGCCGAGGCCGCCGTAGAGGATGTCGTTGCCGGCGCCGCCCTTGAGCACGTTGGCCACGTCGTTGCCGATCAACAGGTCGCTACCCGAGCCGCCGATGGCGTTTTCCACGGTGACCCCGGCAGCGATCGACACATTGCCCTTCAACCCGCCGACATCGGACAGCGCCTTCTCGTTGAGGTTGATCTTCTGGTTCTGGCTGAAGCCGGAGAAGTCCAGGGTGTCGTTGCCGCCGGCGTCCCACACCGAGAACACCAGCTTGGAACTGGACGAGGTGGCGCTGTAGAAGTCGCGCTCGGTGTTGGAGTTGAAGCCGTACACCGTGTCGCCGGTGCGAGTGGTCAGGTTGGCCCCGTAGAGCTTCTGGATCGCCGCGATGTCGTCCAGCAGCGGTGCCGAGGAATAGGCGCCCTTGAAGTCCTGGCCGGTGTTCTGCTCTTCCCAGTAGCTCATCACCGAATAGGCGCGGGTGTCCTCGGCGTAGGTAGCGTCGGCGTAGGTGGGATCGCCCTCGCCGGCGTTGTAGTCGCCGGGGTGGCTCAGGCCCAGGGTATGGCCGATCTCGTGGGTCAGGGTCTGGCGTCCGTAGTTGCCGTTGGCCGGATTGACGTTGGCGCTGTAGCTGCTGTTGATCAGGTACCAGGATTGCCCCTTGAGCGCATCCGGTACATCCGGCAGGAAGGCGAACGCCGCACCGCCGACACTACTGCTGAAGTTGCCGAAGGTCAGGTCGCCCTGATCGCCCTGGCCGGCGTCGACGAAGTGGATATTGGTGACGTCCGACCAGGATTGCAGCGACAACTTGGCCTGGGCCTGCTGCTGCGCGGAAAAGGCGCTGAACTTGCCCAGCGAGTAGATATCGCTGACATACTTCCACGGCGTATTGAAGAAGTCGTTCGGTTTGGTCAGGAACGAATAGGACAGGGTCAGCACCGAGTCGCCCGGCGCTTTCTGCCAAGACGCCTGTTCGCGGAGGATCTGCTCCGCCGCCTGGTCGACGGTATAGGACGGATGGCCATTGACCAATTCGTCCCCGCCCCGCGCATAGGCATGCAGGAAGTTGTCTACCTGGGTATACGCATCGCTACGACCTTTCAATGCAAGAGAATTGCTGGACATTGTCATATCCCTTTAAGTTGTAAAGGAAATAACTCGGATACAATTATCGGATGGATAATTGCAGTTATCGGCCAGATCAGGCCGAAGTCCAAACTGACACAGCTCATTTTCCAATGTCCACAGGTTTCATGAAAAAAATTAAGCTGCACTTAAAGCATATGCACGAACGAATTCCGCATATATGAATTCATGCAGGAAAGATAAACTACCGAAGACACTGGAATATTATAAAAACCGTTTCATATAAATAGCGCCTTATTGAAAAAACAATTCCATGCGTATTGTTCGACCTCTGTCGACCCGCCCGGGACATCGACTTCACGCCAGGCGAACAATTGCCCGCACGTCCTTCGCGGTCTCAATGGAGCGCGCTCCGGTTTTCCTCCGTATCGGTCTTCGACAGGGTGTGCAGCGGCGCCGGGCAATCCGTCGTCGCGCAGTCGCGGCGGCGCGCCGGCGTCTCGCCGGAAACGAAGTTCGCCGCCACCAGTTCCAGGTCGGCTTCGTCCAGCACCCCGGCGTAGAAACGCAGGCGTGCCCAGGCCGTGAGGTAGTCGTACTTGGCCTTGGACAGCTCGTTCATCGCGCTGTACAGCGCCTGCTCGGCGTTCAGCAGGTCGAGGTTGACCCGCACCCCGGCGGCGATGCTCTTGCGCGTGGCCATCACCAGCGTCCGCGCCGAATCCACGGTCATCTCGTAGGCGCGGATCTTCGCCGCGCTGCTGCTGCTCTGGTTGTACATCTTGCGCACCTGGTTGAGGGTCTCGCGGACCTTGTCGTCCAGGTCGTAATGGCTCTTCTCCATGCGATGCGTGGCCTGGCGCGTCGCCGCCAGGGTCTCGCCGCCGGAGAACAGCGGAACGCTCAACTGGATGCCGACGCTGTCGGTCTCGTAGCGCTGGTTGTAGGTGTTCTCCGAACCGGACTTGGACTTGCCGGTGCTGGCGTACAGGCCCAGGCGCGGCAGGAAGTCGGCGCGGTTCTGCTCGACCTCGTAGCGGGCCACGTCCACCGCGTGGCGCAGCGAGGCCAGCTCGGGATTCTCGGCCAGCGCCAGGTCGCGCCAGGCGGTGTAGCTGGCGGGGCTCAGCGGGCGCACCTGGAAGCGTTCGCCGAGCGGCGCCAGGTCGGCGATCTCCAGCGGCGCCCCGACCAGTCGCTCCAGCTCGCGCAGGGCGGCATCCTGGCTGTCCCGCGCCTCGATTTCCTGGGCCTGGGCCAGGTTGAAGCGGGCCTGGGTCTCCAGGGTGTCGGTGCGGGTGCCGTTGCCGCGCTCGAACTGGCGCTGGTTGAGCTGGAACTGCTCGCGGTAGGAGCGTTTCTGCGCCCGCGCCAGTTCGATCTGGTCCTGGGCCAGCAGCGCGCCGGTATAGGCTTCCAGGACCCGGACCAGCAGTTCCTGGCTCTGGCTGCGGAAGCGCTCGTCGGACAGCAGCGCCTGGGCCACGCCCTTGCGGTAGCGGCTGAAGGCCTCGTAGTCGAACAACGGCTGTTGCAGGCTGAGGGTGGAGACGTAGCTGTCGTAGTCGCGGTCTTCCTTGAAATCGCCGCGGGTGGTGGTCTGGGTCACATCGGACCAGCTGCGCCCACGGTTGTAGCTGTACACCAGGCGCGGCAGCAGCGCCGCGCGGCCGAGCGCACGGTATTGCCTGCCGGCCTCGTGCTCCTGGATCGCGGCCTGGAACTGCGGGTCGTTCTCCAGGGCCAGGTGATAGCCGTCCAGCAGGCCGAGGGCGAAGGCGTCCTCGCGCAGCAGCAACAGGAAGGCGCCGAACAGCCAGGTCATCAGGCGGCGCATGGTCATCGGTCAGTTCTCCGCCAGCGCCACGTGGGCGCGGTCGAACAGGGGCTTGAACAGGTAATTGAGCAGCGAGCGCTCGCCGGTGCGGACGAACACCTGCACCGCCATCCCCGGGCGGATCTGCAGGCCCTTCAGCTTACCCATCGCGGCCGCGTCGACCTGGGCGCGCAGCGCGTAGTAGGGCTGCTTGTTCTGCTCGTCGAGCAGGCGGTCGGCGCTGACCATGGTCACCTCGCCGGTGACCCGCGGAGTCTTGCTCTGGTTGAAGGCGGTGAACAGCATCTCCACCGGCAGCCCGCTGTGGATCCGGTCGACCAGGTTCACCGCGAGCTGGCCCTCCACTTCCAGGCTGTCGCTGTTGGGCACGATGTACATCAGCAATTCGCCGGGGCCGATCACCCCGCCATCGGTGAACACCTTCAAGCCGGCCACGTAGCCGCTGACCGGCGCGCGGATCTCGGCGTGGCGCAGTTCGTAGCGCGCCGAGGACAGCTCCTCCCAGAGCGTCCGCGCATTGACCTGGGTTTCCGCCAGTTGCCCGTTGACTTCCTTGCGGTACTCCTCCTCGCGTTGGGCGATGCGCATCTGCGCCTCGGCGATGCTCTGGCGGATCTGCCCGAAGCGACCGCTGCTCTCCGATAGCCGGGCGTTCACCTCGGCCAGTTGGCGCTCCTGTTCGAGCAACTGGTTGCGCGGCATGTAGCCTTCCTCGGCGAGGTCGCGCGCACCGCTCAACTGGCTGTTCAACAGGCGTTGTTGCAGGCGCTGGTTGCCCTCGGTCTGGCGCAACCCTTCGAGCTGGGCGCGCAGCCCCTCGATGTTCGCCCGCAATGCGGAGAGTTCGTTGGCCAGCGCGGTCTGGCGGCTGTGCAGCAACTGCCGCTGCAACTCCAGGCGCTCGCCGAGGGTCGGCAGCGGGGCCTGCTCGGCCAGCCCCGCGGGCATCTCCAGGGTCCGCCGGCCGTCGTATTCGGCCTGCAGGCGCGCCTGGTTGAGCCGCGCGTTGGCGTACCGGTTGAGCAGCGAATCGACGTTGGCCCGGGCCTGGGTCGGTTCCATGCGGATCAGCGGCTCGCCCGCCTCCACATGCTGGCCGTCGCGCACCAGGATGTGCTTGACCACCCCGCCCAGCGGATGCTGCACCGACTTGCGCTGGCCGGAGATGATCACCGTGGCCGGCACCGCCACGCCCTGGTCGAGCGGCGCGAAGGCGGCCCAGAGCAGCGCGCCGCCGAAGCCGAACAGGACCAGCAGCCAGCCCAGTCGCGCATAGGCGTTCTCGTCGCGTTTCACCGTGCGGGTCATTCCACACCTCCCTGGCGCGGCGCGGCCACCACCTGCGGCGCGCCGTAGCCGGCCACCCGGTAGTCCGCGCGCTGCTGCGACGCCGACGCGGCGCGCTGGTTGTTCAAGGCGGCGAGCACCTGGTCGCGCTCGCCGTACAGGTGCAACTGGCCGGCGTTCAGCGCCAGCAGGCGGTCGGCGCAACCCAGCACGCCGGCCCGGTGGGTGATCAGCAGCACCGTGCAGCTACGCGCCTTGAGCGCCTGGATCGCCGCCAGCAGCGCCTGCTCGCCGCTGTCGTCGAGGTTCGAGTTGGGTTCGTCGAGCACCACCAGGGTCGGCGCGCCGTACAGCGCCCGGGCCAGGGCGATGCGCTGGCGCTGGCCGCCGGAAAGCCCGGCGCCGCCGACGCCGAGCACGGTGTCGTAGCCCTGCGGCAGGCGCAGGACCAGTTCATGGACCCCGGCCAGGCGCGCCGCCTCCACCACCTTGTCGGCCTGCACCTCGCCGAAGCGGGCGATGTTTTCCGCCACCGTGCCGGCGAACAGTTCGATGTCCTGCGGCAGGTAGCCGATGCGCGGGCCGAGGGTCTCGCGCTCGTACTGGCGGATCTCGGCGCCGTCCAGGCGCACGCTGCCGTGCAGGGTCGGCCAGATGCCCAGCACTACCCGCGCCAGGCTCGACTTGCCGGAGCCGGACGGACCGATCACGCCGACCACCGAGCCGGCCGGGATCGCCAGGGTCAGGCCACGCAGGGTGCGCGCCTCGCTGCCGGGCGGCGCCGCGTCCAGCGATTCCAGCAGCAGGTGGCCACGCGGCTCGGGCAATTCCATGCGCCGCTCGCGGGCGGGGAATTCGTCGAGCAGGCCGCTCAGCCGGCGATAGGCATCGCGCGCCGCGCCCCACTGCTTCCACACGCCGATCAGTTGGTCGATGGGCCCCAGCGCACGGCCCATCAGGATCGAGCCGGCGATCATCATCCCCGGGGTGATGCGTCCCTCCACCGCCAGCCAGGCGCCGAGGCCGAGCACCAGGGATTGCAGGGCGATGCGCAGGTATTTGCTCAGCGCGTTGATCCGCGCCGCGCGCTCGCTGGCCAGGCTCTGCTGGTCGAGGAACGCCTGGTGCAGCCGTTCCCAGCGCCCGCGCATGCTGCCGAGCATGCCCATCGCCTCGATCACCTCGGCGTTGCGCAGGTTGTTGCTGGCCAGTTGGCCGGACTTGATCGACAACTCGCCGGCCTTGGCCAGCGGCGCACGGGTGGCGCGTTCGTTGAACCAGGCGAGGGCCATCAGGGCCAGCGCGCCGACCAGCGAGAGCAGGCCGAGCCAGGGGTCGAAGAGGAAGATCACCAGCAGGTAGACCGGGAACCAGGGTGCGTCGAAGAAGGCGAACAGCGCCTGGCCGGTGATGAACTGGCGCAGGGTGGTCAGGTCGTGCAGCGCCTGGCTGGCCTCCTGGCCGCCGGCGCGCAGGTTGCGTTCGAAGGCGGCGGCGTAGATCCGCCCGTGCAACTGGCCGTCGAAGCGTTCGCTGACCCGCACCAGGACGAAGCTGCGCAGCGCCTCCAGCGCGCCCATGAAGACGAACACGCCAAGCGCCATCAGGGTCAGCATCAACAGGGTGACTTCGTTGGCCGAGGACAGCACGCGGTCGTACACCTGCAGCATGTACAGCGAGGGCACCAGCATCAGCAGGTTGATCACCCCGGAGAACGCCGCCACGCTGCGCAATGCGCCGCGGCTGGCCGCCAGGGCCTGTTTGATTTCGTTGGTAACGCTGGAACCGAGCCTTGCCATCGAGCGCGCTCACTTCTGCCACGACTGCCGCTGGAATCCCGAATGAGCCCGGATGGCACCTCCCTGTGCCGGGCGTTCCCTCGCCGTCAGGCGGCCAGGGCCTGATGCTCCGGCGCCGGGTCGGCGCCGATCAGCTGGATTGTCGGCGGCGCCGCTTCGCCGCCGTGGCCGAGCAGCGCCGCGAGCACCTTGCCGGCCCCGTCCAGTGCGCTGTGCGCGGTATCCCCGGCGATACCGGCGACGATCGACAGGTCATTGTCGAGGTCATGCACCAGCTCGATCTGGCCCTTCGGCCCGACCCCGGCGACATCGACACCGGCAATCGTTTGCGCATACAGCTTGCTGTCGAAGTGCAGGTCCAGCGTCGGCAGCGAGACACCGATGTCCTTGACCACCGGCACGTAGCCGAGGATGCCGCCGACGATGGGCAGGTCCTTGAGGGTCACCTCGTTCCAGCTCAGCAGCTTGACCTCGTTGTAGCTACCCAGCTCCAGGGTGCCGCCGAGATTGGCCACGCCGAGGTTGTAGCTGGGTCCGGCGATACCGTAGAACTTGGCGCTGAAGCCTTCCTTGTCGACCGAGCCGACCACTCCCAGGCCGCCGAGGTTGAGCGGCGCCAGCACCGGCACCAGCGGCGCGGTGATCGGATTCAGCGCCAGGGCTGCGGTGACCAGCGGAGTCAGCGGCGTCTCGCCGCCGAAGGTCAGGCCTTGCTCGGTGAAGGAGACGTTGATCGGCAGCGGGCCGAGGATGCCGCGGCTATCGGGAATCACGCCCTGGTCGTGATTGCCGCCGAGCAGCGAGCCGATCACATTGACCCCGAGCAGGCCGTCGCTATTGCCGAGGCTTAGCGAGCCACCCTGGTAGGCGGCGTGGTAGAGATCGTTGGCGGCCTTCAGGCTGTCGCTGCCGAATTCCCAGGCATGGCCGACGGTGGCACCGACGCCCTGCCCCAGGTCACCGACCAGCTTCAGGTAATCCTCCGGCTCGACGCGCCCGTGCAACAAGTCGTCGGCGATCGCCAGCGAGTTGCCGGCCAGCCCGCCCAGCGTGCCGACCGCGGAGCCTACGGTGTCGAGGGCGTCGCCGGCGATCTCGCCGAGCGTGCCGGCCACCGCGCCGACCGTACCCTCCAGCGCCTGCTCCACGCTGGCAACGGCGTCATGCACCGATGTAAGCGCTTCGTGCACCTGCTGCTCCACGGCGTCGACGGTGGAGCCCACCAATGTCCTGGCCACGTCCGCCACCGCCATGACGGCGGTGGCGGCCACCTGCGTCGCACGCTCGTAGACCTGGCCGAACAGGTTCGCGGCTGCATTGAATAATCCCATCTTCTGTTCCTCGATTGAGTTGTCTCGGTTATCGCGTTTCCGGCGCAGGTCGCTGTTTACCGACCGAACCGGTCACGCGGTTAAGCGCAGTCAGTGAGTTCCGCGAGAAAACGGAACGCGGGTACCTGAAAGTTCATCAGGCCTGGCGACAACTTGTTTTTATTGGAAGACAGGAGCCCCCGAGGGCGAAACCCATTTAATCCCGAGCAGCCCGCAACAGAGCGCTCTCCACCGCTTCGCCTGTTAAGTAGGACTAACATGGGAAAGGCAAATTTGTACCACCACTTAAATCAGTTCAATACTTTGGTTGGGCATACCGACCTGTCAGTTCTGCCAGGTGGATTTCCAAGCCCCTGATTCCTAAACGGATTATTGACGCTTTTAATTAATATCGAATGACGGACGGTCGCCCCGGCACGAACTCTGACGAAAATCAGAAATGAAGAAAGGGTTATATCCTTATGCACCAAAGTGCCGAGCCGCCCTCGCGGCGTGCCCAACTAGCGTGAAACTTCGGCAGCGCCCTCTTCGAAGAAGCGAATGACACTTTTGCGTGGCTCATAAGGAATACTCTTATTACGTGAAGCGCATCACAAAATATTGAATCGAACAGTCCAGGCGGATTGTTTTCTCCTGGTAAACGATGATTAACGGCGCGCTCCAAGGCCGGGTTATTTCAATGAATCGCTTCAGCCAACGCCTTGCCTGCCGATAGCCTCTGCCGTCACCCGTTCCCGCCCTTGCTCCCCGCCTTGCCTGCCCCTATCCTGCGCCCGTCACGGCCAAATCCGTGACCGGGTTTGACAGCCCGAAGAGACGGCGCGATGCGCCGAGCGGTGCATGCGAAAGCAGCGAATGCTTTTGCAGGCATCGGCTCGACCGCAGTTTTCCAACTGCGGGCCTTCATGGCGGATCGCGTGGGGAGACCCTCGTGGTCTGCCGGTTCCGTTTCCCGGTCTGTCAACCCTGCGCGATCCTGCCTCCATCGATTGACAGCGAAGGCGGCAGGTCATGTGACTCTCAGAAACGGAGTACCCAGCATGACGAAGGATGAAAAGGAAAAGACCCACGTCGACGCAATCATCGAACGCTACAAGGACCTGATGGTCGAGATTCCCCCCGCCGACCGGCAACCCGGTCTCTCCCTGCTCTGGCCGGTTCCCGCCCAGCCCGCCATCGACAAGGGCGTCCGCCAGGCCGAGAACTGGCTTGCCGACCAGATCGAAGGCCAGCTCTGGACCGCCTTCGCCTTCGGCCGCGACAGCCTGCCCACACCGATGCAGAAGACCGCCTTCGAAGTGGCCTTCCTGACGCGCCTGCAGCAGCGCCTGGTAGCCGCTCGACGTTCCGGTTGACCCGGCCATGGCGAATGACGCCGGTGGCGTCGTTCGCCCTATGGGGCTGCTCTATCCATGCCAAAGGGGAAATACAGGACAGCCAGGAATGTCGGCTTTTCAAGTGAACGGCTCGCCCCGTGCATATATCGCATCCTCGCTGCGCGAGCGTACTTCCACGGTTCATCCCCACGCATGTGGGGAACACATCGTCTCCAGCAGCACGCGGACGCGGTCCTTCGGTTCATCCCCACGCATGTAGGGAACACTCTGCGGTGCTCGGGGCGGTCCGCTCCATCACCGGTTCATCCCCACGCATGTGGGGAACACGGCCGCTCGTAGCCCCACGGCCGCACCGGCGACGGTTCATCCCCACGCATGTGGGGAACACTTCACCCGACCCCGCCACACATGGGCAGTTTGCGGTTCATCCCCACGCATGTGGGGAACACCAGCGTGCCGTCATCGCGCAGCACGCGGCGGACGGTTCATCCCCACGCATGTGGGGAACACGCGCCGGGCTAGCTCGGACTGGTTCAGGCCTGCGGTTCATCCCCACGCATGTGGGGAACACCACAGCAGCATTAGCTTCAGTATCACCGATGAACGGTTCATCCCCACGCATGTGGGGAACACATGAGCATGCGTGCAAAAATATTCAGATACGGCGGTTCATCCCCACGCATGTGGGGAACACTTGGTATCCGGGATTACGTGCTTCAGCGCCTCCGGTTCATCCCCACGCATGTGGGGAACACTTCCCTGGTAAGGACGCCCAGGAGTATTCCGACGGTTCATCCCCACGCATGTGGGGAACACCGAGTCGGCCGGCGCCGGCTTCATCCTGCCACCGGTTCATCCCCACGCATGTGGGGAACACGATGCGCTCGGCAATGCCGAGGTGTGGGAGAGCGGTTCATCCCCACGCATGTGGGGAACACTTGAAGCCGCCGAGGAATTCGAGGGTAACGTCCGGTTCATCCCCACGCATGTGGGGAACACACCTGAGGCCTCTTAACAAAGAGTTCCGCACCCGGTTCATCCCCACGCATGTGGGGAACACTGGAGTATGCAGGCAAAACCCATCCGTGCAAACGGTTCATCCCCACGCATGTGGGGAACACACTTACCGTACAGCATTGTTTTTAAAGAAGAAAAAACACTTCGAAAAATCTACCGCCTCATCCTCTATTCCGTGGTCCGATCCAGAGGCTGGAATGCCACCAATTGCAGCCCGTCGAACAACACTGGATGTCGACGGTTAACGCCCAGGGTCTGGAACTCGTAGCCGGATTCGTTGGCGGCGGCCCAGGCCATTACCACGTTGCCCTCCTCGTAGCCCTCGCTCAGCTGCTGCCAGATCATTTCCCGGGTACGCCGCGATACATCGCCGATATAGACGCCCGCGCGGACTTCCAGCAGCCAGATTGCCAGACGTCCGCGCAAGCGCGGCGGGACGTTTTCCACCACTACGGCCAGGAAGCTCACCCTTGCGTCCTGTGCCCGAGGTCGCCGATTCCCTCCGGGTTGGGAATGGCTGGCGGCACCGACTCGGGCGGTGCGCTGGGAGGTTCGACGCCGCCGGCGGCCAGTACCTCTTCGATGGTGGGAATGATGCGGGTCAGCAGCTTGCTCGAACGGAAGATATCCCGGCAGGCGAGCCGCACGTCACGCTCGGGTTGCGACGGCGCCTTAGCGGCGATACGGAAGGCGACCGGCACCACTGTGTCGAATTTGAACAGGTCGGCGATGTCGTAAACGAACGACAGCGGTTTGCCAGTATGGATGAAGCCGACCGCCGGAGCATACCCCGCCGCCAGCACCGCAGCTTCGGTGATTCCATAGAGGCAACTGGTGGCCGCCGACAGGCAGCGATTCGGTACGTCGGCGGCATCCCACTTCCGCCGGTCGTAATTGCGCGCCCGCCAGTCCACTCCGAACTGGCGAGCCAGTAGCCGATAGGTCTCGCGCACCCGGGCGCCCTCGATGCCGCGCAATTGCTCGACACTACGCCGCGCGGGCGCCGGCTCGGCGAAACGCAGTTCGTACATCTTGCGTACCACCTTGAGCCGCAGCTCGTCGTCCAAGGCCAGACGGGCCTGGTACAGCAGACGATCAGCACGAGCGCCACCGGGCTGGCCACTGGCGTACAGACGCACGCCGGCCTCACCGACCCACACCAGCAAGGTGCCGACAGTCGAGGCCAGGTGTACGGCGGCATGGGACACCCGGGTACCGGGTTCGAGCATGATGCAGGCAACCGAGCCCACCGGAATGTGCATACGCACGCCGGTCTGGTCGATGACAACGAAGGCGCCGTCCCGCACGTCGATCTGCCCGTACTGGACGAACACCATGGACAGCCGGTCCTTCATCGGCAAGGGTTTGAGGGGCGGTAGCATCAGCTACGCGCCAGGCTCAGCAGGCCACAGCCGAAAGCCTTGGCAGGGCCTATCCCAGCGACCAGAGCCTGACGAAAGGCATCCGGGCGACTGATCCGCAAGCGCCCCTCGAACGCGGCGCGCAAGACGCTGATGCGTGTCTGCCCCTTGCGGCTGCCAAGCACTTCGCTGAAGGTTACGAGGGCCGCCTCGACCACGAAACCGTGCCGCTCGCCCTGGCGTGCCAGCCAAGCCAGTTGCTGCTCCTCGCCCACCAGCCCATAGCGCTTGCCCTGGCGTGTCACCGTCGGATTGGCGAACAATCTGAAACGGTAGGAGATATCGCTTTCCAGCCACTGTCGCAAAGCCAGAGATTTGCTCTGCGGCTCCCCCAGCAGGTAGCCAGGGAGCGCCTGCAGCACCGACCAGTTACCCTCGCTGGCCGCCTGGACCAGCAAGGTCGGAGTGGACCAGGCATTCCCCGAGGCCTCCAGACGCCAGAGGAAGCGCGATGCCGGAGCCTGCTCGTCGGCGAAAACCCGCGACAAAGTACGGTGCATCTCATAGGCGTCGCCTAGGTCGCGGCGCGCCTGAGCGCTGCGAGGATCAAGGGTCAGTCTGGTCAGGTACATCCGCGACTCCCGAGCGTACGAAGCGTGGGCCGAAACGGCGTTCGGCAAAGGGGGCGATGGGCTGATCGAGGCGTACCACCCCGCTGCGCTCATCCTCGATCAGGCAACGCAAGGGCTTGCCGCGGTCGCCCGGTTGCGCCTCGGCCAGGCGTGGCCAGGCCTGCAACGCCTGTTCCAGTGCCAGGGAAGAAAGGCCCTCGGGCAACCACACCGGGCTCCCAGGAACGAAACTCTTGCGGCCCAGGCACAGCGGCCAGAACGGGGCACGCAAGGCTTGCTGGATTCGCTCCAGCAGGGCCTGGTCGCGCCCTTCGAGCCCGACCAGAAAGACCGCGTCGGCCAGGTAATGCCGCGGGCTGACCACTGTCCGCCGCGGATCGGCCTTGCCACTGGCGACCAGCACACCGGTGGCCGTCTGGTAGTCGCGCAACGGAATGCCCTCTCGGTCGACGCGCACCCCCATCCGCAGGCTGGCCAGATCCTCCAGCGGCTCGCTGCGATCACGTCCCAGGGCGGCGCAGACCAGGCCAAGCACTCCCGACTTCGACGGTTCCAGCTGGGTGTCGCGCTCGTCAAAACGGCTGGTGGTGCCCCATGACTGCATCGGCCCTTGCAGGCGCATCAGCAAGGTAGCCATCTTAGCCTCCCAGACGGCTGGAAACCTGGCTGCGCAGCCAATCGGCGAGTTGCTGCAGGTTGCCGGCCGGCTCGCCACGCTCCTTCGGCCAGGCACCGCTGATGTCCAGATAAGCCCAGCGGTCGCGGCTGTCACCATAGACCGAGGCCAATTGCTGGTCGTGGCGGGCCAACTCGGCAACGGAGCGCTCGCTGAGGGAGGCATCGGCACGCGCGACGACCGGTTTCTCAAAGGCGTTGGCCAGGTTCAGCGGGCCCGCGTGGCGCAGGCAGATACCGACGAAGGCCGGCAGGTTGTGCGCCGCGAAGGTGTTCTGCTTGCCCGACGGGATCGCCCGGACCATGGCCTGGGTGAACGCTTCCAGCGCCGACAGCACCAGCTCGCCGTCGTTCTGCAGGTTGCCGAGCAACTTGCGCAGGTCGACCACTGCGTAGCGATACAGCGTGGCGGAATTGAACTCCACCTGGCCGATCATGCCGGCGCCGCTTTCGTCCGGGCCACCGCGATCGTCGACGGCGGTGAAGTAATCGAACTCGCGCTCGACACGATGGGTACTGATCGCATGGGCCACCTGGCAGGCCGCGTCCTGATTGACTTCGGGCAGATCGGCGAGCATCCGCCCGAACAGCGCCACGTCAACGGCCTTGCCACCGTCGAGCAGGGCCCTGGCCTGCTTGATCACTTCCGCCGGCACGTTCGCCTTGGCTTCCTTCTTGCCCTTTTTCTCGCCAGCCGGCGCGGCGCTGCCCAGTTCATCCCAGCGCTGCTCGATCAGCGCGGCGAAACCGGCAATCTCCGCTTCGCCGAGAAACAGCAGGTATTCGGTCTTGCCATCGTCCTTGAGCTTGAGCCCCGCGGCCGCCAGCGCCGTCTCGATCTTGCCCTCGGCCTCGGCGGGATCGCGTCCGGCAAGCCGCTCCAGCAGCAATGCCTTGAGCTTCTTGGTGCGCACGCCGCGATGTTCGGGCGCGACCAACTCCTGCTCGTGGGCAGTCAGGCGGATCGCGCGCTTGAAGCACTGGCTGCTGACGCGAGCCCGACGGTGACCGCCAAAGATGGCATCCTTGGGCGCTCCGGTATCGTCACGGTTGAGGTTGGACGGAGCGAAGTTCTGGATCAGATGGAACTCGATGAACAAATTCATGCTGGTCTCTCAATCCTTGTGAAGGGAGGTGTCGGTTGTGTTGGCCAGCGCCGCGTAGAAATCCCTGGCCCAGCGCTGGCGAATGGCGTCGCCGCGCGCAACAGGCAGGTAAGGGTCGAGCCAATGGGCAAGGTCGTCGAGCAAGGCGCCATAGTCGAAGGCGAGCTTGTCCGCCGCCAACAGGCTCACGGCCTGGCGCAGATACACCGGCAGGTTTTCCGCATCGGCAGCCAGCAAGGCGATGAAACGCTTTTCGATGCTCGCGCTGTTGCGCGCTTTCATCAGTTCGCCGAAGCGCATCGCCAGGCTCGCCCGCCCCTGTCCGGGATGGCTGGCGAACAATCCGGCGGTCAGATACAGTGCCAGGCGCCAGGCATCCTGCGCATGCCTCTCGGCACCGACGAAGCGTTCCACATAGGGATAGGCCGGCACATAGGCACCCGGCGCGAAGCCCAGGCTGCGCCGTAGAACGGCCAGCGCACCGCGATCATTCTGCAAGCGCTGCAGATGGCCGATGAAAGGATGTTCGGCAGCACTCATGCACGCTGCTCCTCTGCAAATGGAGTGGAAGAGGTACGTTCGCTACGGTAACGACGCAGCAACGCCAGGTAGCGCGGCCGGACCTTGGCCTCCGCACGCAACGCTGCGACCGACAGGCCCAGGCCTTCCCGCACGCCCTGCCAGGCGACCTCGAGGGCTGCCAGCAGGCGGCTTCGCCAGAACGCCTCGGCTTCGTCCAGCATCTCCAAGCTATCGCCGCCGATGAGGGCCATGAGCGAGGGCAACGAGCGCTCCAGCAAGGCGAAATAGGTGGCCGCAGCCGGACCGTTGTCAAACGACGTACGAGCCCTCGCCCAGGTGTCCTTGCTGGCAGGATCGGGCAACGCCTCGGCGAGCATTGCCACGGCGATCTTGCGCAGTTCGCCGTACAGGTCTTCCGATTCCCGGATACAACGGCGCAGTTCGTTGGCACAGCCCTCCGAGTCGAGCAGGGCCGCAGGCAGGACAACGGTCTCGGAGCGCCAGCGCAACAGTTTGGCCTGGTCGCTGGCCAATCCGGCGACCAGCAGCATCGAGGACGGCGCATCGGCGCCGATGCTGCGCAGGTTGGAAGCCCAGTCGAGAACGGCAGCCCGTTTCGAGCCAGCCGCCGCGCTGTCCGGCAGCAAGCTCGGCAGGTCGCGCCAGAACACCCGCCCTTCACCGAAGCTCAGCCGGACCATGCTGTTGTTGGCGCCGGGGCGGTAGCTGGCCATGGGGTCCGGCGCCTGGACATCGTCGGCCAGCGCCTGGCCGGCGGCGAAACGAATCCAGCGGACGCAGCCCTCTTCCTCCGGCAGCAACAACACTGCTCGCGACTGCCGGGTGTAGCGATCGTTAGGCCCGCTGGCAAGAATGGGGTCGGCGGCCAGTTGCGGAATCGTCAAGGCTTCCCGCTCCCAGGCAGGCAAATCGAAGGCTGCTTCGCCCGAGGCCGGGTGCAAGGCCAGGCACAGGGTTTTCGCCAGACTGTCCGCCAGGGGCACCACCGCCGCCGTATTGGCCAGTGCGCCGGCTTTGTCCGAATCGCGAACAGTCTTGACCAACCCGCCCGGAGTGAACTGTAGGAAGCCCAGCAAGGCGCACAACGCCCGGTCCGCACTCACCGCGGAAGGCGCCAGGTCATAGGAATGGTCGAACACGACAGGGGTATTGCCGTTGGCGCTGGCCAGGGAAATCTGGGCCCAGGGCTTCTGTTTGTCGCAGGTTTCCGCGGCGCTAGCCAAGGCCGCGACTTGCATGAACGGATACTGTGGATGGAACAGCCAGAAACGCTCTCGCCAACGCTCCAGGTAGCGTTCCACGACGTCAATGGGCAACCCCTCGCGGAACCAACGCAGCCTGCCACTATCCTTCCACGCGCCGTACTCCAGCAAAAGCGCCCGGTGGGTAATGGCCAGCAGCAGGCGGTACTGTGCAATCACACTGGGCGGCTCGGTTTCCGCCAGGGCGCTGATACACCCGGCCTCGCGGAACACCTCCAGCAGCCCCATCTCGCGGACCTCGCCGTTCGCCAGGCGGACCGGCAGCCAGGGGGTGTCCAGCAGGTTGTAGTGTTCAGTCATTCTTACTCCTTGGGGTCCCTGATAAACACCAAGCCCAGCTCCTCATCCAGCACCACCGTCAATCTGCCTATCACCGCCTGTCCTTCAATTAGTTCCAACGGCCTGAGCTGCCGCAGCAACGGATGCTCGACGAAGGCACGCGGCACCTCCGTTGCCAGCAGGTGCTTGACCAGATCTTTGCGCGAGGTCTTGATCTGCCGGCTGGCCAAGGCCAGGGCCAGGTCATCGGAAACCCTATGCGCCGGGTCGAAGAGTTCTCCCCCAGCGGACAAGGACCAGCCGCCTTCCCGGCGATACACCGGGACCAGGGAAACCGACTCGTCTCCCAGGCGGGTGTAGTTCGGCAGACCGAGTCCTTCCTCGCCTTCCTGATAACCTCGATTGCGCTGCGTGTAAGCCAACTGGGGCTCGTCTTCCACAGCGATCGCCACGTTCGTCGCCATCATTCGCTCGGTGCGACGCTCACCCAGGCGCTTGCCGTAGGCTTCCACTTCGATGAAATGGCGATCGCGCTCGGTGATCTCCGCCGGCAGTTGCACCTCCTCGTCGTAGACCGCCTGGACCAGCAGGTCGATATCCTCGGGCAGTCGCAGATGATCCCGGAGGGACAGCAGCGCCCAGGTCCGCCCCAGGATGTAGGGGTCGTAGACATACTCCCAAGCCGTCGCCTTCAACTCGGGGAAGCGTTGCGGGTTCAGCCCGGCCACGTACAACCGTGCCTCGGCATGCGCCTCGGGGCGCAACCGATGAGCGTGCCGGTGCAGGCGCCCGGCGCGCTGCAGGAGCAGGTCCACCGGCGCCAGGTCGGTGAACATGAAGTCAAAGTCAATATCCAGCGATTGTTCCGCTACCTGGGTCGCCACCAACAAGGCCCGCTCGGGGCGCTGCCCCTCCTTGCCGAAGCAGTCGAGCACCTGGCCTTCCAGGCGTCCGCGCTGGTCTTCGGGAAAACGCGCATGGAACAGCAGCAAGCGGGTTTCCTCGCCGACCTGTGCCTGCAGCAGGCGATAGAGTCGTTGCGCGCGGTCTACGGTGTTGACGATAACTACGCCACAGCCGCCATGGGACAAGGCCTGCAACGCCTGTTCGGCGATACCTGGGAGGGCTTCCGTTACTTCGCGCAGGAGAATCCGTGGAAGCGAACGAGCCTGGCAGGCCTTCGACCGGACACCCCGCCCGTCGGCCAGCAGCAAACGCGGGTAGGCCGTCTGCGTTAACTCCGCGTCGTTCACACCCCAGGCGCGCAGCAGCTCGCAACGGCGCTGAGCGGGCAAGGTCGCGCTCATCAACACCACAGAGCAACCCATGGCCCGCAACCAGCGCAACAGTGCCTCGATCAAGGCACTGGTATAGGTGTCGTAGGCGTGCACTTCGTCAAGTACCACAACCTTGTTCGCCAGCCCCCAGAGCAGAACGAAGTGGTGCTTGACGTTCAGCGCGGCGAACAGCGCCTGGTCCACCGTGCCCACGCCATACGGAGAGAGCAGCGCCCGCCGACGACGGGCGAACCAGGCCGAGGACGCCACGCTTGCACCTGCGCCGCCGGCGATCCCGCGCAAGTGCAGGACCTGCGCGTCCTGCCCGGCCCCGCCGTGGACCAGTTGCACATCCGCGCCGTCGCCGCCGGCAAAGGCCTCCAGGAAAGTGCGGACCCGACGGAACAAGGCGTTTCCGGTCGCTCGCGTCGGCAGGGCGAGGTACAGCCCGCGATGCTGGTTGGCCGCCTGCAGGCGCAGATGAGCAAGCAGCGCCAGTTCGGTCTTGCCCTCACCCATTGGCGCCTCCACCAACAGCAACGCAGGTCCCGCGGCCGTCGCCAGCAGTCCGTCGGCGATGCGCTGCAAAGGACGCGCCTCGACCGCCTGCTGAAGGCCAAGCACACGGCCGAGCAGTTGGTCGACCTCGGACAGTTCCGCAAGCAACGGCCGGTAATGCCGCCAGCCGATGGCCGCCAGCGCCGCCTCGGCACGCCGCCGGGCATCCTCGAAATAGTCGGCGAAGGCCGGCTGGCGCTCACCCAGCGGGAACCACTCTGGATTGGAACCAATCCAGTCGGAAACGCTGGTCAGCCCCGCCAGCCACTGAACGGCAGGCTGCGATAGCTCCTCCAGGGACGCCTGGCCTGTCGGCGCCAACAGCTGCCAATAGAGATCGAAGAGGCGACGCCGGGCCTGGCACCAGTCGGCCGGCTCGTGTCGCTGGACCACCCGTTCTATATCGGCAGAAGTGAAGTTGTAGCCATGATGGGCGCTGATCGCCTGCAGCACGTGCAGTATCCACAGCAAGGATGCATCGCCTTTTTCCAGCAGCAGCGGGCGCAGGAGCGAGGCGCTGGCACAGGCGTGGTCGGTGACCTTCAACAGGCGCGTATCGAACCGCAGGCCGTTGGCCTCGTCCCGCTCGCGACCCGCCGGCCATTTGGCCTGGAACCCGGCTATCGCCTTGCCGAAGTCGTGCAGCCCAACCAGCGTAGCGATCCAGCGCGGCGCGCCGTCCAGCGGCAGCCCCAGGGCCTCGGCGGCCCATCGCCGACTGCTCCGCGGCTCGTGCTCCAGCACCGTCAGGGCCACCGCGGCCACATCCAGCAGGTGTGCCAGCAAACCATGGCCAGCCCCCTCATCGCTCTTGGCCCAGAGGTATCGCGATGCGTCATCCATGTCAGAAAAGCCGAGCATTCCTTCCACCTTCCATCCCTGCCTACAACCGAGGCCGATCCTGAACTGCGGCTATCCTGCGATCACCGCCGGCCCCTGGACTTGCCACATATCAGCCGACTCGCTGCCACAGGGCGATCCTACAGAGAAAAGAAAATGCCATTATTTGGCCATCGTTTCCAGCCCTCCCTCGGCGCCCGTACCGGGCCTGAGCCGGACCGGAGGAACGCGTCCTATTGGTGCATGACGCTCGTCAAGGAGCAGCCAGCGAGGGATGCGCCTGTTCACCCCCGTTTAGCAAGCGAAGGAGCGCAGGAGGGATATGGACCGGACCGACCACCCTGTCCAAATTAGCAGGAACTCCATGGTGCAACAGCGAACGTCGGACATTCCGCTAACTCTCTAACAACCTTCACTTGCCGCCTGTTCACAATCTATTTCCTTCCGCCACAGGGGGCTGGAAGCCTTCTTCGAGACCGGTAAGGGCAAGGTATCCAGGCAGCCCCCGCCCAATGCCTGCGCCGTCAGTTATTCGTGCTGAGCGAAGCCTGCATCCCCAGCGACGTGAACCAGGTTGGTTGGAAACTCCATGCCCTGAAAGAGGATCTTGCCGGACGGTGGGCGATCCGCGTCTCCGCAACTGGCGGCTGACACTGGTGATCACGCCACTGGTCGTAGTGCCGCGCGGTTCGCCCCACCGTGGGAAATACCGCGCGGTGGGGCGAACCGCAGGAGCGTAGACAGGTTTATCCCACGCCTGTGGGGAACATTGGACCAGCCTGGTCACCATCGATGTCGATACCAGCTCATCCCCACGCCCGTGGGGAACACCCCCACCCCTGGCCGCGGGTTGGGTCTTCCATCGGTTCATCCCCACACCCGTGGGGAACACACCCAGCCAAGGGTTTCGGCGTGAACGCGCAGCGGTTCATCCCCACACCCGTGGGGAACACCCGACGTAGGGGTTCGGGGTGTTGTCCGCGAGCGGTTCATCCCCACACCCGTGGGGAACACTCGACGCGCAGCTGGGGCTCTTCCTTGATGGCCGGTTCATCCCCACACCCGTGGGGAACACATCATGTTGCGCGGGATGTTCTTCTCGTTGAGCGGTTCATCCCCACACCCGTGGGGAACACAGGTCCATGCGGTGCGGCCATTCGATGATCGCCGGTTCATCCCCACACCCGTGGGGAACACGACTTGGCGCCGATCATGGCCTCCAACTCCTCCGGTTCATCCCCACACCCGTGGGGAACACTCTACATGGAGGGCCGCTGAAGCTCGTAAACACGGTTCATCCCCACACCCGTGGGGAACACATGAGAGTAGAGGCGGCGCTAGCCTGAGCAGCCGGTTCATCCCCACACCCGTGGGGAACACGTAGTCCTGGCCACGCGGGCAATCGCGGCGGACGGTTCATCCCCACACCCGTGGGGAACACCCTTACCGTATCCCATTGTTTTAAAAAAAGAAAAACAACAGCAAAATTCCACCGGGCCAAGCGGCCCTCGCGCCGCTCCTGGAAATGAGGGCCGTACTCATCCCACAGCCTAATCCGGCAGCTCCCTCGGGACCAGTCGAAACCTACCCGCATCGGGATCCCGCGGTCCCCCAAGCTGATTGAACGCAAGCGCACCCACCGCCCTCCTATATTCCATACGACCCACCACCTCAACCGGAACCGAGCAAGACTCCGCAGACATGGCACAGCCTTTCACCATCGAACCGGACCCGAACACCCTCGACCATCCACCGGCCTTCCTGGCCAACGGAGGAGCGGTCGGGAAACTGTTGCTCAGCCTCGACGCGGCCAGTTCGCCCCTCGGCCCGCCGGACGCCTGGTCGGCGAGCCTGAAGACAACGATGGCCACGCTGCTGCCGGCCAAGGCGCAGATCGTGCTGTTCTGGGGCGCGGAATTCGTCGCCCTGTACAACGATGCCTACGCGCCGAGCATCGGCGACAAGCATCCGCGCGCCCTCGGCCGGCCGGCGATAGAGAACTGGCGGGAGCTGTGGGATGACCTCGAACCGCTGCTGCGCGGGGTGTACGAGACCGGTGAAACCTTCGCGGCAAAGGATCGGCCCTTCTACATCGAACGCCATGGACGCGGCGAGACGGTCTATTTCGACGTGTCCTATTCGGCGGTGCGGGAAACCGACGGTTCCGTCGGCGGCGTGCTGTGCATCGTCACCGAGACCACCGAGCGGGTGCGTTTCGAACGCCGCCAGGCGTTCCTCCTGGAACTGGGCCAGACCCTGCCGTCCCTGGCCGATCCCCTGGAGATCGAAGCCACCGCCCTGCGCCGGCTCGGCGAGGAGCTGGGCGCGTCGCGGATATTCTTCGGCGAGGACAACGGCGACGGCATGACCTTCCAGGTTCATCGCGACTATCTCCACGACGGCCGCTCGGCGGTCGGTCGGCATCGCTACCTGTCGTTCGGCGCCACCCTGTCCGGCGAACTGCATGCCGGACGCAGCGTGGCGCGGGAAGACCTCGCCGGGGAGCGCGGCATGAGTCTCGACGAGGCGGCGAGCCGCGCGCGCCTGGGGCTGGGCGCCACGCTGCACGTCCCGGTGCTGCGCCACGGCCGGCTGGAGGCGCTGCTGGCGATCCACTTCGCCCATCCGCAGGCGCTCGGCGAAGATCCGCGCCGCCTGGCGGAGGAAGCCGCCAAGCTGGCCTGGACCTCGCTCACCCATGCCCGCGCGGAGCTGGCGCTGCGCACCAGTTCCGCGCAACTGGCGGCGATGTTCGACCAGGCCAGCGCGGGCATCGCGGTATGCGACCGGAACTGGCGCTTCACCCGGGTCAACGATCGCTACTGCGAGATCGCCGGCCGTTCGCGCGAGACCCTGCTCGGCCTGCGCATGCAGGACATCCTCGACCCCGCCGACTTCGCCCTCCCCGCGGCGCCAGGCGGAGCGACCGGCGCGGCGTTCGAGATGAGCGGCCGCTACGTTCGCCCCGACGGCGATACGGTGTGGGTGCAGAACCAGGTCACGCCGCTGGTGGACGAGCAGCATGCCGCCAGCGGCCTGCTCTGCGTGTGCATGGACATCAGCGCGCGGGTACGCGCCGAGAACGAGCTGCGCGAACTCAACGAAAGCCTGGAAGAACGTGTCGCGACCATGCTCGCCCAGCGCGAAAGCGCCCTGGCGCAGCTTCACGAGGCACGCAAGATGGAGATGGTCGGCCAGTTGACCGGCGGCATCGCCCATGACTTCAACAACCTGCTGACGCCGATCATGGCCTCGCTGGAACTGATCCGCCGGCGGCTCGACGACGCCCGCTCCACCGACCTCATCGACGGAGCGCTACAGTCCGCCGAACGGGCGCGGAACCTCGTCGGTCGCCTGCTCACCTTCGCCCGCCGGCAAACCCTCAAGCCGCAGGCGGTGGCCCTGCGCGAGCTGGTCGAAGGCATGCACGACCTGATCGAGCGCTCGCTCGGCCCGACCATCGAGGTCCGCATCGAGATCCCGGAACGCCTGCCGGCGGTGGTGGTGGATCCGCACCAGTTCGAACTGGCCATCCTCAACCTCGCGGTGAACGCCCGCGACGCCATGGGCGAAGGCGGCCGCCTGGAAATAGGCGCGCGGACCGACCTGGTGATCGACGGCGCAGTGGACGGTCTCGGCGCCGGCCGCTACGTGTGCCTGGAAGTCGCCGACAACGGCGGAGGCATGCCCGCCGAGGTGCTGGCCCGCTGCATGGAGCCGTTCTTTTCCACCAAGGGCGTGGGCAAGGGCACCGGCCTTGGCCTGTCGATGGTCCAGGGCCTGGTCGCCCAGTCCGGCGGCGGCCTGGGCATCCACTCGGAGATCGGCAAGGGGACCCGGGTGAGCATCTGGCTGCCGATCACCGCGGAGCAGACGCAATCCACCGCAGAAAGCTGCCCGGACGCACCGGAAGCGTTGCGGCCGACCCACGTGCTGCTGGTCGACGACGACAGGATGGTGCGCTACACCACCGCGCTGCTGCTCGGCGATCTCGGCTACCAGGTCAGCGAGGCGGCGTCGGCGGAGGAAGCCCTGGGCGAGGTCGAGCGCGGCCTGGCGCCCGACCTGCTGGTCACCGACCATCTCATGGCCGACAAGACCGGCGTGCAGCTTGCCGAGGAACTGCGCCAGCGCTTCCCGCAATTGCCGGTGCTGGTCATCACCGGCTACGCCAACCTCAGGCCCGAGCAACTCAACGGCTTCGAGGTGTTGACCAAGCCGTTCCGCCACAACGAACTCGCCGAACGCCTCGCCCGGCTGCTGGAAGCCTCGCCGTGAGGCCCCGGGCCGGCGGAACGCCTCAGCGCACGCGCTCGCGGCTCTTCACCGCCAGGTCCAGGGCTTTCTGCATGTCCAGCCGCGCCGAGCGGCCGACGTCGCGGTGGTCCAGGCGGTAGCCGCGCTCCGAGGGCAGGATCGGTGCGGTGAGGTCCTCGGCATCGGCCGGCTCGAAATCGTAGTCGCCGCCGATGGTCATGGCGCTGCGCCGGAGCAGCATGCGGATCTCCTCGGGTCGCAGCCGCGGGTTGAGGGAAAGCATGGCGGCGACCGTGCCGGCGACCATCGGCGTGGCATAGGAGGTGCCGCAGTGCACCTCGCCCCGCGCGTCCCGCTCCAGGGTCGAGGCATGGGTACAGGCGGCGGCGGTGACATCCACCCGCATGTCGACGTTCGAGGTGCTGCGCTTGACCGCGTAGGCCGGGTCGTCCACCGCCAGGCCTTGGCGCTCGCTGCGCTGGTGGCCGCCCACCACCAGCAACTGCTCGGTGACGAAGGAGGACGGCAGGCGGTATTCGTCGGTACCGGAGTAGGACGAGCCGTTGCCGGCGGAGTTGACCACCAGCACGTCCGGATGCTCCTTGCGCAGCCAGAGGAAGAACTCCTCGAGCAACTCCTCGTAGCCGCTCATGGCAATCCCCGAGCGCACCAGCGAATCCACCTCGTCGCCATCGACGTCGCGAGCGCCGACGCGGTGGATGCCCCAGCTCCAGTTGAGCACCCGCACGCCATCCTCCACCAGGTTCACCGAGGCGGCGACGTTGGCCGTGATGCCAGCATCCGAATTGCGCTCGACGATCACTTCGAAACCCTGGCTGGCGCGGTCCAACCCACGCAGGAAACCACTGTTGCCGCCCTGGTCCCAGCGCGCGGCGAGGATGCCGGCGACCGTCGAACCGTGGTTGTCGGGACGTTCGGCATCGCGCGCGTAGAGGCAGGTACGCGGTGCGGGCGCCTTGCAGGGGCCGAGGTAGTCGGCGAAGTCGGGAGCGTCGAAGTCGACGTCGCGCTCGATCACCCCGATGCGCACCGGGCGGGTTTCCAGCGGCGCCTGGCGGGCGCGGACCCGACGCTGGTAATAGTTCACCGCGTCCATGAAACGATTGGCCGCCCACTCGTCGGAGTCGCTGTCCGGCTTGTCCACGGGCCGGCGCGCCGCCTCGGTTTCCTCGCCCTTCTCCGGCGCGGACTCCTCCACCACCACGGCGTCCACGCTGGTCTCGCTGCCGATGCGGAGGACCAGCGCGTCGCGCTGGACGAGGTCGCGCGCCGGCAGGCGCAACTGGTAGAGGTTCAACGGCGGGATCGCGCCGACCACCCGCGCGCCATATTTATCGGCCAGGCGTTCGGCCTCCCGGCGACCGTCGTGGTTCTCCTCGATCAACAGGCTGACCAGGTCGACGTAGGTGGTCAGGCCATCCATGTTCTTCGCCACCTCGTCGGGACCGGCGGCGAGCACATGACTGCCGTTCAGGGTCAGCCATACCGGATTGCTGCTGCGCCCGCCCTGCTCCAGCCAAAGCGGACCGCTGGCGTGGCCACGGCGGTCCAGGCGGAGCCGCAGGCCGTCGCCCTCGCGCCGCAGGGCGGTGGCCGGCAGTTCGCGGCCGTCCAGCAACAGGCGCGGCAGGCCGGCGCCCAGGCCGCGCACGCGCAGGCACCACTCCTGCCGCTCGCTGGCCAGGAGATCGCCGCAGCGCTCCAGGCGCTCCAGGCGCAGGGGTGTTTCGGCGGCGACCAAAGGACTGCCCAGGGACGCGAAAAGGATGGCGAAAACGGCACGGCGCAGCGGCATGGACTCAGCTTCCGGAACGGGGACCTGTTGTTCCGACCGCCTGGCGAAACGCTTCGTTCAGGTTGAAGGCGGGCGCAGGCTAGCCCGCCAGTTGCTCCAGCGCTCGCCGGGTGACGCCATCGATATAGCCCGGCTCGCCATAGATGCGCGCCAGCAGGATGGCGCCTTCGAAATCGGCCACCAGTTGCCGGCCGCGCTCCAGCGCCTGCGCCTCGTCGAAGGCCGGGCGGTAGAGCTGGGCGAAGGCTTGCGCCCAGTCGTCGAGGAAACTGCGGATCGGCGCCATCAGCTCGCTGCGACCATAGCTGGCGTCGACCGCGACCACGCCCATCAGGCAGCCGATGCTGTCGTCCTGGAACAACCGGGCGGCCTTGCGGCCGAGTTTTTCCAGGCGCTCGCGGGGCGTCAGCAGCGGGTCGTAGGCGATGCTGAAGAGCGTCTCGGCGAGCCGCTGGTGGGTCCATTCGAGAACGTCGCGGAGCAAGGCTTCCTTGTTCGGGTAGTGGTGGTAGAACGAGGCCTTGGTCAAGCCGCAGGCGCTGGACAGCATTTCCATGGTGGTGCCGTGGTAGCCGTAGCGACGGAAGGTGCCGGCGCAGCGCTGGAGAAGCTCGTCGCGGGAGATTTTCAACGGACGCACGCAAGGTTCCTGCTCTCGATCAAAGGCGTTGATTCTATGCCATAAGCCTTGGCGCCTCAATTTGACGGTTACCGAATGTTTGTTTAGTTTTTACAAACCGAATGCTCGGTAGGTAACTAGAAGAAGTTTCCGCTCCACCAACCCAAGCACAGGAGAGAGGCATCATGAGCGAAGCCAACAGCGGCCCGGGCCGCGTCACCCGAGAGCAGCGCGGTCATCTGTTTCTCATCGGCCTGGACCGCGCGGGCAAGCGCAACGCCTTCGACAGCGCAATGCTGGCGGACCTGGCGCTGGCCATGGGTGAATACGAGCGCAGCGAGGAATCCCGCTGTGCCGTGCTCTTCGCCCATGGCGAGCACTTCACCGCAGGGCTCGACCTGATGGAACTGGCATCGAAGCTCGCCGCCAGCGGTTTCCGCTATCCGGACGGCGGCGTCGATCCCTGGGGCGTGCTCCAGCCGCGTCGGAGCAAGCCGCTGGTGGTCGCGGTGCAAGGCACCTGCTGGACCGCCGGGATAGAGCTAATGCTCAATGCCGACATCGCGGTGGCCGCGCGCGGCACGCGCTTCGCCCATCTGGAGGTGCTACGCGGCATCCCGCCGCTGGGCGGATCCACCGTGCGCTTCCCGCGCGCGGCGGGCTGGACCGACGCCATGCGCTACATCCTCACCGGCGATGAGTTCGATGCCGACGAAGCCCTGCGCATGCGCCTGCTCACCGAGGTGGTGGAACCCGGCGAGGAACTGGCACGGGCCCTCGAATACGCCGAGCGGATCGCCCGGGCCGCGCCGCTGGCGGTGCGCGCCGCGCTGCAATCGGCGTTCCAGGGGCGCGACGAGGGGGACGATGCGGCGCTGTCGCGGGTCAACGAGTCGCTGGCCGCGTTGATCGGCAGCGAGGACGTCCGCGAGGGCGTGCTGGCGATGGTGCAAAAGCGCGCGCCGGCGTTCAAAGGCCGCTAGCTCCCCTGCGGGTCGACCCCCGGTCGCTCCGCTCCATCTCTCCTGCGGAAACCGACATGACTTCGTTGACTCAACATTCCGCAGCGCCGGTGCGGATGGAACGCCTGGCCCTGCCCGCGACCGACGGCTATCCGCTGTCCGCCTACCGCTACCACGCGCCGGGCCACGCCCATGGCAACCTGCTGGTGGCCGGCGCGACGGGCGTCGCCCAGCGCTTCTACCGGCGTTTCGCCGAACACGCCGCGCGCCAGGGCTTCGACGTACTCACCCTGGACTATCGCGGCATCGGCGAATCCGCGCCGGCAAGCCTGAAGGGCTTCGCCATGTCCTACCTGGACTGGGCCTACCGGGACCTCGCCGCCGCCGTCGAGCTGCTCGGCCGGGAGGAGCGGCCGCTGTACTGGATCGGCCACTCCTTCGGCGGCCACGCCATCGGCCTGCTGCCCGACCATGGGCGGCTCGCCGCCTGCTACAGCTTCGGCAGCGGCGCCGGCTGGAGCGGCTGGATGTCGCGCCGCGAAGCGCTCAAGGTGCGCCTGCTGTGGACCCTGGTGCTGCCGCCGCTGGTGGCCTGGAAAGGCTACATGGCCTGGAGCCTGCTGGGCATGGGCGACGACCTGCCGCTGGGGGTCTACCGCGACTGGAAGCGCTGGTGCCGCCATCCCCGCTACTATTTCGACGACCCGGCGATGCGCCACCTCCACCAGCGCTACGCCGCAGTGCGCACGCCCTGTCTGTTCGCCACCGCCCTGGACGATCCCTGGGCACCGCCGCGCTCGCGGGACGCCTTCGTCGAGGCCTACCGCAACGCACCGCTGGAAACCCTCGACCTGCGACCCGACGGTGGACCGCTCGGACACATGGGCTACTTCCGCGCCGGTGCAGAGGCGCTGTGGGACGACGCCCTGCGCTGGCTGAGACGGCATCCGGAGAACGCCTGAAAGACCAGCGAGCGCGCGCCATGCACCCGTTGCCGTTGTCCCTTCGCCTGTTCGCCGTCGCATTCTGGCTGGGCGTGGTCGCCGTGGAGTTCCTTCTCGAACGCAGCCGCGCCGAAAGCCGCGACCGGGGTTTCGCCGGGAGACCGCCACCAAGGCCGACAGCTTTGCCGGGGTGAACCGCTACTCCCGGCAGATCGCCCGCATCTCCCTGCTGGCCATCCCGGCCGGGCTGCTGGCCCTGGGCTGCGGCCCGTACCTGATGCGACAACGCTGAAAAATCCGCCGACTGTCCATTTCGCGACGATGACTGGCGCTTTTGCCGGCGCAGGCCGCCTGCGCCTGCCTTACCGTTCCCCGCTCTTTCAGACACGGGAGCAGGGCAATGCCGCTTGCCAGTCATCTGCGTTGCGTGGCGCTGGCGCTGGGGATCTCCACCGCGCTGGGCTGCGCGAACCGCAACCAACCCGCGCCACGCGCGGAAAGCCTCGACCCTGGCCTGTCGAGGGTGGCGGGAACCCGCGGCGACGCGCTGCCCGCCCAGTGGTGGACGCTCTACCAGGACCCTGGGCTGAACCACCTGGTGGCCGCCGCGCTGCGCCACAACCGCGACCTGGCCGCAGCCGATGCCCATGCCCGCGCGCTCCTCGGTCATCTGCGCGGCGCACAGGGCGAACGCTGGCCACGGACCGAGGTCGGCTATGGCTACCAGTATGGGCGCGACGGCGACGACCAGACCCTCGCCGAAGCCACCGACGAGGACCTGCGCAGCCAGTGGAAACACACCGCCCGCCTCGACCTGTCCTACCAGTTGGACCTGTGGGGCGAAGTCCGCGCCCGCATCGCCGCGGCGAAGGCGGATGCCGAAGCGGCGCAAGCGGCGCGCGACCTGCTCAGGGTCAGCGTGGCCAGCCAGACCACCCTCGCCTACGTCCGCGCCTGCGCCCTGGCGCGACGGGCAGAGGTACAACGCCGATCGGTCGGTCTACTCGACGCGAGCCTGGCGCTGAGCGAACGCCAGCTCGCCGCCGGCCTTTCCAGCGAGCTGCAGCGACGCCGGCTGCTGGCCTTGCGCGAGCGGACCCGCGCCGCGCTGCCGATGCTCGAGGCGCGGCGGCGCGCGGCACTCTACGAACTGGCGCTGCTCAGCGGGCGCTCGCCGCGCCAGTTGGACGCTCCTGCCGCGACCTGCGCCGGCATACCGCAACTGCGCCGTGCCCTGCCCACCGGCGACGGCTGGAGCCTGCTGGCGCGCCGCCCGGACGTCCGCGCGGCCGAGCGCCGGCTCGCCGCCGCCGACGCCCGGCGCGCGCTGGCCAAAGCCGAGCTGTACCCGCGCATCAGCTTCGCCGTCGGCGCCGAAACCTCCGCAGTGACCCTCGCCGGCCTCGGCGGCAGCGGCGCGCTGGCCTACGCGGCCGGCCCGCTGCTGAGCTGGCGCTTCCCCAACCGGGAAAGCGCGCGAGGCCGCCTGGACAGCGCAGCGGCAGAGCGCGACGCCGCCCTGGCGCGCTTCGACGGAGCGGTGCTCGGCGCCCTGCGCGAGGTCGAGCGTGCCCTGGCGCTGTATGCCGGCGAGCGCCAGCGGCGTGCCGACCTCCAGCGTGCCCTCGACGAGCAGCGCCACGCCTACCGGTTGGCGCGCAGCAACTATCGCGCCGGCGCCCTCGATGCCCTCGAGCTGCTCGACAGCCAACGCAGCCTGGTCGCCGACCGGGCGCGCCTGGTCGACGCCGAGATGCGCGTCGCCGAGCGCCAGGTCGAACTGTTCCGGGCTCTCGGCGGCGGCTGGCAAGCCGCTCCCAGCCCCTCCCACCAGGAAAACGGACAATGAACCAGGCAATCAGGGAACCCATCGAACACACCACTGGCGAAACCATGCCAGCAGCCACGCGCCGGCGCCGAACCTGGCTGCTGAGCGGCCTCGCCGGCGCCATCGCGCTCGCCGCCCTGCTGGCCTGGTGGTGGAGCAGCGGACGCTTCCTGGAGGGCACCGACGATGCCTATGTACGCGCCGACTGGGTGGCGGTCAGCGCGCAGGTCTCCGGCTACGTCGCCGAGGTGCTGGTGGCCGACGACGCCGACGTCCAGGCCGGCGACCTGCTGCTGCGCCTGGACCCGCGCGACTTCCGCCAGCGCCTGCGCGCCGCCGAGGCCCGCGAAGCGGCGGCGCAGGCGGCGCTGGAAGCCCAGCGCGCGAAGCTGGAGACCCTCGATCGGCAACTGCTGGAGCAGGCGCAGACGATCAGCCGCGCCCGCGCCGATGGCGAAGCGGCGCGAGCCGAATGGCGCCGCGCCGAGACCGACTGGCGACGCTACCGGCAATTGGCCGACGAGCATGCCACCAGTCGCCAGCGCCTGGAGAACGCCGACGCGGCGCACCAGCGAGCGCGGGCGGCGGCGCGGCGGGCAAGCGCCGAGGAAGGCCGCCAGCGCGCCGCCAAGGACGTACTGAAGAGCCGGCGACGCGAGGCGGAGGCGGCGCTCGCCCAGCGCCAGGCGGAGCTGCAGGAAGCCGCGGCGGCGCGCGAACTGGCGCGCCACGCCCTGGACGATACCGAAATCCGCGCCCCATTCGCCGGCCGCGTCGGCCAGCGCAAGGTGCGCCTGCGCCAGTACGTCACGCCGGGGCTGCCGCTGCTGGCGGTGGTGCCGCTGGAGCAGGCCTACGTGGTGGCCAACTACAAGGAGACCCAGCTCGAACGCATCCGTCCCGGGCAACCGGTAGAGCTGGAGGTGGACACGTTCGGCCGCCGCTGGCGCGGCCGCGTCGACAGCGTGGCGCCGGCCTCCGGCGCGGTATTCGCGCTGCTGCCGCCGGACAACGCCACCGGCAACTTCACCAAGATCGTCCAGCGCTTCCCGGTGCGTATCCGCCTGGACGCCGACGCCGCCGAGCGGGGCCGGCTGCTTCCGGGGATGTCGGTGATCGCCACCGTGGACACTCGCGAACCGGACGGAGCCTCCGCCGATGAGCGCTGACGACAAGGTATCGCTGCGTGCCTGGGTCGCCGTCACCGGCGGCCTGTTCGGCTGCTTCATGGCCGGCATGAACGTGCACGTCACCAGCGCGGCGCTGCCGGAGATAGAAGGCGCGCTGGGAGCCACCTTCGAGGAGGGCTCGTGGATCTCCACCGCCTATCTGGTCGCGGAAATCAGTATGATCCCGCTTACCGCCTGGCTGGTGGAAGTGTTCTCCTTGCGCCGGGTGATGCTCCTCGGCTCGCTGGTGTTCCTGCTCAGTTCGCTGAGCTGCGCGCTGGCGCCGAACCTGTCGACGCTGATCCTGATCCGGGTGATCCAGGGGGCTTCGGGGGCGGTGCTGATCCCGCTGTCGATGCAACTGATCCTCACCGAGCTGCCGTCCAGCCGGATACCCCTCGGCATGGCGCTGTTCAGCCTTTCCAACAGTGTGGCCCAGGCCGCCGGCCCGTCGATCGGCGGCTGGCTGGCGGATGCCTATTCCTGGCGCTGGATCTTTCTCCTGCAACTGTTGCCGGGGATCGCCCTGCTGGCCGCGGTGGCCTGGTCGATCCGCCCCCGCGACGGCGACCGCGAACGCCTGCGCCAGGCCGACTGGCTCGGCATCGGCGCGATGGTCGCCGGCCTCGGCGCGCTGCAGATCGTGCTGGAGGAAGGTGGCCGCCGCGACTGGTTCGAGTCCGGCTTCATCCGCACCTTCGCCGTCCTCGCCGTGCTCGCCCTGCTGCTCTTCGTACAGCGCCAACTGTGGGGCGCGCGGCCGTTCATCAACCTGCGCCTGCTGGGCAGCTACAACTTCGGCGTGTCCAGCCTGGCGATGGCGGTGTTCGGCGCGGCGACCTTCGGCCTGGTGTTCCTGGTGCCCAACTACCTGTCCCAGTTGCAGGGTTTCAACGCCCGGCAGATCGGCGACAGCCTGATCCTCTACGGCCTCGTGCAACTGCTCCTGGCGCCGCTGCTGCCGCGCCTGATGCGCTGGCTGAACCCCAAGCTGCTGGTGGCCGGCGGCTTCGCGATCATGGCCCTGGGCTGCTGGATGGGCGCGCACCTGAACGCCGACGCGGGACGCAACGTGATCATCCCCTCCATCGTCGTGCGCGGCATCGGCCAGCCGCTGATCATGGTCGCGCTCTCGGTACTGGCGGTGAAGGGCCTGGACAAGGCCCAGGCCGGCTCGGCCTCGGCGCTGATCTCGATGCTGCGCAACCTCGGCGGCGCGATCGGCACCGCGCTGCTGACGCAACTGGTCTCGCTGCGCGAGCGCTTCCACTCCGAGCGGATCGGCGAGACCCTGACGATCTTCGACGGCGCCCTGCAGCAGCGCCTGGGCGGTGGCCAGGTGCGGATACAACTGCCGGAGCAGCAGCAGGCGCTGGCCCTGCTCGACCACGGGGTGCGCCAGCAGGCCTACCTGATGGCCTACTCCGACGCCTTCTACCTTTCCTGCGTGGCGCTCCTGGCCTGCGCCCTGGCCTCGCTGATGCTGCGCCAGAAGGACTGAACTCAGTCGCCCTCGGCCACTCCGTAGGCGGCGCCGCGGCCGAAATAGAGGCTCGGCGAAACGCCCAGGGTCCGGCGAAACATGGCGCTGAAGGCGCTCTGGCTGTCGTAGCCGAGGTCCAGTGCGACCTCGAGGATCGAGTGCCCTGCCGCCAGCGCATCGAGGCTGGCGAGCAGGCGCATGCGCCGCAGCCACTGGACGAAGCTGAGACCGGTTTCGCGCTGGAAGGCGCGGGTCAGGGTCCGTGGGCTGACGCCCAGGCGACGCGCGGCATCGCCCAGGCTCCAGTCGGCGGCCGGCTCGGCGCGCAGGCTGCGGCACAGCGCCGCCAGTCGCGGATCGACCGGCTGTGGCACGTGCAGGGCGAGGATCGGCAGCACCCGCAGTTCATCGAGGATCAGCTCCATCACCCGCTCGTCGCGGCCACCCGGCGGGTAGTCCGGGGCGATCCGCATCGCCGCGACGATCAATTGCCGCAGCAACGGCGGCACGTCCACCACCCGGCAGTCCCGCGGTAGGTCGTGGCGCGCCTGCGGGGCGATGAACAAGGTGCGCATGCGCACCTGGCCGGCGAAACGCAGGCCATGCTCGATACCGGCCGGCAACCAGACACCGCGTCCCGGCGGCACCACCCAGGTGCCCTCGGCGGTGCCGACCGTGACCACCCCGCTGAGCGCATGGATCAATTGCGCGCGCGAATGCCGGTGCAGCTCGACGCGCTCGCCGTGGAGATAATCCTGGGCATAGGCGAAGACCGGACGGGTGGAAGGCAGGTCGATCAGCATCGGGCGGGCCTTGGCGGGCAGTGGGGGCGCTGTCTTTTTACCAGCCGCGCCATGCTAACGACCAGTCCCGGCGAAGCACGCCGGCGCTCGCCGCGACGCGGCGAGCGCGCTACCCTGGCCGCCCCGGCGTGGCGCGACTACCTGGCGTATCCGCCGCGCCATCCCTCCCCAAGCACAGGAGCGAAACCAGCATGGCCTCTTACGCGGAACTGTTCGATATCGGAGAAGACTTCGCCGCCTTCGTCGGCCATGGCCTGGCCACGGAACAGGGCGCGGTCGCGCGGTTCCGGCAGAAGCTGGAAAGCGACGGGCTGCCGAGCGCGCTGACGGAACGCCTGCAACGCATCGAACGGCGCTATCGCCTGCTGGTCGCCGGGGAAATGTGGTGCCCGGACTGCCAGATCAACCTGGCCGCGCTGGACTTCGCGCAGCGCCTGCAACCGAACATCGAGCTGGCGATCATTTCCAAGGGCCGCGCCGAGGACGACCTGCGCCAGCGCCTGGCGCTGGAGCGAATCCCGATTCCGCTGGTACTGGTGCTGGACGAGGAGTTCAACCTGCTCGGACGCTTCGTCGAACGGCCGCAGGCGGTGCTCGACGGCGGTCCGCAGGCGCTTGCGGCGTACAAGGCGGGCGACTACCTGGAGCACGCCATCGGCGACGTCCTGGCGATCATCGAAGGCGCGGCGCGCTGAGACAGCGCCTGCGCCCGCTTCTCAGTGCCGCGAACAGCCCGCGCCAAGGCCTCGGTACTGCAAGCGATGTAGGCGTCCGGCGCTGTCGCGGTAGAGCATCACCAGCGGCACCACGCCACAGGTGGCCGGCACCGGCGTGACGGAAAGCACCCGCTCGATGTCCAGCGGCATGCCGTAGTCGTAGCGCTCGATCGGCGGCAACTCTTTCCCGTCGTCGTCCGCCGCCTGGACCTGGGACCAGCAGGACAGCAGCAAGGCCAGCAAGAACGAGGTTTTCATGAGGTCTTTTCTCCATGCTGCGCCCCGTCGGACGAGACGCTTTGCGAATAGGCCCGGAGCAACCAGGCGAGGTCGGTGAGGATCGCGGCCAGGCGCCACTCGCCGGCGGCCGCCAGGCGGGCGCCGGCACGGCGTGCGTGCCGCGCGGCGAGCGGCGGATCGCGATGGCGGACGGCGATGGCTCGCAGTGCGCGCTCGATCCACCGCGCCTCCGCGGCGGCCGGGTCGAGCCCGGCCAGGGCGCGCCACAGGCGCCGCGACTCGCGGCCGAGTTGCAGGGATACGAAGCCCAGGCGCAGGGCCAGCGCGCTGCGCGGATGTTCCATGCCATGCAGCGCGCCCAACTGGGCGATGCGATGCTGCTGGCGGGCCTGCCAGGCATGCGCGTCGAAACCGGCGCGACGACGCAGCAAGGCGAGGGTCTCGCGGCGCAGATGGTCGAGCAGCGACGCCGAATGCCGTTCCAGGTCCTTCGGCAGCAGGCGGTAGACCAGCAGGCTGATGCAGAGCGCCAGCACCCAGGCGCAGGACTGGTTGGCGAAGTCGCCGAAATCGAAGCGGGCGAGATTGCCGGTGGCGACCAGGGTGTTGAAGGCGATCAGGTAGGCGATTCCCTGCAACGCCCGCCTGGGCACTGTGGTGGCCTGGATACCGAACGACCAGAAGAAGGCGAGGCACAGCAGCAGCAATGGAAAGCCGTTGATCAGCGGTAGCAGAAGGAATTTGCAGAGCAATGCGGCAGGTATCGCGTAGAGCGTGCCGCGAATGAAATTGCGCGTGCCCTCGGCGGGAAAGGGCGAGGCTGCCAGCAGCGTGCAGTAGGGGCCGAGCACCGCCAGCAGGGTCGGCCCCTGGTCCCACCCGCTGAGGAACCACAGGGCGCCGCCGACCAGCATCGCCAGCCAGGCTCGCGCGCCGTTGCGCAAGGCCTCGCGGTAATGTCGATGGAAGGCCGCTGGGCGGACGTCGGCGCGGGCCCGGCCGTCGAGCCGGGCGAACCCCCGCAGGGCGGCCTGCAGGTCATCCAGTTGCTCGTCGAGACGCTCCATGAACAGCCCTTCGCGACAGGCATCCGCTTGGTCTGTCGGAAGTCCGCGCCGAATCGCCGCCAGGCGACCGCGCAAGCTCGCGAGCCGTCGCGCGGCGCCGGCGAAGTCGAGCTCGCCGCGATCCAGTTGGCCGCCCAGCAGGCGCAGGTCGTCGGCCATCGGCAGCGCCAGTCCACGCTCCGCCAAGCGCCGGGCCCAATGCGTCTCGCCGGCGAAGCGGAACTCCATCAGCGTGGAAAACAGCGCCGCCAGGCCACCGCGGATCGCCGGGAGCGCAGCGCTCAGCGCCCGCGACTCGGCGCGACCGACACCCAGCAGGTCGTCTACCGCGTAGACCTCGCCGGCCAGCGTCCGGCGACGGCGCTCCAGTTCCCCGTCAGCCGCACCGGCATGCCGCGCAGCGACCAGCGCCAGCGTCGCCGCGCAGAGCGAGACGAGACGCTGGCGCACCCGCCCGGACACGGTCCTGCGGCTGAAAAGCACGGTCACCAGGCTCAGGCAGCAGACCCCGACGATTACCGCCGAGGCGCGGGTGACGATGTGCTCGAAGGCCGCCTCGGGCTCGACCATGGCCGGTCCCAGCGCCAGGCACACGGTGTAGCCGGCGACCACCGCGGCGGTGGCGTAGAAGTGCCGGACCAGGCTCATGACGCCGACGCAGAGACCCAGCCAGAAACCCAGGGCGACGACGAACAGCAGCATCTTCTGGGTGAACAGCGCGGTCAGGACGAAGGCAGCGAGCGTGCCGACCAGGGTACCCACGGCGCGCCACCAGCCCTTGCCGACCACCGCTCCCTGCACCGGATTGATCAGCAACAGCACAGTGGACGCCGCGGAAAACGGCGAATCCAGTTGCAGGTAGAGCCCCAGGCCGAGCGCCAGAGCGGCAGCGCCGATGCTGCGCAGCACGTAGTCCAGGCTGTCGGTCCGCCAGGGCAACGGCAACGCCGCGTACCAATCGCGCCCGCCGGACGCCGACGCCGCCATCAAAGGTACTCCTGCAACCAGCGGGTCAGCCGCCAGTGCCGCGCGGTCCCCGCCTGCAGCACCTCGACACTGCCGGTCATGCCGGCGGCAAGCACCACGCCCGCCGGTACCCGGTCGAGTTCGATGCGCACCGGCACGCGCTGCGCCAGGCGTATCCAGCTGAAGTTCGGGCTGACCTGCGGCAGGCCGCTGTCGGCACGGCTTTCGTTGAGGTCGGCGACACCGCGACCGATGCTCGCGACATGGCCGTCGAGCAGCGGATCGAACCCCATCAGCTTGATCGTCGCCGGCGCGCCGACCTGTACATTGCGCAGCTTGGTTTCCTCGAAATAGCCGGTGACCCAGAAGCTTCGCCGATCGACGATGAAGATGTTGGTCCGGCCCGCCGCCGCGTAATCGCCGGGCTGCACGCGCAACTGCGTCACATAGCCGTCCACCGGCGAGCGCAACTCGCTGCGCCGCAGGTCCAGCCGCGCCTGGTCGAGCGCCGCCCCGGCGGCCTCGGCGCGGGCGCGGGCGATACGCAGGGCGCGACCGGCGTTGGCGACCTCCTCGCGCGAAACCGCGCCGGCCAACTGCATGCGTCGGCGCCATTGCTCGTCACGTTGGCGCAGGGTTTCCCGCGCCTGCTCCAGCTCCGCCTCGCGCTGGCGCACGGCCAGGCGATAGCTGCGCGGATCGATGCGGTACAGCGGATCGCCGCGGGCCACCCGCTGGTTATCTGCGACGAACACCGCCTCGACGCTGCCGGAGACTTCCGGCGCGATGCGGATCACCTGCGCGCTGACCCGCCCGTCGCGGGTCCAGGGCGCCAGCACGTAGGCTTGCCACAACTGCAACGCCAGGCACAGGGCGAGCAGGCCGCAGGCGAAGGTCGCAGCCACCTTGGAAAGACGAACGATGGACATGGGGACCTCGGCTCAGAACTTCAGCACCAGCACGGACAGCACGATGAACGACAGGAAGAAACGCAGCAGGCCGGGATGCCAGGCGCATTCCAGCCAGCGCCAGGCGAGGCGCTCCAGCAGCAGGTAGAGCGGCATCGCCAGGCACAGGTAGAGGAACAATGGCGGCACGTAGAGGCCGGAAACGGAGACTTCGCTCAGCATGCAGGGCACCAGGGTATCGAGGGCGCGGAGCGGTCGGCCGCTCCTGTCGGGTTGAGGAGCACAGGCTACGGGTCGTGGCGATTTGCAAATATCGACTACTCAGCCAGAAAATAATCGAATTCGGACAACCACAGGACCTGCCGTGAGCCGTGAACCGCAGACCTACCTCGCCCAACGCTTCGATCCCGACGCGCTCGGCCAGCCGGCCCTGGCCCTGCAGCTGGAGGCCCGGCACAACGACACCGAAGTGCCGGTGCACCGGCATCGCAAGGGCCAGCTGGTGGTGGCCTGCCGCGGCGGCATCACCTGCACGGTGCCCGATGGCCTGTGGATGGTGCCGGCCGGTTTCGGTGTGTGGATTCCCGGCGGCATCGCCCATAGCAACCGGGTCACCGCCAACGGCAAGGTCTGCTTCCTCTTCGTCGAGCCGGGGGCGGCACGCCTGCCGAGCGACTGCTGCACCCTGGCCCTGTCGCCGCTGGTCCTCGAACTGATCCTGCACCTGAGCGCGCAACCGCAGGACTATCCGCACGACGGCCCGCTCGCACGTCTCGCCGGGGTGCTGCTGGAACTCCTGGAACAGGCGCCGACCGAACAGCTCTACCTGCCGCTGCCGGACAACCGCGGCCTGCGCCGCATCGCCGACGAACTGACCCGCGCCCCCGGCGACCGCGCCAGCATGGCCGAATGGGCCAGGCGAGTGGCGATGAGCGAGCGGTCCCTGGCGCGGATGGTGCGCCGGGAGACCGGCATGACCTTCGGCCAGTGGCGCCAGCAATTGCAGATCATCATCGCCCTGCAGCAACTGTCCGCCGGCGTTTCGGTGCAACGCACCGCCGAGATCCTCGGCTACGAGTCGGTCAGCTCGTTCATCGGCATGTTCCGCAAGGCGCTCGGCAGCCCCCCGGCCCGCTACGTGCGCGACAGCATGCGGCGGCCAGCCGACTGAACGAAGGTCGACGGAAAGGTCTTGCAGTTCGTCAGCTGTTCTCCCCCGAGGCTGGCACTCGAAGACACTTCTGGGAATAATGCCGCCCTTTTTTCTCCAGGAGGATCAGATGGTTACGCACTTCTTGAGCGAATCCGGCCAGGCAGCCTGCGGGCGCGGCGACAGCAACGTGAACGGCTCGAGCGACGTCGGCCAGGTCAGTTGCAAGACCTGCCGGCGCACCAACGCCTTCGCCCAGGCCCAGGAAAACGCCGCTCCGGCCAGTGCCCCTGTCACCCCCACCGCCGCTGCGCCAGTGATCGACAAGGCCGCGCCGCGGCCGAAAGCCGAGGCCAGGCTCGCCGCCGCGCAGCGCCAGGACCGCGATGCCGCCCGCAAGGCCTGGCAGGCGCGTCTCAACGAATTGTCCGGGAAGAACCGCATGCCGCGCTCGCGGCGCCGCGCGCAAGCCTATCTCTGAGCGGTAGCGGTACTTCGCGGCGAATGTCCGCACGCGGGCATATCCGTCCTGCCCAGCACGACCGCGCGTCCCCTCATCAGGCCAGGCCCTGCGCCTCCGCCAGGGCCAGGCCGTCGAGGGCGCCGGCGAGCATGTCCGGCAGATGGCGCGGGTCGTCGGCCAGCTCGGCCAACTCCGACAGCCGATGCGCCGCCGTCAGCAAGGCGATCCGCCGACGCTCCAGGCGCCGACCGCTGAAGCGCTCGTAGGCGGCGACGATGCGCTCGGTGAGGTCGGCATCGATGAACGCGGAATAGATGAATTCCTGGTGCAGCGGACCGATGCCCGCGTCGGCGAAGTCGTACACACCGTTCAACCGCCCGGCCTCGCTATCGAATGCCATGTTCCAGCCATGGCCGTCGAAGAAGCCGAAGATCGAACCCAGCGGATCGGCAGGCAGCTTGGCATATTCCCGCACCAAGCGTTCCGCGCGTTCGCGCCTTGCCGCAGGCAGCAGCGGCAAGGCGCGCCTGCGCATCGCCGCGGGCGACTCCCAGGGACGCACCGGCAAGGCTCCAACCGCCCGCATGCGCGCCGGTGGCAGTCGATGCAGCTCGGCGTAGAAGCGCCCCAACGCATCGCCGACCGCCTGCCGTGCGGGTTCGTCCAGGCGCCGGTAGTCCTCGCCCAGGAGGTAACCGCCAGGCAGTTTCTCGTGGCGGGAAAACAGCGGCGGTCCCGCAAACACCTGCGGCGCCGGCACCGGCAGGCTCACCGCCGGACGCACCAGGCGTAGCACGGCGGCCTCGCGCAGCAGCGCCGCCTCGGCCTCCGCGCCGCGCGGAAACTTGAACACCCAGCGCCCTCCGACCTCCACCGCCGTGGAATGCCAGCCCGAGGCCAGGATGGCGAAAGTGGCGTCCGCCAGTTCCGGACAGGCCGCCACTATCGCCCGGCGATATTCCTCCAGGGCACGCGGTTCCTTCACCGACGACTCCGCGCGACCATCGCCACGATCGCCTCGTACAGTTCCCGCCGCGCCTCTTCCGGGGCGATCTCTTCGGTGGCGGCCGCGTGCGACAGCGCTTCGGCGGCGCCGATCATTGCGCGCAGAGCGGCGACGGTCAGCCGTCCGCCGCCGGCGAAGGGCTCCAGCACGGCGCGGCACTTGTCCATGAAGAGAACCTCGTAGTCGCGCTTGATCCGCTCCAGCTCCGGCGAGCTGGCGAGGGCCGCGACCACCCCGGGAATCTCCCGGCCTTGTTGCATCACGCAGTCGACATAGGCGCGGGCGATGACGTCGGCGCGCCCCTCCAGGGTCGCCTCGCTCGCTTCCAGGGCAGCCTCCATCAGCGCCGTCTGGCGCAGGTCGTAATCCTGGTAGAGCGCCGCCAGCAGGCCTGCGCGGGTGCCGAAGTGGTCATAGACCACCGGCTTGGTCACCCCGGCCTGCTCGGCCAGGCGTCCGAGGGTCAGCGCCTCGGTACCTTCTTCGCGGACCAGCCGCCAGGCCACCTCGAGCAACTGGCGCTGGCGCTCGTCGCGGGACAGGCGGCGGCGTGGCGACGGGTCGTCTGGGGAGTGCATTGACATAGATAACCTACTAAAAGTAACTTACTAAAGGTAACCTACAGAAGGTAGGTTTTACCCAGACTATCGACTTGCCCCCCTTCCCGCAATTCCCGGAGGAATTCGCCCATGCATGCCCTGATCGTCGTCGCCCATCACCATCCTCGCTCTCTCACCCACGCCCTCGCCGCGCGCATCGCCGAAGGCGTGGTCCGCGCCGGTCATTCCGCGGAAACCGCCGACCTGGCGGCGGAAGGCTTCGAGCCGCGCTTCGGCCTGGCCGACCACGCCGTGCATCGCGGCCAGGCGTCGCCTCCCGCCGACGTCCTCGCCGAGCAGGCGCGCATCGATCGCGCCGATACCCTGGTGCTGGTCTACCCGATCTACTGGTGGTCGATGCCGGCCCTGCTCAAGGGCTGGATCGATCGCGTGTTCTCCAATGGCTGGGCCTTCGACTACAGCATCGGCGGCGACCTGCGGAAAAAGCTGCAGCGCCTGCGCGTGGTGCTGGTCGGTGTCGGCGGCGCCGATGCCGGCACCTTCGAGCGGCACGGCTACGCCGGGGCGATGCGCACCCAGATCGACCATGGCATCTTCGATTACTGCGGCGCACGGGTGGTCCGTTCCGAACTGTTGCTGGAGTCGGAGAGCGCCGATCCGATCCGGCATCTGGACCAGGCCCTGCACATCGGCAGCCAGCTCTTCGCCGCACGCGGCGCGCAGGGGGCCGCCCAGGCGCAGCCGCTGGAGGCCTGACCCCAGGTCATTCGGCCAGGTGCATGGCGAAACCGGCCCGCTGCGGGGCAAGTTCGTCGCGCAGGGTCAGCGCCGGGATCAGGTAGTCGCCGCCGTTCTGCCGGCGGAACGGGATCGGCGCAGCGCGCTGCAGGTCATCGAGGCGCCGGCCCAACTGCTCGCTCAGCGCGGCGAAACGCTCCGCGTCGATCCGGCCGCTGCGATAGACGACGAACGGCGGCAATACCTCGAAGCCGGGGTAATGCAGGATGCCGTGGTGGATGGGGAACAGCAGGTCGTCCATCGGTCCGTTGATACCGCGCGCGGCGTAGTGCGACTCCCAGCCGCCGGCGGTGACTACCAGCATCGCCCGCTTGCCCTGCATCCGGCCCTCGCCGTAGCGGTCGCCCCAGTGGCTGTCGGAATGTTCGCCGACCCCGTAGGCGAAGCCGCAGGCATAGACGCGATCGATCCAACCCTTGAGGATCGCCGGCATGCTGAACCACCAGAGCGGGAATTGCAGGATCAGCGTATCGGCCCAGCGCAGCTTGTCCTGCTCACCGGCGATGTCGACGCTCTGCCAACCGTTCTCGAAGGCGCGCAGGGAAGTTGCGGAAGGATCGAAGCGTTCGCTGGCCTCGCGCTCGAGGCTGTCGCCGGCATCGAGCACGGCCTTCCAGCCCATCGCGTAGAGGTCCGAAACCTGCACCGCATGGCCGGCCGCCTCGAGGCGGGCGACCGCGAAGTCCTTGAGCGCACCGTTGAGGGAGCGCGGCTCGGGATGGGCATAGACGATGAGTACGTTCATGGCGGGTCTCCGGCAAAAGGTGGGCGCAGGATCGGCCATCGCCGGATATAGTTGAAATGAATATCTGCAATTCCAGGTATATGGATGATTAATCTCCGGCGACTGGACCTGAACCTGCTGGTGACCCTCGACGTGCTGCTCACCGAACACAATGTGACGCGCGCGGCGGAACGCCTGAATTTTTCCCAACCCTCGGTGAGCGTGCACCTGGCCAAGCTGCGGGCGATCTTCAACGATCCCTTGCTGCTTCCCGGCCCGCGCGGGATGCGCCCGACGGCGCGGGCGGAGGAGCTGCGCGAGCCGTTACGCCTGGCCCTGGAAGCCCTGGAGCAGGCGGTGGCGCCGGCCGCGCCGTTCGATCCGACGCAGTCACGGCATACCTGGCGCGTCGCCGCCACCGACTACGCCGAGTCGGCGATCCTCCTGCCGATCCTCGCCAGTCTTCGCCGCCAGGCGCCGGGCAGCCGCCTGGCGGTGCTGGAGCTGGCGCCGACGCGAATCGTCAGGCAGGCGGAACGCGGCGAGATCGACCTGGCCTTCCACACCCTCGAAGAAGCGCCGCCGGGACTGCGCTGTCGCCGGCTGTTCAGCGAGCGCTATGTGCTGGCCGGGCGCGCCGGGCATCCGGGGCTGCGTCGGCGACCGACGCTGAAGCAGTTCTGCCGCCTCGAGCAGGCGATCGTCTCGCCCGACGGCGGCGGCTTCCTAGGTCCCACCGACCAGGCGCTCGCCGAACTCGGCGCGGAACGCCGGGTGGCGTTGTCGGTGCCGCACTTCCTGTTCCTCCGCGCGGTGCTGGAAAGCACCGACCTGGTGGCGCTGCTGCCGTCGCGACTGGTACGCGAGCGCGACAGGTTGCGGGTGGTCGAGGCGCCCCTGGAGGTGCCCGGCTACGACCTGGCCATGCTCTGGCACGAGCGCTCGCACCGCGATCCGGCCCATCGCTGGCTGCGCGAACTCATCGCCGCCTCGGTGTAACGCGGCGATACGCTTCGGTCGTCGCCGCGGTTTGACGCACCGTCGCGCTTTGCCCAAGCTAGCGGGCTTCGATCCACCACCAGGAAGTCCTTGGCGTGAAGTTTCCGTTCCATCCCTGGCGCCGCCTGCTGCTCTGCGCGCTCCCTTTCGCCGCCCTGCTGACCGCATGCGACGACGGCAAGAAAGAGCCCCCGCCCAAACCCGCCGAAGTCACCACCTACAACAGCGTGCCCTGGGACGCCCTGCCGGCTACCAGCGACGCCGACCTGCTCGCCGGCTTCAATGCCTGGCGCTCGGCCTGCGCGCGGCTGGCCAAGGACCCGGTATGGGGCGAGCCCTGTGCGAGCGCCACGACGGTCGCCGCCGATCCGACGGCGGTGCGCGCGTTCCTCCAGGAGCGGATGCAGGTCTATAGCCTGCGTTCCTCCAGCAACGGCGACCAGGGCCTGATCACCGGCTACTACGAACCGGTCTACCACGGCAGCCTGAGCCAGGGCGAAAAAACCCCGGTGCCGGTCTACGGCGTACCGGACGACCTGGTGGTGGTCGCGCTGGAAAGCGTCTACCCGGAACTCAAGGGCAAGCGCCTGCGCGGACGCCTGGAAGGCCGGGTGCTGAAACCCTACGACGACGCCGCGACGATCCGCGACAACGGCTCCAGCGCGCCGGTGCTCGCCTGGCTGGGCGACCCGATGGACCTTCAGTTCCTGCAGATCCAGGGTTCCGGGCGCATCCAGCTGGAAGACGGCCGGCAACTGCGCATCGGCTACGGCGACCAGAATGGCCACCCGTACAAGCCGGTCGGCCGCTGGCTGGTCGAGCAGGGCCTGGTGCCGAAGGAAGAGGTCAGCATGAAGCGCATCCGCGACTGGGCCGAGGCCAATCCGCAGCGGGTCTCCGAACTGCTGGCGAGCAATCCCAGCTTCGTGTTCTTCAGCCTGCGCCCGGACAGCGACGAAGGTCCGCGCGGCTCGCTGAACGTACCGCTGACCGACGGCTACAGCGTGGCCATCGACCGCAAGGTGATTCCGCTGGGCAGCCTGATGTGGCTGTCCACCACCCGCCCTGACGACGGCAGCGCGGTGGTCCGTCCGGTGGCGGCCCAGGATACCGGCGGGGCCATCGTCGGCGAGGTCCGCGCCGATCTGTTCTGGGGCACCGGCGACGCCGCCGGCGAACTCGCCGGACACATGAAGCAGCCGGGCCGGCTCTGGCTGCTATGGCCCAAGGGCGCGCCGCTGCCCGCCTCCTGAAAACCTCCGGCCGGTGCCGACGCACCCGGCCGGGACGGCTGGCCAACGCAACGCCAGCGAGCGCCCGACACCGCAGACCAGCATCGACGGCGCCGGGCGCGCTTGCGGCAGCAACCATTCAAACGATGAATGACGCCGCAGAATCCTCTGTGATGATCGCCGCGCCAGCCGGACCTCCGCGCCTCGCCGCAGCGGCCAGGCCCCCCGACACCACTTGTCCGTGCTACCCCCGGCAGGCGTAGCCGCGGCAGCCTGCCTCGGCAAAAAGCCATCAGCCGGCGCGCTTCGACACCCCTCATACCGCCCTTTCGCCAACTACCAATTCTCATAGTTGTGAGGGGAAATTTGTATCTTATTTTAAATACCCACGAAACATATAAAAACACACACAGCGAAACACTTCGGAAACCCAACGTAAGGTGGAAGTGCAATGCGTGACCGTGAATCCATTCTCATCGCTTTTCTCTCTTTCCTGACGATAAGACTGCATGGCAGCAGTTGACTGCCCTTGAGTCGACGGCACTCCGTATTTCCATAACGTTTTTTCCGGGCAAGGCGCCTCGACGCTTGCCGCTCGCGTGAGCGAGCCGGTGGGCGGCGGACGACTGGCAGTTCCCGGGAAGACTCGGCCGCTGTCCTCACGAAAAACCAAAAACCCTTCATTTAGCCGAAGAAGCCGGCATATGGACTCATTTTTTCAAAAAAAAGGCGATTGCCAGAATGTCCCAGAACTCCCTGCTCGACCTGTACGCGCACCCAACGGTGGTGGCCCGCTTCAGCGAAATGGCAGCGCTTCATCCCCATCGCGAAGCCATCAGGGACCGTTTCGGAAGTGTCGACTATCGGCAACTCTTGCATAGCGCCGAACAACTTTCAGACTATCTTCTCGAGCATTATCCGCAGCCGGGAGTTTGTCTTGGAGTGTACGGCGAATATTCTCGGGAAAGCATTGTCTGCCTGCTCGCCATACTATTATCCGGCCATCACTACTTATATATAGACCTGAAACAACCGGCGGCCTGGAATGCAGAGTTGTGCCGGCAGGTCGACTGCCGCCTGATCCTCGACTGCTCGACCACGCCGACGCCCGCCAACGGTCTTCCCTGCGTCCCGGTCAGGCACCTGCCTGCCGCTCCAGCCTCGGTCGCCCGGCCATGCTTCGCGGCGGACCAGATCGCCTACATCAACTTCTCCTCGGGCACCACCGGCCGCCCGAAAGCCATCGCCTGCACCCACGCCGGCATTACCCGTCTGTGCCTGGGCCAGTCGTTCCTCGCGTTCGCTCCGCAGATGCGCTTCCTGGTCAACTCGCCGCTGTCCTTCGATGCGGCGACCCTGGAGATCTGGGGCGCGCTGCTCAACGGCGGCTGCTGCGTGCTGAACGACCTCGGCCCCCTCGACCCGGGCGTGCTGCGCCGGCTGATCGACGAGCGCGGAGCCGACAGCGCCTGGCTCACCGCCTCGCTGTTCAACACCCTGGTGGACCTCGACCCGGACTGCCTCGGCGGCCTTCGCCAGTTGCTCACCGGCGGCGACATCCTCTCGGTGCCGCACGTGCGCCGGGCGCTGCTGCGGCATCCGCGACTGCACCTGGTGAATGGCTACGGACCGACGGAGAACACCACCTTCACCTGCTGCCATGTCGTCACCAACGACGACCTCGAGGAAGACGACATCCCCATCGGCAAGGCCATCGCCGGCACCGCGGTGCTCCTGCTCGACGAGCACGGACAGGAGATCGCCGAGCCCGACCGGGCCGGGGAGATCGTCGCCTTCGGCGCCGGCCTGGCGCGGGGTTATCGGAACGATGCGACGCGCACCCGCGCCAGCTTCGTCGAGTTGCCCTATCGCGGCCGCCTGCTGCGTGCCTACCGTACCGGCGACCGCGCTCGCTACGACGAGCAGGGTCGGCTGCGCTTCATCGGCCGCGGCGATGGTCAGGTCAAGCTGAACGGCTATCGCCTCGACCTCCCCGCCCTGGAACAGCGCTTGCGCCGCCAGCCGGGCATCCTCGACTGCGCCCTGCTGGTCCGCGAGCGCAACGGCGTCAAGCAACTGCTCTGCGCCTGGACGGGAAAAGCCGACGCCAGCCCGCAGGCCCTGCTCCGCCAACTGCCCACCTGGCAGCGCCCGCATGCCTGCGTCCGGGTCGAGGCCTTGCCCTTGACGGCGCACGGCAAGCTGGACCGCGCCGCCCTGCTGCGCCGCCTGGAAGAACCGCTGGAGCGCTGCGCCAGCGCGCTCGATCCCGACCAACGCGGCTGCGCGCAGCTGTGGAGCGAATTGCTGGGTTGCGAGGTCGGCGCCGCCGACCAGGATTTCTTCCTCTGCGGCGGCAACTCGTTGCTCGCCCTGCAACTGGTCGCCCTCTGTCAATCGGCGGGTGCGGGAGCAAACCTGGGACTCGCCGACTTGCAGGCAAACTCGCGCCTCGACCAGTTCAGCCGTCTCCTGCGCAGCCACGGCCTGGCGCCGGAGCGTCTGCTGGAACGGGCGGCGACGCCGGAGCAGCCGCTGGTGCTGTCGAGGAGCGCGGCATGAACGTCGGTCTCTCCGCGGAGGTGCGCTACCACTGGTTCCGCGAGCACCTGGTGGTGGTCGGCGATTGGCACCGCCTGTCCCCCTCCGAGCGCGACCGCCTGCGGCACCAACCGATGCCGGATGAGGCCGCGCAGTCCTTGCGCGTCGACCTGTCGCCCTGGTCCTGCGGGATGGTCTTCAGCGAGCTGCTCGGCGCCGACCTGACCCGCTTCGGCCTCTGCTACCTGGCTCCGGCCGAGGTGCCGGCATCCGACCTGACGCGCCTGGGGCGGCGCCTGCGCGAAGAGTTCCCGTTGCTCGACAGCCAGGTGGACAGCGGCGCGGAAGGTTTCGAACTGGTCGTCCACGGGCAGCCCGAGGAGAGCCCGGCGCTGGAAGTCGGCCCCTTCGCCGACGAAAACACGCTCATCGCAGCGCTGCTGCAACGCCCGCATTCCCTGTTCGAGCGCGGCCTGCTGCGACTGTTCCACGGGCGCTGCGGAGGACGTGCGCGCTGGGGCGTCTGGCTGCATCACCTGGTCGCCGACGCCGACTTCGCCAGCGTGCTGCTGGCCCGCCTGGCCGTGCTCAACGCCGACCCCACGACCGAAGCGGCGGCCCCCGAGTTCGGATTCCTCCAGCAGCAATGGCGCCTGGAGCGCCAGCTGCGCGAGCGCAGGACCAGGCTGGAAGACTACTGGAGCGAGCGCGGCGAGGCGTTCCGTGAACTGGCGAGCCTGCCCTGGGCGGAGCTCGCCAGCCATTGCGAGGATTTCCGCTTGGCTGCCACGCCAGGAGGCGGCGAAGCCGCCCTGCTGACCCGGCTCGCCTGCGCCCTGGCTCTCGCCCTGGCCAGCCAGGGCGCCACCGGCAAGGTCCTGGCGCTGACCCCGGTCAGCCTGCGCAGTCGCCGAGGCACGGCGGTTTCCGGTTGCTGGCTGAACCTGGTGCCGCTGTTGCTGGACGCCGCGACCGCCGAGGACACCTTCGAACGACACAGGCTCGAGGCCTTCGAGCACAGCCTGCTGCCGGCGGAGGCCATCGCCGAACGGGCCGGGCTGCGCTATGCCGACGCCCAGGTGATGATCAATGTCATCGACCAGCCATTCCGCAGCGCCGGGTTCATCCACCGGCCGACACTGAAGAGCCGCCTGCCGCTGACCCTGACCCTGGTCCGGCGCGACGACGGCGGCTGGGACGCCAGCCTGGCCAGCCGCTTCGGCCGCGAACGGACCCTGGCGCTGGCGGCGGCCATGGCCGAGGCGCTACGCCCATGCTGATCCTGCTGCCTGACTTCATCGGCCACCCGAGCTGCTTCCGCGGGCTGCTGGCACGCCTCGGCGCAACGGACTGCCGGCTGGTCGACTACCACCGGCTGGATGCCTACGCCAGCATCGAAGCCCTCGCCAGCCAGGTACTCGACGGCCTGGCGGAAGAACCGGACTGGCTGATCGGCTATTCCTTCGGCGGCCTGGTCGGCTACGAGATGACCCGCCAGTTGCCGGCCAGCCGCCTGCTGATGATCGACAGCCACCTGCCCTGGCCGGCCCTGCGGCGAATGCCGCCGAGCGAGCAATACCAGCGCTGGCTGAGCGCCGAGATGCGCGAATGGATCGCCCTGATGAGCGAGCTTGGCGAACTGCGCGAAGAGGTCCTGCTGCGCAATGTCGAGCTGTTCGGCCGCTGGCAGCCCCGCCATCGCCTCGCCCGCGCCAGCTGGGTGCGCTGCCGGGACGACGCCGGCCGCGACCCGGCCGCCGAACGCTGGTGCGACCTGATCGAGCGGCTCGACACCTTCCCCTGCGAGCGTCCGCACCACCTGGCCCTGCAGGACCCGGCGGTGATCGATTTCATCGTCCACACCGTCAGCAAGGAGTCCGTCCAATGAAACACTATCGGCAGGTGGTATCCCCGCAATTGCGCCAACAGGCGCTGGACTGGATCCTCGCCGCGGCGCAGCGGCCGGACCCGGCGCTGGAACCGGAATTCGACATCGCCGACGACGAGCGCCGCGAGGCGAAGAAGGTGCGCAACCTGCACCGCCACGACCCGCTCTTCTGGGACGACTGGTTCGCCCGCTCCGGGCTCGACGCGCTGGTCCGCGACCATCTGCGCAAGCCGCGCCTGCTGCGCCACGCGGCGTTCATCAAGCGCCACGCCGACGAGTCCTACATCCCGCTGCACCAGGACATCGCGCTATGGGAGAAGCGCTACGAAAGCGCGCAGACCTTCTGGGTCGCCCTGACCCCGTCGCGGAACGACAACGGTGGGATGTTCTATTACCCCGACGACCGCACCATCTTCCCCCACGAGTTCGACCTCGCCTACCCGATGTTCAAGTGCATCGACCTACAGGCCAACGGCATTTCCCGCGAGCAACTGGTGGATGCCGAGCTGGACGCCGGCGACGTCCTGGTCTGGCCCGCCCGCACCGCACATGGCAGCCACAACAACCGCAGCGGCCAGCTGCGCATCGGCATGCCGATCGTCTTCGTCGAGGACGACGAATTCCACCAACTGAATCGAGAGGACAGCATGAAAACCTGGATCGCTTCCAACCTGAAAAGCGTGTTCCCGGACGAGGCAATCACCGAGGACAACCTCGACCACTATCTTCCGCAGCTGTGCGACTACTCGCTGAAGATGGTCACCTTCCTCGCCCGTTTCTCCCGCCAGTTCGGCCATGCGCCGAAGATCCACGACTTCATCAGGGAGCCGCGGCTGGCGACGCTGTCGGCCTCGGACGCGGGAGCGAGACGATGATCCGGGTCATCGACTGCACCCTGCGCGAGGGGTGCCAGGCCCGCCAGTGCAGCTTCGACAGCGCGCAGTCGGTCCAGCTGGCGAGGGAAATCGCGGCGCTGGGGGTGGATATGATCGAGTGCGGCCACCCGCGGATTTCCGCGGACGAACGCGAGCGGGTACGCGCCGTGGTGGCGGCGGTTTCCACGCCGGTGCTGGCCCACGCCCGGGCGCGCCGGGAGGATATCGACGCGGTGCTGGAAACCGGTGCGCAGTGGGTCGGGCTGTTCGCCTCGATCAACGCGATCTCGCTGGAAACCAAGTTCAAGGGCATGAGCCGCGAGGAGGTGCTCGAACTGTTCCACGACGCGATCCGCTACGCCCGCGAACGCGGCCTGCGGGTCCGGGCCACGGTGGAAGACGCCGCGCGCACCTCGGTCAGCGACCTGGTCAGCATGATCGCCACCGCGCGCGACGCCGGCGCCGATCGCATCTGCTTCGCCGACAGCGTCGGCATCCTGCTGCCGGACGAGACCTTCGACGTGCTCTCGCTGCTGCGCCACGAGTTCCCCGACGTGGTCTTCGAGTACCACGTGCACAACGACCGCGGCCTGGCCCTGGGCAATACCCTGGCGGCGATCCAGGCCGGGGTCCAGTGGCACTCGGCGAGCTGCAACGGGATCGGCGAACGCGCCGGGATCACCGACACCTTCCAGTTGCTGACCCTGCTGCACACCAAGTTCGCCGCCGACCGCTTCAACCTGAAGAACGTCCTCGCGGTCTCCGAGCTGGTCGAGGCGCACAGCCGGATCAAGCGTTCACCGATGCACCCGGTGGTCGGCGAGAACGCCTTCGTCCATGTCGCCCGCCTGCACCAGTTGGCCATGCAGGAAAACCAGGACGCCTACAGCGCCTTCGATCCGGAACTGATCAACGGCCGCGTCTCGCTGCAACGCTACACGCCGATGCACCGCCAATCCCTGTTCCTCACGCCTTTCGAGAAATCCGCCAGCGAACTGAAGTACCACCGCCACGGCCCCGGCAAGCGCTTCGTCATGCTCGACCGGCGCCTGCTCGACGGCTCGCCGTTCTACTTCATCGCCCGCCAGTTCCACGACGTCGGCGACGGCGGGCCGGGCCACGTCGACAGCCACGTGCACAACTGCGACTCGGTGTTCCTGTTCCTCGGCAGCGACGAGGACTACCGCGGCCTGGAGGTGGAAGTCCTGCTCGGCGGCCAACTGCGCCGTTTGCAGAGCCCGGCCAGCGTGTTCATCCCCGCCGGCGTCGAGCACAGCTACCGCTACCTCGGCGGCAGCGGCACCTACATCAATTTCGTCCACAAGGGCGATTACCACGAGAGCCTACTGGAGATTACCCAATGAAGCAGTTCGACAAGCACGCAGACGCCTACAACGTGGTCCGCGGCAAGATCGCCTATCCGGATTCGCTCTACCGCAACCTCGCCGAACGCGCCCCGGCACGCGAAGCGGCGCTGGACATCGGCTGCGGCAACGGCGTCTCGACCGTCCGCCTGCAACCCTGGTTCCGCTACGTGGAAGGCAGCGACCTGGGCGAGGCGCTGATCGCCAAGGCCCGCGAGAACTACCCGGAGATCCGCTTCAGCGTGTCGCCGGCGGAAACCTTCGCGCCGCAACGCCGCTTCGACCTGGTCACCAGCGCCACCTCCTTCTACTGGATGGACCGCAAGCAGGTGCTGACGCGCATGGCCGACTGGCTGACCCCCGGCGGGCTGTTCTGCGCCTACAAGTACGACTTCCCGATCGCCTACGGGCCGCTGCGCGACTTCATCGAGCACGAACTGGTGAACAAGTGGGCCAAACACCGTGATCCGCGCCTGACCCGCTATGACGACACCCTGGAGATCATGGGCAGTTGCCCGCACCTGCGCGACTGCCGCCGCGAAGTGTTCGCCAACATCATCTTCCTCAGCCCGGAGGAGGTCGCGCTGTTCTTCCTCTCCACCAGCTACGTGACCCGCTACATCGAGCAGGAAGGCGGCGAAGACTACGCCGACCGCTTCATCGCCGCGGTGCGCGAGATCGAGAGCGCGCCGCAGGTGGCGGTGAACTTCGACATCCACGCCTTCACCGCGCTGAATCGCTGAGGAGCCGGCATGAGCAGCCTCCCCGTACCCGTATCGCTCGACAGCACCCTCCGCCATCTCGGCAGCGCCGACCCGCGGCGGCCGTTCCTGATCGACGCCCGCGAGCCGGAGCGACCGCTGGAATACACCTGGGGCGACGCCGACCGCCAGGTCGATGCCCTCGCCGAGCAGATCGCCGCGCATGCCTGCCGCAGTGTCGGCGTGCTGCTCGACAACAGCTACCGCAACCTCTGCCTGATCTATGCGGTCATGCGCGCGGGCAAGCATCTGGTGCTGATCGATCCCGAGTGGGGGGAGGCCGCGAAGCAGGCCATCGTCGACGAGATGCGCCTGGACGCGCTGGCCAGCGAACATCCGCTCAAGGGCGCGCTGGCCGGGCTGCGCCTGGCGCTGGACTTCGAGCGCAGCGCGACGCGCCGGCTCGACCGCGCCGCGCACAGCCACATGATCCTGTTCACCTCGGGCACCACCGGCCAGCCGAAAGGCATCGAACTCAGCCAGCAGGCCATGCTCCATGCCTACCGCATCGGCCGCGACTGCCTGGGCATCGGCGAGCACACGCGCTCCGGTTGCTTCTACCGGATCAGCGGCCTGGGCATCCTCGGCATCAATTTCCTCTTCCCGCTGCTGTACGGCGGCAGCGCGGTGCTCCTGCCGCTGCACTGCTGGGCCGACAGCGAAGGCTTCTGGGAATACGTGGAACGCTTCGGCATCAGTTTCCTCTACCTGGTGCCGCCGGTGGTCAACCACATGGTCAAGGAAGGCACTCCGCCGCCGCGCCGCTTGCCGTTGCAGCGCCTGCTCTGCGTCGCCGGCTCGGCGCGCCTGGACGCCGACCTGCAGGCGGCCTTCCAGCGCGACTACGCGGCGCTGGCGAACATCTACGGCCTCAGCGAGTGCGGCTTCGCCTTCCTCTTCGGCAAGCGTCGCGGCGATGCGTTCGACAACTCGGTGGGACCTGCCGTCGGCCTGGAACTCAAGCTGACCGACCCCGATGGCCGCCCGCTGGAGGGCAGCGGCGAACGCGGGCGCCTGTGGGTGCGCACGCCGAGCCTGTTCTCCGGCTACGTCAACCGCCCCGACCTGACCGCCCAGGTGCTCGAGGACGGCTGGCTGAACACCCAGGACCTCGCCTACTTCGACGAGGACCGCTGCGTGCACGTCCTCGGCCGTTGCGACGGCACCATCAACAAGGGCGGCAACCTGTTCCACCTGAATGAATGCGAAAGGGCGCTCAACGGCCTGGACGAGGTGATCGACGTCTGCTGCCTGAAGGTCGACTGCCCGCTCTATGGCGAAGACTATGTCGCCGTGATCCACACCGCGCCGCAGGTCGAGTTCGCCTTCCTGCCCTGGCTCCAGCAGCAGCTCGGCACCCTCCGCGCGCCACAGCGCGTGGTGCTGTCGCACCAGGCCCTGCCGCTGAACGGCGCCGGCAAGCACGACCGCCGTGCGCTCGCCGCCCTGCTGCAACGGGAAGCCTCGTGATGTGCGGCATCCTCGGTTACGTCGGCACCGGTTTCAGTGTCTCGCGCTTCGCCGGAGCGCTACGCCTGCTGGCCCATCGCGGCCCGTTCGGCGAGGGCATCGCGGCCCTGCCGAACGGCGCCATCGGCATGACCCGCCTGCCGATGTCCGGCGCCGCGGCGGTACCGCTGCCGCCGCAGGAGGGCCAGCGGCGGGTCGCCTACAACGGCGAGGTCTACCAGGCCGGCTGCGAAATCCATGGCGAGATCCGCCTGCTGCTCGACGGCTTGCAGCGCGGGGTACTGCCGGACGGCATGTACGCCCTCGCCAGCTGGGACCCGCAGACCCGGCAATTGACCCTGCTGCGCGACGAGTTCGGCATCAAGCCGCTGTACTACAGCTACCAGCCCGAGCGCGGCCTGCTGGCCTTCGCCTCCGAGCCGCGGGCGCTGCTGCACCTGCTCGGCGGCGCCCGCGCCGACGCCGAGGCGATCGCCCAGGTGGTCGCCGCCGGCGTGCCGCTGGAAGGCCAGACCCTGTTCCAGCAGGTCCGTCTGCTGCTGCCCGGCGAGGTGTTGCGCTTCGATCTCTCCCAGGAGCGTCCGCGCCTCTGCCAGCGCCAGCGGCTGGCCACCGCCCCGGCCAGCGAGGTGGACAGCCTCGACGAGCAGCTCGGCGAAACCCTCGAACGCTGCCGCCAGACCTTCCGCCCCTGCGCCCTGCTGGTCAGCGGCGGGGTCGATTCCAACCTGCTCGGCAGCTACCTGGACCCGCAGTTGCAACGCTTTCACCTGTGCCTGGAAGGCGACGAGGAAAGCCTGCTGCCACACCCTCGGCTGCAACGCTTCGAGCTGCGCCAGGAAGCCTTCATGCCGCTGCTGCGTCGCGCGGTCGGCAACTTCGGCGGGGCGACACGGATGTCCAGCCTGCTGATGTACCAGCGCCTGGCCGACGGTATCGGCGAGCAGGGCTATCACTGCGTGCTTCTCGGCGAAGGCGCCGACGAACTGTTCTGGGGCTACCCGCGCCATCTCGAACTCTGGCGCCGGCGCGACGCACCGGAACCGCGGCGCTTCGCCGCCGCCTGGTTCGGCGAGTACCGGCGCAAGGCCGCGCTGCTGGCGGAACCGGCGGGCCGACGGGTCGCCGAGCGGATCGAGGAACTCGCCCACGAGGCCCTCGGCCAGGGCCTCGAGGCGGCGATCGGCCAGTTCGACCTGCACTACTCGCTGGAGCCGCTGCTGCGCCGCGCCGACCATCTGCTGATGTCGCGCACCATCGAAGCGCGCACCCCCTACCTGCATGGCGCCCTGGCGCAGCGCGCCGGGCGCCTCCAGCGGATCGTCGGCGACACCGCCAAGGCACCGCTGGTGGCGCTCCTGGAGCAGCGCGAGAAACGCTGGCAGGCGCAGCCGAAACGGCATTTCCGCCTGCCGTTCGAACGTTGGCCGCAGGCCCTCGGGGAAATGCGCCGGCACCTCGCCGAACGCCTGCCGGCGCTCCACGACCTCGGCCTGGAAGGCCTGGATGCACCGAGCGTCGCGGCGCTGCCCGGCGACCAGTTGTTCACCCTCACCACCCTGTCGCTCTGGCAGCAGGAATACGGAGCCTCGCTATGACAACCATCCATCGTCGCCCCGCGCCCTGGCGGGGCAACGCGGTGTTCTGCGCTTCGGCCGCTTTCGCCGCCGGCCTGGAAACGCTGTTCGCGCGCCTGCTGGAGCGGCGTCCCGCGGATAGCGCGGAGGCTCTCCTGCGCCAGCGCCTGCATCACGAACTGGAGCATGGAAGCGGCGTGCTGCTGCACGATTCCGCGCTGCTGCGCGGACTCGCCGAGGACGAATTCCAGCGGGTGTTCCGCGCATTCTGCCAATGGCTGGGACGCACCGTGGCGATCAACCGCAACGGCGAGTACCTCAAGGAAGTGCGCGACCTCGGCCTGCGCGACGCCCGCGACGCGCCGCAGCGCGGCCACCTGACCAGCCAGGAACTGGCCTTCCACTCCGATCGCGCCGACCTCACGGTGCTCGCCTGCTGGTCGCCGGCACGCCGGGGCGGCGCCTTCCGCATCCGTTCCTCGGCCGACGTCCTCGCCACCCTGGAAGCCGCCAATCCGGCCTGGCTGCCCCTGCTCGGCCAGCCGATCCCCCACGACCTGCGCGACGAAGGCGACGCCGACTACGCGCTGGTGCCGCTGCTCACGGAAACCCCGCGGACCTTCGTCTTGCGCTATATCCGCAAGTTCAACGAATCGGTGACGCGCCACGGGCTAAGCCTCGCCCCGCAGGTGCGAAGCATGCTCGACGGCCTGGACGAGGCGATCGAACGCGCCGACGGCTATGCCGAACTGGACTTCAGCAAGGGCATGCTGGTGCTGGTGAACAACCACACCACCCTGCACGCGCGCACCGAGTTCAGCGACGACGAGCGGCAGCGCCGCTGCCTGCTGCGCTGCTGGCTGAGCAGCGAATTCACCCGCGAACTGCCGGAAAGCTTCCTGCCGCTGTTCCACCAGGTAGCCGCCGGCAGCCTGCGCGGCGGCATCCGTCCCCTCGCCCAGGAGCCCCGCCCGTGAGCGACAACACCTTCAGCGTGCAACGCTTCCGCGCCCTGCCGACGGAAATCCACGTGATGCTCGTCGGTACGCTGCTGACCCGCGGCGCCTACTTCATGGTCTGGCCGTTCCTGGCATTGCTGCTGTGGCGCGAGTTCCGGCTGTCCGCCAGCGCCATCGGCCTGCTGCTGGCGCTGGCGACCGTCTGCGGCGCGCTCAGCGGCATCTACACCGGCTGGCTGTCGGACCGTTTCGGGCGCAAGCGCCTGATCTTCTTCGGCACCAGCCTCAGCGGGCTTTCCTTCGTGTTGCTGGGCTTCAGCGGCCAGCCGCTGTCCTACGGACTGGCGATCTCCGGGGTGAGCATCGGCTGCGCCCTGCTCGAATCCAGTTGCAAGGCGCTGATCGGCGACCGCGTCGAGGATCGCCGCTCGCGGGAACTGGCGCTCTACTGCCGGTACTTCCTGATCAACCTCGGCGCCGCCCTCGGCCCGCTGATCGGCCTGACTCTCGGCGTCGCCGCCCAGGCCGGCACCTTCCTGGTCACCGCGCTGGTCTACTTCTGCTACGGCCTGCTGCTCTGGCGCCTGCTGCACCACCTCGAACTTAAGCGGCGCAGCCTTGCCCCGCGATCCTCGACGGGGTTCCTCGAAGCCTGCCTGAGCATGGCCCGGCATCGCGCCTTCACCCTGCTGTTGCTGTGCAACATGCTGGCCGCGCTGATCTACGCCACCTTCGATTCGACCCTCGTGCAGTACCTCACCCGCAGCGGTCTGCCCGACGTGGTCAACAGCATCGCCCTGCTGGTGACCATCAACGCGCTGACCATAGTGGTCGCCCAGTTTCCCCTCCTCCGCCTGCTGGAAAACACCGGCACCGGCGGCCGCCTGATGCTCGGCATGCTGCTCATGCTCCTGGCCCAGCTAGGCTTCGCCTGGACCCCGGTGACCCTGTTCGCCGGCCTGGCGCTGGCCACGGTGGTACTCAGCCTCGGCGAACTGATCGTGTTCCCGACCTTCAGCGTGGAGGTCGACCAACTGACCCCCGACGACTTGCGCGGCAGCTATTTCGGCGCGGCCAATCTCTACAGCCTCGGCACCGCGCTGGCACCGCTGTACGGCGGGATCATGCTCGACCATGCCGGCAGCCAGGCGCTGTACCTCGGCCTGGCCGCGCTGTGCGGGGTGATCATGCTGCTGCAGGTCGGCGCGGTCGGCCTGCGCCAGGCCGAGCGGGCCGGCGGATGAGCGGCGTGCTGCTGGTCTCGGGATTTTTCCTGCGCCGCTCCGCCTGGTCCGTGGAAGGCGCCGGCTGGCGAAGCTGCGACCATCTGCGCGACGCGCCCGGATGCGACCTGGCGCATTGGCTGGACCAGGCCGCCGCCACGCTGGCCGGCGAGGAGCGGGTGATACTCTGCGGCCACAGCTTCGGCGGCTACCTGGCGCAATGCCTGGCGGCCCGCCTGGGCGAGCGCGCCGCGCACCTGTACCTGTTCAGCGCGCTGGTCAGCGAGGGCGGCGGCGCGCTGGAAAGCTACCAGGACAGCGGCCAGGACAATCTCCTCGGGCTATGCCGCCTCGACCCGCTCGGAGGGCGGGTCCGCCTGGAAGACCGCGCCGGCTTCCTCGAACTGCTCGGCGCCGAGGTGCCGACCAGCGCCAGCGAACCCGCGCAATTGCTGATCGACTCGCCGCGGCAGGTTCGTCCAGCCTGCCCGGTCACCTACGTTGTGGCGGCCGCCGACCGGCTCAGCCCGCCGCCGCTGCAACGTACCTTCGCCCACCGCCTGGACGCGCGAGTGCGGGAATACCCGGGCGGGCACCTCGCCGCACTGGCGGACCCGCGCTTCCTTCGCGCCCTGATCGAATCTAATAATTAGATATATAAAGCCGAAAATACGCGCTTTTTTATCGCAATGATCTGACGGATGATGACCCCATCAACCGCCCGCACCCTCGCGCAAACGAGCGGCGACGGGCCCAATGGAGATCCGATCATGATCGAACGTCGTCCCTTCGACCGTCTGGGCCATGCCAACCACGGCTGGCTGAACGCGCGTCATCATTTTTCCTTCGCCGACTACTATGACCCGGAGCGCGAGGACTGGGGCCGCCTGCGGGTCTGGAACGATGACGAGATCGCCGCCGGCAGCGGCTTCCCGCCGCACCCGCACCGCGACATGGAGATCATTACCTATGTCCGCGAAGGCGCGATCACCCACCAGGACAGCCTGGGCAACAAGGGCCGCACCGAGGCCGGTGACGTGCAGGTGATGAGCGCCGGTACCGGCATCGTCCATTCGGAGTACAACCTGGAAGCCGAGACCACCCGGATCTTCCAGATCTGGATCATCCCGGACCGCCGCGGCGACCAACCGCGCTGGGGCTCCAAACCGTTCCCGAAGGCCGAGCGCGACGGTCGTTTCGTCACTCTCGCCAGCGGCGACGAGCAGGACAGCGAAGCGCTGCACATCCGCGCCGACGCCGAGGTCGCCGCGGTGACCCTGAAGGCCGGCCAGAGCGCCGAGTACGCCCTGGAAAACGGTCGCCGCGCCTACCTGGTGCCGGCCACCGGCAGCATCGAGGTCAACGGCGTGCGCGCCGAGGCCCGCGATGGCCTGGCGGTACGCGACGAACCGACCCTGAAGGTCACCGCCCTGGAAGACAGCGAAGTGCTGCTGGTGGAAGTGGCCTGACCCGACAGCCCCTCGCCCCCACGGGCGAGGGGCTGCTTTCGTTGCGCCCCAGCCTCTCTCGACGCAGCGGCGTTATCCGCCGCAACGCCTCCGGCCCTGCCGACTGGGTTCTTCCCAGCTTCACGCTTCGCGCTCACACTACCCGCAGAAGAATTCGAGAGGCTCCGCCATGCGTGAACTGCAACCCCTGCTGGAGAACCACGGGCTGCTCCTGCTGTTCCTCAACGTGCTCTGCGAGCAGGCCGGGCTGCCGATCCCCGCCTACCCGGCGCTGATCGTCGCCGGCGCGCTGGCCATGCAGGGCGTCGGCGCGCCGCTGGGCGTGGTCCTGCTGGTGGTGGTGCTCGCCTGCCTGCTGGCGGACGTCGCCTGGTACCTGGCCGGACGCCGCTACGGCGGCTTCCTCCTGCGCAGCATCTGCAAGGTCTCGCTGTCCCAGGACAGTTGCATCCGCCAGAGCCAGAACATGTACCTGCGGGTCGGTCCGAGGGCGCTGCTGATGTCGAAGTTCCTGCCCGGCGCCAGTGCGTTGTCCACCACCCTGGCCGGCATGACCCGCACCCACCTGCGCCGCTTCCTCGCCTACGACGCCGCCGGCTCGGCACTCTGGGCCGGTTCCGCGCTGCTGCTGGGGGTGATCTTCAGCGATGCGGTAGACCACCTGCTGGCCCTGCTCAGCGACTACGCGGCCATCGGCGCGCTGCTGATCGCCGGCGCCTTCGCCGCCTTCATCGCCTGGAAGCTCTGGCAGCGCCAGCGCCTGCTGTCGCGCAGCCGGCGGATTCCGCGAATCAGCGTGGAGGAACTGGAAAACCTTCGCGAACAGGGGCAATTGCCGGTGATCCTCGATGTCCGCGCCCATCACGAAGACGAGCCAAGCGGCATTCCGGGAGCCATCCCGGTGGAGCTGAACGTGTCGCTGAAGGACCTCCCCGGCGACCTCAGGGACGCCAGCATCGTCATCTATTGCGCCTGTCCCCACGAACTTTCCGCCGCGATGCTCGCCCAGCGCCTCAACGCCTCCGGCTTCACCCGCACCTGGGCGTTGGCCGGCGGCCTGGACGCCTGGCGCAAGGCCTACGGGCAGGTCGTGGCGAACGCCTGAGCGACGCCCACCGGGTTCAGCCCAGGGCCTGCACCGCCGCGCCGCCGGCTTGCCGCTGCGGCGCCGGCGAGGAGAACACCAGGTAGCCGTCCTCGACCTTGCCGTAGCGCAGCAGCGCCAGGTCGAGGACGTAGTTCTGGTAAAGCTTCCAGGGCATCCGGTCGCCCTGCTTGGGCATGCGCTCGGCGGCGCGCTGGATGTAGCCGGAGTCGAGGTTGAGGAAGGGCTCCTCGCGCACGTCGCCGGTGCTGTCGCGGGCGGTCACCTGGCGCATGCCGGTGGCATCCATGTGATTGATCAGGCGGCAGAAGTATTCGCTGGAGAGGTCCGCCTTGAGCGTCCAACTGGCGTTGGTATAGCCGACCACCGCCGCCAGGTTCGGCAGGTCGCGCAGCATGATGCCGCGATAGCCCATGCTCTGGTTGACCAGGAACGGCTTGCCGTCGACCGCCAGCTCGGCGCCGCCGAACATCACCAGGTCGAGGCCGGTGGCGGTGACGATGATGTCCGCCTCCAGCACCTCGCCGGTCTTCAGGCGAATGCCCCGCTCGACGAAGCGGTCGATGTGCTCGGTGACCACCGACGCCTTGCCCTTGCGCAGCACCTTGAACAGGTCGCCGTCCGGCACCGCGCAGACCCGCTCGTCCCACGGCTTGTAGCGCGGGCTGAAGTGACGCATGTCGAAGCGTTTGCCCAGTTGCAGGCTGGCCAGCTTGAGCAGGGCCTTGCGGACCAGGCCGGGGAAGGTCCTGGCGAGCATGAAGAAGACCATCTGCATGGCCACGTTGCGCGCCCGCGCCTGGCGGTAGATCCAGGTTTCCGGAAGGAAGCGGCGGAGGAAATTGGAGATCGCGTCCTTCTGCGGCAGGGTGATCACGTAGGATGGCGAGCGCTGCAGCATGGTGACGTGGGCGGCCTTGTCGGTCAGCGACGGCACCAGGGTCACGGCGGTCGCGCCGCTACCGATCACCACCACCTTCTTGCCGCTGTAGTCGAGGTCCTCGGGCCACAGCTGCGGATGGACGACCTGCCCGGCGAAGTCCTCGCGACCGACGAATTCCGGGGTATAGCCGGCCTCGTAGCGGTAGTAGCCGGTGCACATCAGCAGGAACTGCGCGGTCATGCGCAGCGGCTCGGGCTCGTCGCCGCGCTGCACGTCGAGGTTCCAGCGCGCATTGGCGGAATCCCAGTCGGCCCTGAGCACCCGGTGGCGGTAGCGGATCTTCCGGTCGATGCCGTTCTCCCGTGCGGTCTCCTCGATGTAGCGGCGGATCGACGGACCGTCGGCGATGGCCTTAGGATCGCTCCATGGCTTGAAGTTGTAGCCGAGGGTGAACATGTCCGAGTCGGAACGGATGCCGGGGTAGCGGAACAGGTCCCAGGTACCGCCCATCGCCGCGCGCCCTTCGAGCAGGGCGAAGCTCTTGCCGGGGCAATGCTTCATCAGGTGGTAGGCGGCGCCGACGCCGGACAATCCGGCGCCGACGATGAGTACGTCCAGGTGTTCGACAGGCATAAGGTTCCTCGATCGGCGGAAGCGTCCAGCCGTCTGCTGGGCTGATGCCCTCCACCCTACAGAGGGGATGCCGCGCGGGTATCCCAACCTTCGTACTGCGATATCCGCAAAGTATGGACCCAGGCGTGGGAATCACCCATGCCGGCGTACCGGCATGGGTCGGGCGCTAGGAGGCGCGGGAAGGTTTCTCCGGGGTCTCCGCCGCTACCGCGCCACGGTCTTCCAACTGGTCGGTCTGGAACAGCGTCTCCAGCTCGACCCGCGCCTCGCGAGCGCTTTTGATCAGCGCGTCGCGGTCGTTGTAGAACAGGTGCTGGGAGGCCAGGACCTCTTCGTCGTGCCGGCGGAAACGACGGATCCGCGCGTCCGCCTGTTCCTCGCTCAGACCCAGGCCGCAGAGCACCATGCGGCTCATCTCCAGGCTGGAGAAGAAGGTCTCGCGCACCGGCTCGACCCCGGCGTCGAGCAACAGGTGGACGTGCTGGCGGTTACGCGCGCGAGCGATGATCTTCAGGTGCGGATACAGCTTGCGCACGCGCTTGGCCGTCTCGATGTTGGTCTCCGGGTCATCGGTGGCGATGACGAAGAACTCGGCCTTCTCTACCTGGGCCGCGCGAAGGATCTCCGGGCGCATCGGGTCGCCGTAGAAGATCGGGATCGCGCCGAGGGTACGGGTCAGCTCGATGGTCTCCACCGAGGTGTCCAGGGCGATGAACGGCACGCGCTGGGCGCGCAGCACGCGAGCGACGATCTGGCCCATGCGGCCGACCCCGGCGATCACCACGCGCGGGGTGTCGTCGTTGTCGATGCGTTCCATTTCCGGCGGCGGCTTCGTCGCCTCCGGCTCCTTCGCCAGCAGGCGCGCGAGGCCGAGTACCAGCAACGGGGTCAGGGCCATCGACAGGGTGATGGAAAGCACCAGCAGGTTGTGCAGGTCGTTCTGGAACAGGCCCTGGTCGCGGGCCATCTTGAACACGACGAAGGCGAACTCGCCGCCGGCCGCCAGGACCACGCCCAGGCGCAGCGCCGAGGCCTTGTCGAGGCCGCCGGAAATGCGTCCGACGAAGTACAGCACCGGCGCCTTCAGGGCGATCAGCAGCACGGTCAGGCCGAGCACCATCCACGGCGACTTGAGCAGCAGGCTGATGTCCGCGCTCATCCCCACGCTGATGAAGAACAGGCCGAGCAACAGGCCCTTGAACGGCTCGATCTGCGCCTCCAGTTCGTGGCGGTACTCCGAGTCGGCCAGCAGCAGGCCGGCGAGGAAGGCACCGAGGGCCATGGACACGCCGGCCAGCTCCATCAGCAGCGCGGTGCCCATCACCACCAGCAGCGCGGTGGCGGTGGACATGTCCTGCAGCTTGGTCTGGGCGACGATGCGGAACACCGGGCGCAGCAGGTAGCGGCCACCGACCACCACCGCGGCGATGCTGCCGACCACCTTGAGGGTCTGGGTCAGTTCGCTGCCGCCGGCGTCGCTGTGCGCACCGCTGAGCAGCGGGATCATGGCGATCAGCGGGATCGCCGCGATGTCCTGGAACAGCAGGATGGCGAAGGCCAGGCGGCCATGGGGCTGGGTCAGTTCCTTGCGCTCGGCGAGGATCTGCAGGCCGAAGGCGGTGGACGACAGCGCCAGGCCCAGGCCGAGCACCACCGCGCTGTTCACCGGCTGGTCGAAGCCGACCAGGGCCACGGTGCCGATCACCAGGCCGGTCAGCAGCACCTGCAGCAGGCCGACGCCGAACACCGACTTGCGCATCACCCACAGGCGCCGCGGCGACAGCTCCAGGCCGATGATGAACAGCAGCAATACCACGCCCATCTCGGAGATCTGCGCGACGCTTTCCGGGTTGTCCACCAGGCCCAGCACGCTGGGACCGATCAGCACGCCGGCCAGCAGGTAGCCGAGCACCGCGCCCAGTTGCAGACGCTTGGCCAGCGGCACCATGAACACCGCCGCGATCAGGAAGACCACGCCGGACTGGAGAAAACTGCTTCCGTGTTCCACGCTCAACTCCCGCTGGCGGCGCTGGCGCCGAACCGGTCGCGGATGGTGGCGATGGTCTCCACATCCATGGCGATATAGGCCTGCTTGACGAAGGCGTCGTAGGGTAGTTCGTCGCCCAGCGGCTGCAGGTAGCGGGTGCAGTAGGCGAAACGCACGAACAGCGAGCCGGGTTCCGGCTCCTCGATGGTCATGTCGAGGCTGCCGCCGGCCACCTCGGCGCTCGGCTTGATACTGTAGTGGGCACTGTCCGGCGCCTTCAGCACGACTTCGTCCTCGACCACCAGACCCGGCAGGTACAGGCGCCGGTGCAGGCGGTCGCCGTCATCGACGAGGATCTCGAAACGCTCCAGGCCGACGACGAAATACTGTGGCTCGCGCGCACGGCAGACCAGGCCTTCCCAGAGTTGCAGCCGGTCGAGGACCGGCAGGTCGACAAGTGTCCGGTCGTTGACCTGGACCAGGTGTTCGAATTGCATGTGGCTCACTTCCTGTTCGGTGCATGCGATAGGCGAGTTCTGACCGGCGATGGGTGCAGAAAGTTTTCCCGCTGCCGGCGAATCGCCAGGCCGCAGGTCCACAACGATCGCCGACAGGCATTCGAGGACGCCGCCGGGGCACCCGGCGGCACATCGACCTCACTCGGCGTCGATCTTCCAGGGAATCGGCGGAGCGCTCAAGCGCGGCCCTTCCAGGGCGTCGAGCCGGCCGAAGCGGGCATCCCCCTCCTCCCAGGCCTTCTGCGCCCGGGCGATCTCGCCCTTGCTGTGGCCGACGAAGTTCCACCACATGAAGATCTCCGCACCGAACGGTGCGCCACCCAGCAACAGCACCCGCGCGCCAGGGTCGAGTTGCAGTTGCAGGCCGTCGCGGCCGTCGCCCAGGTAGGCCAGTTCGTTCACCGCGAAATGCTCGCCGCCCACTTCCAACCCGCCTTCCAGCGGCAGCAGGCCGTACTCGAAGTGCGGGTCGAGCGTCAGTTGCAGGGTCGAGGCGTCGTGGCAGGCCAGGTCGGCACCGAGCAGCGGCGAGTAGAGCCGGCACGGCGCCTGTCGCCCGGCCAGCGCACCGGCCAGCAGGGTGAAGGTGACCCCCTGCTCCTGCCAGCGCGGCAGGTCGGGATGATGGTCGAAGGCCGGGGCGATGTCGCGCTGCTCGTAGGGCAGCGCGATCCACAACTGCGCGGCGTGGGCGTGGCGCTCGTCGGGCAGCGACTCCTCGGTGTGGGCGATGCCATGACCGGCGGTCATCAGGTTGACCTGGCCGGGGCGGATCACCTGGACGTTGCCCAGGCTGTCGCGGTGCAACGCCTCGCCCTGGATCATCCAGGTAAAGGTCTGCAGGCCGATGTGCGGGTGCGGGCCCACGGCCAGTCCGCCGCCAGGTTCGAATTCGGCGGGACCGGCATGGTCGAGGAAGCACCAGGCACCGATCATCCGCCGCTGGCGCGACGGCATCAGCCGACTGACGGTGATCCCGCCGCCGATTTCCGCGGCACGCGCGGTGACCCGTTGCAGCAGGTGTTCGCGGCGCTCCGGACAGTCCCGCGAGGAGGACAGGTCGCAACGCTCTTCGGTATTGCTCATGTTCAGGCTCTCCGGTGACGAGGCATTCAACCGCGCAGGCGGCGCACCCATAGCTGCAGGGCCTGCAACTGCTGCTGGATCAGCTCGCGCGCCTTGTCGTCGAGCAGCCGGCCCTGGGCGTCGAAGGCGTTCTGCGCGCTGGAGATCATCACTTCCGGCTTGTTCAGCGGATGAACGTCGAGGAACACCAGCGTCTGGCGCAAGTGATACTGCGCCCGCGCGGTGCCGAAACGCCCGGCACTGGCACCGAGGATCGCCGCCGGCTTGCCGGAGAACGGCTGCTCCGGCGGCCGCGAGGCCCAGTCGATGGCATTCTTCAGCACCCCGGCCATCGAATAGTTGTATTCCGGGGTGGCGAACAGCAGCGCGTCCGCCGCGCGGATCTGCTCGCGGAAGCGTTCCACCGCGGGCGGGAAGCCGAGGGCGTAGACGTCCTCGTTGTACAGCGGGATGCCGGAGATGTCCGCCAGCTCGATGCTCATGCCCGGCGGGACCAGGCCAATCGCCTCCTGCAGCGCCGCGCTGTTGTAGGAGCCGCTGCGCAGGCTGCCGGAAATGCCCAATACCTTGATGTCGTCGCTCATGCCGTGCTCCTCGTTGTGCGTGCGGGTTCAGTCGCGTAGCTGGCTGCTGACGCTGACCTCTCCGGAGAGTACACGATGGATCGGGCAGGCATTGGCGATCTCCAGCAGACGCTGGCGCTGCTCGGCGTCGAGATCGCCGGCCAGGCGGATGTCGCGGCGGATATGGGTGAAGGGCTCCGGCTTGGTGCGTTCCTCGACGATGTTCAGTTGCACGTCGATACCCTCCAGCGGCCACTCCTTGCGCTGCGCGTACATCGCCACGGTGATCGCCGTGCAGGCGCCCAGCGCCGAGAGCAGGATCTCGTGCGGCGAGGGACCGCTGTCGGCGCCGCCGAGGGCGGCCGGCACGTCGCTCAGCCACTGGTGGCTGTCGTCGCCGAGGGTCACGCGATAAGGGGTGGTGCCGAGGGAAGCGTTGACGACCTGGGTAGCCATGGGGTTTCTCCTGTGCATGGGGGGCGTGCCGGAACCTCGGGTTCCGGCGAAGCGGCGTTCCGATGAAAACATCTGGACGGAAAACGACACAAGGCACCCGATGGTCGGAGTGCCTTGTGTCCGGGACAGCGGCGAAGCCGGCTTACTTCTTCGTGCCGAAGCTCTGGATCAGGTTGGCGTACGCCGGCAGGTGGCCGCCGAGGATGGCACCGAAGCCTTCGATGTCGTTGCGCCAGTCGCGGTGCAGTTCGCAGCCGACGCTGAACCAGTTCATCAGTTGCGCGCCGGCGGCGGTCATGCGCGCCCAGGCGGCGTCGCGCACCACCGGGTTGAAGGTGCCGGAGGCGTCGGTGACGACGAATACGTCAAACCCCTCCTCCAGTGCCGAGAGGGTCGGGAAGGCTACGCAGACATCGGTCACCACGCCGGCGATGATCAGTTGCTTCTTGCCGGTGGCCTTGACTGCCTTGACGAAGTCCTCGTTGTCCCAGGCGTTGATGTTGCCGGGGCGGGCGATGTACGGGGCCTGCGGAAACATTTCCTTGAGTTCCGGCACCAGCGGGCCGTTGGGGCCATCCTCGAAGCTGGTGGTGAGGATGGTCGGCAGGTTGAAGAACCTGGCGATGTCGGCCAATGCCAGGACGTTGTTCTTGAACTCGTCCGGGCTGAAATCGCGGACCAGGGAGAGCAGGCCTGCCTGGTGGTCGACGAACAGCACCGCCGCATCGTTCTTGTCGAGTCGCTTGTAGGTGAAGGACATGGTGTTTCTCCGGTCTCGGGCGGCGTCCGTCGCCGCGCGGTGTGAAACGAAGCGCCTCCTGGGAGGCAAGCATGGGCGGTCTCGGGAGCGCACGCCGCCCATCAAGAGTAGTGACAGCGACAGCGATTTACCGCCCGGTAAAATGCGAAAACGGTGTTCTCGATACGAGAACAATTCCATTCCCCGGGCGCGCTACGCTTGCCCTGCCATTGTCTTTCCCGTACGTGCGACGCGCGCATCCCCTTACCAGGAGTTCTCCCGCATGCGACAGTCTGCCTCCCGATTGTTTCGAGATTCGCCATGAGCCTGCGCCTTGAAGACATACAGGCCTTCCTCAACGTGGTCGAGCTGGGCAGCATCAGCGCCGCCGCCGAACGCATGAGCCTGTCCAAGTCCGTGATCAGCAAACGCGTCAGCGACCTGGAGCGCCACCTCGGCGTGCGCCTGCTCTACCGCTCGACGCGCAACGTCGAGCCGACCGAGGCCGGCGGCTTCTTCTACAAGTCGGCCAAGGCCTCGCTGCAGGACCTGAACAACGCCGCGGAAAGCGTGGCCCTGCGCGAGAACGACCTGTGCGGGGAATTGCGGGTGATGGCGCCGATGAGCTTCGGCACGCTCTGGCTGGGGCCGCTGGTGATGGAATTCATGGCGCGCAACCCGCGCCTGGAAGTGGTCCTGCAACTGGACGACCGGATCGTCGACTTCGAGAAGGAAGGCTACGACCTGGCGATCCGCATCACCCGCCTGCAGGACAGCTCGCTGATCGCCCGCCAACTGGGCACCAGCCGCCGGGTAGTGTGTTGCAGCCCGGAATACCTGGAACGGCACGGCCCGCTGCAACGTATCGAAGACATCCTCTGCCATCCCTGCATCGGCTACAGCCACAACACCCCGTCGCAGCTATGGAGCTTCGAGCCGCGGGTGGCCGGCGAGCCGGCGCGGATGATCACCCCGCGCGGACGCTTCAACACCAACAACGGCCAGACCATGCGCGACGCCGCGGTGCGTGGCCTGGGCCTGGCGATGCTGCCGCTGTTCATCGCCGCCGAGGACCTGGCCGCCGGCCGGCTGGTCGAGGCCCTGCCGCAGGAGCGGCCGCTGGACGACCTGATCTACGCCATGTATTCGCGAGCGGCAACCCTCTCGCCGAAAGTGAAGCTGTTCGTCCAGTTTCTCCAGCAGGCCCTGGGCAGCCCGCCGTGGGGCGTGCGCTGAGCCTCGCTCAGCGCTTGCGACAGACGCTCAGCCCGTCGCCGATCGGCAGCAGCGAGTAGTCCACCCGCGCGTCGTTCTTCAGCGCCAGGTTGAGCTGCTGGATGCCGCGGGTATCCGCACTCTTCGGCTGCGCTTCGAGCACCCGGCCGCTCCACAGCACGTTGTCGAAAAGCACCAGCCCACCCTGGCGCACCAGCGCCAGCGCGGCCTCCAGGTATTCGGGGTAGTTGGCCTTGTCGGCGTCGATGAAGGCCAGGTCGAACTGCCCGGCCAGGCCTTCGTCGAGCAACGCACGCAGGGTTTCCAGGGCGGGCCCGAGGCGTAGCTCGATGCGCTCCTCGACAGCGGCTTCGCGCCAGTAGCGGCGCGCAGTCAGGTGGTAGTCGCCGGGCAGGTCGCAACAGGTAAGACGCCCCTGCTCGCCAAGGGCGGTAGCCATGCACAGGGCGCTGTAGCCGGTGAAGGTGCCGACCTCCAGCGCCCGCCGCGCGCCGATCAGGGTCAGCAGCAAGGCGATGAACTGGCCCTGCTCGGGGGCGATCTGCCAGCGTGCGTTGGGCAGCTTCGCGGTTTCCTCGCGCAGGCGGGTCATCAGCGGGGTTTCCCGCAGCGAAACGTCCAGCAGGTAGCGGTAGAGGTTGTCGTCGAGGTTGAGGGTGCGGGTGGTCATCGGCCCGGACCTCCCCGCCTCAGGGCACCCGCGCCAACGGCGACGGCGCGACCAGCACGCGCTTGGCGTCCAGGTACGCGCGTTGCCAGTAGCTGTTCTGCAGGCTGTCCAGGCGCACCGTGCCGCCGGTGCGCGGCGCATGCACGAAGCGACCCTCGCCGACGTAGATGCCGGCATGGCTCACGGTGCGACCACCGGAGGTGGCGAAGAACACCAGGTCGCCGGTCTGCAGGGCCTGCACCGGCACGCTGGGCGCGCGCATGGAAATCATCTCGCGGGTCGAGCGCGGCAGCTTGATGCCGGTCATGTCGCGGTAGACGAAGTTGATCAGGCCGCTGCAATCGAAGCCCGAATCGGGCGTGTTGCCGCCCCAGCGGTAGGGCGTGCCGACCAGGCCGAGGGCACGGAACAGCACATCGTCGGCGGCGGGCGAGAAATTCGTCGCCGGACGGAATACGACCTGTTTGGCGGGCGCGGGGGGCGGCGCTTTGCTGGCGCAGGCGGTAAGCAGCGCAGCAAAGGCGAGGATCGAGAATCGGGCCAGTGCATGCATAGTGGAAGCCTTCCTGGTGAGGAATGCTTCCACTTTGCTACGACAAGGAGTTAAACGCAATACTTAAAGTAAAACTTTAAGTTTAGCGCTTGCTCGTCAGGGCATCCTTGTAGCCGGGTTCGAGCACCCGCTTGGCTTCCATGTAGCTCAGGCTCCAGTAGCTGGAGTCCAGGCTGTCCACCCGCACCCCGCCGCCGCGACGGCTGGCGGAATGGATGAACTGGCCATCGCCGATGTAGATGCCGGCGTGGCTGACGCGGCCACGGCCACGGTTGTTGAAGAACAGCAGGTCGCCGGGCTGCAGCTCGTCCTTGGAGACCAGCGGTACGTCCATATCGATGAGTTCGCGGGTGGAGCGCGGCAGCTTGATGCCGGCCTCCTCGCGGAACAGGTAGCCGACGAAGCCGCTGCAATCGAAGCCTTTCGCCGTCGTACCGCCGAAACGGTACGGCGTACCGATCAGTTCGAAAGCGCGCTCGAGGATGCTGGACGCCAGCGCAGGCGTACCAGCCGATGAATTGTCCGCCCCTTCGTCCTCAACATCCTGCCAAGCGATCGCGTCGCGTTCGACGTCGATGCTGCTCTTGGCTGCGGTCGGCTCTTTGGCGACCTGCGGCTCCGGCGAATGGCTGGCGCAAGCGGCCAGCAGCAGAACGAAACTCATGGGCACGAGGGGTGCTAAGCGTTTAAGCATGGGCACGACCGTGTCTCATTAGTTTTACTAGCGGGCTAATTTGCCTTCTCGATCAATCCTATGCAAGTTTTTTATCGATAAATGTGACTTACCACCTGCGGCATGATGTCTAAGGCTCGTCCTGTCATTTTCACATCGACCCGCTCGCTGAGGTCGGTCACGCCAGGATTCACCTCCGCGGTGAAGCCTCCCGCCTGCCGCGTGCGCAGCACCGGTTCGACGATATAGGGGAAGCTCGCGGTGGTTCCCACCACCAGCACCGCATCGAAGCCTTTGCGCAATTCGCGGTACAGGGTATCGATCGCCTCTTCCGGCAACATTTCCTCGAACAGCACCACCGGCGGCCGCAGCACCCCACCGCAAGCGGCGCAGCGCGGCGGCAACTGGCCGTGCAGATGCTCCTCCAGGCCGCCGCTCTCGGCACCGCAGGACTGGCAGTAGAGCGGCGCCAGTTCGCCATGGATCTCGATCAGCCGCTCGGCCGGCGAGCCGGCCTGGCGATGGAAGCCGTCGATGTTCTGGGTCAGCACCCAGCATTCCGGCTTGTGCTTCTGCAACTCGGCGATGGCTTCGTGGCCGGCGTTGGGTCGGGCCGCCAGGCAAGCCTTGCCGAGTTCCGCGAGGTACTTCCAGCACAGCGCCGGATCGCGCCGCAGCATCGGTCCGGAAAGTGCCGCCTCGATCGGCAGGCCCTCTTCCGTGCGACCGTTGTAGAGACCGCCTAGGCCGCGATAGGTGGGCATACCGGAATCCGCGGAGAGGCCGGCGCCAGTGATGACCAGGATGCGTTCGGCGCGCCGCAGGGCCTGGGCGACGGTGGCGATCGGGCTGTGGCTGTCCATGGTTGGCTCCTGTCAGGCTGGCGGATCGAGGGAAGCCGGCAAGCCGAGCCGGCGCATGCGCCCGAGCAGGGTCGTGCGCGGAATCCGCAACCGGGCGGCGGCCCGGGAGAGATTGCCGCGCGCCTGGCGCAAGGCGTCTTCTATCAGGTTGCGCTCCTGTTGCGCCAGCGCCTCGCGCAGGCCTCCGACCGCCGCGCTGTTCATCGAGAGCGCGGCCTCGCCGCCCACGGCCTCGGCGCCGTCGTCGGCGAACGCCACCTCATCCAGCAGTGCGCCGCCCTCCCCGTGCAGCAACAGGCTGCGCCGGATCACGTTTTCCAGTTGCCGGACGTTGCCCGGCCAGTCGCAGGCCAGCAACTGCGCCAGCGCCCGCTCGCCAAGAGCGGTGACACGCGGGTTGAGGCTGCGCGCATCGCGACGGACGAACGCCCGTGCCAGCAGTTCCACATCGCCGGGGCGCTCGCGCAGCGGCGGGATGCACAGGCTGCCCACGTCCAGACGGTAGTACAGGTCCTCGCGCAGGCGTCCCTCGGCGATCGCCTGGCGCGGCGGCTGGTTGCTCGCCGCGATCAGGCGCACATCGGCCCGCTGCGGGCTCAGGCTGCCCAGAGGCAGGTAGCTGCCGTCCTGCAGGACCCGCAGCAGCTTGCTCTGCATGGCCATCGGCATGGAATTGATCTCGTCGAGGAACAAGCTGCCGCCCTGGGCCAGGGCGAACATGCCCTTGCGGTTCTCGGCGCCGGTGAAAGCGCCGCGGGTGGTGCCGAACAGGGTACTTTCCAGCAGCGTCTCGGGAATCGCTGCGCAGTTCAGGCTGATCATCGGACCGCTGCGTCGCGGGCTCAGGGCATGGGCGCGACGGGCGAACAGTTCCTTGCCGGTGCCGGTCTCGCCATGGATCAGCAGCGGCAGGTCGGTGGCGGCGAAAACGTCCAGGCGCTGCAACTGCCGCAGCAGGCTCGGCGCCACGCTCAGGATGTTCGGGCAATCCGCCAGGCCTGCGGCCTCTTCGGTCTCGGCGACGACTTCGCCGAGTTCCATCGCGCCGAGCAGGCAACCGTCGCGCCCGCGCAGCGGGATCGCCCGGTGGCGATACTGCAACAGCTCGCCGCCGGCCCCCACGTAGGCCTGCAGCGTATCGATCGACGGCCGCCCTTCGGCCAGGCAACGCAACAGCGTGCTTTGCTCGGCCGCCAGCCAGGGAGCGCTCTGCAACAGGTGCATACCCAACGCCCGCTGCGGGTCGAGACCATCGAGCAGGCCGCTGGCACGGTTGTAGTAGACGAAGCGACCGGAGGGGTCGACCACCGTGACCGGTTGCCGCAGGCCGTCGAAAATCGGCGCCAGGCAGTCCACCAACCAGGCCAGTTCACCGCTTCGCGTGGAAATCGTCGGCTCCTCGACAAGCGCCATGCTCTCCCCCTCGGTTTCCCGGATGTCGAAATCTCGTCAGTTGTCCCATCTTCGACGCAGCGCGACCGAGCATCCTTGGCGTGGATCAACCAAGCCCTCGGAAAACCAGGAAAATCCTCCGATTTATCAAGGATTTCCAAGGCAATTCCCGGGCGTTGGCTGGCGCGTGGCTTGCAACGACCTCGTCGTCCCCACACGAGGAAAATCGTCATGTTCAAGCACATCATCGCTCGCACGCCCGCCCGCAGCCTGGTCGACGGCCTGACCTCCAGCCACCTCGGCAAGCCGGACTACGCCAAGGCCCTGGAGCAGCACAACGCCTACATCCGCGCCTTGCAGACCTGCGACGTGGACATCACCCTGCTGCCGCCGGACGAACGCTTCCCCGACTCGGTGTTCGTCGAGGACCCGGTGCTCTGCACCTCGCGCTGCGCCATCATCACCCGCCCCGGCGCCGAATCGCGGCGCGGCGAGACCGAGATCATCGAGGAAGCCGTGCAGCGCTTCTATCCGGGCAAGGTCGAGCGCATCGAGGCACCCGGCACGGTGGAAGCCGGCGACATCATGATGGTCGGCGACCACTTCTACATCGGCGAATCGGCCCGCACCAACGCCGAGGGCGCCCGGCAGATGATCGCGATCCTGGAGAAACATGGCCTCAGCGGCTCGGTGGTGCGCCTGGAAAAGGTCCTGCACCTGAAGACCGGGCTCGCCTACCTGGAACACAACAACCTGCTGGCCGCCGGCGAGTTCGTCAGCAAGCCGGAGTTCCAGGACTTCAACATCATCGAGATCCCCGAAGAGGAGTCCTACGCCGCCAACTGCATCTGGGTCAACGAAAGGGTGATCATGCCCGCCGGCTATCCCCGGACCCGCGAGAAGATCGCCCGCCTCGGCTACCGGGTGATCGAGGTGGACACCTCCGAATATCGCAAGATCGACGGCGGCGTCAGTTGCATGTCGCTGCGCTTCTGAACCATGCCGCGGCGGACCGACCCGCCGCCTCCCGCCGTCGCACCCCGGCGCAGGCTCCGCCTGCGCCGGGCGCGACATACCGGATGCAGTTTCGGAGGTGCCACATGGCCGATTCGGACAAGGGAAAACTGGGGCTGCCGGCGCTGACCGCGCTGGTGGTGGGCGGCATCATCGGCAGCGGCATCTTCAGCCTGCCGCAGAACATGGCCGAAGGCGCAGGCGCCGGCGCGATCCTGATCGCCTGGGCGATCACCTTCGTCGGCATGCTGACCCTGACGCGGATATTCCAGTGGCTGTCGACCACCCGCCCCGAACTGGACGACGGCGTCTACGGCTACGCCCGCGAAGGCTTCGGCGAATACCTGGGGTTCAATGCCGCCTGGGGCTACTGGATTTCCGCCTGGGTCGGCAACGCCGGCTACCTGGTGGTGCTGTTCAGCGCCCTCGGCTCGTTCGGCGCGCTGGCCTTCTTCGGCGACGGAACCACCTGGCCGGCGCTGCTCGGCGAATTGACGGTGCTCTGGCTGATGCATGCCTTCGTCCTCCACGGCGTGCACAACGCGGCGATCACCAACGCCATCGTGACCCTCGCCAAGGTGGTGCCGATCGCCCTGTTCATCCTCTGCGTAGCCCTGGCCTTCCGCATCGAGACCTTTCACCTGGACTTCTGGGGCAGCCCGGCCCTGGGCAGTGTCACCCGCCAGGTGGAAACCACCATGCTCTACACCGTCTGGGTATTCCTCGGCATCGAGAGCGCCACGGTCTATGCCAGCCACGCGCGGCACGCGGCCGATGTCAGCCGCGCAACCCTGCTCGGCTTCGTGGTCACCCTGCTGTTGCTGGTCTGCGTCTCGGTGCTGTCGCTGGGCGTGGTGCCGCAGCACGAACTGGCGCAGATGAAGAACCCCTCGATGGCCCAGGTGATGGCCGCGGCGGTGGGCCCCTGGGGCGCCACGCTGATCAACGTCGGGTTGATCGTCTCGGTCGGCGGCGCGCTGCTGGCCTGGACCATGCTCGCGGTGGAAATGCTCTACCTGGCCAGCCGTGGCCCAACGCACACCGCGCCGGCACTGTTCGGCCGCACCAATGCGGTGGAAACCCCGGCGCCGGCACTGTGGCTAACCAGCACGCTGATCTCTGCGCTGCTGCTGGTGGCCTTCCTCAACGCCTCGGGCTACAACGCGCTGATCCAGTTGGCCACCTCGATGGCGCTGATCCCCTACCTGCTCTGCGCCGGCTTCTGCCTGAAGCTGGTGGCGCGCCGCCCGCACTCGGGCGCGATGCTGGCGCTGGCGCTGTTGGGGACGCTCTACGGGGTCTGGCTGATCTACGCCGCCGGGCTGAAATACCTGCTGCTGTCGATGATCCTCTACGCGCCAGGCCTGGGCTTCTTCCTGCATGCCCGTCGCCAGCGCGGCCTGCCGGCGTTCGGCAATCGCGCCGAAGGCAGCGTCGCGGCGCTGGTACTGGTCCTCGCGCTGGCGGCGCTGTGGATGATCGGCAGCGGTCGGCTGACCCTCTAACTCAATGATTGACCGTATGTGCCAGCATCACCGACAGCTGGCACAGCGGCCGGCCGCTCTCCTCGCGCCACTGGTTGAAGGCTCCCTGGACGGCCGCCAGGTCCTTGAGGCTGGTGGGCGGTTTGTCGATGATCTCCTGGGCCTTCAGCGCGGCGACCATGTCGTCGCTGGGAATGAAGGTGTCCTTGCCGGCCATCCGCAGGAAACGCGGCGCCGACAAGCCGCCGAGCTGGTTGCCGCGCTTGCTCAGCAGCTTCCACAGGCCGACGATGTCGGTTTCCGGCCAATCCGCGAGGAAGTTGCCGAAGCTGCCATGTTCGCGGGCCAGGTCGAGCACCATCTGCGCATTGCGCGGCACGCTCTTGAGCTTGCCCAGGTGGCGGATCAGGCGGGCGTCCTGCATCAGCCGCTCGAGATGCTCGGCGCTCATGAGCACGACCTTCTGCGGATCGAAGCCGAAGAACACTTCCTCGAAGGCCGGCCACTTGGCGTCCACCAGGCTGTGCTTGAGGCCGGCGCGGAAGATCCGCAGGCTGATCAGCGACAGGTAGCGGTCGTCACCCACCGCGCGCAGCTCGGCGGCGCTCTTCGGCTGCGGCAGGCGCGCTTCCAGCGCCTCCCTGGAGCCGAAGCGGTTCAGGCAGTATTCGTACATCCAGGCGTAGTCGCGCATCGGGAATCCTTGCAGACCGGAGAGAAGAACTGACTCGCGGCGCGACTCAGAGGTTCATCACGTCGAGGAAGCGCGGCGTGGCGTTCTCGTCGATGCGCAGGTTGGCGAAGTCGAACAGGTTGCGGTCGGCCAGTTGCGACGGCACCACGTTCTGCAGGGCGCGGAACATGATCTCGGTACGCCCCGGCGATTTGCGTTCCCATTCCAGCAGCATTTCCTTGACCACCTGGCGCTGCAGGTTCTCCTGCGAACCGCAGAGGTTGCAGGGGATGATCGGGAACTCCTTGAGCTGGGAATAGGCCTCGATGTCCTTCTCGCTGCAATAGGCCAGCGGCCGGATCACCACGTTGCGCCCGTCGTCGGCCAGCAGCTTCGGCGGCATGGCCTTCAGGGTTCCGCCGTAGAACATGTTGAGGAAGAAGGTCTCGAGGATGTCGTCGCGATGGTGACCGAGGGCCATCTTGGTCGCGCCGATCTCGTCGGCGAAGGTGTACAGCGTGCCACGGCGCAGGCGCGAGCACAGCGAGCAGGTGGTCTTGCCTTCCGGGATCTTCTCCTTGACCACCGAGTAGGTGTCCTTCTCGACGATGTGGTACTCGACGCCGATCGACTTCAGGTACTCCGGCAGGACATGCTCGGGAAAACCGGGCTGCTTCTGGTCCATGTTCACCGCGACGATCTCGAAGCGGATCGGCGCGACCTTCTGCAGGTAGAGCAGGATGTCGAGCATGGTGTAGCTGTCCTTGCCGCCGGACAGGCAGACCATGACCTTGTCGCCATCCTCGATCATGTTGAAGTCGGTGATGGCCTCGCCGGCCAGGCGGCGCAGGCGCTTCTGCAGTTTGTTCTGATTGACCGAAAGGGTGCCCATGGTGCTCTGGAATCCGGGTGTTCGAGGAGAAAAGCTGGCTATTTTACGCACAAAGCGACGCCGACCCCAGCCCCTCCCGACGCCCGATGCTAGTCTTGTCCCATGACTCCCGACCTCGACCACCGCCTCGACCTCGCCGGGCAGATCCTCTGCCTGCTGCGCGAGCATCCCGAGGGGCTTTCCGAATACCAGTTGATCCAGCTGCTGAAGGCCCGCCATTCGACGCATATCCCCCATCGCGAACTGGCCGACAAGCTGGTGCTGTTCCGCACCCATTTCCTCCTGTTCAACGCGCTCTACCACCTGCGCGACCACCTCTGGGCCGAGCGCGAGGCGCACCTGGAGATCAGCCCGCTGAGCCTGCGCCTGCATCCTTACGTGGATGGCACGCAGGCGCTGGAACAGGGCGATCCGCTGCGCGACTACTACCTCGACCTGCGTCACCTGGGGGAGACCAGCGAGGCCGACGTCGAGCGGCTGCTGCAGAGTTTCTGGACGCGCATGCAGGGCAGCGAGGAGAAGGCCGCCGCCCTCGCCCTGTTCGAGCTGGAAGGCGCGGTCGACTATCCCGCCATCAAGCTGCGCTACCGGCAACTGGTCAGCCAGCACCATCCCGACCGCGGCGGCAGCACTGCGCGCCTGCAATCGATCAACAAGGCGATGGAAATACTGCAACGCTATTACAGCCGGCCGTGAAGCTTCGATTTGCTCTAAACCCGCGAGCGACGCGGGCTCGGGCCGTTCCTATACTGCGACATAAGGTCGCATAGGTCGGCCGAGCACCGGGTGGCGCTGTCCATGCGCGCCCGGCGCTTCGCTGGGGGGCGACCACATAAGAACGAGGAGGAAACGGCATGATCCATCATGTATGGGGGCTCTTCACCCATCCCGATCAGGAATGGCAGGAAATCCGTGGCGAAGAAGAAAGCATCAGCCACATGTACCTGACCCACATCCTGATCCTGGCTGCCATTCCGGCGATTTCCGCCTATATCGGCACGACCCAGGTCGGCTGGGTGGTCGGCGGCGGCGATCCGGTCAAGTTGACCCAGGCCAGCGCGTTGCAGATGACGGTCCTCACCTACCTGGCGATGCTCGCCGGGGTGGCGGTGATGGGCGCGTTCATCCACTGGATGGCGCGGACCTACGACGCCAACCCGAGCCTGACCCAGTGCATCGTGTTCGCCGCCTACAACGCCACGCCGCTGTTCATCGCCGGGCTGGCGGCGCTGTATCCGCACCTCTGGCTGGGAATGATCGTCGGGGTGGCGGCGATCAGCTACACGGTCTACCTGCTCTACGTGGGGATTCCCACCTTCATGAACATCCACAAGGACGAAGGCTTCCTGTTCTCCAGCTCGGTGCTGGCGGTGGGCCTGGTGGTGCTGGTGGCGATGATCGCCCTGTCGGTGATCCTCTGGGGCAGCGGGGTCGGCCCGGAATACACCAGCTGACGTCCAGCGAACGCATCGTACGACCGGGCCGCGGGCAACCGCCGCCCGGTTTTTTCTTGCCCGCCGCCGCGCTTGCCTGATCCTGCACCCCGGACGAGCGGTCGTCCCGACGCCTGCGCCCGCCCTCCTGTCTCCGGCATAATCGCCCGCTGCTGGAGTCTTCCCGAATGCCCGAACACCTCAACGCCCGCGTCGAGGCCTGCTATCGGCAGGCCGAACACTTCTTCCAACGCAGCTTCCCCCGCCCGACCGTCAGCTTCCGCCTGCGCGGCCAGAAAGCCGGGGTCGCCCATCTCGACGAGAACCTGCTGCGCTTCAATCCCCAGCTGTACCGCGAGAACCGCGAGCACTTCCTGGAACAGACCGTGGCCCACGAAGTCGCGCACCTGATCGCGCACCAGTTGTTCGGCCCGCGCATCCGCCCCCACGGCGAGGAGTGGCAGTTGATCATGCGCGGCATCTACGGCCTGCCGCCGGACCGCTGCCACACCTACGCGGTCAAGCGCCGCGCCACCACCCGCTACCTGTACCGCTGCCATTGCCCGGAGCACAACGACTTCCCGTTCTCCCCACAACGCCACACCCTGGTGGCCAAGGGGCGCCGCTACTACTGCCGGCGCTGCAAGGCGACCCTGGTGTTCACCGGCGAAGTGCTCCGCGAGTGATTCAGGCGATGGCCCCGGCCGCCTTCAGCTCGGCGATCCGTTCGGCGGAGTAGCCCAGGCCTTCGAGCACCGCCACGGTGTCGGCGCCGAGCGCCGCGCCGATGTGGCGAGGCGCCGGCAGGCCGGCGGAAAACTTGATCGGACAGGCCATCTGCGCCTGGCTGCCGCCGTCCGCCAGCGGCACCCGGGCGACCAGCCCGCGCGCCTGCAACTGCGGGTGTTCCAGCGCCTCGGAGAGCGGCAGCAGCGGCTCCACGCAGGCATCCAGGGCGGCGAACACCGCCTGCCATTCGGCGAAGTCGCGTTTCTCGAACTCCATCTCGATCTCGCGCTTCAGCGCCCGCTGCTCTTCCGGCTTCGGCGACAGGCCGCGGGCGGCCAGTTCCGGGCGGCCGATGGCGGCGCAGAACTGCTGCATGAACTGCGGTTCCAGGCTGCCTACCGAGAACCAGCGGCCATCGCGGGTGCGGTAGTAGTCGTAGAAGCTGCCGCCGTTCAGCGCCAGCGCCTCCATCTCCGGCTCGACCCCGGCCGCGAGATAGCCTGCACCGGCCATGCCGTTCAGGCTGAAGGCGCAGTCGGTCATGCTGATGTCGACGAACTGCCCCTCGCCGGTCTGCTGCCGGTGGATGACCGCCGCCAGCAGGCCCATCACGCCATGCAACGAACCGCCGGCGAGGTCCGCCAGTTGCACCCCCAGCGGCAACGGGCCACGCTCGCGGCGCCCGGTGTAGCTGGCGACGCCGGCCAGCGCCAGGTAGTTGATGTCATGCCCGGCGCGCTCGCGGTACGGCCCGGTCTGGCCGTAGCCGGTGATGGCCACGTAGATCAGCCGCGGGTTCGCCGCCTTCAGCGCCTCGTAGCCGACGCCGAGCTTGTCCATCACCCCCGGACGGAACTGTTCGAGGACGATGTCGTATTCGCGTACCAGCTCCAGCACCACCTCGCGCGCGCCCTGCCGCTTCAGGTCGAGGCCGATGGAACGCTTGTTGCGGTTCAGGTAGGCATGGCTGGCCGAGGTGCCGTCGACGTGCGGCGGCAGCACCCGCACCAGGTCCATGCGCCCGGGCGACTCCACGCGCAGCACGTCCGCCCCCATGTCGGCCAGCAGCAGCGAGGCGAACGGCCCCGGCAACAGGGTCGAGAAATCCAGCACTTTCAACGATGACAACGGGCCTTTCATGCTCCCTCCTCTGGGTCGCCGGGCATTGGTCGGGATCGCCTGCCGAGCAGCCTATCCACCCGCCGCGCGGCGCGACATGGCCGTGGCGTCAGAGCTTCATGCCGCGGCTGATGATCTCTTTCATGATCTCCGAGGTACCGGCGAAGATCCGCTGGATGCGGGCGTTGGCGTACATCCTGCAGATCGGATACTCCCACATGTAGCCCCAGCCGCCATGCAGTTGCACGCCTTCGTCGACCACCTTGCCCAGCAGCTCGGTGGTGAACAGCTTGGCTTCGGCGGCGACCTCGGGGGACAGCTTCTTCTGGTTGTGGTCCATCACGCAGCGGTCGGTGAAGACCTGCGCCACGTCGATCTGGGTACGCATTTCGGCGAGCTTGAAGCGGGTGTTCTGGAAGTGCGCCACCGGCCGGCCGAAGGCCTGGCGCTCCTTCACGTAGTCGATGGTCGCCTGCAACGCCGCCTCGGCCCCGGCCACCGCGCCGCAGGCGTTGGTCAGGCGCTCCTGGGCGAGCATGTTCATCAGGTAGAAGAAGCCGCCCTTGGCGTCGCCCAGCAGGTTTTCCTTCGGCACCCGCACATTGTTGAAGAACAGCTCGGCGGTGTCCTGGCTCTTCATGCCGAGCTTCTTCAGGTTGCGCCCGCGCTCGAAGCCTTGCATGCCGCGCTCCACCAGGAACAGGCCCATGGCGTGCTTGTTCGCCGGATCGGTCTTCGCCGCGACGATCACCAGGTCGGCCAGCAGGCCGTTGGAGATGAACACCTTGGAGCCGTTGAGCAGCCAGTGGTCACCCTTGTCCACCGCGGTGCTGCGCATGCCGGCCAGGTCGGAGCCGGCGGACGGCTCGGTCATGGCCACGGCGAGGATGGTCTCGCCACGGACGATCCCCGGCAACAGGCGGGCCTTCTGCTCGGCGCTACCGTATTCGGCGATGTACGGCCCGCACAACGCCGAGTGCAGCGGGATCATGAAGCCCGGTTCGTTGATCCGCGCCAGCTCCTCGCACATGATCTGCTCGTAGCGGAAGTCCTTGAGCCCGGCGCCACCGTACTCCTCGTCCGCCCAGGGCAGCAGGAAGCCCATCTCCCCCGCCTTCCTCCAGACAGCGCGGTCGACCACCCCGGCCTCTTCCCAGACGTCCTGGTGCGGCACCACCTCTTTGTCGAGAAAGGCGCGGAAGGCATCGCGGAACAGGTTGTGTTCGGTCTCGAAGATCTGCCGTTGCATGTACGGGGACTCCCTGCGGTCAGTGGTTCCGCAGGGTAGGCGGCGCCAGCCGGCGCCCTCAATGACGCGAGCGCTCAGGCTCGGTTGACCGAATCGGTCAGCTACCAGTCCATGCTCGCCGGCTGCACGCCCGGGTGGGACGGGAACAACGGCAGCACCTCCTCGGCCAGTTCCTGGATGACTTCCGCTGCCGGCCTGGCGGCGAACTGGATGCCCAGGGCGGCATGGTTGACGCCCGCCGCGCGCCATTCGCCGAGCAGCTCGATCAGGCCGTTGCGCCCGGTGCGCAGGACGTAGCCGCCGTGCAACGGCGTACGCGGATACGCCGGGTCGTCCACCAGGTCCAGCCATTCGTTGGTCATGTGCGGGCGGAACCCGCCGTCCGCGATGGACATCCTCCAGGCGCGGATCTTCCGGGCCAGGCGACGTGGTCCGGACGCATCGACAGTCGACTCCGGATAGGTCAGCCAGCCATCCGCCTGGCGTGCCAGCCAGTCCGCCGGCTGCCGCGCGGAGCCGGTGACGACCAGCGGGATGGCGCCGGCCGGCGGACGCGGCAACAGTTCGGCGTCGTCCAGCGTACCGAGCGGCGAGGCGACGTGCCGGCAGCCGTGCAGCAGTTGGCGCAGGTAGTCCAGGCCCTGGGCGAACCGCTCGCCGCGCTGCGCATGCTCCAACCCGTAGGCGGGGAACTCCACCGGCCGGTCGCCGGAGGCGAGGCCCAGCACCAGGCGTCCGCCGGACAACCGGTCGACGCTCGCCGCGGCCTTGGCCAGGTCGACCGGTTGGCGCAGGGCAAGCACCGCGCTGCCGGTGGCCAGGGCGATACGGCGGGTCCGCGCGGCCAGATAGCCAAGGTAGGTGAACGGGTCGAACACTTGTCCGGCATCGCCGAAGCGTGGGTCGAACAGCGGTACGTCGCGTACCCAGACGGCGGCAAATCCCAGTCGATCGATTTCTTCGACCAGCCGCGCCTGGCCCAGCAGCACCCGCATGTCGCCCTGGTAGAAACGCAACGGCAGGAACAGGCCCAGGGTCAGCGCGTCTGCGGCGAACATGCGCCGATAGCCAGGGTGCCCGACGAAGGCCGGCGCCGAGGCGCCTTGCAGCAGGGCGCTCATGGACCCACCGCCGGTTCCGGCAGGAGGATCCCGCGCTGCACCGCAGGCCGCAGGGCCATGCGCCGGTGCCAGTCGTCCAGGTGGCGATAATGGCTGAAGTCGAAGTCGACGATCCGCGCCGTATGGGTCCAGCCGAAGGTGGCGATATCGGCGATGGAGTATTGCTCACCGGCCAGCCAGGGCCGTCCGGCCAGGCGCTGGTCGAGGGTGGCGAAAACCTCCTCGGAGAGCCGCCGATAGCGTTCGATGGCCGGCGGGTACCGCTCTTCGGCGAATATCTCGAAATGCACGCGCTGGCCGAGGATGGGCCCCATGCTGGAAGCATGGAAAGTCAGCCAGGTCAGGGCCTCCCAGCGTTCCCGGGGGGCGTCGGGAAGCAACCGCCCGCTGGTCTCCGCCAGGTACTGCAGGATCGCCGCCGACTCGAACAGGGTGATGCCGGCGGCCCGGTCTACCAGCACCGGTATCCGGCCATGTGGATTCAGGCGCAGGAATTCCGGGCGGCGTTGCTCGCCATGGTCGATGCGAACGTGGTGCAGTGCGTAGGGCAGCCCCAGTTCCTCGAGGGCGATGGTGATCTTGAATCCGTTGGGTGAACTGTCGCTGTAGAGCTGGAGGGAAGGCATGGCAAGTATCCTTGCAGCGCTGGACTATCCGGCGCCTGGGCGATGGGGGCGGCGCCGACCGGGGAAACCGCCTCGGCCGCTTCCCGCACACCGAAGAAAGCAGCTAGGCTAAAGTCTCTCGTTTCGCCACACATGCTGAAGCCCAGGCCGGCGGATGAAAAACGATCCTTTCTACAACCTGTTTATAGAAAAACTGAATTCATGGGTGCCGTCCTCCCGCTTCTCGCGCTACGCGCTTTCGTCGAAACCGCCCGCCATGGCAATCTCACCCGCGCGGCCGCGGCCATGGGCGTCACTCCCGGCGCGGTAAGCCAGCAGCTCAGGGCTCTGCAGGCGCGCACCGGCGTCGTCCTGTTCCAGCGCTTCAGCCATGGCATGCGCCTGACGCCGGAGGGCGAGCAGGTCTATCCCGGCCTCCGCCAGGCCTTCGAGCAGATCACCGCGAGCCTTGCCCAGCTGGAGGCGATCAATGCCCGCCAGACCCTCACGGTCAGCACCGAGCCCTCCTTCGCCGCCACCTGGCTGGTGCCGCGCCTCGGTCAATTCAGCGCGTCGCACCCGCAGGTGGAAGTCCGCGTGGAGGCTACGGCACTGCTCGCCGACCTGCGCCGGGAACGAATCGACGTCGCCATCCGCCACGGGCTCGGCGACTACCCCGGACTCGACGTGCAGGCACTGATGGCCCCGCCGCTGATCCCGGTGGCCAGCCCGCGCCTGCTGGCGGAAGGTCCTGAGATCCGCGAAGCGATCGATTGCCTGGCCTACCCGCTGTTGCAGGAGTCGGAGCGCAATGACTGGCGCCTGTGGCTGCGGGCGATGGGGGTGGAGGACGACCCGCGCAGCGAGAGAGGTCCGGCTTTCGCCGACGACCTGCTGCTGGTTCGCGCCGCCGAGGCCGGCCAGGGTATCGCGCTGGTACGGGAGATCCATGCCCGCGCCGAGATCGCCAGCGGCCGCCTGGCGGTCGCCCTCGAGCGGCCCTGGCCGAGCCGCTTCGCCTATTACGCGGTGAGCCTGCCAGGAGCGGCGCAACGAGCGCCCCTCTCGCTGTTCCTCGCCTGGCTGCGCGAGCAGGCCACCGCCGAGGCATAAAAAAACCCGCCACGAGGGCGGGTTCGAAGGGCGGCAGGGAGCTCTTCACTTCCCCCTGCCGAACAGGTTTGAGCTTAGACCGCTTCGCGGCCGCCCACCGGAATATCGCTGGCAGGCGACGAAGCGTTGCCCTCGCCGGCCAGTTCGCGCTGCAAAGTGCCCTCGTCGAGCTGCTTGCACCACTTGGAAACCACTACCGTGGCCACGCCGTTGCCGACCAGGTTGGTCAGCGCGCGGGCTTCGGACATGAAGCGGTCGATGCCGAGGATCAGCGCCAGGCCGGCGACCGGCAGGTGGCCGACGGCGGAAAGGGTCGCGGCGAGCACGATGAAGCCGCTGCCGGTGACGCCGGCGGCGCCCTTGGAAGCGATCAGCAGCACCAGCAGCAGGGTGATCTGGTGGGTGATGTCCATCGGTGTATCGGTGGCCTGGGCGATGAACACCGCGGCCATGGTCAGGTAGATCGAGGTGCCGTCGAGGTTGAAGGAGTAACCGGTGGGAATCACCAGGCCGACCACCGACTTGTTGCAGCCGAGCTTCTCCATCTTGTCGATCATCCGCGGCAGGGCCGACTCGGAAGACGAGGTGCCCAGCACGATCAGCAGTTCCTCGCGGATGTACCTGATGAAGCGCAGGATGCTGAAGCCGTGGGCGCGGGCGATGCCGCCGAGGACGATGAGCACGAACAGGATGCAGGTGATGTAGAAGCACAGCATCAGTTGGCCGAGCTGCACCAGCGAACCCACGCCGTAGGCGCCGATGGTGAAGGCCATGGCGCCGAACGCGCCGATCGGGGCGACCTTCATGATCACGTTGATGATGTTGAACATCACGTGGGAGACGCGCTCGATGAACTCGAACACCGGCTTGCCGTAGCTGCCCAGGCGATGCAGGGCGTAGCCGAAGAGCACGGAGAAGAACAGGACCTGGAGGATGTCGCCGTTGGCGAACGCGCCGACCACGGTGCCGGGGATCACGTTCATCAGGAAGTCGACAGTGCTCTGCTTCTCGCCGGCAGCGGCGTAGGCAGCGATCTTGCTGGTGTCGAGGGTGTTCGGGTCGACGTGCATGCCGGCGCCCGGCTGGACCACATTGACCACTACCAGGCCGATGATCAGGGCCACGGTGGAGACGACCTCGAAGTACAGCAGCGCCATGCCGCCGGTCTTGCCGACCGACTTCATGCTCTGCATGCCGGCGATGCCGGTGACCACGGTGCAGAAGATGATCGGCGCGATGGCCATCTTGATCAGCTTGACGAAGCCGTCGCCGAACGGCTTCATCGCCACCGCCGTTTCCGGGTACCAGTGGCCGAGCGCGATACCGATGGCGATGGCGACCAGAACCTGCACGTACAGGCTCTTGTAGAAGGGTTGTTTGGTCATGGGCAGAGTCCTCACGGGGGCGCTTCGCCAGTTCCCTGGAACGCGCTCACCGGTAGCGTTACCCCCCTTGCTGGGGAGATTTTTTGTCGTGAACCGCCGCGGCGGAACCTTGCCCAGGCATTGCAGAGGCTGTGCCAGGATGCTCTTTCTCCAAATAAAATCCTTATATATCAACAAGTTAAATAAAAAATGAAAATTGCATAGCGGGCTAAGCGTGGCGGATTACCGCCCGGCGGGCCGGCTGTGCCGCGCGAGCATGGCGGGAGTCCGCCACCACCCTTGTCGTCTTCCGGGTGGCGCCCTACCATCGCCGTTCCAACAACAAGGACGCCGCCATGCGTGAGCGCACCATCGCCAGCCATTTCGTCCGCGCCGCGTTGCGCGGGGCCACGCGCCAAGGCCTGGACGGCCCCGCCCTGCTGCGTCGCGCCGGCATCCAGCCGGCCCTGCTGGACGAACCGCGGGCACGCATCGCGCCGGAGCAGTTCACCCGCCTGATGCAGTTGCTCTGGGAAGTGCTGGACGACGAATACATGGGCTTCGGCGAAGTCCGCAGCAAGCGCGGCACCTTCGCCATGATGTGCCACACCCTGATTCATTGCCGGACCCTGGAAAAGGCCCTGCAGCGCGGCGAACTGTTCTACGGCCTGTTCCCCCAGGCGCCGCTGATCCACCTGCGGCGCGACGGCGACCTGGTGCGCCTGAGCCTCGAGGAACGCCACCTGTCGGACCCGGATCACTTTCTCGCCGAAAGCCTGCTGGTGATCTGGCACCGCCTCGCCAGTTGGCTGATCGGCCAGCGCATCCGCCTGGAGGAAGCCACCTTCAGCTACCCGGCGCCGGACCACCAGGCCGAGTACGACCTGCTGTTTCCCTGCCCCCGGCGGTTTTCCGCCGGCTGCACCAGCCTGCTGTTCGCCGCCCGCTACCTGGGGATGCCGCTGCTGCAGGACGAACGCACCCTCAAGCAGTTCCTCCAGCACTCTCCCGCCGACCTGCTGGCGCGCCCGGACGGCGGCGACAGCCTGACCAGCCAGATCCGCCGCCTGCTCGGCCGCGACTGCCGGCGCTGGCCGGACCTCGACCAGGTCGCCCGCCAGCTGCACATGAGTTCGCAGACCCTGCGACGCCACCTGCGCGAGGAAGGCGGCAGCTTCCAGCAACTCAAGGACCACCTGCGCCGCGACCTGGCGATCTACCACCTGGGTCGGGACGAGCTGTCGATCCAGGACATCGCCGAGCAGCTCGGCTTTTCCGAGCCCTCGGCCTTCCATCGCGCGTTCAAGAAGTGGACCGGCCTCACCCCCGGCGCGTACCGGCACCAGGCGGAAGCCTGAAGCTCAGCCCAGCTCCTGGCGACGAAGCCCGCTGCGCAGTTGGTCGAGCACCGTGGCGAACGGCTGCGGCCGCCCGACCGCGTAGCCCTGGGCGAAATCCACCCCGAGGCGCGCCAGGTGATCTAGGATTTCCCGGCTCTCGACGAACTCGGCCACGGTCACCGCGCCCAGGCGGTGGGCGATCTGGTTGATGGAGTCGACGATGGCCTGGTCCACCGGGCTCTTGTCCAGGTTGCGGACGAAGCTGCCGTCGATCTTGATCACGTCGACGACAAAATTCTTCAGGTAATTGAAGGAACTCAGGCCGGAGCCGAAGTCGTCCAGCGCCACCTTGCAGCCGAGGTCGCGCAGCTTGGCGACGATCCGCGAAGCCACCGACAACTGGTTCATCAACGCCGTCTCGGTCAGCTCGAAGTACAGGCGCTCCGGCCTCAGCGGCGAGTGTTCGATGCGATCCAGCAGGTAAGGCAGGAACAGCGGGTCGTTGAGCGAGTTGCCGGACAGGTTGATGCCGATGCTCAGGCCCTCCACCGCGGCGATCCGCGCGCCGAAGTTGATCAGCGCCTCGTTGATCACCCAGCGGTCGATGCTGGCCATCAGGTTGAAGCGCTCGGCGGCCGGGATGAAGGCGCCCGGCGGAGTCATCTGGCCATCCGGATCGTACAGTCGCAGCAGCAGCTCGTAGTGCCGGTCGCCGTCGCGGCGGGGGCCGACCGGGACGATCTCCTGCGCCTGCAACTGGAAGCGGTCGTTCTCCAGGGCCTCGCGCAGCCCGCTGGCGAGGAGTATGTCGCGGTGCTGGCGCTCCACTTCCTCATGGCCGAACTGGTACACCGAAACCCGGTTGCGCCCGGCATGCTTGGCCGCGTAGCAGGCCACGTCGGCCTGGCTCATCAGTTCGCTGGTGCTGCGCGAGGTGGCGGTAAGGGCGGTGATACCGATGCTCGCGCCCACGTCGTAGAGCCGCCCTTCCCAGGGGAAGCGCACCGAGCAGATCTGCTCGATGAGCTTGCTCGCCACCTGCTCCGCCTCCGCCAGGTCGCAATCGAACAGCAGCAGGCCGAACTCATCGCCGCCCAGCCGCGCCAGGGTGTCGGAGGCGCGGGTGCGGTCGGCGAGAATCCGGCTCAGCTCGCGCAGCAGCATGTCGCCCGCCGCGTGCCCGGCGGAATCGTTGACCACCTTGAAGCGGTCGAGGTCGATGAAGCACAGCGCATGCTGGGTCGCCCGCTCCTGGGCGTTGGCCAGGGCGCGTTGCAGCTCCTCCTCGAACTTGGTGCGGTTGAACAGCCCGGTGAGGGCATCGTGGGAGGCGTGATAGCTCAGCTCGCGCTGCATCGCCCGGGCCTTGGTGACGTTCTGGAACACCAGCACGGTGCCGATGATCTCGCCATCGCGGGTGCGCACCGGCGCCGCGCAATTCTGGATATCGTGCTGCTCGCCCTTGCGGCTGATCAGCGTGGCGCCGTCCTCCAGGTAGAACACCCGGGTGTTCTGCAGGCAGCGTCGCACCGGGCTTTCCAAGGCCTCGCCGGTGTCGCTGTCGAGCACGTTGAAGACCAGTTCGTGGGGCGCGCCGATGGCGTCCTGCAAGGTCCAGCCGGTCATCGCCTCGGCCACCGGGTTCATGAAGGTCACGCGGCCGCCGGCGTCGGTGGTCAACACGGCATCGCCGATGGAATACAGGGTCACCTGCAGGCGTTCCTTTTCCTCGTGCAGGGTTTCCGCCAGGGTGCGGATCTCGGTGATGTCGCTGTTGATGCCGATCATCCGCACCGGCCGATTGTCCTCGTCGCGCGTCAGCGTGGCGATCGCCCGCAGGTGGCGAACCTCGCGGTTGGGGCGGACGATACGGAACTCGCAGTCGAATTTCTGCAACCCGCTGACGGCGCGCTCCAGCTCGCGCAGCACGCGGTCGTGATCCTCGGCATGCAGGCTCGCCTTCCACTGCTCCACCGTGGTCTCCCCCGGACCGCTGCGGATGCCGTACAGGTCGAACATGCGGAAATCCCAGTGCAGGCGGTTGCGCGCCAGGTCCCACTCCCAGATGCCGATCTGCCCGGCGTCGGTGGCCAGCTTGATCCGTTCGGCGAGGCGCTCGCGCTCCAGCTCGGCACGCTTGCGACTGTCGATATCCTCCACCTGGGTGACGAAGTACTGGGCGACTCCCTCCTCGTCGCGCACCAGCGACACGCTGATGCGCGCCCAGAAGGTTTCGCCGTCCTGGCGCAGGTAGCGCTTCTCCATCTGGTAGGAGTTGATACGCCCGGCGAGCAGGTCGCGCACCAGGTCGAGGTCCAGTTCCAGGTCGTCCACATAGGTGATCTCCTGGAACGACAGCTCGCCCAGGCGTTCGGCGGAATAGCCGAGCATCCGGCACAGCGCCTCGTTGACCTTGAACAGCCGCCCCTCCAGCGACACCAGGGCCATGCCGATCGCCGAGAATTCCATGGCGCCGCGGAACTGCGCCTCGCCGATGGCCACCTGATGCTGCTCGCGGCGGCTGCGCTCCATGATCACCGAGACCAGGAAGGCGGGAATGAGGGTCAAGGCCATCGGCAGGTACAGCAGCGGCTCGCCGAAACGCTGCTGGGACGACTCGGGGAGGAACACGCCGAGGGCGATCAGCACGGCGATGAAACAGGTGTTCAGGCAACCGATCAGCGCGGTACCGAACACGCTGGTGCTGGCGGCGGCCACCAGCAGCGGCAGGAGCACGTAGATGAAGGCGTAGGGCAGGCGCGTCAGGGCCACGAAGCTGATCACCAGGGTCACCAGCAGGAGCATCGCGTTGTCCACTCCCGCCCGCCCCGACAGAGCGTGACGCCAGGCCGCCAGGTTGCTGGCCATGCACAACGGCAGCAGCGCGAGCATGCCCATCGCATCGCCCACGTACCAGCGCGCCCACATTTCCGGGAAACGCCCCATGCCGAAGACGCTGACCAGCACCGCGCCCACCGAGGCGCCGAGCAAGGGCGGGATCAGCGCGCCGGCCCAGAGCACGCGAACCGCCGAATGCAGGTTGAATTCGAAGTCCTCGCGCACCCGGTTGATGCGTAACAGCATCGCGGCGAAGATCGCTTCGCTCAGGTTGGCCGGCAGGAACGCCGCGCTCATCCACAGGCTGTCGCCATACAGGCGGTTGGCCGCCAGGTTGGCCACGGCGGAGCAGAGCAGGATCGCCGGCCACTGGCGCAGCGGCGCGCGCAGCAGGGCGGCGGTGAGGATCGCGTTGGGCAGCCAGATCGCCGCGATGGTGGCAGGCTGACGCGACAGGTAGATGCAGGCCAGGGCGGCGAGAAAGAACAGCACACCGGCCTGGATGCCCGCCCACAAGCCCCTGTCGTCGGTTTTGCCACTGAACATCCGCTCGAATCCCCGGTACCTGCGTCAAAGGAACTGCGCCAGCCGAACAGACTTCAGCGTAGCGCGGAAACACCTCAGACGTAGGTAACGGCCGCCAAGTCTCAGACTGTAGCGAAACGTATGCGGAAGCAGGCGCCGCCCAGCTCGGAATCGTCCAGGCTCAGTTCGCCGTCGTAGCTCTCGATGATGTCCAGCGCCACGGCCAGGCCGATGCCCTGCCCCGGGTGCTGGGTATCGGCGCGCTCGCCGCGGCGGATGATTCGTGCGCGCTGTTCGGCAGGCACTCCGGGACCATCGTCCTCGACCCACAGCTCCGAGTAACCCGGCCCCAGCCGGGCACCCACGCGGACCCGGCCCAGGCACAGGCGATAGGCGTTCTCCAGCAGGTTGCCGAGCAGTTCCAGCAGCGCGCCGCGCTCCACCGGCACGCTGAAGGACGGCGAGAAGTCCCGCTGCAGGCTTACCCGCTTGTCGCGATAGACCTTGTCCAGCGCGTCGCACAGGGTCTCCACCAGCGGCGCCAGTTGCTCGCGATGGCGTACCAGGCCGCTCTTGCGCAGGCTGGCGCGCTGCAACTGATAGCCTATCTGCTGGCTCATGCGCTCGATCTGGCCCTGTAGCACCCGCACCTGCTCGCGGTTGCCGGGCTCCTCGGCGAGCTGGTCGCCGACCCCCTGCAAGACCGCCAGCGGCGTCTTCAGGCTGTGCGCCAGGTCGCCGAGGGAGTGGCGGTAGCGCTCGCGCTGCTTGTGCTCGCTGCGCAACAGGCGGTTCAGCGAGTGGGTCAGGCGCAGCAGCTCGCGCGGATGCTCCTCGCTCAGGCTCTCGCGCTCGCCGGATTCGATCTGGTCCAGCTCGGAACTCAACCCGCGCATCGCCCGGAAGCCCCAGGTCAGACCCAGCCAGAGCAGCCCGAGCAAGACCAGCAGGGCGCCGCCGAGCCACAGGTAGAGCTGCTCGCGGAACCCCTTGAGCAGGCTCTCGAACTCGCTGACCGATTGCATGGTGACGATGCTGTAGGCCGCCTGCTTGCCGCGCAGCAGGTCGATCTCGACGTCGAACACGAAGAACTCCTCGCCCTTCGCATCGCGGGTGGTGTGGAATTCGTTGCCGCGGCCGTCGTAGCGCGGCGTGTAGTTGATCGACTCGTCGGCCGCCGAGGTGGAGCGCCAGAGCAGATCGCCATTCTGGTCGTAGATATAGCCGAGGACCTTGGCCTCCGGCAGGTTGAACTCCTCCACCGGCAGGTGCTCGGGCATCACCAGGCGGCCCTTCTCCACCCGCGCCGCCGAGACCAGGGTCGCCACGTCGGCGGCCAGGCGCTGCTCGATGGTGTTCTCCAGGGCGATGCCGAAGGCCCGCTGCAGGGCCGGCAGCAGCGCCAGCATGAACAGCACCGCCAGGGCGGCGGCGCCGAGCATCAGACGGATGCGCAGGGAACGGATCACCGGCAGCGCTCGGTGAACAGGTAGCCCTGGCCGCGCACCGTATCGATCGGCTTGAAGCCGCCGCAGGCCTCCAGCTTGCGCCGCAGGCGGCCGACCAGCACCTCGATGACGTTGGCGTCGCGCTCCTCGTCGTCGGGGTAGAGCTGTTCCATCAGGCGTTCCTTGGCCACCACCTGCTGGTGATGCCGCATGAGGTATTCGAGGATGCGGTATTCGTAGGCGGTCAGCGCCACCGGTTGCTCCTCGACCAGCGCCTGCTTGCGGTTCAGGTCGAGGACCAGGGGGCCGGCCTCGATGGTCGACTGGACGAACCCCGAGGAGCGTCGCAGCAACGCGTTCAGGCGCGCTTCCAGTTCCTCGAACTGGAACGGCTTGACCACGTAGTCGTCGGCCCCGGCGGCCAGGCCTTCGACCTTGTCCTGCCAGTTGCCGCGGGCGGTGAGGATCAGGATCGGGAAGGACTTGCCCTGCGAACGCAGCTCGCGGATCAGGTCCAGGCCGCTCATGCCCGGCAGGCCGAGGTCGATCACCGCCAGGTCGTGGTGGTATTCGCTGACCCGGTAGAGGGCTTCCTCGGCATCCGGTACCGCGTCCACCACGTGCCCCTGTTCACCCAGGCGGGTATAGAGGTGGTGGCGCAACAGCGCCTCGTCTTCCACTACCAGCAGTTTCATGAGGTTCCTCCGGATGAGATGCGGCCGGACCTTCCGGCCCGGCCATCGAAGCATGCCCTCGCGGGCGCTGCGCGGTCATTTAGAACTTGTAGTTGGCGCCCAGGTAGAATTGCGAGCTGCTGTGCAGGTCCAGGGAGCCCAGCTTGTTGCCGCCATGCGGGGTCATCTCGGTGCTGGCGTTGGTGCGCAGGTAACGATAGCCGCCTTCGATCGAGGCATTCTTGCTCAGCTCCTGCAGGATACCGGCCTGCAGCCCGGCAGCGTAGCCGACATCGCTGTCGCGCTTGAAGCCCTTGCCGTCCTGTTCCAGCTTGACCAGGCCGAGGGTGGCACCGCCGAACAGCTTGGTGTTGTTGTCGCCGATCGGCAGGAAGGCGTCGTAGCTGCCGAGCAGGTTCTGCTGGCGCAGCTTGTTGCCGCTGCTGGTGTCGGAGATGTTCTCGTAGGTCGCGTAGTAGCGGCCCTGCTCGAACTGCTGGCCGGCGCGGATGCCCCAGGTGCCGGTGTTGTCGATCACCTTGTCGAGGTTCGGGCTGTTCAGGTTGCGGTTCAGCGACTTGGATTTCTGGATGTTGTTGCTGGTCTCGCCCCAGGTCAGGCCGACGAAGTTGTCGGCGGCCTGGACGCCGGCGGCGGAACCCAGCAGGGCGGTGGCGATGAAGAGAGTCTTGAGTGCTTTCATGGTGTTTCTCCGTTCTGCGAGAGTCGTGTCGTTCACGGCTTGCAGAGTACGGACAGGGTACTGAACCGCCCCTGAACGCTTGCTGAACCCGGGCTGAACGACTCGCGTTTGCCGGCGAACGCTCTGTTTCCAGGCTGCCGCGCGCCGGCTCGGCGAGGTTTTTGCCCGTACTGCAAGTAGGGTCTAGGCTTTCTACAGTCGCCTGCATAGAGGCTGGGCCAATGAACGAACAACCCGACCAGGGACGCGTCAAGGGCATGGAAGCCAGGCTCTTCCTGTTTCTCGTGATCTGCCTGTTCCCGCTGCTGTCCGTCGCACTGGTCGGCGGCTTCGGTTTCTGCGTCTGGATGTACCAGCTACTGGCCGGCCCGCCCGGGCCGCCGGCCTGAGGTCGGGTATGAGCAGTCGCCGAGAGCTGTTCCGCCGCCTCGGCGGGCACCCGCCGACGCGTCGCCCGCCGTGGACCGCCGCCGACTTCGCCGCAGGCTGCACAGGCTGCGCCGCCTGCGTCGAGGCCTGCCCGGAAGGCGTGCTGAAGCTCGGCGCCGGTCGGCTCGTCGAACTCGACCTCTCCAGCGCCGGCTGCACGCTGTGCGGGGAATGCGCCAGCCGCTGCGAGGCCGGCCTGTTCGATGGCGCGCGCCCGGCCTTCCCCTGGATCGCCACGATCGGCGAAGCCTGCCTGGCCCTGGCCGGGATCCACTGCCGCAGTTGCCAGGACGCCTGCGAACCCGCCGCGATCCGCTTCCGCCCGGCCCCCGGCGGCGTCGCCCTGGCCGAGCTGGACAGCCAGCGCTGCAACGGCTGCGGCGCCTGCCTGGCGCCCTGTCCGAGCCAGGCCATCCAACTGCGCGCGCTATCCACCAAGGAGTCTCCACGACATGCCTGAAGCCCTGCAGATCGCCAGCCTCATCCTGCATTGCCGACCCGAGCGACTGCCGGCGGTGAAGGCCAACCTGGCGCTGCTCGACGGCCTGGAGATCTACCAGGAAAGCCCGCAGGGCAAGCTGATCCTGGTGCTGGAAGCCGAACGCGAAGAACAGATTCTCGACACCCTGGGCCAGTTGCAGAACCTGCCAGGAGTGCTCAACGCCGTGCTGGTCTACCACGAGATCCTGCACGACGACGATAGCAACGACGCGGCGGCCATGACCGACCGCGCGATACCGTGCTCGCCCGAGGAGACAATCGATGAACCTCACCCGTCGTGAATTCGCCAAGGCCAACGCCGCCGCCATCGCCGCGGCGGCGGCCGGCCTGCCGATCCTGGTCCGCGCCAGCAACCTGGTGACCGAGGCGGACGTCACCAGCCTGGTCTGGAACAAGGCCCCCTGCCGCTTCTGCGGCACCGGTTGCAGCGTGATGGTCGCCACCCGCGACGGCCAGGTGGTGGCCACCCATGGCGACATCAAGGCCGAGGTCAACCGCGGGATCAACTGCGTGAAGGGCTACTTCCTGTCGAAGATCATGTACGGCAGCGACCGCCTGACCCGCCCGCTGCTGCGCATGAAGGACGGCAAGTTCGACAAGCAGGGCGAGTTCCAGCCGATCAGTTGGGAACAGGCCTTCGACATCATGGCCGAGAAGTTCAAGGCCGCGCTCAAGGCCAAGGGACCGGAGTCGGTCGGCATGTTCGGCTCCGGCCAGTGGACGGTCTGGGAAGGCTATGCGGCGAACAAGCTGTTCAAGGCCGGCCTGCGCAGCAACAACATCGACCCCAACGCCCGCCACTGCATGGCCTCGGCGGTGATGGGCTTCATGCGCAGCTTCGGCATGGACGAGCCGATGGGCTGCTACGACGACATCGAGGCCACCGACAGCTTCGTCCTCTGGGGCTCGAACATGGCCGAGATGCACCCGGTGCTCTGGTCGCGGGTCACCGACCGCCGGCTCAGCGCGCCGCAGGTCAAGGTCGCGGTGCTGTCCACCTTCGAGCACCGCAGCTTCGAGCTGGCCGACCTGCCCATGGTGTTCAAGCCGCAGACCGACCTGATCATCCTCAACTATATCGCCAACCACATCATCGAGAGCGGCGCGGTGAACCGCGACTTCGTCGAGCGCCACGTGCGCTTCGCCCATGGCGCCGAGGACATCGGCTACGGCCTGCGCCCGGACGACCCGCTGGAGAAGAAGGCGAAGAACGCCGACAAGGCCAACACCTGGAGCGATATCGACTTCAAGGCCTTCGCCGAGTTCGTCAAGCCCTATACCCTGGAGCGCACCGCGCGCGAAAGCGGCGTGCCGGCCGAGCGGCTGAAGGCCCTCGCCGAACTCTACGCCGACCCCAAGCGCAAGGTGGTGTCGTTCTGGACCATGGGCTTCAACCAGCACACCCGCGGGGTCTGGGCGAACAACCTGATCTACAACATCCACCTGCTCACCGGGAAGATCAGCGAACCGGGCAACAGCCCCTTCTCGCTCACCGGCCAGCCCTCGGCCTGCGGCACCGCGCGCGAGGTCGGCACCTTCTCCCACCGGCTCCCCGCCGACCTGGTGGTGACCAACCCGAAGCACCGGGAAACCGCGGAGAAGATCTGGAAGGTGCCGGCCGGCACCATCCAGGAGAAGGTCGGCTTCCACGCCGTGCAGCAGAGCCGGATGCTCAAGGACGGCGTGCTCAACGTCTACTGGACCCAGGTCAGCAACAACATGCAGGCCGGTCCCAACGTGATGCAGGAAGTGCTGCCCGGCTGGCGCAACCCGGACAACTTCGTGATCGTCTCCGACGTCTACCCCACCGTCTCGGCCCAGGCCGCCGACCTGATCCTGCCCAGCGCCATGTGGGTGGAGAAGGAAGGCGCCTTCGGCAATGCCGAGCGCCGCACGCAGTTCTGGCACCAGTTGGTGAAGGCACCGGGCGAGGCGAAGTCCGACCTCTGGCAGCTGGTGGAATTCTCCAAGCGCTTCACCACCGACGAGGTCTGGCCCGCGGAACTGCTGGCGAAGGCCCCCGAGCTGAAGGGCAAGACCCTCTACGACGTGCTGTTCCGCAACGGCCAGGTCGACCGCTTCCCGGCCAGCGACCTGGCCAAGGGCTACGCCAACGACGAGGTCGACGCATTCGGCTTCTATATCCAGAAGGGTCTGTTCGAGGAATACGCCGCCTTCGGTCGCGGCCACGGCCACGACCTCGCCCCCTTCGACGCCTACCACGAGGCGCGCGGCCTGCGCTGGCCGGTGGTGGACGGCAAGGAGACCCGCTGGCGCTACCGCGAGGGCTACGACCCCTACGTGAGCAAGGGCAGCGGCGTGCAGTTCTATGGCTATCCGGACAAGAAGGCGATCGTCTTCGCCCTGCCCTACGAGCCGCCGGCCGAGGCGCCGGACCAGGACTACCCGTTCTGGCTCGCCACCGGCCGGGTGCTCGAACACTGGCACACCGGGAGCATGACCGCGCGGGTCCCGGAGCTGTACAAGGCGGTGCCCGACGCGCTGGTCTACATGCACCCGGAGGATGCGCGCCAGCTCAAGCTGCGCCGCGGCAGCGAGGTCAAGGTGGTGAGCCGGCGCGGCGAGATCCGCGCGCGGGTCGAGACCCGCGGGCGCAACAAGCCGCCCCAGGGGCTGGTGTTCGTGCCGTTCTTCGACGCCAACAAGCTGATCAACAAGGTCACCCTGGACGCCACCGACCCGATTTCCAAGCAGACCGACTACAAGAAGTGCGCCGTTCGCATCGAACTGCTCAACCTGGCCTGAGGAGCGCGCCATGAAACCTCTGCTGACTGCCCTGCTCCTCGTCCTGCTCGGTGCCCCCGCGGCCTTCGCCGCCGACCTCGGCTACCCGCTGGACGCGCCCGCCCCCGACGGCCGCCGCCCCGGCGGCACGCTGGCCGAAAGCCGCCCCGCGCCGCCGCTGGCGGCCGAGGAAAACAAGGACCTGAAACGCGAGCGCAACTACCCCGAGCAGCCGCCGACCATTCCCCACAGCATCGTCGGCTATCGCATCGACAAGGACAGCAACAAGTGCCTGTCCTGCCACAGCCGCGCCAACAGCGCGCGAACCCAGGCGGTGATGATCAGCATCACCCACTACATGGACCGCGACGGCCAGCCGCTGGCCGCCGTCTCGCCGCGCCGCTACTTCTGCGTGCAGTGCCATGTGCCGCAACAGGACGTAAAGCCGCTGGTCGACAACCGCTTCGAGAACATCGACCAGATCCTCGAGAAAGAAGCCGCCAATGCGGCGCGCAAACCCTGAGGGAGGCCGCATGAAAGCACTCATCGCCTGGCTGGCCGGTTACTGGCGGGTCCTGCGTCGTCCCAGCGTGCATTTCAGCCTGGGCTTCCTCACCCTCGGCGGCTTCATCGCCGGGATCGTCTTCTGGGGCGGCTTCAACACCGCCCTGGAGGCGACCAACACCGAGACCTTCTGCATTTCCTGCCACGAGATGCGCGACAACGTGTTCGTCGAACTCAAGGACACCATCCACTACAGCAACCGTTCCGGAGTCCGCGCCACCTGTCCCGACTGCCACGTGCCACACAAGTGGACCGACAAGATCGCGCGCAAGATGCAGGCCTCCAAGGAGGTCTGGGGCAAGATCTTCGGCACCATCAACACCCGCGAGAAATTCCTCGATCACCGCCGCGAGCTGGCCGAGCACGAATGGGCACGACTCAAGGCCAACGATTCGCTGGAATGCCGCAACTGCCACAACTTCGAGTTCATGGACTTCACCCGGCAGAGCGTGCGCGCGCGGCAGATGCACTCCACCGCCCTGGCCAGCGGCGAAGCCACCTGCATCGACTGCCACAAGGGGATCGCCCACCACCTGCCGGACATGACCGGGGTGAAGGGCTGGTAGCGCCGCCCGCGGACCGGGCGGCGCGGCGCAATCAGGGCTGGGCGCCCTTCAGCGCCTCGAGGATCTTGCGCCCGGCGCGACCGTCGGCCGGGGTCAGGCCGAGGCGCTTCTGCTCGGCCTGGATCGCCTTGCGCGTGCTGGTGCCGATCAGCCCGTCGGCCTCGCCGATGTCGTAGCCGCGCGCCAGCAACGCCTTCTGCAATTGCTTGCGCTCGAGCCGGCTGATGCCCGGGTCGTCGGTCGGCCAGGACGCCACCAGGCCGCTGCCGCCGCGCAGGCGGTCGGAAAGCAGGGCGATGGCCAGCGCGTAGCTTTCCGCGGCGTTGTAGGAATAGATCGCATCGTAGTTGCGATAGACCAGGAAGGCCGGGCCCTGGGCCCCGGTCGGCAGGAGGATCGCGGCCTTCTCGTCGCCGCCCGGCAGCGGCTGGCCGTCGACCCGCCTCACCCCACGGGCGACCCAGGCCGACAGCGGCTGGCGCTTGCCGCGCCCGGCCAGGCTGGCGGGGAAGTCGGCCGGCACCTTCACTTCATAGCCCCACGGCTGTCCCGTGCGCCAGCCAGCCTTCTTCAGGTAGTTGGCGGTGGAACCGAGGGCATCCGGCACGCTGCCCACCAGGTCGCGGCGACCGTCGCCGTCGAAGTCCACGGCGATCCGCGCGTAGGTCGATGGCATGAACTGGGTATGGCCGAAGGCCCCGGCCCAGGAGCCGGTGATGCCGGCGTCGCGGATGTCGCCGGCCTGCAACAGCTTCAGGGTGGCGAGGAACTCGCCCTGGAAGAACGACTGGCGGCGCCCGTAGCAGGACAGGGTCGACAGCGAGGTCAGCAGCGGACGCTTGCCGAAGATCCGCCCGTAGTCGCTTTCCACGCCCCACACCGCCACCACCGTGTACTTGTCCACGCCGTAGCGCGCGGCCACCTGGTCGAGCAGCTTGTCGTGCTGGGCGAGCATCGCCTTGCCATCGCTGACCCGCTGCTCGTCCACCAGACCGGCCAGGTAGTCCCACAGCGGGGTGGTGAACTCCGGCTGCGCGTCGAGCAGGTCGAGCACGCTGAGGTCGGCCTGCAGGCCGCTGGTGAAGCGCTCATAACTGTCGGCGGAAATGCCCTGCGCCTGGGCCTTCTTCTGCAGGCCGGCGAGGCAGGAAGGGAAGCTCGAGGCGTCGGGTTGCGCCAGGGCCAGGGCGGGTAGCAGGGCCAGCGAGGAGAGAAGAAGACTGCGCATGGGGTTTCCTTGTACGGTGAACGGTCATCCATGGCACCGGCGGGCTTCCCCCGGCGCCGAAGGCCTGGCGGCCTGTACGGTTGACTCGGTGATCGGCGTTCGACTGGTCGAGTCAGCCACACGGGCCACTAGCCTACCGTCCCGCCGGGTGCGGCGCCATCTCCGCCCTGAAAGGCGGGTGAAACCTTGCTCGGGCAGACTGGCGGCGGAATACGCATGCCGGGTGTCTCGCGGCCGATCCGCCGCGTCACATCCGTGCCCGAACGCGCTGCGCCACCCGCGCGTCCGTTTTCCGGGCACTGGCCGGGCGTTCGCCGGTCCAAGCAGTGTTCCCCGCCTCCGTCCACAAGCCGGAGCCGGCCCCGACGGTCCCAGACCACCGCAGGAAAGCCGGGCGGCCGCCACCCGCCACCGCCCCGGGCTTTCCACCCTCACTACACGTTTCGGAGTACAACCTTGATCCACTGGTTGAGCGACCCGACGTTCTGGACAGCCCTGCTGCAGATCGTCGCCATCGATATCCTCCTGGGCGGCGACAATGCCGTAGTCATCGCCCTCGCCTGCCGGCACCTGCCGGCGCACCGGCGCAAGCAGGCGATCTTCGGCGGCGTCGCCGGTGCCATCCTGATCCGCATCCTGCTGCTGTTCTTCGCCCTGCACCTGCTCGACCTGCCCTACCTCAAGGTAATCGGCGCGCTCCTGCTGCTGTGGATCGGCATCAAGCTGCTGCTGCCGGAGGAGGAGAACGGCGACGACATCAAGGGCAGCACCCACCTGCTCGGCGCGATCAAGACCATCATCATCGCCGACGCGGTGATGAGCCTGGACAACGTCATCGCCCTGTCCGCCGCCTCGGCCGGGGATTTCTTCCTGGTCTCCCTGGGCGTGCTGATCAGCATCCCGATCATCGTCTGGGGCAGCCAGCTGATCCTGCGCCTGATCGACCGCTTCCCGCTGATCATCCTCTTCGGCGGCGGCCTGCTCGGCTGGATCGCCGGCGGCATGCTGCTCACCGACAGCGCCCTGAAGCCCTGGCTGGCGCCCTACGCGCAATGGGATTCCTACCTGCACTACGGCGCGGCGGCCTTCGGCGCGCTGTTCGTGATCCTCCTCGGCAGCCTCCTGGCGCGCCGCCAGTTGAAGCAGCGGCATGCCGCGCCGGCGGACGCCGCCGAAAGCGAAGGCCGCTAAGAGCAACGGGGCGCCCGGGGGCGCCCCGTCCTCTTTCTCCGGCTCAGATATTGGTGCTCGCCGGGATCCGGCTCGGCAACAGGTACTCGTAGGGCCTGCGGCGCGCCTGGTTGCGCGTGCGAATGGTCGCCTCGACCTCCTTCAGGCGTGCCTGGAAGCGCTCCAGCGGGCCGCCGCTGGCGGTCACCCGCCTGTCCGAAAACACCGGCGCGTAGGGGAACCCGGTCTGCCGGTAGTCGCCCAGGCGACCGTGGTAGACCGAACCGAGCAGGTGATAGATGTTCACCTTCTCCAGCGCCACCAGGGTCGGCGGCATCATCTTCAACCAATCGGCCTCGCTCTTGCCGCTTGGCGAGTCCGGTGCCGGCGCCGCGCTCATGGCACAGATGGCTGGTGCGTAGGTCATCATCGAAGGCTGGGGAAAATTGACCGCCGCATGCTGCGCGGAGGCAGTGAAGATCACCATGGTCAGCACCTCGACCAGTTGGCTGCGACCGGTGATCGGGCGGAACCCGGCCACCTTGCCGCTGCCGATCACTTCGCCGACCCAGGCCGCCAGTTCGACGTCAGCGGTGACGTCGCCGTCGCTGGCGTAGTACACCGCCACGTAGTCGGCCGCCCACTGGCGGATGGCATTCCATACCAGCAGGCCGTCGTCGCGATAGGGGTAGTCCGGTAGCGCCAGCGGGTCGTCGACGTTCCGCGCCTTCAGGCTCTCCGGCAACATGCCGCGGTAGAAGTCGAAACCCAGCCGATTGCCGCCGGCGGTGGCCTGGGTGTCCTGGATCGGCGCGGCGAACATCACGTCGATGAAGCCCGCGCTGGGCAACAGGATCCGCGCCGCCCCCTCGTTGATGAACAGGGTGCCCTCGAAGTGCGGGGCGAGCAGGACGTGCAGCGGATGGCTGGGCGCCAGGGTGCGCTGGGTGGCCAGGCAGAACGCCTCGCTCACCAGGTGGGTCTGGGCCAGGTGGACGAACATCTCGTGGTAGTTCTCCTCGGCGACCTGGACCACCGTCTTGGCCATCTGCCAACCCCAGTACAGATCACTCTCCGACTCGGCGGGACGCACGAACATCGGATGGGTAGCGGGGTCCTGACCACACTGGATGGCCACCGGCAATAGCCTCGCCCGATCCTTGCCAAGGGCGAACAGGGCGATCGGCGCATAGGCGAAGCCCGTCCCGGTGAGCAGTTTGTCCACCGCTCCCGACGGCGCCAGCTTGCCCAGCTCGGCGTAGTCCAGCAGATACAGGCGGCGGCTGGCGGCGGCCTCCAGCAAGCTGTCGTCGGCGCCCATCACCCGGCGGAACTGCTCCTCGCCCAGCGGAAAGTTGGCCGGCAGCGCATCGACGCGACGGATCAGCAGCGGATTAGGCCCGGCCACCCGCCAGTAGGCGAACGCTTCGTCGTCACGGAAGCTGTCGGCGACCTCCGGCAGGCGCAGGGTGCCGAACACCGCGCGGAAGCGATTCAGGCCGTCGCCCTGCCCCCCCTGGGTAACCAGGTTGCTGGCGCTCTTGAGAATATCGTCGACCAGCAGGCCGACCCGCGTCAGTAAGGCGATCACCCGCGTCTGCAACTCCGTGAAGCGCAGCAGCAGGCTGCCGGCCGCGGCCGGATCGTTCTTCGCCTCCTCCAGCAACGCCTCGTGGACCTGGCGCGCCGCCTCCAGGTCACCGCTGAGCCCGGTGGCGATCCGCTCGCACTGCGCGGCGGCCGACGCCGGCAACGAGGCGACGAAATTGACGATCAGCTCGACGATCACCCCGGCGGTCTTCAACAGCCAGTCGACATTCGGCAACTCGCCCAGCGGCACCGAGCGGGCCATCGGCACGCCTTTGACATTGACGAAGTTCTCGGTCCAGACATATACCAGTTTCTTGCTGGTCAATACCGCACGCCGCGCCAACTTTCCGGCCAGGTTGTCATATTGCGGCAAACTCGGCGGAATCAGGTTGTCCAGCAAACTTCGCGAGGCATCGATAGATCGCTGTTGTTCCGCCCCGAGGTATTTCAAGGGTGAAAAGAATATCGAGTCATTGGCCAGTGCGGTTCCACTCAGGGCGACACCCGACAAGAGCACACTCCTGCGTTTCATATCATCGACTCCATCAATGCATTAACCAGGAACGACTCGATGCCTGAGCATCGAATCGCTCTTTCAACAGGTTGCGATCAGCTGTAAAGCCCTTCGCCGCTTTCCTTGTTGTAATGCAACGGAACATTATGGTTGTCGGTCCCGCCGAGAATCTTGCCGACGGTGATCGCCGCCACCGAAGGCACCTGGAAGGCCAGCAGGTCGACCAGCTCGTGGGTACGGTTGAGGCCGATGGCGCTGGCCGCGTTGCCGATGCTGGAGAACAGCGGCGAGTTCAGGAAGGAGTTGGCCGCGTAGACGCCGTTGATGATGGCATCGCCCAGGAAAGTCCCGGCGCCAGAAACTTGTTCGATTTCACCCACACTTAGAACCGCCAGGGCATTCACCTGATTTTTCATTTCTGAATCTCCACATATTCGAATTGTTGAAACGAATGGTTCTCGCTGAAAACAGCAAAGAAACCTGTACGCCCGAACTTCTTCGGAACGTGGAGAAAGCAATAGCGAGAGGAAAAACCGGCAATAAGCTGACGCTTCGCACAGTTGACAGGAAAAGCCTGGAACAATAGTTATCCACAATAATTATTGACGGCGAACTTTTGACTTGCAAAGAACTACGCTGGCCAGCGGCAAGAGTGAATTTCATCCAGCCAGGGCTATACCAATCGTGCAAACCCGGAAGGGCGCTGCGCAAAACGTCACATTTATTCGGGGCGATACGCCAAGGCGGCTCCCTGTACTGAAGTACCAGAATCGCCAGATCGCGCGGCCTATTTCCCCTTGGAAAAATACGGATATTTTTTTCCGAGCCAGGTTTTCCTTCTTCCGCGCCTGCCAGATCTGGCAGTTGCGAAGCGCCACGACAACGCGAAGTCCGCGGCGCAGACGCCTCGACCGCTCATTGATGGCTAACGCGCAGCTCGCTGAATGTCGCCCGCCCGCCCTCGCTGGACGGTCCGCGGTTGTCCTGCAGGTAGAGTCCGGCCTTGAAATAAAGGCCCTGGTAGGCCCACTGCGGGTCCAGTTGCTGCTCCAGGGCGCTACCATTCACCGACACGCTGAGCAATCCGCTGCGAGACACGCCGATGCGGTAGCTGAATGACTGGCCGAGAGGAATCCCGTCCATCAGTGTGTAGGCTCTGGTCCCGCCGTCGTCCGGCCGCTCGCGGACCAGCGCCTGGACCCGCCCCTGGTCGAGCCGCAACTGGTAGAGCAGCTTCACCAGCGGCGCGGCCTGGCCGCTATTGCTGCCATCGCTGTGGATCTGGCCGATGATCATGCGCCGGGTCGAGGGCACCGCCTCGATGCGCAGGGTCGCCTCCAGCCAGTTGTCGGCCCTGGCGTAACGCCAGTTGTAGGGCCTGCCGCTGGACAGGGTCTCGCGCAACTCGCTGCGCGGAAACTCGCTGTTGCGCGTGTGGCTGCCGTTCACCGGCACCCAGAAGCGAATGCCGTCGGCGGTGCGCTGGAAATAGTCGCTGCGGTAGTCGCGCTGCAATTGGCTGGTGGAGATGGTGATGGCCGGGCGGCCCTGGGGAATGGTCAGGTTCCAGGTACTCAGGTCAGGCATCCAGACGGTGTCCTAGCGAGGGGAAGGGACTCGCCCATAGGGTAGATGAGCGGCGCACGCTTTGCCTGGCCGAATGGCCCGCGTTTGAGCGGCGCAAGGCCGGCACCGAGGGTTTTCCCCGCGTCCCGCGCACAAGCGTCTATCTTGATCGGGGACCCTTTCACGGAGAGATGCCATGCGCCTGTTCTGCGCCCTGCTGCTCATCGCCTGCGCCGCCAGCGCCCAGGCCGCTATCCAGACCCGCGAGATGCCTTACCGGAGCGCAGACGGCACGCGCATGGTCGGCTATTTCGCCTACGACGACAGCAAGCCGGGGATCCGCCCTGGGGTCATCGTGGTCCACGAATGGTGGGGGCTCAACGACTATGCCAAACGCCGCGCCCGCGACCTCGCCGAACTCGGCTACAGCGCCCTGGCCATCGACATGTACGGCGAAGGCAAGCACACCGAGCACCCGCAGGACGCGATGGCCTTCATGCAGGCCGCGACCCGGGATGCCGACGCCGCCAAGGCGCGCTTCCTCGCCGGCCTGGAACTGCTGAAGCGGCAACCGCAGACCGATCCCAGCCAGATCGCCGCGGTCGGCTACTGCTTCGGCGGCAAGATCGTCCTCGACATGGCCCGCCAGGGCCTGCCGCTGGCCGGCGTGGCGAGCTTCCACGGCGCCCTCGGCACCGCCACCCCGGCCAGCAAGGGCAGCGTCAAGGCGAAGATCCTGGTGGAGCACGGCAGCGCCGACAGCCTGGTCCCGGCCAAGGACCTCGACGCCCTGAAACAGGAACTGAACGCCGCCGGCGCCGACTACCGGGTGGTGATCCAGGACGACGCCAAACACGGCTTCACCAACCCCGACGCCGACGCGCACAAAGGCCACGGCCTGGACATCGGCTACGACCGCCAGGCCGACCAGCGCTCCTGGGCAGACCTGCAGGCGTTCCTCAAGGACATCTTCGGGCAGGGTTGAACCCTGCGCCGACGCATAAAAAACGGGAGTCCCCGGAGGGACTCCCGTCTTGAAAGGTCGAGACAGGACAGTATCCCGTCATCAACAAACAACCTCACCTGCATTCCACAGGAATGCGCGGCGCAGTCTGTCAAAACCGGGCCTCGCGGTCCGTTTTCCTTTGTTGCGCTTTTGCAATCTTGTGTAAGCGCCGCGTGACTGGTGGGCCACGTCGGGAACCGGCACAATGCGCGCCATGAACGACCGTCTCCCCTCCTTCTGCACCCCACTGGACGACCGCTGGCCGCTGCCCGTCGCGCTGCCCGGCGTGCAACTGCGCAGCACCCGCTTCGACCCGGCGCTGCTGCAACCCGGCGACTTCGCCCTGGCCGGCATCCAGCCGCCGGCGAACATCCTCCGCGCGGTGGCCAAGCGCCAGGCCGAGTTTCTCGCCGGGCGCCTCTGCGCACGCGCCGCCCTGTTCGCCCTCGATGGCCGCGCCCAGACGCCGGCCGTCGGCGAGGACCGCGCACCGGTCTGGCCGGCCGCGATCAGCGGCTCGATCACCCATGGCGACCGCTGGGCCGCCGCCCTGGTGGCGGCGCGCGGTGACTGGCGCGGGCTCGGCCTGGACGTGGAAACCCTGCTCGAAGCCGAACGGGCGCGCTACCTGCATGGCGAGATACTCACCGAAGGCGAGCGCCTGCGCTTCGCCGACGACCTGGAGCGACGCACCGGCCTGCTGGTGACCCTGGCGTTCTCGCTGAAGGAAAGCCTGTTCAAGGCGCTCTATCCGCTGGTGGGCAAGCGCTTCTATTTCGAACATGCGGAACTGCTGGAATGGCGCGCCGACGGCCAGGCCCGGCTGCGCCTGCTCACCGACCTGTCGCCGGAGTGGCGCCACGGCAGCGAGCTGGACGCCCAGTTCGCCGTGCTCGACGAACGCCTGCTCAGCCTGGTGGCGGTCGGCGCCTGATCAGGCGTTCCCCGGCGTGCGCCGCGACGGCCGCAGCGCGCGGCCGTCCGCCAGGCGCTCGACGGCGCGGGCGGCGGCGACCATGCCGAAGGTGGCGGTGACCATCATCACCGCGCCGAAGCCGCCGGCGCAGTCCAGCTTCACCCCTTCGCCGACGAAACTCTTCGACTGGCACACCGTGCCGTCCGGCTTCGGGTAGCGCAGTTGTTCGCTGGAGAACACGCAGGGCACGCTGTAGGTGCGCCCCGGCGTGCGCGAGAAGTTGTAGTCGCGGCGCAGGGTGGAACGCACCTTGGCCGCCAGCGGGTCGTTGAAGGTCTTGTTCAGGTCGGCGACCTGGATCTGCGTCGGGTCGACCTGGCCACCGGCGCCGCCGGTGGTGATCACCGGGATCTTGCGCCGCTTGCACCAGGCGATCAGCGCGGCCTTGGCGGCCACGCTATCGATGCAGTCGATCAGGTAGTCGAAGTCGACGATGTACTCGGCCATGGTCTCGCGGGTGACGAAATCGGCCACCGCGTGGACCCGGCAGGCCGGGTTGATGGCCCGGATGCGCGCCGCCATCACCTCGACCTTGGCCTTGCCCACCGAGCCTTCGATGGCATGCACCTGGCGGTTGGTGTTGGTCACGCAGACATCGTCGAGGTCGAACAGGGAAATCTCGCCGACGCCGCTGCGGGCCAGCGCTTCCGCCGCCCAGGAACCGACCCCGCCGATGCCGACCACCGCGACGTGGCTATCGGCCAGGCGTTGCAGCCCCTCGCGACCGTACAACCGGCCGATACCGCCGAAGCGCTGTTCATCCACCTGCATCACCAACCACCTCTGAAACCGAATCGCGGATTGCCGCGCGCATTATAAAAAGCCGCGGCCGCCGCGTCGCCTGCGTTCTTACGGCTCGTCGCGCAGGCCGGACTAGACTTGCAACAGACCCGCCGGCCCGGTGCCTGTACACCCCGGGGGGTGCGGGGTAGCATGCGCCGCCCCGTGTTCAGCGAAACATCCGGAACCTGGTTTCATCTCTATGTCTTCACGCAAGATCGGGCTCAACCTGGTGGTCATCGTCGCCCTGGCCGCCCTCTTCACCGGCATCTGGGCCCTGTACAACCGTCCGGTCAGCGTACCGGACTGGCCGGAACGCATCTCCGGCCTCTCCTTCTCGCCGTTCCGCCTCAACCAGAACCCGCAGAGCGGCCGCTACCCCAGCGCCGAACAGATGCGCACCGACCTGGAACTGGTCGCCCGGCACACCCACAGCATCCGCACCTATTCGGTCCAGGGCGCGCTCGGCGACATCCCGGCGCTGGCCGAGGCGTTCGGCCTGCGCGTCAGCCTGGGCATCTGGCTCGGCCCGGACCTGGCCAGCAACGAGGCCGAGATCGCCCGCGCCATCCGCATCGCCAACGAGTCGCCGAGCGTGGTGCGAGTGATAGTCGGCAACGAGGCGCTGTTCCGCCGCGAGGTGACGGCGGAACAGTTGATCGCCTACCTCGACCGGGTCCGCGCGGCGGTCAAGGTTCCGGTGACCACCGCCGAACAGTGGCACGTCTACCGCGAATACCCGGAACTGGCGCAACACGTCGACCTGATCGCCGCCCACGTCCTGCCCTACTGGGAGGCCACGCCGGTGGCCGACGCGGTGGACTTCGTGCTCGAACGCGCGCGCGAACTCAAGGCCGCCTTCCCGAGGAAGCCGCTGCTGCTCGCCGAGGTCGGCTGGCCGAGCAACGGGCGCATGCGCGGCAGCGCCGAGGCGACACCCGCGGACCAGGCCATCTACCTGCGGCGCCTGACCAACGCGCTCAACGGCGAAGGCTACAGCTACTTCGTCATCGAAGCCTTCGACCAGCCCTGGAAGGTCAGCGCCGAAGGCTCGGTGGGCGCCTACTGGGGCGTCTACAACGCCGACCGCAAGGCCAAGTTCAACTTCACCGGGCCGGTGGTGCCGATTCCCAAGTGGCGCGCCCTGGCCATCGCCTCGGCGGTACTCGCGGTACTCGCCTTCACCCTGCTGCTGATCGACAGTTCCTCGCTGCGCCAGCGCGGGAGGACCTTCCTCGCCGTGGTCTCGTTCGCCTGCGCCTCGGTGCTGGTGTGGATCGCCTACGACTACAGCCAGCAGTACAGCACCTGGTTCAGCCTGACCGTCGGCGCGTTGCTGGGCGTCGGCGCGCTGGGGGTGGTCATCGTGCTGTTCACCGAGGCCCACGAGCTGGCCGAGGCGGTCTGGACGCGCAAGCGGCGCCGGCCATTCCTGCCGATCACCGCCGCGCAGGCCTATCGGCCCAAGGTGTCGATCCACGTGCCCTGCTACAACGAGCCGCCGGAACTGCTGAAGCAGACCCTCGACGCCCTTGCCCGCCTCGACTACCCGGACTACGAAGTCCTGGTGATCGACAACAACACCCGCGACCCGGCCGTCTGGCAGCCGGTCGAGGCGCACTGCGCGCGCCTGGGCGAGCGCTTCCGCTTCTTCCACGTCGCCCCGCTGGAAGGCTTCAAGGCCGGCGCGCTGAACTTCGCCCTGGGCCACGTGGCGGCGGACGTCGAGGTGGTCGCGGTGATCGACGCCGACTACTGCGTCGACCCCGACTGGCTCAGGCACATGGTGCCGCACTTCGGCGACCCGCGGATCGCCGTGGTGCAGTCGCCGCAGGACTACCGCGACCAGCACGAGAGCGCCTTCAAGCGGCTCTGCTACGCCGAGTACAAGGGCTTCTTCCACATCGGCATGGTCACCCGCAACGACCGCGACGCGATCATCGAGCACGGCACCATGACCATGATCCGGCGCAGCGTGCTGGACGAGCTGAGATGGCCGGAATGGTGCATCACCGAGGACGCCGAGCTGGGCCTGCGGGTGTTCGAGAAGGGCCTGTCGGCCGCCTACTTCGAGCGCAGCTACGGCAAGGGGGTGATGCCCGATACCTTCATCGACTTCAAGAAGCAGCGCTTCCGCTGGGCCTACGGCGCGATCCAGATCATGAAGCGGCATACCGACGCCCTGCTGCGCGGCCGCAGTCCCGACGGCAGCCGCCTGACCCGCGGCCAGCGCTACCACTTCGTGGCCGGCTGGCTGCCGTGGATCGCCGACGGCCTGAACATCTTCTTCACCCTCGGCGCGCTGCTCTGGTCGGCGGCGATGATCATCGTGCCCAAGCGCGTCGACCCGCCACTGCTGATCTTCGCGATCCTGCCGCTGGCCCTGTTCGTCTTCAAGGTCGGCAAGATCCTCTTCCTCTACCGGCGCACCGTCGGCGTCGACCTGCGCGACTCGTTCTTCGCCGCCCTCGCCGGCCTGGCGCTCTCGCACACCATTGCCAAGGCGGTGCTGTACGGCTTCGTCACCCGCGGCATCCCGTTCTTCCGCACGCCGAAGATGCGCTCCAGCCACGGCCTGCTGGTGGCCCTGGCGGAGGCCCGCGAGGAAGTCTTCGTGATGCTCCTGCTGTGGGGCGCGGCGGCCGGCATCGTGGCGGTTCAGGGCGTGCCGAGCCGCGACCTGCTGATCTGGGTCGCCATGCTCCTGGTGCAATCGCTGCCCTACCTGGCGGCGCTGGTCATGGCCCTGCTCTCGTCGCTGCCGAAACCGCGCGAGGAACTGGCCGGCGGCGCCGAGCGGATCGGCGGTTGAGGTCGAGCGAGGCGTCGGGACAGCCGGCTCCGCTCGCCTAAACGGCGTCCCTTCGCCCGCGTTTATGCTTTAAGATTCCCCCTTTCCGCTCGACCCGCTCAGGATGCACTCCCCATGACCGCCTCTTCGCCGAGTCTCTCGCCGACCCTCGAACTCGCCTGCGAGTTGATCCGCCGCCCCTCCGTCACGCCCCTCGACGCCGACTGCCAGGCCCTGATGATGCGCCGCCTGGAAGCCGCCGGCTTCGCCCTGGAGCCGATGCGCATCGAGGAGGTGGACAACTTCTGGGCACGGCGCGGCGGCGACGGCCCGGTGCTGTGCTTCGCCGGGCACACCGACGTGGTCCCCACCGGCCCGCTGCAGGCCTGGCAGCACCAACCCTTCGACGCCCTGATCGACGACCAGGGCATGCTCTGCGGGCGCGGCGCGGCGGACATGAAAGGCAGCCTGGCGTCGATGATCGTCGCCGTCGAGCGCTTCGTCGCCGACCACCCGGAGCACAAGGGTGCCATCGCCTTCCTCATCACCAGCGACGAGGAAGGCCCGGCCCACCACGGCACCAAGGCGGTGGTCGAACGCCTCGCCGCACGCGGCGAGCGCCTGGACTGGTGCATCGTCGGCGAACCGTCGAGCACCAGCCTGGTCGGCGACGTGGTGAAGAACGGCCGCCGCGGCTCCCTCGGCGCCAAGCTGACCATCCGCGGCGTACAGGGCCATGTGGCCTACCCGCACCTGGCGAAGAACCCGATCCACCTGGCCGCCCCGGCGCTGGCCGAACTGGCGGCGGAACACTGGGACGACGGCAATGCCTTCTTCCCGCCGACCAGCTTCCAGGTTTCCAACCTGAACTCCGGCACCGGCGCCACCAACGTCATCCCCGGCGAACTGACCGCGCTGTTCAACTTCCGCTTCTCCACCGAATCCACCGTCGAAGGCCTGCAGAAACGCGTCGAGGCGATCCTCGACAAGCACGGCCTGGACTGGCACGTCGAATGGGCGCTGTCCGGCCTGCCGTTCCTCACCGAGCCGGGCGAACTGCTCGATGCGGTGGCCGCCAGCATCAGGGTGGTCACCGGCCGCGAGACCCAGCCCTCGACCAGCGGCGGCACCTCCGACGGACGCTTCATCGCCACCATGGGCACCCAGGTGGTCGAACTCGGCCCGGTCAACGCCACCATCCACCAGGTCAACGAGCGGGTCCTGGCCAGCGACCTGGAGCTGCTCACCGAAATCTACTACCAGACCCTGGTGAGGCTGCTCGCCTGATGCTGATCTGCCCGCTCTGCTCCGCCGCCCTGGGCGAGGTCGACAACGGCGTCGCCTGCCCCGCCGGGCACCGCTTCGACCGCGCCCGCCAGGGCTACCTGAACCTGCTGCCGGTGCAGCACAAGAAAAGCCTCGATCCGGGCGACAACGCCGCCATGGTCGAGGCCCGTCGCCAGTTCCTCGGCGCCGGCCACTACGCGCCGCTGGCCCGGCGCCTGGCCGAACTGGCCGCCGAACGCGCGCCGCGACGCTGGCTGGATATCGGTTGCGGCGAGGGCTACTACAGCGCCCGGCTCGGCGAAGCCCTGGCAGGCGCCGAAGGCTATGCCCTGGACATCTCCCGCGAGGCAGTGAAACGCGCCTGCCGCCGCGCGCCGCAGTTGTCCTGGCTGGTGGCGAGCATGGCCCGGCTGCCGCTGGCCGACGCCAGTTGCGAGCTGATCGCCAGCGTGTTCAGCCCCATCGACTGGAACGAAGCCGTGCGCGTCCTCGCCCCCGGCGGCGGCGTACTGCGCCTGGGCCCGGCCAGCGCGCACCTGCTGGAACTGCGCCAGCGGCTCTATGACGACGTGCGCGACTACGCCGACGACAAGCACCTCGCCGGCCTGCCCGCGCAACTGCGCCTGCGCCACACCGAGACCCTCGAGTTCCGCCTGGCGCTGGACAGCTACGACGCGCGGGAAAACCTCCTGGCCATGACCCCGCACGGCTGGCGGGTCAACCCCGAGCGCCGCGCGCGAATCCTGGCCGAACCCTTCGAAGTCAGCGTGGCGGTGCGCTACGATTGGCTGCAACGCGACTGACCGTCCCCGAGGACCCCATGCGCCAACCGGATATCGAGATCTACCTGAAAGACGCCGAGCACGCGGCCGTCGCCGCCTGGCTGGAACAGGCGCTGGGACCCTGCGGCCCATGGCAGGAGCGCGGCCAGACCCTCAAGTGCACCGCCCGCGGCGAGCACGGCGCGGTGCGCGTCACCTGGCTGCCGAAGGCGGTGGGCAAGTGGCACAGCCTGTTCTTGGAGAGCGACAGCACGCCCTGGGACGACGACCTCGCCTGCGCCAGGGCCGCGCATGCCGCGCTCGGCGTGGAGATCCGCTGCGCGCCGGGCGGCTGGGAGGAAAACCAGGGCGAAGAGGACGCCGACCGCTGGCTGCGGGTCGACGCCGGGGGCGTCGAGGAAATTACCTGGCGCACCGCCTGAACGACGAAAACCCCGCGCTGCGAGGGGCCACCCAACGGGGGCCTGGCGGGGTGGATGCGCTGGATGACAAAAGCCCGTCTCGCGACGGGCTTTTGCTTGCGGGAATCAGACCTTGGAGACGTCTTCCGCTTGCAGGCCTTTCTGGCCCTGGATCACCGAGAATTCCACTTTCTGGCCTTCCACCAGGGAGCGGTGACCCTCGCCGCGGATGGCGCGGTAGTGAACGAACACGTCCGGACCGCTATCGCGTTGAATGAATCCATAACCTTTGGCGTCATTGAACCACTTGACGGTTCCGACCTCACGATCAGCCATTACCACACTCTCCAACTTGCAATTTTTTATAAGTGGCCTTCCCAATCCGGGAAGACTTCGACGGTTCGGCTGCGCAACGCTGTTCTTGTTATCCGACCCCGGCAAAATGCCGTTGGAGCGGGCATTTCGAATGGCGTTCCACTAGCCACCGCGTCCCGGAGTATAAACAAACGAGTCCAACTGAAAAGGACTTTTTTAGCCCCTGGCGGAATACTCGCCACGCCCGGCGGGACTGGCCTTTCGATATGTTTTCGCTACGCCTGGAATACGTCTGCGCATGCACTTGCAGATAGCTAGCCGCCATATTTCCGTCGGCTTTTCAGCGGTCGCGCAGACCCGCCTTGCGCGGCCAGGCCAGGGTGAAGCAGGCACCGCCCAGAGTCTCGCTGCGGCCGATGGAGGCCCGGCCGCCATGCCAGTAGACGATCCGTCGGACGATGGACAGTCCCAGGCCATGCCCGCCGGAAGCACGGGTCCGGCTATCGTCCAGGCGTAGGAATGGCGTAAAGAGCCGCTCCCATTGCGCCTCCGGCACCCCCGGCCCGTCGTCCTCGACATCCACCCGGCAACGCTCCAGGCTGACCCGGTAGCTGATCCTGACCCGACGATCGGCATGCCGCAGCGCATTGGTCAGCAGGTTCTGCAAGGCCCGATGCAGGTAGCGCGGCTCGGCCTCGATCCAACTGCCCAGCTCCTCAGGCACCAGCGCGCCCTCCTCGCAACTGACCAGCACCTCGCGGCGCAGCGGGGCGATCTCCTCCACCACCTGGCGCACCAGCACGCCCAGCTCCAGGCGCTGGTAGGTCAGCGGCGGCGAGCCCTGTTCCAGGCGCGCGTAGGTGAGCATCTCGTCGACCAGCTTGTCGAGGTCCTGGATATCGTTGTCCATGCCCTCCAGGTACTTCAGGCGGGCGCCGTCGGTCTCGGCGGTCTCGATCATCTCCAGGCCGAAGCGCAACCGCGCCACCGGCGTGCGCAGCTCGTGGGACACCGCGCGAACCATCTCGCGCTGCACCGTCAGCAGCCGGTGGATGTGCTCGGCCATATGGTTGAAGGCCGCGCCCAGGCGTCCCACCGAGTCGCCTCCGCGCACCTCGACGCGAGTATCCAGGCTGCCGCGGGCGATCCGCGTGGCGGCCGCCTCCAGGCTGCGCAGGCGCTGCTCCAGGCGACGCACCAGCAGGTAGGTGATCAGGCCGATGAAGCTCAGGCACAGCGCGCCGAGCAGCAACAGCAGCTGCGGCGGATAGGGGTTCATCTGGAACAGCGGGCCCAGCTCCAGCACCCAGGGCGTGTCGAGGATGCCGGCGAAGATGCGGATCGAGTCGCCGTCCTTGCCCAGCGCCATCACCGTGTCGCCCTCCACCACTCGCCGGCGCTGGTCGTCGTCGAGGTCCAGTTCCTTGACCTGGAGCAGGTGCACCGGGAAGCCGAAGCGCTTGTCGCGGACGATCCGCGCCAGGTGGTAAGGCTGTTCGCTGGCCGGGTAGCGCACCAGTTCGTCCATCAGCAGGTACACCGTGGCCCGCGCCAGTTGCTCGCTGACCTGCTGCACCTCGCCGCTGAGCACCAGGTTCTCGGCGGCGCTGGCCTGGGTATAGACGGTGACGGCGTGCTCGGCGGTCTGCTTCACCAGCACCTGGCCGTTCATCAGGCGCGCGCGGCTGCGTCCGTCCATCCGCAGCTCATCCAGCCCGTGCAGTTGCAGGGGAATACCCAGCAAGCGGCTCCACTGCGCCAGGGCGCGCTTGCGCTCGGTGGCGGTCATCGGTTGCAGGTTGTCGGCCATCAGGCGGAAGGTGCCGCGCGCCAGCTCCTCGCGGTAGTGCTCGCCGCGCACCTCGTTGATCCAGTGCAGGCCGAGCAGGCCCAGGCCGCTGACCAGCAGCAGGGCCAGGAGCATGCCGCCATAGATGCGCAGGAAGATGGATTTCATCGGCGAGCCCCCGGCCGCTGTCCGCTGCTGTTGATTCTGGCCGACCGGGACGCCCGCGCCCCGGCCCGCAGGAAAAAAGCGCCTCAGCCCTCGCCGACGAACAGGTAGCCCTTGCTGCGTACGGTCTTGATCAGCCGCGGGTGCATCGGGTCGTCGCCGATCTTCGGGCGGATCCGCGAGATGCGCACGTCGATGGAGCGGTCCTGGCCGTCGTACTCGATGCCGCGCAGGGCGTTGAAGATCTCCTCGCGGGAGAGAATGCGCCCGGCGTTCGCCGCCAGCAGCCAGAGCAGGTCGAATTCGGCGCTGGTCAGCTCGATGGTGGTCCCGTCCAGCCAGGCCTCGCGCATCGCGTTGTCGATCACCAGGCGACCGAACGCCAGGCGTTTGCTGTCCGCCGCCGGGGCGCCCGCTTCCGGCGCCTCGCTGCGCCGCAACAGGGCACGGATGCGCGCCAGCAGCACACGCGGGCGCACCGGCTTGCACACGTAGTCGTCGGCGCCCATCTCCAGGCCGAGTACCTCGTCCATATCGTCGGTGCGCGCGGTGAGCATCAGGATCGGACCGTCGAACTGCGGGCGCACCTGGCGGCAGATGGACAGGCCGTCCTCGCCCGGCAGCATCAGGTCGAGCACCACCAGGTCCGGGCGTTCGGCGAGGATACGCGCCGCCGCCAGTGCGCCGTTGGCTTCGATGTCGACCTTCAGGCCGTTGCCTTCCAGGTATTCCCGGGTCAGCTCGGCCAGGCGTCGATCGTCCTCGACGATCAGGATGCGCCAGGCTTCTTGCTCCACACAGCCTCCTCGTATCGCGGTCCCGGAGCCGCCGTGCGGCCCCCTCAGAGCGGCCCGCATTGTAGCCAATACGGGGGCCGCGCGGCAGCACGCGAGGAACATCTTGCAAACACTACATATTGTGGGTAGGGTGCGCGCCCCGAAAGGTTGGGGAGTAGGTCTGCGCCGGTGCTTTCCGAGGGCGACGAATGGCATTCTCCAGCGCTGCCGCGGCCTACGGACGCTTCCTAGGACTCACGCACAGAAGACCCACACTTTATCCACAGGTTTCCCCCAGACTGTCACCTTGCAAACACCCCATTAGCGCATTATCTTGTATCCCCATCGTCGCCACCCCCTATATCTTGGGTTTCAAGCGCACGAACGGCTACAACGGAACCAACCGCGCACGGACCACTCTGATGGCTCCGGCGGCTCCGCAAAAAAGCATTTTCCAGACGTACTGAAAGCATCGACGGCGCTCATCGCAAGGAGCCCTTCATGACGTTGGAAAAGCGGTACGGGTGTTGCAACGGACGCTGTAAACAGACAGTCAACACCACTAGGTATTGTGTTCGGCGGCAAAACGCCACGAACCCGCCAGGGCCAGGGAGGCACTCACAGTCCCCACCCTCAGCATTCGAATGAAGCAGCCGCCGCGAGGCCGGCTGCCCGGCTCTTTATCGATTCAAGGGAATGGGCGCCCCGGCGCCCGCTAGCAAAACCATTACGAGAACGTGGAGATACCCACCCATGCATACCGACACCACACGCGAGAACCCGCAGGCCAGCGCGCCGCAGGCCGCCGATTCGTCGCAGGATCTGGCCGCCACCGCGCCGGGCCAGCTGCGCGTGATCAAGCGCAACGGCACCGTAGTCCCCTACACCGATGACAAGATCACCGTGGCCATCACCAAGGCGTTCCTCGCCGTGGAAGGCGGCACCGCCGCCGCCTCGTCGCGTATCCATGACACCGTGCGCCGCCTGACCGAGCAGGTCACCGCCACCTTCAAGCGCCGCATGCCGTCCGGCGGCACCATCCACATCGAAGAGATCCAGGACCAGGTCGAACTGGCCCTGATGCGCGCCGGCGAGCAGAAGGTCGCCCGCGACTACGTGATCTACCGCGAAGCCCGCGCCGCCGAGCGCAAGAACGCCGGCGCCGCCAGCGACGTCGCCCAGCCGCACCCGAGCATCCGCATCACCCGCGCCGACGGCAGCCTGTCGCCGCTGGACATGGGCCGCCTGAACACCATCATCAGCGAAGCCTGCGAAGGCCTGGCCGAGGTGGACGGCGCGCTGATCGAGCGCGAGACCCTGAAGAACCTCTACGATGGCGTCGCCGAGAAGGACGTCAACACCGCCCTGGTGATGACCGCGCGCACCCTGGTCGAGCGCGAGCCGAACTACTCCTACGTCACCGCCCGCCTGCTGATGGACACCCTGCGCGCCGAAGCCCTGGGCTTCCTCGGCGTGGCCGAGAGCGCCACCCATCACGAGATGGCCGAGCTGTACGCCAAGGCCCTGCCGGCCTACATCGAGAAAGGCGCCGAGTTCGAGCTGGTCGATGCCAAGCTGAAGGAATTCGACCTGGAGAAACTGGGCAAGGCCATCGATCACGAGCGCGACCAGCAGTTCACCTACCTCGGCCTGCAGACCCTGTACGACCGCTACTTCATCCACAAGGACGGCATCCGCTTCGAACTGCCGCAGATCTTCTTCATGCGCGTGGCCATGGGCCTGGCCATCGAGGAGAAGGACCGCGAGGCACGTGCCATCGAGTTCTACAACCTGCTGTCGTCCTTCGACTACATGAGTTCCACCCCCACCCTGTTCAACGCCGGCACCCTGCGTCCGCAGCTCTCCAGCTGCTACCTGACCACCGTGCCGGACGACCTGTCGGGCATCTACGGCGCCATCCACGACAACGCCATGCTGTCGAAATTCGCCGGCGGCCTGGGCAACGACTGGACCCCGGTGCGCGCGCTGGGCTCCTACATCAAGGGCACCAACGGCAAGTCCCAGGGCGTCGTGCCCTTCCTGAAAGTGGTCAATGACACCGCGGTCGCGGTCAACCAGGGCGGCAAGCGCAAGGGCGCGGTCTGCGCCTACCTGGAGACCTGGCACCTGGACATCGAGGAATTCCTCGAGCTGCGCAAGAACACCGGTGACGACCGTCGTCGTACCCACGACATGAACACCGCCAACTGGATCCCCGACCTGTTCATGAAGCGCGTCTTCGACGACGGCTCCTGGACCCTCTTCTCGCCGTCCGACGTCCCCGACCTGCACGACCTCTACGGCAAGGCCTTCGAGGAGCGCTACGAGTACTACGAGGCCCTGGCCAGCTACGGCAAGCTGAAGCTGCACAAGGTCGTCCAGGCCAAGGACCTGTGGCGCAAGATGCTCTCCATGCTGTTCGAGACCGGCCACCCGTGGCTGACCTTCAAGGACCCGTGCAACCTGCGCAGCCCGCAGCAGCACGTGGGCGTGGTGCACAGCTCGAACCTCTGCACCGAGATCACCCTGAACACCAACAAGGACGAGATCGCCGTCTGCAACCTGGGCTCGATCAACCTGGTCAACCACATCGTCAACGGCAAGCTGGACACCGCCAAGCTGGAGAAGACCGTCAAGACCGCGGTACGCATGCTCGATAACGTCATCGACATCAACTACTACTCGGTCCCGCAGGCGCAGAACTCCAACTTCAAGCACCGTCCGGTCGGCCTGGGCATCATGGGCTTCCAGGACGCCCTGTACCTGCAGCACATCCCCTACGGTTCGGACGCGGCCATCGCCTTCGCCGACCAGTCCATGGAAGCCATCAGCTACTACGCGATCCAGGCTTCCTGCGACCTGGCCGACGAGCGCGGCGCCTACCAGACCTTCCAGGGCTCGCTGTGGTCGCAAGGCATCCTGCCGATCGACTCGGAGAAGAAGCTGATCGAAGAGCGCGGCGCCAAGTACATCGAAGTCGACCTGTCGGAAACCCTCGACTGGGCGCCGCTGCGCGAGCGCGTACAGAAAGGCATCCGCAACTCGAACATCATGGCCATCGCGCCGACCGCGACCATCGCCAACATCACCGGCGTCTCGCAGTCGATCGAGCCGACCTACCAGAACCTGTACGTGAAGTCGAACCTCTCCGGCGAATTCACCGTGATCAACCCCTACCTGGTGCGCGACCTCAAGGCCCGCGGCCTGTGGGACCCGGTCATGGTCAACGACCTGAAGTACTACGACGGTTCCGTGCAGCAGATCGAGCGCATCCCGCAGGACCTCAAGGACCTCTACGCCACCGCGTTCGAAGTCGAGACCCGCTGGATCGTCGAAGCCGCCAGCCGTCGTCAGAAGTGGATCGACCAGGCCCAGTCGCTGAACCTGTACATCGCCGGCGCCTCGGGCAAGAAGCTCGACGTGACCTACCGCATGGCCTGGTTCCGCGGCCTGAAGACCACCTACTACCTCCGTGCCCTGGCCGCCACCAGCACCGAGAAGTCCACCATCAACACCGGCAAGCTCAACGCCGTGTCGGCCGGTGGCAACGACGGCCTGCAAGCCGCCCCGGCCGCCGAGCCGAAGCCGGCGCCGGTGCCGCAGGCATGCAGCATCGACAACCCCGACTGCGAAGCCTGCCAGTGATCGCGCGTCGCTGAACGGCGTCCGTGTCGCGGCCGGGCAAGCCGGACTCCTCGCGTGGGTTCGGCCTGCCCGGCGCCTGACGGTCGCTCGTCCAGCGCCACGCTGGCAGCGCAAGGCCCCTCGCCAGGGCCAGGAACAATCCCCTTCTTCCCTCCGGGGGAGAAGAACGGCCCGGCCAGACCGTGCCGGACCACCGCTTTCGCGTGCACCTCACGCCCCATATCCAGGCCGCCGAGACGGCCGCCAGACCAGGAGAGAGCAAGATGCTGAGCTGGGACGAATTCGACAAAGAAGACCCGACCGAAGCCAAGGCCGCGCCCGCCGCCGCCCAGGCCGTTGCCCAGGGCCATGACAAGCTGGACGACGAAGCCGCCGGCTCGGTGGAAGAAGCGCGCGCCGTTTCCGCCGACGACTCCGACGCTGTCGCCCGCGCCAAGAAGGCCCTGAACGACCTCGACATCCAGGAAGGCCTGGACGACCTCGAAGGCTCCGCCGCGCGCGTGCAGGTCGGCGACAAGCAGATGATCAACGCCCGTGCCGACCTCAACCAGCTCGTTCCCTTCAAGTACGACTGGGCCTGGCAGAAGTATCTGGATGGTTGCGCCAACCACTGGATGCCGCAGGAAGTCAACATGAACGCCGACATCGCCCTGTGGAAGAGCAAGGACGGCCTCAGCGAAGACGAGCGGCGCATCGTCATGCGCAACCTCGGCTTCTTCTCCACCGCCGACTCGCTGGTCGCCAACAACCTGGTGCTGGCCGTGTACCGCCTGATCACCAACCCCGAGTGCCGCCAGTACATCCTGCGCCAGGCCTTCGAAGAGGCGATCCACACCCACGCCTACCAGTACTGCATCGAGTCGCTGGGCATGGACGAGGGCGAGATCTTCAACATGTATCACGAGATCCCCAGCGTGGCGAAGAAGGCCTCCTGGGGCCTGAAGTACACCCGCTCGATCTCCGACCCGATGTTCCAGACCGGCACCCCGGAAACCGACCGCCAGTTCCTGCGCAACCTGATCGCCTACTACTGCGTGCTGGAAGGCATCTTCTTCTACTGCGGCTTCACCCAGATCCTCTCCATGGGCCGCCGCAACAAGATGACCGGCACCGCCGAGCAGTTCCAGTACATCCTCCGCGACGAGTCGATGCACCTGAACTTCGGCATCGACGTGATCAACCAGATCAAGATCGAGAACCCGCACCTGTGGGACGCCCAGATGAAGGACGAGGCGACCCAGATGATCCTCCAGGGCACCCAGCTGGAGATCGAATACGCGCGCGACACCATGCCGCGCGGGGTGCTGGGCATGAACGCGGCGATGATGGAGGACTACCTGAAGTTCATCGCCAACCGGCGCCTGACCCAGATCGGCCTGAAGGAAGAGTATCCGGGGACCACCAACCCGTTCCCGTGGATGTCGGAGATCATGGACCTGAAGAAGGAGAAGAACTTCTTCGAGACGCGGGTTATCGAGTACCAGACGGGCGGAGCACTGAGCTGGGATTGAGATTCTCGATTTAGGTCAAGACCGTTAGACGCTGTAGCCGGAAAGGGACTTTTGGGGCAGTGGTAGAAGATGAAAACCCCGCCTTGTGCGGGGTTTTCTTTAAGGAAGCACTATGCCGTACGATTTAGAAAAGAGATTAGTAATAGGTTTAGCCTCAAGCGCCCTCTTTAATCTTGAAGAGTCAGATAGTGTCTTTAGATCAGAAGGAGAGGATGCCTACAGGAAATATCAAAGGGAAAATCAAAACAAACCACTCCCCCATGGGGTAGCATTCTCCTTTATTAGAAGACTACTTTCCCTAAACAAACTTTCCCCTAAAGACCCACCAGTCGAAGTCATCTTACTTTCGCGAAACGATCCAGATACAGGCTTAAGAGTCATGAAATCAATTGAGCACCATGGCTTACCTATGACTAGAGCAGTATTTCTACAAGGAAGGTCACCACAAAACTATATACCTGCCTTAAAAATCAGCCTATTCCTTTCAGCAAATGAAACAGATGTAAAACAAGCAATGATTGCTGGCTACCCTGCTGGACAAGTACTAAAGACTGCCGCATATGACGACCCTGAAGATAAAGAGCTAAGAATAGCTTTCGACTTTGACGGTGTAATTGCTGATGATGAAGCGGAGTCAATTTATCAAGAAACGAGAAATTTATCTGACTTCCACGATCATGAGCAAAGTCTTGTCAATACACCACACAACCCAGGTCCACTTGCAGAGTTCCTTAAAAAAATATCAACCATACAAAAATTAGAGCAGGAACAACAAGAAAACGACCCCACATACTCTCCAGTACTTAACATCAGCATTGTTACTGCTAGAAATGCCCCTTCACATGAGCGCGTAATTAATACAATGCGCCACTGGAACATAAGAGTAAATTCCGCATTTTTCTTGGGCGGAATCGAAAAAAAATCCGTATTAGAAGTATTGAGCCCTCACATATTTTTTGATGACCAAAGACTACATCTAGACCCTGCCTCATCTGTACTACCGTCAGTCCATATTCCCTTTGGCGTGGCTAACAACATAGCCAAAGAGTGAACGTATCTCTCTACAAAATTCTGAAACTTCCGTAGATACCGTATTACCTGCTCCCAGCTTCCCAGTTGTTTCCCCAAACCCGCAGTTCGCTGCAAGTCTTTGTTTCGCCTTCCCAGGCGAGTCACTTTCTCAGTCGCGAGAAAGTAACCAAAGCGCTTGCCCCTGCATCCGGCCCCAGTCGCTTTGCGACTGGGGTTCCCTCCCTCCATCGCCGTTCCGGGGGCACGCCGCCACGGTCCTTCGTGGACCGAGGCGACTTTCGCGGCCTCCTGCCGCTCAACCCCCTACACGACGATTCCGCTCGGCCTCCTGATGGGGCGGGCCGGAGCGTCGGATATTTCTCTGGAAGACGTAGGGCAAATCATGCAAAGCGTGATTCGCAAGATGGGGCAAAGCGGCTAAGCGCCAGACGACGCGGAACTGGTCAAAATGCCCTGTTCCATATGGTTTCTTTGATAGAGAAAGTCTTTCAACTTCGCTCGTTCAGCTCGGTTGTTTCGTCCCTCTTGCCGCAATAATCTGCCACCGGCGCCTAAGAAACGCCCAACTACCTAGCGGCCAAGCCGCTCCCGACAAGCAAGCGGCTTTTTTGAGTCTGCGGTACTCTCTCGCCCTCAAAAACCTCTGTAATGCCGGGAGTGGACTAATAAAAAACCCGAAAGGGAAATATGTCCGGCCCTCTAGCTAGGTAGTAGGGTTTCTTAGCTCCCGGCGCCCAGCTTTCAACGCTGTTTTGCCATCAGCAGAGGTAACGGAAATGCCTATCACCACCCTCATATCTCCACCCACATCGCTTCACCCAGCACTTCCCCGGAGGTGCGCCATGTCTGACGCCCCCCTCCACTACAGCCGTTTCACCCACCACCATCGGGTCCTGCGCGCCGTGCTGCTGGATGAGGAAGGCTGGTTCGTGCTCTCCGACCTGGTACGGCTGCTGGGCTGTTACCTGGGCGGTCGGGCGCCGGCGGCGTTGTGTGACGAGGCGCCGTGGCCGCTGGCGACGGCGGCACAGCGCGAGCGCTTGTTCGCCCTCTGCCATACGCTGGAACGGCACCTGGACGCCGACCAGTGGCGGCTCGCCTGGCTCCATGACGAACGCCACGGGCCACGCCAGGACTGCCTGGTCAGCGAGTCCGGGCTCTACGCTCTGCTCTGGCTCGCAGTGCCTGGCGCGGCACGGGGTTTGCGCCGTTGGGTCAGCGGCTCGGTGCTGCCACGCCTGCGCAGCCAGTCCCGCCCCAACGCCACGCCCCAGCGCGCCGTGCTGCACTGGAAAACCGCCGAGATCGACACCCTGCACTGGCAAGGCAAGACCTGGATCCCCCTCTCCGACTGCCCCCAACTCCTCGACAGTCCACGCCCGCTGATCCGGGCCTGTAGTGGTCAACCCATCCCGGACAGTGGGTTGAGTTTTTCTTCGGCCACCGCAGGTGGTAACCCGTCGTTGAATTGATGCGGCCTGATCCAGTTGTAGCGGTGCATCAAGTAATGACTGATGTCCCGTTGGGCCTCCTGCGCCGTCAGGTAACCCGTTGACGGGACCCACTCCGACTTCAGACTGCGGAACAGGCGCTCCATCGGCGAGTTATCCCAGCAATTCCCTCGGCGACTCATGCTCTGCTGCATCCGATAGCGCCAGAGCCGTTGCCGAAACAGGCGGCTGGCGTACTGGCTGCCCTGGTCTGAATGGAACAGCACCTGCTGTGGCTTGCCGCGCTGTTCGTAGGCCATGTCCAGGGCCTTGATCACCAGTTCGGCATCCGGCTTGGCCGAGAACGCCCAGCCGATCACCCGCCGGGTATGCAGATCCAGCACCGCGGCCAGGTAGTGCCAACGGCCTTGCGCCCAGACGTAGGTGATGTCGCCACACCACACCTGATTGGGATGCTCGGTCGCGAATTTGCGGTTCAGCCGATTCGGGATATCCGGCCGCTCAACCGTGGCCTGTTTGTAGGCGTGCGAGCCCGGTTGCTTGCTGACCAGGCCCAGCTCACGCATCAACCGACGCACTCGGAAACGGCCGATGGTCACGCCCTCTTCGCGCAGCATGCCCAGAATGCTGCGGCTGCCGGCCGAGCCCCGACTCTGGCTGAACAACTGGTTGACTTGGCTGCGTAGCGCCACGCGGCGAGCATCGACACGCCGCCGTCGAAGACGGTGGACGTAGTAGCAAGACCGCGCCACATCGAAAGCTGAACAGACCACTTCCACCGACTCCTGCTCACTCAACTGGTCTATCAGCGCGTACGATCGAGTTCGTCCGACATCAAGAGAGCGGTAGCCTTTTTTAATATCGCTTTCTCCCGCTCCAACCGGTTGATCCGGGCTTCCAGCTCCTGGATCTTTTGCTGCTCAGGCGTCAACGCCTTGCTCTTCGGGGTCACACCCTGGCGCTCCGCCTCGAGCTGCTTCACCCAACGGCGCAAGGCCGAATCCACCACCCCCAGCGAACGGCAGGCGTCGATATGGCTGTAGCCTTGGTCCAACACCAGGGCCGCGGCCTCTCGTTTGAACTCGGCGGAAAACGTACGTCGTTGCTTGCTCATCAGACACCTCTCTCACGGCGAGGATTCTCGCCTAAATCGGTGTCCGGGATCAGTAGACCACTACAGCCTGACCCCGTCATACGCCCTGAAAGGAGTCAGGGCTTGAAGCAACAGAGTGATCTTTTCCCTCATGACCACTAAAAATCTAGATTTTTCCAGTAACGCTCTCTTTCTTTACAACTATCAGGCCAAGGAAGAGCACTCTATTGCCAAATAGAATATTTTTAAATTTAAAAAGAACCCCCATGCAGCAGGACCTTCCTCTACAATCTATAGTTAGGCGTAAACCCCAATAAAATACTCCAATCCAACCGGAAGCTTTTCGCCTATAACCTCCTCAATCCTTACAACATCATCATTCTTAATAGGATATTCACCCTCAATATTCTCACCCTTCTTCCAACGCATCACCTCCATAACTTGCGAAATATATTCGAAAGGAACAGTTTTTTCATATTTCAAGGACTCATCATTTCCCGATGGTAGGTACCCAGAAATCAATACAGTCATGTTTCTACACTCCTTTTTGGATCAGCAGACTTCGTGCGAGCACCAGTATTAGAATCAAACCCTCCCAAGTGCCACCCTCTCTTGTCATACATCTCAAAACTGCCATGCTGAGAATCCCATTTATAGATATTCCCTTTTATCCTTCCAGCGCTTCCGCAACCCACCACCACCTTGAATAGAAGTTTTTGGCTTAGCTCTCAAGGCGTCGGGGAAGGCAGGTAGTGTTGCCGGAGCAGGATAGTAATACACAAGGCTTTCAATTCAAAATCGCAGACTCACGCATTTTGCGAGTGACGCACTAACTGACAATTCGGCGATTTACATCTGCTCTCGAAGCATGGATTGGCTAAGAAACAGGCGAAGCCCATAAACTGACTTCGCCTAATCTATATCTTCGGATATAAAGGATCATCAGCTAGATATATTTATATTTCTTCAAAAGCCCTCTAACTTCCTGCTTTAGCTCCTCTTCATTTATCTCACCATCATTATCCTTCGGTCCATCCGTGAAGCAATCTGCCATTCCAAACATAAGCCTGAGGCAAGCGCCAAGATTATCATCATCCTTTTTCAGCAAGCCTGACGCACCTTCGCTACGCCACATTTCAAAGAATTTTTTTGTGAAACTCTTTCCGCTTAACGATCCATCCAAAAAATTTCTTGCAAGATCAATAAGTGCCATGCTCATTTAAATCACCTCATTCTCAAAATAGTTTTTTCCTGTCTGCTTCCTGGCTCAAGATACCACCCTGACAAAAACATTCCATCCTCTTTGAGAACAACCACAATACTAGTATCAGGACTGTAAAATAATTGGATCCTTGATACCTATGACAAACCCCTTGCAAATTATGTCGTGCTTTATCGAAGCGCTCCTGCCTTATCTGCATGACTTCTTCATAAATGTATGATTTGGCGTTGTCGCCTTCAGCTTCCCGCTGGACTCCCTTGACCTTACGAGTCATCCGCTCGTAATCTTCCGGCCACAACGCTTGCTCCATGCGCAACGATGCCTGACCCAGCAAATGCAGCAGGCCGAACAGGCGCATATCGTTGGTGGCAACGATGTGTTCTCGAATCCACTCTTGGGTTACTCCGCAGACCAGATGTGTTTCTGGCGTTGATGTGCTGTCATAGTCGGCTCGGAATCCCGCTTCTTTGGCGAGCTGTGCCCAGTGCTGGCCAATGCCTGGATGTTGGATGTACTCATTTGCTCATCCACTTGCGCAGCAGGCGCTTTTTCAGGGACGCGCGTTCTTGCGGGTTGTGTCCCTTGAGGTTAGCGACACGATCTGCCGTAGCAGCCTGGCGTATGAGGGGCCAGTAGGAACGCCCATCCTTACGTGGCACCAGTGTTATTGACCTGACTTTCCAGTAGGGAGAGGTGGGCTGCTGGCCAACGTGGAGAGCTCGCTACGGCAGCTCGTGCGCCCGACGATGGGTGTTTTGCGGTGGTTGCGGCTCATAATGTGATTGTCTTCAAGAATATTCAGGACAGACTGTCAAGATAGAGCAGCGTCAACATGGAACAAGCCCCGTCGAAACGGGGCTTGTTGATGGCCAACTAACCGGCCTTAAAGCCAGGAAGCCCCTTGGAAGCACGCCATTCTTTAACTTCCTTTACAACTCCAGCTGGGCTATCTTCTCTATTTTCGCTGGGGTAGTAAAGAAGGTCTGAGCCGCTTGGGTGTTCCGTTAGTTTTTTAAATTCAAGCACGGCTTGAATATGAGACTCCTCGGTAGGGAACTTTTTCTTATTGTTTGTGTATATGTCTTTAACAAACTCAAGAAACTCTTTTTCCGTATATTCGGAAATCTTGGACTTCATATCACTTCCCTCCCTTGTGGATTTCTATATGACGTTTTGGCGTTACTGCAACAAGGTTCCCCATATTGTAAACGCCGCCTCCATCTGCTATTCGAACCTTGTGGTGGATTTCGATCTTTATTCTCCCGCCAGCCTGTTCTGACTCTCTGGCATAAGGAGCCCCTCCATCTCTCATTACAGCTAAACTACCAGGATTAAACTGTTTACTTAACTCAGGATCATTAGCCACAGCTATCCAGAATTGTTCCCGAAAGTCCCGCCAGTTTTTGAATGTCTTACCACGTAGTTTATCCGCAATCTGGCTTGGAATTGGAGCCCCCTCACCTTGAGAGGCGGCGCCGAGCCAATTACCGCTGACGGGCTGTCCCTTGCCAGTCGCAGCACCAGGTACATCCCGCGGATCCCTGAACATCACATAGATCGGCTTGATCCCCGAGTCGGCCGGGAAGCCGATGATCAGGTCTTCCGGTAGTGTAATCACCCCAGGATAGGTTTCCGGGGTAGCCTTCACCGGTGTAAGGGTCGCTCCCTCATATACCGGCACCGGCACCGGCTTCGGTACGACCGGAGTGGTACTCGAAGGGTTCTGGTTTCCTGGAGGACTCGCCGGCGTCCAGGTCAGGATCAGTGGCGGCGCTTCTGCGGTCGTAGAGGGAACCGTAACCTCGTACAGGCCTGTCGTGGCATTGTAGGCCGCCATCCGGACCGGAACGGCTTTCGGAACGCTCACACCATCGGTGCTGACCACCGAAAGGGTCGTCGTGTTGCCTCGTGCCTCGTTGGTCAGGCGCATCGGCAGATCGACGGTACCGCTGGCTTTTGCAACCGCGTTCAGGTTTACGCTTGGGGGAAGCCCCAATTTAGCGGCATCCATGCCCAGGGCGTAACGACGCTATCGGGCGTTTGGTCCTGCCATTGCTCGGCAGTCCGGGAGGAGTAGGTCAGACTGGCAAAGCCCACGGCCATCACCGAGGGTGCTGAAGCCAGGACCCGGCCCAGGACGGCAATCGCATCGGAGATCGCTTGAGCAAGGGATGCGGCGCCTTGTGCGACCTGGATCAGACCCCGGCCTGCGGCGGTGGCGACAACGCTGCCATTGGCTGGCATGGCATAAGTATTGGCAGCCCTGATCGCCGCTTGACGAGCGATTTCCTTGCGCCTTGCCGTTTCGGCGTTCAGCTTGTCCAGCCGGGCTTGCAGGCTGGCGATTTCATCCACCAGGAGATCGGCGTTGTAGGTTGCCTTTTGTTTCTCCAGTGCATTGGGTGCCTTGGCAATCAAGGCATTGTTTGCAGTCTGCAATTTCTTCTTATTGGCGATCGCCTGCGTAACCAGTTGAGTAGCGCGTTCAAGCCACTGCTCTGGCGTTGGATTGGTCAGTTGAGGCAAAGCATTCCCAGCCTGGTCAAGCTCGGACTGCACTTTTTTCTCGACATCTGCCTTCCTGGCCTTGTAGTCCGCCTCCACCTCAGCAGCGGCTCGCTGGGCTTCTGCTTCCAATGACCGGGCTTTATTCTCCAGCTCTTGAGACGTTTGTTTCAAGATAGCGATTTGCGCCTTATAGATATCGGCGCTGTACGCTTTGGCCAGCTCACTCATATGGCGATCCAGGAACTCTCCATAGAATTTTCGGCTGGCCAGCAACTGACTCTGGTACATCGACTCTGACTTCTGAGGAAAGTCTGAAGCCGTATAAAGATTGGCCGGGCGATCCTCAATGACCTTTAGCGATTTTGCTTTGGCATCCATGAGTGCATCAACGATACTCTTTTCATCGCGGATGTCATTGGCACTGACCGCTTTACCTGGCAACCCCGCTTCATTCTTGAGTTCATCAACCTCCTTCAGGGTTTCATTTTTCAGGTTTTTCTTGAGCTCTGAATGGGACTTATCAAGCGTACTTCTTAGCTTCCTGTACTCCTGCATTCCAGTACCGACATACGGACTTGGTCCTGGTGGGACAAATGGTGGAGTACCGTAGCTTGATCGAGCAGGAATATACTGGATTATGTCACGCCCACCACCCTGCACATGTGTAATAACCATCGAACCAGGTTCGTAATCATTGACAGCCATAGATCGCCCCTACATTAATTTGAAAGTGTAATGTATTGAGCGACTCCCACCTAGAGAACCCTCTCCCAGTCAATAAGTCCCAATGCATCGGCAATACACTGCAATCAACTTCAATATCCCGTGTTTAGATGATCCAGAAGGTGCGCTCTCTCTCCTCTTATAATCGCGCCTGCGTCAAACGGTCATTTCCTTAACGCACACCTCATCTACCCCGGCCAGTCACGGAAGCCGCATACCTTCGGTTCATTAACGAACTCCCACTTTCAAAATTCATCCATGCCGCCCCTTCGCGAGCTTCCGGACAAAACCACGCTGATTGCGAGCCCAGCGTTTTTGATTGCAAGCCGCTGCACTTGGTCAGGCCGTTTCCGCAGCGCATGAAGTCCTGGCCGATCTACCGGCAGGGCCAGCCATCGTTCGACGAATAAAGCCACCTCAGCCATGATGCCCTTTCCATCCCCAGCGGAACCCCGACATGGACGCCAAAGCCCTGCTCCTCGGCAGCCTCTGCCTGGCCGCTCCATTCGCCGACGCGGCGACGCTCGACAATGCCCTCTCCGCCTGCCTCGCCGCCCGGCTCGGTGCACCGCACACGGCGGAGGGCCAGTTGCACCTGCCACTCACCCTTGAGGCCCGGCGCTCCACCGGCGAATGCGGCTGTACCTCAGCGCTGGTGCGATATCGGCTGCTGGCCAGGGGCGCCAGCGCCGACAGCCTCGTGCTTCAAGAGGGGCTGCTCGATAGTCGCCAAGACACGCCGCGCACGCTGACCCTGGCGGCGGACACCGGCTTGGCGAGCGGCCGCGAACTGGTCGTCACCCTGGGTTGCCAGGCGCCTGACTGACAGGCCGGGCTGCCACCACCAGGCCGAGATGGACGCCCTGCATGCACACGCCGATCGGCAAGCCTCCCGTTCGCACATTCACCACTCTGCAATCCAGTTCATAAATCCCATAAAAGCCCTCTTCCGCTCCCCGCCAGCCTCCCCGCATCCCGCACCCTAGACGCCCCGCCGCTCTCCGCCGGCTCGCCCGACAAGAAAAACCAACCGCTCGATCAGCCTCATCCTTCACCCATCACAGGAGCCATCGCGATGCACCTGATACCCCATTGGATCCCCCTGGTCGCCAGCCTCGGCCTGCTCGCCGGCGGCTCGTTCGCGTCCGCCGCCGAGGAAGCCTTCGACCTCTGGAACGAATGCGCCAAGGCCTGCGTGCTCGACCTCAAGGACGGCGTGCGTTCCAGCCGCATGAGCGTCGACCCGGCCATCGCCGACACCAACGGCCAGGGCGTGCTGCACTACTCCATGGTCCTGGAGGGCGGCAACGACGCGCTCAAGCTGGCCATCGACAACGCCCTCAGCATCACCAGCGACGGCCTGACCATCCGCCTCGAAGGCGGCGTCGAGCCGAACAAGCCGGTGCGCTACAGCTACACGCGCCAGGCGCGCGGCAGTTGGTCGCTGAACTGGCTGGTGCCGATCGGCCACGAGAAGCCTTCGAACATCAAGGTGTTCATCCACGAACTGAACGCCGGTAACCAGCTCAGCCACATGTCGCCGATCTACACCATCGAGATGGGCGACGAGTTGCTGGCGAAGCTGGCGCGCGATGCCACCTTCTTCGTCAGGGCGCACGAGAGCAACGAGATGCAGCCGACGCTCGCCATCAGCCATGCCGGGGTCAGCGTGGTCATGGCCCAGGCCCAGCCGCGCCGGGAAAAGCGCTGGAGCGAATGGGCCAGCGGCAAGGTGTTGTGCCTGCTCGACCCGCTGGACGGGGTCTACAACTACCTCGCCCAGCAGCGCTGCAACCTCGACGATACCTGGGAAGGCAAGATCTACCGGGTGCTCGCCGGCAACCCGGCGAAGCATGACCTGGACATCAAGCCCACGGTCATCAGTCATCGCCTGCATTTCCCCGAGGGCGGCAGCCTGGCCGCGCTGACCGCGCACCAGGCCTGCCGCCTGCCGCTGGAGACCTTCACTCGTCATCGCCAGCCGCGCGGCTGGGAACAACTGGAGCAGTGCGGCTATCCGGTGCAGCGGCTGGTCGCCCTCTACCTGGCGGCGCGGCTGTCGTGGAACCAGGTCGACCAGGTGATCCGCAACGCCCTGGCCAGCCCCGGCAGCGGCGGCGACCTGGGCGAAGCGATCCGCGAGCAGCCGGAGCAGGCCCGTCTGGCCCTGACCCTGGCCGCCGCCGAGAGCGAGCGCTTCGTCCGGCAGGGCACCGGCAACGACGAGGCCGGCGCGGCCAGCGCCGACGTGGTGAGCCTGACCTGCCCGGTCGCCGCCGGTGAATGCGCGGGCCCGGCGGACAGCGGCGACGCCCTGCTGGAGCGCAACTATCCCACTGGCGCGGAGTTCCTCGGCGACGGCGGCGACGTCAGCTTCAGCACCCGCGGCACGCAGAACTGGACGGTGGAGCGGCTGCTCCAGGCGCACCGCCAACTGGAGGAGCGCGGCTATGTGTTCGTCGGCTACCACGGCACCTTCCTCGAAGCGGCGCAAAGCATCGTCTTCGGCGGGGTGCGCGCGCGCAGCCAGGACCTCGACGCGATCTGGCGCGGTTTCTATATCGCCGGCGATCCGGCGCTGGCCTACGGCTACGCCCAGGACCAGGAACCCGACGCGCGCGGCCGGATCCGCAACGGTGCCCTGCTGCGGGTCTATGTGCCGCGCTCGAGTCTGCCGGGCTTCTACCGCACCGGCCTGACCCTGGCCGCGCCGGAGGCGGCGGGCGAGGTCGAACGGCTGATCGGCCATCCGCTGCCGCTGCGCCTGGACGCCATCACCGGCCCCGAGGAGGAAGGCGGGCGCCTGGAGACCATCCTCGGCTGGCCGCTGGCCGAGCGCACCGTGGTGATTCCCTCGGCGATCCCCACCGACCCGCGCAACGTCGGCGGCGACCTCGACCCGTCCAGCATCCCCGACAAGGAACAGGCGATCAGCACCCTGCCGGACTACGCCAGCCAGCCCGGCAAACCGCCGCGCGAGGACCTGAAGTAACTGCCGCGACCGGCCGGCTCCCTTCGCAGGAGCCGGCCTTCTCGGGGCCTGGCCATACATCAGGTTTTCCTGATGCCAGCCCAATCGAATATGAATTCATCCTGATAGGTAATCCGCCTAACCTGCGTCTGCCACGCTTTCGCTCGTCCCGGAAGCGGCCATAACAATTCCAATAGCCGACGAGGACTCTCCATGCTCACCCATCGCATCGGTGGCATCCGCCTTTCCCCTTCCCCGCAGCGCTCGCCCGGAGACCGCCATGACTGATCTCCGCGATACCTCCCGCGACGAACGCCTGCTGGCGGCCCACGGCTATCGCCAGGAACTGGAGCGCGGGCTGAGCCTGTGGTCGTCCTTTTCCGTCGGCTTCGCCACCATCTCGCCGGTGGTGGGCATCTACTCGGTGATGTCCCTCGGCGCCATGAGCATGGGCCCCTCCTGGGTCTGGGTGGTGCCGCTGTGCCTGCTGCTGCAGTTCGGCGTGGCGCTGGTCTACGCCGAGCTGTCCTCGCAGTTTCCGCTGGCCGGCGGCTGCTACCAGTGGGTGCGGCGCCTGGTGGGCGACCGCCTGGCCTGGTTCACCGGCTTCCTCTACCTGGCTTCGGCGCTGGCCTCGCTGACTACCGTGGCCTACCTCGGTGGCTTCTGGCTCGGCCTGCTGGCGACCGGCGCGCCGCCGTCGGCCAACGGCCAGGTGCTCTGCGGCGCGCTGCTGCTGGCGCTGGGACTGGCGGTGAATCTGCTGGGGATCAACCCGCTGAAGTACTTCGTCAATGCCGGGATCGTCGCCGAGGCCATCGCCTCCATCGGTATCGGCGTGCTGTTGCTGCTGTTCTTCCGCAACCATCCGCTCGACCTGCTGTTCAGCGGCCCGGGCGGCACAGGCGATGCGGACGGTTCCTACCTGGACGGCGTGCTGACCGCGCTGGCGGTGGGCGGCTGGGCTTTCCTCGGCTTCGACGCCTGCTCGCAGATTTCCGAGGAAACCACCGATGCCCGCGTCTCCACTCCCCGGGCGATCCTGCGCTCGATGCTGGTGGTGGGATTCACCGTGATGCTCACCGCCTTCGCCGTGACCCTGTCCTACCAGGACATCGGCGCGGTGGTCAGCGGCCAGGTGGTCGACCCGGTCACCCCGGCGGTGGTGGACGCCTTCGGCGCCTGGGCCGAGCGGCCCTTCGTCGCAGTGGTGCTGATCGCCTTCGTCGCCTGCGTGGTGTCGGTGCAGACCTACATCGGCCGGGCGATCTTCGGCATGGCGCGCGACGCCATCCTGCCCGGCTCCGCCCTGCTGCGCCGGGTCGACCGGCGCAAGGTGCCGATGGCGGCGATGGTCTGCAGCACGCTGCTGGCCAGCCTCGGCCTGGCCCTGGGGCTGAACGCCACGGCGGTCGGCACGCTGATCGCGTTCGGCAGCGGCGGTTTCTTCGTGGTCTTCCTGATCGTCGCCGCCTGCGCTCTCTGGGCCCGCCTCGTCGGCCGCTGGGACCCGGACAAGGGCGCCTTGCGCCTGGGGCGCGCGGGGCTGGCGGTGAACGTCCTGGCAGTCGCCTGGCTGTCTTTCGAGGCGCTCAACGTCGCCTGGCCGCGGGCCAGCCTCGCCCCGCCCGACGCGCCCTGGTTCCAGGTCTGGGCGGTGGTCGTGGTGTTCTCCGCGCTGGCCGCGTTCGGCCTGCTCTACATGGTCATCGCCAAGCCGCATCGGCGCATCGCCACCAGCCTCAGCTTCGCCGCTCCGCCGGCGGACTGACCCGCACGCGCCGGCCGTTCCGGCGCCTCCTCCGGTTGTTCCCGCACGCTGGCTTCGCGCCCGGCGGGGCCCGGCTCATCCTGCTTTCACGGAGCATCGCCATGAGCGACCTGCATTACTGGAACTACCCCACCGATATCCTCTGCGGCGTCGGCGCCCTGGAACAACTGCCGAGGCGTTGCGCGCTGGCGGGCGCACGCCGGCCCCTGCTGGTCACCGATCCCGGCATGCTCGCCCTGGAGCCCCTGCGCCTGGTGCGCGAGTGCCTGGAACGCGCCGGCATCGACCATGACCTGTTCCACGAACTGTCGAGCAACCCCAGCCTCGCTGAAGTCCACGGCGGCGCCAGGCGCTTCGAGGCTGGCGGGCATGACGCGCTGATCGCTCTCGGCGGCGGCAGCGCCCTCGACGCGGCCAAGGGAATCGCCCTGCTAAGCCGCGATCCGCACGGCCTCGAACGCTTCGAATGGACACAGACGCTGCGCAGCTATCCGACCCTCGCCGACTACCCGCTGCTCGGCCTGCCGCCGCTGCTGGCGCTTCCCACGACCGCCGGCACCGGCTCGGAACTGGGACGCGAGGCGGTGCTGACCGACACGCAACTGGGCATCAAGCGGGTCGTCGGCCACCGCGAGCTGCTGGCCGCCTGCGTATTCCTCGACCCGCGCCTGACCCGCGGGTTGCCGCCGGCGCTGAGCGCCGCCACCGGCATGGACGCCCTCACCCATCACCTGGAGGCGCTGTTCTCGCCGCTCTACCATCCGATGTCGGCGGGCATCGCCCTGGAAGGCGTGCGCCTGGTCAGGCAGCACCTGGAAAACGCCGTGCGCGACGGCAACGACCTCGCCGCCCGGGAAGGCATGCTGGTAGCCTCGGCCAGCGCCGCAGTGGCATTCCAGAAGGGGCTTGGCGGGGTCCACGCCCTGGCCCACCCGCTGGGCGCTCGCCATCACCTGCACCACGGCCTGCTGAACGCCGTGCTGCTGCCCTACGTTCTGCTGGCCAACCGCCCGGCGATAGAAGCCGACGCCGCGCGCCTGGCGCGCTACCTGGAACTCGACGAAGCGAGCTTCGACGGCCTGCTGGCGTGGATCCTCGAACTGCGCGCGCGCATCGGCATCCCGGCGAACCTCGCCGCCCTCGGCCTGGATGGCGAGGACGCGCAATGGGTGGGCGAGCAGGCGCTGGCCGACCTGTCGTCCTCGGCGACCAACGCCCTGCCGCTCGATGCCCGGGATTATGCGCGCATCTACCGCCAGGCGGTGGCCGGGACTCTCGCCTGAGCGCTCAGGACCCCAGGCCGTGGACCTGCAGCAGGTCGTCGATGAAGGCGCGGGCGGCTTCGCTGAGGGGGCGCCCGGCATAGACGATCATGCTGTGCTCCACCGGATAGCTCAGCCGCTCCGGCAACAGCGCGCGCATCCGCCCGCGCTCGATCCAGGCTTCGGCGTAATGGGTCGGCAGGTAGCCCAGGTGGGTGCCGGCCAGCACGGCATGGGCGACCGCTTCCATGTGGTAGGCGGTGGCGCGGCTGCGCGACGGGCGTAGCGGCAGGACCAGGTTTTCCGGCAGGAAGCCGTGCATCACCCAGTCACAGGCGGCGATCCGCTCCAGGGTCGGCTGCGCCTCGGCGAACAGCGGATGGCGATCGCCACAGAACACGCCGATCTCTTCGCGATACAGCGGGCGGTATTCGAGGCTCGGCCGCGAACGGCTGAAATAGGAGATCGCCAGGTCCAGCTCGCCTTCGATCACCGCCAGTTCCAGCTCGGTGGGCGAATTGACGAAAAGGTTCAGCTGGACATCCTGGTCGCGCCGCTGGAAGCGCGCCAGCGCATCGCCGAAACGGGCCTGGGGCAAGGTCGCGAGATTGTCCGCCAGGCCCAGGTACAGCTCCCCGACCAAACGTCCGGACAACGCCTGCGCCTGGTCGCGAAACAGGCCGATGGCGTCGAACATCGTTCGCGAAGCCTCCAGCACCCGGCGACCCTTGGCGGTCAGTCGGAAGCCGCCCTTGCCGCGCTCGCAGAGCCGGTAGCCGAGGCGCTTCTCCAGGCTGGCGATGTGCATGCTGATGTTCGACTGGCTCATGTTCAGCTCGGCCTGGGCCGCGGTGAAACCGCCGCACTTCACCACGCAGGCGAAGATGCGCAACAGACGCAGGTCTAGGTCGGTGACGTTTCTCAGCATGGCGGTCCGATCCGGCGCGAGGTCCCGCAGTCTAGCCGAGCGCCGCGACACGCGGCCATCCAGCGGCGGCGCACCAGAGGCGCTGGCGTATCATCGAAAATCTGGTCTATTCCAATTTCTTGAAAATACGTAGAAAAGTCCCGCCAAAAGGTGCCGCCAGGACAAGAAAATGCACCAATCCCAGGCAATCCCTCGAAAAAATCGAATCGTTTCGCCCTGTTTTTGGTCTAGACCATAAAAATACCCGGTGCTAGATTGACCTTCGCCAGCCGGCCCAGCCTGACCGGATCGGCGCCACGTACCGCCACCAAGCCTTCACAATCCATCTCAGCCTCGGCAGGACCGAGCAGGAGCGCGTCGACAGCCAACCTTGCGCACGAAAAAAGCCATGGGAAAGGCATCTGGCCTAGACCATGCATCCGGACAGCTTTGCAGCAGCACAACAAGAACAACCTCCCCGCACTGTCTAGACCCATAGGGACCCACATGAACAACCACAACGGTACCCTGCACCGTGGCTGGCAATCGCTCCAGCGCTGGCGCATCCAGATCTTCGTCATCACCTGGCTGGCCTACGCCGCCTTCTACTTCACCCGCAAGGCCTTCTCGGTGGCCAAGCTCGGCATCGCCGAAGACCCCTCCTTCGAGCTCGACAAGAGCGCCATGGCCGATCTCGATGCCCTCTACCTGGCCGCCTACGCCGTGGGCCAGTTCATGTGGGGGGTGTTCGCCGACCGCTTCGGCACCCGCGTGGTGGTGCTCGGCGGTTTGCTCACCTCGGCGCTGGCGGCGCTGGTGATGGGTACCTTCGCCACCCTGCCGATCTTCGCCGCCTGCATGGTGGTCCAGGGCCTGGCGCAGTCCACCGGCTGGTCGGGGCTGTGCAAGAACATCGGCGCCTTCTTCGCCACCTACGAGCGAGGCCGCGTGCTCGGCCTGTGGAGTACCTGCTACGCCTTCGGCGGGCTGGTGGCGACGCCGTTCGCCGGCTGGTGCGCCTACCGGTTGACGCATGACTGGCGCATGGCCTTCCTGTCCTCGGCGGGAGTGGTGCTGGCGGTGGCCGTGCTGTTCTTCTTCCTCCAGCGCAACCGTCCGCAGGACGTCGGCCTGCCGCCCGTGGAGGCCGAGGCCGCGCCCCCCGCCAACGCGCCCCGGCCAAGCCATTCCGGCGCCCTGCTGAAGGCGCTCAGGAATCCCCACGTGCTGGTCCTCGGCCTCGCCTACTTCCTGCTCAAGCCGGCGCGCTACGCGATCCTGCTCTGGGGCCCGGTGATCATCTACGAACGCATGCCGGAGATCGGCAAGGTCGCCTCGGCCATCGTGCCTTCGGCCTTCGAGGTCGCCGGGCTGGCCGGGCCGATCCTCATCGGCCTGGCCTCGGACAAGCTGTTCGGCGCCCGCCGCATGCCGGCCTGCGTGCTCAGCCTGGCGGCGCTGACCGTGAGCCTGGCGCTGTTCGTCCCGGCGATGCAGAGCGGCAGCCTGTACCTGGTGGTCGGCCTGCTGTTCATGATGGGCGTCACCCTCTACGGGCCGGACTCGATGATCAGCGGCGCCGCCGCCATCGACTTCGGTACCAGCGAAGCAGCCGGTACCGCCACCGGCTTCGTCAACGGCTGCGGCTCGGTCGGGGCGATCCTCGGCGGCCTGCTGCCGGGCTACTTCGACACCCTCACGGTGTTCTTCGTGTTCACCGCCACCGCGCTGCTCGCCAGCCTGCTGCTGGTGCCGTTCTGGAACAGCCGGCCAGGCGCGTGCCGCGTCGAACCGAAGGCGCATGCCGGCGGGCCGCTGCTGGCGGCCGGCAAGCCGCGTTGAAACCTCGCCGAACCACCGCCCGGCGCCAGGCGTGCCGGGCCAATCCCTAGCGAACAAGGAACCGCCTATGCCACTTGCCCTCTTCGACCTCGACGACACCCTGATCGACGGCGACTGCGCGACCCTCTGGGGGCGCTACATGACCGAACTGGGCTGGGTCGAGAAGACCGCCTTCCTGCACCAGGAACGCCGCCTCATGGAACTCTATGCCGAGGGCCGGCTGGCCATGGAGGACTACATGGACTTCAGCCTGGCGCCCATCGCCGGCCGCACCCCGGCGGAGATCGCCGGCGCCGTCGAGGATTTCGTCGCGCGGATCATAGCGCCGCGCATCCACGCCGACGCCCTGCGCTGCCTGGAACGCCACCGCCAGGCCGGCGACCGCCTGCTGATCATCTCCGCCTCGGCGCACTTCCTGGTCAGCGCCATCGGCCGCCGGCTGGGGGTGGACGAGGTGCTGGCGATCGACATCGAGGAGCGCGACGGCCTCTACACCGGGCGCACCCGCGGCACCCTCACCTACCGCGAGGGCAAGGTCCGTCGCCTCGACGCCTGGCTGGCCCAGGAGGGCGAGACGCTGGCCGGCGCGACCTTCTATTCCGACTCGCGCAACGACCTGCCGCTGCTCTCGCGGGTCGACCGGCCGCACACGGTGAACCCCGACCCGGCGCTGCTCGGGCACGCCCGCGAGGCCGGCTGGCCAGTGCTGGAATGGCGCTGAGAAGGCGCGCCGCGCTATACCGCCGGCGGCCCGGAAGCATTACCCTGTAGCCCCCCGGAGCCCCAGCGGAGAAGCGTCGATATGCGCGACGAGCCGTCCCGCCCCCTGACGGTGATCTACCAGTCCCTGCGCGAGCAGATCGAGCGCGGCCTGCTCGCGCGCGGCAGCAAGCTGCCCAGCGAACGGCAATTGAGCGAGCTGTTCTCGACCACCCGCATCACCCTGCGCGAGGCGCTCGGCCAGTTGGAGGACCAGGGCCTGATCTACCGCGAGGAACGCCGCGGCTGGTTCGTCTCGCCGCAGCGGCTGCTGTACAACCCGCTGGTGCGCAGCCACTTCCACGCGATGGTCGCCGACCAGGGCCGGGTGCCGGAGACCGAGGTGCTCGGCGCGGCGATGATCCCGGCCAGCGTCGACATCTGCCAGCGCCTGGAGCTGCCGGCGCTGTCGCGGGTGTTCCAGATCCGCCGGGCGCGGCGGGTCGACGGGCGGCTGGTGCTGTACGTCGAGCACTACCTGAATCCCGCCTACTTTCCCGGCATCGAGCGCTTCGACCTGACTCGCTCGCTGACCGATCTCTACGCCAACCACTACGGCATCCGCTACGGCCGGGTGCGCTTCGAAATGGTCCCGACCATCCTCCCGGCGGAGGCCGCGGGACCGCTGCGGGTCTCGGTGGGCAGCCCGGCGCTACAGATCGTGCGGATCAACCGCGACCAGGCGGGCCGCCTGATCGACTGCGACCTGGAGTACTGGCGCCACGACGCGCTGCAGGTCAACGTCGAGGTGCCCGAGTAGCGCTCCGCGGTCCTGTTCCTGGCGCATGCATGACCGCCTGGCGGGTTTCCCGCCGCTTCCAGCGCATTGGTCGACCGCTGGGCACGCTGCGTCGACGCTGAGCGGTTGCCGCTGACGGCACGGCCTGCTAAAAGCGGCGACGACATTCGAAAATGCGATACGACCATGAGCGACAGTGAAAAATCGAATAGCCGCCTGTTCGACCTCGACCTGCTCCGCGCCATCGTCACGGTGGCCGACTGCGGCAGCTTCACCACTGCCGCCGCGCGCCTGCACTCGACCCAGTCGACCGTCAGCCAGAAGGTTCGCCGCTTGGAGGAAATGGCCGGACACCGCCTGCTGGAGCGCGGCAACCGCGACGTGTTGCCGACCGACGCCGGCGATACGCTGCTCGGCTATGCCCGCCGCCTGCTGGCACTGAACGACGAACTGGCCGAGGCGCTATCCGGCGCCACGGTGGCGCTGACGGTACGTATCGGCGTGCCGGACGACTTCGCCGCCGGCCGTACCACCGAGCGACTGGCGGCCTTCAACCGGCGTTATCCACAGGTCAAGCTGGAAGTCACCAGCGGCATGAGCCGCGACCTCAGCGCCAGCTACGACCGCGGCGAACTGGACCTGGTGCTGCTCAAGCAGCGACGCGCCAGCCGCGAGGCACTGGCCTGCTGGCCGGAAAAGACATGCTGGGTGGACAGCGCCAGGAACCCCTGCATCGACCTCGACCCGCTGCCCATCGTCACCTTCCCGCCGCGCGGGGTCTACCGCGACGAGATGATCGCCGCCCTGGAAGCGGTCGGCCGGCGCTGGCACATCAGCTTCACCAGTTCCAGCCTCAGCGGTCTGCAATCGGCCATCGCCGACGGCATGGGCATCGGCCTGCTGCCGCTGCGCGCGGTGAGCGCAGGCCATGCGGTACTGCCGAAGAACGCCGGGCTGCCGGCGGTGGACGTGTTCGAAGTGGCGCTGCTGCACCGGCCGGCGGCGGATCCGATGGTGAAGGCGCTGGCGCGCGTGCTGTCGCGGGTGCTGGCGGAAGATACCCGGAGCCGCCCCGCATTCGAAAAATGAATATGCTGGATTCCAACATTTAATTTGTGCATGCGCCAGGCGCTGGATATCGTTGCCGTCAGCAACGGCTCGCGCCCGCCCGTTTCGCTCCGGCGGCGCGTGAGCCGGCAGCAAGACAACAACGAGGAAACGCTCCATGTCCAAGTCCAGCTACTACGCGCCGCACGGCGGGCACCCGGCACAGACCGAGCTGCTCACCGACCGGGCGATGTTCACCGAAGCCTATGCCGTGATTCCCAAGGGGGTGATGCGCGATATCGTCACCAGCCACCTGCCGTTCTGGGACAACATGCGCATGTGGGTGATCGCCCGCCCGCTGTCCGGCTTCGCCGAGACCTTCTCGCAGTACATCGTCGAACTGGCGCCCAACGGTGGCAGCGACAAACCGGAGCAGGATCCCAACGCCGAGGCCGTGCTGTTCGTCGTCGAAGGCGAGCTGAGCCTGACCCTGCAGGGCCAGGTCCACGCCATGCAGCCGGGCGGCTACGCCTTCATTCCGCCGGGCGCCGACTACAAGGTGCGCAATACCACCGGCCAGTACACCCGCTTCCACTGGATCCGCAAGCACTACCAGAAGGTCGACGGCGTACCGCTGCCGGAAGCCTTCGTCACCAACGAGCAGGACATCCAGCCGCTGGTGATGCCGGACACCGAAGGCCGCTGGAGCACCACCCGCTTCGTCGACATGAGCGACATGCGCCACGACATGCACGTCAACATCGTCAACTTCGAGCCGGGCGGCGTGATCCCCTTCGCCGAGACCCACGTGATGGAGCACGGCCTGTACGTGCTGGAAGGCAAGGCGGTGTACCGCCTGAACCAGGACTGGGTCGAGGTGGAGGCCGGCGACTTCATGTGGCTGCGCGCCTTCTGCCCGCAGGCCTGCTATTCGGGCGGCCCGGGGCGCTTCCGCTACCTGCTGTACAAGGATGTCAACCGGCACATGCGCCTGACTCTCAATGCGCCGCATTGAGGGCGGGACAGGCTGAAAGGGAACCCGGCGCCATGGCGCCGGGTTTTTCGTTTGCGGAGGGCGCCCAGCCCTTCGTCAGCTCCGGGCGCGGAGGACTTCAGGACGAACCGAACATGGCTGTCCAGTAGATTCCCGCGTCGCTCTTCGGATCGGTGGCGTAGGCCGCGCCCAGCTCGCGGTAGCCGGGGTTCATCAGGTTGGCGCAGTGGCCCGGGCTGGCCAGCCAGCCGTCGACCACCTTGTCCACCCCGTCCTGGCCGGCGGCGATGTTTTCGCCGACCAGCCCGCCGCTGTAGCCGGCCAGCTCGGCGCGGTCGCCGGGGGTGCGGCCGTCGCGGTCGAGGTGGTCGAAGAAGTTGCCGTTGGCCATCGCCCGCGAATGCGCTTCGGCGGCGCCGCCAAGGGTGGCGTTCCAGGCCAGCGGCTGGGCCGCTGCGTAGGGCTTGCCACCGCACTGGCGGGCTTGCCCGCGGGCGGCGTTGATCCGTTCCAGGAGCTTCTGCCCTTCCGCCTGCCAATCGCCCATGCCGCCGCGCAGCAATGGCCGGGCGAGGACGATGCGCCAGTCGCGGTCCTGGCGGCTGACGCCGACGTCGACGAATTGCGGGTCGAGCACCACGCGGCAGAAGCTTTCCTGCAGCGCCTTCATCGCCGCGCCGGCATCGCGCGGCCCGGAAAGGCTGATCGACTGCACGTTGACCATCGGGTAGGCAGCCTGCGCCATCGCCTGCTGCAGGTCGCCGGCGGCATTCACCGGCAAGGCCAGGCGCGGATCGGCGGCCAGCGGCGGCAGTTCGCCGCTGGCCTGCCCGCCGCAGGACTGCACCTGACCGCGGTAAGCGTTGATCGCCTCGATCAGTTGCGCCTCGTCGGCGGCACTGGCGGCCGCTGCGAGCGCCAGCCCGAGCGTCAGTACGGCCAAACGCGGGATGCTTGGGATTGCCATGGAAATCTCCTCGATCTGATGGCGCCTATGATGCGCGATTCCGCGGCGCGCCGCCGCATTCGACCGGAACCCGGCGCCGGCGTTGCAGGCTCAGGCCGGCGCTTCGGCGAACGCCTCCACCAGCCGCTCGATCACCGCGCGGACCCGCGCGGTGTGGCGCAGGTCCTTGTGGGTAACCATCCACACCTCGTATGGCCGGCGTCGCTCGCGCTGCGGCCAGACCCGCACCAGTCCGTCGAGCTCGCCCATGTACAGCGGCAGCTCGCAGAGCCCCAGGCCGCGCGCCAGGGCCTGGCGCACCATCATGTTGGAATTCACCGCGATGACCACCCGGCCGTCGCGGATCGGCTCGCCGCCCAGGGTCAGTTCGCGCTGGCTGTGCCAATAGGGTTCGTACATCACCAGGTCGTGGCCGCGGAAACGCTCGCCGGGCACCGGTACGCCGTTGCGCCGCAGGTAGTCCGCGGAAGCGAACAGGCCCATGGGCCAACTGGCGAGTTTTCTCAGGATCAAATCGGGATTTTCCGGCCGCAGGGTGCGAATCGCGATGTCGGTCTCGCGCTTGGGCAGGTCGACCACGGCCGAAGCGCTGTCGAGCAGCACGCGGATATCCGGGTGTTCAAGGTGCAGGCGGGCCAGGGCGGGTAGCACGAAGTCGACGGCCAGGGAGTCGGTGGTGGACAACCGCACCTCGCCGGACAGTCGGTGGTCCATCCCGCGGGTCCGCCGCAGCAACTCCAGGGCCGAGCGTTCCATCTTCTCGGCCAGTTCGAAGGCCGCCTCGCCGGCCGGGGTCAGCAGGTAGCCGGACGAGGTGCGCAGGAACAGGGTCGAGCCCAGCGCCGCCTCCAGCGACGCCAGCCGCCGGCCCACCGTGGCCTGGTCGACGTGAAGCGCGCGGGCGGCGCCGCGCAGGGTGTGCTCGCGGCAGAGCGCGAGGAAGACGCGGGTGTCGTCCCAATTCATGGCGGTTTTCCTGATGCATTTTCGCATCAGTCTAATGAAAAAGCGCTGCGCGACCACGGCATCCGCGCTGATTACCATGCGAACCAGGTCCGAACCATTTTCCCAGGAGCATGCGATGAGCAGCACGAACCGATTTCCCGAACGAATGACCGCCATCGAGATCGCCCGGCCCGGCGGCCCCGAGGTACTGGTGGCGACCAGCCGGCCGCTGCCGACGCCCGGCCCGCGCGAGGTCCTGGTCGAAGTCCGCGCCGCCGGCGTCAACGGTCCCGACGTGCTTCAGCGCAAGGGCGTGTACGACCCGCCGCCCGGCGCCTCGGACATTCCCGGCCTGGAGATCGCCGGCACGGTGCGGGCGGTCGGCAGCGAGGTCAGCCGCTTCGCCGTCGGCGAGGCGGTGATGGCGTTGATTCCCGGCGGCGGCTACGCGCAGTTCGCGGTGGCCGACGAGCGCACCACCCTGCACCTGCCCGACGGCCTGGGCATGGAGGAAGCGGCGGCGCTGCCGGAAACCTTCATGACCGTCTGGGTCAACCTGTTCCAGCGCGGTGGCTTCAAGGCCGGCGAGACGCTGCTGGTCCACGGTGGCGCCTCCGGCATCGGCACCGCCGCGACCATGCTGGGCAAGGCCTTCGGCGCGGCGAAAATCTTCACCACGATCTCCAGCGAGGCCCAGCGCGAGGCCAGCCTGCGCCTCGGCGCTGACCTGGCGATCAACTACACCGAGCAGGATTTCGTCGAGGAAGTGCTGCGCGGCACCGAAGGTCGCGGGGTCGATGTGATCGTCGATATCGTTGCCGGCGACTATGTGACGCGGAACTACCAGGCGGCGGCGATGAACGGACGGATCGTGCAGATCGGCGTGATCAAGGGCAAGGCCGCCGAAGTCGACCTGTTCCCGATGCTGAGCAAGCGCCTGGTCCATCTTGGCTCGACCCTGCGCTCGCGGAGCCACGACGAGAAAGGCGCGATCATCGCCGAACTGGAGCGCCAGGTCTGGCCGCACGTGCGCGCCGGCACTGTCCGGCCGCAGGTGTTCCGCACCTTCCCCCTGGAACAGGCGCGCCAGGCCCACGAACTGATGGACTCCGGCCAGCACATCGGCAAGATCGTCCTCACGTCAGCTCCCTGAGGCCGCTCAGACCTCGATATCGCCCAGGCGCAGCGCCCGCGCCACCGCCTGGGCGGTGGACGCCGCGCCGAGACGGCGGCGGGCGGCACGCAGGTGATTCTCCACGGTGCGCTCGGAAATCATCAGGATCGCCGCCACCTCCGCCTGCTGCTTGCCCAGGGCGATCCATTGCAGGACTTCCCGCTCGCGCTCGCTGAGCGCTTGCGCATCGCCCGCCGACACAGGGCCGCGCAGGCGCTTCAGGGCGAAGAACAGGATCGGGCAGAAGGCCTGGGCGGCGAGCTTGCAACCGGCATTCAGGTCCAGCCGCTCGCCGGCGAAAGACACCGCGCCCTCCAGGCCGTTGCGGCCGAACACCGGCACCTGCATGCCATTGACCTGGCCGAGGTCGCGGACCCCACGGACGATGCGGTAGGTCATGCGCTCGGGATCCTCCGAGGGGCTCTTCGACCAGAAGAACGGCTCGTCCAGTTCGAGGATGTGCCGGGTGACCGGACAGTGCAGAAGATAGGCGTCGCGCTCCTGGGCGCTGCGCCCTTCGGCCCAGTCGCCATGGACGAAGAACAGCTCGTCGATCAGTTCGTCCTCGTCGGGGCGGGGGAACAGGCTGCAGACGATCACCCGGTCGAAGCCCAGGCGTGCGGCGAACTCCACCATCTCGCGGCAGACCGCCTCGGTGGTAGCGGCCTTGCGCAGCCGGGCGACGCTGTCGAAGAGAAGGCTGGCGTAGTCGGTCATGGCGCGGGCATTCCTGGCTTTTTCCGCATGATCCCCGGCTTGCCGGCAAAAGCCCATAGGGGAAAACCCTCAGGCGACCGATCGTGGGTTAGGGGATTTCCCCTATTTCGCCGGCCGGCGACCCCGCCTATCGTCTTGGTACGACCTCCATCACGCAGAAAGGAACGAGCCATGAGCAACGAGCGCGATACCAGCAGAACCCCGACGCCCGACCCCGCCGAGCACAACGCGTTCTTTCCCTCGCCCTATTCCCTGAGCCAGTACACCTCGGCAAAGACCGACTTCGACGGCGCCGACTACCCGACCCCGTACAAGGGCGGCAAGAAGGTGCTGATGATCGGTACCGACGAACGCTACATCCTGATGCAGAACGGCAGCATGTTCTCCACCGGCAACCACCCGGTGGAAATGCTCCTGCCGATGTACCACCTGGACAAGGCCGGCTTCGAGTTCGATGTCGCCACGCTCTCCGGCAACCCGGTGAAGCTGGAGATGTGGGCGATGCCCGGTGAGGACGAGGCGGTGAAGAGCATCTACGCGAAGTACCTGCCCAAGCTGAAAGCGCCGCGGAAGCTCGCCGACCTCCTGGAGCAGGCCGTCGCCGACGACTCGCCGTACGCCGCGGTGTTCGTTCCCGGCGGCCACGGCGTGCTGGCGGGCATTCCGCACAGCCGGGAGGTGAAACGGCTGCTCAATGCCTTCCTCGCCAAGGACCGCTACATCATCACCCTTTGCCACGGTCCGGCCTGCCTGCTGGCACCGGCGGTCGACGAGAAGCCGGAGGACTACCCGTTCAAGGGCTACGAAATCTGCGTGTTCCCCGACGCCCTGGACACCGGCGCCAACCTGGAGATCGGCTACATGCCCGGTCCCCTGCCCTGGCTGGTGGGCGAGAACCTGCAGAAGCTCGGGGTGAAGATCCTCAACAAGGGCATCACCGGCCAGGTCCACCGCGACCGCAAGCTGCTCACCGGCGACAGCCCGCTGGCCTCCAACAACCTTGGCAAGCTGGCCGCCAAGACCCTTCTCGAAGCGTTCGCCCGCTGATTCCCCGCCGCGCCCCGTCCGTGCCCCACGGACGGGGACATCTCCCGTTCGTCCCGGCGTCATCGAACTTAAACCGGCCTGGCGCAGCATCGTCCTTCAGGAAGAGGAATGGCGCGTTGCCCGACGCCGTTCGGCGAAAGACGAATCGATGACCGCACAGAAAGAAAACTCTGACAGCACACCGACTAGTCGTCCTCCCTTCCCGCCGTTACGGTTCCGGGCTTGCGCACAAAGCCGAACCCAAGGGGGCCCCTCATGTCACTGCCGCCGTACCTCAAGCCCGGCGACAAGGTCGTGTTGTACGACCAGCACTGCCGCTTCTGCACGCTCTGGAGCGGTTTCCTGGCACGCCGCGCCGACCACCGGCTGAAGCTGCTTGCCGCGCAGTCCGCCGAAGGCCTGGCGATTCTCGATTGGTTCGGGCTGGCACCCGATCATTTCGACACCTGGCTGTTCGTCGACGGCGCCTACGCCTGCGACGACAACGATGCCCTGCTCGAGGTGCTGCGCCTGTTGCCGGGCCCCTGGCGTCACCTGCGCTGGCTGCGCCTGCTGCCAGCCTGGCTGCGCGACGAGTGCCACGAGGCGCTACGGCGCAACCGCTGGCGCTGGTTCGGCCGCCAGCGCCCACCCCTTCGTCGTCGCTCCTGGCGTCCCCGTCGAGCCTGACGCCTCTCCGCGCTGGCCGTGGCGGGTTATGCTGCCTGCGCACCAGCCTGCGGACCCATACTTGCCATGGCCCTTGACCCGAGCCAACGCCGACGACTGCGCCACGCGCTATCCGACGCCTTCGTCGACACTCTCCTGGAGCCCGAGGATATCGCCCGGCGGATAAAGGGCGTCGACCCGGCGTTGCTGGAGCGGTTGTTCTTCGAGGAAGTGGCGCCGGTCTGCCACGGCAACCTGCTCAGCCCCGCTCCGGCGGTATGGACCGCCTTCGACGAGGCCTGGCTGGAAGAGGCCATCGAGCGACGCCTGGCGCGGCAAAGGAGCTGCGCCCTGCGACGCTGGCACGAGCGCTGCCTGGTCGCCTGGCTGCGATGGCGATACGCCGACACCTGGCGCGCGATCGCCGGCGCTCTTTGAGCGAGCGCCTCAGCGAAATACCGAATGGATGAGCTTGCCGGCCTTCTTCGTGTCGACCGCCTGCTGGCGTACCGGCGGCAGCGGCTCGCGCTTGTCCTTGTCTGCCTCGTTCATCTGCGCCACCCAGGCGTCCACCCGATCGCGGCTGACGGCGCCGTAGTTGAGACGGCAGCTGTCGACGAGGGTCTTGCCCTTCTTCTCCTTGTAGCTGCACTGCACGCGGAAGTCGCCGATGTAGTTGGTGGCGAAGCTCTCGGCACGGAACGGCGCGGAGAACGGCTTGGAGGTATAGGTCTCGTAGTAGTAGTCGGTCTTGGTCAGCGGCGTAGAACGACAGTTGGACTCCACGTTCACCGCCGTGTGGGTGACGCTGCGCTTCCTTTTCTGGACCGTCTTCTCCAGCGCCTCGCCGTTGGCCTCGCAGCGCTCCTCGTACGCACCGGTCTCGCGGGTGACGGTATAGGACAGGTACCTCACCTCGAACTCGTAAAGCTCGTAGTAGCGCGGCGTCAGTGCGAGGCTGAACAGCTCGGAGTACGACGAGGTGGTGACGTGGGCCGCATGGGTCTTGGAGGCGGGATCGCGGAAACGCAGGGTCAGGCGGGTGGACGGGTCGTTGCTGCCGGTGTTCTCGAAGCCGACCACGCCGGTGACGAAGCTGGGCGGATCGCCGGCGCGCATGGAGAACCAGGACGACACCGAGCCCTGGTTCGCCGGGTTGATGTTGCAGCCCGCCAGCGCTGCCATGCAGGCGAGCACGGCAGGTAGCTTTCCTTTTCTGGGCGTCATTGAAATCCCTTTGCTCGCGACAGGAGGAAAATATCGTTAGAAAACAACGTTGAGAGGCCGGCAAGGATACCCGACTGGCGCACGGGTCACATCATTATGACATCACACCGCCCGCCGGCGTTGCCGCGACCGTTCGTCGAACCTGTGAATTCCGGTAGTTTCCCTTGCCGTCGCTGGCGTCCCAGGATCGGGATTTCCTGTGTTCGCCGGGAGGGTCCTGGCGTGTCCACGACCAGCCTCTGCCCCTCCGCCACGCGGGAACACGGTCCCGGCGCGAAACGCGTCCTGCCTCTGCTGTTCCTCACCTGCCTGCTGGATGCCGCTGGCGTCGGCCTGATCGTGCCCCTGCTGCCGACGCTGATCGGCAGCGTGGCGCCGCTGGCGATCCGCGACGCGGCCACCTGGGGCGCCGCCCTGGTGATGACCTTCGCGCTGCTGCAATTGTTCTTTTCGCCGGTCCTCGGCAGCCTCAGCGACCGCTTCGGACGCCGCCCCGTCCTGGTCCTGGCGATGCTCGGCTTCGCCCTCAGCTATCTGCTGCTGGCGCTGGCCGACAGCCTCTGGATGCTGTTCCTCGGTCGCGCGCTGGCCGGGCTCACCGGCGCCAGCGTGGCCACCGCGATGGCCTGCGCGGCTGACCTCGGCACGCACGGGCAGCGCACCCGGCACTTCGGCTGGCTGTACGCCGGCCTCGCCCTGGGCATGATCCTCGGCCCCGCCCTCGGTGGGCTGCTGGCGGTGCACGGCACGACGCTGCCGCTGTTGCTGGCCGCCGGCCTGTGCCTGCTCAACGCCCTGCTCGCCGGCCTGTTCCTCGAGGAAACCCTGCCCCCGACGCGACGCCGCCGCCTGGATCCGAGGCGGATGAATGCCTTGCGCTCGATCAGCGGCCTGGCTCGGCAACCGGGGGTCGGACGCCTGCTGGCGGTGCTTGCCCTGGTATTCCTCGGCTTGCAGGCGGTGATGGTGGTCTGGCCGTTCTTCGTGATCGAGAAGTTTCACTGGAGCAGCGCCTGGATCGGCTACTCGCTGGCCCTCTACGGCGTGCTCGCGGTGCTCGCCCAGACCCTCGGCGTGAACCTCTGCAAGCGGCGCCTGGACGACGCCCGCCTGCTGCGCCTGGGCCTCGCCCTGCAAGGCTGCGGCCTGCTGCTGTTCGCCCTGGTCGACTCGTCATTCTGGCTGGTCTGCGCGCTGCTGCCCTTCGCGCTCGGCAGCCTCGCCACCCCGGCCATGCAGGGGCTGCTCTCGGCCCGCGTGCCGGTCGACCGCCAGGGCGAGTTGCAGGGCGTGCTGAGCAGCCTGATGAGCCTCGCCGCGATCGTCGGTCCGCCGCTGATGAGCGGCCTGTTCCACTGGGGCAGCGGTCCGCTCGCGCCGCTGCCCCTGGCCGGCGCGCCATTCCTCGCCGGCGCCCTTCTCGTTCTGGCCGGGCTGGTCCTGGCCTGGCAACTTCGACCTACGGGAGAAGAACGATCATGGACCGGATAGACATGGGCGTGCTGGTGGTACTGTTCAATCCTGGCGACGACGACCTGGAACACCTTGGCGAACTGGCGGCGGCGTTTCCGCAACTGCGCTTCCTTGCCGTCGACAACTCACCGCACAGCGATCCGCAGCGCAATGCCCGGCTGCGCGGGCAAGGCATCGCCGTGCTGCACCACGGCAACCGGCAGGGCATCGCCGGCGCCTTCAACCAGGGGCTCGACGCGCTATTCCGGCGTGGCGTGCAGGGTGTGCTGCTGCTCGACCAGGACTCCCGTCCCGGCGGCGCCTTCCTCGCCGCCCAGTGGCGCAACCTGCAGGCGCGCAACGGTCAGGCCTGCCTGCTCGGCCCACGGATCTTCGACCGGGGTGACCGGCGCTTCCTGCCGGCCATCCATCTCGACGGACTGACGCTCAGGCAATTGTCTCTGGACGGCCTGACGACCCCGCAGCGCACCTCGTTCCTGATCTCCTCCGGCTGCCTGCTGACCCGCGAGGCCTACCAGCGCCTCGGCCACTTCGACGAGGAACTGTTCATCGACCACGTGGACACCGAATACAGCCTGCGCGCCCAGGCGCTGGACGTGCCCCTGTACGTCGACCCGCGGCTGGTCCTCGAGCACCGCATCGGCACGCGCAAGACCCGCCGCCTCGGCGGTCTCAGCCTCAGCGCGATGAACCACGCCCCGCTGCGCCGCTACTACCTGGCGCGCAACGGCCTGCTGGTCCTGCGCCGCTACGCCCGGTCCTCGCCGCTGGCCCTGCTGGCGAACCTGCCGACCCTGACCCAGGGCCTCGCGGTGCTCCTGCTCGAACGCGACAAGCTGCTCAAGCTGCGCTGCCTGGGCTGGGGCCTGTGGGACGGCCTGCGGGGACGCGGCGGCGCGCTGGAGACCAACCGCCCGCGCCTGCTGAAGCGCCTCGCCGGCCCGGCCGTGGCGTCCGTAGCTTCCGGCAAGGCCAAGGCCTAGTCGGCGAAACGCATTCCCGCATAGGGCGCTTGCCGGCACGCCGCGAGCCGGCTGCGCAGGTCGCCGACGTGGGCCTCCAGGCGATGGCCGTCCGGGTCGAGGAAGTAGAACGAATCGCCCTCGCTGCGGTTCTGCTTCCATTCGCGCACGCCATGCGCGCGCAGCTGCGCGGCGAAGCGGGCGAAATCCGCGGCGGCGATGCCGAAGGCGTAGTGCGTGTAGTCCGCGGCCGGCCCGCCGTACTGCGGCTCCCGGGACAGGCACAGCCACAGCGAACCCAGTTCGAGATAGGCGCCCTGGTCCCAGCGCGCTTCCAGGCGAAAGCCGAGAAGATCGCGGTAGAAGGCGATGCTGGCCGGCAGGTCGGCGACCGCCAGGGTCAGGTGATTGAGACCGGTGAGCATGGGGGGCTCCTTGCAAGGTTTGGCGGGAGGACGATTCAGGCACGCCCCAGCCAGTCGCCGCGGATCATTTCCATCAGTTGGCGCAAGCCGGGTTGCGGCTGGCGTCGGCTCGGATAATAGAGGCAGAACGGCGCGCCCATCGAGGTCCAGTCGGGCAATACCAGTTGCAGCCGGCCGCTACGCAGCTCCTCGGCGATTCCCACTTCCAGGCAGTAGGCCAGGCCAACGCCGTCCAGGGCCGCGGCGACCGCCGTATTGCTTTCGTTGACGCTGAAAGGGCCGGGCACGTCGACCTCGACCATCCGCTCGCCGTCGCCCAGTTCCCATTTGTAGAACGAGTTGTCGCCCAGGCGCATGCGGATGCAGGCGTGCCGCAACAGGTCGTCCGGCCGCTGGGGCACGCCGTGGCGCGCCAGGTAATCGGGCGACGCGGCCACCACCCAGCGCAGCTCCCCGGTCAATGGCACCGCGACCATGTCCTGGGGCACCGTGCCGCCGTAACGGATGCCGGCGTCGTAGCCGTCGGCGACGATGTCGACCATGCGGTCCTCCACCGAAAGTTCCAGTTGCAGGTCCGGATACGCCTCGGTGAAGCGCCTGAGGACCGGCCCCAGCAGCAGCCGCGAGGCATCGCGCGGCACGTTCAGGCGCAGCCGGCCCACCGGCGAGGTGCGATAGGCATCGAGCTCGCCGAGCGCCTCGCCGATCACCTGGAAACCATCCTCCAGCTTGGCCGCCAGCGCGCTGCCGGCATCGGTCGGCACCACCGAACGGCTGGTACGGTTGAGCAGCTTCACCCCGAGCCGCGCCTCGAGGTTGCGCATGCTGTGGCTCAGCGCCGAGGTACTGACACCCAGTTCCTGGGCCGAGTGACGGAAGCTGCGGCGCCGGACGATGGTCATGAAGACGTTCAGGTCGGCGAGTTCGGAACGGGTGAAAGCCGGCATTCCAGGGCTCCTGGCAGTTCTCGGAGGTCAATGCAGCATTGAGCCACATTCAATCTCGGGTGATCTAGAGTAATCGCTCCGTGCCGCCGGGCGCATTGCCGGCAAGCGTTTTCCCGATCTGCAGGAGTATTTCCATGAGTGTTGAAAGCATTCGCATCGAGGGTATCGACACGCCGGTCTCGCGCATCGGCCTCGGCACCTGGGCCATCGGCGGCTGGATGTGGGGCGGCGCTGACGACGCGACGTCGGTGGAAACCATCCGGCGTGCGGTGGAATCCGGGATCAACCTGATCGACACCGCGCCGGTCTATGGCTTCGGCCATTCCGAGGAGGTCGTCGGCAAGGCCTTGCAGGGCCTGCGCGACAAGGCGGTGATCGCCACCAAGGCGGCGCTGGAGTGGAGCGACGCGGGCATCCACCGCAACGCCTCCGCCGCACGCATCCGCCGGGAGGTCGAGGACTCGCTGCGGCGGCTGAAAACCGATCGTATCGACCTGTACCAGATTCACTGGCCGGACCCGCTGGTGGCGCACGAGGAAACCGCCGGCGAACTGGAGCGCCTGCGCCGCGACGGCAAGATCCTCGCCATCGGCGTGAGCAACTATTCGCCGGAACAGATGGACGGGTTCCGCCAGTTCGCTCCGCTGGCCAGCGTGCAGCCACCCTACAACCTGTTCGAGCGCGCCATCGACGCCGACGTGCTGCCCTACGCCGAGCGTAACGGCATCGTCGTGCTGGCCTACGGAGCGCTGTGCCGCGGCCTGCTTTCCGGACGGATGAACGCCGAGACCCGCTTCGATGGCGACGACCTGCGCAAGTCCGACCCGAAGTTCCAGCAGCCCCGCTTCGCCCAGTACCTGGCAGCGGTCGCGCAACTGGAGGAACTGGCTCGCGAGCGCTATGGCAAGTCGGTGCTGGCCCTGGCCATCCGCTGGATTCTCGATCGCGGCCCTACGGTGGCGCTGTGGGGGGCGCGCAAGCCGGAGCAGTTGAACGGCATCGCCGACGCCTTCGGCTGGCGCCTGGACGACGAGGCCATGGCCCGCATCGAGCGGATCCTCGCCGAGACCATCCAGGATCCGGTCGGTCCCGAGTTCATGGCGCCGCCCAGCCGCAACGCCTGATCGGACGGCCGGGGCGGCAACGCCCCTGGCCGCTGGCCTGACGGAGCGGCGGAAGGCAAAATGGCGGTTTTTCTCAAGGACTGCCGGATCAGTTATGGAAAACGTCTACAAGACCCCGGAAGCGCCCCTGGTGGAAACCCGCGGCGCGAAGCGGGCGCATTTCTTCGTCACTTCCCTGGGCAAGATGAGCGTGCTCTTCCTCGTCACCCTGGGGCTCTACGGCGTGTACTGGATGTACAAGCACTGGAAGGCCCAGCAACCGCAGATGGAGCGGCGGATCAGCCCGGTATGGCGGGCGATCTTCGGCATCTTCTTTTTCCACGCCCTCGCCCGGCGGATCCACCAGGCCCTGCCGGAAGAGCGCCAGGCACTATGGAGCCCGAGCAAGGATGCGACCTGGGCGGTGCTGCTGACGGTCGCGGCGAACCTGATCAGCCACCTCACCGACGTGGTCCCCGCGCTGGAGCCCTACTCGCTGCCCTCGCTCCTGCTGCTGCTCACGCCGCTTATCCCGATGCGCAACATCCAGCGCCAGGCCAACCTCGCCAGCGGCGACCCGCAGGGCACGGGCAACGCCGGCTATTCGGGCTACAACCTGCTGTTCATCGTGCTCGGCGCGCTCTACTGGCTGCTGATCCTGATCGGTTCCGCGGTGATCCTCTTCGGCTCGTCCCAGGGCTGAGCCGCCTCAGCCGGGAAACGCCCGGCGCAACAGTTCGGGCAGCACCTCGCCGGCCGGACCGACGAGACAGTGTTCGCGCGGATGGCGGGTGCGCACCGGTTGCGGGTTCACATGCACGACGCTGGCACCGTGTTCCAGCGCCAGTCCGGGTATCCGCGCCGCCGGCTGCACCACGCCGGAAGTGCCGACGCTGAGCAACAGGTCGCACTCGCAGGCCGCGGCGAAAGCCTCGCGCAGCGCCGCCTCGGGCAGCGCCTCGCCGAACCAGACCACGCCCGGCCGGACCTGTCCGCCGCAGGCCGGACAACGCGGCGGCTCGATCCGTCGTCCCTCTTCCGGCTCGACCGAATCGGGCAAGGCGTCCCGGTAGGCTGCCGCGCAGATCGCGCAACGCGGCGCGTGCAGGCTGCCATGCAGGTGAAGGACGTCGCGGCTGCCGGCGCGTTCATGCAGGTCGTCGACGTTCTGGGTGACCAACCGGGTGCCGGCGATCCGTCCGCTCAACGCGGCGATCGCCCGGTGCGCGGGATTCGGCTGGACACCCAGCACCTTCAGGCGGCGCCACTCGTACCAGCCCCAGACCAGCGTGGGATCGTCGGCGAAGGCCGCGGGCGTGGCCAGGGCCGCCGGATCGTAGCGCGCCCAGAGACCGCCAAGGGCATCGCGGAAGGTGGGAATCCCGCTTTCCGCCGACACCCCGGCGCCCGTGAAGATCACCAGGCGACGGGCGCCGGCGAGCAGTTCGACGACAGCGCGCATCTCGCTCCTCCGCTTACAGCGCGGACAACGCGCGGTATTCGTCCTGGGCATGCTGGTCGGTCATGCCGCTGACGAAATCCTGGAGCATGCGGCAGCGGTGGTAGAACTCCCACTGCCGCTGCAACGGGTCCTCCGCCACACCTTTCATGGCCTCCAGGTAAGCCTTGATCTGCTGGCTCGGCAGGCGCCGAACCAGCAGTTGCGGATGCGGCGCGGCGGCCTGGCGACCTTCGGCGAGGGCCTGGAACTCCTCGGCCGGCAGGCGCAGCAGCGGCGCGTAGAAATCCAGCAGGCCCTGGATGATGCGGTAGCCCTGCAATTCCAGGGTTTCCACCTCCGGATGGCAGAACACCCATTCCATGGCCACGTCCTTGAACGTCTGGACGATGGCGTGCGGCAGGCTGCCGTCCTCCATCAGCGCGCGGCCGAGGGTGCCGGCATGAACCGCTTCGAGGTTGTCGATGAACTGCTGGGCGGCGTGCTGGACCAGCGGGTGGATCATTTTCACTCGCAGGCGGATGAAGAATTCGCTGACCTTGTTGATCGGCTCCCGCTCGGCCTTTTCCAGCGAGTAGTCGACCATCCGCTGGAAGCTCATGTTGTCCGCGTCGCCGGGAATCGGCGCGTCCGGCGAATGGTGGACGGCAAACTTCTTCACCAGCAGATCCGCCAATTGACGGATGTCGAGGATGCCTTTTTCCACCGAGTCTTCGATATCGGCCAGGCAATAGGAGATATCGTCGGCCGCTTCCATGATGTAGGCCACAGGGTGGCGAGTGCCCGGGCGCATGCCGAGGACTCGGCGCAGTTCGTCGACGAAGGCTTCCTCGGAAAGATAGAAGCCCGGCTTCTTGTTCAGGTAGTGGTTCGCCGCCGCCTTGTCCGGCTTCGGCTCGTAGGCCGGGCGCACGTACTTGAGCAGGCCGGCGGTCTGCGTGTAGGTGAGGTTCAGGCGCAGCAGCTTCACCACCAGGCGGATGGCCTGGGCGTTGCCTTCGAAGTGCTTGAGGTCGGTGAGCATGCGCTGCTGCAACAGGCCGTCGCCCTGGCCCGGCGGTATGCGGCGCTCGAACAGGGCGTCGAGGTTGCGTTCGAACCAGTCGTTGATGGCGTACTCGCCGAAATGACCGAACGGCGGATTGCCGACGTCGTGCATCAGGCAGGCCATTTCCACCAGGCTTTCCAGCGCGCCTTCCAGCCCGTCCAGGCCGACCTCCGCGGCACGCGGGCCCAGTTGGCGGAACAGCGTGCGGACGATGAAACGCCCGGTCTGCTGCACTTCCAGGGAATGGGTCAGGCGGCTGCGCACCGCCGCGTTGCGCTCCAGCGGGAAGACCTGGGTCTTCTGCTGCAAGCGACGCACGGCGGCGGAATTGACGATGCGCCCGCGGTCGCTTTCCAACTGGTAGACGATGTCTTGCAGATCGGTATTCCCGGCATGTCCGTAGGTTTCCCTGTCATGCGGACGCTGGCGGGATATCCGCTCCTTGAAATCCACGGCCCCTGGCATCTGGCGCTGTTCTCCACTCGGTCGGCTGCGAACCCCGAGCCTAGCGCGTGGCGGCGGTTTAACCAAGGTCGCGACAATCCGTCCCACTACCGTTCGCGATCCGCCCTCTTCCCCGGGCGGCGGCAACTGGCAGAATACCCCGCTCGGCACCAGCGACCCCCGCCGCAGAACGGGGGCGCCGCCGATCATGCGTGCGCCCAGAGAAACAGGAACGTTCAGGGAGGTTCCGCATGAGCATCACATCCACCGACATCTGCCAGGCCGCCGATGCCCTCAAGGGGTTCGTCGGTTTCAACCGCAAGACCGGCCGCTACATCGTGCGTTTCAGCGAAGACTCCTTCGGCATGGACGTAGCCGACGACAGCATCACGCCCACCAGCGAGTTCGTCTGGAGTTCGGTACGCGACGACGTCATGCGCCTGGGCCGCGAGCAGTTGCAGATCCTGCTGGAACAGAACATCAACGAACGACTGAACATCGGCGAGCCGCTACTGGTCTATCTGCGCCGCCAGGACCTGCCGGAAATCACCGCACAACGCCAGTTGCGCTGAGCGCCGTCGATCGCCGCCCGCGCCGGGCGCTGCGCCACGCATTATGCTGGAAGCGTCCGCCGCCGTCCGGCGCCGCGGACGCCATCGGCCATCCGGCGCGCCACGCAGGTGCTGCCTGGGGAGGTGAACGCCATGAGCAAGGGACTGAACGCGAAGAAGGAAACTCGTAGGAAACCGCTGAAAACCGCCCAGGAGAAACGCCTGGCGAAACGAGCGAAAAAACACGCTCCGGCGGCGCCGCTCGGCACCCCATCGCGGAGCTGAGCCAGGCCGGAGCGGAGCCGCAGGCGCAATCGCTCAATCGTCCGCGGCGGGGTCCAGGTCGGGGAACAGCACCTCGGTGAAGCCGAACTTGCTGAAGTCGGTGATTCGCGAGGGATACAGGCGGCCGATCAGGTGGTCGCACTCGTGCTGCACCACCCGCGCATGGAACCCTTCGACGCTGCGGTCGATCGGCTGTCCCTGCGGGTCCAGGCCCTGGTAGCGGATGCGCCGATGGCGCGATACCGCGCCGCGCAACCCCGGCACCGACAGGCAGCCCTCCCAGCCCTCTTCCATCTCGTCGTCCAGCAGGGTGATCCGCGGGTTCAGCAGGATGGTCGGCGGCACGGCCGGGGCGTCCGGATAGCGCTCGCTGCGCTCGAAACCGAAGATCACCAGCTGCAGGTCGACGCCGATCTGCGGCGCGGCCAGCCCTACCCCGCCGACGTGATGCATGGTTTCGAACATGTCGTCGATCAGCCGTTGCAGCTCCTCGCTGCCGAACAGTTCGGACGGCACCGGCTGCGCGATACGCAACAGGCGCTCGTCACCCATCTTGAGGATTTCCCGGATCATGCCGCCCCCTGATAAAGGTCAGTAACGCCCTACATGCTCAGCCAGAAAACCAGACAGGACAAGACGCAAAGCGCTTCCATCTCCGGCAATTGCGCCATTGATTTGACACCGAACGGCTTTCTTTCCCGGCACATCCGGTAATATTCGCCGCACACCGACTACACTGGCCAGTCGTGCCACCCCGCTACGTTTTCCTGGAGGAAACCTTTTTGCCTTCGTTGCCCACCTTGCAGCCCCTCGACCTCTACAGGCGCACCCTGGCCTGCCTGGTCCTGGCGGTTTCCTGCCTGGGCGGCGGAGGCCTGTGGGCGGACGACGCACGGACGTCGGTCGAGCAACGCAGCAATGCGGTCAGCCAGGTTCTGCTGGGCATATTCAGCTACGTGCGCTGGCCGAAGGAGCCGGCGGTCCTGCAACTCTGCGTGGTCGGACCGACCGAGTACGCCGACGGCCTGCTCCGCGGCATGGTGCAGGCCAATGGCAGGCGCGTGCATGCGGAACGCCGCGCGGTGGACAACCCGGACCTCGGCACGCTCTGCAACGTGATCTACCTCGGAGTGGTCGACGAGCGCGAGCGCCAGCAGGTGTTCCGCAGCCTGGCCGGGCATCCGGTCCTGTCCATCAGCGAGCGTGGCACCGAATGCAGCGTCGGCAGCATGTTCTGCCTCAACGTCGGCGGCCCGCGCATCACCTTCGAGGCCAATCTCGACTCCATCGCCCGCAGCGGCGTACGCGTGCACCCGAGCGTATTGAAACTGGCAAGGCGGCAGGCCACTCCGTGATGAACCGTCGTCGTCGCTATACGGGTTCCAATCCATCGCTGCGCCGGGTGCTCTATCGCGCGCACCTGGGCGTGGCGCTGGTCGCGGTATTCACCGCCGGGCTGGCGGTGACCCTGGTCGGCCTGCTGACCCTGCGCGCCTATGCCGACCCCAACCAGCAACTGATCGCCCGTTCCATCAGCTATACCGTCGAAGCCGCGGTGGTCTTCGGCGATGCCCAGGCCGCCGAGGAGTCCCTGGCGCTGATCGCCTCCAGCGAAGAGGTCTCCAGCGCCATCGTCTACGACCGCCAGGGACAGACCCTGGCCAGTTGGCATCGGGAAAGCACCGGGCCGCTGCACCTGCTGGAACAGCAACTGGCGCACTGGCTGCTCAGCGCGCCGACCGAACAACCGATCCTGCACGACGGCCAGAAGATCGGTTCGGTGGAGGTGAAGGGCTCCGGCGGCAGCCTGCTGCGCTTCCTGCTCACCGGTTTCGCCGGCATGGTCCTGTGCCTGCTGCTTACCGCCCTGGGCGCCTTCTACCTGTCGCGGCGGCTGGTACGCGGTATCGTCGGCCCGCTCGACCAACTGGCGAAGGTCGCGCATACCGTGCGCCGCGAACGGGATTTCGAGAAGCGCGTACCGGAAGCCGGCATCGCCGAGCTGAGCCAACTGGGCGAGGACTTCAACGCCCTGCTCGACGAACTCGAATCCTGGCAGGCGCGCCTGCAGGACGAGAACGCCTCGCTGGCGCACCAGGCCCACCACGACAGCCTGACCAGCCTGCCCAACCGCGCCTTCTTCGAAGGCCGCCTGAGCCGGGCGCTGCGCGATGCCAACGAGCATCGCGAGCAATTGGCGGTGCTGTTCATCGACAGCGACCGCTTCAAGGAGATCAACGACCGCCTCGGCCATGCCGCCGGCGACACCGTGCTGGTCAACATCGCCATGCGCATCCGTGGGCAGTTGCGCGAAAGCGACCTGGTGGCGCGCCTGGGCGGCGACGAATTCGCCGTCCTGCTCGCACCGCTGGCGTCCGGCGCCGACGCCCTGCGCATCGCCGACAACATCATCGCCAGCATGCAGGCGCCGATCCGGCTCAGCGACGGCAGCACGGTGAGTACCTCGCTGACCATCGGCATCGCCCTCTATCCCGAGCACGCGGATACCCCGGCGGCGCTGCTCCACGACGCCGACATGGCGATGTACATCGCCAAGCGCCAGGCCCGCGGCAGCCGGCGCCTGGCGGAACTCAACGACCCCCGCATCCTTCAGGAAGAAAAGGAGATAGACAGTGCTACCCCAGAGGCTCCACCCAAGTAGATTGCTTGCCCTCGCCCTGTTCAGCCTTGTGCTGGGCCTGGCCGGTTGCCAGACCAAGCCGCCGCAGACCGGCCTGAGCGCCGAGCAGATCGCCGTGCTCCAGGAGCAGGGCTTCGAACTCCGCGACGAAGGCTGGGAGTTCGGCATGTCGAGCAAGGTGCTGTTCGGCAACAATCTCGACCGTCTCAATCCCGACAGCCGCAACACCCTGACCAAGATCGCCCGCGCCCTGCTCGCGGTAGACATCGACAAGGTCCGCCTGGAAGGCCACACCGACAACTACGGCGACGAAGGCTACAATCAAAAGCTCTCCGAACGGCGCGCCGAATCGGTGGCCGCGGTATTCCGCGAAGCCGGCATGCCGGCGGCCAACATCGAGGTCCGCGGCCTTGGCATGAGCAAGCCCGTGGCCGATAACAAGACCCGCGCCGGCCGCAGCGAGAACCGCCGCGTCGCCATCATCGTTCCCGCCGAGTAATCCTGCGCTCGCGGGCTGCGTACGGCCCACCCGTACCTGGCCCGTCCATCGCCCGGCCCCGCCACTACCCCGCTTCCGGCCTATGTTGAAGGAAGAAGCCAGCAGACCGGCGTACCGGCCGCCGCTGCCGCGGATGCTAGACTGAATGCTGCGCAAGAAACCGACAATCCCGGCCGACCTGCCGCTTGCGGGTGCTCCGGGATTCACCGACAGGGGGTATCGACCTTTGCCTGTTCGCCCAAGGAACAGGCCGTCAGACGATGGGAGGCATGCCATGAACCGGCATTACTACATCAGCGACAACCTCGACGAGCTGGAACGGCTCGAAGCCGAACTGGAAGCCAGCGGCATCGCCACCGAGCAGATCCACGTCCTCAGCGAAAAGGACGCGGAGACCGGCCAGCGCCATCTGCACGAAGTCTCTCCGTTCATGAAGAAGGATGTGGTCCGCTCCGGCCGTGTCGGCCTGCTGGTCGGCCTCGTCCTGGCCATCGTCGCCGTGGCCTTCGCCTATGCCAGCGGCTGGACGGAAACCGCCGCCGGCTGGATTCCGGTGATCTTCCTCGGCGCCATGCTCTGCGCGTTCTGCCTGTGGGAAGGCAGCTTCTTCGGCCTGCAGCGCACCAACCGCGCCTTCCGTCCCTTCGAAGAACGCCTGCACCAGGGGCAGCACCTGTTCTTCGTCGATGTGAAGAACGCCCAGGAGCCGATCCTGGTCAACGTGGTCAGCCACCACCCGCGCCTGCAGGACGCCGGCACCGGCCCCGCGGTCTCTCCGCTGCTGCTGGGCTGGCAGCAACGCTGGCGGCAGTTCCGGCGGATGGTCTGAGCGGCGGGGCCTGCGCACCGCGCAGGTCCTGCGGCGTCCCTCCGGCTGCTAGAATATCCGGCTACCCGCCCGCCATCCCGGCCGGCGCGGCCCGTCAGGAAACTCCATGAAACTCGATAAAGCGGCAGCCATCGCACAGCTCAACCAGGCCTTGGGCATGTCCGTGCTGGATGCCGGCAACACCCTGCTCGCCCGCTTCAACAAGAGCAAGAACGTCTGGTGGTTCGATATTCCGCTCAGCCAACTGAAGGCCGGCAAGTTCCTCAACCTGCTGCTGGCGAACCCGGCCGGCGATGCAGTGGAGCACCTGAAGGTGCCCACCGGTTTCCTTCGCCAGCAGCAGGACAGCCTGGAACTGCGCGACAAGAACGCCCGCCGGCCGACCCTCAGCCTGGAGCTGAGCGCGGACCCCGGCAAGCGCCTGCGCGACGTCCGCCCCGGCGGCGCTGGCCTGGACTTCGCCCCGTTCCTCCAGCCCTGAGCGGAAACCTCAGCGCGGCAGTTCGATGCGTTCCGGATGGATCAGGATCAGGCCTTTCTTGTAGAGGCCGCCGATGGCCTTCTTGAAGGTCCCCTTGCTGACCCCGAAGAGCCGGTGGATATCTTCCGGCGAACTCTTGTCGCTGAGCGGCAGGCTGCCGCCGGCCTCCAGCAGCCGGGCGAGAATCTGCTGGCTCAGCTCGATGGCGGCCTCGGCGCCGACCGGCTGCAGGCTAAGGGCGATCTTGCCGTCCGCGCGCAATTCCTTGATGTAGCCCTGTTCGCGCATGCCGCTGCGGAGGAACTTGAACGCCTCGTTCTTGTGGATCAGGCCCCAGTGCTTGCCCTCGATGATCGCCTTGAAGCCCATCTCGGTACGCTCCACCACCAGCAGGTCGACCGCCTGGCCGACGCTGTAGCGTGGCGGCAGGTTGTCCAACTGGCGGTCCAGGCGTGCGGTGGCGGTGATGCGGTTGGTGCGCTTGTCCAGGTAGACGTAGACCACGCAGTAGTCGCCGACCTGCAACGGACGCTTTTCTTCCGAATGCGGCAGCAGCAGGTCCTTGGGCAGGCCCCAGTCGAGGAACAGGCCGATCCGGTTGATCTCCACGACCTTCAGGCTGGCGAAACCGCCGACCTGGACCTTGGGCGTCTGGGTGGTGGCGATCAGGCGGTCGTCGCTGTCCAGGTAGATGAACACGTTGAGCCAGTCGCCCACTTCGCTGGGCTGGTCCTTCGGCACATAGCGCTTGGGCAGGAGGATCTCGCCGTGCTGGGTACCGTCGAGATAGAGCCCGAACTCCGTGTGCTTGACCACCTGCAGTGAATTGAAACGCCCGATGACCGCCATGTTGTCTCCCCCTGTCGAAGGGGCGGCATTCTACCGGGCGCCACGCAGGCGAGCGGAAGTTTTTGCCGGTACGCCGACGCCGCTCATCGCCTTGCCGGCCATTCGCGCCGAAACATCCTGAACCACGCGGACATTTCCCAAATGCCGACTGTCTACTGGCAGTAAGCACAACGATGTTTCAAAATCGTGAACCCTAAAGACTTTTTTGGAACATCCTTATCAAGGATTCTCGCTGCCGCTCATCAGGAGTTCCTGTGCGTCCACTCAGCCGTTGGCTCTCATCTTGCGGCTCGCTTCTGGCGCTGGCCGCGCTGTTCCTGGTCGTTCCCCTCGCCGGCCGCTACTGGCTCGGCTGGTCGACGCCGTTCGGCTATCTCTCGGACCTGGCCCTCGGCAGCCTGCTGGTGCTGCTCCTGCATCGACGCTCCCTGTGGTTCGCGCTCCCGGTCATGCTGCTCTGGTGCCTGTTCCTGATCGGCAATGCCGAACTGGTCGGCGCGGTCGGGCGCATGCCGGAACCTTCCGACCTCAAGTACCTGCTGGATCCGCAGTTCGTCAGCAGCTCCACCCAGGGCGGCGGCCTCGCCCACCTGCCACTGGCGCTCGGCCTCGGTGGCGCGACATTGCTTTGCGTGCTGCTCTGGCGTCGCCGCGGACCGCGCCTGCCGCGCTATGCCTACGCGCTGCCGGCGGCGTTCCTGGCGGCGCATGTCGGCCTGCAATACCTGCGTCCGAGCGATGCCGACCAATGGCAGCAGTACAACCTGCCGCACAAGCTGCTGGCCAGCGCGCTCAGCAGTGGCCAACTGGCGGTCGAAGACTGGCTCGCCGACGACCGTCCGGACACCCCGCCGGACGTCGCCGGGCTCAACCAGCTCGACCTTTCCGGAACGCCGCTGCTGGCCGGCGGAGGGCGCGCGCGCAACGTCCTGATCGTGGCCATGGAGGGAATCCCCGGCGCGTATATCGCCGCCAACCGCGCCGCCATCAACAGCAGCTACCACGAAGCGCCGATGCCCAGGCTGAGTGGCTGGGCCGAACGGGCGATGACCACCCCGGACTACGTGCTGCACAGCCACCAGACCATCCGCGGCCTCTACGCCATGCTCTGCGGCGACTACAGCAAGCTCGACTCGGGCACGCCGAAGGGCGTCGAGCTGCTCAACAACCCGGCCCGGGCCAGGGAGTGCTTGCCCGCCCAGCTGCGCCAGCACGGTTTCAGCACGCACTTCCTGCAGGGTGCCGGCCTGCGCTTCATGGCCAAGGACAAGGTCATGCCGCAGATGGGCTTCGACAAGACCCTCGGGCGCGACTGGTTCCGCAACACGTCCTACCTGGAGTTTCCCTGGGGCATGGACGACAAGGCCTTCTTCGAGGGCGCCGCGACCTACGTGAAGCAGCTGCGCCAGCAGAAGAAACCCTGGATGCTGACCCTGCTCACCGTCGGCACCCACCAGCCCTACTCGGCGCCTGCCGACTACCTGGCCCGCTACCCGAGCGCCAAGCAGGCCGCGGTGGCCTATCTCGACGACGCGATCGACGCCTTCCTCGCCGACCTGGAGAAACAGGGCGTGTTGCGCGACACCCTGGTGGTGCTCACTTCCGACGAATCCCACGGTGTCGACCAGGTGCGCCTCGCCTCGGCCTGGGGCTTCAACCTGGTACTGGCACCGGAACAGGCGGCGCTGCCGCCGATCAAGAGCGGCGTCTACGGCCACGTCGACCTCGCCGCGTCCGTCCTCGACTATTTCGGCTACCGCGTGCCGGCGGGGATTTCCGGGCGCTCGCTGTTCCGCGACTACGCCAGCGGCCGCGAAATGATGTCCTACACCAACGGCATGCTGCGCCACCACGACGGCAAGGACACCTTCGTCGAATGCGATTTCCAGCAGGTCTGCCGGCGCTACCGCAGCGAGGGCTTCATCGCCGACGAAGCCGAGTTCCTCGGTCGCTTCAGCGGTCGCCAGGCACGCCTGGTCAGCCAGCGCGCCGCCGTTCTCGACCACTCCGTGCAACAGGCCGGCCAGTTGGGCCAGGAGTTCCAGTTCGCCACCCACGAACGCATCCGCCTGAAGCCGGAAACCCACAACGACTGGACCGACAACCTGATCGGCGCGCAATACCTGGAGATGCCGAAGAACAGCAGGACCACGGTCACCCTGAAGATCCGCGCCTTGCAGATGGACCGCAACGGCGCCCGGGTGACGCTGAAGACCAAGGAGTTCGAACGCGACGTTCCCATACCGGTACCGGACATCCCGCGCCTGCTCAAAGGCAAGCCGCTGGACATGAGCTTCACCTTCGACAACCCGGAAGCGCGCAAGGCCTTCTCCTTCCACTTGCTCGCCGAGGGCCGCGGGATCATCGAGATCAGCGACTTCCACGTGGTCACGGCGGCCAACCCGGAACCCGTGGAAAGCCGCAGCCAGGTCGCCGAAGCGGCGAAGGAACAGCCGCTGCTGAGCACCCTGAAAAGCCTGTTCGCCAACCGCCCCGAAACCGAGGAAGCGGAACGCGCGGACGCCCCTCGGGAGCGCACCGTCATCCCCGAACAGAAGGCCCTGATCCTTTCGCACTGACCGCGCCGGAGCGGCCCACCCGGCCGCCGCGCGCTCCCCGCTGAACCCAGCGCCGTCGCGGGCGTCGAAGATTCGCAAGCAACCAGGCGAAACGGAGAACGGCATGAAGCACCTGGCATTCCTCGCCCTCGGCGGACTCCTGCTGGCGCCCCTGGCCGAAGCGGCCAGCTTCGATTGCGAAAAGGCTGAGCGAGCGGACGAAAAGGCCATCTGCGCGAACCGGGCGCTGAACGACAAGGACGTCGAGATGAGCGTCAAGTACCACTTCCTCCGCGGCCTGTTCGCCATGGGCGGCCGCGGCGCCATGCAGGACCGGCAGCAGGACTGGCTGCGCCAGCGCCGGCGCTGCGGTGGCGACACCGACTGCCTCTCCCGCGCCTACGCGCAGCGTATCGACGAGCTGGACAAGCAGTACGCGGGCATCGACAAGCCGCTCTGAAGCTAGCGTCCGCCGGCAGCGAACTGCAGTTCCGCCAGGCGCGCATAGAGCGGGTTCTCGGCGATCAGCCGGGCATGGCTACCAATGGCCACCAGCCGCCCCTGGTCGATCACCGCGATGCGGTCGGCGCTCTGTACCGTGGCCAGGCGATGGGCGATCACCAGGGTGGTACGTCCGCTCATCAGGCCTGGCAGGGCCTGCTGGATCAGGTGCTCGCTTTCCGCATCCAGGGCGCTGGTCGCCTCGTCGAGCAGCAGCACCGGCGCGTCTACCAGCAACGCCCGGGCGATCGCCAGGCGCTGGCGCTGGCCGCCTGACAGGCCGATGCCGCCCTCGCCCAGGTGGGTGGCGTAGCCCTGCGGCAGACCCAGGATGAACTCGTGGGCATGCGCGGCACGCGCTGCGGCCTCGACCTCGGCGGCGCTGGCATGCGGACGGCCGTAGCGGATGTTTTCCTCGACGCTGCCGAAGAACAGCGCGGGGTTCTGCGACACCAGGGCAAAGCTGCGGCGCAAGTCGGCCGGGTCCAGTTCGACGATCGGCTGTCCGTCCAGCAGCAGCCGTCCCTGCTGCGGATCGAAGAAACGCAGGAGCAGATCGAACAGGGTCGACTTGCCGGCGCCGGAAGGTCCGACCAGGGCCAGGGTTTCCCCCGGTTCGACGGCCAGGCTGATGTCGTCGATGGCCCAGTGTTCGGGACGGGTCGGATAGGCGAAGCGCACCGCCTGCAATTCGATCCTCCCGCTCACCCGTGCCGCCAGCTTGCGTGGTTGCGCTGGCGAGCGGATCTCGCTGCGCGCCCTGAGCAGCTCGGCGATGCGCTCTGCGGCGCCGGCGGCGCGCTGCAATTCGCCGATCACCTCGCTGAGGGTGCCGAAGGCCATACCGACGATCAGGCTGTAGAAGACGAACGCGGCCAGTTCGCCGGCCGAGATGCTGCCGGCGATCACGTCGCGGCCGCCGACCCAGAGCATGACGCCGACCGCGCCGAGCACCAGCACGATCACCACGGTGATCAGCCAGGCGCGCTGGGCGATGCGCTTGCGCGCGGTGTCGAAGGCGCGTTCGACGGTGCCGGCGAAGCGCTGGCGATCCTGCGCCTGGTGGTTGTAGGCCTGCACGGTCTTGATCTGACCGAGGGTTTCACCGACGTAGCTGCCGACGTCGGCCACCCGGTCCTGGCTTTCCCGCGACAGGCTGCGCACGCGGCGGCCGAACAGCAGGATCGGGGCGATCACCAGCGGCAACGCCAGCACCACGATGCTGGTCAGCTTGGCGTTGGTGACGAACATCAGCAGCACCCCGCCGACCAGCATCAGGGCATTGCGCAGGGCCATCGACAGCGAGGAACCGATCACCGTCTGCAGCAGCGTAGTGTCGGCGGTCAGGCGCGACTGGATCTCGGAGCTACGGTTGGTTTCGTAGAAACCGGGATGCAACTCGATCAGGTGGTCGAACACGCGCTTGCGGATATCGGCGACGAAGCGCTCGCCGATCCAGGACACCAGGTAGAAGCGCACGAAGGTGCCCACGGCCAGGCCGAGCACCAGCACGAAGAACAGCAGGATGTAGCGATTGAGCAATTCGGGCGAGGCGGTGAGGAACCCCTGGTCCACCAGCAGGCGGATGCCCTGGCCCAGGGACAGGGTGATCGCCGCGGTGAACAGCAACGCCACCAGGGCCCCGAGCATGCGCCAGCGGTAAGGCGCCATGAAGCGCCAGGCCAGGCGCAGGGCGATACGTTGGCGGGAGGAGAGAATGGCTGGCATGCGGCGCTCGCTCGGCAGCTGGGGTTCCGCAGGTTAGCACCGGGAACGCAGCGAGGCGATGCATGCCCCGGCCGGCAGCGCGATGATATCGACGTATATATCCGGGCAACTTAGCCGATAACTAATCGTGAACTTTTCATTATTCTCGATATAGGTGAGATAGAGGCCCGGAGAACTTTCTCGCATCAACTAATGCAAACATTGGAATTCATGCCGGGATGCGCGAAGGGAGTTATCCACCTGGCGGTATCCTGCGTCGCCCGGGATCGGCGGAACATCCAGCCGCGGAGACCTCGAGCAGTTCGCCGCCGGATCGCCAATGCCGCAGCGCCTCGCTCGGGTATTGCCTAACGGACTTTATAGAAAACAGCAGGTTACGTCCGAAATCTGATCGACAATATTCAAGATGAAATAAAACGCCGCTTCGGTTATAATGAACGGCCATATTTAATGCAGAGACAGGTCCCCGGATATGGCCATCATGAAGAAAACCGTCGCGCCGAAAGCCGCCAAGCCGGCTCCCGCGGTCGAAACCCGCGAGTCCATCGAAGCGCAGGTCGCCGCCTTCCTCCAGGCCGGCGGCGAGATCCAGAAGATCGCCAAGGGCGTCAGCGGCCAGGTCTACGGCCCGTCGCGGCAGATCACCATCAGCAAGAAGCGCTGAACGCCCGCCCCTCGCCGGGGACTACGAAGGGGATGGCAGGCCGGCACGCAGATGTGCCACGCTCCATCCCCTTTTTCATTGCCTGAATCCCGAGCCCTTCATGCCTGGCCATCCCGATCCACTGCACGGCGTCACCCTGGAAAAACTGCTCACCGAACTGGTCGCCCACCACGGCTGGGCGGAGCTTGGCAAACGGGTCGACATTCGTTGTTTCAGGAACGACCCGAGCATCAAGTCCAGCCTCGCCTTCCTGCGCAAGACGCCCTGGGCCCGGGAAAAGGTCGAGGCGCTCTACGTCCAGCTCAAACGCAACCAAGGCTGAAGGCTAGCGCGCCAACCCCAGGCGCAGCAATTGCCCGTCCTTCTGGTCGGTGAGCAGGTAGAGATAGCCGTCCGGGCCCTGCCGCACGTCGCGGATGCGCACCCCGAGATCGCCCAGCAGGCGCTCTTCGTGGACGACCCGGTCGCCATCCAGTTGCAGGCGGATCAGTTCCTGCGTCGCCAGCGCGCCGATGAACAGGTTGTGCTGCCAGGCCGGGAAGCGCTGCGCATCGTAGAACGCCATGCCGCTGATCGCCGGCGACTTCTCCCAGACATGGTGCGGCGCCTCGGTACCGTCGACGGCCTTGCCCCTGGCTTCGGGGATCGGCAGCAGGGTGTAGTTGATTCCATGGGTCGCCAGCGGCCAGCCGTAGTTCCCGCCGGCCTGGGGTATGTTGATCTCGTCGCCGCCGCGCGGGCCGTGCTCGTGGGTCCAGAGCCGGCCGGTCCAGGGATTCAGCGCGGCGCCCTGCTGGTTGCGGTGGCCATAGCTCCAGATCTCCGGCCGCGCGTCGGCACGGCCGACGAAGGGATTGTCCTTGGGAACGCCGCCGTCCGGATACAGGCGGACGATCTTGCCCTGCAACTTGTCCAGGTCCTGCGAGGTGCTGCGCTGGTTGTTCTCGCCGAGGGCGATGAACAGGTGGCCCTTGCCGTCGAAGACCAGGCGCGAGCCGAAGTGATGGCCGCTGGAAAGCTTCGGCAACTGCCGGAAGATCACGTGGAAGCCCTCCAGCCGTCGCTTGTCCGCCGATAACCGGCCGCGTCCCGCCGCCGTTCCGGCGCGGCCGTCCTCGCCGGCCTCGGCATAGGTCAGGTAGACCAGCCGGTCCTCAGCGAACCCCGGCGACAAAGCGACGTCGAGCAGGCCCCCCTGGCCGCTGGCGAAGACCCTGGGTACGCCTTCCAGCGGCGCCGACAACTGTCCCTCGGGACTGACGAAACGCAAGCTGCCGGGCCGCTCGGTGACCAACATGCCCTGGTTGTCCGGCAGGAAGGCGACGGCCCAGGGATAGGCCAGACCGCCAACCACCGGGGTGACCTCGACGGCGCCCAGCTCGCTGTCGTGGCGACCGGCGTCCACCGCCTCGGCCGACGGGGCGAGCAGTGCGACAGCGCTCAGCAGAATGGCATTCAAAGACAGGCCCGGCATGCGTTCTCTCCTTCCCAAGCAAAAACACCACTCTAGTCGCAGATCCGCCGCGCCTGGCGGTCCGCACACGGGCTGTAACAAACCCGCCCCTCAAAGCAAGGCGACCATTTCCTTGAGGGTCACCGCCCAGGTGCCCTTGGCATTGATATAGCGATAGCCGAACCGGGAACCGTGCGCCTCGCTGGTGATCACCGCGTTCCAGGCCTGCCCGCGCGGCAGGTCGTGGGCCGGGTCGAGGAGCAGGAAGGCGCGCTCGCTCATGCCGATGGCCAGGCCCCAGTGGCGGATATCGCTGCCCTTGCGGCCGTGGAAACCGAGCACTACCGGAAAGCCGGCCTCCAGGTATTCGCGGGTGTGCCGGACCAACCTACGCCCCTCGCCCTTGAGGGCGAAATGCTCGGTATCGTTGATCTCGGCCAGCAGCTCCAGCAGGTCGACGCCGGTGGTGCCGACGCGCAGCAGCGGGCCGTGCTGGTCCAGCGCCTTCATCAGGCGCCCGTAGCGACTGCGACTGTCGACCCGCTCCAGGCCCTTGGCCTGGCGCCGGCGCAGTTGGCCGCGGACCAGCATCGCCATGACCAGGCAGTAGGGCCCGCAGGCGCCGTCCATGTCGCCCTGGCGCAGATGGACCTTGTCGCCATGGACGTTGCACAGGCCGCCGCTGCCATCCTCGTCCAGGTCCCATTCCAGGCCATCGATCAGGCGTGACTGCATGAGGGTCTCCTCTCCGGTTCCTTAAGTTGGGACCGAGCGGGCGCCGAATCATTCCTCGGCGCCCATCGCCACAACGAGTAAACTGGCGGTCTTTCATTCCAGTAGCCTCGCCATGACCGACCCGATCCGCCTGTCCAAACGCCTCGCCGAACTCACCGCCTGCTCGCGCCGCGAAGCCGAGCTGTACATCGAGGGCGGCTGGGTCAGCGTCGACGGCGAAGTGATCGAGGAGCCACAGTTCAAGGTGCTCGACCAGCGCGTGGAGCTGCTGCCGGGCGCCCGCGCGGAAACGATTGAACCGGCCACCCTGCTGTTGCACAAGCCGGCCGGCTGGCGCCACGACGACTTCGAAGGCCTGCTCGCTGCGGGGCGGCGCTGGAGCGATGACCCCAGTCCCTTGCGAGCGCTGAAAAAACACTTCGCCCGCCAGCGTCCCACCCTTGCGCTGGACAGCGAGGCTTCGGGGCTGGTGGTGTTCAGCCAGCAGCACGGCGTACTGCGCAAGCTGGTGGACGACGGTGCACGGCTGGAGCAGGAATACCTGGTCGAGGTCGCCGGCGACCTGGCCGCCGGCGGCCTCGAGCGCCTGCGCCACGGCCTCGCCTACCAGGGCCGCAGGCTATCGCCGTGCAAGGTCAGTTGGCAGAACGAAAGCCACCTGCGCTTCGCCCTCAAAGACGTGCTGCCCGGCCAGTTGCGCTTCATGTGCGAAAGCGAGGGGCTGGAAGTGCGGAGCATCCGCCGCCTGCGCATCGGCGCGCTGTCGCTGGCCAGGCTACCGCTCGGCGAATGGCGCTACCTCGGCCTCCACGAACGCTTCTGAGCGCTCATTCGAGGCCACGCAGGGCGCGCCCCGGCGACTGCCCGCAGACCCGCCGGTACATGGCGATGAACGCGCTGTCGCTGGCGTAGCCCAGGGCGTGGGCGACCTCGGTCACCGAGCGGCCTTCGGCCAGGCGCCTCCGCGCTTCGAACAAGCGCGCCTGGGTTCGCCAGCGGGAGAAACCCAGGCCGGTCTGCTCGGTGAACAGACGCGCCAGGGTCCGCCCGCTGGCGCCGACCTCACGTCCCCACGCCTCGATGCTCCAGTCCAGCGCGGGTTGCGCCAGCAGCGCCTCGGCCACCTTCAGCGCCCGCGCATCGCGCGGCATCGGCAGGCTCGCGGCGTGTGCCGGCGCGCTCGCCAGTTCATCGAACAGTGCGCGCAACAGCGTCAGGTGCGGCCCTTCCAATTGCAAGTCGGCTGCCCAGCCGGTCATGCGCAGGATCAGTTCGCGCATTAGCGGCCCGACTTCGAGGACCTGGACGCTGTCCGGCAGCTCGGCGAACGCCGAGGGTTCGAAGTACAGGCTACGGTAGGCGAAGCGCCCGTGCAGGACCGTGCGATGCGGCACGCCGGCCGGCAGCCAGGCGGCCTGGAGCGGCGTCAATTGGCAAATGCGCTCGGCGAAATACAGCGTGACGCTACCGGCCGCCATGTACAGCAACTGCGCGCGCCGGTGGCAATGCCAGTCGCTGCGGTGGCCGGTGCTGTCGACCTCGAGGCCGACCACCGGGCAGCGGGCGAGATCGGGATCCTCGACTCGTTCGTAGGGATAGCGCGGCACCTTGTCCTCTTCGCGATGTTTTCCGTCCTGACCGCAGCATTCTGCCAGGCGCAGTCGGCCTAGGCTTGGCTCTTTTTTCCGGAGCCATCATGCCTGACCGTCCTCGTCCTCCCCTGCTGCTGGTGCTCGCCCTGCTAGCCCTGCCGCAAGTCGCCGAAACCATCCTTTCCCCCGCGCTGCCGGCCCTGGCCAGCCACTGGCGACTGGACGACGCTACCAGCCAGTGGACCATGGCGCTGTTCTTCGTCGGTTTCGCCCCCGGCATCTGGCTCTGGGGCTGGCTGGCCGACCGCCTCGGCCGGCGCCCGGCTCTGCTCGGCGGGCTCGGCCTGGCGGCCCTGGCGACCTTCGGTGCCTGGGCCAGTACCGACTATTCCTACCTGCTTGCCTGTCGCCTGGTCCAGGGCCTCGGCCTGGCGACCTGCTCGGTGACGGTGCAGGCCAGCCTGCGCGATGTGCTGCAAGGCCTGGCGTTGATGAGCTATTTCGTCACGCTCGGCGCGGTGCTGGCCTGGTCGCCGGCAGTCGGCCCCCTCGGCGGCCAGTGGCTGGCCGACCTCGGCGGGCACCCGGCGGTGTTCGCCACCCTGGCGGTGCTGCTCGCCTCGCTGGCGGCGCTGGTCGTCCCGGCCTGGCCGGAAACCCGTCCGCTGCTGGCGGGCACGCCCGAGCCCGCGACCCTGGCGATCTTCCGACGGGTCCTGGCCGACCGCCCGCTACAAACGCGCGCACTGCTGGTGGCGGTGCTCAATGTGCTGGTGTTCTCCTTCTACGCCGCCGGGCCGTTCATGGTCGGCGACCTGCCCGGCCTGGGCTTCGGCTGGATCGGCCTGGCCATCGCCATTGCCGGGAGCCTCGGCGCCTTGCTCAACCGACGCCTGCCGCGCACCTGGAACAGCGCTCGCCGGGTACGCCTGGGCCTAGCGCTGGCGGCCGCCGGCGCGACAGCGCAGACGCTGTTGGCCGCCGTCGGATACGCCGAAGGCCTGTACTGGGCGCTGCCAGCCCTGCCGATCTTCATCGGCTTCGGCGTGGCGATTCCCAACCTGCTGGGTCCGGCGCTGCACGCCTACGACGATTGCCGGGGACGCGCCGGAGCCCTGTTCGGGCTCGCCTACTACCTGCTGATCGGCCTCGGACTGGGCGCGTCCACCCTGCTACCGTTCGACCGTCCCTGGCCGCTGGCCGCGTACTGGAGCCTGCTGGGCCTGGTCGCACTGCTGCTGGCCAGGCGGCTGCCGGAATGAAAGCGGCGCCAGGTACGCCCGTGCAAACCGGACGACCGGCCCGGAAAGCCGGATAGGGCGGCCGTCGCGACGCTGCTATGCTGTGATGGCACAGCGCCCATGCGGACCCGCAGAACGTGGCCAGAACGACGCTCGAATCGATCCAGCACGCCATCGAGGTGAATTCGTCCCTGGCCCTTCCCATCGCCCTGGAGAATCTCTCGCGTCTGACCCACCTCGCGCTGCTGACCGTCCCCTTCAACCTGATCCACATCCTGGTGTTTTCCCTCAAGGACTTCCGCCCGGACCTCGGCCATCAGCTCTGGCGCCAGGAAATCATGTACGCCCATGGCGCCATGGCCCTGCTCTTCGGCGGCATCGGCCTGCTCGCGCTATGGCTGCGCCGCCAGCCGCCCAAGCTGTGGCGCATGCGCCTGCTGATCCTGCTGGGCGGCGCAGGGATCATAGGCTTCGGCGTCGCCATCGCCTGCATCGACCAGCGCATCACCAGCAACATCACGCCGCTGCTGCTGGCCTGTTTCGCCTGCGCCATGTTCATCCTGATCCGCCCGGCCTACGCGGTGCCCTTCTACGGTCTGGCGATGCTGGCCTTCGAGGTGGCGATGGACCACGCCCAGGCCGACCCGCAACTGCGCCTGTCGAACCAGGCCAACGGCCTCACCGCGTTCGGCCTCGGCCTGCTGCTGTCGCTGATCCTCTGGCACGGCCACGTGCGCAACCTGCGCCAGCAACGCAAGCTGGAGTTGCAGCGGCAGGAGCTGGAGGAGAAGAATCGCCAGTTGGAGTACCTGGCCGGTCACGACCCCCTGACCGGCCTGTTCAATCGTCGCGAGTTCGACCAGTTGGTGCTCATGGAGCTCGCGCGCATCGCTCGCCAACCGCAGCCGCTGAGCCTGCTGATGGTCGACCTGGATCACTTCAAGTACATCAACGACCGCTATGGGCACCCCTTCGGCGACGAGGTCATCCGCCATGCCGCCAACCTGCTGCGCGGCAATACCCGTAGCAGCGACAGCGTGGCGCGCCTGGGCGGGGAAGAATTCCTCCTGCTCCTGCCCGACACCGCCGAGCAGCAGGCTCGCAGCCTTGCGGAAAAACTCCGCGAACGCCTCGAAGGTACCCCGCTGGCGACGCAGGACGGCGTGCTCTGCCTGACCGCCAGCTTCGGCGTGGCCAGCCTCGACGGAGGCGGCCAGGCCAGCTACGAGCAGCTCTACAGCGCCGCCGACCAGGCTCTCTACCGGGCCAAGAGCAGCGGTCGCAACCGGGTGGAAGTGATTCGCCTGGCCAGCCTCGCGGAAAGCCTGCGGTAACAATTGATCGGCCGGCCCTGACGAGCGGTCGGTCAGCCGCCCGAACCTTAGTTAAGATGGTCCGTGGCGCTCTAGCTCGCCGCTCTTCCTGCCCTTCCGACCTGCCCGACCTCGCCCGGCCCCATGCCGCGGCCTTGCCGTTGGCGTCGTGCGGGAAGACCGGCGCAGCGCCGTTGTCCGCATTACCAGGGGAGAACCATGCTCAAGCACCTGCTCGTGCTCACCTGTGCCCTGCTCGCCAGTTCCTCGGCCCTGGCCCAGGTGATGGCCCGCGACCTGGGCGATTTCGAACTCAAGCTGGCCACCAGTCCGACCCGCAGCATGGCCCAGGGCCTGGTCACCCCGGGCAGCTCCGGCAGTTTCCACGGCGGCCTCGACCTAAGCCACGAAAGTGGCTGGTACATCGGCAACTGGACCTCCAACCTCGACCCCGGCAAGCCCACCGAGATCGACTCCTACGCCGGCTTCAAGCGCCCGCTGAACAACCGCCTGGGCTACGAAATGGGCCTGATCCGCTACAGCCGCCCGGAGCAGCCGGCCAACGACGCAGCCGAACTCTACGGCGGCCTGTCGATCTTCGGCAGCCGGCTCGGCGCGGCCCTGAGCAGCGACCCGGGGCGCAACGACACCACCCTGTTCGCCGACCTCGGGGTCAACCCGCCGTTCGGTTTCGACGTCACCCTGAAGTACGGCAACCATCGCCTGGACAACCCGGCGAGCCTCAGCGGCGGGGGCTACGTGAGCGTCTTCAACGACTGGTCGGTGAACCTCTCGCGGCCCTGGCTGGGCATCGACCTGAACCTGTCCTACAGCGGCACCAGCCTGACCGGCAGCGATTGCAGCGCCTACTCGGGACACAACAGCTACTGCGACACCACATTCATGCTGAAGGCGTCGCGTCCGTTCTTCTGAGTCGTCAGTCGTCCTGGCGGCGGGTACGCTGGGCGAGTTCGTCGAGCTGTTTCTGCTCGCGCTTGTCCTCGGCCTGGCGCGCCTCTTCCAGGTAGCGCTCGACCAGCTTGCGCAGCCCTTCCAGGCGGGCGTATCTCTCCTGCCAGTTGAGCCGCGCCTTGTCCACCGCCTCGCGGTGCCAGGTCACGCTGTTGGCCTGCTGGGCGACGGCGGTCTCCAGTTGCGAGAGGAAGCGCTGGTAGTTCATCAGCCACTGGCCGCTGACGCCCTTCTGGCCCTGGCTGATCCATTGCTGCTGGTAGTCGTTGCGGTAGCGTTCCAGCTCCGCCAGCTTCTGCTGTGCCGCGAGCAATTGCTGCTGGCACCTGCCCAACTGGGTCGCGGCATCCCGCTCGGCCTTGCTGGCCATGTCCACCACCGGCGCCAGCCGCGCCGCGCGCTTCTCCATGCCTCAGGGCGCCTCAGGCCTGCCCGCCGGCGAGCAGGCTCGCCAGCCGCGCACGGCTTTCCGCCAGGCTTTCGCTTTCGTCGAGGCCCTGGCGCAGGAACTGGCGCATGACCGGGAAGCGCGCGATGGCCAGGTCGGTCTCGGGATCGCCGCCGGCCACGTAGGCACCGACGCTGATCAGGTCGCGACTCTGCTGGTAGCGCGACCAGAGCTGCTTGAAGCGCTGGGCGTCGCGCAGGTGCTCGGCCTCGACCACCTGCGGCATCACCCGGCTGATCGAAGCTTCGATATCGATGGCCGGATAGTGGCCTTCCTCGGCCAGCCGCCGGGACAATACGAAGTGCCCGTCGAGCACGCCGCGAGCGGCGTCGGCGATCGGGTCCTGCTGGTCGTCGCCCTCGGAGAGCACGGTGTAGAACGCGGTGATCGAGCCGCCACCGGCTTCGGCATTGCCGGCGCGTTCCACCAGCTTCGGCAGCTTGGCGAACACCGATGGCGGATACCCCTTGGTCGCCGGCGGCTCGCCGATGGCCAGGGCGATCTCGCGCTGGGCCTGGGCGTAGCGGGTCAGCGAGTCCATCAGCAGCAATACGTTCTTGCCCTTGTCGCGGAAGTACTCGGCGATCCGCGTGCAGTATTGCGCGGCGCGCAGGCGCATCAGCGGCGCGTCGTCGGCCGGCGAGGCGACCACCACGGAGCGCTTGAGGCCTTCCTCGCCGAGGATCTCGTCGATGAACTCCTTCACCTCGCGACCCCGCTCGCCGATCAGACCGACGACGATGATGTCGGCCCTGGTGAAGCGGGTCATCATCCCCAGCAGCACCGACTTGCCCACCCCGGTACCGGCGAACAGGCCGAGGCGCTGGCCGCGGCCGACCGTGAGCAGGCCATTGATCGAGCGGATGCCGACGTCGAGAGGTTCGCTGATCGGGTGGCGCTTGAGCGGGTTGATCGTCGGGCCGTCCATCGGCACCCAGTCTTCGGCGCGCATCCCGCCCTTGCCGTCGAGGGCGCGGCCGGCGCCGTCGAGCACCCGGCCGAGCATCGACATGCCCATCGGCAGGCGCCCGGTGTCCGGCAGCGGCACGACCCGCGCGCCAGGCGCGATGCCGGCGAGGCTGCCGACCGGCATCAGGTACACCTTGCTACCGGAAAAGCCCATCACTTCGGCCTCCACCTGCACCGGGTGGTAGCCGCTTTCGTTGATCACGTTGCAGCGGCTGCCGACCGCGGCCTGCAGGCCTTCGGCTTCGAGGGTCAGGCCGACCATGCGCAGCAGGCGGCCCTCGACCACCGGCTGCGCCGGCAGCGAGACAGCCTCGGTGTAGCCCTCCAGGCGCCTGGCGAAACTGGTTCGCTCAAGGCGCATCGACGTCTCCGGGGGCGTCGAGGTCGATCCGGATGTCGCTGGCCAGCGGATGGGTCGCCTGTTCGCGCTGTTGCTCGAACAGTTGCTTCACTGCCTGCGCCAGGCGCGTCTCGATGGTCGCGTCGATGCGACTGTGTTCGGTCTCGATGCGGCAGCCGCCGGGCAGCAACGAATCGTCCTCGAGAATCCGCCAGCTCTCTTCGTGGCGCTCGCGCAGCGCCTTGACCCGCTCGAAGTCCTGCGGGTTGACATGGATACGGATGTTCGCCGCGCCCATCGGCAGCAGCTTCAGAGCCTCGCGCAGGACCTGGCGGACATGGCTGGAGTCCATGTGCAGTTCGCGCTGGATCACCTGGCGGGCAACGTGGTTGACCAGGTTGACCATGCCCTGCTCGATCAGGGCGTCCTGCTCGGCGATGGGTTCCAGGAGCTGCGTCATCAGACGCTCGAGACTTTGCAGGCGCTCCTTCAGCGCCTCCTCGGCTTCCTGCCGCGCCTTCAACTGGCCGGCGTGGAAACCGTCGCGCTCGCCGGTGGCGAAGCCTTCGTTGTAGGCGTCCTGGCGGATCGCCTCGATTTCCTCCAGCGTCGGCGGCTTGACGGTCTCCAGCTCGACCTCTTCCACCGCCGGCGGCGCCGGCGCGGGTTCGGCGACCGCGGGCACCTGCGGCGCGGCAACGGCCGGCTCGTCGCGCGGCTCGTCGAAGCTCGGCAACGACCAGAGGCCGAAGGCCGCCACGTCCTTGCCGCGGATCAGTTCGCTGGGATTGTCTTTGTCCTTGTCGTGGGGGACCACCTCAGATCATCTCCTCGCCACCCTTGCCGCCCAGCACGATATCGCCGGACTCGGCCATGCGCCGGGCAATGGTGAGGATTTCCTTCTGCGCACCTTCCACTTCGCTGACCCGTACCGGCCCCTTGGCCTCCAGGTCGTCGCGCAGCAGCTCGGCGGCACGCTTGGACATGTTCTTGAAGACCTTCTCGCGGATCGCCTCGTCGGAGCCTTTGAGCGCCAGCACCAGTACGTCCGAGGAGACTTCCCGGAGCAGCGCCTGGATGCCGCGGTCGTCGACGTCGGCGAGGTTGTCGAAGACGAACATCAGGTCCTCGATCTGTCCGGACAGGTCTTCGTCGACCTCGCGGATCGAATCCATCAGCTGGCCTTCGATGGAGCTGTCGAGGTAGTTCATGATGTCCGCCGCGCGCTTGACCCCGCCCATGGTGGTGCGGGTGGCGTTGGAGTTGCCGGCGAACTGCTTCTCCAGGATCAGGTTGAGTTCCTTCAGCGCCGAGGGCTGCACGGTGTTCAGCGAGGAGACGCGCAGGACGATATCCAGGCGCACCTTGTGGTCGAAATGGCTGAGCACCTCGGCGGCCTGGTCGGGATCGAGGTAGGCGACCACGATGGCCTGGATCTGCGGGTGTTCGTAACGGATCACGTCGGCCACGGCACGCGGCTCCATCCACTTCAGGCTGTCCAGGCCGCTGGTGCTGCCGCCGAGGAGGATGCGGTCGATCAGGTTGTTGGCCTTGTCCTCGCCGAGGGCCTGGGTGAGCATCTTGCGGATGTAGCCGTCGGCACCGACGCCGAGGCTGGTCTGGTCGCCGACCACTTCGACGAACTCGCCCATCACCTGCTCGACCTGCTCGCGATGCACGTTGCGCATCGACGCCATGGCCACGCCGACCCGCTGCACCTCTTTCGGCCCCATGTGCCGCAGCACCTGCGCCGCGTCGGTCTCGCCGAGCGACAGGAGCAGGATGGCGGCCTTGTCGACCTTGGTCAGTTTGGCGGCGAGACGATTCTCACTCATGGCGCTTACTCATCGGCGTTGATCCACTCTTTCACGACCTGGGCGACGCGGCCCGGGTCCTGTGCGACCAGGTTCTTGATCGCGTTCAATTGCGCATCATACCCCTCCGTGGGGCTCGGCAGGAGGATGCTCGACGGCCCGCCGATGCTCACCCGGTCGTCGGCCAGCGAGCCTTCCAGGCCACTCTCGCCCAGCGCCAGGTCGCCGTCGCGACCGCCGCCGCCGGCCAGCGACTTGCCCTTGCCGCCGCCGGTGATGTTGCTCAGCACCGGACGCAGCACGCCGAACACCAGGACCAGGATGAACAGCACGCCGAGCACCTGCTTGACGATGTCCCAGAACCACGGCTGCGAGTAGAACGGAATGCTGTCGATCTCTTCGGCCTGGGCCGGGGCGAACGGCGCGTTGATCACGCTGACGCTGTCGCCGCGGCTGGCGTCGTAGCCCACCGAATCCTGTACCAGGCGGGTGAAGCGCGCCAGTTCGTCGGCGCTCCAGGGCTGGTGGCTGACCTCGCCGGTCTTCGCGTCGACCTTCATCTGGTCGTCCAGCACCACCGCCACCGACAGTCGGCGCAAGCGCCCCTGCTGCTGCTTGGTGTAGCTGATCGAGCGGTCCAGTTCGTAGTTGCGGGTGGTCTGGTCGCGCTTGTCGGTCGGGTACGGCGCCAGCTCCGGCTTGCCGGTCTTCGGATCGATGATGGTCTGGCCGTTGGCGTCCTTCAGCGGCTGGCCCGGCGCGACGTAGTCGGCCGGCGCGCTGGCGGTGGCCTGCTGCGGCGCGCTGGCCGGGCCCGGCGGCTGGTTCGACAGCGCCCCCGGCACGCCCTGCGGGCCGGACGAATTCTGCCGTTCCTCGTTGTTGCGTTGCTCGCTGCGCAGGGCCGGCTGGTCCGGGTTGTACATCTCCGAGGTCGACTCGACCGCGCTGAAGTCGACGTCGGCGGACACCTCGGCCTTGTAGCGACCGTTGCCCAGCACCGGTTGCAGGATATTGTGCACGCGCTGGGTGAGCAGGCCTTCCATGCGCCGGGTGAAGTCGAACTGCTTGCCGGCCATGGTCAGCTCGGAGAGTTCCTGCTGGTCGGAGAGCAGGTTGCCCTTCTGGTCGACCACGGTGACTTGCGACTTGTCCAGCTCCGGCACACTGGTGGCGACCAGGTTGACGATCGCCATCACCTGGCTCGGCTCCAGGCTGCGACCCGGATACAGCTCGACCAGCACCGAGGCGCTGGGCTTGCGGTCGTCGCGGACGAACACCGAACTCTTCGGGATCGCCAGGTGCACGCGGGCGGCCTTGACGTTGTTCAGGCTCGACACGGTGCGCGCCAGCTCGCCTTCCAGGCCGCGGCGGTAGTTGGTGGCTTCCATGAACTGGCTGGTGCCCAGCGCCTGTTCCTTGTCGAGGATCTCGAAACCGACGTTGTTGTCGGTCGGCGCCACGCCGGCGGAGGCCACCTTCATGCGTGCCCGGCCGAGGTCGTCGGCCTTGACCAGCAGCGCGCCGGAGTTGGGTTCGACCTTGTAGGGAATGTCCGCCGCGGTCAGCGCTTCCACCACACGGTTCGCGTCGACCCCGTTGAGGCTGCCATAGAGCGGCTTGTAGTCCGGCTGCTGGGACCAGAGCACGACGGCGAAGCCGATCGCCACGCTGGCGGCGAGACCGACCAGCAGGCCGATCTGGCGCAGCATGGTCATCTCGGAAAGGTTGTCGAGGAACGACAGTCCCGGGAAGGATTTCTTCAGCATCCCGGCACCGCCGCTCTTGGCGGGAACCTGGCTGTCGATCAGTGCATCGGCCATGAACTAGTTATCCTCGCGCCGCTCAGACCGGCATCTGCATGATGTCTTGGTAGGCCTGGACCAGTTTGTTGCGCACCTGGGTCATGGCCTGGAACGACACGCTGGCCTTCTGGCTGGCGATCATCACGTCGGTCAGGTCGACGCCGCTCTGGCCGACCTCGAAGGCGTTGGCCATCGCGGTGGAGGCCTGCTGGGTCTCGTTCACCTTGTCCACGGCCTGGGAGAGCATTTCCGAAAAGCTCGGCGCCCCCACTTCGGCCGGCGCCTGAACCGGTTTGGCCTTGGCCATGGCTTCCATTTGCATGGAACGCATTTCCAGCATCAGACGATTGAACTCGACACCCTGACTCATGACTCTTCCTCCAACAGCCGCGGCTTTTTTGACGCCGCCCGGCACTTTGCAGAGGAGTTAGCAACAAGGGTGCCAAGTCGACCCCAAGGCCCGGCATCGGCGTTCGCCGCCAATGCCCGCGACCGCTGCAGGGTCCGTCCCTGCTCCGGTTATCGGCAGGCGCGCACGCTCGAACAGCCCCGGGCGACGACCGGCGGCGGACGCAAAAGGCCCGCACGAGGCGGGCCTGGGGAACATGGCGAGCACTCAGATGGCGTAGAGATAGGCCTCCACGTCCATCCCCGCGTCGCGCATCTGGGCGAGCTTGTAGCGCAGGGTCCGTGGGCTGATGCCAAGGCGCTCGGCAGCCTCCTTGCGGCGGCCGCGCTCGGTGCGCAGGGTATCGATGATCACCTGGAATTCGCGGCGGCGCAGGTCGTCGCCCAGCGCGCCGCTAGCGTCCTGGCCTGCGGCCGGCGACGGAATCTCGACGCTCGGCGGGGTGGCCGGTGGCATTGCCGGCATGGGCACCGGCACCGGGGCCGCGAGCGGCATGCCGATCGGCGCGGTGAGGCACAGGTCGGCGGGCTGGATCAGGCCGCCCTGTTGCAGGATCAACGCACGCTGGATGGCGTTGTCGAGTTCCCGTACGTTGCCCGGCCAGGCATGCCGGACCAGGCACTGGGCGGCCTCGGGGCCGAGCGCCACCGCGCCGAGGTTCATCTTGCGGCTGTGCTTGCGCAGCAGACGCTCGGCCAGCGGCAGGATGTCCGCAGGGCGTTCGCGCAGCGGCCGCCAGGCCAGCGGGAAGACCGACAGGCGATAGTAGAGGTCCTCGCGGAAACGCCCCGCCGCGACTTCCGCCGCGAGGTCGCGGTTGGTCGTGGCAAGCACGCGGATATCCAGGTTGATCGGTTTGCGCGCACCGACCCGCTCCACCTCGCGCTCCTGCAATACGCGCAACAGCTTGGCCTGCAGGCCGAGGGGCATTTCCGATATCTCGTCGAGAAGAATGGTGCCGCCGTCGGCCAGCTCGAACTTGCCGGGCTGGGCGGCAATGGCGCCGGTGAAGGAACCTTTCTCGTGGCCGAACAGGGTGGCCTCGAGCATGTTGTCCGGGATCGCCGCGCAGTTGATCGCGATGAACGGCTTGCCGGCACGCGGCGATTGCTGGTGGATATAGTTGGCCAGGACTTCCTTGCCGGTCCCGGACTCGCCGGAGATCAGCACGGTGGAATCGCTGCGCGCGACCCGCGCGGCCAGTTCCAGCAACTGCCGGCTGGCCGGCTCCAGGGCCACCGGACCATCCTCCTCGCTGCCCGGCAACTGGCCCAGCGCATGGCGTGCCACCAGGTCGAGCAGCGCCCGCGCCTCGAACGGCTTGACCAGGTAGTCGGCGGCGCCCTGGCGCATCGCCTCGACGGCGCGATCGACCGCGCCGTAGGCGGTCATCAGCAACACCGGCAGGTGCGGGTAGCGTGTACGGATCAGGCCGAGCAACTGGTGCCCGTCCATGCCCGGCATGTTCACGTCGCTGATCACCAGGCTGAAGGCTTCGCGGGCCAGGACCGGCAGCGCCGCCTCCGCCGAGTCCACGGCGACGAACTCGTGACCGCCCAGCAGCAGGGTGTCGCTGAGGGCTTCGCGTAGTGCGCGGTCGTCTTCGACCAGCAGGACTTTGGCTGCCATGGGGTTACTCCTGAATCGCAGAAAGAGGCGCCGCCGGAATCAGCGGCAGGATCAAGGTGGCGCAGGTGCCGCGCCCCGGCCGAGAGCGCAACTGCAATTGCCCCTGGTGGGCGCGCGCCACGGCCTTGACCACCGCCAGGCCGAGCCCGGTACCGGTGGTCTTGGTGGTGAAGAAGGGTTCGCCCAGGCGCGCCAGGGTCGCCGGGTCCATACCCGGTCCGTTGTCGCTGACGCTGAGGCGCAGGCTGTCGGCGCGGGCATAGAGATGCACCTTCAGGCGCAGTTCGGGCCCGCAGGCCTGGATCGCGTTCTCCACCAGGTTGAGCACGGTGCCCACCAGGGTGTCGCGATTGCACAGCAGCTCGCCGCCGCGCGCCTCGCACTGCCAACGCACCTGGAGCCCCTGGACATGGACTTCGGCCGCCGCGCGCAGGCTGTCGAACAGCGCCTTCGGCGCCACCCGGTCGGTCAGCGGCAGCTCGCCGCGGGCGAACACCAGCATGTCGCGTACCTGATGCTCCAGTTCGTGCAGGCGCTCCTTCAGGCGCCCGGCGAAGCGTTGCTGCTGGTCGGTCGGCAGCGCCTGCTCGCTGAGGTGCCCGGCATAGAGCAACGCCGCTGACAACGGCGTGCGGATCTGGTGGGCCAGCGAGGCGACCATCCGCCCCAGCGCCGACAGGCGCTCGTGGCGCGCCAGTTGCTCCTGGAGACGGCGGGTATCGGTAAGGTCGTTGAGCAGGATCAGTTGACCCGGTTCGCCGTTCAGCGAGCGGGTGGCGATGGACAGGCGTCGCCCGTCGCGCAGGGAAATCTCGTGACCGTCATCCTCGCGCGGAGCGAAGCAGCGGGCGATCACCTCACGCCAGAGCATGCCCACCAACGGCTCGCCAAGCAGGCCCAGGGCCGCCGGGTTGGCCTCGCGGACCACGCCATGGGCATCGATGACGATGACGCCGCCGGGAAGCAGGTCGAGCAGGCTCTGCAAGCGGTTCGCCAGGCGCTCCTTTTCCGCCAGCTCCTCCATGCGCTGCGCGCTGACCAGGGCCAGTTGCCCTTTCAGCTCGGTAACGCGCTCCTCCAGCAGGCTGTAGGACTCGCTGAGCTGGCTGGACATCTGGTTGAACAGCGCGAAGGCCTGCTCGAGGCCGGCGCGGCTGGTGGCCTCGGCCGTATCGGCTGGCTGCTCGGGGAAGGCGTTGAGGGCTGGTTGCATTGCGTTTCTCTCGGTCGGCGCGACGTCATGGTTCTGTCGGTCGACGGAGATATAGCAATACCCGTGCCTAAATTTTTTTCATTTGTAAATCAAAGCGTTGCGAAACGACCTGTCAATCATCCGACAGGTCGTCGTCGCGCCGGCTCATGCCGTACTTGCGCATCTTCTCCACCAGCGTGGTGCGACGGATGCGCAGGCGTTCGGCGGCCCGCGCGACCACTCCGCCGGCGTCGTCGAGGGCCTGCTGGATCAGGCCCTGCTCGAGGTTGGCCAGGTAGTCCTTGAGGTCCAGGCCTTCGGCCGGCAGCATCGCCGGCGCGTCCATTCCCGGCAGCCCGGCGTTGATCGCCGCGCGCTCTTCCAGCTCTTCGCGCAGGCTGCTGGCGAGTTGCTCGTCCTCGTCGTCGACATGGCGGAATTTCTTCGGCAGTTCGCCGACCCCGATCACCCCGTATGGATGCATGATCGCCAGGCGCTCCACCAGGTTCGCCAGTTCGCGGACGTTGCCCGGCCAGTCGTGGCGGCAGAGCGACATGATTGCCGCCGAGTTGAAGCGGATCGACCCGCGCTTCTCATGCTCCATCCGCGAGATCAGTTCGTTGAGCAGCAGGGCGATGTCTTCCACCCGCTCGCGCAGCGGCGCCATCTCGATGGGGAATACGTTGAGGCGGTAGTAGAGGTCTTCGCGGAAAGTGCCGTCCTCGATCATCTTCTCGAGGTTCTTGTGGGTCGCGGCGATGATCCGCACGTCGACGTTCTGCGTCTTGTTGCTGCCAACCCTTTCGAAGGTGCGCTCCTGCAGCACGCGCAGCAGCTTGACCTGCATCGGCAGCGGCATGTCGCCGATCTCGTCGAGGAACAGGGTGCCGCCGTTGGCCAGCTCGAAACGTCCGGCACGACTGGTGATGGCACCGGTGAAGGCGCCCTTCTCGTGGCCGAACAATTCGCTTTCCAGCAGTTCCGCCGGGATCGCCCCGCAGTTCACCGGGACGAAGGGCCCCTCGCGGCGCTTGGAATGGTAATGCAGGTTGCGCGCCACCACTTCCTTGCCGGTGCCGGACTCGCCGAGGATCAGCACGCTGGCATCGGTATCGGCGACCTGCTGCATCATCTGCCGCACCTGCTGGATCGCCCGGCTGGTGCCGACCAGGCTGCGGAACAGGTTCGGCTCGCGGGAACGGCCGCGCTCGCGGGCCTGGTCGTACATCTCGCGGTAGACCTGGGCGCGATGCAGGGAGTCGAGCAGCTTGTTGTAGCTGGGCGGCATCTCCAGGCTGGCGAGCACCCGGCGGCGCAGCTCTTCCGGCCAGTCGGCCGGGGCCGGCTCGCCGATCAGCAGGATCGGCAGGTACTCGTCCCAACTGGCCAGCTGCTTCAGCAGCTCTACCGCCCCGCCCTTCGACTCGACGCTACCGAGCAGCACGCACAGGGCTTCGCGACTGTTGCTCAGGCCCGCCGCTACCTCTCGCCAATCCTCGCTGTTGCAGGTCAGCTGATCTTCGCCGAGGAAGTTGAGAATGACTGCCAGGTCGCGACTGCGATCGAGATTGTCGTCAATCAGCAAGAGTTTGGTTTCGCGCCACATTTTGATCAGCTGCCTTGCATCGAATGGGTCTCGCTCGACCCGAAAGAGGGCTGGGACTAATGCCTATTTCTAATAAGCAGCCAGCATTTGGCCACTAGTTAAGTCAAATGTGAACGATTAGTCAATTTTATGGCGTGTTTTTTTTGCTGTTTCCGACAGGGAGAGGCAATAAAAAACCCCTACAGACCGCATGGAAAGCAGTACTGGCAGGGGTTTTGGGGGATATGTAAATTTTTCCGAAAAGCCTTGCGCCAAAGTAACGGCACAAAGCCATGAAAAACTTATCCGAACATCTGGTAGACCTTGGCGCCTTTACTCGCACGCTGCAGACCGGTCAGCTCCGCACCGATCGCTTCGCGCTGCTGCCGGCAAGCGCTGAGCATATCGTTGTACAAGCTGAGCAACTGCTCCAGGCTCACGCGCAAGGCCTGCTCGTCGCGCTCGTCATCATGCATGGCCTGGTCGATCTTGACCTGACAGACCTGATCCAGCTCACCGATGGCATCCCAGTTGCCGGCCTGCAACGCATCGGCCAGGGCGAGTCGGGTTTCATCCAGTTGTTGCGTGGCTTGGCTCATAACCGATCCCTTTACATCTCTTTCAGTGCGAAATACCGTCCCAACCGGACTTCACTTCCAACAACAGGGCGCTGACTTCGTCTAGCAGGCTGGTATCGTTGCTGGTATTGGCCTCGACCAGACGAGCGATCATGTACTCGTAGAGACGATCCAGATTGCCGGCCAGCTCGCCACCACGCTCGCTGTCCAGCGCTTCGCGAAGGCCGCCGATGATGCCGATGGCCTTGCCGATCAGGATCCCCTTTTCCGGGATCTGCTCCCGCTCCATCGCACCACGCGCCTGGGCCAGACGCTCCAGACCACCCTGCATGAGCAGTTGGATCAGACGGTGCGGGTTGGCATCGGAAACCTGAGCCTCGATGCTGACCTGCTGGTATTGCTTCATCGCTTTCATCGCGTACATGGACCGCTCCCAGTGGGCTTCGCTATGACCAAGTTATCGGCAAGGAGCGCGGGAGCTTTACGGTGGGCGGGAGGTTTTTTTGCCGGCGATACGGCCTTGGGCCGCACCGCCAGCCAGCGGATCAGGTCTTCTTGCCGCTGCCGTAAGGCAGGCTGGCGAGGTTGTCCGTGATGCTCTTCTGACGCTTGGTCATTTCATCCTGCATCGCGGAAAGCAGGTTGAACTGAGTGGTCAGTTTCTCCTGCAGCGCCGCCAGCCGCTTGGCCAGATCAGCCTTCTGCGTGTCGACGTTGCTGAGGGTCTTCTGCAAGGTCGTGGTGCGCTGGTCGAGAATCCCCTGGGCGTCGGTGTAGGGCTTCATCTTATCGCCCAGGCGCTTGGCCAGGCCGGTATCGCCGGTGAAGTAGCTGGCAACGCCTTCGAAGTCGGCGCTGATCGCCTTGTCGAGCTTCTTCTCGTCGATCTCCAGCGTACCGTCCTTGGTCGTGGTGATTCCGAGGGCGGCAAGGTTGCGTACGCTGCCGTTCTCGTTGGAGGCGATCAGTTCGCTGCGCATGGTGTTGACCAGCGCACGGACGGAGGCATCGCCGAGCAGAGCACCAGTGACCGGATTCTTGTCTTCGCCGACCTTGGTCACCACGGTCTGTTCGTTGATGAACTTGGTGAGGGTGTTGTAGGCCTCGACGAACTTCTTGACGTTGTCCTTCACCCCGGCATCGTCCCGGGAAACAGTCAGGGTGATCGGCTTGCCGGCTTCGGTGACGGCTTTCACGTCGAAGCTGACGCCGTCAATGACGTCGCTCACGCTGTTGGAGGCGATGCTGCGCTTGAGGCCGTCGACGGTGATTTCACCGTTTGCCGCCTTGGTCACGTAGCCGGCAGCGGCGCCGTCGCTGAGCTTGGGAGCCGTCGCGGGATCGAAGGCCAGTTGACTGAGCGACGTATTGCCGCCGCTGCCGTCATCGCTGACCTCGACCTTGATGTCCTTGCCGTCGCCGGTCTTGGTGCTGCTCAGCACCAGACGCGAGCCGGAGTTGTCGGTAATGATGGTGGCGCTGACGCCCGCTTCCTTGCCGGCCTGATTGATGGCGTCACGCATGCCGGCCAGCGTGTTGTTGCTGGAGTCGACGGTGATCGCCGGCAGCTTGGTGTCGCCGACGGAGATGTTCAGCGTACCGCTGTTGAACTTGGCATTGGCCGGATCGGCGATGGCCTGGAGGGCAATCTTGCTGCTGGTGGCAAGGCTGTTGACCTGGATCTGGTAGGTGCCAGCCACCGCGCTCTGGGTGGCGCTCGCCTTGAGAATGTCTTCGTTGGAAGACTTGGCGGTGCGCGCCATGAACACAGCATTGCTGTTCAGCGCCGTGAGCGCCGTCTGGAACGCGCTGATCGCACTCTTGAACTGACCCAGGGCAGTGAGACGAGTAGTGGTGGTCTTCTCCAGGGTGGCGAGCTGGTTGGTCTTAGCCGCGCCCTCCAGGTTCACCATCTTGTTCACCAGATCGGTGTAATCGGTCGAGCCTACTCCTATCGAGATACCGGCCATAATCCATCTCCGTCAAAAAACCGTGCATGTACTGCCCTATCCCTTCGATAGGGCAAGCACCATGCCAAGTCGTTCAACCCGCGCGTCAGGCGCGGGTTTCGAACAGGACACTGCGTACGTCGTCGAGCCGGGCGGCAAGTTTTAGTACTTCTTCGGAAGGGATTTGCCGCACGACTTCGCCCGAGTCACCGTCGATCACCTTGACCACGACCTGGCCAGAGGAGTCGTCGATGCTGAAGTTCAAGTTGCGCTTGACGCTCTGCACGAAAGACTGGATGTCGCTGACGGCGAGCCCCAGGTCATCGCGAGATTCGCTGGCCTCCCGGGAAGCCGTCACTTCCGGCAACGGTTTGCCGCTGCCATCCGCTGCGCTGCGCGGCGCAAAGATATCGCCGCTGGCCTCCGGGGCCCTGCCGGTCTTGAACGTAGAAAGGGAAGTGATATTTCCGACGTCCATTTCTCATGCCTCGCAAAGGGAAAAGGGAGGAAGGGTCACCCCTTCCTCCCAGTACCGCGTGAGTGACCGTTCCCGGGCTTAGCGCAGCAGGCTCAGGACCGCCTGCGGCAGCTGGTTGGCCTGGGCCAGGATCGCGGTACCGGCCTGTTGCAGCACCTGGTTCTTCGACAGCGCCGCGGTTTCGGCAGCGAAGTCGGTGTCCTTGATGCGGCTACGAGCGTTGGTAGCGTTTTCCGAGATGTTGGTCAGGTTGTCGATAGTGTTCTTGAAGCGGTTCTGAACAGCACCGAGGTCAGCACGCTGGGCGTCGATCGCAGCCAGGGCGTTATCGACTACCGCGATGGCGTTCTGGGCGCCGTCGGCAGTGGAGATGTCGACGCTGGCAACGCTGTTCTTCTGCGCGGCGCTGGCGTTGCCGAAGACCTGCGAAGCCTGGGTGCCGGTACCGCTGACCGAGTAGGCGGTCGGCGAGTTCAGTTGCACGTAGCCGGTCACGATGGTGGTGGTAGCGGCAGTACCGCCGGCAGCTACCACGTTCTTGGCGGCCGCTTCGAACTTGCCGTCGGAACCCTGGACCTTCACTGCGACCTGACCGGTAGCAGCGGTACCGGTCTGCGCACCGAACTTGACGTTCTCGCCGGTAGCGGAGGTGATGGTCAGTACACCCTTGTCGTTGATGCTGGCAGTGATGCCCAGCTTCGACGAGTTGGAGTTCAGTTGGTCAGCCAGATCCTGAGTGGAGGTCACGCCTGCCAGGCTCACGGTGTTGCTGCCAACGGTTACGTCGAAGTTCAGCGAACCACCGGTCACGCCGCTGACATCAGCGGTGAACACGGTACGGGCACGAGCCGACAGGTTCGGGATCGCACCGTCCATCTTCTCGGCGATGGCCTTGGCGCTATCGCCGGCGGCGATGGCGATGTTCTTCACCTGACCGCCACCGACCAGGTTGACGGTGCCCGAGGCGATGCCCGAAGCGGTCGCGGTGCCCGCTACGCTGGCGACGGTACCCGCGCCGTTGCTGCCGACCTGGTAAGAACCGATGGCGCTGGCAGAGGCATTCTGCAGGCTGATGTCAATGGTCTCGTAGGCGTTGGAACCGACCTGGAAGCTGGTGGTGCCGAAGGAGCCGTCGAGCAGCTTGCGGCCACCGAAGGTGGTGGTATCGGAGATACGGGTCAGTTCGGCCTGTTGCGCAGCGACTTCTTTCTGCAGGGCGGCACGGTCGGCGTCGCTGTTGGAGCCGTTGGCGGATTGCAGGGCCAGGTCGCGGATACGCTGCAGGATATTGGTGGACTGCTGCAGGGCACCTTCAGCGGTCTGCGCCAGGGAGATGCCGTCGTTGGCGTTGCGGGTGGCAACGTTCAGACCGCTGATCTGGTTGGACAGGCGGTTGGAGATCTGCAGGCCGGCAGCATCGTCCTTGGCACTGTTGATGCGGTAGCCGGTGGTCAGACGCTGCAACGAGGTGTTGAGGTCGTTGGAAGAAGCATTCAGGTTGCGCTGAGTGTTCAGGGAAGCAATGTTCGTGTTGACTGTAAGGGCCATGGTGATTTCCTCCAAAGGACCTATTTCGGTTACCTGAGCTTGCGATCTCTCGGCCTGCTTGCTCAGGTGCCCCAAGAATTCGCGTTCATGGTGTTTATCGGCGTTTCCCGGCGGAGCTTTAGAGAAAAAATCAACATTTTCTTTTTCTCTTCCTCTTCAGTGGGTTACATGCTTCGAAGAGGACTCGCCAATATCGGTCCTAAACCGCCCCCGGTTGGTCCGGCAGAGGGTGGAAGTTCCGACACCCATTGCATCGACCCCCCGGCGATTTTCTTTAGCCCTCCCGTGCAACAGGGCACGCCGGGCATGAAAAAAGGCCGATGGCTTGCGCCACCGGCCTCGTTCGAGAAAACCCCGGATTCAGTCCGGCAGCCAGGCTGCCGCCCATGCCTCGAGATGCGCGCCTTCGAGCATCCAGTCGCGGCGCACCGCCTCGCGCAACTGCGCGCCGGCCGCGGCGTTGGCGTCTGCATCGGCCAGGTGCGCGCGGATCGCCTCCAGCCAGTCCCTGGAACGGTTCTTCACCCGCGTGACCGGGAGACTGTCGCGATAGCAAAGCACGTCGCTGCAGATCACCGGGAAGCCGAGCACGCCGTACTCCAGGAGGCGCAGGTTGCTCTTGCACTCGTTGAAGCGGTTCTGCTCCAACGGCGCCAGGGCGAGATCGAGGTCGAGGCTGGCCAGGTAGGCGGGATAGCGTTCGATCTCCACCCCCGGATGGTATTCGCGCACATAGGGACGCAAGGCATCCGGGCAGAATCCGAAGAACACCCAGTCCACCTCGTCCGCCAGCTCGCGCACGACCTCGGCGATCACCTCGAGATCGCCGCCATGGCCGATCCCGCCGGCCCATCCGACCCGTGGCCGCTCTGCGTCCCGGCGCCGACTGGAAAGGTCGCGCCACCAGGGCAACGGAAGGCGGTTCGGCACGACCCGGATGTCCCCGTGCATGCGCCGGAATGCCTCCGCCAACGGTTCGGTCGAGACCACGAAACGGTCCGCCAGGCCCAGGGCACGACCGAGGATCTGGCGAATGTCGCCGGGCATCTCGGCCCGATGCAGGCTCTTCAGCGGCAGCTCGGGCAGATAGTCGTCCAGTTCGTAGACCCGGAAGGCGCGGTTGAACGACCGCATCCGGGAAATGGCCCGCAACTGCTCTTCGCTGATCTGCCGCTGGAGAATCACGCTGTCGACCTCCAGGCGCTCCAACGCCACCGGCTGCAGGAGCGACTCGCTGAGCATGCCGTCCAGCAGGCCGGCGTCGTGCAGCGCGCGGAACGGCTGACGCACGCGATAGTGGCCACAACCGTAGGGATCGGCAGGATGCGCCAGGACCCGCGGCAGCGGCGACCGTCCGAACAGCGGTTGCCAGGCCGGTACCTCGGGGCGCTCCAGGGCGAACCCGGCCCCCTCCAGGCTGAGATTGCGGTTGTACGCGGGATCCCGCGCCAATGCCGGTAGCCAGCGCCGGTAGAGCGACTCATCGGCCTCCACGGAAGGCAGCTCGACGTTTCCGTTCTGGGCCAGGATTGCATAGGGCGTCCACACCGACAGGTAGCCGAGCTGGCGGGCACGCAGGCTGAAATCGACGTCGGCGTGGCCATGAGCGAAGTCGTTCTCGTCGAAGCCGCCGAGTTCGTCGTGCAGCGAGCGCTTGAACAACAGGCAGGAAGCCGACAGAGCCGTGTGATTCTGGACGACCAGCAGGCGATGCATGTAGCCGGCGCTGTCTCCCGCCTCGCCGGCGAACGCGCGGCCCGCCGTGCCGCCCAGGCCAAGCACCAGGCCCGCCTCGCGAATCGTTCCGTCCAGGCCCAGGAGCTTGCCGCCGACCGCCCCGACCTCCGGGCGGCGGCCGTGGTTGAGCAACTCGCGCAACCAGTCCGGACGAAGGGCCACGACCCCCGCCCCCAACGACAGGAGGAATTCGCCTCGGGCCTCGGCCACGCAGAGGTTGAGGCACCCGGCCAGGCTCGAAGCCTGCGGGCTGAGCACCCGGATCTGCTCGCTCCCCAGTCCCTGGACCGCCTCCAGCCAGGCGGCCATGTCGGGCGCCAGCGGGCCGGAGGCGACCAGCAGCAATTCGTAGGACGGGTAGTCGGTGTTCTCCAGGAAGCTTTCCACGCTGCGCTGGAGAGCGCTCAGGCTGTCTCCCACGGGAAGCAGCAGGGACACTGCCGGCGTCCCCGGATAGTCGTAGGCGATGCGGTTGATCACCGCCAGCCGGCCCGGCTCGATCCGGTGCGGAACCCCGAGGCGGTTCAGGTGCTCGTCGACCACGCTCGCGATGAACGGGCGCACGGCGGCGCTCGCCAGCCATTCTCCGAAGGCGCGAGCGCTGTGGTAGAGGACCTCGGCGAGATGGCCGATACGATCCAGGCCCTCCCGCTCCGCCAGGCGGAACATGAAGTCCTGCAACGCCAGATCGCCGAAGCCTTCCTGCAAGCCGCCCTGCGCCAGCAAGGCGGCACGCTGGAAGGCCAGGGAACGACCGCAGTAGGGGTAGCTGCGCAGAAGGTCGAGGTTGAAGTCGGGCTTCAGCAACGGTGCCTCGTAGCGTCCGTCGCACACATGGTCTTCATCGCTGTAGCAGCACAGCAGCGCGGTTTCCGTACGGATCTTTTCCGCCAGCAGGAGCAACGCGGAACGCGCCAGTTCGTCTCCGGCATGGATGACGATCAGCCAGTCGGCGTCGCTGGCGGCCGCCGCCAGGTTGATCCGCTCGGCGGCGGAACCACCCTCGGCCAGCCACGCCAGGCCCTTGCGCGCGAACGCCGGGGCTCTGCCCAGTATCCGCGTGCGCCAGGCCGGCAAGGCCTGGCCGTCGATGCTCGCCAGGCTGCGCTGCAGGTCTGCGTCCTCGGCCTCCTCGGCAAGCACCAGGACTTCGATCCGCGAGTCGCGTCGCAAAGCGTCGATGAAGGGACGGTAGCGGGCCGGCTCCACTTCGCGCCCGTGCAGCCAGGTCTCGTATTCGCTGCGGAAGTCCTCCCCCGCCTCCGGGCTCGCTGCGCCGGCCGCGAGGGCCGCGCAATAGTCTCCCGGCGCCGGCTGGAACGCGGTCTGGAGCAGCAGGGAGACCGGCGTGGAAACGCCTTCGAAAGCCGGATAGCTGCCGTCGCACTCCAGTTCGATCGTCATGCCACCGCGTTCGTCACCCCGGAACGGCAGGACCAGCGACTTCGCTCGCGCGTCCTCGACGCTCACGCGGCTGAAGAGCTGGCCGTTAAGGCACACGCGCAACTGGAACGGGAAACGGTCGTAAAGCTGGCTGGCGAAGGGCGTGACCTGCAGGACGACCTGGCGCTGGCGCAGCGGCAGGCCCGACACGCAAGGAACCGCGCGCAGCCGAGCGCGCGCGCAGAGCATATGCACGTCGCCCTGGCGCAACAGTCCCTCTTCGGCGAACAGGTTCAACTGCCCGACGGGCCATTCGACCGGCGCCTCGGCTGCCGCCACGGCGCGCAGCCACAACGGCTGCTCCGCTTCGTCCGGCAGGTCGGCCAGTTCCTCGCGCAACAGCGCGGGCGCCAGCAGACGCCAGGCCGGCTTCGGCTGCAGGCGCGCGAGCAACCTGTGCAGGCGGCGGGCGCTCCAGTCGGTTTCGCCAGCGGGCCCGGCCTCGCGCTCCTCCAACGCCAGCCGGGCATGCCGCAACTGGCCCATGGCGATGGCCGGCAGGAGCGCGCTTACCTGATGCGCGCTGCCCGGCAGCAACTGGCCGTCGTCTTCCACCAGAAGCACCGCCGAAGCCCTGCGTTCGAGCGTGGCAGCCTCCGCGTCGCACCAGGCCCGCCACGAATCGAAGCGCCGCACGTCGGCCGGCAATGCCGCGCCGGACGGAGCGATCAGGTCGATACGGCGATGGGCGAAGCAGGCCGCATAATGTTCGGCCAGGCGCTGCCCGCCATCCGCAGCGGCCCGCGCGTCGAGCACGATCTGCAAGCGCGGCGCCTCGGCGATCGCTGCGGCGACCCTCTGGACGCTGCGTCCGTCGCGAAACCGGCCGTACAGCTGCTGCGTGCGGTTCTCCTGGGTATCGCGACTCTCCGCGTGCCGGGTAAAGGCATTGGCCAGCAGGTCGAGCAGTTGCTCGTCGTCGGCGAACTCCAGTCCGATATCGCGCCAGGCGTTCCCTGGAGCCTCCGGGTTGTAGGCCCAGCGGGCGATCCGCTGTTCGCGGGAGAACAGCAGGATCGGTCGGTCGAGCGTCATGAACTCGAAGATCAGCGAAGAACGGTCCGCCAGCAGAATGTCGGCTTCGGCGAAGCTGGCCGCGATGCTCGCCTCGGGGTCGTCCACCAGAGTGACCAGCGGGTCCGTGCGTGACTGTTCGCGCCAGAGCTTCATGAGGTCGCGGAACAGATCCTTGTCGCTGACGAACGCATGTTCGTGCTGGACGATGGCGGGATGCGGCTTGATGATGATCCGCGACGCGGGATAGACCTTGCGGATCAATGCCACCACACGCTCGCCGAGGTGGACGGCGGCGCTGATCTCGGGGTTGTAGGTGGGGGCGAAGAGGATGGTCGGCGCGTTCTCCGCCGGGGTTCTCGCGGGCAGCCGGAACACCTCGTCGCACCAGGCGTTGCCGGTCAGCAGGAAACCGTTGCGCGGCATCACCGAGGAAGCCAGGGTGTCGTCGATGTCCCAGGCGCTGCCGCACAGATAGTCGGCGTAGCGGTAGGTGCCCTCGGCGAATCCGTAGCGGGTGACCGAGCCATGGCGCATGCCGACCAGCAATACGTTGTGCGCATCGCAGTAGTCGCGCCAGAACTCCACCGACCAGCCGTCGGCCACCGCTATCACGTCCGGTTTCCAGGCCATGACTTCATCGATGTCGAGGCTCAGGAGGCTGTCCTCGAAACACTCGGCCAAAGGACGCAACGAGCGGTAGTGGAAAGGCATGTTGCCGTAACAGGCGACCCTCAGGCCCGAGTAGCGCTGCATGCGCGCAACCGCCAGGTCCTGCCGGAACAGTTGCAGCACCCGCTGGCGTCCGCCGTCGTCCGGCGCGCCCAGGCGCAGTTCCGCGACCTGCCGCAAGCCCAGGGAAAGCGCCAGGCGGGCCTGCGCCTGGGGACTCCGGCAAGCGCCTGCGGCGCATACCGAGAGAGCCTCCTCCAGCAGCAGCCAGCCGCGATCCTCCAGGCTCTCCACCGCGCGCAGGAGCAGGCGCATGGCCTGCCAGTCGTCCGCCACGCCTCCCACCGCCCCGCCCAGGCAAGCCAGGCGGAAACGCTCGTTGCCAGGCAGCTCGCCAGCGACGGAAGCCTCGACGACCTTGTGTGCGCCCCCGGCGAACGGCGCGCCGTCCAGCCCGGAAACCCAGACCGCGTCCCCCTCCTCCAGCACCGGCAAGACCTGCCGCTGCAGCCAGGCCAATCGCTTCCCGGCATCCCCGCCGTCGCGCCGGCCGGGTTCGCTCACGCTGTCCTCAATCATTCAGGTTCCAGTTATTCAGGTGCACGCGCCGCGCCATATCCAGGTCGCTGGCGGTATCGATGTCGAAGGCGTCGAGTTCCTGCGCGGGCAGCGGCAGGTACGGTTCGAGCGCCTGGTACACGTATATCGGCCGGTCCACCACCATGTCCGGCCGGAGAATCGCGATACCCGTCCATTCGTAGGCGTGCTGCGGCTCGCGGGTGAAAGCGGTGACCGCCTCGCCACCCGCGTCCAGCAGAACGCGCACGCCATCGCTGGTGGTGTAGCGCGAGACGCCGATCAGGCCCGCCTGCCCGGCGGCAGCGCGGAGAAAGCGTTCGAACGAGCGATTCTCGATGAAGGTGTCGCCATCCACGGCGAGGAAGCGCCGGTCGAGATAGCGCGAAACCCGGTGGATGCTCTGCAAGGTATTGGTTCGGTCGAAATCGGGGTTGCGCACGATGATCGCGTCCCTGCGCAGGTTGCGCACCTGCTCGATGACCAGTTCCTCCTGGAACCCCACCACGACCCAGACGTTCGGGATCTCCGCCAGGCGCTCGAGGTGCTGGGCCAGCAGCGTCTTGCCACCAACCTCGACCAGGCACTTGGGTTTGTTCAGTCCCAGACGAGAGCCGATGCCCGCCGCGCTGATCACAGCATGTTCAATAGGCGACACAGGGCTTCTCCTTCATGGACCACGAAATCGCTCAGGCCGGTCAGCACCCGGTTCGGCACATGCACTCCGCCGTAGGCCACGCGCAGATCGGCGGCCTCGAACATCGGCACGTCGTTCATCCCTTCGCCGACAGCGACGATGCGCTCGAACTCGCCGCGCAGGGAGGTCACCGCGTCGCCCTTGTGGAGGATCTCCTCGACTCCCTCCAGACGTCCGTCGCGCATCCGCGCCCGCGAGGTGAAGCTGCGCACTCCGAGGCGTTCGAGCACCGGCTCGACCCAGAGGTCCAGGTTGCCGGTCACGACGAAGCATTGCCGAGGGCGCGCGGAAATGAACGCCTGGATATGCGGGTCCAGCTCCACCTGCTGACGCAGGGCGCTGTGGATCCACTCCAGGTTCGCGTCGCGCAGCAAGCGGACACGCAGCTTGAAGGATTTGTCGAACGGCAGGAAACCGTCGATGGTGGCCTGGGTCAGCACCTCGATCTCGTCTTCGAGACCGACGGACGACGCGATCAGCGGCAACAGTTCCTGACGGGTCAGGGTTCCATCCAGGTCGAAGCAGTAGGCAGTGCGCACAGAGTCATCCCCGTCGCTGCAGGATCATGAAGTACTGGCGGGTCTCCACACGCTTTTCCAGCGCTTCGGCGAACAGGCAGTCCTCTTCGAGAATCGCAGGCCCTTCCCCTCCGCCGGCCTGTACGAGCATGTCCTTGAGTTCGGCGACGGTGCGATAGACCGCCGAATACTCGTGTTCAAGTTCCTTCGAAAAGAAGCGATCCAGGGTCAGGCGCTGTTCCACGGCTACCGGTTCGCGCAGGTAGATCCGCCCGCCCGGTGCGCACAGCTGCAGCGCCTGGCGCAACAGTTCCTGGCAGTCGCTGTCGTTGAGATAGATGAGTAGTCCCGAGACCAGCAGCAGGTCGTAGGGAGGACTGAGCGCCAGCTCGGCGGGACGGATGTCGGTCGCCGACATCCGCTGGAAAAGCAGCCGCTCGTAGCCGCGCTGCCGTGCCTCGTCGCAGGCTTTCTCCACCAGCGCGGCGGAGAAGTCGATGCCCAGGTAATCGGCCTGCGGCGCTTCCTCGGCCAGCAGCCAGCCCCAGCGCCCGATACCGCAGCCGATGTCGAGGACCCGCCGGGCCATACCGAGGGCGAGTCCCGGAGCGACGCGCAGTTTCTCGCGCCGATCGCGCTCCTCGACCAGTTCCGGCTGCTGGTCCTGATACATCGTCGAACTCAGGGCATTGCGATATTCGCGGGCGGCCCGACCTTCGAAGAAAGCCAGCGTGCTTTCGTAGTCGATAGCGACAGGCCTGCCCTTTATCCGTTGTTTGTCGGTCATTCCGTAGCCTGCTGTCGACTCCGCGCCCCTACAGGGCTATCGCTTGTCATCCGCTTAACTCAGGTAGTTGAACAGGCTCAAGCCGCGAATCTTGACGAAACTCTGCTGCGCCGCATCCATGATGGTGGATTGCAGGGTCAGCCGTGACAGCGCTTCAGGGTAGTCCAGATCCTGGATCTGCGAGATCACGGCGGTATTCACCAGGGTCACGTCGTCGATGAAGGTTTCCGTAGATTCGGCGACGTTCATCCGCGCGCCGATGCGTCCCTGGCCCGTGAGGATCTGCGAGTTCGAAGAGTCCAGGTTGGAGATCGCCACCCCCACCGCGTCGCGGATAGCCAGGTTTCCAGCCGGCGTGTCCTCGGCGCTGAGCAGGGCCTTGCGCAAGTCCGACACGGTATTGAGCAAGCTGCGCTTTTCCTGGTCCGGCTGGCGCTTGATACTGAAGGTGTCGCCGCCCTGCGGCTCGCCGTCGATCTGTACCTTGACGCCGCCGAAGGTGATGAAGTCGCTGGTCTGGGCGTTGTCGTCGATCTTGCCGCTGGCGAGCGTGGCGAAGCTCGGCGGGTTGGGGTCGCTGGTGCTCCAGTCGTAGCCCGGCGGGATCGTCTTGAGGTCGTAGACCACGTAGTTCTTCGCGTCGGTGAAGTGGATACCGACGCCATCGCTGGCCAGCGGTGGCGTGCTCGACGGGAACACCGTGTCGTAGGCTTCCTTGTCCGTCACCAGGCCCAGGGAGATGCTGCTGTCGCTGGGGTTGCCGCTGGCGTCCAGGCCTGCGGCGTCCTTGCCGGTGGAGACCCGGTTGGCGTTGCTGCCGCTTTCGAAAAGGATCTTGCCGTTGTCGCTGATGGCAATGAAGGTGCTGCTGGCGATCTGTACCTCACGCTGGCCTTCGTCGCCGTTGTAGGAGTAGGTACCGTCCGGGTTGCGAACGAACGGCTGGGTATCGCCCTGGCTGCCGGAGAACAGGTACTTGCCGCTGGCGTCGCGGCTGTTGAGCAGGTTCAGCAGTTCGTCCTCGCGCTGCGCCAGTTCGGTGGCCAGCGCGTTCTTGTCCGAGGCGTCGAGGCCGCCGTTGCCGGCCTGCACGGCGATCTCGCGGATACGATGGATGACCGTGCCGACCGAATTGAGGATGGTCTCCTCCTGCTGCAGGCTGTTCTTCGCTGCCGTGATGCCCGATTTGTACTGACTGTTGAGCGCCTGCTCCTGGTTCAGCTGAAGCAGCCGGACGGCGCCGACCGGGTCGTCGGCCGGGGTCAGCAGGCGCTTGCCGGCACTGATTTCGGCCTGGGTGCGCGTCAGGTCGGCATAGTTGCGGGAGATGCCACTGACCGAGTTGTTGAAAGCCTGGATCGTTGAAATGCGCATGACGACGGTCTCTCGGTTAAGGCGCTCAGCGGAACGCGCCTATCAGGGTATCGAACAGCGAGCGGGCAACTTGAATGACCTGGGCCGACGCGCTGTAGTACTGCTGGAACTGGATCAGGTTGGCCGCCTCTTCGTCGAGGCTCACCCCGGACAGCGAGTCGCGGCTGTCCTGCGCCTGCTTGAGCACGGTCTGCGAGGCGTCGGCGCTGGCGCGCGCCTGGGCGGTCAGGGTGCCGACCCGCTCCACCAGCCCACCGTAGGCGTCGTTGTAGGTAGACCCCGTGCTGCCGGTACCGCCCACCGTCGGCTTGGTCTGCAAGGCATTCAGGTTGAGGGCGTTGCGGTTGTCCGAAATGCCGTCCTTGTTGAAGCTCAGGGTGAAACTGTCGCCAGTCTGCGGCACGTTGGACAGGTTGAACTCGTAGGTATAGGTCTGGCCGCTGCCCGGATCGGTATAGGCCATGCGCACGCTGTTGCTGGTACCGCTGTTCAGCGTCGGACTGCCGGGCAGCGCGTTGCCGTCCTTGTCGACATAACTCCAACCGGCCGGCAGCGGCGAGGTCATGGTGTAGGTCTTGCCATCCGCGCTGACCGTCGCGCTCAGCGGCAGACCATTGGCGCCGAAGGCGTTCTGCAGAACCGCCGGATCGATCGGCGACGGTCCGCCGACCAGGTTCGGCTGGCCGATGGCGCCGCTGCCGCGGTTGTTGGTGGTCGCCTCGGCGCGAGCGGACCCGGCGAAAGCCAGTTGCGAAGCGTTCTTCAGGGTTGTCTCGATATCGCTGGCGCCGCGCCGGGTCGGCTGCAGGGTGAAGCGGTCGCCCGCGGCCGGCAGTTGGTCGAGGGTCACGCTGAAGCCCTGGTCGACGCCGTTGGCATCCTTGAACGAGAGGGTGTAGGGACCGGTACCGCTGACCGTGACCTGCATGCTTGCGTCGTCGCCCAGGCGCCGCGCGGTGAAATTGGTGCCGTCGAAGTCCAGGCGGAAATCGCTGGAATTCAGCTTGCTGGTATCGGTGATGTTCAGGTTGGCGTGGACATTGCCGGTGTTGCCGTTCTTCGCCAGGACCCGCAGCGCCGTGATGTCCGGATCGTTGATGTCGCCGAACAGGTTGGCGCCGGCCTTGCCCGCCAGGTCCAGGCCCTGCCCCAGTTGCTTGTTGACGGTATCGGCGAAGGTCAGCGCAAGTTGGCCGAGCTTGTTGTAGGAGCTATCCAGGACGGTATCGCGATACGCCAGCAGGCCGCCCATCTGCCCGCCGGAGACCAACCGGGTCACGTTTTGCGTGGAGTCGCCAAGCGTGAGCTGCACCTGGTAGCGGGTCGGGTCGTCCAGCCCCGGCACCACGCTCAGCGTCGAAACGGTATTGCCCACCACCAGCGGCTGGCCGCTGCCGATGAACAGGCTGACGCTGTTGTCGTCCTGGGTGACCGCGGTCACGCCGACCATCTCGGAGAGCTTGCGCACCGCTTCGTCGCGCGCGTCCAGCAGATCGTTGGGCACGGCCCCGGCGGATTTCGCCTTGGCGATGGCATCGTTGTACTCGGCCACGCTCTGGCTGAGATTGTTCACCTGCGAGGTCAGGGCACCCAACTGCTGGTTGATCAGGCTGTTCTGCTTGTCCAGTTGGTCGTAGAGGGTATTGAAGGTCTTGCTCAGGCCCTGCGCCTGGGCCAGCACCGCCTCGCGCGCCTCGGTCGAGGACGGGTTCTGCGCAGCGGTCTGCAAGGCGGAAAAGAAACGCTGCATCGCCGGGCTGACCCCGGTGGTGTTATCCGCCAGCAGCGAGTTGAGCTGGTCGATCTGGCCCAGGAAAGCGCTCAACTCGCTGTTCTGGCTGGTGGCGTTGCGCAACTGGCCGGTGAGGAAGTCACTGGCCAGGCGGCGCACGTCGACGATCTGGCTGCCCGAGCCCATGTAGCCGGCACCGCTGAACTGCGGGACCTGGGTCTGCTGGATGGCATCCTGGCGGCTGTAGCCCGGCGTCTTGACGTTGGTGATGTTGTGCCCGGTGATGGTCAGCCAGGTCTGGCTGGTGCCGAGGCCGGACAGGCCTATCGAGAGTAGGTCGGACATGGGTCAGTTCCTCCTTGCTCAACCCAGAGGCGGCGTGCCGGCGGCGGCGACGGCCTGGTAGGTCTGCATCTGTCTGGCGATCTGCGCCACCTTGCGGGCGTACTGCGGATCGGTGGCGTAGCCGGCGCGCTGCAGTTCCTGCATGAAGCGCTCGGGGTTGGCGGCGCTGTCCAGGGCGTTCTGGTAGCGGTCGTTGCCCTGGAGGAAGCTGACGTAGTCGTGGAAGCTCTGCTCGAACGACGAGTAGGAGCGGAACGCCGCGACCTCCTTGACCGCCTTGCCGCCTTCGTATTCGGTGGTGAGAGCGCGCGCCGAGGCACCATCCCAGCGGCTGCCGGTCTTGATGCCGAACAGGTTGTGGCTGCTGCCGCCATCCTGCTGGCGGATGATCGATTTGCCCCAGCCGGTCTCCAGCGCGGCCTGGGCCACCAGGTAGCGGGCATCGACGCCGATCCGCTCGGCGGCCTTCTGGGCCATCGGCAGCATGGTGGCGATGAACTCGTCGGCCGAGGCGAACATCGACTTGCCCCTGGCCAGCGGCGGCTGGGCGATGCGCCGGCTGCCCTGGCTGTCGACGCCATCGGTGGAGAAACCGCGGCGGCTCGCCGCCGGGTAGCTCTGCGCCGGCAGGTAGCTGTCCTGGCCCAGGCTCTGCATCTGGCTGGCGGCCGGCGAGGCGGAGGGAACGATGCCGGCGAGCATGCGCTCGGCCAGCTTGCCCGGCAGCGCCAGGCGCCTCTGGTTGAGCAGCTTCGAGTCGTCGCGGCCGGCTTCCGGCATCGGCAGGGCCTTGCCGGCCTGCGCGCTGGGGTTGCTCGGCCAGCGACCGGCGCCGTTCTCGGCGACCCGGGCGAACGGGTTTTCGCCGTTGCCCCTGGAGCCTTGCTTCATCTTCGACAACTGGCGCACCAGCACGTCGGCCAGGCCGATGCCGCCGGCATTCTTCGACAGGCTCACCGACAGTTGCTGGTCGTACATGTCCTGGTACTGCTTGGTGGTCTGGCTGTTCATGAAATTGCCGTCGCCCAGCGCTTCGTTGGCCGAACGCATGGATTTGAGCATCTCGTTGAGGAACAGCGATTCGAATTCCTGGGCGACCTTGCGGATGTTCGCCTCGCCGTCGCGGTCCTTGCCGACCTTGAGCTGGTTGAGGCGGTTGAGATCGGTATAGGAGCCGCTGTCGGGGCCTGCGCCGATACCGCTGAGCAAACGGGAATCCATGGCGTCGTCCTCAGATCACGATCAAGTCGGCCTGCAACGCGCCGGCCTGCTTCAGGGCTTCGAGGATCGCCATCAGGTCGCTCGGCGCGGCGCCGACCTGGTTCACCGCGCGGACGATGTCGTCCAGGGTGGTGCCGGGACCGAACTTGAACATCGGCTTGGTCTCCTCCTCGGCGTTCACCCGCGAGCGTGGCACCACCGCAGTCTGGCCGTTGGAGAAGGCACCGGGCTGGCTGACGATCGGGTCCTCGGTGATGCTCACGGTCAGGCTGCCGTGGGTGACGGCGGCCGGCGATACCTTGACGTTCTGGCCGATGACGATGGTGCCGGTGCGCGAATTGATGATGACCTTGGCCACCGCCTCGCCCGGCTGCACGTCGAGGTTCTCCAGGATCGACAGGTAGTCGACCCGCTGGTTCGGGTCGAGCGGCGCGCTGACCCGCACCGAGCCGCCGTCCACCGCATGGGCGACGCCCGGACCGAGCAGTTCGTTGATGCGGTCGACGATGCGCTTGGCAGTGGTGAAGTCCGGGCGGTTGAGGTTCAGCGTCAGGCTGTTGCCCTGGTCGAAGCCGCTCGGCACCGCGCGTTCGACGGTGGCGCCGGCCGGGATACGTCCGGCGGACGGTACGTTGACGGTGATCTTCGAGCCGTCGCGGCCTTCGGCGTCGAAGCCGCCGACCACCAGGTTGCCCTGGGCGACCGCGTAGACCTGGCCGTCGATACCTTTCAGCGGAGTCATCAGCAGGCTGCCGCCGCGCAGGCTCTTGGCGTTGCCGATGGACGACACGGTGACGTCGATCGGCTGGCCCGGCTTGGCGAACGGCGGCAGGTCGGCATGCACCGATACCGCGGCGACGTTCTTCAACTGCACGTTGCCGACGTTGGCCGGCACCTTGATGCCGAACTGCGCCAGCATGTTGTTGAAGGTCTGCAGGGTGAACGGCGTCTGCGTGGTCTGGTCGCCGCTGCCGCTCAGGCCGACCACCAGGCCATAGCCGATCAACTGGTTGGTCCGCACGCCCTGGATGCTGGCGATATCCTTCAACCGCTCGGCCTGGGCCGCGCCGGCGGCCAGGAGCAGCGCGGCGAGGGCCAGCAGGTGCTTGAACTTGGTCATCGCGAGCGTCCTCAGAACGGCCACAGCGGGCTGAGGAAGAAGCGGTCCAGCCAGCCCGGCTGACTGGCATCGGCGAAGGCGCCGGTGCCGGAGTAGGTGATCCGGGCGTCGGCCACGCGGGTCGAGGACACGGTGTTGTCGGTGGCGATATCGTCGGCGCGGACCAGGCCGGCGATGCGCACCAGCTCGTTGCCGGTGTTCAGGGTCATCCACTTCTCGCCGCGCACGGAGAGGATGCCGTTGGGCAGCACCTCGGCCACGGTCACGGTGATCGAGCCGGTCAGGCTGTTGCTCTGCCCCGCCTGGCTATCGCCCTTGGCGTCGCGCGAGCCGCCGTATTCGGCGCTGAGGCTGAGGTCGCCGCCGCCGATCGGGTTGTTGGTGGTCATGCCGCTACCGAACAGCGAGGTCAGCCCCATCTTGGTCTTGCTGTCCTTCTGGATATCGGAGTTGGCTTTCTTGCTCGCCTGGGTCTTCTCGTTGAGGGTGATGGTAATGATGTCGCCCACGCGGAAGGCCTTGCGGTCGTCGTAGAGGTTCTGCTCGAAGCCGGCCTGGTAGATCGCGCCGTTGTTCTGCGCGGCGGGCAGCGGGGTGCGCGGCAGCACCGGCGCGTAGTACGGATCGTTCGGCTTCGGCGGTGGATTGACGCAACCGCCCAGGGCGGTGGCGATGCCAAGCAGGGAGACGATCATCAGCCGGTTCATATCAAGCTACCTCGCGGCGTACAGCCAGGGCCCGGTCAGGGCCCGTCAAAGATTCTGGGTGACGAAGGACAACATCTGGTCGGCGGTGGAGATGACCTTGGAGTTCATCTCGTAGGCGCGCTGGGTGGTGATCATGTTCACCAGTTCCTCGACCACGTTGACGTTGGAGTTTTCCAGGGTGTTCTGGGCAACCGTGCCGAGGCCGTTGAGACCCGGCGTACCGACCTGCGGCGCGCCGCTGGAGCCGGTTTCCAGGAACAGGTTGTTGCCGATGGCCTGCAGGCCGGCCGGGTTGATGAAGTCGGCGGTCTGGATGTTGCCGATCACCTGCGGCTGGGCGTTGCCGGTGGTGGTCACCGAGACGGTGCCGTCCTGGCCGACGGTGAAGGTCTGGGTCTCGTTGGGCACCACGATCGCTGGCTCCAGGGCGAAGCCGTTGGAGGTGACGATCTGCCCGTCGGAGTTCAGGTGGAAGCTGCCGTCGCGGGTGTAGGACACGGTGCCGTCCGGCAGCAGGACCTGGAAGAAGCCGCGCCCGTTGACCGCCATGTCCAGCGGCTGCTCGGTGGTCTGCAGGCTGCCCGGGGTGAAGATCTTCTGGGTGCCGACGACGCGCACACCGGTACCCAGTTGCAGGCCCGAAGGCAGCTCGCTGTCCTGGGTCGACTGGCCGCCCGGCTGGCGCCGGATCTGGTACAGCAGGTCCTGGAACTCCGCGCGGTCGCGCTTGAAGCCGGTGGTGGATACGTTGGCCAGGTTGTTGGAAATGGTGGTCAGGTTCATGTCCTGGGCGGACAGACCGGTCTTGCTGACCCACAGTGCCGATAACATCGTCGTGCTCCTCGGGTGCCGGTTTTATGGCACCACGCTCAAGTGATTAGCTGATTTGCAAAACCCGCGCCATGGCCGCCGAATCGTCCTCGGCGGTGCGCATCATCTTCACGTGCAGCTCGAATTGACGGGACAGCGAGAGGATCGCGGTCATCTCTTCCACCGCGTTCACGTTGCTGCTTTCCAGGAAACCGGAGACCACCTTCACGTTGGCGTCGGCCAGCGGCGCCTGCTCGCCCGGCTGCGGCTTGTAGTGCAGCAGGCCGTCGGTACCCTTCTCCATCTGCTTCAGGTTCGGGTTGACCAGTTTGATCCGGTCCACCACGGCGACCACGTTGGGGTTCTCGCCAAGGGCGCGGATGCTGATGGTGCCGTCCTGGCCGATCTCCACCTTTTCCTCCGGCGGCACGGCGATCGGCCCACCGTTGCCGAGCACCGGCAAGCCGTCGCCGGTGCGCAGCATGCCGAGGGCGTCGATATGCATGCCGGCGGTACGCACGTAGGCCTCGCTGCCATCCGGCGCCTGGACCGCGACGAAGCCGTCGCCGTCGATGGCGATGTCCAGCTCGTTGCCGGTTTCCTGGAGGCTGCCATGGCTGAAATCGGTACCGGGCCGCTCGCTCATGGCGAATACCCGCGCCGGGAAGCTGTCGCCGAACACCTGCATCGAACGCGCCTGCTCGAAGTCGCGACGAAAGCCGCTGGTCGAGATGTTCGCCAGGTTGTTGGCATGAGCACGCATCGCCAGGGTGTTCTGGCTGGCCCCGCTCATGGAGACGTACAGCATCTTGTCCATCGAATCCTCCAGGCACCGGCACAATCCGCCGGGCTTTCTTGCAGGTTATCCAGCAAGCGCCGTGCCAGAATTCGAAAAAACAATTAATACATTGATTTAAAAGGATTTTATAAAACAGAAAGCCTCCTTTCGGAGGCTTCGGGGGCAACCCCTGGCCAGGGGTTGCCGCTGGCGGCAAGGGCCTTGCCGGTGCCCGGACGGCACCGGCACGCCGTCATCAGCGCAGGTTGATGATGGTCTGGGTCACCGCATCCTCGGTCTGGATGGTCTTGGCATTGGCCTGGTAGTTGCGCTGGTGGACGATGAGGTTCACCAGTTCGTTGGAGATGTCCACGTTGGACGCTTCCAGCGCGCCGGATTGCAACGCCCCCAGGGTGCCCGAGCGCGGCGCGCCGACCGCCGGCTCGCCGGACTCCGCGGACTGCACCCAGGAGGTCTTGCCGATCGGCGTCAGGCCCTGGATGTTGGCGAAGTTCGCCAGCACCACCTGGCCCTGCACCTTGGACTGGCCATTGGTGTAGCGGGCGAAGATCACCCCGGTGTCGTCGATTTCCAGGCCTGCCAGCTGACCGGTGGTGTAGCCGTCCTGGATCGGGTTGCTCTGGGCGAACGCGGTGGAGTACTGGGTGGTCTTGCGCATGTCGAAGGAGATGCCGCTGGCGGCACCGGTCGCGCCATTCCAGGCGTAGGTCGGCGGGGTCTTGCCGTCCGAGGCCGCCGGAATCCAGCCGGTGCCGGGAGTCGGCGGATTGCCGGTGGCCGGACTGAACTGGATCACGTTGGTGGTCGCGTCGATGCTGAAGCCCGGCCCGCTGGTGCTGCCGTCCGGCGCCCGAACCGAGGTCATCTGGCCGCTGGCGTCGAAGGTGACGTTGAAGCTCATCGGCGTCTTGTTCGACGGATCGAGCGGATTGACGCCGTCGATCAGCACTTTCATGGTCCAGCTGTTCTCCGGAATCGGCGGGGTCGCATTCGGGTCCGGCTCGTTCTTGATGAAGAACTGGCTCATGGTGTGGGAGTTGCCCTGGCTGTCATAGATGCCCAGCGAAGAGGACGAGTTGTAGGTAGCGGCGTCGGACGGATCGAACGGCGTCACGGTCGGCGGCTTCAGCGTCGAGTTGAGGTTGTACGACTGCTGGATGCTCGAGGTGGCCTGCGGCGCCTGATTGGCGCGCTCGACCTTGAGGTCGGTGACCACGCCGTTCTGCAACTGGCCGTTCGGCCCGACGGCATAGCCCTGCAGGCGGTAGCCGTTGTTGTCGACGATGAAATCCTGCTTGTCGGTATTGAAGTAGCCGGCGCGGGTGTAGCTGATCGCCCCGTTGTTGCTGGTGACGAAGAAGCCGTTGCCGTTGATGGCCAGGTCCAGCACGCTGTTGGTCGAGTCGATGTTGCCCTGCTTGAACATCTGCGAGACGTCCGAGAGCAGCACGCCGCTGCCCTGCGGGTTGCTGCCCGAACCCAGCACCGAGGCGGCGTAGACGTCGGCGAACTCCGCGCGGGATTGCTTGAAGCCTACGGTGCCGGCGTTGGCGATGTTGTTGCCGGTGACGTTCAGGCCGCTGGAGGCCGCCTGGATGCCGCTCAGGCCGATGTTGAAACTCATGGATAGCTCCTTGCCGGAAACGCCGGCTTACTGGCCGATGATCTGTACTTTGGACAGCGCGATGCTGCCCAGGCCTGCGAGGTTGAGCATCAGCTCGCCGCCGTTCTGCCCCAGAGTGACGCTGTCGACGTTGGCCGGCAGGTAGGTCTGGAGCCCGTAGGTCTTGCCGTCGATCGAGGTCTGCGCCTCGAACTTGTAGGTGCCCGGCGGCATGATGTTGCCGCTGCTGTCCTTGCCGTCCCACATGAAGCTGACGCTGCCGGCAGCCTGCTGGCCGAGGTTGATGCGATTGACCACGGTGCCCTTGTCGTCGTAGACGTTGACCCATACGTTGCTGCTGGAGACCGGCAGGTTGAGGGACGCCTTGAAGGTGTCCTTGGTGTCCACCACCGACTTGTCGGTCGCCACGATGACCTTGCGCCCCACCAGCGACGAGGCTTGCAGGGCCTGCGACGACTGGTAGTTGGAGAGAATGCTCTCCATGCTCTTGTTCAGCGACTGCACGCCTTCCACGGTGCTGAACTGGGCCAGTTGGGCGATGAACTCGCCGTTCTGCTGCGGCGACATCGGGTCCTGGTTCTTCAACTGGGCCACCAGCAGCTTGAGGAATTCGTCCTTGCCAAGGTTGCTGCTGCCCTTGACGCTCTGCCCGGTCTCGGTGGCGCCGCTGCCGGCGGCGCGCTTGCTGCCGTTGACGTTGCCGGTGTTGCTGCTGGTGCCGCTGACGTTATCGATGCTCATGCTCTACTCCGCTCACTGACCCAGGGTCAGGACCTTCTGCATCATCTGTTTGGCGGTATTCATCATTTCCGCGTTGGTCTGGAAGGCACGGCTGGCGGAAATCATGTCGGCCATTTCCTCGACCACGTTCACATTGGGGTAATACACGTAGCCGTTGGCATCCGCGGCCGGATGGTTCGGCTCGTAGCGCGGCATCAGCGAACTCTGGTCCTCGACGATGCCCAGCACCTGCACGCCGGCGCCGGAGCTGTCCTGGTCGGCGAACAGCGAGCCGCTGTCGCCCTGGGCCTGCTGGAACATGGTGGAGAACACCGGATGGCGGGCGCGGTAGGTCTTGTCGACGCTGGAGGAAACCGTCTCGGCGTTGGCGATGTTGCTGGCCACGGTGTTCAGGCGGGTGCTCTGGGCGCTCATGCCGCTACCGGCAATGTTGAAGACACTGGCGAGGGACATGGCGGTTACTCTCCACGCAGGGCGCTGACCAGCCCTTTGAATTTGCTGTTGAGGAAGGTGAAGGACGCCTGGAAGTGCATGGCGTTCTCGGCGTAGTTGGCCTGCTCGATCTGGGCGTCGACAGTGTTCTGGTCGATCGACGGCTGGACCGGGATGCGGTACTGCAGGCTGCCCTCGCCCATGCCGAAACCTTCGGCGGCGATATGCCGCTCGTTGGTGGTGCGGGTGGCGAAGGTACCCTTGGCGGCCTTGTCCTTCTGCTCGGCGAGAACCGCGGCGAAGTCCAGGTCGCGAGCCTTGTAGTTCGGGGTATCGGCGTTGGCCAGGTTGTTGGCCAGCACTTCGGCGCGCTGGGCGCGGAAGCTGAGGGCCTGCTGGTGGATACCGAGTGCTCTGTCGAAACTGATGCTCATGGCTGCGAACCTGTTTGCCGGTGTGGCTTTCGTCGCCAACATTTCAGCAAGGCCCGTGCCAAATTATTAAAAACCTTTATATTCAATAACTTGAATTTATTTAAGGGTAACCCGGAAGCGGCAAGCGGCAAGCCGCTTCCGCTTGCCGGCAAGGGTGGCAAGCCCCTGGAACGGCTTCTCCGGCAAACGAAAAAAGGCCCGATATCGTCGATATCGGGCCTTTCCCATGCTTCCGGCCGCCGGGGACACGGCTCACTCGTGGCGAATGATCCGCTCGAGATCCACCGGTTCGCCGGGATGGGCATGCAGCTTGGCGCGAATGTCCTCGAACATCGCATCGTATTCCTTGTGCACCCGGGTGATCGCGCCGAACTTCGGGTGCAGGCCGTGCTTCTGGGCGACCCGCGTGGCATCGCTGGCGAAGTTGAAGGCGGTATCGCGCGGCAGCTCGAAGGAGTCGCTGAACGGCTTGCCGTCGATCTCGCCGTCCATGTCGAAGTGCACATAGGCGCCGGATTCGGCGTTCTGCCGCACCTCGTAGCGGATATGGATATTGATGTCCTGCTGGTCGAGGCCGGGCAGGCTGACCAGATGGAGGTGGCCTGGTTCGAACATGACGAATCTCCTGGTGGGAATCGGAATCAGTCTAGCCAGGGTCGAGCGAAAGAAAACCGCCCTGGATCAGTGCAACGTCGCTTTTTCCGCGCGTTCCTGAATGACCACCCAGGGCGCCACCACCACCGCCCAGAGGGTCGGGTCGCGTTCGAGGAAGTCCTTGGCCGCATCCTCCCCGACCTTGCTCAGGCCGCCGCCGGAAAGCCAGGCGGCGACCTTCTCGCGGTCGTCCCCGGCCAGGGCCTCGGCGACTTCCACCAGGTCCAGCGCGGCATCGACCTGGAGCAAGGCGCCACGGGCGAAAAACGGTTGCAGCTCGGCCCAGGAAATGACCGCGGTCTCGCCGAGCAGCTTGGCATAGAGGGTGCTAGTTTGTTCTGTCATGGGATCTACCTGGATTGCATGGGCGCCATGATAACGCCCGCCGGTAGCCCACGACAGCCGAAGGGAAACCGGGCCCAGGGAGGTGAGGCAGGTCCGCGCCGTTTTTCTATACGTTTATGTCAACCAGGCGACACGACTCACGGGAGCTCGCCGTGCCGTGCTTTTCAAGCGACGAAGCGCCGCTCTACACTGTACCGGTACAGTTCCCGGGGTCCGTCCATGACGATCACCCGGTCTCCTCCGGCCCCCGCGGCCGCGAGACTACAACAATGACAACACACAAGAAGAGTGGAGCACTATGAAGAAGGGTACTCAGCGTCTATCCCGCCTGTTCGCCGCGATGGCCATTGCCGGGTTCGCCAGCTACTCCATGGCCGCCGACACCATCAAGATCGCCCTGGCTGGCCCGGTCACCGGTCCGGTAGCCCAGTACGGCGACATGCAGCGCGCCGGTGCGCTGATGGCAATCGAACAGATCAACAAGGCAGGCGGCGTGAACGGCGCGCAACTCGAAGGCGTGATCTACGACGACGCCTGCGATCCCAAGCAGGCCGTGGCGGTCGCCAACAAGGTGGTCAACGACGGCGTCAAGTTCGTGGTCGGCCATGTCTGCTCCAGCTCCACCCAACCCGCCACCGACATCTACGAAGACGAAGGCGTGCTGATGATCACCCCGTCGGCCACCGCCCCGGAAATCACCTCGCGCGGCTACAAGCTGATCTTCCGCACGATCGGCCTGGACAACATGCAGGGCCCGGTGGCCGGCAAGTTCATCGCCGAACGCTACAAGGACAAGACCATCGCGGTACTGCACGACAAGCAGCAGTACGGCGAAGGCATCGCCACCGAGGTGAAGAAGACCGTGGAAGACGCCGGCATCAAGGTTGCCGTCTTCGAAGGCCTGAACGCCGGCGACAAGGACTTCAACGCGCTGATCAGCAAGCTGAAGAAAGCCGGCGTGCAGTTCGTCTACTTCGGCGGCTACCACCCGGAAATGGGCCTGCTGCTGCGCCAGGCCAAGCAGGCCGGGCTGGACGCGCGCTTCATGGGCCCGGAAGGGGTCGGCAACAGCGAAATCACCGCGATCGCCGGCGACGCTTCGGAAGGCATGCTGGCGACCCTGCCGCGCGCCTTCGAGCAGGATCCGAAGAACAAGGCCCTGATCGACGCCTTCAAGGCGAAGAACCAGGATCCGAGCGGCATCTTCGTCCTGCCCGCCTACTCCGCGGTCACAGTGATCGCCAAGGGCATCGAGAAAGCCGGCGAGGCCGATCCGGAGAAGGTCGCCGAGGCCCTGCGCACCAACACCTTCGAGACTCCCACCGGGAACCTCGGGTTCGACGAGAAGGGCGACCTGAAGAACTTCGACTTCACCGTCTACGAGTGGCACAAGGACGCCACCCGGACCGAGGTCAAGTAAGCATCGTTGCAGTACGGAGCCCACGTCACCCACCGTGGGCTTTGTTTTAGTACCCGCATGATTCCGCGAGCGGCGGCCCGGCAAGGGCAGGCGAAGACCGGCAGCGTTCACTCCTGGTGGACGGGAGCGCGGCTTTCCCCTGCCTCCCGCCGGCCCGCCGCGCGCCGGATCGTGACGGGTCTCAGCAGCGTTCCGGCCCCACACCCGCGAGCCGAACGTCTACCTGCCGTACAACGGCGGGCGTTTAGCGAGAGAGTCCCATGCCCGAGATTTATCATTACCTACAACAATTGGTTAACGGCCTGACCGTCGGCAGCACCTATGCGCTGATCGCGATCGGCTACACCATGGTCTACGGCATCATCGGCATGATCAACTTCGCCCACGGCGAGGTGTACATGATCGGCTCGTACATCGCCTTCATCGCCATCACCCTGCTGGCGATGATGGGGCTGGACAGCGTTCCGCTGATGATGCTCGCCGCATTCGCCGCCAGCATCATCGTCACCAGTGCTTTCGGCTACAGCATCGAGCGGGTCGCCTACCGCCCGTTGCGCGGCGGCAACCGCCTGATCCCGCTGATCTCCGCGATCGGCATGTCGATCTTCCTGCAGAACGCCGTGATGCTCTCGCAGGACTCCAAGGAAAAGGCCATCCCGACCCTGCTGCCCGGCAACTTCGTGTTCGGCGAAAGCAGCATGAACGGCGTGGTGATCTCCTATATGCAGATCCTGATCTTCGTCGTCACCTTCCTGGTGATGTTCGGCCTCACCCTGTTCATCTCCCGCTCCCGCCTGGGCCGCGCCTGCCGCGCCTGCGCCGAGGACCTGAAGATGACCAACCTGCTGGGTATCAACAGCAACAACATCATCGCCCTCACCTTCGTCATCGGCGCCGCCCTGGCCGCCGTCGCCGCGGTGCTGCTGGGCATGCAGTACGGCGTGATCAACCCCGGGATCGGCTTCCTCGCCGGGATCAAGGCGTTCACCGCCGCGGTGCTCGGCGGCATCGGCAGCATCCCCGGCGCCATGCTCGGCGGCCTGCTGCTGGGCGTCGCCGAAGCCTTCGGCGCCGACGTGTTCGGCGACCAGTACAAGGACGTGGTGGCCTTCGGCCTGCTGATCCTGGTGCTGCTGTTCCGACCTACCGGCATCCTCGGTCGTCCGGAGGTGGAAAAAGTATGAGCCAGTCCCTCAAGCGCGCGCTGTTCAGCGCCCTCCTCGTGATCCTGGTGTCCTATCCGATCCTAGGCCTGAAGCTGCGCACCGTCGGCATCAAGCTCGAGGTCCTCGGCGCCGATGCGCAGACCCTCTGGACCATCGCCGCGGCCGCCCTGGCCATGTTCGTCTGGCAGCTGTTCCGCGACCGCATCCCGCTCAAGCTGGGTCGCGGCGTCGGCTACAAGGTCAACGGCAGCGGCCTGAAGAACTTCCTCAGCCTGCCATCGACCCAGCGCTGGGCGGTCCTCGCCCTGGTCGTGGTGGCTTTCGTCTGGCCGTTCTTCGCCTCGCGCGGGGCGGTGGACATCGCCACCCTGATCCTGATCTACGTGATGCTCGGCATCGGCCTGAACATCGTGGTCGGCCTGGCCGGCCTGCTCGATCTCGGCTACGTCGGCTTCTACGCGGTAGGTGCCTACACCTACGCGCTGCTCGCCGAGTACGCCGGGTTCGGCTTCTGGACCGCCCTGCCGATCGCCGGGATGATGGCCGCGCTGTTCGGCTTCCTCCTCGGCTTCCCGGTGCTGCGCCTGCGCGGCGACTACCTGGCGATCGTGACCCTCGGCTTCGGCGAGATCATCCGCATCCTGCTGCGCAACATGACCGAGATCACCGGCGGTCCCAACGGCATCGGCTCGATCCCCAAGCCGACCCTGTTCGGCCTGACCTTCGAACGCCGCGCGCCGGAAGGCATGCAGACCTTCCACGAGTTCTTCGGCATCGCCTACAACACCAACTACAAGGTCATCCTGCTCTACGTGGTGGCCCTGCTGCTGGTGCTGCTGGCCCTGTTCGTGATCAACCGGCTGATGCGCATGCCGATCGGTCGCGCCTGGGAAGCGCTGCGCGAGGACGAAGTGGCCTGCCGCGCTCTCGGTCTCAACCCGACCATCGTCAAGCTCTCCGCCTTCACCATCGGCGCCAGCTTCGCCGGTTTCGCCGGCAGCTTCTTCGCCGCCCGCCAGGGCCTGGTGACGCCTGAGTCCTTCACCTTCATCGAGTCGGCGATGATCCTTGCGATCGTCGTGCTCGGCGGCATGGGTTCGCAGCTCGGCGTGATCCTCGCCGCGGTGGTGATGGTGCTGCTCCAGGAAATGCGCGGGTTCAACGAATACCGCATGCTGATCTTCGGCCTGACCATGATCGTGATGATGATCTGGCGTCCCCAGGGACTGCTGCCGATGCAACGCCCGCACCTGGAGCTGAAGCCATGAGCCGACCGATTCTCGAAGTGAGCGGCCTGACCATGCGCTTCGGCGGCCTGCTGGCCGTCAACGGCGTCAACCTGAAGGTCGAGGAAAAGCAGGTGGTCTCGATGATCGGCCCGAACGGCGCCGGCAAGACCACCGTGTTCAACTGCCTGACCGGCTTCTACCAGCCCACCGGCGGCCTGATCCGCCTCGACGGCGAGGAGATCCAGGGCCTGCCCGGCCACAAGATCGCTCGCAAGGGCGTGGTGCGGACCTTCCAGAACGTCCGCCTGTTCAAGGAAATGACCGCGGTGGAGAACCTGCTGGTCGCCCAGCACCGCCACCTCAACACCAACTTCCTCGCCGGCCTGTTCAAGACCCCGGCATTCCGCCGCAGCGAGCGCGAGGCCATGGAGTACGCCGCGCACTGGCTGGAGGAAGTCAACCTTACCGAGTTCGCCAACCGCAGCGCCGGCACCCTCGCCTACGGCCAGCAGCGACGCCTGGAGATCGCCCGCTGCATGATGACCCGCCCGCGGATCCTCATGCTCGACGAGCCGGCCGCCGGCCTCAACCCGAAGGAGACCGACGACCTCAAGGCGCTGATCGCCAAGCTGCGCAGCGAGCACAACGTGACGGTATTGCTGATCGAGCACGACATGAAGCTGGTGATGAGCATTTCCGACCATATCGTGGTGATCAACCAGGGCGCCCCCCTGGCCGACGGGACGCCGGAGCAGATCCGCGACAACCCGGACGTGATCAAGGCTTATCTGGGGGAAGCGTGAGCATGCTGAGTTTCGACAAGGTTTCCACCTACTACGGCAAGATCCAGGCGCTGCACGACGTCAGCGTGGAAGTGAAGAAGGGCGAGATCGTCACCCTGATCGGCGCCAACGGCGCCGGCAAGTCGACCCTGCTGATGACGCTCTGCGGTTCGCCGCAGGCGGCCAGCGGCAGCATCCGCTACGAAGGCGAGGAACTGGTCGGCCTACCCTCCTCCACCATCATGCGCAAGAGCATCGCGGTGGTCCCGGAAGGCCGCCGGGTATTCTCCCGCCTGACGGTGGAAGAAAACCTGGCGATGGGCGGCTTCTTCACCGACAAGGACGATTATCAGGTGCAGATGGACAAGGTGCTGGAGCTCTTCCCGCGCCTGAAGGAGCGCTACGAACAGCGCGCCGGGACCATGTCCGGCGGCGAACAGCAGATGCTCGCCATCGGCCGCGCGCTGATGAGCAAGCCGAAGCTGTTGCTGCTGGACGAACCTTCGCTCGGCCTCGCGCCGATCATCATCCAGCAGATCTTCGAGATCATCGAGCAACTGCGTCGCGAAGGCGTCACCGTGTTCCTCGTCGAGCAGAACGCCAACCAGGCGTTGAAGCTCGCCGATCGCGCCTACGTGCTGGAGAACGGCCGGATCGTCATGCACGACACCGGCGCCGCCCTGCTGACCAACCCGAAGGTGCGCGACGCCTACCTCGGCGGCTGAGCACCGTCCCGCCGGAGACTTCAGCGCATAAAAAAACGGCCCTCGCGGGCCGTTTTTTATGCCGAGACGTACCGGCTACAGGCCGTAGCGCTCGATGGCGTCCAGGTGCGGCTGGGTGTCGACCTCCGCCGCTTCCGCCAGGCGCAGCCAGCACATCCGGTGCGGCCATTGCCCGGTGGCCTCCTGCAACGCCTGGTGCAGTTCGCGCGGCGCCTGCTGCGCGGGGGTCGCGACGGTGAAGTAGATCGCCCGCAGTTCCTCGCCGTTGCTGGTATCGGTGACCTGGTAGTCGCGGTTGCTGTGCACCCAGACCTTCCAGCCGCGCGCGTCGAGCGTTTCGCGGAAGGCGTCGAAGGCCTCGTCGCCCGGATACACGCCGTCCACCAGCCAGCTCGGCGAGTAACCACCGCTCTCGAGGACGTGCACCACCGCATAGGTGGGAACGAAACGCTTGCGTTCCTCTTCGTCTTCCGGAGCCGGATAGATCAGCCCGGCGTCGAACACCACCCAGTCACCGACCCGCTGGCTGCGGTTGCCCGGCGCGTTCTCGAGGACCCGCGCGGTCACCGGGCCGGTGCGCCGGGCGTAGTAGTCGAGCGCTTCGCCATCCTCGATGTAGCGGACGATCACCCAGCCCCAGTCTTCCTCGATCGGTCCGTCGCCGGCGGCGAACTCCATGCCCATGCCGGCAGCGACCTCGCGCAGCATCGTCCAGTCGCGCGCGGCGCTGGCAGCGGTCATCTGGTCCCACTGCACCGACTGCGGCTCCTCCAGCTTGCCGGCCAGTCGCTGGTAGGCCTGCGCCGCCTCGGCGAAGCGATCCTGCTCCATCAGCGCCTTGCCCAGCAGGCTGTGGGCTCCCAGCGAGCCGGGGGAAATCTCCAGCACCGACTGGCAGGCGCGCTCCAGCTCCGGCCAGTCGTTGAGTTTCTCGGCCAGCTTGACTTCGCTCCACAGCGCGATCAGCGGCACGCTGTCGGCGTAGAGCCGGCCGAGGCGCTTGACCTGGTCGTACTCGCCGCGGGCCAGCAAGGCATTGAGCAGGTAGTAGGCCAGTTGCTGCTCCTCGTCGGTGTGGCGCTCGACGTACTCCCAGAGCAGGTCGATGGCCTCGTCGTCGGCGGAGCAGGCCTGTAGCGCCGAGGCGGCCACTTCGCGCAAGGCGGTGTCGTCGGGCCGCTCGGCCAGCGCCTGGAGCAGCCACTGCACTTCTTTCTCCGGGTTGCGCGGCGCGTCTTCGCTGCCCTGCGCAGCCAGCCAGTCGAGCAACTCCGCAGCCGGCACCGGCAGCTCCTGCTGCTGCGGCGCGGCATCGATCTCCTCCCTCAACCCGGCGAGCAACTGGCTGGCGCCCCGATCGCGCTGCAACTGTTGAGCATGCTGTTCGGCCAGCGCCAGGTGGCGCCTGGCGCTCCATACCGAACCGCGTTGCAACGCGAGGCGGATGGCCTGGCTGGCAACATCGATGACCACCCGGTGCGCGCCCTTCTGCGAGTAGTGTTCGAGCATCTGCTGCAGGCGCCCGCCGAAGTCCCAGGTGTTGCGCTCAGGGGTCCGTTGCAGCAGCAGGTAGACGGCGCGCAGCCAGATCGTACGGTAGCGCGGGGCAATCTCGGAGAACGGCAGCAGCGCCTCCAGGGCCTCCTCGTCGCGCCCCAGCAACGCCAGGCCGTGGGCCTTGTACAGACGCCGCGGCTGGCTGATGTTGTTCCACTCCGCTCCCTCGACCTTCTCCTCCATCTCGCCGATCAGGGCCAGCGCCTGTTCCGCGCGCCCCAGGTTCAGCAGGATCGCCACGCGCATCTCCAGGAGGCTGTCGAATACCTCCTCGCCGGCGGCGAGGATCTTCTTCTCCTGTTCGGCCAGGAAGGCCAGGGCATCTTCGCCGCGCCCGTCGTCGAGCAGCGCCTCGGCCTTCTCGTTGCTCAGGCAGTGGAAGCAGGCCCAGGTCGGGTCGATCCGCGCCAGGGTCTCGTCGCACACCTCGATGCGCTCCTCCACCCAGCCCGGGCCGTCGACGTTGGCGTAGCACGACGCCAGGTCCTGGGTCACGCAGACTGACTGCGGGCAGGCCTGGGTGTCGTCGCGATTGGCCAGTTCGAACAGGGAAACGGCGTCGGCCAGGGCGGTCTCACCCTCCAGTTGGTTGCCGACCCGGTTACGCATTTCCCAGTGGCGGACGAAGATTTCCAGCCACGGGTTGTTCAACGTCCGGCTCAGCGCCTTGACCTCCGGCAACAGCGCCTCGGCGCGCTCCACCTCGAGGTCGCAGACGTACGCGGTGAGTTCGTCGATCAGCCGCGCACTCTGCTCCTGGCCGGCCTCACGCAGGTCGGCGCGGAGCTTCTCCACCCAGTTCCAGATATCCATATGCTTCAGTCTCCATCAGGCGTGTTGCGAATTTTCTTATTGCCCCAGCAGGCGCTTCACCGAATCGGCGAGTCCGGCCAGGGCCTGGTTCAGCGAGGTCGCGGGCTGGCCGCGTCCCTGTCCGGCGATGATCACTTTGAACGAGCGCAGCAGCAACGCCGCATGGGCCGCTTCGTCGCGTTCCTCGCCGACGGCCGCGAGCAGCGCCTGCACCGCCGGATTGTCGAGGTTGACGTAGAGCCGGCTCGGCTGGCGATTGTCGAGCTTGCGGGTGAACTGCCGGGCCAGGCGCAACGCCGCGGTGGAAATACGCTTGTCGGCCTCGTCGTCCTCCAGTCGCCGCTTGAGTTCGGCGTCGCGGTCGGGCACCACCACAAGCGGCAATTCCTCGGGGCTGAAGCGGGCGATCACCAGTTGCTCCTCGGCGCCGCCCAGGTGTTCGGCCAGCCAGCCGGTCTCGCGCTCGGGCAGTCGGTCGAGGCGGAACAACTGGCGGTTGCCCTGCTCGGTGCCCAGCTCCACCAGGCGCATCCCCTTGGCCTGCGCCCAGCGACGGAGGAAGGGTACCACCGCATAGCGATTGCCATGGGCCACCGGTACGCCCATGGCACGGAACAGCATTTCCTCGAAGCCGCTGTCGTTGTCCAGCAGCACATGCACCGCTCCGCGCGAAAGGAGTTCGGAAGCCGGGAGGTCGCCCTGGGAGGTGGGTACGCGCAGGCTGTCCATCATCAGCGCGAACAGACGCTCGTCGCACAACGCCGCTCCCAGCAGGGCCTCGTTGTGCCGCAGCAGGACCCGCCGCCAGGCCTCCGGCTGCTGCCGCGCCACCTCGCCGAGCCCGGCGATCAGCGCCTCGGCCAGCGCATGCTGGATCGCCGCGTAATGGTCGTCACGCTGCAGGTCCTCGCGGCTGGCGGTGGGCGTCAGGCGGTTCGATTCGATCACCCCGCCGACGAACCCGGCCCAGGACGGCAGCAGGTCGCGGGCGTCATCGTCGAGCAGCATGCCGCGGAGGAAAACCGAGAGATTGCGGTTGTCGCTGGTGCCATAGGTGCCGCCGTCCTGGATCCACAGCAGGCCCTGCACGTCGACCCGCTCGTCCGGGCGCACCGGCAGGCAGCAGATCGGCTCGAAGTCGTGCTCGAAGCGTGCGGCGAACTCCAGGTCGCGGCGCTGCCGTTGCAGCGGGTGCAGCGCGGCGTCGGCGGCCAGCCGCCACGGCGGCGGCTCCGGGTTGATCGACTGGGCGTCGCCGCCGACGTGGATCGGCTCGCGCAGCAGCACGCAGTAGCGTTCGAGGATCTCGCGCAGGCGCGCGGCCTGGGTCAGCGCACTGTATTCGTCCTGCAGTTCGAGGGTGATCTCGGTACCCACCGGGCGCGCCGGCATCGGCGTCACGCTGTATTGCTCGGCGTTGCTGGAGACGTAGCAGAAGCCCAGTTCCGGCTGCTGGTAGGACGTGGTCCGCACGCTGACCCGGCGGGCCAGGACGAAAGCGGAGAGGAAGCCCAGGCCGAACATGCCGATCAGCCCGCTGTCCTCGTGGCCGGACTGGCGCAGTCCGCGGGTGTAGCCGACGCCGACGGTGGCCAGGTAGGCGTGGATTTCGTGCTCGGTGAGCCCGGCGCCGGTGTCGACGATGCGCACGGTGTTGCTGGCACTGTCGCCGATCACCTCGATTCGCGACGGCCCTTGCCAGTCGGGCTGCTCCAGGCGGCGACGGAGGATCGAGTCGTGGGCGTTCTGCATCAGCTCGCGCAACGCCACGGTGGGCGTGGAATAGAGGTGCTTGCTGAGCACCGACATCACGCCGTTGAGGTCGACTCCAGCGCGACGGATCTGGGGAGTGTTCGATTGCGGAAAGCTGCTTTGCATGTCCCTATCCAAGCGTTCGATGAATGGCGTCCGCTCGCACGCGAGCGGTCCGGTGCGGGATTCTGCCACGTTCCGTCACGTTCCTTGTGCAACGACGTGCCCGCGATGAGCTTCAGGCCGCATGGAAGCGGCCCGGAGTGCAATAGAGCCGCGTCGCGGCGAAATGTTCAACCCTCCAGGCCGATCAATTGTCGCCGGCTGCGCTCGAACCAGTCGAGCAGGTAATCGGCGAGTACCTGGGTGCGCCGCGGCAGGCCGCCCTGGAACGGATGGACGAGGAACATCGGCGTGCTGCGCGTCTGGTAGTCGCGCAGCAACCAGGCCAGGCGGCCGTCGCCCAGTTCGTCGTGGACCATGTATGACGGCAGCCGGGCGATGCCGGTGCCGGCCAGCGCGGCTTTCTTCAACAGGCTGTAGTGGTTGCTGGCGAGAAAGCCGGCAACCCGTACCCGCTCCAGCCGATGGTGGCGGTGATAGAGCCACTCCTCGTGGCCGCTGTAGTGCGAGTTCAGCAGGCACTCGCGCTCGGCCAGCTCGGCCGGGCGTTGCGGCTCGCCGTGTCGCGCCAGGTAGGCGGGACTGGCGCAGGTGATTTCCTGCAGGACGAACAGCGGCCGCGCCACCAGCCGGGCGTCCTGCTCGACCCCAGAGCGAATCGCCAGGTCGAAGCCCTCGCCAACCAGGTCGCGCAGGCCGTTGTACAGGTCCAGCTCGACGCGCAGCAGCGGATGGCGTTCCTGGAAGTCCTCCAGCAGTGCATCGAACAGGGTCTCGCCCAGCGAGACCGGGAGGGTCACCCGCACCCGTCCTTCCGCTCGCTCCTGCAAGCGCGCCACCGCCTGCCGCGCGCGCTCGGCCTGCACCAGCAAGGCCTGCGCCTCGGGCAGCAGCGCGGCGCCGGCGGCGGTCAGCGAAAGACGGCGGGTGGTGCGGTGCAAGAGGGTCACGCCGAGCTTCTGCTCGAGGACGCCAATGCGCTTCGACAGTTGGCCCTTGCTGCAACCGAGACGCTCGGCGGCGCGGGTGAAACTGCCCAGGTCGTGGAGTACGGCGAAGGCGGCGAGATCGTCCAGGTCCTTCACGATTGTTTCCCTATGAAAACGGTAGGTTGTCGATTGACAGGATTATCCATGGCAAAAGCGACTCTACACTGGAAACCACTCACCTTCACTCAACGAGAGGCCTGTATGAAAATCATCCTGATCGGCGCCAGCGGCACCCTTGGCAAGGGTATCGACAAAGAACTCTGCGAGCGCCACGAGATCGTCCGGGTAGGCAACAGCAGCGGCGATTTCCAGGTCGACATCAGCGACTCAGACTCCATTCGCGCCCTGTTCGAGAAAACCGGTCGCTTCGACGCGCTGGTCGCCGCGGTCGGCAAGGTGCACTTCGGCGCCCTGGAGGAAATGGGCGAGGCGCAATACCAGCTCGGCCTGCGCGACAAGCTGATGGGCCAGGTCAACCTGGTACTGCTCGGCCGCGAGTACGCCAACGACGGGGGCTCCTTCACCCTCACCAGCGGCGTGCTCGCCGAGCAGCCGATCCGCTTCGGCAGTTCGGCGAGCATGGTCAACTGCGCCGTCGAGGGCTTCGTCCGCGGCGCAGCCCTGGAGTTGCCGCGCGGCCTGCGCATCAACGCCGTCAGCCCGACCGTGGTCAGCGAGGCGCTGCCCGGCTACGCGCCCTACTTCCGTGGCTTCAAGCCGGTTCCGGCGGCGGACGCCGCGCTGGGTTACGCACGCAGCGTGGAAGGCGCGCAGACCGGCCAGGTGTACCGCATCTGGTAAGCGATATTTCTCAGGAGAGGCGGTCGGCGTAGCAGGTCGGCGAACTGCCCGGCTGCTGGCGGTCCAGCTCCTCCTCGAGGAACTCGGCCAGCACCACGGCATTGTTGTGCTGCTGGTCGTGGGCGCCGTAGAGCAGCGTCAGGGTGCCCTCCCGAGCGCTGTCGAGCAGGCCCCACCAATGTTCCGGGTGCGCCTGCAACTCGGCGCGGTAGTGTTCGCGGAAGCTGTCGAAGAGTGCCGGATCGTGGCAGAACTGCTTGCGCACCTCGTTGGAGGGCGCCACGTCCTTCAGCCAGTCGTCCATGGCCAGGGCCTCCTTGCGGATGCCCCGCGGCCACAGCCGGTCCACCAGTACGCGCCGGCCATCGGCGGGCGACGCCGGTTCGTATACACGCTTGCATTGGATCATCGATCGACTCCCTGGTTGCGATGAAGTCCGATCCGGACTTGAGCTAGGCCCGGACGCTCGGTAACGTGGGCGCATTTTCGATGGAGTCTTCCCTATGCGCCCTGCCCGTCTGCTGGTCTACAGCCTGCTCCCCTTGTTCGCCGCCTGCCAGGTGTGGAAGCCCGAATCGCCGAGCACCAGTGTAGACACCCGCTTCCAGGGCGAACTGGTGAAGATCAACGGCGCGCTGCAATTCCGCCCCTGTACCGAGAAGCGCCTGTTCAGCATCGAGGACGTGGCCAATACCGGCCTGCGCCGCGAAGCCGACAGCCTGTTCGACGACGGCGCCCAGGGCCTGTTCGTCGACCTGCGCGGCACCATGGGACCGGCCAAGGTCCGCGGTACCGACGGCAAGCTGGAGGTCAGCCGACTGTACCGCGTGCAGAACGAGGGCCCCGGCTGCGACGACCCGAACTTCAAGCTGCTGACCTTCGCCGCCAGCGGCAACGAACCCTTCTGGAGCGCCAGGGTGAACAACCAGGGCCTGCGCCTGGACCGCCCCGAACACGAGACCCTGGCCTTGCCTTACGTCGCCGAGGAACTGCCGAACGGCAGCACCAGCTATTCCAGCGAGGCGAACGGCAAGAAGGTCGAATTGTGGATCGCCCCGTCGTCCTGCACCGACAGCATGAGCGGCGCCTTCAGCAGCTACTCCGCCGAACTGCGCATCGATGGCGAGACGCTGCGCGGCTGCGCCTATCCGGGCGCACTGGGCAAGTGAAGCGAGGGGCCGCGCAGCGGCGGCCCTTCCCTACAAGAGCAGTCCGGCCTGCTCCAGGCGCCGCCGCAGCGCCGTCAGGCCGCCCTCGTATTCCCAGTAGGCGACGCGCCCGTGGGAGGCGCTGACCAGCAGGTATTTCTCGCTGATCGACTGGATCCGTTCGATGCGCAGCAGTTTCTCGACGAAGCGTTCCTCGCCGATCTGCTCGACGATTTCCCGGTTGTCCGCGTCGTAGCCGTGGACCATGAAGGCGGCGCGCACCTTGAGGCGGATGAAACTCATCGCACGGCTCTGCGCTGGAGGGAAAGATTGCGATGGCACACTGTCGAGCGCCCCGAGCCGTTCGGTCGCCGCGCCGGATCGGCGTAGGTTTCCAGCTCGACGAAGCCGGCCTTGCGCATCATTCCCGCCGACGCCAGGTTCTCTTCGTGACGATCGATATAGACGTCCTCGATGCCTTCGTCGGCCAGTTGGGCCAGCACCGCCTCCAGCAACGCGCTGCCGAGCCCCTGGCCGGCCGCCGCCGGATGCACTACCGCCTCGCAGATGTAGGCCCGCGGCGCATCGGCACGCTGCGGCTGGTAATGGGCGAAATCCTCGGTGCGACGGAAGCTGGCGAACCCCAGCAGCCGATCGTCGCGCTCGGCCAGGACGGCACGTACCTCGCCGTCGGCGATGGCTCGCAGATGCGCACGCACCCCCTCCTCCGGCAAATGGTTCCAGGGATTCGGCCCGTGGCGCAGCAACAGGTCGGTCATGGCCTCGATATCGCCGGTTTCGGCAGCTCGCAAACGGTGCATATCCACTCCTTCAAAGTCCAGCCACCAGCAGCCCGTCGGGCAACGCCACGCCCCGCTCGATGCAGGCAGCCAGCGCCTCGACCAGGGGTTCCAGCGCATAGCCCTGCCTGGCCAGCCAGACCGGATCGTAATAGGTGGTCGCATAGCGTTCGCCGCCGTCGCAGAGAATCGCCACCAGCGAACCCTTCTCGCCGGCCGCGACCATTTGCCGTGCGGCCACCAGGGCGCCGATCAGGTTGGTTCCGCTGGAGCCGCCGACCCGCCGCCCCAGGCGTCGGGCCAGGTAATGCATGGCCGCCAGCGACCAGGCGTCCGGCACCTTGACCATCGCGTCGATCACTTCCGGCAGGAAGGACGCCTCGACCCGCGGCCGGCCGATGCCCTCGATCCGCGAACCGCAATCCAGGGTCAGGCCACGGTCGCCGCTGACATAGGCGTCGAAGAACACCGAACGCTCGGCGTCGGCGCAGAGTACCCGGGTGCAGTGCTGGCGATAGCGCACGTAGCGGCCGAGGGTCGCCAGGGTGCCGCCGGTACCGGGGCTGGAGATCAGCCAGGTCGGGGTCGGGTACGGCTCGTGGCGCATCTGCTGGAAGATCGATTCGGCGATGTTGTTGTTCGCCCGCCAGTCGGTGGCGCGCTCGGCATAGGTGAACTGGTCCATGAAATGGCCACCGCTCTCCCGCGCCAGGCGTTCGGACTCGGCGTAAATCTGGGTGGGGTCCTCCACCAAGTGGCTCTGGCCGCCGTAGAAGGCGATCTGGGCGATCTTTTCCTTCGAGGTGCTGGCCGGCATCACGGCGATGAAGGGCAGGCCCAGCAGGCGTGCGAAATAGGCTTCGGAAATCGCCGTGGAACCGCTCGATGCCTCGATCACCGGCGCGGCCGGCCTGAGCCAGCCGTTGCACAGCGCATAGAGGAACAGCGAGCGCGCCAGGCGATGCTTGAGGCTGCCGGTGGGGTGGCTGGACTCGTCCTTGAAGTACAGTTCGACGCCAGGCAGGCCGGGAGTCTCCAGGGGGATCAAATGGGTATCGGCGCTGCGCTGGAAATCCGCTTCGATGATGCGGATCGCCTCGCGGGCCCATTGGCGGTGGTCGACGGTCATGGAAACTCCTTCAGTTCAGGACGCCGGCCGGAGGCGGCGGCGGAGCGCTGCGCCACTGGCTGATGGCGACGCCGATGAAGACCAGGCCGGCAGCGAGCATCTGCGGGCCGTTGAGGGTTTCGCCGAGGAACAGCGCGGCGAATACCAGGGTGAAGACCGGGATCAGGTTGATGAAGCCCGAGGCCTGGCTGGCCGGCAGTCGACCGACGCCGAAGTTGTACAGGCCGTAGGCGCCCACCGTGACCACCACGCCGAGATACACCACCGCCTGGATCCCCAGCGCGCTGGGCTGGCTCGGCAGGTCGGCGCTGGCCAGCGCCAGCGGCAGGAAGAACAGCGTGCCGACGAAGGCCTGCATGGCGGTCAGGGCGAATGCCGAGTAGCGCGCCGAAAGGTGCTTCAGCAACAGGGTATAGCCGGTGGCGCAGAGCATCGCGAGAAGTTCGAAGAAGTTGCCCAGCAGCGGCTGCGGCGCGTGCAGGTCGGGCTCGCCGGCGAGGCTCAGCCAGATCGAACCGAGCACCGCCAGGCCAAAGCCGATCCAGGTCATCCGGCCGATCCGTTCGTGCAGCAGCAACCAGGCCCCCACCGCCACCAGCAACGGCAGCAGCGCGGTGATCATCCCGGCCTGGGCCGCGCTGGTGTATTGCAGGGCGAAGGATTCGCAGAGGAAGTACAGGCAGGGTTCGCAGACGGCCAGGCCGAGCAGGTACTTCCAGTCGCCCGGGCGGTAGTCGATGCGTCCGCGCCAGCGCCAGGCAACGAGGAACACCAGGCTGCCGAGGGCCATGCGACCGAAGATCACCCAGAGCGGCGGCAGTTCGCGGAAAGCGACCTTCAGCACCACGTACGAACTGCCCCACAGCGCCATCGCCAGGATCAGGCAGGCCAGGGCGAACCAGCGCGTCCGAGTCAAGGGAATCTCCACCACGGGCGCCGCCGCGCCGCCGGAAAAAGGACTCCCAGTATAGGCAGCCGGCTAGCTGCGCCGACAGGCACAGAAAGCGGGCAAAACTGTTGCGCCGGGCCTCACTGCTCCCAGGGCTTGCCGCGAGTCTTCTTCTCCAGCGGCAACTGCTGCAGCACCGCGGCCTTGGCCAGCATGTAGGCGCTGACCGGGGCGCTGATGAAGAGGAACAGGCTGATCAGCAATTCGTGCAGGCTGATGCCCGCCTGGCGGTTGGAGAAATAGATCAGCGAGGCGACGATCACCCCGCCGACCCCGAGGGTGGTGGCCTTGGTCGGCCCGTGCAGGCGCATGAAGAAGTCCGGCAGGCGGTACAGGCCGATCGCGCCGATCAGGACGAAGGCGCTGCCCAGCAGGAGGAACGCCGAGACGATGATTTCCAGCCACAGGCTCAGGGGTTCGCCAGTCATTCGATGATGTCTCCGCGCAGCATGTATTTGGCCACCGCCACCGTACCGACGAAGCCGAGCACCGCGATCAGCAGCGCCGCCTCGAAGAACAGGTCGCTGTCGCGCCAGATGCCGTACAGCACCAGCAGCGCGATGGCGTTCACGTAGAGGGTGTCCAGCGCCAGCGCCCGGTCCGGCAGGCACGGCCCCTTGACCAGGCGCGCCAGGGTCAGCAACAGGGCCAGGCCGAGCAGCGCCAGGCACAGCGGGATCACGTAAGCGAGCATGGGAAGATCTCCTTCAGCGGCGCTTCGTAGCGTTGCTTGATCTCGGCGATCAGCGCCGCCTTGTCCGGCACGTCGAGGCCGTGCACCAGCAAGGTCTTGCGGTCGTCGCTGAGGTCCGACGACACCGACCCCGGGGTCAGCGAGACGATGCTCACCAGCACGCTGATGGCGAGGTCGTTCTCCAGCTCGATCGGCACCTCGACGAAGGCCGGACGCAAGCGCTCGATCGGTCCGAGGGTCAGGCGGGCGACCTGGATGTTGGCGACGAGGATGTCCCACATCACCAGCGCCAGCAGCTTCAGCAGCAGCAACGGATGCCACTCCTGGCTGCGCCCGACCAGCAGGCGGTTGGTTAGCAGCGGAATGCACACGCCGAGGAAGGCGCCGAGCAGCCAGTGGCCGATGGCGAAGGAATCCACCAGCAGCAACCAGACCAGCAACAGCAGGACACTAAGCACGGGATGAGGCAGTACGCGAAGAAGCGGACGCGGCAACGAGCGGCTGATCATGCGGCACCTCCGCGGGTGATGATCTGGCGATACAGGTCGAGGTCGTGCAACTGCGCCGCGGTGGCCTGGACGTAGGCCAGCAGCGGCTTCGCGGCGAACACCAGCAACGGGCCGGCGGAGAGCAACAGGATGCAGGCGAACAAGCGGCCGTGGTCCAGTTCGGCGCTACCGAGCACGGTATGCCCGGTGCGCCAGAACAGCGTGCTGCCGGCCCGGCTCAACGCCACCAGCGCCACCAGGCCGCTGCCCAGTACCACGCTCCATAGGGCCAGCGCCTGGCTGCCGGGAGCGACCGACTGCAAAAGCATGACCTTGCCGAAGAACCCCGACAATGGCGGCAGACCGGCAACGGCGATGGCGCCGATGAAGAAAGCCCCGCCGAGCAACCGAGGATTCTGCAACGCCGGGCCCTGGACCAGGTCGCCGGCCTTGTCGCCGCGCTGGCGGGCGACCAGGTCGGCGAGCAGGAACAGGCCACCGGCGATCCAGGTACTGTGCAGCAGGTAGTACAGCGACGCCGCCAGCGCCCGCTCGCTGCCCAACGCCACGCCAGCCAGGAGGGTTCCGGCGGAGACCACCACCAGGTAGGCCAGCAGGCTTTGCAGGGTCCGCGCCGCCAAGGCACCGATCGCGCCCAGGCCGAGGGTCGCCAGGGCCAGCGGCCAGAGCCAGGCCTGCGCCAGGTTGGCCAGCTCGCCGGCGGCATCGCCGAAGACCAGCGTGTAGACCCGCAGGATCGAATAGATGCCGACCTTGGTCATGATCGCGAACAGCGCCGCCACCGGCGCGCTGGCCGCGGCATAGGCGCGCGGCAGCCAGAAGTACAGCGGCAACAGCGCCGCCTTCAGGGCGAACACCACCAGCAGCAGGAGCCCGGCTGCCGCCAGCAGCGGCGCGCGCTCGGCATCTGCCATGGCGATCTTCTGCGCCATGTCGGCCATGTTCAGGGTGCCGGTGAGGCCATACAGGGTACCCACGGCGATCAGGAAGAACGCCGAGCCGACCAGGTTTAGGATCACGTAGTGCAAGCCCGAGCGCACCCGCTCCGCGCCGCCGCCATGCAGGAGCAACGCGTAGGAGGCGATCAGGAGTATCTCGAAGAACACGAACAGGTTGAACAGGTCGCCGGTCAGGAAGGCGCCGTTGATACCGAGCAGCTGGAACTGGAACAATGCGTGGAAATGCTTGCCCAGGCGGTCGTCGCCACGCAGCGCGTAGATCAGCGCGGCGCTGCCGAGCACCGCGGTGGCCAGCAGCATCAGGGCGGCGAGACGATCGAGCATGAGCACGATGCCGAACGGCGCGGCCCAGTTGCCCAGGGCATAGACGCTCAGGTCGCCGCTGGCGGCCGTACGTATCAGCAGCAGGCTCAGGGGGATCAGCGCCAGCGCCGCGAGCAACGACAGGCCGCGCTGCCAGCGCTCGGCCAGCGGCAACAGCAGCAGGCTGCCGGCAAACAGGGGGAGCAGGATCGGCAGGATCAGCCAATGGCTCATGGGCGCGGCTCCTCCTCGTCCGGACGGCCATCTACGTGGTCGCTGCCGAGGTCACCGAGGCCACGCAGGGCCAGGACCACGACAAAGGCGGTCATGGCGAAGCCGATGACGATGGCGGTCAGCACCAGCGCCTGCGGCAACGGATCACCATACTCCCCGGGAGTGCCGATCACCGCGACGCTGCCGCCGAGTCGGCCCATGGCGAACAGGAACAGGTTGACCGCGTAGGAGATCAGCGTGAGACCGAGCACCACCGGGAAAGTCCTCGCCCGCAGCAGCAGGTAGACGCCGCTGGCGGTGAGCAGGCCGAGGGTGATGGCGAACAGGGCTTCCATCAGAGCGCCTCCTCTTGTGCGACGGGTTCAGGCATCAGGCTGAGCTTGCCGAGGTAGGACAGGATCAGCAGCGCGGCACCGACCACGGTGAGGTACACGCCGAGGTCGAACAGCATCGCCGTGGCCAGCTCGATCTCGCCGATCAGCGGCAACTCGAAGTGGCCGAACGCGGAAGTCAGGAACGGATAGCCGAACAGCCAGCTGCCGAGCCCGGTGAGCCCGGCGATCAGCACTCCGGCGCCAGCCATGGCCGCATAGTTCAGCGGCAGGCGCTGCTCGACCCACTGCGAGCCGCTGGCGATGTATTGCAGCACCAGGGCGATGGCAGTCACCAGGCCGGCGATGAAACCTCCGCCCGGCAGGTTGTGGCCGCGCAGGAAGATGAACACCGAGATCAGCAACGCCAGCGGCAGCAGCACCCGCGACAGGGTTTCCAGGATCAGCGGGTGCTTGGCGTGGGCCCAGTTGCGACCCTGCGGGTCGCAGGTCGGCTTGTGCAGGGCGAAACCGGCGAGCATCGCGTAGATACCGACGCCGGCAATCGCCAGCACGCTGATCTCGCCGAGGGTATCGAAACCACGGAAGTCCACCAGGATGACGTTGACCACGTTGTAGCCGCCGCCCCCGGAGACGCTGTTCTCGACGAAGAATCCGGCGATGCTCTCGTAGGGCCGGGTCAGCACCGCGTAGGCCAGCAGCGCCACCAGCATGCCGACCCCGCCGGCCAGCGCCACGTCGCGCAAGCCGCGCAGGCTGGAGGACTCCGCCGGAGTGCGCGAGGGCAGGAAATACAGCGCCAGCATCAGCAGGACCATGGTCACCACTTCCACCGACAACTGGGTCAGCGCCAGGTCCGGGGCCGAGAAGCGAGCGAAGGCCAGGGCTACCAGCAGGCCGGCGACGCTGAGGATCAATAGCGCGACCAGGCGCATGCGATGGAACAGCGCCGTGGCCAGGCCGCTGAAGGCCAGCACCAGCATGCCCAGGGCGGTGATACCGTCCAGCGGGGTCAGCCCGCGCGAGCCGGTCAGCCTCGCCAGCGGTGCCAGCTCGACCGCCACCACGACCAGCGCCGCGCCCAGCAGCCAGGCCAGGTAGCGCTGCAGCGACCCGTTCTCCAGCCAGGCGGTCAGGCGCGCGGCCAGGGCCACCACACGTTGCACCTGCTGCTCGAAGACCAGCTTGGCGTCCACCTCCGGTAACCCGGCGTACCAGTTGAACAGCGGCTTGCGCAGGACATAGACCAGCACACCGCCAACCAGCGCCACCACGCTCATCAGCAATGGCAGGTTGAAACCGTGCCAGATCGCCAGGCTGTATTCCGGCAGTTGCCCGCCAAGGCTGGCACTGGCGGCGGCGGCCAGCAGCGGCGCCACGGTGTAGGCCGGCAGCATGCCGACCAACAGGCAGAGGAACACCAGGATCTCCACCGGTACCTTCATGTAGCGCGGCGGCTCGTGGGGCGGGAACTTCGGCAACCGGGCCGGCTCGCCGTTGAAGAACACGTCGTGGATGAAACGCAGCGAATAGGCCACCGAGAACACGCCGGCCAGGGTCGCCACCGCCGGCACCAGCCAGTTGAAGCTGCCCAGCAGGTTCTGGCTGAGGGTTTCGCCGAAGAACATCTCCTTGCTGAGGAAGCCGTTCAGCAGCGGCACCCCGGCCATCGCCAGGGAGGCGACGATGGCCAGCACCGCGGTATGCGGCAGGTACTTCCACATCCCGTTGATCAGGCGCATGTCGCGGCTGCCGGTCTCGTGGTCGATGATCCCGGCGGCCATGAACAGCGAGGCCTTGAAGGTCGCGTGGTTGATGATGTGGAACACCGCGGCGACGTTCGACAGCGGGGAGTCGAGGCCGAACAGCAGGGTGATCAGGCCCAGGTGGCTGATCGTCGAGTAGGCCAGCAGCCCCTTCAGGTCATGCTGGAACAGTGCCATGCCGGCCCCCAGCAACAGCGTCACCAGGCCGCTCAGGCTGACCAGGTAGAAGAACCACTCGGTGCCGGCCAGCGCCGGATACAGCCGGGCCAGCAGGAATACGCCGGCCTTGACCATGGTCGCCGAGTGCAGGTACGCGGAAACCGGGGTCGGCGCCGCCATCGCGTGGGGCAGCCAGAAATGGAAGGGAAACTGCGCCGACTTGGTGAACACGCCGAGCAGGATCAGTATCAGCACCAGCGGATACAGAGCGTGGGCGCGGATCAGCTCGCCAGCCGCGAGGACCTCGGTGAGTTCGAAGCTGCCGGCGATGTGGCCGAGCAGCAGCACCCCGGCCAGCAGCGCCAGGCCGCCCCCTCCGGTAACGGTCAGGGCCATCCTCGCACCCTTGCGGGCGTCGGAACGGCTGCCCCAGAAGCCGATGAGCAGGAACGAGGACAGGCTGGTCAGCTCCCAGAAGAGCATCATCAGCAAGAGATTTTCCGCGAGCACCACGCCGAGCATGGAGCCCATGAACAGCAGCAGGAAAGCGAAGAAACGCCCCATCGGCTCCTGTTCGGAGAGGTAGTAGCGGGCGTAGAGGATCACCAGCAGGCCGATGCCGAGGATCAGCAGGGCGAAGAGGAAACCGAGGCCGTCCAGGCGCAGGCTGAGGTTGATGCCGATTTCCGGCAGCCAGGAATAGCTGGCGGTCAGGGTCTGCCCGGCGAACACCGTGCCGCGCTGTCCGAGCAACAGGATCAGGCCGATCAGCGGCGCCACGCCGGCGGACGCCGCGCACAAGGTGCGGCCGCCACGCTCGGCAAGCAGGGGCAACAACGCCCCCATGAACGGCAGCGCGATGATCAGCGCCAGAATCATGGGCTACTCCTCTTCGATGGCGGAGCCCCCGGCATGCCTGGCCGGCGGTGCTTCCCCGCGGTTGTCGGTGCGCGGCCGGATCGCCAGCAGCTCGAAGCCCCATCGGCCACCGGCAGGCGCGGCGCGACGGAACTACGATTATCGCAATCTATCGAACGAACGTCATGGATTGAATTATTACAAAATTCAGGCGTTCCGACTGCCGGAAAGCCGAAAAAAACTCTGCAGCGGCAACGACTTGAAGCTTAGCAAGACAACGCTCGCAGTGGTTCGGCGCTACAACGAAAACGGCCGGCGAAATGCCGGCCGCGGGATAACGTGGGAAGAATCAGTGGGCGACGCGGCTGGTGCCGTTGACGGTCAGGATGCGCACGCGCTCGCCGACGCGGAAGATCTGGCCCTGGTCGACCTGCTGGACATAGGCGCGGGTGCTGCCGTCGTCTTCGCGCACGGTGATCTCGACGCCCTGGGTGCGCGTCAGGCCTTCTTCGGTAGCCGCGCCCAGCAGGCCGCCAGCGACCGCGCCGATGATGGCCGCGACGTAGCTGCCCTTGCCGCCGCCCACCGCGCTGCCGGCGACACCGCCGACGCCGGCACCGGCGATGGAACCGATCGGGGTCTTGGTGCCTTCGATCTTGACCGGGCGCAAGGCCTGGATGGTGCCCATGCGTACAGTCTGCACGGTACGGGCTTCCTCACGGCTGTAGGTATCGCCGGTGAGGCTGGATTGGCAGCCGCCAAGAGCCAGGGCCATGGCGGTGAAGGAAGCAACGATCAAGGCAGACTTGCGCATAACGGCATCTCCGAAAGGGATAACTGACGAATATTAGACTCTCCCGCAGCCGCTCCTGTCACCTGGCCGGCGCGAGATAATCGAATCGATTCAGCAATGGTACAGGTTCGTTCAGTTTCGACCGAACCCTCCCGCTTTCATCGGCGGGACCGATCGGCTAGGGTGAGCGCCCGCAGAAGGAACAGCCATGGACTATTTCATCATCGTCGTCACCACCGCCGCCGGCCTGTATTTCCACTGGTGGATCTACTGGCGCATCCGCCGCTGGATGGACCGCGACCTGGCGCTGTCATTCGCCGGCGACGACCCGCAAAAGCGTGACTATCTGTTACAGCGACTGGCCGAGGCCAAGGCCAGCAAGGTGAAGCGGCGCGACCTGCCGGCCTGGCTGGAGCGCGCCGCCGCCGACTACCCTTCCCGCGAAGCCTGAGCCAGGCGCCAGAGCCGGGCGATCTGCTCGGCGCGCGCCTCCAGTTCCGCCGCCGCTCCGGCACAGGCCTGCTCCAGGCTGATCGGTCCCGGCGCCAGGCTGAACGCCGCATCGATGCCGGCGTCGTGCAGGCGCTGGTAGCCGTCGCCCAGGCTGCCGGCCAGGGCTACCACGGGAACGCCGGCCTGGCGCGCGATTCGCGCCACGCCCACCGGGGTCTTGCCGTGCAGGCTCTGCGCATCCAGGCGGCCCTCGCCGGTCAGCACCAGGTCGGCACCGACCAGCGCATCGGCCAGCCCGGCCAGCTCCGCCACCAGTTCGATGCCTGGGCGGAAACGCGCGCGGAGGAATGCCCTCGCGGCGAAACCCAGGCCGCCGGCGGCGCCGACGCCCGGCACCCGGCTGAAGTCCTCGCCAAGGGTCGCCGCGACCACCTTGGCGAAGTGCGCCAGGGCGGCATCCAGTTGCGCCACCTGTTCAGCGCTGGCGCCCTTCTGCGGACCGAACACCGCCGACGCGCCGCGCGGCCCGCATAGCGGGTTGTCGACGTCCGCGGCGACTTCCACCGCGACATCCACCAGGCGCGGATCCAGCCCGCCCAGGTCGAGACTGTGCAGGCCAGCCAGCGCGGCGCCGCCGGGCGCCAGTTCCTCGCCGTCGGCAGCCAGGAAACGCACGCCGAGCGCGCCCAGCAGGCCGGCGCCGGCATCGTTGGTAGCGCTGCCGCCGAGGCCGAGGATGATCTTCCGCGCCCCGGCGTCCAGCGCCGCACGGATCAGCTCGCCAGTGCCACGGCTGCTGCTGCGCGTGGCGTCGCGGCGGTCGCGCGGGACCAGGTGCAAGCCGCTGGCGGAAGCCATTTCGATCACTGCGGTGGCGTCGTCCAGCCAGCCCCAGTGCGCCAGGGTCGGCTCACCGAGCGGGCCTTCGACACGGCATTCGCGACGTTCGCCGGCGGTGGCGGCGAGTACCGCATCGACCGTACCTTCGCCGCCGTCCGCCAGTGGCCGCAGCAACACCTCGGCCTGCGGGAAGACTCGCCGCCAGCCGCGGGCGATAGCCTCGGCGACGTCGGGCGCGGACAGGCTTTCCTTGAACGAATCAGGAGCAATCACGATTTTCATCAGTCACCTCGCAGGGCCGGGAGTCCCCGGCCCCGCTTCAATCAGAGCAGCACAAGGCTGAGCAGCCATACCGCGAGCATACCGGCGATACCCTGGACCAGGGTCGCCAGGGTCTGGGCGCGATAGGCAGTGGATACGGTCATGCGGCTGAACTGTGTGACCACCCAGAAGAAGCTGTCATTGGCGTGGGACACCGTCATCGCTCCGGCACCGATCGCCATGACCGTCAGCACCCGGCCCATCTCGCTGTCCAGGCCGAGCTGCGGCAGCAGCGGAGCGACCAGCGCCGAGGTGGTGACCAGCGCCACGGTGGTCGAGCCCTGTGCGGTCTTCAGCGCGGCCGCCACCACGAACGGCATGAACAGGCCGATGCCCAACGCTGACAGGGTGCTGCCCAGGTAGTCGCCGAGCGGAGTGATCTTCAGCATCGCACCGAAGGCGCCGCCGGCGCCGGTGATCAGCAGGATCGGCGCGGCCGACTGGATGCCTTCCACCACGCGCTCATGGAATTCCTCGCGCTTGCTCTGGCCCTTGAGCAGGGTGCAGGCCAGCGCCAGGCCGACCAGCAGGGCGATCACCGGTTGACCGAGGAAGTTCAGGCAGGCGAACAGTACGCCCTCGCCCAGCGGCTTGCTCGGGAATACCGCGACCGAGCCAAGGCAGATCAACAGGATCGGTACGAAGATCGGCGCGAACGCCTGGGTGGCGCTGGGCAGCTTGCCGTAGCGGGCACGCAGCTCGCTGAAGTCCTCTTCGGTCTGGACGACCTGGCCGTCGTCGACCAGGGGAATGTCCTTGCCGACGAAGCGATTGGCCCACCACATGCCGGCCATCGCGGTGACGAAGGCGACCACCAGGCCGACCACGATCACCAGGCCAAGGCTGGCGTCCAGGCCGAGGTTGCCGGCCGCGGCGATCGGTCCCGGGGTCGGCGGCACGAAGGTGTGGGTGGCGTAGAGACCGGTGGCCAGGGCCACGCTCATGGCGATGGTGGATATCTTCATCCGCGCTGCCAGGGCGTTCTTCAGCGAGTTGAGGATGACGAAGCCGGAATCGCAGAACACCGGGATCGACACCAGGTAGCCGATGATCGACATGGTCAGGGTCGGGAAGCGTTCGCCGAGCAGGCGGATCACGCTTTCCGCCATGGTGATCGCCGCACCGCTGCGCTCGAGGATCACCCCGATGATGGTGCCGAGCACGATGACGATGCCGATGTAGCCGAGGATGCTGCCGAAGCCGCCGGTAACGGTCTTGACGATTTCCGCCGTGGGTACCTGGTAGGCGAAGCCGGCGATCAGCGCGGCCGCCAGCAGGGCGAGGAACGGGTGCAGCTTGAGTCGCGTGGTGGACAGGACGATAAAGGCGATCAACGCCAGCAGGATCAGGACCAGGGTCATGAGCCGCCTCCTTGTTGTTATGGGTGTGGGATGGGCGCCCAGGGGCGGGTCATTTTCGCTCCGTCGGGACCGACCACGCCTTGTGCAACGGCCAGAGGAAGACGGCGCTGGAAGGGGAACATTTTGTGCGACCGCACAGTGAATCGATTGATCCGCCCGTTACCCGCGGCGCGGAACGAGCAATTGCAGCCCCAGCAACAATTGCTGGCGGTGCTCCAGGCGAGCGAGATCGAGCCCGCTGATCGAAGCGATGCGCTCCAGTCGGTAGCGCAGGCTGTTGCGATGGATCCCCAGCGCCTGGGCACAGGCCTGGGCGTGCCCGTCATGGGCGCACCAGGACTCCAGGGTAGCGGCCAGCGAACCTTGCGGATCGTGGTCGAGCAACCGCTGCAAGGGCGCCAGCAGCTGCCGCACCTGCCAACTGTCGCGCTGGCTGAACAGCAGGCTGGCGAGGCGGTGTCCGTCCAGGGTCACGACCCGCCGACCGGGCAACCGGCTGCGCGCATAGTCCAGCAGGTCGCGTGCGGCGCAGGCCGAGGCGCGCAGCTCGGCCAGGTCGTGCGCCGGGTCGCCGGCACACAGGCGCGCCACGCCCCAGCCGCGCGCGTCGGCGCGCTCCAGCCAGTGCTCGAGCGTATCTGCGTGGGCTACCGGCCGGCACCAGAACACCAGGCGCTCGCCCAGCGCCGCGCTCCAGTGCTCCGCCCGGCCGCCGAGTGCCGCCAGCAGGCGAGCCTGGCAAGGCAGCGGATCGGCATGCTCGGGCAGTTCCAGGAAGACCGCCTGGCGCGGCCAGTGCATGGCCAGCCCCAGGTGTTCGGCATCGGCCGCCAGCGCCCCGAGGCCGTGGCCGGGATCGAGCAACTGGCGCAGCCAGGCTTCGTGACGCTGGCGTTGCCAGTGTCGCTCGTCCTGCATCTGGCGCTGTTCCATGAGCATTTCCGCTGCCATCCGCACCAGCTCGGCATAGGGCCGGACCACCTCCGGCGCGCCGGTGATGCCGAGCACGCCGACCAGCCGCTCGGCGTGCAGCAACGGCAGGTTCACCCCTGGCCGCACCCCGCGCAGGCAGGCGGCGGCCTGCTCGTCGATTTCCACCACCCGCCGGTTGGCCAGCACCAGTTGCGCCCCTTCGTGGCGGGTATGCAGGCGCGATGGATCGCCGCTGCCGATGATCATGCCCTGGGCATCCATCACATTGATGTTGTGCGGCAGGATCGCCATCGCCCGATCGACGATGTGCTGCGCCAGCGTCGAATCCAGTTCGAACATGGAGGACTCAGGGCGCCAGGCGTTCGCGCGACCAGCCGCCGTCCTGGCGTCGATAGTCGAGACGGTCGTGCAGGCGGCTCGGCCGCCCCTGCCAGAACTCGATGCGCTGCGGCAGGAGACGGTAGCCGCCCCAATGCTCGGGACAGCTCGGCGGCTGGTCGGCGAAACGCCGCTCGGTTTCCGCGAGCAGCCGTTCCAGCTCGGCGCGATCGGCGATGACCCGGCTCTGCGGCGAGGCCCAGGCGCCCAGGCGACTGCCCAGCGGACGCACCTGGTAGTAGGCGTCGGATTCCTCGGGAGTGACCTTCTCGACGCTGCCTTCGATGCGCACCTGGCGCTCCAGCGCCGGCCAGAAGAAGGTCATGGCCGCCCGCGGATTGGCCGCCAGTTGCCGGCCCTTGGCGCTTTCGTAGTTGGTGAAGAAGGTGAAGCCGCGCTCGTCGAGGCCCTTGAGCAGGAGGATACGGCAATGCGGATAGCCGTCGGCGTCGACGGTGGCCAGGGTCATGGCGTTGGGTTCGACCGGCAGGCGCTCGGTCTTCACCGCGTCGTCGAACCACTGGCGGAACAGGCTGAAGGGATCGCTAGGGGCGTTGGCCTCGCTGAGGCCATCGCGGGTGTACTCGCGGCGCATATCGGCCAGGGACTGGGTCATGGCGCATCTCCAGGGGGAAATGCGCCATAGCTTAACCGCAGACTCCGCCTCGCGCTTGATCCGGGACAATGGCGCCAAGCGCCCTGCCCCGGTTCGGCTCAGTTGCCCTGGGCCAGGGACAGCAGGCTGGCGCGCTGGGTATAGAGCACTTCGACGCGACGGTTCTGGGCGCGGCCGGCAGCGCTGGCGTTGTCCGCGCGCGGCATGTCGGAACCGACCCCCTTCAGGCGCAATTGGTCGCCTTTCAGGCCGCTGAGGCGGAAGATCGCCGCCACCGACTGGGCACGCTCGAAGCTCAGCTTGTCGTTGACCGCCTTGCTGCCGGTGCTGTCGGTATGGCCGAGTACCAGGATACCGCTCTGCGGATCGGCCTGGGCCATCTTGGCGACCTTGCCCAGCGGGTTGAGGGTGATCGGCATCAGCATGGTGTGGCGCTTGGGATTGAACGAGTAGTCGGCGGGGGCGATGACGATCAATGCGTTGTCGCGGCGTTCGAGGGTAAACTCGCTACCGGCGATCGCTTCGCGCAGAGCTTTCTCATGGGCATCCAGCCACTCCTTGGTGACCTTCTGCTGGACCAGTGCCGGCTTGCCCGACGCCTTGCTCGCCGAGCTGGCGCCGAACGGCCACCACCAGGGGTTGGCGGCCTTCGGCTCGGCTGCGGCGGCGACTTCTTTCTTCGCCGCGGCGATCTCGGCCTTCTGCTCCGCAGCCTTGGCGGCTACGTCCCGACCGCCTTCGTCCTTGCCGAACGGCCACCACCAGTGGCTGGAGCCGACATGCTCGGCTTCGGCCTTCTGTTCCGTGGCCTGCTTGGCGACGGTCTGTCCGTCGTCCTTGCCGAACGGCCACCATGAATGGCTGGAAGCCTGCTCGGCCGGAGCCTTGGCTGGCTGCGAGGAAGCGTCCTGGGTCTGGAAATAGCTGCAGCCGGAGGCGGTCATGCAGAGAAGAAGCGTCGAGGTCTTAAGCAGTTTCATACGTCGGGGTCCGTTGGAAGTGAAAGAAGGCGAGCCCGATGGAACATTCGGCTCAACCGCCGGTCACATCGCAGCGATGCCGGAGTCGATCCACTGCCCCGGCAACGCCCTATCTCATACGACGCTTTAGATTGTGTCGCTAAGCCATTATTTGGCAATGAAATTTAGCGTCGAGCCGACAAGCGGTTAAAAGTTAACCAACGGATTACAGACACTCCCCCGCGACACGCGCCAGCTGCTGCGCCCGCGGATCCATCAGCACATACGGCCCCAAGGCGTTGCTGACAAAGGAAAAAGCCAGGTCGCGCTCGGGATCGGCGAAGCCGATCGAGCCACCCGCCCCAGGGTGGCCGAAGGCCTTGGGGCCGAGTCCGTAGGTCGCATTGGCCACGCCCGGTTGGTCGAGCATGGTGCCGAGGCCGAAGCGGGTCCGGGTCAGCAAGGTCCGATCCTCGCCTACCGCGTGTTCGTGGGCCAACTGGCCCAGCAGTTCATCTTCCAGCAAACGTCCCTGCAACAGGCCGCTATAGAAGCCGGCGAGCGCGCGCGCGTTGCCATGGCCATTGGCGGCCGGCTGCTGCATGCGTCGCCATTCCGGCTTGTTGGTGCTGGTGAGGATCGACGGCGGATTGGTGAAGGCACGGGTGGTCAGCGCCAATGGCTCGCTCATCATGGTCTTCAGCATGCGCTGGGCGGCAGCGTCGCCGAGGCTGCCCTTGCTCCGTGCCATGTGGGCGACGCGGCCGAACTGGCTGTCGTCCAGGCCGACATGGAAATCCAGGCCCAGCGGTGCCGCGGTGCGCGCCACGATGGCCTCGCCCGGCTCGCGGCCGTCGACCCGGCGGATCACCTCGCCGAGCAGCCAGCCATAGGTAATCGGTGCATAGCCGTGCGCTTCGCCAGGCGTCCACCAGGGCTCCTCGGCGGCCAGTGCCGTGGTCATCGCCTGCCAGTCGTAGAGTGCCTCGGGCGGCATCTGCTCGCGCAGCGCCGGCAGGCCGGCGCGATGGCAGAGCAACTGGCGCACGCTGATCGCTGCCTTGCCGGCCGCGGCGAACTCGGGCCAGTAGCGTGCCACCGGCGCGTCCAGTTCGAGCTTGCCCTCGGCCACCAGTTGCAGCACGGCAACGGCGGTGAAGGTCTTGGTGCAGGAGAACAGATTGAGGATGGTGTCGCGCTGCCAGGGCTGCTCGCCGTCCTTGTCCGCGACGCCGCCCCAGAGGTCGACCACCGTCTCGCCACCGACCTCCAGGCACAACGCCGCGCCGCGCTCCTGCGGATTGTCGAAAAGCCGGGCGAAGGCCTCGGCAAGCGGGGCGAAACGGCTGTCACAGTGGCCTTGGGGCGTCATGGGCAAGTTCCGGTGGGAAAGTGGTCGGGGCATTCTTCCAGCCCTCGGCGGCCTTGTGAACCCTGACATAAGAGGGGTTCGCCGCAAGCGGGCGGCGGTGAATGCGCGCTCATGAACCGGCTGAATCCTCGCGCGGCGGCAGAGGCTCGACGGCAGGCATGGACCTGGCCATCGCCGACAGTCGCGACAGGGCGGCAAGGTTGCTTCGGCGCACCGTGTCGACGAAGCCGGCGAACGGCAAGCCCGTGATCCCGACCAGGCCTATATGGCCGTTCTCGCCGTCCAGCAGACGCCCGCTGGCCGGTTGGTCGAGGTACTGGAACCAGTGAGCGCCGACGATATACGGACTCTTCAGCGCCGCCTCCAGGAACGTTCGGTAGGAGTCGCCGCGCGCCCGCTCATTGGCCGCCTCGCTGACACCACCCCAGAACGGACCGCGATCCCGCGAGCCGAAGTGGAACTCGCTGATCAGCACCGGCTTGTCCAGCCGCGCCAGCAGGGAGTCGTCCAGGCCCTGCCCGGGCAACGGCGTATAGAGGTTGAAACTGAGGAGGTCGCAATACCGGGCGCAGGAGGTGATCGCCTCGGGAGTGCTGACGGCGAAGCGGCCGCCGAGCAGGAGGTGGTTCGGTGCGTGCCATTGCAGGGCGTCGCGCAGGGTCTTGAAGTAAGCGTCGGCATACAGCCGGAGGAAGGCGCTGTAGTCCTCGGCGATGGCCGGATGCCCCTCGCCCGGCAGCGGAGCCGCGTAGCCCGGCGCCTCCAGGGCCTCCCAGGCGGCCAGCTCGATGCCCCAGGCCTCGGCCAATGCCTCATGGCCCAGGTACTTGGCTTTCAATTGCTTGACGAAGGCGCGCTTCGCCGGACTGTCCATGGACAGCGTCAAGGCTCCGAAAGCGAGGCCGTAGCGCGCCAGGGCCGAGCCGTCGCGCCCGGCCCAGGCCAGTTCGTTGTCGGCGTAGTAGCCGAGCAGCCAGGGATCGTCGCGGTGGTCGCGAGCAGCGATGGCGATGACGCGCTCGGCGGCCATGGCGAAGCGCGGGTCGAAGGGATCGGGCATGGCTCCCCACCAGTCGAAACCGCTGCTGACCGTGGCGTAGTCGCCGGCGATCGACAGCGGCAGGCTGTAGGGCATCCGCGCCTGTGCGGCGAGCGCCGGATCGCTCCAGTTGCCGAGGCTGTTGAATCCCCATGCCGAGAGGCGCTCCAGGGTGCGCTGGCGCCATTCGCCGGCGAGCTGGTCGGCACTCGCCTGGGGAGCGATGCGCTGGCGATTGGCACCGAGAAAATCGAACCAGCGGCCATGCCCGAAGCGCCGCCCGGCCTGCGCGGCGACGCCGCGGCGGTCGTCGCCCTCACCGAAGAATGCGGCCAGCGGCTCACCCTCCGCCGGCAGTTCGGCGAACATCGGCTCGCGTCCTTCGACGTAGGTCCGGCTGCCGTCGGCGGTCACCGCATTAACGCCCAGCGACCAGAACGGATGTCCTTCCGGAGTAACCAGCCACCAGCGCCCGCCACGTTTTTCCGTGCGGAAGAAACCGCTGGCTTCGAACACCGGCCCACCCAGCAGGCCGCCGAAACGGTCGCGCGCCGGTGTCTGCCGCTCCCAGTCGCGGAGCTGTGCGGCCTCGGCCGCATAGGCGCTGCGCAACTGCTCGTCGGAACGAATCTTTTCCGGCCAGTCGGCGCGGCTGTACTGGCCATAGCGATCGATCAGGCCGGTCAGGATGCTCCGCTCCACCGCCCTCCCTGTGCGTATGCCGAAACGTCCGAGCAGGATACTCTGGGGAGCTTGCGGCGAGCGCAGGGACAGGCTCAGCGCTCCGACCCTGGCGCGGTCCAGCGAGCCCTCCACGCGTGGCGCCAGCAGCACCCGCTGGCCTTCGACCATCTGTGGCATCGGCGGCCCCGCACGCATGCCCAGAGCCTCTGGCGAAACCGCCCGCAACGGCACCAGCAGGGTCTGCGGCGGGCCTGCCGGTAGCTCGATGGATGCCTGCAGCCCCGGCGCGCCCTGCTCGCCCTCGATCGCGACCTCCAGGGTCATGTCCCAGCTCATCGCGTTCTGGATGCGCAGGCTCACGTAGTCCGCTGCGGACCAGTCCCAACGGCCCAGCGCCGGACTCATGCGCAAGGTGGGCCGTTGCGCCGGGCTGAAGGTGACGCGACGGAGAATGTCGCCCTCCGGGGTGGCCTCCGCCGTCGCGCTGGGCAGGTCGGCATCCTCAAGGGTGATGCCGACCACGGCCATTGGCTTGACGAAGTTGAACAGTACCTGCTGGATGTCGCTCGCCGCCAGCGGCGTGGCCACCGCGAGCAGGCCGAGAAGCAGGGGGAGATGCCAACGCGAACGGATCATGAAGCCTGTTTTCCTTAACTCCATCCCGGCCTGGGCAAATGCCGGGAATTCCTGATGCGGCTCGGACGTGAAGGCTGGCGCCCTCCCGCGCAGGCCAGCGCGTCAGGCGATTTCCCGGCGGAACGGCGGCAATGCATTGAGGATAGCCTTGCCGTAGCGCTGGGTGACCACGCGGCGGTCCAGCAGGGTGATGGTGCCGCGGTCCTGCTCGGTGCGCAGCAGCCGCCCGCAGGCCTGGACCAACCGCAGCGAGGCGTCTGGCACGGCGATCTCCATGAACGGATTGCCGCCGCGCGCCTCGATCCACTCGGCCAGCGCCGCCTCCACCGGGTCGTCGGGTACCGCGAAGGGAATCTTGGCGATCACCACGTGTTCGCAATAGGCCCCCGGCAGGTCCACGCCTTCGGCGAAACTGGCGAGGCCGAAGAGCACGCTGTCCTCGCCGTCGTCGACTCGCGACTTGTGCTTGTTCAGGGTTTCCTGCTTGGACAGGTTGCCCTGGATGAACACCCGCTTGCGCCAGTCGCGGTCGAGACCGTCGAAGACTTCCTGCATCTGCTTGCGCGAGGAGAACAGCACCAGGCTGCCGCGCGCGCCCTTCACCAGTTCCGGCAGCTCGCGAATGATCGCCGCGGTGTGCTCGGCGGCGTTGCGCGGATCCGCCTTGAGGTCGGGAACCCGCAATACCCCGGCCTCGGCATGGTGGAAGGGGCTCGGCACCACCGCGGTGACCGCGTTGCGCGGCAGGCCCGCGCGCATGCGGTAGCGGTCGAAGGTGCCCAACGCGGTCAGGGTCGCCGAGGTCACCAGCACGCCATAGGCGACGTTCCACAGGTTGCGGCGCAGGGTCTCGGCGGCGAGGATCGGGCTGGCGTTGGCTTCGATGTCGTAGAAGCTGCCGCTCTCGGCGAGGGTCAGCCAGCGCGCCATCGGCGGGCTGTCCTGCGGGTCCTCGCAGGTGAAGGCGGTCCACAGTTCCCAGTTGCCCTGGGCGCGCGCCAAAAGACTACCGAACAGCGGGTACCACTCCTCCGCCTGGTGGCTGGCGATGCCGCCGGCGCCTTCGCCGTCCATCGCCTCCTTGAGGATATCGGTGAGGCGGGTGAACAGGTCGGTCAGCTTGGAGAAGCCTTTCTTCAGCTCGATGCCCATCTCGCGGATATGCTCGGGGACCACCCCGCCGACGAAACGGTGACGCGGCCGCTCGCGACCCTCCATGTCCTCGCCGGCGCGGAAATCGCCGATCTCTTCGCAGGCGGTGAACATGAACTGCTGCTGGGTCTTGATCTCCCGGGCCAGCTCCGGCACCTGTTCGATCAGGCGGCCGAGGTCGCCCGGCAGCGGGTGCTGGGCGAGCAGCTTGGTGAGGTTCTTGGCGATCTGCTCCAGCCAGTCGGCGGTAGCGCGCAGGCGGGTGAAATGGGCGAAATGGCCAATCGCCTTGTCCGGCAGGTGATGGCCCTCGTCGAACACGTAGAGGGTCTCGCGCGGATCGGGCAGGATGGCGCCGCCGCCCAGGGCCAGGTCAGCCAGGACCAGGTCGTGGTTGGTGACGATCACGTCGACCTTGGTCATCCCTTCGCGCGCCTTGTAGAAGGCGCACTGCTGGAAGTTCGGGCAATGTCGGTTGGTGCACTGGCTGTGATCGGTGGTGAGCTGCGCCCAATGCGCGTCGTCGATCGCCTCCGGCCAGCTGTCGCGGTCGCCGTCCCAGCGGTTGCCGGCCAGGCGTTCGATCATCTGGTTGAACAGCTTGCTGCTGGTCTCGTCGACATCGATGTAGAAACCGTCGTCGGCGAACAGTTGCGCCGTCGCGCTCTGCGCCTGGCCTTCCTGCAGCAGCACGTCGAGCTTGGACAGGCACAGGTAGCGCCCGCGGCCCTTGGCCAGGGCGAAGCTGAAGGCCAGCCCGCTGTTGCGCAGCAGGTCGGGAAGATCCTTGTGGACGATCTGCTCCTGCAGGGCGACGGTCGCGGTGGCTATCACCAGGCGCTTGCCACTGGCCTTGGCGCAGGCGATCGCCGCCAGGCTGTAGGCCACGGTCTTGCCGGTACCGGTTCCGGCCTCCACCGCGACCACCGCCGGCTCGCCCTCGCGGTGCCCCTCCTCGTCCTCCTTGATCGCGCCGAGGGCCTTGGCCACTTCGGCGATCATCAGGCGCTGGCCATAGCGAGGCTTCAGCTCCTTGGCTTCGAGAAAGCGGGTGTAGGCACCCTGGATCTGGGACTTGAGTTCGGCGCTGAGCATGGAATTCCTGGGCCCGGCGCGCAGCGGAAGACGAATCCGCCGGCGCGCCATAGCTGGATAAATTTTCAGTGGTTCGACAGGGCGGCTATGATAACGCGCTTCGTCACAACCGCCAGCGGAGATCGCCGAATGACCCCCTACGCCCTCGTCTACGCCCTGCATGTCCTGGCCGCCCTGGTCTGGGTCGGAGGCATGTTCTTCGCCTGGACGATTCTTCGTCCGGCGGCCGTCGCCGCGCTGGAGGCCCCAGCCCGCCTGGGCCTGTGGCTGGAGGTGTTCCGCCGTTTCTTCCATTGGGTCTGGGCTGCGGTGATCCTGCTGCCGATCAGCGGCGTCGGCATGCTGCACCTGAGCTTCAACGGTTTCGCCGGCGCGCCGCGCTACGTACAGGTAATGATGGGGCTCTACGTCGCCATGCTGGCACTGTTCCTGCGGGTGCAGGCGCTGCAAGTGCCGGAACTGCGCCGCGCGGTGCAGGCCCAGGACTGGCCGGCAGGCGGGCAGGCGCTGGGGAAGATCCGCCGCACCGTCGGCTTCAACCTGCTCCTCGGCCTGTTGCTGATAGCCCTGGTAGCGGCACGCCCGAGCCTCTGAACCGGCGATGCGCCGGAAGCCGTGCTGCCGGCCTCTCCTCAGAAGCGCACGACGTCCAGGCTGCCGTCGCTGCCGTTGGTGCCGTTCGCGCCGTCCTCTCCGCTGCGCCCCGCACGACCGGCATCCACCGAGTAGATCCAGCAACCGGTGGCGTTATCCACCGCACCCGGTTTGCCGGCCTTGCCTCCAGCGCCGCCGACGCCGCCTTGCAGACGGGTTTGCAAGCGCTCCAGAGGAAAATCGCCCGGCACTTCCAGACGAATCCGACCGCCCGCCCCGCCCGGACCGCCGTCGCTTCCGGATTGGCCGTCGCCACCTTTCAGCGCGCTGCCCCAGAGGCAGCCGGAGGCCTTGCCGGAAGCCCCGTCCAGGCCATCGTAACCCGGCGCGCCGACGCCACCGCGGGCGTCCAGCAGCAGGCTTTCCACCTCCACCGCCTGCAGGCGCAAGGTCAGGTCGCGGCCGTTACCGGCGCTTTGCCGGAAGGTGCCGGTCGCGCCGGGCGCGGAAATGATGCTGCCATCGGCCAGGCGGCCGCTGACGACTTCGATGCTGATTCGCTCCTCGCCTGGCGCCACGCCGATCCGGGCGTTCTTCGCCATGTGCAGTTCCTCGATGCGCAGGACGCTGACCTCCAGCGGAATCAGCAGGGCGGCATCCTCGCCGATCTCCACTCTGCGCAGGCGCAGCTCCTGGGCCCGCTTGGGCAGGCGCATCACCGAGTTCGCCTGCACCTTCACGGTTCCGCCGATACCCTGCTGGCGTGCCGGCGGCGCCTCGGCCGAAAACACGGCGCCAGCCCAGGCCAGGGGAACGACCAGGAACAATCCGAGCATGGCCTTACGCATGATCGTCCTCCTTGTCCTGCGGTAACTCGCTGGCCGGGCTCAACGCCGGCAACGCAAGCATGTGGAAGACCCCGAACAGCAAGACCTGGAGACGATCCAGCCAGGGATGCGCGCGCGCTTTCAGGCGTCCTCCGAGGACGAGAATCTCGATCAGGTGGATCAACAGGATCAGGCCGCCGGCTATCGACAACAGCCAGTTCAGCGGATAGGCGAACGGATGCAGCAGATTGACCAGCACCGCGCCCCAGAACACCAGGGTCACGAGCTTGCCCAGCCCGAGAAACGCTTTCATGGAACTCCCCCCAAGACATCGTGTGCGGGGGAACATACTCGCCAGCCCGCCGCGGCGCCAGCCATGAACGAAAACGGGGGCTTCGACGCCCCCGTTCTGCTCCGTGCCGCCAGCGTCATTCGCGCTTGATGAGGATTTCCACCCGGCGATTCTCGGCCCGCCCTTCGCGAGTCTTGTTGTCGGCGACCGGCTGGCTTTCGCCCAGTCCCTGCACGCCGACGATGATGCTCGAAGGCACCCCGGCATCGATCAGATAGTTCGCCACGGCATTCGCGCGCCGTTCCGACAGCTTCTGGTTGTAGGCATCGGAACCGACGCTGTCGGTATGCCCGGTGATACTCAGGCGCGTACTGGCCGCCTCGCCTTTCAGGCGTTCGGCGATGCCGTTGAGCTTCTCGCTGTCGGCGGCGTCCACCTTCGACGAATCGAAGGCGAAGTGCAGGTCGCGCACGACAATGGTTTCTTCCTTGACGACAGGAGGCGGCGGCGCGACTTCCTCGACCGGCTGCGGAGGCGGCGGCGCGACCTGTTCACCGGCACCGTGCACCCAGCAATAGGCGGCACCGACGCCACCGCCGATCAGGGCGCCCCAGCCGGCCCAGCTGCTGCTTTCGATCGCGCCCAGGCCGGCGCCGGTAACACCACCGACCGCCGCACAGGTCGGCCAGTCGCTTTTCTGCAACCCTGCGCAACCGGTCAGCAAGCCGCTGACCAGAATCAGGGGTAAAGCGGTCCTCGTGATGCTCATTGGAACTCTCCTCGTGGATCGGTTGTAACCGACAAATAGGGAGTAAAGACCCCAGCCGAAAAAAGCGCCAGCACTAGGCCATGCAGGCGCTTCAGGCTAGTCTTGGCGAATCCCAGGAGAGTGTTTTCCCATGAGCGAACCGATTTCTCCCCGCACCCCGCAGCAGGCCCTGGCCGCGTTGCTCGCCCGCTACGCGCCGAAGCGCTTGCTGCTGGTCGGCGCCAGCCGGCTGCCGGCGGTGGAGGCCTTCATCCACAACCATCCCCAGTGCCAACTGGCGCACAGCCCGGCGGCGGCATTGCCCGCCGAACTGGCCGGCCAGCGCTTCGACCTGGCGCTGTTCGTCGATTGCCTGGAACACCTGCCGCAGCGCACCGGTCTGCAGTTGCTCGCGGGTGTGCGCAACCTGAACGCCAGCCGGGTCGCCGTACTGGTCGACCTCGAGGCCAGCGACTGGCAGGAAACCGACTTCTTCGCCCTCGCCATGCAGAACAGCGAACGCTTCCAGCGCGAAGGCCAGACGCTGACCCTGTACACCTACGACCTGTACGAATACAAGCAGGTCCCCGATTGGCTGAACGCCAAGTTCTGGGCCAACCCGGAAAACTTCGGCAAGTACTGGTGGTAACCATGACCCAACCCTCCTGCCCCTGCGGCAGCGGCGACCCGCTCGACGATTGCTGCGGCCGCTATCACCAGGGACATCCCGCGCCCACCGCGGAAGCCCTGATGCGCTCGCGCTACAGCGCCTATGCTCTCGGACTGGTGGACTACCTGCGCGACACCACGCTGCCGGCGCAACAGGCCGGCCTCGATCTCGACGGCATCCGCGCCTGGAGCCACGGCAGCACCTGGCTCGGCCTGGAGGTGGAAAACCACGAGGTGCTCGGCGGCCAGCCGGAGCATGCGCGAGTCACCTTCGTCGCGCGCTGGCACGACGCCGAGGGGGAACATGCCCATCGCGAATGTTCCGGCTTCGTCCAGCGCAACGGTCGCTGGTACTTCCTCGATCCGACCGTGGCCCTGAAACTCGGCCGCAACGACCCCTGCCCCTGCGGCGCCGGCGGCAAGCTGAAGAAATGCTGCGGTCCGTGGATCACCTGATGCATTCGCTCGCCAGCTATATCCGCGCCATCCATGCCCTGCCCTCGCCAGTCTCGATAAGCGATGCACAGGTCGAAGAGCAACAGCGCTGCGAGGACGGCGTCGAGATCCACAGCTGCGAAGCGCTCTACCGTTTCGACAACGGCGTGCGCCTGCGCCAGCACTGCGAGCGCGACCTCCTGCCGAGCAGCGGGGCCTGCGAGGAATGCTGGATCGGCTACGAAGTGCTGGATTCCGCCGGGCAGGAAATCAGCCCACGCCACAAGCACTTCGTCAACGCCTGCCAGGAACGCTTCTGGTTGCGCATGCACGCCTGAGATGCAGCGCCAGGCGGCGCGGTTTGGGCGTTGACGAGCGCTCGGGTAGAATGCGCAGCCTTTTCATCCGGGCCCCATCCCCATGCTGCTGACCGTGCTCTACATCATCGCCATCACCGCCGAAGCCATGACCGGTGCGCTGTCGGCCGGCCGGCGCAGCATGGACCTGTTCGGCGTGGTGCTGATCGCCTGCGTCACCGCCCTGGGCGGCGGCTCGGTACGCGACATGCTGCTGGGCCATTACCCGCTGACCTGGGTCCGTCACCCGGAATACCTGGCGCTGACCGCAGTCGCCGCGCTGGTGACAGTGTTCATCGCGCCGCTGATGCGCCACCTGCGCTCGCTGTTCCTGGTACTCGACGCGGTCGGCCTGGTGGCCTTCACCCTGATCGGCTGCCAGGTCAGCCTGGAAATGGGCCACAGCCTGCTGATCGCGGCGATCAGCGGGGTGATCACCGGGGTGTTCGGCGGCATTCTCCGCGACATCCTGTGCAACGACGTACCCTTGATCTTCCGCCGCGAACTCTATGCCAGCGTGTCCTTCGCCAGCGCCTGGTGCTACCTGATCTGCGTGGAGCTGGAACTGCCCTCCGAACAGGCGATGCTGATCACCCTGTTCAGCGGCTTCCTGTTCCGCCTGCTGGCCATCCGCTTCCACTGGGAAATGCCCAAGTTCGTCTACCAGGACGATTTCGACCACTGAAGCAAGCGCCTGCCCCTGGTCGACGCGTTCCTCCAACCCCTCGCCTGCCCCGATGCCACGGCCCGCGACGCGGTTATCCGCCCCACGCCCACGCTTGTCGCAGGCCGCTGCCCGCCTCAGTCCTGCAGGCGCAGGTGGCTGGTGTCCGGAGCCGGAGCCGCTGGCTCGGGGCGTGCCTGGCCCATGTCGCTACCGACCGGGGCGACGCTGAAGCGGCTCAGGTCGAGCTTCGGCGCCTCGGCTTCGGCCTTGGCGTCCTGTAGGTCGGCGCCTACCGGAGCCAGGCCGAAATCCGGCGCATCGACCTCGGCGAACGCCGCCATGTAGCCGTCCCGCGGCGCTACCTGCAAACGTCCGGAGGGCGCGCTGTCCCGCGCAGCGACGCGGGCCTGTGGGGCTTCCACGGCGGCCTGCTGCGCAGGCGGCGGCGCCATGACCACCTCCTCGATCTCCATCTCGGCGACCACGGCGATCGCTCCCGCTCGCTCCAGCACGCTGCGGTATTTTTCCGCGGAGGCGGCATCGAGGTTGTTCTTGATCACCACCCGGCGGCCGGAGAACAGCAGTTCGATACGCTGCGCGTCGGCCTGGAACAGCTTGGCCAGGTTGGCCTTGACCACCTCGGGCCGGGCGCCGGCGACCAACTGGCCGGAAAAGGCGATTTCAAAGCGGCTCATTGGCATCTCTCCGAGTGAAGGGCCGCTCGGCATGGCGGCCCTGGCGTTTCGTCGAACGATTGTACCCATCGACAGCCACGCGTGGAGTGACTGGGTCCGGCAGATTGGCCGGCGGGTCCGTTCAGGTTAGCCGAGCCGGTCACGCCAGCCGACGGGAAGACTTGCACGGGCGTACGCGCTTCTCCATGCTCCCCCGACTGCGCTACGGGAAACATATGGACACAGGCCTGTACCTGAAACATCTTTCCTCTATACAACAATAAGTTGCAGCACAATCACTGCTTGTTAAACTGGGGCGTCTCGGGGGGAATAGCATGAATTACCAGGCGCAAATGATAAGAATTATCAGCCTAATAATGGCGTGGGGAGTTCTCTCCAATCTCTCGGGCTGCAGCTGGATGACCGGCAGCTTCGAAGACCCCGACGTCAAGCTGCTGAAGGTGGAAGTGGTCAAGGCACGCTTGCTGGAACAGGAGTTCGTGATGCGCTTCCGTATCGACAACCCCAACGATTTCAGCCTGCCGGTACGCGGCCTGCAGTACGCCGTGCAACTGAACGACATCCAGCTCGCAGAAGGCGAGTCCGGGCAGTGGTTCACGGTTCCCGCCCACGGCCACGAGGTATTCGACGTGCCGGTGCGAACCAATCTCTGGCGCCACATGAAATACATCGTCAAGCTCCTCGAGCGTCCCGAGGAGCCGATCCGCTACCGCCTGCAGGGCGAAGTGAAGACCGGACTGATGTTCGGCCGCAGCGTGCACCTGAGACGAAATGGCGAGATAATTCCCGGCGATTTCATCCCAGAATAGGTCCACCATGAGTCAGGAACCCCACGTACACGGCCCGAACTGCAACCACGACCACGATCATCATCACGATCATGGCCATGGTCATGTCCATGGTCCGCACTGCAACCACAGCCACGAGCCGGTGCGCAATCCGCTCAAGGCCGTAGGCCGCAACGATCCCTGCCCCTGCGGCAGCGAGAAGAAATTCAAGAAGTGCCACGGCGCCTGACCCTTCGCACGCGCCGGCATCCGAAGGCCCGCTGAGCAGCGGGCCTTTTCGTTGGCGCGCCACCAGCCCCGCCGGGGCGTCATGCGCGACAGCGGTTTGCATCGAACCTACGTTCCTGGCGTAGAGTCTTCCGTTCGTAGCCCATCAACGAGCCGGAGACGCACCGATGATCGACCTGTACTACTGGACCACCCCGAACGGCCACAAGATTACTCTTTTCCTGGAAGAAACCGGCCTGCCCTACGCCATCCATCCGATCAACATCAGCCAGGGCGACCAGTTCCAGGCGGATTTCCTGAAGGTGTCGCCGAACAACAAGATTCCCGCCATCGTCGATCGCCAACCGGCCGACGGCGGCGCTCCCCTGTCGCTGTTCGAGTCCGGCGCCATCCTGCTCTATCTCGCGGAAAAGACCGGACGCTTCCTCGCCAAGGACCTGCGCGCGCGCCAGGAAACCCTGCAGTGGCTGTTCTGGCAGATGGGCGGGCTGGGGCCGATGGCCGGGCAGAACCACCATTTCAACCGCTTCGCCCCGGAGAAGATTCCCTACGCCATCGACCGGTACGTCAAGGAAACCGCGCGCCTGTACGGCGTTCTCGACCAGCGCCTGGCGGACCGCGCCTTCGTCGCCGGCGACGACTACAGCATCGCCGACATGGCCATCTATCCGTGGATCGTCCCGCACCAGTGGCAGGAGCAGGATCTCGCCGACTTCCCGCACCTGCAGCGCTGGTTCGAGAGCATTCGCCAGCGTCCGGCGACGCAACGCGCCTATGCTTTGGTGGAGCGCATCAATCCGCCGAAGTAGCGAGTCCCGAGCCGGCCTGCGGACGTCCTCGCGGACGACCGCAGGCGGAGCTTGCGCAGCCCTGCGCTCCTCACTAACGTAGCGCCTCTCGACGCGACCACTCCCGCAGGAGCCCCCACCCCATGGCCTCGCCAGCCTTCATGCGTTTTCTTCCCCGTTGCGGCGCCGCCGCGGCCTTCGGCACCCTCCTGGGCCTGGCCGGTTGCCAGTCCTGGCTCGACGATCGCTACGCCGACAGCCTGCCGCCGACCTCCGGCGTACAACCGATCAAGGGCCTGGCGCAAAACGTATCGATCCGGCGCAACGCGCTGGGCATGCCACTGATCGAAACCGGCACCTTCCATGACGCGCTGTTCGCCCTGGGCTACGTACACGCCTCCGACCGCCTGAGCCAGATGGTCAGCCTGCGCCTGCTGGCCCAGGGACGGCTGGCCGAGATGGTCGGCCCCGGCGCGCTGGAGATCGACCGTTTCATGCGTACCGTGAACCTGCGCCAGGCTGCGGAGATCCAGTACAGGAACGCCTCGCCGCGCCTGCAACGCTTCTTCGAGGTTTACGCGCGCGGGGTCAACGCCTACCTGTATCGCTATCGCGACAAGCTGCCGATGGACCTGGCCCAGTCCGGCTACCGTCCGGAATACTGGAAGCCCGAGGACTCGGCGCTGGTCTTCGCCCTGCTCAACTTCGGCCTGGCGGTGAACCTGCAGGAAGAAATCGCCTCGCTGACGCTCGCGCAGAAGGTCGGCAGCGACAAGCTGGCCTGGCTGACGCCGACCTATCCCGACGAAAACCTGCCGTTCGACGAGGCGGAAAAGCTCAAGGGCCTGCGCCTGGACGGGCAGGTTCCCGGCCTCGCGGGCGTCGAGGGCGCGGCGCGGCAGGTCGCAGCGCTGAGCATGCTCGGGGTCGCCGCCTCGAACAACTGGGCTATCGCGCCGCAACGCAGCCGCAGCGGCAAGAGCCTGATGGCCAACGACACCCACCTGCCGCTGAGCATGCCGTCGGTGTGGAACTACGTGCAGATCCGCTCGCCCAAGTACCAGGCCGCGGGCGTTTCCATTGCCGGTCTGCCGGGCGTGGTGGCGGGCTTCAACGGCAAGCTGGCCTGGGGCATGACCATGGTCCTGGGCGACAATCAGGATCTCTACCTGGAACAGTTGCGACGCCAGGGCAACCGGCTCTATTACCTGGCCGACGGCAAGTGGCAGCCAACCCGCGAACGCCAGGAAACCTTCTTCATCAAGGGCCAGCGGCCGATCCGCGAGGTCATCCACGAAACCCGCCATGGCCCGCTGCTCAACAGCGCCCTGGGCGAGCGCAAGAACATCCTCCAGCCGCTGCCGCTGAAGAGCGGCTACGGACTGGCCTACCGGAGCATCCAGCAGGAAGCCGACAAGACCCTGGACGGCTTCTTCGACCTGTCGCGGGCCAAGACCATCGAGCAGGCCTTCGACGCCACCCGCGAGATTCGCGCGATGCCGCTGAACATCGTGTTCGCCGACGAAAAGCACATCGGCTGGCAGGTCACCGGACGCTATCCGAACCGCAAGGAAGGTCGTGGCCTGCTGCCCTCCCCTGGCTGGGACGGCCGCTACGACTGGGATGGCTATGCCGACCCGATCCTCCACCCGTCCGACCAGGACCCGCAGCAGGGCTGGCTGGGTACCGCCAACCACCGCACCGTGCAGCCCGGCTACGGCGCCCAGTTGTCCAATTCCTGGTACTACCCGGAGCGCGCCGAGCGCATCGCCCAGCTCGCCGGTGCCAGCAAGAGCCACGACACCCAGAGCATGATCCGCATGCAGTACGACCAGACCTCGCTGTTCGTCGCCAAGCTGCAAGCCATGTTCGACAATCCCGGCATGGCGCTGCCGCTGCGCCAGGCCATCGACGCCTTGCCGGAGGCGCAACGCAGCCGGGCGCGGGAGGCCTACGACCGGCTGATGGCGTTCGACGGCAAGCTGACAGCCAGCTCCAGCGACGCCGCGCTGTACGGCGCCTTCCTCCACGAGAGCGCCAGGCAGATATTCCTCGACGAGCTAGGACCGGAGGACGGCCCTGCCTGGAAAGCCTTCGTCGAGACCGCCAACCTCTCCTACTCGGCGCAAGCCGACCACCTGCTCGGGCGCGACGACAGTCCGTTCTGGGACGATACCCGCACTCCGCAGAAGGAGGACAAGCCGGCAATCCTCGCGCGCAGCCTCGCCGCCGCCGTGGAGTTCTGCGAACAGCGACTGGGGAGCGAGCGCAAGGCCTGGCAATGGGGCAAGCTGCACACCTACGAATGGCGGAGCGACAGCTCGAAAATGGCCCCCTACCTGGGCGCCGGCGAGCGCGCCGGACTCGGCGCGATCAAGGGCTATCTCGATCGCGGGCCCTATCCGGCCGGCGGCGACCACACCACGCTGGACGTATCGGCCTACGGCTGGGGCCAGGACTTCGACACTTGGCTGATCCCGGCGATGCGGCTAATCGTCGACTTCGGCCAGAGCGAACCGATGATCGGCGTGAACAGCAGCGGCCAATCCGGCAATCCGGCCAGCCCGCACTACGCCGACGGTATCGACGCCTGGCTCAAGGGGCGCTACGTCAGCTTCCCGTTCCAGCCACAGAACCTCGATCGCGTTTACGGCAACAAGCGGCTGACGCTCACTCCCGCTCGCTGAACGGACGGCGCGGAACTTTCCTCCGCGCCGTGGCTCTGAACAGCCGACTTACTCCATGATCATCTTCAGGGCGTCCTTCCGGACGCCCTTCTTTTATCCCCCTCCCGGAAAGCCTCCGTTTTCTCGAAAGCCCGGGCACGGGATCGAACTGATCTCACTCCTCTCCGGCCTCTTCCACGGGCGCCACCAGCGCCCGGTCCAGCCAGTCCGTCGGCAGGCTCTTGCTGGCGCGGGCACCGAGCAGCTTGAGTTGCTCGCTGCGACTGATCAGGTTGCCACGTCCCTCGGTGAGCTTGTTGCGCGCCGCGGCATAGGCCTTGTCCAGTTGCTGCAGGCGCGAACCGACCTCATCGAGGTCCTGGACGAAGAGCACGAACTTGTCATACAGCGAACCGGCACGTTCGGCGATTTCCCGCGCATTCTGGTTCTGCCGCTCCTGGCGCCAGAGGCTGTCGATTACCCGCAGGGTGGCCAGCAGGGTGGTCGGGCTGACGATCACGATATTCTGCGCGAAGGCGTCCTGGAACAGGTTCGGCTCGGCCTGCAGGGCCGTCGAAAAAGCCGCCTCGATCGGCATGAACAGCAGGACGAAGTCGAGGCTGTGCAATCCTTCCAGGCGTCGATAGTCCTTGCCGGAGAGGCCTTTCACATGGTTGCGCAACGACGTTACGTGCTGCTTCAGCGCCTGCTGGCGCAGCAGATCGTCGTCAGCGGCGATGTACTGCTGGTAGGCCGTGAGACTGACCTTGGCATCCACCACCACCTGCTTGTCGCCGGGCAGGCGGATCAGCACGTCCGGCTGGAAGCGTTCGCCCTCGGCACCCTTCAGGCTGACCTGGGTCTCGTATTCCCGACCTTTTTCCAGGCCTGCATGCTCGAGCACCCGCTCCAGCACCAGTTCGCCCCAGTTGCCCTGGGTCTTCTGGCCCTTGAGCGCGCGGGTCAGGTTGGTCGCTTCCTCGCCCAGGCGCAGGTTGAGCTGCTGCAGACGCTCCAGTTCCTTGCTCAGGGAGAAACGCTCGCGCGCTTCCTGCTGGTAGCTTTCCTCCACCCGCTTCTCGAACGCCTGGATGCGCTCCTTCAGTGGATCGAGCATCTGCCCCAGGCGCTGCTGGCTGGTCTCGGCGAAACGCTGTTCGCGCTCGTCGAAGATCTTTCCCGCCAGTTCGGCGAACTGTGCCCGCAACTCGTCGCGGGCCGACTGCAGGTCGGTCAGGCGCTGCTGGTGGCTTTCCTGCTGCTCGCGAAGTTCCGCAGCCAGCGCAGCCCGTTCGGAAGCCAGGCGACGCACTTCCTCTTCCCGGCCCTGGCGCTCGCTGGCCCAACGTGCCTCCGCCTGGGACGCCCGTTGCCGCTCCTCCCCCATCAACTCGGCTTCCCGACGCAGCGCGGCGACCTCGCCGGAGAGCCTGGCATGGCGCTCGCCGAGTTGCTGGTAAGCCTCCCTACTCGTCTCCAACTGCGCATTCAGCCCGTCCTGGGCCAGTTGCGCGGTCGCCAGTCGCTCGCCGAGCAAGGCTATCTCGCGCTCCGCCAGGCTGGCCCTTCTCTGTAGCTGCCATGCCAGGCCGGCCAGGGGAATCGCGGCAGCCAGCAGGCCAAGCAACAGGTTCGGTAGATCGACGGGCATGGGGCACTCCAGCGGAAAACGACGCAACACCCGCCTGGCAGGCGCGCGTGCAGCGGATTCTAGGTTCTTGGGAAAAGACCGTCGAGCGAATAGCGCCGCGCCGAACGAGCACTCCGCTTCCGAGCTGTGCGTACCCCATGCGCAGGACATCTCAGATACTTCCGTAACGGAAGCCATCGCCCTGAGCCCTTCGCCGCCGGGACATTTCTGCTTCCACGGCATTTTTGTCGCGGCTACAGGGCTTGCCTTGGAGCGTGCGATGTGCTGTCGAGCAAGCGCTTGGGAAATCCACAGATCCTGTGGATAACCCAGTGGAAAAGCCCCTAAAAAACTGCCGAACCCCCGATGGAGTGGGGCTATGGGACAGATTGACGATTTTTTCACCAACTATTTTTATCGTTATTTTTCAATAAGTTACGTTTCAAACATGAAAAATCAAGCGTTTAGAGCCTAACGCTCTCAACCCTTGACAAGCTGCTTTCCATTTGTGCACAAATTTTCGCCGAAGCCTCTTGCCGCCCCATTGCAGGGCAATGCCGTTCGAAATCCTCAGCCGCTCTTTCCCTCGGCGCATGCAGGCCAGCCCTGCCCAACAGGCAGGTGGCGGCCTTCAGATGGCGCCCCCGGATCGCTGGCAACCGTGCCCCCCTCCACTCACGCCGGATGCGGCAACTTTCCGTCCACCAGGAACAGCTCCCAGGAGAAGATTTTCGGCGACCCCGGCACATGCGCCGGCTTGAAGGCCACGTAACCGGCCGTGGTTTCGCACAGCCAGGGCGTCAGGTTGCGAGGACGCTTTTCGGTGAAGGCCGCGGGCGTGAACAGGGCGACATTGCAGCCGCGCTCCGGGCAACGCGCCGAACGGTATTCGAATGCCTGCACCCCGGCGCTGCGCATGGCAGTTCCCAGTTCCTGGGGAGCGCGGTAGTCGGCGATGTCGGTCAGCGCAGCCTCGTGATCGGAGAAAGGCGGCGCCTGCAGACGGATTCCCCGCTCCACCTTCCAGCCCGCCTCGAACGAAGCGTGCTCGGACAGAATCCTCCCGCTCGGTGGCGGCACCGCCATGCCACTCCACAGGACGCAACGGTAATACGCGCTTTCGGCCATGGCCGTTTCCAGCTTCAACGCGGCGTAGAACAGGCTTGGCTCGTGGCGACGGCCAAACCGCGACCCCCAGCGCAAGGGCGGATAACGGAACGGGGTCTTCAACAGGTAATGCAATGGCTCGGCATCCGCCGGCACCGGCGGCTTGCTCGACTCGAGCAGTTCCTCGAGCAACGCCTGTTCTTCCAGGGTGTCGACCAATTGCAGGGTCGCCACCTGCTCCTGGCTCTCCACCAACCGCACCAGGCGCCCCTGGAGCGGTCGGATATGCCGCTCACCCTTGCACTGTCGCCAGATCTCGCTCACCTTCCGCCCCTCGCTTCCTGTGGTGTCGGATGCCAGCGTAGCGGCACCGCAGTCTCCATTCAGCCAGGCTTGTCGCCTCTGGCTGCCAGCCTTTTCCGTGACAGGCGTAGGCCCCCGTACAGGCGCGCCGGGTATCAGACCTTGCCGCGGATCGCATCGAGGTATTCCAGCACATGAACCAGGCCCTGCACCTGTCCCATCAGTGCCAGCGGCTCGCCCGCCAGGTGATGGTTGGGAGTGCGCAGGAAGTGGCGCATGTCCTCCTGCTGCCCGCCGAACAGGGCATACAGTGCGCGATAGACTCGCACCAGCAGCAGAGCCAGCTCGCCGGTCTTGCTGTCCACCCGCAGGCCCTGGGTCTTCCAGCGGCTGATGGCGCTGCGATCGACGCCGACGATGCCGGCCAGTTCGAGCTGCGTCAGCCCCAATTGCTCGCGCGCGGCCAGGACGGCCTTGGCCAGGACGGCATCGGCGCTGGGACGTTCCTTGATGAGAGCGCTCATGACGACCTCCTCATGTGTGTTTACAACAAACTATCATTATTTTGCTGAAAACACACCTTGATTCGGTCGAGCCTAGAGAATCACGCGCAAGCATTGACCGGCGTGATAGAGAGAAAAACCCATCTCGTAGGCGCAACTGCGCAGCCTGGCCGCGGGGACGGGCTTCATGTCACTGAACGGCAACGGCAATGTCGCTCGCTCGCCGCTCAGCAAGTAGTCGGCGAACGCCTTGCCCACTACCGTACCGGTGGTCACGCCGCGTCCGTTGTAGCCGGTCACCGCCAGCAAGCCTTCCGCAGGCTCGAACAGGCGCATCAGATGATCGGGGGTGAAGGCGATGCAACCCGTCCAGCTGTACTCCCAGTTGACCTGGCCCAGGTCGGGAAAGTAATGGCTCTGGATTCGATCGGCCCATTGCCGCAGGAACCAGGCGGGCTTGTTCGCGCCATTGCCGAGGCTTCCCAGCAACAGGCGACCCTGGGCATCGCGACGAATGCTGCTGAGCACCGTCCTGGTATCCCAGGAACCCTGGCCGTGAGGCAGGATGCGCTCGGCCGCGGCGCCGTGCAGCGGCGGCGAAGCCACCTGGTAGTAGTAGCCGGGAAAGAAGTGCCGCCTCAGGTTGGTCCACTCGCCCTCGGTATAGGCGTTGGAGGCGATCACCACCTGTTCCGCCAGTACCGCCCCCGCGGCGCTGCGCACCGCCCACAGCGCGCCCTGCCGCTCCAGGGCGAGCACCGGCGAGCGCTGGTACAGTTGGCCGCCCCGCTGTACGACGGCGGTAGCCAGTCCACGCGAATAGGCCATGGGATTGAGAGTGCCGGCGCGTCGGTCGAGCAACGCCGCGCTGATTCGCCGGGTGCCGCAGGCCTCGTGGCAAGCCGCGCCGGTCAGCAACTCCAGCGGAGCGCCGCGGCGCGTCCACTGCGCGTGACGGCGTTGCAGATCGGCCACGCCGCTGGCGTTGTGCGACATGTGCAGGGTGCCCTCGCGGCGCAACTGGCAATCGATGCCGAGGCGTTCGATGGTCTCCATCACCAGCGCCGGCGCCCGCCCCAGCACGGCGTTGAGCTTTTCTCCCTGCTCGGCGCCGAGGGTGGCGACCACCTCGTCCGGGGGAATCCAGGTGCCGGCGTTGATCAATCCGACATTACGTCCCGACCCGCCGTGGCCGACCTCGTACGCTTCCAGCACGCACACCGAACGGCCAGCCTCCAGCAGGTGGAGCGCCGCCGAAAGCCCGGTGAAACCGGCGCCGATCACACATACGTCGGCGCGCTGCTCGCCGTTCAGGCTCGCCGCTCCGGACAGGCGAGGCGTAACCACTTCCCACAGACACCGTTGCTGCAAACCGCCCATGCGCGACTCCGCTGCCAGCCTCATTGCCATGCGGCGGGAGCCCGCCGCGCCCCGTTCAATCGAAGGTGATGCCCTGTGCCAGCGGCAGCTCGCGGGAATAGTTGACGGTGTTGGTCTGCCGTCGCATGTAGGCCTTCCAGGCGTCCGAGCCGGACTCGCGACCGCCGCCGGTCTCTTTCTCGCCGCCGAACGCCCCGCCGATTTCCGCCCCGCTGGTGCCGATGTTGACGTTGGCGATCCCACAGTCACTGCCCGCCGCGCCCTGGAACAGTTCCGCCTCGCGCAGGTCGGTGGTGAAGATGCACGACGACAGTCCCTGGGGAACCTCGTTGTTTAGGCGCAGGGCCTCGTCGAAATCGCGGTAGCCGACTACGTACAGGATCGGTGCGAAGGTCTCCGTGCGCACCACTTCGGTCTGTCCCGGCATCTCGACGATGGCCGGCGACACGTAGTAGGCATCCGGATAGCGCTCCTGCAATTGCCGCTCGCCGCCGAACACCCGCCCCCCCTGCTCGCGGGCTCGCGCCAGGGCGTCCTGCATGGCCAGGTAGCTGCGTTCGTCGATCAGCGGCCCGACCAGGTTGCCCTCCAGCGGATGACCGATACGGACCCTGGAATAGGCTGCCTTGAGGCGCTCGACTATCTCGTCCTTCACCGACTCATGGGCAATCAACCGGCGCAAGGTGGTGCAGCGCTGCCCGGCGGTGCCCACTGCGCCGAACAGGATGCCGCGCACCGCCAGGTCGAGGTCGGCGCTTGGCGCCAGGATCATCGCGTTGTTGCCGCCCAGTTCGAGGATGCAGCGAGCGAAACGCGCCGCCACCCGCGGCGCCACTTCGCGCCCCATGCGAGTGCTGCCGGTGGCGCTGACCAGGGCGACGCGACGGTCGTCCACCAGCGCTTCGCCGGCCTCGCGGTCGCCGATCAGCAATTGGCTCAGGTGCGCAGGCGCATCGCCGCCGAAGGCCCGCGCGGCACGCTCGAACAGTGCCTGGCAGGCCAGTGCGGTGAGGGGGGTCTTCTCCGAAGGCTTCCAGACCACGGAATTACCGCAGACCAGCGCCAGCGCGGTATTCCACGACCACACCGCGACTGGGAAGTTGAACGCGCTGATCACGCCTACCACGCCCAGCGGGTGCCAGGTCTCGCGCATGTGGTGGCCGGGACGCTCGGATGCGATGGTAAGACCGTACAACTGGCGCGAGAGGCCCACCGCGAAGTCGCAGATATCGATCATTTCCTGGACTTCGCCGAGGCCTTCCTGGGTGATCTTGCCCGCCTCCCAGGACACCAGTTCGCCGAGTTCGGCCTTGTGCCGACGCAATTCCTCGCCGAACAGCCGCACCAGTTCACCACGGCGCGGCGCCGGCACCTGGCGCCAGGCACGGAACGCCTGTTCGGCGCGCTCGACCTTGACGGCAACGGCGGCGCGCCCCTCCAGTCGCACCGCAGCCAGGCGACTGCCGTCGATGGGGGTATGCACGGCAAGCTCGCCATCGCGAAAAGCATTGGGGTCGAGGCCGAGACTGCGCAGCAATCCGTCGATCATGTGAGGTTCTCCTGGCTGTTCGTTTCCGCTCGTTTTAGTCGGTTTGCCCGGTAGCGACAAACGACCTTTATTCGCCACGTCATTCCGAGTTTTCATACTGGCTCCGAGCTGTCGCGATCCGCCGTCTTTCCCGTACCATGCACGCCTTCGCCGGCCAGCCCCCGCCTACCCGATATGGACAAGAAACAGCTGTTGCGCCTGATCACGGAAAAGCTCGCCGCGGACCTGGAAATCGCCGTCCGCGCCGCGCAGACCGCCCATGAGACGGCAACCCACGAAGAGAACGTCGCCGAGAACAAGTACGACACCCTCGGCCTGGAAGCGGCCTACCTGGCCGCCGGGCAGTCGCGCCGGGTCGAGGAGATCCGCCAGGCGCTGGGCCTGTACCGCAACCTGGTGCTGCGCGATTTCGACGAGGAACAGGGCATCCAGCTCACCGCGCTGGTCACCCTGCTGAACGCCGACGGCAGCCGGCGAACAGTGTTCCTCGGCCCTGAGGCGGCCGGGCTGAAGATCGATTGCGAAGGTCGCGAGGTGTTGGTCATCACGCCTCGCTCGCCACTGGGCCAGAGCCTGATCGGCAGGCACCCGGGCGACGAGACCGGGGCGAAGGACTCCCTCCTTGCGGTGGAAATCCTCGCCGTCGACTAAGGCTACTGCTGCGGCGCACCGCAGGCGCCGCAGAACTTCGCGCCCGCCGCGAGATCGGCGTTGCAGGCGATACAGCGCAGCGGCGCCAGGGCGCCGCCGCAGCCCTGGCAGAATCGTGCCGTCGCCGCATTCGCGGTGCGGCAGGCGGGACAGGCCATTCCCGCCGCGACTGGCGCCGGCGGATAGCCGCCCTGACCGCGGTGATGACCGCCGCCGTGATGACCACCGCCCTGTCCATGATGACGCCCACCCATCAACAACCGTTCGAAGAACCCCATGGCACAACCCTCTCGTCTGGATCTGACGGCTTCCAGTGAAAAGGCTGTAGCCACTACAGGGTCAATGGCGCGGAAACATCGGGAAACTCAAGTCCACTTCACCACAGCGGCAACGCGTAGCTGACGATCAGCCGGGTCTCGTCGATGTCGTTGCCGAAATCGCTGCGGAAGGTGCCGTTGCGCAACTTGATCCCCAGGTTCTTCAGCGGCCCCGATTGCACCAGGTAGGCGATATCGGTGTCCCGCTCCCATTCCTTGCCGCGCCCACCGCCGTCCAGAAGGTCGATGTGTTCGCCACGCAGGTAGCGGCTCATGAATGTCAGGCCGGGCAGGCCGATGGCGGCGAAGTCGTAGTCGTAGCGCAACTGCCAGGAGCGCTCGTCCTTGTTGGCGAAATCGCCGATCTGCACGAAGTTGACCAGATACGGATCGGTCCCGGCCAGGTAGGCGAAGCCGCTGTCGCCGGACATGCGCTGGTAGCCGAGGCCGAAGGCGTGGCCACCCAGGCGATAGGTGAACAGCGCATTCAGCGCGCGATTGTCGACGCGGCTGCCGCCCTCGTCGGTGGAACGCGCCCAGCGGATGTCGGACTTCAGCGACTGGTCATCGGTGAGCGGCAAGAGGTGCTGCACGCCGAGATAATGCTGGCGGTAGAAATCCTCCAGGTTGGCGTAGTGGTAGCTGCTGCTCAGGCGCTCGCTCCAGCGGTAGGTACCGCCGGCGAAGTCGAAGCGGTCGCTGCCGGGGTGCCGGCCCGCCAGTACGTTGCGCTTGTTGCCGCGGGTGATGCCGAGGTCTTCGGCGTTGGTCGAGTCGCGCTGCTTGACCTGGCGCAACTGGCCAAACTGCAGCGCCAGCCCGTCGATCTCGTTCACTTCCAGCAGTCCACCCTGGAAGGTTTGCGGGTGCAGGCGCGTGTCGTTGAACTGCACCACCGGCAGCCTGGGCATCAGGCTGCCGATCTTCAGCGTACTGTGCGAGACCCGTAGCTTGGCGGTCAGGCCCAGGCTGGAATAGTCGTGGGCGGCGCGCCGGTCGCTCGTCGAATACGGCAACAGACCACTACCGGATCGCTCTGGCGAGGAGTCCAGCCTGACGCCCAGCAGGCCCAGCGCATCGACGCCCAGGCCGAAGAGCCCCTCGGTGTAGCCGGACTCGTAGCGCAACAGGAAACCCTGCGCCCACTCCTCCGAATAGGACTGGCTGGCGCCGGGCTGGCGATAGTCGCGATTGAAATAGAAATTGCGCAGTTCGAGGCCGGCCTTGCCGTCGGCGAAAAACTCCGCCTGGGCGAACGACGGCAGCAACGCCAGCCCCGCGGCCAGCATCGGAACGGGAAGAATTTTCATTGTTGTTGTCTCTTCGTCGTCAGTGGATAGACACGGCGCCGCGAGCACTCCCTGCCGCGACCGCCGTGGCGGAGCGGATCAGACCCCGGCGAGCATGCCCTCCAGGCGTTGACGCACCAGTTGGCGCGCCTGCTCGACGATGTCCCTGAGCAACTCGGCGCAGGCCGGTTCGTCGTCGATCAGGCCCTGGACCATGCCGGCCGACCAGATCCCCAGGTCGGTATCGCCCTGCCGGTACACCTGGCGACCGCGCTGGCCGCTGACCAGCGCGGCGATATCGGCGTAGCCGGCGCCGCCGCGTGCCTCGATCGCCAGTACTTCCTGGCTGATCGCGTTGCGCGCCACCCGCGCGGTATTGCGCAGGGAACGCATGATCAGGTCGGTGGAACGCTCGTCGGCCGCACGGATCGCCGCCTTCACCGCAGGGTGTATCGGACATTCGCGAGTGGCCAGGAAGCGCGTGCCCATGTTGATCGCGTCGGCGCCCAGCGCCAGCGCCGCGACCAGGCCACGTCCATCGGCGAAACCGCCGGAGGCGATGATCGGCACGCGTAGCCGGTTGGCCGCGGCCGGCAGCAACACCAGGCCGGGGATGTCGTCCTCGCCCGGGTGGCCGGCACACTCGAAGCCGTCGATGGAGACGGCGTCCACGCCCAGTCGCTCGGCCTTGAGCGCATGGCGCACGGCGGTGCACTTGTGGATCACCTTGACGCCGTGTCGACGGAATTCGGCGATGTGCTCGCCGGGGTCGTTGCCGGCGGTTTCGACGACGGGGATTCCCGTCTCGATGATGGCTGCGCGATATTCGGCATAGGGCACCGGCTTCTGCGTCGGCAGCAAGGTCAGGTTGACCCCGAACGGCCGATCGGTCAGCTCGCGGCAGCGGGCAATCTCCGCAGCCAGTGCCTCCGGGCTCGGCTGGGTCAACGCCGACAGCGTCGCCAGGCCACCGGCGTTGGCCACCGCCGCAGCCATCTCGGCACGGCCGACCCACTGCATGCCGCCCTGCATGATCGGGTGTTCGACGCCGAAGGTCTCGGTGAAACGGGTCCTGAACACGCCCATGGATTGCCTCCTCGGTCAGATCGGGTCCCAGGAGAACACGTCCGGGCTGCGCGCCAGGTCCATGAAGCTGCCGCGCAACGCCGGCATGCCGTGCTCGGCGATGCTCTCCGGGGTCCAGCCGTGCTCGCTATGCACACTGCGCAGCGGCCGGCTCTGGCTCATCAGGAAGAGTTCGTGGTGACGCGCGGCGAACACCTGGCCGGTGACCTCGCGGGCGGCGTCGGACGCCAGGTAGACGGCCAGCGGCGCGTTCTTCTCGGGGGTCATGCGCTGCAGCTTGTCGACGCGGGCCTTCTGCTCCGGGGTTGCGGCCGGGATCGAGTCGGTCATCCGGCTCCAGGCGAACGGCGCGATGCAATTCGAACGCACGTTGTAGCGCTGCATGTCGAGGGCGATGGATTTGCTCAAGGCGACGATGCCCAGCTTGGCCGCGGAATAATTGGCCTGGCCGAAGTTGCCGATCAGCCCGGAAGTGCTGGTCATGTGTACGAAGGCGCCGGCCTGCTGGGTACGGAAGCGTTCGGCGGCGGCCCGGCTGACGAAGAAGCTGCCGTTGAGATGGACATTGATCACCGACAGCCAGTCGTCGGCGCTCATCTTGTGGAAGATCGCATCGCGCAGGATGCCAGCGTTGTTCACCACGATATCCAGACGCCCGAAACCGTCCATGGCGCATTCGACGATACGCCGCGCGCTGTCCCAGTCGGCGACGCTGTCGGTGTTGATCAGACCTTCGCCGCCTCGCTGGCGGATCAGGCCAAGGGTCTCTTCGGCCGGCGAGGCCGACCCGCCCTCGCCCTGTAGCGATACGCCGATATCGTTGATCACCACCCGTGCCCCGGAATCGGCCAGGGCCAGGGCGATCTCGCGGCCGATGCCGCCGCCCGCGCCGGTAACGATCGCGACCTTGCCTTCATTGAGTCTGCTGCTCATGGGTAATCCTCTTCGTCCCGTGGATGTCGTTCGGTTGCGCTCAGCCCGACAGGCCGAGGACGCTCTTGGCCAGGATGTTGCGCTGGATTTCGTTGCTGCCGCCGTAGATGGTGGTCGGCCGCGACTGGATGAAGATCCCCGCCGGATGCAACTCGGGGTCTTCGGCGAAGGGCTGCAGCAGGGCCGAATCCTCCCCGGCGACCTCCAGGCCCAGCTCGCTGATGCGCTGGAACAGTTCGGACTGGAAGATCTTCAGCATGGATACCTCCGGGCCGAGGCTCTCCCCACGCCGCAGGCGTTCGGCGAAACGCTCGTAGAGCGCCTTGTGGCTGTCCAGGTCCATGCTCAGCGCGGCGAAGCGGCGCACGAACAGAGGGTCGTGCCACAGTCCCAGGTGCCGGGCCAGGCGCTCCAGGCGCTGGAGAGCGAAGGTGGACTGCTTGGGCGAACCGAGGAAGATCCGCTCGAAACCGAGCAGCGCCTTGGCCATGCTCCAACCCTGGTTGATTCCGCCGACCAGGCTGTCGTAGGGCACCCGCACGTCGTTGAAAAACACTTCGCAGAACTCGCCGTGCAGCTCCAGGTTGAGGATCGGCCGCACCTCGATGCCCGGGCTGTCCATCGGCACCAGCAGGAAGCTGATGCCGTGCTGCGCCTTGGCGCTGCGCTCGGTGCGGACCAGCAGGAAGATCCAGTTGGCCTCCGAGCCCATGGTGGTCCAGGTCTTCTGTCCGTTGATCACCCACTCGCCGTTTTCCAGGCGCGCCTCGGTGCGCAGGCTGGCCAGGTCGGAGCCGGCGTTGGGCTCGCTGTAGCCCTGGCACCAGATGTCTTCGCCGCTGAGAATGCGCGGCAGGAAGCGCGCCCGTTGCGCCTCGTCGCCATAGCGGATCAACAATGGGCCGAGCATGGTCACGCCGCTGTCGGGCAGGCGCGCGCAGCCGTACTCCTCCATTTCCTCCATCATGATCAGTTGCTTGCCGGCGCTCAGCCCCATGCCGCCGTACTCCCTGGGCCAGCCGGGACACAGCCAGCCCTGGCGCGACAACAGCAGGTACCACTCGCGGGTTTCCTCGCGCCCCAGGCGACGGGGCGGATTGCGGATGCGCTGCGGATAGTTGGCGGCGATCCACTCACGGACCATCAGGCGAAAGGCGTTGTCGTCGAGACTGTCGTAGTCGGTCATCTCAGTTTCCTCTGAATACGGGGGGACGCTTGGCGAGAAAGGCCGCCTTGCCCTCGGCGTGGTCGGCGCTGAGAAACAACTGGCTCTGCAACTCGCCCTCCCGCTCCAGCAATAGGTCAAGGCCCTCGGCGAGCAACGCCTTGGTCATCGCCAGGGGCAACGGCGCCTGCTGCTCCACCCGCCCGGCCAGTTCCAGCGCCATCGCCAAGGCGCCGCCAGCGGCGCAGAGGCGGTCGGCCAGGCCGATGCGCAGTGCCTCCTCGGCCTCTACCACCTGGCCGAACATCAGGATCTGCCGTGCCCGCCCCCAACCGATGCGCGCCGGCAAGGTATGCAACTGGCCAAGGTCGGCGAGCAGCCCGACCTTGCCGAAGCCGGCGGCGAAGCGGGCGCTGGCGCCGCAAACGATGCTGTCGCAGGCCAGCGCCACGGACAGCCCGGCCCCCACCGCCCAGCCCTCGACCGCGGCGATCAGCGGCTTGCCCATGCGCACCATCTGCCGCACCAGCCGCGCGTTGTCCTGCATTCGCGCCCTGCCGGCGGCCAACTCGGTCACCCGCATGTCGCCCAGGTCGCCGCCGGCGCAGAACACCTCTTCGCCACCGGTCAGCAGCACGCTGCGAATCGATGGGTCGCATTCGGCCGCCTCCAGGGCCCGCAGCAATTCCATGCGCAGCGCCGGCGACAGTGCGTTGCGCCGGGCCGGGTTGTCGAAGCGCAGCAGGCGCACCGTGCCGCGCGTTTCCTGCAACAAACCGCTCATCAGGCCACCTCCCGCTGTAGCAGCGCGGCGTAGCGCGCCTTGTGGAACGCCAGCGAGCCGTGGGCATTGAGCAGTACCATGGCGCGGCGCAGGAACAGGCCGATGTCCGCCTCGTCGGTGTAGCCGATGCCGCCGTGCAACTGGATGGCCTGACGGGTCACCAGCAGAGCCGCTTCCGAGGCCCGTACCCGTGCGCTGGAGACCTGCCGCTGGCGCTCGCTTTCCGACGCCCCGGCATCGATCGCGGCGGCGGCCTGCTCGACCATGGCGCGCGACAGTTCGATCTGGATCCTCAGGTCGACCATGCGGTGCTGCAGCGCCTGGAAACTGCCGATCTCGCGGCCGAACTGGCGACGTACCTTGAGGTACTCCAGGGTTCGCTCGAAGGCGCCATCCATCAGTCCGACCAGATAGGCCGCGCAGGCCAGCCCTGCCTCGTCCAGAACCTGTTCCGTTACCTCGCCGGACAACCACCGTGCCGGCGCATCGCGGAAACGCAGGCGCGCCAGGTGAGCGCCATCCTGGGTCGCCTCGCAGAGCAGTTCCACGCCATCGGCATCGCGCTCGACCAGCGCCAGGCCCTGCTCGCAGGCCACCAGCCAGGCATCGGCGGCACCAGCCAGATGTACGTGAGCGACTTCGCCGTACAACCGCCCTTCCTGCATACGAGGGCGTCGCCGCCCATCGCGGTAGGCGATGCCCACCGGCAGGACCAGCCGCTCAGCGGCCAGCAACGCAACGCGCTCGTCTTCCGGCAGCAGCGGCGCCACCAGCCCGGCCTCGATCAGCGGCTCGGGCAGCAGGCCGCGCCCCAGCGCCTCCAGCAACGCCGCGTATTCGCTCATGCCCAGGCCGCTGCCGCCCAACGCTTCATCCAGGCGCAGCGCCGGCCAGCCCATGGCGCAGACCTCGCGCCAGGCCTGGCGGTCCACCCCGCTACTGGTGAAACGACCGCGGCGCACGCGGGTCAGGTCGCCGTCGCGCGGCACCAGCGAAGCCGCGCTGTCGCGGATCATCCGCAGACGCTGCTCGCGCTCGCCGGCCCACTCGTCTTGCTCACTCATCTGTTCGCCCTCCTGTCGATACGCCGTCCGCCCGTCCGTCATCTGCACGGGCGGCGCCGGCTTGTCCGCGCGGAGCGACCGCGCAGGCCGTGGTCCGGACGCGCGACGGATGGCTCCGCTGCCGCGCCGCCGGAACTCCGCTACGGCTTAGCCGCGCGGTACCTGAAGCTGCCCGAGGCCATGGCGATGACCTCGCCGTCCTCGTTGCAGATTTCCGCCGTGCAGAAGCAGATCGTGCGGGTCCGTCGCACCACCCTGCCAACCGCACGAAGCTCGCCGCGGGCGCTACCCATGAAGTGGGTAGCCATGTCGATGGTCACCATCGAGCAGTCCGGCAGGCAGGCACGGATCGCCTGGGCCATGGCGGCGTCCAGCACCGACATCAACACCCCGCCGTGGAACTGTTGCAGGTAGTTCATCAGTTCCGGGCGATGCCCCAGGCGCACCCGCGCCATCCCGTCGGCATCGGTCCAGCGCTCGAGGCCGATGAACTCCTGGAAGCTGGCGGGCCGCTGCTCCGCCGCTGGCTGTCGTGGAAAAGAACTCATGGATGTGCACTCCTTCCGCAGGATCAGGCCTTGGCCGCGCGCCGCTCGGCGGTATCCACGGCACTGCCCGGCGCTTGCCGTCGGGAAGCGCTCTCGGCATCGCGGGACTCGCGGTTCGGGTCGTAGAGCCGGTCCGCAATGAACAGCGCCGGGATCAGTCCGGTGAGCACGTAGGTGATGCCCATCACCAGGAAACCCGCGCCGATCGACACGTGGGTGGCCAGCAGGCCGATGCCGGCGGGCGCCACCGCCGCGCCGATACGACCCAGGTTGTAGGCGGTGCCCACCGCCGAGCCGCGGACGCGGGTGGAGAAGCTCTCGGTCATGTAGGTGGCCAGCACCCCGACCGGAACGCCGTAGATGAAGCCGAAGGTGATGAGGATCCAGAGGATGTTGGAAGGCGAGTGGTAGAACACGATCAACGGCATGAAGGCGGCGCTGCCGATGGCCCCGGCGGCGAAGGTCAGGCGCCGGCCGAAGAGATCGGCGCAGACGCCGGCGGCGACCTTGCCAAGGATCATCGCACTGTAGGTGCCGACCATGTAGCCGGTCATCGACTTGAAGTTCATCCCCAACTCGCTCTCCAGGTAGGACGGCATCCAGTTGTTGGTGCCGTAGTAGCCGAACAGCAGGAAGCAGGAGGTGAGGCTCCAGAGCAGGAACATGCCGCGCGTTTCCGGATCGCCCAGCATCCGTCCCAGCGGGCCGGCGCCGCCAGCCTCGGCGTGGCTCTGCGGAGCCGCGCCGGGACGCTGGCGCCCGGCCTGGGCCGCGAGCCAGGACGGCGACTCCGGCACCCAGGGCCGCAGGGCCAGGCAGACCAGCGCCGGCGCCACGGCGGTGAAGAACAAGACGCGCCAGCCGAACTCGGGGATGATCTGCCCCGCCAGCAGGGTCGCCACCAGGTAGCCCACGGTCCAGCCGGCCTGCATGGCGGCGAGGATGGTGGTGCGGTACCTGGTTCCGACGCACTCGGACATCAGGATGTTGCAGGCGACGAACAGCGAGCCGAGGCCGAGCGAGGCGACGAAGCGGATCAGCGCGAACTGCCAGTAGTTCTGGGTCAGCCCCAGCAACGCGGTACCGATGGAGAACAGCACGATGGTCCAGGTCACCACTCGCACCCGGCCGAAGCGGTCGCAGCACCAGCCGCCATAGATGCCGCCGACGGCCATGCCGGCGAGAGTCAGGCTGCCGAGGGAGCCGGCTTCGAAGTTGCTCAGGCCGAATTCGGCCTTCAGGCTGTTGAGGCTGTAGGCCAGGAACATCAGGTCGACGCCGTCGGCGAGCAGGCCGAGGAAGCAGAAGACGAAGGCGATCAGCATGGTGCGCCGGGAAATGGCCGGCGCCGGGTTCGGGGAAAGCGCGGTTGCATTCATTATTCTTGTTCTCGCAAGCAGGATTTCGGTTGATCTTCACGGCAGCCCGACGGTCGTTCCCTCGCGCCGCCGCCCTTCGCTTCAGTCCGGCCGCTCTGGCGGCGGACCTACCCGGCCGTTGTCCAGCACCACCACATCGCGCTCGACGACGCGAGTGCGGAACGAGCCGTCGCTCCACATCTCGGTACGCAAGGTCTCGCCGGGAAACACCGGAGCCGAGAAACGCACCTGCAGATGTCCCAGTTGCCCCGCGCGGTAGTCGGCGAGCCCGCGCAACACCGCGTGGAATGCCACGCCGAGGGTGCACAGGCCATGCAGGATCGGCCGCGGGAAGCCGGCCCGCAGCGCTGCCGCGGGCTCCGCGTGGAGCGGGTTGTCGTCGCCGTTGAGGCGGTAGTACAGGGCCTGCTCCGGACGGGTCGGCAGGTCGAGTCGCAGGTCGGGTGTCCGTTCAGGCAAGCGATGCGGCGTTTCCGGCACCTGCCGGGAACCACCGAAGCCGCCGTCGCCGCGAAGGAAGGTGGTGCTGCGGGCGACAGCCAGCACCTCGCCGCTGAGCGCGTCGCTGAGCACCTTCTCGCTGTAGAGCAGCGCGCCCTTGTCGGCGCCCTTGTCTACCAGACCGGTGACCCGGGTCCGACCGATCACCTCGCCTTCCGCCGGCAACGGCCGCCGCCACTCCAGGCGCTGCTCGCCGTGAACCAGGCGCAGCGCGTCCACGCCAGTCGCCGGATTGCCCAGCCAGAAGCCCGGATGACCGAGCACCAGGGCCATGCACGGCAATGCCTGGAGATCGCGGCACGGATCGACGTAGACCAGTTGGCGCTCGTCCAGCGGGTCGCCGCCCAGACCGAGGGTCAATGCATAGAAGGCGCTGTCGCGCCGGCTGTAGCGCTGGCGTACTTCGGGGATCGGGTAGTTCAGGAGCACCTCAGGATCGAGCGCCATCGGCCACCTCCTCGACTTCCAGCACCGCATCCACCGCCCAGGCGCCCTGGCCCTCCGGCAAGGCGATGACCGGGTTGAGGTCCACCGAGCGCAAGCGCTCTCCCGCCTCCCAGGCGAACCGCGAGAGATTCGACAGCAGCCGTGCCAGCGCCGCGACGTCGGCCCGCGGCCGGCCACGCGCGCCGAACAGGAGCGGCGCGCCTCTGATGCTACGGATCATCGCCTCGGCTTCGTCGACCTCGAACGGGCAGCGGCGGAACACCACGTCCTGCAGCACTTCGACGAAGATCCCGCCCAGGCCGAACAACGCCACCGGGCCGAACAGCGGATCGCGCTGGATCCCCATGAAGCACTCCACCCCGCCCTGCAGTTGGCGCGCCACCAGGACGCCATCGAGACGCGCCTGCGGCGCCTTCTCGGCGACCCGGCGCAGAAGCAGTTGGAAACCGGCGCGTACCGCGTCCGCATCGCTTACGCCAAGCAGCACGCCGCCGATTTCCGACTTGTGCTGGATGTCCGCCGAGGCGAGCTTCAGCACCACCGGGTATCCGATGCCCTCGGCGAAGGCAACCGCCTCTTCGGCACTGCCCAGCACCGCCTCGGCGGCGGACTCGATACCGGCGCGCGCCAGCAGGCGCTTGGCCTCGGCTTCGCCGGGCGTGGAGGCGGGCAACTGTAGCCCGCCGGCAGGCCGGCGCAGGCGCAACGGCCGGGCGAAGGCTTCGCCGAGCCGCCCCATGGCCTGGATCGCCACTACCGCCCGGGTGGGGTCTTCGAACAGTGCGAAGCCGGCCTCCTCGTAGGGTGCCAGCTCCTCCCCCTCGCCCATCACCGAGACCACGAACAGACGCTCGGGATGAGCCTCCTTGATCCGCCGGAACTGCTCGGCCAGACGCGCGCCGATGGAGGCGGCGGTGCCGGCCTGGGTGAAGAAGGCGAGCAGCGAACGGTAGCCACCGTCGACCACCATCGACTCGGTAAAGTCGCGCACCAGCGTCAGGTCGTTCAGGGCCTGCGCGGTGCAGTCCACCGGGTTGATCGGCGAAGCGAAGGACAGCCGTGCCTTCAGCCGCTCCTGGGCCATGTCCGGCATCGGCGGCATCGGCAGGCCGACTTCCTCGGCGACATCGCTGACGATGATCCCGGCGCCGCCGCTGACGGTGATCATGCCGAGGCTGTTGCCCACCGGATAGATACGCCGGGTGGCGAGGTAGGCGATGTCCATCAGTTCCTCGGTGGTCCTGGCGCGGATCACCGCATAGTCGCCCAGCACGGCGTCCAGCACCTTGTCGTCGCCGGCCAGCGAAGCGGTGTGGGACAGCGCCGCGCGGCTACCCAGGGCGCTGCGCCCGACCTTGTGCAGGATCACCGGCTTGCCGGCGCGATGCGCGGCCTCCAGGGCGGCGAGGAAGCTGTCGACGTTGCGGATGGATTCGGCGTAGGCCATCACCACGTCGATCTCCGGCGACTCCACCAGCCAGCCGATGCTGTCGCCCAGGGTGACGTCGGCCTCGTTACCGGTGGCCACGCAGATAGGGGTTCCCAGGCGCCGCTGGCGCGCCATGCCGAGCAGGTGCGCGCCGTAGGCGCCGGACTGGGTGGCGATGCCTACCCGGCCGGGCAGCGGTACGCCACGTTCCAGGCTGGTGGAGAAGAACGCGTAGTAACCGAGGTTACTGTTGAACGCGCCCAGCGCATTCGGACCGAGCAGACGCATACCGTACTCGCGGGCAGCGGCTACCACCGCATCCTGCATCGCCGCGCCGGCCTCGCCGACCTCGCTGAATCCGGAAGAGAACACGATGGCACTGCGCGCCCCCTGGCGGCCCAGTGCCCGGACGGTCTCCAGCACCTGAGGCGCAGGCACCGCGACAATGGCCGCGTCCGGTGCCTGCGGCAGCTCCGCGACGCTGGCGAAGGCCGGTAGCCCCTGGATTTCAGCACGGTTCGGATTGACCGGGAGGATTTGCCCGGCATAGCCATGGCGCAGCATGTAGGCGATGGGTCGGCCACCGATGCGGGTCGGGTCGCTGGAAGCGCCGATCACCGCGACCGAGCGTGGTTCGATCAATGGAGTAAGACTGGCGAAACGGGGAGCGTCGATGAGCTGTTGCGAGTGGTTCGCTGACATGGGTTCACCTGATCCGTTTGTCTGTGGCCGGCACGACAACCTTCTCGCGGGCGAGCGCGCCCGCGGGACGCCGCCACGGCAGCGCCCGGAAGGCCTGTCGGCCAGGGGTCTAGAGCGTGTCGCCGGTACCGAGCAACGCGGTTACCTGGCTGGACAGCGTGCCGCCGTTGCCGTGCAGCAACGCCACGTCGGCCTTGGCCAACTGCCGCTCGCCGGCCTGGCGGCGGAGCTGGGTCACCGCCTCGATGATCAGGAACATCCCGTACATCCCCGGATGCACGCAGGACAGCCCGCCACCGTTGGTGTTCACCGCCAACTCGCCGCCGGGCGCGATGCGTCCGCCCTGGACGAATGGGCCGCCCTCGCCCTTGGCGCAGAAACCCAGGTCCTCGAGGAACAGCAGGGTATTGATGGTAAAGGCGTCGTAGAGCATCACCAGGTCGATGTCGGCGTGCCGCACACCGGCCATCTGCATGGCTCGCGGACCGCTTTCCGAGGCCGCCGTCACGGTGAGATCGGGCATCGACACGATCGAGCGATGCCACTGCGCTCCGGCCGCGCCAAGGAAGTACACCGGCGCATTGGGCAAGTCGCGGGCGCGCTCGGCGCGCACTACCACGCAGGCGCCGCCGCCGTCGGTGACCAGGCAGCAGTCGGCGGCGCTCAGCGGGTCGCTGACCATTCGCGCGGCAAGGACGTCATCGACGCTCAACGGCCCGCGGGCGAACGCCTCGGGATTCAGGTTGGCCCATTGCCGGGCAGAGACCGCCACCTCGGCGAGCTGCTCGCGTGTGGTGCCGTACTGGTGCATGTGCCGGCTGGCCGCCAGGGCATAGGCGGTGATCGGGTGGCGCGGCTTGTAGGGCGTCTCGTGCCATTGTGGCTCGCTCATCGATACCAGGCGGCCGCCGGCGGTTCGCTGGTTGGAGCCGTAGCAGATCAGCGCAGCGTCGCAGAGACCGGCCTCCAGTGCCAAAGTGGCCTGCAGCAGGTGCAGCTCGAAACTGGAGCCGCCGATATTGGTGCCATCCACGAATTTCGGGCGGATGCCGAGGTATTCGGCAACCGACAAGGTGGGAAAGGCATGGGAGCTGGTGGCTGCGAAGATCGCGTCGATGTCGGAAAGCTTCAGGCCGGCATCGGCAATGGCCCTGAGCGACGCCTGGCCGAGCAGTTCGATGGCGCTGTAGCCCGGCGCCTCGCCGACGCCGGCGCTACCGATGCCGACGATGGCGGTCTTGCCACGGATGGCTGCGCTCATGGTCGTCCCTCCTGGTGGGGAACGAACACCACGACATTGGCACCATCCTGCTCGACGATGCGCGCCTGCACACGGGTGCCGATCGGCAGGCTCTGGTGCCCGTCGATCCGCGACATCATGCGCACGCCCTCGTCCAGGTCGACCAGCGCGACATTGTGATTGCCGCCGCGGGAGCGATTGACAGTGATCGCGTAGAGCGTACCCAGGCCGCTGGCGGGAACCCACTCGAGATCAGTCTCGCCGCTACCCGGCACCAACTGGCGCGGGTAGAACACATGGCGACCGCTGGAACGGCTGCGCTGCAACATGAAACGGCCCTGGGCGAGAAACGCTAGGTACTGCGCCTCAGGTCCCGGAGTACTGCCATCGGGAAGATCTGCCACGAGGTTTCTCCTTTGTTCTTGTAGCCCTTTGCTGCAAAGTGCATCGCGCTGGACGCCGAACCGGATACTGCTTCCGCCCCCGGTTGTACGTTCCGGAAGGCCAGAATATATTCACTATCGTGAATGTCAATCACAATACTGAATGAAAAGAGGAAAAATGACCAAGGACGCCACAACCAAAGGCACCAGCAGCAAAGATGTCGGCGCGGTAGTGAACGCCATTCAGATACTTCGCCACCTGGCCCACGCCGACGGACCGCAAGGCGTGGCCGCCATCGCTCGCGCCACCGGTATCAGCCCGAGCAGCGCCTTCAATATCCTGCGCACCCTGAGCAACGAACGACTGACATCCTTCGACGATGCGGGCAAGACCTACCAACTGGGCCTTGGCCTGTCGGAACTGGCCGTAGGATTCGTCGGACGCAGCTATGCCGACCTGATCCAGCCAGAGCTGGAGCGACTAAGCCTTGCCCACCACATCCTCATCGCCCTGTGGCAAGTCACCGACGATGCGCACATCCGCGTCATCGCCCTTGCCGCACCGCCCGTCGCCCACGTCAACGTCGCCGTCGGCACGCGCCTGCCGGAACTGGTCGGCGCCGCCGGGCGTTGCATTGCCGGCCTGCGCGAACTGCCGGAGGACGAACTGCGCCGCCGACTGACCCGCGTGCGCTGGGAAAATCCGCCGAGCTTCGAGCGCTACCAGGCCGAAGCGACCGAGGCCGTCGAGCGCGGCTGGGCTATCGACCAGGAACACCTTTACCGCGGCGTGAGCATGGTCGCCAGCGCCATCACCGACCGCGACGGACAACCGCGCTTCGCCATCTCCGCGATCGGCATCAGCGCCCAGCACCAGCCCGACGACCTGGAACGGATCGGCACCAGCCTGCGGGATACCGCGCGCTTCGTGAGCCGCGCGCTATTTCCTCAGGGCGAGACACTGAAGGGGAAATCCTGAAATGACATTCAACCCACTGAAAGATTAGCCGGCCCGCCGTTATCGACCCGCGACGTCGGTACCACCTTTCAACCCGAGGACCGGCAGATAACGGAGGAAGCGCCAGAATCGCTTCAGCGTCACCCGGTCCCACGCCCGCAGCGGCACCGAGCGGAACAGCTGCCAGGCATATCGCCCATCCTGGACAACAGCCTTCTTCAGCGCCTTGTTCAGGATCAGTTGCCGGGCCCGGCGATAATTCGGGTGAGCCCGATAAGGCTCGATGGCTTGCATATCCGCCTCGTAATTGAGCTTGTACCTGCCGGACAGACCGCTTCCATGCCGGCGATAACGCCCCATGTAGGCCGGTAGTCGATGAATTTCATAGCCCTGCGCCGCGATCCTGAGGGTGATCTGGAAATCCTGCACGCGAATCGACGGGTCGAAGAAATCCGCCCGCTTCATCGCGTCCATGCGGTAGAGCGCCGTCAGCGGCATGACCACCAGGGTCTCGGCCAATGCTGCATCGAACCCCCAACGCTCCACACAACCCTCGCTGAAACCGTCTCGCGCCACTTCGTTACCGGCACTGTCGATACAGATATTGAAACCGCCCACGCACCCGACCTCGGGGTGCGCAAGCAAGTAGTCGACGCGCGTGTCGAGCGCTCCAGGCAGGACAATGTCGTCGAGGTCGGGAGTCATCACGAACTCCCCCCGCGCATGACGCAAACCGTGATTGAGCGCATCGCTCACCCCTCGGTTAGCCTGGCGGTAGAGCTGGAAACCGTGACGCTCGCGGAGCATGGCGAGACGCTCATAGGTGTCGTCCGTGGATCCGTCATCCACCACGATCAACTCGAGATTGGGATAGCCCTGCGCGTAGATGCTGGCAATCGCCTCGTCCAGATACTTCGAGATATTGAAACAGGCGCAAACGACGGAAACGAGCGGTCGCATTTCTTCCTCCCCAGCCCCGGCTCCGGGACTCGGCACAAACCGATAACCTGGCTGTCCGCTGGAAGGAAACCGTGCCATGCAGCTCGGCCACACATCCGCGGCGCCTTCAAGCGCCGGGATACTAAGAAGAACCGCCCCGACCATCGAAACCGGCAGGTCGCCCGACCCGGCGCTCGAAGGACAGAAAATCGGAAGCAATGGAGAAATGCGCGCTCAGCGCACCCACGAAACCCAGACAGAGCGGGACGACCACCCAGAGGAGAAGGAAGGACAGAACGAAGGAAGGGCCCGCAGCATTCCTAGGAGAACTGCACGACCTGGCCAATACCCGAAACCATGGCACGGCTTTCTCGCCCGCCCCGCAGAGGGGACGCCCGAACGCTCGCCAGAAAAGACAAAGCCCCTGGAACGCCAGGCATTCCAGGGGCTTTGCTCATATGTAATGGCGGAGAGATAGGGATTTGAACCCTAGGAGCCATTGCTGACTCAACGGATTTCGAATCCGTCCCGTTCGACCACTCCGGCATCTCTCCGTGCGGCGCGCATGATACCAGCTTGTACGAAGAACGCGAAGCTTTCTTGAAGATTTTTTCGCGTTCTTTCAGATGGTTGCGCGCATTTTGAGGTTAAAGCGGCACGCCCAGGCGCTTGGCTACCTCTTCGTAGGCTTCGATCACATCGCCGAGGCCCTGGCGGAAGCGGTCCTTGTCCATCTTCTTGCGGGTTTCCTTGTCCCACAGACGGCAGCCGTCCGGGCTGAACTCGTCGCCGAGGACGATCTGGCCATGGAACAGGCCGAACTCCAGCTTGAAGTCCACCAGCAGCAGACCGGCATCGTCGAACAGCTTGTTCAGCACTTCATTGACCTTGAAGGAATAGGTCTTCATCTGCGCCAGCTGCTCGGGAGTGGCCCAGCCGAAGGCCTGGACGTGGGATTCGTTGATGAACGGATCGCCCAGGGCGTCGTTCTTCAGGAACAACTCGAAGGTGGGAGGAGTCAGGGCGATGCCCTCTTCCACGCCGAGGCGACGCACCAGGCTGCCGGCGGCGAAATTGCGCACCACGCACTCGACCGGGATCATGTTGAGCTTCTTCACCAGGCACTCGGTATCCGACAGCAGCTTGTCGAACTGGGTCGGAATGCCGGCAGCTTCCAGCTTCTGCATGATGAAGGCGTTGAACTTGTTGTTCACCTCGCCCTTGCGATCGAGCTGTTCGATGCGCTTGCCGTCGAAGGCGGAGGTGTCGTTGCGGAACAGCAGGATGAGACGATCGGCATCGTCGGTCTGGTAAACCGACTTGGCTTTGCCGCGGTAGAGTTCTTCGCGTTTTTCCATGATGGGCTCCGCTTACGGGTAATAGGGCCTAGGCGATCTCGCGCCAATCCAGGCCTGAATGCTGATCGGCCACCTGCAGCCAGCCCGGATCGCACCCGAGGGTGTCGACGAAGGTTTGCCGGGCCAGCTGCGGCGAGTTGTTCTTTTCGCTGAGATGGGCCAGCACCAGGTGCTGCATGCGACCCCAATCCAGCTGCTTCACCAGTTCTGCGGACTGATGGTTGTTCAAGTGCCCTCGCGAACCGCCTACGCGGGCCTTGAGAAAATAGGGATACGGGCCACCGGCAAGCATCGTGCTGTCGTGGTTGGCCTCAACCACCAGAGCATCCACCGCACGATAGCACTCCAGCACCTCGGCCGTGGCCATTCCCAGATCGGTGAGCATGCCGAAGCGCCGCTGCCCATCGGACAGCACGAACTGGGTAGGCTCGCGGGCGTCGTGCGAGACGCCAACCACCTGCACTTCCAGCCCGCGGATCGCCAGGCGCTGGCCGGCCCTCAACAGCTCGGCGGGGTGCACCGGGCGGCGCATGCCGCTCAGGGTACCCGCACTGAGATAGACCGGGATTTGGTAATGCCGCGCCAGCAGTTCGACGCCATGGATGTGATCGGCGTGTTCGTGCGTGACCAGGATCGCGTCCAGCTGCGCGGGGCTCAGCCCCAGGCGCGCCAGACGCTTGATGATTTCACGCAGCGGGAAGCCGCAATCGATCAGTATCCGGGTGTCAGAACTGCTCACCAAGGCCGAATTGCCCCGGCTTCCGCTGCCCAGAACCGCGAACCGCATTGCGCATGCTCTCCTGGAGTTTTTCCAGTACGTTTTGCGCGACATCGGCCGGCGCAGAGGTGTTGATGTCCTTGTCGACGGTGACCTGCACGGCGTCGCTGACGGTGGTCAGGCGGACCTGGTAGCGCTGCGCCTTGGCGTCTTCCTCTTCCTCGGTCTTCTCGCCGCCGCCGAACAGGCGACTGAAGAACCCGGGCTTGTCTTCGTCGGGCTTCTTCGCCCCTTCGGCGATGTTCACGTAGTACACGCCAAGGCTGCGGTTGAGGTCGTCGACGCGGATATCGGCGTTATCCAGGGCACGCCCGACACTGACCCAGGAGCGGTCGAAGTCGGATTGCAAGGTCAGCACTGGGTTGCCGCTGCCGTCCTTGCTCAACTCGAAGGTGCCGGGCGTGTCGTAGATCGAGTTGGCTGCCAGCAGGGAGACCGAGCCGCCCTGCTCGGCGCTGCGCGCCATGCTCGCGACCATCTCGTCGAGCAGCGCCGCGTCGAGGCTCGGCGCCACCGACTTGCTCGGCCAGCTCGGGCTGCTGGTGTCACCGGCGGCGCGGGTCTGGCTGAGCACGTAGACCTCGCTGGTATTGCTTTGCACGCCGGGCTCGATACGCACCCGAACCCGTGCCTGGCCGTCCGGCTCGACACCGCTCACGCGGCTGCTAAGGCGGCGTGCCAGCGGCGCGGAAAGCTGCGACAGCGATTGCCAGTCGGAACTAAACTCGCCGGTCTGCGGGCGCTCGTCGGCGATGCGGAAACCGTTCTCCTCGAAGAACTGCCGGGCCACCGGCCAGACTTCCGCCGGCGGACGCTGGGCCACGACCCAGCGGCTATCACCGCTGCGCTGCAGGCTGTAGTCGCTGATGTCGCCGGCGTTGGCCAGCGGCTGCGGACGCGGAACCTCGTACTCACCCTCTTTTTCGTGGGTGGTGGCGACGTTCAGCGGAATCGGCAGCAGCGGATCGAGCGGCTTGCTGTGCACCCCTTCGGGCAATTGCATGGGAGGCGTTTCGCGGGCGCCGAGGTAGTCGTCACCGCGGTCGCGGAAATAGCCCTCCGGCCCCCACAGCCAGCCGCAGCCGGAAGTGTTGCCGATAACCAGGGCGAGGGCGGTCAGTCCAGCCAGTCGCTTCATTGCGTGGAGCTCCTTGATCAAGCCAATACGCCGGTCTGGCGCATGGCCTGACGCAGCGGCTCGTGGCAACGCGGGCTGAGCCAGGTCAGGGGCAGGCGGATGCCCTCGGGGATCAGACCCATCTCATGCAGGGCCCACTTCACCGGAATGGGGTTGGATTCGATGAACAGCGCCTTGTGCAGCGGCATCAGGCGATCGTTGATGGCGCGCGCGGCTGCGGCGTCGCCGCGCATGGCGGCGGCGCACAGGTCGCTCATGGCGCGCGGCGCGACGTTGGCGGTCACGGAGATGTTGCCCTTGCCACCCAGCAGCATCAGCTCGACGGCCGTGGCGTCGTCGCCGGAATAGACGAGGAAGTCCTTGCCGACGCGCTCGATGACTTCCTTGGCGCGTTGCAGGTCGCCGGTGGCCTCCTTGATGCCGATGATGTTCGGCACCTTGGACAGGCGCTCGACGGTCTCCGGAAGCATGTCGCAGGAGGTGCGGCCCGGTACGTTGTAGAGGATCTGCGGGATCGCAACGGCTTCGGCGATATGGCGGAAGTGCTGGTACATGCCTTCCTGGGTCGGCTTGTTGTAGTACGGCGTCACCAGCAGGCAGGCGTCGGCGCCGCCGCTTTTCGCGGCCTCGGTCAGCGCCACCGCCTCGCGGGTTGAGTTGGCGCCGGTGCCGGCGATCACCGGGATGCGGCCCTTGACCTGGTCGACCACGCGACGGATCACCTGGATGTGCTCTTCCACGTCCAGCGTGGCCGATTCACCGGTGGTGCCGACGGCGACGATGGCGTTGGTGCCTTCCTGCAAGTGGAAGTCCACCAGCTTGGCGAGGCTGTCCCAGTCCAGTCGACCCTGAGCATCGAAGGGGGTGACCAGTGCCACCATACTGCCCGCAATCATGCAACCGCTCCTGCCGCGAAATTAAAGCGGTAATGGTACTGTCGGCGGCAGGCCTTGCACAAGACGAGCGCCACCTCGTCGGAAGCCGCTGACAGGCGGCAGACGTTTCCCTCGGCGGCGCTTTTCGCTACCCTTCCCGCTTTAGGTACGGCCCGTGCCGCCAGCGTATTCCAGGAAAGTTGAATGTCCACCAGCCAACCCCGCGAACAATTCCTTCTGATCAGCGCCCTCGGCCCCAATCCGATGGAGCTGACCACCCTGCTCTGCCGCGCCTGCGTCGAGAGCCGCTGCGCCGTGGTCAGCAGCCGCCTGACCCGCCACGGAGAGTTCAGCGCCCTGGTGCTGCAGATCTCCGGAAGCTGGGATGCCCTCGCCCGCCTCGAGGGCAGCCTGCCGGCCCTCACCAAGCGCGGCGACATCACCCTCAGCATGACCCGCAGCAACGCCCACGTGACCCGCGCCCAGGCGTTGCCTTACGTGGCCTATGTCAGCGCGGTGTATCGCCCGGACATCCTCAACGAACTCTGCCAGTTCTTCATCGACCACAACATCGAGCTGGAGAACCTGACCTGCGACACCTACCAGGCGCCGCACACCAACACCACCATGCTCAACGCCACGATTACCGTGACGCTGCCCGCCGGCACCCAGATCAGCTGGCTGCGCGACCAGTTCCTGGACTTCGCCGACGCCCTGAACCTGGATGCCCTGATCGAACCCTGGCGCCCCCAACACCCCTGAGGAGCCGAGCCATGCCGGTCGCAATCGACAAACCCGTACCCGACTTCACCGCCCCCGCAACCAGCGGCAAGGAGGTGACCCTGTCCGCGCTGAAGGGCAAGCAGGTCGTCCTGTATTTCTACCCGAAGGACAGCACCCCCGGTTGCACCACCGAGGGCCAGGGCTTCCGCGACCAGTACGCGGCGTTCCAGAAGGCCAATACCGAGGTCTTCGGCATCTCCCGCGACGGCCTGAAGTCCCACGAGAACTTCAAGTGCAAACAGGAATTCCCCTTCGAGCTGATCAGCGACAAGGATGAAGCGGTCTGCCAGCTGTTCGACGTGATCAAGCTGAAGAAGCTCTACGGCAAGGAATACATGGGCGTCGACCGCAGCACCTTCCTGATCGACAGGGACGGCGTACTGCGCCAGGAGTGGCGCGGCGTGAAGGTGCCCGGGCATGTCGACGCGGTTCTCGCCGCCGCCCAAGCGCTCAACGGCACCTGAGCCCCGCCCCGAAAAAAAAGGCCGCATCCGCGGCCTTTTGCATTTTTCATGCGGCCGATGCTATCGCGTGGCTGCCGGAGTCTCGGGAAGGTCCTTGGGCCAGGCATCCAGCACCGCTTTCACCAGGGTCGCCAGGGGGATCGCGAAGAACACGCCCCAGAAGCCCCAGAGCCCGCCGAACAGCAACACCGCGCAGATGATCGCCACCGGGTGCAGGTTCACCGCCTCGGAGAACAGCAGCGGCACCAGCACGTTGCCATCCAGCGCCTGGATGATCGCGTGGGCCACCATCAGGTAGATGAACTGGTCGCTCCAGCCCCACTGGAAGAAGGCGATCATCGCCACCGGTACGCTCACCACCACCGCGCCGATGTACGGCACCACCACCGACAGGCCGACCAGCAGGGCCAGCAGCGCTGCGTAGTTGAGCCCCAGGTAGGCGAAGGCGATGTAGGTCACCGCGCCGGTAATAACGATCTCGATGACCTTGCCGCGAATGTAATTGGCGATCTGCTGGTTCATCTCGGCCCAGACCTGTTTCATCAGCCCGCGCTCGCGCGGCAGGTAGCGGTGGAACCAGGTATGGAAGCGCTTCTTGTCCTTGAGGAAGAAGAACACCAGGATCGGCACCAGCACCAGGTAGATCATGACGTTCACCACCACCGGCAGGCTGGCCAGCGACGAGGTCAGCGCCCACTGGCCGATCTGGCCGAATTCGCCGCGCGCGGTCTCGATGGCCTTGAGCACCTGCTCCTCGCTGATCAGGCTAGGATAGCGCTCGGGCAGCATCAGCAGCACGCTCTGCCATTCGCCGAGCATCCGCGGCAGTTCGTTGAACAGGGTGAACAATTGCTGCCAGAGCAGCGGCAGCAGGACCACCAGGAACAGCGCCAGCAAGCCGAGGAACAGGCTGTAGACCAGCCACACGGCGAACAGGTGCGGCACCCGGAAGCGTTCCAGCATGCCGACCACGCCCTGGATCAGGAAGGCGATCACCATCGCCGCCAGTACCGGCGCGAGCATCCCGCCGAAGGCGAGGATGACGCTGAAGCCGAGCACCAGCATGATCGCCAGCACCACTGCCTCCTCGTCGGAGAAGTAGCGCTGCATCCAGTCGCGTAACACCTTGATCATCGGAAATCCTGAATCGGAACGGCGAAGGCTCCGCTAACGCTTGCGCAGCCAGTATCGATAGACGCCTTCGGCGGCCTCTTCGCGCAGCAGTTCATGGCCGGCGAGCTGGGCGAAGGCCCGGAAGTCTCGCTGCGACCCGGCATCGGTGGCGATCACCTTGAGCACCCCGCCGCTGGGCAGGCGGTTCAGCTCCAGCTTGGCCTTTAGCAGGGGCAGCGGACAATTGAGACCACTGGCATCCAGCTCCGCGTCACATACCAGGGGGGATGAATCGTTATCCGTCATGACAGCCTCTCCCGAAGGGCCGACAAGCATACCCAAGCCTATCCGCCGCTGGCCAGTTGAAACGGCGCTCGAAGTCCAACAGCTTCGGGTCTCGGGCAGATACCTAGGCAGTGCCGATAACCAACGGCTAAAGTAAGGCCTTTGCCAACCTGAGCCTCCTGCATGAATGTACTGCGCCCTGCCCTGTTGACGCTCGCCTGCATGCTCGCTTCGCCGGTCATGTCGGACGATCTGCCCTCCCTGGGCGACGCATCTTCCTCGATCGTTTCGCCGGAGCAGGAGTTCCAGCTGGGCCGCGCCTGGCTGAGCATGCTGCGCAACCAGGTCGATGCGATCTCCGACCCGCAGCTCAAGGACTTCGTCGAAAGCAGCGTCTACCGGCTGGCCGAAACCAGCGACCTGCAGGACCACCGGCTGGCCTTCATCCTCATCCGCGACGCACAGATCAACGCCTTCGCCGCGCCCGGCGGCGTGATCGGGGTCAACGGCGGGCTACTGCTCAACGCCCAGACCGAAGGCGAGTATGCCGCGGTGCTGGCCCACGAACTCGGCCACCTGATCCAGCGCCACTTCGCCCGCGGCATCGAGGCACAGCAGCGCATGCAACTGCCGGTGATGGCAGCGATGCTCGCCGGCATCGTCGCCGCGGCCGCCGGCGCAGGGGATGCGGGTATCGCGGCGATCGCCGGGACCCAGGCGGCGGCGATCCAGAACCAGTTGCGCTTTTCCCGGCAGAACGAGCAGGAAGCCGACCGCGTCGGCGTCACCAACATGGTTCGCGCCGGTTACGATCCGCGCTCGATGCCGAACATGTTCGAGCGCCTGGCGCGGCAGTACCGCTACGACGGCAAGCCGCCGGAGTTCCTCCTCACCCACCCGGTCACCGAATCGCGTATCGCCGACACCCGTAACCGCGCCGAACAGTATCCCCAGGGCGGCAAGGAAGACAGCTTGCGCTACCAGCAGATGCGCGCGCGCACCCAGTTGCTCTTCGAGGAAACCCCGGGGATGGCCGGCAAGCGCTTCCGCGCCATGCTCAACGACAATCCCAAGCTGGATGCCGCGCGCTACGGACTGGCCATCTCGCAGACGCGCATCGGCCAGCTCAACGATGCCCGTGACAACCTCAGGCAATTGCTGGCGAAGGCACCCAACGACGTGGCCTACAACCTGGCCCAGGTCGAGCTGGACATCACCGCCAACCGCCTTCCGGATGCCGATCAGCGGTTGAAGAAGATGCTCGCCCAGTTCCCCAGCAGCTACCCGCTGAAACAGGTGCGCGCCGACCTGATGCTGAAGATGGGCAAGCCGCAGGAATCGGAGAAGATCCTCGACGACCTGAGCAAGGCGCGGCCGCTGGACCCGGATGTCTGGAACCGCCTGGCCGAGGTGCGCAGCCTGACCAACAACGCCATCGGCGTGCACCAGGCCCGTGCCGAGTACCTGTCTCTGACCGGCGACTACCAGGCCGCCATCGAGCAGCTCGATTTCGCCAAGCGCCGCGCTGGCGGCAACTTCCAACTGGCTGCGCGACTCGACGCTCGCCAGCAGGAAATTCGCCAACAGGAAAAGATGGTCAAGGAAATGTTCCGCTGAGCGGCATATCCGAGGAAAAACACCCGGCGAAGCTCATCGAAACAGGGGGTTGGGCGAACAACCGCACCGCGCTTACTCGCCCTACGCAGCGGGACGCCCTCGCCAGGATCAGGCGTTCCCGGCCTGGCGCAGGCGCGCGGCCTGGGTGAAGTCGAGCATGCGCTTCAGCGGACGGACCGCCCTCGGGATCAACGCCGGGTCGACGAAGATTTCCCCGCTGCCCTCGCGCAGGCAGGCCAGGGTCCGCTCGAGCGTGTTCATCGCCATCCACGGGCAGTGCGCGCAGCTGCGGCAGGCGGCGCCGTTGCCGGCGGTGGGGGCCTCGATGAAATCCTTGTCCGGGCACAACTGCTGCATCTTGTAGAAGATGCCGCGATCGGTGGCGACGATGAAGGTCTTGTTCGGCAGGGTCTGCGCGGCCTTGATCAACTGGCTGGTCGAGCCCACGGCATCGGCCAGCGCGACCACGCTTTCCGGCGATTCGGGGTGGACCAGGATGGCGGCGTCCGGGTAGAGCGCCTTCATGTCTTCCAGCTGCTTGGCCTTGAACTCCTCGTGGACGATACAGGCGCCATCCCAGAGCAGCATGTCGGCCCCCGTCTCGCGCTGGATGTAGCGTCCCAGGTGCTGGTCCGGCGCCCAGAGGATAGGCTCGCCGTTGTCCATCAGGTGTTCGACGATCTCCACCGCGCAACTGGAGGTCACGACCCAGTCGGCGCGTGCCTTCACCGCCGCGGAGGTGTTCGCATAGACCACCACGGTCCGTTCCGGGTGCTGGTCGCAGAATGCCGAGAATTCATCCACCGGGCAGCCCAGGTCGAGCGAGCAGGTCGCTTCGAGGGTCGGCATCAGCACGCGCTTCTCAGGGTTGAGGATCTTCGCCGTCTCGCCCATGAAGCGCACCCCGGCCACGACCACCGTCTGCGCCGGATGCTGGTTGCCGAACCGGGCCATCTCCAGCGAATCGGACACGCAACCGCCGGTCTCCTCGGCCAACGCCTGGATCACCGGATCACAGTAGTAATGCGCCACCAGTACCGCGTTCTGCGCCTTCAGTTCGGCCGCGATCGCCGCGCGATGCTCGGCGCTCTCCTGCTCGCTCAACACACGGGGTTGCTTGGCGGCCAAGTGGGCCTGTACCAGGAGTCGTTCGGAAATGTGCGTCATAGTCGCTACACCTGAAGGCGCAACAGCGCGTCTCTCGATTTTATACCCGGCGGCAGGCTGGACCGCAGGGAACTGACGATTGCAGGTTTCGGGCACGGCACCCGTGTCCCCTTGAGCAAACCCCGGGGATCCGCCTGCAAGGCCGCGGATTCTAACCGCATAGGTCGCGCCAGGGCCATCCCGGCATCCGTACCGGCCTGGCCGGTGGCTACGCTAACAAAAGACATAGGTTTCGGTCGTTAGACCTACGCGACATAATTTTTTCGTTTCTTAGAACCGTTCCTGGCTCGGCTCGCTCCACGACCGAACACGACATGCCGGCATGCCAGCGTTAATACTTTGGTATTAGGCCCTTGGTATTAACGTTAAATAACCGGTAAATATCCGGATTTTCTTTTCGTCGAATTTACGAGCAATATGAAACATATTTCGTTGAAATAAGCTCTTCTTTCACATAATTATAAAAATATCCTGAAACAGAGCCGTCATCCCTCACCTCCAAAACGACGACTCCCCGTGCCGTGCGCCCGCCGCGCAGAAAACGAGCCGGCGGCCGATTCCACCCTCGCACGCCAGCCCTTGCGCTTCACTGACCGACGGGAGGTTTCCCCGATGAAAACGTCATCCAGAAGACAAGTTGAAACACTCGGGCGCTATCTATCGAGTCCTCGACGCTTCTTCCACAGTAGCGGCAACCTGACCCGATCAAGGGAAGCGGCACGCGCCACCCAATAAAAGGAATAAGGGATGCCTATTCATAACCTGAATCACGTGAACATGTTCCTCCAGGTCATCGCCTCCGGTTCGATTTCCTCCGCTGCGCGGATCCTGCGCAAGTCGCACACCGCGGTCAGCTCGGCGGTCAGCAACCTGGAAATCGACCTGTGCGTGGAGCTGGTCCGTCGGGACGGCTACAAGGTCGAACCCACCGAGCAGGCGCTTCGCCTGATCCCTTACATGCGCAGCCTGCTGAACTACCAGCAGCTGATCGGCGACATCGCCTTCAATCTCAACAAGGGTCCGCGCAATCTCCGGGTGTTGCTGGACACCGCCATCCCGCCGTCGTTCTGCGATACGGTGAGCAGCGTACTGCTCGACGATTTCAACATGGTCAGCCTGATACGCACCTCGCCCGCCGATAGCCTGGCGACGATCAAGCAGGACAACGCGGAAATCGATATCGCCATCACCATCGACGAGGAACTGAAGATCTCCCGCTTCAACCAGTGCGTGCTCGGCTACACCAAGGCGTTCGTCGTCGCCCATCCGCAGCACCCGTTGTGCAATGCCTCCCTGCACAGCATCGCGAGCCTGGCCAATTACCGGCAGATCAGCCTCGGCAGCCGCTCCGGGCAGCATTCGAACCTGCTGCGGCCGGTCAGCGACAAGGTGCTCTTCGTGGAAAACTTCGACGACATGCTGCGTCTGGTGGAAGCCGGCGTCGGATGGGGCATCGCGCCGCATTATTTCGTCGAGGAACGCCTGCGCAACGGTACCCTGGCAGTCCTCAGCGAACTCTACGAACCGGGCGGCATCGACACCAAGGTGTATTGCTACTACAACACCGCGCTGGAATCCGAGCGCAGCTTCCTGCGCTTTCTCGAAAGCGCCCGCCAGCGCCTGCGCGAACTCGGCCGCCAGCGTTTCGACGATGCGCCGGCCTGGCAACCGAGCATCGTCGAAACGGCGCAGCGCCGCTCAGGCCCGAAAGCGCTCGCGTACCGCCAGCGCGCCGCACCAGAGTAGAGCGTTCTCCAGCAGACGCTGGCCGTGGGTGGTGAGAATCGACTCGGGATGGAACTGCAAGCCCAGCTGTCGATTGCGCGGATCGGCCATCGCCATGATCTCGCCATCGGCATCGGCCAGGCAGTCGAAACCTTCCGGCAGGCGACTGACCACCAGCGAGTGGTAGCGCGCGACGCGCAGGTCAGCGATGCCGTCGAACAGCGGGTGACGCTGATCGAAACGCAGGGACGTGCTCTTGCCGTGCAGCGGCTTCCTCGCCTCGCCCACCGCGCCACCGGCGGCCAGCGCCAGCGCCTGGTGGCCGAGGCAGACGCCGAGCACCGGCAAGCGCCCGCGGGCCCAGGCGAGCAATTCCAGCATGCAGCCGGCGTCTTCCGGCCGACCGGGCCCCGGCGACAGCACCAGCAGTTCGCAACCGTCGGCCAGCAATGCCGCCTGGATCGTCGGCAACGGCGTATCGTTGCGCATCACCCGGACCTCCGCGCCGAGCAGGCAGAACTGCTCGACCAGGTTGTAGGTGAAGGAATCGAAGTTATCCAACAGCGTGATGCGCATCGCGCTCTCCCCTTTCGCGTTCGGCAGCGGCCACGGCGGTCAGCACCGCCAGCGCCTTGTTGCGGGTTTCCTCGGCCTCCAGCCGTGGATCCGAATCCAGCACCACGCCGGCGCCTGCCCGGACCCGGGCGATACCTTCGCGGACCTCGGCGGAGCGGATGACGATGCTGGTATCGAGGTTGCCGGCGCTGTCGAGAATGCCGATCGCGCCACCGTAGCTGCCGCGATAGCCATCCTCGTACTGCCGCAGCAACTGCATGGCACGGACCTTCGGCGCACCGACCAGGGTGCCCATGTTCAGGCAGGCACGGTAGGCATGCAGCGCATCCAGTTCGCCATGCAGTTCGCCAGCCACGCGCGAGACCAGGTGCATCACGTGGCTGTAGCGATCGACCTTGAGCATGTCGCGCACCTGCCGCGTACCGCTGCGGCAGACCCGCGCCAGATCGTTGCGCGCCAGGTCGACCAGCATCATGTGCTCGGCGATCTCCTTGGCGTCCAGGCGCAACTCCGCTTCCAGGCGATTGTCCAGTTCCGCATCGATGGCGCCCCGGGCATCGCGTCCGCGCGGGCGGGTGCCGGCGATGGGATAGAGTTCCACCTCGCGACTCTCCGCGTCGTACTTCAATGCCGACTCCGGCGAAGCGCCGAACAGGCAGAAGTCCCCCGCATCGAGGAAGAAGCGGTACGGGCTGGGGTTGCGCAGGCACAACTGGCGATAGGCCCGCCAGGGGTCCGCACACGGCATGCTGAAGCTGCGCGACGGTACGATCTGGAACACGTCGCCGGCCCTCACGTGGGCCTGCAGGCGCTCTACCTGGCGGGCAAAGCTCGCATCGTCCAGGTCGACCTGGTAGTTGCCGGCCCGTACGCCTGCCACCGGCGACTCGGAAGCCTCCTCCACGGCGCCATGGAATTCGTCGGCACACTGGCGCAGGCTGGCGGCCAACCGGTCGTGCCCGGCCGGATCGTGGACGAACGCCTGCAGCGAAGTCCGGCGCGCCAGGTGATCGATGTCCAGCAGCAACTCCGGCACCAGGAACAGGTAGTCCGGGCAATGCCGCGCAGGTTCGGCCGGCGCCGGCAAGGGTTCGAACTGCTCGGCCAGGTCGAAGCTGAACAGGCCGCCCAGCAGCGCGGGCCCCTCCGCGTCGCCCAGCGTTCCGAGCACGCGGCGCAGCGCCTCCAGGCTGGACAGGCCATGCAGGCGTCGCCACTCGTCCGCATGCGACTCTTCCTGGGGGAAGCGCCAGTGCAGGGTGTCGCCGTCACGCAAGCAGGTGACCTGGGCCGGACAGGCCTCGCTCAACGGCGCCAGCAAGGCGCGTCCGTTGGAGTTCAACGCCCGCAGCACCACATCGCGCGCCCAGCACTCGATGCGCAGGCAGCTGGAAAGGATCGCCACGCTACGCCGCGCAGCCTTGCTGTCCACGTCGAAGCAGTCGAACAGCATCCGGTTGGCGCCGGCCATGCGCCAGATCGACAGCGCCTCCGGCACCAGCGTGCGGTACTCCAGACTTTCTTCCAGTCGATAGCCAACCCCGCTCACGAGCCACCTCCTCGCGCCCATGGGCGACTGGCCTGCGCGACGCTAGCGCGCAACGGCATGTTCATCATCGATACCCCCCCTTTTCCCCCAATTGCGACCGCTGCCGTCGGCGGCGATCGCCGCAATGGATGTCCCGTCTCAGTCCAGAGGCAGCGCCTGGCGGGAGAGAATCTCCAGCATCCGGCGCATGCTCCCCAGGTGCAGTTCGCCGGGCAGGAAGTCGACGCTCTGCCCACCCCAGGCGCGGTGCAGCTCCTCGCTCAGTTCGTCGAGGGATTCGCCCATGGACTGGCGCCAGAGCAACCGCCGGCACAGGCGCAGACACTCGGTATAGGCCGACTCGGCCCCATCCGCGGCCAGCCGCCCCCGCAGCAGGCCGCCGTGTCCCGGGATCAGTTGCAGCAGGGTCGGCAGACGCTGCAGACGTTCCAGGGACTCCAGGTAAGCCTCCATGTCGTCGAACACCAGCGGCCGCCACACCCCCTCTGCCTCGTCGAACTCGCCCAGGGCATCGCCGCAGAACAGGCGGCGGCGTCGCACGTCGTAGAAAACCACGTGATCGTCGCTGTGGCCGTGGGCCTCTATGACCTGCAGGCGATGCCGCGGTCCCAGCTCCAGCCACTCGCCGTCGGCCACCGCGCGAACCGGCAGAGCGTCCCAGGCACAGGCCTCGGGCAACCGCTGCTCCGCACGCAACAGTTGCCGGTTCAAGCGCTCGACCACCCGCACCGCGCTTTCCGACTTCCAGGCCTGGCAGGTCCGCTCGGACGCCAGGACCTGTACGTTCGGCAGCCGCGGACACAGGTAGGGCAGCAGGCCGCAGTGGTCGTAGTGCTTGTGGGTGATCAGCCAGTAGTGCACCTGGGACGGGTCGGCGACCCAGCGGCACAGGTCCGCCCAAACCAATTCGGCATCCCGGCTGATCCCTCCTTCAACCAGCGCCCAGCTCGCCTCACCGAGACGCAGCAGGAACACCGGCACCTGGACGTCCCCCAACAGGCACAGGTCATCATCCAGTTGACCGGGAGCCGAAAGCCTCAACATGGCCGGTTCACCTCCTCAGGTTTGCGGTACAGCGCCGCGCCCCAGGTCGCGCCGGAGCCGTAGGTCAGGACCAGCACTCGCTGTCCCGGCTGGATGTCCGGCCAGAACATCGCCAGCGTGACCGGGGTCGAGGCCGAAGCCATGTTGCCCAGACGATCCACGGTCACCGCGAACTTGTGCTGGGGAATGCCCAGTTGCTCCTGCACCGCATCGAGGATGCGCAGGTTCGGTTGATGGCAGATCACATGGTCGATGTCGTCCAGGGTCAGCTCATGGGCCGCGAGCATTTCGCCGGCGATCCGTACCAGGGTCTGGCTGGCATGCTCGAACATCGGCCGGCCGCGCATGAGGAACTCGCCCCCGCCCTCGCGCAGGACATTCTCGTCGAGGAAGGTCGGCGAGGCACTGCCCGGCGCCGCAGTCATCAGCAGGTCGAAGTAGTTGCCGTCGGCGCCCAGGCGCAGGTCCAGCAGGCCGTCGTCGAGGCTCTCGCCGGCGCTGACCACCACTGCGCCGGCACCGTCGCCGAGCAGGATCGACAGGTTGCGGCCGCGGTCCGAACAGTCCATGCGCTTGGACAGCACCTCGCCGCAGACCACCAGGACATGCCGTGCCAGCCCGGCGAGGATCTGCCCGCGAGCCATCTGCAAGCCGTACAGCAACCCGCTGCACTGTGCCCGGATATCCAGCACCGGGATGTGCCGCAGGCCCAGCAGCGGCTGGATCAGGCAGGCCTGGGACGGGTCGTGGTGGTCCGGCGACAGGGTGTTCACCAGCAACAGGTCGATGTCCTCCGGCAGCAGCCCGGCAGCCTCGATGGCCTGGCGCGCCGCCGGCACCATCAGCGCGCTGACCGCCTGTTCCGGCTCGACGTGATAGCGGGTGCGCACGCCGGTACGTTCGACGATGAACTCGTCCGACGTATTGATGCGCCCTACCAGGTCATGATTGCTGACCTGGCGTTTCGGCAGGCTGAAACCCAGCCCGGCCAGGATCGGATTACCCATGTGCAGCCCTCCTCGGACACCGTGGTTCAACATGGCGATGCCTCAGCACACCAGCACCTCGCCCAATTGCCAGACCTGGGCGGCGAACCCCCAGCCAGTGGCTGCGCCGGCCATGACGATACGATCGCCGGGGCGGATCTTGCCCTCGCGCAGGCCGGTCATCAGGGTGTACGGGATGGAAACGGAGATCATCACGCCGGTATCGCCCATCGTCAGTTGGTACTGCTCAGGACGGGCACCGATGCCCTCGGCCCAGGCCTTGACCAGGAACGGCGCTGGCTGGTGGAAGACGAAATAATCGATGTCATCGCTGCCCAGGCCGGCCTTTTCCAACGCCCGGCGCATCGCGATCGGCACGTTGGTCGGGACGAAGCTGGCCATCTTGTTCTGGCCGTCGCTGAACAACGAGAAATACAGCCGCGGCTTGGCCTCGCCGGTCGGGTTTTCCGGCAGGCGCCAGCGACCGGTGGCCACTTCATAGAACGTAGCGTCGCTGTGTTCGGCCGAAGCCAGCAGGTCGCAGCTGTCATCGTCGCCGCGGGTCAGCAGGGCCACCGCGCAGCCATCGGCGAACAGGGTCGAGGTACGCGAGGTGAAGTCGAGCAGGTTGGAGATGTACTCGCTGCACACCACCAGCACTTTCTCGGCCTTACCCTGGCGGATCATGCTCGCTGCCAGGCGCAGGTTGAGCAGGAAGCTGGCGCACTCCATCTGCGAATCCAATGGCAGCGCCCGACTCAGGCCGAGCTGCTTGGACAGCACGTTGGCCATGCGCGGGTAGAGACGTCCGCGCAGGTCCGGCAGGACATCGCCGGCGTCGGTCATGATCGGCGAGGAAGCCGAACAGATCAGCATGTCCACGCTATCCGGCGCGGTATCGCTGCTGCGCAGCAGGCGCTCGGCGGCCCGGACCACCAGGCTGAACTCGTTCTCGCCGTTCCGCGGGTCGAAATAGCCCCGCCGATTGACGCCCCAGAATTGCCACCAGGACTCGCTGAGGTCCGGTACCGCAGCGAACACCGGATCGTCGTTTTCGTAGCTGCGAGCCGGAAGTTCACAGGTGATCGCTGCCAGTTTGACCTTATGCATGAGCTTCTCCCGCCAGTTCCAGGGTCACGCCCTCCACCACCATGCCGAACGGATCGAAGCTGATCAGCAGCAGTTCATCCAGACGGTCGCGCTGTGCCGCGCGCAGTTGCGACGCCAGTTCGAACGGCCCCAGGCAACGACCATCGGGCCGTCCCTGGCCGAACCATTCCTCGCGCACCCAGTTCAGTTGCGGGAAGTCCCCGGCCAGACGGGTGAATCCGGCGCGTACCGCTTCGGGCAATCCAGGTTGGGCCGGCAGGTTGAGGTGTCCCTTGACGTCGCCTACCTGGCGAATATCGGTATTCAGCGGAATGCTCAGCGGCAGCCATTCCTGCGCCGGATCACCGCCCAGCGCACCGCGACGGAACGCGGCCTTGCCGGTCGGCCGGCAGAGCAGCGCCAGGGCGCCGTCGGCAAGGGCGAAGCCGGACTCGCTGTCCACTTCCAATCCCTGGCTGGATTCGCCGCGCACGACCAGGACGTTGCGATAGCCCTGGTCGCTGGCGAGGGTATCGACCACGTAGAGGGCGCGGGCCAGGCTCGAGTCGGTGAGGTCGAAGACATGCGCGCGATTCGCGCCGAGGACCTTCTGCAACGGATGGCCGATCTTCGGCGCCATGATGTCGCGGTTCTCGATCAGATGGTCGGGAGACAGGGCGAGGCCGACGATCAGGTCGATCTCCTCGGGCTTGACCGCCGCCTCGTCCAGGGCTTCGCGAACCGCCGGCAGCAAGCGCTGCATCAGCATCTCGTCGCCCTGGGCGCGAGGGCGTTCGCCTCCCAGCGGCCCCTCCAGACACACATAGGATGGGGGCAGGTTCACCCCCACAGCCTGAATCAACATGCCCGTTCCTCCGGAAGGTTGTCGTGATAAAGGGTGTCGGCCAGGTGGCGCAGCTCGGCGCGCGCCAACTTGCCGTTGTCGTTGCGCGGCAAGGCCGGCAGCACATGCAATTGGCTGGGCAGCATGTGCGAGGGAATCTGTTCGGCGAGATGCTGGTCGATGCGCTGCGCCAGCAGGATCTGGTTGTCGTCCAGCGGAGTGGCCAGGGTGACGAACAGGGTCGGACGCAAGCCGTCGTGCAGCCGGCAGGTAGGAACCAGAACCGCCTCGCTCACTTCCGGCAGATGACGGCAGATCGCCTGCTCGACCTGGGTCGGCACCACCCAGCGGCCATTCACCTTGAACAGATCGTCTTCCCGCCCACAGTGACGGTAGGCACCCGACTCGTCGCGCTCGAACAGGTCGCCGGTGCGGTACCAGCCACCTGCGAAGCGCGCCTGCTGCTCTTCGCTGGCCCGCCAGTAACCCGGACTCAGCCCAGGGCCACGCACCAACAGCACGCCTTGCCGGCCCGCTTCCTCGATAGTGTGTCCTTCGCGGTCCACCAGCCGGCACTCATAGCCAGGCAACGGCAGCCCGGTGCTGTCGGCACGCGCCTGGCCCGGGCGGTTGGCGAGGAACACATGGCCGACCTCGGTAGCCCCGATGCCGTCGCAGATCTCCAGCCCGTGCGCGGCCCAGAATTCGAACTCGCCGCGCGGCAGCGGCGAGCCGGCGGAAAACGCCAGGCGCACGCTGCTCAACAGCTCCCTGGCCTGCGGACGCAGCGAGGCATAGATGGCCGGCACCCCAAACAGGACCCGGGGGCGGAAGGCGACCAGGTTCTCCAGAACCCGCTCCGGGCTCGGCCAGGTATCGTCGAGCAGCGCCGAGGCTCCGCTGAACCAGGGAAAGAACAGGCTGTTGCCCATGCCATAGCCGAAGAACATCTTGGGAATCGAATACAGCCGGTCTCCCGCCTGCAATGCCAGCAACTCCGTAGCGAACGCCCGGCAGAAACCGAGCGTGTTGCGCAGGCTGTGCATCACCCCCTTGGGCGCCCCGGTGGAACCCGAGGTGTATTGCAGGAAACAGGCTGCCGCCGGGTCCTGGCGATGGAAGGCACTCCAATCGAGGTCCGCAGGACCGACCAGCGCGTCCAGCGAGAAATCGTCGAGCAAAGGGCGTCCGGCGGCCGCACGCAGGGTCAACGGCGCCAAAGGACCGCTCAGCGACGGTGCATCGGCTTCACGCACCACCAGGCTGGCCTGGCAGTCGGCAGCGATATCGGCCAGGGCCTGCTCGCGGGACTTGGGATTGATCACGGCGGGAATGGCGCCGACCGCGATGCAGGCCAGGAACAGGCAGGCCAGCGAAGGCGAGTCGTTCAACGCCAGCACCACGCGATCGCCGGGCTTGAGCAGGCGGGCCAGTTGGCTGGCCTGGGAGAGAATGTAGGTCCGGCATTGCAGCCGGCTGAGAGTCTGGCCCCGATAGTGATAAACGGCGGTATCGGGATCGAAATCGAGGCGGAACAGAACCTCGGTCAGGTTGGCCAATGTGGACATGACAGAACGTTCCCTCTTCAGCGATATGCATCCGGATCAGGAGATACCTGAGCCAGAGCGCTTGCTTTGTCAGGAACGGGAAACTAGCGGCGCTGGGCGAAGCGCGATATTCGGAGTCCGAACGAAAAAGTTTCGGGGAGAAGAACCACGGGCTTCGTAGGCCGCGGCAATCGGCGCGATCCAAACCGCGAGAAATTTGGCACACCCACCGGGCTGCGCGGGATCCGAGAACGGCAACCAAGCAAGAAGGGCGGCAGCCTTTTTACGCAAGAGCCCATTGGCCAGACAAAAACCGTTACAACCCTTGCTCGAGGCCTCGTCCGAACCCATGAGATGGCAAACCAATGACAACCCACTTTGCTCGGCAAATCGCCTCCCAGATCTCACAGTTCGAGGCGCTCGGCCTGGGCTCCAAGGGGGCGACGGCATGCCTGGAAGCAGGCGGCCATCCATCGGGCCGATAGCGCTCCGCCCCGCCTCGCCTGCCATTTGCAGGCTTCCCTGTTGAAATCCCATTGCGTAGTACACTGGGCGAGCCTGCCGAAGAGGACACCTACATGCCCCATAGCTACAGGAAAATGGAATCGCCGGTCGGGACACTGACCCTGGTAGCCAGGGACGATGCCTTTCTGGTCGCGATTCTTTGGCAGCATGAGCGTCCCAACCGAGTACCGCTGGACGAGATGCGGCTCTCCGAGGACAGCTCCCTCCTGGCGGAAACCGAACGCCAGTTGCGGGAATATTTTTCCGGCAAACGTTCCCGGTTCGAACTCCCGCTCGACTTCCAAGGTACCGAATTTCAGAAAAAGGTCTGGTCCGCCCTGCTCACCATTCCATTCGGCGAGACCCGCAGCTATACGGAAATAGCCGTGCAGATCGGCAGCCCCAACGCAGTACGGGCGGTTGGAGCCGCCAACGGACGGAACCCACTGTCCATTGTTGCACCTTGCCATAGGGTGATCGGAGCCTCTGGCGGCCTCACCGGTTTCGCCGGTGGGTTGGCCGCCAAGCAGTGGTTGCTGCGTTTGGAAACCCGAGGCAGGACACCAGACCTGTTGAGCATGATCGAGGACGAGTGAGCTGCCGCTTGCCCTCGCGCCCGGTGTTCACCGGAAAAATCCTCGCCTTTTGACTTGACCCGACTGCAGCGGTGACATTTCAGATCGAGGACCGACGGCAACTGAGCGCAACTCGTTCGTAAGTCAGGTCCTTGTTCCTGGGCGGCAACTGATAGTCGACGGAACAGGAGCCATCGCTCCAGCGAATGGACAGGCGCCCCTGGTCCTCAATACCGAACACCAGCAAACGGGACAGGTTGTCGACCATTCCCACGACCCGCTCTTCCTTGTCGTATGCCTGTGCACCGAAGGGAATCTTTCCTCCAGAGTCCATGCTCAGGTCGAACTGCACCCGCCGACCGGACTCCGCGGAGAAACGCTTGGCGATCACGGCGCCCCGGGTCGGCACGGCCATTTGCGTGCTGTCGCTGATCTCGGTATCGCTTCCAAGGGTATTGGTATCCAGGTTCACCCAGTTGTAACGATAGGGTTGCATGTAGGGGAGCACGGCATAGCCACGGCCGTCGGTGCGAACCGAAGAGTAGCCGTCGAGGCCGACGCCGCCGACCTCCGGAACCTCCACCAGGCCGAACGTTTCCCCCACCGGCTGGCCGAAGGTCACTCCCCCCGGATGCACCACTACCGAACCGCTTGCTCCCAGGTTGATCTGCTTGTTGTCGCGCCCCTGGCTGTAATTGGCGGACAACTTGGCCTTGGACGTGTCCCAACCCAGGCCGACGCTGCCGGAGTTGCCGCCGTCCTTGCTGTAGTTGGCCTGTGCGCTGTAGTTGAACGCATTGGCTTCATCCAGGTATCCGGAGATACCGGTGTTCAGACTCGAATCACCATGCTGTGAACTCACGGCATTGGCATATACCTGACTGGAGCGTGCGCTACCGCCCAAGGGGATGCTGACGGAGGCCGTGAACTGGGTATCGGAGCGCCCGAACGCCCCCGTCTCCTGGGTACGGGAAACCGCCAGGCTGTAGCTCGCGCGCTTGATGCCGCTGCTGAAGCCGAACTGCACGCGACGGCTGCTGCCGGGGCGATTCCAATATGTGGTTTCGCCCGCCGTGAGATAGAGCGAACTGCGTCGGAACAGCGTCTGGTTCACCGTCAGGTCTATGCGGCTCTTCTGCCGACTGGAACTTGAGCCATAGAGGTAGCTCTCGTCGGACATGTCGTCGATATGCTGGCTGAGATTACGGTAGCCTTCCGTGGAATAGCGATAGCCCACCACGGTAAAGCTGGTTTCGGTGGCGTTGATGGTCTTGGAATAGAGAAGCCGCAGACTCTGCCCCTGGTTGCGCCCACCCCGTCGCGTGCGGGACTGGCTATGGGTCACGTCCGCAGAAAGACCGCCCAGGGGCGTGTTGAAGCCGAGGCCCAGGTTGGTGGCATTGTACTTCTCGGCAGCCAGCAGGCCGCCAAAGCCGGTAACCCTGTCGGACAAGCCATACACAGCCGATCCCTGGAGCAGGTTGACCGACGGCTGGCCGTCATTATGGTATTCACCGGCGGCCAGGCCATAGCGCAGGTTCCCCTTGCGGGTCATGACCGGCAGGTAGGAATAGGACTGCTTGAAGGACCGCTGGCGTCCGTCCGCCTCAATGATCTTGACCTCTAGGTCGCCATTGGAGCCGCTGGGATAGATGTCGGTGATCTCGAACGCACCGGGCGGTACGTTGGTGGAATAGATCACGAAGCCATTCTGGCTCACCTCGACCGTCGCATTGGTTTCAGCGATACCGCGCACCACCGGGGTATAGCTGATCTCGTTGTCGGGCAGCATGCCGATATCGGATTGCAGTTGCACGCCGCGCATACGCACGCTCTCGAAAGCATCCCCCTGAGCGGAGGTATACAACTCACCGAGGGACAAGGTCCCCTTCAGGGCACGAATGTCACGTTCCACATAGGTACGGTTGCTACTGAACTTGTTGCGCATGCCGGTACCCCCGCTCAGGGAGGAGTCGTTGCGCAGGCGCCAGCCAAATAGGTTGAAGCCATTGCGCAGGCCCAGGTAGCGGTAATCGCTGTTCTGGCCAAAATTGGTGTTGCGCGTGAAGTTGGCCTGGTAGTTGGAAAACAACGCGGTGACACCGTCATCCCAAAGAGAGGGATCCACATAGCCACGCGAGTGCCGCTGTACATACAGCTGTGGAATGCTGACCAACAGGGAAAGACTGTTGACGTCGAACTCGACGGATGCACCAGGGATGAGTTCGGCGACATTCAGGGGCGTATTGTTTTCCAGGTTGGCCGGAATGAGCTTGTCCCGAGTCAGCCGGGCAATATCGACCCCGATCTCCTTGAGCAGCCCCACCCGGATGACCGGGCGGACGCTTCCGGTTTCGGAATCGGCACTGAACACGACATCTTCGCGCCGGATCATGATCTGGTTCAAATGAATGTCGACGCTGTAAGTGCCGGGCGACACCGAGTTGCCGTTCTCGAAATACTTCAGTTCAACGGGCGCCCCGCCCTCGTTGTTCAGGAACTCGGCGTTGAATTCCACCGCGAAGGTTACGGCAGGCAAAGCCAATCCCAAGGCCACGAGACAGGAAGACCTGGAATAGACGGACACCTCGAAGTCGAACTTTTTCCTAAATATGGCCACGCGAATATTCCTTGGACTAATTTCCGACAAACCGGAAACACCCATCCATAGGGGAAGTTAAGAGCAGTTCTTCTGCTCTTCTGCTCTGCTCTGCTCTGCTCTTCTGAGCTTCAGTCGGATAAGGAGCTGGAATGTTTATCGAGTCCGCCATAGTCATTTACGCTCTGGAACTCGATATTTCCAGAAACGCCGGGGGGAGTTCCCTTGACTTCGAATCGGCGACTCGACTTCGGCGCGACCATGTCGGCATCAACGACATAGGAGGCATTGCCAGCTTTTAATTTCACGTTGGCGAAAGAGACATGAAACGCAGTATCGTTGGAAACTTCGACAACCGACTTTCCACCCTGCCGGACAAGACGCCAGTTCAACTTTCCAGGCGCTTCGGCGGAAGTTCCCGATAAGTTATCAGGGCGGTAGAAGACCTTGATACGCTGGCGCAAAGCTATCTGCAACGTATTAGCCGACGCAGATTTTTGTGGAATTTCCTGGACGTTCAGGCGGAATACGGATTCCCTGTCGCTCGGCAAGCCTTCCCCTTGAAACAGGATACGCAGGGTTTGCTGCTTATTGCCTCCCAAACGACTGAGGGCAGGCGTGATGACAAACGGAACCTCACGTTTATCTGCCCCATTATCAGCCTCTACCCAGGATTGAATCATCACGTCATTGGAAGCCTGGTTCCTGACCAGGATTGCAGCCTCCTTGGCAGGCGCCTGCAGAACGACCCGGGTTCCTCCCAGCGTGATTCCCGCATTGGCAAGGGTGGAAAAAAGCAAAAGGATGCCACCCCAGATAACTCTGGAAGAAAATGGATATTTCATGATGAACTCGCACCTTATGGAACGGGGTATATACATACCCCGCCCATGTAGCAGAACTTAGTTGTATTCCAGGGTGAACGGCAAGGAGCCGTTGGCAATACCTGCCGTAGCGGCCGCAGCGCCAGACTTGACGTAAGCAGCCCGCAGATTCAGATTGGCGCTGTAGACGGTGATGTCATTGCCTTCGCCATCTTTTTCAATATTGGAATTCAAGGGAGCATTAATGGTCTCGTTCGCCGACAGGTTCAGCAGCTTGCCATCGGAGCCATAGATGCCAATACCGACGCCAGTGGCAGTGGAGTCTTTACCAAGCTTCAGCAGGCTTTCGTTGTGCGAATCGATGCCGGTACCGGACACCGGGTCGAACTTCAGCTTCACGGTGGTCAGACCGGTACCGGTCTTGCCACAGTCCAGGTTCAGGTTCAGGCTGGTACCACCAGCGATGCTGCCGCCCGCGGTGCCGCCCAGCGAGTCGATGCTGATCTTGCCGAGGCTTACGTCGATGGTCTGGTTGCCCGCTGCACCGCCAACGGTGGTGCCGGCACCACCAGTGATGCTGCAAGCGGCCGCGGTGATTTCACCTTTGAAATTGATGGTGCCGTCTGCCGCCATGGCATTGCCGACGACCAGGCTGGCTACTGCGGCAGCCAGAATGCTTTTCATGGAAATGGACACGATTGAGCTTCCTTTTGACAGTGAAAGTGTTGCGATCTTTGAACTCTATAAGAGCCAGCAACATTCTCCGAAAAGCCGAATAGAACGACAACGAAGCACTTCCCAGGCAATCGTGTGAAATCTCCCCAGTGCTTGTATGAAGTTTCCTACAAGCGACAAAAACCTCGTAGTTAAAAACCCTCCGACACCACAAGCTCGCTGCCACTAACAGCCAAAGACAATGAACGATCCGAAAGAAGCGCCATCAGCTTCGATAGCGCCTCTTATATAGAAAGGATGAAAAGCCAAGGCAAATCAAAGAAAACCCAGCAAGTACCCACTTATCCCATTGCCCCAGTAGCAGACGCGGAGCTTACGGGATCGAGAAATCCATGCTGGAGAATAGATGCGATTCAGGTTGTGGAGAAACCTGAGCAGCTTCTGAAACCTCTATCTGGTCCGATCTCTAGAGCTTTGCCAATTCGGTTGAGATACTGATTTCGAACGCACTTAGTTTGCCTTCCAATGAAGAGGCCAGATTGGCTATCCGCTCGGAAGACTCCGATGGGTTCTGGCAAGCCTTTTCAAGGCAGGAACAAGACTCGACCAATAGGCTGCTGCCCACCACCCTCGCAGCCCCTTTTATCCTGTGCGCAAGTTCGGCCACTCCTTGCAGGTCTGCGAGTGCAAGCAATTCCGCCAACCGAGTACGATCATCCCGACTGCTGGCCAATAAAGTTTGCAGCAACCGCTGCAATGCAGCCGGCTCGCCGCCGGTAATGGCCTCCAGCGAACGAATGTCGAAAAGACTTTCCATCGGCGATTCCGAACCAAGCTCTTTCATACAGACTCCATCGATATGCTTAAAGGAAGGTCACTGCGCGTTGCGCTGTCCCGCCTGCGGGACTCCAGGCATCCGTAGAACGACAAGGCCGTACATGCCGTCCGGGCCAGTTATCCGCAAGCAGCATAAGGGAATTGCCTCCGCCTCTGCCGTCCAAACAGGGGAGCATCGCTTGTTGCGTCTCCTCGAACGGACCCAATCGGCCCTGGAAACGCTCATGGCCGGCACGGAGTCTACCTTTGCCAGCCGACCGCAGCCGGCCCGACCGCTCGTTTCGGGGAGGGAAACTCCTACGGTAAGTCTGTGCGAAGAGGCGTCATCGGTTGCGACCGCCTGACGGTTCGAAGCGAACCTGGCGGAGGAGCCATCGCTGCGACAGGCGAGTCTGGGTTACGCGCAGGTCGCGATGAAACAGCGGCATAAGCCACTATTGGCGCACACAGGCATACGAGGAAGACGCAGGGAACACCTGGTTGAAAACCAGCTCTACAGATCATCGAGCGCCGAGGGTTCTATCTATGGCAAATCCATTGGACGGCTTGCACGACGCGGACCACGCGAAGGCCGAAAAAACGGAAGGAAGGATGCCATCGGTCAGCGATCCCAGGGCGCTTGCCCGTCTTCTGGAATTGATACTGTCCACCGCCCAGGCCGGTCTCGCCTTCTCCAAGGACCGCTTCGACATCGGACGCTTTCGCGCGCTCCAGCATGCCGTCGCCGAATTCATCGCCAGCGACCAGGGGGTAGCGTACGAACGGGTCGAGAACTGGATCGCTCTGGACAGCCACTACCCGACCCCGAAACTGGACGTCCGTGCGTTGATCCTCGACTCGCAACAGCGGGTTCTGCTGGTTCGGGAGGCCTCGGATAGTCGCTGGACCCTACCAGGCGGCTGGTGCGACGTAAACGAGTCGCCGGCAGATGCGGTAGTTCGCGAAACCCAGGAAGAAAGCGGACTGGAAGTTCGAGCGATACGCCTGTTGGCATTGCTGGACAAGCACAAGCATCCCCACCCTCCCCAACTGCCGCATGCGTTGAAAGCCTTCTTCTTCTGCCACGTCACCGGTGGCAGTCTTCAGCAACAAACGGACGAAACGTCGGCGGCCGAGTACTTCACGGTGGACGCCTTGCCGCCGCTTTCCGAGCACCGGGTACTGGCCTCGCAGATCCAGACGTTATGGCAGCGAATCCACGCGGAAACGCCAGAGGCGCTTTTCGACTAGCCCCCCGACCTCATGGAGTCATCGCGCGGCAGACGGCCTGACCCTAACGACGTCCAGCAGGCGTACCCGGCAAATCGACCGGCCAGTCGACGAGCGCCTGCCGCCCTCCCCCATCGCCGGCAGCTTGATGCCGCCAACAGCGGCGCAGCGTGCCTTCCGAGCAGTAAAGCCGGCCCGTCGTTCTCGTTCGAATGCGTGGCGGAGCGCACCCGAGGCGCCAGCCATCGACCATCCCGAACGTGCCGATGGAGCGAACTCCGAGCGAGTTCCCCCGCTTCGTCCATAGCTCATCCGTGCTAGTCGACCCTCACCTTGGGCTGCACCTATGATTCGTCCCTTGGATGACCCTCCGCGGTCGGGAACAAGACACTCAAGGACGAACTCATGGGCAAACCATTCCTTCACGCTCGGCGCTGGCTGCTGCCGCTCACCTTCATCTGCACGGCAACGACTGCGGTCGCCGAAAGCACCGGCGACTACTGGATCGTCTACGGCAAGGGCGAACGCTACAACAACGAGGTATTCGTCGCCAACGCCACCGGCATCTTGCAGCAACCCAAAGGTATCCAGTCGGCGCAGATCATCCAGCTATTCGAAGACCGGTCGATGCCGACGCTGACGGCCTACGAGGTCCAGTTCAAGTGCAAGGAGCGCAGGGTTCGCTTCGACAACGCGCGCGCCATGCGCCGCATCGACAACGTCATCACCAACGTGAAAACCGTCGACGGCTGGATCGACCCGGAGAAATACGATTATTGGCTGCAACGCTCGTTCGCCTTCGTCTGCGCCCCGGCCATCCGCGACAACAACCAGATGTTGCCGCTGGGCAAGATGCCCATTGCGCGCATGGTGCAGACCGTCCAGGCAATGTTCGTCGAACTGCAGGGCGTCCAGGCCAAGAAACAGACCATGCGCGATCTGGATGCGATGCTCGGCAACGAGTAGAAATGAAGGAAGGCGGCTTGCCGCCCTCCTCCGGAGCGCCACGGAGCAGGTCAGCGGCATGCCGCTCGCAGCGTCCTGCCGGCCGTAGCCAGCGCCGCGACGAATAGCCAGAATGTGTCTCTATGCGAGGAGCGCGCGGAGCTGCGCGGGGACCTCCATGACTTCGCGGGTATCCGGGGAGACACAGACCTGCGTCAGGCTCGCAGTGAACGCCACCACGTCCGGCGAAAGACGTCCTTCGACTGAAAACGAGAAAGAATGCGTCCCCACGTTCGACACGCCCACCTGCATCGTGAGCTCGTCGTCCCAGGTGACCGGATGCAGGAATTCCAGGGAGAACGCTCTCGCCGGGGGAAGAATCCTGAACCCCAGGAGGGTTCTGAGCCCCGGGCCGCCCAGCCAGACCCCGAGCGCCTCCTGCACCGCTTCCAGCACAAAGTATGAAAAACGTGGCGTATAGACGATCCCTTCGGGATCACAGTCGCCAAACAGTACCGTTCTCTTTATGAAAACCGGGGTCGGCATCGGGTCACTCATCCGGTCGCCAGGAAAGGAACCTCACTCTATGGGAGTCCCGGTCCGCTGACAAATCCTCGGATAGCCGTGCACCAGTTCACCAGGCTGCGCGGGGTCTGACAGGAACACGCCAGAACGAACGGGAAAGCGGCTGCCAGTACCGATATGACTGGCGGAAGCGCGAAACCGGCCTTCTTCCCGATGTCGATAAGGATAAGAGTTGCGGTGCGCTGGGGATGAGATATCCGGACTGCGGAAACAGAAAAGCCCGCCTTGTCGGGCGGGCTTTTCATATCGACTCGGTCGATTCTGGCCAGTTTCCTGGCCAAGACATACTGCAGCTCCGAAGCTAAAGTTGTGAGCTCTACGGAGATCTACAGAAACTCCTTTCTAATATGGTGGGTCGTGTAGGATTCGTGACCTGCCCCCAGTTTTAGTACCGCTGCCTAGTTAGTAGGCCCTGGGGTTGATATTAATTTTTCCTGCTTCAGCTGCTGCTGGCGAGTTCGCCAACTTGCAGCAAATTCTGCCGGGGCGAGATTGCCAATCGCGCTGTGCGGTCGGTGTTCGTTGTAATCCCGCCGCCAGGCCGCGGTGCGGATTCTCGCTTCGGCCAGCGAACAGAACCAGTGCTCATTGAGGCATTCGTCCCGGAACTTACCGTTGAACGACTCGATGAAGGCATTCTGCGTGGGCTTACCAGGCTGAATCAGCTTCAGCTTGATGTCGCGCTGATAGGCCCATTGATCGAGTGCCTTGCCGGTGAACTCGGGCCCCTGGTCGGTGCGGATCGCTTTCGGGTAGCCGCGAAACCGCGCCATCTCGTCCAGCGCCCGTGTGACGCGAAAGCCGCTGATACCGTGCTCCACCAGGATGCCGACCGACTCCTTGGTGAAGTCATCGACCACCGTCAGGCATTTGATCCGCCGCCCGGTGCTCAGTGCATCGAAGACGAAGTCCATCGACCAGACCTGGTTTGGTGCGCTCGGCAAACTCAGACGTTCGCGCTCCACCGCGATGCCATGGCGGCGGCGCCGCCGTTTCACCATCAAGCCGGCAGCGCGGTACAGGCGATAGATCCGCTTGTGGTTGACCTGCACGCCAGCACGCCGCAGCAGGATGTGCAGGCGGCGATAGCCAAAGCGCCGGCGCTCTTGGGCCAGTTCCACCAGTTGGGCTTGCAGCTCGGTGTTTTGCACACTGGCTCGCGGCTGGTAGCGCAACACCGAGCGGGACAGCCCGATCAACTGACAGGCACGACGCTCGGAGATGCCGGTTCGCGCCTGCATCTCCTGCACCGCCTCCCGCCGTGCTGTCGGGCTTACCCTTTTCCCCGAGCGACCACTTTCAGCGACTCGATGTCGAGGTGGGCCTCGGCGAGCAACTTCTTCAATCGGCTATTTTCCAGTTCAAGATCCTTCAACCGTTTGGCGTCCGCCACGGTCATACCGCCAAACTTGGCCCGCCAGGTGTAGAACGAGGCATCACTGAAGCCGTGTCGGCGACACAGTTCCTTCACCGGTACACCGGCCTCCGCCTGCTTGAGGAAGTCGAGAATCTGCTCTTCGGTAAAACGCTTTTTCACTGCCGTCTTCTGCTCGGAAAACGGACTCTACTAAGTTCGGCGTGGTACTGAAATCGGGGAGCAGGTCATATCTTCACCCTTGAATTGTGTTGCGGATCAAGTAGCTGAATTTTGCAGAGAGCATCATATACCCAGCGTGAATCTTGCGCGCATGAACTCGTTATCAGAGATACATGACTCTTAGGGAATATCCCGTGGGCTCAGCCAATCCCACTCCTGAATATCGAGTTTAAGCAACCGTGATTATTACCACTATATCACAGCGCATTGACGTGCCTTCTTAGTGTATTGCCCGCACATTGAAGCCATGGGGTTCAATTTCTAGAACTGAATCGGCACTGTTTCTGTACCACACTCACCAATGGAGAAGTCTAAATGTCCAATGACAACGAAGTACCTGGTTCCATGGTTATTGTCGCACAAGGTCCAGACGATCAATACGCATACGAGGTTCCCCCTATCGATAGCGCGGCCGTTGCCGGGAATATGTTTGGCGACTTAATTCAAAGAGAAATATATCTACAGAAAAACATTTATTATCCAGTCCGATCTATTTTTGAACAAGGAACAAAAGAAAAGAAGGAGATCAACAAGAAAGTATCTGATCAAGTCGATGGCTTGCTAAAGCAGATCACTCAAGGAAAAAGGGAGGCCACAAGGCAAGAGCGAGTCGATGTCATGTCGGCAGTCCTGCACAAGATGGAATCTGATCTTGAAGGATACAAAAAGACCTTTACCAAAGGCCCATTCATTGACTACGAAAAGCAGTCAAGCCTCTCCATCTATGAGGCCTGGGTCAAGATCTGGGAGAAGAACTCTTGGGAAGAAAGAAAGAAGTACCCTTTTCAGCAGCTTGTTAGAGATGAACTGGAGCGGGCGGTTGCCTACTACAAACAAGATTCACTCTCTGAAGCGGTAAAAGTGCTAAGACAGGAGCTCAACAAGCAAAAAGCGCTAAAGGAAAAAGAGGACCTCTCTCAACTGGAGCGGGACTACAGAACCCGAAAGGCGAATCTCGAGATGAAAGTACAATCCGAGCTTGATCAAGCGGGAAGTGCTTTGCCTCCATTGGTCAGTCCAACGCCAGAGCAATGGCTTGAACGTGCCACAAGACTGGTTACGCAAGCAATTGCTGATAAAAAGCAGCTGCAGACCACAAACAATACTCTTATCAAGAATTCCCCAACCCCTCTAGAAAAGCAGAAAGCCATCTACAATGGTGAGCTACTTGTGGATGAGATAGCCAGTCTACAGGCCCGCTTAGTTAAGCTGAACGCCGAAACGACACGACGCAGGACAGAAGCAGAACGCAAGGCGGCCGAGGAACAAGCGTTGCAAGATGCTATTAAATTTACTGCCGACTTTTATAAGGAAGTAACTGAGAAATTTGGCGCACGAACATCGGAGATGGCGCGCCAACTGGCCGAAGGCGCCAGGGGGAAAAATATCAGGAGTTCGGCGGAAGCAATCAAGTCGTTTGAAAAGCACAAGGATGCGTTAAATAAAAAACTTAGCCTTAAAGATAGGCAAGCCATTGCCAAAGCCTTTGATTCTCTAGACAAGCAGATGATGGCGAAGAGCCTTGAGAAATTTAGCAAAGGCTTTGGAGTTGTAGGCAAAGCTATTGACGCCGCCAGCCTGTACCAAGAGTTCAAGATATCTACGGAAACCGGGGACTGGAAACCATTCTTTGTAAAAATTGAAACACTAGCTGCTGGTGCGGCCGCCAGTTGGCTTGTGGGTATTGCATTTGCCACGGCAACAGCCACTCCTATAGGCATTCTGGGGTTCGCACTGGTAATGGCAGTTACCGGGGCGATGATTGACGAAGACCTTCTAGAAAAAGCAAACAATCTTGTAATATCCATTTAAAACCAAGCAAGGCCTCATTAAACCCTACGAGGCCTTTCCATACTTATAGAATAAAAAAACCATCCCCAAGGGAATTGAAAACAAATAACAAGACAAATAAAAGACTGCATACAAACCTGTTTTGGCAGGGGTTTCGGAGAAAAAACCCGTGACCCAGAACTCTCTTTCCGTATATTTTAAAGCGAAGTTTTCAACAAGCTTTACCGAGAAAGGAAACAGGATAGTACTGAGCCCAGCCACTACCAAGGGGTTAACTGATGCCAGGCTGGGAAATACGGAGCCTTTCCAAGCCACTAAAACAAAGAAGAAAGCTCCCCAGAAAAACTTAGCCCAATAGTATTTAAAGCTCAATTAGCACCCCGTTCTGTCTGACCTGAGTTCAACAAAGCGTTCTAAACGATTAGAACTTCTATCTTATCCATTTCTAACAACGATTCCCACCTAGCTCCCTTTAGTAGGCGTAACATGAAAAACCTTCATCGCTCCTAATCCGTTTCCCTTACGCCTGCCTCGCTCACCCTCTGCCTAGTCATCGAGAAATCCCCTCCCCTGTTGCCGAGTATTTCCTGCTGAGGCATGGCGACTGGCCTGCCATTGTGTGCCCCATCATCAAAGGGGGTTTCAATGACCAGGCAGTTGACCACTCTCACGCTGTGCCTACTGCTCGCCAGCTGCACGACCCACAAGGCCGAGCCGGCTAGGCCAGCCTTTGACAGCAGCCGCAATCCAGACCTGCTCTCTCCGGACCTGTATCCAAACGGTGTGCAGCCGGAGAAAGAGCCCGTGGTGCGCTACGGGCGCTACACCCTGGTCAGCACCCAGCCTGATGCCGGTCAACGCGACCTGATGGCCCAGATCATCGACGTAACCATCCCGTCGAGCATGAACCCGAGCATCAAGGACGCCATGCAGTATGTGATGAGCCGCTCGGTTTTTTTAAGATGTCCCGTTCTTCTTCAAGGCGACGCATTTGGGCCCGCAGCCGCAGGATTTCGCTCTTGGCTTCCAACAGTTCGCTGGCCTGTTTCTCCGACTTGTCGGGGGTCACAGCCTTTACCCATTTGTAGAGGCTGTGAGTAGAGACGCCGAAGCCCGCGGCGATTTCCGCGACTGAGTATCCGCGCTCGATGACCTGCCTAACGGCTTCGGCCTTGAATTCCGGGGTGAATCGCTGGATGCTCATGGACTTCCTCCTATGCTCAAAGCGTAGGCCGGGAATGTCTATCGTACCGGGGGTAGTCCACAGCCTCTACGGCGACGCGAAAGCGCGCTGGACGATCAATGAATACGCCGACCTGGAGTGCCCCTTCTGCAAGGTCTACACCCCGCGGCTTAAGCGCTGGGTAGACAGCCACACGGACGTGAACCTGGTTTGGCGCCATCTTCCCCTGCAGATGCATGGCGAGGCGGCCCGCCACCAGGCTCGCCTGGTGGAGTGCGCGGGGATCCAAGGCGGCGCTAAAGCATTCTGGAGCGCTATCGATGCGATCTTCGCTCAGTCGGCCGGCAACGGGGGCGGGCTGCCTGGCGGCACATTGGACTTTCCTGATCTGGACCAGGCTCGACTGGAGAAATGTGCGAAAGACATGGACCTGGTGGACCAGTTGATCAAGACGGACATCGACACTGCACGGTCGAACGGCATTACAGCGACCCCGACCCTCGTCATCCAGGACAACCAGACGGGACGAAGCGTGAAGCTTGAAGGCATGGCCGACGAGACCACGTTGCTGTCGGCGATAGACTGGCTAGCCAAGGATCTCTAGCGTCGCGCCAAGAGACTCTTGGCTAAGAAATCGGCGAGGATTCCAACATCCCTCTTTTGGGCCTCCAGGATGCCCTGCACTTCACCTGACAGAACCTCGACCTCCTCCCCATCCACAACCTTTACAATTCTCTTGCGGCCGGAGCTGGTGAGGCTAAGCCTCAACTCCATAGCCGGCCGGGCATTGATGTAAATGCTCTCGAGCAAGCGTTCCATGACTTCGACCACTCCTTAATATCAGTTAGCCACTCCCATACAGGGATTATGCCCTCTAGGACATGAGGGAGTCACCCCTAACGCTGCAAGCAGCAGTTCTGGATACGGACGGGCTGATGGTTTCCTGCTGCCCCATCGCAAGCGATCCTGTCTGCTGTCTATTCCTTCCTCGAACCGGTACAAGCCCGCACCTCTTCATCGCTTCCCCAAATGGGCCACCACGCCCCTGGCTATCGGCTTACTCTTGGTACTACTCACTAGCGCGTGCCTGACCTAACCAAGACTACAAAACGATAGGCGGTTCATCTTTCCTCATAACTTGAGGTTACTATTGAATCTCATCCAACCCTCAGGTTTAAGGAGATTGGTATGTTTATTAAAATTCTTCGAATTATATTCTTGTTGCCTATAGTTGGTTTGGCACAGCAGGCTGTTGCCTCCCCGCCCGCAGAGTCACACTCGGATGAACAATCTGAATCTTCGTGTATCGAGGTCCAAGTCAATGGAGCACGTAGCCTGTCTTACAACTGCATGGCTCAGCAAATGACTCCACCCAAAGAGGATCCTCGGCGTCGGAACCCTACCTTGAACTCCACATTAGCGTCTGAACGCGCCACTCGCCTGCCACCCACACAGACAGGACTTTTTACCAGCCTTCATCAACGTGCCATATCGAACTCGAAAGACTAGCCCTCAGCCAAACGACTTCCAGCCTATGCAGGGCACTCTATAGAGCGCCCTGCAGCACATTCACAAGCTGAACACCTTGAAATATAAGCCTACTAAGGCGCATCCTTAGTTTAAAACCACATTTATTATTCCTGACACATTCTGGACCTCACCATACACTGCCCGCCCATCACGATAACTGTAGCTCATTATCACTGGAATCGTTGTTTTGAATGCAGTGCAACTGTAGTTTACAACAACAGATCCGCCATATGGCTCAACACCCAATTGAATGTCGGTCGGGCCGACCCATGACACATTACACCCTTGAGATGAATTCCCGGGTGTATTGTAACCAACACATCGTAGATCTGATGTTCCCCTGCTAACACCGTCTGGATAGAAATTGGCATAACGTGGAGCATAAAGATTTGCCCGGCAAGATGTTGTGAACTTCCTATCTCCGCTGGCAGAAACAGTGACCGTTCCTGGTGAAGGCATTGCCGAAATGATCATCCTTTGCAGAGGAGGGAGTGTAGGCGCTCTTTGACTCGACTTCATATTACTTGGAAGAATCGAACAAACTACAACATCTTCAACATCCACACCCTTTGAGACTTCCCCCAGACTTGTTATTTCAACTCCACCCTGCGCCCGACATATCTCACTTCCATCATTTGAGCCCTCATCAGCACACGCGAAATTGCTAGCCACCAAAAGCACAGTCGACATAACAAGTGATTTTTTCATTTTCAAAAAGACCTCTCCAGGCTAAAAATTATTCATTCAGTGAATACCCAGCTCATTGGGCGGCTTTCGTATCAGCTTCTCTGATTCAAGAACACGACCTTCAATTGGATCGCAGTTCAGCCGATTCAACCTCACACTCCCCTCTTCATTATCATTAACTCCGGAAAGCTTTTGCTCTCTCTCAAAGCAGTGCTGCCCAATCTCATCCGATCCACCTCCAGCACCGACACACCCATAGATAAGAGCAATTAAAGAAAATAGAGAGAAGTACCTATATCCGACCCAACCACCCATCTTCATACCGCAAGAAAAATACAACATTTGCGTCACACCTTTGTAATTCTAAATAGTTACCCTTCACCTAGAAAAACCCTACCCCCAATTTCGCTTCAGTTCTGTTTCAGAAGACAACAACTATCTAATTCACTAGTAGGAATCTCAGCGCAGCCTTCCTGCCTCTTAGCAACAAAAATAACTGTTTCGGCAGTGTAGTGGTCTACTGATCCCGGACACCGATTTAGGCGAGAATCCTCGCCGTGAAAGAGGTGTCTGATGAGCAAGCAACGACGTACGTTTTCCGCCGAGTTCAAACGAGAGGCCGCGGCCCTGGTGTTGGACCAAGGCTACAGCCATATCGACGCCTGCCGTTCGCTGGGGGTGGTGGATTCGGCCTTGCGCCGTTGGGTGAAACAGCTCCAGGCGGAACGCCAAGGCGTGACCCCGAAGAGCAAGGCGCTGACGCCCGAACAGCAGAAGATCCAGGAACTGGAAGCCCGGATCAACCGGCTGGAGCGGGAGAAAGCGATCCTAAAAAAGGCTACCGCTCTCTTGATGTCGGACGAACTCGATCGTACGCGCTGATAGACCAGTTGAGTGAGCAGGAATCGGTGGAAGTGGTCTGTTCAGCTTTCGATGTGGCGCGGTCTTGCTACTACGTCCACCGTCTTCGACGTCGTCGGGTCGATGCTCGTCGCATTGTGCTACGCAGCCAGGTCAACCAGTTGTTCAGCCAGAGTCGGGGCTCGGCCGGCAGCCGCAGCATCCTGGGCATGCTGCGCGAAGAGGGCGTGACCATCGGCCGTTTCCGAGTGCGTAGGTTGATGCGTGAGCTGGGCCTGGTCAGCAAGCAACCGGGCTCGCACGCCTACAAACAGGCCACGGTTGAGCGGCCGGATATCCCGAATCGGCTGAACCGCGAATTCGCGACCGAGCATCCCAATCAGGTGTGGTGTGGCGACATCACCTACGTCTGGGCGCAAGGCCGTTGGCACTACCTGGCCGCGGTGCTGGATCTGCATACCCGGCGGGTGATCGGCTGGGCGTTCTCGGCCAAGCCGGATGCCGAACTGGTGATCAAGGCCCTGGACATGGCCTACGAACAGCGCGGCAAGCCACAGCAGGTGCTGTTCCATTCAGACCAGGGCAGCCAGTACGCCAGCCGCCTGTTTCGGCAACGGCTCTGGCGCTATCGGATGCAGCAGAGCATGAGTCGCCGAGGGAATTGCTGGGATAACTCGCCGATGGAGCGCCTGTTCCGCAGTCTGAAGTCGGAGTGGGTCCCGTCAACGGGTTACCTGACGGCGCAGGAGGCCCAACGGGACATCAGTCATTACTTGATGCACCGCTACAACTGGATCAGGCCGCATCAATTCAACGACGGGTTACCACCTGCGGTGGCCGAAGAAAAACTCAACCCACTGTCCGGGATGGGTTGACCACTACAGACATGCGTGCCGTGCTACATGCTAGAAGCCTGGCCCAAGGCGCGCTGGAGAACGTCAGGAAGGTGGATTACAGCGGCTCCCCGCAGGCCTCTGCCAAACCGAAGCCATGCGGGCAACCTCTCGCTCGAGTGGGTGAAGTACCGCCAGCGGAGGCCTGGACAGAGCTTGCTGAACCAAGAGAGCACACACCAGGGAAAGGCATTCAGGGAGGTCCAACCGCGTGGGAAGCAGAAGCGCTACCACAGCCACCTGACACCTTCGAGCAAAGCGTGCTGTTCACTCTGATGGCTCAACACTTATCGAACCGTGCCGCCTCGGCATCCGCGGCTCCCGCTGCAACAAGCGGATCAGGCGGATCAGGCGGATGGGGATCTGCCGCCCGAAGCGATCTCGCCTAGCGATACCGGTACTGAGGGCCGGCTACCGGACGAAAGGTAGCCGCGCCTCCCAGCAGATCGCTAGGCCTGTAGGAAAAATCTGGAATTACCGAGAGCGCCTGGATTCCAGCGCCGGCATGCTGGCAGAGCCGGGCAATTTCAAGGCCAATACCAAAGTACCCTCTGTAATCGCTGATTACGTCGGGAGCGCATTGCTACGCCTGCAGAATGGTTTCAGGGCCTTAGAAACAGAAAAGCCCACCTATAAAGGCGGGCTATTCCATATTGACATCACGTCAATGCGGGCCTAATGTTCGGCCCAGACGGCTGCTAGACAAGAACCGGCGTAACACCCCTTCCTAGCCTATGCAACTCGCCCCGTAGAAAATGGTGGGTCGTGTAGGATTCGAACCTACGACCAATTGGTTAAAAGCCAACTGCTCTACCGACTGAGCTAACGACCCAACGCGAGGCGTATAATACTGATTTCTAACGTAAAAACAACACCCCTCGTGAATTTTTTTCAGAAATATGGCGTCGGGTCGGAAATACCAGCCGCCGCGAAGCCATCCGCACGCAGCCGGCAGCTATCGCATTTGCCGCACGCACGTCCCTGCTCATCGGCTTGATAACAGGACACCGTCAGGCCGTAATCCACCCCACGCGCCACGCCCGCCTGGATGATCTGCGCCTTGGACAGATACTGCAGCGGCGCCTGGATGCGGAAGCCATTGCCTTCCACGCCCGCCTTGGTTGCCAGATTCGCCATGCGTTCGAAAGCCTCGACGAACTCAGGGCGACAATCCGGATAACCAGAGTAATCCACCGCATTCACACCGATGAAGATGTCACGGGCATCCAGGACCTCGGCCCAGCCCAGGGCGAGCGAGAGGAACACCGTATTGCGCGCCGGCACGTAAGTCACCGGTATACCTTCGCTAGGCGACTCGGGCACCGCGATGCTCTCGTCGGTCAATGCCGAGCCGCCCATGCCATTGAGGTCGAGCCCTATCACCTTGTGCTCGATCACGCCCAACTGCCGGGCCACGCGCTCGGCGGCCTGCAGCTCGGCGCGATGGCGCTGGCCGTAGTCGAAACTCATGGTGTAGCAGGCGTAGCCGTCGGCCTTGGCCATGGCGACAACGGTGGCGGAGTCGAGGCCGCCGGAGAGCAGGATGACCGCTTTCTTCTGGTTCATGATGAATTCCTCGTCTCAATGGCCCGGTTCGTCGTTCCAGAGAATCTTGTGCAGTTGCAATTGCAGGCGGACCGGCAGGTTGTCGGCCACGATCCAATCGGCCAGTTCTCGCGCGCTGACCTGATGGTGGCTCGGCGAGAACAGGACTTCACCGGCACGCTGGTCGAGGCGGTACTCGATCAGCTTGGATACCGCCCAGTCGTAGTCCTCTCGCGAACAGACGACGAACTTCACCTGATCGTTGTCGGTCAGCAACGGGATATTTTCGTATCGGTTGCGTCCGACCTCGCCAGATCCCGGCGTCTTGAGGTCGAGAACCTTGCTTACGCGCGGGTCGACCCGTGACACGTCGAGAGCCCCGCTGGTTTCCAGGGAAACCTCGTAGCCGGCGTCGCAGAGCCGTTCCAGCAGAGAGATGCAATTCGGCTGGGCCAGCGGCTCCCCGCCGGTCACGCAGATGTAGCGGGGCTTGTAGGCGGCAACCCGCTCGAAAATGGCGTCCAGGCTAACGACGTCGCCGCCGCTGAAGGCATAGGCGGTATCGCAATAGTGACAGCGCAAGGGGCAGCCGGTCAGGCGCACGAAGACCGTCGGCAAGCCGGCGGTACGTGTTTCCCCCTGCAACGAGTAGAAAATCTCGGTGATGCGCAGGGTCTGTTGCATATTCAGCCACGGGCGTGACGACTGAACAGGTCGTCCGCCTCCGTTGCGGTAAATGAAGGAACGCCACGGGACGTATCCTGTCGTGGCGCTCGAAATCCCGGAAGGTCTCGCGTGGAGAGGCACGAAGATCAGCCGAGCTGAAACCATGCAGCTTCACGGGGGCGCCGATTCTAACGAAAAAACCCGCGACAGGCGCGGGTTTGTTCATCGGGAACGGGATCAGCGAAGGTTCTTGAGATCGCGCTGCGCCAGTTGAGCGGCCGAAGTGCCTGGGTACTGGGAAATGACCTGCTGGAGGATACCCTTGGCCTTGTCGTTGTTACCCAGGCGACGCTCGACGTCCGCCAGCTTGTACAGAGAGTCGGGCACCTTCTGGCTGCTGGGGTAGCTCTGGCTGACCCGCGCGAAGGCCTGGCCGGCACCTTGCAGGTCGCCCTTGGCCAGGTTCACCTCGCCGAGCCAGTACTGGGCGTTGCCGGAGTACTGGCTGTTCGGGTACTTGCGCAAGAAGGCATTGAACGCCTGGCTCGCCTTGTCGAAATCCTTGCTCTTTATCAGGTCGAAGGCCGCATCGTAGTAGAGCTTCTCCTTCGCCGGGTCGCCCGGCTCGCTGCTCGGCGCCGGTGCGTTGTTGCCTGCGGGAGCCGCAGGCGCCCCATTGGCGTTGATGGCGCCAGCGGGTGCGGAATTCTGTGCAGCGGGAGCGCCACCACCGGAAATCCGACGGTCGAGGTCCTGGTAGCGTTCCAGGCTTTCCTGCTTGAGCTGCTGGATCTGGTTCTGCTGCTCCTCGAGCGTGCCACGCAGGCGAGCCAACTCGTCCTGCATCTGCTGGAGCTGCATGAACAGTTCGCCCTGCACGGAGGTGGGGGTTGTCACCCCACCTCCGGCAAAGGCGCCGCCGGCACCTGCCGTGCCATACCCGGAAGGAGGAACGTTGCCGCCATTGTTGGCGGCAACGCCGTCATACACAGGAACTTCCGCCCAGGCCGCTAATGGCAGGCTGAGCGCGAGGAACGTCAGGACACGCAGGTGCTTGGGCATAACGACTTCTTACTTCTTCAGCTCGACGCGACGGTTCTGAGCCCAGGACTGCTCGTCGTGGCCGGTAGCGACCGGACGCTCTTTACCATAGGAAACCAGTTCCAGCTGGGCCGGCGAAACACCCTGCAGCACCAGGTAGCGCTGAACGGCCTTGGCACGACGCTCGCCCAGAGCCATGTTGTACTCGCGGGTGCCGCGTTCGTCGGTGTGGCCTTCCAGCACTACGCGCTGACCGCTGCCTTTCAGGTCTTTCGCGTGTACGTCCAGAGCGCGCATGGCTTCCGGCTTCAGGTCGGAGCTGTCGTACTCGAAGTAGAAGGTGGTGATCGCACGCAGAGCGGCTTCGTCGCTCAGGCTGCCGTCAACGGCACCGCTGTTGGCGCCATAGCCTGCGTTCGGGTCGACGCCGCCATTGGCACCTTCACCGGAAGCATCGCCGCCCTTGGAGGAGCAACCCACAGCCACAGCCATGGCCAGAGCCAGCGCAGCAAATTTGCCGAATTTCAGCATTTCCATCATGTAACTCCTAATGAACCCCAGTGTATAAGTTTGTAACCGTTGGCGACCGTCAGTTCAGGTAAGGGGACCAGGAAGGCTCGCGCACATCGCCCTGAGCGGTAGGGAGAGGTATCCGTACGCGTCCGTTGATGGATACGAGCATCAGCACGCCCCGGTCCTGCTGGCGGGTGGCGTAGATTAGCATGGTGCCATTGGGCGCAACAGTGGGCGAATCGTCCAGAGTGGTGTTCGACAGCACCCGCAGATTGCCGCGCTGGAGGTCCTGGGCGGCGATCTGGAAGTTGGTGTAGCCCTGCTGGCGGTGGACCATTACCAGGGTCTTCTCGTCGGCCGAAAGTTTCGGGTTGGCGTTGTAGTTGCCGATGAAGGTTACCCGGTCCACGGCACCGCTGTTCACGTTCATCTTGTAGATCTGCGGCTTGCCGCCACGGTCCGAGGTGAAGTACAGGGTAGAGCCGTCCTTGCCCCAGAAGGGTTCGGTATCGATCGCCAGGTTGTTGGTCAGGCGGCGCAGGGCGCGGCTGCCAAGGTCCATGACGTAGATTTCCGGGTTGCCGTCGCGCGACAGGACGAAGGCCAGGCGGTTGCCGTCAGGGGAGAATGCCGGAGCGCCATTCAGGCCCTCGAAATTGGTGATCTGCTCACGACGGCCAGTATCGACGTACTGGATGAAGATACGCGGGCGCTTCTGTTCGAAGGAGACATAGGCGATACGGCGGCCATCGGGCGAGAAGCGCGGCGACACGATGGGCTCGCGCGACTGCAGCAGGGTCACCGGGCGGGCGCCGTCGTAGTCGGAGCGCTGCAAGGTGTAGCGGGTGTTGTCGACCGAGAAACGCTCGGCGGTGACATAGAGCATCTTGGTGGAGAACGCGCCCTTGATACCGGTGAGCTTCTCGAACGACTGGTCGGCGATGTAGTGCGACATGTCGCGGAGCTGATCGGTGCTGCCGGTCACGCTGCCGGTCAGGACCTGCTGCTCGGTGCCGACATCGAACAATGCGTACTGCACCTGCAGGCGTCCGCCGGCAGGCACGATGTTGCCGACCATCACGTAGTTGACGCCAACTGCCTTCCAGTCACGGAAGATCACTTCGCTGGCCTGCGCCGGCTGGCTGATCATGTTCTGCCGGGGCAGCGGCTCGAAGTAGCCGGAGTTGCGCAGGTCGTTGCCGATGATATTGGACATGTCTTCCGGCAACACGTTGCCCCCCTGGAAGCCGAACGGCACCACGGCGATGGGAATGGCACGGTCGTTACCGCTGGAGATCACCAGCGGGTCGGCAGCCTGCGCAGCACCTGCCACCAGGGCCAGGGCGAACAGCGCAATGCGAATCAGGGTACTCACAGACTCAAATCCTCCGGTTTAAAGATGATGCGGCGCTGACGATACAGGCTGTCGAAGGTAGCCCGCGGCAATTGCTGCATCTCGGGAATACGGCCGACGTTGCGCACCGCCGCCACCGCCGAACTGTCGAAAGGCTTGTCGCCACTCGAACGGCTGACGCTGGCATTGGTGATGGTACCGTCCGGCAGCATTTCGATCAGTACTTCTACGCTCATTCCATTACGCGCCGATGGAGGACGCCGCCACTGCTGGCTCACCAGGTTGACGATCAGGTCGTCGAGACTGCCGGTGACCTCGCTGCCCACCTCGTCGGCCAGGGCCTGCTGGCGCTCGGTCGTATCCGAAAGCAACTCGGCCAATGCCTGCGCCTTTTTGTCCTCGGCAGCCTTGCGGGCTGCCGCGGCAGCGGCGGCGGCCTTTTTCTTGGCGGCCTCGACGGCGGCTTTCTTCTTCGCCGCTTCCGCAGCAGCCTTCTTCTTGGCCTCCTCGGCCGCTTTCTTCTTCGCGTCCTCGGCTGCCTTTTTCTTGGCGTCGTCAGCGGCCTTTTTCTTGGCCTCGTCCTCGGCGCGCTTCTTGGCTATGTCAGCCTGCTTCTTCTGTTCGGCGGCCTTGGCCTCGGCAGCTTTCTTGGCTTCATCGGCCTTCTTCGCCTCGGCGGCTTTCTGGGCCTCGGCCTTTCGAGCCTCGTCAGCCTTCTTTTGTTCCGCCGCTTTCGCAGCAGCGACCTGCTGCTGTTCCAGCTTTTGTTGCTCGAGTTTCTGCTGCTCGAGCTTCTTCTGTTCGAGCTGCTCGACTTCGTATTGCTTGGAGGCGGTCTTCTTCGCCTCGCCAGCGATCTTCTGGTTGGTCTGGGTCGTCGCCTGGCTCTTCGACTTGAGCTGGTAGAGCGTGGCCTGCACGATCGGCTTGGAGGGAGGAAGCTCCGGAGCAAACGCCCAGCTGACGAACAGCATGGCGAAGATCAGAACGTGCAGGACCACCGCCAGGACGACGGGCCAGAAATAACTCTCGGAAGGCGAGCGCTCGAACTGTTGCTTCAAGATCAGGGGGCCTCGGTAATCAACCCGACGTTGGGCACACCGGCCTGCTGCAAGGCACCCATGGCGCCAACCACCGCACCATAGTTCACCGCCTTGTCGCCGCGGATGAATACCTGGGTGTCCGGACGGGCACTCATGATCTTGGTGACTGCATCGGTCATCTGTTCCAACGACACGGCACTATCGGTCTGTTTTTCAGTATCCACTTCGCTGCCGACGTTCCAGTAATAGGAACCGTCGGCTTTCACCGAAAGGGTCAGGACCTGCTTGTTGTTGTCCTGAGGCAACGCCTCGCTGGACACCTTCGGCAGGTCGACCTTGACCCCCTGGTTGAGCATCGGTGCGGTCACCATGAAAATCACCAGCAGTACCAGCATCACGTCGATGTAAGGCACCACGTTCATTTCCGCGACCGGCTTGCGCTTGTGACGAACCCTTGCCATATCGGCTTACCTCTCAGTCGTCTTAGTCGTCGCTGGTGTGCACCTTGCGGTGCAGGATGGCCTGGAACTCGTCGGCGAAGGTGTAGTAACGACCGATCAGCATCTCAGAACGTGCGGAGAAGCGGTTGTAGGCGATGACCGCGGGGATCGCGGCGAACAGGCCGATGGCGGTGGCGATCAGCGCTTCGGCGATACCCGGGGCGACGGTGGCCAGGGTAGCCTGCTGCACGGTGGCCAGGCCACGGAAGGAATTCATGATACCCCAGACGGTACCGAACAGGCCGACGTACGGGCTGGTGGAGCCGACGGTTGCCAGGAACGGCAGGCTGGCCTCGAGTTTCTCCTCCTCACGGGAGATGGCCACACGCATGGCGCGCGCCACGCCCTCCATCACTGCATCGGGATCGACGCCGGGCTGCTGGCGCAGACGGGAAAACTCCTTGAAGCCGGCACGGAAGATCTGCTCGACGCCGGAGTCCGGGTCCGGATTGCTACCGGCCTGGCGATACAGCTTGGACAGGTCGATGCCCGACCAGAAGCGTTCTTCGAAGGCATCCAGTGCCTTCTTGGCAGCGCGCATGGCGTTGCCGCGCTGGAAAATCATGATCCAGGATGTGACCGAGGCGGCCACGAGGGTCAGCATGACCAGCTGCACCACGATACTGGCGTTGCTGATCAGGCTCCACATGGAGGTATGGTCGACGACGTTCGGTTCCACTTTAATCTCCTGCTGAAAAAGAATCCGGGCTTCCGGCAAAAGCCGCACGCAACGTTTCGGGGATAGCACGTGGCTTCAGGGTGTCCGCTCGCACGCACGCCACCAGGAACCGCCCCTCGCAGAGCAGGACGGAGTCCGACGCTCGACGAACCTGTTGACGAAACTTCAGGCTCGCCCGGTTCAACTCCTCGACCTCGGCGCTGACAAGCAGTTCATCGTCGAGCTTGGCCGGGGCGTGGTAACGCGCCTCGGCGGAGTGCACGACGAACAGCAGATTGTCGCCGACCAGTTGCGATTGGGCGAACCCCAAAGCTCGCAGCCGCTCGGTCCGCGCCCGTTCCATGAACTTGAGATAGTTGACGTAATAGACGATGCCGCCGGCATCCGTGTCCTCGTAATAGACCCGGAAACGCTGCTGGAACGGCTTTCCCCCGTGTTGCGCGCGCATACTCTAGAACCAAGTCCCGGCTTTGCCAATCGGCAATCGCCCACAAATGCAATTAATTACCATCTTCAGACGTGAACAGATCCGTCGTCACCCCCGGCCCCAACCTTTTCGGAATATTCAGGCCAAAGTGCAGGTACGCATGGCGTGTTACCACGCGTCCCCGCGGTGTCCGCATGATGTAGCCCTGCTGGATCAGATAGGGCTCCAGTACATCTTCGATCGTGTGCCGCTCCTCGCTCAACGCCGCAGCCAAGTTGTCGATTCCTACAGGCCCGCCATCGAACTTGTCGATCATGGTCAGCAACAGACGACGGTCGAGGTGGTCGAAGCCACGCTCGTCGACATCGAGCAGGTTCAATGCCTTGTCGGCGATCACCCGGGTAATGTCGCCCTGCCCCCGGACCTCGGCGAAGTCGCGTACCCGGCGCAGCAGGCGATTGGCGATTCGCGGCGTACCGCGGGCGCGCTTGGCGATTTCAGCCGCGCCCTGCGGCTCGATCTCCAGGCCGAGAATGCCGGCCGACCGACTGACGATGGTCGCCAGGTCCTCGACGTTGTAGAACTCCAGGCGCTGGACGATACCGAAGCGATCGCGCAGTGGATTGGTCAGCATGCCGGCACGAGTGGTCGCGCCGACCAGGGTGAACGGCGGCAGGTCCAGCTTGATGGAGCGGGCCGCGGGCCCTTCGCCGATCATGATGTCCAACTGGAAATCTTCCATGGCCGGATACAGCACTTCTTCGACGATGGGCGAAAGACGGTGGATCTCGTCGACGAACAGGACGTCGCCGGCCTCCAGGTTAGTCAGCAACGCGGCGAGATCGCCGGGACGCTCGAGCACCGGCCCGGAAGTACTCTTGATGGAAACGCCCATTTCCTGGGCGATGATATTCGCCAGGGTCGTCTTGCCCAGCCCCGGCGGACCGAAGATCAGCGTATGGTCGAGCGCCTCCTGGCGGCCGCGCGCGGCATGGATGAACAGCTCCATCTGCTCGCGCACGCTGGGCTGGCCGATGTAGTCGGCCAGCTTCAGCGGGCGAATGGCGCGGTCCAGCTGCTCATCGCGTTCGCGACCGGAAACGGCGGATATGAGGCGATCAGGCTCGATCATCGGGCGCCACCTAGACCATGCCCTTCAGGGCCTGGCGGATCATTTCTTCGCTGGACAAATCCTCTCCCGGTACGGCTGCGACGGCACGACTGGCTTCCTGTGGCTTGAAGCCGAGGGCGATCAGCGCGCTGACTGCATCGGCCTCGGCGCTTGAGACTGTAGCGCTGGCACGGGGTTCCATCACCAACGGTGCAATCGTGGGCATGTTTTCCCAAGCCTTGAAGCGGTCCTTCAACTCCACCAGCAGGCGCTCGGCGGTCTTCTTGCCAACACCGGGGATCTTCACCAGGGTGGAGGTGTCCTGTGCCTGGACGCAACGCACCAGTTCGTCCACTTCCAGGCCCGACATCAGCGCCAGGGCCAGTTTCGGACCCACGCCGTTGAGCCGGATCAGCTCACGGAACAGCTCTCGCTCGCGCTTTTCGGCGAAGCCATAGAGCAAGTGCGCATCCTCACGCACAACCAGGTGGGTATGCAAGGTCACCGGCTCGCCCACCGAAGGCAACCGATAGAGGGTCGTCATCGGCACTTCCACTTCATAGCCGACGCCATTCACATCGAGGATCAGGTGCGGCGGCTGTTTCTCCGCCAGGGTGCCACGCAAGCGTCCGATCACGAAGAGCTTTCCTTATTCAAAGACGCAGGCGCCCGCCACGTCGGCGTGCGCCCACCAGGCCATGGGGGACCAGACTCTGTTGGGTATGGGCATGACACAGGGCGATGGCCAGGGCGTCGGAGGCATCGATCTGCGGTTTCTGGGTCAGCTTCAACAGATGCATGACCATCATCTGCACCTGCTGCTTGTCTGCACCGCCGGTCCCCACGACTGCCTGCTTGACCTGCGAGGCGGTGTACTCCGCCACGCTCAACCCCTCCTCCATTGCCGCGACGATGGCCGCCCCCCGCGCCTGCCCCAGCTTCAGAGCCGAATCGGCGTTGCGCGCCATGAACACCTGCTCGATGCTCAGGGCCGTCGGGCCATGGGTGCGGATCACCTCGCGGACGCTGCGAAACACCACGTGTAGACGCTCGTGCAAGGGGCCATTACCGGTCCGTATACATCCGGACGCCACATATTCGCAACCGCGCGCCGTTTCCCGCACCACGCCGAAGCCGGTGATGCGCGAGCCCGGGTCAATCCCTAGAATCAAAGTCATAAGCTGGATACTAAAAGCCGGAAGCGGGGTTCGAACGCATCAAGCGTACCCCACTTCCGGCTTCGCGTTATCGCTCCGATCGGCTCAGCCGAGCTGCGCCATCACGTCGTCCGGGATATCGGCATTGGAATAGACGTTCTGCACGTCGTCCAGGTCCTCGAGCATGTCGATCAGCTTGAGCACCTTCTGCGCGGTTTCCAGGTCCAGGGTCGCGGTGGTCGAAGGGATCATGGTGACTTCGGCTTCGTCGCCCTTGAATCCGGCGGCGGCCAGCGCCTCGTTCACCGAAATGAAGTCGGCGAAGGTGGTGAACACGTCGATGGAGCCATCGTCGTTGACTACCACGTCATCGGCGCCAGCCTCCAGGGCCGCGTCCATCAGCGCTTCCTCGTCCACGCCGGGAGCGAAGCTGATCTGTCCCTTGCGCTCGAACATGTAGGCGACCGAACCATCGGTGCCCAGGTTGCCGCCACACTTGCTGAAGGCATGACGCACTTCGGCAGCGGTACGGTTGCGGTTGTCGGTCATCGCCTCGACGATGATCGCTACGCCGCTCGGCGCATAACCTTCATAGGAAAGCTCGACCATGTTGTCGGCATCGTTGGAGCCGACGCCGCGCGCAATGGCACGATCGATGGTATCGCGGGTCATGTTGGCGGTCAGCGCCTTGTCCACGGCCAGGCGCAGACGCGGGTTGTCCGCCGGGACGCCGCCGCCCTGCCTTGCAGCGACGGTCAGCTCACGGATCAGCTTGGTAAAGATCTTGCCTTTCTTGGCATCTTGCCGCTCTTTGCGGTGCTTGATGTTGGCCCATTTAGAATGACCAGCCATAACTCACTCCGTATTGCTCTCTCGGCAGGAGGCGCCGCAAGCGGCGCCTCCGCGGGTTGATTCGAATCACTCGGCCTTCGGCTGCTCGCGCAGGCGAATGTGCAGCTCGCGCAGGGCCTTGCCGTCCACGGAACCCGGTGCCTGGGTCATGACGTCGCCAGCGCTCTGGGTCTTCGGGAAGGCGATCACTTCGCGGATAGACGATGCACCGGTCACCAGCATGACCAGGCGATCCAGGCCGAAGGCCAGGCCGCCATGCGGCGGCGCACCGTACTTGAGCGCGTCGAGCAGGAAGCCGAATTTCTCTTCCTGTTCCGCCTCGTCGATGCCCAGCACACGGAACACCGCCTGCTGCATGGACTTGTCATGGATACGGATGGAACCGCCACCCAGCTCGGTACCGTTGAGCACCATGTCGTAGGCGCGGGAAAGCGCCGCGCCCGGATTGGCCTCAAGCTCGGCCGGGGTGCACTTGGGCGAGGTGAACGGGTGGTGCAGCGCGGACAGCGAGCCGTCGTCGTTCTCCTCGAACATCGGGAAGTCCACGACCCACATGGGCGCCCACTCCCGGGTGAGCAGCTTGAGGTCATGGCCGACCTTGATACGCAGCGCGCCCAGGGCATCGCAAACGATCTTGGCCTTGTCGGCACCAAAGAACACGATGTCGCCGTCGACCGCGCCAACGCGATCGAGGATCACGTTCAGGTTGGCCTCGGGGATAAACTTCACGATCGGCGACTGCAGACCTTCCACGCCCTTGGCGCGCTCGTTGACCTTGATGTAGGCCAGGCCCTTGGCACCATAGATGCCGACGAACTTGGTGTAGTCGTCGATCTGGCTGCGCGGCATGGAGGCGGCGCCCGGCACACGCAGGGCGGCGACACGCCCCTTCGGATCGTTGGCCGGACCGGAGAAGACCTTGAACTCCACTTCCTTCAACTGGTCGGCGACGTCCACCAACTCCAGCGGGATGCGCAGGTCGGGCTTGTCCGAACCGTAGCGGCGCATGGCCTCTTCGAACGGCATGTGCGGGAACTCGTCGAACTCGACATCCAGCACTTCCTTGAACAGCTGGCGCACCATCTTCTCGGTGATGCCGATGATGTCGCTCTCGTCGAGGAAGCTGGTCTCGATGTCGATCTGGGTGAATTCCGGCTGGCGGTCGGCACGCAGGTCCTCGTCACGGAAGCACTTGGCGATCTGGTAGTAGCGATCGAAGCCGGCGACCATCAGCAGTTGCTTGAACAGCTGTGGCGACTGCGGCAGGGCGAAGAAGTGGCCCGGGTAGGTACGGCTCGGCACCAGGTAATCGCGCGCGCCTTCCGGCGTCGGCCGGCCGAGGATCGGGGTCTCGACGTCGAGGAAGCCGTTGTCGTCCAGGTAGCGGCGAATGCTGCTGGTGATGCGCGCGCGCAGCTTCAGCTTGGCGGCCATCTCCGGACGACGCAGGTCGATGAAGCGGTAGCGCAGGCGGGTTTCCTCGCCCACATCGGAATATTCATCCAACGGGAACGGCGGAGTCTCGGCCTGGTTCAGCACTTCCAGTTCGTAGCCCAGTACCTCGATGGAGCCAGACGCCATGTTCGGGTTGCGCGCGCCTTCAGGGCGCAGGCGCACCTTGCCGGTGATCTTCACCACGAACTCGCTGCGCACCCGATCGGCCTTGGCGAAGGTTTCCGCACGGTCCGGATCGAACACCACCTGGGCCAGCCCCTCGCGATCGCGCACATCGAGGAAGATCACTCCACCATGGTCGCGGCGGCGGTGAACCCAACCGCAAAGGGTGACTTCCTGGCCGTCCAGGCTCTCGTTCAGTTGGCCGCAATAGTGGCTGCGCATCATGGTGTGGTTCGCTTCTCGTAAGTCTTGGATTCTGTGGAGCCGCCGGCTGCCTGGCGACCATTGCCGGGCTCTCGCCGGCCCTGACCGAGCACCGGAACCATCGGTACGCCCCCGGAAGGACATCTCCCGCGCTGCCCGGTGAACGGCAACGGCGAAGCACCCGCATCCGGGCCCACTTCGCATTGAAGGCGGGGATTATAGCCTGAAAAATCCATGGCTTGCAGCCAGCCCCGCCGGCCTGTCACGCGGGAAGCCAGGCCGTTGAACGGAAGCATTTCGCCTCCCCCTGCGAACCATTCGCTTGACCGGGCAGTCGGAATAGATTCTCCCTATCGCCGCCTTTGACATAGACCAAGAGCGCTGGGAAAAACCCTGTGTTAGCCTCACTCCAACTGTTTCGGAGTGCCCCATTCACAAGGCCGACTGAAAGGAGAACGCCATGGAAATCAATATCGGAATCGGCGAACAGGATCGCGCAGCCATTGCCGAGGGCCTGTCGCGGCTACTGGCCGACACCTACACCCTCTACCTGAAAACCCACAACTTCCACTGGAACGTCACCGGCCCGATGTTCAACACGTTGCACCTGATGTTCGAAGGCCAGTACACCGAACTGGCCGTTGCCGTGGACGACATCGCCGAGCGCATCCGGGCCCTGGGCTTCCCGGCGCCCGGCACCTACGCCGCCTACGCCCGCCTCTCGTCCATCAAGGAGGAGGAAGGCGTTCCGGAAGCCGAGGAGATGATCCGGCAACTGGTCCAGGGCCAGGAAGCCGTGGTGCGCACCGCCCGCAGCATCTTCCCGCTGCTGGACAAGGTCAGCGACGAACCCACCGCCGACCTGCTCACCCAACGTATGCAGGTGCATGAAAAGACCGCCTGGATGTTGCGCAGCCTTCTTGCCAGCTGATCGTCGATCGCTCGATAGAAAGCGGGGCCCGCCTCAGGGTCCCGCCCTCCCCCTCCGGCGCCAACCGCTTGATTTGAGTAGCCTCCTGCTTTCCTGTTAAATAGCCGCCGTGCGTCACGCGCATAGGCCGGCCTTCCTTCCGCACCTTTCGTTTCATGCACCGAAGCGCTGTCCGGCTACTTGATCGTTACCCCATCAAGGTGAACTCATTGACATGTTGAAAATCGTCCTTCTGGTCACGGGCGTCGCCGCCCTATTGCTGTCCTTCATTCCCAGCCTAAGAACCGAAGCCACACCCTTCCTGCAACATCCCGATGCCATCTACCTGGCCATTCTGGGCCTGATCAACCTGCTCTTCGCTCCCGTACTGCAATCGTCACATCCAACCCGCCCGCTGCAGGCCGGCGCAGCCGCCCTGCTGGTCCTGGGCGTCGTCCTGCAGGCACTGATCCTGCTGGCGCCGCTGCCGACCATCGCCGACCAGCCGGCGATCGTCCTGCCCCTGCTAAGCCTGGTGCTGGCCACGGCCCTGCAACTGGCGGGCAGCCTGAAGCCCGGCAAACCGGTCTCGCGCAGCGCCAGCGCCCCGACGGCCCTCGGCGGCAGCCAGGACAGCGGCAACCGGGAGACCGGTACCGTGAAGTGGTTCAACACCTCAAAAGGTTTCGGCTTCATTTCCCGCGATTCGGGCGAGGACATCTTCGTCCACTTCCGAGCGATTCGCGGCGAAGGCCACCGCATCCTCATCGAAGGCCAGCGCGTGGAGTTCTCGGTGGTACAACGGGACAAGGGCCTGCAGGCGGAAGACGTAATCGCCTCCCGCCGCTGACCGCCGCGAAAAACAGAAAACCCGCCGAACGGCGGGTTTTTTGTGCATTCAATAATGGGGAGGAGGCGCTTCGTCTTCCCCCGCCTCGCCCACCAGCCCCTGGACGTCTTCCAGACGCTTGATCAATGCCGCGACCTGAAGCTGCAGTCGCTCGATGCTGCGCTGCTGCTCGACCACCACATCGTTGAGAGCCTGCAAAGTGTCATCCTGGAAAGCCTGGCGGCATTCCAGGTCATCCATGCGCGCGTCCAGCTCCATCTAGGCCTCCCCGGCAAAACGGAAGCCGTCGGTCAGCACTATCCGCAACTTGCCGCGGATCGCCTCGACCTGCTCGGAAGAATAAGGCTGAGCCGGATGGCGCCCCCAGACAGGGCCGGGCCAGGCGTCGTCGCCACGTCGCCGGACGATCACGTGCATGTGGAGCTGACTGACCACATTGCCCAGGTTAGCGACATTCATCTTGTCCGCACGGAAGGTGTCCTTGAGCACCTCTGCCAGCAGCGTGGCCTCGCGCCACAGCGCCTGCTGGTCATCGACATCGAGCTGGAACAGCTCGGTGACATCCTCCCGCCTCGGCACCAGGATGAACCACGGATAGCGGGCATCGTTCATCAGCAGCAGGCGGCTGAGGGGAAAGTCGCCGAGCAACAGGGTGTCCTGCTCCAGCCGGGGATCCAAAGCGAACATACTGACCTCTCCTGTTCGACCGTCGTTCATGGACAGCTTAGCCCCTCCCTCCGGGAAGGGCCCCGCCGTAACTGCCGCGCAGGATACTTCGCCGCCCGGCCAAAGCAAGCCCACACATCCGCCCGCCCCAGCTTGGCGCGCCTCTCCAGCCGAACGCCCCATAAGATGCCGGCCAAATGAATACAGCGCGACGCCGAACATAAGACATGCCGTGGATACAAACGCATTCGCCACAGACAACTCGATGGCAACCAACCCTTGAAGCAGACGGATTACAATCAGGTTTCAAAGCATAATTCGTTTGCTTTCAAACAGAATAGCCTCGCTCTCGAAGAGACCAACTGGAATACATAGGCGAAGCCATTTTCCAATTTGTGCACGGAGTTTGCTTATACCTCTTTCATCACAGTAAGAGGGGCCGTACGGAACATGACATTTTTATTACAAGGCCCCGCCAATCGGGAAAAGCGACTTGAGAAGCGACCTCAACAAGAGTGACCAACCCCGCGACATACGTCATTTTTTCAACTGCGCACCTACGCAGATGCGACATGCGTCATGCAATTTTGCGACAGCACGGTAAAGAATCCGTTGCTTCGGAACCTCAACTATCGCCAAGAAACACTGCGTGCTATAAGTTAGCGCCGACAAGAAGAACTAGCCGTCACTGCGGCACTGTGATGGCAGAGATAATTTCAAAACCAAAGGAGCAATCACAATGAAAGTGATGAAGTGGAGCGCCATTGCACTGGCGGTTTCCGCAGGTAGCACTCAGTTCGCCGTGGCCGACGCATTCGTCAGCGATCAGGCCGAAGCGAAGGGGTTCATCGAAGACAGCAGCCTGAACCTGCTGCTCCGCAACTACTATTTCAACCGTGACGGCAAGAGCGGCAGCGGGGACCGCGTCGACTGGACCCAAGGCTTCCTCACCACCTATGAATCCGGCTTCACCCAAGGCACTGTGGGCTTCGGCGTCGATGCCTTCGGCTACCTCGGCCTGAAGCTCGACGGTACCTCTGACAAGAGCGGCACCGGCAACCTGCCAGTAATGAACGACGGAACGCCCCGTGACGACTACAGCCGCGCCGGTGGCGCCGTGAAGGTACGCATCTCCAAGACCATGCTGAAGTGGGGAGAGATGCAGCCGACCGCTCCGGTCTTCGCCGCTGGGGGCAGCCGCCTGTTCCCCCAGACCGCGACCGGCTTCCAGCTGCAGAGCAGCGAACTCGAAGGGCTCGACCTCGAGGCAGGCCACTTCACCGAGGGCAAGGAGCCGACCACCGTCAAATCGCGTGGCGAACTCTATGCCACCTACGCAGGCGAGACCGCCAAGAGCGCCGATTTCATTGGGGGCCGCTACGCAATCACCGATAACCTCAGCGCCTCCCTGTACGGCGCCGAACTCGAAGACATCTATCGCCAGTATTACCTGAACAGCAACTACACCATCCCACTGGCATCCGACCAATCGCTGGGCTTCGATTTCAACATCTACCGCACAAACGATGAAGGCAAGGCCAAGGCCGGCGACATCAGCAACACCACTTGGTCCCTGGCGGCAGCCTACACTCTGGATGCGCACACTTTCACCTTGGCCTACCAGAAGGTCCATGGCGATCAGCCGTTTGATTATATCGGCTTCGGCCGCAACGGCTCTGGCGCAGGTGGCGACTCGATTTTCCTCGCCAACTCTGTCCAGTACTCCGACTTCAACGGCCCTGGCGAGAAATCCGGCAGGCTCGCTACGACCTGAACCTAGCCTCCTATGGCGTTCCCGGCCTGACTTTCATGGTCCGCTATATCAATGGCAAGGACATCGATGGCACCAAGATGTCTGACAACAACGTCGGCTATAAGAACTACGGCTACGGCGAGGACGGCAAGCACCACGAGACCAACCTCGAAGCCAAGTACGTGGTCCAGTCCGGTCCGGCCAAGGACCTGTCGTTCCGCATCCGCCAGGCCTGGCACCGTGCCAACGCCGACCAGGGCGAAGGCGACCAGAACGAGTTCCGCCTGATCGTCGACTATCCGCTGTCGATCCTGTAATCGACCGACAGGCAACGAAAAAACCCGGCATCGCCGGGTTTTTTCTTCTTGGCGGCAACGCGCCTATAAAGGAAGGGCGTAGGTACCGGTGACATGGGCCACCAGGTCTTCCTCATTACTCTGCGAAAACACCCCGACCTCGCAGACGACCTGGCGCCGCCCCAGCTTGAGGATGCTCGCCTCGGCCAACAGGTCCTCGGGCCTGGGCTTGCTGAGGAAGTTGATGTTCAGGTTCGAGGTCACGGCCATCTCGACCGCCCCGAGACGCCCGAGAATGACCGCGTACATCGCCGCGTCGGCCAGCGCCATGATGGTCGGGCCGGACAGCGTTCCACCGGGACGCACCAGCTTGCCGTGAAAAGGTATGCGCGCCAGCGCATGTCGTTCGTCGAGACGCTCGACACGAAAATCGATGTCCTCGGCCATGGGCAGCCCCATGCGGATCAACGCCTGTACCTGCGCCGCGTTCATTGCCTGCTGACTCCTCATCATCGATGGCCGGCGCCCTGTACGCAGCCAGACCGGCACCGTACAATGCCCAGCCATTCCTCCCGATACAACCGACATAACGGCCAAAGATGCGTACCAGTCAGTATCTGCTTTCCACGCTCAAAGAAACCCCCGCCGACGCGGTGGTAATCAGCCATCAACTGCTGCTTCGCGCCGGCATGATCCGTCGCCTGGCCTCGGGTCTCTACACCTGGCTGCCAATGGGCCTGCGGGTACTGCGCAAGGTCGAGACCATCGTCCGCGAGGAAATGAACGCTGCCGGCGCCCTGGAAGTGCTGATGCCGGCGGTGCAGCCGGCCGAGCTGTGGCAGGAGTCGGGGCGCTGGGAGCAATACGGCCCTGAGCTGCTGCGCCTGAAGGACCGCCACGAGCGCGAATTCTGCGTAGGCCCGACCCACGAAGAAGTGATCACCGACCTCGCGCGCAACGAGCTGAACAGCTACAAGCAACTGCCGATCAACTTCTATCAGATCCAGACCAAGTTCCGCGATGAGATCCGCCCGCGCTTCGGCCTGATGCGCGGACGCGAATTCATCATGAAGGACGCCTATTCCTTCCACCTGAGCCAGGACTCGCTGCAGCAGACCTACGACGGGATGTACCAGGCGTACAGCAAGATCTTCTCCCGCCTCGGCCTGGATTTCCGTCCCGTGCAAGCCGACAACGGCTCCATCGGCGGCAGCGGCTCCCATGAGTTCCACGTGCTGGCCAACTCCGGCGAGGACGATATCGTCTTCAGCGACAGCTCCGACTACGCCGCGAACATCGAGAAGGCCGAAGCCGTGCCGCGCGAGAGCGCCCGCGGCAGCGCCACCGAGGACATGCGCCTGGTCGACACGCCCAACACCAAGACCATCGCGGCCCTGGTGGACGGCTTCCAGCTACCGATCGAGAAAACCATCAAGACCCTGGTGGTGCATGGCGCCGAAGAAGGCACCCTGGTCGCCCTGATCGTCCGCGGTGATCACGAGCTCAACGAAATCAAGGCTGCCAACCAGCCGCTGGTCGCCAGCCCGCTGGTATTCGCTTCGGAGGCCGAGATCCGTGCCGCCATCGGCGCCGGCCCCGGCTCGCTGGGCCCGGTCAACCTGCCGATCGCCTGCATCGTCGACCGCTCCGTCGCCCTGATGAGCGATTTCGCCGCTGGCGCCAACATCGAGGACAAGCACTACTTCGGCGTGAACTGGGAGCGCGACCTGCCGCTGCCCGAGGTCGCCGACCTGCGCAATGTCGTCGAAGGCGACCCCAGCCCGGACGGCAAGGGCACCCTGGTGATCAAGCGCGGCATCGAGGTCGGTCATATCTTCCAGCTTGGCACCAAGTACAGCGAAGCGATGAAGCTGAGCGTCCTGAGCGAACAGGGCAAGCCGGTCAACCTGATCATGGGCTGCTACGGCATCGGCGTATCCCGCGTGGTCGCCGCCGCCATCGAGCAGAACCATGACGAGCGCGGCATTCTCTGGCCAAGCGCACTGGCGCCGTTCCAGATCGCCCTGGTACCGCTGAAGTACGAAACCGAGAGCGTCAAGCAGGCGACCGACAAGCTCTATGCCGAGCTGACCGCAGCCGGTTTCGAAGTGCTGCTGGACGATCGCGACAAGAAGACCAGCCCCGGGGTGAAGTTCGCCGACATGGAGCTGATCGGCATTCCCCACCGCATCGTGGTCAGCGACCGCGGCCTCAGCGAAGGCGTCCTGGAATACAAGGGCCGCCGTGACAGCGAGTCGCAGAACCTGCCGATCGGCGAACTGATGTCGTTCATCACCGAAAAACTCAGCCGCTGAGCGTAACGATGCCCACCGGAAGACCCCTGCGCCTATTCGCCGCCGCCCTGTGCGGCGGCCTTCTGCTGAGCGGCTGTGCCAACCAGTTGCCGCAGCGTAGCGAGCATGAGGAGCGCGTCGAGCGGAAGCTGCTCGAACACACCCTGCAAGTCGATGTCGGCCAGCCCGATGTGCTCGAACTGCCGCAGCGCCGGGTCCGGATCAACGACCAGAAGTCCTTCGAGGTCACCGAGTTCGAGGTGACGCGCCGTTACGACCGCTATACGCCGTACCAGGCCTGGCGGGAGATCTACGAGATCCCGTTGGGCGCGATGGCGCTGGTGGCCGGCGTCGGAGCGAACATCGTCAACGTGGTGACCTTCGGCAGCGTACCGGACAACATCACCCACGGCTGGATCAACTACGGACTGGCCGGGGTGAATCCGTTCATGAACGTGGAATCCAACGGTCGCGCCGAACAGAATCTCGCGAGCATCGACGAGAAACAGCGCGACAAGCGCCTGGAATACTCCAGCCTGCCCTGGGCGGAGCGTCCGGTCCTGGTCAGTTCCGGCAAGGAACTCAACGAACTGCTTACCGACCGTCATGGCGTGCTGCGCCTCAACCTGCTCGACAGCCCCTTCGCCGAACAGGACATCAGCCGCATCTCGCAGATACACCTTTCGGTGAGCGACCCACAGGATGGTACCCGCGCCGATGCCAGCCTCCGCGTCAGCCGCAGCCTGCGCGGCAAGCTCCTGGAAGCTCACGCCCTGATCTATGACGACCTGGAAGGCGATGACGTCCACCACTGGGTCCATCGGGTGAAACGCCTCGCGGAGCTGGGCCTGGAAGAAGAAGCCAGCGAACTGGAACAGAGCCTGATCGAGCTCACGCGCAACGACCCCGAACTGCAGCAGCAGTTCATGCATGCCCTGCTCCGGGATGCCGGTCGCCTGGCCGCGGACCCTGGCGAGACGCCCTGACGGCGAACTCGCCTCGTCAGCGACGGACGACGAAGCCAGCGATCCCCTGCAGCGGCATTTGCTCGACCTCGACCGCAGAGACCTCCGCGTGCCGCGGGCCCCGCCCCAGCCATCGCTCCAGGGCTTTCGCCCGGTCCTCCTCACCCTCCCAGACGACTTCGACACGCCCGTCATCCAGGTTTCGCACCCAACCGTCGAGTTCGAGGCGATCAGCCTCTTCCCGGGTCGCCTGACGGAAACCGACGCCCTGTACCCGGCCGCCGACATAGGCATGCAAGCAGATCCTCGCCATCAGCGTCCCTCCCGCAAAGCCTCGAGCTGTTTCAATATGCCATCGGCCGTCTGCTCGCCCAGCAGACGCTGACGCATTTCCCCCCGAGCATCGACGATATAGGTGACGGGCAACGCTTCGCTGCGAGGGAGCTTGAAGCGAGGCGCCGGATCATCGGCCAGCACGGTGAAGCGAATCCCCATGCCATCGGCCGACTTCTTCAACTCGGCATCGCGCAGGCCATCGAAATTCACTCCAATGACGCGCCCGCCCTGCCCTCCCAGCACCTGCGCAAGGCGATTCATCTCCGGAATCTCGGTCCGGCAGGGCGCGCACCAGTCAGCCCAGTAATTGACCACCAGCCAATGCCCGTCCAACTGCTCCGCAGCGACAGGACGCCCGTCCTGGTCGACTCCGTAATCCGCCGAACAGCCCGCGAGAAACAACACCGCAGCAGCGCCCAGCGGGCGTAGCCAACTCCCCATGTCAGGAACCTCTCGAGTCAGGAAAACTTCGGCCGGACCAGGGCAACCCGGCGCGGCACTATGGCGAGACCTTACTGGAAGCCATCCACCTCTGCAAAACCGAGTGGAGACGAATATGGGAAGAAGAAGCCCCGATACTTCCTACAAGGCACAAAGTGCGAGAAGAGTCACGACGATCGCCGTCGAACCGCACAGTTTGACGCAAAGGACCACCCCTATAATCCGCGTGCCACACACGACACGACGACTCAACCGGCCGTATGCCCAGGCATCGGCAGGATCGACTTGGGGAGAAGTCGAGAGCGACGAGTCCGAAGCCCTTTTAAACGGACACACTGCTGCTTATGAAAGACCATCTGATCGGAAGCGTCCCCGCACACCTGGTGGATGCCGCACGCCCGACCCTGACAGCCCACGAGGGCCTGGTCGCGGACTACAACATTGCCGCCTGGCTACATCTTCCGGATGCCTGCGACCTGCTGGTGTCACTGGTGGTCAGCTATCTGGATGGCGGGCGCCAGCGCGAAGTGGCGGTGGATCACGGACGAATCGACCGCCAGCAACGCATCCTGCTTTCCGGCATTGCCCGCCTGCCCGTACGGCAGAAAGTGGAGAACATGCAGGTACGCCTGAAGTCGGCGACGGCCTTTTCCCGACTGGTCGTGGAGGAGTTCTTCGTACAAGCGGTGGAGCAGGAAAACAGGTCCCAGCAGGTGTCCGAAGCTTGAGCCGGATCGCTCAGCCCTGGCGCACCTGATCGAGCAGGGGTTCGTCCCGCGCTTTCTCAGGCGACGGTTCGCTGACGCTGCGCGCCGGCACCAGCGACTCCGGCCAACTGCTGAACTGCAGCCCGGTAATCCGGTTCAAACGCTCAAGCGCTGCCTGCTCATCCTTGTGATGCAAATGGACGACCTTGTTCGACATTGGGAGCATGAACGGGAACCTCGGCGGAACTACGGAGTGAAACGACTGTCACACGAGGGTTTGCCAGAAGCGTGCCAACAGCGCTTTCCCTGCGCTTGCTGGGGTTCCTCCGGCAGCATGCAGCGCCTCATGCACATCGTTCGCCGCAAACTGACACTTTACGTCACCTTCGCTCCCGAGGTTCCGTCCGCCAGCCAGTGGGCCAGGCTTTCTCCGAACAGCGCCTCCTGCTCCACCTGCAAGCGCTCCATGGCCTGCTGGAACGGCGGATACCACGCCTCGTCCAGATTCGCAGGCATGCGCTCTCGGCTAGGCATGGGCCAGGGGCAGCGATTCAGCAAGCGATGCAGACTGTAGGCGCCAAGATCCCGGCACAGCACCCACTCGCCTCCGCCGGCGCGGCAGACGAACTGCTCCTTCTCGAGAAAGTCCAGCAGTTCCTCCCACTCATCCTCGGGCAACAGCCAACCCGCACGATGCAAGTGGGTCAGGCGCAGCGACTGTCCAAGCTGCTGGCGCTGGTGGAACACCCTCAGCAAGCCGAGCAGGACGATCAGCTTGGGCAGCGAGCGCCGCCGCCAGAGACGGGAAGAAGAGAGATTGCAGACCAGCACCGCGCCGAACAGAACGATCATCCAGGAAAGATAGATCCACAGCAGGAAGATAGGCACGGTGGCGAAGGCACCGTAGATCAACTGGTAGCCGGGAAACAGGCTTACGTACAGCCCGAACAGGGTTTTCGCGGCTTCGAACAGTACCGCGGTGAACACGCCGCCCATCAGGGCATGGCGCACCGGGACCCGGGCGTTCGGGACCGCCGAATAGAGCAGGGTGAAGGCCGCCACGCTGAACGCCAGCGGCATCAGCCCCAGCAGCGTCTCTGCGCCCGGCAACGCGTCCGGGCCATGGAGCAGCGACAGCGAAGTGATGTAGGTGGTCACGGCGAAGCCGGCCCCCAGCAACAATGGGCCCAGGCTGAGGATCGCCCAGTAGAGGAGGAACCGCCCGACACCGCGGCGTGGCTGGCGAACCCGCCAGATCTCGTTGAAGGCTTTCTCGATGGTCACCAGCATGGTGAAGGCGGTGACTGCCAGAAAGACCACCCCGACCCAGGTCAGGTGCCGGGCCTGGGTGGTGAAACTCTTCAGGTAGGTTTCCACCGCTTCTCCAGCGGAAGGCACGAAATTGCGAAAGATGAAAGTCTGGATCGACTCGCCCATGCCATGGAATGCCGGAATCAGCGAAAGCATGGAAAACATCACCGTCATCATCGGCACTACCGCGAACAACGTGGTGTAGGTCAGCGCCGCCGCGCTGTTGGGAGCCTTGTCGGTGACGAAGCGATGAGCGAGGAAGCGAGCGAACTCGACCCCATCGTTGAAATGTTCGCGCATGCCCTCTCCTTGAAGTCGCGCCGGTTCTTCGCCGCTCGGGGCGGTACTTCGCGCCGACGGGTTCAGTCCTGGTCGACGAGGCGGTTAGAATAGCCGTCACTTCACCGGCCATGCGACCCCTGACATGAGCGAACTGATCCTGTTGCACAATCCGCGCTGCTCGAAATCCCGCGCAGCGCTCGAACTGCTCGAAGCCCGCGGCCTGCAACCGCAGGTGGTGCGCTATCTGGAAACCCCGCCGAGCGCCGCCGAGCTGAAAGCGATCCTGGCCAAGCTCGGCATTCCCGCCCGCCAGTTGCTGCGGACCGGGGAGGACGAATACAAGGCCCTCGGCCTGGATGAGCCCAGTCTTGGCGAAGAGGCCATCATCGAGGCAATGGCCAGGCATCCGAAGCTGATCGAGCGCCCGGTGCTGGTCGCGGGTGACAAGGCGGTGGTTGGCCGGCCTCCGGAAAGAGTCCTGGAGATCCTCGCTTGAGCAGTCCCTACATCCTGGTGCTGTACTACAGTCGCCATGGCGCTACCGCGGAAATGGCCCGGCAGATCGCCCGTGGCGTCGAACAGGGCGGCTTCGAGGCGCGCGTACGCACGGTTCCCGCGGTATCCACCGAATGCGAAGCGGTCGCCCCGGACATCCCCGCGGAGGGGGCGCTGTACGCAACCCTGGAGGACCTGAAGAACTGCGCGGGCCTGGCCCTCGGCAGCCCGACCCGCTTCGGTAACATGGCTTCCCCGCTGAAATACTTCCTCGACGGTACCAGTAGCCTGTGGCTGACCGGCGGCCTGGTCGGCAAGCCGGCAGCGGTCTTCACCTCCACCGCCAGCCTGCACGGCGGCCAGGAGACCACTCAGTTATCGATGCTGTTGCCGTTGCTGCACCACGGCATGCTGGTCCTGGGCATTCCCTACAGCGAACCCGCCCTGCTGGAAACCCGCGGCGGCGGCACGCCTTACGGCGCCAGCCACTTCGCCGGCGCCGATGGCAAGCGCAGCCTCGATGAGCACGAACTGACCCTGTGTCGCGCGCTGGGCAAACGCCTGGCGGAAACCGCCGGCAAGCTGGGGAGTTGAAATGGCCCGCAAGAACAAACCGCTGCCCGAAGTAGTGTGGCTGCAGCCGCGCCTGGCGCTCAGCCGCGCCATCAGCCTGGGAAGCTTCGTCGGCCTGGTCCTGCTCATCCTCATTCGCGACCTGATCTACGCGGACGCCCATGGTGCGGCGAGCTGGGTGCCCTGGCTGGTCCTCGCCTTCAAGCTGCTGCCGCTGCTGGTGGTGGCCCCCGGACTGCTCATGGGCAGCGCGCGCGGGCATGCCTGGGCCTGCTACGTGGTCAACCTGTATTTCATCCTCGGCGTACTCGCCGCCTTCGATCCCACGCAGCGCCTGTTCGGCTGGGCCGAAGTGCTACTCAGCGTGACCTTGTTCTGCGCCGCGCTGCTCTATACGCGCTGGCGATTCCAGTACGACCGACGGCTCGCCGGGGAACGCTGATGGTAAGGCAGGAGCCCCCTCCTGCCCTGCCGACCGCCGGGAAGCCTGCGGACAGCCAGCGCTCCGATACTGCCGGCGCATGGATGGAGAGACGGATAGAAGGCGGTCACTTCCTGCCGCAAGCGAAACCCAAGGACTGCGGCACGGCCATGCGGGAGTTCGCCGACGGACTGTCGACGCTTACCAGCCGAGGGTTTCCTTGAGGAAAGGAATGGTCAGCTTGCGCTGAGCCTGGAGCGAAGCGCGATCCAGTTGCTCCAGCAGATCGAACAGAGAGTTCATGCTGCGCGAACCGCGGTTGAGGATGAAACGACCGACTTCATCGGTCAGATGCAGGCCACGACGGGATGCCCGCAGTTGCAGGGCACGAAGCTTGTCCTCGTCGGAAAGACCGTGCAACTGGAAGATCAGCGCCATGGTGAGGCGGGACTTCAGGTCCGGCAGCTTGACCTGCAGCTCCCGGGGCGACTTCGATGCCGCCAGCAGCAGGCGCCGACCGGTATCACGCAGTCGATTGAACAGGTGGAACAGCCCCTCTTCCCATTCTCGCTTGCCAACCAGCACATCCAGGTCGTCGATGCAGACCAGCTCGCACTGCTCGAGATCGTCGAAGATTTCCGGGCCGTACTGCACCAGATCGGCCATCGGCAGGTAGATGGTTCGCTCTTCGAACTGCTCGAAACGCAAGCAGGCCGCCTGCAACAGGTGGCTGCGGCCGACGCCGTCGTGTCCCCAGAGGTAGATGAGGCTTTCCGCCCAGCCAGCCTCGGCTTCGCACAAACGCTCGACATATCCCAGTGCCGCGGCATTGGCACCGGGATAGTAGTTGGCGAAGGTGGCGTCGTCGCGCAGACGCACACTGAGGGGAAGCTGAATAGGTTTCATGCCAGGCTGGGCGGACAATCCGAAAACGCCGCAGGAGTCACCGTAAAGGCTGCAAAGTTTATACGCCTCGGCAAGGCCGCACAATGAGCAACTAGGCAAGCAAAATCAAAGGTTTGCCGATAGCCGAGGCTCCTTGCCCAGAGCATCGGCCGGTCGCGCGCCGGCCCGCTCCGTTGCATAGAAGCGGATCGGCGCGCCGACTCACTGCCAGCGGAAATTCAGTTGGGTCGACGACGGCACCGCCGCGCTGGGCGCTGCGGGCTGGCCGGAGGCATCCAGCGGTACGCTGTCGGCCGGGATTTCCTGCAACTGCGCCAGGCCCAGCTGGGCACGCAATTGCTCGGGACTGGCCTTCACGGAATAGTCGAGGCGATCGCCCCGCACGCCTACCAGACGCGCGCCGAACGGATCGAGCAGGCGTTGCAACTCGGCATAGCGTGCCAGTGTCGCGCCCTGGACCTGGAGGGTCAGGCCGGTCGCCGCTTCCGGCGTGGCAACGAAACGAGTGGACAGGCGGTTGCCGACGGCCAGCATCACGCTGTCTGCCAACGCGTCGGGCGTAGCGCCTTCAGCCTGGCCTTGCTCTCGCGAATCGCCCATCCACAGCCGCCATTGCGCCTGCCATTTGCCGTCCGCCTCCTTGGCGTCCACTGCCAGCAAGGCATCGGCGGCATAACGCTCAGAGGCTGCGCGCAGGGCATCGGGTTGGGCGGCGGTGAGGTTTTCCGGGGTACCGACGATCTGTTCGTCGAGATCCGCCAGAGGCAGGCGCAACGGCAAGCCGCGGTTCTGCGCCGCACGCTTGAGCGGTTCGGCCGAGGCCTGGTTGTCACCGACCAGGGAGCTGCCATCGGCGCTTTCGTTCAGCCACCAGGCCAGCACCGCCGGCCGGTTGGCGCCCCAGCTCGGCAGGCCGGCGGCCCGCAGCGCATTACCGGTGGCGGTCGGATCGAAATCGACCACCAGCGCCAGCGGCGGACCATTTTCGAAGGCGTACTGGCTGATCAGTTGCTGCGGATCCTTCAGGTACCCCGCCAATGCCGGGTTCTGCGGCGCCTGCGGATTGCCGGTCAGGCGCACCAGCAGGGTCTGCAGGGCTCGCACCAGTCCGGCATCGCGCTCCCCGGGCTGCTGCGACGAAACCGGCTCGTGGACCTGGTAGAGATTGGGGACCGTTGCCGCGAAGACGGGCAAGCCTAGCAGGGAAAAACAGAGAACGAAGAGTCGGGCTATGCGCATGGAGGGCTCTCGACGAACGGATGGGAACGGCGGCGACGAGCTGTGAAGGCCGCGCAAGTGGACCTATACCTTAAACAGCAGTCCGTCCAGCGGCAACCGAGATGGCCGCTGCGTGGCAAGCCTGATAAAATCGCGCGCCTTCAAAACCGGCAAACAGCGTTGCACGCCTGGGCGGCCGGCCGATCTCCGAATTACCCCTATAGGCCTGGATTTATGAGCAGCAAGCAACCCTCGTTGAGCTACAAGGACGCTGGTGTGGACATCGACGCCGGCGAAGCCCTGGTGGAACGCATCAAAGGCGTGGCCAAGCGCACCGCACGCCCGGAAGTGATGGGCGGCCTCGGCGGCTTCGGCGCCCTCTGCGAAATCCCGGCCGGCTACAAGCAGCCGGTGCTGGTATCCGGCACCGACGGGGTGGGCACCAAGCTGCGCCTGGCGCTCAACCTGAACAAGCACGACAGCATCGGCCAGGACCTGGTGGCGATGTGCGTCAACGACCTGGTGGTCTGCGGCGCCGAGCCGCTGTTCTTTCTCGACTACTACGCCACCGGCAAGCTCAACGTCGACGTCGCCGCCACCGTAGTCACCGGCATCGGTGCCGGTTGCGAACTGGCGGGCTGTTCCCTGGTCGGCGGCGAGACCGCCGAAATGCCCGGCATGTACGAAGGCGAAGACTATGACCTGGCCGGCTTCTGCGTCGGCGTCGTGGAAAAGGCCGAGATCATCGACGGCTCCAGGGTCCAGGCCGGCGACGCGCTTATCGCCCTGCCCTCCTCCGGCCCGCACTCCAACGGCTACTCCCTGATCCGCAAGATCATCGAGGTTTCCGGCGCCGACATCGCGCAGGTCCAACTCGACGGCAAGCCGCTGGCCGACCTGCTGATGGCGCCGACCCGCATCTACGTCAAGCCGCTGCTGCAACTGATCAAGCAGACCGGCGCGGTCAAGGCCATGGCTCACATTACCGGCGGCGGCCTGCTGGACAACATCCCGCGCGTCCTGCCGGACAACGCCCAGGCCGTGATCGATGTCGCCAGCTGGAACCGTCCGGCGGTATTCGACTGGCTGCAGGAACAGGGCAACGTCGACGAGACCGAGATGCATCGCGTACTCAACTGCGGCGTCGGCATGGTCATCTGCGTGGCCCAGAGCGACGCCGAGAAAGCCCTGGAAGTCCTGCGTGCCGCCGGCGAGCAACCCTGGCAGATCGGTCGCATCGAAACCTGCGGCGCGGACGCCGAGCGCGTGGTCCTGAACAATCTGAAAAACCACTGATGCCGAAACTCTGCAATGTCGTGGTGCTGATTTCCGGCTCCGGCAGCAACCTGCAGGCGCTGATCGACAGCCTCCGGGACGGCGCCACGCCGGCCCGGATCCGCGCGGTGATCTCCAACCGCGCGGACGCCTATGGCCTGGAACGCGCACGCCAGGCCGGCATCCAGACCGAGGTGCTCGATCACAAGGCCTATGCCGATCGCGAAAGCTTCGACGAGGCCCTGGCACAACGGATCGATGCCCATGAACCGCACCTGGTGATCCTTGCCGGGTTCATGCGCATCCTCAGCGCCGATTTCGTTCGCCATTACCAGGGGCGTCTGCTGAATATCCATCCCTCGTTGCTGCCGCGCCACAAAGGGCTGCATACCCATCAACGCGCCCTCGAAGCCGGCGACCGCGAGCACGGTTGCAGCGTGCACTTCGTGACGGAGGAACTCGATGGGGGGCCACTGGTCGTACAGGCAGTAATCCCGGTAGAGTCGCAAGATACGCCGGAACGCCTGGCCAGACGGGTTCACGAGGAAGAACACCGGATCTACCCGCTGGCCATGCGCTGGTTCGCCGAGGGCCGCTTGCGCCTGGGCGAACAGGGCGCCCTGCTGGATGGCCAGGCCCTGCCTGCCACCGGCCATCAGATTCGCACCAAGGAGATTCGCAATGCGTAAAGCCATGCTGTTCCTGCTGACGCTGCTGACCCTGCCGGCCTATGCTTTCGAGCTGAAGCCGTTCACCGCCAGCTATACCGCCGACTGGAAACAGATGCCCATCAGCGGCAACGCCTCCCGCAGCCTGAAGGCTCTCGGCGACGGCCGCTGGCAACTGGACTTCGAGGCCTCCATGCTGCTGGCCAGCCTCAACGAAGTCAGCACCTTCAAGGTCGAGAACGACACCTTCCTGCCGCAGACCTACCGCTTCGCCCGCCAGGGTCTGGGCAAAGGCAAGCAGATCGAACTGGACTTCGACTGGTCGCAGAAGCAGGTGCTCGGCAGCGACCGCGGCGATGCGGTGCGGCAACCCCTGAATCGCGGTCAACTGGACAAGTCCACCTATCAACTGGTCCTGCAGCATGACGTTGCCGACGGCAAGAAGAGCATGAGCTACCAGATCATCGAGGGCGAGGATGTCGATACCTACGACTTCCGGGTTCTCGGCGAGGAAAAGGTACGCACCCAGGCTGGCCTGATCAACGCGATCAAGGTCGAGCGCGTGCGTGATCCGGGCAAGAGCAACCGCAAGACCATCCTCTGGTTCGCCAAGGACTGGGACTACCTGCTGGTCCGCCTGTACCAGATGGAAACCGACGGCAAGGAATACCAGATCATGCTCAAGGAAGGCACCATCGACGGCAAGACCGTCACTGGCGAAAAGAGCTGATCCCCCCTCCCACGAAAAGCCGGGCCATTGCCCGGTTTTTTATTGCCCGCGGATCAGCCGCAGGCCTGGTGCTCGCGGCAGATCAGTTCGGCATCGACAGCGCTCAACGGCTCCCCGGTTAGACCGCAGAAGGGCGAACCCGCACGCCGTTGATGGAACCGGCAGGACCGACAAAGGCCGAAACCAGGCACATCCTCCTGACGCTGGATGACGACCAGAAGATCACGCAACAAGCCTTGCAAGTGTTCGCCCTTCTCGCCCAGTGCCGTGACGGCCTGCTCGAGGAACTGCGGCGGAATCACCGCCTCGATCAGCGCGCGCCCCGCATCGGTCAGCCGCAGATGAACGCTGCGCCGATCCCGCGCATCCGGCAGCTTGCTGATCAGCCCCCGCCCTTCCAGCACCTTGAGCGATTGCGACACTGTGCCCTTGGTCAAGCCGAGGTATTCGGTCACGCCCAGCGGAGTATCCGAATAGCGATTACAACGCGCCAGGTAATGCAAGGCGCTCAACTGCACCGGCTGCAGCTCAGCCACCAGCGGCTGCTCGCGGGACCAGGCACGCATCAGGCTGGTCAGCCTTTCCAGATAATCGTAAAGGGCGATGGCGGACATGGGATACCTCCTTGCCATTATAGTATCGACTAAAAACATGTTTGACAAAGAGGTCGCGCCTTGTTTAGGCTGAAAACGTATCGTATCGATACTAAATTCCTACAGGAGAATCAGCATGACCAAAGCCATCTACTACCACGCCGGCTGCGCAATCTGTGTCGAAGCCGAACGTTCCTTGCTGCCATTGCTCGATCGCAAGCAGGTGGACATCGAAGTGGTCCATCTCGCCGAACAATCGGCACGCATCGCCGAGGCGGAAAAGGCCGGGGTCAAGTCGGTTCCTGCCCTGGTTGTCGACGGACAGGTACTGCACCTTAACTTCGGTGCGGCGCTCAGCGATCTGAAATAAGGAGAACGGCCATGGAGGTGAAGATCTTCGACACCCATGTGCGAACCCGCGACGGCCGCTACCTGCACTTCGATGTCCTGGTCACGGAGGAGCTGGGGGCTCGCGCCGGCGAGTTCGCTCGACGCTGGCTCGCCGGAAGAGGCATAGACGAGGCCGATATCAGCCAGGGGCATTGCAGCTACTGCCATAGCGAGATTGCGACAGCAGAGGTTGCCGAAGCCATTCGGCTCCATGGCCATTACATCCTTCCCCTGGAAGGCTGTTGAGGCCAATGGACAGCTACCACCCGATCGCCTGCGATCTCCATGACTACCTGGAGATCGCCTGCCTCTACCGCTACCGGTTGCTCCTCGAACTCGAGGACGGTGTTCGCTTCGAAGCCGAGGCGCGCACGACGCATACCCGGGCCGTTCGGCCAGGCGGCAAGGAGGAATACCTTGAGGTGGCCGTCGAAGGAGCGACTCTGCTGCTGCGCCTGGATCGCCTGTTGGCGATTACCGCCCTCACGGAAGCGGCCTTGTTCGGCCGCATACGCCTGAGGGAAGAGGCCTGTTCCAGAGCATCCGGCATGCCATCTTCACACCTTGGAAACTGAAAAGGTTTTTCTCAATTCCAGGGCTATTTGATTAGCCTGCTATTGAAATAGGCTGGATTTGCCTTGATGCAGATCAACCCTGGAGCAGAGAAAGATGAGTGTGACAGTGACCGAGCGTGACGATGACCACAAATCCCGCGAGCTGCGTGCGCTTGGCCGCCGCTGCTGGGACGTGCATCAGCAGGGACTGCTGGTTGGCGTCTTCCATAACGAGGATGACGCCCACGCCTATCGGATCAAGCTGGAGAAAGAAGAAGAACTGCGGCAGATAGGTAAATCGGCCTGAACCATGCGCCCCCGCGTACTTCGGGGGCGCACCTTTGATCTCAGGTCCCGGAAAGGCTCCGGTCGAGACTGACGACTCCCGGCGGCAGGCTATCTTCCTGTACCCGTTGCCGAGGGGCACGCAACATTGCCCGAACCAGAGCCACCAGCACGCCGAACACCAACCCGCCCAGGAGACCCAAGGCCACCACCAAGGCCTTGCGCGGCTTGATCGGTTTCAGAGGGGTCGAAGCCTTCTGGTCGATCCGCACCAGTTCGATCTTCAGCTCGCTCGCCTTCAGAGTCTTGAGGCGCGCCTGCTCTCCACGCAGCTTGTCGATGTTTTCGAAGAAACGCTCCTCGCCCTTTCGAGCCTGCAGGTATTGCACTTCACGGTTGTTCTCCAGCTGCTTCAGCTCCTGCTGGATCTTCGCCACGCGGGGCTCGGTGAAGTCATCGCCCTTGCGTTTGAGCAAGGTATCGCGCTCGGCGGTCAAGGCATCGACACCCATGAAATACAGGGGTATCTGCTGGTTATTCACCTCGGTGCGGAAAACGCTGCGCGAGCCATCCTGCCCGACCTCTCCCAGTGCGCCCGGGGTCGTCGGCTTGACGATCCCCAGCCGGGTGGCGATCTGGATAGCCTCGTTGAGCTGCTGGATACGCGAATCGCGCACCATCTTCAGCCGCCCGCGCAACGCCTTGAGCTCATCCTCCAGGCCGGCCCGCCGGATGCTGTCCGCTTCCAGCAACCGGGCGATCTTGCCTTCCTTGCTAGCCTGGTAACTGGCACGCTTGCCTTCGATATCCTGCTCGAGGAATTGCAGGCGACCGTCGATACGTGCCTGGAGGTCGTCCAGGATTCGCTGGCGCTCGTTCTCGATGGTCGACGCGAGCATGCCGTTGAGAATGGCGGCACCATCCATGCCCTGGGGATACTGCATGGACAAGCGGAAGAAAGGCGCCGCCTGGGGGTCCTTCTTCAAGTCCGCCTGCTGCATGCTGAAGGCATCCTGGTTGAACTTCCAGAAAGCCTGCTCGGGGGACAGGCCCTCGGCGTTCAATTGCTGGAATAGCTCTGGATGGGCTTCGAAATACTCCAGCCTGCCGGAGTAGGCTGCCAGCTCGTTGCCGACGCGATCCAGCGCTTCCCGCGGAGTCAGGGCATACAGCCCGTTGACATTGACAGCCTCCAGGGCCTTGGTCTGGATCGGCCGCAACAGGACATCCACCTGGTAGGTCGGAACGGCCAACAGCGCGTAGGCGAGCGCAGCGGCGGTCGCCAAGGCCGCGATCAGCGCTATCAGCCATTTCGACGTCCACAATTGCTGGAACAGCTGAACGAGATCGATCTCCGAGGGCGAAGTCCCCGGAAGCTGTGAGGAAGGCATACCAACGTCCTTTTCGATAGGCGGCTAGCCCACAGATGCACGCAAAGGCAACCGTAGGATATTTCTGAGGAAAGGCATTATGCTATCGAAACGAAATCATCGGTAGTTATTTTAGAACTGCTTCGCATTCCAGAATTGGTAGTTGACCGGCATCCGTACCGGTCATGCGACACTCCGGATACAGACCTCACCACATGAGATCGTCGGGCACCACATAGTCCTTGTAGGGATCGTCTTCGTCCGGCTCCTGGCTCTGTACGTTGAGCAGCACCACCCGCCGCGGATCGCGCTCCTGGATCTTCACCGCCGCATCCCGGGGCACGATCTCGTAGCGTCCGTCATAGCTGACGATAGCCAGGCTGCCTCGGCTCAGCTTGTCGCGGATCAGGTCGTTGACCGCGATCCGCTTGACCTTCTTGGCGTCGACGAAATTGTAGTAGTCGTCGCTTTCCAGCTTGGGCAGGCGCGTCCCTTCGATAAGTTGCTTGATCTGCGCGGCCTTGGCCTTCTTCTCGGCTTTTTCCTGCTGCTGGCGGTTCAACTCCTGGTCGCGCGCCAGCTTTTCCGCCTTGGCCTGCTCCGCCGCCTGGCGCTGGGAGTCGTCCTTGTCGACCTGGTTCTTGTGCTCCAGACGCTGCTGTTTCTGTTTCTGCTTGGTGGCCTGCTTGGCCTGTTTCTCATTGACCAGCCCGGCTTTCAGCAACTGGTCACGCAATGACATACTCATTCGTCAACGACTCGCTCGCGTGGCACGCCCGGTGGGGTGCGGCATAATCTTCCAGCCGACTGGGGTTCAGCCGGCCCTCGCAGGGGGTATAATCCTCCAGCCTCAGCCGCCTCAACGCAAGTCTCGGCGGCTCGCAAACTGCCACGCATGCCCTGGAGACCCCTCCCTACCGTCCCGAGCACCCGCAGGCACTCCTCCCGGCCCCTGATATCGAAGGCATGGAAAGCAAGGCATGAGCGTTTCTCTCCTGGTAAAAGTCACTCTGGTGGGCCTGTTCGTCGCCAGCGTCCTGTTCGTCCATTTCCGTGGGCGCGCGCGCTTGCCCTTCCTGCGTCAACTGGTCAACCACTCCGCCTGGTTCGCCCCCTACAACTCGCTGATGTACCTGTTCTCCAGCGTTCCCTCGAAGCCCTATCTGGATCGCAGCCGTTTTCCGGAGCTGGACGAACTGAAGAACAATTGGCAAACCATCCGCGAAGAAGCCCTCAACCTGTTCGACGAGGGTTATATCCGGGCTGCCCTGAACAATAACGAAGCCGGCTTCGGCTCGTTCTTCAAGAAAGGCTGGAAGCGCTTCTACCTGACCTGGTACGACGGCCCGCTGCCCTCCGCCCAGCAGCTCTGCCCGAAGACCGTAGAGCTGGTGAGCCGCATCCCCAACGTCAAGGGCGCGATGTTCACCCTGCTTCCCGGCGGCAGCCACCTGAATCCGCACCGCGACCCCTTCGGCGGCTCGCTGCGCTATCACCTCGGCCTGTCCACGCCGAATTCGGACAGCTGCCGCATCTACGTCGACGGCCAGCCCTACGCGTGGCGTGATGGCGAAGACGTGATGTTCGACGAAACCTTCGTCCACTGGGTGAAGAACGAGACCGAGCAGACCCGGGTGATTCTCTTCTGCGATATCGAGCGGCCGCTCCGCTCCCGCCTGCTGACCCGCCTCAATCGCTGGATCAGCGGCATTCTCGGGCGTGCGACCGCACCGCAGAACGTCGAAGGCGAACGCGTCGGCAGCATCAACCAGGCCTACTCGGTCGCCATTCGCGGCGGCAATGCCATCGGCGCCCAGGTGAAGCGCTTCAAACGCGCCTACCCGAAGGCCTACCGAATCCTCCGCCCGGTGCTGGCGGTGATCCTGCTGGTCATCCTCTATCGTTGGATCTTCGGCTGATTCAGATGCCGTGGCAGCCCGGCTGCCACGGTAATTTTCCCATTAACAGCCGGGCGCGCTCCTCTCCGCTTTCTTGGCCTCGCCCCAGAGGCTGTCCAGTTCCTCCAGCGAACATTCTTCGGCTTTCCGGCCGGCTTCGCGCAGGTTCCGCTCGATGAATCGGAAGCGCCGCTCGAACTTGCCGTTGGCCTGGCGCAGAGCAGCCTCCGGATCGACCTTGAGATGCCGGGCCAGGTTGACCACGACGAACAGCAGGTCGCCAACCTCCTCGCCCACGGCACCCTCGTCACCCTCTGCCATCGCCTCGAGGACTTCGTCCAGCTCCTCGCGAACCTTGTCCACCACCGGCAGCGCTTCCGGCCAGTCGAAACCGACCTGCGCCGCGCGCTTCTGCAGCTTCGCCGCCCGTGACAACGCCGGCAGGGCGACAGGAACGTCATCCAGCAGCGACAACTGCTGCGGCTCCTTGGCCTTGGCGGCACGCTCCTCGGCCTTCAGTTCTTCCCAACGCTGCTTGACCGCCGCTTCGGCGAGCTTCGCCGCATCGGGCTTGCCATAGAGATCGCCATCGAGGAATACGTGGGGATGCCGACGGATCAGCTTGCGGGTGATGCCGTCCACCACCTCGTCGAAAGCGAAGCGATCCTCTTCGCGAGCCAACTGGCTGTAATAGACCACCTGGAACAGCAGGTCGCCCAGTTCCTCGCGCAATTGCGGGAAGTCCCCCTGCTCTATGGCGTCCGCTACTTCGTAGGCTTCTTCCAGGGTGTGCGGGACGATGGTCGCGTAGCTCTGCTGGAGATCCCAGGGGCAGCCGAATTCGGGATCGCGCAGGCGCGCCATGAGGTGGAGCAGGTCGTCGAGTCGGTACATGGGTATCTCGGGTCTTCAGTGAACGGTCCGGGCATTCTGCCCTTTCCGGAAACGAAAAGGCCACGGGCAGCCTGCGAGCGCCCGTGGCCTGTTTCCGCCTCGCCTCAAGGCGTACGGTTGCGCCGCGCCTCGATGATGTTGGGCAGTTGCGAAACGCGCGCCAGCAGGCGTCCAAGAGCGTCCAGACCGGGAATCTCGATGGTCAGTTGCATGGTCGCGGTGTTGTCTTCCTTGTTCGAACGGGTATTCACCGCCAGAACGTTGATCCGCTCATTGAGCAGCACCTGGGACACGTCGCGCAACAGGCCGGAACGATCATAGGCACGGATCGCGATATCCACCGGATAGGTGCGAACCGGCTCCGGCCCCCAGCTGACCTGGATCATCCGCTCCGGTTCGCGTCCCGCCAGTTGCAGCGCGGTGGCGCAATCCTGGCGGTGGATGGTGACCCCACGGCCCAGCGTGATGTAGCCGACGATGGGATCTCCCGGCAGCGGCTGGCAGCAGCCGGCCATCTGCGTCAGGAGGTTGCCGACACCCTGGATCTGCACGTCGCCGCGCTTGCCGTGGCCGATCTTGCTCGGCTTGCGCGGGATCAGTTCGAGTTGCTCGCTGTCGCGGTCCGGCTCGACCAGTTGCTGGGCATAGTTGACCAGGTGCGCCAAGCGCAGGTCGCCGGCGCCGAGAGCGGCGAACATATCCTCGGCGGTACGCACGTTGGCCTTCTCCGCCAGCCGGTCGAAATCCACCGGCGGCAGCGCCAGGCGCGACAGCTCGCGTTCGATCAGGGCCTTGCCGGCAGCGACGTTCTGGTCCCGCGCCTGCAGCTTGAACCAGTGGACGATCTTCGCCCGCGCCCGGGAGGTGGTGACGTAGCCCAGGTTGCTGTTCAGCCAGTCACGGCTCGGACCGCTGTGCTTGCCGGTGATGATCTCGACCTGCTCGCCGGTCTGCAGGCTGTAGTTCAGCGGCACGATGCGTCCGTTGATCTTCGCCCCGCGGCAGTTGTGCCCGACCTCAGTGTGGACCCGATAGGCGAAATCCAGCGGGGTCGCGCCCTTGGGCAGGTCGATGGCGTGGCCGTCGGGAGTGAAGACGTAGACCCTGTCCGGCTCGATATCGACCCGCAGTTGCTCCGCCAGGCCACCGATGTCGCCCAGTTCCTCGTGCCATTCGAGCACCTGGCGCAGCCAGGAGATCTTTTCCTCGTAATGGTTGGAACTGGCCTTGACGTCGGTCCCCTTGTAGCGCCAGTGCGCGCAGACCCCGAGCTCCGCCTCTTCGTGCATGGAGTGGGTACGGATCTGTACTTCCAGCACCTTCCCCTCGGGGCCGATCACTGCGGTATGCAGCGAGCGATAGCCGTTTTCCTTGGGGTTGGCGATGTAGTCGTCGAATTCCTTGGGAATGTGCCGCCAGAGGGTATGCACGATGCCCAGCGCGGTGTAGCAGTCGCGCATCTCCGGAACGAGCACGCGCACGGCGCGAACGTCGTAGATCTGGCTGAAGTCCAGGCCCTTGCGCTGCATCTTGCGCCAGATCGAATAGATGTGTTTCGCCCGCCCGCTGAGATCGGCCTGTACGCCGGTGGCCGCGAGAGCTTCCTTCAACTGGCTCATCACGTTGGCGATGTACTGCTCGCGATCCAGCCGGCGCTCGTGCAGCAGCTTGGCGATCTGCTTGTACTGGTCGGGCTCGAGGTAGCGGAAGGACAGGTCCTCCAGCTCCCACTTGATATGCCCGATGCCCAGGCGGTGGGCCAGCGGCGCGTAGATATCGAAGACTTCCCGGGCGACGCGGTGGCGCTTTTCCTCGTCGGCGTTCTTCACCGCGCGAATGGCGCAGGTGCGCTCGGCCAGCTTGATCAGGGCGACGCGAACGTCGTCGACCATCGCCACCAGCATCTTGCGCAGGTTCTCCACCTGCGCCTGGGTACCCAGCACCATGGAATGGCGCGGATTGAGGCTGGCGCTGATTGCGGCCATGCGCAGCACGCCCTCGATCAGCTTGGCCACCACCGGCCCGAAATGCTTGTTGACCGCTTCCAGGGTGATCTTGCCTTCCCGCACGCCTCGATAGATGACCGCGGCGACCAGGGACTCCTGATCCAGCTTGAGGTCCGCGAGGATCTCGGCGATTTCCAGTCCGGTCTGGAAGCTGGACGTGCCTTCCGCCCAGGAGTTCTGTGCGGCGATCGCTCGCTGCTCGGATTCGCGAGCGAACTCGCAAGCCTCCAGCAAGCCCTGACGATCGAGCCCGGGGACGAGGTTCTGGACGTGGTCCAGCCAGGCCTCGAGGTTGATACTGCCGTCGGTGTTGACCGGCTGGTGCGCTCTCACCTGTACCATCTTGCCTACCCTTTACCACGGTGCGCGTAGCCCACCGATGACTGCGCCAGCCTTCGAACGGGCTGGTCGGATTACGCAGGCATCCTAGCCTGCCTCGAACAAAGCCATGGCCTCGACATGTGCGGTCTGCGGAAACATATCGAGGATTCCGGCGCGCTTCAGACGATAGCCCTGCCTGGCCATTTCGCCAGCATCGCGCGCCAGGGTCGCCGGATTGCAGGATACATAGACTACCCTCCGGGCACCCAGAGAACTCATTTCGCGTACCGCCTCGAACGCGCCGTCGCGCGGCGGATCGAGCAGCACAGCGGTAAAACCTTGCTCCGCCCAGGGCGCTTCGGCAAGCGCTTTGGACAGGTCGGCCTGGAAAAAGTGCGCGTTGCCAAGGCCATTGGCCAGCGCGTTGGCGCCTGCCCGCTCGACCATCGCCGCCACGCCCTCCACCCCGACTACCCGCGCCACCCGGCGCGCCAACGGCAGGGAGAAATTGCCCAGCCCGCAGAACAGGTCGAGGACCCGCTCGTCGGCGGTCGGCGCCAGCCAGTCAAGGGCCTGGCGGATCATCGACTCGTTCACCGGCGCATTGACCTGGACGAAGTCTCCGGGTCGGTATGCCAGAGTCAGTTGCCAGTCACCCAAGGAGTAGCCCAGTTCGGCGGCCGGCTCCACCGGCAAGGGCTGTTCCGCACCTTGCAGCCAGAGCTGGGCTTGGTGTGCGGAGCAGAAAGCGGCCAGGCGCTGGCGATCCTCGTCGACCAGGGCCGTCGTATGCCGCAACAGCAATGCACTGGCCGTGCCATGGAAGAGCTCCACGTGGCCGATGCTTTCCGGCTTGCGGAAGTCCTGCAGAAGAGCAGGCAGGGCACGGGCAATCGTTTGCAAAGGCGGCACCAGGACCAGGCACTCATCGAAGGCGACGATCTCCTGGCTGGCCGAGGCACGGAAGCCGACATCCAGACGCCGCGCCCTGGCATCCCAGCGCACGGCGATCCGAGCGCGGCGCCGATAGCCGAATTCGGGCCCGACCAGGGGGGCGGCCCATTCTTCCGGCTCGATCCCGGCGAAACGCTGCAACTGCTCCTGCAAGGTACGCTGCTTCAGGGCCAACTGCTCGCCGTGTTCCAGGTGCTGCAGGGTGCAGCCGCCGCAGCGTCCCGCTACAGTGCAGGGCTCGCGGCGACGCAGGTCGCTACTGCTGAACAGGCGCTCGCTGCGCGCGTCGACCACCTTGCTTCGCGCGCCCAGCACCCGGGCCTCAAGTTCCTCGCCAGGCAGCCCGCCGCTGACGAACCAGGTCATCCCCGCCTCGTGGGCGATACCTCGGCCGTCATGGGCCAGGCGCTCGATGGCCAGGCGCTGCTTCTTGCCTACCGGTATCGCGGGACCGCGCGCACCACCGCTGGGCTGGAAGCGCAGCCCGCCCTTATTTCTGGCCATGGACATGCTCAGCGCGGGTCATAGACGCCGGAAGACAGGTAGCGGTCGCCGCGGTCGCAGATGATCGCCACCAGCACGGCATTCTCCAGTTCGCGGGACAGGCGCAGCATCGCCGCCACCGCCCCACCGGAGGACACGCCGCAGAAGATGCCTTCCTCGCGGGCCAGCCGGCGCATGATGTCCTCGGCTTCGTCCTGGTGCATGTCGACGACCCGGTCGACGCGACTGGCGTCATAGATCTTCGGCAGGTATTCCTGCGGCCAGCGTCGGATTCCCGGGATGGCCGAGCCCTCCATGGGTTGCAGGCCGACGATCTGCACCGCCGGGTTCTGCTCCTTGAGGTAGCGCGAGACGCCCATGATGGTCCCGGTGGTGCCCATGGAGCTGACGAAATGGGTGATGCTGCCGCCGGTCTGCTGCCAGATTTCCGGGCCGGTGCTGTGGTAATGGGCTTCCGGGTTGTCGCCATTGGCGAACTGGTCGAGGACCTTGCCGCGGCCTTCGCGCTGCAGCTTGTCGGCCAGATCGCGCGCGCCCTCCATGCCCTCTTCCTTGCTGACCAGAATGAGCTCGGCGCCATAGGCGGTCATCGCCGCCTTGCGTTCAGCCGTGGAGTTGTCCGGCATGATCAGGATCATCTTGTAACCCTTGATCGCCGCCGCCATGGCCAGGGCGATGCCGGTGTTGCCGGAAGTAGCCTCGATCAGCGTATCGCCGGGGCGGATGTCGCCGCGCAGTTCGGCACGGGTGATCATCGACAGGGCCGGGCGGTCCTTCACCGATCCCGCCGGGTTGTTGCCTTCGAGCTTCACCAGCAGGGTATTGGAGGTTTCCCCGGGAAGGCGCTGCAGACGCACCAGAGGGGTATTGCCAACGCAGTCGGCGATAGTCGGGTACTGCACGGTCATGGAGGCACTCGTTCGGCACTGACGGTAAAGGCTGAGCATGATACCGGGAAACTGGGGCCGGACCCTAGCACCGCAATATCCGGTCATGCATGCCGATTCAGCCGAAAGACCGCCCGAAACGGCATGCGATGCGATGACCAGAGGCGTCCGAAGAGAAAACCTGGCGTTGGACAGCCGATGCCTGACCAACGCCAAAGAAAGGTCCGACAGGCGTTGCGCCTGCCGGTGAAAGCACGTTGGCCGCGGCGATCAGAACGAGGTGGTCATCGAAACGTAGTAGGCGCGACCCGGCTCGTTGTAGGTTGCCGCGCCGGCGTCGAAGGAGTTGCCCTGGCGGTACAGGCGCTTGTCGAAGAGGTTGCTTACCCCGCCCCGTACGCTCAGGTTCTCGCTGAAGGTGTAGCCGGCGCTGACGCCCCAGATGCCATAGGTACCCACCTCTTTTCGCGAGACCACCGGCGTGTTGCGGCTGGTGCCATGCTTCGGCGGCTCCTGGCGGCCGTAGATGGTGCTGGTCAGTTGGGTGGAAAGACGCTCGCTGGCCTGCCAGTCCAGGGTCGAGTTCAGGGTGTACTCGGGGATCACCGAAAGCGGGTTGCCGGTGTCCTTGTCCTTGGATTGCAGCATATAGGTCAGGTTGGTGCTCCAGCTCAGGTCCTCGTGCAGGGGGACCAGCAGGTTGCCTTCCAGGCCCTCGACCACTGCTTTCTTCGCGTTGCTCCATTGCAGGATGTTGTTACCGGTCCCGGTCTGTCCCATGACATCCAGCGGCGCGACGATCTTGTTCTTGTAGTCGTTGCGGAAGTAGGTGAGCCCGGCGACCCAGCCGTCGCGCCGGAACTCGATGCCCAGTTCCTTGTTTACGCTGGTCTCGGCGTCCAGGCTCTCGTTGCCGACCAGGTAGCAGCCGCCGCTGCTGGTCTGGATCGGGCAGCCGTTGCCACGGGTATAGAGCAGGTAGTTCGGGTTGCTCTGGTACAGGTTGGGCGCCTTGAAGGCCCGTGCGATACCGGCCTTGACCGTGAAGTATTCGCCGAGCGTTTGGGAAGCGTTCAGGCTCGGGCTCCAGTTCAGGCCGAAGTCGCTGTGATCGTCCAGGCGCAGCCCGGGGGTGAGCATGGTGCCGGGGCGCAGTTCGATATTGTCTTCCACGTACAGCGCGCGGATCTCCGCCTTGCTTTTCGGGCTTCGCGAGCCAGCCGCGGGGGTCCCCGGCAAGCTATCGCTTCCCACGAAGCCCTGCTTGAGCGAGGACGGGTCATTGAGGGTTTCCTTGTTCCACTCCGCGCCCACCGTCAGCACCTGCTCGAACAACGCATGCAACGGAAGGTTGAGTTCGCCGCTGAGGCGATAGTTCTCCAGCTTGCTGGTGCTGAACGAACGGTCGGCGCCGATCTGCCCCTCGACGGAACCGGCCAGCCCCTCCTCCAGACGGTTGTTGCGGGTGGAGTCGTACTGGGCGACGAACCTGGAAGTACCGAACGACCAGGTCCCGTTGTGGGTGATGGCGTAGTTCTCGCGATACATGCGGTTGGTCTCCGCACCGTCGTCGGCGAGTCCCTGGGTATTGGCGGTGCCGTTGTTGTTCTGGGTATCGCCGGCATAGATGTTGCCCTGTCGGCTGAAGCCCGCTTCGAAATCGACGACCTGGTCGGGGGTCACCTGCCACGACAGCATCCCGCTGAGATCGCGATTGCGTACCCCTTCGCGTCCGGCCACGGTACGGCTCGGGTTGACGGTATGTCCGAGGTTGATGTCGGTATCGTCCGAATCGGTCTTGTTCGCGCTGCCGTACGCGCGGAAGCTCAAGGCTTCGGTCAGCGGCCCGCTGAGGCTGAAGTTGGCGCGGCGCGTGGCGCCATCCTTGGAGCTTTCCGGAATGTTGGTGAACACCGTCATGGAACCACGCAAACGATCGGTCGGGCGCTTGGTGATGATGTTGACTACCCCGCCCGCCGCGCCGGAACCGTAGCGTGCCGCCGCGGGCCCACGGAGGACCTCGATGCGCTCGACCTCCTCCGGCGGCACCCAGTTGCTGTCGCCGCGGGTGTCGCGTTCGCCGCGCCAGCCGTAGCGCACCGAGTTGCGCGAGCTGACCGGTTTGCCGTCGACCAGGATCAGGGTGTTCTCCGGCCCCATGCCGCGGATGTCGATCTGCCGGTTGTTGCCGCGCTGGCCGCTGGAACTGTTGCCGGTGAGGTTGACCCCGGGCATGGTGCGGATGATCTCGGAGAGATCGTTCACCGGCGGGCGCTTCCTGATGTCCTCGGCGGTGATGATGGATACCCCCGGTGCCTGCTTGAGCTCCTGTTCGGCGGTGCCCAGCACCACCTCGTCACCCAGCTGGACCACCGATTCGGCGCGTTCGTCCAGTTCTTCCAGGCGCTCGTCCTCGGCCAGGGCCTGCCCGCCCAGCAGGCTCGATGAAGCGAAAAGGACGGCAGCGGCGAGATGGCCGCGACGGAATTGGGGGTACATGCGTGACTACTCCTGTCGAGGGAAAACGGGTAGCAGGCGAGCCACGAGGGATACGTTGACGTTTTTTCTGAAGCCTGGGTCGCCGGCGTTGCGCGGGTGACGTCTCGGCACGGACAGGGCGCAGACCCGGAACAAGGCCGGCCGAGGAGATCGGCACGGATGATAATCATTAACAAAAGAGAGTAAAGATCATTTACATCCAGGCCAAATGTAAAGGCACCTGCGCCTCGCTAGGCAGAAGGCAGCACCAGGCACAGGCGCAGCCCCGGATCGGCGGCTTCCGCCCATAGGCGGCCGCCCTGGAGCACCACGGCGCGACGGGCAATGCTCAGTCCCAGGCCGAAGCCCTTGCCGGTACGTGCCGAAGACAGCCGGGTGAACGGGCGGAAGATGGTCTCCAACTGGTGCTCGGCCACACCCTCGCCCTGGTCTTCCAGGCAAAGCCACCAGCAACTTCCTTCGCGCCGACCATGCAGGCGGATCACGCCGCCTTCCGGCGAATGCCGGATGGCGTTGCGCAGCAGGTTCTCCAGGGCCTGGGCTAGTGCATTGAGGTTGCCACGCACGACACAATCCTCGGGCAGAGCGCTGCGGAACCGCTCGGCGGCCCAGCCGCTTTCGAAGCGTGCGTTCTCCACCAGCAGGTCCCATAACGCCGGGATGGAAATGTCCTCCAGCGCCAATACCGGGCGTTCGGTGTCCATCCAGGCCAGCTCCAGGGTGTTGTCCACCAGTTGCTGCATGCCCTGTACCTCCTGCTCCAGGCGCTCGCGCAGGAGCTGCGCGGACAGCGTGCCCTCTGCCGCCACCTGCAGGCGCGCCAGCGGCGTGCGCAGCTCGTGGGAGAGATCGCGGAGCAGTTGGCGCTGCAACACCATGTGCTCGTCGAGTCGCTCGGCCATATGGTCGAACGCCCGCCCCAGATCGCCCAGCTCGTCGCTGCGCCGGCTGATCTCTGCCTGCGTACGCGCCGTCAGGTCGTTGCCGCGCAGGGCATTGGCCTGCGCTCGCAGGCGTCCCAGCGGCACTATCCAGCGCCGATACAGCAACACTCCCAGCAGCAGGGCCAGCCCGGCCGGCACCAGGCCATGGGTGACCAGGCGCTTGGCCGGCGACAAGCCGGGAGGGACGAACTCGGCGGGAAGACGCAGGACCACCCGGCCTTGCTCCGGATGTTCGGGGAAGCGCAGGCTGATGAACGGCCGCGACAACGAGCGGGAGCTCATCGGCCAGTCGACGCCCCGCAGGAAAGTCAGGCGCTCGGCTTCCTCCGTGGTGAGCGGACGACTGCCCAGCGATTGCAACCGTCCGTCGAGCACGACCACCCAGTCCAGCGCCCGCTGGCGCGGCTCGGCCAGCCAACGGTCGATGCCCTCGCGGCCATCGTCGAGCCAGGCACGTTCGGCTCGCCGCGCATAATCCGCCAAGGCGGAGCGGGCTTCGGCGGACAGGTAGTAACCCTTCAGTTCGGCACTGCGTCCCCAGGTCCAGGACAGCCATACCGATAGCAGGAAGAACGCCACCAGCACCAGGGCCAGGCGCCAGAACAGAGAATGACGGTTGGGCATCATGGCGCCGGTGTCAGGACGTAACCCTTGCCCCAGACGGTATGCAACTGGTGACCGGCGTAACCGAGACGTTGCAGCTTGCGCCGCAGGTGACTGACGTGCATGTCCAGGCTGCGATCATGCTGGGTATGACCGCGGTGCAGGACATGCTGGTAAAGGAAGGCCTTGGTCAGGGTCTCGCCTTCCGCGGCGAGGAAGGTTTCCAGCAGGCGGTATTCGGTCGGCGTCAGGCCGGCGAACCGCTCGCCAAGGCTGACATCGCAGACATCGGCAGAGAATTGCAGCGAGGGCCGCGCCAGCGGTTCGGCGCAGCGGCCCGGCGCGCCCCCCCGCTCCAGGGCGATCCGACGCAGGATGGCATCGATGCGTACCCGCAGCTCGGCCAGGCTGAAAGGCTTCGGCAGATAATCGTCGGCGCCCTGGCTGAACCCGGCGATGCGGTCCTGCTCGGCGCCCAGGGCCGACATCAGGATCACCGGCAGCGCCTGCTCCTGGCGGAGTTGGCGAAGAATCTCGAGGCCATCGCGCCCGGGCAGCATGATGTCCATCAGGATCAGGTCATAGCCGCCGCTGCGCGCAGCCGCCAACCCCTCTTCCCCGTCTCGGCACCAGGTCACCTCGAAACCGCTGCCATTGAGGTGCTGGAACAGATGTGCGCCCAGTGTCGGATCGTCCTCGATGGCCAGCAGTCGGGGGTCGGGCGTCAGGGATAGGAACATGGCAGCCAAATAAGATTGATTAGCAATCGTGCCAGTATTCACGATCTTTCCGCTTCGTCGCAAGCCGAATCCGCCGGGCTGCGCACATCGGTGCAGATTCCCCTTCCGCGACCCGCTAAACTGCGCGGGGTAAACGTATGGCCGGGGAGCGTCGGCCATCCCGATCTGGCTCGACGGAGAGACGTGTGTTCAAGGATCTCGGCATCAAGGGGCGCGTACTGCTGCTCACCCTGCTCCCCACCAGCCTGCTGGCGATGGTGCTTGGCGGTTACTTCACCTGGGTCCAGCTGTCCGACATGCGCGCCCAGTTGATCGAGCGCGGGCAACTGATCGCCGAACAACTGGCGCCGCTGGCCGCCACCGCGCTGGCGCGAAAGGATACCGCCGTGCTCAACCGCATCGCCAACGAGGCGCTGGACCAACCGGACGTGCGCGCGGTGACCTTCCTCGACGCCCGCCAGGAACGCCTCGCCCATGCCGGGCCAAGCATGCTCACCGTCGCCCCGGCCGGCGACGCCAGCCATCTGAGCATGTCCACCGAACTGGACACCACGCACTTCCTGCTACCGGTTCTTGGCCGCCACCACAGCCTGTCCGGCGCCACCGAGCCTGACGACGAGCGCGTACTCGGCTGGGTCGAACTGGAACTGTCGCACCACGGGACTCTGCTGCGCGGATATCGCAGCCTGTTCACCAGCCTCTTGCTGATCGCCGCCGGCCTCGGCGTCACCGCCCTCCTCGCCCTGCGCATGAGCCGCGCGATCAACGCGCCGCTGGAACTGATCAGCCAGGGCGTCGCCCAGCTCAAGGAAGGCCGCATGGAAACCCGCCTGCCACCGATGGGCAGCAACGAGCTGGACGAACTGGCCTCTGGCATCAACCGCATGGCGGAAACGCTGCAGAGCGCCCAGGAGGAAATGCAGCACAACATCGACCAGGCCACCGAGGACGTACGCCAGAACCTGGAAACCATCGAGATCCAGAACATCGAGCTGGACCTGGCGCGCAAGGAGGCCCTGGAGGCGAGCAGGATCAAGTCCGAGTTCCTCGCCAACATGAGCCACGAGATCCGCACCCCGCTCAACGGCATCCTCGGTTTCACCAACCTGCTGCAGAAGAGCGAGCTCAGCCCGCGCCAGCAGGACTACCTCACGACCATCCAGAAATCGGCGGAAAGCCTGCTGGGGATCATCAACGAGATCCTCGATTTCTCGAAGATCGAGGCCGGCAAGCTGGTTCTGGAAAACCTCCCTTTCAATCTCCGCGACCTGATCCAGGACGCCCTGACCATGCTGGCTCCGGCCGCCCACGAGAAGCAACTGGAACTGGTCAGCCTGGTCTACCGGGATACCCCGATCCAATTGCAGGGCGACCCGCAGCGGCTGAAGCAGATCCTCACCAACCTGGTCGGCAACGCCATCAAGTTCACCCAGGGCGGCACCGTCGCCGTGCGCGCCATGCTCGAGGACGAAAGCGACGACCGCGCGCAGCTGCGGATCAGCGTCCAGGACACCGGTATCGGCCTCTCCGAGGAAGACCAGCAAGCCTTGTTCAAGGCCTTCAGCCAGGCCGACAACTCACTGTCGCGGCAAGCCGGTGGCACCGGCCTGGGCCTGGTGATCTCCAAGCGCCTGATCGAGCAGATGGGCGGCGAGATCGGCGTCGACAGTACGCCTGGGGAAGGCGCCGAGTTCTGGATCAGCCTGAGTCTGCCGAAAAGTCGCGACGACAACGAGGAGCCGGGCGCCTCCTGGGCCGCGGGCCAACGCGTGGCGCTGCTCGAACCGCAGGATCTGACGCGCCGCTCGCTGCACCACCAGCTCACCGACTTCGGCCTGGAAGTGAGCGAATTCGCCGACCTCGACAGCCTCCAGGAAAGCCTGCGCAACCCGCCGCCCGGCCAGTTGCCGATCAGCCTGGCGGTGCTCGGCGTCTCGGCCGCGATCCATCCGCCGGAAGAGCTGAGCCAGTCGTTCTGGGAATTCGAACGGCTCGGCTGCAAGACCCTGGTGCTCTGCCCGACCACCGAGCAGGCGCAATACCACGCGACCCTGCCCGACGAACAGGTCGAGGCCAAGCCCGCCTGCACCCGCAAGCTGCAACGCAAGCTGCAGGAGTTGCTTCAAGTCCGCCCGACGCGCAGCGACAAGCCCCACGCCATGGTTTCCGGACGGCCGCCACGGCTGCTATGCGTCGACGACAACCCGGCCAACCTGCTGCTGGTGCAGACCCTGCTCAGCGACCTCGGCGCCCAGGTCACCGCGGTGGACAGCGGCTACGCGGCCCTCGAGGTAGTGCAGCGCGAGCGCTTCGACCTGGTCTTCATGGACGTGCAGATGCCCGGCATGGACGGCCGCCAGGCCACCGAGGCGATCCGCCGCTGGGAGGCCGAGCGGGAAGTCAGCCCGGTGCCGGTGATCGCGCTCACCGCACATGCGCTTTCCAACGAGAAGCGCGCATTGCTGCAGGCCGGCATGGACGACTACCTGACCAAGCCGATCGACGAGCAGCAATTGGCCCAGGTAGTGCTGAAGTGGACCGGACTGAGCCTGGGCCAGTCGCTGGCCAGCATGAGCCGTGCGCCGCAGCTCGGCCAGTTGAGCGTGCTCGACCCCGAGGAAGGGCTGCGCCTGGCCGCCGGCAAGGCCGACCTCGCCGCCGACATGCTGGCGATGCTGCTGGCCTCGCTGGCGGCGGACCGCCAGGCGATTCGCCAGGCCCGCGACAACGACGACCGCACCGCTTTGCTCGAGAGGGTCCACCGGCTGCATGGCGCCACTCGCTACTGTGGCGTGCCGCAGTTGCGCGCGGCCTGCCAGACCAGCGAAACCCTGCTCAAGCAGAACGATCCGGCGGCGGCCGCGGCCCTGGACGAGCTGGACAAGGCCATCGAGGCCCTGGCCGACACTGCCTCGGCCACCACCCACCTGTCCTCCACCAGCCTCGACTCCAGCGAACTCTGACCATGCGCATCCTGTTCTTCAGCAGCCAGGCCTACGACAGCGAGAGCTTCCAAGCCAGCAACCACCGGCACGGCTTCGAACTGCACTTCCAGCAGGCCCACCTGCAGGCGGACACGGCGGTCCTCGCCCAGGGCTTCGAAGTAGTCTGCGCCTTCGTCAACGACGACCTCTCGCGGCCGGTACTGGAACGCCTGGCCGCCGGCGGCACGCGCCTGGTCGCCCTGCGCTCGGCCGGCTACAACCACGTCGACCTGGCCGCCGCCGAAGCGCTCGGCCTGCCGGTGGTGCACGTCCCGGCCTATTCGCCGCACGCTGTCGCCGAGCACGCGGTCGGCCTGATCCTGACGCTCAACCGGCGCCTGCACCGCGCCTACAACCGGACCCGCGAGGGCGATTTCTCGCTGCATGGGCTGACCGGCTTCGACCTCCACGGCAAACGCGTCGGAGTGATCGGCACCGGACAGATCGGCGAGACCTTCGCCCGCATCATGGCCGGCTTCGGCTGCGAGCTGCTGGCCTACGATCCCTATCCCAATCCGCGCATCCAAGCACTCGGCGGCCGCTACCTGGCGCTCGACGCCCTGCTCGCCGAGTCCGACATCGTCAGCCTGCATTGCCCGCTGACCGCCGACACCCGCCACCTCATCGACGCGCAGCGCCTGGCGACGATGAAACCCGGCGCGATGCTGATCAATACCGGCCGTGGCGCCCTGGTGAACGCCGCGGCGCTGATCGAGGCGCTGAAGAGCGGACAACTGGGCTACCTCGGCCTCGATGTCTATGAAGAGGAAGCGGATATCTTTTTCGAGGATCGCTCCGACCAGCCCCTGCAGGATGACGTGCTGGCACGCCTGCTGAGCTTCCCCAACGTGGTGGTGACGGCCCACCAGGCCTTCCTTACCCGCGAGGCGCTGGCGGCGATCGCCGACACCACCCTGGACAACATCGCCGCCTGGCAGGACGGGACGCCACGCAATCGGGTCCGGGCCTGATGGCGTGGTAGCATGCGCGGCTGATTGGAGGCTCCATGGCTGAACACGATTTCCGTTACACCCTGCTCAACCCGCAATACACCCTCAACGAATGCCGCGCGCTCTCCCCGGGGCGCTACCAGGTCACCGGCACCGGCGGCTCGATCAAGGCCGACGACGTGCTGCTGGTCAGCCTCAAGGGCAGCAAGACCCTGAGCATGCGCCTGACCGTGGAAAAGGTCCGCCACCTGATCAACCCGCCCGGCCAGTGGCTGGCGGTCGCCCGCGGCCCGGCATTCCGCGAACTGGCGATCCATACCTGGCAGGTCGACTGCGACCAGTGCCAGGCTCGTCTCGACTTCGAGTTCGCCGTGGACGCCAGTCTCGGTCGCAAGGCCCTGGCGCCGGCCGCCGAAGAACGCATTCACGAACTGGGCTGGCGCAGCCGCGAAGACAAGCACCTGTGCCCGAAATGCCAGTAAGGCGAACGCTCCGTCCGACCGACGGTCTGTGAACTATCGCCCGTACGAAATGCGCAAAGGAAACGCCATGAAACCCTCTCTCGCCCTCTTCGCCTCCGCCGCCCTGATCCTGGGCGGTTGCGCCAGCCAGGAGACCACCCTGGAAACCGAGCAGGCCTACCAGGTCGATTGGGTCGGGGCACAACCGACGATGGACTACAGCCACATCAGCCTGACCTTCGACGGCCAGGGCCGCGCCTTCGGCAATGGCGGCTGCAACCACTGGTTCGCCAGCTACACCCTGCAGGACGACCTCCTTCAGTTCGGCGCCATCGGCAGCACCCGCCGCCTGTGCGCGGCGGAGATCATGGAGCAGGAACGGCGCTTCCTGGCCCTGCTGCAGAGCGTCCAGCACTGGGACATTTCGCCGTCCGACGAGCTGCGCCTGTGGCCGGCCGAAGGCAAGCCGCTGCGCCTGGTCCCCGAGCACGACTGAAGCCTGAAGCGGCGCTACCCGGCGCCGCCCGTTTACATTTTTTTGACATCCATTTCATTCCCGCTTGACCACCACGTCCCTAGGCTTCCGCATCCTCGCCCGGAGACGCTTGATGTTCGCCCCCCCCAGCACCGAGACACTCAACCGCTTCTTTCTGTTGTCGTGGCTGGTGGTGCTCTGGCAGGTGCTGCGCCTGCAGGACGGGATCGTCTTCGACGACGCCTGGCTGCCGCTCTGGAGCGTCGCTGCCAGCCTGAGCTACGCCTTCCTTTATATAGTCCCGGTGTACCTCGCCTGCCGACTGCTCCTGCATTTCCATGATCGCCTTCCCGTGCGCCTCAGTCCGTGGCTGGCAGGCGTGCTGGCCATCGTCGGCAGCGCAGCGGTACAGATACTGCTCTACGCCGACCGCACCCTCTACGACCTGTACGGATTCCACCTCAACGGTTTCAGCATCGGCCTGCTGGTCTCGCCCGGCGGCCTCTCCAGCCTCGGCAGCGGCGACGGCACCCTGCTCAGCGCAAGCCTGGCGGCCCTGGCCCTGCTCTGTCTGCAGGTGCTGCTGTACAGCGCCTGCCAGGTCAGCCGCGAACGCCTTCCCGCGCTCCCTCGGCGCGCCTGGCGCTACCTGTTGGCGGCCTTCCTCTGCCTGGCCCTGGGAGAACGCCTGGCCTATGCGTTCAGCTCCCTGCGCGACTACCGGCCGATCCTGCTGGCCAGCGAACGCTATCCGCTGTACCTGCCATTGACCGTCCGCAGCCTGGCGCGAAGCCTGGGCATCCAGCCGACGCCCACCCAGCGCGAGCTGCTCCAGCAGCAGAGCGACCTGCACTATCCGCTCCGGCCGCTGGAGATCAGCGCCCCGGCGAACCCATTGAACATCGTCTGGATCGTCGCCGAGTCGCTCCGCGGGGACATGCTCGATCCGCGCTACATGCCCAGGCTGTGGGACTTCTCCAACCGGGCGATCCGCCTGGACAACCACTACAGCAGCGGCAACCTGACCCAGATGGGCGTCTTCGGCATGTTCTACGGGCTGCACGGCGGCTACTGGGACGCCGTGCTGAAGGCCGGCCAGCCGCCGGTGCTCATGGAGGTACTCAGGCAGCAGAACTACCAGTTCCGGATCAATGCCGCGCAACGTTTCAGCTATCCGCCCTTCGACCGCAGCGTGTTCGTCAACCTGCGCCCGCAGGACCTGCACGTGCTGGATAGCCCGGAGCCTGCCTGGCAGCGCGACGCCCGGAACACCGACGACCTGCTGCGCTTCGTCGATCGCCGACTACCCGACCGGCCGTTCTTCGCCTGCCTGTTCCTCGAGTCGAGCCACGCCAACTACAGCTTCCGCGACGAGACCGCGAAAATCCGCCCCTATCTGGTCAACTTCAACTACCTGACCACCGATTTCCAGGCGCAGATGCCGCTGATCAAGAACCGCTACCTGAATGCCGTGCGCGAAGTCGATACACAGATCGGCCGCCTGCTGCAGCACCTGGAAAACCAGCACCTGCTGGAAAACACCGCGGTAGTGGTGCTCGGCGACCATGGGGAAGAGTTCATGGAACGCTCGCGCTGGGGCCACAATACCGAGTTCAATCGCTACCAGACCGGCACCGTCGCCGTGCTGAGCATTCCCGGACAGGCGCCCCGTGCCGTCCGCGGCATCACCAGCCACATCGACCTGCCCGCAACGCTCCTGCCGCTGCTGGGCGTACGCAATCCGCCCCGCGACTACTCGCTGGGACAGGACCTGCTCGCAGCGGACTACCATCGCGACTATGCGGTGAGCGCCGATACCACGCGCATCGCCTACCTGGGCGAAGGCTTCAAGGTGAGCTTCCCACTGCGTGGCGCGGACCGTCACCACGGTCCGGTGAGCGATGGCGACGACCGCCCGCTCGACGTGGAACAACAGGAAGCCATACGCGGCCCACTCCGTGCAGCACGCCTGGAACTGCTGCAGGATCTCGGCCGCTTCAGCGCCTTGCCGGTAGGGGAAGAGCCGTCGCCGCGGAACCTCGCGACTTCGTTGACGCCATGAGGAGCATCAGAACAACCTGAGTTGTTCGTGGGCGCCCTGCAGGTCGAGCAGGCGCACGCCGACGCCGATCAGGCGCACCGGACGATTGCCACGGGCAAAGGCCTGGCCGAGCAATTGCCGGTAGCTCTCCAGGTCGCGCCCGGCGCCGGACTGTTCCACCGTGGTCTGGGTGAAATCGTGAAACTTCAGTTTCACGAACGGCTTGTCCGGCCGATAACTGCCATCCAGGCGTTGCAGGCGTCCGTCCAGCTCCCCGAGCAGGGTCGGCAGCTCCTCCAGGCAAGCCGCCAGGTCCGGCAGGTCGCGATCGAAGGTACATTCGACGCTCACCGACTGGCGCCGGCTGTCGACTTCCACCGGTCGCTCGTCGATACCATGGGCCAGTCCCCACAGGCGTTCGCCGAAGCTGCCGAACTCGCGCACCAGGCTCAGCTTGCTGCCCTGGCGCAGGTCGGCGCAGGTGCGGATGCCCATCCGCGCCAGGCGCTCCGCCGTGACCTTGCCGACGCCATGCAACTTGGCCACCGGCAACTCGGCGACGAACCCGTCGACCTGCTCCGGGGTAATCACGAACAGCCCGTCCGGCTTGCGCCAGTCGCTGGCGATCTTGGCCAGGAACTTGTTCGGCGCGACGCCCGCCGAAACGGTGATGTGCAGCTCCTCGGCCACCCGGCGGCGGATGTCCTGGGCAATCCGCGTGGCGCTACCGGCGAAATGCGGCGAAGCGCTGACGTCCAGGTAGGCCTCGTCCAGCGAAAGCGGCTCGATCAGATCGGTATAATCGCGGAAGATCGCATGGATCTGCTTCGACACCGCCCGGTAGACATCGAAACGCGGGCGCACCACCAGCAGATCGGGACACAGCTTGAGCGCCGTGCGCATGGCCATCGCCGAGCGCACGCCATAGGCTCGCGCCTCGTAGCTGCAAGTGGCGACCACTCCGCGCTTGTCCGGCGAACCGCCAACCGCCAGCGCCTTGCCGCGCAAGCTGGGGTCGTCGCGCATCTCGAGGGCGGCGTAGAAACAGTCGCAGTCTATATGGATGATTTTCCGCACCGGAATCTCGCTACAAGCCCCGCCGGGCCTGCCCCGGAGCGCTGAATTCTAACATTGGGCAAGCGCTAAGCATTTGAAGAAAAAACACTTTTTTCGAAAAATCGATTGACAGCCCGACGAGAGTCCGTAGAATGCGCCCACACAGACGCGGGATGGAGCAGTCTGGTAGCTCGTCGGGCTCATAACCCGAAGGTCGTTGGTTCAAATCCAGCTCCCGCAACCACATTCGAAAAGCCCCGGCACTAGCGATAGCGCCGGGGCTTTTTGCATTCCGCCCCTCCTGTTCCACTGCATCGCCTCGCCCTCCGTTCGCTCGCATCATCGCACATTTAACTGTATATTCGTACAGCAAGCTCAGCCTTCGATGAGTGCTCGGTAACGGATACGGAAAGGACAGACAGATGCTGAACGTCGAACAATTGAAGCGCAGCGTGAACCGGATGGAACTCGACGACATCCGCCAGGCAGTGGACGAACTGCAGATGGACGGCCTGGTCACCGACGGCAAGACGCCGTTCACCCGCGTGCACTTCAACACCTGCTTCGCCGAGATCGAGGCGCTGTTCCAGCGCGCCGGCTTCCACCGGCCGCTCGATGTGGTCGGCTACCAGGGCGAGATCTATGCGTTGTACGACCCCTCTCGCTGGGAGGCCGTGGAAGTGCTGCGCTGGTTGAAGGAATACCGCGAGGAATCGCGTCACCTGACTCCGGCGTGAGCGCAACGCCAGCGTCAGCGCAACTCGTGTGCCAGGCGCGCGCAGGCCATCCCCACGACCAGCATCACCAGCGGACCGAAGGCCCGCATGGAGATCCGCGCAAGGCTCCAGGACTCTTTCGCAGCGAACAGGCTTGCCGGATTCACCGAATAGACCAGCAGGGAACCGCAGAACAGCCCCAGGCCCAGCAGGCCCAGGCGGCGCAACCATCCGTCGTGGCGGAGCAACACCACCAGCAGGGCGCCGTACAACAGGCAATCGACCCGCGCCACCGAGTCCTTGACCTGCAACGACTGTTCCCAATCCCCCAGCCACCATCCAGCGGCCACGCCCAGCACGACTCCGGCGCCGACATGAATGCCCGCCTGGATCATCGTCACCCTTCCCCCCCTCGGAAATGGTCGGACAGTGCAAGCCGCCACTATGCCCACGGCAAGCTGAACCATCGCTGAACGAATACCAGCAAATGGCCTTCGGCCACTTCGCCGACGCAACTCCTGCAAAACCCGGCGGTCTTCTCCCTGTGACAGGACGCCGCCCCGCACAGAAAAAATCTGCTGCGACCACTTGGGAACTCGCCCGAGAGGCCATACTCTGTCGCGCAAATTCCCATGAGGTGGCTGATGCGCACCGACGCTCCCGTTCCAGAACATCCCGCTCCACCCAGCTCTCCCGCGTCCCCACAACGCATCCGGCTGATCGATCGGATTACCGCCTACCGCCAGCCCATCGGCCTGGTCTTCACCTTGCTGCTGTTCGGCCTGGCGCTGGTGGCCTGCTACCACCTGCTACGGGAGATCGATCCCGGCGCCCTCCACGATGCCATCGCCGACGTGCCCAGGCCGGCGCTGCTCGGCGCCCTGAGCGCGACCGCCCTCGGCTTCGTCATCCTGCTCGGCTACGAGTGGTCGGCCAGCCGCTTCGCTGGCGTCACGCTGCCCATGCGCAGCCTGGCCACCGGCGGCTTCAGCGCCTTCGCCATCGGCAATGCGGTAGGCCTGTCGCTGCTTTCCGGCGGCTCCGTACGCTACCGACTGTATTCCCGGCATGGCATCGGCGCTGCCGAAATAGCCCGGATGACGCTATTTGCCAGCCTTTCCCTGGGCTGCGCACTGCCGGTGCTGGCGGCACTCGCCGCACTCTGCGACCTCGACGATGCGGCGTCGGCGCTGCACCTGCCCCGCGCCCTGGTCGCCGTCATCGCGATCGCCGTCCTGTCGCTGGCTGTCGGCCTGGTGGCGTTCCTGGCCCGGCACCGCCTGCCGGGAGAACGGCCGTCCCCCGACAGCCTGCTGGTCCGCCTCGGCCGCCGCAGCCTGCGCCTGCCAGGCCTGCGCCTATCGCTGCTGCAACTGCTGATCACCGCCCTCGACGTCGCCGCCGCCGCTACCGTCCTTTATCTGTTGCTGCCGGAAACCCCACCCTTCGCGGCGTTCCTGCTGGTCTACCTGCTCGCCCTGGCCGCCGGCGTGCTCAGCCACGTACCGGGCGGAGTCGGGGTGTTCGAGGCGGTGCTGCTGGCCGCGTTCGCCGGCCAACTGGGCGCCGCGCCGCTGGCCGCGGCCCTGCTCTTGTACCGCTTGATTTATGTGGTACTGCCACTGCTGCTGGCCTGCCTTTTGTTGCTGTTCCTCGAAGCGCGCCGGTTGTGGGTGACGCGCCAGGCGATCCGCGTCGCCTCGGGTTTCGCCGCACCGATCCTGGCGATCCTGGTCTTCCTCTCCGGTGTCGTGCTGCTGTTTTCCGGCGCCACACCGGCGATCGACACCCGCCTGGAACACCTCGGTTTCCTCATTCCACATCGCCTGATCGATGCCTCGCACCTGGTCGCCAGCCTGATCGGCGTGCTCTGCCTCCTGCTCGCGCAGGGTTTGCGCCGACGGCTGTCGGCCGCCTGGGCCCTGACCCTGGTGCTGTTGCTGGTGGGCGCCCTGCTTTCGCTGCTGAAAGGCTTCGACTGGGAGGAAGCCAGCCTGCTGAGCCTGACCGCCGCGCTGCTCGCCATGTTCCGCCGCTCCTTCTACCGTCCCAGCCGGCTGATGGAAGTACCCTTCTCGCCGCTTTACGTAGGCGCCAGCATCTGCGTGGTCGGCGCCTCGGTCTGGCTGCTGCTGTTCGCCAACCAGGACGTGCATTACAGCAACCAGCTCTGGTGGCAGTTCGCCCTGGACGCCGACGCCCCGCGCGCCCTGCGCGCCGCCCTCGGCAGTTGCCTGCTGCTCCTGGCCCTGGCCCTTGGCTGGCTGCTGCGCGCGGCACCGCCGGCGATCCGCGAGCCGAACGCGGAAGAGCTGCAGCGCGCGGCGCGGATCATCCGCCACTCGGACCAGCCGGATGGCGGCCTGGCCCTGACCGGCGACAAGGCCCTGCTCTTCCATGAGGGCGACGACGCTTTCCTCATGTACGCCCGCCGCGGTCGCAGCATGATCGCCCTGTACGACCCGATCGGCCCGGCCATGCAGCGCGCCGAACTGATCTGGCAGTTCCGCGACCTCTGCGACCTGCACCATGCCCGCCCGGTGTTCTACCAGGTGCGTGCCGAGAACCTGCCGTTCTACATGGACATTGGCCTGACCGCCCTCAAGCTCGGCGAAGAAGCGCGAGTCGACCTGCTGCGCTTCGACCTGGAGAACAAGGGCAAGGAAATGAAAGACCTGCGCTACACCTGGAACCGCGGCCAGCGCGACGGCCTGGCCCTGGAGTTCCATGAACCGGGCCAGGCTCCGCTGGACGAGCTGAAGGCGATATCGGACGCCTGGCTGGGCGGCAAGCAGGTGCGCGAGAAAGGCTTCTCCCTGGGCCGCTTCACCCCGGCGTACCTGAACTTCTTCCGCATCGCCATCGTCCGCCACCAGGGCAAGCCGGTGGCCTTCGCCAACCTGCTGGAAACCGACAGCCGCGAACTGGCGAGCCTCGACCTGATGCGCGTGCACCCGGACGCGCCGAAGCTGACCATGGAGTTCCTCATGCTCGGCCTCATCCTCCACTACAAGGCCAAGGGCCACGCGCGCTTCAGCCTCGGCATGGTGCCGCTGGCCGGGCTCCAGCCAAGGCGCGGCGCGCCGTTGACCCAGCGCCTGGGCGCGCTGGTCTTCCGGCGGGGCGAACAGTTCTACAATTTCCAGGGGCTGCGACGCTTCAAGGACAAGTTCCAGCCCGACTGGGAACCCCGCTACCTGGCCGTGCCAGCCGGGCTCGACCCGCTGGTGGCCCTGGCCGATACCGCCGCGCTGATCGCCGGCGGCCTGACTGGATTGGTGAAACGCTGATATGTCTGTCGTGAAACGTCACTGGCGCCGTTTTCTGGTCGCCGCCCTGGTGCTGATCGTCGGTGCCGCCCTGCTGCTCTGGAGCCGACCGGCGGCCCAGGCGAAACTGGAAGCCCTGGACCTCGACGACGGCGGCCACGCCACCCTTGCCGAACCCGGCGAGAAGCCGCGCTCGCGGGTGGTGGTGATCGCCGCCCCCGAACAGCAACTGAACGACGCCCAGATGCTGAACCTGGCTCACGACAGCGCCGCCCGGGTGATCCAGTACTTCCCCCCGGAAAACGGCGATTGCAGGGCGCAGCAGTCCCGGCTCGAAGCGGTCATTGCCCACCTCGGCGGCAAGCCGAACCTGGTCGCCGGCATCGGCCCGGGCTCGACCACCGCCTGGCGCTGGCTCGCCAGCCAGGACGACGACACGGCCAAGGCGCTCTCGGTCGGCTTCGACATTGCCCTGGCCGAGCGCGACTGCGACGCCCCGCTGCCGCACCAGGCGTCGCACGGCCAGTGGCTGCTGGCCTGGAACGACAACCCGGACGACGACACCGCAGTCTTCGTCCGCAAGCAGTCGAGCGCGGAAACCAGCATCAGCGACTACGACACCCCGCTGTCCGACGTGCTCGCCCATCAGTTGCGCCTGCAACTGCAAGGCAACGCCGAGGCCCTGCCGGTACTCGAGGTCCCCGCGGCGAAACCCTCGGACATCGTCACCCTGTTCTATTCCGGCGACGGCGGCTGGCGCGACCTGGACAAGGACTCTGCCGAGCATATGGCCAGCATGGGCTACCCGGTGGTCGGCATCGACACCCTGCGCTACTACTGGCAACACAAGAGCCCGGAACAGAGCGCCGCCGACCTCTCCAAGCTGATGCAACACTACCGCGAGAAGTGGGGCGCGAAACGTTTCGTCCTGGCCGGCTACTCGTTCGGCGCTGACATCCTGCCGGCGATCTACAACCGCCTGCCCGGAAAGGACCAGCAGCAAGTGAAAGCCATGCTGCTGCTGGCGCTGGCGCGGACCGGCAGCTTCGAGATCGAAGTGGAAGGCTGGCTGGGCAAGGCCGGCGAGGAAGCCGCCACCGGCCCGGAAATGGCCAGGTTGCCGGCAGCCAAGGTGTTCTGCATCTATGGCGCCGAAGAAAAGGACGAAAGCGGCTGTACCCAATCCCAGGCCGTCGGCGAGAAGCTCGAACTGCCGGGCGGCCACCACTTCGACGAGGACTACCTGTCCCTGGCGAAGAAGATGCTCCAGGCCATCCGCGACCGCGAGAACGCTCCCGACGCCTGATCGCGATCAAGCTCTCCCCGCTCCGCCCTTCTTGTCCCCGGCCGGCGCCAGCTAGACTGAGCCTGCCGGGGGCATTCAGGCTGGCTTCAGCGGAGCCGCCGAGAATACCGGCCGACCCGCCGCAGAGCGGGCTCCCGAGAGCCGAAGAGAAGGAACCGTGATGAGCTGGAAAAACACCGAATCCCGTTATGGGAGCCTGACCATTGCCCTGCACTGGCTGACCCTGCTGCTGATCGCCGGGGTCTACGCCTGTATCGAACTGAAGGGCAATTTCCCCAAGGGCAGCGAAACCCGCGAACTGCTCAAGCAATGGCACTTCATGCTTGGCCTGAGCGTTTTCCTGCTGGTCTGGTTGCGCCTGCTGGTGCGCCTGGCCACCCCTACCCCGCGCATAGAGCCCGCCATCCCCGCCTGGCAGGCGACGCTGGCCAGGCTGATGCACTACGCCCTCTACCTGATGATGATCGGCCTGCCCTTCGCCGGCTGGCTGATCCTCAGCGCCGCCGGCAAGCCGATACCGTTCTTCGGCCTGGAGCTACCGCCGCTGGTCGACAAGAACCCCGACCTCGCCGGGCAAATCAAGGAATGGCACGAAACCATCGGCAACGCCGGTTATTTCCTGATCGGCCTGCACGCCGCCGCGGCGCTCTTCCATCACTTCGTCAGCCGCGACAACACCCTGGTACGGATGCTGCCGCAACGGCGCTGAGAAACGCGCAAAAAAACGCGCCCAATCGGGCGCGCTTTTTTGCAGCGGAGCGGATCAGATCTCGACCTGGGTTCCCAACTCGATCACCCGGTTGAGCGGCAGGTTGAAATAGCGCAGGTTGCCGTTGGCGTTCTTCAGCAGGAAGGCGAACAACCCCTCGCGCCAGCGCGCCATGCCGATGCGCTTGGATGGAATCACCGTCTCCCGGCTGAGGAAGTAGGTGGTGCGCATCGGGCTGAAGTCCAGTTCGTTGAGATGGCACAGGCGCAAGGCAGCCGGGATGTCTGGCTCTTCCATGAAGCCGAAGTGCAGGATCACCCGGAAGAACCCGTCGCCATAGGCCTCGACCTCGAAACGGCGATCCGGCGAAACCCGTGGGCTGTCTTCGTTGACCACGGTGAGCAGCACCACCTGCTCGTGCAGCACCTGGTTGTGCAACAGGTTGTGCAGCAGCGCGTGAGGCACCGCGTCGGTACGCGCGGTAAGGAACACCGCGGTCCCCTGGACCCGGTGCGGCGGCTGCACGCGCATGCTGGAAATGAACACCGAGAGCGGCAGCGAGCCCTCGTCGAGACGCTCCACCAGCAGTTGGCGGCCACGCTTCCAGGTGGACATCAGGATGAAGATGACGATACCCGCGATGACCGGGAAGGCGCCGCCCTGGATCACCTTGGGCAGGTTGGCGGCGAAGAACAGGCTGTCCACCGCGAGCATCACGCAGAAGAACGGGACGCCCAGCCACAGCGGCCATTTCCACAGGCGCCAGATCACCACGCCCATCAGCAGGGTGGTGATCAGCATGGTTCCGGTCACCGCCACGCCGTAGGCAGCCGCCAGCGACGCCGAGGACTCGAAGCCGAGCACCAGCAGGACCACGCCGACCATCAGCGCCCAATTCACCCCGCCGATGTAGATCTGCCCCTGCTCGTGGCTGGAAGTGTGCTGGATGGTCATCCGCGGCACGTAGCCGAGCTGGATCGCCTGGCGGGTCAGGGAGAAGGCGCCGGAGATCACCGCCTGGGAGGCGATCACCGTGGCCAGGGTGGACAGCGCCACCATCGGCAGCAGCGCCCAGCCCGGCGCCAGCAGGTAGAAGGGGTTGCGCGCCGCCTCGGCGTTGGAAAGGATGGTCGCGCCCTGGCCGAAGTAGTTCAGCACCAGCGCCGGCAGCACCAGCAGGAACCAGGCACGGGCGATCGGCTTGCGACCGAAGTGGCCCATGTCGGCGTACAGCGCCTCGGCGCCGGTCAGCGCCAGTACGGTGGCGCCGAGGATGGCGACACCGATGCCGGGATGCGAGCTGAAGAAACGCACGGCCCATACAGGGTTCATCGCCTGCAGCACTTCCGGCTGCTGGATCACCCCGTAGACGCCCAGCGCCGCCAGGGCGCCGAACCAGAGCACCATGACCGGGCCGAACAGGATGCCGATCCGCGCGGTGCCGTGCTTCTGGATCAGGAACAGGCCGATCAGCACGATAAGCGCCAGCGGTACCGTCCAGTGCTCCAGGCCGTCGAAGGCGATCTCCAGCCCTTCTACCGCCGACAGTACCGAGATCGCCGGGGTGATCATGCTGTCGCCGTAGAACAGCGCCGCGCCGATCAGGCCGGCAACCACCACGAAGGTCTGCAGCCTGCCGAACGGCGCCGCCGCCCGGCGCGCCAGGGCCGACAGCGCCATCACCCCGCCCTCGCCCTGGTTGTCGGCACGCAGGACGAAGATCACGTACTTGATGGAAACGACCCAGACCAGCGACCAGAAGATCAGCGACAGCACGCCAAGGACGCCATCGTGGTTGGCCTGCACCCCGTAGCCGCCGATGAAGACCTCTTTCAGGGTATACAAGGGACTGGTGCCAATATCCCCATAGCAGACTCCAACCGCCCCGACCATCAGGCCGATGGCAGAGCTGGAATGCCCCTCCGAAGTCTCCTCGGCACGCGTCGCTGCATCACTCATGAAACGCTTTCCCCCGGAAAAATTCGGCAAATGCTGCGCCCATGCCGTCCGCGATGCAAGCGCCGAGGCCACGGACTGCTATGACTATAGAAGGCCGGGGAGCCGATTGCCGAGCGCCCGCGGTGAGTTTTTCCAGGGCCGGAAAAGAGCTGCACGGGAGACTGGAAAAGCCGCGGCGCTGCCGCTAGAATTGCGCACTTTTTGATCAGAGGCGCCAGCAAGCGCGCCCGCCTACCGAGGTTAGCCATGTCCACCCCCACTCCCAAAGTCGGCTTCGTCAGTCTTGGATGCCCCAAGGCGCTGGTCGACTCCGAGCGCATCCTCACCCAGCTGCGCATGGAAGGCTATGAGGTCGTTCCGACCTACGAAGACGCCGACGTCGTGGTGGTCAACACCTGCGGTTTCATCGACAGCGCCAAGGCCGAGTCCCTGGAAGTGATCGGCGAAGCCATCGCCGAGAACGGCAAGGTCATCGTCACCGGCTGCATGGGCGTGGAAGAGCACGCGATCCGCGACGTGCATCCAAGCGTGCTGGCGGTCACCGGCCCGCAACAGTACGAGCAGGTGGTTACCGCAGTGCACGAAGTGGTGCCGCCGAAGACCGAACACAACCCGCTGGTCGACCTGGTCCCGCCGCAAGGCGTCAAGCTGACCCCGCGCCACTACGCCTACCTGAAGATTTCCGAAGGCTGCAACCACAGTTGCAGCTTCTGCATCATCCCGTCCATGCGCGGCAAGCTGGTCAGCCGGCCGGTCGGCGACGTGCTGAGCGAGGCCGAGCGCCTGGTCAAGGCCGGGGTCAAGGAACTCCTGGTGATTTCCCAGGACACCAGCGCCTACGGCGTGGACCTGAAGTACAAGACCGACTTCTGGAACGGCCAGCCGGTCAAGACCCGCATGAAGGAACTCTGCGAGGCGCTGAGCAGCATGGGCGTGTGGGTTCGCCTGCACTACGTCTACCCGTACCCCAACGTCGACGACGTGATCCCGCTGATGGCCGCCGGCAAGCTCCTGCCGTACCTCGACATCCCCTTCCAGCACGCCAGCCCGAAGGTGCTCAAGGCCATGAAGCGCCCGGCCTTCGAGGACAAGACCCTGGCCCGGATCAAGCAGTGGCGCGAGATCTGCCCGGAACTGACCATCCGCTCGACCTTCATCGTCGGCTTCCCGGGCGAAACCGAAGAAGACTTCCAGTACCTGCTCGACTGGCTGACGGAAGCCCAGCTCGACCGCGTCGGCTGCTTCCAGTACTCCCCCGTCGAAGGCGCTCCGGCCAACGAGCTGGGCCTGGAGCCGGTGCCGGACGAGGTCAAGCAGGACCGCTGGGAACGCTTCATGGCCCACCAGCAGGCGATTTCCGCCGCTCGCCTGCAGCTCAAGGTGGGCAAGGAAATCGAAGTGCTGATCGACGAAGTCGACGAACAGGGCGCGGTCGGCCGCTCCTGGGCCGACGCTCCGGAAATCGACGGCAACGTGTTCGTCGACAGCGACGAGCTGAAGCCGGGCGACAAGGTCCGCGTGCGCATCACCGATGCCGACGAGTACGACCTCTGGGCCGAGCTGGTCTGAGCCCCCCTGAAGAGCCCCGCCCCGCGGGGCTTTTTCATCGCCAACCGTTCCGGAGAGCACGATGCTCAACAACGACGTACTACGCAGCCTGCGCTACCTGCTGGATCTTCCCGACGCACATCTGGCCGAACTGGCCGCCCGGTTCGGCGAGCAAGTCGAAGCGGACCTGCTCGAGGCTTACCTGAAGAAGGAAGACGAAGACGGCTTCCAGGCCTGCCCCGACCGCTACCTGGCGCGCTGCCTGGACGGACTGATCATCCAGCGCCGCGGTCGCGACGAGTCGCGTCCGCTACCGCCGCTGGAGCTGCCGTTGAGCAACAACATGATCCTGAAGAAGCTGCGGGTCGCCTTCGAACTCAAGGAGGAAGACCTCCATGCCATCCTCGACAGCGTCGACTTCCCGGTCTCCAAACCCGAGCTGAGCGCCCTGTTTCGCAAGCCCGGCCACAGCAACTACCGGACCTGCGGCGACCAGTTGCTGCGCAACTTCCTCAAGGGCCTGACCCTGCGCGTCCGTGGCTGAACGCGCGGAGCCACTGCTGGCGGTTCTGCTCCAGGCGCCGCCCTGCGTCGACCCCTGGTTCCTGGAGTGCCGCCAGGATCGCGCCGGCCTCACCATCCTCGTCCGCGACCTCGCCAACCAGCGCACCTGGCGCGTCGAGTTCGTCGAAGTCGAAGGCCTGCGCCAGCTCGACGCTGCCGACCTGCTGGAATTCTGGCCAGCCTGTGCGGCATCCGAGGGTTGGCTGTACCGGGTCGAGCAAGGCGGCTGGCTGGACCAGGAATGCCGTCGCGAGGGCTTCGTCGCCCGCGAGACCAAGGCCGTCGACGAGTATTTCGTCAATGGCGGCGATCGCTGCCTGAGCGTGCTGTCCTGGTCGCCACCGAAGGTTTCCCCGCTGATCTGACCGCCATGAAAAAAGCCGCCCGTGGGCGGCTTCTCGCGTGGCGCTCCGGCTACATCAGGAAGATCGTCGCCAGGCCGAGGAAGATGAAGAAACCGCCGCTGTCGGTCATCGCAGTGATCATCACGCTGGAGCCCATCGCCGGATCGCGTCCGAAACGATGCAGGGTCATCGGGATCAGCACTCCCATCATCGCCGCCAGCAGCAGGTTCAGGGTCATCGCGGCGGTCATCACCACGCCCAGTTCCCAGTTGCCGTAAAGATAGAAGGCCACCACGCCGATCACTCCGCCCCACGCCAGGCCGTTGACCAGCGCGACGCCAAGCTCCTTGCGCAGCAGGCGGTTGCGACTGTTGCTGGTCGGCTGTACCTGGTCGAGCGCGATGGCGCGGACGATCATGGTGATGGTCTGGTTGCCGGAATTGCCACCGATGCCGGCAACGATCGGCATCAGCGCGGCCAGCGCCACCAGTTTCTCGATGGAGCCTTCGAACAGGCCGATCACCCGCGAGGCGACGAAGGCGGTGATCAGGTTGGTGGCCAGCCAGGCCCAGCGGTTGCGCACCGACTTCCAGACCGAGGCGAAGATATCTTCTTCTTCACGCAGACCGGCCATGTTGAGGACTTCGCTTTCGCTTTCCTCACGGATCAGGTCGACCATCTCGTCGATGGTCAGACGACCGATCAGCTTGCCGCCCTTGTCCACCACCGGCGCGGAAATCAGGTCGTAACGCTCGAATGCCTGGGCGGCGTCGTAGCCGTCCTCGTCCGGGTGGAAGGTCACCGGGTCGGTGGCCATGACTTCCAGCACTTGCTTGTCCGGATCGTTGACCAGCAGGCGCTTGATCGGCAGCACGCCCTTGAGCACGCCGTCGTAGTCGACCACGAACAGTTTGTCGGTATGCCCGGGCAGTTCCTTCAGGCGGCGCAGGTAGCGCAGCACCACTTCCAGGCTGACGTCCTCGCGGATGGTGACCATCTCGAAGTCCATCAGCGCGCCGACCTGGTCCTCCTCGTAGGACAGCGCCGAACGCACTCGCTCGCGCTGCTGCGCGTCGAGGCTTTCCATCAGTTCATGGACCACGTCGCGCGGCAGTTCCGGCGCCAGGTCGGCGAGTTCGTCGGCGTCCAGGTCCTTGGTCGCGGCGATGATCTCGTGGTCGTCCATATCCGCGATCAGGGTTTCCCGGACCGCGTCGGAGACTTCGAGGAGGATGTCGCCGTCGTCCTCGGACTTGACCAGTTGCCAGACCGTCAGGCGGTCGTCCAGCGGCAGCGATTCGAGGATGTGGGCGATGTCGGCGGGGTGCAGTTCCTCCAGCTTGCGCTGGAGTTCTACGAGATTCTGCCGGTGGACGAGGTTTTCCACCCGGTCATGGTGCTGGCCTTCCTGACGATGGGTCAGGTCTTCCACCACCTTGTGGCGATGCAGCAGCTCGACCACCTGCGCTAGGCGGTCCTGCAGGCTTTCCTGCGGCTTCTTGGCTTCTACTTCGGTCATAGCGCGCTCCACCCCCAGTAGCGGAGCACGCCAAAGGGGTCAATCAGAAACGTGATTGGTCAAACGGGAAACTGTTCGAGTTTCTACTGGGTAAGTCCATGGGGGTGTTCCAAGGGCCCTCTCGGGGCAGATACGGATAATGATAACACTCCGCTTGCGTTTTGCGCGTTACAAAATGGCGGCAAGAACAAGCGCTTGCGGCACAAAGTTCATCGTCACTCGACGCCTGACTGCGACGCCGGAAATTTCACTCAGGACACTCGGCCCCGCGGAAAAAGGCAACGCGTTAGCCTGCACTCACCCTTATCCGACCCGGAGTGCCGGCCATGCGTTCCCTGTCCCTCCTTCTCCTCCTCTCGCTGGCGTCCACCTGCGAGGCCGCTGCGGTATTCCGCTGCGAAGACGCCAGCGGCCATGTCAGCTTCACCCAACTCGGTTGCCCCGCCGGGCAGGCCGGCGAGACCGTCGTGGCGGACAACCCGCCGCCGGGAGGCAGGAGCGTCACGCCGATGGCCGAGACGAAGACGAAAAAGGCGTCCATCGGCCGGAAAAACGTGCCGCTCGCGGTGATCGGAGAAAGAGAAGATCGCTGCGGAAGACGCCTGGACGAGAAGGAACGCCGCAAGGCGATCGTGGAGCAGCGGATCATGGCGGGAATGACCCGCTCCGATGTGGAGCGGGCGCTGGGCAAGCCGGACCGGGTCAGCGGGAACAATGCGGAGGTGCGTTATCAGTACAAGGCCGACAAGCGACGGGGAGCGAGAAGCGTGAGCTTCGATCAGGAGGGATGCGTGAAGGGAAAGGGAAGGTACCGGGTGGAGCGAGTCGATCCCGGGAGCTAAGGCCGGGCCGACCTCATACCGATGAAAGCAGGACCGGCATCGCCTTTAGCGTGCCGGGCAGGGTGTCGCCCTGCCCGCATGGAAAAGACGGACGACAGTCTTCAGCAGCCTACCGCCTACCCGCCGCGCACGCCTCTGGCTGGCGGTTATGGTCAGGCTCAATCCTCTTTCTGCGGTTCGCCGGGCAACAACGCGCGTGATGAACAGACCGCGATACAGGTGGAATCCCGTTTGCACGTCCACCGTTTCGGAAGCGCCTTGCAGTGAAGTCAAGGCAGCGATGCCCTTGCGCACACGGTACTCGTTCAACGCGCGGCTGCCTCCCTCCATCGGCAGCAAGGAGGGCAACGGCTCGTCAGCGGGCGCATGGTCGACAATGCTGCCGACGATGGTGATGAGCTTGTCGCCGCGCGCGCTGACGGCAGCCTCTTGCCCCGTCTCGACGACACTCCCGGCAGCCTGCGCGAGGTTTTCGGAAATCACCGCATCCAGGCGAACGATGCCGACGCGACGACTGATCAACATGACCATGGATCTCTCCTCTATGTATGGATGGCATCGCTACGATGCATCGCAACGACCTCTAGTAAGCCGTTCCACCCGTCCCCCCGGAGGCCTGCCCGGAAGCGGTGCGCTCGAGGTCGACGAGCAGCACGTGTTCGTGAGCGAGAACAAGGTCGAAACGAGCCTGTCCCAGCGCCTGGCCATCCTGCACGACGGACAGGTTTTCGATGGGCGTCAGGCGCAGCAGGCTGGCCTTCAGCACGCGCAGGCGCTCGCCGGCATTGCCTGACTGCAGCAGGCAGCGGGCATCCTGCAGGTACTGGTGCGCCTCGGGACCATGCCAGGTCAGGCGAAAGATGCTCTCGCAACTGGCCAGCAGGGACTCCTGCTCGCCACTGGCGGAAAACTCCCGCCGCACCTTGCCAAGCAGGCTCGAGGACTCCAGGCGCAAGGTCATGAAGGGGATGGCCGGCGGGGCCAGCAGTTGATCGGCATCGATGACGCTGCCGGCGGGCAGGCCGAACAACTGCCGCAACGTTTCGCGCAGGGCGGCGTGATCCAGGCGCACGGTTGCACTGGACATGGCGAACTCCTTTTTCAGGATGGATGGATGACGGACAGGCACCGACGCGGCGGATACAACCGCCGGCCAGGCCGGAGCGAAGTACGTTCGTTCAATGCAGGCGCAGGACCCGCGCCAGGTTGCCGCGCGCCTGCAACAGCAGGACCAGCAGCACCAGCAGTACCCCGAGCATCCACGGCGAGAGGTGCTCGGCGCGATACAGCCCGGCCACTATTCCCAGCGCCTGGCAGCCGGTGCACAACGCCAGCAGGTAGGCGCACAGGGAAACGCCGGGGCGGAAACGCGCGCCGGCGCGGCGATAGGTGATCAGGCGCATGCAGATCGCCGAGCAGACCAGCACGGTCAGGGTGGACAGCGGATCAACCATCAGACTTGCCTCCCCGGCGGCGCAACAGCCCGCGCATCCAGTTGGGCAGTTCACCGCCACGCATCCACTCGAGCATGCCGATGCCGCCGGTCACGCACAGGGTCGCGGCGACGAAGGCGGCCATGCCGCTGGTCTGGGTCAACCCGCGGCCGAGCGCCTCGATTCCGGCGTAATAGCCGCCGACCCAGGACACCAGCAGATAGCCGAGGCGGGTCAGGGCGTTGTAGTCACGGGCGAACACGACAAAGAAGATGGCGCCGCCGAAGCCTCCCAGCAAGGCGTTGCCATCGATACCCGGCAGGTACATGGCCAGGCCGACGCCAGCCATTGCGCTGGCGGCGGAGGCCGCAGAGCTTGGCTCGGACATGGATGACTCCCGAAAATGCAAAGGCCCGCCGAAAAGGCGGGCCCGGAACGGCCGAAGCCCGCATCGGCGGGCTTCGGCCAGAGGAATTTCAATCGTGGAGAATTTATACCTTTATCGTCCCATAGCGTCAATATGGGAAAACCCGTTTTCATACAGAAATTTTTTTAGCGCTCGCACACGATCCCCACCTCCGCCATCGGCTCCTCCAGTCGCTGCAAGGCCTGGCGCAGCAAAGCGACGACCCGCTCGCGCCATTCCTTGTCCCAGCGATGCAGGGTGCTCTTCGACAGGCCGCTGAGTCGCTCGATCTCGCGGATGCTCGACGGCGGACGACGGAACATGCGCATCAGCAAGGCCAGGGTTGCCCGCTGCTCGATCGGGTCGGCCCCGGGCTTCAGCCAGTCGCGCAAAGCCGCCAGGCCAAGGACGAAATCCCGCCCGCGGGCGAACTCGGCCCGCACCACCGCCAGCTCCAGTGGGTGCGCAGCCAGCTGGCGCTGGGCGAAACGCACGGTCATCACCGCCTGGGCCTGCCATTCGTGCGGACTCAAACCGCTGGGCAGGTGTTCGATGAAGCTGCGATCGAAGCGCTCGCGCAGGCCATCGATCACCATCGCCGTCGACGACTTCGGTCCCGGCTGGTGCTCGAACATCCAGTAGGCCACGGCCAGCGCCTGCTCGGTACTTTGAAACATGGTATTCCCTCCTTGGCCGGCCCACCTGGCTGGCCGCTCGCATTAGCCACCCGCAGTGGCTGTGTTGGGCCGCCGTCCTACCCGAGGCGAGTAGGAAAGCGCTGAAATTATGGTAATACCCATATACGGACGCTTGCAATGCCACAGGCACACCCTTAGTCTTGCCCCCTATGGAACTCAAAGATCGCATCAAGGCGGCGCGCAAGCACGCCCATCTCAGCCAGGTCCAGCTTGCCCAGGCGGTAGGCATGACCCAGACCTCCATTTCCGATCTGGAGCGCGGCAAGTCCCGCGCCACCAGCTTCGTCGCGCAGATCGCCGGCGCCTGCGGCGTCAACCCCCTGTGGCTGGCGGAAGGTCGTGGCGAGATGCTCGCCGAGCGCGGCCAGGCGAATGCAGGACCCAATGCCAGTTGGCTTGGCGCAGTAGAGTCATGGGACGACGAAACGCCCCTGGATGCCGACGAGATCGAACTGCCCTTCTACAAGGAGATCGAGCTGTCCGGCGGCAAGGGCAGCACGGTGATCCTGCAGACCGGCGGGCGCAAGCTGCGCTTCGGCAAGTACACCCTGCGCAAGAAGAACATCGATCCGGCCAGTGCCGCCTGCGTCACGGTCAGCGGCAACAGCATGGAGCCGGTGCTGCCGGACGGCAGCACGGTAGGCGTGGACACTAGCGCGCGGACGATCAAGGACGGCGACATGTACGCCTTCGACCACGACGGCCAACTGCGCGTGAAACTGCTTTACCGCCTTCCAGGCGGCGGCCTGCGCATTCGCAGCTTCAACAGTGACGAGCATCCGGACGAGCGCTACGAGCCCCAGGAAGCCGCCGAGCACATCAACGTGATCGGCCGGGTGTTCTGGTACTCGGTGCTGGTCTGACCCCTTCCCGCCCCGCCTGACGACGGGGCCGCGTTCCGGCGGAAGAAAAATCCCGGGCAAAGAAAAAGGGCCTGCATTGCTGCAGGCCCTTTCGGTATGGCGCACTCAGGAGGATTCGAACCTCCGACCGCTCGGTTCGTAGCCGAGTACTCTATCCAGCTGAGCTATGAGTGCGTGTCGGTGCTTTTTCCGGCCACCTGCCGGTAACGCTTGTTTTACCGTGAAAGACCGCAACTGTCGATCCTTCGCTCGCCGAGCCCCTGACGAGAGGAACCCTTCGAAATATGGCGCACTCAGGAGGATTCGAACCTCCGACCGCTCGGTTCGTAGCCGAGTACTCTATCCAGCTGAGCTATGAGTGCGTCGTGGGGGCGCATTATAGATTGTGGATTTTATCCGTCAAGCGATTTTTTCAATCAAATCAGTAACTTAGTTACCAAGATGGCTTTCGCCGCCTGAATCAACCTCTAACACTTGAATGGCGGAGAGGGGGGGATTCGAACCCCCGACACCCTTTTGAGGTGTACTCCCTTAGCAGGGGAGCGCCTTCGGCCACTCGGCCACCTCTCCGCAACACGGGGCGCATGATACCCATCTTTACCCCGTTTGCAAAGGGAAAATTAGATAAAAATTAATGGTTTGGCTCTTGATCTTTCTCTTTCTGGATGCGCTGGTAAATTTCCTCCCGGTGTACGGCGACTTCCTTCGGCGCGTTGACGCCGATGCGCACCTGGTTCCCTTTGACACCCAGTACCGTCACGGTGACGTCGTCACCTACCATCAGGGTCTCTCCGACCCGACGAGTCAGAATCAGCATTCCTTTCTCCTCACGCGAATATTTCAGGACAACAGTCTGCAAAAAAGAAATGGCGGCGGATCCGCAGAAATCAAGAGCGCGATCCTTCACCCAGTATTGACCAGTCCCGCCGGAATGAAAGTTCCTGCCAAACGGTCAAAAACGACAAAAGGCGCGGGGTTGCCGCGCCTTTCGCCTGCCAGCGTCACTCACCCTGTCGCGCCGGCGCGTCGAGCTCGAACGCCGTGTGCAGGGCACGTACCGCCAGTTCCAGGTACTTCTCTTCGATCACCACGGAAACCTTGATTTCCGAGGTGGAGATCATCTGGATGTTGATGCTTTCCTTGGCCAGCGCTTCGAACATGCGGCTGGCCACGCCGGCGTGCGAACGCATGCCGACGCCGACGATGGAAACCTTGGCGATGTTGGTGTCGCCGATGGCTTCGCGCGCGCCGATGTTGGCGGCGGTCTGCTTGAGGATTTCCAGGGCGTTCAGGTAATCGTTGCGATGCACCGTGAAGGTGAAGTCGGTGGTGTTATCGTGCGCCACGTTCTGCACGATCATGTCGACTTCCACATTGGCGGCACTGATCGGCCCGAGGATCTTGAAGGCCACGCCGGGGGTATCGGGTACGCCACGGATGGTCAGCTTGGCTTCGTCGCGGTTGAAGGCGATGCCGGAGATGATCGGCTGTTCCATGGATTCCTCTTCATCATCGATAGTAATGAGGGTGCCCGGACCCTCCTGGAAGCTGTGCAGCACGCGCAGCGGAACGTTGTACTTGCCGGCGAACTCGACCGCCCGGATCTGCAGCACCTTGGAACCGAGGCTGGCCATTTCCAGCATTTCCTCGAAGGTGATCTTGTCCAGCCGACGGGCCTGCGGCACTACGCGCGGATCGGTGGTGTAGACGCCGTCGACGTCGGTGTAGATCTGGCATTCGTCGGCCTTCAACGCCGCCGCCAGGGCCACCCCGGTGGTATCGGAACCGCCGCGGCCCAGCGTGGTGATGTTGCCGTTGCCGTCGACGCCCTGGAAACCGGCGACCACCACTACCCTGCCGGCCTTGAGGTCGGCGCGGATGTGGGTGTCGTCGATGTGCAGGATGCGCGCCTTGGTGTGCGCACTGTCGGTGAGGATACGCACCTGGTTGCCGGTATAGGAGACCGCCGGCACGCCGCGCTTGATCAGGGCCATGCTGAGCAGGGCGATGGTCACCTGCTCTCCGGTCGAGACCATGACGTCCAGTTCGCGCGGAACCGGCTGCTCCATGATCTGGTTGGCCAGGCCGATCAGACGGTTGGTCTCGCCGCTCATGGCGGATACCACCACGACGACGTCATCGCCCGCTTCGCGGAATTTCTTCACCTTCTCGGCCACCTGCTCGATACGCTCGACGGTGCCGACGGAGGTCCCTCCAAACTTCTGTACGATCAAAGCCATTTCAAACCGCCTGATTCCGTGAAGGGCGCCCTTTTGAACCTGCCACATTCTTTCGCTACCCGGACTGGCGGGGCGCACCGCCGGCCGGGCATCAAGGGGCGCTGGCCGCCCGGCCCCGCATCGCTCTGGCGCGGGGCCGGCATGGCATCAGAGCCCTTGCTCGACGAAGCGCTGGGCCAGGGCCAGGGCCTCGTCCAATTTCGCTGCATCGGTGCCGCCGCCCTGGGCCATATCCGGGCGTCCGCCACCTTTGCCACCAACTGCCGCCGCGGCTTGCTTCATAAGCTCGCCGGCCTTCAGTTGGCCGGTCAGGTCCTGGGTCACGCCTGCGACCAGTACGACCTTCCCGTCCAGCTCGCCGCCGAGCAGGATCACTGCGCGGCCGAGCTTGTTCTTCAACTGGTCGACCAGCGCCAGCAACGCCTTGCCGTCCAGACCATCGAGGCGCGCGGCGAGTACCTTCGCGCCCTTGATTTCCACCGCCGCCGCCGAAAGATCGTCGCCGGCCGCGCTGGCAGCCTTGGCCTTGAGCTGTTCCAGCTCCTTCTCCAGCGAACGGTTGCGCTCCAGCAGGGCGCCGAGCTTGTCCAGCAGGTTGTCGCGACTGCCCTTGACCAGGCTGGCGGCTTCCTTGAGCTGCTCCTCGGCACCGTTCAGGTAGGCCAGCGCCGCCGCGCCGGTGACCGCCTCGATACGGCGTACGCCGGCAGCCACGCCACCCTCGCTGGTGATCTTGAACAGGCCGATGTCGCCGGTGCGGGATACGTGGGTGCCACCGCACAGCTCGACGGAGAAATCGCCGCCCATGCTCAGTACGCGCACCTGGTCGCCGTACTTCTCGCCGAACAGCGCCATGGCGCCCTTGGCCTTGGCGGTGTCGATATCGGTTTCCTCGGTCTCGACCTCGGTGTTGCGACGGATTTCGGCGTTGACGATATCCTCCAGGGCCTTCAGTTGTTCCGCCTTGATCGCCTCGAAGTGGCTGAAGTCGAAACGCAGGCGCTGGCTGTCCACCAGCGAGCCCTTCTGTTGTACGTGGTCGCCCAGTACCTGGCGCAGCGCGGCATGCAGCAGGTGGGTCGCGGAGTGGTTGAGCGCGGTGGCCTGGCGTACCGAGGCGTCGACCTCGGCCTTGACCGCGCCGCCGACGCTCAGGCTGCCCCGGGCGACCACGCCATGGTGCAGGTGCGCGCCGCCAGCCTTGGTGGTATCGCGCACGTCGAAGCGCACGCCAGCCGCCTCGAGGTAGCCACTGTCGCCGACCTGGCCGCCGGACTCGGCGTAGAACGGCGTCTGGTCGAGGACCACGACGCCCTCCTCGCCCTCCTCCAGGCGCTCGACGGCCTGGCCGTCCCTGAACAGCGCGACGATCTGCCCGGCGCCGGAGACGCCCTGATAGCCGAGGAAGCGGGTCTCGCCGTCGACCTTGACCAGGCTGTTGTAGTCCATGCCGAAGGCGCTGGAAGCGCGGGCGCGCTCGCGCTGGGCCTCCATCTCGCGCTCGAAGCCGTCCTCGTCGATGGTCAGCTCGCGCTCGCGGGCGATGTCATTGGTCAGGTCGACCGGGAAGCCATAGGTGTCGTACAGCTTGAACACCACGTTGCCGGGAATCACGCTGCCCTGCAGTTCGGCGAGGTCCTGTTCGAGGATCTTCAGGCCTTGCTCCAGGGTCTTGGCGAACTGTTCTTCCTCGGTCTTCAGCACGCGCTCGATGTGCGCCTGCTGTTGCTTCAGCTCGGGGAAGGCATCGCCCATCTCGGTGACCAGCGCTGCGACGATCTTGTGGAAGAAGGTGCCCCTGGCGCCCAGCTTGTTGCCGTGGCGGCAGGCGCGGCGGATGATCCGCCGCAAGACGTAGCCGCGACCCTCGTTGGACGGCAGTACGCCGTCGGCGATCAGGAAGCTGCAGGAACGGATGTGATCGGCTACCACCTTCAGCGACGGCGCGTCGTCGTTGGCGCAGCCGATGGCCTCGGCGGAGGCTTTCAGCAGGTTCTGGAACAGGTCGATCTCATAGTTCGAGTGCACGTGCTGGAGTACCGCGCTGACACGCTCCAGGCCCATGCCGGTGTCCACGCTCGGGGCCGGCAGCGGGTGCATGACGCCGTCCGCGGTGCGGTTGAACTGCATGAACACGTTGTTCCAGATCTCGATGTAGCGGTCGCCGTCCTCTTCCGGCGAACCGGGCGGGCCGCCCCAGATCTCCGGCCCATGGTCGAAGAATATCTCGGTGCAGGGACCGCAGGGTCCGGTATCGCCCATCGCCCAGAAGTTGTCGGACGCATAGGGCGCGCCCTTGTTGTCGCCGATCCGCACCATACGCTCGGCGGGCACGCCGACTTCCTTGGTCCAGATGTCGTAGGCCTCGTCGTCGGTGGCGTAGACGGTGACCCAGAGCTTTTCCTTGGGCAGGTTCAGCCATTTCTCGCCGGTGAGGAACTCCCAGGCGTAATGGATGGCGTCGCGCTTGAAATAGTCGCCGAAGCTGAAGTTACCCAGCATTTCGAAGAAGGTGTGGTGCCGCGCGGTGTAGCCGACGTTTTCCAGGTCGTTGTGCTTGCCGCCGGCGCGCACGCATTTCTGGCTGGTGGTCGCACGGGTGTAGGCGCGCTTTTCCAGGCCGAGGAAGCAGTCCTTGAACTGGTTCATGCCCGCGTTGGTGAACAGCAGGGTCGGATCGTTCGCCGGGATCAGCGAACTGGAAGCGACACGGGTGTGTCCCTTCTCTTCGAAGAAGCGGAGGAAGGCTTCACGGATTTCAGCGCTTTTCATAGGTTCTTCCACGGAAAATTGGCGGCCACGAATCGCCGGCAAAGGGCCGCATTATATCGGCCCTTGGGCAAGGTTGTAGTGTATTTGCGCGATAGTTATTGCCTATTGCCGACCTTTTCGCTTATGAGCGACGAAAGGCCGCGAAGGCATCCAGTACTTGTCCTATGGACTCGGCGGAAACGTCCAGGTGGGTGACCAGGCGCAAACGCGCCGCCGCGCTGATCCGCACCCCGCGCTCGGCGAGGAAGTCGCGCAGCGCGACCGCCCGCTCGCCGACATCGACGTAGACCATGTTGGTCTGCACCGGCTCCACCGCATAGCCCAGTTCGCGCAGCCCGTCGCCCAGGCGCGCGGCGTTGGCGTGGTCGTCGGCCAGGCGTGCCACCTGGTGATCGAGGGCGTACAGGCCGGCAGCCGCCAGCAGACCGGCCTGGCGCATCCCGCCGCCGACCATCTTGCGCCAGCGACGGGCCTTGCCGATCAGTTCGACGCTGCCGCAAAGCACCGAGCCCACCGGCGCACCGAGGCCCTTGGACAGGCACACCGACACCGAGTCGAAGTGCCGGGTGATTTCGCTGGCGTCTACGCCCAGCTTCACCGCTGCGTTGTACAGGCGCGCGCCATCCAGGTGCAGGGCCAGGCCACGCGCGCGAGTGAAGGCGCGCGCCGCGGCCAGGTAGTCGAGCGGCAGCACCTTGCCCTGCATGGTGTTTTCCAGGGCCAGCAGGCGGGTCTTGGCGAAATGGAAGTCGTCGGCCTTGATCGCCGCCGCGACCTTGTCCAGGTCGAGCGATCCGTCGGCCTCGCCGTCGATCGGCTGCGGCTGGATCGAGCCCAGCACCGCGGCACCGCCGCCCTCGTATTTGTAGGTATGCGCCTGCTGGCCGACGATGTATTCGTCGCCGCGCTCGCAGTGGGCCATCAATCCGAGCAGGTTGCTCATGGTCCCGGTCGGTACGAAGAGCGCCGCGGCGAAGCCCAGGCGCGCCGCCAGTTCGGCCTCCAGGCGGTTGACCGTAGGGTCCTCGCCATAGACGTCGTCGCCCAGTTCGGCCGCGGCCATGGCTTCGCGCATGCCGGCGGTGGGCTGGGTGACGGTGTCGCTGCGCAGGTCGATGACAGGCACGGAGGGCTCCTCGGTTCGGCGGAAAAGCCCGATCCTACGGCGCTCTACCGACAGCCACAAGGGAAGTCGAGAAATCTTCCCGGCCGCAACGGAAACGGAGCGCCGAAGCGCTCCGTCATGATCGAGAGGGAAGGCCGATACGCCTCAGAGCTTGGCCGGCACCACCAGGATTCCGGCACGCAGGCCGTTCTTCACCCGTGGATTGGGGAAGATGATGCGCGCGCCGACCTCGTCCACCACCCAGCGCGTGCCGCCGATATCCTCGGCCAGCAGGTAGCCCGGCGAGAGTTCGGTGAAGTTGGCCACGTCGTCGTCGAGGTGCAGGCGGAAGTGGTCGCTGTGCTTGATCACCTCGCGCGACACGCTGAACAGCTTGAGGCCGTCGAGCCGGGAGCCGTCCGGCTGTTCCTCGCTGCCGTCGATCAGCAGCTCCAGGCTCCGCTCCAGGCGCTCCAGGTTGACCTCCTGGTTCTCTCCGAACGGACGTGCCTTGCCCAGTTCCAGGGTAAAGGCCTCGGCGCCGAGCTGGCCGTAGGTGTAGGCGCTGAAGGTGATGCCCGGCTTGTTCTGCAACAGCACCGCCTCGATGCCGGCGTCGCGCAGGCGGGCCAGTTCGCTGCGGGAATGCTCGCGGCCCTCGGCCCAGGGGTAGAGGGCGAACTGCTCGATCTTCGAGCCGCGGATCGCGGTATGCAGGTCGTAGTGCAGGTGGACTCGCTCGGTCTTGCTGAAGAACACCTGGGCCAGGCGCTCCAGCTCGGCGGCACGGAAGGCCTCGTTGCCACTGCCCTCCTCGTGGCGACCGTTGAACAGGCGGTTCATGTCCTGTTCGACGTAGCGCTCGCCGCGGCGGATGGCTTCGGGGTTGCCGAACAGGAAGAGGACCCTGGCGGCAGGCTTGAGGGTGCCAGCGGCGACCTTGCGGATCAGCCGTTCGAGCAGTTCGATGGGCGCGGTCTCGTTGCCGTGGATACCGGCCGAGAGCAACAGGTCGACGCCGTTATCGCGGGCGCCGATCGGCGTGACTTCCAGCGCGCCCTCGGCCAGCCAGTGCAGGCGGGTGCCGTCGGCGGTGAGCTGGATCTTCTCGGTCGGCTCGCGGCCGGCCAGGGTCAAGTCGAGCAGTTTGCCGAGGGCGAGCATGGGATGTCCTCAGTCAGTGGGTGTGGTCGCAGCCGCAGTCGGGGCCGTGCTCGTGGTCGTCGCCCTCTTCGATCGGCTCCATCTCCAGTTGCAGGCTGACCAGGTTGGTCGCCATCGGCCGCAGCAGCAGGTTGGTGTATTCGGTATCGCCGTCTTCGACGTCGACGCCGATCAGCAACTGGCCGTTGCCGGCTTGCTGGACCCACACTTCCTTGCCCTGCCAGACCACGGCGAAACGGGTGCAGGAAGTTTCCAGCTGGGTGCCGTCGGTATCTTCGAGGATCAGTTGCAGGCTATCGGACATGGTGGCGAGGCTCTCAATCGAGTTGGAAGGAATAAACCGAGCCCAGTTTAAGGATCTGCGTCAGTTCATCCAATGCCGTCCGGCACTCCAGCAGCAGTTGGGGGTCGGCCAGGTCGGTCTCGCTCAGGCGGTCGCGGTAGTGCCGGTCGACCCAGGCTACCAGCGTGTCGTACAGGCCGGCGCTCATGATCACCCCCGGATTCACCGCCGCCAGCTCCCGTTCCTGCAGCGCCACGCGCAAGCGCAGGCAAGCCGGACCGCCGCCGTTCTGCATGCTCTGCTTGAGGTCGAAGACCTTCACTTCGCGGATCGGACCGTCGTCGCCGGTGAGCTGGTCCAGGTAGTTCCAGACCCGCGGGTTGTTCCGACACTCCTCCGGTACCACCAGCAGCATCGAACCGTCGGCCTTCGACAGCAGTTGGCTGTTGAACAGGTAGGACTTCACCGCGTCCTCCACCGCGACCTGGTCGCGCGGCACGCAGATGGCGCGGAAGCGGCCGCCGCGGCGGCCCAGCTTGTCGTGCAGTTCGGCAAGGACCTTCTCGGTATCGAGGAAGGCGTCCTCGTGATGGAACAGCACCTCGCCATTGCCCACCGAGATCACATCGTTGTGGAACACGCCCTGGTCGATCACCGCCGGGTTCTGTTGAGCGTAGACCACTCCGGCCTCGCTCAGCCCGTGCAGACGCGCGACGGCCTGGCAGGCTTCCAGGGTCTGGCGCGCCGGATAGCGTTGCGGCGCCGGGAAGCGACTGTCGAAGGCGCTGCGACCGAAGACGAAGAACTCCACGCCGGCATCGCCATAGTCCTTGCAGAAGCGCGTGTGGTTGGCCGCGCCTTCGTCGCCGAACTGGCTCACTGCCGGCAACGCCGCGTGATGGGCGAAATGCCGCTCGTCGTTGAACATCGCCGCCAGCACGCGGCTGGTGGTGGGATGCTCGATGGATCGGTGGAACTTGCAGTTCAGGTTGGCCGCGGTGAAATGCACGCGGCCATCGGCGGTGTCGGCACTCGGGCTGACCGTGGCGGCATTGGCGGTCCACATGCTCGAAGCCGAGCTGCAGGCGGCGAGGAGAGGCATCGCTTCCTTCGCCGCGCGGCGGATCACCTCCTCGTCGCTGCCGGAGAAGCCCAGGCTACGCAGCGCAGCGGTATCCGGGCGGGCTTGCGGAGCGAGTACCCCCTGCTTGAAACCCATCTCCATCAGCGCCTTCATCTTCGCCAGGCCCTGCTTCGCCGCTTCCTTCGGGTTGGACACCGCCTGGCTGTTGCTTTGCGAAGCGACATTGCCGTAGGACAGGCCGCCGTAGTTGTGGGTCGGGCCGACCAGGCCGTCGAAATTCACTTCATGGGCATTCATAGGCTGATCCCGGGAGTCAGGGTGGCAGGAAGGGACACGCTGGGGCTTTCCAGCGAGGCGACCGGATAGGCGCAGTAATCGGCGGCGTAGTAGGCGCTCGGCCGGTGGTTGCCGGACGCGCCGATACCGCCGAACGGCGCGCTGCTGGCGGCGCCGGTGAGCTGCTTGTTCCAGTTGACGATGCCGGCGCGGCTTTCCACGAGGAACTGCTCGAAACGCTCGCGGGAATCCGACAGCAACCCGGCGGCCAGGCCGTACTGGGTGGCGTTGGCTTCACGGATCGCCGCAGCGAAATCGGAGTAGCGGATCACTTGCAACAGCGGCCCGAAGAACTCTTCGTCCGGTCGCTCGGCCACCGCGCTGACGTCGAGGATGCCCGGGGTCAGCAGGGCGGCGCCGTCGATCGGCTGGGTCATCGCCAGCAGCGGCTGTGCGCCCTTGCCGATCAAATGCTCCTGGGCCTTGAGCAGGTGCTCGGCGGCGCTCAGCGAAATCACCGCGCCCATGAACGGCGCCGGCTGTTCGTCGAAGCGACCGACCCGCAGGGTAGCGCTGACCGCCACCAGGCGCGCCAGCAGTGCGTCGCCCCAGGCGCCCTGTGGCACCAGCAGGCGGCGGGCGCAGGTGCAACGCTGGCCTGCGGAGATGAAGGCGGACTGGATGATGGTGTAGACGGCGGCGTCGAGGTCGGCGACCTCCTCCACCACCAGCGGGTTGTTGCCGCCCATCTCCAGCGCCAGGATTTTCTGCGGCTGGCCGCCAAACTGGCTGTGCAGCAGGTTGCCGGTGCGACTGGAACCGGTGAAGAACAGACCGTCGAGCCCACCGTGGGCGGCCAGCGCGACGCCGGTTTCGCGACCGCCCTGGACCAGGTTGAGCACGCCGGCCGGCAGGCCGGCCTCGATCCAGGCCTTGAGCGTCAGCTCGGCGACCTTCGGGGTCAGCTCGCTGGGCTTGAACACCACGCAGTTACCGGCCAGCAGCGCCGGGACGATATGCCCGTTGGGCAGGTGGCCGGGGAAATTGTAGGGACCGAATACCGCCACCACGCCATGCGGCTTGTGCCGCAGCACGGCGGTAGCGTCGGCCAGCGGACCGGATTTCTCGCCGGTGCGCTCGCGGAACGCCTGCACCGAGATCGCCACCTTGTTGACCATGCTGGTCACTTCGGTGGCCGACTCCCACAGCGGCTTGCCGGTTTCCTCGCCGATCACTCGGGCCAGCTCGTCGGCGCGGGACTTGAGGGTCGCAGCGAAGCGCTCGAGCAACTCGATGCGCTGCTCCAGCGGGCGCCGCGCCCAGGCCGGGAAGGCCTCGCGGGCGGCACGCACGGCGGCATCGACCTGGGCGGCGTCAGCGCCGCGCCCGGACCAGACCACGCCCTGGCCAACCGGGTCGAGGGACTCCAGGGTCTCGCCCTGGCCCGCCAGCCACTGGCCGGCAATGTAATGGGTACTCATCATCGACTCCTCGGGCGCCCTCGCCGGGACGCCTCCATCAGGCTTTCAAGCGCGCTTCTGCGCCGACAGCGGCACCGCGCGTACCGAGGCGCCGGCCGACAGGCGCAGGCGCTTGGCAGTCAGCGGATCGACCACCAGGGTGCCGGCGGCGGCCCGCGCCGGCGCGGCGGTGATGCGACAGTCTTCGCGCTTGCGGTTGTGGATCAGGTAGGGCTCGGCGTCGTCGCCGGGAGTGCCCACCGCCAGCACCAGGTTCTGGCTCTCGGCGATGGCGCGGATCTTGTCGGTCTCGGCCTCGATCGCCGGGCCGGCGTCGAAGATGTCGACGTAGCCCTGGTAGCTGAAGCCCTCGGCCTTGAGCATGGCCAGCGCCGGCTCGGTGTTCGGATGGACGCGGCCAATCACCCCGCGCGCCTCCTCGGAGAGGAAGCAGGTGTAGAGCGGGAACTTCGGCATCAGCTCGGCGATGAAGGCCTTGTTGCCGACCCCGGTGAGGTAGTCGGCCTGGGAGAATTCCATCTTGAAGAAGTGCCGGCCGAGGCTTTCCCAGAATGGCGAACGCCCCTCCTCGTCGGACATGCCGCGCATCTCGGCGATCAGCTTGTCGCCGAACAGGTGGCGGAATTCGGCGATGAACAGGAAGCGCGCGCGCGACAGCAGCTTGCCGTTGAGGCCGCTGCGGTGGTCGGCGTGGAGGAACAGCGAGCACAGCTCGGAATTGCCGGTCAGGTCGTTGGCCAGGAACAGCGTGGGGATCTCGCGATGGATGTTGAGTTCCTGCGAGGCGCTCACGGTGAGGCCGACCCGGTAGTTGTACCAGGGTTCGCGAAGCCCTACCGCTCCGGCGATGGCGGAGATGCCGACGACCTTGCCGGCGTCGTCCTCGAGGACGAACAGGTAGTCGGCGTCGCCGCGTTCGGCCTCGCCACGGAAGGCCTTCTCGGCCCAACTGACGCGATGCTGCAGGCGCTGCTCGTTGGCCGGCAGGGTGGTCAGGCCGGTGCCGGTGCTGCGCGCCAGCTCGATCAGGGCCGGCAGGTCGGCGCTGGTAACAGGACGTACGATCATGACTGGCTCCTTCAGACCGCTACCAGGCGCACGCTGGCGCCTTCGCCGACGCCCAGGGCCTCGGCGGCTTCAACACTCAGGGCCACCGGCTTGCCGGGCGCCCAGTCCAGGTCCAGCACGACCGCGCGGAAGTCCTGCAACTGGCCGTTGGTGACCAGGTATGGACGCCCGCTCTTCGGCGCCTCGCCGATCTTCACCGGAACCACCCGGCTCTGGGCGATCGAGCGAATCCCCGAGGTGCGCGCGTGCAGGGTCGGGCCGCCATCGAAGATGTCGATGTAGTTGTCGGTCTCGAAGCCTTCGCGCATCAGGATGTCGAAGGTGATCTGCGCTCGCGGGTGAACCTGGCCCATGGATTCCTGGGCGGCATCCGGCAACAGCGGCACGTAGATCGGATAGTGCGGCATCAGTTCGGCGAGGAAGGTGCGGCTCTTCAGCCCGGAGAGCTTTTCCGCCTCGATGTAGTTCAGGTCGAAGAAGTTGCGCCCGACCGCGTTCCAGAACGGCGATTCGCCCTGCTCGTCGCTGTAGCCGACGATCTCCACCACCACCGCGTCGGCGAAGCGCTCCGGATGGCTGGCCATGAACAGCAGGCGACCGCGCGAGTTGAGTTCGGCATAGACGCTCTGCACCAGGTCGCGCTGTACGTAGAAACTGGTCAGCAGGCTGTTGCCGGTAAGGTCGTGGCACAGCGAGAGGACATGGATCTTGTTGTGGATCGACAGCGAGCGCGAGGCGTGCACGAAGGTTTCGTTGCGGAAGCTGTAGAACGGTTCCGAGAACCCGGCCGAGGCGACGATCGCCGAGCAGCCGACCAGCTCGCCGCTGGCGCTGTCCTCGAGGACGAAGAAATAGCTTTCCTCGCCGTTGTAGCTTACCTCCGCGGCGAACGAGGCCTCGGAAGCGAGGATCTTGTCGCGCAGGCGTTCGGCGTCATCCGGCAAGGACGTGACGCCTACCGGGCTGTCCGCCGCCAGACGCTGCACCTGTGGCAGGTCGGCCGCTTGGGCGGGGCGCATCACCAACATGGCGTCACTCCTTTCTCAGACAACGATGATTGCCGCATCCATGCGCGGGACCGCGGCACCTTCCTGTGCCACGGTTTCGAACGTCCAGCAGGGAAGATCCCGCGCCACGCACGGCGGCACGGTTCCCGGCTCCGGCGCGGGCCGCTCCGGGATGTCGCATCGGGTACCCCGGCCTGCGCCGGGGCTCCGTGGGTTCGCTCAGCCGCGGACCAGCTTGGCCACGGCGCGCTCGAAGCGCTCCAGGCCTTCGTCGATCTCGGCGTCGTCGATCACCAGGCTCGGCGCGAAGCGCACCACGTCCGGGCTGGCCTGGAGCACCATGACCGCCTCTTTCTCGGCGGCGTTGAGCACATCCCTGGCCTTGCCCTTCCACTCGTCGGTCAGCGCCGCGCCGATCAGCAGACCCATGCCGCGAATCTCGCCGAAGATGCCGTACTCCTGGCCGATCTTCTGCAGGCGGGACTTGAAGCGCTCATGCTTGGCCTTCACGCCATCCAGCACTTCCGGGGTATTGATCACGTCCAGCGCCGCCTCGGCCACCGCCGACGCCAGCGGGTTGCCGCCGTAGGTGGTGCCGTGGGTGCCGACCGACAGGTGCTTGGCGATCTCGCCGGTGGTCAGCATCGCACCGATAGGGAAGCCGCCGCCCAGGCTCTTGGCGCTGGAGAGGATGTCCGGGACCACGCCGTAGTGCATGTAGGCGAACAGCTCGCCGACCCGGCCCATGCCGCTCTGGACCTCGTCGAAGACCAGCAGCGCGTTGTGCTCGTCGCACAGCTTGCGCGCCCCTTCCAGGTAGGCCTGCTGCGCCGGCAGCACGCCGCCCTCGCCCTGGATCGGTTCCAGCACCACGGCGCAGGTCTTGTCGGAGATCGCCGCCTTCAGCGCTTCCAGGTCGTTGTAGGGAACGTGGGTGATACCCTCGAACTTGGGCCCGAAGCCATCGGAATACTTCGGCTGGCCGCCGACGTTGACGGTGAACAGGGTGCGCCCGTGGAAGCTGTTGCTGGCGGCGATGATCTCGTACTTCTGCGGGCCGTAGACATCGTTGGCGTAGCGGCGAGCCAGCTTGAAGGCCGCCTCGTTGGCCTCGGCGCCGGAGTTGGCGAGGAACACCCGCTCGGCGAAGGTGGCGTCCACCAGCTTGCGCGCCAGGCGCAGGGCCGGCTCGTTGGTGAAGACGTTGGAAACGTGCCAGATGCGCTGGGCCTGCTCGGTGAGCGCCTTGACCAGCGCCGGATGCGCGTGGCCCAGGGAGGTCACGGCGATGCCGCCGGCGAAATCGATCAGTTCGCGGCCGCTCTGGTCCCAGACGCGCGATCCCTCGCCTCGCACCGGGATGAAGGCGGCGGGGGCGTAGTTGGGGACCATATACCGGTCGAAATCGGCACGTTCTACCTGCGCATGGGGAGCGGACATCGGTGTTTCTCCTGCCTGAAGGCGGCTATCGATGAAAGGATTGTAGGGATTGGGACCGGGCCGGCATTGCCGCCATGCGACAACTTGTTATAGCGCCAACCCGGGAATTTCCGCGGCTTTCGGAAATGCGACAGAAAGCATCGGGAAGGCGCAGTGTAAACGCGCGATGCACTCGGGTGCATACTTCTTCTACGCCGCCACGCGGGCGGGAACAGCAGGGAAACAAGCCATGCCCATCGAGGGAATCGACTACCGTCTCGTCTTCGCCTCCGACGTCAATCCGCGCGACGGCCTCGGCCTGGAGTGCTGGCGCGGCGAACAGCCGCTGTTCGAGGTCTTTCGCGACGACGCCGGCCGGCGTTTCGTGGTCAACCTGTTCGCCAGCGACGTTCCGCTGGAACTGCTGGAGGCGATCATTCCGACGGCCCGTCGCGAACTCGGCGACTTTCCGAGGCGATCCGCCTTCCGGGGCGTCGCAAAGCCCGACTGAAAACGCCGCGCCGTTGGCGATCAGCCGCGTTCGACGGGAGTGAAGGTCGTCTCGAAGGCGCTGCCGCCGCGCCGCTGGTTGCGGTCCTCGCGCGGAGTGACGCCGAAGAAGTTGCGGTAGGCGCTGGAGAAGTGCGGCCCGGAAGAGAAACCGCAGGACAGGCCGATCTGGATGATCGACTTGCTGGTCTGCATCAGCATCTGCCGCGCGCGGTTCAGGCGCAGCTCCAGGTAGTACTGGCTGGGTACGCGGTTCAGGTATTGCTTGAAGATCCGTTCCAACTGGCGCCGCGAAACGCACACATGCTGGGCGATCTCGTCGGTGGTCAGTGGCTCCTCGATATTGGCTTCCATCAGCAGTACCGCCTGGGTCAGCTTCGGATGGCTGGAGCCGAGGCGATTCTTCAGCGGGATGCGCTGGCGCTCGTTGCCTTCGCGGATGCGCTCCACCACCAGCTCCTCCGAGACCGCGCCGGCCAGTTCAGCGCCATGGTCGCGGGACAGCAGCGCCAGCAGCAGGTCGAGTACCGCCATGCCGCCGCAGGCGGTCATGCGGTCGCGATCCCACTCGAACAGGTGGTTGGTGGCGATGACCTTGGGGAAGCGCTCGGTGAAGTCATCGTGCCAACGCCAGTGCACCGCGGCGCGATAACCGTCGAGCAGGCCGAGCTGGGCCAGCGGGTAGATGCCGGCGGACAGTGCGCCGATCGCCGCTCCCGAACGCGCCAGTTGCTTGAGCGCCAGGCCCAGCGCTGGCGACACCGCCGCCGGCGCCTCGTCGGCGACCAGGAACAGCCGCGAGCATTGCTCCAGCCTGCCGTTCCAGGCCGTTCCCGGCAGGCGCCAGCCCTCCTCTTCGGCCGGCGCTTCGGCGAGCAGGAACAGCGGCTCGTAGAGCGCCTCGGGGTGCAACCGCCGGGCCGCCCGCAGGGCTTCCTCGGCAAGCGATAGCGTCAGCGCGCGGGTGGCGGGCCAGAGGAGGAAACCGATGCGTTGGGGTTGGGCAGTCATGGGAGCAGCTTAGCCGGCCTCTGCGATGAATGTTACTTGAGGCTGCCGGAGAGGAACTGCTTGAGGCGGTCCGACTGCGGGTTGGCGAGGACTTCCTTCGGGCAGCCGTGTTCCTCGACCAGGCCCTTGTGCAGGAACACCAACTGGTTCGACACCTCGCGGGCGAAACCCATCTCGTGGGTCACCACCACCATGGTGCGACCTTCCTGCGCCAGGTCCTGCATGACCTTCAGCACTTCGCCCACCAGTTCGGGGTCGAGCGCCGAGGTCGGCTCGTCGAACAGCATCACTTCCGGCTCCACCGCCAGCGCCCGGGCGATCGCCACGCGCTGCTGCTCGCCGCCGCTCATGTGCGCCGGGTAGGCGTCCTTGCGGTGCGCCACGCCGACCTTGGCCAGGTAGTGCTCGGCCTTCTCGATGGCTTCCTTCTTCGACACGCCGAGCACATGCACGGGCGCCTCGATGACGTTCTCCAAGGCGCTCATGTGCGACCACAGGTTGAAATGCTGGAACACCATCGACAGGCGCGAGCGCATGCGCTGCAACTGGCGGGAGTCGGCGGCCTTCAGCGCGCCGTCGCGGCCAGGCACCAGCTTCAGCTCCTCGCCGTTGAGCAGGATCTTGCCGGCGTGCGGCTGTTCCAGCAGGTTGATGCAGCGCAGAAAGGTGCTCTTGCCGGAACCGCTCGAGCCGATGATGCTGATCACGTCGCCCGCTTTCGCCGCCAGCGAGACGCCCTTGAGCACCTCGTGGCTACCGTAGCGCTTGTGCAGGTCTTGGACTTCCAGTTTGTACATGTGTGTGTTCTCGGCTAATCAGTCGCTGAGCAAGCGTCCCTGACGGATCGGTTGACGACCGGCCACCTTGGCCAGCCAGAGTCCCGGCTGCGCGTAGCGCATCCGTTCGATGGCGAAAAGCACGCCGGAGACCCCGGCGCACACGGTGCTGGCACGGTCGGCCAGGGGATCGATGACCTGGAACAGCGGTTCGCCCGCCTCCACCCATTCGCCCGGCCGGCGCAGGAAACTCACCACGCCGGTATGCGGGGCGTGGACGTATTCGGTGCCTTCGAAGGGCAAGCCTTCGCAGCAGGCTTCGGGCGCCGCCGGCCATTCGCCCTCGACGAAGCCCTGCTCGGCGAGGAAGGCCAGGATCGCCGCGGCGTTGGCCTCGGCCTGCTGCGCCGTGGTATCGGCCTGGCCGCCGAGTTCGACGGTGGTCGCCAGGCAGGCCAGCGGCAGCTCGGCGCGCGGATACAGGCGCGACAGGCGCAGCCACGGCACCGAGCAGGCCTCGTCGAAGGAACCGCCGCCGGACTCCTCGGCGAGCAGCCCGACGGCGGCGCCCAGGCGTGCGGCCAGGGAGGCGAAGGCGGGCCATTGCTGCGGCAGGGTATAGAGATGGATGGCGGCCTCGAAGTCGCAATGCAGGTCGAGCACCAGGTCGGCGTCGCAGGCGTGGCGATAGAGCAGGCGCTGCATGCCCTCCAGTTCCGAGGTCGCCGGCGGCAGGGCGTCCAGCGCCGCGCGCAGGGCCTGGCGGACCAGCGCGACATTGGCCGCCGGATCGCTGCCGAGACGCTCGCCGACGCTGTCGATCACCGCGTCCAGCAGGTCGGGGAAATCGCGATTGAAGTTGCGCCCGCTGCTCATTTCGAAGCGCCCCTGGTGCAGCGCCTGGATCATCTGCCCGAGACCGACCGGATTGGCCACCGGCACCAGCTCGACGGTGCCGCGCAGGCGGCCTTCCGCCTCCAGCAGGCGCAACCGCTGCTTCAGCTCCCAGGCGGTGCGCATGCCCGGCAGCTCGTCGGCGTGCAGGCTGGACTGGATGTAGACCTTGCGCGCGCCGCAGCCGAAGCGGAACACGCTCAGGCGCTTCTCGCTTCCCAGGGTGCTCCACGGCAGCAGGTGGTCGATACGCTCCATGCGGTCCTCCGGATCAGGATTTGCGCGGCGCCAGGTAGGCCAGCCAGCGGCGCTCGGCAAGCTTGAACAGGCGCACCAGGATGAAGGTCAGGCACAGGTAGAACAGGCCGGCGGTGATGAACGCCTCGAACGGCAGGTAGTACTGCGAGTAGACGGTCCGCGCGGCGCCGGTGATGTCCACCAGGGTGACGATGGACGCCAGGCTGGTGGTCTGCAGCATCATGATCACTTCGTTGCTGTACTGCGGCAGGGCGCGCCGCAGGGCCGACGGCAGGAGGATGCGGCGGTACATCTTCAGGCGCGACATGCCCATCGCCTTGGCCGCCTCGATCTCGCCATGGGGCGTGGCCTTCAGGCTGCCGGCGAGGATCTCGGCGGTATAGGCGCTGGTGTTGATGGCGAACGCCAGGCAGGCGCAGAAGGAGGCGTTCGACAACCAGGGCCACAGCGCGCTCTCGCGCACCGCGTCGAACTGCGCCAGGCCGTAGTAGATCAGGAACAGCTGGACCAGCATCGGCGTGCCGCGGATCACGTAGGTATAGAGCCAGGCCGGGAAGTTCACCAGCGGCTGCTTGGAGACCCGCATCAGCGCTAGCGGCACCGCCAGCAGCAGACCGATCAGCAGGGAGATCGAGAGCAGCTTGAGGGTGACCAGCAGGCCGTCGAAATAGAGCGGAAGGCTGTCCCAGATGACGGAGAAATCGAAGATCACGATAGGGCCCCTTGACTCACAGTTCCGCGGTTTTCACGCCGACCGAATAGCGGCGTTCGAGCAGGCGCAGCAACAGCAGCGACACGCTGGTCACCAGCAGGTACAGGCCGGCCACGGCGAGGTAGTAGGTGAACGGCTCGCGGGTCGCATCGGAGGCCTGCTTGGCCTTGAACATCATGTCCTGCAGGCCGACCACGGAAATCAGCGCGGTGGCCTTGACCAGCACCAGCCAGTTGTTGGTGAAGCCGGGGATCGCCAGGCGGATCATCTGCGGCACCTGGATGCGGAAGAACACCTGGCGGTGGCTCATGCCGTAGGCGTAGCCGGCCTCACCCTGCCCCTTGGGAATCGCCATGAAGGCGCCGCGGAAGGTCTCCGAGAGATAGGCGCCGAAGATGAAGCCGAGGGTGCCGACGCCGGACACGAAGGGATTCAGGTCGATGTAGTCGTCGTAGCCGAGTTGCGGGGCGACCCAGTTCAGCAGGCCCTGGCCGCCGTAGAAGATCAGCAGGATCAGCACCAGGTCGGGGATGCCGCGCACTACCGTGGCGTACAGGTCGCCGCACCAGGCCAGCCAGCGCACCGGCGACAGGCGGAAGGCCGCGCCCAGCAGGCCGAGGACGATGGCCAGGAGCATGGAAAGCAGGGCCAGCTGGAGAGTCAGCCAGGCGCCATCGACGATGGTCGCACCGTAGCCAGTGATCATCAAAACGGTACCTCTATGCAGCTAATGCAGCGCTAAAGCAGTGGCGTCCAGTCAATAAAAAAGTGGCACAAACAGCGCGAGGCGTCGCGGACGTTTGTGCCACCTCTGACGGATAGCGTCAGTTCGAACCGTAGACGTCGAAGCTGAAGTACTTGTCCTGGATCTGCTTGTACTTGCCGTTGGCGCGCAGCGCGTCGATGGCCGCGTTGAACTTGCCGGCCAGCTCGCTATCGCCCTTGCGCACGGCGATGCCGACGCCTTCGCCGAAGTACTTGGCATCGGTCAGTTGCGGACCGACGAAGGCGTAGCCCTTGCCGGCATCGGTCTTGAGGAAGCCGTCCTCGAGGTTCACCGAGTCGGCGACCACCGCGTCGAGGCGACCGGCCACCAGGTCCATGTTGGCTTCCTGCTGGGAGTTGTAGCGCACCACTTCGACGCCGGCCGGGGTCAGTTCGGCGGAGGCGTAGCGGTCGGCGGTACTGCCACGCAGCACGCCGGCCTTCTTGCCCTTCAGGTCGGCCTTGGGATCGTTGAGGCTGGCGCCTTCCTTCATCACGAAGCGCGCCGGGGTGTTGTAGTACTTGTTGGTGAAGTCGACCGAACGCTTGCGCTCGTCGGTGATGGTCATCGACGAGAGGATCGCATCGATCTTGCGCACCTTGAGTGCCGGGATCAGGCCGTCGAACTCCTGCTCGACCCACTTGCACTGCACCTTCATCTCTTCGCAGAGGGCATTGCCGATATCCACGTCGAAGCCTGCCAACTGGCCGTCCGGGGTCTTCAGCGAGAACGGCGGGTAGGCCGCCTCGATGCCGATGCGCACCGGCTTGTCGGCGGCGAAAGTGGGCAGGGAGAGCACGGACAGCGCCAGGGCGCCGAGAAGTGCGAGCTTCTTCATCTGGAACTCCTTCGAAGGGGATGGCATCGATTGGCAGGAGAAATAGAACCTTGCCCAGGCTGCCGACGGATATGCGTGATCACCGGCTCTTGCGCATGGCGCCTTCTCGTGGACAGGGCGCCAGCTGGGGTGAGCGGCATTCTAGCGACAGGCCGAAAGTGGTTATTTCTTCAATGCGACAACTAATTATAAAAGCACCGAAGAGGGCATTCGGCGATATTGACAGGCAGCGACATTTGTGCACGGAAAGCGCGAAGTGTAATCAATGAGTAAAGCAAATCTCAAGCCATAAATTGCCAATTCCTTCTCCTTCAATGGCTTGGCCGCTACGACTCGCCTCGACTGCTACCCCGTGTCGCACCTTGGCTGTGCGTGGCGTTTCCTCTCGCCCCAATTATGCGCAGGCGCGCATCACCGAAGTGTTACCGCCGCCCCATTCCCGGCGCGAGCCCATTCGAAACGCCCTCCTCCTCGGCCCGCGCCAAATGAAAGACCCCGCGCGGCTCGCACCGCGCGGGGTCGTTTCGGATCAGGCGGAAGTCAGGCGGCCTGCATCGAGCGATGGGTCTCGATCAGGTGCTGGACCACGCCCGGGTCGGCAAGGGTGGAGATGTCGCCGAGGGTGTCGTACTCGGCCGCGGCGATCTTGCGCAGGATGCGCCGCATGATCTTGCCCGAACGGGTCTTCGGCAGTCCCGGCGCCCACTGGATCACATCCGGCGTGGCGATCGGACCGATCTCGCGGCGAACCCATTGCTTCAGCTCCTGGCGCAGCGCCTCGCTCGGCTCGACCCCGGAGTTGAGGGTGACGTAGACATAGATGCCCTGCCCCTTGATGTCGTGCTGCATGCCGACCACCGCCGCCTCGGCGACCTTCGGGTGGGCGACCATCGCGCTTTCCACCTCGGCGGTGCCCATGCGGTGGCCGGAGACGTTGAGCACGTCGTCGACCCGCCCGGTGATCCAGTAGTAGCCGTCCTCGTCGCGGCGCGCGCCGTCGCCGGTGAAGTACATGCCCTTGAAGGTCTTGAAGTAGGTGTCGACGAAGCGGTCATGGTCGCCGAACAGGGTCCGCGCCTGGCCCGGCCAGGAGTCGAGGATCACCAGGTTGCCCTCGGCGGCGCCCTCGATCAGGTTGCCGAGATTGTCCACCAGTGCCGGTACCACGCCGAAGAACGGCTTGGCTGCAGAGCCCGGCTTCATCGCGTGGGCGCCCGGCAGCGGGGTCATCAGGCAGGCGCCGGTCTCGGTCTGCCACCAGGTGTCGACGATCGGGCAGCGCGACTGGCCGACGGTCTCGTAGTACCACTGCCAGGCTTCCGGGTTGATCGGCTCGCCCACCGAACCGAGCAGACGCAGGCTGGAACCGTCGGCACCGGCCACCGCCGCCTTGCCTTCGGCCATCATCGCGCGGATCGCGGTCGGCGCGGTGTAGAGGATGTTGACCTTGTGCTTGTCGATGATTTTCGCCACGCGGGTCACGTCGGGGTAGTTCGGCACGCCCTCGAACAGAATGGTGGTGGCGCCGTTGGCCAGCGGGCCATAGACGATGTAGGTGTGGCCGGTGACCCAGCCGATGTCGGCGGTGCACCAGTAGACTTCGCCCGGACGGTAGTCGAAGACCCGCTCGTGGGTCAGCGAGGCGTACACCAGGTAGCCGCCGGTGGTATGCAGCACGCCCTTCGGCTTGCCGGTGGAGCCGGAGGTGTAGAGGATGAACAGCGGGTCCTCGGCGCCCATTTCCTTGGGTGCGCAAGTGCTGCCGGCAACCTTCATCAGGTCGTCGTACCAGACGTCGCGGTGCTGGTTCCACTTGATCTCCGCACCGGTACGCTTGCAGACGATGATCTTCTGCACGCTGGAGGTTTCCGGGTTGGTCAGGGCGTCGTCGACATTGGCCTTCAGCGGAGTGCGCTTGCCGCCGCGCACGCCTTCGTCGGCGGTGATCACCACCTTCGACTTGCAATCGATGATGCGTCCTGCCAGGGCCTCGGGGGAGAAGCCGCCGAAGACCACCGAGTGGATCGCGCCGATGCGGGTGCAGGCGAGCATGGCGACCACGGCCTCGGGGATCATCGGCATGTAGATGGTCACTACGTCGCCGCGGTGCACGTCCTGCCCGCGCAGGGCGTTGGCGAACTTGCAGACCTGCTCGTGGAGCTGGCGGTAGGTGATTTCCTGGTGGTCGGCGGGATCGTCGCCTTCCCAGATGATCGCCACCTGGTCGCCGCGTTCGGCGAGGTGACGGTCGAGGCAGTTGTGCGACACGTTGAGGGTGCCGTCGGCGAACCACTTGATGTCCACGTGATGGTCGTCGAAGGAGGTCTGCTTGACCTTCTCGAACGGCTTAATCCAGTCGATCCGCTGGGCCTGCTCGCGCCAGAAGCCGTCGGGGTTGACGACGGACTGCTGGTACATCGTCTTGTAGGTGGCTTCGTCGGTGAAGGTCCGTGCCACCGCTTCCGGGTGCACGGGGTACAGGGATGCCGCAGACATGGCTTTAACCTCGGTACGTGAGTGTTGTTTTTGTTGTGCCCAGTTGTAGCGAGCGCACACCCCACGAACCATACGACCATGGTCTTACCACTGCGCGACAGCGCCGATAGTAGCTATAAGCCGCGCCGATCGTAGCCTTGCGCCAGCGGCGGAGCGCGTCCCGCGCCCCGCCGCCGCGACCTCAGCTCATGCCCAGCAGGCCCGGCAGCCACAGCGAGATCAACGGCACGTAGGTCACCAGGATCAGGAACAGCAGCAGGATCATCAGCCACGGCAGCGCCGCGCGGATGGTCGCCCCCAGCGGCATGCCGGTGACCGCCGAAGTGACGAACAGGTTGAGGCCGACCGGCGGGTGTACCAGGCCGATCTCCATGTTCACCACCATGACGATGCCCAGGTGGATCGGGTCGATGCCCAGCTTCATGGCGATGGGGAAGAAGATCGGCGCCAGGATCAGCACGATCGCCGAGGGCTCCATGAAGCTGCCGGCGACCAGCAGCACCACGTTGACCATCAGCAGGAAGCCGATCGGGGTCAGGCCTTCCTGCACCACCCATTCGGTGATCTGCTGGGGGATCTGCTCGGTGGTCAGCACGTGGGCGAAGAGCATGGCATTGGCGATGATGAACATCAGCATGATGCTCAGCCGCCCCGACTCCAGCAGCACCTTGGGACAGTCGCGCAGGCGCATGTCCTTGTACACGAACAGCGCGACGAAGGCCGAATACACCGCCGCCACCGCCGCCGCCTCGGTGGGGGTGAACAGCCCGGAATAGATGCCGCCGAGGATGATCACCAGCAACAACAGGCCCCAGCCTGCACGGCGTGCGGCGGCCAGCCACTCGCGGAAGCTGGCGCGCGGCTGCGCCGGCAGCTTCTTGACCCGCGCGACGATGTAGATCACCACCATCAGGATCACCCCGAGCAGCAGCCCCGGAACCACCCCGGCGACGAACAGCTTGCCCACCGAGGTCTCGGTGGCGGCGGCGTAGACCACCATCACGATCGATGGCGGGATGAGGATGCCCAGGGTCCCGGCATTGCAGATGATCCCCGCGCCGAAGGCGCGCGGATAGCCGGAGCGGACCATGCCGGCCACAGCGATCGAGCCGACCGCCGCCACTGTCGCCGGCGACGAACCGGACAGCGCGGCGAACAGCATGCAGGCAAGCACCGCAGCGATCGCCAGGCCGCCGCGGATATGCCCGACGCAGGCATTGGCGAAGTCGATCAGGCGCCGCGCCACGCCACCGGTGGTCATGAACGCGCCGGAGAGCAGGAAGAACGGGATCGCCAGCAGGGTGTAGGCCTCGGAGGTCTCGAACAGCTTGATCGCCAGCGAGCGCACCGAATCCGGGCTGAACAGCAGGATCGTCAGGGCGCCGGACAGCCCCAGGGAGATGGCGATGGGCACGCCGATGAACATGAACAGGAACAGCAGCAGGAACAGGATCAGCACGGTCATGGACGGTTCTCCCCGGCCTCTTCGCCGGCCAGTTTGGAGGCCTCGGCGGCCTCGTCGGCGAGGCCCAGCCCGAGCTGGCGACCGCGCAACAGGTTGACGAGGATTTCCAGGTAGCGCAGCAGCACCAGGCCGAAGCCGACCGGCACCACCACCGCGATGTAGGCCTGGAGGATGCCGAAGTGGTCGAGGTCCTCGGCGCCGATGCCGGCGACGAACAGGGTCTTCACCCAGTCGTAGCTGGCGACCATGAACAGCCCGGCGTAGCCCAGGCAGCAGAGGCAGGCGAGTATCCCGATCAGGCGCTGCAAGGGACGCGGCGCCAGGCGCACCAGGGCATCCACCCCGAGGTGGCCGGCGGTGCGTACGCCGTAGGCGATGCCGAGGAAGATCAGCCAGCCGAACAGCGCCTTGGTCAGCGCGTTGCTCCAGGACATATCCTGGGCTACCCCGAGGATCGCGTCGCCCATCGAGTACAGCGGAGCCCGCAGTGTCGGCAGGCGGTCGCCGAGGTCGTAGAACAGGGTGAAGACGTTGGTCATCAACACATAGAGGAAGGTCACCAGCGTCATCGCCGCCAGCAGGAAGGCGATAGCGCCCTCCTCGAAGCGGTTCCACACGCGCACGAGTCGATTCATCGCAGCGTTCTCCACAATGCCCCGCCCGGCCGGGCGGGGCCGGACGGGTCAATCGGGACGGTTGGAAGCTTCGGCGGCCTGGAGCAGATCGGCACCGACATTGCCGCGGAATTTCTGCCATACCGGCTGCATCGCCTGGCGCCAGTCGGCGCGCTGCTGCGGGCTCAGGGTATGGATCTCGCTGGCGCCACTGGCGAGGATGCGCTGGCGGGCGTCGCGGTTGAGGCGCTCGGCCTCGAGGTTCACCTGCACGGTGACCTCGTCCATGATCCGCTGCAGTTCTTCGCGGATGTCCGCCGGAAGGCCATTCCAGAACTTCGCGTTGGTGATCACCATGTAGTCCACCAAGCCGTGGTTGGACTCGGTGAAATACTTCTGTACCTCGTTGACCTTCTGGCTCTCGTAGTTCGACCAGGTGTTCTCGGTGCCATTCACCACGCCGGTCTGCAAGCCCTGGTAGACCTCGGCGAAGGACATCTTCCGGGAGATCGCGCGGAGCTGGCGGAACTGCTCGTTGAGCACGTCGGACGCCTGCACGCGGAATTTCAGCCCGCGCGCGTCTTCCGGCTCCAGCAACGGGCGATTGGCGGAGAGCTGCTTCATCCCGTTGTGCCAGTAGGCCAGGCCGAGGATGCCCTTGCCCTGCATGCTGGTCAGCAAGGCGCGCCCCTGCGGGCTGCGCTGGAAGCGGTCGACCGCCTGGATGTCGTCGAAGAGGAACGGCAGGTCGAAGATCTGCACCTTGCGCGTGTACTGCTCGAACTTGGCCAGGGACGGCGCCAGCATCTGCACGTCGCCCAGCAGCAGCGCCTCCATTTCCTTGCCGTCGCCGAACAGCGACGAGTTGGGATAGACGTCTACCTCGACCCGGCCGCCCAGGCGCTGTTCGACGAGTTTCTTGAACAGCAGCGCGCCCTGGCCTTTGGGCGTGTTTTCCGCGACCACGTGGGAGAACTTGATGACGATCGGCTGCGCGGCATTCGCCAGGCAGGAGCCACCGATCGCCAGGGCGCACAACAGCGCCCGTACCATCGTCTTGAACATTTCGTGACCTCAGATTGTTGTTGTGCTTTCGAGGTATCGACGAGCCTGACGCAGCCGGCGCGTTCGGAGAATTCGCCATTGCTCAAGCCCGCGTTCGCGTCTGTCGAACGCGTTCAGCCACCCTCCCCGGCCCGCTCCAGCAGGCGTCGCGCGCGTCCCAGCACCGGCGCGTCGACCATCTCGCCGTCGACCACGAAGACGCCGGCACCGGAGGCGCCGGCCTCTGCAACCCGACGCGCCCACTCCAGTTCCGCGGGACTCGGCATCAATGTCTGGTGGATCGGCTCGACCTGGCTCGGATGGATGCACAGCAACCCGCCGAAGCCCATGTCGCGAGCGAAGCGCACTGCCTCGACCAGTCCGGCACGGTTCTGGATCGCCGGATAGACGCCGTCCAGCGGCGGCGCCAGGCCTGCCAGGCGCGTTTGCAGGAGCAGTGCGTAACGGGCGTGACCGAGAATCTGTTCGGCGGCGTTGCTGCCGCTGTTGAGATCGAGGTCCAGGGCCAGGTCGAGGCTGCCGAAGGACAGCCGCTCGACCCCCGCGGCGGCGGCGATCTCGCCTAGCGCGGCAAGGCCGCGGGCACTCTCGACGATGGGCCAGACCGGCTTGCCGCTGGCCACGGCGGCGTGGCGCACCTGGGCGGCGCTCTCCACTTTCGGCAGGAGCAGGCCGATCACTCCGGCGTGGTCGCGGCACAGCGCCAGGTCGTCGGCATGCCCGGGATGCTCCGCCGCGTTGATCCGCACCAGCACCCGGGCTTCCGGCGTATCGACGAGGAAACGCCGGAGATTGGCCCGCGCCTCGACCTTCAGCCCCTCCTCCACCGCATCCTCGAGGTCGACGATGACCCGGTCGGCGCCGCTGGCAAGGGCCTTGGGGATCCGCTCCGGGCGGGTCGCCGGGACGAACAGCGCGCTGCGCACGATCTGTCGGTTCATGTCCGCCTCCTCATACCGTTCCGGTCGCGCGCAGGCGCTGGATATCGGCCGCGGTACAGCCCAGTTCGGCAAGCAGCGCGTCGCTGTCGCCGCCCAGCCCCGGCACCGCATCCATGCGCGGAACGAAGGCGCTGCTGCTGGCCGGCGGCAACAACGCCGGCAGGCGCCCGGCCGGGCTGTCGATGGAGGTCCAGCGTTGCCGCGCCTGTAACTGCGGGTGCGCCCAGACCCCGGCCATGTCGTTGACGTGGGCGTTGGCGATCTGCGCCTGTTCCAGGCGCGCCACCACCTCGGCGGCCGGCAAGGCGGCGAAGGCTTCGACGATCAGCGCACGCAGCTCCTCGCGGTTGGCCGAGCGCTTGAAGTTCGCCGAGAAGCGTTCGTCGTCGGCCAGCTCCGGGCGGCGCAGGACCTTGTCGCAGAAGGCCCGCCACTCGCGCTCGTTCTGCAGGCCGAGCATCACTGTGCCGCCGTCGCCGGCGGGGAATGGCCCATAGGGGTAGATGGTCGAGTGCGAAGCGCCGGCGCGCGGCGGCGGCGGCGCGTCCTGGTAGGCGTAGTACATCGGGTAGCCCATCCACTCCACCAGGCTCTCCAGCATCGACACGTCGATGCGGCTGCCCTCGCCGGTGCGCTCGCGCAGCAGCAGGGCCGAAAGGATGCTGCTGTAGGCGTACATGCCGGCGGCGATATCGGCGATCGAACAGCCGGCCTTGGCCATCTCGTTCGGCCCGGCGCCGCCGGTCACCGAAAGGAAGCCGCCCTCGCTCTGGATCAGCAGGTCGTAGGCCTTCTTCTTCTCGTAGGGACCGCCTTCGCCGTAGCCGGAGATATCGCAGACGATCAGTCGCGGGAAGCGCTCGCGCAACGCCTCGTAGGACAGGCCCAGGCGCGCGGCGGCGCCCGGCGCGAGGTTCTGCACCAGCACGTCGGCGCCGGCCAGCAGCTTCTCCAGCAACGGCAGCGCCTCGGCCTGCTTGAGATCGAGGCTGAGGCTCTGCTTGGAACGATTGGTCCAGACGAAGTGCGACGACAGGCCGTTGACCCGCTCGTCGTAACCGCGGGCGAAATCGCCGACGCCGGGGCGTTCGATCTTGATCACCCGCGCGCCGAGATCGGCCAGTTGGCGGGTGCAGAACGGCGCGGCGATGGCGTGCTCCAGGCTGACCACGGTGATGCCGTCGAGCGGGCGCGGTCGGTGGGATTGTGTCATGGGTCGGACTCCCTGCCCTCGTCCGTCGAAGACGAGGTGCGGCTGGTTCGGTTGATCAGATCAGCGGCGCTACGGAAGGCGCCTGGCGCAGGCCCCAGGCGCGCTGGATGAGGATTTCCGCCTCGGCGTCGGTGGCCGCGCCGGAGAACGCCAGCAGGCGGCGGAACTTATCGGCCAGTTCGTCGCGGCTGAGGGTATTGCCGGGATCGCCCTTGGGTTCGTCGATGGCGGCGGTATGGCGCCGCCCCTGGCGATCGAGTACTTCGACCCGCCCGAGCCAGCGCTGCGGATAGGCGGCATCGACATCCGGGTCCAGGCGCATCTCGACCCGCTCGCGGAACGCTGCGACCCGCGGGTCGCTCAGCGCATGCCGATGGAACTCGCCGAGGCCGGCCTTGCCGTACACGGCGATCAGGCCCAGCACGGTGCCCATGGAGAACTTCGCCTGGTGCACGGTCTGCGGCTCGACCACCCGGCCGAGCACGTCGATGGCGCCCTGGTGGACCCGCGCGGTGACCGCGGCGATCTGCGAGTGATCGAGCCCTTCGCGCTGCATCAGCGCCAGCAGCGCGTCGGCCGCGGGATGGGTATGGCGGCACGAGGCGTGGAACTTGAACGAGGTTTCCAGCAACGCCCAGCGGCTGCCGAGGCGATCCACCAGGCGCTCGGGGTCGGCGTCGCTGGACATCCCGGCGGCCATCCCCTGCTCGCCTTCGAGGATGTGTCGCGCGCCGCTCAGGCCGTCGGCGGTGAGATAGGCGGCGAGCAGCCCGTCGGCGGCGGCCTTGGCGGTATGCAACTGCTTGGAATCGGCGGCGTCGCGGAGGAACTCCCAGAGCCCGGCGGCCTGGGTTCCGGCGCTGCCGAGCAGGTCGACGAAGCGCTCGCGGTCGAAGTCCATCAGCTTGCCCACCGCCACTGCCGCGGCGAGGGTGCCGACCGTGGCAGTGGTATGGAACACCCGGTAGTGGGAACGGCCGAGGAATTCGCCGATGCGGATGCCGGCCTCGTAGCCGGCCACCGCCGCGAGGATCAGCTCGGCGCCGCTGCGGCCGAGGTCCTGGGCCGCGGCCAGGGCAGCAGGGAAGACCACCGCCGCGGGGTGCAGCACCGAGCTGTTGTGCAGGTCGTCCTGCTCCACCACGTGGGAAGCCGCGCCGTTCACCAGGGCGGCGAAATACGGCGAGCTGCGCCGCCGACTGGGCAGGATCTGCGCGCTACCGTCGGCCGGGCCCATGCGTTCGGCGTAGCGCTCGAACAATGGGATCGGATGCTGGCCCTTGCCGGCCAGCGCCGAGCCGAGCCAGTCGAGGAACAATTCTTCCATCCGCGCCAACACCGCCGGCGGCAGGTCCTGGTAGCGCAGGCCGGTGAGAAAGCCGGCGAGTTGCTGGGTGTAGTCGGTCATGACCAACGCTCTCTTGTAGTTGTCCCGAGGCACGCGGCCTACAGCGGGTTGCTCAGTTCGATCAGGTTCAGGTCGGGGTCGCGCAGGTACAGCGAGAGGATCGGCCCGCCGGCGCCGGTGCGCTGCACCGGGCCCTCGAGGATTTCCACGGCCTGCTGGCGCAGTTGCTCGGCCACCGCCTCGAGTGGCGTGGCGACGATGAAACAGAGGTCGGCGGACCCTGGCGTAGGTCGCTCGGCCTTGGGTTCGAATTCGCCCCCGGCCTGGTGCAGGTTGATCTTCTGCGCACCGAAGGCGAGGGCCTTGCGACCCGCGCCGAAGGTAACGGCGCGCATGCCCAGCACGCGGGTGTAGAAATCGATGCTGGCGTCGATGTCGCGGACGGTGAGCACCAGGTGGTCGAGACGGTCGATCTGCATGGGCGGCTCCCGCTTCAGAACGAGCGCGGCAGTTCGAGCAGGTGCTCGGCCACGTAGGACAGGATCAGGTTGGTGGAGATCGGCGCCACCTGGTACAGGCGGGTCTCGCGGAACTTGCGCTCGACGTCGTACTCGCAGGCGAAGCCGAAGCCGCCGTGGGTCTGCAGGCAGGCGTTGGCCGCCTCCCAGGAAGCTTTCGCCGCCAGGTACTTGGCCATGTTCGCGCTGGCCCCGGCGTTGAGCCCGGCGTCGTACTCCTGGCAGGCGCGCCAGCGCATCAGGTCGGCGGCCTCCACTTCGATGTGCGCCTCGGCGATGGGGAACTGCACGCCCTGGTTCTGCCCTATCGGCCGGCCGAAGACCACGCGGTCGCGGGCATAGTGGCTGGCCTTGTCGATGAACCAGCGGCCGTCGCCGATGCATTCGGCGGCGATCAGGGTGCGCTCGGCATTGAGGCCGTCGAGGATGTAGCGGAAGCCCTTGCCTTCCTCGCCGATCAGGCTATCGGCGGGGATCTCCAGGTTGTCGAAGAACAGCTCGTTGGTCTCGTGGTTGACCATGTTGGCGATCGGCTGCACGGACAGGCCCTTGCCGATGGCCTCGCGCAGGTCGACGAGGAAGATCGACATGCCTTCGGACTTGCGCTTCACCTCGGCCAGCGGCGTGGTGCGCGCCAGCAGGATCATCAGGTCGGAGTGCTGGATCCGCGAGATCCACACCTTCTGCCCGTTGATCACATAGCGGTCGCCCTTGCGCACGGCGGTGGTCTTGATCTTGGTGGTATCGGTGCCGGTGGTCGGCTCGGTCACCCCCATCGACTGCAGGCGCAGCTCGCCGCTGGCCAGCTTCGGCAGGTAGAAGCGCTTCTGCGCCTCGCTGCCGTTACGCAGCAACGTGAACATGTTGTACATCTGCCCGTGCACGGTGCCGGAGTTGCCGCCGCAGCGGTTGACTTCCTCCAGGATCACCGAGGCCTCGGCCAGGCCCAGACCGGAACCGCCGTACTCCTCCGGGATCATCGCCGAGAGCCAGCCGGCGTCGGTCAGGGCCTTGACGAAGGCCTCGGGAAAACCGCGCTGCTCATCGATGCGGCGCCAGTAGGCGGCGTCGAATTCGGCGCAGAGGGCACGTACGCCCTCGCGGATCGCGTTCAGCTCTTCGCTGTTCGGATTCATCGGTGACTCCTCGATTCTTGTCGTTGGATGGGCGCTGGGGCCCTTTCAGTCGAATTCCACGTCGCCGCGCTGGGCCAGGCCGGCGCCATTGCCGACCCATACCTCGGCCTTGCCGGCAGCGAGCAGGCGGCCGCCGACCTCGAACGGCTCGGGACAGATCAGCGGGCGCAGGCCGCGATAGGCGAAGCGACGCAGGCGCGCCTGCGGATTGGCCCGGCAGAACGCGCGCAGGGCCAGGGTGGCGATCAGCGGACCGTGCACCACCAGGCCCGGATAGCCTTCGGCATCGGTGACATAGGGCCAGTCGTAGTGAATGCGGTGGCCGTTGAAAGTCACCGCCGAGTAGCGGAACAGCAACACCGGATCGGGCTCCAGCGCCTCGCGCCAGTCGCCCTCGGGCAAGGCCTCGGTACCGCCGAGCTTGGGCGGGGTCGGTTCGCGGTAGACGATGTCGTGCTCTTCGCTCAGCGCCAGTTGGCCGTCCTGGCGGTAGTCGTGGCGCAGGGTGACGAACAGCAGCGCGCCGCTGCGACCGTGCTTCTCCTCGACCCGGAGGATGGTCGAGGTGCGGCTGGCCTCGCCGCCGACCCGCAGCGGCTGGTGGAACTCCAGGCGCCCGCCGGCCCACATGCGGTTGCGATCGTCCGCCGGCGGCAGGAAACCGCCGCGCGCCGGGTGGCCGTCGACGCCGAGGCCGGCGGCCTCCACCGGGTCCTGGAAGAACGCCCAGTGCCAGAGCGGCGGCAGCGCTTCGCCGTGGGCCGGGGTCGGCTCGCCGAAGGTGGCGGCGATGCGCTTGACCAGGTTGCGGCTCAATTGATCGTGGGTTTCTTCCTGGCGACCGATCCAGGGGGCGAAAGCGGACTCACTCATGCGTGGCTTCCCATGACCTAGGGGGTGATGGGAGGAGAATGATAGGATGCTAGCGTTTTGAGAATTTGCAATTACGCAATGGCGCGTTCGGATTTGCCGAACGCCATGGAGTGCCCATGCATTTCGATCTCGCCGACCTGCGCCTGTTCATCCATATCGCCGAGTCGCCCAGCCTGACCCAGGGCGCGCGCCGCGCCTTCCTTTCCCCGGCCGCCGCCAGCGCGCGGGTCAAGGCGCTCGAAGGCCAGCTTGGCAGCCGCCTGCTGTATCGCGACAGCCGCGGCGTCGAACTGACCCCGGCGGGCCAGCGCCTGCTACAGCACGCGCGGCTGATCATGCGCCAGGTGGAATACCTGAAGAGCGAGTTCACCGAGTACGGCAGCGACGCCGCCGGGCATATCCGCATCTTCGCCAATACCACCGCGGTCACCGAATTCCTTCCGGAAATCCTCGCCGGCTTCCTCGCCGCTCGTCCCGGGGTCACCGTCGACCTGCAGGAACGCCTCAGCCGCGACATTGTCCGCGGCGTGCTGGACGGCTCCACCGACCTCGGCATCATCGCCGGGCCGGTGGCGGCCAGTGGCCTGCAGGTCCTGCATTTCAGCACCGACCGCCTGGTGATGGCGGTGCCCCAGGGCCATCCGCTGGCCGGACAGGCCAGGGTACGCCTACGCGACACCCTGCAGTTCCAGCATATCGGCCTGCCCGAGGGCACCACCCTGCACGCCTTCCTGTACGAACGGGTGGAGCAGATGGGCGAGCAGCTATCGCTGCGCATCCAGGTCTCCAGCTTCGAGGCGATCTGCCGGATGATCGAGGGCGGCGTCGGCATCGGCGTGATCCCGCAGTCCGCCGCGCGCCGCCACAGCCGGACGATGAAGCTGGCGACCATCGAACTCGACGAGCCCTGGGCGATCCGCGAGCGCAGCCTGCTGGTACGCGACCTGGAAGCACTGCCGAGTTGCCTGCGGGCGTTGATCGAGGAGTTGCAGAGGGTGGGAGACAGCCTGTAGGGCGGATAACGCCCCTGGCGTTGTCCGCGGGGCTCCGGAGAATCGGCGGACAACCGCCAGGCGGTTATCCGCCCTACGACTCCCGACAAGCCGGGGTGCGATCGTCGCGAAGGGCGCCGCCCACCACTCCCGCTCAGTTCGCCAACCCACCGCTCTCCGCCAGGCTGTGCTCGTCCGCGGCGAGCATCGCCGGCATGTGCTCGCGGAGGAACTCGACCCAGGTGCGGATCTTCGCATCCAGGTACTGCCGCGAGGGGTAGAGGGCGTAGACGTTGAGATGGAACAGGCTATAGCGCGGCAACACCCGCACCAGGCTGCCGTCCTTCAGGCCGTTGACCGCCGCGTACACCGGCAGCGCGCCGATACCCATGCCGGAGACCACCGCCTCGGTCATGGCGTCGGCGGTGTTGACCTGGAAATGCGTCTGGTTGATGCAGGCCAGTTCCTGGCCGTCGGGACCGTCGAACAGCCAGCGGTCCAGCGACATCACCGAGTTCACCAGGCGCAGGCAACGGTGCGCGGACAGCTCCGCCGGCAGCTTGGGGAAGCCGTGCGCGGCAATGTAGCCCGGCGAGGCGCAGAGGATGCTGTAGGTCTGGCCGATGCACTTGGAGACGAAACCGGAGTCCGGCAGCTCGGGGGCGATCACCACGGAAATGTCGTAGCCCTCGTCGAGAATGTCGGTGATCCGGTTGGCCAGGGTCAGGTCGAAGCCAACCTCCGGGTAGGTCTCGCAATATTGCGAGATGGCCTTGATCAGGTAGTGCTGGCCGATGCCGGTCATCGCGTGGACCTTCAGCGTGCCCGACGGCCGCGCATGGGCGTCGCCCGCCTCGGCCTCGGCCTCCTCGATGTAGGCGAGTATCTGCTGGGCGCGCATCAGGTAGCGCTGCCCGGCTTCGGTCAGCGCGATGCGCCGGGTGGTGCGATGCAGCAGGCGGGTCTGCAGGTGGGCCTCCAGCTTGGCCACCGCACGGGAGACATAGGCGGTCGTCAGGTCCAGGCGCTGGGCGGCGGCAGTGAAACTGCCGGTCTCCGCGACGCTGACGAACGCGCGCATATTGAACAGGATATCCATCACGGCCCTCTAGGCTCTGACGCTTATGGCGCGTCTCTTTTCCACGCAACCCGGAGGACACCCCAAGGCGGCGCAGATTCTGTCACGAGTCAACCCACCTATTATTGCCTTTTGTGACAAAAATTTTTCACCTATCCGAGCTCTTATCCGCAAGCGCGGGCGCTCCTAGAATTCCCAGCCGTTTCGGCCTCCCCTCGCCGTCGTTCAGGATTCGCAGCAGTGCCCCGCGCCACCCGGAAAGGTCTCCCCCTGGTTCCACCGGCTCCCCTCGCGTTCTTTCCCAGCCCCGACGAATTGCGCCGCGCCCTGCTCGAATGGGCGCGTAGCGACGGCGTCGCCTGGGTCTTCGTGTTCAAGGCCCTGATCACCGCCAGCCTCGCCCTGTGGCTGGCCTATCGCCTGGAACTGCCGCAGCCGAGCACGGTGCTGGTGACGGTCTTCATCGTCATGCAGACGCAGAGCGGGCAGGTCCTGGCCAAGAGCTTCTACCGCATCGTCGGAACCCTGATCGGCCTCAGCGTGATGGTCACTCTGATCGCCCTGTTCGCCCAGGAGCGCGTGCTGTTCCTCGCCTGCCTGGCGCTCTGGGTCGGCCTGTGCACCGCCGGCGCCGCGCGCTACCGCGATTTCCGCGGCTACGCCTGCGTACTCGCCGGCTACACCGCGACCATGATCGGGATTCCAGCCACCGCGCACCCGGAAGGCGCCTTCATGGCGGCGCTGTGGCGGGTCCTGGAAATATCCCTGGGCATCCTCTGCACCGGTACCGTCAGCGCCATCTTCCTGCCGCAGACCAGCGGCGCCGCCCTGCGCAACACACTCTACGGGCGCTTCCGCGACTTCGCCGGGTTCGCCGCCGAAGGCCTGCAGGGCAGCCTCGACGGCGAGCGCTTCGGCGAGCTCAGCGCGCGCTTCGTCGCCCAGTCCGTGGGCCTGGAAAACCTGCGCAGCGCCACTACTTTCGAAGATCCGCACATGCGCCTGCGCAGCGGCCGGCTGATTCGCCTGAACAACGAATTCATGGTCATGACCAGTCGCTTCCACGGCCTCCACCGCCTGCTCGAACGCCTGCGCGGGCGCGGGGCGCAGAATGTCCTGGAGGTCCTGGCGCCCTGCCTGGCGGAGCTTGCCGGGCTGCTCGCGCCGATTCGCGAACGGACGCCCACCGACGCCGACGCCGCGCGCCTGGCCGAACGCATCGAGGCCTACAAGCCGGAACTGATGCAGAACATCCGCCAGGCCCGCCAGCGCCTGGTGGAGCAGCGCCCCGGCGAGAACGACCTGCTGGATTTCAACACCGCTGCCGAACTGGCCTTCCGTTTCACCGACGACCTGCACAACTACGCCCTGACCCACGCTTCCCTGGCCGAACACCACCATGCCCGCGAGCAATGGAAGGAAAGCTTCGTCGCCCGCGCCAACCCGGTCGCCGCGCTGGTCGCCGGAGCGCGCAGCGCGCTGATGATCGGCCTGCTCGGCACGTTCTGGATCCAGACCTCCTGGCCCCACGGCGGCACCTTCGCCCTCACCGCGGTACTGATCTCGGCGCTCTCCTCGACCTCGCCGAATCCCGGCCGGTTGTCGCTGCAACTCACCCTCGGGACCCTCGCCGGGGCCTGCACCGGGCTGTTCGTGCTGCTCTACCTGCTACCCCACGTGGACGGTTTCCCGATGCTGCTCTGCTGCCTGCTGCCGGTCTTCGCGGTCGGCGCCCTGCTGCTCTGGCGGCCGCAGTGGAACGGCTACGGCGTCGGCCTACTGGTGTGGTTCTGCTTCGCCTCGCTGCCGGCCAACATGGCGCGCTACGACGCCCTGGCCTTCTTCAACGAATACCTGGCACTACTCTTGTCGATGGTCCTCGCCACGGTCGCCGCCATGGTGATCCTGCCGCCGAACCGGCCGTGGATGTGGAAGCGCCTGGAGCACGACCTGCGCGAGCGGGTGGTGTTCGCCATCAGCGGCAAGAGCAAGGGCCTGGTCTCCGGTTTCGAAAGCGGCACCCGCGACCTGCTGAACCAGGCCTACACCTTCTCCGCCGGCCGCCCGGACGTGCAACGCCGGTTGCTGGGCTGGATGTTCCTGGTGCTGGAGGTCGGCCAGGCGATCATCGAGCTGCGCCTCGAACAGCAACGCCTGCCCCAGGAGCCCTGCTACGCCGAACGCACCGCCTGGCGCCGGGCGATCCGCCTGATGGGCCGGGCGCTGATCCGGCTGTTCCTGCAACCCGGGCCGAGCAACCGCCAGCGCGCCCTGCACGCGGTGAACCAGGCGATCATGGCGGTACGGGCGGCGCCGGAGCCGCGCGCACCGCAGTTCGATACCTCGCCGCTGCGACGGGTGCTCAGCTACCTGCACTTCATTCGCAGCGCCCTGCTCGACCCGCAATCGCCCCTGGGCCAGGAAAGAAACCCGTGAGCCGGTCGCAAAGCCGCGGCGCAGAAGGCCACAGGGATATTGTTACCGATCCGTACAAGGTTCTTGTCTTGACTGAGTCTATATGTCGCAGCCTATCCCAACTTACAATAAACCTAACAGCCGAAGTTAACTCCCGTTGAACTTCGACTCCGCAACTTGATTGCAGACTTACTTACCCAGCCTTGTTTATCGAGTTGCCCCGGTGACCTGTCCGCCTGTCTTCCGACGGCAGATCGTACCCACTCAGAAACTACTCAGGTAAATAGTAATGAAGGCTTTCGCCCTGATGGCCCTGTTCGCCTGCTCGCCGCTGGTGATGGCGGCTGGCGCCCAGGATCAACCTGCCAGCCAGCAGGAAAACGCTGTTGAAGAATATGCCTATGGCATGCAACTGGATGTGGCTCGCGTTATATCTTCAACCGACACTTCCAATGCCTGCGGCATCGTTCCCGCACGCATGACCTACGAAGATTCGAACGGCCAGAAACATACCGTCGAATATCAGGTCTGGGGCAACGGCTGCACTGGCGGCTAAACTCTGCTCGACCTCCGGGTCGACCTCCGAAGGATCGCGCCACGAGGGGCAGCTCGCCCATCCGGCGCGATCATTGTGTACTCGGCGGCGACAATCCCGCCCCTCGGCGAACATCCTGGCCGTCTTCCCCACGCCTCATCGTGCTGCCGCCCTTTCACAAGGGCCGACGCCTCCACCGTTTCTTTCCCAGCCTGCAACAAACCGGCAAGCATGCCGCTCAGCCCTCGCCTTGCCCCACGCCATGCTGGCGCAGCTTGTTCGCCGCCGTGGTATGCGAAACGCCGAGGCGCTTGCCCAACTGGCGGCTGCTCGGATGTTCGCGGAACAGGCGCTCCAGCACCGCCTTCTCGAAGCGCCCGACGATGGCGTCGAGGTCTCCTTCCAGGGAAAAATCCCCCAGCGGCTGCGGCGCGCCGTAGTCCGGCAGGCGGATGTGCTCGGCCTTGACCGTTCCCCCTTCGCACAGCGAAACCGCCTGGAACAGCACGTTTTCCAATTGCCGCACGTTGCCCGGCCAGTGGTAGCGTTCGAGACGTTCCAGCGCCTGCGCGGAAAGCTTCGGCAGGCCGCAGCCGATCTGCCGGCTGGCCTGGTCGAGGAAATGCTCGGCGAGCGGCGCCAGGCCATCCAGGCACTCGCGCAGCGGCGGGATGTGCAGCGAGAGCACATTGAGACGGTGATAGAGGTCCTGGCGGAATTCGCCCTTGGCGCAGAGTTCGGACAGGTCTACCTGGGTGGCGCAGATCACCCGCACGTCCAGGTACACCTCCTCGTCGCTGCCGACCCGGCGGAAACAGCCGTCCTGCAGGAAGCGCAACAGCTTGGCCTGCAGGCGCGGGCTCATCTCGCCGACGCCGTCGAGGAACAGCGTGCCGCCGGCGGTAAGCTCCAGCAGGCCGAGCTTGCCCTCCGGGCGGGCGCCCTCGAAGGCTCCCGGACCATAGCCGAACAGCTCGGTCTCGGCCATGGATTCCGGCAGGCCGGCGCAGTTCAACGCCATGAACGGCGACTGCCCGCGCGGGCTGGCCAGGTGGCAGGCGCGCGCCAGCAGCTCCTTGCCGGTGCCGGTCTCGCCCTCGATCAGCAGCGGCGCGTCCAGCGGCGCCATGCGCCGCGCCTCGCGGACCACCGCGGCCATTACCCGCGAACTCTGGAAGATACTGTCGAAGCCACGCAGCTCCTGCTTGCGCACATGGTAGATGCGCTCGCCGACGCGATCCGCGCGATGCAGGGTCAGCACCGCTCCAGCCAGCGCCTCGCTCTCGTCGTGCTCGGATTGCAGCGGCGCGATGTCGGCGAGGAACACGTCGCCCTTCACCTTCACCCGCAGCCCGTTGATCCGCGCCTTGTTGGCGCGCACCAGTTCGGGCAGGTCGAGGTCCTCCACATAGCGCGACAGCGGAATCCCCGGCACCTCGTCGACGCGCACGCCGAGCAACTGCGCGGCGGCACGGTTGGCGGCGACGATCTGCCCGCCCATGTCCACCGAGAGCACCGGGAAGTCCAGGGCGGCGAGCAGCGCGTTGAGTTCCAGGTGCCGGCGCTCGCTGGGCATCAGGCCGACGCGCTTGACCCCGAAGACCCCCGGCACCGCCTCCAGCTTGGGCCGCAACGACTGCAACTGGAGGTTGATCATGTTCGGACAGAGCAGGTAGATGGCGTTGCCCTGGTCGCCGCCGACTTCGCCGCGATTGACGTTGATGCCGTAGTCGACCAGCAGGTTGAGGATGTCGCGGAGGATGCCTACACGGTTCTGGCAGTGCACTTTGATACGCATGGCGTGGCCCGGTGTTGTCGTTCTGATGGGCTCGCGGCCGGTTTTTTAACTCCCGGCCGGAAATTTCCGTCAAGAATATGTGACAGTTAGACTCACCAGCAACAATGCCTGACCCAATGAACAGGCGACCCAGGCCAATTCGTAAGGAAAACTTTACGAAAACGCCGATTCCTCCCCGTTGCCCGGTCCCTATCCGGGGCTGCACGGACCGTCCCGACGCGGTATCGATAAGGCAACGACAACAACAAAGACCCCGCGGCCACAAGCCGCTCATGGAGTCCGTATGAAAACGACGCAGTACGTGGCCCGCCAGCCCGACGACAACGGTTTCATCCACTATCCGGAAACCGAGCACCAGGTCTGGAATACCCTGATCACCCGGCAACTGAAGGTGATCGAAGGCCGCGCCTGTCAGGAATACCTCGACGGCATCGAACAGCTCGGCCTGCCCCACGACCGGATCCCCCAGCTCGACGAGATCAACAGGGTTCTCCAGGCCACCACCGGCTGGCGCGTGGCGCGGGTTCCGGCGCTGATTCCGTTCCAGACCTTCTTCGAACTGCTGGCCAGCCAGCAATTCCCCGTCGCCACCTTCATCCGCACCCCGGAAGAACTGGACTACCTGCAGGAGCCGGACATCTTCCACGAGATCTTCGGCCACTGCCCACTGCTGACCAACCCCTGGTTCGCCGAGTTCACCCATACCTACGGCAAGCTCGGCCTCAAGGCGAGCAAGGAGGAACGCGTGTTCCTCGCCCGCCTGTACTGGATGACCATCGAGTTCGGCCTGGTCGAGACCGACCAGGGCAAGCGCATCTACGGCGGCGGCATCCTCTCCTCGCCGAAGGAGACCGTCTACAGCCTCTCCGACGAGCCGCTGCACCAGGCCTTCAATCCGCTGGAGGCGATGCGCACGCCCTACCGCATCGACATCCTGCAACCGCTCTATTTCGTCCTGCCCGACCTCAAGCGCCTGTTCCAACTGGCCCAGGAAGACATCATGGCGCTGGTCCACGAGGCCATGCGCCTGGGCCTGCACGCGCCGCTGTTCCCGCCCAAGCAGGCGGCCTGACGAGAAACGCCGCCGCCGCGGCTGACCCCGCGGCGGCCTTGTACTATGGTGGACGGGCACGGCCCGTCCGCCGCTCCCACATGCGACAACCAAGGACTCCCACCATGACCGCACTCACCCAAGCCCATTGCGAAGCCTGCCGCGCAGACGCCCCGCACGTCAGCGACGAAGAACTGCCCGTGCTGCTGCGGCAGATCCCGGATTGGAACATCGAAGTCCGCGACGGCATCATGCAACTGGAGAAGGTCTACCTGTTCAAGAACTTCAAGCATGCCCTGGCCTTCACCAATGCCGTCGGCGAGATATCCGAGGCCGAAGGCCACCATCCGGGCCTGCTGACCGAGTGGGGCAAAGTCACCGTGACCTGGTGGAGCCACTCGATCAAGGGCCTGCACCGCAACGACTTCATCATGGCGGCGCGCACCGACGAGGTAGCGAAAACCGCCGAGGGGCGCAAATGAGTCATTTCGCCAAGGTCGCCCGCGTACCGGGCGACCCGATCCTGGGCCTGCTCGACGCCTACCGCAACGATCCGCGCGCGGACAAGCTGGACCTCGGCGTCGGTGTCTACAAGGATGCCCAGGGCCTGACCCCGATCCTGCGCTCGGTGAAACTCGCCGAGCAGCGCCTGGTCGAGCAGGAAACCACCAAGAGCTACGTCGGCGGCCACGGCGATGCGCTGTTCGCCGCGCGCCTGGCGGAACTGGCGCTCGGCGCCGCCTCGCCGCTGTTGCTGGCGCAACGCGCCGACGCCACCCAGACGCCCGGCGGCACCGGCGCCTTGCGCCTGGCCGGCGACTTCATCGCCCATTGCCTGCCCGGCCGCGGCATCTGGCTGAGCGACCCGACCTGGCCGATCCACGAGACCCTGTTCGCCGCCGCCGGCCTGAAGGTTTCCCACTACCCCTACGTCAGCGCCGACAACCGCCTGGATGTCGAGGCGATGCTTGCTGGCCTGGAGCGCATTCCCCAGGGAGACGTGGTGCTGCTGCATGCCTGCTGCCACAACCCGACCGGTTTCGACCTGAGTCACGACGACTGGCGCAGGGTGCTCGACGTGGTGCGTCGCCGCGAGCTGCTGCCGCTGATCGACTTCGCCTACCAGGGCTTCGGCGACGGTCTCGAGGAAGACGCCTGGGCGGTACGCCTGTTCGCCGGCGAACTGCCGGAGGTGCTGGTCACCAGTTCCTGCTCGAAGAACTTCGGCCTGTACCGCGACCGCGTCGGTGCACTGATCGTCTGCGCGCAGAACGCCGAGAAGCTCACCGACCTGCGTAGCCAACTGGCCTTCCTCGCCCGCAACCTCTGGTCGACCCCGCCGGCGCATGGCGCCGAGGTGGTCGCGGCGATCCTCGGCGACAGCGAGTTGAAGGGACTCTGGCAGGAAGAGGTCGAAGGCATGCGCTCGCGCATCGCCAGCCTGCGCATCGGCCTGGTCGAAGCCCTGGCGCCGCACGGCCTGGCCGAGCGCTTCGCCCATGTCGGCGCGCAACGCGGGATGTTTTCCTATACCGGACTGAGCCCGCAGCAGGTCGCTCGGCTGCGCGACGAGCACGCCGTTTACCTGGTCTCCAGCGGCCGGGCCAACGTCGCCGGTCTCGACGCGCGCCGCCTCGACCGCCTGGCGCAAGCCATCGCCCAGGTCTGCGCGGACTGAACCCTCACGGTTACCCTGAGCCGGCTGTGATGGCCGGCTTTTTTTCGCCCCAGCGAATGCCGCGCACTCCCGCCGAGGCGGCGGATAACCGCGTTGCGGTTATTCGCCCTACCGCACCACGACCTTGTGGGCGTAGGGCGAATACCGCCACAGGCGTTATCCGCCGAACCTCTCCGAACCGGGCCAACCATAAGTCAGCACTTTCAAAGCCCTACGTGCTTTTCCTACAAAAGAGCATAAAATGCTCAATTATGGGCACCAGTTCACACTGCGCCCCACGGCCCCCACTTTCTCGTCTTAGTGAGCAACGCACGTGAGAAACCGTCTCCTGTCACTGGTCACCCTGTTCCTGTCCCTCAGCGTTGCCACCGCGGTATCCGCCTCCCCGCCGCCCAAGGCCGGGCTGCCGCTGCAACAGGAGCTGGCGTCGGGCAGCGCGCTGGTTACCGACCAGAACACCGGCAAGGTGCTCTACTCGCGCAACCCCGACCTGGTGGTGCCGATCGCCTCGATCACCAAGCTGATGACCGCCATGGTCGTGCTCGACTCGAAACTGCCGCTGGACGAGGTACTGCCGATCGCCATCAGCGAGACCAGCGAAATGCGCGGGGTGTTTTCCCGGGTGCGGGTCGGCAGCCAGATCAGCCGCCGGGACATGCTCCTGCTCGCCCTGATGTCCTCGGAGAACCGCGCCGCCGCCAGCCTCGCGCAGAACTATCCGGGCGGCAAGAACGCCTTCGTCAAGGCGATGAACGCCAAGGCTCACGCCCTGGGAATGAAGAACACCCGCTACGTCGAGCCGACCGGGCTGTCGCTGCACAACGTCTCCACCGCTCGCGACCTCACCCGCCTGCTGGTGGCCAGCCGGCAATATCCGCTGCTCAGTCAGTGGAGCACCACTCCGGAGAAGACCGTGGCCTTCCGCCACCCCAACTACACCCTGGGCTTCCGCAACACCAACCACCTGATCAACAACAAGACCTGGAACATCCAGTTGACCAAGACCGGCTTCACCAACGAAGCAGGCCACTGCCTGGTGATGCGCACCACGATCAACCGCAATCCGGTCAATCTGGTGGTGCTGGACGCCTTCGGCAAGTACACCCACTTCGCCGACGCCACGCGCCTGCGACGCTGGCTGGAAACCGGCCAGGTCACTGCGATCCCGGCCGCGGCCAAGGCCTATCGCCTGCAACGCGACCGCGAGCGCGGCCTCGGCCAGCCGGTGGCCCAGGCCGTACGCTGATCCGTCGCGAAGACCGGCCGGCTCAGAAATCCACCTTGCCGCGCCCGGCCTTCACCGCGCCGCGCTTGGCCTTGCCGTCCAGCCGGCGCTTCTGCGAGCCGCGCGTAGGCTTGGTCGGGCGGCGCGCCTTCTGCACCTTGGCCACGCTGCGGATCAACTCCGCCAGGCGCTCCAGGGCATCCTCGCGGTTCTGCTCCTGGGTCCGGTACTGCTGGGCCTTGATCACCACCACGCCGTCGCCGCTGATGCGCTGGTCGTTCAGTGCCAGCAGACGCTCCTTGTAGAACGGCGGCAACGACGAGGCCTGGATGTCGAAGCGCAGGTGCACCGCGCTGGAGACCTTGTTGACGTTCTGCCCGCCGGCGCCCTGGGCGCGAATGGCATTCAGCTCGATCTCATGGTCGGGCAGGTGGACGGCATTGGAGATGATCAGCATGGGGCGGCACGGTGGACCAACGGGCTGCCAGCATAACCCCTTTGCCGAGCGGAGAAGCAGGCCAAAAGAAACCCGGCCGCGGCCGGGTTCCTTCATTTCGGCTAAGGCGCCAGGTCGAACTCAACGCTCCTTGCAGGCGACCCCGTCGGTGGGCTCGCCGCCCTTCCAGTCGCCGTAGAGGGTGGCTTCCTCGCCCTTGGTCCACCAGATGTACTGGCCGGCGGCGTACTTGGCGCCGGAGGCGGAAATCACATTGCTGAAGACCAGCGTCGAGTTGTCGCTGACCGGCACCACGGCGAGGCTGTTGTCGCCCTTGTTCAGGTACTGCACGGTGAACTTGCGACCGTTCTCGCACTTGTAGTCGACGCTGCGGGTATCCAGCTTGGCATCCCCCGGCAGGGCCAGGTAATCGACCTGGGCGGTCTGCTTGTCGTCGTCGCTGCCGCCGCAGGCGACCAGGACCACGGGAACGGCAGCCAGAAGCAGCCAGAGCGCTTTTTTCATGGAAATCCCTCTAACGAGAAAAAATGGCGCTGCCACTGTAGGAATTCGGCACCTGCCGCGTCAACGACAGGCGCCCCTAGAAAAAGTCTTGTGGGCCGCCGGGACACGCAAAGGAGCGCTCCCCTCTCCTCTGCGCGCCGGCGCCCCATCGATCACTCGGTGACCGGCTTCACCCGCAGGCCCGGCATCGGCCGCGGGGCTCCCTTGAGTCGATAGCAGGCCCACATCACCAGCAGCCAGACCGGGATGGCATAGACCGAGACCTGGATGCCGGGGATCAGCAACATGACGCCGAGGATGAACACCACGAAGGCCATGCACAGGTAGTTGCCGTACGGATACCAGAACGCGCGGAAGTGCGTACGGGTGCCCTGGCGGTCCATCTGCGCGCGGAACTTCAGGTGCGCCATGCTGATCATCGCCCAGTTGATCACCAGCGCCGCCACCACCAGCGACATCAGCAGCTCCAGCGCCTGGTGCGGGATCACATAGTTCACCACCACCGCGAGGAAGGTCACCAGCGCCGATACCACCAGGGCGCGTACCGGTACGCCGCGCTTGTCGACCCTGGCCAGCGCGCGCGGGGCATCGCCCTGCTCGGCCAGGCCGAGAAGCATGCGGCCGTTGCAATAGGTGCCGCTGTTGTACACCGACAGTGCGGCGGTGAGCACCACGAAGTTCAGCAGGTGCGCGGCGGTGCCGCTGCCGATCATCGAGAAGATCTGCACGAACGGGCTGCCGCTGTAGGCATCGCCGGAAGCGTTGAGGGTCTGCAGCAGGCTGTCCCAGGGCGTCAGCGAGAGCAGCACGATCAGGGCGCCGATGTAGAAGATCAGGATGCGATAGATCACCTGGTTGATCGCCTTCGGGATCACCGTCCTCGGCTTGTCCGCCTCGGCCGCGGTGAAGCCGAGCATTTCCAGGCCACCGAAGGAGAACATGATGATCGCCATGGCCATCACCAGTCCGCTCACTCCGTTGGGGAAGAAACCGCCGTGTGCCCAGAGGTTGCTCACCGAAGCCTGCGGACCGCCGCTGCCGCTGAACAGCAGGTAGCAGCCGAGCAGGATCATGCCGATGATCGCCACCACCTTGATGATCGCGAACCAGAACTCGGCTTCGCCGAAGGCCTTGACGTTGGCCAGGTTGATCGCGTTGACGACGACGAAGAACAACGCCGCCGTGGCCCAGGTCGGCACCTCCGGCCACCAGTAGTGGATGTACTTGCCGACCGCGGTCAGTTCCGACATCCCGACCAGGATGTACAGCACCCAGCAGTTCCAGCCGGAGAGGAAGCCGGCGAAGCCGCCCCAGTACTTGTGCGCGAAGTGGCTGAAGGAGCCGGCGACCGGCTCCTCGACGATCATCTCGCCGAGCTGGCGCATGATCATGAAAGCGATGAAGCCGGCGATGGCGTAGCCGAGGATCATCGACGGGCCCGCCGACTTGAGCACCCCGGCCGAGCCGAGGAACAGGCCGGTGCCGATGGCGCCGCCGAGGGCGATCAACTGGATGTGACGATTCTTCAGGCCGCGCTTGAGCTCGCCCGAATGCGGATGTTGGCCGTCCATTGAATTATCTCACGCAAGTGGAAATTTATTGTTGTCGGAGGCGAAACGGGGCCGTGCGGCTCAGGCGGCAGGCGCACGGCGGGCGCCATGCGGGGCGCGTGGCGGCGGGCGGTCGGCTGGGCGGAGGGAGGACTCACGGATCATGCGTCACCTGTTTGTTGTTGTACGTGACGTGAATGGGCCGCCAGGCTCGTGGCTCGGCGGTGCGGGCAAGGCTGGCGCGATCGGCGCCGCTGGAACGGAAACGCGGAGCGCAAGGAAAACCGCCAGCCCCGGAAGAGGCTGGCGGCAGCGGGATCAGATCACGCCGCGGCGAATCTGGTCTTCCTCGATGGACTCGAACAGGGCCTTGAAATTGCCCTCGCCGAAGCCCTGGTTGCCCTTGCGCTGGATGATCTCGAAGAAGATCGGGCCGATCACCGTGTCGGTGAAGATCTGCAGCAGGATGCCGTCGTCGCCCGGGGCGCCGTCGATCAGCAGGTTCAGTTCGCGCAGTTGCTCGAGCGGCTCGTCATGCCCGGCGACGCGGGTGTCGACCTTCTCGTAGTAGGTGTCCGGGGTCGACATGAACTTCACGCCGTTGTCGCGCAGCTTGCGCACGGTGGCATAGATGTCGTCGGTGGTCAGGGCGATGTGCTGGATGCCTTCGCCATGGTATTCGCGGATGAATTCCTCGATCTGCGAGGTATCGTCGGCCGACTCGTTGATCGGGATGCGGATCTTCCCGCAAGGTGCGGTCATGGCGCGGGAGAACAGGCCGGTGAGCTTGCCTTCGATGTCGAAGTAGCGAATCTCGCGGAAGTTGGCGATGCGCTCGTAGAAACCGGACCAGACGTCCATCTGGCCGCGCTTGACGTTGTGGGTCAGGTGGTCGATGTAGGTCAGGCCGACCGAGTTGTCGTTGGCGCTGCGGCCTTCGATGAACTCGAAGTCGACGTCATAGATGCTGCGGTCGCCGTAGCGGTCGACAAGATACAGCAGCGAACCGCCGATGCCTTCCAGACAGGGGATGTTCAGCTCGCCGAAGTTGGCGTGGCTGCCCACCAGCTTGGCGCCCTGGGATTCGGCGTAGGCGGCGGCCTGGGAAGCGTTCTTCACCCGGAAGGCCATGGCGCAGGCGCTCGGGCCGTGCTTGAGGGCGAATTCATGGACATGCCCGGTCGGGCTGCCGTTGAGCACGATGTTGATATCGTTCTGCTGGAACAGGAAGACTTCCTTGGAACGATGCTTGGCGGTTTCGGTGAAGCCCATCATGTTGAACAGCTGGCGCAGCTGCTCGATGCCCTTGGCGTCGGGGGCGGTGAACTCGACGAATTCGAATCCGTCGGTACCGATGGGATTGTGCTGTTCGATCTTGGCCACGGCGTTCATCCGGCCTCCTCGTTGTTCTTGTTGAATGGACCGCCGCCGGTCCAGGCGGCCGACGACATGGGAGATGCCTTCATCTCACCCCGTGGCGGCGCGGCGGACAAGCCGTCGGCAGGGCCCCGGCACAGGGCCTGGCGCAGGGTTTCTGGCAACTATTCCTTACGCGCCGGCGGCATGCATGGCGAACGCCCGGTCTTCGTAAAGTTATCTTTACAGTGCGGTGCGAAAAGCTGCCAGCAGCGCTGTCACGGCTGCGCTGAAAGCCGGCGCTGCATGATCGGCGTCAAGCGGTTAACCTGCGTCTTTCCTCCGCGACGGCATTCCCATGGCACGACCCGCCCCACCCGACCTGAGCGACAGCCGCCGGCCCCTGCGCGGCGTTGCCCGCAGCTATCCTGCCGGGCACCGCGTCGATGCCCACGAGCACGCCTGGGGCCAGGTGCTCTATGCGGTGTCCGGGATGATGTGGCTGGAGACGCCCGACGAGGCCCTGCCGGTCCCGCCGCAACGGGCGGTCTGGTTGCCTCCGGGCCTGCGCCATGCGGTGCGGGTCGCCTCCGAGTTGCAGATGCGCAACATCTACCTGAGCCCGGAACTCTCCCGCGGCCTGGAGGACCGCACCCTGGTGCTGGTGGTCGGCCCGCTGCTGCGCGAGCTGATCGTCAGCCTGGTGGAGCAGGAACGGCAGAGCGACCCCGACTACTATCGGGCGCTGGCCGATCTCGCCGTGCTCGAACTCGGCCGCGCGCGCCGTTCCAGCCTCCGCGTACCGCTGCCGGACGCCTCCGACAGGCGCCTGCTCGCGCTGTGCCAAGCGGTGATGGCCAATCCCTCCCTGGACATCGGCCTGGAGCGCCTGGCCGAAGACGCCGGGGCCAGCGTGCGGACCCTCTCGCGCCTGTTCCAGCGCAGCCTGGGCATGGGCTTCGCCGACTGGCGGCGGCAGGTGCAGCTGGCGACCGCCTCCGCCGCGCTCATCGATGGCCGTCCGGTGGCAGGCATCGCCCATGCCCTGGGATATACGCCGAGCGCCTTCAGCGACATGTTCCGCCGCGAGCTGGGCGTCTCTCCCACCGAGTACAGGGCCGAGCATCACCAGCCGTTCCAGCCTTGACCGGTATTCGATAGCGATTGGCCGATAGATGTTTTTTCGGCCAACTAGACTGGCACCATCGTTCACCGTCCCTGTCAGCCGCCATGAACTACCTGATCTCCCTCGGCATCGGCCTGCTGGTCGGCCTGCTCTACGCCGTACTCGACTTCCGCTCGCCGGCGCCACCCACCATCGCCCTGGTCGGCCTGCTTGGCATGCAGCTCGGCGAACAGCTTTTCCCCCTTGGCCGCGACCTGCTGCAGCAGTGGCTGCACTGATCGCCGCGACGACACGGAGCCCCCGATGAAAGCACTGCAATTCGACCGTACCGGCGACCTCGCCGCCCTCGAGCTGGTGGACATGCCCGACCCGCTTCCCGCCGCCGATGAGGTGCGGGTGGAAATCCGCGCCGCCGGGCTGAATCCGAGCGACGTGAAGAACGTCCTCGGCCGCTTCCCCTATACCACCCTGCCCCGGGTACCGGGCCGCGACTTCGCCGGGGTGGTGGTGGAGGGACCGAAGGCTCTGCTCGGCCAGGCGGTCTGGGGCACCGGGCGGGAGCCGGGATTCTTCCGCGACGGTAGCCACGCGCAGTTCCTGACCCTGCCGGCCGCCGGCGTCGCGCTCAAGCCGGAAAGCCTGAGCTTCGCCCAGGCCGCCAGTTGCGGGGTGCCCTACAGCACCGCCTGGGACGCCCTGCAACGCAGCCAGGTCAAGGCCGGCACCCGGCTCCTGGTAATCGGCGCCAACGGCGCGGTCGGCAAGGCCGCGCTGGCGCTGGCCAAGGCCCTGGGGGCCGAAGCGATCGGCGCGGTGCGGCGCGAGGAGCAACGCCAGGCGCTGGAAACGCAGGGCATCGCCGCGCTGCTGCTGGGCGAGCCGGCCGAACTGGCGGCACAGGTGGAAGGGATCTTCCCCGGCGGGGCCGAGGTGATCTTCGATACGACCGGTTTCTGGCTCGAGGCGGCGGTCCCGGCGCTGGCCGCCTTCGGTCGCCTGGCGATCATCGCCGCACCGGCCGACGGCCATGTGCGCCTGCCGGCGTTGAACCTGTACCGTCGCGGTGGCTCGGTGGTGGGGATCAACTCGCTGCTCTATGGCGTGGAAGCCTGCGCAGGCTTCCTCGACGCCTTCGGCAAGCTGTTCGACCAAGGCCGCCTGCCGCTGCCGGACGGTCTGCGGGAAGTCCCGCTGGAGCAGGGCGTTGAGCAGTACCGGGCGGTGAACGAAGGCACCTGCGAGAAGATCATCCTGGTGCCTTGAGGACCAGCGGAATCCCGGCGGAACACGCCGGGATTCCGCTGCGCGCAAGACTACTCCGCGCCGACCGCGAGCTTGCGGGCGCTGCGCGCCTCCTCCAGCTGCATGCAGCGCTCGAGGAACAGGTACATGTAGTCGTAGCTCTTGCAGATCGCGTCGCGCAGTTGCCGGCGCAGCTCGGCGCTGGGATTGGTGCCGGCCAGGGTGCAGATGATCTCCAGCGCCTCCCAGGGGTGGGCATCGTCGTACTGGGCGTGGAGCTTGAGCCACTTCATGGCGCGCTTGCGGCCTTCCTTGGGGAAGGCGTTTTCGTAGACGCCGTTCGAACAGACCAGCGCCGACCACTCGCCGGTGACGCCTTCGATGGCGTAGTTGGTGGCGGCCATGGCCACCGCCAGTGAGTCGCTGGCGCAGGTGTGCCAGCACCAGTGGCTGAGCGCGTGCAGTTCGGCCGGCACGTCTTGCGCCTGGATCTCGGCCAGGCTCACGCCGTGGGCCTCGGCCCAGTGCAGCCAGTAGTCGGCGTGGTTGAGTTCGACCCGAATGTTGCGCATCAGCCAGCGGCGCGCCATGTCTTCGCCGGGATGGCGGGCGAAACGGGTCTTCAGCAGGTTCTGCGACATGTACAAGGGGAACTGCTCGACCACCGGCCAGCCGCCGATCAGGTACAGGCGCATCAGCGCCGGGCTCAGCTCGGCGTCGCGCATGCGCCGGTACAGCTCGTGACCGGAAACCCGGTCCTTGCTCGCCTGGCAGTCGACGATCAGTTGCTGCGCCCACTGCGGATAGCTTCCCGCCTCCTGCAAGGGGCCCGTACGGTCAAAGAACTCGCTCACACCCGTCTCCCTTCTCTTCTTGTCGGCAACGGCCTCATAGCAGCGAAACTACTCTTTCTTCGCCCCGCGGTCACCTACCGGAGGTTCTGTCCCAGGCTCGGCCACAGGCCCTGGGCATCCACTCCAGCCCCCGGAGGCTGGCGACTGAACGGCAGGGGCGCGCCGATGGCCAGGCCCTGGGCATAGTCGATGCCGATCTCGCGCAGCGCTTCCATGACTTCGACGGTCTCGACGAACTCCGCGATGGTCCGTTTGCCCATCACGTGGCCGATATGGTTGATCACCTGGACCATGGCGCGATCGATGGGATCCTCGAGCATGTCCTTGACGAAGCTGCCATCGATCTTCAGGTAATCCACCGGCAGGTGCTTGAGGTAGATGAAGGACGACATGCCGGCGCAGAAATCGTCCAGGGAGAAACGACAACCGGTGTCCTTGAGCTCGTTGATGAAGCGGATGGCGCTGGCCAGGTTGGCAACCGCCACGGTTTCGGTGACCTCGAAGCAGATCGTCTGCGGCGGAATGCGGTAACGGGCGAACAGCTCGGTGAGGAACTGCAGGAACGACTCGTCGCCGATGGTCGCGCCGGAGAGATTGATGGCGCAGGTGCCGATCGGCTCGGCGCGAGGGTCCTGGGCGCGCTCGACAAGGGTGCGGAAGGCATTCTCCACCACCCAGCGATCGATCAGCGTCATCAGGCCGTAGCGCTCGGCGGCGGGTATGAAGCTCAGCGGCGGCACCAGGCGCCCGCCCTCGTCGCGCAGGCGCAGCAGCAGTTCGACGTGCAAGCCCTCCTCCGCACCTTCGCCCAGCGGCACGATGGGCTGGGCATAGAGACTGAAGCGGTCTTCCTCCAGCGCCAGGTGGATGCGCTGGACCCAGGTCATCTCGCCGAAGCGCATCGATAGTTCGACGTCGTCCTGATGGAACACCTGGACCCGGTTGCGGCCCTTTTCCTTGGCCATGTAGCAGGCCATATCGGCGGAGCGCAGCGCCTCCTCGAGGGTCGAGATACCCGGCAGCAGGTGCACCAGGCCAACGCTGACGGTGCAGTTGAACGGCTGCCCGCTCCAGGTGAAGTGCAGGTCCTGGATGGTCTTGCGCAGATGGTCGGCGATCTCCACGGCTTTTTCCGCCGGACAGTTCTCCAGCAGGATGCCGAACTCGTCGCCGCCCAGCCGCGCCAGCGTGTCGCCCTCGCGCAAGCCTTGTTGCAGCAGGGTACAGACCTGGCGCAGCAGTTCGTCGCCGGCGGCGTGGCCGCAGGTGTCGTTGACCAGCTTGAACTGGTCCAGGTCGAGGAACATCAGGGCGTGCCGCCCGCTGTTGCGCTCCAGGCGTTCCAGCGCTATCTGCAGGCGATACTCGAACTCGCGGCGGTTGGTCAGCCCGGTCAACGCATCGTGGGTCGCCTGCCAGGACAGGCGCGCCATGTACTGGCGCTCGCGGGTCATGTCGTGAAGCACCAGGACCACCCCGGTGATCTCGGCGCCACGGTGGATCGGCGCGCCCACCAGGGTCACCGGCACGCTGCTGCCGTCGTGACGCAGAACCAGCTTGGAATGCTCGCGACCGCCGTCGATCTCGCCGCTGAGGATCTGCTCGATCAGCAGCATGCCCTCCTCCCGCGAGCTTTCGTCGACGATCCGGAACAGCGACGCCAGGGGCAGGCCGCGGGCCTTGTCCAGCGTCCAGTTGGTCATCTGCTCGGCGGCCGGGTTGAGGTAGGAAATGCCCCCCTGGGTGTCGGCGGTGATCACTCCGTCGCCGATCGAGGCCAGGGTGATCTGGGCCCGTTCGCGCTCGGCATCGAGGGCGTTCTCCACTTCCTGGCGCTGCATCAGTTGCTGCCGGGTCCGCAGGAACGCCAGGAGGATGAGCACGCTGGCGGTGGTCAGGTTGGCCACCAGCAGCAGCCTGAGCAAGGCCCGCGAGCCCTCGCCAAGGGCGTCGCTGAAGGCCTTGGCCGCCGGCGTGACCTTCTCGTTGATCGCGTGGATCTCGGTCTTCCACTGTTGCACCTGCTCGGCGCTGGCCTGCCCGGCGCCGATGCCCGCGCGCATCTTGCCGGCGACATCGATCAGTTCCATGACGTACTTGTCGCCCACCAGCCACAGCTCGATGGCGCGCTCGAAGTAACTGAAGTCGTGGAAGTTGCGGTACAGCCAGATGATCGCGGTAACGTCGTCGGCATGGTTGCCGCCCTTGAGGATGCCCTGGCGGGCCGCCTCGATGTCCGGGTCGGGCTGGTCCAGGGCAAGGCGCATCTCGCGGTCGCCGAGGGGGATCGCGATGGCCTCCTCGTAGCGGCGGAAGTCTTCGTCGGCGCGTGAGTCGGCATAGAGGGTGAGGTAGTAGATGGCATCCTTCTGGCCCTTCGACCAGAGGCTTTCGCCGCCGACATAGCTGCGCACCGCGGAGAGGACGTAGAGACTGCCGCCCGCCAGCATGGCCTGCAGCAGCACCACGACGATGAAGGGCCATACCAGGCCGAGCAGGCGGGGCTTGTCGAGAGTCCGGTTCTGCCTCATTCCATCTACCATTCAAACTGGCGCTAAGCGATCGGGCGCCGTCTCCGTCACCCCTGACTGCATCACCTGTCGGCCGCTCAAGATCCCGTCGCAGAACTCCCGAGGCCTTGCCTGCCGGCAGCCACGACGCTGGAGGAGGCGGACACCTGGCAAACAGTAGGAGTCTAGTGGCTGTTTGCCGAACCTGCCCTGCACCTGGCGGAACAGACAGCGTTTTTTATTGCCGCAGCCAATAAAAACCGGATGTCTTATATGGAATATACGAGAAAAACCGCCAGGCGACAGCCTGGCGCCTCACATCTGTTGCAGATGTCCGTAGAGCCGGGCGTAGAGGCCGCCTTCGGCGATCAGTTGCTGGTGATCGCCGTCTTCGGCGATATGCCCGCCATCGAAGACCAGGACCCGGTCGGCCTGCTTCACCGCCGACAGCCGATGGGCCACGATCAATGTGGTGCGGCCTTCGAGGAAGTCCCCGAGCGCCTGGTGCAGGGCGTACTCGGTAGCGGCGTCGAGGGCCGAGGTGGCCTCGTCGAGGATCACCACCTTGGGCTCGGCGAGGATCATCCGGGCGATCGCCAGGCGCTGCCGCTGACCGCCCGACAGGCGCACCCCGGAACGCCCGACCACGGTGTCCAGCCCCTGCGGCAGGCGCCGCACGCCGTCGGCCAACTGGGCGATCTCCAAAGCCCGCCAGCAGGCCTGGTCACTGCGTTCGCGGCCCATGGTCAGGTTGGCCCGCACGCTGTCGTTGAACAGCGCCGGATGCTGGAGGACCACCGCGACATGTTCGCGCACGCAGTCCAGGCCGATTTCCTCCAGGGGCACCCCGCCGTAGCGGATGCTGCCGCGCTGCGCACTGTAGAGGCCGAGCAGCAGTTGCACCAGCGTGCTCTTGCCGCCGCCGCTGGCGCCGACCAGGGCAACCTTCTCGCCGGCGCCGATGTTCAGGTCCAACTGCTCCAGGACCTTGTCCTCGCCGTAGGCGAAATCCAGCCCGCGCACCTCGATGCCAACGGTCGTGCGGCCGGCGAACGGATCGCGCAGCGGCGGGTAGCGCGGCTCGTCGGCCCGCGCCAGCAACTCGTTGATCCGCTGCAACGCGCCGCCAGCGGCGTAGTAGGCGTATTGCAGGCCGAGCAGCTGTTCGACCGGACCGATCATGAACCAGAGGTAGCTGAACACCGCGAGCATCTGGCCGATCGACAGGTCCGAGAGCAGCACGGTGAGCATCGCCGCGGCGCGGAACACGTCGATGCCGAACTGGAACAGCAGGCCGCTGGCGCGCCCGGCGGCGTCGCTCTTCCATTGCGAGGCCACGGCGTAGTCGCGGACCTCCTGGGCGCGGTGGCCGAGGCGGCCGAGGAAATAGCCCTGGCGATTGCCGGCGCGGACTTCCTGGATCGCCTCGAGGGTCTCGGTGAGCGCCTGGGTGAAGCGCGCGGTGCTGTCGTTCTCGAGCTTCTTGAGATGCTTGACGCGCTTGCCCAGCTGCACCGTGGACCAGATCACCAGCGGGTTGAACAGCAGGATCAGCAAGGCCAGCTGCCAGTGCATCCAGACCAGGATCGCGGCGGTGCCGAGCAGCGTCAGCAAGGCGACCAGGAAGCGGCTGAGGGTTTCCCCGACGAACTTGTCCAGGGTATCCAGGTCGGTGACCAGGTGGGCGCTGATCGACCCGCCGCCGAGGGTTTCGTATTCGCCCAGGGCGATATGCCGGAGGCGCTCGATCAGACGCAGGCGGATGCGGTAGACGATGTCCTTGGACAGCCGCGCGAACAGCTTCGCCTGGAGCACGTTGAACACCAGCGCCGCCCCCCGCAACAGAAGGGTCGCCGCCAGCATCAGGCCGATGTAGCCGAACGCCACCTGCCAGTCGGCGGGCAACAGGCGGTCCATGAAACGCAGCGCGCCGTCACCCTTGCCGAGCAGCACTTCGTCCACCAGCAGCGGCAGCAGCAAGGGAATCGGCACGGTGCAGAGGGTGGCCAGCACCGCCACCAGGTTGGCGAACAACAGGGCTTTCTTATGGCGCAGTGCGAGTCGACGAATCTCCGCCCAGCTCAGGCGGTCTCCGCGCTCACTCATGCCGGCCCCGTTCCAGCCAGCGGCCGAGCAAGGGTGAAAGTTCGGCAAGCGGCTGGTAGCCGTTGGTGAGCAACGCCAGTTGGCCGTTGCGTTCGGCCAGCAGGGTCGGGAACCCGGCGATGCCGAGATCCTGGACCCAGGCGAAATCGGCGGCGGTGGCGTCACGCGCCTCGCCGCTGTCGAAGGCCGCGGCGAACTCGATGCGCGGAAGCCCCACCGCTTCCGCCAGGCCGGCGAGCACCGCCGCCTGGGTGACATCGCGACCCTCGGCGTAGAACGCCCGCTGGATCGCCCTTACCAGCGGCCAGGCGCTTTCCTCGTCGAGGCTGCGCGCCGCCACCAGGGCCCGGCAGGCCGGCTCGGTGTCATAGACGAAGCCTTCGGGCAACGCGTCGTCGAAGCGGAACGGCTGGCCGGTGGTCTGCTGCACGGTCTGCCAGTGGCCGAGGATGTAGCCGCGGGTATTCGGGTCGAGCGCCGCGCCGTGGCCGGCGCGCAGGCCACCGGCTACCAGGTGGAAAGCGACGCCGTCGGCGGCCGCCTGCCGGGACAGCGCCTCGGCGACCGGGGCGAAGCCCCAGCACCAGGAGCACATGGGGTCCATCACGTACAGCAGGCGGGCCTTGGCCAAGGTTCAGTTCTCCAGCGTGGACTGGCGCGGATCGCGACCGAGCGGGTGCGGCTGGTTGCGCTGCCGCGCCAGTTCGATCTGTTTCTGCCGCTCGCGGGCGCCGGCGCGGGTCTTCTCGCTCAGCGAGTCCCAGCAGTGCGGACAGCTGATGCCGGGCACGTAGTGCTCGGACTGGCGGTCCTCCAGCGAAACCGGGTTGCGGCAGGCGTGGCACTGATCGTACTCGCCCTCGCTAAGATCGTGGCGCACGGTCACGCGGTTGTCGAATACGAAGCAGTCGCCGCGCCACAGGCTCTGTTCCTGCGGCACCTCTTCGAGGTACTTGAGGATGCCGCCCTTGAGGTGGAAGACCTCCTCGAAACCGGCGCCGAGCATGTAGCTGGAAGCCTTCTCGCAGCGGATGCCGCCGGTGCAGAACATCGCCACCTTCTTGTGCCGCGCCGGGTCGTAGTGGGCCTTGATGTACTCGGGGAACTCGCGGAACGACCTGGTCTTCGGATCGACCGCGCCCTCGAAGGTGCCGATCGCCACCTCGTAGTCGTTGCGGGTATCGATCAGCAGGACTTCCGGATCGCTGATCAGGGCATTCCAGTCCTTCGCCTCGACATACTGGCCGACCTGCTTGTTCGGATCGACGCCAGGCACGCCGAGGGTGACGATTTCCTTCTTCAGCTTGACCTTGGTGCGGTAGAAGGGCTGTTCGTCGCAGTAGGATTCCTTGTGCTCGATATCGGCCAGCCGGGGATCGCTGCGCAGCCAGGCGAACAGCGCATCGATGCCTTCGCGGCTACCGGAGACGGTGCCGTTGATGCCTTCCTCGGCCAGCAGCAAGGTGCCTTTCACACCGTTGTCGAGCAGGGTTTGCAGCAGGGGTTCACGCAGCGCCACGTAATCGTCGAGAGTCACGAACTTGTACAGCGCCGCCACGACGATGGATGTCATGGGGATATAGCCTCCAGGTGGTCGCCCGCGTAAAGGGCGGACCGGAACGAAAAGCGCCAGCCGCTGGCGCCATGGAAACGACAACGCCGGCGGAAGGCCGGCGCTGGGTGCGTAGTCTAGCGCAGCAGGGGCAGGCTCTGCACCCCGCCGCGACGGACGCCGTCTCAGGGTATGTCGTGCTTGCTCCCGCCGCGGCAGGTCGGCGAGGCCGGCACCGCGGCCTGGCTCCACTCCTCAGGGGTGAAGGTATGCAGCGCCAGGGCGTGGAACTCGCCCATCAACCCACCGAGGGTGGCATATACCTTCTGGTGCCGCTTCACCGCGTTCAACCCGGCGAACTGCGGGCTGACCAGCACCACCTTGAAGTGGGTCTCCAGCCCGCGGCTGTGCATGTGGCTCTCGTCGAGCACCTCGACGTGTTGCGGATCGAGGGGCTGCAGGGCGGTCTGGATACGGTCACGCATGCTCATCGCGAATCACGACTCACTTTTTCTTCTGGGCCGGCGCGGCGACGCCGAGTTCCTTGTCCATGTCGGCCATCAGCTTGTTCACCGGCTCGACGGCGCCTTGCAGCTTGGCCTGGGTCAGTTGGGCGGATTCGGCGGTCAGGCGCGGCATCTTCTCCAGCACCTTCTTGCCCAGCGGCGACTGGTAGAAGGCATTCAGGTCCTTCAGCTCGGACTCGGTGAAGTTGGTGGTGTAGAGCTTGATCAGCTCGGGCTTGATCTTGTCCCAGCCGATGGCGCGGTCCAGTTCGGCATTGGCCTTGGCCTGGTAACGCTCGAGAACCGCCTTCTTGCTCTCCGGCGCCTTGGCCTGGGCGAAGCGCTGGGCCAGCATCTGCTGCACCTGGGCATAGACCGGGACCGTCAGCTTGTCGGCATGGACCAGCTTGAGGAATTGCTCGGCCTGGCTGGCGGAATCGGCCATGGCCATGGAGCTGAGGCTGAGCAGCACGGCGCTGCCGATGAGGCGAAGACGGGTCATGGAAAATCCTTGAGGTTGGGTAGATGTGTCCGTGGGACCCGACATTCTGCGCCTAAGTTCGAAATCCGCTCAAGCGCGGCGCCGAATATCGGGAGAATCCTATCCGGCGCCCGCCCGCTCCATGCCGTCTACTATCAGTTCTGTAGTGGGTACTTGCCGCCTTCCTTCCGCAGCCGGCATGCTTGCGTCAGCCTGTCACATGGATGTGTTAGATGAACGGAACCGCCGCCGATACCCTCGCCGTATCGCCCCCGCCCCTGCGCAACCTCTGCGACGGCCACGGCCGGCTCGATCCCCGGGCGGTCGGCTGGTCCGCCCGGCCGCGGGTGCTCTGCCACATCCCCGGCCACTTCGGCCGGCGCAAGCGCTGGAACCACTGGTGCATCGTCAGCCCCGGCTGGATGCTCTCGCTGACCATCGCCGACCTCGACTACCTGACCTACGGCGCCGCCTATTTCCTCGACCTGGACAGCGGCCAGGCGGTAGCGCACACGCAGATCCGCTTCTTCGGCCTCGGCTGCCAGTTGCCCGACGAGCCGCAGGCCAGCCATGCCTTCGAGCATCCCCGCCTGCAATTGCGCTTCGACGAACAGCCCGGGCGCCTGCGCGTCACCGGCCAGGCCCCGGACCTCGGTGGCCTGCCGCTGGAGCTGGCGCTGGAAGTGCGACGACCGTCGCACCTGGAGTCGGTGAACCTGGTGGTGCCGATGGGCGAACACACCTTCCATGCCTGCAGCCGCCAGCTCGGCCTGCCGATCAGCGGCTGCCTGCAGCTCGGCCGCCGACGCTACGACTGCCAGGCGGGCCAGAGCTTCGCCGCGCTGGACTTCGGCCGCGGCGTCTGGCCGCTGCATACCTACTGGACCCGCGCCGCCTTCGCCGCCCCCGGCGGCATCGCCGGCAACTTCGGCACCGGCTGGACCGAAGCCAGCGACCTGCGCGAGAACGCCCTGTGGTTCGGCGGCAAGCTCAGCCGCGTGCTCGACGACGTGCACATCCGCGAGCCTCGCGACCCGCTGGCCGAATGGCGCCTGGACAGCGCCTGCGGTCGCGTCGAGCTGCTCTTCCGTCCCGAACAGCTGCACCAGGCGCGGCCCAGCGTCGGCCTGTTCTATGCCAATACCCGCCAGTGGTTCGGCCGTTTCAACGGCACCCTGCGCCACGACGACGGCGACTGCGTGCCGGTGGACGGCGCCCTCGGCTGGATCGGTTCGACCCGCGCGCGCTGGTGAGGCCGGCGGCGGGCAATCTATTTCCGACCCGCAGCGCGGCGAAAAATGCCCACGAGGAAGCGACGGCAGCGGAACCCAAGGCGGGAGCGAAGGCCTAAACTGCCGGATACGCACCCTGGAGAACACTCATGAGCCGGACCGAAACCGATAGCCTGGGCACCATCGAGGTGCCCGACGACGCCTACTGGGGCGCCCAGACCCAGCGTTCGCTGGAGAACTTCGCCATCGGCGGCCAGCGCATGCCGCTCGCCGTGATCCACGCCCTGGCGCTGATCAAGAAAGCCGCCGCGCGGGTCAACGACCACCTCGGCGAACTGCCGCCGGAAGTCGCCCGGCTGATCGAACAGGCCGCCGACGAAGTCCTCGCAGGCCGCCACGACGAACACTTCCCGCTGGTGGTCTGGCAGACCGGCAGCGGCACCCAGACCAACATGAACGTCAACGAGGTGATCGCTGGCCGCGCCAACGAACTGGCCGGCAATCCGCGTGGCGGCAAGTCGCCGGTGCATCCCAACGACCACGTCAACCGCGCGCAGAGTTCCAACGACAGCTTCCCCACCGCCATGCACATCGCCGCCGCCAAGGCCGTGCACGAACAATTGCTGCCGGCCATCGCCGAGCTTTCCGGCGGTCTCGCCGAACAGTCGGCGCGGCACGCCAGCCTGGTCAAGACCGGGCGCACCCACCTGATGGACGCCACGCCGATCACCTTCGGCCAGGAGCTCTCGGCCTTCGTCGCCCAGCTCGACTATGCCGAGCGCGCCATCCGCGCGGCGCTGCCGGCGGTCTACCAGTTGGCCCAGGGCGGCACCGCGGTGGGCACCGGGCTCAACGCGCCGAAGGGCTTCGCCGACGCCATCGCCGCGGAAATCGCCGCCGAATCGGGCCTGCCCTTCGTCGCCGCGCCGAACAAGTTCGCCGCCCTGGCCGGCCACGAGCCGCTGGTCATCCTCTCCGGCGCCCTGAAGAGCCTGGCGGTGGCCCTGATGAAGATCGCCAACGACCTGCGCCTGCTCGGCTCAGGCCCACGCGCCGGCTTCGCCGAGGTGAAGCTGCCGGCCAACGAGCCGGGCAGCTCGATCATGCCCGGCAAGGTCAACCCGACCCAGTGCGAGGCGCTGTCGATGCTGGCCTGCCAGGTCATGGGCAACGACAGCACGATTTCCTTCGCCGCCAGCCAGGGCCATCTGCAACTCAACGTGTTCAAGCCGGTGATCGTCTACAACCTGCTGGAGTCCATCCGCCTGCTCGCCGACGGCTGCCGCAACTTCAACAAGCATTGCGTCGCCGGCCTGGAGCCGGACGCCCAGCGCATGGCCGACCTGCTGGAGCGCGGCCTGATGCTGGTCACCGCACTGAACCCGCACATCGGCTACGACAAGGCCGCCGAAATCGCCAAGAAGGCCTACGCCGAAGGCACCACCCTGCGCGCCGCGGCGCTGCAGCTGGGCTACCTGGACGAAGCGCAGTTCGACGAATGGGTACGGCCGGAGCAGATGCTGGAGGCCGGCCACCATGGTTGAAACCGCCAAGACCGGCGCCACCCCACTGGAAGGCGACGGCAAGCGCATCCTGCTGATCGTCGGCTCGCCCAAGCGCAAGAGCTTCTGCCACCTGCTCGCCGAATGCTACGCCCAGGGCGCGCGCAGCAAGGATCACGTGGTGCGCGAACTGAAGCTGGGCGAGCTGGCCTTCGACCCGATCCTCCACGAAGGCTACGAACAGAGCCAGGTGCTCGAACCCGACCTGCTGGAAGCGCAGCGGCAGATCCACTGGGCCGAGCACCTGGTGTTCGTCTACCCGGTCTGGTGGGGCGGCCTGCCGGCGCTGCTGCAGGGCTTCTTCGACCGCGCCCTGCAGCCGGGCTTCGCCTTCCGCTACCGCGGCACCCAGGACAAGGACTGGGAGCAACTGCTGGGCGGGCGCAGCGCCGACCTGCTGGTCTGCCACGACCAGCCGCTGTCGCGGCTGCGCTTCCTCAAGGGCCCGCCGGCGCACCGGCAGATGGTGCGCAGCGTGCTCGGCGCCTGTGGCATCGCCACCCGCCGCCTGGAAGAGTTCGCGCCGATGCGCAGTTCCAGCGAGGAACAGCGCCAGGGCTGGCTGCGTCGCGCCGAACAGCTCGGCAGCCAGGTCTAGTTCCCTTCCCGCCCGGCTGCGGCCGGGCGCGGACACTGATCGTTCTGACAGGTCCGCCACCTTCCCGCCGGCTTCCCTTCCCCGCCCCCATGGCGGCCCTTTGCCTGCCTCTACCGGCTCACAGTGCGGGTGCCGACCGCTTTGCATTCCGCGACATCCATCAGGAATGGGTAGCGAATCTGACCGGCCCGTCACATTTGGTAGGGACCTCAAACCGGCACCGAGGGCTAGGATCAGCCCGCTTCGAAATGAATCCGGTTCTGGAAAAAAGGACTTGTCATGAAACACTACTCAGCCACCCTGGCACTCCTGCCACTCACCCTCGCCCTGTTCCTGCCCCAGGCAGCCCATGCCCACGGCTCGATGGAAACGCCGCCCAGTCGGGTCTACGGCTGCTTCCTCGAAGGTCCGGAGAATCCCAAGTCGGCCGCCTGCAAGGCCGCCGTCGCCGCCGGCGGCACCCAGGCGCTGTACGACTGGAATGGCGTCAACCAGGGCAACGCCAACGGCAACCACCAGGCGGTGGTCCCCGACGGCCAGCTCTGCGGCGCCGGCAAGGCACTGTTCAAGGGCCTGAACCTGGCTCGCAGCGACTGGCCCAGCACTGCCATCGCGCCGGACGCCAGCGGCAACTTCCAGTTCGTCTACAAGGCCAGCGCGCCGCACGCGACCCGCTACTTCGACTTCTACATCACCAAGGACGGCTACAACCCCGAGAAGCCGCTGGCCTGGAGCGACCTGGAACCCGCGCCGTTCTGCTCGATCACCAGCGTCAAGCTGGAGAACGGCACCTACCGGATGAACTGCCCGCTGCCCCAGGGCAAGACCGGCAAGCATGTGATCTATAACGTCTGGCAGCGCTCGGACAGCCCGGAAGCCTTCTACGCCTGCATCGACGTGAGCTTCAGCGGCGCCGTCGCCAACCCCTGGCAAGCGCTGGGCAACCTGCGCGCGCAGCAGGACCTGCCAGCCGGTGCTACCGTCACCCTGCGTCTGTTCGATGCCCAGGGCCGCGACGCCCAGCGTCACAGCCTGACCCTGGCCCAGGGCACCAACGGTGCCAAGCAATGGCCGCTGGCGCTGGCGCAGAAGGTCAACCAGGACTCCACCCTGGTCAACGTCGGCGTACTGGATGCCTACGGGGCGGTCAGCCCGGTGGCCAGCTCGCAGGACAACCAGGTCTACGTGCGCCAGGCCGGCTACCGCTTCCAGGTCGACATCGAACTGCCGGTCGAGGGCGGCGGCGAGCAACCGGGCGGCGACGGCAAGGTCGACTTCGACTATCCGCAAGGCCTGCAGCAATACGACGCCGGGACCGTAGTGCGCGGTGCCGATGGCAAGCGCTACCAGTGCAAGCCCTACCCGAACTCCGGCTGGTGCAAGGGCTGGGACCTCTACTACGCCCCGGGCAAGGGCATGGCCTGGCAGGACGCCTGGACCCTGCTGTAACGCCCTCGACTGCCGCCCGCTCCGGGCGGCAGTCGTTTTCGCCGCCAGGCACCCGCCGCGAGACGGCGAATCCGCGCAACGGTACAGTCCCCCGGCGAAACCCTGGCTACGTGTGCCTGTTCAATCTGCCGTGCGCTCCCTAGGCTGGTCCGACCACCAGCACGGGGAAACCACGCATGCCTTTTTCTCTCGCCGCCCTCCAACAGGCCGCCGCCATCGTCCACCAGAGCCTGCCGCCGACGCCGCAGATACGCTGGCCGCTGCTATGCGAGGCACTGGGTTGCGAAGTGTGGATGAAGCACGAGAACCACCTGCCGGTGGGGGCCTTCAAACTGCGCGGCGGCCTGGTGTATTTCCACCACCTGGCGCACCAGGGCGAGCGGCCGGCCGCCGTGATCAGCGCGACCCGCGGCAACCACGGCCAGTCGGTGGCCTTCTCGGCGAGCCGCTACGGCATCCAGCCGATCATCGTCGTCCCGCACGGCAACAGCCGCGAGAAGAACGCGGCGATGCGCAGCCTTGGCGCGGAGCTGATCGAGCACGGCGAGGACTTCCAGGCCTCCCGCGAATACGCCGCCGAGCGCGCCCGGCGCGAAGGCCTGCACCTGATTCCGGCGTTCCATCCCTGGCTGGTGGCCGGGGTCGCCAGCTACAGCCTGGAGTTGTTCGCCGCGCTGGCCGACCTTGACGAAGTCTACGTGCCGATCGGTATGGGTTCGGGCATCTGCGGCCTGATCGCCGCGCGCGACGCGCTGGGCCTGAAGACCCGCATCGTCGGCGTGGTGTCCGCCCATGCGCCGGCCTACGCCCTGTCGTTCGAGGCCGGCACGGCGATCAGCCACCCGGTCGACACCCGCCTGGCCGACGGCATGGCGTGCAGTACGCCGGACCCGAGCGCGCTGGAAATGATCCTGGCCGGCGCCGATCGCCTGGTGCGGGTCAGCGACAGGGAGATCGGCGCGGCCATGCGCCTGTGCTTCACCAGCACCCACAACGTCGCCGAGGGCGCCGGGGTGGCGGCGCTGGCCGCCGCCTGGCAGGAGCGCGAGCGCCTGAAGGGGCTGAAGGTAGGCCTGATCCTCAGCGGAGCGAACGTCGACCGCGAGGTATTCGCCGAGCAACTGGCCGCCGGCGACTGAGCCGGCGCCGCTAGGCCAGCCCCGCGAGGAGCAGCAGCCACCAGGCGAGCACCAGCAACTGCACGAAGAAGCCGGCAAAACGCAGCCAGACGAACAGCGCGGAGGTGCTGACCAGGTGCATCAGCGACTGGAACAGCCGGGCGCCGAGCACCAGTGGCGCCAACGGGTCGGTCAGGCTGCTCTGCCCGCTGGCGATCGCGTAGAGCAGCGCGCCGGCCAGCAGCGGCAGGTTCTCCACGCAGTTGGCATGGACTCGCACCAGCCGCTGGCCGAAACCGCCAGGCGTGTTGCTGCCATCGGCGGCGAAGGCGTTCACCGCCATCCGCCCGCCGAGTACCAGCAGGCCGCGCTGGCTGACCAGCAGGAAGACCAGCAACAGGGTCCAGGCGATCAGGCCGAGCAGGCAGATCGCGCTAGGGCTGAGAAACATGGATGACGCTCCTTCTATTGTGTTGTCGTGGGAAGGATGAAGCGTCTGGATTCTAGGCCGGCTAGAGCAATTGCTCTATTCGCAGTCCGCCGTCCTTAAGTCGTGTTCTGCCGGCACGCCGCTCGGCCCCGATGTACGCCGTCGGCGTATGCGTAACCGGACGACCCACTGCCCGCGGCCTTCCGAACGGACAAAGAAAAGCCCCGCCGAAGCGGGGCCTTCCTTGCACGCAGCACTCAGGGCTGTCTTCTCATCAGAGCGAATCGAGATAGCGCTCCACATCCAGCGCGGCCATGCAGCCGGCGCCGGCCGAGGTGATCGCCTGGCGGTAGACGTGGTCGGCCACGTCGCCGGCGGCGAACACACCCGGTACGTTGGTCGCGGTGGCGTTGCCTTCGCGCCCGCCGTTGACCACCAGGTAGCCGTCCTTCAGGGCCAGTTGCCCTTCGAACAGCGAGGTATTGGGAGTATGGCCGATGGCGACGAACATGCCATCCACGGCGATCTCCTCGCTGCCACCATCGCGGGTCTTCAGGCGCACGCCGGTGACGCCCATCGTGTCGCCAAGCACCTCATCGACCTCGGCGTTGAGCTTGAGCACTATCTTGCCTTCGGCGACCCGCGCCTGCAGCTTGTCCTGGAGAATCTTCTCGGCGCGGAAGGTTTCGCGACGATGCACCAGGGTCACCCGGCTGGCGATGTTGGCCAGGTACAGGGCCTCTTCGACAGCGGTATTGCCGCCGCCGATCACCGCCACTTCGCGGTTGCGGTAGAAGAAACCGTCGCAGGTGGCGCAGGCCGACACGCCCTTGCCCATGAACGCCTGCTCCGACGGCAACCCCAGGTAGCGCGCGCTGGCACCGGTGGCGACGATCAGTGCGTCGCAGGTGTAGGTGCCATTGTCGCCGCGCAGGGTGAACGGCTTGCCGGCCAGGTCCACGGCATGAATGTGGTCGAAGACGATCTCGGTCTCGAAGCGCTCAGCGTGCTCCTGCATCCGCTGCATCAGTGCCGGGCCGGTCAGGCCGTGGGGATCGCCCGGCCAGTTGTCGACCTCGGTGGTGGTGGTCAACTGGCCGCCGGCCTGCATGCCGGTGATCAGCAGCGGCTTGAGGTTGGCGCGCGCGGCGTAGACAGCCGCGCTGTAACCGGCGGGACCGGAACCGAGGATGATCACTCGGGCGTGGCGGAGGGTATCGGGCATCTCGTCGGACTCCTGCCGACATCAGCGTCGGCGCGAATAAAAACGGGGCCACCAAAGCACATGGGGAAGGCTTGGAAGGAGCGGTCGCCCCGGGAAAAGGTCGGCCGGGCACACTTCGCGCCCGGCATCGGGATCACAGTGCCTCGGCGTTCTCGGCCAGGTACGAGGCCACGCCCTCGGCGCTCGCCTTCATGCCTTTCTGGCCCTTGCGCCAGCCGGCCGGGCAGACCTCGCCGTGTTCCTCGGTGAACTGTAGGGCCTCGACCAGGCGCACCATCTCGTCCACCTCGCGCCCCAGCGGCAGGTTGTTCACCACTTGGTGCTGGACCACCCCGGCGCGGTCGATCAGGAACGAAGCACGCAAGGCCACGCCGTCCTCGTGCTCGATGCCGTAGGCGCGGGTGATCTCGTGCTTGACGTCGGCGACCATGGTGAACTCGACCGCACCGATGCCGCCCTTCTCCACCGGCGTGCTGCGCCAGGCGTGATGGGTGAACTGCGAGTCGATGGAGACACCGACCACCTCGACGCCCAGCTCGCGGAACTTATCCATGCGGTTGTTGTGGGCGATGATTTCCGAGGGGCAGACGAAAGTGAAGTCGAGCGGCCAGAAGAACAGTACGACGTACTTGCCGCGCAGGCTGGAAAGCTGGAAGGCATCGACGATGGAACCGTCGCCGAGGACCGCGGCGGCAGTGAAATCGGGGGCTTGCTTGTTGACCAGTACGCTCATCGCGAGGCTCCTAGAAGGTTGGGTTGCGCCCGGCGACGCCAGGCTCCCGAAAGAATATGCAGCGCAGGTTACCCAGCCACGACGATGCATTGAAATGTCGAATTTCAATTCGCACGATAGAGTCAGCCTATGCTCTCAACCTGCGGCTAGACTCATGCTGTCGCCCATTACCCGTCCTCACCGCATGCCCCTACGCACACGCCTGCTCTGGCTGTTCCTGCCGTTGCTGGCCGCCAGTCTCGGCGGTATCTGGCTCTTGTCGGAAAGCATCCTGCTGAGCCGTTTCGACCGAGAGGACCAGCAACGCCTGCAAGAGGGCGCCACCGTCCTGCACAACCGGCTGGACTTCGAGTTGAAGCGCCACCTGGACATCGTTCGCACCTACGCCTGGTGGGATGCCAGCTACGACTTCATCCAGCGCCCCAACGAGACCTTCGAACAGGAAAACCTCGACCACGAGATGCTCGACGACCTGGGATTCGACTTCGTCCTGTTCCTCGACGACCGGGGTCACCTGCAACTGAAGCAGTGGTCCCCGCCCGCGCCCGACCAGCGCGTGCTCTTCGGCGCCCCCTCGGCGAGCGACCAGGCCCTGCTCGAGGCACTGCAGCAACGCGCCATCCGCCTCGGCGCGCTGGACTTTCGCGGACGCACCGACCACAGCCTGAGCGAGCTGCTGCTGGTCGACAACCTGCCGACCCTGCTGGTCAGCGTGCCTATCAGCAACAACCAGGGTAGCGCGCCGGCGAAGGGCGCGATCCTCGCCGGCTACTTCCTCGACCGGGAACGCCTGGCCAACCTCCGCGAACAGATGCAGGCCGACCTGCAACCGATGCCCAACATCGCCACCGACTCCACCTGGAAGCCGATGCGCAGCCGCAGCGGCAGTACCCACAACCAGGCCCTGCTCAGCCCACGGCGGTTCATCGGCGAACATGTCCAGCAGGTCTCGGTGCAGTACCTGAGTTCCAGCGGCGAGCCGCAGCTGCGCTTCGACATCACCAAGAAACGCCTGCTCTACATCCAGGGCGAGAAGGCCATCAACTTCTTCCTCGGCGCCTCCCTGCTGGTCGCGCTGGGCGCTTTCCTGGTCGGCTACCTGGCCCTGGAGCTGTGGGTCCTGCGCCGGGTCCAACGGCTCAACCGGGAGGTCGCCGAAGTCGGACGCAACGCCCACTCGATACGCCTGAGCGACTTCGGCAACGACGAGCTGGGACAACTGGCGGGCGAGATGAACCAGATGCTCGAGCGCCTGGAACACAGCGAGGCGCGCGACCGGGCGATCCTCCAGTCGATGCGCGACGGCTACTTCGAAATGGACGTCGACGGCGTGATCCTCACCGTCAACCCCGCGCTCTGCCAACTGCTCGGCCAGACGCGCGAAACGCTGATCGGCCATCCCTACTACGAACTGCTCGGCGAAGACGACCTGGCGCGTGCCCGCCAACCCTTCCAGCGCGCCATGCAGAGCGGCGCAGGCAAGACCTTCGCCATCCCCCTGCAGCGCGCCGACGGCAGCCTCGGCTACTTCGAGGCCACGGTTTCGCTGATCCACGACCTGCAGGGCGAACTACGGGGCTACCGCGGCATCGTCCGCGACGTCAGCGACCAGATCGCCTACCAGCAGCAATTGCTGGAAATGGCCTACCGCGACCCGCTGACCGGCCTGGGCAACCGCAAGGCCTTCGACGAACAGCTCGGCCAGGCGTTGCTTCGCGCCGGCTCCGGCGGAAGCGAACTGGCGCTGCTGTACCTGGACCTGGACCGCTTCAAGGAGGTCAACGACCGCTTCGGCCACGACATCGGCGATGCCCTCCTCAGGACCGTCGCCGAACGGGTACGCAGCACCCTGCGGCAGCCGGACAAGGCCTACCGCCTGGGCGGCGACGAATTCGCCGTGCTCCTCGAGGACAGCCAGGAAAACAATCCGCAGCGCCTCGCAGAACGCCTGCTGGCGGCGCTGGTCCAACCGATCGCGCTGAATGGCGAACGCATCGACTTCGTCACCCCGAGCATTGGCATCGCTCTCTACCCGCGGCATGCCGGCGATGCCGAAGGACTGGTCCGTGCCGCCGACAGCGCCATGTACGAGGCCAAGCGCCAGCGCAACCACTATTGCCTGTACCAGGCGCCAGCCTGAAATGCGCGGTCAAACAGGCTCTGTCGCGGGCTTTCGCCAGTCTGCTAAGGTTTCAGCCCGCATCCCATCGGAGAACCATTCCCTATGCCAGCCCTGAGCGGCCCGCAATACCTCGGCGAAGGCCTGAAGCTGATCATGCGTCCCGGCCTGCGCCTGTTCGTGCTGATCCCCCTGACCCTCAACCTGCTGGTGTTCGCCCTGCTGATCGGCTTCGCGATGCAGCAGTTCAGCCACTGGGTCGACCTGCTGATGCCCAGCCTGCCCGACTGGCTGAGCTTCCTGCAGTACATCGTCTGGCCGTTGTTCGTCCTGCTGGTGCTGGTGATCGTGTTCTTCACCTTCACCATGGTCGCCAACATCATCTCCGCGCCGTTCAACGGCTTCCTCTCGGAAAAGGTCGAGGTGGTGGTTCGCGGCCGCGACGACTTCCCGCCGTTCAGCTGGGCCGAACTGCTGGCGATGATCCCGCGCACCATGGGTCGCGAGATGCGCAAGCTCGCCTACTTCCTGCCGCGCGCGCTGGTGCTGCTGGTGCTGAGCTTCGTGCCCGGGGTCAACCTGATCGCCACGCCGCTGTGGATCCTCTTCGGCATCTGGATGATGGCGGTGCAGTACATCGACTATCCGGCGGACAACCACAAGCTCGGCTGGAACGAGATGCTCGCCTGGCTGCGCAGCAAGCGCTGGGCGTGCATGGGTTTCGGCGGGGTGACCTACCTGGCGCTGCTGATCCCGCTGGTCAACCTGGTCATGATGCCCGCCGCCGTCGCCGGCGCCACCCTGTTCTGGGTCCGCGAGGAAGGCGAGAAGGCGCTGGTGAAATAAGCATGCGCCCGGTGTCCGCTGTCGGCATTGTCAGGCGGGCGTCAGCGCCCTGACAGCCGGCGTCGGGCACACTACGAATGCCCTCGGGAGCGTCGGCGCAGGCCGCAGCCGAGACCTGCGCCAGCCCTTGCAGACCGGCTCGACGCTGCCGAACCGACTGGCCGCCGGTGCCTCCCCACGCAGGCGGCCTTTTTTTACCCGCCTGCCTTGCCGTCCATGCAGGATGGCCGGCGCTCACCCCCTTCCTGTCCGCTACGCCCCCCTCGACTCCACCACCCTGGCACTACAGTGGCAACCAGGCGAAGCAGGCTCCGGCCCGCTTTCGATGACCACCGTCCCCAGCCCGCCCAGCGGCGGAAAACAAGAAGAGGGTCGCCATGTCACGTTCCGCATTCACCGCGCTCTTGCTGTCCTGCGTCCTGCTGGCGCTCTCCATGTCTGCCAGGGCCGACGACCTGCCCTACCGCTTCGGCCTGGGCAAGGCGGACATCACCGGCGAAGCCGCCGAAGTCGGCATGATGGGTTACTCCTCCCTCGAACAGAAGACCGCCGGCATCCACATGCGCCAGTGGGCGCGTGCCTTCGTGATCGAGGAAGCGGCCAGCGGACGTCGCCTGGTCTACGTCAACACCGACCTGGGGATGATCTTCCAGGCCGTGCACCTGAAGGTCCTGGCCCGGCTCAAGGCGAAGTACCCCGGTGTCTACGACGAGAACAACGTGATGCTCGCCGCCACCCACACCCACTCCGGTCCGGGCGGCTTCTCCCACTACGCGATGTACAACCTGTCGGTGCTCGGCTTCCAGGAAAAGACCTTCAACGCCATCGTCGACGGCATCGTCCGCTCCATCGAGCGGGCCCAGGCCAGGTTGCAGCCCGGCCGCCTGTTCTACGGCAGCGGCGAGCTGCGCAACGCCAGCCGCAACCGTTCGCTGCTGTCGCACCTGAAGAATCCGGACATCGCCGGCTACGAGGATGGCATCGACCCGCAGATGAGCGTGCTCAGCTTCGTCGACGCCAACGGCGAGCTGGCCGGCGCGATCAGTTGGTTCCCGGTGCACAGCACCTCGATGACCAACGCCAATCACCTGATCTCCCCGGACAACAAGGGCTACGCCTCCTATCACTGGGAGCACGACGTCAGCCGCAAGAGCGGTTTCGTCGCCGCCTTCGCCCAGACCAATGCCGGCAACCTGTCGCCCAACCTGAACCTGAAGCCCGGCTCCGGTCCCTTCGACAACGAGTTCGACAACACCCGCGAGATCGGTCTGCGCCAATTCGCCAAGGCCTACGAGATCGCCGGCCAGGCCCAGGAGGAAGTGCTCGGCGAACTGGATTCGCGCTTCCGTTTCGTCGACTTCACCCGCCTGCCGATCCGCCCGGAGTTCACCGACGGCCAGCCGCGCCAGTTGTGCACCGCGGCCATCGGCACCAGCCTGGCCGCCGGTAGCACCGAAGACGGTCCAGGCCCGCTGGGGCTGGAGGAAGGCAACAATCCGTTCCTCTCGGCCCTTGGCGGGTTGCTCACCGGCGTGCCGCCGCAGGAACTGGTGCAATGCCAGGCGGAAAAGACCATCCTCGCCGACACCGGCAACAAGAAACCCTACCCCTGGACGCCGACGGTGCTGCCGATCCAGATGTTCCGCATCGGCCAGTTGGAACTGCTCGGCGCCCCCGCCGAGTTCACCGTGATGGCCGGGGTGCGGATCCGCCGCGCGGTGCAGGCGGCCAGCGAAGCGGCCGGTATCCGCCATGTGGTCTTCAATGGCTACGCGAATGCCTATGCCAGCTACGTCACCACCCGCGAGGAATACGCCGCCCAGGAATACGAAGGCGGCTCGACCCTCTATGGCCCCTGGACCCAGGCCGCCTACCAGCAGTTGTTCGTCGACATGGCGGTGGCGCTGCGCGAACGCCTGCCGGTGGAAACCTCGGCGATAGCGCCGGACCTGTCCTGCTGCCAGATGAACTTCCAGACCGGAGTAGTGGCCGATGATCCCTATATCGGCAAGTCCTTCGGCGACGTGTTGCAACAACCCAGGGAAAGTTATCGCATCGGCGACAAGGTGACCGTCGCTTTCGTGACCGGACATCCGAAGAATGACTTGCGCACCGAGAAGACTTTCCTGGAAGTGGTGAATATCGGCAAGGATGGCAAACAGACGGCCGTGACCGTTGCCACCGATAATGACTGGGATACTCAATACCGCTGGGAGAGAGTGGGTATATCTGCCTCGAAAGCGACTATCAACTGGTCCATTCCACCAGGGACCGAGCCCGGCCATTACTACATCAGGCACTACGGCAACGCGAAGAACTTCTGGACCCAGAAGATCAGCGAAATCGGCGGCTCGACCCGCTCCTTCGAGGTACTCGGCACCACTCCCTAGCGGGCTCCAGCCAAGGTTGCGAGATTCGCCAGCCAACTTTATGACGCATGAAAGTCGTCAAATAAAATGTGATTTAAAACACATGAACAAGTGACCTTTCATTCAGCCGACAAGGGCATGGAACTCCATTTCCATGCCCTTTGTTTTTATCCCGAAAAACTTCTCAAGTTGTCGCTCAAGGTCATATCGAAGTCGCTTTCGGGATCAACCGATAAATTATCGCCATGAAACCATCGGCTCGCTGTATTCCCTGCCGGAAAAACAGCGAAGACGATTAATCATCTCGAAACAAGAAGTACGCAGATTGATGGAAATCAAAAAACCACCCGGGAAATAAAACGATGACCGAAAACTGGAAATTCCGCCGTCGAACCTTTCTCAAGCACGGCGCCCAGGCCGCTACCCTGGCCGGCCTTTCCGGGCTGTTCCCGGAGACGCTCCGGCGCGCCCTGGCCATCGAGCCGGACATCCGCACCGGAACCATCCAGGACGTCCAGCACGTGGTCATCCTGATGCAGGAGAACCGCAGCTTCGATCACTACTTCGGCCACCTCAACGGCGTCCGCGGCTTCAACGATCCTCGCGCGCTCAAGCGCCAGGACGGCAAGCCGGTCTGGTACCAGAACTACAAGTACGAGTTCTCCCCCTATCACTGGGATACCAAGGTCACCAGCGCCCAGTGGGTGAGTTCGCAGAACCATGAATGGTCGGCCTTCCACGCGATCTGGAACCAGGGCCGCAACGACAAGTGGATGGCGGTGCAGTACCCCGAAGCCATGGGCTACTTCAAGCGCGGCGACATTCCCTACTACTACGCCCTGGCCGACGCCTTCACCCTGTGCGAGGCCTACCACCAGTCGATGATGGGCCCGACCAATCCGAACCGCCTCTACCACATGAGCGGACGCGCCGCCCCCAGCGGCGACGGCAAGGACGTACACATCGGCAACGACATGGGCGACGGCACCATCGGCGCCAGCGGCACGGTGGACTGGACCACCTATCCCGAGCGGCTAAGCGCCGCTGGCGTGGACTGGCGGGTCTACCAGGAAGGCGGCTACCGCTCCTCGTCACTCTGGTACCTGTACGTCGACGCCTACTGGAAATACCGGCTCCAGGAGCAGAACAACTATGACTGCAACGCCCTCGCCTGGTTCAGGAACTTCAAGAACGCTCCGCGCGATTCGGACCTCTGGCAGCGCGCCATGCTCGCCCGCGGCGTCGACCAGTTGCGCAAGGATGTGCAGGAGAACACGCTGCCGCAGGTGTCCTGGATCGTCGCGCCCTACTGCTACTGCGAGCATCCCTGGTGGGGCCCCTCGTTCGGCGAGTACTACGTGACCCGGGTGCTCGAGGCGCTGACCAGCAACCCCGAGGTCTGGGCCAGGACCGTGTTCATCCTCAACTACGACGAGGGCGACGGCTTCTATGACCACGCCAGCGCCCCGGTGCCGCCGTGGAAGGATGGCGTCGGCCTTTCCACGGTCAGCACCGCCGGCGAGATCGAGGTATCCAGCGGGCTGCCCATCGGGCTCGGCCACCGCGTCCCGCTGATCACCATCTCGCCCTGGTCGAAGGGCGGCAAGGTCAGCGCCGAAGTGTTCGACCATACCTCGGTGCTGCGCTTCCTCGAACGCCGCTTCGGCGTCGTCGAGGAAAACATCTCGCCCTGGCGGCGTGCCGTCTGCGGCGACCTGACTTCGCTGTTCGACTTCCAGGGCGCAGGCGATACCCAGGTCGCCCCCGACCTGACCAACGTCCCGCAGAGCGACGCGCGCAAGGAGGACGCCTACTGGCAGCAGTTCTACCGGCCCAGTCCCAAGTACTGGTCCTACGAGCCGAAGAGCCTGCCCGGCCAGGAAAAGGGCCAGCGCCCTACCCTCGCGGTGCCCTACCAGTTGCACGCCACGCTGGCCCTCGACATCGCCGCCGGCAAGCTGCGCCTGACCCTGGGCAACGACGGCATGAGCCTGCCGGGCAATCCGCAGGGACACTCCGCTGCGGTATTCCAGGTGCAGCCGCGGGAAGTCGGCAATCCGCGCTTCTATACCGTGACCAGCTATCCGGTGGTCCAGGAAAGCGGAGAGGAACTGGGCCGGACCCTCAACGACGAACTCGACGACCTGCTCGACGCCAACGGCCGCTACGCCTTCGAGGTGCACGGCCCCAACGGCTTCTTCCGCGAGTTCCACGGCAACCTGCATCTCGCCGCGCAGATGGCGCGGCCCGAGGTATCGGTCACCTATCAACGCAACGGCAACCTGCAGTTGAACATCCGCAATCTCGGCCGCCTGCCGTGCAGCGTGACGGTGACGCCGAACCCGGCCTATACCCGGGAGGGCAGCCGTCGCTATGAACTCGAACCGAACCAGGCGATCAGTGAAGTGTGGCTGTTACGCAGCAGCCAGGGCTGGTACGACCTCAGCGTGACCGCCAGCAATACGGAAGCCAACTATTTCCGCCGCCTGGCCGGACACGTCGAGACCGGCAAGCCGAGCAGGAGCGATCCATTGCTCGACATCGCAGCGACCTGAAGCGAGGAGTCCATCGCATGAGACCTACCCTGACCTGGACCTTGCTGGCCCTGCTGCTCTGCGGCACGGCCATCGGCGCCGTCCTGTTGTTTTACCCATCGGAGCCGGCGCCCGTCGCGCCCTTCGCGTCTCCCCCGCAGGCCACACCGGCGGCAAAACCTTCCATTCCTTCCCGAGCCCCCGAGATGAATACAGCCACCGCTCCCGACAACCTGGAACAGCAACTCGGCGAGTTCGGCCGCAACGCCGGGCAGATGTCCGAGATCGAACGCAAGCAGGCCGCCGAAGGCCTGATCGAACAGCTCAAGCGCGAGGTGGCGGTCGGCGCCGATCCGCGCCAGACCTTCGAGGAGATCCAGCGTCTGACGCCCTATGTGGAGGCCGATGCCAGGCGCCGCGAGGCGCTCGACTTCGAGATCTGGATGGCGCTCAAGGACAACGCCTCCGTCCAGCAGCAAGCGCCGACGCCTGGCGAGGAAGAGCAACTGCGCGAATACGCGCAAGAGTCGGACAAGGTGATCGCCGAGGTGCTCGCCAGCGTCGACGGCGAGGAGCAGCGTCACGCCGCCATCGACGAACACCTCAAGGCCCTGCGCAAGCAGATCTTCGGCGAGGAGAACCCACGCCTGCTGCAACGCTGAAATCCACGGCGCCCCGACAGGGGCGCCGTCACGCAAGCGTCACCAAAACTTCACATCCGCTACACGGCGTCGGTCGACACTGACGTCATGAGCAGACCTCTAAGCATCGCCCTGATCAGCGAAACCTACCCACCGGAAGTCAACGGCGTCGCCAATACCCTGGGGCGCCTGCATGCCGGTCTCCAGCAGCTTGGCCATCGGGTCCAGGTGGTGCGCCCGCGCCAGCCCGGCGACGACGGCCGGCGCAGCGACGCCGAGCTGGTGCTGACCCGCGGCTGGCCGTTGCCCGGCTACCCCGGCCTGCAATGGGGCATGTCGAGCCTGCACAAGCTGCTGCGCTGCTGGAAGCGCCAGCGCCCGGACGTGCTCTACATCGCCACCGAAGGCCCGCTCGGCTTCTCTGCCCTGCGCGCCGCGCGGCGCCTGGGCATCCCGGCGGTCAGCGGCTTCCACACCAACTTCCAGCAGTACAGCGAGCACTACGGCTTCGGTCCGCTGACCCGGCTGGTCACCGGCTACCTGCGCTGGTTCCACAACCGCACGCAGATGACCCTGGTGCCCAGCGGCAGCCAGCGCATGGAATTGCAGCGGCGCGGTTTCGAACGTCTCAACCTGCTCTCCCGCGGGGTCGACAGCCAACTCTTCCATCCCTCCCGGCGCGATCCCGAACTACGTCGGCGCTGGGGCCTGGGCGAACAGGACATCGCCGTGCTGCACGTCGGCCGGCTGGCGGCAGAGAAGAACCTCGGCCTGCTCGGCGGCACCTTCCGCGCGCTCTGCGCCGCCCATCCGCAGCTGAAGCTGCGCCTGGTACTAGTGGGCGACGGGCCGGAGCGCAGGCACCTCGAACGGGACCTGCCCGAAGCGCTGTTCTGCGGCGTCCAGCGCGGCGAAACCCTGGCCGCCCACTACGCCTCGGGCGACCTGTTCCTCTTCCCAAGCCTGTCGGAGACCTTCGGCAACGTGGTCCTCGAAGCCCAGGCCGCCGGCCTCGCGGTGGTCGCCTTCGACCAGGCCGCCGCCGGCCAGCACATCCGCCATGGGCACAACGGCGTGCTCGCCGCGCCGGGCGACAAGAGCGGCTTCGTCGAAGTCGCCAGTTGGCTGCTGGACGACCAGGAACGCCTGCGCCGGGTCCGTCTCAACGCCCGCCAACACGCCAGCCGGCAAGGTTGGGACAGTATCGTCGAGCACTTCCAGAACTACCTGGAAGACGCCTGCGCCAGTCCGCTGGTCCAGCCCGCTCGGTCGAAGCCCGAGCGGCCGCCGGCAGAGGATGGCGGGGCCTTGCCACGCAGCCGCGAGTAGCTCTCAGGCAAAGGCTTTCGGCGTGGCGATGAAGCCCAGGCTCATGGCCCCGGCGCCCAGGTTGATGCCGCCGGTAGGGCTGAGCATGCCCAGGTGCAAGTGGATGTCGCGCTCGCGGCAGGCATTCTCCAGCGCGGCGAAGCCCGGCAGGTCGCGCAGCGCGGTCGGATCGCCGGCATAGCTGAGACCCAGTTGCGGTGCCAGCAGCTCACCCGCCTGTACCCGCGCCAGGGCATAGCCGAACAGCTTCTCCGCCGACTTCTCGAAGCTCGGCGAGAGCGCCACCGGTTTGTCCTCGCCATCGGCCAGGCTGAACACCGGCTTGACGTCGAGCAGCGAGCCCAACCCCAGCGCCGCGCCCTTGACCCGGTCGACGAAACCGCTGCGATCACCCTTCTGGAAGCCGCGCCGGCGCAAGTGGCCCAGGTCATCGGCGACCAGGTAGGTGCAGGTCTGCTGGCTGAGCTGTTCGAGGCGCGTACGCAGCGCGTTGGGGTGGCTGCCCTGCGCCAGCAGGCGCGTGCCCTCGGCCGCCAGGCAGGCGATGCCGGCGAACACCGAGTGGCTGTCGAGTACGCGCAGGGTGAAGGGACCGGCGATGCCGGCCGCGTGGCGGCGCTCGTGGTAGTGCTGGAGCAGGCCGAAGGAGGCCTGGGTGGCGTGCTCGAAGATCGGACTGCGCAGGCTGTCGACGGTGAGGCAGACCACGTAGTCGAAGTCGGTCACCAGTTCGTCGAGGAACCATTGTTGCAACTCGGCGGCGGAGAGCGGCTGGCTGCCGTCCTTGCTACCGACCTTGGGCAGGTGGTCGCGGTAGAAGCTCAGGGTGGTGTCGGGGTCGCGTCGATCGATGAGCCGCTGCTCGCCCAGGCGGATCCCGATCGGCATCACGCGGATGCCGTGGGCGGCGAGGAATTCGGGCGGCAGGTCGCAGGTCGCGTCGACCACCAGGCCGATACGCATGGATTCGCTCCTCTGGCCGTTTCTCGGCCTATTGTTGTGTTGGCGGTCATACAATGCCGGTTTCGGACTTTGAAGTCAGCCGGCCGCACGGCGGGTTTTCGGAAAAAATCACGGCCATGAAAAATCCCACCCCGAGGGGTGGGATCTGCTTGCCGGCGCGGCGCCGGGCCGGTGCGTCGCGGACGCGCCTTCAGACCAGGCTGGCCAGGGCCTCGCGGCTGAACGGCTTGATGTCGCCGATACGCCCCTCGCGGACCTTCACCGCCCACTCCGGATCCACCAGCAGCGCGCGGCCCACCGCGACCAGGTCGAACTCGCCCTTGTCCAGGCGCTCCACCAGGCCGTCGATGCTCGCCGGCTGCGCCACCTCGTCGGTTTTGCCGAAGAATTGCAGGAACTCGCTGCCGTCCAGGCCGACGTTACCCACGGTAATGGTCGGCTTGCCGGTCAGCTCGCGGGTCCAGCCGGCCAGGTTGAGTTCCGAGCCTTCGAACTCGGGAATCCAGAAGCGGCGGGTCGAGCAGTGGAAGATATCGACGCCGGCCTCCACCAGCGGCGCGAGGAACTCGCGCAGGCCCTCCGGGGTTTCCACCAGGCGCGCGGAATAGTCCTGCTGCTTCCATTGGGAGAAGCGGAAGATGATCGGGAAATCCGCGCCGACCGCCGCGCGCACCGCCCGCACCAGCTCGACGGCGAAGCGCGAGCGATTGGCCAGGCTGCCGCCGTACTCGTCGTCCCGCTGGTTGCTGCCTTCCCAGAAGAACTGGTCGATCAGGTAGCCGTGGGCGCCGTGGATCTCCACCCCGTCCATGCCGATCGCCTGGGCGTCGCGAGCGGCCTGGGCGAAGGCGGCGATGACGTCCTGGATGTCGGCCTTACTCATGCCGTGGACCAGCACCTTGCCGTCCTTGGCCTTCTCCATCGGGCCGTAGCCGGGCACGCTGGCGTCCGGCTCCACGCCCAGGCGCCGAACGCTGCCGACGTGCCAGAGCTGCGGAACGATGCGCCCGCCCTCGGCATGCACCGCGTCGACCACCTGCTTCCAGCCGGCCAGGGCGTCCTCGCCATAGAAGCGCGGCACGTTCGGATAGCCGTTGGCGGCCTTGTGGCCGACCGTTGTGCCTTCGCTGACGATCAGGCCGACGCCGGCGGCGGCGCGCCGGCGGTAGTACTCGACGACCTTGGCGTTGGGTACGCCGCCGGGGGAAAAGTTGCGGGTCATCGGTGCCATCACCACACGGGTGGGCAGTTCCAGGGCGCCGAGGCGGAACGGTTGGAACAGGGCTTCTACGGGGGCACTCATGGACGGACTCCTGAGGGGGAATGGGAGGTTCGGGCAGGTATCAGGCGCGGAGCAGCAGCTCCAGGCGCGACATGAAAGCATTCAGCGGAGCGAGGCCGGCGCCGACCTTGAAGCGCGCCAGGGCGCCCTGCCAGGCGAAGCCGATGAAGCCGGCCAGGCTCGCGCAGTCCTCGTCGGCGGCCAGTTCGCCGGCCTCGCGCGCCTGCTCCAGACAGTCCTGGAGGATTCGCGCGGAAGCCTGCAGGATCGACTCGACCTTGGCCGCGATCGGCGGCGACAGCTCGGCCATCTCGAAGCTCAGGCTGCCGATGAAGCAGTGGTATTCGGGCTTTTCCTGGCGGGCGAAGTGCTCCAGCAGCTCGCCGTAGTAGCGCAGCACCCGCTCGCACGGGCTGAAGCGGCTATCGCCGAGGGCCTGGGCGTAGCGCGCCAGGCGCGGCGCGTAGACGTGCTCCAGGGCCTGCTGGGCGAAAGCTTCCTTGCTATCGAAGTAGTGATAGAAAGAGCCCTTGGGGATGCGCGCGGCCTGGACGATCTCCAGCACCCCGGTGCCGTGGTAGCCACGTCGGGTCATGACCTCGGAGCCCTTGGCCAGGATCAGTTCGCGCTTGTCGAGTCGGTTGCTAGTCATGGAACGAGAGAATATGACCGGTCGTCTCGTCCGCCCAGCATTATCAACGGCGGTGATCAGGCGTTACAGGCAGGGGCTTATCGCGTTGCGTCATGAAGCGGCGCAAGACAGGAAAGGAAGCGGCGGGACGCGAACGCGTCCCGCGGGAGATCAACCCAGGGCCTTCTCGATGGCTTGCACCAGGGCCGGATCGTCCGGCGCCGTGCGCGGGCTGAAACGCGCCAGCACGCGACCGTCGGGACCGAGCAGGAATTTCTCGAAGTTCCAGGTGATGTCGCCGGGAAACTCCGCGCCCTCGCCCGCCAGCAGGCGATAGAGCGGATGCCGCGCGCTGCCGTTGACCTCGACCTTGGCGCTCATCGGGAAGCTGACGCCATAGTTCAGGCTGCAGAAGGACTGGATATCCGCCTCGCTGCCCGGCTCCTGCCCGGCGAACTGGTTGCAGGGCACGCCGAGCACCGCGAAACCGCGCTCGCGGTAGGTCTGGTAGAGATTCTCCAGGCCGGCGTACTGGGGTGTCAGGCCGCATTTGGAGGCGACATTGACCACCAGCAGCACCTTGCCCTTGAACGGGGAAAGCGGCAGGTCCTGTCCATCCAACCCCTGCAGGGTGAGATCGTGAAAGGCACTCATGACGTACTCCTTGCGCATTCAGCGACACAACGTGCCAAGCCCCGCACCGGGCAAGAACCCTGGCTGCGGCGCATCCCCAGGGACGGGGTAAAGAGCCCAGGCATGGCGCATGACGCGAAAGGCGCCCACAGGCGCCTTTCGCTATACCAGCTTAGCAGTTCCGCCGGCGGACGGCCCAGGCCATCAATCGGCGAATGAACGCCGATCAGTGGTGGTGACCGCCTTCGCCATGGATGTGGCCGTGGGCGATTTCCTCGGCGTTGGCCTCGCGCACGTCGACTACCTTGACCTTGAAGTTCAGGCGCTGGCCGGCCAGCGGATGGTTGCCGTCGACGGTCACGTCGTCGCCGTCGATGTCGCGGATGGTGACGATCTGCATGCCGCCGTCCGGAGCCGAGGCGTGGAACTGCATGCCGACTTCCAGTTCGTCGACGCCTTCGAACATCTCGCGGGTCAGGGTCGCGACCAGTTCGGCGCTGTATTCGCCATAGGCGTCTTCCGGCTCGATGGCGACGCTCAGTTCGTCACCGACGTTCTTGCCTTCCAGGGCCTTCTCCAGGCCGACGATGATGTTGCCGGCACCGTGCAGGTAGACCAGCGGCGCGCCACCAGCGGAACTGTCGATGACATCCCCGGCGTCGTTGGTCAGGGTATAGTCGATGGAAACCGCCTTGTTGGCCGCGATCTGCATGGTTCGAAACCTTTTCGATAAAGAAGATGAATGCGTAAGTGTACGCATCAATAGCCCCGAAAGCGACCGCGCCCCTGATGAACGGGGCGCGCGAGCGCCGTCGCGGGTGATTGATTTTCATCAGGACGAGGAAGGCCATTGGGTGGCAGTCTTGTCCTGTGGCCATACTCAACACCTGCGCCACCAACCGCCCTGGCAATCGCGCGCCTGGGTCCTTGACGAAAACGAGCGGCACAGACAGCTCGGCCGCGAATTTCGCTGCGGCTGGTGTGCCCGGGAAGAAGAAGAGCAGACCAAGGAGCAGTGATGCCCTCACGCAACATACTGGTGATCAACTGCGGCAGTTCGTCGATCAAGTTCGCCCTGGTCAACGAGGCCCACTCCCTGTTTCCCCTGCACGGCCTCGCCGAGCGCCTGGGCAGCCGCGATGCGGTGCTGCGCTGGAAGCGCGGCGGCGACAGCGACAGCCTGATGATTCCCAACGCCGACCACCGCGCCGCCCTCGCCCAGTTGCTGCCGATGGTGCAGAACGCCGCGGGCGGCAAGCTCCACGGCATCGGCCACCGGGTGGTGCATGGCGGCGAGCTGTTCACCCATGCCACGCGCATCGACGACCGGGTGGTCGAGGCGATCCGGGCCACCGCGCCGCTGGCGCCGCTGCACAACCCGGCCAACCTGCAAGGCATCGAGGCAGCGATGACGCTGTTTCCCAAGCTGCCCCACGTCGCCGTGTTCGACACCGCCTTCCACCAGAGCCTGCCGGAGCACGCCTACCGCTACGCCCTGCCGGAAGCCCTCTACCGCGAGCATGGCGTACGCCGCTACGGCTTCCACGGCACCAGCCACCGCTACGTCAGCCACCGCGCCGCGGAAATGGCCGGGTTGGCGGTCGGCGACAGCAGTTGGCTCAGCGCCCACCTCGGCAACGGCAGTTCGACCTGCGCCATCGTCAACGGCCAGAGCCTCGACACCAGCATGGGCCTGACCCCGCTGGAAGGCCTGGTAATGGGCACCCGCAGCGGCGACGTCGACCCCAACCTGCACAGCCACCTGGCGCGGACCCTGGGCTGGAGCCTGGAGCGCATCGACTCGATGCTGAACAACGAAAGTGGCCTGCTCGGCCTCTCCGACCTGTCCAACGACATGCGCACCCTGGAGCAGGAGCGCGAGCAGGGCCACCCCGGCGCGGCCCTGGCGATCGAGGTGTTCTGCTACCGCCTGGCCAAGTCTCTGGCGGCGATGAGCTGCGCCCTGCCGCAACTGGACGGGGTGATCTTCACCGGTGGCATCGGCGAGAACTCGCCGCTGGTGCGCGCCAAGACCGCCGCCCACCTGCGGCTGTTCGACCTGCGCCTCGACCAGGAGGCCAACGCCCGCTGCGTGCGCGGCGTCGCCGGGCCGATCCAGGCCGCGGGGCATCCGCGGGTACTGGTGATCCCGACCAACGAAGAGCGGCAGATCGCCCTCGACACGCTGGCCCTGCTCGACTGAACTGGATCGACGCCCCCGCCCAACCAGGCGGCGTGGCCAAACGCACGGCTTAAGGAGCCCAGATGCATACCTTCTTCATCGCCCCGACCGGTTTCGGCGTCGGCCTCACCTCGATCAGCCTCGGCCTGCTTCGCGCCCTGGAACGCGCCGGGCTGAAGGTTGGCTTCTTCAAACCCATCGCCCAACTGCATCCCGGCGACCTCGGCCCGGAGCGCTCCAGCGAACTGGTGGCGCGCACCCACGGCCTGGATACGCCGAAGCCGCTGCCGCTGGCCCAGGTCGAGCGCATGCTCGGCGACGGCCAACTGGACGAACTGCTCGAAGAGATCATCAGCCTCTACCAGCGCGCCGCCGCCGACAAGGACGTGGTGATCGTCGAAGGCATGGTACCGACCCGTCACGCCAGCTACGCCGCGCGGGTCAACTTCCACCTGGCGAAGAGTCTCGACGCCGAGGTGATCCTGGTCTCCGCGCCGGAAAACGAGACGCTCACCGAACTGACCGACCGTATCGAGATCCAGGCCCAGCTGTTCGGCGGCCCGCGCGATCCGAAGGTGCTGGGGGTGATCCTCAACAAGGTCCGCGGCGAGGCCGACGCGGCCAACGCCGAGGACGGCGTGGCGGACTTCGCCCGGCGCCTCACCGAACACTCGCCGCTGCTGCGCGACGACTTCCGCCTGATCGGCTGCATTCCCTGGCAGGACGAACTCAACGCCGCGCGCACCCGCGACATCGCCGACCTGCTCAGCGCTCGGGTGATCAACGCCGGCGACTATGAGCAGCGCCGGGTGCAGAAGATCGTGCTATGCGCCCGCGCCGTGCCCAACACCGTGCAACTGCTCAAGCCCGGCGTGCTGGTGGTGACCCCCGGCGACCGCGACGACATCATCCTCGCCGCCAGCCTGGCCGCGATGAACGGCGTACCCTTGGCCGGCCTGCTGCTGTGCAGCGACTTCCCGCCCGACCCGCGGATCATGGAACTCTGCCGCGGCGCCTTGCAGGGAGGCCTGCCAGTGCTGTCGGTGGCCACCGGCTCCTACGACACCGCGACCAACCTGAACCGGATGAACAAGGAAATCCCGGTGGACGACCGCGAGCGCGCCGAGCGGGTCACCGAGTTCGTCGCCGGGCACATCGATTTCGAATGGCTCAAGCAGCGCTGCGGCACGCCGCGCGAGCTGCGCCTGTCGCCGCCGGCGTTCCGCTACCAGGTGGTGCAACGCGCGCAGAAGGCCGGCAAGCGCATCGTCCTGCCCGAGGGCAGCGAGCCGCGCACCGTACAGGCGGCGGCGATCTGCCAGGCGCGCGGCATCGCCCGCTGCGTGCTGCTGGCCAAGCCGGAAGAGGTCCAGGCGGTGGCCCAGGCCCAGGGCATCGTGCTACCGGAAGGCCTGGAGATCATCGACCCTGACCTGGTGCGGCAGCGCTACGTCGAACCGATGGTCGAGCTGCGCAAGGGCAAGGGGCTGAACGCGCCGATGGCGGAGCAGCAACTGGAGGACAGCGTGGTCCTGGCGACCATGATGCTTGCCCTGGACGAGGTCGACGGCCTGGTCTCCGGCGCCATCCACACCACCGCCAGCACCATCCGCCCGGCGCTGCAACTGATCAAGACCGCGCCCGGCTACAACCTGGTGTCGTCAGTGTTTTTCATGTTGTTACCGGACCAGGTGCTGGTCTACGGCGATTGCGCGGTGAATCCCGATCCTTCAGCCAGTGACCTGGCCGAGATCGCCGTGCAGAGTGCCGCGTCGGCGCAGGCTTTCGGCATCCCGGCACGGGTCGCGATGATCAGCTACTCCACCGGCGACTCCGGTTCCGGGGTGGATGTCGACAAGGTTCGCGAGGCCACCCGCCTGGCGCGCGAGCAGCGCCCCGACCTGTTGATCGACGGACCCTTGCAGTATGATGCCGCCGCCATCGCCAGCGTCGGCCGCCAGAAGGCGCCGAACAGCCCGGTGGCCGGGCAGGCCACGGTGTTCATCTTCCCCGACCTGAACACCGGCAACACCACCTACAAGGCGGTGCAGCGCAGCGCCGATTGCGTCAGCGTCGGGCCGATGCTGCAAGGCCTGCGCAAACCGGTGAACGACCTGTCGCGCGGCGCGCTGGTGGAAGACATCGTCTACACCATCGCCCTCACCGCCATCCAGGCGGACGCCCAGGCCCCGGCCTGAAGGAACGCCGCCCAGTGGGCGGCACTGGCTTCGGCCAGGCACGAGGATGTGCCATGTGAACGGCGGGACCACGCCCCGCTCCACGCGCCCGGCCCTGGCCGGGCGCCTACGTACAAGGACTCCTTGATGCTGTCGTTTCTCCCCCATTTCCTGCGCGGCTCCCTGGCCGGCCTGCTGCTGGTGTCCAGCACCCTGTGCTGGGCCTGCCTGCTGTTCGGCATGACCCTGGTCAAGCTGCTCCTGCCGTTCGCCGCCGCCCAGCGCCTGTGCAGCAAGATCATGAGCCTGATCGCCGAAGGCTGGATCGCCTGCAACAAGGGCTGGATGAACCTGGTCCAGCGCACCCGCTGGAACGTCCAGGGCCTGGAGGGCCTGGAGTACCAACACTCCTACCTGGTCACCAGCAACCACCAGAGCTGGGTCGACATCCTCGTCCTGCAATACCAGTTGAACCGACGCATCCCGCTGCTGCGCTTCTTCCTCAAGCAGGAACTGATCTGGGTCCCGATCATCGGCCTGTGCTGGTGGGCCCTCGATTTCCCCTTCATGAAGCGCTACAGCAAGGCCTACCTGGCCAGGCACCCGGAGAAGAAAGGCCAGGACCTGGCGACCACGCGCAAGGCCTGCGCCAAGTTCAGCCGCATCCCGGTAGCGGTGTTCAACTTCCTCGAAGGCACCCGTTTCACCCGCGCCAAGCACGACGAGCAGCAGTCGCCGTTCCGCCACCTGCTCAAGCCCAAGGCCGGCGGTATCGCCTTCGTCCTCGACGCCATGGGCGAGCAATTGAAGACCCTGGTCAACGTGACCATCCACTACCCGGACGGCAGCCCGACCTTCTGGTGCCTGCTTTCCGGACGCCTGAAGGACGTCGTGGTGCGCTTCGAGGAACTGGAGATTCCGCGCCAGTTCGTCGGCAAGAGCTACGACCAGGACGCCGGCTACCGCGCGGAATTCCAGCAATGGGTCAACCAGCTGTGGGAGCGCAAGGACCAGTTGCTCGACAGCCTGCACCGCGAGTTTCCCGGTAACGCCAAGGCGTAGGACGAAGAGCGCCGACCAGCGCCCATGAAAAAGCCCGCCGAATGGCGGGCTTTTTCGTCCAGGCCGCGATCAGTACTGCGGCTGGGTCTGCGCCGGGCCCTGGGCGCCCGGAACCGGTCGCAGGTTGACCTCGACGCGCCGGTTCTGCGCGCGACCGTCGGCAGTGGAGTTGCTCGCGATCGGCTGGTCCGGGCCCATGCCGCGGGTGCTCAGGCGGGTGCCGTCGACGCCCTGGGCGGTCAGGTAGCCGGCCACGCTCTGCGCACGACGCTGGGACAGGTCCATGTTGTGCTGGCGGCTGCCGGTGCTGTCGGTGTAACCGACGATCTCGATGGTGTTCTGGTTGTACTGCTTGAACGAGTTCGCCAGGTTGTTCAGCGGCGCGTAGAAGCTCGGGGCGATGTTCGCCGAATCGGTGGCGAAGGTGATGTTGCCCGGCATGATCAGCTTGATGTCGTCACCTTGGCGCTGCACTTCCACGCCGGTGCCTTCCATCTGCCGACGCAGCTCGGCTTCCTGCTTGTCGGCGTAGTAGCCATAACCCGCGGCGGCCGCGCCGGCAACGGCAGCGCCGATCAGCGCGCCCTTGCCACGGTTGTTGTGGTCGATCGCAGCGCCGGCGACGGCGCCGGCCAGCGCACCCAGTCCGCCGTACTTGGCCGTCTTGCTCATGCCACCCTGGCTTTGGCTTTGCGTGTCGTAGGGGTTGTTGTTGGCACAACCGGCGAGCAGCGCCAGTGCGGTGACGGCTGCGGCCAGAGGCAGGCAACGGGAGGTGAACATGGGAAAACTACTCCTCGAGGTACTGAAACGCCCCTGCGTGAGGGGCGGCCGATATCTTAGAGCATAGCCAAGTGGCAAAATTCCCGATGCTCGGAAAAATCCTTTTCAGCCCCTGACGAAGGGGTTCTCGCGCATCTCTTCGCCCAGCGTGGTGTCCGGGCCATGGCCGGCGACCACCGTGGCGTCCTCGTCGAGGCTGTACAGGCGCTGCCGGATCGAACGCTGGATCGCCGCCGAGTCGCCGCCCCACAGGTCGGTGCGGCCGATGCCACGGCGGAACAGGGTGTCGCCGGCGATCAGCAGCTTCGCCCGGGGGAACCAGAAACTCATCGAGCCCGGCGTATGCCCCGGCGTGTGCAGTGCCACTCCGCAACCGCAGGCCAGTTCCTCGTCGTCGGCCAGCCAGCGGTCCGGGGCCGGCACCGGCGTGTAGGGCACGCCGAACAGTTGGCACTGCATCTCCAGGTTGTCCCAGAGGAACTGGTCGTCCTTGTGCAGGTGCAGGCTGGCGCCGGTGCGCTTCTTCATCTCGCCGGAGGCGAGGAAGTGATCCAGGTGCGCGTGGGTATGGATGATGCTGACCACCTGCAGGCCGAGGCGGTCGAGGCGCTGCAGGATCAGTTCGTGGTCGCCGCCCGGATCGACGACGATGGCCTTCCTGGTCAGCGGATCGCCAATGATGGTGCAGTTGCACTGCAAAGGCCCGACGGGAAAGGTTTCGCGGATCAGCGCGGGGGATGTCGACATGCAAGACTCCGATCACGGTCGGCGCGGCAAGCGCGCCATGGATTTCTATGAAACGCCAAGCATGGCACATCCATCCGCTGCAGAGGATCGCCGGCGTCGGCTCAGGGCGCTTCGCGGTAGTCGCTGGGCAGCTTGCCGGTCCACTTGCGAAACGCCCGGCGGAAGTTCGACGAATCGTTGAAGCCGAGCAGCAGGGCGATCTCGTACAGAGGTAGCTGGGTGGTGGTCAGGTATTGCAGGGCCAGGCGCTTGCGCACATCGTCGAGGACCTGCTGGTAGGTGGTGCCCAACGACGACAGGTGCCGGCGCAGGCTGCGCCCGCTGGTGTGCAGTTCGCGGGCGGCCTGTTCGAGATCGGGGAAGTCGCCGGGACGCGCCAGCAGCAGGCGGCGCACACGGGTCAGCAGGCCTTCCTGGACGTCCAGGGTGGCCAGCAGCGCCTCGCACTGCTGCTCGCACATCTGCACCGTGGCCGGGTTGGCCAGCGCCATCGGTCGTTCCAGGTACTCGCTGGGCATGCTCAGCCAGTGCCAGGGCTGCTCGAACTCCGCGGCCACCCCGAACACCTCGGCGTAGCGCCGGGCATGGGCCGGCGGCGGATAGGCGAAGCCGACCCGCACGTCCTGCAACGGCTCGCCGACCAGGAAGCAGGCGATGGAATACAGCGTCGCCATCAGGCCCTCGGCGGCGAACACCGAAGCGGCGCCCAGCGGCATCGACTCCACCGCGCGCAACTCGGCGCGGCCGTCATCGAGCACCAGTTCCAGTTCGTAGGCCAGGCCGAGCACCCGGTAGTACTTGAGGGCGAACTGGATGGCCTTGCCCAAGTTGGCGCTGGACAGCACCGCGTAGCCGAGGATGCCGTGGGCGGAGACGTTCAGGCGCTGGCCGAGCACCAGCCCCAGCGCCGGCTCGCCGCACAGGGCCTGGGCGCTGTAGGTGAGCTGGTTGAAGTCGAGGAAGGACAGGCGGCCGTTCGGGCTGTCCAGCACCTCGGGACGCACCCGCGCAGCGTCGAACAGCGCCTGGCGGGATACGCCGTACTCCGCGACAAGATCGAGGAGTGCCTCGGCATAGGCCACCGGCACCAGTTCGGCGGTGAAATTGAGCGGTTGTTTCATGGTTGTTTATTGTTCTGACCGCTGGCCGGATATGACCGGAAAGTTGGCAGAAGATAACCTTGTGAGGCTATCCCCCGCAAGCGATAGTCGATCCCATGGTCCTTCACCATCACAGGGAGCCGCTATGGCCAGCACCACCCCCGAAGGTCTGGAGATCCGCCCGCGTCATCTGGACTTCGACCTGCCCGATCCGATGCCGCGCCATTGGCACAGCGGCGACGCTTTCAAGACCCACATGTTCAACGCCATGTCGGTGCTGTTCCCCGATGGCGAGCGCTTCTTTATCGACTCCGTGCGCCACTACCGCGAACGGGTCGAGGACCCGGCGCTGAAGCAACAGATCCGTGGCTTCATCGGCCAGGAAGGCCACCACAGCCGCGAGCACCTGGTCTACAGCGACCGCCTGCGCGCCCTCGGCTACGACATCGACCGCCTGGAAGGCGGCGCCAAACGGCGCATCCGCTTCGCCCAGCAGAAACTGCACCCGTCGCGGCAACTGGCGGCCACCGCGGCCCTGGAGCACCTCACCGCGATCATGGCCGACGGCCTGCTGAGCAACCCCAGGTGGCTGGAAGGCGCCGACCCGACCATGGCCCGCCTGTGGCGCTGGCACGCACTGGAGGAAACCGAGCACAAGGCGGTGGCCTACGACGTGTTCATGCTGGTCAACGGCAAGGCCAGGCTGCGCCGCCGGGCGATGGTCCAGGGCACCTTCTTCTTCGCCCTCGACACCACCAAGGGCCTGGTCCACATGCTCAAGCGCGACGGCCTGCTGTGGAACTTCAAGGTCTGGCGCGACGGCATCAAGTGGCTGTGGGGCAAGGACGGCGTGTTCCGCTCGCTGGTGGGCGTGTACCTGGACTTCTACAAGAAGGACTTCCACCCCTGGCAGCACAATAACCTGCACCTCATCGAGCAGTACCGCGACCAATTCGAACCGGAACCGAAGGCCGCCTGACCCTCCTCGCCGCCCCTCCGCGCCGCGAGAGGGGCATGCATCGCTTCCCTGCCCTGCCTGGTATTTCGGCCTTTCGTCCACGCATTAAAAAGCCCGCGACTGACCAGCGCGGGCTTCTTCATGAAGGCCTGGGATCAGGCCATCAGGAAGCGCAGTGCATCCGCCGCGGTCTGCTCGGGAATCTCCTCCATGGGGATATGCCCGACGCCCGGATAGGTCTTCACCTGGATCCCCGGCAGGTCGCGTTGCCACAGCGGTACATGCTTCGGCGAGATCCAGCGGTCGCGTTCGCCCCACATCAGCAGGGTCGGCGCGACGATCCGGGCGATGCGTTCGCCGGAGGTGCCGAGCTCCTCGCGGTTGACCTTCAGCAACACGCGGAAGATCTCCATCATGCCCTTGCGGTTGCCCGGGCGGCGGCTCAGATCGTAGTAGCGGTCGACCACCCCCGGCTTGATCCGCCCCGGCTCGCCATAGACTTCCTTGATGCCCTGGGCGATCAGCGCTCGCGGCATCCACAGCGGCATCGCCAGGGTCGAGCCGGGCAGCGCCGCCGAGGCGATCATCCACGGCACCTTGCGCATCTGGTAACCGGCCGGATCGATCAGCACCAGCCGCTCCACCCGCTGCGGCTGCGCCAGGGCGAAGTTCCAGGCGATATAGCCGCCCAGGGAGTTGCCGGCGATCGAGGCCTTGTCGATCTTCAGGAAATCGAGCAACTGGCCGAGGATCGCCACCATGCGCTCGCCGGAGTAACGGCTGTCACGCCCCGGCCCGGTCAGGCCGAAGCCCGGTACGTCGAAGCGCACGATGCGGAAGTACGGCGACATCGCCTTCACCCAGTCGTCCCAGGTGTGCAGCGAGGCCACTACGCCGTGGATCATCACCAGTACCGGCTTGTCGCGGCTGCCTTCGTCGCGGTAGTGCAGCGGGAAACCGTCCAGCTCGATGAAGCGCGAGCCGCTGGAGGGTGCGGCGTAGCGTTCGCGCAACGACTCCAACGAGAGAGAGCCGAAGCCCAGCCGGGCGAATCCGACCGCCAGCGGCGGTTGCAGCAGATAGGGTGTCGCGGACATGGACGCACGTCTCCCGTCTTGTTGTTATGACAGGGCATCAGAGCATGGCCACGGCGGGCTGCGAGCCCAACCTAGGTTCTGTAGGCGCGAGCGGCGACTGCCCGGCTGTTACCCTTGCAGTCTCGTCGGAGCCTGGGTGCGGGGACAGAGCGTACCCACCAGCAGGTCGCCGAGCACCCGCTTGACCCGCGGCAGCTCCAGCGGGTCGCTGGCATTGAGCAGCTCCAGCGAAGCCGCCTCCATCGCCCAGATCAGCACCCGGTAGGTCAGCGCATCGTGGGCCGCGCCCTGGGCGCCCAGGCGCTCGGCCCACAGCTCGATAATCTTCAGGTGCGCGCGCTGCCGGTGCGCCGCCAGCGGCGAGCCGGCATGCAGGGCCTCCTCCTGCATCATGCGAATGATCGGACCGACCGCCAGGTGGTAGTCGAAGAACAGCGAGACCATCGCCCGCAACCAGTCCTCGTCGCTGCCGGCCTCGCTGCGCAGCCCGCCGAAGCGCGCCAGCAGCAATTGCACGGCGCTGTGGTAGATGCTTTCCAGCACCTCCAGCTTGCCGGCGAAATACTTGTAGAAAGTCCGCCGCGAGACCCGCGCCGCCTCCAGCAGGTCGTTGACCGTGGTCTCGGCGATCCCCTTGCGGGTGAACACCGGGATCGCCGCGAGCTGGATGTTGGTTCGTTGCAGATGCCCCACCAGCGGCCCCTCGCCCTGCGCCGCCTGGCGCGCCAGCGCGCCGTAGCCGCCGAGGTCCTCGAATACCGCCTGCAAGCCGTCCCACTGCGCCGTTGCCATCCCGTCCGCCCCAATCGAAGCGCGGGGTGACGGCGGCCCCGGCCATCGCTAACCTAGGCCGATCCACGCGCCCCGCAAGGAAAGTCCGTGCCGACCCTATCACGCCGCCTGCTCTGGCCGCTGGCCATCCTTTTACTGGTTCTCGGCCGCCCGCTCGCGGCCGCCGACCTCTACTACCTCGGCCAGCGCATCCCGGACATCCAGAAGCCCTGGGACAGCCACGACTACCAGGTGCTGATCGACGCCCTGAAGAAGATCGAGGAAACCCAGAAGAACGCCCTGCCGCGACGCAGCGGCGAATTCACCGGGCCGCTCTACCTGCGCATGGTCAGCGAGGAAAACTTCCGCCCGCAGCTGAACATCTACAGCCCCCTGGAGATCCGCCAGAACGAGGCCCGCGAAGTACTGTTCAAGCTCAAGGAGCTGATGCGCCTGTACTTCGATTTCCGCGCCGCCAAACAGCCCTACGGCGCCGAGGCGCTGGGCCTGATGAGCTACTCGCTGCGCGAGCAGTCGATCCTGTTCACCCTCACCGTCGAATTCTGGATGACCCTGTCCCAGGCCGAGCAGCGCAACCCCGCGCGCCTGCAGGGCATGCAGGAAACCAAGGCGGCCGCGGCGATGCTCACCGGCAGCGCCCTCGACTACCTCGGCCTCACCGCCCAGTTCGAGCGCCAGGACCTGGTGCTCTACTCCGCCGAACTGGCCAAGGAAATGCCCGAGCTGTTCATCCACCTGCCCTCCCCGGTGCGCGCCCAGTTGCTGGAACGCATCGCCGCTTTCGCCAAGGACCACCCTTACCCCGAGGTCCGCGACAACATGCGCGACCTGCAACCGGTGTTGCAGGCGATCCAGGCCGACGTGGAAAAACAGCTGGCGCCCGGGCGGAACGCCAAGGCACCGGACAAACCCCTGGACCTGAGCCCGCCTCCGGAGGGGAAACCCAGCGGCGTCAAAGGTTTATGAGCGGCGGATTGGACTCTCGCAGCCCTTTGCCGTAGACTGGTCGTCGACCTGTCAAGGTTTTGGGGCCGATTAGGATTCGACGCCGGTAACAAAACTTGAGGGGCATGCCGAGCTGGTAGCAGAACTCGTAAATTCGCTGCTGCAAACTTATAGTTGCCAACGACGACAACTACGCTCTAGCTGCTTAATGCGGCTAGCAGTCGCTAGGGGATGCCTGTAAACCCGAAACGACTGTCAGATAGAACAGGATCGCCGCCAAGTTCGCTGTAGACGTAACGGCTAAAACTCATACAGCTCGCTCCAAGCACCCTGCCACTCGGGCGGCGCGGAGTTAACTCAGTAGAGCTGGCTAAGCATGTAGAACCGATAGCGGAGAGCTGGCGGACGGGGGTTCAAATCCCCCCGGCTCCACCAAACGCAAAAGATAAGCCCCTGATTTTCCTAGTGAATTTCAGGGGTTTTTCTTTTATCCCCCGCAGGTGTCGAGATTTTGTCGAACCGCCCTCTGCGACGCACGGCCAACGCTGAGCACATGGATCGCTTGACCAAGCCTCGCTACGCACCTAGAATTCGGCCTGTCAAAGCAGATGCCACTAACCTCTATGGGTGTCTGCGCGACATACGAAGGGTCCCTGCGGGGGCCCTTAATACTTTCTAGGGAATGGAAATGGACCGACTAGGGATTTTCGTCGACGCCGGGTACCTCTTTGCCCAAGGCTCCCTTGCCATCAGTGGCAATGTCCAAAAGCGCCTGAATTTGTCGATCAACGAGCAAGCAGTCATCACGCAGCTTACTCAGACGGCTGACGAACTTTCCGGCGGCATCCCCCTTCTACGTATCTATTGGTACGACGCGATCGGAAGCAAAGGGCCTACCCTAGAGCAAAAGCGTCTTGCGAACAGCAATAACGTGAAGGTTCGAATGGGCACCCTTAATGGCTCTGGTGAGCAAAAGGGCGTCGATTCCATGATCGTCATCGACATGATCGAACTCGCTCGCAACCATGCAATCACCGATGCTGTTTTAGTATCTGGTGATGAGGATGTACGAGTTGGCGTACAGTTTGCTCAGTCTTACGGCGTACGAGTTCACCTGATCGGCATCGCCGCGGCCACTGGAAAGAACAATCAGTCGCCCAGCCTCGTTCAAGAGGCAGACACACAGGTGAACTGGAACCAAGACGTAATCCAGTCGTTCCTAACTATCAGGCAACCTGTAACAGGAAGAGAACCTGCTGCTAGCCAGTCGGACACACCAGCTGCCCCCTCAGCCGAGCAAAGTGCCCAGCCTGCTGCCCAGGCTACTTCTGCGGAATCGCCTCCGGAGCAAGCACAGGTCGAGGAAGCAAACGCAGCACCTCAATCTGACGCACCAACTGAAGAACACGGCGCTGAACCGGCGGCTGAAGACCCCAACGCAATCCTGGCCGCTGTGGCGGATAGACTCACAAACGAGTTGATAGTTGGCGACCTCAACAAGCTGAAAGAGGTCTTCCAGTCCAGCAACTCTCTGCCTCCAGAATTCGATGGAAAACTACTTTGGCGCGGAAAAACTGCTCTAAGCCGGGCTTTGCAGCCTGCCGAGAAAGGCGTTATTCGGCGTGCATTCCGCGATGCAGTAAAAGCCAAGTAGTCGCCCTCTTCTCCTAGCTCATAGGACAGAGGGACCGAACCTGATGGCATCTTGAAGGTGGTCCGGTGACAGGTGTGCGTAACGCATAGTCATCGTAAGCGTCGAATGCCCCAGAATTTTCTGAAGCGTAAGTATGTTCCCTCCATTCATCATGAAGTGGCTGGCGAAGGTGTGCCGGAGAGCGTGACTGGCCTGTCCTTGCGGCAGCTTAATCGTGGTGCGCTCCAGGGCGCGGCGGAAGGATGTGATACAGGACGTGAACGGCCCATGCATCCGCCAATGCGCCCTTACCCGCTCAGCCAGCTTTGTCGGGATCGGCACGTGGCGTACCTTCCCTGACTTGGTTCCCGCATAAGTCACGACGTTTCCCTGGAGTCGATGCGCGTGGAGCTTTTCGGCCTCGGACCATCGAGCACCGGTAGTTAGGCAAAGCAGCGTCACCAGCTCCGTATGCGGGTTATCGCAACGGTTACGGATCGAGTCCAGCAGCTCGCTAATCTGCTCAGTGGTGAGCCACGACAGTTCCCGCTCTTGCAGCTTGAGCAGCTTCACCCCGGCCAGCGGGTTGCCGTAGTCGATCTGACCCAAATCCTTCAGTTCATTGAACACCGCACGGAGGTAGTCCAGTTCGTTGTTCAGGGTCTTCCCGGATATCCCCTCCTCCAGCCGCTTCCGCCGCAAGCTCGCATACAAAGACGCATCCAGGGCCGTTGCCACCGGGTCCCCCAATCGAGCAGCCAATTGCAGCATTTTGGACAGCCGCCGAGGCGCATCACGCAGTGAGTGCCCATGGAGGTCGTACCAGAGTTGCACTAGCTCGGAGAGCCTGCGGCGATCCTTGGGCTTGATACTCCAAGCCGGACTCTCGATGCACTTCTGCCGCACCGTAACTTCGAAGCGTTGAGCCTCGCCCTTGGTCTTGAATCGTCTGCGAAAGCGCTTGCCCTTGATGGGTTCGATATCAGCTAGCCAGCGTCCATCCTCCAGCTTCGTGATTGCCATCAGACGGCGTATCCCCTTCTCAAATAGCGGTCTGAGATCAGGTTCTTGATGTGCTTTTCAAGGTCTCGCCGAGTCCAGCCTTTCGCTAAGTAGTGGTCTTCGATCACGTGCCAGAATTCGAGGCTGTAGGCGGACTCAATCGCCTTTTTTGCGGGGATACGCTCGCGTGCGATCAGGCTGATGAACTGGCCCAGGAACATCTCGCAGTTCTTGCCGGAGAAGCCCATGGCTGTCTTGCGATAACGCCGATACTCGACACGCTCGATGAGCGGATCGGCCTCTACCTGGACCTTCACGTCTTGCATTATCAGGGTCCAGAACGGGTCATGCTGAGTACGTAGACCGAGTAGCCGATACGCCTCGCAGCCGTACACCCAGAGGTGATCGAGGTGCTGGGAGATACCCTCATAGGTCCGGGTGCCAATCACGCCGCCAGAGGCCTTTACGGAGCCCTGAGCGAATTGATTGATGATGGTGTGGTGGTAGCGAAACTCGATGCGCCAGACCGGCTCTTTGGGGTTGTAGGCTGCGTCGCTGTCACCAAACGGATTGCCGTTGTGGGTGGACCAGACGGCGTTCCAGTAATCGAGCTTGTCGGTAGCGCGGGCCTGTAGCGACTTGTTGTAGACCGCTAGCTGGATGCCTGTCGGCGAGCCGAACATATAGGTTTCACCACGTCCGTAGACCGAGGCGTTGCCGTTGAACTCGATGCGGTCGATGCCGCTGATCTGGCGTACCCGATTGGATCGGCAGTACATGCGATCCACGATGTTCTCTTTCGGAGTCCAACCTTGCACGTCCAGGGCGATGTGGACGGCACACTGGTTGGGCTCGCAGTGAGTCATCACCGCCGCAGCGAGTGAATCCATGAGTCCCTGGAGCGCCTTCGGGGCCACACCATCAATCGCATGCGGAGAAACCTCAATCTTGAGGTGAGAACCGATGCTCTCCAGCTTCATGTTGTGGTTCTTGATCAGCAGGATCAGGCCGAGGTCTGCATTCTGCAGGCGGAACTGATACCCGGAATCGCGCCCGACACGCCCCTTGGACCATTCGTAGCCGGCGAACTCAACGATAGGTTCCTGGGAGTCGAATAGCGCGATAACTTCGGGGCGAATCAGTCCGTTGTACAACTGGCGGACGGTATCCACGCCGCAGCGCAAAACGCGAACCCCGGATAGGTCGGTCATTTTCGCCGTATAGGCGTCGATGAAGAGGCGGCCACGCGGGGAGTCGATGATTTGACCGTCCGGTTGAACTAGCAGTCGACGTTGATCACTGAACTTTGCCATCTGAATTCTCCAACGTTATCCATTAATGTCCATTTCACTGCGTGTGTTGTTAGACGTGTTACAGGGACGTCGCCGCGCCTTCGGCCTACCGCTCATGCCTTGCGCTCCCGGCCGGCGTCGCGGCGAACGTCCAACACTCCAGTTGCACCGGACTGACCCAACAGGAGGGGATGGTGGGTTGCTTGAGCGGAGCGCCGCCGCACAGGAGGTAGGCCGTCAGCACGAGAGCAACGACGTTGATCAGTCCCTCTAGGCTCATCGCGTTTTCCTCGTTTGCATTTCCTGGGCATGAGCGTGCCCGTCGCTGGAATACAGGCGCTCGCGCCGGTGATTCAGCGTTCGGAAATGGTGGAATTAAGAGGCTTTGGAACGGGGCTCTGGGGCGCGCCGCTGTGGTTATCTCACCACAAAATCAGGTGCTGGAACGGGGCTATGCCGAAGGCGAATGGGGCCGGAAACGTAGTCCAACACTATCCAGTTAAGTCCATTCACTCCGCTCGGATATGCACGACCGGCATCGCCCAACACCAAGGGCTCTGCCCTTGTCATCCCGCTCTTGCCGCCGAGGGCTCGGGAGCGCGGGGCGGAGAAGCTGCCCCACGCTCACCGGCCAAGGCTGGTGACGGGCATGCGTTCAAGGGTTCGCTGCGCCCGTGCTTCCGTTCGCCGGAACGGTGGGGCTGTTCCGACGAGCCGGGAGCGCGGCCCTTGAGCGCGGATCTTTAGGGTGGGCGATGCGGTCCAGTACGTTGCCGGAACCATGCCGGTCGCGGTGCCGCATCACCCGAATCGTGCGAATGTCGGACCAGAACAATTCGTTCGGATAGCGCCCCTCGCCGTTGGCCGCGACGACGAGGAAGTAGGGATCACTGTGAACGCCTTCGAGTGCCAGGACGATGCCGACAACATGAAGAAGACACCAGAGCGGCTCGGGGTCTTGTTCCCACACCAATTCGAAGAGAACGGTTTGCCCCAAGTAGGTCAGGGCGCTTTCGGTATCCAGGGCGACGCGGTTGCTAGTCATCGTTGTAATCTCCCGCTTCGAAATTCTCTTTGCCGCTGAGCAGATCGGCGCGGAAGCGCACCATGTTCACCACCTGCATTTCCCCCATGGTGGTGCTAGGGATGGTGCCGTTACGCACCCATTCCTCAGCTTCTTCAACCCTCACGCCGCACATTTCGGCGAAGGCCGGGATGGTGCAAATGTCGGGGCTCGATTGGTGTTCGCTCATAGGGGCAACTCCTTTTCCATAAGCTGGCTGGTGAACAACGCGACGTTTACCAGCACGTGCTTGCCGACCTTCTCGTGAGGGATATAGCCGTTGCGAATCCACCCCCAGACCACGTCATGGCGGTCGCCCATGCGAATCCAGTCGGCGAACTCTCTCCAGGGCATCACCGGAGGCGGGCTCGAAAGGTCTTTTTGAGACGGGTTGAGTCCTTCTACATTCATGGCCTTTGCTGCACTATGCTGGTCAATACTGGCAACAGCTAAAGTCAGACTGACTCTAGCTGGAATGAAGCATATTCAGCTCAAGTCAATTTGACTAGAGTTTATTTAGATGAATAAGTAATGATCAAACAGCGCGTCATAACCATTCTGTCGTGGTCCGATATCCGACTTCCCAAACTCGAGGAGCTAACCGGTATCAGTCGCTACACCTGGAGCAACCTGAAGAACCCTTCCAAGAACAGAGAAATCAAGGAAGAGGAGATTCTCGCGATTGCAAAGGTTTTCCCGCAGTTCCGTTGGTGGTTGCTGACTGGCGAAGTGATGCCAGAGGTGGGGCAAACCAGCCCTGACTACGAGGACGCGAATCGAAGTTTGGCCAATCAAGGCGCGGGGTGACGCTCACCACTAAAGTAAGCAAACGCTGGTACGCATGGCGCTCCAGCGGTCGGATGGTGGAAAAAGAAGAGGCTAGGTCTGGCATTCCTGTGATCAGGCAGCCTCTCCGCAAGCAGGGACGTGACGTGCATGGAAAAGCGCGAGACTGACGAACAACTCAGAAGCTTGAGTTTCGACATGGACGAGGAAATCGACGATCGCAACGAACGTCGAGGTCAAAAAGACAACGATACAGTTCCAATAAAATTCAATGAAGTTGGACAGCGTAAGAGTATTAGTCGAGTGTCTATTCTAAAAGAAATAGAGAGCACCTATGGAGCCTTTGAAACCCTTAGGGAAAGTGCACCAGCAGATAAGCTCGGGGTTTTCTCAAGAAGCCAGCATGACAAGTTGGCAAAAATATTTGACAAAGGTAATTATCTATCGCGAATTGAGTGGATAATTCGCCACTATTTGGCCTCAAAAAAAATGACGCTAGCTGTATTGTACTTTACACAATCAGAGGAGTTAGAGGGGCGCGGAATGAAGAATCTTTCATTTTATGCCTGCTACTATTCCTTATTCAGCGTCCTATCTGCAAACATGCTATTGGCTGCGGACTTTAAGCTAGAGAAGGTTAGGGAAATATCACACACCGCCGTCTCCAAAGAAATACTCAACTATTTCGTAAGGTCCGGAGTGTACAAAAAGGACGTTGTAGATTTGCTGGAGGAGCTTAGATTTTGTAGAGAACTATATAGCTACCACCTCCCTATATCTGGCGACGTCTTGAGTGGAAGCTCCGCTCTGAACGTGGAGTCTCTCCAAAGCCGTCTTAGCGAAGTTCTTCCTGTATGCCTGCAAGTGCTCGAAATGCAGTCATATCTTTCATACTATGCGTGGAAAAAAATAGTAAAGGGCAGACTCGAGCTTCGGGGTGAATATGCACGGGAAATTGATGAGCTGTTTGACTCGGTAGTTCACCGAAAAAGCGACTCTGGATTTTCACATCTAGATAGAGGGGATTACGGTCTTCTCGGGTATTTTCTAAAATCCGGAGAGCCGCTACCTATCACTTGGCTAATCAACGACAAGGTATTAGAGGAAGTTGAATGTGCATGGGGGGACGAGCCTGAGGATGGGTATCAGATAAGCTCAGTATCAAGTTATATGTCTAGAGTTACCGGCGCATTCTGAAATAATTAGGGATATGGTAATGCATGACTTCGATGAGCTTGCCTTTCGCTGTACAGATTTCACCCTGCAATCTCTATCTGATGCAAACGCAAGAGTTACTCGCGAATTAATTAAGAGTGGATCAACCACCCTAGTAAAGTCACTCCAGATGATACAGCTACAAAAAGCAATATTTGCAGTTGGGATGTTTTCTATGTTTGAGGCGTACTTGCAGGGTCAGCTAAACTGCAAGGATAGATTCAAAGCAGCTCGAGAGATTTTAGAACAAGATAAAGAGAACGGACTGAAAGAAAGGTTTGATGATGTGGCAGCCGCAATAAATGTGCTAAAACACGGAAGCGGGCGTAGTTATAATTACCTGCTAGACAACTCTCAGAGACTGCCATTTAGAGTTAGAGCACCAGGAGGTCAATTATTTAACGAAGGTGACATATCTGAGGTAATGATACTTATCGATGTGGATGACGATTTCGTAAGGCTTTGCAGTGAGACTATTAAAAGAGTTTCAGTCCACCTGCGTGGGCGGAGCTTTTCCTAAGTATCTATTGCATTCTTTCCCCAGTAGAGTGGGCTTGCATTGCAGTTTTCATCAAGCCAAGCCTGATACCCTTCTATGCAGGGTCCTCCTAAGTTAATAGTCAGCTCGACGCCATATAGAGCAAGGACAAAGTAAAACTCTCCGTGGCGTGTGTGTAGGAAGTCGTATTCATGAACTTTTTGCCCTTCTGATCCATGTATGTGTTCACCCTCATTGGCATCGTATATGCGCCTTGAGAAGTGAGGCCAGTTTTTTATTTTTCCATATCGTGCATGATCTCTGATTGGGTCAAACTCTTTTTCCTCAACGATATAGTCAATCCCGCCCTCCGAGTCCAATAATCTCTGGGCCATGGCCTCTAGCGCTACTTTTGCAAGAAACCTGGACGTCAATTCTGACTTTGGGATTCCAGAGCCTATAGGAAAATATAGTTTTAAGGGTGTTCCACTATCGGCTAGCTCAAATAGCTCTGGGCTCAGCTCAATTGACATTACTGATTCGTCTTTATTTAGCATGCGTTGAATCTTAACCGGATGGCTGGAGCCTAGTATCGCGCCGCTGATTGAAGGGATTCTGCCTTTTTTGCTTGGTATAGCTTGGTGAAATCTAAGTTCTTCAATCTCGGGAGATCCCAGGAATTGCCTTTCCACCTTTCGGGAGAAATAGTTGTTGCACTTGTCGCAAACAATTCCGGGAGGCAAAATTTGTTTGGTATTCCAGAGGCTTTCGGGGATTATGTGTTCAACGCTCTTTGAGTTTTGTGAGTCTAGCTTGCAGAAAATACACCTCATTGAAACACCGCCTAGTAGGCCATCACTGTTGTTTCGAAAGCTACGGCCTGAGCCTAGAGCCGTCTAGCTTCGTGCCGAAAAAATGTTGAAATTATTAGCCGACGCTTGCCTCGAATAGCCGAAATGACGAAACGAAAGGGCTGATCGCGCTGACATTGCCCCCGAAGCACCATCAACAACCACGCCAAAAAGCGGGTTCAAATCCCTATCTTTTTGACACATCTAGCGCTTTAAATGCGGCTACGTGGCCTAGCGAAGATGCCAGATCAGCAGGTGTTAACCCATTGGCATCCTTGACGATCTCAGCACCGAGTTCGAGAAGCAATGCTACGGCCTCGGGGTGATCCTGCTCTACAGCGCAATGAAGTGGAGTAAAGCCAGTCTCTCCAGGCAGGTTGATATCAGCTCCGGCGGCGACAAGAACGCGTATGGCTTCGCAGTCACCCCAGCAGCTGACGACATGCAGCGGAGAGTCGCTCCAGCCATTTCGATAGTGAACGGAGTCAATCTGGTGCTCGAAGAAGTCGGGCACTGTCGCAATTTCCGAGAAGATATCCTGGAGTGACCGCATGGGGTTCGTAGCCTAATCAGTCCTTGAAAACAGCAAGCCTTCACTTCGAAGGCGGCCTGGATGCGCCTAGCCTAGCAAGATCCTCCCGTTGTGCGAGTCGAAAAAGTGTCGAAATTACTTGCCGCCACTTGCTACTAATGGCCTATATGACCCTGCTGAAAGCCCCTATTTCTGCGGTGTTAGCCAATAATGACCATCAATGGCCAAGCCCAAAAACGGGTTCAAATCCCCCCGGCTCCACCAAACGCAAACGATAAGCCCCTGATTTTCCTAGTGAATTTCAGGGGCTTTTTCTTTGCCCAGTTCCTTGCCTGCTCCTCCAGCGCCGGGCCTTTCCTGTTGCCGGCTCGCCTTGCTGCTCCCTCCCCTACCGTGACCGGCACCCGGCGAGCTTCGCCGGCCCGCCCTTTTGGCTGCGGACGCGTGGAATGATATTTCCCGAATCTGTTAATGAGACCGTTCGATTCCGCCGCCAACAAGGTTCTGGAACGCTGGCAGGAAAACATTCATGGATTCAGGTTCGAAACTCCCCGTCCAAGAAAACGAGCCTCCGAGAAACCGACGCATACTTTTCGTCAAGCACAGAAAAAGAATTTGAGCTAGACACTCACTACCAGGGTAAGCAGGCGTCTTATATCCCTGGAAAGCGAAACCTAAAACAGAGATTCCAAAACACGATAAACCGGCCTCCACAGACGCTCGAAGGACAAGAAAAATGAAAAAGGAACCGAAAGGAGCAAAAAACAGGATAGTCATCGCCAAAGATGAGAAGAACGTTCTGACCTGCACCAGCGAAGGGTTCGAATATACGCCAGACATCGTCAAGAACGTCTACGGAAAGAGCAGCCGACCCGCACTGGAAGACTGGTTCCTGACGGAACTTGATTTCTTTCGCAGGTATTACCCGGGATACGAGATTTTCACCCTCGGCTCCAGTTGTGTCTTCGGCGAAAAGTTCGTGAACTACCTGACCATCTGCGAATTCGACATAGACAGTACCTACGCCTTCGACTGTCTCAAGAAGGCCCTGAGGGAGTCCGACCAGGCCATTAGGCGGAAACTCTCCGCCATGTGGAAATGGGACATGGCCGCCAGGAAGGACTGGAGCATCGTCTTCATGGTCGGGCACATGGACTTCGCCTACTTCCTCCAGCACAGGAAGGAGTTCCAGGGGGATGCCCATAAGCGCTTCATGAGTACATTCACCACGGCGGAGACGAAAATCACCTCTCGCGACTACAAGGTCATGCATGACGGCGCGATCCTGCCCTTCGACGAAACGGCCCTGTCGCCGGAAGACAGGTTCATTTTCGAGAACTATCAAAAGATAAAGTTCGAAACCACGCCACTATGAAGTTAACGGACAAAAGCGAAAGGCGCCCGGCCGGACGCCTTTCGCCAATAAACCCCAGCCACTCGCCAGTTGCTTTCAAGAACTTCTACGAAGTCCAGGAGTTCCGACTCCTGGCCGACTCTTCCAGAGTTCCGCAATAAAACTACAAATCAAAAATATCCTCAGACTGGATGCTTGAAAAAACACCGTTGGCAACGTTTCAATTCCCACCATATCTTCCGCATGGATCAGTGGGAAAACTCATGTCACTACAGTCTGAAATGCTCGTGGAGCAGAAAGTTTCCAACGCCCAGAAATCCACCGGCACCGCCTATCTTCTGTGGTTCTTCCTGGGCGGTTTCGGCGCACACCGCTTCTACCTGGGGAAAACCGGCACGGCGGTTACCCAACTGATCATCACACTGATCGGTTGTTTCACCCTGTTCCCCCTGATCATTACCGGCATCTGGTGGATCGTCGATGCCTTCCTGATTCCCGGCATCATCCAGGGCCATACGGAACAGACCCGCCGCGACGCCCGGCTGGAAGTTGCAGCGCTGCAGGTAGCCGGCGCTTCCGTGTCGCACCCTCAAGACTGACCGGCGCACCTCGCTACGGTCCTCGGCGGGCCGGAGAAGAAACCGATGCCGGGAGGTGGGACAAGGAGAAGTCCCCTTCTGCGTTTCTTCCGCTGGCGATAGGTGCCGACTCGCTCAATCCCGAATTGGCCGCCAGAGCGGCCAGCACATCTCACTGATGCAAGGACCCGCACATGAGTGGAAAACCCGCCGCCCGCGTCACCGATCCAACGACCTGCCCAGTGCCAGGGCATGGCAGCAACCCCATCGTCCAGGGCTCTCCCGACGTCGTTTTCGACAGCCTGCCGGCAGCACGGCAAGGCGACGCCTCAGCCTGCGGAAGCCCGATGATCTCAGCCGTTTCGTCGACGGTACTCATCAACGGCCTGCCGGCGGTGACGCTGGGTAGTATCGGGGCGCACGGCAATGTGGTGATCGGCGGCTCGGGGACGGTACTCATCGGCGACGTCTTCACGCCCGCCCCGCGCGCTCCCGCCCTTCCCCCTAACCGCAACGGCGTGCCCTGTTCCGGGCGCTTCCAGCTCATCGACCACGAAACGGGCAAGCCCGTCGCCGGACGCCGGGTCAGGGTCTGGTCGAGTGGCGGCTGGAATGCGTTCGACACCACGGATGCCGACGGCATGACCTCCTGGATCGAGCGCCCCACCGCGGAGATCCTCTACATCGACCTGGTGCAGAGGTGCGACGCATGAGCGACCAGCCCAGCCTGTCCCGGGGAGGCATGAGCCCCGAAGGCAGGACCAACCCCGTCGGCACCCTGGAACCCAGGCTCGATCCGCAGGACAAGAAGGTGCTGTGCTCGGCGGTCTGCCATTGCAGCAGCACGCCCAACCTCAGCCAGGATGGCAAAAGCCTCAAGCAGGCGTGCGTGGCACAGCGGCTGGGAGAGTTGGACGAAGTTCTCCAGGGACGCAGCCCCTACAAGCCCGAGGTCAGCTACGACATGACCAAGAACCCACCGCAGCCGACTCTCGATAGCCAGACCGGTAACAGTCCACATGGCTGGATACCGGGATGGATCAGCAAGTATTGGGATGAAGATCCGGAGCATCCGCCGTTCAAGCCAGGGAAAGGAATGATTCGCAGGCCCGACGTGATCATCGTTCAGAATCCCAACAGGCCGCCAACCCAGGACAATATCAAACAGGTGGTGGAGATGAAGTTTCCGCCTGACCCACATAATAGGGAACAACTTGAGGATTATGCAGCGATTGCCGGCAACAAGAACAAGATTGTTGAAATGAAGCCCTCCGACTGCGACTGTGGCCAGGAAAATCAACGATCCAAGGTGCCAGTAGAGCAAGTAGGGTGGGCCGCCGCCATCGCAGGTGGGGTGATGTTCGTCTTGACCCGAGGCCGTTCCCCTCGCCCGATGATTCCCGCCTATTGATCAAGAGGAAAAGCCCATGGAACAGCCATTCGATCTGGCCGCAGAGTTAGCCAAGCAACCCCATCTGCTGGAAATAGCCGGCAACCTGTTGATGAAGGGCGGCCCCGAAGACTATATCGGTGCAGTGCTTTGCCTACGCGGCACTCTCTACTTCAAAGAGGCCCATACCCCTCTGGTACGAGAGTCATTATGCCAATGCTTCGATGAGTTCAAGCGCCTGGCAGAGCCCCACCTCACCCGGCTCTGGCGTGAAGAGCCTGCACAAGGAAAGCCACTGACCGCATACCGTGACACCCAACCACTGCGCGAGATGATGGGGGCAATGGATGAAGACGATCATCTCAGCTTCTGCTACACCAGCGGCAAGAAATCCCGCGATGCAGGCGCCTGGCTGTTTGATATTTACGGCAAGCGGAGCTGGCAAGCCAAAATGGGGCATGATCTTAGTGTTCTGGAGTTCTCCGTACCTCTGCTATATCAAGAGCAGCAGCCATTGGATTTCCTACAGCTATTTATCGACTTCGCACGTCGACTAGAGCCTGAGCAGGGGTATGCGGGGCATGCCTACAATCTCTCGCCGACCAGTTGGGACAATGACGAGCCCTCCGAAGCCTTTATGGCGGCGCGTATGCCGGGTTTGGATGTAGGGACGGCTTGTCTGTTGGCCAATACTCCCGAGTTCAAACCTACAAGAATCAAAACTGTCAGTTGGCTAACCCTCCTGAACAACGAGCGCCTGGCGCTGGCCGGCGGGCTCGATGCCCTGCGTGCGCAACTGCCCTCCAGCCACTTTGCCTTCTACCGCTACGGCGATGGCGTGGTAATCCAGGCCGGTGCCTATCCCTATATCGCGGGTGATGCGGAAGACTCCAGGCCCGCTCCGTATGTGCTGCTGAACCACGCGCTCAAAGGCATTCGCTATGAAACCATCGGCTCGCTACACGGCGGCTCCCACGACGGCGAATTGCGGCTGGTGGGCTGGGCGGCCGATCAATGGCTGAAACGGCTGGATGTGGAAGACAGCGAGATTCCCCGGTGGCGCGACAAACTGCTCAGCGCTGAGCCTTGCCTGGACGCGACGAATACGCTGCCGGAGCGCCTGTAGGGGCTTACGTTTTCTGGGATCAAAAGTGCTCGTCAAGGCTAAACTCCCTATGAGGCGAGCCTGACAGAAAAAATATCTGCCCCTCACAAGAGTGCTTATAAGCAAGAATTCAACCTATCTAATCGTGCCTTCAATATCACCCAAACAGTATCTATTACTTATTATTCAACAACCATCCCCCTTTAATAGATTCGCAACTCGAAACCCAAACTCAAACTCAAAATCTGTCTTCCTTACACCTTACTAAAACTTCTTCAAACCCATAAGACCATCTCCATTGGCGTCATTTACTTCTTATCGGTGATATCTAAAATACCTTTAAATTGGAAACAGCTCTAAGGCTTTGAAGTTGAAGAACTGTCGTAACGAATAGCCTTAGGCGCCCGCCTCTTCGATATCCGCGAAGTTGCTGATTTTCACCGCGCCATCCGGGAAGCGTGCGATAACTTCCAGCTGGCCACCCATGGCTTCGATGTGGCTGCGCAAGGTGGAGATGTACATATCCGTACGCCGCTCCATTTTGGCAATTGCCGGCTGCTGCACCTGCAGCACTTCAGACAGCATCTTCTGCGACAAGCCTCTAGCCTGGCGCAACTCATTCAGGGGCATTTCAGCCAACAGTTCCTGGGCCTTGGCCTCGACGCGGGCCTGTGCCTCAGGCGACATTTGCGCCCGAAGGTCGGAGAATTTCTTAACCATCGATCAGTCCCTCCTCACGGAGCTGGTGCAAGTGTTCGTCATAGAGGCGGTCGGCAATGGGCACGTTCAATTCGTACCAACGATCATCGCCAGTCTTGTCGCCACCGATCAGCAGTATCGCGGAGCGTCTGGGGTCAAACGCGTAAAGCGTTCGGAAAGGTCGCCCGCCGTGTTGAGTCCGTAGCTCTCTCATATGGCCATGGCGGGAGCCATTGATGCCGCTGCTGTGGGGGTGCCCCAAGGATGGCCCCCGCTCCTCAAGCAAGCGAACCGTCACAGCTAGCGACTCCTGCTCATCCTCGGACAGAGAACCCCACCAATCACCGAACTCGTCGGTGTACTCGATATCCCACGCCACAAAATATAACCCCCAGGGAATATTCCATCAAAGGAATCCTACTTAAAGAGACCGCTTCCCGACAACGGACAGAACGCACGGAGTCCTGAAGACGATCCGGCGCCAGACGGACGAACCAGGACCAGCGAGGCAGCCTCATTCCGTGTGTCGAAAAAGTGTCGAAATTACTCGCCCATACAGGCCGGCATAGCACAGAGCTTGGCCCGTCCCCTCCGATCCAGCCCCAGTCCTGCCCAGCCTTGGCTATTTATGACCATTAACGAGAACGGGCCGGGGGCACCGCCTCCGTCGGTTATCGGTGTCTGCGTGCGTATTCCGCCTCGAACAGCGACAGCAAGGAGCCGGTGATGCGGCAGGTGCTTTCACCGGGTTCTTCGGTTTCGTCGAGCAGGTCGAGGACGCTCAGCGTTCCGATCGCCGACTCCAGACGGGTGCGGGCGGTGTCGAACAGATCTTCGCTGGCTGCGCTGCAGTCCAGGTAGAGGGTGGCGCAGCCGGGATGCTGGTTGCATTGCGAGGTGCGTCGCAGGGGGATGAAGGTGGAAGGGGACTGTGCGGTGACGGTTTTGCCCGGACAAGGTGCCGCTCGGGCAAGGTGCGAAGCGCTTCACAAAATGCCAAACAGAGGGCGAGCGCATCCCATCGCCAACACGCAATCGCCTTGAATGGCCGCTTCGATTCCTCGTCATGCGGGGATGCCGTGCTCGGCTCCAGCGCATCGCCACCCACACCGGAAACCCTATGCCCTACCGCGTTCTCCTGCTCATCCTGGCCCTGACGCCCGCCCTCGCCTCCTCCGCCACCCTGGACGAACGCCTGGGCGACCTTGAACACGCCTTCAAGCCCGACCTCGACGGGACGACAAGCGCAAAGCCGGCCAGCCCGCCGCCGGAGCGGTTCAAGCTGGCGCCGCTGGGCAGCGTGGTGCGCAAGAAAGAGTGCGCGACATCGAGCCTACCGGACGAGCAGTCCAGCTGCGCGGCGCTGGAGTTCTGCACGGACTGCGCACAGTAAGGTGGAGCGCCGGCAATCTCACTTGGCGAACAACTGGCCCATGTCGCGGAAGCTCTTGAACTCCAGCGCGTTGCCGCAGGGGTCGAAGAGAAACAGCGTGGCCTGCTCGCCGACCTGGCCCTTGAAGCGGATGTAGGGCTCGATCACGAAGCGGGTGCCGCGCTGCTTCAGGCGTTCGGCCAGGGCGTGCCAGTCGTCCCATGCGAGGACCACGCCGAAGTGCGGCACCGGCACGTCGTGGCCGTCCACCGGGTTGCTGCCGGCGTGGCGCTGGGAATCGGTCTGCGGATGCTGGTGGATGACCAACTGGTGGCCGAAGAAGTCGAAGTCGACCCAGTGCTCGGCGGAGCGGCCTTCGCTCAGGCCGAAGACCTCGCCGTAAAAGCGCCGGGCGGCGGGCAGGTCGTGGACGGGGATGGCGAGGTGGAAGGGCATCAGGCTCATGGCGCGGTTCCTCTGTGGGTGTGCCGGGATTATTTGCCGTGCCGATTTCGATGGAAAGCGCATAATATTTCGCCTGAGCAACATTTTTTTCGAGGCTTGGATGATCCGCGAACTCCGCACCCTGGTCGCCGTGGCGCGCCGGGGCTCCTTCGCCGCGGCGGGTGAACAGGTGGGGCTGACGCAGTCGGCGGTGAGCGCGCAGATCCGCGCGCTGGAACGCAGCGTCGGCGTCGAGTTGTTCAAGCGCACGCCGCGCGCGGCACACCTGAACGAGGTCGGGAGGCAGGCGGTGCGTACGGCCGAGCAGATCCTCGCGCTGTTCGACGGCATCGGCCAGGGCGACAGCCCGCGCGGACGCCTGCGCATCGGTGCGGTGAACACGGCGCAGACCGGGCTGCTGCCGGAGGTGCTCAAGCGCCTCGCCGAACAGGCGCCACACATCGAGCCGCAGGTGGTGCCGGGCGTCTCGCTGCACCTGCTGGACCAGGTGGACGCCGCCGAACTGGACCTGGCGATCCTCATCCGCCCGCCGTTCAACCTGCCGCGCGGGCTCTCCGCGCAACGGGTCGAGCGCCAGCCGTTCGTGCTGATCGCGCCGCCGCAATGCACTGCGACGGATGCGCTGGAATTGCTGCGCACGCAACCGTTCATCCGCTACGACCATGTGTCCTTCGGCGGTCGCCTGGTGGGCGATTTCCTCGAGGCGCAACAGCTCAGACCACGCCAGGTGATGGAGCTGGATGAGATCGACGCGATCGCGCGGATGGTGGAGAACGGTCTCGGCGTGGCGCTGCTGCCCCGGGCCGGGCTGTGGCTACGCGAGCCGGCGCGGGTACGGGTGATCGAACTGGGCGCGCTGGAATTCCAGCGCGAGCTGGTGATGGTCAGCCGCAGCGGTTCGGCGCAGGACGACCTGGTCGGTGAATTCCGCCGCGCCCTGCTGGCCGAGACGGCGGCTCAGGAGGCCGCGCCGACCACCGCGTAGCGCGGCGCCGGGCGCGCCAGCTCGCCGAGGAAGGTCCACAGGCGTTCGGCCTCGCCGGGTAGCGGCAGGCGGCGACGGATCAGGGTGTAGCGCAACGGCACGTCGAAGCGCTGGCCGCCGGCGCGCACCAGGCGACGGCTGGCGAGGTCCTCGCGGACCAGGGTATGCGGCAGCCAGGCGACGCCCAGGCGCGACTGGGCGAAGAAGCGCAGCCCCTCGGTCTGGCTGGAACTGTGATGGCGCTGGAGGAACAGGCCGCTGTCGCGCAGCAGCGGTTCCAGGGCCCAGCCCAGGTGGCATTCCTCGGAGTAGCCGAGGAACGACAGCGCTTCGGTCTGCAGGCGGTCGAGATTGAACAGCGGCTGGCCGGCGGCGTCCGGCGCGCAGACCGCCACCAGTTGTTCGTGGCCAAGCTCCAGGCGCTGGAACTCGGCTTCGCTGTCGATGCCCAGGCGGCGCGACACCGCCTCGCCTTCGTCGAGCAACGCCACCACGTAGTCCACCGAGCCGTCGCGCAGGCGCGACAGGCATTGCGGCAGGTAATCGCAGTCGACGCTGAACTTGGCGCTGCGGAAGTCCGCCTGCAGGCGCGGAATCCAGTGCGGGAAGAACACCGAGGAGAGGATGTGCGGGGCGCAGAAACGAATGCGCCGCTGGGCGTCTTCGTCGCGCTCGCGGATCGACTGGCGCAGGTTGTCCAGGGCGCGCACCGCGTCCTGCGCCACGCCTTGCAACTGGCGGCCGGCCTCGGTCAGTTCGAGGGCGTGCTTGTGGCGCTCGAAGACCGGCGCGCCGAGCCACTGTTCCAGGGTCTGGATACGCCGGCTGAGCCCGGACACGGAGACATGGCACTCCTGCGCCGCACGGCTGAAGCTCTTGATCCGACAGAGGACGAGGAAGTCCTTGAGCATCACCAGGTCGATCATCGTTGCGCGTTCCTCAACGGTCGGGCGTTTTCAGTCTACTTCGCGCGGCGGTGCCTGTTGCAAGGCTAAAGTTCGGTTTGTTTTGCCGATTTGGCAAGCAGCTCGTCGACTCCCGCAAAACAGACCGGGAAAACCGGCCCACAGTAGTGAGGTCGCGCTTTTCCAGCCATCGACCCGCCCGAGCATCGTGGCCGGGCGGGTCCGCCACGAGGACAGGACCATGCAGACATCCCCCGCTCCGGCCATCGTCGCCGGCGGCGCCTACCAGCCGGTGGTGCTCCACGCCGGCATCGCCTACGTCAGCGGCCAGTTGCCGCGCCAGCACGGCGAGCTGCGCTGGACCGGCAAGGTCGGCAGCGAACTCGACCTGGAACAGGCCCGCCAGGCCGCCCGGCTCTGCGCGGCGCGCTGCCTGCAGGCGCTGGAGGAGGCGCTGGGCGGCCTGCAACGGGTCGAGCGGCTGCTCAAGGTGACCGGCTACGTCGCCAGCGCGGCGGGTTTCGTCCAGCAGCCGGCGGTGATCGATGCCGCCAGCGAATATTTCGACGAGGTGCTCGGCGCGCGCGGCGGCCACGCCCGCGCCGCCGTCGGCGTGGCCGAGCTGCCGCGCGGCGCCGCGGTGGAGGTGGAACTGATCGCGGCGGTGCGGCCATGAGCGCGCTCTTCCCCGCCGCCCCCGACGCCTTCGGTGCCGACGAACTGCTGCGCCTGCGCCGCGAGACCCCGGCCTGGGGCAGCTACGCGCACTTCGCCCATGGCTCCGCCAGCCTGCCGCCGCAGGTGCTCTACGACGCCCTCGACAGCTGGCTGGAAGCCGAGCGGCGCTGGGGCGTGCAGCGCGCCGCCGAGCATTTCGCCGAGCCCTTGCTGGCGGTCCGCGACAGCGTCGCGCGAGTGCTCGGCACCCAGCCACGGCACATCGCCCTGCTCGACTGCGCCAGCCGCGCATGGTCGGTGGCCTTTGCCGCGGCCCTGGCCGCCCATCCACGGATACGGGCGATCAGCAGCTTCGACGAATACGGTTCCAACAGCCTGTGCCTGCTCGCCGCGCGCCAGCAGCGCGGGCTGGAGCTGCGCCTGATCGACGCGCGCGGCGACGCCGCACAGCTGTTGCAACGGCTCGACGAGCAGTTGCACGACCTCGCCCCCGGCCAGACGCCGCTGCTGTCGCTCAGCGCGGTGCCCACCGGGCATGGCGCGGCTACCGCGCTGGAGGGCGTGGCCGAGCGCATCCGCGCCCATGACGGGCTGTTGTTCCTCGATGCCAGCCATGCGGTCGGCCAGTTGCCGCTGGCGGTGGAGGCGATCGGCTGCGACGTGCTGGTGTTCCCGCCACGCAAGTGGCTGCGCGGGCCAAAGGGACTCGGCGTGCTCTATCTCGGCGAACGCGCCCTGGAGCGCCTGGCCCTGCCCGACGGGCTGGACGTCGGCGGCGCGCAATGGAGTGACGCCTTCGCCTTGCAGGCACGGGATGACGCGCGGCGCTTCGAATGCTCGGAGTTCAACCCGGGGCTGCGCCTGGCGCTCAAGGCCAGTTGCGACTACCTGTTGCAGACCGACGTCCGGCGCATCGCCCGGCGCAACCGCCAGTTGCGCGAACGCATCGCCCAGCAGCTCTACCGCCGGCTCGGCTGGACGCCGCTGGAACAAGGGCCGCACGCCAGCGCGTTGATGACCTACGCGGCCCCCGAACTGAGCGGCGAGCAATGGTTGAAGCGCCTCCACGCGCGCGGCGTGAACGCCTCCTACATCGGCCCGCAGTATGCCCGCTGGGCGCTGCGCGAGCAGGCGCTGCCGGGGGTACTGCGCCTGACTCCGCACTACCTGACCGACGACAGCGAGATCGAGCGCCTCGGCGAGGCCCTGGAGGATTGCCTGCGACAGCGCGCCGCCAGTTGAGCGACCTTGCGCGAATGGCAACATTGCGCCGCCGTGCCGGCGGTTGGCGCAACGCCGGGCGATTTGCGCAAGGTCTTTGTGCCGGCGGCAACGAGCGTTGCCGAATGCGCCGCGCACGGCCGCCGCCATGCGGTTTAAATCCCTCTCGTAGAACAACGCATAACGATCCCGCCAGCGACATCTTTCACCTGCCTGAGACACCGACGACTTTCGACGCCCTGGGCAGCCTTTCGGTCCGCCGCGGACCGCTCCGCCCTCAATGGAATGATGAATGGAGGAAAGACGACCATGACCGGATCCCGGAAAACCCTGATTCTCGGATGCGCCTCCACCGGCGCCAAGTTCACCCCGCGCAACCACGCCGCCACCGGCGACCGCCTGCTCGACAGCATCTGCACCGGCGCCACCATCCGCACCGCCCCCGGCGAACTGCTGGACGAAGCGCGCCAGCTCTACGAGATGGGTTGCCGCTACTACCACTATCACGCGCGCAACCCGCTGACCCAGGAACAGACCACCGACAACGACATCTACCAGGCGGTCAGCCGCGCCCTGCAGAACCGCTTCCCCGACCTGATGTTGAGCTTCGGCGCCAGCCGCAACGGCAGCGAGGTGCAGGAGAACATCCGCCGCTTCGGCGAGTGGGAGCGGGTCAGCCACTGCGCCATCCCGCTGCACCTGGGCGGTGCGCACTTCGTGACGATCCAGGCGGCCATCGAATTGCAGGTGATCTGCGAGCTGGAGAAGCAAAGGCGCAAGCTCGACCTCGACTATGCCTCCAGCCCGGCCTTCCTCGCCGACCTGCGCGACTACCAGCCGTCGACGGCGCTGGAAAAGGCCGAGTTGCAGACCCACTCCACCAGCAAGGGCGCCGACTACGGGGTGACCTCGCCGATGACCCAGTTCCAGGTCTACCGCAACGCCATCCAGGCGCGCCAGAAGCTCGGCCTGTTCCACGAGGTGGAGTGGGTGCAGCACGTGCGCAGCTACGCCATGACCCGTTTCGCCGTGGAGCACCCGCGCCTGCGCCTGGGTGGTTCCGGCCAGTTGAACGTGATCCTGCTGTTCGGCTTCTCGCCACGCCTGCCGTTCCCGGAGACCTACCAGCAGTTCCGCGCGGTGATCGAGAGCGCCAAGAGCCTGGAGTACGACATCGGCGAACCCGGGGTGCGCAAGCGCAAGGTCAGCATCACGGTCGGCGCGGCGGTGATGCCGCAGCATGCCGCGCAGCACTTCCGACCGCTCGACGTCGGCCCTCGCGCCGGCACCCCGCTCTGCGCGCTACGCCGGCTGGCCGCCTATGCCGCGCAGGCGGACAGCCAGGTCGACGTGCTGCGGGTCGGCATGGAGGACACGCCCTACGCGGTGGACGATGACGGCCAGGTGACGCTCAGCGACAACTGCCAGTTGCTGCGCCAGGCTCTCGACGAACTGCGCGCCAACGGCGCCGAGGCCGAGCTCGACGGCGAACGGATCTTCCAGCGCATGGGCATGGAACGCACCCTCGGCGAATACCTGTCGCTGCAGCGCCTGCATCCGCTCGGCGAAGCCAACTTCACCCTCGCACGGGAGTTCGTCCAGTGACCGCCGCCCTCGCCGCGAACCCGACCCAGCGCTACCGCTGGGTCATCCTGCTGATCGCCACCTTCGCCCAGGCCTGCGCCTGCTTCTTCGTCCAGGGCATCGGCGCGATCGCCGTGTTCATCCAGAACGACCTGCAACTCTCGTCGCTACAGATCGGCCTGCTGGTGTCGGCGGCGCAGCTGGTGCCGATCGTCGGCCTGCTGGTGGCCGGCGAGCTGCTCGACCGCTACTCCGAGCGGCTGGTGGTCGGCCTCGGCACGCTGATCGTCGCGCTGGCCCTCTGCGCCTCGCTGTGGGCCACCGACTACCTGACCATCCTGCTGTTCCTGGTGGTCGTCGGCGCCGGCTACAGCACGGCGCAGCCGGGCGGCAGCAAGTCGGTGTCACGCTGGTTCGCCAAGACCCAGCTGGGCTTCGCCATGGGCATCCGCCAGGCCGGGCTGCCGCTGGGCGGCGCGCTGTCCGCCGCGCTGCTGCCGTACCTGGCGGGGATCTACGGCTGGCGCAGCGCATTCCTCGCCGGCGGCCTGGTAGCGTTCCTCGGCGCGCTGGCCTTCATGCTCTTCTACCGCACCCCGCCGGACGCCCCCGCGCCCGGCGCGAACCCCGCCGAACGCGACCTGGGCGCGGTGGTGAAGTCGCGGCTGGCGATGATCACCGACCCGGCGATGAAGAACATCGTCTGTTCCGGGGTGGCGCTGATCTCGGTGCAGTACGGCATCCTGGTGTTCACCGTGCTCTACCTGCACGAGACCCTGGAGATCGGCATCGGCATGGCCGCGACCCTGCTGTTCGTCGCCCAGGGCAGCGGCGTCGCCGGGCGCATCCTGCTGGCCGCCTGGAGCGACCGCTGCCGCGCCGGGCGCTACTTCCCGGTGATGGTCTGCCTCGGCGCGGTGATCCTCGGCCTGCTGGCGCTGGTCCTGCTGCCCCTGCAATCGCCGTTGGGGATGGGCCTGGTAGTGGCCTGGCTGGGCTTCTTCGGCTTCGGCTGGTACGGTCCCTGGGTGGCCTATGTGGCGGATACCGCGCCGGTCGGCAAGACCGGCTTCGCCCTCGGCCTGGCAATGGCCATCAACCAGTTGGCGATCGTTCTCGCGCCGCCGGCGCTGGGGCTGCTCAAGGACTTCAGCCACAGCTTCGTCCCCGGCTGGCTGGCGCTCTGCCTGATGGCGGCGGTAGCCCTTGTGGTCACCGCCTGGAGCGGCCGCGGCCTGCCCACCGCGCTGCCACAGAAGCACTGAAGCGATGACGGCCACGGCCGAGGAGGCACGATGCGCGCGATCCTGTTCGATGTGTTCGGTACCCTGGTGGACTGGCGTTCCAGCCTGATCGAGCAGTTCCAGGCGTTGGAGCGCGAACTCGGCGGGACCCTGCCCTGCGTGGAACTGACCGACCGCTGGCGCCAGCAATACAAGCCGGCGATGGACCGGGTACGCAACGGCCAGGCGCCCTGGCAGCACCTCGACCAGTTGCACCGGCAGAGTCTCGAGGCCCTGGCCGGAGAGTTCGGCCTGGCGCTGGACGAGGCCCTGCTGCAACGCATCACTGGCTTCTGGCACCGCCTGCGGCCGTGGCCGGACACGCTCGCCGGGATGCACGCGCTGAAGGCCGACTACTGGCTCGCCGCGCTGAGCAACGGCAACACCGCGCTGATGCTCGACGTCGCGCGGCACGCCGGGCTGCCCTGGGACATGCTGCTGTGCGCCGACCTGTTCGGCCACTACAAGCCCGACCCGCAGGTCTACCTCGGCGCCTGCCGCCTGCTCGACCTGCCGCCGCAGGAGGTGATGCTCTGCGCGGCGCACAACTACGACCTCAAGGCCGCGCGCGCCCTCGGCCTGAAGACCGCGTTCATCGCCCGGCCGCTGGAATACGGCCCCGGCCAGACCCAGGACCTCGCCGCCGAGCAGGACTGGGACCTGATCGCCAGCGACCTGCCGGACCTGCACCGGCAACTGGCGGCCTCGGCCTGACCGACTTCCTACTTCCTGCCCCTGAACCGCTCGCCCAACCCGCGCGCTACGGCGCGCCGGGAAAGGCGCGCGCAGCGCCGGCACGCGTCCGGCAGGAGCTTCGTCATGTCCGCGAAGGATACCCCGGCCACCCAGACCGCCGAGCCCGGTCGCGCACAACCGGTCGAAGTCCCCGGTGGCGGCCACTGGTGGCGCCGCCTGCTGGCCTTCGCCGGCCCCGGCTACCTGGTCGCGGTGGGCTACATGGACCCGGGCAACTGGGCCACCGACGTCGCCGGCGGCGCGCAACTGGGCTACCTGCTGCTCTCGGTAATCCTGCTCTCCAGCCTGATGGCGATGCTGCTGCAGGCGCTGTCCGCGCGCCTGGGCATCGCCAGCGGCCTGGACCTGGCCCAGGCCTGCCGCGAACGCTACTCGCCGAGCACCTGCCGCCTGCTGTGGCTGGCCTGCGAGACGGCGATCATCGCCTGCGACCTGGCCGAGGTGATCGGCACCGCCATCGCCCTGAAGCTGCTGTTCGGCCTGCCGCTGGCCTGGGGCGCGTTGCTCTGCGTGGCCGACGCGCTGCTGGTGCTGGTCCTGATCGGACGTGGCCAGCGGCCGCTGGAGGCCTTCGTGGTGGCGTTGCTGACACTGATCTTCGCCTGCTTCGCGGTACAGTTGCTGCTCTCGCGTCCCGAACTCGGCGAGGTGCTCCAAGGGTTCTTGCCGAGCCCGCGGGTGCTCAGCGATCCGGCTGCCCTGTACCTGGCGATCGGCATCGTCGGCGCGACCGTCATGCCGCACAACCTCTACCTGCATTCCTCGCTGGTGCAGAGCCGCGCCTACCCGCGCAGCCTTGCCGGCAAGCGCCAGGCGCTGCGCTGGGCGGTGGCCGACAGCAGCCTGGCGCTGACCCTGGCGCTGCTGGTCAACGCGGCGATCCTGATCGTCGCCGCCAGCGTGTTCCACCGCAACGGGCACACCGAGGTGGTCGATATCGAGCAGGCCCACGCGCTGCTCTCGCCATTGCTCGGCCTGGAACTCGCCTCGCTGCTGTTCGCCGTGGCGCTGCTCGCGTCCGGCCTCAACTCGACGGTCACCACCACCCTGGCCGGGCAGATCGTCATGGAGGGCTTCCTCCGCCTGCGCCTGGCGCCCTGGGCGCGGCGCCTGCTGACCCGTGGCGTCGCAGTGCTGCCGGTGCTGCTGGTGACCCTGCTCTACGGCGAGGACGGCACCGCGCGGCTGCTGATCTTCAGCCAGGTGATCCTGTCGATGCAGTTGCCGCTGGCAGTGATCCCGCTACTACAGTTCGTTTCCGACCGGCGCCTGATGGGCCCGCTGGCGATCGGCGCCGGGACCCGGTGGCTGGCCTGGGCGGTAGCGCTGGCGATCGTCGGCCTGAACCTGCAACTGCTGACCGACTTCGCGTTCGGCTGAGCATTGCCTGAGGGCACGCTGCGCGGTGCGGGACGCGCACTCAGGCAATGCTCAGCCATCGAGACCGCGGGGAAAACGGTCGGCCACCAGGTTCAAGGCGATGCCGTGCTCCAGGCAGGCCTTGAGTCCGGCCAGCACCAGGGTGAAACCTTCGGTGGCGTCGACCACCCGCGGGATGACCTCTTCCGGGGTGCCGACGAAACCGCTGTTGCGGATGCTGACGAAGGTTCCGGCGCCGGGCAGTTCCTCGAACAGCCACTCCACCTGGGAAGGGTTGCTCTCGCCATTCGGCCATTCGATGAGGATGCGGCGGTTCGTTTGCAGGTCTTTCACTTCGATTTCCTGGGAAACCCCGTACATGTCCCAGTGCCAGCGCAGCCGTTTCCCGGCTTCGAGGCGGGCATCGCCGCGGCTGAACCAGAACCTGGCGGTGATGGCCGGATCGACGAAGGCTTCGAAGACCTCGGCGATGGGGCGGCGGATCAGCATTTCCGCCTTGGCGACGACCTGTGCGACGGCAGTCATGGCAAGTCCTCCATGGGGGTGGGCAAGGGAGCGGCCGCCGCATCGGGCGGCCGCTCGCGGTTAATGGCTCAGGCCGGGTATTTCTCGTTCAGAGCGTAGAGGATCGCCGCCGTCTCCACATCCAGCGCGCCGTCGTAGTTCTCCGGGCGGAAATGCATCTGGAAGGCGCGCAGCAGGCTGGTGAAGTAGGCATCGTCGACCGTCGCCGGCAGCGCATAGCCGTACAGGCGGAACGCCTCCAGCAGGTCGGCGCGCGGCGGCAGGCCGTCGCGCTCGAAGCCTTCGCGATAGCGATCGCGGGTGGCGTCGTCGTACCAGGCGCCGATACCGGCCTCGTAGAGTTCCTTCCAGGGCAGCTTCGGACCCGGGTCGGACTTGCGCCCGACGGCGATGTCGGAGTGGCCGACCACGTTCTTCGGGGTCATGTCCGGGTAGCGCTGCAGGATGTTCTTCGCCAGTTGCTTGAGTGCGTTGATCTGCGAGCGCTCGTAGTCGGGGAAGGTGAACACGCCGTCGTCGTCGCGGGCGAGGTTGACGATCTCGATGCCGATGGAGGTGTCGTTGAGGTTGTCGCGGCGCGCCCAGCCGCTGACGCCGGCGTGCCAGGCGCGGTCTTCCTCGGCGACCAGGTTGAAGATGCGCTGGCCCTTGAAGCCGGCGGCCTTGTAGCTGGGGTCGTGCGGCGCCGGGATCAGGTAGTGGGCGCTGGCGGCGCCGGTGGTCAGCGCCTTGACCGAGGCGGCGAAGTCGAGCGCGGTGTAGTGCAGCACCAGGAAGCGCACGCGTTTGCCGTAGGGGGTAGTGGTGCGATAGCTGTTGTAGTCGATGGTCAGCATGGTTTTCACCTTTTTGCGGATGATGGAAAGCCCCCGGCCACAGGCTCGCCTGTAGCTAGGGACGTCGATGCAGCGATGAGGTTCAGGGGCCGGCCAAGGAAACGCGGGCCCCGGCTAAACCGGAAGGAAGAAGACCGGGCATAAAAAAGCCCGGCACGCGGCCGGGCAAAAGGGATACACCAAAGGCAAGCCCCAGCGAACTGGGGTACGGGGGCTCACCGAGGCCACTGAACGATGGCGTTATGACAGCACCCGGCACAACCGAACTTTAAGTTGGCCGGACGCCGTGCGGGCGCACCCCAGAGCCTTTCGCAGCGGTCGCCGCCCGCTGCGTCCGGTTGCGCGGCGGGCGGAAACGACGAAGCCCGGCGCTGGGGCCGGGCTTCGAGGGCGACCACGGGAAACGTGATCATGGGAAAAAACTACCGCGAGCGTCCCGCCGCGTGCAACACCGTTCGTCCGTTGGCCGCTCTACTTTGCACTTCTTCACAAAGTTCACCAATAGCCATACAGACCCTCGACAGAGCGGCTACTACTCTATCCACGCCAGGTCCGATTGCTCCTCCATCTCCTGGCATTCCCGGCCACTGTCCACCCCCGCACAGTGGCTTTTTTTCGCCTGCGCCTAGCGTCGAGCCAGCGGCGCCTCGTCCCGCGCCAGCATCAGCGCCAGGATGCAGCCGAGGAGGAACGCCTGCAGCGCCAGGCGAGCGGCCAGCAGCGTCGGCGGGAAGGATGGGAACAGGTCGGGGTGCTGCCACATGTAGAGGTTGGCCGGGGTCACGCAGAGGGTCAGGATGAACAGCCCGCACGCCGCCAGCCGGCGCCATGCCGGCACCAGCAGGGCGGCGGCGCCGAGCAGTTCGAAGACCCCGCTGACCCACACCGCCGCCAGCGGCCAGGGCACGTAGGGCGGGACGATGCCGACGAAGAAATCGGTGAAGACGAAGTGGCCAAGCCCACCCAGCAGGAACCAGGCGGACACGAAGGCCACGAGCAGCGTGCGAGCGGGCGACGGCATGGATAACCTCGGCGGGGCGATGGAACGGCAATCCTGCCACGCGCCGCCGACGCCAGGCCCATAACCTTTGCCCGGTTGGCAGGCGTCCGCCGAAACAAATGCTCAAACATTCCCGCCGCCGGGGCGACATCTGCTCAAAAAATGTCCTGGCCTTTCTTCGTCGAAAGACATACAATCCGGGACTGCGTACCAAACTGAAAGTCAATCAGGCTTTACCCCACGACCGGGCCCACAGATGAAAAGGGCTCTACCATCAGGGTTACAGCCTTCCGATGGTTCTTCGGTCGCCACTCTTCTGAAGCAATCCCCTGCCACGCAGGGCCGATGGGAAGACCGGCGTCCCGCAATACCACCCGCAGATTGATCAGGATCCTGGCCTGGAAACTTTCCTGCCAATCGATCCTCTGATTAGTACCTGAACTGCCAGCTTGCTCTTTTCGAAAAAAGCCGGCATAACCAGTACGTTCCCCCGACACAAAGCTTTCTTGGCACTGTCACGGAGCGGGAACATTTGCAATATACGCTGCTCCATAAGCGTGAAAGTAAAGGAACATAAGAATATGTCTATTCAACATCGTACTCAGGATGCAATTCGCACCCTAACCGCCGCATTTGCGCCGTTCGACTGCCTGATCCAGGCAACTCGTAAAGGAAACTTCAGTTTCACCATCGTTGACCAGCATGGCGTGGCCTGCCACAGCGAGCGCCTGTATCCGGAGCAGTACGACGACTCCGGCAAAATGGAAGAAGTGATCAATCGAGTTCGCAAGAAAACACTGGCTGCCTGAATCATGCAAGCATCAGCGCGAATGCAAGGAAAAGCCCCGTCCCCGACGGGGCTTTTTTGTGGGACAGCGAAAAGTACAGGTTAAGTTGAAGAAAGTTCCCACGCAGGAAATAAATATTTACTTATTCCTTTTTAAATATTTCCTCGCCAACTTCGTCATATTCCCGCGGCCAGGGGAAACAAGCGCAGGCCGTTTCTCCCGTACTCCACTCAGACGATCGCCAGGTTTCGCTTGCGGGTAGGCGGCGGAAACGCCTGGTCGAGCGCCCGCAGGTCATCGGCGCTCAGTTCCAGGTCGGCCGCCGCTGCATTCTGGCGGATGTGAGCGGACGTCACCGCCTTCGGGATCGCGATCACCCCCTGCTCCAGTAGCCAGGCCAGGGCGACCTGGGCGCTGCTGGCGTCGTGGCGCGCGGCGATCTCGCCGAGCGCCGGGTGCCGTAGCAGCCTGCCGCCCTGCCCCACCGGACAGTAGGCCATCACCGGCATGCCGCGCTCCTGGCACCAGGGCAGCAGGTCGTATTCGATGCCGCGTTCCTCCAGGTTGTACATCACCTGGTTGGTGGCACAGGCGCTGCCGTCCAGCTCGTACATGTCGCCCAGGTCGAAGTTGGACACGCCCCAGCGCAGGATCTTGCCCTGGTCGCGCAACCGCTCGAAGGCTTCGATGGTTTCCTCCAGCGGATACCGGCCCTGCCAGTGCAGCAGGTAGAGGTCGATGGTTTCGCAACCGAGCCGGCGCAGGCTGCGCTCGCAGGCCGCCGGCAGACCCTTGCGGCTGGCGTTGTGCGGGTAGACCTTGCTGACCAGGAAGACCTCTTCGCGGCGTCCCGCGATAGCCGCGCCGACCACGTCCTCGGCGCCGCCCTCGGCGTACATCTCGGCGGTATCGATCAGCGTCATCCCCAGCTCGATGCCTTCGCGCAGCGCCGCGACCTCGCGCTTGCGTTCGCCGGGCTGCTCGCCGATATGCCAGGTACCCTGACCGATGGCGGCGACCTCCTGGCCATCGATCAGCGTGAGCGTTTTCATGCAGCGTCTCCTGTGGTGAATGGACGGGGCCTCATGCCCAGGGATCATAGCTGCCGAAGCTCCAGACGTGGCCCTCCGGATCGCGGCAAGTGAAGCCGCGACCGCCGTAGTCCTCGTCCTTGATGTCGATGACGATCTCGGCGCCGGCGGCCTGGGCGCTGCGGAACAGGGCGTCGGGATCGGCGACCACCAGGTAGAGGCTCTGGGTATTGCCGCCGGCTTCGTCGACGTGCCGCATCAGCCGACCGTAGGCGTTGTCGCGGACGCTCGAGCCGAGCATCAGCATGCCGTTGGCGCCGTTCGGGCTGGCGTAGGTCAACTCGGCGTGGAGCACCTGTCCGTCCTCGCCGGGCACCACCAGCTTGCGCTGGAAGCCAAAGGTCCGGCACAGCCAGTCGATGGCGGCCGGCGCATCGCGGTAACGCAGGCAGGGAATGACGCTGGCGACGGTGTTGCTGGCGGGCGTGTGCATGGCGCATACCTCCGGGGGAAAGCACGACCACCAGCATAGACGCTGGACCGGACCGCCCCCGAGGCACGGATGGGCGGCGCGCCCTTCAGCGCAGCAGCGCCAGCACCCCGCCGAGCAACGGCACTCCGGCGGCGCAAGGCAATGCCCAGCGTGGCCGCCAGGCGAGCAGCAGGACCAGCGTGCCGGCCGCCAGCATCAGCAGGCAGGACCAGAAGACGATGCCGATCTCCACGCCCTGCCGGTGGATCGAGAAGGCCAGTGCCAGGCCCAGGTCGAGCAGCGCCACGCCGCGTAGCAGAAGCACCCGGGGAGCCGACGGCTCGTGGCCGAGGAGGTTCTTGTGGTGGCGGTTCATGGCCAGGCAGAGAGCGGTGAAAGCCAGCAGGTTGAGGCCGAAGACCAGCAGCATCAGGCCACCTCCTGGACGTTCAGGCGTCGCCGGACGGGCTTGCTCGACGCTTGCCGACGTCGCCAACCTAGCCAGGCGCAGAGCAGGCCGAGGCCCAGCAGGCTGAGGTCGACGCCGGCCAGCACCCAGTCGCCGCGCTGCAGGCTGGCCAACAGGTTGCCTTCCGGGCTACGCAGCAGGCCGAGCAGCGGCAGGCCCAGCGCCAGCACGGCGGCGAGGCGCAGTTGCGTGCGACCGAGGGTCCCGCTGTTGCGGCGGACGATGGCCCACAGCGCGACCAGCGCCCAACTGGCGCAAAACACGCGGATCTCCCAGGTGTCGCGGCCGGCCAGTTGCGTCGGCAGCAGGCGGTTGCCCCACAGCAGCGCCAGGCTGGCCAGCGGCAGGCCGCCGCAGACCGCCAGGTTCAGCGCCCGCACCAGACCAACGCCACGACTGCCGCGGACCTCGCGCTTGGCCAGCCAGACCTGCAACCCGCCGAAGATCATCATCGCCCCGGACAGCCCGAGCAACAGGTACATCCAGCGCACCAACTGGCCGCCCCACTGGATCATGTGCAGGCCGGTCAGCCAGCCGTAGGTGGCGTAGCCGGGCGCATAGGACGGCTGGGCATGCAGCAGTTCGCCGCTGGAGGCATCGAAGTTGACCGTGCGCTGGTCGTCGAGGATGCGCGAGGCGTCGCGCCGGCGGATGTCCACGGTGGCCGCCTCGTCATAGGGATGGTGGACGCTGATCCAGCCCGGCGCGCCGCCGTCGCCCCAGACCTTGCCGGCCTCGACGATCAGGCCGTCGATGGACGCCGGCGGCCCCGCCGGGCGGCCGACTTCCTCGCGTTCGTAGGAGCCCTGCACTTCATGGAAGAAGCGCTCGCCATCGTTCTGGTAGACCACCTGCAGGCCCGCCTGCATGTAGTAGACGATGAAGATCACCAGGCCGGTGTAGGCGATCATCAGGTGGAACGGCAGGCCGATCACCCCCAGCACGTTGTGCGCGTCGAGCCAGGCGCGCTGCCGCGCCGCCTGCGGGCGCAGGGTGAAGAAGTCCTTGAAGATCCGCCGGTGCACGATGGTCCCGCTGACCAGCGCCACCAGCATCAGCATCCCGGCGATGCCGACGATGTACAGGCCGACCATGCCGGCGTGCAGGTCGTAGTGCAGGGTGAAGAAGAACTCGCCGCCGACTGTCTTCGGCAGCGGCTGGCCGCTCACCGCGTCCAGCTGAAAGACCTTGAACTCGCTGCCGTCGCGCGGCTCCCAGCCGGCGTTCCAGTAGGGCGCCCGCTCGCTCGGCGGCAGCATCCACCAGGCATGGGCATCGGGGGCGCGCTGGCGCAACCAGTCGCGCACCTGGTCGGCGCCCAGCGACTGCGCGCCGGGCAGGTGCAGGTCCGGCTGCATCCAGCGGGTCAGCTCCTTGTCGAAGCTGGCCAGGCTGCCGGCGAAGACGATGACGAACAGCAGCCAGCTGACCAGCAGCCCCGACCAGGTATGCAGGCCGGACATCGATTGACGCAGGTTCATGGACGCGCTCCGTAGTCGAGGCCGAGCCAGGCCAGGCCGCCCAGCGCCAGGCTGGCCAGCGCCAGCACCCAGCAGGCGCGCCAGGCGCTGCGCGCGGCGAAGGCGTAGACGATGGCCGCGACCCACACGGCGAAGCAGCCGAGGCTGCCGAACGAGACCCGGTCGGGACGCGGCAGCGGCAGGTAGATGCTCAGGCAGGCGGTGACCGCATAGGCCAGCGCGTAGCCAAGCAGGACCGCGACGAGGATGCGGCCGGTGACGGACAGTCCGCCGGCCAGGGCCTGGCTGGTCATGGGGTGGCGTCCCGGGTGGAAACAGGGCCTTGCATCGTCGCTACCTCGTCTGGCTGGCACGGCGACGCCGCGCTCGCGGGTGGCGAGGCGGTCGTCGATTCGGAAGGTTTGCGACTGTATCTCAATTACGTTCGCATTTGTACTTGCTCCGGACGACCGCCAGGTCGCGTCGCGCCAGGGATTGCCGGGGTCCGACGAGTGCGGGTCGTATCCCGTCGCATTCGTCCGCCGCGCCATACGTCCATCTCCGCTCTGCGCAAGCGCGCCGAGCTTGGTAATATCGGCTGTTTGCGGTTTCGGCTGGTCTCGCCGAAGGACATACCGGATGACTTCACCCTCCGCCCCAGACACCCAGCTCAGCCTGGCCATCGACCCGGCCCGGCCGTATGCGCGGCTGACCCTCGGCAGCCACGTGCACAGCGGCTACGACCTGCGCAGCGGACGCATGCAGAGCATTTCCCGGCACCGTGCGGCGCTGGCCTTCATCTATGCCGGCGAGGCGGTTTCCGGGCGTCCCGGCAGCGAGCCACGGGAGGCCCAGCGGCGTATCGAACGGCGTCCGGCGCACGAGCAGGAATACCGCGAGACCCTGCGCCGCCTCGGCTTCAAGCCGGCGACCCGGCGCAGCGACGCGCTCGAGGAGAGCGCCGGCGAGATGTTCGAACTGCCCGGCGACAACGCCTGGCTGCACTTCATGCAGGACGACCTGCCGCGCCTGCGCCAGCAAGGCTGGTTCATCGACATCCGCGCCGACTTCGCCTACGACCTGACGCCCATCGACGCCTGGTACGCCGAGGTCGAGGAAGCCGACGACCGCCAGTGGTTCGAGCTGGAACTGGGCATCCAGGTCGCCGGCCAGCGGGTCAGCCTGCTGCCGGCGCTGACCGAACTGATCCGCCGCAGCCCGGCCCTGCTCGATCCGCGCGCCCTCGCCCGGCACGCCGACGAAGAGCAACTGGTGCTGCGCCTGGAACTCAACCCGCCGCTGCGCGTGGCGCTGCCCTTCGGCCGCCTGAAGCCGGTGCTGGCGGCGCTTTCCGACTTCTACCTGGGCGACCCCGAACCGCAGCGCAAGCTGCGCCTGGGCGCACCGGACGCGGCGCGCCTGGCCGATCTCGACGAGTTGCCGCTGGCCTGGGAAGGCGGCGACAACCTGCGCGACTTCGCCCGCCGCCTACGCAGTTTCCAGGCTCGTCCGGCGACCCCGCCACAAGGCCTGCGCGCCGAACTGCGGCCCTACCAGCTCGAAGGCCTGAGCTGGATGCAGACCCTGCGCGAACTCGACAGCGGCGGCGTGCTGGCCGACGACATGGGGCTGGGCAAGACCTTGCAGTCGCTGGCCCACGTGCTCCTGGAAAAGCAGGCCGGGCGGCTCGACACGCCGGCGCTGGTGGTGATGCCCACCAGCCTGATCCCCAACTGGCTGGACGAGGCCGAGCGCTTCGCCCCCGATCTGCGCGTGCTGGCCCTGCACGGCGCCGGCCGGCGCCGCGACTTCGCCCGCATCGACGAGCACGACCTGGTGCTGACCACCTATGCCCTGCTGCCACGCGACGCCGCCGAGCTGGGCAAGCGGCGGTTCCACCTGCTGATCCTCGACGAGGCGCAGAACATCAAGAACGCCACCACCAAGGCCGCCGTCGCCGCCCGCGAGCTGGCGGCACGGCATCGCCTGTGCCTGACCGGCACGCCGCTGGAGAACCACCTCGGCGAACTCTGGTCGCTGTTCCATTTCCTGATGCCCGGCTGGCTCGGCGACGCCCGCCAGTTCGCCCAAGACTACCGCACGCCGATCGAGAAGCACGGCGACGAGGCACGCCTCAGTCACCTGGCCGCGCGCCTGCGGCCGTTCCTGCTGCGACGGACCAAGGAACAGGTGGCCTCGGAACTGCCGCCGAAGAGCGAGTTCACCCAGTTCGTCGAACTCAGCGAGGCGCAACGCGAACTCTACGAGACCGTGCGCCTGGCGCTGGACCGCAAGGTCCGCGAGGAGATCGCCCGGCGCGGCCTGGCGCGCAGCCGCATCGTGATCCTCGAGGCGCTGCTCAAGCTGCGCCAGGTCTGCTGCGACACGCGCCTGCTGCAACGCCAGGAAGACGGCGCGCGCAGCGGCCGGGCGCTCAGCTCGGGCAAGCTGGCCTACCTGCTCGACATGCTCGACGAACTGATCGCCGAGGGTCGCCGGGTCCTGCTGTTCTCGCAGTTCACCTCGATGCTCGCGCTGATCGAGGACGCCCTGCGCCAGCGCGGCGTCGACTACGTCCTGCTGACCGGCGAGACCCGCGACCGCCGCGCCCCGGTACAGCGCTTCCAGAGCGGCAAGGTGCCGGTGTTCCTGATCAGCTTGAAGGCAGGCGGGGTCGGCCTCAACCTGACCGCGGCGGACACCGTGATCCACTACGATCCCTGGTGGAACCCGGCGGTGGAGAACCAGGCCAGCGACCGCGCCTACCGCATCGGCCAGGACAAGCCGGTGTTCGTCTACCGGCTGATCGCCCGCGGCACGGTGGAAGAGAAGATCCAGCACCTGCAGCAGGAAAAGGCCGCCCTCGCCGACGGCCTGTTCAGCGAAGGCAACGGTGACGGCTGGAAGCTCGACGAGGCCGATATCGACGCGCTGTTCGCGCCCTTGCCCAAGGCGCTCTGAGGGCCGCCCGGATTCAGCGCGCGACGCCGCGGTAGACGTAGGTCATCGGCCGCGGCCCGGGCAGGTAGCCCTGTTCCAGCTCGTCGATGCGAAAGCCGGCCTCGCGCAGCAAGGCCGGCATGTCGCGGTCCAGGTGGCAACCGCCGGCCAGCGGTTTCCACCAGGGCGTCAGGCGCCGTTGCCAGGCCAGCACCGAGGCGTCCGGCGCGCGCCCGTGCTCGCAGAACAGCAATTCGCCGCCACGCTTCAGCACCCGACGCATCTCGCCCAGCGCCGGCAGCGGCGCGGCGATGGAGCAAAGGGTGAAAGTGCAGACGATGGTGTCGAAGCTTTCCGCCTCGGCGCGGATCTCGCCAAGCTCGAGGGCGACCATTTCCACCGGGATGCCGATTTGCGCCGCGCGCTCGCGGGCCAGCGCCTGCATTTGCGCGGCCGGGTCGACGCCGACGATCGCCGACACCTTCGCCGCGTCGTAGAAGCCCAGGTTGAGCCCGGTGCCCAGACCGATCTCCAGCACCCGCCCATGGGCGCGCGGCACCAGCAGCGAACGCTGCTTCATCACGTCGCCCATGCCGCAGGCGAAGTCGATCAGGCGCGGCAACACGTAACGGTCATAGATGCCCACGAAACTCTCTCCTGGCACAGCGGCTGGAGGGGAAAGCATAGACCAGCGATGCATTAGACGATTGTCGACAATCAAGCGACGAATGATTGACCCCACGCAATCCAGGCGGTAGCTTTCGCAAACATTGTCGACACATCAACCCAGACAGCCAGTACCATGACCCAGAACCCGCCCCCTCTCGAAATTGCCCATGACGACGGCGAGACCTTGTCGGAACACGTCTTCCGCAAGATCCAGAGCGCCATCGTCAGCGGCGAGATCGCGCCGGGCAGCAAGATCTCCGAGCCGGAGCTGGCGCGCACCTACGGCATCAGCCGCGGCCCGCTGCGCGAGGCGATCCACCGCCTGGAAGGCCTGCGCCTGCTGGTGCGGGTGCCGCATGTCGGGGCGCGGGTGGTGTCGCTGAGCCACGCCGAGCTGATCGAACTCTACGAGATCCGCGAGTCCCTGGAAGGCATGGCCTGCCGACTGGCCGCCGAGCGCATGAGCCAGGCCGAGATCGACGAACTGCGCCGGGTGCTCGACACCCACGAGCGCGACGAGGCGTTCCAGGCCGGGCGCGGCTATTACCAGCAGGAAGGCGACTACGACTTCCACTACCGGATCATCCAGGGCAGCGGCAACGCCACCCTCACCCGCATGCTCTGCGGCGAGCTCTACCAACTGGTGCGGATGTACCGCATCCAGTACTCGACCACCCCGAACCGGCCGCGCCAGGCCTTCGCCGAACACCACCGCATTCTCGACGCCATCGCCGACCGTGACGGCGAACTGGCCGAGCTGCTGATGCGCCGCCACATCAGTGCGTCGCGCCGCAATATCGAGCGCCAGCTGGAACCCCAGCCGGCGAAGCTCGCCTCCGCTTCCTCCACCGTCTAAGAGGTCCGTGATGAGCCAGACGTCCCTTACCCCCGGCCAGCGCTTCCGCGAAGCCGTGGCCACCGAGCACCCGCTGCAGGTGGTCGGCACCATCAACGCCAACCACGCCCTGCTGGCCAAGCGCGCCGGCTTCAAGGCCATCTACCTGTCCGGCGGCGGTGTCGCCGCCGGTTCCCTGGGCCTGCCGGACCTGGGTATCAGCGGCCTCGACGACGTGCTCACCGACGTGCGCCGGATCACCGACGTCTGCGACCTGCCGCTGCTGGTGGACGTCGACACCGGCTTCGGCTCCTCGGCGTTCAACGTCGCCCGCACGGTGAAGTCGATGATCAAGTTCGGCGCCGCCGCGATGCATATCGAGGACCAGGTCGGCGCCAAGCGCTGCGGCCATAGGCCGAACAAGGAGATCGTCTCGCAGCAGGAGATGGTCGACCGCATCAAGGCCGCCGTCGATGCCCGCAGCGACGACTCCTTCGTGATCATGGCGCGCACCGACGCGCTGGCCGTGGAAGGCCTGCAGGCCGCCATCGACCGCGCCTGCGCCTGTGTCGAGGCCGGTGCCGACATGATCTTCCCGGAAGCCATGACCGAACTGGCCATGTACAAGGAATTCGCCGCCGCGGTGAAGGTGCCGGTGCTGGCCAACATCACCGAGTTCGGCGCCACCCCGCTGTTCACCACCGACGAACTGGCCTCCGCCGACGTGTCCCTGGTGCTCTACCCGCTGTCGGCCTTCCGCGCCATGAACAAGGCGGCGGAGAACGTCTACACCGCGATCCGTCGCGACGGCACCCAGAAGAATGTGATCGATACCATGCAGACCCGCATGGAGCTGTACGATCGCATCGATTACCACAGCTTCGAGCAGAAGCTCGACGCGCTCTTCGCGCAGAAGAAGAACGCCTGAACATCGAGCCCGGCGTGCGCCTGAGCGCCGGTCCGCGAACCCCGTGAAACCGAGTTGCAGCATCCAGAAAAAGTTCAAGAAAGGAGAGAGCAATGGCTGAAGCAAAAGTACTGAGTGGCGCCGGCCTGCGTGGCCAGGTGGCCGGTCAGACAGCCCTGTCCACCGTCGGCCAGGAAGGCGCCGGCCTGACCTACCGTGGCTACGACGTCCGCGACCTGGCGGCGGCGGCGATCTTCGAGGAAGTCGCCTACCTGCTGCTCTACGGCGAACTGCCGAACAAGCAACAGCTCGACGCCTACCTGAAGAAGCTCCAGGGCCAGCGCGACCTGCCGCAGGCGCTGAAGGAAGTTCTCGAACGGATTCCCAAGGACGCCCACCCGATGGACGTGATGCGCACTGGCGCCTCGGTCCTCGGCACCCTGGAACCGGAGCTGAGCTTCGACCAGCAGCGCGACGTCGCCGACCGCCTGCTCGCCGCCTTCCCGGCGATCATGACCTACTGGTACCGCTTCACCCACGAAGGCCAGCGCATCGACTGCAACAGCGACGAGCCGACCATCGGCGGGCACTTCCTCGCCCTGCTCCACGGCAAGAAGCCCAGCGAGCTGCACGTGAAGGTGATGAACGTCTCGCTGATCCTCTACGCCGAGCATGAGTTCAACGCATCCACCTTCACCGCGCGGGTTTGCGCCTCGACCCTGTCCGACCTCTACTCCTGCGTCACCGGCGCCATCGGCTCGCTGCGCGGCCCGCTGCACGGCGGCGCCAACGAGGCGGCGATGGAACTGATCGAACGCTTCTCTTCGCCGCAGGAAGCCACCGCCGAGCTGCTGAAGATGCTCGAGCGCAAGGACAAGATCATGGGCTTCGGGCATGCCATCTACAAGGATTCCGACCCACGCAACGAAGTGATCAAGGGTTGGTCGAAGCAGCTCGCCGACGAGGTCGGCGACAAGGTCCTGTTCGCGGTTTCCGAGGCCATCGACAAGACCATGTGGGAGCAGAAGAAGCTGTTCCCCAACGCCGACTTCTACCACGCCTCGGCGTATCACTTCATGGGCATCCCGACCAAGCTGTTCACGCCGATCTTCGTCTGCTCGCGGACCAGCGGCTGGACCGCCCACGTCTTCGAACAGCGCGCCAACAACCGCATCATCCGCCCGAGCGCCGAGTACACCGGCGTCGAGCAGCGCGCGTTCGTGCCGCTGGAGCAACGCTGATCCACGCCGTCCGGCGCGCCGAACGCTAGCGCGCCGGACGGTTGCCGCACCCAGAATTCGAAAGGCCGGCGTGGGCTGCGCCACGGCGCGAGCGACACGCTTCCGAACACCCCGTGATTGAGTCCGAGCCATGAACAGCGCACACCGCAAACCGCTCCCCGGCACCCGCCTGGACTACTTCGACGCCCGCGAGGCGGTCGAGGCAATCCAGCCCGGCGCCTACGCCAAGCTGCCCTATACCTCCCGCGTGCTCGCCGAGAACCTGGTGCGCCGCTGCGACCCGGCGACCCTGGAGGCTTCGCTGCGCCAACTGGTCGAGCGCAAGCGCGACCTCGACTTCCCCTGGTACCCGGCGCGGGTGGTCTGCCATGACATCCTCGGGCAGACCGCGCTGGTCGACCTCGCCGGCCTGCGCGACGCCATCGCCGACAAGGGCGGCGACCCGGCCCAGGTCAACCCGGTGGTGCCGGTGCAACTGATCGTCGACCACTCGCTGGCGGTGGAATGCGGCGGCTACGACCCCGAGGCCTTCGCCAAGAACCGCGCCATCGAGGACCGCCGCAACGAGGACCGCTTCCACTTCATCGACTGGACCAAGCAGGCCTTCCGCAACGTCGACGTGATCCCGCCGGGCAACGGCATCATGCACCAGATCAACCTGGAGAAAATGTCGCCGGTGATCCAGGCGCGCGACGGCGTGGCCTTCCCCGATACCTGCGTGGGCACCGACAGCCATACCCCGCACGTCGACGCCCTGGGCGTGATCGCCATCGGCGTCGGCGGCCTGGAAGCGGAAAACGTGATGCTCGGCCGCGCCTCCTGGATGCGCCTGCCGGACATCGTCGGCGTCGAGCTGAGCGGCCGTCGCCAGCCGGGCATCACCGCCACCGACGTGGTGCTGGCCCTGACCGAGTTCCTGCGCAAGCAGAAGGTGGTCGGCGCCTACCTGGAGTTCTACGGCGAAGGCGCCTCCAGCCTGACCCTCGGCGACCGCGCGACCATCTCCAACATGGCTCCGGAATACGGCGCCACTGCGGCGATGTTCGCCATCGACCAGCAGACCATCGACTACCTGCGCCTCACCGGCCGCGACGACGAGCAGGTCGCCCTGGTGGAGGCCTATGCGCGCACCGCCGGACTCTGGGCCGACAGCCTGGTCGACGCCGAGTACGAGCGGGTACTGAAGTTCGACCTGTCCAGCGTGGTGCGCAACATGGCCGGCCCGTCCAATCCGCACGCCAGGGTCGCCACCAGCGAACTGGCGGCGAAAGGCATCGCCGGCAACCTCGAGCGGGCCCGCGCCGAGGAAGCCGAGGGCCTGATGCCGGACGGCGCGGTGATCATCGCCGCGATCACCAGTTGCACCAACACCAGCAACCCGCGCAACGTGATCGCCGCCGGCCTGCTGGCGCGCAACGCCGACCGCCTCGGCCTGGTCCGCAAGCCATGGGTGAAGACCTCGCTGGCACCCGGCTCCAAGGTGGTCACCGAATACCTGCGCGAAGCCGGCCTGCTGCCGCACCTGGAAGCCCTCGGCTTCGGCGTGGTGGCCTACGCCTGCACGTCTTGCAACGGCATGTCCGGCGCCCTCGACCCGGCGATCCAGCAGGAGATCGTCGAGCGCGACCTGTACGCCACCGCGGTGCTCTCCGGCAACCGCAACTTCGACGGGCGCATCCACCCCTACGCCAAGCAGGCCTTCCTCGCCTCGCCGCCGCTGGTGGTGGCCTACGCCATCGCCGGGACCATCCGCTTCGACATCGAGCGCGACGTGCTCGGCGTGGTGGACGGCAAGGAGATCCGCCTGAAGGACCTCTGGCCGAGCGACGAGGAGATCGACGCGGTGGTCAGGGCGGCGGTGAAGCCCGAGCAGTTCCGCCAGGTCTACATCCCGATGTTCGACATCACCCACGGCGAGCGCGAGAAGGTCGACCCGCTCTACGCCTGGCGCCCGACGAGCACTTACATCCGCCGCCCGCCGTACTGGGAAGGCGCCCTCGCCGGCGAACGCACCCTGCGCGGCATGCGCCCGCTGGCGGTGCTGCCGGACAACATCACCACCGACCACCTGTCGCCGTCCAACGCGATCCTCGCCGACAGCGCGGCGGGTGAATACCTGGCGAAAATGGGCCTGCCCGAGGAGGACTTCAACTCCTACGCCACCCACCGCGGCGACCACCTCACCGCACAACGCGCGACCTTCGCCAACCCGAAGCTGTTCAACGAGATGGTGCGCAACGCCGACGGCAGCGTGAAGCAGGGTTCGCTGGCGCGGGTCGAGCCGGAAGGCAAGGTGATGCGCATGTGGGAAGCCATCGAGACCTACATGGAGCGCAAGCAGCCGCTGATCATCGTCGCCGGCGCCGACTACGGGCAGGGTTCTTCGCGCGACTGGGCAGCCAAGGGCGTGCGCCTGGCCGGGGTGGAGGCGATCGTCGCCGAGGGCTTCGAGCGCATCCACCGCACCAACCTGATCGGCATGGGCGTGCTGCCGCTGGAGTTCAAGCCGGGTACCACCCGCCTGACCCTGGGGATCGACGGCAGCGAGACCTTCGACGTGCTCGGCGCTCGCCGGCCGCGCGCCGACCTGACCCTGGTCATCCACCGGCGCGACGGGGAGCGGCTCGAAGTGCCGGTGACCTGCCGCCTGGACAGCGACGAGGAAGTCTCCATCTACGAAGCCGGCGGCGTACTGCAACGCTTCGCCCAGGACTTCCTGGAGGCGGCCGGCGCCTGATGGCGCCGGCGAAACACCCTGGTAGGACGGACGACGCATAGCGTCATCCGCCGACGACCGGCAGCGGCTGTCGAACGCAGCCGCTGCCCCTGAATTCGATTGCCGAGGACGACGACGCATGGCCCACCCACCCCAGATCCGCATCCCCGCCACCTACCTGCGCGGCGGCACCAGCAAGGGCGTGTTCTTCCGCCTGGAAGACCTGCCGGAATCCTGCCGGGTCCCCGGCGAGGCGCGCGATCGGCTGTTCATGCGGGTGATCGGCAGCCCCGACCCCTATGCCGCGCACATCGACGGGATGGGCGGCGCCACCTCCAGCACCAGCAAGTGCGTGATCCTCTCGAAGAGCAGCCAGCCGGGCCATGACGTCGACTACCTCTACGGCCAGGTCTCCATCGACAAGCCCTTCGTCGACTGGAGCGGCAACTGCGGCAACCTCTCCACCGGGGCCGGCGCCTTCGCCCTGCACGCCGGGCTGGTGGATCCGGCGCGGATACCGGAAGACGGCATCTGCGAGGTGCGCATCTGGCAGGCCAATATCGGCAAGACCATCATCGCCCACGTGCCGGTGAGCGGCGGCCAAGTCCAGGAAACCGGCGACTTCGAGCTGGACGGAGTGACCTTCCCGGCGGCCGAGATCGTGCTGGAGTTCCTCGACCCGTCCGACGACGGCGAGGACGGCGGCGCCATGTTCCCCACCGGCAACCTGGTGGACGATCTGGAGGTGCCGGGGGTCGGTACCTTCAAGGCGACCATGATCAACGCCGGGATTCCCACGGTGTTCGTCAATGCCGAGGAGATCGGCTACCGCGGCACCGAGCTGCGCGAAGAGATCAACGGCGACCCGCAGCAACTGGCGCGCTTCGAACGGATCCGCGTCGCCGGCGCCCTGCGCATGGGCCTGATCAAGACCCCCGAGGAAGCCGCGACCCGCCAGCACACGCCGAAGATCGCCTTCGTCGCCCCGCCCCGCGACTACCGCACCGCCAGCGGCAAGCTGGTGGCGGCCGGCGATATCGACCTGCTGGTCCGCGCGCTGTCCATGGGCAAGCTGCACCACGCGATGATGGGTACCGCGGCGGTGGCCATCGGCACCGCCGCAGCCATTCCCGGCACCCTGGTGAACCTCGCCGCCGGCGGCGGCGAACGCAGCGCGGTACGCTTCGGCCATCCCTCCGGCACCCTGCGAGTGGGCGCCGAGGCCAGCCAGGCGAACGGCGAATGGACGGTGACCAAGGCGATCATGAGCCGCAGCGCGCGAATCCTCATGGAAGGCTGGGTGCGCGTACCCGGCGACGCCTTCTGAACCGACCTATCCTTGCCCCGGCCTTCCGCCACCGCGAAAGGCCGGGGCGTCTTGCAGCCACGACAAGAAAAACCATCCCCGAACCAGCCTGACCCGAGAGGAAACCCACCACTTACGAACCACTGGAGTACGCGATGAGTGCCAACGTCGATCTCAACCAACGTCCCGACTACGACGCCGTCCTGCAGGACATCGCCGACTACGTGCTGGACTACCGCATCGATTCCACGGAGGCCCTGGACACCGCCCGCAACTGCCTGATGGATACCCTCGGCTGCGGCCTGCTGGCGCTGCGCTTCCCGGAATGCACCAAGCACCTCGGCCCGCTGGTCGAGGGCACCCTGGTCCCGCACGGCGCGCGGGTGCCGGGCACCTCCTTCCGGCTCGACCCGGTCAAGGCCGCCTGGGACATCGGCTGCATCGTCCGCTGGCTGGACTACAACGACACCTGGCTGGCCGCCGAGTGGGGCCATCCCTCGGACAACCTCGGCGGCATCCTCGCCGTCGCCGACCACCTCTCGCAGAAACGCCTGGCCAACGGCGAAGCGCCGCTGAGCATGCGCCAGGTACTGGAAGCGATGATCATGGCCCACGAGATCCAGGGCGTGATCGCCCTGGAGAACTCGTTCAATCGCGTCGGCCTCGACCATGTGCTGCTGGTCAAGGTCGCGTCCACCGCCGTCTGCGCCAAGCTGATGGGGGCCGACCGCGAGCAACTGCTGGCCGCCCTCTCCCACGCCTTCGTCGACGGCCAGGCCCTGCGCACCTACCGTCACGCACCGAACGCCGGCTCGCGCAAGTCCTGGGCCGCAGGCGACGCGACGAGCCGCGGCGTGCGCCTGGCGGACATCGCCTTGCGCGGCGAGATGGGCATCCCCGGCGTGCTCAGCGCGCCGCAATGGGGTTTCTACGATGTCCTGTTCAGCCACACCAGCAAGGACCTGGCGACCAAGCCCGAGGACAAGCGGCGCTTCAGCTTCCCCCAGGGCTACGGCAGCTACGTGATGGAAAACGTGCTGTTCAAGATCAGCTTCCCCGCCGAATTCCACGCGCAGACCGCCGCCGAGGCCGCCGTGCGCCTGCATCCGCTGGTGAAGGACCGCCTGCAACGGATCAGCCGCATCGTCATCACCACCCACGAGTCGGCGATCCGCATCATTTCCAAGGTCGGCCCGCTGGCCAACCCCGCCGACCGCGACCATTGCCTGCAGTACATGACCGCCGTGCCGCTGATCTTCGGCGACCTGGTGGCCGAGCACTACGAGGACGCCTTCCACGCCGCCCACCCGCTGATCGATCGCTTGCGCGAGAAAATGGAGATCGTCGAGGAGCCGCGCTACAGCCGTGAATACCTGGAGGCGGACAAGCGCTCCATCGCCAACGCCGTGGAAGTGTTCTTCGACGACGGCAGCAGCACCGGCCAGGTCGCCGTGGAGTACCCGCTCGGCCATCGCCGCCGGCGCGCCGAAGGCATCCCGCTGCTGCAGGAGAAGTTCAAGGCCAACCTGGCCACGCGCTTCCCGCCGCAGCGCTGCCAGAGGATCTTCGACCTGTGCAGCCACCAGGCATCGCTGGAAGCCACGCCGGTGAACCGCTTCATGGACCTCCTGGCGATCTGAGCGCGCCCGCCTGGAAGGCGCTGGGCGGCTGGCCGAGGACCCGGCGGAACATGGTCGAGAAGGCTGCCGGGCTCTGGTAGCCGCAGTCCAGGGCGATGGCGGTGACCGTTTCGCCGCCGGCCAGCCGCGCCAGTGCCTGCACCACGCAGGCGCGTTGCTTCCAGGCACCGAAGCTGAGGCCGGTGTAGCGACGGAAGGTGCGGTTGAAACTGCGCAGGCTGGTATGCAGCAACCCGGCCCAGCGTTCGGCGCTGGCGCGGATGTCGGGCTCGACGAGGAACGCCTCGCAGAGCGCCAGCCAGCGCGGCTCGGGCGGCAAGGGCACGTGCAGCGGCAGCGTCTCGGCCGCCGCCAGCTCATGGAGCAACAGCGTCGCCAACGCGCCGTCGCGACCTTCGGTGTCGTATTCCAGGGGCATGTCCACCGCCGCCAGCAACAGTTGCCGCAGCAGCGGCGACACCGCCAGCACCTGGCAGTGCGCCGGCATCGCCATGGCGCTGCCGGGCTCGATGTACAGGCTGCGGGTGCTCACCCCGAGCATTCGCACCTCGTGCTCGACGCCCGGCGGAATCCACACTGCGCGCTGTGGCGGCACCACCCAGCCGGCGTCGCCGGTACGCACCTGCATCACCCCGCTGGCACCGTACAGCAGTTGCGCGCGACGATGCCGATGGCGCGGCAGCAGGTAGCCGTCGGGATAGTCGGTACCCATGGCCACCACGGCCCGGGGCGTGGCGTCGTACTGCTCGATGGAAGCGTTGCGCATGGTCGAAGCACCTGGCCGAAACGCGAATAGTATTGGCCAACCTCGCGAAGCGGGCCAGCCCCGGGACGCCTAAGCTGGCCTTCCGCTCTCGCTCCGGAAACCCGCCATGTTCTATCTCCTGCTCTTTCTCTGCGGCTGCCTCACCGGGGTCAGCGCCGTGTTGTTCGGCTTTGGCGGCGGCTTCGTGGTGGTGCCGCTGCTCTATCACCTGCTGCAACTCGGTCGCGCCGCCGACGACCCGCTGGCCCAGGCGGCCATGCAGGTCGCGGTGGCCACCTCGACCTGCGTGATGATCGTCAACGCCGCCCTCGCCACCTATCGCCACCGGCGCGCCGGCAGCCTGCTGCGCGCCTATGTCTGGCCGCTGGGCGCGTACATCGGTATCGGCGCGGTGCTTGGCGCGGCGCTGGTCGGCCTGGCCAGCGGCGACTTCATTCGCCTGGCCTTCGTCGCCTACCTCGCCATCACCATCCTCGACTGCCTGTTGCGTCGCGGCTTCCTCAGCCGCGCCGAGGAGCGCCAGGCGCGGCCGCTGGGCGTCGGCGAGACGCGCCTGGGCGGAACGCTGATCGGTGCGATCGCCACCTTCCTCGGCGTCGGAGGCAGCGTGATGACCGTACCACTGCTGCGCCGCTGCGGGCTGAGCATGACCCAGGCGACCTCCATGGCCAACCCGCTGAGCCTGCCGGTGGCTCTTGGCGGCACCCTTACCTACCTGGTCCTGGCCGGCTACCAGGAGCAAGGCCTGGGCCGAGGCTTCGTCGGCTACATCGACCTGCTGGCCTTCGCCACCCTGGCCGGCGGCGGCTGGCTCGGCATCCGCCTGGCGACCCCGCTGATCGGGCGGATTCCCGATGCGCTGCATGCACGGGTGTACGTCGGCCTGCTGGCGGCGGTGATGCTGAGCATGCTGGCGGGCTGATGCCCCAGCCTGGGTAGGGCGAATAACGCCAACGGCGTTATCCGCCGGATGCACCGGACCGGATATCGGCGCAACGAAAAAAGGGCCTCGTCCGAGGCCCCTTTTCTTTTCCGGCGCTACACCGCTCAGGACGCCGCGCGGCTTACCGAGCCGGTGCCGGCAGGCTCCTTCGGCGCCAGGTTGAAGGCGTAGTACAGGACGGTCAGCAGCAGGATGAACGGCGGGCCGATGTAGAGGGCGATGCGGGTGTCCTCGAAGAAGGCCATCAGCACCACCACCATCACCAGGAACGCCAGCGCCAGGTAGGAACTGACCGGGTACAGCCACATGCGGTATTGCAGCTTGTCGCACTCGGCCGGGCTGAGCGTCTTGCGGAAGCGCAACTGGGCCAGCAGGATCATCGCCCAGGTCCAGATCGCGCCGAAGGTGGCGATGGAAGTCACCCAGACGAATACCTTCTCCGGCACCAGGTAGTTCAGCAACACGCCCAGCAGCAGCGCCAGGATCGACAGGATCAGCGCCCGGCGCGGTACGCCGCTGCGCGAGGCCTTGCCGAAGAAGGCCGGGGCCTGGCGATGCTGGGCCAGGCTGTAGAGCATGCGCCCGGTACTGAAGATGCCGCCATTGCAGGACGACAGCGCGGCGGTGATCACCACGAAGTTGATGATCCCGGCGGCGGTCTTGATGCCCATGCGCTCGAAGGTCATCACGAAGGGGCTGCCCTGGGTGCCGATCTCGTTCCACGGATAGAGCGACATGATCACGAACAGCGAGCCGACATAGAACAGCAGGATGCGCCAGAACACCGAGTTGATCGCGCTGGGAATGGTCTTGGTCGGGTTACGCGCTTCGCCGGCGGTGAGGCCGATCATTTCCACCCCGAGGTAGGCGAACATCACCATCTGCAGCGACATCAGCACGCCCTGGATGCCATTGGGCATGAAGCCGCCGTGGGCCCAGAGGTTGGAGATGCCGGTGGCGATGCCGTCGTTGCCGAAGCCGAAGGCGATCATGCCGATGCCGACCACCACCATCGCCAGGATGGTGACGATCTTGATCAGGGCGAACCAGAACTCGAACTCGCCGAAGGCACGCACCGCGATGAGGTTGATCGTGCCCATGCTCGCCAGGGCCGCCAGGGCCCAGATCCAGCGCGGCACGTCGGGGAACCAGATACCCATGTAGACGGCGACGGCGGTGATTTCGGCGACACAGGTCACCAGCCAGAGGAACCAGTAGTTCCAGCCGGTGATGAAGCCCGCCAGCGGGCCCAGGTAGTCCTTGGCGTACTGGCTGAAGGAACCGGCCACCGGATTGTGTACCGCCATCTCGCCGAGGGCGCGCATGATCACCAGGATCGCCAGGCCGCCGAGGATGTAGGAGATCATGATGGCCGGGCCGGCCATCTGGATGGCCTTCGCCGAGCCCAGGAACAGGCCGACGCCGATACAGGCGCCGAGCGCCATCAGGCGGATGTGTCGCTCACCGAGCTCGCGCTTCAGGGAGCCGTCTTGAACCTTCTGTTCGCCGACAGACGACATGGGAACAACCTCATTTTGTTATTGAGATAGATCAGTTGCGGACTCGCTCGTGCGGTCGGGGTAGGGAAGCGGATTTCACCAACGGCGCGGCCCCTGCGCGATACCGCACAGCGGGCGACGACGGGGCGTCATAGGTTCCAGGACTGCACACCGGAAGAGGCTGTCCGCTCTCGTGGAGCGAACGTGGGCATTGCGGGAGTCGACTACAACTGAGGTCGGGCCGGAGTTTTACACAAGATTTCAAGGCCGTCATGCCCCGCGATGGGGCAACTGGACCAAAGGCGTAAGGACCGCCAACGCTGAATGGATTCACTCCCTGGGCCGCGCGCGCAGCAGCAGGGACAGCGGCCGGCCGAGCCGGGAGTGGACGGTTTCGCGCTGGCCTTGCAGGCGCCAGCTGCGCTCGAGCAGCCGGCTGCGCTCCATGGGGTCAGCGCAGGGGTTCGCGGCAGCGGAGGTCGCGGTAGGGGCCGTCGAGCCTGACCCAGCCGTCTCCCGGCGAGGTCTGCATGCAGGCGACCTGGCCGTCGAGCTTGCTCTGCCATTTGTAGAAGGGCGCCGGCGCGGCCTGCGCCGCGAGGCCGGAGAAACCCGCCAGGACGACACCGACGAGAAGGGGGAAAAGTGTGCGCATCGACATTCCGGACCCGAAACACAAGGAACTCAGACAGACACTCTAACCCCTGCGCCACGCCGCTCCAATCCTCGGTCGTCCGATTGCCGCCGGGGAGATTTTCCTTGCACGAATGACAGCAGGGTTGCAGCGGGACAACTAGACTTCCCCCCAGGTGCGGATGAATTGCGCAGCTACAGGCGGTGCGAGCATGGGTGCATCAGAACGATCCACGAACGACCCTTCCGAGCTGCAACCCTGCAGTCTCCCTGCCTCCGCTTCTCCTCGAAAAAGCCGTCTCCGCCAACGCCTGATGCTGATCGGCTTCGCCTTGCCGATCCTCGCCGCGGTAGGCATCGTGGTCCTTCACGAAGCGCACACCTCGCGGTTGCAGGCACGCGAGCTGGCACGCTACGCCGCGACCCTGGACTACGAGGTGCGCCAGGGTCCCAGCGAGGCCATCCTGTTCCCGGCGGACGGCCCCTTCGACCGCCGCCTCGGCTACCAGTTGCTGCCTTCGTTCATGCAGCGCCTGTACGACCGCGACTACGCCATCACCCGCCAGGCGCACTTCTCCCCGGCGCTGATGCGCTACGCCGAACACCGGCTGTTCCCGCCCTACGCGGAAAAAGCCCAGGCCGGGCTGGACATCGCCGATTGCCGCGGCGTGCCGATCTACGACTTCCGCTATCCGCAACGGCGCTACGCGAACTTCGCCAGCCTGCCGCCGCTGGCGGTGCAGAGCCTGCTGTTCATCGAGAACCGCGACCTGCTCGATCACGAACGCCCCTACCTCAACCCGGCGGTGGACTGGGGTCGCTTCACCCAGGCGGCGCTGTCGCAGATCGGCAAGATGCTCGGCTTCAGCGCGCACTCCTCCGGCGGCAGCACCCTGGCGACCCAGATCGAGAAATACCGCCACTCTGCCGAAGGGCGCACCGGCAGCATCGGCGACAAGCTGCGGCAGATGCTCTCGGCCAGCGTACGCAGCTATCGCGAAGGCCCGGCCAACTTCGCCGCGCGCCAGGACATCGTGCTCACCTACCTCAACTCGGTGCCGCTGTCGGCGGCGCCGGGCTACGGCGAGGTCACCGGCCTGGCCGATGGCCTGTGGGTCTGGTACGGCGCCGACTACCGGCAGGTCGGCGAGGCCCTCGACGGCAAGGCCGGACTCGCCGCCCAGGGCCTGGCCCTGCGCCAGGTGCTGGCGCTGATGATCGCCCACCGCCGGCCTTCCTTCTATCTGGCGCCGCGCGGCCGCGACGAGCTGGACCGGATGACCGACAGCCACCTGCGGGTCCTGACCCAGGCCGGCGTCATCGAGGCGCCGTTACGCGATGCGGCGCTGGCGCAGAAGCTGGCGTTCCGCGACCCACGCAGCCAGCCGACGGTGCAACCGCTGCCGACCAACAAGGGCGTGACCCTGGCTCGCACCCGCCTGGCCGGGATGCTCGGCGTGCCACTGTACGACCTCGACCGTCTCGACCTGCGGGCCAATACCACCCTCCAGCACGAGTTGCAGGAAAGCGTCACCGCCTACTTGCAGAAACTCGCCGACCCGGACTACGCCGCCCAGCTCGGGCTGATCGGCGAACGCCTGCTGACCCCGACCTCGACCCGCTCGGTACGCTACAGCTTCACCCTGTTCGAACGTACGCCGAGCGGCAACCAGGTGCGGGTGCAGACCGACAACACCGACCAGCCCTTCGACATCAACGAAGGCAGCAAGCTGGAGTTGGGCTCCACCGCCAAGCTACGGGTGCTGGCCAGCTACCTGGAGACCGTCGCGCAGATCCACCGCGACTATGGCGGCATGAGCGTCGCCGAGCTGCGCAAGGTGGAAGTGGAGCCGCTCGATTTCATCCTCCGCTGGGGCATCGACTACCTGGTCGCCAGCCGCGACCGCGATCTTTCCGCGATGCTCCAGGCGGCCATGGAACGGCGCTATTCGGCCAGCCCCTACGAGAGCTTCTTCACCGGCGGCGGGCTGCACACCTTCAACAACTTCCGCAAGGAAGACAACGGCCGCCGGCCGATGCTGCTGGAAGCCCTGCGCGAATCGATCAACCTGCCCTTCGTGCGCCTGCTGCGCGACCTGATCCGCCACGATATCTACCAGAACGCCGGGAGCAAGGTGCAGTTGCTGGCCGACGACAAGGACCCGCGCCGCGCCGACTACCTCGACCGTTTCGTCGACAAGGAAAGCCAGGTCTACCTGCGCCGCTTCTGGGTCAAGTACCGCGACAAGGACGCCAACCAGCGCCTGGAGACCTTCCTCGACGGCCTGCGTCCCTGGCCGGTGCGGCTGGCCGCGATCCACCGCTACCTGCAGCCACAGGCCGACCTGGCGAGCTTCAGCGCCTTCCTCCGCGAACGCCTGCCCCGCGGCAGCCTGACCGACAAGCGCGCCGCCGAGCTGTACGAGCGCTACGGCCCGGGCAAGTTCAACCTCAACGACCAGGGCTACGTCGCCCGCGTGCACCCGCTGGAGCTATGGCTGCTCGGCTATCTGCAGAAGCAGCCGCAGGCGACCTTCGGCGAGGCGGTGGCGGCCAGCGGCGCCGAGCGCAAGGAGGTCTACGGCTGGCTGTTCAAGTCGCGGCACAAGAACGCCCGCGACAAGCGCATCCGCATCCTGCTGGAGGTGGAGGCCTTCCTCGACCTGCACCAGCAATGGAAGAAACTCGGCTATCCCTTCGATCACCTGGTGCCCTCCTACGCCACCGCCCTGGGCAGCTCCGGCGACCGCCCGGCGGCGCTGGCCGAACTGATGGGGATCATCGTCAACGATGGCGTGCGCATGCCGACCCTGCGCCTGGAGCACCTCGACTTCGCCCTGGGTACGCCCTACCAGACGCGCTTCGCCCCGGAAGCCACCCTCGGCCAGCGGGTGATGACCTCGGAGGTCGCCACGACCCTGCGCAACGCGCTGTCCCAGGTGGTCGACGCCGGCACCGCGCGGCGCCTGCAAGGCACCTTCAGCCGTCCGGACGGCGCGCCACTGGTGATGGGCGGCAAGACCGGCACCGGCGACAACCGCCTGCAGACCTTCAGCGCCGGCGGCCACGTGCGCAGTTCGAAGGCACTGAACCGCACCGCCACTTTCGTCTTCTACATCGGCCCGCGGCACTTCGGTACCCTCACCGCCTACGTCGACGGCAGCGAGTCGAGCCAGTTCAAGTTCACCTCGGCCCTGCCAGTGCAGGTACTCAAGGGCATGGCACCGCTCCTCAGGGACTACCTCGACCCACGCACCGCCACCCGCTGCCAGGTACCGTTGTCGCCGCAACAGATCGGCCGCCTGTAGCGGTTCAGCGCACCGGCCAGTACCAGGCCGGCCGGTCCAGCTCGCGCAGCCCCTGGATGCGGGTCTCGCCGAAGTCCTTCTCCAGCCCCAGCGAATGGCATTCCGGGTGCTCTTCGAGCGTCGCGACAAGCCGCGCGGCGTGCGACACCACCAGCACCTGGGAGTGCTGCGCGGCCTGGCCGACCAGGCGCCCGAGGGCCGGCAGCAGGTCGGGATGCAGGCTGGTTTCCGGTTCGTTGAGCACCAGCAGCGCCGGCGGCCGCGGCGACAACAGGGCGGCGATCCACAGCAGGTAGCGCAGGGTGCCGTCCGACAGCTCCGCGGTGCGCAGCGGCCGCAGCAGGCCGGGCTGCTCGATCAGCACTTCGAAGCGCCCTCCCGGGTTGTCGATGTGCAGGCGGCTGCCGGGAAAGGCATCGTCCACCGCCTCGTCCAGCGCCGCCGCATCACCGATCTCGCGGATGGTCTGCAGGGCCGCGGCCAGGTCGGCGCCGTCGGCGCCCAGCACCGGCGTATGGGTGCCGATCTGCGGCCGCCGCGCCGGTGCCTCGGCGTCGCTGCGGAAATGGTCGTAGAAGCGCCAGGAGCGGATCCGCTCGCGCAGGCCGAGCAGTTCCGGCACCTGTCGCGGGTCCACCGCCGCGCCCAGCATGCTGTCGAAGGTGGCGAGGTGCTGCGCCGCCACTTCCCAGCGACCGCCGCCGCCGCGTGCGCGCAACAACGGCCCGCGACGGTCGACGAGGACATTGGCCGGGCGCAGGAACGGGCCGGCCCAGATGCATTCGCGCTTGATCACCGGGTCGAGACCGAACTTGCTCTGGCTTGGCTCCGGCAGGCCGAGGTCGATGCAATAACCGAAATCCTCCCCGGCGAAGCCCAGGCGCAGGTTCACCGACTGCCGGCGCACGCTGCCTTCGATCGGCTGGGCGCCACTGCGCATGGCCCGGCTGATGTCCTCCGGTCCCGCCCACAGGGTCGATGGCAGGCCGCCCTCGCGCGCCAGCGACGGGATCACTTCGCCGCGCGCGCTGTCCGCCAGCAGGCGCAAGGCCCGGTAGACGTTGGACTTGCCGGCGCCGTTGGCGCCGGTGATCAGGTTCAGGCGCCGCAGCGGCATCACCAGGTCGCGCAGGGTGCGGTAGTTGGACACCGCCAGGGTGGTCAGCATGGCTGCTCTCGAAGGAACGGAAACGCGGCCGATTGTAGGCCAAATGCCGCATCGCTTACTTGAGCCCGGCCACCCCGGCGACGATCAACCCGACAGAAACCAGCTTCACCGCCGTCAGGCTCTCGCCAAGCAGCAGGACGCCGAGGAACACCGTGCCCAGCGAGCCGATCGCGGTCCAGATCGGATAGGCGACGCTGACCGGCAACTCGCGCAGCGCCAGGGTCAGGAAATAGATCCCGCCGATCGCCGCGACCACCGTCAGCAACGACGGCCAGAGCCTGCCGAAGCCGTTGGAGAACTTCATGCCCATGGCGAAGGCGACCTCGAAGGCCGCCGCCACCAGCAGATGGAACCAGGCCATGGCGGCTCCTCAGGCCGACCGCGCCAGCGCCAGCAGGCGCTGTTCCGCCTCGGCGCAGGAGTCCTCGAAGGACCTGCCGCCGGATTCCTCGCCTTCCGCCGCGACCACCGTGACCTCGTCGATGCCGATGAAACCCAGCGCGGTGCGCAACCAGGGATCGGCGTGGTTCATCGCCTGGTTCTCGCCGCCCGGGCCGAAGCCATGGCCACCGCGACTGGTGACGATCAGCGCACGTTTGCCACGCAGCAGCGGCCGGTACTGGGCGATGCCATTGTCGAGGACGAAATCGAAGGTCGCCCCGAGGCGCACGATCTGGTCGATCCAGGCCTTCAGGCCGCTGGGCACGCTGAAGTTGTACATCGGCGTGGAGATCACCAGCAGGTCGCTGTCGAACAGTTCGCCGACCAGTTGGTCGCTCAGCGCCAGGTCGGCCTGCATCGCCAGCGAACGCTGTTCCGGCTGGGGATGGAAGGCGGCGGCGACGAAGGCCTCGGTGACCGCCGGAAGCGGTACCCGGCCGACTTCGCGGCGAGCCACGCGGGCCTGCGGATGGGCTTCGCGATAGGCCGCCAGGAAAACCTCGGCGAGACGCCGGGACTGCGAGCGCTCGCCTCGCGGACTGGCATGCACTGCAAGAATTCTACTCATCTGTATCTCCTTGGATTCGGCTAGACTCGAATGGCCTCAAGGCCCTTCTCCTGGAGCCAGAAATTATTGGCAGCGGGGGTTCCCGACAAATGAGCAATAGTTGTTCAGGGTGAATTCAGTTCACCCATGGAGATTCCAATGTTCGCTTCCCTGCCGCTGACCGCGTTGCGCACCTTCGAATCGGCGGCCCGCCAGTCGAGCTTCAAGGCCGCCGCCGAGGAGCTTGCGGTAACGCCAACCGCGGTTTCCCACCAGATCCGTTCGCTGGAAGCCTGGCTCGGCGTTCCGCTGTTCCAGCGCCTGCCACGGAAAGTGCGCCTGACCGACTGCGGCGAACGGCTGTTCCGCAGCCTGCACGGGGCCCTGCTGGAAATTTCGCAGAGCGTCGACACGCTGCGTCCGCAGCGCAGCGTAGGCAACCTGACGGTCTCCACCACCCCGGCCTTCGCCGCCCTCTGGCTGGTGCCGCGTCTCGGCCGCTTCTACGCCGCGCACCCGCAGATCAACCTGCGCCTGGACACCAACTGCGAAGTCCTCGACCTGCACCAGGACGCCAGCATCGACCTGGTGATCCGCTACAGCCTCGACGACCATCCGAACTTCTACGGTCTCTGCCTGTTCGACGAATGCTTCGCGGTCTACGGCTCGCCGGCCCAGGTCGCCCTGGCCGCAGAACGGCAGCCGACCCTGATCAGCGTGCGCTGGCACAACTCCAGGCTCTACGCCCACGGCTGGGAGGCCTGGTGCGCGCAGGCCGGCGAAGACTGGATGGAGGGCCAGCCGGTGATCCGCCAGTACGACGAGGAGCACTATGCCCTGCAGGCGGCCATCGCCGGCCAGGGACTGGTGCTGGCCAGTTCGATCCTGGTTTCGGAAAGCGTCGCCAGCGGCCTGCTGCAACCCTACAGAGCGGATATCAGTGTCGACGGCGCCGGCTACAGCGCGCTATGCGTGCCCGGACGGGAACGTCATCCGCCGGTGAAGGCATTCTTCGAATGGCTGAGGCTGGAGGCACGACAGTCGGGGCACGCTTGCCGGCTGGAGCGGGACGCCTGAGCGGCGCGGCGGGACAGGGACAACGCGGCTGCCGTTATCCGTCCTGCGCGGAGAGGCGCAGCAGCCGCCGGAAAAAACGACGGCCCGCACCTTGCGGGGCGGGCCGTCTCCATGCGCGGGCGCTTTACCCGCCCGCAGGCTCGATCAGCGCTGGGTTACCGGAGCGGCGGAACCCTGGTGCGCCTCGCGGTACTCCTGCTCCGCATCGTCGAAGCGCTTGAGCATGCTCGTCGAAGGCGCCTTGCCGAGCAGGCTGAAGACGACGATGGCGACGCTGGCGAAGAGGAAGCCGGGGATGATCTCGTACAGGCCGGTCCAGCCCAACAGGTTCTTCCACAGGATCACCGTCGCCGCGCCGACGATCATGCCGGCCAGCGCGCCGTTGCGGGTCATCCGCTTCCACAGCAGGGAGAACAGCACCAGCGGGCCGAAGGCGGCGCCGAAGCCGGCCCAGGCATAGGACACCAGGCCGAGCACGCGGTTTTCCGGGTTGGAGGCCAGCCAGATGGCGATCACCGCCACCAGCAGCACCATGGCGCGACCGACCCAGACCAGTTCCAGCTGGCTGGCGCCCTTGCGCAGGAAGGCCTTGTAGAAGTCCTCGGTGAGCGCCGAGGAGCAGACCAGCAGCTGGCAGCTCAGGGTGCTCATGACCGCGGCGAGGATGGCGGACAGCAACACGCCGGCGATCCACGGGTTGAACAGGATCTTGGCCAGCTCGATGAATACCCGCTCGGGGTTCTCGCTGACCGCGCCGGCCTGCTCCGGATGCGCCTGGAAGTAGGCGATGCCGAAGAAGCCCACGGCCACGGCGCCACCGAGGCAGAGGATCATCCAGGTCATGGAGATGCGGCGCGCGGCAGGGATCGATTTCACCGAGTCGGCGGCCATGAAGCGCGCCAGGATGTGCGGCTGGCCGAAGTAGCCCAGGCCCCAGGCCATCAGCGAGATCACGCCGATGAAGGAGGCGCCCTTGAGCATGTCGAAGCTGGTCGCGTCCTTCAGCTCGATGGCGGTGAAGGTCGGCTCGACGCCGCCGGTGGCGAGCATCACGATCACCGGGGTGAGGATCAGCGCGAAGATCATCAGCGAGGCCTGCACGGTGTCGGTCCAGCTCACCGCGAGGAAGCCACCGATGAAGGTGTAGGCGATGGTCGCCGCGGCGCCGGCCCACAGCGCGGTCTCGTAGGAGAGGCCGAAGGTGCTCTCGAACAGGCGCGCACCGGCGACGATGCCGGAAGCGCAGTAGATGGTGAAGAACACCAGGATCACCAGGGCCGAGAAGATCCGCAGCAGGCGGCTGTTGTCCTCGAAGCGGTTGGTGAAGTAGTCGGGCAGGGTCAGCGCGTTGCCGTTGTGCTCGGTCTGCACCCGCAGGCGGCCGGCGACGAACAGCCAGTTGAGGTAGGCGCCGACGATCAGGCCGATGGCGATCCAGCTTTCGGACAGGCCCGACAGGTACACCGCGCCGGGCAGGCCCATCAGCAGCCAGCCGCTCATGTCGGAGGCGCCGGCGGACAGCGCCGTGACGAAGCTGCCGAGGCTGCGGCCACCGAGGATGTAGTCGGAGAAGTTGTTGGTGGAGCGATATGCCGCCAGGCCGATCAGGACCATGGCCGCGATGTAGATCACGAAGGTGATCAGCGTGGGCGTATTGACACTCATAGGGACTCCCCTATTGCTTGTTTTTATCCGGGCCCTTGCGTGTGCAAGCAACGGGTAGCGGGCCCTTGGTTGGCAGAATGGCGCTTGTGGCGTCACTCCGTGAGCGCTTGCCGGAGCAAGCCGGAAACGTGGGTGGCCTCAAACGAGTCCGAACAGGCCCACGCCTCACGATCCCTCCCCTGTCGGGCAGGGAAAATCGTCCTTTATGGTCCGTTCCGGGCACGCACCGGAACGGCGGTCATTTCCCTCGGCGTTCGCTGCGGCGAACCCCGGAAACCGACCCGGGCGCCAAGGCGCCCGGGAACGGAGTATCACTCGGCGTCGGCCAGCGACAGCAGCGACGCGTTGCCGCCCACCGCGGTGGTGTTCACCGACGTGGTGCGCTCGCTGACGAAACGCAGCAGGTAGTTCGGCCCGCCGGCCTTGGGACCGGTGCCGGACAGGCCGTGGCCGCCGAACGGTTGCACGCCCACCACCGCGCCGATCTGGTTGCGGTTGATGTAGAGGTTGCCGACCCGCGCCAGCTCTTCGATGCGACGGGCGGTTTCCTCGTTGCGGCTATGGACCCCCATGGTCAGGCCGAAACCGGTGGCGTTGATCGCCTGCACGACCTTTTCCAGGTCCTGCGCGGCATAACGCACCACGTGCAGCACCGGGCCGAAGTTCTCTTTCTTCAGCTCGTCGATGCCGCTGATCTCGAACGCGACGGGAGCGACGAAGTGACCGTTCAGGTTGCCCGGCACCTTGGTCTCGGCGATCAGCTTGCCGGCGGCCTTCAGCGCGGCGATGTGCTGCTCCAGGCCGGCCTTGGCCTCGGCGTCGATCACCGGGCCGACGTCGCTGACGCGCACGTCGGTCGGGCCGACCTTCAGCTCGGCCATGGCGCCCTTGAGCAACTCGATCACCCGCTCGGCGATGTCCTGCTGCACGTACATCACGCGCAGCGCGGAGCAGCGCTGGCCGGCGCTGGTGAACGCGGATTGTACCGCATCCTTGATCACCTGTTCCGGCAAAGCGGTGGAATCGACGATCATCGCGTTCTGCCCGCCGGTCTCGGCGATCAGGGTGGCGATGGCGCCGGGCTTCTCGGCCAGTTGGCGGTTGATGATGCGGGCGGTGTCGGTGGAGCCGGTGAAGGCCACCCCGGCGACCCGCGCGTCACGGCAGAACACGCCGCCGAGGGTGGCGCCGTCGCCCGGCAGCAGGGCGATAACGTCCTTCGGCAGGCCTGCTTCGAACATCAGTTCGACGGTGCGCGCGGCGATCAGGCTGGTCTGCTCGGCCGGCTTGGCCAGCACAGTGTTGCCGGCCACCAGCGCGGCGCTGATCTGGCCGAGGAAGATCGCCAGCGGGAAGTTCCACGGGCTGACGCAGGCGAAGATGCCGCGGCCTTCGTAGAACAGCTCGTTGCGCTCGCCGGTCGGGCCGCGCAGTTCCTCGCGGACCAGGCGCTGGCGGGCCTGCTGGGCGTAGTAGCGGCAGAAGTCGACCGCCTCGCGGATCTCGTCGATACCGTCCTGCAACGACTTGCCGGCTTCCAGGGTGCACAGCGCCATCAGCTCGCCGCGCTGGGCTTCCAGCAGGTCGGCGAGACGCTCGAGGATGCCGGCACGCTCGTCCACCGGGGTGGCGCTCCAGCGCGGCCAGGCCGCCTGCAACACGTCGAGGGCCTTGCCGGCCTGCTCGGCGGACGCGTACTGGACGCTGCCGACCAGCCTCTCCAGGTCGTACGGGCAACGCACTTCGTGGGCCGGGCCGGAGAGCTTCTCGCCGTTGACGATCGGCGCGGCTTGCCACTGGCGGGTCAGGTGCGGCTTGTAGGCGAGCTCCAGCTCGTTCCACTGGTTCTGGATGTTCATGTTGATGCCCTGGGAGTTTTTCCGCCCGGCGCCGAAGATCGCCTGGGGCAGAGGGATACGGTCGTTGGCCAGCGTCTTGAACTGGCGCAGTTGGGTAACCGGGTGCTGGATCAGCGTCTCCACCGGCACGCGCGGGTCCACCAGCTTGTGCACGAAGGAAGAGTTGGCGCCGTTCTCCAGCAGGCGCCGGACCAGGTACGGCAGCAGGTCCTTGTGCGCGCCGACCGGGGCGTAGATGCGCACGTTGCGGCGGTACTTCTCGATCACCGTGTCGTACAGCGCGTCGCCCATGCCGTGCAGGCGCTGGAACTCGAAGTCGCGCTCCTCGCCGCCGGCGGCCCTGGCTTCGTCGGCCAGGGCGAGGATGGCGGTCACGGTGTGGGCGTTGTGGCTGGCGAACTGCGGGTAGATCACCCCGCGGGTGTGCTCGCTGAGCAGGTAGCGGGCGCAGGCCAGGTAGGAAGTGTCGGTGCCTTCCTTGCGGGTGTAGACGGGGTAGCCATCGGCGCCCTGCACCTGGCACTGCTTGATCTCGCTGTCCCAGTAGGCACCCTTCACTAGGCGCAGCGGGATGCGTGCGCCAAGCTCGCGGCCGAGCAGGGTCAGCCATACCAGCACCGGCAGGCAGCGCTTGGAGTAGGCCTGGATGACCAGGCCGAACTCGCCCCAGCCGGCGATGGCCGGGTCGCGCATCAGCTTCTCGTAGAGTTCGAGGGACAGCTCCAGGCGATCGGCTTCCTCGGCGTCGATGGTGATGCCGACGTTCAGCTTGCGCGCGCGCACCGCCAGTTCCAGGACATTGGCGAACAGCTCGCTGAGCACCCGCTCGCGTTGCGCCACTTCGTAGCGCGGATGCAGCGCCGAGAGCTTGATCGAGATCGACGGCCGCGGCCCCGGACCGACCTGCGGCTCGGCGCCGACGGTGTCGATGGCCTGGCGGTAGTCGGCCATGTATTTCTCGGCGTCGGCGGCGGTCAGCGCGGCCTCGCCGAGCATGTCGAAGGAATAGGTGTAGCCCTGCTCGCGGCATGGACGACCGTTCTTCAGCGCTTCGGAGATGGTCCGGCCAAGCACGAACTGCTTGCCCATCAGCTTCATCGCCTGGTTCATCGCGGCGCGGATCACTGGTTCGCCAGAGCGCTGCACCAGCCAGCTGATGACGCTCGGGGCGCGGCCGTCGGTGCGTTCGTCGATGTTCACCACCTTGCCGGTCATCACCAGGCCCCAGGCGGCGAAATTGACCAGAACGTTGTCGCTCTGGCCGAGATGGCGCTGCCAGTCGGCGGCGGACAGCTTGTCGCGGATCAGCGCGTCGGCGGTCGCCGCGTCAGGCACACGCAACAGCGCCTCGGCCAGACACATCAGCATCAGGCCTTCCTGGGTGTCCAGGCTGTATTGGCGCAGGAGTGCGTCGAGGGTATCGACGGCGTTGTCCCGGCTGCGCACGGTTTCGATCAGTGCGCGGGCGTTGCGGCGGATAGCCTCGATGCCATCGGGACCGGGGTCGGCGAGCTGCAGCAGTTCGCCCAGGTAGGCTTCCTCGTCGACCGCGTAGTTGGCGCTGATGACAGGGAAGAATTCGGCTGCGGACCGGGTCTGGTCCTCGCCCTGCAAGACGTGACTGGCTTTGAACATCACGCCCTCCTCTTGTGGAGCCATTGTTATTGAAAGAAGTCCGGCCAGGCGTCCATTGCCCGGGGCACCGCCGCCGGCGGGTTGTGCCGGCGGCGCGGCACGTCCTGTGGCGCGGGAATACGGATCAGTATGGGTCAGGCCCATTCCGCCGGCGCGAGGCACCAGCGGATAGCGGAATGTAGTGGCTGCGAGAGGGGCGATTCTTGCGAAAGACTCTGGAGTTTTTGCGGAAAACTCCTGGCTGCGGAACTTTCCCGTTCCTCTTCGCCGGCAGGCATGCGGACATTGCCGCTGCACGTCGGCACGACGCCATGCAGAGTGGCTACGCGGGTCTACCGACACAAAAAGAAATAATATAACATCCCAATAAATACGCCGATCCGACCCCGTCGCCCTTCCTCCGGGAAGGGCCTGGGTTCGCTTTGGCCTGAAAAAAGTCCGACCCATGACCATGGAGCCCGCAATGTCCTCTTCCGGCCTTTTCCCTTCCCGTCCGCTCTGGCCTCTCACGCCACTGGCGCTGGCCTGCCTGATTGTTTCGGGGGAAACGCTCGGCGCCGACGGCCGCCCCAGCGAATTGCCCTCCCAGGTGATCACCGCCAACCCGCTGGGCAACGAATCTCCCGCCACGCCCAGCAGCGTGCTCGAAGGCGACGAGCTGACCCTGCGACAGAAAGGCAGCCTCGGCGAAACCCTCAACGGCCTGCCCGGGGTGTCCTCCACCTACTTCGGACCGGGCGCCAGCCGACCGGTGATCCGCGGCATGGACGGCGACCGCATCCGCCTGCTGCGCAACGGCGTCGGCGCGCTCGACGCCTCGTCGCTGTCCTACGACCACGCGGTGCCGGAAGACCCCAACAGCGTCGAGCGCCTGGAAGTGGTACGCGGCCCGGCCGCCCTGCTCTACGGCGGCAATGCCATCGGCGGGGTGGTGAACAGCTTCGACAACCGCATCCCCAGCGAACCCGTCGACGGCATCCACGGCAGCGGCGAACTGCGCTACGGCGGCGCCGACACCACCCGTAGCCGCTCCGGCGCACTGGAGGCCGGCGACGGCAACTTCGCTCTGCACGTGGACGCCGCCAGCCGCGAGTTCAACGACGTCAGGATTCCCGGCTACGCCCATTCCAGCCGCCAGCGGCAGATCGACGGCGACACCGGCAAGCATCGGGTGCAGAACAGCGACGGCCGCCAGGACGGCGGCGCCGTCGGTGGCTCCTATCACTGGGAGCACGGTTACGCCGGCCTCTCCTACAGCGGCTACGACAGCAACTATGGCTCGCCGGCCGAGGACGACGTGCGCCTGAAGATGCAGCAGGACCGCTACGCCTTCGCCTCCGAGATCCGCGACCTCGAAGGCCCGTTCACCTCGCTGAAGCTGGACGCCGCCTATACCAAGTACGAGCACAAGGAAATCGAGGACGGCGAGACCGGCACCACCTTCAAGAACGAAGGCTACGAAGGCCGCATCGAGGCCCGCCACCGCCCGCTCGGCCCGCTGAACGGGGTGGTCGGCGCGCAGTTCGCCAACAGCCGCTTCTCCGCCCTCGGCGAGGAAGCCTTCGTGCCGCACACGGAAACCGACAGCGCCGCGCTGTTCGCCCTGGAGGAATGGAAGCTCAGCGACCGCCTCGACCTCAGCTTCGGCGCCCGCCTGGAGCACACCCGCGTGGACCCCGACGCCAAGGGCAACGAGCGCTTCGCCGAGAACGACGGTTCACAGAGCTTCACCACCGGCAGCCTGTCCACCGGCGCGGTGTACAAGCTGACGCCGATCTGGTCGCTGGCCGCCACCCTCAGCTACACCGAGCGCGCACCGACCTTCTACGAGCTGTACGCCAACGGTCCGCACGCCGCCACCGGCACCTACGAGGTAGGCGATGCCGACGCGGACAAGGAAAAGGCGGTCTCCACCGACCTCGCCCTGCGCTTCGACAACGGCGTGCACAAGGGCAGCGTTGGGGTGTTCTACAGCCGCTTCTCCAACTACATCGGCCTGCTCGCCAGCGGTCGCCATCGCAACGAGGAAGGCGAAGTGGTCGCCGCCAGCGATGACGAGGCGCTGCCGGAATACCTCTACAGCGGCGTTCGCGCGGACTTCTACGGCGTCGAGGCGCAGGACCGCATCCACCTGCTGGAAAGCCCGTACGGCAACTTCGACCTGGAACTCTCCGGGGACTACACCCGCGCCAAGAACAAGGACACCGGCGAACCGCTGCCACGCATCGCCCCGCTGCGCCTGAACACCGCGCTGATCTGGGAGTTGCAGCAGTGGCAGGCGCGGGTCGACGTCGAACACGCCGCCTCGCAGCACCGCGTGCCGGAGGAAGAACTCTCCACCGACGGCTACACCACCCTCGGCGCCAGCCTCGGCTACAACTTCGACCTCGGCGAGAGCCGCTGGCTGGCCTTCGTCAAGGGCACCAACCTGACCAACCAGACCGTGCGCTACGCCAGTTCGATCCTGCGCGACCGGGTGCCGGCGGCGGGACGCGGCATCGAGGCGGGGGTGAAGGTGGCGTTCTGAGACAGGCCGTGCGGGACGAATTCGCTCGGCGGATGACGTCCGCGCCGTTATCCGTCCTACACCACTCCCGGTAGGGCGAATAACCGCCTGCGGTTATCCGCCGAAGGTGGCGGATGGCGCTCAGCCCTTGCGCAGCGACTTCGGCGTCAGCCCCAGGTAGCGGCGCATCGCCGTGGTCAGCGCGCTCTGGCTGGAGAAGCCGCATTCCTCGGCGATCCGCACCAGAGGCAGGCGGCTTTCCCGCAGCAACCGCGCGGCGCAGTCGAGGCGGACCTTGAGCAGGTACTGGTGCGGGGTCAGGCCGACGCTGTCCTTGAACTGCGCGTGGAAATGGCTCGGGCTGAGACAGGCGACCTGGGCCAGTTCGGCGACCGTGATGCGCCGCGCCAGGTTCCGCACGATATGCGCGTCCAGGCGCTCCAGGTCGAGCGGCCCGCTGGCCGCCAGGGGCTGCTGCTCGCCGAACAGGCGCAGGTGCAGGGCGCGGATCAGCACTCCGCCGAGGGCACGGGTCAGCAGCGGGTCGCTGCCGTAGCGGGCCAGTTCGGCGCCGGCGTAGCTGAGCAGGTTCTGGAAGTCGGCGTCCAGGGTCGGGTAGCGCGGCGCCTCGAACAGGCGCGCGAGCAGGTCGGGGTCTTCCGGGGTCGGGTTGTCCTCGCCCAGGTCGATGATCAGCATGCGGTTGTCGCCCACCCCGGCGAACACGTGGCCTGCCTCGCCCGGCACCAGGCAGGCGCGCATCCGGCAGACTTCCCCGCCACAGCCGTTGACCTCGAATTCGGCGCGCCCGGCCAGCGACATCACCAGTTGGTGATGCTCGTGGGCGTGGGTGTGCGACTGGTCGGGCAGACGGATGAGGCGGGTGTCGAACATGAACGGCAACTGCTCAATTTTTGCGCACTCTACTCGACTTGCCCGACGCTGCCCAGCACCTTGCCGCAAGTGGTACCCGCGTACCGCGTGCTGCGTGGAAACCTTCGGCAACATCCTTGAACGGACAGGGATTGAAACCCGCCCCCGGGGCCCCATCTAGACTCTCATGTTTCAGTCAGTCAGGTGCCTCATGAGCGACCAGGACGTTAATCCCGAACACATCAGCGACGCGCAGCCCGCCGGCACCGGCCTGGTGCTGCCCGGCCAGACCCTGCCGACCACCCTCTACGTGATCCCGATCCACAACCGCCCGTTCTTCCCGGCGCAGGTGCTGCCGGTGATCGTCAACGAAGAACCCTGGGCGGAAACCCTCGAACTGGTGGCCAAGACCGACCACCATTCGCTGGCCCTGTTCTTCATGGACAATCCTCCGGAAGACCCGCGCCACTTCGACGTCAACAGCCTGCCCGAGCACGGCACGCTGGTCCGAGTGCACCATGCCTCGCGCGAGGGCGGCAAGCTGCAGTTCGTCGCCCAGGGCCTGTCGCGGGTGCGTATCCGGGGCTGGATCAAGCGCCATCGTCCGCCGTTCATGGTGGAGGTGGACTATCCGAAGACCCCGATCGATCCCAGTGACGAAGTGAAGGCCTACGGCATGGCCCTGATCAACGCGATCAAGGAGCTGCTGCCGCTCAATCCGCTGTACAGCGAGGAACTGAAGAACTACCTGAACCGCTTCAGTCCCAACGACCCGTCGCCACTCACCGACTTCGCCGCGGCCCTGACCACCGCGCCCGGCGGCGAACTGCAGGAAGTGCTGGACACCGTGCCGATCCTCAAGCGGATGGAGAAGGTCTTGCCGCTGCTGCGCAAGGAGGTGGAAGTCGCGCGCCTGCAGAAGGAACTGTCCGCCGAGGTCAACCGCAAGATCGGCGAACACCAGCGCGAATTCTTCCTCAAGGAACAGTTGAAGATCATCCAGCAGGAGCTGGGCATCACCAAGGACGACAAGAGCGCCGACGCCGACGAATTCCGCGCCCGCCTGGAAGGCAAGGTGCTGCCCGAGCAGGCGCGCAAGCGTATCGACGAAGAGCTGAACAAGCTGTCGATCCTCGAGAGCGGCTCGCCCGAGTACGCCGTCACCCGCAACTACCTGGACTGGGCCACAGCCCTGCCCTGGGGCGTGTACGGCAAGGACAAGCTCGACCTCAAGCATGCGCGCAAGGTCCTCGACAAGCATCACGCGGGCCTCGACGACATCAAGGATCGCATCCTCGAGTTCCTCGCCGTGGGTAGTTTCAAGGGCGAGATCGCCGGCTCCATCGTGCTCCTGGTCGGCCCGCCGGGAGTGGGCAAGACCAGCATCGGCAAATCCATCGCCGAGAGCCTCGGCCGGCCGTTCTACCGTTTCAGCGTCGGCGGCATGCGCGACGAGGCGGAGATCAAGGGCCACCGCCGCACCTACATCGGCGCCCTGCCCGGCAAGCTGGTGCAGGCGTTGAAGGAAGTCGAGGTGATGAACCCGGTGATCATGCTCGACGAGATCGACAAGCTCGGCGCCAGCTACCAGGGCGACCCGGCCTCGGCGCTGCTGGAAACCCTCGACCCGGAGCAGAACGTCGAATTCCTCGACCACTACCTGGACCTGCGCCTGGACCTGTCCAAGGTGCTGTTCGTCTGCACCGCCAACACCCTCGACTCGATCCCCGGACCGCTCCTCGACCGGATGGAAGTGATCCGCCTGTCCGGCTACATCTCCGAGGAAAAACTGGCCATCGCCAAGCGCCACCTGTGGCCCAAGCAGTTGGAAAAGGCCGGCGTACCCAAGGGCCGCCTGAGCATCAGCGATGCCGCGCTGCGCGCGGTGATCGAGGGCTATGCGCGGGAAGCCGGGGTGCGCCAGTTGGAGAAACAGCTCGGCAAGCTGGTGCGCAAGTCGGTGGTCAAACTGCTGGAGGATCCCGAGTCGAAGGTGAAGATCGGTCCCAGGGACCTCGAGGACTACCTCGGCATGCCGGTGTTCCGCAGCGAGCAGGTGCTTTCCGGGATCGGCGTGATCACCGGGCTGGCCTGGACCAGCATGGGCGGCGCCACCCTGCCGATCGAGGCGACCCGCATCCACACGCTGAACCGTGGCTTCAAGCTCACCGGCCAGCTCGGCGACGTGATGAAGGAGTCCGCCGAGATCGCCTATAGCTACATCGGCTCGCACCTGAAGAAGTATGGCGGCGACCCGACCTTCTTCGACCAGGCGTTCGTCCACCTGCACGTGCCGGAAGGTGCCACGCCCAAGGACGGTCCCAGCGCCGGCGTCACCATGGCCAGCGCCCTGCTCTCCCTGGCGCGCAACCAGGTGCCGAAGAAAGGCGTGGCGATGACCGGCGAACTGACCCTGACCGGCCAGGTCCTGCCCATCGGCGGGGTCCGCGAGAAGGTGATCGCCGCGCGCCGGCAGAAGATCTTCGAGCTGATCCTGCCGGAAGCCAACCGCGGCCACTTCGAAGAGTTGCCCGACTATCTCAGGGAAGGGCTGACCGTGCATTTCGCCAAGCGCTACGGCGACGTGGCCAAGGTGCTGTTCCCGGCCTGAGCCGGCGGCGGATGGCCGACCGGTTCGGCCGTCCGCCGCGCCAACCTTGGCACTCGGGCGCCAGCAAGGTTTATGCTGGCGCCCTTTCCATTCGAGCCGAGGAGCGCTGCATGTCCTTTTCCCCCTCCCGTCTGCTGCTGCCATTGTCCATCGTGGTCCTGGCCGGCTGCGCCGGGCAACAGAAGCCGGTGGTCACCCTGGACGACGCCGACGACTGTTCGCCGCTGAAGCTGACGCAAGGCCAGGAACTGGTGCTGACCCTGCCGAGCAATCCCACCACCGGCTTCCGCTGGGAACTGCGCAACCCTGCTGCCAGCGTGCTCAAGCGCCTTGGCCCGGAGGTCTACAGCAATTCCGAAGAAGACAGCGGCCTGGTTGGCAGCGGCGGCGAATCGACCTGGCGCTTCCGCGTCGCCGCCAGCGGCGACGACCGCCTGGAACTGGTCTACCGGCGGCCCTGGGAAAAGGACGCGGAACCGGCGGAAAGCTTTTCCTGCGCGATCCAGGTGCGCTGAAACCGCTGCCCGCGGCGGACACATTCTGTACGAAGACCGACGTCCTGCGCCGTGGCGACCTGGCCTATCCTGACAGGCCCCGTCGCCCCGAGGACTCCATGCTCCGCGCCTCCTTCGTCCTGCTCGCCCTGTCCTGCGCCGCTCCTCTGCTCTCGTTGGCCGAACCGTTGCGCTTCGCAGGCGACGACGGCTGCCCCTACCTGTGCCCTGGCACGCCGCAGCGGCCCGGCTACCTGGTCGAGGCGCTCAGCCAGGTCCTTCGGGAGCCACCGCACTTCGACAGCCTGCCCTGGCCGCGCGCCGTGCAGATGGTCCGCGACGGCCATCGCGACGGCCTGGTCGGCGCCTATGGACTCGACGGCCTGCGGGTCGGCAGTGAGCCCATCGGCTGGGTCGGGCTGGCCTTCTATACCCGCCACGACAGCGACTGGCACTACTCCGGCGATGCATCCCTGCTCGGCCAGCGCCTGGGCCTCGCCCAGGGCTACGTGAACAATCCGCGCTTCGAAGCCTGGCGCAGCCAGGCCGGCGACGACGACCTGCACCTGCAGGTCCTCGGCGGCGAGCGCGTGCTGCCGCGCAACCTGCAGAAACTGCTGCTCGGCCGCATCGACGTGCTATTGGAAGACCGCGACATCATCGAGCACTACCTGGAGCATCATCCGCAGCTCGCCGGACAGATCCGCCGCGCCGGCGAACTACCCGGGCGGCAGCCGCTGCACGTCGGCCTCAGCCCGCACCTGCCGGAGGTCGACGCGCGTCTCGCGGAACTCGACGAAGGGCTACGCCAACTGCGTCGCGAAGGCACCCTGAAGGTCCTCGGCGAGCGCTATAGGCTTTCTTTCGAATGACTTTCCGGGCCGCCGGAAATCCGCCGCCAGACCAGCAACCACGCTGCTTTCAGCCGATTGAATAAATTCCGGCAGGCCTTTTTGGCGTCGTCTATTACTCAATCTACGACGGCACCGAAAGGAGGCGCGTCATGGGCACCGCTCTTCGTTACTCACTGCTCTGGGCATCCACTGTCTTCGTTTCCTCCTGCGGCAGCCTGCTGCCCAGCGAACGAGCGGAAGTCCAATCCCCCTTCGTCGACTACCTCGATGCCGAACTGCGCTATTCCCAGGCACAACCCGGCAGCACGACCCGTTCGCAGCTGTTCGGGCTGGGTTTCGATCCATTGACCCAGGGCAACGGCCGCATGCTGTCGTTCATCGACGTGCGGCTCATGTTCATCCAGCCGAACATCCCCATCGATTACCTGCCGGGCGGCCTGGTGCAATGCCTGGAAGCGAAGGACCGTTGCATCGGCTACGCCTTCGATTTCAGCAAGACCGACACCCAGCGGGTCGGCAGCTTCTGGGCGGACGTGTTCAACTTCCGCAAGAAACGGGAGTTGCAGGGCTGGTCGTTCAAGGCGGTGTTCGTCTTCGTCAACGACGTGCTGGTGCACAAGGTCAGCAACGGCGAACCGAACATCCATCGCCTGGAAGACAAGAAGAACCCGCTGGGTCCGCTGCAGGGCGCGGGAGAGTACTTCTCCGACAAGCTCAGGTGATTCGCCTGCGCGCATGGGTGAATCGTCGCCGCGCAGTTGGGCGACGCTCATCCCTCGGCTACAATTCGGCCCCCTGAAAAGCCGTGATGCCCGAGGTCACCCGCGTGAGCGAGTCCGATCGCCTGTTCGCCCAACCCCAGCAACGTGTCGCCGACTTCGTGTTCAACGAAGACGTGGTGCGCGTGTTCCCCGACATGATCAAGCGCTCCGTGCCGGGCTACCCCACCATCGTCGAGAACATCGGCGTACTCGGCGCGCAGTTCGCCCAGCCGAACAGCGTGCTCTACGACCTCGGCTGCTCGCTCGGCGCGGTCACCCAGTCGCTGCGCCGCCACGTCCGCAACGACGGCTGCCGGGTGATCGGGGTGGACAACTCGCACGCGATGATCGAGCGCTGCAGTGAATACCTGCATGCCCAGGACGCCATGTACCAGGAGCTGCTGCCGGTCGAGCTGATCGAGGCCGACATTCTCGCCCTGGACCTGCAACCCACCTCGCTGGTGGCGATGAACTTCACCCTGCAGTTCGTCGCCCCCGACCAGCGCCTCGGCCTGCTGCGCAGGATCCGCCAGGCACTGCTGCCCGGCGGCGCGCTGATCCTCTCGGAGAAACTGCGCTTCGCCGATGCGCAGGAGCACGCGCTGCTCACCGACCTGCACATCGCCTTCAAGCGTGCCAACGGCTACAGCGAGCTGGAGATCGCGCAGAAGCGCAGCGCGCTGGAAAACGTCATGCTCCCCGACACCTTCGAGGAACACCGTGAACGGCTCCTGGCCGCCGGCTTCAGCCGGGTCAGCCAATGGTTCCAGTGTCTCAACTTCGCCTCGATGATCGCCCTGCCATGATCCAGCACCTCGCCCTCGACGCCCTCCAGCGACACCTCGCCGGCTCTCCGCTGTACGGCTGGGCGACCAGCCTGCCCGCGCAGATCGCCGCGCGCATCGAGGAAGGCCACGGCGACCTGGCCCGTTGGTGGAGCGCGGTCCAGCGCCTGCCCCAGGTGCCCGCGCCGAAGGTCGAACTGGCCCAGCGCTTCGCCCTGCACAGCGACCACGATGCGGCGCTGCAAGCGCAGGTGAAGGAAGCGCTGCAAGGGCTGATTCCCTGGCGCAAGGGGCCGTTCGACTTCTTCGGCGTACAGGTCGATACCGAATGGCGTTCCGACTGGAAATGGGAGCGTGTCTCGCCACATGTCGAACTGCGTGGCAAACGCGTCCTCGACGTCGGCTGCGGCAACGGCTACTACCAGTGGCGCATGCTCGGCGCCGGCGCGGAAAGCGTGGTCGGGGTCGATCCAAACTGGCTGTTCCTCTGCCAGTTCCTCGCCGCCAAGCGCTACCTGCCGGAGCTGCCGGCCTGGCACCTGCCGCTGGCCCTGGAAGACCTGCCGGAGAAGCTCGAAGGCTTCGACACGGTATTCTCCATGGGCGTGCTCTATCACCGTCGCTCGCCCATCGACCACCTGCTGGCGCTCAAGGACTGCCTGAAGCGCGGCGGCGAACTGGTCCTGGAGACCCTGGTGGTGGAAGGCGACGCCAGCACCGTGCTGGTGCCCGAGGACCGCTACGCGCAGATGCGCAACGTCTGGTTCCTGCCCTCGGTGGCAGCCCTGGAGCTCTGGCTGCGCCGCGCCGGGTTCGCCGACGCGCGCTGCGTCGACGTCAGCCTGACCAGCGTCGAGGAACAACGCTCCACCGAATGGATGCGTTTCCAGTCGCTGCCGGAATTCCTCGATCCGCAGGACCGTTCGCGAACCGTCGAAGGCCTGCCGGCACCGATGCGCGCCACGCTGGTGGCGCGCAAGCCCTGACAGCGAATAGGGAAAAGCCCATCCTCGGATGGGCTTTTTTTTGCTTTCATCCGCCCCGCAGGTCGACGGCAAGCGGGGCGCGATTGCCTCAGCGCTTGGTCGCCGCGGCCAGCATCAGCGCTTTCATCTCGGCCACCGCCTGCCTGAAGCCGACGAACAGGGCGTGGGCGACGATGGCGTGGCCGATGTTCAGCTCGTTGATGCCGTCGATGGCCGCGACCGGCTCGACATTGTGGTAGTGCAGGCCATGCCCGGCGTTGACGATCAGGCCGAGGGAACGCCCGAGGGCCACGCCCTCGCGTACCCGCTGCAGTTCACGGGCCTGCTCCTCGGGGTCTTCGGCGTCGGCGTAGCGACCGGTATGCAGTTCGATAGCCGGCGCGCCGACCCGGGCGGAGGCCTCGATCTGCCGCGGATCGGGATCGATGAACAGCGACACTTCGCTGCCCACCGCAGCCAGGCGTCGCACCGCGTCGCGGATGCGCTGTTCCTGGCCGGCGACGTCGAGGCCGCCCTCGGTGGTCAGTTCCTCGCGGCGCTCGGGGACCAGGCAGCTATGCGCCGGCCGGATCTCCTCGGCGAAGGCGAGCATTTCCTCGGTGACCCCCATCTCGAAGTTCATCCGCGTTTGCAGCACTTCCTTGAGCACCCGCACGTCGCGTTCCTGGATATGCCGGCGGTCCTCGCGCAGGTGCACGGTGATACCGTCGGCGCCGGCTTCCTCGGCGTCCAGGGCGGCCTTCACCGGGTCCGGATAGCGGGTGCCCCGGGCCTGGCGCAGGGTGGCGACGTGATCGATGTTCACGCCGAGCAGAATTCGAGTGGCTTCAGTCACGGGGTGACTCCTTACGGTTCATGAACAGCTCGCGGCTGACCAGCGGCCGGCCGCCCAGATGGGGAGCGAGCGCCTGGCGCATCAGGCGCTTGGCCGCCGCCAGGGCGCCGGGGGCGCTCCAGTCGGCGTCGGCCATGGATAACAGTTCGGAGCCCTGGAACAGCCCGGGTTGCAGCTGCGCCACCGGCTCCAGGCCGGCCTCTGGCAAAAGCTGGTACAACGCCTGCGGCTCGATCGGGCGCCCATCGATGTCGACATCGAGAGCGAAACCATAGCCCAGTTGCTCCAGCAGGCGCCATTCGAACGCGCGCAGCAGCGGTTCGATGGGTCGCCCCGCCGCCAGCAGCGGCAGGGTCGCGGCGTAGTGGGCGAAGATTTCCGGCTGCGGGTCTTCCGCCGGCAACAGGCGGATCAACAGCTCGTTGAGATAGAGACCGCTGAACAGCGCCTGGCCATTGAGCAGGTTGGGAATGCCGGCGCTTTCCAGGCGGGCCACGGTCTTCAGTTCGCCGCGCCCGCGCCACTCCGCTTCCAGCGGCACGAATGGCCGCGCCAGGGCGCCGGCCTTGCCGCGGGCGCCGCGCAGGACCGCGCGCAGGCGACCCAGCGGGGTGAAGAAGTCCACCAGGGCGCTGGTTTCCTTGTACGGCCGGCTATGCAGCACGTAGGTGGCTTGGGCGGCGGCGAAGGACATGGCGGGTCGACCGGGCGCGAGAGGGATGGCGCCCGGCTGGCGCCGGGCTGCCGGGAACGGTCAGAGGTCGCCGTAGCCCAGCGAGCGCAGGGCGCGCTCGTCGTCGGACCAGCCGCCCTTGACCTTGACCCAGAGGTTGAGCATGACCTTGGAGTCGAACAGCACTTCCATGTCCTTGCGCGCGTTCTGGCCAATGCTTTTGATCCGCTCGCCCTTGTCGCCGATGATGATCTTCTTCTGCCCCTCGCGCTCCACCAGGATCAGCGCATGGATATGCAGGATGCGACCTTCCTGCTTGAACTCCTCGATCTCCACGGTGATCTGGTAGGGCAGCTCGGCGCCGAGCTGGCGCATGATCTTCTCGCGGACCAGCTCGGCGGCCAGGAAGCGGCTGCTGCGGTCGGTGATCTGGTCTTCGGGGAAGAAGTGCTCGCTTTCCGGCAGACGCTCGGCGACCAGCTTCTCCAGCACGTCCAGGTTGGTCCCGTGCTGCGCCGAGATCGGTACTACCTCGGCCTTCGGCAACTGCTGGGTGAGCCATTCGAGGTGCGGCAGCAGGTCGGCCTTTTCCTCGATGCGGTCGGTCTTGTTCACCGCGATCAGCACCGGGCAACTGACGTACTGCACGCGCTCCAGGACCATCTGGTCCTCTTCGGTCCAGCGGGTGCGGTCGACCACGAAGATCACCACGTCGACATCCTTCAATGCCGCGCTGGCGGTACGGTTCATGTAGCGGTTGAGGGCCTTCTCGCCGCTCTTGTGCAGGCCGGGCGTATCGACGTAGACGGCCTGCACCTCGCCCTCGGTCTTGATCCCGAGCATGTTGTGGCGGGTGGTCTGCGGCTTGCGCGAGGTGATCGCCAGCTTCTGCCCGAGGATGTGGTTGAGCAGGGTGGACTTGCCCACGTTGGGGCGGCCCACGATCGCCACGTAGCCGCAACGGCTGCCGGCGGGGATGTCGTCGTGCATGTCAGTCATGGCCATTCTCCACGCCCAGGGCCACCAGCGCGGCGGCCGCGGCCACCTGCTCGGCGATGCGGCGGCTGCCGCCGTGCCCGTGGGTCTTGTCGTTCAGCAGGGCCACTTCGCAATCGACGAAGAAGGTCCGGCAATGGGGTTCGCCCTGGATATCCACCACCTCGTAGCGCGGCAGGTCGCAGCCACGCGACTGCAGGAACTCCTGCAGGCGGGTCTTGGGGTCCTTGTTGGTGTCCACCGGGGTCAGCTCGCGCAGTTGCGGTCCGAGCCAGGCGATGATCCGCTCGCGCGCGGAGTCCATGCCGGTATCCAGGTAGATGGCGCCGATCAGGGCTTCCATCGCATCGGCGAGGATCGACTCGCGGCGGAACCCGCCGCTCTTCAGCTCGCCCGAGCCCAGCCGCAGGTAGTCGCCCACCTCGAAGCCGCGCGCCAGCAGGGCCAGGGTCTCGCCCTTGACCAATCGCGCGCGCAGGCGCGAAAGCTGGCCTTCGCGAGCCTGCGGGAAGTGGTGGAACAGCGCCTCGCCGATGACGAAGTTGAGAATGGCGTCACCGAGGAACTCCAGGCGCTCGTTGTTGCGCCCGGCGTAGCTGCGATGGGTCAGGGCCAGGACCATCAGGTCCCGGTCTTTGAAGGTATAGCCGAGCTTGCGCTCGAGTCGGTCCAGCGAATTACTCACGGCATGCGTACACGGAATTCTTTGTCGAAGTGGACCACCAGGTCGATGTTGCTGATCAGTGGCTCGCGTTTTTCATATTTCAGGTGCGCCCGGAATTGGTTGTCTTCCAGTTGCACCTCCAGGGCCTTCTCCAGGTCCAGGTTGCGGATGCCGTTGATCTGCATCCCCTTGCCGACGTAGCTGTAGAACTCCGGCACGGAACGCACCTCGGCCGCCTTGTCGGTCTCCACGGAAGTGATCACCTTCTCCAGCGAATAGTAATCCATGTAGTGCGGGATGATCTTGAACGCGGCGCTGGCGAAGAACGCCACCACGCCCAGCACCACCAGCCACCCCAGCAGGGACATCCCCTTCTGCGAACGCGCGAACCTCATGTCGGACCTCATGTCAGTGTAGTTATTCCGTCCAGCGAGCGGTAACGCCATCGGGCAAGGCCCTGCGGCGGCGTTCGCGGAAGTGAAAGCGGGGCTGCCCTCGGGAGCAGCCCCGCTTCGCGATTATTCAGCAGGAGCGCCCTTCCGCGTGGCGAACCTGCGCACAGGTCAGTGAATCACGCCGACCCGGGAGAAGTTCGGCAGGTTGCTCATCTTCGGATCGGGCCAGCTCATCCATACAGCGAAGGCCTTGCCGACGATATTGCGGTCCGGAACCATGCCCAGCAGATCCTTGGGGATCTTCGGATCGTTCCAGTAGCGGCTGTCGTTGGAGTTGTCGCGGTTGTCGCCCATCATGAAGTAGTGGCCGGCGGGAATGGTCCACTGGCGGTCGGGCTCGATGCGATAGCGGCTCATTTCCTTGCGGATCAGGTGCTCGGCCTGGCCCAGCTTCTCCTGGTACAGGGTCACGCTGCCCAGGGTGCCCGGTTCCTCGCCGACCAGTTTCTCCGCCACCAGCTCGCCGTTGACGTACAGGCGCTTTTCCTTGGTGTAGCGCACGGTGTCGCCGGGCAGGCCGACCACGCGCTTGATGTAGTTGATGTTCGGTTCGCTGGGATAGCGGAACACCATGACATCGCCGCGCTGCGGGTCGCCGATCGGGATCACCTTGGTGTCCAGCACCGGCAGGCGGATACCGTAGGCGAACTTGTTGACCAGGATGAAATCGCCGACCTCGAGGGTAGGTTTCATCGACCCCGAGGGAATCTGGAACGGCTCGACCAGGAAGGAACGCAGCACCAGCACGATGAACAGCACCGGGAAGAACGACTTGCCGTACTCCACCAGCAGCGGTTCCTTGTTGAGCTTCTCCAGCACTGCCGGATCGGGCTCGTTCACCTGCCCTTCGTAGGAAGAGATCGCGGCCCGCCGACGCGGCGCGAACAGCACCAGGTCGACCAGGGCCAGGGCGCCGCATACAGCCACGGCGATGACCAGCAACAACGGGAAATTGAGTGTCATGGGTTCTAGCTATCCACTTTGAGCACGGCGAGGAAGGCTTCCTGGGGAATTTCCACGCTACCGACCTGCTTCATCCTTTTCTTACCAGCCTTCTGCTTCTCCAGCAGCTTGCGTTTACGGCTCACGTCGCCACCGTAACACTTGGCCAGCACGTTCTTCCTGAGCGCCTTGACCGTCGAGCGGGCGATGATCTGCCCACCGATGGCTGCCTGGATCGCCACGTCGAACATCTGCCGCGGGATCAGTTCCTTCATTTTCTCCACCAGCTGGCGGCCCTTGTAGGGGGCGTTGTCGCGGTGGACGATCAGGGCGAGGGCGTCGACCTTCTCGCCATTGATCAGCACGTCGAGACGAACCAGGTTGGACGGCTCGAAACGATCGAAGCTGTAGTCCAGGGAAGCATAGCCCCGGCTGGTGGACTTGAGGCGATCGAAGAAGTCGAGCACCACCTCGTTCATCGGCAGGTCGTAGACCACCTGCACCTGGCCGCTGAGGAAGTGCATGTCGCGCTGCACGCCGCGCTTCTCGATGCACAGGGTGATCACGTTGCCCAGGTGGTCCTTGGGCACCAGGATGGTGGCGCGGCAGATCGGTTCGCGCATTTCCTGGATCGACGCCAGGTCCGGGAGCTTGGACGGGTTGTCGACGTAGATGATCTCGCCATTCTTCTGCACGATCTCGAAGACCACCGTGGGCGCGGTGGTGATCAGGTCCAGGTCGTATTCGCGCTCTAGGCGCTCCTGGATGATCTCCATGTGCAGCATGCCGAGGAAGCCGCAACGGAAGCCGAAGCCCAGGGCTTCGGAGCTTTCCGGCTCGTATTGCAGCGACGAGTCGTTGAGGGTCAGTTTCTGCAGGGCGTCGCGGAAGTCCTCGAAATCGTCCGAGCTGACCGGGAACAGGCCCGCGTAGACCTGCGGCTTGACCCGCTTGAAGCCCGGCAGGACCTCGACGTCCGGCGTGTTGTTCAGGGTCAGCGTATCGCCCACCGGCGCGCCGTGGATATCCTTGATACCGGCGATGATGAAGCCCACCTCGCCCGCCTTCAGGTCGACGGTCTCGGTGTGCTTCGGAGTGAATACCCCGACGCTGTCCACCTGGTGGACCTTGCCGGTGGACTTCACCAGGATCTTGTCGCCCTTCTTCACCCGGCCGTTCTTCACCCGTACCAGCGAGACCACGCCGAGGTAGTTGTCGAACCAGGAGTCGATGATCAGCGCCTGCAGCGGCGCCTCGATCTCGCCTTCCGGGGCGGGGATGGCGGTCACCAGGCGCTCCAGCACCTCCAGCACGCCCATCCCGCTCTTGGCGCTGCAGGCCACGGCGTCGGTGGCGTCGATGCCGATGATGCTCTCGATTTCCTCTTTCACCCGCTCCGGCTCGGCCTGGGGCAGGTCCATCTTGTTCAGCACGGGCATCACTTCCAGCCCCTGCTCGATGGCGGTGTAGCAGTTGGCGACGGACTGCGCCTCGACGCCCTGGCCGGCGTCCACTACCAGCAGCGCGCCCTCGCAGGCGGCCAGCGAGCGGCTGACTTCGTAGGTGAAGTCGACGTGGCCGGGGGTATCGATGAAGTTGAGCTGGTAGGTCTTACCGTCCTGCGCCTTGTAGTGCAGGGTCACGCTGTGGGCCTTGATGGTGATCCCGCGCTCGCGCTCCAGGTCCATGGAGTCCAGGACCTGGGCCTCCATTTCGCGATCGGAGAGGCCGCCGCACATCTGGATGAAGCGATCGGCCAGCGTCGACTTGCCATGGTCGATATGGGCAATGATGGAGAAATTGCGGATATGGCTCAGGTCGCTCACGGCTCAACACACTCGAAAAGGGCAAGGGCGGCAATCCGCCGAAAAATAGCCGGGGAGTTTACCTGATGCTCGGGCAAGGCGTCACGCAGGTAACGGATTGACGGGCATGAAAAAGGGCGGTGGAAACCGCCCTTTTTTCGCCAGCCGGCTTATTCGGCCAGCTTGAAGGTAATGAAGCTGGCGCGTCCCTGGCGCAGCACCCGCATCGAAACCGAACGGTTCTTCGGCAGGGCCTTGGCCACGTCGGCGAAGACCTTGGTCGAGGTCACCGCCTTGTTGTCCAGGTGGGTGATGACATCGCCCGGACGCAGGCCGATGACCGCGGCCGGACCGTCCTGGACTTCCTTGATCACCACGCCGCCCTGGATATCCAGGCTCTTGCGCTGCTCGGCGGTCAGGTCGGCGACGGTCACGCCCAGGCGGTTGCTGCTGCGCTCGGCGCCCGGAGCGCCCATCGAGGCGATTTCCTCGTCGTCGTCCGGAAGGCTGCCTACCGCCATGCTCAGGGACTTGCGCTGGCCGTTGCGAATCACGTCCAGGTTGATCTTGTCGCCCGGCTTCATGTTGCCCACCAGGTGCGGCAGGTCGGCGGACTCGTTGATCGACTGGCCGTTCAGGCTGAGGATCACATCGCCCACCTGCAGGCCACCCTTGGCCGCCGGGCCGTCTTCCACCAGTTGCGCCACCAGCGCGCCGGACGGCTTGTCGAGGCCGAAGGACTCGGCGAGATCCTTGTTCACTTCCTGGATCACCACGCCCAGCCAGCCGCGACTGACCTTGCCGGCTTTCTTCAACTGGTCGGCGACGTTCAGCGCGACATCGATCGGAATGGCGAAGGACAGGCCCATGAAGCCGCCGGAACGGGTGAAGATCTGCGAGTTGATGCCGACCACTTCGCCCTGCAGGTTCAGCAGCGGACCGCCGGAGTTACCCGGGTTGATCGCCACGTCGGTCTGGATGAAGGGTACGTAGCTCTCGTTCGGCAGGCTACGCCCCTTGGCACTGACGATACCGGCGGTGACAGAGTGATCGAAGCCGAACGGCGAACCGATGGCCAGGACCCATTCGCCCACTTTCAGCTTGTTCGAATCGCCCAGTTTCAGGGTCGGCAGGTTCTTCGCCTCGATCTTCAGCACCGCCACGTCGCTGCGCGGGTCCGCGCCGATCAACTTGGCCTTGTGCTCGCTACGGTCGGACAGGCGCACCAGGATCTCGTCGGCATCGGCCACGACGTGATTGTTGGTGAGGATGTAGCCGTCGTTGGAGATGATGAAGCCGGAACCCAGCGATTGCGCCTCGCGCTGCTGGCCGCGCGGATTGCGCGGAACCTGCGGGATGCTGCGCTCGAGGAAGTCGCGGAACATCGGCGGCAGCCCTTCGAGGTCGGGGATCGACAGCTGCCCGCGCGCCATGGCGCGATCCGGCAGCTTCTGCCGCGTACTGATATTCACCACCGCCGGCGACGCCTGTTCGACCAAAGGCGTGAAGTCCGGCAGTTCTGCCCGGGCCGTCATCGCCAGGCTCAAGGCCAGCAAGGCCACCATCGCAGCCATACAGCGTTTTAGGGTATGCATCGACTACAGCTCCCGTGATGTTCGAGGGAAGAGAAAGACTCAGGCCGAATCGGACGGCCCGGAAATCAGCGCTCGCAGAACCACCGGCTGCGAGGCTGGATCATCGGCATGACGACGAGCATGCCGACGCACCAATAGCCAGGCCGCCAGCAAACCCGCCAGCCCGGACACGATGATCAGAGGTTCGACAAGGCCCGCCCGGGTCGCCAGCAATGCTGCCACGAAAAACCCGAGCAGAGGGAAAAGATAGAAGAGGACGGAGGCGCGCAACAACAGGTCTTCATGAATTCCTAGGACGACCGCATCGCCGACCCGCAGGCTCAGTTCGCTCAACGCGCGCACCCGGGCACGCCCCGCGCCGACGCCCAGGCGCTGCATCAGCCCCTGGCCGCAACCGGCATTGGCCGAGCAGGACGAGCAGGTACTGCGGCGCACGGTCTCGACCCATACCGCTCCCGGCTCGGTCGCCACCACTCGCCCCTGCTCCTCGATCATTTCTGGGCGGCGGCCTCGGGCCGGATGGACAGCGCCACCCGCTCGGCGGTGCCCAGCGGCACTTCGCCGACGACGGTCACCATCTGGCCGCCGTCATCGGTCTGCAGGCGCTTGGAAACCACCACGGTCGGGCCGAGCTGGCTGCGCGCGTCGCCAACCATGGCACCGTGCAGCGGCTCGATGAACACCGAGAATCGTGCCAGGCCATCGCCATAGGTCAGGCAGGCGACCGGATCGGGGGTGACCGGACTGCGACGCATGAAACTGCGGGTCAGGGTGAAACCTGGCGGCAGCCATTCCGAGCGCCAGGCCACGGTCTTCTCGCCGTCGGCCTTGGCCGGGCCGACGACCTGGCATTCGGCGCCCGCCTGCAACTGGTCTTCGGCAGGTGCCGCGCCGGTATTCAACTGGGTGAACTGGAAGCGCTCGAGCAACTGCCCCTTCTCGTTCAGCAGCAGCGACTTCAACGGCAGGCCGGTGTCGCGGTCCAGGTGCAGCTCGAAGCCGTAGCGATGCTGGTCGCGCGGAGTCACCGCAAGGACCACTGCCGGGCGGCCGGCGACACGGGATTCGCCGACCAGGCGCAGGTCGTACCAGGAAGCCAGCTGGGAGGGATCGAACTTGCGCACCGGCCACAGCTGGGCATCGGCCAGTTGGTCGGCAAGGCCGCCGCTGATGCACTGGGTGCGCCCGTCGACCCGGACCACTTCCTGGCGCGCGCCGTCGAGCTGGAGCAGGCGCTCGCGAACCGCACCATCGCTCTCCACGCGATGCCAGATCTCATGGGTGGAGAAGCTGCCATTGCGCTCGTAGACGAAGGTGCCTTGGAAACTGTTCTGGCGATCGGCCTCGGCGAGACGATTCAGCCAGTCGGAAGCGTCGGCAGCCTGAGTGGCGGGAACCGCCATCAGGCTGCCAAGCAAAAGCAACAGGGAGGTGGTGCGCATGTCTCTCCTCAGCGGTTTTCCAGGCTGGCTGCCCGAGCGTAGGGCAGCGCGCTCTCTGTACCACTGACGGCGGATTGTTGCACGTGCTGACGCAGGTAGATCGGCAGACGCTGCTCATGCCAGCGGGTATCGCTGGACGAGGAGTTGGTGATCACCTGCGGCGCCCCCTGCTCTTCGCTGTAGCCGGCCAGCACGGCCGGGCCTTTCACCTGAGGCAGGGCGATCTGCGGGGTGGTCCCCTGTTGCGCCATCTGCGGCAGGGCGTCGTTCTGGTTGTACAGACGCACGCCGGCCAGCACCGCCAGGGTCACCGAGGCAGCGACCGCCAGGCGACCGACCATCCGCCACGGTCCCTTCTCCGCTTTCGGCGGAGCGGCCTCGTCGGCCAGGGCAGCAGAGACCGCCGCAGCGATATCCAGCTTCGGCAGGGTAGGCTCGCGGTGCATGACGGACCGCGCCAACTGGTAACGCGACCAGGTGGAACGCAGCTCGGCATCCTCGCCGCAAGCTGCGAGCACCCGCCGCAACTCGAGTTCATCCGCTTCGTTATCCATCACAGCGGACAGAGTTTCCTGCAGGGCTTCACGACTCATAGCGATACCTCTCTTGGCATTTGCCGCTGTGTCAGGCTTCTCGCAACAAAGGCTGCAGAGCTTTGTCGATTGCTTCACGAGCGCGGAAGATCCGCGACCGTACCGTCCCCACCGGACACTGCATCACGGTGGCGATATCTTCGTAACTCAAACCTTCGAACTCGCGCAGGGTCAGGGCCGTGCGCAAATCCTCGGGCAACTGCTGGATGGTCTGGTGCACGGTGGCCTCGATCTCATCCCGCAACATCGCCCGTTCCGGCGACTCGATGTCCTTCAGGGCGTGGTCGCCCTCGAAGAACTCCGCATCCTCTGCGGTCACATCGCTGTCCGGTGGCCGACGCCCGCGAGCGACCAGGTGGTTCTTCGCGGTGTTGATGGCGATCCGATACAGCCAGGTATAAAAAGCACTATCGCCGCGGAAATTGCCGAGCGCACGGTATGCCTTGATGAAGGCTTCCTGCGCTACGTCCTGGGCTTCCTGGGCGTCGTGCACGAACCGCACGATCAATCCCAGTATCTTGTGCTGGTATTTCAGTACCAGCAGATCGAAAGCCCGCTTGTCTCCGCGCTGTACCCGTTCAACCAGTTGCTGATCCTGTTCCTGGGTTAGCATGAAAGCTCCTCTTCGAACCTGGAGGAGCTTCGAGCGTCCCAGCGAATCGTCTTGCCAAGATAGACTCGGGCTTCTTGCAAAAGTTCTCCCCTCCAAGCATGCGTCACGAGTTTTTTCCTCGCTCGTGACGTGCGGCCCCGGACATCGTGTCCGGGCCCCGCGAAAATGGATTGCATCGGGCTCAGGGCCCGGCCTCTGTGCCGCTGGGTAGGCCAACCGGACGAGGTCTTCAGGCATCCTGCTTTGGAACCGATGCGTCTAAGAAAGTTCCAGCATCGCCCCGCTCTGATGACGCCTGCCGATGACAGGCCCGCAGCTCATCCGCCGGACCGGCAGCGGGGGTGCGCTATTGTGCCGCCAGGCCCTTCTATATACTAGGGCTCCACCACGGGGAAATGCGGGCATGAGCCAACATTATCAACACGATGTACTGGTCATCGGCAGCGGCGCCGCCGGCCTGAGTCTGGCCTTGACCCTTCCGGAACACCTGCGCATCGCCGTCCTCAGCAAGGGCGAACTGTCGCAGGGCTCGACCTACTGGGCCCAGGGCGGCGTGGCCGCCGTGCTGGACGATACCGACACCGTGGAATCCCACGTCGAGGACACCCTGGTCGCCGGTGGCGGCCTGTGCCGCGAGGATGCGGTGCGCTTCACCGTGGAGCATAGCCGCGAAGCGATCCAGTGGCTGATCGAACAGGGGGTGCCCTTCACCCGCGACGAGCAGCACAACCACGAGGAAGGCAGCTTCGAATACCACCTGACCCGCGAAGGCGGGCACAGCCACCGGCGCATCATCCATGCCGCCGACGCCACCGGCGCCGCGATCTTCAATACCTTGCTGGCCCAGGCCCGGCGGCGACCGAACATCGAGTTGCTGTCGCAGCGAGTGGCGGTCGACCTGATCACCGAGCGCAAGCTCGGTCTGCCGAGCAAGCGCTGCCTGGGCGCCTACGTGCTGAATCGGGAAAGCGGCGAAGTCGATACCTTCCGTGCCCGCTTCACCGTGCTGGCCTCCGGTGGCGCGAGCAAGGTCTACCTTTATACCAGCAATCCTGACGGCAACTCCGGCGACGGCATCGCCATGGCCTGGCGCGCCGGCTGCCGGGTCGGCAACCTGGAGTTCAACCAGTTCCACCCGACCTGCCTGTACCACCCGCAGGCCAAGAGTTTCCTCATCACCGAGGCATTGCGCGGCGAAGGCGCCCTGCTCCGCCTGCCCAATGGCGAGCGTTTCATGCCGCGCTTCGACCCGCGTGGCGAGCTGGCGCCCCGAGACATCGTGGCCCGCGCCATCGACCATGAAATGAAGCGTCTGGGGATCGACTGTGTCTACCTGGACATCAGCCACAAGCCGGCCGAGTTCATCAAGGCGCACTTCCCCACCGTCTACGAGCGCTGCCTGGACTTCGGCATCGACATTACCCAGCAACCGATCCCGGTAGTGCCGGCCGCTCACTATACCTGCGGCGGCGTGCTCGTCGACCAGCACGGGCATACCGACGTGCCGGGCCTCTACGCCATCGGCGAAACCACCTTCACCGGCCTGCACGGCGCCAACCGCATGGCCAGCAATTCGCTGCTGGAATGCTTCGTCTATGCCCGCTCTGCCGCCGCCGACATGCTCCAGCGCCTGCCCGGCACGCCCGTGCCGGAAAGCCTGCCAAGCTGGGACGCCAGCCAGGTCACCGACTCCGACGAGGACGTGATCATCGCGCACAACTGGGACGAACTGCGGCGTTTCATGTGGGACTACGTCGGTATCGTGCGCACCAACAAGCGCCTGCAGCGCGCCCAGCACCGGGTGCGCCTGCTGCTCAGCGAGATCGACGAGTTCTACAGCAACTACAAGGTCAGCCGCGACCTGATCGAGTTGCGCAACCTGGCGCTGGTCGCCGAACTGATCATCCGCTCGGCCATGCAGCGCCGCGAAAGCCGGGGCCTGCACTACACGCTGGATTATCCGGACCTGCTGCCCGAAGCCCGCGACACTATCCTGGTGCCGCCCATCTACGGCGACTGAAGCGCAGGCGGACACGCAGGCGCCGATGGCTGTCGGCGCCCAATGCATCGGCCGGGATACAGCAGCCAAGGATGCGCCAGCGGCCCGGCAGGCGCACGCGCAGTACGATGAGCCAGGGCAACGCCAGGCTGTCAGGGCGCAATTGCACCGCTTGCCAGCCGCTTCCGGCGCTCCACAGCTGCCAGCCCCGCTCGTCATGGCGCACGCCGCGGAAGGCCCGCGAGCCGCGCAGCAGTACCTGGCGGTACAGCCCCCAGGCACCGTAGGCCAGGCAGACCAGCGCAAGCGGCGGCTTCAGCCAGACCGGCAGCGCCGCCAGCAGGATCGACAGCAGCGCCAGGGCCCACAGTGCCAGGCTCGCCGCCAACAGGATCGGAGAGACCAGCCAGCGGCATTCGAACGGCTCAATCCGGCTGGACACGGTCCAGGATCATCCGCACCATCCGCCGCAGGTCGGCGTCTTCCGGCTCGCCGCGCTGCATGAACCAACCGAACATGTCCTGGTCCTCGCACTCCAGCAGCTTGCGGAAGCGCGCCTGGTCCTCGGCGTCCAGGCCCGGGTAAACCTCCTGCACGAAAGGCACCAGCAGCACATCCAGTTCCAGCATGCCGCGACGGCTGTGCCAGTAGAGTCGTTTCAGTTCGGTTTCATCTGCCATGTTCGGGCTCCTCGAAAACGCCCGGCATTATAGGGCGGTTGCGCTCGAATGGCGCGGCCCGATGACGAGGCGTCGCTCCGCCGGCGTCCGCCCTTGGTCGTATTGCCCGGCAAACCAAGGGTATCCGCGCGGGACGCAGGCCCATGCCGACGGCGGCCTCGGAAGTGTCCGACAACCGCCAAGGCGGATGCGCCAGGCATTCTTGCCCGCTGACAAGCCTCGGACCGAGTTCTATGATGACGGTCCTGACTGACTGACCGCGCAGCATCGCAATGGCCGACCCCGCTTTCCACACCCCGCTAGTCCATGAAGGCATCCTCGCCGTCCGCGGCCCTGACGCCGCCAAGTTCCTCCAGGGCCAGCTGACCTGCAACCTCGCCTACCTCAACGACGAGACCTCCAGCCTCGGCGGCCGCTGCAACATCAAGGGCCGCCTGCTATCGAGCTTCCGCATCCTGCCCGAGGGCGACGGCCTGCTGCTGGCGATGGCCGGCGAGCTGCTCGAGGCCCAGTTGGCGGACCTGAAGAAATACGCCGTATTCTCCAAGGCCAGCCTTGCCGACGAGAGCGCAGCCTGGCTCCGCATAGGCTTGCGCGACGCCAGCGAGGCACTGCGCGCCCTGGGGATAGACACCCCGGCGGAGAGCGGCAGGATCGCCCGCCACGGCGACCTGCTCGCCGTCGCCCTGGGCGACGCCCGCGTCGAGCTATGGGTTCCGGCGCAGCGCGCCGAGGCGGTGCTTGCCACGCTCCGCGAGCACAGCCGCGAGGCGCCGCTCGACGATTGGCTGCTCGGCCAGGTGCGCGCAGGCATCGGCCAGGTGTTCGGCGCTACCCGCGAGCTGTTCATCCCACAGATGATCAACCTGCAGGCGGTCGGCGGGGTCAGCTTCAAGAAGGGCTGCTATACCGGCCAGGAAATCGTCGCCCGCATGCAGTATCTCGGCCGCCTCAAGCGCCGCCTGTATCGCCTGGCGCTGGACGCAGACGAGGTGCCGGCGCCCGGCACCGGGCTGTTCTCGCCAGTCCATTCCACCAGCGTCGGCGAAGTGGTACTGGCCGCCCGTACGCCGGAGAACAGCGTGGAATTGCTCGCCGTGCTGCAGGACGACGCCGTCGCCGACGGCCGGATCAGCCTCGGAAGCGCCGAAGGAGCGCCGCTCGTCCTCCTCAATCTGCCTTACACGCTGGACAGCGACCGCGAAATCCAGCGCTGACCGTAAACTGTGCCTCGCCGTCCGCGGACGGCCCGCCAGTATTCCCATGGCCGGTGCACGTAGAGCGTGCTCCGGCCATTGCGTTTTCAAAGGAAATGCCATGAGCAAGCTTGCCGACAAAGTCCAACAGGACCTGATCCGCGCCATCGATCAGGATGAACTGGTGCTGCCGACCCTGCCCGAGGTGGCCCTGCAGGTCCGTGAGGCGGCGGAAGACCCGGATGTCAGCATCCAGGCCCTGAGCAAGGTGATCGGCAACGACGCGGCGCTGACCGCGCGCATCATCCGCGTGGTGAACAGTCCGCTGCTGCGCAGCCCGAAGGAAATCACCGACCTGCAGATGGCGATCAGCCGGCTGGGCATCAACTACACCTGCAACCTGGCCACCGGCCTGGCCATGGAGCAGATGTTCCAGGCCACCACCGACGTGGTCGACCGCAAGATGCGCGAAGTCTGGAACAAGAGCACCGAGATCGCCGGCATCTGCCACGTGCTGGCCCGTCACTACACCCGTCTGGCGCCGGACCAGGCGACCCTGGCCGGGCTGGTGCACCAGATCGGCGTGCTGCCGATCCTCACCTACGCCGAGGATCACAACGAGCTGCTGTCGGACTCCATCAGCCTGAGCCATGTGATCGAGCGCATCCATCCGCTGATCGGCGAGCGCATCCTCAAGGCCTGGGATTTCCCCGCGCCGATCGCCGAGGTCCCGCGCCAGCACCTGGACTTCACCCGCAACTCGCCGCGCGCGGACTATACCGACCTGGTCCAGGTCGCCACCCTGCAGAGCTACCTTGGCAGCGAGCATCCCTATACCCGCCTGGACTGGAGCCAGATCCCGGCGTTCGCCAAGCTCGGCCTCGAGCCGACCGTCGACATGAAGGAAGACGAGGACCTCTCCAGCGCCCTGGAAGCCGCCACCAGCATGCTGCAATAGACCCCGCCCTACTCCGCCGGGAAGCGCACCCGCACCAGCAAGCCGCCCAGTTCGCCTTGGTCGAGCTGGATCTGCGCCCGGTGCGCCCGGCAGACCTCGCCGACGATCGCCAGCCCCAGGCCGCTGCCGGGGCTGTCGCCGCGCCGGTAGAAGCGCTGGAAGACCCGCTCGCGGTCGGCGGCGGGAATTCCCGGACCATCGTCTTCCACTTCCAGCACGCCCCCCTCCAGCACCCTGAGGATCACGTTGCCGCCCTGCGGGGTGTGCGCCAGCGCGTTGTCCAGCAGGTTGCTGAGCAATTCGTTGAGCAGCGTCGGTTCACCCTGGATCCACACCGGCCCGGCGCTTTCCAGCGCCAGCGAGGCTCCCCGCGCATAGGCCAGCGGCGCCAGCGCCAGGCCCAGTTCCCGGGCCAGGGCGGTCAGGTCGATACGCTCGGCGCCACCCTCGGCGATGGCCTGGGCGCCGCTTTCGATGCGCGCCAGGGAGAGCAGCTGGTTGGCCAGGTGGATCAGGCGGTCGGTGTTCTTCGCCGTGGTCTCCAGGGTCGAACGCCAGGCTTCCGGCTCCTGCTCGCGCAGGCCCAGTTCCAGGCGCGCCTTGAGCGCCGCCAGCGGCGTGCGCAACTCGTGGGCGGCATCGGCGATGAACTGCGACTGCCGCTCGAACAGGCTGCGCAGGCGCTGGGTGAAGTGGTTCAGCGACTCCACCAGCGGCCGCAATTCATGCTGGACCTCTAGCATCGGCAACGGCCGCAGGTCGTCCGGCTGGCGCTCTTCCACCTCGCGGCGCAGGCGATCCAGCGGACGCAGCGCGGCGCTCACCGCCAGCCACACCAGCACCAGCGCGCCGACGCCGAGGACGCCCAGGCGCAGCAGGGTATCGGTCATCAGGCTGCGCGCCATGCGCTCGCGGGCGCCTTCGGTCTCCGCCACGCGGATCTCCGCCATGCCGCTCATGCTCGGTTCGCTGACCGGTTGCAGCAGGCTCACCACGCGTACGTCGACGCCCTGGTAGACGCCGTCGTAGAACTTGGCCAGGGCCGGGTAGTCGTCGGTGCGCAGGGCATCGGCGGGTGCCGCCGGAAGATTCTCGTAGCCGGAGATCATCCGTCCGTGGATGTCGTTGACCTGGTAGAAGATCCGCCCGGCGCTGTCGTAGGCGAAGGTATCCAGTGCCACGTAGGGGACGTCGGCGCGCAGGGTGCCGTCCTTCTCGTAGAGCCCGTCGGCGATCGCCCGCGCCGAGGCCAGCAAGGTCCGGTCGTAGGCGGTGTCGGCCACCTCGCGACCGTTCCAGTAGGCGCTCAGGCCGCTCGCCAGGAGCACCAGCAGCAGGAGCAGGGCCAGCCACAGCAGCAGCCTTCCGCGCAGGCTGCCGGCATCAGTCACCCTGCGCCTCCAGCAGGTAGCCGAGGCCGCGGAAGGTGACTATGCGCACGGCGCCGCCTTCCAGCTTCTTGCGCAGGCGGTGGACGTAGATCTCGATGGCGTCGGCGCTGGCCTCCTCGTCCAGGCCGAAGACCTGGGCGGCCAGTTGCTCCTTGCTCATCACCCGCCCCGGACGGGCGATCATCGCTTCCAGCACCGCCTGTTCCCGCGAGGTCAGGGTCAGCGGCTGCTCGTCGAGGCTGAAGCGCCGGGTGCCGAGGTCGTAGACCAGGGCGCCGCAGCGCTGCAACTGTTCGCCACCGAGCACGCTGCGGCGCAGCAGGGCCTTGACCCGCGCCTCCAGCTCGGACAGTTCGAAAGGCTTTGCCAGGTAGTCGTCGGCGCCGAGATTGAGGCCGTGCACCCGGTCCTTCACCTCGCCGCGCGCAGTCAGCATCAGCACCGGCAGGGTCTTGCCGCGCCCGCGCAGGCGCGCCAGCACCTCGAAGCCGTCCATCCGCGGCAGGCCGACGTCGAGGATCGCCAGGGCGTACTCCTCGCTGGCCAGGGCCAGGTCGGCGGCCACCCCGTCCTGCAGCAGGTCTACCGTCCAGCCGGCGCCCTTGAGCGCCTGGACCACGCTTTCGGCGAGCTGCGGATGATCTTCCACCAGAAGGATGCGCATGGACGGTTCTCCACCACCGGATGAGGGCACAAGAGGCGAAGTGTACCGGGGAAAACCCTCCGGTAAATGGCTTCTCTGCCACCGGGGATTGCTGAAAGCCTGGCGAAAGCTTGGCGCCTTAGGATCAGTCGATGGACGGCGCAGATCGTCCGCCAAAACGCCCTGCAGCGTGGTGCTCGGCGTACAAGAACAAGAATCGGAGACCACTGCATGTCGACTTCCCTGCCGCAGGCCGCAAGGTCTGTACGTTCGTCCCGCAGCACCACCCTGACCACCACCGCCGTCGTGCTCGCCGGCATCGCGCCCCTGGGCAACGCCGCCGGCTTCCTCGAAGACAGCAAGGCCAGCCTGGAAACCCGCAACTTCTACATGAACCGCGACTTCCGCGACGGCCCCGGCCAGTCCAAGCGCGAGGAGTGGGCGCAAGGCTTCATCCTCAACCTGCAGTCCGGCTACACCCAGGGCACCGTCGGCTTCGGCCTCGACGCCATGGGCATGCTCGGCGTCAAGCTCGACTCCGGCCGCGGCCGCAGCGGTACCGGACTGCTGCCGAAGGATTCCGACGGCCGCGCGCCGGACACCTACTCGAAACTGGGCCTGACCGCCAAGGTCAAGGTCTCGCAGAGCGAGCTGAAAGTCGGCACGCTGATTCCGAAGCTGCCATCGGTACAACCGAACAACGGGCGGATCTTCCCGCAGATATTCGAAGGCGCGCTGCTCACCTCGAAGGAGATCAAGGACCTCGGCTTCACCGCCGGGCGCCTGGAAAAGACCAAGATCCGCGACTCCAGCGACTCCGAGGACCTCGCGCTGAACGACAAGAACGGCCGCTTCGCCGGGGTCAGCGCCGATCACTTCGACCTCGGCGGACTGGACTACAAGCTCACCGACCAACTCACCGCCAGCTATCACTACAGCAACCTGCAGGACGTCTACCGCCAGCACTTCGTCGGCCTGCTGCACAGCTGGCCGATCGGTCCCGGCGAACTGACCAGCGACCTGCGCTTCGCCCGCAGCACCGACAGCGGCTCGGCCAAGGCCGGCGGCATCGACAACAAGTCGCTCAACGGCATGTTCACCTACAGCCTTGGCAACCATGCCTTCGGCGCGGCCTGGCAGCGAATGAACGGCGACGACGCCTTCCCCTACCTGGAAGGCAGCAACCCGTACCTGGTCAACTTCGTCCAGGTCAACGACTTCGCCGGCCCCAAGGAGCGCTCCTGGCAACTGCGCTACGACTACGACTTCGTCGGCCTCGGCATTCCCGGCCTGACCTTCATGACCCGCTACGTCAAGGGCGACAATGTCGAACTCGCCGGGCAGCGCGGCGAAGGCCGCGAATGGGAACGCAACACCGAACTGCAGTACGTGTTCCAGAGCGGCGCGCTGAAGAACCTCGGAATCCGCTGGCGCAACGCGACCTTCCGTTCCAATTTCACCCGCGACATCGATGAGAACCGCCTGATCGTCAGCTATACCCTGCCGATCTGGTAAGCCAGAACAAGAACTCCACAGGAGCACCGATGATGATGAAACTGTCTTTTCGTCCCCTCGCCTTGGTTGCCGCCGGCCTGCTGCTGGCCGGCGCCGCCGTGGCCGAACCCAAGCGTCCCGAATGCATCGCCCCGGCGTCCCCCGGCGGCGGTTTCGACCTCACCTGCAAGCTGGCCCAGAGCGCCCTGGTCGAGGCCAAGCTGCTGAGCAAGCCGATGCGCGTCACCTACATGCCCGGCGGCGTCGGCGCGGTCGCCTATAACGCGGTGGTCGCCCAACGCCCGGGCGACGCCGGCACCATCACCGCCTTCTCCAGCGGCTCGCTGCTGAACCTGGCCCAGGGCAAGTTCGGCCGCTTCGACGAGAACGCGGTGAAATGGCTGGCCGCCATCGGCACCAGCTACGGCGCCATCGCGGTGCGCACCGACTCGCCCTACAAGAACCTCGACGACCTGGTGAAGGCGCTCAAGGCCGACCCGAGCAAGGTGGTGATCGGCTCCGGCGGCACCGTCGGCAGCCAGGACTGGATGCAGACCGCGCTGATCGCCAAGGCCGCCGGGATCAATCCGCGCGACCTGCGCTACGTGGCCCTGGAAGGCGGCGGCGAGATCGCCACCGCGCTGCTCGGCGGGCACATCCAGGTCGGCAGCACCGACATTTCCGACTCCATGCCGCACATCCTCAGCGGCGACATGCGCCTGCTCGCGGTGTTCTCCGAAGAACGCCTGCCAGAGGCGGCGATGGCCAACATCCCCACCGCCAAGGAACAGGGCTACGACATCGTCTGGCCGGTGGTTCGCGGGTTCTACCTCGGGCCGAAGGTCAGCGACGAAGACTACGCCTGGTGGAAGAACGCCTTCGACCAACTGCTGGCCTCCGAGGACTTCGCCAAGCTGCGCGACCAGCGCGAGCTGTTCCCCTTCGCCATGACCGGCGAGGAACTCGACGGCTACGTGAAGCAGCAGGTCCAGCAGTACAAGCAACTGGCCAAGGACTTCGGCCTGATCCAGTAAGCCAGCCCGCGCGCGGCCGGACCCCGGCCGCGCCACGAGGATCGTCCCATGACCCGTTCCAACCTGTACCAGCGCCTGTTCGCCGGGCTCTGGCTGCTCGCCTGCGTCGGCCTGGCGGTCGCCGGCTGGCGTTACCAGGCGCCGTTTTCCTACGAACCGGTCGGCCCGCGCGCCTACCCGCTGCTCTGCCTGGCGCTGATGGGCGCCGGCCTGGCGTGGCTGATCGCGCGGCCGACGCCGATCCGCCACGCCGAGGACGAACAACCGCTGGGCGGCGCCGTGCTGCTCAAGGTGCTCGCCTGCATCGCCCTGCTGCTGGTGTTCGCCGGCCTGTTCGAAACGCTCGGCTTCATCCTCAGCGCCGCCCTGGTCGGCTCCTGCATGGCCATTCTCTACGGCGCCCGGCCAATCCCTGCGGTGGTCACCGCGAGCCTGCTCGGGATCGGCCTCTACTGGCTGTTCGACCGCGCCCTGGACGTCCCGCTGCCGCTGGGCGTTCTCGACTTCCTGCCGCTGTGAGGACTTCGTGATGGAAACCTTGAACTACCTCGGCCAGGGCTTCGGCGTCGCGATGACGCCGACCAACCTGATCACCGCGCTGATCGGCACCCTGATCGGCACCATCGTAGGCCTGCTGCCAGGCCTCGGTCCGATCAACGGCGTGGCACTGCTGATCCCGGTGGCCTTCGCCCTCGGCCTGCCGCCGGAAACCGCGCTGATCCTGCTCGCCGCCGTATACCTGGGCTGCGAATACGGCGGGCGGATCAGCTCGATCCTGCTCAACATCCCCGGCGAAGCCTCGACCGTGATGACCACCCTCGACGGCTACCCGATGGCACGCAAGGGCCTGGCCGGCGTGGCCCTGTCGCTGTCGGCCTGGAGTTCGTTCATTGGCGCTTTCATCGCCACCTGCGGGATGGTCCTGTTCGCCCCGCTGCTGGCCAAGTGGGCGATCGCCTTCGGTCCGGCGGAATATTTCGTGCTGATGGTGTTCGCCATCGTCTGCCTCGGCGGGATGGCCGGCGACCGCCCGCTGAAGACCCTGCTGGCGGCGCTGCTCGGGCTGTTCCTGTCGAGCGTCGGGATCGACGCCAACAGCGGCGTGTACCGCTTCACCGGGGACAGCATCCACCTCGCCGACGGCATCCAGTTCGTGGTCCTGGTGCTGGGCCTGTTCTCGGTCAGCGAGATCCTCCTGCTGCTGGAGAAGACCCACCACGGCCAGGAGGCGGTGAAAGCCACCGGACGCATGCTGTTCAACTTCAAGGAGGCCGCCAGCGTATTCCTGGTCAACCTGCGCTGCGGTCTGCTCGGTTTCGTCATGGGCGTACTGCCCGGCGCCGGCGCGACCCTGGCAAGCGCGGTGGCCTATATGACCGAGAAGAAGCTGGCCGGTGCCAAGGGCGAGTTCGGCAAGGGCGACATGCGCGGCCTGGCCGCTCCCGAGACCGCCATCGGCGCCTCCGCCTGCGGCGCCATGGTGCCGATGCTGACCCTCGGCGTGCCCGGCTCGGGTACCACTGCGGTGATGATCGGCGCCCTGACCCTGTACAACATCACTCCCGGCCCGCTGCTGTTCCAGCAGCAACCGGACATCGTCTGGGGCCTGATCGCCTCGCTGTTCATCGCCAACGTCATGCTGATCATCCTCAACGTGCCGATGGTCCGCGTATTCACCCGCATCCTCGCGGTGCCGAACTGGGCCCTGGTGCCGGCCATCGCGATCATCACCGGGATCGGCGTGTACGGCGTGCATGCGACCACCTTCGACCTGTTCCTGATGGTCGGCATCGGCGTGATCGGCTATATCCTGCGCAAGCTCGACTTCCCGCTCTCGCCGCTGCTGCTGGGCTTCATCCTCGGTGGACTGATGGAGCAGAACCTGCGCCGCGCGCTGTCGATCTCCAACGGTGAACTGGGCATCCTCTGGTCGAGCCCGATCAGCCTGGTGACCTGGGCGCTGGTGGTGGTAATGCTGCTGTTGCCGCTGGTCCGCGCCTGGCGCCGCCGCGTGGCCCGTCGCGCGACAGGGCTGGCCGATGCCTGAGCGCGTCACCTGGAGGCTGTACTGGGCGACGCCGCTGGTGGGCGCCCTTGGCGGCTGGCTGGCAAGCCTGGTCGGCTGGCCGCTGCCGTGGATGATCGGCTCGCTGCTTGCGGTGATGCTGGTGCGTTGCCTGGCCGACCTGCCGCTGGCCGAAGTGCCGGGGGCACGCAAGTGCGGGCAATGGATCGTCGGCATCGGCATCGGCCTGCACTTCACCCCGGCAGTGATCGAGCAAGTGCTGGCGCATAGCGTGATCATCGTCTTCGGCGCCGTGGCCACCACGCTTTCCAGCGTGCTGGCGATCGCCTTCATGCGCCGCAGCGGCGAGGACCGCGCCACCGCGTTCTTCGCCAGCATGCCCGGTGGTGCCAGCGAGATGGTCAACCTCGGGCAGCGCCACGGCGCGGTGCTCAGCCGCGTCGCCGCAGCGCAGAGCCTGCGCCTGTTGCTGGTAGTGCTGCTGGTGCCGGCGGCGTTCCAGTACCTGCTCGGCGGCGGCCAGCCAGGCCCGCACCAGGCCGCGCCGGTGGACTGGCACTGGCTGGCCCTGCTGTTCCCGGCCGGGGCGCTGGTCGCGCTGGGCTGGCAGAAGTTGCGCCAACCCAATCCCTGGCTGCTCGGCCCGCTGTTGCTGGCGGCCGGCGTCAGCCTCGGCTTCGACCTGCATATCGGCCTGCCGGCCGGTTCCAGCGGCGTCGGCCAATGGCTGATCGGCAGCGCCCTGGGTTGCCATTTCAACCGCAGTTTCTTCCGCAGCGCTCCAGCCTTCGTCAGTCGTACCCTGGTCTGCACGCTGTGGATGATGTTCGCCGCGGCGCTCGCCGCCGAGTTGCTCGGCTGGCTGACCACCCTCGACCACCAGTCGCTGATGCTCGGCATGATGCCCGGCGGCATCGCCGAGCTGAGCCTGACCGCCGAAGCCTTGCAGCTCTCGGTGCCGCTGGTCACCGCCTTGCAGGTACTGAGGCTATTGCTGGTGCTGTTCCTCGCCGAGCCGTGCTTCCGCTACTGGAGGAAGCGCGCCGGCTGATCGAGCCACGCCGCCACACTGGATGTGTGGCGTTTTCCAGCCCGCCTCGTGCGGGCTTTTTTTTCCGGGCGCGGTCAGAGGCACACAGCGGCGCCCACCATGTGAAGAGCTGGGCGACAGCGGCCTTCAGAGGTCCGGCAGCGACCAGTCGATAGGCGTCTTGCCGTTCTGCTCGAGGAACTTGTTGGTGCGGCTGAAGTGGCCGTTGCCGAGGAAACCGCGGTAGGCCGACAACGGCGACGGGTGCGCCGACTTGAGAATCAGGTGGCGCTGCGGGTCGATCAGCTTCTGCTTGCTCTGCGCGTGGCTGCCCCAGAGCAGGAACACCAGGCGCTCGCAACGCTCGTTGACCACCTCGATGACGCGGTCGGTGAACGGCTGCCAGCCGGCATTGGCGTGGGAGCCGGCCTTGGCCTGCTCGACGGTCAGGGAGGTATTGAGCAACAGCACGCCCTGCTCCGCCCAGCGCTGCAGGTAGCCGTTGTTGGGAATCGGGATGTTCAGGTCGCGGTTGAGTTCCTTGTAGATGTTCTGCAAGGACGGCGGCGTCGGCACGCCGGGCTGCACCGAGAAGCACAGGCCGTGGGCCTGGCCTGGTCCGTGGTAGGGATCCTGGCCGATGATCACCACCTTGACGTTCTCCAGCGGCGTGGTGTTCAGCGCGTTGAAGATCAATGGCCCGGGCGGAAAGATCACCTTGCCGGCGGCCTTCTCCTGGCGCAGGAACTCGCCCAGTTGCTTCATGTAGGGCTTGTCGAATTCCTCGCGCAGCGCTTCCTTCCAACTCGCCTCGAGCTTGATGCGGTCGTCGTTATCGGTCATGGAACCCCCTGTCTCGGTACTGAAAAAGTCGTCCGGCCTTTTTCAGAAGGTCGCCGACAGCCTGTGGCCGCGGAACCGTAGAAAAGCCCGCCGCGCTTGTCAATCTCGGGACAGGCGGGCCTCTTCCACCGGATACTTCACGCGCACCCGGTTGCGGTACAGGCACTCGCTGGCCAGCAGGGTGCCGGCCTGGCCCTTTTCCCGGATGTCGCGCCAGATCTCGTTGAGCCTCAGCACCGCATCGTCGTCGCGGACAAAGCGCTGGGCCCTCTCATAGACGTGGTAGCGCACAGGGCGCGGCGCGCTGCACAGCAGTTCGCCTTCCAGTTGGTGGGCGGCGATATGGAAGCGCAGCTGGAAGGTATCCGCCGTCGGATTGTGCAGCACCAGGTCGATGAAGTTGTAGAAGATCGCCGCGCCCGAGCCGAACGGCAGGATCCGTCCCTCGTCGGGAAACGGGTCGAAGCTGTGGTTGGCCCGCTCCACCACGCGCAGCGGGGAATGCAGGGCCATCCAGTGGATCAGGTTGCTCAGTTGGCAGATGCCGCCGCCGATTCCGCTGCGCGCCTCGCCGAAGGACAACTCCATACCTTCGACGAAGCCACGCCGGGCGCTGGGCCGACCGACCAGCCGGCAGAACGAGAAGTACTCGCCGGGGCCGATGCTCACGCCGTTCATGCAGTCCACCGCCAGGCGCAGGTTGACCACCTTGTTGCGTTGCAGGGCGAGGTCGCTGTCGCCGAGGCGGCGGATCAACTTCGAGGTGTGCTTGATGTAGCGGTACGGCAGGCGCTCGTCGATCGATGGCAACCGCACGTAGCGACGGCCGCCAAGACGCCAGCGGCAGTGCCGCCAGAGACGTCGTTGCCAGACCCGCAGCCAGTAGAGCCAGGGGTGGTAGAGCGATAGGGGTTTGCGCATCGACGATCCTTGTCGGTCTCGGCCCACGGGCAGGATGCAGCATTATGCCCGGAGCACTAGCCCTGGTGCAGCGCCCGGTAGTGACTGGGCGCCATGCCCACCACCTTGCGGAACAGCCGCGAGAAGTAATAGGGATCGGCGTAGCCGAGCTGCTCGGCGATCTGCCGCACCTCCAGCGCGCCCTCGTCGAGCAGGCGGCAGGCATGGGCCATCTTCATCTGGATGAAATCCTGGATCGGCGCCTGGCCGGTCAGGGCGCGATAGGTCTTGGCGAAATGGAAGCGCGACAGCTTGAACTGCGCCGCCAGCTCGTCGAGGTTGAGGCTGTCGTGCAGGTGCGCGCGCATCAGCGCCTGCACCGCGTCGATGTCCAGCACCCGTCCGGATTTCAGGCTGGCCCGCGCCGGACGCACCGCCAGCGAGGTGAGCAGGCCCTGCAACAGGTGCGCGGCATGGATGAAGTGCGGCAGGCTGAGGCCCTGGCGACGCAGCGCCAGCAGCGCATCGAACTCCGCCAGCAGGCGCGGCTGCATGCCCAGGCGCAGGCGCGGGACGCTGCCCAGCGGACGCAGGAAATCCTCCGCCAGTCCGCCTTCGAAATGTACCCAGTAGATGCTCCAGGGCCGCTGCGAGTCGGCGCCGTAGGCATGTTCCCGGCCCTTGGGCAGGACCAGCAGGTCGCCGCCGCCGACCTCGACGCGCTCGCCGGCACACTCCAGCCAGCCGCGTCCGGCCCGGCAGTAGATCAACAGGTTGTCGTCCGGCGCGCGCCGCTGCATGTGGTGGCCATGCGCCTCCGGATAGTAACCGAGGGCCAGCGGGTAGCAGGCCTGGCCGAGCGGATGGCGGGCCAGGGCGCGACGCAGGCGGGGCGGCGTGATGAAACGCACACCCTGGTTGGGCAGGGGCCAGGCGGAGGTCTGTACGGAACGCTTCACGGCGACGCGACTCGGTAGTCTGAATCCCAAGATCGTCCATCCCTTGCGCAAGATCGTCAATCCACAGGCGGCTTGCGGCCGGCTATAACGACTCAAAACAACATCCCGGTCCACCGGGAAGCGGAGGCGACGATGGCCAAGGCAATCCCCCAGCTGATCGACGGCGAATGGCGCGGCAGCCGTTCCCGCGAGCTGGTCGAAGTCACCGATCCGGCGACCCAGGACGTCCTCGCGCTGGCGCCGAAGGCCACCGCCGACGAGATCGAGCAGGCCATCGCCAGCGCCCAGCGCGCCTTCGAGACCTGGCGCGAAGTCCCGGCTCCCGAGCGAGCGCGGTTGATGCTGCGCTACCAGCACCTGCTCAAGGAACACCACGACGAACTCGGCGAACTGCTGGCCCGGGAGACCGGCAAGAACCTCGCCGATGCCAAGGGCGACGTGTGGCGCGGCATCGAGGTGGTCGAACACGCCGCCAACGTGGCCAGCCTGATGATGGGCGAGACGGTGGAAAACGTCGCCCGCGAGATCGACACCACCAGTTGGATCCAGCCCCTCGGTGTGTGCGCCGGGATCACCCCGTTCAATTTCCCGGCGATGATCCCGCTGTGGATGTTCCCGCTGGCCATCGCCTGCGGCAACACCTTCGTCCTCAAGCCCTCCGAACAGGATCCGCTGACACCCAACCGCCTCGCCGAGCTGTTCCTCGAGGCCGGCGCGCCGAAGGGCGTGCTGCAGGTGATTCATGGCGGCCGCGAGCAGGTCGATGCCCTCCTCACCCACCCGGACATCCGGGCGATTTCCTTCGTCGGCTCGGTCGCCGTCGGCCAGCACGTGTACCGCACCGGCACCGCGCACCTGAAGCGGGTGCAGGCCTTCGCCGGGGCGAAGAACCACATGGTGATCCTCCCCGACGCGAACAAGGCCCAGGTTCTCGGCAACCTGGTCGGCGCCAGTTGCGGCGCCGCCGGCCAGCGCTGCATGGCGATCAGCGCGGCGGTGTTCGTCGGCGCGGCGCGCGAGTGGATTCCCGAACTGGCCGAGCGGATGGCCGCCCTGCGCCCCGGCCACTGGCAGGACCCGGACGCCGCCTATGGTCCGCTGATCAGCCCGCAGGCGCGCCAGCGCGTGCTGCGCCTGATCGCCGAAGGCAAGGCGGAAGGCGCCGAGTGCCTGCTCGACGGCTCGCAGTGCCAGGTCGAAGGCTATCCCAACGGCAACTGGCTCGGTCCCACCCTGTTCCGCGCAGTGACGCCGAAGATGGGCCTGTACCGCGAGGAAATCTTCGGCCCGGTGCTGGCCTGCCTGGAGGTGGAAAGCCTGGAAGAGGCCATCGCCCTGGTCAACGCCAACCCCTATGGCAATGGAACAAGCCTGTTCACCCGCTCCGGCGGCGCCGCTCGGCGCTACCAGCACGCGGTGCAGGTCGGCCAGGTGGGGATCAACGTGCCGATCCCGGTACCGCTGCCATTCTTCTCCTTCACCGGCTGGAAGGGTTCCTTCTACGGCGACCTGCACGCCTACGGCAAGCAGGCTGTGCGCTTCTATACCGAGACCAAGACCGTCACCAGCCGCTGGTTCGACGATGAACCGACGACCGACGAATCGTCGGCCGGCCCGAACATGACCATCCATCTCAAGTGACCCGAGGACCTATGGATTTCGACCTCACCGAAGAACAACGCCTGCTGGTGGAGAGCGCCCGCGCCTTCGCCCGCCACGAACTGGCGCCGAAGGCGGCCGACTGGGACCGCGACCATCACTTCCCGGTGGAAGTCATCCGCGCCGCCGCCGAACAGGGCTACCTCGGCCTGTACATCGCCGAGGAAGACGGCGGCCTGGGCCTGTCGCGGCTGTCCACTTCGCTGATCTTCGAGCAACTGGCCGCCGGCTGCGTGGCCACTACCGCCTACATCAGCATCCACAACATGGCCGCCTGGATGCTCGCCTCGTTCGGCGACGCGGCGCTGAAGGAGGCCTGGCTGCCCGGCCTGATCGGCGGCGAGTCGCTCGCCTCCTATTGCCTGACCGAGCCCGATGCCGGCTCCGACGCCGCGCGCCTGCGCACCCGCGCCCGCCGCGAGGGCGACGAATACGTGCTGGACGGCAGCAAGTGCTTCATTTCCGGCGCCGGCAGCACCCAGGTGCTGATCGTCATGGCGCGCACCGGCGAGGACGGCGCCAGGGGCATCTCCTGCTTCCTGGTGCCGGCCGACGCGCCCGGCATCCGCTACGGCCGCAACGAGGACAAGATGGGCTGGCGCGCGCAGCCGACCCGCACCATCACCTTCGAAGGCGTGCGCATCCCCGCCGGCAACCGCATCGGCCCGGAGGGCCAGGGCTTCGTCTATGCCATGAAAGGCCTCGACGGCGGCCGCCTGAACATCGCCAGTTGTTCCCTGGGCGCCGCCCAGGCGGCGCTGGAGCAGTCGATGCGCTACGTCGAGGAGCGCGAGCAGTTCGGCAAGCCGCTGGCGACCTTCCAGGCCTTGCAGTTCAAGCTCGCCGACATGCTCACCGAACTCACCGCCAGCCGCCAGATGGTCCGCCTCGGCGCCCATCGGCTGGACCGCGGCGACGCCGAGGCGACCCTGTACTGCGCAATGGCCAAGCGCTTCGCCACCGACCGCTGCTTCGATGTCTGCAACGAGGCCTTGCAACTGCACGGCGGCTACGGCTATCTCAACGATTATCCGCTGGAGCGCTGGGTACGCGACACCCGCGTGCACCAGATCCTCGAAGGCACCAACGAAATCATGCGGGTGATCGTCGCCCGCCGCCTGCTGGAGCAGGGTGGCATGCTCGATCGCCTGCTGTGAACGCCGCGAACCATCGCATCCGATAGTGCCGGGACGCCCCGGCCCATGATCCAGTGAGGGACTTCATGAACACTGCCGTCGAACCCTACAAGGCTTCCTCCTTCGACCTGACCCACAAGCTCACCGTGGAAAAGCACGGGCACACCGCGCTGATCACCATCAACCACCCGCCGGCCAACACCTGGGACCGCGACTCGCTGATCGGCCTCCGCCAACTGATCGAGCACCTCAACCGCGACGACGATATCTACGCCCTGGTAGTGACCGGCCAGGGGCCGAAGTTCTTCTCCGCCGGCGCCGACCTGAACATGTTCGCCGACGGCGACAAGGCCCGCGCTCGCGAGATGGCCCGCCGCTTCGGCGAAGCCTTCGAGGCGCTGCGCGATTTCCGCGGGGTGTCGATCGCGGCGATCAACGGCTACGCCATGGGCGGCGGGCTGGAGTGCGCCCTCGCCTGCGACATCCGCATCGCCGAGCGCCAGGCGCAGATGGCCCTGCCGGAGGCCGCGGTGGGCCTGCTGCCCTGCGCCGGCGGGACCCAGGCGCTGCCCTGGCTGGTGGGCGAAGGCTGGGCCAAGCGGATGATCCTCTGCAACGAGCGGGTGGATGCGGAAACCGCCCTGCGCATCGGCCTGGTCGAACAGGTGGTGGACAGCGGCGAGGCGCGCGGCGCCGCCCTGCTGCTGGCGGCCAAGGTGGCACGCCAGAGCCCGGTGGCGATCCGCACCATCAAGCCGCTGATCCAGGGTGCCCGCGAACGCGCGCCGAACACCTGGCTGCCGGAGGAGCGCGAGCGCTTCGTCGATCTGTTCGACGCCCAGGACACCCGCGAAGGGGTCAACGCCTTCCTCGAGAAGCGCGATCCCAAGTGGCGCAACTGCTGAGCCTTCCCATCGAACCCGGCGGGCTGCGCCACAGCCCGCCCGAGCCGAGAGCCCCGACATGAACGTGCTTTTCGAAGAACGCCCGAGCCTGCATGGCTTCCGCATCGGCATTGCCACCCTGGATGCGGAAAAGAGCCTGAACGCCCTGTCCCTGCCGATGATCGAGGCCCTGGCGGCGAAACTCGACGCCTGGGCCGAGGACGCCGGCATCGCCTGCGTGCTGTTGCGCGGCAACGGCGCCAAGGCCTTTTGCGCCGGCGGCGACGTGCGCAAGCTGGTGGACGCCTGCCGTGAGCAACCCGGCGAGGTACCGGCCCTGGCGCGACGCTTCTTCGCCGATGAATACCGCCTCGACTACCGCATCCACACCTACCCGAAACCCTTCATCTGCTGGGCCCACGGCTATGTAATGGGCGGCGGCATGGGGCTGATGCAGGGTGCCGGGATTCGCATCGTCACCCCGTCCAGCCGCCTGGCGATGCCGGAGATCGGCATCGGCCTGTACCCGGACGTCGGCGCCAGCTGGTTCCTCGCCCGCCTGCCCGGCAGGCTCGGCCTGTTCCTCGGCCTGAGCGCGGCGCAGATGAACGCCCGCGACGCTCTCGACCTCGACCTGGCCGACCGCTTCCTTCTCGACGACCAGCAGGACGCCCTGCTCGCCGGCCTGGTGCAGATGAACTGGAACGAGTCGCCCCAGGTGCAACTTCACAGCCTGCTTCGCGCCCTCGAACACGAGGCCCGCGGCGAACTGCCGGAGGCCCAGTTGCTCCCGCGCCGGCCGCGCCTGGACGCACTGCTCGACCAGCCGGACCTGGCGAGCGCCTGGCAGGCGCTGGTGGCGCTGCGCGACGACGCCGACCCGCTGCTTGCGCGTGGCGCGAAGACCCTGGCCGAGGGCTGCCCGATGACCGCGCATCTGGTCTGGCAGCAGATCGAGCGTGCGCGCTACCTGTCGCTGGCCGAGGTGTTCCGCCTGGAATACGCCATGAGCCTGAACTGCACGCGCCATCCGGACTTCGCCGAGGGGGTACGCGCAAGGCTGATCGATCGCGACAACGCACCGAACTGGCATTGGCCGCAGGTGGAATCGATCCCGCAGGCGGTGATCGAGGCGCACTTCGAGCCGACCTGGGAGGGCGAGCATCCGCTGGCGGGGCTCTGATCCGCCGCGCCGCCCTCTGCCGAAGGAGGGCGCGGGCCCGCCACGTCCATAGCGTCTAAGCTGTTTCACAGCATCCCCAAGAGGCCTCGCGGCCGCCACAGGAGGAGCTCCATGAAACAGATCGCCTTCATCGGCCTCGGCCACATGGGCGCGCCGATGGCCACCAACCTGCTCAAGGCCGGCTACCTGCTGAACGTCTTCGACCTGGTGCAGAGCGCCGTCGACGGCCTGGTCGCCGCCGGCGCCAGCGCCGCCCGCAGCGCCCGCGACGCGGTGCAGGGCGCCGACGTGGTCATCAGCATGCTGCCGGCCAGCCAGCACGTCGAAGGCCTGTACCTCGACGACGATGGCCTGCTCGCGCACATCGCCCCCGGCACCCTGGTGCTGGAATGCTCGACCATCGCCCCGACCTCGGCGCGCAAGGTCCACGCCGCCGCCCGCGAGCGCGGCCTGGCGATGCTCGACGCGCCGGTGTCCGGCGGCACTGCCGGCGCGGCAGCCGGCACCCTGACCTTCATGGTCGGCGGCGACGACGAAGCCCTGGAGAAGGCCCGGCCGCTGTTCGAGGCCATGGGTCGCAACATCTTCCATGCCGGCCCCGACGGCGCCGGCCAGGTGGCCAAGGTGTGCAACAACCAGCTCCTCGCGGTGCTGATGATCGGTACCGCAGAAGCCATGGCCCTGGGCGTGGCCAACGGCCTCGACGCGAAGGTGCTGGCCGAGATCATGCGCCGCAGCTCCGGTGGCAACTGGGCGCTGGAAGTCTACAACCCCTGGCCGGGGGTTATGGAGAACGCTCCGGCGTCGCGCGACTACAGCGGCGGCTTCATGGCCCAGTTGATGGCCAAGGACCTCGAGCTGGCCCAGGAAGCCGCCCAGGCCAGCGCCAGCAGCACGCCGATGGGCAGCCTGGCGCTGAGCCTGTACCGTCTGCTGCTGAAGCAGGGCTATGCGGAGCGGGACTTTTCCGTGGTGCAGAAATTGTTCGATCCGACCCAAGGCCAATAGACAGGCAGGCGGGTCCGCGCCCAGGCTGGTCGATTCGACGATGCGAGGAGCCCGCCTTGAACGCCCTGCTGCTGCGTTACCGTTTCCGCCTGCTGTTCTTTTCCACCGTGCTGTTCACGGCGATCCTCGGCCTGCCGTCGAGCACCAAGCCACGGGTGCTCGGCAGCCTCCTGCTGCTGGTGCTGGCCGGGATGAACACCTTGCGCAGACGCAGTCCGCTGGTCTACCTGACGGCCTTCTTCGGCCTGTTCAGCCTGGCCCTGTACACCACTGCGGACTTCAGCAGTCCCTACTCCAGCCTGCCGCCCGGCCTGCTGCGCGGGCTGAGCCTGATCCTGCTGTACCTGACCCTGTTCGCCGCGCTGTTCCGCCGCGTCACCCAGGAGCGCCCGGTGACCCACGAGCTGCTCTACGGACTCTGCGCGCTCTACCTGCAGATGGCGCTGGCCTTCGCTCTCGCCTACTACATGGTCGAACAGATGCAGCCGGCCAGCTTCATCGCCAGCCATGGCGCACTCGGCCTGGATACCTTCGTCTACTACAGCCTGGTGACCCTGACCACCGTGGGCTACGGCGACATCCAGGCGATCAACCCGCTGGCGCGCCTGCTGGCCGGCAGCGAAGGAGTGATCGGGGTCCTGTTCATCGCCCTCGCCGTGGCCCGCAGCCTGACCCTGATGAGCGACAGCGAGGAGGTCTGATTATTAAGCTGAGCTAACGAGTGCATCCCCCGCGCAGCGGTTTATCCCGGCGAGCGCAGGGCGGATGATGCTGATCGACGCCGCTCTGCGGCATTTCTCGAACGGAAGGTGCAGCATGAAAATCGCCCTGATCGGCGCCACCGGCCACGTCGGCCACTATTTCCTCAACGAAGCCCTGCAACGCGGCCACGCGGTGACCGCCCTGGTCCGCGACCCGAGCAAGCTGGCGGCGCGCGACGGCCTCTGCGTAGTGCAGGCGGACGTCAGCGACCCGGCCCAGGTGGCCAGCGCCGTGGCAGGCCACGAAGTGGTCATCAGCGCTTTCAACGGCGGCTGGGGTAGCGCCGACCTCCGCGCCCGCCACGCCGCCGGCAGCCAGGCCATTCTCGACGGCGTGAAACGCTCCGGCGTGCCGCGCCTGCTGGTTCTCGGCGGCGCCGGGAGCCTGGAGATCGCCCCCGGCCAGCGCCTGGTGGACAGCCCGGAATTCCCCGAGCAGTGGAAGCAGGGCGCCCTCGGCGCCGCCGACGCCCTCGACCAACTGCGCGGCGAGCAACGACTGGACTGGGTGTTCCTCAGCCCGGCGATGCTCCTCGAACCCGGCCAGCGCAGCGGCAAGTTCCGCCTCGGCGGCGACCAGGTCCTGTTTGACGCCAAGGGCGAGAGCCGGATTTCCCTGGAAGACCTGGCGGTAGCCATGCTCGACGAGGCCGAGCAGCCCCGTCATCATCGCCAGCGCTTCACCGTGGCCTACTGAAAAGACCAGGCGCCCCTCTCGGGCGCCTTCGTCGTCAGCCTTCGGACTTCGCCGCCGGCGTGACGATATCGAACCAGAAGTCGAAGTCGCCGAGCATGCCGAACAGTTGCCCCAGCAACAGCGGATTGCCGGAACTCTTCAGCTTGCCCTCGAAGACCAGGCGTACCGCCGATACCTCTTTGAGCAGCAGCCGGTTGAGATCGGCGCGGTCGATGCTCACGGTCTGCCCGGCGTCCTCGCTCTGCACGCCGCGCAGGTTGTTCAGGTGCGAGTTCTTCAGTTCCAGCAGGTAGTTCTCACCGATGTCCGGCAGGCGCAGGTTGATGCTCAGCGCCTTGCCCTCCGCAGCGCCGGCGTCCAGGCGCACGCCGAGATAGTCGAACAGCAGGCCGGTGTCCATCGCCGCCAGGGCATCGGCGCTGCCGGCCTTCATCGTCGGCTGGTCGCGCGGTACGCCGTGGCGCAGTTCGTAGGCGGCGCTGAGGTAGCTGTTGCGCCAGCCGGCGTTCTCCGCCTGGTAGCCGAGTTGCTCCAGGGCGTCGGCCTGCAGCTCGCGCGCGGCCCGGTTATCCGGCTCGGCGAAGACCAGCCTGTTGACCACCTCGACCACCCAACGGTATTCGCCCCTGGCGTACGACGCCCGCGCTTGCTCCAACAGGCGCTCGGCGCCGCCCATGTATTCCACGTAGCGGCCCGCCGAGTCCTCCGGGCTGAGCGGGTCGAGGGTCGCCGGGTTGCCGTCGTAGTAGCCCAGGTAGCGGTTCAGCACGGCCCGTGCGTTATGGCTGACCGAGCCGTGGTAGCCGCGGTCGTACCATTCCTGGTCGAGGCTGGGCGGCAGGCGCAGGCGGTTGTGCACCTGGCCGATGGTCACGCCCTGGTTGGCCAGGTGCAGGGTCTGGTCGTGCAGGTAGCCGTACAGGTCGCGCTGCTTCTCCAGCACCTCGACGATCTCCGCGTTGCCCCAGCGCGGCCAGTTGTGCACCGCGAACATCACCTCGGCCTGCCTGCCGAAACGATGCAGCGCCTGGTTGATGTACTTGCTCCAGCCCAGCGCATCACGTACCTCGGCGCCGCGCAGGGTGTACAGGTTGTGCAGGGTACCGACCACGTTCTCGGCCATCAGCAGGGCCTTCTGCCGCGGCAGCCAGATGTTCATCTCCGCCGGCGACTCGGTGCCCGGCGTGTTCTGGAAGGTGAACGGCACGCCGTCCAGCACCAGGTCCTCGCCCTCGCCTTCGATCAGGCGGGTCGGCGCCAGCAGGCTCAGCGGTCCGCGCGCCAATCCCTTGCCGATGGCCATGTCGACCTGCCCCTGCGGCCCCTTGGGCAGTTGCGTGCCGTACTGGTAGGTGGCGCGGCGCATCATGGCGTTGCCGGCCAGGACGTTCTCCTTGATCGCCGCCTCCATGAAGCCGGCCGGAGCGATGATCTGCACCGCGCCGCTGGCGACCTGCTGTGGCTCTACCAGACCGCGCACGCCTCCAAAGTGATCGGCGTGGGCGTGGCTGTAGATCACCGTACGGATCGGCCTCTCGCCCAGCTCGCGGCTGACCAGTTCGTAGGTCGCCCTGGCGGTGGCCGGGGTGGTCAGGGTGTCGACCACGATCCAGCCGCTGTCGCCGCGGATGAAGGTGATGTTGGCCAGGTCGAAGCCGCGCACCTGGTAGATACCCTCGGCAACCTCGAACAAGCCGTACTTGAGATTGAGCAGGGCCTGGCGTTGCAGGCTGGGATTGATGCTGTCGCGAGGCTTGCCGTCGAGGAGGAAGTCGTAGCCACCGAGCTGCCAGGCGACGCTGCCGTCGGGGTTGCGGATGAGTAACCGCTCCGGGCGCCGGATCAGGCCGCGTTCGGCGCGCTCGAAGTCGGCGCGGTCGGCGAAGGGCAATTCCGCTTCGACCCGCCGCTGGGCCTCGACGGTGAAGGCACTGGGCGGTTTGGGCGCGGTGGTTTCGGCGGCGCCGGCGAGCAGCGGGGCGAGCGCCAGGAGTGCGAGCAGACGGCTCATCGGATACTCCGTTTTATTGTTGTGGGCTTCGGCTGGCACTATGCCGAGCGGCACGGCAATAATTCCAATGCATTCCAGGTCCACATTCGATGCGGAGTCCGCATGAGCGATCTACGCCAGTTCCGCCACTTCGTCGCCCTCGCCGAGCACGGCCACTATGCCCGCGCCGCCGAAGCGGTGAATCTCAGCCAGCCGGCGCTGTCACGCAGCATCCAGGCGCTGGAGGGACAGTTGGGTTGCACCCTGGTGGAGCGCGGCAGCCGCGGCGTGGCCCTCACGGCCCACGGCCGGCTGGTGCTGGAACACGCTCGGCGCCTGCTGGCCGGGCATCGCGCACTGCACAACGCGGTGAGCCAGTTGGCCAATCTCGACAGCGGCGAGCTACGCCTGGGCGGCGGTCCCTTCCCCGCCGCACGGCTGTTGCCCGAGGCACTGGCCGGTTTCTCCAGCGCCCACCCACGCGTGCGCGTCGTACTGCTCATCGAAGACTGGCAGACCCTACGCCAGCGCCTGCTGGATGACGCCGTCGAACTCTTCGTCGCCGATATCCGCGAGCTGCAAGGCGATCCGCAGTTGCGCATCCACCCGCTACGCGAGTATCCCGGCGTACTCTTCTGCCGCCCCGGCCATCCGTTGCTGCGTCTGGTGAGGCCGAGCGCCGAGCAACTGGCCGACTACCCGCTGGCCGGCCCGCGCCTGCCCGAGGCAGTCCGCGGCGACCTGGCGCGCCTGCTGCAACGCGAAGAACCGCTCGGCATACAGTGCGACGACGTGCTGATGCTCAAGGGCCTGGTCGGCTCCAGCGAGCTGATCAGCCTGGCGCCCTGGGACGTGGTTGCCGCCGACGTCGAGGCCGGCCGCCTGGCGCTGCTGCCCTGGCCCGCCGGCGCCGAGCCCGCCCGCGCCAAGGGCTCCGCCTACGGTCTGGTCAGCCGCGCCGGCCGCAGCCTGTCGCCGGCCGCGGCAGTGTTCGTCGAGCGGGTGCTGGAACAGGACCGGCGCTTCGCCGCCACCTGAGGATCAGCGCCAGCGAGCGTCGTCGCGGCGCTCCTGCCAGGAACGGTTCCAGTCGCGCCCGCGGTTGTCACGGTCGCGGTCGTGATAGCGCTCGTAGCGGTAGTCGGGACGATGCCGGTGGTCGTTGCGGTCGTAGACCACGCAGGCCGACAGCGGCAGGACGAGGATCAGCAGGGAAAGCAAACGACGCATGGCGCCTCCTGTGCGGTTCCGGCCTCTCCTGCGGATGCGGGAGGATTGCCTGTTCCGGAACCTGCACATCGGACTGCGCGGCGCGCGGGCGGTGCCCGCGGCGAGAGTAAAGCCTGGGTAAATCAGCCGAGGCTACGCAGGTGCAGGACGCCGAACAGCAGCACCTGAAGGCGCTCCAGCCAAGGTGCCGGGCGCGCCTTGAGACGCCCGTTGAGCAGCAGGATCTCGGCGGCATGGACCAGCACCAGCACGCCGGACAACAGCAGGATCGGTCGATGCAACTCGCCCAGCGGGTAGGCCAGGTTGACCAGCGCGACGAGCCAGAACATCGCCAGGGCGCCCTTGGCGAACGACAGAAAATGACTCATGGGAACCTCCTCGTTTCGGTATCGGCAGAGTGTGCCGAGCAAATGCGCCAAGAGGGTCCGCACTTTCGACTGGAAAGCACGACGGCGCCCGCAGGCGCCGCCTTTCCTTGCGCACCTCAGTTGCGCCAGCGAGGTGTCCCGCCCTGCTGGCCCTGGTGTCCCGGACGATCCTGCCGACCGTGTTGTTGCCAGCGTTGCGGAGAATGCCCGCGCCATTGCGGCTGGCCGCCGCGCTGCCAGTTGCCCGGATGCCGCTCGCCACGATGGGCCGGGCGCGATTCGTGGTAGCGCTGCTGGTAGCGATATTGCTCGCGCCGGTAGTCGCGGTGGCCATCGTAGCGGCGTGGCGCCGGGTAGTAGCGTTGGTCGTAGTAGCGCGTCGAGTAGTAGCGCCGTTCGCTGCGCCAGCCATCGTCATACACGCGATAGCGCGGCACTTCGTAGGCGTAGCCGTAGGGCTGGCCGCGATAGTGGCGCCAATCGCCGTCATCGTAGTCGTAGTCATACACCGCGCAGCCACCCAGGCTGGCGAGAAGCAGAAGAAGCGGGACTCTCAGGAATGTGCGCCACATGGCAGCCTCCTGCGGCCCCGCTGCCGACCGGCCGGACGACCGGCGACGCCGCGAGGCGCGCATACGACGTGAAGACTCGGGAAATGGAAGTGGGCTCAGCACCAGCCTTTCTTGGCGTGGCCCGGAGGACAATGGGGCGGGCCGCCGCGATCGTAGCCGTAGTAGCCATCGTCGAACGGATCCAGTTCGACGTAGGCGCCCGGCACCCGAACGCTGCAACCGCTCATCAGGAAGGCCGCCAGTAGCAGCCCGAACAATCGCATGACCATCAGCATTCTCCTTCATCGCAGAACGCAGCCGAACCACGCCTGGACAAGATCCCGATGGAGCGGGAAGCCGGTTGCGGCGGTTGCAACCCGGCTGCAATAGAGACCGAAGGAAAAAACGGAAATTCCCTGAATCCGACCAACGACACGGGCCTCCAGAACGTGACCGCAGCCGGCGTTTCTCGGTAGAGTGCGCGGACCAAGGACTGCCGGCCCCGCCGGAACCGCTCAAGGAGCATGCATGCAACCCATCGACCGCGCCCAGGCACAGCAGCGCGCCAACGACATCCTGGTGTTCCAGCGCGAGCTGCAACGCCTCGACCAGGAGCAGGCGTTCCGCCTCGAACCGGCCCAGGCCCGGCAACTCGCCGACTATCACCTGGCCCTGCTGGACAGCTACCGCGACCGTTTCGACATCGACCACGACCTGCGCAGCCAGCAACTTTCGCTGGGCATGCGGGTAGCCTCGTTCTTCGGCGCCCTGGCCTTCGCCGCCAGCGTGTTCCTGCTGTTCTATCGCTTCTGGGGCCTGTTCCCCACCGTCGCCCAGGTGGCGATCCTGATCGGCAGCGCCTTCGCCGCGTTCTTCGCCACGCTCTGGGTCCAGGCCAAGGACGCCTCGGGCTACTTCAGCAAGCTGGCGGCGATGGTCGCGTTCGCCTGCTTCGTCCTCGACCTGACCATGCTCGGGCAGATATTCAACGTCACCCCCAGCGACCTGGCGCTGGTGCCCTGGGCGCTCTACGCCCTGCTCCTGGCCTACCTGTGCAACGCCCGCCTGCTGCTGGCGGCGGCGATCCTCTGCGTGATGGGTTTCATCGCCGCGCGCGTCGGTACCTGGGGCGGCGGCTACTGGCTGAGCGTAGGCGAGCGACCGGAGAACTTCTTCCCCGCCGCCGCGCTGATCTTCGCCGTGCCGCTGTGCTTCGAGCAGCGCAACTTCAGCGGCTTCGCCGTGATCTACCGGGTGTTCGCCCTGCTCGGCCTGTTCCTGCCGATGCTGGTGCTGGCCAACTGGGGCTCAGGCAGCTACCTGGCGTTAGCGTCGGCGCTCATCGAGGGGCTCTACCAGGTCGCCGGCTTCGTCGCCGCCGCCCTTGTGATCTGGCTCGGCGCGCGACGCAACTGGGCGGACGTGAGCAATACCGGGATCACCTTCTTCGTCATCTTCCTCTACACCAAGTTCTTCGACTGGTGGTGGGAAGCGATGCCGAAGTACCTGTTCTTCCTGGTGCTCGGCCTCAGCGCCCTGCTGATCCTGCTGGTCCTGCGCCGCCTGCGCACGCCCCTGGGCATCGCCGCGAGGACTGACGCATGAATCGCAACCGTCGCAACGCCCTGATCGCCGGCAGCCTCCTGCTGCTGGCGGCGAACCTGGCCGCCCTCGGTGGCGTCGCCTGGAACCGGTCCGGCGAGGCCGAAAGCAAGCTGGTGCTCAGCCAGCGCGAGCTCCAGCGCAACTGGTCCTACGGTTTCTGGAGCGAAGAGAACAGTGGCGTCGAACTGCGCCTGGAGCTTCGCTCGCCGAGCAGCGAGCCGCCCAGTGACCTCGCTCCCCCGCTGCCGCCCGAGCAGATGCGCGCCCTCGGTTTCAGCATCCCGGACGCGCTCGACGAAGAGAGCGTACGGCGCTACCGCCGCCAACAGGAAAAACAGGTGCTGCTGGTCCTGGAGCTCGACGGCCCGGCCTATCGCCGCGAAGTACGCCTGGCCGAGGAGCGCCTGGCCGAGGCCAGCGCCCGCAGCAAGGCCCTGCCCAAGGACGAAATGCTGTCCAGCCAGATGGAAGCCGCTCGCCACCAACTGAAGCATGAGCAGGGAGAGGCCAGCCGACTGTTCATCGTCGACGCCGGCCTCGACCTGGCCGCCCTGCGCCAGCGCTACCCCGAGCGCCAGCGCTACGCCATCGTCAAGGGCCGGGTGCGTCCCTGGTCCGCGGTCGACGGAGGCAGGACGCTGGTCGGCGGCTACATCAGCCGTACCGACCTCGCCGCGATCAACGTGCCACGACAATGGCACGCGGTATTCGCCAAGGTCGACGAACAAAACTACCGGCTAGCGCCGCTGGAACTGCACCTCAGCTTCGGCCAGCGCCTGGAGCCCTGGATCACCAACGCCGTTCGCCGCTGAAACGCCCCGCCTGGCGCACGATGCTTGCATCCGCGCGCCGGGCCCTGCACCCTGGGCACCCGCCAGCCATCCACCGCGCCATGAACAGCGAAATCGATCCAGGCCGCTGCCCGCTGTGCCAGCAATCCAACCGCTGCACCCTGGCCTATCCCGCTAGCGCCACCCAGGCTTGCTGGTGCTTCACCACGGAGATCGATGCGGCCGTGCTGGAGCGGATTCCCGCCGAGCTGCGCCGCCGCGCCTGCCTCTGCCCACGCTGCGCGCAACTGCTGCCGCCCGACGCCGACGACTGATGCGCCTGGACCGCTTCCTCGCCAATCTGCCCGAACTCAGCCGCCGCGACGCGCAGATGCTGATCGCCGGTGGACACTTGCGCGTGGACGGCCAGGTGGTGCGCGACGGCACCCACGAGGTGCGGGTGTTCAGCCGGGTGGAACTGGACGAGCGGCTGCTCCAGGCTGGCAAGCCGGCGCGCTACTACATGCTGCACAAACCGATGGGCTGCGTCAGCGCCACCCGCGACCCGCAACACCCGACCGTCCTCGACCTGTTCCCGGAAGACCTGCGCGACGACCTGCACATTGGCGGTCGTCTCGACTACAACACCACCGGCCTGATGCTGCTGACCAACGATGGCCAGTGGTCGCGCCGCCTGACCCTGCCGGGCAGCCAGCGCGACAAGGTCTACTACGTGGAAACCGAGGCGCCCATCGACCAACGCTACGTGGATGCCTTCGCCGCCGGCCTCCACTTCCGCTTCGAAGACCTGGTCACCCTCCCCGCGCAGCTCGAACCGATCGGCCCACGCTGCGCCCGCCTGACCCTGCACGAAGGCCGCTATCACCAGGTCAAGCGCATGTTCGGCCACTTCGACAACAAGGTGCTGCGCCTGCACCGCGAGCGCATGGGCGATATTTATCTCGACCCACAGTTGCCGCCGGGTGCCTGGCGCCCCCTGAATGCTGAAGAAATCTGTTCGGTGTGAAACCCCGCCGCCCGCCGCCTGTCCACCGAAAGAGGCCGGACCGCAGGGGTTTGGCCGGCCGTCGCGAGCGACGCTAAGCTGAATGGCATCTGTCGGAGCGACAGCCTTTCCCGCATGGAGCAAGAGAAAGCGCCAATGAAAAGATCCCTTGCCGTACTGCTGCTGGCCTTCGCCGTCGGCAGCCTCCACGCGGCGCCCGCCAGCCCAGCGAACGCGCCTTTGCCGCCGGCCGACATCAAGGCGCGGCTGAAGAGCATGAAGCCCGGCGAGTACCTCTGGTACCCGGAGGTTTCCCCGCAGGGACCAGTGACCATCGTGGTCAGCCTTACCGAACAGAAGGCCTACATCTACCGCAACGGTATCGCCATCGGGGTCAGCACCCTCAGCTCCGGCAAGAAGGGCCGGGAGACCCCGACCGGAGTGTTCTCGATCCTGCAAAAGAGCGTCGACCACAAGTCCGACCTCTACAACAGCGCGCCCATGCCCTACATGCAGCGCCTGACCTGGGACGGCATCGCCCTGCACGCCGGCAACCTGCCCGGCTATCCCGCCTCCCACGGCTGCATCCGCCTGCCCATGGCGTTCGCCAAGAAACTCTACGGCATCACCGGATTCAGCTCCACCACGGTAATCATTTCCAACGCCAGCAGCGCGCCGAAGGAAGTCGACCACCCCGGCCTGCTGGCACCGACGGTAGCGGACGGGCGACCGGTGACGCTGCCGGTGGAGCCCGGAGAAATCGCCTGGAACGACCCCGGCGCGGAACGCGGTCCGTTGTCGGTGCTGATCAGCCGCGCCGACCAGCGCGCCTATGTCTATCGCGGCGGCCAGCGCATCGGCACCGCACCGGTGCAGTTGCCGGCACGCCCGCAGACCGGCATGGCGGTGTTCTCGCTGCTGGAAAAGCCGACCCCGGAAGAAATCAGCGAGACCTCGCCGAACCTGCGCTGGTCGGTGGTCCAGGTGAGCAACCCGGGACAGGGCCTGACACCCTCCGAGCAACTGGGCAAGATCCGCATGGACCCGACCTTCGTCCGCGAAATGCTCGGTGCCATGGACGTCGGCAGCACCCTGGTGATCACCGACTGGGCCTCGACCCGGGACACCCACAGCGACTCCGATTTCACGGTGATCGCCACGGAAACACCGAACAATCCGACGAAATCGCTTAAAAAGTAGTCGGCAAGTTGTTCAAAAATCGAGCACAATGCCTCTCACCCGGTAAAAACCACACTGAACCGATGGGAATACTGCTCGTATGCCAACCTTCCTCCGTGCCGCCCTGCGAAGGCTGAGCCTGGCGGGCGCCACCCTTTGCGCACTGGCCAGCGGGCCGGTATTCGCCATGCCACTTCCCTCCGCCAAGGACCTGCAGAAACTCGCTCCCCAGGCCAGCCTGCCGACCCTCGAACTGGCCCTTACCGCCTATGCCTGCGCGAGTGCGAGCCAGGGCGGCGACAACGGCCTGCTGACGGTGATCGACTACTCGCGGCCGTCGCGCGACAAGCGTCTCTGGGTATTCGACCTGAAGGCCCGCAAGCTGCTCTTCGAAGAGTGGGTGACCCACGGCAAGAACAGCGGCGATGACCTTGCCACCTCCTTCTCCAACCGGCCGAACAGCTACCAGTCGTCGATCGGGCTGTTCCAGACCGGCCAGCTCTATACCGGCAAGCATGGTCAGTCGCTGCGCCTGGTTGGCCTGGAGCCGGGCTTCAACGACAAGAGCGAAGAACGCGCCATCGTCATGCATTCCGCTGCCTACGCCGATCCCAGGGTGGTTCCCGGACTCGGTCGCCTGGGCCGCAGCCAGGGCTGCCCTGCGGTACGCCCGGCCGTGGCCGCCCGGCTGATCAACACCCTCAAGCGCGGCAGCTACGTGTTCGCCTACTACCCGCAGCCGAAGTGGCTGGAAACCTCGCGCTTCCTCGCCCCGCAGAGCTGCGCCGTGGCACGTGCGGCGCGTACGCCGGAAGTCATCGCCAGCCTGCTCAAATGAACCGCCGGGGCGGCGGCCGCGCCGTCCCTTTCCTTCCCGGCATCCCGAAATCGCAGCATCGGTACTTGCCTCGCGGCATTTCGTCGGATTCCAGCCCCCCTTCCCCCATCCAAAAGCGAAACAGGGCTTGCAGTCCGGCACGCCGGCTGCTTAACTGACGCTCACGTTGTGACTGACCAGTCACAAACGACTTCCAAGAAAGCCCGCGTGACTGCCCGCGTGACTGCCCGCGCTTCGGCGCCGGCCTTTCCTGCCCGGCCAATAGCCGCTTCGCCAAAATCCGAGAGGATTTCGGACGCTCTCTATTTGCCTGTAAGTCGTTGAAAATCAAAAGTTTATCAAATCCATCCGAATGACATTCAACTGTCATTGGGAGGCGCTTTCATCTGCCCATGAGCATTTTGTATTCGCCGCGACAAGCAGGTCGCCGCGTTCCCATCGAACGATTCCAGGAGGAAGCGACATGAGGCCGGAAACAGCCATCATCGAGATCCACGGGCAATACAGGATTCACACCGAGTTCTACGGCAACCCCGCGGCGCAGCAGACCATCATCCTGGTCAACGGCTCGCTGTCGACCACAGCGTCCTTCGCCCAGACCGTGAAGTACCTGCAGCCGCATTACAACGTGGTGCTCTACGACCAGCCGTATGCCGGCCAGTCCAAACCCCATAACGAAAACCACACGCCGATCAGCAAGGAATGCGAGGCCAGGATCCTGCTGGAACTGATCGAACGCTTCCGTGCCGAGGTAGTGATGTCGTTCTCGTGGGGCGGCGTCGCCACCCTGCTGGCCCTGGCGCAGCGTCCCGGACGGATCCGCAGGGCGGTGGTCAACTCATTCTCGCCTCAGCTCAACCCGGCCATGCTCGACTACCTGCATCGCGGCCTCGACTACCTCGCCGCCTGCGATCGCACCCAGATCGGCAACCTGGTCAACGAAACCATCGGCCGCTACCTGCCGCAGTTGTTCAAGCGCTACAACTTCCGCCACGTCAGCAGCCTGGACGAGCACGAATACCACCAGATGCACTTCCATATCCGCGAAGTGCTGCGCCTGAACGCCGATAGTTATACCGAGAGCTTCGCCGGCATCGAGATCCCGGTGCTGTTCATGAACGGCGAGCTGGACATCTACACCACGCCCCACGAAGCCCGCCAGTTCGGCCAACTGATCCGCGGCGCGGAATTCCACACCATCCGCAATGCCGGCCACTTCATCGACGTCGAGCACAAGGCCGCCTGGCAACAGACCCAGGACGCCCTGCTGGCCTTCCTCCGCCCGCAGCGCACGCAGCCGCTCAACCCGATCTACCGCCCCCAGCCCAACGGCGCCAGCGTCCCCCTCGTCGCCCTCGCCAGCTAACCGCCACCGCCACGGGGAGCCCCGCTCCCCTGGCGGAAAAACCCAGCGAAATCAACAAAAACCCCGCCCCGGGCTTCACCTGCCGCCGCGCATCTGGTAAAAAGGCGCCCTGGCCGCAAAAGCCATCCGAGCGGGCGTCGTATAATGGCATTACCTGAGCTTCCCAAGCTCATGACGAGGGTTCGATTCCCTTCGCCCGCTCCAGTATTTCCGGGCCTTCCAGCGGCCTAGCGAGGTTCTCGCAAATAGCTGGGGGCCGTTTTGGGGGCCGTTTCAGGATTCCCAAACTCCCAAGCAGCCGACCAGCTGCAGGCACACGCAGAACAACCGACGCGCATGCGCGCCCGCCGTGTAGGCTCTTGGGAAATCCCAGGTACTGGGGGGGGCTGCAAAAAGAGTAACATCGGTAATCTTTCCCGCCGAACGGCTGCAAACCGTTGAACTACAAGGGTTTTCCGGCGATGGCAAAAGGTAATTTCTGAGTAACATAGAAGTAATCTGGTTACTCTTTCTTGAAGTGATTTTTCAGGATCAGCAAAGCCTTTAAAATCAATCACTTACGGAAAAGTTACTTTTTCAGTTACTCCAGTGTTACTCCCCTTTGTAATCTCTAAAGCCCCAAACGACGCGGCTTCCAGCTGTGGTCTGACCGCAGATCACTGAAATTACTCTTTTCGACATACCCCCCTATCCCGTATTCCGCTGTGCAGCCACCAAGCCCCAGGAAGGCCCCTTCCTGCAGGGATTCGCAGGGATTTCCGAGTTCGGAAATCGGAAGGTAGCGCCCAGCCTGGGCCGTTGGTGGCGCTGTGCAGAAGTGCAGAAAAAGAGGTCTATTTAGAGCGGAGGCGTGGCGGGGGGACGACTGCGCGCGCCGGGTGGTTTTGGCCACATTTTTTGCCGCCCCAGCCCGTAACGCACCATTTTGGCGCAAAAACCGTTCAAGCCCGGAATCCCAGCACACGGGCACGAAAAAGCCGCCCGAAGGCGGCTTCTTGAGTGAGCCGAGCGTGGCTACCAGTTGAAATAGATCAGTTCCCCTACCTCCTTGCCTTGCGCCCCTCCAACCGTATGCCGGAAAGGGACAGCCTTCAGGCGCAGGCCAGCGAACGCCTTGCGAATGTCTGGGTGATCGTTGATTGAGATCACCATACGCCCTTTCACCGTCCGGGCCAGGTCTGCCATAGCGTGGTACTGCTCCAGCGGGAACACCCCAGGCGCATACCCACTGGTCTGCCAGTAGGGCGGGTCGAGATAGAAAAGCGTCTGCTCCCGGTCATAGCGCCGAATGCAAGCCTGCCAGTCCAGATGCTCGATCGTCGTCCTTGCCAGCCGCAGGTGCGCCTCGCTGAGCTTTTCCTCAATGCGTAACAGATTGAGCTTCGGTGGCGTGGTAGCCGCAGTGCCGAATGTCCTTCCCGTCGGCTTTGCACCAAAGCAGAGCTGCTGCAAGTAGAAGAACCTAGCTGCCCGCTGGATATCCGTCAGGGTCTGGGGAATCTGCATGTTCGCCCATTCGAACATCTTGCGGCTGACCAGTGACCACTTGAAGTGCCGGACAAGCTCCTCGAGATGATGCGCAACGACCCGGTAGAGGTTCACCACCTCACCGTCGAAATCGTTGATTACCTCGACCTTGCTTGGCTCCTTCATGAAGAAGATGGCAGCCCCACCGCAGAAGGGCTCAACGTAGCACTCATGCTCAGGGAACTCCGGCAGAATGTGCTTGGCCATGCGGCGCTTGCCGCCCATCCATGGAACGATAGGTGTAGACATAAGTGATCCTTGTGATTGCCTTGGGTTTTGCTTAGGCTTCACACCCCCTGCGCAGAGGGGCGAGGCCTTGGTTGGATCACTCGGCATACTCGAGTGCTTCGACGGCGCGCCCGTGTTGGCGCACAGGCGCGTCGCCTCGTTTCTGCGCAGGGGACTTACTTCTCCCCCGGCGCGTCGAATGGCGCGAACCTCACAACCTCTTCCCCGATCAGCTCATTGACCTGCTGCAAGCGTGCCTGCATTGGCTCCAGTTCCAGGCTGGCCCAGACCGCTGCTGCGTCGCTGATGGATCCGAACCCACCAGCGTTCTGCGGCACCACCCCCATCAGCTGCGGATAGACCCGCAGGCCGGCGAGCTGGTCGTCGCGGCTGATGTTCTTGATCGAGCCAAATTCGTCCTTGGCCGCCACCTCGCTGACCGGGATCAGTTGGATTCCCTCCTTCTTCCCGTTCGGCGCATAGACGAACAGGTTGCGGAAATTGCCCGGCCCCTTCGCGGTCTTCAGCGCCGTGCGTAGCGCGTCGATGTCTTCCTCGTTCTGCGCGGCGTCGGTCATGTAGAGGATGAAGCCGGCGTGGCTGCCGTTGTTGTAGTACTTGCGGCGGAACAGCGTGGCCGACTCGTTCAGCAGAGCGCTCTGTAGGGCGCAGAACCACTCCGGCACCCCGTAGATTTCCTGGTTGATGTCGGCCTCGCGCAGCTGGATCACGCTGCCCTTCTCGAATTCGTGCTCATCCTTCCAGCTGCGCACCTGGTAGAACGTCTCCAGATCGGTGCCGCGGCGTATGTATTTCGCCAGCGGCGCCTGCAGCGGCATCCGCGTGCCCAGGCGCGAGCGAGGCTGCTCGAGGTAGGCCGAGCCGAATGTCAGCCAGTCCAGGGAGAACTGCTCGAACGTCGCCCGGCTGAGCATGCGGTGTGGGATAAACGTCTTGGCCAGCATGTTGCGCTTGAACTTCAGGCCCGACTGCAGGTAAACGCTCGACCCCACCGCTTTGGCCAGCCCCTCCATGGACAGCGGCGGCTCGTACCACCGCCCGTTCGACCAGCACTCGAGATAGTCGAGGATGCCCCGGCCGTCGAGCACCGGCATCGGGTCACCGAAGGTGAAGGCCTCGGCACGGCCGCCCTGGCGCGGGATGAACTCGCCTTCCTGGGCGGACTGGACTGTAACTGGCTGCTGGCGGCGGTGGCTGCGACGTTTGCTCATCCGAAAATCTCCATGCGCCCGGTATTCGCGGGGGTCTGCCCCTCGAGCGGCTCGTTCTGCAATGCGTGGAATAGCGCCCAGGCCAGATCGGCGTGGCCGGTGTTGTCGTTGCGGCCGGCGGTGTAGGTGAACTGGCGCCCACCGGCCGTGATGGTCTTGCGGATAGCCATCAGCGCCTGGGCCAGGTCGGTCCAGCCGGCGTCGAATTCGAGGCGGCCGTTCTTGATCACCGACCAGGCCTTCATGACCAACTGCGTCTTCACCTCGGGCGAGTAGCTGAAGGTGCGCACCCCCGGGAAGAACTGGCGCACCAGCTGCGCGACGCCAGACCCCATGCCAGTGGTGTCGACGCCGATGTAGGTGACCCAGTAGCGCTGGGTCACCTTGCGGATGAACTCGGCCTGCTCTGCGAAGTCCTTGCCGCGGAACTGATGGCGCTCCAGCACGCGGAACTTGCCGCCCGGTACCGCCGGAGGCGCCACCACCACCAGACCCGCGGTGTCGCCCGTCTCGGCGGGGTCATAGCCCAGCCACACCTGCCTATCACCGAACGGCCGCAGCGCGAACGGCTTGTAATCCTCCGACCACAGGTCCCAGCTATCGACCATGCACGGCTGCAGCATGGTCAGCGGGAAAATGCTCGCGCCGTCGTCGACGAACTGGCACATCAGCAGGTTCTGGAAAGCCTCGGCGTCGTACTCGAGACGCAACTCGTCGATGTCGAACAGGTCGCAGCCACGGGCCTCGGCATCGAGGATCGTGACGATCTGGCGCCAGATGCGGTCCTCGCACAGCCGCCCTTGCTGCAGGGCGTCATGACTTACGTCGATCTTGATGCGATCGGCGGCCGGCTTGCCCTTGTTGAAGCGCTCGCCAGTCCAGAACGTGTAGGCCTCATGCGCCATCGAGCTGGGCGTCGAGAAGTAGGTCCGGCGGTAGCGCTTCTGCATCGCCATACCGCTGGCGACCTTGTTCAGCTCCTTGAACTTGAACGTCCAGAAGAACTCGTCGAAGTAGAAGTTACCGTGGTAGCCCTGGGCAGTCCGCGCGTTGGTACCGAGGAAGTGCAGTTCCGCGCCGTTCGGCAGGATGATCGGGTCGCCCTTCAGTTCGACACCTACCGCATCGCGCGCAAAGGCCTGGATATACGCCTTGAAGATGTGCGCTTGGGCCTTGCTGGCCGACAGGAATATCTGGTTGCGCCCCGTTTCCAGCGCGTCGATCAGCGCCTCGCGGGCGAAGTAGAACGTGGCGCCGATCTGTCGCGACTTGAGAATCACGCGGGTTCGCTGATTACCCGCGCGGTACCAGTCGTTCTGGTAGTCGAAGCAACCGTCGAGGAAGGCCTCGACCAGTTTCTCGGTCAGTTCCTCGTTGATGTCGTTGCGCTTCGGCTTGCGCTTGGGACCTTCGTTACGCTTGGCAAGCTCGGGGTTCAGGTCGGTTTCCGTACCACCGCTCTGGTAGCGCTGGATCCGCGCCTGGCGCTCAAGCTGCCGATGCAGCAGGTCGATTTCCTTGTAGTCACCGCCGGTCTTGCCGTCCTTCAGGATCAACTGAACCAACCGGGCTTCCAGGGCCCCCCCGATCCGTTCTACGCTGTCGGCCCGGTCCCATCCGTCGCGGTCCTTCCATGAGTGAAGGGTCTTGTCCTTCTCGCCCAGGTGATCGGCGATGTCGCAGACACGCCACCCCATCCAGTACAGGAATTTGGCCTGGCGGCGGTTGTCACGGATGGGAATTTCGACGGCAGCGTTCATGGCGCAGATGCTGCCGCCCACCCTCGCACCTCAGTAGCGCCGCCCCTTGTAGCTCCGCCCCCTACAATCCCGCGTGATTGCTGGGCCGCGCGCGCGTCCCGAACATGCCCCTCATTGCCATGCACCCCGCATCAGCCGCATTGAGGACTCCCGGCATGAAGAAATTCCGCAGCAAATGGTTCCGCATCGCCGTCGAAGGGGCGACCACGGACGGCCGCAACATCGAGCGCGACTGGATCGAGCAGATGGCCGCGCAGTACGACCCGAACACCTACGGCGCGCGGATCAACTGCGAGCACATCAAGTGGGCCTGGCCGGCTGGTGAGTTCGGCGCCTATGGCGACGTGCTGGCGTGCAAGGCGGAAGAGATCGACATCAACGGGCAGAAGAAGCTGGCCCTCTTCGCCCAACTGGAGCCCAACCAGGCGCTGCTGGAACTGAACAAGCAGCGGCAGAAGGTCTACACCTCGGTCGAGATCGATCCCAAGTTCGCCGACACCGGCAAGGCCTACTTGGTCGGCCTGGCCATTACCGACTCGCCCGCCAGCCTGGGTACCGAGGCGCTGTCTTTCAGCGCCAAGAACGGGACCCTCGCCAGCCGCAAGACCAATCCCGACACCCTGTTCAGCGCTGCCGAAGAGGGCACCCTCGAGTTCGAGGAATACGAGGACAAGCCCTCGGTCGGCGCAGCGCTGTTCACCAAGGTCAAGGAACTGCTCAAGGGCAAGGAAGCCCGCACCCAAGCCGAGTTCGGCCAGGTCGGCGAGGCCGTCGAAGCGATCGCCGAGCACAGCCGCGACCTGGGTGAGCAACTCGGCGAGCAGAAGAAGCAGACCCAGCAACTGGCCAACCAGCTGGACAAGGTCACCAAGGAACTGGCGGACCTCAAGAGCACCCTCGATAGCACCCGGGACCACAGCCAACAGCAGCGGCCCCCGGTCACGGGTGGCGGCAGTGTCGCCCTGACCGACTGCTAACCGTCCCCCGCCCCGGTATCCAAAGGAAAAGCACCATGCGCAACGAAACCCGCAAACAGTTCGACGCCTACCTGGCGCAGCTCGCCAAGCTCAACGGCGTGAACTCCGCCGTCCAGACCTTCGCCGTCGAGCCGAGTGTCCAGCAGAAGCTGGAGCAACGTATTCAGGAGTCCAGCGAGTTCCTGAAGCAGATCAACGTCTACGGCGTCGACGAACTGCAAGGCGAGAAGATCGGCATCGGCGTCAGCGGCACCATCGCCAGCCGTACCGATACTACTGGCGACGGTGTACGCAAGCCACGCGACGTGTCCGCGCTCGACAACCAGCGCTACGAGTGCAAGCACACCGATTTCGACACCGCCATCACCTACGCCATGCTCGACGCCTGGGCCAAGTTCCCGGAGTTCCAGGCCCTGCTGCGCGACGCGATCCTCAAGCGCCAGGCCCTCGACCGCCTGATGATCGGCTTCAACGGCACCAGCGCCGCGGCTACCACCAACCGCGCCGCCAACCCGCTGTTGCAGGACGTGAACATTGGCTGGTTCCAGCAGTACCGCAACAACGCTCCGGCACGGGTACTGAAGGAAGGGAAGACCGCCGGCAAGGTGGTAGTCGGCAACGGCGCCGACGCCGACTACAAGAACCTCGACGCCCTGGTGTTCGACGTGGTCAGCAGCCTGATCGATCCCTGGCACCGCCGCGACCCGGGCCTGGTAGTGATCCTCGGCCGCGAGCTGGTCCACGACAAGTACTTCCCGATGGTGAACAAGGACCAGCCGGCAACCGAGAAGATCGCCACCGACCTCATCCTGGCGCAGAAGCGCATGGGCGGCCTGCCGCCGGTGGAAGTGCCCTACGTGCCCGAGAAGGGCCTCATGGTCACCACCCTGAAGAACCTGTCGCTCTACTGGCAGATCGGCGGTCGCCGCCGTTACCTGAAGGAGGTACCGGAGAAGAACCGCATCGAGAACTACGAGTCCAGCAACGACGCCTACGTCGTCGAGGACTACGGCCTCGGCTGCCTGGTCGAGAACATCGAAGTCGCGGAGTAGATGACATGGCCTTCAGTCCCGCCAAGGCGCACTTCCTGCGCGTGACCGCCGCTCAAGAGGCGGCGGCCACTGCCCCGCACCAGGGCATGGAAGGCGCGAACGCCTATGAGCTGCAGCTCGCCCAGCTGTATCAGGATCGCAGCCGCCTGAAGAACATCCAATCCGGCGAAGGCAAGGCAGCGCTCAAGGTCGAGCTGCTGCCTGCCTACCAGCCGTACATTTCCGGCGTGCTGCAGGCCGGCAAGGGCGCCCAGGACGAGGTGATCACCACCGTCATGCTCTGGCGCATCGATGCCGGCGATTACGCCGGCGCCCTGGACATCGCCGACTACGTCCTCGCACACGACCTGGTCATGCCCGACCGCTTCGCGCGTACCGCCGGCTGCGTCATCGCCGAAGAGATCGCCGAGGCCGCGCTCAAGGCACAGAAGACCGGCGGCAGCTTCGACCTTGCGACCTTGCATCGCACCCTCCTGCTCACCGACCAGGCCGACATGCCCGACGAAGCCCGCGCGAAACTCTACCTCGCCGCCGGCCATGCCACCCTGGAAGGCCTTTCTGTGGAGAGCCCCGGTCAACCCGGGCAGGTGCAAGCCGGCATCGATCTGCTCAAGCGCGCGATCCAGCTGCACGACAAGTGCGGCGGGAAGAAGGATTTGGAGGCCGCAGAACGGCTCCAGAAGAAACTGACCGCCTCTGGCGGTTGACCGAGCGTACCCCGCGCACCGCCGGCTCGGGGCCGATCTGCCAGGTCCTCTCCTTCCTGAGCAGTGACGCCCCGACCACCGGCGACCTCAAGCGAGCAGCAGCATGAGCGGATTCATCGCCAACGGCCCGGTCCCGAGCGGGCACATCAACAGCGATCCCTTCTGGCCCACCATCGAGCTCGAGCATGTGCGGGAGAACCTGCGCATCGACTCCAGCGTCGACCCGGCGCGCCTCGAAGTCGCGGTCATTGCCGCGGTGATCAGCGTCAACCGCGAGCTGCGGACCTGGCGCCTTGAGAAGACCGCGGCCGGCTATGCCGAACTCGCCGAAGTGCCGTCCGACAAGGTCCGGGACACCTCCGAACTGGTGCAGCTGTATCTGCGCGCAGTGCAGTCTGCCACCGCCGCCGAAGTGGCCGAGCGCTACCGCTGGTACGACACCACCACCAGCGGCAACGACAAGGCCCAGGACATCGCAACCACCATCGACGACTACCGCCGCGACCAGCGCTGGGCGATCCGCGACTTTCTCAAGCGTCCCCGCACGACGGTGGAGCTGATCTGATGAACGAGCCAAAGATCATCGACTGGAACGAAATTTCCCGTTTGGGGCTTCTGGAACGCATCAACCGGGAAATCATGCACCCGCTCGGCTATGCCGTGTGCCGCGAGGTAAAAACCGGCCGCTCCCCAGGCGCGCTCGTCTCGGACGACGGACCGTTCGTTTATCCCGATCAGCTCAAGCACCAGGAGTGCAACTAATGGCCACCGTGATCGCCAACCAGAGCGACACCGTCGAAGCCATCTGCTGGCGGTACTACGGCCGCACCGCCGGCGTGACCGAGGCGGTCCTTGAGGCGAACCGCGGCCTGGCCGACCACGGCCCCACCCTCCCCCCAGGCCTCAAGGTCACCATGCCGGACATTCCGACAGCCGCCCCGGAACGGCAGATGGTGAACCTATGGGACTGACCACTTTGCAAGGAACCACCCCGCATGGCTGACCTCACCACCACCGCCACGGCCGGCGCCATCATGGGCCTCGGCCTGGGCGTAACCCTTCCGGTCGACGGCGGCATGCTGTTCGGCGCCCTGCTCGGCGCCTGGCTGGCCACCGGCACGAAGCAGGACCTGAAGGCCTGGTCGCGCCTGCTGTCGCTGATCCTGCCGACCTGCGTCGGCTACCTGTTCGCCGATGTCGCCCTCGCCCGTGTGCCCTGGCTGACCAACCTGGCCTTCTCTGCCTTCGTCTGCGCCCTGGTGGTCATTCCTCTCAGCCTCAAGGCGGTCGCCTGGGTCGACAAGGTCGACTTCGACGACCTCTGGCGCCGCATCCGAGGAGGTCGCTGACATGCTCATGACTACCGTTCCATTGATCGCCGCCCTGGCCTACATCGCCGCCGCGCTGCGCCTGGTCTGCTACCAGCGCTGCGGCGCCCGCTTCCGCCGCAGCGTCTCGTTGCTCGCCAGCCTGCTCGGCGCATCCATGGCCATCTGCGGCCTGGAAATCCTGCTCTACCGCCCACCGGTCAGTATCTGGCACGCCATCGTCGCCGCCCTGCTGTGCCTGCTGATCTTCCGTTCCCGCGGCAACGTCGCCGCCCTGCTGAGGCCATCCGCATGACCCTTCGATATGGTGATCGTTCTCAAGAGGTCCGCCAGCTTCAGCGTCGACTGAACACCTGGGCCGGCGCCAACCTCTACGAGGACGGCCACTTCGGCGCCGCCACCGAGGATGCGGTGCGCGCCTTCCAGCGCTCGCATGGCCTGGTCGCCGATGGCATCGCCGGCCCGAAGACCCTGGCCGCCCTCGGCGGCGCTGACTGCTCGCACCTGCTGCAGAACGCCGACCTCGTCGCCGCTGGAGCTCGCCTCGGCCTGCCGCTGGCGACGATCTATGCGGTCAACCAGGTCGAGTCGAACGGCCAGGGGTTCCTGGGCAACGGCAAGCCGGCAATCCTGTTCGAACGCCACATCATGTACCGCCGTCTCGCCGCCCACGATCAGGTCACCGCCGACCAGTTAGCCGCACAGTTCCCCGCGCTGGTGAATCATCGCCCGGGCGGCTATGCCGGTGGAACCGCAGAGCACCAGCGCCTGGCGAACGCGCGCCAGATCGACGATACCGCCGCCCTGGAGTCGGCCAGTTGGGGCACCTTCCAGATCATGGGTTTCCACTGGCAACGCCTGGGCTACGTCAGCGTGCAGGCCTTCGCCGAGTCCATGGGGCGTAGCGAGTCGGCCCAGTTCGAAGCGTTCGTCCGCTTCATCGACACCGACCCGGCGCTACACAAGGCGCTGAAGGCTCGTAAATGGGCCGACTTCGCCCGCCTCTACAACGGTCCCGACTACAAGCGGAACCTCTACGACATCAAGCTCGCGCGAGCCTACGAGCAACACGCCAACTGCGCCGAGGCCAGCACGTGAGCCTTCTGCGCCAGGTGTTGTACAGCGCCGCCCTGCTCGGTGCCCTCGGCTTGCTCCTGTGGGTACAGCAGCAGCGCATCGACCTGGCGCAGGCCCGCCTGGCCCAGGCCGAGTTGGCGAGGAAAGCCAGCGACGCCCAGCTTTCCCGCCAGGCCGGCACCATCACGGCCCTCGAGGCCGCCCTTACCCGCGAGCGCCAGGCCCAGGCCGACCTGGACCAACAGCGGCAGCAGCTGCGCCAGGCGCTGGCCATCCGCGAACGCTTGATCGAGGACCTGAAACGTGACGATGAATCCTATCGCCAGTGGGCTGACCAGCCTCTGCCTGATGTTGCTCGCCGGCTGCAACAGCGCCCCGCTATCACCGGAGCGGCCGCTTACCATCAGTGGCTGTCCCACCGTGACGCCCTGCAGCCTGGAGTCAGCGGCACCGAAGGACAACGGCGGCCTACAGACTGAAGTTGAGCGTATCGGCCTGGCCTGGGCCGAATGCGCAGCGAAGGTCGACATGATCATCCGCACCCAAGGGGCTACCCATGAACAAGCCCGATAGCCTGAAGGCACATCTGCTCGCCGCCGTGCCGGAACTCAGGAACAACGGCGACCGCCTGGTTATATTCATCGACAACGGCAGGGTCCGCAGCACCTCGGCCGAGAGCCTGTCCTTCGAATACGCGTATGACCTGCAGGTGATCCTCACCGACTTCGCCGGGCACCCCGACAGCGTGTTTCTGCCGCTGCTCGGCTGGCTGCTGGTGAACCAGTCGGATCTGCTGGCCAACCTCACCAAGGTGCAGGACGGCATCACCTTCGAGGCCGACATGCTCGACCGCAGCAAGGTCGACCTCGGTATCGTTCTGCCGCTGACCGAGCGTGTCGTCGTCAAGCGCCGCGAGGATGGCCGCTACGACGTGAGTCACCCGGAAGAGCCCCAGCTCACCGAGGCCATCGAGGTCGATGGGCCGATGCAGATGCTCGCCAACGGCGAGCTGCTGACCGAGTGGACACCGCCGAAGCCCACCGAGGCCGTCATGCTCGAGACGCCGCAGATCAGGCGTCCGGCCAATGGCTGACAGCCTCGAGGCTCTGGAAGACTGGGCAGGGCCGATTCTCCGCGCCCTCGAGCCAGGCCCTCGTGCTGCCCTCGCGCGTTCGCTCGCCCGCGATCTACGGCGCAGCCAGCAGAAGCGCGTAATGGCACAGCGCAACCCCGACGGCAGCGCCTACGAGCCACGCAAGAAGCGCGAACTGCGCGGCAAACAAGGCCGTATTCGGCGCAAGATCAAGATGTTCCAGAAGCTGCGCACGGTGCGCTATCTGCGCGCCAAGGGCGACGCCCAGGCGATTACGGTTTCCTTCGCCGGCCGGGTCACGCGGATCGCGCGAGTCCACCAGTACGGGCTGAAGGATCGCGCCGAGCGTGGCGCCCCAGAGGTCCGTTATGCACAGCGGCGTCTACTCGGTTTCACCGAAGCCGACCTTGAGATGATCCGTGAGGGGCTGCTCGCTCACATTCCAGCCTGAGCATGTACGCGTGGCCGCTACAAACGCCGCTGGCTGCCTCCCGCGCGCGCGTCGCCCACTATCGGCGGCATGAACGACTTCGCCGCCCTCTCCCGCATGATCGAGAACCTGATCCGCCTCGGCACCATCGCCGCGGTGGACCATGCCGCGCAGCGCGTCCGTGTGTTGACCGGTGACCTGCTGACCGGCTGGCTGCCCTGGGCATCGCCGCGGGCCGGCGCCGACCGGGAATGGAACGCCCCCACCCTGAACGAGCAGGTACTGCTCTTCAGCCCATCCGGGCAGACCGCCAATGGCGTGGTCCTGACCGGCTTGTTCAGTGACCTGATCCCGCCCAACGGCGACCGCGACGCCCTGCATCGCACCACCTACCGTGACGGCGCGGTGATCGAGTACGACAGCGCCGCCCACCACCTGCGCGCAGTTCTTCCCGCCGGCGGTACCACCGAGCTCATCAGCGACGGCGGCATCCACATCGTCGGCGACATCACCCACCAGGGCGACTACATCCAGACCGGCAACCAAACCGTCACCGGCAAGGTCACCGTGAGCGTCGACGTGATCGCCAAGGGCATCAGCCTGGTCGGTCATACTCACGGCGGCGTCATGCCGGGCGGCGCTACGACGGGGAAACCGCAATGAACGCCCACACCGGCGGCGCCATCGACCGCTTGGCACACATCCGCCAGTCGATCGCCGACATCCTCACCACTCGCATTGGTAGCCGCGTCATGCGGCGCGAATACGGCAGCCAGTTGCCGGAGCTGATCGATGCTCCGTTCAACGACACCACCCGCCTGCAGGTCTATGCCGCCACCGCCATGGCCCTCATGCGCTGGGAGCCGCGCATCCGCCTGAGCCGTGTCCAGATCACCGGCCAGAACCTGGCCGGCCAGGTGCTCATGGAGATTGACGCCACCCTGGTGGACAGCAACGAGCCGCACAACCTGAGCATCCCCCTGCAGATGGGCGCCAGCGCATGACAACGAACTTCGTCGCCATCGACCTCAGCCAGTTGCCACCACCACACGCGGTGGAGCAGCTGGACTACGAGCAGATACTCGCCGAGCGCAAGGCCTACGCCATCAGCCTCTGGCCGGAGGATCAGCAGGTGGAAATCGCCGCCCGCCTCGCCCTGGAGTCCGAGCCGCTGACCAAGCTGCTCGAGGAAAACGCGTACCGCGAAATGCTCTGGCGCCAGCGGGTCAACGAGGCGGCTCTCGCCAACATGCTGGCCAGCGCCCAGGGCGCCGACCTCGACCAGCTCGCCGCGAACTACAACGTCAGACGCTTGGTCATCCAGCCCGTAGATCCGTCGAAGGTACCGCCCGTGCCGGAACTGCTGGAGTCCGACGACAGCCTGCGCGAGCGCGCGCAGATGGCCTGGGAAGGCCTCAGCACAGCGGGACCGCGTAACAGCTACATCTTCCACGCCCGCGCCGCCGACGGCCGCGTCGGCGATGCCTCAGCCGTCAGCCCCTCGCCCGCAGTTGCAGTGATCACCGTGCAGTCGGCCATCGGTAACGGCACCGCGCCAGCAGAGCTGCTGGCCGTCGTAGAGCGCTATCTCTCAGACGAAGATCGCCGCCCTGTCGCCGACCGACTGATCGTCCAGAGCGCCGAAGTCATCGAGTACAGCATCAGCGCATCGCTGTTTCTTACGACCATCGGCCCCGAAGCCGAGCCGATCCAGGCCGCCGCCCGCGCGCAGCTCGAGGCCTATGTCTTTCAACGACGGCGGTTGGGGATGGAAGTATCAGAGTCGGCGATCCATGCCGCGCTGCACGTCGAAGGGGTTCGTAAAGTCGAACTCGCCGGCTGGGCAGACATCGCCGCCACTGCAAGCCAGGCGCCGTACTGCACGAACATCACGCTCACTATCGGTACCGAGCCATGACCGCGGTGCCACTGCTACCTCGCAACGCCTCAGAGCTCGAACGCCTGGCAGCCCAGGCGCTGGCGGAGATACAGCGGGTACCGATCCCGCTGCGCACGCTCTGCAACCCTGATACCTGCCCTGCGAATCTGCTGCCGTACCTCGCGTGGGCGTTTTCCGTTGACCGCTGGAGCAGCGCGTGGCCTGAATCGGCACGCCGCGGCGCCATCCGCTCGGCATTCTTCATCCATTCGCGCAAGGGCACGATCGGCGCCTTGCGCCGCGTAGTTGAACCACTGGGGTATCTGATCGAGGTCCGTGAGTGGTGGCAGCAGGCGCCGGCCGGCATCCCCGGAACCTTCGAACTGCTGGTCGGCGTACTCGAAACCGGTATTACCGAAGAGATGTACGAGGAACTGACCTGGCTGATCGACGACGCCAAGCCGTTGACCCGGCACCTCGTCGGCCTCGCCATCAGCCTTGAGAGCACCGGCAGCGTGCGCCTGGGTGCAGCCGTCTACGACGGCGACGAAATCGACGTTTATCCCCCGAGCCCCCGCGACATCGAAGTCACCGGCACCATCGGCCGGGGCGGTCGCGATCACACCATCGATACCCTGGATGTGTACCCATGATCGATCAGAATTCACAGTTCTTCGCCATCCTGACCAACATCGGCGCGGCCAAGCAGGCCAACGCCGATGCGCTGGGCATCCCATGGAAGATTACCCAGATGGGCGTGGGTGACGCGGGCGGCACCGACCCGATTCCCTCCCCCACCCAGACCGCGCTGGTCAACGAGCGACGCCGGGCGCCGCTCAACCAGTTGAAGGTGGATCCGCAGAATGCGGCGGTGATCATCGCCGAACAGATCATCCCGGAGAACGTAGGCGGATGGTGGATCCGTGAAATCGGGCTCTACGATGCCGACAACGACCTTGTCGCGGTCGCAAACTGCGCGCCCAGCTTCAAACCGTTGCTGAATCAGGGATCGGGACGCACACAGGTTGTGCGCATGAACCTGATCGTCAGCAACTCCGCCAACGTCGAGTTGAAGATCGATCCTGCAGTGGTGCTTGCCACGCGCGCCTATGTACTCGACCAGTTGAAGAGCTACGCCCCGCTCTTCTCACCGGCATTCAGCGGAGCACCAACAGCCCCCACCCCACCACTGTTCGCACACGACCAGAAGCTTGCGACGACCGAGTACGTCAGAATGGCCCTGGGTAGCGCCGCGCGCGCAATCTCATACACCGGCAATACGGTGCTGGATGAACCGGTAATCGGTTCGATCCTCGTCGCGGGCTCGCATGACCGCGATTTCACATGGACCACGCCGAACCTGTCTGTTCTTCCAACTGGCGCGTCGTTCCACATCGTCAACATCAGCGGTTCGACACTCACGCTGGTCCAGCGTACCGCAGCGGATCACTACATCAGCGCGGACGACCCGTCCGGCGTCGCAATCTCGTACACGATACCGAACAATGTCACCGCAACTATCTCGAAGTACCAGCCAGGCCTTTGGCTGATCAGCCACGTGTCACGCCCGACCGCTGCGCTGAAGAGCCTCGTGGATGGGCTGATCGACGGAACGAAGCCCGCAGGGAAAGCCGTGCAACTCGCGAACTCTCGCAAGCTCACGCTGAGTGGCCAGGCCAGCGGCAGCGTTCAGTTCGATGGCTCGAGCGACGTAACGATCGACGTCCGGCTCGCCGATAACCTCGTCCTGACGGGCTCCCCCAGCGCACCGACGCCGGCGGCGTTCGATAGGGATTCGTCGATCGCCACGACCGAATATGTGCGTGCCGCTCTCGGTAGCATGGCCGGCGCAGCGGTGCTGACGGGCGATGCTATCCTCGACGCCCCCCTCGTCGGCCTGACTGTGGTGGCCGGCGCACATAACCGAGAATCGACGTGGACGACGCCGCAGCTTTCGGCGCTCCCACAAGGCGCCTCGCTGCGCTTGGTCAACCTGAGCGGCTTCACCGTAACGCTGGTGCAACGCTCGACAACCGACCGCTTCATCAGCGCAACCGACCCATCCGGGACTGCTACCACCTACATCATCCCCAACGGCACGTCGATTTCCCTCACGAAATACCAGGCGTCGATGTGGCTTATCGAAGCCACCCCGGCATTCCCCGCGCTGCGCTCGTCGCCGGGCTATCAGAAGCTGCCGAGCGGCCTGATTCTGCAGTTCGGCAGCGTCAGCATTCCGCCCGGCACCGGCGAAAGCACCGGATGGGCCACGCTACCCATCGCGTTCCCGAATGGTCCATTGACCGTCGTGCCGTCGCTGCAATACGGCGGGACCAGTTCGAGCTGGTACGGGTTCAGCGTCTGGTCAGGAAGCATTACGCCCACGGCGATCGCCTGCTCACTGAACAGCGGTTCGACGCCGCGCGAGGTGGCCGGCGCCGTGAACTACGTTGCAATCGGATATTGAGGACAGAACATGGCGCACTTCTTCGGCGCAGATCCCGTCGCTTTCTACGACACAGCGATCAACACCGACATCCCCGACGATGCCGTAGAGATCACCGCAGACGAGCACGCCGCTCTGCTCGCGGCCCAGGCGCGCGGCAAGCGCATCGCCGCCGGCAAAGACGGTCGGCCGATCCTGCTGGACCCACCTGCACCCACGCGGGACGAACTGGAGAGCTTCGAGCGCATCTGGCGCGACGCACGGTTACGCGAAACAGACCCACTGGTTGCCCGGCACCGCGACGAGAGCGAGGCCGGGGACGTGCCCACGCTCGACGCCGAGAAATACAGCGCACTACAGACCTACCGGCGCGCACTCCGGGACTGGCCGGAAGCTGGAGAGTTTCCGCTCGCAGAACACCGGCCGAGAGCGCCGGAATGGCTGGCAGACGAACTGGCGTCCTGACATTTTGTAGAGCACCGTGCCACAAGGCGCCTCGCTCGCTGTTCCACCGCGCGCGCGGCAGCCTGTGCAGTGTCATCCAACCACTGCACAGGCACACCCAATGGCCGCTGACCAATATCATCACGGTGTCCGGGTCCAAGAGATCAACGACGGGACCCGCCCCATTCGCACCATCGCCACCGCGATCATCGGCCTGGTAGCCACCGCCGACGACGCCGACGCCACCGCCTTCCCGCTCGATACGCCGGTACTCATCACCAACGTTCAGGCCGCCATCGGTAAGGCTGGCACTAGCGGTACGCTGGCCGCCAGCCTGCAGGCGATCGCCGACCAGGCCAACGCCGCGACCGTTGTGGTGCGAGTGAAGCCGGGCGAGGATGAAGCCGCGACCAACAGCGCGGTCATCGGCGGCGTCAGCGCCGATGGCAAGTACACCGGCATGAAGGCCTTGCTTGCCGCCAAGGCCCGCTTGGGCGTGGTACCGCGCATCCTCGGCGCGCCGGGCCTGGATACCCAGCCGGTCGCTACCGCACTCATCGCCATCGCCCAGCAGTTGCGCGGCTTCGCCTACGTCTCCGCAAACGGCAGCAAGACCAAGGAAGAGGCCACCGCCTACCGCGAGAACTTCGCCGCGCGCGAAGCCATGGTGATCTGGCCGGACTTCCTGACTTGGAGCACCGTGGTCAACCAGACCGTGCCTGCGCCAGCTGTTGCCCAGGCCCTGGGCTTGCGCGCCCGGATCGATCAGGAGGTCGGTTGGCACAAGACCCTGTCGAACGTCGCCGTCAACGGCGTGACCGGCATCAGCGCCGACGTGTTCTGGGACCTGCAGAGCCCCAGCACCGACGCCAACTACCTCAACGAGAACGAGGTCACCACCCTGGTGCAGGAAGGCGGATTCCGTTTCTGGGGTTCGCGCACCTGCAGCGATGATCCGCTGTTCGCCTTCGAGAACTACACCCGCACCGCCCAAGTGCTGGCCGACACCATCGCCGAGGCGCACATGTGGGCGGTCGACAAGCCCATGCATCCGTCACTGGTGCGCGACATCCTTGAGGGCGTGAACGCCAAGTTCCGCGAGCTCAAGGGACTCGGCCTGATCATCGACGCCCAAGCCTGGTACGACCCCAACGTGAACGACAAGGACACGCTCAAGGCCGGCAAGCTGCGCATCACCTACGACTACACCCCGGTGCCGCCGCTCGAGGACCTGACCTTCTTCCAGAAGATCACCGACAGCTACCTCGTCGACTTCGCCAGCCGCGTCAACGCCTGACACCCAGCGCTCCCCGGACGGGGAGCCGACCCACCTGATTCCCGGAGAGCCCTACCATGGCCATGCCGCGCAAGCTCAAGAACATGAACCTCTTCAACGACGGCGGTAGCTACCAGGGCGTCGTGAAGTCCTGCACCCTGCCCCCGCTGGCCCGCAAGATGGAGGCCTTCCGCGGGGGCGGCATGAACGGCCCGGTCAAGGCCGACCTAGGCTTCGACGATGACGGCATCCAGTTCGAGTGGACCCTCGGCGGCCTGGATCTGACAGCCCTCAAGCAGTACGGCGCAGTCAGTGCCAGCAGCGTCATGCTGCGCTTCGCCGGCTCATTCCAGCAAGACGATACCGGCGAAGTCACGCCCGTCGAAATCGTCGTTCGCGGCCGGCACGAGACCATCGAAATGGGTGACGCCCAGCCCGGCGAAGACACCGAGCACAAGATCACCACCACCTGCAGCTACTACAAGCTCGTCGTCAACGGCGAGGAAGTCATCGAGATCGACCTGCTGAACTTCGTCGAGAAGGTCAACGGCAAGGACCTGCTCGAGGCACAGCGCAAGGCCATCGGCCTGTAATCCCTTCCCGCCGGCCCGGCCGGCGGTTTCTCTCCCCCTTGGATACCGACGCCCATGAAAACCGAACAGACTCCCGCTGACCTGCAGAGCGCTCCCGACAACGTCGTCACCCTCGACCAGCCGATCAAGCGCGGCGCCCAGTCCATCGAATCGCTCACCCTGCGCAAGCCCTCCTCTGGCGAACTGCGCGGCCTGCACCTGCTCGACCTGCTGCAATTCGATGTGGCTGCGACCATGAAAATCCTGCCACGCATCAGCCAGCCGACCATCACCGAGCCCGAGGCCGCCGGCATGGACCCGGCCGACCTGCTCGCCTGCGGCCAGGTGATCGCCGGTTTTTTGCTGCAGAAGCGGGCGAAGGCGGCAGCCTCCCTGATCGCGTAGAAAACGCCATGGCCGACCTGGCCGTGACGTTTCACTGGGCGCCGGACCATATGGACCGGCTCTCGCTCACCGAACTAATGGAATGGCGCGAACGCGCCCGGGTACGGAGTTCCGCCGATGGCGAATGACCTGCAGCTACGCGTGCTGCTCAGCGCGATCGACAGAGCCACCGCGCCCCTGCGTCGCATCATGCAAGGCAGCGACGCGACGGCCCGGGCGCTCAAGGCAACTCGCGAGCGTCTGAAGCAGCTCAACGCTCAGCAGAGCGACGTGCGCGCCTTCCGCACCCAGCGCGGCGCCCTGGAGCAGGTCAGCACCGCGCTGGCCACGCAACAGGCACGGGTGAAAGCGCTGGCCCAGCAGATGGCCGCCGCCGGCAACCCCACCCGCGCGCTCACCCGCGACTACAACCGGGCCATCCGTGAAGCCGGCTTCCTCAAGCAGCAACACCTGCAGCAGAGCCAAGCCTTGCAGCAACTGCGCACGCGCCTCAGCAACGCCGGCATCAGCACCCGCAACCTCGGCCAGCATGAGCGCGACCTGCGCGCGCAGATCCAGGCGGCCAACGGCGCTATCAACAGCCAGGCGCAGCGCTTGCGCAACCTCAGCCAGCAGCAGGAGCGCCTGACCCACGCCCGAAACACCTACAGCCGCGGCATCCAGAGCGCTGCCGCGCTGGCCGGCACCGGCATGGCGGCGCGCGCGACGGGCATGTACACCGGCGACAAGCTGCGGCAGATGCTCGGCGTGGGTTACGAGTTCGACGCAACGATGTCGGCCACCCAGGCGGTGACCCGCATCGAGCACAAGGACGATTCGCAGATGCAGGCGCTGCGGCAACAAGCCCGCACCCTGCCGCTGTCCAGCAAGTTCACCGACAAGGAAGTCGCACAGGGCCAGTACTTCCTGGGCCGCACCGGCTACAACGCGAAGCAGATCCTCGGCGCCATGCCCGGCATGCTCAACCTGGCCGCCGCAGGCGACATGGATCTCGGCGACACTGCTGACATCGCCTCGAACATCCAGACGGCGATGGGAATTCCGGCCGAGAAGATGGACCAGGTAGCCGACGTCCTGACCGCGGCGTTCACCCGAAACAACGTCGACATCCGCATGCTCGGTGAGTCGCTGAAATACTCCGCCGGCGTCGGCCGCGAGTACGGCCAGAGCCTGGAGACGGTCACCACCGCCACGGCCCTGCTCGGCAACGCCGGCGTCCAGGGCAGCATGGCCGGCACCTCGATGCGTTCGGTCCTGACCCGCCTGGGCACGTCCAAGGCGGTGGCCAAGCTGGGCGTCCAGACCAAGGACGCCAACGGCAACATGCGCGACATGCTGGACATCCTGAAGGACATCAACAAGAAGACTGCCGGCATGGGCAACGTGCAGCGCGGCGCGATCTTCAAGGACATCGCCGGGCAATACGCGGTGACCAGCTTCGGCACCCTGATGCGCGCCGTCGAAGGCGGCCAGTTCCAGACCATGCGCGAAAGCTTGAACAACTCCGAGGGCGAGGCCGCGAGGGTCGCCTCGACCCAGCTGGACAATCTCAAGGGCGATATGACCATATTGCATGCTGCCCTGGAAAACATTTCGGTCGAGCTGTTCGACAAGAACAGCCCTTGGCTGCGCGAGCTCGCCGCAGACCTCAGCCACCTGCTGCACAACGTCGGCGAGTTCCTGAAGGCCAACCCGCAGGTCAGCAAGGGCATCGTCATCACCGTCGCCGCGTTCTCGGCGCTGATGGCCACCGTCGGCAGCCTGGCCATCACCCTCGCCGGCATCCTCGGCCCGATGATCGCGGTCCGCTTCATGCTCAGCACCATCGGCATTCGCCTGCCCGGGCTGATCGGCCTGCTGAAATTGCTGTTCGCACCGATCCGCATGCTGGCCGGCCTGTTGATCGGCCCCCTGGTGACCGCCCTGCGCGTCGTGAGCATCGCGCTGTGGGGCTTGGCCGCCAACCCGGTGGTCCTGGCAATTGCCGCCGTCGTGGCGGTGCTGGCCGGCGCCGCGTACCTGATCTATCGCAACTGGGACGCCGTCAAGGCGTACCTGCTCGGGATGTGGGAAGAGATCCAGGCGGGCCTGAACGGCGGGATCGGCGGCATCATCCGCATCCTCCTCGACTTCAACCCACTCGGCCTGATGTACCGCGCCTTCGCCGGCGTCCTGGGCTACCTGGGCATCGACCTGCCGGCGCGCTTCAGCGACTTTGGCAACATGATCGTCCAGGGCCTGGTGAACGGCCTGCTCGCCGGTATAGGGCAGATCAAGCGCGCCGTCCAGCACATCGGCGGCGCCGCGATCGACTGGTTCAAGGACAAGCTCGGCATCCATTCGCCGTCGCGGGTGTTCGCCGACCTGGGCGGGTTCACCATGGCCGGCCTGGCCCAGGGCCTCGGCGCCGGTCAGACCGGCCCGCTGGGCGTAATTGCGCGTCTCGGCCAAGGCCTGGTCAGCGCGGGCCGTCAGGCTGTCGCCGGCCTCGACGGGGAGTTTGCCCGAGGCCCCCGCCCTGCGATCACGCCGCCGACGTTCGACCAGCCGCTGCTGGCCATGCTGGGCGCCCTGGGCAAGAGCGCCGGCGCCATCGGCGCCCTGGTGCTCAGCGCCAGCGCCCCAGCGCAGGCCATCACCATCGACAACCGTCCTCCGGTCAGCTCGGCGCCAGCGGCGATCAGCGTCGGCGGCGACACCTACTACATCACCATCCAGGCCGGCGCGGGCAGCGACACCGCAGACCTGAAACGCACGCTCAGCCAACTGCTGGACGAGCGCGAACGCAACAAGGCGGCGCGCCTGCGCGCCCGCCTGCAGGACCGGGAGTAACCACCATGATGCTGTCCCTCGGGATGTTCGTCTTCAGCCTGCACACGCTGGCCTACCAAGAGTTCCAGCGGCAGACCGAGTGGCGGCACGCCAGCAGCAGCCGCATCGGTGCACAGCCGGCACGCCAGTTCGTCGGCCGCGGCGACGACGCCATCACGCTGCCCGGCGTGCTGCTGCCGGAGCTGGCCGGCAGCGCGTTGAGCCTGGACGTGCTGCGGCAGATGGCTGACACCGGGTCGGCTTGGCCCATGGTCGAGGGCACCGGACGCATCTACGGCCTGTGGGTGATCGAGCGCGTCACCGAGACGCGAACCCTCTTCTTCGCCGACGGCACCCCGCGGCGGATCGAGTTCTCCCTCGAGCTCAAGCGTATCGACGACGGCCGCACCGATCTGCTCGGCTCGGTCCTCGGTACCGCTGGCAACCTGCTGAGACGCATCCTGTGATCGATGCCGCCCTCGCCCGCGTGACGGGCTATCTGACCAGCGCCGTCGAGCAGCTGCAGCGCGACGCCGGCTACCCGGTGCCGGTGTTCCGGCTCACGGTCGACGGCAACGACATCGCCCAGCTCATCAGCCCACGACTGATCGCCCTGGACCTGACCGACAATCGCGGCCTCGAGGCCGATCAGTTGAGCGTGACACTCAGCGATCATGACGGGCTGCTCGCGATCCCCCCGCGCGGCGCCGTGCTGCACCTCTGGCTGGGCTGGAGTGACAGCGGACTGGTCGACAAGGGCACCTACACCGTCGACGAAACCGAGCACAGCGGCGCGCCGGACGTGCTCAGCATCCGTGCCCGCTCGGCGGACCTGCGCAAGGGCCTGAAGGTCAAGCGCGAGCGCAGCTGGAGCAGCCCGAAGACGCTGGGTGACGTGCTCACCGACATCGCCCTCGGCAACAATCTGAAGCCGGTGCTCGCGCCGGCGCTGGCGGGCCTGCCGATCCTGCAGCTGGACCAGGCCAACGAGTCCGACGCCAACCTGCTGACCCGCCTGGGCGAGGACTTCGACGCGGTGGCTACCGTGAAAGCCGGCTGCCTGCTCTGCCTGCCAGCCGGTGGCGGCAAGACCGCCAGTGGCCTGGCGCTGCCGCACATCACCCTCACCCGCCAGGATGGCGACCAGCACCGCTACCTGCAGGCCGACCGCGACAGCTACGACGGCGTGCGTGCGTACTTCTACGACGTGAACAGCGCGAAGAAGCAGGAGGCAATCGCCGGCGCCAAGGGCGACAACCTGAAAGACCTGCGCCACACCTACAGCGACCGCCAGAGCGCCCTGCGCGCCGCCCGCGCCGAGTGGAACCGCCTACAGCGTGGCAGCGCCACGCTCAGCTACGTGCTCGCCAAGGGCCGGCCGGACCTGATCCCGGAACTGACCTACACCCTGCAGGGCGTGAAGACGGAGATCGATGCGATCATCTGGTACGGCGGCAAAGTGCAGCACAGCCTCAGCGCCGACGGCGGCTACATCACCAGCCTGGAGCTGGAAAGCAAGCTGCCCGAGGACCTGGTCAGCGACCTGGCCGACGACACCGGCGGGGACTACACCGGCATCATCGCCTACTACCGCGACGAGAAGAGTGGGACGGAGAAGACCATCACCGCGGGAGACCAGAGCAAACCGCGCCGCCTGCGCTACCTGTACAGCACCAAGGCCAGCGCAAAGCGGGCTGTCGATCGGGAATGGGGGAGACTGCAACCACTGTCAAGATGATCAAAGACCACAGAACGGCCCCTCCTGTGTTTTTTACGCCAAAAGGTCTCCAACAGCGCCCCATTAGTCATGGCAAAATGCCAGAGTGAGAATTTGTCTCCCTCCCCCCCTTTCCCCCCTTCGTTTGCCCCGTATAATCGCGACCGTCAATAGGGAGTAATGCATGCCAACAGCAGTTTCACTTTTTTCTGGATGTGGAGGGTCCGACGCAGGAGTCATCGCGGCGGGCTTCGACGTCATCATGGCAAACGACATCCTCCCCTACGCCCGAGACGTGTATTTGGCGAATTTTCCGGAAACCGACTATCGCCTAGGTGACGTGTGCGACATTTCCGACTTTCCGGCAGCCGATTTACTTGTGGGTTGCTACCCTTGCCAAGGCTTCAGCCAAGGAGGAGCTCGCGAGGCCAACCGAAAAATCAATACCCTGTACCTTGAGTTCGCTCGCGCCTTAAGCATCATTCAGCCCAGAGCTTTCATTGCCGAGAACGTCTCTGGTCTACGTCGTAGCACCTACAGGCATCTACTTGAAGACCAACTAACAAAGTTCGCGGAGGCCGGCGCACACGGTTATAGCGTATATTGGAAGCAGATCAATGCTCATGAGTACGGGGTCGCACAAGAAAGAAAGCGTGTAGTAATCGTAGGCATTCGCAAAGATTTGAATGCTGAATACAAATTCCCGGCCCCTACTCATGGCCCAAACGCTGAGCAACCATATTTCAACATTGCTCAAGCTCTGGAAGGACTACCTGAGTGGCCAGAAGGGGAGTTCTGCGAGGACCCCTTTCACTGGTATTACCTGTCCCGCAATCGGCGCAGAGACTGGTGTGAAATCAGCAAGACGATTGTCAGTCACATGCGCCACATGCCGCTGCATCCCAGTAGCCCCAAGCTACATAGAATCCATACTGATAAGTGGGAGTTTGAAGTAGATGAACCTGCCAGAAGGTTCTCCTTCAGGGAAGCGGCGCGCTTGCAAGGGTTTATGCCTCGCTATACTACTCATGGTGGAGACCTGATCTTCCCTGAAACCGTAGAAAGCAGTCAAAAAAATATTGAATACAACATTTTGCGACAGCGCTACAAGGTTGTAGGAAACGCTGTACCACCACCTATGTTCGAGGCGGTGGCATCAGCACTACCAAACATCTGGGCTTAGACCAAATCGAGTCTTTCTTCTAGAAAATTTGCTAGGATTTCTGGAGGATCAATATTCCTCCAGTCATCCTCAAAACTAATATTTTTAACAATCCTCAACCTATCAAAAATCAACGTATCCCCTACCTCTCCCTCAACAGCCCATGTTCCCCTGTTATCTCGAAAGCTATGCGGAATAAATATAAGCTGCATCCAAGGATGTGTGGCATGTATATACCTCAACCGACCATGAGATATCTCACTCTGCTTTCTTGACCACTCTAAGCGTGAGCATGCACACTGAGCTAATGCAGATGGAATATTTCGGCATTCATACTCATCAAGAGACAGCCAAGCAACTAAGTCGATACCCCCATCACCTGAGTCTCTGGCGCGAAATGTTTCTTCATTACAAAGACCAACCGCCCCGATGTCCTTAGCTAGCTGATTGATTCGCTCCCATTTAGCCCCCCTGTATTCTGTTTCGTTCTTACCAAAAGCCTTGACTTTAGCTGCAACTGGAAATACTGAACGCAACGTAACAAGGGAAACCCTTTCAAAGGCATCAGTAAGCGAACCATTTATATACTGCCGATCAAAAAATGGGAGATTAGCACACAACAATATCAACACATACAACTTATGCTCTTCTGGTAGAGTTTCAGGTGCACTAATAGTCCTCCTTCCAATGTCCAAAGAGAATGGATAACTACCTCCAAATGCTTCAACTCGCCACGCGATATGGTTAAAACAATCATCCAACTCTTGGGCTGATATCTTGCTACCACCAACATCTCTGATTTGGTCAGAGATGGTTTCTCTCGAGCACACTCGATCCTGCGTTACCAAACATAGTATCTCAGCAAAATCCGCAATAGTGTGAACATCCCTATCTCGTGGAGCATCCAGGTTGAGCATCACTCTTCTCCAGACATCACATCTTGGATAGAAGCAAAAAGAGCAGAAGCCGACTTTTTAATCCGCTCAGCCTGATTTAAGTCAGGCTGATCCAGCCCTTCCACCGCACTAAGCGTAAACTGAGCGTTCTTTATACTACTCTCAGCCTCTCTTAGAAGGTGTCGTAACGCCTCTAGCGGCCCTTCCGTATATAGGTCAGCATGTGCTAAAGGCTCGCCATGTCTAAGCACTTCCAGAGCGTGATCATTCGCCACAACTCTCGACAATTTATCAAAGTTGCGCGATTCACCTAACACTGTACTTGACCCATGACTTTTGTCGAAAACCCACCCAAAAAACTCTACGAACTCCTTTTCCTTCAAACCAGCCGCATCAACATCAGACGCACTTTTAATACCAATAAAGTCACAAATATTAGGATAACCAATACCAGTAGTAAGCAAAGAGAAAGGTATATCATCCTCTTCCAGCTTTAGACTTACCAGCAAACCAGTATCTCTAGCATGCTCCAAAAGCTTGAGCCCTGTTAAGAGTTTTGCAACATGTGAAGATTTACTTCCAATCTCTTTAGCCAGAGCTTTATGTGCATCCGCATGACCTTTATCTGCATGACGCTCTCGCAGTTGCTTCAGATATCTAGCCTTAGCTAAGGAGTCCCACTCTTTGATGCCAGTTATGTGGCGATACCCTAGATAACTAAGTATGTTATCCCGATCATCAAACTCCAAGACCGGAATATCATTAACCTTCTGCCTTGCAGATTCTCTAGCCTGCTTAACTTGACCAGCCATTACTGGAGGAGGGCTACTGCTTGCCAGAAGTTTTAAGGCACCAAGCCGCCGGTTACCTTCCACAACTGTATAACCACCACCTGCACGAGGAACGACCAGCAGGGGCTCACCTAAGAAGAATCCATGCTCCCCGATAGATAGCATTAGCTCTATCAAGTTACATTCTAGGAGCAAGTACTTTATTACATCCTCATCAGGCTTATTTCGCAAAGCCACTGGAAGCCGAGGGTTATCAGGATCAAAATTAAGCTCATTCAAACTAACGCTTGCAAGCTTTGTCATAACCAGTCCTTTACACAGTAACAAGGCTGCGAAGCCTACCCATCTATTAGTCCTAGTCAGGCATCTGCGGCACAGGCTAGGCGCTTCTGATCGTAGTCCTTCTTATGTCCCTGTAGTTCAGGCAATGGTTCGTCCATATCCGCCTGTACAACCAGATCGGACAGTACCCACCCCAGCGCCTCGTAGGCTGTAAGGCAAACATCGCTGGCACTCCTGCGGATACCTGGTCGGTACCGATCCAGATCGCCGAACACCTCGGTCACTTGGTCAACACTCGAGGCCTGCAACGCGTCCAACATCCTCTGGTGCAGGTTGTCCATCAGTTCAACCTGGGCAGCCGAATCCGCCACAGCAACACATGAAACCATCAGCCCGGCCGCAGCGGCCGTTCCCTTGAGCCAACTCATACGTCCCTCTCTTCACAGTGGGGCCTTCGGCTGCGACCGAAGGCCCATTCAATCAATGCCCCCTGAGAGCGCACGCCAACCGCAGCAGGTCCAGTTGGTCCTGCTCGCTCATCTGGCTAAGGCAGATAAGCAGGGCAGTAAGCACGATGGGGTCGATGGGGTTATCCATTGGTCTACTCCTTTGACAGGCCACCCGGCGACACGATGTCACCGTGATAGCAGCCCGGGAGTACCCCATTCTTCACATAGGTCCGCATGCCAGAAGCAGAAATCCACGGTAGGTCACCCGGGATTTTTTTCCCTGCTGGCGAGGTGTCCTATTTGCTTGTACGACGCGACTCAGTTGACTCTGAGATACCTCGCCCCACCCGTAGGTACGCTATTCGGTCTTCTTCCTCCATGGACTTCATGTACCTCAGCACATCAAGTTCCTCCTGACTGAGTGACTCAAGCTCTGCAGGCTGGCGACGCCCAGTTATAACGTAAAGAACATCGACTCCAAGCTCAGCAGCCACAGCTAGAACTGAAGCCCCAATATCCCCGCCACCACCTTCGTAACCGGCAATAGTCCGCTTGGCCACTCCGACGCGCTGGGCAAACTCATCTTGGTTCAGCCCAATACGCTTGCGCTCAGCCTGTAGCCGAGCGCCGATCTCTTCTCTTGAAGGATGCAAAAAAATTCATCTCCGCTATTGACCAATGCAGAAACGTGCATCATTCTTCGGTTGTCATCACACGAAATTGCACGAATCTGCACTATGCCGAACGCCTACCCGACGGAGCAAGCCCGCGAGGCAGCCCGCAAACACATATCTCGACTGGGCCTTTCAGTCCGGGAATGGGCCGAAAGAAACGGCCTAGGAGAAAGCACCGTCTACGCCGTTCTCAACGGGCAAAAGAAGTGCCTGCGTGGCGAAGCCCACCGCGCAGCCGTGTTGCTCGGGATCAAGGACGGAGTAATTGCACAGTAATGGCCACCAGCTTTGAGAGACACCAGAAGATGAAACGCCCGCTCCTAGAAACGCGGCGCCAGGTGGTCAGCGCGATCATCGGCGCCTACCCCGGCGGTCGCGAATGCGCCGCTGCCCGCCTGGGCCTCGACCTGAAGAAGTTCGACAACCACGCCTACGAGAACGCTGGCAGCAAGCCGCTCAGCGACGACCAGTTGCGCTTGCTCGAGCAGGAAACCGGCACCAGCCACTTCCCCGAGTACGTCGCCCACCTGTATGGCGGCATGTTCGTGCAGATGCCCGAGCCAACCCAACTCGACAACCTCGATCTGTACGCCCGTGGCGTCGCCACCGCCATCAAGCGCGGCGAGGTCGACCGCATCATCGCCGAGGCGCTGCGCGATGGAGAAATCGACGAGGCCGAACTCGCCGAAATCATCGTCGCCCACCGCAAACACCTCGCGGCACGGCACGCCGAAGTGGGCGCCGTGATCACCCTGCATCGGAAAGCCCGGCACGGCCAGCGCGTAAGCGACTCGGGAGAGCACGAATGAGCACCTACAAGCTGGTTTGCCCGCACTGTGCGTCGAGGATGCGCATCCGCACCAGCGATGGGAAGCACATCTTCCTGCGGGTCGCCTATCTGCAATGCACCAACGAGGCCTGCGGTTGGTCGGTGCGCGCTGAGTTCGAAATGACCCACGAAATGAGCCCGTCCGGCATGCCTAATCCGTCGGTATACCTGCCACCGGCACCCACGGCGCTGCGCCGCGAGGCCATGCGTCAACAGGGCGACAACCAGCTCGACCTTCTGGAGGCCACCGCATGAACGTCACCCCGTTCACCCAGCAGCAAGCCGACGACTACCGCACCTTCATGCAACAGGCCGCGCGCCGCTTCATCGAAAAGCACGCCGCCGAGCATCTGGACGACGACGGGCTGTTCGAGCGCACCGTCAGCTACCTAGTCAACTCCCTCGACGTTCCGGCCTTCATGGCGGGGCGCCTGGCGTTGCTGGCCATGAGCGAGCGCTTGCCCAAGGGGTTGGCCTGGGTCGCCTTCGACATGGCCGCCGGGCCTGACCAGAGCGTGCGCATGGTCCTGGACCGTCGTACCGGCCAGATGACCCCGCTGCCCTCTCGCTTCTTGCCTCACCGATTCCTGGCCGCTCCGGCCGCCCACTGACCAACCGACGCCCATCCCCACTGCCGTGGGTTTGGGGAAGTTGCACCCGAAAACCGAGGAACAGGCCATGCCAGACGCCGTTTCGATCCAGTTCGACATGCCCAAGCCGGTAGCAGAAGCCCTGCTCACCAGCCTTCGCACCGAACTCCGCCGCGGCCTGGTCCAGCACTGGTACGACGACCGCTACCGCACGGTGCCGGAAGGCCTGCGCAGCAGCCGGATTCTCGACGACTACCCGGCCCTCGCCGGCCAGAAACGCACCATAGGCGCGCTCCGCGCCGCACTCGCCGCCAACCTGTAAGGCCGCTGATTCATGACGATGCACGAAAAACTACGGGCAAAGGTCCTGCCAAAGCTGGAAGCCGACTACGGCCTCAAGCACATGAAAGGGACCAACTTCATGCGCAAGGGCAAATGCCCGGCGCACAGGTGCGGCCAGAGAACGCTGTACACCTTCTTCGACTCGCCCTGGATGCTGATCTGCGGCCGCCCGGAGGCCTGTGACCATCGAGTGCACATCAAGGACGTCTACCCGGAGTTGTTCAACGACTGGAGCGACCAGGCGCCGGCTACCCCCGACAACCCTACCGCCACTGCCCGCGCCTACCTGGAGTTCGCCCGGGGTTTTCGCCTGGAACTCATCGATGGATGGTTCACCCAGGAGAACTACTGGGACAACAGGCTCAAGATCGGCAGCGCCACCGTTCGCTTCCCCCTGGAAAAGGGCGGCTACTGGGAACGGCTGATCGACCGGCCCGAGCGCTTCGGCAAGCAGAAGGCCCGCTTCAAGCAGGGTGAGAGCTATAAGGGTGTCTGGTGGTGCCCACCGACGCTCGACCCGACCGAGGTCGACGAACTGTGGATCGTCGAGGGCATATTCGACGCCATCGCCCTGATGCACAACGGCCGCGCGGCCGTATCGATGATGTCCAGCGCGCCCTTCCCCGCCGAATCCCTCAAGGCGCTGAAGAAGCGCTGCCAGGACGAAGACAAGCACATGCCGCGCCTGATCTGGGCGCTGGACAACGAGCCAGTCGCCAAGGCCAACGCCCGGCGCTGGGCGAAGGAAGCACGCGAGCTGGGCTTCAAGTGCGATGCCGCGGTCATCCCTCAGCGCGGCGCCAGGAAAATCGACTGGAACGACCTGCACCAGCGCTGGGCGTTCATCGAGGGTGACGACGCACGCACCAAGCGCGTCGAGCTGGACCTCAAGGAGGCCCGCTACGAAGGCTCCCTGTTGCTGGCCGAGACGGCCGAGGAAAAGGGACTGCTCATGTATTCCTGGAACGAGCGCAAGGAGTTTCATTTCTCGTTCCGCTCGCGCCTGTACTGGTTCAAGCTCGACATCGAGGCCTACGACCGCGCCATCAAGGAGCTGGAGAGTTCGGAGAACGCGGAAGACCAGTTGCTCAACGACAAGCAGCGCCGCGAGAGGGCGCTACGCCGTGCCGGTTCCGTGGTTCGCATCGGCAACTGCTACTTCCAGGCGCTCTATTTCATGCGCAACGAGCAGACCGACGAGGCCTGGTACTACTTCCGCGTGGAGCGCCCGGACGCGCCGACCGTCAAGGCGACCTTCACCTCAGCCCAGATTTCCGCCTCGGCCGAGTTCCGCAAGCGCCTGCTGAACGTCTGCAACGGCGCCATGTTCACCGGCACTCCGCAGCAGCTGGAGCGCATGCTCGAGCCCCAGCTCGATCGCCTCAAGTCCGTGCACACCATCGACTGGATCGGCTACACCCGCGAGCACGGCGTCTACGTCTTCAACGATCTGGCAATCGCCGGCGGCAAGGTCCACAAGCTGAACGAGGAAGACTTCTTCGACATCGACCGCCTGAGCATCAAGAGCCAGAGCCAGTCGCCGGTGCTGCACATCAACCCGGACCTCGCCGCCTACAACGAAGGCTGGTTCGAGATGTTCTGGAAGTGCTTCGGCGTGCGCGGGGTGGTCGTGCTGGCCTGGTGGCTCGGTGCGCTCTACGCCGAGCAGATCCGCCAGATTCACAAGTCCTATCTGTTCCTGGAACTGATCGGCGAGGCCGGCTCCGGCAAGACCACGCTGGTGGAGCTCTGCTGGAAGCTGACCGGCCGCACCGAGTACGAAGGCTTCGACCCGTCCAAGGCCACCCCCGCCAGCCGCGCGCGCAACTTCGCCCAGGTCGGCAACCTGCCGGTCGTGCTGATCGAGTCCGAGCGCGAGCAGAAGGAAGGCGCGCCGGTGAAGCACTTCGACTGGGACGAGCTCAAGACCGCCTACAACGGCCGCAGCGTCCGCTCCACCGGCGTGAAGAACAACGGCAACGACACCCGCGAACCACCGTTCCGCGGCGCCCTGCTGATCGCGCAGAACAACGCCGTCAACGCCTCCGAGCCGATCCTGCAGCGCCTGGGCCACGTCAACCTGACCCGCGAACACCAGACCCCGGAGACCAAGCTTCTGGCGGAGCTGCTCGAGCGCATGCCGGTGGAGCAGCTCAGCGGCTTCCTGGTGAAGGCCCTGCAGCCCGAGGCCAAGATCATGGCGCTGTTGGACGAGCGCACCTCCGGCTACGAGCAGGAGCTGCTGTCCATACCGGGCATCCGTACCGTGCGGATCGCCAAGAACCACGCCCAACTGCACAGCCTGGTGGACTGCCTGCAGCTCGTGGTACCGCTGGACGGCGAGCGCGCCCAGCTGGTTCACGCCGAGGTCAGCCGCATGGCCCTGGAGCGTCAACAGGCGATCAACGCCGACCATCCGGTAGTGCGTGAGTTCTGGGACCTCTTCGAGTTCCTCAACGGGCCGCTGAACGAACTGCCCGGCAACCTCAACCACTCCCGCAAGAAGGAGTTCGTCGCCGTGAACCTCAACGAGTTCATCGAGGTGGCGGCGAACAAGCGGCAGCAGGTACCCAACCTGGGCGAGCTCAAGCGGCTGCTCAAGACCAGCAAGTCCCCGAAGTTCATCGAATCCAACAAGGCCATCAACTCGGGTCGCCAGGTCGACGCGTTCGACAAACCGAAGACCGTCCGTTGCTGGCTGTTCCAGCTCGTCTGACAACCCCGCCGGGGCGCGGCAACGCCCGGGCAACAACCCCAAGGAGAAGCACCATGCAGAACGATGAAACCCCGCTCTACGAGCACAACCGCGGCGAATGGCTCGCCACGCTGACGCTCACCGGCCTGACCCTGGTCGTCCTGGTCATCGCCGGCTACTACGCCCCGATCGTCCTGGCTGCGGCTACCCACTGACCAACTCGCCCGGGCGCGGCAACGCCGGGACCACAAACCGATAGGAGAGACACCATGCAACCCCTCCCCCACGACTATCTGCAGTTGATCCACGACTTCCAGGCCAGGCAGCAGGAGAACGAGGTAGCCGGCATCACAGCGTTGAAACGCCTGCTCCCGATCGCACAGCGCGACAGCGGCCAGAGCGGCGTGATCGGTCGGTTCCTGCTCGGCCTGTACAACGGCCAAGCCCACCGCTTCGACCTCACCGAGCTACGCCGCCTCGACCCAGATCTGTTCGATGCGTGCCTGTCCGTGCTGCGTATGGACTACGCCCCGAAACAGGAAGTGCATGAGTACTTCGAGGACGGCGATGCGATCTGGCAGGACCTGCGCAAACGCTGGGCCGCATCGCTGCCGGCATAGGGAGACTGACTGTGGATGTGATCGACCAGGCCAACGAACGGGCCGAGAACATGATCCAGGCCGCCCTGGCCCAGCGGACGAACACCCGCCTGGCGCCCAGCGCCCTCTGGTGCGAGGACTGCGGCGAGCAGATACCCGAGGCCCGCCGCCAGGCCGCCCCAGGCTGCGAGTGCTGCATCAGCTGTCAGGAACTGCGCGAGCACCCCGCGCGGCGCTAAAGAAGAGGCGCCAGGGAGCGGCAACTCCCTGGCGCCGACCACCCCAAAGGAGAGACACCATGCAAGCGAATCAACCCCAAGGCGGCAGCGCCAAGGCTAGCACACCACGCTATGACACCATCGTCATCCGCGGCGCCACCGGCAAAGACGTCCCGAGGGAAGTAGACGGCGGAGAGGTGGTCAGCTGGGCACGCGGCCATGAACTGGCAGCCGGCGACGCCCTGCTGGAGTTCGTCAACTACGTGGCCGATGGTGATTGCGGCATCACCCCGGAGCTGAGCACCAAGGCGCGTAAGGCGCTGGATCTGATGGAGCGTCGCAGCAGGTTGGGCTGGGAGGCGGACGAACGGCCAGAAGATTGGCCGGCGTCGGTTAACCGTGCAGCACAAACGGCCCGCGAAGTGTTCAACGGCTCCCACGAAGACGCCATCCAGGCGATTGAGTACATGCATGCCCTGCTGCTGCAGGCTGCCCCTGTCGTGCAAGGCGGTGACGTATGAAGCCCTGCACCCTTGGCAAGCGCCACAGCTGGACATTCGTCCGTAACGTCGTCACCAGCCACCTGAGTGGCCGTTTCGGCCGCATCACCAAGCGCGGGTTCTACCGCTGCGAATGCGGCGCCGAGAAGTACGGCAACGCCGGCGACCTGTCCGGGGGTAGCACCCATGCTTAAGCGCACCCTCTACCACTTCCACTTCTGCTGCGGCCTGGGCGGCGGTGCCGCCGGTTTCAACCGGGCGCGTCCGCGGGTCGGCAACGTCGAGGCCGAATGGGTCTGCCTCGGCGGGATCGACGTGGACCCAGCCGGCCTGCGAGACTTCGAGCGACTGGCTGGTGTCCCGGGCACCCTGCTGGACCTCTTCACCCACGACCAGTACGTGCGGTTCCACGGCAAGGAGCCGCCGGCCGCGGCCGAGGCCATCGCCGGCGTGATGGGTACCACCCTGCTGCTGGCCGAGGCCGGCGAAACCTTCATGCTCAGCAATACGCCGATCTGGGTGCGCCCGGTTGCGGTGGCGCTGAGCGTTTCACAACCCGCTGAAAGTCGCTGAGGTGAACGGCATGCACGAATTGCTGAAGATGCTGGACAGCCCGCGCAGCCTGCTGAATTTCTCGCTGGCAATTCTGGTTGTCCTGACTGTGTTCTTCACGTTGAAGAGCGGCGCGCAAGCTGCTTCGCAGCCGGCCTCCTCCTTCTCAGCTCCCAAGGAAGCAGACTCAAGGGGGAAACGTCCATGACTATCACCGCACCCGTTATTCGCTACCACGGCGGTAAGTTTCGGCTGGCCCCGTGGATCATTGAGCATTTCCCGCCCCACCAGGCGTACATCGAACCGTTCGGCGGCGCGGCCGGCGTGCTGATGCAGAAGCCCCGTAGCCATGGCGAGGTCTATAACGACCTCGACGGCGATATCGTCAACCTGTTCCGTGTGCTGCAGAGCGCCGCCCAGCGCGAAGCCCTGGTCGAACTGCTGGTACTCACACCCTATGCTCGCGACGAGTTCGAGCGGGCCTGGATCTTCACCGATGAACCGGTAGAGCGAGCACGCCGCACAGTGATCCGCGCGCAGATGGGCTTCGGCTCGGCAGGAGCCAGCAAGGGCACCACTGGGTTCCGCATCGACTGCTACCGACAGTACGGCACCGCCCAGCAACTGTGGGCCCGCTACCCGGATCAGCTCAGCGCGATCGGTAAGCGCCTCGCCGGCGTGCTGATCGAGAACCGGCCGGCGATCGACATCATGCTCGCCCATGACACGGCCCAGGCCCTGCACTACGTCGACCCGCCGTACATGCACGACACCCGTGTGCGCGGCGCACAGAAGGGCCGCTACTACCGGCACGAACTGGACGACGACCAACATGCAGAGCTGCTGTCCATCCTCAACCAACTGACGGGCATGGTCGTACTCAGCGGCTACCCGAGCGAGCTGTACCAGGCACACCTTGAGGGCTGGACGATGAACAGCACATCGGCTCGCATCAGCGCTGGCCGAGGCAGCGATACCCGCACAGAGTGCCTATGGATCAACCCCGCCTGCATGGCGGCGTTGTCGCGGCGTGGCCTGCCGCTGGAGGTGACAGCGTGACACGCATCATCCTCATCACGGGCGAGCGCTGCTGCGGCAAACGTCTCTGGCCGTTGTTCCTCTACGCCAAGGAATTCGGCTGGACGATCGCCAAGACCAGCGGCGGACACCTGCGCTTCACCAAGGCAGAGCGGCCAGTCATCCACACCAGCAGCACGCCGAGCGACTGGCGCGCAGTCCGCAACGCAGTGGCGATGCTGGCCAGGGCAGATCGCAAGGAGGTGATCATTGTCTGACCAGGCCAACCGCCAGCACATGCTGGCATGCGAGGCCCGGTTCTGGATCCGGCGTGGCATCACCACGCCGGAGAAAGTCGCCGAGCTGAGAGAAACCCTCAAGCGGCGGGGGAAAAGCACCGTCGAGCAGTTGATAGCGGAAATGCGCCGACAGTGGCAGACGCGGACAGAGTGGCTAGGTGGTGAAGATGGGTGAACTGGACAGATTCATGCGGGAAGCCGAGGTGCTGGAAGCCACCAGCCTAGCGCGCTCGACACTCTGGCGGGAGGTGAAGGCCAAGCGCTTCCCCAGTCCGGTACAGATCACGCCCGGGCGAGTAGGCTGGAGGCAATCCGAGATCAACCGCTGGCTGGAAAACCCGATGGGATGGACGCCAACAAGGGCCGCGTGAGCGGCCCTACTTCTTGGTGTCGATGACGTTCTTTTCGAGCCAGGCGGCCCAGCGATCGAGCCCGCGCTTCTTCTCCTGGAAGTAGTCGTAGCGGTCGTAGTGCTTGGATGACACATCGTTGAAGGAGTGGCCCTGGATCCTATCCCGCAGCTCCTTGGTGAGCCCGGCTTTCGCCATCAGCGTCTTACATGTCCGACGGATGTCCCGAAGCGTGAACGGGCCGTTGAACGACTTGTGATGCCTACCGTATAGCTTCGTCACCGCCCTGGACAGAGACTGGGGGTTCAGTGATTTCCCCTCCTCCTTGCCCTGGAACGGATACGCGCTCTTCTCGCTGATGCAGTCCATTTCCTTCAAGCTCGCCCGCATCAGCTTGTTGTAGGGCACCACATGCATCGCCCGCTCACCTTCACCGCCCTTCCCGTTGCGGATCATCACATGGTCCCGCTGATACATCGTCCGATCAGACCGGAGCAGTTGCTCCGGTCGTTGACCACCGCTGGCGATCAAGAACTTGAGCAACTCGGAGGTCGTGAGGGAAAGCTTCTCCGGCAACAGATGCCAGAGCGCTTGCAACTCCTTCTCCGTGAGTGCCCGATCCCCGGGCTGCTCCCAGTCTTCCTGTACAGGGATGCTAGTCACCGGATTGCTGGTCAGGCCGAAGCGACTTTCCTGCTCCAGATAGGTGCGGGGGTTGTAGTCCTGCTGCAGGGCACTCTGGAACGCCGAATGAAGGCGAGAGCGCACCCGGTTCGTCATCGTCGTGACGCCGCCGGCAATCATCTTGGCCAGGATGTCACGGATATCGGCCGGCCCGATCAACACCGCTGGGCGCTCCACCAGGGTTGGGAACGGCTCGGAAACGTAGTGTTTGAAGGACCACTCGACGTGCTCGGCACTCGCCGCCCCTTCCTGCTTCAGCTTGGCGACATAGGCGGCCATCAACTCCTTGAAGGTGCCAGCCTCAACCTGGATCTCCTTCTCCTCGCGGCACCGGTCCCGCGCTTCCGTGAGCGCCATCGCCGGCCAGGTGCCCAGCTTGGTCTTCAGCTTCCGCCCATTCTTCCGGCGCTGGAAGTAGAACTCCTTCGTACCATTGGGCCGCACCCGAAGCATCAAGACACCCTCACCCCGCGCGCTGCGCCCGTCGCTGACGGTGTATTCCTTCTCGGCTGGCTTGAGTGCGCGGATCTGTCTCTCGGTGAGCACGGGGCTGTCCTTAATTGGGGGCCGTTTCTGGGGGCCGTTTGCACGGGGCAAGGTGGTTCCTCCTGGGACAACCTAGGACGAACCACCTATCCAGAGACCCCGGAATAGAAGGCCTCGACGCACAATTGTGCATGAACTCAGACAGCCGTGGACAGTGCGCCTCAATGCTTCCCAAGCTCATGACGAGGGTTCGATTCCCTTCGCCCGCTCCACTTCGACTTTCCAGGGACTTCCACCGAACGCCAGGGAACGTCGTAAGTCATTGTCAGGATTGAGATTTTTACCTGATCTCAATCCACTGACATCCAGCGAAATCCACTCCCAGCCGGTTCTAACTGGTACGTTGAGCGGTACACTGGCAATACGGAGGTCCCCAAAACCGTATTGTTGCTGGAGGAGCCGGGGTTCCGTCGGGAACATGGCATCCAACTCGCTTCGCAGGAGTTGGACTCATGCTTTCAGACCTCCAGGTTCGACAGGCCAAGGTGACCGGCAAGGCGTATTCGCTTGTCGATTTCGACGGTCTCTACTTCTACATCTCCGCCACCGGCTTCAAGGCCTGGCACTTCCGCTTCACTTGGGGCGGCAAGCGCGAGCGCATGTCCTTCGGTGGCTATCCCGCGCTTTCCCTGAAAGACGCTCGCAATCTGCGCGACGAGGCCCGGGCCATGCTGGCCAAGGGCATCAACCCGCATTCGGAGCGCAAGCGCAAGCGCCACGCCATCGTCCTGGCGAGCGAGCACACCTTCCAGGCCATCTACGACAAATGGCTGGCCCACCGCAGCCTCTCTCTGGAAAATGAGGGCCGCCAAAGTACGCCCAAGCAGATCGGGCGCGTCTTCGCCAAGGACGTGTTTCCCGTATTGCGCCACCTGACCATCTACGACGTCACCCGCGCCCACCTGCTGGACATCATCGGCAGAGTGGAAAAGCGTGGCTCGCTGTCGGTGGCCGAGAAGCTGCGCACCTGGTTCAGCCAGCTATTCACCTACGCCTCGGTGGTGGTGCCCAACATGGGCGACAACCCGGCCAAGGATTTGGACGTGGTGGCGATGCCGCTGCCCCCGGTGGAGAACAATCCCTTTTTGCGCATGCCCGAGCTGCCGGCAATGCTGCAGACGTTGCGCAAGTACAGCGGTCGCCTGAATACGCAACTGGGTCTACGTCTGCTGCTGCTCACGGGCGTGCGCACCGGTGAATTGCGCTACGCCACGCCCGATCAGTTTGATCTGGAGCGCGGTCTGTGGATCATCCCGGTTGTCAGGCTCAAGCAACGCAAGCAGCTCACCAAGAAGAAGCGCCAGCGTTTCGCCGACATCCCGCCATACATCGTGCCACTGTCGTTGCAGGCACAAGAGGTCGTTCGTCATTTGCTGGGAAATCTGAAGCCAGCACAGGTGTATCTCATCCCCGGTGATTGGTGCCTGAAAAACCCTCTGAGCGAGAACACGCTCAATGGCGCGCTCAAGCGTATGGGCTATGAAGACCAACTCACTGGGCATGGCGTTCGCGCCACCATCTCGACTGCGCTCAATGAATTGGGGTATCCGCCCAAGTGGGTAGACGCCCAACTTTCGCATGCCGATCCGGATCGGATCAGCGCGACCTACAACCACGCCGAGTACGTCGAGCAACGCCGCGTCATGATGCAGGACTGGGCCGACCGGCTGGACTTGTTCGAGCAGAATCAGGTCGAAGTTGCCAGCACGCACTTGACCATCACGTTGCAGGGCCTGCCCACAATCGCCGGACAGGCGGCAGCGCAGCCGCCCGCCCTGAATCCAAACGCCCCTCAGTTGATCGTTGCGCCTGCACCCGATGCACCAGCGGTTCCAGCTTCCGTCTATCGACTTTCGGCGGTGCATCTGCCCGAGTACGCGCGACCCACGCTGTCAGAGGTGCAGCGCGAGCGCTTGCAATTGCTGGAGATATTCGAGGCATCCCACAACCTGTCGGTGGCCGATTACGCCAAGCTGGTTGGCAAGTCCCGCCGCTGGATCACTTACGAGATTCAGGCCGGCAATCTCCTGTCGATCCATCTGGGTCACCGTGGGCAGCGCGTCCCGGACTGGCAACTCGACCCCATCAAGCGCAAGCTGATTCAGGCTGTCCTGAAGCTGGTGCCGCGCGGTATCGACACCTGGCACATCTATCACGCACTGCTGCGGCCATACGATGCCCTGGGCAAGTGTCCAGTCATCGAGGCCGTCGATCCGACCAACCTGCATCTTGCAGCTCGACTGGTCGCCGCACATGCCATAGAAACCGATGAGCTTGCAGAGCAATCGGAGGCGTCTCCGGTGCTGGCCAGGCAGACTGTAGAGCGCCTGGTAAAAACGGCAATGTTGGTTGATATGCCCGAAGATCCCGTCGCCCGTTGAGCTGAGGCCGGGCGGCAGCACCGTCCGGTCAAGGTCAAAGGAGGGAACGTCGATCGCTTCGCATGGCCGCCCATCCGTCTTCTGCGCGGCCAACTCGCAATTTCCACGTTTTGGCAGGCAGCGTTTAGCGTCGGATCAGCGCTCGGCAGTCACCATAGGCGACTTCTCGGTAATGCTATCTCGCTATATCAGTATCTCGATCGGATATGACACCAGCGGATTTTCGTTGCCAATCTCAAGCCCCGATCAATAGATTCCGAGCGTTCGCCGCTTTTTGAAACCGCTGGCGCATCAGACCATACCGATACGGTTTTGCGAGAGCAGCCACTTCTCACGATCCTGATAGCGCAAGCGTCACTGTCGAGCAGCGACAGACGCTCGGTTTTCTTGTGCCCGATGGATTTTTGCACATCGAGCACACAACGCCTACTCGTTGCGCGAACTGATCAGAAGTCATCAAAAGCGGGCGTCATCACTCGCGTCTTGCGCGGACAACAGGCCGACCATGAGGACGGCTGCAAAAGCAGTCGGCCCTGTAGTTCTTCTCCTGGAAGGAGACGGAGCATGCACGAGAACAAAAATGATGCACCAACATCAAAGGTGTTCTACCGCCCGCTCGAAGCGTCCATCCGCTGGGCCGGACTGCTGCGATACGAGCAGGTGATCCTGGCTTCGGTCTCGTCGCCTATGGATCTGCCGCAGTCGCTGGACTGCCCGCGTTTGGGCGAACTGCGGCTGTACACCGACCGCATCTATGACGGCATCCTCAACGGGGAACTGCCCTTCGGGCAGCATGGCATCACGACACGCGACACCGCGTTGATCGAATCGCCTGATCTGACGGTACGTCATGTCGATCTGAAGTGCTGGATGCGCCAGCACTACCCCGAGCAGCGGCCCGGCTTTCTCTTCTCCCGCAGCGAGCGCATCATCCATCCCTTCATCTCCCTAGAAACAGGGCAAGCCATGCTGGTCGAACGCCAGGGTTTGAAATCCGCCCTGGAACAGACCAAACGTCAGCTTCGCGAGTTGCAGGACAAGCATGACGCGCTGCTCAAGCAGTCCACGGTGATTTCGGCATGCGCGCAGTGTCCGATCAGTGATCGGGCCGAGGCCACCTACCTGAACATCGTTGGCGGCCTGTTAGAGCTGATGCTCGGCCAGTCGCCATCGGGCACGCCGTACTCCAGCTTCAAGACGCAGGAGGCCGTGGTCAGCGCGCTGGTCGCCCATCACAGCGGCGCCATGGGTATCGCGGAGCGGACATTGAACGGCAAGTTCGCCACCGCCAGGCGCCGGTTGCGTAGCGCCTCCCGCTGAGATTTGCCAGCTTGTATGTGCAGTCGCGGAGATTGCATTTGCAATGTCTTTTCGCTGCCGTGTCTATTGAATAGAGGTCACGCCAACAAACGCCACTGAGCGTTCAGGAGTGACCGCCATGTCGCAAACACCTGTACTGCCGCCAAACGAGCGCCGCATCCTGCGCCTGGAAGAAGTCGAAGCGAAATCCGGTTTCAAGCGCGCCCACATCTACAACCTGATGAAGAAACGCCAGTTCCCGCAGGCGCTGCGTCTGGGCGTGCGCGCCGTGGGCTGGGACTCCATCGAAATCGATCAGTGGATCGACGAGCGCGTCAACAACAGGGCCTGACCCGTTCTCCCGCGGACTTTCCATCCTGACACGGAGAACGCCATGCAGGTCGTATCCATCATTTCAACCAAAGGCGGGGTCGGCAAGACCACCACGGCCGCAAACCTGGGCGGTCTCGCTGCGGACGCCGGGCTGCGCGTGCTGTTGCTCGATCTTGATGTGCAGCCCACCTTGTCCTCCTACTACGAGCTGGCCCATCGTGCGCCGGGCGGTATCTATGAATTGCTGGCCTTCAACGAGCGTGACCTTGGCCAGCTTGTGTCCCGCACGATCATCGCGGGCCTGGACTTGGTGCTCTCCAACGACCACCGAGGCGAACTGAACACTTTGCTGCTGCACGCGCCAGACGGGCGACTGCGGCTGCGGCACCTGCTGCCGATACTGAACCCCCTCTACGACCTGGTGCTGATCGACACCCAGGGCGCGCGCTCGGTGCTGCTGGAGATGGCGGTGCTGGCCTCCGACCTCGCGCTGTCGCCAGTGACCCCGGAAATCCTCGCCGCCCGCGAACTGCGGCGCGGCACCATGCAGTTGCTGGCGGACATTGCGCCGTACCGGCAGCTGGGTATCGAGCCGCCGCCGCTGCACCTGCTCATCAACCGCGTCCATCCGGTGTCCGCCAACGCCCGTCTGATCCAGCAGGCGCTGCGCGATCTGTTCCAGGGCCACACCGGCATTCGGGTTCTGGCCACCGACGTGCCGGCCATTGAGGCTTATCCGCGTGCCGCGACGCGCGGTCTGCCGGTGCATCGGGTCGAGTACCGCCAGCCAGTGGGCAGAGTCGCTCCCGCCGCGCTCGCCACCATGCGCGATCTTGCCGGCGAATTGCTCCCGCAGTGGCAGGATCGATTTGCCGCAGTGTCCGGCCGTCCGCCACAGCCTCTTGATACCAGGAGGCCCCATGGCCAACGCACATGAACTGGCCCGAGGCCACAGCCGGCTGCGCGCCCTGATCGAGTTCGCCGTCGGCGAAGGCTGGCACGTCAAGCGCACGGCGGGCGGTCACCTCAAGTTCACCAAGGCAGGCTGCGCCGCGATCTACACCAGTTCGACGGCCAGCGATCACCGGGCAGCCCTCAACGCCCGTGCGCAGATCCGTCGTGCCGAGCGCGAGACCCGATCCCAAGCGCAGGGAGGCGGCCATGACTGAGATCACCTCCCAGCAGATGGCCGGCAAACTGCTTGCGTCCGGGTTCGAGCGCAGCGGCCCGTCAGCAACGACCTTGAGCGACCCGATCGCCGACACGCCCATGGTCGTGACGCTCGACCAGTTGCACCCCTACGACCACGACCCGCGCAAGAAGCGCAATCCGGTGTACGAGGAAATCAAGGCATCCATCCGCGAGCGTGGCCTGGACGCGGCTCCGGCCATCACCCGGCGGCCCGGCGACGATCACTACATCATCCGCAATGGCGGCAACACGCGACTGGCAATCCTGCGCGAACTCTGGTCGGAGACCAAGGACGAACGCTTTTTTCGGGTCTCATGCCTGTTCCGCCCGTGGCCCGAGCGTGGTGAGATCGTCGCGCTCACCGGGCATCTTGCGGAAAACGAACTGCGCGGTGGCCTCACCTTCATCGAGCGCGCTTTGGGCGTCGAGAAAGCGCGCGAGTTCTACGAACTGGAAATCCGCTCCACCCTGAGCCAGTCCGAGCTGGCTCGCCGCCTGGCCGCCGACGGATACCCCGTGCAGCAATCGCACATCAGCCGGATGGCCGACGCCGTACGCTACCTGCTGCCCGCAATCCCGACCGTGCTCTACGCCGGCCTGGGGCGTCACCAGGTCGAGCGGTTGTCGGTCATGCGCAAGGCCTGCGAGCGCACCTGGGAGCATTACGCCAAAGGCCGCTCACTGGTTCAGGACTTCGACGAGTTCTTTCAGGAAGTGCTGTCGCAATTCGATGTCCAGGCCGACGAGTTCTCTACGCAGCGCGTACAGGACGAACTGATCGGCCAGATGGCCGAATTGCTGGACGTCGATTACGACGTGCTCGCTCTGGACATGACCGAATCCGAGAGCCGCCAGCGTGCCTTGGTCAGCGAGCCGACGCCGCCCTCGACACCGCCTGCCTTGCCAGAGCCAGAGGCCATCGCGCGCCCACCTGTCGATACCGCGCCACCCGCCGCGAAGCCTGCGGCAACGCCATCAACGGGCAAAAGCGACACGGATGGCAGCCTGCTTCAAGAGCACATCGTCTCCCCGGCGCCGACAACCGAACGGCTTGAGTCCATCCAGCGCATGGTCGCCGACCAGTTGGGCGATGCACTGCCGCGCGACTTCTCGGCGAACGTCTTGCAGTCCATCCCGGTGCAGGCTGGCGGGCTCTATCCGATCTCGGATGTCTGGTACATCGCCCCCGGCCTGGACACACCCGAGCACCTGCGCATCCACGTCGCGCAGTTCGCCCGCGAGATTGCGGTCGAGGCAGACCTGGGCAAGTGCATCGATGACCGCCCAGACGGTATCGGCTTCGCCTGCCGTGCCCATACCTCAAGCCTGGCGCCAAAGGGCCGTGCCGTCCATACGCTGTTGGCTTGCCTGGCCGGTCAGCAGCCCGCCGACGTCGGTCTGGACAACGGGCAAGTCGTCATCGACCTGCCGGCGCTGCTGTACGGCCAGGGCGACGTAACCCGAAGATTGAGCGACACCGCGCTGGTCAAGCTGTTCCGCCTGCTGCGACTGGCCCGCCGCCTGCTCGATCTCGAAGCCGGCGCTGCGGACTCTGGAACCTAAGCGAGGGAGGCCAGCATGTCCACAGCACACCCACTCAACCAGGCTGTCATCGCCCAGGCCCTCTATGACCTGCGCAATGGGCAACTGCGCCGCTGCAAACTGATGGGGTTTGGCGAGGCAGAGCTGGACGCCCTCAAGCATCCCGCGCTGATCAGCGTGCTGGCCAACGCCAACGTCTCCTGGTGCTCAGTGACGGTCAACCGCGAAGTGCTGCGGCGGCTGCTCCAGCAGGCGCAGGACGTGGAGAAGGAAATCGCCACAGTCGATCGCATGCTCAGGCTGGGCGCGAGCACGGAGATGGTCAGCAAGTTCTATGGCTTGACGCATCAGGAAGTAGCGCTTCGCCGTGAAATCCTCGGTCTGCCCAAGCGCAAGGGTCGGCACCCCGTGCTGGGCGAGGAGCAGGACACGGAGCTGTGGCGGCAATGGAAGGCCGTGACCAACAGCAGGACCGTCGATCTCGAAGACGAAACCTCCATCCTCGATGCTGCCATGGACTTGGCCGAAGGCATGTCGCTGCCTCTGTCGGTGGTCTGGGCCTCGATCAAGGGCTGGGTCGATCAGGGATTGGCTTGAGTCATGGCCGTGGACGACACCGCACCACGAGTCCGACGCCAAGGCCCCATCGCACTCACAGAGCTGTTCGATGCTGCGCTGAAAGACCTTGCCCCCAAGCCCGCCCCCAGCGCACCTGCGTCTACACCTGCACAGTCGCCCACGCCCACATCTGGCGATGCTTTCCTGTTCAGTGGCAACCGGCACGAGACGGTGCCACGCAAGTTGTTCCTCGACCGCCGCTTGACGCCGCTGGAACGAAACGCCTGGCAAGTGTTCCGGCTGATGCTCAACGACGATGGCGTGACCGCATTTCCCACCTACGAGCAGCTACGACCCTGGCTGGCGTCCATGCCCTGCGCAGGCCAGGCCTCGCATGAAACCGTGGCACGGGCGCTGACACTGATGCGCCTGACCCGCTGGCTGAGCCTGGTTCGGCGACGGCGTGACCCCAAGACCGGCCGCATCCTCGGCAATCTGTACGTGCTGCACGACGAATCCCTGACGCCGTTCGAGGCCATGCAGCTCGACCCGGACTACCTGCAACTCGTCAGCCAGGCGCTCGGCCATTCTGCCAAGGCCGTGCAGATCGTGGGCCTGCACACGCTCAAGGAAATCGGTGAAGACCCATTACTGGCCGGACGCACCCTCCCGTCACGGTTGCAGGTGATGGCCGAACGTCTCGCCAACCAGGACCTCATGGCCAGCGATAGTTATCCACAGGAAGACGCCATTCACCATTCCGAAGAAGGGGCTCCGAGCCTTCTTCGGAATGGCGAACGCCCCTCTACGGATTCCGAAGCAGGGCCGAAACCCGCGCCAGACGTCTCTCTTCGGAATCCGAAGCAGGCCCGTACAGTACGTAGTAGTTGTATTAATGAAATACGTACTACTGCGCAGGCGCGCGCGCTGGACGATCTGCAATGGCCCAAGCGCTTTGCGCAACTGAAGGCGGAACAGCAGGCGGGTGCCAAGGTGGCATTGCAGCAGGTTGATCCCTCGCTGAGGCAGGACGTGCTGGACGAATGGGCCGCGCGTTGTAGCAACCACGGCATCCGCAATCCCGCAGGGTATCTGTTCGGCATCATCCAGCGGGCCATCCACGGTGAGTTCAATGCCTGGGCCAAGAAAGACCCGCCACCGGCACCCACTCAGCCAAACGAACGGCCACCACCCGCACCACCACCCCAAACGCAGGGTAAGCCGGTGCCACCAGAAGTCGCCAGGCAGCACATCGAGCGACTACGAGATCTGCTCGCCAGCAAGTGAGCCGACCGACAAGGCGGTGAAGTGGACGCCCATGGATGCCAGTAGAGCTATCCCCTGGGGATAGTTCCACTGTTGGGAAGGATGTCGCGCAGTCGCAGACCTGGCCTCGAACATCTGCCGCAGCACCGGCGTTGCCCACCCTGATCCCGACCTGCAGCGTTCGTTGGCGCTCCATGGAGCTATCCCCAGGGGATAGCTCGCGCCGCATGCGGCCACCACGCCCTGAACCGGGGTCTGGCAGGTTTCGGATTGTTGACTGACTGCCTTCCGCTTCCTGCCGAAGCTGACCGCTCCTTTTCCCACAACGAGCGGACACCATGGCAACCAATGAACCTCTGCAACTGAATCTCGGCTCCCTGCGCAGCGCGATGTCGCTGACGCTTCACACGCACCACGCCTCGCGCATCTGGCATGGCCGTGCCGCCGCCGAGGGGCGACCGGGCATCGTCGGCCTGAACGGCTACATCGCCCAAATGAACAAGATGCGGCGTGGTTCGGAGCAGGACGACCCGTACTCGGATTGGTGGATGCTGCGCATCGAGGTCAAGCTCGACCAGACCAAGACCACGCTGCAATCGCTGCGCGAGCAGGTGGATCAGGCGCTGGCGAGCGTGCCGTCGGCACTCAGCCTGGGCGAGAACCTCAACGTGCAACCGGTCAAGTTGCCGCTGTTCGTCAATGCGCAGCTCGGCTTTGCCGCCGTCTATCTGCTGGCCGACTACGACGACATCGCCCGCAAACTGATCCTCGCCCACCACACGGCGCTCATCGACCGCAGCACCTTGGAGCGCTGGCTTAACGAGGGTGCCCATGCACTGCGCAGCCTATTCTCGCTGGCCCAGCAATACCGCTATTCGGGCTGCACGCGCGACGACTTCGTGTCGAAGAACGCCGCAGCACGGGCGGCGTTGGAGAAATTCGGCGAACTGCCGCAGGACGTGCTGGAAGGCACGCGCCGCTCGAAGTTCGCGCCGCCCATTGTGCGCCGTGGCCTGCAACAGCGTGCTGAGAGTCCTGCTGCAGCGCCTGCCCCCACCGACGAGGCCGCCACCGACGAGCCCGCCACTGACGCAGCACCCGAAATCAGCGCCGGCGAGGTCGAGGACGAGCAGGCATGAGCGATCCGAACCGCGAACCCCGCTACTTCCAGGGCCTGCAACAGGCTGCCTTCATGAAGCTGGAACACGCTGCCTCTCTAAAAGGCCTTTTAAAGCCTTTTAAGGGTAAGGGGGATCTTGAGGCCTGGGCCAGCCAGTGCTTCGCCATGCGCGACGAGTTGATTGGCTTGACGCAGCGGCAGGTGCTGCAACAGGCAGTCGGGCATCCCTTCCACCTACTGCCCGTGGAGTTGGCCCAGCAGACCACGGGCGCAGGCACGGCGTTTTTGCGCTGGCGCAAGCACGACCGCTCAGCCATGGGCGTAGCCCTGTGGCAGGAATTGATGGCGAGCACCGGCACGCCGGTCAACCTGCTGGCCGAGCTGCACGCGATCGAGCTTCAACGCATCACGCTGAACATGCAGATCAGCCTGTTGCACACCTTGGGCAGGCAGGCCCAGGAGTGCGCCAGCAAGGCCGCCAAGGCGGAGGACGCCTACCTGCGACGGCTCAAGTCCATCCCACCTGGAGTGCGTGATCGGTGATGGCATCGGACACCCCAGTACGCGCCCGACGCCGACGCGGCACGGGTATTTCAACCACCATGGAGATTGCAACATGAGCACGCATTTTTGGGGTGAAGGCAACATTGGCTCACCGCCCGAGTACCGGGAGTTCCCCAACGGCAACGACGAGCCGCGGCGCTTGCTGCGGCTGAACGTGTACTTCGACAACCCCGTTCCCACCAAAGGCGGCGACTTCGAGGATCGCGGCGGTTTCTGGGCACCGGTGGAAATCTGGCACCGTGACGTCGCACACTGGAAGGATCTGTACCAGAAAGGCATGCGCGTGCTGGTCGTCGGACGCATGGAGCGCGAACCCTGGACGGACAATGAGGATCAGCCGCGCGAAACCTGGCAGATCAACGCGCGCAGCGTCGGCATCCTGCCGTTTCGCATCGAGTCCGTGACCCTCAGCCCGAAGCCGCAGGATGCGGAGGCAAAGTCCCAGGCCGCCCAGGAACCGGCTGCGCCAAAAGAGCCGCGGCGTAGGAAGTGACCCGGTATGAGCCGGCCACTGTTCGCCGCTCCATGCACCCGCGAGCTATCCCCAGGGGATAGCTCCATCAACGTCCACCGGCTTCCACGCGCTCCCGAAAATCGCGGCTCCCGGCCCGCACCCCCCGGCTGCACGCCATCTCCACCCCAGCCATTCCATCCCGTGAAAGAGGTCGCCACCGCTCGCGACTTGTTTGCTGCTGCCCTTGGCGGTGCTCGGCATCCTCGATTCCAGCAACTCAATGAACCACGGAAATCGGATGGACGGACATGCGGCTGTTCTTGTGCGAGAAGCCCTCCCAGGGCAAGGATATTGGCCGGATTCTCGGCGCGACGCAGCGCGGTGAAGGCTGCCTCAGCGGCTCCGGCGTCACGATTACCTGGTGCATCGGCCATCTCGTAGAAGCGGCAGCACCCGAAGTCTATGACGCGGCGCTCAAGCGCTGGTCACTGGAGCAGTTGCCCATCATTCCCCAGCAGTGGCGGGTCGAGGTCAAACCCAAGACCGCCACGCAATTCAAGGTCGTCAAGGCGCTTCTGGCGAAGGCGACCCATCTCGTCATCGCCACCGATGCCGACCGCGAGGGCGAGCTGATCGCCCGCGAGATCATCGACCTGTGCGGCTACCGTGGTCCCATCGAGCGCTTGTGGCTGTCGGCGCTCAACGATGCGTCGATCCGCACCGCGCTCGGCAAGCTGCGACCGTCGTCCGATACGCTGCCGATGTATTACTCGGCGCTGGCGCGTTCGCGGGCAGACTGGCTCGTGGGCATGAACCTCAGCCGTCTTTTCACGCTGCTCGGGCGGCAGGCGGGCTACGACGGCGTGCTGTCGGTCGGACGTGTCCAGACCCCGACCCTGAAGCTGGTCGTTGATCGCGACCGCGAAATCACGGCTTTCAAGTCGGCGCCGTTCTGGGCCATCGACGTGTCTCTGTCCACAGAGGGTCAGGCTTTCTCCGCGCAGTGGGTTGCGCCCGACGGCTGCACCGACGACGCCGGTCGTTGCCTGCAACAGCCGGTCGCCCAGCAGGCGGCGCTGCAGATTCGCGTCGCGGACAACACCCAGGTGGTGTCGGTCGAGACCGAGCGCGTGCGCGAAGGCCCGCCACTGTTGTTCGACCTGAGCACCTTGCAGGAGGTCTGTTCCAAGCAGCTCGGGCTGGACGTGCAGGAGACATTGCAGATCGCCCAGGCCCTGTACGAGACGCACAAGGCCACGACCTACCCGCGCTCGGACTCCGGCTATCTGCCCGAAAGCATGTTCGCCGAGGTGCCCGCCGTCCTGGACAGCCTGCTCAAGACCGATCCGTCGCTGCGCCCGATCATGAGCCAGCTCGACCGCTCCCAGCGTTCGCGTGCATGGAACGACGGCAAGGTCACGGCGCACCACGGCATCATTCCGACGCTCGAACCCGCGAACCTCTCTCCTCTGAGCGAGAAGGAACTGGCGGTGTACCGGCTGATCCGGGCGCATTACCTGGCGCAGTTCCTCCCGCACCACGAGTTCGACCGTACCGTGGCTGAGTTTTCCTGCGGCCAGCAGATGCTGGTGGCCACCGGTAAACAGGTGGTCGTCAAAGGCTGGCGTCTGGTGCTGGCCGAACCGCAAGCGGATGAGGACGGCGACGACGCGGCGCGCAGCCAGGTGCTGCCCCCGCTGCGTGGGGGCCTGGCGTGCCAGGTGGCTGAGGTCGAGATCAAGGCGCTCAAGACGATGCCGCCCAAGCCCTACACCCAGGGCGAACTGGTCAAGTCGATGAAGGGCATTGCGCGCTTCGTGACCGACCCGCGCCTGAAGCAGAAGCTCAAAGACACGACGGGCATCGGCACCGAGGCGACGCGGGCCAACATCATCAGCGTGCTGATCGCCCGTGGCTACATCGTGAAGAAGGGGCGCTCCATTCGCGCATCGGATGCGGCGTTCACGCTGATCGACGCCGTGCCCGCAGCGATTGCAGACCCCGGCACGACGGCAGTGTGGGAGCAGGCGCTCGACATGATCGAGGCGGGACAGCTCACCCTGGACGTATTCCTCAGCAAGCAGGCCGCCTGGATTTCGCAGTTGATCGCGCAGTACGGCAGCATGTCCCTGTCCATCAAGCTTCCCCATGGGCCAGCATGTCCGCAGTGCGGCGCAGCGACGCGCCAGCGCACCGGCAAGAGCGGCCCATTCTGGTCGTGCAGTCGCTACCCCGACTGCAAAGGCACGCTGCCGGTCGAATCCGGTACGCCCAAGCGTGGCGCTTCGCGCTCGCGTAGCAGCGGCCGCAAAGGCGCCTGACTGACTCCGTTTCCCGTGGGCCGCGCCCTGTTTCAAAGGCGTGGCCCGTGTCCCGCACGCCCCTGCGGGTCGCCCAGCGCGCAACACCTTCTTGTCCGTGTGCGCGTCCCGCCCAGCCGTCCCCGGCTGCGGGACCTGAAGGTAGCTTTTCCGCGAACCGTCTCCCGCGTGTTCTGCTGGTCTGTGTTTCTCCCGCCCACTGCGAAGGGTCCCCCGATGGCTTACCAGGCAGCGCGAGCCACCCGGAGACCCTTTGTGGTCAGCGGTATTCGGTGCCGGTGCCCACCGGCGCAAAAACGGGCTCCCTTTGTGCGCGGATGTGCGCCAGACGATGCCGGCCCCAGCCACGACATGGGCCGGGTGTGATTGCTGATGAGCAGACGGTTCTAGCGACGACCGGGCCTGCAACAGCCCACGGGTGGTTATTTCCTCCCGAGCCGAAGGTCAGCGAGCCTTCGGCATCTTCATCTCGCCGATCAACGTTCCGAGCCAACGGCCGGCCACAGCAACAGGAAACCGACGCATGCAACAACCGGAGAAAGTACGAGCCGCGTTCGAGCGCGACCTTGGCAACAAGGTGCTGTTCATCAAGGGCGGCAAACTGCTGTTCATCGATGGCATCAATCTCAAGGCCATCGCCGACCGTAAGGCGTATTTCGCTTCGCTGCGTGCGCGGCAGGCGCAACCCATTGTGGTCCTGGCCGAACTGGGACAGGACGAGGCATTCGCCCTGTGGAAGCAGCATGTCCTGGGCGACACGACCGAGTGAGCCAACGCACCCACGCCCCCCCTGACAGCCCGCACTCGATGCGGGTTTTCTGTCTCTGCGCCCATCAATCCGGGCTGGGCCGAATGTCGTTTTCCAACTGACGCAGCGCGGCCCCCGGACGAAGCTGCCCGCATGTTCGCTGATTCGTCAGCACATGCCAGCAGCCATGGGTTCCAGGCTGCCGTGGGTTCTTCCCGCGTAACCCGCCAGTCCGTATCGCATCAAGTCTGCGGACACGCGTCCCCGTGACGCCGATGCTTTTTATCCACCGCGTGCGGGAGCTGCCATCCCGTGAGGGACAAGGCCCCGCTTTTCCAAGGAGCCTACCCATGTCCCACAAAGCCTCTTTCGGCCAGTTGGCCTTGACCTATTGCGGCAAGTTCCTGCCGCTCGAAGTCCTGCAAAGCGCCGCCGGCCACTACATCGGCACGCGCGATACCGAAGGTCCCGTTTCGCGGGAATCGCACGAGTACTTCCGCAGCCATGCGGCGGCTCAACGTGCCCTCGAAAGAGGCGGCTGGTCCCAGCTCGCCATTCCCTGATCCAACTGGAGGAATCACGCCATGAATCAACTGCTGCCGCAGGAAGTCGTCGATCAGATCATGCGGGAAGAGCAGCATTTCGCTGCCGCGCCCCAAGCCTTCTTCGAGGCATGGAAGCGTGGTGCCGAGATCGCTGGCCCCGAATGGTTCGGCGACGGCACCCGTGACGGCCTGAACCAGGCCAAAAGCAAGTGGGATCTGCGTCCCAACATGCTGCGGCTCAACGATGCCCTCGGTGTCCTGAGCAGCGGGCAACGCATGTTTCTGTCCGCCATGGTCAGCTTCTACAACGCGCACGAGGGCGGTGCCATGCTCAAACGCTGCCATTTCCACGGGCTGTCGGACTTCGACGGTCTCGACTTGGAACGCCGCAAGGTCATTGCCGACTTGATGCTGAACTACAGCGGCTGGTGAGCCCGTTTCCGGCACACCCCCGTCTTTTCGTTCCCCACGAGGGACATGCGCCCACACAGCCATGTCCCTCGATTTCCTTTCCGTTGCCCAGCGTAAAGCGGCTGAATCAAAGCCAACGATCAGCGCCGACTGACGCATTTTCCCCTTTCAACCCACCGGGTCCAATTCCCGGTGGCGGGAATTGGCTCCATTATTCAATCTGGAGAGTTCCCATGTCCCAGAATCCCAATCCCTTTCTCCGTGGCTACTGGAATTTGAAGATCGTCCGCACGCTGTCCATCAGCTACGAGGACGGAATTCCGCATGTCTGGCGAAACATCCACCCGAGCCAACAACATCTTTCCGACGAGGAATTGATTTCATCGTCCTGCATCGTCACCAGCGATTTTGCGGTGGTCACGAACGGCTCTGAACCTGTGAGTGCCGAAGCACTGGCCGAATGCGATGCCGATGAAGGCGTTAACGGCGAAGGCGTGATCGGTGCCGTGGTCTATGCCATTCATGGCGAGGACTTCGACGGCCGCCTGATCCACGTCGGTGACAGCTATTCGGTCGAAGCCGCGCGGGAAGTTGTGCAGCGCCTGAGTTTCGAGACCGGCTACTACAGCCGATGCTGGGAGATCAGCAGCGCGCACATCAGCCAGGAAACCGGCCAGTACCTCGCCAACCTGGCGGACCTTGCCACGCCGGAGGCCTTTTTGTTCATCGCCTTTCGGGTTCCGTACAGCCCGGCGATCGGCGTCAAGCTGATCTCCACGCCCTGGACGGACAAGAACCTGGAGCACGCCGAGGGCATCACCGCCGAGCAGCTTCGGCAGGAGCACCGCAGCAAGGGCATGCCCGCCGACCTGGCGAACATCCTGGAGCTGGCTGGCCAGGCCGATGTGCGCATCCTCATCCTCGACGCTGACGCGCCCGTGTTGCTGGGCCTGCCGCTGGCCGAGCCCTAGCAAACACACCACGCGCCCACCTTCCTCTTTGCCCTCCATGCCAGCCCGTCTCCTTTCTGGGAGCCGGGCTGGTCCAATTCCATAGGAGCACTTTATGTTCCCCGACCTCATCTCGCCCGCACGCGACTTCGAGCATCAGCTTGGAGCCTGCGTCAACGCCATGGGCCAGGACGACGCCATCGGCCAGATCCTGGTATTCGAGCGCTTGAGCGGCATGCTGCACATGCGCCATATCGCCAGCGCCGATCTGGCAGACACCGACATTGATGCCTACGAAATGGTCGTCTTCGACGGCGGCAATACCGGCGGCGACTCGTGGAAGCACGTGTTCTTTCCACGTCAGCGCGAACACTACTTCGTGTACCAAGTCTGACCACCCAGCCGCTTTCGAGGGGCCTTTTCTTGTCGCGGCGCAGGAAAGCGGGTGCGGCGCGGTGCGGTTTCCTGAGCGCAGGCCGCTCACTCAAGGGCCATCTTTACCCCATGTTCGTCGGCGTTGCCGACACATGCCCAGGCAGCCAAGACCTTCAAGGCTGCAAGCGCGGGAAACCGTGCTGGTTGTTTCTTTCTACGGACGCATCGCGCCCATCCACCCACAAGGGACCTCTCCCTTGCGGGCGGGGAATCCCTTGTTCTTCCTCAAGGAGATTCACATGGATCGCTCTCTTATCAAGACCCTGATGCCTTCGCTGGTCGCAGGCCATGTGCCCCGCAACGTGCGGTCGTTCAAGTACCGCGTGTTCGATGATCAGCCACAGTCCTCGACACTGGGCTTTGTCATTGATCCCCAGCCCTTCGACGGCAAGGTGGTCGCAGCCAGCGAAGACGCCATCGTCGTCAAGCTCAAGCCCAGCGAGTTCGCGGTACTCGATCCCAACCTGGTGACCACCGTTCCCAGCGAGGGCACCAAGGTGCATGTCCAACCCTATGCCCGTCGTCGTTTCGACGGTCTGCGTGCGGACACGCCAGAAGAGCGCACCGAGATGATGTCCGACGGCACGCCCTACACCGTCAAGACACACATCCTCGGCTCCGCGCCGGCCAAGTTGCCCATTCCCGAGCCGCAGTGCATGGAACTGGGTCAGCTCATCGAGCAGTTGGAGGAAATGCCGGCGCCCGACGGGTTCCGGCGCATCACCCACATGCTGGTCGATGCGGGCGCCCACGACTTCACCTGGGTCGATCCGACGCCGTCCAGGATCATCGAAACGCCTCCGGCGATCAGTTTCACGGTTTCGACCGCGAAGTTCGCCGGCCAGGTGACGATCCTCTACCAGCCCGGCAGCGATACCTATGCGGTGGAGCTGCGCCGCGACGGCGAGTTGGTCGATCGGCACGACGAGGTGTATTTCGACATGCTCGGCGAAGTGCTGGAGCGACTCATAGACGACGGGCGCTGGCGCCTGATCGACGTGAGCGTGATCGGCGCGGAGACGTCCCGACGGCGCCGCGCTGTACCGGCGTGACACCACGAAAAGTACCAGGCGACCTGCCCCCACAGGCTCTCCCTCCATTCGGAAGGAGGGCCTTTTTTCTGCCGTGGGAGATTTCATCAAAGGGAATCGATCGGATACCGATTGATGGCTGCCTCGCGCGCGAGGCCTGGCCATGCTGAGCCCATGCCTGCTGACGTTGTCAGCGACATGCCAGGCAACCATCGGTCTTCGAGGTTGCGGCGCAGTTCCCACTGCGTGACCGAGCCAGCTCGCACCGCATCCATCCGCGAGCGGCCACCAGTCTCTGGTGGTGGATGCTTTCGCCTTATCAACCCATCGCGGGGTTACGCACCTTTCCCCGCTGCGTGGGGCCGGTGTGTCTCCGCTTCATCCCTATGGAGATTCACCATGAGCACCACGTCCAACGAGAAATCGTATTTCGACCTCCACACCTCGGGCATCGGTTACATCCAGCGTGCCCGTGAAGTGCCTGTTCGGGGCGGCCGCCGTGCGCAGCCTTTCCTGGCATGCACCATCGCCGCGCTGGTCGGTTCCGCAAAGGATCCCAGCTATCGCTATTTCGACGTCAAGGTCTCGGGTGCCGAGGCCAAGAAGCTGGTCGAGCGCTACATCGGCGTTGACGATCCCAAGCAGCGCCCACTGGTGCGCTTTCGCCTCGGCGACCTGTGGGGCGATGCGTATATCCGCGACAAGGGTGAGCAGAAAGGCCAAGCCGCCGCGTCCCTCAAGGCGCGACTGCTCAAGGCCGAGCCGCTTGACCGGGCCGAACTGGCTTCGATCAGGCAGCACGAGCTGGTCACCCGCGGCATCGGCTACCTCAGCCGTCCGAAGGACGTCACACCCAAAGATGGCGACCCGTTCCTCTCTTGCACCGTCGCCGCTCTGGCCGGGCCTGTCGATGAACCGGAGTATCGGTACTTCGACACCATCGTCACCACCCCTGAAGCCGAGCATCTGGTTCGCCGGTGCGTGCAGGCCATCGAAGGGGACTGCAAGGTGCTGATCGCTTTCCGTCTCAACGACATGAAGATCGATCCGTACATCCGCACCAAGGGTGAGCGCGCTGGGGAACCGGCCGCAAGCCTGGATTCGACACTGATCCACATCGGCCTGATCAAGATCGACGGCACCAAGGTCTATCCGACGAGCCCCGCGCAAGCAGATTCGCCGCCGGCCCAGGACGCTCCCGCGCCCGAAGCCGAGGACGCCGCCCCCGCTGCAGATCAGCCTGCCGAGCCCGCCGAGTGCGAGCCCGAAGGTGAAGTCGAGGAGCAGGAGCCGGCATTGGCTGCTTCGTTCTGATCCGGCATGGCCCCTCATGGGGCCTTGCCGCTTCTCCTTGCTGCATCTGCAGCGTCCTCCATCCGCATAGCGCGCTCGCGCATTTCTTCCCCCGAGTTCCGCGTGGTCAGACGGCCGCGCGGTTGTCGCATTTTTCACAGGAGAACAGCCATGTCTCTGGCATCCCGTTTTGCTCCGCAGTCCCCGATCCTGCGCTCAGATCGCCCGCTCTCGGACGACCGCATTCGCGCCATTGCTCCATCAATCTTCGCCGACGCTCCGCATGGGAGCCGATCCGAGCGGTATGCCTACATACCGACCTCGACCGTGCTCGCCAAGCTGCGCCAGGAGGGTTTCGAGCCCTTCATGGTGTTCCAGACGCGCGTGCGCAACGAGGATCGGCGCGAGCACACCAAGCATCTCATCCGACTTCGCCATGCCAGCCAGATCAACGGCGACGAGGCGAACGAGATCATCCTGCTCAACAGCCACGACGGCACGAGCAGTTACCAGATGCTGGCAGGCATGTTCAGATTCGTCTGCCACAACGGCCTGGTCTGCGGCGATACCACCGCCGACATCCGTGTCCCGCACAAGGGGGATGTGGCCAGCCAGGTGATCGAAGGCGCCTACGAAGTCCTTGAAGGCTTCGAGCGCGTGAAGGACTCGCGCGATGCGATGCGCACCATCACCCTCGATGAGGGCGAAGCAGAAATCTTCGCGCACTCAGCGCTGGCACTCAAGTACGACGATCCTGCCAAGCCGACGCCTGTCACGGAGCGTCAACTGCTCGCGCCCAGGCGCTGGGACGACCGCAGGGATGACCTGTGGGCCGTCTTCAACCGTGTCCAAGAGAACCTCGTCAAGGGGGGCCTGAATGGACGCTCGGCCAATGGCCGCAATCAGCGCACCCGCCCGGTGCAAGGCATCGACCAGAACCTGCGCCTGAACCGGGCGTTGTGGCTCCTGGCCGAAGGCATGCGCCAGCTCAAGGCGTGATGCCAAGTGGACCTTGCCCACCTCGGGCGAGGTTCATTTCCTCTCATCCACCGGCTGCCACCAGCCGTCCGTCATTCATCATCAGGAGTACCACCATGACAGCCAAATCGGCATCCGAGCAATCGGTTTCGCCCATCATCGTCCCCGGCCAGCTCACGCTGCGTACCATCCGCGGCAAGAACGGCCCCTTCACGGTCGGACGCCTCGCCACGCACCTTGGTACGTTCGAGGTCAAGGACCCGGAGCTGGAGCAATACCCCGAAGGCAAGTACGACGGGGAGTTCATCATCAGGTACATCTTCCCGAAGTCCTACCCGGTCGGTGGCGGCATGCGCTTCGAGATCCGCGCCAGCCTGGACGGAATGACGCTCTACGACATCGACAAACTGAGCCGTGACGAGGCACGCAGCTTCGCCACCCAGGATCTCGATCCACTTGATGAAGAGTTGGGCGCACAGCCTGCAATAACGCCGGCAACACCGGCCAAGCCCAGCAAAACTTCCAGGCCCGCCAAGCCCGCACCAGTGCAGGCATCCACGGACCCGCTGGTTGATACCACGCCCTTCGGCGTGGATGCGCCGACGCCCTCTGCGGCAACTGCTCCCGGCAGTACCGAAGATGGCGACGCCGCGCTGTTCAGCCTGCTCTGGCCGCTGGGCGAGTCCGTCAAACTGGATTCGACCATCGACCGCCGCACCTTGCGCGCGCAGATCTTCCGCCTGGGCGAGCTGGGCTACGCGCTGGACTTCAAGACGCAGGAGTGGAGCCGCCAGGCCGAACTGCAACCTGCGTAGTACTGGACACAGCATCTGCGGTGTACTTCATCCACCCGCTGGGGGCCTTCCCCACCGGGGAGGCTTCTGGCTCAATTTTTCCAGGAGGCCTCTCATGGGCTGGTATTTCTCACCCCAATCGCGGTCTGAACTGATCGCGGAGTTGATTGCACCGCAAGAGACCGAGCGCGCCAGCGTTAAGGTCATCGCCCACGCGCTGCGTGGCAACGTCCTCTGGTCTGTTACGCAAGTCACAGCCAAGGCCGAAGGCGTACACCGTGATCTCGCACCGGGCCAGTCCCTGTGCACCATCCGCTGCGATCTGCTGGAGCGCAGCGGCGGCCAGTGGGGCTACAAGCCGCTGGACGAATCCATGCACCCGTACTACTACTCGTGCCCGCTGTCCTATCTGGACCTCGCACCGGAGCAGTCCGCCGAATGGCGTGCAGGCGTTCGCGCCTACCACGCAAAGCGGCGCACACCCAAGGCAAGCACAGCCCCAGCTACGGCGCTGACGGTCTGAACCAGGGCGTTTTTCTTTCCACCCCAAGGGGCAGTGCTTGCCCCTGCGGGCGGTGCTGTTCCCTCTCATCCGAGGACATCACCATGCCCGCAAACACTTCCTCCACCACGCTGTACCGCATCGACGAATGCCCGGACGTGATGGCCGACGCTTGCGTCGGCGATGACCAGGGCAACCTGATCTTCCTGTCGATCTGGGCGCGGGACACCGCCGTCCAGCAGTTCCTGGCTCGCCTGACCCTCGGGCGCGACGAGCAGGGACTGGAGCAGTTCCACCTCATCACCGACCAGGGTGGCAGCGTTCCGGTGTTCGTCGGCAACGTCGATCGCCTGGAAAAGCGCATGACCCGCGCCTACCGGCGAACGCTGTTCGGTTCGCTGTCCAACGTGTGGCTGTTCGATCGGCGCTGCGTCAAGCCCGACAAGGCCAACGCCAGCGCACTGGCATTGCTGCCCCGCGATAGCGACCACCGATTTGACCGCCTGTGGCCGTTGGTGCAGGACACCTGCCCACTGCCACTGCTCGACCACTGGCGCGAAACCGTGCTGGAACTGCTGCAAAGCCGCGAGATGCTGACCCGTTTGCCATTCGCCCTCGGGCCTTTGGTGGGCCATCGGCTCGCCATCGACGTGCCGGCGCTGACCCAGGCGCTCGGCTCGCTGATCCGCAGTGACGTGCTCACCGCCTACCCATACCCGGCCAAAATTTGGACGCCGGAAACGGTAGCGGCTTGAACCACCTGCGCAGGTACGCCAAGGCCCGCCTGCGCCATTTATCCCCGCCAACCAGGAGACTTCCATGGCTCTCATGTTCCCGCGGCTCGCCCGCAATTTCGTGAAGAACGGGTACTTCCCGACCGACGAACCGACGCTCGAAAGAGCCCTCAATGCACTGATGCCCAGTGCGCCTGAATCCAATGGACCGATGTGCATCCTCGATCCCTGCGCCGGCGAAGGCGTGGCGATTGCCGAAGCGGCTCATGCCCTGGGGCGCGAGCAGGCCAAGGCGTTCGCCGTCGAGTTCGACGCAGAGCGGGCGCGCCATGCCCGCAGCCTGGTCGATCACTGCCTGCACGCGGATCTGATGGATACGATGATCTCCAAACAGTCCTTTGGGCTGCTCTGGCTCAATCCGCCGTATGGCGACCTGTCCAAGGACGTCAACGGCAACATTGGCTATCAGGGTCAGGGCCGAGCCCGCCTCGAAAAACTGTTCTACCAGCGCACGCTGCCCCTGTTGCAGTACGGCGGCGTGCTGGTTTTCATCGTTCCCGGCTACGTGCTCGACGCCGAGCTGGTCGGCTGGCTGACGCGCCACTACACCGACCTGCGCATCTACCGAGCGGTGGAAACGCAGTTCAAGCAGGTGGTGATCTTCGGACGCCGGGTGCGCCAGCGCGAGCAGACGCCCGATGGCGTCAAGGCCGTGCGCAATCTGCTGCTGCAGGTTGGGCTTGGCGAAGTCGAAGCCGAGGAGCTGCCGAGCGAGTGGCCATTCCTGCCGTACATCGTCCCCGCCAGTCCGGCCGAGCCGGGGCATTTCTTCCGCGTGACGATGGAGCCGGAGCAGTTCGCCGATGAGGTTGGCAGGCTGCAAGGCCTCTGGCCGTCGCGGGATACGCAGTTGGGAGCCGCGCAGCAGACGCTGCGTCCTCCGGCGCGGGCCTTGTCCCACTGGCATCTTGCCCTCGCTCTGGCCGCGGGCGCGATCTCGGGAGTTGTGCAATCCAAGACGGGTCGCGTGCTCGTCGTCAAAGGTGACACCCACAAGGACAAGACGCTCCAGCGGGAATTCACCGAACGCGAAGACGGCTCGATTGCCGAGACGCGCATCCTCACCGACAAGTTCGTTCCCGTGATCCGCGCGTGGGACATGACGCCTGGCTCCCCGACACGGGGCGAGGTGTTGACCATCCGCTGATCGTTTCTCCACCGCCGACAGTTCGCCGTCGATTTTTTCCACCCACCGGGGTCCAGTCGCCCCGATGGGGTGCCGTGGCCCCTCCATCTCCAGGAGCCTTCCATGGCAGCCCAAGCACTTTCCATCAGCCAGACACCGAGCCTGCGCTTCTCGCCAGGCCAGGTGGTTATGACCATCGGCGTCGATGACCTGGTCCAACAGGGCCGGCTCAACCCGACGCCCTATCTGCGTCGCCACCTCGGCGGCGATTGGGGCGATCTCGACGACGGCGACAGGCAGCAGAACGATGCCGCGCTGAAGTCCGGTGAGGATCGCCTGTTCTCTTCCTACCAGGTCGCACCCGGTCTGAAGCTCTGGATCATCACCGAATGGGATCGCAGCGTCACCACGCTGCTGCTGCCCAGCGGGTACTGATCTTCTCCAACGCGGGGCCACCGACACCCCGCAAGGGTGCTGTAGCCCCTTCACTCTGAAGGAAGCCACATGACCTCCAACCAACATGACAGGCATCGCCGCAAACGGCTGTTCGAGATCGGTGCACTGGAGTTCAGCGAAGGCGTCGAACGCCTGATGAACGAAGGCCGGCTCGATCCCATGCCGCTTTTCGAACGCCACATGCGTGGCGACTGGGGCGACGTCGCGGACTACCAATGGCAGCAGAACAACGCTGCGTTGGAGTCTGGCGAACGCCTCGACTCGTTGTACGTCGTCACCCGTGACCTGAGCATCCATATCTTCACCGAAGCAGATCGCAGAGCGACCCGCATCGTGCTGCCGTCCGAGTACTGACCGCGAGTTGTCACCGCAGGCCACGAGCGCCTGCACTGTCCAAGCACCGACGGTTCGCCGTCTCTCTTCCCACCACGGGGCATGTCATCGCCCCGCTGGGGTGGTGCATGCCTCATTCTTTTTTTGGAGCACCACCATGTCTACCGATCTTGAAACCACTGCCATCGAGACTGCACCCGCACAAGGCGATCTGCTTGAAGCGGAATCCAACCATCTCACCCTGAGCCTTCAGGATTTTGTCGGCGAGTTCGGCGACGAACTGCTCGATTCTCTCAACCGCGCCAACCCGCCGGTCTATGTTGGTCAAGCACAGGCGCTGCGACAGCTCGTCGTTGCCAGCCTCAAGCGCAAGCTGTTCCAGGCCCAGGCCGACGTTGTCCATGCCGCAGCCGAGCTGCTGGTCGATCAAGGCGAACGCGCTGCGATCGTCAATGGCGAAATGGGCTGCGGCAAGACGACCGTCGGCATCGCCACGGCCGCGGTGCTCAACGCCGAAGGCTACCGCCGCACCCTGGTGCTTTCGCCTCCCCACCTGGTCTACAAGTGGCGGCGCGAGATCCAGGAGACGGTGGCCGGTGCCAAGGTCTGGGTGCTCAATGGCCCGGACACGCTGGTCAAGCTCATCAAGCTGCGCGAGCAGTTGGGTGTGCCGCCCACGGGCCAGGAGTTTTTCATCCTGGGGCGCGTCAGGATGCGGATGGGGTTCCACTGGAAGCCGGTCTTCACCCAGCGACGCACCCGCCACGGCGACGTGGCAGCGTGCCCGGACTGCGGCACGGTCATCACCGACCTCGACGGCGAGCCGGTCAACCCGGTCGCGCTCGAAGCCGAGGAGTCCCGCAGGAAGTGCAGCCACTGCGCCGCGCCCCTGTGGACGCTGATCCGCCCGCGTAGTCTGTCCGGCAGCGACCAGTCCTCGGTCGTCCTCAAAGCCTTGAAGCGCATCCCGACTATCGGGGAGGTTACCGCGCAGAAGCTGATGCAGAAGTTCGGTGACGGTTTCCTGGCGTCGATGCTCGGCGACAACATCCACGAGTTCATCAACCTCATGGATGGCAACGGCGAGCTGGTGTTTTCTGACCGTCAGGCCACGCGCATGGAACGTGCGATGGCCAACATGGAGTTTGGCTTTGGCGAGGGCGGCTACCAACCGTCCGAGTTCATCAAACGCTACCTGCCGCAAGGCACGTTCGACCTGCTCATCGCCGACGAGGCACACGAGTACAAGAACGGTGGCAGTGCCCAGGGCCAAGCCATGGGCGTGCTGGCGGCGAAGGCTCGCAAGACCTTGCTGCTGACCGGCACGCTGATGGGCGGCTACGGCGATGATCTGTTCTATCTGCTGTTCCGGGCATTGCCTGGACGGATGATCGAAGACGGCTACCGCCCGACCACGAGCGGCAGCATGACCTCGGCTGCGATGGCGTTCATGCGCGATCACGGCGTCCTCAAGGACATCTACTCCGAGAGCGCCGGCACGGCGCACAAGACGGCCAAGGGCACCAAGGTATCGGTGCGCACGGTCAAGGCTCCCGGCTTCGGCCCGAAAGGCGTCTTGCGCTGCATCCTGCCGTTCACGATCTTTCTCAAGCTCAAGGACATCGGTGGCAACGTCCTGCCGCCGTATGACGAGGAGTTTCGTGAAGTCCAGATGGACGTGGCGCAAGCTGCGGCCTACCGCGATTTGGCGGGTCGGCTGACCGCAGAGCTGAAACAGGCTCTGGCGCGACGCGACACGACCTTGCTGGGCGTGGTCCTCAACGTGCTGCTGGCCTGGCCGGATTGCTGCTTCCGGTCGGAGACCGTGGTGCATCCACGCACGCGCAACACCTTGGCGTTTGTCCCGGCTCAGTTCAATGAGTTCGAGATCAGTCCCAAGGAGCGTGAGCTGATCGATATCTGCAAAGCGGAGAAGGAACAGGGCCGCAAGGTTCTGGCATACACGGTCTATACCGGCACGCGCGACACCACGTCGCGCCTGAAGGGGCTGCTGGAGCAGGAAGGCTTCAAGGTGGCGGTGCTGCGCGCAAGCGTGGATGCCAGCCGCCGCGAGGACTGGATCGCCGAGCAACTGGATCGGGGCATCGACGTGCTTGTCACCAATCCCGAGCTGGTCAAGACGGGACTGGATCTGCTGGAGTTCCCGACGATTGTGTTCATGCAAAGTGGCTACAACGTGTACTCGCTCCAACAGGCAGCACGCCGCTCCTGGCGCATCGGGCAAAAACAGCACGTGCGCGTGATCTACCTCGGCTACGCCGGTTCCTCGCAGATGACCTGCCTGGAACTGATGGCCAAGAAGATCATGGTCTCGCAGTCCACCTCGGGCGATGTGCCCGAATCGGGGCTGGATGTGCTCAACCAGGACGGCGATTCCGTCGAGGTCGCACTGGCCCGGCAACTGGTCGCTGCCTGATTCCCACGCCCGCCGGCCTCGCGCCGCCGGCTTTCCGTTGTTCCCATCTTGCAGCCCCAACCGCGTTCTTCGTGGGCGGGGCTGCGTTTTTTATTATTCACGATCACTCCAGTACCGCAATTTACTGGACTGCGCCGAGGCTCGATACAGCAGGTGTATCAATAACATAGGCTAGCTCAACATATGCCGGTGCTTTCCGAAGCTTGACCCGGCTTCCCCTCGCGTGGCTCCCATGCGGCTCTTGGAAACCGGGCTTTCTGAGGAGTCATCATGGCGAAGATCAAGCCGAAACGGCTGGCCGAACCGATCAACAGGTTGATCGCGGTAGTTTCGGACCTGCATCGCAATCACACGACTGCCAGCCAAGAGGCATGAACATCTCCATGCCTGAACTCATCTTGCGGGCAATTACTCAGCGGCGCTAAGAGCCAGCTTGAAGATGGAATGAGTCTCAGTCCATAGCCGTTTTTAGTGCTCTTTTCCGCGGGACCGAAGAAGACAAAGACGGCAAGCACTCGAATAGGCGTTCTGCGTAGACGAAGCCCATCCGTCTGACCGAATCCTGATCGAAATACAGCAGCCAAGCCGCAAGTAACGCCAGCGAAACGAGCAGCGTCAAGCCTGCGGCGAGTCCTGGATCAGCAAAATGCATAGGGTTGAAGTGGGGAGGTGCGACCTGTAGAACCTTTGCAATCAACAATCCGTAGAGGATGCCCAGGAGACACGACACGATACCGACGGGCTTCATCGCCAGCATGTTGCGATGAAATCCATAAGCGATGTTCTCTTTCAGCAAGAGCTGCTTGTTTGAGCGCGTGAGTTCGCGAAGTCGTTTGGTTGCTCCTATGTACGTGTCGTCTGCCTGCTCGGGATTGGCCGACTCTTCTTCCGCTGTTGGCATCGCGATGCCGAGCTTGCCTGTGATTGCCGTGTGGTAGCGCTGCTTGCTGACACCATCGAGAAACCTGTCGCGATGGCGCAGCGCAATGGTGGTGGGCATGCCGCCCCACTTGGCAACTAAGATTTCTTCGAGTTTTTTACCGCGCCCACGGGCCACACTCGCAAGCGCATAAATAGCCCCGCAACCACCAAGCAAGCCGATCACGCCCGTAAGAATAGGGTGCTTGGCTCCGTAGACGCACAACAACGGCACTAGTACCGGCAAGGCCACAAGAAGTCCAGGAACAACGCGTGCCTTACGCTCGTAGGGGTCCTTGACCAGTTCAAAAATTGTTGTCATGTGAAGTCAAGCCTGTGCCGTCAAGGCATCAATGTATGGTTGGATTTCATCGCGATTTTTCAGCGTAATCTGTTGCGCGAGCGGGTCGGGGGCTTCCTTGGTATGCAAGCCTAAACGCCTCAGCGTGTAGTACAGAAACGCTTGGCGGCATGGAAGTTTGGCCTGTCCGTCTTCCATGCCGTAGTCCAGTTCCAAGACCCGTTTCTTGGCCGCAGGTAAATCGGGATGAGGTGCAAGCACCAGCATCAGCACCGTATGCCAATGTGCATCCTGGCTGGCGTCCACTTGGCTCGATTCGAAGCCTTCAATGCGCAGGATTCGGGCCAGGACGAAATCGCTGAAGCGTCGACGCTTGTGGCAAAACGCGCGCATGTGCCAGCGAAAACCATCGTTGCCAAGGGCGTGCGGGGATAGCAGGCGTATCGACTCGTCCAAGGACGTCATGGACTGGTAGCTCACCCGAATGGCTTCCTGTTGCCGAATCGCTCGGACCACTGCTTCGACGGTCTGTTCATTGATCGTGCGCCAGGGGGAAGGTGCCCAATCTGTCTCCGGTGCAGAACCGATGAAGCTGGCCGTCGGCTCGACAACTCCCATCTTGGTCGCTAGCAGCTCTGCTAGATAGCGTTGCGCCGAGCTTCGTTGATAAAGCGGGTGAAAACTCGGCGCTGCCGTGTAGGTCTTGGAACTGCGGTCGTAAGTCAGGTTGCTCGGCGCCAGTTCCGTGTACTTGGCAATGTCCAGTGATGCCTGCGGGACCGAAATGCCAAAGTGCTCGGTGAGATCCATCCGGTTGATGCGCCGCTCCCAGCGCAGACGGAAATCGATGAATTGAAGTCTGCTCTCCAACCCCCAACTTAGCCCCTTGGGCTCAGCAGGTTCGGCGGCAGGAACGGAAGGCTCTTGCATCAGTAGCGCCTAAAAAGTAGACGGGTATAAAAAATAGTCGTACATTAACTATACGCGATCACCCTTCGGTCGTCTACCCGGAGACTCCAGTGCCCACAACCATCACGTTTTTTCCCGTCGACAACGGGGACATGACCCTCATCAAGTTCGGCGATCTCGATGCAACAACCCTGCTGATCGACGTAAACATCAGGCAAGACGCCGATGACCCTAACGGGGAGGCGCGCGATGTCGCCAAGGATTTGCGCGAACGACTGAAGAAGGATGAGAACGGCAGGCCGTATGTCGATGCGTTCCTGCTGAGCCACCCGGACCAAGACCATTGCCGAGGGCTGAAGCGACACTTCCACCTAGGGCCACTCGACAAGTACCCGGACGACAAGAAGGACGACAAGGACAAGAAAATCGTGATCCGCGAGATGTGGTCGTCCCCGATCGTGTTTCGACGCACCAGCAAGACGCACACCTTGAGCGACGACGCCAAGGCATTCAACACGGAGGCGCGTCGGCGCGTGCAACTGAACCGTGACAAGAATTTCGCCGTCGGGAACGGTGACCGCATTCAGATCATGGGCGAGGACATCGACGGAAAAACCGATGATCTCACCTCGATTGTGCGGAAGGTGGACACGCGCTTTTCAACGATCAATGGCAAGAGTTCCGCATTCTTTTCTGCGTTTCTTTTGGCCCCACTGGACGCCCAGGATGACGAGGAAGAGGAAGAGTGCCTGGTCAAGAACCAGTCCAGCGTTATTCTGAACATCACGTTGGCGGCTGACGCGCAGACGCCGGATGGTGCGAAATTCCTTACTGGTGGCGATGCTGAGGTGTTCATCTGGAACCGCCAGTGGCAACGCCACAAGGCTGAAGCAGATGTGCTTGAGTACGACATCATGCAGGCGCCTCATCATTGTTCCTGGCATTCGCTGTCCTATGACAGCTGGTCCGACTACCGTGAAAAAGCCAAGCTCGATGCTGATGCCCGCAAGGCGCTTTCGCAGACCCGTGACGGCGCCGTCATCGTCGCCAGCTGCAAGCCGATTGCAGACGATGACAGCGATCCGCCCTGCATCCGTGCGAAGCGTGAGTACGTGACGATCGTGGACGAAGCAAAAGGCGAGTTCTACTGCACAGGCGAGTACCCCAGCGAAAAGTCCGTGGAACCGCTCGTTTTCACCGTAACCGCTCAGGGTGTGCAGCCTCCCTCGAAGAAGGAGTCCGGATCGAAGGCCGCTGCCGTGGTGACCTCTGCGCGCACCCCCATGCCGCACGGAGCATCATGACGGGCACCATCGCAGACGCACTGCATCAACTTCAGCGGCATCGAGGCCTTATCCGCGTTGGCGAGCCAAGGACAACTGGTGCATCGACGGAGATTGAAGTCGATGTTGCGGTCCAACTGCCGAACAGGTCTCGGCGCAATGGTATCTCTGAGACCGGAGTGCGCACCGTCGAGACGTGCGTGCTGGTATTCGGTAGTGACTGGCCCCTGTCCGCACCCGAGCCCTTCTTACGTGCGGACTTCCCGCTCAACTTGCCGCACATCAACCCCCATCGCCAAGGCGAGTTAGTCTCGCCGTGCCTATTCGAAGGGTCGTTGAACGAGCTGCTGCATCGGTTTGGCCTGGACGCCGTTGTCGATCAGTTGATCGACTGGCTGCACAAGGCCGCGGCCGGAACACTCCTGGACCTGGAGCAGGGGTGGGAACCAACGCGCCGAGACAGCTGTCCTTCGACCGTTGTATTCAGTGCCGAGAAGGTCGCGGCCGCCGCTCCCACTGACGGCACGATTCTGGTGGTTCCCGCAGGTTACGTGACGATCGATGGCGGTCTGTACGCCATCATCAACGCCGAACTGACCGCACAAGTCGATCCTGTGTTTTATCAGGATGTTCACAACGACAAGCTGGGCAAATGGGGGAACGGCCATACCGCGGCCTTCATCGCGCGCGCTCCGATGACCGACGGCCTCCCGCATGTGATCGGACGCTATCAACCAGAGACAGTTGTCGATCTCGCGACGCTGCTCGATCGAGCAGCGCAGCTTGGTATTGATCGCGACGCTTTGGCCCAGGAAGTGGACGGTTATTTCGGACGCTCAATCTTGGATATGCGACAGGACTCGCATGGCTGGGTGCATGGTTTGTACGCGATTGTGATTCTGGCTGTGCAAAGGCCCGCGTCGCTTGTGGGCTCGCCAGGGAGGAGTGTCGAGGTATTGCCCTATGTGGTGCGCTATGAACTCAACGCTCAATCGCTCCTGGAGCGAAACGCCACGGTTCACCCGGCCTTTCACGCGCATGCGTTGTCTCCTGAACTGCTGGCAAGGACGTCTGGCATTCCATACGCAGCCACATCACAGCCGCTGGTCGTGCTCGGCTGCGGAAGCGTGGGATCGAAAGTCGCGATGCAACTTGGGCGAGCGGGCTTTGGTTCGATGACTTTCGTCGACAACGAACCCATGTCGCCTCACAACGCCGCGCGGCATGCACTCATTGAGCGGGCATCAGTTCTGGTTCCGCCTCGGAAGTCGGCGCTGATGAAGACAGCCTTTGAATCGCTGTCGCATCTTCAATCGCGAGCGTTCGACACCGACGCAGTGACTCTTTTGGTCGATCCGGAACAGTTTGCGGCAACCGTTCCGCAGGATGCGGCCCTCATCGTGGATGCGACGGCGTCACTTCAGGTGCTGGCTGCAGAAACACAATCGGCAGCGTTGGATCAATCCCCTGCCCGATTGGCACGGATCGCGATGTATGGTCAGGGGCGCTGTGTGGCGGTATTGCTCGAAGGAGCTGGCCGCGCCGGCCGAGTTGACGACCTCACGGCGTTCTTGTTCGAGTGCTGCCGGTTTGCACCGGAACTGCGTGCGTCGATTGCAGGCGATACGTCTGAGCCGACTCGGATTTTCGTGGGTGACAACTGTCGTTCGCTGACGATGCCTATGTCTGACGCCGTTGTTTCGCGGTCGGCGTCACTGGTCGGCCTGCAACTGGAACGATGGCTCGTTGATGGGCTTCCGAAGGAAGCGACGCTTTGCGCCGGAATCTCAGATGCCGAAGGCCTTGGAATGGCATGGACCCGCGCCAGCCTTGGCCCGACCACTGCGCTTGAAGTCGCAGACGATGGTGGCTGGAACATTCGGGTCCTGTCCCCAGTTGCGCAAGCAATCCATGCTGATGCGCTGCGCTGGGGTGCTCTGGAAACAGGCGGCGCCTTGATCGGCCGCATCTCGTTTGAAAATCGAACCATCACCATTGCAGGCCTTGTTGAGGCACCACCTGACAGTGTTCGAGAGACCGCCCGCTTCGTCCTCGGAACCAACGGGCTTGTTCAAAATTTGCGCGCCGCAAATGCGGCCTCTTTGGGGTATCTCGCCTTTATAGGAACGTGGCACAGCCACCCGAAAGGCGGCGCACATTCGGGTATCGACCGAAATACATTGCGCGGCATCGCCGAGGATGCTGGCGGCCTTCCGGCCGTGTCGTTGGTATGGACTCCGACAGGACTCACGTGTGCGGTGGATCGCTGGTAGGTGCAAAGCCACCGGCACTTTGTTGGCATAAAACAAGAGGGATGTATGGCTGACTACTTCGAGATCGACTTTCTTGGCGTCGAAACAGCGAAAAGCGGGGACGCGATCACGCTGCGCTACTCGGTGAATGGCACCGAGGGCGTGCACGTTGTTGACGGAGGGTATCTGGATACGGGTGATGAGATAGTCGAGCATCTGAAGACGTACTATGGAACAACAGTCATCGACCATGTGATCCTCACGCACCCAGATCGCGATCACGCCAATGGGCTACGAAAAGTCCTGGAGCAATGCACAGTCAGGAATCTTTGGATCAACCGGCCGTGGATATACGCGGACCAGTTGATCGATCGCTTTGAGACCTATGAATCGATTGAAGCCCTGCGACGGAAGTTGCGCTCAATCTACGATGCCACGGCAATTCTTGAGGATATTGCGGTGGAGAAGGGAATTCCAATCCATGCCCCCCTTCAGGGGCAGAGCATCGGTCCGTTCGCGGTCATGGCACCTACCCTGGGGCGCTACTTGGACCTGATCGTGGACTCCGCGAAGACACCGGAAGCTGTCGAAGAAAGTGCTTTTGATAGCGCGCTGAGCAGCATATTCCGGGCAGTGAAGGCTGCGACCGCCTACATCAAGTCCCTGTGGGGCGAGGAATATTTCCCGCCTGAGCCGACCAGTCGTGAGAATGAAATGAGTGTGGTGCAGTCGGCTGTCTTGAACGGTCATCGCGTCATGCTTACTGGCGATGCCGGGCGTGAAGCACTGCAGGAGGTGATCGACTACGCGCCTTTCGTGGGACTCGCGCTGCCAGGTATTCGGTATTTCCAAGTGCCCCATCACGGCGGGCGACACAACGTTTCGACCGAAGTCTTGGATCAATTGCTTGGCCCACGGTTGAACAGTATGCCGGACAAGCACCATTGGAATGCCATATGCAGTTCTGCCAAGGCGGATGAGGATCATCCGCGGAAGTCGGTGATTCGCGCTGTATTGCACCGGGGTGGGCACTGGGCGGCAACTGAAAGCCAGAACATACGCATCGGTGCGGGCATCACCCGTGATGGCTGGGTGCCGATTCCTCAAGTGCCATACCCCGAAGATCAAGAAAATTGACTCCGGCAGAAGGACGAAGGTCAGCACCGTTCTGCGCACTTGCTGTTCGACCAAGACGAGTGGCAGGTGACGTACGTGCTCAACAAGAAAAAGCCGCCCAAGGAGGCTCCGGCGCTGAACACGGTGGTGCGCCGGATTGCTAAGCCTGGAGGTTTCCTAGGCCGCAAGGGCGATGACGAGCCCGGAGCCAAGACGCTGTGGCTGAGCATGCGCGATGTGGCCGTGTTCGTGCAGGGGCTGCGATTTGCTCGGATGGCGCTTTGAGATGTGTGTAACTGGATGCATAAAGAACGGCAGGTCAGGCCGCAGCAGCGTGTCCATATCGCGGCGAAAGCCTGCCTTGCCAAGGCGCGCGAGATGCGCATTGGCTTCTTGCGCACTGAGCGTGCCTTTCGTCAGGTGGGCTTGCTGCATTATGTAGTGGCGCCTTGCTGAGGCGGAACCCATGGTTTCGCCACGAATCTGCAATTGATTTGCGAAATACACCGTTTTCCGTCCCGTATTGCGACTTAACTGCAGATCCATCCCTTGATCCATGAGCTACTGGTTGTGCGCAACAGCGGGTGCGTCTGTACCGCCTGGACGATACGCAGTAGGCATCCGGGTTGCCCCTGAAACCGGGCACCACCCAGTTCGCATTTCTGGCTGACCGCGCTGCGGCGCGCCGCCAAGGTATCGGCATCGCAACAGAAGAGCCGATGCCATGCCCGCAATCCATGTATCCCGGCGTCTGGTCGGCGCTGGTCTCCTGGCCGCAGCGCTGGCCAGCGGCTGCGCCACCACGACCGCGCCGCTGGTGCCAGACGCCATAGAAGAAGTCGCCTCCATTCCCCAACCCGAGGCCCCCGAGTTCATTCCCGTCGTGCGCTATGGTCGCTACACGCTGGTCGAGCTGGCACCCACGGCGGCGCAGCGTGACTTGCTGTTGCAGACCATCGACGTGTCCATGCCCGAGGATGCCCGTGCCACGGTCGGCGATGGCCTGCGGCATGTGCTCAAACGCAGCGGCTACCAACTTTGCGAGGCGCCTCGCGCCGTGACCGAGTTGTATGCGCTCCCGCTGCCGGCAGCGCACCTACATCTTGGCCACATGACCTTGCGCGATGCGCTGCTCACCCTGGCTGGCCCGGCCTGGGAACTGCACGCGAATGATCGGGCACGGCAGATTTGCTTTGAGCAGCCTGGAGGCAGTGCGACCGCCGAGCACGCACACGAGCCGCCTGCTGCCGAGGGGGTACAGGCGTTTCCGCTAGTGCCTTCGGTTTTGGGAGGCCAGCCATGAATGCCGCGCAGTTTCCCCGCCGCCCAATCACCGCCGTGGTGTTGCAGAGCCTGATGTGGCTCTGGCTGATCGGCCTCAGCGTTTTCGCTGCCCTGAGCTACCAGACCATGAACGACCAGGCCGACCAGAAGCGGCTTGATTCCCGCCTGCAAAGTCTCGAAGCGCAGGCGACGGGTCTGGCCGAGACGATCGAAGCCATCCAGCAGCGTCCAGCCGTCGCAACAGCGGCAGACTTCAAAGAAACTCGCGAACTCCTGGAAGCACGCGCTGCCCTGGTCGAGACAACGCTGAGCGGCTATGCCGCTGCTGACGACCTTCAGGCTCTTCGTGCGGAAGTCGAGCAGATCAAGGCACGCCAGAGCGCCCTGCGTGCCGCAGCACCCGCTCAGCCGCGCGCACCGAGCAAGCCCACCGCCAAGCGGGAACCGCCGCCACTGCCGTTCCGCATTGTCGGCGCCGAACTTCGCGCCGGCCAGCGCAGCCTGTCCGTCGCGCCGAACAACGGGAACTTCACGCCCGACCAGCTTGAGGTGCTGCTTCCCGGCGATGCCGTCGGCCCGTGGCGCTTGCAGGCGGTCGAGGGCAACTCCGCCGTGTTCCAGACCGGCGACCAGACCCATCGCATGGCGATTCCCTGAGCGGAGCACGTTACATGAGGCCGTCCATCATCCTTTCCGCGCTCCTGCTGGCGTCTGCCCAGTTGTCCGCCTGGGCGCAGCAGCCGGCCACGGCTCCCACCCGCAATACACAAAGTCAGGAGCGCTCGCTGATCGCCCGCTCCGTGGACGACCGGGTGGCAAGCGACTGGGGCCTGCAACCGCAGGAGTGGGCGCGTTATCGCGAACTGATGGACGGGCCGTTGGGCATCTACTCACCCAACCTGGACCCACTGTCCGCCCTGGGCATCGAGGCGCGCACAGACGAGGAGCGGCGCCGCTACGCCGAACTGCAGGTGCAGATCGAAGCGCGCCGTGTCGAGAGACTGCTCGCCTACCAGCGTGCCTACGACGCGGCCTGGCGGCGCCTGAATCCAGGCATGCAGCGGATGAACCTGCCTGACGACAAGCCCGACACCGGCACAAGCGCCAATCCCTTGCGCGGCTCCGGCCGCACGGCGGTGTTCGTCAAGGACGGCTGCGCGGCCTGCGGGCAGCTTGTGCAGCGCCTGCAATCCTCTGGCACCGAGTTCGACCTGTACATGGTTGGTAGCCGCCAGGACGACACACGTATTCGCGACTGGGCCAAGCGTGCGAACGTCGATCCGGCGCGCGTGCGCAGCGGTGGCATCACGCTCAACCATGATGGCGGGCGGTGGCTGTCGCTGAGCTTGCCCGGCGAGCTTCCAGCAGTCGTGCGCGAGGTGAACGGCCAATGGCAGCGCCAGCCTTAGTGGCCACCTCCGTTTCGCAGTGCTTGCGCACACTGGCGCTCGCGGCGGGCCTGTGCGCCTGCGCCGCCCATGCCCAGGAAGTTCCGCCACCGGCTTACCAACTCGCCGCCCAGCGCGCGGGCGTTCCCTCGACGGTGCTCTACGCCGTGGCCTTGCAGGAGAGCGGCATCCGCCGCAACGGGCGCATCGTCCCGTGGCCGTGGTCGCTCAACGTCGCCGGCCAGTCGCACCGCTTCGCTACCCGTGCCGACGCCTGCGCCGGACTGCAGCAGGCGATGCGCTCCACGCAGCACACGCGCATCGACGCGGGCCTCGGGCAGATCAACCTCGGTTACCACCAGCAGCGCTACGCCAGCCCGTGCGACCTGCTCGATCCATACCGCAACCTTGCCATCGCCGCGGAAATCCTGAAGGAGCAGCACACCACTGGCGAGGACTGGTTACTGGCAATCGGTCGCTACCACCGCCCTGCGGGCGGAGAGCCTGCCGCCCGCTACCGGCGCAGCGTGTCGCGCCACCTTGCCCGTGTGCAGGGCACGCGCCCAACCGCTGCGGCACTCGTCGCGCACCAGGAGAAATCCCCATGACGAAGTTCCAACTGACCAATCTCACGCTGAAGGGCCTGCTCGTGCTGCTGGCGGCTCTGCCACTGGCCTCGCGCGCCGGAGAGCCCCTGATCGTCGTCGAGGACCGTGGCGGCACGTCGGCGCTGCCGTACTACGAGGCTCTGAACCTCCAGCCGCGCGCCAATGCCCCGGCCCGACCGCCCATCCCGATGCTCCCGGTGCCCGCCACGCCCATGGACGAAGCCGCGATGTTGCCGGTGCGCAGTGCCAAACTCACGCCTGGCACCGTCGCGCGGCGCGTGATCGAAGCGCCCGGCCTGCGGCCGTTCGCGGTCATCGGCGACGACGAGGCTTCCCGGGCCTGGCTGCAGCGGCGCGCCGCGGCTTTGCGCGAACGCGGCGCGGTCGGCCTGGTGGTCAACGTCGAAACCGCGCAAGGCCTGGCACGGCTGCGTGCCCTGGTGCCGGGCGTAGCCCTTGCGCCTGTGGCCGGTGACGACTTGGCCGAGCGCCTGGGTCTGCGCCATTACCCGGTGCTGATCACAGCCACCGGCATCGAGCAATGAAGCCATGTCGGGGAAACAGCCGGTCGAGGTTTTGCTGCGCCCAGCGGTGGAGTTCTATACCGTCGCGGCGTGTGCAGGCGCCGCGTTTCTGTCCCTGGTGGCCCCGTGGTCGCTCGCGCTGAGCCCCGCCATGGGCGTCGGCAGTGCGCTGGCGTTCTGCGTCTACGGTGCCATCCGCTACCGCGATGCCCGCGTCATCCTGCGCTACCGGCGCAACATTCGCCGCTTGCCGCGCTACGTGATGACCAGCAAGGACGTGCCGGTCAGCCAGCAGCGTCTGTTCGTGGGGCGCGGGTTTCTGTGGGAGCAGAAACACACCCATAGGCTTATGCAGACGTACCGACCGGAATTTCGCCGCTACGTCGAGCCAACGCCGGCCTACCGGCTGGCACGCAGGCTGGAGGAACGACTGGAGTTCGCGCCGTTCCCGCTGTCCCGGCTGCCTGCGCTCACGGGCTGGGATGTGCCTTTCAACCCGGTGCGCCCGCTGCCGCCTGTGGGCGGCCTGCCGCGCCTGCACGGCATCGAGCCCGATGAGGTGGACGTCAGCCTGCCGCTGGGTGAGCGCGTCGGGCATTCGCTGGTGCTGGGCACCACGCGCGTGGGCAAGACGCGGTTGGCCGAGTTGTTCGTGACCCAGGACATTCGGCGCAAGAACGCCGACGGTGAGCACGAGGTCGTCATCGTCATCGACCCCAAGGGCGACGCCGATCTTTTGAAGCGGGTGTACGTCGAGGCCAAGCATGCGGGCCGCGAGAGCGAGTTCTATGTCTTCCATTTGGGCTGGCCGGACATTTCCGCGCGCTACAACGCCGTGGGCCGCTTTGGGCGCATCAGCGAGGTGGCCACCCGTGTTGCAGGACAGCTCTCCGGGGAAGGCAACAGCGCGGCATTTCGCGAGTTCGCCTGGCGCTTCGTGAACATCATCGCCCGTGCCCTGGTGGAACTGGGGCAGCGTCCTGACTACATGCTGATCCAGCGGCATGTCATAAACATCGACGCGCTGTTCATCGAGTACGCCCAACATTACTTCGCCAAGACCGAGCCCAAGGCCTGGGAGGTGATCGTCCAGATCGAGGCCAAGCTCAACGAGAAGAACATCCCGCGCAACATGATCGGGCGCGAAAAGCGCGTGGTGGCGCTGGAGCAGTATCTCTCGCAGGCGCGCAACTACGACCCGGTGCTCGACGGCCTGCGCTCGGCGGTGCGCTACGACAAGACCTACTTCGACAAGATCGTTGCATCGCTGCTGCCGCTGCTGGAGAAGCTCACAAGCGGCAAGATCGCCCAGCTTCTGGCCCCGAACTACTCCGACCTGGCCGACCCGCGTCCGATCTTCGATTGGATGCAGGTGATCCGAAAGCGCGCCGTGGTCTATGTCGGCCTGGATGCGCTGTCCGATGCCGAGGTCGCCGCAGCGGTCGGCAATTCCATGTTCTCCGACTTGGTTTCGGTCGCTGGCCACATCTACAAGCACGGGATCGACGACGGCCTGCCGGGCGCCTCGGCTGGCTCGCGCGTGCCGATCAACGTCCATGCCGATGAGTTCAACGAGTTGATGGGCGACGAGTTCATCCCGCTGATCAACAAGGGCGGCGGCGCTGGCCTGCAAGTCACCGCGTACACACAGACGCTCTCGGACATCGAAGCACGCATTGGCAACCGCGCGAAGGCCGGTCAGGTGATCGGCAACTTCAACAACCTGTTCATGCTGCGCGTGCGCGAGACGGCTACCGCTGAATTGCTGACCCGGCAATTGCCGAAGGTCGAGGTCTATACGACCACCATCGTCAGCGGCGCGACCGACAGCTCCGATATTCGTGGAGCGACAGACTTTACGTCAAACACCCAGGACCGCATCAGCATGTCCAGCGTGCCGATGATCGAGCCATCGCACATCGTCGGCCTGCCCAAAGGCCAGTGCTTCGCGCTGCTGCAGGGCGGTCAGCTTTGGAAGGTGCGTATGCCGTTGCCGGCGCCAGACCCGGATGAAGTGATGCCGGCGGACTTGCAGCAACTGGCCGGGCACATGCGCCAGAGCTACAGCGAGGCCACGCAGTGGTGGGAGTTCACCAGCTCCCCGGTCTTGCAGGACGCGGCCTTGCCGGACGATCTGCTCGATGAGACGGCCATCGCCACACCCATCACCGGCACGGGCGACACGGCCAGCGAAGAGGCCGCGCCATGAGCGATGCCGCCTCGACTGCGCAGCGCGAGCAGAACCGCCGCCAGGGCTTGATCGTCGGCACCATCACCTTGCCGCTCCGGCTGCTCGGGGTGCTGGTCGGCTCGCTGCTGTTCTCGATCCTGATGGAGTGCATCGGCATGCACCTGTTCTGGAAAGACCAGGGCTGGCAGCACTCCCAGCAAATGTTGCAGTACGAGCTGGGGCACCTGTCCAAGCATTTCACGCGCAGCGTGGTCGTGCAGGAGCCGGGGCGAACGGCGCACGAGCTGGTGGACACGGGTTATGAATGGGTGTTCGTGCGATCAGGGCTCCTGGAGCGCATGAGCCAGACCGCCGAGCGCGCCCGCGCGCCCAGCCAGGGGAAAAACCAGGACGGAGGGCGCAACTTCCGCTACTTCATCAGCCAGGTCTATGTCTGGACGGAGAGCTACCTGATCGCCGCAGCCTTCACGACGCTTACTTTCCTCGTGCGCCTGCTGGTCCTGGCGCTCACGCTGCCGCTGATCTTCACGGCCGCTTTCGTCGGCCTGATCGACGGTTTGGTACGGCGGGATGTGCGCCGGTTCGGCGCAGGCCGGGAATCCGGCTTTATCTATCACCGAGCGAAAGCGAGCCTGATGCCGCTGGCCGTGCTGCCCTGGGTCACGTACCTGGCGCTGCCGATCTCGGTGCATCCGCTGCTGATCCTGCTGCCCAGCGCCGGCTTGCTGGGGCTGGCCGTGAGCCTGACTGCAGGGAGCTTCAAGAAGTACCTCTAGGCCATCAATCCGGTCATCCGCAGGTTCTTATTGTTTGCGGCCTGATACGCCTTTGATCGCCACGATCAAGCCATTGCTTATCACACAGGAATGGCGCGATGTTGGCTCCGATCTGGCTGCGCGCCGCGCATCGCGGCGTGCCCACTTTTCTCGTGACGGCCCTGCTGATGGGTCAGTTCCCGGTTGCCTTGGCCGAATCCCCGGCACAGCGCCAGGAGCTGGTTGCCGCGCTACGCCAGCTCGACGCGCTGGAGCGCACCATCGCGGATGGCGCTGCACACGCACCCATCCAGCCGGGCGAGCGCTACCACTTCGATTACCCACGACTGCTGGCTGATCTGGCGCGTGTGCGCGCCGGCATCCAGGCCCATCTCACACCGTCGCGCGCCCAGCCACGCGACCTCTCCGAACTGGCTGGTGAGTACCGCACCGAGCGGACCGCCCCGCCATCGCTGCCGACGACTGCGCAGGGCAGACCATGAACGGCGCCCAGGTCTCGGCATTTCAAGCCAACAGCGGTATCGCGCCGTCCGCGATGGCGACCGTTCTGGTCGGCATCGTGTTTGCGGTTCTGCTCGTCTGGGGCGTCTGGGCCATCCGAACGGCCTACGTGGGGTGGGCCGAGAACCGCCTCAACCAACGCCAGTTCCTCGGCGTCTGCATCCGCTTCGTCGCGATGTACCTCGTCATGACGTTCTTCCTCCTCTCCTGACCTGAAGGGATTGACCATGCCAAACCGCATCCTCACTACTCGTTTTGTCCAACGCGCCGCCGTCGCCCTGGGTGCCGCCGCGCTGCCCGCGCTGTCGTTTGCGCAAGGTCTGCCGCAGCTGGAAAACCCGACCCGCGGCGCCGGCAGCGGCATCATGGAAACAATCAGGAACTACGGCTACGACATCATCATGCTCGTGGCCCTCCTGGTGGTGGCGTCGATGTTCATTGGCGTGTGCTACCACGCCTACGGCACCTACGCGGAAATCCACACCGGTCGCAAGACTTGGGGGCAGTTCGGTCTCACGGTCGCCATCGGCGCCGTCCTGCTCGTGATCGGCATCTGGCTGCTCACCGAAGCCACCGGCATCCTGTAAGCGAGGACGGGCTATGTCCGAGCAACAGCATGTCCGTGCCGATGGGACAGTCACGTTCCTTCCACACCGGCTCAACAGGCACCCGGTGGTCGTGCGCGGCCTCACTGCCGATGAGTTGTGGATTTGCTGCGGCCTGTCCGGCGCTGCCGGCCTGGTGGTTGGCGCGCCGCTGTCCTGGGTGTTACGCACCATTGCCATCGCGCCGACCTTCGTTGTCCTGGGCGTGGCGCTGGGCGTTTTCATCGGCGGCGGCATCCTGCGCCGTCTCAAGCGTGGGCGTCCCGACACCTGGCTGTACCGGCAGTTGCAGTGGCGCATTGCCACGCGCCATCCGCTGATGGCCGGTTGGGTGGGCGGCCATGTGCTGATCTCGCGCTCCGGCTTCTGGACCATCCGCAGGGGCATGCACGGGGGCGCGCGATGAGCCGTTTCAAGAACGAGATCACCCACCTGCAGGCGCACATCAAGACGCTGCGCCTCGGCGCGGGTGCGCTGGTCATCGTCGCCCTGGTCATGGGCGGCGGCTGGTGGAGCGCACCGCGCGATCTGACCATCCACGTCCCGCCTGACCTACGCTCCGGCAGTACCCGCAAGTGGTGGGAAGTGCCGCCCGAGTCGGTCTATGCGTTCACGTTCTACGTGTTCCAGACCCTCAACCGCTGGCCGACGAATGGCGAAGAAGATTACCCGCGCAACCTCCATACGCTCTCGCCGTACCTCACCCCGTCCTGCCAGGCATTCCTCAAGGCGGACTACGACTACCGCCGCAGCACCGGCGAACTGCGCCAGCGGGTGCGCGGCATCTACGAAATCCCCGGTCGCAGCTATGGCGACAACCCCACGGCGCGCGTGCGTGTGATCTCCGACCGCGACTGGGTGGTGACGTTGGACATCAGCGCCGACGAGTACTACGGCGCCGAGCAGGTCAAACGCGCCCTGGTGCGCTACCCCGTAAAGGTCGCGCGGGTGGACGTCGATCCCGCACGCAACCCGTTCGGCCTGGTGATCGACTGCTACGAGGGCACGCCCCAGCGCATCAGCGCACCGGAGCCGACGCGCCCGGTGCCTGGTGGCCTGACGCCGCAAGCGCCTCAAGGAGGTAATTCCCCATGAAGCCCATGAAGCATCCTGTACTCGCGCTGCTGGGGCTGCTGGCCGTGGCCGCCGCAGTGGTCGTGTCCCCCGCTGTCCAGGCGGTGGAGATCCTGCGTTGGGAGCGCATGCCGCTGGCGGTGCCGTTGAAGGTCGGCCAGGAGCGCATCGTGTTCATCGACCGAAACGTCCGCGTGGGCGTTCCCGCAGGCGTCGGTGAGCGCTTGCGCGTGCAGAGCGCGGGCGGCGCGGTGTACCTGCGCGCCAGCGAGCCGATCGAGCCCACTCGGCTGCAATTGCAGGACGCCGACACCGGCGCGCTGATCCTGCTCGACATTGCGGCGGAGCCGCCCAAGGACGGCGAAGCCGAGCTGGAACCGGTGCGAATCGTCGAGGGCAACAACTCAACAGCGCGCTATGGCGATCAGCCTGACGGTGCCGATGCGCCCCATGCACGCGCTCAGGAGCAGGCGGGCACCCGGACGGCGCGGCGCGAAACGCCAATCCCCGTCGTGCTGACACGTTTTGCTGCGCAGAACCTCTACGCACCGCTGCGCACCGTGGAAGCCTTGCCAGGCGTCATGCGGGTCAACCTGCGCCGCGACCTCGACCTCGGCACGCTGATGCCGACCTTGCCGGCACGCGCGGTCGCGCTCGCCTCGTGGCGCCTGGAAGACCAGTGGGTCACTGCCGTGCGCCTGACCAACAGTAGCAGCGACTGGATCAGCCTCGACCCGCGCGTGCTGCAAGGGGATTTCCTCACCGCCACCTTCCAGCACGAGGCGCTTGGCCCGCGCGGAACCCCCGAGGACACCACCGTCCTGTACCTGGTGACGCGCGGGCACGGCCTCGCGCAATCGCTGCTGCCGGCGATCCATCGCTTCGACCCCGCTGTGCATCTCCCGCAGCCCAAAGCAGCAGCCAGCGACGACAGGGAGGCCCGCCATGCGCAGTAACGGACTCCTGAAGTGGCTGCTGATCCCCGTGGCCCTGCTGGTGCTGTTTGTCGCCATCCGGCTGTTTTCCGGTGGCGGTGCGTCGGCACCGCCTGTCGCGGATGGCGGCGGCAGGCTTACGCCGGAAGAAATGAAGGCGCTGGGCATCGAGGGTGACACCCCGCGCGACACCGTGGCGACGCTGGTTGCCCAGGTGAAGCAGTTGCGCACCGAGCTTCAGACCGCGCTGTCCGACAACAGGTCGCAGCGTGAGGAGAACCAGCGACTGCGCCAGCGCGAGAACGCCATCGACCAACGCATCAGTTCCGCCCTCGAATCCGAGCGCTCCAACCTGCGCCGCGACCAACAGCAGGCGGCCAGCGCGCGCCAGCAGACCGAGGGGCTGCTCGCTGACCTGCAGCAGCGCCTGGACAGCATCGGCGGGCGTGGCGGCGGCCATGCCGATTTGCCGGTGGGGCTGGGCCTGCGTGACGGCGACGAGGCCGGCATGGAAGGCGGTATGCGCTGGGTGGAGCCGGATGACGCGAAACAAAGCGACGGGCGTGGCAGGTCGAATGGCGGCATAAGCTTCCCCACCAGCTTCGGTTCCGCACAGAGCACGCTGGAAACCACAGCGCAAACCGTGGCGAACGCGGGCGCACGCGCGGCAGGCGTCAAGAGCCCGACGCCCGTCTATACCGTGCCGACCAACTCGACGCTGATGGGGTCGGTGGCGATGACGGCGCTGATTGGCCGCGTGCCGATCGACGGCACGGTGAACGATCCATACCCCTTCAAGGTCTTGGTCGGGCCTGACAATTTGACCGCGAACGGCATCGACATTCCCGATGTGGCCGGGGCCGTGTTCTCCGGCACCGCATCGGGCGACTGGACGCTCTCCTGCGTGCGCGGCCAGGTGCGCAGCATCACCTTCGTGTTCCATGACGGGACCATCCGCACCATCCCCGAGGATCGTGAGGGCAACCAGCAGAACAACCAACAACGCGACGGCCTGGGCTGGATCAGCGACCCGCACGGCATTCCCTGTGTCAGCGGCGAGCGGCGCAGCAATGCGCAGCAGTACCTCGGCACCCAGGCGCTGATCACGGCGGCTGGGGCTGGCGTGGCCTCGCTGATCGAATCCGACAGTGGCAGGGCGTCCTATGTCGGCGCCGACGGCTCCATCGGCAGCGTGGGCATCAGCGGCCAGGAAGCCGTGGGCCGGATTCTCGCCAGCGGCGTCCAGGACATGTCGAGCTGGGTCAACAAGCTCTACGGCCAGGCCTTCGCTGCCGTTTATGTGCAGCCCGGTGCCAAGGTCGCCGTCCACCTCGAAAAACCGCTCGCCATCGACTTCGATCCCGAAGGCCGCAAGGTCGATCACCGCGCAGGAGAAAGCCATGCCCTCGAACTTGAATAGCTGGGCTCAGGGCCTGGCGCTGGCCTTGGCCGTCGCGCTGCTCGGTGGCTGCGCCACCAGCAAGGAAAAGCTGCTGACCCACGGCGACAGCACGATGATGAACATCTGGCAGCAGAACGCCGGCGACGGCGGCGGTGGTGCCGGCCAGGTAGCGCGCAGGCAGTTGCTCGATGCGCGCCAGAGCCTGCGCAGGCCGCTGACCGAGATGGACGTGCAGGCCGCGCCTGCCGAGCAGATGCGCTACACGCGCACGGCGCGCAACGAGGTCTACCGCCAGTTCCAGCGCCTGCCTAACCCCGATCTCGTGATGTACGTGTATCCGCATTTGGCGGGCACCGACCCAGTGCCGATTCCGGGCTATACGACCGTGTTCCCGCTGTACCAGCGCGTGCAGTACGCCATGCCAGGCGAGCGCGTGGAGGATTACTGATGCGCTGGAAACTCCCCAGACCGAAGCCGACCGCGCCGAAGCTGGCCGCATCCGATGCTGACGACGACGAGCAGCCGGACGGCTGGCAACGCCACGTCGAGGCACTGCGCCAGGTCGGCATCCCCGAACCCGGCACGGCGGTGCAAGGCCGCAGGCCGGCGACCCTGGCAGACGAGCAGGCGCTGTACGAGGTCGCGCCGTCGTTCGTGGAACTGCTGCCCTGGGTGGAGTTCCTGGCGCAGTCGAAAGCCATGTTGCTGGAGGACGGGCAATCGGTGGCGGCGTTCTACGAGCTGGTGCCGCTGGGCACCGAAGGCCGGGAACCTGGCTGGCTCGCGCAGGCCCGCGATGCCTTGGAAAACGCGCTGCAGGACAGTTTCGATGAACTGGATGAGAACCCCTGGGTGCTGCAGCTCTACGCTCAGGACGAGCCCAGTTTCGACCAGTACATGCAGACCCTGCGCGACTATGTGCAGCCGCGCGCCCGTGAGACGGCGTTCACCGAGTTCTACCTGCGCTTCTTCGGCCATCACCTGCGCGCGGTGGCCAAGCCGGGCGGTCTGTTCGAGGACACGGTGGTCACACGGCTGCGCTGGCGCGGCCAGACCCGGCGTGTGCGCATGGTGGTCTATCGCCGCGTGACCGGCCAAGGGCAAAACAGCCGCCGCGGGCAGACGCCCGAGCAGATGCTCAATATCGTTTGCGACCGCCTGTGCGGCGGACTGGCGAACGCCGGCATTCAGGCCCGGCGCATGGTGGCTGCGGATGTTCACGACTGGCTGCTGCGCTGGTTCAACCCGCGTCCCACGTTGCTTGGGCCTGGGGCCGAAGACAGGGAGCGCTTCTATGCGCTGGCGCGCTACCCCGACAGTACGGAGGCCGGCGAAGACGGCGAGATCGAATTGGCGAGCGGGCGGGATTTCAGCCAGCGGCTGTTCTTCGGCCAGCCGCGCTCCGACGTGGCGCAGGGCACCTGGCATTTCGACGGCCTGCCGCACCGCGTGCTGATCACCGACCGCCTGCGCATGCCGCCGGGCACAGGGCACCTGACCGGCGAGACACGCAAAGGCGATGCCATCAACACGCTGTTCGACCAGATGCCCGAGGACACCACCCTTTGCCTGACGATGGTCGCCACGCCGCAGGATGTCCTTGAGGCGGACTTGAACCACCTGGCCAAGAAAGCGGTCGGCGAAACCCTGGCGTCGGAGCAGACGCTCAAGGACGTGCATGAAGCCCGTTCCCTGATCGGCAGCGCGCACAAGCTCTATCGCGGCACGCTGGCGTTCTACCTGCGCGGGCGCGATGAGGCGGAACTGGACCGACGCGGCCTGGATCTGGCGAACGTCATGCTCAACGCTGGCCTGCAGCCGGTGCGCGAGGACGACGAGGTGGCACCGCTCAACAGCTACCTGCGCTGGCTGCCGTGCTGCTACAACCCCGGCCAGGATCGGCGCAAGTGGTACACCCAACTGATGTTCGCCCAGCACGCGGCGAACCTCTCGCCGGTGTGGGGCCGCGCCCAGGGTACGGGGCACCCCGGCATCACGATGTTCAACCGCGGCGGCGGGCCGATCACCTTCGACCCGCTCAACCGCCTGGACCGGCAGATGAACGCCCACCTGTTCCTGTTCGGCCCGACGGGTTCGGGCAAGTCGGCGACCCTCAACAACCTCTTGAATCAGGTCACGGCGATCTACCGACCCCGCCTGTTCATTGTCGAGGCCGGCAACAGCTTTGGCTTGTTCAGCGACTTTGCCCGGCGCCTGGGCCTGACCGTGAACCGGGTCAAGCTCGCGCCGGGCTCGGGCGTTACCCTGGCGCCGTTCGCGGATGCGCGCCGGCTGATCGAGACGCCCAGCGACGTGCAGACGCTCGACGCCGATGCCCTGGACGAAGACCTGCCGCCCGATGCTGTGGCCATGGAGGCAGATGAGCAGCGCGACGTACTGGGCGAATTGGAGATCACCGCGAGGCTGATGATCACCGGTGGCGAAGACAAGGAAGAAGCCCGGATGACGCGGGCCGACCGCTCGCTGATCCGTCAGTGCATCCTCGATGCCGCAGAACACTGCCACAGCAAGGATGGCGAGAAGCGCACCGTGCTCACGCGCGATGTGCGCAATGCGCTGCGCACGCGCAGCCAGGACCCGACGCTGCCGGAAATGCGGCGTGTGCGACTGCTGGAGATGGCCGACGCCATGGACATGTTCTGCCAAGGCACGGACGGCGAAATGTTCGACCGCGACGGTTCGCCGTGGCCCGAAGCCGACATCACCCTGGTCGATCTGGCGACCTATGCCCGCGAGGGCTACAACGCGCAGCTCTCCATTGCCTACATCAGCCTGATCAGCACGGTGAACAACATTGCCGAGCGCGATCAGTACCTGGGCCGCCCGATCATCAACGTCACCGACGAAGGGCACATCATCACCAAAAACCCGCTGCTCGCCCCCTACGTGGTGAAGATCACCAAGATGTGGCGCAAGTTGGGGGCCTGGTTCTGGCTCGCCACACAAAACATCGACGACTTGCCGCGCGCCGCAGAGCCCATGCTCAACATGATCGAGTGGTGGATCTGTCTGTCGATGCCGCCCGATGAGGTGGAGAAGATCGCCCGGTTCCGCGAACTCTCGCCTGCGCAGAAGGCGCTGATGCTTTCAGCGCGCAAAGAAGCTGGGAAGTTCACCGAGGGCGTCATCCTCTCCAAGAGCCTGGAAGTGTTGTTCCGGGCCGTGCCACCGAGCCTCTATCTCGCGCTCGCGCAGACCGAACCCGAGGAGAAAGCCGAGCGTTACCAACTCATGCAGCAGCACGGCATCAGTGAACTCGACGCGGCCTTCAAGGTGGCCGAGAAGATCGACCAGGCGCGCGGCATCGAGTCGCCAGCCTTGGGCCTGCCGCAATAGCCGCCGGAGACTGCCGTGAAACCGAAACGTCCTTCCATTCCTATGCCGGTGCAGGCGTTCCGCCGTCGGCGCTCGCGCAAGCGCTGGCCCTGGTTCTTGGCCGCTGGCTTGATCACACTGCTGCTGATCTGGCTCGTGTCCCGCACTCCCAGCGAACCCGCGTCGCTGGCTCCCGCGCCGGTCAGTGCTGCGCAGGTAGCCGGACCTCCCTGGCAGATGGGCAACCCCGAGGGCCGATTCACGCTGACGCTCTATGCCGACCTCGAATGCCCGTTCTGCCGAGCGTACTTCCCGCAGCTCAAGCGCTGGGTGGGCGCCAACGCGGACGTAGCCCTGCAATGGCAGCACCAGCCGCTGGCCGTACACGAACCAGCCGCATCCGCCGAGGCACGCCTGGCAGAGTGCGCCGCCGAAACAGGTGGGCATGCAGCCTTCTGGCAGGCCATCGAATGGGTCTATGCGCACACGCGCAGTGACGGCCTGGGATTGCCCGAGGGTCTGCGCTATCCCGGCCTCAACCCAGCCGTCGAGAAGTGTTTGGCCAGCGAGCGGCCCGTAGCGTTGATTCGCGCTCAGGCCGAGGAAGCCACGAAGGGCGGCGTAACTGCGACGCCATCGCTTCGGCTGCATGATCGTCAGACCGGCCAGGCGATCCTGCTGCAGGGGCCGATCGAAGGCGATGCACTGCTGTCGGCCATGGACATGCTGGCGGCTGAGGATTCGGTCACTTCACCCACTACCGAAATGCCTGCCGACGTCGTCGGCGACATGCCCAGGTAGCCTGCGGTCATTGAGGCTACGGCGCAGCACGCTGCGCTGACCGCTACCCGTTCGCCTCGCATCCTGCCACGAACGATCACCGCAGCAGCGGTGATGGATGCACCTTGTTCCGTTGTTCCATTCCCTGGAGGGCCTGCCCTCCAGGGGCATGTGCGCCCTCCGATTTCCCTGCCTGGAGGTTCGCCATGTCTGTCGTCATCAATGACTCCTGCCTGGAGTCGCTTTCCGATATTTCTGTTCAGAACGAGGACTGGATCGTCCAGCAAGCCATCGTGTTGCTGGAGCGACGGGTTTTCAAAGCAGGGCCACGTCTTGAGCGGCCCGCTGCGGTCAGGGACTACCTTCGCTTGAAGCTGGTCGCCGAGCCCAATGAGATATTCGTCGTCGTGTTCATGAACAGCATGCACGACGTGCTGGCCGTGGAGCCGATGTTCCATGGAACGATCAATGCGACCTCGGTTTATCCGCGTGTCGTGCTGCAGCGAGCGTTGCAACTGAACGCCGCTGCGGTCATCTTCGCCCATCAGCACCCCTCGGGCACCACCGAGCCATCCAATGCGGATCGCTTGCTGACCGAACAGTTGAAGACGGCCTTGGCGCTTATCGACGTGCGGGTACTCGACCATTTTGTGATTGGTCAGGGCGCACCGTACTCATTCGCCGAGTCTGGTCTTTTGTAATCACAGCGGGGGCTTCGGCCTCCGCTTTCTTCCATGCGGCAGCATCGAACAGGTATGCGGGGTGCCCGCGATGCGCATTGTTTGTTGGGGCGGCAGCGGGTTCGCGTTCGACTATGGCTCTGATCAACTTCCAGGGCACGCGACATGCCAGCATCTTTATTCCGCTTCGCATCCGGCTGGCGAACCCTTGGCCTGGCCGTTGCACTGCCGGCATCCTTGGCCGTTTTCAGCCCAACCACCTTCGCCGCCGATGTGGTGGTCGTCACCGACAGCCGCCACCCGGTCAAGACCATGGGTGGGGAACGGCTGATCGAGCTGGATGAAGGCCCGCGCATCGAAGCCGAGCTTTCCGCACAGCTGCCCGCCGATCCTGAGCAGGCCGCGGTCATCGTCAAGCGCCGCCTGAACAACGGCGGTGCCGACCTCCAGCGCCGCATTGCGTCGGCATACCAGGGCGTCGCCGACGCATGGAGCCTGGGTGTCACCAGCATTCCGGCGGTCCTGGTGGATCAGCGTTACGTGGTCTATGGCGAGCCGGACGTGGCCCGTGCCGTCGCGCGCATTGCGCAACACCGGAGGCCGCAGCCATGACCCGACCCTTCGAGCGGATGCGCCGCCTGCGTGCTGGCGTGGCCTCAGTGCTGCTGCTCAGCGCCACGGGCAGCTACGCCCTCAACACCGCAACCATCGTTGGCTCAGTGGCATCGCCAGACTGCCTCGAATACCGCGTCGTCGGCATCTGCTACTGGCTCTACTGCACCTGGACGGGCTGCACGGTGCGCACGTCCATCAAAGTCCGCCACTACATCCCCGATGCGGTCGTCTCCAGCTACAGCAACACCGGCGAGAACCCCTGGGTCGAAGTTCGACCGATGAGCACGCCCAACCCTTCGGCCCAGGCCGGCGGAGACGGCACCACCAACGAAGACCACGAGAACAATCTCGCCAAGTTCAAGAACGCGGATGTCATCGGCCATCCCGGCGTCGAGGTGTTCAACCAGTTCGTCTCATCGTCGGGCTACTTCTGCGAGGGCGCGGGCACGGCGTTCATGCCGTACCTGCTCAGCACCCTGGACACACTGGCCTGGCGCTACAACGTGCCCGAGATGGTCTACCCGGAGGCGCTGATTCCTGGCAGGCGCGAGGTCGGCGCGCGCACCACGATGAACCTCTGGGGCAACGTGTATCCGCGTGGCGGCTTCCTGCACCAGGCCGACGACCACAAGGCCGGCGCCGTGGTGGCCCAGCGCGCTGGCGATGTCGTCACGCGCCGTGGGCAGATTCACGTCTATCAGCCGCTGCTCGCCAACTCGCGGCCCGGCTACTGGCCTGCCGGCGCGCTGATGGAAGGCGATGCCTCGACGGGCAAGTGGCAGGAACTCACGCCCGTCCTGTCCTCGTCCTGCACGGTGTTCCCGCGCAGCGGCTTCCTGACCCAGGCGCAGCAAGGCGACTACGCCTGGGCGCTGTGGCGTCCCTATGCGTGCTGCGAACGCCGGGGGCAAATGTTCCTCGGCAGCGTCGATTTCCAATGAGGGTACGGCGATGAAGCGTCCTGAACTGATGAACCTCTCCCCAAAGGCACGCCGCCTGCTGCGCCCCATGGTATTGGCTCGGGTATCGGCTGGGCTGCTGGCTGGCGGACTCGTTCTTGGCGGCGGCCTGGCGTGGGCGCAGACCGGCTTTCAAACCGGCGGCTCCGTGATCGGCGACGAGGTGATGTATTCGATTGGCGGCGGCAGCGCAGTGTCCATGGGCCGCGCTGCCGGCATGCGCTCGATCGGCGTTGGCGTGGGCTGGAACAGCAACCTGATCTGCGGCGACATGAGCATCCAGACCACGCTGCGCAACCAGCTCAACGGCGTCACCAACGGCTTTCAGCAGATCATGAGCAACGTGATCCAGAGCGCCACCAGCGCGGTGGCATCGCTGCCTGCGCTGATCATCCAGCGCGCCGATCCCGGCCTGTACAACCTGCTGACCAACGGCGTGCTGCAGGCGCGCCTGGATTTCGACCGCTCCAAGCTGACCTGCCGTGCCATGGCCGAGAAGATGGCCGACACGGCGGGCGGACAACTCGGCTGGAGCCAGATGGCCGAAGGCATGGCACTGCGCGATGCGGTGTCGAGCACGGATGCCGTGTCGGCAATTGAACAGGCGGAGACGCGCCGCGGCAACGACGGCGTGCCTTGGGTGGGTGGTAGCAATGCGGGCGGCGCAGGCCAGTCGGCCATCCGCGTGGTCGGCGACGTCACCCGCGCAGGCTACAACCTGGTCAACGGCCGCAGCGTGACCGACACATCGTCCATCGCTGCCGCCAGTTGCGCGAGTCTGTCTTGCCAGACCTGGACCTCGCCACAGCAGGCGACCGAATGGGCCACACGGGTTCTCGGCGAACAGGTGCAGCGCACTTGCGATGCCTGCACCAAGACCGAAACGGTGCCCGGCGTCGGGCTGACGCCGCTGATCCAGGAGGAGTACGAGGCAAAGCTGGAAGCCTTGCAGGAACTGGTCTCGGGAACGCGCAACACCACCTTCGAGAACCTGCGTGCGGCTGGCAGCACCTCGCTGCCCATCACACGCGGCGTCATCGAGGCGCTGCGCGACGAGCCGGATCAAGACCTGCTGGCGCGGCGCCTGGCCTCGGAGGTCGCGCTGGCGTCGGTGCTGGAGAAGGCATTGCTGCTCCAGCGCACCCTGCTGACCGGCAAGAAGGAGCCCAACGTCGCGGCGAACCAGTTGGCGGTCGAGGCCGTGAACCACGAGAGCGACACGCTCGACCAGGAAATCCGCAACCTCAAGACCGAGCTGGAGCTGCGCCGCGAGCTGGCGAACAACTCGCCCATGGCCATCATCCAGCGCCATGGCACACGCGCGGCTGGCTCACGTGGCATCTACGAAGGCGATCCCATTCCCGACCGCCTCGACCGGCTCCAGAAGGGCAATCCGGGAGGCAACCCATGAACCCGTCGCGTGCCAGCTGGCTGCGCCCGCGCTGGCTGTTCAACCGGCGCGCGATGAAGGCGCTGCTGTGGACGGTGTTGCTCGTTGCCGCCGCTGTGGGCGCCAACATCGTCGGCATTTATCTCGTCGGCAGCGTTGCCAACTGGGAGCGGTGGCTGGCGGCCACGGCAGGCTACTTTCTAGTGTGGCGGATGTGCCTGTACGGCGCGACAGCCTACGGCTGGGTCTGGATGCGCCGCCGGCTGCTGGCGCGTGAGGCCCAACGCGGGGCTGATAGGCAGGCGCGACGGCGCCTGCTGCGCAGCGAGATCGCCGGCGTCGCCGCCATTGTGGCGCTGGAAGCCAGCCTGTTGATGCAGGCCGCTTGAAGGGGCGAGGACATGACGCTTTTCACCACCGACTACTTGGAGTACTACCTGACGCTGGTGTCGTGGATCGTCCATAACGGCATCTGGGCCGTGCTGGTGGCGAGCGGCGTATTCGCGCTGCCTTTCATTGCCATCATCGTGCAGGAATGGCTGAAGGCCCGTGCGGAGGGCGCCGACGAAGGCAACAAGGGCGTGCTCTCGGCTGCGCGCATTGAGAACCGGGTGTTCGTCGCCATCGTGGTGGTGATGTTCGCCGGCATCCCATTCATCGACGTGGATCTCAACACCATCCGCTACGACAGCTCGCGCTCGGCCCAATGCCAAGTCAGCGTGCCGCAGCCCACCGATACCGGCTGGTCGCAGTCCTTCAGCACTATCAACAACCAGTCGGCGAAGGTGCCCGTCTGGTGGGCCTTTATGCACACACTCTCGCGAGCAGTGACCGGTGCCTCTGTGGCGGCGATTCCCTGCGGCACCGACTTGCGGCAGATGCGCATGGAGATCGACGCGACGCGCATCGACGACCCGGTATTGGCTCAGGAAGTGGCGGATTTCTCGCGGGACTGCTACGGACCGGCACGCGCCAAGCTCTTCATGCAGCGCCCGGACCTCGATGAGACACAAATGCACGACGTGACCTGGATCGGCTCGCGCTTCTTCACGGACACCGGCGGCTACTACGACAGCTATCGCTCCAGCACACCACGCGATGACTGGCCCTACGACAGCAACCGTGATGCCGGGCTTGCGCAGGTGGCCAGCGGTGGCGGCTATCCGTCCTGCAGGCAGTGGTGGGCCGATGGCAGCAATGGCCTGCGCGCACGCCTGCTGGGGCAGGTAGACCCAAGCCTGCTGAATCGCCTGGCGGGCTGGGCCGGCTTTCTGAGCCGAGCCGAGGTGGACGACTCGGTAATCCGCACCATCGCCTCGCCGCGGCAGCAGAAACTGAACCAGGGCAACGTCTATACGGACTACGGCGGCCAAATCGACAAGACCCTGCCAAACATCGTGACGCGGGCCACGGGCGACGTCGGCATGGCTGTCGGCGCGATTGCCGCGTTTCCCGCCATGGACGTGGTGCGCCAAGCGCTGCCCATGGTGCTCGGCTTGCTCAAGATGGCGCTGGTCATCTGCATCCCGCTGGTGCTGGTTGTGGGCACCTATGACTTGAAGACGGTCGTTACCGTGAGCGTCGTGCAGTTCGCGCTGTTCTTCGTCGATTTCTGGTTCCAGCTCGCGCGCTGGATCGACAGCACCATCCTCGATGCGCTTTATGGCTGGGGCTTCGGCTGGAACCGGCCACACGCCAACTTCGATCCACTGGTGGGGCTGAACAACGCCTTTGGCGACCTGTTGTTGAACTTCGTTATGGGGACGATGTTCATCGTGCTGCCCACCTTTTGGATCGGTGCGCTGACCTGGGCCGGAATCCGCGCTGGAACGATCGCAAACAGTTTCTCAGCAGGTACGAGGGACGCAGGCGCTGCCGGTGGAAAAGGAGCTGGCGCAATGTCAAGGAAGTTGAAGTGACGCACGCTCAAGCCGAGTGTCAGTCATCATCCTTGTACATCTCATGAGATGTGTCGTTGTAGAGATTCGGGTCATAACCCGGTGTCTCTCGAAGTTCTTCCAAGGTGGTAGGAAACTGCAAATGGAACTCTTCGTCTGAATGGCTCTGATTTGCTGCCCATCCCACAGCCACGACACAAACCAACAGCAGTGCCAGCCAGAACGCGGAATAGAGCAGTACACCGAGCACGGCCAGCTTGACCACCCACAACAGCACGGTGGCACCAACTACCGGCACGCCCCTGTACACCAACCAGCTCGACGCCCGCCGTTCGCCACGCGCATAGGCGCGCCATCCACGGCCAAAGCTACGGCCGAGGCGTTCTGCGGTGCTGATGCGGGTCGTCGTGTTCATGGTCGTCACCTGCTATATGTGAAATCACTACTCCAGTTTGCTCCAATCCTGCTTGCTTGCCTGTACCAATGCGCTCCATTCGTCCGGCGGATTCCCGCGCCCGAGCATCTTCTCGAACACGGCATACGGGTCTGATTTGCTTCCCGAAGACCGCAGGGTCTGTTCATCGTTGACCCAGGCGTACACGATGACCTTCGCCTTCGAGTCGTAGCGGAAGAACAGCCGGTATCGCCTTCCGAGCTTGGCCCGCCGCCAGTGGCGATATGCCGGCCCCATGGTGTTGCCTTGCCGGTACTCATCGCGCGCCGGGTCACTCGGTATCACGTCTTGTATCAACTGGGTCAAGGCCCGGAAGAACTTGACGTTGGCGTTCGATCCGAACCCTTCCGGGTCGTTGCCTTGGGCGCGCAGCACAGCCGCGCGCAGCTTCATCAACTGCTCGATCAGGTTGTCGTGGAACAGCAGTGTCCAGCCATGCTGTTGCATCAGATTTCCACGTCCTCATCGAAATCATCGCCCAGGTCCACCTTGTGCCCCGCGTGCTCCAGCATTGTGCGAGCCAGATTCTCGGGCAGGCCGCGCACATTCCGACCCGCTTCAATGTCGCGGGCCAGCAAGGTCAGAAACGCGGCAATGGCCGGGTCCTCGTGCTCGGCATCGGCGCGGGTCACGACGACCTCACTGCCACGAAGCTCGAACGCAAGCTTGCTGCCGGTATCGGCCCCAAGTGCCTGTCGGATGGACTTGGGTAGCGTGATCTGGCCTTTGGAGGTCAGCGTGGCAACTTCGTGAATGGCAGGCATGGCGGCTCTCTTGATCGCAATTCCCGTATTGTAAGGAAATATCCTTACCTCGTCAATGAAAGGTCTCACCGGGGTCCTCCAGCATCCAACAATGAATCTCATCGTAGGGTGGGAACAGCCAGCCTTCCTGCATCAATCCGGCCCCGCCATACCCGCATTGACGGTGGACAACCAATGCTCACCGCTCTATATCCAAAGGCTTCTAAAGGCCAAAGGGCCGAAACGGCAAGGGAATGGGGTGCAAGGGGAAAGGCCCTACCCGAAAAGGCGAAAAGGCCGCCCGCTTGCCCGCCACCAGGACACCCACATGCTCTCTCTGTTCCAGCGGAAACGGCCTCCGGTCGCTGCCGCTCCGTCGCCTGCACCCGTCACCGATCTCCCGAAAGGGCTGCTGCAACCGGAATCGGCCGCATCGCTGCTGGCGACACCGCGCCGGCAGAAGCTGCTGGAACACATCTGGCAGCGCACCTCGCTCTCGCGCAAGCAGTTCGCCGCGCTGTACCGCACGCCGATGGAACGTTATGCCGAGTTGGTTCAGGCTTTCCCTGCATCCGAAGCACATCACCATGCCTACCCAGGCGGCATGCTCGACCACGGCCTGGAAATCGTCGCCTACAGCCTGAAGCTGCGCCAGTCTCATCTGCTGCCCATCGGCGCCAACCCCGAGGATCAGGCTGCGCAAGCCGAAGCCTGGACCGCTGCCGTCGCCTACGCCGCACTGCTGCACGACATCGGCAAGATCGCCGTCGATCTGCACGTCGAGCTGGCCGACGGCTCGATCTGGCATCCGTGGCACGGCCCGCTGTGCCAGCCATACCGCTTCCGCTACCGAGACGATCGCGAGTACCGGCTCCACAGCGCCGCGACAGGCTTGCTCTACCGGCAACTGCTTGACCGTGAAGTCCTGGATTGGCTCAGCTGCTATCCGTCGCTGTGGGCACCGCTGCTCTACGTCCTGGCCGGGCAGTACGAGCACGCTGGCGTGCTGGGCGAATTGGTGGTGCAGGCCGACCGAGCTTCCGTGGCCCAGGAACTGGGCGGCGATCCCACACGCGCCATGGCCGCGCCCAAGCACGCACTGCAACGCAAGCTGCTCGACGGGCTGCGTTACCTGCTCAAGGAGGAGCTGAAGCTGAACCAACACGAAGCCTCGGATGGCTGGCTCACCGAGGATGGTTTGTGGCTGGTGAGCAAGACGGTCTCGGACAAGCTTCGGGCACATCTGCTGTCCCAAGGCATCGACGGCATCCCAGCGAACAACACCGCCGTGTTCAACGTGCTGCAGGATCACGGCATGTTGCAGCCCACGCCGGACGGCAAAGCGATCTGGCGTGCGACCGTGACCAGTTCCACCGGCTGGAGCCACTCGTTTACGTTGCTACGGCTGGCACCCGCGCTGATCTGGGAATCTGGTGAGCGACCGGCACCGTTCACCGGGACGTTGACGATCGACACGCCCACCGCAGTTGAAGATGTCGAAGCAGGAGCCACCCTTTCTGCGAAAGGCGCGACGTCCGCTTTGGAGAATCCAAACGCTCCGCCAGCGGAGGGTAGTGGCATCACCTCAGCCCCTCCACCCAAGGCCCAGGCCAGCCCCGACGTCATAGCGGACATGCTGGCGATGGTGGGAACGGGAAACTCGCCAACCACAGATCAGGATGTGGAAACCGTCCCGGACGAAGTACCCGCAACTCTCCCCGATGCGACCCAGCCGCCCTTGGCCGCCGCTGCGCCTTCGTCACCGGCCTTCACGTCCTCGACGACACAGCCATCCGGCGAGCACTTCATGGCGTGGCTGAAACATGGCATCGCCACGCGGCGGCTCATCATCAACGATGCGAAAGCGCTGGTGCATACCGTGAGCGACACCGCCTACCTGGTCAGCCCTGGCGTGTTCCAGCGCTATGCGCAGGAACACCCGCAGGTAGGCAAACTGGCCAAACAGGAGAACCTGCAGGATTGGCAGTGGGTGCAGAAGCGCTTCGAGCGACTGCAATTGCATCGCAAGCAACCAAGTGGCCTGAACATCTGGACTTGCGAAGTCACAGGCGCCAGAAAATCGAGGAAGCTACATGGCTATTTACTTATCAAACCAGAAATGGTTTTCGAATTTACGCCTCCAAATAACCCATATATATTTTCAATGAAATTTCCCGGCCTATGAAGATCAAGATATGAAAATCATCTATCAAAATTAAATGGTCTCATCAGTATTTCCATCAGAAACACTAGATATGTGAATAGCGTTCGCACCATCGTCACCAGTGAGGTACAGGCGCAGCGCGTAGAGCAGATCGGGGGTGCGGTCGCCTGAGGGTTTCTGGATGTTGATTTTCACACGGGAGAAGAGCTTGATGTTGGACAGTGTGACAATTTCTGTCACTCGCTCGATTTTCTTGGCCAATTCCTTGGTGATTTTTTGATGCGGCTGAAGGAGAATCTTGATTTCGGGGGTGGATGATGCACGGGTGCGAAGCAGGCCGAGCAGAAGTTCAAGCGGTTCTGTCGTGGCGCGAATCCAGTTGCGAGCAGTCCACTCGTCTTTCCGGGGCGGATATTGCTTGATGTTGAGCATGATGTTCAGAGCATTCAGAATGGACTGCAAGTTGGCGAGGCTGAATTTCTCAACAAACTGCTGCTCTCGCCAGATGGCATAGGCCAAAATACTGAGCGCGTCATTTGACGGATTCGCAACGAGCTGGGATAGCAAATCTTTCTGCCATTGCTGCGAAACATCACCAAGCGCGAAGCCGACGGCTCGCAGGTCACGAATTTTCTGACCCTCAACCTGCCCGGTTATCCACTGAACGCAATTTTCAGGCGCATCCTTGTGCATACAGGCCATTAGAAATCGAATTTCATTCTTTACTTGCTCAGGAATGCCACTCTCGTTCAGCAGGGCAACGAGGTGTTCTCCTCTGGCCTTCATTGCGTCGGCAAACCCTTTCGGACATTCACGGTCTCCAGTCGAGCGCCCATCGCGCCAAACCTGAATGACAGGAAAGTAAAGTCTCTTGCGTATACTGGCAACCAGATTTTTTGCTGATTCTTCGTCAAAGTTTTTCAGACGCACTTCATCTTTGTATCTCGGCCCTGCCACTTTCCAGCCAGAGAATTTCCCATCGCGCTCCTGAAGCTCGAATGAAATTTCTGCCCCCTCAGTGAAGTCGGCGTAGCTCAGTTCATGAACAAAACTGTTCTGATGAATGAATACAGACTCATCGGTGGATTTACATGTAGCAAAGGTAAACTGCCCGCCTATTTTGTCGGTCAGCCACTTTCTGTTTACCGTGCCAGTCGTCCTCTGTTTGGGGCGGATGTAAAAATCACGGTCAAGCTGTTCAATTGCCCTTTCCACCCAGTCCAACAGATCAGAGGTTTTATTACTGTCTTGCTTCGGAAACCGCTGCAACTCCGCCCAATTCATTGGCTGCGGATATTCCGGCGCAGGGGCATCGGTGATTTCTTCCGTGCGTCGCCAGGTAGCGCGGATGGGTGGGAAAGATTTGTCGCGCGGTGTGAAGACGAGTTTATAGGGATCATCCGCGCCGTATTCAAAGGTCAGGTTCAACTCGCAGTCAACCTTGTTTTCCAATGGGAAGGCGGGTGAATCGAGACGAGCAGAGAAACCGAAGTCGTCACCCTTATCGCCGACATAGAGCGGAAACGAGTAATGCGGCCTGCCAGCGGGCAGTGTGAAGAATTCATCAACCGGGATGGTGACGGGTTTACCCCGAATGGGTTTGACTGTCGTTCCGCGCAAAACCAGGTGGAATCGTTGCTGATGTCCATCCTTCATCACTTTGACTGAAAGCTCAGGAATCTGGTCGCGCCAAAGTGGAATATCAGCCACCTGTTGTTGTAAAGCATGTAGATGGATTCCGCCCATAACGGGGCTTTCCATCAAATTGATGCAGAACGCGAAATTCCCGATGTTTGGAATACGCTTCAGGTGTGCTGCCTCAATGAATGGGGGCTTTGCCGGGCGGATCGCATCGTGCCACCGCCCGTTGGCATCCAGCGTGATGATGTCGTAGCCGCTGCCACCTAGCCTTTCTGCTTCCTCGCCAGGGATAACAACCGGCGGGCAACGCTCCCAATAAAAGCCTTTGGTGATGGGAAGACGTTTCGCCAGGTCTTTGTCGCGCTTGGCGATGAGCTTGGTGGCGGTCGTCTTGCCGCCAATGGAATCAACGACGATGATGGCGTAACCCTCGCCCGTGATTTTGGCCGGGTCAGCTTGAGCGAACACGGCCGCCACACTTCGCGGCAACGGCTCGGCATTCGGGAAACGCGCGTTGAGGTTGCGACGGATGACTTCAAGCTCGAAATCGTTGAGAAAGTCAGGCGCAAGCCAGATGAGTGTATCGTTCTTGAACTCTTCGCGTAGCCGAGTAGTGAACGCGCGGGCGGCGGGGTCAAAAAGCTCAGTGGCGTTGTCTTTGGCGAAAAACAGATCTGGCGCAGAAATGGTGGTCGCATCGGGATTCAGCCAAACGGCATCGGAACCAAAGAGTTCGATGTCAACGGTTTCATTTTCGCGCTGCCACCTCTGCCAAAGAAAGGGGGCCGCCAGCGACTGCGCTCCTTTTCCGTCACCACTGGCATAGCGGGGATGCAGGGCTGTGATATCAACACAAATTGGTTCGGCACTCGCGCTTTGTCGCAAATGCCGGGGCATCTTGTACTTCACTTCCTTGAACAAAGGTGGCTTGGAAGTCCACGGAAGAATCTCAAACTTTTCATAATCGAATAGTAACGGTATCTCAGCAAAAAGATGCTTTCCATCAAGCCACATTTGCGCGCATTGCTGCCAAAGGCGCATGGTTTTCTCGCGGACATCCAGTTGAGAAAGGTCGCTGGTGATGTCCTCATCGAGGGTTTGCAGCCAGCGCCATGCATCCCACACGTGACGGTAATCTCGGTGTGCTAGTAGCGTGTTGTTAGGTGGCAGATTTTCCCAATTGCCGATGGCTTGCGCCTCATCAGAACGCAACCATAAGTAGATTTTTGATAGAAGCTCATCCTCTTGACCGAGACAATCACCGCGTAAATCAAGCATTTCCGCAAGGCGAATGGCAAAGGCTTTCAGCAAGCGATTTTCCGGCAGGTCGACGGATTGAAAACGACGCACAGCCTGTATGTAGGGGTTACCTGCCAGTTTTTCCCGAATGGTACGACCCGGACGATTACTCAGCTTAATAAAACTGTTGGCATCCAGTTCACGCACAGCATGAACAGGCAGTAGAGCGTGTTCGCGGCGAGGACTTTCGTTGAGAGAATGAAATAATCGCTCGACAGAAGCGCGGCAGTGTTCCGTTATGCGCCAAAGGCGGTCACGGGTTATCTCACTCGCTTCTGGCTGTGCGACTTTGGCGAGGAACCCTGACAAGGATTTCGGCAGAGCCGCGCCGGTCTTAGGATCGAAATCCGTGATTGAACCAAACCAATTCATTTGCTCAAGCAGTTTTTTGGCAAGTTTTTCTTTGGCACGGAAGTCGGTATAGATTTTTTCCAGAGTAATACTCATTGCTTGGCGTGAATCCTTCCTGCTCTGGCATTTTCTTCAAGTTTCACGCGCAGCTCATCTCGTTGCTCTGGTGTCTTTAAGTTCCACATTTTATGACGCTTGTCTGAATCTGGTTCATCTTTCATAAAAAGGGAGTGTGGCAATTCAGCATTGTCCGAGTCTCGACTGGCCGTGGATCTATCATTGGTTTCCGTGTCACCGACGTTTAGGTAATTTGCCGATTGCCAAATAAACTGACCATAGCCAAGATCACAGGCAAGGTCGAAATCCTCTGTCAGATTGAATGAGTTACTGCCGATTCCTGTAACGAGTTGTCCACGAATCCTGTCCAGGCACTCTGTCTTGCTCTTGCCGCGTGTATCAATACCCCGCAATTTGGGCATGACCTTCTGCACGAGTTGATCCTCGAAGGCGACATGCATAGCTCTGGCAAGCGCATCTTTATCGCGTGCAGCACGGACATCCGGGTAATTGGCCATGTAGTATTCAATGGATTGCCAAACGCGGTGACCGAGGGCACGGCCTGTAACCGCTAAAGAAGCATTGATTGCTTCAATGAATTTTTTGAACGGGCTGACTTGATCGTCGGAGAAGTTGCTGCCCTGTGCTAGCCAACTCTGCCACGACGTTTTGTGTAGCGCCGGGCCTCGATTTTTGTCATCAAGTGGAGCAAGCTTCAGGCGGCGTTTGAGTTCCGTCGGGCGCGGAAAGTTGATGATGATGGAACGGTCAAGCACCTTGTCCGAAAGGGACTTGGTGGTTTCGTCCTGGTTCATCGTCCCTGTCCAGAGTACATTACGACCGAGGGGAAGCTTATAGGGTTCCATGCCGGCGCCAATTTTCACCGGTATGAACGGAACATCATCACCCTTTCTGCCACGCCGCAGTTCTAGCTTGCTCAAAAACTCTGCAAAATAAAGCTCAGGGTGTGCCAGATTCATCTCATCAAGCAGAACAAGACACACTGCGTCCTGCAATCCTGGATAATCTGCTTGTTTCAACGCTTCAATCAGCTCTTTGTCCTTCTCAGGGTCAAGTGCTATTTGCTGATCTGGCGACATACTCTGCCAACGTCTAATGCGCTGTTCATATTGTTCGCGGCCTGATATCTGACTTTGCGCGAGAAAACGCAGCACCGGCTGTGCATCGAATTTATTGTCTATGGAATTGAAAAAGCCCAGCATGGATTCCTGCGAATCCCAATTAGGCTGGACAGACAGCGGCTCGAAATAAATTCCGCCAAAGTGCGAGTAGAGGCGCGGCAGTTCGGATTTTCCGGTTCCGGAAACCCCTGCCAGGACAGTGAGCGGCGACCATTCCGCTGTTTTGAGAGCTGTATGAAAAGCTTTCAAAATACGTGGATTGAAATGTAGTCCGTATGTATCGCAAGCATTACCAATCCCAGTGAGCCAAGTTAGCTCATCGATCTCGTGCTGCACCGGCTGCTTGACCTTATCCACACTGATGTGCGGCATCTCAATTTCTTTGTAGCGAGCGGTAACTTCAGCAGGGCGCTCATAAGCTGCACGCAAACGCTTGAGTTCGGCTTGCGCTTCGTTGGCTGCTCCCTCGAAGATGGATGCCCTTTGCGCCAGAGATTTGTTTTCGGCGTTGAGCTCCGAGCCTTGACGGCGCAGCTCGCCAATTTCAGCGACCGCAGCCTCATTGGTGGAAAGTTGCCGTTCTAACTGGTCTGCCCGTGTTTTCTGATTTTTGGCTTCTGATTCAAGGGCTTGATACCGCTCGCGCATTTCCTCAGTAGGTCGGGTAGCAAGCTCCTCTCGTAGGCGTTTGAGTTCGTCGGCCTGGCTGTTCAGCGCACGCAGAATTTCAGCAGGGTCTTTGCCACCAAGTTGCAACTTTAACTGTTCGAACGCGCCGAGAAGTTCGTCTTGAGTTTTAAACGCCTCGCGCAGTCGAATGTTTTCCTCTTTGGCAGATTGCAGAGCAGCCTCTAGCGATTTTCGGCGATCCTCAACACGCCTCTCAACCTCATCGTCCAGTTGCTCGCTGCGCCTCTGGTTCTGCTGTTCCAGCCGTTGTTCTTTGCGTTCGAGTGTCCGCTCTGAAGTCTCAAGCTCTGCCTGTCTTCCTTCGACTTCGCTTTGCAAGGCGGAGAGTGCGCCTTTTTGTTTCTCAAATTCCGTGCGCTCTGCATTCAACTGCTTTCGAGCGTCACCCTGTTGTTTTGTCCATGCATCGCGCTCTTGGGCGATTTCTGTCCGAATGCGCTCCCGTTCGGCGTTTTCGGCATGGGCAACCGCACCCAGTCGCTTTGCTTTCAGCTCGGAAATTTCAACCTCCAACGCTGAAAGGTTTTTCTCTCGCATCTCGGCAATTGCTCTTTCGCCCTGGGCGCGCTTTTCACGCAGCTCATCATTCAGCGCGGCTCGTTCATCGGCAAAACCTGCATCACACTTTTGCTCAGCCTGCGTGACGGCCTGCTCGCGCTGCGCCAGCTTGGCCTTGTCTTGCTCGATGACTTGACGCTCTGCAGTCGCATCCCTTTCACGTGTAGCCACGGCGGTTTCACGGCTGGCGATTTCGCTTTCCTTGGTGTTTATCCAGCTCTCACGCGCGTTCAAATCGGCAAGCCGCTGGGCTTCGGTGTCGGGTTGGACGGGGCTGTTCATTTTCAAGATTCCATAAGTGTTCTGATAGTTGTGAAAGCAGCTTTGCGAAGCTGTGCGATGTTCTCTTTGGGCAATGGCAGCGGCTCGTTGCCATGCCCACGCCGAGCGATAAGGTTTGCCATATCGCCGATCAAGGACGGCTGCGTGTCATGAATTGCGGCAAGTTCATCAGCATCGCTCACCAGCAACCATGCAAGAACGCAAGCTCCGAGTGTTTGGCTGCCGCCTTGCAGTGTCTGACGCACAGCCGACGTTTTGACGGTGCGCAGGCTCTCAGGTAAGCCCTCGCAGAAACCAGCCTCAGCAGCTTTACTTTCAGCCATGTCTTTGATCTGCCCTTCACAGGTATCAGGCGGCAGCCTGCCTGCCAAAGCTCTCGCAAATGATGACTGGATTGCGGCATAAAGATCGCGAACATAGGCCAAAGAGTCATCCCCGTCATGACACGACTGGAAAAAACGCTCCGCGTGAACCAGCCGGTCTTGCAGGTTTGCGCCCAGGCGGTTGAACAGCTGGTGGCCGAACTCCTCTTGAATGCTGGTACGGGCATCCAGCAGTGCATCACCCTGCTCGTCCTTGTTTGGCGCGGTAGGAGGCGTGTCGGTAAACATGATGTCTGGCACAAGCGCATGAACGACTTCGCGCATGAACGAATCGTCAGTTAGTGCCTGCTGCGGGGCGTCCGCGCCGCCCTTGCCGTGGCCCTTCTCGTTACGTTTGGCGTTGATGGCAAGAAGGCGGTTAATGAGGTCTGAATACGCGACCACAACACGGCGCAAGGGATGCAACGCATCGTCTTGCGCTTGAAGCAGAGCGATCGCGAGAACCGTCTCTTGGAACGCACCACCGTCCTCAAATTCCCGCAGCTTACCTTCCCGAATCGGTCTGAAGCCGTTCGGCGGCGGCTCAAGACCGACGGTTTTCGCGGCCTGCTCAAGCAGGGCGGCGTGCTGGTCTTGCGCAGTGAATTTCAGCCTTTTAATGACGGAATCAACCGGCCGGCGGCAACTGGCATAAAACAGTGCCCATTCGATGGCGGCATGGATTTGGGCGATGGAGCGGAACGGGCTATTCCGCAAGGGGCGCAAATTAGCGACGAGCTTCGGGTAACTTTGCCAGTTGGCGTCGTTGTCGAACGGCTCTTTGACCGTGGCATCCTGCTTTTCTGGACGAGGAGTGCTCAATGACTGCTTCCAACCATGCAGCCACGTGGTCAGGCTTTCCTCCTGCTCAAGCAACTGTTCGAACGATTTTTCGAGAATCAAGGAAAAACCGTTGCCGAATGGGTCGGCGATGCGGAATTCGCCATCGCTTTTCTGGATGGCGATAGGGCAGTCAAGGTGAAGCAGGTCGGGCTCGGCGACTATCGTGATCTGCTGGACTACGGGCATCTTGGTGTCCTTGCCGAACGCAGACGAGCGCTTTTTCATTGCGCGCAAAGTTCTGATTACATCACGCGGCGCGGGTATCGCTTTTCTTTGGACACCATCCCAGCGGATTATCCGGAAGTCTTTGTCCTCGTTTTCCTTTTTCCGCATGGGGTTTGTGTCGTCCAGCCAATGCAGGAAGGGCAGAATTTTTCCAGTGGCGAGTTCGCGGAACAAAAGCGCGGTAACGAATGCCGGGGCACATTCTTCTTCGCGCTCCCGCTCAATGATGGCATGGTGGTCGTCAATCAAGTCCTTGTCTTGCAAACGGAGCAGAACGCTCTTGACCAAATCGACTGGAATGCGGGTTTCATCCGCCAGCGCATCGGCGTTCATCAAGCCGACAGTTTCAAGCAGTTTCAGGATGACGCGTTCAAATGCGTTCAAGCCATCGCCATCGTCAAGAACTCTGGGCAAGGTCACGCGGTATACGTTCACCGGCCACGCGAGGTGGCGAGGCCTGCCGATGATCCCTCCGAAGGGGGCAGGTTTACCGTAATCAAGGAGCTTCAGCATGGCAGCACCACTCCTTGCTCGCGGCATAGTCGAAGGAAATCCACCAGTCCCGGCACAAAGTCCGCCGCGAGTTCACTTTGCAGCAAACCCGTATCGCCAACGACCACCAGTAGCTTCTTCTGACGACTCATCGAGACATTCAGGCGGTTGTAAAGGCAAAGGTGTCCGAACAACCCTGTGGCCTGCTTTTCACGGTCATCGCTCTTGGATTTCCAGTTATGCGGCAGGGTTCGCACCATTGAGAGGAAGACGACATCGAACTCCATGCCCTGGAATGAGTCCACCGTGCCGACGCGGAGTTTTCTCTCGTCGTCCGCGATGCTGCCGAGTTGTCTCTTGATGAGTTCGGCCTGCGCCTTGTAGAACGAAATCACGCCGAACGAGAGGTCTTTGCCTGCATCTGAACTCATCCACGCCTGCAATTGGCGGGCAATAACGGTGGCCTCTGCCGGGCGCGTCCAACTGGTTCCGCTGCGCTGGTGTCTGCCTTTCGCCGCTGGCACGTCCAGCCACACAGCAGGTTTACCGTTTATGCCGGGCAGGTTGTGGGCGAAATCGCTTTCAGGCCGTCCAGAGCCGAATTGTTCCGTCGGATCGAAGCGTTCATAAAAATTGCGGCTGATAAAGCTGCCGAGCAGTGGGTGCATCCGATACTGCTTGTCGAGCGTGACACGGCGGGAGATACCGTCGCCGTCTTCCAGCGTTTTCAAGCGGGTGGCGAACAGATACTGGAACATGGATTTCTTGAGCCAGTCAGTTTCATTCTGTGCCGGTTCGTCGGCCGATGCTGCCTCGCCAGCCTCCATTTGGCGTGCTACCTCCTCATCAATGATATGCGGCAACTGCCGATGGTCGCCCACCAGAATGATGCGCTTGCCTTGCGCCATCGGAACCATCAGGTCGCGGGGTGAAACGCGAGCGGCTTCATCCACGATGACATATTCGTATTCCATGCCTTTCTGGTTTTCATTGACGTCGCGCCCGACAAGCCCTTTGCGCTTTTGCATATCACGATTGACGCTCTGTTGGCTGGTGGCGGCAAAGGCAAAACTGTATTCGGACAGGGCATCTACCATGCCATAGGGGTTGCCTTCCAGTTCGGCCAGAAACTCGGCCAGCGCAGCAGATTTTTTATCCTTAGCCGAATACTCGGCGTTTTTGATGCGTTGTATGGCGAATTCTGCCAATGCAAGCACTGCGTCGTTCTGCTTTTCCACGCGAAAAATCGGTGGAGCGGTGAACCGGGCGAAGAGCCTCTTTTTCAACGCGACCAGGTTGTCCAAAAATGGCGCTGGGCCATCTTCATTGCGCCACAGACTGGCTTTGTCCAGCAGTTTGCGTTCGTCTTCTTCAAGCACATCACGCAGGTCATCCAGTGCGTCCATCGCCCTTTCTGGCCCGTCGTCAGAAAAGCTTTCATGGCGAACACGCAGACGGCGCGCTGCATCAAGCCATTGGGTGGAGCCATCGTTGAGGTTTTCCTCGTGCGCGAGCTTTTTCGCCAAATTCGCCGACCGCCGAGCGCCGTCTTCGCCAAGAATTACACTGCCGAGCGCTGTGATTTTCCCAGCAAGGTTGGCGGCGAGCGCGCGTGACGGGGCTTGGACATATTGCAGGCACAGGTTTTTTATTTCCCGCTCCTGCTCGGCTTCCGCAATCTGGGGATTGCGCTCGCGCAGTTCGGTGGCAAGCGAGCTGCACCAGGCTTCAAGATTGCGCTCGAAGGTGCTGAGATCGTCTTCCGTCGCGCCAGACCGTTTGCCGAATTTCGGCACGGGCAGGCTGTTGAGCGAGAGCCGCTCGATCATGTTTTCCACCGCATCGTGCTGAAAGCCGGTCAGCAGCACTTGGCCTTTGATGTTCGCGCCGCGCTTGTCGGCCATCTCGTTCAGCCGCTCCAGAATGGCGGCGATGACGGTGGTTTTTCCCGTTCCCGGCGGCCCCTGAATAAGCGCGAGATCTGGCGTATTCAGCGCAACCTCAATAGCCCTTTCCTGCATGACGGTTGGCGGATTGCGAAAGACCTTGTTGCGAACGAATGCGGTGAGTGACTGGACTTTTTGCGGCGGGCGGACTTGTGTGATTTGCCCCTGTTCCTCAATCAATAGCCCAAGCTGTGGATTGGCGGAACGGCCTTCCAGAATGGCTTGACGGGCCGCCATACGCCGTTTGATCTGGGTGGTTTCACCGGCCAGCGACAGGATGAGCGTGCCGGATTCCTTGGGCAGAGCCTCGATTTTGAGCGTAAGCACACGGGTTTCCTGGTCAAACCCGACGACATCAAGGTAGGTCTTTCCTTCACGTTGCTCGCGATTTCCGTCGCCCTGCTTGATCTTCTCCGCTTGCTCAATTCCACTTGCAAAATCCTTGAAGCTCAAGCGTTCATATTTCAAATAGTCCGGCAGTTCATCCACCAACTCGACTTCAGGTACGGCACCGTTCCTCAGCGCTTTCAATGCAGAGTCAAGTGCCTGTGAAATGCGAACCGTGACGGTTCCATCCCGCTCCTGAGCCATCTCTGTGAATTGTAAAGCCCCCACTTCGCGCGCTTGCTTGAGCAGCAATTCGCCCTCCATGTCACCAAATTCATCCCACTTTTTCAGGTAGCTGTTGTCGTCTTGGGTAAGAGCGCGCATTTGCGCTTTGGCAAGAGTTTGCACTTGCCCTGCTTGTGTCCAATCGGCAAAACGCAGCCGGCCTTTGGCGAGGCGCAGGGCGCGGTCGGGTTCTTTTTTGGTCCTGGTTATGCGTGTGGCGATGTAGATGGTTTGGCCGCCTGGCATTGCTTTTTCGGTGGCAATGAAGCGGATACCTTCGCCAGTAACACAGAAAGCGTTTATTCGGGTCGGCTCCGCAGCTGCATCGCGTGGCGTGTCCTCGCCGACAGGTTTCAGTTCTTCATCAATCGCCGGGCCAGCAGTCAGGAAGAAAAATGCGTCGTTTCCCTGTTGGAAGCAGCAAAGTTCGCCCAGCCTCTTGTAAAGTGCCTCGCCCTTCGTCCGCATCTTTTCTTGCACATACTCATCCACACCGATTTCAACATCGCCCATTTCCATGCAGACGCCGGTGAAAAAACCGATCTTCAACTCGATGCTGCCATCGGCGGCAGGGTTTTCAAGTTGTGCAAGCAGGGAACGCCCACTGGCAAGTTCAGCGTTGAGGCGGCGGATGTCAACAGCCGCGACGGGGCGAACGAAAACAACCGCGTCTCTCAGGCGGATTTCAAATTCATCTGCGCGGGATAGGCTGGCCTCTACCGAGAATACTGGCTGCTCTTGCAGGGCTTCGACATTGTCAGACCGCTTGATGCGGACAGTTATGATGTTGACAGGAATGTCCTGAAACTTCATTTGCAGGCCTCCACGAACTCAAAGGTGAGGTTGTCCGGGAAAGGCAGCGTGCCCCGCACGGGGACTGCGGTTTTGGCCGCGAAGTTCAGCATGGCTTCGTATGCTGTGTTATCGAAATACTCGAATGAAAACGGGTGAAAAAGCCGCTGCGGAAATCTGAACTCCGTGGCACCACCAGGAATCAGGATTTCCCAACGTGGCGTTTTGACGCGAATGAAAGCCGGGCGCGCCGCGCCACAATACGGGCATTGCGCGTATTCATCGGCGAAATGGCTCATGCCACATTCGAGGCAATCCAGCGACTGGTCCGCCGCCCTCGCAAGCTCCAATATCCAGAACGCCATTGTCGGGCGGCGGTGCGGCAGTTCACGTCCTGCACCGAAAGTTTCCTGAAACAGGCGGCGTAATCCTTCTGTTGCGACTAATACACGGGGCAGGCCTCCAACTCCTTCGTTGGAATCGTCATTTTCGTCATCCACGAAAGGCAAGAAACCAGCGAATGCCTGTTCGTTCAGATCGGTGGCAGTGCCATTGGGCGCAGGGTCGGCATCCCAGCCGTCTTCTTCATCTTCGGGCTCCAGTACTTTCTTGCCAATGAAAGGGTGGCAAAGCGCCAGTAGCTTGAATGTCATCACAGCGAAAGCCCAGCAGTCGGTTCGCGGGCGGGATTGGTCACGGCCCTGCACTACCTCCGGTGCACCGTAGCCCGGCGTATAGACGGACACGCCGCCGCTGGGTAACTCCAGGCGCATATTGTCGGCATCTATGAGCCAGACATCGGTGGTGTCGTCTTCGCCAATGAAAGCGTTGTTGGTGGAAATGTCGCCATAGACCAGTCCCGCGCTGTGCAGGCGGGCGAGGATGGCAGCGCACTTGGCAAGCGCGAGCGAACGGCGGCGGGTGGAGCCAGTTTGTGCGTAATGCAGCAGTCGCAGCGCCAGGTCCTTGTCAGGAATCTTCGTCAGCCATTGGGGCAAGGCTTGGCTTTGATCTTCCAGCTTCTTTTTGCTTCTGCCGTCCAAATCGAAACTGGCGAAGGGCTTCATGCCGCTCAACAGACGCATCACATAGCCCGGCTCGTCGCGCAGGATGGCGAGTGGCAGGGAAACGGGGATGCGCCGTGGTATGGGCAACAGGCGGACGTGCTGGAAGCGCTCGCGCAGATTGGCGTTTTTGTCCGGCTGGCCGGCTGCGTCCAGCGGCTGCTTGACGGCCAAATCCGCATCCTTGGTGCGATAGACCACGCCTTGTCCACCGCGCGCAAGCTCATCGGCCATCTGATGAACATTGTCGTATTCATCCACAAGTGGCTTCAGAGCCTGGTGTTCGGCGTTACTCATCTGCAACCTCCTCACTGCACAGGCAGGCGAGGGTTTTATCGTCGCTGTGCTTGGGCGTGGGCCAGTTTTCGAGCATCTCGTGGATGCGCCGGTTGGCACTTACCGGCGCGAGGGTTCGATGCGTTTCGGCGAAACTGCTCACAAACCCGTCAGCGTTATCCAAATCGTCAGCCACCCCATCAGTGCAGAGCAATACTGCGATGCACTGCTCCCCCGGCAGCGACAAATACTGCCAGTCTTTGGCGGAGACCTTGGAGGACAGCGCAATGGTGATATTGGAGAAGCCTTGTGTCTTGTTTTCCGACAGCGAAACGACTGATCCATCGGACTTGGCAATAGCGGCAAGTCCGTCGCCAAGCATCCCTAGGTGGATTACGCCATCCAGGCGTAGTGCGAAAAGACAGGTGGCCGCGCAATCGCGAGGTTCCAGCGGAGCAACAAGCCTCAGCCAGTTAGCTTGGATGTTGCTAAACAGCGCGTTGTGTTCGATTTCACCACTGGTGCAACAAGCCCGGGCTGCGAACTCGACGGCGAGACAGGCAGCATGGCTGCCGAAGCTGGAGAAGGGCTTGGAGCCAACCCCGTCGGACACGACGATGCCATCACCCCAAACATGGTGAAACTTCGCCCATGCATCCTGATTTGGCAAACCTTCGGCGATATGGCTCGGGCCGCGAACGCTTGCCCCAAAACTTTTCCAAAGCGTCATGCCCATTCCTCATCCGCCTGCAGCCAGTTATCGAGTACGGCGAGCACTTCTTCTGCGGCAAACACCTTTGCGCCTTTGAGCCCCTTGGAAAGATGCGGGTTGGCATCCGCGCCGATTTGGATGACGCGCAGCGTATCCGGCGGTAGGCCTTCCTGCCAGCGGCTCAGAGTCTTCACGTCGTCTCTTGTCCAGAATCCATCCGTGAGAATCAGAACCTTTCCATCCGGCTCGCTACCCAACAGTTGAACCAGCGCCTCGCCATTGGTGCTTCCATGGCAAACCAGCATTTCCACCGGGAGATCGTCCGTGACGCTCCAGTTCGGGATGCTGCGTGCCTCGCTGCTCCAAGCACAAAGGCGGATTTCCGCCTGTCCATACCCATGCCGCACCCATTGCGCCACGGTCGTGGCCAAGGTTCGCAGGATGAAGGGCTTGCCTCCTTCACTCATGCTGCCGGAGATGTCGCAAACCAAATGGAGCATCATGGCGTTGCCTCACTCGCTTCAGCCCGCTCAGTGATGCTGTTCATCATTGCCGTTATCTGCTCAGAAAGTGATGCACCACTCCAAAGCATCAGCCTGGCATCTTTTATTTTTTTCTTGACCGACTCAGTATTTGGGAGAACACAGCAGGCAACGATACCGCGACCTTCAATTCCTCCGTAGAAGCGCACAAGGTTCTGCAGCTTCATAATCTGCTCTTGCGTTACATTGCCCGCCTTGCATTCCACGATATAAAGCGAATAACCGTCGGTGAATGTGATGTCCAGCTCGTTGTATTCAACACCGAAGCTCGAATAGCCTTTTGACTCTTCTAAATTCAAGTTCAGCTTGACATTGATGCGCAAGTCTTGAATGACTCCAGCATCCTCGTAGGGTTTGCACTGCAAATAAATAAACTCCTCGAACCAGCCGCCAGATAGGTATTTGGCGAAATCAGGCCATTTCTCAAATCTCAGATCTAATCCGTAGCCCTGGACGGATACTGCCTCCATGTCATCCAGCTTGAAATTGAAGCCGTCACGACAAATCTCGAATGGCCTGAATGCATTGTTATAGTCGGTCAGTTCTCTATAAAATCTACGCACCTTGTCACGATGCAGCCAAAGGGTCTCGGTCAGAAGTTGGCGATTTGGCGATATATCCTTCATGAAGGAACTGCCTGCAATCTCCAAACCATCGCTATTCAGGTGCAAAAATGTCTCGATTGAATCAATCTGCCTGATTTTTTCGCGCCGAACACTGTCAATGAATGTGACGCGACGATTCTTGCTGTCAAAATAAAACGGAACAGCGCCCAGTTCACGTGCAGCAGAGAGCGCGCCAGCAAACATCAATTTTGTGCCGCCAGTTAAATTGATTCCAATTCGTGTTTTTTCTGGAAATTGCTTTGCCAGCTCGGTGATTTGTTCGTGAACAGCGCTATCATCCCAGGGGTCAACGGTAAGTTCATGCAGGTCCCGAGAGCCAATAAAGGTTCGCATACATGCAGCAGGGAAGTCTTTTGAGTTGACAAAAATGTGATGCGCCGACTCAAATTGCCGGATGCTCAACAAGGCAGGCATCCGTTGCTCACCAAAAAGATGGAATGTCACATCGAACCCGTTGGAGATGCCTCGGATCGCAGCCTGTTTTGAGCTGTGTCGCTCAAGCCACTCGGCAGGCAACGCTATGACTTCGGGTGCTTTGCCAATGATGGACGATGCTATGAGTCTTTTTTTGAGTTCAGGGTAGCTCAGCGCCGCGAGCGCCCAGACAAAGGCCATCACCGGAGTTCCTGGGCTGAGATAGAGCGTGACGAGCTTTTCACCTGGCTCCTGTTCAACCCCATCCAGCGCCCGCATTGCGCTAGCGTAAATACCTTCGGTGTCGTTGAGCTGGTAAAGTTTCTCGCTATTTAAACGGATCCTTGCGTTGCAGCCCAGGGCGGCGGCTTTCTTTTTCAGCCAGGCTTCAAAATGTTCATGTGCGACAGAGGTATTAGCGAACCTGGAGACAAACTGATTAGTAAGCTTCCAGTCTTTCTCTTGCCCCATGCTTCGTATTGACGCCAATTCAAGCGTGAACGTCTTCTGCGCCTCGATCAATTCGCAGGCATCATTATCCGTCCGGGTGTAACCCAGGATAATGATGTCCGAGTAGGACGCACCCGCAAGGGCGCTCGCAATAGGGCCGTCGGTATTCTCAAACCCCAGAGACGCGCGAAAATCGGTGATTCCATACCACGTGAGCAGAAACCTCTTCATTGAGTGCTTTCCTGAACATATGGCCGGAACCATGTGATGTCATTCGTCATTTTGTTTACGAATACAGCTCGGCTCGGTTTTTCAATACCTTTGAACTTACCAACACCGCCACTCACAAGCGATCCGGCATCGTCTTCGTTCATGCAGTACGCCACGCGCAATTCGAAAAAGGAGAAAAGGTCTTTGCTGGCACTGGCACAGCGCTGCCAACGGTCAACAAAAATAAATACAAACGTCCCCTTTCTTGGGCCGTCCTCGGCGAGACGCTTTAACAAGTCAGCCGGGGTAGGTGGTTCGCCAGGCTTGAGCGATCTAAACGCTGGGGCTGGCTGTAGTGCTTTCTCGGAATCCAGGCCATCGATAATCAATGCTACGCGGCGATTCCCAATATCGTCTGATATCGCTTGAAGTGGTAGCTCGGATATATCGTCGAATATCTTGAGGCGTGCACCGAGCATCTGCGCTGCGGCTGAGAATCCTCCTCCTGGGGGGACCCCGCGCGCGTTGAAGTACACGATTTCATCAAAGCCATCGACGAAAGTCAGACTAAAAAGCGTAGCGGACAGGAGTCCATCGTGAATGTGGTCGTTGTAGCCGCTGAATAGAACATTGAACGCGGATCGACGAGTAAGTGATACCGTCAACGGTTTTGAATCGAATGCGAGATTTTCGCCCAAAAGAAGAGCTTCTTCATGCGCACAAGCTGTCTGATATTCAAAGGGAGACGGCATCTGCGGAAGGAATGCTCCGCTGAAGATTTTGGTTTTTGCAGCCTCCCCAGAAAAAGATGTACGCACTATCAAATTCGTCAACAAATCACGGCGATGCTCGCTTTCTCCGGCGAATGGAATCATGAACTTCACATTGCCGGATTTGGCACCGTTAGCATTGTTGATGATGCCTTCAGGTGGGCTGCGCAGCTCTGCGGCTGCCCAGTTCCCGCCCCCGAGGATCATTGCGGAGTCTTCCTGCCCACAAGCCAGTGCGATACGGCATCCCAACTGGGTGATGATGCTTCCGATTGACTGCGCGTTGATGCCTTTCAAAGTCTGAGTAGCCAGGAGGATGTGAATACCGAACGAGCGCCCCTGTTTCAAGAGCTTCGACAGCAGCTGCTCAGCAGCTTCTGCCACCTGGCGACTTTCTGAGAACAGAATTTGGAACTCATCTATGACTAGCAGAACGCGGGGCAACCGTACCCCGCTTGATTTACGGTATTCGCTGAAATCGTTGACATTTTTTGACTTGAATATGCGTGCACGCGTTTCCAGTTCATCCACAAGATGCCTTAATACAGTGACGCCATATTCAGGGTCACTTTCCGTAGCGACAAGGCGGGCCTGTGGGACTGGGGGCGTTGCGTAAATATTGAACTCAGTCGATTCCTTGTAATCCAGTAGATAAAGATCAAGCTCCTCGGTCGGATATTTCTCGCATAACGTGTGAATCAAAACATGGAGCAGATTGGATTTTCCCGAGCCTGTCTTCCCCGCAAGCAGTACATGATGCTCGGAGTCCGTCGCGCCCAGTCTCAGGGTCGCGAAGTCGCCTGCGGTCGTCCAGCCAATGGGAATATCAAAGCCACCAAGAGTCGTCTCCCCCTTGCCGAAGCTCGTCCAGAGATCAGGCATCGTTTTCTTGAAGCGCGTCTTGGCAGCACAATCTTCAACGAGCTTTGCGAGAAAGCCATCCAGCACATCCTGTCGCGGCCATTGCTCCGGCTGGTATGTGAATGACAGCTCGCCAGCCCCAGCGCGTTGCAACAGATCATTCAGTTGCGTGGTTGAGTTTTTCAGCGTGGCGTTGAGCTTTTCATATCGCCGGTCTTCCATGCGCTGCTCATCAATTGCAATGATGGGCAGCACACCGCAGCGTGGACCGTTTTCGCAAATGCGTCCAAGGAACCAAAGAGATTTTTCCGATATTTGCTCTGGCACATCAAAGAGCAGTACTACCTTGTAAGGCAACGGGGCATCGGGTTGAACTGCGTTGTATTGTGACCAGTTGGATGCCTTGTCATTGAACCGCTGCTGGATCAACTCCTCGATTTCGTCCGTCAGCTTGCCGAGCGCGGCTTCGATTTCGTCCGAACGAGTAAGAACATGACCTTGCGGCACCAATTGCTCAACCTTCAGCAATGGCAGGAATGGCTCGACCGATTGCCCCTGCTGCAGGGGGTCAATCAGTGTCAACTCTATTTGACCTACTGGCAAAGCCTGCAGCAACCGTAACAAGAGACAATGCACGATGTCGTTTTCAGAAGACGGCTGCACTGAACGTCAGAAGCCGACTGCACTATAGCAGCGGAGGGGTTGGATCCATCAGGCAACGACGGGCTGCTGCCGGCCATCAGCGGACGCAGGGAGGACTTTCCGCAACCGGCCGTTCGATGCGGCACCGATGGCCTTCGCGCAGGGGTAGTGAATCCGCCAGGATTGACTTGCGCTGCCCTACCTCTCACTAGTGAGGGGCGGCAGCGCATCAAGCGGTGAGCGCACTCCGGCACCGCCAACTTTCAGCACATGCGTGTAAATCATCGTCGTAGAGACGTCGGAATGGCCGAGCAGATCCTGCACGGTTCGAATGTCGTAACCGCTGCGGAGCAAGGCCGTCGCGAACGAGTGGCGGAGGGTGTGCGGTGTGGCGGGCTTCGTGATGCCTGCTTGTTCTACGGCACGTTTGAAGGCGCGCTGAAAGGTCTGGTCATACATGTGATGGCGACGCACGACACCGCTCCGTGGATCGGTCGAATGCGTGTGCTGCGCAAAAACCCAGAACCACGGCCAGGAATGCCCGGCGCGCGGATACTTCCGCTCAAGGGCGTCGGGAAGCGCAACGCCGCTGCGGCCCTCGGCCTGGTCCTTCAGCCACCATGCCCGTGCACGCGACAGCTGCTCGCGCAGGCTGGGTGCCAAGCTCTCGGGTAACATCAAGGCCCGATCCTTGGAGCCCTTGCCCTCCCGCACGATGATCGTGCCGTGATCGAAATCCAGATCCTTGACCCGCAGTTGCAAACCCTCACTGATCCGCATGCCCGTTCCATACAGAAGCTGGGCGAACAAACGATGCTCGCCTTCCAGAAAACCGAGGATGCGAACCACTTCATCCGGGGTCAGCACCACCGGCAAGCGCCGCGACGGCCGAGGTCTTCCGATCTCCTGAAGCCAGGGCAGATCCGTGCACAGCACCTTGCCGTAGAAGAACAGCAAGGCCGCCAATGCCTGACGATGCGTGGAGACCGAAACCTTGCGCTCGTTCGCCAGCCAGGACAGAAATGCCTCGACTTCGCTGCTGCCCAAGGTTGCCGGGTGACGCACACCGTGGAAACGGATGAAGGCACGAACCCAGTGGACATAAGCCTGTTCGGTTCGTAAACTGTAATGCAAGTAGCGTATGCGCTCACGCAACTGGTCCAGAACCTTGACCGAACGCAGCGGTGGTAACGGCGCAGTGGCGGTTTTCATGGCTTGTTATGACTGTTTTTTTGTACAGTCTATGCCTCGGGCATCCAAGCAGCAAGCGCGTTACGCCGTGGGTCGATGTTTGATGTTATGGAGCAGCAACGATGTTACGCAGCAGGGCAGTCGCCCTAAAACAAAGTTAGGCCTCGCCGAAGCGAAAGATCGCTACTTGAAGTGTTGACGCCTTTGTTTTAAAGTTTCGCGTCTATCTTTCTGATTTTGTTAAAAAATCAGACTTTGATTAATCATGTTAGACGTCAGAGGTATTTTGACTTAAACGCCTCTGAGGTCGAATTAACGTTAGCCACCAAGAAGGTGCCATGAAAACATTTGCCGCATATGTAATTATCGCGTGTCTTTCGAGTACGGCATTAGCTGGTTCAATTACAGAAAATACGTCTTGGAACAAAGAGTTCTCTGCCGAAGCCGTCAATGGTGTCTTCGTGCTTTGTAAAAGTAGCAGTAAATCCTGCGCTACCAATGACTTAGCTCGTGCATCAAAGGAATATCTTCCAGCATCAACATTTAAGATCCCCAACGCAATTATCGGCCTAGAAACTGGTGTCATAAAGAATGAGCATCAGGTTTTCAAATGGGACGGAAAGCCAAGAGCCATGAAGCAATGGGAAAGAGACTTGACCTTAAGAGGGGCAATACAAGTTTCAGCTGTTCCCGTATTTCAACAAATCGCCAGAGAAGTTGGCGAAGTAAGAATGCAGAAATACCTTAAAAAATTTTCCTATGGCAACCAGAATATCAGTGGTGGCATTGACAAATTCTGGTTGGAAGGCCAGCTTAGAATTTCCGCAGTTAATCAAGTGGAGTTTCTAGAGTCTCTATATTTAAATAAATTGTCAGCATCTAAAGAAAACCAGCTAATAGTAAAAGAGGCTTTGGTAACGGAGGCGGCACCTGAATATCTAGTGCATTCAAAAACTGGTTTTTCTGGTGTGGGAACTGAGTCAAATCCTGGTGTCGCATGGTGGGTTGGGTGGGTTGAGAAGGAGACAGAGGTTTACTTTTTCGCCTTTAACATGGATATAGACAACGAAAGTAAGTTGCCGCTAAGAAAATCCATTCCCACCAAAATCATGGAAAGTGAGGGCATCATTGGTGGCTAAAACAAAGTTAAACATCATGAGGGAAGTGGTGATCGCCGAAGTATCGACTCAACTATCAGAGGTAGTTGGCGTCATCGAGCGCCATCTCGAACCGACGTTGCTGGCCGTACATTTGTACGGCTCCGCAGTGGATGGCGGCCTGAAGCCACACAGTGATATTGATTTGCTGGTTACGGTGACCGTAAGGCTTGATGAAACAACGCGGCGAGCTTTGATCAACGACCTTTTGGAAACTTCGGCTTCCCCTGGAGAGAGCGAGATTCTCCGCGCTGTAGAAGTCACCATTGTTGTGCACGACGACATCATTCCGTGGCGTTATCCAGCTAAGCGCGAACTGCAATTTGGAGAATGGCAGCGCAATGACATTCTTGCAGGTATCTTCGAGCCAGCCACGATCGACATTGATCTGGCTATCTTGCTGACAAAAGCAAGAGAACATAGCGTTGCCTTGGTAGGTCCAGCGGCGGAGGAACTCTTTGATCCGGTTCCTGAACAGGATCTATTTGAGGCGCTAAATGAAACCTTAACGCTATGGAACTCGCCGCCCGACTGGGCTGGCGATGAGCGAAATGTAGTGCTTACGTTGTCCCGCATTTGGTACAGCGCAGTAACCGGCAAAATCGCGCCGAAGGATGTCGCTGCCGACTGGGCAATGGAGCGCCTGCCGGCCCAGTATCAGCCCGTCATACTTGAAGCTAGACAGGCTTATCTTGGACAAGAAGAAGATCGCTTGGCCTCGCGCGCAGATCAGTTGGAAGAATTTGTTCACTACGTGAAAGGCGAGATCACCAAGGTAGTCGGCAAATAATGTCTAACAATTCGTTCAAGCCGACGCCGCTTCGCGGCGCGGCTTAACTCAAGCGTTATGTGCTTTCTCTAAAACAAGCCAGATTCACTGAAACTTTCTTCTGGCTGGCCGCATCGGTCGTTTCGAATTAGCCACCTTTAAAATGCCGTTTTGATGCCTTATTTTGGCTAAAACGGGGTGTTTTAAGTTTCTGTTTTTATTGGTTTTGTTTTTGTTGAGAACTTTCAGGTAAATGATAGTCTTCAAATCAAATGTTTTTTGGAGCCACAGCATGGAAAAATCAAAGCAATTATATAATCAAGTGAACTTCTCACATCAGGACTTGCAAGAACATATCTTTAGCAATTGTACTTTTATACATTGTAATTTTAAGCGCTCAAACCTCCGAGATACACAGTTCATTAACTGTACTTTCATAGAGCAGGGGGCATTGGAAGGGTGCGATTTTTCTTATGCTGATCTTCGAGATGCTTCATTTAAAAACTGTCAGCTTTCAATGTCCCATTTTAAGGGGGCAAATTGCTTTGGTATTGAACTGAGAGATTGTGATCTTAAAGGAGCGAATTTTAGTCAAGTTAGTTTTGTAAATCAGGTTTCGAATAAAATGTACTTTTGTTCTGCATACATAACAGGTTGTAACTTATCCTATGCCAATTTTGAGCAGCAGCTTATTGAAAAATGTGACCTGTTCGAAAATAGATGGATTGGTGCAAATCTTCGAGGCGCTTCATTTAAAGAATCAGATTTAAGCCGTGGTGTTTTTTCGGAAGACTGCTGGGAACAGTTTAGAGTACAAGGCTGTGATTTAAGCCATTCAGAGCTTTATGGTTTAGATCCTCGAAAGATTGATCTTACGGGTGTAAAAATATGCTCGTGGCAACAGGAACAGTTACTGGAGCAATTAGGGGTAATCATTGTTCCTGACTAAGCGCAAGATTCGGCTACGCACATAACAAACGCTTTAAGACGGATTCGCAACGTTTGGCGGTTTTAGTTTGAATTGGCTTTTGTATTTACGGTGTAATAATTGAGTGTTGTGGTAGCGTTGCTCACCACTTAAGCGGGCGTTAGGCATCACAAAGTACAGCATCGTGACCAACAGCAACGATTCCGTCACACTGCGCCTCATGACTGAGCATGACCTTGCGATGCTCTATGAGTGGCTAAATCGATCTCATATCGTCGAGTGGTGGGGCGGAGAAGAAGCACGCCCGACACTTGCTGACGTACAGGAACAGTACTTGCCAAGCGTTTTAGCGCAAGAGTCCGTCACTCCATACATTGCAATGCTGAATGGAGAGCCGATTGGGTATGCCCAGTCGTACGTTGCTCTTGGAAGCGGGGACGGATGGTGGGAAGAAGAAACCGATCCAGGAGTACGCGGAATAGACCAGTCACTGGCGAATGCATCACAACTGGGCAAAGGCTTGGGAACCAAGCTGGTTCGAGCTCTGGTTGAGTTGCTGTTCAATGATCCCGAGGTCACCAAGATCCAAACGGACCCGTCGCCGAGCAACTTGCGAGCGATCCGATGCTACGAGAAAGCGGGGTTTGAGAGGCAAGGTACCGTAACCACCCCAGATGGTCCAGCCGTGTACATGGTTCAAACACGCCAGGCATTCGAGCGAACACGCAGTGATGCCTAACCCTTCCATCGAGGGGGACGTCCAAGGGCTGGCGCCCTTGGCCGCCCCTCATGTCAAACGTTAGGCCGCATGGACACAACGCAGGTCACATTGATACACAAAATTCTAGCTGCGGCAGATGAGCGAAATCTGCCGCTCTGGATCGGTGGGGGCTGGGCGATCGATGCACGGCTAGGGCGTGTAACACGCAAGCACGATGATATTGATCTGACGTTTCCCGGCGAGAGGCGCGGCGAGCTCGAGGCAATAGTTGAAATGCTCGGCGGGCGCGTCATGGAGGAGTTGGACTATGGATTCTTAGCGGAGATCGGGGATGAGTTACTTGACTGCGAACCTGCTTGGTGGGCAGACGAAGCGTATGAAATCGCGGAGGCTCCGCAGGGCTCGTGCCCAGAGGCGGCTGAGGGCGTCATCGCCGGGCGGCCAGTCCGTTGTAACAGCTGGGAGGCGATCATCTGGGATTACTTTTACTATGCCGATGAAGTACCACCAGTGGACTGGCCTACAAAGCACATAGAGTCCTACAGGCTCGCATGCACCTCACTCGGGGCGGAAAAGGTTGAGGTCTTGCGTGCCGCTTTCAGGTCGCGATATGCGGCCTAACAATTCGTCCAAGCCGACGCCGCTTCGCGGCGCGGCTTAACTCAGGTGTTAGATGCACTAAGCACATAATTACTCACAGTCAAACTATCAGGTCAAGTCTGCTTTTATTATTTTTAAGCGTGCATAATAAGCCCTACACAAATTGGGAGATATATCATGAAAGGCTGGCTTTTTCTTGTTATCGCAATAGTTGGCGAAGTAATCGCAACATCCGCATTAAAATCTAGCGAGGGCTTTACTAAGCTTGCCCCTTCCGCCGTTGTCATAATCGGTTATGGCATCGCATTTTATTTTCTTTCTCTGGTTCTGAAATCCATCCCTGTCGGTGTTGCTTATGCAGTCTGGTCGGGACTCGGCGTCGTCATAATTACAGCCATTGCCTGGTTGCTTCATGGGCAAAAGCTTGATGCGTGGGGCTTTGTAGGTATGGGGCTCATAATTGCTGCCTTTTTGCTCGCCCGATCCCCATCGTGGAAGTCGCTGCGGAGGCCGACGCCATGGTGACGGTGTTCGGCATTCTGAATCTCACCGAGGACTCCTTCTTCGATGAGAGCCGGCGGCTAGACCCCGCCGGCGCTGTCACCGCGGCGATCGAAATGCTGCGAGTCGGATCAGACGTCGTGGATGTCGGACCGGCCGCCAGCCATCCGGACGCGAGGCCTGTATCGCCGGCCGATGAGATCAGACGTATTGCGCCGCTCTTAGACGCCCTGTCCGATCAGATGCACCGTGTTTCAATCGACAGCTTCCAACCGGAAACCCAGCGCTATGCGCTCAAGCGCGGCGTGGGCTACCTGAACGATATCCAAGGATTTCCTGACCCTGCGCTCTATCCCGATATTGCTGAGGCGGACTGCAGGCTGGTGGTTATGCACTCAGCGCAGCGGGATGGCATCGCCACCCGCACCGGTCACCTTCGACCCGAAGACGCGCTCGACGAGATTGTGCGGTTCTTCGAGGCGCGGGTTTCCGCCTTGCGACGGAGCGGGGTCGCTGCCGACCGGCTCATCCTCGATCCGGGGATGGGATTTTTCTTGAGCCCCGCACCGGAAACATCGCTGCACGTGCTGTCGAACCTTCAAAAGCTGAAGTCGGCGTTGGGGCTTCCGCTATTGGTCTCGGTGTCGCGGAAATCCTTCTTGGGCGCCACCGTTGGCCTTCCTGTAAAGGATCTGGGTCCAGCGAGCCTTGCGGCGGAACTTCACGCGATCGGCAATGGCGCTGACTACGTCCGCACCCACGCGCCTGGAGATCTGCGAAGCGCAATCACCTTCTCGGAAACCCTCGCGAAATTTCGCAGTCGCGACGCCAGAGACCGAGGGTTAGATCATGCCTAGCATTCACCTTCCGGCCGCCCGCTAGCGGACCCTGGTCAGGTTCCGCGAAGGTGGGCGCAGACATGCTGGGCTCGTCAGGATCAAACTGCACTATGAGGCGGCGGTTCATACCGCGCCAGGGGAGCGAATGGACAGCGAGGAGCCTCCGAACGTTCGGATCGCCTGCTCGGGTGATATCGACGAGGTTGTGCGGCTGATGCACGACGCTGCGGCGTGGATGTCCGCCAAGGGAACGCCCGCCTGGGACGTCGCGCGGATCGACCGGACATTCGCGGAGACCTTCGTCCTGAGATCCGAGCTCCTAGTCGCGAGTTGCAGCGACGGCATCGTCGGCTGTTGCACCTTGTCGGCCGAGGATCCCGAGTTCTGGCCCGACGCCCTCAAGGGGGAGGCCGCATATCTGCACAAGCTCGCGGTGCGACGGACACATGCGGGCCGGGGTGTCAGCTCCGCGCTGATCGAGGCTTGCCGCCATGCCGCGCGAACGCAGGGGTGCGCCAAGCTGCGGCTCGACTGCCACCCGAACCTGCGTGGCCTATACGAGCGGCTCGGATTCACCCACGTCGACACTTTCAATCCCGGCTGGGATCCAACCTTCATCGCAGAACGCCTAGAACTCGAAATCTAACGTCCGTTCGGGCATCGAGGTCCATGTCGGGGTGGGACGGGCCCGTGGCTTCAAGATCACTTGCAGTCCGACCGCGATGTCTTGGTTGCGCGAGAGGTTGTCGATATCCTCCACTTCCATCATCAACCCTGGATAATGCCGCCGCCGTCATCGCCGCCGACGCCCGTGCCGGGCTTTTCGGGCCTGTCAGGCTTGCTCGGCCTTCAGCCTGCCTGGGCGAGATCTCCGGCGGACGGATTAACGGCGGAGCTTCGCCGCCTTTCGTGCGTGTGAAGGCCGAAGATAGTTCTCTCAAAAACATCCGTTTATGAGAGATACCAAATGTCATTTTCAGAAGACGACTGCACCAGTTGATTGGGCGTAATGGCTGTTGTGCAGCCAGCTCCTGACAGTTCAATATCAGAAGTGATCTGCACCAATCTCGACTATGCTCAATACTCGTGTGGGCTCTGTTGCAAAAATCGTGAAGCTTGAGCATGCTTGGCGGAGATTGGACGGACGGAACGATGACGGATTTCAAGTGGCGCCATTTCCAGGGTGATGTGATCCTGTGGGCGGTGCGCTGGTATTGTCGCTATCCGATCAGCTATCGCGACCTTGGGGTCGCCTCAGAAAACGGAAAATAAAGCACGCTAAGCCGGTTGCAACGGTCGTAGCGGCCTGAACTTGCCCGCGCCGATCTTGGCGCTGCTGCGCCAGAGGTAATCGCCGGTCAGGTTGATGTGTTCCCAGCCGAGCGGCGACAGGTATTGCAATAGCGCGTCATCGACAGCATGCCCGTTGCCACGCAACGCATGTGCTGCGCGCTCCAGATAGACCGTGTTCCACAACACGACGGCCGCCGTCACCAGGTTGAGGCCGCTGGCCCGGTAGCGCTGCTGCTCGAAGCTGCGGTCGCGGATTTCGCCCAGACGGTTGAAGAATACGGCGCGGGCCAGCGCGTTGCGCGCTTCGCCCTTGTTCAGTCCAGCGTGGACGCGGCGGCGCAGCTCCACGCTTTGCAACCAGTCCAGGATGAACAGCGTGCGTTCGATGCGCCCCAGCTCGCGCAGGGCGATGGCTAAGCCGTTCTGGCGCGGATAGCTGCCGAGTTTCCGAAGCATCAGCGAGGCTGTCACCGTGCCCTGCTTGATCGAGGTCGCCAGCCGCAGAATTTCATCCCAGTGGGCACGAATAGCCTTGATGTTCAGCCTGTCGCTGCTAATCATCGGTTTGAGCGCGTCATAGGCGGTATCCCCCTTGGGGATGAACAGCTTGGTGTCGCCCAGGTCACGGATGCGCGGCGCAAAGCGGAAGCCCAGGAGATGCATCAGGGCAAAGACGTGATCGGTGAAGCCTGCCGTGTCGGTGTAGTGTTCCTCGATGCGCAGGTCGGACTCGTGGTACAGCAGGCCGTCAAGTACATAGGTCGAGTCGCGCACGCCGACATTGACCACCTTGGTGTGGAACGGCGCGTACTGGTCGGATATATGGGTGTAGAAGGTTCGCCCAGGGCTGCTGCCATATTTCGGGTTGATGTGACCGGTACTCTCGGCCTTGCTCCCGGTTCGGAAGTTCTGGCCGTCCGACGATGACGTGGTGCCGTCGCCCCAGTGTTCGGCGAAGGGATGCCGGAATTGGGCGTTCACCAACTCGGCCAGCGCTGTCGAATAGGTTTCGTCGCGGGTATGCCAGGCTTGTAGCCAGGCGAGCTTGGCGTAGGTCGTGCCGGGGCAGGACTCGGCCATCTTGGTCAGGCCCAGGTTGATCGCGTCGGCCAGGATGGTGGTCAACAGCAGATTTTTGTCCTTGGCCAGATCGCCCGATTTCAGGTGCGTGAAGTGGCGGGTGAAGCCCGTCCACTCATCGACTTCGAGCAGCAGTTCGGTGATCTTGACGTGTGGCAGGATCATGGCTGTCTGGTCGATCAGCGCCTGCGCGGTGTCGGGTACCGCCGCATCCAGCGGCGTGATCTTCAGGCCCGACTCGGTGATGATCGCATTCGGCAGGTCGTTGGCCGCTGCCATGCGGTTGACCGTGGCAAGCTGCGCTTCAAGCAGCGTCAGGCGGTCGTGCAGGTACTGGTCGCAGTCGGTGGCCACGGCCAGCGGCAATGCGCTGGACTGCTTGAGGCTGGCGAACTTCGCGGGCGGCACCAGGTAGTCCTCGAAGTCCTTGAACTGGCGCGATCCCTGCACCCAGATGTCGCCCGAGCGCAGCGAGTTCTTCAGCTCGGACAGCGCGCACAGCTCGTAGTAGCGCCGGTCGATACCCGCGTCAGTCATCACCAGCTTCTGCCAGCGCGGCTTGATGAAGTCGGTCGGGGCATCGGCAGGCACTTTGCGGGCGTTGTCGGTGTTCATGCCACGCAGTACCTCGATGGCATCGAGCACGTTCTTGGCGGCGGGTGCGGCCCGCAGCTTGAGCACGGCAAGGAATTCCGGCGCGTAGCGGCGCAAGGTGGCGTAACTTTCGCCGATGCGGTGCAGGAAATCGAAGTCATCGGGCTGAGCGAGCTTCTGCGCCTCGGTGACGCTTTCGGCGAAGGCATCCCAGGACATGACGGCCTCGATGGCGGCGAACGGATCGCGGCCAGCTTGCTTGGCCTCGATCAGCGCCTGGCCGATGCGCCCGAACAGCCGCACCTTGGCGTTGATCGCCTTGCCGGATGCCTGAAACTGCTGCTGATGCTTGTTTTTGGCGGCGTTGAACAGCTTGCCCAGGATGCGGTCGTGCAAGTCGATGATTTCGTCGGTGACCGTGGCCATGCCCTCGATGGCCAGCGCCACGAGGGTGGCGTAGCGCCGTTGCGGCTCGAACTTGGCTAAGTCGGCGGGCGTCATCTGGCCACCCTCACGGGCGATCTTGAGCAGGCGGTTCTGGTGCACCGACCGCTCGATACCGGAAGGCAGATCGAGCGCCTGCCACGCCTTGAGGCGTTCGATGTGTTCCAGCATGTGCCGCGAGTTCGGTTTAACCGGCGACTGGCGCAGCCAGGCCAGCCAGGTCGTCTTGCCGTTGTCCCGGCGCCTGAGCAGATCGTCGAGGCGGCGGCGATGCGTGTCCGACAGTGGTTCGGCCAAGGCGTCATAGATGCGCCGGTTGGCGCGAGTGATGGCCTCGGCGCTAGCGCGCTCGATGGCGTTGAGCGCGGGCAGGATGATCGACTGTCGCCGCAGATGCTCAACCAAGGTGCTAGCCAGCACGATGCCTTTGTCGGTTTGCATGGCCAGGTCGGTCAGCGTGTGCACGGCCTGCCGGTAGTGGCTCATGGTGAACGGCTGGAAGCCAAACACCGTTTGCAGCTCGACCAGGTGCTCGCGCCGGGTCTGCTCCCGCTGCCCGTAGTCGTCCCAGCTTTCGACGCCGACCTTGAGCTGGTCGGCGACCAGTTTCAGTAGGGGCAAAGACGGCGCCTGATCGACACCAAGGAAGATTCCGGGAAAGCGCAGGTAGCAGAGCTGCACGGCAAAGCCCAAGCGATTCGCAGGCCCGCGCCGCTGGCGGATGATGGAGAGATCGGTATCGCTGAACGTGTAATGTCGAATTAGGTCGTCCTTGGTGTCCGGCAACGCCAACAGGCTTTCCCGCTCGGCGGCGGACAGTATGGAACGACGAGGCATATTTATTGATCCAATTTCAAGTATTGATACAGGGTCTCCCGGCTGACACCAAATTCACGGGCCAGCTTCGCTTTTTGCTCGCCCGCCGTGACGCGCCGTTTCAGTTCAGCAATCTGTTCACCGCTCAGAGACTTCTTTCGGCCTCGGTAGGCTCCGCGTTGCTTAGCGAGCGCGATGCCTTCGCGCTGCCGCTCACGGATCAAGGCCCGCTCGAATTCGGCGAATGCCCCCATGACCGACAGCATCAGGTTCGCCATCGGTGAATCCTCGCCGGTGAAGGTCAGGCTTTCCTTGACGAACTCGATGCGCACGCCGCGCTTGGTCAGCTTTTGTACGAGGCGGCGCAAGTCATCGAGGTTGCGCGCCAAGCGATCCATGCTGTGAACCACCACGGTGTCGCCTTCGCGCACGAAGGCCAGCAGCGAATCAAGCTCGGGCCGCTGGGTGTCCTTGCCCGACGCCTTGTCGGTGAACACCCTGCCGACTTCGACATGCTCCAGTTGCCGCTCCGGGTTCTGGTCGAAGCTGCTGACCCGGACGTAGCCGATGCGTTGACCCTGCAAGATACCTCCAAATACGAAAGTGTCAGGAAGAAATCTATGACCTTTCGCCGCAGGTGTCAAGAAACACAAAAGTTAACTCTATTCTGACGTTGCTGGGTGGCTTCTCCTGACATCAGGATAGGGTATGCCTCAGTCTGACAGTGATGAGTCGCAGGCGTTCGGATCGGCATCGGTTTCGCTCCCGGTCTTGGCGCGCGCCTGGAAGCGCTGATAGCACTCCAGCCCGCAGAAGTGCTCGACGTATTCCGCGCCTTCCGGGGTGAAGGCGGCATCGAGCGGGATTTCCTTGCAGCACACGCAGCAACTGGTGGCAGTCGGATCATTTGCATTCATGGTGGCACCCCTCCATTGACTGACGAAGACGGCGAATGCCGCCGCCGGCATCGGCTTGGCGAACAGGAAGCCTTGTCCTGTGTCGCAGTCCGCTTGTCGCAACAAATCAAGACTCGCCGATGTTTCCACGCCTTCGGCCACTACTTCCATGCCAAGCCCATGCGCAAGCTGAATCACGGTGCGCACGATGGTCTGGTCGCGGTGGTCGTTGGCGAGTCCGGCGACAAACGATTGGTCGATCTTGAGCGTGCTGATGGGGCAGCATTTCAGGTGTTGCAGGCAGGAATAGCCGGTGCCGAAGTCGTCGGCGGCGAAGCGCACACCGATCTGTCGCAAAGCTTCCAGGGCGGGGAAGATCGCCGGATCACCGAACGCAACCGATTCGGTCAGCTCAATTTCAAGATACGCGGCGGGCAACCCGGCATCGGCCAGCACGCCCTTTACCCACTTGTCGAAATCTGGCCCCACTTGGCTCGCCGCAACATTGACGGCCAGCCGGAACGGTTGCCATGCCAGCACCCGCCAGTCGCGCATTTGACGGCAGGCTGCGCCCAGCACCCATGCGCCGATTTCCGGCATCAGGCCGGACGATTCGATCACGGGCAGGAACTGGCCCGGCGGCAACAGTCCGAGCGTCGGATGACGCCAGCGCAACAGGGCTTCCGCGCCGACAATCTGCTCACTGCGCAAATCGACAATCGGCTGGTAGTGCAGCTCAAGCTGCCCGCGCTCGACCGCCTGCGCCAGTTGCGCCACTGTCCATTCAATTGGCTGGGAAGCGCTCATGATCGACCTCTGAAGGCCCGCAGCAGCCGCGTCACAGACAGGACAAACAAGCCGGTCAGCGTGAGGGCTGCAATACCCCAGTGCTCGCCGATGAACGCGCCGGCCGTCGTGCCGGCCAGCACAATGGCGAGAATCGGCAAATGACAGGGACAGGTGAGCACCGCCAGCGCACCCCACAGGTAGCCGGTGAACGGCTTGTGTGTCTCGGTCGGCAAGCGCTCGGGGCTGTTCATGGCAGACTCTCCGCTTGCTGGGCCGGCGCGGTCGGCATCGCGGCCAACTGCACTTCCAGATCGGCCAACGCTTCGCGTCGGCGTTCGACGAACTGACTCAGCACGGCAAGCTGTGCGGCTGTTTCATCGCAGTCCGCCGCATCCAGCGCCCGGCACAACCGCGCCAATGCGTCCAGGCCGATGCCCGCCTCAAAAGCGGCCCGCACAAAGCACAGCCGCTGCAAGGCGGCGTCATCGAACAAGCCGTAGCCGCCCGTGGTGCAGGCGACTGGCCGCAGCAATCCGCGCAGCAGGTAGTCGCGCACGATATGCACGCTCACCCCGGCCTCAAGGGCCAGTCGGGACACTGTGTAGGCGTTCATCGAACACCTCCTTTTCCTTATCCGGCGCAGCAGGACAGTTGCTTCACGTCCTTGCTGAAGGTCTGCGCCGCGAGCTTCAAGCCCTCGACCATCGTTAGGTAGGGGAACAACTGGTCGGCTAGTTCCTGCACCGTCATGCGGTTGCGAATGGCGAGAACAGCCGTCTGGATCAGTTCGCCCGCTTCCGGGGCCACCACCTGTACGCCAATCAGCCGTCCGCTGCCTTCCTCGATGACCAGCTTGATGAAGCCGCGGGTATCGAAGTTGGCGAGCGCACGCGGCACGTTGTCGAGCGTCAGCGTGCGGCTGTCGGTTTCGATGCCATCGTGGTGCGCTTCCGCCTCGCTGTAGCCCACGGTCGCCACTTGCGGGTCGGTGAACACCACGGCCGGCATCGCGGTCAGATTGATGGCGGCGTCGCCGCCGGTCATGTTAATGGCCGCACGAGTGCCGGCCGCTGCCGCCACATAGACGAACTGCGGCTGGTCGGTGCAGTCGCCGGCCGCGTAGATGTTCGGGCTACTGGTGCGCATGCCCTTGTCGATGACGATGGCCCCCTGCGCATTGACGGCTACCCCCGCCGCTTCCAATGCCAGGCTGCGCGTGTTCGGTGTCCGGCCGGTGGCGACCAGCAGCTTGTCGGCGCGCACTTCGCCCTGTCCAGTGGTCAGCACGAATTCGCCGTCCACATGGGCGACTTGGCTGGCTTGCGTATGTTCCAGTACCTTGATTCCTTCGGCACGGAAGGCGGCTGTGACGGCCTCGCCGATGGCAGGGTCTTCGCGGAAGAACAGCGTGCTGCGCGCAAGGATCGTGACCTGGCTACCCAGCCGGGCGAAGGCTTGCGCCAGTTCCAGCGCCACCACCGACGAGCCGATGACGGCCAGGCGTTCGGGAATGGTGTCGCTGACCAAGGCCTCGGTCGAAGTCCAGTAGGGTGACTCTTTCAGGCCCGGAATCGGCGGCATGGCCGGACTGGCACCCGTGGCGACCAGGCAGCGGTCGAACATCACGACGCGCTCACCACCCTCGTTCAAACTAACGATAAGGCTCTGGTCGTCCTTGAAACGCGCTTCACCGTGCAGAACGGTGATGGCTGAATTGCCGTCCAGGATGCCTTCGTACTTGGCATGACGGAGTTCTTCGACACGGGCCTGCTGCTGGGCCAGCAGCCGCTCGCGCAAGATCGTCGGCGGTGTGGGTGGCATGCCGCCGTCGAATGGGCTTTCCCGGCGCAGATGGGCGATGTGGGCGGCGCGGATCATGATCTTGGACGGCACACAACCGACGTTGACGCAGGTGCCGCCGATGGTGCCGCGCTCAATCAGCGTGACCTGCGCGCCTTGCTCGACGGCCTTCAGTGCTGCCGCCATCGCGGCTCCACCGCTGCCGATCACGGCGACTTGCAACGGGCGCTCGCCGCCGCTGCCCTTGTCGGCGGCACCCATCCAGCCGCGCACCTTGTCGAACAGCCCAGTGCGGTTGTCGGTCGGCGGGGCATCGGCGAGCATCGCTTTGTAGCCCAGGCCAGCCACGGCGGCGGTCAGTGCGTCCGGCGCTGTGCCTGGATCAAGGGCGAGCTGGGCCGCGCCCTTGGCATAGGACACTATGGCAGATTGGACGCCGGGTACTTTTTCCAGCGCTTCCTTGACGTGCGCCGCGCACGAGTCGCAGGTCATGCCGGTGATTTTTAGATGGGTCATGCGACAGATCCTTTTTCGTTTGTGGTAGCAGACAAGGGCGTCAGATGTGCTGCGCTGCCGTTTTCAGTGCCTCACTTCTTGACGCTGGACGGATAGCCTGCGTCTTCGGTGGCCTTGGTCAGCTTCTGCACGCTGGTCTTGGCATCATCGAAGGTGACAACCGCTTCGCGTGTCTCGAAGGTCACGTTAACTTTGCTGACGCCTTCGACCTTGGAAATCGCCTTCTTGACGGTGATCGGACAAGCGGAGCAGGTCATGCCCGGTACGGACAGCGTGACGGTCTGGGTGGCGGCCCACACGGGGGCAACAACGGCAGCGATGGCGAGAGAGGCAAACAGTTTTTTCATGATGAACTCCTGTGATTAATAGAAAAATGGCATGACGTAGGGAAATCCGAGCGCGACCAGAACCAGCGCGGCCACGACCCAGAAAATGAGCTTGTAAGTAGCGCGCACTTGGGGAATCGCACACACATCCCCTGGTTTGCAGGCTTGCGCCGGTCGGTAGATGCGCCGCCAGGCGAAAAACAGCGCCACCAACGCCGCGCCGATGAAGATCGGGCGATAAGGTTCCAACACCGTCAAGTTGCCGATCCAAGCGCCGCTGAACCCCAGGGCGATCAGAACCAGCGGCCCCAGGCAGCAAGCCGAGGCGAGGATGGCGGCTAGCCCGCCAGTGAAGAGCGCCCCGCGCCCGTTTTGAGGTTCAGACATACGCTTGTCCTTTCAAATCTGGATTGGATAGCTTAAGCTTACTTCCGTACCAATGTACGGAGTCAAGCGATATGGAAAAAAATTTGGAGAATCTGACTATTGGCGTTTTCGCCAAGGCGGCCGGGGTCAACGTGGAAACAATCCGGTTCTATCAGCGCAAGGGCTTGTTGCCGGAGCCGGACAAGCCCTATGGCAGCATCCGCCGCTATGGCGAGGCGGATGTGACGCGGGTGCGCTTCGTGAAATCAGCCCAGCGGCTCGGATTCAGCCTCGACGAGATCGCAGAGCTGCTGAGGCTGGATGACGGCACCCACTGCGAGGAAGCCAGCAGCCTGGCCGAGCACAAGCTTCAGGACGTGCGCGAAAAAATGACCGACCTGGCGCGCATGGAAACCGTGCTATCCGAACTTGTGTTCGCCTGCCATGCGCGGCAAGGGAACGTTTCTTGCCCGCTGATTGCTTCGCTGCAAGGGGAGAAAGAGCCGCGTGGTGCCGACGCGGTGTAGCCGAGGGTAGTTACGCCTTAGCGTGCTTTATTTTCCGTTTTCTGAGACGACCCCACCTTGAGGAAATGCTGGCGGAACGCGGCATTTCGGTCGACCATACGACGATCTATCGCTGGGTCCAGTGCTACGCCCCGGAGATGGAGAAGCGGCTGCGCTGGTTCTGGCGGCGTGGCTTTGATCCGAGCTGGCGCCTGGATGAAACCTACGTCAAGGTGCGGGGCAAGTGGACCTACCTGTACCGGGCAGTCGACAAGCGGGGCGACACGATCGATTTCTACCTGTCGCCGACCCGCAGCGCCAAGGCAGCGAAGCGGTTCCTGGGCAAGGCCCTGCGAGGCCTGAAGCACTGGGAAAAGCCTGCCACGCTCAATACCGACAAAGCGCCGAGCTATGGTGCAGCGATCACCGAATTGAAGCGCGAAGGAAAGCTGGACCGGGAGACGGCCCACCGGCAGGTGAAGTATCTCAATAACGTGATCGAGGCCGATCACGGAAAGCTCAAGATACTGATCAAGCCGGTGCGCGGTTTCAAATCGATCCCCACGGCCTATGCCACGATCAAGGGATTCGAAGTCATGCGAGCCCTGCGCAAAGGACAGGCTCGCCCCTGGTGCCTGCAGCCCGGCATCAGGGGCGAGGTGCGCCTTGTGGAGAGAGCTTTTGGCATTGGGCCCTCGGCGCTGACGGAGGCCATGGGCATGCTCAACCACCATTTCGCAGCAGCCGCCTGATCGGCGCAGAGCGACAGCCTACCTCTGACTGCCGCCAATCTTTGCAACAGAGCCTCCGTCGCCATGCTCACCTCGCTTTGGTGCACACGAGTATTGAGCATAGTCGAGATTGGTGCAGATCACTTCTGATATTGAACTGTCAGGAGCTGGCTGCACAACAGCCATTACGCCCAATCAACTGGTGCAGTCGTCTTCTGAAAATGACACACGAGGTGTTTCTGCTCTGCATCGCCTTGTGGAAAAATAAGAGCGCTGGAGAAGGGAAATGAGATGACTTTTGAGGCATGACAAGAGAGCTTCTCAAAAGAGACTTGCTCCGAGCCAAGCACAAGACCTGCTGGAATTTCCGATGCCATCAATGGCTTGTCTACGACAAAATCCACGAAGGCAGGCTGATGTTGTCTAAGCTGCGAACTTGCGTTCGCTATAGCAGTTGCATTTCTTTCCCACTCTTTGGCAAAGCCTGCCTGCCAATTCGACTTCCTTATGCTCCGATTGCGCTCCTGATCTTCGTTTAATGCTTTTTTAGTGGTATCGAATTCGCGGTCGATGCGCGCACAACCTTCTTGATAGTCCGCAATTGCCTTGTGTAGCTTGGAAATTACGCTCTGAATATCCTTCGCGCTTCGACTCATTGATTCCACCCACTGTCTTTGAACTGCAGCTCGCGCGCATCATTCAAGGTTCGATCAATGGCGAACGCTTGCTGCTTGAAAGCAGCATTGAGAATGCGGAGTGAATCGACTTCCTTGAGAATCGGATCAAGTACATCGGCAACAATGGATGCGCCGAACGTATCACGCACTCCCTCGCGAAATTTTCCAGTACACATCGCAGTCATTCCAAAGGCCTCATCAAACATTAGCTTCCTCCTCTTCCATATCACCATCGATTGGAAGTTCGAGAACATAGTCGTCAGCTACCGAGAGCTTTGGAAATAGGGGGGCGCAAATAGTCCCAGGCAAAAGGTAGCTCGATTCGAACTCGGGGTTCTTGACCCTGATTTCGTTTAGAAATGCGCGCCACTCTTGCTCGGACAACTCAATCGATCTGCAATTAACTGTCAGCTCCAAGAGGCGTGTGGTGGACGCATCCACGCCATCCATATCTCCGACATTGACTGCACGCAGGAGGACGTCAACTTCAGCTCGAACTTGCGCGAGAAGGTCATGGCTAATAATTGCGAAACGTATTTTCATGGTTGCTCCTCCTCGTTTTGGCGGATGAAATCAAGACAGGACTGATCTATTTCATTTTTCCTTGGCAACATTCCCACCATCGGTGAGCCAGCTTCGCGCAGGGCATCGCGCAGTTCTTTCTGTTTTTCTTCTGGCAAATCGTGGATGTCTCGTGAGCAAAGAGTGCATTGCGCGTCTGCTTGCTTGTGCCCTTCGGCCTGAAAAATCATGTGATCTTTCTGCGAATAGAGGTATTCCGCCTTGCCGCATTTCACTTCGAATGCCATCGAGCCTCCCACAGGAGCCCCCATGCCCTCACCACGCCCCAGAATGACCGGAACCCGCAAGTCAGTGACTATCAAATCTGTTTTTGTGTAGCGTCCGTTATCGCCCACAAAGGTTCGCCCTTGCGTCTCGATCCGGCCGCCAAGTGGCGCAAGTGCGTGCCGAACTATCTGCTCCCCGAATTCACCGCTCAGGTGTATCCGTGCCTTACGTGCGACGATGTTTCGCTCTGCATCACCCTTGGCGGCTACCCATTGGTTCCGAAATTTATCGACCTGCTTGCGATACGCTGGATCACGGTCGTAAAGATATTCCTGAAGCAATCGTCTCTGCTCTGACGATAGGTTCATGCGGTCTCGCAACATATCCGGAGTCACAGGGCGGCCATCTTTGGCAGGGTCCCATTTCAACCATGCATGGAATTGCGCAGCGGACGGGTTTGTCGCGAGATAGGCATCCAGTGCCTGTTGCGCGGATATCAAGCGCGCAGTGCCAACTTCAATCGCCTGACCGACAGTTGCCAAGTGCGTATTGCATGCTTGTAGGGCCTGCTCCAGGGCATGTTCGGCCATCGCCTGGGCCTGCTTCGCAAGATCCATGCGCTGCTCCATGGAGATGCGATCTCCTGTCGCCACCTCAAGCTCTGCTCTTGCTTGTTCCAGCATGCTCTGAGCCTGCTCAACAGCGGTTTCTGCTTCGGTGACGGCAGAGTCCTCGCCGGAGCAGTCTGGGCAACGTCCATCGTCATCGTGCGGCTGAGCAAGGCAAGTAGATAGCGAAGACTGGGCGGAAGAAAGCGAGCTCTGACTGCTATCAAGCGCTTGTTCAGCGCCATCGACATTTTGCGTGGCGGCTTGCTCCTGCTCGATGGCGCTTTCCAACATGCTTGCGCTGCTCTGCGCTTCTTCACGAGCCTCTGCACATTTCTGCTCCGCAACAGCAATTTGTTCGCGACATGCGGCCTCTAGCGCCTCGCGCACTGACTGCAGCTCGCGCACGAGGTCTTCCAGATTCTCCACTTGCCCAATTGAAACTTGTGCCACTGCGACCTCGCTGCCCTTAGCTTTGCAAATAATCTCGCAGGCGCGACGCGAGCGCTGCCAGATATGGAACCTGCTCGGACGCGTTGTCGTTGAAGTGCTGCAACTGCTGAACGAGCGCGTTGTAATCCTCCTCAAATCGCGCCCGCTTTTCGTCTTGCCAGGTGTCTCCGAGTGAAGCAAAGGCACCGTTAAGGTTGCCTACTGCATCGTTGAGCGAATCGACAAACTGTTGTAACGAATAGGCGAAGCGCTCTAGCTCTTCTGGATCGCCAATTGCTTGCGCCATTACCAATACCCTCCATCTTCTGTCGAAGAACTTTGTGTCGCAGAGTTCTGTTTATCCTGACGTGCTTCGATTGTGGCGGGCTGGATGTCAATGGCGCTCGCTTCAGGCACATTGTTTGGCGTCTGTGACTTCGTGCGGATGGTCACCGACATGGTGACAAACTTGAAGAAGTCACGTAGCTGCTTGGCATTCTCTGCGTAGAAGAGGCGATTAGAGGTGCCTTCGATAAATTTCCCAAGTACTGCCTCGTCAGCATCAGCGCCTATCGCCATTGCCAAACGGTCACATTTTGCAGAGCGACCATCGCTAATGAATGCGTTCAGAGGCTTTTCCCACGCATCATTCGGCCCGCCATCAGAAACCAATACGACCGTCGGACGATACGCACGCGAAGGGACGACATCTTTGTCCTCGATCATCGCTTTGGCCATTTGCAATGCCGTGCCAAGCGGGGTCATGCCGCCAGCAGAAAGATCCTGCCAATGAATATCGCTGGCGCTGGCAAGCGGCTGATGCAGCACTACCTGAGAGCCGAAAGTGATGATCGCCACATGGATTTCAGTTTCACCGTTCTCGGTGTCGCTGAACGTATCCAACATATCGCGAACAGCATCATTCACATTGCGGATTTTTTCTCCACTCATGCTGCCGCTGACATCGAGCAGGAGAATTACCGGCAGTGGTTTGGCTTTCGGCGCGGTAAATTTCGACGGATCGAATGGGGTGTTGCTCATAGACAGGACTCCTTGAAATTAGAGAAATGATTTCCTAGACCCGCGTGACGAGGCGCTCGCATAGAACCACCCCGATTTGCGCGATATTCTTGGCAATTTGATGCTTGCACTTGCGGCGACCTGTCGGGCGTGGAACTTCTCGCCCGGCCGAGCCTTTAGGTAATCGACAACCACCTTCACCAAATTCAGCTTCATCGCTTTTTCCCCTCCGTCACAGGCGCGCCCCAGCCTGCGGTGGTACCTTCAGTGGCACCGCAGCCGGGTGATACGTCGAGTCAAAGACCATATCGGTCAGCCAGCGCTTGAAGCTGGGGTTATCGCTGAACTGTTTGAACAGCTCCGTGTGGTCGGAGATCAGCTCCAGCACCACGCGATTCAGCGCCTTGTCGTGCTCCAGCTTCGCGTTCTGCTTGTCGGAGTTGGCCTGTGCGTTCTGGTAGGCCTTGTCCTGCGCCACGCGCGCCGGAATTTCCTCGGTGATGACCTTTCGAATCTTGTCGCCGTCCTTCCACTCGATGTTGCCGAACATATCGTTGAAGGCCTTGATGATGTTCGATAGCTTGTCGATATCGGGCGTGCCGCCACCTCCGCCACCACCGGGCGGGGGCGGTTCGATGAAGGCGTCGGCATTGTCCATCGACATCTTCAGCGATGCCTGTGCCTCCACGCGGTAGCTGTCCATGTCGATGGCTTCCAGCACTCCCTTGGAGAGGTCTTCCTCCTTCGGCGCGGGGAGCTTCGGAATCAGGAAGTTCAGGAAGATCGCCAGCTTTTCCCAGGCCGGGTGACCGTAAGTCAGGATCGCCGCGAGGAAGCCATAGCTGCGCACGAAGGACTTGGCCTTGCCCTTGAACTCGACTTGGCCGTCTTCGTCCAATTTGTCGATGTACTCGGCCACGCAGGCATCGAGGATGGGGTCTAGCTTGTCGCGGTCTGCGCCTGTGACGTAGAGCGCCACCAAATCCTCAACCTGCTGCCAGCTGTACACCTGCTTCGCATCGAGGTCGTTTTTCAGGTCGTGCAGCTTGTTGGCGTCGGTTTCGCCGGTCTGGATCGTGGCGCGGTAGTAGTCCTGGAAGGCCACCTTCACCGGCTCGGCGTTGTCGGCAAAGTCGAGCACGAAGGTGTCGCGCTTCTGCGGGTGTGCCCGATTCAGCCTTGAGAGCGTCTGCACCGCCAGCACGCCCGCCAGCGGCTTGTCCACGTACATCGTGTGCAGCAGCGGCTCGTCGAAACCCGTGACGAACTTGTTGGCGACGATCAGGAAGCGATACGGGTCTTGTTTGAGCTTGGACGGAATGTCCTTGCTCGGGAAGTCGTTGAGGTCGGCCTCGGTCTTCTTCACCCCGCCAATCTCGAAGTCGCCCGAATACGCCACGATGGCCTTGAATGGACTCTTGATCGTGGCGAGGTAATCCGACACCTCGCGCCAGTAGTCGATGGCCCGCGCGATGCCGTTGCAGACAATCATGGCCCGTGCCTTGCCGCCGATCTTGTGCTTGCCCGCCACCTGCGCGTTGAAGTGATCGACCATGATCTCGGCCTTCTTGCGGATTGCCTTGTCGTGGGATTCGACGTAGTGGCGAATCTTCTTCAGCGCCTTCACCTTGTCGAAATCCGGGTCGTCCTCCACCGTCTTGGCGACGTGATAGAAGCTGTCCACCGAGGTGTAGTTCGCAATCACGTCGAGGATGAAACCCTCCTGGATCGCCTGCTTGGTGGTGTAGGTCAACTCCTCCGGCGAACGGTAGCGCGCTTCGCTGCCCTCCACGTAGCGCTCGCCGAACAACTCCAGCGTCCGGTTTTTCGGCGTGGCCGTGAAAGCGAAGTAGCTGGCGTTCGCCAGCATCTTGCGCGACTCGATCAGCTTGTTGACAGCGTCCTCAACGGATTCGTCGTCATCCTCATCGTCGCCAGCAGCGCCAGACAGGGCCATGTGCATCTTGGCCGTGGTCTTGCCGCCCTGGCTGGAATGCGCCTCGTCGATCAGCAGAGCGAATTTCTTGTCCCCGAGGTCGCCCAGCTCATCGAGGATGAACGGGAACTTCTGCACCGTCGTCACGATGATCTTCTTGCCCTTGCGCAGGAAGGTGCGCAACTCGGCAGCGTCCTCGGAATGGCCGAAGATCGACGCCACGTGGTCGTAGCTCTTGATGGTGCGGGCGATCTGGGTATCCAGCGCGCGCCGGTCGGTGATGACAATGACCGAATCGAACTGGGCCAGCATCGCATCGGCAGCGGTCTTGAGCTCCACCAACTGATGGGCCAGCCACGCAATGGTGTTGCTCTTGCCGCTGCCCGCCGAGTGCTGAATCAGATAGCGCTTGCCGACCCCGTCCTCGCGGGAGCGGTGCAGTAAGGCGCGGACGGTACGTAGTTGGTGAAAACGCGGGAACACCTGCTTGCGCCGCTTCTTGCCCTTTTCGTCTTCCTCGTCCACCACCTGCGTGAAGTTCTCGATGATGTTGGCCAGCGAGTCCTTCTGCAGCACCTGCTTCCACAGGTAATCGGTTTTCAGGCCGTGCGGGTTCGGCGGATTGCCCGCACCGCTGTTCCAGCCCTGGTTGAACGGCAAGAACCACGAGGTCTTGCCGGTGAGATGCGGGCAAAACCGCACCTCGGCATCGTCCACCGCCATGTGCGCCACGCAGCGCCCCAACTGGAACAGCAACTCGGCTGGATTGCGGTCGGTCTGGTACTGGGTGATGGCGTCGGCCACGGTTTGCTTGGTCAGCGAGTTCTTCAACTCGAAGGTCAGCACCGGCAGGCCGTTAATGAAGATGGCCATGTCCAGCGAACGCTGCGATTCGTCATTGCTGTAGCGCAACTGGCGGGTGACGCTGAAAATGTTCTTGCCAAAGTTCTCGGCGGCACTGACGTTGCCCGGCGTCGGCAGCAGCTTGTACAGATCGACGTGAACCGGGCCGTGGCCCACGCCCTTGCGCAGCACATCCACCACGCCGCGCTTGGCGATCTCGCCCTGGATGCGGTGCAGGAACTGCGTGCGCTTGATGCCCTCGCTGGCCAGCTCCAGTGTTTCGACCGCCTTGGGCTGGGTGGCCTGCAGAAACGCCAGCAACTGCACCACATCCACCGCCACGTCGCGGTTGTAGTCCGCCGCCCGGCCAAGCACGTAGCCGCCGGGTGCGTACACGGCCTGTGCATCTGCCGCCGTGTTGGTCGCGACTGACGGGTGCTCGCTGATACCCGCCAAATGGCGCACGATCAACTGCTCCAGCGCTCTTTCGCTGGTGTCGGTGGGTTTCATTCGGTGGCTCCCTTTGTCTCGTTCGGCAACAGGCCTCGCACTGCGCGTTCGCGCGCCAGCTCCACCGCGCGATGCAACTGGGCCTGCAATACCTGCATATCCGGGATGTGCGCCAGGTATTCCGCCACGCGGATATTGGACGCTTCCATGTCCAGCAATTTCACCTGCTCGGCGTCCTTGCTGGCGCACAAAATCAGGCCGATGGGCGGCTCCTCGCCCGCCGCGCGGTCGTACTGGTCGAGCCAGCGCAGGTACAGCTCCATCTGCCCCTTGTGCGCGGGCTGAAACTTCTCCAGCTTCAACTCCACCGCGACCAGGCGTTTGAGATGACGGTGATAGAACAGCAGGTCAAGGTAGAAGTCGTCCGCGCCGACGCTGATGCGCTTTTGCCGCGCCACGAAGGTGAAGCCCACGCCCAGCTCCAGCAGGAAGCGCTCCATCTCACGCAGGATGGCGTCTTCCAGATCGCGCTCGCTGAAGTCGTGCGGCAGGCCCAGGAAGTCCAGCATGTAGGGGTCGCGGAACACCAGCTCGGGCGTCATCTGGCCGCCGTCGCGAAGGTGGCTGATTTCCGCCTTCACCACGGCTTCGGGCTGCTTGGCGATGGCCGTGCGCAGGTACAACTGGCTGCCGATGCGCTCGCGTAGAGTGCGCACGCTCCAGCGCTCCACGCGGCATAGCTCGGCGTAGTATTCGCGCTCCAACGGCTGCTTGAGCGGCAAAATTTCGATGAAGTGGCTCCAGCTCAATTGTTGCGACAGCGTCGCAACAATTGCCTCGTCCGGGAACGCCTCTGAGAACTTGATCATGCGCGCCAGATTGCGTGCACTGAAGCCGCGCCCGTAATCACGCACCAATTTTGCCGACAGTGTCGGCAAAATCTCCTCGCCGTACTCGGCGCGACCGTTGCGCAGCACCTCGTGGCGGATACGCTGGCCTACATGCCAGTGCAGCACCGTCAGCGTGGCATTGGCGGTCTGCGCGACGTGCTGGCGGGCGGACTCGATCAGGCCGCGCAGTTCGGTGAGCAGGCTGCCTCCAGCCAAGGCGGGCTCAGTGTTCTTCGCCATCCTCGTCCTCCCCGTCGGTATCCATGTCTTCGTCGCCACCCAGTGCGGCCAAGTCTTCCTCGGCCACCCCATCATCCGGGCCCGGCACCCAGCCGCGCACGTCCACTTGGCCGGTGACGACATCGGCAATCTGCCGGTCGCGGTATTCGCGGATCAGTTTGATTTCTTCCTCTGCACGAGCGATGGCCTCGTCGAGTGGCTGGCACTCGTCGTCGATCCGCTTGCAGATGACCTTTTGTTCTTCGACAGGTGGCAGCGCAATGACAGCGTTCTTTACATCGTGCTTGCCGAGTGCGAAGCGCGTGACGCCTGTAGCGAGAACGTGAAATTGCTGCGCAATCCGCGCCGAGCCAATGGCGCGAAACAGGAACTCGCCTAGGACACGATCCGGTTCCGGTCGTAGCAAGCCGAGGTGATAGGCACACACCACGCCGGGCAAGCTTTTCGGCACCCACGCTGGTACGGCAATGTCGTTCGGTGTCTCAGAGTCCTTAGTGATGATGACGTCGCCAGCTTTCAGCGTGAGGCGGGCAATTTCCGCCGAAGTCGCTGTAGCGCGCATCAGATCCATATCGCCAGTAATGCGGTCGTTCTTGTAGACATCGGTGTAGTTGCACAGGCGAATCGGCGTTTCGTCATCGTGAGAATGTTTGTCCACGCCGCTAAAACGCACGTCTGCGATGTGCTTGAGAAATGCGACTTCCCAATGCTTTGGCACATCCCCCAGCCACTCGATGCCGGACGGCTTCAACGCGACCGAGGCATCGAGGCCGCGCGTGACGGCGTGGTCGATGATGCGCAGCTTCTGTTCGGTGAGCAGGCGGATGAGATCGCGCTTGGCCTTGATGAGCCGGGCGATGTGGCCGTCCTGCACGCGCAGGTAGGCGACGATCTGGTCTTGCTCGGGGCGGGGTGGAACCAAGGACGGCATTTGCTTGAACTCGTCCCAATAGAGCCGGTTGCGATCAGCCACGATGCCGCGTGAGAACTTGTTCACTTCGCGCATGTAAGCATCGGTGCGGAACAAGTAGCTGTAGTAGGCGCTGTTGGCCTCCTCGAAGGGTTTGACCACCACGTAGGCGGGGCTGACCAACCCGTCAACCGGGGCGGGACCGAGTGCGCCTTGCCACATCCGCATCATGTTGTAGGCGATGTCACCCTTGGCGGCGCGCTTGTACTTCTCCTTCTGGCTCATCACCTGTTTGCGCTTGAGGTTTTCCATGTCACGCACACGCACGCCCGTACGCAGGGACACCTCCAGAATCGGCAGCTCGGGGAAGCCGGTCTGCACCCGGTGCGCGAACAAACGACCGTTGCGCAGCACACTCCAGCCCTGTGGCACCTTGGGAGCCCAAGGCAATCCCGACTCTTGGTACGCGGGATACCTTGCCTGCACTCCCATCACGCCGCCCCCACGATCTTGTGCAGCAGACCGTCGGTCTGCTCTTCCAGCTTCAGAATGTCGGCACGAATCTGCTCCAGCGTGCGCAGCGGGGTCGGCTTGTAGAAGTAGCGGGCGAACGAGATCTCGTAGCCGATCTTGGTGGCGTCCATCGCGATCCACGCATCCGGCGCGTGGGGCAGCACCTCGCGCACAAAGAAGGCCTCGATGCCGCCGGCTTCCTTGAGCGGCACCTGTTCGGTGTCGCGCAGGTCGGTGTCGGCCTCGTACTCGACCATGAAGCGATCCTTGCCCACGGTCTGCAGGTACGCCCCGTCGTAGCCGGGTTCGAAATGGTCGCCCGCCTTGAGCTTGCTGCGCTTGGCAATGACCGGCGGTGCCGACTCGTCGCGCCAGCTCACCGCCTTGTAAATGGCCTTCTTTTCGGGCGCGCCCAGCTTCTTGCCGTGCGCCTTCATCGTGGCGTCAAAGCGCGTGCGGAATTCGTTGTGGTCGTCAAACACGCCTTCGCCCAGTTCCTGCTGCGCCAGCTTGGCCGTTTCCAGCAGGGACTTGTCGCGCAGCCAGGTCGCGGGGTCGAGCAGCTTCTTACGCCGCTTCTCCGGCACGGCCTTCTTGGTGATCTTGGCGTCTTCGTCATCCGACTCATCATCGGCATCGTCGTCGCCATCGTCACCTTTCAGCCACGCTTCGATTTCGGGCTTGAGCTTGGCGAATTCGGTGTACAGCTTGTCGCCGTGCTTGGCGTACATCTCGCTGCGCAGCGCCTCGTCACCGGTGGCAAAGCGCAGGCTTTCGATGGCGTTGCGTTTGAGTTGGCTCTTGAGGCGCAGCGGGCGATCAACTGTGATCTTCCAGTAGCCGAAGTCGGCGTTGTCGAACCACTTGCACTCAGGTGTTGCCTTCGCGGCCTCGGCATCGGTGGGCGGCTCGTCGAGGTAGTGCTTGAGGATGCGGTCAATATCCGCATCCGCCAGTTCGCAGTTCTTCTTGCCGAGGTTGCGCCGCATCGGCTGGAACCACTGCGAGGCGTCGATCAGTTGCACCTTGCCCCTGCGATGCGCGGCCTTCTTGTTGGCCAGCACCCAGATGTAGGTGGCGATGCCAGTGTTGTAGAAGATGTTGAGCGGCAGGGCGATGATGGCTTCGAGCCAGTCGTTCTCCAGCACCCAGCGGCGGATGTTGCTCTCGCCCTGGCCCGCGTCGCCGGTAAACAGCGCCGAGCCGTTATGCACCAGCGCGATGCGACTGCCCAGCGGCGTGTTGTGCTTCATCTTCTGCAGCTTGTTCACCAGGAACATCAACTGCCCGTCGCTGGAACGGGTGATGAGCTTGAATTCGGCATAGCCGCCGTGGTTGACGATGAAGCGCGGGTCGCTGAATTCCTTCTTGCCGCCCATCCGGTCGAGATCGGTCTTCCAGCTCTTGCCGTAGGGCGGGTTGGAGATCATGAAGTCGAACTCGCGTGAGCGGAACTGATCGGCCGACAGCGTGGACTTGTCCGCGCCGCCGACGATGTTCTCGGCCTCGTCGCCTTCGCCCTTGAGCAGCAAGTCGGCCTTGCAGATGGCGTAGGTTTCGGGGTTGATTTCCTGCCCGAACAGGTGAATCGAGACTTCCTTGTCGTGGCTCGCGGCCAGTTCCTGAAGCGCCTCGTCCGCCACGGTGAGCATGCCGCCAGTGCCGCAACTGCCGTCATACAGCAGGTAGGTGCCGGACTGGATCTGGTCGGCCACCGGCAGGAACAGCAGCTTGGCCATGAGGTTGACCACGTCGCGCGGGGTGAAGTGTTCGCCAGCCTCTTCGTTGTTCTCTTCGTTGAAGCGGCGGATCAACTCCTCGAACACGGTGCCCATGCCGTGGTTGTCAAGTGCGGGCAGCTTGATGCGGCCATCGGCATCCTTGACTGGCAAGGGCGAGATGTTGACCTCGGGGTCGAGGAAGTCGTTGATTAGATGGCCGAGGATGTCAGCCTCAACCATCGTCTGGATTTGGTCACGAAACTTGAATTTCGCCAGGATGTCCTGAACGTTGGGCGAGAAGCCGTTCAGGTAATCAACGAAGTTGTCGCGCAAACGCTGCCCCTGCCCACTGGCGGTGAGCGTCGCGAGGGTGAACTCTGACGTGTTGTAGAAGGCCTGCCCCGCCGCCATCCGCAGCGCTCCGTCCTGTTCGGCCACCTTGTGCGTGTCGAGAAACCTCTTGCGCTCCAGCACCGCCTGCTTGGTGGATTCCAGCACGGCGTCGAGCCGCCGCAGCACGGTAAAGGGGAGGATCACGTCACGGTACTTGCCGCGCACGTACACGTCGCGCAGGCGGTCGTCAGCAATGTTCCAGATGAAGTCGGCGACCCACTTCAGGTTGCTTTGGTCTTGTTGTTTTACGGGTTTCATCAAACCTGCCCTTGCATCGCTGTTGTGGTGTCAGCCGTTTTGCTGACTGAATCGGTTGGTGGCACGGCAAGGTTCCAGTGCTTTTCGAGCACACCGACGAGGCGCTTCTGCCGATCAATCAGCAGTGCCGGTGTCCACGTGTTTTCTGACCGAACTTCCTGCGTCAGCACGAAGGGTGATGCGGTGCCCTTGCCTCTGAAGTAGGCGTCCTTCTTCTTGGCAAAGTCGTAGTTGCTGGCGGACGAGTTCTTGTTCCTGTCCAGCGGAACCAGGTTGGCGAGGCGGTGCATCCAGCCATCGCGCTCGTCCTTGTCGGGGAACCACTGGAGCCAGTCCGAACCGTCGGACGGTGTTTGTGGCAGGACGTGTTCCAACGACACGGCATTCTGGAACTGCACGCCGGGGGCGCGCACCAAGGATTCAAGGCGCAAGACCAGCGCCATGCGTGCCTTGGGCAGATCGTCATAGATGTCCCCATCGAGTGCCGCGATGAACTTGCGCTTTTGCGCGTCAGTCAGAGCCAGCGTGGTGAGATCGGCCAAATCTCCCTTGAAAGTCTCCGGTTCGACTTCCTTGGTGAGCGCGGCGTAGGTTTCGATGCGCTCGTTGATGCCTACCTTGGTGACCAGCAGGAAATAGGTGAGGCGTTCCAGTGACGCGAAGAATTCCGCGAGCAGCGCGGGCTTTTGCCGGAAGCGCTTGAAATACACCAGCGCCGGGGGCACCCAGTCCTTGAAGTCCACGCGGCTGAGCCAGGACAGGTGCTGGTTGATCGTCTCGGCGTGCTCGGTGGCTTCGAAGTCTGCATCGCGCACGAAGTCCCACACTTCGGCGTAGGGCTTGATGACCTTGTCGACCAAGTCGATGGGAGCCTTGTACTCGGTGACGTGCTCCTGGAATTCCTTGACCAGCGTGGCCCGCTGCTTCTGCTTGGCGTAAATGGTGCGGATGTGGCCGAACAGGTCGCCAAAGGCGTCGCGGCCCAGGGCAGTCTCGATGCGGCTCCACTCTTTGGCGTAGGCACGGCTCTTGACGTCGCCTGCCGTAGTGCGGATCAGGCCCAGCACCTGCGCCTTGATGATGTCGATGGGCGCGAGATCGAGCCCCCGGTTGTTGAGCACCGAAAAGATGCGGTACGCGGCTTCGAGGTCGGGCGTGGAGATGACGACCAGCGAGCAGTCGTTGGCGAGAAACTGCCACAGCGCGATCAAATCGGCGGGCGGCAGCGCCTTGGCCTTGCCGAGCAGCAGCGTGGCGTTTTCGCGGTAGCGCAGGCGGCTGTCCTCCAGCTTGGAGGTGCTGTCGACCAGCTGCGCGATGCCACCCGGCTCTTGAACGTTGACGCGGAAGAAGGCGGCATCTTCTTCACGGGCGGTCAGGCGGTATTCGTTCTTCTCGCCGAGGCTGACCTTGCCCTTCTTGTAGAGGAAGTCGGTGATGTCGTCGGCTGCGTGCGGCATGGCCTCACGCAGCACGGCGAACAGCATCGTCAACGTGGACAGACGCTGCTGGCCATCGACCACCGACGACTTCGGCTCCCGGTCGTTCTTGATCAGAACGATGCTGCCGAGGAAATATTGACTGGTCGCGCCGGAGATACGGGCGTCCTGCATGGCCGAGATCAGATCGTCGAACAACTCGCCCGCCTGCTCGGTTGTCCAGGCGTAAGGGCGCTGGTAGTCCGGGATCTCGAACTGGTAGCTGCCTTCGAAAATTTCGCGGATCAGCTTGTCGTGCGCTTCAAGTGTTTTGGCCATTGCGCTTGTTCTTTCCTATCGTTTCTTGGGGCTGCTCGGCGCTTGGTAGCCGGGAGCCAGCTTGGCGTTCTCTACGCCGTACAGCGCCAACGGGTCGCTGAGCCATAGCCGGTACTCGGGGCCGCGCAGGCTATGGTCGGGGGAGCAGTCCACACTCCATTTGCGCAGGATGTAGCCAGCCGTAGCGGCACGCAGCTTCATGTGCAACACGCCGCCTTGCATGCAGTAGTCCATTTCGGTGATTTCTGGCCGGGGCTGATCCGGGTGAGGAACCAGCTCCAGCTCGACGATCCGGGTCCACTGAATGTCCTGATCGCTCATCTCGTGGGGCGCCACGGGCTGCCCCTTGCGCACCACCGGGCGCTTGATGCGGGTGATGACGAAATCCCGGAACTCCTGCGATTTGCGGTCGAAGGCGCGGACGTGCCAGCGCAGGCCGTTGTCGATCAGCGCGAACGGGACGATCTCCCGCACGGTGCGGCCGCTGGAGATGGAGTGGTACTCGATGCCGAGCGGGCATTCGTAGTGGATGGCACGGGTCACGCTCGCCAGGATGTTCAGGTCAGGGTGGGTGAGCCGGGACGGGCTTTCGCTGGCCACCCAGGCTTTGATGTGCATCGGTTCACCGTCGCCAAAACCCTGCGTCAGCCACGACAACACCCGCTCGGGCGGGAAATCGAAGATTGGCTGGAAGCTCGGGCCGAGGACGTAGAACTTGCCTTTGCCGTCGTAGTCGATGTTGCCCGGAGCCAAGTCCTTGTACAGCGCCAGGTCCCTGGACGCAGCAGCGGACTGGATACCAAACCGCGCGACCAAATCCTGGCGGCGCATCTCCCCAATGAAGCGCACGCGCAACTCCACGAACGCGAGCCGGTCGCGCTGTGGCTGGGTTAGATCGGCAAGCTGTTCGTGGGGCATCCTGGTTGGCTCGTTCGGGTTAGCGAATGCTTATGCAGATTTCCGCCGAAAGTATATGGTCTGTGTAGAAAGACGTCTATAAATCTAAGTTGATTTGTTAGTGCGCTGCATTATGATAACCATTTTTGAGGCGCAAATGAGTGATCTCGCATGGACGAGTAGGTGATGAGTCCAGCGGAGCGCACCAGGAACGCCGTGGAATAGCGTGCATCCAGCAGGCTTCTGCGGACGAAAGCTGGTGCGAATAGAGCCTTGATAGGGAACAGGAGCACGGCCCATGGAACTGCGACACCTTCGCTGCTTTGTGGCTCTCGCAGAGGAGCTGCACTTCACTCGGGCCGCCGAGCGCCTTCATATCGAACAGCCACCATTGTCCCGCGCCATCAAGGAGCTTGAGGACGACCTGGGCGCGGTGCTCTTCGTGCGCAACCGCCGAGGTACGGTGCTTACCGAGGCTGGCGCGACTTTCCTGCAAGACGTGCGCAGGGTGTTCGCCGCGCTGAAACAGGCTCAGGAGAATGTCCGGGCGGTCGCGGCGGGGCTGAGCGGAAGCCTTCGCATCGCCGTGTCCGACGGCGCCATCGATCCCCGGCTGTCAGCCCTCCTGGCCCGTTGCCGTGAGGAAGAGCCGGAGATCGAGATTCGCCTGTCCGAAGTGCCGCTGGCCGAGCAGTTGCGCGGGTTGCGCTCGGGCGATTTCTCGATCGGGTTCGCGCACACGGCGGAGGTCGGCGATGACATCCTGACCGAGCCGCTCTGGCACGACTCGCTGGCGGTCGCGGTGCCCGCCAGACACCCATTGCTTTCACACAAGGCCGTTCCGCTGCATCAGCTTGCGAGCTACCCACTGGTCTTATGCGATCCGCAGATATGCGAAGGCTGCTACCGCGAACTGGTGCGGCTCCTGCGGCCGCTAGAGCGTGAGCCCGACGTTGTCGAGCATGTGTCTTCGCTGGACATGATGCTTACCCTGGTCGGTGCGGGCTACGGGGTAGGCTTCATCACGGCAACCAGGGTCGCGGCGAGCCCGCGCCCCGATGTGGTGATCCGTCCCCTGGCTATGGATTCCGCGATCATCACGACCTACTTGCTGCGACCTACCAGCGAGAGCATGCCGGTGTCGGTGGAGCGGTTCATCGCGCGCCTGCGCGAGCACTCGGGCGATTGATCGGGCAGTTCTTCGCAGGGAAAGTCTCGCCAATGATGTTCACTGGTGGTAAAATTTCGAGATACTTATGCTCGTCGCAACCCGTGAGAAGGCAAGCGTCATGAATGTTGGACAAGCCATTCGACTGTGCCGAACGCAACGGGGGGACTCTCAAAGCACCATTGCGAACCGAGCCAATTGTTCCGTGTCGTACTTGTCGATGCTTGAGAACAATAAGCGCGACCCGACACTTTCGACGGTCACCAGGATCGCCGAGGCATTGCATGTGCCTGTCGGCCTGCTGTTCGTTCTGGCTGCCGACTCGAATGAGCTGGGTGCGATCGACGAGCACGTCGCCGATCAATTGATGCAGTCTGCGCTGGCATCACTGGAAACATCGGCCAACATGACAGCGCAGGTGGGAGGTCACTATGGCTAATGCCGAACAACTCAAGGCGTTGGTGAAATCCCATATCGAGCGGGATGATCAGCACTTCTATTCTGTCGCCATGCAGGTCGCGGCCCGTGAAGCGAAGGTCGGTCACGGCAAGCTTGCCGAAGAACTGCGCGACATGATCGACGCGGCGAAAGCCCGTGTCTCACCGAATGGCACCGAGGGTAAGCTGGTGCCGTTGGCCCGTCCGCGCGGTGAGCTAGCGAACTTGCTGACGGTTTCCTATCCGAAGAATCGTCTGTCGGACATGGTGCTCGATGCGGAGATGGTCGAACAGCTTGGCCGCATCATGAAAGAGCAGAAGCACCATTTGCGCATCCGCGAGCATGGCCTGTCGCCGAGACGCAAGCTGCTGCTGGTCGGCCCGCCGGGTACCGGCAAGACGATGACGGCCTCCGTACTGGCTGGTGAGCTTGGTATCCCGTTGTTTGCCGTTCGACTGGATGCCTTGATCACCAAGTTCATGGGCGAGACCGCCGCCAAGTTGCGCCAAATATTCGATGCCATCAATGATGTGAGAGGCGTTTACTTCTTTGACGAGTTCGACGCCATCGGCTCACAAAGAGGACTGGCCAACGATGTGGGAGAGATTCGGCGAGTACTGAACAGCTTTCTGCAAATGATTGAGAGCGACCAATCCCATAGTTTGATCGTCGCGGCGACGAACCATGCGGAGATCCTTGACTACGCACTGTTTCGCCGGTTTGATGACGTGATCGAGTATCGGCTTCCAAGCGCGCCGCAGGCTGCCAAGCTGATCCAGTCGCGACTCGGGAAGTTCGCGCCCAAGCCCTTTCCACTCAAGGCCATCACAGCCAAGGCGGACGGGTTGAGTTACGCGGAGATCAGACGCGCTGTGGATGAATCCATCAAAGAGGCAGTGATGCACGACGAGGAGCGCGTGAAGGCAGATGTGCTGAAACGCGCTTTCGATGAGCGCCGCAAATTCAGCCTCAGTATGAACAATAAGAAGGTCGCGCCGAACCATGCCGGATCAACCGCAAGCTAAACGCCCGCATTTCATTCTTCGAGATACATCCCAAGCCGTCGAATTCAAAGCGCACTCTGCTGGAGGTGGATCGACACGCAACGTGCCGACCTTGCCCCGGCAGCAGCACGGGGCATCCCTTCGCGGCCAGGTTGAAAACTTGAAGCCCGTAGCAGCAGAAGCGGCTCAAGGTCAGCGAGACCTGCAACTGGAAAGCGGATTGGGCTTACAAATCCAGTTTTCCAGCCAGCCTGATGTCGAGTTGGCGTTCGAGAGCTTGGCGAACGAAACCAAGAAGATTGAACTTCTCAGTGTTCGCCGCGAGGGCAATCAAACCTTCGCTAATGTCTTCGTCCCTGATGGAAAGCTGGCGCATTTTGAAAAATACATCTCCGACTATCTGGAGGAGAAGAAGGATAGTCGCGGTCAAGCACGCGATCACAGGAAGCTGTTGGATGCAATCGAATCCATTCGAGCAGCAGAAATCAGGGCTCTGTGGACTGACGTCCCCGAACTACTGCCTGACGATCTCGCTACCGCCTTCTGGTGGGAGGTATGGCTTCCGGTTCGAGGGGCGGGACAGCGGCAAGTCGTTGTAGGGGACTTCAAGAAGCTCGCCCGCTTGGCAGAATGTGTCGTCAGCGACAAACAGGTCAACTTCCCCGAGCGCACTGTGCTGCTGATGTACGGATCGCAGCAGCAGCTTTCTCGGTCAGTAATGACGCTGAATTGTGTTGCCGAACTTCGCTATGCCAAGGAAACCGCCGAATTCTTCGATGGCATGGATGTGGGTGAGCAACGTGAATGGGCGGACGATTTGCTGCGTCGCGCCCAGTTGCCGCCGTCGGATGATGCAGCCCCCCGCGTATGTTTATTGGACTCCGGCGTGACGCGCACGCATCCGCTGCTGGAGCCTCTGATGGATGCGGGAGACCTGCATACGGTGGAGCCGGCATGGGGCGTGGAAGACGAGGCGAATCACGGCACAGGGCTGGCTGGCCTGGCGGCCTATGGCGATCTCACAGATATCCTTTCATCTGCTGACTCGATCAGCGTTCCGCATCGGTTGGAGTCGGTCAAGCTGGTGCCTACGGAAGGCGCCAACGAAGGCGATGCGCGTCACCATGCTTATCTTTTTACCGAAGGTGTCGCACGCCCTGAAATTTCAGCCCCGAATCGGACGCGCGTGTTTGCATCAGCAGTGACGGCTTCGGACTACCGTGATCGTGGCCGTCCTTCGTCATGGTCTGCTGCCGTCGATGGTCTTGCAGCAGATACCGATGGGGCGGGTGACAGTCCACGTCTGTTCGTGCTGTCCGCAGGCAACACGCGCGATCCCAATGCATGGGCCGGGTATCCCGATAGCCTCGCCACCAATCTTGTCCATGACCCCGGCCAGGCATGGAATGCCATCACGGTAGGGGCGTGCACTGACAAGATCGACACGGAAGGCCATCCTTCCTTGAATCACGTCGCAGAAGCCGGTGGCCTTAGCCCCTTTACCACAACGACCCGGACATGGGACCGAGCGTGGCCCTTGAAACCCGAAGTGGTGCTAGAAGGAGGCAATGCAGCCAAGGATGAGCTGGGTGCGGTAGGCATGGCCAGTCTGAACTTGCTGACGCCCCATAACCAGCCGCTGGATCGCTTGTTCACCACCAGCAACGCCACCAGTGCCGCATCTGCATTGTGTGCGGGAATGGCAGCTCAGATCATGGCAGCCTATCCGAACCTCCGGCCGGAAACCGTGCGTGCGTTGCTGGTGCATTCGGCACAATGGAGCGAGAGCATGCGCGGGATGTTCTTGCCCGCAGTGCCGAACAAGGACGATTATGTTCACCTGATTCGTCATTGCGGCTGGGGAGTCCCGGACTTGAACCGGGCGCTCTGGAGCGCGGGAGACTCGCTGACCCTACTGGTTGAAGACGTGGTACATCCTTATGCAAAGGTTCAGGGCAAGGGCATCGTAACGCGCGACATGAATCTGCACTCCTTGCCTTGGCCGAAGGATGAGTTGGAGGCACTGCAGGACACGCCCGTCGAGATGCGCATCACGCTCTCCTACTTCATCGAACCCAACCCTTCGGCGCGCGGTATCGCCTCGAAGTATCACTACCCTTCGCATCGTCTGCGATTCGATGTGCAGCGTCCGCTTGATGCATCCACCGAGAATTTTGTCGCACGGGTAAATGCGGCGGCCCAGCGCGAGGATGAGGGTGACCCTGTGAACCCATCCGACCCCAACTGGCTGTTGGGCGAACGGCAGCGGCATCGTGGTTCGCTGCACCAGGATGTCTGGAAGGGCACAGCGGCTGAATTGGCCAGCCGCGGATTCATTGCTGTCTATCCTTCGGCTGGATGGTGGCGGACACGACCTGCGCTGGAGCGCTATGGCCTGCCGGCGCGATATAGCTTGGTGGTATCCATTCAGACCCAGCAGATGGACGTTGATCTTTACGCTGCTGTTGCCCAGAAAATCCCTGCGGTTAACGTCGTTGCCGTGAATACGTAAGGAGCACACCGGCGTTCCGCCGCCGGGTTCACGGGCTGCGCCCTTTGCCTCGTGCCGAGTCGCTATGCCGAGCCTTGCGGCTCACTACCAGCGCTGAGGTTCCTTTCAGTCGCTGCCATCAACTCGCTGGCGCTTATCCCGAGTGCGGCAGCAATTTTCAGTATCAGGGGAAGCGTCGGCACATGCTCCCCGCGTTCGATTTTGCCCATGTGCGAACGCGATATTCCAGCCTGAAATGCAAAGTCGTCTTGAGCGACGCCTTGCGCGACGCGAGCGGCACGCACGGCCCGCCCGAAAGCTAATGCTGGTTCGGATTCATAGGTGGGTGTGCCAGGTGGACGACCTGGCTGAATAGTACGCTTCTGCATCGACAGAAGCGTCGAACAATCCTCTTAAATTAACCACGTTAAACATATAGACGTTAAAGTTCTCTCTTTACTATGATGCTGGTTTGCCCTTGACCTGCTTCGTCGCTTCTGTGGGTTCTCCATGGACAACATCACCAGCCAACCTGCCCACCTCAGGCTTGCGATAGCGCCAGGCGTATCGTCATCTCAGCTTTCGGCGCTGCTCGCGCTGCAACGTGCGCAAGAGCCAGAGGTCAGCATCGCGTTCCTTGAGGTTGCAGGCGACGAGTTGCTTGATGGACTCCGTGAAGGCCGCTATGACGTAGGGGTGTCGCTTCAAGGGTCGAGCGATCCGGCCATCCAAACCCAGCCTTTGTGGGTTGAGAGCATGGCCGTTGCGATACCGCTGCGGTTTCCCTTGCTGGATCAGGCATCGCTCACCGTCGCCGATCTACAGGACTACCCGATCTTTCGCTGGAGGGCTGAGGCTTGTTCTTCGCTGGATCATCGGCTGCTCTCGCTCTTGCCTGCTGACCAGCAGAATCTTCAGTACGTCACGTCTTTCGAGCTGATGGCGCTATGGGTTTCTGCCGGCTACGGCGTCGGGGTATCCGCGCAATCGCGCATCAAGCGCGCCCATGGATGGGGAATCAGCACGCGCCCCCTGGACGACGGCCCCTACGAAATCGTGACGCACCTGCATAGGCTCCAAGGGCAAGCGAACTCTGTTTCCGAGCGATTCGAGCGAAGGGCACTACAGATCGTAAAATCGGTCGCTTCCTGATCGCAGTGGCTGTCGGTGGCCGCCAGCGGAAGGCGGTGGATGTACGTCTTTCGCCAAGAGGGTCGGGGTGGTACACTTAGAGGCCATTTCTGGCTTGGGTAACCAGAAAAAATCGTTATTAATCAATGGGTTGGTTGCCTTGGGTGATTCCCATCGCCCGCTCCAGATCCCAATGCAAAAGCCCCTGACACCAACCAGTGCCAGGGGCTTTTTGTTTTCAGGCTTTACCGCGTAAAGCCCGGGAAAGATCGGAAGCGCCCCATGGATTTCGGCGGAGACGCAGCCGGAAGGTTCCTCTCCCTTACATCATCAGCGAGTAGGCCCGCTCCAACTGGTCCAGATCGATATCCAGAGGCAGCGGCAGGGGCGCTTCGCCGATGTGCTGCTCGCTGGCGAACTTTCCCTCGGCCAACACACGTGCCGGGTCGTTGAGGGCGAGGAAGTCACCACCGTCGTATTCCCAGAAGTTCAGCGGGGAGCGGCCGGAGTAGGTTTCGTTCCAGCAGGCGACGTACGAACGTTCGCCCAGGACTTTCGGACGGCAGGAAACGTAGGGTTCCAGATAGACCTCATGGGTGAGGTACAGGAAGGTGAGGTCATCCACGCGATAGGCCGGCGCTTCGCTGACCTCCTGAGGCTCCTCGTCCAGTTGCGCTTCGGGGTTCGCTCCCGGATCGACCGCTGCGACAGCGGAAAACCCATCCGCCCCGCCGGGCTCTCCCATGGCCATGCCTCCGCCGATGAAAAGGGAAGCAACCACGACCAATAACTTCAACACGACGCGTCCTCGCCTGAAAATCGCGGAGATTACGCCGCCAACTTTTCAGGTATGCGATCAGGGTGGCCCGCAACCTTCCGCCCCGCCGCCCGATATCGGGCAATTCCTACACGACGGAAGACGCATCCACCTGGGCCCGCACCCGGCTCGTCTTCTCGCTCAGCGCTCTTTCACGGTGTTCCGCAGCGAATTAGTAATTATCTGTAGGAATAACTCCTCAACAGCCTCGTATCACTTCCGCTCGAGCCGAATCTCGACCAGCTTGCCATCGATGAAGCGCAAGTGTCGGTAGACGCCTCCACTGGGGCCATACACCAAGAATTCGGTGCGTGCGGCATTCAACTTGGGCACGCCGTTGTTGCGCAGGGCAGGCTCGTTGACGATCCTGCTCAGCGGTTGCCCGCACCTTTCCAGGACTTGCTCGACGCTGTCGCCCTCGTCCATCAGATGCGTGCCGCATCTCATCGAGGCGACGGCAGGAATTGCCAACGAAGACATGAACAGCGTCAGCGCCGTGCGAAACATGGATACCTCCCGCTTCCCCCGATAATGAAAGCGCGGACCGCCGCGGGGCGAGGCGAACTCCCTCACAAAGGCGCAAGCGTCGCACGGCGGCATAGCGACGCAGGCAGTTCCTTGCCGTCGCTTCGCCAGCTTCGTTAGACTGCCGCATCGCAGCACGCTTTCGTGGCTGCGCCCTCCCCGATCCGAGGCTTGTATGTTGGAGATAGTAATCATCGGATAACCGCCACTTCGTCATCCCGCACGAGGTGTCGCCGGTTATCTACCTTCGCCATGGCTCGCACACGCCTTTTCGCGCAGTGCGGCCGCGTTGTCACACCGATGATTACAGGTTCTACCGACATGAACGTTTCCAAGCCGGAACAACGGACGCTTCACGCCTTGGCCCAGGGCGGCCATATCGCCTTCCTTCGCGACGCTTCGGGCAAGATCACCCGCGTCGAGTGCTACAACCGCGACGGCCACCTGCTGCTCGACTGCACCCTGGCGGTGTTCTCCAGGCTGAAGAACAAGGGCCTGATCCACTCCCGCCAGGGCAGGCCCTACCGGATATCCATGGCCGGGCTGAAAGCCGTGCGCCCGCAGGCGGACAATCGCTGACCCCCTTCCTTTTCCATTGCCCCCGCCGGGACAAGGCGGGGGTCCGAGGAGTGCTTGCATGAATATTTCCATCCGTGCGGAAACGCCCGGCGACATCGAGGCCATCGCCCGCCTGACCGAAGCCGCGTTCCGCAACGAAACGCATAGCAGCCATACCGAGCAGTACATCGTCGATGCCCTGCGCCGTGCTGGCGCGCTGACGCTTTCGCTGGTGGCCGAAGCGAATGGCCAGGTGATCGGCCATATCGCAGCCTCGCCAGTGACCATCGATGGCGAGGCGGGCGACTGGTACGGCCTCGCGCCGCTATCGGTGGCGCCCGGGCGACAGCGCCAGGGTCTCGGTTCGCAGTTGGTCCGGCGCCTGCTCACCGAGCTGCGACTGCTGCCCGCGGGTGGCTGCGTGGTACTGGGCGAACCGACCTACTACTCGCGCTTCGGCTTTCGGGTGGAAAGCGGCCTGGCGTTGCCCGGCGTTCCCGCCGAATACTTCCAGGCACAGTCCTTCAGCGGGCGCATGGCGCGAGGAATAGTGGCCTTCCACGCCGCATTCGACGCCAGCGACTGAGCCGGAACGACAGCAGCCGCTATGTCGCCCCCTGGTCGCGGGCTCAATCGAACTGGGTACCCTTCTGGATAAGTTCCACCTTGTAGCCGTCCGGGTCTTCGAGGAAGGCGATCACGCTGCGTCCGTGCTGCATCGGCCCGGCCTCGCGGGTGACCCGATAGCCCAGCGCCCTGGCCCGGGCGCAGGTGACGGCGGCATCCTCGACCTCGATGGCCAGGTGGCCGTAGCCGTCGCCCTGGGTGTAGCCGTCCCGGTCCCAGTTGTGGGTCAACTCCAGGGCAGCGGCCGCGCGCTCGTCCTGGTAGCCGACGAAGGCCAGGGTGAAGCGGCCTTCGGGATAGTCCCGGCGCCGCAGCAGGCGCATGCCCAGGGCGCGGGTGTAGAACTCCAGCGCGGCCTCGAGATCGGCCACGCGGAGCATGCTGTGCAGGATTCGCATGGAAATTCTCCGTGGAATCCGGCGGCGAGCCGCCGGAGCGGGGATCAACCCTCGATGCGGTAGCCCTTGAACAGGAAAAGCGGACCGAAGGCGTAGCTGTCGATCAGCTCGTAGAAGCGCGCGATGGTTTCGTTGCGGCAATGCTGGAGGAACGCCGCCTCGTCTTCGTACACCTCGTCGAGGTAGAAGCGGTTGCGGTTGTTCTCGTCGCGGATCACCTCGAAGCGCAGGGTGCCCGGTTCGTTCTGCAACGAGCCATTGGCATCGAACAGGCCTGCCGCGGCGAACGCTTCGCGCTTGTCGGAGGGAACGTCGAACTGAACCAGTACATGGTAGGTCATGGAATCTTTCCTCGTGAAATGGGGTTGGAAGCGATCGCGAGGTCCATGCTAGGGTGGCCTTTCACTCATTAAAAGTAATCAATAATCAGCAAATCGCTCACTTAAAGAGAATGATGTGAAACTCTCTCAACTCGGATTCTTCTGCGCGGTGGTCGAACGCGGCACCATCGCAGCCGCGGCCGAACAGTTGCATTGCGTGCCGTCGAACATCACTACCCGCTTGCGCGAACTCGAAGGACAACTCGGCGTAGCCCTGTTCAATCGCGAAAGGAATCGCCTGCTGGTCACCCCCGAGGGCCGCCTGTTGTACCGCCATGCCCGGCGCCTGCTGGCGCTGGCCGACGAGACCGCCGCGCTGTTCGCCGGCGACCAGGCGCACGGCGCGCTACGGGTCGGCGCACTGGACGTGGCCCTGGCCAATCATCTGCCCCAGCGCCTGGCCCGCTACCGCCGCGAGTCGCCGGGCGTTGAACTGCACATCCGCCCGGAGCATTCGCTGCTGCTCGAGCGCCTGCTGATGGAGGGAGAGCTGGACCTGATCGTCACCGACGGCCCCATCGAACACCCGTTGCTGGCCAGCCGCCTGGCCTTCCGCGAGCGCCTGTTGCGGGTCACTCCCGCCGACCTGCCGGCACCCACTCCCGAGGACCTCGCCAGCCTCGAACTCTATGTGTTCGGCCACACTTGCCACTACCGCCGCCAGGTCGACCGCTGGCTGGCGGAAAGCGGTATCCAGCCGCGTGCAACCCTGGAAATCGAGTCCTACCCGAGCCTCTTCGCCTGCATCGAGGCCGGTCTCGGCTTCGCCTGCGTGCCGGAGAGCTTCGTTGCACGCATGCCCTCCGCGCGACGGGGTTTCCATGCCGAACCGGTAGCCGGCCTGGACTCCAGCGATATCCATTTCGTCTGGCGCAAACAGCAAGCCTCGCCGCTGATCCAGGGCTTCATCGACAGCATCGGCGCCGACTGACGCCAATGATCGATGCCGCAACACAAACGCACTCGGAAAAATCGGTAACAGCGGAACCACTGCACAGACCAGAGAAAAAGCCGCCACCAACCAGGCCTGGCGGCGACACCGGAAGTACCCTCGGCGGCCGATTGCCGAGCCGATCCCCTACCTGCCCCCTGGGTTTTCCGACGAAAGACCTTGATTCGTGGGAGGTAGGGTCGTCTCCGCTAGATACCCCTCAACCCTGCGTGCGGGTTCCATGCCCGAGCGCCTTGGCGAGATTTGCCCATAGAGCCATCACTTATGACTGCGACAGACAGAACGCCCCCGCCATTGAAATGGCTCTGCCTCGGCAACCGTGATGCGAACGACGGATTCGAGCTCTTCGCCCATGGCATCTATGCGAGGAACGGCGCGTTGGTCGGCAGCAAGCTCTCCCTGCGCGAACGGCGCCAGCGCGTCGACCTGTCGGCCTTCCTTTCCGGCGCACCGCCGCTGCTTGCCGAGGCGGCGGTCAAGCACCTGCTGGCACGCCTCCTGTGCGTGCACCGGCACAACACCGACCTCGAACTGCTCGGCAAGAACTTCATTCCCCTGCATGCCAGCAGCCTGGGCAACGCCGGGGTCTGCGAGCGGATCCTGGCCTCGGCCAGGCAATTGCAGCAGCACCAGGTCGAACTCTGCCTGCTGCTGGTCATCGACGAGCAGGAACCCGCCTCTGCGGAGTACCTGGCGTCCCTCGCCCGGCTACGCGACAGCGGCGTGCGCATCGCGCTGCACCCGCAACGCATCGATACCGACGCTCGCCAGTGCTTCGCCGAGGTCGACGCCGGCCTCTGCGATTACCTGGGCCTGGACGCGCGCCTGCTTGCCCCCGGCCCGCTGACGCGTAACCTGCGCCAGCGCAAGAGCATCGAGTACCTGAACCGGCTGTTGGTGGCACAGGACATCCAGATGCTTTGCCTCAACGTCGACAATGAGGAACTGCACCAACAAGCCAACGCACTCCCCTTCGCCTTCCGTCACGGCAGGCACTATTCGGAGCCTTTCCAGGCCTGGCCGTTCAGCAGTCCGGCCTGCTGAACGCCGACGCGGCTGCCAGCCGTCACGCCAGGCTGGCCCGCTATCCCACCAGGCGCTACCCTTGGCGGTTTCGACGGACAGGGACGACGGTCATGGGCAACTATTTCGAGAGCCCCTTCAGGGGCAAGCTGCTCTCGGAACAGGTCAGCAACCCGAACATACGGGTGGGGCGCTACAGCTACTACTCCGGCTACTATCACGGGCATTCCTTCGACGACTGCGCCCGCTACCTGATGCCGGACCGCGACGACGTGGACAAGCTGGTCATCGGCAGTTTCTGCTCGATCGGCAGTGGCGCCGCCTTCATCATGGCCGGCAACCAGGGACACCGCGCCGAATGGGCGTCGACCTTCCCCTTCCACTTCATGCACGAAGAGCCTGCCTTCGCCGGCGCCGTGAACGGCTATCAGCCAGCGGGCGACACGCTGATCGGCCATGACGCCTGGATCGGTACCGAGGCGATGTTCATGCCCGGCGTACGGGTCGGCCACGGAGCCATCATCGGCAGCCGCGCGCTGGTGACCGGCGATGTCGAGCCCTATGCCATCGTCGGCGGTAACCCGGCCCGGACCATTCGTAAGCGCTTTTCCGATGGCGATATCCAGAACCTGCTGGAAATGGCCTGGTGGGACTGGCCACTGGCCGATATCGAGGCAGCCATGCCACTGCTGTGTACTGGGGATATCCCCGCCTTGTACCGGCACTGGAAACAGTGCCAGGCCTCGGCCTGACGGTTGGACGAAGGAGGTCGAGGATTTTTCTCGGGCCCGATGGCCTACCCTCTATGCTTCCAACGGTGTACTGTCGCGATGCCTGGCCATCCAGGCATGCGTGCCAGAGCCACTCCAGCGACCGTACCGGCGGAACGAAACGCTGTGTTTCCGCCAGCCCGTGCCGAGCAACGATCGCCGGAACGATCGCAGGACTTCATGACCGGCGGCCTCCTGGAACGGCTACCGGGCAAGACGAGTGACAAGAACGACACATGATTGAAGAAGCCACTTCCAGCAAGCACTCAGACACGACGGACGCCCCGCTGGTATCCGTCGTAGCGCCCTGCTTCAACGCGGAAAAGTACCTGGAAGAAGCCCTGCGCAGCATCTACGAGCAGGACTACCCGAATTTCGAAGTGATCATCGTCGACGACGGTTCCACCGACAACAGCTACGCCATGCTGGAGCAGTTGCAGAAAGTCCACGGTTTCCAGCTCTACCGCCAGCAGAACCAGGGCGTCAGCGCAGCGCTGAACTTCGGCCTGCGACACGCCCGCGGCGACTACGTAGCCACGCCGGACCTGGACGACATCATGCTGCCGCACTCGTTGAGCGTGCGCGCCGCGTACCTCGACCAGCACCCGGAAGTCGGCTGCGTCGGCGCCCTGGTGATCTACATCGACAGCGAAGGCCAGGAAACCAAGCGGCAGAACGGCAATCGCATCCGCCAGCTGGACTTCGACTACCTGCTCGGCAACGCCTACGTCTGCGGCGCCCCGGTGTCCCTGTACCGCATGGAGGCCCTGCGCGCCGCCGGCTTCTACGATCCCGAGATCAAGGTGCAGGACTTCCAGATGACCCTGCGCATCGCCAGCCAGGGCTACCAGATCCACAAGCTGCCGGTGCTGGTCACCCGCTACCGGCGCCACCCCGACAACCTGTCGCGGCGCTACAAGGTGCTGCTCGATGCAGACCTGCGCACCATCGCCCCCTACCAGTCGCATCCCGCCTACGAGCGCGGCCGCACGGAGCTGGTCAACAAGGCCCTGAAATACGCCGTGGTCGCGGACAAGCGGCATGCCTGGCAACTGCTCCGCTCGCTGCCGCTGCGGCAGTGGAACCGCACCACCTTCCGCCGGTTGAAGCGCTTCCTTCTCCATCACGAGACCACCTGAGCCCCGCGGACTCCAAGGTGGCAAGGTAATTCGATGAAATTCCTGGAAAAACTGAAAAAACGCAAAGAGCGGAAGTACTTCCGTGGCTGGGAAAAGATCTTCAAGGCCCCGGAGAAGATCCGTCTTGCCTACCCACATTACGAGGTCGGCGTGGGCACCTACGGGATCCCGGAGGTCACCGAGTTCGGCGACAAGGCCACCCTAAGGATCGGCGCCTACACCTCGATCGCTGCCGGCGTGAAGATCCTCCTGGGCGGCGAGCACCATACCGACTGGCTCACCACCTACCCCTTCCCGAAGATGATCGATGAGGTCGCCGACATCCCTGACAGCACCACGACCCGCGGCGACGTAGTCATCGGTAGCGACTGTTGGATCTGCACGAACGCGCTGATCCTCTCCGGGGTCACCATCGGGCATGGTGCGGTAGTCGCCGCCGGCGCGGTGGTGACCCGCGACGTGCCGCCATTCGCCATCGTCGGCGGCAACCCGGCCCGGCAGATCCGCTGGCGCTTCGAGGAAGACATCCGCGAAGCCCTGCTGGCTTCGGCCTGGTGGGACTGGCCGGTGGACGAAGTGAAGCAGGTCGCCCGGACCCTGTGCAGTACCGACATGACAGCCTTCCTGCGCTACATCGAGCAACGCAAGGGCTGATTCCCCGGCGGGAACGATCGCCGGTCATGGGCTATACCTCCCCGATACACCTTGGTTTCGAATTGCCGCCCGACAACGGGTAGGCCGGCCGCTTGACGCCCGCGGCCGTTCTTCGAGGGAGCTTGAATGACCGCGCTGCACGACCTCCCGGGAACCCGCCTGCTGGCACTGTTCGCCCGCCGGGAACTCTCGCCTGGCGAGTACTACGAGCATCTGCTGGCCCACATCCAGCGCTGGGAACCGCATCTCAACGCGCTGTATCGCTTCGACCCGCAACGGGTTCGCGAACAGGCCGCGGCGGCCACCGAGCGCTGGCGCAAGGGACAGCCCAAAGGCCCGCTGGACGGGCTGCCGGTAACCATCAAGGAGCTGATCGCCACCGCTGGCGAACCTATCCCATTGGGCAGCGCCGCCACCGCCCTGCAACCCGCGCCCTGCGACGCGCCGCCGGCCGCTCGGCTGCGCGAAGCCGGCGCGATCGTCCTGGCCAAGACTACGGTTCCAGACTTCGGCATGCTTTCATCCGGCCTCTCCAGCTTCCACGGAGTCACCCGCAATCCCTGGAACCTGGCCAACAATACCGGCGGCTCCAGTTCGGGCGCGGCAGCGGCGGCCGCCGCCGGCTACGGACCGCTGCACCTGGGCACCGACATCGGCGGCTCGGTGCGACTGCCGGCGGGCTGGTGCGGCCTGGTGGGCTTCAAGCCAAGCCTCGGGCGGATCCCCATCGACCCTTACTACACCGGTCGCTGCGCCGGTCCGATGACCCGCTGCATGGACGACTGCCTGCTGCTGATGCGCTACCTCGCGCAGCCCGACGCCCGCGACGCCACCAGCCTGCCGCCGGAAGTGCTGGACTGGAGCGCCGAGCCGCTGTCGGTGCGCGGCCTGAGGGTCGGCCTGCAACTCGACCCCGGCTGCGGCCTGCAGCCCGACGCGGAAATCCGCGCCGCGATCGAGGCCGCGGCGCGGCTGTTCGAGGAGCACGGCGCCCAGCTCAGGATCGTCGAACCGCTGATGGACCGGAGCCTGCTCGACGGCCTGAACGACTTCTGGCGCGCCCGCCTGTGGAGCGAACTGCTGCTCCTCGACGAGACGCGGCGGGCCAGGGTGCTGCCCTATGTCCACGCCTGGGCCGAGGGCGGCGCACGGGTCAGCGGGGTCGATGCGGTGCGCGGTTTCAACCAGACCTTCGAGATGCGCCGGCGCGCCGCCCGGCTGTTCGGCGAGATCGACCTGCTGCTGACGCCGACCAACCAGGTCGAGGCCTTCCCCGCCGACTGGGCCTCGCCGCTGAACGATCCGCAGCGGCCGTTCGAGCACATCGTCTTCACCGTGCCGTGGAATATGGGCGAACAGCCCGCGCTCTCGATAAACTGCGGCTTCACGGCCGCCGGCATGCCGATCGGCCTGCAACTGGTCGCGCCGCGCTTCGCCGATACCTGGCTGTTGCGCATCGGCAAGACCTACGAAGGCTGGCGCGGTCCGATCCACGGCTGGCCCCGGCCGCCGGCTGACTGAAGCCGGCGGCCGCTCGTCGCTCGGCTCCAGGCCTGAGTGTTTCAGTCGTCACTCCGAGAGGGCCTTCGCCATGCGCTCCCCCACCCGTCCCCCGGCGGCCGCCGATCCGGCCAGCCGCCGCAGCGTCTTTGCCGTGGTCCTCGGCAACGCCGTGGAATTCTTCGACTTCGGGGTCTATGCCACCTTCGCGGTGATGATCGGACGGACTTTCTTCCCCTCCGACAGCGCCTTCGTCAGCCTGCTCCTGTCGGTCACCGCGTTCGGCGTCGGCTTCGTCATCCGCCCCCTCGGCGCGATCCTTATCGGCGCCTACGCCGACCGCGCCGGGCGCAAGCCGGCGATGCTCCTTACCCTGTTCCTGATGGCGCTGGGCACCGGCGGCATCGCGGTGCTCCCCGGCTACGACAGCATCGGCCCGGCCGCGCCGCTGCTGCTGGTGCTGACCCGCCTGCTGCAAGGCCTGGCCTGGGGCGGCGAGGCCGGACCGGCGACCACCTACATCCTCGAGGCGGCACCGCCGCACAAGCGCGGCACCTACGCCTGCTGGCAGGTCGTGGCGCAAGGCATCGCGGCGGTCGCCGCCGGGCTGATGGGCTACCTGCTCACCCTCTGGCTCGACGAGCGCCAACTGCAGGAATGGGGCTGGCGGATTCCCTTCGTGGCCGGCCTGCTGGTCCTGCCGATCGGCCTGTACATCCGCCTCAACCTGGCCGAGACCTTTTCCGGACGCGGCCGCCAGGCCAGCACCCGGAACCTGCTCGGCGAGTTGTTCGGCAATCATCGGCGGGCCCTGCTGCTCGGCCTGCTGATCCTCTCCGGAAGCACCATCACCCAGTACTTCCTCAACTACATGACCACCTTCGCCCTTACCGAGCTACACCTGCCGGCGGGCATCGCGATGCTCTCGACGCTGGTCGCCGGCGCCGCACTGGCGCTCTCGGCGTTGCTCGGCGGCGTGCTCTGCGACCGCTACGGGCGCCGCGCCGTGCTGATCCTGCCGCGCCTGGCGCTGCTCGCGGTGCTGTTCCCGGCACTGCAGGCAATGACCCGTCACCCCGAGCCGGCAGTCTTCCTCGCCGTCCTCGCCCTGCTCTCGGCCCTGCATGGCATGAGCGGCGCGGCGCTGATCGTGCTGCTGGTAGAAAGCTTCCCGCGGGCGCTGCGCTCCACCGGTTTTTCCCTGGTCTATGCGACCGGCGTCGCCGCGTTCGGCGGCACCGCGCAGATCGTGGTGACCTGGCTGATCGGCGTCACCGGCAATCCGCTGTCGCCGCTGGGCTACCTGCTGCTGGCCAACCTGGTCTGCCTGGGTGGGGCCTGGCTGGCCCGCGAGACCTGGCCGGGTCGCGGGGACATGGAAGGCGCGCCGCTGGTGCTGCGCGACTGAGAACTTGCGCGGTTCGTTCAAGCGCCGCCGGCCTGTCGCGGGCGACGCTGGGGACCTCATTCATCCGGAGGTCCCACCATGCAGTTCTTCCTGCGCTACGCCTACGCGCCCCTCTTCTGGTCCGGCTTCATCGGCCTGGCGACCTGGCAGGTCGGCTATCGCCAGGCTTCCCACGCCTGGCTGGTCGCCCTGTTCCTCGGGGCGCTCGGCCTGTCCTTTCTCGCCGAACGACGACTGCCCTACCAGCCACGCTGGAACCGGCCGCACGCCGACCGCCTGCGCGATGTCCTGCACGCGTCGGTCAACGAAAGCCTGAACGCACTTGGCATCCTCGCCCTGCCACTGCTGGCCGGAGTCCTGGGCTTCTGGCCGGTATGGCCGCAGGCCTGGCCGCTGTGGCTGCAACTGCTGCTGGCGATCGTCCTGGCCGATCTCGGCATCACCCTGGTGCACTACGCCAGCCACCGTTCGGCGCTGCTTTGGCGGCTGCACGCGGTGCACCATAGCGTGCAGCGCCTGTACGGTTTCAACGGGCTGATGAAGCATCCCCTGCACCTGGGCCTGGAAGCGCTCGGCGGCACCCTGCCGCTGTTGCTGCTCGGCGTGCCGCAGACGGTCGCCGCGCTGCTCGCCTTCGCCATCGGCATCCAGTTGCTGCTGCAACACAGCAACGTCGACATGCGCATCGGCGGGTTACGCCATGTGTTCGCCTGGGCACCGCTGCATCGCCTGCACCACATCCGCTACGGGCGCGCCGGCGACGTCAACTTCGCGCTGTTCTTCAGCGTCTGGGACCGCCTGCTCGGCACCGCCCTCCATCGTCCCGACTACCGCCTGGACAGCACCGACATGGGCATCGGCGACCAGCCTGACTATCCCCGCGACTATGCCGGCCAGTTGCTCGCGCCATTCCGCGACCTGCCACGCAGCAGGCACGTCCCACAGCCGCCGGAAGGATTGGGGCGTTCAGCCGGCCAGGCGTAGGTGCGGCAGCGACAGGCCGGCGCGGATACCGAGCAGGCTGCGTACGCTGCGCGACAGGTGCGCGGCGTCGGCGAAGCCGGCGTGATGGGCCGCCTCGGTCAGGCTGCGCCCCTGCAAGGCCAGGGCGAAGGCCAGGTACAGGCGGCGCCAGAGCACCAGGCGGCGCACCGACAGGCCGACCTGGACGGCGAACAGCCGCTCCAGTTGGCTCAGCGAAAGACTGGCGCTGCGCGCCAGTCTTTCCGCCTCGACCCGCGCCGCGAGTTGCTCGTCGAGCGCCGCCAGGGCCTTTTCGACGCGGCGGTCGAGCCGTCGACGAGGCAGCCGCGCAAGCCGCCCCAGCAACGCCTCGGGCTCGCCGGGAGCGTCCTCGAGAAGCTGACGCAGGTCGTCGCTGTCGAACGCCAGCGGCTCGGCGTACAGCGCCAGCAACGGCTGCGACGCTTCGACGCAATGGGCTTGCAGCGAGGGCACCAGCAAGCGCCGGGCCTCCAGTACCTGGCCAGCGACGCGCACCCGCAGCGGCGTCTCCGCCAGCAGCAACTGGTGGGCATAGTGCGCGTGCTCGCGAGTATCGCCGTTGACCCCGGCGAACAGCGCGTGGTCCCGCGCCAGCCAGACCTCGCCCTGCCAATGCCGCTCCGTCATCGCGTACCTTCCGTCAGCCGTTCCGTGGCGAAACGGTGTCGGCTATGGCGGCCGCCGTCAAGCCCGCAAGGTCAGCGTCCGAACCAGTCGCGCCGATCGTCGAAGGCGTGCTCGATCAGATCGAGCAAGGCACGCACCTCCACGCGGTTCTCCGCTTCCGGCTGCACGCTCATCCAGACTTCCCGCCGCATCGGCTCGTCGAAGACCTGCGGCAACGCCGCCAGGTTGCGCTCCAGGCGTCCGGCGTAATGCGGCAGCAGGCCGATGCAGGCGCCCCAGAGGATCGCCTGTAGCAGCAGGTCGTGGCTCTGTACCTCGATCACTCCCGACTGGCGAGCCGCCACCCGCCGGTTCCAGGGCGCCAGGGCGGCGCTGGTGGCCTGGCCGTGGAGCTGCGCCAGCAGGTAGTCGTCCAGCTCGTCCTCGCTGGCCGGCCGCGTGCGCTCGCGCGAATAGCGCTTGCCGATGTGCGGCTGGTACTCCAGCTCGGCGATGCGCGCCGGTGCGGCGAAGTGGCCTTCCATCGGCGGATGCGGCTGCCCCGGATCGGCGATCCAGATGGCGATCTCCGCCGGCCCTGCGCTTTCCGGCCAACCCTCGCGCAACTCGGCGAGGGCTACGCGCAGGTTGGCGTTCTTGCGCAGGTAGCCCCACAGCTCGCGACTGAGCACATCGTGCAGGACGCTTTCGGCCACCGCCAGGCGCACCAGCGGCTGTTGCCGGTGAAGATCGGCGTGGCTCTGGTTGTCCTCGACCAGGCGCTGCCCGGCGGCCTGGACGATGCGGCCCTCGCGGGTCAGCGAGAGGGCGTTGCCCTCATGCACGAACAGATGCAGGCCGAGGCGCTCCTCGAGCCGGGCCAGGGTCTTGCGCAGCAGCGTCGGCTTGACGTCCAGGCTGCGCGCAGCCTGCATGAAACAGCCGCAGCGGGCGGTAACCAGGAAGAAATGCACCACCTCCAGAGAACCGAACAGCTCGTGCCAATAGGCACGGTCGTCGCGTCCCTGCGCGGGCCTGAGCAGTGCCGGGCGCTGCCCGGCGGACTCCGATAGGGCCATGCTTCCTCGCTAGCGTCCAGGCATGAGGCGAATCCGCAGTTCGATCGGCTGCGGCATGTGTTCCGGCGGCGGCAGGCGCAACGAACGGTCCATCAGCGCGCGCCGCAGTTCATTCTCGATCGGCTCGGCGTCGCTGCGCAGGCAGGCGAGACGGACGATCCAGCCGCGTTCGTCGAGCCAGACCCGCAGGTCGATGTCGGTATTCGGCAACTGCCCCGCCGCGCGCCGCGACTCCAGGAAGGCCAGCAGCCGCGGCGCGGTTTCGGCGTCTTCGCCCAGGCGCTGCTGGACCTGCTCGCCGAGCCATGCGGCATAGGCGCCCCAGAGCCGCTGGCGTTCGTCGCGGAACCGTTCGGGCTCGCCGAACAGCCAGCTGCGCAGGTGCCGCCAGCGGCTCGCGCGCGGCCCACGCCTGGCCTCCGGGATGCCGTCCATCAGTGCAGTTCCGCCAGGGTCTTGCCGAGCAACGCGCCGTCGATGCTCAGGGTAGCGTTGTTCACCAGGCCATCCAGGTAGGCCTTGGCTATCTGCTCCTGGCGTTGCGCGCGCAGGCTTTCGCGCAGGCGACCACGGACCTCGTCGAGGGTGGCGAGGCGAGCGTCGCGACGCTCGGTCAGCTTGACCAGGTGGAAACCGTTGGCGCCCTGGATCGGCTCGGACACCGCGCCGACCTTCAGCCGTTCCAGCGCCGGACGGATCGCCGGCAGCAGTTGCGCCTGCGCCAGCAACCCACCGATGTCGCCGCCGTTGCGGGCGGTCTGCGGGTCGTCGGAATGCTTGCGCGCCAGTTCGGCGAAGTCGCCGTCCGCGGCCTGCCGGTAGAGTTCCTGGGCGCGCTTGCGCGCTTCGGCAAGCCCGCCGGCCGCAGAGGCGGCGATGAAGATCTGGCTGACCCGGTACAGCGCCGGTACAGCCAGTTGCGCCTTGTTCGCCTGGTAGGCGGCCTGCAGTTCGGCATCGCTGGGGTAGTCCTCGGGCACCGTGCTCACCGACTCCAGGTAGGTACGCAGGACGATCTGCCGCGCCGCCGCCTCGATCAGCGTCTTCACCTGCGGACGCTGTTGCCAGTCCTGGGCGCTGGCCTGCTCGTAGAGCGCCTTCTCGGCCAGTCGCGCACGCATCCAGCGCTCCAGCGCGTCACGGTTCTCGCTCAACTGCACGCGGGTTTCCGCCGGCACCTCGGCCAGCAGCGCCTTCAGTTCGTCCGGCGCCACCTGCAAGGCGCCGAGGCGGGCCACCGCGGGCTCCGCGGCGGCGCTGGCAGATGGCTTGGCAAGCGCGGCCTGGGCCTGGCCCGCGCCGCCGTCCTCGCGCTGGCCACAGCCGGCGAGAACGGCAAGCGCGAACGCCAGGACACCGCAACGAAATGCCGGCCGCATCGGCTCAGGCCTCGCCATCGACGGGTTGACCGGCATCCTGCGCCATGCCCTGTTGCTCCGCGGCCAGGCGGCTGTAGTCGCGCAGGTAGGCGATGAACTCCTGCAGCAGGCGATCCCACAGTTCGATATGGCTACGCAGGTTGGCCGGGCTGACGCCGCCGGCGACGATCACGTCCATTTCCATCACCAGGAACTCGCCCTGCTGCGACAGGCGGCCGAAGCGCCGGCTGAGATTCCAGCGCTCGGTCAGCCCGGCGGGCAACTCGCCCTGCACGCGCAGGGCGCAGCTGAAGGTGAAGTCGAGGTAGCTCGCCGGCGTCGCCGCCGGATTGCCGAAGCGCACCGCGTAGCCGATTCCCTGGCTGGCGCTGAGCAGTTGCACGACGCCGTTCTGCTCGCTGCGGTTGACCCGATAGCCGGCCTCCTGCAAGGCCTCGGTCAGGCTGTCGACGGAAAGGTGTTCGATCAGGGTGATGTCGTTCATGTCCGGGTTCCTGGTTTGCTGTCGGATTTCACTGGGCGAGCGCCGCCTGGCGGTTCTCGACCTGGGTCTTGTAGAGGTCGTCGCCAAGCTTCTGCGCCATCTCTTCGAATTTCACCCGCGCACCGCTGGCGAACGGTTGGCGGATCTTCATCACCTCGGCGACGCTGACGTTCTCGTAGGCGCCGAGAATCTCCTTGGCCACGCCATACATTTCCCGGTTCTTCGCGGTGCACTGCTGCAACTGCTGGTCGTGCTCGCGGAACGCCAGGTCGAGCTTCTGCCGCTCGGCCTCCTTGGCTCGCGCCATGACCAGCAACTCGTCGTAGGCCTGCTTGTACTTGCCCAGTTGCTCGTTGCTCGCCTCGACCATCTGCCGCGCCCGGTCGTGCAAGCCCTGTTGCTGGGCCGAGAGCTGCTCGGCCTGGCCCTTGGCCCGGGCCAGCTCGGCGCTCAGTTGCTTGACCTGGGCCAGCGCCGCATCGCGCTGGCTTTCCAGCGCGGCTTTCGCCGCGGTGGCCTGGGCCTGTTCGGTCTGCAGCGCCTGGAGTTGCTGGGTGGTGCTGCGCAACTGGGCGCGCAGGCGTTCCTCCAGGCTGTCGGCATAGGCCGCCTGGCTGGCGTAGGCGGCGAAGGCGGCCCCGGCGAGCAGCGCCTGGGCCCAGATCGGTAATGAGAAAGGTCGCGTGTTCATGGTCTGCCTCTTCATGGTCTGCCTCGAGGAGCGCTCAGAAGCGCGTGTTGACCTCGAGTTGCAGGACGTCGATGGAGAACGGTGCGCCGTAGACCTCGTCGGAGCTGAGCCAGCGCGCGGTACCGTAGACGCGCTTGTCGAAGCCATAGCTGGCGCCGAGGATGTAGCCCTTGGCGTTGGTCCCGCCAAGGTGGAAGGTGGAATCGTTGAAACCATCCGGCAGGGCATCCGGCTGGATGTACTTGTAGGCGGCGAAGACCTGCCAGTCGCCGGCGTCGCGCATGTCCAGGGCGTTGCCCAGGGTGAACTGGAGCATCCAGGCGTTCGCCCCGCTCTTGATGTCGCCGTCGGAGCCGAGGTTGTTGGCGATCTGCGCCACACCGCCGGCGCGCTTGCGCATGTCGCCCTCGTCGTAGCCCAGGTTGTGCACGTAGTTGCCGGCCACCCGCAGCTTGAAGTCGTTGGGTAGCTCGGCATCCCAGCCGAGGTTCAGGTCGAGCAGATTGAACTCCGAGGCCAGGCCGACGTACTGCGGGTTCGGCGTGTTCGCCGGGTCGGCCGGGTTGGGCACGATGTCGCGCAGGAGGAACACCGTGTTGCCCTTCTGCATGAAGGTCGGACGGCTGCCGTCGGTGTCGCACTCCGGATCTCCGGCCCAGGGCCGGCAAGGGCTGGAACGCCGCCCTTCGATATCGTCGAAGCGGTAGTAGGCCAGCGCGCCGGTAAGGCTGTGCTGCGGGTTGATCTTCCAGGTGGCGCCCAGTTGCGCGCCGTAGAGCCACTTGTTGTCGCTGTCTTCCTTGTCGAAGCCGTTCGACGAGGCGGTGTCCGAGCTGTATTCCACGGGGAACGCGCCGACCGTGCCGAACAGCGCGACATCGCGGCTCAGCGGCTGGTTGAAGACCGCCGCCACGCCGTCGAAGTTGAGGTCGTTGGAATACAGCAGGTCGGTGGACAGGAACGGATTGGCGATCCGCCCGCCGGTCAGGCTCAGGCGCTCGCTGGGCTTCCAGGTCAGGTAGCCCTGGTCGAGCCAGAGGTCCTTCTTGCCGAAGCCGCCGCCGAGGGTCTGGGTGGTCGACACCGGGTTGTTGTCCGAACCGGTGCCGATGCGGATGCCGGCGCTCCAGCTTTCCGACAGCGCCGCCTTGAGGCCGAAGCGCGCGCGCAGGCGCAGCAGGCTGTCGCGGTCCTCGCGGGTATTGAGCAGCGGCGGCAGGCCCGAGCTGGTATTCGGGTTGACGTCATAGGGACCGTCGTCGTTGAGTTCGGCGAAGTCGGTGATCTGGTTGCTGTTGCCGTTGCCGAAGGAGCGCGACTCGTAGCGCAGGCGCACGTCGCCGTCGAAGCTGATGCGCGAGGCCCAGTCCGGGAAGGCGTTGGGCTGCGCCCAATTCTCCGCCTTGGCCTGGGTCATTACCTCGGCCTTCACTTCGTCGCGGATCTGGTCGCGCACCACCTGCGGGATATAGGGTACGCGGACCTCCCCGGGGACAGCGGCAACGGCCGCCGCGGGCGCCACGGCCTGGCGCGCCTGCTGGGCCTGCTGCGCCTCGGCCTCGGCCTGCCTGACCAGCGCATCGGCCTGTTCCTTCTTCAACACGCCCTGCTGTACCAGCAGGCGGATCAGGTTGATCGTGGCGTTCTCCGAGGGCGCCGGCGGCTGGGCCTGCGCCTGGCCGGCCAGCGCGGCGAGCATGACGCCCATCCCCAGCGCCAGTCGGTTCACTTTCGCGTTCATCTGTGTACGGCTCCTAAGGTCCTTCAAGGCAGTCGCCTGCCGGAAATCGTTCTGGGTTGGCGTCTTCTCATCCCGGCCGCTTGCCCTGCAGGGCGATGCGCACCGGCAGGGTCAGCGAAGCCGGCGGCCGTTCTTCCAGGCGGCCGGCGGCGCGCAGCGCGGCCAGCACCTTCTGGTCGGTCTCGGGGTCGCCGCTGGAGCGGGTCAGTTCGGCCCGGGTGATATCCCCCGAGGAACTCAGCCAGATCTCCGCCTGCAGGCGGAACGCCAGGTTGCGCAGCTCCGGGTTGTCCCGCAGCAGGCGCTGGAAGGCGTAGGCCAGGTACTGGCTATAGCTGGCGTTGCCGGCGCGACCGCCGCCGGAACCGGCCATCCCGCCGCCCTTGCCGGCGCCGATGTTGAAAGCGTCGGAGCCGGACTGGGCTTCGCCATCCATCTGCATCGGGTCGGCCAGGTCGTCGGCCGGCGACGGCGGCGCTTCCTCCTGCGGCTTGACCTCCTCCAGTTCGGGTTGCGGTTCCGGCTCGACGATCTTTTCCTCTTCCACCGGCTGCTCCGGTTCCGGCGGTTTTTCCGGCGGCGGCGGAGGCGGTGGCGGCAGCGGGATGATCGCCGGCACCTTGGGCGCCTCGCGGCGCACGCCGCTCATGTCGTTGGCCCACTCCCAGACCAGCCAGGCGAGGCCGGCGAGCAGCAGCGCGCCGAGGCCCCACTTGAGGTAGCGCAGGGTCGGGTTCGCCGGGCGGCCGTCGATGGACAGCGGCGCGGCATTTTTCGGCTCGGGGGTGTGCTTGGGATCGGCGGACATGTTCATCCCGGGCCTCAGGTCGGTTTGCCGGTGACCAGGCCGACCTGGGACAGCTCCAGGCGGCGCAGCAGGTCGAGGACCTCGATGACCTTCTGGTACTGCACCGTGGCGTCGCCGCGGACCACTACCGGGAAGTCGGGGTTGAGGGCCTTCTCCGTACGCAGGCGGTCCTCCAGCTCGGGCAGGGTCACCGGGTAGGCGTCGAGGAACACCTGGCCGGCGTCGTTCACCGAGATCGCCTTGGTCTTGGGCTGCGACAGCGCCACGGTGGCACTGGCCTTCGGCAGGTTGATCTGGATCCCGGCGACCTGGGCGGTGGCGGTGAGGATGAACATCACCAGCACCACCATCAGCACGTCCACCAGCGGGGTGATGTTGATGCTGTCGACGGCGCCGTCGTCGTCATCGTCGTGGCTGCTGTTCACGGAAGCCATGGCGTTCTCCTCAAGCCGGCAACGGCTGGCCGTTGCGACGATGGGCCACTTCGCTGAGCTGGCTTTCGCCATGCACCTCGGCGAGGCGGGTGACGAACTCGTCGACGAACACCCGCATGTCCGCGCTGACTTCCTTGTTCCGCGTGACCAGGCGGTTGTAGCCGAACAACGCGGGGATCGCGACGAACAGGCCCATGGCCGTGGCCAGCAGGGCGGCGGCCATGCCCGGGGCGATGGCATTGATGTTGACGTCGCCGGCCATGGCGGTGCCGAGGAACACCACCATGATCCCCAGCACGGTGCCGAGCAGGCCGATGTAGGGGCCGCCGGCGATGGCGTTGGACAGGCTCGACAGGCGCGAGCCGAGCTGCTGGTTCTCCTTGGTGCGCACGCCGTCCATGGAGGCGCGGATCGCCTCGATGGTGGCCGCGGAGACGGAAGAGGTGTCGGCGCCCTGCTCGCGGCGGGTGCGGATCTCCTTCACCGCCACCTGGTACAGGCGCCACAGCGAGGAGTGTTGCAGGCGGGCGGCCAGCTCGCGGTCGTCGGCGAGCAGTTCCAGGCGCGTGCCGACCTCGGCGAAGCGCTCGCGGAACAGCCCGTTGGCGCGACTGACACGGCCGACGTTCTGGTTCTTGCGGTACATGATGACCCACGACTGGACCATCATCAGCGCCAGGATCGCGATGATCACCCAGGCATCCAGCGGCACTGCGTTGAGCAGGAAGCCGAGCTTGCCGAAGCCGAAGCCGGACTGCTTCTCGTCGACCCCGTAGGCCACCAGGCGCGACTCGGCGCCCTGGGCGGTGGCGTCGGCGAGGAGCAGCGCCGCCGGGCGGGCGATCTTCGACAGGCGCAACTCGTCGATGGCGCCCTGGAAGGGTTGCAGGGTCGGCGCCGCGGCGCTCGCCTCACCTTCCCCGCTTGCCGCTTCGGTGGCGACCGCAGGCGCGGCCTGGCCTTCCGCGCCGATGGCGATCGCACCGCTGAACGCCGGCAGCGCCGCCGCCAGGCTGGCGACTTCGCGACCGCCGAGATACAGCGCCAGCCGGGTACCGTCGGCGACCAGCGCCAGGTGCTGCCATTGCCCCTGCGCCAGGGCCTGGCTGGCGGCAGCGCGCTGACCGTTCAGCTCGACGAAGGGCGCGCCCTGGGCCAGGCCGACCAACAGAGCGTTGCCGCCTTCGCGGCGCGACAGCAGAACCTGTTCGCCGGCCAGTTGGTCGGGACGCACCCAGCCGCTGAAGCTGAAGGTGCCACCGGCGCTCACCGCCAGCGATGGGCTGGCCGGCAGCAGCAGCGGCTGGCCCAGCAGTTGCGCGGAGCGACCGATGACGCCCTCCACCGGACTGCCGGCGGCGGTCTGCGCATTGTTGGCGTAGGCGGTGGAGTCCCGCGGCGGAGTGCCCGGCGCACCGTCGAAGTGATAGACCAGGGTGTAGTCCGGGTCGAACACCGACTGGCCGTTGCCGCTCTCCGGCGCCTTGGCGTTGCCGTAGTACATCCAGATGTCCTGGCGCTGGCCACCCTCCACCCGCGGCACGTCGACCCAGATCAGGGCCATGCCCATCAGCGGGTCGAAGCTCTCGACCTGGTGGCGCAACACGGTCTTGTCGTCGGCGGCGACGAAGCGGATGTCCGAGCCGTTCTCGTTGACCCCGTCGAAGGTGAAGTTGCCGGTATGCAGGCGCACCAGCAACGGCAGGCGACCGAAACTCTCGTTGATCGCCGCGCCTTGCGGGGTGGTATCGACCGAGACCTGCTTGCGGTACTGCCAGTCGTCCTGCCACCAGGCACTGGCGCTGGCCGGGGCCAGCAGGCCCAGGCAGATCAGCGATGTCAGCAATAAGCGATACATGTGGGGTTACTCCGGGGTCAGCGTCAGAAGCTCGCCTGCACGCTGAAATGCAGGCGCGAGTCGTGTTTGTCGGTGTTCGTCCCTTCCAGCAGCGGGAAGGCCCAGTCGAGGCTGCCGGACAGCCAGTCGGCGAGTTGCGCGCGGGTGCCGATGCCGACGCTGGCCAGGCTGAAGTCGTCGTCCTGTTCGGGCAGCGCATCCTGCAGGCGCAGTTGCGCGCCCTCGGCGAACACGTAGAAGCGCCAGTCGTTGACGTAGCCGCCGGCGCGCTTGCCGAGGAAGCGTCCGAGGGACGGCGTACGCCATTCCTGGGAGAGCAGGTAGCCGTCGTCGGCGGTGTTCTCCGCCGCCAGGTAGCCACGCACGCTGGTGGCACCGCCGGCGGCGAACTGTTCGTTGGAAATCAGCGGCCCGGAGGCGAGCTGGAAGGCCGCCTTGGTCGCCACCTGCCAGTCGCCGCCGAAGGTCAGGGTGTGGTTGAGATCGCCCTTGAGCACGCCGAAGCCGGACTTGGCGCGATAACGCTTGCGGTCGAATTCCTCGTCGTCGTCGCCGTAGCCGAGGAGACTGCCGGTACCGGCCACCAGGCTCAGGCCAAGGGCCAACTGGGAACGTTCGGTGTAGCGGAAACCGTTGTAGCCGAGGGTCAGCGGGGCGTACTTGATCGGCACCCTGTCGTTGTTGCCGCCGATCCGGGTCTGTTCCTCGAAGTCCTTGAAGTCGACGCCGAAGGAGAACGAGTGCGACCAGAGGCCGGTGACCGGCAGGCTGTAGATCGCCGCCACGCCGTAGGAGTGGCCCTGGCCGACCACATTCATGCTGCCCACCGTGGCCACGTCGCTGTCGGACTGGTAGCCGGACAACTGCACGCTCCAGCGCTGGCTCAGCGGCGCGGTATAGGAGCCGGACCAGACCTTGGCGTTGTCCTGGTCCTGCGGCGCGGTGAAATAGGTCAGCGAGATGGCGTGGCCGAGTTGCCAGAGGTTGTCGTAGCCCAGCGAAACCACCGAGCGCAAGTGACGGGTGTCGGCGCTGTAGTCGTTGTTCAGGCCGATGCTGGCGTGCCAGGGATTCTTGTCTTCCACCTGCAGGTCGACGTCCATGGTGCCGGGCCGCTGGCCCTCGCGCACCATCGGCAGCACCTGGCGGCCGGGGGTGCGGTTGACCTGCGCCAGCTCGCGCTGGACCTGGGCGAAGTCGGGCACCTTGCCCTCCTCCAGGGCCGGCACTTCCTCGCGCAACTCCACCGGCGAATAGTGCTTGGCGCCGACCACCCGGACGCGACCGACAGTGGTCTCGGTGACCTGCAGGTAGACCACCCCGCCGCTCACCTGCTGCTCCGGCAGCTCGACGTAGACCGACTGGTAGCCCTTCTCCTGGTAGGCGGCCTGCAGCGCATCGCGCGCCCCCTCGATGTCGCCCAGGCTGCGCTGCGGTCCGAGGAAGGGATACACCGCCGCCTCGATGGCGCGGTTGTCCAGCACGGTGTTGCCGCGTACCACGTACTCGTTGATGTCCACCAGACGCTGGGGCTCGGCTCCCGCCGCGGCGGGAGGGGCCTCGTCGGCCAGCGAAGCGCACGACAATGCGACAGCCAGGCAACCGATCGACCAGCGCTGGCGAAACGGGTGCGCACAATTGAACAGCGAACGCTTCACACGGTCCCCCGAAGTTCCATCGGGACTTATTGTTCTAATGCAACAAGTCCGTTCATCGAACAGTTCTGTGAAAGACAACAAACTAGCGACGACGCATGAACAACCTGTTAAAAACGGCGCCCGCCCTTATGAAATCTCGTTCTTTTCTATTTTCACTTTCGTGCTAGATATTCAGCCGTCGCGCTCCACCATGGCGCGCTTGCCATGTATGCAACAAGGCGAAGTTCAGGGAGAACTCCGGCATCTGCATGAGATCCCCGGAAATCACTTCCCCGATAATCCTGCCTATTACCCTTACCGCCTCCGCGCTGTTCAGCAGGACGGTTATATCGCCGACGAAAACCGGAAAATTCCAGATCTTCTGCTTCATTTCCAGGCCGACGAACCAGCGATACAGCAGGTTGTAGTTCAATTGCTCGTACAACTGCTGCTCGCTGGGAATCGCGTACAGCAGTTGCAGCAGCAGCGCGTGGATCAGCGGCTCCGGGGCCAACTGCATGCCATGTTCGCGGGCGAGCGCCGAGAGGACTTTCGCCTCATCGCCAAGGAGACTTTCTATTTGCGGTTTCAGCAACGCCAGGGAATGTCCCGGCGGTATATAGCTGGACACTTCCTTGAGCGCACCCTGCCAATCTTCCTGGGACACTATCCAGACCCATGGCGCCCCATATCGATAAACCGATACCGGTTTCTTGCGTGCGGCTTCGACGATCTTCGATAGGCGCTGGTCAAGTTCCTGCATACCGACTTTCGAGTAACTTTCCATCAATACTCACCGTCCTTCGCCGTATTCACCGGAGTGACCACGGCCGTTAGCGGATACTGTTCTCTTGTTTCAGAGCGGAACGCGTCTTTCTCGAACGACACGCTCATTTCCAGCAACCGGTCAGCGCAACCGGGAAATGGCCGATTCCTTTCGTTCCCGTCCCTGCCTTTCACCGCTGAATTCCGTTTTCCTCATTCACACCTGTTTGACGGCAACCCCGCCGCACCACCGAACTTTTGTCATGAAAACTTCATGCGGCCGGCCATTCGCGCGCCACCGGCGGGGACGAACGGGCATTCACCCGAGAATCGACCAGCGCCTCGGAAGTTCGCCGAAAAAAAGGCCCTCCGTGGGGAGGGCCTGGCGGGTATCGTGCCTCCGCGGCGGTGCCTTACAGGATCAGGTTGCCGCGCTCTTCATCGGTCAATTGGCTGCGCGCCTGTTCGCCGAGGGCTCCGGCTCCGAGCACCTGCACGGCGCTGTCCGGGTTGTAGCCCGGCGAACGACTGGCGCCGTCGCGCGAAGGCTCCAGGCGCTCGTTGCCGAACCCGAGCACCTGCACCGTGATCACCGACGGCATGCGCTGCCGCGCGGCGGCCTGCTGCTGGCGACTGACGTCCTCCGCCGCCTGGGTCGCGGAACTCGCCGCGGCGCTGGCGGAGGTCAACGCCCCGGTATTCACCGAAGCCACCAGCGGAATGCCGCTGGACTGGCCCTGGGTCTGGATGTTCGCCGCGTTGACCACCTGCAGCGCCGCCACGTTGACGTTGCCGGAAACCCGGATGCCCGCCTCGCCGGCATCGATGGTGCCGAGCGGGGCGATCAGGTCGATGTCGCCCGGTGCCACTTCGGGAATCGGGTTGAGGGTGGCGATACCGGCGCCGGTGCTGGGCACCTGTGGCGACAGGCTGACGTTGCCCCAGGCGTCGTAGATGCGCCGCGGCGGGGTGTAGACCACGGTGGTCTTGCTGCCGCGACCGGCATTGATGTCACCCTCGGCCGACCAGATCTGGATATCTCCGCCGAAGGTGGTCATCACCCGGCTCTGGCCGAGCAGGATGCTGCCCAGGGCGTAGGAACGGATATTGCCAACGCCCTGGGTCACCACACCGGCGGTGGACGGCGGCGCCTCACCTTCGATACCGAATACCTGCTGCCCACCCGGGGTGAGCAACTGGATGTCGCCACCGAAGTTGGTGTGCACGCCGGCACCGCCATACATGACGATATCGCCTTCGTAGCTGATCGGATTGCCCGCCGGATCGCGCTCGGGGAACAGCGCGGCGATCGCGTTGCGCCCGCGCAGGTAGCTACCCTGGCGTACCCCGCCGACTTCGTTGTACTCGCGGCCGCCGGCCCTGAGTTCGGCGAAGTACACCTGGCGGGCGAAGATCCGCTGCTGCTCCGCCGGCAAACCGGCGAGAAACTCCCGCGCCTGCAGGGCGTCGCCGCTGAAGCCATAACGCCCGCTCAACCATTCGATCAATTCGTTTTCGTAGGTCCGTACCACCTTGCCGGGCTGTTCCGCCAGGGGCGTTCCTGCCTGCGCCAGGTTGTCGAGCGCCAGGTAACGCCGAAGGAAGCCGGAGTAGCCCGCCTGGCTGGCGCCCGCCTGCAGGACTATGCTGGCGCCGGAGCGCGTGTCGCCCGCGGCGACCGCCCCCAGGCTGGTGACCGCCACCTCGTCGTTCATCAGCAGGTTGCGTCCGGCGCTGATCTCCAGGCTGCCCGGTCCCGCGACGTTGAAGTTGCCGTAGAGGATGTCGCGCCCCGCTTGCACCAGCGACACGTCGGTAGCCGAGGTATTGACGAACAGATTGCCGCTGCTGGCGTAGTCCCCCATGTTGTCGTTCGCGGTCCGCTCGGAGACCAACCCAGTGCCGCTGCTGACGATGTCACGGCCGGCGATCATGCGCACCGCCCCATGCCCCTCGTAACGCAACTGGCCGAAACGCACATCGCCGGTCCCGGTGTAGCGTAGCAGCCGGCCACTGTCGACACCGACCAGATCGCCCGCAAGGGCGTAGAAGCGCGACGGTTCCAGCGCCGCACCCCATTCGCCGGAAACGCTGTTGGCGCCGAAGGCGAACAACGGGAAGCGCTCCTGGTTGGCGCGGCTGCCGTCGCTGGATAGGTTGTCGACCTGCAACGTGATCCCGGTATAGCCCTGGTAGCTCGGATTCAGCGGCGTGGCCAGGCTGCCGGCGCTGGCGCCGGAACGGCTGATGCTGTAGCCGCCGGCGTAGATGGAGTCGCCGGCCAGCAGGTCGAGACGGCCCTGACTCGACGGTGCCAGGAGCAGCGCGGTCCTGTCGCTGCGAGCGTTTGAGCGGAGTGTCGCGTTGCCATAATAGAGGCTGCCGGTCAGCGCCACGGCCGACAGCTTCGCCGGATAGACCAGCGCGGAATCGGTGTCCTGTTCCGTCCTGCCTAGGGAAACCGGGGTCAGGTTGCCTCCCGCCGATGTCAGGTCGATCGCCGTGCGTTCGGTCCACAACGAGAAACCGCTCAGGCCGTAACCCTCGACACCGCTGGCGCTGGTATAGGGGGTGCCGTTCATCAACGGCGTCCGACCGGGATCGACCACCCCCTGCAGCACCAGGTCGCCCAAGCTGTTCAGGCTGAAGGTGGCGTCGCCCGGCACCAGCGTCGGCCCGCCGTTGGCCAGGCCGAGGGTCGAGACGAAAGGATCGTAGGCGCGCCGTTCGCCCGGAACCTGCTGGCTATCCAGACGACCATAGTTCAGATCGATACCGCCCAGGCTCGTCGCCCGGAGCTGGGCATTGCCGCGCAGGTTGACCATCGCGCCGTACAGCGAACTGCCCTGATCGAAGGGCATCAACGGGTTGAGCGCACCGCCGATACGTACGTCCATGTCGCCGCCGCCGCTCAGGGTCAGTTGGCCATCGGCGCCTACCCGGCCGCTACCGCCCACCGCCAGCACCAGCCCCTGGCTGCGCTGCGACGTTTCCTGCGGAACGCTGGACGTGCGCGCCTCGATGACGCCCGCATCGCCCGCGACCTTCAGGCTCAGATCGCCACCGCCCAGGGTGCCGATGCCGGTGAAGCCCACCTGCTGCGTGGCGGCAGCCGCTCCGTCGCCGCCCGGCTGGCGCGCATAGGTACCGAAATTGATCCACCAGGCGGTGCGGTCGGCCGTACGGGCGGTCGAACCGCTGCCCTGGCGCCAGAGCCAGTTGCCGACGGCCGCCGAGTCGTAGCCGGCGTTGGGTACGGCGCCGGACAACCGACCCAGCACATCGCCACGCAGATCGCCACCGACCGCCAGCGTCAGGTTGCCGCCCAGGGTCGGGTACCAAGTGCTGTAGAGGCTCTGTTCGCCGCCGTCCACCCATTGCTCGTAACCGCCCAGCGCCGGATCGCGCAGAACGCTGCCGCCGTCCCTGGCACGCGCCAGGTTGTAGCTGGAATCGACCGCGCTCGCGGTACCGGCGGTGTAGACTCCGAATGGCGAATCCATACGCAGGTTGCCGGCGGCGAACAGGTCGAGATCGCCAGTGCCGGTGCGCAGCACGCTGAAGCGCGAAGCGTAGGGTTCGGCTTCCAGCGCATAGTCGTCGCTGGACGCAGCGCACCAGGTCGGGAAATCGTCACAGATGGTCGGGTAGCCCAAAGCCTCCGGGTCCAGTGGGTCGCCCGGCTTGATGCCGGGGTCGCCCCATCCTGCCACCCCTTCCTCGGTCCACACCATGCCGCCCGAACTCGCGGCGCACCAGGTCGGGAAATCGTCGCAGATGGTCGGGTAGCCCAAAGCCTCCGGGTCCAGTGGATCACCGGGCTTGAGGCTAGGATCGCCCCAGTTATCCACCCCTTCCTGGGTCCATACCAGCCCACCACCCGCCGCCGGTATGCGCCGCATGCCGTAGTGCGTATCGGCGAGGCGCATCTGCCCGCTGGAACGCGGATCGGTCAGCCGCGGATCGGCCGCCTGCAGATCGGCGCCAGCCACCAGGCGCACGCTCCAGGACTGCGAACCGGCCGCCAGCATCGGCGCGATGGCCCAATTGTGCGAAACCGCACCGGCCGGGCGTACGTCCACCGACGCGGCGCCATCGGGCAGGCGGATATCGCTGCCAGCCGGCAGGAAGGCCCCGGCGCGCAAGGCCAGTCCACCGGCCAGACGCACGCCGTCGACTTCGCCGCTGGCCAGCGTGGCGCGGCCGGGCAGTGGCACGCCGCCCGGCCAGGTCATCCCCGTCACGGGCGTCGCCAGCGGCAGACGGCTGCCGGCGCCGAGGCGGCTGCCGGCGGGCAGGTCCAGAGCCTCGCCGAGCAGGCTGCCGGCCGGCCGGAGCAGGTTGCCGGCGGCATCCAGCAACGCTCCCTCGAGCACCGTCCCCGCCGGCAGTTGCAGCGGCTGGCTGAGCACCGCCTCGACCGGCAGCCGGGTACCGGCGGCCAGGGTCATGGCCTTGATCGGCAGTTCGAAGTTGAGCGTCTTGCCGGCCGGGAAGAAGCTGTCGTCGTCCAGCCGCACGCCAGCCGTCGGCACCACCCGATCGCCGCCCAGGTGATCCTGGCCGGCTAGCAGCAACCAGCCCTGATCGTCGTCGGTTTCCGGCGGCGGGGCGAAACCGTCGGTGACGCTGCCGTAGATGTTCAGGTCGCCGCCGGCGCGGATCGCCAGCGAACCGGCCTCGCCGGAGCCGTATACCGAGGTTTTCGCCGTCCGCGGGTTAAGGCTGGCGTAGCGATGGCCCGACAGGTCCAGGTCGCCCTGCACCACTAGGTCGCCATCGGCCGTGGCGCTGACGATCTCCAGCCCGGGGCGCAGGTGGAAAGCTTCCGCGTAGGCGGCATTGTTCAATCCGGCCAGCTTGCCGTCGAGCAGGGCGCTATTGGCCAACGCCGCCTGCATGAACAGTTCGCTCTGCTGGTGCTTGCCATCCAGGTAGGCCTGGGTGATCTCCTGGTACGGCCGGCCGTTGCTCGCCGGCAGCGCGGCGACCGGCGCGTCGTCGTAGCGCTGCACGGCGCTAAGGGTGATGGCGCGGGCACCGAGGATCTGCAGCGGCCCCCCGGCGTCGATGGCGATATCGCCCGCCATCGCCCCGCCCAGACGCGACGCGTACAGGTCGAGGGTGCCGCGGGCGACGCCATCGTTCTGCCCGGGCGCGCTTCCCGCTGCCGCCTCGGTGCCGTGGCGCAGGTCGATACGGGCACCGGCGCCGAGGCTGAGCAGCCCGTCCCCGGCGTTCAGCTCGATCAGCGCGCGGTTCGGCGAATCGATGATCTTGCCGTAGCTGTCCACCCGCAGCCGCCGCCCATGGGCATCGAGCAGCGCCTCGCCACCGATGCTCAGGCCCTGCTTGGCGGCCAGGCGGATACTGCCGACCTGCTCGCCGCTGGCGTCGAGCACGCCGTTCACGCTCAGATGGCCACCATCCAGCGACACCTCGATCGTCGAGGCCCTGACGTCGTTGCCGATGTTCAGGTCGCCCTGCTTGATCTGGAAACTGCGCGCACCGAACACCTGACCGGCATTCAGGCGCTGGTTGAGAGCGGCGAACCGGCTGTCTGGCGTACCGTCCTCGCCCAGCCGCTGGGCACGGATCTCGACGCTGCCCGCGGCGTACGGCACCAGGGTGCCGCCAGCGTCGTATTCGCCGCTGCTCGCCGCCAGTATCTGCCCTTGCAGGTCGACCACGCCGGCCGCGCTGTCCAGCGCCACCGCCGTCAGGCTACCGGCCTGGTTGTTGCTCGCCGACAGGTCGATGCGCGAAGCGCCGGCCTGGCGGATGTTGCCGCCGTGGCTCAGCAGGTTGACTTCGCCGCCCCAGCTGTAGCGGGTCACGTCGTCGAAACGCAGCGCGCGCCCGGCCAGGTCGAGCTGGGCGCCGGCGCCCAGTTCCAGGTCCTCCTGCGCGGTCAGGCTCAACTTGCCGCTGGGCAGGCCGACGCGGGTGTCCAGCAGCAGGCTGGCGCCCTCCAGGGCCAGTTCGGCGCCCAGTGCACCATTGGCCAGTTCGACCGGGGTGGATGCCGCGCCGTCGCCCCCCGCGCTGACCCGCAACGCACCGCCCGCCAGCAGGCTGTTGCGTGAGCCGGCCTCGCCGGTGAGCAAGGGTGTGATCAGGTTGAGATCGCCGCCGCTGTATGCGTAGCCGCTACCAGCCCGATACTCGCCCTGGCTCTGATAGACCGCGAGGCTACCCTTGTGGTTGGCGGTGATCCGCTCGCTGGCCGCCAGGTTGACCGTGGCGAAGCCCAGCGCCAGGCGCTGGTAACTGTCGATGGCGCTGGGCTGGCTGAAGGGACCGTAGCCGAACTCCAGGCGTTCGCTGCGGATGTCCAGCGTGCCCTGGCCACTGCCGGCGCCGCCGGCGATGCCCCCGGCGGCCGGCGTCTGCGCGCCGTTCCAGATCAGGTTGGAGGTGCGGATCGAGGCGACGCTGTCGCTGTCGCCGTATCCATAGATCGCCGGGGTGCCCAGCACCAGGCGCGACAAGCGGGAGCGACCGCTGCTCGGATCGTAAGAATCGAGGCTGACGTCGCCGTAGAAGTTGAACGCGTCGCGGGCGTTCAGCACCAGCGTCTCCAGGGGCGGCGCGCCCTCCGACGCATCACCCTGCAGCAGGCGGTCGAGCACTTGCTGGTCGAGCGCCAACCCGGTCGGCAGCACACCGCGCTCGGCCAGTTCGGCCAGCAGCGCCTGCTCGCCGACATTGAAGCCGCCCGCCGCCAGGGTCAGGTTGCGGGTGCCGTAACGCACGCTGCCGTCGAGCACGAAGCGCTTGTCGGTGGCCGCGACCAGACTGCCCTCGGAATACAGCCGGGTTTCGCCGGCCACACCATCGGCAGCGGAAACGCCAAGCAGGATGTCGCCGGGACCACTGTCCGGCGTTCCGGCTTCCGGTGGCAAGACGTTCAGCACGCCGTTCGACAGGGCGAGCATGGAACGCCCTCCCGACGCATACAGGAAGCCATCCCGTGCATCGTAGGCAGCAGCCCCCCGCCCTAGGGTGACAATGGCGGCACCTTGTTCAAGGCTGATCGCCTCCCCCGGCCGATTCGCCAGGAGGAACACCTCGGGTGCGGCCAGTTCGGCGCCATTGCGCAGGACGATGCTTTGCGCGCCGTCGGTGATGTCGAAGGTGACGTAATTGCCGCCTTGCCCGTAGAGCACTGCTGGCGTCGAGCCGATCACCATGCGCGCCGCACCGAAGGCGTTGAGATCGTCGGCCCGCAGCGTCACGCCCTGGAACCCCTCGCTGGCCTGCGCGCCGGCTCCGACGATCTCGATCCGCTGGTTGTTGCCCAATACCACCAGACTACCGCCATAGCCGCCTCTGGCGGCCTGGAACAGCCCGGTGCCGTCGAACGCCAGCGCATCGGCACCGCCACCGGCGAGCAGGTCAAGGCGCAGGCTGCGCGCATCCACCGGCAGCATCGGCCGCGGGATGCCACGGCGAGCAGCATCGGCCATGGCGAAGTCGCTGTAACTCGTTTCGTTGTACTGCGAATGGCGCCGCAGCACATCCGCCGGGGTCAGCAGCACCTGGCGGAACAGTTCGTCGCGCACCCCGGTGCCGGCGAGGGACAACTGCCCGGCCAGCGACCAGGAGCCGCTGCGCATGAGCTGGGTGGGCGCTGCCCGTCCCAGCCCGGCCAGGCCGTTGAGTTCGACCCGGTACGCGCCGGGCAGCAGGGCGTAGGTCGACGGCAACAGGGTGTAGGTTCCCGCCGACAGGCCGGGCACGCCGCTACCGATGCTGATCTGCTGGCCGACCAGCGGGTCGACGGCGCCGCCTTCGGCGGCCACCGGCGCGATGCGCTGAACCCCGGGCACAATGGCGTAGATCGGATTGTCGACCAGTCCCGGCAGGTCGAAGCGGCCCTCCTCGTCGAAACGCACCAGCGGGTTGTAGCGCGCATCGGTGGAGCCACCGCGGCCGGAAACGAAACCGGCGCCGAGCAGTTCGCCGCCGCCGGAAAGATCCAGCGTCGTTCCGGACGCCACCCGTACGGAGCGGCCACCCAGGTCGACCCCGGTATCCATTATCCCCCTCTCGTTGAAGCTACCGCCGACGCCGGTCAGGGAGATTTCCTCCCCGGCATAGCGCCAGACCTGGCCGTCTACCGTGCCGCCGTAGGGCAAGGTCAGGCCGGCGCCGCTGACCGAGGTCAGGCTGCCAGACAACAACTCGACCTTGTCGGCGTTCTGGCCGATTTCCAGATAGCCCAACGGAGCGCGCACGACGCCGCCTTGAACGACGCTCGCCGCCCCCAGCGACAAGCGACCGAAGACCGCCAGGGGCTGCTCTGGCGTCGTCGCGTCGCTGCGCTCGATACGCAAGCTGCGCGCCGGGTCGAACGCCGCAGCGGCGCCATCGGCCTGGTAGCCGTAGCCGGCGAGAATACGCGCGCCCGCCCCGGTGCCCGGATAGAGCTGCGCAGCACGGATGAGCAGATCGCCGCCACTGAGCACCTGGGTGTTGATGCGCTCTACGGGCGTCGCGTTCCCCGCCAGCAAACGCATGTCGCCCGTGCTGGACAGCTCGACCCGGTCGAAGCCACGTCGGTCGATCATCTGCGTCCCGCCACTGGCGTCACGGAAACTACCGTGCGAGCCGAAGACCAGGCTGTCGCGTATATCCAGCACCTGCGCTCTGGCTTCGAAGAGCGCCTCGCTAGGTTGCCTGGAAACCTCGAACAGGCCGGTCGACAGCGGCTGGGTTTCGTTGTTCTCCGCCGCTTCGTTGACGAACGCTCCCGCCAACAGCAGCGACGGTGCCGACAACCTGACCCGGCTATCGCCGGCGGCGCCTTCGCCAAGCCCCAATGCCCCGCTGTAGAGGCGCAAACGTTGCGCCAGGGACAGCTCCAGATCGCCGGCGAAACTCAGCAGGCCGCCGCTGAACAGGGTCAGGTCACCGAACCCGCCATCCTGTACCTGGCTCGCCGCCAGGCGGCCATGGCCATAGGCATAGTTTCGCCCTTCCCCGGCGGCTTCGCGCTGCTGGCCGACGATCAGCTCGCGCGGGCGCAATACCTGGTCGGTCGCCAGGCTGGTCAGGTAGTTCGGCGTGGCCAGCGCCAGCGTCAGGCTGCCGGCGGCGGCACCTTCCCCGCCGGCGAAGGCGCGCAGGTCACCATCCAGGTACAAGCCGTTGGCCGACGCCAGGGAGATGCTGCCGCCGGCGCTGCTGACGCGGGTCTGGCCGACTCCGGGCACGTCCAGAAGCGCCTGGGTGCCGGAGGCATCCAGCAGGCTTCCCGGGCGCAGGTCGATGAACAGTTCGGCGGCATCGGCCTTGCCGCTGGCATGTTCGACCGTGCCGCCGATGACGATGCTGCCACCATCGGCCACCTGGCCGTAGCGCCGCCCCTGGAAGTCCAGCGCGGTCGCAGCGCGTGCGGCGACATCGAGCACACCCTGCTCGCCAACGCGGATGGCGCGCTGGTGGCCGACGCTCTCGACCTGGTCGCGCACCGGATCGGGCAACGCCACGCTGCCCAGTTCGATCGAGCCGCCCCAGGCGTTCAGGCGACCATCGACGCTCAACTGGCCGACGCTGCGCAGCTCGATGCGCTGGCCGGGATCGACCTCCAGCAGGCTGCCACCACCGACGTCGAGGACGCTGTCGGCCACCTGCCCGGCACCACTCTGGCGGCTGCCGGCCTGCAGGAACAGGCTGGCGCCGGGACGCTGGCGCAGTTCACCGTCGGCCGGCCGCTCCTCGTATAGCGGCGTCAGCCAAGGCTCCAGCGCGAGCAGCGGGTCGGCGCCGCTGGCGACGCTGACGGCGTCGTCGCGGAAACGGTACAGCGGACGCAGCACCTTCACCTGTGCGCCTTCCGCCACTTCCAGTCCCTGCTCGCCGATCACCTGGTAACTGGCGAAGCCCTTGTCGAAGAACCCGGCGGCCAACGCCAGGGTGCCGTCCTGCGCCGCCGCGCCAATGCTCACCCGCGGCGCCTGGACGCTCAGGGTGCCGGCGCCGGCGACGCCATGGCCGGCCAGTTCGCCGCCCAGTTGCAGGCGGCCGTCACCTGCCGCCGAGCCGGTATTGGCCGACAGCGTCAGGTCGCCGCCCTTGCCGCCCACCTGTTTGCCATCGGCGAGCAGCGCGGCCCCGGACGACACGTCGATCCGGCTGCCATCGCCCAGCGACAGGTCGCCGCTGCTACGCAGGGAAATCCGCCCGCCGTCGAGATGAGCTCGATCGGCATCCACGCCGCCCTGCGCCTGGTTGCTCCAGAGGCCACGCGCATCCAGCGTCACGCCATCGCCCAGGGTCAGGGCGGCACGCTGGCCGGCGGCGGGGGTGAGATAGGTATCGATCCGCTCGCCACGGGCTACCTCCACCTGCTCCAGCACGTTGCCCAGGCGCAAACTGCCGGCGCGCGCCGTGAGGTCGGCGTTCACCTCGACCTCGGGCGCGTACAGGACGATCTCGCCGCCATCGCTGACCTGCAGGGCATTGTCCACCGCGATCCGCTCACGGGCGGCCACGCGCAGCGCCCCCAACTCGAAACCCGACAGCCGTTCGCTGTCGAGCAGGAGGACGCCCCGCTGTTCGTCGGCCAGCGCGGTATCCAGGTCCAGGTTCGCCGCCAGCGGCTCGCCGCCATCGGCCAGGCGCACCTGCTGCAGGGTCGGCGCAAGGTTGTACAGCACGTTGCCGCTGGCACTTTCGTAGCGCGGGGTATAGCTGCCCACGATCAGCTCGGCGCCGCGCGCCACTGCGTTCTGCGCCTGCTGGTAGCCATCCGCGCCCGACTGCGGCGCGCGCACCTGGCGCTCGCCCTGGAATACCTTGCCGAGCAGGTCGCCCTCGAGCACCGCCGAAGCGGTGCCGACCACCAGGCGGCCAGCATCGCGGCCGACCATGTAGCCGCTCTCGTAACGGCTCTGCGGGGCGATCAGCGGATTGTAGAAATAGCGCGTCTGCCCCCAGCGCGGGCTGCTGTCCTCATAGCCGCGGTAGATGCCCTCGTAGAGCAGGTCGCCGGGGGCGCGGGAGATTTCGTAGAGACGTCCGTCGCTGCCCTTGAGCCAGGTCTGCCGGATCAGGCCGCCCTGCACATCGAGGGACCCGCCGGAGAGGTTGACCGTCGAGCCGGGCTGGCTCACCAGTTCGCCGCCGGTGAAGGTCAGGGTGCCGCCCTGGGCCATCCACTCGCCGGCCGAATGGTTGCGCGTGCCAAGGTAGCCACCCAGTTCCAGCAGGCCGCCGGCGGTATACCAGCGATCGGTGGCGTAGCCGTTGGTGCCGGCCGGAACCAGGACCAGTTCGCGGGCATCGACCCAGACATCATTGCTGGCCAGTCCGCCGCCGTCGCGGTTGACCGGCGCGTCGCGCTGCTCGTTGCCCTGGACATTGATCTGGATGTTGTTACTTTCCATCGCCACCTTCACCCCGACGGCGCCGGCGACGTCCACCTGCGCGCCGTCGCGCAGCAGGCTCCGGCCCGCCGCGCTGACCGCCACCTGGCCGCCGCTGGCCAGGGTCAGCGAGCCGCCCTGGAAATCCACGCTACCGCCGCTGACGATCTCAACCCGCGACTGCTCGCTGCGATCGGCGACCCGGCTGAGGTTGTCGAAACGACCGATCACGTTGTTGGTCGGCGTGGTGCCATCCAGCGCCTGCTGGGCGGCATCGCGCTGGCTGTCGAGGGCGCCGGCGCCGCTGGCGTCGACCAGCACCGCGGTGGTGCTGCCCTCGCCCAGGACCACGCTGCCCCTGGCGTCGCTGGCCGAGTTGAGCAGGTGGATGGTGCCGCGCACGTCGGTTGAGCTACTGGACAGAGCGACGCCCTCCTGGCGGACCTGGCGCCCGGTCAGGGTGATGTCGCCGGTGGCCGCCTGGATCAGACCCTGGTTGACCACCCGGCCGGCGGCGCTGTCAGCGGCCAGGGAGGTGGCCACTTCATTGCCGCGGGTGGTGGAGCGCAGGTTGCCATCGGTGCCGACGCCACGGCGAATGTAGAAGCTGTCGCCCGCCGCCAGGGTGGTCTGGCCCTTGGGCGTGACGATCTGCCCGGCGTTCTCCACCTCGCTGCCGAGCAACAGCACGTAGCCGCCCGCCGCGGTGGAGCTGGCCGGATTGGCGGTCTGCAGCAAGGCGCCCTGCTCCACCCGTACCGCGCCGGCGGCGTCGGTGAAGCTCGGCTGGCTGCCGTTGGCGTCGAAATACAGGCCGCGTTCGCGGAACTGGCTGTCGCTGATGGCTGCGGCGGCGACGGCCAGGTTGCGTACGTTGACCTGGCTGCTGCCGCTGAACACCACACCGTTGCGGTTGGCCACCATCACCGTACCGTCGGCCTTGATCTGGCCCTGGATCTGGCTCGGCCGGGCGCTCGGGTCGTTGACCCGGTTGAGCACCGCCCAGTTGCTCTGCTGGTCGAACTGCAGGGTGGTCTGCCGGCCGATGTTGAAGGTTTCCCAGTTGAGGATCGCCCGATCCGCGGTTTGCTCGACCGTCACCGTGGTACGCCCGTCGGCCTGCGACTGCACTGGCGCCTTGGCGTTCTGCCAGGCCTGCTCGAAAGGCAGGGAAGCGTCTACTTTCAGGCCGCCCTCGCCCAGGCCGTCCGGGATGTCCGTCGGCGCCGCCAGCGCGGCCTGGCGTCCCGCCGCCTGGGCGGCCTGCTGCGCGGCGATGGCCGCCACGGTGTTGTTGAGGTTTTGCAGCGAACGCTGCAACTGCTGGTTGACCTTCTGCTGCTGGGCCAGCGGCGGTGGCGTCATGCCCGGCAACTGCGCACTCGGACGCGCCGCCCCGGCGCTCTGCTGGGCGCCCTTGGCGGCGAACCAGGCGGCGCTGAACGGCTGGGAAGCCTGGGCGCCACCTGCAACCATGAGCAAGGCGATGATCTGCGCCAGCGGTTTCAGCCGCGGCAAGCCGCCATCGAGCGAAACGGTGACGGGGGACGACGGCACGAACGGACGAGACGGCATGACGCGAGATTCCTTGGGCGTGTTCAACTCGACGCGTCGGCTTGCCAACGCGCATTCCTGATAGAAAGACAGCCCGCAACCGGGCGGGCCGAAGTCTTGTCACGGAAAGTTCATGGAAAGCGGCTAAGCGCCGGAAAAAAGAAACCGGCAGTGCTTGCGCACCGCCGGTCTCCGCTATCGCCCGTGGACTGGAGCGTCTTAGAGCGGACGGCCGATACCGTTGCAGACGTTGGAATGGCCGATGTACAGGTTGTTGGTGGAGGTCAGGAACGACTGGCGTACGGCAAGCTTCCAGGAAGCCGGCAGCGGCACGAAGCGATGGTTGGTGATCGCGGTGTCGTTGTTGACGCTGGCGCCGTAGTGACGGGTGAAGAAGTCGCGCACCTGCTGGGTCTGGGTAGCGTCGGCGTAGCACTGGCTGAAGATCAGGTTGGTGAAGCCGAGGATCGGATAGCCGGTGGTCGGATAAGGACGGACGCTCGGATCGGTCGCACTGGCAGTGGCGGCGAAGACCGGCACCCAGTTGTTCGGGTCTGAACGCTGTGCGGTGGTCGGCGGGGTAACGGCACCGATGGCTGCCGAGACGTTGGCCGGAGCCGGCGATACGCCGCGCACCTGGGCGACCTTGGTGGCGTCGTCGAGGCCGGCCAGCGTCGGCGCGGCGAAGTCCGGGCTCATATAGGTGATGCGGCCTTCGGCGGCGTTGAGCGTATTCATCACGGCCTGGCTGCCCTGGGCCGATATGGCGCCAGCCGGCAGGCCGCCGGAGAAGCTGTTACCGAAGCTGGTGGTGATGGCGAAGGTGCCACCTTCGAGGGCGCTGGAGCAAGAGGCGTTGAGGAAGCGGGTGAACAGTTCGGTAGTGCCGCTGCTCTCGGAACGGTAGACCACTGTGATGGCGCCGCTACGGCCCGATCCGGGAATCTGGCTCCAATCGGTCAGACGGCCGGAGAAGACACCGCAAAGGGTGTTCACGTCTGCGAAGTTGACGGCGTTGCTACCTGACTTGTTGAACGGCAGAGCGACCGAAGTAGCTACCGACGGCACTTGGATCAGCGGTCCCCAGGCGGAGCCATGGGCGCTCAGATAGGGGGTGGTTTCGCCGCTCGGGTTCAACTTGGAGTCGCTGCCGGCCCAGTGCACGTTCTTGTTGGTGGTGCCGGCGACGAACTTGGTGTAGTCGTTGTTCAGGAAGGCCGCCTTGCCGTTGCCACTGCCTACGCCGATGTAGGCGGCAAAGCCGGCGGTCAGGACGCCGGGCTCCTGGTACAGCTGTTGCGGCAGGGTGGCGCCACCGCCGTTGATGTCGGCCATGGCTTGGGCGGATACGAGGGCGGCCACGCTCAGCGAGGCAGCGATCAGAGAGCGCTTGAACATGAAGAATCTCCTTTCATCGTGGTGTTGGTACGTTGAGGAAGTCGTCTTGCATGAGGCGGCGCCGTGCTTGCCGGGCTTTGCATCCCTAGCCGGTCGAAGGGGCCGCTGGGGATAAAACTCGCAAGTTCCGGTGACAGATCGGGGAAAAAATCTCGGGAGCATCGAATTGTTTTCGCAGCCTTTCCTCGGGTGTTCGCAGGCTCTGCGCCGGGCCTTTTCGCGGGACCTGCGAGGTTCCGCGAGCGCCTCCCGGCGGCCGGCCCGCGACGGCCATGGCGCGCCCTCGGGGCAACCTCGCTGAAACATGCACCCGAGCCCTGGCGAGGGGCCACACGGGTTGATGACAGCGAGAGGAAGGCCGGCTTGCACAAGCCCACCCGTAGGGCGGATTACGCCAGCGGCGTTATCCGCCGATACCTCTCTTCGGAAGATTGCTGAGACGCCCCATCCCCACGGCGGATAGCCGCGAGCGGTTAATCGCCCAGCACGGGAAAGGCTTGTTCAGGCACGGACTACTGGACCAGTTGGTTCATCTCGATGATCGGCATCAGCACCGCCATCACGATGGTCAGCACCACCCCGCCCATGACCACGATCATCAGCGGCTCGAGCAACGCGGTCATGCCCATGGCGCGGCGCTCGATGTCGCGCGACAGGGTCTGCGCTGCGCGGTCGAGCATCGGCGGCAGCGCACCGGTCTTCTCGCCGCTGGCGATCAGGTGGGTGAGGATCGGCGGGAACACCTGCCGCGTGCGCAGCGCCGAGGCCAGCGAGACACCTTCGCGAACCTGCGCGGTGGCCTCCTCCACCGCCTGCGCGAGGCAGTCGTTGGCCAACGTCTGGCGCGCCGCATCGAGCGCGCGCAGCAGCGGTACGCCAGCGCTGCCGAGGATCGCCAGGGTGGAGGCGAAGCGCGCGGTATTCACCCCGAGCACGAAACGACCGAGCAGAGGCAGGCGCAGCACTCGCCGGTGCCAGCCGAGCCGCGCCTGCGGGTCGCGCAGGTACAAGCGCCAGCCCCAGTAAGCGCTACCGATGGCGCCGGCGCAGAGCCAGCCCCAGGCGCGCACGAAGTCGCTGGCCTGGAGCATCGCCCGGGTCAGCGCCGGCAGGTCCTGGCGCGCCTGGGAGAAGGCGCTGACCACCTGCGGCACCACGTAGCCGAGGAGGAAAATGACGATGCCGATGGAGACCACGCCGACCACCGCCGGGTAGATGAACGCGGTGAGGATCTTGCCGCGCAGGGCGTTGCGTTCCTCGATGTAGTCGGCCAGGCGCTCCATCACCTGGGCCAGGTCGCCGGACTCCTCGCCCGCAGCCACCAGCGCCCGGTAGATTTCCGGGAAGTCCCGCGGCCGTGCGGCAAGGGCGTCGGCCAGGCGCATGCCGCCGCGTACGTCGCTGCGCACGGCGCTCAGGGTCTGGGCGATGTGCTTGCGCTCGGCCTGGTCGAGGGTGGCGCTCAGCGCCGCCTCCAGCGGCAGGCTGGCGGCCAGCAGGCTGGCCAGCTGGCGGGTGGCCCAGGCCAGGTCGCCGTCGGACAGGCGCGGGGCGAACAGCGCGCCCGCCCCTTGCCCGGTCCCGCCGCCAGCCTGCTCGCGGACCTCCAGCGGGGTCAGGCCGCGGGCGCGCAGTTGGCCGAGGGCGCCACGCTGGCTGTCCGCCTCCAGGGTGCCGGTCTCGATCCGGCCCTGGGCGTCGGCGGCTTCGTAACGGAAGGTCTGCATCAGGCGTCCCGGGTCACGCGGAGGATTTCCTCCAGGGTGGTGGAGCCGCTGGCGATCCAGCGCTCGCCGTCCTCGCGCATGCTGCGCATGCCGGCCGCGCGGGCGGCTTCGCGGAGATCCTGCTCGGCGCGGCCCTGGTGGACCAGGCGGCGGATCTCGTCGTCGATCACGAACAGTTCGTGGATGCCGGTGCGCCCGCTGTAGCCGGTCTGGTTGCAAGCCGGGCAGCCGACCGCGCGCCAGCCGCCGTCCTCTTCGACCCGGCAATGCGTGCACAGGCGCCGCACCAGGCGCTGGGCGAGTACGCCAAGCATCGACGAGGCGAGCAGGAACGGCTCGACCCCCATGTCCACCAGCCGCGTCACTGCCGACACCGCGTCGTTGGTGTGCAGCGTGGCCAGCACCAGGTGCCCGGTGAGCGAAGCCTGCACGGCGATCTGCGCGGTCTCCAGGTCGCGGATCTCGCCGATCATGATGATGTCCGGGTCCTGCCGGAGGATCGCCCGCAGGGCTACGGCGAAGGTCATGTCGATGCGCGCGTTGACCTGGATCTGGCTGATCCCCGGCAGGTCGTACTCCACCGGGTCCTCGACGGTGAGGATGTTGCTGGTGCTGGCATCGAGCCGCGCCAGGGCGGCGTAGAGGGTGGTGGTCTTGCCGCTGCCGGTGGGCCCGGTGACCAGCACGATGCCGTGCGGCTGGCGGATCAGGTTGTCCAGCGGCGCCAGCACGCCGGGAGCCATGCCCAGGGTCTCCAGCCTCAGGCGTCCGGCCTGCTTGTCGAGCAGGCGCATCACCACCCGTTCGCCGTGGCCGGTGGGCACGGTGGAGACGCGAATGTCGATCGGCCGCCCGGCTACCCGCAAGGCGATGCGGCCGTCCTGGGGCAGGCGTTTCTCGGCGATATCCAGCTGCGCCATGATCTTGATCCGCGACACCAGCGCCGCGTGCAGCGCCTTGCGCGGCGCGACCACGTCGCGCAGGGCGCCGTCGACGCGGTAGCGCACCACCGAATGGGTCTCGAAGGGCTCGATGTGGATGTCGCTGGCCTCGTCGCGCGCGGCCTGGGTCAGCAGCGCGTTGATCATGCGGATCACTGGCGCGCCATCCTGGGTGTCGAGCAGGTCGGTGACCTCGGGGATATCGTCCATCAGGCGGTCGAGGTCGACCTCGCTCTCCGCCGCGCCGACCACCGCCGCGGCGCTGCCGGTATCGGAGTAGGCGCTGGCCAGCAGGGTGTCGAGTTCGTCGTCGCGGACGCTCTCCAGGCTGGCCAGCGCATGCCGCTGGCGCACCTCGCTGATCGCCCAGCCGGGCGTGCGCGGGCTGACCAGCAGGGTCGCGCCATGCTCGCCCGGCCGCAGCAAGGCGCGCTGCGCCTTGGCCCAGGCGTAGGGCAGCAGGCTCATAGCGGCGCCGCCTCGCCCAACGGTACCGCGCGCAGCGGCCGCGGGCTCGGGCGCAAGTCGTAGGCGGCCTGCGGGATGCCCTGCTGCGCCGGCGGCAGCACCGGAGCCTGCATGTCGCCGACGCTCCAGTCGTGGCGCGGCTGCACGCGCTGCTGGGCGCGGCGGATGAAGTCGTAGCGGTTGAGGGTGATGCTGCGGCCGGCGGCGGCGTCGCGGACGATGTAGGGACGCAGGAAGACCATCAGGTTGGTCTTGGTCCGCGAGCGCTTCTGGTAGCGGAACAGCGAGCCGACGCCGGGGAGGCTGGAGAGTCCGGGAACGCCGTCGGTGTTGTCCTGCACGTTGTCCTGCAACAGGCCGCCGAGGACCATGATCTGGCCGTCGTCGAGGAGGATGCTGGTATCGATCGCGCGCTTGTTGGTGACCACCCCGGCGGCGGTGCTGGCGCGCTCGTCGACGCTGCTGACCTCCTGGTAGACGTCGAGCTTGACCGTTCCTCCCTCGGAGATCTGCGGACGGATGTTCAGCTTCAGGCCGACGTCCTCGCGCTGGATGGTCTGGAACGGGTTGTTGCTGGTACCGCCGCCGTCGGTGACGTACTGGCCGCTGACGAAGGGTATGGTCTGGCCGACCATGATGCTCGCCGACTCGTTGTCCAGGGTCAGCAGGTTCGGGGTCGACAGGACGTTGGTGCCGCCGCGGCTCTTCAGCGCCCGGGCGAGCACCTTGAGGTCGAGGATCTTGCCGATCCCGGGGATGTCCACGGTGCCATCCACCAGGCCGATGTTGAGCCCCTTGGGCAACACGTCGATGGTGTTCTTGCCGGCCGTGTTCAGCGCCGACTGGCCGAAGTTGACCCCGCCGAACACGCCGTTGCCGCCGAGGTTGCCGGCCTGCCACTGGATGCCGAACTCGCTGGAGTCGTCTTCGCTGACCTCGACGATCAGGCTTTCGATCACCACCTGGGCGCGGCGCTGGTCGAGCAGGTCGATGACTTCGCGGAGGTTGCGGTACAACGGCTCGGGTGCGGAAATCAGCAGGGTGTTGGTGGTGGCGTCGGCCTGTACGGTGACCCCGCCGGCGGAGAACGCCGAGTTCTCCTCGCCCATCGCACCGGGTCCGGCGCCGCCCTGGCCGCTGCCCATCGCACCATAGGCGCCGCCGCTGCGGTTGCTGCCGCCCAACCCGCTGGAACCGCTGCCCGTGGTATTGCCGCTGCTCCCCAGGCCCTGGCTACCAGTACCGCTATTGCCGCCACCGAGCATGCCGCCGCCGCTCAGGCGCGCGCGCTGCTGGTCGCCCTCGTTGCCCTCGCCGCCGCTGTCGCCGGTGATCAGCCCGCGCAGGGCCTGGGCCAGGCGGGTCGCCTGGGCGTTGCGCAAGTAGACCACATGGAGGTTGCCGGGATTGCTTTGCACGCTGTCCAGCTTGCCGATCAGGTCGCGCGCCAATTGCGTGCGCTCTGGGCTCGGCGAGCGGATCACGATGCTGTTGGAGCGTGGGTCGGCGAGCACCACGGTCTTCTGGCCCTGCTCGGCGCCGCCGCTGCCCTGGCTGTCGAGCAGTTCGGAGACGGTGCTGGCGATGTCCACCGCGATGCCGTTCTGGATCGGTACCACGTCGGTGTCGCTGGCGCTGGGGGTGTCGATGCTGGCGATGATCCCGGCGACCCGGTCGAGGTTTTCCGCGTAGTCGGTGACCACCACGGTGTTGTTCCCCGGATAGGCATTGATCGGGTTGTTCTGCGCGACGATCGGGCGCAGTACCGGGATCAGGTTCACCGCGTTCTCGTAGCGCAGGCGGAAGGTCCGCGTGACCATGCCGTTGGCCGCCGGCCGGTCGGCGCCGTAGACCGGCCCGCCGAGCAGCTTGGCGTCGGCCTCCGGCACCACCTGGCTGACCCCGTCGACGTCGACCACGCTGAAGCCCTGCATGCGCAGGGCGCTGGTGAGCATGCGGTAGGCGGTGCGCGCCGGCACCTGGCCTTCGGAAACCAGGGTCAGCTTGCCCTTCACCCGCGGGTCGACCAGGAACTGCCGGCCGGTGGCGCGCGACAGCGCGCGCACCACCGCTTCCACCTCGGTATCGACGAAATTCAGGCTGACCGGCTGCTCGCCGAGTTCGGCCGCTGTCGCTGAGACCGGAGCCACGCCACCGGAGCGCGCCACGCCGCGTCCGGCACTCAGCGCGCGGCGGGCCTGCTCGGCCTGGGGCCGCTCGCGGACGTCGGCGCTGCGCAACGGCGCACCGGAGCGGACACTGCTCAGCGGCCGGCCGACTTCCTCGTCGGCCGGGGGCACGCCGGGGACCTTCGGCGTCTCGCTACACGCCGCGACCAGCAGCGCGCCCAGCGCCACGCCCAGTACAGGCCAACGACGCCGGGCATGGTGGAAAGCTGATTGCCTCATGGGGAATCCTTGGGAGCGGAAGACGACTGCAAATGGATCGAGGCGGACACCAGCCCGCCGGACGGCTCGCTCGAAGAGCCAGAGCGCTCCTCGGAAGGAGCGTCAAGACGCGTCACCTGCGCCTCGCTGACGCTCAGGCGCAACGCCGCCGGGCTGCGCGCCAGCCAGCGCAGCAAGGCCTCGCCGGACACGCTGGCGAAGTCCAGTTGCCATTGGCCCGGTTGCGGGGCGTCCAGTTGGAAACCGTCGAGTCCCTGATCGCGCAGGCTGCGACGGATCGCCTCGGCGTCCGCCGTACCGCTCAGGGTCGGACCGCGCAACGCCTCGACCTCGCGCAACACGCCGTCCACCGCCGCGGCCTGCGCACGCAGGCGCGGCAGCTCGGCTTGCCAATGCTCGATCCGCGCCAGCGGCGGATCGATGAACACTTGCCAGGTCAGCGCCAGGCATAGCGCCAGGCCACCGCCGGCGAGAATCTTGCGCTCGCGCGGCGCCAGTTGCCGCCAGTAGGCCTGCAGCCGCAGCAGCAGGGGACTCCAGCGCTGCGCCGGGGTATTCAGTAGGCCCGCCAGGCGCTTATTCATCTTCATCGGCAGCCGCCTCGGCAGTGCCACTGTCTGCCGCGCCAGCGGCCGGCGCTGGCGGCGCTTCCATGGCGCGCACCTGCCAGCCCTTGTCGGAGGCATCGGCCTGCAACCCGTGCTTGCCCAACTCGCCCTGCCAGGCAGCGGCATCGCCGCCTGGCGGTCCCGGCAGCAGCTCCAGGTCCAGTTCGCCGGCGTGGTAGTCCAGTCGTTGCAGGCGCCCGGCGAGGAACGGCATCGCCTCGCCGGCGCCATGCAGCAGCGCGGCCAGCCCCGGTACGGCATCGCCATCGGCCTTGCCGGCCAGATAGGCGTCGCGTCGCTCGCGAGCCTGGCGCAGCGGATCGAGCACCACCGGCAGTTCCGGGAAGGCCTGCTGCACGCGTTGACTGCTCTGCCGTTGCAAGGACTGGCCCTGCCCGGCCAGTTGCCCGGCGTACAGGTTCAGACCGGCGACCCACACCAGCAAGGCCAGGGCAGCGCAGATCAGGGGCATCTTCCAGGTGCCGTTGCCGGCGCTCGTCGCCGGCGCTTTCAGCGCCAATCCCCACGGACTGGCAGGCCCGCTCCAGCGCAGCGCTTCGTCCAGCGCCTCGGCCCGCTCCAGGGCTGCGGAGCGCCACGCCGGTCGCTCGCCCAGCCAGAACAGTCGCAACTCCTGCGGGACCTCAGCGAGGCCCTGCTCCGGCAAGGGATGGACCGCAGCGTCGCTCAGCGAGCGGCGCAACAGCAGATGGCCGTCCCACTCGCCGGCCACCCAACCGTCATCGCGCAACGGCAGGAGGAACGGCGCGGCCTGCACCTCCCGCACGTCGAGCCGCAGCCGCTGCACGGCCTGCTCCAGCGAGGCCAGCGCCGACGCCTCCAACCACCCCAAGGTCAGGCGCCCGTCGGCGCCGCGCGGGCCGTGGGCCAGGCGTAGCTGCGCCGGATCGCCGAGGACCAGCGCCTCGGCCGCGCAGTTCACCGCGGCGGCGAGCTTCGCCGCAGGCAGCGCCGGCAGTTCGAGACTGACCAGGCGGCAATCGCGCGGATGCAGGAACAGCGCCACCGGCAACCCCTGGCGTCGCCGCGCCAGTTCCGCGAGCGAGGCCTCGATTCGTTCCTGCACCGCGCCGCGCGCATCCAGGCGCAGGCAATGCAGCGGCGCCGCCTCGGCGAACTCGCTCAGCGGCGGCAGCAGGCAACGCCAGGTGGCTTTCATGAGCCCACCCTCACCCAGTTGACCGCCGTGCTTTCACCGGCCTTGCGCTGCACCAGGGCTTGCAGGCGCACCTCTTGCCGGTCGCGCCGAGCATAGGCGGTGAGCAGGAACCAGTCGCTGGTGATCCCGACCTTCACCGACTGCGCCTGCAATTGCGGCATGTTCAGGCGGTTGACGAAGTCGCCGCGATTGAGGAACCAGCGGCCCCGGTCGCGCTCGCCGAGCACCCGCCGCGCCTGGTCCAGCCCGAGGCCGGGGACACAGGCGGCGAGCACTTCGGCGCGCGCGGTGTTGCCGTTGATCCAGGTGGTTTCGGGCAGGATGGTGACGTAGGGCCGCAGGCGTTCCAGGGTCGCCGGCGGAATGCCCAGCCGGGCCAGGTCGTCGAGACGCCTGAGCGCCGGCATGCGCGCCGGAAGCGCACGCAACACGGCGCCCGGCGAAGTCTCGCGGCCGCTGTCGAAGCCTGCGGGTTGCGTCTCGGCCGGCGGCGCTTCGGCGGGCAGCCGTGCATAGGAATCGAGTACCCGCTCGACGATCAGCCGCGTCTCCTTCGGGCGCACGCCGAGCAGACCGGCGAGGCGTTCGAAGTTCGCTCGCTCCTGGAGATCGGGGCGCTGGTCGACCAACAGGTTGCGCAGGTTGAACTTGCCCTGCTCGTCTTCCAGTTGGCCGTTGAACGGCAATTCGGCGCTGCTCAGACGCAAGCCACGCATCGGTTGCGCCCAGCGCTGGTCGAGGCGGGTCAGCGGGTCGCGGCGGCTGTCCTCGAGCAGCAACTGGCGGCTCCATTCCAGGCCGCCGCGCAGCATCCAGCCGGCCTGGATGCGTAGCTGCTCGCTTTCCAGGGCGCGGATGAATGCGCTCTGGCGGGCGATCAGGCCGGCGGCTATGACCGCAACCACGGTGACGATCAGCAGCGCGCTGATGATCGCCATGCCGCGCTGGCGATGACCGTTCATGGCGCGCTCAGAGCTGCCAGGAGCCGATGTCGGCGTTGATGCCCTCGCCGCCCGGCTGCCCGTCGGCGCCGAGGGAGAACACGTCGATCTCGCCGTTCACGCCGGGATTCAGGTACTGGTAGGGCTTGCCCCAGGGGTCGTTGGGCAGGCGCTCCAGGTACGAGCGCCAGTTGCTCGCCGAGGCATCGGCAGGACGCTCCGCGAGCACCTTCAAGCCCTGCGCCTGGCTCGGATAGCGGCCCTGGTCGAGGCGGTAGAGCTTGAGCGCCTGCATCAGCCCGGAGATGTCCTGGCGCGCCGCGGTGGCACGGGCCTGGTCGGGACGGTCGAGCACCTTGGGTACCACCATCGCGGCGAGGATGCCGAGGATCACCACCACCACCATGATCTCGATCAGGGTGAAGCCCCGCTGTCCCCGATGTCCTTTCGGGCTGGAGCTGAACTGCACGACATCCATCTCGACACTCCTCGGCATGGTTCGATTCGCCGCGGATTGTTTCAGGAAGATATGTCAACGATATTGAAAATCCTCGGGTGCGCCGCTCTTCCGGAGGCGCCCGCAAGGCCCTGGAGCCGGGCTTTCCGGCAGGCGCCGGGGATGGCTCGCGGGGGCGCCCTCCCGAGCTTTTGTCAGGGATCGGTCAGATTTCCCGGCTAGCCTGGAAGTCCCCTTTCGCCGACCTTTCCGCGATGTCCACGCGCCTGTCTTCCCGCGGTTTCACCCTGATCGAAGTGCTGGTCGCGCTGGCCATCGTCGCCATCGCCCTGGCCGCAGCGATCCGCGCGGTGGGCCTGATGACCGACGGCAACGGTCTGTTGCGCGACAAGTCGCTGGCCCTGCTGGCAGCGGAGAGCCGGCTCGCCGAGCTACGCCTGGGCGTCGGCGCGGCTCCGGGAAACAGCGATTTCGAATGCTCCCAGGGCCGCCTGCGGTTGTACTGCGAACAACGCGTCGAGGCCACCGACGACCCCGCGCTACTGTGGGTGGAAATCCGTGTGCGCACGCAGCGCGAACAGGCGGTGCCGCTGGCGCGCCTGAACACCCTGCTGAGCCGCTCCCGGTGATCTCAACCGCGCTTGAGGGTAGCCAGCGGCGGCGGTTCGGCGAGCCGCTGCATGGCCACCCGGCGAACCTCGCCGTTCTGCTCGATGAGCACCGCGTCGGCCTCGATCCGCCGCACCTTCGCCGCACGCGCCAGGACCTCGCCCTCGCGATAGGCCTGGGCCGGCGCGCCGTTCACCGAGAGGATGGCGATCGCCGCGGGACCACCGCTGATCAATCCCGCCAGTTGCACCTCGACCTCACCGGAAGGCGCCGCGAACCAGCGTTGAGCGGCGTCCTCGCCGCTGGGCGGCGGAACGTCGGCGACCTCGGCCTGGACCACGCCGGGAATCGGCGCCAGCAACAGATAGCCCCAGAACAGCAGGCCGGCGAGGATCGCCAGCACGGCGGCAAACTGGACCAGGCGGGGCGGATCGATACGGGGCATGGCCGGCATGGCGGGGCTCTCCTGGCGTATGGGCGACGGGCGCCACGAACGGCGCCCCGGCACCAGCCTAGCGCGGAATTCTCTCCGTTATGTTTCACAAGCCGATCATCTTCGTCGGGCACTCTGGAAACCTCTCTCTTCGCGGAGCGGCATCCGGTGAGGCGACCCCGGCAAGGCGGTTTCACCCTGATCGAACTGATGGTGGTGCTGGTAATCGTCGGCATCGCCACGGCGGCCATCAGCCTGAGCGCCCGCCCCGACCCGACGGGCCTGCTGCGCCAGGATGCCGCGCGCCTGGCGCGGTTGCTGGAAATAGCCCAGGGCGAAGCGCGGGTACGCGGTACGCCGATCCTCTGGCAGCCCAGCGCCAAGGGCTATCGCTTCAGCCCGCAGGCCTATCGCGGCAAGACCGACGCCTTCGCCGCCGACACCGAATTGCGCGCGCGCGACTGGCAGGCCGCGCCTCTGCGGGTCAGCGTGCGCCCGCCGCGACCGGTGTTGCTGGACGCCGAATGGATCGGCGCGCCGTTGCGGATAACGCTCTCCGACGGCCAACACAGCGTCACCGTGCTGCGCGAGGCGAACGGCCATGTCCGGGTACGCTGAACGCGCGACGACGCGGCGCCGGCAAGCCGGCTTCACCCTGATCGAGGTGATGGTCGCGATCATGCTCATGGCCATCGTCAGCCTGATGGCCTGGCGCGGCCTGGACAGCATCGCCCGGGCCAGCGCGCACCTGGAGGACAGCACCGAGCAGGGCGCCGCGCTACTGCGCGCGCTGAACCAACTGGAGCGCGACATCGCCCTGCACAGCGCCATCCGGGAGGAGACCGGCCTGCCCAGCGGCGACGAGCCGATCCGGGCCAGCGACAGCCTGCCGCCCGGACTCGCACTGAAGCGCCTGAGCGAGATCCCATTGCGCCTGGACATCGTCCGCGCCAGTACCGAGCCAGGCGCGCCGCTGCAGCGCGTGCGCTGGTGGCGACAGGGCAAGATCCTCTACCGCGCCGCCTCGCCCAGCGGCGACCGCCTGCCGTTGCCGCCGCTGGCGGAGCGGGTGGCTGTGCTGGACGACGTGAGTCGGTTCGAGATCCGTGCCTGGGTGCCGGGAAAGGGCTGGACGCGCCTGCCGGCACGCAGCAAAGTCCGCGCCAGCGGACTGGAGATCAGCCTGTCGCGGGTCACCCGCAACGGCGTGGAGCGCTATCGACGGGTGGTGGCCCTGCAATGAAGCGGTGGCTCAGCCGAGCAGCACCACCCCGCCCGGCAGGCGGGTGACCTCGATGCCATAGGCATCGCGGATCAGGGTCGCCACGTCGGCCAGTTGATCGAGGCTGAAACGGGCCTGGACCCGGCGTCGGCCAAGGGCCTTGTCCAGCAGCAGGAGCATGCCGGGACGGTAGCGGTTGATTTCGTCGATCACCGTGGCCAACGGTACGTCGTTGAACACCAGCATGCGCTCGCGCCAGGCCATCACCTCGGCAACGTCGAAAGGCACCGGCGGACCGTTGCGTCGCTCGTCGAAGGTCAGCTGCTGGCCGGCCTGGAGGTCCAGGCGCTGGCCGAGGTGTTCGAGCCGCACGCTGCCCTCCAGGCAGGTCACCACGCAGACGTCACCGCTGCTGCGCACGTTGAAGCGGGCCCGGCTGGCGCTCAGCCAGGCGCTCCCGGCCATCACCCGCAGGCTGCTCTGCGGCGGGTGGCTGGCGATGATCTCGGCCTCGCCGCCGAGCAGTTCGATGGTTTCCTGCTGCTCTTGATTGCGCCGCACGTTCAGGCGGGTGCGGGTGTTCATCTCGATCCGCGTCTCGCCGCTCACCTGCACCTGGCGTTGCTCGCCGACCGCCGTGACATAGTCGGCGCCGCCCAGGCCATGGTCGAGCAGCGACGGGCGCAAGACGAACAACGCCACCGAGGCGGCCAGCGCACCGCCGACGAACCAGCGACGACCGAAACGCCTCGGCGCGATCTGCGCCACGGCCGGCGGCTCCAGCGGCAGAGCGGCGGCACTGCCGAGTGCCTGCCAGAGATCGCGCGCCTCGACGAACGCTCGCAGGTGTTGCGGGCTGCGCGCACACCACTGGCGGAAGGCCCGCGCGTCGCCCTGGGTGACGCGTCCGGAGGTCAGGCTGATCACCCAGGCGTGCGCTTCGTGGCGAAGGTCGCCGGTTTCATCGGCGGCGGAGTCTGAGGCTGTCATGACTGTGCTGTACGGACACCGGAATGGCTCATGGGATGGATATGGCGGCGGTTTTCCACCTGCTTATGCTTATGACGGTTTTCCGGCCCCGGGACCGAACCTCTGGATGACTTTTCTTTCCAGGCGCTCCGCGCAGAACCACAGGGCGGCCTTGAGTTCCTTCTCCACGGTGCGGGTGGAAATGCCGAAGCGACGGGAGATTTCCGCATGCGGCGTCTCTTCCAGGCGCGAGGCGATGAGAATCTGCCGACGCCGCGCCGGCAGTTCGCAAAGCGCCTCCAGCAGGCGACGGATCTCGGCGTGACCGCCGACGATGCGCTCCGGGTCGAGGCCTTCGTCGGCCACCTGCAACAGCTCCGCCACCTCCTCCCCGGTGAGCAGGCGGGCGTCGCCCTCGCGGCGGTCGGCGGCAATGTTCAGGGCAATACGGAACAGGTAGGCCTGGGGCTTCTTGACCTCCAGGGCATCATCCAGCCGGTCGACTCTCAGGTAGGTTTCGTGCAGCACGTCGCACGCCAGGTCCTCGGAGCCCAGGCGCCGTTTCAGGCGCGCCTTGAAGTCGTCGTAGGAGGCGAGGAACAGCTTCACCATCGCGCTTTGCCGCGAATCGCTCATGACCCTCCCACTCCCTCCGTCAGCTTGCATTCCATGGCCTTGCCCGTCGTCTTCGGCAGCAACAGGATGGTCAGCGGCTGGGCCAGCGTAGCGGGCGTCGCCTGCATCACCCGCACGCCGCGCAGGCTTTCCACCAGGGCGCTGTCCCGCTGCGGGTCGCCGGTCGAGCCGAGCAGGCGACTGTGGCGAACCTCGCCGAAGCGACCGATCCAGAGTTGCAGCACCGCGCGATAGGTACCCGGACGAGTGCGCGGCGAGCGGCACAACTGTTCTTCCAGCGCCGCCTGGACCGCTCCCGCGTAGCGGCGATCCAGCGGCTGCTCGACCTTCGGCATCTCTGCCGGCAGCGGCGCAGCGTTCCTGACGGCCTGCGCCGGCAGCAGGGTGAACGCTTCCTGGCTGGTGTAGCGCGCCATCAGGCCGGTTCCGCCGAGCAGTCGGGTCAGGGCGTCGCTGGCGGTGAAGCGCCCCTGCAAGCGGGCCGAGCGCCGTCCACGAGCCAGCTCGCCATCCACCAGAACCGCCATTCCCGTCACCCCGCTGTAGGTCACCAGCGCCGATGCCAGGCTCTGCGGAGGAATATCGAACGCGTGCACCGCCAGGCGCAACGGCGGCCTGCCGCCATCGCCCGGCACGGCGCCGGACGCCGGCAGCAGCATGCCGAGACCGAGCAACGACACTGCGCACGACCTTGCCACCCCGAGGATCGACATCAACGGATTCCAGTCCGAACTACCCGGTTCAGGCCAGATGGCCATCACCCAGGAGGGACATCCTGATGGCACTGTGTGACTGTGGTGTGACGGTACCTGCGGTGACATGTTTTCACCGATTGCCGTATAAGCGGGAAACCACCATCCCAGCGCGGGAGAATCGCCATGCACCGTTCATCGCAGGTTCTGCCGGCCCTGATCCTGGGCCTGGCCATGAACGCCACCCTGGCCGACGAGCCGACGCCGCCGGCGAACTGCATCAACACCGAGGTCAACGGCTACCAGGCTTTGTCCTATGAATGCCTGAGCCAGCAGATGACCGATCCTGACAGCGCGGCCAGGGCCCGCCGCGAACAGGAGCTGGATTCCGCCGCCATCGTCCGGCGTCCGCCAAACCAGCTCGGCCTGTACAACCAATCGGCGACGCGCATTCGCCTGGGCACCTCGTTCGGCAACTCAGTGGAAGCGCAGCGGCCGCCTCGCTAAGGGTCTCCGCAGGTCCGCGCTCCTGGCCGGCGGCGCAAGACAGAAAACCCCGGCAACCAGGCCGGGGCAATCGTCGTCGGCGAGGTTGGCCGCCGATCAAAGGACAAGGAACGCCCCTCAGGCGAAGGTACGCTCCAGCAGGTCGCCGAAACGATTGAAGGCATCGCTGGCGCCCTTGGCGGCCAGGCGCTCTTCTTCCTCGTTCAGCTCGATGCCGTCGAGGATCGCCACGAAGCTCTTCCAGCCTTGCGCGCGGCCGCCTTCCGGTTCGGCCAGATGGCGGGCGCCGAAGTTCTCGTCGAGTTCGAGCGCGGCGGCTTTCTTGAACAGGAACGCAGCGCCCAGCTTCGAACCTTCGGAAACGAACAGCCAGCCCAGTGCCTCGGCCAGGCTCAGGTCGGCCTCGCGCACGCTCTGGTCGCCCTCCGGCACCGGATGGCCGAGGTCCGCCAGGTCTGCACGAGCGGCGTCGTCGCGGGCGCGGGAAGCCAGGCCGGGGAACAGGCGGGCCAGCGCTTCGTTGCGATAAAGCGGCTCCAGGTCATGCTGGAAGAGGTACTGGGCGGCGACGAAGCGGGCGAAATTGTCCCGGCTGGCGAAGGGTTCCTTGCTCTTCACCAAGCTCTCCAGGCGCTGGTGCGGCTCGTTGGTCAGCAGGTTGAGGCGTTGCGAACGCAGATTTTGCCGAGTGGATTCAGGGGCCAGGGTATCCATAGGGGAATTCCTTTCGAGGGACGGAACGCACTGGGCTGACATAGCGCGCCCAGGATCAATAACGATTCTCAATTATATTCGTTATTGAATCTCAGTGTCACATGAAAGGATGCCGACCGACTGCCATTGACCAGAAAAGGACTACAGCAAATACTGTATTTACATACAGCATTCGAGTTATTTCCTTGGCCTCCCTTTCATCCGTAGCCGACATCACCCCACCCGCAGCCGTCGCCGGACGAGGCAATGGCATAGCGCTGAGTGCGCTGCTCGACGCGCGTAGGATCTGGAAAGGCCAGTCCGCCGTACCGGCCGGCTCTTCCCTGCCCACCGGGCATGCGCGCCTGGACGCACTGCTGCCCGGCGGCGGTTGGCCGGAGCATGCCCTGAGCGAAATCCTCCATGCCCGCGACGGTGTCGGCGAACTGCAACTACTGATGCCGACCCTCGCTCGCCTGACCCAGGCGCAACGTCGTGTCGTCCTGGTCGGCGCCCCCTACGTACCTTATCCGCAGGCCTGGCTGGCCGCCGCGGTCGACCTGCGCCACCTGGTCCTGTTGCAGGCCAGCGGACGCGACGCCTTGTGGGCTGCCGAACAGTGCCTGCGCTCGGGCAGTTGCGCCGCAGTGCTGTGCTGGCCGCAGCAGGCCGACGACCGCGCCCTGCGCCGCCTCCAGGTCGCCGCCGAAAGCGGTCAGGCCCTGGGTTTCGCCTATCGCCCCCTGCGCGAAGCGGTCAACCCTTCGCCGGCAGCGCTACGCCTGTGCATCGAAACCCGCCCCCCACGCCTGCGCATCCTCAAGTGCCGGGGCGGCCTCGCGCCGGCGACCGCCCTGCCGGCCAGCGCCTGGCAATGAGGCGGCCATGCTCTGGGCTTGCATTCTCCTGCCGCAACTGGCCATGGACAGCGCGCTGCGTCAACGGAGCAATCCCGACGCACCGCTGGCGCTGCTCGGCGGCCCAGCGCAGCGCCGGCAGTTGCAGGCGGTCAACCCAGCGGCACGCGCGCTCGGCCTGAAGCCCGGTCAATCGCTGATCGCCGCCCAGGCCCTGAGCCGGGACTTCGCCACGGCGGAATACGACCTCGCCGCCGTGGAGCGCTGGCAGGCCTTCCTCGCCGCCTGGGCCTACGGTTTCAGCTCGCAGGTCAGCCTGCACTATCCGCGTGCGCTGCTGCTGGAAGTGCAGTCCAGCCTTGCCCTGTTCGGCCCCTGGCCACGCTTCGAGGCCCGCTTGCGCAAGGAACTCACGGCGCTGGGCTTCCGCCATCGCCTGTGCCTGGCGCCGAACCCGGTGGCGGCGAGGGTCCTGGCGAACAGCCACGACGGCCTGGCCATCGAGGACGAGACAGCGCTGCAACGCCAGTTGTCCGCCCTTCCGCTGGACCGCCTGGGACTCTCGCGGGAGCTGGCTGTCGCCCTCGGACGCATGGGACTGCGCTATCTGCGCCAGGTCCTCGAGTTGCCGCGCGCCGCCCTGGCCCGTCGCTTCCCGGCCGAACTGCTGTTGCACATCGACCGCCTCTGCGGCCGCAGCCCACTGGCGCTGGAGCACTACCGGCCGCCGGACACCTTCGACCTGCGCATCGAACTCAATTTCGACGTGGAATCGCACCAGGCCCTGCTCTTCCCCCTGCGACGGCTGAGCGCCGATCTCGCCGCCTTTCTCGCCGGACGCGACAGCGGCGTGCAGCGCTTCACCCTGCATCTGGAGCATCACGGGCGCGCCGACAGCCAGGTCACGGTCGGCCTGCTCAGCGCCGAACGCGAGGCGGCCATGCTCTTCGAACTGACCCGCGGCCGTCTCGAACAGCTGCAACTGCCCGCCCCCGTGCATGCCGTGCGCCTGGAGGCCCGCGAGCTGCCTCCTTTCACGCCGCAGCACCGCGAACTGTTCGACGAGCGCCCACAGCAGTATCTCGGCTGGGAACAGTTGCGGGAACGCCTGCGCGCGCGGCTGGGCGACGAGGCGGTACAGGGCCTGAGCGCCGTCGCCGAACACCGTCCGGAGCGAAGCTGGCGGCCGCACAGCTGCGACAGGGCGCAATCGCCGGCAGCCTGCGGCCTCCGACCCGGCTGGCTGCTGGCGGAGCCACGCCCCCTCGGCGAGGCCTTGCCCACCGTGCTGGCCGGCCCGGAGCGGATCGAGTCGGGCTGGTGGGATGGCGAAGACATCCGCCGCGACTATTACCTGGTGGAAACCCGCAGCGGACAACGTGCCTGGGTCTATCGCGAGGTCGGCAGCGAAGGGCCGCTGTGGCTGCATGGCTGGTTCGCATGAGCGCCTACGCCGAACTGCATTGCCTGTCCAACTTCAGTTTCCAGCGCGGCGCCTCCAGCGCCGCGGAACTCTTCGCCCGTGCAGCACGCCTGGGCTATCGGGCCCTGGCGATCACCGACGAATGCAGCCTGGCCGGTATCGTGCGGGCCTGGCAGGCGGCGCGGGAGCATCAGGTACAACTGATCGTCGGCAGCGAAATCCGCCTCGAACAGGGGCCCAAGCTGGTCCTCCTGGCGGAGGACCTGGAGGGCTACCAGAACCTCTGTCGCCTCATCACCCGCGGCCGGCGACAAGCCGACAAGGGCCACTACCGGCTGCTGCGCGAAGATCTGCAACAGCCGCTCGCCGGCCTGTTGGCGATCTGGTTGCCGAACGACCATGGGGACGAGCAGGCTGCCTGGCTCCGCGAACGCTTCCCCCAGCGCCTTTGGCTGGGCGTCGAGTTGCATCGCGGCGCCGATGACGATGCCCGCCTGGACAAACTGCTCGCGCTCGCCTCGCATCTCCGGCTACCGCCCGTGGCCTGCGGCGACGTCCACATGCACGCCCGCGGCAGGCGAGCCCTGCAGGACTGCATGACAGCGATCCGCAACCATCTTCCGGTCAGCGAGGCCGGCGCCTATCTCTTCCCCAACGGGGAACGCCACCTGCGTACCCTGGAGGCCCTGCAGGGGATCTACCCGCAAGCCCTGCTGGCGGAAACCCTGAAGATCGCCGAACGCTGCCGGTTCGATCTGGAACAGCTGAAATACCAGTACCCACGCGAATTGGTACCGGCCGGACACGACCCGGCGTCATGGCTCCGCCATCTCACCGAACAGGGCATCGCCAGGCGCTGGCCGAACGGCGCGAGCGCCAAGGTCCGCAAGCAGATCGGGAGAGAACTCGAGCTGATCGCCGAACTGGGCTATGAAAGCTATTTCCTCACCGTGCAGGACATCGTCGCCTTCGCCCGGGGCCGGAAAATCCTTTGCCAGGGCCGCGGCTCGGCGGCCAACTCGGCAGTGTGCTTCGCCCTCGGCATCACCGAGTTGGACCCGGACCGGACCAACCTGCTGTTCGAGCGCTTCCTTTCCCGCGAGCGCAACGAACCACCGGACATCGACGTGGATTTCGAACACGAGCGCCGCGAGGAGGTCATCCAGTACGTTTTCACACGCTACGGACGCCAGCGCGCGGCGCTGACCGCGGTGGTCAGCACCTACCACGGCGCCGGCGCGGTGCGCGACGTAGCCAAGGCCCTGGGTCTGCCGCCCGAGCAGGTCGACGTCCTGGCCAACTGCTGCGGCCGCTGGAGCGACCAGGCCCCCAGCGCCGAACGCCTGGAAGAGGCCGGCTTCGATCCGCAGAGTCCGGTCCTGCGCCGGGTGCTGGCCCTGACCGACGAGTTGATCGGTTTTCCGCGCCACCTCTCGCAGCACCCCGGCGGCTTCGTCATCTCCGAACAGCCATTGGACACCCTGGTCCCGGTGGAGAATGCCAGCATGGCCGAGCGCACGGTGATCCAGTGGGACAAGGACGATCTCGACGCGGTCGGCCTGCTCAAGGTCGACGTCCTCGCCCTGGGCATGCTCAGCGCCCTGCGCCGCAGCTTCGACCTGATCCACGCGCTGCGCGGCGGCAAGCGGTTGAGCATCGCCAGTATCCCGAGCGAAGACCCGGCCACCTACGAAATGATCAGCCGCGCCGATACCATCGGTGTGTTCCAGATCGAATCGCGCGCACAGATGGCCATGCTGCCACGCCTGCGCCCGCAGAAGTTCTACGATCTGGTGATCCAGGTCGCCATCGTCCGGCCGGGGCCGATCCAGGGCGACATGGTGCATCCTTACCTGCGCCGGCGAAACGGTGAAGAGCCGGTGGCCTATCCATCGGCCGAACTGGAGAAGGTCTTCGAACGTACCCTGGGCGTCCCGTTGTTCCAGGAACAGGTCATGGAACTGGCGATCGTCGCCGCCGACTACACGCCGGGCGAGGCGGACGAACTGCGTCGTTCGATGGCCGCCTGGAAGCGTCATGGCGGCCTGGAACACCACCGCGAGCGGCTGACCCGGGGCATGCTCGCCAAGGGCTACGAGGCCGACTTCGCAGCGCGCATCTTCGAGCAGATCAAAGGCTTCGGCAGCTACGGTTTCCCTGAATCCCACGCCGCCAGCTTCGCCCTGCTCACCTACGCCAGCAGTTGGCTGAAACGTCACGAGCCGGCGGCCTTCGCCTGCGCCTTGATCAACAGTTGGCCGATGGGCTTCTACAGCCCCGACCAGTTGCTCCAGGACGCCCGCCGCCACGCCCTGCAGACACGCCCGGTGGATGTCCGCCACAGCGGTTGGGATTGCAGCCTGGAGCCGTTCGGGCAGGCGCAACCGGCCATACGCCTCGGCCTGCGGATGATCCGAGGCTTTCGCGAGGAGGATGCCAGGCGTATCGAGCAGGTCCGGGAGGCCCAGCCGTTCCTCGACGTGCACGATCTCGGCCGACGCGCCAGGCTCGACGCCCGGGCCCTGGAGTTGCTGGCCGATGCCGGCGCCCTGCGCGGTCTCGCCGGACACCGGCACAAGGCGCGCTGGGCCGTCGCCAGCGTCGAGCCGCAATTGCCACTGTTCGCCGAAGGGACCGTCATCGAAGAGAGCACGGTCAGCCTGCCACTGCCTTCGCGCGGCGAGGAACTGCTGAGCGATTACGCTCTCCTCGGCACCACCCTCGGCCCGCATCCGCTGAAACTCTTGCGTGGACAGCTCAAGGCCCGCCGCTGCCGCGACTCCCGCGAACTGGCGAAACTGGGACATGGGCGACCGATACGGGTCGCCGGCCTGGTGGTCGGCCGGCAGCGCCCACAGACCGCCAGCGGCATCACCTTCATCACCCTGGAAGACGAGTTCGGCATGGTCAACGTGGTGGTCCGACACGACCTTGCCGAACGGCAGAGGCGGCCATTCCTCGAGTCCCGGCTGCTGCAGGTGGAGGGCATCCTGGAGTCCTCCGGCGAGGTGCGCCACGTCATCGCCGGGCGCCTGCATGACCTGAGTCCTCTACTCACCGGCCTGGACGTCCGCAGCCGGGATTTCCATTGAGACAAAGAAAAAGGCAGCTCGAGAGACGAGCTGCCTTGGGATGGCCAACAGGGATGGCCACGAAGGGGGGAGCGCTCAAGATACTGTTTATTCATACAGTAAATCAAGCGATTCCCTTCATCGGAAGCCACCTTTTGTCTTTCTCCTCGAAGCGAGGCTCTAACTCGCGGATCGGGATAGGTACGGCGAACGCAAGAGCGCCAGCGCCATGCGGATCCGCCCGGACTCTCGCTACGCTAGACGCGAAAGAGGACATGCCAGGAGGGGTTCGGCAAGGTGAACAGGAAGCACGCCTTTTTCCGCGCGCAAAAGCAAAACCCCCGGTCATCGCTGACCAGGGGTTTTGGGATAGGAGCTTGACGATGACCTACTCTCACATGGGGAGACCCCACACTACCATCGGCGATGCGTCGTTTCACTTCTGAGTTCGGGAAGGGATCAGGTGGTTCCAACGCTCTATGATCGTCAAGCAATTCGGTTGGATATCCGTTCGCTTGGGCTTACGTCTATCCGGATTCAGGTATGTGATTTCAAGGTGTTTTGCGGTTCATGCGAACTTTCGGTTCGTCGACTTCACCTTACAACACACAATCATCAGATTGTTTGGGTGTTATATGGTCAAGCCTCACGGGCAATTAGTACTGGTTAGCTCAACGCCTCACAACGCTTACACACCCAGCCTATCAACGTCGTAGTCTTCGACGGCCCTTCAGGGGAATCAAGTTCCCAGTGAGATCTCATCTTGAGGCAAGTTTCCCGCTTAGATGCTTTCAGCGGTTATCTTTTCCGAACATAGCTACCCGGCAATGCCACTGGCGTGACAACCGGAACACCAGAGGTTCGTCCACTCCGGTCCTCTCGTACTAGGAGCAGCCCCTCTCAAATCTCAAACGTCCACGGCAGATAGGGACCGAACTGTCTCACGACGTTCTAAACCCAGCTCGCGTACCACTTTAAATGGCGAACAGCCATACCCTTGGGACCGGCTTCAGCCCCAGGATGTGATGAGCCGACATCGAGGTGCCAAACACCGCCGTCGATATGAACTCTTGGGCGGTATCAGCCTGTTATCCCCGGAGTACCTTTTATCCGTTGAGCGATGGCCCTTCCATACAGAACCACCGGATCACTAAGACCTACTTTCGTACCTGCTCGACGTGTCTGTCTCGCAGTCAAGCGCGCTTTTGCCTTTATACTCTGCGACCGATTTCCGACCGGTCTGAGCGCACCTTCGTACTCCTCCGTTACTCTTTAGGAGGAGACCGCCCCAGTCAAACTGCCCACCATACACTGTCCTCGATCCGGATCACGGACCAGAGTTAGAACCTCAAGCATGCCAGGGTGGTATTTCAAGGATGGCTCCACGCGAACTGGCGTCCACGCTTCAAAGCCTCCCACCTATCCTACACAAGCAGGCTCAAAGTCCAGTGCAAAGCTACAGTAAAGGTTCACGGGGTCTTTCCGTCTAGCCGCGGATACACTGCATCTTCACAGCGATTTCAATTTCACTGAGTCTCGGGTGGAGACAGCGCCGCCATCGTTACGCCATTCGTGCAGGTCGGAACTTACCCGACAAGGAATTTCGCTACCTTAGGACCGTTATAGTTACGGCCGCCGTTTACCGGGGCTTCGATCAAGAGCTTCGCTTGCGCTAACCCCATCAATTAACCTTCCGGCACCGGGCAGGCGTCACACCCTATACGTCCACTTTCGTGTTTGCAGAGTGCTGTGTTTTTAATAAACAGTCGCAGCGGCCTGGTATCTTCGACCAGCCAGAGCTTACGGAGTAAATCCTTCACCCTAGCCGGCGCACCTTCTCCCGAAGTTACGGTGCCATTTTGCCTAGTTCCTTCACCCGAGTTCTCTCAAGCGCCTTGGTATTCTCTACCCGACCACCTGTGTCGGTTTGGGGTACGGTTCCTGGTTACCTGAAGCTTAGAAGCTTTTCTTGGAAGCATGGCATCAACCACTTCGTCATCTAAAAGACGACTCGTCATCAGCTCTCGGCCTTGAAACCCCGGATTTACCTAAGATTTCAGCCTACCACCTTAAACTTGGACAACCAACGCCAAGCTGGCCTAGCCTTCTCCGTCCCTCCATCGCAGTAACCAGAAGTACAGGAATATTAACCTGTTTCCCATCGACTACGCTTTTCAGCCTCGCCTTAGGAACCGACTAACCCTGCGTCGATTAACGTTGCGCAGGAACCCTTGGTCTTTCGGCGTGGGTGTTTTTCACACCCATTGTCGTTACTCATGTCAGCATTCGCACTTCTGATACCTCCAGCAAGCTTCTCAACTCACCTTCACAGGCTTACAGAACGCTCCTCTACCGCGTCACTTACGTGACACCCGCAGCTTCGGTGTGTGGTTTGAGCCCCGTTACATCTTCCGCGCAGGCCGACTCGACTAGTGAGCTATTACGCTTTCTTTAAAGGATGGCTGCTTCTAAGCCAACCTCCTAGCTGTCTAAGCCTTCCCACATCGTTTACCACTTAACCACAACTTTGGGACCTTAGCTGGCGGTCTGGGTTGTTTCCCTTTTCACGACGGACGTTAGCACCCGCCGTGTGTCTCCCATGCTCGGCACTTCTGGGTATTCGGAGTTTGCATCGGTTTGGTAAGTCGGGATGACCCCCTAGCCGAAACAGTGCTCTACCCCCCAGAGTGATACATGAGGCGCTACCTAAATAGCTTTCGAGGAGAACCAGCTATCTCCGAGCTTGATTAGCCTTTCACTCCGATCCACAAGTCATCCCCTACCTTTTCAACGGGAGTGGGTTCGGTCCTCCAGTCAGTGTTACCTAACCTTCAACCTGCTCATGGATAGATCGCCCGGTTTCGGGTCTATACCCAGCGACTAAACGCCCTATTAAGACTCGCTTTCGCTACGCCTACCCTATACGGTTAAGCTTGCCACTGAATATAAGTCGCTGACCCATTATACAAAAGGTACGCAGTCACCTAACAAGTAGGCTCCCACTGCTTGTACGCATACGGTTTCAGGTTCTATTTCACTCCCCTCTCCGGGGTTCTTTTCGCCTTTCCCTCACGGTACTGGTTCACTATCGGTCAGTCAGTAGTATTTAGCCTTGGAGGATGGTCCCCCCATGTTCAGACAAAGTTTCTCGTGCTCCGTCCTACTCGATTTCACTTCAAAGATCCTTTCGCGTACGGGGCTATCACCCACTATGGCCGCACTTTCCAGAGCGTTCCGCTAAAATCAATGAAGCTTAAGGGCTAATCCCCGTTCGCTCGCCACTACTAAGGGAATCTCGGTTGATTTCTTTTCCTCAGGGTACTTAGATGTTTCAGTTCCCCTGGTTCGCCTCTTGCACCTATGGATTCAGTACAAGATACCTAGGTTATCCTAGGTGGGTTCCCCCATTCAGAGATCTCCGGATCAAAGTCTGTTTGCCGACTCCCCGAAGCTTTTCGCAGGCTACCACGTCTTTCATCGCCTCTGACTGCCAAGGCATCCACCGTATGCGCTTCTTCACTTGACCATATAACCCCAAGCAATCTGGTTATACTGTGAAGACGACATTCGCCGAAAATTCGCGCTTGAACTCGCAAATTTTACCTTGACTTGAATGATCACCAGTGAAAGAGATCATTCAGTCTTACTTCTATCACATACCCGAATTTTTAAAGAACAGTTCTGGTGCAAAGACCAGAAATCAATGTTCATCCACGAACATTCATTTCTGAGCTTTCGACGATTGTTTTAGATGGTGGAGCCAAGGAGGATCGAACTCCTGACCTCCTGCGTGCAAAGCAGGCGCTCTCCCAGCTGAGCTATGGCCCCGTATCGGATCACGCAGCACACCAACAATTGGTGGGTCTGGGCAGATTCGAACTGCCGACCTCACCCTTATCAGGGGTGCGCTCTAACCAACTGAGCTACAGACCCAATCGTCTAACCAGTGAATCAAGCAATTCGTGTGGGAGCTTATGAAGAAGCTGAGATCTTCGATTAAGGAGGTGA